>CAWDNK010000008.1:0-438063 GCA_963803645.1 uncultured Acidobacteriaceae bacterium | reverse complement strand
CAACCTACTCAACAACTTGCAGTTCCTCAAATCTCAAATCTGGCACCAATTGACACCAAAATTCATTAAGCGTTGCCCGCTGCCATCAATGCCATAGGCGTGGATGTCAGCAGTTCTCCGAAACGAGCGGCGATCTTTCTGCCGGCTTCGGAGACGACGTGCGTATACATCATTGTCGTGCGCGGATCGGAATGGCCGAGACGCGATTGGCGAACTGCCATCGGTACGACCTCGCCGTCCATCACCGATTCGTTGCCGTGCCGGAAAGCATGGAAGCCGCATTTTTCAATCCCCAACTTTTTCAGAGGATAGAGTTTGCGTTTTCGCACGACATCCGCATCCCACGGCGTTCCGTTCCCGGTTGCAAATCACAAACCAAGGCTGTTTGGCGACCAAGTTTTAAGGTAGCCGCGAAGGTGCTCGACCAACTGCGAGGAGATTTCGAAGATACGCTTGCCCTTGACCGATTTCACCGTTTCAATCTGCCAAACCTTCTGCGTGATCCGAATGCACCCGGCATCGAGCAGCAAGTTTTTGATCGGCAGTCCGCAAGCCTCACCGCACCGGATTCCGGTTTCCGCCAGAATCCAGTAGTACGTCTTATACGGTTCGGGCGCACTGTCGATTACGAGTTTCATTTCATCCAACGTGAGGCAACGCTCATTGGCAAGCCCACGGTCGGGCATTACTAAAGCGTCGAATGGGTCTATCTGGCTGTAGCCATCGGCTTTCGCTTGCGTCCGCATCTCGCGAAGCAGGTCATTGTGCCAGAAGGAATTTGTTCACTTTGCCTTGACCCGAAGGAGAAGAAACTACACAAGAGCCACTACATGCCAGCGGCTCTCTATCCGAAAGGAAAAGGGCTCGAATATGCAACCCGGGTCAGCACCGGGCCGCTACAGAACGAGGAAAAATAAAATAAGGGGATAAAATAAGGAACAGACGGGATGTACCCCGTTGCATCAAGGCCTACGAATAGATCCCAGGCGCCTCATGTCCAAGCTTCTGCACGTACTCAACGTACGACCCAGGATAAACAGTGGGATGGCGGTCCGTGCCGCTCTCGCCCCCCAGTTCCAGCACACGTGACCCGAGACCGCGAAGGAACATGCGGTCATGCGATACGAAGATCATGGTGCCTTCGAAATCTTTCAGGGCGTCCACCAGCATTTCCTTGGTTGCAAGATCCAGGTGATTGGTCGGTTCGTCGAGCACCAGGAAGTTCGGCGGGTTGTAGAGCATGCGCGCGATGGCCAGCCGCGACTTTTCTCCGCCAGAGAGTGCGCGGATCTTCTTGTCTACGTCTTCGCCGGAGAACTGGAATGCTCCTGCCAGGTTCCGCAACGCGCCGATACTGTCTTGCGGAAAATCCTGCTGCAACTGTTCGGCGACGGTGAGATCGGAATTGAGCACATCCAAAGACTGTTGCGCGAAGTAGCCCATATACAGGCTGGCGCCGAGCCGCACGCTTCCAGCATCTGGAGCACTGGCTCCGGCAATCATCTTGAGCAGCGTGGTCTTGCCTGCGCCGTTTCTTCCCATGACGGCCCAGCGTTCTCCGCGGCGAATCGTGAGGTTGAACCCTTCATAAATCACACGCGGGCCGTAACTCTTGTGCAGATTCTCAAGGACGGCCACCTGTTCCCCGGATCGCGGGGGGACACGAAAGTCAAACTTCACGACCAGTCGCTTCTTTGGCAACTCGATCTTTTCGATCTTGTCCAAGGCCTTAATCCGGCTCTGCACCTGGGCCGCTTTGGCCGCGTGCGTCCTGAAACGATCAATGAAGCGCTGCTCCTTCGCAAGCATGGACTGCTGCCGGGCAAATGCTGCCTGCTGATTGCTCTCTCGTACCGCCCTTTCGCGCTCGTAGAAGTCGTAGTCACCCGAGTAGGTGATGATTTCGCCGCCATCAATCTCCGCGATCTTTGAGACCAGACGATTCATGAACTCGCGGTCGTGCGAAGTCATCAGCAACGCGCCGGAAAATGACTTGAGGAACTGTTCGAGCCAGATGATGGATTCGATGTCGAGATGGTTCGTCGGTTCGTCCATCAGCAATACATCCGGCATTCCGAGCAGGACGCGTGCCAGCGCAACCCGCATCTTCCATCCGCCGGAGAGAGCGCCCACGTCGCCGTCAATCTGATCGTCTTTGAATCCCAGACCGTGGAGCACTGTACGAGCTTGCGATTCGAGCGCGTAACCGTCTAAATGCTCGTATTCCTCCTGCACGTGACCGAAGCGCTCAAGGATGCGGTCCATGTCATCAGCCTTGTCAGGATCGGACATTTCCCGCTGCAAGGCTTCGAGCTCGTGATGCAGGTCGCCGACGCGTCCGCTGCCTGCGATCGCTTCATCGAGGACCGAACGGCCCTGCATTTCCTCGACGTCCTGGCGAAAGTAGCCAATCGTCATCTTCTTGGGGACAGAAACCGTGCCCTCGTCGGGAGTTTCCTCGCCAACCACCATTCGGAACAGCGTTGTCTTGCCCGCTCCATTGGGGCCGACCAGTCCGACTTTTTCTCCAGGATTCAACTGAAAGGATGCATCCACGAAGAGCAACTGCTTGCCATACTGCTTATTGATGTTTGAGAAAGAGATCATTTTGGAGGAGCACTCGCGGCACCCTGCCTCTTAAATAGTGTAGCCGCAGTGTAGCCCGGCCAGAAAATTGCCGGCCAATGCCGGCGTCGGATTATTGAAGGGTTGCCCGTCACTCGGGGGTATCTTTTTCGCAAAAATACTCTCTCCTTGACTATCTAGGTGAGTTTTGTTAAACCTCTCCTAGACGCACAAGGAGAGGTCGTGGGCAAACAGGTTGATTTGCTGCAGGGCACGCTGGACATGCTTATTCTCAAAGCGGTCTCGCTTGGCCCATTGCATGGCTACGGGGTTTTGCTGCGCATTCAGCAGATCTCTGGCGAACAGTTGGAGATCCAGCAAGGCTCTTTATACCCAGCGCTCTATCGGCTGGAGCATCAGGGCCTGATCGTCAGCGAGTGGGGGGAATCGGACAACAACCGCAAGGCGAAGTTCTACGAGCTGACGGCCGCCGGGCGGCGCCAACTCCATTCGGAAACCGAAAAATGGAACCGCATGGCATCGTTGATCGCCAGTATTCTAGGCACCACCTCGGAGCAGATATGAATCTTCAGACTCGATTCCTTTCCTGGTTGAAGTGGATGGTCAAGGGACAACGGCTTGAAAGTGAAATGGAAACGGAAGTGCGTTTCCATCTTCAGAGCTACGCTGCGGACCTTGTTCGCAAAGGCGTTTCCCAGCAAGAAGCGATGCGACAGGCGCGAATTGAGTTCGGCGGAATCGAGTCTCACAAAGATGCCGTGCGGGCATCCGTGGGCGTGCGCTGGTGGGGTGAGCTGGGTTCGGACGTGCGTCATGGATTGAGATTGTTGCGCAAGAATCCTGGTTTTGCCGCGGTTGCGATTTTGACTCTGGCTCTGGGCGTGGGAGCCAACACGGCGATTTTTAGCATCGTCAATGCCGTGTTGCTGCGTTCTCTGCCCTACCGCGACCCTGATCGTTTGGTACGAATCTTCTTTGACGAACCCGGGGTAGGATTGCGGGACGTTAAGTTTTCCAAGCCCGAACTGGATGACCTGCAGACGCGAGCGGGTGTATTTGAAGATGTGAGCCCGATCTTCGAGGGTAGCGAGAATTTGACCGGCGCCAAACAGCCCGAGCGTCTGGAGGCGGTCAATGGCAGTTTCAGCTACTTTTCCATGCTGGGTGTGACCCCGCAAATTGGACGGTTGTTTGGTCCGCAGGACTTCGCGCTTGGTTTCGCTCCCGTGGCCGTGATCAGCGATGGACTGTGGCGCCGTGCTTATGGCGCCGATCCAAATGTTGTCGGCCGTAGCCTCCGGCTCGACAATGATCCCATTACAATTATCGGGGTTCTGCCACGCGGATTTCGCCATCCTGGGCCGACGGTTTCCGGCGACGTAGACGTGTTTGGCGCCGGCGGATTCAGCGGAGATCCCTTTCCCCCGCCAATGCGCGGTACCCGGATTTTAAAATCTGGAATCGGACGACTTAAGCGTGGCCTGACCCTCCCTCAAGCCCAGGCGCGGCTCACTGCCATGGCTGCCCAACTACGCCACGACTTTCCCACCGATTATCCGCCGCAGGCGCAATGGACAATTGAGATTCAACCATTGCAAGAAACTTTGGTGGGCAATGCTCGGCCCATGCTGCTGGTGTTACTCGGTGCGGTAATCCTGATCGTTTTCATCGTATCGTTGAACATTGCCAATCTCCTCTTGGCGCGCGCTTCGGGGCGGCAACAAGAGATGGCGGTGCGGTCAGCGCTGGGGGCGAGCCGCAGCCGCATGGTGCGCCAGATGCTGACCGAATCCATGCTGCTGTCGCTCATCGGCGGTGTCGCGGGAATCGCAACCGCAGTTGGTACTTTGGGTTTCATCCTGCGCTTTGTGCCATCGAATGTCCCCCGGCTCAACGAAGTACGAATCGACTGGGTGGTGCTGGCGTTCGCTCTGCTCATTTCCATTCTTACCGGCTTAGTGTTTGGCCTTGCTCCAGCGCTGCATTCAGCAAAAGTGGCTCTCTCCTCGGCCATTCGTGAAGGCGGTCGCGGGTCCGGCTACAGCACGACGACCGGCCGCTTGCGGGATGTTCTAATCGTCTCAGAACTGGCATTTGCGGTCATACTGATGGTGGGAGCAGGCTTGCTGCTGCGTACGCTGCGGGACCTCTTGCAGGAAAATCCAGGCTTTAATCCGACTCAAATTGTCACGGCAAACACGTGGCTAGGAAACCCCAACGATCCGAAGACGGATCCGTATCTCGGTATTCCCGGTAAGGCCATCTTTGATCGTGAGTTGCTGCGGCGCATGAAGGCAATTCCGGGGGTGGAACTCGCCGCAATCACCTCATCTCTGCCGACCACCAACAGCAACCCCAACGCGGTCGGTGGCTTAGCGATTGAAGGCTTAGCGATTGAAGACAGACCGGTCGAGTCCTCGCAGGATCTGCGCGCCGAGAGAATTCGGATAAGCCCCGATTATTTTAAGGTGATGCAAGCGACGCTCCTGCGCGGTCGCTCATTCACCGAGGGCGATGAAGACGGCAAACAGCCAGTAGCCATCATTGATGAAAGCACCTCTCGTAAGTATTGGCCAACCCGCGATCCGCTGGGCCGCCAGGTGCGCTTCGGAAAAGACCCGACCAAGCCATGGACGACCGTCGTGGGTGTTATTAACGATATCAAGAATGACGGTCTCGACGTCGATGGCGTTCCCCACATCTACGTTTCGGTCTATCAAGACCCGAGCAAACAAGTGAGCGTGGTGCTGCGGACGTCTCTGCCTGCGGCCGTGCTCGAACCACAGATCCGACATGAAATCCAGAGCATTGATCCCGGCTTGCCCGTATTTAATGTTTCTTCTATGGACGACATCCTCGATCGGTCATTGGCTTCACGCCGTTTTTCTGCCGACCTGGTGGGCGGTTTTGCCGGACTGGCGGTGCTTCTGGCCTCCATCGGAATTTACGGCTTACTGGCTTATATGGTCGGCCAAAGATCGCGCGAGATCGGTATTCGCATGGCCTTGGGAGCCGGGCGAGGCGGCGTCCTGAAGCTGTTCTTGCAAAAGGGTATGGTGCTGGCAGGCCTCGGAGTTGTGGCCGGCATGGTCGTTTCTGCATTCACTGCGTCGTTGATGGGCAGTTTGCTTTACGGGGTGCGCCCGCATGATCCGGCTGTGTTTGTGATCGTGCCTGTGCTTTTGTTTGCCATTGCCGTTCTAGCCAGCTACTTTCCAGCCCGGCGCGCGACCAAGGTGGACCCGATGATTGCGCTGAGAGAAGCATAGCGAACCACCTGTGCAGTCGGTTTTTGGAGCAATCGCAACAATTCCCAACTCCCGTAGTGCCGGCAGTAGTGCCGGCACTACGGAAGTAATCCGCAAACGGGCTCGCGGAAATCGCTCCGGTGGTTTCCGCTCGTCATCTTCTTGGGGACAGAGACCGCGCCCTCGTCGGGAGTTTCCTCGCCGACCACCATACGGAAGAGCGTTGTCTTGCCCGACCCATTGGGACCGACCAGTCCGACTTTTTCGCCGGGATTCAACTGAAACGATGCATCCACGAAGAGCAACTGCTTGCCATACTGCTTATTGATGCTTGAGAAAGAGATCATTTTGGAGGAGCAGCTCGCACCACGCTTACTCCTCCAGTGTAGACCGGACAGAAATTTGCCGGCCAACCCAAAACCAACAGCGACACATTGCAGGCACGCACTTTTCCGGATCCGCCGTGGACTCAACCGTGAGCCACTAGCTCACGGTCAACGTCACTGCGACGGTATGATGGGTCGAGCCAGCGGCACCCGTAACCGTGATGGTGTAGCTGCCGGGCGGAGTGAGGCTGTTGGAAGTCTTGGAAGTTGTTCCGCAAGCCGACTGCAACACGCAACCACCCGCCAGCAAGAACAGCAGGCAGCAGCTCAGGAGTCTTCTGCGGTTGGGCGCCGCGATCGCCACGATGCCGACGAGCAGGCCGGGCAGCACCAGCCACGTTGCATTCAACGGGCCCGACCGATGGCCACCCGGAGCGGGCGACAAAAGGGCACTTTGAGCCGCAGTCGTGATCGTCAGTGTGGTCGTCGCCGGATTCGCGTCCGGAGTGACCGTAGCGGGGCTGAAGGAACATGCGGCCGCGGCGGGCAATCCGCTACAGGAGAAGCCAATCGGACTGGTGTAGGAACCTTGCGGCGTGACCGTCAAGGCAAACATGGCCGATTGTCCCTGCGTTACGGTCGCGCTCGGCGGATTCGAGGTCACGGTGAAGGTCGCGGCCTCGACTTGGAAGTTCTGGCTGACCGGCATCGCCGCAGAATAGTTGGCGTTGCCCGCCTGTGTCGCCTGGATGGTGCACGTGCCTACGGCAACCAGCGTGGCCGTGGTGCCCGAAACCGTGCAGACAGACGTGGTGGTCGAAGCGAAGCTGACGGGCAGGCCCGAGGAAGCAGTTGCGCTCAGGGTGAAGGGCGCGCTGCCCAGCGCTATATTCGAGAGCGCCCCGAACGCGATGGTCTGGCTCATTAGGGATTGCTGCGTCACCTGGAAGCTCTGGCTGACGGGGGTGGCCGCGGCATAGGCCGCATTCCCCACCTGCGTTGCCTGGATGGTGCACGTGCCGACGGCAACCAGCGTAGCCGTGGTGCCCGAAACCGTGCAGACCGATGTGGTTGTTGAAGCGAAGCTGACCGCCAGGCCCGATGAAGCGGTTGCGCTCAGGGTGAAGGGTGCGCTGCCCAGCACCATATTCGAGATTGCCCCGAACGTGATGGTCTGGCTCTGTTGCAGGCCCGTGCCGAGCAGCGGGATCGTCTGGCTCGCGGCGCTGGCGTTGAGCGCATTGTCGGTGAAAACCGCGGTGCTTGTAAGAGCACCGGCGGCCTGCGGCTCAAAGCTGATGTTGAGATTGCAGCTGACTCCCGGGCCGAGCGGCGCGGCGGAGAATTCGGTGCCACAGTCTTCGGGAGTGCCCGAGCCGGCGACCAGCACAAAGTTGGGTCCGGTGACAACGAGGCCCGGAGCAACCGCGGTCAGGGGCTGGTTGCCGACGTTGCTGATCATCACCGTCTGGGGGCTGTCGGAACTGGTGCTGCCGACGTTGGTGTTGGCAAATGAGATGTTGGGCGGCACCTGCGCAAAGTCGATAAGGAACACAGTCGCATCGGCTGGATCGGGGAAAATCAGGTTGCCCATCTGATCCACCTGAAGGTCGTAAGCCGGGGGACCGGGAATCCACACCGACTGGGTATAGCTGCCATCCGACCAGGTTTCCGCAAGAATCCGACTATTGATCGTGTCGGCGACAAAGACGGTGCCATCGGCAGCCACCGCAACGGCGTACGGATAGTGCATTCCGCTTCCGATCACCGACTGCGTGTAGCTGCCGCCGGAGAGCGTCTCCTTGACGACTTGGCTGTTGCCTGTGTCTGCGATATAAAGGTTCCCACTGGCATCGAGCGCGAACTTCCTGGGCTCATTCAGGCCCGTAACCAAGACAGCCGGCGCGGAGTAAACGCCTCCAGACTGCGTGATTTCATACACCGCTCCGTCGCTGAAGCTGGAGAAATAGACGTTGCCCAGGGCATCGACGGCCACGCCGGTGGGAAAGTCGAGTTCGGTTGCAATCGCCGACTGCGTCCAGCTTCCACCTGAATTTGTTTCCAGCAAGATCTGGTTGTTTCCGCTATCGCAGACATACACGTTTCCGGCGCCATCGACCGCCACCCCTTCGGGATTGTTCAAACCAGTGGCAACCGTACTCTGGGTATAGGTGCCCGCCGACAGCGTCTCTTTGTAAACGGCGTTATCGTTGTAGTCGACAACATAGACATTGCCGCTGTAGTCCACCGCCGTGCCAAAGGGATTAGCCAGGTCGTAGGGATCGAATGAACCGGCGACGCGGATTACGTAATACTCGAAGAATTCGGCTGGGTAAAAGTAATTGATCTGCGGGCCCATTCCCATGCCATTGACGTAACCGTTGGCGAGCACAGCTCCGCTCGCGCCAAGCAGTTGGACTGCTCCCATCCTTGTACCGGGATATTGGGGGGTGAAATCCACGTTCACCCAGCAGAAGTCGCCTGCGCTGTAGGAAGTCGAGGTCGAGCAGTTTCCGGAGCCCGCGTCGGTTAAATCCAGCCCGGTTGCGCCTCCAGTCAGCACCTGCGTACCCGTCAACGACAATGTTCCGGAACCGTAGAACTGAAAAAGCATATTGATCGGTCCGGCAGCGGAACTCACATTCACAGGCCCGAAATTCCCGGCCGACGACTGGAGTTCCTTGATGTTGAAGCCGAAGGTGTCAGCGATATACAGGTTGCCGCCTGCGCCAATGGCGATACCCAGCGCCCCACCCAGTGTCGCTGTCGGCAGGACGCTCTGCGTATACGACCCTGAATTATTTGTTTCCAATACAATTCGCTTGTTGGAGAAGTCGCTGATGTAAAGATTGCCGGACGCGTCCACCGCAAGATCGTATGGATAATCGAGACCGCTGGTCGGAATCGTGCTCGGTGTATAACTTCCGGCGGAGTATGTTTCCGTGTAAACAGCCTGATTATCGATGTCGCTCACATAGATATTGCCGCTGGAGTCCACGGCGATGCCGGTGATCTGAGCAAAGTTGCTGCTGTAGGTGAGCACCGTTTCGGTATAGCTTCCTCCCGAAGGCCTCTCGACCAGAATTTTGCCGCTGCCGGTGTCGGCAATGTAGAGGTCTCCGCTTGCGTCCACAGCCAATCCGGAGGGATAGGACAAGCTCGTCGTGGTTGAAATTACAGTCTGGGTATACGAGTTGCCCGACGGGGTCTCTTCCACGACGCGATTGTGGCCATTGTCGGCAATATACACATTGCCGCTGCCATCCACCGCGATACCATAGGGCGTGGACAGGCCTGTCGATACAACTACGCTCTCGGTGTAAACGCCATTCGCGAGGGTCTCCTTGAGAACTCGACCGGCTTGCGTGTCGCTGATGTACAAGTTGCCACTGGCATCGACCGCGACACGATACGGATAACTGAGACTGCCGGTGGGAACCACGCTTTGCGCCGCAGAGAACTTCACATTCAAGATCGGCGACGCGTGCGCCGGGGCGAGGCCGCCCAGCAGCAGTAGCGCACAGACTCCCGCCACCGCCACGAACGCCGGGCGGCTCTTTGTGGCCGTGGCGTTGATCGAGGAGAAGAAGGCTCGCTTAAAGGAGAACAGGAATGCACGGAAGGCGGATGCGGATGCTTGCGAAGTCATGTGAAGTTTTCCTTAGGCAGATGTGTTCCGACTGGTTCTCAGCTGAACTGGGGACTCTTTTTCTGAGAGTCGTCTAATGCGTTGACGGCTAACCGGTCGGTCATTTCCAATAAAGCAGACCAATTACCAAATCGTCGGGAACGGAGAAACTTTGGGTCGTAGTGCAGTTTCAAACCACTACAAAGCTTCGCCATTATTTTCTTCTTGGTTGCGAGTCCATATCCGCGCAAGGGGATTAGGTGGGACGACCGCAGCATGTCCGAAAACCGGACTCGCGTCCGTCGGACAGACACCGAGTCGCAGCATCACTTTCGAAGAGTGGTGAATAGCATATCTTGAGATTTGCTTCGCGATGACTTCGCGAAAGCAGCCGATCGTCAACTTCTTTGGAAAGACTACGAGATGCGAAAAGGATTTACGAGACAACCACAACCGGACGCCCCCGCGACGCCAGTCAAGAACTACATCACGCCGAGCGGGCTCCAGCGCCTCAAAGATGAGCATCGGTTTCTCCTCACCAGGGAACGCCCCGCCGTGGTGGAGGTGGTGGCGTGGGCGGCCAGCAACGGCGATCGCAGTGAAAACGCCGACTATCAGTACGGCAAGCGGCGGCTGCGGCAGATCGATGGGCGGATCCGCTTTCTCACCAAGCGAATCGAAGCCGCGGAAGTGGTGGACCCGGAAACTCCGAGAGCGGGGCAGGCAGGGACGAAGTTGAGGGCATTCTTCGGAGCGACCGTGCGTTATGCAAATGCCGCGGGGGCGGAGCGAGTGGTGAGCATCGTGGGCACAGACGAAATCGATCTCGACCGCAACCACATCAGTTGGGTGTCACCTCTGGGGCGTGCGCTGATGAAATCGGCAGCGGATGACAGCGTAGTCCTTCAATTGCCGGGCGGTACAGAATCCCTGACCGTGCTGGAAGTGCGTTACGAGCGCATCGCTGTGGAACCGTTCCGTGAACCACCCGGATCCGAAGCCTCGGCAAAGGGACTCCCTCGCGGACTTTAAATCCACCTGACGAAAAAGAGACCAAACGGCACAGGTGGGCCTGCAACTGGTACGCAATCTAGTGACTTGGCGTTAAATGACCTTTGCCGAGGGGTTTGAGTGAAAACGCTGTTAGCGACAGTTGACCGGGGAGTGCTACCATTTCGCTGCAATCAATACTGATGTCTGGTTATCCGTGAATGATCCACGACTGGTTTGCCGTAGACCATTTAGATGTCGACCGCTTGCTCGTCGAGTGGCATTGGTTGCTAGAAACGCATTTGCAGACTTGTTTCTGCGCGACGCCTCGGGACAGGTATATTGCCTCGACGTTGCAATCGGAGAGCTGACGAAAGTGGCGGAATCCGAAAAGCAGTTTCGCGAACTGGCAACGCCCCGCGAAAATCAGGAAGAATGGTTTGCGACTGCAGATGAACGGGCTGCTGTAGCCAAAGGACTGGAACCAAACACTACGCAGTGCATCGGCTTTGGCGCGCCACTTGTCTTTGCAGAAAGTGGCTCTCCGACACCATACGTGGCTGGTTGCGGGCCGGCCGAGACTGCGGCGGCACATGGCGAGGATTGTCGGGATCTTTCTTTCATTCCTTGCCGTCGGAGACGAACAGGCTCGACACCTGATAGTAGGCGGTGTAGGCGTACGAGCGCAGGTCGTCGGTGACGAAGATTTCTCTCAGGGAGAGAAGTCCGGTGCGATCCGGGGGCGCGAACTCTTTGAAGAGCATCCGGTGCCCGGTCGCGAGATCAACTTGCTCGAGGTGGTATGGAATCTCGGCACGGCGATAGACCATCGCCGATCGCCCATCCGTGCTCCACAGGGCGAGGGAGTCGGCTTGGGTGAGCCCAAGCACGGGCCGCGGCTCTCCCCCTGCGATCGGGTAGATAAAATATTTTCCATCCGGTCCGCGTGCCAGAACGAACTTCCCATCGGCAGAGAGCAAACCGTCGCGGGTATCTTCCGGGGTCACCGGTTTCGGCGGCCCGCCGAGTTGCTGCACGTAGAAGCGCATGCCCTTCCCGGGCTCACTGGCGGAAATCAGCACGCGCTTGCCATCCTGAAACCACTGGGCAGTGGCGTAGTGTTCGATCGCCGCTCCCCGTTCAAGCTGGCGGGTCTCACCGGCGCCGGTGGGGTAGATCAGGAGTTTGGGCGGCAGTGATTGGACCACGGCAAGGACCCACTTGCCGTCGGCGGATAGATCTGCGGGCCATCCTTCACCCAGGCGCACCACCGGTGAGCCGTCGGTCTTCCGCAGGCACACGGCGTAGTCGGCTCCGAGCGCGGTCTCAGAGAACAAGAGCGTTTGACCGTCTTGAGAAAGCGCCCGTGCATGCGATGGGTCACGCCGTTGCGGTGCGCTTTGTCGAGCGCGCTGGCAATCTGAGTCCCATACTGAAGCACCTGCGCCGGCGGCAGCGGACCTTTTTCCAGTCGCTCGGCCAGCGACTCTCCCTCCAGGTATTCCATGACAATGAAATCAACTCCGTCGTGGGGGCCGACATCGTACAGCGTGCAGATATTGGGATGATTCAGGCCGGAAACAACTTTGGCCTCGCGCTCGAAGCGCTGCCGCCGGGTCGCGTCGTCAGCAAAATGCGAGGGAAGAATCTTGATAGCCACAGTCCGGTCCAAGCGCGTGTCTCGCGCCCGATAGACTTCCCCCATTCCACCGGCGCCCAGCGGAGCGACGATCTCATAGGGACCCAGTTTGGTGCCTGACGCCAAGACCATGGATGCAGCGGATTATAGGCCACCAAGGAGCGCTGGGAAAGCGCATCAGGGCGCTCGGACGCCGACGCGCGGAAACGTGCGAGTGACGGAGAAACCGGAAGTTTGCGGTAACTTTCGTAGATCAGATGATTCTTGAGAACGCACCGCCCACATTATTTCGCATTGCTAATACTTGACTGGGTCCGGCGTTCCATCCGACCATAAGCCTGTGGGAATCATGAAATTGTCGATCGGTTCAGGAACGCCCCTGAACTGGGGATGCAGCATGACGGGAGAATGGAGCAGATCCGCACCCAGAGCGGAACCGTCCGTGAGTGGAGTGTAGAACATCAAGTGGGCGATCCAGTTGTGGTGGTTGCCATCGCTAAGGTACTGTTCTTTCGACATCATGTAGGCCATGGCTCCAGGCTCCAGGGGTGGCATCCCTTGCTTTACGAAGGTCTTCATGCCTTCGAATATCTGAGCTTTGGATTGACCGGCCAAGACCATCTCCGTTCTCTTGTACGTCAATGGCAGGATGGAGTGGGCAGCCGGCGGGTTGTAGCAGACCGGCCCTCGAACTTTAGGATTCCAAAAACTATCTGCACCATCACCCTCGAATGGGCCCATCCACGCTCGCTCCACAGCGCATACAAAACCATTTTTGCCTTTGACTGCGGTTTCATAGCCGTGCCGCCCAAGGACAATGACGTCGGCATCGCGTGAGATGGCTTCGGGCGCCGCGGTCCGCGCCATTGCGATCTCTGCGCCCCGATCCATTAGGAACTGATCAAGAGGAACCATGCTTGCGTATTGATCAACCGGAGCCATGCTCGAGCACGCTTCTTTCCGGTCCTGCGCCTGTGCGGGCGACTCGCCGAGCCCGATAACTAGCGCAAATGCTCCTAATGCGATCACTTTGACTGTCCTTTGCATTACTCCCTCTTGTGAATCGAGAATTATACACACTGGTACGGATGTTAATAGGCTGAGAACACTTAGCACCTTCCTGCTGACTTAGATCACTCTAAGACAACCATAAGTTCGTATGAGTCAGTTCGGTCTCGATGATAAAATAGCGTCAGGTCCAAGCAGTTTCGGGAACTACTCTCGTCCAAAGGCGCTTTTGTCTCCGCCCTGAGGCATTGCCGCCGGTAAGTTCTAACTCAAGGGCTACCTCGCCTCGCCTGGTTAGGCCTGTCATGACGACCGTGATCGCCCGGAAAGGCCTTTTGTACCCGTAAAATGCCAGCGAGCCTCGACGCAGAACCCTTTCGTAAATTACCTCAACTGATACTGGCCCTTCACCCTCCATCAATGCGATTCGGCAGGCTCTTTCCAAGTCATATCTCGGAGGCCGCCGAGGCTGTGACCTCGCACCGGTCCATAACCTCCGCTCCGTTCTGACATTTTCTGTCGGAGAGTGTGGGTGTCTTACTCGCGGTTTGTAAATAAACGAGTCGTCGATATAATGACAGATAGAATTGGGGGTGGCGGCTTCGGGTTGTGAGTCGATACTTTGCGGTATGTTCGTACGGCACCTCTAGGTATGACAGTCGTAAGATTTCGATCACACTTTGACAAGGGGTTTGTCTGTCTCTTTGTTCCCTGTATGGTTAGTTGCTCTTTAAAGAAGATCGCGCGGGAAGAGTGGGTTCCCGCGCGAGACTCGAGCGGTCATCTAAGAGGAGTTCGGGGTTTCATAAGACCGGGAATCACCGAACTCCCCTCGATACGAGTTAACCGTCAATACAGGCTAAAAGCTGACTCGCAGCGAGAACTGCCCGAACCGCCGCTCGTCGTTATTGCCGCCTTCAGCTAAGCTGCCCAGGCCCCCCTTAAGTCCGTAGACTGGTGTTGCGCCACCAGTGGAACCGACAAGGAAAGTATCTGTGTACATATTGTGATGATTGAAGATGTTGAAGCCCTCCGCGCGGAAGGTCAGGCCGAAACGCTCGGTAACCTTGAAATTCTTGGTTACCGCGCTATCGAGATTCCACGCGCCCGGTCCGCGAAACGAATTGCGAGCGGTCATTCCCGCCGGATATGGTCCGAAGTCGGAAATACCTAAAGTTGGGTTGAGAGCCGCGAGGCTTGCCGGCTGCGGCAACGTCGTCAAAAGGAATTGGTTCGGGCCTACGGCCTGCGGATTCGAGCTGACATGGTAGTCAGTAATCGGAGTTGCTGGTGTAAGCCTCGGGAAAACGTAAAAATTGACGACGTTGTCCAGGTCATACGCCGTGAAGGGAATGCCAGTGCGGGCGGTAAAGACACCCACCAGTGACCAGCCTCCCAATGCCTCGCCCAAGCCTTTCTGATTTTTGTACCAGGGAGTTTCCCAAATGGGGGAAACAACCAAGCGTTGCCGGACATCATAGTCCGAATTACCCCAATCCAACTTGGGATCGGTAAGGTTGGTGTAGCCCAAGCTGCCATACCCGTTCCCAGAGCCCCCCTGCAGGCTATCCGAGAAGGTCGAGCTAATATCATCCAACGAATGCGACCAGGTGTAGTTCGCGACCAAACTCAGGCCAGTGTCGTGCAGGTTCTGGGTCTGGAATTTAATATTCGCCGCATTGTAACTACTGCTGCCCCCGCTACCTCGTTCGTTGATATTGGTGTATTGAAAGTTTGGCCGAGTGAAGCACGGTCCAGTTGGGCCGACCAGAGCGCTGCTCGAATTACACAGCGGGTTGTCGGCGTTTACACCGTCGCCAAGATACTCCTGGCCAGCGCCCTGAAGGTTGACGTCGTTAAGGTCATAGAGGTGAACACCGTGAGCGCCGCTGTAACCCAGCTCTACAATCGAGTTCTTAGCTACTTCGCGCTGTAATGACAAACTCCAGAACTGAGTCTGCGCCACGTGGATGTTGGGGTCGTTAAAACGTAGTTCGACGGGCGGCAACGGCATTGACGGACCAGGCGATCCCAGAGGGCCAAGACTGGCATTGGTGACCAAAACTGCGCAGGTTGCACTTCGAGCTGGGCAAGAATCCTGGATCACGGCGCTGGCCGGCGGGTTAAAGCTCGCGTTATAAGTGATGTTGCCGAAGTTGCGCTCGTAGCTGATGCCGAAGCCGCCGCGCAAACTGCTCTTGCCGTCGCCGAAAACATCGTAGGCGAAGCCGACGCGCGGTGCCAAAGTTCCCCAGCTTGGAGCCCAGAATTGTCCGATCGGGCTTTGTTGCGTAAGGTCGACCTGGCCGTTCCGAGTTTGCTGATAGACTCCAGACCCTGCCCCGAAGTAGAAGTTCGAATCCAGGTTTTGATGATTGTTGTGCTGCACGCCGTAGTGTTCGTAGCGCAGCCCATAGTTGAGCGTCAGGCGGGGAGTAAGCCTGAAGCTGTCCATTCCATAAAGGGCCCAATCGTTGTAGCGATAACTTCGCGCATCACTGGGAGTAGTCAACGGAGGAGTTACAAAGCTGTTTGCCGGACATGGGCTGACGGGGTTGCCGTTGAGATCCACTGGACAGGGGAACGCGCCTTGCGGATTGACTCTGCCAGCGAAGCCGCTTTGGCCGCCAAGTTGGCTTCCACCGGGATTGCCCGCGACATTCACGAGGTTGTCTATGCTGTCCTGTGAGTCGCCGCCTAGCTGTTCAACCGCCTGCACGTAAGCGCCGTAGGCCCAGTTCAGCTGAATGTATGTGTACTGGCCTCCAAACTTCATGTTGTGCCTGCCCTTGTTCCAGGAGAGGTCGTGGGTTAATTGGATCGTATTCTGAGGTCCGCCGCTCGGCAGACCACCCGCTCCCGGGGCATTTTCATTGGCCAAACCCGGCATTGAAATGGGATTAGTGGTGTAGGGATCGGACCCCGGATAAAACATCAGCATGGGGACGGATTGATAAGCTGAGTTATATGAGGTTTCGTCATTGAAGCGCGTATAGCTGAGTTTGGTGCTGTTGAGCAGGTGGCTGTTAAAGGTATGGACCACTGAAAACAGATAACTCTCGTTCTGGTTGAGCGTGCCGAGATCGTACTGGGGGTATGCGCTGTAGGGAAAATCCGTGCCTAGGAATTCATTAATAGTCTCTCTTCCAGCCCTGAAAAACATCTGTGTGTTTTCGTTCAGGTTGTAGTCGAGGCGCCCCACTAAGGCGTAGGTGTTCTGCGGTTGGCCGCCGCCATCATTGAATGGCACAGCGAAATTGACGGTGTCGAAAACCGGCAGCGCCGAGTTAGCCGGCGTACCGGTTTGGGTGACGGTATTCAGCGTATTGGGCATGTAAACGTTCAGACCAGCCCCCGCCAACTGCCCAACGGTGGCAGCCACGCCGGAAGTAGGATAGGCGCCGGTACCGAAGGAATTGAAATAGCTTTGGGCATTTGCCGGCAGCCCCGGCCAGCCGTAAGCAGAATTGCCGGAAATGAATCCCGGATCGAATAACTCCTCGGTCTCGTTCGCCTCGCTGCGAACGCGCGTCCACTCCGTCGTCTCGGACACGAACAACTTATTCTTGATGATCGGGCCGCCCGCCGAGAAGCCAAACTGGTTGCGCGTGTATTGGCCCCTCGGAACACCGTTTGCGACGTTGGCATATGTATTGGCAGTGTAGGCTCCCAGGCGGTTGAATTCCCACGCAGAACCATGGAAAGCGTTGCCTCCCGATTTCGTGGTGACATTGACCACACCACCAGACGCGCGGCCGTACTCGGCCGAGAAGTTGTTGGTAACTACGCTATATTCCTGGGTGCCATCGACTGGGACATCTTCGCCGATGAAGGCGCTAAAAATGGAAATGTTCTCCACGCCATCGAGCAAAATCTCGGTGCCCGATTGGCGCTGCCCGTTCAGGTTGTAACCGACGCCACGGCCGGAGAGTTCTTGGCCGCCACCGGCGACCGATGACTGCCCACCGTTGGAGGTAGCATCACCGTTGCTCACGTTGCCGGAAATCGCCACAAAGTCATAAGGGTTGCGGTTGAGGCTGGGCAATTGTGCGAGTTGCTGGTTGTTGATGAGCTGCGAAAGTTCTTGGGTCTGCGTATTGACTTCTGTTGCGGCTCCTCCCGCCGTTACTTCGACCACTGTATTCCCACTACCAATGGCTAAGTCAGCGTCGACGGTTGAGTGGCCCCCGACGGCCACCTCTATCTTTGTCTTGTAGGTCTTAAATCCGGATTTGGACACGGTTACTTCATAGTTTCCAGGCGGCAGAGCTGGCACATCGTATTGGCCGAGGTTGCCACTGGAAGCTGTTCTTTCCGCATTCGTAGCCAGGTTCTTGATAATGACTTGCGCGTCCGCTACTACTGCGCCGGTTGTGTCCTTGACAACGCCGGCGATAGTTCCCATCTCGGCTTGCCCCAAGGCGAATATGCAGGTGCATATACAGACGGCAAAGACTGCCATTTTGTATAACAAGTCATTGGATAGCGAGCGTGTCATGCGATGCCTCCGGAGCGACAACAAAGGATGTCGACAACGGCTACGCATGGAGCACTCCGCTATCCGAACGATGAGTAAAATGGATTGTTTGTGACTGATCTACAAGATTTGTCGTTCACTAGGATCAAACGTCCACTTCGGTGCGAAGCTTCGGCCTTTTAGCATTTCCCCACAATATTCCTGGGGCCGGGCGCCATCTACGGTTTTTAATACATCCTTCTCCAATAAGGATGGGATTTCATATCCATGATCTCTAGCGAACTTAGTACGACATTCGCGCGCCTTGGATCCAGACATGATCTGTGTGTTGTGTACATAGGAAGAGAAGTAACAGAACTAATGACTGGAGTTATCGTGTGCCGCGAATGCGGTGATCATATTCATCATAGTGTGAGGAGGTCGCATAGTGTTATACAACCCGCTATTGCTGCAAGACATCCTACCGAACAGAAACAGTCGACAATATTCATGAGCTAGACGCTGAATCTCTACCCTCTGCGTCGATTTGCGAGCGATTGACGCGAAGAGTATGAGGGTATCTCATGCCTTGTCATTATGAAGCAAACCTTCTCGCGACTAACAGCTAAGATAGCAGTCATGGCGAACGGCCGTGTTCATTTTATCGAATCCGTTGACGTTGTTACCGCAGAAGCTGAAGGAAACTACGTACTACTACGACGCAAATCTGGCTCCTACCTAGTACGTACGTCAATTTCAGTGTTGGCCGAAACCCTCAAGCCGTGCGGCTTTGTTCGAATCCATCGCTCCCTCTTAGTGAACCGTTCACACGTAGAGGCGATTAAGCCGGAGGTGACCGGCGACTATCTCCTTACCGTATCGGGTGGCCAAGAATATACAGTGACTCGCACTTACAAGAAAAATCTAAGGGGCCTTGCTGTATCGTGGTTAGGAACGGCTGCGCTGGCGAAAGACTGATCTAGGTCGTAGCACGCGCATCCATGAATGGAAAAGGGCCGACCTTGCGGTCGGCCCTTTCGTGCTTGCAGAAGGATTTCGGACTAGAAGTCGAACCGGATTGCTAACTGTGTAATCCGGGGACCTCCGGTCTGCTGATTGGTGAAAGTGGAAAGCGACTGACCGAACGTGCCGTCGTTCAAATTGCCATCCGGCGGCAGAAAGTTCGGGTGGTTGAACATGTTGAAGAAGTTAGCCTCAAACTTGAGCCCTATGCCTTCGGTGAGTTTGAAGGTCTTGCCGAAGCCGAGATCGGTGTTGAAGAATCCTGGCCCAACCAGAGTGTTGCGTATCATTTCACCCTGGTTGCACCACAGACCTCCGTTGACATTGATCGGACATGGAATCGCTGTAAAAACTGAGCCAGCGCCCGGCGCGGAGGGACTCGCGTTGAGTTCGCCCCAATAACTGGTTCCGGAGCGCAGGTAGCCATGGGCCGGACTGATGTTGTGATCGATCGTACTGCTGATGCCACCGGAACCAAGGTAGACGGCTCTGTCGTTGACGATACCGTCTTCGTTACTATCGACTTCGCTGTCGTCTACCGAGAAGTTCGCCCCGCTTTGAACCGAAACGATCCCGTTGAACTGCCAACCCCCGAGCCACCGGTTCGATTTCGCGAACGGCAGATCGTAGACAAAGCTGGCTACGCCACGGTGTTTCACGTTGTAGTCGGCCGGACCGTAGTCAAGATGGGGGGTGAGTTCGTCGGTCGGAAATCCGTTTGCGGTGCCTTTACCATCGAAGGCGTCACTCAGATCATCCATCGCCTTTGCATACGTGTAATTGGCGTTGAATTGAAGACCGTTGGAAAACCGCTTGCGCAATGTCGTCTGGAATCCGTGGTAATTCGAATCGCAACAGTTCGTACGGAAGTTGATATTGCCGTAATTGCCGTTGAGTAGGGTCGGATCTCCCGCCAGACGGCCGTCAAAGGTGTTCCGGTTCAGAATGCCGATCAACTTGTGGCCAAATGTGCCCACGTAGTTCGATTCGAGCACCATGTCCTTCGCAACTTGGTACTGGATACCGAGGTGTGCCTGTTCGTAGTACGGGGTCACAATGTTCTGGTCGATAGCGCGCAGTTCTGGCGTTAACCCATTTCCGGCGAAGGTGGAGGTACCGACGAAGGGATCCGAAATCAGAGAGGCCGTCTGCCCGGGGTCAATGGTCGAACCGTTGCCGAATACCCCTAACAGACCGACCGCAAAGTACGGCGGATTGAACCGGATGTTCTCGAAGACATTGTTATAAATCCGGTCGTAGTTGACGCCGTAACCACCGCGAAGGACGAATTTCTGATTCCCTAGCAAGTCGTAGGCGAAGCCAAGACGCGGACCAAAGTTGTTCAGATCTTTATTCCACAGATCGTGGTTCCGCTGCTGAACCGTTCCGCTGGCGAACAAAGCAAGGTACGAATTGTTCACCGGGAAAAACGGATTCGTGCTCGTGGTGGAAATCGGAGTTACCGATGTACCTTGATAGAAGTTGGCGTCGAGGCCGGCTTGGAAATTGTGCGGAGGTCCGAAATACTCCCATCGCACGCCCAAGTTAACCGTGAGTCGCGAGTTGACCCGCCAATCGTCCTGGACGTAAGCCGCCGCTTCGTTGGCGCGATAGCCGCGATAGTAGTTCGGCAACGTGCCCGTGAGGGGATTCAGCGAAGCCTCTGCATAGGTTAAGGATCCGAAGAGAGTACTGCCTCCGTACAAATACTCTTCCAATTGATTGGTAAAGTTCCCATCCGTCAGCAAATCTTCGGTGCCCTGAAGGGCGTTGACGCCATTCATGTATGAGTCAAAGCTGCTGCCGTTGCGGGTGCGCCGGTACTCGCCGCCGGTTTTGAAGTTGTGCTTGCCGCGGGCTATGGAAACATCGTCCTTGTAGATGAACTCATTCTCAGTAAAGTACTGGGGTGAGCCGGAGTTGTTGCCCAGACCGATCGTAGGTGAATCCCAGAAAACAAATGTGTCGGGTATACCCGCGACCGCCGGGTCTGCCAATTCGTTGTTCGTATGCCGCACGTATGAGACGCGAGCCTGGTTCAGAACAGTTGGGCTAAAGGTGTGAGTCCAGGTAATGCCAGCGTTTTGCGCCCGGAAGTGATCGAGCAAGGTTGGTCCGAAGGTGTTGTTTCCGCCATAAGGAACCGTCTCGTCCTCATCGTCATAAAGGTAAGCCGCGTTCAGTTGATCTTTCGGGCCTAACTTATGGTCGAACTTAGTTGCATAGCGCCCCTGATTCAGGATTTCGCCTTGTCCGATCGTCGTCGTCCCATAAATATTGACTGGATATTGAATCTGAGTAATCGGGAGAGTGCCTCCAAAGAAGTTGTCGGTGTAGTAAGCACCGAGACCGGATGGGTAAAATCCGCCGGCAAATGGCGTGGGGTTGGTGCACGGTCTGCTTCCCGTGCCGCAGAGTACCAAAGGCTGAGCTCCGACCTCCTTGCTATACACGGACCCAAGAGTATTGGTCGAGGAGAGAGCCCCCGGACAAGTGGCGCCCGTTAGGACATAGCAAATGCCGCCCGTCGGGCTGGCTTGGCCTGTATCGCTTTCCATGAACGTTTCGAATGCGCCGCTGTTAACAAAGTTTACAAAATCCGTAGTAAAGGTATTGCCCGTCAAAGGCGTGGCGGTACGGAGACGGTGAAACTCAGTGGTGAAATAGAAGAAGGTCTTGTCTTTGATGATGGGACCGCCAACAGATCCGCCAAACTGGTTGCGGATAAGGTGATCCTGTTCGCCCGCCGCGTTCGAGAACCAGCTATTGGCGGCGAGAGCCTGGATGCGGTTGTACTCAAACAACGAGCCGTGCCACTTGTTGGTTCCGCCCTTGAGCACGGTATCCGTCACGAAGCCGCCAGCCTGGCCATACTCTGCTGGGGGTGTCCCGTCGATAACACGGTACTCCTGAATGGCATCCGGCGAGATCGTCGTCACCGCGCCGCCCGGGCCGACCATGGTATTGGCCGCTCCGCCCAAACTCTGATCGTTGTTGCTGAAACCTTCCACCATGAAGTTGCCGGTGCCGGGTCGAGTGCCGTTCACGGCTGGACCGCGGTCAGCAACGTTAGCCTCGGCTGCGGGCTCGGCACCTGCCACTAGTCCCATGAACTCATTCTGGCTGCGCGCTTCGAGCGGCATGTTATTCCAGACCTGACTGTCGACGTTCTGCGAGAGCGAGGAATCCTCGGTCTGCACGAGTTGCGCGCCCGCTTCCACGGTGACTTGCTCGCTGGCCGTTCCGACGTCCAGCTTCACGTCGCGCGTTACGATCGTGCCCACCGTGACGACGATGTCTTGCACTCTCTCCGTCTTGAATCCTTTCGGAGCAACTTCGAGCGAGTAGGTTCCGACGACTTGCAACGCCGGGAAGCGATACGTCCCAGCATCCGTGGTAGTAGTCGTACGCACTTCACCGGTCGCACTATTGGTGAGCTTCACAGGCGCGCCTGGGACAACAGCACCCGTTTGATCGGTTACCAGGCCGGTCAATTCGCTGGTGCCTCCTTGCGCGAATGCACCAATGCAAAGGGCCAAAACCACAAATGCCAATAGGAGGCGAGTCCGACTGAATGCAGATTGCATTGATTTCTCCTTGTACCTTTTCGCAAGCTCAGAACTATCACTAGAATCCACTTACCACCGACCAGCAGGGGAAACTGGATCAAGTCACCCCTGCCTACAGCACTCTGCGAGCCGGACGGAAGCTGAAGTCGCTGCTTTGTGACGGTTCTACAGAAAATCGAGAAGACGGTTTCAGTCTCAGGGTCGGTGTAGGTCAAGGGCATGATGCTCTTCGCTGGGCGTCTGAAGGCAATCTATACTTTTTCGAATAACTGCCGACTGATGAAATGGAATTCCATATTCCGGCGTAAGCCGGACATAACAAATGCACTGTCAATCTAAGCTATTCAGCGGGCTTGGGATGCGAAGGTAGCGGGACTGGCAGCACTCGACTCGATCGATCGCAAGCTGTTGGTGGCTATCGTCCATATTGGATGGTGCGCGCCATCTCTTGCAACGACTTAGGAGAACATATTTGGTCGCGCAAGCATTCGACGGTGCGATCACTCAACTTTGGACCCGGTCGTGCACGAGTTCTCGCTTCAAAGGCGAGGTCGATTGTTTATTGGCGCTGTCGAAATGCATTTGTCTTACACGTCATGCCTACGGGAGTGCTAAACGTGTTCCGTTTTCAACAACCTGCTCACTCAGTGTTTTTGTCTCCGCTGGTTTAGCGAACGAGAATGCAATCGCATCCGTCGAGGCCAAGCGTGATCGCTCGGACAAATCCATGCTAGAAGGGGAACTCACGGTGCATGCGGAAACGATGGAAGGAGGTACTGGCAGGCGTGATGGAGTCACGCTGCAATTGGAGCTTCTCGCGGAGCGACAATCTTGGCGAATCGCAGTCAAGGCCAAAGGCAAGATTTTCTTCCTAGAGACAGCCGACATTTTCACCGTGCACGCTCTCGGTGACTACGCTTCTCTGAAACATCGGTCAAGTTCATATCTAGTGCGAGAGTCCCTCTCGTCCCTGGCCGTGAAACTCAAACCCTACGGCTTTATTCGCACAAACCGTTCGGTTCTGGTGAACACATCTTTTGTGGACGAGTTGTGGCCCGTATCGAGAGGGGAATACCGGCTTCGTGTCCGGGACGGAGAGGAATACACGGTGACCCGGGGAAACAAAGGTAACCTTAGATACCTGGCACATCTCTGGTTGGGATCTGAGCGCATTTGTAGTTCAGCACCGGGAGAGAAGTGAGTGTTCTGCGGTCAGACTGAATTTTGGAAATGTAGGTACCAGCCTGCCCTGATGACACGCTATCTTTTTGACAACCGAATCCGTCCCAGATCAGGGGTGTTTTCGTGGTGCAACACAAGAGAAAAGTAGTTGCTTTTTCGAGTGTGGGAACGCCGTTCGGCGGAGTACGCAGTGGCTTTTTCTTTCGACTCAAGCTCCGCGCGATCAGGAACGAAGGCCGTCCGGGAGCTTTTCTATTTCAGTCGAGGCGGCGGCACGATATTACTTATCTTCTAACAGCGCGTTCACCTCTCGCGCCGACTCTATTCAACAGTAGGCTTAGGGGAAACCAGCGAATACAGAAACAGCAGGATGCCCGAGACGAAAAACAAGCCGCCGATGATGACAAAAGACATAAAGGAAAGCGCAGTATTCCAGCACAGGCTAAGGGCCTCGACTATGAGGCCTAAGATCAGGAGCACACCGGAAACTCTCAACTTATTTAGCATGGCTTGCGGTTCTCCTCTCTCGTCATTCCAGCGGCTTCCAAAACTTTACCTCCCCCAGTTTGTCGACATTGTGGAAGGTGTCGTGGCATCCGCTTGTCGTGCACGAGAGTTTGTTCGCCTTCAAGTCGCCCATCATGGCCATGTGCGTTGGATCTTCAAAGGAACGTGCCCCAGCGTGGCAATGTAAGCATTCGCGGTTGTTATAAGGATGGTAAAGACGAATCGGATTCATCGGCGTTCCGAACCAATAGACGTAAACGTGATGCAGCCCTTCCAGCTTGGCCTGAAGAGTGCCGTACATGGCGTAGTCGGTGTGGCAGGTGTAGCAGGCCTGGTCGGCGGGGATCCGATGGTTCTGGAAATGAGCCGCCGGAATATAAGCCGAATCGTCCACGTAGAGACTTTTCCCGTAGGGCTCCATGATGTGGCAAGACAGGCAGAACTGAGTCTGTTCCGATCGTTCCATGTGCTCCGATGTGCCCACCCCCGCTGTCACGACCGGCACGATGAAGAGGGCAAGGAACGCGATCATTTTGCCCTCGCGCGAAACTGTGATGGAGGGCCGGATGACCACCACCAGCGCAAGCAAGATGCTGGCGCCAATCAGAACGAACACGAGAGTCTCGGGATTGATCATTGCTTGACGCTCATTGCTTGAATTCCGCGCGGCATTTCTGCTCCAGCGACTATTTTTGATTCAATCCCCGGATGTAGGCGACCAGATCCATAATCTCTGGCCCCTTCAGGCTCTTGCCATAAGCGGGCATTTTGTTTTTGCCGTCGGTGATGCTTCGAATAAGATCGGCATCGCTCATTTTCTTCACTTCTTCGGAACCAAAATCATGTGCTCCGAGCGCCTTTCCGGGACCGGTGTTCGCTTTTCCATCCGCGCCATGACATCCGGCGCACTTGGCTTTATAGGTTGCCGCCGCATTCTGGGCATGTGCTGACGGCGCCAGGGCGAGCATACTCGCCAGGACGGCCGCCAGAGTAAGAACGAAGATATTCACATTTTTCATTTCAAGCTCCTCAGCTAAGACGTGTAGTCGCTTTTATTCGTTGTTGCATAACTTTAGAATGCATAGCGCAATGACTCGGTCAGCAAGTTGGCGTGGAAATAACGCGGCGCCGTGGGTCCGACAAATGAACCCTCGTTGTATTGGTAATAGTTCCAGCCCATGTTGTAGGCCAGTTTGTGGCCTAAATCCACGCTCAGGTTCGCCACTGGCTGCGAATACTTGTACTCGGAGGAACCGAGAGGCTGCAAAATGTTGAACTGCGGAACGCTGCCATCAACACTGGTGATGTTGTAGCCCACGTTGACGGTGAACCGCTTTGCAGGGATAAACCTGACGGTGGCCATCCCGAAGTGAGTGTGGTTCGTGTAATACGAGTCTGCCAGCAGAGGGTTGCTCGGGTCGTTCGCCGCACAGGAGCCGGCATTGGTCACAAAGGGGAGGATGACACCGGTGGGCGGCGTGTCATTGAAGCAGATCAGGGCATTCTGGATCACGCCATTGAAGTTGTAAGCAAAATCCATGCCGATGCGCTCGCGCGGCGCGAGCGCGGCAGTGAGGCCATAGTTTTGATTGTGTCCCACATACTGGGTCAAGGCGTCGGCATTCGAGTCTTGCAGAATATTGATGGACCCGCCCACGACCATCCAAGGCCGCGGTGTATATGTCGTCTGGAAGCGGTAGCGAGCTTCTTTGCGCGGCGAAATGCGGACGAACACTGCGTTGTAATTGGTGTGCTCGAGATCGAAATTCAATCGCAGCGCATGGGTGGGCCGCGCCCATAGCCCGAAGAGCGCCGTTTTTTCCAGGCCCACAAAATGGTCCAGGTCTCCGGGCAGAAAATCGTTGAAGTGGTTAAAGTTCCGGTCGCCATAGCGGTAACCGATACGCGCGCCTATCTTTTTCGAAATGTCCCAAGCCAATTCAAGCTGATTTTTCTTCCAGTCCTGGTTAAAAGACGACTGGATCACCGTGGGTGTCACGGTTGGGGTGGTGAGCGGTGTACTCAGAAGATTGCACGGCGGCGTTGCACAACTGTAGTCGTTCTCGATGAAATCTCCATTCTCGGGAATGCGGTAGGCCCAAAAATAGAACTTCTCGATCAGACGGAGACGTTGAGTAAGATGCACGGTGGCTTCCAGATCAACGACGTCGGAGATGCGGTTGGCGGCGCCAGTTCCGGTGCCCGTGAAAGCGAGGGTGTTGGTGCGCGTGATCAGCCCGCTGAAAGACTCGTTCAACGGAGTGCTCGATACGGCGGAGCTATAAGAATAAGATCCCAGAATCTCCACTCGCGGGAAGTAACTGCTCCGCAAACTTAACCGCTCCGTGGGCGTGGAGGTGCGAACACGCTCGCTCCTCGCATAGCTGAAGTACGCGCTGCATGTGATATTGGTGAGCACTCCGTTGACGATCAGGCTGGGCTGCCCGGTCGGCACGGCGCACGGTTCCTTATTGACGGTGTCGATGGACAACCCCAACTCGACCGAGCCTACTCCCGGCGAGGGCAGCATCGCCGGCTCGAAAGGCGCCAGCGAAGTGTCCGTGTCCCCCTTGTAGTAATCGAGGAATTGATCGTAGCTAAGAACGCTGCGTGGCGCGATCCTCCAGTCGACGCCCAAGCGATAGGAATTCAGGGTGGTATTGACTGGCTGAAACAGCGGTGCTTCCGTTCCTTCGTGGATGCTGCTGAAAGAAGGCCCAGTCATGTTGTTGTGCGAATAGCCGAGCCGAAGGCTCACACGCGATTGCGGAAGCAGCGTGAGATCCATGTCGCTCATGCGCCGCGTCGTATCGAATAAGTGAGGCGAGTCTTGCGCCTGAATCGATGGGGTAGAGCCCCCGGGGGCCGGTGGAGGCGGTGGATTCAGCGGATTCGCAAGCAAGTCGAAGTCAGAGAAACTCTGGTCGCGACGAAAACTGCCTTGCAGGTCGTACCACTTGTTCTTGTCTGCCCGAAGGCGCAATGCATTGTTGGGCTCGCCACCCCATCCGAAACTGTTGACGTAAAGATTGTCAAACAGCACGCCCATATGATCGGTCGAATGCATCGATAGCGTCTGCCCAAGAATTCGAGGCCCAGTCTGGAGGTTCACCAGAGTGTCGTACATGTCGCCGCTGCCGCTCACCACGCTGGAGCGATAGCCTGCTTCGATCGACGAGTGAATCAGGTAACCGCCGCGGACGGCGCCATCCGGCTCCGCGGGCGGCTCCGGAGGTGGGCTCGCCGCAGGAGTTTGCGCAACGAGTCTGCCGGATGACAACACAAGCGCTGCGCCCATGAGTGTTACGAGCACTATCGATCGCACGGCAAGTCTTCTTGGCGGCGCCATTGCTGCTCCTACTTGAAAAACACATCGCTGAAGTTCGACCCGTGAATCTGGTTGTGGCACATGGTGCAGGCTTGGTACTTCGCGGATTGATTGTGTACCGGCCCCGCTGGCCCCTGAGTCGGGAAGGTATGGCATTGGAGGCAGAGCATGTTCACCGGCATCACTTTGAGCAGCCGCGGATTGGTCGAACCGTGCGGCGTGTGGCAACTCGTGCAGCCTTCAGTCTTAACCGGCACGTGCTCGTAGACGAATGGCCCCTGCTTGTCGGCGTGGCACTTGTAGCAGATGAAATCGCCACTCGGCAGGGACCGTAGCTGCCGAACGGTCGCGGTTCCGTGAGGGTTATGGCAGTCGTTGCATTGCACCATACCTTCATTGACTCGATGGTGAAAGGGTTTGGCGAAATCGGCCTTGGCAGAGGTATGACACCCGTAGCACAGCTGGGGCTGGTCCTGAACCAGCAGGAACTCTTCACTCTTGGCGTGATGGGGAGAGTGGCAGTCAAGGCACCCGATGTCGCTGCTGGCGTGCGCGGACTCCGCAAAGTGCGATTGCACATGATTTTCGCCGTGACAGGTTAGGCAGCGGGCGCTGGTCTCCTGTCTGGACTTCCCTTCGAATACGAAAATCTTAGTTTTGTCGCCGCCGCCGGCCACGTGCTCGCCGCCAGGGCCGTGGCACCCCTCGCAGCCCTGGTGCGATGGGCCGCTTTTCGTATCGAGAGTCGTCTTCCAGTGCGGTGTTTTCTCCCAACTGTTGTAGATCTCCTCGTGGCAAGTCTTGCAGGTCTCCGCGCCGACATACTGAGATACCTCGGTGGAGGGCGTAGTCGGCGCGGGCGCGGCAGCAGATTGAGAGCTACTGGATTGGGCGTTCTTGTCGGTCTCTTGACGAGCCTGACTCGAAGCAGACGCAACGGAGAAAAGACATAGCGCGGAGAACAGAAGAACTCGAGAGACTCTCTGGCAGATTTTCTGGCTCACAAGTCTGAAGCCCCCGCTTTCGACTCACCCAACCAACTCCATTCCATCAACGTCAGGCAGTGTTCCGCAGGCCTGAAGCCCCATAGGCACCGTTCCGCCTACTTGGAAATTGCAAGAATTCTAAAGTGACCTGCAAGTCCAACACTGTTCAAGATTGCTCACTCTCGAGAAGACCACTCCACCGGCCGCGTCCAGTCTGGGAATATTATTCACCGTGAAATGTATGCAGGCCGATTGTGCGCGAACCGGCAACAGCCGCTCCGTGATGTGCGTCACACCGTAATGTGAGCTGAATCACTTCAGTAAAGTGAGAGAAAAGCAGATCTCTGGAATTGGGAAGACTAGGTTTGAAGTAACTTCTGGAGGCCAGCCTTGTCGGCGATGATGAGCGACGAACCGCGAACCGCGATGAGACCCTTGCGCTTGAAATCCGCGAACAAGCGGGTCACTGTTTCGCGGGTCGAGCCGATCATCTCGGCGATTTCTTCGTGCGTCAGAGTCAATACGACGCGCGTCCCACCATCTTCCGAGACTTGCCCGGCTGCGAAATCAAGCAGGAAACAAGCCATCTTTTCCTCGACCGATCCTAAAAGCCCAAGATATCTAACTTCGCGATAAGTCGCGTAGTAAATATCGCTGAGCGCCTGCGCCACTCGAAGCGCCACCTGCCCGTGCGCCCGCAGAAACTCAAGGAATGGTTCACGCGGAATAAAATTGGCCTGAACCGGCTCCAGCGTCTCGGCCGTGGCCTCATAGCGCTTTCCGGAGATGGTTCCGGGCAGCCCCACCACTTCCCCTCGGGCTGCGATGCGCAGAATCAATGATTTGCCCGCCGCGGAGGTGGCAGACAACTTCACCCTCCCATTACAGATCACGAAAACGCCCCGAGGGTCCTGGCCTTCGACAAAAAGAATCGCCCCTTTAGGATAAGTTGCAGAGGATGATATAGCGTCCAATCCCTGAAGTGCCGCCGAAGACAGATCGCAAAAGAGATGGTCCTTGTGCATCGGGCAGGTGAGGCAGTCCTCGATGATTGCTAGGCCGTAAGGAGTTTTCATGGCTGCCCCGCTCGACATTATACCGCGGGGCTTTTTTGAGTATCAGAAAGCTCCGAGACATGGAGCGCGGTGTCTTCTCCCAACTGTTGTAGATCTCCTCGTGGCAAGTCTTGCGGGTCTCGGCTCCCACGTACTTGGAGGCATCGGACGAAGCTGCGCTGGTTGTAGGGGAACTGGCGAGCTGAGCGCTCTTGTCTGCAACCGGCTTCCGAGCTTGGCCCGAAGCAAGGGCAACGACGACTAGAAAACAAAACGCCGAAAACAGCAAAACTCTTGAGCTCCTGCAGTCCTGTGGCACGGTGGCTAGTGTTCGCATGCCCCTCTTCTTCGACAGTGACGGTTGGTCAGGAATGTGGCAAGAATAATCGCTGGAGCGCGGCTGACAGATGTTTGCCTTTTCTCATTTCCGGTCTGTCAAGCGACTAATGCTACGAAAATTCGCAATATCAGAACTGCCCAAAATTGCACACTTTTTTTGCCGGAAACTGTGATTTGTCCGCAGAGTTTTCCGATCTCGTCGAGACTCGATTCCTGCATGGGCGAAATGGGCGCCGAACACGAAAATCGCACAACCGAGGCCAATCAGGCGGTACCGATGGTTCAGTGTGTAAGTGAATTGCCTCGCAAAGTTAGCATGATTTTACGTCGCATCTTCCAAAGCGGGACGATTGATCATGCTCCGATTGAGGTCGTTTGTGACACTCGTCGAACGCGCTGCAAAGTTGATTCACGAGTACGAGCAGTCTGTCTTCATCCATTTCTTTGCTTGCCTGTGCGGCAATAGAACGCCAGTCTCGGTCTTCGGGAATTGGGGCCATATGGAGGCCCTCCTTTTAGGGGTATTCCCATAGTGGCGTGAAGTTCTAAGGCTGTCTGAGCAATATTGAACACGCTCTCAGAGGATGGTTCGCAACACACAATCAGCCCACTATCCAACCACCTTTTCAGGATCTCGCGGATTTTACAGCCACCCCCAGCTTGAGGTGCTCGTACTTCGGTTAGGGATGAAATTCTCCGCCTGCAATGGAAGCTGACGGCGTAGCGATAGGGAGCGTCGGCTTTTATCGGTGAGTTCCTGAACACCGCATTCCTGATCTCCCGCAAGACCGGTTACAAGATCTGCCATCGTTCACCGCACGGAATTTCGATGCCCACGAGATGCAACGTGTGTTGCACTATTGTAAACTCCCAGCGAGGCGCGAACGCGAAATGGTCTGAGAAACTCCGGACAAGCCAGGCCTCGGAATCTGTGAACAGCGTATTAACGCTGCCCCCATCCTGGATACCGGACAATCCCATGCCCGCGACTGCCAAAATCATGTCACTATCGCCAGGTGATGACAAATTGAACGCGGGCAGATCGCATAACCAAACTGAGAAGAATGGCCGGCTCGGGCTGGTTCGAGCGTTAGGCCCGGCTGCGGCGTCATCTATCGTTCTTGGAACGATGATCGGCACGGGGATATTCCTGAAGCCAAGTGAAGTAGCCAGTGACGCGAGAAGTGGCGGATGGGCGATTGCTGCCTGGGTCGTGGGCGGCGTGGTTTCACTTCTCGGCGCCTTGTGCTATGTCGAACTTGGAAGCTCTATTCCTGAGGCAGGTGGTGAGTATGTGTATCTGGGAAGGGGCCTTGGCAAAGCGTGGGGCTTTTTGTTCGGTTGGACGCATTCAATGGTCGCGCGACCGGCTTCAGTGGCCGCCATTGCCGCGGGATTTCTGCGCTTTTGCGGCTTCCTGTGGCCGACTCTCGCCAATACTGTTGGGGTTTTCCATTTGCAGGGGCTCACATCGCGTGTCCACGTCGAAGTCGCTCTTACATGGGCGCAGGCGATCACCGCCATTACTCTCATCACAATTACCTTCGTCAATTATCTTGGAGTTCGGCAGGGAGGACGTTTGCAGGTTGCGCTCACGGCGGTCAAAGTAATTTCCATCCTTGCCATCATCGGCGCCGGCTTGTCGCGAATCTTGGGACATGTCGAACCGGTCAACTTACTCGCGAGGTTCTCTTTCCAGAATGGATCTTTTATTGGTTTTTGGACCGCCGTTGCGGCAACTGCTTGGGCCTATGACGGATGGAACGACCTGAATCTTGTGGGGTCGGAGGTCGAGGACCCGGGGAAAAACTTTCACCGGGTAATTGTCACCGGAGTCTTTTTCGTCATTGTGGTTTTCTTACTATTTAATTTTGTCTGTCTTTATGCGCTGCCAATTAAAGCCCTGGGTTCGTCTCAAAATCCCGCTTCAGACGTTTTTGCTGCCCTTGTCGGACGAAAGGCCGCACTATGGGTCACATTGATCCTGGCAGTGTCTGCACTTGGAACGCTGAATTCTTCGATATTGAGTGGAGCTCGCGTGGATTACGCCATGGCTCGGGACGGGGTATTCTTCCGGTTTGCAGCGCAAATCCATCCTCGGTTTCGAACGCCCGGAAATGCGCTGGTATTTCAGTGCGGAATGGCGACTTTATTGGCGCTCACGGGAACATTCGAAGAACTGACGTCGCTTGTGATGTTCGCCAACTGGATGTTTTATGGGATGGCGGTTGTCTCAATGATGCGCATGCGTAAAACTGAGCCGGAACTCCCGCGCCCATATCGAACATGGGGATATCCCGTTACTCCGGTTCTGTTTGTAATTGGCGCTTTTGCGCTTTCCGGCGGGTTATGGATGGCGAGGCCAGTACGATCCTCGGTGGGCCTCCTTCTTATTCTGGCGGGCCTTATCCCATACCGGTGGTGGCGCGAGAAAGCTAGGCTGGGCACCTAGGCCATTGATGCAACAAGCGTTGCGGATGAAACAAATCGTGATAGGCTACTTTCGCCTTACTTCTCGCCTCCTTCCTCACGATTAAAAGAGCTTGACCGTTCTGCGATAACTGCTAGGATTCACCGTTGGCTCTAAATGGTTTTTGACGTGAGAGACTGCGTCGCTTGCGGTGCGACTCCTCGTCAGTGCCTGATGTGCAACATATGGTTCGCAAACAACATTCCGGATCGGCGTCAAATGGCTCGGCGGAGATGATGGATAGGCTCGCGCCCAGTCGGCAGGAAATCGTGCGGAAGATTCTGGCCGAGCCGAGAACGTTTGTGCTGCTCAGCCTTAGAACAGCCTCCCGGGAGCTGAAAATCAATGCGGCAACACTCCTGCGCACCGTTCAGGCGATGGGGTTTAAGCGCTATCACGACTTTCAGCAATATCTGCATGATCGTTCGGTCGCGTTTTCGACTGCGCTCGATTCCCTGGAAAGTTCCGACAACGGCAATAGTGTCGAGGCGCTGATCGCGAAATCGATTGATCGCGATATTGAGAACCTACGGCGGTTACGTAGCAGTCTCGATCGGCCGCGGGTCGTGGCGCTCGCGAATCGCCTACACGGGGCACGCCGAGTTCTTGTGTTTGCCGGAGATCTTTCAAGGAGCCTAGCCTTATATCTCGACTATAACCTGGGAACGCTCGGGCTTAATACGGTGGCGGCACTTACTCCAGGAGAAATCGTGCACCGGGTGCGGCATCTCAACAACAAGGACGTTGTGATCGCGATCAGTTACGGCCGGGGCTTGCAGCAGACGGTGGAGGGCTTCAAGTACGCGCACGAGAGTGGAGCGTTCTGCGTGGCGATCAGCGACACGTTTCTTTCTCCGCTGGCGCGGTTTGCCGACCAGTTCTTCGTTACCTCAACCGAGCACCTCTCGTTTGCGGACTCGTATGTAGCTGGCATGGCATTGTTGGATGCGGTGTTGGTGGCGTGTGCGAACGTGCATCGCCGCAGGAATGTATCGGTTCTCAAGAAAGTAGCGCAAGAGCAGCGCACGGGCTTCCGTTGGTACAAGGAAAGCCCGTAACGATCACAAGCATTCAGTCGCCCCCTTAGGGAGCGACGGGCTTGGCGGGAAGCGTATAAACCGTCTTCCCGTTATCGTCGAGGAATTGTAGCGACGCTACGTCAGAGCCATCCACAGACATCACGATCCGGGGTTTTCCTTTTGTGTCGGATAGTGTAACTGTGGCTTCGTTCTTCGCACCGCGGCCGACGAAGACCCTGGGAACGCCCCCCGCTCCAGCTGCAATAGCCTCTTCACGGAGCTTTTTCATGGCATCGGTTTTGGCTGGGCCGTCCGGCATGAGTTCGACATCCTCTACCTTTTTTGCAAACGGCGCCATGGGAGTGAGCGATCTCTCCCACACGCGTAACCCCGATGAACGATCATCGCCCGATTGCCGGTAAGAGATCCCGACAGTCTGATCCTGATCGTATTGGTCAAACATGAAGCTGGAATCGGCGACGATCTTGCCGTTTTCCTTCTTGCCTTCCCACGTCATGCCTCCGCACTCATCGCCCTCGTCATTGAAGAAGATGAGGCCGGCGCCGCGCTTGCCTTCGCGGGTCTTCATGTAATGGCCGCCTATGGTCGGGCCCGGCGACCGCTCGTTGTTCGAAATAGCTAGCCGCAGTTTGCCATTCTCGACAATGTTGATGCGCTCGGCGTCGATCTCCTCGAACTTCACCTTGTGGTTCGGTTCGGCGGCTAGGAAAATCAGAACTCCAAACAAAACCGATGAAATTCCAACGTATGCTTTGAGCAGGCGTAATTCTTTGCGAATCGTCATTTTCATTATTTGCCTTCTTTCGCCATGAGGTAGCGGTCAAACCAAGCGACCGTCCGGCGCAGCGCGTCGATCTGATCTTCGCGCTTGCGCCAACCGTGACCTTCTTGCGGATAGTAATGAACTTCGAATGTGCTGCCCTGCGCTCGGAGCTTTTCTGTGATCTGTTCGGCTTCTTCCTTCGGAACACGAACGTCATTTTCACCTTGCAGAAGCAAAAGCGGGGCCTTCTCGGACCCAATGTATTGCAGAACCGATGTCTTGTCGTAGGCGGCGGCATCGCGCTCCGGATCGCCGAGCAAATTCTTGACGTATTCCTGAAGGAATGGGTCGGCATGCGCCAACATGGAGCGCCAGTTTGCTACTCCATATTGCTCGACGCCCGCCGCCCATAACTCGGGCGTCTTGCCGACGGCAATCATGGTCATGAAGCCGCCGTACGAACTTCCGGTAATACCGACATGTTTGGCATCGACGTACCCGGTTTGTTTCAAGAACTCAATCGCGTATACCTCGTCCTGAAGATCACCGCCGCCGAGATCCTGAAAATTGGCCTTTTGAAACGGAATGCCGAAGCCCGTCGAGCCGCGCACGTTGGGAGCGATACAGACATATCCCCGAGAGGCGAGCGCCACTGCAGTCTGGTTCCAACCGTCCTCGGTTTGCCATGTCGGGCCGCCATGAGCGATAACGATAGCGGGGTTGCTGCCATCGCGCTTCAAGTTGAAAGGAATCCAGAGGATCGCGCTGACGATAGTTCCATCGAAGCTTTTGTAATGGACTACTGCCGAGGGAGGAATGTTTCTCGCATCGAGTGAGGCGATAGCGGAATAAGTCAGTTGAGTCCCAGAGTGAGAGGCTAAGTCGTAGACCCAGAGATCGCCTGGCTGGCGCGCGCTTTCATGATGCACCAGCAATTTATTGCTGCCCGGCGAGAAGGCGTTCGGACTACCACTTATCGAGTTGAGCCCTTCAAGGGTCTCGAGCTTCGCTGTCTTCAGGGTACGCGCATCAACCAGGTAAACCGCCCGCCGGCTGTCCTGATTGACGCTATATGTAAACACGCGTCCGTCGGCGGACCAGTCGCCGGGCTCGGCGTCCCACGTGCCGTCTGTCATCCATGTTGTCTGGCGGGTGACCAGGTTCAGAACTCCGACGCGTGAGCGTGCGACTCCTTCGTTGGAACTGATCAGCAGTCGATCATCATTGGGAGAGAGTGCGGAAGCTGCGTGGAGAGACGCTCCAGTGTGGGGCGTGAGGTTTTCGGCTTTGCCGGTCGAGACCTCAATGCGATAAACATCCGAATCCGCAAAACTGTTTTCCATGCGGGCGGCGAAAATGTACTTGCCATCGTGGCTCCAGCAGATTCGATTCCAATAGTGATTAGGCGTCGTCTCAGCAGTCAGTGCGCGCACCGCATGCGTATGCCAATCCATCACCATGACATTCACATTGGGTGACTTGGAAGTCTTGGCATCAAAGACGAGCCAGTTGCCATCGGCCGAGAATTCAGGCGAAAGCTCGCGCGTCTCAGGCGTATTGGTCAGGTTGACGGGCGTGCCGCCGCTAGACGGGATTGCGAAAAGGTCGTATAGCTCATTGCCGCCTTTATCCTGCTCGTAGACGACCCACTTACCATCGGGCGAGTAAGTGGGAGAGAGTTGGGCATCCTCAGACTGGGATAACTGGATTGGCCAACTGCCGGTAACGCTAACTTTCCACAAATTCGTTCGTCCCGAGAGATTGGTAGCCAGAACAATTTCTTTGCCGTCGGGCGACCAACTGGTCCCACCGATGGATCGAGTGTAGTAAAGATCGTCGATCGGCACCGCAGTCGCGCCGGCATAACTCAGCGATTGGACGGATTTCGGGTTGGTGGGCTGGAGGTGCGTGTCGATCTGCGCGGCAGTCTTAAGAGACAGACATGTCGTGAGGCCGACAAACACCCTCAAAATCGCGGCGAACCGATGAGAGTTAGTCAGAAACAAGGTCGCTACCTCAAGACCCGCGACTGTCAATCAACCTCGCGGGTCTTTGTTGGATTCGCACTCACCTTGAGAGCCATCTCAGAACGCAAACTTTAAGGCGACTTGGATGACTCTTGGATTGGAAGCCGTTCCGCCGATGATTCCAGCACCTCCGCCCGGCTCAAAATCGGTACTTGGATCGGCAAATACCGGGTGATTGAAAACATTGAAAACATCCGCCCTGAAGCTAAGCTGAGAGGCTTCTGTAGGCCGCTTGATCGGGAAGGCCTTGGAAAGAGACACATCGCTCACAAATTGATTGGGACCGCGGATGTTGCCGATAGGAGCGTTTCCGAATGCAGTCGCGATTCCGTCAGCGCCGATCACCGGTGGCGCCGGGAAGCAATCGGTGTTGAAATAGTCATTGACACGACCGCCGATGGACCCCGATTTGTTTACAGCACAGCCCGGAGTATAGTCGGGCCGGTCCGTGATCGTGCCGTAAGCATTTTGCGGATTTCCGTTGACAGCGAACAACTGGTGTCCGTTTTGAACAGTAGTTACACCAGAGAGCGTCCAGCTCCCAAGAATTCTGCCAGGCACGGATGAGAGATTGCCGGGGTACGGGATGTTATACGTGTAACTCACAACAAACCGCTGCGGGCGGATAAAGGGATCGGGACCGTAAAAGCTCTTCAGGTTAGTCTGGTCTCCATAGATGAGACCACCGAAGCCGCCGCTCGTCACTGCGCCGGGAACATCGGTCAAGTCTCGAGCCCATGTATAAGATGCCATGAACTGTAGTCCGTGACTGAAGCGCTTTTTGACGCTGGCCTGTAGAGAGTTATACCAGGAAGCCCCGTTAGATTGGATCAAGATGAGATCGCCACTACTCCAACCCTCGTACGGAACGCGAAGCGGAATATTTGCGAGGGTATTGGTTGTCTCGCCGCGTATAGGATCGGAAGGACTGGCCAGTGCCGCCTGGTTAACCTGGTTTGACTCCCAGAGCCTAGTGAAGCGAGCTCCCCCATAACCAATATCGAAGACAAAGTTTCTGGCAATCTCCGTCTGTACGTCGAGGCTGTAATGTTGGGAAACAGGTGGCCGAAGATTTTGGTCGAGACCTTCAAAAGACTGCTCGGTGGCAGGGCTATAGGCAGCCGCCGGCCATGAAGGAAAACTTGGAATCGGCTGCCATAGAGGATTCTGGAGGTTCGCCGGGGCATTGTCGGATCCGATGGCGTATACCAGAGATGCAAACGGTGGCGAAGCGATGTTTTGCGTTAAGCCATTGGCGCCCAGACGACTGCGGTAGACTCCATAGCCTCCGCGGAGCACAACCTTATCCATATTCGGAAGTTGCCAGGCAAAACCCACGCGCGGCTCCCACGCATTCTGAGCTAGACCCTTGATACCGGTATTATTGTTGAGTCTCGTGACGCCGGCCGGAGGCGTTCCCGGATAGTTTGATGGGACCACGTAGCCCGCTAATGTCCCGCCTACGGGTGGATTTGGATTCAGAAGCGAAAGATCAACCCCAGTATTGATTCCGCGCGCCTCGCTGAAATCACCAAGATGCTCAAACCGGAGGCCGGCATTCAAAGTCAAATGCGGGGTCACCTTAAAGTCATCCTGCACATATCCGGACGCGTCATAGTAACGGTAGTATCGTGAAAGGTTTCCGGGAACCATCTCGTCCAGATATTCGTTACTATAGGGGACACCAACTCCCGCAGTACCGTTATCCGTGGCATCCAGGCCTAGCAAAAAGTCCGCGAAGGTCAGGAAGTAGATTCCGCCGAGGTCTTGAAGGTACGCGGAGTTAACTTGATTGCGCGTAAAGTCGCCGCCGAAGCGAAGGCTATGCCGGCCGTGCGTCCACGCCAGAGAATCCTGTACCAGAAAAGTATTTTGGACTTCGATCGTGTTTTCGGCATTACCGCCGAGCCCGACGTCCGCCATGCTGATTCCCGGGATGTTGTTGACGAAATCTGGAGCGGTGGACCCAATGCTTGAATAGGAGAATTGTTCTCCTTGATTGAGCGTGTCGTAGCTCCTGTTGAAGCCGATTTCAGCTTGGTTCAACAGTGTTGGACTGAAGGTATAAGTATGGGTGACGGAAGCGGTCTTGAAGTTCACAGCGTTGGAGAAGGGAAAGCCGGGTACGCCTGCGCCAGCTGGCCGCGCTTCCGGAATCGTCATCGTGGCGTTGCTGTTCGCCATGAAATAGCGCACCTGGAAGCTGCTTTTGTTGCTCTGAATGTAATCCCCGTTTGCCATGTATTGATCTTCGGTATAGGGGCAAGGGACGCTGAAAGCGGCGGTGCCCTGGGTGTCGGAATAAGGGCCCGGAGCAATGGTCTGCGGCGTCGGGATCAGGTAGTTGCCATTGGGCAGCTTCATCTGCATCAGCGTCAATGCGACTGGATTGATATTGGAGCCATCGGAAGCAATCGAGGGGCCCACACCGCCCAACAGGGTTTGGATGTACCCATACTGTCCGCCAAAAATCGCCCCCAAGCCGGCGGGAGACCGATCGTTGGTCAGCGGCGGAACAAAGGCGGTTGAAGCGCAACTACTGGAGATGCCGTTTCGCTGACGCGTGCCTTGATACGAGCCAAAGAAGAGCAGCTTATCGCGAACAATGTGTCCACCGATCGTGCCCCCAAACTGGTTCTGCTTTTCGACCGCACGAGGAAGTCCCGCCTGATTCAGAAACCAGAGATTGGCGTTCATGTCGTCATTGCGAAGATACTCAAACAGCGAACCGTGCAAATCGTTACTGCCGGTCTTGGTAATAACATTGACCGCGGTGCCGCCGTTGCGCCCATTGGACGCATCATAGGGAGCCGTTACCACCTTGAATTCTTCGAACGTATCCGGATTGGGGATCGGGATGCCCCCCGAGAATTCCCCGGCACTGAAATTGTCGTTGATCGGAACCCCGTTCATCTGGAAATTGTTATCGTTGGTCACCGCGCCGCTGGCGGAAAATCCCGCGCCTCCGGTCGCCAGGCTGCTTCCGCCTTTTCCCAGATCGCCGGCATCGGTGAGTTCCGCGGACACGCCTGGATTCAATCCTATAATCTGAAGATAATTTCGCGCGGCCAGAGGAAGGCTGCTGATCATCTGGCTATCGGTAACGCTGCCCAGTTCAGCCGATTCGGTCTGAATCTGAGAGGCGGTGCCAGTCACGGTTACAATCTCATTTTTAGTTCCGACGACGAGTTTGACCGAAAGGTTGACGGTTTCCGAAACGACCACCGTTACGTCCTCGGCGACCGAGGCCTTGAAGCCGGCGGCGCTGACTTCGACGCGATACTTGCCGGGCGGCAGCAAGGGCACGGAAAAGTCTCCGGTTGACTGGGAGACGGTGGTCCGTTTATCTCCGGTCGCGACATTCGTGATTACGATCTGGGCATGTGAGACAGCCGCCCCGGACGGATCCGCTAGGGTTCCACTGATAGCGCCGGTCGACGCATTCTGTGCAGCCACTGGCAGCAGGAAGACACTTAACATCAAAAGGACTGGCAGCCACGTGCGAGTCATAGTACCCCCTCTTTTCCTACTTGGTGCAACGTTCATTGCAACCGACGATACAAGTGTCAAGCATGTAATGGCCGCCATTATCGTTCGCTCGAATGGCTTTGTCAACGCGCAAGTTGTGCATAGGGGAAGCTTTTGGTTGTGACGCTGTGCAAGATGTGCAACAATCGTTGCCGATGATGGCGGAGTTTGCCACGGCTTGACTCAAGGAGTGAAGAGGTCCATGAAAATCTGCTCTCAAAAAGACTGCGTTAAATTCTCCGCCACACTTTTTCTGTTCCTGGCGTTCGCTGTACTCCCGATCCCCGCGCAGACGAAGGGCAGCACGCCGAAGTTCGCAATTTCCTATTCTCGCGCCGCGAATTCCGGTCCGCTCACTGGCCGGATCGTGCTGGTGCTCGCGCCTAAGGGCGAGCCGGAGCCGCGACTAACCGTTGGCCCGAATGGACCGGCAATTTTCGGCCTGGACATCGATCATCTTCAACCGGGCGAGACCGCCACGATTGATGCGACGAGCGTCGGCTTTCCAAAAGGTCTTGCCGACCTGCCGGCCGGCGACTATTTCGCGCAGGCCGTGATTGACATTTACACGCAGGTTCACCGTTCGGACGGCCACACAATCTGGGTGCATTTGAACGACGGCACACAAGAGACCTTTAACATCGCGGCGGGGAATCTCTATAGTGTCCCGCAGAAGGTTCATCTCGGATCAGGCGGAACATTCAGCCTGAGTGTCGATCGTGTGATTCCGCCGAACCCGGTTCCCGCGGACACGGAGTGGGTCAAGCATGTCCGCATTCAGAGCGCGAAGATGACCGCGTTTTGGGGACATCCAATATATATCAATGCGACCGTGCTGCTGCCAAAAGGATACGAGCAACACCCCGAAACCCGCTATCCGACGGTCTTCACGATGGGTCACGAGGTTCCGTTCACCTTTGATCCGAAGCCCGCACCTCCCGCCACCGAACAACAGATGGTGGATCGCGGCCTGGAAAGCGGCTACCAGTTCTACCAGTCGTGGACGAGCGATCATTTTCCACGCGTGATCGCTGTATCGTTTCAGCAGCAGACGCCATTTTTTCCCGACTCGTATTCCGTGAATTCGGTCAATCAGGGTCCGTATGGCAATGCGATGATCGAAGAGGTGATTCCGTATCTGGAATCCCACTTCCGAATGATCGCGAAGCCGTACGCACGCCTGGCTGAAGGGGCGTCAACTGGCGGCTGGCAGACGCTCGCGTTGCAGCTTTATCATCCCGACTTTTTTGGCGGAGTATGGGTCCTCCAGCCGGACCCAATCTCATTCCGCCATTACCAGATGGTGAATGCATACGAAGACGCGAATGCGTTTTCAGTGCCAGCGGGTCCGGTCATATCGGCGGTGCGTCCGATGCGGCGGTCGGTTGAAGGCCAGGTCACGATCACAGTTCACGACTTGAGTTTGTTTGAGGCCGTGCTCGGAAGTCACGGGCGTTCCGGCTACCAACTCGAAGCGTGGGAGGCGATTTACGGCCCGATCGGACCCGATGGCTATCCAGTTCCGCTCTGGGACAAGCAGACAGGACAGATCGACCATGCAGTCGCCGATTATATGCGCGATCACGGCTACGATTTACTCGAGTACAGCAAGCGCAACTGGAGCACGCTTGGGCCGAAGCTCATTGGGAAGCTCCATTTCCTTTGTGGAGACATGGACAATTTTTATCTGGACCTCGCGGTCTACGATTACCAGGCGTTCCTGAAAAAGACGGCTGATCCGCATTACGAAGCTGAATTCACTTTTGGCCGGCCCATGAAAGGGCACGGCTGGCACGCCTTCACGTGGGCGGAAATGGTCAAGCGTATGGGGAGCTATGTGCAGTCGAACACGCCGGCTGGGGACGACAGCGCTTCGTGGAACTATTAGGAAGCTGTCTCCAATTGGTTGAAAGAGCTTCGATGCAACGTTCGTTGCACCACTGAAACAGTCCGCGTATGGTTGTTGTGAGGCGGCAATGTTTGAAGAAACAATCAAATGGAAGAGGTGAAACATGGCAACCGGAACAACCTCAATGAGAGTATCCCTTTCGAAGCGGGCGGCACGATTGAATCCCAGTCTGGGGCCGGCGGAAGCGCACGATGTGATTGCGCTTGGATCAGGGCACGGGTTTCCAGGAGTCTTTCCGGACATGACGGAGATGGCACGCGTTGCTCTGAATGAGTACCGGCACGAGACACTTCAATATGGTCCGACGCTCGGCCTGCCCGAGATGCGCGAGTGGATTGCAGGCTATCTGAAAGAGAATGGCGTGAATGCCACGGCCGACAATGTGCTGATTGTGAACGGCGCGAAACATGGGCTCGATTTGATCTCGCGGCTACTCCTGGATGAGGGCGACACCGTGGTTGTGACGGCCCCGACTTATTTTACCGGCATTCCGATTTTCAAAACATTCGGCGCGAATTTTATCGAGGTCTCGCAGGATCTGAACGGAATGGTGGTGAAAGAGCTAGAGCAGACATTAGCGCAGCGCATCCGAGATGGGCAGCCGCTGCCGAAACTGATCTATAACGTTCCTGACTACCACAATCCCGCGGGCGTGACTATGTCGCGCGAGCGCCGACAGTCACTGGTCGAGCTGGCTGACGCACACGGAATCTATATCGTCGAGGACAGCCCGTACCGCCGCGTCCGCTTCGAGGGGACACAGGAGCCGATGATCAAGGCATTCGACCGCTCCGACACAGTATTTATTCTCGGAACATTTTCCAAGCTGGTTGCGCCCGGCCTGCGCATCGGCTGGATCGTCACTTCACCTGAAATGGTGGCGCGGCTGGCGCAATTGAAATCAGATTTGGGTTCGTGCCCGCTCACGCAGCGAATCATTCTCGAGTTCTGCAAGGGAAGTCATTTGTCAAAGCACACCGAGCGTGTGCAAGACCTCTACCGTTCGCATCGGGACGCGATGGCGGCGGCGCTGAGGGAGTACTTGCCTGAGGCCGCGTTTGTGCTGCCGCACGGTGGATATTATCTGTGGCTGACGCTGCCGCCGCATATCGATGCGGAGAAACTAACGGCGCGCGCGCTCCAGGAAAAAGTTGGAATCATTCCTGGGAGCAAGTTTTTCGCAGGCGCGGGACCAAAAGGCCATGGAGCACCGACGAATCATATCCGGCTCTGCTATAGCCACGCTTCTCCGGAGGAGATCGTGGAGGGAATCAAGCGCCTAGCGCGGGCCGTGCGCGCCATGAGCGACTAAGGCGAATTGCAGACGCCGGGCGTCGTGTCGGAAAGGATGTACGCGTGAAAGACGGGTCCGTGATCACGATTGGCTCGCTGACCGCCGAACCAGGGCAAGTGGTCCGCGGTTTTCTCGACGTCGGCGAAACCGCGACTGGGCCGGTTCAACTGCCACTCGTCATCATTAACGGGGTCAATCCCGGCCCCACCCTTTGCCTGACGGGAGGTGTGCACGCCACCGAATATGCCTCGATCGCAGCGGTGATCCGGCTCCTGAACGAGACCCGTCCCGAAGATCTGCACGGCTGCATTGTTGGCGTGCCGGTTGTCAGTTTGCACATGTTTGCGGCTCGCTTACCGTTCATTTCGCCGCTCGACGGCGTAAATCTCAACAAGATTGCTCCGGGAGGTGACGGATCAATCTCTGCGATTCTGGCGCGCGCGCTTTTTGACGAGGTCATCACCAAAGCTCAATATCACATCGACTTTCATGCCGGCGACTTTGGAGAAATGCTGATGGCCTTCGCTGGCTATAGTTTGACTGGGAACGAAAAGCTCGACCGCGAGGGAGAAGCACTGGCCCGGATATTCACGCCGCAGGTGTTCTGCATCGCGCCGCAAGGGACCACACTACCGCCATCTCTGGGCTTTATTGCGCATGCGGCGGCGCAAAAAGGCGTCGTCTCCATTCTCGCGGAAGCCGGGGGCAACGGGACAATGGAAGAATCTGACATTTCTGTACACGTCGATGGCGCTAGAAATGTCATGCGCTATCTCGGCATGATCGAGGGTGTACCGCGAATTTACGGGCCACGGATTTTGGCGACGGACTGGCATAACACGCGCGCCACGAGGTCCGGTCTGCTGTGGCTGAAAGTGGCGGTCGGCGAGATCGTTTCTGAAGGCCAGGAGGTGGCGGCAATATGGGATATCTTCGGACGAACCGTCGAGAAAGTCCGAGCGGCCAAAGCCGGACTGGCGATGCTGGTTTGGAGCAATAAGGCGGTGAACACAGGCGACCCGATCATGAGATGCTGGTCGTTCAAACCGGCCCCGCCCTTTCCGGAAACCGACCGACTCCAGGCAGATTGCTCCTAGTGCACTCGATTCCGAAGCATGGCACGCGATTTATTTTGAAACACGGAGGATTCAGTGAACAATTTCTTCGGCAGCCAGCGGTTTCTCGCGGTTTATTCCGGTGTGTTGACATTGGTCTTTGCGATTACGATTCTGGGCGGATTTGCCGTCGAGAAAGACAAGACGGATTTCAAGGAAATTAACGTCCAGCGGATTAACCTCGTCGAACCGGACGGGACGTTGCGGATGGTCATTTCGGACAAGGCGCTGTTCCCGGGCATCTTCCTTAAAGGCAAAGAGCACCCGCATCCCAACCGCAAGACAGCGGGCATGCTCTTCCTGAACGAGGAAGGGACCGAGAACGGCGGACTGATCTTCGGCGGCGAGAAAGATAAGGACGGCCAGGCAAGCAGCCACGGGCACCTGAGCTTCGACGCCTACGAGCAGGATCAGGTATTCAGTTTGGACGCCCAGCAAGAGGGGGACAAAAGCGCCTCGGCGCTGACATTGGTCGATCGGCCCGGCTACCCGATTGGCGACCTGCTTGCGCTCACGGATAGGATTAAGGACTTATCTTCGGATCAGAAAAAGGTCGAGATTGCAAAATTTACCGATGTACATCCATCGCCGCACGCGCGTCTGTTTCTGGGGCGCAATGCCGACAAGTCAGTGTCTTTGAAACTCAAGGATATTGATGGGCATGATCGCATGGTGGTGGAGGTGGGAGCGGATGGTTCTCCGGTCATACGATTTCTCGACGAAGCCGGCAAGGTGGTGAATCAGATGCCGCCGCCCAAAGCGCAAGGGCAATGACAGGGCGCGCAATGAGGTGCTCTTAACCTGCGTTCTTCAGGCGGGCATGCATGGGTATGTCATGCAACATTTGTTGAACTCGCATGAGCCGTCAGACCATCAGTAAGTGCTGCATAGCCATTTGACACGCAACAGCCGTTCCGAGTACAGTTCGCAATGTGCAACATACGTTGCATCACATATAAGTAATCTCCCATAACAATGATTAACGAAGCACACTTGCGCGAGAACAATGTCGAAGATTTCGCAGCACCGTATCGCCATCTGTTTCCAGTTACACGCCGCTACGTCTATTTGAACCATGCGAGTGTATCCCCATTATCGACGTCAGTCTGCGGCGCAATGAGGAAGGTGCTGGACGGCGTGAGCGAGCACGCGGATCGCAAGTTCGGAGAGTGGGAGCAGGAAATATCTTTGGCACGGGCGGCGGCCGCCCGGCTGGTCAATGCGCAACCCCGTGAAATCGCGTTCTTGCGTAACACCTCAGAGGCAATCTCGGTAATTGCCAATGGGATGGATTGGCGCGCCGGGGACAACATCGTCAGCCCAGCAGGAGAATTTCCCGCCAACGTTTATCCATGGGCGCGGTTGAAGGACCGCAGCGTTGAACTTCGCCTTCAGCCGGAGGGTGACGGTCTGGTGGACAGCGATGAACTGTTGTCGTTGGTCGATGAACGCACGAGGATCGTGGCGGTCAGCTGGGTTCAGTTCGGCACCGGCCAACGGCTCGACATCAGACGGATCGGCCGGTTCTGCCGCGAGCGGAATATCCTCTTCGTGGTTGACGCGATCCAGGGACTGGGTGCGTTGCACCTCGACGTGGAACGGGACTATGTGGATGCATTCGCGGCGGGCGGCCACAAGTTTCTTATGGGGCCGAAAGGCGCGGGACTGCTTTACGTGTCGGAACGCGTGCTGCAGAAAGTGGCACCCTCTGTCATAGGCTGGACCGCGGTCCGGGATTATGACGACTATTTGACTCATGACCTCGATTTTCGAGAGGGGGCCGTCCGATTCGAGGGAGGGACCTTGAACGAGGTCGGCATTTGCGGCCTAGGGCAAGCACTTGAGCTTTTTCTGAGGGTGGGCCCGGAGAAAATCGAGCAGCATCTTTTATCTTTGAACCAACACCTGACGACCAACGTGGAAGAACGCGGATACCGCGTGCTGACCACCGGCAAACTAGAAGACCGATCCTCCATCATCGTATTCGAAGGCGATGGCTTCTCTGCGGATGACACCTGCCAGCGCCTGGCCTCTCTTGGCATCATAGTTTCCACCCGCCTTGGCCGATTGAGGGTCGCGCCGCACTTCTATAACTCGTGTGCGGATATCGATAGGTTGGTCGAGGCCCTGCCCCAAATATAGCTGTGCTCGAAAGTGGGCTGACTTAGCAATGCAGAAAACAAAATTTCCAGTTCGTCCCGGGACGGTAATGCGGTACATCCGAATAGCGGTCTTGATAGCGATAGGCCTTTGCTCGGCGTTCTTCGCCTTCGGCGATGACACTCCCAAACATCTCACGCATGAGCAGGCGGTCAAGGACACGAAAACCTTCCTGTCATTATTAGAGGTTACCCACGCCGATCCTTACACGAATCTTGGCGGAAAGATTGCGTTCAAGAAGAAGGCTGAGAAACTCGTGAACGATCTGCCGACTGATGGGCTGTCGGTTCCGGAGCTCACCGACCGACTGGGTGCGTTTCTCGCGCCGCTGCGCGATGGCCACACGCGCGTTCGCGGCAGTCGAGCACGCTGGCAGGATTCCTCGCCGCGTTTGGCCGTGCAGTTCGCCATCACCGCCGATGGTTTGGCAATCTCGGCATTCGATCTACCGGAATTGAAGGGCATGCAAGGCAACAAACTAGTGGCGGTCAACGGGCACACGATTCCGGAGTTGATGACTCGCATGCTGACGGAAGTGTCCGCTGAAAATGAATATGGAACTTACTATGGCGTTGCACTAGCACTGCGCAGTTTCAAGCTCCTAAAGAACCTGATTCCCGACCTGGACCGCACTCAGGGGGTGCGTTACACGCTCGAAGACGCGAAAGGAAAGCGGGTCGAGCGCACTATCAGCTGGGACGGCGACCACCCCGAGGATGCCGAGAAGTGGTCGGACAAACCTGCGCAATGGGCGGGAATACCGCATCCCAAGCAACCTTACTATTACGAATTTCTCGATGGCAATCAGACAGCTTACTTTCGTGTAGAGAACATGGTTCCGCGTGAGAGCTACGAAATCATGAAGGGCTACCAGGTCGGCGATCTGAAGGGAACGCTGCGGGAGTATTACAAAAGGCACGACAAGGAAATGCCTGCGGATCTCGATGCCGCGATCCAAGGGGTGCCATCAGTCACCAAACCAGCGACGCAGATGGTCCAGGAGATGAAGGAGTATAAGACGCGGAATCTGATTATCGATCTGCGCGGCAACGGGGGAGGCTCGACGCCGGTCATTGTCCCGTTCTTTTATGAAATTTATGGTGACGCTTACTTTGGCCGCAATGATGATGCGGAGTTCGTGCAAGTAAAATCGCCGCTGTGGATGCAGCAGTATCACACCACGGTAGAGGACCAGCGGAAGAAGGATCCGGGATTCGAAGTCGGAGAATACGAATTCACGGGTGGCAATGAGCCGGGAACCGGCGAAGAGAAGCGCAACAAGAAATTCTCCGAGTGGAAAGAGAAGGGGCTGACGTGGGCCAAGCCTCTGGAGGCGCAGGGTGGAAAGCCAGTGTACCGGCCGCCGAAGGTAGTTGTGCTTTGCGATCCGGGCACATTCAGCGCCGCCTTCCAAGCGATGTTTCTGCTCCACCAGATGGGCGCGACGGTGGTCGGTGTGCCATCCGCGCAATCCCCGAATGCCTTTATGGAAGGCACGGAGTATGTACTGCCGGAGTCGGGAATCAAGGGCCTGATTTCAAATGGCATGCAAATGTTCATGCCGCGTGATCCGAAGGCAAACGTATATCATCCCGACTTCGAGCTCACGTATTCCATCTTTGCGAAGTATGGCGGCGACACGGACGCAAGCCTGCGCTACGCTCTTGATTTGTTGGCGGCTGGCAAGTTCTAACGCCCGCAGCGCTGCAAACCTGATTTCTCCCGATACCGTGCGGGGTACTTTCGCGACTCAAAGACCGGGGCGCGAGTCCATCGTCGCATCCCGGCACCACAGCCAGGAGACCAGCTGTGGTGAAGTTCCGATGGTTAACAATTGTTTTCTTGCGGGATCTTCGTGCCCCAGCCAACCGAAACTAACGACTACTGGCTGCTCTTCATCAACGTCGATCCGGAGTACGACGCAATATGATCCGATCCCCGTTTCCAGGCCATCGTCCGCTGTCTTGGCGTCGAGTGAAGAGTCCTCGCCAGCACTGGGCGCACTGGCGAGGAAATGCGAACAATTCAATATTGCCAACTCACGTTCACAGACCCCGTCCCACTGCACGGAACCGTGTAGCTGTGATTCGACCCGTTTTCCCAAACCACGCCGCCACTTGCCTGAATGTCGATGAACTTGAATTGAATATTCTGGCAGGCAGGGACCGAAACATTCAAGAACCAGCTCGGATAGTTGGGATCAAGCATCGGACCAGTTGCCGTGGAAAACGTCGTTCCCCAGTCACCCAGCTCGACTGTATTGCCAGTGAGATAGATGTAGTCTCCCGTATCGGTGGGGTTCGCGTTGTTGACTGTGAAGGTCACAGGTATCAGCTTCGCTGTCAGGACCGTGAACTGAATTGTATTGGCGGATGTCCCTGAACTATTCTTGAGTTGAACCTGATAGACACCATTCGAGACACTTGGAACCGTAAAGGTAACGGATGTAGCTGACCAGGACGCGATACTCGCCGCCGTCGAGCCGAACAATACGCTTCCGGTCGCGCTACCCAGATTCTTGCCCGCAATCGTTACCTTCATGCCCGACTGCCCGACCGTCGGCCCAATTGAACCGACCTCGGGAGCCGTTGGCGTAGAGCTGGCCACCCAAACAGCGACTCCATGGGGCGGCAGAGTAAAGTTCTGTACCGGATCATTACCTCCGCTGCCCGACGTCACCGTGATGCCAGAGCCCCCCAGTAACCCGCCAAGATAATCGGTGTAGGTTCCAGCAGGCAGCGCGGTGTAGAGCCCGCTGATCGGATAACTGGTGCTTGTATTCTTGTTGATCGCGACCAGCACGACATCGCCATAGAACTGCCGTTCATAAATGTAGACATCGCTGTTCATCCAGCGTTGTGTCTGGGTGCCGTAGGCCAGAGCGTCGTTCGTTCCGGTCCTCAGCGCGGCCAGCTTGCTGATGAGTTGATATGCCGTCGTGGTCGTGCTGAAAGAACTCATCCACGGACGGTTGTAAGGAGTTCCGCCGCCTCCGGTATCATTGTGAATGTATTGCTCGTCGCCATAGTAAATGGTAGGAATGCCGCGAGCGGTAAGCTCGAAGGCGAGAGCTTCGTTGAGATGATTGTTATCGTTGTCCATGCTCAGGAGCCGCGGCTGATCCTGATTGTCGACCCAGTCGACGAGATCGTTGGGCCACGTGAAGCTGCTATCTTCGGTGCTCAGAGTACTGTCGACCTCGGAGAAGCTGTTGCCGTTGCCGAGAACGTCGCGCAGAGAAAGGCCCAGCGGATAGTCATACAGCGCCATGCCGCTCTTATTTGCAAACTTGACGGAGTCCGCAAACAGCGAGTCTGACGTGGCTTCATACCACTCTCCGAACACAAAGCTCGGATCATTGTTATAAATCGAATTCGCCTCGCTATACTCCCAACCCCACGTCGTGTGTTTCACCGCATCCATTCGGAACGCATCCGTTCCATTCTGTTGAAACAGTTGCAGCGACTGTTTGAGATAGCCGTCAATGGTCGAGTTCTCCTGGTTCAGATCGCACAAATCCTCCAAGGTGTAGTACTGGAGTTGATAACGATCCTCGAAATTGGCGATATCGGGGTTGTGATGGAAGTAGCCGTTCGGATCGTTGTTACATGCCGCCATGAACGTCCCATTGTTGTACAGCGAGCCGTATTCACCGGCATCCTGCTGATTTGTGTCGTTCGCCGGAAAATCAACAATGATCTTGATGCCCAGCGCATGTGCCGCGGAAATGAGGCTGTCGAAAGCACTCCATGTTTCCGAGCAGTCGCCGAAAAAGTTATCGATCTTCATGTAATCGTCGGCCGAGTAGCCGTGGTAAGGCGCGGTCGGGTTCCCATTACTATCCGGGATGTTGACATCGATATTCTCAACCGGCGGAGAAATCCAGATCGCGGTAATGCCCATACCGTGGAGATAGCTCAGTTGTGCCTGGATGCCGGCTAAGTCGCCGCCCCAATAAAGGTTCCAGTTACTTTTGGTGGAGTCGTAGAGGCCAGCGCCTCGGGTGCAAGTGTCATTCGCGGTGTTGCCGTCATAGAAGCGGTCGGTGACAATCTGGTAGATAACCTGCTTTTTGAAATCCTGTGCCTCCGCCCGGTGAGAGGCTAATGCGCACAGGATCGTAAGCAATGTAAAGCAAACAAGTCGTTTCATGGTGATCCTCCTCAAGGGAATTGGTTCCATTACTGGCGCATATCCACATGCGCATTGGAGGCGAAGCGGAGCCAGGTGGCGGAGGTGCGTCTCACAAACTCTTCGGGACTATCCTTGCGTCGTCACACCCGAACTTAGAGGGTCTGACGGTAGCATGGTTTGCCCGGGATCCTATGGAGTGGTGTGAAAATTTACGGAATCCGGACGGTGGCTGTATCAAGTTAAACCGTCGGTGACGCTTTAGCGTCATTGTTCACTGAAGGTATCGGGTACGCGACCCCATGCGCGGCAGGTTGGACGACCGCCAACCAACTACTCTGTTCGCAAAGCGTGAATTGGTTCCAGGATCGCCGCCTTGCGCGCCGGCAGCATGGTGGCAATCGCAGCCGCCATGCTCAGAACACCTGTCGTTATCAGCAAAATGCCTGGCGTAAATGGTTTTACGCCGAATAATTTGCTTGCCATGCCATATCCCGCGAGAATGCTCGCCGGGATACCGATCAGAAGGCCGATTCCAATTTGCGCGAACGCACCTTTCAGCACCAGACGCAAAACATTCAGCCGGTCTGCGCCGAGCGCCATTCGAATTCCGATTTCACTCGTGCGTCTCTCCACCGAGTACGAAGTCACGCCATAGAGTCCGACTGACGCGAGCACCAGAGCCAACAATCCGAATAATGATGTGAGTCTTGCCAGCATGACGTTCTGAGTGAAGTTCCCATCCACTTGTGCGGCGAAGCTCATAAAGTCGATCACTGCAAGATCCGGATTCACCTGTCCCAGCGCGCGACGGACCTGCGGTTCTAGGCCCGGAATATTACCCTGCGTTTGCAGCACAGCCGCGTCCAGATAGTGCGAGCGGTCCTCGAACGACTTAAAACGCGGGTCGTCATAAATCATTCCCTGCGCGCCCGCCAGAAAGAACATTGGCGTAATCTTGCGGGTCGGGCTGCGATATTGCGTATCTTCCGCCACCCCGACAATTTCGAAAGCGCTGGCGTATTTCTGGTCCAGATCGCCGAAATGTCTTCCGATTGGATCTTCGTCTTTAAAAAATTTCTTCGCGAAAGCTTGATTGACGACTGCGACGGTCCTGGTTGAGGCGGTATCCTGATCGGTGATCGCGCGACCCTTCACAATCTTCGCGCCGATGCAGTCAAAGTAGCCGTCACTCACGCGCACCCACGAAGCGACATTCTGATTGCTGTCCGGCGGAGGCGGAGCCTGACCCTCGATATAGACGTCCTCACTCCAGTTATCTCCTTCCAGCGGTGTGTACATCGCGAAGCTCACGCGGCTCACGCCCGGTATCGCGGACAAGTTTTCATGGAGCTGCCTGTAAAACGCCGTCAACTGCTCCGGCTTGTACCCGGCCATCGAAGGATCAAAGTGCAGGATGTAACGATTGTTGACGTCGAAGCCGAAGTTCTGGTGCTGCTGGTTGCGCAATGTTTCAGTCAGCAATCCCGCCGCGCACAGAAGAACCACCGACAATGCGGTCTGGACGATTACCAGTGACTTTTGTGTCCATCCCGCCGCGCGGGCGGTCGATCGATGCGCCCCCCGCAACGCGTCCGCTGGATCGGTGTGCGCTGTCATCCAGGCGGGCGCGACGCCAAACAGAATTCCCGTCAACAGGGCGATCACAAAGGTAAAGGCCAGCACGGGCAGGGAAGGCATCGCGCTGATGGCGACCTGACGCTCCCGAAATGCCAGGTGCAGAATCAGGCGGGTACAGCCGAATGCTAACGCGACGCCTGCGATTCCGCCGAACAACGAGAGAACCATGCTTTCGGTTAGCACCTGCGCAATCTGCCGCGAACGAGGCGCGCCCAACGCTGCCTGCACAGCACTGTGCTGGCGGCGGCTGGTCGCCCGCACCAGCATCAGGTTGGCCACATTGGCGCAGGCAATCAGCAGCACGAAGCCTGAAACCCATATCAGCAGATGCAGTCCGGCCTCATATTCATCCCGCATCATCTGCACACCTGCGCCGCCGGGAGAGAGATGCAAGGTTTGCTTCGGCACTAACTCGCGTTCGCCGGGTTCGAGCTCGCCTTCGCTACCTAGCAGCCACTGTTTCAGCTCAACCTGCATCTGCGCCTCAATTTTCTTAGGATCGGCGCCCGGCGAGAGGCGGCCAGTAACGTCCAGCCAGTCCTGACGAGCAAATTGCAGCAGATTGCCGGGCCCATCGATGATCGCTTCGGCATTCAGAGGAAGCCAGAAAGCGGTCACACTCTCCATTCGATCGCCAAAGAAACCCGGCGGCGCGACGCCGATCACCGTAAATGGCAGCCCATTGAACATGAAGCTCGAGCCAATGACCGATGGGTCGTTGGCGTACTTTTGCTGCCAGGTCGCGTAACTCATCATCGCGACCGGCTCCGCGCCTTTGCGATCGTCTTCCTGAGTAAAAGCCCGCCCGGCATAGGCGCTGATCCCGAACATCAAAAAATAATTTCCCGAAACATATTGAGCGCGTAACGACTCAGCGGGCTGGTTGCTCCCGGCGCGCCGAACGCCCATCAGAGTCCGCCCCGCCTGCATGGCAGCGAGTTCGATGAAACCCCGCGTCTGGTCGCGAAATGTCTGATATTTTTTGTAGGAGAAGAGCGACCAGTTGGTCTGCATCCCTCCATTGACGCAACAATCCTCATGGTCGCCGACGCGATAGAGTTCACTTGGCTTGGCGACCGGCAGGGATCGGAGCAATACTGCATGAACCAGCGTGAAGATCGCAGTGGTCGCGCCAATGCCCAGCGAGAGCGTCAACACAGCTGTGGCGGTAAAGCCGGGGGCCCGCGCAAATTGCCTCAGCGCATAACGGACATCATCCAGAACGTACATGGTGCCTCCGATGCGTCTATCCGAACAGCCTTAACCGGTATCCAGGCATTGTTCAAAACAGGCATCCGAGGGGAGCTTTTCCAGCCAACCCTCCGACATTGGACGCTGAGGGTCGGCCTTTGGTGAGCAAACTCCATCGCCGCCGAACGTCGATCGACAGCTTTTGGCCGCCACCGGCTTCCGTTGCTATGGCCGGTTCTTACCTCTATTTTTGAAATGAAATGTGACTTGTCGGAAGGAATCAGTGCCCTGGAATTGGACGCGAGCACGTACCCCGGCCGCACCGTCGGTGACCAGTTGAGCCCCATCGACGGACGCAATCTGGGCTGGATTCCAGACGGCGATGTCGTAGTGCCTGTCCGGAGTTCCGGAGATCTCCAGGGTCAACCAATCTCGCGTGGACGACCACGACTCAGACACAATGCGCAAGCCGCGGCTAGACTCTCCCAGCGGCGGCAGTTCCTGCGAAATGCTCAAGCCAAAATCGTTGCGCACACGAATGCGCAATCTGCTCTCGCTTGCGGATACCTCGAATCGAATCGTCACATGTTGATCTTCGGAATTGGACTGGACACGAAACGCGATCGGATGTCCATTGAGTTCAGCGCCAACAATCTGGGCGCGCAAGCTGAGCGCGGGTGAGAGTTCCAGCGTGCAGTCGCCCGGCCCGGTGCGCCGTACATCCAATGAAATGCTATCGGGAGTTCTGGCATAGTCGAGGTTCAGCACAACCGGCCCCACATGCAGGTTTCCAACCCCGAATGAGGTCCAATCGGCGGGTACATGCGGTGTAAAGGCTAAGTGGTGCGCGGTCGCGTCAACTTGAATGCCTAGTAATCCGCGCAGCAGCGGGTTGACCACCATGGCTGCTGACCAAATCTGGTGCGGCGAAGCGCCAAGCAGTGGCTGATAGTAATCTCCGGAAAGGGTCTCGGTCACGTGGCCTAAAGAGCCGTCAAGATTCAACAAGGCGTTCGAGCGCAGATTGGAATATGCGGGAAACACCCGATGGTAGCGGTATTCGCCGGTGGCCGCCCAACCTGTGAACAGCGGCCAGACCGAGCCGTAGTGGTAACCTCCAGGATTGTAACGCGGGTCGCGAGCGGAAAGAATGCGCATCCCCCAGTCGGTTTGCTGGTCCAAATCCGCCAGTTGGTTGATGGTTGCTTCTGTCTTATCTTCGTCGAGCAATCCGAACCACATGGGAACGGTGGCGAGCACGCTCGTTGTGTCCAGACGACGGCCATCTTTATCGAGAGCATAAGCGAAGGCTTTCCGGTCGGGTGACCAGAAGATATTATTGAGGGCACCCTGCTGCCGGTCAAATTGTTGCTTCAGATCGTCGCTGATATCTTTTTTGTCGACCATCAATGCCAGGTGAGACAAAGCGCGCAACGCTTCCAGCCCCAGGGCGCTTTGATAGAGCTCGGTCTTCACGGGCAACAACGGGCCGCCTTCCACCCAGCCATGGCCGAACGCGCCATTCTGAGGAAATCCCAGCGCGTCGTATGTGGAGCGCAGATACTCGTATGCTTTCCAGACGCTCGCCCATTTCTCTTTCGCGTAAGCCACATCCCCGCTGGCGGTGACGTAATCGTTCATCACAATAATGAATAACGGTGTGGCGTCCGCGGATGCGTAAGGATAGGGATAGTCTTTGAACCAGGGTACGAAACTCGCAGCTTGCGAGACCTCATGCGGAATCTTTCCATCGTCACGCTGATATCTGCCCAGAAAATCGAGCGCCGTGCGGGTAGTCGAAAAATCGCCGGCGGCGTCGAGAGCAAGAGATGTCCACAATGCATCGCGTCCAAAGAACCATGCGAACCCGGGCCGCTGGCTGTCGCCCGAAGCGCGATACCCGGCCACCAGCCCGCTGCCCAGGAAAGGATTGTCGACCAATCCTTGAATCATGCTCACTCTCGCCCAGTCGTAAGCGGTTTGCAGTAGCTGGTCCGGAATCGAGATGTCGATGGTGCGGTCGAGATAGGCCCGGTAGTATTCCTCCGAATGACTCAAAAGAGTGCTGTAAGAGGCTGAGAGTCGGTGGTAAGTGGCTTCGGCTTCGGAGTAGACGTTGGACTTCGCAGCAATAGGCGCAGCGGCAATCACAATGATTTTGCTCTCATGGCCCTTGTTTGTGACGCCTAATCGAAACGAGTTCGTTTGCGAAGCTGAGTAATTGGTCCAATATTCTTCGGACGTCACCTCTCCGGTGGGCGAGCCAATCATCGCCGAAAATCGATTGAGCTCGTCAGCGAAGACGAAAGCGTGCAATTTCTCGTCCCAGTACGAGTAGGCGCCCGAGAATGCCCCAGGCCATTCCAGCTGAAAATCACGCTGAAACTCTGCCACGATTTCCACCGGCTCGGCCGCATCCACTTCGAGTTGGATCATCGCGCCCGGCTCATCGACCGGAACAAATAAAGTTTCCCGCACCGTAAAGGTGTCGCCCGAATACAGAATCGAAGCCGATTCCGGATGAACGGTAATCGTACGTGCCAGCGACTCCGCTGGAAGATCCAAGCCGCGCGAGTGGAATCGCAGATGGAAGTCGCGAAGAATCTTGAGTGGGTAAACCCAGGCCTCAAAACGTCCCGACTCGTTTCCGAACAACGCCGCGCGCGTACCCGTTGCCGACACAAATTCCCACGGCCGCACCGGGCGCGAAAGCTCCAACTGGGGCTTGGCGTTCGGTGTCAAAGCACGGCTCGGCTCCTGACCCTGCAACAACAAAGGAATTGTCAGTGTAATCAGGAGAAGAAGCGGAAACGCGCCGCGAGTAAGGATCGATGTTCGCATGTTCGGTTCGGCATCGCCTTGTACGTAGGCTTTAGTCACGCGGGCTCTCAATTCGCCAGAGTCACAACAGCAACCGCAAAGTCCGGTAAAGTCAAATATTCGGAAGTCAGTTCGCTCGGTAACGGAGCATTGAAGCCGGTACCCTGATCCACGATTTCCATGCGCGAATGAATCGCGCCCGGCACCAGCACCCGAGTCACGCGATCCCGCTTATTCACGATTAGAAGCTTTTTCTTTCCTTCTCGCGTAACAAACCCCTGAGCATACACCGACGGCGTGGCAAGTTTCGTGTCCACCAGCTTGTCGCCCGGGCCGAAATTCTCTCGCAACATCTTCAAGACCCAGTAGCGCGCGTTCGGCCGACCCGTTGTCCAATCGACCATGGAGACGCTCGGAAATTGGGTCGGATACCCAACTAGCTGAGATTCTCCAACCACATCAATTCCTAATCCAGCTAACTGCCCATAGAGATACGCGTAGATCCCGCCACTCAGATTCCAGTAAGAAGCTGGCAGCGAAGTGCCCCCAGCTGGCGGCCCTATATCTTCAGGTTGGATGGTGCCAATCTCATTCAGCATCGTCTGAGTCTGCGGCGACAAACGCCGCCGGATCGACTCCGCGTAACGCACCGTGTCAAGAAAATGGTCAGCCTGCTCAAAGAACGTGAAGGGATGAACATCGGAGCTCTCGTCTCCGGCAGGGACAGCATAAAAGTGATACGAAATGGCATCCAGCGGAATACCCGGAAGGTGATTTCTGGAGTCGAGGAAATACTCAAAGAACTCAGGGCTCTTCGATGGGGTAGCCAGGCTCATGCCCACAAACTTAATGTGAGGGTCCACCTGATGAATGGCGGTCGACGCGGCGTCGTACAGACGTGTATACATTTGCGGTCCGATCGCATGTTCGTATTCTGGCTCGTTAAGAATCTCCCAGTAATCGACCTTGTAATGATGACCGGAGTCGTGACGATGGCCCAGTTCGTCAGTGAATCCGCCCTGGGTATACCAACTAACGAGTCTGGCCAAGTAGTCGGTGACCTCTTTCATGCTGAGATCGCGCAACTCCGTCCCCTCTTCGTAACCCCAGTCGACCTTGTCGGGATCGCTGGGCGTGTCGACAGGCTTCGCGGTCTTGAACATCCACTGCGGGATCGTGCTGAAATTCAGGACCACGCTGTGCCCATGGGTGGCATCCATAAAATCGGAGACCACCGGATCGATCAGTGAGAAATCCCAGTATGTGTGGTCGGCAGTGGGCGGGAGCAGTTCGGCGACCGCAAGTCGCGGATAAGGAAACCATGGCACGAAGCGGACATCCTCAGCCTCCAAATCGCGTAAGGCTTGAAATGTCTGATCATGGATGGGCGAGCCGCGACGCAAGAGCGGATTGACGACAACTTGCAGTGTGGGAACTGTCCTCGATACGCGCTCAACTTTAGTCCAATCTACCGTGACGTCGACCTCTCCCACGGGTTCGCCGCCGATTGCATAAACAGATGTTGCCATGAGAAGTAAGAGAACAAGAAAAGACGAAGCTCTGTTTCGGCGAGAATTCGGGCGAGCATTCCGTCGAACATTCGAATGACCCCGAATTCTCCTGCGCGTCTGGTTAATTTTGCTCTCCAATCTAGCGATCTCTCGAGAGGCAGCATTCGCGCGTAAGACCAACCCGGTCGCCGATCTAGACAGTAGGCCTACAGTCATTTGGCTCCATCCGGCTAAGAGAGATCCTTGCAATCCCAGAGGATCCGAGTCTCGTCTTAGGTCCTCTTCGCCTTCCCGGGAGGAGCCAGCGCCACGGAGGCCTCGCTCGTGAGCAGAAGGAAAGTGAACGACTCCTGTAGGTACAGGCGGACCGCGGTGTCGGTATGGCTGAGATATCCGATCGATACGTCCTGGCCGATGTGAAGGTCGAAATCGCCGCCGCGCGTCGTCAGCACGAAAGCGCCGGCGATGGCCGGAGCCCAGATGATTTGATCTTTGACCAGCCGCTTGACATGCTCAAGCACCGGATATCCATGATCGCTGATCTCGGCGAGCGCAGTATAAGCGTCGGCGCCGAGCAGCACCGAATAAGGACCGTTGACGCCGACGAGACGCAACTGGCTCAAGCTCTGCGAAATTGCGTCCGGGTACGCGCGCACATCGTCGGGCAGCTTCATGATCGGGTTGCTCGTCCCCTGGCGGACGCCCTGAATACCCGCGGCATCATAGCCTTCGAAGATCGCGCGGTCCTCAGCAAATGCGATCTCGCGCGCGGCGTCCTTCGCCGGCTGCCAGTCCGAATCGTTCGCGCCACGATCGACATCGTCGATCGTCTGGCGATTCAGTTCAAACGGAATACGCAGTTCGACCAGCGCCTTTACTTCGCGCTGCCTCGCGAGAATGCCCTTTGCCGGAGCGGCAATCGTTCGCAGGTGGCCGGTGCCGACGGCGGAGAGTCCGGTGCCGGCAGGGCCTTGTAAGTCGACCACGCGTCGCCCGGCAAGATAGCGCTTGAGTGTACGCGAGGTTTCTTCTTCGATCTGAGCCCACGCGGAATCAGAAATGGGAGCAAGTTCGCGATGAAGATTATTCATGTCGGATCTCTCCTTTTAGGGAACCGATGCCGAGCGAGCCCTCGTGCACCGATGGAACGGATGGATTGGGTCCAAGGGCCTCGGGCGCGGCTGTTGGACCCGGCGAAGACACCGCAACCGCAGGCTGTTCATCCGCAGGCAGGTCTTCCGTCACGTCTTCTAAGAAAGTTGCGGATGGCACGAAGAATAGACTCCCCGTGACGGCGCGGCTGAAGTCGAGTATACGGTCGTAGTTGCCGGGAGGCCGGCCGATGAACATGTTGTCGAGCATCTGCTCGATCGTGCGAGGCGAACGGCTGTAGCCGATGAAATAGGTGCCGAATTCACCACGCCCGGGCTGGCCGAAAGGCATGTTATCGCGCAGTATCTTGATCTCTTTTCCGTTCTCGACGATGGTAGTGAGCGCGTTGTGCGCTGATGTTGGTTTAACGGAATCGTCCAATTCGATGTCGGAGAGCTTGGTTCGCCCGATGACGCGCTCCTGCTCTTCCGTGGAGAGCGCATTCCACGCGTTAAGATCGTGGAGATATTTCTGCACGATGACATAGCTGCCCTCGGTAAATGCGGCGTCTTCCTCGCCGACGAGCACGGCATCCATCGCTGCCTCGCCCCTGGGATTTTCCGTCCCGTCGACAAAACCCATAAGATCGCGGTCGTCGAAGTAACGGAAGCCCTGCACCTCGTCCACCGTCGAAACCGCGCCACCTATGCGCGCCATAATCTGACTGGCCAGTTCGAAGCAGAGATCCATTTGTTTAGCTCGGATGTGGAACAACAAGTCACCGGGCGTGGAAACGGCGTGGCGCTCGCCGGCCCGAATCTCTCGAAATGAGTGCAACTCTCCTGGCCTCGGCGCCCCAAAAAGACGGTCCCATGCATCGGAGCCAAACCCCATGATGCAGGAAAGCCCTCCCTCCAGATTGCGAAAATCTACGGCGCGCGCCAACGCGGCGAGGTCTCCGCAGAGTGAGCGCACAGTGTCACGATTCTCAGAGCCCGGGTTGATCGTCGCCACCAGAAAGATTGCGGAGCGTGTAAGCGACGAGAGTACTGCCTGTGCGGTGGCTCTGACTGAGGTTTCGGGCGCACTCAACGGATCGGGCGGCATCAGGTATCGTTCCTGGCGGATGCGTGCGGAATCTCGCTCTTCGAGATCCGGCACTCATCCAGCGTAAAGTTCGGAGTGCAAGTTTACCATCGCCGGCCAGCGTTGCAATGCCCTCGCTCGCGACATATGCTCGGAACCGCCGCGGAAGTCGCCTCGAGGCATTCTAAGACTTGTTGTTTCGCGGATCGTCTTTCGCGCTGACGTAATCAAGACCGAGCGGGCCAATCGCTGTCACTTGCGTGATGTACTCACTGGACTTCGCCCAGTGAAAATGAGACGTGTCCCCGGGCAGAACGATGACGCTTCCGGGCGGATAAGCCTCGAGTTTATCTGCGTCGAACTGATCGCCCAGGCCGATGTAAAAAACGCCGGATACAACTGTATAGACTCGATCCTCCGGGTGCCGGTGCGGCATCAGCTTCATGCCGTGGGGTACCTTGACCCTGATCGTATAGGGTCCGGCCTCCGAGGGCTGACCAACCATAACCGCCAAGCGGACCGAAGGCGGAAACGCAGCGAAGGGCTTCCAGTCAATCTCTTCGCTCAGGATCGATCGGAAGACATCCTGCCCCGGCTGGTGAGGTCGAGCAATACCATGTTGTGACTCCATGACGGCTGCTTCTTTTTTGGCTGACATACTAGTCTCCTATTCCGATCCGATTTCACAATTCAATACACACCTTGAGGCGAAACTCGTCAGGACCTAATGGACGAAGGCGAGGTTAAAGTACGCAAGAGCTGAGCTAATCACACTTTGATCCCCTTAACTCTTGCTCCCCTTCACATCGTCAGAACGACGCGGAACTGCGCTTTGCCGCTCATCATTCGCTCGTAAGCCTCGTCCGCCCGTTCGAGCGGATAGGTTTCAATCATGGCGCGCACGCCCGTCAATTCGGCGAAGCGCAACGTGTCCTCGGAATCGGCCGGCGTTCCCGAAGCCCATCCCTGTACCACTCGGCTGCCATTAATAAGCTGTACTGGCGAAACCTCAATAGGATCAAAAGTCGCGCCGACCACCATGAGCTTGCCGTTCGGGCCCATACCGTCGATCAGCGCGGACATCGCTTTCGAATTTGGAGCCGTTGCCAGAATTACCTGTGCTCCGCCCAGCTTTTGCAATTCCTCGGCTGCGTTCGTCGCTTCGCTGTCGATGTACACGCTCGCGCCGAGTTTCTTTGCGAGCGACGCGTTTTCGGCCCCGCGCCCGATCGCAGCGACCTTGTAGCCAAACTTGTTCGCGAATTGAATTCCGAGGTGACCCAGACCGCCAATACCCTGCACCGCAACCAGATCGCCGGGAAGCGCACCACTGTGCCGCAGCGCGTTGTAGGTGGTAATTCCAGCGCAAAGCAGCGGTCCAGCATCCGCATCACTCAAGCTGTCCGGTATCGACACGAGCGCCTCCCTTGGCGCCACCATGTATTGCTGGTAGCCGCCGTCATAGCTGATGCCGCAAATTTTCGCGTTCCGGCAATTCCGAAAATCTCCGCGCCGGCACTCGCGACACGTGTTGTCATGGCCGCCGTGCCAGCCGACACCGACGCGCTGGCCGTTCTTCCATTCGGAAACCCCAGCTCCCACTTCATCCACGCGACCCGCCACTTCATGTCCGGGAACCCGAGGATATTGGATCCCGGGCCACAAGCCTTCTTTCGTAAGCACGTCACTGTGACAAACACCACAGGCCTGCACCTTGATTCGCACCTGCCCCGGGCCCGGTTTAGGAATTTCGCGCTCGATGATCTGGAAATCCGCCCCTGGACTTGGAACTTGCGCCACTTTCATGTTTCCTACCGAGACTGCTGTTGCCATTAAGTGCTCCTATGTATTCGTTGTCGAAACGTCCAAGGCCCCCGGCTTCCGCGTAGGATAATACTCGTTCGAGAGGCAATTCCATTCCGGACAAATCGTGCGCGATAACCAATCAAACCAGAATTCTGGCCCCGAAACAATCAGACGATGGTATTAGCTCTGCACAAGCATCGCCATCTGCGATTGCATCCTCCAATGATTGCAAAGGATAGTCCAAAACTCTTAAGACCATGTGAATGTCGACCAAAGTAGAGCAGGCAGAGAGCCCCTGAAAGCGCGCGCTCCAGGCACCTCCGCACGCCATTCGAGGTGCGCTCCACAAGCAAGTTCATGCTACGATGACGCTTGGGTGAGGTGAGTATGCCAGAATTTGTGATCGAGCGTGAGATTCCGGGCGCAGGTAATTTATCGGATGCGGAATTGCAGGCCGTCGCCAAAAAATCAGTCGGCGTGCTGAAGGACATGGGCCCGGAAATCAAATGGCTCCACAGCTACGTCACGGGCGACAAAGTCTATTGCGTGTACCTCGCACCCGACGAGGAAACGGTTCGCGAACACGCACGCCGCGGCGGTTTTCCAGCCAATCGCGTCTCGGCTGTGCGGCGTCTGATCGGTCCCGACACCGCAAATTAGGTTAAGAGTTTCCACTCCGAAGACCTGATTCTGCCCCGCCGTCAAGCGCCTCATGCACGGCTTGCTCGACCGGCATAGCCCAGCCTTCCATCCACGCCGTCAGACCTGCGGCATTGCCAAGTGTTCGGCGCGCGAATTCCAATGCCTTTTCCAGCCTTGGTTGCTCGGTTAGAGTCAGGGGCGCGCCCAAGCGCTGTCGAAGGGCAGCGGCCGCTCCTGCCAGATGCAACGATTGCTCGGCATTCGATTGCGCCGCCGCGCTTACCGCAAGGCATTCGAGTGCCCTCGCGATGCCACGTTTGTGACCCAACTCCTGAAACATCCTGATGCTTTCTCCGTAGAGACGGCGCGCCTCGGCGTCGTTCCCCTGATCGCCGTTTAGGCTTGCAAGGTCGGAGAGCGCGCTGGCAATTCCCCAGCCGTCCCGCAGTTCGCGGAACGCCGCCAGACTTTGTTCGCAAAATGTGCGCGCTGCAACCAAGTCCGCTTTTTCCCGCGCGACGTCGCCCTGATAATTCAGCGTCCACGCTGCACCCGCGCCATCTCCGGCTTTTCTGAACATCTTCAGGCACTCGTCGTAGAGAGACGATGCTCGGGCATAGTCGCCCTGCAACTTCGTTACGTTCGCGAGATTGCTAAGGGCGCGGGCGATGTCGGCGGTGTCGCCGAGGTCCTTCCATATCGCAACACAGCGCTCGAAGAGTGAGGAGGCCTCGGCCAGTTCGCCACGATCGCGTGCGTTGACCGCGCGTGCGTTCAGTGCGACGGCAACGCCGCGGTTATCGTTGAGTGCGATACAGATCTCGAGGCTCTCTTCGAGCAGTTGCCGCGCGGCGCGGTAATCCCCCTGCTCGCCCGCCAAAACCGCGCCCGCGAAAAGTAGGCGCGCGCGCAACTTAGGACGCGTCGACGTTCCTTCCATCGCGAGCAGCCTTGCAATTGCGTCCCGGCCCTCCTTGAGATGTTCTCGCGTTTCCCAGAAGCGAAATAGGGCCGCTCCGAGCCTGAGTCCCCACTCGGCCTCCCCGGTTTTGATCAGATAATCGAGCGCCAGGCGGAAGTTGTCGTGCTCGACCTCAAAACGGTCGAGCCATTCGGGATGTGCCACCACATCCTCAGCGCCTTCTTCAGCGAGCACGAGGTAATAGGCGGCATGGGCTCGGCGAGTCTTCGCTTCATCATCGCTTTCGCCGAGGCGCTCCAGCGCATACTCGCGGATGGTGTTGAGCATGAGGAATCGCGTTTCCGCGGCGTCCTCTATCTGCTGCGCCAGGCTCTTGTCCACCATCGAAGCCATACCGTCGAGTATGTCGAGACCAAGGTCGCCCTTGGTATCGCACACCGCCTCGACGCCCTCCAGCGTCCAGCCACCGATAAAAACCGAAAGCCTTCGCAACAGAGTCTGTTCCGCCGCGTTGAGCAAACCGTAGCTCCAGTCCACCGTGCTGCGAAGGGTCTGTTGCCGCGTCGGGAGATCGCGCGCGCCGCCCGTCAACAGGTTCAGACGGCTCTCGAGGCGAACCAGCATGGCGGATGGCGAAAGTAGCTTAATGCGCGCCGCCGCCAATTCGATCGCCAGCGGCAAGCCGTCCAGGCGAGCGCAGATGGCCGCCACCAGCGGTGCGTTTTCTTTGGTTAACGCGAATTCGCGCTTCACCGCCTGCGCGCGCTCCACGAACAGAGCGACAGCCGGAAGACCCGTAAGCTCCTCAAGCGGCGGAATGGATTTGAGGTCGGGCAGCACTAGCGGTGGCACTGGGAATTCGTGTTCGCCGTAGACGTGAAGCGGAGCCTGGCTGGTGACTGCAATCTTGAGCTTGGGGCCGGTAGTGAGCAACTGCGCAATAACCGGTGCCGCGGAGACAAGGTGCTCGAAGTTGTCGAGCAACAGTAGCATCGGCTGATGCAGCCCGCACACGTACTCTTTCAGGTTTTCCAGCGGCGACTGATTCCCGATTTCCCGCACCCCCAACGCCTGCGCAATGGTGGAACCGATCAAATTGTGATCCGTCACCGCCGAGAGCGGCACGAAGCAAACGCCCGCTGGAAACTCGGCGGCGGTTTCGGCGGCTACCTGCAAGGCGAGTCGCGTCTTCCCGATGCCGCCCGGACCCGTAAGGGTGACAAGTTGCACGTCCGCGCGGCGCAAGAGCTGGCGGAGAGCGGTCGCTTCGTGCTCGCGTCCGATGAAAGCTGTGCGTTGCACGGGCAGGTTGTTGGGACGAGAGTCCGCCGGGTGCGTCGACGCCTCGGCGAGACGGTCGCGCACGGCGGCGAGGTCGCGAGCCAAATCATGGGTGGACGCGTAGCGCTCCTTCGGATCCTTCGCCAGGCAGCGCTCAACAATCCAGAGGAAGGGAGGTGGCGCTTGCAGCGTTCTGGAACCGAGGCGCTCCGGCTCATCCCGCAGGATCGCAGCTGTGGTCTCCGCATGAGTCTTTTTTCGGAATGCGGGAAGTCCTGTGACCATCTCGTAGAGCACGGACCCGAAAGAAAACTGGTCGGAACGAAAATCGACATCACCGCCGGTCGCTTGCTCCGGCGACATATAGCCGACCGTGCCCAGCAACATTCCCCGCTCCGTAATGCTGGTCGAAGCGTCCGACTCCGTCGTAGGCTTAACCGTCAGCAGTTTCGCCAGGCCAAAATCCAGAATCTTGGCGATAGCGTCGCCGGAAACCATCAGATTCTCCGGCTTCAAATCGCGATGAACGATTCCCGTCGCGTGCGCTTTCGCCAGAGCGTCGGCAATCTGCGCCGCGATCACGACTGCTTTACGGAAGGGAATCGGCCCAGAGGCCAGAAGTTCCCGCACCGTCTCTCCAGTCACCAGTTCCATGGAGATGTAGCGAGTTCCATTCACGTTGCCGAGTTCATAGATCGTGACGATGTTGGGATGATTAAGCGCGCAGGCGGACCGGGCTTCCTGCTCGAAGCGCGATAAAGCTTCCGGTTGAGAACAGAACTCCAGAGAAAGAGTCTTGATGGCCACTTCGCGCTCCAGGCGAGTGTCCCTGGCGCGATAAACCTCACCCATGCCGCCGGCGCCCAATCGCTCCAGAATCTGGTAACTTCCGAAGCGAGTCCCCGGCGACAAGGTGGACGGCACGGATGATGATGGAATTTCCGGCGGGTTCATGGACCTCGGTGTGGCGCAGCTAACGGCTTTTCCAAAGCTGCTCGCGGCTACGTGACTTGCTTTGAATTGTGCTCGCCGCACGGCGAGCTTCGCAGCGGCTCTGTTGAGTTCGTTTATAATACCCCAGATTTCAGGAGACGATTCATGGATGTTCGGTCGTTGCAGCGCCCGCTGAAAGACCGGTATCGGCAGGATTCGGCGAGCTCCCGAATCACGCTGACCGCGCGAGGCAGTCAGACGGACGCGCCCATCGCCTGCTCGGTCGACTTGGGACGGGCGATCTATAATGCGCAAGCGCACGCGGGCGTCGGCGGAGCCGGCACCGGAGCCTGCTCCGGAGACTTGCTCTTGGGCGCGCTCGCCGCCTGCGCTCAGATCACCTGCCAGATGGTGGCAGCTGCCATGGGAATACCAGCCGAGGGAATTGATGTCAGAGTCGAGGGCGATCTTGACCTCCAGGGAACCCTGGGAATATCGAAAGATGTTCCGGTAGGATTCCAGAGCATCAGAGTTATTTTCGACATCCGCGCGCCACAGGCGACCGAGGAACAGTTGAGCGCGTTGAAGGCGAAAACGGAACAATATTGCGTGGTGATGCAAACCTTGCAAAGTCCCCCGAAGATCGAGCACACATGGGCGCAACGGTGATCGCCAAGAGAGCTCCAGCAAACCTTTTCCGGGACTGAGAGCGCGCCTGGAGTTTTCCGTGGCCTTTTTGCGAGAGTGCATCATCACTCGATTTCATCCGACCAACGACGCCCGGGCAATCGTCACAAATCGCTAAGGGAAGAAGACAAAATGAGCGGAAGACTCGCCCGCAAAGTAGCGTTAGTTACGGCGGCCGGACAGGGCATTGGCCGGGCCACGGCACTCGCATTTGCAGACGAAGGTGCCGCGGTGTGGGCTACTGACATCAATGAGCAGTCGCTTGCGGCGCTGAGCCATGATCGGCCGGACATTCGAACTCGCCGGCTGGATGTCCGCAATGCGCAGGACGTCCTAGATTGTGCGGCAGAAATCGGCACGCTCGATGTTCTCTTTAACTGCGCCGGCTATGTTCATCACGGCACCATTCTTGATTGTTCGGAAAAAGACTGGGATTTTTCTTTCGATATCAATGTCAAGTCGATGTATCTCACCTGCCGCGCGTTTCTCCCGGACATGCTGAAAGCAGGAAAGGGAAATATCATTAATATGTCGTCGGCGGCATCGAGCATAAAGGCAGCGCCAAACCGGTTTGTCTACGCCACCACGAAGGCCGGGGTGATTGGTTTGACGAAGGCAATTGCCGCTGACTTCATTCGCCGTGGCATTCGTTGCAATGCGATCTGCCCCGGGACAGTGCAGTCACCCTCGTTGGAGCAACGGATCGCCGCGCAGGGCAATCGAGGCAAAGTAGATGTTGAGAAAGTTCGATCCGAATTTGTAGCCCGGCAGCCCATGGGCCGCCTCGGCAGTCCAGAGGAAATCGCAGCGCTGGCCGTTTATCTGGCCTCCGACGAATCCAGCTACACCACCGGCCAAATCCACATCATCGATGGCGGTTTCAGCCTTTAGCGCGGGACCTTGGAGATTAAATGAAATTGTTGCGCTATGGTTCACCAGGCCAGGCGAAGCCCGGCATTTTGGGCGCTGGCGGCGAGATTTGTGACTTGTCGGGAATTATTCCAGACCTTGCCGGAGAAGCTCTTCTTCCGGCGTCGATTGAAAAACTGCGAAACCTCGACATCTCCCGTTTGCCCCGCGTTAGCGGATACCCAAGAATCGCCCCCTGTGTCGGTGGCGTGGGAAAGTTCATCTGCATTGGGTTGAACTATTCGGATCACGCCAAGGAAGCCGGCATGGCCTTGCCGGCCGAACCGGTAATCTTTATGAAGGCCACCTCCTCCATCTGTGGCCCCGACGACAATATCGTCATCCCCCGCGGATCGAAAAAGACGGACTGGGAAGTTGAACTCGGCGTGGTAATCGGCAAGCCGGGCAAGTACCTCAATGAGGAAGGTGCACCCTCCCACGTTGCGGGCTATTGCGTCGTCAACGATATCTCGGAACGCGCCTTTCAAATGGAGGGAACCGGCCAATGGGTCAAAGGCAAGAGCGCCGACACCTTCGGTCCAATCGGTCCGTGGCTGGTCACTCCCGACGAGGTTCCCGACCCGCAGAATCTGGATATGTGGCTCGAGGTGGATGGTCACCGCTATCAAAACGGGTCAAGCCGGACCATGGTTTTCGGGGTCGCGTTTCTGATCAGCTACGTCAGCCGGTTCATGAGCTTGCAATCCGGGGACATCATTTCAACCGGCACGCCTCCTGGCGTGGGTTTCGCCCAGAAGCCACCTGTCTTTTTGCGCCCCGGTAGCCGCATGAAACTCGGCATCGATGGCCTCGGCCAACAAAACCAGGAAGTTGTGGCTGACGGGCGAACCATCTCATAGCTAACTAGCGAACCTTCTTAACCCCTTCTGCTCCCGCCCCTCCGGCGGGCAGCGAGAAGTGTGAGCATTTTTGAACAGTTATCCGAATCGACTACTGTGAGAATTGGTTCCTGAGGTGCCCCATGTCCTTCGCAGGGTTTCCGGGAATCCAAAACTCCGTCGTTCTTTGCATCGATGATAACGAGGACTTGCTGGAATGCGAGAAAGAGCTCCTGGAATCCTTCGGGTGCACCGTTCTGGCGGCGGCGAGCGGCGGACGCGGATTAGAACTGGCTTCCCAGCACCTAGTCGATGTTGTCGTCCTTGACTACCAGATGCCCGAAATGAACGGGCAAGAGGTTGCGCTCGAAATGAGGCGGCTCAAGCCGCAGATCCCGATCATTATGCTTTCGGCGTTACCGGATCTCCCGCACAAAGTGCTGAAGCTGGTGGACGCTTTCGTATCGAAAGACCACTTAGCCAGCCAGTTATTACCCACAATTGCCCAGCTGCGGGCATCGGTTCGTGCGTCCGGGTATGACGCGTGACGCAGAGGAGTCGTCTATGAAGATGTTGCTGGTTGCAGGAATAATCTTGATCGTGCTCGGGATCGCATCCCTGGTAGTGCCTATCCCCCACACCGAGACGGAGGGAATTAAAGCGGGGAACATGAACTTCGGCGTTCAGACAAGTTCCAGCGAACGAGTGTCGCCCATCATAAGCGCAGTGCTGATTGGAGGCGGCATCGCGCTGGCCATCGCCGGCACAGCTACCCGCAGCCGAAGCTGAATTGACCGCGTCCTGATAACATCTGACGATTCGGAGAACGACCATGCCAACGAGTCCCCACAATCGAATCGCAGAGCTCCACAACCTTGCGGCCCACGCCCACGCTGCCGCAGCGGTCGCCCATGGCAAAGCAGATCATCTGACTGCTCACGACCTCAGCAAACAGGCGCTTGAGCACTCCATGAACGCGCACAAGCTCTCCCAGGAGCTGGCCGCGAAGAACACTACGCCGACTAAAGCTTAGAGTGATGGTATCAGCGCGAAGCCTTTGCGGCTTTTGCTTCGCTTTCCGACTTCGCCAGGAAACTGTAGAGCGTAGCCCTGCTGATATCGAGGATCTCAGCGGCTCGCGCCTTGTTATTCCCGACCTGTTCCAGTACATGCAAAACATGACGCTTCTGAATTTCTTCAAGCGTCAGGAGTCCATCTTGCTGAGGCAACGCTGTGCCTGCGCTCAAATACGAAGGAAGATCGTTCGCATCGATCACGCTACCAGCGACCATCATGCAGGCATTGCCCAGCACATTTTCTAACTCACGCACATTGCCCGGCCAGGAATAACGAGCCAGCAGCGCCTGCGCCCGGCGAGTTATCCCCCTGATCGGTTTGTTGTAGGCGGCGGCAAATTTTTGCGTGAAGTGCCTGAGTAGAAGTGGAAAGTCCTCTTTTCGGTCGCGGAGCCGTGGCAGGTGAAGCTCGACCATCGAGAGCCGGTAATAGAGATCCTCTCGAAATTGTCCTTCTTTAACCAGCGCGCGCAGGTCGCGATGGGTGGCGGCGATTACGCGCACGTCGATCTTGCGCGCCGCTGGCGAGCCCACCCGCTGCACCTCCTGGTTTTGCAGCACGCGCAGAAGCTTAGCCTGGGCCGGAAGTGGCAAGTCGCCGATCTCGTCAAGGAAGACCGTGCCGCCGTTGGCGTACTCAAACAAGCCAACCTTGTCCTGCGTCGCGCCGGTGAACGCGCCCCGCACGTAGCCGAACAGTTCGCTCTCCATCAGCGTCTCGACCAGGGCGGAACAATTACAGACGGCAAGCTGCTTCGAAGCAACCGGACTTAGTCGATGGAGCGCCCGCGCAACCAGTTCCTTGCCCGTACCAGTGGCGCCCAGAACCAGCACGTTGCGAAAATGCGGCGCTACTCGCCGAACTCCGGCAAAAACTTCCAACATCAGCGGGCTGCGACCGATAATGCCCTGAAACTCATAAGCCTTGAGCAACTCCAGCTCGAGCTCCAGAGTGTGCTGGCGCTGTTTAGCCTCTTCCAGAAGCGCCGTGATTCGCCCCTGAAGGCTCAGCACGTCCAGGGGTTTAGTCAGATAGTCGTAAGCGCCTTTCCTGATCGCTTCCACGGCGGAATCGGTGGAGTAGTGCGCCGTCATCAGGATTACATTGGTTCCAGGATCAGCGGCAACCATCCGCTCCAGAACTTCCATTCCGCTCATCCTTGGCATCATCAGATCCAGAAGGACGATGTGAGGATGTTCCCGCGCAAAAATTCCCAGACCCTCTTCTGGCCCATCGGCGGAGAAGATCTCGAGGCCATCTTGCGTCAAAGCCGCGCGAATCAGTTCTAGGTTCTGAGATTCATCATCGATAACCAGAACTCTTCTCGCCGAACTAACACTTGTTTTCATCGAATAGCTCGTGAAATTCGAACTTGGCGAATGCTAGGGGAGCCAGGACGCTTGTCGCCTCATTGTTCTCATATTCGCTCTGCGTACCTGCCGGTCGGCCCTGTCGCAAAGGTCGCCTGCGGATTGTCGGGTATCAGTTATGCCAGTGTCCCGGCTTATAAGCTCGGTACTCGGCCGATGTTACGATCTTAGTTACATATGGGTACGTCCAAAAGGTTACCGAGGTCACTCGCTAACACCTCAAAGGGCCAATCGCGGTGCTGGCCACAAGTTAGTACTCGTCCAATCTCAATCACTTGCAGCACTAATTGTTCTGTTTAGGCGGATGGGGAGACATGCGCCACTCGAGTCCGCTCGGGAGGCGCCACACCCGACATGACTGATGACCAAGGCGCGTCTTCCAAGGTGTGCGCATTCCTAAAGCCCAGCCGATTGTTCAGATTCCATACACATGTCTAGATATCACTCAACTCTCGGGAAAAGTCGCAGCGCCCAAAATATCGCCAACCCATTCTATTTAATCGGGATAAATAGCTTTGGCCAGCAAGGCGTGCCAATTGCCTTACTACTTGTCGAGGACGGCGTTAAGACGAAGATCCACTACCGCTTCCGTCCCAGACATTAGAACCAGATATTGGGAGAGCAATACTTATGAAAGTCATCTTGATCATGATTCTCGCTTTAGGTTTGTGCGGTTGCCAGGGCCTCAAGTCGGCCGCGACCCAACAACCACCGGCCGGCTCCATGTCGACCGGGAACTGGGAGTTCATTTTGCAGGATACCGCTACCCAGAACACCTACGTGGAGTCCAACATCTTGAATACCGCCACTCCCGGTTCGTACAGTGATCATGGCGGTGCTTCGACTCTATTCAGCATAGACACCGGCGTCTATTATGCCGACCCGTCTGCTGGCGGAGGCTATCAGTTAGGCAACGTCTCTTCCGTTACATTGACCATTGACGCGCAGCTAGGCGTAACTGGTACGGTTAACCAGCCGGGTAGTTCGCCGATCACACTTACCGGAACAGTGGATGCCCAAGGCCTGACCATGACCGGTACATTCGATAACGGCAGCGGCTTTTCCGGCTCATTTACAGCTGCTGCTGCTCTGTCCCTTTCCGGAGATTTCTACGACGGCGCACTCGCCATCGGCGAGTCTCTCAATGGCAACACCATCGCAGAGACCAGTCAAAACGGCAGCGGCACCTACAACCTGGCGCCTCAAGTCGGAAACTTCGCTTTCCTATCAAGTGACATACCTGTGGGCGGCAATGGGTCGGTCGTATTCTGGAACAATACGGGGGTATGTACCGGAAATCAGTGCGCAGTGTGGATCAATCTTTCCACGAACGCCATGTGGGTGCTGATGAACAACCCCGGCTCCGGCACAACCCAGATCATCGCTGTACTCCGCCCGCCCGCCTAACCGCGAGCAGGATGTCGAACGCCGGTTGTCAGGTAGACACAATACCCTATCTATTAAGGAGGCCGCTGGTGGAGCGAAGAAAAAGTCAACGTTATTCAGTCCGCGCCGAAATTGAAATCAGGGAGTTGGGTAGCCGCGCTCCCTCCCGCGGCAATACTACGGACCTGAGTCTGAGTGGATGTTATATCGCGACGATATTCCCTCTGCCAATGGGTTCTACTCTCGACTTCACCCTATGGATCGACAACGGTCACATCAAGGGGCGTGGTTCCGTTAAGACGTGTCACCCCGGTGTTGGCATGGGTATCAAATTCAGCAGTCTGACGAACGAGGAAGCCTGTCGGCTAAAGAGCTACGTCCACGCAGGAGTTCTCAGTTCGCCTGAAGAAAGGTTTCAAGTCTACATCAGGTGATTAAGCACTTATAAATCGCCTGTCTACAAAGACAGCAGCTCGGTATAAGTCAACGGTCAAGGACCACCGGCCTAGATCATCCATAGGGCTACCCCTCCCCCAGAGGTATCCGATTGCGGCAGTTATGCCGTTGAGCCCTCCCCCAAACTAATCGGACGTGCGCGGCGAGCAAGCAAGCTGTATATTGTTGCTCGGCTGACGCCCAAAATCTCAGCGGCTCGAGCCTTATTTCCATCGACTGATTTCAACACACTTTCTACGTGGCGAAACTGCATCTCTTCCAGCGTCAACAATCCGTCCTGGTCTACACTCGGTGCCTCTGTTCTCAGGGCCTCGGGTAAGTCTGAATCGCGAACAATCTCGGATTCGGTCATCATGCAGGCGTTACCGATTACATTTTCCAGCTCGCGAACGTTTCCCGGCCAGGAGTGTCGATGCAGCAGGATTTGGGCTCGTCGTGAGATCCCTTTGAGCTGCTTCCCGTATTTGACCGAGAATTTGTGCAGGAAGTGTTGTTGCAGCAGCGGCAAATCCTCTTTTCGGTCGGCCAGCGGCGGGAGATCGATTTCGATCATCGAAAGCCTGTAAAACAGATCTTCTCGAAACTTTCCATTCGCCACCAGTTCCCGCAGGTTCCGGTTCGTCGCCGCGATCACGTTAACGTCGACCATGCGGGTTTCCGGAGAGCCGACTCGTTGCAACTCTTGATTTTGAAGTGTTCGCAGCAACTTGGCTTGAGCGGCCAAAGGCAGTTCGCCGATTTCATCCAGAAATATCGTGCCATGGTTGGCATACTCAAACACGCCCGCCTTGTCATGAGCCGCGCCGGTAAAGGCGCCCCTCACATGCCCAAACAATTGACTCTCCAGCAATGTCTCTACCAGGGCCGAACAGTTGCACACCACAAACCTGGCGTGCGATCGAGAGCTCAGGTTATGCAGCGCCCTGGCGATCAGTTCCTTTCCGGTTCCCGTGGGTCCTGTCACCAATGCCGTCTGAAACAACGGCGCAACTCGACGCACTCTCGAAAATACCTGGAGCATCTCCGGACTTCGCCCGACGATTCCTTGAAACTGGTACGCTTTTAACAGTTCATTATCAAGTTCGTGAGTGCGCCGCCGGATTTGTGCCTGCTCGATGAAGCGGTCGACTAAGTGCCGCACCTTTGAGGGCTCCAATGGTTTGGCAAGCAGGTCGCTGGCGCCTCTCTTGATCGCCTGCGCGACTTCCGTATGGCTCCATTGTTCCGTCATTAGGACCACTTCCAGCGCGGAGTCACCGGCAAAAAGTTCGTGCACCTGTACAGTCCAATCGTCTAATGCGGAATCCAGGAAAACCATTTGAGGCAGGGAGTTGCGATAAAAGCTGACGCCCTCTGTCAGCGTCCCGGCTCTCAGCAACGAGACCGGTAGCCCGTGGAGCGCGCGGCCAATCTCTTCCGAAGTGGTAAGAGACGCATCGATCACCAGCATGAAGTAAACAAACTCGAATACGCCGTCTGGCGCTTGTGCGCGATGTGGGCCGACAGAATTCAACTCAGCTTCTGATTGAGGGGTGCGCACCGATGATCTCCTAACCCCGACATTAGGACATGGCGTCCCCTCAAACCGCCATGACCTTCCATCAATTTTCTAAAGTGCCATGATTCCATTACGCCTTGAATACCCTGTCGTGTCAAGGTAGTTCTCAGTTACCGCGGTTTATGAGGATGGTGCGCTAGTACTACAGAATTCACCTTACTACTATGGTGCATGTAAGAAAATCGGCCGAACCTATAAGACGGCCAAAAAAGTGTACTCTGCTATTGCCCAACTACTGCCGTTCGGGATAGGTCCCCATCAAGGACCTGACGTACTTTGTGGAGTAGAGCTTCTTTGGTGAAAGGTTTGTCCAGCAGCGAGATTTGACGATCAAGAATACCTTGTTGAGCTATGAGTTCAGCAGTATACCCCGACATATAGAGTACCTTCGTCTCAGGTCGAGACGCCGACAGACTTTTCGCGAGTTCCGGTCCGCTGATTCCGGGCATGACGACATCGGTCACAAGCAAATGGATTGAAGCATTGTGCGCCGTCGCAGTGTCCATTGCGGATTCAGCGTTCGCCGCGCTGAAAACAACATAGCCTCCGCTTTCAAGGCAATTTCGCGTAAGCTCCCGCATCGCATCGTCATCTTCTACTAGAAGAATGGTCTCCGATCCGCCAACGCTGGCGGGATCGTGCGCAGGGAGAATAGGTTCAGCAGCGGCGTCAACTCGCGGCAGATAGATCTTGAAGCGGGCGCCCTTTCCGGGTTCACTGTAGACCCAGACATAACCTTCGCTCTGCTTGACAATGCCATACACAGTGGACAGTCCGAGGCCGGTGCCTTGACCAGGCGCCTTCGTCGTAAAGAAGGGCTCGAAGATATGAGCCTGTGTGTCTTTGTCGATTCCCGAGCCCGTGTCGCTGACACTTAGCATTACGTAGCGGCCTGGTTTTGCGAAAGGGTACTGGATCAGGTTAGCCGCATCCAACTCGGCATTCGCAGTCTCTATAAGTAGTCGTCCGCCCTGCGGCATCGCATCGCGGGCATTCACCGCGAGATTCATCAGGATTTGACCGATCTGCCCGAGATCCGCTTTTACCCGCCCTAGATCGGAACCCGGAACAAAAACCATTTCGATGTCTTCGCCGATCAAGCGGCAAAGCATCTTCTCGGTCTCGGCCACGACCGCGTTAAGCTCCAGAATCGTCGGTTGTATAACCTGCTTACGGCTGAAAGCCAGTAATTGTCTCGTGAGTGCGGCGGCCCGGTGTCCGGCTTTGCCGATTTCTTCTGCGTAACGCTGTGAATCATCGTTCGGCGGCAGACATTCTTGTAGGAGTGCGCTGTAGCCCACAATTACTCCGATAGCATTGTTGAAGTCATGCGCCACGCCTCCTGCTAGCCGGCCCACGGCCTCCATTTTTTGCGCTTGGATCAGTTGTGCTTCCAGCTGCTTGCGTTCCGTAATGTCCTGATTAGTTCCTTCGTATACGACGAACCCATTTTTGCGGACTGCGCGAAGGTTAGCCGCAACCCATATCTTTCGCCGATCCTTGCGATAAAGTTGGCATTCAAAATTCCGAACCACACCATCCTGTTCGAGCAAGTGCGTAAGTTCCTGGCGACGTTGTGGATCGACATACAATTGCTGCGCAATGTCAGTGACGGTGTCGAATAGCTCTTCAGGCGAGTCGTAACCAAGCATCACCGCCATCGCGGGATTCGCGTTTATGTAGTGCCCGTCAGGGCCAGTTTGGAAGATGCCGATGAGTGCCTCTTCAAAAATAGCCCGGTACTTCTTCTCGGATTCTTCCAGGGCCAGGTTCGCGGAGGTCGTGTCATGTTCCGAGCGGTTAAGGCGGTTAAGATAGAAAGCTAGCACCCAGATGAGAATCACAAAAAGCACAATCTGGCTCACCATAAGACATGCCAGCGCCATCCTCACATTCGTCAACGAAAAATTACTGTGGAGGTAGATGCCTCCGAGCGCGGCGGGCGCGATGATGGCCATGGGGAGAAGCCACCGCGAAAGCCAGCTTCCTGCATGACCACCGTTGAAGACCGCCATCATCCCATGCGAAGGACGGCAATGCACGGTCGCGACCGACAGAATTAGAAATCCGATTCCTGTATGCAGCGCCATCGACGTGTATTCGATAGATCCATACAGAAGAGGCACGCCATACAAATACCCGATGATCGCCAATAGTGCGCTCAGCCCACTAAGTAAAGACAAGAGCTGGGCCCAGGTCGCGTGCTTCGCTGAAAGAGCCAGCAACAACAGGCTCGAACCCGCCAGACAGAAGTTCACCGTCGTGATGGGTGCCATGCGGCCCGGAAACGGAAATTGAGTGTCGGCAAAGAATAACTGATCGATCCCTAGGTCACTGTGCAGCAGATATTCGGCCAGAGAGAGTAGTCCAACAGCGATGACTACGATAGCCAAACCAGCCGCGGCGGTTTGTGATCCTGAGGAACGATGCCTGGGAGTTATTAGCAGAAGCGCAAGGCCAGCGCAAAGGAAGCCGATCGCCGTATTGGCCTTCATCGATATCTGGTTGGGGATGACGGTAAGCAGCGGCGTCCAGTGCCATATCCAGCCAACCAGCACTGCCAGTCCCAGGGCAGTTAACAGGTAACCGCCTATGCGTGAAGCCGAGATACGATAAGTCTGGGCTGGCACTTCCATTTGCAGCGTTCCCGCCGATAGAATGTACTTGCTCCTATTCAGTCACTCTCTAGTACTCCTCGCAAGTTACATTGGTGCTTATTGGCAGCTTAAGGTTCGCCGGGATGTCGTTGGCTGCCCGTAACTAATTCAGCCTTTTGCTCAAGCCAATCGACGTTGAGTGTTGTTCGGATTTCGTAACAAGGTCGACAATCTGGACAATGCGACGTCAACTTACTCTCCAGGGATGACAGTCAGCCTATTAGTCACGAGGGTGGTCTGAGTGCCTGGTCGTCGCAGGCCGACTAGTCTGAGGTAGGCCACGAAGAAAGTTCATCGGACCTTTGCCGGCAGTCCCCGCAGCCGGTGTACGAATGAGGCCTTCGAATGTCGCGGCGGCACTTGAGTTGCGCTTAGTAGAAGTGCATAGGCCGCGCGACTATAATTAGTACTAACGTAATTGTCTAAGGATCGATTTGTAGCCAACGGTGCATTGGTTGTGCTCACATGGAGATACAGTAAGCGGGCACCGCATTAAGCTGGGGTTGGATCCGCCGCCACTTGCGTCGCTGACAGGGAGCCACTCAGGCACTGAGATTTCGTCCATGTATCCGAGACGCCTGATTATTCGCCACACTCTGATCTCCGTCTTGTTCGTATTGTTCTATCTCCTGCTCAACCGGCCCGAAGTAGTTTTCTTCTCGCGCATCGGGTTTGTTGCTTGGTACCCCGCTGTCGGTCTGGCGATGGCGCTCATGCTGGGTGTCAGCCCGTGGTACGCGGTACTTGTCTGCATCTCCAATGCTCTCGCTGGCACGCTCGTCTACGGCGGCCCAGCCTTGTCCTTTAGCAACACGGTCGACGCGCTCGGACTTGCTGCTTGTTATGGCGGAGCAGCCTACATATTGCGCGGTCCCCTGCAACTTGATCTCAGGCTCCGTCGCCGGCAAGACGTGGTGCGCTATGTTTTGGTGAGTGCCACAGCTGCTGCGGTAGCAACCATCATTGGCGTCACATGCCTGATCGCAGATCGGAGCATTGGCTGGAGCGAATATAAGTCGTCGTCGATAAGCTGGTTTTTAGGGGACGCCATCGGTCTGGTGGGCATCGCACCGTTCTTTCTCGTCCACGTATTCCCGCATGTGCGTAAATGGCTGTCGGACAATCCATCTCACCGCTCGGCCGAAGCCGTCTCTGGCCGCGCCTCGCTCGCCTTTGGAACCTTTCTGGAAGCATGCGGACAAAGTTTGGCAATGTTGGCCGTCCTTATCCTAATGTTCGGGGTTACAGACGGACGCTACGATCATTTCTATCTATGCTTCATTCCGATCATCTGGATCGCCATGCGTCAGGGAGTCCGCCGGGTTGTTACTGGCCTGCTCGCGCTGAATTTCGGAATTGTCGTTGCCATGCACCTGTTTCCCCCAACCGCGGAGCTGTTCGCCAGAGTCGCGTTGTTCATGCTCGTGTTATCCGGCGTCGGGCTCATTGTAGGGTCGGAAGTCAGCGAGCGGCATCGCTTGGCTCTTGACTTGAACGAACGGAACACCTATCTGGACTTGTTGATACAAAATAGTCCGCTCGGGATCGTGGTTCTTGATCGGCAAGGGTCGATCGAGCTGGCGAACTCGGCTTTTGAAAAACTCTTTCAGTACGGCCCCCGCGAGCTCGCATCGATTGATATCGGCAGTATGGCGACACCCGGCGATGATGCCTCCGGGCTACCGCAGTTGATTCCCCAGATTTTCGCCGGAAACGCATTAGCCACGACCGTACGCCAACCCAGGCGAGACGGCAAGGTCCTTGATTTGGCGCTGCGCGGCGTTCCGCTCCTGCTGGATGGTGAAGTGCGCGGAGCCTACTTGATCTATGAGGACATTTCCGAGCAAATCAGGGCGAACGAAGCGCAGCGCCAGCACGCGGACTCGTTAAACAAACTCGTAAAAGAGCTGGAGCTGCGCACCAAACAGATGGCCGCTCTGAACGAAATGGGATCGCTGCTCGAGTGCAGTGGCACGGTCAAGGATGCCTGCTCGGTGGTCGCCGACTCAGTGCAAAAACTCTTTCCTGAAGCCCTCTCTGGCGCCCTCTACTTATTCAAGTCTTCGCGAAACTTGGTCGAGGTAGCGGCTCGGTGGGGCGCGACCTGCCCATCGGAGCCTACTTTTCTCCCGGACGCGTGCTGGTCGCTCCGCCGCGGCCAACCCCACTGGAGTCACCACCCGGGAAGCGGTATCCGTTGTCAACATCTGCCGAGCAACTCAACTGCTGAAAGCCTCTGTGTGCCGATGGTCGCGCAGGGAAACACGGTTGGAGTATTTCATCTCGAATTCGACAGCGCGGCCGAGAATCGAGGCGATTCCAGCGCCGAAAGTTTTGGGAATTCTCGTCAGCAACTGGCCATCAGCGCGGCATCACAAATCGCGCTCTCGCTGGCCAGCCTCCAGTTGCGCGAAACGCTCCGTGAACAGTCGATCCGCGATCCGTTGACTCACCTTTTCAACCGTCGCTTCCTTGAGGAGTCTCTCTCGCGCGAATTGGAATTGGCCAGCCGCAAGCGGCAGAGCGTCTCCGTTCTCTTCCTCGACCTCGACCACTTCAAGAAGTTCAACGATAGTTTTGGGCACGCCGCGGGCGACTTGGTGCTCCAGTCACTGGCAGATCTATTTCGGACCTTCTTCCGTTCCACGGATATATGTTGCCGCTATGGTGGGGAGGAGTTCGCCATCGTGCTGCCTGAGTCGTCTTCAGAAGATGCGGCCGCCCGCGCGGACGCTCTGCGCTCCGAGGTAAAGCGCCTTCGCCTGCGGTATAAGAAGCAGACTCTTGGGCAACTTACGCTCTCTGCGGGAGTGGCCGCCTTCCCCCGCCACGGTTCCTCGTCTGAGGAATTGCTGAAAATCGCGGATCAATGCCTCTATCAATCCAAAGCCCGCGGTCGCGATTTGGTGACGGTGGCTGATGCGCTTCAGTCGCCCTATTCGGATCGCGCGGAAGCCAAGCAGCGCCAGTAATCGCTTCACGCCCAACCCGTCGCGTGACGGCATAACTCTTCTGCTGCAACTCCTCACCAGTCGATACCAAAGTCTACGCTCGAAGGTCCTCCTCTTCGCTGTCACAAATTATCTTGTCACAAAAACGGAACAGCTTCGATTCCTGCGACATAAAGCCGGCCGAAAGAGAGATATAATGATGAGCCTTTCCCCCGGATCCACCTGTCCCAAAGTTTTAGGCTGCTGAATTTTCAAGTACGAGGTCCCCGATCCTTGACTTCGAAAAATTCCACGACTTCAAAAAACTCCACCACAAATTCCGAAGCGGCGCCCAAGCCAGGGAAACACGTTCATCCTCATCCGCTTCACACTCACTCCGATCTCGTCACCTATCCCGCGCAACCTCACGCGCTGCCCTTTCGCACCATCCTGGGAGAGTACTTTGCGCGCCGGCCGCGCGACCTCGCCAGCGTGAGTGCGAAAATCCTGATCGTCAAAGAGCCGGATCCCTTTGATCCAAGCAGCAATGACTCGAAATCCGAGTGGGGCAAGTTCGGTAACCAGCAATGGCGACTGCTCCAGGAATACATTCAGGACTCCGAAAACGCTTACCGCGATTTGGCTGCCGAAAAAGAAAAGCTCGCCGCCTTATCCACCAATGATTTCCCCGCGCTCGCCGAAGTGCACAAGAATAAAATCGCCCAACTCTCGGCCGAGAACGAAGCTCTTAAGAAAGAGATCAGCACAGCAACCGGCGACCGCAAGCAGAAACTCGTGACCGAACAGCAGGACAAAGAGAAGGAACTTCGCGAAAAACACCAAGAAAAGAAAGCCGACAAATTTCAGGCCAGGATCGCCGAAGGCTATCAGGACGTGCTCGCGGCCGAGGCCAAATGCAGAGACGCCGACAAGCCCTTGCTGCGCGTGCTGCATGCAATGAATGGCAGCGCCATCTGCCTCTCCGGCGGAGGCATTCGCAGCGCCAGCTTCTGCCTGGGTGTACTGCAAGGCCTCGCCCGCTACAGCATCAGAAGAGATTCCAAGTCGAGTCACACTCCCACAGCCGAGGAACCTGGCCAATCCGTGCTCGAAGGTCTCGACTACTTGTCCACAGTTTCAGGGGGAGGCTACATCGGGAGCTGGCTAATGGCCTGGGCCACTCACGCCAATTACCAGAAAGTCGTGAGGCTGCTCGCGCACCCCGCGGACACTTCCTCCGATCCCGAGCCGCAGCCGTTGCGCCACTTGCGCGAATACACCAGCTATCTCACTCCGCACTATGGCTTCACCCTCGACAGTATGACCGTGGGTGCCATCGTGTTGCGAAATCTTGTCTTGAACTGGATGATCCTCGTGCCGGCGCTCGTCCTCCTTTTTTGTGTGCCGGAATTCCTCTACCAGGCCTCCGCGTTCGTGCCGCTCTGTCTACCGTTGTGGGTGTCCTACGTCGCGCTGGTCGTCGCAACACTTCTTGGGTCGTGGGCGATGTTATTCATCGCGCAATCCACGTTCAAACCGTACTACGCTTCCGAAATGGAGAATCCGGAGAAACTCGGCAGAACCTCCCGTGAAGTTTGGTTTTTGATCCTGCCCCTGCTCGCGGGCGCGTGGATTCTCGCCGAAGGCTGGGCCTGCGCTAACCAGCACGTTTTCGTTAAGGCCAAGCCCGCGTTCCTGGACGCTGTTCTTTACTTTGCATTGTTCGGAATCGTTCCGCCCATGGCAATGGCGGTCAAGCGGGTTAAGCTGCTTTGGCCGCGCCCAGGCGTTAAAGATGATAGTCCGCTTCGCCGCCAGCACCCGGACGAACCCGGCAATCCGCCGGAGCAGCAAACTGCAAGCGGCGACGTACATACGTCGATGTACCAGCGGTTCCGCCACTCGATTTCAATCGTCGACTGGTGGAGGCTGTCCTGGTCGTTGCTTGCTCCGCTCCTGGTCGGTGTCGCGATCGCATTTGCGCTCGCCGTGTGCGCGAAGCATACCCTCATGCCTGACTGGTCCGCGCCCCCGACGAAGTATCAGGGCACCCGCATGTTTGTCTGGCTGTGTCTGCCTGTTGTTTGGTCGGTATTGTTGCTGGCTTCGGCGCTGCTATCCGGTCTGCTCTGTGGAATTGAAACCGAGGAAGAGCGGGAATGGTGGGCACGCGCCGGCGGCCTGATCATAATGTTCGAGTTCGGCTGGATCGCGCTCATCGGACTATCTTTCTTCGCGTCGGCCATCGTGACCGCGGTGGTGGGGGGCGCATTGGTCGCTGCCGGTCTGGGGTCAGGCTACCTCGGGAGCCGCGCCGGCCTGAGCGCGGCTACGAGCTCCGGACTCAAGAAAGTCAAACTCGACCAGCTCACCACCACCCAAAGATGGCTCTCGAAGCACGATCTCATCGCCCCTTTAGCCTGCGTGATTGCTGTGGTTTGCCTTTCGTTTGCACTGGCTGCCACGACTACCTGGTTCCGCGGCAGCGTCTCTGGATTCCTGCGCTACGATTTCCCGCTCATGCAAGATTTCATCGCGAATCTTGTCGTTGCGCTCGTTGCTTTGGCGCTCGCGATGCTGGCCAATACCTTCATCAACGTCAATACCTTCTCGCTCCACGGAATGTATCGCATGCGTTTGACCCGAGCTTATCTCGGTGCGTCCAATTTCGCTCGTCACCCCGACAACTTCACGAACTTTGACAAGCGCGACAACTTCAACGAATCCGATGTCGTCCATCGCCATGCGCCGCTCCACGTTATCAACACTGCTCTCAACCTGGTCGCCACTAGCAATCTCGCCTGGCAGCAGCGCAAAGCGGAGTCGTTTACCTTCACCCCGCTCAACGCTGGCTGTTGGCGCCTGGGATATCTGCCCACCGCGCTCTACGGCGGAGATAAGGGAGTCACCCTCGGAACCGCCCTGTCCATCAGCGGAGCGGCCTTCAATCCCAACATGGGTTACCACTCTTCTCCGCTGGTCACGCTGCTGATGACTTTTTTCAATGCCCGGTTGGGATGGTGGCTCCCCAATCCGATCTGGCCGGTGCTGGAAGCTTTGAAGGCGAGCGGCGATCCTTTGTTCGCCGATTCTCCGCTGACGGTGGAATCGTTGCTACGGACGAACGACCCCAATCCCGCGATTGCGAAAAGAGCAAAGAAGTTCGCCAAATTTCTGCGGCGTGCAGCCCCGACTAACGCCCTCTTGACTCTGATTTATGAAGCCCTCGGCAGAACCGACGACAAGTACAAATGGATTGAACTTACCGACGGCGGGCACTTCGAGAATCTCGGCCTCTATGAAATGGTGATGCGGCGCTGCCGCTACATCATTGTGGTCGATGCCGACGCCGACAGTGACTTCGAGTTCGAAGATCTAGGCAATGCCGTTCGTAAGATCGAGATCGATTTTGGCGTTCCCATCCGCTTTCCACAATATCCCAACGGCTTTTCTATGAAGCACGGCGTCGACGGATCGAACGCCTATTACGCGGTGGGAGACATTCACTACGAGTGTGTCGACACGGATTCGAAATCCTGCTGCACTCCCGAGCAGCAGGGCGTCAGCATGGGGACGCTTCTTTATATCAAGCCCTGTTTAAACAGCAGCGAACCGCTCGGCATTAAAGCGTACGCGAACGCCCACCCAAAGTTCCCCCATGAATCGACCGTCAATCAATTTTTCAATGAGGCGCAGTTTGAAAGCTACCGCAACCTCGGCTCTTGGGAATTCGGCTCCATCGTCGAGGAGTTCTCGCCAGATTCCCCCGGTCCCGGCAACGACATCAAAACCTTGTTCGACTTTGTGAGCTAAAGCGGCCCAACCGAAATCCGCACGCAATACGCCAGAGGCCAGCCAGCCTGACTGTCTGTCATGCTTCCTTTGCTGCAACAACGAATAGATGTTCAGTATCTGTCCAGTTTCGGACACCATCGTCCACTTCAGCATAACCAGTCGTCCCCTGCCGCGCTCCCCATTCACGTTATCCGCAATATTTCTTGACAGTTAGCTTCTATTAGAAGATGGCAGCCTAGTTGCCATCCTCGAGTTGAATGGACATCGCTCGGCCCGAATTTAAGACACAGAAACGTCGTCGGCAGATCATCATCGCAGTCGCGGTCGTGCTCGGCGTCGCCGCCGTCTCGTTTGGAGTTTCTCGCCTCAAACCCGCTGCGCCGACCGTAGAGCGCGGTACCGTCTGGACAGACTCCGTGAAGCGCGGCAACATGCTCCGCCAAGTGCGCGGGACCGGGTCGCTCGTGCCGAGTCAGGAAGCGGTGCGCCAGATTCCCGCCGAGACCGAGGCCACCGTCGTTCGCATTCGGATGCTCCCCGGCTCGCAGGTGTCCGCCGACACCATTCTCCTGGAAATGAGTAATCCGCAGACCGAGCAGGCAGCCGTTGACGCGGACCTGCAATTGAAGGCCGCCGAGGCCGAATATCAGAGCCTGCGCGTAAAACTCGAAAGCGATCTGATGAGCCAGAAGGCAGGCGCCGCCACCGTGCACGCCGACGACGCGACCGCGCAACGGCAGGCGCAGACCGACAAGGCGCTCTACGACCTCGGCGTAATTTCAGGGCTGGCCTACAAGTCTTCCAAAGACAAGGCCGACGAACTTACCACGCGCCAAAACCTCACCACCGAAATGCTGACCGCCAACCAACGCGCGATTGAGACACAAATGGTGCAAGAGCAGGCCAAAGTCGATCAGATGCGCACCATGGCGCAGCTTAAACAAAAACAGCTCGACGCGTTGAAAGTGCGCGCCGGCATTGACGGAATTCTCGTCGATCTTCCGCTGCAAGTAGGGCAGCACGTATTGCCCGGCACCATGCTGGCAAAAGTGGTGGAACCCGATCATCTGATGGCCACCGTGAAAATTGCCGAGACCCAGGCGCGCGACGTGCAGATTGGTGAGCCCGCGTCGGTCGATACGCACAATGGCGTGATCTCGGGCAGCGTGATGAGAGTCGATCCGGCAGTGCAAAACGGAACCGTGACCGTCGACGTCAAACTTACAGGCGAGCTTCCGAAGGGCGCGCGGCCAGACCTGAGCGTCGATGGAACAATCGACCTCGAACGCATGGACAACGTGCTGTACGTGGGGCGGCCGGCATTTGGACAGGAGAACAGCACCATTAGCCTTTTCAAGCTCAGCCCGGACGGACAGACGGCGCTGCGCGTTCCCGTAAAAGTTGGGCGGGCCTCGGTGAATTCGATTCAGGTGATTGAAGGATTGCACGAAGGGGATACGGTCATCTTGTCCGATATGTCGCGCTGGGACAACACCGACCGTGTGCGGCTCGAGTAAAGCAACTTAGTAACGATCGAACCAGGTTCGGTAACAAACAGGTTCAGCAACAAACAAGCAGTCTCCACAACCGGGCTCGAAACACGACGAACTTCAAACAACGAGGGAAAGAGCAATGACCGAAGCAGGGCAGCCACTCATCCAGATTCAGGATCTGACCAAAGTCTTCTACACCGACGAAATCGAGACGCATGCGCTCTCCGGCATTCATTTGTCGGTCGCCAAAGGAGAATACGTCGCCATGTCGGGACCGTCGGGCTGCGGCAAGTCCACGCTGCTCTCGATCATCGGACTGCTGGACACGCCGACGGGCGGCCGTTATTCGCTGAATGGGAAGACGGTCGAGAATCTCGACTTCGCCGAGCGTTCGCGCATCCGCAACCAGGAAATCGGTTTCATATTCCAGAGTTTCAACCTGATTGGCGATTTGACGGTCTATGAGAACGTCGAACTGCCGCTCACCTACCGGCAGAAAATGCCGGCGGCGGACCGCAAAGTGCGCGTCATGGAGGCCCTCGAGCGCGTCGGCATGGCCCATCGCGTGCGCCATTATCCGTCGCAACTCTCCGGAGGTCAGCAGCAGCGCGTCGCCGTAGCGCGTGCCCTCGGCGGCAAACCATCCATCCTGCTCGCCGACGAACCTACTGGAAACCTCGATTCGCGCAACGGCGAAGCGGTGATGGAGCTGTTGCAGGAGCTGCATCGCGAAGGCGCGACTATCTGCATGGTGACGCACGATCCGCGTTTTGCCAAACACGCGCAGCGCGAGGTGCACCTCTTCGACGGCAAAGTTGTCGCCGAAGAAGAATTGAAGAAGCTTCTCCAGGAGACGAGCGCGTGAGCGGCCTGCTCCAGGATATTCGCTATGCCCTGCGCCAGCTCGCCAGGAACCCCGGCTTTACCGCGGTCGCGGCGCTTGCCTTGGCGCTCGGTATCGGCAGCACGACCTCGATCTTCAGCGTAGTCGATCAGGTCCTGCTGCATCCCTTGCCTTATCCGGACTCGGATCGCCTCGTAAAAGTCTCGCAAACCTTCGAAGGCAAAATGACGGACGACGCTTCGCCCGCCAACTATCTCGATTGGGCCGCGCAAAATCACGTCTTCTCTGAGATAGCTGCCTCGCGCGGCTGGCAGGGCAGCATGACTGCGGGAGATCGCCCTGAACGCGTGAAGGGCACGATGGCCACGCCCAGCTTTTTTTCGCTCTTCGGAGTGAATCCCATTCTCGGCCGCGCGCTCGTGGCGAGCGATGCGGCGCCGGGGAACGATCACGTAGTTGTCCTCGGTTACGGCTTGTGGCAGCGCAACTTTGCCGGCGACCGCGCGATTATTGGCCGCGACGTTCAGCTGAACGGCGAGAAGTATTCCGTGGTGGGCGTGATGCCGCTGAACTTTTCTCCCGACGATTACGGCGAGTTGTGGCTGCCATCTCCGTGGGTCATGCCCACTCATCCGCTTGTGCCTGAACAGGATCCGCGCCCGTTTCGCAGTCGAAACTATCTCGATGTTTGGGCGCGCCTTAAGCCCGGAGTCACGCCCCAGCAGGCACATGCCGAACTCGATACCATCGGCGCCCGACTGGCGAAGCAGTACCCCGACGACAACGACAAGACCAGCGTCAGCTTTGATCCGCTTCACGAATATCTTGTGGGCGACATTCGCCCGGTGTTACTCGTCCTCTTGGCTGCTGTGGTCGTTGTGCTGCTGATTGCCTGCGCGAACCTGGCCAACCTTCTTCTCGCGCGAGCCACCGTCCGCGCTCGCGAAATTTCCATTCGCACTACTATGGGGGCAAGTCGCCGGCGCTTGCTCAGGCAACTGCTCACCGAAAGCACTCTGCTCGCCTTGCTCGGAGGAATTCTCGGGCTAGTTCTAGCGGTCGTGGCCGTTCCTTCGCTGCTGGCGCTGAGTCCGCCGGATATTCGCCAGTTCAAGGAAATCGGGATCAACCGCGAAGTCCTGGGTTTCACTTTTCTGGTTTCAGTTATGTGCGGAATCATTTTTGGCCTGATTCCTGCCCTGCAAGCCTCGCGCACAAACCCGAACCAGCTTCTCAAAGATGGCGAGCGCGGCAGCACATCGGGCCGAAGCCGCACTCGTTCCGCCTTGATCATCGCGGAGGTAGGGCTATCCCTGGTTCTTCTGGTCGGCGCTGGCCTGCTCTTAAAGAGCTTTTCCCGGCTCATGAACGTGAGCCCCGGCTTCGATCCCGATCATCTTTTGACCTTCAACCTCGGTCTTCCGCCTTCGAGCAATGCCGCTCAGCAAAACGCGTTCTACCAGCAAGTGGTGCAAGGCCTTCAGGCGCTGCCGGGCGTCCAAGCCGTCGGCGCAGTCAGCAGGCTGCCGCTGGCCGGTGGCAACAGTGCGCGCAGTTTCAACACTCCCGGAGACGCCCGGGACTACAGCGCGGACATTCGCATCAGCACGCCCGATTATTTCAGCGCAATGAAAATTCCGCTGCTCAAGGGCCGGACGTTTACCGATAGCGACCGCAGCAATTCGCTGAATCTCGTAATCGTCAACGACGCTCTGGCGCGAGCCGTTTTCCCGGGGCAGGATCCGATCGGCAAACAGCTCACAAACTTTGGCCCAGACGCGATCGGCCTCCAGATCATCGGCGTCGTCGGCAATGTACGCCACGTCGGGCTCGATACCGCGCCTCACCCGGAGATCTACCAGATGCTCGGACAGGCGCAGTGGCCATCGATGTTCTTCGCAATCCGCAGCGCAACCTCCGACCCGACAACCCTTACTTCGGCTGCCCAGCAAGTGGTTTGGAGCATTAATAAAGAGGTCCCCCTTGCCTACATTCGCACCATGCAGGAGGTGATCGCCAACTCCGTGCAGCGGAGACGGTTCAGCATGCTGCTGCTGACGATCTTCGCGGCGACCGCCATGTTGCTGGCCGCCATCGGGCTCTATGGAGTGATGAGTTACTCGGTGGCCCAGCGCACCAAAGAAATTGGCGTTCGCATGGCCCTCGGAGCCAACCGTCCCGAGGTGCTCGCGCTGGTGGTGAAGCGCGGCATGCTTCTGGTCGGCATCGGAATCGCGGCAGGTGTGGTACTGGCGTTGGCGCTGTCGCGCCTCATCGCGGGCATGCTCTTCGGAATTACCGCCACCGATCCGCTCACCATCATCGGCGTCGCCGTGCTCCTAGGAGCCGTAGCCTTCGTCGCTAACTATCTGCCGGCGCGCCGCGCGGCCTCGGTCGATCCCATGGTGGCGCTGCGCTACGAGTAGCGACCGGCGAGAAAAGAAGAGAAGATGAACGGACTGCTCCATGATCTCCGCTACGCCGTTCGCCAGTTGCGAAAGTCGCCCGGCTTCGCGGTGGTTGCGATTCTTACGCTTGCGCTCGGCATTGGCGCCAATACGGCGATCTTCAGCTTGCTCGATCAGGCGCTTCTGCGCAGTCTGCCCGTCAAGGAACCGAACCGCCTCGCTCTTCTCAGGTATTCGGGCGAGGATTCCGGCCATTCTTCCGCCCGCGGCGACCATCATCTTTATTTTTCTTATCCCATGTATCGCGACCTGCGCGATCACAATTCCGTTTTCAGTGGGGCGGTCGCTACCGCTTACGCCCAGGTCGGCCTGCAATGGCGCAATCAGACCGAACTCGCCGATGCCGCGCTCGTTTCCGGCAACTACTTCGATGTGCTGGGAATCAGGCCGGCTCTCGGCCGCCTTTTCGTTCCTTCCGATGACGTCGCGCAGGAAGCCAGTCCCTTGGTGGTGCTGAGTTTCGCATATTGGCAGCGGCAACTAGCTTCCGATCCGCGCGTCATTAACCAGAGCATTTCGATCAACGCACATCCGTTCACGATCATCGGCGTGGCGCAGCCCGGCTTTCGCAGTGTGGCCGCGGGAGACAATCCCGCCATCTTCGCTCCCATCACAATGAAGCGCCAGATCGTTCCCGGCAGAGACGATCTTGAGGATCGGCGCTCCAAATGGCTGAACATTATTGGACGACTGAAGCCGGGGCTCACCTCTCAGCAAGCGCAGGCCGCAATCGATCCCTTGTGGCATTCGATTCGTGCCGAGGAGTTAAGCCAATTCCGTCACACCTCGCCGCATTTCCAGGATGCGTTCCTCAATAAGTCACATCTGTTTCTTGACGACGGATCGAAAGGCGTGCCGATTCACGGAAGCCTTCCCACTGCCTTACTCGTTGCGATGGCTATGGCTGGGCTGATGATCCTGATGGCTTGCGTAAACGTGGGCAGCTTGTTGCTGGTGCGGGCGGCTGCACGCACCCGCGAAGTCTCGGTGCGCTATGCTCTCGGCGCCAAACGCGGACGCATAATGCGGCAGTTGCTGACCGAAGGCATGTTGCTCGGTCTTGCCGGCGGCGCTGCCGGAGTTGTACTGGCTCCGCAAATTGCTACTCTGCTGATTCGCACCATCTGGACCAAGTCTCCCGTTTTTCCTTCATCTCATCCCGATTTGCGCATGCTGGCGTTCAACTTCGCACTTGCTCTGCTGGTCAGTTTATTTTTCAGCTTGGCGCCGGCGCTTCAATTCTGGCGTCCCGATGTGACGCCGTCACTCAAGCAACAGACCGAAACAATTGCTCAGGGCCCGCGCCGTTTGCGACAGGCCTCTGTGGTGGCGCAGATTGGGCTGAGCCTGCTGTTGCTCATCGCAGCCGGTCTCTTTGCCCGCACGCTGCGCAATCTCAAGATGCTAGACGTGGGTTTCGCAACCGATCACCTGCTTACTTTCACCATCGATCCGCGATTGTCTGGGTACCAATTGAATCAGAGTACGGAGCTGTACGAGCGGATTTTCGACAAGCTGTCCACATTGCCGGGCGTGCGCTCGGTCGCGGCTACCACCGACCCTGAACTGGCAAACGCTGATTCGACCTCCAACATTACCGTTGCCGGATATCACGCCGCAGGAGACGAAGACATAAACCACATGAATGTGGAGTGGGCTTATGTGAGCTCGAACTATTTTTCAACCCTACACCTGCCATTGCTAGCCGGCCGCGAGCTAACTGATCAGGATCGCGCAGGCACGCAGAAAGTCGCGGTCGTCAACGAGAGTTTTGCGCGCCATTTCTTTTCGCAGCCGCAAGACGCGATCGGGCAATACTTCGGCGAGGGCGCCGGGACCGTTCCAGTCGACATACAGATCGTTGGAGTGGTCAGAGACGCAAAGCACACGACCGTCCGCGGCGACGTTCATCGCACCGTATACGCTCCCTATTTGCAGGACGAGCAGCATTTGCAGGATCACGGACTCGGCCAAAAGACGCTCTACGTGCGCACCTGGCAAGCTCCCGAAACTGCTGAGTCGACCATCCGCCAGGCCATGCAATCCCTCGACTCGAGTCTAGTGCCGAACCACTTCCGCACCATGCAGGAACAGATCGACAGCAATTTGAATGGTGAGCGCGTCGTCGCACTTTTGGCCGCGAGCTTCGGCGCGCTGGCTGTGCTCATGGCTGCCATAGGAATCTACGGAGTCCTCGCCTATTCCACCGCGCAGCGCACTCGTGAAATCGGCATCCGCATTGCCGTCGGCGCCACCCGGGCCGCGGTCGCGCGCATCGTTCTGGTTGAAGTTCTTTGGCTGGCGGGCATCGGCATCGCGGTCGGGTTGCCGCTTGCGCTGCTCTTCGCTCATGCCGTTCGCAGTCAATTGTTCGGAATTTCAAACAACGATCCACTAACCTTCAGCGGCATGATCGTCCTGGTGGCGGCTGTCGCGCTTGTGTCCGCCGCACTACCCGCGCGCCGAGCGGCCAAGGTTGATCCCATGGTGGCGCTGCGTTACGAGTAAAGACAGAGAGAGAAGGGGAGGAGGAGAAACGAAAAGATGACCGGACTATTTCAATATCTACGCTACGCAATTCGCCAGCTCCGTAAAAGCCCCGGCTTCGCGACGGTTGCGATCCTCACCCTCGCTCTCGGCATCGGTGCCAACACCGCCGTCTTCAGCGTCATGGACGCTGTGTTGATGCGTATGCTACCCGTGCAGGATCCGCAGCGGCTCTACTACTTGCGGATCGCTACCGGCAACCAGCCGCCTGGAGGCTCCAATACCGGCAATTCCGATAATTCTTTTTCCGAACCAGTGTTTGAAGCGCTTCGCCAACGCACCGACGTGCTCGATGATGTGATCGCTTACGTTCCCCTCAACATCGGCAAAGTCGCGGTACGCTATGGAGACGCGCCGGAAGAAGCGCAAGGCGATGAAGTCAGCGGCAACTTCTTTTTTGGTTTGACTGCCGGAATATTTCGGGGCCGCGGACTGTCCTTACAGGATGAGAAACATCATTCGCAAGTTGCCGTAATCAGTTACGACTATTGGACGCGGCGTTTTTCGCGAGATCCCGCGGTTTTCGGCACGACTCTGTTCGTCAAGAATGTACCTCTTACCATCGTTGGGATTGCGGCGCGCGATTTTCGCGGGGTCGAACCCGCCATTGCGACCGATTTCTGGATTCCGCTGCAAAATCGCCCCGAGCTGAATGCATGGGGAACTTCGGTTAGCTCTTCCAGCCTCTATGGCACGCCCAAGTGGTGGTGTCTGCCTCTGATCGCTCGCCTTAAGCGAAACGTCAGCCCCGAGCAAGCGCAAAGCGCTCTCCAATCCACCTTCGGTGAAGCCGCCAAAATTGGAGTCGGCACGATCGATCCAAAGAAGTGGAAACCATTACTGAGCTTCAATCCCGCCAAGGGAATCGAAGGCTTCAACCAGCAATACAGTGAGCCGGTGCGAATCTTGATGGGTCTTGTCGTTCTCGTTCTGCTGATAGCGTGCGCCAATGTCGCGTTGCTGATCATGGCACGCAACGAGGTCAGGCAGCGGGAATTTAGTCTGCGACTGGCCGTTGGGGCTGAGAAGGCGCATCTTTTTCGTCAGCTATTGACGGAGAGCTCGCTCTTAGTGCTCGCGGGAACGGGCGTCGGCTGGATGTTCGCACTCTTCGCCACCGATGCTCTTGCCGCCTGGTCAGGAATCGAAACCGGTCTCAGTCCGAACCGCACCGTGTTGCTCTTCACGTTGGGGATTTCCGCAGTCAGCGCGCTGGCTTTCGGCATCGCACCCTTGTGGATTGCGCTCCAGGCACCGGTTTCGGGCGTACTTCGGGCCACCGCAACAAACATTACTCAGGACCGCCGCCGAACTCTCGGCGGCAGGGCGCTGATGTCGGCGCAGGTGGCAGTCTGCCTCTTGCTGCTGGTGGCCGCCACGCTTCTGCTGCACACGCTCCGAATTTACGAGACTCAAAACCTGGGAATGCGAGTCGATGGTCTGCTGGTTTTCGGAGTCACTCCCCTGCATGCCCAAACTGTCCAGGAGACTGAGACGTTTTATCGCACTCTGCTCGATCGGATTCGTGCGACGCCGGGCGTGCCGTCCGCAACCCTTATGGAGAATCGCATCGGCTCCGGTTGGAGCAACAACAACGACGACGATCTCGACGGCGCCAAGCTCGCGGACAAATTTGGCCCTAAAGCCCTCGTGCGAAGCAACAATGTTGGCCCCAACTATTTTCATGTCCTCGGAGTTCCGATCATTGAAGGCCGCGACATTTCCGAAAGCGACACCGCCTCTTCTCTGCCTGTGGTCGTGGTCAATGAAACATTCGCCAAGACGTTCCTGCCCAACACAAATCCACTAGGACACAAGGTTCGCGATAACCGGACAATTGTTGGCGTAGCGAGGGACAGCCGCTACCGGGGAGTGGATGAGAAGCCGATGCCCATGGCCTACTACCCCACGTTCCAGAACCTGAACGCCGGAGAAACCGTGCACGTCGAGGTGAGAGTCAACGGCGAGCCGCTGAATCTGCTTCCGACTCTTCGTCAGGTCGTGCATGACATCGATCCCAATATCCCTCTGGAGAAGCCGTTGACGCAGCGAGGCCAGTTTGAAGAGTCGTACCTTCAGCCGAAAATGTTTGCCCGTCTGGGGGGCTTCTTTGGCGGATTGGCCGCGCTTTTGGTGGCGACCGGACTCTACGGCACCTTGTCATATCGGACGAGACGCCGCTCGGCGGAAATCGGAACCCGCATGGCCCTCGGCGCACAACGTGGCCAGGTGCTCTGGATGGTCATGCGTGAGAGCCTGCTCATCAGTTGTATCGGAACAGCCGTTGGTTTGCCGCTTGCCCTTGCATGTGTGCGCTTCCTCGGTTCGATGCTGTATGAGTTGTCGCCCTTCGATCCGTTGAGTTTTGTGCTGGCAATTTTCTGCATCGCGCTGGTTGCGGGTGGCGCCGCATTTCTACCGGCGTGGCATGCATCCAGGGTCGACCCCATGGTGGCGCTCCGCTATGAGTGACAGCGAAGCAGAGAAAAGGAAGGGAGAGATAAAACGATGAACGGACTGCTTCAGGATCTCCGCTACGCGTTTCGGCAGCTGCGCAGGAACCCCGGGTTTGCTGCCGTGGCCATCATCACACTCGCCCTCGGCATTGGAATGAATACCGCGGTCTTCAGCATCGTGGATGCCGCCGCGCTGCGCCTTCCGTTCGCGCACCAGGAACAGCTGGTGATGATCGAGAACAGTTATTCCGATAGCGATCACACCCCGGCCTCGTTTCCTGACTTCAAGGATTGGCGCGACCACGCGCGATCGTTTACCCAACTGGTCGGTTCGTTTCGCACCAGCTTCAATCTCACCGGCGTTGACGAGCCGCAGCGCATTCGCGGCCGCTATATCTCGCAAGATTATTTCGCGCTCTTCGGAGCGCAGCCGCTCTTAGGGCGATCGTTCACGCCGGCCGAGCACGTCCGTGGAGGTCCGAACGTTTGTCTCCTCGGCGAAGATTTCTGGCGGCGGCAATTCAGTTCCGATCCGAGCGTGTTGAATCGACCGGTAGTGCTCGATGGAATTGCGTATAGCGTAGTCGGCGTCATGCCAGCGAAGTCACCCGACATCTCGGGCCCGATTCCCACCGAGCTGTGGATTCCTCTGGAAAGCAAGCCGCCGTACATCCAGCACGGAACGAATTATCTGCAAGTGATCGGACGGCTGAAATCTGGCGTGACGCGCGAAACCGCCGCCAGCGAGCTCCAGGTGATTCAGAACCAGATCAACCAGCAGTTCGTCCCCAATAAGCACGATATCCTCCTGCTGCCGCTGACCGATGTACTGCTCGGTGACGTTCGTCCGTTGCTCGAAATTCTGCTGGTGGCGGTTGGACTTGTTCTCCTGATCGCCTGCGCCAACGTAGCCAACCTGATGCTGGCGCGCGGCGCCGGTCGCGCGCGCGAAGTTGCGGTGCGCGAAGCTCTAGGCGCCGCGCGCTGGCGCATCGTGCGGCAACTGCTGACGGAAAGCGCTCTGCTGGCCGCCATCGCATTAGTCGCCTCGGTTTTTTTGGCCTGGTGTGGAACGCAAATTCTCATCAGCGTCTGGCCCCAGAATCAAAAAATTCCAGCCATCGCGCTCGACTGGCGGGTCGCGCTGTTTGCGGCTTCGATCTCAGTGCTCGCGGTGGTGGTGTTTGGCCTGGCGCCGGCGCTCCTCACTTCGCGAACCCATCTTGACGTCGTGATGAAGGAAAGCGGCCGGAGCTCAACGGATGCGGGCGGTCAGGGACGCCTGCGAACCGCGTTCGTCGCGTCAGAAATCGCGCTGGCTCTGGTGCTGGTAATCGGATCATTGCTCACACTGCGCAGCTTCTATCGCATGTTGCATACCGATCCCGGCTTCAACAAGCAAGGTTTGCTCACGGCGCGCATCGCCCTGCCTGACAGCCGATATACCCCCGCTGCCGGCCAGCGTTTCTTCACCACGCTGCTCTCCGACATCCGCAGCGTCCCCGGAGTGCAATCGGCTGCGGCGACCGCATTTATCCCGTTGGGCGAAGGCGGCCAGACGGGTGACTTCGAGGTCGAAGGCCGTCCGAACGCAACCACCGGCCAAGGACCGTTCGCCGAAGAGCACTTTATTACGCCCACCTACTTTCAGACCATGCAGGTTTCGTTGCTCCGCGGCCGCCCCTTCAGCGACACCGACAAAGAGGACACGCCGAAGGTCGTCATGATCAATAATTTCATGGCGCGCCAGCTTTGGCCAGGCCAGGACCCGGTCGGCAAGCGTATTCACGTATTAGGCCCGGCGGGCGAATGGAGCGTGATCGTCGGGGTGGTCGCCGACGTGAAAACCGATGCGCTCAACACGCCCCCTTCGATGCAGATCTATTTGTCGACGTCGCAGCACCCGATTACAGACATGTATCTCGTAGTCCGCGCGTCGAGCGATGCAAGCTCGGTCATTCCAGCAGTGAAGAGTGCGGTCTTCAATCTCGACAATCAGCAGCCCGTCGCCAACATCGCTGTGATGGACCAGTTACTCTCGAAGTCGGTTTCTCCCGCTCGGTCTTCATCATTGTTATTAGGCATCTTCGCGGGCGTCGCCATACTTCTAGCGGCCATGGGAATCTACGCCGTCATGGCCTACAGCGTGGGCCAGAGAGTGCACGAGATCGGCATTCGCATGGCGCTCGGCGCGGCCGGCGCGGATATTCAGCGAATGGTGATGAAGACTTGCGTGGTGATCTGCGCATGGGGTCTCGGCCTCGGCCTCGTCACTGCTTTGCTGAGCACGCGCTTGCTGAGAACCTTGTTGTTTGGCGTGGGCGCAACCGATGTCGCCACCTTCATCCTGTCCACGTTGTTGTTAGGCATGGTGGCAGCGCTCGCCAGCTACATCCCCGCGCGCCGCGCGGCCCGGGTCGATCCCATGGTGGCGCTGCGTTATGAATAGGCGGGGCTACGAATGAACGAGCTATGAATAAGGAGAGCGCATGAACGGATGGCTTCAGGATTTTCGCTACGCGGCCCGCCAGTTGCGAAAGGCGCCCGGCTTTGCGGCGGTCGCGATCATCACGCTCGCGCTCGGCATCGGCGCCAACACCGCCATTTTCAGCCTGCTCGATCAAGCACTGCTGCGCAACCTGCCGGTGAAAGACGCGGATCGTCTCGTACTCCTGAAGTACGAAGGCAGCAACACCGGACGTCTCAATTCGCGGTCCGACGGGCATTTCTACTTCTCCTACCCTATGTACCGCGATCTGCGCGACCGCAACTCCGTCTTCAGCGGAGTCCTCGCCACCGATGCGGCCCAGGTTGGAGTCCAGTGGCACAACCAGCCCGATCTGGTTGCTGCGGAACTCGTCTCCGGCAATTACTTCGACGTGCTCGGTGTCCAACCAGCCGCCGGGCGCATGTTCGTAGCCGCCGACGATCTGGTGCCCGATGCGAATCCGGTCGTGGTCTTGAGTTTCAGTTATTGGCGTCGCCGCTTCGGTAACGATCCGCGAATACTCAACGACACCGTTCAGATTAATGGACATCCCTTCACCATCGTCGGAGTTGCCCCGCCCAATTTTCATAGCGTCGTCGTCGGCGACATGCCCGATGTTTTCGTTCCGATGATGATGAAGGCGGAAGTCATGCCGGGCACCAAGGATCTCGAAGACCGTCGCTCCAGTTGGCTGAACATCGTCGGAAAGCTGAAGCCGGGACTCAACCGCGAACAGGCCGAGGCCGGCATTAACCCTCTCTGGTCTTCGATCCGCTCCGATGAGCTGAAAGATATCAAAGGCGGGTCGCAAAGTTTCCGCGAGCGTTTCGTGGCCAAGTCGCATTTGTTAGTTCTCGACGGCTCCAAAGGCTTCTCACCTTTGCGCGCCGATATTCAGATGCCGCTGCTGATCATCATGGGGATGGTTGGATTGGTAGCGCTCATGGCGTGCGCCAACGTCGGCAGCCTGCTCCTCGTCCGCGGAGCCGGTCGGGTTCGTGAAATGTCAGTGCGCTATGCTCTTGGCGCAAAACGTTATCGCGTCATCCAGCAACTGCTCGTCGAAGGACTCCTGCTCGGTCTTGCGGGCGGCGCGTTCGGCATGCTGCTGGCGCCCCGTGTCTCAGGCCTGCTGATCAATATGATTTGGCGAGGAACGGGTCCGGGCGATCTGCCCTTCTCCGCCACGCCTGATCTGCGCATCCTCCTCTTCAATTGCGGATTGGCATTGTTTGCCACCCTTCTCTTCAGTCTGGCTCCGGCGGCCCAATTCTGGCGGCCCGATCTGGCGCCTGCTCTCAAACAACAGGGCATGACCGCCCGAAGCACGCCGCTGCGCTTCCGCCGTATCTCAGTGGCCGTGCAAATCGGTTTGAGTCTGATGTTGCTGGTGGGTGCTGGCCTCTTCGTCCGCACGTTGCGTAATCTCAGGTCGCTCAACGCCGGATTTACCACCGATCACTTGGTGACCTTTGGCATCGACCCGCGACTGGCTGGCTACGAGCCCGCTCAGACTTTCGCGCTCTACCAGAGGCTCTTCGAAACGCTGAAGGGCTTGCCGGGAGTTGGCAGTGTGGCAGCCACCACCGATCCCGAACTGGCGAATGACACTGAAACTGGAAACATCACCATCGCCGGCTACGCTGAAAAACCCGACGAGAACATGCAAGTCGAGCAGCCGAACATCAGCGCCGACTACTTCTCGACCCTCCAGATGCCGCTCCTGGCCGGTCGCGCCTTTGGCGAGCAGGACTCGGCGACCTCGCAGAAAGTAGCGGTGGTCAACGAAGCTCTCGCGAGACACTTCTTCGGCGAGCCGCAGCAGGCGCTCGGCCATTATCTCGGCAATGGCGGCGGCACCGGCGTCAAAACCGACATTGCAATCGTTGGAGTCGTAAAGGACGCGCACCATACCAACCTTCGCGAGCCCATCGCGAACACGGTGTTCCTGCCCTACGTCCAGTTGCCTGAACCGCTTTCGATGACGTTCTATGTCCGCACCCGGCAGCAGCCACAAGACGCTGAAAGCACCATCCGCCGCGCCATGCAAACGCTCGATTCGAGGCTCGTGCTCGATACCTTCCGCACCATGGACGAGCAGATCGATAACAGCCTCACCGCCGAGCGCGTCATCGCTCTGCTCGCCACCAGCTTCGGTGTGCTCGCCGCCCTAATGGCGGCCGTCGGCTTGTACGGAGTTCTCGCCTACTCGACTACGCAACGCACCAGCGAGATCGGCATCCGCATGGCGCTCGGAGCGAGTCGAGCATCGGTCGTCAAGATGGTTGTCTTTGAAGTTTTCTGGCTGGCGGGAATAAGCATCGTGGTCACGCTGCCGCTTTCACTGCTCTTAATGAGCACGGTGCGTAGCCAGCTCTACGGCATCTCGAGCAGCGATCCGCTCACTCTGCTCCTGATGACGCTGCTGGTGATATTGGTCGCGCTTGCGTCCGCCCTCCTGCCGGCGCGGCGTGCGGCCAAGGTAGAACCAATGCGTGCGCTGCGCTACGAGTAGGGATTGCAAGGGGATTTGAACCGAGGGGATCGAACCAGGGGGATTGAATTATGAACGGCTGGCTCCAGGATCTGCGTTCCGCGCTGCGGCAGTTTATAAAGACGCCCGGCCTCACTGCGGTCGTGCTCATCACGATCGCTCTCGGTGTTGGTGCCAACACGGCGCTCTTTTCCGTAGTCAATGGCGTTCTGCTCAATCCCTTGCCATATCCCCAGCCCGACCAACTCGTCACGCTTCACGAGGGCAAGCAGAATTTCGCGACCGGCTCCATCTCCTTTCCGAATTTCCGCGATTGGCGGAAGGATAATCACACCTTTTCGTCCATGGCAATCTCGCGTGGCTATGCCTTCAGTCTTACCGGAGCGGGAGAGGCGACCCAAATAACCGGCGACTTCGTCACCTCCGATTACTTTAAAGTCCTCGGCACGAAGCCCCTGCTCGGGCGCACCTTTACACCCGGAGAAGATGAAATCGGCGCGGCGCCAATTGCCGTCATCGGTGAAGGCCTGTGGCGTCGTAAATTCGCCTCCGCCCCTGACATCGTCGGCAAGCTCATGACCCTCGACGGCCGAGCTTACACCATCATCGGCGTGATCCCCGCCAGCTTTCATTTTGCGTTGGGAAATTTTGGCGCCCAACGCGACATTTACGCGCCCGTCGGCCAATGGAACAACAATCTGCTGAACACGCGCACCGCGGGCCTTGGATTTCACGGCGTCGGCCGGCTCAAGCCCGGCGTGACGTTCGAGCAGGCGGTGGCTGACATGGCGCAGGTTTCGAGCAACCTGGCCGCCGCTTATCCCGATGCCAACAAAGGCATCAGCGCGAAGCTCATTCCTCTCAAGCAGTGGACGGTCGGCGGCGTCCGTTCGTTCTTGCTCGTACTTCTTGCCGGCGTTGGTTTCGTGCTCCTGATCGCCTGCGTCAACGTCGCCAATCTGCTTCTCGCCCGCTCAGCTGCGCGCACGCGCGAGTTCGCCATTCGCGCCGCCATGGGCGCGAGCCAAAGTCGGGTGCTGCGGCAACTGATGACCGAAAGCATCGCGCTCGGACTCGCCGGTGGCGCCCTCGGTTTGTTGCTGGCCGCATGGGGCACTCGCGCTGCGTTGGGCATTCTACCGACGGCCTTGCCGCGCTCAGAAGAGATCGGTCTCGATCCTCGCGTGCTGCTCTTCACACTGGCGATCTCTCTCCTTGCCGGAATCTTATTCGGCCTCGCTCCCGCTCTAAGAATGTTGCCCGCCACTTTGAGCGACAGCCTCAAAGAGAGCGGCCGCGGCATGAGCGGCGCTCGCCATCGCGTTCAGCGCACATTTGTCGTCGCGGAAATGGCCATGGCTCTCGTCTTACTCGTCGGCGCTGGTCTGATGATTCGAACCCTCGGCCGTCTTTGGAGCATCGATCCCGGATTCAATCCCAAGAATGTAATGACCGTCGGCATTTCGCTGCCGCCTTCTATGATGAAGGCCTCGCCCGACGCCATACGCGCGGAATTTCGTGAAATCGACAGCAAGATCGCCTCCATCCCCGGCGTGAAAGCCGTTTCGCAGATCTGGGGTGCATTCCCCATGAGCAGCGACGACGAGCAAACGTTGTGGCTCGAGGGTCAGCCGAAGCCCGCCACTGAGAATGACATGATCATGGCCATCGACTACATCGTGGAGCCCGGCTACCTGAAAGCAATGGATATCCCGCTTCTGCGTGGCCGCTTTCTGAACGACCAGGATAATGAGCACTCGCCGCGCGTGGTCGTCGTGGACGATGTCTTCGCGAAAAAGTATTTTCCCAATCAGGATCCGGTGGGCAAGCGGATTATGCAGGACAACTCCGGTCCCGCGGAGATTGTGGGTGTGGTTGGCCACGTCAAGCAGTGGGGACTTGATACCGACGACGCAGAAAAACTGCGCGCCCAGTTCTACCTCTCGTGCATGCAAATGGGTGACAGCTTCATCGCCATGACGCCTTCCGGATCTGGTGTGGTCCTCCGTGCGGATCAGGCCGAAGCCGGGTTGCTCGACTCCATCCGTCACGCTGCCCAGCAGATCAGTGGTGCAATGGTGATTTTCGGGCCGCAATCCATGGAAGAGGTTATCTCGAGTTCACTTGCCGAGCGCCGGTTTTCCATGATTCTGCTGGTTGCGTTTGCGGCGCTCGCACTGCTCCTGGCAAGCGTCGGCATCTATGGCGTGATTTCGTACGTTGTCGGCGAGCGCACTCATGAGATCGGCATCCGCATGGCCCTCGGCGCGCGTCACGTGGATATTCTCCAAGTCATTCTTCGCGGCGCCGGAAGACTCGCGCTCATCGCCACGGTAACTGGCCTCATCGCGGCGTTCGGCCTGACCCGGCTAATGGCCAACCTTCTTTACGGAGTCAAACCCAGCGACCCGCTGACCTTTATAGCGGTGCCGGCAATCTTAATTTCCGTCGCACTGCTGGCTAGCTACCTGCCCGCGCGTCGCGCCACGAAGGTCGATCCGATGGTTGCATTGCGTTACGAGTGAGGCTCAACATGAATGGATTTCTCCACGATCTTCGCTTCGGCTTGAGACAGTTACGCAAGACCCCGGCATTTACCGCGGTCGCCGTAGTCACACTCGCGCTCGGCATCGGCGCGAACACCGCAATATTTACCGTGGTGAATGCACTCGTGCTCAAAATGCTCCCCGTCAAGGATCCTCGTCAACTCGTGGTGGTCGGCGATCCTGCGCGCCCCAACACACGTTCCAACGGAACTCCTCGTACCGACGTGTTCTCCTATCCTCTTTATAAGGAACTTCGCGATCGCAATTCCGTATTCACCGGGCTGTGCGCGGCAGGAACAGATCATCACATCGAGTTCGATACCGGTGAGGGTTCGACGGTCGACGAGAAACTCAATGGCCGCCTCGTCAGCGGAAACTATTTCACTGTGCTCGGCCTTGAACCGGCTGCGGGACGCCTCTTCTCCGACTCCGATGACACTACGGAAAATGCGAATCCGGTCGTCGTCCTCGGATACCAATACTGGCAACGCAAGTTCGCGCTCTCGCCCTCCATCATTGGCCAGGAAGTTCGTCTGAACGGATCTCCCTTCACCGTTGTTGGCGTCGCGCCCGCTGGCTTCGAGGGTGACGTCGTCGGCGATGAGATGTCGCTCTACGTTCCGATCAGTATGCAGCCCGAAATCGTTCGCGGTCGTCACTGGCTCAAGTCCGGAAACAATTCGTGGCTCTCGCTGATCGGACGTTTGAAGCCAAACATCACTCCCGCTCAGGCGAAAGCGAACTTGAACGTGGTCTTTGAACAGGCTGTTCGCGGAGACTACGGGGCATTGCTCTCAGTCGACGACCGGCGCGCGATTCACGACGACCACATGGAAATCGATGTCTCGCCCGGCGGTGGTGGGTTTTCTCAACTGCGTGGCGACTATCGCACTCCCTTGCTCCTGCTCATGGGCATAGTGGGTCTGGTGTTGCTCATTGCCTGCGTGAACGTGGCTAATCTGCTTCTGGCGCGAGCATCCAGCCGCAATCGCGAAATCGCCATTCGTCTGGCCATCGGCGCGCATCAACGTCGCATCTTGCAGCAACTCCTCACCGAGAGTATTCTGCTCGCCCTAATCGGGGGCTTGGCCGGTTCGTTCCTCGCAATTTTCGGTGTGCGCCTGCTGGTTTCGATCTTCGGATCCAGAACCGCCCTTCCACTCTTTCCCGATCTACGAGTGTTCTCGTTCACCATTGGAGTAACTCTGCTCACCGGCATACTTTTTGGATTGGTTCCGGCTCTGCGAACGCTTCAAGTACGCGTCTCTCCCGCGCTCAAGGATGCAGCGCGAGCCACGCCCGGTGCTGGTTCTCGCTTCGGCCTCGGCAAGGGATTAATCGTGGGCCAGGTCGCGCTCTCCCTACTCGTGCTCTTTGCTGCCGGCCTGCTCGTGCGCAGCCTGCAAAAATTAATGCAGCAGGATTTCGGTTACGCTCACGATCACCTCGTCATCGCGCGGCTTGATCCCGCATCCGCGGGCTATCTAAACCAGAAAATGGAACCGTTAGCCACCGAACTAGCGACGCGCATTGCGAGCGCTCCCAATGTGCGGGGAATCACCTATTCAACCAACGGACTGTTCTCGGGCACCGAATCAGCTGATGCCCTCATTGTCCCCGGATTCAAGGACGCCGATCGCAATGCGCTAGAAGATTATGTTGGTCCCGATTATTTCGGAGTGGTCGGTATTCCCATCCTCGCGGGCCGCCAAATCGAAGCGCAGGATACTGCCACCTCGGCGCGCGTTGCGGTGGTGAACGAAGCGATGGCTAAGCGCTTCTTTGCCGGTCAGAATCCCATCGGCCGACAGTTCACGATTGACGATCCGGCTTGGCTAGATAAGCCAATTACGATCGTCGGAGTCTCTCACAATGCCAAAGATCACGGCAGCGGTCTGCGCGAAGACGTTGCGGCGCGTTTCTACCTCGCCTTTCAACAGATGCCGGATCCCGATCAGATTGTGCTTGAGGCTCAGATCCATGGCGATCCCTCCGCGGCCATAACCACCATCCAGGCCCTGATCAAGGCAGTCGACTCCCGTATTCCGATTTCATTCGTGCTCTCCCTCGACCGCCTCGTCGCCGACAGCGCCGCCAATCAGATCGCGCTGGCCAAGTTGTCAGCCGGTTTTGCGGTCTTGGCGTTGCTGCTCGCCTGCGTGGGTCTTTATGGCGTCATGTCTTACACCGTCGCCAACCGAACGCGCGAAATTGGACTGCGTATGGCACTCGGCGCGCGTCGCGGCGATGTGATGGAACTCGTACTGCGCGAAGGCATGCTGCTCGTGGCCATCGGCCTCGCAGCCGGAATTCCACTGGCTTTAGCCAGCAGCCGCATCCTGCAAGGTTTTCTCTTTGGACTCAAGAGCTCCGATCCGCTTTCGTTGATTGCGGTCGTTCTGTTGCTCGGAATCGTTGCCGCCTTCGCGGGATTTATTCCCGCTCGGCGTGCATCGAAGGTCGATCCAATGGTCGCGTTGCGTTACGAGTGAGGAAATGAAAATCATGATGACCAACTTAGTCCGAGACCTTCATTACGCGGTGCGCCAGTTGCGCAAGAATCCTGGCTTCGCGTGTACGGCCATCGTGATTCTCGGTCTGGGGATCGGCGCGAGCACGGCAATTTTCAGCGCCGTAAACCCGATCCTGTTCGAGCCGCTGCCGTATCCGCATGCAAACCGCGTCGTGATGATCTGGTATGCGGCGGAAGATGGTTCCCGCATTCCCCAGACTTTTCATACTTATCGCGAACTGGCTGCACGCAGCCGCTCGTTCGAGTCCATCGCGGTTGCGAATGCATGGCAGCCGACCCTTACCGGCGCTGACCAACCGGAACGCGTCGATGGCCAGAGAGTAAGCGCCAGCTATTTTCAATCCCTCGGCATCCTGCCCGCTTTGGGACGAGACTTCCAGAAGGCGGACGATATCCTCAACGGTCCGAGAGTAGCGATTATCAGCAGCGCACTGTGGCAGCGGCGTTTCAGCGGCGATCGCAACGTTATCGGGCAGCAGCTCAGGCTTGACGATGACAGCTATACCGTAATCGGCGTGATGCCGCGCGACTTCGACAATGTTTTGGCTCCCGAAGCGCAGGTCTGGTCGCCGTTGCAGTATGACTCAGGGGATATCACCTCCATCCAGACCAGGGAGTGGGGGCATCACCTGCGGATGGTGGCCCGTCTGCGTGCAGGGGTCACTTTGAATCAAGCGCGGAGCGACCTTGACACGATTGCTCGTACTCCCGTCCCCGATTTCCCCCGGCCTGCGTGGGCGTCACTTGAGCACGGGTTTGTCGCGAACTTATTGCAAGATGACATCGCGACCGGAGTGAAGCCGGCCCTGCTCACCGTTCTAGGTGCTGTGATTCTGGTCGTCCTCATCGCCTGCGTTAACGTGACCAACCTTCTGCTTGCGCGCAGCGCGCAACGGCGTGGCGAATTTGCCATACGCTCCGCGCTCGGTGCTGCTAGGCCGCGCCTGATTCGGCAACTGGTCACGGAGAGTTTGCTGTTGGCGATTGCTGGCGGCGCGCTCGGGATGCTGGTCGCACACTTTGGTGTGCGCGGCGTGGTCGCCCTGAGTCCTCCCGGACTGCCGCGCGTGAACGCAATTCGGGTCGATGGAACGGCATTTGTTTTCGCCCTTGGAATCACGGCGTTCATTGGATTGATGGTCGGCCTGATTCCGGCGCTGCACGTGTTTCGCGGCGATCTGCAACTCGAAATGCAGCAAAGCTCACGGCGCACCGCCGGTGGGCACCACTTGACGCGCCGTGCCCTCGTCGTATCTGAGGTAGCTCTTGCGATCGTACTGCTGGTAAGCGCGGGCCTGCTATTGCGAAGCCTCGAGCGCCTGTTCGCCATCGATCCGGGATTCGACGCATCGCACTTGCTCACCATGCAAGTGCAATCGTCCGGTCATCAATTCGATGACAATCGCGCCCGCGACCAATTTTTTACTCAGGCGCTGGAGGCCGTTCGCCAGGTTCCGGGTGTTACGGCGGCGGCATTCACCAGCCAGTTGCCGCTGAGTGGAGATCTCGAATCCTATGGCGTGCAGTTCGCGGCAGACGAGAACGATTCCGAGGCCGCGCTTCGCTACGCTGTGACCCCGTCTTATTTCGAAGCGATGCGCATTCCGTTGCGCCGCGGCCGCCTGCTTGACGAACGCGACGTGGCGGGCGGACCTGGGGCCGTTCTGATCAGCGAATCGTTTGCCAAACGCAAGTTTCCCGGCCAGGATCCGCTCGGGCAGCGACTTCGCACCGGTCCCGACATTGGCCGTCCCGACCGTCCATGGGCGACTGTCGTCGGCGTGGTGGGCGATGTAAAGCAGACATCGCTGGCGCTGAGCGACCCGGATGCGTTCTACACGACCTCCGGGCAGTGGTCTTGGGTTGACCCCGCTCAGTCGCTCGTGGTGCGCGCGCATGATGATGTGGCCGCGCTGGCCCCGGCGATCGAAAGGGCGGTCTGGTCGGTGGATAAGAATCAGCCCATAGTGCGCGTTGCAACCATGGACAGCCTCCTCGCCACATCGGAGGCCGAACGACATTTCGTGCTGATCCTGCTCGAGGCCTTCGGCCTGGTCGCGTTGTTGCTTGCCGCGACCGGAATCTATGGTGTCTTATCCGGCAGCGTCACGGAGCGAATGCGCGAGATTGGTGTTCGCGCCGCACTGGGCGCGACCCGCGGTGACATCCTCGCCCTGGTAATTCGTCAAGGCATGATGCTGACCGCGCTCGGAATCGGGATCGGGCTTAGTGGAGCGATGCTCGCGAGCAACGCTCTGGTCACTCTGCTATTTGGCGTCTCGCGCCTCGATCCAGTCACATATTTCGGCGTAGTTGCGCTCTTGGGAAGTATGTCGCTAATCGCCTGCGGCATACCGGCATGGCGCGCGGCAAGGGTAGATCCGGCGATCACGTTGCGGGCGGAGTAGCCGCTATCTTACGAGTTAGGAGTCTTACAATATGATTTTCCAGGATCTGCGCTACACCTTCCGGCAACTCCGCAAGAGTCCCGGCTTCACGGCCACCGCCATCCTTACGTTGGCTCTCGGCATCGGCGCGAACATTGCCGTCTTCACCGTGATCAACGCCAGCCTGCTCGATCCGAGCGGCGTTCCGCATCCCGACCAGGTCGTCGCTGTGCGCGCGAAGTACTCCTTTGGAGACCTCGCCAATATCAATATTTCTCCGCCTGATTTCGCCGACGCCGTCACGGGCAAAAACATCTTCACCTCCGCCGCCGTGATGAAGAACAGCGCCTTCAATTACAGCGTCAGCGGCGCTACTCCAGAGCGCCTCACCGGAGCCTCCGTTTCATGGCAGTGGTTCGATGTTTTCTGGGCTCGTCCGCAGCTTGGCCGCGTGTTTCGTCCCGAGGAAGACCAGCCGGCCGCAAATCACGAAGTTGTCTTGTCCGACGCGGCGTGGAAACGCCGCTTTGGCGGCGATCCCGCAATCATCGGCCGCACCCTGCTTCTGAACGAGGAGTCCTATCAGGTCATTGGCGTCATGGGACCGGATTTCAACTGGCCGAATCAAGCCGAGCTCTGGGTTCCGCTGGCCTTGCCCGCGGCCAGCTACTCCGCCGCGAATCTCCGCCATAACGAGTACCTCTTTTGCGCGGCACGCCTTCGTCCCGGCGTCACCAATGCTCAGGCGAACGCCTATCTCGCCCTGCGAGCGGCACAGCAGATCGCGTCCGAAGGCAGTGGCTACAGCCAGGCTGCGGGTTGGGGCATGTTCTCCATGCCGCTCATTGACTTCGTCGCCGGAAATCTGCGTAAGCCGTTGTTCCTTCTTCTGGCCGCAGTTGGATTGGTCCTGCTGATCGCGTGCGCTAATATCGCCGGGTTGCAACTCGCCCGCGCTTCGGGAAAACAGCGCGAGGTGTCGATCCAGATTGCGCTCGGCGTCAGCCGCGCCCGTCTCGTTCGCAGCGCCCTGCTGGAAAGCCTGCTGCTCGCTGCCGCTGGAGTCATCTGCGGTATCGTCATCGCGCGCACCTCGATTCCCCTGCTGCTCCTTTTAGCTCCCACTACCCTGTCGAGTAACATCGCCATCCATATCGGATGGCCCATTCTCGGCTTCGTGATTGCGGTGGGCGCGGCCTGCGTGCTTTTCTGCGGCGTCGCTCCTGCGTGGCAGATGACTCACTCCCGCTGGTTCCAGTCATTGCAGGAGGGCGGGCGCTCGGAGACCTCCAGCCGCGGCCGGCAACGTCTGCGCTCAGCGCTGGTCGTTACAGAGATAGCCGTGGCCATGCTACTGCTCGTCGGCGCCGGACTTCTCGTCCGCAGCCTGCTGCAAGTCCAGCAACTCGAAACCGGTTTCAGGCCGCAGGGACTGATGTCGGCCAGCCTGTCGCTGCCGCGCACCATCTACAAAGGCAACGAGAAGCAGGCCGCCTTCTTCACCGCCCTCGAGGATCAGCTTAAGAATCTGCCCGGCGTCAGTGGCGCCGCCATCGCCGATGCGCTGCCTTTCGATAACAACGGCGGATCGGCATCCTTCAACATCATCGGCAAAACCGTGGCCCCGGAGGACCCAGGTCCTCACGGAAATATTCGCTTGATCTCGCCCGATTATTTCTCAACTCTTGGCATTTCGCTGGTGCGCGGCCGGTTCTTCACCTCTGGAGATCGACTAACCACCGCCCCGGTCGCCATCGTCGATGAGACTCTGGCCCGCCGTTACTGGCCCAATGAGGATCCCCTGGGCCAATACATCAGCTTCGGCAGTAATAGCCCGCAAATGCAGATCGTCGGCCTCGTGAAACATGCAAAAACCTCGTCCCTCGAGGCGGACAACACCGAAGGGTACTACTACCTGCCGATTTTTCAGTCACCGAATCCCTTTGCAATGGTCGTAGTGCGCTCCAGCGGCGCTAGCCCAGAAACCCTGGTGAGCTCTATGCAGAGCGCGGTGCGCGCGGTCGATTCGAGCCTGCCTTTGTACGACCTCAAATCGATGAACCAGCGGGTTGACGAATCCCTGACCGGCCGCCGCTTTCTGGTGCTCCTCCTTTCCGCATTCGCGGGTCTGGCATTGTTGCTGGCGGCTGTCGGACTTTACGGCGTAATCAGTTATTCGGTTCGGATGCGCACGCGCGAACTTGGCATTCGCCTCGCTCTCGGCGCGCAGCGTTCCGATGTCCTCGGCCTGATTCTCGCCAATGGCATGCAGTTGGCCGCAACCGGACTTGTCCTGGGACTGGTCGGCACGCTCGCCGCGGGCAGGGTCCTCAACAGCCTGCTTTATCACACCAGCTTACTGAATCCACTGACATTGCTGACCACCGTAATTGTGCTGACATTGACCGTATTATTTGCGTGTTACGTTCCAGCGCGTCGTGCAGCCGCTCTCGAGCCCATGCGCACCTTGCGTGACGAGTAGGTGGTAACTCGCAGTCAATAGAAATCGGCGACTAACTTGAATTTGTACACTTATGGGGCAGTTAATGATTCAACTCAAAAATGTCGAACGAAGTTATAAAACCGGAGCCGGTGAAACCTGGGTTCTGCGCCGCATCAACCTCGATATCCAGCCCGGCGAATTCATCACCGTGATGGGCCCGTCCGGGGCGGGGAAGTCGTCGCTGCTCAACGCCCTCGCATTCCTCGACGATCAATGGCGCGGCGAATACTGGTTTCGCGAGCAGCCCACGCACTCGATGAAGCGCAAGGAACGCGCCGAGCTCGCCAAAAAAAATATCGGTATGGTCTTTCAGAGCTATCACCTGCTCGACGATCTCACCGTGCAGGAAAACATCGATCTGCCTTTGTCTTATAAAGATATTCCGCGGCACGAGCGGCAGAGCTTGGTCGCCGACACCCTCGATCGTTTCCAGATGGTCGCCAAGAAAGATCTTTATCCCAGCCAGCTTTCCGGCGGACAGCAGCAACTCGTCGGCGTCGCGCGCGCTGTGATTCACAAGCCGCTGTTGCTGCTCGCTGACGAGCCCACCGGCAACTTACATTCCAACCAGGCCAAGGAGATCATGGAACTCTTCCGCGAATTAAATCAACAGGGAACCACCATCGTGCAAGTCACTCACTCGGAAACGAATGCGGCTTACGGAACTCGCACCCTCCAGTTGCGCGACGGCTGGCTCGTCAGCGATACCTCCAACCCGGCGCTACAAGCGCCAACCGACGCCGGCGATGTGGCGGTGAACCGATGAGAGCGGGCCTTCGCAAAATTTGCCTCGAAGTATCGCGAACAGCGGCATCGCTACTGCTGATTGCAACTATCTCCGCGGCCCAGGTCCAGACGCCGTCTGAGCTGCGCATGCCACAATCGCACAACCCGCTTGATCCATATATGTCCGACGAAGTGCCCGAGCCCGTGCTGACCAATTCGCAGCGTCTCGATCGTCTGATCCGCGATGGCAAACTTTATCTTTCATTGAAAGACGCCATCGACCTCGCGCTCGAGAACAATCTCGACCTCGCGATCGCCCGCTACAACCTTCCCATCGCCGATACCGACATACTCCGCACTCGTGCCGGCGCAAGTTTTCGCGGCGTCAACACCGGCGTCGTGCAGGGAACTCCCGGTGGCGGCGTCGGCGGGTTCGGCGCGGGCGCGCCGGGTGCGGGCGCGGGCGGCACGACCAGCGGCGCCGGCGGCGCGGGCGCGGGCGCTTCGGGCCTGGTGCAATCCACGCTCGGCGTTGGAACTCCAGTGTCTTCCTATGATCCGCAGCTCAACGTGAATGGCGGGATCGAGCACCTGACCCTCCCGCAATCGAACCTCGCGATTTACGGTGTGCCTTCGTTGCAATTGAACACCACCCAGGTTAACGCTAATTTCTCGCAGGCTTTTTCAAGCGGCACCTCCGTCTCGTTCGAGCTCACCAACAACCGTCAGACCACGAATAGCACGGATATCTTTCTGTCGCCCGCGCTGAACTCCTACTATCGCGTCACCATCCAGCAGCAGCTCCTCGCCGGTTTCGGTTTCGGCCCAAACCTCCGTTATCTCCGGATCGCAAAAAACAACAAGAAAATTTCCGACATCGCCTTTAAAGACCAGGTCATCGCGACCGTTACGCAAATCGAAAACATCTACTGGGACCTCGTCGATGCTTATGAGCAAGCCCGCGTCAACGAGCAGTCGCTCGACTTCGCCAACCAGACACTCGAAAACGACAAGAAACAGCTTCAGCTCCAGGCCATCCCTGAAATGGACGTCATGAAGGCCGAAGCCGAGGCCTCGCAGCGTGATCAGGATCTGACCATCGCCCGCACCAACCTCCAGCTTCAGGAATCGCTGATAAAGAACGCGCTCACCAAGAGCCTCGACGATCCCACCCTCCAGGAAATGCCGGTGGTTCCGACCGACCGCATGCAGGGTGCCGATCTCGGTCCGGCCAACACGGAGCCGATCGCGGACTTGATGACGGAGGGGCTGAAGAATCGCCCAGAACTCCTCGAGACCGACATCGATCTCACAAACCGTCAAATCAGCCGCCAGGCCGCGCGCAACGCACTTCTGCCGTCGCTCTCACTTGTGGGCTTCTACGGAGGTACCGGCCTTGGAGGAGTCGTCACGCCGGGAAACACCTCGTCCGTTCCCACCGATCTCTACGGTACCTGGCAAAACACCTTCAACAATTCTTCGCCCGACTATTACGTCGGACTCAACCTGAACGTACCCTTCCGCAATCGCGCGGCGAAAGCCGACCAGTATCGCTCCGAACTCGAGTATCGCCAGGCCAGCCTGCGCAAAGAGCAATTGCGCAAGCAGATTCGCATCGAGATCCGCAATGCGCAATACGCTCTCGAGCAAACCAGAGCCCGCGTTCAATCAGCTCAGAAAGCTAGAGACCTGGCCCAGCGCACCTTCGAAATCACCAAGAAAGAACAGGACCTCGGAGCGGGCTCGACCTACCAGACCATGACCGCGCAACGCGACCTCTCGGTCGCCGAACTCAATCTGGTTACAGCTATGACGACCTATCAGAAGGCGAAAGTCGAACTTGATCGCTCCACGGGCGCGACTTTGGAACATAATGGAGTGCTGATTCAAGATGCGGTCACTGGAAAAGTGACTGCGCAGGGCCACTAAACCGCGATGCCTACCTCGGCCAAACCGCAAGATGTTGTCGTCTCTGCGTCCTCGCGGCTCCGCGAGAATCGCGCGCCGCACATCCTCGCGGCTGACGACCAGCCGCACATCCTGGAGGCTCTGCAACTTCTGCTCGATCCCCACGGCTATCGTGTCGAAAAGGCCAGTTCGCCCGCTCAGGTGCGCGAGGCGCTGAACTTGGATTCCTATGACGCAGTCCTGATTGACCTCAACTACACGCGCGATACTACCTCCGGACAAGAGGGTCTCGATCTTCTCTCCGAAATTGTCACGCTCGATTCCGGCCTGCCCGTCATCGTCATGACCGCTTGGGGCAACGTCGAACTGGCGGTCGAAGCCATGCGGCGCGGCGCTCGGGACTTCATCCAGAAGCCCTGGGAGAACGAGCGCCTGCTGGCGATTCTGCGCACCCAGATCGAATTGCGCCTCGCGCTCCAGCAGGCAGAACGGCTGGCCGCGGAGAATCGGCTTCTTCGCGCGCAAGGCCGGCCGGAGTTCATCGCCAAAGCCGCGTCCATGCAGCCTGTGCTTGAGGCCATTGCTCGCGTCGGTCCCTCCGACGCCAACGTATTGATCACCGGCGAGCATGGCAGCGGCAAAGAAGTGGTCGCACAAACGCTGCACGCGCTTTCCTCTCGCGCCTCGCGCCCGCTGGTCGCGGTGAACACCGGCGCGCTCGCCGAAAGCCTGTTCGAGAGCGAACTCTTCGGACACGTGAAGGGCGCCTTCACCGACGCCCGCGCCGACCGCATCGGCCGTTTTGAACTCGCCGACGGAGGCACGATCTTCCTCGACGAGATCGGAAACGTTCCTGTTCGCCAGCAGGCCAAGCTACTGCGCGTCCTTGAATCGGGCGAGATCGAGCGTGTCGGGTCATCGCGCGCTCGTAAGATCGATGTGCGCGTCATCTCGGCCACCAATACCGATCTGCATGCGGCGTGCGTGACTGGCCAGTTTCGCGAAGATCTTCTCTTCCGCCTCAACACGGTCGAGATTCATGTTCCGCCGTTGCGCGAGCGTCGCGAGGATATTTCCGCTCTTGCCATCCATTTTCTGCGGCGTTACGCTTCCCGTTATCGCCGTGAAATCGATGGCTTCGAGCCCTCCGCTCTCCAGGCGATGGCGCAATATTCCTGGCCGGGAAATGTTCGCGAACTCGAACACACTCTTGAGCGCGCGGTGCTCATGTGCCGCGGCCGCGAAATTCAGCCAGCCGATCTGGGCTTGAACATGCAGCGTCCACAGGCCCAGAATCTCGAGGAACTCAGCCTGGAATCGGTCGAGGCGCTGCTCATCAGGAAGGCGCTTCAGCGCTTTCAGGGCAACATAAGCCAGGCCGCGGAAGCGCTCGGTCTGAGCCGCGGTGCGCTCTATCGGCGCATGGAGAAGTATGGCCTTTAGCTCGCCCTCGAGCGGCAAGCCACCGACGCGCAAAGGTCCCCGCAAACGAGTTCGCCTCCTCTACGAGCATCGCATCAGTCTCTACGCGCTGTTCGTCGCTCTGCCCGGAATCCTCGTGTCCGGCACCCTGATCTGGCGCCAGCCTTGGACCACCGAGTCAAAGCTCGCTCTCTCCGTCGCCGTGCTCATCGCATGGTGGATCCTGGCAATGGCGTTACACGAGCAAACCGTCAGGCCGCTGCAAACTTTGGCCAACGTCGTTGCATCGCTGCGCGAGGAAGATTATTCCTTTCGCGCTCGCGGGGCGACAACCGAAGACGCCTTGGGCGAACTTTCGCTCGAGGTCAACGCCCTCGCCGACCTGCTCGCCGATCAGCGGATCGGCGCCATCGAGGCGACCGCGCTGCTGCGCCGCGTGGTTGAAGAGATCGACGCGCCGCTCTTCGCGTTCGATCCCGGGCGAGTCCTTCGCCTGGTGAATCCCGCCGGCGAGCGACTCGTTCAGCAGGCCGCGATCCGCATCCTCGGGCGCACCGCCGACGAGATTGGCTTGGCCGATTGTCTCAATGTCGCCGACGAAGCATTGGTGGCTCTGCCCGCCAACAGTTCGAGCGGTCGCTGGCTGGTGCGGCAAAGCAAGTTCCGCGAAAAAGGTGTGCCTCACACTCTGGTCGTATTGCTCGACGTAAGCCGCGCCCTTCGCGAAGAGGAACGCAGCGCCTGGAAGAAGTTGATTCGCGTGCTTGGCCACGAACTCAATAACTCGCTCACTCCGATCAAGTCCATTGCAGGCAGCCTCAGCGCTCGCCTCCGTGAAGCTGGCATGAATGTGGAGCAGCGCCAGGACTTTGAACGCGGACTCGAAATCATCGAAGCGCGCTCGGCTTCGCTCAACCGCTTTCTGCAAGCGTATCGAGCGTTGGCGCAAATGCCGCCGCCGGCAATTCGAAGAGTCGCGCTCTCGCCCATCGTCGAGCGCGTGGTATTTCTCGAGACTCGCATTCCGATAACGATGCTGCGTGGGCCCGACGTAACGCTCATGGTCGATCCCGACCAAATCGAGCAGATGCTGATCAATCTCGTTCGCAACGCAGTCGAGGCCGCTCTAGAAACTGGCCGCGCGCGCGCCGATGCCAGTGCAAGTGCCAATGCCAGCGCGTCTGCCACTGCTAATGCCACTGTGAACGCACATCCCGACAAATCCTCGGTCTCCACCGAAGTTTCCACGCCGCAAGTCACGCTCAGTTGGAAACTCGAAGAGCCCAATGTAGTTCTCAATATCGACGACAACGGTCCGGGACTTCTCAATCCGAGCAATGCGTTCGTGCCTTTTTATACGACCAAGCCGGCAGGCAGCGGCATCGGGCTCGCACTCTCGCGCCAGATCGTGGAAGCCCACGGCGGCTCAATTGAATTGGCGAACCGCAACGGAAGCGGAGGCTGCCAGGTGCGTGTTCTGCTTCCGCACTCAGCGCGCTGATTCGTCGAGTTGATTAGGGCAAGTCCAACCAGCGAAGACCGATTAAAGTCCAGCTTCGATGCGCGACCGTGGGTCGAGCAGATCGCGCAGTGCGTCGCCGATAAAGTTAAACGCCAGCACGGCAAGCATCACCGTGACCGCCGGAAAAATTACCAGATGCGGCGCGTCGAACAGATGCGACCGCGCGTCATTCAGCATCGAGCCCCAGCTCGCGGTCGGCGGCGGAACGCCCAGGCCCAGGAAGCTCATGGTCGCTTCGGCGAGCACCGCCCCTGCCATGCCGATCGCGGCCTGCACAATCACCGGCTGAATAATGTTCGGCAGAATGTGGCTCAGCACGATGCGCAGATCGCTCGCCCCAAGCGCCCGCGCCGCTTCCACAAATTCTCTCTCCCGCACCGCCAATACCTGTCCGCGCACCAGTCGCGCGTAGCCGACCCAGCCTCCGAGCGAGAGCGCGAGCACAAGATTGAAGATGCCAGGCCCGCGAAAAGCGACAAAGGCAATCGCAATCAGAATTCCCGGGAATGAAAGAAACGCATTCATCAGCACAATGTTGACGAAGCGATCAGTCTGCCCGCCATAGTAGCCGGCCAGCGAACCGATGATCAGCCCAAGTAGAAGGGAACAAGCCACCACGCTCGATCCGACAAACATCGAAATCCGCGCGCCCCAGATGAGCCGCGAAAGAATGTCGCGTCCCAGTTCGTCGGTGCCGCACAGGTGATGCGCCGACGGTGGTTCCAGCCGGTTCGGGAGATCGATTTGAGCCGGGTCTTGAGGCGCGATCCAGGGCGCAAAAATCGCGCAGAGGACGAAGAGAATAACGAGGGCCACTCCGATTGCCGCCAAGGGATTGCGGCGGGCGAGGCGGGTGCCGCTGCTAGCCAGTTGCCAGTTGCCGGGTGTCAGTTGTGAGGTGGTCGCCATATTGAGGATTTGAGGATGTTTGTCAGTTAATTACCCTCCCCCCTCCCCCCATCGAATCTTTGGAATCATTGACTTAAAGAGAAATTCCTCCCAAAATCTTGAGGAATAAGCACTTATGGCTAAAATATTCCGGAATAAGGAGTTAGGGTCGCTTTTCAGCTTGGAGCCGCGAGCTTCGGAGCAGACCCTGCGTTGTGTTCTGCCTCCTGTCTTCGCCAACGAGCGCAGCTGCAAATCAAGCTTGGTCCGCGTGATTTCTTAAGTCAAGGTTTTTCTGGATGGAGCAGTTGACGCCGGATGCGATTACTCATCAAGACCGGCGAACGAGAGTTTCCCTGCGTTTTTCTTCATCAAGCCTTTGAAGCGATTCAGAGCGGCCAATTCACCGAAAACCAGACGGCCGAGTTCGTCGCCTAGACGCTTCGCCTCGTCCGGATCGTGAGCGCTTCGGAATCGGTTGGCCAGCTCAAAAAAGGACTTTTCTTTCTGTTTTCGCGCTTCGATGCCCAACTCAATCAGCTCAACCAGGACGCGGTTGTCGCTCAGGCGCTGAGTCTTGGCCATGCGGTCCACCTGTTTGGCAATCCGAGCGGGAAGGGAAACGCTGCGTCGGACGTGCTTGGTTGCTGGCATGGCATCACTGTACACCAGTTTGGTGCATTGGTTCATTGCGCCGCGATGCCCTTTGGGCACGGCAGCATCAAGAGCATGATATCCATGGCACAAGAAGCCACCGAACTTTCCACACTCCATTCTCCTGGGCAAGGAGTACGTAATTTCCACCGCCGCTCTCAGGGCCTGTGGCGTAACCAACCTCGATGACCGCCTGAGTACGTTCCCGGTTGAATCCGACATGGGAGATCCTAATAACCGCCGCCGGATCCTCTTCAGATGAAACAAAAACCGGAGTAGTAGTCTGAAATCTGTTTAATAAGGGAGATGAGTCGTAGCTTCTTCTCGTCCAGTCCAGAATTGTCTCATCGGATATCTCGCCAGCAAACGCTGTAGGGTTCTGACGCGTTCTCCTCGCCTCACTCTCCAACAGTCTTATCGTTTCCTTTCTCTGTGCCGGATCCACCGGGCGTGTGAGCGCAGGGTCTTCCATCTTCGGCTTCGGAGGTTCTGGGTGCCGGATTCGATCAACGACCGATTCGAGGTGGTCGTTTGCCTTCGTCATGCCGTAAATGACAATCGAGTCGGGATTACCCATGAACGCGACGCGATAGTGTTCCAGCGCCGCCGAGGCTACTTTGTATTCCTCGTCCTCAAATCGGGCTGTCGATGTCTGGCCTAAAGCCAATGCGCAGGGAAGGAGAGAGCCCATCAGAAAGACGATGCACGATCTAACCTGCGGTAGGTGGAGTCTCGACATCTTTCCTCCGATTGCCGCTACTGCCTAATCCTAGGGTTCACCGCCGAATAGAGTAAGTCTGTCATAAAGTTCACGGCGACATAAGTCAATCCAATCGCCAGAATGCATCCCTGCACGAGATAGTAATCCCGATTCGCGATCGCCTGGATTGTAAGTCGCCCGATGCCGGGCCAGGAGAAGATGGTTTCAGTTACGATGGCGCCGGCTAGCAGAGCTCCGAATTGCAGGCCCAGTACTGTAATGATTGGGATCATGGCATTCCGCAGGGCATGACGGTAGACGACCGTGCGCTCGGGCAGGCCTTTGGCGCGCGCGGTGCGGATATAGTCCTGGCCTAGCTCTTCGAGCATCGAAGTCCGGACCATGCGCGTCAGAATCGCTGCTAACGCGCTGCCCATCGTAATGGCAGGCAGGATTAAGTGGGCGAAGGTTCCCGAGCCGGAGACAGGCAGCCATCCTAACTTGACCGCAAAAAATAAAATTAGGATAGGTCCGAGCGCGAAGTTGGGGAACGACAACCCAAAGAGGCTGACCACGCTCAGCGCGCGGTCATCCCACCGGTTGCGGCGCTGCGCCGATCGGACTCCGGCGGGGATCGCGAGCGCGATGGCTACGAATAAAGACGCTAGAGTTAGTTGCAGAGTAAGTGGGTAGCGCTGGATGATTAGTCGCGTGACTGGCTGATTGAAGCGCAGCGACCTGCCTAAGTCGCCGTGTAAGACGCCGCGCCAGTAGTTCAAGTATTGCTGGCCGATGGGTACATCAAGTCCGTAGTCGTGACGCATTGCCTGGATGTCTCCGGCGGCGGCGCCTTCTCCCAGCATTTGTTGGATCGGGTCTCCCGGAACAAAATGAATAAGAAGGAAGACGGTCGAAACCACCAGCCAGATTACCGGCAGCGTATAGAGGAGGCGGTGAAGAATTTGGCGGAGCATTGGTTGTTAGTCGTTGGTCGTTAGTCGTCGGTCGTCGGTCGTCAGGTTCAACCTAAGGTCCTCTAATTCATCATTTGCTGTTTGCTCCAAGCTCCTGATTCTCTGCACGCGTCTCCAGACTGGCCGCAACCGGCACCTCACTCTTTACTGGCTCGATGCGCACCAACGCCACCCGGTGCCCGTCCATTTTATCGACTACAAAGCGGCGTCCCTGATACTCGAACGTCTCGCCGCCCGTGGGCATCTTTTGGAGGCGCGACAGCACAAACCCGGCCAGCGTCTCAAAGCCTTCATCCTGCGGAAGCACCAAATCATACTGACTTTCCAGATCGCGAATGTTAATGGCGCCATCCAGCACCAGCGGCTCGTTGGCATCGACTGCCGGGGGCGGCGCCGCGATATCAAACTCGTCTTCGAGCTCTCCCACTAATTGCTCCAGCACGTCTTCTACGCTGATTACGCCGGCGGTCGAGCCAAACTCGTCGACCACCATTGCCAGATGACGCTTGCGCGACTGGAATTCGACCAGCAACTCGAAGAGCGACTTGGTTTCGGGCACGACGAGAACATCATGCATGATCTGGTGAACCTTCATCTGCGAGATGCGTGCGACGGCTCCCGGCACACCGGCTTGGGTCAGGCGCAGACGCATCCAGCGCATCAGGTCTTTGGCATAGAGCACGCCGATGATGTGCTCGGGCCCGCGCTGTGGATCATAGACCGGGATGCGCGAGTGCTGCTCGTCGACGACGCGAGCGAGCGCGTCTTCAAGCGTGAGGTCGGCGGGCACGGAAAAAATTCGCGTGCGCGGGACCATTACCTGCCGGGCCGTGATGTTATCGAGTTCGAGTGCGTTCAGCAGCATCTCTTCCTGCGAGGTCGAGAGCTGGCCCGAGGAGCGCGCGGCGCTGACGATCAGCCTTAGCTCGTCGGGCGAGTGCACCGAGCCGTGGCGGATTTCGTCGGTCCCAAAGGATCGCAGGACGAAGCGGGCTGCGCGGCTCATGAGCGCAGTCAGCGGTCCGGTCACGGTGAGAAAGAAATCCATGGGCGCGGCGACGGCCAGCGCGACACGCTCCGCGCGCTGCAAGGCGAGCGACTTGGGGACAAGCTCGCCGAGGATGACGTGCAGGCTGGTGATGAGCACGAAGGCGACGGTGACCGCGATGGCGTGCGCGTAAAGAATGGAGTGGGGGATGTGGCCGAGCCAGTCGTCGATCAGGCGTGCGAGGACGGGTTCGCCCAGCCAACCGAGGGCCAGGCTGGTGACCGTGATTCCCAACTGTACGCCGTTGACCACGCGCGGCAGTTGCTGGTGCAGCCTGAGGACGATGCGCGCGCCGACCCGGCGGGCCTCGATCATCTGGAGGATGCGCGTCTCACGCACGCTGACCAGGGCGAATTCGGCGGCCGCAAAGAAGGCATTGGCGGCCACCAGAAGCAGGATAACGAACACCCGCAGTAGCAGCAATGCAATCATGGAATGGCTATTTTATCATCTGGCGGGTTGAAACATTGATTCGGCGTGGGTCGAAAAGATGCGGCGAGCAGTGTTCCAGTACAGACCGACCCTAAAGTCGCAAAGTGCGCGATTTTAGGATGGGGCACCCAGGCTCTCTGGAAACGATACAATTTCCATATGTTCCCAGATTCATCGCATGGGATCGCTATCCTTTTGCGGGTATGTCGGTCTAAATAAACACGGAATCGGCAAACTCCCGTGGAACTATTTCTCCGGCCCCAGCGTAATAACAGATGAATGCCAGTTCTTCAGTTTCAATTGAAGCAGGAGGCGGTTGTGAACGGTAACGGCAATGGCAACGGCAAAAGTAAGAAACGGCGGAAAAGAATCATTATCTGGAGCTCCGTCGCCGTCGTCTTCCTGGTTCTGGTTGTCACCGGCGTGCTGATCGCATCCGCCGGCGGCACGAAGATCGATCCGTCAAAACTGGCGAAGGTCGAAAGAGGAGACTTGGCCAAGAGCGTGGTCGCTACCGGGAAGATCGAGCCCATCACCAAGGTTGAGGTGAAGTCGAAGGCCAGCGGCATCGTGAAGAAGCTCTATGTCGATTATGGCGACCGTGTGAAGAAGGGCGAGGTGCTGGCCGAACTCGACAAGGATGAGATTCAGGCGCGGGTCGATCAGGCGCGAGCCCAGGTCGAGGCTTCGGAGGCGAGCTTGAGCGGATCGCGGGCCGATCTGGTGCGTGCTCGAGTCGATGCCGAAAGCCCGGATCTGCCGATGTTGAAGCGAGCTTACGAGCGCGCCCAGGGCATGGCGAAAGAAGGAGTGGTCTCCGCCTCGGCTCTCGATGACGCGCAAAAAAATTATGTGCTGGCGCTCAACAAACAAAGTGTTGCCAAAGCGCAGTTGCAGGTCTTGCAGGCGAAGATTGGACAGGCGCAAGGTCAGGTGTCGCAGGATCATGCCAACCTGAAGCAGCTCGAAGAGCAGCTGGCCTATACCACGATCGAGTCTCCGCTGGATGGCATCGTGCTCTCGCGCGACGTGGAGATCGGCGATGCGGTGAGCTCGATCCTGGTGCTCGGTTCAACAGCCACGCTGGTCATGACGCTCGGGGATACCAGTGAAGTCTATGTGAAGGGCAAAGTTGATGAGAGCGATATCGGAAAGGTCTATCTCGGGCAGCCGGCGCGAATCAAGGTGGAGTCATTCAAGGACAAGACCTTCACCGGCAAGGTGACAAAAATTTCGCCGATGGGCGTTGAAAAAGATAACGTGACGACCTTCGAGGTGCGCGTCTCGATCAACAACCCGGAGGGAATGCTGAAGGCGATGATGACGGCGAATGCCGAGATTATCCTGGACGAGCACAAGAACGTGCTGCAAATTCCCGAAGGCGCGATTATCTACGACAAGGACAAGAATGCCTCGGTCGAAATTCCCGATTCGAAGGGCAAAGACGGCAAGAAGAAGATCGCGGTCAATATCGGCATCTCAAACGGCGCGAAGACGGAATTGCTGAAGGGCCTGAAGGAAGGCGATCAGGTGGTGTTGCAGTAGTTGCTGCGCAAATCTAATGGAGGCGCTTTCGATGAACAAGAAATTTCTGTTTTGCTTTCGCGGGATTCTGACAACGACAATCCTGCTGGCTTGCGCGCTGCCGGGCTTCGCTTCCGTGGCTGGAACCTTCGATCGTACGTTCCAGGTCAGCGGGGCGGTCGATCTCGAAGTACTCACCAAGTCCGGCGACGTTACCATCCACAACGGCGCACCGGGAACGGTTTCCATCCACGGCAAGATTCACGTTGGCACTTCGTGGTTCAGCAGCGACCGCAAAGGCGACGTGCAGGAGATCGAGAATAATCCGCCCGTCCACCAGAGCGGCAACAGCATTCGGGTTGACTACATCAATTACAACAATATTTCCGTCGACTACGAGATTACAGTTCCGGAAGACACGGCGGTTCGCTCGCACACCGGCAGCGGCGATCAGAATGTTGAAGGCCTGCGGGGAAGAGTCGAACTGGAGAGTGGGTCGGGCGACCTGAAACTGGCGCGGCTCACCGGGGAGATGCAGTTTCAGACAGGATCGGGAAATGTGCGCGGACATGAGATATCTGGTCCGGCGCGCATCAAGGCAGGCAGCGGCGACATCGACCTCGACGAGACAGGCGAGGGCGACATCGATATTCGCACCGGTTCGGGCAACATCACCGTGAAGGGCATCAATGGCGGATTCCACGCCGAGGCGGGCAGCGGCGACATCCACGGCGATGGCGCGCCGAAGAACTTGTGGAGCATTCGCACCGGTTCAGGAAATGTATCTTTGCACGTGCCTCAAGACGCTGCCTTTGAAGTGGATGTTTCTTCGAGCTCCGGATCGGTTACCCTTGGGCATCCCGTAACCACCACCGTGCAGGGACGCGTGCAGGGACGCGTGCAGGGCGTGGTTGGCAAGGTGCGCGGCGGAGGCCCTACAATTTCAGTTCACACCGGCTCAGGTGACGTGCAGGTGGATTAGCTGTCCTGCGTCAAATTGTTTCTTTCGCGAATCGATGCCTTGGTCTGGAATTCAGACTGAGACATTTTCGTCTTTACGGAATCTTGGCGCTCCCTTAACGCCTGCGTCGCGAGAAAACGGGCCGCGCCGAAACACGGTCATGCCGCATCTCCACTCTTAACGCCTTTCGGCACCTTGACGCGCAGTCGTGGAACGTCTGATACTGCGATTGGCCCCGCGAAATTTGCAGATCAGGACGAGGTACCGGATTGCAACCGATCATCACTCTGACCACCGATTTCGGACTCAACGATCATTTTGTCGGCGCGATGAAGGGAGTCATGCTGGAGATAGCGCCTGACGCCCAGATTGTCGACATCAGCCACGCGGTGCAGCCCTTCGACATTCTCGATGGCGCGCTCACGATCTCTCAGGCCTATTCGTATTTTCCCTCCGAGACGGTGCACATGGTGATCGTCGATCCGGGCGTGGGCACGGCGCGGCGGCCCATCATCCTGAGGGGCGACCGGCATCTTTTTGTGGCGCCCGATAACGGAGTTCTTTCGCTCGTCTATGCTCGCGAAGAAAGGCGCACCGTGCGGCACGTCACCTCCGAGCATTATTTTCTTCAGCCTCGCAGTAACACCTTCCATGGGCGCGATATCTTCTCACCGGTGGCCGCAGCTCTCGCCAAAGGCGTTGATGCCAGCCGCTTCGGTGATGAAATTACCGATTATGTCCGCTTCGCCGCGCCCCGGCCCAAACCCGTCGACGAACGCACCCTGCAAGGGGTTGTGTTGAAGGTCGATCGTTTCGGCAATCTCATCACCAACATTTCTCCGCAGGATATTCCCAAGCTTTTCCAGGAGAATCCACCGCCCTTCAAAATCGCAATGGGCAAGGGACAGGTAACGCGCCTGTGTACCAACTATGCGGAAGGCGTGCCCGGCGAGGCTTTTGGCATCATCGGGAGCATGGGATTTCTGGAAATCGCGTCGAACCGGAGCTCCGCCCAGCAGATGTTGGGAGTAGGCAAAGGGACCGCCGTCAACCTCGTGATGGAAGCCAGCTAACTCACCGATAACTCCACCCCCACCAGACGTACGACCTTCGCGCAACGTTCATGCCAACCGGTCGGTACGAGAATTTCTTTTATTGCCCATCCTCGTGCTTAAATAAAGCTGTGCTCAAGGTGAGCCGTATCTAAATAAAACGTGGGCGCCAGGTTTTTGCGCCATCCCCGCGCGCGGCATCCAAACAAAATTAAGAGGCCCGGTTTTTTGTGCGACTGAGCTGAGCGACTGAGTGACGATCCGATCAATCGTTTTTGCTCAGCCGTAGCCGACAAATCCGCTGGAGGATTCTTGGATTTCCAACTGAACGACGAGCAGCGCCACCTTAAAAAAAGTGTCCACGAATTTGCCTTGCGCGAAATCGGCCCTCACGTCATGGAGTGGGACGAAGCCGGAGAATTTCCGCTCGCCACTATCAAAGAGCTCGGCAAGCTCGGCCTGATGGGCTGCATCTTTCCTCCCGAATACGGCGGCGCCGGCATGGGCTATGTCGAATACGTGACCGCCATCGTGGAACTCTCTCGCGTCGATGGATCGGTTGGCATCATCGTCGCCGCCCACACCTCGCTCTGCACCAACCATATTTTTGTAGCCGGCAACGAAGCTCAAAAGAAAAAGTATGTCTCCCGCCTCGCCACCGGCGAATTCATTGGGGCCTGGGGATTGACCGAGCCCTCATCCGGCTCCGATGCCGGCAGCGCCCGCATGACCGCCACGCGCGCCAAAGGTGGGTGGATTTTGAACGGCACGAAAACTTTCATCACCAACGGACGCTACGCCGACGTCGCCGTAGTGCTGGCCGTCACCGATCGCGCCGCGCACACCCACGGCCTGTCGGCCTTTGTGGTCGAGAAGGATACCAAGGGATTCCGCGCCGGAAAAAAGAGAACAAACTCGGCCTGCGCGCCAGCGACACGTCCGAGCTGATCTTCGAAGACTGCTTTGTGCCCGCCGAAAACCTGCTCGGCGGCGAAGGCAACGGCTTCATCGACGCCATGCGCATTCTCGACGGAGGCCGCATTTCTATCGCCGCGCTCTCGCTCGGCATGGCCGAGGGTGCCTACGAAGCCGCGCTCAAGTATTCCAAACAGCGCCATCAGTTCGGCAAAGCGATCAGCGAATTCCAGGCGATTCAATGGAAGTTAGCCGACATGGCAACCGAGATCGAAGCCGCCAAGCTGCTCACCTTGCAAGCCGCGTCCATGAAAGATGCCGGCATGAAGACCACGCAGGAATCATCTATGGCGAAGCTTTACGCCAGCGAAGTGGCCGTGAGGTGCGCCAATGAAGGCGTGCAGATCCACGGCGGCTATGGATTCATCAAAGACTACCCCGCCGAAAAGTTCTATCGCGACGTAAAGCTCTGCACCATAGGCGAAGGCACCAGCGAAATTCAGCGGCTGGTGATTGCGCGGCAGTTGCTGAAGGATTAACGTGCTTTGCATTTAGCATTTGTTCGAGGCACCCATGATCACTGGCACTCACATCATCATCTACACCAAAGACCCCGAAGCCGACCGCACGTTCTTTCGCGACGTTCTCAATTTTCACTCCGTCGATGCTGGCCACGGCTGGCTTATCTTCGCGCTCCCTGCTGCGGAGGCCGCGTTCCATCCCGACGAAAAAAACGACAAGCATGAACTGTATTTCATGTGCGACGATCTCAAGTCCACCATGGCCTCGTTGGAGTCGAAAAAAGTTCAATGCGGCCCGGTGCATGAGGAGCGCTGGGGAAGTCTGACCACCATCTCCCTCCCTGGAGGCGGCAAAATCGGCCTCTACCAGCCGAAGCATCCGACCGCGATCGGACGCTGATATCGGACGCGGGAACCGTCAAGTTAATTCGACCACGCCGTCGGCTCCCATTGTCGAGCCATGTTGTTACACTATCGTGTTTGGCTCCCACTACCACCATCGCTGATCAATTGCGCGCCGGCGACCCGCGCGCCCTGGCCCGGGCCATTTCCATCATTGAAAATCGCCAGCCCGGCTGCTCCGAACTGCTCAAAGAACTCTTCCCGCACACCGGCCATGCTCGTGTCCTCGGCCTGACCGGCGCGCCCGGCGCCGGCAAGAGCACGCTCGTAGACCAGCTTGCCAAGCACTATCGCAAAGAAAATCAGACCGTCGGCATCATTGCCGTCGACCCGACCAGCCCTTATACGGGCGGAGCAATTCTCGGCGACCGCATTCGCATGCAGGACCACCACGCCGATCCCGGCATTTTTATCCGCAGTATGGCCACGCGCGGCTCGCTCGGCGGACTGGCCCGCACCACCGCCGACGTTGCCACCGTGCTTGATGCCGCCGGACGCGACTTGATCATGATCGAAACCGTCGGCGTCGGCCAGGATGAGGTTGATATTGTGCGCCTCGCCGATATCACCATCGTCATTCTTGTCCCCGGCATGGGTGACGATGTGCAAACCATCAAAGCGGGCATCATGGAAATCGCCGACATTTTTGTCATCAACAAGAGCGACCGCGACGGCGCCGAGCGCGTTGAGCGCGAGATTCTCTCTATGCAATCGCTCGCCATTCGCAAAGATGGCTGGACGCCGCCCATCGTGAAAACCGTTGCCAGCGAAGGCACGGGCACCAAAGATCTGGCCGAGGCTATTTCTGCGTACGAGGGTTATTTGAAGAAAGCAAATCTGCTTCTTAAAAAGAACGTCGAGAACTGGCGCCAGCGCTTGATCGAGATGCTGCGCGATGCGATGCTGGAAAAAGTCCGCGCCCAAATCGACGACGCAAAACTCGACCGCTACGCCGCCGAAGTGGCCGAGCACAAGCGTGATCCCTATTCGCTGGTGGAAGACATAGTGCAAGCCGGGTAGAGGCGGGGCTTGCCCCGTCTCAAACGCACCTCGGTTTGAAGGGTGCGTTGGTTTAGGGCATGTCGGTTTGAAACGGTATGCCTTCAGGCGTGCCGCGAGATGCTCTAATCTGAAATGAGGGGCTTAACGCGTGAAGAGGCAAATGTTCAGCATCGACCATCTCGGCATCGCGGTTAAATCGCTGGGCGCGGCCAAGGGCATCTACCAGAAGCTCGGCCTCGCCGTTTCGCCCGAAGAAATTGTCGCGCACGAAAAGGTGCGCGTCGTGATGGTTCCGGTCGGCGAAAGCCGGATCGAGCTGCTCGAAGCGACCTCGGACGATTCGGCCATCGCCCGGTTTATCGCCAAACGCGGAGAGGGCTTACACCACATCTGCATGCGCGTTCCCGACCTCGCAGCCGCGGTCGCGAAGCTCAAGCAAGACGGCGTGCGCCTCGTCTCGAACGAAATCAAAACCGGCGCCGGCGGCCATCGCTACATCTTCATTCATCCGCAGAGTGCCGGAGGCGTTCTGCTGGAACTCGTCCAGAGCGGTGACCAGGACGGCAGCCACTAATCGTCAATCTGGTAATTTTGTAATCGGGTAATTTGGGTAATTTGAAAATCAAATCGGGTTTCAATTACAAAATTACAAAATGCTCCTCCTAGCAATCGACACCTCCGGAAAAAATGGCAGCCTGGCGCTGGCCCTTGCAGAAGAAGGGAAGTCAGAGGCCGAGATTGTCGAAAGCGTTGCGCTGGCCGGGGGCACCTTTTCGGCCCAACTCGTGCCGCAAATTGCCGCGCTCCTAGCCAAGCATTCGCGCGCGAAATCAGACTTGGCGGGCTTCGTTGTCGTCACCGGTCCGGGTTCATTCACGGGCCTGCGCGTCGGCCTCGCAGCCATCAAAGCTCTGGCGGAGATTCTTCAAAAGCCGATTGCCGCCGTTTCTTTGCTCGAAGCCGTTGCCTGCTCAAGCGGTAAGCGCGGACGAATCCTGGCCGTACTTGACGCGGGACGCGCAGAAGTCTACGTCGGCGACTACGAACTGGCGAACTTTCCGCAAGTGCACAGCGAGCGTTTACTAACGCGAGGCGAGTTCTTAGCCGAACTAAGCGCCGGCAAAGCCGGCGGGGAAGGGAAGCCAGTCGTTATGCCCGATGCCGCACTCGCCGAGATCGTGCGCTCCGCGAGCGTTCCGTGCGATCTCATCCCCTATCCGGGGGCCGAAGTCATTGCTCGCCTCGGCTGGCAACACATTCAGCGTGGCCAAACGGTTCGCCCCGAGGATCTCGAGGCCAACTACATTCGCCGCTCCGACGCCGAAATCTTTTCGAAACCGCGGCATTGAATCCGATGCCGCCGGTCAATGCCAATTCGCCGCCCGGGCCAACGCCATCCATATTTGTTCGCACTGCCGATCTCAACGATCTGCCCGCAATCGTCGCCCTCGAGCAAACCGCGCCCTTCGCCGCGCACTGGCCCGCCGAGCACTATCAAAGTCGCATCCAGGGCGAGCCACCGTCTGCGTGCTTTCTCGTAGCCGAGTCCCGCGACGCGGAGAACAAATCGCAACTCAGCGGATTCCTCTGCGCGCGCATCGTCTCCGGCGAATGGGAAATTGAAAACGTTGTCGTGCATCCCACATTCCGCCGCCAGCGCATCGCAACGCAACTCTTGGGGTCGCTGATTGAGCTGTGGCAAGTCGCCGCCGGGGCAACCCTGCTCCTTGAAGTGCGCGAGTCAAACGCCGTGGCGCGCGCCCTATACGAGCGGCACGGCTTTCGCGAAACCGGCCGCCGGCCCGCCTATTATCGCGACCCGAAAGAGCCGGCAGTTCTCTATACGCTCCAGCCACACGAGCCGGACACGAGCGGGACGACCTAAAATCGGCGCCGGTCGCTGGTTTTGGCCGCAGCTTGTCCTTTCGCGTCAACGTCAGGCTCCTATTGAATCAACTGTTTCCGTCGAAACCTGTAACTCTTCTTGTTCCTGTCACTTGCACCACTTCTGGTGCGATTTTCCCGGTCCACAGTCCGCTAAGGCATGCCCTGAATTCCCGATTGAAACCAGCATTGGCCTGTGCTACTTTTTAACCGCACAGTAATTAAGCAGGAGGTCCGTAAAGGATGCTCACTCCGAGAGACTCTCACCTGGCCGGCCATGAAGATTTCCAGCGACTGGTCCAGGAGCACTCGCAGTACTCCCAAAGACTGGAATCCCTCACCCAGAAGCGCTACCTCACCGACGACGAAAAATTAGAAGAAGTGCGGCTCAAGAAACTGAAGCTGCGCCTCAAAGACCAAATGCTCGACATGGAGCGCCAAGCGCAGCGGGCAACCGCCTAATCCACCATCAGGGATCGCCTATCGATCCCGACTCAACAAACGAGAGCAGTGGTATGTGTGCAACCCAGGCGCATGTAAGCGCCTTTTTTTATTGCAGTTATATAGAATCAGGGAAGGCTACCTGCTGTGCGATCGTGCGCCGCCTAGCACTTTCCGGATTTGAATCTGCCCGATAACAATCAAAATCCGCCGCTGAAACCGCTTCATCCCGATTCTCTATTGATCCGTCTGAAACTCGTCGGGATGGAGACCGGGACCACAGAAGAACTGATTCGTTCCCTGACGCCCGGGCAAAAAGACTGTCTCAAGGTCCGGCGGGATGGCACTATACTCGACGGGCATCATCGCTTATACATTCTCCGTAAGCGCGGCGTAAACGTAGATGAACTGCCAAGAGACATCATCGAAAAGGAATAGTTGAAGCATGTCGACGAACCTCTATTGGGCCGACGGCCCGTGGTCCGGCAAATTGGCTCTGGCTGCTCGCCCGCGCGGCGGGGACTGGCTCGGGGACGAAATTTCTGCGTGGCGGAAGGCCGGAGTCGATACCATTCTCTCGCTGCTCACTCCCGATGAAGAACAGGATCTTGATCTCAAGAGTGAGGGACGCGAGGCAAGAGAAAAAGGCATGCGGTTCCTGTCCCTGCCGATTCCTGATCGCCAAGTGCCACGCGGTGAGTCCGAGGTCCGGGCCGCCGTTGAGAAACTTGATGCCGACCTCTCCGCTGGAAAGAACGTCGTCATTCATTGCCGGCAGGGAATCGGGCGCACTGGTCTCGTCGCCGCATGTCTGTTGATCACCAAGGGCCTCAGCTCAGGAGCTGCGATTGACAGCCTGGCTGCGGCACGTGGCATGCCAATCCCCGAAACCCCCGAACAACGCGAGTGGGTCGACCATTACGCGGCAACCCTGACAGGCGCCAAGTGAATATTGTGGTGGAGACGCGAACGGCGAATACCGAACAGCGAGTGACCAACAACTAACGACCAACGACCAGCAACAAACTCAACCCATCCACACCATATAATGAACACGAGCTAATCCATGGTTCGTGACGGCTACTTCTACGGCATCGGCAGCGCCCTCGCAACTGCCCTGATCATCTGGCTCGTGGGATGGCCTCGCGCCGTGCCGTATGCCATCCCCGTGCTGCTCCTTGGAGCTTTCTGCCTCTGGTTCTTTCGTGATCCCGAGCGTGCAATCCCCAATGCTCCCGGCGCCATCGTCTCGCCCGGCGATGGCAAAGTAACCGCCGTTTCGATCATTAACGCCTCAGCAGCCGACCACGCCGCCCCGCGCACCCGCATCAGCATTTTCCTCAACGTCTTCAACGTGCACGTCAATCGCTCGCCGATCGCTGGAGTCATCCGCGATGTCCGCTACCAACGTGGCAAATTTCTCAATGCCATGGCCCCAAACTCGGCTGACGAAAACGAGCAAAACATCGTCACCGTCGAAGGCGAAGGCCGCACCGTCGTCTTCAAGCAGATCGCCGGCCTCATCGCCCGCCGCATCGTCTTCAACCTCAAAGTAGGAGACACGGTTGCCCGCGGCCAGCGCGTCGGCCTCATCAAATTCGGCTCTCGCGTTGACGTCATCTGCGACGTCGACGCCGCCATCCAGGTCAAGCCCGGCGACCACGTCAAAGGCGGAGCCTCGATTCTCGCGCTTCTCCCCACGCAGAATTCAGCCGCCATTCCGTCGGCCGCCACCAAGCCCACCGCCGACACTCAGCCTGCCGGTCAATTCTCGGCCCGCGAGGTCTCCTCATCATGGAAGAGCTGACTCCTCGTCGCCGTGACTCCGACCGCCCGCGTGGGCGCATGCGTAAAGGCATGTACATCCTGCCTTCGCTCTTCACCACCGCCAACATCGCCGCCGGGTTCTTCGCCATCATTGAAACCGTGCGCGGATCCGTCGCCGAGCCCCGTCATCTCGATTTCGCCGCCATGGCCATCGGCTTCGCCGTTTTCTTCGACGGACTCGACGGGCGCATCGCCCGCATGACCCACACCGAAAGCGACTTTGGCCGCGAGTTCGACTCGCTCGCCGATGTCGTCACCTTTGGCGTCGCTCCGTCGCTCCTCGCGTGGATGTGGGGCTTCCACCTCATGCCTGCCACGATGTCGCCCGAACTGCGCATCAAAGTCGTCCAGTTCGGAACCATCGCCTGCTTCGCCTTCCTCATCGCCGGCGCCAGCCGTCTCGCCCGTTTCAACATCACCAGCAATCCCCAGCCCTCGAATCCCGGCCGCCCCGGCAAGAAATATTTCGTCGGCATGCCCATCCCCGCCGGCGCGGGCGTCATCGCCGCCGTCGTCCATTTCCTCGGAGGCGAGCCGCTCGTCTCCTGGCGCACCTCGCTGAGCTGGATTCTCATGGTGATGGTCGTCGGCTACCTCATGGTCAGCACCTGGCGCTTCTACAGCTTTAAAGACATCGATTTTGGATCGCGTCGTCCCTTCCGCCTGATCGTCATTCTGGGCATCGTCGGCTACGCGATCTGGTTCTTCTCCGGTCCCGTGCTTTTCGCCATCGCCGTGCTCTACATGGCCTCCGGCATCCTCTGGCGGTTGCAATGGATCTTCCGCCGCAAATCGCCGCCTGCACCTCCGCCCTCGCATCCCGCATCTCTAACATCATGACTCCCATTTCTAAGCCCTCATTGAAGTCCGCCGCTGCCCAAGCCGATCTCCGCGGCACCAATCTCTATCGGGTCGCGATCGTCGGGGCCGCCTCGCTTCGGGGCAAGGAAATCGCCGAAGTTCTGCGCGACCGTAATTTCCCCGCCGTCGATATTCGCCTGCTCGATGACGACGAATCTCTCGGACGCCTCGAAGCCGTGGGTGACGAAGTGACTTTTATCCAGAGCATTCGCCCCGAGCAATTCGAAAACGTCGACTTCACGTTCTTCGCCGCCGATCCGCGCGCCACCGAGGCCAAATGGGAGATCGCGCGCGATCTCGGTAACACCATCATCGACGCTTCCGGCGCCCTCGAAGACGCACCCGGAGCCGTCATCCGCTCGCCCTGGATAGAACGAGAAATGCTGAAACGAGAATTGATGGAGCGTGGGACCGCGCATCCCACCCCGCCGCAGTTGCAGCCCGATCCCGTCGTGGTCGCGCATCCCGCCGCTACCGCCCTCGCGCTCATCGCACTGCGTGCCGAAAAATTCGCCAAGGTCGAGCGCATGATCGTCACCGTCCTCGAGCCGGCCTCCGAGTACGGCCAAAAAGGCATGGATGAGTTGCACGAGCAAACCATCAACCTGCTCTCGTTTCAGAACCTCCCCAAAAAGGTCTTCGACATCCAGGTCGCCTTCAACACGGTCCCAGGCTTCGGAGCCCAATCGCAGCATTCGCTCGACAAGGTTTCCGCGCGCATTCTGAAGCACTACCGTCGCCTGGCGCCCAGTGCCATCGAGCCAGCTCTGCAAACCATTCAGGCTCCCGTTTTCCACGGGCACACTTTGTCGATTTATGTGGAGACGGAAAAGCCCATCGCGGTCGAAGATTTTTCAAAGGCATTGGCAGGCGAGCACGTCGTAATCACCGCTGCGGACGATACCCCCAACAACGTGAGCGCCGCCGGCCAGGGAGACATTCTCCTCACGCTTAAGAGCGACGCGAACCGCAAGAACGGCGTGTGGCTCTGGGCGGCCATCGACAACCTACGCGTCTCAGCGCTCAGCGCCGTCGAATGTGCCGAGAGCCTGACCGCCTCCCGCCCGCGGGGGCAGATTCAATGAGGCCAGATTCAATCAGACCCAATTCATTTAGGTGCGATTCACCTAAACCCTCTATACCTGGACCGAAACACGTCGCCGCGCTCGTCGTCATCCTCGTCGCGGCGGCGCTCGCCATGGCCGGCTGCGGCTACCACGAGGTCGGCCACGCCAGTGTCTTGCCTCCGACCATCCATACCATCGCCATTCCGGCATTCGGCAGCCACAGCCAGACCTTCCGCATCGAGCAGCAACTCACCGACGCGGTGATCCGCGAATTCGACGCCCGCACGCAATTCAAGGTCGTCCATGATGCCCACCAGGACGCCGATGCCGTTCTGAAAGGAACCGTGCTCTCGGCAACCGCGGCCCCTCTCGCCTACGACGCGCAAACGGGCCGCGCTGTCAGCGCCCTCGTCACGGTCAGCGTGCAGGTTACGCTCACCGACAGCAAAGGCAAGGTCGTCTTCCAGAATCCGGCTTATCTTTTTCACGATCAATACGAAATCTCCGCCGACCTGCCGCGTTTCTTCGAAGAAGATTCGCCCGCGGTCGACCGTCTGTCGCGCGATTTCGCGCGCACCCTCGTCGCCAATATCCTGGAGGCGTACTGAGTCCCAACCGGACCTGTCCCGCGCTTTGATTTAGGGGACTGATTTTGGGTGGCGCAATGCTTCAGCATTGCGATAATCGGATGTGTTGAATACGGCTTTAGCCGCTGAGGGTCGGGCGCTCAATCCGCCAACAGTCTTCGGTCAACCGGGTGACCACCAATCGGGCATAATGTAAGCAAGAACCAATGCGCGCCTTCAGCCAATCCGACCGCTTCCTCTCAGAATTGGAGTCGCGCAAACTCCGCCCCGCCTATGTGCTCGTCGGCGACGAGGCTTTCTTCCGCAAGCGCTGTCGCGACGCCATCCTGGAACACATGGTCGCCCCTGACTCGCGCGACTTCAGCGTCTTCGAATTCGATCTCGGCGAAACTTCGCTTAGCGAGGTCCTCGACCGCGCGCGCACGCCATCGCTCATGGCCCCGTTCCAGGTCTTCTTCGTGCGCGGCGTAAAAACGCTCTTCGGCCGCGGCTCGAACGATGAAAAAATCGGCGCCATCGAAGAGTACTGCAAGAATCCCAATCCCGACGCGCTCCTCGTCTTCGTCGCCGACCACATCAGCATCCCCGCCGACGCCCGCCGCATGGAGATGACCGACAAGGATCGGTACCAGAAGATTCGCGAAGACCTCGGACCCTTCTGCGGCATCGTCGAACTCTCTCGCGTCGAAGAAGGCGAGGCCGTGCGTTGGATCGGCGAATACTCCACCACGCGCGGCGTCAAAATCGATGCCGACGGCGCCCGCGAACTGGTCGACGCCCTCGGCGGCGACATGATGATGGTCTCGAATGAGCTCGAAAAATTAATTCTCTACGTCGGTGAAAAGAAGAAGATCATGCTCGGCGACGTCGAGACCATGGTCCTCGCCGCCAAGCAGCGCTCGCTCTATGAACTCACCGACGCCATCTCTTCAAAAGATCGCGTGCGCGCGCTCTCCATCCTCGACGCCCTGCTCTCCACCGGGGATGGCGAAGAGGCCGCAATCGGCCATCTCTACATGCTCGCGAAAACTTTCCGCCAGATGCTGGTCATCCTCGAGCGCAATGTCCGCGACCAGCGGATGCTGTGGGCCGCGCTCTGGCAAGGCTTCCGCGTCCCGCCCTTCGCAGCCGACGACATCATCCGCCAGGCTCGCCGCTACAAATCGAAACGCGAACTTACGCGCGCCATTCGCCTGGTAGCCAAAGCAGATCTGGCCCTGCGCTCCAACCCACCCGGCAAGCGCCTCATCCTCGAAAAACTCATTCTTGACCTGGCCGGCGAGCCCAAGCTCGAATCCGCGGGCGGATGGATGCAGGAAGAGCTGCCCGTATAGGGTGTGCTCAGCATCACCGGGCCGCGTTACACCTCGACCACTCCGCACCGATTTTGCTACGATTTCATCTATTAAAATTAGAACGTACACCCGCGTGGGAGTTTCCGATGGCCTTCCCCATCAAAGTTTGCGTTGTTTGCTCCGAGGAATTTGAACTCAAGCCCGGCAAGCCGGGTTTTGCCAACCGTTGTCCCGCGTGTAGCGAACCGGAGTCCGAAGAGACCACCGCCGCCCGCGGCAAAGGCCCTGTCAACAGTGAAATGAACGAGGCCCGCCGCCAGGCCATGCGCGATCTTCTTTACCGCAAGGACAGCTGACACCGGTCGTTCATCAAACAACCAATAAAAACCGCAGTCGCGCCGCGCCCGCGCCGAAGATCTGTTCCCCCAATCCACTCTCCCTACCATCCCGCGCGGTGTTACCATATCGCACGCCTTTGGCGTATTTGACTTTGGCCGTGTAGCACACTCCACTCCCAGGAGGCTGTGATGCAGTGGACCCAAATTTACGATCCGTTCGGTCATTGGTGGCTGTCGACGCTCGTCGCTGCCCTCCCCATCGTTGTTCTGCTCGGCCTGCTCGCCGGTTTCAAAGTAAAGCCGCACTGGTGTGCCATTGCGGGAGCCTGCACCGCCGTCCTCGTCGCTATCGCATGTTTCAAGATGCCGGCCACGCTCGCCGCCGTGAGCTTCGCCTATGGCGTCGCCTTCGGTGTTCTCAAAATTGCCTGGATCGTTCTCGCGGCTGTCTACCTCTATGACATCTCGGTTGAAAGCTGGCCAGTTCGAGATCATGAAAGAGTCGGTCGCCGGCATTACTCCCGACCGCCGCCTGCAAGTCTTGCTAGTTGCATTCTGCTTCGGCGCATTCATCGAAGGCGCAGCTGGATTCGGCGCTCCCGTCGCCATCGCCGGCGCTTTCATGATCGGCCTCGGCTTCAAGCCATTTCACGCTGCCGCACTTAACCTGATCGCCAACACCGCACCCGTGGCCTGGGGAGCGATCGGCACGCCCGTGCACACGCTCGCCGCCGTCAGCGCCCTTCCCGAGTCCGATCTCAACGCCATGCTCGGCCGCATTCTTCCGTTCACAGCCGTGCTCATCCCCTTCTGGCTGGTGAAGACAATGGTCAGTTGGCGCGAGACCTTCGAGGTGCTGCCCGCCATTCTCGTGGTCGGAGTCTCTTTCTCCCTTACGCAATTTTTCTGGTCCAACTACGTCGATAGCAATCTGGTCGACATCATGGGAGGAGTTGTCTCCATCATCGCCACCATCGTTTTTCTGCGTTTCTGGAAGCCGAAAAAAATCTGGCGCTTCGACTACGACACCGAAGCCCTGGCCGTTCCGCAGCCGGTGGCCGAAATTTCGGACGATGTCGGCGGCAAGTGGGCCGCGAAAGAATTCGACGGCTACGCGCACGTTCGCTCCTACACGGCCGCACAGGTTTTAAAAGCCTGGATGCCCTTTGCCATCCTCTCCCTCTTCGTTCTGCTCTGGGGATTGCCGTCGATCAAGCTCGGCATGAACAAGGCCACCACCCCGGCGTTCAAGGTCGTGCTCGCGAACGGCAAGCCCCGCACTGGGCCGCCCGGATGGGATGTTCCGTACCTTCACAACGCCATCTCACGCGCCGCGCCAATCGTCACCAAACCCACGCCCGAATCCGCGCGCTACGATTTCAACTGGCTCTCCGCCACCGGCACCGGCTGCTTCTTCGCCGCCATCCTCTCGGGATTGCTCTTAGGTCTCGGCCCGATGCAGCTCATGAAAACTTTCTGGCGAACGCTGGTGCGCATGCGTCTCGCCATGATCGCGATTTCCTTCATGCTCGGCCTCGGATATGTCACACGCTATTCCGGCCTTGACGCCGTGCTAGGCTTGGCCTTCACGCGCACCGGATGGCTCTTCCCATTCTTCGGCACGTTTCTTGGATGGCTGGGCGTCGCGCTCACCGGCAGCGATACATCTTCCAACGCGCTCTTCGGCAGCCTGCAACGAATCACCTCGCAGCAACTCGGCATCGATCCCATCCTCATGTGCGCCGCCAACAGCGCCGGCGGAGTCATGGGAAAAATGGTCGATGCGCAATCCATCACCATCGCAACCTCGGCGACCGAGCAAGTCGGCAACGAAGGCATCATCTTCCGCTTCGTCGCGTGGCATTCAATCGCGCTTTGCTCGATCGTGGGAATCATCGTCATGCTCTACGCCTACGTTTTCCGCGCCGGCGTTCCGCATGGCTTGACGTTCGTGAAATAAACGCAGACCGGCCTTAACAATGCGCACTGGTTGACGCTGCTTTGGATCGCAGAACCTAGGGAGTCCTATCCCGCGCGCGCTATCATCAAGTGAATGATGGTAAGAGTATCCGCCTATCTCGATCGCATCGGTTATGCCGGCCCCACCGAGCCTACGGCGGAAACGCTGCGCGCCCTCCATCGCGCTCACATGCTCGCCGTCCCCTTCGAGAACCTCGACATCCGCCTCGGCCGCCCTATCCTCTGCGACGAAGCTGCCTTCCTGCACAAAATTATCGACGAGCGCCGCGGCGGGTTCTGCTACGAGCTCAACGGAGCCTTCGCCGCTCTCTTGCGCGCCCTCGGCTTCCGCGTGACCTTGCTCTCCGCCCGCGTCTCCCGTGCCGATGGCGGAGAGAGCCCGGAATTCGATCATTTGGCATTACGCGTCGATCTGCCCGCCGCTGTGCCCGCCGCTGTACCCGCCGCTGTACCCGCAGATGTGCAGGCCGAAGTTCCCGACGAAGACTCCTGGCTTGCCGACGTAGGCTTCGGCGACAGCTTTATCGAGCCGCTGCTCCTTCGGCCCAACTTAGAGCAGCAGCAGATCGGCCGCGCCTTTCGCCTGAGCGAAAACAAGACTGAAATCGGAAGTGTTTTTCAGCTGGAAACGTTGGCCGAGGGCAATCCGGCGAATGACGACTCGCCCGGCAAATGGAAGCGGCAATATTCCTTCACCCTCAAGCCACGCTACCTTTCAGATTTCGCCGCCATGTGCCGCTACCACCAGACCTCGCCCGAATCGCATTTCACGCAACAGCGCATCTGCTCGCTCGCCACGCCGCAGGGCCGCATCACGTTGTCGGATTGGAAACTGATTGAACGCCGCGACGGACGCCGCGAAGAGCGCGAGCTCACTGGCCTCGATCCAAGCGGACCTGATCCAAGCAGAGAAGATCAGTGGCGCGCGACGCTGAAAGAGTCATTTGCGATTGTCTTGCCAGACTAACGGCCGCAACCGCGACCAGAAGAATAGACCTAACCAGCGCCGTCAGGCGCTGCATCTCCAAGCGACGAACGAGGCGCCGGTCCCTACATCCCAGCGGCGACTACCCTCTTCCCTCAGCCATTGCTCGCCGCAAGTCTTCCATCTCGGGCGCATTCGGATTGATTCTTTGCACCCGGTCAAACTGCTGCTTCGCCAATAGCGCTTGCCCGTTCCTGGCGTAAGCCATGCCGAGGTGGACGTTGTAAAGCACGTTCTCCGGCGCTTTTCTCACGGCTTCCTGAAACAACCCGATCGCCGAGGTATATACGCGCTGCTGATAATAGGCAAAACCGAGGGTGTCCGCGATTTCTGGCCTGTCGGGAAGTTTACGGCGAGCGTTCTGCGCCATGGAGAAAGCGACGTCCAGATTGCCGCCTTCTTTCAGCATCGCATAGGCAAGGCTATTCGCCGCGTATCCGTTATCGGGCTCGATAACCAATACCTTCTGATACATCTGCTTCGCTTGGTCCCAATCGTTCTTCTCCTCGTAGATGTTCCCGGCGCGAAAATAGGGATCGACCTCATTCGGAACGGCCTGGATGGCGTTCAGATACGTCTGCAGTGCCGCATCGAGATCGCCCCGCTCATGTTGAACCACCGCCAGGCCAAGGTAGGCTTCCGTATCGCTCTTATTGAGTTCGATCGCCTTCCTGTAATCAACCTCCGCGCCCGCCAAATCGTTCTTCTGCCTTTCCAGATCTCCCAGCAAGGTGTGGAAACTTGAGTTATTCGGCGACTTCGCCAGATACTGCCTGACCGTCGCGATCGCCTTGTCCACCTGCTGCTGGCGTGCTTCCACGCCGGCCACGCCGCCCAAAGCATTGGCTGAATTCGGATCCCGGTCGAGCCCCTGCTGATAGGCCTTCAGCGCCTCCCCCAGTTGATTCTCTATCACCCGCAGATTGCCAAGCTGCACATACGTCTCTGCATTGTTCGGATCTCTTTCGATCGCCTGATCGAGAAAGTGTTCCGCGACCGGAAACTGCTTCCGGATGGTTTCCGCCATCCCCCGCCACAGATACCCTTGCGGAGCTGCCGGCTCCAAAGCGATGATCTGGTCGGCCTCCTGCGCCAACGCCGAGGCATCTTTCCGCTGCGCCGCCGCCCGCGCCAGCTCCAAGTGCGCATCGAGCATGTCGGGCTGCGCTCGGATCGCTTCGCGCCATTCCGCTTCCGCGCGGTTCCCGTTGCCGAGTGCGTTGAACGCCAATCCCAGTTGCAGATGCGCCATCGCGTTGTCCGGGTCGACTTTCAGCGCGTTTTGCAGCGTTTCGACCGCGTTGCTGGCCTTTCCGCTGCGCGTTTCGATCTGGGCTTTGTAGATCGCCGCCCTCAGATCCGCGGGCTGAGCTTTCAAAATCTCATCATTCAGCTTGCGTGCTTCGTCCAGCTGCCCGTTCAAAATCAGCAGCTGAATATAGTCCTCCTTGACCGCTTGATCTTTCGGATGTTCCTTGTAGAGCGAGGCGAACTCCACCAGTGCTTTATCGAGCCGATTGATCTGAAGATAATACTTGGCGAGCATGCCGTAGCCCGCCGGATTGTTGGGAAAATCCTTTTTCGCCGCCTGCAGAAGATCTTCCACCGCTTGCGGTTTGTTCTCGGCCAGAAATAGATTCCCCAGTGAATGCGTGGGACTCGGATCGTTGGGTGCCATCTGAATGGCCTGCCGGTAAGCCTGCTCCGCCTCGCCGTATCGTCCCCGGATCCGATAGAAGTCCCCGAGTTTTATCTCCGCCTCCAGCGATTTCGGGTCCAGCGCGACGGCTTTCTTCAGGTTGTCTTCGGCGCCCCTCCACTCCTGCTCTGTCACACTGGGCTTGCCCTGGGCCACTTCCACATCCAGCATACCCAGCGCCAGATAAACGTCGGACCGATTCGAATCCATGCCTAACGCACTATTCACTGCCGCTAACGCGCCCCCGGTATCTTTGATCGCGTCGTCGTAGTCCGCCAGAGCAAGATAGTAGTCGGGGGTCTTCGGCTGGTTCTGCTGTAGCCAATCGAGTTGCTGCTTGGCCCCCGCAAACTCACCCACCGAGATAAACAACTTCGATAATTCGAGCCGCGCGTTGGTATGGTTCGGATTGAGCTGGATGGTGGTCTGATACTCCTGCAAAGCGGTCGGCAATTCTTGCGTCTTCATCTCCGTTCTCGCCTTCCAGTAGTGCGCGTCGGCAAAACTGCTGTCCGCCTGAATCGCGTTGTCAAACTGAATGGCGGCTGACCGGTAGTCTCCCTTCTCGTAGTAGCGCTCGCCGCTCTCCAGATATTTCTGCCTGCGAACGATCGGATCGCGCGAGCATCCCGTCAACAGCCCCAGCACGCACGACGCTACCACTACCCACCCGAACCACCACCTTTTGGCTCCCTGCATGTTTCCCAACCTCTCAATTACTCGATCTTTTGTTTGCGGCGCCCCGCATTCACCAACCTACTCTGCGAGCGCTATGGAGGAAAAGTTACTGCCGTTATTATCGCAAACCTGTCCCGTCAACGACGCAAGCCGCCCGCCGAAACTGGCCGATTTCCGCACTTCCAGCATACGCCCGCGGACAGGTGCTTTGGTAATCTGCCCACGCCCTTCCGGCGATGCGATAGTACTTTTGGCTATGTCCCACTTCCCCCAACCCGACGCCTCCCGGCGTGCGCCCCGAGTCCATCTCAACGGTTCCATTCCAGCTGCCATTCAGGTTGAAGGCGGCTCCCGTGCGCGCGCAAAACTTCAATCTATTTCAGTCACCGGCGGCCTGCTCCAGTTGCCGGGCGAGCTCTCCACCGGCGACTTCGTTGAAATCGCCTTCCAAACCCGCAAGGGACCCATCCGCGGCATGGCGGAAATGCTCAGCCCCGTGCGCCGAGCCAAGGCCCAGAGCGCCTGTCTCCAGCCCTTCCGTTTCGTGGCCCTAGGAGATCAGGACCACCACACGCTCAGCATGGCCCTCGACTCGGCCCTCGACACCGGGCCCGTGCATCGCGACTCCAATCAGGCCCGCGCCACCGATCTTTGAAGCAATTCGGAAACGAAATTTCGACCTGAATTCGGAGTCGAAATCGGAGCCTGAATCCGGGCCGAAAATCATGGTAAACTGCGCGAATCGGGGGCTGAGATGACTAAACTCAGTGCGTTTACCCTGCTCTTCTTTGCGCTGCTCGTCGCCAACGCGGCCGCGCAGACTCCAGACTCACAAAGGCAGTCCTCGCAATCCCAAGACTCGCAAGCCGCTCAAAAGCCCGATGAGTCGACCGTCCATGTGAGCCAGGGCAACCCCATTGACTCGGCCTATGACGTCGATCCTCCCCGCCTCACCTACTCGCCCAGCCCAAAATACCCGAAGGACGCGCGCAACCTAGGGCACCAGGGCACCTCGATTCTTTCCTTGGTCGTCGGCAAAGACGGTCGCCCTCACGATGTCGCGATCATGCGTCCCCTCGATCCCGAGCTCGACGACTGTGCCATCGCGGCCGTAAGCAAGTGGCGCTATCAACCGGCTCTCAGGGACGGCGAGCCCGTCGAAGTCACCGTCCATGCGCGCATTCGCTTCCGCGTCTACAACAAAAGTTACGGCCACACCGCCCAGCTCTGGGACCGCTCCGACTCCAACGATCCGAAAGCCGATCTCCAGCTCTGGAAGGCGTACCTCGATGGCAACGGAGTTCCGCAGGACGACCAGTTGGCGTTCGAGTTCTTAAAGATGGCGGCCGATTGGAACTTCTCCGAAGCGCAATTTCTGATGGGCGAGCACTATTATCGCGACGTCGACAACGCGCCCGACTACGTGAACGCCTACAGGTGGTACGCGCTCTCCAAACGCGCCGGAGGCAAGGACGGCGAAGCGATGCTGAAAACGCTGGTCGCGGAAATGACTCCCGAGCAAATAGGGGAAGCCGATACGCGAGTCAGTTATTGGCCCGAGGATCCGCCGAAGGCAGATCCGCCCGTCCAAAATTCACCCGCGCAGTGAAATCGGCGGCGAAAATCGCAAGACGAAAACCAAGACGAAAACAGAGATAGAGATAAAGACCCGCAGTGAAATCCTGATCTCGACCGCTCGCGGATAGGCCGCGCACAGCTCCGCGTATAGAATCGTAACGCGCGCCTAACTATCCGCGCCCAACGAATGTCCTTGCCTGCAACTCCAACTTTTCTCTACGGCACAGCCTGGAAGGAAGGCCGCACCGCCGCCCTCGTCGATCTCGCTCTCTGCGCCGGTTTTCGCGCCATCGACACCGCCAATCAGCGCCGCCACTATTTCGAAGCCGGAGTCGGCGACGCCCTGGCCGCCGCCTATGCAGCCGGCCTCGTCACCCGCGCCGACCTTTTTCTCCAAACCAAATTCACCTACGCCCGAGGACAGGACCACCGCCTGCCGTATGATCCCGCCGCCAGCCTCTCCACGCAAGTCGCGCAATCGCTAGCCAGTTCGCTCGAGCATTTGCACTGCGATTGTGTCGACAGCTTCATCCTGCATGGTCCCGCCTCCAACTATGATTGGACCGACCACGACGCCGAAGTCTGGGAAGCAATGCGCCGCGAGCGCGATGCGGGCCGCGCGCGCCTCATCGGAGTGAGCAACGTCTCGCTAAGCCATCTCGAGCAGATGTCCGCCACCGGCGCCGAAAGCCCGCAATTCGTTCAGAATCGCTGCTATGCCAACACAGGGTGGGATCGCGAGAGCCGCCACTTCTGCCGCGAGCGCGGCATCGTCTATCAAGGTTTCTCGCTGTTGACCGCCAACGTCGACATCGTCCACCACGCGCTCGTCCGCTCGCTCTCCACCAGCCTGGGCGCCACGCCGCCCCAAATCATCTTCGCCTTCGCGCGCGCCATCGGCATCCTCCCGCTAACCGGCACCTCCAGCCCAGACCACATGAAGCAAGACCTGGCCAGCCTCGATCTCACCCTCCCGCCAGAAGCAGTGAAAGCGATCGAAACCCTGATTGGTTGAGGGTACCGTCCCATGTTTGCGAGTTCCTTGGAACTGAGCGCATGGAGCTGAGAGCCAATAGACAAGAGCTAAGGGCCAACAGCTTGCCTACGTAACCACCGGCACATCACTAACCCCCGCCGTCCCAAACACGCGCCGGTACCGCTCAATCTCGCTCGCCGGCCCCACCGCCTTCGCATAATTGTCGGAGAGCTTCACGGCCGGCCGTCCCTCCGCCGTCGCCACCTTGCAGATCAAACTCACCGGATCAAATCCGTTCCCGCCCGCCGGATCGCAATCGCGAAAATCGTTCGTCAGCAGCGTGCCCCAGCCCGTGCTCAGACGAATTCGCCGCCCCGGCGTCCATTTATTGCGATCCAGAAAATCCGCCGCTGACCCGAAATCCGTGGGCCGCAAGCCGTTCGCAATCGTTCCGTCAAAATAAGCATGCAGCCCGAGTATGTCGTCCACATCCAGCGCATCCGAGGCGATAATCAGCTTCTCCCGCGGATTTTTCCCGCGCCCCTCCAGCCAGCGAATATATTCGTCCCCCGCCACGTAAGGATTCTTGCTGTCAATGCGCTGCCCAGTCCAATCCGCCGTCCAATCCGGCGCGCCCTCCAAAAACTGCGTCGTTCCAAACGTATCCGGCAACATCACGCGCAGCGAACCGGAATAAGTCTCCTGCCAAAGCTCCAGCACGCGATACTGCGAAGCCTTCAGCGCCGCGTCATCCGGAGCCAATGCCGCCAGCACCATGGCAATTTCATGCGCGTTCGTACCAATCGCCTCCAGATCGTGCTTGTGTGCCAGAAATACATTCGACGTCCCTACGAATGCCGATCCCAGATTCGCCGCCATCGCGCCCACTACATACTCCTGCCACAAAAAGCTGTGCCGCCGCCGCGTCCCAAAATCCGCCACGCGCAGTCCCGGAACCCCGCGCAGCCGCTCGATCTTGCTCCACACTTTGGTCTTTGCGCGCGCGTAAAGAATGTCGAGCCCGAATTCGCGCAGCGTTTTCAGGCTGGCCCGCGTCTTCAACTCGCTGAGGATGGGCAGCGCATAAAGCTCCCACATCGTGGTCTCGGTCCACAGCCCGTCAAAGACCAGGTGATATTGGCCGTCGCGCACCGAAATTTCATAATCCGACAGCCGAAAATCCCGCTCCAGCCACTCCAGAAATGCCGGCTCAAAAATTCCGCGCCGTCCAAAAAACGTATTGCCCGCCAGCCAAACCAACTCCGATCGCCGGAATTGCAACTGCCGCACATGCTCCAACTGGTGGGTTAATTCCTCACGCGAAAACATATCGGCCAGCCGCACCGCCTCCGTGCGATTCATCACCGAAAACGAAACCTGCGTCTTCGGATAATGCTTCCAGATGAATTGCAGCATCAGGAGCTTGTAAAAATCCGTATCCAGCAGCGACCGGACAATCGGATCCAACTCCCAGTTGTGGTTATGCGCCCGCTCAGCAAAGTTCACAATCATGCGTTATTCACAGTCATTCGTTACTATCCTCAACAACCCCCGCAATAAATGCAAACAAGTCCACCCCCAATCCAAAACCGCCTCCGCCCCGTACCTAACCCGGAACACAAATTTCAAACCCCGAAAGGATTCCCTAATGAATCGCAAAATTCTCGCAGCCTTTGCCGTGATGGCCCTGGCCATCGCCGCCGTCGCCGCCATGAACAACCCCGTCGTCGGCGGCCAGGAAATGTATCCCACCAAGAACATCGTCGAAAATGCCGTGAATTCAGCCGATCACACCACCCTCGTAGCCGCCGTCAAAGCCGCTGGCCTGGTCGAAACGCTCGAAGGCCCGGGCCCGTTCACCGTTTTCGCGCCCACCAACGAAGCCTTCGCCAAGCTCCCGGCGGGCACGGTCGATACGCTCTTGAAGCCCGAAAACAAAGCCACGCTGACCAAGGTTCTCACCTATCACGTCGTAGCCGGCCGTCTGAGCGCGCACGATTTGATGAAGATGATCAAGGAAGGCAAAGGCACAGCCGAGCTCACCACCGTCGAAGGCGGCAAGCTCTGGGTCATGCAGACTGGCAAAACCATTACGCTGAAAGATGAAAAAGGCGGCACCGCAACCGTCACCATCGCCAACGTATTTCAGTCGAACGGCGTAATCCACGTCATCGACAGCGTAGTGATGCCGAACTAACCAACCCATACGGCGCGGAACTCGCGCGCACTAAAAAAGCGCGGACAGTCCTGTCCGCGCATTTTTATTTGCCTGATCGCTCTTACTTAATATCGCCGCAGTCCGCCCCAAGATACTTCGAGGTGAACGTCGAATCGAATGTCCTCGTGTTCCCATTGTCAGTACGGCTCACGTGCGTTGTGCCCTTTACGCCGTCGCCCACGATATCGATCACCGTGTTGCCATCGGTCGCGCCGTTTTTCGTCTCGCAGTGGAACTTCGCTTCCATGTGGGTCGGCGAACTCTTCACCACCGTGTGCGTGCAGTCATTGTTTGCGGTCTTACTGTCACTGAAGGCTGCGCCCTTCGAGAGCTTGTCCTTGGTCACGCATGACTTGATAGTCATCGTGTTCCCATTCATGCTCATCCCTTTTTGCTTCATCATCTGCTCCACCATAGCCCGCTGGTCGGGAGGCAGCTTAGCCAGTTGGTCGGTCGGCATCCCCGAGCCGCCGGTCGTCACGGTCATCTCCCACAGCCCTTCCTTCGCGTTCAACATGTCGCCGCCCAGCGCCGCCATCGGAAAAATCAAAATCAATCCCAGAACAATCCTGATCCGCATCTCGTCCCCCTCCGTTGTATTCGCGCACTAAAGAAGCGCATTAGAATTCCGCCGCAACAGCATTACACACGCCATATTGTGGGGCAAACAAAATTATCAGAGGAGTAGTACGAAAGGCACCGCCGAGCCCCGCTTGCAGACAACCCACCGGCGCCCGTAGCCGAGCGCCCAGGCGTCGCGCCCTCGGCTCTCATTCCGGTCTTGCCTGCTTCAGCGCCGCCTGGGTTCCAGAAATCTCGCCGCTCAAGAGGTCCATCACCTCAAAACAAAAATCCACGCTTCCCCGCAGGCAGCTCAACATTTCCGTCCGCGGCACAAATGCCAGCTCCGCGCTGTCAACCACCTCGGCCGTCAGCTTATAAGCCGACCCCGCCACCGTCGCCGGCAGTCCCACCACCGCGCCCGGACCCAGTATTCGTGGCGGATACTCCATGCTCCCCGTATCTAGCGCCACGCTCACACGTCCGCTGCGGATCAGAAACAGCCCGCGCACCTCGTCGCCCCGGCGGAAAAGCACCGTGCCTTTTGCCTCGGACAAAACAGATGTAGCCCGCTGCAAAAGCTCCGCGCGCATCGCCGCCGAGACCAGCAGATTCGTTCCCGCCGCCATCGGTTCCCCCTCAATACCGTAGCTTGTAATCCAAAATGACCCGGAATTTCTGTGATGCAGATCACCGAACCGTGTGAGTGGCGCATGTTGGCGCTGCCATTCCCGATCCTGCATTCAATCATACGTCTACGCCGCTGATGCCATCCTCTTTCTCACCCAAAAAGTTTGCCGCTCTGTACAAATGCTGCGCATTCTTATCAAATATATTCATCTCACATAACAATCATCGTGCCTGTTAACACTTGATCGGGACTCGCCATGAAAATTAAAGTTTGCCTGCTTCTCTGCGTTTTCCAAATCTCGCTCCACGGGCAAAATCGGCAGCCGTCCGACACCATCATCACCGGCATAGTCGTCACCATGGACGCCGCCCGCTCTATCTACCATGACGGCGCCGTCGCCATCACTGGCGACACAATCGTAGCCGTAGGCCCGCGCGCCGAAATCGAAGCAAGCTATCGCGCCACCCAAACCATCGACGCCCGCGGCAAGTTAATCCTCCCCGGCTTCATCAACGGACACACCCACGTTCCCATGACTCTTTTCCGCGGCCTGCACGACGACGTCACCCTCAACGACTGGCTCTACAAATACATCTTCCCCGCCGAGAAGCTGAACGTTACCGAAGATTTCGTCCGCTGGGGCACGCGGCTGGCCGCCGCCGAGCAGATCCGCTCCGGCATCACCACCTTCGCCGACATGTACTACTTCGAAGACGCCATCGCCGAAGAAACCAAAAAAGCCGGCATGCGCGGCCTGCTCGGCGAAACCTGGATCGACTTTCCCACGCCCGACAACAAAGACCGCGCCGCCATGCAAGCCTACACGGAAAAATTTCTGCAAAAGTGGCAGGGCGATCCGCTGATCCACGCCTCCGTAGCCCCGCACTCCATCTACACCTGCTCGCAAAAAACCTTGCAGGATTCCGCCGCACTAGCCCGCAAATATCACGCGCCCATCCTCATCCACGTAGCGGAAATGAAAAAAGAGCTGGACGACAGCTTGAAAAACAACGGCGCAACCCCAGTTCAATATCTGGAACGTCTCGGCATCCTGGGTCCCGACGTAGTAGCCGCCCACTGCATCTACGTGGACGAAACCGACCGCAAAATTCTGGCCGCCCACCAAGTAGGCTGCGTGCACAACCCGTCGAGTAACATGATGCTAGCCAGCGGAGTGGCCCCAGTTCCCGAAGAGCGCGCCGCCGGGATCGCAGTGGGTTTAGGCACAGACGGCCCAGCCGGCAGCAACAACGATCTAGATCTGATGGAAGAAATGGACCTGGCCGCAAAGCTGGCAAAGATCACAAAGATGAGCCCGCTGGCCCTGAATGCCAAAGCCGTCGTCGAAATGGCCACCATCGACGGAGCTCGCGCCCTGCACATGGAAAAGGAAATCGGCTCGCTGGAAAAAAACAAAAAAGCCGACGTAATCATAATCAGCCTCGACGAGCCCAATGCCGTCCCGATGTACGACATCTACGCGCAGCTAGCCTACGCGTTGAAGGCCAACGACGTAGAAACCGTAATCATAGGCGGCCGCACAGTGATGAAAGACCACAAGCTGCTAACCGTAGACGAACAAGCCGCGATCGCCAAAGCCAATGAATATGGCAAGAGAGTGGCTGCCTCGTTAGGCATGCAATAGCTCGCATCCTCCGCTAGCAGGCACGGAGAGATCGCACCCTCCACTCCTTAAGGTATGCGCTAGCTGGCCCATTTCGCTGTCTCTGTCATCCTGAGCGAAGCGGGGTAGCGAAGCGAGCCCCGCGCAGTCGAAGGACCCCATGCGAGCCAGCAGTGCAACCGGCTCCGCAAGGAATTCTCCCCGTGGTGCTAGCGTCTTTAATCTTGAGGGAAGCACCGAATCCTCCGCTCATTCCCAGCATCGATACAATAGAGAATGCAAAACGCAAACTTCATCCTCTGGGAAGTAGACGTCCAGCGCGACTTCATGCTCCCCGGCGGCGCTCTCTATGTCGAGGGTGCCGAGAAGCTCCTCCCCAACATTCGCCAGCTAACCGACGCCGCTCGCCGCAACGAAGTTTTACTAATCTCCAGCGGAGACTTCCACGCCCCCAACGACCCGGAGTTCCAGCAATTTCCGCCGCACTGCATAAAAGGCACGCCCGGCGCCGATCTCCTCCCCGAAGCCCGCGCCGACAAAGGAATCCAAATCGAAAACACGCCCGAAGCCAAGCTCCCTGACAACCTCCACGCCTACCAGCAAATCATCCTCGAAAAACAAACGCTCGACGTATTCCAATCCCTCCACGCCGACGAACTAGCAGCGCGCCTAGGCACCGAACCCGAATTCATAGTCTTCGGAGTAGTCACGGAGTTCTGTGTAGCCCACGCGGTCAAGGGCCTCCTAGAGCGTAAGAAAAGAGTAGCGGTAGTGCAAGACGCGATCGAAACGCTGTCGGCAGAAGCCGGGAAGAGTTGCGTGGCAGAATTTCAACAACTAGGCGTTAGGTTGATTAAGACGCAAGAAGTTCTAACAAGCCTGAAGGCAAAGTAGCATTCCTCTGTGTATCTCTGTGCCCTCTGTGGTTAAGCTTTTGATTTCCCCGAACCCTCATCCGAACTCTCACAGCAGCATCCCCGCAATCGAAGCGGACATAAGATTCGCCATCGTCCCGGCCAGCATGGCCCGCAATCCCAGCCGAGCCAGTTGCGATTTCTGATTCGGAGCCAGCGCCCCAATCCCGCCCATCTGGATTCCAATCGAGCTGAAATTAGCAAACCCGCACAAAGCGAATGTAGCAATCGTTACCGACCGCGGATCGAGCGCCGTCTTCTGCGCACCCAGCATCGAATACGCCACCAGTTCATTCAGCACCATCCGCACGCCCAGCAGATTTCCGACCGCCGTGCAGTCATGCCACGGAATCCCAATGACCCACGCAATTGGCGCAAACAACACGCCCAGCACCGACTCCAGGCTCGCCGGAAACCAGTGCACATGCGTATGACCCCAACCCATCAATCCATCCAGCAAAGCAATCAGCGCCAAAAATGAAATCAGCATCGCGGCAATATTCAGCGCCATCGCCAAGCCGTCAGTCGTTCCGCGAGCGATCGCTCCCAGAAGATTCTCTTTTTTCTCGACGTCCAGTTCCTCTTCGCTCATCACCACTCGTCCCGCGGTCTTCGGAACCTCCGTCTCCGGCACCAGCATCTTCGCCATCACCAGCGTCCCCGGAGCCGTCATGATCACGGCGCTCAAAAGATGTTTCGGCTCGATCCCGAACGCGATATATGCCGCCATGATTCCACCCGACACATGCGCCATGCCGCTCGTCATCACGGTCATCAACTCCGATCGCGTCAAATCCGGCAGAAACGGACGAATCGTCTGTGGGGCCTCCGTCTGCCCCATAAAAATGCTGGCCGCCACATTCAAAGACTCCGCGCCGCTCACCCCCATCAACCGCGTCATCAGCCACGCGGCCACGCGAATAACAACCTGCATGATCCCGAAGTAATAAAGCACCGCAAACAGCGCGCAAATAAATATGACAGTCGGCAATACCTGAAATGCAAAATAAAATCCGAAATGCGATCCCTGCCTCCCGAGATCGCCAAAAACAAATTGCGCCCCCTGATACGCGAAGGCAAGCAGCCAATTCACCCCGTCTCCAGCCTTCTGAAACAATTCGCGTCCAAATCCGATCTTCAAAACAAAAACCGCAAACGCAAATTGCAACCCCAGCCCCCAAGCCACGGTCTTAAGCCGAATCGCCTTACGGTTGGTGGAGAAAATATAGGCGAGCCCCAGCATCGTAATCAGTCCAAGAATGCCCGTGAATCGTCCCATCAATTTTCTCCTCGATAAATCACCCGATGAATCAAAGCCGGCTTGTGCGGCGCGCTCTCCGAAATCGTATAACTCCCCGCAATCAACTTCCGAGCCCGCTCTGCCGAGGCCTCCGAATGGCAATGAATCGTGCAAAGCGCCTCGCCCATCGCCACCCGATCCGCGATCTTCTTATGCACCACGATCCCCACCGCCGGATCCACCGCATCTTCTTTCTTCTCGCGCCCGCCGCCCAGAATCACGCAAGCCGTACCGATATCCTCGCAAGCAATCGCTGACACATATCCCGCCGCCTCGCTCCGCACCTCGACGCGGCACTCGGCGGAAGGCAGCCGCGCGGGATCGTCAATTACGCTCACATCCCCGTCCTGCAACTCCACCATCTGCCGAAACCTGTCTAACGCCGCGCCCGACGCCACAATCTCCGACGCGCGCACCTTCCCCTGCGCCACCGTCCCATCCACTCCGCCCAGATAAAACATCCACGCCCCGAGATGCAGACAAAGCTCGCGTAAATCCTCCGGCCCGCCGCCGCGCATCACCTCGATGCACTCCGCAACCTCCATTGCGTTCCCCACCATGCGTCCCAGCGGCTGATCCATGTTCGTGATCAGTGCGGCCATCTTCTTGCCCATGCGCTCGCCCGTCTTCACCATCAACTCCGCCAGGTGCACCGCGTCTTCTTCCTTCTTCATGAACGCGCCGGACCCCGTCTTTACGTCCAGCACCAGCGCGTCCGTCCCTTCCGCCAGCTTCTTGCTCATGATAGAAGCGCAAATCAAATTAGGACTCTCCACCGTCCCCGTCACATCGCGCAGCGCATAAAGCTTGCGATCCGCGGGAGCAATCTTCTCCGTCTGCCCGATCATCGCCGCCCCGCAAGCCTTCAGCACACGATGAAACTCCGCTACCGACAAGTCCACCCGAAATCCCGGAATCGCCTCCAGCTTGTCGAGCGTGCCGCCTGTATGTCCCAGCCCGCGTCCGCTGATCATCGGCACATAAAGGCCGCCAGCAGCCACCAACGGAGCCAGCACCAACGAAGTCTTATCGCCCACTCCACCCGTCGAATGCTTATCAACTTTCGCCGCCGGCAAAAAACTAAGATCCAGTACCTCGCCCGAATACAGCATCGCATTCGTCAGTGCGGCCAGTTCAGCGCCGCCCATTCCGCGCAGCAAAACCGCCATCAACCACGCCGCAACCTGATAATCCGGAATCTCTCCGGCCGTATAAGCGGCCACCACATATTTAATCTCTGCGTCCGAAAGCGCGCCCCCATCGCGCTTTTTGCGGATCACATCGATCATGCGAAATGTCAGACCACCATTCCCAGTTAAGCTCACCCCAGTCGAAATCCCTCCGGCAAAAGCTCGGCAATTCTGCTCTCCGCGTCGCCATCCTGACCCTGATAAAACACCACTGCCTCCGGCCCAAACTCGTAAATTACCTGCCGGCAAGCCCCGCAAGGAGAGCACGGCACCTCCTGCTCACACGTCACCGCCACGGCCACAATCTCCAGCCCCGGCCCCTTCGCGGCCACCGCCGAAAAAATTGCGGTCCGCTCCGCGCAATTCGTCATGCCATACGACGAGTTCTCCACATTGCAGCCCGCAAACATGTCGCCGCGCGCTGTAAGAATCGCCGCGCCCACCTTGAAGTGGGAAAACGGAGCATAAGCATTCTTCATAGCCGCGCGCGCCGCCCGCATAAGTCGAGCGCGCGCCCCGGCAGGCACCTTAGTCTTGGTCATAGTGAGTGATCGGAAGAAAGAGTTCGGCACGAATTGTAAACCGCGAACACCCAATGTCAGCAGGAGAATTTGGCTGTAGCGCTGGCGTCCCGCCGGCTGCGGGCAGAATGCACAGGTCCTTCGCCCACTCACTTCGTTCGGGCTCAGAATGACAACTCGGGTAGTTGCGGTCGCGGCAGGCTACGGTTTGGGGGTTTGGGCAGTCAGCAGGTCCACGAACATTTTGTAGAAGCGGGCCGTATCGAGGTCTACCTGAATCTCTACTTTTTGCAGGTCTCGTTTGGGCTTGTCGTTATCGCTCCAGGTTAGCGTGTCTCCATAGCCGGCTCCGCGGTCCAGGTTTACGTCCAGGTAGCGGGTTTCGGTTTTGGTGATCAGCGACGGGTCGAGCCAGGCGGCCGAGGTTAGTTCGTCCCAGAGGTAGTTATAAGGGCCGTGCAGGCGGGCGTATGTTCCGATGTAGCGGGCTACCGGGGTGGTTCCGGCTTTGACCTTATTAATCAGATCCATGGTCAGGCTGGTTTTCAGGGAGATATCAACGGTGGTGCAGACGATTTTCTTCCAGGGAGCGCGGAGGACGATGTGCGCGGCCTCAGGATCGAACCAGAGGTTAAATTCGTGGCGCGGGTTGTTGGCGAATTCAGGATCGTCGGTCCGGGGGTTCAGGCTGCCGCCCATGAAGGCCAATTCCTTAGCCAGGCTAACGAACTCCGGATCGATAGTGATGGCAAGGGCCAGATTCGTCATGGGGCCCGCCTCTTCGATGGTTACCTCGTGCGGATATTTGTGGACCATGCGGATCAGGAAATGGGCGGCGTCTTCGGTCGCCGGCTTGGTTGTTGGTTGGCCCTCGGGCATGGGACCGAGCTCGCGGGGAGCATGGTAGAGGCTGGGAGTCCAAGCGCCGAGCCATTCGACGAAGCCATAGCGCTGCTCGGCTTCGAGGGTTTCGGCGCGCGTTCTGACGAGCGGATACTCAGCGCCGGGGACTACGGGAATATCGGTGCGCCCGATGAGTTCGAGGGTGCGGAGAGTGTGGGCGACCTCTTCGGTCAGCCACGCATCGCCAGTGACGACGGTGATGCCGAGGACTTCGGCCTGCGGAGATTGGATGAGGAGCAGGATCGCCTGCTGGTCGCTGCCGGCGGGGCCGGCGGCGTCTTGATCGATGATGATCTTGCGGCGCGGCTGGGCGAGGGCAAGAGTGGTTAGAAATATTGCGAATGCAAAAAATATGTTTCGTATTCTCATGGGGCGGAGTTTTGTTGTTGAAGTCTGACATCTTATGGCGGAACTTTCAACCGGCTCCAGCGTATCTCAGCTAGACTTTCCGAGCGAGGCCACCAGATGAATTTTCACAAGAACCCAGGCAGATACGCAGGCTTGCTGTATGTAGTTACGTCAGTTCTTGGCTTCTTTGCGATGGGTTATGTTCCCGACAAGTTGATCGTTCACGGCAACGCAGCGGCGACGGCCAGCAACATCGCGGCCTCAGAAACGCTTTTTCGGTTCGGCATCGCGGGCGCGCTCATGGGCCAGGCTGGGTTTATTTTCGTCGCCATGGCTCTTTACGATTTGCTCAAGGGAGTCGACCGGCGGAAGGCCCTGTGGATGGTGATTCTGATTGTGGTTTCGATCCCCATCGCATTTCTGAATGAGGTGAACTCATTCGCGGCACTCGCGCTCGTACGCGGAGCTGATTTCCTGTCCATATTGGACAAGGCTCAGCGCGATGCCCTGGCGATGCTCTTTCTTCATCTGCACGGCCGTGGACTTGTGGTCGCCGAAATATTTTGGGGGCTCTGGCTTTTTCCTCTCGCGCTCCTGGTGTACAAGTCGCGATTCCTGCCCCGCTTCCTGGGCGTCTGGCTCGGCCTTGCGGGCTTCGCCTGGGTAATCCTGAGTCTTACGTCTACTCTGGCGCCGCAATATCAGAATGAGGTGAATCGCTACTGTCAGCCTGCATTTTTCGGTGAGGTCGCGTTCATGTTCTGGCTTCTGATCGGGGGCGCGAAGCCGCCGGCACGGGACACCGCAGCCTGATCGTTGGTGGCTGCCTACATTGCATTGTTGGTGGCTGGCTCATAGCCAAATTCTCTCGATCCGCAGCGAAGCGCGTCGATTGCGGGGCTTGGGGAGCGCGACTAGAATTAGCAGCGTTGAGGTGGGGCGCCTTTACTCTCCCACTTTCTCAGGAGTTCCGTTTGACCTTACGTTATTCCGCTCATCGACTTTGGTTCCGCTCTTCAATTTGTGTTTTGCTTTTCTTGATTGGGATTGCTCCATGCGCGGTTTCGGAGCAGGGGAAAGCGCCCTCGCAGCCGGTCGCTCATAGTGCCGGGGTGCAGGGACATGTGCGCGATTCCGGCGGCAAGCCGGTGGCGAAGGTTACGGTTTCTTTGCAGTTCATGAAAGACACATCGACGGAGACCTGGACTTCTCGTACCGACTCCGCCGGAGCGTTTCACTTTGCGGGGATGCGGGCGGGCAGTTACACGTTGCACACCGGCGACACGCAGAGCGACGTGGCGATGGCCAAGTCGGTGGAGCTGGTTGAGAACGAGACCAAGAAAGTTGATCTGATTCTGGATGCGCCGGCGAGTTCGTCATCGGATGCGGCGGACGACTTGTCGGCAGCGGCGAAGGCGCCACAGTTTTTTGAGGAGCCGAAATTTACGGTGGTGAGTGTCGCTCCGGCTACGAATCCGGGCGGGCGTGGGTCGGATGCCGCGCAGCGGAACAGCGAGGTGCTCGTGCAGGATGCGGCGGCTTTGTCTTCTTCATCCTCTTCGCCGTCGTCGCAGTCCTCGTCTCTGCCGGCTGGAAGTTTATCGCCGGGAAAGCTGGCATCGCCGAATTCGGCTGAAGACGGCAACCTGTTGCAGGAGGGCGCGGAGATTCAGGCTGAGATCGTGCAGGAGGAAAATGCCGAGGGCGAGAATGCGCCGAGTGAGAGCGTGAACGATGAAAAAAGCCGCGGCGACTTGAAACTGGATGCGCCGGCGCGCCAGAAGCGCGCGCAGCTTTATCACCGCCTGGCGGCGATCGATGAGAGACTCGACAATCCTCTGGAAGCCGCGCACGAGTATGAGCGGGCCGCGGAGTTGGCGCCGAGCGAGAGAAATTTGTTTGATTGGGGGATGGACCTGCTGACGCATCGCGCGCTCGAGCCTGCGACCGATGTGTTGACGAAGGGGAGCACGGCATATCCGAAGTCAGCGCGAATGCTCATTGGGCTGGCAGTGGCGTGGTATTCCAGAGGATCGTATGAGCGCGCATCGGATTATCTGGCGAAGGCGTCGGACCTGGCTCCGAATGATGCGGCTCCTTATTTGTTTATGGGAAGGATGCTGAGCGGAGAGGCTGCGCCTTCGGCGGAGACGATGGAGCGACTGGCGCGGTTCGTGCGACTGGCACCCGCGAACGAGCTGGCCAACTACTATTACGCCGTTGGCTTGTGGAAGCAGTCGTCGGGCGCGGTTGACGATGCTCGCTTTGCGCAAATGGAGCAGTTACTGCATAAGGCGATCGAATTAGATCCGAAGTTAGGGATGGCGGAGTTGCAGCTCGGCATTCTTTACGCGCAACGCGGCGATGATGCGCGCGTGGTGACCGCTTATCAGAAGGCGATTGAAGTTAGTCCCGAGCTGGATGAGGCGCATTACCGGCTGGCGGTGACTTATAAGAAGACGGGCGACGAGGCGGGGGCTCGGAAAGAATTGGCGCTGCATGAGCAGCTGGCGAAACAGGCTGCGGAGCAAGCAGAGCGAGAGCACGGGGAGGTTCAGGAGTTTGTGATTACTTCGCAGGGTAAGTGAAGGGCGCGCGTGGCGGCCCTCCGCCGCGCTGACGGGCATTGGTTCGACTATGCACGGGCGGGGCGCTCGTGCCTCCATTTTCAGTCTTCCTTCTCTGATGCCGTTTCTACTCCGGCTTTGCGGAGCATTCTTCTTATAGAACGCTCACCGGCAGCGCCCCGCTGCTCGGCGGCTATGTTGCCCTCGCGATCGATCACCACATAGATGGGATAGGAATTCGCCTGATACATGGCGGCGAGATTGGTGTCCTCAGTGAGGATGATGCGGCAGGAGCGCGGGCTGTCTTGCAGATACTGCTTGACCTTCTTTTTGGATTCGGCGACATCGATGGCGAGAACAACTACGCCTTTGCCGGCGAACTCATGGTCGATGGAGTCCACGAGAGACTGCTCGCGGCGGCAGTAAGGGCACCAGGTAGTCCGGAACTCGAGTAGTACGACCTTACCTTTGAGAGTGTCGTTGGTGTAAGTCTCACCGGTGGTGGTCTTGGCATGGAAGCGCGGAGCGGGCTGACCCTCTTCGTCGGCGGCGAAGGTTAGGGAGGGAGTTAGTAAGAGGACAGTGATTAGAACGATCAGTCTTCTGTGGCGGGATTTCATGGCGTGGAAATATAGCACAGGTAGGGTTGGGAGGCACGAGGGCGTGTGCCTCCCTTTTGTTTGCGAACTAGAACCGTAGCTTTAGTGCGAATTGGGCTACGCGGGAATCGTTTAGGGTTTGGGTTATTACTCCGAAGCTGGATGGCGTGCTTAGATCCTGCTCGCCTACTCCCGCAAAACCTAGTAGATAGTAATGCGGGTGGTTGAAGAGGTTGAAGAACTCCGCCCGGAACTGGAGGCTGGTGCCCTCGCGGAAGTGGAGTGGGATGTTCTTGATGGCGGAGAAATCTACGTTGACGTAGCGCGGGCCGTACAGCGGTGCCCGCGCGGCGGTGCCGAGTTCTCCCGCAGGAGCGTGCGCGAAGGCGCAGGGATTGAACCAACTTTGAATTGTATGTACGGTACTGGGCGCGGTGCAGGTTGGGTTGGCGGCTACCGGGCCGGGTTTGTTTGGATCGCCGACTTCATCGGGACGGTTCACGCTCAGGAAGTTGTAATACATGAATGATCCCGAGGCGTTGTCGCTATCGACGACGAAGAGCGGGAAGCCCGATGTGGCCTTGATGATGGAATCGGCCTCCCAGTTGCCGAAGACGGCGTTGACCGGGCCGCTCCAGTTCGAGCCCCAGGCTTTGCCTTTGCCGAAGGGCAGGTCGTAGAGAATGCTGCCGGTGAAACTGTTATTGAGATTGAGTTGCGAGAGACCCCAATCGAGATGGGTGGTTCCGGGCAACGGCCAGTAGATGGCGCCGACGTTGGTGCCGAGACCATCGGGCATGCCGGAATCGAAGTTGCGCGACCAGGTGTAGCCGATGAGAGCATAGAGGCCGTGGCGCGCGCTCTTGGTCTCGGCCTTGATCTGGAGAGAGTCATAGCGGGCGTTGCCGACGCTATTGTTGCTGTCGATGACGTTGCCTTGCGCGAAGGGCAGGGTGGTGATGCCACAGCCGAGAGTGTAGCCGGGCGTGCCGCAAGCTGAGGGCGAGGTGAGATTTTCGTTTACCTGGCTGACCAGAATGTGAGTGCTGCGCGTGCCGGCGTAGCCAACGGTCAGGACGACGTTCTCGGGCAGTTGATGCTCGATATTGAGGTTGTATTGCTGGACCATGCCCTGCTTGAAATTGCGGTTCTGGGATTGAATGGTCCCGTAGTAATTGCCGATGGGCTGCGGACTGGTGACGATCGGATAGCCCGCCGCAAGTGTGCATTGGCCGGCAACTGCCGCAGAATAGGCGCAGTACGGATCGCTCTCGGGGCCGTAGATATCGGACTCATAGAAAAAGGGCCAATTTTGCCACAAGCCTTGGCCTCCCTGGTTCCAGGCGGAATCGTGGGTGATGGAGTATCCGGCGCGGAGGACTGTGTTTTGTCGTCCGAGAACCTTCCAGGCTAGGCCGATGCGTGGCTCGAGCGCGGTCTTATCGAACTGAATGCCGACGCGGCCGTCGCTGGCGACGCAAATGCCGCAGCCGCTTTGGATGCTTCCGGAGGGGAGATAGAACACTCCGCTGGCGATATCGAAGTTGGACTGGCGATTGCCGACCTCGGTCTCTGGAGTCACAAGAGCCCAGCCCAGACCGACGTTGACCGTCAGGTTGGGAGTAACACGCCAATCGTCCTGCACGTAAGGACGAAACATCTTCCAGCGACGGCCGGTTTCCGCACCGAGGAACGTCTGGTCGTGAGCGCCGAAACTGTATTGGCCGAGAAGCAGATCGGCCATGGCATCCCCCGTATAAGCGCCGCCGTAGAAGTTATAACCATCCTGATAGGCATTGGTGAGGACATTCATCTGATTGGCACGGAAGGTGATGCCGACCTTGATGTCGTGATGGCCGCGAATGATGTCGAGGGCATCCCACACTGAATAGACGTTCGTTCCGCCCTGATAAGGAGCGTAGGCCCGATCGCCGACCGAGTAGTAACTGCTCAATTGATTAGAGGTCAGGCCGCAACTCACGCACTCCTTGGTGGATTGGTCGAGGCCGGGGGGAACGCCCGGAGCGTTACAGAGGGTGTCAAGATTCGCGCCCGGGATGCCGACGCCGGGAGCGACGAGATTGGTGGCCTCGCAACTGCCGGTGCCAAAGGAAAGTATGTGATTGAAGATACGATTGAAGCCGAAGTTGAACTGGTTAATCATGTTCGCGGAGAAGACGTGGGTCTCGGAGACCATGGCGTTGCGGCCATGATTGGAGATGTTCTGCGTGCTGCCGAACGGGTTCTGCTCGGCGAAGCCGGGCGAGCCGCCGGGAACGAGTGAGTTGGCCTGGTCGTAGCTGAAACGTCCAAAGACGGAATCCTTACTGGAGAAGTTATGGTCGACGCGGATATCGCCGGTACCTTCGTTGAGAACGCGGACGGGGATTAGCGCGTAGTTATAGCCGTCGACTCCTTGAACGTTAGCAACGGGATAGAGATTGACAAGAGCCTGGCCGAGACCTTCGGGCGCGCCGTTGCCATTGACCAATCCTGTGGGATTAATCAGAGCCTGGGGAACGATGTTGCAGACGTCGCCCATGGGCTGGCTGCCGTCGGCGGGATTGACCGGCTCGGGGGTGGTGGTGCCGGGGAGGCAATAGAGATTGGCTCCGGAGTAAGGGTTAATCAGATTGCCAAAGCCGTAAGGATTAGTAGGGCCGCGGGGATCGATGCCATAGGGATCCATGGTGAAATCGTCGTTCATCATGGCCTGAGTCGGGACGAGACCGGTGAATGGGATGCCCTGGTGCTTTCTCTTGGCCTGGTAGTCGACGAAGAAGAAAGTTTTATTTTTCTGGATGGGGCCACCGACCGAGCCGCCGAACTGGTTGAGGTTGAATTGGGGCTTGGCGTCAACGAAGGGCGTCTTGGCGTCGAGGTCGGTGTTGCGGAAGAACTCGAAGAGCGAGCCGTGAAACTCGTTGGAGCCCGACTTGGTGGTTACTAAGACGGTGGGACCGGCGCGCTCGCCGTATTCGGCTGAATAGTTGTAGGTAAGGACCTTGAATTCCTGGACGTCGTCGATGTCCGAGAAGATGGCGATGCCGCCTTCGTCGAGCTGATTGTTGTCATTGCCATCGAGCAGCCAGTCGGTGCTCTGCTCGCGTGATCCGCCAACGGAAAGCGAGAACGAGCCGCGCGTGGCCGCCTCGCTGCTGGCGGCGCTGGTGAAAAAGCTGATCGGACTGGTGGATTGCGTGGTGCCGGGCGTCAGGGTCGCGAGCTGAACGAAGTTGCGGCCGTTGAGCGGAAGGTCCGAGACCTCTTCGGCGGTGATGACCTGGCCGAGGCTTGGATTGGTGGTTTCGACGGCTACTTCGGTGGCGTTGACTTCTACGGTCGAGGAGACAGAGGCAGGATTCAGCGTGAAGTCGATTTCGCGCTGCTCGTCAACCTGGAGGCGGATATCTTTTTGCTCGGTTGTCTGGAAACCCTGCGCCTCGACGTGAATGGTGTACATAGAGACGGGCAGGAGAGGAACGAGATAGTGGCCGGAGTCGTCGGTTTTGGTCTCGCGCTGGAGGCCGGTGGCCTGCGAGGTAATTTTCACGGTCGCGCCGGGGATAACGCCGCCGGTTTTGTCGGCCACGGTGCCGGAGAGGCTTCCGTTCGCCTGGGCATAACCGAGAGAACCAAGGGACAGCACGAGGCACGAGAGCGCGAACGCCAGGACCGGCATTTTTCTTGTCGACATTTTGTTCCTCACGCCACTTGTTTTGGCGGCGAATTGGCTCGGTTTTAAAGGGCGGCTGAATTTCCTCAAAAACCTCGAGCGCGTTCTTGGTAAGGTCGCACGCGAGCGCCCGCAGTCAGCGCTAGGTGCCGAGACTCCATTTTTTTGATTCGGTCATATAAATGGATTACCCGTGCAAAGTCAAGAGCTTTGTGGGCGTTGGTGCCTGCGCTGATCGCGTCCCCACATGAAAGAGCTTTAGCCGTTCGCTTTGGCTACCAGCAGAATTCCTACGCAGTAAAAAACAAACATCAGGAAGAGATATGTCTTGGCTTTGCTGGAGGCGCCGGCGAATTCTTTCCAGGCGAAGACTCCCCAGAGAGCGGCCACCATGGGCGCGGACTGGCCGACAGCGTAAGAGATGGCGAATCCCGTCGCCTTTCCGGCAACGACGTTGAAGACCGTCCCGACGCCCCAGATGCAACCACCGAGGAGTCCGAGCAAGTGTCCCGAAAGTGGCCCGGTGAAGAACCCGCCAAAGCCGACCGGCTCACCGAGCAGTGGATGCTTCATGAAATATAGATTCCAGATGAAACAGGAGAGCAATGCGCCGAGCGTCAGAAAAACGACGGAGGTGTATGGCGTCAAAACGTTGCCTCGCGTCGCGCCGTAAGCCACGAAGGGGTTCCACAATCCCATCAGCACGCCGGAGACAACACAGATGATGATGCTCTTGCGCGAGACCGAGCGCTCCGTCTTGCCAAGACTGCCATAGGCTTTGCCGTCGAGGATCACTGCGATCAGGGCACAACCCACGCCGATGGCGAGAAACATCGCGTTGCCTTTCGGTTGAAGCCCGTAGCTCAGAACGACGCCAACCACCAGCGCGATCCCGATGGAGACAGGGAAAGCAATCGCGAGTCCAGCCATGTCGATGGCAGCAACCAGAAGCAGGTTCGCCAGATTAAAGATCGCGCCCCCTAGCATGGTCGAAAAAATGTTTGCGGTGTCGGCCGAATGGACGTTATTCAGAAAGCTGCTGCTGTCATGGCCTGTACTGCCCATGGTCAGCGCCAGGATCAAAGAGACAATAAAAATGCCGATCGCGTAATCCCAATAGAAAAGTTCGAAACGATAATTCTTGACGCCCTTGTACGTGTTGGCCCACGAGCCCCAGCAGATGGCGCTGGCAATCATCATGAAGAGGGCGATGCCGAGGGAGTTGGGGGTATACATTAGGCTCCTTAATAACGATTGCTGTGGGAAAACGTCTGGGGAAGTCTACTTGGCGGCGAAGCGGGAAACAAATGGTTCGACGACGGCTCGTGGTTCATCGATATTAGAGGGTGCGATTAAAATGCGGCGGTAAACAGGGCTGCCGTACAATTGGCTGCACCCGCGGCGATCGGGAGCGGATCTGGCGCAGCGCCGCATATTGCGGGGACTTCGATGTCGAGCGAGAAAAAACCGACGTGGACCATCGCGGATGCGAATCGGCATGACGAAGCCATAGCCGTTTTGCAGGGGCGTCCGCTGTTGCCGAATCGCGGCATTCCTTTGAATCTGGATTGGGTGCGCGATGTGCGCGTCAACACCAGCGCGGTGGAGCGCCGCGCGCAGTCGATGGTGGCGCGTCGGACTGTGAAAAAAGAATGGCAGGCGGCCTGGTTCCTGCGCGCGATTACCTGCATGGATCTGACTACGCTTTCGGGCGACGACACGGACGAGCGCGTGCGGCGCCTGTGCGCCAAGGGACGGCATCCTCTACAGCACGAGATTGTGGATCGGCTGGGGATCGCGGAGTTGGACATTAAAGTCGCGGCGATCTGCATTTATCACACGTTTGTGGAGACGGCGGTGGCGGCGCTCGAGGGTAGCGGGATTCGCGTGGCCGCGGTGTCGACGGGATTCCCGGCTGGGTTATCTCCACTGGCGGAGCGGGTGGCGGAGATTCGGCGGTCCGTGGAGGCGGGCGCGGATGAGATCGATGTGGTGATCACGCGGGCGCATGTTTTTGGCGGACGCTGGCAGGCTTTGTATGACGAGGTCGCGGCGTTCAGGCAGGCTTGTGGATCGCGGCACATGAAGGTGATTCTGGGGACGGGCGATTTGTTGACTCTGCGAAATGTGGCGCGGGCTAGTTTGGTGGCGATGATGGCGGGCGCGGATTTTATCAAGACTTCGACTGGGAAAGAGCCGACGAATGCGACTCTGCCAGTCGGCCTCGTGATGACGCGCGCGATTCGCGAGTATGCGCAGGAGACGGGGATGGCGGTGGGCTTCAAACCGGCGGGCGGGATTCGGACGGCGAAGCAGTCGCTCGATTGGCTGGCGATGATTAAGGAAGAGCTCGGCGAGTCATGGATGCGCGCCGAGATGTTTCGCTTTGGAGCGAGCGGGCTGCTCGGGGATATTGAGCGGCAGCTGGAACATTTTGTTACGGGACGGTACTCGGCGGAGTGGAGACATCCGCTGGCGTGAGCTGGCTCGACGTTACAAAGCCGTAGCCTCGGAAAGGTTGAGGGAATGAGTGCCACTCGTCGGTTATTCATGACGGTTGCCGAAGGAGCGGTCCTCTTTATGATCACCTCATGGGCATTCCTTCTTCTAATCATCCTCAAAGCTCCCCGGACTTTCGGGGACAATAGTGCAAGTTATAGTCAGATCGTTGTCATGATGATAGCGATTCTCCTTCCGGACGCCTTGGCCACTTGGCGGGTTTTTCGACGGGTGCGCAGAGACTCGCGCAATAATGCTCGCCGGGCCGCCACCGCGTTCGCGGTTTCTGCACCGCTGGCCTTAGGAGTTGGCTATCTGCTCGGCGAATTGGTGGGAGGATATGCCGAGATCGTTCTCGGGCGTTATTTTATCCTTCCCGCTGTAGTGACGGTCATAATCCTTCTGGTGATCTTCATCCCCAGCTGTGTCGTTATGTGGGCCCTTCATCCCTCTGGCGGCGTTGGGCCTGTCGCCGAAAGTGAAACTAAATGAGCATTGCTGAAAAATTCGTGAGCATGAAATACGGACCGGCGCCCGAGGATTCGAAAGAAGTTTCAACCTGGCTGGATCGTCATGGGCGGCGTTTTGCGCATTTTATTGACGGCGCTTGGGCGACACCGGCGGCCGGAGAATATTTTGAGACCGTCGATCCTTCGAACGGCGAGCGGCTGGCTGCGGTGGCGCAGGGATCGGCGGCGGATGTTGATGCGGCGGTGAAGGCGGCGCGGGCGGCGGCTGGGCAGTGGCAGGCGCTGACTCCGCATGCGCGGGCGAAATACTTGTATGCGCTGGCCCGGCTGGTGCAGAAACATTCGCGGCGGCTGGCCGTGCTCGAGACAATGGATAACGGCAAGCCGATCCGCGAGAGCCGCGACATTGATATTCCGCTGGTGGCGCGGCATTTTTATTATCACGCGGGATGGGCGCAGATTTTGGAGTCGGAGTTTGCCGGATATGTGCCTTACGGAGTTGCCGGGCAGATTATTCCGTGGAATTTTCCGCTGCTGATGCTGGCATGGAAGATTGCTCCCGCGCTGGCTACCGGGAATACCGTGGTTTTGAAGCCGGCGGAATTTACGCCGCTGACGGCTTTGGCGTTTGCGGAAATTTGCGTGGAGGCCGAGTTACCCGCGGGCGTCGTCAACATCGTTACGGGCGATGGGCGGACGGGCGAGGCTTTGGTCAAGCATCCCGATGTCGACAAGATTGCGTTTACCGGATCGACTGAAGTCGGGCGCGCAATTCGCGCTGCTACCGCGAACAGTCACAAAAAACTTTCGCTGGAGCTCGGCGGGAAATCTCCTTTCATTGTCTTTGAGGATGCGGATCTGGATAGCTCCGTTGAAGGTCTTGTCGATGGGATCTGGTTCAACCAGGGGCAGGTTTGTTGCGCGGGCTCGCGGCTGTTGATGCAGGAGAGCATTGCCGAGGCACTGATCGCCAAGGTGCAGGAGCGCATGAGCACGCTGCGGATCGGGCCTCCGCTCGATAAGGCGATTGATATTGGCGCAATTGTGGCGCGCGTTCAACTGGAGCGAATTCAGAAGCTGGTCGATCAGGGAGTGGCCGACGGTGCAACTTGCTGGCAGCCGCAAGTGACGTTGCCGGCGCGCGGATTTTATTATCCGCCGACGCTCTTGAGCAATGTGCATCCGACGTCGATTGTCGCGCAGCAGGAGATTTTTGGGCCAGTGCTGGCAGCGATGACCTTCCGCACTCCGAGCGAAGCGGTGGAACTGGCGAACAACACGGCGTATGGGCTGGCGGCTTGCGTCTGGAGCGAGAGCATTAACGTGGCTCTGCATGTGGCGGCCCAACTGAAGGCAGGGGTCGTCTGGGTGAACTGCACAAATATGTTTGACGCCGCTTGCGGATTTGGCGGGTATCGCGAGAGCGGGTATGGGCGAGAGGGCGGACGCGAGGGATTGCGGGAGTATTTGGAGCCGGAGTGGTTTAAGGAAGCGCCGGCGCTGCGCGAGTTCTCAGTTCCCAGTTCTCCGTTCTCAGAAAAACCGACGACCGAAGCTTCTGGAGACCGAGTTCGTGAGTCTGGCGACTCTTCTTCGCCCGCGATAGACCGTACCGTGAAGCTTTACATCGGCGGCAAGCAGGCTCGTCCGGATTCGGGTTACAGCATGGAGGTGCGCGCGGCGGACGGGCGGTTGCTGGGCGAGGCTCCGCTCGGAAACCGGAAGGATATTCGGAATGCGGTCGAGGCGGCGCGCAAGGCCTCAGCGTGGACGAAGGCTACAGCGCATACGCGCGCGCAGGTGCTCTATTACTGCGCGGAAAATTTGTCGCAGCGTCGCGATGAGATTGTCGGACGGCTGGCGGCGGCGGTGGGCGCGAAGCAAGCGGCTGCTGAAGTCGAGATGGGCATCGAACGCATTTTTTCTTATGCGGCTTGGGCGGACAAGTTTGATGGCGCGGTCCACAATCCTCCATTTCGAAATATTGCGATTGCGATGAATGAGGCGATTGGGACGGTGGGCGTGATTTGTCCGCGGGACGCGCCGCTCTTGGGATTTATTTCCACGGTGATGCCTTTGCTGGCGATGGGGAACACGGTGATTGCTGTGCCGTCGGAGGCTTATCCGCTGATTGCGGGTGATTTGTATTCGGCGTTCGATACCAGCGACCTGCCGGGCGGCGCGGTGAATATTGTTACGGGATACGTCGCGCAGCTCTTGAAAACTTTAGCCGAGCACGACGACGTAGATGCTATCTGGAGCTTTGCGGATGAGGCGAGTGCGGCCGCGGCCAAGGCGATGTCGGTCGGAAATTTGAAGCAGGTCTTTACGAATGAAGGTCGGGCGATTGATTGGTTCGACGCCAAAGTGGCCGAGGGGCGCTGGTTTCTGGAGCATGCCGTGCAGGTTAAGAATATCTGGGTGCCGTATGGGGAGTAGCACGGCAATATCAAGCCTCGACTCGTCCCTACCAATACTTCTTCCATGAAAGCCGCGCGCACTCCCAGGGTCAAAATTTGCTGCATTGGCAGCATCGAAGAGGCCGCTATGGCCGTGGAGGCCGGCGCCTCGGCTTTGGGCTTGGTTTCTTCTATGCCGAGTGGGCCGGGGTTGATTAGCGACGAGTTAATTGCCGAGATTGCTGCGACTGTGCCTCCGGCGATCGGAACGTTTCTACTTACCTCGCTTCAGAGCGTGGATGAGATCGTGACCCAGCAGCGCTTCTGCCGGACTAATACGATTCAGATTTGTGATCGTCTTTTGCGCGGGACCTATCGCGACTTGAAAGACGCCCTGCCGGGGATTTCTATTGTGCAGGTTATTCATGTTACCGGGCCGGAGTCGGTGGACGAGGTGGCGGCGCTGCGCGATGTGGATGCCGTTCTTCTGGATTCGGGGAATCAGAAGCTTGCGGTTCGCGAACTGGGCGGGACGGGGCGGACGCATGACTGGGCGCTTAGTCTCGCGATTCGCGAGCGCGTGACCGTTCCGATATTTCTGGCGGGCGGTCTTCGTCCAGAGAATGTCGGTCAGGCGATTAGCGAAGTTGCTCCCTACGGCGTGGATGTTTGTTCGGGCGTGCGGACGGATGGGAAGTTGGATCGTGAGAAGTTGACTAGATTTTTCTCCGCCGTGTGGAATGCGCGTTGAGTTGGTTCTTTGCGGCACCTCTTGCTTCTTCAATCTTCAATTCTTCAAATACCACGGGACGTTGATTACGCTGATGCGCTGGCTGCCGTTCAGTAGCAGCAGCGTTTTCAGGAGAGCGGAGCGATGGTTGTGCAGGAACAGGTAATACCAGCGAGCTTCGACCAGTTCCGGGATGACTACGGCGATGTGGCTTTCGGGACTTTCTTTCTCCAGATTCAGTGCGTACGCCACAATGGGTTTGATTACAAAGCGGAAAGGCGATTGAAGGACGACTAACTGGGGGATGGGAAGGCTTGCCTTTTTCGCAGGGTTGGCGATCAGATGGTCCCATTGCGCACAAAAGCTTTCGGTGCCTTCCAGGCAGTCAACGTGGATGACGCGGATCTGCTTGGAAATGGACCAGGCGAAGCGCAGCGCCTTTTCCGAGATTACGTTCCAGCGATCGATGGGAAGCAGCACGATGGGCTCGCAGAGATCGCCGGTGTTCACCGGGCCGTCGGCTTCGGTCTCGATGTTGACGCGCTCGTAATGGTGGCGGATGCCGCGCATCATCAGGATGAGCGCGGGGATGAGGACCACGGTGATCCAGGCGCCTTCAGCGAATTTTGTGACGAGAACGACGGCAGTGGTAATGGCGGTGGCGAAGGCTCCGAGGCCGTTGACGAACATGTTTCTGCGCGCGTGCGCGCCGCCAACGCGTCTCCAGTGCACCACCATTCCGGCTTGCGAGAGCGTGAAGGCCAGGAAAGCGCCGACCGCGTAGAGCGGAATCAAGCGGTCGGTGACGCCCCCAAAAATTGTGAGCAGGATGGCGGTGAGAAGCGCCAGGGCGTAGACGCCTTCCGCGAAGACCAGGCGGCGGCCGCGCACGGTGAGGGCGAAAGGCAGATATCGGTTCAGCGCAATGGCGCGTGAGAGGCGCGGAAAGTCGGCGAAAGCCGTGTTGGCGGAGAGCGAGAGGACGATGAGGATGGAGATGATGCTCGTCCAATAGAACCAGCCGGTGCCGGTGATGGCCGCCAGGAGCTGCGAAAGGACGCTCTGATAGCCGGTTTCGCCGGGTGCCGTGGCGGCGATTCCGTAGTGGGGCACGAGGTAGGCGATGCCCACCAGCATGACCATGAGGATGCCGATGATGATGGTCAGCGTGAGGCGGGCATATTTGGAGGCCGGCTCTTTGAAGGCCATGACGCCGTTGCTGACGGCTTCGACGCCGGTCATGGCGGTGCAGCCGCTAGCGAAGGCGCGCAGAATGAGCCAGGCACTGAGGCTGGCAGTCGCCGAAGTTAGCTTCGGCGGCGCGACGATGGGTATGGGATGGCCGCCGGCGGCGATGACTTTGAAGATGCCGAAGCCGATCATGCCGAGCAGACAGGCGAGGAAGAGGTAAGTTGGGACGAGGAAGATTCCGCCGGTTTCGCGCACGCCGCGCAGATTGACGATGGTGAGGACGACGAGGATTCCGAGACACATGGACAGCGTGTGTTTTTGGAGCGACGGGAGGGCGGAGACGAGGGCGCCGACACCGGCGGAGATGCCGACGGCAGCAGTCAAGATGTAATCGACCATGAGCGAGGCGGCGGCGAGCAGGCCGGGCCAGATGCCGAGATTTTCGCTCGCCACAGTGTAGGAGCCGCCGCCCTGCGGGTAGGCCTCGATAGTCTGGCAGTAGGAGAAATAGACGATGCCGAGCAGAATGACAATACTGATGCTGATGGGCCAGATGTAGGCGACTCCAGCCATGCCGAGCGGAATAAGCAGGGTCATGGCGGCTTCAGGTCCATAGGCGGCGGAGCTGAGCGCATCGAGGCCAAAGATGGGGATGCCTTTGGTTGGTCCAATTCTTTCGGACTTCTCGTCTTCGATGGCAAGGGGACGGCCGAAGATCAGGTCGGCGAGGGTCATCGGGTCATTATTGCAGATGTGTTGGAAGCGGCCCGCGCCTTCGAGGTTGCCGCATTAAATCGTCGTATGGGGACGCTGGCAATACAACTCTGGCTGAGCGGCGTCGGCTGCAAGACTCATCTGCTTTTGATTTTTTCATTGCTTGGGGGAGATCGGCACGATTCCGAGGAGAGCGAACTATTGCGTGAATTATAATGAGCCTCGTTTTAAGGGCCCTCCTCCGCAGCTCTTGCAGCTTTGTTGTTCGTCTCAGTAACTCGAGTGAGGTGAATATGGGCGCACGCGCAAACTGTAATCGGGGAGCTTTCCTTCCCAAATTATCGCGTTACCTGACATTGCGATTCCTCACACTCTTGGCGCTTTTTGCGGTTTGCACGTCCAGCCTGGCGAAAGACAAAGAAAACGCCGAAGTCAAATTCACCTCCCGCACCGAGCTGGTTCTGATCCCGACGCTCGTCACCGATAAGTCGGGCGCGCATATAACCGGCCTCAAGAAAGAAGACTTTACGGTTCTCGAAAACGGATCAGCACGGCAGATTTCGACTTTTGAAGAAATCACCAGCGCTCCACGTCTGTTATCGCGTTCCGCGCATCCGGATGAGTTCAGCAATGCAGTCACGGACGGTGGTTCGATCCGGCGAGTCACGCTGATCGTGCTCGATCTGCTCAATACGTCTTTCACGGATCAGGCGTTTGCGCGCAAGGAATTGCTGACTTATCTTTCGCAATCGGTGGATCGGCGCGAGCCGACCGGCCTCTACATTCTTGATCGCTCAGGCATTCACGTGGTGCACGATTTTACGACCGCTCCCGGAGTTCTGGTTGCCGCACTCCGCAAGGTGAGAGGCGACGCGAGCCAGATGGTCGACACACCCGAGGATATGGAGGCGATGACCGGCACGGCCACGCCCGAGGGCAGCGCCGGCGCGGGCGATGGTTCAGGCGGCGCGGGCGGCGGTACACCAGGCTCCGCGGCAGCGATGGCCGGCGCCATACAGCAGGAGGCCAGCCGAATGCAGGCGATGCTGGAAGATTCAGTGCTGAATTTTCAGGCCTTTCAGCAACGCCTTGCGATCACTTATACGCTTGAGGCCATGCAGCAGGTCGCGCAGGCTTTAGGTGGATTTCCCGGGCGCAAGTCCTTGATCTGGGCAGGCGGCGGATTTCCTTTCAGCGTCAGCGACAACACCATGCAGCTTGCGCCCGCGGGTCGCGATTCTCTGACCGACGTGTTGCCCATGTATGAGCGCACCTGGCAATTGCTCAACGATGCGCAAATCGCGCTCTATCCGATCGATGTGAAGGGCCTGACGTCGAACACGCCGTCGGCTGCGATTAGTGTGCCGAATAATCCAAGGCATCCGGGCGCATTCAACCGAAGCGCGAGTTGGCGCCAGCTCGATACCCAGGCGACGCTGGAGACATTTGCGGCCGCGACCGGTGGCCGGCCGTATTTCAACTCCAACGATCTGGTAAAGGGCTTTCGCCAGTCGGTGAATGATTCCGCGCAGTATTACATGCTTGGCTATTATCTCGATCGCTCGAACACGAAGTCGGGATGGCGCAAACTTGCGGTGAAGGTGAAGCGGGACCATGTGGAGGTGCGCGCGCGGACGGGATTTTTCGTGACGAACGCCACTACAAATCCCGAGGTCACGCGCGACAGCGATCTGGCGGCGGCGCTCAAGTCGCCACTCGATTACTCCGCGTTGTCGCTGGTGGCGCGGTGGGATACGGTTCAACCAAGCAAGGAATCGGGCAAGAAAAGTGTGGGGTTTGTGGTGAATGTGGCGCCGGATGCGGACTTGATCGACACGGCCGATAACAGCCACCTCGCGCTGGATTTCTTTGCGGTGGCAAGAACGCCCACCGGCCAGCAGGTGGATCGGCCATCGGGCAGGAAAGTGGATGCGCATCTGACCCCGGAACAATTGGCGACGATCAAGCAAAAGGGAATCGGCTATCGCGGCACGCTCGAACTTGCGCCCGGCGAATACAACGTCCGCATCATTGTGCGCGATAGCCTCAGCGGCCGCATCGGCTCGGTCGCGGCGCCATTGAAGGTGGAGTGAGGGACACGTGATACGGATTCTTGCGTCACTGGATATCCTCGAAGACTTAGGCAGGTGCAGTCAAAGCCGGCGCCGCTGAGACGGATGGTTTTTTCCGATAGAGACAAAGGGCGTTATTCATGGATTGGTGGAACACTCCGATAAGTTCGCCGTACTATTACTTGATTGTTGGGGTAATCTCATTTGCTGCAGCTGTGGCTTCGACGTGCACTGGAAAAACATTTGGACGGTATGCGGGTTGGGCCTTGCGCGCTGAGAAACCGACCGAGTTCTGGTGGACAGTCGCAATATATTACGTCGGCGGTGTTTGCTTCATCGGATATTTCCTATATAAAGTCTACGGACTTTCAAACTGAGTTGACGTCCTCAATGGCCGGTTCCACCGCCAGGATCTCTACTCGCTCCTGTTTGACACTCATTGCCCATCGAACTAGACTCACCCTTCCGAACGCAGGGCGTTCTTAATCTTCAATAGTTGTCTCTGCGCGTGAATTCACCAGCGAAGTTTATCGAGAGCAAGCAACCATGCCCAAGCGTCCCCGGATTGCGGTTGTAGGCAGCGCCAACGTCGATCTCACCACCTTTTCGGATCGCTTTCCCAAACCGGGGGAGACGATTTTTGGCGACAAGTTTGATCTGGGTTTTGGCGGGAAGGGCGCGAACCAAGCGGTGGCGGCGCGTTTGTGCGGCGCGGACGTCTTCATGGTGGCGCGGGTGGGGGATGACCTGTTTGGTCCGGCGACCATCAAAAATTTTGAAAAGCTCGGCATCGACGCGTCGCACGTGCGGATTGTGAGCGGCGTTTCGAGCGGCGTGGCTCCAATTTTTGTCGAGTCATCGGGGCAGAACCGGATCATCGTGGTGAAGGGCGCGAACGACCGGCTGCGGCCGGCGGACGTGGACGCGGCGGCGGATGTGCTGAAGAGCGCCGATTGTATCGTCCTGCAATTCGAGATTCCGCTGGAGACGGTCTATTACACGATTCGCTTTGCGCACGAGAACGGGATTCGCTGCATTCTGAATCCGGCGCCGGCGCAGCCCATCGATTTGAAAGCGGCCGCTGATCTGGATTATTTTGTGCCCAACGAAAGTGAGGCAGAGGCGATCTCCGGCCTGCCGGTGCGCAACGTGGAGGACGCAAAGCTATGCGCAGAGAAGTTGCTGAGCAGCGGCATACGCCGCGTGCTGATTACGCTGGGCGCGAACGGCTCGCTGCTGGCGGGAAGTGAAGGCATGGAGCACATGCCGGCTTATTTCATGAAGAGCGTCGACAGCACGGGCGCGGGCGACGCCTTCATTGGAAGCTTTGCCACCTTTCTGGGCGAGGGCCTCGCGGAGCGCGACGCGGTGATGCGAGCGAATCTTTACGCCGGGCTCTCAACGATGGGAGTCGGCACGCAGAAGTCGTTCTACGACCGCGCGCGCTTTGAAGGGGAGTGGGCTTCGATTACCAAGGCTTAGGGCTCGCTCGGCTGGTTGAAAGGCAACTTCTTTTCCGCGGATGTACGCGGATTCTCGCCGATTCGTTCACTTCTCTTTTTTCTCGTTTCTTCTTTTTTGGGACGGCTGCGTTTGCGCCTCTCCCGCCGGTTGTTCTTGATACTCTCTACGCTCTCTCCATCAACAAAACCTTTTCCGCATCGTCAATCTCAGTCAGTTTTACTTCGATGACTTCGTTGTCCGTGGTCTGCACGTTGCGGCCAACAAAAGTTGCTTCGACGGGGATCTCGCGGTGGCCGCGGTCGATGAGCACCAGGAGTTGCACCTGGCTAGGACGGCCGTGTGAGAACAAGGCGTCGAGCGCGGCGCGCGTGGTGCGGCCGGTGTAGAGGACGTCATCGACGAGCACGATTTTTTTGCCCTCGATCGGGAAGCCGATGGCATGCTGCTGCACGACCGGCTTGGGGCCGAGGGTGGAGAGGTCGTCGCGATAGAAAGTGATGTCAAGGGTGCCGACCGGGACAGACTTCTTTTCAACCTTCTGGATCATCTTGCCAAGCCGTTCGGCGATGGGCACGCCGCGGCGGCGGATGCCGACCAGACCCAGGCCATCGACGCCGCTGTTTTTTTCGAGAATCTCGTGGGCGAGGCGGACCAGCGTGCGCTCGATTTCGGAGGCCGACATGAGCTGCGCTTTCTGTTGCAGGGCAGCGGTTTTGCGGAGAGCGTGTTTTTTCAGGGTCATAGATTCGGCTGCTGGGTGTAGCCGCTAGCTCCTAGCTGCCAGCTACTAGCTTCTAGCGAACATGGCAGCTTTCACTGCCTCTTTCCTGGCTTTTGAATGTAGTGGATTTTTGGCGGTGGGGTCAAGGTCGCTCGCGCGGCTTCGGGACTAGAGATGGCGATGTCTTGACCGTCGGTCGGCGCGGGTCGCCGGTTCTCCGGTCTCGCTAGGTTCGTCGGACGCAAGAAGATCATTGCAAAGGCAGCGCGGGCGCACTAAAGTACGTCCAAGGCAAGCTATTCGAGTAAGTTACTAATCCCGATCGCCAGGGGAAGGATTCGCGCTTGAAGATTTCGCAGAAAGGGCTCTACGCGCTGGAAGCGATCATAACCCTCGGCCAGCGCTTTGGGACGGGGACGATGAAGATTCGTGACATTGCCACCGAGAACGACCTGCCCGAAAAATTTCTGGAGCTGATTCTGCTGGAGATGAAAAATGCCCGCATTGTGGAGAGCGTGCGCGGCGCCAAGGGCGGATATCAACTGAGGCGTGCACCGGCTGACATTTATTTGAGCGAGATCATCCGACTGGTCGACGGGCCGCTCGCGCCTTTTGGCGACGCGGACCAGTTGCGCAGTTTGATGATCTCCGACGCAAGCCATCGTGCGCTGTATGAGGTCTTCCTCAAGGTGCGCGATTCGGCGGCCAAGATACTGGAGAGCACATCGGTGGCTGATCTCATCAGCCGGGCGAAGTCGGATAAGCCGGCGAAGTCGCGGAAGAAAAAGAAAGACGGGACGCTGCTGGCCATGGTTGATAAGGACGCTGCGTCGGGCTCGAAGACGAAGTAGGTGGCTGTTCTGGGACGGTTCCTGCAATTTTCTCCGAGTCAGGTTTCAGTTTTCTCGCCTCGAATTTATCCGCTTGGCCATTTTTCGGCTACCTCATGACCATTCAGGAAAATGTTGCGCTCGCGCCGCTGACCACTTTGAAGGTGGGAGGCGCGGCCCGTTACTTCGCAGAGGCGCGGAACGAGGACGACGCGCGCGAGGCGGTGCGGTTCGCGAAAACACGCGGCCTGCCGCTCTTTGTGCTCGGCGGAGGCAGCAATCTGGTGATCGCCGATGCGGGCTGGCCGGGATTGGTGCTGAAGGTTGCGATCGGCGGAATTGCCACTCCGAAGCAGAACAACGGTAGCAACGCTGTGCTCTTTAGCGTTGGGGCGGGCGTCAACTGGGATGATTTCGTGGCTATCGCCGTTTCCCAGAACTGCGCCGGTGTTGAGTGCTTGAGCGGGATTCCGGGCAGCGTCGGCGGCACGCCGGTCCAGAACGTCGGAGCCTACGGGCAGGAAGTGGCGGAGACGATCGAGTCGGTGCGGGCTTTAGATACAAAGTCGGACATGAAACCGGACATAAAGCCGGATATAAAAGAAGACCGCGTGGTGACCTTGCCAAAACCCGCTTGCGGATTTCGCTATCGATCGAGCATCTTCAATCGCGCTGCGGGCTCAGAGGGCGGCGGCGAGCCTGGTCGCTACATTATTTTGCAGGTGAATTACCGGCTGAAGCGGGGCGGGGCGGCTTCGGTCAAGTATGCAGATTTGCAAAAGCATTTCGCGGACGCGGCGAGCACTCCTTCGTTGGCCGAAGTTCGCAATGCGGTGCGGGAGATTCGACGCAGCAAAGGCATGCTGATTGTGCCGGGCGATGAAGATGCGCGCAGCGTTGGTTCATTTTTTAAGAATCCGGTGCTGAGCGAGTCCCAGTTTCGAGAACTGGCGGTGCGCGCCGACGCGCGCGGGTTGACGATTCCGAGTTATCCGGCACTCGAAGCACAGCACAAAGTTTCCGCCGCATGGCTGGTCGAGCATTCGGGATTCGAGAAGGGATTCCGGATGGGGCGCGCCGCCATCTCGTCGAAACATGCGCTCGCGCTCATCAATCCCGGAAGCGCGTCCGGGAACGCGCCCGGAGAAGCCCGCGCCGCCGACATCATCGAACTGAAAGACGCGATCCAGCAGGGCGTGGAAAGCGCGTGGGGAATCCGGCTCATCCCCGAGCCGGTGCTGGTTGGATTCTGACAGGCATCTTCAATAAACGCACTCAATAAAAAGGGGCGGCTTCATCCCGAAGCGGATGCCTGCCTCAAACCGGCCATGAGGCGCTCCGCTACGCCAAGATCGAAGATGCGCCCCTAGGAGCTATCGGCGCGGTGTTCCGCCCGATCACATTCCTTGCGTAACCCCCGGTAACCAGCCAAGAAAATTATTTCCGAACGAATCGACTTCCGGGGCGTTCTTCATGCGTATGAGGCGGGGATTCATTGGCGGGTTGAAGCGGTGACTTCTGATTTGGTGATTGCGGATGAGGCCATAACGTTGGCGCGAACCGATGAGGATGTGCTGGAGGCAGCGGTCCGCGAGCATGCGCGGCTGGTCTATCGCATTGCTTATTCGGTCCTGCGAAACACGACGGAGGCGGAGGATGTAGTGCAGGAAGTCTTTCTGCGGGCGCTGCGCTATGGCAAAAAATTGCGGGAGGTGGAGGATCCGAAGGCATGGGTGGCGCGGATCGCCTGGCGGGTCGCAGTCGAAGAGCGGCGGCGGACGATGCGCGACGCGGGAAGACGGGGAATGCGCGATTCGGAAAATGGGGAGTTGCCGGAGGGAGACGCACTGCATTCGGCGGACTCAGGGGCTGAGTTGACGTTGCTTCGGAAAGAGCGCGGCGTGTTGTTGCACGCGATGATTTCGGGATTGCCCGATTCGCTGCGCGATCCGCTGGTGCTTTCGGCGTTGGAGGAGTTATCGCCGCGAGAGGTTGGAACGATGCTTGGAATCAGCGAAGCGGCCGTGCGATCGCGGGCATTTCGGGCTCGCCAGATTTTGCGCGAGCGGATGACCGCGCGGATGATCTAACAGGATGTGAATATGGATCCGACTAAAAGAGAAGACGATGTCGAGCAGTGGCTGGATCCGGCGCTCAGCGAATACAGCAAGGCCGAACCCCGGACTGGTCTAGAGAGTCGCGTGTTGGCGAACCTCCAAGCCGAGCGCATTCGGATTACCTCCCGAAGGCGCTGGTGGTGGGCAATGGGAGCAGTCGCGGCGGCGGTGGCAATTGCGGCGGTGGTGTGGGCCGGGGCGAACGGTCGTAAGAGAAATGCGGGAGGCATGGCGGAAACTTCGGCGCCCGCTCATCACGAAGACGTACAGAGGTCGATCGAGCGCCGGCCGGTTCAACAAGCCGTTCATCCGGCGAAGGAAGTGGCTCGGCGCAGGCCCGTGCATCAGTCGAGCCGCGAACCGGCGCTGGCGGCGATGCCGAAGTTGGACCAGTTTCCATCGCGGCGCAACCTGTCGGAAGGGGAGTTGTTGCTGGCTCGGCGCCTGAATGAGCAATCCAACAAGGAGGCATTGCTCGAATCCACTCCAAGCAGCGAAGAGGATGATTTGAGCATCGGTAGCCTTGAGATTCGCCCACTCGAGATTCCTGATATTCAAATTTCGGAAAGTAAAACGAACTAAAAGTAAAACGAACCAAAGGAGAAGATCATGAGAATAGCAAGACGAATTGCTTTGCTTGGAATGTTTGTAATGCTGGCCCTTGCGTCACAGGCGGTAGCGCAGAGTGACAAAAAGACGGATAACCCAGGGTCGACAGCCCAGAACGGAAACGGTGCAGTCAACAAACCTCTCAACGTATACCGGTTGGATTTCGCGCTCAGCGAATTCGCCGATGGCAAGAAGGTGAACACGCGCAACTACACGATCACCGCGCGCGAGGACGAAGTGAACAAGCTGCGCTCGGGCGCGAGATACCCTGTAGCGACGGCAACTGTCGAAAAAAACGAAACACAGTATCAATACGTAGATATTGGAGTAAGCATTGACTGCCGGGTAGTAGAGCGAGGTGGATATCTGGAACTGAATGCGGTCGTCGACTCCAGCGTTATTGAAGGCGCGGATGCGCATAGCGCAACGTACCCGAGCATCGGTCCGGTCATCGGTCAGATGAAATCCGATATCCGCTCTCTGGTCCGTCCCGGCATTGCAACCATGGTCAGCAGCATGGAGGATCCCGCCAGCAAGCGCCGCTTCCAACTGGACGTAACTGCGACCAAGGTGGACTAAAAACGGTGGACTAAAATCACGGACTAGAATCACTAAAAATCGAAGACGAACGCGTCCGGGGCCTCATGGACCAGCCCTTCCTAGACACGCTCGGTCAAATCGCGCGCGCTCTCGAAAATCCTCCGGAACATTTCTTCGGTCAGCTTTCCGGTCTGCGTGTTCTGATTCGACGGATGGTAGGACGCCAGCAGCGTCTTGCCATCCAGCATTTTATAGCTGGCGCCGTGCGCGAAGATGTAAGAGGCGCGGCTGGTGATCGGCCCGCGCCGCTTCAGATAGTTGAGATAAGCGTCGAAGCCGATTTTTCCGAGGGCCACTACCACCCGCAGATTCTTCAATCCTTCCAGTTCGCGATCCAAAAATGAAGAACAGTTGGCCAGCTCTTGTGGGAGCGGTTTGTTGTCCGGCGGAGCGCAGCGGGCGGCGGCGGTTATGTAGAGGTTGGTGAGGACGAGGCCGTCGCCGCGGGCGGTGGCCGTGGGCTGGTTGGCGAATCCGGTCTGATAGAGAACCGGATACATGAATTTCCCGGAGGCGTCTCCCGTAAACGGACGGCCGGTGCGATTGGAGCCGTGCGCTCCGGGTGCGAGACCGAGGACGAGCACGGCGGCCTTGGGATCGCCGAAGCCGGGGACGGGCTTGCCCCAGTATTCGCAGTCGCGGTAGGCGCGGCGCTTTTCTTTGGCGATGAGTTCGCGGTAGGCCACCAGGCGCGGACAGCGCGTGCAGGCGATGACTTCTTCGTTCAAAACTTTCAGCCACGCGGGAAGAGGCATTTTGTAATTTTGCAATTGGGTGATTCTGTAATTTGAAAAGCAAGCCCGTCTTTGAAATTATCAAACTTACTTGCTTGCGCGATTGCAAAGCTGCAATTTTCTTCACATGCCTGTTCGTGCCAGTTACTTTGGTGGGTACGAAATGCCGCTCACCCGTTTGACGTTGCTCTCTGCCTGTCTTTAAACTCATCATTACGGCCAAAGGTTTTCAGCGAAGTCATTCCAAAGTGGCTTCGCCGCGGCGCCCGGTTGTCGCGAAGCCTTGAAAGGTAAATAGTGAGCCCCACCGAGACCAAAGAGAGCACGAAACGCGAGATTGAGGTCGAGATTCCGGCGGCCGAGGTTGGCCGCGAGACGGAAACGCTCATTCAGAAATATCAGAAGGTGGCGCGCATTGCCGGGTTCCGGCGCGGGCATGTGCCGGCGTCGATTATTCGCCAGCGTTTTTCGGAAGAGATCAAGACCGACGTCGCGGAAGCTCTCATCCCCCGCTATTTTCGCCAGGAGGCGGAGCGCCTGGGCATCCATCCTGTTTCGCAGCCGAGGGTTACCGACATGCACCTGCATGAGGGCGAGCCGTTGCGCTTCAAGGCCGCGTTCGAGGTGCTGCCCGAGATCAAGCTCGAAGGCTACAAAGAGCTGCGCGCCGATAAGCCCGAGATCGCCGTTTCCGAAAGTGATGTAGAGCAAGCGCTCGAGGATCTGCGCGAGCAGCACGCGAAGTTCGATACGGTTGAAGGGCGCGTGTTGGCGGACGGAGACTTTGCGCAAGCGTCGCTGGATGGAACTCCGAAGGCTACCAAGGCGGTGGCAGCTGGAAATGCGGCCGAGGGCCAGCCCGTGCACATGGACGAAGTGCTGGTCGAGATCGCAGGCAAGAACACCATGCCCGAGTTCACCGAGCATCTCCGCGGAGCCCAGGCGGGAGACGAACGCACTTTCGACGTGAACTATCCGGAAGATGCGCAGGATAAACGTCTGGCCGGGAAGACTTTCACATACACCGTGAAAGTGAGTGCCATCAAGACAAAGACGCTGCCCGAGTTAAACGAGGAATTCGTCAAGCAGTTTGGCGAATTCACGACCGTCGACGAATTGCGGCAGCGCATCCGCCAGCAGATGGAAGCCGAGCGCAGGCATGAGGCCGAGCACAAAGCCAAAGACAAGCTGGTCGAAGAGTTGATCCAGCGCAATGATTTTGAGGTGCCCGACTCGCTCATCGAACAGCAGATCGACATCCGGCTGGAGCGCGGGCTGCGGGCGCTGGCGGCGCAGGGTCTGAGCGCCGAACACATGAAGAAGATGGATTTGCCCCGGCTGCGGGCCGGGCAGCGCGAGCAGGCGATTCACGACGTGAAGGCGGCATTGCTGCTGGAAAAAGTGGCGGAAGTGGAGAACGTGCAGGTCAGCGACGACGAGATGAACGCGGAGGTGGATTCGCTGGCGAAACAGACAAAACAGACCACGGAGGCGATACGCACTCGTTTGACACGGGATGGGGGCCTCGATAGGATACGGACCAGAATCCGCAACGAGAAGACCCTCGAATTTCTGTATCACCAGTCCGCATGACGACCCGCGGACCATTTCGATCCTCCCCCGATTGCGTTAAACACGGTGCGGGCGAGGTGTGTGGAAGGTGAACTTGAACGATCCAAAAATGATGCTGGTACCGATGGTGATCGAACAGACGGGGCGCGGAGAGCGCGCTTACGATATCTACTCCCGGCTGCTGCGCGACAACATCATCTTTATAGGCACGCCGATCGATGACAACATCGCCAATCTGGTGATCGCGCAAATGCTCTTCCTGGCGCAGGAAGATCCGGAGAAAGACATCCAGCTTTATATCAATTCTCCGGGCGGGTCGATCACGGCGGGGATGGCGATCTATGACACGATGCAATATGTGAAGAACGACGTGACCACGATCTGCATCGGGCAGGCGGCATCGATGGCGGCGCTGCTGCTTTCGGCGGGACAGGCCAAGAAACGATTGGGATTGCCCAATTCGCGCATCCTGATCCACCAGCCGTCCATGGGCGGGCTGAGCGGGCAGGCGACCGATATCGACATCCATGCCCGTGAAATCTTGCGGATGCGGGAGATTACCAATCAATTACTTTCGAAACACACCGGCCAGAAGCTGGATAAAGTCGAAAAGGATGTGGAGCGCGACTTCATCATGAACGCGCAGCAGGCAAAGGAATACGGAATCATCGACGATATCATCTATACGACGAGATAGCGGCTATGATCGGCTTTCGCGGCCGGTCAAAAGTCGAAGATTTTTGCGGAAACAAGCGCCCACCGGGACGTTTAAGAGAGTGGGACTGGAGCAGATTCGGGTGTGTGTGGCAGGTAGAAAAGGAATGGCCTTGTGAAGACAAGATCGGGACCAGATGAAATGCTGCGCTGCTCGTTCTGCCATAAATCGCAGGACGCGGTCGCCAAGCTGATTTCTTCGCCAAGTGACTATCCCCGCGCCTACATCTGCGACGAGTGCGTCGCCGTCTGCAACTCGATTCTGGAAGACGACCGGACCGCGACTCCGGCGGCGGCGGTGCCGAATCAGTTGCCCAAACCGCAGGACGTGAAAAGCTTCCTCGACGAGTACGTCATCGGACAGGAGCAAACCAAGAAGAAGCTGGCGGTCGCCGTCTACAACCACTACAAGCGCATCTACATGAACCGGCAGCGCCCAAGCGACGGCGTGGAACTGACCAAGTCGAACATCCTGCTGATCGGGCCGACCGGGACTGGGAAGACACTGCTGGCGCAGACGCTGGCGCGCATGCTGGATGTGCCGTTCGCCATCGTCGATGCGACCACGCTGACCGAAGCCGGCTATGTGGGCGAGGATGTTGAGAACATCATCCTCAAGCTGTTGCAGGCTGCGGAAGGCGATGTGAGTCGAACCCAGACCGGCATCATCTATATAGACGAGATCGATAAGATCGGGCGCAAGGACGAAAATCCCTCGATCACGCGCGACGTTTCAGGCGAGGGCGTGCAGCAGGCGCTGCTGAAGATTCTGGAAGGCACGATCGCCAACGTTCCGCCGCAGGGCGGGCGGAAGCATCCGCACCAGGAATTTACTCCCGTCGATACCACGAACATTCTCTTTATCTGCGGGGGCGCGTTTGTCGGCCTCGAGAAGATCATTGCGCGGCGAGTCGGCAAGAAGTCGCTCGGCTTCCGCACCGGATCCGAACTCGAGCAGGAAGAAACTACGCTGCAATCCTCCAAGCGCAACTTCGAGCTGGTGTCCGAGGCGCAGCCGGAGGACCTGATCAAGTTTGGACTGATTCCGGAATTTGTGGGGCGCTTGCCGGTGATGGGCGTGCTGCAAAGCCTGGACGAGAATGCGCTGGTCGAGATCCTGACGCGACCCAAGAACGCTATCGTCAAGCAGTACCAGCGTCTGTTTGAATTCGAAAACGTAAGGCTTAAGTTCACCGAAGAGGCGAACCGGGCCATCGCACGGCAGGCCATGATTCGCAAGGTGGGAGCCCGCGGCTTGCGTATGATTCTGGAAGAGCTCATGCTGGAGTTGATGTATAGTCTGCCCAGCCAGAAGAAGGTCAAGGAATTCGAAGTGACCCGCGAGATGGTGGAGAAGAGGGACGTTTCGCTGGCGATGATTGAGAAGGCAGCTAGCTGAGACGGTACGGGCGAGCTGAGACGGGAAGGACACGAGTTTTACTAGTGCCGCAAAGCGTTCAAAAGCAGACCGCGCTTCAGCGCCTGAGGTAAGTCCTTAGGCGCGACAAAACTGAGACGGGAGACCCTAGTTTGTCGAACCCCAGGGAAAAATTCGAGAGCAAGAAACTACCGATGATGCCCATCCGGGACGTCGTCATCTTCCCCTACATGATGACGCCGTTCGTGGTCGGCCGCGAATCCAGCGTGCATGCTCTTGAAGAGGCGCTGGCGGGCGACAAGAAAATCTTTCTTGCCACGCAGCATGATGCCTCGATCGACGAACCCAAGCCCAACGACATTTTTCAGGTGGGCACGATTGTCAATATCGTGCAGAGCCTGAAGCTCCCCGACGGAAACATTAAAGTTCTGGTTGAAGGCATTGAGCGCGGCAAGATTCTTCAGGTCACCGAAGCCGAAGGCTTCATGCAGGCCACGGTGCGCGTAGCGCGCTATGCCACCGAGACCACCCCGCAGATCGAAGCCGGCATGCAGCGCGTGACGGCGCTCTTCGAGCAATACGTGAAGCTTTGCCAGTCGCTGAATTACGAGACCATGATCGCGGCCGTACGGATGGAAGATCCGGCCAAGCTGACCGACACGATTGCCGCCAACCTCCAGCTCTCCATCGAAGAGAAGCAGAACCTGCTAGAGATTTTCGATCCCGCCGAACGCCTGAGCCGCATCGGTGATGTGCTCGACGTTGAAATCGAGAAACTGAACATGGATCGAACCATCCAGTCGCGCGTGAAGCGGCAGATGGAGAAGGCTCAGAAAGAGTATTACTTAAACGAAAAGATTAAAGCGATTCAGAAAGAACTGGGCCGCGGCGAAAAAAGCGAATTCGACGAACTGAAAAAGAAGGTCGATGCCGCGGGCATGCCGAAAGAAGTTCGCGACAAGGCGATCCAGGAATTGAAGAAGCTGGAAGCGATGCCGCCCATGTCGGCGGAATCGACGGTCTCGCGCAATTATCTCGACTGGCTGCTGGCGGTGCCGTGGAAGAAGCGCTCGAAGGAAATCCGCAACATTACGCGCGCCGAGAAGACGCTGAACGAAGATCATTACGGCCTCGAGAAAATCAAAGAGCGCATCCTGGAATTTCTGGCCGTGCGCCAGCTCGTCAAAAATCCCAAGGGCTCAATCCTTTGCTTCGTCGGGCCTCCGGGCGTCGGCAAAACCTCGCTCGGCATGTCGATTGCCAAGGCGACGGGCCGCAAGTTCGTGCGTATGTCGCTCGGCGGAGTGCGCGATGAAGCCGAGATCCGCGGCCATCGCCGCACCTATATCGGAGCACTGCCCGGCCAGATCATCCAGATGATGAAAAAGGCTGGTACAAAGAATCCGGTCTTCATGCTCGACGAAGTCGACAAAATGTCGATGGACTTCCGCGGCGACCCATCCGCCGCGCTGCTCGAAGTGCTCGACCCAGAGCAGAATTACATGTTCGTCGATCACTATCTCGACGTGGAATACGACCTCTCGCAGGTCTTTTTTGTGGCCACCGCGAATGTGATGCACACCATTCCGCCCGCTCTGCAAGACCGCATGGAAGTGCTGCGGCTGCACGGTTACACCGAGCCCGAGAAGGTCGAAATCGCCAAGCAGTTTCTGGTGAAGAAGCAGCTTTTGCAGGCCGGGCTGACGGACAAGAACATTCAGTTCTCCGACGACGCGATCAGGGAAATCATTCGCGGCTACACGCGCGAGGCGGGCGTACGCAACCTGGAGCGCGAGATCGGCAACATCTGCCGCAAGGTGGCGCGCAAGGTTGTGAAAGAAGGCGCGACCTATACCATCGCGGTCAGCGCAGACAAAGTCGACGAATTTCTGGGCGTCACCAAATTCCGCGACACGCTGGCGCACGAAAAGAGCGAGATTGGGCTGGTAACGGGCCTGGCGTGGACCGAAGTCGGCGGCTCGATTCTTTCAACCGAAGTCACGGTCGTCGAAGGCAAGGGCGGCAAGCCGACTCTCACCGGCAAGCTCGGCGACGTGATGCAGGAATCGGCGCAAGCCGCGATCACCTACATTCGTTCGCGTTGGCAGCGTCTTGGGTTGTCGCGCGATTTCTACCGCAGCATCGACATCCACGTGCACGTGCCCGAAGGCGCCATCCCCAAAGATGGACCGTCGGCGGGCATCACGATTGCCACCGCCATTGCCAGCGCCCTGAGCCGCATTCCGGTGCGCCGCGATATCGCCATGACAGGAGAGATCACGCTGCGCGGCAAGGTCTTGCCGATCGGCGGATTGAAAGAAAAACTTCTGGCCGCGCACCGCGCTGGCCTGTTCGAAGTGATTCTGCCCAAGGAAAACGAAAAGGATCTGGCCGAGGTTCCCGAGAACCTGCGCACCGCAATGAAGCTGCACTTTGTCGACAACATGGATCAGGTGCTGGCGGTTGCGCTGGAAGGTCCGCTGCCGGCAATGACTCCCGACTCGGAAGGCATTCCGTCGATTGCGCCGCCAACCTCTCCGGTCAACGACATTCCGACGGCGCGGCAGTAGCTGCTGCCCGGCTGACTCCGGTCACACCCGTATTTTCTCTTCGCCGCATTTTCTCGTCACGCCGCTGGCGTTAAAATAATCGCAGTTAAACTAATCAAAGTATGTCCCGGCCCAATCACGGCTTTGACCTGCGACGTTTTGGACTGCAAGGCTCTGCTGCTCTTTTTGTCGCCGCTACCGTTGTTGCCATCCTCCTCATCGCTCTTCCCGCCTATCGCCTATTCTTTATGATCAGCGTGCTAATTGGGTTGGCAATTGCCGGCGGGCTCGCGCTCTGGCATCGGACGCATCCCATCAAGGATGTCGAAGTTCACAACAAGCGGCCGTTGGGGCTGTAGGCGTTCGCCTTCGTCCTCAGTGCTGACAGCGGGCTCCTCCAAATTCTCAGCCACTCGATTTTTTTGCCGACGCCTTGCCAATTGCCACCCAGACACTGGACACTGTGACCATGCGGATTTTGTCGCGATACCTGCTTTCGGCGAGCGATGTGGCGCACTTTCCGCTGCCCGGTTTGCCGGAGATCGCTTTCCTGGGACGCTCGAATGTCGGCAAGTCGAGCGTCATTAACACGCTCGTCGGCAAAAAGCTGGCGCGCACAAGTTCGACTCCGGGCCGCACGCGCAGCATCAACTTCTTTGAGATTCGCCGCGCCGGCCAGCCCAAGCCGGAGTTGCTCTTCACCGACCTGCCGGGCTACGGCTATGCCAAGATCTCGCGCTCAATTTCCGAGGATTGGGCTGGCTTCGTCGATCCCTATTTGCTCGAACGCTCCAGCCTGGCGCTGTGCCTCGCGCTGGTTGACGCCAATGTTCCCGCGCAGGAGAGCGACCGGCAGTTGCTGCAATTTCTGACGACGCGCGGCCGCCCGCACCTGGTGGTCGCCACCAAGTGCGATCGCATGTCGGGCAACGAGCTGGCGCGCGCGATGAAGCAACTGGGCAGCGATTACCCCGAGATTACGGTGCTTCCTTTCTCCGCGAAAACCGGGGCGGGCAGGGAAGAGCTATGGGAGCGGATTCGCGTAGCCTCCGAAGACTTTGTTACCCGCTAACGGCGGCTCTGCTGATGTTGCCAGTGAACCTGTCTAAAGTTTCCCCGCTACTTCTCCGATAGCACAATGTAGAGGGCTGTGCCGCTGTAGAAAACGCTGGAGAAGACGCCAGAGAAAACGCCAAAGAGAACATGGACCCAAACATAATTACCGAAGAATCCGGCGTTCCCGAGGAGCGTCAACTGGGCACGGCGACTGGCACGGCCTATCTTCGACAACTGAGAAAGCACGCGGCCGAATCGCCTGTCTTGCCATCCGAAACAAACGCCGTCATCCCCGCCGAAACTGTGACCGACCGGCGGCAAAGCCGGCGCCACCAGTGCACGGGCAGCGTCAGGCTTCGAGCGGAAGGCAGCGATGTACGGCTATGGGGAACGCTCAAGGACATCAGCCTGAATGGCTGCTACGTGGAAACCGTCACTACCTTTCCGGTGAATACGCAGGTGAACGTCGAACTGGAATCGGCAGGCATACGAGTGCTGGCCGGAGCCAACGTGCGCGCCTCCTATCCGTCGCTCGGAATGGGAATGTGCTTTTCGAAACTTGCGCCCACGCAACAATTGCGGGTCAAGGAGATACTCGCGGCCTCGGCCGGAAAAAGAGCCATCCTTAGCCCCGAGTGGCGTTCGAGATGAGGGGACTCATAAAGCGCACTGGTTTTTACCGCACGATGAAGCTGACCAAGTCGCCGAACGCGTCGTCACCCCTGATCCCCCGCCTGGCTATAAAAAATCAGCGGCCCGTTGGCTGACTTGCGAGGTTGACTCGCAAATATTGATCCGCAACCCAGTCATCCGCAATCTCAGTTACCGTGGTTACCGCCCGCCGCCCGGCGCGCGCCCGCCGCCTGGCGTTATCATAAAAGTCTATGGCCAGATATTTAGTGACCGGCGCCGCCGGCTTTATCGGCTCATCGCTGGTGCGCTCCTTGCTCGATCGCGGAGACCACGTTCGCGGCGTCGATAATTTTGCCACCGGCCGGCGCGAAAATCTCAGCGAGGTTCTCAGTCGAATGGACTTTCGCGAAGCCGATCTCCTCGATCTTGATGCCATGCACAACGCCTGCTCAGGGGTTGATTATGTGCTGCACCAGGCGGCGATTCCGTCGGTGCCGAAGTCGGTCGTCGATCCGCTGGGCAGCAACCGCGCCAACGTCGATGGAACGGTGAACCTGCTGGTCGCCGCGCGCGATGCGAAGGTGAAGCGCGTGGTCTATGCCGCGTCGTCATCGGCCTACGGCGATACGCCGACACTGCCGAAGTTTGAGGCGATGGCGCCGAATCCGATCTCGCCTTATGCTGTGGCCAAACTGGCCAGCGAGCTCTACATGATTTCTTTCTACCGCTGCTATGGCCTCGAGACGGTCTGCCTGCGCTACTTCAATATTTTTGGACCGCGACAGGATCCGTCGTCGCCCTATTCGGGCGTGCTGGCGAAGTTCAGCATGCAGATGCTGAGGGGCGAGCAGCCCACCATTTTTGGCGATGGCGAAACCAGCCGCGATTTCACCTACATCGACAATGCAGTTTCGGCCAACCTGCTGGCCTGCACCGCTCCGGCGGCGGAGTGCGCGGGGCGCATCTTCAACTGCGCGACCGGCCGCCGCATCACGTTGAACGAGACCTTCGACGCTCTGAAGAAGCTCACCGGCTACACCGGGAAGGTAAACTATGCGCCCGAGCGCAGCGGGGACATCAAGCATTCGCTGGCCGACATCACGCTGGCGCAAAAGCATCTCGGTTATAAGGTTCTGGTGAATTTTGAGGATGGACTGAAGCGCACGGTGGAGTGGTATAAAGGCCAGGCGCAGATGGTGGGCGCGTGAGGTTTTCGCGACGCCGGTCTTTCTAACGCCGGTCTTTCTGATGCCGGTCTATGTAACGCCCCTACGACGCAGGCCGGCGACTGCGCGGCTCGGCAAGAGGCTCAGGCTGGTGGGCTTTGGCCCAGCCGATCAACTCGTTCAAGTCATAGCGGAATGGCCCGTACGAGCAGAACCGTTTTTCATCGAACAATCGCTTCACGCCGCAGACCAGGCACACCTGGTAGCACTGCCCCTGGGCGCAGACCGGCCAACTCATGCGGCGGTGCCAGCAGCCGCGAAACGCCAGCAGAAGCGCGCCGGCCACGCTGGTGGCGGCCACTCCGAAAGGCCAGAACCAGCGCGATTTGCGCGGCTTTTCGTCGATTTTCGAATTGCCCACGTCGGTTGTCACAAGTGCACCCTTTTGCCCAGAGTAAGACGAATCCGGGTGCATGGCAAACTCCGGAGGGACATAGGGGTCGACGGGGACTCCCAAGAGCGGCGCCCAATTTGAAACTTACCCCGCGGCTGCCGCAACCGGACGTGTACCAAAGGACATTGCGATACCCGCCTAAAGACTATTAGGCTGGACTGGTGTGGGCTATCCCGCTTTTGGGATAGAGTGCCGATTGCGGAGCCGTTCCGTGAACCCAGCCGGTCCCGAACCCAGCCGTTCCCGAACCAAGACCGGCAACGAATGGCCCCGCGGCGCGCGCATACGATAAGCCCAGGCCCCGTTTTCGCGCTTCTAAACGTGTTTCGTAAGCCGCGTTTCATAAGCCGTGTTTTATAAGCAAATGAGTGCCACTTCGATTCCGGTTGACCGTGGAGAGCAGCTCGCGGACGCGAGCCTGCCCCTTGTGGTCGGCAATCGCGTTCTCGAATCGATCGGACGGCAAGAGGGTTTCAGCGCGCTGCTCGCATTCTCCGAACTGCATGAGCAGATTCGGCGCCACTATCTCAAGGCAGGCGCTCTTCCCGATCGGGACCTGTTTCAAACCGAACAATTTTTTCTGGATGAAGTGCTGCAACTGATCTGCGAGCGGGCCCAGGCGCTCACGCGTGCCGACGCCGTGATGGTTGCTCTCGCGCACGGGCCGGGCGCGAGTTCGGTTGGACGTTCGGACGGACGTTCGGGTGCCGTTTCAGGTGCTCGTTCGGAAATTCGTTCAGATCCCCGTTCAGATCCCCGTTTAAATGCGCGGATCGAGCTTGCGTGCCGCGCCTCGGCTGGAGCACTGACAATTCCCCGCGGCCTTGCCTTGAACAGCGAGTCGGCGCTGTTGAGGGAATGTCTGGCCACCGGCAAAACGATTCGCTGCGACGATTTGCGAACTGACCCTCGGGCCGGGCTCGACGTCTCGCAGACGATCGGAGCGCGCGCCACCGTCCTCGTTCCCTTGTGCGGACGCAGCCAGCGCGTCGGAGTGGTGCAGGCCTTTTCAACGGCGGCGTGGTCTTTCACCGACGACGACGTGCGCACCCTCAATCTATTCGCGGAGCTGATTCTGGCCGCGCTCCGTCCCGAAGATCAGGATCGCAGGTTTTACTGGCTCGCGGACGTGGCCGACGATCTGCTAACGACAGTACCGGCGGCGGCGGAGAGCGCAGCGGAGGTCGAACCACAGTTCGGGGCACAGATTGGGTCGAAGATCGAATTCGCCGAGACTGCAGCAGATGACGAGGTCGTCATTGGGACGGCGAGTGAATTTCCGGGTGAGGCTCTGGACGGAGATCTGGGCGAAGAGCTGGAGGACGCTCCAGTCGAAATCCCGGTCGTAACTCCTGCTGGAACGTCAGTTGGAACTCGGAACGGAACGCTTAGCGGAACTCTCAACTACGCTCGGCATGTTCCGGCTCAGCGCAACCACGAGGCTCCCGAGCCTGAGTTTCGTCTGCACTCCGCCGATGCTAATGCTCAGGGAAATATTCTCACCGCGCATCCTGGTCTTAGCGTAGTCATGGGACTCGTGGCAGTAGCGGCGTTATTTTCCGCGGGCGTGTGGTGGGGCATGCAGCAGCACGGAGTGTCATCCGCCCGCTCAGCAACGCAGGCGGCAGCAAAGCAGTTCTCTGAACCGACAGGCACGTCCACAAAAGTGGATGGCAACCTCGTTCCCGCTGCGTTGCCCTCAACCGCGCAGGGTGCTGCGTCCGCGAGCGCTTTGTCGACATCGGCGTATTCCTCCGTCGCCTCAGACAATCTGATGGATCCATCCCAGGCCGAGCCGCAATCCGCGCTCAGCCCGGTTCCGGACAGCAAGCTGGCGGCATTGCCAAAAATTACAGGAGTGCGTCACTGGTCGTCGGCGATGGGCACCACGGTGGTGATCGACCTGGAAGATCAGGTGCCCTACGAAGTGCACCGCTTGATGTCGCCGGAGAGAATCTACTTCGACCTGCATGACACCGCGCTGGTGGCCGATCTCGAAGGCAAGACGATGGACGTCGGCGACCCTTCACTATCGCGCGTGCGAATTGCGCAGCCAGTCGCGGGCGTGACGCGGATCGTGCTCGACACCAAGGGCGGATCGAATTTTTCGGTAAGCCTCGATTCCGATCCCTATCGCCTGGTAGTGGAACTGCGCAACCCGACACAGTCACTGGTCGCAAGCCGGACTTTGCCAGCAGCGCCCGCTCTCGCAAAACCGGTTTCCGCGGCGTCGCTGGCGGCGAGCGCAGTCGAGCCGACTCCGATTAAGACCGGCAAATTCCGCGTGGTGCTTGATCCGGGACACGGTGGCTGGGACCTCGGAACAGTTGGACGCCAGGGCTTGCTGGAAAAAGATCTCGTGCTCGACGTAACGCGACGGTTGGGCAAGTTGCTGCACGACCGCCTGGGAGTGGACGTGATGTTCACGCGCACCGGCGACGATTATCTGCCGCTCGAGCAGCGCGCCGATTTCGCCAACCACGCGCAGGCCGATCTGTTCGTCTCCGTGCACGCGAACTACAGCACGTCGGTGACCGCCCGCGGCGTTGAGACCTATTACACGAATCTGTTTGCCGCGCCCGGCGCGAAAGAAGTCGAGAAGAAGGCCGACGGATCATTTGCGCAGCCGACGCCCGTGTCCCTCTCGGCGGGCGCGCTCCATGAAAAGATTGAAGAGTCGCGGCGCCTGGCGGCAAGCGTGCAACGTTCGCTCTATGCCACGCTCGCCGCCAAGAGTCCCGACATTCGCGATCGCGGCATCAAGGACGCGGCATTCGTGGTGCTGACGGGCACGACGATGCCGGCGATTCTCACGGAAATTTCTTTTGTCAGCAGCCCCACCGACGAGCACAACCTGCAATCCGAAGCCTATCGCCAGCAGATTGCAGAAGCGCTCTACAAAGGCATCGCGCGCTACCAGGAATCCTCTCCACGCGCGAAAGTCGCGCAGTTGCAGACGGTCGTGCGGCGCTAGAACCTACTTCGCGTCCACGCCTCCATACTTCTCCAGCCACTTCAATTCTTCTCGCACTTTAATTTTCCCATGCCACGGGTTCTTATAGAGGTCGTGTCCCTCGCCGGGAAAGAGCAGCAGTTCGCTCGGCACGTTGAGATTGTGCAGCGCGTGATCCAATAGATAACTCTCAAGCGGAGGCACGCGCACATCATCCGCGCCGGCGACCATGTGCGTGGGCGTGCGCACTTTGTCGATCTGAAAAATCGCCGCTTCGCGGTCGTACATTTCGCGCGCCTGCCAGGGCGTTCCGCCCATGAACCAGGCGTCGTCATAGCTGGAATCGTCGTTGCCCCAGTCGGCGACGTTCTCCACTCCGCCCGCGCCCGTGACCGCGGCCTTGAAGCGCGTGGTCTGCGTGATCAGCCAGTTGGTCATGTAGCCGCCGTAGCTGTAGCCGCCGACTGCGAGATGGTTGGCATCGGCAATGCCGTCTTTTACAAGCGCGTCGACGCCCGAAAGAATATCTTGCCCGGGCCCGGAAAAAGCCCTGCCCGCGATGGCCACCGCGAACGTGTCGCCATATCCAGTCGCGCCCCGATAGGTGGGCTCAAACACCAGCCAGCCCTCGGTCGCCGCGAGACGGTCCCACACATACCAGTCCGCTTCGAAGTGATTGCCGTCGGTATCCTGCGGGCCGCCGTGGATCAGCACGAACATCGGGAGATTCTTCGCCTCGAACTTTCCCGGCGGATACATCAGCATGCCTTCGATCGGCGTGCCGTCGGGCGATGTCCAGCGATAGACCTTCGCTTTCGGGAGGTCGCGCTCGGTGAAGTGTTTGTTGAATGACGTCATGGGCCGCGCCTGCGCGAGCTTGTCGACACTATCGGCGAAGTAGAATTCGTTCGGCTGCTCGATCGCCGAGAAGCTGAACGCGATTCGCGACGAGTGCGACGCGGATATCAGCGCGGCGTAGGAGCCCGGCCAACCCTGTTGCTTTACCGGCGCGGCGGTCGGGTTCGACTGCGAATAGATTTGCGCTTCGGTGCCGAGGCGGCACGCGCACAGTACCGAACCGTCGAGCATGGGCGCATACTTCACCACCTCGCCATCGAATTTGCCGAACCAGCGCTCAACCATACCGCTATCGGCGTCAATCCAGTAGAGGCGAGGCTGCGCGTCTTCATATTTTTTCTCGACTGAACCCTGGCTGGTCATGAAGAAGATGTGGCGACTGTCGGGCGACCATTGCAGATCGAGTTCATCGGCTTCATTGTGAGTCAGGCGGGCTGGGGTGACTTCAGCCGCTCCGCCTGCGAGCGAAACGAGATATAGTTCGGTGTCGCTCAAATTTTCCTGGCGCTGCGAAACCGAATTGCTGACATAGGCCAGCCTGCGTCCGTCGGGCGAGACGGTTAATTGATCGATGCGGAGCGGCGTGTGCGCGATGGCAACCGCACCCGGCGTCGCGTTGGAGTCTTGTTCTGCGTCCGGCGTTTCGCGCGTGCTGATCGCCGCATGACGGGCCAGCGCGTCTTCGAGGCCGATGCGAAAAAGTACATCTCCGCGCTCGTCGCCCCGATACTGCACAACATCTTTCCATTCTTTTTTGTGATCTTCAATCTGCTGCTTCGACCAGGGCGCGCGGGTGGCGAAATAGATTGCCTTCGAATCGGCAGCCCACGCGAAAGTGTGAACCTCTTCGTTGCCGGAGGTGAGGGCGAAAGCCTCTCCGCCGCTCGGCGAGATTAGATAAATCTGAGTTTCATCCTTGCCCCCTTTTGCTTCATCGTCATCATCACCGCTCTTGCCGCTGGCGGCCTTGCGGTCGGAAAGAAATGCAATCCACTTGCCATCCGGCGACCATTGCGGATCTTTGTCATGCCCGGATTGCGTCAACGGCACGAGCGTTCCGGCATCGAGAGTTGCACCGGCACCGGCGCCCGGAATTCGGTAGAGCCAAATTTCGTCGCGAAAAATCTCCTGATCCCAGTCGGGACGATCGGTCGCGATCAGCACCGAGCTCCCATCCGGCGAGAGCTTCACATCTTTCGTCTCGACCCAGTTAAAAAAATCGTCGAGCGTAAGTTTTGGCTTCGCCTGGGCATTCGCGAAACCAGAAATTACGCAGACTAAAGAAAGAAACGGGAAAAATTGGCGCGCCAGTAATCGACCCATAGGAGTAGTGCTTTCCGACATCCTTTCCGATATTCAGAATTTGCGATGCGACGTGCGCGATGCGACGCGAGCGCTGACAGGGTAGCAGATAAAACGCGTACGAAGCGTCTCGTCTGCCGTATTTCACGGAGAGGCTCAGGTCTATGGCGCGCTAGGCTCAGCCGTTCGGAGCGCCTCATCGAGCGACTGGTTGCCGCGAACCGCCGACGTCACGACGCGCCAGCCATCGTCGTAGCCGCGAAATCCAACGGTCGAGCGATAACGCACGCCGCTATCATAAAGCGCCTCGCCAACTTTATTCAGAGGAGCCCAGTGCCACGTGAACTCCACGTCGGCGAAGTTCCCAGCCTTGCTGATACCCGTGATCGCGATCACTTCGCGCCGCGCCACTTGCATCGCAATCGGCCCGCTGCTCGACGATCCGCCCGAAATCAGCGGGCGAATGGTATCGACGCCGAGCGGCGAAAGAACAACATCCCAGCAGGGCGGAGGCTCGACGCCGGGCGGGCATTTTTCTTCGTTGCCGATAATCCATCCGCGGCGCTGCAACACCATCGACTCGGGAGAAGAGAAGTCTTTGTTGGAGACGACACCAGTGGTGAGCCAGTATGTTTGTGGCGTTTTGAAGGCGTCAGAGGCGGAGATCAAATCGGCCGCCAGCCGCCGCGTGAGAAAGTCACGCGGAGAGCACGCTGGAAGCAGAGACAACGCGACGGCAAGCAAAGTTATTTTGACAATTCGCATGAATAAGAGAGCCACGAGTCACGAGCCGCGAGTTTCGAAAAACTCAAATCGAATACGCGCTTCTGGACTCGAGCCCGGTGCTCGAGGCTCGAAACCCGCGCCTCATTTTTATCTCGTGAGGATTTTAACGAATTGTGCGCCTTGCCGTGGCAGAAAAGGCGTCGCAGCAATCTGGCCATCGAACTTTTTTGACCAGCGCCCCGGAATCGCCGTGTGGCAGGCGGTGCACGCGCCGTCGGCGGTCACTTTATATTCTTTGATCAGATATCCAAAGCGGCGAATTACCGTCTCCCCGCACTGGTGGCAGCGGGTGTTTTCGAATTCACCGATGCGCCCAGGCAGATTGCCGCAATAGATGTAGCGCAGTCCCGCTTCGCGGCCGATGGCCGCCGCGCGCAGCAAATCTTCGGGGCGCGTGTCATCGGGTGAGGTCATTTTGTAATCCTGATGAAACGCGGTTACGTGCCAGGGAATATCAATCGAGACGCTGGCCACAAATTCCGCGAGCCGCCGCAGTTCGTCGTTGCTGTCGTTAAAACCGGGGATGAGCAGCGTGACGATCTCCAGCCAGATGTCCATTCCATGAAGGGCGCGAATAGTGTCAAGAATCGGCTGCAGCCGTCCGCCGAGTTCGCGATAGTGCCGGTCATCGAAACTCTTCAGGTCAACTTTATAAAAATCGACCCAAGGTCGAAGATACTCGAGCACCTGCGGCGTGCCGTTGCCATTGGAAACATAGGCAGTCAGCAGTCCGGCCTCGCGCGCGAGCTTGAATACCGCGACTCCCCACTCGCTGGTGATAAGCGGCTCGTTATAGGTGCTGACCATGACCTTCGCGCCCTGGTCGAGCGCGTCTCGCACAAGCGCATCGGGATCGGCCTCGAGCGGAGGCGACGTCGCGTCCGGATCGCGTAGCGCCTGCGAGGTCACCCAATTCTGGCAATACGAACAATGCAGATCGCATCCCAGCATGCCAAAGCTGTAGGCAAGCGCGCCCGGCGAGGCGTGGAAGAAAGGCTTCTTCTCGATCGGATCGCACTGCACTCCGGCGACATACCCGTACGGAACGTAGAGCGTGCCGCCGCGATTGAAGCGAACCTTGCAGACTCCAGGCTGGCCGTCAGGAATAGGGCAGCGGTGCCCGCAGGCATAACAGCGAATGCGATTAGCATTGCCCGAGCTGGCGCCAGATTCGCTGGAGCCGGCGTCAATCGGCTCCCAGAGCGCGCGATCGCCAACGCAAACGCGCCGGTCGAGGATTTCGCGCAGGGAAGTCATAGGCTACTCACTTCTATTGTACGGCTGGCGTTTGCGGCCGGCACGCAGGGCGCGGCGTTTTGGGGCTTGCCGGATATCTGCGTTTTGCGCTGGGCGGAACACCGGAAGCGCCGGAACGCGCCTCCTAATCGTGATATCATCCCTCGCGTGCTGGGCGGACGCACTAACGAACAGTGGATCGCGCAATACGGATCCAGTCATCGGCATCCCGCGAACCGCCTTTGCCATACGCTCGGCATTCCTACCATTCTGCTTTCGCTGCCGGTTTTTGTCGCCAGCATCTTCGTTCACCGGCTGTGGGTTTATGCGCTCGCCCTCTTTCTGATCGGATGGATTTTTCAATTCATCGGCCACGCTTTCGAGGGCAAGGCTCCAGAGTTCTTTCACGACTGGCGCTTTCTATTTGTGGGCGTGCGCTGGTGGTGGGCCAAAGTTCGCGGAAGAGCGTAACACGGAAAAGCGTAACGCGGAAAAGCGTGACGCGGAAAAGCGTGAGACGGATTTCGGTCGCGCACCGCTCACGCGAATTCCTATCGCCCCGCCGACTTGACAATCTGCTTTGAGCCCGTGCAAACTAAAAATGCGACAAGCGCAAGGTTTGTCGTCGTAAGCGTTTCCGTCAATCAACGCACCCTAATTCGAAGTTCGGCGAGCGCCTAAGCTCGCCAGAAGAAAGGTGCGTTATGACTACGAACACTCGTACTCCGTTTTCTGCCCCGTCCACCCCAAACACTAACGTTGTTTCGCCATACCTCAATCAGCCCCGCGTTCAAAAAGTATTGTCTCTGCTTTACGCGGAGGCACAAGCGAACGATTCCAAAATGCAGGCCGAAGAAGATGCCATTCTCGCAACTGGAGGAGGCGTGATCGATGATGCAACGCTCACGTCAATCCGCGACCGATCATTCATGGCTGTCGCTCACGAGGTTGGCCGTCTGATCTATCAACTGGCGCGCAGCCGCCGGCCCGCATTGATCGTGGAGTTCGGCACGTCCTTCGGCCTGGCTGCCATCCACCTGGCCGCGGCGTTGCGCGACAATGGCTTCGGCCATCTGATTACCACCGAGCAGAGCGCGGACAAAGCTGCTCGTGCGTCGCAACATCTCACGGAGGCGGGTTTGGCCGATTTGGTTGAAATCCGGCAGGGCGACGCCTTCCAGATTCTCGCCGGCGTCGCCGGGATCGACCTTTTGCTGCTCGACGGGTGGAAACCGTTGTATCTTCCGCTGCTCAAGCAACTGGAGCCAGCATTTTCTCCCGGCTGCCTGGTCATCGCAGACGACATCATCAAATTTTCAGAACAGTTGCGGCCATATCTCGCATATGTACGCGACTCGGCGAACGGTTACGTGTCATCCGAAATCCCGATTGACGATGGCCTCGAAGTTTCGATCCGCTAAGTGTAGGCGCGGAACCCCACTCATTCGCAAAGGACGCGAGTGAGTGGGGCATCCGACGCCGCTCCGATCTGCCGGGCTGTCCTTTAGGTCATCTCCCATCAGTTACGTCTCTCCGTACCGTTGTGGCCGCCTTTGATGAGGCCTATCTTCATCCTCTGACTGGGTGCTGCGTGCAGTCGAAAACGGCTTGCGGCCTACACCCATTCCGAGGAGGAATTTTGAAAACGCGCTCACTGCTTCTGCTGACTCCCCTGAGTCTAGTCGCGGCCCTGATGACAGGCTGCGGCGGGCTTAATTCACCTTCTGCTCCTCAGTTCACCAAGATGGTTTTCTTGTCCAACCGCACGGTTTCGCCGGCTACAAACCTGTTCATACAGACATTGGCCGGGACCACAGTAACTCCCGTTCCGACGACAACTGCCGAGGTTTACTACGTTTCCGTTTCAGCCGATGCCACCAAGGCGGCATTCGACCAAAGTGGGGACGCCTGGGTAGAGAACGTCGATGGGTCGAGCGCATTGCAGCTGACTACCACCGGCAGAATCGATTTCGTTCGCATCTCTCCCAATGGGAAGAAGGTTGTCTTCAATGATGAGACTCTAGGCCACCTTTCAATCATTAACATTGACGGTACCGGCACACTGGACCTGACGCCAACCCTGCCCACGAACATGACGAGTTGTTACAGCGCAGGTTTTTCCGCGGATAGTATGCAGATCGCCTTCGTTTGCGAAGGAGACACTGACTACGGTATCTATACTGTGAAGGCGGATGGTACCGGCATGACTACCGTGACAGGCACGCGGACCGCTTGGACCGACCTGCCGTCCTTCAGTCCCGATAACACGAAGATCTTTTTCATCGGCCAAGGCAGTGGCGAGACTTACGACGTGGAGAGCATAAGTCTGACTGGCAGCGGCGATGTGGCTGTGATTGCGAATACCTATGAAGCAGAGGTCATTAACTCGAACATCTACTATACGTTCACTCCAACAGGTTTGGAGGTAACCCAGGTCTACAAGGCTGGGCTGGATGGCAGCAACCCCGTTTCGCTAAGCGATGGCATCCACAATGACTACCTTGGACTTGCACAATAGACGGGCTTCGGGGGCGGGCGTGCGCAGCCCCATCCTGCAACTCGACGCTCGGGCGAAGGGTAGCCTCGGCCACGCGCAGCACAGGTGAAGCGCCCCACTTAGCCCGCTCTACTTACCACATACTCCCCCTGTGGCATCAGGTTATTAGTCGCTTAAGCCGAGGTTGGTTACCATTGGGGACTCTTTGGGTCTTGTACCGTTGTGTTTGTGTTTCATGGGGAATAGGGTCGTCTTTGAGGGTGCTGCGAGTACCAGGGCACGATTTGCGGACGCCCACTAATTCGAGGAGAAACTTTTGAAAACGCGTTCATTACTTCTACTGAGCCTCCTGAGTCCATTCGCAGCCCTGATTACGGGCTGCGGCGATAGCAATTCGGCTGCCGCTCCACAATTCACCCAGATGACTTTCCTTTCCAACCGCACGGTTTCGCCTCCCACGGAAATGTTCACACAGAAACTGAATGGGACAGGCGTGACCCCCGTCCCGTTGACCAATCAGAACCCCTACTATGCTTCCATTTCGGCGGACGCCAAGAAAGTGGCGTTCTATCAAAATGGAGATGCCTGGGTAATGAATGCAGATGGGTCGGGAGCCCTGCAACTCACTACCGACGGACAGGACGAGTTCGCACGTATCTCCCCCGATGAAACGAAAATTCTCATCAGTGACGGCAGCCCAGAACATGTCTCGATCATGAACGTCGACGGTACCGGCAAACTGGACCTGACGCCGACCCTGCCCGCATCCATGACGAGCTGCTATGCTCCAGCTTTTTCCGCCGACAGCACGCTGGTTGTCTTCGTCTGTGAGGGATCTACCAATTACGGTATCTACACGGTGAAGCCAGATGGAACCGGCACCGCCACAGTAACCAACACCCTCACGACTTGGACCGACCTGCCGTCGTTGAGTCCCGACAACAAGAAGGTCTATTTCATATCGGAATCGAGCGGAGTGGGCCAACCTGAAACCTTCGCGAGTATGAACCTGGATGGCAGCGGCGAGACTGTCATTTTGCCGAACACCTACGAAGCGATCATCCTTGGCTCGAATATCTACTACACGTTCTATTCAACCGCTCTACAGCTAAACCAGGTCTACAAAGCGGGGCTGGATGGCAGCGGCGCGGTTTCATTGAGCGACGGACTCCACAGCGACTACCTTGGGATTGCGGAATAACGCCTTCCCGGGGCCGAGCGCAACGCCTTGGCGTTGCGCTCGGCCTCTTCCTGACGCATTAGTAGCTGCATAACAAAAGGGCGGCTTGCGCCGCCCCTGGATGAAGTCGCGGGCAAGAGTGTCCGCGCGACACAACCTACTTGCCGCACAACCTAGGTCCCTTCGTTCCAGCTCGCCAAATACTCTTCCTGCTCAGGCGTCAGCCGATCGATCTTGATGCCCATGGACTCGAGCTTCAGCTTGGCTACTCGCTTGTCTAAGTCGACCGGCACTGTGTAGACCCGATTCTCCAGCGACTTATGATTCTTCGCCATGTACTCGCAGCAAAGAGCCTGGTCGGCGAAGCTCATATCCATCACCGATGCGGGGTGACCTTCGGCGGCAGCCAGATTAATAAGTCGGCCCTCGCCGAGTAAGTTGATGCGGCGCCCGTCTTTCATGGTGTATTCCTCGACGAAGGCGCGGGTGGTGCGCTTCGAGCCCGCCAGCTTTTCAAGCGACGGAATATCGATCTCCACGTTGAAGTGCCCGGAGTTCGAAATGATCGCGCCATCTTTCATGGCTTCGAAATGCTGCTTGGCGAGCACGTTCTTGTTGCCGGTCACGGTGCAGAAAACGTCGCCGAGCTTCGCGGCTTCTTCCATGCTCATCACGCGGAAGCCGTCCATCACAGCTTCGAGCGCCTTCGTCGGATCGATTTCGGTGACCAGGACTTCGGCTCCAGCGCCGCGGGCGCGCGAGGCCAGCCCTCGGCCGCACCAGCCGTACCCGGCGACCACGAACTTCGATCCGGCTAACAGGAAGTTGGTGGCGCGGATGATGCCGTCGATAGTCGATTGGCCGGTGCCGTACCGGTTGTCGAAGAGGTGCTTGGTGTCAGCGTCATTGACCGCGATGATCGGATAGCGCAGCACGCCTTCTTTGGCCATGGCGCGCAGACGAATCACACCGGTAGTGGTCTCTTCGGTGCCGCCGATTACATGGGCTAACTCGGCAGTGCGCTTGGTGTGTAACACGGAGACTAAGTCGGCGCCGTCGTCCATGGTGATCTGCGGTTTGTGGTCGAGCGCGGCCATGATGTGCGAGTAATAAGAATCGTTGTCCTCGCCCTTGATGGCGAAGGTGGGAATGTTGTAGTCGCGGACGAGACTGGCGGCCACATCATCCTGCGTTGACAGCGGGTTCGAGGCGCACAAGGCCACGTCGGCGCCGCCGTCGCGCAGCGCGATCATCAGGTTCGCGGTTTCCGCGGTGACGTGCAGGCAGGCCGAAATGCGGAGGCCCTTGAGGGGCTGGTTCTTGATGAATTCCTTGCGGATGATCTGCAAGACCTTCATCGACTGGTTAGCCCACTCGATGCGTTTTTTGCCAAGATCGGCGAGTTCGAAGTTCTTAACGTCGCAATTGATTGGTGTCGTAGCCATTTTTCTCCCTATCCCCGGATGATTGCGTTAAATATCAATTTCTTTAAATCTCACCACAGAGGCACGGAGTCACAGAGAAAATCTAAATCACTGAAAAATCGAAATTGCTTTTCTCCGTGTCTCTGTGGTGCAAAGAATTTACTTGCGGGCTCCAACCGGCTCGCGCTTCAAACCCGCGTCCGCGGCCAGTTTGTCGGCCTTATCGGTCTTCTCCCATGTGAAGTCCGGATCAGTTCGTCCGAAGTGGCCATGCGCGGCCGTCTTGCGATAGATCGGGCGTCGCAGGTTGAGCGAATCGATGATCGCGCGCGGCGTCAGCTTGAAGTTCGCACGCACCAGATCGGGGATGATCGCCGGATCGACCTTCTCGGTGCCGAAGGTGTCAACCAGCACGCTGACCGGCTCAGCCACGCCGATGGCATAAGCAAGTTGAACTTCGCAACGCTCGGCGAGCCCGGCGGCCACGATGTTCTTGGCGATGTAGCGCGCCATGTAAGCGGCTGAACGATCGACCTTGGTCGGATCTTTTCCGCTGAACGCGCCGCCGCCGTGGCGGCCCATGCCTCCGTAGGTGTCGACGATAATCTTGCGGCCCGTCAGGCCGGAGTCGCCCATCGGTCCGCCGATGACGAAGCGGCCCGTCGGATTGATGTGATACTTCGTGTCTTCATCGAGCAGGTGCGCCGGAATGACAGCCTGGATGACATGCTTCAGAATGTCGGCCCGCAGCTGATCGTTGCTCACGGTTTCAGAGTGCTGCGAGGAGACGACGACTGCGTCGACGCGCTTCACCTTACCGGGCGCTGAATATTCAACTGTGACTTGGGATTTTCCATCGGGGCGGAGGTAAGGGCAGGTGCCGTTGCGGCGAATTTCAGAGAGCTTTTCGGTGAGCTTGTGCGCGAGTGAAATTGGCATCGGCATCAGCTCAGGAGTCTCGTTGCAAGCGAAGCCGAACATCATGCCCTGGTCGCCGGCGCCGCCGGTATCAACGCCCATGGCGATGTCACCCGACTGTTTGTTGATGCTCGAGATGACCGCGCAGGTGTTGGAATCGAAGCCGTAGACGGCATTGTCATAGCCGATCGATTGCACGACGCCGCGCACCGTCTGCTGAAAATCAACGTAAGCCTTGGTGGTGATTTCGCCGGCGATAACAACCAGGCCGGTGCAGGTCAGGGTCTCACAAGCGACGCGGCTGGTTGGGTCTTCGGCCAGGCAGGCGTCGAGAATGGCATCGGAAATCTGGTCGGCAATCTTATCCGGATGGCCTTCGGTCACGGACTCCGAAGTAAACAGAAAACGATTCTTTGCTGGCAACGTGGTATCTCCTCAAGGTGACTTTGAGCCTCTGGGGCGACCTCTGGGCTCGACTGAGCCCGACCTCTTTGGGTCCGATTAAGGGGGATGATTGCGCCACAGGCTCGCGACCGGTTAGGGTTTTAAGCTATTCAAAAAGTTATCAGAGATGGCTTGCGGGCGCAACGAAATTGGCGGAACCGGAGGTGCCGGACATTGAGTGGAAGAAGCCCGCATCGAACGGTGCGGGCGGAATGGTGAACGGCCCATAACCAAAAGAAAAGAAAGAGGTAAATTACGGGTTAGCGGGAGGCTCGGCAGCCGTCGGAATCACTCCGGCATGGCCGATGGTAACGGCTTTCACCTCGCCATAACCGCCGCCGACGGGAAGCGTTTTTCCATCGAGCTGGAAGTCAAGAGCGCCGGCATTTCCCGTCTTGACGAAGACGCGATCGTGGGCAAGAAAGGTCCGCTCATTGCCGGGCTCCAAGAGCTCAGAACCGGAAAGCTTCCCATCGACGGTGACCGAGACCCAGCTCTCTTCGCGCGCGCGAACAAGGACGAGAAACTCGCCGGGGCCAGGCGTGGTGACAGCAGTCTGCAACTCGTGGCCGGCCAAAGCCCCGTTACTCGTCGGCGAATTTCGAATGGGAGTTGCGGGAGCTTTTTCTGCGGTCGAAGTTGCGGTGCCGGGAGCGCCCGACGCGCCGACGACAGCTGGACCGGATGCAGGCGCGGCGGCCGAGCCTCCAGCTCCAGGGGTTGCTGACATGGAATTCGCAGAGCCGGATGAGGCGCTAGGCAGAAGGCCCATTTTCCGCAGCGATGCGTCGGACGGCACCGCGGCCTTGGGCGTGGCCGGATGCGCATCCTTGCGCTCCTGCTCGCGGCGGCGATGGCTCCAGAGCGAAAGCAGCAGCGCGATGACCAGGAGAATGACAGCAAACGCTCCCCAAGGGAGCGGCCGCGAATAGTCATCGGATATGGCTTCGAGGCGGCTGATGCGATGCTCTTCATCGCGAGCGGCGCTGTCCCGGGTCATTTTGTCGCGAGCGGTCTCACGGATACGAATAGGGTCACGCGGCGGTCCGTCGCTCGGCGCGCCGTTACGCGTCAGCTCCGGGCGCGCCGGCGAAGCTTCGCCCGAGGCTTGCAGATAGTCGGCGACCGCCTGGTCTTCGTCGAGGCCGACAGCGCGCGCGTAAGCCCGGACAAATCCCTTATTGAAGATGCCGCCGGGTAACTGGTTGAATTTTTCTTCTTCCAGCGCCTGCAACATGCGCGTGCCAATTTTAGTGGACGACGAAATCTGCTCGAGAGAGATTTTCCGCTTCTCGCGCTCGAGCTTCAGTTTTTCGCCAAAGGATGGCAACGGGGGTGTCTCGCTTTCGCAGACGAAAACGGAATTCTACTCTGCGGAGAGGCGGGAGCATAGAGTTCTTATGGAGGATCGAGTCCTTGTGGGCAGGAATGGTATTACTGCGGCCCGTGGCCCACTCGTTCTCGCATAGAAGCGTACGCCTGAGGCGAACAGCAAATGCCTGTGGCGAAGAGCAATCGATGCGAGACGAGTGAGCCACGACCGTGACGTGACGCCCCGTGGGGTGGCGTGACACGACGTCGAATCAATACTGCGGCGGCGACGCGCTCTGCGTCGCCAGCGGAGGCGGCGTGCTCTGATTTACCGCGCGCTGCGGCAAGTTGTTCTGCGGTTGAACTACAGGCGCCGGCGCGGGCTGAGGCGCGGACTGATTCGCCGGGGTAGCCGATGAAGACGAACTGGCTGGCGCTGCCGGCTGACCAGGCGCTCCCGCTGGTCGCCCATAGTTAGCGTCCTGCTCCGCATTTGCGGTCGTGATTGGCTCCATCGAAATCACATGATAGGCGAGCGTTTTATGATTGCCGTCGGCCACCTTCAACAGAATTTCATCCTTCTTGACTTTGAATTCCGCTTCATGGCCGATCGGCAGAATCACCGGATGCTTCGTGTCTTTCGGGCGGATGTGGTACTCGAGCTCGTCGGTGCGAAATAAATATTGCGGGCATAACTTCTCGTTAGAGGAGACGCTGGTCACTCCGACGGATCCCCATACGGCGCCTAATCCGCTCAGGCCTTTTTCCTTAACGCCGCACGGCAATGACTGCATGCTTTCGATCATGCCCCGCGGCGGCTTCTTCTTGTCCTTGGCCGCTGCGCTGGTCGGATTAAGCATCGACAGCGCCAGCGCCCCGATCACTAACATGGTTGCCTTCATCGAAGCTTCCTCCCTGGGAGTAACAGGCATGGAGTAACAGCCTGTAACTCAACAAATCTGAAAACTCGTGCCTCGCATCCGCGACTCCTACAAGTAAAAAAGCCCTGGGAGGTCTCGCTCGACCTCCCAGTCTTTACTTTCGTTAGTGTTGCTCCGGCTTCATGGGCTGATCGGGTTTGATCGGCATCGGCGGAGTCGTAGTCATTCCCTTATGCGGGGGCGTCGTCGTGCCCGCCAGCGCGGGCGACGTCATCACGGCTTGGGGGTTGGCTGCCAACTGCTGCTGCATCTGGGGATGAGCCTGCAAGTACTCGCGAAGATCGGGATGCGTTTCCAGGAACTCGCGATTGTTGGCTAGCGTGGGATCGTTGCTCAAAGCGTCGGCCGTGGTCGTATGACCGCGGAGGAATTCACCAAAGTTGCTTACTTCGCGGCGATCGAAATCGCGGTCGCGATCGGGGTAGCCGCGTGGGTTTTCCCGTCGAGCGTCGTAGCGTTCTTCGTCGCGCATGAAGACGTTGGGGTGGTCGCGGAATTCCGCGCTCACGCGTGGATGCTGCTGCAAGTATTCCTGCAACGCGGGATGGGTGGCGACGAATTGCCGGTTATCGATAAGCGATGGGTCCTTGCGCAATTGCTCGGCGATCTCCGGATGGCTGTCGAGGAAATGATTCATGCTGGTCAATTCCTCGCGCGTTATACCGAAAGCGTAACGACCGTCCGCTTCCTCACGCCGGTCGTAGCGGTCTTCACTATGCATAAACGCGTTGGGATTTGAGTCGAATTCATTCCGGACGCCAGGATGCATCTTCAGATAGTCCGCAAGCGCCGGGTGATCGGATACGAAACGCGGGTTGTCGATCAGCGACGGATCTCTACGCAGCTGCTCGGCGATCTCCGGATGCTGATCGAGAAAATGACTCATCTCGGTAACATCACGTGCGGTTACGCCGCCAGCGCCCGGCATGGGAGCTGGATCTCGCGGCGTCGGCCCCACGGGCTCCGGCCCCGGTCGAGGCGTCGGCCCCACAGGCTGTGCCTGCTCCGGTGGAGGTGGAGTGTCCGGTGGTGCCGCCGTATCCGGTGGTGCCGCCGTATCCGGCGGAACCTGCTGGGGCGGCTGCGTCGCCGTCGGCGGCATAGGAGTGCCAGGCTGCGTGTTCTGTGCCTTCGCGGGCACAGTGAACGACAGCACGAACACCAGCGCGACCGCCGCGCTCAAATGCAAGAGTTGCTTGAGTGTTAGGAGTTGCCTAAGTGTATTGCGATTTTTATCCACAAGACCTCCTTGCGGGATTTTCATCCCCATTACTAAAAGCAACCGCCATGCCAAAGCACGGCGGCTATCATGCAACTGCGTGGGGATCAAAGGGTTGGCGGTAGGCGAATGACGAGGGCAGTAATCCCTTGCATAGCAAATTCGACATTGTAGCGAGCGTAATTGTCATACGGGATAGTCCCTAAAGGACTTTGTGTCATAGCCCGATCGCCAAATTTAGCCCGATCGCGAAACTTGATTTAGGGTTTCGCCCAGCCGTTGATTTTCTCGGTGTCTCCGTGCCTCTGTGGTAAGAGCCGAACTTAGCGTATTTACTTGCCTTTTTTGCGCGAAGGCTGGATAAATGTTTCTGCGTATGTGGCGACCCTTGCTTCTGTTGTTACTCCTCTTTTCCGTAGTAGCCTCCGGTGTTGCTCAGACCGCGGCAAAACCCACCGCTGCCGGTAAGGAAAATTCGAAAGAAGCCGACAAGGCCAATCCCAAAGCACCCGACAAAGACAATTCCAAAGAAGCATTCGTCATCGAGCAGTACACCCAAAAAGAAAAATATGAGAACGATGGCACCGCATACGAAGAGGACAGCGGCCGAGTACGAATCCAGTCCGAGGCTGGCGTGCAGCAATATGGCGTGCTGACGTTTTCCTACGCCAGCGGCACCGGGACCTTCGAGATCGCCTATGTGCGGGTCCACAAGCCCGATGGATCGGTCATTGAAACGCCGCCCGATTCCGCCCAGGATATGGCCGCGCAGATCACGCGGCAGGCGCCGTTCTACAGCGATCTGCATGAGAAGCATGTCACCGTAAAGGGGCTCAGCGTCGGCGATGTCCTCGAGTATCGAACCGGAAACCACACCACCAAGCCGCTCGCTCCGGGCCAGTTCTGGACCAGCTACCACTTCACGCACGAAGCGATCGTGCTCGACGAACAATTGGAGATAAGTGTCCCGCGCGACCGCGCCATGAAGATCAAGAGCGCAACCCTACAGCCGCAGATCAGCGAAAAAGACGGATACCGCGTCTACACCTGGCACACCCAGAATCTTCAGCGTAAAGATGAAGCGAACCAGAAGCGCGAAGCGACCGAACAGTTATGGCAACAGTCTCGCGGACGCCTTCCGCGCGCGGACGTGCTCTTAAGCAGCTTCGCGAGTTGGTCGGAGATGGGGCGCTGGTATGGAGATTTGCAGGCGGAAAAAGTAAAGCCGACGCCCGAGGTGGCCGCCAAGGCAGCGGAGTTGACGAAGGACGCGCCCAACGACGACGCAAAATTGCGGGCGCTTTATAACTACGTGAGCACGCAGTTCCACTACATCGGGGTAGCCTTCGGCATTGGACGCTACCAGCCCCACGGGGCCGAGACGGTTCTGGAGAACCAGTACGGCGATTGCAAGGACAAGCACACGCTGCTGGCCGCGATGCTTTCAGCCGTCGGCATCCCGGCCTATCCCGCCATCATCAGCACCACAGTCGAGGTGGACGCCGACGTGCCGTCTCCGGGGCAGTTCGATCACGTGATTACCGTCGTCCCCAGAGGAAACGCATTGGTCTGGCTGGACACGACCGCCGAAGTGGGACCGTACCAGTACCTCGTGCCGCCCTTGCGCGACAAACATGCGCTCGTCGTCTGGAAAGATACCGCGGAGCTGGTCATGACTCCCCCGCATCCGCCCTTTGACTCGACCGAAAAATACACCATGAATGCCAAGCTGAACGACTCGGGCGTATTTGAAGGACAAGCCGAGCTCTCTGCCCGGGGCGACGTCGAGTATGCGCTGCGGGCCGCTTTTCGGATGGTAGCCGTGCAGCAGTGGAAAGAACTGGGGCAAAGAATCTCAAACAATCTGGGGTTTGGCGGCGATGTGAGCGAGGTCACGGCCAGCTCTTCGGAGAAGACCGACGAACCGTTTCACTTTGCCTATAAGTACACGCGCAAGGATTATGGGGACTGGGCGAATCATCGAACCTTTGCGCCCAACCCCATCATCTCGCTGCCCGCGCCCGGCGATGAAGATCTCTTGCCCCTTGGGCCGACCTTCCTCGGCGAGCCGACTGATGTCGAATTCGACAGCGCCATGGAATTGCCCGATGGTTATCGGCCTGAAACTCCCGCCGCCATTCACTGGAAGCGCGACTTTGCGCAATATGACGCGACCTACGAATTCAAGGATCACAAGCTGATCACGCACCGTCACCTGAAGACCATCATGATGGAGGTTCCGGTAAAAGAGCGGGACGATTACAAGGAGTTTGTGAAGACCGTACAGGACGATTACGGGCAGTTCATTCCATTTGCCGGCACGCCGGGGACTTTGTCGGCGAGTTCGGAGACCAACTCGCCCTTTGCCTCGATCGGCTCTCTCCGCAATCTGCCTGACAGTTCAAACGAAAAGGCGACGCACCTGGAAAGCGATGCGCGCGACGCTCTGGCAAAGCAGGATCTGCAAGGCGCGGTCTCGTCGCTCTATCGCGCGGTGACGACCGATCCAAAATTTGCGCGCGCCTGGGTCATGCTGGGCGTCGCGCTGCTGGCCCAGAAGCAGTACGACGCCGCGATTGATGCGTTTCACAACGCGATGGCGGCTGCTCCCGATGAGCCCGCGATTCCGAAGGCTCTGGGCTCGGGCCTGATGGCGCTCGCCCAATACGACAATGCGCTGCCCGTCTGGAAGGACTTTGTGAAGGCGCATCCGAGTGATCTGGATGGTGCCATGAACCTCGGCCGCTGCCTCTGGCAGATGAAAAAATATTCCGAGGCGGCTGAGGCCCTGGAGGCGGCGGCGAAACTTGGTCAGGATCAGGCCAGCGTACAAACGCTCTTGGGATTGGCCTATCTGAAAGCCGGTGAGCGCGACAAAGCAGTATCGGCGTTCACCAAATTGGGTGAGATAGATCCGATGGGCAATAATTTCAACAACGTCGCCTACGAAATGGCGAACGCGGATTTGAAATTGCCTCTGGCCCTCGACTATTCGAAAAAAGCGGTGCGCACCGTGGAAGAAGAATCGCAGAAGATCACGCTTCCAGATCTCAAGGTTGAAAACCTAAGGGCAATTTTCACGCTGGCCGCCTATTGGGACACGCTCGGCTGGGTGCAGGAGCGGATGTCAGATCTGGAGTCAGCCGAACAGTATCTGCGGGCCTCGTGGGATCTGACTCAGGACGGCGTGGTGGCCGGCCATCTATGCCATTTGTACGAGCGTACTCATCAGACTGCCAAAGCGCTTGAGATGTGCCGCCTGGCGCTCTACCGGATTCCACTCTCGACCCAGCTTGGGCTGGATGAATACAGGACCGAACTGGATGCCGCGCAGGCGAATCTGGATTTTTTAACCGGCAAGGGATCGAAGTCGAATGCGGTCGAGGCCGCCGACATTGTTCTTCGCGAACGCACTTTCAAGCTGCCGCACTTCGTAACCGGAATCGAGTCAGCGGAATTTTTCGTGTTGCTGGCGTCGGACGGCAAAAGCAAGACCTTCAAGGTCGAAGACGTGAAATTCATCAGCGGATCGGACAAGATGAAGCTCGAGGGCAAACAACTGAAGAGCCTCGATTTCAAAGTCCCTGCGCCGGACAATGTACCCAGCCGATTTGTCCGGCGCGGCACCCTGTTATGTTATCCCTCGACCGGGTGCTCGTTTGTGCTGCTCGATCCGGCGACGGTGCGAACGGTGAATTAGCGAACGCCGAATTAGGCCTGGGGGACTAATCCAGTCTACTAAGCCGGCGCGGCTTCGGTTGGGTCTTGGTCGATTCCATACGCTCGAAGGTGATCGTGGTCGCTGTTAGTGCATGGGAGGAGCCCAAAATCAGCGCGGATGGCGGTTTTTGACGGGTTGCCCTTGGCACCGGGGGTACCTATTACCATCGTTCGTTGCCGGGTTGGCGTGCCCAAACTTATAATTTTGTAATTCCCACCTGCCTCGAGGAGTGGATGTCAGAAGCTGCGGGTTCGTCCCCAATCCGCCTGTCGCCAGAGCTGACGATTTTTCACGACGTCGCCAAAGCGCTCACGTCGTCGCTCAACCTCGACTCCATTCTCCAAACCATCATGGAAAAGATGGCGGAATATTTCCGTCCCGATACCTGGTCGTTGCTCATGGTCGATGAAGAGAAAGATGAGCTCTATTTCGCCATTGCAGTGGGCGCGGCGGCCGAGGTTTTGTCGAAGGCCCGGCTCAAAGTGGGGGAGGGAATTGCCGGTTGGGTGGCTCGCCACGGTCAGCCTCTGATCGTTCCGGATGTGGCGGCGGACCAGCGCTTTTCGTCGCGCCTCGATGAGATAACGCGTTTGCAGACGCGCTCCGTGATCTGTGTGCCGCTGCGCTCGAAACACCGCGTCCTGGGCGTGATCCAGCTGATCAACGCTTCGGTGGGTGCGAGCGAGCAGGAGCTGTTTTTCCTACAGGCGCTCTGCGACTACGCCGCGATTGCGATCGAGAACGCGCGCGCCGTCGAAAAAATTCAGGAACTGACCATCACCGACGACTGCACCGGCCTGTTCAATGCGCGGCATCTTTATAAGACGCTCGAAACCGAGGTCTACCGCTCGGCGCGCTTTGGCTACCAGTTCAGCGTAATTTTTATCGATCTCGATCATTTCAAGTCCGTCAACGATACCCATGGTCATCTGGTGGGAAGCCGGCTGCTGGCCGAAGTTGGATACCTGATCAAGGCGCAATTGCGGCTGATCGATTTTGCCTTCCGTTATGGCGGAGACGAGTTCGTGGTCCTCTTGCCGCAGACCAGCAAAGACCAGGCGGTAGTGGTGGCGCGGCGCTTGCAGGAATCATTGCGGAATGGAAATTTCTGCACCGAGCAGTCGTTGAATCTGCCCGTGCGCGCCAGCATGGGCCTCGCAACATTTCCGCACGACGCCCAGACTCCGCACGACATTATTCGCCAGGCCGACGAGATGATGTACGTGGTAAAGAACACCACCCGCGACAATATTGGCGTGGCCTCGCGCGGTATGGTGGAGACCTAGCCCACGGGTTCGAAACTCTGACCCAGGGCCAAATCAAATAGAAACCAGCGGGATGCCGATCCGCAGCGCTGCGCGTCGCAATTCATCGTCGAGGCTGGCGAGCGGAAGGGCCAGTCGCAAAGCCAATTCGGCATACGCGGCATCATACAGAGTCAGGCGTTCCTGACGCGCGAGAGAAAGAACCTCGCCGAATGATCGTGCCGGATCGCTCCCTTCCACTGAGATTGCCAAGTGCGCAATCCTATCCACCAGTATCGTCGTTTGCGCCATGGAGATGCGCTTGCGGCGCTCGCCGGCGACCAAGGCATTCGCGATCTCGAGAGGCCAAATAGAAGGCACTACGCCTTGTGCTCCATGAGCGAACAATCTTAAGACTCCCTCGGTGAACGGAGTGGCCTCGTCCGGGAAGCACCATGCCACGGCAACCGAGGCATCGACCACGAATCGCTTAACGTCGGCCTTCATTAATTAACTCTTTGATGGAGATTCCTCCCAGCTTCGCGCCCTTTCGAGCCTCGCGAATATCGCGGACAATCTGTTCCGGATCCTTGTTTTCCGCGGACGTGACAGGCACGAGCTTCGCGATTGGCACTCCCCTTCGCGTGATCTGAATTACTTCCCCCTTGGAGACTCTTTCCAGCAGTGCGGGTAGGTGAGTCTTGGCGTCAAAGGCTCCAACCGTAGTCATGGCTTTGCTCCTTGTAGACTAGTCTACCAGCTGGTTGGTTAGGCTGCAAGCATGCATGGACTGAAGCGCATCTACTGTTTTTCCCGCTTCTCCAGCGGTTTCGGCGCGTCATCCTTCGGCGCCTCCGCCGCATCCGGCTTCAGCACGAACGCATTAGCAGGCGCGTTCGGGTTCACCCCGAAATCCCATACATACAGGTTGATCGAATCCTTGCCCAGCATCTCCGCCACCGCATATTCACCCGCCGGCAGGGCATCGATGGGAGTGATCTTGATCCAGCCGCCCGTCATGGCGGTCACGGTCGCCGGGACGAAACGCTCATCCGTTTTGGTGTTGCCAGTCACGCTCACCTTCAGCGCTCCGGCCACGCGCTTGTTGCCCTTCGACTCGACACGAATAATCTTGAAGCGCTCGGTCGGCGGCAGCGCGGGCGCATCGGTCGGAACCCGGCCCATTTCTTCCGCACCCGAAGCGACGGCCGGCGGGCCCTCCGCCGTATCCGCGCTTACGTTGACATAGACCGACGGCACGCCCGTGTGCGCCTGCACCTTGGCGTGCGGTTGGGGCAGCTCAATCGACTGCTTGGAGCCTGAGAGTGGATTAATGGCCGCGCGCAGAATATTGGCTCCCTTGCTGCGATTCAGGTCGCTGCCCGACTGCTGGATCTCCGCCAACTCGGGCTCGTTCTGATAGGTATCAAGCAGGTAAACGCCGCCCTCGTCGGAGAGCCGCAGGCGAGGCGCGACCTCAGGCGAGCGCGACAATGCGGCCTTGCGCTCGGCTTCCAGTTCCTTGTCAAGTTCGGCAGCCTCCGGCACCGGCCCTCCGGTGAGGCGGCCTTGCTCATACTTGTTGGTGGCATCCCAATCGACCAGCGCGTTCGGAACCTCCTCCCATTCGCCGCGCTCGGCGCTGAAGTAGCGCACGCGTTCGCCGTTGATCTCATATTTGGTGATCGACTGATAAGTGCCGTCTTTGAGAATAAGGCGGCTAGCCAGCGTTTGGGCGGAGAGGAATTGCGGCGCAGCGCCAGTGAGGATTACCACTGAGGCAATAATCACAAATATTCCGGCCGCGGATTTCATGCTCACGGTATTATCGCGCTTTCAAGGACGGTCTAAAAGTTGGATGCAAATGAAGGCCGCGGAATCAGCATATTGCAAGCCGATTCGGAGGCTTGGTCTTACTGGCAACTGGGAACCGGCAGCCGGCAACTGCCCCCTTTTTTCCACATTCCCATCCCAATAATTCTCTGGCATAATTGATTGTGCACCCCAACCTGCACAATCTTTCAATCACAATTCAAGCGAGGAAGCGATGTCGGCAAAGTACATCTTTGTGACGGGCGGAGTTGTGTCTTCTTTGGGCAAGGGACTGGCCGCAGCCTCCATCGGCTGCCTGCTCGAGAGCCGTGGACTCAAGGTCAACATCATGAAGTTTGACCCCTACCTGAACGTCGATCCGGGCACCATGTCTCCCTTTCAGCACGGCGAAGTCTTCGTCACCGATGACGGCGCCGAGACCGACCTTGATCTCGGCCACTACGAGCGCTTCACGCACGCCAAGCTTTCGCGCGACAACAATTGGACCACCGGCCGCCTCTACGAGCAAATCATCGCCAAAGAACGCCGCGGCGATTATCTCGGAAAAACCGTGCAGGTCATTCCGCACGTCACCAACGAAATCAAGGCTGCCGCGAAAAAGTGCGCGCAGGATGTGGACGTGCTGATCGTCGAAATCGGCGGCACAGTCGGCGACATCGAGTCGCTGCCCTTCATCGAAGCCATCCGCCAGATGCGCCAGGAAAATGGCCGCGAGAACACGTTGTTTGTGCACGTGACGCTGGTGCCGTTCATAGCCGCCGCGCAGGAGCTCAAGACCAAGCCCACGCAGCACTCGGTGAAAGAGCTGCTCAGCGTGGGAATTCAGCCCGACATTCTGCTCTGCCGCACCGACCGCTTCCTTTCGAAAGACATCAAGGGGAAGATTGCGCTCTTCTGCAACGTCGAAGAAGAGGCGGTGATCACCGCCAAAGATGTCGCCTCGATTTACGAAGTCCCAGTTTGTTTCGCGCATGAAAATGTCGATACGCTGGTGCTGAAGTATCTGCACCTCGAAGCCAAAGATCGCGACCTCTCGAAGTGGAACGACCTCGTGCACCGCGTTTATAACCCGAAAGATGTGGTCCGCATCGGCATCGTCGGCAAATATGTCGAATACGAAGACTCGTATAAATCGCTGAAAGAAGCGCTGGTCCACGGCGCGCTCGCCCACAACCTGAAGCTCGAAGTGAACTGGATCGAGGCCGAGGGCCTGGAAGCGACCGACGCAGACGACAAAAGCTACGAAGCTCAGCTCGAGGGCTACGACGGATTGCTCGTCCCCGGCGGCTTTGGCAAGCGCGGCATCGAAGGCATGTTGAAGGCGATCCAGTACGCGCGTGAAAAGCACGTGCCATATTTTGGGATCTGCCTCGGCATGCAGACCGCCTGCATTGAATTTGCGCGCAACGTCTGCGGGCTCGCCGACGCCAATTCGAGCGAGTTCGATCCGGCAACTCCCCATCGCGTGATCTACAAGCTGCGCGAGCTGCGCGGCGTGGAAGAACTCGGCGGCACAATGCGCCTGGGCGCGTGGCCCTGCAAAATCGAGCCGGGAACGCTCGCCCATAAAATTTATGGCCAGAACGAGATCAGCGAACGGCACCGGCATCGCTATGAGTTCAACCGCGAGTATGAAGAGACCATGACGGCCGGCGGCCTGAAGATTTCCGGCTCGACGCCCGACGGAACTTACGTCGAGATCGTGGAAATTCCGGGACACCCATATTTCATCGGCTGCCAGTTCCATCCCGAGTTCAAATCCAAGCCGCTCGAGCCGCACCCGCTCTTCAAATCATTCATCGGTGCCTCGTACGCGCATGGACAGCAGCGCAAAGAGCACAGAGAGGCGACGGAAGTAGAAATGTTCTTGCGCCCGCAGAAGGTGGTAGGAAGGTAAACGCGCGTTCACCACAGAGACACAGAGAAAACCTCAAAAACTGTCGAAACCAACAAGAGAAGGTTTTATCAAGAGATTTGGTTTTCCCCGTGTCTCTGTGACTCCGTGGTGAAACAATGGGTGTAACGGCATAAGTTTTGTCCTCCTCTTTCCAAATCGATAACGTCCGCATCGGCTCGGGCGATCTTTTTTTAATCGCCGGTCCCTGCGTGATCGAGAGTGAAGAGCACGCGCTGCGCATGGCCGAGATTGTCAAAGGCGTGACGCGCTCGCTCAACTTTCCGTTCATCTTCAAGGCTTCCTACGACAAGGCGAATCGCACCTCCATCCGCAGTTTTCGCGGGCCCGGCATCAAGGAAGGCCTGCGCGTTCTGAAAAAAGTGAAAGACCAGGTGCACATTCCGGTGCTGACGGACGTGCATCAGGTCGCGGACGTCGCCGCTGTAGCCGAAGTCGTCGACGTTCTGCAAATCCCAGCCTTTCTCTGCCGCCAAACCGACCTCATCGTCGCCGCTGCTCTCAGCGGGCGCCCGGTGAATATCAAAAAAGGCCAGTTTGTCTCGCCCTGGGACATGAAGCACGCCGTCGAAAAGTGCCGCGACGCCGGCAACACGCAAGTCTTCGTCACCGAGCGCGGCTCGAGTTTTGGCTATAACAATCTCGTCGTCGACATGCGCTCGCTAGCCATCATTCGCAAGTTTGCGCCGGTGGTCTTCGACGCGACCCACTCGGTGCAGTTGCCATCCGCGAGCCACGGAGACGGAGACAGCCCCGCGGTCAGCGGAGGCCAGCCGGAATTTATTCCGGTGCTCTCGCGCGCGGCAGTGGCGGCGGGCGTCGACGGCATCTTCATGGAAGTTCACGATAATCCAGCAGAGGCCAAAAGCGACGGCGCCAATGCCCTCGACACGCGCAACCTCCGCGGCCTGCTGAAAGAGCTGCAGGCCGTCCGTCGCGCGATCGACGTTGCGCGCGCCACGCCGTAGGAGAACGCAGAAGTAACAAATCAGATCGCAGAAGTGAAATTGCAGGGGTTCAGCGGCTCTCTTCTGCATCATCTAATCAATGCACTATGGGCTTTTACTTCCACAGTCTGACTTCTTCAATCTGCAATCTGTCTTGAATCTGTTACCATTCCGCCACATCTGATACAAATCCCGTATGCACGTGTTGGCCTCCATCGGCGGCATTTTTCTTATCTTCAGCATCCTGCTCGATGCGTTTGAAACCATCGTGCTGCCGCGGCGTATTCAGCGGCATTTTCGCATCACCGCTCTGTTCTACCGAACCACCTGGCCGCGCTGGACGGGTTTTGCGAGCCACATCAAGTCGGGGTCGCGGCGTGAAGGTTTTCTCGCCTACTACGGTCCGCTGTCACTGATCTTTTTGCTCGGATTCTGGGCCCTCGGATTGATCTTCGGTTTTGCCTGCGTGCAATACGGATTGGGCGAGCATATAACGCTGGCCAACGAAAAAATCACCTTCGTGAAGGTGATCTACTTGAGCGGCGAAACTTTTTTTACGCTCGGCTACGGAGACATCACTCCCAGCAGCCTCACCGCTCGCGCACTGGCGGTCATGGAAGCGGGCATGGGCTTTGCATTTCTCGGAGTGGTAGTCGGTTACCTGCCCGTCATCTACAACTCGTTTGCGGCGCGCGAGACTGAAATCTCGCTGCTCGATGCGCGCGCCGGATCGCCGCCCACGGCCACCGAATTTCTGGGCCGCCTCGGCTGTTGCCCCGATCAGACAGTGCTCGACAACATCTTCCGCGACTGGGAGCGCTGGTGCGCCGATCTTCTTTCGAGCCAGATTTCTTATCCGGTGCTCTCATTCTTCCGCTCGCAGCACAGCAACCAATCGTGGCTAGGCGCGCTCACGGTGATGCTCGACGTGACCTCCCTGGTGATGACCGGCATCGACGGCATCCACGCCGATCAGGCGAAGCTGACCTTTGCGATGGCGCGGCACGCGGCCGTCGATCTGGCGCAGGTGGTGAACTCGCGCTACAGCCCGCATGACCCCGACCGGCTCACTCCCGAAGATCGAATGAAAGTGAAGACGGAACTGGCCTGGCGCGGCGTGACCGTCAACGACAACCCCGACGCGAGCGAAAAGCTGGCTCAGTTGCGCGAAGTCTACGAGTCGTATCTGCAAGCGCTGAGCCGGCGCCTGCAAATGGCGCTCCCGCCCTGGATCCACGAAGGCCGAGTGAAAGACAACTGGCAAGGCGGCCCGTGGGATCGAGCGATTCAGGCGCAGGCGCTCGAGCATCCGGGCCACCGGGTTGACGATCACTTCTGAGGACTGCTCAGTCCACGGCTATTCCACCTTTTGGTACGCCTACGATCTGGCGGCGCTCGGACGAATGGATGAAGCGGTGGCGGAGATCGAGCGGGCGCGTCAGGCGGATCCGCTCTCGGCCATCATCAACACCGATGACGCGGAGATTCTTTACTTCGCGCGCCGCTACGATGAGGCGCTCCAGCAGGCCCGCGCCACCCTGGAAATGGATCCCAATTTCGCCCACGGGCATCGTGTCCTGGAGCGCATCTACAACGAGAAGGGTATGTTCCCCCGAACCGTCATCTCTATTTCCGATCTCGGCACTTGCCCTCGATACATTCGCTGAACTTGGCTCTTCGCACGCTAGAATGCTCGCGTGAAACCTGTCTCTGCGCGGATGCAGCTCTGGCTGATCGCCGGGGGATATGCCGCTGTCATCGTTGTTTCGGCGATCTTGCTTCTGGGCAGATACTTCCTGGAAATCGCCCATCCCGCCGATGTATCGGGAGCCAGTGGCATGTATGCCGCCGGCGACCTCATGCTTTTTATCTTTATCGCCTTTCTGTTTACGATTCCAACCTTTTTTCTACTCTGGGTACTTGCGAAGTTCGAGCGCCCCTATACCACCTATTCGCAACTCCTCTTGCTTTTCAGCCTGAGCGCGCCCGTCTCTCTGGCGCTGCTCAATTTCGGTCTGAACCGTGTGCCGCAAAGCTTGGGATTTCTCTGCCTGTACCGGCTCTTCTGGTCGCCCCTTATTGTGTTGGGAATCATTGTCAGCAGGCTCGTAGCCAAGTTTGCGACCGCAAAAAAGCTGACCTCGTATGCCCTCATCGTAGAAGCGCTAACGCTAGGCACAGCTGTGGCCCTGCTCTTCAAACGGCATTAAACGGAAATAGCATTAACCGGAAACGGCATTCACCCCGGCGAGCGTGACCATTGACTGCCGTCCCGCGCGGGTCTACGCTTAGGGCCACTGTGAAGGAGCGCTTTTTCCATGGCTAGCCGCCCATCTCCGCAGAGTGATCTTCCCCGCCAACTCCCGGACCCCGCCGCGTCGTCCAAGCGCTCCGGGCGGAGACTCAAAGCGTTTCTCACCACTGTCATGGCCCTTCTGAGCGTCCTGGTACTTGGGCTTGGATTCCAAAGCAGGAATACGTTGTGGCTCTGGATCGGATTCGTCTGTGCGTTGATCTCCGGAGTTTTCGTGCAACTGTTCCTCAGCCACCGGGAAGAAGAAGAAAGAGAAGAAGAAAAGGAACAACGCTCCTGATAATCGCCCCGCGCCTCGTCTAGTCGCCACCACCGTGAGAAGCAGCTCGTGGTATCCCTGGTGACAATCCTCGATCTCCGCCACATCCATATCGCGCCTTGTTCCTCTGATCGCCGCTGTAAATTTTCGATGCTCGCGCCCTTCTGCTAACATTCCTCCTTCATGAAGCACATAGGCGAAAACGTGGTGCGCATTGAGGCCGAGGCCCTGCGCGCTCTCGCCGACCGCCTCGCTGGGCCGATGGCCGCCGATTTCGAGCGCGCCGTCGATCTGCTCTTTCACTGCCAGGGGCGTGTCGTGGTCTCCGGCATGGGCAAGAGCGGACTGATCGCGCGCAAGATTGCCGCTACCCTCAGCTCCACCGGCTCGCCCGCACTCTACCTGCATCCCGTCGAAGCGCTGCATGGCGATCTGGGAATGATTGTGCGCGGCGACGTCGCGCTCGTGCTCTCAGCCAGTGGCGAGACCGAGGAAATTCTGCAATTGCTGGCGACGATCAAACGGCTTCAGGTGCCGCTCATCACCATGACGTGCGAAGATCGTGTGGAGCGGACATTCTTGTCCTCGTCCGCCGCGAACTCATCGTCTACCCTCGCCGCCGCCGCCGAAGTCGCCCTAGACTGTTCCATCTCAAAAGAAGCCTGCTCCCTCGGCCTCGCTCCAACGGCTTCCACCACCACCATGCTCGCCCTCGGCGACGCCCTCGCGGTCGCGCTCTCGGAAAAACGCGGCTTCAAAGAAGAAGACTTCGCCAATCTGCATCCCGGAGGCAAGCTCGGCAAGCGGCTGGCGCGTGTCGAATCGCTCATGCGCTCCGGCGATGCCGTGCCGCGCGTGGGGCCGCACACAAAAATGCCGGACGTGATTTATGAGATGTCACGCAAGCAACTGGGCGTAACCGCGGTGGTCGACGGCGATCAGTTGCTGGGCGTGATCAGCGACGGCGATCTCCGCCGCCTCCTCCAGGAGCGCGGCAAAAATACCCTCGACCTGACTGCCCAAGAGTGCATGACGCGCTCTCCCAAAATCATAGGACCGCAGGAATTCGCCGCCACCGCGCTGGCCCGCATGGAAGAACTGAAGATCACCTCGCTGATGGTGGTCGATGAAGACCGCCGGCTGCGCGGCGTGCTCCATCTGCATCATTTGTGGGGAACTGAAATGCTGTGATGCTGAAATGCTCTGATGGAAATGCTGTGATGGGGCTTGCGGGAGGGTGAGTCTTTACGGGATGGGCTGCGCCGGCGGGAACCAGGAGGAACGCTCGCCGGCGTCCCAAAAATGCAGTTGCAAAAAGCTCAGTTGCTATAGGCCTGCTCGAAACGCCGCGCCTCATACCAGAGCGCCAGCTCCACCCGGTTCCACAGACCCAGCTTGTCATAGATCAGGCGCAGGTCGTTCTTCACGACGTGCTCGGTCGTCCCTAGCGAATGAGCGATCTCGCTATTTTTGCAGCCCTCGGCTACGCGTTGAATGATGATGTGTTCGCGTTCGTTGGGTCCGCGGAGGATCCCCGTTTCTCCTGCCATAGCTGTCTCCTATAAAGTAAAGTTGCGAGTTTGACGCGCTTGATACCACCCTTGATTCCGAACCGCACGAACAGGCGATTGAAGTATGCTTTCACGGTGCGCTCGGCCATATTCAGGTCGCGCGCAATCTCCGAGTTGTCGCATCCCTGCAACAGCAAATCCACGATCTGCCGCTCCCGGGGTCCCATCTGGTCGATCTTTTCGTCCATTGGTTGCACCTCCAGACGCGCACCGCACACTGAACGTCGGGTATCCAACCGAACCAGGACACGGGCACATCGGGAATTCGGATTCGTTGCCGTAGCTTGAGCACTCACGCGACCAATTGTCGGCCTGAGCATTAACTAAATGTGAAATCTCACAGCAGCCTATGATTTTTTGCGGGAAAACCACGAAAAATGATCAACTTTTTTGTGAAATCTACAGCCTCTACGGGAGGCCGGACGCCTCTTTTGGAGCGATTCTAGGGTAAATCACCTAGTACAAACTTCCGGAAGCTACATGGTCACGGGCGAAATTACACACTAGTTCCTTGAATGAATTGCCGTTCCGGTTGCCCATTCTCGCGCCCCCATCCACTCCCCCGCCGTCCCCTATAATAAAAACCACAGTGGATTTCCGTCTCATCAGCAACTACAAGCCCCAGGGAGACCAGCGCTCGGCGATCGACGCGCTCACCCGCGGCGTCTTCGACCGCGAGCAGCATCAGGTTCTGCTTGGCGTCACCGGCTCGGGCAAAACCTACACCATGGCCAAGGTAATCGAGGCGGCCAATCGCCCGACCATCGTCATGGCGCACAATAAAACCCTCGCCGCCCAGCTTTACCACGAGTTCAAAAACTTTTTTCCGCAGAATGCGGTCGAGTATTTCGTCTCCTATTACGACTTCTATCAGCCCGAAGCCTACGTGCCCGCCGCCGACCTCTACATCGAAAAGGAATCGACCATCAACGACGAGCTCGACAAGCTGCGCCTCTCGGCCACGCGCTCGCTCTTCGAACGCCGCGACTGCCTGATCGTCGCCTCCGTCAGCGCCATCTACGGACTCGGCTCGCCCGAGGCCTACTACGGCATGATGCTCTTCGTGGAAAAAGGGCAGAAGATCAAGCGCGGCGAAATCACCCGCAAGCTGGTCGATATTCTCTACGAGCGCAGCGAAACCGACTTCCGCCGCGGCACGTTTCGCGTGCGCGGTGACGTCATCGAAATCTATCCCACCTACGATGACATGGCCTATCGCATCGAAATGTTCGGCGACGAGATCGAATCGCTCTCGCAGATCGACCCGCTCTTCGGGACGGTCAAGCAGCGCTACATGCGGCTGCCGATTTATCCGAAAACGCATTATGTGATGAAGGACGAAACGAAAGCGTCAGCTGTCGAATCGATCAAGAAAGAACTGGCTTGGTGGGAGGTCGAACTCGAAAAGCAGGGCCGGACGGTCGAGGCGCAGCGCGTTCACCAGCGTGTGATGTACGACCTTGAAATGATCAAGGCCATGGGCTACTGCCACGGCATCGAAAACTATTCGCGCCACTTCACCGGCCGATTGCCGGGCGAGCCTCCGCCGACGCTGCTCGATTATTTTCCGCGCGACTTTCTGATGTTCATCGACGAGTCGCACCAGACCGTCCCGCAGCTCCACGCCATGTATCACGGCGACCGCTCGCGCAAACAGGTCTTGGTCGAGTACGGATTTCGCATGCCTTCGGCGTTAGACAATCGCCCGCTAACCTTCGAAGAGTTCGAGCACCGCACCAACCAGCTCGTTTATGTCTCGGCGACACCCGGCCCGTATGAGCTTACCAAATCCGCGGGAGTAGTCGTCGAGCAGATCATCCGTCCCACCGGCCTCATCGATCCGCCGGTCGAAATCCGCCCCGTAAAAGGCCAGATCGACGATCTGCTGCACATGATCCGCGATCGCGTCTCGCGCAACGAGCGCGTGTTAGTAACAACGCTGACCAAGCGCATGTCCGAAGACCTGGCCGAATATTACGGCGAAGTAGGAGTGAAGTGCCGCTACATGCACTCCGAGATCGAGACCCTCGAGCGCGTAAAAATTCTGCGCGACCTGCGCAAGGGCGAGTTCGATGTATTGATCGGCATCAATCTTCTGCGCGAAGGCCTCGACCTGCCCGAAGTCTCGCTGGTAGCAATTCTCGACGCCGACAAAGAAGGCTTCCTGCGCTCCAGCGGCTCGCTCATCCAGACCATCGGTCGCTGCGCAAGAAATCTAAATGGCCGCGCCATCCTCTACGCCGACCGCATGACCGATTCAATGAAGAAGGCGTTAGACGAAACCAACCGCCGTCGCGCCATTCAGCAAGCCTACAATGAAGCAAATAACATCACGCCCGAATCCATCATCCGCCCGCTCGATATGACGCTGGTCGCCATCGTAGGCGCCGACTACACCGACCTGACCGGCCCCGAAGCCGATGGCATCCCAGACTTCAAATCGCAAGAAGAGTTAGACGCCTACATCGCAAACCTGGAAAGCGACATGCGAGAAAGCGCCAAGCGCTTCGAGTTCGAGAAAGCAGCCAAGCTCCGCGACACGATCAAAGAACTAAGAACCAAAGAATTCCTCTTCGCATAGTCCAAATGGAGGCGCGGGCGCCCGTCCGTGCGAGCACGAACTCGGAACGCAGCACCTGACGACTCTTGCTCTCGACCGCCCATCCAGGCAGCTCAGCAGCGCTAGCTCAATTTCAACCCAACTGTCCGCGCCAACTTCCTCTGCTGCTGATCAAACGTATAGAGATAATCCGCCCCAATCGTCAGGGCCGCAGCTACGTGCAAACTATCCGCCGTCCGCGTGCCCAGCCGTGCAGTGTTTTGGCGAGACAACTGGCGGGCCCGTTCGAACGTCTGTTCCGTCAAGGGCTGAAGTCGGAATACTCCCTCGCGCAAATCTTTCTCAAAAGCCTGCGCCGACAAATCCGCTTGAGCGACCGTAATCTCCTTGCGAAATACGCGCAGTTTCAGGGCATTCAGGGCCTCCAATTCGGCGAGTGTCGAAACAATGCGAATCCCCTTGGAATCCTCCATAATCCGGGCGGCAACGGGGGAATTAATATCCACCGTGCAGAGCGAAACGAGGAAGCTGGCGTCAAGGTAGGCCGTCAATACCGGCTCCTGTCTTTCGCGATCACATCGGCGCCGCTGATTTTCAGCACCTTGTCACCGTAGATCTCGCGTAACCGGCCCAGGAAATCCGGCATCTCGGCCCGAGGCTGCGCGCTCTCCGGAGTCAAGCGCGCGATGACACGCCGCCGCTTGGTTATCTGGACCTCTTCGCCCTGGAGCAGAAGGCGCTCGATCTTCTTGAATTCGTACCGGAGGTCGCGAATCGACGCTTTTTTCATGTGATACATTATACCGTCACATCCAAATACCATCACATCCAACAACTCACCATCCACGGACGGGCGCCCCGCCTGTGCGAGCGTCGGCGCCGGGGAAGTTCACAGTAGGAAGTAAACAGTCAAGAACCCTCCAATTTTCCAACTTCAAAGTTGACTTCCACGCCCCGGCTTGTAACATGGTTCGTCACCCGACTTACGGGAGGCAGGCGGGTTGAACGGTCCATCATCAATTACGCGATCTAACACGCCGCCTCGTCTGTTCGTCTGTCTCATTTCGGCGTTCTTGGTAGCTGTCCTGTCCGCCGCTCCACTCTCCGCGCAGCCAAACTGTCCACTCCCGCCCGCTATTCAGGCCGTCTCCCATGAGCAGAATATCTTTTCCGATCAGCAGGAGGTCGATCTGGGTGATGCCATGGCGGAAAGCCTGGCTCGCAGAATCAGAATCATCGACGACGACAAACTCAACGCGCATCTCCGCGAAATAGGCGACCGGCTGGTTCAGCATTTACCGCCCAACCAGATGAAATTCCGTTTCACCCTGGTCGAGCTCTCGGAGGCAAATGCCTTCAGCATTGCCGGCGGCCGGGTGTATGTGGCCCGCAAGATGGTCGCATTAGCGCACACCGACGACGAGCTGGCTGGCGTCCTGGCTCATGAACTCGGGCACATAGTTACTCATCAGAGCGGGATCGAGATGACCGCGCGCCTCCGCGAATTACTTGGAGTTACTCAGGTCGGCGATCGCGCGGACGTGTTCGAGAAATTTCACGAGATGCTCGAAAACGAAGGGCGCAAGCCAGGTCGCGGCGGCGAAGAAGAAGACAAGCAATACACCGCCGATCAGGTTGCGCTTTACGCCATGGCGCGCGCGGGATATGCTCCGCACGCCTATATCGATCTCTGGGATCGCTTCCAGCAGACGCACGGCAAGACTGGTAGCTGGCTGTCGAATCTCTTGGGCTCGACTAAGCCGTCCGAGCGGAGGCTCGGCGTGATGCTCAAGAATATTTCGGTCTTGCCTTCCGGATGCGCGGATCTTCCACCCGGATCCCGCACGGCGGAATTCGCGAAGTGGCAGGCCGAGGTTATCGCCTACAGCGGATTCGGAACCAGGGAGTCGTTGCCCGGCCTGGTCTTCAGGCAGGCGCTCGCCCGTCCCCTTCGCCCCGACGTTACTCATCTGCGCTTCAGCCCTGACGGCAAATACATTCTGTCGCAGGATGAAGGCGGCATCCATGTGCTGACGCGAGACCCGTTCGCCGTTCTGTTTTACATTCCAGCTGTCGACGCTCGCCGCGCCCAGTTCGCTCCCGATTCTCGCTCCATCGTTTTCTATAACAGTTCGCTGCGCGTAGAGACGTGGTCGATCGCCGAGCAGCAGCGGAGTTCGGTCCACGAGCTCACCATCTTGTATCCCTGTTTTCAAAATGAATTGTCGCCCGACGGATCGACCCTGGCTTGCCTGAATTCGGAGATGGAATTGTCGTTGATTGACGTGCAGACCGGTTCCACGATTGTGAGCAAAAAGAACTTCGTCCGCTGGGACTATTTCACCGGTTGTGCCTTCGCGAGCTCGCTTCTCGCCGGCGAAGGACGCGTGATCGCAATGGGTTTTTCTCCTGATGCCCGCTATTTTCTGGCGGCCCACCACGGTGTCCACTTTGCCTGGGACCTCAACGCCCAACGCGAAGTCAACCTGCCGGGATCCATCAAAGAAATTACTGATAATAGTTTTGCTTTTCTCGGGCCCGACCGGATTGTCGGCCTCGATGCAAATCCCAAGAAGTCATCCGTCCTGCGTTTCCCTACAGGGGAGCGCTTGCAGCGGATAGCGTTGGGCTCCGGACTCGAGCTGACTTCCGCGACCCAAGGCGACTACTTCTTCGTCAGCCCGCTCAAAAACGATCCCATGGGTCTGGTCGACTTGAAAACGGAAAAGCTTGCTGTCGATTTCAAGCACCCCGCGGCGGATGTTTACGGTACCACCATGGTGACTGAGCAAATCAGCGGCGAGCTAGTCCTGCATTCTCTCGAAAATATTTCCGCCGATTCGACACCCTTGGCGGTGGTCAAGTTGCCGCAGGCCCGTTTGTCGCCACCACGAGCAGTCGCCATCTCGCCCGACTTCAACTGGATGGCCATCTCCCAGAACTCGCGCGGCGCGGTGTGGGATGTAACCCACAACATCCGCACTATGGAGATCGGGGGTTTCCAAGGCGCATGGTTTGCTCCCGATCAATTGTTCTATGTGGATCTCTCCAAGTTCATGGAGACGGAACGCGCCATCGCGCGCCTCAATCCCTCTTTGGGCCGTGGTTCTTTAGGCTACAAAGTCGGGGATGCGGTCGCCAGTCAACACGGGCCGTACCTGCTGATTTCGAAGGCGAGAGCTCGAACGTCCAATCAAGAGACCGATTTTTGGTTTGACTTTGGCTGCATGCAGGTGATCTTGAACCAGCTTGCAGGCGTTGCCGGCGGCGGCCCGATCGCTCGTAACGAAGACGTCGAGCTGCACGATGTTCGCGACGGCCGGCTGGTCTGGTCGCGCTATTTTCCCAAAGAAGTGCCCGTGCTCTCTATCGGAACGGGAAATGTGCTCTTGCGCTGGCCGGTCAAAAACGTCGCGGCCCGCGATGAGCTGGCAAAATATCCGGAGCTTAAAAAAATTGCGGCCGACAACGATTACCTGCTCGAGCAAGTTGATCTTCACAATGACAGTGTGATCGCCAGGCTCGTGATTTCAACTCACAAGGGCTCGTTCAAAGTGGAGCACGCTTTCGTCGAGGGCGACTGGGTCATCGTCTCCGCCAGCGGTGACCAGGTGCTCACGTACTCTCTCGCCGGCGGACAGGAGAAGGGACATTTTTTCGGCGCGAACCCCGCAGTCTCGCGGAACGGCCTGCTTGCCGTCGAAAACGAGGCGAGCCAGCTCAGCCTCTACAATCTCGCCACCTCCCAACTGAAGCGCCAATACTCATTCGCCGATCCCATCCTGTTTAAAACTTTTTCGCCGGATGGCAACCGCATGTTCGTATTCACCGCCGACCAGACCGCGTTCATACTGGACCTGACTGCCCAAGACGTGACCGCCAAAGATGCGGCTGCCAAAGAAGCGACTAAACAAGAAGCGACTAACAAAGACAAAGCCCCTTGACGGGCGGGGAGCCCCTTCGCAAATTCCTACTCCGCCCACCGCCGGTGCATTGGCTCAGCAGGTCGGTCAGTCGCTTCTCGGTGTTGCGAGAGTTGGCGAGCCGCGCGCGCAGATCGACATACTGCGACGTAACGTCTTGCCCGCCCTGCGACTCCGAAGCCACGCGCCCGAGCGCCTTCAATTCCTTCATGACTGCGTCCAGTTGATCGGCCGGCACGCGCAGCGTAGCCGTCAGCATGCACTCGCCGTCAGCCAGTCCGTTAACCGCCAGATCGCCGATGTATCCATGCCGCTGCCTCACAATGCTCTCAACGCTGCCGCGCGCCTTGTCGAGTTCTTTGGTCGTCAGCTTAAGATCGGCCGTGCGGATAATCATCGGTTGATCGGCGGCTTGGTTGCCAGATTGACCGGAAGAATGATCGGCGAGTTGATTGCCGCCAGGCTCGTTGGCGCTCGGCAACGATTACACCGAGCCGCGCACGCGAATGTTCACGCGTCGGCGTTATCCTAAGAGCGCCAAAGTCGCGCACTCTCCGGGAGGTGATTTTATGACGCCATCGCGAAGCCAGGGCAGGAACAACCTCGCTAGATTGCTGGTCGCAAGCATATTTGCCCTCGCCCTGGCCGCCGCAGCCGCCGCCCAGACCCTCACCCTCACCACCGCCGACGGCCACTCCACTACTCTTTCCGCCGCCCAAATCGCAGCCGCCGCGCACGTCACCATCTCCACGGACGACCGCGGTACGCCGGCAAAATTTGAGGGAGTTCCGCTGGCCACCGTGCTGACCATGGCGGGCGTGCAGCTCGGCGACTCGCTGCGCGGAGCGCGCCTGACGGAGGTATTGCTCGCGACCGCGGCCGATGGCTACAAAGTCGCGTTTGCGCTCGCCGAAATCGATCCCGCCTTCGCGGTCCGAGAAATCATTCTCGCCGACAAACGCGACGGCAAGCCGCTCGACGCCAAAGAGGGTCCGTTCCGCATCGTAGCCCCGGGCGACAAACGTCCCGCGCGCTGGATTCGCCAGGTGACGGAGTTGAAGGTTGTCGTTGTAAAGTGATCGCCTCTTGCAGGAAAAGACAGCGACAACGTCAGGCGACTGCGGAAGGAAACATTTTCAGGGATTGCTTTTGGGTGGCGCAGCGGTTCACCGCTGCGATGTAATGTTTAGTTTAGACCCGGCTTCAGCCGCTGAGGCAAGCCAAGTCACTAGCTATTCCCAAGCACCGACCAGACATCGCCCTTCTGAATCTCGCGCACCTTCTCCGCCCCGTGCGCCGCATACCAGTTCCGCCACGCGGCCGGATCATTCCCAATATTCATCCCCGTAATCTCGCGCAGCGCCTGATACACCCAGTTGCGCGTAGTCGCATCGAGCGACGGATCGTCCGCCAGCTCAATCAATCCCGGCACCGCCTTCATGCGCTGCTCGCGCGTCAGCATCCCGGATTTCGCCAGGCTGCACCCCGCCCGCTCGCGCACCTCCAGCGACGGGTCATTGCGAAACACGTCGAGAAAATTCTTGATAGTCTCGTCCGTCCCAAGGTGCGCCAATCCTTCCACCGACCAAAACCTCACCTGCTGGTTCGAATCATGAATCCACTCTGCGAGCAACTCGTGAATGCGCTCCGTCCGAATGCCGCGATTGGCAAGCATTCCCAGCTCCCACGCAAAATAAGCGCGGCTGCCCGTCAGCCTGTGCGCGGTGTCCATCAACTGGTCGGCGTCGGCGTCGGTCTTCGCTATGCTGCGCACCGCCAGATTGATCTCGATCGCCGCCGCCCGCACGCGCAGGTCATTCGAGTAGAGCGCTGTATCCTGCAACGTCTCCCACCGGTCGGTGGGCTTGAGTTTGCCGCGCCAGCCATCGACCATGCCCGCAATTAAATTGGTCGCGCCGATATCGTGATTCACCGCCGAGCCCAGCAGAAATTCCATCTGCACCTGCGGAGGCTGCGTCGCGACCCACTCAATATTGTGCTCCGACAAGTTGCCGCGATCCGCCGGCACGGGCCGTCCGGGGACGGGCAGATCTTCTCCGGATTGCGGCTTCGGAGAGAACCCGTGCCCCGGCGCAGAAGTAGCTCCGGCGCCAGGCGCAACTTGCGCCGTCATCGTCGTTGTCACGCTAACGCAAAGCACAGTGAATAACGCCAGCACGCGCGCCCAATGCCCAGCCGGCGCAGTTGAGTCAAATGAAGTTAACCCAAACAGCGATGAACACAGCCGATTCCGCATAAGAGTAAGTGTAGGACGCGACGTGAAATCGGCAAGTTACCGGCGTGTCGGCGCCCGATTACGCCGAAACGATTGCCGCTATAAAAGACGAAAGCGGAGCCCAAGTGAGCCCCGCTCTTGTTGTCTGCCTTCATTACTTACCGGCCTAACTCCCCGCCCTCACTTAATCACCTGAAACGGCACATTACTAGTAAGCGTGCCCGTATTAGCCACCACCTGAATCGGCCCAGTAGTAGCTTTCTTCGGCACCTTGGCAGTAATCTCCGTGTCCGATACCTGCGTCCACGTCACCGCCGGATCTCCATTAAAGCTCACGCTCAAAACTCCAGCCAACTCGCTGCCGATAATCTTGATCGTGTTGCCGACCTTCCCCACGCTCGGCACCGCCTGCACAAACGGCGCAAGGTTCATCGACAAGCTATAAACCTCGCCGTCCCCACTCGTTCCCGCACCGCCAAACGTCGTTCCATAAAAGATTCCATTAGTCGCCTGAAACACTCCTGCCTCCGGACCCTCCCCATCATCGCCGCAGTTACAGAAGCTGTACTCAAGAGTTACCACGCCCGCCGGCGTCATCTGAAACACGGCGCCCGAGTTATCGTTTCCGCCGTTCTGCTCCGTAGAGTAGAAGTTGCCATCGGTCGCCTGCATGATGCCGTTCACATAAAAGAATCCCGCCCCAGCTAACTGAGTAAACGCGCCGCCAGTCGATACCTTGAACGTCGTCCCAGAGATCTCGCCTCCACCATAAGTCGTCGTTCCATACAAATATCCGTCGCTGCCCTGCACCAGCGGCGTCGCCGGATTTTGCCCATCCGCGCAATTCGCCAGACTGCAAAAGCTGTAGATCACCGAGTAAGCCCCCGACGGCGTAATCCGGAATACCACCCCGCCGTCAAGAAACGGATCGCAAGGATTACCCAGACAAATGCCGCCGCGCTCGGTCATGCCATAAAAGTTGCCATCGCTCGCCTGCACAAGTCCCGCGCTCGGCAACTCGCCATCCGGGCAAGTCGAGTTATCCACGCAGAAGCTATAAAGCGTAGTCAGCTTGCCCCCGGCAGTTACTTTAAAAATGGTCCCATAATTCCCATTCACTCCGCCGCCATAAGTCGTCCCATAAAAATCGCCATCCGTCCCCTGAATCAGCGACGACTCCGGCACCGCTCCATCCGGACACGGCCACGTCTTACAGAAGCTATACATAGTGTGCAGCGCGCCCTCCGGAGTCAGCCTGAATATCGTTCCACTCGGAATTCCGCTGTCCCCCTTGGGAATCTTGCCGCCGCTCGAAGTAGTGCCGTAAAAATCGCCGTTCTTGCCCAGCAACAGCGCAGCCACCGGAAAGTCGCCATCAACGCAAGCCCCACCCTTCTTACAGAACTCATACAGCGTAGTCAGATCCCCCTGCGGCGTCATCTTAAACACCGTCCCGCAGTTACCAGGACAATCCCCCACGCCACCGCTCTTCGTCGTCCCATAAAGATTGCCATCCAGCCCCTGAATCACCGAATCCTCCGGATGGCTCCCATTGGTCCCATTGAAGACCGCCAGCTGCTGATAAGTCTGCGCCTCGAGCAACCCGCCCGCGCAAAGAGTAATGACGCAAAGAGCAGTAACGCTCGCGATAAACTTCCAAAAGTGCCGTCGATTACGTTTCATTGTATTTTCCTCCTTACAAGCTTCTATGAATTCCGCACTCCCGCAGCTAGCCCAACCCCCAGTAACGGTTCAACAGCCAGGGAGAGTCGGCAGGGCGCGCGGCTGAAATCGGAGAAGGTTGCACCATCTCATTACCCCAACGCAACAACCTGGTTTCACCTCGGCCATAACTTTGTTTTGTCTACGCAGCTTTGCCTACATAGCAACGGCTCGCCATTTTGCCCGCGCAATAACCCCGTTTTGTCTCCCAACAACGTTCCGTCTCCCAACAACCAGCCAGCTTTTCAGGCCACCCAGCAATCGTTGCCGCACAGAGAATGCACCGGCCTTCGACGCCCCGCAAGTAAGAAGGGGTATTGTTACGGTATCAATCCATATTTTTCTTTTATTTACGGGCTACCGGAGTTCGTGGCCGCCACTCCATCAGCCGAGCTCAGTCTCTACGAGACGTCGGCATCCCACAGTCAGCGCCTAAGAGGTGTCAAGCTCTTTCGAGCCTCGCCCGCCGACGCCACCAGGTTCGTTTGCGCCGATCGCTTCCATTGATGACCAAGCCGCCACCCGGTGCCCCAGGTTCGCGCGCGTTCTTTGCGCGATAACCTGGGGCCTGTCGCGAACAGACGCCAGCCCATTCCGCCCGGCGCCGCAAGGCATTCTCCCAGTGCTCCGTGCGACGGGGTGCTCGGTGCCCCAGGTTCGCGCGCGTTCTTTGCGCGATAACCTGGGGTGTGTCGCGAACAGACGCCAGCCCATTCCGCCCGGCGCCGCAAGGCATTCTCTCCCAGTCCTCCGTGCGACGGGTGCCCCGGCGTCTCGTGATTTTCGAGACCTGGGTACCCAACCGTCAGCGCCGTGGGCCTGTCGGCGGCTGGACCGCCCTACTCCGCGCTGTCGCTTTTCCATCCGCCAAAACGCTCCGTCTTTTTCCCCACGCCAAAGAAAAACTGGGTGCTCCATTCTTCGCGCGTTCCATGCGCAAAGAGCTTGCCCCTGCCCTGAGCCAAGCCGAAGGGGTGGGCATGCACACAGACGACACCATAGGCTTCGGCTCTTCCCCAGCGCAGCAGAAGAATGTTTTGGCGAGCCCAGCGGACAGATGTTTGTGGCTGGTGCAGCGCCCCGAACGTTCGCGCCGCCATGTGTGTCCGAAGGCTCGCACCCGTGTGTCGCCAAACACTCGCACCACCGTTGAAGAGCGGCCCTTCAGAGCCTGCCCTGAGCTTGCCGAAGGGGCCGCGTCAGTCTCAACAAAAAGCAAAGGGCTTTAGCCCCGGAGCTCTCCTCCGCCATCCCTCCGCAACCATGCAACGAACGGAAATCGCCTTCTATCCTCATCCCCAACTCCCTCACCCTCCCCAATGTCATCCTGAGCGCAGCGGGGCAAGCAAAGCGCAGCCCGCGCAGTCAAATGGCCCTGGATTCTTTGTCGAGGTAAGGGACATGCACCTAGAGTTGTGCACCGCCATCCACACCTTTTCCACAAAAATCTACAACCAATGCTCATTTATTAGTGGCATTCGCCTTCCATTTGCCCTAGCAGGGTGCGGAAAAACGCACTCTGGCATTAGCGGTCGCTGTTTAGTCGCCTTCATTGCCTTGTAACTTGTAGGTGCGGCCGCGCGGAACCAGGATTGCCGTGTTGTCGCTCTCGAAGGGTCCAACGACTAGTCTGTAGGGTTTCGGTCGTGGAGGTCCGTAAAAAAGCCCTTGACCTCGCAGGTCAAGACCTGACTCGATGAACACAGGTGTGGCTGGTTTCGAGCCGAAGGGTCCATTAAATACCAGCAGCGCGAAATTCTTGGTTGATTTTGAACTGTCTATCACAACGATGGCAAAATCAATGACTCCGTCACCGTTGAAGTCGCCAGTCGCAGCATAGGGATGGTAGTCGGGTGTGGGTGTCCATGCTCCTCCGTAGCCAGTCTTCATCTGCTGAATGTCTTCGGCACAATCGCAATCTGTATCCTTCGCAGCGCGGAACTCTGGATGTTGCCCCAGCCAAGCCTCAAGGATTTTCTGATCCTGCGGTCTTAGTGTGTGACCAGCCCAAGCTGGTACGATCAGCAACGCAGAGATCAGGAACGCAGAGATCAGGAACGCAAACGTCAATCGAGTGCTGGACATGATGGATCAATTATGTTCGGAAAACTTGGACGCGTCTACCGACTTAAATCTCGTTGCCGGGTACCAGAAGATTCTCTTGTTTCCACAGCACAAGCTGATAAGAAGAGGTATGCGCGGAAAAGACGAGCAACAGTTGGACGTATTCCTGGTTATGTTGGGCCCAACATAACGCCGATTATGTTGTCTTCGTACTTATGTTGTGTTCGTAGTTGGAAGGCGCGTGCTCGTTGGGTCGAGGTGTTCTGAACGCCACATAACTAAAAGCCGCGGGTTGGGAGTTTGTCAGTTTAAACCGGCTTACGTCGTTTGAATTGCCAGATTCCTCATACGGACTAAGCAAGGATATTGAGGGTGGATTACTCCCACCGGTTATCTGGTTCTAATTCTGAAGGCCCTCCAGAGGTCAGCCGATTGAGAATAAATATTAGATACTGTTGATTTCCTAACGCTCCCTCGTATGGCTCAAGACCATCGCGACCTTATTTAGGGTTTCGTATCCTGATATTGCGCGCCCGACACGATCGACTCCGGCGTCCAGTCGTAGGTGGGCCGGAAAGTCTGGTCGCTCAATTGAATCCCCTGCGCGTTGAAAGGCATTCCGTTCGTGCGTCCGCTCGCCCGGACCGCGATGCGCACAATTCCCGCGTCCTGCAGGGAGATCACTTCGCCAGGATCGCACACGCCATTCCCGTTGATATCGCGCCAGATGGCGATTCCGGCGAGTTCATCTCCTTCGAGCCAGCCGTTGCCATCGTCGTCAAGCGCGGCCAGGGCTACGTAGCCGTCGCGCCAGAACATCCACCAGGTCACCGAACCGAACAGTTGTCTGCCAGACTCGATGCGCTGCCGGTTTTCAGGATCCCACACCAGAAAGCCCGCGTCGGAATTCACCCAGGGCCACTTCGCCGGCACGCCGTTCCCGGCAAGATCAAATGACACGACGCGCCCGGGGGCCAGCAGCGCCTCGAGCAGGCCCGGTCCGCGCAGTGGAAAGATGATGGGCGAAATAACATGTCGATCCCCTAGCTCTCCAGCTGGCTGTCCCGCCGCTGCCTTCTTCGCCTTTTCCTCGAAATCTTCGTTCACCTTGCGCGCGCGATCAGTATCCGCCTTTTCTTCTGGGGATAAGTCCGGTCCGGGAAGCATGCGCAGGATTGCCCGGCTCGCTTCCACGCGCAGTCCTTCAGGCGATTCCGGCTGAGGCCCTGCGTCATAGAGACCCTTGGGGTTCGTGGCCAAACGACGATAAACTGCCAGCGCTTCGGCCCGCCACTCCTGCGCAGAAGCCCGCTGCGGAGGCTTCCTAAAAGGGGCGTCGACCTGGTCCGCGAACAGCGCGCCCTGCTCCAACATCCAGCCTAATCCGAGATACGCCAGGGGCTGCTTTGGTTGAAGTTCGGTCGCGCGCTGGTAGTTGCGTAGCGACTCGTTGAGGTGCCAGCGCGCCGCTGCGGGCAGAATTTTCCCCGGTACCGTCCGCTCCTGGCGGGGGACTGGTTCGATAAAGCGCGCCTCCGGCAACGCGTTCGGGCCGAATAGTCTTGAGTACTTCGACTCTTCGGTGTGGGTGTTTCCGGCAAACGCAAAGCTGTGCAGCCGTCCGAGCAGATAATATCCCTGCGAATCTTTCGGGTGGGCTTTGATGTATTTGGTGGTGTTGATAATCAGTCGGTTCACCGGAACGCTAACGGTCGGATCCATCATGACGATCGCTTCGATGAATCGAGGCAGGGAAAGAACCATCGCAAGCACGACACACACCACCAGAACTCGTCGCATATCCGATTTCTCCGCTTTAGGTATTAACTGTTCCCGCCGATGCGACCACTGCAATCGGCTCCCGGCCTTGCGCCTCGTCCTGCCGGATCGCACGCTCCAATAGCGACGGAACCATCCGGTAGTGCAGGCTGCAAGCCTGATGATACGGCATCGTGGAAGCTTGACACCCAGTGGCTGCACTACTCTTGTGTCGGTTTTAGATCTCAATACGCAATGCCCCATCTACGATTGCTTGGGATTTAGGAGGCCCATCTAATGCTGCTCAAGGACCTGGAAGAAGAAGATCAGAAACAAAAGATCAAACGCCTAAAGCAGTGCGGCTTCGAGAATGCAGAGATTGCCAAGATGCTGAGCACGACCCCCAACACTGTGGCTGTCGCAGTACATGGCCTCAAGAAGTCCAAAGGTAAAAAGAAAAAGCCGTAAGCGGCGTCACGGCCGAAGGCCCATCCCTGCAGGGCGCCCCACCCCTCATTTTGTGAAAGGGTGGGAGATCACATCCGCCGACCCGCTTGGGATTTTCGTCCGGCAGCCGATCTAGCTCTCGCGTTCAGCCACGACGGCGAACTTCACCCCAAGAGCATGGAGAACAGAATTGATAGTTTCAAAGCGCGGATGCGCGCCCGCGCTCAAGGTCTTGTATAAGCTCTCCCGGCCCAGCCCTGCGTCCTTGGCAATCTGCGCCATGCCGCGCGCTTTGGCTACATCGCCGAGCGCCGCGACGAATACCTCGGGGTCGGAGTCTTCCGCAGCCGCCGAAAGATATTCCGCAATCACCGCATCGTTATCGAGATACGCCGCCGCATCGAACGGTTTGTAAGTTGTCTTTTTTTTCTTCATTGCTCCCCTTAGCGCTTCGCTCTCTTGAGTTCGCGAGCCATTCTTTTCGCCTTGGCAATTTCTTTTGCTTGCGAGGCTTTTACTCCACCCGCCAGCAAAACATAAACGGTCGATCCGGTTCGCGTGTAATAAACGCGATATCCCGCCCCAACGTGAATACGCATCTCGGAAACACCTTCGCCGACGGGTTCCGAATCGCCGAAATTTCCAAGAGTCGCGCTCGTCAGCCGAGCCAGAATTCGCGCTTTTGCCTTCTGGTCGGCTAGGTCGGAAAGCCACTCATCGAAATCCGACGATCGGAGCAGAGTATTCAAGTGCTTCTAATTGTATCCGAGTGGATACTTTCCTGCAAGTATCGTGCTGGAGGAATTGACGGCCCCAAAGCATACCGGACTGCGCCCGCCGTCCCGACCCCGTCAACTTGACAAAACTCACCCCGCCCCCACCCCCACCAAACGGACAGCGCACAAGTGACTCCTCGAAATACATGCCGAATTTTCTGTTCAGTGCATACCTCGTCAACTTGACAAAATCACCCCGCGCCCACCCCATAAAACGGACAGCCAGCCAGTAACTCCTTATCCCGCAATAACTCGATCTAAGTCCTTCCCCTTCAAACCCCGAACCCGAACTCCCCGCTAACTCCATGATCCATATAAGTCAGAAAACCGCCCCACCAGTACCAGAGAGTAAACATCGCGCCCACAAAACATCCCCAATTCGGGCTCTTTCACGGAGCCTCCACCATCAACTTTATTTTGTTCGTAGTGTCTTCGCCTGGAAAGTCAGCATTGTTACTTACAATGCTGTACATACATGAACGCTGTCGTTGCTGCTCCTCAATCACCGCCCGCAGCGCCTACTGGACGCAGGCTCGCCGCAGCGCCGGTTCGAAGCGGTCAAGCTGGGCCTCGTGCTGCGTGCTGTAGTAGCCGCCCCGCGATTTGCCGTAAAGCTCGTCCCCCGGACAGTAGTAAAGAGCGGCCTCCGTGTCGACCCAAACCTTGATATTCGGGTCGCCGCTGTAGTGAATCTCCGCCGCCTGCGCCGGCGGATCGGCGATTCCCATCGCGATCAGAACCCGCTCCCATGGCCGCAACTCAGCCCGCCGCGCCGAAGCCGCCGGCCATAGCAGCGCCACCAACGCCACCAGAATGGCGAGGCCAAGATACAGGTCAGCCCGCTTGAAGCGCAGCATGAGGCGAGGTGCAGGCGTGTCCGAAACGCTGACCGACAAGTCGACCGCCGCCAGTGCTTTATCTTCACCTTTGTCTTCGCTGGCGGACGCAATATCGGGCACCAATTCTGGCCCGCCCGTCTTCGGCAAAGCGATCCTTCCAGGAAACTGCGACTGCTGCTCCTGGCTCATCGACCACATGGTCGCCCAGGTGCGCTGGAGCCGCTCACCCGGCCGAAAAATCTCAGCATCGCACGCCGCACACGGAACGCCGCTCGCGGGCAACGCCGCGCCACACTGCTGGCATAGGTCGGCAGAGGCTGCCGCAGGCCCGTCTTCATTGCCTTCGACGTGCTCTGTCTCGACGTCGTTCGCGGCGCGTCCATCTTTCACGTCGGCCCGGTCGCTACCGAGGGTCGCGTTTAACTCCGCCGAGAGAGCGGCATCGATTCCGCCTTCGCGACCGTTGTACTGCTGGATCGTGAAGGCAGCGGCCAACAGGCCCTGAAAAGATTCCTCATCAAGGATCAGTTTGGATCGGGTCGAAGGCATAGCGTATCGGAGGGAGGATGTGGCTCCCGTTATTGTAGTGCAATTTTGGCACTCGCGAACCAAGAAAAGAGGAGGGAAAAAGAGCGGGAGATGGCTCCCCGCTGGTCGGTGCGGGCAGCCAATTTCCTGAAACGGGAGGTCAATCTGGGAATGGGCTCATGAAACCGGACTAAGGGGAGCGTCAAGCGGTGGGGGAAGGGTGTAGTTTGTTGAAAATAAAGGGCGAATTTCTAGGCGAACATTTGGTGAAAAGAGTGCTACAGGAGATGGCGGGTCGCGACCGATAGAGTGAACTGAAGGAGCAGACAAAAAGGCCATGATCAATCTGAATGAGATCAAGATTACTCCGCGCGATGAAGAGGTGCTGCACCTGCTGGTACAGGGATGCAGCAACAAGGAAATTGCCAGCCAATTGAACATTAGCCCTCGAACTGTGAAGCAGCACCTGCGCACGTTGTTCTTGCGCGCAGGCATCAAGGAAGGCCGGAAGCGGGTAAAACTCGCGACCGCCATGTTCATCAAGGAGCAGGTGCAGCCATGCAACCCCGTGACCGATTGACGCTCAAGGAAATTCAAGTGGCATCCCTGGTATGGCAGGGTCTGACCAATAAAGACATTGCCGCAGTGTTGGGGACAAGCGAGCAGGTGGTGAAGAACTATCTGCGCACAACCTTTGACAAGCTGGGAGTATGGACGAGGCTGGAGTTGGCGCTCTACGTGGCAGGCCACGGGGGCGCGAGCTGGCGGCTGGAGCAGGGGCGGAGTGCAGCCGCGCCCCCGAGCGCGTGGAACGCAGGGGTCGGTGGTGACGTTGCGCCCTTCGCGGCGGGCACGAAGGCGGCTGCGGCGTCGCCGGGAGGAACGCTCTAATTAACGGCAGTAAATATCCGTTAACCAAGGAACGCGCTAACCGAACAAACCCCGAACAAACGGGAGAATTCCGCGTTGAATTACCGACGTAGAAGCCAGCATTGAACTCGAGGTGCGGCATGGGCAGCGCTCACCTCTATGACTTGAATGGAAGAGCCCGAACGCCAGTCCGGGCCTGAAATCTTGTGCGCTCAATGCAGGTCATTCTAAGGCGCGCCGACACTGTCTGTGGTTGATTCAACGAATCTTTCAGACACTACCCTAACGGCCGCTTAACAACAATTTTCGAAGTCGGCGATATAATCAACGACCATCCAGAGGTTGTCCGGGCCGTTGAACTGTTGGCTCATCACTCAAACCCAGAACCCCCCACCAACTAAGAAGGAGGCCACCATGACCCAAACCGGTACTACAAATCAAGGCAGCAAACAGGCTGATGACAAGAATGCGATTCGTCCGTTTCACATCACCGTTCCGGAGGCGGACCTGACCGAATTGCGCAGGCGTATCAACACGACACAGTGGCCGGAACAAGAAACGGTTACCGATGCCTCCCAAGGAGTACAGCTCGCGACGATCCAGGCGCTGGCGCGCTATTGGGCGACACAGTATGACTGGCGCAAGATCGAAGCAAAAATGAACGCCCTGCCGCATTTCATCACCGAGATCGACGGGCTGGACATTCACTTTATTCACGTCCGTTCAAAACATGAAAATGCGTTGCCCTTGATCGTTACGCACGGATGGCCCGGCTCGATCATCGAACAGATGAAGATCATCGATCCGTTGACCAATCCCACGGCGCACGGTGGGAGTGCATCCGACGCTTTCGATGTAGTGATTCCGTCGATGCCGGGCTACGGCTTCTCGGGAAAACCGGCCACCACCGGCTGGGATGTTGCGCACATCGCGCGTGCCTGGGTCGTGCTGATGAAGCGGCTGGGATACACGCAATTCGTGGCGCAAGGCGGCGATTGGGGCGCGCTCATTACTGAACAGATGGGCGTCGATGGGCCTCCGGAATTGCTTGGCATTCACACCAACATGCCCGGGATCTTTCCAGACGAGATTGACAAGGCGGCTTTCTCCGGGGCGCCCGCGCCATCGAGTCTGTCAGCGGATGAGAAGCTCGCCTACGAGCGCTTGCAGTTCGTATATCAAAAGGGAATCGCCTATGGGTTCCAGATGGGCTTGCGACCGCAGACGTTGTACGGAATTGCGGACTCACCCGTCGGCTTGGCGGCTTACTTCCTTGATCATGACGCGCGCAGCTATGAGCTGATCGCACGCGTCTTTGAGGGAAAATCTGAAGGCCTCACGCGCGACGACATCCTCGACAACATCACGATCGCCTGGTTGACGAACACGGCGCTTTCTGGCGCCCGTCTTTATTGGGAGAACTGGGGCAAACTCGGATATTTCAATGCCAAAGGCGTCTCCATCCCGGTTGCCGTGAGCGTCTTCCCTGATGAACTCTATCCTGCCCCGCGGAGTTGGACAGAGCGGGCGTTTCCCAAGCTCATTCACTTCAACAAGCTCCCCAAGGGCGGGCACTTCGCGGCGTGGGAACAGCCGCAACTTCTTGCCGAAGAGGTCCGCGCTGGTTTCGGATCATTGCGCGGATTGGCAAAAGCAGCGTAGTCGCGGCTTAGCGCCAAGCGATCAACCTTGTGCGGAGTCGATGGACTCCGCACGTTATAATTCGCACGAATGCCTCGGGCCTCTGGCACAAAACTTGGACCTTATGAAATTCAGTCGCCGCTCGGCGCGGGCGGCATGGGCGAGGTCTACCGTGCCAAAGATAGCCGGCTTGGTCGCGATGTTGCCATCAAGGTCCTGCCGGAATCGATGGCTCGCGATACCGAACGGCTGCGGCGATTTGAAACTGAGGCGCGTGCGATTGCGGCGCTGAACCATCCCAACATTCTTTCCATTCACGACGTCGGCACGTGTAACGGCGCGCCATACCTGGTCTCAGAGTGCCTTGAGGGTCAGTCACTGTGGCTCACGTTGACCGGTGGGGCGCTGCCCCTGCGGCGCGTGGCCGAGCACTCAAATCGCGCAGGGTCTGGCGGCGGCGCATGAAAAAGGAATCGTGCATCGCGATCTGAAGCCGGAGAATGTTTTCGTCACCCGCGATGGGCGAGTGAAGATTCTCGATTTCGGATTGGCGAAGCTGGCGCGGCCGGAGGAGGCTTCCTACGAGGGCGCGACGATGGAGGCGGTGCCGACCTCCGCCGACGTCCTGCTTGGCACGGTGGGATACATGTCTCCTGAGCAGGTCAGGGGTGAGCCTGCCGATGCCCGTTCCGACATTTTTTCGCTGGGGACGATTTTGTACGAAATGATCTCCGGGCAGCGCGCCTTCCGGCGAGATACTTCAGCGGAGACGATGACGGCCATCCTGAAAGAGGATCCGCCGGAGCTGACCCTTACTGGAAAGCCCATTTCGCCTGTGCTGGAGCGCGTGGTCAGAAGATGCCTCGAGAAAAACCCTCTGCAACGGTTTCAATCGGCGCGGGATTTGGCGTTCAATCTTGAAGGCCTGTCGGGAACCTCTTCGACGAGCGCAATCAGTACTGGCAGGTTTGCAGTCGAGACGCCAGAAGAGAAAACGTCGAAGAAAACGCTTATCAAGTGGCTGATGACGCTTGCGGCCAGCGCGCTTTTCCTGGCGGTGGTGGCTACCGGCTTTTGGATGCCGGGAGCACGCAGCAGTTCGCTGCCGCTGCCGACTTATCACCAACTGACGTTTGATCGCGGACTGGTCTATGCCGCGCGCTTTGCTCCGGATGGCCGTTCCATCTATTACAGCGCCAGCTGGGATGGCGAGCCGGTCCAACTCTACTCCACGGTGCCCGACGCTCCCGAGTCGCGGCCGTTAAATCTCGGAAACTCCACGTTGTTCGCCGTATCTGCCTCCCAGTTGGCGATCTCGGCGGGCTGCAAAGACCGCTATATCGGGCTTTGCCAGGGGACCTTGGGTCTGGTGCCGCTTGCCGGGGGCACGCCGCGGGAGGTTGCCGACGGTGCGCCGGCCGCCGACTGGAACGCCGACGGCAGCGAGATGGCACTCATCCTTCAGGTTGAGGGAAAGTACCGCGTGGAGTTCCCGCAGGGGAAGACGCTCTATGAGAGCACCCACCCGCTTGGATATCTGCGAATCGCGCCGCGCGGCAACGCAGTGGCGTTTGTCGAATTCAGTTCGGTCGATGGAGACGCGGGTTGGGTGATTGCGGTGGATCGCGATGGAAAGCAACTGCTCCGCTCAACGCCATTTATCAGTACAGAGGGGTTGGCGTGGTCTCCGTCGGGCGAAGAGGTTTGGGTTGGCGCCACCCGGACGGAGGGATGGGCGAATGAAGTGGTCGGTCTCGGGTTGAACGGCAAGGAGCGCGTAGTTCTTCGACTGCCGGGCATTCTGCGGCTGCACGATGTGTCGCGCGATGGGCGAGTGCTGCTTTCAAAAGAATCGTGGAGAAGCGGGTTGCAATTCCGCGGACCGACGGATAAAGACAAGAAGGAACGCGATCTGAGTTGGCTCGACTACGCAACCTTGAGGGACATTTCGGCGGACGGCAGTTTGATCTCGTTCGATGACTGGGGCTCGGCGGCCGGCGCATCGGGGCTGGCTTTTCTTCGAAAAACTGACGGGTCGCCCGCGATAAAACTCGGACAGTACGGCGAGCCAGTTCTCTCGCCGGATGGCAAGCAGGTGTTAGCGTCGAACGCGACGACTGTAAATCTGGCAGGTTTCGCGCTGCTGCCAACGGGCGCGGGAGAAATCCAGAAAGTAAATGCGAACGGCATTCAGGAAACCGCTTCGCGTGGCTTCATGCCCGACGGCAAAGCGATCTATTACGCCGGCGACGATGGTCACGGATGGAAGATGTATATCCAGGACATTCCGGCCGGTGCCCCACGCGCGGTGACGCCTGCGATTTCCGTCAAGCGAAATCATCAGGAGGGGCACATCCTTTCGCCGGACGGAAGAACATTCTTTGCCCGCGACCCGAGTGAGCGGGGCGGGCTGTATCCGGTTGCGGGCGGAGAACCGCATCTGATTCCGGGCTGGTTGCCGGAGGACATCTGGGTTGCATGGGCCGCAGAGGGACGATCGGTCTATGTTTATCACGACGACAAGACTTCAGCGCCTCTCTGCCAGCTTGAGCTTGCGACCGGGAAGCGGGAGCTGATCACGACTTTGGCTCCCATCGATGTTGCCGGAGTGACGAGCATTGTGAATGCGCGCGTGACAGCGGACGGCAAGACCTATGCCTATTCGTTCTCCAGAGAGTTGTCGGATTTGTTCCTGGTGGACGGAGTGCGGTAGTACGAGTCATCGGCTCGTCGCTTTGTAGCGCACAAATGTGCGCGCTCAAATACTGAGCAAGCCGTTCTCGAACAGCGTGGTTTGGCTGCACCGTGCGGTTCGAAAATGACGCCGCGTGGCAGCGAGGTCGATGCCCGCTAGGCTCGCTTGATCAGGCGGGTGATTCCCACCAGAATCACTGCGCCTATGAAGGCTACGATGATGCCGCCGATCATTCCGCCGCCCGGCCAGATTCCCAGGGTGCCGAAGACCCAGCCGCCGACCCAGCCGCCGAGCAGTCCGAGAATAATGTCGACGAGAATGCCGTAGCCGCCGCCCTTCATTACCTGGCCGGCGAGCCATCCAGCGATGAGACCTGTGATAAGCCATGCAATCATGTTGTCCTCCTGGAAGATTCGGTTGGGACGGAATGCGAGATGCGATTGTACAGAACGGTTCGGGATTTCGACCGAAATTCGGCAATGGCTTTCACATCGGCATATTTACGGTGCGGAACACAGTATTGCTTGAAATTAATATCCCATCGTTAACTGGCGTTATATCAATGAGATGTAAAGATTTATTACTGTAAATGGTGAAGTCGAAATTGCGCTGTCCGTGGCATGCGTCGGTTATTGAATTGCTTCTATTTCTTTGGGAAGGACCGGCTGTTGAGGGCGCTGCGGCTGGTGAGCTTGGGTTTGGGTATGGAACACAAGGACATTTTCTGGATGGCCTGCGACTCGACGGAACAGCTTCGGGCTGAGTATGGGCCGTTCCATACGCGGGCGGAGGCCGAGTCTGAGGCGCGGAAGTTGGGGTTTGGCTACTTGCTGCGCTACGAGCATATCGTGGGCGAGGACGACGAGATTCAGGAAGTGCGCTGCGTGTTTGTGGAGTTGCAGGAGTTTGGGCGTGGACGAAAGCCGGGTGTCACTTTTCACACGCGCTGCGCCTCGTGCGGCGAGTCGAGCACGCATGAGACCTCGTGGCAGGCCGAGGTGTGGGCGGACATTCACGAGTTCGAACACACGCGGCACAAGGTGAGATTGTTTGAGCACTCGCGCGCCGAGGGCCTGCGCGAGATCGGGGACTGGCGGAGCGCGGCGTAGCCGGGATTTTTGGAGCACGCGAATCGCCCTATCGCCGGCGCGCCAGTTGCAGTTGTGCCTTCGCATAATAAATTAAATTCTTCACTTGATCTCACTGCGTGCTGCGCTCGCTCGAACGACGCGCGGTAGAATAAGAGCCGCAAAATAAACCCTACCGATGAGCAAAGTCAGAGTCGCTGCTTTTTCTATTTCAATCGATGGGTTCGGCGCCGGGCCTCGGCAAGATCTGAACAACCCACTTGGGGTGCGCGGCCTGGAAGTGCACGGGTGGTTCTTCAACACGGAAGCATTCAAAAAAATACTTGGTCAAAGTGGCGGCAGCCAAGGCGTCGACAACAACTTTGGCGTTCGGTCCTTCGAAAATGTGGGTGCCTGGATCATGGGCCGCAATATGTTCGGGCCGGTGCGGGGTCCGTGGGACGGTGATGGCTGGCGGGGGTGGTGGGGCGAGAATCCGCCGTTCCATACGCCCGTGTTTGTGCTTACGCATCATGCGCGATCTCCTCTGGTGATGGAGGGCGGCACGACCTTCTACTTCGTCACCGACGGAGTCGAGGCTGCTCTAAAGCGAGCCAGGGAAGCGGCCGACGGCAAAGATGTGCGAATTGGCGGAGGTGTGTCGGTGCTTCGCCAATATCTGATGGCAGGCCAGATCGACGAGATGCACTTGGCCATGTCGCCGGTGTTGCTGGGCGAAGGCGAACATTTATTTTCCGGAATTAACCTCGCTAAGCTCGGCTTCAACTCAATCAGGAGCGTCGCTGGGGAAAACGCTACGCACTTGCATATCGGAAAGAAATCTTCAGGCCAGTGAAAGCCTTTCGCGTTGATTCGTTGACTCGCGGGGGCTGCGTCCTTAATATGGGGCGAATATTTGCGGTGAGCCGGCGGCCACTTCTGTTGCTCACCGGATTTGGCAGAACAACAATGAGCGACCGAGATTGCATTTAAGCATGTCAGACCGGAAAGTTACCGACTTCGAATGACCGACCAAATCATCTCGCATTACCGCATTCTCGAAAAACTCGGTGGCGGCGGCATGGGCGTGGTGTTCAAGGCTGAGGACACTCGGCTGAAACGCTTTGTGGCACTCAAATTTTTGCCCGACGATGTGGCGAAGGATCAGCAGGCTTTGAGCCGTTTTCAGCGCGAGGCGCAGGCGGCCTCGGCCCTGAACCATCCGAATATCTGCACGATCTATGACATCGGAGATGAGAACGGGCAGGCATTTATTGCCATGGAGTATCTGGAAGGTTCCACGCTTAAGCATTTGATCGAGGGGCATCCGCTGAAGACCGCCCAGTTGGTGGATCTGGCGATTCAAACTTCCGATGCGTTGGACGCGGCGCACACGGGCGGGATTGTCCATCGCGACATCAAGCCGGCAAATATTTTTGTGACGCAGCGCGGGCAGGTGAAGATTCTGGATTTTGGGCTGGCGAAGCTTACGCTCCATGCGTCGGGAGTCGACGCGTCAGCCGCGACGGTAGGCTCGCCGACGGCGGTGAGCGCCGATCAGCTGACGACTCCGGGAACGGCGATGGGCACGATCGGGTATATGTCGCCGGAGCAGGCGCGCGGGGAGCCGCTCGATCAGCGCAGCGATCTGTTTTCATTTGGCGTTGTGCTTTACGAGATGGCGACCGGGAGGCAGCCGTTTTCGGGAGCGACGTCGGCGGTGGTATTTGACGCGATTCTTAACAAGCTGCCGCTACCGCCGGTGCAGCTTAATCCGGGATTGCCGCCGCAGATCGAAAGCATACTGAACAAGACGCTGGAAAAAGATCGCGACCTGCGCTGCCAGAACGCGGCGGAATTGCGGGCCGATCTAAAGCGGTTGAAGCGGGATATTGATTCTTCGCGGGCGGGTCGCACGGGCGAGTCGCCCGTGCCCGCGTTGGCCGGGCTCGCATCGGGCGTCGCTTCGGCGGATCGCGGGTCGTCTGCATCGGTTTCGGCGATTGCGGCGGCGTCAGAGAGTGGACGCAAGAGCGGGCGGCGGGCGCCTGTTTTCATCGCATGCGGTGTGCTGCTGGCACTGGCGGTGGGTTTTATGGCGGGCCATCGCTTTTGGCAGTCGTCTCCAATCAGCGCGCCGCTGTATCACGAGATCACATTCCGTCGCGGTGAAATCCGGTCGGCGCGATTTGCCCCGGACGGGCAGACGATTCTGTACAGCGCGGCATGGCAAGGCAATCCGGTCGAGACATTTTCAGCGCGGCAGGGAATGGTGGAATCGCGCTCGCTCGGACTCGGGCGCGCGGAGCTGCTGGCGATTTCATCGAAGGGCGAGATGGCTCTTTCGCTGGGCAGCCATCCGGTAGGCACATGGATCAACGTGGGTACGCTGGCGCGGGCTCCGCTGGCGGGCGGCGCGCCGCGTCCAGTGCTGGAAGATGTGGAGTGGGCGGATTGGTCTCCCGACGGAAATAATCTGGCGGTGGTGCGCAATGTGGGCGGGCGCGACCGACTGGAGTATCCCATTGGGAAGGTGCTGTATGAGACGACCGGCGGATGGATCAGTTATCCGCGCGTTTCGCCGAACGGCGATTATGTGGCATTCATGGATCATCCTAACCAGGGAGACGATGGCGGGCTGGTTGCGGTCGTCGACGCGTCGGGCAAGAAGAGGGATCTGACGCGGGAGTGGTATGGAACTCAGGGTTTGGCGTGGACTCCGGATGGGCAGGAGGTATGGTTCACGGCGAGCGAGCTCGGACTGTTTCACTACATCACGGCGGTGACGCTGACAGGTAAGCACCGGCTGGTGACGCGCGTGCCGGGATCGCTGGTGGTGTTCGATATCTGGAAAGACGGGCGGGTGCTTTTGGCGCGTGCCGACCGGCGGCGCGAGGTCATGGCCTTGGAGGCCGGCCAGACGAAGGAGCGGGATCTTTCCTGGCTTGACTACTCGTATCCGGCGGATCTTTCGACCGACGGCAAAATGCTTTTGTTCGATGAAGAGGGAATCGGCGGTGGCGTGCAATATGGAGATGCGCAGGATCTGACTTATGCGGTGTATATCCGAAGCACGGATGGGACGCCGGCGATTCGGCTGGGTGAGGGCGCAGCGGCCGCGCTTTCTCCGGACCAGAAGTGGGCGATCGTGCAGACTCCCAGTTCGCCGGAGCAGTTGCGGCTACTGCCCACGGGAGCTGGGGAGACGCAGTCGCTGACGAGCGATTCGATCAACCACCAATGGGCGCGCTGGTTTCCGGATGGCAAGCGATTTGTTTTTGGCGGGAATGAGCCGGGGCGCGGAGTTCGGCTCTATACGCAGGCTGTTGCGGGAGGGAAGCCGAAGGCGATATCGCCGGAAGGCGTGGACGCCGTGTCGTTCGCGATTTCTCCAGATGGCCAGTTTGTAGTCGGGATTGGACCGGATCAAAAGGGCTATTTGTTTCCGGCTGCGGGAGGCGATCCGCGCCCGGTGAATGGCATTGAAGCCGGAGATATTCCGATCACCTGGAGCCAGGATGGGCGGTCGATTTATCTTTACCGAAGCGGCGAGGTGCCGGCAAAGGTGTATCGGCTGGAGCTGGCATCGGGAAAGAAAACGGTGTGGAAGCAGATTGCGCCGCTTGATCCGACGGGCGTGTCGACGATTGGACCGATCCTCATGACGCCGGACGGTAAGACTTATGTTTATGGTTTTCACCGGACGCTTGGGGATCTTTACTTGGTGGAGGGGCTGAAGTAGAATCCGCCGGCCGTTGCGCCGCGGTTAGCCTTTTAATTTTGCGGCGGCGGATTCGTCGAGCATCCAGAGCAGACGGCCGTTCGTTGGCTGGACTTGCTGGGCCGGCAGCGGCGGCGTGGGCTTGCCTTCGAGAACCTCGCGGACCATCTCTGCTTTGTCTGAACCGCTGGCCAGGAAAATTACCTCTGCCGCATTGTTCAAGACTGGAAATGTGAAGCTGATGCGGTCGGTTTTGAATTTTTCTACCCGGTTGGCGATGACCAGCTTTGCGGTTTCTTTCAGGCCCTCAGAATCGGGAAAGAGCGAGGCGGTGTGGCCGTCGGGGCCGAGGCCGAGGAAGATGAGATCGAAGCGGGGAAATTGGTTCGGCTTGAGTTCAAAGAATTTTCTGAGCTGCGCTTCGTAGTCGGCGGCGGCGGCCGCTGCGTCGGGATTTTCGGCTTTGACCCTGAAGACATTTTGAGCCGGGATCGCGACTTTTGAGAACAGAGACTCATTGACCATTCGATAATTGCTCTCAGGGTCGGTAGGCGGAACGTGGCGCTCGTCTCCGAAGAAGAAGTAGGTGCGGGCCCAGGGAAAATCGGCGTAGCTGGAGGCGAGCAGGGAATAGAGACTCCTGGGTGTGGAGCCTCCAGAGAGGGCTACCGCGAAGCGGCCTTGGGCGCCAATGGCCTGGCGGCCGACGCGGGAGAATTCTTCGGCGGCGGCGTGGAAGAGGTCGGCAGCGGTGGTGGCAACCTCGATGGTGCGAGTCAGGGGCATGAGGTAATTCTAAATTGTGGGATTGCGTAAATTTGCAGTTGGGAAATTTTTCTTTGGCGCGGGGTTTTATTTTGGGCCGACGCGGTGGGAAGGGATCGGCGATCGGCGATCGGCAGAAACCAAACCCTTTACCCCAGGTGCACGGGGTTCCACTGAGCGCTGGTCGGCGGCGCTGGCCAGATGCGGATTCCTCGCTTCGCTAATGACAACTCTCACAATCTTCTTATTTTTCGAAGTTTCTCCAGCGACGGCCGTCGCGCTCCATTAGTTCTTCGGATTCCTTCGGGCCCCAGGTGCCGGAGGCGTAGTTGGGGAAATTTCTGGGCGGTAGGGCCTTCCAGACGTCGAGCACGGGATTGACTATGCTCCAACCGGCTTCGACCATGTCGGCGCGCTGAAAGAGCGTGGCGTCGCCGATCATGCAGTCGTGCAGCAGACGCTCGTAGCCGGTTGAGGGTGTCTGGCCGAAGTAATCGGAGTATTCGAAATCCATGTTGACCTCGCCCAGTTGCATTGCGGGTCCGGGAGTTTTGGCAGCGAAACGCAGCGAGATGCCTTCTTCGGGCTGGATGTGCAGAACCAGCTGATTGGGCATCATGTTCTCGACGGGCGTCTCGCGGAAGAGCTGGAAGGGTGCGCGGCGGAATTGAATGACGACGTGCGTGTTGCGCCCGGCAAGGCGCTTGCCGGTGCGCAGATAAAAGGGGACGCCCGCCCAGCGCCAGTTATCAATCATAAGCCGCATCGCGACGAAAGTTTCGGTACGTGAATCGGGTGGCACACCTTCTTCTTCGCGGTAAGCAGGGACGTGCACGCCGTCGAGGGTGCCTTCGCCGTATTGTCCCCGAACAGTTTTGCTGAGCACGTCTTCATCACTGTAGGACTGGATGGCATGCAGGGTTTTGGCCTGCTCGTCACGGACCGCGTTGGCCTCAAATGAAATGGGTGGCTCCATGGCCGTGAGGGTGATGAGCTGCATGATGTGGTTGGGCACCATGTCGCGGAGCGCCCCGGCGTTGTCGTAGTACCCGCCTCGGGATTCGACGCCCACGGTTTCGACGACAGAAATTTGCACGTGATCGATGTAACGGCGGTTCCAGATAGGCTCGAAGATTCCGTTGGCGAAGCGGAGCGCCATGATGTTCTGGACGGTTTCTTTGCCGAGGTAGTGATCGATACGGTAGATCTGGCACTCGGCGGCCACTTTAAGGATGCGCTGGTTCAGGGCCTTGGCCGACTCGAGGTCGTGGCCGAAGGGTTTTTCGATGATCACGCGTCGCCAGTGACTATTTTCTTCGTGCATGAGGCCGACATTCGCGAGCCGCTCGACGATGTCGCCGAAGAAGTTCGGCGCGGTGGCCATGTAAAAGAAATAATTGCCGTGCTTGCCGTGTTCATCGTCGACTTTGGTGAGCACGTCTTTGAGATGGTTGTAGGTGTTGGGATCGTCGAAATCGCCGGAGATGTAATGGATGCGCTGGACGAAGTCATCCCAGATTTTGGCGTCGATCTTGACGTCGGCGAATTTCTTGAAGTCTTCGGTCGCTTTTGTGCGGGCGTCTTCGTCGCTCATGGGGCTGCGGCCGAGGCCGATGATGGCGAAATCGGGCGCGAGCAGTTGCTGGCTCGCCAGGTTGTAGAGAGCGGGGATGAGCTTGCGGCGCGTCAGGTCTCCGGAGAAACCGAAGATGACCATGATGCAAGGGTCGGCGACGCGAGCGGTGCGGGGCTTGGACGGAGCGGACTGTACGTCGGTGAAGACCATTGGTTCCTCTAAGTCTTATGAGTTACGCGGCGCCGGCTGCGAGCAAGCCAGCCGCGATGCTATTTAGCTTTTTTCTGCAGGCGGTTTCAATTCAATGTGGCCGCCGAATTTCTGGCGCATGGCGGAGAGCATCTTATCGGCGAACGTGTGCTCCTGGCGCGAGCGGAAACGGGCATAGAGCGCGGCCGTCAGCACTTCGGCCGGGACTGCCTCTTCGATCGCCGCATTAATGGTCCAGCGGCCTTCCCCGGAATCCTGCACGAAACCGCTGTACTCGGTGAGCGCGGGATTTTCCACCAGCGCCATCGCCGTAAGATCGAGCAGCCACGAACTAATGACGCTGCCGCGGCGCCAGACCTCGGCGATGTCAGGCAGGTTGAGATCGTAGCGGATGTTGGTCGGGAGATCTTTGCCGGTGGCGTTTTTGAAAATGTCGAAGCCCTCGGCGTAGGCCTGCATGATTCCGTATTCGATACCGTTGTGGACCATCTTCACGAAGTGCCCGGAACCGCTGGGCCCGCAGTGAATGTAGCCATCTTCGGCGGTCGAACCGGCAGCGCTGCGCTTGTCGAAGCCCGGCGTGCGTGGGATATCTCCGCTGCCGGGAGCCAGCGTTTTGAAGATCGGATCGAGGCGCTGGACGGCCTCTTTCGGGCCACCGATCATCATGCAGTAGCCGCGCTCGAGTCCCCAGACGCCGCCGCTGGTGCCGACGTCGACGTAGTGAATGCCTTTTACGGCGCACATTTCGGCGCGCCGAACATCATCTTTGAAGAAGCTGTTGCCGCCATCGATAATGGTGTCGCCTTTCTCCATGCGCGCGAGAAGGGTTTGAACGGTCTTTTCGGTGGGGTCGCCGGAGGGAACCATGACCCAGGCGGCGCGCGGCGCCGTGAGTTTCGAGACGAGATCGTCGATCGAGTTGGAACCCGTGGCGCCTTCTCCGGCAAGTTCTTTGACGGCGTCAGGGCTGAGGTCGGACACGACGAGTTCGTGTCCGCCCTGCATGAGGCGGCGCGTCATGTTGGCGCCCATGCGTCCAAGGCCTACCATTGCGAGTTGCATTGACTCTCCTTAAATGAAATGCCGGTGCTTGTTTCTAGCTTTGTGCCGAATCCGAGATCGCGTCTTCGGCCCCGAAAGCTTCGAGCCTCGCGTCTCGAGCAATCTCGCGGTGCTTCGTTGGATCGCGGCTCAAGGCTCGTGACTCGCGCTAAAACCCCGCTTGCTGAATCAGATCTGCCAATGTTTTCAATCCCGCTCTTACGTCGCTGCCTATGTGCACACGCAGGGCGCGCCGATTGCGCTCGGCCAGGACTGCGAAGTCGCCTCGGGCCTGCGCTGCTTTTACCACTCCGAAAGTGTATTTCTGCTGCGGGACGGGAAGATCGTTCGCGTCGTCGCAGGTGATTTGCAGGAACACTCCGCTGTTAGGGCCGCCTTTATAAGCCTGACCAGTGGAGTGCAGAAAGCGCGGGCCGAAGCCGAGGCAGGTGGCTACATGCTTCCGGTCGCGGATGTTGAGGCGAATGGCTTGCAGCAGGGCTTCGTGCTCGGCGTTCATCTCGACGTAGGCGAGGACGGCGAAGTAATCATTGACGCGGAGCCGGGCGAGGTGAGCGCGCAAATAGCCTTTTAGAGAACGGTCGGAGCCGACGGATTGGGCCAGACTGGCGGCGTTTTTCGGATCGGTGAAAAGTTTGAAGCCGCCTTCATCGACGATTGGCTGCTCGGCGGGGAGCGAGCCTTTGGCTTCGTATTCGGAGGTCAGCTTCTTGGTTTCGATTTTGCTGGCTTCGACATCGGGCTGATTGAAGGCGTTGATGCCGATGATGGAGCCAGCGACCGCGGTGGCAATTTCCCAGCGAAAGAATTCCTGGCCGAGGTTGTAGATGTCGGCGACGGTGATGCGAATTACTGGCTGGCCAGCGTTTTCAATCGCGGCGACTTTGGCGTTCTGATCGGAGTCGGCTTCGGATTCGAGACGAAGGTGGGCGAAAATGCGGTCGTTGCCATAGACCCCGGGCGCGCCCACCGTTTCGCGATCGACCGGGATAATTCCCTTGCCGATTTTTCCGGTGGATTCGGCGATTAGCTGCTCAAGCCATGCGCCGAGGTCGTGGATGCCGGGCGAGGTGATGAGGGTGATTTTGTCGCGGCCATGGGTGGCGGCGGTGCCGAGGATGATGCCGAGCATCGCGCCGGGATTTTCGGCGACGGGAACGGCGGCAACGCAGGTGTCGACCATGGCTTTTGTGAGGTGGAGGAATTTGGCGGTGTCCACGCCCATGGCGGCGGCGGGAGCCATGCCGAAGTTGGAGAGCGCCGAGTAGCGGCCGCCGATGGACGGCAGTCCGTAAAAGATGTGGCGGAAGCGATCGCGCTCGGCGACGCCTTGCATTTTGGAGCCAGGGTCGGTGATGGCAATGAAGTGGCTGGCGGCTTTGTCGCCGACCGTCTGCTGCATGCGCTCGAAGAAATATTGCTTGTAGATGTTGGGCTCGAGCGTGCTGCCGGATTTGCTGGAGACAAAGAAGAGAGTTTTTGCGAGGTCGACCTTCTCCTCCGTGTCCTTGATCTCCGCCGGGTCGGTCGAGTCAAGAATATGCAGGCGCGGGAAGCCGGGCGCTTGCGGGAAGGTGAGCGCAAAGACTTCGGGGCAGAGGCTGGAGCCACCCATCCCGAGGAGAAGAATGTCAGAGAAGCCGGCGGCTTTTACGTCGGCTGCCAGATCGTTCAGCTTCGAGACATTGGCCAGTTGATCGTCGACGATATTGAGCCAGCCCAGCCACGAACACTCGTCTTCATTCGTCCAGAGCGAGGCATCGTGCTGCCAGAGGCGTCTTACTTTTCCCTGGGCGCGCCAGTCGTTAAGGTTTTTTTTTACGGCGTCGCTCAGCGAGGCAGGCAGCTTGGCCGACTGCACATTCACTGGTGGCGTGGCCGGACGGTGAGAATTTTTCTCAACCGCTTCGAGGAGCTTGTCGAAGGCATCGGCGAAGAGCTTAACGCCATCGGCCGTGAGCTTGTCGGTAACTTCTTTCATCGAGATGCCCGCCGCGGCGAGGTCAGACATGGTTTTGCGCGCGCCGTCGAGATCTTCGGTGAGGCTTTGGCGCGGCTTGCCGTGATCGCGGAAGGCTTCGAGCGTGGCGGGCGGGAGCGTGTTGACGGTGTCGGGGCCGATGAGTTCTTCAACGTAGAGTACGTCGCGATAATTTTTATTTTTAGTGCTGGTGCTGGCCCAGAGAACGCGCTGGGTCTGCGCGCCTTTCGCGGCTAACGCCTTCCAGCGCGGAGCGGAGAAGATGCTCTCATAAGCTTCGTAGGTGAGCTTGCCGTTGGCGATGGCAACTTTGCCCATGATGCTTTGTAGCCGGGCTTTACGCGCAGGATCGGATTCGGTTTTGAGTTTGTCGGCTACCAGCGAATCGACCAGAGTGTCAATGCGGCTGATGAAAAAGCTGGCTACGCTGGCGATGCGGCCGGCGTCGCCGCCGGTCGCGGCGAAGCGCTCGACTCCATCGATGTAGGCGACGGCGACTTGTTCGTAAACGTCTTGGGCGAAGAGCAGAGTTACGTTGACGTTGATGCCTTCGCTGATGAGCTGGCGGAACGCGGGAATGCCCTCAGTCGTGCCCGGAACCTTGATCATGATGTTATCGCGGGCAACGGAGGCCCAAAGGCGACGGGCTTCGTGGAGCGTGCCCTCGGTGTCATTGGCGAGATAGGGAGAGACCTCAAGGCTCACGTAGCCGTCGCGGCGCTTGGTGCTTTTGTAGACAGGCAAAAGCAGGTCGGCGGCGTCTTGAATGTCGCGAATGGCGAGAAGTTCGTAGCGCCCTTTCGCGTCGAGGTCGGTGCGGTTGGCGAAAGTGTCAAGAAAATCCTGGTAAAGATTGGAGTCGCCGATAGCTTTTTCGAAGATGGAGGGATTTGATGTCATGCCACGGAGGCCGTTGTCATCGATGAGGCGCTGGAGCTCGCCGTCCTTGAGGAGGTCGCGGCGAATGTAATCGAGCCAAATGGATTGGCCGAACGTCTGGAGCTGCTTTAGTGGATTAACGGCCTTGGCGGTTTCAAGGGTAGATACGGGGTTCATGAGTACAACTCCTTGCGGCCAGATTAGTGATCTGACGTTAACGATTTGTTACACAGTGGCGTGGTGTGCTCCACCGATGATGTCGTTTTAAAACTAACACCGATCACTTTCCTATCAGCTCACGGGCCTTCTGCACGACCGCGTCGACGGTGAAGCCGAATTTCTTTTGCAAATCTTTCAGCGGAGCCGAAGCTCCGAAACGGTGCATGCCGATTACCTGGCCCTTGAGGCCAACGTACTGCGACCAACCCAGGACTGCGGCCTGCTCGACAGCGACGCGCGCCGTGATTTCTGGCGGAAGCACCTGGTCGCGGTAGGCCTGATCCTGATGATCGAAAATATCCCACGATGGGATGCTGACCACGCGGGCGCGAATGCCTTCGGTTTTCAGTTTTTCATAAGCATCGATGCAGAGATAAACTTCACTGCCGGTCGCAATAAGAATTACCTGCGGCTTGCCGCCCTCGGCTTCAGCAAGGATGTAGCCGCCGCGAGCCACGCCTTCAGCCGATGCGTATTTTGTGCGATCGAAGGTTGGCAAGGCCTGGCGCGTCAGAACCAGGGCTGCCGGCTCTTTTTTCAACTTCATGATTACTTTCCACGATTCGACGACTTCGTTGGCGTCGGCGGGGCGCAGCGTTACGAGACCTGGAACGGCTCGCAGAGTGGCCAGTTGCTCGATGGGCTGGTGCGTGGGTCCGTCTTCGCCTACGCCGATGGAATCGTGGGTATAGATCCAGATCGCCGGAATTTCCATGATGGCCGAGAGGCGGATAGCCGGCTTCATGTAGTCGGAGAAGATCAGGAAGGTCGAGCCGTAGGCGCGCAGGTACGAGAGCGTCATTCCATTGACGATAGCGCCCATGCTGTGTTCGCGAATGCCGAAGTGGAAGTTACGGGCGTTGTAATTGTTGGCCTCGAAGTCACCCACTCCGTCGAAAGTGAGGCGCGTTTTGGTGGACGGATAAAGATCGGCGGAACCGCCCATCAGCCAGGGATCGTTCTTCGCGATGGCGTTGAGAACTTTGGCGGACGAGTCGCGGGTCGCGAGGCCTTTGGCATCGGCAGGGAAGGTGGGCAGCTCTTTATCCCACCCATCGGGCAGATCGCGGCTTTGCATGCGGGCAAACTGGCCGGCGAGATCGGGAAATTGCTCGGCGTACTTTTTGTATCGGGCGTTCCACTGAGAGCTGAGTTGCGCGCCGCGCTTTCCCATGACGTCATGGAAATTTTCGCGGACTCCATCGGGGACCAGGAAGTGGGTGTCTTCAGGCCAGCCGTAGAACCGCTTGGTGAGTTTGACTTCTTCTTCGCCGAGCGGTTCGCCATGAGCTTCTTTAGTGTCCTGACGGTGAGGAGAGCCATAGGCGATATGGCTATCGAGGACGATAAGCTTGGGGCGGTCGGTGATGCCGAGCGCCCAGCGATAGCCGCCGGCTAGCGCATCGAGGTCGTTAGCATCGTGAAGGTGAGTGACAGCCCATCCGTAGGCCTTGAAGCGCGCCTCGACGTCTTCGTCGAACGCAAGATCGGTTTTGCCTTCGATGGTGATGTGATTGTTGTCGTAAATCCAGCAGACATTAGAGAGGCGCAGATGGCCGGCGATAGACGCGGCCTCCGAGGAGATGCCTTCCATCATGTCGCCGTCGCCGCAGATGGCCCAGATGTTGTAGTTGAAAAGCTCGAAGCTCGGACGATTGAAATGGGCGGCGAGCCAGCGCTCGGCGATGGCCATGCCTACACTGTTGGCGACTCCCTGGCCGAGCGGGCCGGTGGTGGTTTCGACGCCGGTGGTGACACCGTATTCAGGATGGCCGGGCGTTTTGCTGTCGAGCTGGCGGAACGCTTTAATGTCATCGAGCGAGACGGCGGCCGTGGAGAGGATTTGGCCCTGGGAATTCACTTCGCGCACGCCGGCCAGATGAATCAGCGCATAGAGCAGCATCGAGGCATGGCCGTTGGAGAGGACGAAGCGGTCGCGGTTGGGCCAGTGCGGATCGGCGGGATCGTAGCGCAGAAACTGCTGCCAGAGTGTGTAAGCAGCCGGGGCGAGGCCCATGGGCGCCCCGGGATGGCCGGAATTGGCCTTTTGCACCGCATCCATGGCGAGAGTGCGGATCGTATTGATACTGAGTTGATCGAGTTGCTTCCCGGTGACGACAGCCTGATCACTCACTGCCATTAAAGCTCTCCTTGCAAGTCAGGGCTCGCTTCGTGCGCTATCTGCCTGCGCTCTTTAGATGAAGCCAACGTCGATTTGGTGCTGCCGTTATGCACAGGCTTTTTCCTCAATGATTACGATAACGCAAGGCTAGATTCTACACCGCGGACGATTCGGGTTGCTGGGCCGCACGGGCATTTGGGCGGGCGCCAATGAAAGGCTCGATCTTTTGTTGAGCTTTTTGTCGAACTAGGTTAGATAGGCGCGGGCTTTGCTGGTGCGGTGTTGCAACGTTGAGGCTAGCGCGTCGATGTCGACCGGTGAGACGTTGACGATTCCGGATTCGAGAATGGGTAGGCGGTTGCTGCCTACGGCATCGCGGCGGACCTGTATGAGGAGACCTTGCAGAGCCTGTGCGTCGTATTTTTCGGGTGCCATGCGAATCAGTTCCTGGAGTGCTGTGCCGACGGACATGCGGGGGCGGTAAGGACGCTCGGTCGTCATGGCGTCGAAGGCGTCGGCGAGCGCGATGATGCGGACGGCGCGCGGGGTTTCGTCGGCGCGCAGGCCATCAGGGTACCCGGAGCCGTCGGCGCGCTCATGATGCCAGCGTACGATCTCGGGAATCTGCGGCCAGGGGAATTGCACCTGGCTGACGATCATGTGGCCGACGGTGGTGTGGTCGCGCATGGCGCGGGCTTCGTCGTCGTCGAGCGACGCAGGCTTGGCGAAGAGGCGGGTATCGACGGCAACTTTGCCGATGTCGTGCAGATAGCCGGCGGAGCGGAGCGGCGCGACCTCGGCGGGCTCCATGCCGAGCGCTTCGCCGATGGCCTGAGCATAGCGGCCCACGCGCAGGGAGTGGCCCTGAATGTTAACGTGCTTCACGTCGATGGCGGTGGCGAAGGCTTCGAGAGCATTGTCATAGAAGCCGTGGAGTGAGGCGAGGAGGCGGAGATTTTCCGCGATGCGCTGCGCCAGCGTTTGCGACAGCGTGTGATTTTGGATGGCGAGGGCGACGTAACTGGCGATCAATTCAAGCGCCGCGAGCGCGTCTTCCTGGTAAGGGGCATCGCCCGGCAGGCGCCCGAGAGCGATTGTTCCCACGAGTTTGCCACGAACTTTTAAAGCACAGATACAACGAAAGAGTTCAGGTGCGACGTTGCCACCGGAGCTCAGATAGACGTCGGTGGTCGTGCTGTTGAGAGTGATCGCACCCTGGGCGGCCGTGAGCATGTGCACGTGCCGGGGAAGCAAAGGAACGATGGCCGGGTCGGGAATGAGCGCGAAGCCTTGCGCGTCAAGCGAGGTGAGCATGGAGGGGCGCTCGCCGAAAGCGAATAAAACGGCCTCCCGCGCGCCCGAAGCCTCCATGACGGCGGCGAGGATGGTGCGCGTGGTTTGGCGGAAGTCGCGATCCGCCGTCAATTCCGGCCCGAGATCGGCTAAGGCCTCGACTGTGCGTAAAAGCTTTCTTAAATTGGATCCCAGCAATGCCGTAGCGCGAAGCCTTGCTAGAGACCAGAGCGGTATCAGCGTAGCACGCTAAGGAGCGAGGAGATTGTTGGTTAGTTTGATGCCCAACTTTAAGGCCATCCATGGTGCCTCCCGGCATGGGAAGCAGCGGACCAAGTTGCTTGTCCCGGAGCCCGGCTTTGCCTTGACAGTCGCGGGAAGTTGGCTCATACTCCGACCAATTATTACCCCTCGCCACTTGTGTATCGGCACCATGCGTTTTGTATTAGCCCGTCAAATAACAGTGAATTGAGAGCCATGTGTGGCAGTAACTCAGGCGCGGCACATTCCTTCCGAGAGAATTTCCAGTAACGGCGGCGGCAGCGCGGACCCCGTTATCCCGCCGCAACGCGAGAGCAATGCGGACAAACAACAAGTGCTTGCAACCCTTCGCGAATTGGTGGCCGCGGGAGAGCACCGCCTTGATCCGATGCTGGCGGCGATTGCGGATGCGGCCTTGCTGCTGACGGGTGCCAGCGGCGTGGCGATTGCGATGTGGAAAGACGGCGCCATGGTTTGCCGGGCGCGCAGCGGAGACACGGCGCCACCGCTCGGCGCGCAGTTGAGCGCGGATACCGGGATTTCCGGTGAGTGCCTGCGGACCGGGAAGATGCAGCATTGCGTCGACACGGAAAAGAGCCGGCTGGTGGATTTTGAAGTGTGCCGCACGCTGCGCCTGCGCTCGATTGCCGTGCTGCCCATTCAGGCAGGGCGCGAGGTTGCCAGAGTTGGCCCCGGAGGAATCAGGGCCAATGGAATTCTGGAGGTGTTCTCTACTGAACAAGGCGCGTTCAACGGCCATCACCTGGCCGTGCTGGAGCAGCTTGCCGGATTCGCGGAGCGCGCCCGCGCCGCGAAACCGGCGGGGGCGTCGCCGCTAGTGGCTCCGATGGCGGTGGTCGCTCCGGTGGAAAAGCCGGAACCGGTGGGACTTTTGCCGGCTTCAGATCGTTTTGTGGATTTCGCCCGGGCGGTAGTGGGCCGGCGTCCGCTCGTGCTCGGTGCCGTAGGGGTGACGACCATTCTGCTGCTTGGTTTGGTGATCTGGTTGGGTTGGCGCGGGAACGATGGGAACGAAAGTAAAGCTCATGCGGCGACGATATCGACCCTGAGCGCGACGGTGCGTGAAAGCGGGACAGATGCGCGGCCTTCCGATCAGCCGGTGGCGGGGCAGCATGTTCCCGACAATGATCGGGTGTGGAAGCCGAATCCTGGCGGACAGCTGGTTTCGAGCGGTAAGCCTTCGGCGGCAAGAACGGTGCAGACGGCAGGGCTGGGTGCGGCCGATGCGAAGAAGCATACGAGTAACAACAGCAGTGATCGGAGTGCCGGGGCGACGGCGACGGCTGCACGTGATGGCAGCCGAGTTGAGGCGTTGGCGACTTCGGGGTCGGGTGCAGAGTCTGGGAGTTCACTAGTTGGAGCGAAGACCAAGGTGAGTGACACGTCTTCATCTACTTCGAATCCGACCACATCGAGTTCGGCCACGTCGAATCCGGCCACTTCAAGTCCGGAAGAGCTGGCTGCGGTTGGTGCTTTGCCTCCCGGGATTGGGCAATCTTCGCAGGCCCTGAATGGTGTGCTTTCGTCGAAGGCTGCGGTGCCTACGCTTTCGGCCCAGCGAGTGTCCCAGGGAGTTTCGGGCGGGCAATTGATTCGTCGTGTGCCGCCGATTTACCCGCCGCAAGCCAAGTCGCTGCGCATGGAAGGCAAGGTCGTGCTCGACGCCACGGTGACAGAAGATGGCAGCGTGCGCGATTTGAGAGTTGTGCAGGGGCAGCCGGTCTTCGTCGAGGCGGCGGTCGATGCGGTGAAGCAGTGGCGGTATAAGCCGTTTGTGCTGGACGGGAAGGTTGTGCCGCGGCCGATGAGGATATCGGTGGATTTCAAGCTGCCATCGGGATTGTCAGTTGCGGGGCATTAGCCGCTTGGCTCCTGTCGTTGGTCGTCAGTCGTCGTTCGGAATGCGGTGATCATCTCAGCTTCCCGAACGACCAGCGACTAACGACCGAAGACGCTTCTACACTCCCACCGGAAAAGGTTTGCTGTGTGTTTCTGATCCCACCTGAAGGCCGCCCAGACGGCCTTGCAGCAGCGACATCAGTCCCGTGCACCAGTATCCGACCACGAACAAAAGCAGAAACGGAACCGTGAAATAGTTCTCGTTATCGATGGCGTAGTAGACGGTCAGCGCAAAGTAGCAGCCGATGGCCAGTTCGATCCACGGCACCCACCCGAGGCGCTTGCGATATTTGTTCGCGCCTACTTTATCCTTTTTCGATTCGACGCGGTATTTTGGCGTGCGGGCGAAGGCGGTTTGCTTGCCGACCAGCGCTTCGAGTACAGCGCGCGTGTTGGTGATCGTCAGGCCGATGCCGAGCGCCATGAGAAGCGGCAGGAAGAGCAGGGAACGGAACCAGCTTTTCGGAAACAACTCTTTTTGCGACACCAGATAGAAGCTCGAGATAGAAAACGTCGACGCCATAAACAGTGGCAGGTCGATGTAGAGCATCTGGAACCATCCCTGATAAAAGCGGATGACCATGGCGGGCAGCAGGAGAACGGAGAGCACAATCATCAGCGGATAGCTGAGGTTGGCCGTCAGGTGATACCAGGCTTCTACTTTTTGGTGGCGCGACGCGTCGCTCGCGAAGACTTTGGGCAGAATTTTCTTTGAGACCTGAATCAGCCCTTTGGCCCACCGCGCCTGTTGGGTTTTGAAAGCGGTCATCTCGACTGGCAGCTCAGCGGGGCATTCGACATCTTGCAGATAGAGGAACTGCCATCCTTTTAATTGGGCCCGGTAGGAGAGATCGGTGTCTTCGGTGAGCGTGTCGTGCTCCCAGCCACCGGCTTCGTCGATGGCCCGGCGGCGCCACATGCCGGCAGTGCCGTTGAAGTTGAAAAAGACGCCACTGCGGGCGCGGCCGGAGTGTTCGAGGACGAAGTGGCCGTCGAGAAGTATCGCCTCGACCTCGGTGAGCAGAGAATAGTTGCGATTGATGTGGGTCCAGCGGGTTTGCACCATGCCAATTTTCGGGTCGCTGAAGTGGTGGATGCACTTGAGCAGGAAGTCGGGCGGCGGGACGAAGTCTGCGTCGAAGATGGCGACGAACTCGCCCTTGGATGCTTGCAGCCCGTTCTCCAACGCTCCCGCCTTATAGCCGTGACGGTTCTCGCGATGAACGTAGGTGACCGGATTTCCCAGCTTCTTATAGCGCTCGACCAAACCGCGAGCCACTTCAACAGTCTCATCAGTCGAGTCATCGAGCAGTTGAATGTCGAGTTTTTCACGCGGGTAGTCGAGACGGCAGATGGCGTCGAGCAGGCGCTCGACTACGTATTGTTCGTTGAAGATCGGCAGTTGTACGGTCACGCGCGGCAGTTCGGCGAAGTGGGCGGGAGGTTCGGTCGTCTTATTTTTCTTGTGCTTGTAATAGAGGTAGACGAGCCAGTAACGGTGGCCTCCATAGGCCGCCAGGATGATGAGTACGATGAAGTAGGGGATCAGCAGCGCGAGATCGAAGGCATTGACCTGATAGAGGCCCTGGAAAGTTTTATCGAGGAAGTGCTGGCGCAAATAAGGGCCCAAGCCTTTGGAGGCCAGGATCATTGTGAATGATGCGAGTCGAGGATGGAAGAATGCAAGCAGATGCATGAACGTCCAAGTACGACAGACCGGAAAATCCGATCTAGTATCTGCGAAACCTTTTAACCACGGGGTGCACAGAGGAGCACAGAGGAACTCCTAACGTGAAACAGAGCGTCTTTGGCATTGTAGCCGATGGGCGTGGCGCAAGGGCATCTTCCCCGAATCGGGATAGAGGCAGCTTTACTTCCAATCGTCGTTGACCACGCTTAATTTGAGGCTGACGGTTTCATGCGCGCCTTCCCCGACCTTGACCGATGTGCCGTTAGCTTCCTGCGATTTCAGGAAATCGGGGTCGCGGTAGATATCGTCGCTTACGTCCTGCCACGCGAATAGCGTGTAGGCGCCGGGCGCGAGGCCGCGGATGTTGAAGCGTCCGAACTGATCGGTGGCGCCTTCACCGAAGCGCTCGGGAATCTTGCGGTACTTTTCTTCGGGCACAGCGATGACCTCGACGTTTGAGGCGGGCGCGTCATTTCCCTGCTGGTCGCGGTCGGTGACTATGCCTTCGATAGTCGCGCCTTTCGTACCCACGACGAGGTCGAACACGGCAGGACCGCTGAGGGAGAACGTCCCATCGGCGTCGTTGGCGCCAACGCGCGCCGACTTCAAGAAGAAGTCTTCATGACCATCACCGCCATAGAGCCGCAGGATGTAATTGCCGGGGTTGACGTTCTTCCACGAGAAGTTTCCCTGGCGATCGACCTGAGCGTTTTCGCCAAACGAATCATCGGATTTGAAATGGCCACCGTCGTCACCGACATCCGCGACGCGCAGGTTGACGGAGAATTGCGAAAGATCGAGCAGCGATTGCGCGTCGACGCGAAGATGGCCGGAGACCGTGAATGCGGGCATGGGAACGAGCCTCACGCCGTCAACATCGGCGGCGGCCACGGTAATATCCTCGCGCGCCGTGAGAACGCTGCTTTCCGAGGTTGAGTACGCCTTCAGGATGTACGAGCCGGGCGCAGCGCCATGGATTTCGAATGTGCCATCGGAGCCGACTTCGGCCCCCTGCACGCCATCGCCTGTTTTAGTCGACAATTCAAGGCTATGAGTTTCGCCGGCCACAATCCCGGTAATGACGCCGCGAATGCGATAAGTGCGAGTCGGGACGAGCATCATGTTGACCGGCATCTCGTCTCCCGCCTTAAGCGCGATCGGCGAGGCCTGCGCGCTGTCGGTTGTGCCGGGATAGTAAGTTGTGACATAGCGGGTTTCAGGGGGGGGGCCGATGCCGGCACTGTAGCGGTTTGAGTGCTTGGACGCGAGTAATCGCGAAAATCGGGCGGCGGCGCGGCGGCGGCCCAGTATTGTCCGGGAAAGAGGTTGGCAACGCGATACTCGCCGAGATCGTTGGTGGCAGCCATTCCCGCCATTCCTCGCCTGCTCTTGCCGGGCACTCTTCGCTGGATGATGACGCGAACGTTAGACATGGGATCGCCGTCTTCGTCAGTGACACGCCCGGTGATGACGCCCGTTGTCAGCATGTGAAATACGAGGTCATCAAGCGGCTTGCCAGCGGCGACAGTGATGACGTTGACATCCGCGCGGTGGCCGCGGCTGTTCACTTCGGCGAAGCCTGTCTTTTCGAAGAAGACGCGATAGCGACCGGGGATGACGTTCTCGACATTGAAATGTCCGTCGGCGTCGGTGGTGGCGCTGTAGTTGGCGCTTTGCTTCTGGTCTTCGGCCACGATCTGCACGAGAACTTTCTTGACGGGATGGCTGCCGGGTTCTTCGACTATGGTGCCGGCGAGCGAGCTGGTGTTCGGGGGCTTGGCGGCGGAGGTCGGCGGAGGAGTGCTGGGAGCCTGTCCGGCGACGGCGACCGCCAGAACGCAGAAGCAGAGCGTCATGGATAGAGCCCGCGTCATGAGCAAGATGCCAAATTGATTGTAGAAACGGGGCCTGCCGTCTCAAAGCCGCGGGCGAATCGAACGCCGAGCATCAGCCTCTGAACCTGGGAAATCTCTACAATCAATTTAGAAAATATTGCCGGTAGAGCGTATCGCGCTGCGCGGGGCGGAAGCCCGCATCCCGTATGATGCGGCGCAATTCTTCTTCGGTTGTGCAGTTGTTGACGCCGGCGGCGCGGACTACGTTTTCTTCGAGCATCACCGATCCGACGTCATTGCCCCCGAAGCGCAGACCCATCTGGCAGACCTTCAAACCCTGCGTCACCCAGCTCGACTGCACGTTCAAAAAGTTCGAAAGATACATGCGCGAGATGGCCAGGACTTTCAGATATTCGACGGCCGTCGCCTCATCCCAGTGGCGGCCGCCGAGCGCGGTGTTGGTGGGCTGAAAGCTCCAGGGGATGAAGGCTGTGAATCCGCCGGTTTCTTCCTGGAGGCGATAGATGGCTTCGAAATGATTAACGCGATGTTCGAAGGTTTCGCCAACGCCGAACATCATAGTCGCGGTGGTGCGCATGCCAAGCTGGTGCGCGGTGCGATGAACCTCCAGCCAGTCGGCGGTCAGGCATTTCAAGCGCGCGATTTTATAGCGGACCTCGTCGTCAAGAATTTCGGCGCCGCCGCCGGGAATCGAGTCGAGGCCGGCATCGCGCAGGCGCGCGATCGTGTCGTGAATGCTAAGACTGCTGTACTCGGCGATCGCCAGGATCTCAGAGGCGGAATAGCAGTGCAGATGGATTTTCGGGAAGCGCTCTTTGATCCCGCTGAGCATGCGTTCGTGCCAATCAATTTTGAGATCGGGATGAAGACCTCCCTGCATGAGGACGCCAGTGCCGCCGAGTTCGACGGTCTCGCGAATCTTCTCGTAGATGGTGTCAAAATCGAGAATGTAGCCCTCTTTGGCGGCGGGACCTTTCAGCGGCCGATAGAAGGCGCAGAAGGTGCAGTATTCAGTGCAGAAATTCGTGTAATTAATGTTGCGATCGATGATGTAGGTGACCGTGCCTTCGGGATGCAGGCGTCGGCGGACAGCGTCAGCTTCCATGCCGATGCCGATAAGGTCGTCGGAGTGGAACAGGTCAAGAGCTTGTTGTTTGGTCAGGGACATCGGTACCCCACACAAAAGACTATTTTAGCGGGGAAGGCTGCAAGACGCGAGCTTTTCACGCTACCCGGGGACGTACTCGCGCTTTTGGGCCGCCGGTACTTGCGCCGCCGGGTTTTTGCCGTCGCTTGTATTCGTAGAGACCGTACAAGGCGCCCAGCGCTGAAAAAACGATCAGCGCGATTAGGATCGGCCAGTAATACTGATCGAAAAACTTCACGATGTGGCGTCCGTATTTATATCCGAGATACGCAAGAATGATGTAGCGAAGGCCGCGGCCTGCGGTCAGAGCAGTCAGGAATTTTCTAGTCGGATATTGCAGAGCTCCCGCGGCCAGCAGCATGGGCACGATGGGAAATGGCGGTGGAAGAATGGCCGGGATGGCGACCGCGGCGAATCCCCAGCGCTCAAAAATTGCGTATACTTTTTTTACTTTTTTCTGCGAGAAGCGCTTCTCCAGCGTCTCCTTGCCGCCTTTGCGAGCCATGCGATAGGTGAGATAGCCCCCCAGGACCGAGCCCGCCGTCGCCATAATGGCGTAGTAAATCCACGGTTCGCGACGATGGGCGGCCAGCAGGATGGTTACTACGTCAGTGCTGCCCGGCAGTGGGATCACCGAGTTGTCAATTAGGCCCAGAAGAATCAGACTGGGTCCTCCGAGATGGATCATCCACCGGAGAATGCTTGTTTTGGTCGAAGGCGGGGTTGCGTGCCGGGCCGCGCGAGTGGTGTTTTTTGCAAACACGGCGACGATCGCGGGCAGAGGCGTCATGGTGATTAGAAGCAGTATTCAGGCGCGCAGATGCAAGGCGATTGTAATCCTGTGTAATCAAGCGCGCTTGACTCAACTTTTGTCCGCTTGTAGCTTGCCTTTACGGGCTTCTTGATAAGACGCGCTTTCAAAAGGAGAAAGAATGGTCGGCCGACGTCGGAGTTTGGTCTTTTTGTTTTTATCGTTTTTATCCCTGCTTGCACTGGCGCTGGCAGCGAGCGCTTCTGCACAAAGCAAGCCGGACGGCCCGGATTACGACATTAGAGAGCACTACACAAAATACGAATACCGCATCCCTATGCGGGACGGCGTGCGCCTCTTCACATCGATCTATACGCCGAAAGACAGTTCGCGCACCTATCCCTTTCTGATCGTCCGCACACCATATAGCGTCGCTCCCTACGGGGTGGATCAGTATCGCAAGCGGCTCGGGCCGTCGCCGGATTTCGCGAAGTCGGGATACATCTTCGTTTATCAGGATGCACGTGGGCGCTACATGTCGGAGGGGACGTATGTCGAGGAGACTCCGCACATCGACAATAAATCGAAACAGGACGTGGACGACTCGACCGACCTTTATGACACCATCGACTGGCTGCTGAGGAATATTCCCAACAACAACGGCAAGGCCGGAATGTGGGGAATTTCTTATCCTGGTTTTTACACGGCGGCGAGCATGATTGACACACATCCGGCGCTCAAGGCGGCATCGCCGCAGGCTCCCATGGTGGATCTGTTTATGGGCGATGACGCCTACCACGGCGGCGCGTTCATGCTGAGCGCTAATTTCGACTTTTACAGCTCGTTTGTGCCGCAGAAAAATCCCGAGCTTCCGCCGAAGAACGAGGCCGAGTTCGACTACCACACGACGGACAGTTACGACTTTTATCTCAAGGCGGGGCCGCTCGGAAACCTGCGCTCGTATATGACGGGCAATACTTCGCTGTGGGATGACCAGCTCAAGCACGATACCTACGACGACTACTGGAAGGCGCGCAACCTGGCGCCGCGTTTTAAGAATATTCATTGCGCCGTGCTGACAGTGGGCGGATGGTTTGATGCCGAGGACTTGCAGGGTCCGCTGAGTGAGTTTCACGCAGTTGAAAAAAACAGTCCGTCGATCTTCAACGCGCTGGTGATGGGTCCGTGGGTGCATGGAGGGTGGGCGGGGCTGGATGGAGAGCGGCTCGGGCATGCGGAATTTTTTTCGGACACGGGCGACTACTACCGCAAGAACATTCTCTTTCCGTTTTTCGAGCATTACCTCAAGGACACCGACGACCCAAAGCTGTCAAAGGCTTATGTCTTTGAGACCGGAACAAACGTCTGGCGGAAATATTCGGCGTGGCCGCCGGAGCAGGCGCGGCCGAAGACGCTCTACTTTCATGCCAATGGCGAGCTCTCATTTGACGCGCCGGGTGCGGACTTTGCGCCATTCGACGAGTATGTAAGCGATCCGGCGAAGCCGGTGCCCTATGTAAATTATCCGGCGCTCGATGTGCCGCAGGAATATATGGTCTCAGACCAACGCTTTGCCGACAGCCGGACGGACGTGCTCGTTTATGAGACGCGTGTGCTTCAGGAGGATGTGACGGTAGCCGGGCCGATTTCGCCGCGGCTGTTTGTTTCGACGAGCGGCACGGACTCCGATTTCGATGTGAAGCTGATCGATGTGTACCCGGCGGACTATCCGGAAGCGAAGAATGAGGGCGATAGCGGCGAACGGAAAGGCAAAAGCGATGTGGAGGCTCCGGGCTTCACCATGGGCAATTATCAGCAACTGGTGCGGGGAGAGCCCTTCCGCGGAAAATTTCGCCACAGCTTTGAAAAGCCAGAGGCGTTCACTCCCGGCAAAGTCGAAGAAGTGGATTTCAACATGCCGGATGTGAACCACACGTTCCGGCGCGGTCATCGCATCATGGTGCAGGTGCAGAGTTCGTGGTTTCCGCTGACGGATCGGAATCCGCAGACGTTTGTGAATATTCCGGATGCGAAGCCGTCGGATTTTGTGAAGGCGACGGAGCGGGTTTATCACGCGCCGGGACAACCTTCGGGCGTGGTGGTGCAGGTGTTGGAGGGCGCAAAGCCGCAGGCTTCGAGGTGAGAAGATCGTCGCTAGTCGTTGGTCGTGTGGTAGCGCCGAGACTGCCTTCTGAGGAAGCGGCCTAGAGGAATTCCAATTCTGGCGCGGGCGGTAGCGCGCCGATCTCGGCGCCGAGGCGATAGAACAACTCCAGGCCTTCGATGCACGGCGGGTCGAGATAGTAATGAATGTTGCGGGCGAAGTAGAATCGCACCTCCTCTAATGTCAGGCCGAGACGCGGCGCCCACTCTTCGGCGATCGTTTCGAGATGCTCCGGCATGAGGCCGTGGTCTCGCGAAGTTTTGAAAATCTTCGCAATGGCTGCGCGATCATGCCCGGCGAGGGCCGCGCTTCGAACCGCCCAGAAGGCGAAGACAAACGACTTGCCGGTGCGGGCATGCCACTCCTCGGCGAGGTCGAGCGTGTGGTAGCGGGCTCGATCAATCTGAAGCGCCGGATCGCCGATGATCAGGGCGGCGTCGCAGGCCGCGAGCATGGCGTCGAGATCGGGCGCCATGGCGGAATAAGTCCGCGCTCCGCCGAGCCATTTTGCAAACAGGATTTTGGTGAGCGCGACCGAGGTCATGGAAGAGGTGTCAAGGGCGACGGTGCGGGCGTGCTCGAGCGGCATTTTGCTGACCAGAAGAATTGAACGCACCGCGTCGCGCGCGGCAATCGCGATGTCAGGAATAATGACGAGGCCGGGGATAGTAGTGTAGGCGGCAGCCGGAATGATTCCGATATCGGCCGTGCTGTCAGCGAGCGCGCGCGCACAGGCGGACGGAATGGTGTACGAGATCTCGAAGTTGGCGGCGGTTTCTTCAATCGCAGCGGACGCGGCGACTCCGTAGACGGAATTTGCGCGACTGACAAAAACCGTCGGCGACACGGCCGGTCCGGAATTCCCATGCTCAAAGTCCCACATAAGGGGCGCCGTATTGAGATAGGAAATAGCTGAAATCCTTAGCCGGCTCATCACTTTGCAAATTCTACCAAAAGTGATGTGTGCGCCATCATTGACAGCCGTCAGGATCGCGACTAGGGTCAGGCGCTATGTCGACTAGCACCTCTGCGAGCGCCTCGACGGACGCTCCGAATGCCCGTCCTTCTGCTGCCAGCAACGCCGCATCCGGCGAGACTTTGTGCTGGCTAGCGCTCGCGCTCACGGAAGGACTCGGGCCGTCGCGCATTCGAAAACTGATCGAGCATTTTGGCACCGCCGAGCGCGTCTTGCATGCTAGCTTGACGGAGCTCGAAGCGACGGGAATGCGGGCGGTCTCGGCGCAAGCGCTGGCGACTGGCAAGTCGATGGAACTCGCGCAGGACGAAATAGCCCGCGCGGCGCAGGCGAAGGCCGCCATCATCTCATTGAGCAGCGCGGAATATCCTCCGCGCTTGCGGGAGATCTACGATCCGCCCGTGATCCTGTTTGTAAAGGGCAGCGTTGATCTCCTGTCGAAGCCGGGAATTGCCATGGTCGGGACGAGGCATCCGACGCCTTACGGCACGGGCATGGCGGAACGGCTGGCGACTGACCTGGCGGCGCGCGGGCTGGTGATCATCAGCGGGATGGCGCGAGGCATCGATACAGCCTCGCATCGTGGAGCGATTGCTGCGAAAGGCAAAACCATCGCAGTGCTGGGGACGGGGATTGATGTGTTTTATCCGAAGGAGAACACGCGCTTGGCCGAGCAGATTCTGGCACTGGGCGGCGCGATGATCACCGAGTTTCCGATTGGAACTTCGCCGGCGCCGCAGAATTTTCCGATCCGCAACCGGATCATCAGCGGTATGTCAGCCGGGGTGCTGGTGGTGGAGGCCGCGGAATATAGTGGTACGCGCATTACGTCGCGCTGCGCGCTGGAGCAAAACCGCGACGTCTATGCGGTACCGGGCAATGTGACCAACAAGAATTCCTGGGGTCCGAACACGCTGATCAAGCAGGGCGCGAAGCTGGTGGCGACCTGGGAAGACGTTTGGGAAGAGCTTCCGACGGACGTGCAAGTCGCCCTCAGCGCGGAGCAGCATGAATCTCCAGCGCCCGCCAACGCATCTCTATTCCCTGATGACGTTCAATCGCCTCACGAGCAGAAGCTCCTCAAGCTGCTGAAGCCGGACCAGTCAACTCACATCGATGAGCTGGTCGAGACGCTCGAAAACGAAATGTCCTCCTCAGAAATCTTTGCCGCTCTCTTCGAATTAGAGCTGAACGGAAAGGTGCGGCAGCTGCCGGGGAAGAATTTTGTGAAGGCATTCTGAAGCAGTCATGAGCCTCGAGTCCCGAGCCGCGAGTAACCCGCGCGCTGGGGACCGAAACTTTTGGATTGCGAGGAGGAGGAACCACGATGCATGATTTCAAAGATCTGAAGGTTTGGATGAAGACGCACCAATTAACTGTCGCCGTCTATCGAACAACGCAGAAATTTCCGAGAGAGGAATTGTTCGGATTGACCTCCCAATTGCGTCGCTCGGCCTCTTCGGTTGGTGCAAACATCGCGGAGGGCTGCGGGCGGCGGTCAGACGCAGAACTCACGCGATTCTTGCATATCGCACGAGGATCCGCCGTCGAGCTTGAGAATCATTTCCTATTGGCTAGGGATCTGAATTACCTGGCCCGGGGCAACCTGCGATGAGTTCGTGAAGCAGGTCGATGAAGTACAACGTATGTTGACAGTATTTATTCAACAAATTCAGCCCGTTCCGCCTGCTAAGAGAGCGATTCGAGTCCTATAGTTCGCCGGTTTTGTTTTTTCGAGACTCGAGACTCGTGACTCGCGGCTTGCTTTGCATCTTCGCGAAATTTGCCAAATCATGCTAGTTTCGAGTATTCAATAATCCCTCGAGGAACCATTGTCCAAAGGTCTAGTCATTGTCGAATCGCCGGCTAAGGCGAAAACAATTCAGAAATATCTGGGGAAAGACTTCACCGTCGATGCCTCGTTCGGCCATGTGAAGGACTTGCCCAAGAGCAGCCTCGGCGTCGACGTCGAAGACGGGTTCGAGACCGAGTACGTCGTCATTCCCGGCAAAGAGAAGGTTTTGGCCAAGCTGAAAAAGCTGGCGCTCTCGGCCGACAAGATTTATCTGGCGCCTGACCCAGACCGCGAAGGCGAGGCGATCGCCGCGCACCTGGCCGGCGAACTTGCGGATGACGGCAAGAAAACGAAAAAAGGGAAGGCTGGCAAGAAGACCGGCAAGAAATCAGATGAGTCGGGCGACGACCAGCGCATCCGGCGCGTAACGTTCAACGAAATCACGCAACGCGCGGTGAAGGCGGCGTTCGAGCATCCACGCGACATCGACCAGAACCTGGTAGACGCGCAGCAGGCGCGGCGGGTGCTGGACCGACTGGTGGGCTATCAAGTCTCGCCCCTGTTGTGGGATAAGGTTCGCCGCGGACTTTCAGCGGGCCGCGTACAAACCGTGGCGCTACGTCTGATCGTCGACCGCGAGCGCGAGATCAAAGCGTTTGAGAAGAAGGAATATTGGACGATTGACGCCAATCTGGCGGGCCCGAAGCCTCCTGCGTTTGACGCGCGTTTTGTTGGCAAGGGCGAAGAGAAGGTCGAGGTTACGAACGCCGAGGACGCGGAAAAAATCCGGCTCGCTCTTGAGAACGCCGATTGGCTCGTTCGCTCGGTGGAAAAGAAAGAGCGGCGCCGCAACGCGACTCCGCCCTTCACCACCAGCAAGCTGCAACAGGATGCATCACGCAAGCTGCGCTTCAGCGTGAAGCGCGCGATGATGATCGCGCAGCGTTTGTATGAGGGCGTCGAACTCGGCGAAGAGGGCCTGGTTGGCCTCATCACCTACATGCGAACCGATTCCACTCGTGTTGCGCCCGAGGCGATCGCCGAGGTGCGCGAATACGTCGCGAGTGAATATGGCACGCAGTATCTGCCTGAATCTCCCAATACATATAAGGAGAAGAAGGAAGCGCAGGCCGCGCACGAGGCCATCCGTCCGACATCGGCGGCCCGCCACCCGGATCAGGTTAAGCAATATCTGCAGGAAGATGAATTTAAGGTCTACAAGCTGATCTGGCAGCGGTTCGTGGCTTCGCAGATGAATCCCGCGGTGTTCGACCAGACGACCGTCGAGATCGATGCCAAGTCAGGCAATGAGGTTTTCTGGTTCCGCGTGACCGGATCGGTGATGAAGTTCGACGGCTTCCTCAAAGTCTACGAAGAGTCGAAAGATTCTAAGGATGAGGAAGATGAAGAGCTGAAACACAAGCTACCGGCGCTCGAAGCGGGGCAGAAGCTCACGCTTAAGGCTTTGAAGCCGGAGCAGCACTTCACCGAGCCGCCTCCGCGCTACAACGAGGCTTCGCTCGTGAAAGAGCTTGAGGAGCGTGGCATTGGGCGGCCATCCACCTACGCCACCATTCTGAGCACGATTCAGGAGCGGCAGTACGCGCAGAAGGTCGGAGGCAAGTTCACTCCAACCGAGATTGGGCTGGTGGTGACCGATCTGCTGGTCGAAAACTTCAAAGACATTTTTGATTTCCAGTACACCGCTCGCCTCGAAGAAGAGCTCGACGAAATTGAAGAAGGTAAAGAGAAGTGGAAGGACGCGCTCGCTGAGTTTTACAAGAAATTTTCCAAGGATCTCCGATACGCCGAGAAGCACATGGAAAACATCAAGCGTATGGAGAAGCCGACGGACGAGAAGTGCGAACGGTGCGGCGCGCCGCTTGTCATCAAATGGGGCAAGCACGGGTCGTTCTACGCGTGCAGCACCTACGATAAGGAAGATCCGAACTCTTGCACCTTCACCAAAGAAAATCCGATCAATCTGCCGGATCTCGATTCCGCCGACATGCAGGAGACGGCGCAGGAGGAGTACTGCGAAAACTGCGGGCGTGTGATGGTGCTGAAGCGCGGGCGCTTCGGGCAGTTCATGGCCTGCACTGGCTATCCCGACTGCAAAACGACGCGGCGGCTCGACCAGGGCAAGCGCGTGCCCGACATCCCGCTCGATGAAAAGTGTCCGGACTGCGGGCGCAATCTGATCATCCGGCACGGGCGTTATGGCGAGTTCACATCATGCAGCGGCTATCCGGATTGCAAGTATGTGAAGCAGAATTTTATCGGCATGAAGTGCCCGCTCTGTGGCGAAGGCGAACTAGTCGAAAAGCGCGCACGCAAGGGCAACACGTTTTATGGCTGCTCAAAGTATCCAAAATGCAAGTTCACATCAGCGGCCAAGCCGATCGCGGAAAAATGTCCGCAGTGCGGGCATGATTATGTGGTGGAGCGCATGCGGAAAGACGGCACGGTGATCGCGTGTCCCAACAAGGAATGCGATTACGAACGGGAGTCCGTCGGCGCGGGCGCTGCAGAGCCGGTCTGATGGCAGACTGGCAGACGGAACAACGGCGGAGGTTTGACCGCTAAGGCCGCGCCACATTTCCTGAATCACTGACTTTCTGAATCAACGAGGGCGAATCATATGGCAAAAAAAGCAACTACTCATGACGGGCTATTGATGTTGCAACTCTACGATCTGCGCCGCGAAGCGGAGATGCGCAAGGCAAGAAGCTGGTTTTTGCTGGACTTCTGGCCGCTCAGCGCCGACGAGTTCCTGAAGATTGCGAATGATCTGGGGTCGCAGGAGAACAGTTGGCTTCGCCAGGTCGGTGGCTACTGGGATATGGCGTCGTCGCTGGTATTGCAGGGCGCGCTGCATGAAGAGCTTTTTCTGCAACCCGGATGCAGCGGCGAGATGTTTTTCATATTTGCCAAGGTGCAGCCGTTCCTGAAAGAGCTGCGGCAGAAGATGGGCAATCCCGACGCGTGGTCGAATATCGAGCAAGTGGCCACTGGCTCGAAGCTGGCGCGCAAACGACTGGAACGCGTTTCTGCCAACGTCGAAAAGCGGCGCGCTGCGCTCGCCAAGGCAAAGAAGTAAGAGTTGGTCGCGGGTCACAGACGCGTCCCCGCGCGTCTGCTATCCTAAGTGCGTTGTGCGGATGCTCTGGTGGTTTTTAATCCTGGGAATCAGTCTGGTGCTGGTTGTGTCGGTCGCGATTTCTCTTTATGTGCGAGTGCGGAACCAAATGAAGGCTTCCGCCGCGCTGAAGGCAGAGTCGGGCGGACGCAACAATAGCGAAAACTCGTCACCCGAAGCCTGATTCACCTCCGTGAAAGGAAACATCATGCCGGAAAATACGCCCGGAGTCGCAACCGGATTGTTGCGGTCCCAGGTTCTGGTCGAGACGTTGCCTCGACCGTCCCACTCTTTCGAATGGGCGAAGCAGGCGGGAATCGTGGTTGGCGCGAGCTTGTTTGTCGCGCTCTGCGCGCGCGTGACGCTGCCGCTGCCGTTTACGCCCGTCCCGCTCACGCTGCAAAACTTTGGCGTGCTCGCGGTGGCGCTCGTGCTGGGACCGCGGCGCGGCTTTGCAGCGTTGGCGCTCTACCTGGCGGAAGGCGCGGCCGGATTGCCGGTGTTCAATCCGGCGGGACCCGGCGGAGTGGCACAGTTGATAGGGGCGACCGGCGGGTTTTTGATGGCCTATCCATTTGTAGCATTGGTTACGGGCTGGATCTACGAGCGGACATCGCGTCGATTTGCCTGGGCCGCGCTGGCTGGAGTCGCCGGAGAACTCGTGCTCTTTGCGGGCGGACTAGGCTGGCTTTTTATGCTGACGCACTCTCTGGCGCAGGCGCTGCGCTGGGGCCTCTATTGGTTCGTCTTCGCGGAAGTGATCAAGATCATGCTGGCCTCCGGCATTGCGCGCGGATGGAGCCGGCGGTTTTCGGGAACAATGTGATTGTGTGAAACAGGATAGTTTTTCCTGGCGCACGCAGAATGAATAGGTCGTTCGCTTCGCTCAGGATGACCCGCAGATTCAGGGCGTGAGAGCGGGGAGTCGAAAGCCGAATTTATGAGTACCGTGTCTTCTCCAGTTCGTGAAATTGCCGTGGCCCACAGCCCCGACTCCGATGACGCATTTATGTTTTATGGTTTGGCCACCAACAAGGTGCGCGTTCCGGGCCTGCGTTTTAACCACACGCTGTGCGACATCGAGACGCTGAATCGGGACGCGCAGCAGGGCGTTTACGATGTGACCGCGATTTCGTTTCACGCGTATCCGTATATTCAGGAGAGCTACGCCTTGATGTCGTGCGGCGGCAGCGTAGGCGACGGCTATGGTCCCATGCTGGTTTCGACGCGTCCTTTTACGACCAACGAAATCAAAAGCAAACGAATTGCTGTGCCCGGCAAACTGACCACGGCATACCTGGCGCTGCAACTATTCGCACCCGGCATTGAAGTGGACGTCGTGCCCTTCGACCAGATCATTCCGCAGATTCTGGAGGGGAAGTATGAAGCGGGATTGATCATTCACGAAGGCCAGCTCACTTATGACAAGTCGGGATTGCATCGCGTGGTCGATCTGGGCAAGTGGTGGCTCAAGGTTACGGGCTTGCCACTGCCGCTGGGCGGCAATGCCATTCGGCGCTCGCTTGGCGCCGAGACGATGACGAGCGTGACGCAGGCGCTGCGCGAGAGTATTCAATATGCAATCGATCATCGCGAAGAGGCGCTCGCCTATGCCATGCAGTTCGCGCGCGATCTCGACACGCAGCTTGCTGACAAGTTTGTAGGGATGTACGTCAATGAGCGGACGCTCGACTATGGCGATGACGGGCGGGAAGCCGTGCGCCGACTGCTCGACATGGGACACAAAGCCGGCATTATTCCGCAGGAGCCGCGGGTGGATTGGGTTTAGAAACTTTGTGCCGACCTTTGAGTCGGCGCGCGATCTTCGAGCTTTCGATCTGCGAGCTACTCCCAATCATTTCTGTCTGCTTGATCGCCAAATTCCCAGCGCGACAAACTCCCACCACAGCAGAGCGATCATGGTCGCTGCAAAGTCGCCCGCGAATAGCGCGAGTGTGCTGTGGTTGGAGGGGATGCCGATCGACGACAGCGCGCGGAACAGGGCTCCCAGCAGCGCGATAGTTGCGATCGCGGTGAGGGTCAGGATCTTGCGCGGCGGCCACGCGTTCTGTGATTCAGTTTCAAAGTTATTGCCAACTTCTTCGACTCGACCGTCGGCGCTGGCAACTGTGTGATACCACATTGCGAGCCACACCAGCAGAATTGCCAATCCCACGACCGTGCTCAAGTGCTGAAGAATTTTATAAAATGGCACGAATCCGATAAATACCAGATGAACCTGCTGAGTCAGAGCGTGCAGGTGTCGCGTCGGCCATGTGTTGCCGTGAGTAAAGGAATCCCAAATGAGATGCGTGCATATCCCCACCAGCACCGAGGCAACGATCAGTGCGAATCGCAATAGCCCGCCGAATCGAAATTTGCTGCCATGAAAAGCCAGCCTGCGCGCGAGGCTGTCAGGCATCAAGTCAATGAAGGGCGCCTTCACGAACGCATGAAATAGCCAGAGAGTCAGCAGCCCAAGCGGTAACGTGAACACGAACAGCCCTGCGAGCGAATGCCCGTAACGGCCCTGCGGCGACATCCGCAGGAAATATTCGAGGTCGGGCGCGACCGCTCCAACGACCAGGGCCGAACAGACCATTCGTGTGCGGCGAAAGGGAAGAACAGCCGCAATATGGGCGGGAGTGAAGGGCATTCCGGTTTGCGGATCTTAATTTATTTTACGGTTCTCGCGAACGTGAAGATTGGATCGATGTCGATCGGAATGCCGGATGTAGCCTTGAGATCCCGCTTCAGATCGTCAGACATCGCGCCGTATTTTGCGAACAGTTGCTCGCCACGCTGGCGATCTCCGGTGGCTTCGATCACAAGCAATTCCTTGGATAGTTCGGCCATGGCGGCCGGCATTTTGTCGTAGTCGATCGCGTAGCGGCCACGCCGGTCGCGCAGCAGCGCTCCGCGCTCGAGCAGATAATTCAGTTCCATCATTTCCGCTTGGGCATGGGCCTCGGCGGTGCCAAAGCGAACAGTGCGAAAAAGATCGTCGACATACGACGCGTAGTATTCCTCGAGATTCTTTTTTGGAAGAACGGCGTGCTCGACCAGCCACCGCACGGCAAACATGCCAGTGACATCGGCTTTGGCCTCTTCCAGGCTGCCGTAGAGCGGACCGATCGCCTGGCGAATATCGGTTGTGCCCGCCGGTGTGCGCGAGAATACGGGGCCGAGGCCATGGCAGATCTCGTGCATAACAGTTCCCACGACATAGCCGTCGCTCGTCACCTTCGAAGCCTGCTCAGGCTCCATCATTGCGCGCGCGATCGGCACCATCACGTAAGTCACGCGCGCGTCCATGAAGTTCCTGAAGAATAGTTTTTTGCTGCCTTCCTTTTCGTGCACGCGCGGGTCGTTCGGAAGGTTGTCTGCAACAGCCTGGTATCCATGTGTCAGGTCGCCGGCGCGGAATGGCGCGTCCATGACTTCCATCGGCGTTTCGAGTCCATGCTTTGATGGACGGTCTTCGGCGTCCAGGGGCAGGGCATCCTGGATTTCGGGAACATACTTCGCAAAGAGGTCCAGCTTCTTGCTGTCGCGCTCATTTCGAACCATGACGGCGGCCCCGTAGGAGGTTTTCACGCCAAGCAGATCGTCGAGGTAGGTTTCATAGGGAGCAAAGATAACGTCGACTTTTGGATTTTTCAACTGAACCCACGCCAGGTCGCTCGGCAGATAGTCATCGCTGAGGAGGGCGTCGGAGCGCAGGCGAAGAAAATTGGCGAATGCAGGATCGCAACTGAGAGCGGCAGCGGCGCGCAACGCTTGCGCAGCCGGTTCCAGAAACGTGCGATAGGCAATGTGATATGGGACAGTTTCGAGTTGGCCTCCATGCCAGCGCACGATGGTGGACTGATCGTAGATTTTGGATTTTTGATCGGGGTGCGTTTGCAGATATTGCTCCACCTGCGCGCGGGTAAGGTTGGCGGGATAGAATCCGTGACCGGGCGGCACTGAGGCGGTGCCGACAAACGGCTTGTCATTGTCGATCAGATCGAAACGCGAAGCGTTGATCCAAAGGTAGCGGCGAAGTTGGACATCTCGCGGATTTGTGCTGGCTCCGAGCGACTGATAAAGCGTCAGCGCGTCGGGATCGCTCTGGCGCCAGAAAATATTCTCCAGGTAGCCGCAAGCCTCCACCAGTTTGCGAATCATCTGCTGGTCGCGGGCACTCAGGCCGGCGGTGTGAAACGGCATTTGGACGCGGCGGAATTTTGCGACGCGCTCGGCAATGTCGGGCACGACCTTCAGATTGGCCGCGACACCGCTCCTCGCTGCTGAACCTGTCATGATGCGGGGCTTCCCGGTTTGAGTGGCTTGCGAAGCCGATAGCAGAAGAGAGACAGAAACAGAGACGAAGACAACGAGGGGCCGGACTTTCATGCAAATTCGATCTTACCAAAGCTAGCGCGCGTCTCCGTTGCCAGTATCATGGTAGTCATGTCGGAACGTAATGGCGCCCAGACTTTGCTCATCGATGCGGATGACACGCTCTGGGAAAACAACATTTATTTTGAACGCGCGATCGCGAAGTTCATTTCATTTCTTGACCATCGCGAATACACGCCCGCGCAGGTGCGGCTTGTTCTAAACGACGTGGAGCGTGATTCCATCCTCAAGCACGGATACGGCCTGCACAGCTTCGCCCACTCGTTGGTGGAGACCTTCGAGAAGCTTTCCGCCGACCCAGTCACGCCGGCAATGCACGACCAGATCCACAGCTTCTGTCATTCGATTTCCGAGCATCCGGTCGAGATTATCGCAGGCGTGCCAGAGACGCTTGACTACCTGAGTTCAAAGCATCATCTGATCATGATGACAAAAGGCCATCCCACCGAGCAGGCCGGCAAAGTAGAGCGCTCGGGATTGAAGGAGTATTTTTCCGCGGTGGAGATCGTCGCGGAAAAAGACGAACCAACATATCGCTCTGTGATCTCGAAGTACGGTTTGGCGACTGATATTACCTGGATGGTAGGAAACAGTCCGAAGTCAGATATCAATCCCGCGCTGGCGGCAGGCCTGCACGCCGCGTTCGTGCCGCACGATAACACCTGGGTTCTCGAACACGAGGACCTGGGCAGCGCTCCAGCCACGCAAAAGTTACTGTTGCTCGAGCATTTTACCGACCTGACCAAGTACTTTTAACCGAAAACCGGCGTCACAAAAAAATAGCCCTTGCATCTCACGCAAAATCAGAGATACAAGGGCGTAAAAATCACTTGCTATTGTCGCACACCGTCTTATTGCACGGTAATCGCATACCCCGCCGACGGGATTCCGTTCGCCACCACTACCAGCGTGCTCGCCCCGGTTCCGATCGTGCTCGGCACGTCGAAGTTGGTCGACACCGTCGCCGAACCAGTAGCAACACCCATCGAGCTATGCCCGTGAGTCTTCGCATAGACAACGTTGCCAGTCGCATTGTTGGTGATCCGAACGAGCGGATAGTTAGTAGCTGTCTGGTACTCATCGCCGAACGCGTTCGCCTGCGAAAGGCCATTGAACTGAGTGCCGGACATCTCATAAGTTGTGCCCGGAGTCACGCTCGTGGGACAACTCGTGATCGTCGGTTGCCAGGCGGCCTCGTAAGTGCCCGAAGGGTTGTAAACCTCCGTGGTACCGCCTCCGACCAGAATCTGCCCGGTTGGCAGCACCATGAGAGACCCCGGAGTGTAGGAAGTCTCCGTCAGAGTAGATCCGTTCCAGATGTAGCCCTGTCCAGAGTCGCCTTCAACAAGCACTTCCCCATTCGGTAGCAGCGCCGCGAATGAATCGCCAGCGTTGTCGCCATTCGGGAACTGCGGTCCCTCTGTCCACCCGCCCTGAAGGCTGTTGTAATAAGCGGTGTTCCCGGCTTGATTCCCGCTGCTCGTGTAGGACCCGAATACGATGACCGTTCCATCTGGTCTCAAAATCTGCGGCCCGATCTCTCCAGGTGGGTAGTAGCACAGCTTGCCCTTAGGACCGTAGTTGATGCAGCCAAAGGGCGACGGCGAATGCAGGTCGACGATTGTGCTACCGGCAGTCGACCACTTGTGCTTCGTCGTGTTGTAGATTTCGGAGTTCGGCGCGTTCAACACGTCCGCAGTAACGATGTTGCCATCTGCCAGTAGCGTCCAGCCTTCCTCCGCATTGAAATCGCTCTTTTTGCCATCGCCGACGGTTGACCAGGTACCAGTAGACGGAGTATAGAGCCGATCCTGTTTGGTCAATTTGTTGCCGATCAGAAAATCGCCATTGGCCAGCACCGACGATGGCGAATCGCCGATATACTTCCACCCTTTCGGCGCCGGAAGATTCGTCCATACGTTGGTTGCAGGATTGTAGATCGCGCCCAGGTTGGTCAATGTAAAGTTGCCGAAGTTATATTCGCCGCCGGTGATCAGCAAAGTGCCGTCTGCCAGCACAGCGGATGCGAATGCCTCAGGAGCATAGTTGGTGGCCAGGCTGGCGACCTGGGTCCACGTTCCATTGACATAGCTGCCCGTGTTATCGGGAGTGAGCTTCCACCAATCCTGGTCACCATAGCCCTGGCCCAGCACCGTTCCATCGGTCATCTGAAACGTGAGCTGAACGCCGTCAGGTGGCTGATGCTTGAGTGGAGTTAAGGTCTGTGCGACCGCGCTGGAAGCGAGCAAAACAAATACAGCAATGACACCTAACAATTTCAGTGAACTGCCACGAACATTGGGCACACTAATATCCTCTTGGTTTAGAGTTGGAATCATTCATACCCTCCCTGGGGACTAAGGCTTGCGCGCAAAGCGCGGGGGCCACCATGCTATCAGAGTTTTACAGGATTGGGTAGGAATGCAGGAGGCGTCCAGAGCCAAGTTTCGAGGACGGGGGCTCCATAAGGACACTCCCTTGTGTCGGGTTCCCAGGCCAGCTTCACAACTATCCGCCCTAATAGACACAGGCTGGCGGCCCGGAATTATTTCGGGCCCCAGCCTGCGCTTCCATCAACTTGAAAGATGTTGTGCGAGGCGCCGTTAAAAATGATGACGCCTCGCGAAAGGGTTAGTGGCTCGGTGCGGCGTCCGCGTTGGCGGTTGCCGGAGTTGTAGCCTGATTGGCCGCAGTCGTGGCAGTCGCTGGATTTCCCGTAGCCGGGGTCGCGTTGTAGCGAGACAGGCGCGGGAAGAACGGCGTCACTTCGAACGGCATTTTGTCGCGCGCCGAAGTGATGGCGACGGGCTGTGCTTTCACCATCTCCACTTTGTTGTCCCACGGATTCAGCTTGACACGGCCGCCGAGCGGAAGCGCGGCAATCTGGTCGAGCTTGTTCCAATCGAGCGCGGGAGCGGAAGTTTCGAGCGCTGCCATACGAGTCACCGTGCCGTTCTCGGTCATGCTGTTGCCGAGGTGGGCCTGCAGCAGAGCCGAGATTTCCGGAGCGCGCGTCTGAAGCGCTTTGAGGAACAGGCCCGCCGTCTCGAGCTTTTGCGCATACGGAGACGCTTTCAGCATCTCGATCGCTTTCTTGTCGGCCGAGGTCTCTTCTTCGGGAATGTGTTTGAAGCCAAGATTGTGGAACGTTCCTTCATCGGAGAACAGCATGCGGTCATTGAAGGCGTACTGGCTTCCGAGGTTGTGGCCGAGAACGATGTGCGCCAGTTCATGCGAGAGCACCATGGCCAGGCTGCCCTCATCGGGAAGCACATCGATAAGTCCGCGGCTCACAATGATGGTGTTGCCGACGCTGAAGGTTTCCAGCGGAGAAGTGGTCAGCACGCGTGTTCGTACCGGCCGCGGCAGTTCGACGTTGTTGGTGATCAGCAGATTGTTGACGACGGTTTGCAGAACCTTGTCCACGTCGCCTTCGGGCGCGAGCAAGCCGGCGCGCTCCAGGCGCTCGATGACGTTATCTTCCGCCTGCTGCTGCCATTCGCGTTCGGCAGCCAGCGGAGAGGCATCCTGCGCGTCGGGCGAATCGTCCTTCACGCTGTCGACGCGAATCTGCGTGAGTTCGTCATCCGCTTTGCCCAATTTCAGGTTATAGCCCCAGAGACGCGTCTGCGCCTTGAAGGCGAGCTTGTTCTTGGCGCCAGCGGTGAAGTTGCCTTCTTCGCTGTAGATGTAGGCCGGCAGCCAATAACCGGGGACAAGGTTCAGGCGCCAGCTGTCCATGTGGAAGTAATAAGTGTTGCGCGACGGATGGCTGTAGGTGCCATTCAGGCGGACGATCGCGAAATCCTGATCCTCAACCCAGATTCGTCCCACAAAGCGGCCATGGCCCGCATCCTTCTTGGGCGTGACGTCAAACACCAGGCAGCGCACGTCGCCCAGGAACTCGCGGCGCGCGTAGTGGAAATCGTAGTGCTGACGGTCAAAGTCATTGCGGTCGGCATAGATCATCCAGGAGAAGCCGAGCGCCTGGTACTGGAACTTGAATTTGTTGGTCAAGCCGCCGAGCAGGCGCTTCTCCATGCTCTCTTCCTTGTCTTTATCTTTTTCGCCAAGGTAGTCGGAGCGATCGATGGAGTCGCTCAGATCCATGCGGCCGAGGAAATAACGGTCGTCCTGCGGGATCGGGCCGAGCTGCGGATCCTGCTGCAGATTCTGGAGATAGGTTTCGACGATGGGCGTGCGCTGCGACAGGAATTTGATGAGATCTTTTTCGCGCAGGATGGCGCGGTCAACGACCTGGTCCATCGTGGTGGGCGGCGCCAAAGTTGTTTGCGCCGGAGCCGCCGCTGTTTGAGCCGATGGAGCCGGCGCCGTCTGTGTGTTCTGCGCCGCGGGCGCCGATTGTTGAGCCATTGCCGGCATCGCAAACGCCAGCAGGGCCAGGACCATCAAATTTTTATTGCGCATAACCTCATCTCCCCGTTTCAGTACGCCAGTTGAAATACCACGTGCACAATCGCCGTCGAATCCACGGCCTGTCCGCTGTGGGTGGCCGGTTTAAAACGCATCTTGTTGGCGGCCGCAATGGCAGCCTCATCGAGTCCGTGGCCGAGGCCACGAACAACACGGTTTACATGCAGCTGTCCGTTGGCTGAAAACTGCACTTCGAGTAAAACTTCGCCCTCAATCTTCAGATCTTTCGCTTCCGCGGTGTATACCGGATTCGGCTTGTCGGTGATTTCAACACCGGTAGACGCCGGTCCACTGTCCATCCGCTGAACGCGCGGAGAGTTCTGCGCCACTTCCTGTGTGCCGAATCCCGAGGTCTGCACGGCATGACCCTGTCCGCCGCTGCGACCATCGCCACGGCCCCCGTTTGCGACACCGTCGCCGAAGTTCGCACTTGCAACCGTTCCCTTGATTCCTTTGGCGCCGCCCGAGCCGTTGCCCTGGCCTTGGCCTATCGGCATATCAAACGAGCCGGCTGCCGACGCGATCAGTTTGCCGTTGGCTTTGCTGTTTTCGCTCGGCTTCAATCCATTCGGATCGCCGAACCCGCCGGTCTGAACTTTCTGAATGGGCGCGTTCACCGTGGGTGTGACCGAACTTCCCTGAAATTCGCCAGTGTGGATCAACACCGGTCTGGCACCGCCAGGAGTCATCTTCAACGTGGCGGGCATGAAGTTATTCAGGGCGACTTTGGGCGCTTCGACCTCCTGCTGCTTGATCTTGGGAGTGACGACTTCGCGCGGAACTATGATCTTCGGAGTTTGAAATGTTGGATCGGGCGGCAGCAGCTTGGCCTGAATCTTGGGCGGCAGCTTGCGGAGCCGCTCGGATCTAAGCGCGGGACGTGGAATCAGCTCGGTCACGTGATAATTCGCCACGAGCTTGAGCGTGTCAGGCATGAAAATCCCAAAAAGGCACAGAAATGCCGCACATGCCGTAACAAACCCGTAACTGGCGGCAAAGGTGCGCCAGTCGTACTTTTTTTCGGGCAGAATTCCGAGTTGAAACTCGCGTTTAGCCGTAGGCATTCGTTTACTCCAAAGGAGGAACCCGAGCCGGGGAGTTGGCTCAGGACTTGGAGTCTTCACCTTATGGGAGTTTCAGAAGGGGGTAAACGTGTCCAGTGCGCCTGTCCTTTGGTAACCGACTTTACACGTTGATCTGATTACCTCGTTACGTTGGTTTTTCGACGCGTTTCCTTTTGAAAAAGTAGAAGATCGGCACGCCCGCCAGGATCGCCGCGCAGCCCTCCGCCGAGTAGCGCAGGTTGTCGGTGAACGTGTAATAAAGAAGGAGAGCAGAGGCGGCCACGAAAAGCGCCGGAACGACAGGATACCCGAGCACGCGGTAAGGCCGTGGCGCATCCGGTTCGCGTCGCCGGAAGACGAACACCGTGCTGCCCGCGATCATGTAAAAGAGCCATTCCGCAAAGATAGCCAGCGAGAAGAACTGGCGAAAGCTTCCGCCGGCCAGCAACAGAATAATGGACAGGCCGCACTGCACCAGAAGCGCGACCGACGGTGTGTGGAATCGCGGATCGACTTTTGCGATCGACTGAAAAAAATATCCATCGCGTGACATCGCGAACGGAACGCGGGCTCCACTCATGGTCGTGCCATTTAACGTCACGAGCATGGAGACAGCGATGCCGATCGAAACCAGACCAGCTCCGGCGTGCCCGAGAGCCAGTGCAACGGCATCAGCCGCCGGGCGCTCTGCGGCCGCGACTGCGGCGGCCGGCATCGCGTATTGCACGGCCGCGTTGACCAGAATGTAGAGCACCCCGACGGTTGCGACTCCCCAGATCAGCGACAGCGGAATATTACGCTGCGGATTGCGAATTTCTCCGGCAACCATGTTGAGATCATTCCAGCCGTCATAGGCCCACAGTGCGGCAACCAGAGCCGCGAAGAATCCTGCCACGCCCCCTTTGGCGCCCGAGAATTCGGTTGCGAAGTTCGCCCACGTTCCACCTTTGTAAGTGAAGCCGACGACCACGATGGCGAGGATGATGGCGACCTTGAGCAAAGTGAATAAAAATTGGAATTCGCCCGCGCGCCGCACGCCGATGTAGTTCAGCCATGTAATGGCAATGGCCGCGCCAATGGCCACGAGCTGTCCATAAGCGACCACGAAGGCATGCGAGCCGAACGAAGTCGAAAAACAGGCCTGCGAGAAAAAAGCGAATACGGGAAAGGTTGCGAGCGTCCGCACCAGGCCGGTGGTGATGGTTGCGATCGATGCAGGCTTGGCAATGAGAAACCACGTCCAGCCATACAGAAATCCCGCCAGCGGCCCATACGCATCGCGCACATAAACATATTCGCCGCCCGCCTGCGGCTTCATCGCGCCCAGTTCCGCGTAAGTAAGAGCGCCAAAAAATGAAAGCACGCCGCCAACCAGCCATGCGAGATAGACGACTCGAGCCGACCCGACCGCCTGCATCATCTCCTGCGGAACCAGAAAAATTCCGCTGCCAATGATCGTGCCGACCACGATCGCCCCGGCATGTGAAAGCTTCAGATCGCGGGCCAGTTCAGGTCTTCCTCCGTGCACCTCTGCGTGCTCTGTCGTTGCAGGTTTCATTCAGTCCTCAACGCAAGACTAGCCGCATATCCCACAATGAAAGTCACGCAAGTCCCAATCGCCACCCACCACGTAAAAGCCACTTGCGTCATTCTCCATATATAAAGTTCAGTAGCCAGCCCGCAGATCATGCCGGCAATCGCGCCATTCTGATTAGCACGCTTGGTAAGCACGCCCAGCAGAAACACTCCAAGCAGCGCTCCATAAGCGATCGATGCAATCTGCAATCCAACTTCAACCACCCGCCCGACGCGGTGCAGCGCGAGCACAGCGAGTCCGAACAAAACCAGTGCCCACACAATCGTCGCACCCCGCGCCAATCGCAAGCGCCTCGCATCGCTCATTTCCGGACGAAAGCGCAAATAGAAATCCATCATCGAACTCGACGATAGCGAATTAAGTGCGGCGCTGAGATTTGACATCGCCGCCGCCAGGATCGCGGCGATAAGCAGCCCAGAAATGCCGTGTGGCATCCGGCTGACAATGAATGTCGGATAGATTCTGTCCGCGCGTCCAAAGCTCGAAGATGGCACCTGATAGTACGCAAACAGCATCACCCCAACAAAAAGAAACAGCCCAAACTGAAACAGGATCGCGACGCCACTCGAAAGCAATGCCAGTACTGACTGTCGCTGATTTCGCGCCGCCAGCAACCTCTGCACTATGAGCTGGTCGGTGCCGTGGCTCGCCGTGGTCAGGAAGGCGCCGCCGATGATGCCTGCCCAGATCGTATACGGTTTTGCCAAGCTGCCGAACGAGAGATCGAACACCTGAAACTTATGCAGGCCGCCCGCAATCGCCTGCGCCGAATCCCACCCGCCCGGAATGAGATGAAGAATCGTGAACAGACCCACCAGCGTTCCGCCGATATAAATAAATGTCTGCACCACGTCCGTCCAGATCACGGCCGCCAGCCCGCCTTCGAACGTATAGATCAAAGTCAGCAGCGTGATAATCGCGATAGAAGTGATCTCGCCCGTTCCGAGCGCGATCGAAACAACGATAGATACCGCATACACGCGCACGCCCTCCGCGGCCGCCCGCGTCAGCAGGAAAAGACCTGCCGTTACGCCGCGTAGCGTCGGGCCGAAACGCCGCTCAATTAACTGGTAAGCAGTGTAAAGGTCGCCGCGAAAATATTGCGGCAGCAGCACAAAGCTGATGATCACTCGCCCAATCACGTAGCCCATCACCACTTGCAAAAACGTCAGGTTCGAATCGTAAGCAAGACCGGGAATACTGATGATCGTCAGCGTGCTGGTTTCGGCCGCAACAATTGATAGCGAAATCGCCCACCACGGAATATCGCGATCGGCGAGAAAATAATCGCGCATCGTTCGCTGCTTCTTGCGGAAGCGCAAACCAAACAATGTGATTCCGGCAAGGTACGCCGCGATAATCACGAGATCCAGCCGATTCAATCCCAACGCGAGTTCCTTTTGACACAAGAGCCGACGGTAGACGTAGAGACGCGACCAGCGGCGTCTCTGCATCTGCACTGAATTGTCGAGCATTGCACAGCCATGTTCCACGCCTAAACTCCACCCGAACCTGTGTTAGAACTACCGCGATGGGTTTCTATCTCGGAATCGACGGCGGCGGCACCAAAACGCGTTGCGTTCTCGGCAGCGAAATCGCTGTGCTAGCGACGGCGGTCTCCGGCGGAAGCAATATAATCCGCCTCGGCGAGGCGCAGGCGCGCGCATCTCTTCATGCCGCAGTGCGGCAGGTTTGCGTGGCGGCAAACATTTCTGCTGATCGGATCGATGCAGTCTGCATGGGCGCCGCCGGCGCAGCGCGGCCTGAAGTCGCGGCGCAACTGCGAGGCATTTTCGCGGAGCTTGATCCGCACTCCGCCGCCCGCATCGAGATCGTTGGCGATTCAGTCATCGCATTGCAAGCGGCTTTTCGCTCCGGCCCGGGCGTGATCGCGATCGCCGGCACCGGTTCGATTGTCTACGGGCGCGATGCATCGGGACAAACGAATCGCGCCGGTGGATGGGGTTTCGCAGTCTCCGACGAAGGCTCAGGCCACTGGATCGGCCGCAATGCAATTTCAGCGCTGCTGCGCGCCCGCGACGAGGGGCGCGATACCGCGCTCACAGCGCTCGTTCTGGACGCCTGGAAACTCGACGGTCTTGACGCCCTCATTCAGCGCGCGAATGCGACTCCTCCGCCGGAGTTTCCACGCCTGTTTCCAGTCGTTGTGGATGCGGCGGAAGACGGTGACGCGACTGCACGCGAATTATTGGCGCGCGCCGGGCATGAACTCGCTGCCCTTGCCGCAATCGTTCTTCGTCGCCTCGCGCCCGAGTCCCCGTATCTGCCGGTGGCTATGACAGGCAGCGTCTTCCGCCGCTCGCCAGAGGTGTGCCGGGTATTCAACCGTCGACTCGACGAGATGTTTCCTGGCATCAGGCTGCTAGATGATGTTGTCGATCCGGTGATGGGAGCGCTGACATTAGCCCGCGCCGCGGCTGGCGCAAAGGCGGAGTAGTTTATAGGCAGAGCAGTTGATCCTGCCGGCTTTATCGTATTCATGACGGCCTTATCGTAGAGACGCGGTCTGCCGCGTCTCGTTCGCGATCACCATGATTCAGGCCGGCGACGTAGCTTTATAAACGAACATGTAGCGTTATGAACGAAGATAACGAACACAACGAGCCACCACATTCGATACCTGAAACGGCCATCCCCCCGGCCGAGGCACCGCACAGCCCCGCGCACGACGACCTGCTGCGCACTGCGGCCGACCCAGCGCTCAACGGCGATCAGGCTTTGGCTTTGCTGGCTCGCGCCGACCTGCCGGCCGATGTGATCGAGCAGTTGGTCAAGAATCGTTCGGCACTCAAATTGCGAAAAGCAAAGATCGCCCTGGCCTGTCATCCGCACACGCCGCGTCACGTTTCGGTGCCGCTGGTCCGCCAGTTCTACACGTTCGATTTAATGAAGGTTGCACTCTCGCCAATCGTGCCCGCCGATCTGAAGCTCAATGCCGACCAGACGTTGATCGCGCGGTTAAAGACGATCACGCTAGGCGAGCGCCTGACCTTGGCTCGCAGAGCGTCAGGACGAGTGGCGGCCGCGCTGCTGCTCGATCGAGAAGGACGCATCATGCGCGTTGCGCTCGAAAACGCACGCCTGACAGAAGCCCAGGTGGTGCAGGCCGTTCTCGCGTCCGAAGCTGTCGCGGCTATGGTGCATGCCGTAGCCCAACACGAAAAGTGGTCGTGCCGGCGCGATGTGCAGCTTGCCTTGCTAATAACGGAGCACCTGTCGCTGGCGCGCGCTCTGACGTTCACGCGCGAAATGTCGGAGGCACAGTTCAACGAAATCCTGAAGACGTCGCGCCTCCCGGAAAAAATCAAGAATCAGTTGCTGCAAGAGAGCGCAAGCAGAAACCCCGCGCCTTTAAAGAAATAGCTTCGCACCCTTCGCCGCCAGCTTCTGCTCCGCCAGCTTCTCAATCCGCTCCACGACTTCATCCTCGCTCAGGTGCGTGGAGTCGATCACGACCGCATCCTCAGCCGCGACCAGCGGAGACGCCGCCCGAGTGCGGTCGCGGCGGTCGCGCTCGCGCAAGTCCGCGGCCATCGATTCGGCCGATGCTCCCGGAACGCGCCGCTGATCGAAGTTACGCAGTTGGTCGAGCCGGCGCTGCTCGCGCACCACCGGATCGGCGTCGAGAAAAATCTTCAAGTCGGCCTCCGGGAAAACCTTCGTGCCAATGTCGCGGCCTTCCATCACCACGCCGCCGCCCGCGCCCATCTCACGCTGGCGCGCAACCATCCACTGGCGCACCAGCGGATGCACGGAAACCTTCGAGGCCGCCTCGGTCACATCGCGTTCGCGAATGCGCGCCGATACATCGCGCCCGTCCAGCAGCACGCGATTGCCGGTCAGCGTGGGCTCCAGGGTAATGTGCGAGTCGCGCGCCATCTTCACGAGCGCGGGTTCGTCTTCAAACGAGGCGTCGCCCTCAATCGCTTTCAGCGCCAGCGCGCGATACATCGCTCCGCTCTCGAGGTTGAAGTATCCGAGTTTGCGCGCCACACGGGCGGCCACCGTGCTCTTGCCGGCGCCCGCCGGACCGTCAATGGCGATGATTAGTCTTGGTGGGGAAGCGTCGGTCATTGTGCGAAGGCCGATTCTACATGGTGTGCGCAGGAAAACCTATCTGCCGAATGCATCTTTTGTCATTGCGATCGAAGAGAGGAACTCAATCAAGATCGCGGCACCATCCACTTTGCGATCGGCAGCTGCTTTCACCGCACCCGCTCCGTCCGCGGGCGCAGCACGAACGGCTCACGGCGCGGAGCGATTTGAAGCAGCGTCTTACTGCCGGAGCGCACATAACTCAGTTCGCGTGCTGCGAGCAGCGCTTTGATCGCGTCCTTGACCTTGGAGCGCGCCACAAATTTCGAGAAGAAGTTTTCGATCTCTTCCGGCTCACCCGCGACTACACAGTCCATATATTTTGACAGCAGCGCCGAAAGCGACTGCGCCACCGATGCCCCCACGCCTTCCCAGACTTTATCGGGCGCCCATCGCGTGAGTTCATCCCACACCGAGCCCTCTTCCTCGCTGTAGTCGACACGCGTGATGCGCAGTTTGGCCCAAAGTTCCCGGAGCGCACGGTCCGAGCCGGACGACGACAGGCCGCCGCCCAGCATCTCGCCGAGTTTGCGTTTCGAAATTGGCCCGTGCTTTCGGATAATCTGAAACGCATCGCAGGCGAGTTCGGAATATTCTGAGCGCGGTCCGGCTTTGGGCGGCACCTTCGGATTCCGGTCGCCGACCAGCGCGTAGTAAAACGGAAACACGGCCGGCGACAGCAGAAAAGGATTGTTCTCATCGACCAGCGGTGCTTCATATGCCGCCTTGACGCGCAGTAAGCGCACCATCAGCGACATCGCCTCTTTCGCCCGCGCATCGGCATACGCGTGCTGTTGCAGGGGCAGTCCGTCATCCTCGCCCACCCAGGCGCCGATAAATGTCGGCACGAGCACGCTCGGCCGAGTTGGATACATGAGACAGAATCCAACCGACTCGATGAACGCTCGCGCATCTTCGAGCGTGCGTACCGGCCGTCCATCCAGTCGCCACTTGGCGGCCCGAGCCTGTTGGAGTTCTTCATCCATTTTGATCAGATCTGAATTCGATTAGAACACAACCAGCTGCCGCCGCAGGCTCCTAGTGCGCGGGCGCGGGCGTCGGAGCCGGAGCTGCCGGCTTGGCGCCAAAGTCGACCTTCGGCACTTCGCGTGAACCCTCGGCTGCCTTGAAGTAGGCATCGTTCTGCTTGAAGCCCGCGAACCCGGCATACAGACTGTTCGGGAACTGGAGTACGTACGTGTTGTAGTCCTGGAGCGCGTCGTTGTAGCGTTTGCGCTCCACCGCGATGCGGTTTTCTGTTCCCGCCAGCTCATCCTGGAGCCGCAAGAAGTTTTCGTTCGATTTGAGTTGCGGATAATTCTCCACCACTAGCAGAAGGCGTCCCAGGGCTCCGTCGAGTTGGTTGTTCGCGGCGATCTTGTCTGATGGTGTGCCCGCCGAAAGCAGCGCCGAGCGCGCCTTGGCGATGTCGCCAAACACGGTTACTTCCTGCTGCGCATACCCCTTCACCGTCTCGACCAGGTTCGGAATCAGGTCGGCCCGTCGCTGAAGGACGATATCGACCTGCGACCATGCGGCCTTCACGGCCTGATCCTTTGCGACCAATGTGTTCTTGACGCCAACATACTGCCCAAACCCGATCAACACGATCAGGACCAGCACGACCACCACAATAATGAACGCTTTCATCGCACTCTCCTTGGAGAAAATTACCGCGAGACTCGAACGGGACCAAACCGATCGGCTTCTTTCTTTAGCGTTTAACTCCGCCGTTTAACTCTGGCCATCTGGCTTTGAAAGATCTCTCAATCCAGCAGCGCGTCAACCGCCCCCGTCATTTGTTCGACCGCCTTTAGATAGCGTCCGAATAATTCGTCGACGTCAAACTGCTTGCGATCCGCCTTGTTCTCACGCACGTCGAATATCTGGAGAAAGGCAGCGGCGTCGAATCCGGCCTTCACCGCCAAGCCTTGCACAGCTTCGCGTTTGGACGTCGCTCCAGGCTCTCCCAAAGCAACCAGCGCGTGCCGCGCCAGCGTTGCAAACGCCGGTGCCGAGCGCAGCAGAAGCTCCCACTTGGCGTTGCGGTCTCGTGCCACGATTAACAATCGCTGCCGCAAGAGAATCGTCTTCTCGCGAAGTTCGTATTCAACCTGCGCCCGATGAAGTGTCATCGGAATCACCAGCGTCTTGAGCACGTCTTCGCCCGCGAGCACGCGGTAATTGCTTTGCATATCCAGCAGTTCGATCGAGAAGACGTCCGCGCCGCGCTGCAACTCTTCCACCGACATCAAAAGCGGCGCGCGATGTTTCTGCCCGGCCCACCACTCGACCACGCCAGATAGCCCGGCAATCGCCGCAAATGTCGTTTCGCCAAGCACGCACAGCAGGTTCACGTCGGAGTAAGCGGGCACATACCCGCCCGCCGCCGCCGAGCCGTACAAAATCACCGACTTCAGGTTTGCTCCAGCCTCGTCCTGCAAGCGCTTCACGAAATCAGCAATCAGTTTTTCCGGAACCATCGCTTTTCACCCCATTCCTACCAGCTGCCGCCCGCCCCGCCGCCACCCGTGCTGCCGCCGCCGAATCCGCCAAATCCTCCGCCACCGCCGCCTCCACCAAATCCGCCGCCGCCAAATCCCCCACCGCCCCAGCCTCCTCCGCCATAGCCTCCGCGGCCGCTATTCAGCAACATTCCCCATAGCAGGCCCGACAAAAATCCGCCTCCACCGCCAGGCCGCCCGTGACCTCCCCCACCGGGGCCGCTCACCGCGGCCCAGATCACAAAAATAAAGATCGCGAACACGATCAGCGCAACCACGAGAGCCGCGTTCGGGGGAATCGATCCTCCGCTTGGTGACGCCGGCGCCGGTGCCGGTGCGCCTTGTAGCGTTACGCCTGCGTCCTGCGCGATGACGTTGGCCACGCGCGTGGTCATCAGAGTAATGGCGGCATCGTAATTCCCCGAGCGCAACAGCGGAACGGCCTCGCGTCCGAAGCCGCCCACTTTGCCGTCGGGAAGAATCGACTCCAGCCCGTAGCCGACGTGAATCCAATACTTGTGATCCTGTGTCGCCAGCAGGATGAGGACACCGCGATCGCTGCCCTTTTTGCCGATGCCCCAGGCTTGGTAGAGCGCTACGCCGTAATCGAAAATTTCCTGGCCATCGGTAGACTTGACCAGCACAACGGCCATCTGCGCGTTAGCTCTTTGCTCCACCTCGTGGCATAGATCGTTCAGCCTCGATTCTGTGTCCGCATCCAGTACACCGGCAAAATCGTTGAGGTAATTATAGGCATGCAGCGACGCGATCGGCTCGGCGTGCAGGCATAGCGCCGCCGTGACTAAAACCAAGACAAAGATCGCGCGCCTGAGGATTGATTTCACCAGACGGAAATTGTACAGGACCAACACCGCGCGCTCATTACTTGAGACTACTTGAAACGAGGAGACTCGGATTTCGTTTCGAAAGCGGGACTGACGAATCTTTCCTATTTCTTAATTTCCAGTAGCGATATATTTCTGCACTTCCTCATCCAGCAATTGCAGCGGCAAGGACCCATCACGCAACACGGCGTCATGAAAATCACGCACATCGAATTTTGGACCGAGCTTCGTCTCCGCCTGCTTGCGCAACTCGGCGATCTTCAGCTGCCCCATCTTGTAGGAGAGCGCCTGCGCCGGCCAGGAAATATAGCGATCGACCTCTTCAATCGCCTGCGTGGGCGCGTGCGCGCGCAGGTAATCCTGCGCCTGCTCGCGCGTCCAACCCATGGAATGAATGCCGGTATCAATCACAAGGCGCGCCGCCCGAAAACGTTCGCTCGCCAGTTGCCCAAATTTGTTGTACGGATCTTTAAACAGCCCAAGCTGTGCCCCGAGCGATTCCGCATAGAGCGCCCAGCCTTCCGCATACGCGCTGTTGCCGTAAAACTTGCGAAAATCCGGCAAGCCTTTCTGCGACCGCGCCAGTGATCCCTGAAAAATGTGCCCCGGAATCGCCTCGTGCAGAACCAGCGACTCCTTGTCATACTTCACCTGCTTTTCCGGTTGATATGCGCGCAGGTTGAACCACCCGGGCGTGCTGCCATCGGGCGAGGGCGCTTGCGCATTCGATGCATTCGCTTGCTCGCGATCTTCCGGAATCGCGCGAATGCCGAAGAGCAGCATCGGAATGTGCTTGAACTGATTCGGCAGCTCGGGCTCGATGATCATCGCCGCATTGCGGCAATACTCGAGCATCTCCTCTTTTGAGTGAAACTTCTGACTGGGATCGTTCTCAAGCTTCACCTGGAGTTCGCTGACCGATCCCTGAAAGCCGGTCTGTCGCGCGATCGCCAGCATCTCGGCTTCAATCCGGTCAACCTCGGCCAGACCAATTGTGTGAATCTCTTCCGGCGTTGCATCGGTTGTAGTGAGGCGGCGGATCAGCACACGATAAGCCTCGGCTCCGCCTGGCATCGACGAGATGCCAACTCCCACGCGTACTTTCGGCGCATAGGTCGTTTGCACGTATTCGAGAGCCTTGCGCCAAGCCGGACGAAAGTCATTCTCGAATGCGGCCGTCGCTTCCTTGCGCAAACGCTCACGTTCCGCCTCCGGAATGCTCGGCGGCATCTTCTTCAGGAAAAACAGCAGCGGCGTCGTCGAGGCATCCTGCCCGACCTGCGCCGTCAGTTGCGCGGTCACAAGGTCGGAGACGATCTTCGGCTGCGTCCAGCCGCGGGCGATCGCCTCGTTGAGGATCACGATGTTCTGATCTACGTATGCCGGGACGGCGCGAATGCGCGCGATGATGTTCTCGCAGTCTTTTACCGTGAAGGCAGGCATGCGATCGATCACGAGATAAACGCTGTTGTGGAAGCCGGTCATCTGGCCGACGCGAAGCAGATAAGTCTCGAGGTCGAGTGCATCCAGTTGGGTGCGCAAGTCGTAGCGCATAAGCTTCACGCTGAGCTGGTCCTGTTCCGAAAGGGAAGCCTGCTGGGCAAAGAATTTCTCATCGGTCGCCAGTGCCCGTTCAAGATGGGCGCGCCGCTCGGCGCGGCCTTCTTTCGAAAGATCGGACCACCGATCGTCATACTCGTGCCGCCCAACATTAGTGGCGAACTCGGGCGAGTCGCGCAGGCGCTCTTCGAAATAGTCCGCAAAAAACTTAGCGAGCTCGGGCGAGGACGGCTGTGACGAGGACGGCTGCGCCGCCGGCGAACCGGCCGGCGAATTCCGACTCCATAGGCAAACGGACAGCAGACCAGCACTTATGACCACCAGCAAAATGAATCGGACTTTCATATCTCCCCTTATAAGGTGGGTGTTCAATAGAGAACGGGCCCGATTACTCGGTTCGCAAAATCATCTGCATGCTGCTGTCGAGCTTCACATTCTTTTTCTTCGCGGTCAGAATCGAATCGTGAGCCGTCCCCGCGCTTAAGGACACGCCTGACATTCCAATCGGACCCTTGGCATTGTAGGGCAGCTTGGCGTCGGGGTTCGATCCGCCGGCACTTGGCAGTCGGCCGCCCCCATACTTGGATGGGTCGCCGCCGCCCGCGCCAATCGGCCCCGATCCAGACCCTCCCGGGGCGGTTGCCCCACTGCCCCCTGTGCCGCCTCCCATTGAGTTAATGATCTCCGAATTGTCCGTGGGATTAAATTGATCGGCATATCCGACGGCTTGAATAATCGCAGGCAGCGGCATCGCCGAGCCGTTCTTGAGAACCATCTTGTCGAACACAATCGTCATGGTTGACGGCGTGTCTTTCTCGTGAGCGGCAACCTGCGTGATGTGTCCCACCACTTCGCAGCCCTTGTTGGCGAGACCGGGTGGCACGGACTTGAGGTCATCCATGGTTTTGGCGGTGATCTGGTCTCCCACCTGAGCTTTTTTTGCATCAATCGTCTTGTCGATCGTGACGCGAACCACGGTTCCCGGAGTAAATTGCATGACCATCGGCGGCATTTGCGATGCGGCCGGTGGCGGCGTGGCCGCTCCTGTCGTGGGCGCCTGGCTCGACGGCTGAGCCGCCGTTTGCGCGCCCGAGATTCCGGCTAGCAGCGCGATTGCCAGCAGCGAAAAGCATAAGGTCTTCATAACCGTGACCTCCACGCCGGACAGTATATCTCCAACCCCGCACCTCTGACCTCCGCCGCTCACCTGCGACCCGAGCTTCATGGTATGTTGCTATTCAAACCATGATCCGCTCTCACAAAGGCATCACTCCGCAGATACCCGAGACCAGTTACGTCGACGAATCTGCCCAGATCATCGGCAACGTGATTCTGGGCGAGCATTCCAGCATCTGGATGAACGCTGTCCTGCGCGGCGACGTGCACGAGATTCGCGTCGGACACTACTCCAACATTCAGGATGGCTGCACGCTGCATGGCATGAAAGAACAATTCGGCGTCTACGTCGGCGACTACGTCACGGTCGGCCACAACGCGATCCTCCACGGATGCCGGATCGAGCCGCGCTGCCTGATTGGTATGGGCTCGATCATTTTGAATGGAGCGGTTATTGGATCGGGCTCGATCATCGCCGCCGGAACGCTGATCACTGAAGGGACGGTGGTTGAGCCGAATTCCCTCTGGATGGGCTCGCCGGGAAAGTTCCGCCGCAAGCTCGAGAAGGCTGACGAAGACTCGATCCTGCGCTACGTCGAAAACTACATTGGATATAAGAAGCAATACTTGCTGGAGCGGAAGGGTTGATGGGTGGAAGAACCCCCTAGACTCGGTCTTGCAGAATGAAAGACTTAGAGGGGTTGACATCTCCAGGTCTTTGAGTAATAAGGCTTTACTGGTAAAGTATTTCAAAATCAATAACTTAGACAGACTTTTCGCTAAAATTATTGATAAAGTATTTGAATATCAACAAGTTAGGTGGTTCCTGCGCGAAGGCTTCGAGTAAAGTATTTAACCGTCAACAACTTAGAACGAATCTTCGCCGAAACTAGGAGCTAGCTGGCCAGAAGCTAATGATCAAAGCCGTCCGAGGAACGCGCGACCTTCTCCCGCCTGACACCGCGCTCTGGAACTTCGTCGAAGTCACGGTGCGCGATGTCTTCCGCGCCTACAACTTCCATGAAATCCGCACGCCGATTTTCGAGTCGACGGAGCTCTTCGCCCGCGGCGTCGGCGAAGAGACCGATATCGTCGCCAAAGAAATGTTCACATGGGAAGACCGAGGCCGCGCGGACAGCGATAGATGTCAATCCCTCACCCTTCGCCCCGAAAATACCGCCGGCGTCGTCCGCGCTTACATCGAGCACAAGCTCTGGGATCGCGGTTTGAACAAGCTCTTCTACATCGGCCCGCAGTTTCGCCGTGAACGCCCGCAAAAAGGACGCTACCGCCAGTTTTATCAAATCGGCGCTGAGGTTATTGGGCCGGCGACTTCGGGCAGCGACCGTCCAGTGCGCGATGCGGAAGTCCTCGAGATGTTGGATACGCTGCTGCGGCGTCTCGGCATCTCCGACTTCACACTTAAGATCAATTCGGTGGGCGATGCCCAAGATCGCGCCGCCTACAACGAGGCGTTGAGGAAAGCGCTGGAGCCTGTTGTTGGAAGCATGTGCTCAGACTGTCAGCGGCGCGCCGTGACTAATCCTTTGCGCGTCTTCGACTGCAAGGTTCCGACGGATCAGCCGATTATTGAGACACTGCCGCTCATCTCCAGCTATCTTGGACCGGACAGCCGAGCACACTTTGAGAATGTCCAGGCACTTCTAAAATCGGCAGGAGTTCCATTCGAACTCGCCCCGCGTCTTGTTCGCGGGTTGGATTACTACACCCGAACTGCATTTGAATTTACCCACGGGGCGCTTGGCGCACAGAATGCGATCCTCGGTGGGGGTCGGTACGACGGGCTTGCGGAATTGCTTGGTAGTCCGCAAGCTGCGCCCGGCATTGGCTTCGCGATAGGTGAAGACCGGCTTGTCATGGCTCTGCAAGAGCGGATGCCTGGAACAACGGCGCACGTTGATGTTTACATTGCGCCGGTCGGCGAAGGGATGAACCGCGAAGGCCTGAAACTGGCCAAAGAGCTTCGTCGCGAAGGCCTTGTAGTCGAGTTAGGAGATCGAAGCTTTCGGCTTAAGAGAATGTTTGAAACAGCCACAAAGATTGGCGCCCGCTACATCCTCATCGTCGGCGAAAACGAAGTGAAGGCCGATGCCTTCGCGCTCAAGAATCTCGCGTCGGGCGAGCAGGTGACCGTCCCGCGGGCCGAGCTCGCGCAGCGCATCGCGAGCGCTGAAATCCCTTAGCCAATGCTGGTTTTGGCGGATATCTGCCTGCTTTCTGCTGTAAAACCGCCCACCGCCTCCAGCGATTACTCGATAGACAACCGCTCTCGACGGCGCCAAGCTGGGACCCGGAAGAAGTTTGAACCTCGAAGAAGTTGTATCTAGAAGAGGCAATTCCGATGTTGGGCCTAAGTTATTCCGTATCGCGTTCCACGCCGCTATTGGGATTGGTGCTTCTATTGCTCACCCTCGTTTTGACCCACGTTCTTCCAGCTCAAACCCGATCCGCACGCAGAGCAATTCGCCACACAGACCTTGCAACCCGTTCCTTCGGAATGCAATCGGTTCCCGACCCGCTGCTCGCATCCTTCTCGCGCCGCGAATTGGCGCCGCTCTCTGAGCTTCGCCCGAGCGAAGCACCTTCCACCGCAGTCATGGCAACACCGTCCTTCCATCAGCCTGTCAACCTGAATCTCCTGCTCGCTCCGACGACGGAAAAGTGGTCCACTTCGGCGTCGGCATGTACCTCGCCTCGCGATCTCATCGTGCCCTCCGCGTTTGCCGAGCCATCCGAGCGATCGAGCGACGAGGCTGCCAATCGCCTCGCCGAGCATCTCAACGATCCCAAGTTCTACGCCCATCACATTCCCGGCGCCGGGCCCATCGTCGACCGTGTGCTCAAGGAATCGAAGGCTCATCCTCGTCTCACGCGCGTGCTCGAATTCATCCAGCCCCAGTTCTGATCGCCTTTAGTGCCGCGCCAGCGGCTTCATTCAAACGTGCATTGACATCGCAGCGGGCTCCTTCTAATATCGGCAGCCGCAAGGTTCCCCTCGAAAAATTCAAGTTCAAGGAGCTTCTCTATGAAGCGCACGACGCCCTTTCTGTTCGGGATTCTTCTCCTAGCCACCGCCGCTTTCGCGCAAATGGAAATGCCAAAACCCGGGCCCGAGATCAAAAAGCTCGCGTACTTCACCGGCCACTGGACCTCCGATGGCGACGTGAAGCCCGGTCCGATGGGTCCCGGAGGAAAATTTCACAGCGACGATCACGTTGAATGGCTGGATGGCGGCTACTTCACGGTCATTCACGGGAAGTTTACCGGCGGCGGCATGGGCAGCGGCAGCAGCATCGCCTTCCTGGGCTACGATGCGCAGGAAAAGGTCTACACCTATGACGAGTTCAACAGCATGGGCGAGGCTACCCACTCCAAGGGCACCGTCGATGGCGATACCTGGGTCTGGACGAACGATCTGAAGATGGGCCCCCAAACCGTGAAGGGCCGTTTCACGGAAAAGATTTTGTCGCCGACCTCCTACAGCTACAAGTTCGAAACTTCCCCCGATGGCAACAATTGGACAGCCGTCATGGATGGCAAAGAGACGAAGGTGAAGTAACGTCTGATTAAGTTCTTCTTGATGGAGACGGGCTGGCCCGTCTCCACTCGTTCTTCTGATATGGTTTCGGCCGCCGCAACCCTCCGCGCTATCACGCGCGCCGAATGCTCCATTTATAATCATCAATTCAGCATCAGCGGTGTCCCACACATGGGTGCCCTGCACAATCATTTTTATTGTGTGGGTTCTTGTCTGGGTTCCGCATTCCTACGCAAAAGGCGATTCCGTGCTCGATTTTCTAGGCGACTTACGACGTACTCATATGTGCGGGGCGCTGCGCCTCGCCGATGCTGGTAAAAAAGCTGTCCTCATGGGATGGGTCAACCGCCGCCGCGACCTCGGCCAGATCATCTTCGTCGATCTTCGCGACCGCACCGGAGTCGCTCAGGTCGTCTTCAACCACGAACTCAACGCCGCGGTTCACAAAAAAGCCGAAGAGCTGCGCAACGAATTCGTCATTGCAGCGATCGGCACGGTGAAAAAGCGCGATGCCGACACCATCAATCCCAACATACCCACGGGCGAAGTCGAGCTGGTGGCCGAGGAGCTGCGCATCCTGAATGTCTCGAAGCCGCTGCCTTTCTTGCCTGGAGACACGGTCCTAGCCAACGAAGAGATGCGCCTTAAGTATCGTTACATCGATCTGCGGCGCGAGGCGATGCAATACAACATCGAATTGCGCCACAAGGTGGCCATCGCCATTCGCGACTATCTTTCGTCGCAGGGTTTTTTCGAAATTGAAACGCCGTTTATGACGCGCTCTACACCGGAAGGCGCGCGGGATTATCTGGTCCCCAGCCGCGTGCAGCCGGGGTCGTTCTATGCGCTGCCCCAGTCGCCGCAGCTGTTTAAGCAGATATTGATGATCTCGGGCTTCGACAAATATTTTCAGATCGTGCGCTGCTTCCGCGATGAAGACTTGCGCGCCGACCGCCAGCCTGAGTTCACTCAAATCGATCTGGAAATGTCGTACCCGCAGCCCGAGCGCGTGTGGGAGACGGTGGAAGGCTTTCTGGCTGCCGCTTTCAAAGCCGCCGGCCACGAAATCAAAACCAGCTTTCCGCGTATGGACTACGACGACGCTATCCGCCAATACGGTATCGACAAGCCAGACCTGCGTCTGCCCGCGCTAACCGATGTACGCGACTGCTTCAGCCCCGAAGAGCTCCAAACGCTGGCCATCAACAAAGATCTCCCGGTGCTCGCGATCCGCACGCCAAAGGTAGGCGAGCTATCGCGCAAGGAGCGCGATGATATCAAGCCGCTCTTTGTATCGAAAGGCGGCGCGCGCGTTTTTGAAGACTTCAAGCGCATCGCGAACAAATTTCCCGATGCCGCCGCCAAGATCCACACAAAGATCCACCAGAAAACGGCCGGCGATCAGGACGACCTTCTCGTCCTGGTAGTTGGCGCAGCTCAAACGGGAGAGAAGACCGAAGGCGCTGCGCATCCCGCCAGCAAACGCAAAGTCACGCCCGCCGAGATGGCGATCTACGCCTCGGCTGGCTTGCTGCGCGTGGCGCTCGCGCAGAAATATGCCGACCGCCACGGCATCTTCAAGAAGATAGGCGACCCGGCCAAAGATTATCGCTTCCTCTGGGTGACGAATTTCCCGATGTTCGAGTACGACGAAGGCGACAAGCGCTGGATGGCCGCGCATCATCCGTTCACCTCACCGCACGAAGAAGATATGGACAAGCTCGAAAGCGACCCGGCGATGGTGCGCGCGCTGGCCTACGATGTGGTGCTCAACGGCACTGAGCTGGGATCAGGGTCGATCCGTATTCACCGGCAAGATATTCAAAGCCGAATTTTCCGCGCGCTCGGCATGACCGAAGAAGAAGCCAAGTCGCGCTTCGGCTTCTTTTTGGAGGCGCTCGAATACGGCACGCCTCCGCATGGAGGCATCGCGCTGGGCCTGGACCGAATCGTAATGATTCTGGCGGGGGCGGAAAGCCTGCGCGAGGTGATTCCATTCCCAAAGACTGCCGCCGCCAAAGACTTGATGATGGAGGCGCCTACGCCGGTGGCAGAGGGGCAGTTGCGCGAATTGGGGATCGGGATCGTGAAGAAGTGAAGCAAACCGCCAAGCACGTGGCTTGCATCCAAAGGCTGCGGAATGAGGGACCCATGGATTCTTGTCGATTTAAGTTCGAAAAAGTTTTGAACTTTCGGACTCTCAACGTACGTCTTTTCGTCCTTCCTGGAATCGTGTTGCTGATTGCTCTGGCAGGCTGCCAGCAGAAAGAAAGCCCGCAGCAATTGCGCGAGCAGACCGCGAAGGCCACTGCGGAAGCTAAGAGCGATGCCAAGGCCGTGGCGGACGGCATCCGCGAAGGCTGGAATCGCAATCAGCCGCTCGACCTTAACTCAGCCACGAAAGATCAGTTGCTGAGCCTGCCCGGCATTACTTCGGCGGAGGCGGATCGGGTGATTGCGGGGCGTCCGTATGGTGAACCGGACGAGTTGGTGAAGCGGCACATTGTTGCAAAAGCGGAGTACGACAAGATTGCGGATCGCGTCACCGCGAAGAAGTGATTTGGCGAGGCGCTGGAAGCCACTGCTCGCCGCTAATTGCGCTGCGTGGCTAGGCCGTGGCCTTCCATACATAGAAATTCTTATCGTCAGCCAAAGTCTCAATCGTTATGCCGGCTGAGCTGGCACCGCGATGGACGGCTGAGCGCAGATTGGCCAGACCGATGCCGCCGACGTCGGTCAGCGGAATTTCCAGTGCTGAGTCCGGCTCGGCCATTTGCAGCTCTTTCAGGATCCCATCCACCAGTTCGTGATGCTTGCCGCGGCGGCCGCGGTCTAGACTCGAAACCTCCACGCGCCGATACCTTCTGGCTGCGGGCTTTTGCATTCTGCTGTTTTCATCTTTCGCCATACATAACCCCCTCTTGCCCAGATGGCATGACGATAGCGAAACTTAATCCATGTGTCAAGGGTATTTTAGCTGTACGATACGTTACATAGTATGTCTAAATACGTGTGAATACGTTTACAATGCGATTAAGCTATGAGATTGTGATTTCGTCTTCGGGTTGCGGATGTTTTCTTCTCTATGCCGCTACGCCACACGAACCCAATATCTTCACCTTTTTTTAGTGGCCGGGCTATGCTGGAAATGAAGTAGGAGAGCGGAGGTCGAATGATGAAAGTATTTACCTGGCGGCAGTCCTACCAGGATGCATTACTTGAAACGGATCCCGCGGAGATGCGAACGAAGCTCAGTCGCGCATTTACCGAACTGGAGCAGCGCAACCGGGAATTGATGTTCCGGCGGGATGCCGAGTCTCTCAGCGAGATGCAAGCGATCGCGGACGCCTGCAATGGCCTGCGCGCGATTGAAAAAACGGAATTGACCCTGCCGGTCGAAGCTGTCAGTCAGCGGCGCTCGATCGCCACGTAAGCATGGAGGAGTTTCTATGAAACAAATATGCCGAGTTCTATCGTCGTCGGGGCGGGGTGAACGATTGGCGGCGCGCGTTCTGGTGCATGCGCGAATTGTGACGGACCCGAAAAAGCTGGCTCAGCTTCGTGGCGAGGCGGCCAGGCAAAAGCGGCGGGCAGAGGCTATTTTGAGAGGTACAATAGAAAAAAGTATGCCTCGCGGTGGCTTCCGGGCAATCTAACTAATCGTCGGGGTGCAGACCTCGATCGTGGGGCTGTTATGGAGAGTCAGGCTTCCTCAACGCGCGAACAAGAATGGGACGGTACGGAGACCGAGTCTTCGGCTCCGCGCAAAGAGGGTGTTGGCCGGTACGGTGTGGCAGTGCTGACGGCCATCCTTGGCCTGCTGCTGCGCGGCTTGTTCTCACCGATTATTGGAGCGCACGACGCCTATCACACGGCATGGGTAGCGGTGGTTTTTGCGGCCTGGTACTGCGGAGCCGGTCCGGCGATTGTTACTACGCTCATGAGCGCGGTCGGCGTCTGGTATTGGTTTCTTCCTCCCGGACATAGCTTCGCGGTTGCCGATCTGAAGGTCCAGATGGCCGGCATGGCGGGGTTCCTGATTCTGTCGATTTTTATCATTGCGCTCGGCGAGGCCAACCGACGATCCAAAATAAGATCTGAGATTGAGATTCAGGAGCGAACTCAGACCGAACGGCGCCTGCGGGCGCGGGAACGGGAACTGGAGGCGCTGCACTCGGCGCTGGCCGACCGGATCGAAGAGAGAAGCACGGAATTAAACGCGGCGATCACAGGGCTTCGGCAGCTTTCCGCGCGGCTGTTGCAGGCGCAGGACGATGAACGCAGGCGGTTAGCACGCGAGCTGCATGACAGCGTCGGACAGTTGCTCGCCGCCATTTCCATGAACCTTCAAACCGTGCGCGCGTCGCAGCTTGAGCCGGCCGCTGCCGCTGCCGCCGCTGAGAACGCGAAACTCGTTGACCAGATCAGCAGCGAAATTCGCACGATGTCTCATCTCTTACATCCGCCCTTGCTCGATGAGGTTGGGCTAGCGTCGGCTCTACGCTGGTATGTCGACGAATTTGCGGTGCGTAGCAAGATCGCGGTGCGTCTGGAAGTGGACGGCGATTTCGGACGTTTATCGAACGACATGGAAATCGCGATTTTCAGAATGGTGCAGGAATGCCTGACCAATGTTCATCGCCATTCGAATAGCGAAACCGGGGAAGTGCGTCTGGTGCGCGACGCCGAGCGGGTGCGAGTGGAAATAAAAGACGCGGGCAGGGGCATTCCGCCCGAAAAGCAATGGACGCTCAGTTCATCGCAGCGGGGCGGGGTGGGCTTCCGCGGAATGCGGGAGCGCATTCAAGAGCTGGGCGGACGTCTTGAGATCCAGTCCGACCAGCAGGGAACGCTGGTGACAGCCACCATGCCGGTTGCGAAGAGTACTGCCGCCATAGCAGCGCAGCGCGAAGTCGCTTGACGCGATGTCAACGTCTGACGAGGTTCTTCTAGGCTGACCGCGGCAATTTTCGCTTCTTGACCTTCGACGATCTGGGTGTCGAAGATCTAGCCCCGATTCGGGCGACTAGCCACTCGCTGCAACTCTCTGGCACACTGATCCTCTCTTGAAAGCGCTATCCTGAAGCTTCGTTTGCAATCGTCACGCTGAATGCAGGAGTTGAATGGGGAAGATTCATGTACTACCGGAGCGCGTCGCGAACCAGATCGCCGCGGGCGAGGTGGTGGAGCGTCCGGCGTCGGTGGTGAAGGAGTTGCTGGAGAACTCGCTCGATGCGGGCGCGATGCGGATTCGCATCAACGTCGAGGCGGGCGGAAAGAAGCTGATCCAGATCGTGGACGACGGATGTGGCATGGTGCGCGACGACGCCATGCTGGCGTTCGAGCGGCACGCGACCTCCAAGATTAAAGATACCGATGATTTGCTCAGCATTGCGACCCTCGGCTTTCGCGGCGAGGCGCTGCCTTCGATCGCATCGGTCGCGCGTCTGCATCTGGAGACGCGCGCCGAAGAAGAAGTTGCGGGAACGGTGATCGAGATCAATGGCGGAAAGATGATTCGCGTGGAAGAGGCGGGATTGCCGCTGGGGACGTCGATCACGATTCGCGACCTCTTCTTCAATACGCCGGCGCGGAAAAAGTTCCTGCGGTCGGAATCGACTGAACTGTCGCACATCGCGTCGCTGGTGACGCATTATGCGCTCGCGCATCCGGAAAAGCATTTCGAATTGCACTCCGCGACGAATGCGCTGCTGGTTGCGCCTCCTGTAGAAGGGCATCGCGAGCGCGTCTATCAGGTGTTTGGAAAAGAGACGCTCGATCAGTTGATTCCGCTGGCTGCGGTGCAACCGCTGGAGCGAGTCGGATTGCCGCAACCTCCGTCTTGGCGGCGCGGTCCGGAAGATGAGGTGGAGAAGCGCGAACCGGGCGAGTTGCGACTTCATGGATTTGTTTCGAAGCCAGAGATTCAGAAGCTCAACCGCAACTCGATCTACATCTTTGTTAATGGACGGCTGATTCGCGATCGGCTGATTCAGCATGGGCTGACTGAGGCGTATCGCAATATTCTGCCGCCAACGGTTTATCCGGTGGTGTTGCTTTTTATCGAGATGCCCGCGGCGGAAGTGGATGTGAATGTGCATCCTTCGAAGACCGAGGTGCGATTCCGGCAGCAGACTGTTGTGCACGACTTTGCGCGCGACGCGGTGCGCGATGCGCTGATGAAGGCTCGTCCTGTGCCGCAATTTCTGGCGGAGATCAGAGCGCAACCTTCGGCGAGTGCTGGATTGACGAGTCCTGCATTGACTCCGGGCGCGCGATCGAGCGATGGGTCTGGAACATCCCGGCGGAATCTCCCTGATGCAGATGGCCAGTTCGCTGCGTCTGGCTTTACGCTGCGGGCGCCTGCGATTCCCGCGGTGACTGCGCGGCTGGAGTTCGATGGCGCGATTGCCATTGATGCGAATGCGGCTGTTTCTTTGGAGCGTGCTCCGGAAGCTGCGGATCGTGATCACGTTGTTTCGGACCATATTGTTCCTGATCAGGCTGTTCCGGATCATGGTTGCGCGCCTGCGATTGAGGCGGCTTCGCAATCTGCTCCGACGCTGGAATCGTTGCGAACGCTGAAGGCGTTGGGACAGATTCGGAATTCGTTCATACTGGCGGTAAATGAAGAAGGTCTTTGGATCATCGATCAGCATGTGGCGCACGAGCGCGTTCTGTTTGAGCGCGTGCTGCGGCAACGAGCCGCGCAAAAAGTTGAGAGCCAGCGAATGCTGATGCCGCTCGTGATCGAGCTGACTCCGGCGCAGCAGGCGGTGTTCAGCGAGATTGCAACTGAGCTGGCGCACAACGGATTTGAAGCGGAGCCGTTTGGCACACGCAGCATCGCGGTGAAAGTTGCGCCCGCGGGCGTGGACCCGGCGCGGATCGAACACATGCTGAACGAAGTGCTGGAGCAACTGACGCGCGAAGACCAGGCGATTAATTTAGAGGCGGTGCGAACGCGGATCGCGGCGTCGATCGCGTGCCACGCGGCCATCAAAGTCAACATGCCGCTCGAGCAAAACAAAATGGAGTGGCTGCTGGCGGAGCTGGCGAAGACGGAACATCCGATGACGTGTCCGCATGGAAGGCCGGTGGTGCTGCGCTACACGATGACGGAGATACAGCGGGCATTCAAGAGGCTGTGAGCTGGCCCAAGCCTCGGGTCTCAGGTCTTAGGTCTCAGGTCTCAGGAAAAACAACCCCACTCGCGGCAATCCCGAGAGGTCCATTTCCCCCATCGCGATGAAGGCCGCACCTTACGTATTGGCATCACGTATTGCCATCGCGTATGCCTCACGTCGCTCTTCCTGACACCTGAAACCTGACACCGGACACCCGCGGTGGTTGGTCGGCAGTATCGTTTCGTGTTTTTGGCTTGGGGTTATCTTTTGGCTGCTCGGTTTTCGGTGTTTGAGGGGGTACCCCCCCTCGATTTCCAGAGGAATCTTCCCGCTACCGTTCCAAGTCCAAAGTAGATAGCGGTGTTCACTATTGTTTGGAGCACCCAAACGAATGACATGAGAGGTGTGTGCGCGTTGACATCGAAGAACAAGAAGCCAGCGAGAAGGTTAGCGGGACAAGCAATAAAAACCAGCGCAGCCCATCGGCCATCGAGTGGCGTGTAATTGGAGAGCTCCATGTAGACAACAAGCGCAAGACTTGCAAGAAAGCCGAATGACGCAAACGCAATAACAATCCGCCTTCGATTGCGCATAGACGCCCCGCGAGCCACGGTTAAGTTTAGACCAAGAACTGAACCGTAGTGGGCGTAAACGGCGATTTCACTCATTGACCTTCTCGGGGATCGGTTAAGTGCCAACTTGTTTTAGGTCCTTGAGCGCTTTTTGTCCTTGAAACCAGCGGAGGACGAAAAAGCCGTGCACGCCGAATGCCCATATCGAGAAGGTTGCCAGAAGTGCGACCATGTCAGCCCCGTAGAGAACGAGGCCGACTAGAAAGGCCCACCGATGCCCTTTGCGAGCTGCAGATCCGAGAGCGCACAAGAGCACCAGCCAGATCACAACCGTGCCCTCGAATACGGTGCGATAGTTCGTTCCGAATCGGCTCCCATATAGTCTTAGGAGATCGAACACGCCGATGTTGATGAGGAAATTGATCTGCACGGCGAAGAGGCCGCTGCTGGTTGCAGCCAGCGCTGCAGCATAGAAGAAGTACTTAGCGTCGCTTTGGCTATCTTCGCGCAGCTCCTCACGGCGTCGCTCCTGAGATTCCTTGTATTAGCCTCCGTTTGCCCGGCGCCGACGTTCAGTGTTTGCATAGACTCCCCCGCCAGAAATGCGGGTAAGTATAAACTGCGACGAGTTAGCGATCGAAGAATGTTTTTAGCTGGCGATTGCCCTCAGTTCTCATCAGTCCCCGAGGATATCGCAACGAGAAACCGCCTGCCCAGGCTGGCGATGACGAGAAAACTCTAAACCGAACATATTTATAGTGCGGGCGTCACATCGCTCGGCGCCGCGTATTGATATATAGATTGCAAGGGTTTTCTGGAATCCCCTCCGATTCCGAGGTCTCGAAGGCGAGGGGATGGGTATGCGCCGCTGGTTTGAGTCTGCTCTGGCATCAACTCAGGACATATCTCCGCGCGATGGCTGTGATCTTCCGCGCCGGGATGGTGGTGGTCTTCCCGGCAAAGGCCTTAGCGTTCCTGGCAAGGACTTTGGCCTTCTTGGCAAAGATTTTGGCGCTCCAATGCGAATTGTTTTTCTGGCGCTTACTTTCCTGATCTTTATTCTTGTGGCGCTGGTGCTGGGAGTGTCGGTGACTTGGGCGCAGGATGCGTCGACGGGGGCGTTGCGCGGATTGGTGGTGGATGCGCAGGGCGCGGCGGTGACGAACGCGGACATTGTGGCGATTTGCGTGGAGACGGGAGTGCGGTATCACGCGGCGACGGACGCGGCTGGGCGGTTTGTGGTGGACCTTTTGCCGCCTGGAAATTATTCGGCGCGGGCGGAGGCGGAGGGGATGTCGCCGGAGATTTCTCCGGTGATTCGGGTGGATGTGGGAACGGCAAAGACCTTGACGTTCAAGCTGGGGGTAGCGGGGCCGAAGGAGACGGTGACGGTCTCAGCCGCGCCGCCGCTGGTGGACACGAGTCCGACGGGGCCTTCGGCGTTGATTGATGATGAGTCGATTTTGAACCTGCCGCTGGCGGGGCGCCGGTTTACCGATCTGGCGTTGCTGACGCCGGGAGTGACGCAGGATCCGCGGGGACTGACTTCGGGGTCGAACGGCGATCTTTCGTTTGGCGGGATTCGCGGATACAACACGAGCTATCTGGTGGATGGCACGGACGACAACAACGGATTTTTCGCGCAGGCGCGGGGACGGTATCGGGCGCCGTACCAGTTTTCGGATGAGGTGGTGGCGGAGTTTCGGGTGTCGTCGAACAGCTATGGAGCGGAGTCGGGGCGGTCGGGCGGCGCGGTGGTGAATGTGGTGACGAAATCGGGATCGAACAGCTGGCACGGAAGCACTTTTTATTATTTGAAGGACAGCGAGATTGGGTCGGCGGCGCCGGCGTTTGTGGGATTCAATCCGGGGGGCGTGCAGCATCAGTTTGGCGGGACGGTTGGCGGGCCGATACAGCGGAATAAGACATTCTTTTTTGCGGGCTACGACCAGCACATTTTTCGTCTGCCGACGGTGGTGGAGTTTGACAACGGCGCAATGACGGTGGTGCCGCAGCTGGGAACGGCGGTGACTCCGGGGGATTATGAGGTGTGCCCTCCGGCGATTGGCGGGTCGGCGTGCGACCAGACGCTGGTGGCGTCGGCGGCGCAGCTGCTATCGGCGCAGGGTGGGACATTTCCGGCGCGGATGCTGGGAGACACGGCTTTTTTGAAGCTGGACCATGTGCTGGGAGCGCGGAACCTGATATCGGCGCGGGTGAGCACGTCGCGTTATTACGGGACGAACAATGTGTTTCTTGACCCTTCGAGTCCGGTTACTAATGATGCGGTCAGCGGGAACGGGCAAGAGCAAGTGCAGACGGAAAGTGCGGCGGTGACGCTGACGAGCAGCCTGACGCCGCGGTGGACGAGCCATCTGCGGGCGCAGTTTTCGCGGGACCTGCAGCAGTCATTCCCGAATTCGACGATGCCGCGAACGCAAATCTATGACTGGCTCGACGATATGGGAGAGTCGTCAATTTTGCCGAGGCAGACGCGCGAGCACCGGCTGCATCTGGCGGAGACGATGAGCGTAACGCGGGGGCGTCACGAATGGAAGTTTGGCGGGGACGGAATGCGAACGTGGGATTACAACTATTTTCCCTCGCTCTACGGCGGGGAATATATCTACGACTACATTTCGGTAAATCCGTGGACATTTGTGCCGATGGAGGAGGGATTGGACCTGACGCCGTTGCGGGCGTGGGCGCACACGGTAGAGCCGAGCTGGAATTTTGACACCGGGACGTGGACGGGACCGACCGCGAATCTGGCTCGATATTACGTGCAGAACTTTGGGAATCCAGTGTCACATCCAAACAGCAACGACTATGCCGCCTTTGTGCAGGACACGGTGCGGATGACGAAACGCATGTCGGCGAGTCTGGGCGTGCGGTATGACTTACAGACTTTTTCGAAGGTGGGGCTGGTGAGTAACCCGCTGTGGCCGCTGGCGGGAAAACTGCCGGAGCCGAACAAGAATTTTGCGCCGCGGATCGGGCTGGCCTATGCGATCGGAGATAAGCGCCCGGTGATGGTGCGGGCGGGATTTGGGATTTTCTACACGCGCATACCGCAGATTTATCAGTCGGCGGTGATTAACGACAACGGGGTGAACGATGAGTTTCTTTCGCTCGACAACACCAACTATTACCAGAACCAGGTTTTCCCGCAGTATCCGAATGTGGCGGTGAATTGCCCGCGCGGGCCGGTGACATGTGCGCTGCCGGCGTCGTGGCAGCAGTATGCGACCAACGAAGTATCGGCCTTTGGCCCGGGATTCAAGACGCCGCACGTGCAGCAGGCGAGTTTGCGGCTGGAGCGCGAATTTGCGGATGGCTTCACGGGTGAGATTTCATACCTGTTTGTACACGGCGTGGATCTGATCCGGGCCCTGGATGCGAATCTGCCGCCGCCGACGTTTTACAGCTATCCGATCTACGACCCGACGGGGAGTACGTTTCAGAACGCGTTTTATGGCGTGCAGTCGTTTTCGACGTGGCAGACGAGCTACAGCATCAGTTGTCCGTATCCGCCGTGCATTAATCCGCTCCAGCGGCCGATACCGCAACTTGGAGCGATCGATGAGTTTCAGAGTGCAGCGTCGAGCGTGTATCACGGCATGACGGTTTCGCTGAATCGGAGAATGTCGCGCGGACTATCGTTCCGGCTGGGCTATACATGGGCGCACGCAATCGATGATGGGCAGGATGCACTGGTGGCTGGGCAGCCGGCGACGGTGCAGAACTCCTACGCGGCGAACAGCGAACGAGGCCCGAGCGTGACCGATCAGCGGAACCGGTTGACGATCGCGGCAATCGAGGAGCCGCATCCGTTCGACGGGGGACAGAAGACGCTGGGGGCGATGCTTAATCATTGGAGAATTTCTGGCGTGATGACGTATGGGTCGGGGCGTCCGGCGAACGCCGACGTTTCGGGGGATCCGAATCAGGATGACAATACCAGCAACGACCGGCTGGCTGGTTACGGACGCAATGCGTTCACGGGGCCGGACTATGCAACCATGGACCTGCGCCTGGGGAGAAAGATCAAGTTGCGTGGCCACGCGCGCATGGATCTGAATGCCGAGTCATTCAACCTATTTAACCGTGATAATAAGACTTATGTAATTTCAGATACTGGGTTTTATAACTCGGCCGGGCAATTTATTAAGTACACACAATATGCGGCGGGGACTTACTATCCGGCTTATTATCAGCAGCCTACGAGTTTATTGAAGGTGAACAGCGCATTCGCGCCACGACAGATGCAGTTCTCGATGCGACTGAATTTTTGAGAGTGAGGGCGAGCGGGCCTGAAGATTTATTTTCAAAGAGAAAATGCACGGGCCGGGTAAGCGTTTGCTGGACGCGCGACGATTCGATTCCCACTTGTTTGAATGAGATTTGACGGGCGCTTTAGGCGTTCGAGGCAGTGCTGCGTGATCGATCACAAATCGCGGAGAACTTGGCAAAGCCTGCAAAAAGACGAAAATTTCTGCACATTCCACTTGACTTAGAGGCCAAGGCTTGCCATAACTTAAAGGTCCCGTCAGGGCGAGTAGGGGGGTGTAGTTGCTTGGCTGAAGTTCGACTTCAAGAGGGTGAGTCTCTCGAGAACGCACTTCGCCGTTTTAAGCGGAAGGTACAAACCGAGGACATCATTAAGGAAGTAAAGCGTCACTCGTTCTATCTGAAGCCCGGCGAAAGAAAGCGCGTGAAGGAAGCTCTGGCGCGAAAGCGCAGCCGCAAGAAAGCGCGCAAAGAGCAAGATTAGAAGACTAACTAAGAATGGGCCGCTTCGAAATGGAAGTGGCCCATTCCTAACTCAACATCCCACATTACTTTTGGCGGGTATCTAAGGTTGTAATTCCACGCGGTGGCAACCGCTGGCGGGCCGAATCCTAGGGTGCGAAAACGAGGGGATCGTAATCTCCTGCCCACGTCGTGAACCGGATCCTTCCCATTCGGGTCTCCCGTGTTGAGCAGGTTCGGGGAATGGGAGCGCCTCTTGCAATGGAATTCCAGGACAAGATTCTGAAGTGCGTCGACTGCGGAACGGATTTCGTATTTACAGCCGGGGAACAGTTGTTCTTCCATGACAAGCAGTTCAAGAACGAACCCAAACGCTGCAAGAACTGCAAAGGCAAACGGGCGGCCGGTCCCAGCATGGCTCACGGGCACTCGTTCACGAAAACCGAAACGCGGACGAACTGTTCGCAGTGCGGGAAAGAGACGACGGTTCCATTCCGTCCCACCCAGGGACGGCCGGTACTGTGCCGCGAATGTTTTCAGCAGGGCCGCCGCGTAGCGAGCGCCTGAAGACTTCCTGAAGAGATTTGACCGTGTCCCGCCGCCGATCAACCGGCGGAACGCTTGGGGACTGGTGTAGGCGCATCGCGCAGGCGGCGATGAGTTTCTCGCTGGTCGGCATGGCGGATCAGCATCGCTTCGATCTGGCGCACCAGGTCGCGTGTCCCAATCGGCTTGACCAGCAGGGAATCGGGCTGGCCCGCGCTTCGAAGTCCGTTCGTCAATTCTTCCGAGGGCGGAAAAGCAGTGAGCAAAGCAGTTGCCGGCGCGTAGCTTTGACGGTGCGCCGCGCGAATGACCTCAAGGCCGGCCTCTTCGGTTTCCATGCGCAGGTCGCTGATCACCATGTGGTAGATGCCGGCGTCCAGGCGACGAAAGGCTTCGTCGGTGCTTTGCGCGATCTCCACTTCAAACTCGTGGAGTTCGAGCACAGCTTTGAGCGTAAGCAGGACGGCGAGATCGTCGTCGACGAGAAGGATGCGACGTTTCATGTGCACCTCTGAGCTGGGACGAGATGCAGCGCGCGCGGGAATCAGCGAGCGGCTTTCTCCAGATGGCTTCCGTGGAAGACCTTTTCCAGATGACCAGTGCGCCGACCCACTCAGTTAGTATATGAAGATGGCCCGGTTCTACATAGAAAATTTTGGCTGTCGCGCGACGCAGGCCGACGGAGCGGCACTGGAGCGGCAGTTTCTGGAGCGGGGACTGGAGCGTGCTCAGGTGGCGCGCGACGCGGAAATTGTGGTGCTCAACACCTGCACGGTGACGGCGAGCGCGGACAAGGACGCGCGCGCCTCGATTCGGCGGCTGCAACGGGTGAATCCCGGCTGCCAGATTCTGGTGACGGGATGCTACGCGCAGAGAGCGCCGGAGGAGATCGCGGCTCTGCCGGGCGTGACCTGGGTGGTGGGAAATTCGCACAAGCACATGGCGGCGGAGATTGCGACGGCGTCTTCATTTCCGCCACTATCCGGCGGATTTGTTTCTGTGGAACAGCTTTCTCTCAGTGCGCGGCCGTTTGCCGGTGGGGAAGAGGTCGTCGGTCGTCGGTCGTTGGTGGCTGGCGAACAAGAGCCACACGATGGCGGCCTTATTGGAAAGCAGGTTGAGTCAGAAATCGGACGACTAGCGACTGACGACCGACGACAGAATCCCGGCGAACGCTCGCGGATCGACATTCCCAAAGTGATCGTTGGCGATATTTTTGCGCATACGGAGTTGATGGCGGCTCCGGTGTTTGAGGCTGCCAATGAGCGGACGCGGCCGAATCTGAAAATACAGGATGGGTGCGATAACCGGTGCTCGTTCTGCGTGATTCCTTATGTGCGCGGGCAGAGCCGGTCACTTGCTCCCGAGCGGGTGCTTGCCGAGGTCAGGACGCTGGTTGAGGCGGGCTATCGCGAGGTGGTGATTTCGGGGATTAATCTTGGGCGATGGGGACGGGACCTGGAGAGCAGTTGCCAGTTACCAGTTGCCGGTTCCCAGTTAAACCAAAGTCGCGGACTCGTTGAGCTCATCCGCGACATTCTTGCGCACACGACGCTGGAGAAATTGCGCATCAGCTCGGTTGAGCCGATGGACTGGAGCGATGAACTGATTGAGCTGGTGGCGTCTTCTTTGCGGATCGCCAAGCATGCTCATGTGCCCATGCAGTCGGGGAGCGATGCGGTGTTGCGACGCATGCATCGCAAGTATCGGCCATGGCACTATCGGGAAAAGATTTTGAAGATTCGGCGGGCGATGCCGCAGGCGGCCATTGGGGCCGATGTGATGGTGGGATTTCCGGGCGAGAGCGAAGCGGAATTTGCGGAGACGCGGCGCATGGTGGAAGAGCTGCCGTTTACTTATCTGCATGTCTTTACTTATTCGGCGCGGCCGGGAACGCCGGCGGCCGAACATGCGGAGCAGGTTCCGGTGGCGTTGGCGCGGGAGCGAAACGGCGTGTTGCGCGCTATCGCATCTCGGAAGAAAGCGGCATTTCTGCGATCGCTGGTGGGCAGAGAAGTAGCGGCGATCACGTTGCAGTCGGGCGGCGGATCGGGGTTCACCGAGGCGCTCACGGATAATTATCTGAAGGCCAGGGTTGCGGGAAGCGTCGCGGCAAATCGATGGATTCCGGTACGCGTTGGCGCGGTTGAGGGCGAGGCACTGGTTGGAGAGTTGGTGGCGTAGAGTTATGCGTGGGGCGCCCTTAGTCATTTCTACCGCAAGGTCGTGCTCGAACGGGCGGGACGCCCGTCCCTCCATTGCGACGCGATCGTTCTTCTGCTTCTGTCTGGCGGCTGTTTCTCAGGTTTACCTGCTAGTTACTCGGAAGTTCCCTGAATCCAACAAACACATTGACCTGCAACCCTTTGCGACCTTACGATGGGCTCAAGTCAACATGCAGGAGCATTTCTCAATCATGTCATCGTCAGCATTTCGATCGGCTGTGTGTTGTTTGCTGGCGTTTGTTTTTCCAGCGTCCATGATGGGAGAGGACTCGGCGTCGGCAATGCTGTATACGGCCGGCTCGGCGTGGGTGAACGGAAGCGCGGTGCCGAAATCGGCCGCCGTGTTCTCCGGCGACCTGTTGCAGACGCGCGCGGATTCGACGGCCAGCATTCAGGCGAATGGATCGAGCGTGATGGTGATGGCCGATTCCCTGGTGAAGTTCGAAGGACTGGCGGTTGAGATCGAACATGGTGGAGTTCGGGTGACGACGTCGAAGGCACTGGCGGCGCACGCGGGCGATGTGATCATCAGACCGGCGGGGAATGCATGGACCGAGTTTCAGGTGGTGGACGTAGATGGGCGCGTGCAGATTGCGGCCAACAAGGGCGATGTGACGGTGCAGGATGATCAGGGAACGACGACCGTAGCCCAGGGCCAGCAGACGACACGCGACGACCAGAGCACTCCGGGAAAAAAGAAAAAAAAGAAACGGAGTGGTCCAGCCGCGGCAGGGCAGGGCGGGATCATGAGTTCACCCTGGGTGGTCTATGGGGGAATGGCAGTGATCGGCGGCGGGGCAGCCTGGATATTTTTGCAAAACAGCCCGCCGGCAAGTCCGTCGTGTCCGACGAGTCCGTGTCAGTGAGTACTTATTGAAGTTCTTCCCAGAGTTCTTGCCTGAGTTATTCTTAACCAGTGCCGTGGTGGGCGACTGAATTTATGTCGCGCTACGTTTCCTTCCGAGATTTCGACTGGGTTCTGCTGGGCTTTGTGCTGGCCATCTGTACGCTCGGCGTGTTCCAGATTCACAGCGCGACCGAACACACCAAGTTCGCCGGGTCGCATATCAGGCAAATCTACTGGATTTTGGGCGGATTGGGAGCGATGTTCCTGGTCAGCGCGGTGAATTATCAGATGCTGCTTGAACAGGTGCACTGGATGTATGTGGTTTCGCTGGTGTCTTTGATCTCAGTGCTTTTGTTTGGGCAGAAATATCTGGGCGCCCGGCGTTGGATCAAAATGCCGGGAGGAGCGCATTTTCAGCCCTCAGAATGGGTCAAGCTGATCCTGATTCTGGCGGTGGCAAAATACTTTGCCGACCTGCAACAGCGGGATTTGTCCTGGCCGGATTTTCTGAAGGCGGGGGCGATTGTAGGTTTCCCGATGCTGCTGGTGCTGGCGCAGCCGGATCTGGGCACAGCGTTGACTTACCTGCCGGTGGCGCTCATGGGTTTGTTTCTTGGCGGGCTGCGCTGGAAGCAGGCGCTGATCGTGGTGATGATTCTCGCGCTATTGCTGCCGGTGGCGTGGATCAAGGTGTTGAAGCCGTATCAGAAGGAGCGGTTGACGAGTTTTCGAGATCCGGATGCGGACCGTCAGGGATCCGGGTATCAGGTGAATCAGTCTTTAATCGCGGTGGGTTCGGGAGGCATTTGGGGAAGCAGCCAGGGATCGCAGACGCATCTGGCGTTTCTACCGGTGCCGCAGACGGACTTCATTTTTGCCGCGTTCGCCGAAGGGCATGGGTTTGTAGGAGCCCTGGGAGTTTTGCTGTTATACTTTATAGTGCTGATGCGATTGACGCAGAATGCGCAAACGGCGCCCGACCGCGCCGGGGCATTTCTGGTCATGGGTGTGGTGGCTGTGCTTAGCTTTCACATTCTGGTCAATGTCGGCATGGTGGTTGGCTTTATGCCTGTCACCGGAATACCTCTGCCGCTCATGAGTTACGGTGGGTCTTCCGTTCTTTTCATGTTTTTGGCGCTGGGGATTGTGATGAACGTCAGGATGCGCCGGTTTGTGAATTGAGCCGGGGAAGGCAGAGAGCAAAGCGGTTGTTCTTAGACGAACGGCACCGCGAAACAGGATTTGCAACCAACAAGCTTAAGAAGCAAGATTACGAGCCGCCCTCGCGAAAAGTAGGGCAGATTACCGGCGAAGTAGCAGCCGGACAGGATTGAAGCCGGTCCAGCGGGAAACGGCCCCCTCGAGGCGAGTGAGTGGCCACAAGCGTGACGACGGCTTAATGCGATCAGTGCAGAGACATAAACAAGATTCACTGCAAAGTAGTTCCCGGGATGTGTTTCGGGACCTCGCCCGCTTGTACTTTTCGTACAAAGAGCGGCGCTGAACGCCACCAATCCATTGGTCCGCCTTGCGCTTCCAGTCCGGTAAGCAACAACCGGAGTAGAGATGAACAAGGAATTGTTTGTATCAACCACCCCCCACGAAACCAAAGTTGGGATCACAGAGGACGATCAGTTAGCGGAAATTTACCTCGAACGGGAAAACGAATACACCTTAGCGGGTTCGATTTATAAGGGCCGTGTGACGCGCGTGCTGCCAGGCATGCAATCGGCCTTTGTCGATATAGGACTCGAACGCGACGCCTTCCTGTACGTTTCCGATTTCATGGACCTTGAACAGCAAGATGAAGACCTGGATGAGGCGATTCCGGCGAATCGCCCAGCGCAGGGCGGGCGCGGTGAGGGGCAGCCCCGGCGCAATGGCAGTGACGAGGCGGGCGCTAGCGGCGATGCCGAATTTGCGGAACCCGGATGCGAACAGAGTGGCGGAATCGAGGCGGCGCCGGGCAATCTGTCCGAGCCGTCTCGCGACAGCCGTGATTTTCGCGGACGCCGGCGACGCCGCGGGCGTCGTCCTGAAGGTGGAGATCGTGAGCGCGGGGCGAGCGGAGATCGGGGAGCGGACCGCGGTGGAGAGCGGAGCGACAGCCGTCCGGAGACGCGAGGAGTTGATGCCCACAGCGGTGAGTCGAGGGGCGCTGACACGCGAAGCACTGAGTCTCGAGGCGGGGATTCGCGTGGCCGCGACTCTCGAAGTGGTGACTCGCGCAGTCGTGAAGGGCGCAGCGAGGGCGGTAGCGAGCGTCAGGGTCGTTACGAATCGCGGGGCGGATCGCGCTTTCAGCGAACGTCTTCTTCTTCTTCAGCCTCGCCGGGCCGAACCGGCCGCGACTATGATTACGGGCCGCCTCCGGGCTACCAGCCGATAATTTTGCCGGGCGAGTCGATCTCAAAATATCAGCGACAGGCGCAAAACGCGGCGCCGGTATCGGCCGCGGCCGAGGCACCGGCGGAAATCTCGATCGAATCGCGCTTTCCGGACGACGAACCTATTTTTGCAAGCGCAGTGACCGAGCCACTTCACGAGGAACATGACTCGGCTCCGCATCACGAGATTTATGAAGAGACGCAGTCAGTTGAAATAGTTGAGTCAGCGTCGGTGAGCAGCGCGCCCGAAGTTGCGTTACTGCGCAGTGCGTTCGCTGCTGAGCCCGAAAGTGCGAGTGCTGCCCCGGCGGATGTTGATGTGTTGGAAGAGGTTCACGAGACTGAGACGGAGGCCGACTTCGCGACAGAATCGGCTCCTGACGGCGTAGTGCAACCGGCTGCCATCGCGGAAATCGCTGAAGATGTCCGCTACGAGGCGGCGCAGGGTCGGGTTGAAGAGCAGGAGATCGAAGAAGAAGAAGCTGAGCTTTCGGCTTACGGAGAAGAGCAGGGCGACGACTACAGCTTTGAAGAGGTGGAAGAAGAAACCCGCGGGGCCGGAGGCGAGTTGCTGCCAGCCGTGGCTGGGGAGACGAGCGCTGCTGGGGCTGGATCGGCCGAGGCGGGCGAGAATGGCGAAGTGCCCGAAGCGGTTCTGGAAGCGGAAGAGCGCGAGGCTGAGGAGTTGGAACTGGAAGAGGCGCAGGCGGAAGCCGAGGCGTTGCTGGAGGCCGAAGCGATCGGCGATGGCACGGTGGATGCGAGCGCTCAAGTGCGCGGTCCAGCGCCCGAGGCGAGATTGCTGCAACGGACGCAGCGCCGCGGTTTTGAGCGTGGCGGCGATCCTGCGCGGCGGGGAGGACGGCGCGGACAGCGGAGACGTTTCCGCAGCCGCGAGAACCAGGTGGTGCCGCAGATCAGCGAACTGCTGAAAGAGGGCCAGGAGATTCTGGTTCAGATTGCCAAGGAACCGATCGGCAAGAAAGGCGCGCGCATTACGAGCCACATCGCGCTGCCGGGGCGGTTTCTGGTGTTCATGCCGACGGTGAACCATACAGGAGTTTCGCGCAAGATTTCGTCCGAGGACGAGCGACAGCGGCTGAAGCACATCATCCAGAGCGAGCGGGAAAACGGCGGCGGAGGCTTCATTGTGCGCACCGCGGCGGCAGGTGCGAGCGACGAGGAACTGCGGGCGGACATTCGCTTCCTGAAAAATCTGTGGAATGAGATCAAGTCGCGTTCGGAGAGCAGCAAGTCTCCGGCGCTGATTTATCATGACCTGAACGTGGTGGAGCGCGTGTTGCGCGATCAGGTGAGCTCGGACTTCTCGGTGATCTGGGTCGATACCGAACAGGAGTATGAACGCATTGTGCGCTTTGCCAACCGTTTTCAGCCGGCACTGGTGAAGCGAGTAAAGCTCTACACGAAAGAGACCCCGCTCTACGAGCAGTTTGGCCTGAATGAAGAACTCAACAAGGCTTTGAAGTCGAAAGTCTGGCTGAAGAGCGGTGGGTATATCGTCATCAACCAGACCGAGGCGCTGGTCGCGATCGACGTGAATACGGGAAAGTATGTCGGCAAGACCTCGCGCCTGGAAGACACGATTGTGAAGACGAATGTGGATGCGATCCGCGAGATCGTGCGGCAGATTCGGCTGCGCGACCTGGGCGGCATCATCATCATCGACTTCATCGACATGGATGAGCGGCGCAACCGGCAGAAGGTGATGCAGGCGCTGGAAGAGGCGCTGCGCGCGGATCGGGCGCCGTCAAAGGTCCTGCAATTTAACGACTTCGGCTTGGTGGCGATCACCCGCAAGCGGGTCAAACAATCGCTGGAACGCACCATCGGATCGCCCTGCCCGTATTGCCAGGCGACCGGCTTCGTGAAGGCCGTAAACACGGTCTGCAACGAAATCTACGTGGAGATGCGGAAGATTTCGCAGCATCTGGAACACAGCGACGTGATGCTGCGAGTGAATCCCGAAGTTGCCAAGGCGCTCAAAGCGACGAATGCAAGGTTGCTGAACGAGATGGAAGAGCTGACGAAGAAGACGATTATCGTGAAGTCGGATCCGGCGCTGCATCAGGAGCAGTTCGACATTCACTAGACTGAGTTTTCAAGGCAAAGGCAAAGCCACAGGGAGGAGCTTATCGCTTGTCCCTTTTTGTTTTTGAGAGAGAGCATCGCCACATATCCGATCAAACGTTCTGTTAATGGTACGCGTGATGGCATCCAGCGTGGTATGATCAATACCATTATGAATGCCACGCTTAGCATCGACCGGGCCGGGCGGCTGGTCCTTCCCAAGCCGGTTCGTGAGCAGTTGCAGATCGAACCGGGAGAGTCGTTGGAGATGGAATCGTTTGAAGATCACGTTGTTTTGCGTCCAGTTCGTGGAAGCGGAGCGATGCGCAAGAAAAAAGGCGTCTGGGTTTTCACCGGCGGGACGCCTTTAAAAGCGTCGGCGGTGCGTGAAACGATCGAGCGCATACGCAAAGGCAGAGAGCAAGCCGGGTTGGGCAAGAAACGATGAAATCGTTCTTTGATACATCGGTATTAGTCGCTGCTTCTGTCGAAAGCCACGAACATCACGAACGCAGCCTGGCTCTCTTCAGCAATGCTGATCGCAGCACTGCTTGTTGTGCTGCCCACACTCTTGCGGAGCTTTACTCGACGCTCACGAGGTTGCGAAGAGTACGACTGCGCGCCGATGACGCGTTGCTCGTGCTCGAATCGGTCGAAGAACGTTTGGACATCATATGGCTCGACGCGCGTGAATATCGGAAGGCAATTCGATCCGCGGCAGCAGCGGGCGTCGTCGGTGGCACGATTTATGATGCTTTGCTAGGCTGGTGCGCCCTGAAGGCGGGCGCAACCCGCATATACACGTGGGACACTTCCGATTTCCGGAGGCTTGGCGACGTAATAGCGGTTAAGGTAGAGAATCCCTAGGGGCTCTCGGCGGGCCTACACGGCGATGCACCGAGCCTCAGCTAGCGCCGAGCGTGAGTTCTTAGAGTGCGACCAGAACTTTTTCAGCTTCTCTGGCGCGGGCGCGCAGTTTGTCGAGGGTGAGGGCGATCGAGCCTTCTTGTTCTCGAACGGCCGTCCAGCGATTGGGTGTGGGAGTGAGACTGGCAACGCCATCGGGAACCTGTTTTGCCATATCGAGCAGCACGGTCAGGGAATCGGCGTGGAGCTTCCAGAGCGTGCTCATGCGCGGCGCTCGCTTCAGTTCCTCGATTTCCGTCATCATGCGGGCGGACATTGCAACTAGACGAAGAACGGCGCGCGCCACGTCGGCGCGCGGGCTAGCTTGTTCGAGAAAGTCGGCGATGCAGGCGTCTATTTCTGACGGGCTAAGCATCAGGTTGAAATAGCGCATGGGGACGATCTGGCGAAATTTGGGATCGGCGACGCGCACAAAAACGCGTATCGATTCTTCCACCCTTTGCAGCTTGGCTTGCTCTGTCGATAGCGCCTGCGGAGTAACGGCGGCAGGCACGTATTTCGGTCCGCGTGCGGGTGCAGCGGCGGCGCCATTGCCGGCACCGCGCCCTGCAGGCGCGGCCTGCGAGGCGAACACGGGCGGCAGGCGACGGATGGGTGGGCGGCGCTCCAGCTCTCTTTTCAAATGCGCAAAGCGGCGGAATTTTTCCAGGGCAGCCGCATAATCGATTTGCAGCAACGCCTCCTCGTTCAAAGCGGCGACATGATCGACGGTGACTTCGAATCCATCAACCGTGGTTAGAATGCTGCCGCCTAGCTCTTCGAGTCGCTGGGCGAAGTCCCTGATCTCACGAGCCGCGGTCGAGAACAGCACATCGAATCGACGGCCGAACGAGGCGTTGTAGGGAGCGAGCGTCGCCAGAACTCCCGGATGGTAGATCGAATCTCCGAGCGAAGCCTTCAGGTCGCGAACGCGGGAAATGATGCCCGAGTCCATGAGCGTGTTGAAATCCTGAAACCGGTTTGACTGGTCGAGCAGCGGCCCAAACTCGCGCAGCAGCTGCACATGCTCTTCTGGAAGAGCGGGCACGTCAGACTCGGAGAGAATCTCAAGGAGCGCAATTTCAAGTGGCGAGAGCGGTATAGAGCCATCAAGGCCATAGCCGCGGCGCTCCCACTGGCCCGGCACGCGAGGATGACGATAGAGGAAAGTTGCAACCAGGTCGGTCTTGTCGCGGTTGGCCGCCGAGTCGTCGCGATGGCGAGCAAAGTAGCGCAGCAGAGCCTCAGCCACCTCGGCGTCGAGATCCGGCTTCATTCCGACGCGCAGCATGGCGGGAGAAATCGCCATGTCGAGGAGCTTGACCCAAAGGTGCATCTTCCCCAGCGTGGCACGCACATCCTCTGCGTGGCCGATGGCGTCGGGAGCGAGTTCAGCGGAGGTGGGAATGTCTCCGCCAAGCTGTTCGCCCAGCAGCCGCTGGTAGAAAGCCTGAACAGTGGCCAGAAGAGCAAGCTCCCAGTTGGGATCCTCAACCAAAATCAACTCCTCCGAAATGGTGAAGCCAATGGGACAGAGAACTTCTTAATAAGTAAAACCGAAAGCGGCGGTCGGCGCAATTGGTTAGGCAGTTACGGAGGTCACAGTAGATAGTTGCCCGGAGTTATGAATTAACCTGGTTTGCGGCCCTATTGGAAAACGACAGTCTTATTTCCGTAGAGCAGGACGCGATTCTCGACGTGCCAGCGGACGGCCCGCGATAGGACGATTTTCTCGATATCGCGGCCCTTCTGGATGAGATCGTCGACGGCGTCGCGGTGATAGATGCGGACGACGTCCTGTTCGATGATGGGGCCATCATCAAGCACCTGCGTGACGTAGTGCGAGGTTGCTCCGATCAGCTTTACCCCGCGCTGAAAAGCCTGGTGGTAGGGTTTGGAGCCGACAAACGCGGGCAGAAAGGAATGATGAATGTTGATCACCTTCTGTGGGCCCATGGCCGAAATAAATTCTTTCGAGAGCACCTGCATGTAGCGCGCCAGCACTACCAGATTGCACTTGTGTTCGCGGATGAGAGCGAGCTGTTTCTCCTCGACTTCGCGCTTATTTTCTTTGGTGACGGGCAGGTAGAAATAAGGAATGCCGTGAAAGTCGGCCATACGCTGGCTGTCTGGGTGATTCGAAATGATTAGCGGGATGTCACATTGCAACTCGCCGCTTTGATAACGATAGAGCAAATCCTGAAGGCAGTGGTCGTACTTGGAGACGAAGATTGCGATGCGGTGCCGGTCGGACGAGCGAGTGAGGCGCCAGTCCATCTTGTAATCGCGGGCCAGGGGAGAAAAGCGTTCGGTGAATTCCGGGAAATCGAACGATAAGCCGTCGAGATCGAACTCGACGCGGGTGAGAAAGAGGTTGGATTCTTCATCAGCGTGCTCGTCATTGGAGAGGATGTTGCCGTTGTGGCGAAAAATGAAGTCGGCGATCGAGGCGACCACGCCTTTGCGATCGGGGCAGGAGACGAGAAGAATGGCGGAATTATGCATTATCCAAAGTGTAGCTTTTCCGCGCGTTCCCTGGTGGCTTCGGGAAAAGGCGCGAACCACGGAGGACACAGAGGTTGACAGGGAACCTTGCCCGCTATTTTTTCAGCGCTTTGATAATCTCGCGCGCGGCGTTCGCGCCGGAGCCTCCGGTCAGGCCCGTGCCGGGATGGGTTCCGCTGCCACACAGGAATAGCTGCTCGATTGGCGTCTTGTAGCGCGCCCAATCGAGCAGCGGACGCATGGTGAAGAACTGATCGAGTGCCAGCTCACCATGGAAGATTTGGCCACCGGTGAGGCCGTAAGTTTCTTCGAGATCTTTTGGCGTGATGATCTGATGGCGCAGAATCAATTGCGGCAAATTCGGCGCGCACTGGGCGATCGTCTTTACCACCGTTTCACCGAGCGCTTTGCGCTGGCTCTCCCAGTCGCTGTTCTTCAGGGTATAGGGAGCATACTGCATGTAGATCGACATGACATGCTGGCCGGCGGGCGCCAGCGATGGATCGGAAAGCGACGGGAACGTAATTTCGAGGAAGGGCTTGCGCGAAAAATTTCCGTACTTCGATTCGTCGAAGGCGCGCTCGAGATAGTCGATCTCAGGGCTGATCTGGAGACGGCCGTGCATGAGGTTAGCTTCGGTTCGCGATTTGAGAGCAGTGAACTCAGGGAGCGCAGACACTGCGAGATTGATTTTCGCGACCGTGCCGGTACAGCGATAATTCTTGATCTTCTGTACAAAGTCAGGCGCGAGATGAATGGGATCGACGAGCCGCATGAGCGTGCGCTTGGGGTCGGCGTTCGAGACGATTGCCTTCGCACTAATTTCCTCGCCGGTGGCGAGCACGACACCGGTGGCGACGCCATCTCTCACGCGAATCTCAGCGACCGCAGCGTCGGTGCGATTTTCGGCACCGGCGGCTTTGGCCGCGGCTGCCATCGCGGCGGTGATTGCGCCAGCGCCGCCGATGGGGAACTGTGCACTGCCGGAGGGCGGGGGATCAGCCGCGGCACGCAGCAGGAGAACGAGCGCGCTGCCCGCCGACCACGGGCCGAGGAAAGTTCCGAAAATTCCGCGGGCCGCGATGGTGGCACGCAGCGGTTCGGTATCGAAAAATTCGGCTACTAAATCCGCGACTGCCATCGGACCCCATCGCAGCACGCGATACAGATCTTTCTTGCCGAGGTTGCGGACGGACCGGCCCGTTTTCAACATCCCCCAAAGATCGCCGCTTGAGGGATTGTCGATGTTGGGCGGCGTGAGCAGCAGCGCTTCGCCGATGACTTTGCCGATCTTTGTTAGTGCGGTTGCAAAGTCGCCATAAGCAGCTGCATCTTTCGCGGACCACTGCGCGATCTCCTGCGCGGCCTTTTTCAAATCGGCGAAGAGAACGAGCGCTCGGCCGTCGGGCAGAAGGGATACGGTGCTGACGTCAGAGGTGGTCAGCTTCAGCCCGTGACGTTCGAGTTGCATGTCGCGCACGACGCTGGGACGGAGCGGGCCAGCCGAGTGAGCGAGAGTGGAGCAGCGGAAGCCGGGATGAAATTCTTCGGTGATGGCTGCGCCGCCCACCTGCGAGCGGCGCTCGAGCACGAGCGGCTTGAATCCGGCTTTGGCGAGATAGAAGGCGGTGACGAGGCCATTGTGTCCGCCACCAACGATGATGATGTCGCGCGCTTCGGCCATGGGCTACGCAGCCTTCCCGTCTTTGAGAATTTCGAGCGCGGCCAGGCGACCGGGCGCGCCCATGATGCCGCCGCCGGGATGGGTGGCCGATCCGCACATGTATAAGTTCTTGATCGGCGAGCGAAATTGCGCCCAGCCAGCGACCGGGCGGAGGAAAAATAATTGTTCGAGTGAAAGTTCGCCCTGGAATATGTTGCCCTCAGTCAGGCCCCATTCGCGTTCAAGGTCGAGCGGCGTAATGACCTGACGATGCAGGATGATGTCTTTGATATTGGGCGCGTATTCGGCGATGGTGTTGACGACATTGTCGCCGAACTTTTCTTTCTCGGTATCCCAATCGAGGCCGGGCGCGAGCTTGTAGGGCGCGTATTGCACGAAGCAGGAGAGAATATGTTTTCCCGGCGGCGCGAGCGACGTGTCGGTCAGGGTCGGGATGACTATGTCGATGTAGGGATGGGAAGACCAGTGACCGTACTTGGCTTCGTCGTAGGCCTTTTCCATGTACTCGACGCTGGGGGAGATCGACATCGCGCCGCGGAGGTGTGCGCCGACGCCGGGCAGGCATTTGAAGTTCGGCAGGCCGTCGAGCGCCATGTTTACTTTGCCGGACGAGCCGCGGAATTTGTAGCGCTTCACGCCGTCCATGAATTCGTCGGGGAGATGGCCGGGCTCGATCATTTTGGTGAAGGTGAGGCGCGGATCGACGCTCGACGAGATGGTGTCCGCAAGAATTTCATCGCCGTTGGTTAGCGCGACACCGTAAGCGCTGCCGTTTTTGACGAGGATCTTTGCGATCGGCGCTTCGGTGCGAATTTCTACTCCGGCTTCGCGGGCCGCGCCGGCGATCGCGTTCGAGATGGCGCCGGTGCCGCCGCGGGCAAATCCCCATGCGCGGAATGCACCATCGATCTCGCCCATGTAGTGATGAAGCAGAACGTAGGCGGTCCCGGGCGAACGCACGCCGAGAAAAGTTCCGATGATGCCTGAGGCCGACATGGTCGCTTTAAGCACGTCAGTCTCGAACCATTGATCGAGGAAATCGATCGCGCTCATGGTCATGAGCTGGACCTGGTTGTATTTGTCTTCGCTCGACATGCCCTGAAAGCGGCGGCCGATGAAGAGCAGCTTCATCAGTTCGCGCGGGTTGAGCGTTGACGGGTCGGGCGGGATCATGCTGAGGATCGGCTTCACGAAACGGCACATTGCCTGCATGGCCTTGCCGAATTCGTCATAGGCCTCGGCGTCGACGCGCGAGTGGCGGGCGATCTCGCGATGCGTCTTGCCGTGATCGTTGACGCGCCAGAGATAATCGCCGCTGGGCATGGGCGTGAACGTGCCATCGAGGGGAAGAATTTCGAGGCCGTGGCGGGGAAGATCGAGGTCGCGAATGATTTCCGGGCGCAGCAGGGAGACTACATACGAGCAGACCGAAAATTTGAAGCCGGGAAAAACTTCTTCGGTGCAGGCCGCTCCGCCGAGAACGTAGCGGCGTTCGAGCACGAGCACTTTCTTTCCCGCTTTCGCGAGATAGGCGGCGTTGGTGAGGCCGTTGTGGCCTCCACCGATCACGATTACGTCGTACTTAGAACCAGCCACTAGCTTCTAGCTCCTAGCCTTTAGCTGTCAGCTCGCAGCTATCAGCTTTCAGTTGAGTCTCGCTTCCGCGATGGTGAGCGGGGAGTCGTTCCCAATCTCTTGCTTGAATCACTTCAGGAATGCAGACGTACGATACCACTCGGGCGGCTCAGAGGCCACTTGGGAGGACGGTCCATTGGATGAGGCGGGACATGGTGAAGATCAAGTTGCCTAATTCTACTCGATACCAGGGAGCGTGTCTTGTAGATTGTATTCGCTTCAATAGGGACAGGGAGTTCCAACTTCCCATACCAGAGTATTCGGATGCGTTTCCGACCATTTGCCGTCCTGCTCGTAGTCGGCCCACGCAGCGGGCATGAGTTCGGAGAAGTTGTCGCACATGTGCCATCCGGTCAGGCACTTCAAGTTGAATTGAAAGGCGTTTTGCCGATTCTCTGACGTGGCGAGATCAGAGACCGAAACCGTGAAGGATCGGATGTTGCTGGCATTGCCAAAAGCATAGCCGGGATGTCTCTTCAGGGCATAGTAGGAGCAAACTGTGCGCTCTAGTTTGCGCTCGTGCCAAGCTGAGACCTCAATCCGCGGGTTGTACTCGTCTTCAAAGAACTCGAGTCCGTAGACTGTCCCAATAACTTGTCCGTTCTCGATCTCTATATCACCTACTGTGACCCAAGGCCTCAGTCCGATGCGTTCACCAATCTCGATCAGCCACCGTGATCTCAGCAGAGGCTTCCACATCCAATGGTTATTCGTAGAGACCATATCTAAGCATCCTGTGCCGGGCGTGTCTCCGCAGTTGGGTCCTTTTTCGTAACGAAACCCGTGCTCTGATCCCAAACGCCTGAGTTCGTCGATACTGAGGTTGTCCAAGGGCAATGTGCGGACTCGCTTGAGAAGGTAGGCAGCCCGGTTCGCGTAGTAGTGATTGGCTCCGATCAAGAACAAATAGAGGCAAATGACGACCATCACGAGGGAGATCAGCGACAGGCGCAATTTGGTGTTGAGAGGCATCACTGGTTTAGACACCGGCGCCTTTTCTCATGGCAATCATTATTGCTCTTATACCCAATCGCTGCATATAATCCAGCATTCAGAACGTCCTAGGAGATTGTCTTGCCTATCGGAACCGCGTTTCACGAAAGAACGTTTGCGCTTTGCCAAAGCCTGAATTATCGCGAGTGGTCGGGCTTCTACACGGTCAGCGTGTATGAGGTGCATCACGAGCATGAGTACAACGCGATCCGCAATGCCTGCGCGCTGATTGATATCTCGCCGCTTTACAAATATCTGATCACTGGCAAGGATGCGACGAAGCTGGTCAATCGGGTGATCACGCGTGACATCAACAAGGTTGCGATCGGCCAGGTGATTTATGCGTGCTGGTGCGACGAAGAGGGCAAGGTCATCGACGATGGGACGATCACGCGGCTGGAAGAAAATAAATATCGGTGGACGGCGGCCGATCCGAGTCTGCGGTGGTTTCGGCAAAACGGGCTGAACATGGATGTTCAGATCGAAGACATCTCAGAGCAGACGGCTGCTCTGGCGCTGCAAGGACCGGCCTCGGCCAGATTGTTGAAGAGCGTTGCTGAGGCGGACATCACCAACCTCAAATATTTTCGCAAGACGAGCGGCAGGATTGCGGGCGTGCCAGTTGATATTTCGCGCACGGGATATACGGGCGATCTGGGCTACGAGATTTGGATTCCGGTTGATGGCAAGCATAATGCGCTCAAAGTTTGGGACGCTCTGATGGAAAAGGGCAAGCAGTTCGACATTCACGCCGCGGGAATGCTGGCGCTCGATGTCGCGCGGGTTGAGGCCGGGCTTTTGCTGATTGAAGTGGATTACATCAGCTCGAAGAAGGCGTTGATCCCGTCGCAAAAATATTCTCCGTATGAGCTGGGCTTCGGGAAGATGGTGCATCTGGACAAAGAGAATTTCATCGGCAAGCGCGCTTTGGAGCGCGATCACAAACAAGGCGTGGCGCGGCAGTTGGTGGGGCTGGAAGTGGATTGGGTGGAAGTGGAAGAGCAATTCGACAAATTCGGACTGTCTCCCGCCGCGCCGAGCCAGGCTTCGCGCGTGGCTGTGCCCGTTTACGAAGGCGACGGGCATGTGGGCAAGGCGACGACGACGGCGTTCTCTCCGCTGCTGAAGAAATTAATTGCGCTGGCCAGCGTGACGAGCGAGCACGCCGCGAACGGGACGAAGCTGCAGATGGAGTTGACGATCGAAGCGCAGCGCATGAAGACTACCGCGACGGTGGTGCCGCTGCCATTTTTCAACCCGAAGCGCAAGACGGCCACGCCGGTGTAGGGCGTACCTCTTCAAAATCAATCTGCGAATTCAGCTTGCAAACTGCGAGCGTGTTTTGGCGGGCAGAGCCCATGTCCATATGGGCTCTGCCCGCCGCCACACAATTTAGTGCGTGAATGCGTCGTAAGTCCGCAGGAACTTCGCCGGTTTGTAAGTCTCAAACGCTGGCGCGGCGGCGACGACTTGTCCGTTTGCTTCGATCACGTTATAGGTCGATCCCAGAGCCGACGCTTCGTTATTGAGATCGGTTGGCGTCAGGTCTTTCCATTTTCCTTTGTCCAGCCGCAGGACCAACGTTCGCAGGGCGGTGATCGTCTCCGCGGGCGAGAATTCGCAGTGGCCGGCGCGATGCACGAAGATCCGTTTTAAATTTGCCTGATCTTTTGCATCTTTCACTACCGCCGCATAGGCGGCTTCTTCTTGTACCGGCACGAGCCCGTCACCGGTGGTGTGCATGGTCAACACCGGGATCGGAATCTGTCCGTTGTAGATGATGTTGTCGCTTAAATAGGTCAGCGCGGCCTGATCGGCGGTAATTCTGGAGGCCGTCTTCAGCGTTTCAAGATCGGTGGCGAGGTCCAGTCCGGCATCGGAGTAGAGCGCCTGCACCTCCGCGTAGTCGACCGACTTCTTCAGTTGTGTTTGATAGTTAATGCCGTTATTGAATGACGGATTGCCTCCCGCCTTGGCTTCGAGATCGGCGCGATAGTCGAACAGGAAGACTCCGTCGACGTTCAAGAACCACTCGTACTGGTTGGCTTCGCGGTCGGTGTAATCGGTGGGCGAAGGTTCGGGAGAAGTGGGATCGTACCAGCCTGGCGTATCTCCGAGGGCCGCGCTTAATGCGATGCGCGCTTGACCCTGCGGCGTGCTTTGAGCGGCGATAAGAATGGCGGCTGCTTCTTCGGCATTCTCCGACGGGTCGGTAATGTTGACGACTTGCAGAGAGCCACCGGCGAGCAGTGTGTTGAAGGCAAATTCAGTGTCGAGTCCCATGTTCCACGTACCCACGCCGCCACCGACGACTCCGCACATGGGCAGCGCGGCATTGAATTGGGAGGGATATTCCTGCACCAGGGCAGCGGTGACCATGCCGCCGAGAGAGTGTCCCCAGGCGATGGTCGTCTTGGGAGTGCCGACGAGACTTTCGAAGACCTGAAGGGTGGATATCTGGTCAGGGACGGCCCACTGGACGGCCCAGCCAGTGGTCGCGTATGACGACCCCGCCATCGCGTAACCAGCCGCCAGTAAATAGGCGCCGGTTAGAGGATCGCCAACATCCTCCGCGGGGTTGGAGCTGCCCGGAGAGACGTATCCGTGACTGTAGAGGAGCAATGTGCCGTTCCATGTGGCCGGGACGTCGATCACGTAAGTTGCGCCGTCCGACAAAGTGCCAGTGAGATGCTCTTGCGCCGCTGCGCTCGCCGGGAGCAGGATGACCAGAAGCGCAGCGAATGTAGACAGTAGAATTCCTCTCGAGAGATTCGACATGGCAGTTTTCCTTCGTGTGGACTGAAGTAGCGCAGCCGATAGCAGGGGAGGTTGCCGGGTCAAACTGCCCGAAAAGTTTGTACCCTCGGCGCGGAGTTGTCAAGCGGGGAAGCCCTCGAAATCGCTCTCGGGGCGTCGCCTCCGCAAAGACCTCAGCAGCTGACATACCTGAGCGCGGCTTACTGGCTGAATGCGTCGAATGGCCTCAGAAACTGGGGCGATTTGTAAGTCTCAAAAGCCGGCGCCGTATAGACGTACTCATCGTTCAGATAAAGGTAGTTGAACCCCGTGCCGAGATCCGTGGCCTCAGTGTTCAACGCAGTGGCAGTGAGGCCCTTCCATTTGCCACTCGCGAGCCTGGCGAAGAGCGTCTTCACCGCGGTGACGGTCTCCGCGGGAGTAAAGGTGCAATGTCCGGCGCGATGGACGAACAGGTCGCGCACGAAAGCTTGATTTCCGCCTTCCTTCGCCGTGGCCAGATAAGCCTGCTCGTCTTCAACCGGCACTAATCCGTCGCCAGTGGTATGCAAAGCGAGCACGGGGACGGAAATCTTGCCGTTGAAAATGATGTTCTGAATCAGGTAATCCTCGGCGCTTGTGTCGACCGCGATTCTGGCGGCGTTCGTCAATGTGATCAGGTCCGCGCCCAGATCGAGTCCGGCGGCTTTATATAATGCCTGCACCTCGGGGTAGTCGACGGATCGCTCTAATTGTTTGGTGTAGTTGACGCCCACATTCCACGAAGGATTTCCTCCGGCGCGCCCCTCGAGCTCGGCGCGGTAATAAAACGCGAATGGAAAAATGTCATAGGCCAGCCAATAAAATTGGTTGAGCTGACGGTCGGTGTAGTCAGTCTGGGCGGGCTCCGGAGAGCCCGGATCCCACCAGCCCGGCTCATCGGACATCGCGGCCGCGAGCGCGATGCGCGCTTGTCCTTGGGCGGTTTCCTGAGCGTAGCCGAGCCAGTCTTCCGCGTCTTCATAGTCGGTGAGCGGATCGGTGAGGTTGACGAGTTGCAGGCTATTGCCGGCGACCAGCGTATTGAACGTGAAGGCGGGATCGAGCAGCTCATTAAAGAAGCCGACGCCGCCCGCAACCACTCCGCACATCGGCATGCCGGCTGAAAAAAGAGTTGGGTATTGCTGCAAGAGTCCGGCTGTGATGATGCCGCCCATGGAGTGTCCCCAGGCGATGGTCTGTTTGGGAGTGCCGAACAAGGAGTCAAAAACATTGAGAGTAGAGACCTGGTCGGGTAGAGCTTCATGCACTGCCCATCCGGTGGTCGAGTAGGATGAGCCGGCGAGCGCGTATCCGTTATCGAGCAAGAAGGCGCCGGTGGTTCCGTCTCCAACGTCGTAAGCAGGATTTGCTGACCCCGAAGCAACATAACCGTGGCTATAAAGCAGAAGAGTGCCGTTCCACTTGGCCGGGATGTCGATGACGTAGGTGGCGCCGTCGGCCAGTGTGCCAGTGATGTGCTGCTGGGCGGCGGCCGCTCCGCAGAGTGCGAGAATCAGGATCGGGAGGAGTATGGATAACGGTGAGCGCGATGTCCGTTGCCGCATAGGAGTTCGGCCTTTCATGATTGTTGTCGGAGGGGAGACCACTTCGCAGGGAAATGGTGCGAGCAATATAGCACTAAACCGGGCCGCGGGCGCAGTGTTTGTCGATGAATTGACGGCAAACGATGATCTGACGCCAAATGACGGTTCGGCGACAAACAGTTGCGATTTCGGCCGGAATTGCGGCGCCTACGTGATATCCGGATAGTCGTCGAAGTAATCGGGGCCGCTCAGGAATTTTTCGTAGCATTCCGCACAGACCCACTGGCGGCCATTGGTGTACCCGACGGGACATTCGCCGCTGGGTGACGCGCAAAGTATCCATGCGCAAATTCCGCAGAGATCGCGAGTCCAGCCACCCTTTACCAGCTCAAAGTTCGGATTTTCGGCCAGAGCGATATCGAACGAGATGTGGCCGCTTTGCTTCTGCTTGACAATGTCTCGCGGCCGCCATTTTTCCTTTTCCCAATGCCATCCGGCTTCCCGGCAATGCTTGACCGTTTTCTGGATTAACCTTGCGCTGCATTCATGATCGTGGATCGTGATTTTTGTCTCTCTGCTGGAAACCAATGGGCCCGTGGAATAGCGGGGCCCCTGTCGAGGCCCGGGGCGCCTCATGATGTCGACGTCCAAGACTGCATTCTTTATCTTCTCTCTGAAGCTCCCGGCCTCTATGCCAAACTCGCGCAGAAGATCAGAGGTGAAGCATTGGTTTTCGAGAAGAATGCCGAGCACCAAATGGTCGGCACCAATGTGGCGATGCGCGAGGCCGTCCGCCTCCTCGGCGGCAAACTTCAGAATGTTATGGCTGTCCGCGGTGAGAGGAAGATCGATGCTGGTAGAAACAGAACTCTTTCTCGGAACGTGCGCGTCGATGCGGGCGCGAATCTTATCGACGGCACCAGCAGGTAAATTCGCGAAAAGAGATTGGCTTTCGCGCAGCAGTCCGAGCAGTAAGTGCTCCGGATTAATGGAGGTCGAGCCTAGTCGGCTGGCCTCATATCTTGCGAAAAAGATTACTCGCCGCGCTTTTTCGGTGTATCGCTCGAACACAGAGCTACTCCGGAGCGACTATTGTACGGCTCTTTTTTCTCGATTCTTTCTTTTCCAATAGAGGTAACCGGGTACGCCGAGCAGAATGATGCCCATGCCGGTGAGGGACTGGATGGGACGCGTGATGATGGTGTTCAGAGTCCACGCGCCCCCGACAAGCACATAAATCGCGGGCAGCCACGGGTATCCCGTGCAGCGATAGCTGCGAGGTATGTCGGGTTTTGTCCGGCGCAAGACGAACAGCGCGACGACCGTGAGCGTGTAGGAAAGAACCATGCCGAAGATTGCGAACGTGTAGAGGTCGTCGTAGTGGCCGCTCAGGGTCAGCACGGCTCCCCAAATGCCCTGGCCAATCAGGCTGAACGCGGGCGTGCGCCACTTGGGATGAATGATAGCCATGCGGCGAAAGAAAACGCCGTCCTGCGCCATTGCCAGATACACGCGCGCGCCAGAGAGCGTGCAGGTTGCGGCGGCGCTGAAACAAGAGATCGCAATCATCGCCGAGAGCCAAAAGGCGGCGCGCGGCGAAAACAACACCGCGGCGGCTGTGTGCGCGATGGTTTCATGCTTGGCGACTTCGCTGAGCGGCATCGCGTAGACGTAAGTCATGTTCATCGCGAGATAGATCGCGCCGACCATCAGCACACCGAGAACCATGGCGCGTGGAACATTTCTGCGTGGATCCTTGATTTCACCGGCGACCCAGGTGACGTAGACCCATCCGTCATAGGCCCAGAAAACGGCGATCAGGCCCACGCCCAGCGCGGAGATCAGCTGACTCGGACTTAGGCCCAGGCTTAATCCGCCGGGGGCTTGCGCGGTGAAGTTCGACCAATGACCTTTGCCGATGGTGAAGCCCAAGCCGACGAACAGCGCCATGGCGATGAACTTGGTCCAGGTGGAGACATTTTGGAGAAGCGCGCCCCAGCGCAGGCCGACCACGTTCACGTAGGTGAGGAGGACGATCAGGATTAATCCGACGAGATGAGCGCGCGTAAAGACAATGCCGATGGCGGAAAAAATGACGTGCGTTTGAGAGATCGCTGGAATGATGTTGCCCATGTAGGCCGCCGACGCCACGGAGAGCGCAGCGATCGTTCCGCCGTTGGCGACCGCGAACAACATCCAGCCATAAAGAAACGCGGGCAGGTCGCCATAAGCCTCGCGCAGGTAAATGTATTGGCCGCCAGAATCGGGAAACATGGAGCCGAGTTCGGCGAAGGCCACGCACGCGCAGAGCGAGATCGCTCCGCCGAGGATCCACACCAGAAAGAACAAGTTGGTGTTGGGCAGAGGGCCGGCAATGTCTTTGGCCGTCAGAAAAATGGAAGAGCCGATGATGCCGCTCACCAGGAGCAGCACGGAATCGAGGAGGCCGAGGCCGCGAACGAGACTCGGCTGCTCGCTGGCTTTGGCTTTCTCAGTCTCGGTGGCTGGGGCGGGATTCATGCGATCATCTTGTCGCAGGGAGCGGAATATTCTCGGGCAGGTGCGTCACTGTTCATCACGCTTTACTCTTCACCCAATGACTCTTCATCCCATGGCCAGTTCGTCGGACGATTCAAGCGGCGTGCCGCAGCGACGGCAGATGAGCGCGGAGCAGTCGCCGCACGTGAGCGGGTCGGTGACTTCCGCCGCGCAGACAGCGCAGTAGAACACGACGGCCTGCTTCATTTCGGATGGCGGATTTGGAGCCGCGTCCATGAGCACGGACTGTAACACAATCTTCCGGCGAAGTTCGACGAGTGTTGACGAGTCAGGATTGAACGCAGAGCGAGGTCAGGACAGGTTCAAGCAGAGTCCGCGGCGAGGTCCGGCAGCTAATCTTCCGGTTTGCGCAGCACTGGATTGCCGGCGGCAGGGGGCAGCGAGAACGGGAATTGCCAGACTCTGTCTTTGAAGTAAATGCCGAGGATGAAATCTTCGCGTTCTTTCCACGGGCCGATCCATTTGCTTCTGGTCGGAAACAGCACCCAGCCGTGGGTTTCGGGATTGCCTGGATTGAGGATGGCGGAGGCGATGTATTGGGTCGACAAAAAGTCAATGAACTCCGCTCCTTCTTTTTCGTCGATGCGGAGGCGGGCGGTTTTTTCGTCTTTCAGTTCGGGATGCTTCTTTATTTCGCGCTCGGTTTCAAAGACCTTCGAATCGAGATCATTCTGGAGGCGATTTTGCAGCATGGCGGGATCCATGAAGGTCTCGACAATCTCGTGATGACGAACATAATCGAGGCGCAGATCGGCCGGGAATTCCAGCGTGCCCACACCTTTGTACGTCACGGCCAGATAAAGAGCGAATACACGATAGAAGCCGTGATGAATGCTTTTGGAGAGTTCCTGCGAATCGACGAGCAGTGTCATGTCGAGATCTTTGTCGCTCATCGTCCAGCGTTCGCGGCCGTCGGCTCCAAGTTCGAAAGAGCAGCCGGGAGTGCCGGCCGTCCAGCGCACGGTGGGAAGCGTGGGTTTCTTTTTCCCGTGGGCTAGGGGTGCGAGCGACAGCACAGATAGAGCGAGTGCAACGCCGGCCGGTAGCAATCGGAGACACACCATTGATGCAGAGTTTAACGCGTTTGCTGGGGAAGTTCATCCGCAGGGCTTAACTTCTTCTCCGCTGATTCACACGGATTTACGCGGATCAATATCTTTTACGAATCACGTCGTTCTCCGCGCCCGTGTCGGCGGCAAGCGCTGCTGGATTGCCGCGCAAATGTGTTAGATTTAAAAACGGTGGGGCGCGTAGCTCAGTTGGTAGAGCAACGCCCTTTTAAGGCGTGGGTCGCAGGTTCGATTCCTGCCGCGCTCACCAACATTGAGGCGTCCCTCGCTACGCTCGGGATTTCGGCATGCGGCTCGGACGCCGCGTCACCAATTGTAAAGTGCGGCATCCAGTGGCCCTCCCTGCGAGGGCCTAACATTTTTATACGCAAAAGTTCATAGGCAAACGTTTATAGGAAATACTGACCTCATCATGATCAACTTGCGCTGCCGAGCTGTCCTCTTCGATCTGGATGGTGTGCTGATTGACTCGACGCCTGCGGTCGCCCGGGTCTGGCGTCAGTGGGCGATCGAGCATGGATTCGATCCCGAGAGAGTTGTGAAGATGGCGCACGGCCGGCCGAGCCGGACGACGATCCGCGAGCTTTTGCCGAACGCCGATATTGAAGCCGAAGATCACGAAGTGGAGCGGCGCGAAATCGAGGACCTCGAAGGCGTTGCCCCGCTGCCGGGCTCGCTGCAATTGCTAGATAGTTTGCCGCACGGTCGCTGGACCATCGCGACATCGGGCACGCGACCGCTCGCGGAAGTGCGCCTGCGCGCGGCTGGACTGCCGATTCCGAAGACCATGATCACCTCGAGCGAGGTGACGATTGGAAAGCCCGATCCCGAGCCGTACCTGAAGGCGGCCGCGCTTCTCGGATACGCGGCGTCGGATTGCGTGGTTGTCGAAGACGCGCCGGCGGGAATCCGTTCGGGGAAGGCGGCTGGCTCGCGCGTAATCGCATTTACCACCACCATGCCGCCGAGCGAACTGGAAGAGGCCGGAGCCAACTGGGTGGTACGTAATTGTACTGACATTACCGCGCGCACTGAGGGCCCGGAGTTGCTGCTTAGCCTTCGCGATCCGAGCCGGTAGCTATTCGTACATTTGCGCCCTCGCGGCCTCTCAAATAGAATCGTCGGTTCGTCGCGAGCTTGCGGCGCAAGTGGGCGGCAAAACATAGTCCGACGAGAAATCGCCAGACAGGCAGGACCTTGTGATCATCGGCGTTGCAAAAGAGAGTTATCCGGGAGAGCGGCGGGTGGCGCTGGTGCCTTCAGTTCTGCCGATGCTCACCAAAGCGGGTTTTGAAGTTCACATTCAGGCGGGCGCTGGGATTGAGGCGGGCTACGCCGATGCACTCTACAGCGAAAAAGGCGGCAAGATCGTCGCGGATCGGGCGGCGGTTTTTGCAGGCGCTGACATTGTCGCCCAGGTGCTTTGTTATGGAGCCAATGACGTCAACGGCCAGCAGGATGTGCCGCTCTATCGGCGAAATCAGATTCTGGTTGGTTTTCTGCGGCCGTTCGGTACGCTCGAAGTTTTGCAGCAGATCGCGCAGGCTGGCGTCACGTCATTTTCTGTGGAGCTGATGCCGCGCACCACGCGCGCGCAGAGCATGGACGCGCTTTCTTCCATGGCGACCGTAGCCGGATACAAAGCGGTGCTGGTCGCCGCTGACACTCACCCGCGCATTTTTCCCATGCTCACGACGGCGGCCGGAACTGTAACCCCGGCGCGGGTTTTTGTGATTGGCTGCGGAGTTGCTGGACTACAGGCGATTGCGACCTCGCGCCGCCTGGGCGCGGTGATTTCCGCGTATGACTTGCGCCCGGCTGCAAAGGAGCAGGTGCAAAGCCTGGGTGGACGTTTTGTCGAGCTTCCGATTGAGGCGAAAGACGCGCAGGATGCCCGCGGCTACGCAACTGCCCAGGATGAAGATTTCTACCGGCGCCAGCGCGAGTTGCTGGGGAAAGTTGTGCAGGAGAGCGACGTGGTAATCAGCACTGCGGTTATCCCCGGGAAAAAAGCGCCGATCTTAGTCACGGAAGAAATGGTGAAAGGCATGGCGCTCGGGTCGATTGTGCTTGACCTGGCCGCCGAGCGCGGCGGCAATTGCGACATTACCGAGGTCGGCAAAACTGTCGTCAAGCACGGCGTCACGATTATGGGGCCGGTCAATTTGGCGTCGACCGTGCCCTACCATGCGAGCATGATGTTCGCGCGCAACATCACTGCGTTTCTTACGCATTTGATCAAGGATCAGAAAGTGAATCTGAATCTCGAAGACGACATTGTGCGTGACACGCTGCTGACGAACGGTGGCGAGATTGCGCAGCCGCGGGTGCGCGAGTTTCTCAAGCTGCCGGCGCTGGCGAAGTAAGAAACTGGGATGACGCAGAGGCCGATGCTGTGCGCGCTGCGAACCATGATTTCGAGTGACGATTTCGAACGAATGCGGAGGGACAAGAACGATGAACAGCAGTTCAACTCTGATCAACGCTCTTTTTATTTTTGTGCTGGCCGGGTTTATCGGCTTTGAGGTAATCCGGCGGGTTTCGCCATTGCTGCACACTCCGCTGATGTCGCTGACGAACGCGCTGGATGCAATCGCAGTGGTGGGCGCGATCGTGCTGGTTGGCGAGCATAAAAGCACGCTGTCTTTCGTTTTCGGATTTATCGCAGTGGTGGCGGCCACCAGCAATATCGTCGGTGGCTTCCTTATCACCGACCGCATGTTGAGAATGTTCAAATCCAGCCGTCCCGCGGCCAAGCCATGAACGCAGAATTTGCAGGCGGTCAGGTTGTCATTGAGATTCTGTATCTCATCGCCAGCGTGTTGTTCATTCTCTCGCTGAAGTGGATGAGTTCGCCGACGACCGCGCGCCACGGCATCTGGGCGGGCGAGTCGGGCATGGTGCTGGCCATTATCGGCACGCTCCTGCGCAACGGCCTGCACGACTATCGCATGATCGCCATCGCGCTCGTGCTGGGCGCGATTATCGGTGTGCCGCTCGGCGAGGTTGCGATGACGGCGGTGCCGCAGCGAACCGCGCTCAGCCACGCATTCGGCGCGCTTTGCGTGACGCTGGTGGGCTCGGCGGAATTTTATCTGCGAACGCCCGATATTTCGCGCTTCATGATGTCGGTGCTGTCGATCGAGGTCATTCTGGGCGGATTGACGGTAACCGGGAGCTTGATGGCGGCGGGGAAATTGCAGGAGATTCTTCCGCAGCGGCCGCTGACTTACAAAGGCCAGAACCTCGTCAACTTCGTGCTGCTCACCGTTGCCGTGGTGATCGCGGTGACGCTGGTGAGGCATCCCGACCATCGTTCTCTGTTTCCATTCATGATTCTGATCGCGCTGACCTTTGGAGTGCTGCTGATCATTCCGATTGGCGGCGCGGATATGCCGACGGTCATTTCGCTGTTGAATGGATATGCGGGTCTCTCGGCCGCGGCCATGGGCTTTGTGCTCGACAGCAAACTGCTCATCATCGCGGGCGCGCTCGATGGATCGTCCGGCCTCATTCTCTCGATCATCATGTCGAAGGCGATGAACCGGTCGTTCACGAATGTGCTGTTCGGCGCCTTCGGCCAGGTGCAAGTTGCGGGAGCGGCGGCAGAGGCGAAACCCGTGCGCAGCGCTACTCCAGAAGAGGCGGCGGCGATTCTCTCAGCCGCGAACCGCGTCATTATTGTGCCCGGCTACGGCATGGCTGTGGCGCAGGCACAGCATAAGGTGCGCGAACTCTACGATGCTCTTACCAAGCGCGGTGTCGACGTGCGCTTCGCTATTCATCCGGTTGCAGGGCGCATGCCGGGACACATGAACGTGCTGCTCGCCGAGGCCAATATCCCCTACGACCGTCTCGTCGAAATGGAAGAGATCAACGGCGACTTCCCGCAGACCGATGTTGCCCTGGTAATTGGCGCCAACGACGTTACTAATCCGGCGGCCCGCTCCGACAAGACCAGCCCGATTTACGGCATGCCGATTCTCGACGTCGATAAAGCGCACACCGTGATGGTGATCAAGCGCAGCATGAATCCGGGCTTCGCCGGCATCGATAACCCGCTCTACTATCTGGATAACAATCTCATGCTATTCGGAGATGCGAAGGCATTCGTCGGGAATATTGTCCGCGAACTGGGTGGCGGGCATTCGTAAAGGCTGAATGTTTCTCGGGACAAAACTCGGAAGACCTGAGGTGGGATGAATGCTAACCCAGCGAAGTTAGCAGGCCTGGCGGGAAACTTAAGCGTGGACGTCAGTCTCGCGAGAGAGGAGGTCGCGAGACTTGGTCCCCGAACCACTTGTCAGGCGGCCTTCTTACTCTGCCTGAGTTTTGCCCAGCGTGCCTTTTGGGCGAGAGAGATTCTCCGGCGGCCGGCTGCGGAGAGCACGCGTTTGGTGCGCTGCGAACTACCACTACCTGCGGTTATGCCCGAGCCCCGGGTCAGCTTTTCAAGAGCTGCAATTGCCTCCCCAAGTTTCTGGACCTGATGTTGTGCATCCCGGCGTTCCTCGCGGAGCCGGGCAAGAGCCTTTGCAATATTCGTCATTCAGTAGATACCCCCTCAGGTAACTATCGCGGCAATTGTAGTACCTGGGTCGGTGCGATGCCAGATTTATTACAGACAAAATCGGAATTACTTGATGGCGTTCCGGAATGGTGACCGAAGGATAATTATTCTCGGATTGGAACGCGCGTTATCCGATGGGCGGTAGGAGTCCTGACGATCCGAACAGGAAAAATGCACCTACCGCGAGGCTATAGATTGCAGTCAATGCGGTAACGACGAACTTGAAGCGAGGCAGCCGTGAGCTGACCCCGAACAGCCCCACTGCGAGGGCAGTCATGATGGTATTCATTACCAGCAGGCCGGCGATAAACATCCCCAGGCCAAGAAAGCCCTTGCTGATTCCACCGAGGTTGGCGGCGAGAAGAAAGATCATAAGTTGGCTGGGGGTTTCGGCGCCCAGGCCGTGCACTACACCGATCATCACGACTGATTTCGGGGTGTAATTCCACGTCTTGCTTTCCGGCGCTGGAATGTCATGGTCGTGCCAGTAACTCTTCATCTTCCAGTGCAGCCAGCGGCCCGCTTTGGCCATAAGGTGAAACCGGCTTTGGGGCGCGGAGTCGCCCCGGAACAGCGATCCCAGAACATAGATTCCGAGTATCACCAGAGTTATTCCGACCAGGCGCTCCGCGATCCGGTCCATGCCGTGGGGCAACGAAAGCTGAAAGACAATTACGGTAGTGCCGAGCACAGCGACCGTGGCCGCGTGGCCAAGCGCATACAGCAAGCCCAGGCGCATGCCTCGCCAACGGTCCATTTGAACGCTGGTGATGTCAGTGATGGCGGCTATGTGGTCATAGTCGAATCCATGGTGAAATCCCAGGATGGCAGCAGAAAGAAGGGCCAACTGGAGGCTGTGGGGCGCAAGGGTCATGGCTTTCGAGAGGCGCGGATTTCAAGAATGGCGCCGAAGTGTCTCATTGTTCCATAAGGCGGCAGGAATCGGAAATCGGCCCTAAGAACGGCCGTGGAGCGCATACACCAAAGTTTAAGGGGTCTAATGTCAGTTAACCCTTGCGGGCTCGAAATGCGGCTAGAATAGCGAAATCCAACCGAAGCTGGAGGTCGCTGTGAAGCAAAGGCATACGTATGGACCGGTGGCAGCGTTGTGTGTCGTGGCGTTGTGTCTCGCGCCAAGTCTCTGGTGCCAGAACGTAACTCCCAGGCACGTTGGAGTTCCGCAGGATTGGTCTGAGCGCAATATCGTTTTTAGCCTGGATGGGCTGGCGAAGTATCCGAACCTGATCGACCAGGAGCCTCGCATCCGCCACCAGGTGATGCAACGCTTTCAGACGCTCTATCCCGAGTTCTTCCGCGGCGTGGAGGGTATTGGTGGTTCGGCAAACAATCCCGGCCATAACCGCGATTGGAATGTCAGCTTTGTAAGAGGTCGCGTGGCGGCTGGTATGTACCCTGCCAAGTACTCTTTTGATCCCGGCGCCCCGCCCGATTGCACTAACGATTATGTCGTGTTTGGTCTGAATATCGCGGGCACGACCGGCAAGCAGGCGAATCTGATTGCCTTCAACAATCTTTATTCCGGCCCCGGCGGTTTGTGCGGCGCGGCTCCGACCGTGCTGTTTGCTTATAACGTCACCAGCGTCAGCGGAGGCAAGGTCGACCTTTCGCCGGTAATCTCACTGGACGGAACCGAAATCGCCTTTGTGGAGTCGGCTGGAGCGCAAGCGATTTTTCACGTCCTGACGTGGACTGCCGGACAGGGCACCATCTCGGCCTCAGCCGCGCCCACCATGACGTCTCTAGTTTTCTCTCCGACCGCGACCAGCACGACTTCAGCGCCCTGGGTCGACTACACCAACGACGTAGCCTACGTTGGCGCAGACGGCGGCCTGATGTACAAGATCATCGGCGTCTTTAATTCTCCACCCACGCTTGCTGGCGGGGCATGGCCAGTCACCGTGAGCACAGGTCATCACCTTACTCCGCCCGTTCTCGACAACCAGCTCGGCGAATTGATGGTGGGCAGTGCCAACGGCAATCTTTACGAGATCGACAGCGCGACCGGCGCACTCTCAGTGCCGCTAGTGGTCGGGGCGCTCGGAAAAACCAGCCCCGGGGTTCTGGCCCCACCCATCGTTGACGTCACCAATGGCACTACGTTTGTGGTCGATGCGAATGACGGAACCTCAGCGGTTCTCCTCGAAGTCGATACTGCCACTTTCACTCAAATCGCCAAAGCCCGGATCGGCATAGGCGGAGCCAGTAAGACTGCGCTGTCAATTCCGCAGCCCGCTTTTACAAACGATTACTACAACGATCCTTCGACGGGACAGATTCGTCTTTGTGGCACGGGCGCCGCGGATACGACGCCGTGGCAATATGCTTTTGGTTTCACCGGGCGCACTTTGAATACCAGCGCCGTGTTTTCACAGCAGATTGTTACCTCGACTGCCGCTGAGTGCACGAATTGGACCGAGTTCTATAACCCCAACATCGGTGGGGGAACGGATTTCTTTTTCTTCGGTCTGACGCAGGATTGCACCGGGGTGGGTACATCGGGATGCGTAGAGGCGGCCACCACCGAAGGTTCGCCGCTCACGAACGCGGCTGTTGCCGGCGGCCCGAGCGGGATCGTAGTTGACAATTACAGTACAGCCGGGCAGGCATCCAGCATTTATCTCGCTGCCGAGACCGGGAGCACTGCGTACAAATTCACGCAGAACGGCTTGCAATAGACAAATCGCAGTCAAAGGAGCTTTCAGACTGAGGCCCTGCTCGGGCAGTGAACACCCCGGAGCAGGGCCTTCGTTTTTTACGCAAGCCTATCCTTTCCTTTGTTACCACTGCTGTGTTCACCACCAGATCGCTGACGCAGGTCGGCGATCACCATTTTACTTTTCAGCTCCCGCACTTCTTTTCGGCTCTTGCACTTCAACTCATCCGCAATGCATTGCAGTTTCGGTGGAAGTTAAGAATCAACAAACTCTTGTAAGTTGTTTACTAGATGGGGATTGCACTGCTCTATCGACTGGAAGCTTAATTGCCACCACTCGGCTGAGTTGGTGTGTCTCTGGCCGAGGAAAAACGGAGTTTGAATAATTCCAAAACAATAGCAACGAGCCCGGTTGCGGAAACATTCGACAGCACGACTATGTCGAGGCGGTCGCAGCGCGTGCGTGGTCCGGTCCTGGCCGGCGGCTTTTTAGCTGGTCGTGTAGTTGTTTGTTGTGTCATTTGTTGTGTCTTGGCCTGGTGCAGCCCCACTTTTCCCGCTCGGGTGAATCCCCTGCAAACTCCGCTCGCCAGGTCTGAGCGCCAACTCGAGCGCGTGCCCGCGCATATTTCCGAATTCAATACCGTCTCCGAGCCATTGGCGCTGCCGAAATGCGGCGACGTTCGTCCGCCCGAGGCGTTGCTTACTCCGGACCCTCTGCTGCCGACCCAAGATGATGATGACGTGCCGGTGCGTGTCAGCTTTATCGTGGGCTCGGATGGGCACGTGCACAGTGCATTCGTGCTCAAGGGCGCCGGACCCGATGAAGACGCAGCCGTACTGCGCGCCGTTCGACAATGGCGTTACCGGCCGGCGCTCTGTAACGGCGTTCCCACCGATTCCGAGGCTCGTGTACGTTTCACCCTCCGCTGAGCGCGAAATTCTCCTACAATGTCTAGCTGTGGCCGTGATCCACGAGCCGAGTTCCGTGCTCGCCCGGATCCGGAACGGGTCTTCCCGGTCTTAAGGAGTTATTAGATGACAAGAAAAATAATGCCGTCGCTGGGCACTGCCATTCTCATCGCGCTTATCGCGCTGGGCGCAACTGCCATGCGGGCGCAGGATGACGATGGTCCAACTTCGTCGTTGCGAATCGTGGTGGTCCGCGACACGGACGGCAAGCCCATAAAGTATGCGCAGGTCGTGCTCCATCCCATGAATCGCAAGGGCAAGAGCAAAGGTGAGATGGATCTGAAGACCGATGCCGACGGGCATGCGAGCTTAGACGGAGTTCCGTATGGCTCGGTCGAGGTGCAGGTGGTGGCGAAGGGCTTCCAGACGTTTGGTGAAGACTACGATGTGAAGCAGCCTGAACTCGAAATTACGGTAAAGCTGAAGCATCCGGCCGGACAGTATTCGACCTACGAGAATCATGACGACAAGACTCCGCCGCAGAAGCCACAGTAAATAATGCGAAGGCGCAATAAGTAAAGAGGCCGGGAACCAGAGAGGACGTCATGGCAGTGCAAGAACTGACAGTCGAACGCTATGAAGGCGTGGCCGATGACCAACGCATCCTGCTGCTGAAGGGGCCGATCACGATTGAGACGACTCCCATGTTTGAACGCGCGGTGCGCAACGAGTGTGCGGAGACAATGATTCTGGATTTCTCGGACGTTCCCTATATTGATTCGGTCGGTCTCGGATCGCTGGTTGCAACCTACGTGTCGCACCAGAAGAAAGGCCGCTGCCTGGTGCTGACGGCGGTGAAGCCGCGGGTGGTAAAGATTCTCGAAATCACCAAGGTAAAAGACCTGTTCGTGACCTTCGCCACCACCTGGGAGGCAGTCGAGACTTTGGCGAATACCGGGCAGGCGTAAGAATTAGAACTGCGGGAAATTATTCCCACTCAATCGTTCCGGGCGGTTTTGAAGTAATGTCGTAGACCACTCTATTTACACCGCGGACTTCGTTCACAATCCGGCTGGAAATTGTTTTCAGCACCTCGTAGGGCAGCGGCACCCAGTCCGCGGTCATGCCATCTTCGGAATGCACGGCGCGGATCGCGCAGGTGTAGGCGTAGGTTCGCTGGTCGCCCATGACTCCAACCGACATCACCGGCAGCAGCACCGCGAACGACTGCCAGATTTTCTGATAGAGTCCCGCCCGCTTGATCTCGGTGACAACGATGTCGTCGCATTCGCGCAGCAGGTCGGCCCGCTCTTTGGTGACTTCACCCAGAATGCGCACGGCCAGCCCCGGTCCCGGAAAAGGCTGACGTTGCAGAAGGTCTTCGGGCAGGCCCAGATCGCGCCCGATTCGCCGCACTTCATCTTTGAACAAATCTTTGAGCGGCTCGATCAGCTTGAGCTTCATTTTCTCGGGCAGGCCGCCAACGTTGTGATGCGACTTGATGACCTCCGAAGGCCCGCGCACGGAGCGCGATTCGATTATGTCGGGATAGAGCGTCCCCTGCACTAGCCAGTCCACGTGGCCTTCAGTTAACTCGACTCGGCGCGCCTCGTCATCGAAGACTTCAATAAATTCGTTGCCGATAATTTTCCGTTTTTTCTCCGGATCGGTGACGCCGGCGAGTTTGGTCATGAAGCGTTCGGTAGCGTCGACTGCGACCAGGTGCAGGCCGAGTTTGTCGCGCAGGTTCTGCTGCACTTTCTCAAACTCGTTTTTGCGGAGCACGCCGTTGTTGACGAACACACAGGTCAGCCGTGATTTGCCAGAGCTTTTCGCTCCGCTCGAAGGTTCGTCGCGCAGGGCGCGATCGACCAGCACGGCGGCGACCGATGAATCCACGCCGCCGGAGAGCGCGCAAATCGCCCGCCCGCTGCCTACCTGCTGTTTGACTTGCGCGATGGTTGCATCAATAAAGTGCTGTCCGGTCCAGTTCGGCGCGGCGCCGCAAATGTTCAGCGCAAAGTTGCGCAGAATGTCCGCGCCGAGCGGCGTGTGATGCACCTCGGGATGAAACTGCACCGCCCACATCTTTCGTTCCGGATTCTCGATCGCGGCGATCGCATTCGAAGTCCTCGCGGTCAAACGGAACCCAGCAGGCAACTCTTCCGCCGAGTCGCCATGCGACATCCACACGGCCAGCAGTTTCGGCAGACCCTGAAAGAGCTGCGAATCGGCGGTCTGCAACTCCACTTTGGCTTGGCCATATTCACGTTTCTCTGCGGGACGCACCTTTCCGCCGAGCGCGTAGACCATGAATTGCAAGCCGTAGCAGATGCCGAGCACAGGCACGCCGAGTTCGAAAACTTTTTTGTCGGCATGGGGCGCGCCCTTGTCGTAGACCGACGACGGGCCTCCGGAGAGAACGATGCCGACGGGCGAGTAGCTGCGGATTTCGTCGAGGCTCGCGTTGAACGGGAGCACGACGGAGAAAACTTTATTTTCGCGGATGCGGCGCGCAATGAGTTGCGAATATTGCGCCCCGAAGTCGAGGACAACGATTGCCTGGTTAAGCTGAGGTTGGGTTTCCACTGATGAGTCTCTCAAATTGGCAAGTCAGTGTAAAGGAAGAATGCGGGTCCGGGCCACAGGTGCGGCACACAGCGAGCGAACCGCGGCCGATCTACGAATAGAGCAAGTCCAGAGACGCGCGAACTTCCTGAAGTTGTCAGCCTACTTCACTTCAAACGCGCGCGGGTCGATCGACTGGTTGTTCATGATGTCAGTAGCCCGCACTTCCCACTCGATGTTCTTTGTGAAGCCGTTGCTTAACTCCGCGGTATAGCGCAGATCGTAGTGCGTGGGCAACGTCAGGCCATCGGACGTTTTAAAATCCGAAAAGCGCTCGTCCAATGAGTATCGGGTTTCCTGTTGCCGCGCTGTTGATTTGTCACCATGCGTTCCGATCGACGACGAGACAGTGGCGCGATAGGTAGTCATGACGTGCTGATAAGTCTGCGGATCGAAGTAGAGCAAAATGTCCAAGTCGGTTCGTTTCTTGGGCTGGTAGCGGATGGCAATCAGTTCGCGTCCATCTACTTTCTTGGTTCCCTCAGACTGTACTTTGGCCTTGCGCGCTTCAAGGTCCAAAAGCGGCCAGCCCGTAGACCAAACTCCTCCCAGTAAATTGTCTTTTAACACTGCGTCTTGGTCGAGCACGAAAACACCGAATTCGGAGCGATGCTTGTCGGGATAAGTGCCGGCCACGCTTGTCTTGTTGCCGTCGCAGATGAACTGCTCCCCGAGAAATCCATTGGCGCTTATTTTGAAGAGGAAGTCGGACTTTTGCCCCTCTGATGCAAATTGAAACTTGCCCTCGACTGCGCCTGTTCCAGCCACCAGGACACGATAAGTCGCTGCTCCCACCACTGCTCGCGACTTCAGGTTTTTTCGCGCTTGCGTGGAACCGATCGAGTCAAGATGCTTGGCAATCACCTCTTCGGGCTTGATGTCGGCTGCCCAAAGAAGCGTTGAACAACTTGCGAGCACGAAACATAAGGTCGAGAGAATCGGCCTGCCCAATCTCAGAAGTGGCATGGGAATGACTCCTCTTAAAAGCAAACGGGTTATTCTAACCCGTAACCTCGAATCAGCGGGATAGGGACACTTTTATGGAGGAGGCGCGGAACCCCGAGCGGGAGATTCGGGCCGCGCGGCCATTCCGGCAAATGTCGGTCTCGCTATCGCACGACGATGTTCACCAATTTGCCGGAGATCACAATTACTTTCGCTACCTGCTTGCCCGCGATCGACCCGCGCACCTTCTCGTCGGCCAGTGCGGCTTGCTTGAACTCGTCGTCGGTGGCCGTTGCAGGAACGACCACCTTACCGCGCAGCTTGCCATTCACCTGCACCGGAACCTCAATCTCATCGGCCGCGGCCAGCGCCGGATCATACTTCGGCCAGGGAGCTTTCAGTAGATTGCTCGTCTCGCCGGTCATCTCCCATAATTCGTGCGCCAAGTAGGGCGCCATGGGTGCGAGCAACAAGGCTATCGACCGTTGCACCTCGTTGACCAATGACGCGGGCACGCGCCCGTTGGCGATTGCATCCTCTGCGCCGTAAAGTTCATTCACCAACTCCATAATCGCCGAGATGCTGGTGTTGAAATGCCAGCGCCCTTGAAAGTCATCGCTTACGCGCTTTATGGTCTGATGCAATTTGCGCTGAATGGCGCGTGCTTCGGGCTGCAACGGACCATCTGCCGCGCTGTCGCCACCGGCTGGATTGCGCACGAAGAACCGATACACCCGGCTCAGAAATCTTTGAATACCTTCAATCCCGGTATCCTGCCAATCCAGATCGCGGTCGGGCGGCGCTGCGAACAAGGTATACATGCGCACGGCATCGGCGCCGTAGCGCGCCACCATTTCGTCGGGCGAAACGGTATTGCCGAGGCTCTTCGACATCTTGGCGCCGTCTTTGATCACCATGCCCTGCGTGAACAGGCGCTCGACAGGCTCATCGTTTTTCACGAGGCCCATATCGCGCATGAACTTCGTCCAGAAGCGCGAGTAAATCAGGTGGAGGATGGCGTGCTCGACGCCGCCAATATATTGATCGATGGGAAACCAGTAGGCGATCTTGGCGGAATCGAAAGGCGCCTTGGCGTTGTGCGCGTCGGCGTAGCGATAGAAGTACCAGGACGAGTCGACGAACGTGTCCATCGTATCGGTCTCGCGCCGCGCCGGCCCGCCGCACTTCGGGCAAGTGGTATTCAAAAACCCCGGCACACTCGCCAGCGGAGACCCGCCTGCCAACGTGACTTTCACGTTATCCGGCAAAATCACCGGCAGATCTTTTTCGCCCACAGGCACCACGCCATCTTTATCGCAATAAACCATCGGGATCGGCGTGCCCCAATATCGCTGCCGTGAAATGCCCCAGTCTTTCAGCCGGAAGGTGACTGTCGCTTTGCCGAATCCATTCTCTTCGGCATAGGCCGACATTTTCCGGATGGCGTCCTCGCAGTCGAGCCCGCTCCAGTCGCCCGAGTTCACCACGATGCCGTCTTCGCTAACGAATGGTAGTTCCGGCTCCGCCATGGTCTCTTCCGGATTGCTGCTGGCGGGCAGAATCACGAGAGAGATGGGCAGTTTGTACTTGGCCGCGAATTCGTAGTCGCGCTCGTCGTGCGCGGGCACGCTCATGATGGCGCCCGTGCCGTAATCCATGAGGATGTAATTGGCGACCCACACCGGCAGCGTTTCGCCGTTAAACGGATTTTTGGCATAGCGCCCGGTGAACACGCCGTGCTTTTCAATCTCGCCGATGTTGCCCGACTCTTTAGCGCGGCGCTGCTCGGCAATCAACTCGTCGACTTGCGTCCGCAGTTCCGCATTGCGCGCCGTCATGTCAGCGACGATCGGATGCTGGGGCGCGAGCTGGATCGAGGTCGCGCCGTAGATCGTATCGATGCGCGTTGTGAAAACGGTGATCGTCGAGCCCGCCGGCCCGATCGTTCCGCCCAGATCGAAATCGACCAGCGTGCCCTCGCTGCGACCGATCCAGTTCTGCTGCATGATCTTGACTTTCTCGGGCCAGCCCGGCAGTTTGTCCAGATCGCGCAGCAACTCGTCGGCATATTTCGTGATCTTCAGGAACCACTGCTCCAGTTCGCGCTGCTCGACGGAAGTGTCTTCATGCCGCCAGCAATTTCCGCCAACCACCTGTTCATTGGCGAGCACGGTCGCGCACTGCGGGCACCAGTTCACCTTGCTTTTCTTGCGATAGGCCAAACCCTTTTCGTAGAGCTTTAGAAAAAACCACTGATTCCAGCGGTAGTAGTCGGGGAGACAGGTTGTAACTTCGCGCGACCAGTCATAGGCAAACCCGAGGCGCTTCATCTGCGCCTTCATGGCGGCAATGTTGCGCAGCGTCCACTCGCGCGGAGGCGTGTTGTTCTTGATCGCCGCATTTTCCGCCGGCAGCCCGAACGAGTCCCATCCCATGGGATGCAGCACGTTGTAGCCGTTCATCCACATGTAGCGGGCGAGCGCGTCGCCAATCGAATAATTGCGCACGTGCCCCATGTGCAGCGCTCCGGAGGGGTAGGGTAGCATTTCGAGCGCGTAATATTTTGGCTTGGTCGTGTGAGGCTCCGCCGCATAGAGCGACGGGTCGCTCAGCCAGCGCTCCGACCATTTCTGCTCGATGCGCTGCGCGTCATAGCGCTCGTCGCGGGTGGTGATCGTGGATTTGTCTTCGTCGGCCATAGATAGGTTCGGGGATGAAAAGATAATCTTTTATTTTACAACGGGTCGCTACTGAGACGGGGCTGGCACCGTCTCTACGATGGCTTCACCAACGCCTTCAGCGCCTGCACATTCCGCCAATCGTCGCCCGGTTCGTCGATGGGCGTCTCCGCGATGAACGCCGCATGCTTTAATCGGCGGTCGTTCAACAATGCTCGAAACACATTCGGCCCCAGCTTGCCGCGTCCGATGTGTTCATGGCGGTCGAGCCGCGATCCTCGGTCCGCCTTGGCGTCGTTGCAATGCCACACGCGCACGTTTTTGAAGCCGACCGTTTTATCCAGATGCCGCAGCGTCAAGCCACGGCCGTCTTCGCTGACGATGTCATATCCCGCAACGTGGGTGTGGCAGGTATCGATGCATGCTCCTACTGAAACGTGTCCGCGAAGACGCTCGATGAGCTCGGCTACTTGGTCGAACGTTCCGCCCAGGGAAAATTCTGCGCCCGCTGTATTCTCGATGAGCACTGTCAGTCCGCCGAGTTCAACTCCCCGCGCCGCCTCTTCAATCGCGCTTGCCGCGAGCGCCAATCCTTCTTCGCGGCCCAACCCGCGAAATGATCCGGGATGCAGCACGAGATAATCCGCGCACAGCGCTGCCCCGCGTTGCAGCTCTCCTCGAAAGGCGGCAATCGACTTACGGCGGAACTCCTCGTTCACTCCCGCCAGGTTGATGAGATAGTTCGAATGGATCACGAGCGGCTTCAAGTCGTATTTCTGGCGCAGTTCGTTCATCGCTGCGCACTGTCCGCGCCCGAGCGTGTAGGCCAGCCACTGCCGCGGGCTCGTCGAGAAGATCTGCAACGCATTGCATCCCAACCGATACGCCCGCTCGGCCGCGTTCTCGACGCCGCCTGCGATCGACGTGTGAATGCCGATCCGCCGTGACGTTAACCCCGCCGATCGAGCTGTCTCTACAATGTGCGCCGGCCATTTCAGCGAATCTTTTTCCGTGGGACGAAATTCCGCCATTGATTCGAGCTTATCGCATTGTCGAGACGAGTTGGCCAGTTCGTGATTGCCCCGAAGTTGATTGCGCCGCTGAGACGGGGCCCGTCTCTACGAATAATGTTCCGTAGTCTTCCCTTTGTCTTCTCTTTATCGTGCGCCCATTGCCCTACTCCTGCGCCGCCCGTTACACTCGTAGTTTCGGAGTTAATCATGCTGGTTGTCATGCAGGCGCAGGCCACTGAAGAGCAGGTGCGCGCCGTCTGCCAGAAAATCGAATCGCTCGGTTACCGCGCCCATTCCATTCCCGGCGCGCAGCGTACCGCCATCGGCATCACGGGTAACAAGGGCGAAATCGATCAGGGCGCGCTTGATGATCTGCCGGGTGTGCAGGAAGTCATTCGCGTCTCCAAGCCTTATAAGCTGGTCAGCCGCGATACCAAGCCCGACAACACGATTGTCAAATTCGCTGGCTCGAGCGTCACCGTCGGGGGCACCGATCTCGTTGTGATGGCTGGCCCGTGCGGCATCGAGAGCCGTGAGCAGGCTTTTGCGATCGCGGAACGAGTGGCGCGCGCGGGGGCGCAATTTTTTCGCGGCGGCGCCTACAAGCCGCGCACCTCGCCTTATTCTTTTCAGGGCATGGGCGAAGACGGCCTCAAAATCATGGCCGCGATTCGCGACCGCTTCGGCCTGCTGATTGTGACCGAGGCCGTCGACTATGAATCGCTCGACCTTGTCGATCAGTATGCCGACATGATTCAGATCGGCGCGCGCAACATGCAGAATTTCTCGCTGCTGAAGCGCGCCGGACGCGCCCGCAAGCCGGTGCTGCTGAAGCGCGGCATCGCCGCCACGTTGGAAGAATTTCTGATGGCCGCCGAGTACATCATGAGCGAAGGCAACTACAATATCGTTCTCTGCGAGCGCGGAGTGCGAACTTTCGCCGACCACACGCGCAACACGCTCGACCTTAGCGTCGTGCCCGCTGTGCAGCGCCTCAGCCATCTGCCGATCATCGTCGACCCGAGCCACGGCACCGGCAAGCGCAACAAAGTGACTCCGCTCTCGCGCGCGGCTGTCGCCGTTGGGGCGGATGGGCTGATCGTCGAAGTGCATAACGATCCGGACCGCGCACTTTCCGATGGCATGCAGTCGCTCTATCCCGATCAGTTTGACGCGCTGATGACGCAGGTGCGGCAGATTGGGGCGGTGCTGGGACGGACGATTCCGTCGCCGATTGACGTTCCGGTGGTGGTCACGACGTCGGTCGGCTGATCTTTAGAGTGATCTTGGGTCTGATCCTGAAACATCTCTGATAATCTTTTGCCTTCGGCAAGATCGCATCTGCCTTGCGTAAATTTCTCCTCATCGCCGTCGTTGTCCCGCTAGTCCTGGCGGGTGGTTGGATTTACTTCCACCAGCGCGCTCTGCCTGCTTACGGCCCGCTCTACCGGGAGTACGCGTACGTCACCAACGGCAAGAGCAACACCGTTTCGGTGATCGACCTCACGACCGATCCGTTCAAAGGATTTACCGTGGTCAAGACGCTGGCAGTGGGTGCCGAGCCTACCGGCGTCGCAGCCAATCCAAAGAAAAATGAGATTTACGTCGTTAACGCCGGATCGGCAAACGTCAGCGTGATTGATTCGGAGCAGAATAGGGTTGTCGCGACCATCGGCGTTTATGGGCGACCTTACTTCATAGACGTGTCACCCGACGGCCGCCGCGCCTATGTGGCTAACTCCGGCTCCAACAATGTCTCCGTGCTCGATCTCGAACACCGCACCGTCGCCGCGACCCTCAGAGTTGGCGTAAACCCCGGCTTGGCGAGGGTTTCGCCGGATGGCTCGACGGTGGTGGTCAGCAACCGCGCCGACAATACCGTTTCCATCATCGATACCGCGCGCCTGAGCGTGCGCGCTGCGATCAGCATTTGTCTCGAGCCGGAAGATATTGCGATTCTGCCGGATTCGAGCAAGGCCTTCATTTCCTGCTCGGGCTCGGGACAAGTGGCGAGCATCGACTTGAAGAACGATAAGTTGCTGGCGCTGCTCGACGTCGGAAAGGCGCCCGTAAGTCTGGCGCTCAAGCCCGACGGCGGAGAACTTGTCGCCTTCAATTTCGATGCGGGCAGCATCTCGGTTATTGAGACAACCCCCAACGAAGTGCTGGGCAGCTATCTGGTGGGCGCGCAACCCATGCGCGGCGTTTTTTCGCTCGATAACTCGCGGCTCTATATCTCAAACTTCGCGTCGAACAATGTTGCCGTCTACGACATCGATCTTGGCAAGGTCGTTGCATTCCTGCCGGTGGGCACGCGCCCGGATGCGCTGGCGCTCTCGCAAAATCAGGAGTATGTGCTGGTGGTTGACTCCGGATCTTCGGACCTGGCCGTCATTCAAAGGCGCACGCCGAAAAAAAAGTTCGAGTCGTCTGAATATTCGCTGCTCACTATCCTTCCCGTCGGTGTTCAGCCCAATCAGATCGTGGTGAAATCGTTTCTCGCAACCAAGCCGACAGACGGGCGTTAAATCAGCAGCAAAAGAAAACGTCCCAGCCTCATGGCAGAGCCTGGGACGTCGCGTTTACCGAGTAGAAATCTACTCGAGAACGATGGTCCACTTTTGCGTCAAGCTGTATTTCTTGGTGAACTTGACGGTGTAGCAGGGTGTGCCAACCGATCCGCACACCGCGGCCTTAGTCGACTTCGTGTATTTCGGCGTACCAACTTCGGTGATCGCAGTGATCGTCACCGGACCCGCAACTGGAGCAACGCAGGTCTTGTTGGCCTGGATGACAAAGGTGCTGGAGAACGACGGCGAAGTGAGAGGATAGCCGAAGTCGGCATCGCAATTGCCATTGTTCGCACCGGTCAGACCCATCGTCCCGAAGTTCTGGTCGCCGTAAATAATCACGTTCGCGGCCGGTGAGAGACCACCAAACGAGTTCGGGCCGAAGACCACGACGCCGGAGTCAGCAATAACGCTTGTCCCCTGCGTTGCCTCAATGCTGTACGTGAGGAAATCACTCGAGTCATTCGTGTCGTCTTCGTACCAGGTTTCGGTCTGGCCGCAAACCGGTGTGCTGGTGCTGGTTGCATTGCAATCGCTGAGAGACCAGGTATAGGAGGGAGCGCCGATCGCCAGTCCGTTAGTCGGGAAATTGACGGTCGGGTCACCAATGGTCGGGCAATCGGGATTTGCTGAACTGCCGCCGCCGAAGCAAGGCCAGCCATCCGAGCCATCCGTGTTCGAAATCTCGCCCACCGGTGTTCCGGCGAACGCGGCCCACGTCGGATAGAGGTCCTTCGTCAGCGTGAAGTTCGTGTGAGTGCCATTCGACGGCGTTTGGGGGACGGCTTTAACAACATAGCGAGGCGCCGAGTGAGGACCCGATTGCGCCACCGCCATCTGTCCGAAAGCACAGAAAGCGATGATCACAGCGAGAATGGCGCACTGATACATGCGAAGTCTTGTCATGGGAGATTCTCCATTTTGTTTGGGGGATTTCCGGAAGTGACCCGAAGCTGGAACTTATCCGAAGCTGATTCGTCCAACATTCAGTCTTCCGGAGTGATGAGTCTACTCACACGCACAGTACTGTCAACATCGGAAGTACATCACGAAATGTCTTTGAAGGGCCTGATCGATAGCTGGCGGAGCAAGCTGCTTGTTGTTGAGGTGTTAGCGCGACAATGTTCAGGAATTGCTTTGGCTTGTGACTAACCGCCTATTGCAACACCAAGTCCGAGAACTCCGGATGCGACTGGAGATAGCCGCTGACATAGGGGCAGACAACGTCGACTTTTCGGTGATGCTCTCGCGCCCACTCGAATGCCGATTGGACGAGCGCTCCGGCCACACCGGTACCGCGCAGGGCTTCCGGAACCTCGGTTTCGAGCAACGTGAGCACGTCGCTGTCGAGGGTGTAATCGAGCGTGGCAACGAGTCCGTCGCGTTCCAACTCGAAACGGCCACTCTCGACGCGTTCCGGAGCCGGTTTTTTGTTTTCGAACAAGCTCATGGCCGGGTCTCCATTGCCTCGGTGCTGGCGGCTCGGAAATAGTCGAGAATCGCCTGCGCCTGCGATTTCGTCACCACCGCCGAGAGCGCCGCCACGTCTGCCTGCTTCACTGCCTGAAGGCTGCCGAAATGTTCGAGCAGTCGCCGGGTGGTCGATTTGCCGACGCCCGGAATTTCTCGCAGTTCAGTCGAGCGGTCGCGGATCTGCCGGCGCTTGCGGTGGAAGGTTACCGCAAAACGATGCGCTTCGTCGCGGATCAGTTGGACGAGATGCAGCACCGGCGAGTGGTGGTCGAGCACGATGGGATCGTCTTCTTGTCCGTAAACGTAAATGATCTCTTCGCGCTTGGCGATGGCCGCCAGCGGCTGGTTGATGATTTCGAGGCTCTCGAGCGCTGCTGCGGCGGCATGCAATTGACCGAGGCCGCCATCGATGAGGATGAGACTTGGAAGAGGCCTCTTCTCCTCGCATAGCCGCTTGTAGCGCCGCGTCACAACTTCGCGCATGGAAGCGAAATCGTCGACGCCCTCAACCGTCCGGATGATGAACTTGCGATAGTCCGACTTCTTCATCTTGCCCTCTTCCCACACCACCATTGAAGCCACGGTCTCCGCTCCCTGAATGTGAGAGATGTCGAAGCACTCGATGCGCTTGGGAAGTTCGGGAAGCGTGAGCGCGTCCTGCAAAGCCTCGGCAATGGCGCGGGCGTTGGGCTTGAGTATGCGGAAGCGCTGGTCGTAAGACTGCTTGGCATTGTTGCCGGACAGGTCGATAAGTTCGCGCTTGTCGCCGCGCTGCGGAACTGTGATGTGCACTCGTGTCGCGCGGGCACCCCCGCTCGCGAGCTGGTCGCTAAGCACGTCTTCGAGCTCCTGACGATCTTCAAAATCGACTGGGACGTAGATGTTGCGCGGCACATAGGGTTGCCCGAGGTAGAGCTGCTTGAGCAGGCTCGACAAGAATTCTCCCGGATGAAATTCACCTGTTTGATCCGTGGTGGAGCTTTGTGTCGCAGCGTCGGAGTTCGCGTCGCCGATGTTGTCAGCGAGCGGCGCGGCAAACTCCGGCAGATCCTCCCAGAAAAATTCGCGCCGGTCGAGCACGCGTCCCCCGCGCATGTGAAAGAGGTTGACGGCCAGCATTCCGTTCTCGTAGTGATAGCCGAAAACGTCGGCGTCGTCGCCCTCGACGGACGCGATGCGCTGCTTCTCCTGCAACTGCTCGACGGTCGAAATCAGGTCGCGATACTTGGCCGCGCGCTCGAACTCTTGGGCATCGGCGGCTTCCGCCATGCGCTCGCGGAGAGATTTGACGAGGTCTGTCTGCCGGCCTTCAAGAAAAAGTTTCACATCGCGCACCGCTTCCTGATACGTCTCGGGCGTGGTCAGCCCCTCGACGCACGGGCCGAGGCAGCGCTTGATGTAAAACTGCAAGCAGGGCCGCGGATGAAAACGATTCAGGTCCACCGTGCAGGAGGGAATCAGAAAATGCCGGTGGATTAAATCGACGATCCGGTAGGCCAGGTTGGCAGGGAAGTACGGCCCGTAGTAAACGCTGCCGTCCTTGCGCAGACGGCGTGTCACATAAACGCGCGGGTATCGCTCGGCGAGTGTCAGCTTGACGTAGGGATAGGTTTTGTCGTCGCGCAGCAGAATGTTGAAGCGCGGCTTCTTCTGCTTGATGAGGTGGTTCTCAAGCGCCAGCGCCTCTTTGTTGTTGGCGACGATGATGTAATCGACATCGACCGCCTCGCGCACCAGCGTGCCGGTCTTGGCATCTTCCCAGCGTCCCTGATGAAAGTAGGACGAGACGCGCGAGCGCAGGTTCTTCGCCTTGCCCACGTAGATGACGTCGCCTTCGGCATTTTTGTAGAGGTACACGCCGGCGGAGGTGGGAATGGTGCGGATTTTGGCGAGAAGGTCCACGATAATTTGATGAACAAGGCGGGCACTTCGAAGCACGCTCGCATTTCATTGTAGCTTTGAGTTGACTCCGAAGGGCGCCACCGGTCGGTCTACATAGACCGAATGCCACTGGACTGACGTCGATTGGTTGGCCGAGGCCTTGTGGAGGACGATTCTGTAGCGTTGTAGTACAATCTACATAAATGGAAGACACAATTACAATTCGAGTTACGTCTGATTTGGCTACATGGCTTAAATCGACTGCGCGTAAGACGGGAATTCCGGTTAGTCGCCTGATTCGCGAACAGCTCGAGCGCGCGAAACGCGAAACGGGAAACAAGTCTTATATGCAGCTCTGCGGATCGGTCGACGGGCCGCCCGATCTCTCTTCGCGTAAGGGATTTTCGCGGAAATGAGAGCTATCGCTGATACAGGATTTGTAGTGGCATTTCTCAACCGTTTAGATCGGCATCACGGCTGGGCCGCCGAGATTGGCCTGCACGCCACGGAACCTTTCCTCACCTGTGAAGCCGTGCTGGCGGAATCGGCATTCCTGGTGCAGTCAGCAAAGAAAGTAATGGCATTGGTGCAGCGTGGGTTCTTGAGAATCGCGTTTGACCTTCCGAAGCATATCGACGAAGTTGCTGCGCTGGCGGGGCGCTATGATGACCGCCAACCCGATCTTGCCGATTTATGCCTGATTCGCATGAGCGAGATACACGCAGAACTTCCGATACTGACGATCGATGAAACGGATTTCCGCGTGTATCGGCGAAACGGTCGGGAAGTAATTCCGATCGTTTGTCCGCCTCGAAATTAGGCGCGTGCTAGCTCGCCCTACGCGCTCCACCCCTTCACAAACTCCACCAGACTGCGCAGTGCAATCCCCGACGGCCCTTTGGCTATCCAGGGTTTCTGATCTTCCATCCAGGCCGTGCCGGCGATGTCGAGATGAATCCAGGGAGTGTCTTCTGCGAATTCCTTGAGGAACATCGCCGCGAAAATCGCTCCGCCCCAGCGGCTGCCCGCATTGGCCATGTCGGCGATATTCGACTTGATAAGGTCTTTGTATTCGTCATCGAGCGGCAGTCGCCACATTTTTTCGCCCGCTTGTTTCATGGCCTGCGCAAAGCGGTCATACATCTGATCGTCGCTGGCGAACACTCCGGCGTTGACGTAGCCGAGCGCCACCACGACCGCGCCGGTCAACGTGGCCGCATCGACCAGATGAGTGCAGCCGATGTGCCGCGCATAAGTGAGGCCGTCGGCCAGCACGAGGCGACCTTCGGCGTCGGTGTTAATGATCTCAATCGACTTGCCTGACATGGCAATCTGCACGTCGCCGGGCTTCTGTGCCTTGCCGGACGGCATGTTCTCGGTCGCACAAATGATGGCCGTCACCTTCACCTTCGGCTTGAGCAGCGCAATCGCGCGCATCGTCCCGATCATGGCGGCTCCGCCCGCCATGTCGTATTTCATCTTCTCCATGCCGTCGGCGGGTTTGATCGAGATGCCGCCGGTGTCGAAGGTGATGCCCTTGCCGACCAGGCCGAGATGAACGTTGTCAGGCGCGCCGGCCGGGTTATAGCGCAGGATGATCAGCGCGGGCGGCTCTTCCGAACCCTGGGCGACTCCCCAGAATGCGCCCATCTTCAAATCTTTAATTTTGTCCGGCCCGAAAATCTCGCAACCGAGGCCCACTTCCGACGCCATCTTTCGGGCGCGTTCGGCGAGGATGTTCGGCGTCATGCGGTTTGACGGTTCGTTGATGAGATCGCGCGCGAAGTTCTGCGATTCGCCGACGATGCGGCCCGCGTCGAGCGCGCTCTGCAAGGCCTTCGCATCTCCCTGAGCGCTCGCCTGGACGACGATGGTCAGCGCATCGATCTTCTGATCTTTATTCTTCCGGTCGCTCTTGTAGTAGTCGGGCTCGAAGCTGCCGACGAACGCACCTTCCACCACGGCACGCACCCCGTCCGCGGCCGGAACGGCGGTCTCCGGCACAACTAGCGCAAAGTTGCGAATGCTCTTACCTTTCAACGTGCGGACGGCCGCGCCCGCCAGCTTGCGGAGATCGGAGATAGAGAACGTTTTCGCTTTTCCTCCGCCGAGCAGCAGCAGGCGTTTGGCGTTCAGTCCCGCGGGATTATGAAGAAGTGTGGTCTCGAAACTCTTGCCGGTGACTTCACCCGAGCCGATGACCTCTTTTGCCGCTGCAGCTACAGCCGCGTCGGAGGTAGCTACGGCCGGCGCAGGACTGTCTTTGCCGGCGGAATCTTTATCTCCCGGAGCCTTTTCGCTGGGAGCTTTTTCGGCCTGATCGAGGACTACAACGACCAGGCAATCGGTTTCAATCGCAGAAGGAGCGGTAAAAGAAAGATTCGTATTCATAGTTGAGAGTGTTTTCAGTATCAACGTTTAGGTGTCAGGCGCGCAAGTTGCCGGGCTGGGTTGGGTTTGGTTCGGTGGGTCGGGCTCGGTGGTCGCGCTGAGACGCCGCAGGCCGCGTCTCTATCCCAGGCCGCGTCAGTACGCAGGCCTTAACTTTTGCGTGAGCGCGCTACCGCTTCCCGGGCTTCCTTGTCGGCGGTGCGCCGGCGCTCGGTTTCGCGTTTATCCCAGTGCTGCTTGCCCTTGGCGAGAGCGAGTTCGACTTTCACTTTGCCGCCTTTGAAGTAGATGCGGGTCGGGATGAGCGTCAACCCTTTCTGCTGGCTTTTGCCAAAGAGCTTGCGAATCTCTTCCCGGTGCACGAGCAGCTTGCGGGTGCGAACCGCGGCGTGGTTGGAGTAGCTGCCATGTTCATAGGGGCTGATGTGGCAGTTCAGCAGCCAAAGCTCGCCATCTTTGACGAGGCCGTAGGCGTCTTTGAGGTTCGCCTTGCCCGAGCGGATGGACTTGACCTCAGTGCCGGTCAGAACCACTCCCGCCTCGAATTTTTCGAGCAAGAAATAGTTGTGGCCGGCGTTCCTGTTGACAGCGGCATCTCTCTCTCCCGCCGCGGTGGGTTGACGGCGAGGATTCTTCTCCCGGTTGGCTTGCGTCTGGTGGGTGGTCTGCTTAGTCATTGATATTGATATCGATAAGGATAAACAAGAAGTTAGCACGAGTGCGGAGATAGGTGTCAGGTGTCAGGTCTTAGCTCTTAGGCATCAGGATGAGCGGTCGCTTGAGGATTTCGCCTTCAACCTTGCTGCCGAGAACCGAGACTTGAAGTTTGAGCACCTGAAACCTAGGTTTGACCCGGCAGTACAGGTACTAATGAGTGTAAACATCAGGGCACCAATCACTTCGGGTGCCAATTGAGGCGATGCTATAATCCAATTTTCCAATCCTTTTAGACGGCAAAGACCCGGACGGATACCGATCCTTCCGGTTCTTTTGTGGTTTTGGGTCGAAAAACTGTCCGGTGAGCGACCGGGCAGAGAAATTTACATGAGGATTGTTTGATGATACGGATGAAGCGTCCGGCTCTGTTTTTGCTGGTGGTCTTGTGCGTGGGCTCCGCGGGGATTGCGGCCGACAAGGCCAAAGAGCTCTACGAAAAGGGCGCAGACGCGCAGGCGCGACAAGACTACGAAAAGGCTTACGAGTACTTCAAGCAAGCCTACGATCTCAAGCCCAAAGACCTGCGCTTCCGGGTCGCGTATGAGCGCAACAAAGTTCTGGCGGCGGCGTCCCACGTGCACAACGGACAGATCATGCGCGATAACGGCAAGCTGCCGGAGGCCAAACTCGAGTTCGAGAAGGCCCTGCTCATCGATCCCTCCTCGTTTATCGCTCAACAGGAGCTAAAGCGCACGATCCAAATGATCCAGGATGCGGACCATCCGCAGCCACAGGCCGCAGGGGCCAGCAGCAGCGGGGAACTCCGCAAAATACTGTCCCAGGCGCGCGGCCCGGTGGAGCTGGCGCCGATCTCGAATGCTCCAATCACCTTGAAGCTGACCGAGAAGTCGACGGTCATCTACGAGACGGTGGGTAAGCTGGCCGGCATCAACGTGCTGTTCGATCCTGACTACACGGCCAAGCAAGTGCGCATCGAGCTGAACGGCGTGACCCTCGAAGAAGCGCTCTCGATCATCTCCTTCGAAACCAAAACCTTCTGGCGGCCGATTACCCCCAACACGATTTTTGTCGCGCAAGACAATCCCGCAAAGCGGAAAGAGCTGGAACAAAACGTTCTCAAAACCTTTTATCTTTCCAATCTTTCGCAGCCCACCGAATTGCAGGATGTAGTGAACGCGATGCGCACGATTCTGGAAGTAAGCCGAATCCAACAGCTGCCTTCGCAGGGAGCGATCGTATTGCGCGGCACTCCCGACCAGGTGGCGCTGGCGCAAAAGCTGGTCGACGATCTGGATAAGGCCAAGCCCGAAGTGCTCATCGATGTGGCTGTGATGGAAGTAAGCCGCGACAAGATGAAGCAGCTCGGCATCAGCCCGCCGACCAATGTCTCGGTGGCCTTGCAGCCCAACGTCAGTACCACTACCACGCCGACCACGGGCACGACGGGAACGACCGGCACCACCACCAACGGCACGACCAATCCCAACAGCGTCAGCCTGAATACCCTCGACTACCTCAACGCCACCGATTTCCAGGTAACGATTCCGGCAGCATCGGCGACCGCTCTGTTGAGCGACAGCACCTCGAAGATCGTGCAGAATCCGCAGATCCGCGCTCTCGACGGCCAGAAGGCGACACTCAAGATCGGCGAACGCGTGCCGGTCGCGACCGGATCGTTTCAGCCCGGCATCGGCGGAGTTGGGATCAACCCTCTCGTCAATACGCAATTTCAATATATTGATGTCGGCGTGAACATCGACATCACGCCGCGCGTGCATGCCGGCCGCGAAGTTTCGATGAAACTGGTGCTCGACGTTTCCGCCGTAACTTCGTACGTAAGCATCGGCGGCATCAGCCAGCCCGTCATCGGCCAGCGCAAGGTCGAACACGAAATTCGCTTGAAAGATGGCGAGACCAATCTCCTCGGCGGCATCCTCGAAGACCAGCAGACCAAAGCCCTGACTGGTATTCCCGGCCTGGCGCAGATTCCGATCCTCAAATACCTGTTCTCGCAGACCAACACCGAGCATCAGGAAGACGAAATCGTCTTTGTGCTGACGCCGCACATTATTCGTGGCGGCGAGATGCCCCCGGGCAGCAACGATCTGCTCGATGTAGGAACGGCGAACTCGATCGCACTGCGGCGTACATCCACAAATGCGAGGATCATCGAGAACCCGGCTCCGGCAACTCAGCCACCGACGGCAACGCCGTCGCAAAATCCGCAGGGCGCAATGGTTCCCGGTGGAACGGCGAATCCTGCATCGCCTGCGCTCAATCAAGCCTCGCTCAACCGACCTTTCCCGAATCAAATCGCGCCGAATCAGCTTCCCGCTCAACCGGGAGCACGGGCGGCGGGCGGCCCCGCGTTCCTCGGCAATCCAAATGCGCCCGCGCAATTGGCGGAAGGGAGAGCGACAGGATCGTTCCTGTTCGATCCTCCGGCTTTAAATCTGACCAAGGGGACGACCTTCAGCGTGAACGTGCTGCTCACTGGGGGCCAGAATGTGTACTCGGTGCCGTTGCAGCTGAGCTACGATCCGAACCGGCTACAGGTGCTCAACGTCTCGAACGGCGGCTTCCTGTCGCAGGATGGTCAGGCAGTTGCCCTCGTACATCGTGACGATCCCACGACCGGAACTTTGCAGGTGACCGCATCGCGGCCGCCTGGAGTGGGCGGCGTCTCTGGCCAGGGATCGGTCGTGACCGTGACGTTTATGGCCAAGTCTTCGGGCCAGTCGGCTTTGACCATCACGCGCGGCGGCGCGCGCGATCCGGCCATGCAGCCGATTGCCATGAATGGAGCGCAGGCAGCCGTCACGATCCAGTGAGACCGCGAGCCGTGAACCCGCGATGTCGTAAGACGCGATCGGATAAAACGTATTGTCCGCGATGAACCATCTAACCATCAGGCGGCGCACCAGCATGAGACCAGCAAGCCCAAAATTCGCCCGGCGGCAGCACGGCTTCACGCTGATCGAGCTCATCGTCGCGACTACCATCCTGATCATTTTGACTGGAATGGCCGTGCCGCTGGCGCAGGTCTCCGTCAAGCGGGAGCGCGAGCGTGAACTGCGGACGGCTTTGTGGACGCTGCGTGACGCCATTGACCGCTATAAAGATGCGGCCGATCGCGGCTCGTTTCAAACCAAGGTAGACAGCAATAACTATCCTCCCGACCTCGAGTCGCTGGTAAAGGGCGTGGATGTCGGCGGCAAGAAGCTGAAGTTCCTCCGCCGGATTCCAGTCGATCCGATGACGGGTAAAGATGAATGGGGAATGCGCTCCATGCAGGACGACCCCACGTCGGATTCATGGGGCGAGCAAAACGTCTTCGACGTCTACAGCAAGTCGCAGGGTAAAGGTCTGGATGGCACGAATTATAAGGACTGGTAAACGAAGGACTGGTAAACGTCGACATTACCGCCGGCAATGAGATCGAAGTCCAAATCCCGCGGGTTCACCCTCATCGAGATGATCATCGTCATGGTCGTCATGGGTGTGCTCATGGCGCTCGCCCTGCCCATGTACAACCAGAGCATCACGCGCTCCAAAGAAGCCCGGTTGAAGCACAACAAAGCGATTCTCAATGATGTCGTTCAGCAGTATTCGCTTGATAACCGGAAAGCGCCGCTTCAGTTGCAGGATCTGGTGGACGCAGGCTATCTCAAGTCGATCCCCGACGACATCACGGGCAACAACACCAGTTGGCAGACGGACCAGGAGACTCCAGAGCACGCGTGGAATCCCGACGAGCCGGGCATCACGTGCGTATACAGCGGCTCCGATGCGCTATCTCTCGAAGGAACTCCTTATTCATCCTGGAAAGAGGAATGCGGGGATCAGAAATGAGAGTGACTTGTCTGCGCGGCAGCCGCGGCTTTACGCTCATCGAGATGATGGTGGCCATCAGCATCATGGTGATTGTGCTTGGCCTGGCGATACCGATTTACAGTGCGAGTATCCGGCGGGCCAAGGAAGATAATTTCAAGCACGGTCTCGAGACGCTCAACCAGGAAATCTTCCAATACACCCTCGACAAGCAAAAGGCGCCAAAGTCGGTCGACGATCTGAAAACCGCGGGCTACATCGACAGGGTCCCGGACGACATCACCGGAACCCCGGACTGGCAGGTCGAAGAAGACGACACCACGATTCTCTCCACGCAACAGACCGACGGCGGTGTCTACGGCGTGCATAGTTCTTCCAGCAAAGTTGGCAGCAACGGCAAGCCCTACTCGGAGTGGTAGAGATGCGGCCTGGCCGCGTCTTAGCTTGTCCTCGGCATGATCTCGGCATGACCTCGCCAAACAATCTCGCAAACGACCTCACCAACGCCTCGCAAACAATTCAAATCCCTTCCCGATTTCTGCTACCTTAGTTTCTTCGCTTCCGGAGGTGAGCCTTGAATTTCAATTTTCTGAACCGCCTGCAGCCCTTCGCCCAGCTAGTGATGCGGCTCGCTATCGGCGCAATCCTCATCGTGCACGGCTACCACAAGGTGTTCGGCGGATTTCACCATCACATGGATATGGTCGGCTCGCTCGGCCTTCCCAGATGGATGGCTTACCTTTCGACAGGGACTGAGTTCTTCGGCGGTATTGCGCTCGTGCTGGGTGTGTTTACGCGCTTCTTCGCGCTGGCGGTCCTGATCGAAATGGGTGTCGCTATCTGGAAGGTGCATTTGAAGAATGGTTTGACGGGCCAGGGAGGCTACGAGTTTCCGCTGACCATCGCGACCATCGCTCTCGCGCTACTTTGTTTTGGCGGCGGTCCGTGGGGCTTTTCGTTCCCCAGATCGGGCGGCGGCGCGCGCAAACCGAAGGCTAACTGAGAAGACTAACCAAAAGAAGACTGGTCGAGACTCGTAACGATTTCGCTCTCTAGCCTACAATCACGCATGTGACGGAAGAAAAACCAGACTGGAAAAATCACGGCCTGCGCATTATCCGCAGCGGCGAACTGGACAGCAATACTCCGCAGACTCCCGGCATGACGCGTGCCGAAGCCATTTCTCACGCCAAAGTCGGCGCGCAAAAACTCTGGGCCGGAACGGTCGTGGTGCATCCAGCTGCCCGCACCGGACCTCATCATCATGGCGAACTCGAAACGGTGATCTACGTGGTGCGCGGCCGGGCGCGCTTTCGCTGGGGAGAGCATCTTGAGTTCGTCGATGAGGCGGGTCCGGGAGACTTCGTCTACGTTCCGCCCTACGTTCCACATCAGGAGCTGAACGCCCGCAAAGACCTGCCAGTTGAAGCGGTGATCGTTCGCAGTGGACAGGAGCCGATTGTCGTCAATCTGGATATCGCCAGCCCGGAAGACGCGGCAGACGATCTACAAGGCGATCCGTTTCACTCCGCACCGGGAAAGCGCTAGAAATCTGCCAATTCCTTCATTGCCCGAAACAAATCGCTCGCCTGCGGCAGAATTGCATCCTCTAGAATCGGCTGGTAAGCGACGAAGGTGTCGGTGGCGGCCACGCGCTTTACGGGCGCATCGAGGTGTTCGAAGAGTTGATCGGCGATGCGAGCGGCGATTTCGGCGCCGTACCCCCAGCTGAGCGAATCTTCATAGGCGATGAGTACGCGATTGGTCTTCTTGACTGACGTGGAGATCGCGTCCCAGTCGAACGGATTCAGCGAACGCAGATCAATCAACTCGACGCTGACCTGATGCTCGCGTTCGATTTTTTGCGCGGCCTGCAACGCGCGCGGAACGACCGCACCATAAGTAATGACGGTGAGGTCGGTTCCCGCCTGCACAACTTTCGCTTTGCCGAACGGAACCATGTAGTCAGGCCCGGGATAGGGCGCGCGGCCGAAGGTTTCGCGATACAAACGCTTGTGCTCGAGGAAGAGCACGGGATCGTCGCAGCGAATCGCGGTGCGCAGCAAACCAGCGGCATCGAGCGCATTGGACGGGAAGATCACGCGCAGGCCCGGAATGTGCGTGAATATGCTCTCGCCGCATTGGGAATGATAGATAGCTCCGCCGGTCAGATAGCCACCGATGGCGACGCGCACCACGAGCGGCGACGAAAACGCATTGTTCGAGCGCCACCGCATCAGCGGTAGCTCGTCGCGCAACTGCATCATCGCCGGCCAGATGTAGTCGAAGAATTGGATTTCAACCACCGGCTTGAGCCCGCGCGTGGCCATGCCAATGGCGCGTCCTACAATGTTCGCTTCTGCCAGCGGAGAGTTGAAGACGCGGTCGGCGCCGAACTCATATTGCAGGCCGGCGGTAAGTTTGAAGACTCCGCCTTTGCCCTTGACGAGCTTTTGCTTGACGTACTCTTCGCGGCTGCAATCGGCCACGTCTTCGCCGAACATGACGATGCGCTCATCGCGGCGCATCTCGTCGCGCAGCGTGGTGTTGATGAGGTCGGCCATCGTCTTTGGCGCTGACGCAGCATTCTTGCCATCGGCTCCCGCATCGGGAGCGGCCACTGCGGGCTGGGTATCGAAGGCAGCGGAAGTGGGATCGACGTCGGGCGAGTAAACAAAGTTGTAGATGGAATCGGGCTGCGGCAGCCGGGCTTCGAGCGCGCGATCGGTTGCTGCTTGAATTTCCTCCTCGACCTCGGTCTCGATTTTGTTGATCCCCTTTTCGTCGAGAATGCCCTCGCGCAGAAGAAACATCTGGAGGCGCGGAATGGGATCGCGCGCGGCATCGCTCTGGCGCTCGCTGTCCGGACGGTAAAGCCGCTCGTCATCGGAGAGCGAATGCGAGTAAGGACGAATGACGTGCGCGTGCACGAATGCCGGACCAGTCCCGGCGCGGCAGTATTCGGCGGCGCGGTGAAAAGCGGCGTAGGAAATGATGGGATCGGTGCCGTCAATCTCTTCGAAATGGAAATTCGGGAATCCGGAGACCAGGCGCGAGATATTGCCGCCCGCGGTTTGCACCTCGACGGGAACGGAGATCGCGTACCCGTTGTCCTGTACGCAGAAGATCACGGGCAAGCGCAGGTTGGACGCCGTGTTGAGCGCCTCCCAGAATTCACCTTCGCTGGTGGTGCCGTCACCAAGCGAGACGTAGCTGATTTCGTCGCCGTGAAATTCGACGTCCTTGAACTGGCGATAATCGCCTTGGCTTTTGGCAGCGGCGCTTGGATGCTGCGAGAAGTAGCGTCCCGCCTCAGCGCATCCGACGGCCTGAAGAATCTGGCTGCCCGTGGGCGAGGATTGCGTCACCACGTTCAGCGCCTGAAACGCCCAGTGGGATGGCATTTGACGGCCGCCTGAACTCGGGTCGTCGGCTGCGCCGACCGCACCCAGCAGCATCTCGTAGGGGGTTGCGCCCAGGCCGAGGCAGAGCGCTCGATCACGATAGTAGGGAAAGAACCAGTCGTAGCGCGTTTTGAGCGCGAAGGCGGCGGCGACTCCGATGGCCTCGTGTCCGGCGCCTGAGATCTGGAAGAATATCTTCTGCTGCCGCTTGAGCAGGATCTCGCGGTCGTCGACGCGGCGCGACATGAACATGATGCGATAGGCGTCGACGAGCTGCTGGCGGGTCAGACCCTGATAATCGGCGGACCGTTTCTGCGCGTCTTTCTCGGCGAGCTTGGGATCTACTTTGGTCGTGGCCATTTATTCGCGATTACCCCAGGGGCAGCGTGCCGCCGATTATTGTAAACCCGGCGGGAGCTCGGAGGTTAGAAGTAAGAGGTAAGGGCAGAAACCTTTAGTGACGCGATGCTGCAGGTCTGGTCTTCACCTTTGCAATCTGACCTCAGGTGCCTTAGCTGCCCACTTCCCACCTCGGAAAGCATTTATCCTGTCCTGTCCATGATTCGCTACCTCCGGCGGTTCGATCCACAGACCATTCGTCTGCTGGTTTTTGATCTCGATGGCACGCTGATCGATTCACGCCTCGACCTCATTCATTCCGTCAACGCGATGCTGCGCCACTTTCAGTGCCCTGAACTGGACGGGGATCAGGTCGCCAGCTATGTCGGCGACGGCGCTCCGGCTCTGGTTCGGCGAGCTTTGGCTGCTGATCACGAGGGAGCCGACGAAGCGTTTTTTCAGCGCGCGCTGGAATACTTTCTCGGCTATTACAGGCTGCATAAGCTCGATCACACCACTGTGTATGAAGGGATTCCCGAAACGCTGGCCGCCTTGGCTGGCTCGTCTGGGGCAAGCACGTCTGGAGCAGGCAAGTCTCCCGGCTCAGGCACGCGGCGGCTAATGGCGGTGCTCAGCAACAAGCCGGTCGGCCCTACGCGCGCGATTGTAGAAGCGTTGGGCATGGCGCCTTTCTTCGTGCATGTTTACGGCGGCAACAGCTTCGCGACGAAGAAGCCCGACCCGCTCGGCGTGCGCACTCTGCTCGAGGAAACGGGCGTGACAGCCGAGCAGGCGCTGATGATTGGCGATTCGTCGATTGACGTGTTAACGGGACGCAATGCGGGTATGTGGACCTGCGGCGTGACGTATGGCTTTGCTCCGCGATCGCTGGAAGAAGTGCCGCCGGACGTGCTCGTGGACAGGCCGCGGGAATTGGGGCAGTTGTTCGGGTGAAGTCAGGCCGCATGAACCCGCTCCTTTACTCCCAACGGGCTGTCAATCCTGCTACCTTCAATTGATTCTGCAAGCGGTGGGAGACGCGGCGGGCCGCGTCTCTACGAGACAGTTGTGGTGACCGAAAGAGTCGCAGCGACTGAGATAGTTTCCAGTGCTCAGACAAAGTCGCACTGCATGAAAAGGTTGGAATGACGACCAATACTTTCCGGGACTTCTCTCCCCCCGAACTGCGTAAGCTGCGCGCGCTCAAGACCCCGCATGGCATTCAGCGGGCGCTCGATGCCATGCCGTATCATCTGGCGGATTCAGCGTGGTCTCCACGGCGGGTTTTAGCGGAGAACACTTCGCATTGCTACGAGGGAGCGCTGTTTGCTGCGGCCGCATTGCGGGTCAATGGGTATCCGCCGCTGATCATTGATTTCGAGGCCGAGCACGATACCGATCACGTGCTTGCCATTTATAAGGTCGGTGGCTGCTGGGGCGCGGTGGCAAAGTCGAATTACACGGGATGTCGTTACCGCGAGCCGGTCTATCGCTCGCTGCGCGAACTGGCACTCAGCTATTTCGATGTGTACTTCAATCTGCGCGGTGACCGGACGCTGCGAACGTTTTCGCGCCCGGTGAATATGAAGCGCTTCGATCATCTTGACTGGATGACGACCGACAAGCCGGTCTGGTTCGTGGCCGAATATCTGCTGACGATTGCGCACACTCCGCTGATTTCGCGGGCGCAGGCCAAGCGGCTGCATCGGCTTGATGGGCGGTCGTATCGGGCGGGCTTGCTGGAGCAGGCGAAGAAGTAGTTCTCAGTTCCCGGTTCTCAGTTGAGATCCTGGGATGCCGTGGAATACGTATCATTTGATTGGCATGGGTTTTCGTTCGCATCTTCTCGCCTCGCTTCTGCTGGCTTCGCTGGTTTTGTCTGCGCTGGTTTCGTCTGCGCTGGTTTCGTCCCAGGAGTCCGCGCGGACGGACAGAGCGGAAGTTCCTACGGCCGTTAAATCTCCTTCGAGCGCCGCGAATCTATCTTCCCCCATCAAGCTCAAGCCCGATGCTTCGGGCGCGGTATCGCAGGAGCAAATCCGCAACTTGCTCAGCTACGCGCAGGATCGTGAGGTCGAGAATGAGAAGCGACTGCGCGACTACACCTACATCGAGCACGAAGAGGAGCAGAGATTAGATGGCTCCGGCAACGTAAAGAAGACCGAGACGCGGACGCGGGAGGTGCTGGAGGTTTATGGCGAGCCGGTGGAACGCCTGATCGAAAAAGGTGACAGACCGCTATCCGACGATGAGGCCAGGAAGGAAGAAGAGAAGATTCAGAAGATCATCGATAAATATAAGAATGAGTCTGAAAACACCCGCCGCAAGCGCCTCGAAAAAGAAGAGAAAGAACAGCAGGACGCTCGCAAGTTCGTGCTCGAGATCGCCGACGCGTTCAACTTCCGGCTGGTTGGCTCCGAAGTGCTGGATGGCCGCGACACCTGGGTGTTGGAAGGAGAGCCGCGGCCGGGCTACGAGCCGAAGGACCGCGATGCCAGGATACTCAGCAAGTTCAAAGGGCGAGTCTGGATCGACAAGCAGGAAGCGCAGTGGGCGAAGCTCGATATCACGGCGATCGACACGATTTCACTCGGCTGGTTTCTGGCGCGAATTCATAAGGGGTCGCACATCGTGGCCGAGCAGACCAAGATCAACGATGAAGTCTGGCTGCCGAAGCATCTGGCGGTGCAGGTCGATGCCCGGCTCGTTCTCTTGAAGAGCGTCAACGAGAATATCGATGAGACCTTCCGCGACTATAAGAAGTTCCGGGCGGATTCGAAGATCACGGTTATGGGAGAAGAAAAGCCGGAGCACTGAGGAATCGATAGCGTTCAATTTTTTTGAACGGCGGCAATCTGCGGAGAAACGGGAGCATTCCCCTGACATTTTTGGCGGCGCACCGGCATGCAAGACCGGAACCAGTATCAGCGTGGCAATCAACGCGCAAAAGGTATAGGAGTTCATCGTCCTCACGGCGTCTCCTCTCGACATCGGAAAATTCGATGCTAAATCCCGCCAGCAAAAAGTGTAAGCATCTTTGAATTGCAGATCGCGGAGGCGGCAAGCGCGGTCCTCGCTCGAGTGATCGCAACAACAGGAACATCAAAATGTCTCCAGGAATCTTCGTTTTCAGGGGCATTTTGCCGATCGAAGGTGCCAATTTGAGCCTTGCATTTTCAGACACTTGCGCGGGCGTGCAAGGACCTCCGTACCGTCTCTAGTACCTTAGTTACGCAGTGCTAGGTACTTGGAGCACCAATCGCGTACATACTGCAGCATGCTGTGGTAGTCACAACGCTAACTACTACAGGTAGATATTGAGTGCAACTTCACTTTTCTTCATTTCCAGAAAAACCCCATAAAACCCCGTGAAACCGGGAGATTCGCGTGGAGAGGCCCCTCGTTCCGGTTGAGATATGCTCAGGACACCAAAACTCACTCGAACGCACTTGTATCGAGGACTTGAATTTGCGTCCTTCCTTGATGCGAGCAAGAGAAGTCGAGCAGAAAGGTTGCGGGAGCTGAAATCTGTGGAGGACGAAAAAGTTATGACAGAGTCGCGAGAAGTGATGAACATTCGCCAGGCCTCGCAGTATCTCGGAGTAAGTCCGGACACTCTGTACAAGTACGTGAACGAGCAAAAAATTCCGGCCTTCAAATTGGGCAATCGGTGGCGCTTCAAAAAGTCGAAGCTGGACCAATGGATGGAAGAACAGTCGATGGAAACGGAATCGTTGCCGAAGAAAAAGATTAAGGCGGCAGTGAAAGCGGCCGGACAGCAATAAGCGCGGCCTAGTAAGAGCGGCCACAAGAAATGTGCCGGCTTAGCCGGCGCTGGAGAAGGCAACAATGTTTGGAATGGGAGCGAAAACGATCGTTGGTCTGGATGTGGGCTCTTCGAGCATTAAGGCAGTGGAACTCAGGAGAACCCGTACCGGCATCGAAGTGGCGCACCTTGGGCTGGAGCCGATCGCGCCCGACCTGGTAGTCGATTCCATGATTGTGGACTCGGGCCAGGTTTCCAGTTCGATCGCCAAGCTGTTCACCGAGACGCAGATCAAGTCGAAGTCGGTGGCGACGGCGGTGAGTGGACATTCGGTGATCGTCAAGAAGATCTCGCTGCCCTCGATGAGCGACCAGGAACTGGCCGACACCATCGAGAAGGAAGCCGCCCAGCATATTCCCTTCGATCTGGCCGATGTGAACCTCGATTACCAGATTTTGAGCGACGACGCGACCAGTCCGCAGATGGACGTTCTCCTGGTGGCGGTGAAGAAAGACAAGATTCTGAACTACACCAACGTACTCTCGATGGCGGGCAAGACTCCCGCTATTGTGGACATCGATGCCCTGGCTTTGCAGAACTGCTACGAGTACAACTACGAGCCCGCGCCCACCCAGGTGGTGGCGCTGCTCAACCTGGGCGCGAGCGTGATGAACATCAACATCGTCAAAGGCACGACACCCTTGTTCCCGCGCGACGTTTCGGTGGGCGGACATCAGTACACCGACTCGCTGCAGAAGGAACTCGACCTCAGCTTCGACGATGCCGAGCAGCTCAAGCTGGGCAAGAAGCCCGGCACCACGCATGACGACGCGAAGACGCCGATCCTGCAACAGGTGACGGAGATCATCGTCCTCGAGATCCAGAAGACATTCGATTTCTTCCGCGCCAGCGCGGCCGGCGAGCACATCGAGAAGATTTACCTGGCCGGTGGTTCGGCCAAGGTTCCGGGTCTCGTGGAAGCGTTGCGCCAGGAATTTTCGATGCCGGTCGAGTTGTTCAATCCGTTTCAGAAGGTGCTGGCTCCGGCCGAGGGCGCCGGTGCCGAGCTGGTCGAACAGAACGCCGGCCAGCTGGCGGTGGCGGTGGGTTTGGCCCTGAGGAGCTTTGAAAAATTATGATTCGCATCAACCTGCTGGGTAACCCCAAACCGAAAGGCAAAAAGAGCGCGGCCCTGACCATGCCGAGCATGGACTTCAACGTCGGTTCGCCGATGTTGCAGGTGGCGGCCGTGCTGGTGGTGGCTGGTCTGCTCAATGCCGGGTACTGGTACCGGCTGGACCGCGAGAAAAAGCAGATCGCAGTCGCCATGCAGAAAGCGGAGCTCAAGAACCACGAGCTCGCGGACATCAAAACACGCTACCTGGAGCGCCAGCGGCAGGCAGATGCCTACAAGCGGCGCGTCGATGTGATCGACCAACTGCGCCAGGATCAGACCGGTCCGATCGGCTTGCTGGCCATGATCGGCGATACCGTGAATGGCACCGAGGCGGTCTGGCTGAACAGCATGCAGGATCAGGGCGCGAACATCGCCATCGATGGCACCGCGCTGTCGAGCGATGCGGTCGCCAACCTGATCACCAACCTCCAGAAGACCGGCTATTTCAAGAACATTGAAATCAAGGAAACGTACCAGGACGACAATGTGAAGGAAATGCAGGCATTCCAGTTCACATTGACCTGCGAAAAGGGCAAGTCGTAAAGGCGGAACATCCCGAAGGCGAAACACCCGAAGGCGGAACAAAGCGATGAATTTTGGCGAGCTAACCGGAGTAAAGCTGTTGGGCGTGCTGGTGCTGGGCGCGGGACTGGTGACGGGAGGACTGTATTACACGGTCTTCAAGTCGCAGCGCGACGATAACACGACGGCCCAGACGAAGCTGGAGGCCAAAGAGCGCGAGAACCGGGAACTGGAAGCATACCGGCCGAAACTGGCCGATATCGAGCGCCAGTTGACCAGTCTGAAACAGCAGCTCGAAATCGAGCGGCGCATCGTGCCCGACGAGAAGGAAGTCGACAACTTCATGCGCATGGTGAGCGGCGAGGCGCGCAAGGCGGGCGTCGAGGTGCGGCGTTATACGGCGCGTCCTTACGTCGCCAAAGAGTTTTATACGGAAGTGCCTTTCGAGGTGGAGTTCGACGGTCCGTACTATTCGATGCTCGGATTTTTCGACCGGCTGACGAAGGTCGAGCGCATCGTGAACGTGACTAACCTGATGGTGGCTTCGGTGAAGCGGCCCGGGGACGCGAAGGCGAAGCACACTTATCAGTACGCGCCCAGTGAAACGGTGGTCGCGACCTGTTTGACGACGACATATTTCAGTCACGATCTGGATCCCGGGGCGCCAGCGGCAAAGGCTGCGGTTCCGGTGAAGAAATAGGAGAGAGACGAATGAAGCCGACGATGGCAATTTCGGTTTGCGTGCTGGCCGCTGGACTGGCCGTGGCCCAGAATCCGGGCGCGGGTCAGAATACGCGGGCGACGAACGGCGGGCACAACAATGCGACGTCGCGGCATGCGCACGGTGGGCCGGGCAGAATGCAACACCCTGTCCATGCCCATGGCGTGGAGCCGGTGCACACGGTGGTGGTCGAGAAAACTGCGGCGCCGAAGGTTGAGCCCATGGCTCCGAAGAAGATTGGCGAGATTGTAGGCAGCGCCCCGGTGGCCGCTGACGGCACCTCCGGCGACGATGCCAACGCCTCGGCAAAATATAACGCCAACGGCAAACGCGATCCGTTTGTCAGCCCGGTGGTGGCTCATGCCGCCGGCGGTTCGAATTGCAGCACGGGTAAAAAGTGTCTGGAGATCGGCACCGTCAACCTGCGCGGCGTGGTGCACGGCGAAAATGGATTCATTGCGGTGGTCAGCAATGGCTTGAACAAAGCGTACTTCCTGCGGGAGAACGATCCGGTGTTCAACGGCTACGTGGTGAAGATCACCGGAGACTCGATCATATTCCAGGAGACGCTGCAGGACCGGCTCGGCAAGACGTTCACGCGGGAAGTGACCAAGAAGATCACGGTCCCGGCCGTCTAGGTTCGAAACGTAAGCGAATTCGAAGAAACACATGGAGGCCGAAGGGCTTCACATGGGGAGATAGGGAAATGCGAAAGCAAGTGCTGGGTCTCATAGTTCCGCTGCTCGCGTTGGCACTCGTCGCGACCGCGGCTGACGTTACGGTACCAGGGAGCACGGCGAGCCTTCAGCGGCTCGAAGTGTCTCGCGACCGCGACGGACTGCGCGTCGAATTCAAGGCCAACGGCCCGCTTGCGCCCAAGGTGACGACGCTGGAGTCTCCGGCGCGCATCGTGGTCGACCTTCCGAACACCGTGATGGCGACGGCCCAGAGCTCGCTTGCGGTCGGCCAGGACGGCGTGAAGGATATCCGTATCGGCATGGATGCCCGGCACAACACGCGGGTCGTGCTCGATGTTGCGGGCAACTGCCGCCATGAACTGGTGGCGGGCGCCGACGGCGCGTTCACGCTGAAGGTCTCGGCACCGTCGAAGAGCAAAACCACCGGTAAGGCAATCGACGCCACGGCGGTTGCTCCGAAGAAGGATATGCCAACCAAGGCCGCAGCCACGAGGGCTGCGACCGCGACGGCTGCGACCGCGAAGGTCGGGACCGCGACGCAGTTGACGACGACGCCCGCGACGCCGGCGCCAAAGCTCGAGCTCGCTTCCGCGGTCGTGCCGCAAGCACCGGCAGCCACGAACGTTTCCGCTCCGGCGGTCGCTACCGACAAGCCTGCGGACTTTGCTATCCTCGAGCCGAAATATTCCACCAAGCCCGCGGATCGGACCTCGGCTGAACCGGCTGCCAAGGCTGAAGAGGCCGCCAGCCGCTTTGCCGACAAGACCGCGGCCGAACTGGTAGCCACCACCTCGAATGCCGCCATGCAGGACAGCGGAAAAGTTCAGCCCGCCGTGAACCTGGCTGCCGAGCAGAAAGAACAGCTGGCGCAGAAGCCCGCATCGACGGGTGCCAAATACACGGGCGAGCCGATCTCGGTCAACCTGAAAGACGTCGACCTCAAAGATTTCTTCCGCCTGATTCACGAGATCAGCGGATTGAACGTTGTGCTCGATCCGAACGTGCATGGCAACCTGACCATCGTGCTCGACGACGTGCCGTGGGATCAGGCACTCGACATCGTGCTCAAGAACAACGACCTGTCGCGCCAACTGGACGGCAATGTTCTGCGCATCGCCACCATCGACACGCTGAAGCGGGAAGCCGAGAACCGGCGCTCCCAGATCGATGCTGAGGCGTTGGCGGTCGACAAAGTCACCATCACCCGCTTTCTCAGCTACGCCCACTCCAAGGACGTGCTGCTGACAGTTAAGAAGTTCCTGAGCCAGCGCGGAGACGTGGTAGCCGACGAGCGGACCAATGCGCTCATCGTATCCGATATTCCGGCTGTTCTGCCGGGCATTGACCGCATCATTCAGCAGATGGATCGCAAGACGCAGGAAGTCGAAATTGAAGCACGCGTGGTCTCGGCGACGCGCAGCTTCGCCCGCGACATCGGCACCCAGCTTGGTTTTGGCTGGGGCAATGGCACCACGCAAGTGGGAGGCGTACCCGGAGCGGCTGGCCCGGGAGCTTCACCCTATACCGGAACCGCTCCGAATCCCCTCTATCCGCTATATTCGGCGGGCAGCGGTCTCATTCCGCTCTTCTCGAACCTGGGCGGGGCCGGACCGACCAGCGGCATCGGCTTCTCGACGGGATCCAACAATTTCCGGCTCGACTTTGCGCTCACCATGGCGGAGTCGCGCGGCTTGCTCAAGGTTCTCTCCCGTCCGCGGGTGGTTACGCAGAACAACATCCAGGCCATCGTGAAACAGGGCGTGCGCGTCCCGATCGTGACGACTGGGCAGTTGGGCGGACCTCCGACCACGTCTTATGTTGACGCGTTCCTGCGGCTCACGGTAACTCCGCAAATCACGTCGGAAGGCACCATCTTCCTCAACGTCGACGTCGAGAACACGCTGCCTGACTTTGGTCACGAAGACCAGTACGGCAACCCGACGCTGATTACGCAACAGGCGACCACGCAGGTTCTGGTCACCGACGGTGGTACGGTTGTCATCGGCGGCGTGATCCAGACCAACAACTCGCTCAGCATTCTGCAAGTGCCGTTGCTCGGCGATATACCGTACCTTGGCAACCTGTTCAAACATCGTACGGTCTCGACCTCAACCCAGGAATTGATCTTCTTCATTACGCCCCGGATTGTTCAAACATAAATTGTTCAGACATAACCGTCTGGACATAGAGGGGTTGGTAAGAAGTTAAGTTGCAGCAAGGCCCAGCCGCTGGAGTTCTCGGAGAAACCGCCGGGGATCCGGCGGTTCCGCTTTTCTGCGCTTCCTCGAAGCCATAGGTGTGCTTCGCGCGCCTCGCTCGCCCTAATCCAACTGCTACACTTTTTGAATGAACCATGCTGCGCGAGTGCGGCGGCTCCAGACAGATCTTTCCGGCAGCAAGCTTGACTTTCTCCTCGTCACTCATCTGCCGAACGTTCGCTATCTCACCGGATTCACGGGGAGCGCAGCCGCGCTGCTCGTGGGTCCATTTGGGGCCACACTCTTTACCGACGGCCGCTACATCGCCCAGGCAAAGCAAGAGGTCGCGAACGCGCGCATCGTGATTGGAAACAAATCTCCGATGTTTGCGGCGGCGGAGTGGCTCGGGGCGCGGCGGAAAAGCTCCAGGTTCCACGTTTCTCTGGGAATTGAGCCGGAATCGCTCAGCGCGGGCGCGCGCGACCGGCTGGCGGCCCTAATTCGTGAAAAGATCCGTGGAAAGGTCCGAGTGTGCTCCGCGCCTCCGCTCATCGAACGCGCGCGCATGGTGAAGGATGCGGACGAGATTCGGCTGATCCGCAAAGCCATCGAACTCGGAGCAACTTTGTTCCGCGTCGCCCGCGCCAAAATCAAGCCCGGCGTTAGCGAACTTGAAGTGGCCGCGGCCATGGAATTTGAGGCGCGCTCGAAGGGCGCCGAGGGCATGTCGTTTTCGACCATCATCGCCGCCGGGCCGCGCTCGGCGGTGGTGCACGGACGCGCGGCGGAGGCGCGCATCCCGCGGCGCGGGTTCGTGGTCTGCGATTTTGGTGTTATACTCGCGGGTTATTGTTCGGATCGTACCCGTACCGTGCACGTCGGGCAGGCTTCGAAGGACGCTCGCGCATTCTATCGCGCGGTGCTTGAAGCGCAACTGGCAGCGATTGCCGCGGTGTATCCCGGCGTGACCGGGGCCGAAGTCGACGAGGCTGCGCGATCTGTGCTGCGCAAGTCGGGTTTGGCGCGGTACTTCACACATTCAACCGGGCATGGCCTGGGACTCGAGATTCACGAGGCGCCTCGGCTGGCTGCGGGTCAGGATCAGAAGCTGGCATCCGGAATGGTGGTCACGATCGAGCCGGGAGCCTATGTTCCCGGGAAGTGGGGAGTGCGCATCGAGGACGTCGTAGTGGTGACAGCGACGGGTTGCGAGGTGCTGACTTCGCGGGACAAAGAAAAGGATTTGGTGGTTCTCTAGCTCCGAATGACGTTGATGTCGCATCTCAAGCGCGGACTGAAGCATTTACGATGAGGATCGGCGGTCAAGCCGCCGGCAGGACACACAGATACTTCGCGTCGCTCAGGATGACAATTTCATAATGAATCAAAAAGAGATCAAAGAACTCATCGAGTTTTTAATAGAGAAAGACATCGCCGAATTTGAACTGGAACGCGGCGATGTGAAAGTTAAGATCAAACGGGCCAGCGACGCTCCGGCGGTTGTGCCGGAGACGCGCTATGTGACCGTTCCGACTGCGGCTCCGGCTGGCGCCCCCGCTGGTTCCTCGCGTGAGCTCAATGCGGTACCTCCGGCCGCTGCGCCTGAACCGGAAGAGCGCCTCCACATCGTGCGTTCGCCAATCGTGGGCACGTTCTACGAGTCGCCGTCGCCCGGTTCTCCTCCATTTATAAAAGTGGGAGACATGCTGGAAGTCGGGCAGGTGCTGTGCATCGTCGAGGCCATGAAGCTGATGAACGAAATCGAATGCGACGCTGCCGGCGAATTGGTCAAGAAGCTCGTCGCCAACGGCCAGCCGATCGAATACGGCCAGGAGTTGTTCGCGCTGCGGCCGAAATGAACTCTCAGCAGAGACCTTTCACATCATGTTCAAGAAGATATTAGTAGCCAATCGCGGCGAGATCGCGCTCCGCGTCATTTGCGCCTGCAAGGAGCTGGGCATTCGCTCGGTGGCCATCTACAGCGATGCCGACCGAAACTCGCTGCACGTGCGCTTTGCCGATGAGGCGATCTGCATCGGGCCGCCGCAACTGGCGCTCAGCTACCTGAATATTCCCGCCGTTATAAGCGCCGCCGAAATTGCCAATGTCGATGCCATTCATCCGGGCTACGGCTTGCTCTCGGAAAACGCGAACTTTGCCGAAGTTTGCGCGGCCTGCGGCATCAAGTTTATCGGGCCGACTCCCGATGTGATCCGGCTGATGGGCGAAAAGGAAAAGGCTCGCGCCGCCATGAAGAAGCATGGCGTGCCCATTCTGCCCGGTTCGGAGGGAGTGATCGCGTCGGAAGGCGAGGCGATCGAATGGGGACGGCAGGTAGGCTTTCCGGTCATCATCAAGGCGTCGGCGGGCGGCGGGGGACGCGGCATGCGCATCGTGCGGAACGAAGACGAACTGCCCGCACTGTTTCGGCAGGCTACTTCGGAGGCGGCGGCCGCGTTTGGCAATGGCGATCTCTACATGGAAAAGTATGTCGAGAACCCGCGCCATATCGAATTTCAGGTCTTGGCTGATGAGCACGGCAGCGTGGTCAGCCTGGGGGAACGCGAATGTTCGATCCAGCGGCGGCATCAGAAGCTGCTGGAAGAATCGCCGTCGGTGGTGGTGACGCCCGAGTTGCGCGCCGAGGTCGGCGGCATTTTGAGCAGAACCCTGAGCGCGGTCGGTTATCACAACGCCGGCACCATTGAATTTCTGATGGGTGCGGATGGGAAGCTGCATTTCATCGAGATGAACACGCGCATTCAGGTCGAGCATCCGGTCACGGAAATGGTGACCGACGTCGACCTGGTAAAGAGCCAACTCATGATTGCCGCCGGCGCAAAGATGGCCGATGTGCTGCAAGGCCCGATTGTGCATCGTGGACATGCCATCGAATGTCGCATCAACGCCGAGCATCCGGAAAAGTTCACGCCGTCGGCGGGGAAGATCACGACCTTCAATCCGCCAGGAGGCACGGGCGTGCGCATCGACACGGCGGCCTATGCCGAGGGCACAATTCCTCCTTATTATGATTCGCTGATTGCAAAGCTGGTAGTGCGCGGCAAAGATCGTCCCGAAGCCATCTCCCGCATGCAGCGAGCGCTGGAAATGTTCATCGTCGAGGGAATCTTCACGACCATTCCGCTGCACCGCCGCATACTGGCCGATCCGGAATTTCGAGCAGGAAAGATCGATACCGGATTTATTGAGAGATTCTTGGCAAAGAAGGTGTGACCTGCTGTCACACGTAAGCTTAGACATGCTTACACTCGCGTGAAAAAATGCTTGTCCCTCGCCTCTACGCCATCCTCGACGCCACCTGCTTTCGAGATGCCGATGCCATGTTCGCTGCTGCAGACGAACTCGTGTCAGGCGGCGTAACGCTTCTCCAATACCGCAACAAATCGGGCAACGCTCGCGAAATGGTCGATCAGGCGCGGGAATTGAAGCGTCGGGTCGGTACGCACGTCAAGCTCATCATGAATGACCGCGCCGACCTGTGCCTCGCCGCCGGGTTCGATGGATTGCATCTTGGACAGGATGATCTCTCTCCGGAATCCGCTCGACGCATCATCGGACCCGATCGATTGCTGGGCGTTTCCACCCACAAGCCCGATCAACTTGCCGAAGCCGACAAGACTTCAGCCGACTATCTCGCCATCGGCCCGGTTTTTGCGACCTCCAGCAAATTTAATCCCGATCCGGTTGTCGGGCTTGAGGGCATTCGCCGGGCAAGGGAACTGACGCGCAAGCCGCTGGTTGCCATCGGCGGAATCACGCGCACGAATGCGCGTTCGGTGATCGAAGCCGGAGCTGACTCGGTCGCGGTGATATCCGACTTGTCACGGGATCCGCGCAAATCAGCAGAGGAATTTTTGCGGATACTAAGGTAAAGTCTTGACGTAGTTGCTTCCACGGCGGCCCGACGCCGTCCAGGAGATCAGTGAGTACTGACGTTCAGCGGCCCCCGAAGCCATCGCCACCCATCGCCAACGACTGGGAGCGGCACACCCATCAAGACACGGAGCTCGTCAAAGGTCTCGGCCTGACGAGCGCCACCATGCTGGTTATGGGCTCGATGATCGGGTCGGGCATCTTTATTGTTTCGGCGGAAATTTCGCGCGAAACACAATCGCCTGCCTTGCTGATCGGCGCCTGGCTGATCACCGGTTTTCTGACCATCGTGGGCGCGCTCTGCTACGGCGAACTGGCGGCGATGATGCCGCGCGCTGGCGGCCAATATGTTTATCTGCGTGAATCGCTCGGCCCGCTCTGGGGATTTCTCTATGGCTGGACTCTATTTCTGGTTATTCAGACGGGCACGATTGCCGCGGTGGGCGTGGCTTTTGGCAAGTTCCTCGGAATTTTCTGGCCAGCGATCTCGTCGAGTCACTGGATTCTGCATCTCTGGCAGGTCCCCAAGTTTTCGGTCGGCCCGATGGTTCTTGGCGGGATGGATGTTGGCCTGAACACACAAAACCTGGCCGCGATTCTGGTGGTGGTCGTGCTGTCGGTCATTAATATTTTCGGCGTGAAGACGGGCGCTCTTATACAGAACATCTTCACCGCCGCTAAAGTTTCCGCGCTGCTTGGGCTGGTGCTCTTTGGGGTTTTCCTTGGCCGGAATGCGGTCGCGGTGGTTGCGAACTTCGGAGCAAACTTCTGGCGCAATTCTTCTCTCGGCACTCTGCACGACGTCGGTGGAGGCGTACTTGTTTCGACGCTGACCGTGCTGGCGATCGCGCAGGTCGGTTCGCTCTTTTCCGCCGATGCCTGGAATAACGTCACCTTCACCGCCGGCGAGGTAAAAAACCCCAGCCGCAATCTGCCTCTGTCGCTGGCGCTGGGCACGGGCGTGGTTATTGCTCTTTACATCGGCTGCAACTTTATCTATCTGGGAGCACTGCCGCTGGTGGGCAATCCGGCGGGCACCAGCCTCGTCGAGCGCGGCATTCAGTACGCCAGAGAGGACCGCGTCGCGACCGCCGTCATCACACAGATGTTCGGGTCGAGCGGCGGCAAGTTGATGGCGCTCGCGATCATGATCTCCGGCTTCGGCTGCTGTAATGGACTGATTCTCGCCGGCGCGCGCGTCTATTACGCCATGGCCAAAGACGGCCTCTTCTTTCGGAGTGTCGCGCGTCTGCATCCGCAGTACAAAACGCCGGCGGTTTCGCTGATGGTGCAGATGCTTTGGACCTGCATCCTGTGCATCTCCGGCAGCTACGGGCAACTTCTCGACTACATTATTTTTGCCGTATTGGTCTTTTATATTTTGACCATTATCGGCCTCTTCGTTTTGCGCCGCACACACGCCGATGCACCGCGGCCTTACAAAGCGGTCGGATACCCGGTGCTGCCTGCCATCTACATTGTCGTAGCTTTGTTTATCGACGTGGTGCTGTTACGCTACAAGCCGCAATTCACCTGGCCGGGATTGATCATCGTGTTGCTGGGAATTCCGGTGTACTACATGTGGTCGCTGCGAACTTCCAAGGTTGCAGCGTAGGGTCCAAGGAGAACTCACGAATGGCAGATTTACTGGCTAAAAAACCGATCGAACAATTGATGGTCGAGGCACAGGAGACGGGAGAACTCAGCCTGCGCCGAGCCCTCGGGCCGCTCAATCTTGTCACGCTAGGCATTGGGGCCATCATTGGAGCTGGCATTTTCGTCATCACCGGGCAAGCAGCAGCCCAGTTCGCCGGCCCCGCGATCGTGATTTCGTTTGTGCTGGCTGGCATCGCCTGCGCATTCGCCGGTCTCTGCTATTCCGAGTTTGCGTCCATGATTCCGATTGCCGGCAGCGCGTACACCTATTCGTACGCGACGCTGGGTGAACTGGTCGCGTGGATTATCGGTTGGGATCTGATTCTTGAATATGCTTTTGGCGCGGCGACCGTCGCGGTCGGTTGGAGCGGACACTTCCGCGCATTTCTTCATGATCTGGGCGTGACGCTACCCGCCATGCCGAGCTCGGACTTTACTCTTTTCGGCCATGCCGTCCATTTGAAGTACGATTACATCGGTTTCATCGTCATCCTGGTGATCACCGCAATTCTCGTGATCGGCATTAAGGAATCGGCAAACTTCACCACCGCGATCGTAATTTTGAAAGTTTGCGTGGTCCTGATGTTTATTGCATTGGCGACAGCCTTCCTCTATGCGCACGCGTGGAAGCCAAATTACTGGCATCCTTTCATTCCGCCGAATACCGGGACGAGAGGCGAATTTGGATGGTCGGGAATTTTGCGCGGCGCCGGCGTCGTGTTTTTCGCGTATATCGGGTTTGATGCGGTATCGACCGCGGCGCAAGAGGCCAAGAACCCAAAGAGGGATATGCCGCTCGGGATTCTCGGATCGCTGGTCATCTGCACGGTGCTTTACATCGTAGTGTCGGGACTACTCACGCACATCGTTCCCTACCAGGACCTCATGGTCCCCGATCCGGTGGTCGTCGGCATTCGCGTAACCGGCCATCAGTGGGCAACGTTTCTCGTGGAACTCGGTGCAATCGGCGGCCTGGCCACTGTAATGCTGGTCATGTTGCTCGGCCAGTCGCGTGTGTTTTATTCCATGTCCCGCGACGGCTTGTTGTGGCCTTGGGCCAGCAAGATCCACCCGCGTTTTCGGACACCGTATATCAGTTCGATCGTGGTCGGCTTTTTCGTTGCGATCCTCGCGACCCTGCTTCCCCTCAGCATTCTCGACGAGATGACGAGCGTGGGCACGCTACTGGCGTTTGTGCTGGTGAGTGCGGGCGTATGGGTTATGCGCAGGACTCATCCCCATCTGGACCGACCGTTCCGAACTCCGATGGTGCCGCTCGTCCCGATTCTCTCCATACTTTTTTCCGGCGTGCTGATTGTGTCTTTGTCATATTGGACGCAGCTGCGGCTCGTCGTATGGCTGGTGATCGGGTTGCTGATCTACTTCACCTACGGGAAAAAACACAGCAAGGTACAAGCCGCGCTGGCCAGCCGCAAGACGCGGTAAATCTTTCTCTCGATACGGCGGCGGGATGAATGGCACGGCGCCCAGCGACACAAGGGAGCTAGTTCGTGGGCCTAGCCTTCCTGGAGCTTTCTTGCCACGGCTGTGACCAGGCGTCGCGGCGCGAAGCGCACCGACTGTGCTACCAGCCAATTCTTAAAGCCGGAGATGACCACCGGCTTTCCCGCCATTAGCCCGCGATAGCCGTCTTCCGCGACCGTGTGCGCATCCATGGTTCCAAACGTCGTCAGCCGGATGCCCGTGATCTTTGCGCGCTCCTGGAACTCGGTGGCCGTCGGACCGGGGCAAAGACATGTGACCGTTACGCCCGTCCCTTGAAGTTCATTGGCGATGGCCTCCGAGAAATGCAGCACGTAGGCCTTGCTCGCGTAATAGACGGCCATCAGCGGTCCCGCCTGAAACGCGGCGGTGGACGCCACGTTCAGAATGCGGGCGTTCGTTCCCGCCGACCGGGCGCGCGCGATCATCTCGGGAAGATAAAGACGCGTGAGATGCGTTAGCGTGGTGATGTTGAGCTGAATCTGCCGAAGACACTCTTCAAGATCGCTGTCGACGAAAAAGCCGTACTGGCCGAAGCCCGCGTTATTGACGAGGATATCAACCGCGATGCTGGCACGCGTGGTCTGGTCGAGCACATAAGCGGAGGCTCCGGGATCGGAGAGATCCGCGGCCAGAATCAGCGAGCGCGTGCCGTGCGCCTTCTCGAGTTCAGAGGCCAGCTGGCGAAGTTTGTCCGCGCTGCGCGCGACCAACGCCAGATTGTGGCCCTCGCGCGCGAAGATGCGGGCGAGTTCAAGCCCAATGCCGAAGGAGGCTCCGGTGATGAGTGCGGTTTTGCGATCAGGCATCGAAAATAGCTTTGAGCTTCGAGCCGCGAGCTATCGCGGCATTGCTTCCTACTGTACCGGAAAGCCGCTCCATGCGAACGAAAGGCGAGCCGTCGATTGGCCCGCATCATTGCAGATAAATCCGTCGGCTATACGTGCGCCAGCGCCGGTTCCGCCTCGTAGATCGAATGCCACGAGGTTGCCGCCTTCAGCTTGCTGTTGACGTTGTCGATGTTCTTTACGCCTTCGGTCTCCAGCCATTTGCGGAACGCATCGGCGCCGTGTTTCGCATAAACCGGAATGCCATCTTTCCACGTCGCGCGCCCGCAGAGCACTCCGTTGAACTTCACTCCCGACTCGCCCGCCAGCTCCAGCGTCTCGCTGAATTCGGCGTTGCTGACTCCTGCCGAAAGATAAATGAACGGCTTGGTGGCCACGTTGGCGGCTTTATGGAACAGGTCGATGGCTTCCTTCTTCGTGTATGCCTTCTCGCCGCCGAACGACTTTGTTCCTTCCACGCACTTCATGTTCACGGGCACTTCAACCTTCAATACATCGACTCCGTAGCGATCTTTGGTGAACTCGCGCATGCTCTCGGTAACGATGTGCGGCTTTTTCTTCGCATACTCCACGCCTTTTTCATCGGTGCCTTCTTCATAACCGACAAATTCCAAAAAGAACGGAATATCGTTCGCGCGGCACTCGTCGCCGATGCGCTCCACCCATACATGTTTTCTGTCGTTCACGTCTTTCGAGTCATAGGGCGTGTAATAGAGCAGAATCTTGACGCAGTCGGCTCCCGCCTCTTTCAGACGGCGCGCCGACCAGTGATCGAGCAGATCGGGCAGGCGGCCCGGCCCGGTCTTGTCATAACCGGTTTTTTCGTAGGCGAGCAGAAGGCCGGCGTTTTTGGCGCGGCGCTTGGAGGCAGGCAGTCCCCACTCCGGGTCGAGCAGGATCGCGCTGGCGTGCGGAGTAAGAACCTCGGTGACCAGCGTCTTGAACTCTTCCATCATGGCATCGGTGACGGCCGAGCCTTTTTCCTTGGCGAGCGACTTTTGCAGCGAGCCGCGCTGATCCATGGCCGCTGCTGCGATCACGCCGCGCTCGGTCGATACAGCCTTCAACCCTTTGAGTTTCCCGGGAGTAAGTTTCATGAGTCCTCCTTATGACTGCGCAAACAACGGATTATTCTAACCTTTCGCCTGCGAGCAAGGGAACTCGCCGTCAACAGCGCGTGCCGTACACGAAGCTCGCCGTGTGATCCCTGTCATTGCCCAGATCACTGCCGCAAAGTCAGCGCTCCCAGTACGGCCTGTTGCTTCGCGATCAGCGACTGGATGCCCTGCCGCGCCAGCGCCATCATCCTGGCAAGCTGCGCGTCGTCGAAAACCTGGTGTTCGGCGGTCGCTTGTAGTTCCACGATCTTGTTGCCCGCCGTCATCACCACGTTCATGTCCACGTCGGCGCGGGAGTCTTCCTCGTAATTAAGATCGAGGAGCACTTCGCCGTCGACGATTCCAACGCTGATGGCGGCGACGAAGTCTTTGATGGGCGCGGACGTCAGTGTTCCGGCATCAATCAGCCGTTGCAGCGCGAGCCCGAGCGCGACGAAAGCTCCGGTGATCGACGCCGTTCGCGTGCCGCCATCGGCCTGGATGACATCGCAGTCGATCCAGATGGTGCGTTCGCCCAGCCGCTGCAAGTCCGCCACGGCGCGCAGCGAACGTCCGATCAGGCGTTGAATCTCCTGCGTGCGCCCGCTCTGCTTGCCCTTCGCAGCTTCGCGAGCCGTTCGTGTGAGCGTAGAGCGCGGCAGCATTCCATATTCACCGGAGATCCATCCCTTGCCCGAGTTGCGCAGAAACGTGGGAACGGTTTCTTCAACCGACGCAGTGCAGATGACGCGAGTGTTGCCCATCTCGATCAAAGCCGAACCCTCAGCCGTCGAAATGAAATCAGGAACGATGTTGAGAGGCCGGAGCTGCTCGGGAGTGCGGTTATCGCTGCGAAAGATCATGTGATGGAAATTCTAACAGTGTGCAGTTCACCACATGCGTGTGGCATTACTTTCCCAGAAAGTCGATCAGCTGTCCCCGCGTGAATCCAGCCTCTCGCAGCAACGAAATCAATGTTCCCTTCGGCAAGTCGCGATTGTGCTGTGGCACTACCGCGCGGCGACGCGACGCGGGATTGTAAAAAATAAGATGGCTGCCTGAGGTGTAATCCAGGATGAAGCCATTCTGCTCCAGAAAGCGGACCACCTGCCGGGGCCTAACGGCGGGGAGCTTCGGCATACTCCAAGTCGAGCGAGGTTACGAGGGTATTGTCATCGGTGGGGATCGGATCCTTATGTTTGCGCAGGCTGGCGATATAGCCGGAAATAGCGTCCTTTGCCATTTCGCGCGCTTCATCCACCGTTCGCCCGTAGGTGACGCAACCCGGCAGTGCCGGAACAAGCGCGGTGTAGCCACCCTCTGGCTCGGGTCGCAGCATGATGGTGTAGTGGTATCGAGCCTTGGCCATAGAGCGATACTAGCCTGCCGTGTAGGCTTGGTCAAACTATCGTATGGCGGGGGGCGGTCACCTTTTCCCTCCAGCCTTACTGGCCAGCAGCCTGCTCCAGGGTCGTCACGTCGAACCAATCGCTCAGGTCGGCGTGCCCGGCGAGCGTGTCGCGCGCTTTGCCCTCGACCAGGATTCGGACGCGTTGAATTCCCGGCACGTTCATCGCGAGGGTCTCCACCAGCGAATTTACTGTGAGTTGCTCGTTGAGGATACCCGAGCGGTGCTCGTCGGCGAAGGCCGCATTCAAGTCGATTACCGCCGCGCCCGGATCAACCAGATAAATGCTGCGAATGTCCGACGCCGGCGACAGGGGATACGTCGCGCCCGGCTGCTGGTAGATGCGCAAGAGCGCGCGCAAAAGTTCTTCGGCGCGCTGCTGGCGTCCGCTGGGAAGTGGAATCTGCGCGGATTGAGCGCGCAGCGATCCGGAGGCGTCATCGGCAACGTAGAGCGTCACGGTCTCGGTCGGGCCCGATGCCGGAGGTGTAACCGGCAGCGCGTTGCTGACCGGCGACTCGAGCTCCCGCGCCTGGCGCCGCATGTGGCGCGCATAGATTCCCATGCTTACGACCAGCACCAGCATCGCAGCCACGCTGAAGACCAGAGAACGTGGAATCATGGTTGCACCTTCCGTGAGCGCACCTTCCATGATTGCGTCTTCGATGACTGTGCCTTCGCGGCGTCAGTCAATCGCGCCTCCGATTTTGGACTCAGATGGCCCGATGACCCGATCACCCGATGACCCGATCCCTCAATCATTGTTGCGCCCCCAAACGATCGCGCACCGAGACGATGGCGTCGGCAATCGCCGCCGCGACCTGCTGCTGATAGGTCGCCGAGCTCAGGTCCGCGATGCCGTTCGCTCCCGGCGCAAGCTCGACCGCAACAGCCGGCATGAGCACGTTATTCAGCGGCCGCAACGAAGCGGACGACGAACGCGCCGACATTTTTCTGATCTGCAACTGATTCACGATCGCGGCCGCGACCACGCCGCTCACGGGTAGCGCCTGTGCCTGTGCGCCGTTCCACGCGTGGAAGACGCTTTTGCTCTCTCCCTCGGTCGGCAACAACGCGGTGTAGACGCGCGCGCCACTGCCCTGCGAAGCCGCATGAAGACTGATGTAAACCATAGCTTGCACGGCATTGGCTGCCCCCGCACGCTGGTCGAGCGACACCGAATTGTCCGCGTCGCGCGACATCTGAACCGCAAAGCCGCGAATCTCGAGTTCATGGCGCAGCAGGCGCGCAAATCCGAGCGTTACGTCTTTCTCCGCCAAGGTGTCGGTCAAGGCAGCGCCGCGCTCATCGCCGCCGTGCGCCGCATCGACTACCGCGAGCGGGCGACGGATCCAGGCGGGCGCACCGGGCGCGGCTGGCTGCGTCCTGGCCTGCGGCGGGCTCGTCGTGGCTGGCGTAGCGGCCGGAGCGCCTGGGACTGCGGGCGCAGTGGCCTTTGCCTCCATCGGTGCGGCAGCCAGCGTGATGGTCTTGCCGCTATTGCTGAAAGTCGCGAGCAACGGGCTGTTTGCGGTCACATCGAGTTCGGCGACGCCGTTGCTCTCGGAATAAGTCGCTTGCGTGATGACGTTATCGCTGAAGGAAATCGACTGGCTTCCGGGAGACAGGACCGGGTCGCGCTTGAACACCATACGCAGACGGCCGGGTTCGGTCGAAATTGTCGGGTTCACGGGCGCGCTGAAATTCAGCACCAGCCGGGGCGGCGGACCCGGCTCCAGTTTAAAACTCGGCTGTATGCCGATGTCGCCGACAAACAAGCGCCGCCCGCCTTCGTGAAAGCTCATTGCACTGCCGAGAAAACGCGGCAGCAATCCGCCGAGCGATGTCAGCGGAACAAGTCCGCGCGAGTTTTCCATGAGGAACGGGGCCGACAGATCGAAATCGCGCCCATGCACTTTTGCGCGCGTCTTGCCCTCTGTGAAATCGCCATCCAGCGCGTTGTAGCGAATCTTCCAGTGCCCGCCCACTGCCTGGCTGCTCACCCGGCCAAGCGGCTCCAGCAATTCGAGCAGGCCGATATATTCGTGCCCGAAGCGCTCGAGTATTGGAAGCGTATACGTGGCCGCCGGCGCATACACGGAGAGCTGCTTGTCTTGGGGGGGCGGAGCCGCGGACACGCGTGCCGTGGAGAACGGCAGCATCGCGAAAAAGATCGTTGCTACGGAAATCGCCGCTGCGGAAAAGATCGCCGCTGAAAGCAGCGCAACGGCACCCCGCGGACGAACCTTCTTGTTCATGATGTGGAGGGCAGTTGGCAAATCTCAGTCGCAGCTCCCAGTTTCTCGCAAGAGTACAACCTGATCTTACTGGTAACCGGCAACCGGCAACCGGCAACTGTTCCAGTGCTAGTGCAACGCGTAAACCGTGAGCCCGCTCAGCAGCTTCGGATAGAAATCAGTCGACTTTTGCGGCATGACCTCGCCCGCAAAAGCAACGTCGCGCATCTGTTCGACGCGGACCGGGTTCATCAGAAAGGCAATCTGTGCGCCCGGTTGCCCTCCGCGCACCTGGGCCAGCGCTTCGCCCGCATCGCGGAAATAGGCGACATTCTGCTGGTTGCGAATCGCCTCCTCGGAGATTTGCAGGCTGCCTTCGAGCACGCACTTGTGCAACTGCACGACGTCAAGCGTCTGCTGCCGCAATGATAGATCGCCGAGAAAGGCGGTGCCGATTGCCTTCGGCGTGTGCAGCAAGAAAGCGCGGTCGCCCGTGACTGCGAGCAGCGCATTGCCCGCCTGGCCGGCATTCCTAAGAATGGCGGCGGCGCGCGCGGCGTCGATGGCGGCGTCGACCTGTTCCACGTTGAAGAACTTCCGAACGGTCGTGGGAAACTCCGCGATTCGCGAGGCCGGCAGCCCAAACACCACGCGGTGCGTCGGCAGAATCACCAGTCCTGGCGCATCCATGTCGACGAAGGTCATCATTAGCCAGTCTTGTGGTAGCCAACTTTGTGCCGCGTCCCCGGCGGGTCGCTGATCATTTTCCCGCTGATTCTGGCCGCGCGAATTCTGCCCACTGGCCTCATTGCGATAGGCTAACGCGGTCTCATAGCGATGGTGGCCATCAGCAATGATGAGCTTCCGGTCGCGCATCTGCTGCTGCACCGCGCCGATGACCGCCGGATCGGAAATCCTCCAGACGCGGTGAACGACGTCATATTCGTCCGTGACCTCAATATCGGCCACGCCACCCCCAGTCGCCGCGAGCATGCCATCCACCTTGCCCGAGCCGCCATAGAGCATAAAGATCTGCCCGAAGTGCGCCCGCGTGGCCCGCAACAGGTCGAGCCGGTCGGCCTTCGGCTTCGCAAGCGTCTGCTCGTGGCGGAATACCACTCCCGCCGAGTACTCCTCAATCCGCCCCAGCCCGATAAACCCTTGCCTCTCGGCAATTGCCGGCTGGCCCGGAATCCTGAAGCTCTGCGTATAGCGGTAGAGAGACGGTTCCAAATCCTGCCGCAGCACACCTTGTGCCCGCCAGTCCCGAAAAGCCGCCGCCGCCCTCGTGTAGACATTCTCGGACGCGGTATCCGCATCAAAGCGCTTGCCCAGGATGATTCGGACTAAATTGTAAGGACTGGCCTGGTAATAGCCATCCTGCATGGCGGGAGTGATTTTGTCGTATGGCTGAGTGACAACCTGCCCAATAGGCGCCCGCTCGGCAGCGTAGCGCCAGGCTCGAAATGGCGAGATGGTGGCCATGCGATCTAACCAAGAAAGTGAAGGCAAATTGTAGCAGGCGCGGAAGCGGCCGAAGTCGCGATTGGCTCAGCCAAAGGTGCTCTAAGCTGCGCCCAAATGCGCTGAACGCGTGATGAAAACGCGCAATAAAATGCACAGCCTGCGAAACAACTGAGGTCGCGTCCATCCGAATCTAAAATTCGCGAAAAAGGTGGCAACTCTTTTTCAGGACTGTGCTAGTATCCGACTTAGTAAGGGTTCTCGGAACCCGCTAGTGAGGCGAGTCAACGCTTCTGGCGCGGCTTCTACCAGTTAGCAGGACCTATGCTGTGCGGCGATTGGTTCTCGGCTCGGGTGTTTTTCAGGGGTCTGCTGATCGTCGCTGTCTGCTTCGCATTCGCTTTCACCTTTCCAGCCCAAGCCCAGAATTCAACCGAAGACGTTCACATTCAGCCGCGCATTCAGCCGCCCGCTCCAAAAGACCCGGCAGCGGAGGGTGATCCCTCACTCCGCACTCACACCAAGCCGGTAAAGGTCGATGTCAACCTGGTCCTGGTCCCGGTCACCATCACTGACCCCATGAACCGCCTCGTCACTGGACTCGACCGTGAAAATTTCAGCCTGTTTGAGGGCAGGGAACAGCAGGAGATCCGCACCTTCTCGAGCGAAGATGCTCCCGTCTCGATCGGCGTGATCTTCGACATGAGCGGCAGCATGAGCAGCAAAATCGACCGCGCCCGCGACGCGGTCATTGAGTTCTTCAAAACCGCCAACCCGCAGGATGAGTTCTTCATGATCACCTTCGCCGACAAGCCGGAAGAGATTTCCGACTTCACGAGTTCCGTCGACGACATCCAGGGCAAGCTGGTCTACACCATTCCCAAGGGCCGTACGGCTCTGCTCGATGCGATCTATCTCGGCGTCAGCAAAATGCGCCAGGCGAAGTATCCGAAGAAGGCGCTCCTCATCATCTCTGATGGCGGCGACAACCACAGCCGTTACACTGAAGGCGAAATCCGCTCCCTGGTCAAAGAGTCGGATACGCTGATCTACGCCATTGGCATCTACGACCATTATTTCCCGACCGAAGAAGAGCGCCTGGGCCCCACCCTGCTCAGCGAAGTGACGGAATTGACCGGCGGACGGGCTTTCACCATCGATAATCCCAACGACTTAGCCGATGTCTCTACAAAAATCGGTATCGAGCTACGCAACCAATATGTACTCGGATACCGTCCAAAGAACCCGGGCCACGATGGCAAGTGGCGTAAAATTAAAGTAAAGCTGAATCCGCCAAAAGGATTGCCGCCGCTACGGGTCTATGCGAAAACTGGTTACTATGCTCCGACGGAATAGCCTTGCTCCGCTGCTCGTCCTCCTGATATCCCTTTTCGCCTTCTCCCAAATGGGAGTACCCGCTTCAACGCAAGTTCCGCCGCCAGCTCAGTCCCCGGCGGCCCAAAACCAGCAGCCGAGTCAGCAGCAAAGCGCGCAGACTTCAGGACAAAGCCCGGCCCAAAGCCAGCCCAATCAGGCCCAGCCGCCCGCGTCCCCGCCAGATTCCACGGCACAACCGGGCGCCGGCTCAGGACAGACTCCCGCACCGTCTGGCTCGGCCGATCAGCCCATCTCTCCGAGCGGCCAGCAGAATCCCGATGCCGGCGACGCGGGCGTTTTCGTTTTCAAAAAAGAGGTTGAAGAGGTCGTCCTCCACGCCACCGTAATCGATAACAAGCAGCACATCGTCACCAACCTCGACAAGACGAACTTCAATGTTTTCGAAGACGGCCGCCCGCAAACCATCACCTCGTTTCGCCACGAAGACATCCCGGTCGCCATGTGCATCGTGGTCGACAACTCGGGATCGATGCGCGAGAAGCGCGAAAAAGTAAATGCGGCGGCGCTCAATCTTGTGCGCGCCTCGAATCCGAACGACGAAGTCTGCGTCGTCAATTTCAACGACGAGTATTACCTCGACCAGGATTTCACCTCCAACATCAACAAGCTCAAAGAAGGCCTGGAAAAGATCGAGACCCGCGGCGGCACCGCGCTTTACGACGCGGTCGTAGCTTCGGCCAATCATCTGAAGCAGGACGCCAAGCTCGACAAGAAAGTCATCTTCGTGGTTACCGACGGCGACGACAACGAGAGCACCGAAACGCTCGAGCAGGCCGTGCGCCGTCTGCAAACCGAAAACGGACCCACCGTCTACGCCATCGGCATCCTCGAAGGTGAAGACCACGCCCGCCACGCCAAGCGGGCCTTGCAGATCATGTGCGAAAGAACGGGCGGCATCGCCTTCCTGCCCAAAACGCTCGACGAGGTCGATGCCATCAGCCGCAGCGTCGCCCACGACATCCGCAGCCAGTACACGATCGGCTACAAACCCACTACCCCGCGCACCCAGGGCGGATACCGCGAGGTCAAAGTCGACGCCCATTCCTCCAAGCATGACAAGCTAACCGTCCGCACCAGGAGCGGCTATTACGCCGGCCAGGAACCAGCCAGCGCGGGCGGCCAATAGGCGCGGCAATTCATCTTCACTAATTTACACAGATTGCCGCGGATTATTTTTTGGTTTTTCAATGATCCACGCGAATCCGTGCTAATCCGCGGGAAAGAATTTAGTGCCTCAAAATCTCCAGGTTACCAATTTGCAAAATACAAAATCGACGCATTGACGCCGCCCCTGCCCGTTCCTTACTCTGATGACGTGCCTCTGATGACTGAAAATACCCGCCTGCGCGTCAGCGACGACATCACCAAACTCGTCGGCGAAACCCCAATGCTCCAACTCAAACGGCTCGCTCCGAAAGGGTCCGCCGACATCTTCGCCAAGCTGGAATATCTCAATCCCGGCGGAAGTGTAAAAGATCGTGCCGCTATTGGCCTGATCGCGCGCGCCGAGGCAGAAGGCAGGCTGAAGCCCGGCGGTACCATCATCGAGGCCACCGCGGGCAATACCGGAATCGGACTTGCCCTCATCGGCGTGAATCGCGGCTACAAAGTTCGGCTTTTTGTACCGGAGAAATTTTCCGAGGAAAAGGTCCTGATCATGCGGGCCTTCGGCGCCGAGGTCACGCGCACTCCGGACGCCGAAGGCATGCAGGGAGCGATTAGCCGCGCCAAAGCCCTCGCCGCCGCTGACCCCTCCGCATTTCTAGCCGCACAATTCGACAATCCCGCCAACACCGACTTCCACTACGAGACCACCGCCCATGAAATCTACGAGCAGATGGAAGGACGCATCGACGCGATCACTATCGGTTGCGGCACCGCTGGCACCTTCAGCGGCGTAGCCCGCTATTTGAAGGAGCGGATCAAGAACGTCCATGCAGTCGCGGTCGAAACCCAAGGCTCAATCCTTGGTGGAGGGCCCGCCGGCCCGCACAAAGTGGAAGGCATCGGCAACAGTTTCATCCCCGGAAATTTTGACCGCTCAGTCTGCGACGAAGTCTTTATGGTCACCGACCCGCAAGCCTTCGGCATGGTAAAAGAACTGGCGGCGCGCGAAGGAGTGCTGGGCGGATCAAGCTCGGGCGCAAATGTCTATGCGGCGGTGGAAATCGCGAAGCGCCTCGGGCCAGGCAAGCGCGTGGTCACCATGATTCCCGACTCGGCCGAACGCTATTTGTCTAAGAAGATTTTCGAAGGCGGGATCTAAAACGTCGGTTTTCTCCGTGCACCTCCGTGACCTCTGCGTTTCAAGCGCTCTAGCGTCCCCCATCCGAACGCCAGTCAAAGAAATCCTTGACACAGCAAGCCAAGTAATTTCAAAGTAATAAAGGGAGTCTAAAAGAAGGCAATTCTCTAATTCATTGATTTATATATACTTTAGAGGTAAGTCATTATTCCTCAAAGACCTGGCTGGAATAACCCAGCTAAGTCTTTGAGTTTAAAAGACCGAGGGGTGGGGGTACCCCCAAAAACCTCTTTTTTACTCGCGAACTCCCAGGAGCGACTTCTGACCACCAAACCGCCCGGATTTGCCACCCTCGCCATTCACGCCGGACAAGAGCCTGACCCTACCACCGGCGCCGTCAACGTCCCCATCTACGCCTCTTCTACCTACGTCCAGGAAGAGATTGGCAAGCACAAAGGCTACGAATATTCGCGCGTCTCGAATCCGACTCGAGACCGCCTCGAAACTAATCTCGCCGCGCTCGAGGGGGGCACGGCCGCGAAAGTATTCGCCAGCGGCATGGCCGCTATTAACGCTGTCGCCACTATGCTCAAGTCGGGAGATCACATTGTCGCCGGCCACAACCTTTACGGTGGAACGCCGCGCCTGTTCAATCAGGTGCTGGTCAATTTTGGATTGACCTTCACCTACGTCGATACTTCCGACCTCAACGCGGTTGAGCGCGCCCTGCAGAAAAACACGCGCCTCGTTTTTCTCGAAACGCCGACCAATCCTTTAATGGAGCTATGCGATCTGCGCGCCATCAGCGAGATCTGCCACCGTCATGGGGCGGAGGTCGTCGTCGACAACACTTTTATGTCACCCTACTTTCAGCGTCCGATCGAGTTCGGCGCGGACATGGTGATCCACTCGACGACAAAATTTCTTAACGGTCACAGCGATGGACTGGGCGGAGTCGTGGTCTGCACCAAGCCCGAACAGGCCGAAAAACTTGCCTTCCTTCAGAAATGTGCCGGCGCCATCATGTCTCCGTTCGAGTGCTTCCTGATTTTGCGCGGCGTCAAGACGCTTGCCGTGCGCATGGTGCAACACGACAGCAATGGACGCAAGGTCGCTGACTATCTCGCGAAGCACAAAAAAGTTCAGAAAGTGTTCTACCCCGGATTGCCCGACCATCCGCAACACGAATTAGCCAAACGCCAGATGACAGGCTTTGGCTCGATGATTTCATTCGAAACCGGCTCGCTCGCAAACGCCAATAAAATGCTCCGGAAGGTGCGCGTCTGTTCGCTCGCCGAGTCGCTCGGCGGCGTCGAAACCCTGATCTCGCATCCCGCCACCATGACGCACGCGGCGGTCGGCGAAGAGGGGCGCCGCAAGATCGGCATCACCGACGGCATGGTGCGAATCTCAGTCGGCATTGAAGACGTCGACGACATTCGCGCCGATCTCGATCAGGCGCTCGCCGCGATTTGATGCGCCGATTTATATCATCGATTCCTCAAACCACTTGAGGTAGGCGGCGCTGCCGTCGGTAATGGCCATCTCGAGGCACTCCGGAAGTTCATACGAATGCAACTCGCTGAGCGCTTCGCGCACCGAGCGAAAAGCTCTGCTCGTAGTTTTGATCAGCAGCAAAAACTCGGTCGCAGTCTCAATCTCGCCCTTCCAGCGATAGATAGACTCGACCTTTGGAACGATGTTGATGCAAGCTGCCAATTTGCGTTCCACCAGTGCATGCGCAATCTTTCGTGCTTCTTCGAGCGAGCCGCAGGTCGTGAGAACAACTCTTTTGTCAGTCATATAAAATCGGGCGTTGCAGTGACATCCGCCTGAACGCTGCCTCAGACTTTACTCTGGGTTGCAGTGGTAGCGAAAGCGAATCGCAATACCGTTGACCGCTTGGAACTGAGAGCTTGACACTAGATTCCTTCGTGGCAACCGATAGGGGCAAATAAACAATGACGACCCAAATCAAATTCGGCACCTCCGGCTGGCGAGCCGTGATGGCTGAAGAATTCACCTTTGCAAATGTGCAGCGCGTTGTTCATGGCATCGCGCGCTACGTTGCATCCCAAAAACCCAGCGGAGCAAAAGTTATCGTTGGCCGCGATCCACGCTTCCTCGGCGAAACATTCTGCGCCATGGCATGTGACATTCTGTCAAGCTACGGCATCACGCCGCTTCTCATCGCCGAGCCAGCGCCTACGCCTACGATCTCGTACGCCGTCATTCGGTCAAAAGCCGATGGCGCGATCAACTTCACCGCGTCGCACAATCCGCCTGAATACAACGGCATCAAGTTCTCCACGCCCGACGGCGCGCCGTCGCTGCCCGAGGTGACGAAGGCCATCGAAGCCGAGATTGCCGCCTACGACCGGAATCCGCAGACGCAGCAAGCGGCCAAGGCAACGCCGCAAGCGCTCGATCCTCGCACGCCGTATCTTAAGCGCCTGGGCGAGATCGTCGATCTCGACGTCATCAAGAAGTCTGGGGTCAAGATTGCCTTCGACCCGATGTGGGGCGCTGCGCGCGGCTATTCCGATGGCGTGCTGCGCGACGCAGGAATTCCGGTTTCAGCCGTGCACGATTTCCGCGATGTGCTTTTCGGCGGGCATGCGCCTGAACCTGACGATCACCTGCTCGGAGACCTGCGCCGCGAGATGAGCGAAACGGGCGCGGCCATCGGCATTGCGACCGATGGCGATGCTGATCGCTTTGGCATCGTCGATGAGGATGGCACATTTCTTCAGCCGAATTACGTCATCGCGCTGCTCTTCGATTATCTCGTGGAAACGCGCGGCTGGAAGAACGGCGTCGGCAAGTCGGTAGCCACTACGAATCTTATCAATGCGCTTGCCGATCATCACAAGATCGAACTGCACGAAACGCCTGTTGGCTTCAAATATATTGGCGAACTGATTAAGGAGGACAAGATTCTGATTGGCGGTGAAGAGAGCGCTGGTCTCTCAATCCGTGGTCACGTCCCCGAAAAGGATGGAGTGCTCGCCGGACTTCTCTGCTGCGAGATGGTCGCAAGGCGTGGGGCGTCGCTCGGCAAACAACTACAGGATGTATTTGGCAAAGTTGGTTCCTTTTATCCGCTGCGCGAGAACTTCCGCTTGACGACGGAAGTGAAACAGAAGTTTACTGAGAAGTTACGTGTTGATCCGCACGAATTCTCTGGCAGCAAAGTTGCCGGGGTTGTGCGGACGGACGGGCTGAAGCTGGTTCTTGCCGACGGGTCATGGGTTTGTTACCGGCTCTCCGGCACGGAACCAGTGGTGCGCGTCTATAGCGAGGCGCGAAGCAAGGAAGACCTCGCGAAGTTGAGCGCGGCAGCGAAAGCATGGATCTTCGATTAGCGAACCTTCGACTAACCGATCGTCGAGCGGCGAATCTACGCCTTGGACCTGAGGCGCGGGCGCGCATTCTGCCTCGGCCCGAGGACGGGTTCCGCGCGGTGATGGAGCATGCTCCACGCGCAGAAGCGGTGGCTGCACGCTGGATCGAACGGACGCGTCCTGCCTGGACATGGCTGGCGCGCGAGTGGCGCAGGCTTGCGGTAGCGCTTGCGGTCCTGCTGATTGGCGGAACCGTTCTGCACGCGATGCTGGGAGCAAACGGAATTGTGGTCTATCGGCAGAAGCGCGCCGAGATGCAGGCGCTTCAGGCAGAAGTCGACCGCTTGCAGAAAGAGAACCAGCTATACGCCGAACGTATCAAGCAGCTCAAATCGGATCCCTCGGCGATCGAGAAGGAAGCCCGCGAGCAACTGCACTATGCGCGCAAGGGAGAGATCGTGTTTGTCTCGCCCGCTGCGCCGCCGAAACCGCCGGTTGGTAGGGCGAAGAACGGTAATTAGAGAAGACCGCGGCTTGCGGCTCGGAAGATCTCAAGACTCAACTCCAAGGCTCAGTTCCAAGCTCTAGGGAACAGCGCCGATGCGTCGACTCGCGTGCTTCGCTTTTTGTCCAATACACAAGACTATCGTTGCTTGTTGCAAGGGTCCTCCCTGGAGCTGGGAGCTGAGAGCTAAGGGCTCGTAGCTGTGATAGAGTGCTGAAGTGCGCACTACGTGTGGGCAATTTCGAGGAGGATGTTATGCGTAAAATTGTTCTGTTGCTGGTTGCTCTTGCGCTGGTCCTGCTGGTTGCTTCGGTGGGATTTGCCGGCGATGCGCAAACCGTGAATGGCTGGGTCACCGACTCCAAGTGCGGCGTCAAAGGAGCCAACGCAGCGGGCGAAGCATGCACCAAGAAATGCATCGCTGGGGGCGCGAGCCCGGTAGTGGTTACCGACCGCGACAAAAAAGTGCTCGAGGTCGACAATCCCGATGCCCTGAAAGATCACTACGGCCATCACGTGGCCGTCACCGGACATATTGATGGAGACAAGATTCACGTCGACAGCGTGAAGATGCTGTAAGGCGGATTAATCAATCTTTTGAGCGGGGCGATTCCTTTGGAATCGCCCTGTTTCGTTTCTGGCCCTTGCTTTGCCTCTACTAGGCAAAAGGCATTAACCACAGAGTACACAGCGGCACACAGAGTACCCCAGCTCCCCAGGTTTCCATCTCAACTTTGACTGGCTTTTTTGGCGCACACGTGCCTGCTGCAGGCCTGCGCTACTCGTTCTTATCTCACAACCCCTTCCAGCGGTGAACTGGCGGTTGCGTAGAGTTTGCGAGGCATCCTACCTGCCAGGTATGACTGCCGGCCTGCTATGATTGCGTGCTTCATGGCTTCGGCCATCAGGACGGGTTCTTGCGCAGCCGCAATGCCAGTGTTCATTAACACGCCGTCGTAGCCTAGTTCCATGGCGATGGTCGCGTCTGATGCTGTGCCTACTCCGGCATCCACGATGAGCGGAACGCCGGTGATCAGCTCGCGCAGGATTCGGAGATTGGCGGCGTTCTGGATGCCGAGGCCGCTGCCGATGGGCGCGCCGAGAGGCATGACTGCGGCTGCTCCCGCGTCGACCAGGCGTTTCGCATAGACGATGTCGTCGGAGGTGTAGGCGAGCACGGTGAAGCCTTCTTTGGCGAGCGTGCGGGTGGCTTCGAGCGTGGCCTGAACGTCGGGGAAGAGCGTGGCCTGATCGCCGATTACTTCGAGCTTGATCCAGTCGGAGAGTCCGGCTTCGCGCGCCAGACGGGCTGTTCGGATGGTTTCGTCGGCGGTGTAGCAACCGGCGGTGTTCGGCAAAAGAAAATATTTGTTGGGGTCGATGTAATCGAGAAGCGACTCCGAGCTGCGGTCGAGGTTCACACGGCGCACGGCCACCGTCACCATGTCGGCGCCGCTTGCTTCGAGGGCGCGAGCAGTTTCCTGAAACGATCGGTATTTGCCAGTCCCGACAATCAGACGGGAGCGGAATTGCTTGCCTGCAATGATGAATGAGTCCGTCATGGGGATATTGTACGGCGGACGCGGCTGATCTTGTTGGGGGGCATCGGAGTCTCAGACTGTCGGGTGCAAACCGATGAAACGAGGGTTTGATCAGATTGTCCAGCAAAGCTTCATCCTCGTTTTCGAGTTTTAGCGTGGCGTTCTAACGCCCGCTCGCATGCGTCTCGACGCGAGAGTTGGTCACGTTCGCGCTCGCGCATGTTCACTTCGAATTGCATTTTCGCTTCCACCACTTCGTGTCTGAATCGGCTGGTTTTGCCGTCCAGCCGTGTTTTGAGCAGGGAGAGAACGAAGCGGAAATCCGTCGTGGCTGGAGCCGGACGAGTCCTTTCGGTTTCTTTGGTGCGGCGTCCAAGGAACGTTTTCTGAAATGGGTGGACGGTGGCCGTGTGTGGGTTTTGGCCGACGAAGCCCTGCAGAACGTCCTTTGCATAGTTGAGGGTAATGTCCGCGCCGATTACCGAGGAGTGGGCTACGAGACACGCGAGCGCACCTTCCAGCGCGTGCATCCGGACCAATATTCTGTGCGATGTAGAGCGCGACATCCTTCCGGAGCGTTACTTTTTTCTGCGCGGCCCCGTTGCGGAGAATAGCGATTCTTGTTTCGAGATCGAGGGACCACAGCGGGATGGGAATCCTGTGCTTTTCCATTTCGAGTCCTTTTCGCTTGCTGAAGATTCTACCGCAGCGACGAGGGGGTTGAGTCAGGATTTGGAGGTCGGCGCCTCGGTTTCGGCCTTGGCGTACATGTCGTCGATCAGGTCGCGGTAGCGGGTTTCGATTCCGCGGCGGCGGACCTTGTAGGTATGGGTCAGAGTGCCATCGGCCCATGAAAATTCTTCCGGAACTAGCAACACGCGCTTCAATTTTTCGAAGCGGGCGAGGTTCTGGTTGACCTCTTCGATCAGGTTTTCATAAAGCGCCTGGACTTTGCTGTTGGCGACCAGCTCATTGCGCGAGGCGAAGACGATTTTGTTGTCGTGCGCCCAGGACTCGAGAACAGGGAAGTGCGGCGCGATGAGGGCAAAGGGAAACTTGCGCCGGTCGCCTAGCACGACGGCGGTTCCAATCAGCGGGCTGAGCTTGAGGGCGTTCTCGATCGGCTGCGGGGCAATGAATTTTCCGCCCGAGGTTTTGATCAGATCTTTTTTGCGGTCGGTGATGGAGAGAAAACCATCGCTATCGATGCTGCCGATGTCGCCGGTCTTGAACCATCCATCGACGAAGGCCTCGGCCGTTTCCTGCGGGCGATTCCAGTAACCCTTGAAGACGGAAGGGCCGCGCGCCAGCAGCTCGCCATCGTCGGCAATGCATGCCTCGACGTTTGATAGCAGTTTGCCTACCGTGCCGAGTTTGTTGGCGTGGGGAGTATTGACGGCGATTACAGGCGACGTCTCGGTGAGGCCGTAGCCTTCGTGAATCTGGATGCCGATGTCGGCGAACCATTCGGCCAGTTCGCGTCCGAGGGGTGCGCCTCCGGAAAGAAATTCGCGCGCCTTGCCTCCCATAGCGGCGCGGACTTTGGAAAAGATCAGACGATTGGCGAGCTTCCAGTCGCGCGCGGTTGGCTGGACATCGGCGAGAATTTCGTCGCGATGGGCGCGTCCAACTTTGAGCGCCCACTGATAGATGGAATTCTTTGGAAAGGACGACGCTTTCAGAATTACCTGCTGGCGGATTTTTTCGTAGACGCGCGGCACCGCGACAAAGATGGTGGGCTGCACCTCGGTCAAAATCGAGGCGAGGTTGGCGAGGTCTGGGCAATAGGCCAGCGTTACGCCACGACAGAGGAGCGCAAAGTCGACGTGCCGGGCCGTGACATGCGAGAGCGGCAAAAACGAGACGCTGAGTTCGTCTTCCGCGCTGAGATCGAATCCCTCGAGCGAGCAGGCGATGTTCGAGGTCATGTTGCCGTGGGTCAGCATCACGCCTTTGGATACGCCGGTTGTGCCGGAGGTGTAGATGATGGTGGCGAGATCGTCGGGGAGGATGGTTCGCGACTCGCGATCGAAAGTGGGGTCGGACTCTCCCAGTTGCGCCATTAATTCGCGCATGGGCACGGCCTGGGACGGATCGGCCGGATCCATCGCAACGATGCGTTCCACCGGCGTCTGGCTACGAATGCTCAGAACTTTTTCGAGCTGACTTCTGGTCGAAACCGCGATGACGCGCGCGCCCGAATCGTTGAGGATGAAGGCGGTCTGCTCCCCGGTCTGGGTGGAATAAATTGGGACGGTCACGGCGCCCAGCGCGAGGGCGGCAAAATCGGTGGTGGTCCACTCCGGGCGATTCTCACTGAGGATGGCGACGCGATCGCCTTTACGGATTCCCCACGACGCCAACGCGCGGCTTGTGCCGACCACGTTGCGGTAGAGTTCAGCGGAGGAGATAGCTTGCCAGCCGGAGGATTGGCGATGCAGCATGACGCGTTCGCGGTGGCCTCGGCGAACGGTCGAAAGGATATCGTTCAGAGTTTGAATGCTCATCTGATCCGAACTTGGCCCGGGCTCATTGTAGACCTTGCGGAATCGAAAATGGGGTGAGGAAGAGAAGAAGGTTCCTCCTCAGTACCGGCGAAAAGCTTTAACCGCAGGGTACACGGAGGTTCAAAGAGGAAACCTGCAAGCGTTTCGCCAGAGGCTATTGGGCCTTCGGCGCTTGCGGTCTACTTCGCGCCCTTTTCGAGTTCATCAAGCGCGGCCAGGACTTGGGCGCTGTGCTTGTTGGGATCGACATTGGTGTAGACGCGGACGATCTTGCCTTGCGGGTCGACGATGAAGGTGTTGCGGGCGGCGATTTCCATGCCCTTATAGTGCATCGTTGAGCCGTATTCCTTTACGACTTTGTGCTCGGTATCGGCGAGCAGCTTGAAGTTCAGGCCTTCCTTCGCGCAAAAGGCTTTGTGAGATTCGACAGTATCGACGCTGACACCTAACACGACCGCGTGGCGGTCGGCATATTGAGGCTGATCGCGCTGGAAATTGTGCGCCTCGATGGTGCAGCCCTGGGTTTGATCTTTGGGATAGAAGTAAACGACGACCCACTTTCCGCGATAGTCTTGGAGGTCGACGGTGCCATCTTGTGACGGGAGGCTGAATTCGGGAGCGGCCTGGCCCACGGCTGGAGTGTCAGCCGCAAAGGCGAGATTCGAACTACTCATCAAGGCCAACGCGGCAAGTGCCACGAGCAGAAACGCGACGGGAAAGCGCATATTGCCTCCTCACGATGCGGAAAGTATATCAGGGAAACACCTAATGCTTGCGCCCCGGCGCGGCTCGGGGTACGCTCTTGACTTGAGCGATTGCGTTCTTTTGTACACATTATTACGTCATTGATCGTTATCACGTCATTGAACCATTGAGGGGGAGAATCGGCGATGCAACTGAGAATGAGCACGCGAACCGTGGACGGCGCGATGATCGTGGATTGCAGCGGGCGGCTGGTGTTTGGCGAGGAATCGGCCAGCCTGCGGGAGACTGTAAGAAAAGTGCTGGGCGAATCGAAGAAGGTTGTACTCAACCTGCACGAGGTGAATTACATCGATAGCGGCGGGCTGGGAACGCTGGTGTCGATTTTCACGACGGCGCGCAACGCCGGCGGCTCGATCAAACTGGCGAGCCTGAGCCAGCGCGTGGGAGACCTGCTGCAACTGACGAAGCTGGTGACGATCTTTGAGATATTTGACGATGAAGAGACGGCCGCGCGGTCATTCAACTAGAGGCAAAAATCGGCATCCTGTCCTTGGCCTAATTCGGGTCGTCTTTAATTCAGATCTCCGAAGATAAGCGGTGTTCCGACTCCGAATCCGTTTACACCGTCGACCAGCACAATGGTTTCGATTTGCAGAGCGCTTGGTGTGTAGGATGTCGGACTGATGATCGGGGTGTGGCCGCCGTGCGGGGTTACTACCAGCCACCATGTGGTATTACCGGTTTCGGATATGTATGAACTCGCCGCCCCAAAGATGAGATTTGCGTTGGGAGCGGGAGGGTTCGGTCCTTCGACGATGCTCGGTGAACCCACGACGTAGATGTCTACTCCACCAGGCTGCCCGTTGACGGGGTTCGGCAGATTGTTGGACGCGTCGATGACGCGAAACTCAAAATTACCGGTGGTCGGCACCGCGTTATTGTCGGTGAAGGGCTGCGCGACATAGGCATTGGTGGTGTTGTTTCCCATCAGCATGACGGTGTACTGGGTGCGGCCATTGAGGCTCAGCGAACTGTTGATGACGGGCGTGCCGGTGATCGAATCGCCATGGGGAAAGATCTCCAGCAGGTCACTGCCCGCGGAAATACCCTGGTAGGCGTCTTTTCCGGGAGGATTGATGTTGGTGAATTGCACGCCGGTGAATACGAGGTCGCCGTTCATCGTGATGTCGAAGCCGTCCGTGATCTGGTAATCGTAATTGGCGATGGCGTTGATGATGCGATAGGAAGTGCCGCCGGAGCTGCAACTGACGGCGAAAACACCAAGGGCAACCACAGCCAAGGCAAGGGACAGCGCTTTCCACAGACGCATAGGAACTCTCTCCAGACCAATTTTATTGCGCTTCAAAGTGAGATGCGGGTATCGTAATTTCCGGTTTCAGGCTCTTTAAAGTTTTGTATGAGCGACTCCCAGATTAACATGGAGAGAGCGGGGTTAGAGGGATGGCATCGCGTCGAAAACCGGCCGGGAAAAGGCGAGCTGCTGCGGGACCGACGCGCGAAGACATGAGGGCATCGGATCGGCGCGCTCGCATTGTGAGCCTGATTCGGGGCTTGCCCGCGGGCACGGTTTCGAGCTATGGCGCTATCGCCCGAGCGGCAGGCTGGCCGGGGGCGGCGCGGCAGGTGGTGCGCATACTGCGGCTGGTCCCAGGATTGCCATGGCAGCGCGTGGTGGGCTCAGGCGGGGCGATCAAGCTGCCGGGAGAGAATGGCGCCGAGCAGCGATTCCGGCTGCGCATGGAAGGCGTACGCTTCCGGGGCGCGCGCGTGGATATGAAGCGGCATGAGTTCAAGTTTGCGCGCGGAAAAGGCCGTCAGGGAAAGAGCGGCCCTTAGCGCCCATTCCGCTATACATTAGATATGTCGCATAGATGGGTTGCACAGATAGATTCCATGGTCGCCCCCAAAGCTCAAGCCTTCAACCGCACCCGCTCCACGTATCTCGCCACCGATCTTGTGATCGCGCAGACGCACTGGACGCGCTTTCGCGGACTGATGGCGAGCGACGCATCGAGCTTTCCGCCCGGCCGCGGACTCTTGATCAGTCCCTGTCATGGCATTCACACGTTCGCGATGCGCTTCGCGATTGACGCCGTCTACCTCGATCGTGATCGCAAGGTGATTCATCTCGACGAAGATCTCAAACCATGGCGCATGGCGGCGGTGCGCATCCAGGCCACGTCGGTGCTCGAAGTTCCGACAGGGACGATCAGGGAATCCTCAACGTTGCTGGGCGACCAGATCGACATTCTGTTCGAGCATCCCATTCCTGTGGCTAATGCGGCGTGATGGGTGTGCTCGTGGGTGACAGAGACATTGGGTGAATTCCCACGATTTGTCCTGGGTGCGCAGGCCGAGCGTGAGACCCCTCGAGAACAGCCGGCGGGACGCCGGCGCTAAGATTCACGACCGCAGTGGGACGGCGCTACCGATTTGCGATTTAGTGATGGCCGCTAACGGTTACCGGGATTAGCAGACGCATTAGCTGGATTACGGCTGGGCCTACAGTCACGAAGATCAGCGACGGCATCACGAACAGGACGAGCGGAATAATCATCTTTACCGTGGTCTTGGCGGCTTGCTCTTCGGCGCGCTGACGGCGTTCGGTGCGCAGGGAATCGGAGTGGACGCGAAGCGCCTGGGCGACACTCGTTCCGAATCGATCGGTTTGAATCAGGGTGCCGACGAGAGCCCGCACGTCTTCGACTCCTGTGCGCGCGGCCAGGTTGCGGAGAGCCTCAACGCGCGGCTTGCCGGCGCGGATCTCAAGGTCGAAGATATGGAACTCGTCGCCGAGTTCAGAGTGGGCGTGGCTGAGATCTGCGCCGACGCGGGTGAGCGCCTGGTCGAGAGGGAGTCCGGCCTCGACACAGATGACGGTGAGGTCGAGGGCGTCGGCGAGACCGAGGCGAATGCGCTTTTGGCGCTGCTTCATCTGCCGCTTGAGCAGAAAACGCGGAATGAAGAAACCGAAACCGAAGAGGCCGGCGAGCAGGAAGGGCGAACTAAATCCCGAGATCGAAAAAGCGACGAGGAAGCCTACGGCCGCGCAGAAAACGCGCAGGCCGCGATAGATCGAGACGTGCTGGTCGCTGCGGTATCCGGCTTGAATGAGCCAGGCACGCGTTTTGGAGACGTCGGTGGGCGAAATGGGCAGCGCGCGGCTGAGCGGGTCGAGAGCCTGCTGGAAGCGCTCGCGGATGGGCTGCTTCTCCTGATCCTTCGGGCGCTGCCAGCCGATTTCGCGCAGGCGGGCGCCGAGCACCGATGAAGGAGCAACGGTCGCGGCAGCGAAGGCGAAGACCACGATCGTGATCGTCAGGAACACCAGCACGGCGAGAAGAATGGTCATCGATCAGACCTCGATCCTGATGATCTTGCGGATGACGAAATAGCCCATGGTCTGGAGCGTGATGCCGGCGACCACCAACGTGTGGCCGAGCGGGTCGGCGAAGAGCGGGTGAATAAATCCGGGGTTGAGCAGGAGCATGCAGACCACGATGGTCGGCGGCAGAGCCATCAGCAGAACCATGGTGAGGCGGCCTTGCGCGGTGTGGACGCGGACCTGACGAAGAATTTTGAAACGCTCGCGAATGATGTGCGAGAGATTGTCGAGAATTTCGGCGAGGTTGCCGCCGGTCTCGCGTTGGAGCATGACGGCGGTGACAAAAAATTTTACGTCGACGAGCGGGATGCGCTCGGTGAGATTGACGAGCGCGTCGCGGACGGGAAGCCCGAATTTCTGCTCTTCATAGAGCTGGCGGAATTCTCCCGCGACCGGCTCGGCGAGTTCGTTGGCAATCAATTCGAGGGCGGTGGTAAAGGCGTGGCCGGCGCGGACGGCGCGGGCGAGGGTGTCGATGGCCTCGGGAAATTTCTCTTCAAATTTCTGAAAGCGCTTGGTGCGCATGTGTGAGGCGTAGGCGTAAGGAATGAAAAATCCGAGCAGCAGCCCGGCCCACCCGAACATGACGTTGTGGCCGAAGATCACGGCGATGACTGCGAGACCGACGCCCGATACGACGCAGATGATGAGGAAGTTTCCGGCGCGGACATCGACCGAGCCCTGCTCCAGCATTTTCTGAAGCAGTGAAACGCGCTCGGAGCGGCGCAGCAGTGTGTCAAACGCGGGGATGTGGCTGAGCATCTCATCGCGCAGCAGGGCGAGCTCGAGCGGGGCTCGCGAGGCTTCATCGGCCGTGGTAAGGCGGTCACGGAGAACGCGGGCCTGGGCCTTACGCTGATCGAGAAGCGACAGGACGGCAAAAGCCAGCACGGTCACGACGGTGAAGATCAGGAAGGCGATGAGGTACGTCATGGGTTTTGGTGGCTTGAGGATAAGTATAGCTTGGAGGTCCAGGGAAGGCCCGACAAACTTCTTTCCCGCGGATTCACGCTGATTTGCGCGGATTTTACTGGGGGTTCAGATCTCTTGTTTACTGAATTGCCACCTGTCTGCCATGCCACAATTCCTCGCTAGACTTCTAGCCGGGCTTCGAAGAGGGTGGTGCTTAGACGGCAGCCGGCTGTCGCTAGACGTTCGGCGAAGTGCGGAGTTACGCCGGTGGAGTGGAAGACGCCGCGCACGCGTCCACTTTCGTCGATACCGCTGCGCTCGAAGACAAAGACATCCTGGAGGACAATCGAGTCGTTCTCCATGCCCGTGACCTCGGATACGGTGAGCACCTTGCGCGAGCCGTCGGACAGGCGTGCGATCTGGACGACGGCATGGATGGCATTCGCTACCTGCTGGCGAATGGCGCGCTCAGGAATATTGAGATTGGCCATGGAGACCATGTTTTCGATGCGATTCAGGGCATCGCGCGGGGAGTTGGCGTGGACGGTGGTGAGCGAGCCCTCGTGGCCGGTGTTCATCGCCTGAAGCATGTCGAATGCCTCCTCGCCGCGCACCTCGCCGACCACGATGCGGTCGGGACGCATACGGAGGCTGTTGATGACAAGCTGGCGCATACGCACGGCACCTTTGCCTTCGATGTTGGGCGGGCGCGTTTCGAGGCGGACTATGTGCTCCTGCTTGAGCTGAAGTTCGGCGGCGTCTTCGATGGTGACGATGCGCTCGGAGTTCGGAATGTATCCGGAGAGAACATTGAGGAGCGTGGTTTTGCCGGCGCCGGTACCGCCGGAGATGAGCAGGTTGAGGCGTCCCTTGACCATGGCAGAGAGTAGTTCAAGCATCTGCTCGGTCAGGGTTCGGTTGTCGAGCATGTTGCGCGAGGTGACCGGATCGCGGCCGAAACGGCGGATGGAGAGACAGGCGCCATCGAGCGCGAGCGGCGGAATAATCGCGTTGACGCGGGAACCATCCTGCAAACGGGCGTCGACCATGGGCGAAGATTCGTCCACGCGGCGGCCGATGCGAGAGACGATGCGGTCGATGATCTGCATCAGGTGCTGGTTATCTTTGAAGGTGAGCCCTGTGATTTCAAGCTTGCCGGCGCGCTCGACGTAGACGCGATCAAAGCGATTGACCAGGATGTCAGAGACGGTGGGATCCTTAAGCAGGGGCTCGAGGGGACCGAGGCCGAAGATTTCGTCGAGAATTTCGCGGGAGAGGCGCTCGCGTTCGGCGAAGCTGAGTGGCACGGCCTCGCTGTTGACGGAGTTGCGGATGAGGACGAGGACTTCCTCGCGGGCGGCGTCGCCGGTGGTGCGGCCGAGTTTTTCAAGGTCGAGACGGTCTAGGATCTTGCGATGCAGATCGGCTTTAACCTGCTGGTACTCGCTGCGCTCGAAGGCTTGGAGGTTGGCCATTGGAAATCGGCTGCCAGGGTTTTGGAGCTTGGCTCTTAGCTAAAAGCTAACAGCTACGAGCAGAAAACGAAATACTCACTGGTAACTATACGGTCTTGAAGAGGGACCAGGTGGTGCGTTTAACTTCGAGATCGTCTTTGGTCAGTACCTTGGCCAGACCGGTGATGGAGCGGGCTATTTCCGTGTTTGGGCCCTGCATCAACGGGACGCCGCGGTCGATGGCGGTGGAGACTACGAAGTATTGATTGGGGATGCGCCAGAGCACGGGCGCGCCAATGGCGGCCTCGGTTTCGGTTTCGTTGAAGCCGCCCACCTTCCGGTAACGGTTGAGGACCAGGGCAAAGCGATCGCGCGAGCCGCTCTCGCCGAGGTATTGGGCGACCCGGCCGGCGCTCCAAAGCGATGCCACGTCGGCGTGGGCGATCAGCAGAATCTTTTCCGACAGGTTGCTGGCGAGGCGGGTGGCGCTGTCGAGGCGCGAGGAGGCGTCGACTACGACGTAATGAAACATGCCAGCGATCATGTCGAACAACTTCGCGAAGTCGGAGGCGGAATGTTCCGTGGCGACGGGGACGGAGGGTCCGGCGAGCACGCGCAGGCCGCGCTCGTGACGGGCCATGAAGCTTTCGAGGAGCGAAGAATCGAGCCGGTGCAGATTGCTGATGGCGTCGGAGATGGTGAATGCGGGCTTGAGATTGAGATGAAGAGCGCAGTGGCCGAGGGGTGCGAGATCGACGAGAGCGGTGCTCGGATGGATGTTCTGCAAGGCCAGCGCAAGGTTGACGGCGGTGGTGGTCGCTCCGCTGCCGCCTTTGGCGTTGACGACCGTAAAAACCCTGCCGCGCGAAGTTTCGCTGCCCGGCCGGCGGCGAGTGGCGGTGAGGCGGACGAAGGCTTCGAGAAGATCCGTAGTGGTGGTCGGTCGCTCAATGTATTCGCGCACTCCGGCGCGCATGGCGCTGACGATGAGTTGCGGCTGCGTCATGGGGCCGATCACGAATAAGGCGGAAGCGGGGAGTTCCTGGTGGAGGAGTTCGACGGCCCGCAGCGCGCCGGTGACGCCATCGGCGGCCAGATCGATCAGAATGACGTCGGGGCCGAAAGCCAGCGTCTTGCGGATGACTGGATCGGAAGCGGACAGGGGCAGGATCGAGTTTGTGCAGACGGTGCGGGCAACGCTGGTGCCATCGACGAGAACCTGGAGGATGGCGCGCTGGTCGTTGTCAGCGGCGAAGATGGCTACGGACAGTTCAGGCATAACGGGGGAACACTACCCAGGGGGGAGGCCTGGCCGATCAACTCGTCAATTATAGCTGTGACCTTGGGCTATGGGCGCTGATTGTGCTGATTATTTCGAGCCTGGCAGGCCGCTGAAGAGCGTTTCCGGCGGCAACAAGTGTGCATTTTAGTGCACCGGAGTCATGCCGGCGCCTCCCAGAGCGGTTTGCATTTTGCGAAAGAGCCGCAATGCATTTTGGCCGGATGATGCGGAGCAAGATAGGAGCGTCAACAGAGTGACGGAAACAGAGAAACGCTGGCGAGACGGAAACACCATGTTGCTACGGCTTCTTTTTGTCGAATTTGTCTTTGTCGAGAACGGGCACGGGCATTGCCGGAGTTTTTGGAATGTCGGCGCTCGGCGATATCCGTCGCGCCGTACACAGGACCATCAACTCGGAATTGCTCTTCTGGGCGCTCTTGCTTTTGAAGAAATTGCCGAGGATCGGAATGTCGCCGAGGCCCGGAACTTTGTTGATGATGTCGGTGACGCGATTGTCGATCAGGCCGGCAATGACGAAGCTTTGGCCATCCTGGAGTTCGAACTCAGTTTCTGCTTTGCGCGTGCTGAGCGCGGGGATGGTCGTTCCGGAAACGGTGACGGCATTGGAGAAATCGAGCGTACTGACCTCGGGAGCGACGTGCAGATGAATTCTGCCGTTGGGCTGAATGACCGGGGTGAACTTGAGGCGAACACCAAATTCGCGAAACTGAATCGTGACGGTAGAAAGGCCGGTCGCGCTCGGCTGCACGACGGGGAAGGGGAATTCTCCGCCGGCGAGGAAGCTGGCCTCTTTGCCGTTAAGGGCGACGAGATTGGGCTCGGCCAGAATCTCCAGGAGGCTTTGTTGATGAAGGGCCTCGATGACCGCGCCCAGGTTGACCTGGGGGTTAAAGAAAAAGAGATTGAGAAAGTTCGAGATGGTGGTGGTGTTGGTCGTTGGAGTCGTGCCCGTGCCGCCGGTCGTCGTCTGAATCGCGCTGGGCGTGACGGTCCCGAACTGGCCCGTGGTGATGGTGCCGATGGTATTTCCCGAGCCGGTCGAAAACATGTTGATGCCGAGCTGCGTCAGGGCGGTGCGATCGACTTCCGCGAACTTTACCTCCAGCAGTACTTCGTCGGCCCCAACTGGCCCGAAGGTGAGGACGTTGACCACATTTTTGGAGTACGCGGAGGCAAGCGCGGCGGCGTGTTTGGAAACGTCTTCAGTGGTGACGTGGCCGGAGAGAACGATGGCGGAACGCGACGGCGAGATCTGGATCTGCTCGTTCGGGAAAAGACGATGAATCTCTTCGGAAGCGGCGGTGATGTCGACGTCGACGCGGAGATCAAAGCTGCGGGAGCGCTCGAGTTCATCCCAGATGAGCAATGAGGTTTCGCCCGGAGCGAGGCCGTTGACGAGAACCTCCGTGGGGGTGACGACGAGAGCGTCGGCGACAGTGGGGTCGGTGACGGAAACGCGCTTGAGGCGTTCGGTGGTATTGATCAGCAGAGACTTGCCGACCATGACGCGCAGGGGCGCGGCGCCCGAGGTCTCAGGAGAACTGGTGCTCGCAGTTGTCTGGGCAACATCGCTGCTTTGGGGCGCGGCATTGTTCGGGGATGGCGCGGCCGCGGGAACGGGAGATGGAGCGCCGTCGGCCGCTCGATACGCAGAAGACGGTGTCGCCAGCAGCAGCGAGGCGAGCGCAAGAAAGACAAGCGATTTCATGAATGCGGGCCTCGGCAATGCTGGCTTTGGCGATACGAAGCTGGGCGAGGAAACCGCGGCCTCGCTGGGCGCGTGAATCCGCACCCACGGATGCAGACAGGACGGGTCAGTGGGTTTCATCCGGTTTAAATTTGGTCTCTTCGCGTTTGCCACCCCGAATCATTTCAACCTGGAAAGGTGCTGGAGGCGGCGGAGCCGTCACCTTCTCGCTCACCTTATGAAGCTTAGGTTTGGCAGGAGCCGCGGCCAACCCAGGAGAAAGGGTACTGGCCCTGGTCGGTGCGATCGACTCCTTGCGAGTATCGAGCGGGTTGCGCAATGCCAGCTGAATTCTTCCTTCCTGCGAGGCGAGAGTCAGTTTCTGCGCGTCGTCGGGAGAAACAAGCAGCGTGATGACGGCAGCATTCTGAACGTCTCCGGTCATGACTCGATCCAGAAGACTGCGGCCGACGGCAATGACCGCGACATTTTCGAGCACGGTATTGGTTTGCGCATCACTACCCGCTCCCGGCAGGCCGGTGGCAAGAACATCTACGCGCGTACCGGGTTGCACAAAGCCAGCTACGGAGACAACGTCGTTCACCCTAACGGAGACGGCACGCATCCCCTGCGGAATCATGGACGGCAGGCCCGAGCCGGCATCCTCGGCGGCAAGTTTATCGGGGAGAACGAAATCGCCCTTGCTGATGGGCAGAATCACTCCGCGCTGGCGAACTTGCCCGACCCTGGAGAAGGCACCAGGAGGCACGCTGCCTTGGGGAAAAGGAGCCAGGGTGACGTCGTGGTCGCTCAACTTTGAGCCGATCTGAATATCGTTGGCGGCGACGACAACACTGACCATGTGGTCGTTGTTTCCGCCCGCAAGCGACTTGAGCTTATTAAAGACAGTAAAACTGACAAGCAGGCCAACGGCTAGCGCCAGGCCTCCGATCATCAACAGGCGACTTCGATTCATTCCACTTCCTATGTGAGGCGCGTCCAGGCACGGCCATCGCGAGCCGATCGTCTATGAGCGCGAAAGGGCAGCCTGGCCAAAGGCCACGCGCCTATTGGATCGTGCTGGCAACCTGCGAGAACACCGTGTTCGCGCTGGTTCCAATAAGACGGACGGTGCCGATCACGATCACAAGAATGACCGCGAGCATGACTGCGTATTCGGCGATGTCCTGTCCTTCGTCACCAAGCCATAGAAGCTTAATTAAGTCTGACATTCGAATTCTCCTTACGGACTTGTGCTGAGATTCACCGAGCTGGGCATCGAATACCCTTGTAGCAAATAAATGCGGAAATGCAAAATCCGCCACCCTGGATTCGGGTCGCTCGAGTCCGGGGCTGAGCTTAAGACCCCGGCAACCAAGAACCTTCTCCAGTGCGTCCCCTAGTTTCGCAGATTCGGGAGGGGTCTAGTAAACATTTTTTCGTGATATTGAGAGTTTCGATTCGAGGGCCCTGACTGGAGGGAGGCGCGCGGACGAAAACGACCGCCTGAGAATCCCGATAGGGGGCCTTCCAGCCGGGGTCAAGAAACAGGGCTTGGGCCAGGGCCGAGCCGGGGGGGATCAGTATGGTCTGGACGTTCCAGTGATCGAGAACCTGCTCCCAGCCCTGGTGAAGCTGGGCCACCGTCTGAATGCTCTGGCGCAGCATGTCGTTGCCATAGAGGTCGGCGCGTCCATCGGCGAAGACGCGGTATTTCGAGTCAAGTTTCCAGATGGCATAGCCACCCCAGTCGTAGAAGGCGAAGAGGCGCTCGGGCTGCGGCGTAGTCTGGAGGAATGTGACTGCCTTTTGGGGAAAGAGTTCAGCCTCGCGGGCGGGCTGCGCACGGGCCAAGTCGATCCATCTGACGACGGCAAATAACGCCAGCAGGACGAGGGCTGCGGCATAGAACATTGCCGGCTTTCTCCTGCGGATAATCAGGGGTTGAGAGCGTGGCGGCGAGGTTGAGGGGTTTGGAATGGCGGCGGCGATGACGGGAATGGCGAGCAGGATGAAGATAGGAATGTGGCGGACCGCGTCAAAGGCCGCGGCGGCGGTGAAGAGGAGCGGAAGGAGGATGCGTCCTTTGACGTGGGAGTGGGAATAGGCAAGCGCGACCAGAAGCAGCAGAACGACGAGCAGGAATGGAAGGTAAAGCAAACGATGAAAATTGGGCGAAAACCACTCGACGATGAAGGTACGCATGCCGGTGGAGCGGAGCGTGTCGAGAGGATAACGGTAGAGCTGGGCACCGCTAGGGTTGAGAGGGACAAGCGCTAGGCAAGCCAGTGTGATCAGGAGGACGCGGGTCGCGATCAGGCGAGCACGCGGCCAGGGCGTGGTTCCCGCGGCCACTTCAAAGATAAGGCCGACCGCGTATAGCAGCAACAGAGCCGGACCCAGAGCGAAGCCGGCGTGCAGGTTCAGCCAGAGAAGAAATAAAGGTGGAATCCACAGCAGCAGGCGGGGACGAGCCTCGGCCTGTTCGAGCAGCCAGAGCAGCAGGCTGGCCAGGGTAAAGGTAAACATCTGCGGACGCGCCCCCCAGCTGAAGGCGGCGGCGGCGGCGGCGAGGACCGTGAGAGCGGCTGCCCAGTGTGCCTTTGCGTGGCATCGCGCGTAGAGGAGCAGAAAGCCCGCGGTGGTTACCAGGGACGAGAAGACGATCAGGGCGCTCGGGCCAAGGCGCGTCCATAGTTCGTAAAAAATGGTTTCGGAGAGCCATTCGTGAGAGACCCACGGCATGCCGCCGCGAGTAAAGGAGAAGGAATCAGTGTGAGGGACGTGGCCGGTCTCGACGATCCACTGTCCGGTGCGCAGGTGCCACCAGAGGTCGGGATCAGTTGCAGTGCGCGCGGTCATCGCCAGCAAGCCGAAGAAGAGAATTCCGGCGAAGAGAAGACGTTTAGTGGCGAGTGTGGTCACAGAGGCCGGGGCAATTATAGAGGGTCAGCGGCGAGAGTCTCGGCGCCGTAGCAGAAGTATGCTCCGCCCGAAGGGAGGACGAGATGCCTAGGCTAAGTTTTTTCGGCCTGCGGTCGGGCGCGCAGAAGAATTAGTGCCAGCATCGGCAGGTAGAAGCCTAAGATGCTCCATCGTCCTACCGTTTGCACGGTGTGTGGATTGTGATACCAGCGCCAGAGGCCGGTGACCCAACTGCAAGCTACGGTGGCGAGAATGGCGCGTCGAGTTTTCGGAATGAGCCAGAGAACGAACGCGTCATAGAACCAGCGTTGAGGCATGATGGAACACAGAAAGAGCAGCCAGGCGTCGGACTCGCGCCAGCGCCAGAGGGCGAGCACGAGGAGCGGTCCAGGGAGCACGAGCAGCGGAATGAAGTGCTGGTAGCCATGGAGCTGCGGAAGCCAGGCAGCCGGCCAGCGCAGCGAGATCGCGAAGGTGGCGAGAATCAAAACGGCGGCGGCGACGATTCCTTTGCGAGAAAGACGAGTCAGAGCGACGGGAATGCCGATTTGAGGCTTGGCGACGCAGAACGACAATGCCAGGGGGAAAAAGGCGGCCGACATTATCAGAGGGCTCCACTGGGCCGTCATGAGTGCTGCCCAATAAGGATAAGCAAAGAAAATGAAGAGCCGTTCGGGGGACTGGCGAACGAGGCCGAAGGCGAGCAGGCCGGAACTGATTCCGTAGAATAGTGCGGCGGCCACTTCCTGCGGAAAGGCGGCGAGTGGCAGAGCAATCAAGGCGGCGGGGAGCGGATAAGGGATCAGGCCGGGAAGCTGCGTCGCGTATGGGTTTTTGCCGGCGAGAAGGTCGCGCGCGGCCTGGTGGGCCCAGAAGAAATCGGCCGCGCCGAGCTGGAAGTGGTGAAGATAAACCCAGCAGAGGGTGCCGCTGGCAAGGGCGATGGCGAGCGCAGTGAAAAGATTCAGGAGTGAACGGCGAATGCGCACGAGAGCATTGTAGTATCCAGTCGGCGGAAATCATGGTCTTTAAGGATGTTCTCCAGGAGCCGGTGAAAGAGAAAGAGAGGGTTGCGGAGCCCTTGAGTAGCCGTGAAAGGATAGGACTGGTGAAGCGCATCCTGGGAGCGCTGGTCGTCCTCACACTTGCGTGGGGAATGGTTTACTACTATTACGGTGTCCTCATTCCAATTTGGACAAGGCCGTTCGAACGTACCAATGCTGCTGGGGGAATCTGGTCGGATCTGTATCCGCGGTGGGTCGGGGCGCGCGAGTTGCTCCAGCACCATCGCAATCCGTATAGCGCGGAGGTGACGGCGGAGATCCAACGCGGTTTCTACGGACGGCAGCTCAATCCTTCTGAAGATCCTTCCAATCCGGATCACGAGATTGATCGAGAGGAATTTGCCTATCCGGTTTACGTTGTCTTTCTGCTGGCGCCGTCCTTACCCTTTTCCTTTCACACCGTGGGATTTGTATTTACAGTCGTTTTGCTGCTGATAACTCCGGCGAGCTTGTGGCTCTGGATGCGGGCACTGAAATTGCGGTTACGGCCGCTGGCGGTAACTCTTGCCATGGTCGCCATGATGTCGAGCTACCCGGTGATCGATGGTTTGCATTTGCAGCAACTCACGTTGCTAGTGGCGGCGTTGATGGCAGGCGCAATGGCGGCGCTGGCGTGGGGACAGTATTCCATTGCCGGCGTGTTGCTTGGAATTGCGATGATTAAACCACAATTGCCGATGCTGGTAGTGGTATTGGTCATGATCTGGGTGCTTGGTGATTGGCGCTCGCGTAGATTCGTTGCGGTTGCATTTGGCAGCGTAATGGCAGCGTTGCTCATCGGAGCGGAAATAGTCCTACCCGGATGGTTTGGGTTGTGGCGGCAGGCGGTGAGTGCGTACATCGTCCATCATAAGCAGCCACTTCTGGTGGCTGTGTTTCATCCGTGGACCGCGACGCTCATTACTACAGCTGCATTGATCGCTCTACTGTGTTTGTTCTGGCAAGTTAGAAAAGATTTACCGGGTAGCCGGCTGTTCAATTACGCAGTGGTTGCGGCGTTAACCCTGACTCTGCTCGTCTTGCCAAACGCAGGTGGCTACTACAACGAGGCGCTTCTGGTTCCCGCGGCTTTGTGGATGTTCTTCTCGGGCTTGCAGGTACGAAAGGCAAGTGCCGTGGTGCGGTTGACGTGGGTACTCTCGGTAACAGCGCTGGCCGGACAATGGATTGCAGCGCTGCCGGTATCCTTTGCCGTTCTTTTCTGGCACCGGCACTTTGAGCGGGAGTCGACGTTGTTTGTCACTGGACCCGAAATCCTCATCTACTTCTTCCCCATATTGCTGGGTGTGTTTGTGCTGAGCGCCGGTCCGTGGGCAGCGCGGCGCGCGTGAGAAACCGTGCCATTGACGGCATGGCGGGGTGGTTGCTCGTGGCGTTTGCCTGCGCGGCTGGCGTTTGGCTGTTTGCGGAGCGTGTGTTTATTCCCTACCAGATGGCCGATGCTGCCGCGCATGACCGGCCGCGGGGGAATCTTTCCGATCTTTATCCGCGGTGGGTGGGGGCTCGGGAATTGTTGCTCTTTGGGCGCGATCCTTACAGCGCGGAGGTCGCGCGCGAGGCACAGGCCGGATATTATGGGCGTCCGCTGGAGCCGTCTCGTCCCAATGACCCGAAAGATCAGGAGGGATTTGCGTATCCCGTCTATGTGGTTTTTTACCTGGCTTCCACTTTGCGATTGCCGTTTGCGATCGTGCGGGAGGGCTTCTTCTGGCTGCTCGCGATCCTTACGGCCGCGAGCGCACTGATCTGGCTGCTCGTGCTGGAGTGGCCGGCCTCGGTTGTGACGCGGGCTATTGTGCTTGTGCTGACACTGGGCAGCCTGGCGGTGATGCAAGGGCTCAAGCTGGAGCAGATCAGCTTGCTGGTGGCGGCGCTGATTGCGATTGCAGTCTGGATGCTGGTTCGCGATTGCCAGGTGGCTGCGGGAATCGTGCTGGCGGTGGCGACCGTGAAACCGCAACTGGTGCTGCTGCTGCTGATTTGGCTGGGCATGTGGACGCTTGGCGACTTGCGGCGGCGCTATCGATGGGTAGTGTCATTTGGGATCGCGATGGCGATTCAGATCGCGGCGGCGGAGTGGTATTTGCCGCACTGGATTCCGCGATTCTGGCAGGCCGTTCGAGCGTATAAGAGCTACACCGGGGCAGTGGGGGTCGCGGAGGAGTTTGCCGGACCGCTGGCGGGGCGGACTCTGGAGATCTTGGCGTTTGTTATGTTGATGCGACTTTGCTGGCGAGAACGAGGCCACGCTGCCAACACGAAGGCGTTTGCCTGCATGGTGAGCCTGGTGCTCGCGCTCGCGGTTCTGCTGGTACCCACCTACTCGGTTTACAATCAGGTACTTTTGATTCCGGCATTGCTTGTGCTGGTGGAGGCGCGCCGTGCGCTTTGGCGGAGAGGTTTCGCGAGCCGGTTTCTTCTTATAGTGGTCTCTGTGCTCGTAGCGTGGCCGTGGATTGCGAGCGTCGTGCTGGCTGGGCTTTCTTTTGTTTTACCTCGGGCGGCGGTCGAACGGGCCTGGGCTGTGCCTTTCTGGACAGTCCTGTTTGTGCCCGTAGGGGTAGCGGCGCTGATGCTGGTCTACGTGGCGCAGCAGACATTTGCTGGGTCGGCGGAGGCGGGGACGTCGTAGAATGCAGTGGGAGTTCGCGCCGACGCTGGCGCGAAATTGCCCGGGAGAAGCAACGTTGGAGAATTACGGGTAAATGTCGGCATCGTCACATTCCGGAATATCGAGCATCTTTCCCGTCGCCATCTACGTGCAGGGGAGCGAGCAGCAGACCCTATCGCTGAATCACACGCCCTATACGGTGGGGCGCAAGGTGGATCGCGATCTGGTGATCGCCGACCCGCGCGTGTCGCGCGAGCATGCCTCGATTGTGGCGGAGAATGGCGAATTCTTTGTCGTAGACCAGGGCAGCAAGCACGGCACGTTCGTCAACGGAGAGCGCGTCGACCGGCACAAACTCCAACGCAATGACCGGCTGGAATTTGGCGCGCGCGATGTGGCGTATCTGATTTTTCATCCGCTGCATACCACCTCGAATACGGCGCGCGAGTTTCTGAGCCAGATCTCGGGAATTCAAATTGCTCCCGAGGCCACCGATCTTGAGAAGCTGACGCTCTTCATGGAGGCGGCGCGCAAGCTCAACACGATTGGAGTGCTCGACGAAATTCTGGTAACGCTGCTCGATGCCACGCTCAAGCTGACGCGCGCCGAGCGGGGATATATTTTTCTGCGCGATAGCGGCGGGGCGCTGAGCCTGGCCGCGGGGCGTAATTCGAAGGGCGAACCGCTACTCGACGACAAGACCATTTCGCGGTCGGTGCTGGAGGGCGCGCTCACCTCCAATTCCGAATACCTGGTGACCGACACCAGCCAGATGCTCGACGTGCAGCAGCGGCAGAGCATTGTTGCTTTCGATTTGCGGACAGTGATCTGCATGCCCTTGCGCAAGCCGATGGTGCAGACGACGCGCGACGAGCAGAAGGCGGGCGGGGAAGTGATGGGCGCGCTGTATGTAGATTCGCGTTTCGCATCGCGCGACATAACGAGCGTAAGCCACGACATTTTGCGCGCGATTGCGACTGAAGCTGCGCAACTGGTCGAAAACGCGCGACTGGTACAGGCGGAAGAGGCGGGAAGAAGGTACCAGCAGGAGTTGGGGATTGCGGCCTCGATTCAGCAGCGCTTGCTGGCGGTGACGCTGCCCGAGGTTCCGTTTGCGCGGGTGAGCGGACGCAACATGTCGTGCAAAGAGATTGGCGGCGACTTTTTTGAAGCCGTGAATACTCCGCAAGGATTGGCGGTGGTGCTGGCCGACGTCAGCGGGAAGGGCGTTTCGGCTGCGCTGCTGGCTTCGATTCTTCAGGGCATGGTGTATTCGCAACTGATTTCGGGTATGCCGCTGACCGAGGTGGTAGCAGCCGTGAATCGCTTTTTCACCTATAAGCACATTGGCGAAAAGTACGCGACCATGATCATTACGCGCCTGCGCAATGATGGCGATTTGGAATACGTGAATTGCGGCCACATTCCGCCGGTGTGGATTTGCGGCAATGATGTGTTGAGGCCGTCTCATGGGAATTTGCCGGTTGGCCTGCTCGCGGACGCGACCTACGCGAGCGATCGCTGCCAGTTGAGGCCGGGAGATCGGCTGATTCTGGTGACCGACGGCGTCACGGAAGCGGAGAACGCACGCGGAGATATGTTCGACAGCGAGCGACTGGAAAAAGTGGCCGGGAAAAGTACGTCGATGGAGGACATTTTCACCGCGGTCGCCGATTTTTGTGGCGGCACTCCGCTGAATGACGACTGCACGGTCGTCGAGCTGGCGTACACGGGGGACTAAAGTTTTCCGCGCTGGAGTTGGCGTCCCACCTAGGGTTTGGCGTCCTTGTGAATCTCCACTGTAGACCACGTCTTGTCGGCGGCGTGGCACAATTTCTCTATCTTGCAATCCGCGCACTTGGGGCTGCGTGCCATGCAGAGCGTTCGCCCGTGCCAGATCACTTCGTGCGAGAAATCCGTCCATCGTTCGCGCGGAATAATTTGCATCAGGTCTTGCTCGATCCTCGGCGCGTCTTCGTGACTAGTGAGCTCCAGGCGGCGCGAAATGCGGGTCACATGCGTGTCGACGACCACGCCCTCATTTTTTTTGAACCAGGTACCGATAACTACGTTGGCGGTTTTGCGGGCCACGCCCGGCAGAGTCAACAGCTCACCCATCGTATCGGGAACCTTGCCGCCGAAATCGGAGATGATCTTGCGGGCCGCGCCGACTACCGATTTCGCCTTGTTCCGAAAGAAGCCGGTGGAGCGAATGTCGGGCTCGAGTTGCTCCGGCTCAAGCGCGGCGAAGTCTTTAATGGCTGGATATTTCTCGAAGATGATGGGCGTGACCATGTTGACGCGCACGTCGGTACACTGCGCGGAAAGGATGGTGGCGACCAGCAACTCCCATGCGTTGCGGTGATGGAGCGCGCAGGTGGCATGGGGATACATTTGATCGAGGCCTGCGATGATTTGGCGCACGCGTTCTGGATCGATGGGGTTGTAACGCGAGGCCAACTTCTTTTTTAAAACGGCAGGCTTGGGCACGACGGCTGACGGCGATGAGCGACGAGCGGCGGGACGCGCGGGCGTGGATTTCGGAGCGACGGACTTGGTGGCACGAACTGCATCCTGGCGTCCGCTGCGACTGGGGCGGCGCGGGGTGGTTCCGCGAGGCTTTGTCCCGCGAGTCATGGAAGTCTCCTGAGCAGAGTTTATGGTATCAAAGCGGAACTGTACTTAGGACCAACGTAACATCGGTGGAATTGACTCGCCGGGGGCTGGTGAGTAGTCTGAAACAAAAGAGAAACTGTGGCCGTTAAAAACATAAAACTCGGACAAGTCTGGCGCCAGGATGAAAGCGGGAAGGACTATCTCGTCACCAAGGTTTATTCCGAGGTGTTCACACAGTATGCGGTCTTGCGGCTCGCCGGGGTCGACGCGCCGAATGTTCCGGGTGTCAAGGTCAAGGTTGCCAAGTCGCCTGACGGCGTTGCACTTCCGGGGTTCTCTTTTACGCAGGAAGGTGCCTTCTAGATCGGGTGATCGGGCCATCGGGTCATCTGAAACCCAGTTGGTTCCTTTTTCGGTGGAATCATCCTACATACCCGACAGCGGATTACCGATTGTCCCCCTCCTCACAATCTGATTTAAGATGACCCGATGGCCTGATCGCTCAATGACCCGATTTCCTGCCTGATCCATGACTGAAAAAATCCTGGGCGTACTTTTTGTGTTCATATCGCACCTGGTCGCGGCCACGGGCTATGCCGGGATCGCGATCCTGATGGCGATTGAGTCGGCGTGTATTCCGCTGCCCTCGGAACTGATCATGCCATTCGCGGGCTATCTCGTTTTTCAGGGCACTATGAAACTGCTGTGGGTGGCGACGGCGGGCGCCATTGGATGCAACCTCGGGTCGCTGATCGCCTACGAGATCGGATGCTATGGCGGACGGCCGCTGGTAGAGCGCTATGGGCGGTGGATCCTGATGGGACGGCGCGAGCTGGATTGGGCGGATCGATTTTTCGAGCGCTGGGGAGAGATGGCGGTGTTTATCGCGCGCCTACTGCCGGTGATTCGGACTTTCATCGCGCTGCCCGCCGGAATCGCGCGCATGCCACGCGGCAAGTTCCATATTTATACCTTTCTTGGATCGTGGCCGTGGTGTCTGGCACTGGCCTGGTTTGGCATGAAGCTCGGCGAAAACTGGCGTACGCTGGGGAAATATTTTCACAAGATGGATGCGGTGGTCGGCGCGGTTCTGCTGACGGGATTGATCTGGTTTGTCTGGTCGCACTGGCAGAATCGGCTGAGCGTTGGCGATTGAGCGCCAGCGATTTAAGGATGGATTTCGTCGGCGGTTGAAGCCGCTATTCGTTCGCTGGCTTGGCCAATTGGGACGCTACCAGTTTCCATTGCCCGTCGCGCTTCATCAGCACGTCCAGATACATGTAGTGGGCGGTGAATCGCTGGCCTCCAGCCTCGACCTGATCGGTCTCGGAGCCGTGGACTACCGCGGTATCGCCAAAGATGCGAATGGTGCGTCCTGTCGAAACGATCGACGGATAACGAATGGCGCCGGAGCGAAAGCTTGCAAGAATGGCCTGCTTCGTTAGAGGCTCACCGGTCGGGTCGACCTGAATGTAGTCGTCGGCGAGAATTCGGGAGAGCGCGTCGAGGTCGCCGTGCATGAGAGCCTGATCGCCAGCTTGGTACAGTTGCTCGATTTGTTGCTTGTCGTCTCGTTCCGGGTTGGCCCTTTTGTCTTGGTCTGCTATCGGCATCGATTCACCTCCATTTCACGCGGCGTTTGCTTGCGACAAATTGACTCGGTTACTTTCCCCCCAAACGCCAAGTGTGTAATCTCTCGTTAGGCTATCGAATGGGATTCTTTGGCTACCTAACATCGCCGTTCAGTTTTCTCCTGATCGCACTGGCGATCATACATTTCATCCGGCGGCGTCCCGACACTTACTGGCTGTTTATCATTTTGTTTCTCGGGCCGCTGGGGGCGATCATTTATCTGGCGGTTGAGGCGCTCCCCGACATCGGGTTGCTCGGCCAATCCTTCAAAGTGTTTCCGCGGCGGAAGCGCATTGCGGAGCTGGAAGCGGCGATCCACGACAATCCTTCGGCTGGAAATTACGAAGAGCTGGGCGATCTCTACATGGACGACGGCAAGTTTGCCCCGGCGCGAGCCGCGTTCGACCGGGCGATTGGCGCGCGTGCCGATACGCTCGATCCTTTCTACCGGCGGGGAGTGTGCGCGTTACAGCTGGGCGATGCGGCCGGTGCACTGCCCGACCTGGAACGCGTGGTCGGCAAAGAACCGGACTACGATTTTCAGCGCGCGGCTGGATTGCTGGCGCACGCGTACGCGCAGACCGGACAGAAAGAAAAAGCAGAAGCGTTGTTTCGACGGGTGACGGTGACGTCGACCTTGTCGGAAACCTATGTGAATTTCGCCGAGTTGTTGGCTTCGGCTGGCCGGAATTCAGAGGCGCGCGAATGGGCGCAGAAAGTGCTCGATAAGAAGCCGTCGATGCCAGGTTATCTGCGGCGGAGGGAGCGGCCGTGGTTTCGACGGGCGAATGAGTTTTTGAAGCGGGTGCCGGCGTAACGAGCTTTCAGCTGTCGGCGAAATGCTATCCTTCCCTCGATGCGAATTTCTTATCTTGAATGCACGCGGTGCGGAGAGCGGCTTTCGGACGATCGTCCGCAGAGTATTTGCCCGAAAGATGGTGGCGTGCTTTTCGTCCGCTACGATCTGGGCAGCCTGAAAGGGAAGTTGCGCACAGACGATTTGCGCGGGCGCGTCGCTTCCATGTGGCGCTATGCTGAGGTTCTGCCGGACGCAACTCCGGTCACTTTGGGCGAAGGCTTTACTCCTATCTTGCCGAGTCGCGAGTTCGCGAATGTCTACATTAAAGATGAGGGATTGAACCCCACTGGATCATTTAAGGCACGTGGCATGTCGGTCGCGGTCACTATGGCTCGACATTACGGGCTCAAGAAACTGGCTGCGCCTTCGGCCGGGAACGCTGGCGGCGCGCTCGCGGCTTACGCGGCCGCGGCGGGGATCGAGGCGCACATTTTCATGCCGAAGGATGTGCCGCTGGCGAATCGCATGGAATGCGACTACTACGGCGCCCAGCTCACTTTGGTAGACGGACTGATCAGCGATTGCGGACGCATGGTGGCGGAGCGAAAAGATAAAGAAGGATGGTTTGATGTGTCGACGCTGAAGGAGCCGTTTCGCGTGGAAGGCAAGAAGACGATGGGTTACGAACTCGCGGAGCAGCTGGGATGGAAGCTGCCGGACGCGATTATCTATCCGACGGGCGGCGGGGTAGGCATGATCGGAATGTGGAAGGCGTTTGAAGAGATGGAGGAGTTGGGATGGATTGTCAGCGGGCATTCTGGATCGAAGCGTCCAAAGATGATTACCGTGCAGGCCGCCGGTTGCGCGCCGATTGTGAAGGCTTGGGAGGCGGGGAAGAGCGCGTCTGAGATGTGGGCAGGTGCTTCGACTTTTGCGGCCGGGTTGCGCGTGCCGAAGGCTTACGGTGATTATCTAATTCTCGATATTTTGAAGAAGAGTGGAGGCAACGCGGTAGCTGCGACGGATAAAGAGATTCTGGCGGCGACGCGGAATTGGGCGAGCGTCGAGGGCGTATTTGCCGCGCCCGAGGGAGCGGCGTCGCTGATGGCTTATCAGAAGCTGCGGGCCAGCGGATTTCTTCGGGCGGAAGACGTGGTGGTGCTGTTCAATACTGGCTCGGCCTACAAGTATCTTGACGTGTTGGAGGCGCAGGAGAAGGTCAAGAACATGCGTGCTACCGCACCGCCCGCAGCTCGCAATATCGGCGGAATCATCGGGCCGTACTAGACGAACATGCCCATATTTAGGACTGATCTGACATTTCCCCATTGTTACGCTTTCGAAGAGGTGGGGGAGTTTCCTGGAAATGGCGTGTTTGATGCGCCTGTTATACATTTTCCAAGGCCTACATCGAGAGCGGATCACAATGGTCTCTGGCTCAGAGTTAGGGGCGGGAATGGGAAATCATGGATTGGAGTTTTCACGTCCTTGTTTGATTCGCCGGTTGCCACCTCATGGGTTTCGAGCACTCCAGACCCCGAATCGATCTGCGTTGTTGTCGGCAGTACGGCTTATCTGGTAAAGGCCGACGCGCCCGACACCTGGACAAAGGAGGAATGTGTACTTTCGCTTCAACCTTTGCTGGAGCAGCAACTCCTCATACTTGTGGGTTATACGGATTTAGTAGCTTACGGGCCGAAAGGGCGGGTGTGGTGGACTAAGCGTCTGTGCTGGGACGAGCCGAGGATCGTTGCGGTAAGTGACACCACGATTGAAGGGTGGGGTACGACCCTACCAATTCGATTACACATGAATCGAAGTTTGCGGTCGACACGAAGACCGGTCGATCACTGTTGCCATGTCCGACAAAGGACAGCGACGGCAATCCCCTTTGATAATTTCCCCGACACGAGTTGTCCTTGATGAACCTCAACGCGAGTTCAGTTTTTGATAGACAGCGCGCCGCGATGGTGCAAACGCAGCTAGCCGAGCGCGGCATTCGCGATGCGCGCGTGCTCGCCGCCATAGGCATGGTGCCGCGCCAGGAATTTGTGCCGGAACCTTTGCGCCACGATTCGTATGAAGACCATCCGCTGCCGATTGGCGAGGCGCAGACGATTTCTCAGCCCTACATCGTGGCGGCAATGCTGGAGCACGTTGCGCTGGAGCCTGCTGATCGCGTGCTCGAAGTTGGCACCGGCTCGGGCTACGTTACGGCTCTGCTGGCCGTGCTTTGCAGCCACGTCTTCTCGGTGGAGCGTCATGCCTCTCTGGCCGCGTCGGCCGGAGCGACGCTGGCGCGGCTTGGCTACCGAAACGTGAGCACCAAGGTTGGCGACGGGAGCGAAGGCTGGAGCGCGCATGCACCGTTTGACGCGATTCTCGTTTCGGCCGCGACTGCGGAAGTTCCGCCCGCATTGCTCGCACAATTAAAGGAAGGCGGACGCATGATCATTCCGGTGGGATCGCCGACGAGCCAGGCGTTGCAGTTGATCCGCAAAGTGGGCGGACACTCGGAGGTGCGGCTGCTTGAAGGCTGCCGGTTCGTGCCGCTGGTAGGTGGGTAAGCAGGTCTCGGATTCTTGCCATCACGATAAAGCTCCAAGCTCGCAGCCCCAAGCTCCAAGGAAAATCGCTTGGGCTTGGAGCTTGGATCTCTTGCTTAGAGCTTGCAGCTGAGACCTTGGAGCAAGACTTCCTCTCTGCTTTACAATATCTGCGTGGGACTCCTGCAAAATTTGAAGGTCACGCTTGAGATGATCAAGTGGGAACATTCGATTTTTGCGCTGCCATTTGCGCTTTGCGGAGCGATGCTGGCGGCGGGCGGATTGCCGGCGTGGAGTCAACTGGGGTGGATTGTGGTGGCGATGGTTTCGGTGCGTTCGGCGGCGATGGCCTTTAACCGGCTGGCGGACGCATCGATTGATGCGGCCAATCCTCGGACTGCGACCCGGGCCTTGCCAGCGGGCGTATTGACGCCCGCGTTCGTCACGACTTTTGTTTTGGTGGCCTGCGCTGTTTTTGTGCTCGCGGCTTCGCAGTTGAACCGGCTCGCGCTGCGGCTCTCGCCGGTGGCGCTGGCGGTTGTGTTCTTTTATTCCTACGCGAAGCGGTTCACTCGCTGGTCACATTTGCTTTTGGGATTCGCGCTGGGCATTGCGCCGGCAGCCGCTTGGATTGCGGTGCGCGGTTCGCTCGATCCGCGAATCTTGCTGCTGACCGCGGCGGTGACGTTTTGGGTGGGCGGCTTTGATGTGATCTATGCGTGCCAGGATCACGAGTTCGATTGCAACCATGGCTTGCACTCGATACCGCGGCATCTCGGCATCCACCGCGCGCTTTGGGTGGCGCGCGCGTTTCATCTGGTGATGCTCGGGCTGCTGGTCGCCCTCGTGATTGCTTTCGGGCTTGGCAAACTGGCTATGCTCGGCGTCGCTCTGGTTGCGGCGCTGCTGGCTTATGAGCACTCGCTGGTTCGGCATGACGATTTGAGCAAACTGAATGCTGCGTTCTTTACGATGAACGGCGTCATCTCGGTAGTGTTCTTTGTGTTCGTTGCGGGAGATTTGCTGCTGCGGCGCTAGTTTCGTGGATGTTCAGTTCTGCGCATCACCTCGGGAATATGTCGTGATATCCCCCTTGCCCGCCTGAGTTATCATTAAGTTGATGGCGAACACGCACGCATTTCAAACTGACGATTCTTGTCTACATCCAATTAAAGACAAAGTTCTTGCCGGCGAGCGCCTGAATGACGCCGACGCGCTTGTCCTTTATGGTACCAGCGACATTCTTGCCGTTGGCTGGCTGGCGAACTGGGTCCGCGAGCGGATGCATGGCGACACGGCATACTTCAACGTTAATCGTCATATCAATCCGACGAATGTGTGCGTGGCGGCTTGCCGGTTGTGCGCGTTTGGACGGAAAAAAGACGCCCCGGGCGCTTACACGATGGCGCTCGAAGAGGCGTTCCAGATCGCGGGCTCGGGGTATACCGAGGCGATCACCGAGTTTCATATTGTTGGAGGGCTGCATCCCGATCTGCCGTTTGAGTATTTTCTTGACCTGGTTTCAGGATTGAAAGAGCGCTTTCCGCAGGTGCATTTGAAGGCCTTCACCATGGTCGAGGTGGCGTACCTGGCGAAGCGGGCGAAGCTGACGATCCGCGAGACGCTCGAAAAAATGAAAGAGGCGGGCGTGGATTCGCTGCCGGGCGGCGGGGCGGAAATTTTTTCCGACCGTGTGCGGCATATCATTTGCGATCACAAGATCGATGGCGATGACTGGCTGAACACGGCGCGGACTGCGCATGAGATTGGGCTGAAGTCGAACGCGACGATGTTGTATGGGCACATCGAGAACGATGAAGACCGCGTCGATCACCTGATGAAGTTGCGGTCGTTGCAAGATGAAACGCATGGCTTCCAGACGTTTATTCCGCTGGCGTTTCATCCCGCGAATACTCCGCTGGAGCATTTGCCGACCACGACCGGGATGCTCGACATCAAGCAGATTGCGGTGAGCCGGCTGGTACTGGATAACTTTCCGCATATCAAATCGTACTGGCAGATGATGACGCCGAAGATCGCGCAGATTTCGCTCCGCTTTGGAGCGGATGATATTGACGGGACCGTGGTTGAAGAGAAGATCTATCACGACGCGGGGGCGACAACTCCGCAGGGATTGCGAAGGCTGGATTTGATTCGCCTGATCAAAGAAGCCGGGCGCGAGCCGGTGGAGCGTGACACGCTGTATCGTCCGGTGACGCGGACGGAGACTTCGTTTACCGTGTCGGTGTGAGCTGGCGTTGCGGACTGAGCCGGCCTTGATCGACTCTACTCTTAGCAATTTCGTTTAACGTTTCTTTGTAACCAGCGAGTAACTGCTCGTTACCGCCTCTCCGATGCTCCGCGAAAAATCTGGGAATTCCTCTCAAACGGTAGTACCATCTCGTGGTTTGGGAGCGAATATACCGTTCCGAACTACGCTATCGCAAATCGTGCCATTGCGAACCTTGCGATCCTTAAAACGCAGCCTTGCCGTTGCGAGTGTGATTCTTTGCTCGGTGCTATGTCTTGCTGGCGAGCAGCAATGGCTTGAAGTGAGGTCGCCTAATTTTTCCGTCATCACCGATGCCGGAGAGAAAAAAGGACGCGACATTGCGCTCCACTTCGAGCAGATGCGGTCCGTCTTTGGCACGCTGATGACGAAGGCCAACGTGAACCTGGCCGTGCCTCTCCAGATTGTGGCTTTCAGGAATTCGAAAGAGCTGCGTCCGATGGCTCCGCTGTTCAAAGGCAAGCCCACGGAAGTGGCCGGACTTTTTCAGGGCGGGCAAGACCGCAGTTTCATCATGCTTGACATGTCGGTCGACGATCCGTGGACAGTGGTTTTTCATGAGTACGCGCACCAGTTGATGAACGGCAATCTTTCATTTGAGACAGACCCGTGGTTTGAAGAGGGATTCGCGGAATACTTTTCGAGCATTGAGGTGGATAACAAAGAGGCGCGGGTCGGAAAGATTCCTAATGACACGTATTTGATCCTGCAAACGTGAGGGTCGCAGTCAACTATCGTGACCGGCCGGACGGGGATGGTGACGCGGTCTCGTTTGAAATGCAGTGAGGCAGAACTTCTGTAGGCGGGGAGCATCTAACGGGCATGGCAAAAGAGCAGATAGCAACTTTTGGCGGCGGATGTTTCTGGTGCATTGAAGCTCTGTTTCAGCGGCTGACGGGCGTCGGTCATGTCGAGTCGGGGTACATGGGCGGACATGTTGACAAGCCTACTTACCAGCAGGTTTGCGGCGGCGACTCGGGGCACGTTGAAGTTGTGCGCGTGCACTTCGATCCCGATCAGATCAGCTATCGGGAGTTGCTGGATGTGTTTTTTGCGGTGCACGATCCGACTACGCTCAACCGACAGGGCAACGATGTGGGGGAGCAATACCGGTCGGTGATTTTCTATGCCGACGAGGAGCAGCAGCGCATTGCTGAGGATGTGATTGCCGAGATGATGGCGGCAAAAGAGTTTTCGGAGCCGATTGTGACGGCCGTTGAGCCGGCGTCGACGTTTTATCCGGCCGAGGGCTATCACCAGAATTACTACAACGAGAATTCGCGGCAGCCTTATTGCATGTTTGTGATCTCTCCCAAGCTGGCGAAACTGGAAAAGAAGTTTGCGGAGAAGTTGCGGGCCTAGAGTATTCTCGCGGGCGGCGAAAACCAAATCTTTATCGGCAAAACCTATCTCTAATTTCTAGCCTTCGGTTCCGGTGCGCTTCAGCACTGCGGCTCTTTCTTCGAGGAGCAGGCGGCGGAGCGTTCTGAGGTCATTCAAGAGGCGGCTGCTGGATTGAAGGTGAGTGTCGAGCTTTTCGAGCTTATATTGCACGAGCCTGAGCGCCTCGATACGGCGGTCGGGTCTGGTTTCTGCGGCGATGATGTCAACTGCTAATTCTTTCTTGGCATCGGCGGTTGTTTCGAGCAGAAGGCGAACGAATTCGTGCGCGCTTTCAAGGCTCTCGAACGGGGCTTCGGGTTGATGAGCCAAGTTAACCTGCCTGTGGGACTCGAGATCGAAGTGCTGGAAAATCTGGCGGAGAGGGTGGGATTTGAACCCACGATACCCGTTAAGGTATGTCCGCTTTCGAGGCGGATCGTTTCAACCGCTCACGCACCTCTCCGGAATGCAGCTATCAGTTGTCAGTAAAACCTACCCCGCTCAGGCCTTGTTCTTTTCGCCTGACGACCCACGACTGACGGCTACCTTCTTTTTCTAAAGAACTCCTGCAACATGTCTGCCGACCTGCCGGCCAGCACTCCGCCTTGGACCGCCATCTGGTGGTTCAGGCTGGAGTGGTTGATGACCGCTAGGACGGAATGGACTGCTCCGGCCTTGGGGTCGTCCGCGCCGTATACGAGTCGGCGGATGCGGGCGTGAATGAGCGCGCCCGCACACATGGCGCACGGCTCAATTGTAGCAAAGAGCTCGCAGTCGCCGAGACGGTGGTTACCGAGGTTCTCACCGGCTTCGCGGAGGGCAACGATTTCGGCGTGAGCGGTCGGGTCGTGGTCGGTGAGGTTGCGATTCCAGCCGCGCCCGACGATGCGATCGCCGTGCACGACGATGGCTCCTACCGGCACCTCCCCCGCCTCCAGAGCTCGTTGGGCGGAGCGTAGGGCTTCCTCCATCCAGAGTTCGTCGGGGGTGAATTCGCGAGGCTCGGAGTTGAATTCATTGGCCAATGGCTGTTTCGATCCAGTCGGCGGCGTTCGCCGCAAGGGAGCTCTTGCCGCAACAATCGTTTCCCTATCAATGGTGCCGTAAGAATCAATGAAGAGTGTAACGAAACCTTCGTGTGATTACCCTCGTAGGAGTGGAATTTCTCTTCCACTTCTGAGGACGCAAAGGAAAATGCAGCGGAAAAACTGCGTAAATGACACTTCTTGTCATGTTTAGATAAGTGTATATGTATCAATAGAGTAGCCTCAATTCTTGAATTGGAACTGGAGGTCCGAAACGGCACATGACGTGCACCCTGCGATGGTGGGCGGCGCCGATTTGCGGGACGCGTCGCCGGGGAGATTAAATCGCCGTGAAAAACATTCAGAAAATTGCGATGGCTGTGTCGTTTGCCTTATCGCTTTCAGTCTTCGGTTTTGGGCAGGTTTCGTTTAACGAAATAAAAGCAACGAATGCCAACGGAAATTCGACGACGGCGCTTAATAACTCGAGCCAGGCGCTGGCCAATTCGGGCACCACGACTTCGAAGGACATTTCCATCTGGAGCCGTGCAACCGGGTTCAGCGACATTGGAATGAACAGCGCTAACAGCACAGGCGCTGCGATCAATAATTCTGGCGTAGTGGCGGGGGCGGGAAACAGCTCCGGCCTGTCAGAAGCTTTTGTCTATCAGCCCGGCCATGGCATCGAGTGGCTCGGTTCACTGGGCAGCGGCATGAGCGTGGCCAGCGGAATCAACAACGCGGGCGCGGTTGTGGGACTCTCTTATAACGGAGTCGATGAGCAACATGCGTTTCTTTGGACCGAGGCCGATGGCATGCAGGATCTGACGCCCGACCTGACCAGCATTGGGGGTGCGACGGCCACGGGCATCAATTCTTCGAACGAGGTCGTCGGCTACTACTTCGCGAATGGAAGCCGCACTTCGAATGCGTTTTCGTGGACTGCGGATGGCGGCTTTCAGAGCTTTGGCGCTTCCGGCACGCTGGCATTTGCGGTGAACGATGCGGGCACGATCGTGGGACAGGCGACGAACCACGGCGGATATCAACACGCATTTATGTGGGCGGGTGGCGCAGCGACGGATCTCGGAACGCTCGGCGGCGCCTCAAGCCGCGCATACTCGATCAATAAGAACGGATGGGTGGTCGGCACCTCGCTGACGACCGCCACCACCGGCATCGTCCACGCGTTTCTGTGGACCCCGACCGGCGGCATACAGGACTTGACCATGCTGGCGGGCCTTGCTAAAGGGCTTCAGCCCTATTCGGTGCAGGTCAATGACTATGGAGTGGTTGCGATGTCGAGCAACAAGGGACTCGAACTGCTTTCTCCGAAAATGTATGCCACGCTGACTTCTTCGCAGAATCCGTCGATCGTGGGACAGCCGGTCACGTTTACGACCACCGTGACGTCGATCGCTGGACCGCCTCCGGATGGCGAACTAGTCACCTTTACCGTGAACGGGGTGTTGTTCGGATCGGTGCCTCTGAGCGGCGGGGTTGCGCAGCTGACAACGTCCGCGATTCCGTCCGGCCCGCACATGGTGGTCGTCAAATACGTTGGCGATGCCAACTATCTTCCGAATAGCTATGAAGCAATACAGCAACAGGTGAATCCGTAGGATCGCGTCTCCAAAAAAGCTGTAAACCTTTCGGGGATGGGCGAAAGCCCGTCCCCACTTTTTTTGCGGCGGTAGAATAAGTCTGGACGTGCTCCGGTGGGGCTCCGCGACGCCCTCTCGACGGCGACAGCAGGCTGATGCTGCGTATCAGCCAGCGGCGCATTGGCGTTATGCGGCGCGTGGTATGCTATCGGGGTTATGGGCGTGACCGAGATTTTGCGAAAAGTCTTTCTGTTGGACCTGATGCAGGGGCTGGGCGTGACGTTCCGGTATCAGCATCCGAAGGAGATTTACACGGAGCAGTATCCGCTGGAACGGCCGCAGGTTGCGGAACGTTATCGAGGAGCGCCGCGGCTCAATGTAAATCCGGATACCGACGAGAGTTTGTGCATCTCGTGTGACCTGTGTGCGCTGGCCTGTCCCGAGCACCTGATTGTGGTTACCAGCGAGCGCAATGAGAAGACCCGCCGCAAAGAACTTACTAATTTCACCTACGATCTTAGCCGGTGCATGTTCTGCGGGTTGTGCGAAGACGCGTGTCCGACGGACGCGCTGGAGCTGACGCAGGATTTTGAACTGGCGAACTACAGCCGCGAAGACATGATCTGGGATCGTCAGACGCTGGAAAAAGGTCCGCTACCCACCGTCTACAAGAAATAGCAAATCTCCCTCGGCCCGTTTTTCCTCCACCCGTTGGTATAGGGCTTTAGGGACGCGTCCCAGTTGGTCCTCCCGAAAAGAGTATTTCGTCTTTTGAGCGTGAAGTTCGATGCTCAAACCACCGATAGAAGATCCAGAGGAAGTGCGCGTCGTCTATTGCGCGCGCCCAGTGCGCGACCGCCCCGTGGGGGATTCATTCGCAAGACGCGAATGAGTATGGCGCCTGGTGAAAAGGGAACACGCTTTTCTGCCGTCTGGTTTTATCGAATAAAGTCTGCGTTGGATCTGCGCGCGGCTTCTGGAGGAGAAATGATGGAATCGCCTGCCGACGTTCTGCTGGTTGAAGACAACCCGGGGGATGCGGACCTGGTGCGGCTGCGCCTGATCGAGACCGATCCGCCGGTTAGGGTAGACTGCGTAACCCGGCTCTCGGATGCGCTGAAATCGCTGGCCAAGAAGACACCGGCGCTGATCCTCCTGGATCTGGACTTGCCGGACAGCCACGGCGCTGAGACCTTCCGGCGCGTGCTCGAGAAAGCTCCCAACATTCCGATCGTGATTCTTTCCGGGCAGGATGACGAGAAGCTGGCGATGAAGGCCGTTCACCACGGCGTGCAGGACTACCTGATCAAGAACGATATTACGAGCAAGCAGTTGGAACGGGCGGTGCGCTATGCGATCGAACGGCAGGGGCTGCTGCGCTCGCTCGAGATGACGCGCAAGGCGCAGCTGGAATTCAAGAACCTGTTCTTGTCACATGTCTCTCACGAATTGCGCACTCCGCTGACGTGCATTCACCAGTATGTGTCGCTGGTGCTGGACGGGCTGGCTGGGCCGGTCTCGGCCGAGCAAACCGAACATTTGCAAACGGTGCTGAAAGGCGTCGGGCAGCTGCATGGCATGATCCGCGATCTGCTGGAGGCGACACGCGCGGAGAGCGGCAAAATGCGCATCGAGCCGCGCTGCATTTCGATCGAAGAGTTGATCGGGCAGGCGCTCGGGCTGATGAAGGTGGCGGCGGATCAGAAAAACATCAAACTCGAGGCGTCTGTGGATCAGGCGATCCCGCTCGTTTATGCTGATCCGGACCGGATTCTGGAGGTGCTGATCAACCTCATCGACAACGGAATCAAGTTCACGCCCGAGGAGGGCTCGGTCTCGGTGAAGGCCTGCATGGTGGAGACCGACCCAAGCGCGGTGTATCTCTCCGTGACCGATACCGGACGGGGGATCAGCCAGCAGGCACTCCCGCGCATCTTTGAGCGGATGTTTCAGGACGGGGACGGGGTGAATGGCAACCGAACCGGGCTGGGCCTCGGACTTTACATCGCGAAGGAAATCATCTCGCTGCATGGCGGCCGCATCTGGGCCGCCAGTGACCCCGGCAACGGCAGCGCATTTTCGTTCCATCTGCCGGTGTATTCGCTGGAGAGGCTGATCGGGCCAGTGATCACCGAGAAGGGAAGGTTGCGGCCTTCGTTTGTTCTGGTGCGCGCCGTGTTGAAGCCGCTGACGACGCCGCCCCTCGGAAATTGGAAAGAAACCTGCCAACAGGCGTTGGAGGCAGTACGCAACTGCGTTTACGTGGACAGGGATCTGGTGCTTCCACCCATGGCCAGCAACGGATTTACGGACACGATCTACGTGGTTGCTTCGACGGATATGTTGCGGGTTGGCATCATGCTCCAGCGCGTTGAAGAGCAGCTGAAAGCGGTGCCGCATCTCGCTGCATCGGGCAGAGTGAAGGTGACGGCGGAAGCGCTGGGGGCCATCACGGTGTCACCAGAGCAGACACTCGAACAGCAGATACAGACAGTCGCACAGCGCGTGCAGGAGACGATTCTATCGGGAATGGCGACGCCACGGAGGCCGATCGATGCTCGGGAGATCGGTAGTGATGGAAGTTCAGCCATTCAATGAGTACGCAGAAACTTCCGCCGCAGGCGGTCGGGCGCCCAACCTATTGACGTCAAAGGCAGCGGGCGGGGATGTCCGCGCAACGCCGGAGGGTTCGACAGAGTTCAGCCGTTCTTGTTTTCCAGCTCGGCCCAGCGCCCATAGAGACCATCCAGCACCTCCTGAGCGGCATCCAGAGCGGTTTGTGCGCTGACTAGCCGGGGAGCATCCGTTGCGTTGGATGGATCTTCGAGCTCCGCGCGTTTCGCTTGCACGACCCGCTCGGCTTCTTCTACGCGCTGCTCGATGGTCGCGTATTCTCGCGCTTCCAGATAGGAGAGTTTCTTTTTCGCCGACCCCGCGGATGCGGTGCCGGGTACTGCCTGCGAAACCGAGGACGTTGCCGCACCTGACTTCGGCGCTTCGGGCTTAGCCCCGTCTTGCTTCGACCGCTGCGCCTGCCATGCCTCCCACTGCGCGTAATTGGCGAAGGTGTCGGCGCCGCCTTTTCCATTGAGACCGAGGACGATGCTGGATACGCGATCGAGCAGGTAACGGTCGTGGGTGACGAGCACGAGCGAGCCGGGAAAATCGATCAGGCTTTCTTCGAGGATTTCAAGGGTTGGAATGTCGAGATCGTTGGTGGGCTCGTCGAGCAGGAGCACGTCAGCGGGCTGGAGCATGAGCTGCGCAATCAGGACGCGGGCGCGCTCGCCACCAGAAAGACGGCCGACGGGCTGGCTCAGTTGTTCGCCGGTGAAGAGGAATCGCGCGGCCCATCCGGCTACGTGGATTACACGGTCGCGATAGACGACAGAGTCGCCCTCGGGCGCGAGCGCGCGGCGCAGAGTTACGTCGGGATCGAGCGTGCGGGTCTGATCAAAGTAGACGATGCGCAGCCAATCAGCGCTGCGAATGTCACCGACAGTGGGAGCGAGATCGCCCTGCAATAAGCGAAGCAGCGTCGTCTTGCCGCTGCCATTCGGGCCGACCAGACCGACGCGCATTCCGGCGGTGAGCACGAAATTAAGGCCTTCGAAGAGCGTGCGATCTTCCATGACGCAGGTCACGTTTTCGAGTTCGATCAGGCGCTTGGTCTTGCGGTCTGTGGCGGAGAAATCGATCTGTGCGGTCGCGGTGCGGGTCCTCTGATTCAAGTCGGCTAGTTCGCCCATGAGTTCGCCCGCTTTGCTGATACGGGCTTTCGACTTTCTGGTGCGCGCTTTCGCGCCGCGGCGGAGCCATTCGATTTCTCCGTGGACGAGATTCTCCAATGCCTCGTGACGCCTGGACTGGGCATGCAGGAATTCTTCTTTCTTCTCCAGAAAGTTGAGATAACTGCCATGGACGCGAAGGGAACCATCGGGATAAATGCGGTTGAGTTCGACCATGTCGGTGGTGACATTCTCGAGAAAGTAGCGGTCATGGCTGACGATCACGCTGGCGAAAGCCGCACTCTCGAGCAAGTCTTCGAGCCAGGTGATTCCGGGGAGGTCGAGATGGTTGGTGGGTTCGTCGAGCAGCAGGATGTCGGGATGCTGGACGAGGGCTTCGACGATGGCTAGGCGCTTCTGCCAGCCTCCGGATAACTCAGTGGCCTGGGCATTGAGATCCTCGAAACCGGCGCGGCCCAGGGTTTCGGCAAAGCGCGCGCCACGTTCGCTTCCCGCAATACCACAACGGTCAAGCGCGCTTTCGATGACTGTGCGAATCGTTGCTCCGGGCTCGAACCTGGAATCCTGCTCGACGCAGGCGAGTCGGGTGCGCTTACGGAACGAGACTTCACCGCTGTCGGTGTCGACCTGCCCCGCAAGAATTCGAAGGAGGGTGGATTTGCCAGAACCGTTCGGGCCGATCAGGCCAATGCGATCTCCTTCAGAAATGGTGAAGGAAACTTTCTGGAAGAGCGGATTGGCTCCGAAGGCCTTGGTAATTTCTTGTGCGTTGACGATGGGCGGCAAACTTTGCGATCTCCTGAAGGTTTTCTTTGAGAGTATCAGTTCATGACGCGCTGCCCCAAGCGGGCAGTGTGATGTTTGACAGTCCCCCACAAAGCTTTCTAGACTGAGACCATGGAAGTGCGACTTCAGCCCGCAAAGGAAGCTCAGTTGGCGCAAATCGCAGAGCAGCGAGGGCTGAAACCCGACGAACTCGCACAGCAGGTGCTGAGCCGCTATCTGGAGGACGATAGTCGCTTCATCGAGGCTGTGAATCTTGGCCTGGCAGCCGCGGATCGTGGGGATTTTGTTGAGCACGACGAAGTAGGCGCCAAGATTCAACAGATACTTCGGCCGTAATGCACTTGCACTGGACTACTCCCGCTACCCAAGACCTCTACAACATTATTCGTCGCATTCAGCGAGACAATCCCGATGCTGCCGCCAAGGTGGCGGAGACTCTCTACCAGGGATGTAGCAAGCTGGTAAGTTTCCCCCGACGAGGTTCGCAAGGGGAGGATCGAAGGAACCCGAGAGCTGGTGTTCGCGGGCTTGCCCTACATCGTGGTTTATCGCATTCAAGATCAACCCTGGAGATTGTGCGCATCTATCATGGGGCGCAGGACTGGCCCTAAATATCGGGATGAAGTTCTGCTCCAGTCAAGATGACAGCGTGGAAAAGATGACGACGGGGTTTATGCGGGCGGTAGCGGCAGGCCGGCGATATTCCAGTTGATGTTGTAGACCGCGCTGTGGGTGGCTAGAACCGCGGCTTTGTTGGGGGCGAAGGCCAAACCTACCAGGCCTTGTCCGGCGAGTTCGAGATTGGCTTTGCCCTGGGGCGTGATTTTCACGATCCCGCGTCTGCCGGTCAGCGACGCGGCGACATAGAGGTTGCCCTCAACATCAAAGGCCATTCCTTGCGGGCGGCCGAGCCCGCGGTAAAAGACCGACACGCCGCCGTGCGGATCGATCTTATATATAGAGTCGAAACTGGAGGTGGTCGGGCCAGTGACGAACAGGTCTCCCTGCGGGCCGATGGCGAGGTGATACGCGGAGACGCTGGGCTCGAGCGTGGCGAAGACAAAGATCTGCCGGTCGCGCGCGATCTTGAAAATGGTTCCGCTGCGGTCGCCGACGTAGAGATTTTCCGCGCGATCGAAGGCGATGCCGGTTGCCACTCCCATGCCTTCGGCATAAGTCGAGACGCTGCCACTCGGCGTCACTTTGTAGATCGTCTCATCGTGACGCGATGAGACATACATCTCGCCTTCGCGGTCGAAGGCAATCGCGGTGGCGTTCATCATTTCGCCGACGAAGGGTGTGACCTCATGACTGGTATCAATCTTGAAGACCGCGACGGGAACCTTTTGGCCGCGTGATCCCGAAAAAGTTACATACAAATTGCCCTCGCGATCAAACGCTGGATTGGCGACGGGATGGAGATCGCCGGCGATCGGGGTCGCGACTTTAATTGCATGGGCATTGCTGACGTGCCCGTTGGTGCCGACGACGACCGGTCCTGAAGCTGCGCCATCAGGCACGCGGGCGATCACAAATTCGTCAGAGCTGATGAGCACCGAGGCTTCGATCTCGCCAAAACGCACGCTCGGGCGGCGCAATTCGGGAGGGCGGAGGCTCTTGCCAATGATGCGCACCTCGCCACCGGGCAAGGCCAGGCTGGGAGCCACCGCCTCTATGTGCGGCTTGCCATTCGCGGTTTTTTTCCCCAGCAGACGGTCGGAGATGCTCATGAGTGCCTTGCGCGGAGAGACTGGTTAAGCGATACCGGATCTATCCCTTTAGAAGACCAAAGTGGAGCAAGAGATGCATGACGGCGAGGGCATAAAATCCTGCGCCCAGATCATCGACGATAATGCCTGTGCCTTCCGGAAGCCGCTCCAGCCGCCGAATTGGAAACGGCTTCAAAATATCGAAGACACGAAAGAGTATAAGGCCCGCGGGAAACGTTTGCCAGGCGAGTGGCACGGCAATGAGCGTGACGAGTTGGCCCGCGACCTCATCGATGACGACGAATTGCGGATCTTTCAGGCCCGAGCCGCGCGCGACGCGAGTAGCGGCGGGGATGCCGATGGCGGTGACGACGGCAGCCGCGACAATAGTGGACCAAGTGCGGCCTGCGGGTGCGATTTCGAAACTGGCCAGCGCCCACAGGATTACCGTGGCGACCGAGGCCCACGTGCCCGGGCCGGGCTTTAGGCGTCCGATACCGAAGAAGGTGGCGACCAGCGTGGCCCAGAGTGGAGTGCCTTTCACAATCGTAGCCGGAATGTGCTGCCGTGCTTTTGCGGATTCGGGCGTGTAGTTCACTACGAGTCTTCCGTGTCGTCGTCTTGCGGCCGGATCGCGTCTTCGATCTCATCGGTTTCGGTTGACGGAATCACGTAGGCCCCGGTGGCCCACTTGCCGAGATCGATGGAGCGGCAGCGGTCGCTACAGAAAGGGAAGTCGGCGTCTGCGGACTTCACCGGCTTTTTACAGATCGGGCAGCGAAGTTTGAGAGATCGTTTGCCGGGCATAAAGAAAAGGCAGAAGGCAGAAGTTAGATTGAAGAATTGAAAGCGAACGGCCTCCCGCAATTCGTTGATCCCTAATCGGGGGTAGGGTTTTACTTCTTCAATCTGACTTCTTACTTCTGACTTTAAACAATTTCGGCGACCAGATCATAGTCGTGCGCCGCCGTGATGCGGCAGCGATAGAATTCGCCTTCGCGGGGCACGGCGCCGTCCGAATCGATCTCCGGATAATCGTTGACGAACACCTTTCCGTCGATTTCGGGGGCGTGCATGGCGGTGCGACCTTCGAGCAGAAGATCGGATTCGCTGGATATGCCTTCGAGCAGCAAGTCGAATTCCTGGCCGATGAGCGCTTTCTTTTTTGCCCGGCTGATTCTTTTCTGCGACGACATCAGCGATTTACGCCGACTCTCGATCTCGCGCGCGGAAAGTTTCTTGCCGTCCGAGAACGCCGCAGCGCCCTCCTGGTCGGAGTAGCCAAATGCGCCCATCCAATCGAAGGCTGCCGTCTCGACAAACTCGCGCAGTTCCTCGAATTCCTTCTCGGTTTCACCGGGAAAGCCGACGATGAAGGAGGTGCGGAGCGTTACACCGGGAATGGCGCGCCGAATTTTTTCGATCGAGCGCAGAAACAAATCACTGCTGCCGCCGCGCTTCATGCGCTTCAGCACTCCGGCCGACGCGTGCTGCAAGGGCACATCGATGTACGAGCAGATGTTCTCATGGGCCGCGATCGTATCGAGCAGGCGGCCGGTGATTTTGTTGGGATAGGCGTACAGGAAACGAATCCAGAGCAGGCCTTCGACACGGGCCAGCTTTTCCAGCAGCAAGGCCAAACCATCTTTCAGGCCGAAGTCTTCGCCGTAGCACGTGGTGTCCTGGCCGATGAGAGTGATCTCACGCACGCCGGATTGCGCAAGGCGCTCGGCTTCGGCAATGACGGACTCAAATCGCCGCGAGCGAAACTGACCGCGAAGCTGCGGAATAATGCAGAACGTGCAGGGATGGTCACAACCTTCGGCGATCTTGATATAAGCCGAATAACCAGGCGTGGCGAGCACGCGCGGCGTGCGATCGTCGTAGAGGTAATTAGGAAGGTCCGCGACCGCGCCATCCCACGCATTGCGCTCGAAGCGGCCGTGTTCGCGGCGATGGTCGCCCTCGGGTCGCGACGTCAGAATCTTGAACGGGCTGTCGGTTTGCGGAGGCGTGGCGATTCCGGCGGCCGCGAGAATGCCTTCCAGTTCTCCCGTGCCAACTACGGCGTCGACTTCTGGAATATTCTTACGAATCTCATCGCGGAAACGCTCGACGAGACATCCGGCAACCACCAGGCGTTTGGCGTTTCCACCGGTCTTGTGGCGCGCCATTTCGAGGATGGTATCCACCGATTCCTGCTGCGCGCTGCCGATGAACGAGCAGGTGTTTACAACGATCACGTCGGCGTCTTCGGCGGCCGGCGTAAGCTCGGCGCCGCCCTGCGCGAGCAACCCCATCATGACCTCGCTATCGACCAGGTTCTTGGGGCAGCCCAGGCTGACGAATCCGACTCTGGTGGGGCGCGACGTAGATGGGTTCGTGTTTGCGACTTGTCCGGCCGGTTCCGCTATTCCTATTGCCGAGACGCCGATTGGCGCGTCCTTGGCGGCCGAGACGGGGCGGGCCCCGTCTCTACGAAGCACGGTTACCGCACGTTCTGCCGTCGTCACTGAGATATGTTTCTTAGTAGGCACTGGGAGTTGATGAGCAGGCTATGGATCTCATCAATTCTAGCACCCCGCGGCATCCCCACCTGGTCAGCCAGCTACTAGTGCACGGGTACCACGAGGGTAACTTCGGTTATGCGGCTGGCCCCCGCGACGCGTGCTAGTCTGTTTGAAATAAAGTACTTCCTCGAAAATCTGGAGGAGTAGATGTCTGCAAAACGACTATTAAGTCTGATTGTGCCGGCGATGTGGCTCGCGTGCAGCGCGTGGGCGCAGATGAGTTACTTCACGCCTCGCAACGACGTGTCGGCCACGGCCGGCACGGAATTCGTCAGCACTCAGACCGTCTACAACACAGGTCTCTCCTTCAATCCATCGCTTCATTTTGGGAATCCGATCGCCTTTGCTTTTAACTATGGCCGGCTGCTCAAGACGGCGAAGATTTTCGGCATCCATGCCGAGTTGCCGGTGGGCATCTATCCGCGGATGAATCTGAATCTGGCCGCCCACGGAATTCCGAATGACATCGGAGCGCTGTTTATTACTCCGTCGGTAAGGGCGAACGTTTTTCCCAATGACAGCGTTAGCCCTTGGGTGAGCGTTGGCGGAGGTTATGGCCGCTTTCGTTACGCGCCGCGCGACGAATTTTATGGAACGAACACTGGCCCGATCGGCAGCAATACCGGCGTCGTTCAGTTCGGAGCGGGACTCGATGTGTGGTTCTGGCAGCGCTGGGGTTTTCGGGGAGAGGCGCGCGATTTCTATTCCGGCGAGCCGTCGTATAACGTCGATACCGATCGCAGCCGGCAGCACAACTACTATGTAGGCGTCGGCGTAATGCATCGCTTCTAGCCGATGTTTTGCCGGATGCCTCAGCCGCGCGTTGGTTTGGATGGCTGACTTTCTCCCGCTGTAATTTCCTCAAAAAGTTCGGGCAATATCTCGGCGTCGGCGGTCGATTGGCCGAAGCGCGCAGACTCGTAGTAACGCGTGAAGGTCGCCACTTTCGTTCTCAGAGCCGGTTCCTGGATGGCGGCGACAAAATCTGCCGGCGTTTGCGAGGGCGATTTACGCCAACCAAGTTTGTTCAGGCGCGCGACCATGCGGTCGTACCAAAGCGCGGCGGCCTCGCGCGGGGCCCGACGGGGATTTGCGCGCAGGCTCCAGGCCCGAAGAGCGCGCAGTAGGTGGCGGGAGTTCACTGCGACAATCAAGGCGATTGCGATTGCCATCAGGCCGCCCAGCCAACGCACAGGGAAGTTCGAGATGTGATAATGGGCGCGGCGCGCGGATCGAAGCAGCGCTCGATGCTGCTGCTCGATCCACCGGCGTGCGTCGTCAAGAAAGTGGCGCGTGTTGTTGGCCGCGTTGTGGCTCAGCTCCCGTTGATGACTGGCGTCGTAGTTGATGATCCACTCTCGCCAGAATGAAGATGCGGCATCCACGTAAAGCTGAACTCGCGACCAGCCAGTGCGGGTTGTCAGATTGGCGGCGGGCGTCGGATCAAAACTGATCCAGCCAAATCCCGGGAAAAAGGCTTCTACCCAGGAGTGGGCATTGCTGGCGCGCACGACGTACTGGCCGGTGAGGTCGTTGAATTCGCCGCCCCGAAAGCCGTTCACGATGCGCGACGGAATGCCAAGCGTGCGCAGCATCACCGCCATCGAGCTGGCGAAATATTCGCAATGGCCCTGCTTACGTTCGAAGAGAAAATTGGCCAGGGGATCTTGGGGGCGTGCACGGCCAAGTTGCAGGGTGTATCCAAAATGGGTGCGCAGGTACTGTTCGATGGCGAGCGCCTTCTCGTAATTGCTGGGAGCCGATGCGGTGATCTGTTCGGCCAGTCGTGGAACGCGAGGATCGAGAGCCGGCACTTTCAGGTACGCCTCCGCGCCCTCGGGGATCGCATTGGATGCGAGCCGAAGCGCATCGCCGTCGATTTCTGGGAGCTCCGAAAAAGCACCGTACCGACTGATGGGGTGTTGCTGGTCGAGGTTGTAGACCGCGCCGCCGGCATCCACGCTGACAGGACGATAATCTCCTCCCAGGACGAGCGGCCTTTCGGCGAGAAAGAAAACATTGGTGCCGATCGGCTCCATCAGGATTCGATAGTGAATGTAACGGCCGGGGTTGATGGTCGAACCGGGCGGGTCCGGGTGGCCCAGCCGGTAGACTCCCCCGGTAAGTGGTAATGGCCTTGATCCGAACTCATTTGTCCAGGATCGGCCGTCGAACGCATTCAGCGCAACCCCTCGCCACTTCAGTTCATAGAGCCCCTGCGTGTCATTGTCGATCTCGATGTGCATGACGACGACACTCGACTGCTGAATCTGGCCGATCCGTCCGAGTTGCAATTGATCGGAGAAGCCGGTGGCGACATCGCTAGTGGGCGCGTAGGCGGTCAAGTAGCGGGATGAGACACGCGGCAGAAAAAAGAAAATCAGAAAGCTGCCCGCGAGGATCAACACCATGAGCGCAGGCGCGATGGCGAGCAGGCTGTACGCCATGCGCCGGTGGAGAGCGCCGGAACCGGTTGCTTCGGCGACTGGCGCATCGGGCTTTGAAGTTTCGCCATGCGTGGAGTTGCCGCTGCGCACGGAGTTCGCGCTCCGCACGCTGCCATCGCCGGCAACGGAGTGGCGCATCTCCATCAGCACGAAGGCGAGAACCGCGACCAGCAGGAAGCCCGCAAAGGCAAACACGAAGGCGCTGCCAACCGTCAGCACAGCCGAAGCGAGCACCATGAGAAAAGAAAGCACGGCTAGCAGATAGTGATCGCGTGTCCGTTGCAGTGAGAAGAGGCGCATCACAATTAAGAACAAAACAAGATGGATGGTCGCCGTAAGGAAGCTGCCCGACAGAAAAAAATAGTCGGCAAAATAAACGAGAACGTAAAGCAGCGTGAGATAGGTCGTCCAGCGCTCGGGGATCTTAAAGTCTCGCTGCGTGAGGAGCAGGTATCCGCGGGCAACGAGAGCCAGGCTCACAAGAGCGACGGCCGGAAGATCAAGGCCCCCGGTGGATGCGAGCATGACGAATCCGCTGAGCACGAGCAGAAAGAGCGCGACGTTAAAGTAGCGCTCAATGGCCCTGGCGATGGCAGTGCTGCCGGGTTTGAGGGACAGTGAAGCCACGGAAACTTCTATTGTTGGCGAAATTGGCGAAGAAGGGAAGTGTCGGCGGTAACGAAAGAAAGTCGGGATCGGGCCACCTCGGTGGGGGCCGAATTCGGATCGGCCCAGAAACGCGCGTTCCGCGTGAGAGACGCGCGCTAAAGATCACGCGCAAGGGTGAAGATGGCAAGAGACGCGCTCGCGTCGATCGCGCCTATACAGATCAGAATTCAGTCTGTTAAGATTTGAAGACGGAACATGGACAGATGTTCTGGCGTCATTTCCCGCTAAATGACCCGATGTATGAAGGGGACGTAGTTCAGTTGGTTAGAACGCTGCCCTGTCA
>CAWDNK010000007.1:482500-3064374 GCA_963803645.1 uncultured Acidobacteriaceae bacterium | reverse complement strand
TTGCCGCGCACCGGGCTGTTAACCACAGCAGCGCCACAACGATTGGCTATCGTGCGCGTTGTGCCGACACCCACCGTGCTATCGATAATCGTCAACGCCGGTTTGAAAAGTTCGATGTAGCGTGCTGTTTCTCCGATGAAATCTGAAATTTGGAATGGATAGCACACGTGGAGGAAATCAACCTGCCCAATCCCCTCGGCAGGCGGGGAAATGTCCACTCCGACTGTCTGGTGATATTTGGATATCAGCTCAAAGAGTGGCTTTCCAACCTCTCCCAGACCGACGATGACGACCTCGGCACTTCGTCTCATTTTCCGAATCCTCCCTTTAAAGGAACCGTCTCACGAATACGTCCGTTACTTAAGAAGGTCTGTAGTTGTCCATGCAAACGTTTCTGTTTCTAACGTTGGGGCAGCGTCTTCAACCGTAGCGGTGTTGTTTACTGACGTAACGGGAGGCTGACCCACACCTATATATTCAAATCCGCGACTGGACACGTCTTTCGCATTCAGCATATTTCTCCCATCAATGATCAACGGTCGCTCGACGACCCGGCGAAGCCTCGCCCAGTCCACGCAGCGAAACTCGTCCCACTCAGTGACGATCAAAATTGCATCCGCGTCTGAGGCCGCCTCGTAGGGATCGGAGCAGTACTTGACATCTGGCAGGACGACTTTCGCTTTTTCCGTGGCTACCGGATCGTACGCCTTAACCGTCGCTCCCTCCTCCGTCAATGCCTTCAAGAGTGCGATCGAGGGCGCAAAGCGAACATCATCGGTATTGGGCTTAAAAGCCAAGCCCCATATGCTAACTTCTTGCCTCGCAATGACCACAACTCCTTCCGAACCTTTTCGATGAAGAACTCGAGTTGCCGCTGATTGATTTTCTCAACCTCTTTCAGCAGTGAAAAATCGCACCCAGCCTTCTCGGCAATTCGCACGAAACGCCTGGAGGTCCTTCGGAAAGCAAAACCCGCCGAACCCGATGCCCGGATTAAGAAACGCGGAACCTATGCGGGGATCGAGTCCCATGCCCTCAGCTACTCTTGTCACGTCGCCGCCAACGACTTCGCAAAGATGGGCGACCATATTGATGAATGAAATCTTCATCGCCAGGAATGAATTTGATGCATGCTTGATCAATTCCGCCGAACTCGTATCCGTGACGAGAAAGCGCGGCTGATTCGCTTCGAACAGGGTTTGTGGACTGGGCAAGCGAAGGTCTGCTGGACAATCGGTTCGTAAATCTGCATCAGGAGGCTTGGCAGCGCGGGTCGAGTCAGTGCCCAATACTATGCGGTCCGGATGCAGGAAATCCTCGACCGCTGAACCTTCTCTGAGAAACTCCGGGTTCGACGCGACGTCGCAATCCAATCCGTTGGCGACTGTGGATTGCTAGGTGTTTCCGAATCCGGGCGCCGGTCTGAACGGGCACCGTGCTCTTTTCAACGACCAATCGGTATCCGGAAGCCCGCTTCGCGATCAACCGCGCCGCTCCTTCAATGGCGGAAAGATCTGCGTCGCCATTCGCCAGAGGCGGAGTTCCGACACAGATGAAGATAGCGCAGCCCCAGTCGATCGCGTCTTCCGTCGAACCGAACCTGAGATGACCGGATTTTCGCGTTACGCTTTCTACAACCTCCTGCAGATGCGGCTCAAAAAGCGGTATTACGCCGTTTTGCAGCTTATTGAGCTTTTCAACGTCGCTCTCGCTGCAGAATACCTCATGGCCGATTTGAGAGAGGCAGGCAGCGGTCGTAAGTCCTACATAGCCAGCGCCAATGACTGAAAGTTTCATAGTTTGCTCAGACTCTTTGTAAGTAACCGGGCGATTGTTGAGTGCCTTGCGCTACGCGCTCTGCTCGGCCGGGGCTGAGCACAGCGGATTCCGTCATCGCCTCTTTGGGCGGCGCCGTCTGCACAAATCGCACAATCTCATCTACGACACGCCCCTGTTGTTCCGCGGTCAGCTGTGGAAACATCGGCAGAGACACAATCTCGGCTGCCACTTTCTCAGCCACCGGGAAATCGCCCAGCCTATAGTTCATTGATGAGTAGGCTTTCTGCAGGTGAAGCGGAATCGGATAGTGAATTCCAGTCCCGACACCTGCATTCTTTAAGTGCTCCATCATTCCTTCGCGCTCGTCGATTCGAACGACATAAAGGTGATATACCGCTTTCGACCAGGAAGGCTCGTACGGCGCTTGAACTCCGCAATCCGCCGCGCCCAGCAACCGCTTGTATTCGGCGGCCCGTTCCCGGCGCTGCGCATTCCACTTGGCAAGATGCGATAGTTTCACATGCAGCAATCCGGCCTGAATCGCGTCCAGCCGGCCGTTGTAGCCCTCCACGTCGTGGTAGTACTTCTTGGCCTGACCATGATCGCGCAACATTTTCACTTTGTCGGCGAGAGTCTTGTCATTGGTCGTCACGGCCCCAGCTTCTCCGCAAGCCCCGAGATTCTTTCCCGGATAAAAGCTGAAAGCAGCGGCTCGGCCCATCGAACCAGCTTTCATCCATTGGCCACGCTTGGCCGAAAAGTACTCGGCGCCGTGTGCCTGGCACGCATCTTCGACAACGATCAGCCCATACCGGTCCGCAAGTTCTAAAATCGGGTCCATGTCGGCGGCTTGCCCATAGAGATGCACCGGAACCACCGCCGTGACCGGACGTCCGCTCCGCCGGCTGATCAGTCGGCCCATACGGGTCCCTATCACACTGCTCTTCCAGATACTCCCGTAGCTTCGCGGGATCCATGTTGTAAGTCCGCTCGTCGACGTCAACGAATTCCGGCGACGCGCCGGCCTGTGAAATCGCTTCTGTCGTCGCGATAAAAGTGTGAGGCACAGTAACTACCACGTCGCCCGATCTTACCCCGCACGCCATGAGCGCAAACCGCAATGCGTCCGTGCCGCTGTTCACGGCAATCGCATTCTTCGCGTCGCAGAACTTCGCGAATGCTTCTTCAAACTCCTGCACCATAGGCCCGCCGATGAATCCAGCGCTCCGTATTGCCTTCTGAAAAACGGCAGTCAACTCCTGCTCAAGTTCGACGTGAGGAGTGACAAGATCAAGAAAAGGAATATTGCCATTACTATGAACGCTCATTTTGTAATCTCCGCAGTCTGTTCGATATACCGCAAAACCTTTGCCGGATTTCCGGCAACGATACTGTTGGCAGGCACGTCTTTCGTGACCACGCTGCCCGCTCCCACGATGGCATTTTCTCCGACAGTTGTTTTGGAAAGAATGGTCGAGCCTGATCCGATCGACGCGCCCTTCTTAATGACCGTGCGCTCCACCTTCCAATCGGCCTCTGTCTGCAAACCGCCTTCGGCAGTTGTGGCCCGCGGATAGCTGTCGTTGATGAATGTGACCCCGTGCCCGATGAACACGTTGTCCTCGATCACCACTCCCTCGCAGATGAACGTGTGGCTTGAAATCTTGCAGCGTTTGCCGATGCTGGCATTTTTCTGAATCTCGACGAATGCGCCAACCTTGGTTTCGTCGCCAATCTCACATCCGTAAAGATTGATAAACTTCGAAAGCTTGACGTTCTTGCCCAGCTTCACGTCGGGAGCGATGCACAAGTACGAATCCATAAGCCTGACTTTCTCTCGTTGCGTTCTAAATGCCGATCACAGGTAAACGAGCGAACCCCGGTTGCGGAGAGACTCCGTCGCCGCCTCCAGCATTTTCACCACTCGAAGCCCAGCCGCTCCATCATTGATCGGGGCCTTGTCGTGCAAAATGCAATCGACGAAGTAGGCAAGCTCCTGGGTCAGCGCTTCAATCCGATTGACCTGCGGAGACCACATATCGCCCGAGCGATAGTTCACCAGCAAGTTGTAAAGACCCTGCTGGCTGGTGACATCCACACCTTTATCGTAAACTCTGATCTTTTCGTCGGCTTCGAGATCGTTCCACACCAGCATCTTTTTCTCGCCGCCGATCAGCGTGGTGCGAATCTTTACCGGAGAAAGCCAATTCACATTGATGTGCGCGATGATCTTGTTCGGGAAATAGATCGTGATGAAGGCAATATCCTCATGCCCATTCAAGTGATTCTGTCCGGTAGCCGAAATCGCCTCGGGCGCTTCCTTAATCAGATGGTCGATGATCGACAGATCATGCGGCGCGAAGTCCCAAATGACGTTGATGTCGTGCTGAAAGAGCCCCAGATTAACGCGCGTCGAATCGTAGTAATAGATCTTTCCTAGCGTTCCGTCGTCTAATAACTGCCCGATTTTCTTGACCGCTCCGGTGAACAGAAACGTATGGTCCACCATGATCTTCAGGTTTTTTCGCGCCGCCAAATTGATGAGTTCTTCGGCTTGGGCGGCATTGCTGGTAAACGGCTTTTCGACGAAAACATGCTTGCCGTTTTCGAGCGCTGCCTTGGCCAGTTCATAGTGGGTCCACACCGGAGTGACCACAGCTACCGCGTCAACATCCGGAGATGAGATGATATCGGCGCTGTCTTCTGACACGGTGACATTCGGGTACGCCTTTGCAGCCCGCTTCAGCGCGGCCGGACTCTTATCGCTTACCGCGACAACCTTGGACCCTCCAGTTGATCCAGATTTCTGACTACGTTTGGTCCCCAATAGCCGTAGCCGATCACACCGAATCTTACGACGTCATTTTTGTCTCCCGAATGATGCACGTTGTCAGGTTTTGCCAGATAGGTAGCCATTTAAGCCTCTTTTGACGTTAGGTTTTGCGGGGAGGGCTAAAGCAGAAAGCGAACTACGTGAGGTTAGTGCGCGCCTTCACCAAGCAATACGGCGCGGGGAGTAAGCAGCAGGATCTTGATGTCCATCCAAGGTGACCAGGCTTTCGCATATCGCAAGTCGAGCCGAACCATCTCGTCGAATGTGATGCGACTTCGCCCGTTCACTTGCCACAAACCAGTGATCCCGGGCTTTACTTCCAATACCCGCCGTCGGTGCCAGGTCTGGTAAGCCACTACCTCATAGGGAATCGCCGGACGGGGCCCGACCAGCGACATGTCTCCTTTGAGAACATTCAGGAACTGCGGCATCTCATCTAGGCTGTTCTCCGCAAGAATGCGCCGACTCGCGTGATCCGATCGTCGTCGGTAAGCTTGTAAACGCCTTCACCATTTCCGTTTGAAGGTCTTGACGCTCTGCCTGGCCGGCAATGAGTTTCCTCACATATTCCTCGTGAACGCTGCGAATCGTTGTCGACCTTCATCGACCGGAACTTCAAAAAAGTAAACTGCTTACCGTGTTGTCCAATTCTTTGTTGCTTGAAGAACACCGGTCCTTTCGATGTCGCTTTGATCGCCGCCGCGATAATCACAATATTGGGGAGAAAACGATCAATGCTAATGTGCTTCCGACAATGTCGATCAATCGCTTTATGCCCGACAGCAATCGTCGATTGCTGTGATGATGGGCAAGATCGGGGTACAAGGTCGGATTGCTGGGTCGCCCAGAGCTTTCGTGATCCCAATCGTCCGGAAAGAAATGAAACGAGATACTGATTTGATTGAATTGCTCGAAGGGCAGGTGGTCTCGTAATGTTGTGCTAATCCTGAGTCAGCATTGTGCTAAGAATTGTACTCTTGTCGTCGAAGACCAGGTCTGTAAACATCACGCCGATCTCCATTCCCATCCTCGTACCAGCCCGTTATATCGGTTTCTCGGGTCGATGCGAGCAGGGCCGCGACAACATCCTCCAGCGCCTTGCCGTTCTTCTTCGAACCGTTGCGGCTGCCACAGTCGAGCAGCATCAGCAGGAAAGGCTTTTGCGAGCGCTCAGTTCTCTTGCGCTCAATCGAAATCATCCGACGAAAAGCTTCTTCACCAAGGACGGTGCGTTCGCCCTCTGCACCCGAGCGCTCTACGAACGATCGGCGTGCATCCTCAGGAACCGAGTTTCGCAAAGTCAATTTGTATTCTCCTTGTTCTGTTCAGCACTGCTAGTGGACAAACCTTGGGGGATGTGATGATTTCCTGCGGCGGCAACGACAGCGAGCATCAGTCCCTGCGAGATCTACGGTATGTCGTTGCCGAGATAACTACTTTTGAGGATTAGCTTCCAGCTGCGCAGCAACCGTGGGTTTGTAGTGGTAGTAGTAATCGTTGTGAGAGGCGTTCGATGAGCAGTTAAGCAATGCGCCGATCAGCTTTGACCGGTCGACCACTTCCAAGCCCCTCTGCAGCTGACGTTTTTCGCTGGTTCCCTGCCGCGCAACGAGAAGAACGCCGTCCGCCAGGCGCATCCACACGCTCGTGTCAGCCAAAGGAAGGACCGGCGGGGTATCGATTACGATCCAATCGAACCACGCTGTTAACTGGTCCATCAGGGCCGAGAGCCTTCCCGATTGCATTAGCTCGAGCGCATTTCGAGGCGTACTGCCTGCCGGGAGAATCCATAGGCCCGCTTCTTCCAGGTGATAGATGCACTCTGCCGGGCCGCTGTCCCCTTGCAGCCATTCACACAACCCAGGAATTTTGCCCAGCCCGAATATGTTCGTCAGCGACGGCCGCCTTAGATCGCCATCCAACAGAAGTGTTCTCTGTCTCGCTCGGCGCGCGAGCGTGCACGCGAGGTTCGCAGCTACCGTGCTCTTCCCTTCCTGCGGAACGGAGCTCGTAATGAGCACCCTCTTGAGCGCTCGCGTCTGCTGCATCTGCCGCAACCGAACCGCGAGAAACCGGAATTTTTCAGCGGCGAGGCTCTCCTTGTCGGTAACGCAAACCAGGCGACTTTGAAGCGGAACCATCATTCGCAGCGATTGAAATTGACCGAACTGGTCAACCGAAGGCTTTGTCGCTGGCTCTGCTGTAGTCGGGAACTGCAAAGTACTGGATGGCGCTGAAGCATCTTCGATGAAGGCAGCATCCCCATCCGCAACAGTCGCGGCCTGCCCGTGATTTCCGGCATCCCGCGCCGCTTGACGCTCCGCGACCTGCAACACATCGGTCGCTGCGGCTAACGCTTTCCTGTCAATTCCGGAGCGCTCTGATTCTGATTTTTGCAGCGCGTCAAATATGTAGCTCATAGATCGCGCCCCCTGACGTGGAGAGGAACGCGCAACTCCGCTTCTTGCGGTGCAGCCTTATGCAGCGCCGCGAACATCTCAAGCAATGTTTTGGCCGCCCGCCGCACGTCAGGTTCAGCAATCGGTTCGTCATTTTCAATCTCAGGCTGCTGCACTACATCGAGGCGGAAGTCGGCGGCGATTCCGTGGATGATCTCAGGAGTCACGCTGCGCAACTGCTTCGCATATGCCGTGACCAGGGCGTTCTCGCAAATCGTATTGATAAGCCGTGGGAAGCCTCGCGAGTGTCGATATACCGCGGCAACTGTGGATGGTGGAAACAATATTCCCGCGTGTGAATTCGCGCCGGCAATCTGCAAACGCCGTTCTATGTATCCACGCGTTTCGTCCGCATCCAGCGGATCGAGATGCGAGCGCAACGCGATTCTCTGCTTGAGTTGCCGGAGTCCAACGGAATCGAGTTTCTGATCTAGTTCGGGCTGACCGACTAGAAGTATCTGTATGAGCTTGTCATCGGTCGTTTCAAGGTTCGTCAGCAATCGAACCTCTTCGAGAATGTCGGCCGACAGAGCATGCGCTTCATCTACGATGAGCACGGTGGTCTGCTTCTTCGTGCCGCGCGAAATTAAGAATTGGCCGAGCTCAATCAGCAACTCGCTTTTGTTCTTGCCGGTCGTTGAAAGCCCAAAATCGCTGAGAACATATTGCAGAAACTCGGTCGGTGCCAGCCGGTTGTTGAACACATAGGCGTAGGCAACATCTTTGCTCTGTTTGAATAACTGAAGCAGGCATCGGAGCAATAGCGTTTTGCCGGTCCCGACTTCCCCGGTAAGGACGACAAAGCCCTTATGCCGCCGCACACCGTAATACAGGGCTGCCAGCGCCTCATTGTGCCGCTTTGTGACAAACAGAAATTCCGGATCGGGCGTGAGCTCGAAGGGGTTTCGTGTGAGATTGAAGAAAGCTTTATACATTAAGTGAAGGACTTAGCCGTACAGAAAGCTGACCGCTGAGCCCGCCAGGATCGTGATTACTACCACTCCTGTCAGGGTCCAAGCAAAGCGCGTCTTCCGCTTACTGCTTTGTTGGTCTGAAAAATTCAATACTTCCGGAATCTCAACCATAATCCCGACTGGCAGCAAGTCCTTGATTTCCTGTTCGCTGTGCATGCGGTCGTCCATCAATTCAAACCCGCCGGCGACCACCAGCCCCAACATGAGGCCAACTCCCAGGCCCATTCCACAAAACTTGAGCCTGTTTGGAAAATCCGGCTTCGACGGCAGGCCCGGAGGATCAAGGACACGAAAGCGCTCACCCTGCTGCAATCGTTCCATGCTGGTGGCCATTTCCGACTCATTTTTCTTTTTGAGCAGCTCGTCGTAGCTCGCTTTCGATTGATCGTATCCGCGCGTTAGGTCCGCCAGTTGCTGCTCCCGCACCGGTTCCTGGTTCAGCCGCGCTTGATATTCGCCGAGACTCGTCTTCAATTCAGCGATGGCGTGCTCGCGGCTGGCAATTTCAACTTGATTGGCGTGCAGTTGACCTTGCAATTGCATGATCGGCGAGTTTGGTGCCAGATCGGTCGCGCGCGCCTTCGTGCCGTCATCCGTGGTCGTCGCATTCTTTGTGGTCAGCTCGGCAACGAGCGCATCTCGCGTTTTTTCTGTACGGGCGATCTGGTCCTTGAGTTTCCGAAGGTCCGGATGGCGATCCGTGTAGCGTGCGCTCATCTCGGCCAGTTGCGTCTTCAATCTTTCGAGTTCTTTGTCAATCGCTGGCAGACTCTGCGGAGTGTCGCCGCCCGTAGAAACCGTTCCCTGCATAGTCCGGTACTGATCAATCAGTGTTTGGAGATAAATGCGTTGCTGCTTCGCCGTGTTTAGCGCATCTTCTGCGTTCTGCAGCTGCGATTGAAGTCCATTCAGAATAGCCAGATTGCTCGTTTGCTGCGCCGGCATCTCACCAACATGCTGCCCTTTGAACTGCCGAATTCTTTCTTCCTGCTCAGACAGGGCGTTGCGAGCCGTCTCTAACTGCGTCTCGAGAAATTGAGTCGTATCTTCGGACTGCTGCTGCCGCACTTCCACATTCTCGTTGATAAACAAATTGGTCAGCTCGCTTGTGACCTTCTGCGCCAGGTGCGGATCACGCGCCGAATAGTAGACGTTGAATGCCGTAATCTTGTCGTTGTGCGCGTCATGCACCAGCTCAATCTCAATGTCCTTGCGCATCCGCTCGACTTTCTCATCGGGCGTCATTTGGCTATGGCTGTCACCGTAGATTTTCACCTGGTCGATAATTTGTAGCAGACGGGTACGGCTAAGAATCTGCTGGGTGATGCTCTGGAGTCTTTCTTGCAGATCATCCGTCACGTTGGGAGTGACATAGTCCTTCGGCATTGTCGGCTGTTCGACCAGAATCAGCGTGCCGGACCGATACACAGGCGGAATGACCCAACTGGCGCCCCACACGATCAGCCATCCAAACAGCAGTGGGATCAGGAAGTACAGGTAGCGGCGCCGTGTCGCACCCAACCAGCGCTGCAGGTCAAAGCTCTCCTGATCTTGTTGGTCGATTTCGTCTACCATCTCATCGCTTTCTTATCTTCCCAGCGGTCTTGAAAACGTGTAGGACACGGTTAAGGATTCCCTGTTTGTGTTTGGAGTCGCCGCTAGGACGGCTACGTTGCTGTAATCCTGATGAAGTCTGGTATAGCCCAGCTGCAGGCTGACGTGCTCGCCGAGTTGCTTCGAGAGCGACCCTGTTCCGGAAAGACTGTGCCCGTCGTTGCTTCCTCCAAACAGAGGAGATCCCAGCACATTGTTCTGTGTGTAAGCGCCTGAGATTGACGCATCCAGAGTGCGCGTAATCTGCCGGCGCAATGAGAGAGTCGCGCTGTCCATATGGACTGCCCCGTTAAGTCCTCCGCCGCCCGAGATTGCTTGCGAGTAGCTGAAGGCTACGTTTGTCAGCTGGCCTTGCCAGCTAAAACTGCCGCCAATAGTGGGGTTCCAGGCAGTTGCCGGAGGCAACGTCAAACCGGCTATCGCGGGCTGCGCCGTGTTTGAATACTGTGGTCCTGCGAATACTGAAATGGACAACCGGGAAGTCGGATAGAGCGTGTAATAGAACATCACGGTGTGAGTCTGAGTTTCGCTTTGTCCCTCAGTTGAAGACGAAGACACAATTCTCTGAAACTGGTACGTCACACCGAAGTAGTGCAGCCGTGAGGCGCGAAGCGAGAAGAATACCGATCCACCTTGCGTGCTCGAATCGGCCAGTCCCGACACCTCGGCCGAATTGTAATAGTGCAAATTTGTGAACGTTCCATTCGCTCCGACCATTCCGTTGGCCGCGAATTGATAGGAAACGCCAACATTTCCAGAGTTGCGAAGGAACGGAGAAATCGGCGCAACCACTGAGTCATTACCACCCTGCGATCCACCCGAGACGCCGCCCGATCCATAATCCAGTTGGTTGAACACGCTCGAACTCTTTTGGAAGCCATCTCGGGCGGTCAGGCTCACATGCGGACTCAAGCGATCAGTGACGTTGAGTGAAAGGTCTTCGTCTGCCTCATCGCGAGAGCCGATCCGCTGATAGAGCGTGAATCCGGGGTTGTACGTGAGCACGGAATGCAGGGTTGGCGTCGTTTCATCCAAAGCAATCGTCGGCAAGATGGAATAGCTCACATCGCTCACCGGAGTCGCGCCGCCCAAAGTGTTGTCGCTATATGCAGATGTAAAGCTGAGACCGTAGCGCAAATAATTGGACCGCATTTCCGAACCTAGGGCCGTCGGGTAAGACTGACCACTCACCGGGGGTGGAGTGAGCATTGTGGTGTCATTCAAAGGACTGGCTGGCTGCGTGTCGAAGCTGTCAGGAGCGTCAGTCTGCGCCCACAAGGGTGCGCCAATTAGCAATGCCAGGGTCATGCATGCTCGAATAAACATAGTCGCTCTCAGGGGACGACGATCGTGTCGTGGGGCTGAAGCTTGATGTTCTGCGCGGGGTTTTCGCCCTTAAGCACTTCTTTGTAGTTAAAGGGAATGCGCGCCTGCGTGCCATCCGAGTTCTGTCGCAGAACGTAGATGGCTTTCTTCTTGGCAAAGTCGCGGAAACCGCCGCATAGCGCAATCGCGTCGAGCACGGTTAGGGAGTTCGTCAGTGGATAAGCTCCCGGCTTCGTCACTTGCCCCAGAACGTTGAACTTCCGGCTGTTGATCTGCGTCACCATCACAGTGACTTCAGGGTCGGAGATGAAGCTTTGCAGCTTGGCTGCAATCGCGCGCTCCAGCCCCAAGGGCGTCAGACCAGCCGCCTGGATTTCGCCTGCCAGCGGCAGCGAGATCCTCCCGTCCGATCGCACCGGAATCGTCGCACGCGAAACATCTGGTTCCTTCCAGACATTGATCGACAGCACGTCATCGTTGCCGATCACAAAACTGTCGTCGTGGGGCGTGGTAGCGGCCTCCGCGGCAGAGGCCGACTGGACCGGCGCCGGATCAACAAGCTTTGCCTCATTCGTCGACTTCGCGGCCTCAGGTTTGGCGGGAGGAGTTTGTGCAGCAATGATGCCCGACACAAGAACACACCCACAAAGCACGACAATCCGTCGCAAACCGCTTTTAACTATCGTCATCTTCATATTCGCTCCTGACGATTCATCTATTGACCGGATCACACGGTCCTCAACTTATCGTTCCCATTATTTCCGTTGCTAGTTTCGTCCCCGGTGCCGTTAGAGGCGGGCGGCTCAAGAAGTTGCAGCCCGACGTTGGGTCTTAGGTGGTATTGGTCGATTTTGTAGAGCAAAGTGCGATAACTCACCTTGATCATGCGTGCGGCTGCCTTTCGGTTCCATCCTGTCTTCTGAAGCGCGGCAACGATGGCGTTCCTCTCGGCCTCGACTCGCACGCTCTGCACCAGCGACTTGAGCGAGTGCGGCACGAGACTCTGTTCCTGCTCTCTGGACTCAAGAGCAACTGGAGCCGATCCTTTCAATTGAGTAGCCGCGCGACCGGTGTCAGTTCCTGCCGAGAAGAACTCCTGACTCGATGTCAATTCGTGATCCGGCATCACGAGGTACCGCTTCACGAATCGCTCGAGTTCACTCAAGTTTCCCGGCCAGGCATATTGCTGACAGGCTTCCAGTACCGCCGGCGTGAACTCACGTCTCGGAAGGCTAAAGTGCTTTGCCAGCTGCTGCATGAAGTGGTGCATCAGCAGCGGAATTTCGTCCCTGCGTTGACGCAGTGGCGGAACGTGCAGTGTAAACGCGCTCAGGCAGTAGTACAGGTCCTCTCGAAACTTCTTTGCGGCAACCGCCTGTTCGATGTTGGCGCTGGTCGTGGCCAGGATTCTCACGTCAAGGTCAACGGACTTATCCTTGCCGTTTCGCCCGAACTGCTTCTTTTCCAGCACCTGGAGCAGCATGTGCTGCAAATCCGGTGGCATCTCGACGATCTCGTCGAGCAGCAGGGTTCCCTTCTCGCACCATTCAAGCTTGCCAGTCCTCGTCCGTCCGAACCCGTTTTCCATTTCACGGTTCGATCCAAACAGCTCTTCTTCTAAAAGACGTCCGGGCAGTGCCCCGCAGTTTACCTTGACCAGTTTCAGTCCCGATCGCACTGACAAACCGTGAATCAGGTGGGCTGCGCTGGTCTTGCCGCTTCCACCTTCTCCCACGACTAACACTGGGACTTGTGTCTGCGCTAATAGTTCAGCTTGGGCCCGAAGCTTGCGCATGGTCGGGCTCGCCGCAACAAAGAATGCGCCGTCCCCGATCGGCTCCACGTCATCGCTGCAAATGTCACTCTCCACGGGCTGTGCGGCTGAACCAACATGGCGCCGAATGACGTATTCGAGCTGCCGCGCTTCGAGTGGCCGCACCAGGATTGCCTGCGCGCCGATTCGGATCGCCTCGCGTTTGTGGTCCGCGTCATCGTGTGGACAGATCAGAACGATAGGCACGTCCGGGCGCACGCGACGCAGCCAACGCAGCACATGCAAACCATCGCCATCGTCGCCCGAGAGTTCGAGCAACAGCAGGTCGGGTACTGCGCCGCTTTGCAGTCGCTCCAGCGCCTCCCAACCGCTGCCGGCCGTTTCCAGATGCCAGCTGTTGGACTCGCCGATCGACCACAGCGGGCGGAGTACCGCTGGCTCTCGGCTTACAACCAGAAGATGCACGGTTTCAATTGCGGTCTTGGCCACGGATCGGTCCTTGAAAGGTGACGGGTGAAAAATCGTAAGGAAGGGTGGAACAGTAAAGCTGAAAGCCTTAGGCGGCCTCGATCTCGTATCCTTCTACACGCACCGCGAGCGAGCGCTGGATGGCATCAACCGATACTACGACCGAACGTTTTCCGTTCCGGGAGACAAGAACTCCTTCGACGCCAGCCAACGATCCGCTGCGGATGCGTACACGCTGGCCTATCTTAATAAAAGGACATACTTCCCAGTTCATTCGCTCGGTCACGATGACTTGTACGGCTTCAATTTGATCGTCAGGAATCGGCGTGCCATGGCGTGGAGTACCCACCAGATCGAAAACGCTGTCAGTGCTAAGCACCTTCATCCGGTCTTCGTTCGTCGCCATCATCTTGACGAACACGTAACAGCTAAATAGCGGCAACTCCACTTGCTTCCAACGATCGCTCCAGCGCCGCTTTTCGGTGACGACCGGCAGGAAGGTCGTCAGCCCCTTATCCTGGAAGCGCTGGACCACAACTCTCTCGTGCCGGGCGCGAGTTTGCACCGCATACCAGCTTGCGTCGCAGCTGACAGCCGCTAGTGGGACGCTCGGATTTTCGCAGAGACCAGGGATGGCGGCCATAGCTTCGCCCTCTGAGCCACATACTGCTTTTGGCCCAAACGCGACAAGTTTGACGTAATAACGCGAGACCACACGATTTTGGGGGAAATCGAGTACTGGGCCCGGGGAAGCCCTACTTACGGTTTCTCACGTTCAAAAAAATCTATTCCTGGATGCATTTCGCTGCAAGTGGTACCCATACCCAGAGACATGGAGGCCAATGCTCACGGGTCGAATCTACATACCAAATGGAATAGATACTTAGAGACGTTCTTCCTATGCTCACAGTAACCAGCAGCGAAGTCCATTGATTACAGGAGTTACACGAAACGGTCGCCATTTTCGTCGCACTTCCGGGCCTTTTTCCGCCAATTTGTGCCATTGACGGACTCCGCTAAAGTGCGCGATTGCTCGTTCTTGAAGAAACGAGACTACCGCGCACCACCGCTTTTCCGAGCTGAAACGCCGGCTTTCGACCTCGAAAACCCTCCGGCGATTGCCCGGGGTTGTGCACGCAGGAGCAACAAGTTGCAGACGGCTGCAACACCGACGTCGAAACCGAGTGTAAATCTCTTGCTACTGTCCGCACTTCTTGGTAGTATTGGGCACTTCCAGTCGAAGTTCCTCGTTTGGAATTGAGGAATTCGTACTAGAAGCCTCTCCCTCGGTCTCGGTGCGAGTAGAACTTTAAATCGTTTCTGACGGACCCCCATTCGTCGGCTCGCTCGGATCTGATTCTGTCAAATCTTTGTACGCAGATTGTTTTGCACGTGACCCCAAGGCAAAGCACTACCAGCAGCACGTCCGCAGGAAAACGCCGATGCCGCAAGACCCTAATCAGCGCGATCGCATAATCCGCGTACTCGTCGCCGACAATTCGCCATTTCATACCGAATTGCTGGCCGCGGCTCTCGCGCGCGATCCGGATTTCCAGGTCGTCAGTTCCCCTCTCACCACCGTCAGTGTGGTTGCTGCGTCCCGCCGCCAGATGACTGACGTCTTTGTCCTCAGCGCCTTCGCAGAGGGAGACGCCCAGTTGGGATTAAAAACCTTGCAGGAACTCCGCGAAACCAATCCCCACGCCCGCGCGGTGATGCTGCTGAATTCTTCGACCCCCGATTCCATTCTGGAGGCCTTTCGGGCTGGCGCCAGAGGCGTTTTCCACATTCAGGAGGATTCCGATGTCCTCCGCCGTTGCATTCACCGTGTTCACGAAGGCCAGGCATGGGTAAGCCGCGATCAGATGACCTTATTGCTGGAGGCCTTGGTCTCCACCCCCAAGATTAAGGCCGTCGATCGAAAAGGCATGAATCTGCTCACCAAACGTGAAGCCGAGGTGGTCGCCTGTCTCGCCGAGGGCATGACGAATCGCGAGATCGCTGAACGAATCGGCCTGAGCCAGCACACGATCAAGAATTACCTCTTCCGCATCTTCGACAAGCTGGGCGTCTCCAACCGAATCGAACTGCTCTTCATGACGCTCAGCCCAGGCGTCGCGCCGCCCCTCGTCCGGAAGAGCCTCGATTCGGAGGATGCGTACGATGAGACTACCCTGTCCTCTTGTCAGAAGGCCGCAGAAAACGGGGTGATAGCGGCGCAACTGGCGCTGGCGCGCATCTTCTCGATGGGACGCAAAAGCGACCGCGATCTGGTGGAGGCTTACGCGTGGTTTAGCATCGCCACGGATCAGATCACACGCACCAAGAACGCGCTGAAACAAGACATGACCGCCTCCCAGATTGCTACCGCAGAGCGCCAAATGCGAGAAAGGCTTGATGCGACGCGCGTGGGCGCGCGTTCTTCTCCGGCCCCCAGATCGATGAATTATGACTCCGGGCGGGCAGCGGCCGACTCCTCGCTAGCAGGAGAGGAAAGCGAACCGAGCCAGCTCGGAAAGAGTCTAGGTACTTCGCGGGCGTAACAGAAAGTACACAATTGAGGAAGCGTCTCGACCGCTTCGTTGTCCGCAATCAGGCGGTAGCGTTCGAACCGTTGTTGGAGAAGACGCCCGCATTATTATCGTCGGCGCTTCCAAGCACGGCGAGTAGACACCGGATGCACCTCCGGTATCGCCCCAAGCGCCGCAGCCCGGGCTTCCTCTAAATCTTGTCAACGGCCGGATGCGTCCTTCGGTTCGCTTTGCGTCGAGACGCGTTGAACCAATTGCTGAAAGCGCACGTCGGCGGCGAGCGCCACAAAGTCCGGGTCGTATTTCATAATCGTGACGTCCGGATCGCGCTCCTGATACGCCCGCTGCAACAGCGCGATGGCTGCATCTGTTTCTCCCAAGGCCACATGAACACGGGCAAGGTTCAATGGGCTGACGCTGCTGTCGGGTCTGCGCTTGATGCTCTCGAGGGCAGCGCGAGCTTCCACGTGATGTCCTTCCAGCGCCTGCGCCTGTGCCAATCGGAGAGAGTACACATCCATCCCGTGGTGGTCCACCATTTCGCGGTAGATCGCTTCCGCCTCTGGGTACATGCCTTTTGCCAGGTATGCGTTTCCGAATGCCCATGAAAATAGGGCGTTTTCGAACGCGATGGGGTCGCGTCCCTGGAGGGCACGCATGGTCTGGATTGCATCGTCAAAACGGTGCCAGTAATAATAGTTTTCGAAGAGACCCTCGAAGATCATCGGGGACAATGGATCGAGTTCCTGCGCCTTGCGCAACTCGGCATTGGCGGCTTCGAAGTCGCCCATAGCGGTCAGGTTTTGCGCGGCCCAGTGATGCGCCGTGGCGTAGCCAGGATTGAGCGCGAAAGATCGCCTGAATTCCTCCTGCGCGCCGGCGAAGTCCCAGTCGAATTTCGATTTGAGCAAGCCGAGTGTGGCATGCGGTTCGGCCAAAGTCGGATCGAGTTGCAACGCCTTCACCGCCGCAGCGCGTGCCAGGGGAACAGCTGTGGCGACGGGCATCTGCTGACTATTGGTCGCCATCACGATGTACGAATCTGCGAGTCCGGCATAGGCTCGCGCGTAGGAAGGATCCTTCGCGATCGCTTGCCGGAATAACAGGACGCTGCGATCTAAGGCGTCTCTATTGCGCGTGCTCCACAAGTAGCGCGCCTGTAAATACAGATCGTGGGCCTCGGAATTTTCGACGTGACGACGGGCCCACTGCTCATCCAGACTGGCAGACCAGGGGATGCGAAGCGCGTCAGCGGTGTGCCGGACAACCTGCTCTTCAACGCTGGGAATGTCGGAGACATCGGCGGTGTACACGCCAGACCAGAGTTCACGGCCGTCCCGCGCATTAATCAGTTGTACGGCGATACGATATTGTTCGCCGGAGCGGCGCACGCTGCCTCTCAGCAAACTTTCAACATTGAGATTACGGCCCACGGACCTGGGATCCAAAGCGGCAGGAACGGACATAGCTTCAGGTTCGGGGTGGGATAAAAGTCGTCCGACGATTACCTTGAGCCCGCGCAGCCGGGCCAACTCGGCGGTCAGTTCCTCGGTAAGACCGCTGACGATGTATTGCCTCTCCGGCGCGGAAGAGGAGACACCCAAATCTTCGAAAGGCAAGACGGATACGGAACGGGGCAAGGCGGGGGGAAATATCGACCGCATGGACTCTATCGCGGGCCGTATTCGGTCGCCCACAGGCGAAGCCATGGTGAGCGCAACAACTAAAACAACAGTTGCCGCCCCCGCAGCGGAATACTGCCATTGCCTTTTAGGTCTCCCTGGGTTGATTGCCGGAGGTGAGGCAACACTTTCGACTGCTGAAGGAGTTGGATCGCTCGCTGCTCCTGGCCGAGGTTCAATCGGGTGTACCCCCGGGTCAGCGTCGCCGTTCGCGGGAAGTTGGGATGACTGGTTGCCGTTGCCGACCCGATGGACCTCAGTATGGCTAACCTCGGCAATAAATGAATAGCCGCGTCCAGGAAGTGTGGCGATGTAGTCCGGCTGGCGGGGATCATCGTCAAGAACCTTGCGGAGGACGGCGACGGACTGATTCAGGTTGTGCTCGGCGACGGAGGTTTCGGGCCAAATCCGCGCAATCAGCTCTGAGCGGCTAAGACTCTGGCCGTGGTGTTCGACCAGCACGAGAAGCGTCTCAAAAACCTTGGGTGTAAGGCTGACCGGCGCGCCGCCGCGCAAAAGTCGACGTCCGGCCTGGTCGAGGCGGAATGGACCAAACTCGTAGAAATCCCGTGCCATGTTGTAGATACAGCCTCTTACGAGAATTTACTTCTTTTGACTTGTCGGCGGGGGAGGAATCGGGTACCTAACATACTCGAGTGTTGCGAATTATAGGGGAGTTTAGCACGATTTCTGGCGTGAAAGCCCAGGACGAAACAATCATCATGCTGCCAAAAGGGGACTTATGAATCTAAAGACTGTCACAACTGCTTTTTTCTTTCTTGCCGCCATCACCTTATTGTTATGCCCTCTGCCATGCCCTGCGCAGGATGTCTCGCAGGCAGGGTCACCCACAATAAAATCGGTCAGTCTGATCACAGCGCAGCAATATCAGACCATCACCATCAAGGGCAGCGGTTTTGGAACGCATGCCCCCTACACGGGCGATTCCTACTTTATTAGCTTTTTTGACCTGAAGACCGGCGAGCCGAGCTGGCAGGCTGGATATAGCGGATACAACGACACCATCACTCTCATTGTGAATTCATGGACAAATACGAAGATCGTTCTGGGAGGTTTTTCCGGTGCATGGGACCAAGCCGGCTATGACTATACGCTCGGCGTGGGTGATTCGGTGGAAGTGCAAGTGTGGAATCCGCAGACAAGTGAGGGGCCCTCGAACTTCTATAGTGCGGTCAGTACCGAACCCACTACGACTGCGATAGCGTCTTCGCCGAACCCGTCTAACCTCGACCAGGCGGTGACCTTTACAGCGACGGTCACTTCAAGCGCCGGTTCGCCGCCGGACGGAGAGACCGTTTCGTTTAACCAAGGCAAAACCGTCCTGGGAACCGGAACGCTGAGCGGCGGTTCGGCTAGCTTTACGACCTCCACGCTGAAGAAGGGGAACCACTCAGTCACCGCAGACTACAACGGCGACTCCAACTTCGCTGGCAGCAAATCAAAGCCGGTGAAACAGGTGGTGAACTAATAAGCTGTTCATCGGTAAGCGGCAGCTGAGGGATTCACGGCGGAATTTCTTCTTTCGGTAACGAATTGAAGAGCGCATGTGGGGCGGCTAAACTTGGCCTCTTGAACGGCGAGCCAGTACTCACCGGGCTTTGCCAGCGATCAGGCCGAATCCCTTGTCGCGCGCACGTTTCTCCAATGCGAGGAGATCAGCTTGTGCCTCGACTCTCTGTCCTAGCTTCTTTTTCAGTCGCGCAAGGGCTAGCTGAGTCTCAAGTTCAACACCCAGGAAATGATGAGCGCGAGCGTCTTCGAGCGTGCGCTCCAGTTGGGCGCGCGACGCCGTCGGATGGCCGATAGCCATTTCGACTCGCACAGAAGCGAGATCAAACTGAAGCCGGTTGAGTTGATTGGTACTCTTCGCCGCCAGCGCCTGGTTCGCTTGTTTCTCCTTGGCCGCTTCCGCGGACTTGCCTTGGCCCAGCAACGCATCGATCAATGCGACAGCGGCGGCAAGCTCATCGTCGGCTTGACCGTCCTGATGAAACTGCTCTTCGCATTTTCGGATCACGGTTTCGGCATCGTCGGCATGGCCTTCCTCAATCGACAGCCGCGCTAGGGCGAGTTCCGTTTCTGCAACGGCTTGCTTGTCTCCCATTTCCTTACGGAGAGCCAGCGATTCCCGGTAAGACTTGCGGGCTGCCTGCAAATCCCCTTGATCGACAAGCACGTTTCCTGCTCCGGCGAGTGCGTAGGCTACAGCACGTTTGTCATCAATTTCCAGCGCGATGGTTCGGGCCTCCTGGTAACCAGCAAGGGCTTTTTTCAGTTCACCACGCTGTCGCTCCACTTGCGCAAGGTCAGCGAGAGTGAGTGCTACGCCGTCCTTGTCTCCCATTTCCTTGTATCCCGGAATCGCGTCCGAGAGCGCGCGGGCCGCATCCGTCAGATTCCCGCGAGCCAGAAACATCCCGCCCAGATTGCCGGAGACCGCGGTAATACCCTCGAGGTCACCCACTTGGCGAAATACCTTGATCGCGTCCTCGAGCATCGCCTCCGCGCGGTCCAAGTCGCCCTGTTGATAATAGAAGGTAGCGAAATCGTTCGTGGCGCGAGCTGCGTTGTCGCGATCGCCAACCGCCGTGTAACTCTTTCGGGCATTGTCACAGGTTTGGGCGGTAGAATCCTCACCGCCGATTCCACAGAGAACTCCGTAGGCTCGCGCAACCAGCAGTCGCGAGCCCTGAGCAGTCCCCTTTTCGACGGCACGCCGCGCGGCCGCTCGCGCCTTGACGACATCCTTATTACTCCAGGCTCGCGCCTCGATATAGTCGATTCGTGGATCGTCGCCAGAAGGTAGGGGAAGATGCCGAAGAACTTCCAAAGTATGCAATGCGTCTTCGGGATTTGCCCACCGCTGTTCGTTCGCCAATCGGAGACCATAGTCCAAGTTGTCCGGGAACTGAGCACACAGTTGCCGATAGGCATCGATGGCTCGCGTCCGATCTTCGATCGTGGCATAGTACTGACCGTCAATCAACAGACGGTCTTCCGGCCCCAAGTTTCCGTACAGCGAGCGCGCCCGCTCAATCTCAACGCGAGCTTTCGGCCCGTAGCCCAGATGCCACCAGGCATCGGCCAAAGCGGCGTGCGCGAGAGGATAGCCGGGATCGGCGGCAACGGCTTTCGCCAGCAGATCGCGGGCGTGCACATAGTCGAACGCCCATAAACGCTCTTGGCCCTCGGTATAAAACCGTACTGCCTCCTGATTGGATGGAAGGGCGGCCCGGGCTTGAAGGCTGGCTTGGGCAGAAGCCGAGCTTACTCCGAGACTCTGTCGAAGCGCCTTACCGGCCTCGGTGGCCAGCTCGAAGAGGTTCTCCTCGCTGCCGGTGAATGATTTCTCCGCGATGGTTTCGCCGTGGATAGTATCTTGCACTCGCACATCAAGCCGGATGCGTTTTTCCCCGTTACCGGTAAGAGCGGTGTAGGAACCGAGGACAACGAAATCGGCGCCAGAGTTAGTGTGCAGACGCGCCAGAGTTGGTTTGGCCAGGCTGTCTTCCTCGGCGGGTAGGAGATCACGTTTGACGCGGGCAACATCCTCCCCCGAAACCATCCGAAGCGCCCCATCGGAAGCCAATTCCGTACTGAGCATTTCGGAAAAAGCCGGCGACAGCCAGTTGTCTTCTGCCCGGCCGGGCAGGTTGCGAAAACCGAGGACGGCCACTGAGCGGCGCACCCGCAATGGCGCAACGGTCCGTGCATCAACCGGGGATGGAGCGTGGCGCCGTACGGAACGAAGTATGTATAGTCCCGCAACCACCAGCAACAGAGCTATCCCTGCGACGACCAGGTAGCGGCTAGAGCGGGATTGCGTTGCCCCGATTTCAGCGAGGCTCGCCTGTGAAGTGCCCGGCCGTACCGCTGTCGCTACCTTCGGCGCTTCATCTCCCTGCACGGTGACTGGGGCGAGAAATCGATATCCCCGGCGCGGAATCGTCCCCACATATCGTGGCGCCTCGGCATCATCATTAAGAGCTTCGCGCACCTTGCGGACGGCGACGCCCAGGCTTCCGTCGAAATCGACGAAGGTATTGCCCGGCCAAAGGCGTTTGCACACCTCCTCCCGCGTGATGATCTCTCCCGGTTGTTCGACCAACATGACCAGCAGGCGGAACGGCAGATCCTGTAATTTCACCTGCTTATTGCTGCGGGAAAGAACGCCGTCGCTGGTGTCCAATTCGAACGGGCCAAAGCGATAACGAGGTTTGTCTACGGGCACCCGAAACTGCCCCCTCAAAGTGCCGCCATCTTAACACGCCGCGCAGCCTGAGACTGCGGTTAAAGTCCGCCGCTAACATATTGAATACACATGACATGCTGGTTAAAGCACGTTTAAAGAGTAGTTCCATTGACCGCGCGCCCCTTCTGATTCAAATTCGCAGTCGCCGGCCGGCAGCTCCCATAGGGCTCGAGCCACTCGGTGGACGATCACCAGAAGCTCAGCAATTTCTAAGGAGGACTTCATGACAACCAACAACACCCCCCGTGCGAAAGAACCAACCATGCATCTGGCAATCGGCATGGTCGGCATCTTTCTGACGTTCTTTGCCGCTTATGCCCACGGCCAGCAGGTCCACCAGCTCTTCTACAACAATTCAGGTTGGGCCGATGCAAACCTGGGTGGATCGTTAACGTCTTCAGACACCGGCGTCGGCGCGTTCGCCACCAACCCGAACAATAGCGAGCACGTCTTTTTCATTTCCAACACCGGCGATGTTCATCAGTTCTATAACGTCGGCGGCGGGTGGACGGATGAAGACCTGACCGCGGAAACCGGTGGAGTTCCAGCCAACAATATCTCTAACGTGGTTGGCTTCTCGAATCAGAACCTTCAATACGTTTTCTACATTGGCGCTGACTTCAATGTTTACCAGCTTTTCTACAACAACTCGAGTTGGTCGTATACAAATCTCTGCATCGCCTACGGCATTCCGATTGCCGAAGGCGCAGAGATCACCGCATTCGCTACCTCTGACAATAGTTTGCACGTTTATTACGCTACCCCGGAGGCGCATGTCATCCAGACCTACAACGTGGGGAATGGCTGGCAGTATGAGGATCTGACTGCGGAAACCGGTGGCCCCCAACCCCAGGGACGGTACCTCACAGGCTTCAGCATCGCTAACCTGCAATACGTGTACTACGTGGCCTCTGGCGGTGACGTCCACGAGCTCTACTACAACAACGCCAAATGGGCGGATGAGGATATCACCGCTCTTGCCAAAGCTGTGCCCTCGCCTCAGTACCCAAATGGCGCCTTGTCCGCAATGGTGATTCCAGGCTCAAAGAAATTGCGCGTCTACTACATCGGCAATAACAATCATGTCATTCAGTTGGCCTCAACGAACAATAAGAAGTGGACGACCGCCGATCTGACCAAAAAGACGAAGGGGCCGCTGGCCAATTCCACCAATGGCGCAGTTGCCTTTGCGACCACACCCAACAATCAGACTCATGTTTTCTATGTTGCCGGCGATCACGTGAATCAACTGTTTCTGCCGTCGCCAGCCACCAAATGGTCGAACACAGACCTAACAGCAAATACCAATGGCGGCCATGCCGACTACCTGGCGGGCATGGGCGGCTTTTCAATCGCGAACGAACAGTATGTGTACTACATCGCTCATTAGTGGGGTGCCCGGCCGCGACTGCTTGCGGCCGGCTTGACCATCTTCATGCATGCCACCTGGCTAGCTTGCATGGGGATCCTTTACAAACTCTCGATTCAAGGCAACGAAAGCGGTCACAGAAATTCCAGAGTTCAAGAGGAGGATTTCATGTCTAGTAAGCACAGCCGCAGATTGAAGAAAGCCGGTTTGCACTTCTCGATGTGCCTCGCCGGCGTTCTTTCACTCTTCGCCATTGGACTACTATCCATTTCCAGTCAGGCGCAACTTCCGGCGAAACGAGCTTCCCGATTCGGACGCGACAGGCAACCGTCGACGGCCTCGCCTGCCATTGCCAGTTCAAGAACGGTGCGCACGCCGTCGGGTTTAACGTTCGCCTTCGGCCTCATCGAGTTTCCGCGCTCTCCCGACAGCACGGCGCAGGGTCTGAACAGCCGAGGCGATATTGTCGGACTGTATGGCCCCAATCTTCCGGCGTACGAAGGAACCGAACAGTCTTACGTGCTCGAGGGAAATACCTTCCAGGAACTCGTTTATCCGGGGGCGTCCTACACGCTCGGGCTAGGAATCAACAAAAGTCGGAAGATCGTAGGTTGCTATGCGGAGTCGGACGGTAATGCCCATTCTTTTTTGCGTAAAGGCAAAGACTACACGAACATCGACCATCCTGGTTCCGACAATACCATCGCCTCAAACATCAACGATGCCGGTGAGATCATCGGTACCTACTACCAGAACACGACCGGCACCATTCACGGGTTTGTACTCAAGAAAGGCGTGTACACAACCATCGATCCCGAGGGGTCAGTGTTCACCGAACCCATGGGGATCAACTCCAACGGTGTGATCGTTGGGTTCTGGGTAGACTCGAACCAATTCAGCCACGGCTTTGTTTTTCAAAATAGTCAGTTCACCACAGTCGACTATCCAGGCGCTAGTAACACGGAACTTAGCGGCATCAATGATGATGGTCAGATGGTTGGCGATTACGGAGACGACATCCTCGTTGGCCAACAAGCATGGCCCACGCCTAACGCATTTTTCCTCGACCAAGACACCTTCACCCCGATCCAATTACCGGTCGCTGATGCGCAAGTTACCTGGACCAACACATTAGTCGGAAACGAATTCGTGGGGATGTATGTCGACAGCCTGGGCAACATTGAAGGGTTTGAAGCGACGGCTAGCCAGCAGTGATAGATGCATACAAATGCGACCTGGCGTCGCCGCAACACCTGCACTACGCCGCTTATGTCGCACCATGATTTTGTCGAAGCGCTCGGGGGCTGCCGTTTCACGGCAACGCACCTCTCGAGCGTTCGAACCGGGCCAGTTTGTTAAGACACCAATTTCAAAAGGGGAACATCATGCGCGATGGCAAAGAAGTCCGTTTCCGAACTCTGGTTTTCATGGCTCTAGCGTTGCTTGTGACTGCCGTCATGGCGGGGCAAGGCGTTGGCGCGGCTCCTGCTGCGGAATCCTCGCGCAGGCCGGTCAAGCAACGGCTCGAGCAAATTCTGCAGCAACTCGGGCAGGCTCATCCCGCAGCGGAAGCGCAATCATCGCCCGAGCGCTTCGATCCTCGCTCGCGCGACGACGTTGCAAAAACATCTCCGCTGCCGTCGGTCCGTTTGCCAGGCGCGCCCATGGCCGCCGCAAGATATGTCTTTGGCCGAATGGATCTGGCTACCGGCGATTCGCCAACCGCAGTCGCCACCGGCGCATTTCAGACTGGCGGTCCGACCAGCATCGCGGTTGCCAACACCTACTATTCCGCTACGGTTTCGATTTATCTCGGCAATCCCGACGGAAGCTTTCAGCCGCGCGTCGATTACTCCACAGGAGCGGAGCCCTCTTCCATTTTCGTGGCCGATCTTAATGGCGATGACAATTTGGACTTGGTGGTTTCGAATTGGACCGGCACGGTATCGATCCTTCTCGGCAATGGGGACGGCACGTTTCAGCCGCACGTCGATTATTCGGTGGGCGGCGGTTTTGTTGCCCAAGTGGTGGCTGGTGACTTCAATCACGACAATAAGCTCGATCTCGCCGTGGCCGTGGGATCTTCATACTCTGTTTCGATTTTATTAGGCAATGGTGATGGCACATTCCACCCGGCAGTGAGCTACCCGGCCGGCAACGGAGCGGACGGGCTGGTTGCCGGAGACTTCAATGGCGACGGTCAACTCGACCTGGCGGTCGCTGGGGCCTCCGACCAGGTTGCCATCTTGATGGGCAATGGCGATGGCACCTTCAGGCCGCCTGTTCAATATGCGACGGGTGCGGTTCCGCTGGCGGTTGTGACGGCCGATTTCAACGGCGATCACAAACTGGACCTCGCGGTGATCAACGCCACGAGCAACAACGTATCAATTTTGCTGGGCAATGGCGATGGGACGTTTCAGTCACACGTCGACTACTCGGCTGGGGATGGACCCTATGGCTTGGTGGTGGCCGACTTTAACGGTGATGGAAAGCCCGACCTGGCAATCACCAGCTTCTACGACAACGCCGTCTCAGTCTTGCTGGGCAACGGCAATGGGACGTTCAAAGCCAGGAAGAGTTATGGCGCGGGGGTGAACCCCTGGGGGCTGGCCGCTGCGGACGTGAACGGCGATGGAAAATCAGACTTAGTAGCGGTCAATTACGGGTCGAACACAGTAACCCTGCTCGTGAATGAGGGCAAAGGCACCTTCCAGGGACATTCCGATGCCAGACTAAAAGCCGACGCCATACCGTTCTCCCTGGCAATCGCGGACTTTGGTGCCGATCATATTCCCGACCTGGCAGTCGGCGACTTCGGATCGAACGACGTGTCCATTCTCTTAGGTAAGAATACGGGTAAGTTCCGGCCCGCAGTCGCTTATCCCGCGGGATTTGGCGTCCTGCAAATCAGCACCGGCGATTTCAACGGAGACAACCTGACCGACACTGTGGTGAGCAATGCAGGGTCGAATGCTGTCTCGTTGCTACTTGGCAAGAGCGACGGAACATTGGGAGCGCCGATAAGTTTTCCAACCGGCGGATATCCCGTAGGAATCGCGACCGGCGATTTTAACAACGATGGCAATCTGGACATGGCCGCTGCAAATGAAGCTGATTCTACCGTCTCTGTCCTATTGGGTGACGGACATGGTGGGTTCTCCGCCCATATAGATTATGCAGTGGATTTCAATCCTACCTGGATGATCAGCGCCGACCTCAACATGGACGGCAAGCTCGACTTAGTGACCGCGAACGCCGGCGATGACAGCGTCAGTATCTTACTTGGCAAGGGCGATGGCACGTTTGAGCCTGCTGTTACGTATCCCGTAACGACCGGCGCGAACCCATACGAAGTCGCTGCCGGAGACTTCAATGGGGACGGCAAACTCGACCTGGCAGTTACTGACTTCTACACGAATACCGTCTCCATCCTGATCGGCAATGGGGATGGGACGTTTCAGCCGCATCTCGATTACCCAACCGGCCTCTTCCCGTATGACGTGGTGGTGGGAGACTTCAACGCCGACGGCGTTCTGGATTTGGCGATAACCAATAGCGAATGTTATGTGCCTGGCGCGAACTGCCCCGGCACGTTTTCCATTCTTTTCGGTAACGGCGACGGCACGTTTCAACAGCACGTGGATTATCCAGTTGGGATTTATCCGATCGGTATCGCCGCCAGCGACTTGAACAACGATGGTGGGAGTGATTTGGCGGTAGCCAATGCCTATTCGAACTCGGTATCCATCCTGCTCAATCTTCCGGTCATCGGGGTCTTTCCCAATGCGCTGAATTTCGGCAATGAGAAAGTTGGTGTTAAGAGCAATCCTCAGACGATCACTATCGGCAACCCAAGCGGCACGCCGATCACCATCAACAAACCAAAGATCACCGGGACGAACGCTGCCGACTTTGCCGAAACCACGAACTGTCCGGTCGCGCCGTCTACGTTGGTCGCAGGTTCCAGTTGTTCGATTAGCGTGACGTTCACCCCGAAGTCGACCGGCGCCCGAAACGCGACACTCAGCCTTAAGGACAGCGTGCCGGGAAGTCCGCAACTGATTCCGTTAGGGGGCACTGGCCAATAAAGCGGCCTGCACTGACCGCAAGTAGCGATCGTGCGAATACGCAATCGCAGTGTAGCCACAGGAAGTGGGAATTCCAACATGTTCAGATTCTTGACCGTCACGTTGCTAGCTGTTTTCACGATGTTCACCGCGGAATGCATTGCCCAGTCATTGCAAACCGGCTCGGAGTCAAGAATTCACAACTACTACGTGGCCGCCGACGAGGTCGAATGGGACTACACCCCCGGAGGCGTCAACAAGATGATGGGTATGAAATTCGAAGGATGGGGAGACATGTTCACCAAGAGTGGTCCCCACGCGATCGGCAGCGTCTATCGAAAAGCGGTCTATCGCGAATACACGGATGCCAGTTTTTCCAAACTCAAACCGCGTTCTCCAGAATGGGAGCACCTGGGGATCCTTGGGCCTGTGTTACGCGCCGAGGTTGGCGACACCATTCGCGTCGTTTTTAGAAACAACGCCACGCGGCCCTACAGTATGCACCCTCATGGCGTCTTCTACACCAAGGAGTCCGAGGGATCGGTTTACGATGATGGCGCAACGCCCGAGCAGAAAGCTAATTCTGTGGTTCCTCCCGGCGGCACGCACACGTATACCTGGGAGGTGCCGGAACGTGCCGGTCCCGGCCCGGCGGATGGCAGCTCGATTGTCTGGCTCTACCATTCGCATGTCGACGAGCAGCGTGACATCAACAGCGGCCTGATTGGTCCAATCATCATCACCGCCCGCGGAATGAGCGGACCAGAGGGCCGTCCAAGAGATGTGGACCGCGAATTCATCTCCCTATTCCTCGTCTTCAACGAAAACGTCAGCTGGTATCTCGACCACAATATCCAGACCTACACCACCGATCCAAAGAAGGTGAACAAATTGGAAGGTAAGCCTGCCGACTTCGACGGAGCCTTCTCCTTCATCGGTACCGGGTTCAGCAGCGCCAACCTGCGAGCCTCTATCAACGGATACATGTATGCCAACGGACCCCTGATGACGATGAAAAAAGGGGAGCGAGTCCGTTGGTATCTCGTCTCCCTCGGTGGAGCAGTCGACGGGCACACTCCACATTGGCATGGAAACGTCGTCACATATCGCGGACATCGTACAGACGTCGTGCCCCTGGCGCAGGCCGAGATGCAGACGGCCGACATGGTCCCCGACAACGTAGGGACTTGGATGTATCACTGCCATGTGGACGAACACATGGTGATGGGGATGATGGCCCTATATAAGGTCGAGCCGTAGAGCGAGGTGGCGATGAAGCGAGGCCAATACACCTCGTTGAAATCCCGGAGGCGCGGACGCAGCGCATGGCAAGCGATCAAAGTCGGTTTGGGTGGTGGGTTAGTGCAGAAACATGAGACCTTCAATAATTCTCGCAAGTGTGCTCGTCTTTTGTCATGTGGTGATCGCGGGGGGCAGCCCGAAACTCCTGACCGCGGACCCCCTGACAAATCTTCCTCTCTATCCAGCCACCGATTCTCGACTCCATTTAGGTAACGAACCCACCCGTTTGCCCGAGTCGAACGTATGCGGGATCAAAATGCAAGCCGACTTCTATACCGTTTATGACTCCAAGGTGGACGCCACGCTGGTATGGTACGGTGCTCACCTTCCGGGCTTTAAAAGAACGCACGCTTACGCTTCCAACCGCTCGCAAGATACGTTCTATAACCCCGAAGGGACCTTGGCTGTTTCTGTGACTGGAAGCTCAGGCAAAGCAGACGAGAACACTGAAACCTATTCCGTGGTCTACTCTCGTTTCCAGCCTGCCGTTCCAGAGAAGGTGATCATCGGCATTAATCAGCAAAAACTGACCTGCCAGTGACCTCTGGTATTGAAGCGTGGTTCCAGGGTGCTGCCGGCGAAGCTATTGCAGGCCGAGTTAAGGTGAATCCGACGAACGCTAGGTAAGGATTTGGGTGTGTCCCTTTGCTTCTTGTGCTCGCCGCGTGACCCCGGCGATAAGAGGATCCGCGCTCGCCTGTGCTTGAGTGGAGGAAAGCGTTCGACCGGTGCAGCCCCCAACAATGTGTTGGTCTGACGCTTACCATTACACGTACTCGCGCTCACCCCGCCGAATGGCGCGATATCTCTCAAACACTTTCTTTTCGCTTTCCAGTCCCAGCGCCGAACGGACCGAACTTCCCCGGAAGGTGTGGGCCAACATTTTCCATCCCCGGAACAGCACGAACCCAGGATCATGCCTAAGCGCAGCCGGTACGTGCCGAACCTTCATCCAGCGCTCGGCCTTCCAGCGCATGAATTCCACTTCCTCGGCTGGCAGGTGTTCAGTGCGCACCACCGCGGTAGTGCCGTCGTACTCCTCCAGTCGCTCATTCATGATCAACCCTTGATCGCGGAAGTCTTTCGTCATCGGCGTGCGCGGGTAAGGTGTTGGGTGTTGAATGTAGGGCCAGTCCACGTAGCGGCGCGCAAATTCAAGGTTGGCTTCGATCGACTCGCGGGTGTCGCTCGGACTGCCGACGATCAATCCGCCGACCACATACATCTGGTTGCGATGTAGGTAATCGATGGCTTTGAGGGTGGCATTTCCGGTTTCGTGGCCGTCGGTTCGTTCGGTATTCTTGGCGGAGGCGCGCAGAAATTCCAGGTCGCCTTCCAGGATATTTTCGATGCCGAGAAATACATAGCGGAAACCTGCTCGCCGCATCAGCGGGGCGAGGGTCTCGCCGTGATTCGCAATGGCCGAGGTCATGGCCTGCACGAAGTAATCAATCTTGTGCAACCCGGCAGCGATGATGGCCTCGCACAACGCCTCAAAACGCCGCACGTTCAGCGTAATGTTGTCGTCCACCAGGAAAATGGTTCGAGCGCCGTGGTTGTGGGCGTCGCGAATGTCCGCCAACACGCGGTCGAAGGAATACGTATGAAAATTACGCCCGCGCATCTCGATGATGGAACAGAAGCTGCAATCGTAAGTGCAGCCACGAGACGTCTCGATCACGTCCACCTGGCGGCCGAGCAATGTATATCCCTTGAGCACGCGTGCGTCGCGATTCGGCGGGCGGATTTCGCTGTCTTCGAGCCGGTGTGGCGGACGACCGGAGTTATGCGCCCACCGGTCGCCGTTTCGGTAGGAGAGTCCGCCGATCCGGTCGAAGCCGGAGCCCTGCTCTATCGCGCGCAACAATTCGCGGAAGGTGACCTCTCCCTCGCTGCGCACCAGATAGTCGACGTCCATTTCCTCGTAAGCTTCGGGAGCAAGGCTGGGATCATAGCCACCCACCACGATCTTCACACCCGGCCGGAGAGCGCGAACCAGTTCGATAATGCGCACGGCGGTACGCCGCTGGAACGTCATGATGGAGAGTCCGACAACTTCCGGCTGGAGCTCGCCGACAAGCCGGGTGACAGTCTCGCGAACCTGTCGGTGAACAAGAATTAAATCCGCCACCGCCACGCGGTGTTGCGGATCGACGTTTCCCGCCAATGATGTGAGCGCACCGTTCGGCATACGGATAGCAACCGGTGGCATGTGCTCGAAGGAATCGGGCATGGAGAGTAGCAGGACGTTCATGGGGACCCTTCCTTAACTGCTTCGATGCGATCGCGCGTGCGTGGGTCGACAAAAAAAGCCAGTCGGCCTCTCAGCGGCTCCTTGCCGAGTGGTCGTCAAACAAGAAGATAGCCTAGAAGAGGGTGCGCTGTCTTGCTGTCAAAGCTGCCCAGAATTGTCCTCGGCCCAGAGTCACTGGCTGCAAGAGACCGATGTCTGTCGATGAATGTTCTTTTCGGTTGGCAGTCGGCGGACACCAACCCGAGAACAAATGGCCGTTCCATGCATTGAGCGGAATTCTTGCGGCGTCTCTAAAGCTCAAAACAACAAAAAGCCCCGCGACTTGGCCGCGAGGCTTGGTTCATTCCGATCTTAGACGTCATGCCATAGCGCGCTTGCCTTTGGAATGGAACATCGCGCCAAAGCACGCAATTCCGGCTAAGAGCATATAGGCCAGCGCAGCGCCGCCTTCCGGCACGTACTGGAAGAACTCCTGCCCACCGCACGTACCTGGCCCGGTCGTGCAGCCCGGTGTCCAGATAATCCAGGATGCCAGTGCGCCAGCCGATAGCTGGTTGGTCTGAGCCCAGGAAATCCAACCTTGAATCGCAGACCAATCCGTTGAGCTGACCAGCGCCTTGACAGCTGACGGGTCGAAGATTGCCCAAACAGCGAATTGAATCATGTTGTTCGTGTACGAACCAGCGGCCCCTTGGGTGTTAAACATGAGCGCGTAGGCTAACGTGATCGCATTCGCGTACTCGTTCGCTGCCCCGGTTTGGCCTCCCCACAGGGTATGGCTCAAATTGGCATACGTATTAGCCGTCGCAGTCCAGGTGCTACCGTCGTAAATCTCGTCGTCATAGTCATCGCAGATCATGTTGTAGGTTGCCCCACCGTTGACCTGGATCGTGTACGGACCAGTCGCGATGCCATAGTCCGCGCCCGAGTATCCCCCAGTAAACGTAAGGTCAGCCGTCTCTTGACTGAGCGCATACGGAGCAAAGCACAAAATTGCCAGGGCTCCGACAAGAAACCAGTTCCGACTCGTTACAATCTTCATTCGGACCTCACTTCAGTCTCTAATTAGGGGAGTACACAACCCACTTCTGGCCCTACAGTAAAGAGACAACTCTAGCCCAGAGCGAAATTCTGTCAAGATTGATAATTTCTGCGACCATCGCAAGCCGTTGCAACTGTGTAGTAACTCATTATCCATCAGTCGGTTAGCAACGTAGATTTGCTAACATTTTGAAGAAAAAATCCGCATTCTTCCCTTCTCATTGCTCTCCATCGTTCTCTCGGTTTTCACGTCGGGTCCGTCTCCGGGGGTTGAAAATCGGCATTTGCCCACGCGCCTCCTCGACATCTTCGCTCCTTATTACTGACGCCAGCTCACGTATGCAGCTCGGAGATTATGATGTCGCTGAAAACGTCATGGTTTATAGTCAGCGAAACGCGTGCGACGATTCGCACGTGACGGGCTCGGAGGCCTTTGATGCCGGTTTCATTCAGTAGACGTTCCAAGTTATACATTCCTTTGGTCCTCTTACTCCTTTTTTGTTCTTGTGCCCGCGATCCGAACGTCCGCAAGGAAAAGTATTTTCAGAGCGGTCAACGCTATTTCGACCAGGGCAAATATCGTGAAGCTGTCATCGAATTTGGCAACGCGATCAAAATCGACCCTCGCTTCGCCCAGGCTCATCACCGTCTGGCAGAGACATATCTCAGGCTAAATCAAGGGCAACCCGCTGCGCAGGAACTCGTTCGCAGTATCGAGTTGCAGCCAGAGGACTACCAGGCGCGCATTGACCTCGCGAATCTTCTTATCCTCGGCCATGACTTTCAGGATGCGCGCGAACAGACAGATCAGCTATTGCAACGGCGTCCGAATGACCCAGACGTCCATCTGACAATTTCCAATCTTCTCGAGGCACAAGAAAACATCTCGGGTGCAATTGAGGAAATGAACAAAGCCGTGGCATTCGCTCCGGGTCGCGAGGACTTATACCTCAAACTGGCGGTCTTGCAGATGAGGACGAGTCAACCCGAGGCAGCTGAACTAAGCCTCAAAAAGGTTATCGAACTGAATCCGAAGTCCGCGCAAGCGCGCGTACTACTGGGTGTTTTCTACCAGTCCAGCAATCGTCTGGGCGACGCGGAAGCGCAATTCAACAAAGCGATGGAGACCGATGCCCACGATCCCGAACCTGTCGCCGCACTATCCCGTCTCTATCTCGCGGAAGGAAAGAAAGTCGAGGCCGAACAACTTGTCAGGCAGGCCCAGCGCGACTTCTCGCACAACCCCGCTGGCTACCCCATGCTCGGTGACTTTTACCTGGCAACCGGTGCCGTGGAAAAAGCCGTCACCGAGTACGCAAGTCTCTACCAGCAGCACCCCGATGACCTTCACGTCAAGAAAACCTACCTCCAGCTCCTCATCCAAACCAACCACTTCCCGGAAGCCCGCAAACTCGACGATGAACTCCTCAAGGCCAATCCAAGCGATGACGACGCCCTGGTTTATCAGGCGCAGATGCAGATCAGCGACGGCAACGTAAACGACGCCGCCCAAAAACTGGAATCCGTCATCAAGAACTCTCCCAAGAACGCCGGCGGTCACTTCGCGCTGGGCGTTGCTTACGACAAGTTGGGCTACGTCGAGCGCGCCGAGAGCGAGTGGCGAGAAGCCTTGCGCCTCCAACCCAACATGCTCGACGCCGCGCGCTCCCTGGCTGCTGCCGCCATGCGGCAAGGCGACGCCGCTACTCTCGAAGAAGCCTCAACCCAGTTAATCGTTTTGCAGCCCTCGTCGCCCGAGGGTTACTCGCTTCGCGCCCTGGCGAAGATTAACCGCGGCCACCTTCAGGAAGCCGAACAGGATGTTCGCCGGGCCATCAGCATTGCCCCGAAGAGCGCTTTTGGCTACGTCCAGCTCGGAAACTTGAAGCTCGCCGAAAAGCAGTACGCGGATGCCGGCCGCGCTTACCAGGATGGACTGGACCGTAATCCCGATTCCGCCGACGCTCTGCGCGGCCTGATGAATACCTTCCAGGCTCAAAAAGAGACTGATAAAGCGATTGCCGCCGCTCAGGCGCAGATCGCCAAATCGCCCGCCAATAGCGGTTTCTACGACCTTCTCGGCACCGCGTTATTCTTCAGCAAGAAAGATCTGAGCGGAGCCGAGGCTGCATTTATAAAATCCGCTAGCCTTGACAAGCGCAACTCCGACGCCGTGCTCAAGCTCTGCGAGGTGCAGGCCGCCAAGGGCAACATGGATCAAGCCATCGCCACTGCCCAGCAGGACCTTAGCGATAATGCGCGCAATCCGGATCTCTACGTTTTACTGGGGAGATTTTACGAATCGAAATCCGATTGGAAGCAGGCGGAAGCCGCCTACAGCAATGCATTAAATCTCAGCCCTCAGCATCCCCAGGCCTCGAATAACCTTGCCCGGTTGATACTACAAACTGGCGGCAACCTCGACGTGGCGTTAGCGCTGGCCCAGACCGCTCGCCGGGCTATGCCTGATTCTCCTGCCATTGCCGACACGCTGGCATGGATCGATTACCAGAAAGGGGCCTACCAATCGGCGATTGGCCTCCTTCAGGAAGCCCTCAGTTTGCAGGATAAGGTTCGCGCTCCGGATAGTCCGGAAATTCACTACCACTTGGGGATGGCGTACGCAAAGAATGGCCAGACTGCTCTGGCCCGCAAGCAGTTGGAGCGGGCTTTGAAACTGAATCCCAACGCGAGCGATGCCAGGAAGGAGCTCGCTCAACTCAAATCATCGTAGGGGTGTTTCGCCGCTCCGGTTCGAGATAAGCTTTTTGCGGATACGTCGCAGCTCCATAAAACATAGAGCCGTCATTCCAGATACCACACATCCAAACGAAACCAGTAGAATCGTGTCCATTCGCTAAAGGGTCTCCTCCCCGATTCAACGCTCCTGAAACCTGTGCGCCCAACCAGCCAACTTGATCGACACATCGTCAACCATCATTGGATCGAACTTGCCACCTGCGAAAACACCGTGTTTGACTGGGTCCCAATCAAACGGACTGTTCCCACTACCAATACCAAAATAACCGCCAGCATCACCGCGTATTCGGCAATGTCCTGGCCCTCTTCCTCTCGCCAAAGCCTTTGCAACAGGTTCTGCATCAACCACCTCCGTTAACGCGGGATTGTACACCCGCGGTCGAGGAGAGCATTAAATAAATAATGAGACTATTCCACAGCGCCAAAGAGTGCATCGCGTCCGCCGGATGGCGAGGCGTACACGGACCCCCGACTGGCAAGAAGATAAAAGGAGAGCCCGGGATTACCGAGCGCAAAAAGTCACTTACGGGGCCGGTATCTGTGCCTGGGCGATGTTCGAGTAGCCGCTCTCACCCGACGGATCCACAGCGGTAGTCGCATAGCAGTAGGTCGTGCCGTCCGTGACGTTGCTATCGGTAAACGCGGTGACCGATGGCGAGGTGGAACCGATACTCGAATAAGTTCCGCAGGTGGTCGTGAAAATCGAGCGATACACGTTGTAGCTCGTGATGCCCTCTGTGACGCTCGCCACCCACGTCAATGCAACCGTGTGTACCGGAGCCGCCGTGCCCGTGCCCGTCAACGAGGACGAAGTCGGCGAATTCGACGCATTGCTCGTAAACGACGCGCTCGCGGAGGCAGCGCCCGTACCCGCTGGCGTAAACGTGACCGTAAACGACACTGGCATACCCACGTTGACCGTCACCGGGAACGTCAGGCCAGTAATAGCGAACTCCGTCGGATTTGTGCCGCTCAAACCGACCGACGAAACTGTCACGCTCGCGCCGCTGGCGGTCAAAGTACCCGTCGCCGTGCCACTGGTTCCCACCACCACGTTGCCCACACCGATCGGACTGGTCGCGGCCAGCGTTCCCTGTGCACCCACGCCTGTTCCAGTGAGGCCAATGCTTAGGTCCGGATTCTGGGCGTTCGATGTCACGTTGACGCTGCCGCTGAAGCTGCCCGCCGACGGCGGCGTAAATGTAACGCTGAACTGCACGCTTTGCTCCGATGTCAACGTCACGGGTAGTGTGATTCCCGAAACGCTGAAACCCGTTCCACTCGCCGCCACCGCCGTGATCTGCGCGCTCGTCCCACCGGTATTTTTGATCGTCTCCGTTTGTGAGGAATTCTGTCCCACTGTCACGTTCGTAAAAGTCAGACTCGTCGGGGTCGCCGTCAGTGTTGCCGGCGTCACGCCCGTACCGGACAATGGGATGCCGATGTTCGCCGAACCGCTCACTGTCAGCGACATAGTTCCATTGACCGCTCCCGCAACCGTCGGCTCGAAGGTGACGCTGAACGTAGTGCTCTGGTTCGGCGTGAGCGTCAACGGCAAACTCAATCCGCTAAAACTCATGCCCGCGCCTGAAATCGACGCCGCCGTCACGGTCACATTCTCGCCGCCAGTATTTTTGAGCGTGACGATTTGCGAAGTCGCGTCGCCCAATGTCTCGTTACCGAAACTGATGCTGGTTGGGCTTGCCGTCAAGTCGCCTGACGTCACAGCCGTTCCGGTCAGAGGAATCGACAAATTCGGGTCCTGCGCATTCGATACAACCGCCACATTTCCATTGAAGGTGCCCGCCGACTGCGGCGCAAAGGTTACATTGAACGAAACGCTCTGCCCCGCTCCGAGGGTCACCGGCAAGGTGATTCCCGAAACGCTGAAGCCCGTTCCACTCGCCGTCACCGCGGTGATCTGCGCACTTGTACCACCGGTATTCTTGATGGTCTCCGATTGCGAAGAATTCTGCCCGACCAGAATATTTGTAAAGGTCAGACTCGTCGGGTTCGCCGTCAAATCTGCCGCCGTCACTCCCGTGCCCGACAATGCAATGCCGATGTTCGCCGAACCGCTCACCGTCAGCGACATCGTTCCGTTGACCGCTCCCGCTACCGTCGGATCGAAGGTCACATTAAACGTCGAACTCTGATTAGGCGTAAGCGTCAGCGGCAAACTTAATCCGTTAAAGCTCATGCCAGTGCCTGAGGCCGACGCCGCCGTGACGCTTACGTTCTCGCCGCCCGTGTTCTTCAATGTCACGGTTTGCGATGCCGTGTTCTCGAGTACAACGTTGCCAAAGCTGATGCTGGTCGGGCTTGCCGTCAAGTCGCCTGCGGTCACCGCCGTTCCGGTCAGAGGAATCGACAAATTCGGGTTCTGTGCATTTGACGTTACGGCTACATTGCCGGTGAAAGTGCCCGTCGACTGCGGCGCAAAAGTCACATTGAATGAAACGCTCTGCCCCGCCCCGAGCGCCACCGGCAGCGTGATGCCTGAAACGCTGAAGCCCGTTCCACTCGCCGCGACCCCCGTAATCTGCGCACTCGTGCCGCCGGTATTCTGTATCGTCTCCGATTGCGTCAGACTCTTCCCTGCCTGCACATTGGTGAAGGTCTGGCTCGTCGGGGATGCCGTCAAGGTCGCCGGTAAGACTCCCGTGCCCGACAGCCCAATGTCGACCTCGGCCTCTCCACTTAGCGTGAGTGCCACATTGCCGGTCACCGCGCCCGTGGTTGTGGGTGCGAAACTGATGCTGAAAGTCGTGGTCTGACCCGGTGTGAGCGTCAAGGGCAACGTCAATCCGCTGCCGCTGAAGCCCGCGCCCGAAGCCGTCGCCGCCGTGACGGTCACATTTTCGCCGCCATTATTTTTCAAAGTCACCGTTTGCGAAGATGCGCTGCCCAGCGCAACCGCGCCAAAGCTGACGCTCGTCGGACTCGCCGTAAGGTCTCCAGCCTGAACCCCAGTTCCCGAAAGCGGCAGATTGACCGTCCCGTTGTCGGTTACGAAAGCGATATTGCCGCTGACCGCCCCCGTAATCGCGGGCGCAAACTGTACGCTGAAATTGGCGCTATCCCCCACCGCGAGCGTCAACGGAGCACTGATGCCACTCGTCCCATAGCCCGTCCCGGAGACCGTAATCTGCGAGATCGTGAGGCTAGATTGGCCGGTATTGGTGACGGTGTCATTAAGGCTCTGGCTCGTCCCGATCTGCACGTTCCCAAAACTAAGGCTCGACGGCGATGCCGTAAGCTGCCCTGCTCCCTGGACCTGTTGCTTGCCGCCCAGCCCGCCGCAACCCAAAAGGCCCGCGAGACCGGCCACCACTAGCAACGCACTCCAGCAGCTTCGCTTATTACGCTTATGACTCATCGAGGAGAACATTTGCCCTGAAATCTGACGGCCACGCACTAAATAGGCAGAAAGAATCCGCTTAAGTCCCTGAGCCCTCAATCCGGCCCCGTAAATCCTGTGGTTTACGCTTTTTATCGACACTTAATCAGAGGTTCCCGAGCCCCAGTTGAAGGATCAGTTTAGGCGCTATCGACCAGTGGTGTAAGGTTCCAGAAGGGCATCCTCGGAGTCGTCAACTGGACAGTGAGCGCGCGATTCTAGGCGCGTCCTCGCGAGGCTACCGAAGAGTACTTTGGTTCTCCGTCGGCCTCCGGCCGCCAGAAGTGCAAAACGGAGACAACTTGGACTAGGGTATTTGGCGGCACCAGAGTATGGATTGGACATCTAGCCATGGATTGGACATTTAGGTACAGAGTGGTGCATTCTTAGTGCTCCAAATACCCCAACCGGCCGCCCGTTCCGTACAACGGCGAATAAGCTATGAAGAAGACGACCACCTCCATACCTTTTGCTGGTTCCCAGCTTGACCAGACACGCCATGTCTGCGCGTTCTTCAACAGCGAAGACGAAGAATACCGGGTCTTGCTTCCGTTCATAAAGGATGGGTTCCAGTGTGGCCATAAGGCGATTCACGTGGTAAATCCCAATCAGCGTCAAGACCATATGCGACGCCTGGCAGCCGCGGGAATCGACGCGGATGCCGCTGAACAGAACGAACAATTGGAGGTTCGCATCAACACGGACGTCTACCTTCCAGATGGCCGCTTCGATGCGGATCGCATGATCGCCGTGTTTGAGCAACTGGCGAGCGGCAGCTCCAGTAGTGCGTATCCGATGAGTCGCATTTGTTGCCGCATGGACTGGGCGGTTGAAGGTCAATCTCATCTCGACGACGTCATTGAGTTCGAGTCTCGTGTAAACGATGTGTGGCGTCACCATGAGGATGCGGTCATTTGCACCTACCGTCTCGGGCAATTTCGTGGCGACGAGGTAATTGACATAATGCGGACCCATCCAATGGTGGTCATCGGCGAAACCCTTCAGCAGAATCCCTTTTATATTCCGCCGGACGAATTTCTGACAGAATTTCGTCAACGTCGGTCGCGTCGGAATGGCTCGCCTGTGGCAGCCTGACATACATGAAAGAGCACGTCGAAGACCCGGCCCAGGAGATTAAGCGCCTTCAGCGCTGCCTCAACGATCTTGTCAGTTTGCTCGCTCTGCCTGCTATCTGGCGCGGCGGCGAGCCATCGCAAATTGTTCAAACTCTACTCGACGTACTCGTCCGTATGCTCGGGCTGGATTTTGCCTACGTGCGTTTGAATGGGGCATTCGGAGCCGTCCCGGTGGAAGTCCTCAGAGTGGCCGAGTACAGCAAAATCGTCCTGTCGCCCGGCGAACTCGGCAAAATCATCGGCAAGTCGTTTGCAGGGTGCGCTCCAGGCTCTCTCCCGCAGCTGGGCGATGGATTCCGTATCGAGGGCATCTCAACGTTTTCTGTGCAGATGGGAATCCAGGGTGAAATCGGCACCATGGTGGTAAGTTCTGACCGGCAAGGTTTCCCTGGGCAGACCGAAAGCCTTCTCCTTAGCGTGGCGGCGAACCAGGCGTCAATAGGGTTGCAAGAGGCAAGACTGCTGGCTGAGCAGAAGCGGATCGCTGCTGAACTTGATGAGCGGGTTGCCGAACGAACCCGGGCGGTTGCCCAGGCGAACGACGACCTGAAGAAGGAAATTGACGAGCGCAGGTTGGCGGAAGAAAGGCTACTTCAGGAGGAACGGCAACTGAAGCGCAGTGAAGTGCACAAAGCGGCGATGCTGGACTCCTCGCTCGATTGTGTCATAGCGATCGATCACGAAGGCTGCATCACTGAATTTAACCCGGCAGCAGAGCAGACACTCGGTTACCGTCGAAATGATGTGGTGGGCAAGTATCTTGCCGATGTCATCATTCCACTGCCTCTCCGCGAGAAACACCGTACCGGATTTTCCCGTTACCTCGCAACCGGCGAGTCGCGCGTGCTCGGCCGGCGACTCGAGATGTCCGCGTTGCGCGCTGACGGAATGGAAATCCCCGTAGAACTAACGATTACCCGGATCCCGCAGGACGGTCCTCCAGCCTTCACGGGATACCTGCGCGATATCACAGAACGCAAACGAAGCGAAGATGCTTTACGGGAGGCGCACGCTCAAGTCGTACGCAGTGAGGAACGGTGGCGATCTGTTTTTGAAAACTCCGCCGTCGGTGTCGCAATGACCGACTTGAACGGCCGGTTTATTGCCACGAATCCAGTTTTCGAGAGCATATTGGGTTATACCGAAAAAGAATTCCAGCAACTTACTTTCTTTGACATCACTCATGAAGAGGATGTCGAACATAATCGAACGCTCATCGGCGAACTGCTCGACGGGAAGCGCCAGCAATTTCAAATCGAGAAGCAGTACCGCCGCAAGGACGGTCAACCAGTTTGGGTACGTAACAACGTCTCCATCGTGGCGGGCTCCGAGCGTGTGCCCCGCTTCCTCATGGCGCTCTCCGAGGACATTACGCAGCGGAAACTGTCTGAGGAAGCTCTCGCCAAGGCTAGATTGGAACTCGCAAAGGTGGCGGAACTGACAAGCCTCGGAGTGCTAACCGCGTCCATCGCACACGAAGTCAACCAGCCACTCTCGGGAATAATCACGAACGCCAGCACCTGCTTGCGGATGCTTTCTGCCGATCCCCCAAACGTTGACGGCGCCCGGGAAACTGTCCGGCGCACAATTCGCGATGGCAACCGCGCCTCTGACGTGATTACCCGATTGCGGACGCTTTATAGCAAAAAAGAGCCGTTGCCTGAATTGATGGACCTGAATGAAGCGACTCGGGAGGTGACGGCATTGTCGCTGACTGAACTCGAAAGAAGCGGTGTCATCCTGCGTTATGAGCTTGTCGACGACCTCCCGCCGCTCGTCGGGGACCGCATCCAACTTCAGCAGGTCATCCTCAACTTGCTTCGAAACGCCGTGGACGCAATGAGAACAATCGACGATCGCCCGAAAGAGTTGCTCATCAGAACTGAACGGGATGGGGGCAATCGGGTCCGGCTAAGCGTGAAGGATTCGGGAGCCGGTTTCACGCCTCAAACCGCGGACAAGATTTTCGAGGCCTTCTACACCACCAAAACCGATGGCATGGGAATCGGACTCTCTGTCAGCCGCTCCATCATTGAGGCCCATCAGGGACGCCTCTGGGCGACACCGAATGATGGGCCCGGAGCTACATTTTCGTTTGCTATCCCGTGCACAGCCGAGGGTTTGGCTGACGGTGAAACTCACGTCAATCGGGCTGATCCATCGGCCGACGCCGCGTAAAGATAGGCCCGGTGCTCAGGATCGGACAGAAGCAATACCAAAGTACAATGGACGCGCCATATGGAATGCCGCATTGTCTTGTCATGGAGTACCCCAACGGGAGGGGTGGGAAGGCACGCCCGCTTCTGTCCGTAGTTGATGATGATGAATCGGTGCGAGAATCATTGCCTGACCTGCTTAGGGAGTTCGGCTTTGCGGCTCGAGTCTTTTCCTCAGCGGAAGAGTTTCTCTCCTCTGATTGTTTCGGGGAAACCAGCTGCCTGATTCTCGACATTGCTATGCCCGGAATGAGTGGACCGGAACTTTACCAGGAGCTAAAGCGTCGCGGCGAACGGATCCCGGTCATATTCGTCACCGGTCAAACAGACGAAACTATTCGCGCTCGAGTGCTCAAGGATGGGGCGGCGGGGTTTCTGCCCAAACCATTCAGCGACGCCGCGTTGCTTGCGGCCATCGAGACGGCACTGCAAGGCACTTGAGGGGTTACACACATCGACTCCAGGGGAATAAAATGAACTCAACGCCCACGCATCGTCATGAAATGGGGGCACGACCAATGTCGATTACCATGCCGATCGTGTTCATTGTTGACGATGATATCTCCGTGCGCGAGTCGCTGGAACTGCTTATCCAGACCCAAGGCTGGCGGCCGGAAACCTTCGCGTCCGCCGCGGAATTCCTCGACCGACCGCGATCGCTTGTTCCAAGCTGCCTCATACTCGACCTTTCTCTTCCTGGACTCGACGGTCTCGGCCTACAAAAGCGGATTGCGGCGGAGCGGGCGGATCTACCAATCATTTTTATTACCGGCTACGGCGATGTCCCGAAAACAGTCCAGGCCATGAAGGCGGGGGCTGTCGAGTTCCTAACGAAACCGTTCAATGACGAGGTGTTGTTGAGCGCCGTCAGACAATCCCTCGAACGAAGCCGTCTCGCCCTCGCTCAAGACGCCGAGATACAGGAACTCCGGAACCGTTACGCCTCACTTACTTCCCGGGAGCAGCAGGTTATGGCGTTGGTTGTCTCCGGCCTTTTGAACAAACAAACAGGCGGCGAACTCGGGATCAGCGAAATCACTGTAAAGGCGCATCGTGGGCAAGTGATGCAGAAGATGAAAGCTGACTCTCTCGCCGCACTGGTAAAAATGGCCGCCAAGCTTCACATCACACAAGCATCCGCCGCCTGACCTGCTCCCAGCCGAGTGAATACGCATGCATCGAGCTCTCACGGAGCCTCAGTGGGACGAACTCAATGTTTTTTGTTGGCGTCCCCGACGGGATTTGAACCCGTGTTACCGCCGTGAAAGGGCGATGTCCTAGGCCAGGCTAGACGACGGGGACGCTCCGGCCTCAAAGACCTGACGTGGCCGGTGATTTATGTAGACGTCCATATTAACAGCGCCCTTTTTACGCTGTCAAAACTCTCGCACTTCGCGCGACTCCCCAACCCCACCACGGTCCAAACCAATTAGAATATTCTCATGGCCGATTCGCTTTACCTCAGCCTGTGGTTTCCAACTTTTGAGCTCTCTGAGATGCTCCCTCGCACCGTCAGTGTTCTTCACCAGCTCCCTTTTTCGCCCGTCCGCCCCGGCGTCACTTACGCGGCCGTCCATCCCGTCTCCTGGGCTGAGCCCACCATCCTCGAGCGCCGGTTCTCGCCCGGCATTCCTCCCGAAGAAGCTGCGGGCGTCGTCGACGAACTTCTCCACGACGATTACGCTTACGTCTTCGAATCTTATTGGGATCTCTGGACTCCGCCAGATAACGAGCAGGAGTGGACACTCCAGCCGATGTTAGTCCGGACCATCGCCCACGGACTCGAGTTCGAAGAGAACGCCGCCGCCTCTTCCGGCCACATCCAGATCGACTTCGGACTCGACGCGCCCTTCCTCCACGAAGAACTAGCCTCGAACCTCGAGGCCGAGAAGCACGTTCGCAGCAACGTGCAGCGGCTCGTCGAATTCACCGCCAAAGTCGAAAAGAATTCCGGCGCCACCGGTCGTCTGCTCTGGTCCGAATCCGAGGAGAACCTGGCCCAGAAGCTGATCGCAAGACTACAAAAAGTAAATTGAAAACAGGCTGAACGGATTACAAAGACGACGCCCACTCCGCAGAGAATCCAATCCCGCAATTCGCGCCGCAGCGATCGCACCGCTTAAGTTCGGGTCAGTGGTCTCCTACTTGGTCCGCCCGCCTTCAATCTTCAGTGCCTCGCTCGCCGCCGTCTGCGCCGCCGCCAGCCGAGCCGTCAGCACGCGGTACGGCGAGCAGGAAACATAATTCAGCCCCGTTTGATGGCAGAACTCCACCGACGAAGGCTCACCGCCATGCTCACCGCAGATGCCAACTTTCAGATTCGGGCGCGTCTTCCGCCCCCGTTCGGTAGCCATCTTCACAAGCTGTCCAACTCCCTCGCGATCGAGCACCGCAAACGGATCATGCTTGATGATTCCCTGCTCAATATAAGTCGGCAGAATCTTGTTGACGTCATCGCGCGAGAAGCCCCATGTCGTCTGCGTCAGATCGTTCGTCCCAAACGAAAAGAACTGCGCCTCTTTGGCAATCTCGTCCGCCACCAGCGCCGCGCGCGGCAGTTCGATCATGGTGCCCACCAGATAGTCGATGCTCGTTCCCTTCTCCGCAAACACTTCTTTCGCCACGCGATTCACGATCGCCGCCTGGTTCGCCATCTCGTTGAGCGTGGCTGTCAGCGGAATCATCACCTCCGGAAATACCTTCACGCCTTCTTTCGCCACCGCAACCGCCGCCTCAAAAATCGCGCGCGCCTGCATTTCAGTAATCTCCGGATAAGTGATTCCCAGCCGGCATCCGCGATGCCCCAGCATGGGATTGAACTCGTGCAATTGCTCCACGCGGCTCAAGAGCGCCGGCATCAGCTTCTTCAAATCGCCCGCCGCCTTCGCCCCGTAGTCCTTATATTTGTTGACGAGTTCTTTTTTCTGCTTGGCATCCGCCTGCGACAACGTGGCAATGTCCACCATCAAGTCTTCACGCCGCGGCAAAAACTCGTGTAGCGGAGGATCTAGCGTCCGGATCGTCACCGGGAACCCATCCATCGCGCGAAACACCCCGATGAAATCCTTGCGTTGCATGGGCAGCAACTTCTTCAGGGCCGTTCGCCGATCCTTCTCCGTATCCGCGAGAATCATCGCCCGCATGTGCGGAATCTTTTCCGCGCCAAAAAACATGTGCTCCGTGCGGCACAGCCCGATTCCCTCAGCTCCGAACGCCCGCGCCTGAATGGCGTCCCGAGGAATATCCGCATTCGCGCGCACCTTCATCGTGCGATATGGATCGGCCCAGCCCATAAACTTCTGGAGCTCCGGATCGTCCGGCGAAGGATCAAGCGTGTTCAACTTGCCCTTAATCACGCGCCCAGTCGTTCCATCGAGCGAAATCCAGTCACCCGCTTTGAATATCTGCCCCTTCACCCGCATCTCGCCGGCCTTTTCGTTGACATCGATATCGCCCGCGCCCGCCACGCAGCACTTCCCCATGCCGCGCGTCACCACCGCCGCGTGACTGGTCATCCCGCCACGCGAAGTCAGAATTCCCTTCGCCACTTCCATCCCGTGAATATCTTCTGGCGTGGTTTCGCCGCGCACCAGAATCACCGATGCCTTTCCGTCTTTGCGCACCGCTTCCACCGCGGCATCCGCGGTAAAGGCGATCTGCCCCACAGCAGCTCCCGGAGAAGCCGGCAGTCCCTTCGCGAGTACCTCAATCTTCTGCCCTTTCTCGTCCAGCCGCGGAACCAGAAAGTCGTAAAGCTGATTCGGCTCCACGCGAAAGATGGCCTCTTCCTTCGTGATCAGCCCTTCATCCACCATCTGCAAAGCCACTCGCACCGCCGCCAGCCCCGTGCGCTTGCCGTTGCGCGTCTGCAACATGTAGAGCTTGCCATCCTGAATCGTGAACTCGAAATCCTGCATGTCCTTATAGTGCGTTTCAAGCCGCGTAGTAATCGCGCGCAGCTGCTCGTAGACAGCAGGCATGATCTTCTCGAGTTCGAGTATCGGCACCGGAGTCCGCACTCCCGACACCACATCCTCGCCCTGCGCGTTCAACAGAAACTCGCCATAGAACTCTTTCGTCCCAATCGCCGGATTGCGCGTGAACCCAACGCCTGTGCCCGAAGTGTCGCCCAGATTTCCGAACACCATCGCCTGCACGTTGACCGCTGTCCCAAGTTCGTCGGAGATATTATTGATCCGCCGGTAGTGCTTCGCCCGCTCGTTCTGCCACGAGCGAAACACCGCATCCCGCGCCATCACCAATTGCTCGCGCGCATCTTGCGGAAAGTCGCGCTTGGCGTGCTTTTTAACGACCTTCTTATATTCCTCGATCACTTCTTTCAGCGCCTTCGCATCCAGTTCCGTGTCAAGCTTCACCTTGCGCTGTTTCTTCTTGCCGTCGAAAACTTCCTCAAACTCCGCCTTTTCTATCTCCAGCACAACGTTGCCGAACATCTGAATCAGCCGCCGGTAGGAGTCATAAGCAAACCGCGGATTATTCGTCCGCCCTGCCAGCGCCTCCACGCTCTCGTCATTCAGCCCAAGGTTCAAAATCGTATCCATCATTCCGGGCATGGAGAACTTGGCGCCCGACCGCACGCTCACCAGCAACGGATTCTCGCCTTTCCCGAGCTTCTGCCCCTGCAAAGACTCTAGCTTGGCCAGCGCCGCATCCATCTGCGCATCCACTTCCTTCGACACCGCATTCTTCCGCATATACTCGCGGCAAGCCTCGGTCTGAATGGTGAACCCGGGAGGCACCGGCAAGCCCGCATTCGTCATCTCTGCCAGGCCAGCTCCCTTGCCGCCGAGCACATCTTTCATCTTGCCGTTGCCATCTGCCTTGCCGCCGCCAAACGAGTACACATACCGCGTCGCAGCGTTATTGGAAGTGTTTTTTCGTTCCGCAATTTCTGCGTCGGGGAGAGTAATTGTAGCCATCGTATTATTCCTTTAATCGAAATTAAACCACGTAGGTTTTGGGAAGGGCACGGCTTCAGCCGTGCCGATGAAGGGCTCCATCGACGGCGGCTTCAGCCGCTGGGGGCAGCGCTCACAAACTCCACAAACATCTACCTTGTCCCTTCCGTCACCATCTCAGAGAAATCGGCAATCGTAGAGAATTCCTTCACGAGCGTCCGCAGCAAAGCCAACCGGTTGGCGCGCAGATTATCGTCATCCACCATCACCATCACCTTGTCGAAGAACTTATCAATCGCCGGCCGCAGCCGTGCAATTTCCCAAAGCGCTTGCTCATAGTTACGTGCGGCGCGCAAATCCTCGACAGCGCGAGCCGTCTGCGGAATCATCGCGGCCAATTCCTTCTCCGATTCCTCCACCAGCGCAGCCGTCTCTAGCCGTTCCGCGATACGCCTCTTATTCTCCGTCGCCTGCCGCAAAATATTCTTCATGCGCTTGAACGCAATCGAAATCGACTCGAAATCCGCCGAGCCGCGCACCTTGGTCACCGCCTCCGCTCGCGCCACCGCATCCACCACATCGTCGGAATTCGCGGCCAGTACAGCATTAACAACGTCATAGGCGTAGCCAGGCTTATGCGCTTCTCTCAAATAAAACTCTAGCCGCTCGCGAAAGAAGGCGCTGACCGCGCTCTGGTAATCCCCATTCGCGAACTTTTTCTCCGCCGCCGACCCGCGATACAGTTGCCGCGCGTCAGTCATGACCTCCGAGAGCCGCAGCGGCAATTTGTGCTCCGCAATCGTTTTTACGATCCCATTCGCCTGACGCCGCAGCGCAAATGGATCCTTCGATCCGCTCGGCACCAGCCCTAACGCAAACATCCCCGCAATCGAATCCGCCTTGTCCGCAATCGACAGCACCGCGCCCTCCACCGTCCGCGGCACCTCATCCTCCATCGACTCCGGCTTGTAGTGATCGTAGACCGCATCGGCAACCGCAAATCGCGCCGACTCGGGAAAATCCGCGTCCAACTGCTGCGCCCTCGCGTACAGCCCGCCGACCACGCCTTGGAGTTCCGTAAACTCCTTGACCAATTCAGTCGTCAGATCCGCCTTGGCCAGCAGCGCCGCCTTATGCACAATTCCCGGACGCACCGCCTTGCCGTTCTGTTTGACGATCTCCGCTAGCCAACTCGCCAAGCGCTGCACGCGCAGCGTCTTTTCGTAGTAGCTGCCCAGGTCCTTTTGAAAAGTAACGTGCTTTAACAGCTCGACCCGCTCGCGCAGATTCTGCTTCTGGTCCGTCTGCCAGAAAAATCGCGCATCGTTGAACCGGGCCCGCAGTACTCGCTCATTGCCATGCCGGATCAACCCCTCCGCATCGCCGTCCGTGTTGAGCACAGCCAGAAAATGCGGCAGCAGCCGTCCGTCCACGTCCTCGATGGCAAAATATTTCTGGTGATCGCGCATGACGGTCACCAATACTTCTTCCGGCAGCGCTAGAAATTCCGCATCGAAGCTTCCCAGAATCGCTGACGGAAACTCCGTCAGGTTGACTACCGTCGCCAGCAGCGGCAGATCCTCCCGCCACCGCGCTCCGGGAATCGTGCGCGTGGCCGCATCCAGGGCCTTGCGAATCACCTGCTCCCGCTCCGGAGCGCCCAGCACCTTCGCTCCCCGCAGCGTCTCCACGTAAGTTCCGGGCCGTGCGATCACCGCCGCTTCTCGCGCCAGCATCCGATGCCCGCGCGACGTTCTCCCCGCTGCGATCCCAAACACCTCCATCGGCACAACCGCGTCATCCAGCATCGCCACCAGCCAGCGCACCGGACGCACAAAAACTTCCCCGCGCTTCCGCCAGTACATATTCTTAGGCCAATAAAGCGACGAGATTTCCTTCGGCACCGCCTCCGCCAGAATCTCCGCTGCCGCCCGCCCTCTACGGGTGACGGTCGCGCCGAGATATTCGCCTTTCGGGGTTGTCACTCGTTGCAGCGCGCCGACATCCACTCCAATTTTTTTCGCAAACGCATGCGCCGCCGGAGTCGGTTGTCCATCTTTAAACGCAATCTGTGCGGATGGCCCCGTCACCTGCTCCGTGACATCCGGCTGTGTCGCCGGAATTCCCTGGGCCATCACCGCCAACCGCCGCGGCGTATCCAGCCAGCTGATCTCCTGAGCCGATGCGAGCCGCTCCCGTTGCAGCAGGGCGCCCAAGCGCTCGCGCAACTCCACCATCGCGTCCGCAATCATCCGCGCCGGAATCTCTTCGCAACCAATCTCAAGTAAAAAATCAGGCATAACCTATTCGCGTCTCACCGAAACCAGCCACCTTTGCGCACTAGGTGAGCACTGGAGCCAGCGTCTCTTTCTTCCCCTTTGCCGGTCTGGTGAGTTCGCCACTCTCACTTTTTTTTTCAGGCGGATACTGTTGATCCATCCAGGCCTTGGCAATCCCCACCGCCAGCGCCCGCACCCGCGCAATCACGCCCACGCGCTCAGTCACCGATATCGCACCGCGCGCGTCCAGAATGTTGAAGTAATGCGAGCACTTCAGGCACAGGTCGTAAGCGCCAAGCAAAGGAAACCGCGCCTTCTCGCGCGCTAAATTATCTCCATCGCTCTCGTCTTTCTTCTTGGCCAAAGCCGCATATCGATCAAGCAGCCCCTTGCACTCCGCCTCGCACAACTCAAAATGCTTCCACGCGCTGGTCACATCCGCCGCTTCAAAGTTGTAGACAGAAAACTCCTGCTCATCCAGCAGCCGCACATCTCCATACTTCACTTCCCTGCCCGTCTCCGGATCGCGCGCCCAGACAATGTCATAGATCGAATCCACATCCTGCAAAAACGCGCACAGCCGCTCCAGCCCATAAGTCAGCTCCACCGATATCGGATCGAGATCCACTCCGCCACACTGCTGGAAGTAAGTGAACTGCGTGACCTCCAGCCCATCCAGCATCACCTGCCAGCCAATCCCCCAGGCCCCGAGCGTCGGCGATTCCCAATTGTCCTCTTCAAACTTAATGTCATGCTGCCGCAAGATCAATCCCAATCGCCGCCAGCGACTCCAAATAAAGTTCCTGCACATTTTCCGGCGGAGGCTTCAGAATCACCTGAAGCTGCATGTGCTTGAACAGCCGGTTAGGATTCTCCCCATACCGCCCATCCGCAGGACGCCGCGAAGGCTGCACATAAGCGACCTTATAAGGATTCGGCCCAAGCACGCGCAAAAACGTCTCTGGAGCCATAGTCCCTGCGCCAACTTCAACGTCATAAGGCTGCTGAATCACCGCGCCCCGCGCGGCGTAAAAGGCCTGCAGCTTGAGGATCAGTTCTTGAAACGTCAGCGATTTGGAATTGGATGAATTCATTAGTCGTCGAGCTCTTGACCATTACCTTTAGCTCTCAGCTCAATACCCTCGGGCCCTGGGCGAATCGACAAGAGCCAAGAGCTATCAGCTCGATCTTCTCCAGCATCCCCGCCGTCACCAGCTTCTTCTCAATATGCCGCTCCAGCACCTGCACCAGAAACTTCCGCAAATCCGCGGCCAGCACCTTCGGCCACTCAATCCCGGCAAACTCCGAAGCCCGCGACCGCAGCATCTGCGCCGCAATCTTCCGCGACTCCGGCGACATCTCCGACGACGCAATCCGCTTATCTTCTGCGCAAACCAGCCCATCCGCCAAAGCATGCCAATAAGCCCGCGTGCCATTGAGCGCCCGTCCGCAAACCGCACACTCCGCGAACTCCGGCAAGAACCCCATCAGGCGCGTCATCCACAGCTCGAAGTACGTAACCGGCATCCACAGCGCCTGACCGCGCAACTCCGCCAGCACCGCCAGCGTCAGCCGAAACACCGCATCGCTGGCTTCGCGATCAGGCATCAACTGATCGAGCAACTCCGCCACATGCGCCAGCGCGGTCGCTCGCGCAAAGGTCACTTCGCCCGCCATCGGAGACTCGATCACTTCGCATGAATCGAGTCGCACCAACTCCTGCCGCTCGCGCTCGTCATACACGGCCCGCACATACGTCATTGGCTCGAGCGCACCGCCAAAGCGCCGTTTCGACTTCTTCGCCGCCCGCGCCACGCCCTTCACCTTGCCTTCGAGCCGCGTAAAAAGCGTAACTAGCAGATCAGACTCGCGCAGCGGGTATGTGCGCAGAACGATCGCTTCCGACTCCTTCAGCGCCATGGGTGAAACCTTGATTGTAATGGATGGAGAGAGCACTCAGCTATCAGCCGTCAGCCATCAGTTAACAAAGTTGGGACGACACACGAATCAATCTTTCTAAAAACAAAGGCGCAAGCCCAAAGAGGCCTGCGCCAATGAAAACACGACGGCTATCGTCACTGAGAGCTGAGAGCTGACAGCTGAGAGCTATCTTCCAAAATATTTCGCGTTCCGCTCCGTGAACGCGTTCCACTTCTCCGGCAGATCGTCGAGCGCAAAGATCGCCGAGACCGGGCAGACCGGAACGCAGGCTCCGCAGTCGATGCACTCGACCGGATCGATGTACAGCATCTCTTCGGTCGCGTACTTCTCGGAATCCTTCTTGGGGTGAATGCAGTCGACCGGGCAAGCGTCAACGCAAGCCGTATCTTTTGTTCCTATGCAGGGCTCGGCAATTATGTAGGCCATTTCTTCAGTGCTCCTGGAACTCGGCAGGGTAACAGAAATCTGGCAAAATTGTAGCAGGAATTTTTGTGGCGCGTGCAAGAGGAACCGTGCCGGCTAACCCGTTGCAATGACGGGGCCAGCACGGCTAGTTTTTCGTCCATCGAGCGAAGCGTACCCCGCGCTTCCCTACCCGCCCGCGCCCTGAGCCAGCACTTCCGGCGTTTCCGTCTGCGGCGCAGCCCCCGCCACAATCCGCGCCGGAGCGCCACGCCACGAGCCAGGCTTGAATCCTTCTCGCACCAGCTTGAAAATCGTCCGCCGATTCTGCGCAATCACCTTCATCCATGCCATCTTCCCCATCATCGGAAAATAGATTCCCCGGAAACATAGCCGCGCCAGGAAGATGTTGACGCGATAACCCAGCGGCTGATCGCTGAGGGAGTCGACAGCGGCCGCCAGCGCCTCCGGACTATACGCCTCCTTCCACCCTTGATTCACTTCCGCATGCGCCTCGTCGATCGTCATCTTCAAGGGCGTATGCGCCATCGCAAACGGGATGAACTCCTGCCAGTGCTTGGGCCGCGTCAGCCGCCCTGCTTTTTCCAGCCTCTTATATAAAGGAGTCGCGGGCAGCGGCGTCAGCAATCCAAAGATCGGCAGACCCGGAGGCCAGGTTCGCACCTCCCCAAGCGTCCGATCCGCCACGCCCACGGTGTCGTTGTCCATGCCAAAAATAAATGACGTGATGGCATATACGTTGCGCGCCGCCAGCCGCTCCAGCACCGCAGCATATTCGCCCGGCTTGTTGAATCCTTTATTCACATCCTTCAAATTCGTAGGGTCGATCGACTCCATGCCAATGAAAACCCACTTCCCTCCCGAAGCCGAGATCAGATCCACGAGCTCTTCGTCGCGCAATAAATTAGCGCTGATCTGCGCCACCCAATGCACCTGCGCGCCAGCCGCAATAATGTCGCGCAGCAGTGACTTCGTACGCTTGATGTTGATGGCAAAATTATCGTCAATAAAGAAGACCGCCATCTGCCCCTTCTCGGTGCGCGCCCGGGCCTTCAGCAGCAACAGTTCATTGACCACGCTCTCGTTGGTGCGAAAACGGATCGAGTCCCCGAAGAATCCCGTAACCGTGCAGAACTCGCACCCATACGGGCACCCTCGCCCCGATTCCACCGGAATAATTCGAAACGATCCCCAGCCCTCCCCAATCGTCTGCAACAGCGCCGTCGCCGCCTTCGGCACCAGATTGAATTGCTTCAGGTCAATCGACTGCCACGGTATAACCGGATAATCCTTGAGCGACGGCTTGCTCTCCTGCCCAAAAGCGTCCACCGGCGCATAAATTTCTTTCAGCCGGCCCCGGGCAGCATCCTTGACTATCTCCGGCCAAGTCGCATCCGCTTCGCCAAGCGCGACCGCGTCGGCGTGCTGAGGGCCGGCGCCATTCCTCCCCAGAGCCTCGTCGGCCATCTCCGTGACGTGCGGTCCGCCCATCACCACCGGAACTCCCGTAGCCCGCACCGCGTCCGCCATGCGATACGCCTTGGCAACCATCCGGGTCATCGCCCCAATGCCCACGAGTCCGATGTTGTTATCACGTACATACTTCGCGATGCCCGCCTCATCCATGGGAGAGGCGTTGCCATCCACCAGCAACACTTCATGTCCCGGCGGCGTGAGCGCCTGCAACAGAAACATCCACAGATGCGGCATGAAATTACGCGTAACGCCGTTGTCGGGGTTATAAAGCAGGATTTTCATGATTCCTTCGCGATTCGCAATCTGTATCCAGTGCCTGTTTCATCGCAGGGAACAAACTGGCGGGCGCCACAACGGCGCCCGCCCTGTGCAGGTTCAAAATGGAGGTCCTACGATTGGAGTCCTCACCCGAGCAGGATGCTACACCGGCCGCCATGCCGAAAAGTGTTCACTTTTGCTCACTTAGCGGCGATGTTCTCGGAAATCGGGCCACGCCTCATTTACCAAATCAATTTGACGCGACCGACCTTTCCCCCTAAGATGGCCGCCAAGCGGTGACGGCGCCACTTGCTCGGCTAACATTTCGGCCACCATTATTCAGCCCAATATGATCGGTCAAACAATCTCTCACTACCGGGTCATCGAAAAAATTGGTGGCGGCGGCATGGGTGTCGTCTATAAGGCTGAAGACACCACTCTCGGCCGCTTCGTCGCCCTCAAGTTCCTGCCCGAGGAAGCCAACGAAGACCCCATGGCCCTCGAGCGCTTCCGCCGCGAAGCTCGTTCCGCCTCCGCGCTCAATCATCCCAACATCTGCACCATCCACGAAATCGGCCAGCATGATGGTCATCTCTTCATCGTGATGGAATATCTGACCGGTCAGACGATGAAACACCTGCCTGGCCAGCGCATGGATCTCGATCGCCTTCTCAGCGTCAGCGTCGAGGTTGCCGATGCCCTCGAAGCCGCCCACAGCAAGGGCATCGTGCACCGCGACATCAAGCCCGCCAACATCTTTATTACCGATCGCGGCCACGCCAAAATCCTCGACTTCGGCCTCGCCAAAGTGACCCAGCAGGCGCGCCGCACCAGCGGCGACTCGCTCACCAGCGCCGGAGCCAGCGCTCTCGATCTCACCAGTCCGGGCAGCGCCGTCGGCACCGTAGCCTACATGTCGCCCGAGCAGTTGCGCGGCAAAGAACTCGATGAACGCACCGACCTCTTCTCGTTCGGTGTCGTGCTTTACGAAATGGCCACCGGCTCCGCGCCTTTCCGCGGAGAGACTTCAGCGGTCGTAACCGAAGCCATCCTCAACCGCGCGCCCACACCCCCTTCCCGCCTCAATCCTGACCTGCCCCAAAAACTCGAGGACATCATCAACAAGGCGCTCGAAAAAGATCGCGAGATGCGCTGCCAGACCGCCGCCGAAATCCGCGCCGACCTCAAACGCCTCCAGCGCTCGCTCGATTCATCACGCACCTCCGTCGTCGCGGACGCGCCCGCATCATCCGGCGCCGTCGCTACGGCCACCTCGTCCGCAGCTTCCTCTGGAAGCTCCGCAACAAAAACTATCCCCGAACGCCGCAAGTTCGGACTCGCAATCCTGGCGGCATGCTCCGTGGTCGCCCTCGCGGCAGGAGTGATTGCCGGGCGAATGTTTTTCTCCGAGCAGCCGCCTCCTCCTCCGCTGTACCGCCAATTGACCTTCCGGCGCGGCAGCATCCGCTCCGCGCGCTTCGCCCCCGACGGCCAAACCATCCTCTACAGCGCCGCCTGGCAAGGCACGCCCATGGATGTCTTCACCGCCCGTCCCGAAGCTCCCGAAGCCCGCTCCATGGGCCTGAGCCGCACGCAGCTGATGTCGGTTTCCTCAACCTCCGAAATGGCCGTCCTCTTGAACGCAGCCGCAGTCGGCACCTGGGTCACGATGGGCACGCTCGCGCGTGCGCCGCTCGTCGGCGGTGCGCCTCGCGAAGTCCTCGAGCACGTGCAGTGGGCCGATTGGGCTCCCGATGGCACCGGGCTGGCCATTGTGCGCGACTACAACGGCCAAAACCGCCTCGAATATCCCGTAGGCAAAGTGCTCTACGAAACTGGCGGCTGGATCGGCCATCCCAGATTCTCCCCGCAGGGCGACAAGATTGCCTTTCTCGATCATCCGATTCAGGGAGACGACCGGGGCTCCGTTGCCATCGTCGATCTCAATGGGAAAAAGAAGGTACTCTCGGGCGAGTGGTACACCGTGCAGGGTCTTGCCTGGAATCCCAAGGGCGATGAAGTCTGGTTCACAGCCAGCAAGTCCGGCATCGATCGCACCTTGTCGGCCGTCACGCTGGGCGGTAAAGAACGCATGGTGCTCCGTCTTCCCGGCGCGCTCATGCTGCTCGATATGGGCAAAGACGGACGCGTTCTCCTGATGCGAGCCAGTTGGCGCCGCGAACTCATCGGCGTCGCCTCCAATGAGAATAAGCAGCGCGACCTCTCCTGGCTCGATTATTCCTATCCCGCAGAGCTCTCCGCCGATGGCAAAATGTTGCTTTTCGATGAAGAGGGCGGCGGCGGCTCGCTCGACTACTCGAAGTCCGGCGGACTTTCGTATGCCGTGTATTTGAGAAAGACCGACGGTTCTCCCGCGGTTCTTCTCGGTCCCGGCGGTGCAGTCGCGCTCTCACCCGACGGAAAATCGGCCATCGCCCAAACGCAAGACTCTCCTTCGCAACTCCGGCTCCTCCCCACCGGAGCGGGTGAGGCACGAGCCCTCACCAACGACAACATCTCGCACAGCTGGGCACACTGGTTTCCCGACGGCAAGCGCATTCTCTTCGCCGGCAATGAACCCGGCCAGGGAGTCAAGCTTTTCGTCTACGATCTCGCCAGCGGCAAGAGTCAGGCGATCTCGCAGGAAGGCGTGAACGGAGCGACTTTCGTCATCTCGCCTGACGGTCAATGGGTCGCAGGCATCGGCCCCGACCAGAAGGGCTATCTCTATCCCGTCGGCGGCGGCAATCCAGTTTTAATTCCGGGATTCAACGCAGCCGAAGAGCCCATCATCTGGAGCGACGACAACAGCTCCATCTACGTCTACCAACCGGGCGAACTACCCGCCAGCGTCTACCGCGTCGACGTCCACACCGGTAAGCGCACTCTCTGGAAGCAACTCATGCCGAGCGATCCCGCCGGAGTAGAAACCATCGGCCCAATCATCATGACCTCCGACGCAAAAATGTGCGTCTTCGGCTACCACCGAATGCTCGCGGACTTATATCTGGTGGAGGGGTTGAAATAACTCGCAATTAAGCACGGTGACCAACCGCCCGCTTCTGCGACCCCATCCTTCCCAGAAACATTTTCTGCACCGCCGTATGGATCCGCTGATATGCGGGCAGTCGATAGCTCCAGCGCGCATCCGGTTCCGGTGGATTGACCACCATCGCCGCGTTGGCCTCGAACACCAGCACTTCTCCCTTGGCATTCAAGCCAAAATCAATTCCGCCATAGTCGAGGCCGAGCGTAGCCTGGATTCCTTCCAGCGCTTCTATCGCCAGCGGTCCGAGCGCCAGAGGCATATTCGTCAGAAAGGCCGCATCTTCCGCCCGATGCTCCGGATTGTCCGCCATCTCGGCCGTGAAGTAGTGAATCTTCCAATGGTTCGAAATCGCGCAATGCACCGGATAGAGTTGGCCATCGATCATCATCACCCGATATTTGCGCGTCTTGCCGTCGTCGCCACGAGCATCCAGCCACTGCATCACGATCAATTCTTTGCCCGGAAGCTTCGCGAGCGCGTCCGCCAACCCTTCCAGGCCCTCGACTCGCAGAAAGTGCAGCCCGGTGTGAAATCCAGGCGCGCGCAGCAGCAGCGGAAACTCGAGACCGTGGCGAGTCAGCGTGTTCGCCGCCAACTCGGAGCGTAGCTCCTCGCGCGGCAGCGTGGCCGTAACCGGCGTGATCACTCCCGGCACACCGGAAAGGCGCATCGCGTTGTTGCTCCTGCTCGTGGCCAGCACAGCCGCAGCAGAATTGATAACCGGAGCATCGGTCAGGTCCAGCAAGCGCGCCACAGCCTCGAGCGCCGAGCGCGACACCTCAGCATCGCCGATCGCGTTCACCACCAATCGGTGCGCCGGCAGCGCCGTCGTCCCATCCGGCGTGAGATCAAAGAACTCCGGCAACACGATGAACGTCTGGAAAATTCGCGGGTCTAGAAACCGTTGCAGCTTGACGTTTCCCCCCATGGTCGATGCCAGCTTCAGCACCGGCAATGGCTGGCCTCGTCCGCAATAAGGCAAGGGCATCACCGGCCGGTTTCGAAATGCCTCCCGGCGGTGCCACGCTGCCTTTTGTCCCGCCCCAAAGTAGCCCAGCACGTACGACAAGCCTTCGTGCGCTTTTTCAAAATTTGCGTTGGCTCGCAAAGCCTGCTCGAAGTGCCCGCGCGCTTCACGCCGCAGCGCAAGTGCCTCTTCGCCTTGCTCGCAAACCGTGAGCCGCTCCGCTTCTTCCAGAAGAAACTGGCCGAGATTCACCCGGCTCATGGGATCGCTCGGATGTCGCGTAACCGCCTCGCGGTATGCCATCCGCGCCGCCGCGCGGCGATCCGTGGCGACCAGCACACTGCCCAGATTGTTCAACGCCTCCAAATGCGACGGCTCACACTCCAATACCTTGATGTAGTCGTCGACGGCATCCATCAGTCGGCCCAGTTGAGAAAGAAGCAACGCCCGCCGAAACCGCGCATCCATTGGCGCGGGATTCGACTCCAGTTCGCGCTCTACGCTCTGCAACTCCCGCTCCCAGCGCACCTGCGGCCCAATCTCCGCGACACTCAATGCGCGAGCAGCTCCATCTTTCGCGCCCGTCAATCTGCGCCCGAGCGTCAGCGTTCCATCAATCAGCTTGTCGATCTCGGTCTGACTCGTGCGGTGATTGACGATCGCGGCCCGGATCGCTAGCTTTCCGTCGATTATGGTCGTCGATGGCGCGACCATTCCCTGTTCCTGCAGTTCAACGACGATGCTCGCGTTCACCCGGTCCGCATCCTGCGCCCGATAACGAAAGCAGACAATATTCAGCTCAACCGGTGCCAGCAACTCCAGCTCCGGCGTCTTTGCAATCCGGTCTTCCAGATAGCGCGCCAGTTCACACGAGCGCGCGATGGCCGCTCCGATCGCTTCCGTGCCATATACCTTCAGGGTGAACCATGCCTTCAGCGCGCGAAATCCCCGCGAGAGTTCGGGGCCGTAATCGCAGGGCCAGAACGATCCCGCTGCCAGCCCCCGCGTCTCACGCCTCAAGTAAGAAGATGATGCGGCAAACGCGTTCCGTTGAAGCGCGCCCTCGCGAACCAGGATGAAGCCGGCATCATAGGGAACCTGTCCCCACTTGTGAAAGTCGAAGGCTAGCGAGTCCGCCCGTTCGATCCCTCGAAGCTTCGGCGCCAGCGTGGGAGCAAGCATGGCCAGCGCGCCGAATGCGCCATCTACGTGAAACCAGATCTTCTCGCGGCGGACCAGATCGGCGAGACCAGCCAAGTCGTCAATCGCGCCCCGATCCACCGTCCCAGCGGTTCCCACCACCAGAAACGGCTCGAATCCCGCCCTGCGATCTTGCTCGATCGCCCTCTCGAGCGCCGTCAGATCCATGTGCCCACGATCATCCGTGGGAATCCTGCGCAGCGCTTCGCTGCCGAGACCGCAAAGATCCATAGCCTTCTCGATGCAGCCGTGCGCCGCCGTCGAACCGTACGCAGTCAGGCGGCCGCAACGTGCAGTCACGCCCGCGCGACGCACCTCCCCGCCAGCCGCCGCATCTCGAGCCACCACCACGGCGATAAAGTTCGCCATCGACGTTCCGCTGACAAACAATCCCGCAGCCGTCTCTGGAAATCCGAATATGCCTTGCATCCAGCGCGCGATCTGGCGCTCGACTTCGATTGGTATCTGATCGCGCCCGCCCAGGTTGGCGTTCAGCCCTGCGGCCAGCATCTCTGCCAACGTGCCCACGGGCGTGCCACCGCCATGAACCCAACCCATAAATCCGGGATGAACATTTCCCACCGCGAAGGGCAGGATGTACTTCATGAACTCCTGATGAACGTCCGCGAGCGAACCCCGCGTAACCGGAACCGCGCCCCCAAATCGCTGCCGCACCTCGTCCGGAATCGGCTGCCAAACCGAACGCTCACGTATATTCTTCGTGTAGTCCAGCATGTCGTCCAGCATCCGGTGCGCCTGCGCTTGAAAGCCGTCCCAGTCCGCCGGGTCCAGAGTCAATGCATCGATGTTTGGTCGATCGATGTCCGATCGATTAATGTGCGATAGATCAGTGTTCAATTGCACTTCGACACTGCTGCACTTTTGGGACCAGCAAAGAGCCAATCAGGCTAGTGGAAATCAGCCCCCGCCCACGATCCCATGATTAGAATTTCGCCAGAGAGGAAACCGCCTGCTGCGAACGATTAGAAGAATTTAATCAGGAAGTCTTCCGTGCGAAGACCAGCCAGCGCTGAATCGGGCAGTCGAACAGGCGTCCATGATGGAGCCCGCGCCGATGCCGGCCATCGAAAGCGATCAATTCCTGTTTTCGCCCGGCTGATATTCCACGATGTACCCCATTACCGCGCTGGCAGCCACCGTCAGCGGAGAAGCCAGATACATCTGCCCCGGCCCGCTTCGGCCGGGAAAATTCCGATTTTGCGCGCTGATCACCACCTGATCGGCTCGCGTTGACACTCCCGGCCCCGCATTGATGCAGGCGCCGCAGCTCGGCTCGATGATGCGCGCTCCCGCCCGCTCGAAGACTTCGATGTAGCCCTTGCGCCGCGAATACTCACGTGTCTCCTGCGAGCCGAACTGAATCCAGAATTCAACATGCTCCGACACTCGTCGGCCATGCCGCAGTGCATCCGCTAACACCGCCGCATACATATCCATGTCTTCATTCTTGCCGGCCGTGCACGTCCCGCCGTAGGCGATTTCGATCGGCACCGTCTTCGCAAGGTCGCGAACAAACTTGCCGTTCCCCGGATCGCCCGGAGTCGCCACCATCGGCATAATCTCAGCGGCGTCAAGTTCGATCACGCGCGAATATTTCGCATTCAGCGTCACTCTGCAATCCGGCAATCATGCGCTCCGCCTCAGCTCGCGCCATACCGCGCCGCTCCATCAGAAACTCAACCACTTTCTCATCCGGCGCAACGATGCCGGTAAAGCCTCCAATCTCCGCAGCCATGTTGGTCATCGTGGCGCGCTCGTCCACACTCAGCGCTTCAACCGCTTCGCCCGCATACTCCATCACCTTGGCGAGCGCTTGCCCGCTCCGCACATAATCAAGCGAAAGAATCCTGAGAATAAAATCCTTCGCAGTCACATTCGGGTGCCGTTTGCCCCTGATAACGATCTTCACCGACTCGGGAATCTTGACGCGCACATCCTTCGTGATCCACGAATTAAAAACGTCGGTCGTGCCGATGCCAAACGCGATACAACCAATCGCCCCGACGTGCGGCGTGTGCGAATCGGATCCAACGTTCACTTGCCCCGGAAGCGCGTAGGTTTCGAGCATTACAGAGTGGCAAATTCCCTCCGAGCCTTTGCGGTCCGTCAGTTCGCCATGCAGCTTGATTCCCTGCTGGCGCGCAAAGTCAGCCTGCTTCAACTTGAGCTGCGTGGCCAGATCCAGCAACCCAATCTTCTTTTTCTCCTCGGAGATGACCTCATCAAGAAACGTCAGGTGATCGCGGAAGAAACGAATCGACGACGCGTCATTGACCGGGATATCTTTCCCGACATACTGCTCGTAAAAGATCGAGGCCATGGGCGTTACATATTCATGGCTGAAGCGGAGGTCCACGCGCGTGAAGCCCGTGTCGCCCGGCTGCACCGCAGCCACGCCTACCGTGCCATCGGATGAGAGCATGTGCGAGGCGAATATCTTCTCGGCCAGCGTCATCGGCCGCTTGGCCGTTTGAATCGCCGGCAAAAATACCTTCCCCTGCATCCGCGCCACGTTGAACGGAAACAATCCGCCATACTCGATCACCTGCCTGGTAATCGCGTCCTCGCCGCCCGTGAATTCGCTGAGCGCGATTTCCTCGCCCGCCCGGATCCGATCGATCAACGAAAAGTCAGTCGATGTCAACAGGCCAAGGTTCTGGCAATTCTGCTTGTAGATGCGCTCAATATTCTCGGCAATCACCACCTGAATACCAGCGCACATCTCAGCATAAGGAGACTGCTCGCGGCTCGAACCTTTGCCCCGCCGTTTGCCGCTCACCGAGCAAATAAAGCCGCCGCGCTTTACCTCGCCGCGGCCGATCGGCGTGACGCCCCCACACTTCAGACCGGCGTAAGGAATCTCGCCCAGCGTCTGATCGAAATAAAAACAGAAATGAGCGGGCGTGATCTCGTCGGTCGAAATGTCATCGCGCAGCTTGGGGTTCGCCGCCGGATTCTTCGTATCCCAAGCTAGATCTTCGCCAGCCAGCTGCCGGGTGATCAGTTCCGGGTCTTCCGTAAGAAAGAGGATTCGGCCACTCGGCCGCACCCGGTCGGCGCGCTTTTCGACCTTACGACTCAATAGGGAGTTGGACACGTCGGTAAGCTTTCCTCTGTGTGACTCTGTGTCCTCGGTGGTTCACGTTTGAGGAAGGTCGCGAGTCCCACAACACCATTGTAGCGCGCGAAACGAGCGCAACCGCGGACCCTAGAGTTTGCGTTCCTTGCCGTACCCAACCGGGCTCGGCAAATCCTCCAGCCCGCGCCCCGCAAAGATGGCCTGAAATTCGGCCAGCAATTCTTCGTGGATGTGCCCGTTCGTAGCCAGCGTTTCGTGACTCGCAATCTGAAATGGCCCGCCCGCAAAATCGCTGACGCGCCCGCCCGATTCCTCCACAACCAGCACGCCCGCCGCCGTATCCCAGGGATTGAGATTGAATTCCCAGAAGCCGTCGTAGCGGCCGGCCGCCACGTTGCACAGGTCAAGCGCCGCCGATCCTGCCCGCCGCACCCCATGCGAGTGCAGCGTGAGCTGATGATAGAAATAAATATTAGGATTCTTGTGCCGTTTGTGGCTCGGAAAGCCTGTGCCAATCAGCGACTCGGCCAGCCTAGGCGTCGACGAAACCCCGAGCGGCGCGCCGTTGAGCTTCGCGCCCGTTCCCTTCCCGGCGGCGAACATTTCGTCGCGCGTCGGATCGTAGATAACGCCCGCAACAAGCTGGCCACGATACTCAAAGCCCAGCGACACGCAAAACACCGGATACCCATGCGCAAAATTCGTGGTGCCGTCCAGCGGATCGACATACCACTTGTAGTCGCTGCCGGTTTCGATCCGCGTTCCCTCTTCACCCATCACATCATGCGCTGGAAAATGTTCCCGAATTCGCGAAAGGATCAGCGCCTCCGACTGCCGGTCCGCAATCGTAACCAGGTCGGCGCTGCCCTTATATTCGATCTTCACATGCCGCCGAAAGTGTTCCAGCAGCAAACCGCCCGCCTCACGGGCAATCGCCTGCATACGAGAGATCATCTCCGGAGATTGGGCGGATATCATGGCGTCGGTCTTGGGCGCTTCAGTCCGAATCAATGCGGTTCAGAATTGAGGGATTAAAACTGAGAACTGAAAACTGACAGCTGAGAACTTCTACTTCTTCTTTCCGTCTTCCGCAATGTAAACGATCTCGTGCTTGAAGATAAACAGATTCGGGCCGTCATCGCGCGTTACGCGCACCATATTCTTGTCGTAATACTCGATCCAGCCGCGGACCACTTCTCCATCCGCCAGCTTCAGGCTCACGACTTTCTGTTTTTCGCCAAGCGCCTTCAGATAGTTCGCTTCTTCAAACGTTTCGTCGGGAGGCGGTGTTCGCTTCTTGGAGTTGGGGCTGCCGGAATGCAACGACATGCTTATAGTTTACAACGCTGCGCGGGCGCGACTGAGTACATTCGTTCAGCTCTGCAATCCCGAATCCATCTCTGACCGTGCGGAGCCAAAAAATGGCCGGAAAGCTCGCATTTTTTCTCATCCCACTCGCAAAATCATCACTTCCGTCGCCTTGATGAGCGCCGCTGCCGTTTGACCCGGCTTAAGCTGCATTTCGCGCGCGGAACGCGACGTAATGATCGAAGTGATTTGCTGTCCGCCAATCGAAATCACCACCTCGGCCATGAGTCCGCTGATCCGCACGGCATCGATTCGCCCGACCAGTTGATTGCGGCCGCTGACGCGCCGCACAACTTCCTTGCGCTCGCCTTCGGTTTTGCCTCGCGTCCGGAACAAAAGCCGGTCGATCTCGCTCTGCGGAATCCGATGGTGTCCACCCACGGTTAGCAGGCTGCGGATCTTCTTCTTGTAGATCCACTGCTTGATCGTGGGAAAGCTGATGCCTAGTTGCAGGGCGGCATCGCGAAGTTGCAGTAACTCCGGCTTCCTCCGAGGCTCGGCTTTAGAACTCTTCCGCATAGGAACGAAATCCTACAACCGCGACCGGGTGCGGTCAATCGCACTGGTTCAATCCGGCGAGTCGACGCAAGAAGAAATGTAAATCACGACTTATTCGTATCGGAGTAGACAGCAGAATCGTATGTGATATACACTCCACTTTCTTCGCGTCATTTAAATGTGGGGGAGGCAGCCAATGCACCGTATTACTCTGTTCGTCTCGGCGCTGTTAGTGTGTTTTATCTCGACAATAGGGGCGTTCCCCGCGTGGGCCCAAACTGGACCGAGCCTTTCCGGTATAGTGACCGACCAAAACGGCGCGGCCCTCCGTGATGCCGCCGTGACAATCAAGAACGTCGATACCGGTGCAACCCGCACCATCAGAACTGACGGCGAGGGACGCTATCAAACGTCCGGCATGGCTGTAGGGTTCTTCGAGATTCGAGCGGCAAAACAAGGCTTCACCGATGTAACGTTAACCGGAATCAGCTTGGCGGCCGGCCACGACGCCACCGTCGACATTAAGATGCAGCGGAACACGCCCGACCCCTGCACGAGCGGCCGCGAGTTCGCCACCACCGATTGCACTCTGACCTGGCACGGCGTCACCCTCTACGGTGCGTATGACGTCGGCGTCGGCTGGGTCAGCCACGGCTTACCGGAAAACGGCTACAACTATGAGGGCGAATCCCTGGTGAACCGAAACGGCTATGAACATCGATTCTTAGTCGCACCGAACAACCTCCAGCAGACGGGTCTCGGCATCCGAGGCAAGGAAGAGTTTGCTCCTGGCTGGTCGGTTGTCTTCAACGCTTCAACGGGCATCAATCCGCAGTCCGGCCTCCTCGCCAATGCGTCAAAGACCGACATCATCAACAACGGCCTCCCCAGGGCCAGCTATTCGATCGCCATTGACGGTGCGCGCGCGGGTCAACCCTTCAACGATGAATACTATGGCGGCGTATCATCCATGCTTTTCGGCACGCTCACCTTCGGTCGTCAGCGCTCCCTCGGCACCGACGCGATGCTCCAGTACGATCCAGCCAACGGCTCCTATGCCTTTTCCTACATCGGCTATAACGGCACCATGGCCGGCGGTGGCGACACCGAGAACAGCCGTTGGGACGACGCCGTGAAGTATCGCCTCAAAGTTGGCCCAGTCCATTTCGGCGCGATGTATAAATTCGCCGATGGTTCGGCCGGTTGCTATTCGCCCGATGCCGGCTGGACAGCCAGCGGTCCCGGCGCTTGTACGCCAGAGCAGGCGCATAACAATGCCTATGGGTTCGACCTCGGCGGAGACTACGGCAAGTTCTCCGCCGACGCCGTCTTTCAACATTACAACCAGGCGATCAGCGTATTGAACCCCTTGCTGGGTCCTCAGAGTCTGAGTCCGGCAGGGCAATATCAGTCGACCACCGACAGCATCAATCAAAACCCCATCAATGGCGGGCCCAGCTTGGGGCCTAATCTGATCGACCCGAACGATACCGTCTATGGCATCGTGACCGACAACAACGCAATTATGGTCGCTGCTAAGTATGTATGGAACCCGGTCAAGTTTTTTGCCGGTTACGAATATATCTGGCAGAACAATCCCGCGAACCCATTGGGCGTTGGAGCCTCGGACCAGGGCGGTTACTACATGAGCGGCGTCGAAGACAACAATCTCGATTCTGAAAAGCTGGTGAACATCTGGTGGATGGGCGCGAAATACTCCGTCGACAGCAAGACCGACGTCACTTTCTCCTGGTACCAGCAGCGGCAGAATGACTTCCGCCTTCCGCCGACCTGCTCGCCCTCAGCTGGCTTCCGCAGTTCATGCGCGGGCACCCTCAATGAGGGGTCGCTCTATGTCGATCATCACTTCACCAAGCGTTTTGACGGTTTTGCCGGAATTGCGTATTCCTGGGTGAGCGGCGGTCTGGACATTGCCATTCCTCATGGCCCCGGCGTCCCCTTTAACTCCGACAACAACTGTGCTCCGACAATCGGTGCTCGGTTCGCGTTCTGATTGCTTCCGTCGCGGGTTCAGCTCAGTCGAGAGCCCACATGAGTTGTGGTTCATCAAGCCTTCACGGCGGGTTCGGAATCGCCACGACTGCCCCACGGGCAGCTACGGCTCAATCTTTGTTCACCGAATCGTCTTTCATATAGAAGGCCGATTCCTGCGGCCGCACTACGCGCGGAATCCACAACGGCCGTCGCAGCCCTCCCGGCCCGGGCGCTGGACGCGTCAACGCCTTCCAGCGCTGATAAACCGCGAACGAAAGATTGGTATCGACAAAGATATCGCCATACTGATCATCGGCCGCAGCCCGCTCGACGCGCACCATTTGATGCCAGCAGTGCATGCCGCTGATCGGGTCGGGATGCACCGGAAACGTAATGTCTTGATGCACCCCTGCGTCGCTCCACCAAACGCGCTTCGAATCGGGATCAGAACTCTCGTAGGGCTTTACGGTCGAAAGCTGGCGCATCTTCCATTGTCCCTTGCCGACTTCCTTCAGGTCGACCCACGCACTCGACATGCGCTCGATCTTCTCATCTTTATTAACCTTCCAGCGGCCCAGATGATGCGAACACGCCACCACTCCCGGCGTTAGCCCTTCCGTCACCCAAGCGTGCAGCACAAAATAGCCGATCTCGGTATGTACCTTGAGCAGATCGCCAGTGCGAATGCCGCCCAGTTGTTTGGCATCCACCGGATTCACCCACAGCGGATTCTTATGGGAAATCTCATACAGAAATTTGGCATTGCCCGAACGCGTGTGAATAAGATTCGGCAGCCGGAAAATAGGCAGCAGCGTATACACATCGCCATGCGCATCTTTTGGCCACTCCACGCGTGGCATATATTTCGGATCGAAATCTTCTGACGGCTCTCCGAGCGACGCCGGATGCGCCGACCGGTGAATATGACTACGGTAGTACTCCGGCAATGCAAACTCCGGCCACTTCCAATCCGCCATCGTCTTCGAAAATAATTCAAGCTTGCGCGAGGGTGTGTTGTAGCCCACCACCGGCTGGCCGTCGACCATCACGCCGCAAGCCTTGCCATCCTTTTTTATGACGCCGTTTGGCTCGACGTTCGATCCTGACAGGTCGGCCGGTGCAACCGGCTTCTCATTCAAGCGGTGAACATCGGTCGTAACTTCGTACGCGCCATACTTGCGCATGTATTCCAGCGGCTTCAATCCTTCTTTCGCGGCCGCTTCCGGCAGCCCCGGCACTGAGTTCTCAAACATCCATCCGTAATATTCGTCGACCGTCAGCTTCTGTCCCGGCCGGTACGGCGACTCGAACCACTGCCGGATCCCCATCGAGCCGTCCGGATCGATCGCCCACGAAAGATTGATCCAGAATTCATCTTCTTCCCAAACCTCGCCCACATTCGCCTGATACGTGTAATCAAACTTTTCTCCGGCTCTCTCTCGCAACACGCGCGCCACCGGCTGGCGGAATCCGATCCACTTCCCGGCATACGATTCCTGGCTCATCAAATCATGTCGCTCCGAACTGAATCCCATCGGCAGCACATAATCGGCAAACCATGCCGTCTCACTCCATGTCGGCGAAAGCGCCGCATGCAGCCCAACCTTCTCCTCGTCGCGCAGCATTTCAATCCACGAAAATCCATCGGGATAAGTCCACACCGGATTGAACACGCGCGTGAAGTAAGCCTCAATCCGCCCGCGTCCTTCCTTCAAAAAATGCGGGAGCAGAAATGACATCTCATGCGTGCACAGCGGCCACTCCGGCGGATAAAGCAATTCATTCCACCGCTTTTGCGGCGGAGGAGTCTTGAATGTCTTCGGAACAAATTTATTCCACGCATTCAGATTGTGCCCGCCGGGCGTCCCAACCGAGCCCGTCAGCACGTGCAACAACATCAGCGCCCTAGCAGGCTGCCATCCACCGAGATTCCCCGAAGCGCTTCCGCGCCACAGATGCGAAGCAAACCGGCTCCCAGCCGTCGCTATCTCGCGCGCAATCTTGACGATGACCTCAGCCTTGACTCCACTTTCCTTCTCGGCGAACTCCGGCGTGAACTTCGCATAATGCTTTTTCAGCGCATCGATCGCCGCATTAAAGCTCTGCCCGCGCGCGCTGAATCCGTCAACTTCCAGCTCTTCCCAGTTCGTCCAATTCTTAACGAACTCGGCGTCGTAGCGATTCTCATCCAGAATGACCTTGGCCATCGCCAGCAGCATCGCCCCTTCGGTGCCCGGATAGCTCGGCAGCCAGTAATCGGCCATGCTCGCCGTATTCGAGAGCCGCGGATCGACCACCGCCAGCTTCGCTCCCGCCATCTTTCCTTCAATAATCCGCTGCGCATGTGGATTGAAATAATGCCCCGACTCAAGATGCGCCGACAAAAGAAGGATGAAGCGCGCATTCGCATGATCCGGCGAAGGCCGATCCGCATAATGCCAAAGCAAATAACCCAGCCGCGCCGAGGACGAACAGACATTCGTGTGCGAGTTGTGCCCATCGATGCCCCACGCCTGTAGCGTCCGCTCCATGATGAAGTCGTGCCCGGGCCGCCCGACGTGATACATCACCTCTTCGCCGCGATTCTCCTGAAACGCCTTGCGAATGCGCGTGCCAAAAGTCTCCAGCACTTCGTCCCACGAAGTCCGCGCCCACTGCCCCGAGCCGCGCGGCCCCGATCGCTTCATTGGATAAAGAATTCGATCTGGATCGTGAATCTGATTAATCGTCGCCGGCCCCTTGGCACAAAGCCGTCCCCGGCTCGCGGGATGCATGGGATTGCCTTCAAATTTCTCGATCTTGCCCGTTTCCTTATTCGTATAAGCCAGCAGCCCGCACGCCGATTCGCAGTTGAAGCAAATCGTCGGCACAATCTGAAAATGCTTTTCGACGCGCCGCGGCCACTCGTCCGGATCGAATTCGACCCAGTCGTCCCACTTCTCAACCGGCGGACAGTAAGCCAGATGGCTGCCGTCGCGTTTGAAATCCGTCATTACAAAATCTCCATAGTGCGTCGCCCACCCAACTGCGTCTCCCACTCACGCTCCCGCTGTAGAGACGGGGCCTGCCCCGTCTCACGGCCAGCATCGTCTCAAAGCCTGGCGGGTTACCCGTAAAAATCTAGCTATTCGGCACGCTCTGCCCCGCCATCACAAAACACCACTCAAAAATCAAAAGTCCGCCCAGCGCAAGCACCGCCGCCAGTCCCGCCGCAATCGCATTGTGGGGCGCGCCCAACATAATCGCGCCAAACATAATAAGGAGCGGCAGCGCCCCGCCCACCGCAACCGCCCCACCCCAGAACGCCCGCGAAAACGGCCCATGCGTAATCAGGCGGGCCGCATAGCGCGAATTATCAGTAGTGTGTGGCATCGCCATCTCGCCCAGCATCATCACTAGATGCAGCAGCAAAGTAATAATCAAAGCCGGCACCGCAAACGCCCGCGCCGCGTCCGAACCACCCAAAACATTCGGTAGCAAAACCAGCACCGCCGACCCGCACATCAAAGCCTGCACAAACAAATGCGCCGGCAGCAGCGGAGTCTGCCACAGATCGCGCCCCTCACACTGTCCAAAGAGAAATGCCGTATAAACCGCCGCCGCAAATCCCACCAGCACCGTAGGCCAGATCAAAACCGACGTCACCGCAGAGAATCCCAAAACTGCCGCTAGCCAGAACACACTGCACAATCCGCTATAGGTGATCAGAATGAACGCGCCGCGCGCCAGCCACGACTTGCTCTGCGGAGTAAACACCACCCGCAGAAACCTTTCCTTGTGTTCCAGATCCCAAACCAGCAAAACAGTAGTGAGCGCTGTAAATAAGAGCGCCACCGTCGCGAGCGCTATATCGCGCATCCGATCCCCAGTCAGCCGTCCAAGCGCCATCGCGATCGCCGGAATCGCCAGCACTCCCGAGCCAATCGACTTCGTCCAGCTATACGCCGGAACCTGCCATCCCCACGGCCGCGCATGGCTCACGTCATAAGCCGCCAGCGCATTCGCCTGCAGCAGCGGACTATCCGGCGGATAGATCGCCCCGCTTCCATGCAGCGCCGCGTTGCGCTGCGAGAACATATAAAAAGGTTCATGCCGCGCCGCCGTCGGCACAATCGCAGCTTCGTCCGCGTCAATGTAAAAAAGCTTCGGCTGAGTCCCCTGCTCCGGCCGCCGCACCCGCACCGTCTCGCGCGCCACCAATTGCGAAATTTCGCTCGACTGATCGCTCAAATCGCCGGCAATAATCGCGTGCTCCGGGCAGACAATCACACACGCCGGCTCCAGCCCAACCTCCGTCCGATGCGCGCAGAAATGGCACTTCGCCGCCGTGCCCTCATCGGGATCGATATAAATCGAATCGTACGGACAAGCCTGCATGCAAGCCTTGCAGCCGATGCAGCGGTCAGAATTGAAATCGACAATCCCATCCTTCCGCTGGTACATGGCGGTCGTCGGGCAGATGGTCACGCAGGGCGGCTTCTCGCAATGATTGCAGCGCGTGACCTGAAAAACGCGACGCGTATTGGGATACGCGCCTTTCTCCACATATTTCACCCACGTGCGATTGACGCCGAGCGGCACATGGTTTTCTGTCTTGCACGCAACCGTGCACGCATGGCACCCGATACATTTGCGGTTATCGATGACAAACCCGTATTTCATCGGCCTCTTTCGAGTGCAAGGGAAGAGCGCGAGTTCCACGTGTACCGTGAGTGCTCGCGGATACTAGCGCATTTCTGCGCCTGAGGGCCGCCCTTCGCTGACTCCAACCTCTCCTTAGATCTGATAATCAATATCCTCGATAATCCGCTGGATCGAAGCCGAGAGCGGCTCATGCTGCGACCCTGCTCCCTCCAGCGCGTTCACCCGCTCCCGCAATTTATTCACCTCACCCGCCACCGCCGCCAGCGCCTCCGACAGCGGATCGTTAATCTGCTTCGGATCGGTGATCACCACGCGCTTCCCCTCGCGAAAAATAATGTGTCCCGGCACCCCCACCACTGTCGAATCGTCCGGCACGTTGCGCAACACCACCGAGCCCGCGCCAATCCTGCAGTTCCGGCCCACAACAATATTTCCCAGAATCTTCGCGCCGCTACCCACCACCACACTCTCCATCAGCGTGGGATGCCGCTTGCCTTGCTCCTTGCCGGTCCCGCCCAGCGTCACGCCCTGGTACAAAGTCACGTCGTCACCGATCACCGCCGTCTCGCCGATCACCACTCCCAGCCCATGATCGATAAAAACTCGCCGCCCAATCTCCGCTCCCGGATGAATCTCAATCCCGGTCAACAGCCGCGCCCACTGCGAAAGCCAGCGCGCCAGCAAATAACATTTATGCTGCCAAAGCCAATGATCGATGCGATGGAACCAGACCGCATGCAGTCCCGAGTAGCAGAGATAAACTTCCAGCCGCGAACGGGCCGCCGGATCGCGATCGAGCACGGTGGCAACGTCTTCGCGAATATTCGACAGCAAACTCGGCATGCCTCAGTCCGAAAGACGTTCCGAAAGCATTCACTCCCGGCATTCACTGAACGCGTTCACTCAGCGCGCTCACTCCGGCAGCGGCGTGGTAGGAATCTGCAGCGCCTGGTTCCGGAGCCCTTCGAAGAGGATACTACTCAAGTACCGTTCGCCGAACGAAGGCAGAATCACAACGATCAATTTCCCCACATTTTCCGGACGCCTCGCCACCTTAAGCGCCGCCACCACCGCCGCTCCCGAAGAGATGCCGACCAGCAATCCTTCCTCCAGCGGCAGCCGACGCGCCATCTCAATCGATTCGTCATTCGTAACGGTAATTACTTCATCGATGTAATCGCGCCGCAGAATACTGGGCACAAAGCCCGCTCCAATTCCCTGAATCTTGTGGGGCGCTGGCTTTCCGCCCGAAAGTATCGGACTATCGGCCGGTTCCACGGCAATGGCTTTAAACGACGGCTTCCGCGGCTTGATGTATTCACTCACGCCCGTGATTGTGCCGCCCGTGCCCACGCCCGAAATCAGATAATCGACGCGCCCATCCGTGTCCGCCCAAATCTCCGGCCCAGTCGTTTCCAGATGAATCTGCGGATTCGCCGGATTATCGAATTGCTGGAGCATGTAAGCATTCGGCGTAGAAGCCAGCAATTCGTTAGCTTTAAAAATCGCGCCCTTCATCCCGCGCGGCCCCGGAGTCAAAACAATCTCCGCCCCCAGCGCCAGCAGCAAAACGCGCCGCTCCAGGCTCATCGTGTCCGGCATGGTGAGAATAAGTTTGTATCCCTTCACCGCCGCCACAAACGCCAACGCAATCCCGGTGTTGCCACTGGTCGGCTCAATCAGCACGGTCTTGCCCGGCGAAATTTTACCCGCGCGTTCAGCGGCCGCAATCATGCTCACGCCAATCCGGTCCTTCACGCTGCCCAGCGGATTCTGGCTCTCCAGCTTTCCCACTACCTCGGCCACACAACCCGCAGTCACGCGATTCAGCCGCACCAGCGGTGTGTGCCCAATCAACTCAGTCACGTTGTTTGCAATGTTCATGGAATGCAGCACCTCGTCAGGCTGGAAAAAAGTGCGGAAACTGCAGATCGGCCTCAATAAACACGACTAGTCTAATCGACAATATCGCAAACCGGCAAATCTTCATTCGCCCCGCGGCTTCCGCCGCCCCACGCGCGCCAGAATCCGCCGCACCTTCTTCGGAGAGATCGACAACCGCGCCGCCACCCGCGAAACTTTTCTCCCCTCCCGCTCATACACTCGCGCGATCACGATTTCGGCAAACTCGTCGCTGATCTGCCGGAATGACTTGTTTCCCACTGACCCCTGCGACCACGCTTTCAGCGTCGGATCCACGCTCCCCTTATGTAAAAACTTCGAGCGTAGCAGTTGCATGTCTTGCCAGATGCTCTCCGGCTGCGTGTCGCCGCACGTAGTCCGCGCCAGATCGTACGATTCGCGCGCCGCCTCCAGGTTGTCGAAAAACGAATTGCATTGCGTCAGCCCCTGCCACAGATAGGCCGTCGCCAGCAGCAGATGATGCTGCGTATGCTTCGCGAGTTCGATCGCCTCCTGGCTGTAATCGAAAGCGCGCCGCGCATGGTTCCCCGGATCGGACCCGCCTCCAATCTCCTCTTCCACCTTCGCGTTCTCGATCATGCACTGCAAAATCCGCGCCCGCCCCATCAAGATGTAATCGTGCTTCGCCTCCGCCAGGCTGTACGCCGAAGACGACTCTTCTTCCGCCCGCTGAAAATCTCCGTTATCCAGATGAATGTACGCGGCATTTAGATAAACCGTGCCGCTCCCGTGATGATTCGGGCGCTGCTGGTAGATCGCCTGCGCCGCCTCCAGATGCTCGATCGCCTCGCGCCGCAACTGCGTGAGCCGCCGTCGGTAGCTCGCACCCGTGGAGCCCGAAGCCAGTTTCGCCAAGCCCTCCTTCGATGCGCTCTTACCCGCCTCGCCCGCAGAAGTCTTGCGCCGCCGCTGCGCGTCCACGTCGATCCTTCTTTGCAGTTGCAGAGCAATGCCGCGCTTGGCCAGCGCCATATTCGCAAGCGAGCGCGCCAGGTTCGGATGCTGCGGATCGCGCTTGCGATAATGTTCGATCGCGTTTGCAAACAACTCAATCGCCTTGTCGAATCGCCCCTCGCGCCGCGCCATGCGCCCGTAGAACGACTGAATGTTGCCGAGCGTCACATAGTCGTCGGTTGATCGCAGCGCATTCTCAGCGACCTCCGAAACCCGCACCGCCTCTTTCCATTTCCCCTGCTGAAATAAAATCCAGCCTTCCAGCACCTGCATCACGGCCGCCATCCGCGGATGGCCGAGTCCGAGCGCCAGATCTCTTCCCTTCCCGGTAAAAATCAACGCCTCGTCGTAATCGCCCCGCCGCCGCAGGCAGCGGCCCTTCCAGTAATACGCAATCGCCAGCAGAAAACGGTTGTTGAGCTCCTCCTGCAACCCGAGCACAAAATCAAAGTGCGGAATAGCCGTCTCCATCGCCTCGTCCGCCATCGCCGACATGCCTTCCGTCATGCGCAGGCAAAGATAATCTGAGATGGAGAGGTGGGAGTGCGAAGCAAAGCGGCCCAGCAGATCTTTCACGGCCGGTGAGCCGCCGAATCCAATATCGCTCCAGATGGCCACGAGCGCAAGCAATCGCGCCGCGCCTGCCTGGCGGCAATCCACAGCCGCAATCGCCGACTCATGCGCTCGCAGGCAGGCCAAGCCGCTTTCAATCTGGCGAGCCGCCACATGCTCCTGTAGCTCAGAGAGCAGACTCTCGTTAACCCGCCCGTTGGCGGCGGAATCCCGGCGCGCACCCATTCCTAACGTTGTAGTTCAACAAGCCATCGGAGTTCAATGAGTTTCGCAAACCAGATCGGGACAGCCGCCCTCGGCTGTACGGGCGAGCAAAGCTCGTCAGACCATACCGCGCCCTAAAAGATGTGGTGGTCCAAGTATCGGTGAGCTATCCTTTCTTCCATGAACGAGCACGACAAACAGCAATGGGTGCGCGATATCGAGAAGTCCCCACTCACCATCGCTAACAAGACCGGGCCGCTAGTCGTTGGGTCCGCCATTCTCGCAGGCGTTGCGACCACGATTTTTATGATCCTTCAAGACAAAAAGGGCAAACAAGAAATTGCGACTGCAGTGTTGGTCGGCCTTTTGGTTTTCGGTCCAATTTTCGGGGCAATCGCATGGGCCGCTAATCGCGCACTTAAAAACATCTATCGGGATCGCAATTTCAACTCAAGGAAAACGACTGCTCAATCCAGCAAGTCATAACTCCTAAGCGTCAAGAACTCCGGAAATTCCTTCCCTGTCATCATCCCATCCAGAATCTGCGCCGCCTGCTGCAATCGCCCGTCACCGCCCGCATCCTTGGCCTGCAACTCCGCCGCCCGATCTCGCACGATCTGCTTCACCAACTCCGCCGTCACAACCTTGCCGTCGCTCATCCGCGCGCCATGCCGCACCCATTGCCAGACCTGCGCCCGCGAAATCTCAGCCGTCGCCGCGTCCTCCATTAGGTTGTAGATCGGCACGCAGCCATTCCCGCGCAGCCACGACCACACGTACTGAAATCCCACGTCGATATTCCAGCGCAGTCCTTTTTCTGTGATCTCACCTTTCGGAACCTCCAGCAGATCCTTCGCGAACACCGGCCGGTCCACACGCGCCTTTGCAATCTGATTCGCCTCCGGCATGTACTTGTCAAAAATCTCTTTCGCGATCGGCACCAGCCCCGGATGCGCGACCCACGTTCCATCGTGTCCCGCCTGCACCTCGCGCAATTTATCCTTGCGCACTTTTTCCAGTGCCTCGTCATTCGCCGCCGCGTCATTGCGAATCGGAATCTGCGCCGCCATCCCGCCCATCGCGTGAATGCCGCGCCGGTGGCACGTCTGGATCAGCAACTCCACATACGACGCCAGGAAATGACACTGCATGGTAACCAACGAACGATCCGGCAAAACAAATTCCGGATGCGCGCGAAACTTCTTGATGAAGCTGAAAATGTAATCCCACCGCCCGCAATTCAGCCCCGAAGAATGTTCCCGCAACTCGTAGAGAATCTCGTCCATCTCAAACGCCGCCAGAATTGTCTCGATCAGAACCGTCGCCCGAATCGTTCCCCGAGGAATGCCCAGCTCATCCTGCGCAAACAAGAACACGTCATTCCAAAGCCGCGCCTCCAGATGGCTCTCCATTTTCGGCAGATAGAAATAAGGCCCCGTTCCCTTTTCCATCAGCGCGCGCGCGTTGTGAAAGAAGTACAGTCCGAAATCGAAGAGCGAAGCTGAAATCGGCTGCCCGTCAATTCGAAAATGCTTCTCATCCAGATGCCATCCACGCGGCCGCACCACCAGCGTTGCCGTCTTCGCGCCCAGTTGGTAGCGCTTCCCCTCCGGGCTCGTGTACTCGATCGTTCCCCGCACCGCGTCGCGCAGGTTTTGTTGCCCTTCAATGTTGTTGCTCCATGTGGGAGAGTTCGAGTCCTCGAAATCCGCCATGAAAACGTTCGCGCCCGAGTTGAGCGCGTTGATGATCATCTTCCGTTCGACCGGGCCGGTTATCTCCACGCGCCGGTCCTCAAGATCCTTCGGAATCGGCGCCACCCTCCACTTACGCTCGCGCACGTCCGCCGTTTTCGGCAGAAAGTCCGGCCGCCAATCACCATCGAGTTTCTGCTGAATGACCTGCCGTCGCTCCAGCAATTCCTGCCGCCGCGGCTCGAACCGCGCGGCCAGTTTCGATAAAAAGGCGTGCGCTTCAGAATTGAGAATTTCGGTCTGCACTGGATTCTCCACCATTGTGTCCGTGTCGTTCATGGCAAGTTTACCCTCTCCTATTTGACTGCTATACGATAGTCCGCTCGCCAGCTCGGGTTTTCTCCCGCTAGGTCAAATTGACCCACTGGGACGCCGCGTCCGTACAGGGTTGTCTCCCGCCCTGCTTTCGGGGTCTACTGCACTCGGTGGCAACTTCGAAGCGGGGGTCGCAAATGCAGCTCAAAAGCTCAAACTCACACAACGGCAACGGCCATGGCAACGGAAACGGAAACGGCAACGCCACCTGGTCAGCCAGCCCGCGCTGGACCGGCATCAACCGTCCCTATACCCCGCAAGACGTCCAGCGCCTTCGCGGCTCGCTGATGATCGAACACACCGTCGCCCGCCGCGGAGCCGAACGCCTCTGGGAGATGCTGCACTCCGAGTCCTACGTTCCCGCGCTCGGCGCCATGACCGGCAACCAGGCCGTTCAACAGGTCAAGGCTGGCCTCAAGGCGATCTACGTCAGCGGATGGCAAGTCGCCGCCGACGCCAACAACGCCGGCCAGATGTATCCCGACCAGAGCCTCTATCCCGCAGACAGCGTGCCCAACGTTTGCCGGCGCATCAATCAGGCGCTTCAGCGCGCCGATCAGGTCCATCACTCTGAGGGCGACCACACCACCGACTGGTTCGCGCCGCTCGTGGCCGACGCCGAAGCCGGCTTTGGCGGCAACCTCAACGCCTTCGAGTTGATGAAAGCCATGATCGAAGCGGGCGCAGCCTGCGTTCACTTCGAAGACCAGCTCTCGTCCGCTAAGAAGTGTGGTCATTTAGGCGGCAAAGTTCTAGTCCCAACTTCCGAGGCCATCCAGAAGCTCGTCGCAGCTCGCCTCGCTGCAGATGTCATGGGCGTTCCAACGCTGATCATGGCGCGCACCGACGCCGACAGCGCGAATCTTCTCACCAGCGACGTCGATCCGCGCGACCGCGAGTTCATTACCGGCGAGCGCACCGTCGAAGGCTTCTTCCACATCCGCGGCGGAATCAAGGCCGCCATCGCTCGCGCCATCGCCTACGCGCCATATGCAGATCTGATCTGGTGCGAAACATCCAAGCCCGACCTCGACGAAGCGCGCGAGTTCGCCGACGCCGTTCACAAATTATTTCCCGGCAAGCTCCTCGCCTACAACTGCTCTCCTTCCTTCAACTGGAAGAAGAACCTCGACGACGCGACCATCGCAAGCTTTCAGCGCGAACTCGGCGCGATGGGCTACAAGTTCCAGTTCATCACGCTGGCAGGTTTCCACGCCCTCAACCACGCCATGTTCGAGCTCGCCAGAGCCTACAGCCATGACGGCATGACAGCTTACTGCAAGTTGCAGGAAGCCGAATTCACCAGCGAGAAGGAAGTTGGCTACGAGGCGGTCAAGCACCAGCGCTTCGTCGGTACCGGCTACTTCGACGCCGTGCAGCAGGCCATCACCGGCGGAACCTCATCAACCGTCGCACTCCACGGCTCGACCGAAACCGCGCAATTCACCGGCGGCCACAAGAACGGCAACGGCCACAACGAGCCAACCAACGGCCATCAAGCGACGAATTTCAACTCCGATATCTCAGAACTGGAAGCGCTACTGACTCCAGTCGTGCCCTCGACCGATGGCTGCGAGTTGATGCCTTCGGGAGACTAAGACTTACGCCTTCCCCTCAAGCAGCAGGTCAATCCGCGGCTGTGGCTTTCACTGCGGCCGCGGATTACCATTTATAAGAGGATCCTCTTCATAAGAGGGTCTTCACGGTCGTTACTTCTACGCTCAATTCTGCAGTCAGCAATTACTCACCGCGTATCCACGCCGAATCCGAGAATCGCCGTAACTTCTACCGGCTCATTCCCGCGAAATGCCGGCCGAAACTTCCATCCCCGGAGCGCCACCAGAATCCTGCTCGTCGTCTCCGCCGCGCCCGGTTCAAGCACTTTCACATCCTTCAACAACCCTGACCGATCCAGGGTGCACGCGAGAATCACCCTCGTCGAGCGCAGCTTCGGCGGCAATTCCGTCCGCATCGGCTCGGGCGCGCTCAGCGCGTCGCTCGTCGGATGCACAGCCGACGCCGGATCGGAGTACTCCATGACCGCCGTGCCGATCGACGTATCCAGATAGATGGAGTAAACCTTGCTGCCTTTGAGCGCTCCGTAATATCCCGTACCGAAAACTCCACCCGCGCTCGCGCCCGCTTCGACCGTCGCTTCGAATCCCCGATGCGGATTGGTCGACGAACGTCCCGGTCCACTCGGCGCATCTCCATTCGGCGGACCGAAACTCGGCAGCGTGATGGTGGTCGTTCCGCCCTGCACCGAAACTCCCGGCACAGCGGGCGCGCCGTTGGTCCCGCTGCCTGCTCCTCCAGGTCCTGGATAAGGCGAGATTCCCCCGTGTGCGCTCGCGTCCGATCCGCGACCTGCTCCTTCTTTCCCCGCGCCCGAGCCTTCGCCCGAAAGTCCGCTTCCCGGGCCGTTTCCGCGGCCAATGCCGCTTCCTCCGCCGCTGCCTCCAAGTCCGCTCTTCGCGGTGCCTTCAGGAGACATGGCGATGGCTCCTCCACCGTTCGAGTTCGGCAAGCCTACTTTCGATCCGGGTTGGCTCGACACGACAACTCCGTTTCCGGCAGCGTTGCCATTGTTGCCTGGTGGAGCAACTGACGATCCGAGATCAAGCGGACCGCCAGTTCCGTTGCCCTTGTTACCGCGTCCGTTGCCTGTCAGAGATCTTCCGCCTCCGACACTCGGTGGAGGCGGAACAACGGCGTTCGCGTCCAGTCCCGTTCCACCGCCGTTTCTCGCGCTCCCTGATCCTCCGCCTCCTGACTGACCGCCGATGCTGGCCGGCGGTGGAACGACTTCGGTCGCAAGCGCTCCTCTACCGGATCGTCCTTGTCCCTGCGCCAGCGCTCCACTCGCTGAAGGCGGAGGCGGAACTGGCTGCGAGCGCAAGTCTCCGCTACGCGCGCTTCCCCAACTGTTTATGTCATGGCTGACCTGCGATGGAGGCGGCGCAACAACCATGGTTGGAGGCAGCGAGAGCTTCGCAGTCGACGAGGACGCGAGATCGCGCGTGGGCGCGGAAACCGGCGGCGCGACGACATCGGTCGTCTGCGAGAGCTGTGTGCGCGAGCTGGCCAGATCACGCGGCGTGCTGGGCGCAGGCGCAACCACGGTAGAAGCAATCGCGTTCGACGCCCGCAGCTTCTCCGCCGTAACGTTTGGCGCGGGCGCAATCACGGTCGACGTGATCGCCGCACTGCGTCGCGTGTCATGCACAACATCCGGAGCGGGCGCGACCACGCTGGCCGCAAGGCTCGCCTGCTTGCGGCTCGCAGAGCTGGCGTCCTTACTAAGATCGGGCGCAGGCGGAACCGGCGCAACATTCGCAAGAGCGTTCGAAAGCGCAGGCGCGGCCAGCCTCGCCTGCATTCCCTCCGCTGGAGGCGGTCCTGGAATCGGCTTAAACGCGAGCAGGTTCGCAACCGCCGAATCGCTGTGCGGCAAGTTCACTTTGGGCGCATCGACGATGGTCTCGCCCGGCTTGTCTCCGCGCGCGACCTTGATGGTCTGGGTGCGATGATGTGCCTGCTGTCCGCCCGCACGGCCTGATTTGCCGGCTTGCGCTCCACCGCGGTCGGCAGTTTGCGGCAATTCGTCTCCCGAGTAGTAGATCACATCCCATTTGGGACGAGGTGGAGGAACGAACGGCTGAAGAGACGCGATGTGCTCAGGCAGCACGATGATCGCAATCAGCAACAGGCATTCCAGAGCCCACGAGACCAGCATTCCGCGGTAAGGAAAGATGCCAACCGGAGCTTCTCCGGCAAGCGCGATCGGAGCGCGCGTGAACGCCGGCCGAAACGCGCTCTTGAACTCCTCCCACGGAGAAGACCACTCCACCAGCAGACGAGGCGCTTCAGGCCACTGGCTCGCGCTTGGAGCGTTTTCGGGAATGGTTTCGACTTCGATCACGTTGGGCGATGATGAACTTTCGGGGGATTGGTTCGAGTTTACCGTGAGAAGCGGCCAAGTTCGGCGATTTTTTCTGCCCGCTGAAGACGCGAAAGTTTGCGGCTGAGAGAGTGAGGGACTGGCTTTCACCCCTCCTCGGCGGTCTCTTGCAATCAAAGACTTAGGTGAGTTTTACTAGGCAAGTCTCTGAAAAATAAGTGCTTATTAGTAAAGTGCTTTGGGATCCATGGATTGGGCCGGTACGCCGATGTGGTTTTGATTGGCCGACAGGTGCCCCGTGCTTGGCAGACCTTGCATAAGGCCGATGGCGGACGACTAGCGTCGCCTCCCCACAGCTGGACGATCGACTCCGAGCCTTCTACTCTCTCGCTGCCGTGTCCTTGGGCGGGTCGCCGCGCCAGACGTACAAGTATTTCTCGTCGCTCGACGTCACCACAAGGATGTTTTTCTCGCGCGTTACACGGTTCAGAGCGGAGCGTAGATTCTGCATCTTCTCCCCGTTCAGGCTGCTCAGCGGAACCTTGACCGCCTGTTGGGATTTCAACTTTGTGAGGTCGGCCAGAATGTCCGCCACCGCCTTGCGATGTTTTCCTTTTCGGCCGAGCGGAACATCCGCCCGATTCACCGACTCGTAATGCGTGTCCTTTCCGTTTCGTCCCATTCCCGCCTCGCTCCTTCCCTCTAAAATCCGTATCCGTGCGCGAGAAATCGTACTGCAAAGAATCGTTCCCTGCAACTAAAAATCTATGCGAGCCCAAGCCTACCGTCGCGATCGCCTGCCTATGCCTGCATTAGGGCTTCCGCCGTCAGCTATTTACGCGTCTGCGATGCGCTGAGACCTGCTAAGAGTTCACCCGTATGATCCGGCCCGCGCTAGCATGGTTGGCGATCCGTGTGGTTCGGGATGCTCAGGATGCTGTTCCCCCGACGGTAACGGGGAGCAAGCATCCGTTCACATAACTTTGGGACGCGGCGACAAAGGCGGGCAATGAGCCGGGAAATGATATGGATTCAACAACAGAATTTTCGGGGCTTTGGTTGCTCCGAATGCGGCTGGAGGTTCAACGCGGCTGGTGCGCCCTCGGGCGCATCCCTCGACGAGATGATGCGCAACTTCGAGTCGCAGCGCGACAGGGATTTTGAATCCCATCTTTGCGGCGATCACCCCAAGGGCCATCAGCGGGAGGAGAAAAAACGCTGACAAAGGCGCCCGGCGCTCCTCTCCGCTGGATCGGACGTACCGGCGTGATCGAGTCTCGTGCCCTTCCGCACGGCTCTTAGTGGCCGGATGTATCTGGAAGTAACCACTTCTCAACGGGAACTTGCAGGATGCGATTCCGGAAAGCGTACAGCATCACCCCAACCACCGAGTGCGCCTTGAGTTTTCGCATAATATTGGTGCGGTGGGTGTCGGCTGTTCTTGGCCTCATCTGCAAGAGCCGGGCCGCGTCGTTTGTCGATACTCCTTTTGCTACTAACTGAAGTACCTCATGTTCGCGAGGACCGAAGACAGGCACAACTTTTTTCTTTGTTGTCTTTGCTTCCTGCGCATCTTCCAGGTATCCCCCAAGCAACGTCCGAGCTACTCGCGATGTAAAAAAGGCATTGTCGTATTCGAGTGCCTCCACCGCGCGAATCAGGACGCGCGAAGCTTCGGATTTCAGAATGTAGCCGCGAGCGCCTGCGTCCCGCGCAGCTTGAACAACCCGTTCCGCATCCATCAGCGTCAGGATCAGCACTTTGACGCGCGGATTGTCCCGCAGAATCTGGCGCGTGGCTTCCAGGCCGTTAAGGATCGGCATTGCGATGTCAAGAATGGCGATGTCAGGTTTCAACTCCTTAACCTTATCCACGGCCATCTGACCGTTTTCTGCCTCGCCGCATACCTCCCAGCCCCGATGTGACGCTATGAACGCAACCAGACCTTGACGTACGATCTCATGGTCGTCAGCCACTAAGACCCGCAGGCCACTCATACGCATGCACCGCTTGCCGATGAACAGCCGGCTTCGGAGAAATCACCACGCTCGAATTCCAGTCGCGGAGCGGGCTGATTCTTGGCCAGCACGGGAACGATTGCTCGTAGACTTGTTCCCGAGCTACTGGAATTAATTTCCAGCTTGCCGTTCAGCTCTCGCAATCGCTCGCGCATCCCCGCCAGCCCCACCCCGGTTTGGGCGGCACCTTCGGCCAGACGCTTCAGTAGTTCCTCGGGCATACCGCGTCCGCAATCTGCAACTTCAAGGATCGCGGTTTCGGCCTCCTGCTGAAAACGAATGTGGACCTCCGAAGATCCCGAGTAGCGATGGACGTTGGTTAAGCTCTCCTGTAGAACGCGGAAGAGCGCCGTCTCGATCTCAATCGGCAGACGTTCAATGTACGTCGCGAAATCAAGTTTGGCATTTATTCCGCTTCGCTTTGCGAACCCGTCCACGTACCACTCGGCGGCAGCGCTAAAACCGATCTCATCGAGCAGCGGTGGGTGCAGCAGGTATGAAGTCGTGCGAATCTCCTGAAGCGCTTGCTCCGCCAACGTATCTATATCGGCCAGGACGCTCGACGTACTTGAATCGCCTTGCAGCAGTCGGCGTTCCAGTTCGCCTACGGCCATTTTTAACGCGGCCAGGGTTTGACCCGTAACGTCGTGCAAATCACGAGCCAGCTTGCGCCTTTCGTCGTCCTGTAACTTAAGAAGACGCTGGGACAGTTTCTCCAGCGCAAGTGTGCGTTCACCGAGCAGCGACTCAAGTTGAGAACGGGAGAGACGACTTCGCAAATACTCTGAGAGAACCCACATGCAACTCCTCATTTCCTGGGATGACACCGACAGCCTTATTCAGAATGTTCCCATTGCAGGCTTCTCAGCGTCTGGTCAAATATGCTCACCGAGCTGCGAACGCCCGACCAGCAAGGGATTTGGCGAGAAAGATCGTCGTGCGAGTGCCCCATCGTTCGCTCGGGACTGACCCGACGCGCGCGGTCAGGTCTTAACGGTCGCCGCTGAGCGGAGTATCAATGCCGCCTTCAGCACGCGACGGTAGAAGCGCTCGACCTGCGAATTTCGTTCCGCGTCGTCTGCGTTTCTACGAACTGCGGCGGCCCGCATAGCAGGCGTGAGCATGGCGGGAATAAGCGCAGGAGTAAGCGCAGGAGTTAGGAAAGAACCGTGGACCTCTCGCGCAGCAGTCGCATCTACGACTCGAAGAATATTGGAGGGAGTGATTCCACCACCGGGCATGACGCTCAACCGATTTCCGGCTTCCTTCACCACGCGAGCGAGCATCGATGGCGCATCTGCCGCTTTCGCGCGGCCCCCGGAGGTGAGCAGGCGCTTGGCTCCCGTTTGAATGACCGCGTCAAGCGGATCGTGCGCAGCGTCGGTCTCGGCATGAGCCTCGTACAGTGCCTCATCAAAAGCCCGGTGGAATGTCACCGGCAGCGGATGCGCGAGTTCGACGAGTTGGCGGGTGCGGGCAACGTCAATGTGAGACTTGCGGTCGAGGATGCCGACCACGATACCATCCATCTTCAGAGCTTTGGCAGTTTCGATAGATTTGCGCATGGCCTGGAATTCGCGCGCTGAATAAACAAAGTCTCCCGGCCGCGGGCGGATTAAAATATGGATGGGAATCTGCAATCGTTCGCGAGCCGCCTTCATCAGACGACTGCTGGGCGTGACGCCACCACAATCGAGATCGCTGCACAGTTCGATGCGGTCGGCACCGGCGCGTTGGGCCGCCAGCGCATAGTCGAGCGAAGTGACGCAGATCTCAAGCAGAACGTGGTTAGGCAAATTCAGATTTCTTCGGAGCCTGGAATCGACGCGCGCAATCATCCCCCGGCGCCGTGCTCTGGAAGCTTGCCCGCCAGCAGCTCCGAGAGCCGGCTGCCCGGACAGCGCAGGCCGACGAAGAAGCTGCCGAAGAGCGCATAGACCGCGCTGACGTGGTCGAAGCGCATCTCGTAGATCAGCTTTTTGAAAACCAGCGGATCGTCGGCGAAGAGATCGACGCCCCACTCCCAGTCGTCGAAGCCGATCGACCCGGTAATGATCTGTTTGACTTCGCCCGCGTAGCGGCGGCCAACCATGCCGTGCTCGTTCATCTGGCGCTGGCGCTCTTCCATGGGCAGCGTGTACCAGTTCTTGTCTTCGCCGCGCAGCCGATTCATGGGATAGAAACAGACGTAGCGATGCGGCGGCATGGCCGGAAAAAGCCGCGGGCGCATGGCCTCTTTCTGGCGGGCGATGGTATCGGCGATGGCGGTCTTCCATTCTTCGGAGTGCGGCTCGATCCCCCGCTCGGCGAGCGCCTTGTAGGTCTTCAGGCTCGACTCGTAGAGGCCCAGCTCGATCACCGAGAGGTAAGAACTTTCGGGCTGAAAAAAGTCGTTCAGGCGCAGCTGCGCGAGATCGAGTTCGGCCTGGTTGAGATCGGCGAAAGTTTCGCGGAAGTGGACCATCATCAAATCGCCCTTGTGACCGATAAGAGAAAAAAGAGCTGACTGGCCGTTCTGATTGGTCTCCATTTTGGCGAGCAGCGCGGAAGCTTCGGCGGCGATGTCATGGCGCTGCACGTCGGGCAGCGCCCGCCAGGCGGTCCAGCGGAAACGCATCATCTGATGGAGCGTGGCATAGCCCTCGAGCGTGAGCGGCACGGCCGGAAGCTGCGTCTCGACGGGCGCGGATGCGTGCACGGGATGGGTCGGGTTCATGGATTTATCCTGTCGGCTATTGTAACGGGAGAATCAATTGGGTCATCGGGTCCATTGATTTCGACGCTGGCCGGGTATCAGACCGCGCATTGCCGCCGCACAGGGCAGTGTGCTACAAGCAGCTATATGCGGAAATGGACAAACGACCGGCAGAAACGGCGCAAGAAGGGCGAGGGTGCGCCCAAAGAACGGCCCGCCAATGCGCCCGAGCCGTTGCAGCCAAAATATTTCGATGCCGAGATTGGTGAGAAACCGGCAGAGCGTGTCGCCGAGACAGCCCAGGCTGAGCCAGAACATCGAGCGGTAGAGCATTCGCCGGAAGAATCTGCCCCGAGTGAGATGGCCAGGTCCGAGCATTCGGACGATGAGCGCACGCCTTCGGTCGGATCCTCAGTTGGCACATCGTCAGTCGGCGCGTCGTCACTCGGATCGTCGCCGGGGCGATCGTCATCACGAAGATCCTCGGGCCGCTCCCGACGGTCTGGCCGATCGCGCCCTGCGGCGCAGCGTGTGGCGCCACTCGCGAGTCCGGCGTTCGAATCCCCTCCATCTGAGACTGAACCCGCGTCCAACGAGGGGCAGAAAGAAACGCAGGCCGACTTCCAGCTCGCATCGCGCCGGCTCCCCGAGCTGCCGCTGGCCGAGGCCGTACAGCAGGAGAGTAGTGGTCGTCCCGCTCGCCGGCGGCGCAAACGCGGCGGCCGAGGCGGTGCGCGCGGGCCTTTGGGTGGAGGCGCCACGGGCGCGCCGCGCAGTGGTGCGGCTGGCGGCGGTGCGCGCGAGTTTGGCGCCTCGAGAGCAACTACGAATTTCAACGCGCCTCTTACGCCTGAGTCGGCTGGTGGTGAAGCGGCGGATGCTCCCCGATCTTCTCCGGCGCAACATTCATCTCCTTCGCAACGTCCGGCACAGGCTCTGCCCGCTCAGTCTTTGCCCGCATCTTCGTCCGCACAATCGACTCCGCCCGTGCCACTCGCCGCCGGATCGGCGGTTCCGGTTGCGCCTCCGCGCCCCAGCAAAGGCACCGTGGTCCTGGCGATTGGCCTGCCGGGATCGGGCAAGAGTTCGTGGTTCAAACGCCACGATATTCATCCGCTGTCTAGCGACCTTTTACGCGAGCTTTTATTTGACGACGTACTGGAGCAGCGATTCCAGGATCTGGTGTTCTCTAACCTGCGGTCGATGCTCAAAGCGCGTCTGATCGCGCGGCGTCCGTTGAATTACGTGGACGCAACCAACCTCACTCCCCACGACCGCCACAGCTGGATCAAGCTCGCGAAAGATTACGGCTACGATGTGCAGGGACTGTTCTTCGACGTTCCGCTGGAAGTGTGCCTGGAGCGCCACGCCCGCCGCGGTCGCGCGGTGCCGGAAGATATCATGCGAAAAATGGCCGGAAAGCTGAAGCCTCCGACGTTTGAGGAAGGCTTTTCAAAGATCACTGTTGTGCGCGTAAAACCGAAAGACGCGGCCGCGAGTTAGCCGCGAAAGTCGAGCGCCGAGTCTCGAGCCACGAGCCTCGAAAAATCCGAAACAAAGGCTGCTTCGTGGTTTGCGATCTTGTTTTTTCGCGGCTCGCGGCTCGAAGCTCCCGCATCATCCCTTCAAATACGGCAACAGCTCTTTAAACGCGGGCGCGCCTGACGAGCGCAGCAGCTCGTAGATCATCATCTCAGTCGAAGACAGAATCGCTCCTGCGGCGCGCATGCGTTCCAGGCCGATGCGCCAGTTAAGTTCGGTGCGTGAGCTCACGGCGTCCGACGCAACGTGAACGAGATAGCCCTCGCGAAGCGCGCCGAGCGCCGTTTGCATCACGCAGATGTGCGTTTCCATTCCGCAAAGTAGTACGGTCGTGCGTTGCCCAGGCAGGCGCTTAAGCAGGCTACAGAAGGCGTCGCTGCCAAAACACGAGAACATCAGTTTGTCGATTGCCGGGCTCTCGGGCAGAAGTGTGGCTATTTCGGGCACCGTGTTGCCGAGGCCCTTGTTGTATTGCGTCGTGACCAGCGCGGGAATTTTTAAGATGCCGGCCAGCCGGATCAGCAACTGCGCGTTGCGAACGAGGCGTTCTTTTTCCCAGATTGGCGGGAGAAGTTTTTCCTGTATGTCGACGACGATGAGCGCGCACTGCTCGGGCTCGAGAATACGGCGCGCCATTTCGGTGGCGCCGGCGGCCAGCCCCGAGACGTTGCCGAGCACGGTAGTCATAGAGCCATCCTCCAAAGAACAAAAATCGCGTGGTGGAATTCTAGCGCGTGGACAGCACATCACGATTGCGTGCCGGATGCGAATCGAATCGGCGTTGACCGCGAGCAAATCCGCCCATAAAATCGAAGCGTAGCTCTGCAACTGCTGCCCCCTCGTTCAACGGCTAGGACACCTGCCTCTGGAGCAGGCTATCGGGGTTCGAATCCCTGGGGGGCAGCCAAACTCTCTTTTTTGTTTAACGACATCCTCCATAGCGTAGAAAATGCTACTCATCACCGGGGTTGCAATGGAGAGATTATCGAAGGTCACGCCTTGCGGGAACGACGCCTGTTGCAACCGCTGCTTTCCGCTTAGATCGGAGTCTACCCAAAGGCGTCCGCCAATACCTGGAAGAGCTCGAGTACTTCGGGTCGTGGTTTCAATCCTTCACAGTTATTGGCAAGTTCCCATCGCGATCACTGTCCATCTTCAATGTGTAATGCTTTCCAAGCAAGAAAAAGGGCGGGACTCGAAGCCCCGCCCGCTGTGCAGTTTACTGGTTAGTATCTGCCGAATCCACTCAGCGCTACTTGCTGCGTAGTGGGGCTAGCGTTGTCGGTAAACGTGACCTCACCCGTGCGCGTTCCAGGTTGGCTCGGAGTGAAGGTGACCTCAATCGCGCAAGTGGCGCCTACAGTAACCGTGCCACCGTTAACGCAAGGCGTTAACTTCTTGGTCGCGGTGAACGCCTTTAACGCGAAGTCGCCGCTGGTGATGATGGTGCTGATGGTCAGCGTGGACTTGCCGACATTGGTAAGAATGACCTTCTTCGACGCGGTGGTCTTGCCCACGCCCTTCGTGCCAAAGGTCAGCGACGCCGGGGAGTACCCGGCCGCTGGTCCGCTGCCGACCGATGTCCCGAGAAGTGCGGTGATCAGGCTGCCACCGTTCGGGCTGCCCCATCCGGTCGCCAAATCGAAGCCCGCAGTTGTCGAATACCCATTATTGCCCACGGTGATGTCGTGGAAATCGGTGGCGGAGCTCGAGCCCAGACCAATCGTATAAAGGATCGGGTTGATGAAGCCGAGCGTCGTCGGACTGCCGTTGGCTTGCAACTGCTGATTGGCGAGAGCCAGGTAGCCAGCCCACATGGGCGCCGCGAAACTGGTTCCACCATAATAGTTGGCAGTGCAACCGGCTTGGTCGGCGCAGACATAAAAGGTATAATCCGCGTTCGCCGAAACGTCCGGGCCGTTGCGCAAGGTCGTGGAACAATAGACATCGATGCATTGATCGGCCGTGACCAGCTGCCAGGAAGGGATTCGAATATTGTTCGGCGAAAAGCCGCCGCCCCCGAAGAACCATGCCGACTCCGATGCCCAGGGACCGCCCGCGCTCTGCGTCTCCAAGTCCGTGCCACCGACTGACACCAGATACGCATTATCTGCGGGCCAGATGGAACCACCGATTTGCCAACTGGCATGATCTCCGGCGGCGTCAAACAAATTCTGACCCTGCGCCGCGAACTCCATGAGGATCGGGTCGAGTGTTCTGGCGTCGACCGCGCTCCAGTACCACGAGCAGCTCAATTGCGCGTTCAGCGGCTCTGCCGTGGCCATCGCGTTAAAGATGGCCCAATCAGAAGCCCCGATGTACATCACGAGACTTGCCAAGCCCGGAGCCACGCCGAGCGCCTGCGTCATGTCTATGGTCTGTTCGGTATCGTCACAACCTTGCGAAGCGAAGCAGGTCACGGGGGTGAAGTCCACAGACGTGAGAGTGATGGGGACAGTTTCCGTTTGGCCAATGTTCGCGTAGTAAGTTTCCAGGTCCGCCAAATCGGTGCCGGCGAACTCCAGCAAGCCGAGCGACTGGCCTGCACCGGTAAGGGCGCCTGTTCCGTAGTAGGCTGCCCGCATATCGCTGCCGAGAAAAGATTGGTCAGGGCCCGAGCCCGTAGTGGCGTTGGACTTCGCGTCCACACTTCTGTGGACAAGATTTGGACGCGGGATCGAATAGTTATCGAGACCGGAGATGTGCCAGAGCTGGAACGGCAGGTCCAGCGTGGGTTCGCGGTCTGGAGCATAGAATGTGCGCTTCTCGGTGGGGTGCTGGTAAACGCCCATGGTCACATGGAAGGCCTTCTCGATACTCGCTACCGAGCCCGTGAGAATCACGTCCATGCGATTGCGAGACCCGCTAACCACTGTGAAGCCGCTCGCTTTCGCGAAAGCCACCAGCGCATCATAGTCCGCCTGGCTGGGACCAAATCTCGCAGTGAACTCTTCCACTGTGACGAAATGCCGGTAGGAGGAGCTGGAGGGATCGTAGACCTCCTTTAAGAAATTTTCCAAGTCTGGCTGATGACGGAGTGCCAGAACGATGTCGAAGTGCATGGTTTGGGTTGCGGGGAGACGCCCGACTAATTTTGCTTCTCCATCGACAACCGCTTCACGCACATGGCGCGTCAGCAGGGTCCGGGACTGGGCCTGGGAAGTAATACTCAGGGACGCAATCATCATCATCGCGACGAGCGTGAACAGCATAAAAGAGGACAAACTTAATTTTTGAATCACGATATCTCCTTTGAGATGCATCCCTTCAAGGACGCCTTTCGTCTTTAATTCCCGACGGCGCCGAGTATTACTCCGTTACCTGGAACGCCACATTGCTCTTGAGCGTATTCTTGATTCCTTTCACCGTTGTCGTCACCCTGACCGGGCCGGCGGTCGCTCCTGGCGGTACGCTGGTCTCGATTCCCGATTTCGATATGACCTGAAAAGTCGCAGGCGTGCCGTTGAAGGTGACACTGGTCGCGCCTTTCAGATTCGTTCCCAGGATTCTAACGGCCGCTCCCACGTTGCCAGAGGTAGGCACCATTTCCACGAACGGGCCCAGACCCACGGACAGGCTGTAGACCGTGCCACAGCCGTACCGGCAGGCTTTGCTGGTGCCGCCAGAGAAGGTTGTCCCGTAAAATCCCCCGTCCGTTGACTGGATCAGCCCCGCGTAGACGGAGCAGCCGTCCGTGAGGTCAAAGCTGTGCAGTGTCGTCAGCGTGCCAGTTGGGGTGATTTTGAAGGCGGTGCCACATGAATAGTGCGCTCCGCCGCCATAGGACGTGGTGCCGTAGAAATTCCCATCGGTCGCCTGGATCAGCGTGGATATCGGAGTGTCTCCATCCGCGCCCCCAGTGAAGGAGTACAACGTGGTCAGCTTGCCGGCAGTGGTGATTTTGAAGACGGTACCATAACTCTGGTAAACACCGTAGGCTCCGCCCTCCTCCGTTACGCCGTAGAAGTCCCCGCCTTTACCCTGAACCAGTCCCGCGAACGGATAGGAGCCGTCCGTGCCGTCAAAGGCGTGGAGCGTCGTGATCGTGCCATTTGCGGTGATTGTGAAGACCGTTCCAAAACCGTTGGCCCCGCCACTCCATGTGGTCCCGTAGAAATTCCCATCCAGAGCCTGCACCAGAGCCCCATAGGGACTGGCGCCATCGTTGCCGCCGGTAAAGGTGTACAACGAGGTCAGCGTGCCACTCGGAGTGATTACGAAGAACGTACCGGCGTCGGCCGCCCCACCGCCGTCCGTTGTTCCGTAGTAATTCCCATCGGCACCGAGAGTCAGCGCCGCTGCGGGCTGGAAGCCGTCCGTGAAGCTGAAGTTGTAAAGCGTCGTTTGGGTACCGCTTGCGGTGACTGTGAAGATCGTGCCACAGTTATTGGGGCAGTCTCCATCGAAATTGCCGGTCCCGCCGACAGTCGCGGCACCGTAGAAGTCCCCGTTGGCGGCTTGGATCAACCCCGCGAAGGGCCCGGAGCCGTTTGTCCCGTCGAAGCTCAGTATGTCGGTCAGCTTGCCGCCCGGGGTAATTTGAAAAACCGTGCCACAACCGGAGGAGCAGGCAGTGTTCCCGCCATTCTGTGTTGTGCCATAGAAATTCCCATCGATACCCTGGACCAATGACGCCCAAGGATACAGACCGTCCGTATCTCTAAAGTTGTGGAGTGTTTTGAATGTCTGTGCAGGCAGGGCGACCGCCATCGCTGCCAACAGCACTAGAAAAATGCCCGCTTTCTTATACGATCTCAAGTTGCTCATTTGTTCTCCTCAATCGTCGTGGGCCCCCAGCCTGCATTTTGTTTTTCAGGCTGGCATGCCACGCAAGTAAGAACGCCCTGCTGATGTCTGTCAACTAAATTGATCTAAATTGATCTAACCCCCTTAGCAGCTTGGAATCAACGATTTGGTCGCAAGAATTTTGGGACGACAAAACAGAAGCGCCTAGGTTGGATTGGAGCGACTCTTGCGGCCTTCGAAGGTCAGGCCCGGACTCCAGAATTGCGCCGAAGGCAAGCCCACAAAAACTTGATCACTTTTGATCAGTTTTGGGGCTCGAATGCGACCTATTATGTTTGCCAACCAGCGGTGACCAACCGAAAGTACGGATGGAGGTTGTGCGCATCTATTTTCACCAGCCTTTAGCCGAACTTTGCCAGAATTTCAAACTCAAGGCCGATTGCGGCGTGAATTTCCCATCGTTGCTGGTTGTCTCGGCCATACGGGGATGGCCAACAAACTGCACTTTGGAGGCAGTATGCGACCCTATTTGGTTCTGAGAGCGCCGGTTTTGATTTCGGCAGCCGCTCTCGGGCAGTCACCCGCCCCTTACTCCGGTGTTTTCTTTAATTACGGATGCGAGCCGTATATCCCGTGCTATCGGAGGAAGTGATGGGAAACTTTGCCGATTCGATGCAAAGGCCTCTGGAAGTCCAAAGTCGCGAAAACAATTACGCAATGCAGACTCAAGAACCTCGCTCGCCCAGGTGTGAGGCGTACCGTTTCGACTGCTTCGAGGTGTCACTCAAGCAGGGCACTCTCCTGCAAAGAGGAAAACGGCTCAGAGTGCAGGACTTGCCATTCAAGATGCTCGTTATCCTGCTTGAGAGACCCGGCGAATTGGTAACGAAGGAGGAACTCGCCGAACGACTCTGGGGCCAGGGAATCTTCACCGAGATAGATCAGAATCTTTACGTCATGGCGGGAAAGCTCCGCCAGGTGCTGGGAGATAATGCAAGTCAACCTCATTTCATTAGAACCGTTTCAGGTAAGGGATACCGCTTCGTCGAATCGGTAACTCCCATTTTTGCTCCTGCCACAGACCAGTCCGCCCTGTTGTCCATGCCTTCTCCGCAGACCGCGCCGACGGACCTTCTTCACTCGTTGCCCGCCGGGCGCATATCCCGGCGCACTCTTCTTCGAGTCATAGTCGGGGCCGTGGTTGCCGCATTGGGCATAAGCCTTGCCGCATATAAGTACAATCATCGCCCGCTCATGACCGACCAGGATAGAGTGGTTGTCGGAACTTTTACGAACAGCACGGGCAATCCTGATCTGGACGGAACCCTTTACGCCGCCATTCAATCGGAGCTCCAGGAATCACCCTACTTGAGCTTGATTCCGGACCAGAAATTTCGCGCCTTGGTCAAGAACCCGTCATCGGCATCGCTCCAGGATGAACTCCTCGCCTGCAAGACACTGGATGGACAGCTGCTTTTAAAGGGCCGCATTTTTTCTCTGCCACAAGGTTATCAAGTCGCCCTCACTGCGTGGCGATGCGCGAACGGTCAATTGCTTACCACCCAAAAGGCTGCTGCTGTCTCGCAAGCTACAATTCTCCCTGCTCTCGGGCTTGCCACGGAGCGCATCCGCCGGCGGCTTGGTGAACCGGAAGACTCACTTCAGAAATTCAAGGTGCCGGCCGCGCAGGCCACAACCGCATCTTTCGCAGCACTCAAAGCTTTTAACTTAGGTGAAGATAAGCGCCTCAACGGCGATGTGGCCGGAGCGGTTGCCAGCTACCAGCTCGCGGTCGACCTTGATCCACAATTTGCACTTGCCTATGCTCGGCTGGGAATCATCTATCACAACACAGGGCAGTTTGCTCTTAGCACTCAGTCCTTCCAGCGAGCCTTTGAACTTCGCGTCAGCCGCACCAGCGACCGAGACCGGCTCTACATCGTCGCCCATTATTACGAGTTTGCAACCGGGGAGATTAAGCGGGCAATCGAGGACTATGAACTCTGGCACACCCTCTATCCTCGGGACATCGTGCCGGTTTACAACCTCGCAACGCAGTACCTATTGATCGGTCAGCCACAGCGGGCGTTAGACTTGGCCCGGCAGGTCATTGGGCAGGAACCAAACGACGTCATGAATGAATTGCTGGCGCGGGCCTATCTCGGGCTTGGGGATTACGGAAAGCTCGAGAAACTGTGCGATGATCCAGTGCAAGAAAAGATAAATTCAATGGGCTTTCATCGCGTTTGCTTCCAGGCCGCATTCGCCCAACAGGACGAAGTTGCCATGGTCAGACAGTTGCAATGGGCTCATGGAAGCCCCGAAGAGGGCGAAGTCCTCTCCGACGCCGCGTGGGTGGCAATGTATCGCGGCAGAATATCGGATGCCAAAGTACTTTTCGGAAAGGCTAAAGAGAGCGCTCTGCAAAGCAAATCCATAGAGCTCGCAGCCGACATCGAAACTGATCAAGCCACACTCGATGCCGACGTAGGATTGCTGCCAGCCGCAAGGATTAATGCGCGAGAGATTCTGAAGCTCCCGTTTGAAAGCGCCTGGGAGCAGGCTTATGCAGCGCGTGCGCTCGCGCGGTCCGGCGATACGTCACTTGCTCTTATCGTTGCCAGGAAGGCAGCCAGCATGGCGCCTCTCGACGACCTTGTTAATTCAGCGATGCTTCCAACCGTTCGCGCGGCCATCTACATTCAAAAGAATGATCCTGCAAACGCTCTACAGGCTCTTGGAGAATCCCGCGATTTTGATCTATGCGAATGTATGCTGCTGGTGCCGGAGTACTACCGGGGGTTAGCCTACCTGCAGAACAAAGAACCGGAACTGGCCGTTCGCGAGTTTCAGCAGGTCATCGACCATAAGTTCCTATCGCCAACTTTTTCGTTGTACCTTGTTCTCTCCCAGCTTGAGCTGGGGCATGCCTTCCAGATACTGGGAGATTCAACCAGCGCGAAGAAAGCTTTCACGAAAGTAGAGTTGGCCTGGAAAGATGCGGATCGCAACTTTCCGCCGCTCCAGAAACTTCGGCGCTATCAGGAAGAGCCCACAATCTCAAGAGAATCGACCGACGCGAATTAGCTGACGATTGATAATTTGAATTGATCCGGAGGCCGACTACGCGGTCGGTATCGTCCAGAATCCGACCATCTCTCTGGCGGACGACGTGGCGGTTACCAAGCGGGCGATCGCCTCTCAGAACGGCCCCGAGTCCGGCAACCGCAGGACGGCGCGACGATCGTTCGGCTTGGCTTTGCTTTTTCCCATACTGGCGGCCTCCTCGCCGCAGCATGGGATTTTCGACGAGTCCCCCGAGCTAGTTCCACGGGGCACGCTAGATCCACGGGGCACGAAAGATGGGTACTATCTGGGACGTAAACTGCCGAAAAACTCGCGGGCCGCACCTGCACCGCCGTAATCTGCCCAGCCGGCGAGACTCGCATCAGAATTAAGACAATGCGGATTCAGATGAAACCGTTCTTCGCGGCCTTGCTTTGCGGACTTGGTCTGTGTGTCTCTCGGGCCGAGGAGCCTCGACAAAGCCCAACCTCAAGCCCCATACGCCAAGACACGAATAGAAATCTCAAGCGAAAGACCGATCGGACGCTCAGTTCAGACGATCGTTTGTCTGTGATTGCTGCCGCCCTGGATTCCAAACGGCGGTATTCCGAGCATGACTGTTCTCATTTCGTTCACGCCATTTACGAACGAGCCGGGTTTGCCTACGACTACGCGAGTTCCTCCGATCTCTACCTAGGAATGGAAGGGTTTCAACGAGTCACGCTTCCGCGGCCTGCCGATCTGGTGGTATGGCGCGGACACGTCGGAATTGTGATCAGCCCTTCACATCACGTCTTCTTCAGCCTCCTGCACGCTGGGCCGGGGATTGATGACTACCAAGCTCCCTATTGGACCAGCCGAGGACGATCTCGGTTCTATCGTTACGTCAAGAATAGTACTCACGCAAGATCGATCGACTTGCGGCACTCTGATTGATTTAAAGAATTGTCCCCATCCCTCCTACAATCCCCAGTTAGTGAAATCGTCTGTAAACATCAATCTGGCGTAATGCGGGAAGGAGCGTCTTTGAGCGAAGAAACGCGTAATGGGAACGCGACTGAAGAGGAGTCAGGGCCCAATCACCTGTTCGCTCGCGACACTTCACTCCCGCTCACACACTCTCCAGCACCAGCCTAAGGTAGTTCCAGAAATCCTTCACTGACGAAATCTCAACGCGCTCATTGGGACTGTGCGGACCTACAATCGTCGGCCCGAACGAGATCATTTCCATGCCGGGATACTTCTCGCCGATCACGCCGCACTCGAGGCCCGCGTGCATCGCGATCAGCTTGGCCGGTTCGCCGAAAAGTTTCTTGTGAACCTCCTGGCACTTGCGCACGATCTCGCTGCCCGGTTCCGGCTTCCAGCCCGGATACTTGCCCGTGTGCTCCGCTTCGAAGCCCGCCAGGCGGCACACCGTCGCCACCATGCGGGCGGCCGACATCATGCTGCTTTCGATTGCGCTACGCTGGCTGGTGACGATCTCCACCATGTCGCCCTTGGTGGTAACGGTTGCGAGGTTCGTCGACGTCTGCACAAGGCCGGGAACGTCCGGGCTCATTGCCAGAACGCCATGGTGCAGGCTCCCAAGCAGCGCCGCAGTTTGTCTCGCATCCGCCGCGTCGAATACTTTTTCAGGGCGCTCGGCTTTTTCAACTGTGATCTGTAATCCAGAATCGAAATCTCCCAGCTCAGTGCTGTAACCCTTTTCCGCACTCGCGACGAGCGCTTTCAGTTCACTCTCTCGAGCGGCATCGGCCAGCACCACCGCCGCCGCTTCACGCGGAATCGCGTTCTGCGCGCTGCCACCATTGATCGACGCAATTTCGACCGGAACGCGCTCAAGCAATACTTGCAGAACTCCACCAAGGATGCGCAGCGCATTGCCTCGTCCCTGATGAATGTCGACACCCGAGTGGCCACCTTTCAGGCCAGCCACCTTGATGCGCCACGCCGCTCCGGCGCCTGCCGGACGAAGCGTAACCTTCCGTCGAGCTGTCGTCTTAACTCCGCCCGAACAACCAATGCAGAGCGTCCCCTTCTCTTCGTTGTCAAGGTTAAGAAAATACTTCGACTTCAGCAGGCCGCCTGGGAACTCCGCAGCGCCGGTGAGGCCGGTCTCTTCGTCAATGGTGAAGGCAAACTCAAGCGGGCCGTGCGCAATGTCGGTGCTCTCCATGACGGCCAAAGCTGCGGCGACGCCGACGCCGTTATCGGACCCGAGAGTCGTGCCGTCCGCCTTCAGCCAGTCGCCATCTCTGATCACTTTGATCGGATCGGTATCGAAGTCGTGCGTCGTACCTTCGTTTTTTTCGCAGACCATGTCGAGGTGACCCTGAAGCAGCGCCATGGGCGCGCCTTCGCGTCCCGGCCGCGCCGGTTTGCGCACCACCAGATTGCCGGCCGCGTCCTGCACCGTCTCCAGGCTCTGCTTGGCTGCAACCGACAGCACATATTCGCGAGCGGCAGCTTCCTTGGTTGACGCGCGAGGAGTAGCCGCTATTCGGTCAAAGTGTTTCCACACCGCCTTGGGTTCGAGATTCTCGAGTGCAGGGATCATGACACGCTCCGTAGAAATATTGCGTACTTGCTATCGTACCGCGTAGATGAGATGCGGGCACATTCGGGAGTTTCGGTCGGAAAAATGTCTTGACCACATGATATTGCGCGCAATATCATTTTCGAAGTGGCTCTTTCCTTCGTTTTGGACACTGACGTGATGGTTGCGGCATTGCGGAGCGACAAAGGGGCTTCCCGCCAACTCTTATTGGCTGCCTTGAATCGGTAGATTGAACTGTTGCTTTCAGTTCCGCTGGTTCTGGAATACGAGTCAGTTCTCACTCGGCCACAGCATTTAGCGGCATGTGGATTGAGCGGTACCGATGTAAGTCATGTTTTGGATGACTTGGCGGCCGTAGCAAGACCAGTTCGCCTTGCTTTCCGGTGGAGACCGAGGCTCTCCGATCCCGATGACGACATGGTATTGGAAACGGCAATCAACGGGAGCCCGAGTGCAATCGTGACGTTCAATCAGCGTGACTTTGCCGCGGGTATGGAGAGCTTCAATTGCGCCATAATTCTGCCGGCGATGGCACTTCAACGGATCAGGAGTTCTGAGTCATGAGACGAAGTAATTTTGCATTGCGGCTACAGCCCTCGTTGATGGAGGCGTTGCGTAAGGCTGCCGAGCTCGAAGGCGTCGCGCTCAACCAGCTCATCAATGTTGCCGTAGCGGAAAAGGTGTCTGCCTTGCGCACGGAGGAGTATTTCCGCGAGAGGGGCCGACGGGCCGACCGTGCGGAAACCCTGCGGATTCTCGGACGAGCAGGAAAGGGAAATGCGCCAAGGCACGGGGATGAGCTTCCTCCGGAGTGGCGGAAAAAGCCAGGACACAAAGCGTCTAACGGGAGAGATACAACCAGCAAGAGCGGTCAAAAGAAAAAAGCTGCGGCAAAGTGATCCCCTAGCCTCGTGGATTCTCTTCGGCATCCGCAGCTCATTCCATCCCCACCTAGTAGCCTCTGCGTTTATCCACGACTGCCAGCAGCGGCTGGTTTGCCAGATACCGCCGCAGATTCTCGGAAAAAAGCGCGTAGTGCCGCTCCCATAGCTTGTCGGTCAGCGCGGCGGTGTGCGGAGTGATCAGCAGATTCGGAAGATCCCACAACGGAGAATCCGCGAACAGAGGCTCTTTTGGAAAGACATCCAGCGCCGCGCCGCCAATTTTCTTTTCGCGCAGCGCGGCAGCCAGCGCCGCTTCGTCAACCAGCGGCCCGCGCCCCACATTGATAAGACAGGCCGTCGGCTTCATAAGCGCGAGGCGCCCAGCGTTCGCAATCGCCCGCGTGCGATCGGTGACCGGAGCAGCGAGCACGACGTAGTCGGCCTGCCGGAAGAGTTCGTCGATATCTTCCGGGCCGAAGACCGCATCGGCCCCCTCGCTTCCCTTCTCGGGATGCTCGCGCACAGCGATCACCCGCATGCCTAGGGCCTTGGCGCTCTGCAACAGCGGGCGGCCGATCGAGCCGAGCCCAACCAATCCAAGCGTGGCGCCGGCCACCTCGCGAACCCGCGGAATCTCATCCCACAGAATTTGCTGTCCCCAAATATGCTTTTGTTGAAGCCCCACCGAGCCGGGAATTTTCTTGGCAAGCGCGAAGATCAGGGCAAGCACATGCTCGGCCACCACCGGCCCATGCACCTCGCGCGCGTTAGTGAGCACGATCTCGCTCTCGATGAGTTCCGGAAACATCAGCTGATGAACGGCCGCAGCCGGAGAATGAATCCAGCGCAGCTTTGCCGCCGCTCTGATCTGCTCGGGAAGCACCGACCATGCCATGAGGATTTCGGCGTCAGGGATTTCCGCGTCGAGGCGCGTGTAGTCGGGGAGATGCACGACATTGACTCCGGGAAATTCCGAGCGCAGGCGCTCGGAAAACCAAGCGGGCGCGTTCCACTGGTCGAAGAAATGATGGACAGCGATTACTAACTTCATCGGATCATAGGTTGATCGAGTTAGAGCGGTCATTAAAGGTCAGCAGCAACGCAGCTGTCGGGTTTTCAGATGACCCGATGGCCCAATCACCCGATGGTCGATCATACGTTCAGCCCAGTCTCTTGACTCGTAAATCCACTCCGGTCATCTCCCCGGGCTCTTTAACTCCGAGCATGCCAAGAATCGTGGGGGAGATATCGCGCAGCGAGCCATTCGGCTTGAGCGTGAACTTGCTCGCATCTTCCGCGATCACGATGAACGGCACCGGATTGGTCGTGTGCGCGGTATGCGGACCGCCGGTGACGGGGTCGATCATCATCTCGGCGTTGCCGTGATCCGCCGTGATCAGCATCGCGCCGCCTTTGGCGCGGACAGCTTTCTCAATCTCGCCAAGACAGGCATCCACCGTCTCGACCGCCTTCACCGTCGGTTCAATCTTGCCCGAATGCCCCACCATATCCGCATTCGCGAAGTTGACGATGATCACGTCAAATGCCCCGTCTTTCGTGGCTTTTACCACCGCCTCGGCGATACCCGCCGCGCTCATCTCAGGTTTCAAATCGTAAGTCGCAACCTTGGGCGATTGAATCATCACGCGATCCTCTCCCGGAAACGGCTGCTCGACTCCGCCATTAAAAAAGTAGGTGACGTGCGCATACTTCTCCGTTTCCGCCACGCGCAGGTTGCGCATATTCTGCGCGCCCATCACGTTCGCCAGAATGTTCGCCATCGACTCGGGCGGAATCACAATGGGCAGGCTGAAGTTTTTGTCATACCGCGTCATGCAGACATATTTCAGATTCTTCGGCACGCCATCGCGTGGCAGCGTCGCATCGAGGTCGTCCGCGCCCGGCAGATCTCGTCCGCCTTTTTCGTTCAGGCCGCTGTTGCGGCACAGCGCGCGCGTGATTTCGCGGACGCGATCCGCGCGAAAATTAAAGCAGATGCAGGCATCGTCGTCGGCGATGGTTGCGAGCGGCTGGCCGGCGCGGGTTTTATCAGTATCGGTACAGACGAATGGCAGCACGAATTCATCGGTCACGCCCTGGTTGTAAGACTCTTTCATGCCCTGCACGGCATCGGTGCGCGTGCCGCCTTCAGCCTTCCCGAAGACCATCGCGCCATACGCTTTGGCGATGCGCTCCCAGCGCCGGTCGCGGTCCATGGCGTAATAGCGGCCGCTGACGGTCGCCAACTTGCCGCAGTTATACTCGCGCATCTTCTGCTGAAGCTGTTCCAGATAACCCGCGCCGTTGGTCGGCAGAGTGTCGCGGCCATCCATGAAGGCATGCACGAAAACACGCTCGACGCCCTGCCGCTTCGCCATTTTGATGAGCGCGTAAAGGTGCTCCTGTCGCGCGTGCACGCCGCCGTCAGAAACAAGTCCGAACAGATGCAGCTTGCGTCCGTCGGCGCACGCGTGCTTCATGGCAGCAACCAGCACGGGATGCGAAAAGAATTCGCCGGTCTGGATCATGAGATCGATGCGCGTGATATCCATGTGCACGATGCGCCCCGCGCCAATGTTCAGATGGCCGACCTCGCTGTTGCCCATCTGCCCTTCGGGCAATCCGACAAACGGTCCGCTGGTGTGAATCAAAGTATTCGGATACTCGCGCAGCAGCCGGTCATAAGTCGGCTTGCGCGCGAGCGCGATGGCATTGGCTTTCGTTTCTGCGCGGTATCCCCAGCCGTCGAGGATGATCAGGACTAGAGGTTTGGGACGCATCATTTGTCGAAGAGTTCGTGAGCGACGGTCGCGCGATCCATCTTCAAATAGTTTGCCACTTCGAAAAGGATCGCATTTAAGGTCCCCACGCGCAGGCTGCATGATCGGGAATCGTTATGTGATGTGGATGACCCCGATGATTCGTTTCCAGGCGCATGTGGCCTCCAACTTGCCGCGTGGGATGGTAGCCGTATCGCCGCAGCAAACGGGCGAGATCGTGACCCGACAGATCACGAGGCAATCTCAAACCTGGATAACCTCGTCGCGAACCATATGCAGACGGATTACGCTCGGAGCCTTGCCTTCGTCGAAGTGGCACTGGACCGCTTCACGCACGTTTCGCTTCAACTCTTCCATGCTGTCAGCTTGAGTGAAAATCGCTTGGCCAAGTGCCTGGGCCTCATACCCACCCTCGGGAGATTCCTGCACCGAGAAGATGATTTCTGAGCTGCTCATAGCTAGAGATTATACCTCTGCCTTCCAGCAGATAGACTGAATCGCTTCCCGCAGCCGCACATCTCATACTATTGCAGAAATCATCTTTGCGGATAAGACCGCAGATCAAAACAGCGAATTAACCCAGCGAGGATAACCATGCCGATCAACGAACTGCTTCTCTCTGAATTCGACGAAGAGATCAAAAAAACGCGCACCATGCTGGAACGCGTTCCTGAAGGCAAAAAAGATTTTGCGCCCCATCCGAAATCCATGCCACTAGGCAAGCTCGCGCCGCACGTCGCGCAGTTGACGGGCTTTGGCCTTACGGTCTTGACGACTCCCGAGCTTGATTTTGCGAAAACCAAATTCGCGCCTGTGCCCTTTGAGTCGGCCGCCCAACTCGTTAAGACTTTCGATGACGGAGCGGCCAAAACTCGCGACGCGCTCAAGACCACCCCCGATGAAGCCTGGACGCAGCCCTGGAAGCTGAGCGCCGGCGACATTACGATTTTTAAGGGATCGCGCTTCATGGCCTACCGGCAGATGTTCCTCAACCATCTGGTGCACCACCGCGCCCAACTGGGAGTGTATCTGCGCCTGAATGAAACGCCGGTGCCGGCAACCTATGGCCCCTCGGCGGACGACAAGATGGGATTCTAGGTTTTTTGAACTAAGTTGATTTGCCACGGATTTACGCGGATCGGCGCGGATTACTTCCAGAAGAGATCCTCGATCTCTTTGGGCAGGGGATCGTTGAAATCGTCGGGGACGGTGAATCCGCCCTTGGCGGAGCCGAATTTAAACTTCCTGCGTTTCTTCGCGGTCGTTTTTATCCGCACGTGCTTGGCGATCGGCTCTCCGGCATCCGTGATGATGACCTCGTCGCCGATTGCCACGTGCTCTAGCGTCTCGGAGAACCGATTCTTCGCCTCGCTCACCGAAACCTTCATCTATTGATTGTAGCGAGTCGCGAGGCTTGAGGTTATTTCATTTTCGGAGCGAACTCGATGACGAAATCGCGGACGGTCATAAGTCGAGAATCGCAATTGGCAACAAGTAGAGCATTCAAGACCATCCCCACAACGCGGGACAAGCTATCCCCTGTAATTCAGCGCCCCAATCCCCAAAAACCGCGCGCCTCCGCCCAACTGCTCTTCGATCCGCAGCAGCTGGTTGTACTTCGCAATGCGGTCGGTGCGCGACGCCGAGCCTGTTTTGATCTGCCCCGCGCCTGTCGCGACGGCGAAGTCGGCGATGAAGGCGTCTTCGGTTTCGCCCGAGCGATGCGAAATCACCGACGTGTATCCGTTGCGGCGGGCAAGATCGATGGCGTCGAGCGTCTCGCTGACCGTGCCGATTTGGTTGAGCTTGATTAGGATTGAATTGGCAATGCCCCCGTCGATTCCCCGTCCAAAGATTTCAATGTTGGTCACAAAGATGTCGTCGCCCACGAGTTGAATCTTGCCGCCGAGTTCTTTGGTCAGCGCGGCCCAGCCCTCCCAGTCGTTTTCCGACAGGCCGTCTTCGAGCGAAACAATCGGATAGTCGTTCACCCACTTCGCGTAGAAACGCACCATGTCGTCGGAGCTCCTCGCCGATTTGTCCGACTTCTTGAACACATACTTGCCATCCTGATAAAACTCGCTGGCCGCCGGATCGAGCGCAATGGCAATATCTTCGCCCGGTTTGTATCCCGCCTGCTGAATCGCCTCGATCACAACCTCAATGGCCTCGACATTCGACTTCACCGACGGCGCAAATCCGCCCTCGTCGCCGACCGCTGTGTTGTAGCCGCGCTTCTTAAGGACGCCCTTCAGCGTGTGAAAAACCTCCACGCCCCAGCGCAGGGCTTCGGAAAATGACTCCGCTCCGACCGGCATGACCATGAATTCCTGGAAGTCGACGTTGTTGTCGGCGTGCGCGCCGCCATTCAAAATATTCATCATCGGAGTGGGCAGCACATTGGCGGCCGCGCCACCAAGATAGCGATAGAGGGGCAGATCGTAGGAATTGGCCGCCGCTCGCGCCGCCGCCATCGAGACCGCCAGAATCGCATTCGCACCCAACCTCCCCTTGTTGGGCGTGCCGTCGAGTTCGATCATCTTTGCGTCCAGGCCGCGCTGGTCGGCGGCGTCGAAACCGGCCACGGCATCGGCGATTTCGCCATTCACATTTTCGACGGCCTTCAGAACACCCTTGCCAAGATACTGCGTCTGGTCGCCGTCGCGCAGTTCGACGGCTTCATGCTCACCCGTGGATGCGCCGCTCGGCACAATCGCGGAGGCGCTGGCGCCGCCGTCAAGAAATATTTCCGCTTCCACCGTGGGATTACCGCGCGAGTCAAGCACCTGGCGTCCACGAACCTCCGCAATGCTGGTTATTGGCATAAGTGCATCCTTTATTCTTCTTAACTTAACGAAGCTGATTCGAGAAAATCATCGCTGATCTTGCAATACAAAATTATATCGGACGTTCAAACAACTCGGTTCTGCGCATTATGGCGGCCCCAAAGAATGTCCGCCGCAAAAATACTTTGCGTTCGCTGGCGGTCGGTGTAATCTTCGTAATCTTTAACCCGCGCAACGGAGAAACGAACCGTGTGTTTTTCAGCAACCGCGAACTTTGTCGGCAGCGGAGTTTTAGCTGTCGCCGGCGTGGCAACTTTGGCGAAGGTCAAGCACCGTCGCGAAGTGCTCTTCGCGGCGCTGCCCACGCTGTTCGCCATTCATCAGTTCATCGAGGGCTTCGTCTGGCTGGGGCTCGATGGCATCCTCTCGCCGGCGGTCGCGCACGATATGGGTGCGGCGTTCATGCTTTATGCTCAGGGACTATTGCCATTCCTGGTGTCGCTCGCCGTGCTGCTCTTCGAGTCTGACCGCAAGAGCCGCCAATTCATGCGGCCCTTCGCTGTAATCGGCGGAGCAACAACGCTCTATATTCTGTGGGCGCTGACCGCGTTTCCGACCCAGGTATACGTCCGGGGAAACAGTATCGTGTACATCAATCAGGCGACCAACAACATGACGGTCGCGGTGTTCTACATAATTGCGACTTGCGGCTCGCTCTTTTTCTCGAAGATAAAAATGATGGTGCTCTTCGGCGCGGCGAATCTGGCAATACTGCTGGTGGTGATGGCGGTCAAGCGCTATGCCTTCACCTCGTTGTGGTGTGCCTATGCGGCGGTCGCCAGCGTGATCATCCTCGCCTACTTCTGGAAGAGCGCGGAACAACGGCCGTTCGAGTACGCTTAGCTATTGCCTGTAATCCTTTTTCGGTTGACTGCTCTGGTCCGTCGCGTACCACGCGCGTTATTGTCCCGAAATTCCACCTGACTTAAAGTCGATCTCAAGATGATCTCAGTATGAAGAACCGCACCGACACGCTTGAGATCGGATCGAAGGCGCCGGAGTTTTCGCTCTCCGCGGCCAATCGCGACGGCGCGTTCAGCCTGGGCAGCTTGCTTGCGCAGGGACAAAGACCGCTCATCCTCGAGTTTCTGCGCGGAACCTGGTGACCGAACTGCGTGAAGCGCATGGCTCAGTTCGAGTCGCACAAATCGCAGATCGACGCGGCCGGAGCGCAACTTGCGTTCATCGCCGCGGAAATGCGCGACGGCGTGTGGAAGCCGGGAACGTTTTTGTCGAAGCATCCGTTCTCGTGGCCGTTCCTGCTGGATGAGGATCGCAGCGTGACTAAGGCTTACGGTCTACACAACGCGCTTTCGCTGGATGCGTTGAACATTGCGCATCCGGCAACGCTCGTAATCGATGGTGGCGGCGTGGTGCGCTACATCTATCGCGGTGCGGGCCAGCATGACCGGGTGCCTGTCGACGATGTGCTGCTGGCGGTCAGAGAAATCGGTAGCAATAGCTCGGGTTCAGATTCGCATTAAAAAGCAGGCGCGGACGCGCTCGTCAGAACAACCAGTCGCCGTCTCTGAAAAAGAATCGACGCGAAACACTTTAGGAGGTTCCATGAAGAAAGTCGTCGTTCTCGCAAGCTCGCTGCTGATTGCGGCCCTCGGCGTGGCGCAGACTTCCCTGCCCACCGGCACGGCCGTCAAAATGAAACTTGACACGACTCTTGCGACCTTCAGTTCCAAGGCGGGCGATCCCTTCTCCGCACGCGTCACCGAACCGGTCGTCATGGACGGAAAAACCGTGATCCCCGTCGGCACCACCGTCGAAGGCCGCGTCACCAAATCGACCGAACCGCGGCGCATTGCCGGCAAGCCGACGATCGCGATCTTCCCTGAGAATCTTGTGCTGCCGAGCGGCGAGCGCTTCATGCTGAACGCAACGCTCATCGACACCGACCGCGGCCATGGCACCGACGTCAACACCGAAGGTCAGTACAAAGGCGCCGGACATGACGGCAAAGACTTAACCGAAATCGGCATGGGCACGGGCGGCGGAATGCTGATCGGCGGCCTGATTGGCGGCGCTAAAGGCCTGTTCATCGGCGGAGCCGTCGCCGCAACCGTAACCGTCAGCCACTGGCTGGGCAAACATCGCTCGGCCAGTCTGCCAGCCGGCACCGAGCTCGTGATGGAGCTGAACCGCCCGATGATGATGACGAGCGCACCAGCGGGGCAGTAATGAGATCCTGTTAGGCGTCAGGCATTTGCGGGTCGCTTACGGCCAGTCTTGCGCGCCGTGATAAATGCGCGAAATTCCCACTGCGGGCCCCTTAACCTGATAGACCGCAATGTAGGGAGGAAAGATCAGCTCACGCCGGCCCCGCATGCGACCGGGACGGCCGCGGTGAGGAAAGCTTTTTAGCGCCTCGCAACCAGAGTAGATTGATTTCACTGTCTCGCGAGCTGCAGATGGATTATCCTCTGCGATTCGCTGGAAGATACGCTCCAGATCTTCGACTGCGAGCGTCGACCACCTGACTTCAATCAGGGCTCGAACAGCCGATTGAGCCGCTCACCGACCTGCTCATGGGTAAGATACTCGCCGCGCTCCAAAGCCGCCTCACCTTGTTTCACAGCCTCAATAAAGCGGGCCTCTTCGGCAAGATAGCGGCTGATCGCCTCCTGCGCGAGCACATCCGCATTGCGGCCTCGCTGGTTGGCGAGTTCGGCAAGCTGATGCTGCTGCTCAGGCGTGAGAGGTACTTCCATAAGCGCCAGTGTAGAAGCGCACCTTGGGCGTGTCAATGAACCTGAAGGCTGGTAGTCAGCTACTCTGAATTTAAAATGTCAGGAAACACGAGTTTCATCGGCAGAACAAATACTACGATGGAAATAACAGCCAGTCGCCACCTTCCACGTCGATCTCTTATTTTATTCCTTACGCCGCTCTCTCCGAGACCCGCCACCGAATGGTTGATAGTAGTGGTAATTTCGCGATGCAAACGGTCATCGGCCAATCTGCCCTCATCCCCCGATCGCCAGCAAATCCTCCTCGGCCAGCAATTCCAATTCGATCCATCCTTCGATGGGCAGCGCGTCGACCGGCAGGCGGTTCTTCCACAGGCTGAAGCGCAGGCGCAGGCGAGTGGTCAGCGACTCGGAGCTCTTCGATCCGCGGACTCGTTCCAGATCGAGTGGAGCCGCCAGCAGCCACGTCAGCGGCAGGCGAAATTCAAAATTACGCGCCAGCGCCGCTCGCACGCCGTCGGTCACGGCAGCGTCATTCGCGTTCGCATGATTTCCGTTCAAGCAATCTGCCGATGTCGAACTGGCCAACTCTCCTTCATCTGCCTGCAACACTTTCCATTGCCGGATGCGCTGGCCATCCTTATTAGTATTAGCTTCGCTAGCCGCGGGCGCGGCGTTCACGGCCACATCCAGCTTCAGCTCGCGCTTCGGGGCTGCTGCGTGGTTCGCCCACGACTCCACATTTACCACCAGCTCGAACGCATCGTCGGGAACCTTGCCGGCAAAATCCAGTCGCCCATAAACATATTTTTCGTCGATCCCCGCATAAACGCCATCCATCAGAAACTGTTTGCCGTGCATCGAGCCCGAGCGCTTGTCTGCCGTATGCCGCGCCGCGCCCATCCACTCGAAGTAGCGCACCATGTCTCCCGTCACGCGCGGATGAATGTAAGCGCTCTGCGGCGTGATCTCCGGCCGCGCCACTCCGCCCATGATCGGCTGCGAAAGATAATCCGGCGGAACGCCGCCCAGCGCCTGGTAGACATTCGACAGGTGCTTCCGATAAAGCTCGTCGAAATCGCGATCGTTGTCCGAATGGTGCTCCGGGCCGTACCACCAGTTCCAGTCGCTGCCCTCGGCGATCAGAATCTCTTCCCACGCCAGCTTGCGTTGGGCGTCCGTGGCCCCGGCAGCGGTTTGTGCGTAGAACTCGCGCGCCTCGTACAGATAATCCCAGGCCTTGTTGTCTTCGGGAGCGCCGATCCAGACGTTGAAATTGGCGTTGATCCACGATCCCGGCACGAGCGATTTGAGTTCGGCTTTATTTTTGTGGCGCGCAATCGCCTCGCTTACCGTTACGGCTTCGAGCTGCGAATCGTTCTGCAATCCCTCGTAGAACCGACGCAGGAACTCGCGCCCTGAGCGCGGATAATATTCCCACGCATTCTCGCCATCGAGAATGATGGGCACCATCGCGTCCTGTCCGCCGTCGGTGACAGGCTTTGCCGACTCCTTGATTTTGTGGATCAGGTTGTTCGCGGCATCCTGCGGCGGCATACCAGAATAGACAAAGCCGATCAGGTCGGAGAGCGTGTGGTCGCGGAAAATCATATTCATTTCCGTGCCCGCATTTTCGTAGCGGTAAATCGTATAGAGGCGGCGTGCCAGGTCGGCGTTCAGATAGCCATTGCCATCGCGCGCGAAGAATGTTCCCAGCGTCCGCCCGAGCACGCCCTCGTCGGTCGCCATCCAGTCGACGCCCAGCTTGTGCGCAATGCCGAGCGCCTCCTCTGACACGCTGCCCTCTGACGGCCACACGCCTTGCGGACGAATGCCAAAAACTTTCTCGTGCAGCTCAATCCCGCGCAGCAGCTGTTCGCGCGCATCTTGAGGATGGCGATAACGATTGCGCGGCAGCGCCAGCCCCGGCGTCGAAACCGCGCCCATGTTCGTATCGCACACCAGCGGCAGAATGGGATGGTAAAAAGGCGAAGTGGAAATCTCAATCGAACCTTTGCTCGCGGCCTCGGCATGGGCCGGCAAAACCCGCGCCAGCAGCTCGCGCTGATGGGCTATCACCAGGCGCTGATCGTCGAGCGAATAATTTCGCTCCTTGCGGACCAGTTCGGCAATATCTTTTTCTTCGAGAAAATATTCGTCGAACCATCCAATCTGCGAGAGCACCTGCAAATCGGTGAAGTCCTGCGGCAGAAAATATCTCTCTGCCTTTTCGGCAACCGCGCCGGCACTGCGAAATTTTTCGAATAGCTCCGCATAGCGCGGATACCGCCCGATCACATTAGCGGGATGCGCCTGAAACAAATACTGCAAGGCAAAACGTCGCTCTTCGAGCGTCAGGTCTTTAGCCGGGCGGCTGGCCACCTGCAAAAACGGATCGTGCGCCTCTCCGGAGGCGTAGTCTTCGATCTGCCGGATCAGCGACGGCACCAGATTAAACGTCTGGTGGACGTTCGGAAACTCGTCCAGCAGCTTCACCATCCCGTAGTAATCCTTGAGCGCGTGCAAGCGGGTCCAGGGCAGGCGGTACTGTCCGGTCACCAGATCCTTATAAAAAGGCTGGTGCTGGTGCCACAAAATCACGACGCGCACGTTCGCCATGGACTAGGGCTTTCCCCGGAGCAGATCGACAAAAATTCAGTATGGCATAAGCCGACGGCGTTATTGTGTGCCAATTCGGCTACACTTGATTCCGGCGGCACGCGAGCCACACCGAGAATCAGCTATGACGCCGAAACCGACATCTCCGGGGCAGATAAACGACCAGACCAACAAGGACCAGAGCAATACGGTCCAGACCAGCCCGACCCAGACCGCCCAGACCAACTCAACCAACGCCGACGCCGCCCCCGTCCGCTACGACGTCTCCCTGCTCACCCCCGAAGATTTCTACCTCTTCAACGAAGGCAGCCACTACCGCATCTACGACAAGCTGGGCGCGCACCTGCACGACGCCGGCGGCACCGCGGGCGCGGTCTTCGGAGTGTGGGCGCCGAATGCGCATCACGTCTCGGTCATCGGCAGCTTCAATGGATGGAATCCCGATTCGCATCAACTGCGCGCGCGCGGCCCTTCCGGAATCTGGGAGGGCTTCATCCCTGGCGTCTCCAAAGGCGGGCTCTACAAGTTCCATATCGCTTCGACGCAGAACGCATACGAGAGCGACCGCGCCGATCCCATCGCCATCTGGGACGAGAAGCCCCCGCTCACCGCGTCGGTCGTCTGGGATCTGAATTACAAATGGAATGACGCGGCCTACCTGGAAAAACGCGGCGCTGAAAATACGACGCACGCTCCAATCTCGATCTACGAGATGCACCTCGGCTCGTGGATGCGCGTCCCCGAAGAGGGCAACCGATCGCTCACTTACCGCGAGATCGCGCCCCGCCTCGCCGACTACCTCAACAAGCTTGGCTTCACGCACGTCGAGCTGTTGCCGATCATGGAGCATCCCTTCTACGGCTCTTGGGGATACCAGACCACCGGATACTTCGCGCCCAGCGCCCGTTTTGGCACGCCGCAAGACCTGATGTACATGATCGACTACCTCCATCAGCACAACATCGGCGTCATTCTCGACTGGGTGCCGTCGCACTTCCCTACCGACGGCCACGGCCTCGCATTCTTCGACGGCACGCATCTCTTCGAGCACTCCGACACGCGCCAGGGATTTCATCCCGACTGGAAGACTCTCATCTTCAACTATGGGCGCAGCGAGGTGCGCAGTTTTCTTCTGTCGAGCGCAATGTTCTGGCTCGATAAATATCACGCCGATGGCCTGCGCGTGGATGCCGTCGCCTCCATGCTCTACCTCGACTACTCGCGCAAAGAGGGTGAGTGGATTCCGAACCGCTTCGGCGGCCGCGAAAACCTCGAAGCCATCGACTTCCTCCGCCGCTTCAACCTCGAGGCCTACGGCGAACATCCCGACATTCAGACTTACGCGGAAGAGTCGACTTCCTATCCCATGGTTTCACGCCCCACCCATCTCGGCGGGCTCGGCTTCGGCTTCAAATGGGATATGGGCTGGATGCACGACACGCTCAAGTACTTCGCCCAGGACCCGATTCACCGCCAGTACCATCACAACAAGCTGACCTTCCGCATGCTCTATTCCTTCCACGAGAATTTTGTTTTGCCGCTCAGTCACGACGAGGTAGTACACGGCAAAGGTTCGCTGATCGGCAAGATGCCCGGCGACGACTGGCAGAAATTCGCCAACCTGCGCCTGCTGTTTGCGTACATGTTTGCTCAGCCCGGAAAGAAGCTGCTCTTCATGGGCGCCGAGTTCGGGCAATATCGCGAGTGGTCGCACGACCGCAGCCTCGATTGGAACCTCCTCGAATTTCCGCGCCATCGCGGCCTGATGACCTGGGTCGAGCAGCTCAATCGCCTCTATTCAAGCCAGCAGGCGATGCACTGGTTCGATAATGATCCGCGCGGCTTCGAATGGGTCGACTGCAATGACGCGCCCACCAGCGTCGTTTCCCTGTTGCGCAAAGGGCAGACCGACGACGACTCCATTCTGGTCGCGTGCAATTTCACGCCCGTGCCGCGTCTCGGCTACATGGTGGGAGTGCCTTCAGCTGGATACTGGAAAGAACTCTTGAACAGCGATGCCCTCGAATACGGCGGCAGCGGAGTCGGCAACATGGGCGGCACAGAAGCGTTGTCGGAGTCGACGCACGGGCGACCCTACACTTTGCGGCTGACCTTGCCGCCCCTGTCCGCGCTGTTTTTGAAGAGAAGCTGACAACTGAAACCAGTTGCCAGTTCTCAGTTCTCAGTTAAACCGGCGCGCCCGCCATCACATTTCACGACTACTTCGCTACCTTGACGTCGAATTCCTGTCCTTCGACCGTCCCGAGAAATGGAATAACGTATCCCGTAACCTCAACCTTGCCCGCTTTGAGAGCGTCCACGCGCAGATCGTATTTGAAGGCGCCACGTTGAAAGGCCTCGTCGCTCAAACAGAAGACGAGCATTCCATTGGTGGAGCTGTGCAATGAAATCCGGCCGGGAGCGAGGCTTTTGACGACCAGAAGAATTTTTCCTTCTTCCTTTTTTTCTTCTTCCTTCTCTTCTCTCTTCTTTCCCGCCTCGCGTTTTTCTTCCGGCTCACCCTTTTCGCGAGATCCGCACTGATCGCCAGTCAGCTCGAACCCGGGAATTAGCTGGCGAGCCCGTTCCAGATTCGTCTCCGGAAAGTTGCCCGCCCGCCAAACGTCATCGGCGATATCGCCCGGACCATCCAGAGTCGGGAACGTGATCAGACTCTCGCCCGCTTGCAATTCGCGCCCGTTATTTTTTATGAAAAATTCACCCACCACTTCAGTAAGCGCCACAACCTTCGATCCTTCTGCAATAAACAATGGGCCAGACCCCGGCCCAGTGAGTTCCGGAATGCCGAGATAGGCAGTGTCCGAGGTCTCCGCCACAATCGTCGCCGGGCGATCTTCAAAGGCTGCAAAGGTCTTGCTGCTGTCGCCGCTAAATGGGCCACTCACCGCGCAGAGTGCGCCTTTCATGCACAGCGCAGCCGCCTGAAATGTATTCGGAAGGTGGGACTCAGTTCGCGGGCGCTGAGAAACATTCAGCGTTTGCGAAATAGAATGCGCATGATTGCCCCCTTGCCGAAATGTAACGGTCAGTTGTAACCCGCGCTCAGGAACGACGAATGTGATTGGCCCATCCGCGCGCCGCGGCTCTTCGCCTGCCGTCTCGAACAGCCACCCCGATAGCCGGGAACCATCACCGGCAGATTCGAACGGCACCGCGACGCGCGTGACCGTGACTTCCGCCATCTCCACGTATCGATCCGGGTTCTCGACCACGCTTCCCGACACCCGTTCGCCAGGGTTGACCTTGGCTGGCAAGACAATTCCTACCTCTCGCACCTCCGTAGAAGGATTGATCGGCGCCGCAACCCGCAAGCGTGCAAACTCCCATTCAGAACGGGCTGTTTTCCGCGCCGCCTCTAGATGTTTCATCACCTCGTCGTAGGTGAATTTCTTCGGCCTCTCCGCGCTCCCACCGCCGCCCTCTTCTTCCCCCGCCGGGCAATCGACCCTGCGGTAGTCCTGCGCTGCCGCATTCCATTCCTCGCATCGGTACGTTCCCTTCCACGGATCATGCGTCAGCTTGTGGCCGCCGATCTGTTTGCCGGCTTCGTCGAAGGTCTGGATGAACTCGCCGATAAAATTCGCGCTCTCGTCGTAGCTTTTGTGCGTCACCCTACGAATCCGGCCGTTTGGCCAATAAGTGGTGTCGGTTTGTTGTGCAACATAGTAGCCCGGCGGATATTCGTAATCGACCTTCTGCTGAACCTTGCCGTCGGGACCAAGCGTCCGCATCTCCACGGGCTTGCCGGCGGCGTTGTAATCGGTCTCAATCTTCCCGTTAACGCCGTTTTTCTCGACCGTCGTGTGTTGCGCGGATGCACTCAAAGCAAGCATCGCCAGCGCTCCCGCGATAAGAAAATTCCGCCCTCGATCCCGAACTTCTTCCACGAATTTCAAACTCCACTCCGAAGTTGCCCAAAGGACTCCGGAGTTTATCATGACGATCGTTGATCGTAGTCTCCTCTAAGGACTCCCGGCGAGTTCTCGCCGGCTTCACGCTCTATTAACTCACAAGTACACATGCACTCGCCCGGTCGCCAACGATCGCCTCCGCAACTGCGCTTCGCTAAAGGTGAAAACAATTGCAGTTAACTACGAATACAATAGTTGTTTTCCGTCTCTAACTATGTTTTACTTCACCGAGTACTACTTCCCCTCGTAGCTCAAGACTAAAGCTCAACACTAAAGATCAAGACGAAAAAAAAAGAAAAAGGACCCAAAAATCATGCCCAAAAAGCTGGCTGTCGTGACGTTGTGTCTCGCCTTCGTCGCCCTTGTTTCCAGTCTTCCGCTCGCCGCGCAAGATACCGTCAATCATCCGCAGGCCTTCGGAATTTCGGCCCCACTCGGAGAGCTTGCTAAGCTTCCGCAGGCTCCGTCTTATGGTTTTCATGAAGCCAATCCTGTTCGCCGCGTTCCGAAGCATGGCAGCGCAGAAAAGATCGAAGATCAGGTCGAGCAGCGTTACGCTAACGGTCCCCAGGCGAACTACTCGATCGGCGCCAATTTCCTCGGCGTCGGCAACGGATTCCCCAACTACAGCGTGCCCGACGCTCCCCCCGACACCACTATGGCGGTCGGCGACACCGAGATCGTCCAGTGGGTGAATACCTCCTACACCGTGTGTTCGAAAACATCTCCTTACACCTGCGGACCCGCGGTAGAGGGCAATGTGCTTTGGCAGGGTCTTGCCGGTGATCCGTTGTGCGCCCAGCAGAACGACGGCGACATCATCGCCCAGTGGGACGTCACCGCCCATCGTTGGGTCTTGACGCAGAATGTTTTCGCCTCGCCCTACGCCGTGTGCGTCGCGATCTCCACCACCAACGACGCGAATGGCACTTACTATCTCTATCAGTTCGCGATTCCCGGCGGCGGCTTCCCCGACTATCCGAAATGGGGAATCTGGCCCACGAACTACGGCCAGTCGCAGAATAACTTTGGTCCGAGCGGCAGCAGCTTCGAAGGTCCGCTGGCTTGCATCTACAATCGCACGAAGCTTCTGGCCGGCGATTCGACTGCCGAGCAGATTTGCCACCAGTACACCAGCAGCGAAGACAGCTTGCTCCCCGCCGATCAGGACTCGGCCACCAATCCCCCGTCCGGTCAGGATCAGTTCTTCATCGGCAGCGTGGGCGACGTAGACAACTCGCACCTCTCGCTTTATTCCGCTCATGTTAACAATCCCTCCAAGTGGTCGCAGGGCGCAACCTGGACCGGCGACGGCAACTCGCAGCTCATCCCCATCGCCACCTTCACCCCGGCCTGCAACGGCGGCTACGGCGGCGACTGCGTCCCGCAGAAGGGCATCACCGACAAGGCTGATTCCCTCGGCGATCGCCTGATGTACCGCTTCGCCTACTGGAACGATGGCAGCTCCGGCTCGCAGCACTGGTTCGTCAACTTTGACGTCACCGGTTCGTCCAGCCAGGGTGCCGTCCGCTGGATGGAGATCACCTCTGCTCCCTCGGTGGTTGTTCCGAGCAACCTCAGCGTCTACCAGCAAGGCACGTGGGCTCCCGATGGCACCTGGCGCTGGATGGGTTCACTCACCCGCGATCAGGCGGGAGACATCCTCCTCGGCTACAGCGAGTCATGTGGCAGCAGCTGCCCTGAAGGCACACCGACCTATCCCTCGGTCTTCGTTGCTGGCCGCGTGCCAAGCGACACCCTGGGAACCCTCGAACCCGAAGTCGAGCTCGTGGCCGGAGCGGGTTCGCAGCCTGACACCTCAGATCGCTGGGGTGACTACAGCTCCATGCGCATCGACCAGGACGGCTGCACCTTCTGGTACACGCAGGAATACTACAAAGTGACCTCGTCCTTCGACTGGAGCACGCAGGTGGGATCGTTCACCTTCGCTGGTTGCAATGGCAGTGGTAGCCCGCAGGTCACGCTCACACCTCCTTCGCTCAAGTGGGGCAAGATTGCGGTGGGCACAACGGCGGCCGGTAAGAAGAAAGTGATCGTCAGCAATACCGGCAGCGCCGGCCTGACCATCAGCACGATTGCCGCCACCGGCGACTTCGCGCTGTATCCGGTGAAGCAGACCAAGAAGATTACGCCTTGTGTCAACGGCAGCGTCGTTGCCGCGGGCGCAACCTGCGAGATCAAAGTCAGCTTCTCGCCAACGCAAACCGGAGTCCGCACCGGCGGCATCAGCTTCACCGATAACGCCTCCGGCAGCCCGCAGAGCGTCACTCTCACGGGCACGGGCAAGTAACTCACGCAAGGAGGGGCTTTCCCCCGTTGCTCGAAAAGGCATCCCGCAAGGGATGCCTTTTTTGCTGCCTCGGCCTCTGCTATTTCGTGGCGTGGCTATGTGCCTCGCGCTCCCTGGGCGGGGCAAGCTTGTCGAGCAACGAAGAACCTATCGCCCTCATCTTACTTCTCTATTTTTGGAGTGTAAGAAATGTCGGTCGTCGAATTTGGTCACTTCGTCCTCACCATTGCCATACTGCTTGTCGCCGTGCATGGCTTAGGCTATCTTGCCGAGCGCCTGAAGCAGCCGCGCATCGTGGGAGAGATCCTGGCCGGCATTCTGCTCGGACCATTTGTACTGAAGCCTTTGGCGCCGACAGCCTTCGCAAGGCTTTTCTCGTTTTCCCCCAGCTCTGCCACGGTTATGGGCTTCCTCTATCAGCTTGGCTTGATCCTGCTGATGTTCTGCTCAGGAGCCGAGACCCGCCGTCTCCTCGCCAGGGAAAATCGAAAGAATACCTTTTTACTGCTCACCGTTTCCGATCTCGCCAGCTTTGCCCTCGTGCTGGGGTTGGGCTTCGCGGGCCTGCTGCCGCTGCACCTGCTGACCGGAACGTCCGGTCAGCCGACTTCGACTCTTCTCATCGTGGCGATTGCCACGGCCGTTTGCTCCATTCCCGTGATTTCGCGCATCTTCTGGGACCTCGGCATTATGCGGACGCGCTTCGTATCCCTGATCCTCGGTTACGCACTTCTGGAAGATCTCGCTCTATGGGTCGTGCTGGCGATTGCTACCGCCTTGGCTACGTCCGCGACGCTGGCCCAACAGCATGTCACCAGCACCGTCTCCTCCCACGTGATCACAACTCTGATCTATACGTTAATCGGATTGCTCATTGCGCCAGGACTGCTGAAGCGGCTCAGCAACGCCAATTCGAATGTGCTTTATAAGGCTTCTCCGGTCGGTTACGCAATGGCTGTGTTGATGACCTACTGCGCCATCGCGGCGATCTTCGAGGTCAACCTGCAATTCGCCGCATTGCTGGCCGGGTATGGCATCGTTGGCGGACTCTATGGAAGCCAGCGTGAGCGCTTCTCCGCGCCGATCGACGCCATCTCCAAAGTTTCTTTTGGTGTCTTCGTGCCCATTTACTTCGGAATCATCGGCTACAGGCTCGTCTTCGGACGGCAATTCTCTTTCGCGATTCTGCTCGTATTTCTGGTGGGGTCGTCGCTGATTTCAGTCTTTTCAGCAGGGCTCGCTGCATGGCTCGGCGGCTTTCGCGGGCTTGACGTCTTCAACATCGCGATAACCACCAACGCACGCGGAGGCCCCGGCATCGTCCTGGCAAGCGTGGCCTACGATGCCGGCATCATCAACGCAGCCTTCTACACCACCCTGGTCATCACCGCCGTGGTCACTTCGCAGATGGCAGGAGCGTGGCTGCGCTTCGTGCTTTCGAAGGGCTGGCCGCTGCTCTCCACCAATCCCGACGAGACGTGGAAACTCGGCGAGGCTGAAGCCGGGCCAGTGCTCCCGCATGGCACAGAGGGAGTCGCGGCGTAGGCCTTGAACCACGACGCTCACGGGCGTTTTACGCCCGCAATCCGACACGCTCGCCCCTGCAAAACGTATCTCCTTAAATTCGTAGCTCCAAGCTCGCGGCTCGCAACCCGCAGCTCGTGGCTCCCCTTGTGCTAGACTCGCCACAGCCACTCCTTCGCGGATGCGCATCCTCACCCGCTACATTCTGGGAGAAGTCGTCTCCCACGCTCTCATCGGCGCCGCCGTCTTCACCTTTATTCTTTTTACTCGCGACCTTGGGCGCATCCTCGAGCTCGTCGTCCGCAACAGCGCTCCCCTGCCCAGCGTCGCCCAGATTTTTTTCTACACGGTTCCGGTCGCGCTCACCTACACCATACCCATGGGCGTGCTGGTCGGCATCCTCATCGGACTCAGCCGCCTCTCTGCTGACAGCGAGGTCACCGCCATGCGCGCCAGCGGCCTCAGCGTCTGGTCATTCCTGCGCATCTGCTCGATTTTCGTCATCGTCGCCTGGCTGCTCGCCCTCGCCAATAGCGTCTATATCGCGCCCCGTTCCCTGGCCTCGCTCGATGAATTGCAAAACCGGCTGCGCTCTTCGCAAGCTTCTTTTGAAGTTCAGCCGCGCGTCTTTTATGAAGGCTTTCCAAAGCTCGTGCTCTACGTCGAAGACGTGAAGGCGATGTCGGGCGGCGCGCTTTGGAAAGGCGTCTTCCTCGCCGATCTTACCGATCCCGCTGCGCCCCGCGTCACCCTCGCCCGCGAAGGCCTGCTCATCAGCCAGGGCACTGACTCGCTCGATCTTCATCTCACCAACGGGTCGACTCACGAGACCGATCCAACTACCCCCGACCGCTATCAGATTTCGACATTTGAGACGACCGACATTCCCCTCCAGATTCCGCCCGCCAACAACAATCAGCCAAACGAGCCCGCTTCGCTGAGCGAGATGAAAGTCAGCGAACTGCTCCAGACCGCGCGCACCGCCGACCCGAGCACGCGGCGCTGGACGCTCATCGAATTTCATCGGCGCTTCGCGCTGCCCACCGCCTGCCTCGTGCTCGCCATGGTCGGCATTCCGCTCGGCCTCTCTTCGAAAAAAGGCGGCAAGTCGAGCGGTTTCGTGCTGACCATTCTTCTGGTTTTTCTTTACTACTCGCTCTCGCTGGTTGGCGTTTCCCTCGCGCGCCAGGCGCGCTTATCGCCCGCTGCCGGAGTCTGGCTCGCCGATTTCCTTTTTCTGGTGGGTGGAGCGTTTCTGCTGTGGCAGTCTGAGCGGCGTCCCATCAGCTTGTCGTGGGCGCGCTTCTCAAGAAAAGCCGACGAATCTTCGCCGGCGGCGAACGGCAACGGAGCGGCCACCCCATCCTTCAACGGACGTGCCTCATCCGAATCGTCGCGCGCGACGGCGCTTGCGAAAGGCCCGCGTTCCGGCCGCAATTTCGACGCGCGCCGCGGCCCCAAGAGCTGGCGCCTCTTTAATCTTCCGTTTCCCACCATTCTCGACGACTACGTCATGCGCGATTTTCTTCTCTATCTCGCCATGATTGCCGGCGCCTTCATCATGCTTCTGTTGGTCTTCACGCTCTTCGAGTTGCTCGGAGATATTCTGCACAACGGTATTTCCGTGCTGACCGTTGGCGAGTACCTGCTCAACGTGACTCCTTATTTTCTCTACTATCCGATCGCGCCCATGAGCATGCTGCTGGCCGTGCTCGTCACCTTCGGATTGCTGACGCGCTCCAATGAAATCACCGCCATCAAGGCCACTGGCATCAGCCTCTACCGCATTGTCATTCCAGTGGTGATCGCTTCCGTCCTGGTGGCCGGCGGGCTCTTTCTCTCCGACCAGTTGTATCTTCCCTACACCAACAAACGGCAGGATGAGTTGCGCAATCGCATCAAGGGCAAGCCCGCCCAGACGTATCTTCGGCCCGACCGCAAATGGATCTTCGGCCAGCACTCCGACATTTACTACTACCAACTGTTCGATCCCGACCGCGACACCTTCGGCGGCGTATCGGTCTTTCAGTTCGATCCGCAGACTCTTCAGATCACCCGGCGCATTTCCGCCGAGCGCGCGATCTGGTCAAAACAAATGGACCGCTGGGTCTACGAACAAGGCTGGGAGCGAACTCTGAACGGCTCCGCGATCGAGGAGTACAAAAAGTTCGACGCCACCACCTTCCCTCAATTCAGCGAGCCGCCCGCTTACTTCAAAAAAGAGGTCAAGCAATCGTCGGAGATGAACTACGACGAATTGCGCCGCTACATTCACGATCTGGAGCAGAGTGGCTTCGACGTAGTGCGCCTGCGCGTGCAGCTGCAAAAAAAGATTGCCTACCCGCTGATCACGCTGGTGATGGCGGTGCTGGCGATTCCCTTCGCGCTCTCCGCCGGCAAACGCGGAGCCCTGGCCGGCGTAGCCACTGCCATAGGAATCGGCGTCGTCTATTGGACAATCTCCGGCCTCTTCGAAGCCATGGGCAATCTAAGCCAATTGCCGCCAACCATCGCGGCCTGGTCGCCCAACCTCGTCTTTGGATTTATTGGGGGCTATTTGATTCTGAGGATGCCAACCTGAAACAGCATCGGGTGATCAGATCATCGGGCGATCTGGTAATCGATCGGGTCATCGGGCCATCTAAGATCAAAATCGTACGTCTCGTGTTCTGACTTTAGGTTTTGACTTCAAATGACCCGATGATCCGATCACCCGATGACCCGATCGGTTCTCACCTTCCCGCAACTCCGTAAGGGTTGCCCGGAGTAAAGATGACCGGCGCCATCGGATTGCTCATATTCCCGGTCGTCACGTCCACCGTGTACCCCGAAATCGTGCTCGCCGCATTATTCGACACATAGAGAAACTCGTTGCTGTCGTTGCTGCTCGGGTGCATGGCCAACGCCACCGGCCCGGATCCGGTCGGCTCGAGCGGCGGAGCCAGCGGCGTCAGCGCCCCCGTGCTCGTCGTCATCTTGAAGCCATATAAATTGTTGCCAACATTGCAGCTGATATAGAGAAAGCTATTGGTCGGGTCAACCAGCATGGCAAACGGGTTCTGCCCGACCGTCGTGACCTTGCCCGTCACCGCAAGATTCTGATTGGTCACATCCCCCTGGGTACACGCCGAGTTGACCTGCGTGCAGACCTCCCACGAACTCACTGAGCCCGTCACCGCCGCCTGGCTTCCCACGTACACGAAAACACCGCCCGTGTTCTGTTGCGGCGGATTAGTATTCACAGCCAGCACTGAAATCGGATTCGGAGCCTGCGCCGTATAAGGCGAACCTGACTGTTCCGACAGGTTCCCGGAGGAATCAACCATGAACATGCTCAACTCGCTGTCATTGGGAGGGCTGTTCAGATCGACGTTGCTGCTGACGAACAACAAAGTTTCCGCAGCCTGATTCGGAAAGGTAAACGTGGTCACCGAGAGACCGGTCGGAACCCGGCTCAGGGGCGTCTCGGTCAACTGCGTCACGGCCGTGGATCCTGCCTTCGTGCCATAGACAAGAACTTGCGGCTCGTTGGTCAGCGACGGAGAGGCGGGCGCAGCGATCACGAAAAGCATGTCCCCTGCGGCCGTCGGCGTCATGGCCAGCGCGGATAGGCCGCTCGGAATCGTCGCCGCCAGCGTGGGCGAGGAGAGCGTTCCATCCGAGTTCACGGTAAAGCTCGTGATCGCCTGCTGACCCAATACAAAGGCCGTTGCGCCCGTCGGATCAACCGAGATCGCGGTCGGCAAGCCACACGTCGTCGAGGGCGGGCAGGTGTTTGCCAGATCCTCACTGATCAACGAGATCTCGCCGCTCGACAGATCCACCGAGAACGAACTCACATTGTTGAGCGACTGGCTCACCACATATAAGAGGCCGGACGGACGCGAATCTCCACTGCCGCAGCTCATCAGCAACGCGCTAAGCGCAAAAATGCCCACCAGGGCCACTACCAAACCTGTTTTCTTCAACGTCTGCTCTCCTAATTAGTATCGGGCCATCTTATCATCGGGATCGCTGAAATCATCGGGTCGTTGGGTCGTCGAACAGCCGGGTGGTGTCCGAATTTCGGTTCTTACCACGGAGGCACCGGAGACTCCGGGAAAATCCAGAGCGGCACAAATCCCTTCAGTCCTTCTGGTGTTTACCGCCTTCAAGGTTTTCTCCGTGGCTCTGTGTCTCTGTGGTGAAAAGCGCTTCTCCGTGCTCTCTGTGGTCTAGATTTTGGTTCGGCCTTTGCAGGGTTAAAGCTTTTCTCCGCGCCTCCGTGTCTCCGTGGTGAAAAACCCACACCATCGTCGCGCGAATCCGCCCTTCAGGTCACCGCTCACACGATCACCCGGCCTCGCCCGAAGTCGTCCGGTGTCGTTGAAATATATTTGTGTATCAGGAACGGGCGGGAAGAGCAAACCCCGGGTCGCCGGAACGGTCGCTTTTGCCGTTCTCAGGTGCATGCCCGGCATTCGCCGGAATTCGGATTTCGACCTCCAACCCACCCTCTTTTCGGTTGGATGCGGTGATGTGGCCGCCGTGTAAACGAATTGCGCGGTCGGCGATCGACAAGCCGAGTCCGGCGCCGCCCGTCTGCCGGTTGCGCGCGTCGTCCAGGCGATAGAAGGGCTCAAATATTTTTGCCAGCGCCGCCTCGGGTACTCCCGGGCCAGAGTCCGACACACGAACGATCATCTCTTCGCCGCCCGCCGTCGTCTGCCGCTCCAGCCGCGCATTCACCGTGGAGCCGGGTGCGGTATAGCGCGTCGCGTTTCTCACCACGTTCTCGACCGCGCTGCGCAAAAGATCGGGGTCCGCATCGACCAGAAATTCGTCCTCGCCGTTTTCTTCTCCGTTGACCGCTTGCCCGTTGACCGTTACCCGGCACCCGCGGCCGGCACTCTCGAACTCCGCGTCGTACGCAACTTGCTCCACCAGTTCGCGCAGCGACAGGCTCGACTTGCGAATTCCGTCTGCGCCCGATTCCAGACGCGCGATGGTCAGCAATCTTTGAATGAGTTGATTCAGCCGGTCGGCTTCGAGTTCAATGCGATCCAGTTGCCCTTCAATCTCAGGTGTCGACCGCTGCCGTGCGAGACCCAGCGCTACGCTGAGTCGGGCCAGCGGCGACCGCAATTCGTGCGACACATCTTTCAGCAGCCGCGACTGTGAATCCACCAGCCCTTCGAGCCGCTCCGCCATGCGGTCGAAGTCGCGCATCAACTCCACCATCTCGCCGCTCGGCCCTCTCGTCGGAGCTCCCGTGCGCGCCGTCAGGTCGCCCGCTGCCAGGCTTTGCGCAGCCTGCCGCAGGCGCGTGATCGGACTAGTCATCGACCGCGCCAGCAGATAACAAACCAGTCCCGAAGAAAGAATGGCGATCGTGATCAGCAGCAAGGCGTGCGGGCCGAGAAGAATTCGCGGACTGGGCGGCATCTCCATCACGAGCGTGTAGCGTTTGCCGTCGAGCGTCAGCGCCTGCCGCTTGATCCGATCCGGCATCAGATTGTCCCACCACGAGTGGTTGAAAGGCGCGCCTCGCCGCGAACCTTCGATCCAGGGTGGAATATGCTGATGCCCGCTCAATTCCTTGCCCGTGGGATCGAACACAAAAGCGCGTATCTCTTCCTTGCGCCAAAAACCTTCCAGATAGTCGTGCGCTGCGTGCTCGCCGCCACTTTGATACGCGTTCACAGCCTCGGCAAGAATTTCGGGCTCCTGGCTCTCAATTCCTCGGCCAGGATTCACCGCGATCGCCACCAGAATGGACAGCACAATGAAGAGCAGCAAAGCCGCCCAAAACGAAAGAAAGATTCTGAGGAATAAACTCTTCATATCTTGATAAGCGCGCTTCCCTGCTCACCCCACAAGCCGCGACAAGGTCATCTCACCATCAGATCATGGGGCCATGATCATCGGGCCATCTGAAAATCAAACCCAACCCCAAGCCCCGCGCGGTTTTGACGTTAAATGACCCGATCACCCGATCACCCGATGCTTCAATGACCCGATGACTTCACTTCTTCGCCCTAACCTCCGCTCCCTCGTTCTTCACCTTCGCGGGCCGTGCAAACATATAGCCCACTCCGCGAATCGTCTTGATGTGATCGCCGTTCTCGTCGGAATCCCCAAGCTTCCGCCGCACTTTGCTGACGTGCATATCGATGCTGCGATCAAAGGGCATAAACTTGCGGCTCAACACCGCATTCACCAACCGTTCGCGCGTCACCACCCGCCCCGCCTCGCGCAGCAATACTTCCAGAAGATTGAATTCCACCGACGTCAGATCGACCGGCTGGCCAGCCCGAATCACGGTGCGGGTCGCGGGATCGAGTTCCACATCTCCCACATTGAGCACCTCGGGCACCGCGTCCGCCGCTTTTGCCGGTTTAGTCCGCCGCAGAATCGCCCGAATCCGCGCCACCAGTTCCCGCGGATTGAACGGCTTCGGCAAATAATCGTCGGCGCCAATTTCGAGCCCGACGATGCGGTCCACATCCTCGCCGCGCGCCGTCAAGAGCAACACCGGAATCTTCGAAACACTGCGAATCCGCCGCAACACTTCAAAGCCGTTGATGCCCGGCAGCATCACATCCAGCACCACCAGCGAGTATTCATTGGTCTGCGCCTGCTGGAGCCCGCGCTCGCCATCATGCACAGCCTTCAGCGTGAACCCCTCGGCGGTCAAATATTCTTCGACGAGTCCGCACAACTCGACGTCGTCGTCAATCACCAGTATGCGTTCCATCCTTCTACTCATCTAACACCTCGGCAAGGCTGTGGGCGGTAAAGATTTGTGATTTGTCTGCTGCTAGCTTCTGGCTGCCAGCCATTAGCAAAACCGCGTCCGCCAAGAAGCAAGCGCTACAAGCTAGCAGCTAGTAGCTGTTTACAAAACTTTACAGCCATTGACCGACTCTTTACTTCATATTTCCGCAAAAAGTGTTCTTATTCCGTATCGGATCGCAACTGCCCCGTCTCATACTGCAGGGTCGCGGGCTTAGTAGTGACGGTTTAAAGACAATCAGGAGAATTAGATGAAACAGCTCCGTTCCCTCTCCGTCGCCGCCGCGTTTTTCATCGGCGCGGCCGCTTTATTCGCTCAGGGCATGCACGGCCATGGTCCCGACGGCGAGTTTTCGCACATGCTAGGCTTCTACGCCGACAAACTCGATCTCAGCAGCGCCCAACAAGACCAGATGAAAGCCATCTGGGCAAAGGAAAAGCCCACGCTCCAACCGCTCATGCAGCAGGACCGCCAGAATCACGAGGCCATGAAAGCTCTCGAGGAGAGCGGCCCGTTCGATGAAGCAAAAACGCGCGCCCTCGCCACCCAGAACTCCCAGACCATGATCGAGCTTCAGGTCCAGCATGCCCGCATCAAGTCAGAGATGATGCAGGTGCTCACTGCCGATCAGAAAACAAAGCTGCAACAACTCGAAGCCGAGCACCAGGCGAACATGCGCTCGCACATGCAGATGAAAGATCAGGCGCCGGATTCCGATTAAGACCGCGGACGCACACGATTTCGCAATCTCTCTCCTAGCCCGGGCGGGGCGGTGGTTATAATATTGCCCGCCCGGTATTTTTTTGAGTGAGCATCCTGGAGCAATATCATGGAGCAAGCCGATCTGCTCTATTCCGGACTGATCTTCACCGCCCTCGCTCTCTCCCTGTGGACCGGAGCGCTCCTCGCAGCCGCCTGCGTCTTCTTCGCCCCATCACTTTTTACCCCGCGCCCCAACCGGCCATCCAGCCACAAACCGTAAAACGGCAACGCAATCCGCAGTCGATACCCGTTCTCGTCCTTCGATCTTCAAACAGATGCCAGCCTCAAGCGAGTAGCTAAAAGCTAATGGCTAACAGGTAACCGCACCCCGCGCTGCTACAATCTCATCTATTGAACGTCATGTTTCCCGAGCGCCTGCGTCCTCTTGTCCCCTATCTGAAGCGCCACCGGCACGGCCTCTCACTCGGAGCCCTCTGCGTTCTCCTCAACAACGGAGTCTGGGTTCTCTTCCCGCAGGTCATCCGCCGCGCCGTCAACGACCTCAACACCGGCGTCACCCGCCATAAGCTGCTCATCTACTCGCTGCTCATCATCGGCATCGCCCTCTTCAAAGGCGTCTTTCAGTTCCTGACCCGCTACGTCGTCATCGGCATCAGCCGCGATATCGAATTCGATCTTCGCAACGACCTCTTCGCTCACCTTGAGCAATTGTCATACTCCTACTACCAGCGCAATCGCACCGGCGACATCATGGCCCGCGCCACCAACGACCTCAACGCCGTCCGCCAACTACTCGGCCCGGCCATCATGTATTCGGCCAACACGCTCGTCTTCACCGCCGGAGCCCTCTGCTTCATGCTGGCCATCAGCCCCAAACTCACGCTGATCGCCTTCCTGCCGCTGCCCGTCGCCAGCATCGTCATTCAATACTTCGGCCGCCGCATTCACGAGCGCTTCGAGCGCATCCAGGCCATGTTCTCTGACATCTCCGCCCGCGCCCAGGAGAACTTCTCCGGCGCGCGCGTCATCCGCGCCTACGTCCAGGAGCAGGCCGAGATCGCCGCCTTCGAAGAGGCCAACCAGGAATACATCCGCCGCAGCCTCGGCCTCGTTCGCCTGATGGGCATGCTCTGGCCAACGCTCGAACTCATGCTCGGCCTCGCTGTAGTCATCGTGCTGTGGGTCGGCGGACGCCAGGTTCTCCTAGGCCGCATCAACATCGGCGCCTTCGTCGCCTTCAACACCTACATGGTCCAGCTAACCTGGCCGGTAATCGCGCTCGGATGGGTCATCAACATCTTCCAAAGAGGCACAGCTTCGCTAATCCGGATCAACGAAATCCTCCAAGCCAAGCCAGACATCGCAGACGAACCTCAAGCCGCGGGTCGCGAGCCGCGAGTCACGAACAACCAAGCCGATTCCCAAGAGGCTGCTCAAAGCTCAGACCTCGAAGCGCAAGGCTCGCCTGCTCGAGACTCGACACTCGAGGCTCGAGGCTCAGCCCTCACCGGCGAAATAAAATTCGTCAATCTAACCTTCGCCTACCAGGACACCGAGATCCTCCACGACATCAACCTCACCATCCCCGCCGGCACCAGTCTCGCCATAGTCGGCCCCACCGGCTCCGGCAAAACCACGCTGGTCAATCTGATCCCCCGCATCCAGGACGCCGCCCCCGGCTCCGTCCTGATCGACGGCCGCCCTATCCGCGAGTTCCCCATAGCCTACCTCCGCCGCAACATCGGCTTCGTGCCTCAAGAGACCTTCCTCTTCTCCGACTCGATCCGCGAAAACATCGCCTTCGGCGTCCCCGGCGCAACGGGAGGCATCACCGGGGGCCAGACCACCGGGGTCAAGATAGAAGACCAGATCAAGCGCGCCGCCGAGGCCGCCAACATCGCCGCCGACATCGAATCCTTCCCCGACGGCTACAACACAACCGTCGGCGAGCGCGGCATCACGCTCTCCGGAGGCCAGAAGCAGCGCACAGCCATCGCCCGCGCTCTCCTCCGCGGCCCCCGCATTCTCATCCTCGACGACGCCCTCTCCAGCGTCGACACCCACACCGAAGACAAGATCCTCAACCACCTCCGCGACCTCATGCGCGGACGCACCACCATCTTCATCTCCCACCGCGTCTCCACCGTCCGCAACGCCGACCGCATAGCGGTCCTCCACCAGGGACGCATAGTAGAGCTAGGCACTCACGAAGAACTAATAACCCAAAACGGCTATTACACCGACCTCTATAACAAGCAGTTACTGGAAGAAGAGCTGGCCGAAGTGTAACTGGAGGCCATCGGGTCATCGGGTCATCGAGTGATCGGACCATCGAGTAATCGGGTGATCGGGTCATCGAGTGATCGGGTGATCGGGTGATCGGGTGATCGGACCATCTAAAATCAAAATCGCGCCAGATAGGGGGTTTGACTTTTGATTTTGACTTTCAATGACCCGATGACCCAATGGGGAGATGACCCGATTGTTTTAGATGACCCGATTGTTTTAGACGACCCGATGGCCCGATCACCCGATGACCCGATAACTTCACCTATCTTTCCCAACTTGGTCCCGCAATACAACCATTTCGCAAAATAATAGTTCCCAATACAGGAAAGTCCCCATAAAATTATCTGTCCAACAAAAAAACCTGCCTCAGGTCAAGGAGTTCGTATGGCACGCACCCGTGCGGTTGCAATGTCTCTAGCGATCCTGTCAATCCTGGCCCTTTCAACTCTCTCCTTCGCCGCCGCCGCGGATCGAATCACGGGGGCAATCGCATCTGGCCAAACAGTGAAGTTGACAGCCGGCGTTCCCTTGCAGGCGCAAGCCGCAGTTCGACCACGGCCGCGTCGATCCTTCGCAGAAGATGAACTACCTCACGCTGCTGACCAATCCGACTCGCCGCCCAGCAGCAAGCGATCAACAAGCTCTTTCCGATCAGCAGAATCCGCGCTCTGCCTCTTATCACAAATGGCTCACGCCCGAGCAGTACGCCAGCGTTTCGGCCTCAGCCAGAACGATGCCAAAAAGATCACCGACTGGCTCCAATCCCAGGGCTTCACCGTCGTCAAGACCGCTCGCGGCCGCAATTTATCGTCTTCAGCGGCACCGCCGCCCAGGTCGACAAGACCTTCCAGACCCAGCTTCACAATTTCAAGATCAACGGCGAAACACTTTTCGCCAACACCGCTCCGGCAGTGATTCCGGCAGCTCTCTCTGGTGTGGTCAGCGGATTTCCGCGGCTTCAACAACTTCCGCGCCAAATCCCAGGCCCATCGCGCCAAGCATAACTACACCTTCAACATCGATGACAGCATCTACTACTACCTCGCTCCCGGCGACGTCGCTACCATGTACGATCTGAACACTCTCTATACCAATGGCATCGACGGCACGGGGCAGGCGATAGCCGTCATCGGTCAGACCGACATCTATCTCGACGATCTCGCCGACTTCCGCTCCGACTTTGGCCTCTCTGCCATTAGTTGCACGACCAGCGAAACAGATGTAATCATTGGCCCCTGCACCGTAACTTCGCCTACATCCTTGATACCGGGCGTGCCGACCCCGGCGCGCCCGACTCCATCGGAGACGATCTGCCGGAGGCTGATATCGACCTCGAGTATTCCGGCGCGACCGCCCGCGGCGCGAAAATCATCTTCGTCAACGCTCACCGACCCGGACGGAAAGGCATCTACGACTCCATGTACTATGCCATCGACAACACGTGGCTCCGGTCATCACCATGAGCTACTCGTTTCCGTGCGAACTCGCCGAGGCAGTCCTTTTGTCGGCACCTATCCCGGCGACGAATCCGAATTTCAAATGGCCAATGCTCGAAGGCATCACCTTCATGAACTCCGCGGGCGACACCGGCGCTGCCGAGTGCGACTACGGAAATAGCACTCGCCCATATACGGCTACGTGGTCTCCTATCCCGCCAGTAGCCAGGAGATCACTGGCGTCGGCGGCACTTGATTCCCTCCAACAACACAACGGCACGTACTTCGGGCAATTCTCGAACGGCACCAACGCCGGCTCCCTATCGCAATACGCCCCCGAAGCTGTCTGGAATGATGCGCAGGAATTTGGTACATCTTCTGCGCCGCCATCCGACGAATCTAACCTGCTCGGCAATTCGGGATTCGATTCATGGGCAGACCACGCAGGAACAGGAAGGCTATATCGGCCTCGTCGCTGGCGGAGGCGGCATCAGCAACTGCGCCATGTTGACGAAAATGGCGTTTGCACGGTCGGCATTCCGCAACCCTCTTATCAGTCCGGCATCACCTTGAACACCATCGCCCCTGGTCATGGCGGGGTATTGACCACTCCCGCCCGTTACTCGCCCGATGTCTCGCTCCTCGCCTCCATCTACTGGCCCGGATACATCATCTGCACCGCGGATATTCGAACTGGGCGGCGATGACAATAACAGCTCATGCTCCCCCGAACGGCACGCAGGGCATCATCAACAGATCTTGCCGGACCAATTACGGCTACAGCTGGGGCGGCACTTCGATCTCAAGCCCGATCTTTGCCGGCATTGTCGCTATGCTGAACCAGTATCCGCAATGGCAGTTCCCAGGCTCGCCTCGGCAACATCAACACCAAGCTTTATGAGATAGCTGCCACGCCCGTCAACGGCGCATTCCATCCACTGACCAATGGCAGCAATGGCGCATGGTGCGAGGCTGGCACCCCAAGTTCGGGAGATCGATGAAGACCCATGGCCAGCAAACCTGGTTTGCCCAAGCTCGGGTCCGAATCTAGACTTCATCGGCTTTAACGCGTCGAACTCCGACTCAACCACCAGGTACAACGCGGCAGTCGGCCTCGGCTCAGTCGATGCCGGCAACCTCTTTGCCGCCTGGGCCACAGCCGACTTTCTTCCACCACCACCACGCTCCAATCCAGCGAGAATCCTTCCAAATACGGCGACTCAGTAACCTTCACGGCGACCGTCACCACAACAGGCAACGACACACCAACTGGCACGGTGACCTTCTACGATGGATCAACCGCGCTTGGCCCGCCCGGTGGAGCTCGGCTGCATCTGCGATGGCAGAAATGGCATACCCCTGTCCGCCACCGCGACCTTCACCACCTCAACATTGTCGGCCGGCACCCACTCGATCACGGCCGTCTATGGCGGAGACTCGAACAATGCCAGCAGCACGTCCTCTATTCTGAGTCAGGTCGTCAACGCTCCAACTTTCACGGTGACAACTACCGAGCACCCCGCCCCAGCGCCCGCCGGAACATCCACTACCTCCACCTTCATCGTAACGGCTACCGGCGGCGCGACCACGTTCGTCGAAGCCGTCACCTTCGCATGCAACGGTCCTTCCCGACGCAACCATTACTTGCGGGTTCAGCACCGTCGCGCAGGGTGCGACATCCCCGCAATCGGCCACCACTTACTATCAAGCTACGTCCGGTCCGAACGGCGACAATGCCAGAAAACAACAACGCCGTCGAGCCGACAACCGTCTACCTCTGCTGCCCATGACCTTGCCACTAGCGGGCGTCGTCATGCTTGGCTTCGCGGGACGCAAGCGCTCGAAATACTCGATGGTCGCTGGGCTTTGCGTCGCATTAGTCTTCGCCGGATTCCTGATCGCCTGCGGTAGCAGCAACACGCCTCCGACAGCGATCAGCGTCACCCCGGAGGGCGCTACTGTATTCGCAAGCGCTCCTGCGGGTTACACCTGGCCGCCTCAAACAGCGGCATTCACTGCAACCGTCACGAATAACAGCAATACGGCAGTGACCTGGTCGGTGAGCATCCGATCGGGCACAGGCGCGGATCGATCGATGCGAACGGCAACTACACCGCTCCCGCAGCGGTGGAAGGTCTGCCGACCAGCGCGACCGTCACGGCAACTTCGCAAGCCGACTCGACAAAGTCCGCTTCGGCCACCGTAACCATCACGCCCACATCGGTACCGGGCACCTACCCGCTCACGGTCACAGCCACTGAGACGGCCGTCCCAGAACACCCACGGGGACGTTTAACCTCGTTGTGCAGTAAGTTTGAAGAATTGTATTGTTAGATCCGGGCGCGGATAACCTCCGCGCCCGCATTTTTCATCAAGCTATCCCATTGAAGAATAAATACCTTAGACACATTCCCAAGTTAAGTCCTTATTTTTCAAAGACCAATTAGAGATCGCGCTAAGTCATTGATTTCAATAGACACGTTAAGTCCTTACTCCTCAAAGACCTGGCGCGAAGTCCGCGCTAACCCACTGATTCCAAAAGACCGACCAAGGTGGGGTTAAGTAACCAAGTGGTACACACATCTGCGTTCTGCCGAAGCTCCGATCAGCCCTTCTTAGCCGCTCGCAGTTGGAAGCTCGCAGTTGGAGACAAAGACGCCTCCCAAAACCCTCCCGCATGAGCGGCTCGCTAACCTCTACCCACTAACTCAACTATCTATGGTAGTACGACCGAGAGACATATACGCTGTCCAGCGCAGCAGTATGCCAGCCGAGCCGGAAACCATCGGGCCACATACCAGATGGGCGGCGATGACAGCGGGCCTGCTGCTCAAAATCAGCTAGGGAGAGAGCCGCTTCGGCGGCTTTTCTCTTTCTATTAATAAGGTCTCTTGTCTTCCGGTTGGATCTCGTGTCTCTTAATGCCGTCTTGATCGGGCTATTTGGCGCCCACTGGCAGCAAGGCCGATCCCAGCACCTCTCCCGCATCGCCCTTCTGCACAAACGCAATCACCCGGAGACTCTCCGCATGAACAGCGCTCGGCAGCTTCACCACCACATCGCGGTTGAACCCGTCGTGCTCGTTCGCGGTCCCAACTTTTGTCACGCTTAGCGCAACCGCCACGTGCTTCAGATCGCGTCCTTTGTTCTCGCCCTTCAGAACCTGCGATTCGGCATGATCGAGCGCGACCGCCACATACACATCCGCCTTGTGGACGCCCAGCGTTGCCGGCAAAGCAGCGGCATCGATGTGAACGTGAGCTGCTTTCCCGTCGAGCGAGAACGCCGAGATCTTCACCTCGACTTTCGGCTTGCTGCGCGCCTCTTCAATGGCGTGAACCGCGGCCTTCGGATCGCTGCCGTTGAACTGCGTGTCTCCATCCACCACCATCTCGGGAGTGTAAACGTCGTTCAGGTTGAAGCGGGATTTGTATTCGGTCTGCCGATCGGTGATCGCGCTCGACGAATACTTGTCCGTCCACCCATCGTGGTTCCAATAGTCAACGTGCTCTTCGAGCACGATAACCTGCGCGCCCGGAACTGGCTGCATGCTGTCAAGTTTGGCCAGCATCGCGTCCGCCGGGGGACAACTCGAGCAGCCTTCCGAGGTAAACAGCTCGACCAGAACCGGCGCCGTGCCGGGCGTTTGAGCAGTGGCAGTCGCCGGAGTGTCAGCCGCGGCCGCGAATGCTCCCGCGCCCGCAATAATAGTAATAACGCAGAGAGCAAGCGCCGCTGATGCTGCAATGATCGGTCGCGCGAGAGGTTTCATGAGAGAGCTCCTAACCCATTAGACGCAGGAACACGCGGAAGGTGTGCTGTATTTGGCTGTTGTCATCCCGAGCGGCCAACCCTGTCATCCTGAGCGGCCAAGCGAAGGATCTCCTTCTCCTCAAAAGCCTCGCGCCCGCCAAACCACAGCCTTCGCGCCACACAAACTCACTTCCCCACAAACCTCGCGAACATTTTCTGCGGGTCCACGGCGATAAACAGCCCTCGACCGCGCGCCAACACCTGGCCCTTCTCGTTCAGAATCTCAGCAACATTAATATGCCTGCGACCGCTAACTTTCTCCTCGCGTGACTCCACCCGCAGCGGCTTGTGGAGCGGAACCGGCTTGAGATAGTTGACGGTGATCTCCGACGTAAGCGCAACCACTTGGCGCAGCTTATTCACCTTGCCCATCGCCTCGTCAAGAATGGTCGCGATGATGCCGCCATGGCAATGCCCGGGAGGCCCGGTATAGCGCTTTCCAAGCCGGAACCGGCAAACAAACTGGTTGCGCTCCTTGTCGTAGGTGAAGCGCAGCGACATGCCGTCAGGATTGTTCTTGCCGCAGGCGAAGCAGAAGTTCTTCTGGAGACGCAGATATTGCGTGCCGTGTCCCGCGCCGGCTTTCTCTTGAGCCGGCTTGCGTGTTTTGCGATCCGTCTTCGCAACCCTCTTACCTGCCATGGAGTAATCTTATCGCGAGCCTTGCCCGACATTGGTTATGATGTCGTTCCCACCGCAACACAGGAGGAGCTCAAATGTCGTCCGCAGCAAGAACCGCCAGTTCTCCATACAGCGTTCATCCCGGTGTCGCCCAAACACAGAAATGGATACGCGACTTGCCCGAGAAAACGGGCCTCTCGCTCGATGAATGGCTCGAGCTGACGAGGAAGTCTAGAGCGCGAACCGAACAGGAACGCCGCGACTGGTTGAAGAAAGAACACAAGCTAGGCACAAACTCCGCAGCCTGGATCGCAGGACGCCTCGAGGGCAAAAACAAGGAAGAAGACTCGCCCGAAGCCTATCTGAAAACCGCCGCCGAATGGGTCGAGGCGCAATATGCCGGCCCGCGCGCCGCTCTGCGCCCGCTCTACGAGCAACTGCTCAAGCTCGGCTTCTCGATCGCCAAGGACGTAAAAGCCTGTCCCTGCAAAACGATGGTGCCGTTCTACCGCAATCACGTCTTCGCGCAGATCAAGCCTGCGACCAACACGCGCATCGATTTCGGGCTAGCCCTCGGCAACACCAAAGCGCCCAAACGCCTGATCAACACCGGCGGATACGAGAAGAAAGATAGAATCACCCACCGCATCGAGGTGAAGTCAAAATCCGACATCGACGATGAGCTGAAGAAGTGGCTGAAGAAGGCCTACGAGATGGACGAGTAGAGCAGTACGGATGCCTATGGTCATATTGACATGGCCATGTCTGTTATAATGTGCCCATGAAGAAAATAGCGGCAGGAGAGTTCAAGGCACGCTGCCTCACCCTGATGGACGACGTCCAAGCCACCAGGCAGCCTATCTTGATTACAAAGCGAGGAAGGCCGGTAGCCAAGCTGGTGCCAGCGGACGATCCCAAAGACAATTTCCTCGGGCGCCTGGAGGGAGAGTTCCGCATCGTCGGTGATATCGAGTCGCCGATCGATGGGTGGGAAACATCGTGATCCTGCTCGACTCCCATGTGTTGATATGGGCGGTTTCTGACACCAAACGCCTTTCGAGCGCCGCTGCCTCAGCAATCCGTCGGGCGCGGCGCGGCGGCGGTGTCGCAGTGTCGGCGATATCTGCTTATGAAGTCGCTTGGCAGATCGCGAGTGGAAGAGTTCAAGGATACGGCACCGTCGAGGCCGCTCTGCTTAGATTTCTAGAGGGCGTTACAGTACGGCCGATAACGCCCGAAATCGCAGCCTTGGCGACGCAGTTCCCCGCAGATTATCCGCGCGATCCGGCTGACCGGATTATCGGTGCAACGGCGCGGGCAGAGGGCATGACACTCGTGACCCGCGATGAACGAATACGCAGAAGTCCGCTGGTGAGAACAGTTTGGTAGGACACGCCGCCTTTTATTAAGCTAATCATATTCGAAGTAAACGCGACGCCCGTGAAGAGCCAGCTATCGAATCCGACGACAAAGCTTGAAGAGGTTGGCCTTGGGAGAGTCCGCTCTTCCTCCTCATTGCATTCGTAGGCAGCGATATTTTGAAAGGGCTCTTAGCCCGCTACACATTGCTATCTGACGTTGCTCGACACGTGATTTCCATTGCGACTGTCATCGCGATCGCGGCTGCGCTCGCAACAATGCGGAAAGGTTTGGGAGCGCATCGACGGAATATCGCATAAAAGCGAAACAGAAACGCACGGGCAAAGCGCCCGTCCCTCTATTCCGCCCCCCTAGTCGTAATACTCCAACCCCAAATGCGTAATCAATTCCTCGCCCTTCAAGTGCCGCAGCGTGTTCTTCAACTTCATCAGCTGAATAAACAGATCATGCTCCGGATACAGTCCCGGCGCGGTCATAGGCGACTTGAAGTAGAAGCTCAGCCACTCCTGAATGCCGAGCCGGCGCAACACCGGCGTGCGCTGCGCCAGATCAAGAAAGAGCACCAGGTCGAGCACGATGGGCGCAGCCAGAATCGAATCGCGGCAGAGGAAGTCAACCTTGATCTGCATCGGATAGCCCAGCCATCCGAAGATGTCAATGTTGTCCCAGCCCTCTTTGTTGTCGCCGCGCGGCGGGTAATAGTTGATGCGCACTTTGTGATAAATGTTCCCGTAGAGCTCGGGATACAAAGCCGGTTGCAAGATATGCTCAAGCGCGCCCAGCTTCGATTCCTCCTTGGTTTTAAATGACCCCGGGTCGTCCAGCACCTCGCCGTCACGATTACCGAGAATGTTGGTCGAGTACCAGCCGCTCAGTCCCAGCAGCCGCGCCTTGAATGCCGGCGCAAGCACCGTCTTCATCAGCGTCTGGCCGGTCTTGAAATCCTTGCCGCAGATCGGAATCTCGCGCTCATGCGCAAGTTCGTGCATCGCCGGAATATCCACAGTAAGATTCGGCGCGCCATTGGCAAACGGCACGCCCTCCATCAGCGAGGCGTACGCGTATAGCATCGAGGGCGCGATGTTGTCGTCGTTCTCCTTCATTCCCTTCTCGAGTGCTTTCAAGCTTTGGTGCGCCGCACTCGGCTCAATAAAGGTTTCAGTCGACGCGCACCATATCGTGATCAACCGCTCGGCGCCGCTCGACTTGCGAAAATCGCGGATGTCCTGCCGCAACTGCTCGGCAAGGTCCAGCTTGTTTTTTCCTTTCTTAACGTTCGGCCCGTCAATCTTCTTCACGTAGTTGTGATCGAACACCGCCTTCATCGGCTTGATGGCGCTGAGCCGCCCTTTGACCTTAGCCAGCAGATCGCGCTCCAGCACGCCCGCATTGCGCGCCGCCGAATACATATCGTCTTCAAAAATGTCCCAGCCCGTAAAAACGAGGTCGTTCAGTCCGGCGAGCGGCACAAACTCCTTGATCTTTGGCGAGCGTCCGTCCGTGCGCTTGCCGAGGCGAACCGTTCCCATCTGCGTGAGCGACCCGATGGGCGCGGCAATGCCTTTGCGCACCGCCTCCACGCCGGCCACAAACGTGGTCGCGACCGCGCCCATGCCCGGAATCATGACGCCAAGCTTGCCCTTGGCGGGTGCAATGGTGGCATTATTCGTCTCTTCCGAGGACTTCGAGCGGCCCCCGCCACGCGCCAGCTTCATTTCGCGGCTGGCGCGCTCCGAGTGCGCAAGGGCAGTTTCACGATGTTCGTGCTGCCTCGCAGATTGAGAGTTTGAGAACTGTTTACGATGGCGGCGGCCGTCCGCATCCCACCAATCAGCCATATAAACTCCGGTACTCTTCTGATACATGATTTCCTTTCCTCGGTGGCGGTGGCTGGTCACCAATCGTCACCACTTGATATGGTCTCTCACTGGAGGCTGATTGGCAAACCAGGACAGCCTAAATTGCAGAATAACGATCTTGAATGGAGAGTTCTGTTAATCGAATCAACATATTCACGCAGCGGTCCAGACGGACGCATCGAGTGAGATGCGGATACGGATGATGTGTGGCCGGAAGAGCGCAGCCATATGTGGATGTTAAAATCGCTTGTGCCCGCCAATTCTCTCCGCCTCATCGCCATTGATATTGACGGAACCCTGCTCAATCCCCAGTTTCAAATTTCCTCGACCGACCTCGCCACGCTCCGCCGCGCCCACTCCCAGGGAATCGAGGTCATCCTCGTCACCGGACGGCGACACGCATTTGCGCTGCCGATCGCCCAGCAACTAGGCTTCGATCTCTGGCTCATCAGTTCGAACGGCGCCATCACGCGCTCGCTCACCGGAGAGACCTTTCACCGCGATCTGCTGCCGCGTGCCGTTTGCCGTGATCTTGTCGAGGCAATGCAAGAATTCCGCGGCCAGACCGTTCTTACCTTCGACAGCGCTTTCGACAACGCGCTCAACAGCGAAGGCGCGGCAACGATCGTCCCTGGAACGATAGTTCTCGAGCGTCTTCAGGAGCTCGAACAAAGCATCCAGCGGTGGCTGGAAAAGAATATGGAGTACATCCGCTTCGTGGTGCCGATTGAAAATTCGCTGACCACCGATCCCGTGCAAGCCATGTTCTGTGGCCCGGTCGCGCTCATGCAGCAGGTGCTCGCGGCACTCGGCCGCTACAGGCTGCCCATCACGGTTTTACGCACCGAATACCCCGGACGCGATCTCTCCATCGTCGATGTGCTCAACGCCGACTGCTCCAAGGGCCATGCGCTCGAGCGCTGGGCCCGGCACCGTGGCATCGACCGCGAGCAGGTCATGGCCGTTGGTGATAACTACAACGATATCGAGATGCTGGCTTTCGCCGGTCAACCCTTTATCATGGGGAATGCGTCGCCTGAACTTCTCGGGCGGGGCTGGACGCTCACCCGCTCCAACGCGGAAAGTGGCGTGTCAGCGGCCATTGAACAGGTGCTGGACGGCAAGGCGCTGGAGCCGATCGCGGCAAAGTAAGAATAAAGATGAAGATTAAGACGATGAGACCGAAGCCAGCTGGATCGAAATCGATTGGCGCTGAATCAGCGGGACGGAAACGCGCAAGAACGTTCGGCGCGATTTTCTGTCTCGTCGCCATCGCCGCCCTCGGCCTTCCCGCCTGCGCCGCCGATCTCGCCGTCCTCAGCAATGGGTTCACCATCCGGCATGAGCATCGCCAGGTTATCGGCGACGTCACGCGCCTCTACTTCTCCATCGACGATTCCAGTTTCACCGATGTCCCAACCGCCGACATAACTCGCTTTGAGCAGGATCTGACCCCCGCGCCGACCCCACCGGTCGTTACTATTTCGAGCGCTGCGTCAATCGCGGCTCCCAACGCCGCATCCAGCATCGCATCTACCAACCCAACCCATTCGCCCGCCGATCTCAACGAAGTCGTGAACTCTGCAAGCGCTCAATACCACCTCGATCCCGATCTTGTAAACAGCGTCATTCACGCCGAAAGCGGATTCAACTCGCACGCCGTTTCACCCAAAGGCGCGCGCGGACTCATGCAGCTCATGCCTTCCACCGCCAGCGGCATGGGCGTGACAGATCCATTCGATCCCGAGGCCAACGTCGGTGGGGGAAGCCGTTATCTGCGCGAGTTGCTGGAGCGCTACAACTTCGATCTCGTCAAGGCGCTCGCCGCTTATAACGCGGGACCCGAGCGCGTCGAGCGTTACCACGGCGTTCCGCCCTTCACCGAGACGCGCGCTTACGTGGCGCGCATCGTGCACGACTACAACCGAAAGAAAATTGCGCAGGAGAAATCCGCCGCACGTTTGCAGAAGGTCCAGGCGACGCAGTCGGCCAAGCAACCCAGCCTGCCTGCTGCCTCGCGCGCGAATAGCCGTAAGTCAGCCTCCGGCACGTCTTCCAAATCTCCTCGCGCTCCGAAGTACGCTCCCAAATCCACACTGAAACCGACCGCCCAACTCGCCGCCAGCTCCCCCTCGGCCACCTCTTCGCGTTGACCCTGACTGCTCTCTCATTTACCTTCATTTGGGGCCGTGCTCGCCGCAGCTCTGCCTCTCGGCGAATTCGCACCGCAGATTCGCACCACACAAAAGATGCCCAGTAAAAAATATCTTGCCTATGCGGTCGTTCTCCTGCTGTTGGTGGCGCTGGTCTATCTTCAGTTTCGTACCTGGCGCAACTTCAATTGGGCTCTACTGCTCCAGTTTCATCTCAAATGGCGGCACATCTTTCATGGCGTGGCGTTGATTTACTTCGCCTACTTTCTGCGGGCGGTGCGCTGGAAGGTTTTCCTCCGCCCCGTGCGCAAGGAGGCATCGATCTGGGGACTGACCCCGCCAACGGTGATCGGATTCACTGGCCTCGCGCTCCTCGGGCGCCCCGGCGAACTGATTCGTCCCTACCTGATCGCACGCCATACCAATTTGAGTTTTGCTTCGCAGGTCGGTGTCTGGGCCGTGGAGCGCATCTTCGACGTTGGCGGTTTCACCGTCTTGCTCGTCGGAGCGATCTTTCTTCCCTCCAAGCTCCATGCCTTCGCGCAAGACGCTCCGCCCGATGTCCGGCATTGGATTTACGTGACGGGCTATGCACTCATCGCCCTCGTCGCCGGTCTGCTCACTGGGGCCGTCCTCATGTCCTACCGCGGCGACAGCATCGCGGCATGGGTCGAACAGCGCTTTTCTCATCTCGCCGAAAATCTCGGCCATCGCATCGCGCAAAAGATCCGCGAGTTTACCATCGGCCTTGATACCATTCACGGCCCGTTCGCTTTTCTTCAACTGTCGGCCGTCTCGGTGTTGATGTGGTGGGTGATTGCAGTGTCCTACAAAGAAGTGACGACCGCGTATGGCGCGCCCATGGCGGCAATGAGCACAACCAAGGTCCTCCTTCTTATGGGATCGAGCATGATCGGGTCGATGGTGCAGCTGCCCGGAGTGGGCGGCGGATCGCAATTGGCAACCATCAGCGCCATGGATCACATATTCCACATCGTGCCGAAAGAGCTTGCGGTGAGCTGCGGCATCATGCTCTGGCTGGTGACCTTCGTCGCCGTAGTTCCAGTCGGGCTGGTGCTGGCGCACCGCGAACGGCTGTCGCTAAGAAAGCTTTCCGCCGAGAGCGCGGAAGCGGAGGAAGTCGAAGAAAACCGGGTCATCGGGTCATCGGGTGATCGGACCATCTGAAAATCAAAACCCGTAAAAGAGATTTTGACTCTGGATGACCCGATGGCCCGATCACCCGATGACCGAATCCCTCAATTCTCAACTGTTACAATCATATTTACCCTTCTTAACCCATGAAATGCCCCTTTTGCGGCTTTGAAAACGACAAGGTAGTCGACTCGCGCGAGAGCAAGGAAGCCGATTCCATCCGGCGGCGGCGCGAGTGCCTGAAGTGTGAGAAGCGCTTTACCACCTACGAGCGCATCGACGAAATTCCTTACATGGTCGTGAAAAAAGATGGACGCCGCGAGCGCTTCGACCGCCAGAAAGTATTAAACGGACTGATGCGGGCCTGCGAAAAGCGACCCGTCCCGATCAGCAAGCTGGAGCAGATCGTCAACGAGGCTGAGACCTTCGTCATCGAATCGCCCGAGCGCGAACGCAAGACTAGCGAGATCGGCGAGCTCATCATGAACCGCCTGCGCCGCCATGACAAAGTCGCCTACGTGCGCTTCGCCTCCGTCTACCTCGACTTCAAAGACGTCCAGGAATTCATGACCGAGCTGAAAGATTTGCTAAAGACTAAGGAAGCTGAGCCGAAGGGTAAGAGTGTGAAGGTGTGATCGGGCGATCACCCGATGGCCCGATTTTACCGGGCCCACAGAAATATAGAAATTATGTCTCATAAAATAACCCTCATCCCCGGCGACGGCATTGGTCCCGAAGTCATTCAGGCCGCTGTTCGCATCCTCGAAGCCACTGGCGTCAAGTTCGAGTGGGAGAGCTTCGCAGCCGGCAGCGAAGCCTTCGAAAAATACAAAGAGTACATTCCGAAAGAGCTGACCGAGTCGATCGAGCGCACCCGCGTCGGCTTGAAGGGTCCGGTCACAACGCCCATCGGCGGCGGCTTTTCGAGCATCAATGTCGAGCTCCGCAAGCGCTTTGAGCTCTTCGCCAACTTCCGCCCCATCCGCAATCTACCACACATTCCCACGCGCTATCCCGACCTCGATCTCATCGTCGTCCGCGAAAATACCGAGGGCCTCTACTCCGGCATTGAGCATGAAGTCGTCCCCGGCGTGGTTGAGAGCCTCAAGATCATCACCGAAAAAGCCTCGACCCGCATCTCGCGCTTCGCCTTCGAATACGCGCGCGCCAACCAGCGCAAGAAGATTCACTGCATCCACAAGGCCAACATAATGAAGATGTCCGACGGCCTGTTTTTGAAATGCTCGCGCAAGGTTGCGAAGGAGTATCCCGAAATCGAATACGCCGAGCATATCGTCGACAACAACTGCATGCAGCTGGTGATGAACCCGTATCAGTACGACATGCTTCTCCTCGAAAATCTTTACGGCGACATCGTCTCCGATCTCTGCGCCGGCCTGGTCGGCGGCCTCGGCCTGGTGCCGGGAGCGAATTTTGGACACGAGTGCGCCATCTTTGAGGCCGTGCACGGCTCCGCTCCCGACATCGCCGGGAAAAATATCGCGAACCCAACTGCCGTACTACGCTCGTCCCTGCTCATGCTGCGCCATATCGGCGAGCCAGAAGCCGCATGGAAGATTCGCAACGCCATCGATGACGTCTACCGCGACCGCAGCAAACTCACGCGTGACGTGGGCGGCAGCGCCGGCACCGCAGAGTTTGCAGACGCCATCATCGCCGCCATGGAATCGCCGCGCCAGCCGGTCGCTCCCATGCCGGCTAAGGGTCACGCTTGAGCCGACAAACGCTGCATTTAGCCGCGCTCCGCTTTGCTACTCCGTTCTGATAAAGACGGGTCTGCTGAAGCCAGTCTGCTAAACTGATGCGTTCGAGCGCGTCCCGCCGTGGGCGCACACTTCGCAGGGGATGCATGCCGAAGCAACTAGAACTTCCGTATAACCAGGGACTGCACCGTTTCGCCATCTTCACCGCCAGCATCACACTGCTGCTGATCGTTGCCGGAGCCCTCGTGACCAGCAACGACGCCGGCCTCTCCGTTCCCGACTGGCCCACCACCTTCGGCTCGTTTTACAAAATGCCGCACATGGTCGGAGGCGTGAAATATGAGCACGGCCATCGCATGGTCGCCGAGTTCGTCGGCCTGCTCACCATCATCCTCGCGGTCTGGACGTGGCGCGCTGAAAAGCGCCGCTGGCTGCGGATTCTGGCTCTGGGCGCGCTCGGCACCGTGATCCTCCAGGGCATCCTCGGCGGCCTCACTGTGCTCTTCTATTTGCCCGCGCCCATCTCCAGCGCGCACGCCGCCGTCGCGCAAACGTTTTTCTGCATCGCGGTTTCGATCGCACTCTTCACCGGCCGGCGCTGGATCGAAGAACAGCCGCGCACCGAATTCGATACCCGCCGACCCACGCTCTTCACGCTCACGCTGCTGTCGATCTTCGTTCTCTACGTGCAACTGGTGCTGGGCGCCATGTTTCGCCACCACGGCATGAGCTGGTGGCCGCACGTGGTGCACGCCGGCGTAGTCGCCATCGTGCTCTCCTGGACTGCCATCCGCGCCATCTCTGTCTACTCGGGCGTCGACGCCGTCAAACGGCCGGCCATTCTCATGCTCGGATTGATGGTCGCGCAGCTCTGCCTCGGATTTTTTGCGTTCGTGACCCGCGTCATGTGGGGCAGGAGTGCCGCGCAGCCTGAGTTGCCCATGGTTGTCGCCACCGTCGTTCACGTCGCCGTGGGAGCCCTGCTTCTCGCCACCACCGTCGTGCTCGCGATTCAAGTGTGGCGCCATGTTCCCGTCTCATTCGCCGAACGCGCGCCCGGGAGAGAGCGCAAGCCCGTCGCCGCATAGCTTGCAACCTAGCTCGCGAGGCACGCCGGAGCTGGGCTCAACAAGAACAACGCCTCAGGTGTCATTCCGGCCCTTTGCATCGTAAAATGGCGTGTGGCTTCAAACCCAACTGCCATCGATTTTGCCCCGGCCGATAAACCTGCCGAACTCTCCGCTCCGGCCATCATTCAGGTGCGTGACGTGCTTCACCGCTATGCCAGCCGCACCGCGCTGAACGGCGTTTCGTTTGACGTTCGTGCAGCGGAACTGTTTGGCCTCCTCGGCCCAAATGGCAGCGGCAAGACCACGCTCTTTCGCATTCTCTCCACGCTTATGGTTCCGACCTCCGGCACGGCCATCATCGCGGGCCTTGACGCCGTGCGCGAGCCCGGACCTCTCCGCCGCCGCATCGGCGTCGTCTTTCAGTCGCAGAGCGTCGATCCCAAGCTCACGGCGCGCGAGAATCTTTGGCATCAGGGACACCTCTATGGCCTGCGCGGTCGCGAACTGAAAAAACGTATCGACGAAATCCTCACGCGCGTGGGACTTCTCGACCGCGCCAACGATAGAGTAGAAACCTTCTCCGGCGGCATGCAGCGCCGCATCGAACTGGCCAAGGGGCTGCTCCATCATCCTGAAGTTCTGCTGCTCGACGAGCCCACCACGGGCCTCGATCCGGGCGCGCGCCGCGATCTTTGGCAGTATCTCGGAATCCTTCGCGATCAGGAGCGCGTCTCCGTCATCGTCACCACCCACCTTATGGAGGAGGCCGAACGCTGCGACCGGCTGGCGATTCTGAACGAAGGCAACCTGGTCGCTCTCGGCACGCCGCAATCGCTCACCCGCGAAATCGGCGGCGACGTAATTTTGCTGGAGGCGCGCGATCCGCAAGCCCTGGCCGATCACATTCGTAACAAGTTTCACGTCGATGCCACCGTGATGGCCAACCAGGTCCGCATCGAAATTGAAAATGGGCACAGATTCGTGCCTGATGTAGTCGAGGCTTTTCCGGGAGAAATTCAGTCCCTGAGCGTGAGCAAACCGACGCTTGAAGACGTGTTCATTCATCGCACCGGGCACAGATTCTGGGATGAGGAAGCGGAGCGAACGGCCGTTGCTGAGAAAGGGAAAAAGAAGAAACACTAGAAGAAGATTGAGTAATTGTGTAATCGGGTAATTTGGTAGTTTGAAAATCGTTCAGCAGTTCAGTTTTTCAATTACTAAATTACCCGATCACAAACTTACAAAAACCCATGGCAACTCAAACCGCGACCTTACCCTCGACTACGACTACCCCGGCCTCCGCCGGCATCATGCTGCCTGCCTTCACGCTCTGGTGGCGCGAGATCGTGCGCTTCTATCGTCAGAAGGCGCGCGTGGTTGGCGTGATTCTCTCTCCACTTTTATTCTGGGTCGTCCTCGGCTCCGGCTTCGGAACCTCGTTTCGCTCCGGACAAGCCTCCGGCCAGCAGAACTACCTCGACTATTTCTATCCCGGCACGCTCGTCATGATCATCCTCTTCACCTCCATCTTCACCATGATGTCGGTGATCGAAGATCGCAACGAGGGCTTTCTGCTTTCGGTGCTGGTCGCGCCCGTTCCGCGCGCCGCCATCGTGCTCGGCAAAGTGCTCGGAGGCACCACGCTGGCCGCCGTTCAAGGCATGGTCTTTCTGGTTTTCGCGCCGCTCGTTGGCGTGCATTTCACCGCCGCCTCGTTCGCCCTGATCACGCTCACGATTTTCCTGGTTTCATTCGCGCTCACCGCCCTCGGGTTCGCCATCGCGTGGCCCATGGATTCGACACAGGCTTTTCACGCCATCATCAATTTATTTCTTATTCCGCTCTGGCTCCTTTCGGGCGCCCTCTTTCCGCTTTCCAAAGCGTCCGCATGGATTCGCTGGCTGATGTATGCCAACCCGCTGACCTACGGCGTCGAAGCGCTGCGCACGCTCATGTATCCCGACGCACCCAGTTCGTTCTCGTTCGAGTTCTCGCTGACCGCGTCGATCCTGACCCTGGTATTGTTTGCTCTCTTCATGTTCAGCCTGGCCTTCGTGCTGGCCAATCGCCGCACGACCAAGCCGGCAGCGTAGAAGAGTGGTCGCTGGTCGCGGTTCGTTGTCGTCCGTCGTCTTCCGTCATTCGCGAAAGACATTAGATAATCTCGAGAATTCTAGAACTACCACAAAATGCCGAACGACCGACGACCCACGACTGGCCATTCAACGACCAGCGACTCCCTCGACCTGCTAGCCCTGGCCGCGCACCGCGATGACGTCGAACAAACTTGCGGCGGCACGCTTCTCAAAATGGCCGAACGCGGCTATCGTACTGGCATTCTCGACCTCACCCAGGGCGAGACGGGAACCCGCGGCACTGCTGAAGACCGCGCCCGCGAGGCTGCTGACGCGGCGCGCATTCTCAAAGTTTCGTGGCGCGAAGCGCTCGACATTCCCGACGGCCGCGTCGAGAACACCTGGGAAAATCGGCTGAAGGTAGTGCATGTGCTGCGCCAGGTGCGTCCGCGCGTGCTCATTCTTCCTTATTGGGAGGGCCGTCATCCTGATCACTACACGGCTTCGGTGCTGGGATACGAGGCGGCGTTCTTATCAGGATTGGCGAAGTTGAATCTTGGCTCTCAGGTATCAGCTGTCAGCTTTCAGCCATCAACTCCCATCTCTCAGCTATCAGTTGTCGGCTCTCAGCAGTCAGATCGCGGCGGCGATGAAAATATGCTCGCACCGCATCGCCCGTTCAAAATCATCTATGCCAGCCTTTATCGCGACGTGCGGCCGACTTTCGTGGTCGATATCACCGACCAGTTTGAGGCCCGGCTCGCTTCGCTGATGGCCTACAAATCACAGTTTACCGATCAGCAAGCCGGCAGCGGAATTTTCCCAGCGCAGGCCGAAATCCGCGCGCGCGTAGAATCCATGGCCCGCTTTTACGGAATGTTAGGCGGCGTAACCTACGCCGAGCCGTTCGTCCAAAAAGAAGTTGGACTGGTGGACGATGTCACAACGATTCCAGTGAAGTCGATATGATCGAGTAATTGAGAAATCGAGAAATCCTATAAGTGGGTAACTCAAGAGCCAGCACCCTCATGGGCTTTCAAATTACTCAATTACAAAATTACCCAATTACTCAATTTCTTCTATGAGCTCCACGCGCCCGGCAGTGCGAATCGATAAATGGCTGTGGGCGGCCCGATTCTTCAAGACACGCGCGCTCGCATCGCGAGCCTGCGGTCTCGGACGGATTCAGTCCAATGGCGAGTTCGTCAAGCCCGCCCGCGACATTCACGTTGGAGATATGCTGCGCGTCTCCAACGAGGGCGGCGAATTCGAAATCGCCGTGCTGGCATTGAGCGAGGTACGCGGCCCGGCAGCGGTGGCGCAAACGCTATATCGCGAAACGGACGCAAGCTGCGAGCAGCGCGCCAAAGCAGCTGCCGAGCGCAAGGCGATGCACGAATTTGAGCAACCTCCCCCAACCCGTCCCTCGAAACGCGACCGCCGCAGAATCATCCAGTTTCGCGGGAGAGGCTGATCGGCGGCCCGCGGACGTGCTGGTCCGCCGCTGACCTCGGAAACGATGTACCCTATCCCCTGACGGCTTGATCTATGTCGAAGGGGTAGGTCACAGACCGCGTCGATCTCAGCTGTCATCGAAAAGTCATGAAAAAGAAGATTGCGGTTGCAGCCGGATTGACATTGGTCGGGCTTGCGCTGCTGTCCACCCGCTTCTATCTGGTTGACCTTCGGGTATGGCATTTCTTCGGTGGCGGTCAATCCCTCGATCCCGCGACCCTCCACCTGCGCGGCGAATTCGTCGAGAGCAATCTTGGCGCGGCCCAGCAACCCTCCGGGGCACTCACCGTGCGCATGATCGCCCAGCAATTTGTTTTCGTTCCGCACTGCATTGTGGTCCCGGCGGGTGTGCCCGTCACGTTTCGCATTACCAGCGCCGACGCCGTGCACATGCTTAGCTTCATGGGCACGAGCTACGGCCTCAAGGCTGTCCCCGGCCAGGTCACCCAAGCCACTTTTACTTTTGCAAAGCCCGGCGAATTCAAAATCCCCTGCCATGAGTTCTGCGGGGCTGGCCATTACGCGATGAGAGGTCAGCTCGACGTAGTCCCGCAAAATCAATTCCCCTCCTTGCTCCCCGGCGAAAGGCGAACCTGTGAATCACACTAGTCAGGCTGCCCGCCAGTTCGTCGCGCGATACCTCGCGCCCCCGTACTTCGCAGCTCCGTGCCTAGCGGCGCTGCTGGCTCTGTTTGCGATTGCAGTGCTCTTGCCGATGAGGGATTCGTCCGCCCAGTCAAACAATTCAGAGCCCCCGCTGCGTGTTCCGTCAAATGTCGCCTGGACCGAACAAACTCTCAGCACAATTTCCAGCGGCGACGCTCTTCACGGACTCGTCCTCGCCCGGCGCTGCAATCATTGCCATGGCGAAGAGGGATTCAGCGCCGTTGCCGCCATCCCTAATCTGGCGGGCGAAGATCGCTTGTCATTCTGGAAGCAGATGCAGGATTTTCGCGCCGGCAAGCGCACCTCACATCCAATGCAAACTATCGCCGAAGGATTTTCGGCGCGCGACGCCGCCGACTTGGCCGCCTATTTCGCGATGCTCCCGACCGCCAGCGATCCCGAAGACAACCGCGCATTCCCGCAACCCATGCACGACCCCGCCGGCGCCACCATGGCCAGCCGCCTCATAGTTTTCGGGGACGGCCAGCGCGGTATACCGCCCTGCCAGTCGTGTCACGGTCCGGTAAGTTACGTCAACGGAGCGCCCCCCCTAGCGACCCAAAACGCCGTCTATCTGGAGCAACAGCTTGAACACTTCTCCGATGGCACGCGCGCAAATGACATCAACGTTCGCATGCGCACAATCGCAGGCCAGCTGACAGCCGAAGAGAAGACAGCAATAGGAGAATATTACGGTGCGGGCTTGGGGCCGGGCGTTAGTTCAAGGTAGACGGCCCCGCCCATTCTCGTAGGAGTTTGTCTAGCCTTTGCGTCCCCTGTGCGAGACTCGCGCCGTATAATGACTGGTTCTCTGGCAGGAGATTTCATCATGTCTACGATTACTGAACCCGCAATTGCGAGCCAGGCTTCCGCCAAAGTGAAGACTCGTACCGAATCCGATTCCATGGGCAAGATCGAAGTTCCCGCCAATGTTTACTGGGGCGCGCAGACTGAGCGCTCGCTGCTGCACTTCAATATTGGCCGCGACACCATGCCTCCCGAACTGATTCGGGCGTTTGGCATTCTGAAGAAGGCTTGCGCGCTGGTCAATCAGGATATCGGAAAGCTGCCGGCTGACCTTGCCAAACTCATTGTGCAGGCGGCCGATGAAGTCATCTCCGGAAAATTGAATGACCAGTTTCCGCTGCGCATCTGGCAGACCGGCTCGGGCACTCAGACCAACATGAATGTGAACGAGGTCGTCTCGAATCGGGCGATCGAGATTGCTGGCGGCGTGATGGGTAGTAAGAAGCCGGTGCATCCGAACGATCACGTCAACATGTCGCAGTCTTCGAATGACACATTTCCGGCGGCGATGCACATCGCGGCGGCCTCGCGAGTGAAGAACGATCTGATTCCGGCGATCAGAACGGTGCGCGACGCTATCGCAGCCAAGGCCAAGGAATTTGAGGGCATCGTAAAGATTGGCCGCACGCACTTGCAAGATGCCGTGCCGCTGACGATGGGTCAGGAATTCGGCGGCTGGGCAGCCCTGCTCGAGCGCGATATAAAAAGGTTGGAGCAGGCGCTCGAAGGCCTGTACGACCTGGCGATCGGCGGCACCGCGGTGGGCACAGGGCTGAACACGCATCCCGAGTTCGCCGAGCGCGCCGCGAAGAAGATCGCCGAGTTGACAGGACTTCCCTTCCGCTCGCACGGCAACAAGTTTGCCGCTCTGTCGGCGCATGATGAGATCGTGTTTGCACAGGGCGCGATGGAAACGCTGGCCGCGTCGCTGATGAAAATCTCGAATGACATTCGCTGGCTGGCCTCCGGACCGCGCTGCGGCCTCGGCGAGATTTCGATTCCAGAGAACGAGCCCGGCTCGTCGATCATGCCCGGCAAGGTCAATCCCACGCAGTGCGAAGCGATGACGATGGTCTGTGTGCAGGTGCATGGAGCGACCGCCGCCGTCGGATTCGCCGGCTCGCAAGGCAACTTCGAGCTCAACGTCTACAAGCCAGTCATCATTTACAACTTTCTGCACTCGGTCACTCTCATCACCGACGCCTGCCACGGCTATGTCGAGTACATGATCAAGGGCATCGAAGTCGATCGCGCGAAGGTCGACTGGTACGTCAAGAATTCTCTGATGCTGGTAACGGCGCTGGCTCCCAAGGTGGGCTACGACAAGGCGGCGCAGATCGCGCACACCGCGCACGTGGATAAGACCAGCCTGCTCGAGGCGGCGTTGAAGCTGGGATATCTTACACGCGAAGAATTTGAATTGCTGATGAAGCCAGAAAAGATGACACACCCCTAGAAATCGGGTCATCGAAGATCAAACTTTGGGTCAAGATCAAAATCGAATCCAACTATTATCTTGTGATTGTTCATCCGACTTGCGTCAACAGTCGTCAGTTCTTCTTGAGAAACCGGCGCCGGTTCAGATGTGTCGAAGCGGTGGGCTCGATGTCGTCGTACTTGAGCACGCTGATCGAGCCATCCACTTCGAGCACGGCCAGCGCCGCTTCCTTGTAAGTGGCGACGCCGTGCTCGCGCAGCGAACGCTCCAGTTCATCCATGCTGACATGCTCTTTGGCCATGTGCGCTTCGATGACCTCGCCGTCGTGCACCAGCAGGCTGGGCTGTCCCTGAATATATTTGCGGAAGCGGCGATTCGCGCCCGAGACCTCGGCCACCAGATAGTTCAGAATGAGCAGCGTCGTCGCCGCCACCGCGCCCCCGGCGAGCGATGTATCCGGTCCCGTCATCGCATTCTGCACCGAGTTCGAAAGCAAAAGCAGCAGCGTCAGGTCAAAGGGTGTCATCTGCCCGACTTCCCGCTTGCCGCTGAGGCGGATGCCGATCAGTACGAGCAGATAGATCACTCCCGTGCGGAGCGCGATCTCAACGAGTGTGTGGGCGCTGGGCGGGAGCATGGTTTCGTAATTGCAAGTCAGAAGTAAGAAGTCAGAATGCGGAAGCGAAACCACTGGGCCGCGCTCGGATGCGATCGGTTTTACTTCTTCAATCTAACTTCTGCCTTCTGACTTAACGTTACTGCGGCGTCGCCGTAATCGGCACGGGCGCGTTCTTCGGTGTGCTCACGTAGCCCGTGATCTTATTCTTATCCACCGTCCAGACCACCAGTTCGTAGAGCATGTGGTCGCGCCCGGTATAAAACTGCACCGGCTCGCTCTGGTTGCGATCCTTCTTTTCGATCGTCTTATCGTCAGACGTGACGTTCAGCGTGTACTTGCCGCGCTTGGGATCGGTCTTCTTGAGCTGGAGGCTCACCGTGGAAACGGCCTGCGGCTTCGCGCCTTTCAGCAATGTGAATTCGTAATATTGGCGGTCGCCCTTGTGTTTCAGCGCCTCCAGATCGCCGCGCGTGTTGGCAATCAGTCCGCTTTGGACGTTGAGATCGCCGACCGTACTCTGCAACTTCGCAATGGTCGCGTCGAGCGACGCTTTGGTCGCCGCCACATCGGTCTTCACGCCACCGACGTCGGTCTTTACCGATCCCACTTCTCCGGAGACCGCGCCAATGTCTTTCTTCTCCTGCTCGGCCTGCGCGGCGATGCGCGCCACCGCGGCTTGCTGCTGGTGCTGCAACTCCTCGGCGCGTGCGGCCATTTCTTTCTTGGTGACGCCGATCTTCTCGCCCAGCGCCTCGGCATCGGCTTCGGCCGATTGCATGCGCTTGGTGAGCCCGGCAATCTGTTGCTGGCTCGCCGTCTGGTCGTCGGTGAGCTTCGTCACCTTGTTGTGCATGTCGTAGCCGAAGAACAACGAACCGGCCACATAGATGACCGCCAAAGCCAGAAGAATCCATTTACCGACATTGCCACCGCTCTCGGTGTGGTACACGTTCGGTTGCTCGCCTTGATCTGGCATGTAGGTTCTCTCCAATTGAGTGAGGTAGTCCTATTGTTTGTGAGATGCAGGTTGGTGTCAATTGCGATTCAGGTACTTGGACCAGAGTAACCTGCGCGTCACACCCACCCGACAGCCACAGCAGTATGTCCTTGACCTGGCGCTAGAATGATGCGGTGAAGCATTGGGACGTCATCGTCATCGGCGCGGGCATCATCGGACTCGCGATCGCCATCGAACTTAATAAACGCGGCCTGCGCGTGCTGATCGTCGACAAAGGCGAGCCAGGGCGCGAGGCCTCTTGGGCCGCGGGCGGAATGCTCGCCGACTTCCCTCTCGAAATGCCGCTCGCACTGCGCGATTTGGCCGCCGCCAGTGCGCGCATGTATCCCGAGTTCGTCCACGAACTCGAAGACGAGTCGCACATGAAGATTGATTTGCGTGCCCAGGGGGCGCTGGTCTTTATTGATGCCGAGCTCGATCATGCGATTGATGCCGCGCTCGATCCAGCACTCCGTCCCGCGCTCTCACCAGCCTCCGTGTCGCCGCAGTCTCTGGCGCAGCTTGAGCCGAATCTTTCCGCCTCAAAGCTCGCGGCATTGACCGCCCTGCATCTGCCCGAGCGCAGCGTCGACCCCCGCCATCTGACCGCCGCAGCTGTTGCCGCTGCCAAACATCGCGGAATCGACTTCTCCTCCGGCGACCAGGTTCTGTCCGTCGAAATTTCCGATGGAAAAGCAGCCGGAATCCGCACCAGCAAAACGCGTTTTGTCGCGGCTACAGTAGTCAACTGCGCGGGCGCGTGGGCCGGGCAAATTGCTCCCCATAACTTCCCGACTCGGCCCGTCAAAGGACAGATGCTGTGCGTTGTCATGCCGCAAAAAGAAATGGTGCGCCATGTGATTCGAACGCCCGACGTCTATCTAATCCCGCGCACCGACGGACGCATGTTAATCGGCGCCACTCAGGAAGAAGCCGGTTTCAATAAGCAGACAGTGCCGGAGACGATCCAAAAGCTGCACCGCTCCGCGCTTGATTTGGTTCCGAAGCTGGCCGAAGCCCGAATCCTAGAGGCCTGGGCGGGCCTCCGTCCAGGAACGCCGGATGCGTTGCCGATTCTGGGCGCGACCGAGACGCCGGGATATTTTGTAGCCACCGGCCATTTTCGCGACGGCATTCTGCTGGCTCCGGTGACGGCGAAGGTGATGGGGCAAGTGATTGCCGGGGAGCCTCCGGAGTTCGATTTGCGAGCATTTCAGCAGGAGCGATTCAGAGGATAACTTGTAGTCGTGCTCTCCTATGCACGGCGGTATACTCAGCCACATGTTCAGAACGCTGGTAGCCCTTTCTCTCGTCGCGCTCGTGACGGTTTCAGCCGCACAAGCTCCGCAGTCTCCCCGGAGCGCCGTCCTCACCACCGTGAATCAGTTTGTAGACAGCTTCAACAAAGGTGATTTAAAGACGCTTCTGGCGGCTTGCGCGGATCAAACATCCATCATCGATGAATTTCCGCCTCACGAGTGGCACGGTACTGGGGCCTGCGCAAAGTGGGTTAGCGATTTCGACGTCGACGCAAAAAAGAATGGCATCACCGATGGGTTTGTCACGCTCGGCAAGCCGTCGCACGTGGATATCACCGCAGACCGCGCCTATGTTGTCATTCCCGCGAACTACTCTTTCAAGCAGCAGGGGAAGCAAATCAGTGAAACCGGCTCGATCATTACACTCACGTTGCAAAAAAGCCCGGCTGACTGGCGAATCACGGGTTGGTCATGGGCGAAGCATTAGGCTGCGACTTGGCGGCGCCATGGAGAAAACGATGTCAAAATCGCTGCTAGCGCGTGTTCGACTGCTGGTGGTTCTCGCCGCGCTCTTTCCCGTGTTGACGATGGAAGGGCAAATAGCGAAAGGTGACTTTTCGTCGATGGTTGCCGCCGGCAAACTGAATGGAGATACGTATCAGAACTCAATATTGGGAATAACGCTCTCGGCTCCGAAGGCGCATTGGGATGTTCGAGGACCCATTAGTGCGGCGAGCCGCCGGGGGCGCTTGATAGATGCTGTGTACGATTCGGGCGTCGCAGAGCGCGGACCTCACGAGGACTATACGCTCGGCCTGCTTGTCGAATCCGAGGAGAATTACCCCAAAGGGACAACACTAGACCAATATGTACGTGGCCTCCGCCAGCGCGTGGAAGATGACAATGTGAGAATCCACCGCGAGGCCTTCCCTCTCACTGTCCAGGAGGCGCCCTTTGTCGGCGCGGTCTTCCAGTTCTATGAGAAGCAGAACTTTGGCTATTATCGCGGGCTGTATTCGACCATCCTCAACGGGTATTTCGTGACCGTCGAAGTGCAGTGCGGGGACGAAGAACGCCTCCAGAAGCTGTTGTCATCAGCGCTCCAGATCGCTCCAAAATAAAAACGCTGAATGGGGCTCGCATCCCGCGCAAGCCCCGCCGCCAAAATCCACCGCCCCGTTCCGGTATATACTGAAACGTTTTCGGCGCTCTTCCGTCAATCATCTATCTGGCGCCAGAAAGGCCCCACCCATGGCTTCCGCAGCAGTTGATTTTGCGCGTTCCAACCAGCCTCGTTTTATCGATGAACTTAAAAACCTCCTTCGCATTCCGAGCATCAGCACTCTTGATGAACACAAATCCGATGTGCAGAAGGCCGCTGATTTTGTGGCCAGCGAACTGCGCCGCATCGGCATGAATAATGTCGAAATCATCAATACCGAGGGTCATCCTCTCCTTTACGCCGACTGGCTGCACGCTCCCGGCAAGCCGACCGTCCTCATGTATGCACACTATGATGTCCAGCCCGCCGAGCCGCTCGATGAGTGGCACACGCCTCCCTTTGAGCCCACCGAGCGCAACAACAACATCTACGCGCGCGGCGCGGTCGATGACAAAGGCCAGCTTTGGATGGAAGTCAAGGCCCTCGAATCGCTCTTTCACGCGCATGACGGCAAGCTGCCCATCAACGTAAAAATCATCTTCGAAGGCGAGGAGGAGGTTGGCGGCGAGTCAATCGCCGATTACGTTCGCCAGCAGAAAGCCAAGCTGAAGGCCGATTTCGCGCTGGTCTGCGACACCGAACTCTTCGCGCCCAATCTTCCCACTCTCTGCGTCGGGCTGCGCGGGCTCGTCTATACCGAGATCGAAGCCTACGGCGCCAAGACCGATCTGCACTCCGGCATGTACGGCGGCGCGGCCCCGAACCCGTTCTTTGCGCTCATCGAAATTATCAGCAAGCTCAAAGACAGCAAGGGCAAGGTGCTCATCCCCGGCTTCTATAGCAAGGTGAAGGCGCCCAGCAAAGACGAACTGAAAGCCTGGAAGCGCCTGCCTTTCAATGAAGAGCGCTATCGCAAGACCGAAGTCGGCTCCAAAGTTCTGACCGGCGAACCGGGCTATTCGGTGCTCTATCGCACCTGGGCGCGGCCCACGCTTGAAGTGCACGGCATGCCCGGAGGCTTTGTCGCAGCGGGCGCGAAAACCGTCATCCCGGCCAAGGCAGCGGCGAAGGTTTCCATGCGCCTCGTGCCCAATCAGGATCCGGATGACATTCTCAAGCGCTACACCGCGTTTGTGAAGAAGCTCACGCCGAAAGGGATCGAGACGAAGATCAAAGTCTGGAGCAAAGGCCCGGCTTCCGTAGTCGGCACCGACAATCGCTTCATCGAGGCCGCGACCGAGGCGCTACGCGACACCTTCAAGAAAGAAACAGTCTTCATCCGCTCCGGCGGCTCGATTCCAATCGTCACCGATTTCCAGGATGTCCTGAAAATTCCATCGGTCATGATGGGCTTCGGGCTGCCGGACGACAATCTGCACGCCCCGAACGAGAAGTTTCACATCCCGAACTTTCATCGTGGGATTGAAACCATCTGTTTGTTCTTTGAGAAGCTGGGGTAGCCAACCACTTCTAAAGTATGCAGGGAGCGAGGCAAGGCTGGCTCCCTGCAAAGCCAGCTTCAAGCGCCGCTACGCCTCTAAAATCGGCTTTGTTTTTTGATCTCATTTTTCCGCTAATCTTTCAATTTGGTGGGCGGCGATGATATTCTGAAGGCACCTAATTAGGTGCTTTGAGGGTTGGAGCCAATGCTCGATCTCGCCAAGGACATCCAGTCTCTTACAACTTTTCGTCGCCGGTCGGGCGATTTTATGAGGCAATTGAAAAAGAGCAAGCGTCCGATGGTGCTCACAGTTAACGGGAAGGCCGCAGCTGTTGTGCAGGATGCCAAAGCCTACCAGAGATTGCTTGACGCCGCCGCGTATGCCGACGCAGCGGAAGGCATCCGCCAGGGGCTTAAGGACGCAAAGGAAGGAAGAGTGCGGCCGGCGAGAGAATTCTTCGACGAGTTTGAAGCCAAGCATGGTTTATCTCGTTAAGCTCACCGACCGGGCAGAGCGAGACCTCAGTCGACTCTACGAGCAACTCAATCCCTCGCGATCCGGCTCAGCGACACGGTGGTATCGGAGTCTGGTGCGGCACATTCTCAGACTGGAAAACCATCCCCATCGTTGCCCGGTCATACGCGCCAGGGGAAAGTTGCGACATCTTTTGCATGGCAGGAAGCCTCACGTATATCGCATTATTTATCGCGTCCGGGAGAAGCAAAAGGAGGTCGAGATCCTCCATATTTCGACATGGATCGAGGCGCGAGCTTAGGCGATCCGACCTCGCCTGAGTGTTATACGTTTCGGATACCTCCGCCGCACTCCCGAGCCACATGCACCGGAAAAGCAGGTTAGAATAGATAGTTCGAGGTCTCCTTAAATGCGCATACGCATAGCCGCTTCGGCGGCTCTGTTTACCGTGGTCGCGCTGGTCTCCGCGCCCTGGCTCCAGTCGGAGTCGGACATGGAAGTTCCGCATTTCCACGCGGCGCCCCCGCTCAAGACTGAGACGCTGCCGCCCATCCTGACCAAAGATCAGCTCTGGGCGCAAAATGCGCAGCATCCGTATCAGATCCACGCCTATGAGCTGGCGGCGAAGATTCCGAAGGTGATCTACCAGCAGCCTTGCTACTGCTATTGCGACCGCAGCATGGGGCATAAGAGTCTGCACAGCTGCTTTTCGGGCATGCACGGCGCGCAGTGCACCACCTGTATGCAGGAGCTTTACTACACCTACACGATGTATAAAAAAGGCAGAACGCCGCGCCAGATTCGGGCGGGCATTATCAAGGGCGATTGGAAATCGATCGACCTCAATACCGCGCTTAGCATCGAGTGAGCGGCACACCGCCAGTTTGACGTTTTTCGGCAATAACATTTTCGGCAACAACCAGAATTCTGTAACAGCATTTCCATTTCGACTGGAAACGAGGGCTTTTGATGGCACCGAAGTTAACTCCCAAGAAGCACGTTGTTGAAGATCCGCGCCACACGCAAGCGCTTCAGGCCTATGAGATCGGCCTGCGCTCCCTGCAAGAACATAAGTGGGATAAGGCTAAAACCAGTTTGCAGAAAGTGCTCTCCGGCCCCAACAAGGCGCTGGTTGACCGCGCGCAGGTTCACATTCTGACCTGCGACAAATTTCTTGAGAAGCCGGCGCTGCATTTCAAAACGCCGGAAGAGCACTTTGACTATGCCATGTCGATCATGAACACCGGTGATTTCGTCACCGCCGGCGAGCATCTCGACAAACTCCTCAAGCAGCAGCCGCAGTCCGACTACGTTCTCTATGGCCTGGCCGCCCTCTACTGCCTGACCGGGCACGTCGAAGAATCGCTGAAAACGCTCCAGGAGGCGATCCAGGTCAGTCCCGCGCTGCGCTTCCAGGCGCGCAACGATGGCGACTTTCAGAATCTGGCCGAGGACCCTCGGTTCACCGAATTGCTCTATCCAGACCCGGGCGCCGAAGAGACGGAATCGCAGGACGAACCGACGAACGCCTATTAGCTGCCAGTGAGAATGAGGCGGTATGGTCCCCCAGCAGCGCGCCAACTCATCTGAGCAGGAGAACGCCGCTTCCGATTTGCGCGTAGTCGCCATCGGCGGCGGCACCGGCCTCTCCACGCTCCTCAAGGGTCTCAAGCGTTATGTTCTGACGCCCACCCTCGCCGCCGCCGGCCAGATCGCCATTCGCGAACTTTGCGGGGTCGTCACGGTCAGCGACGATGGCGGCTCCAGCGGCCGCCTCCGCAAAGAGTTCAACATGCTTCCCCCCGGCGACGTGCGCAACTGCATCGTCGCGCTCTCCGAAGACGAGGCCTTGCTCTCGCGCCTCTTTCAGCATCGCTTTCAGAAAGGCTCGGGCCTCGAGGGCCACAGCTTCGGCAATCTCTTCCTCGCCGCACTGACTTCCATCACCGGAGATTTCGCCGAGGCCGTCCGCCTCTCTTCCGAGATTTTGCTCACCCGCGGCCACATTTTTCCCGCCACCACGTCGTCCGTCGAACTCGAAGCCGAGTTCGAAGATGGCGAGCGCGTCCGCGGCGAAACTCGCATTACCGCTAGCAAGGGCAAAATTCGTGAACTCTTTCTCGTGCCGCCCGACGTGCAGCCGCTCCCCCAAACGCTCGACGCCATCGCCGCGGCCGACCTCATCACCGTCGGTCCCGGATCGCTTTTTACCAGTCTCATCCCCAACCTTCTGGTCCGCGGCATCGCCGATGCGATTATTGACTCTAACGCCATCAAGGTCTATGTCTGCAATCTGATGACGCAGGCGAATGAAAGTCTTGGTTTAAGCGCAGCCGACCACATCCGCGCCCTTAATCGCCACGCCCATGCGCAACTCTTCGACTACGCCCTCATCAATCAAAAGCCCGCCTCCGCCGAGATGAAAGCCAAATACGCGCTCGAAGGCGCCTCGCAAATCCAGGTCGATCTCGACGCCATCGAAGGCCTGGGCATCTGTCCGGTTCTCGGCGATTATCTCGACGAAGAAGTGGTAGCCCGCCACGCCACCGATCGCGTCGCCAGCGATCTGATGTCGTTAATGGCGCAAACCCCAGATCACCACCCGGCCTCGCGCTAGTAATCTCTCATGCACAATCCTCCTCATCCCGGACTGGTGCTTCGCGAATATCTCGGTGAGATGCCTGTCTCGGACGCCGCTGCCGATCTTCACACAACTCGCGTTGCGCTCTCACGACTGCTCAATTGCAAGGTTGGCATTTCTGCAAATATGTCTCTTCGCTTGGCCAACACCTTGGGCACTACTCCGGAACTCTGGATAAACATGCAAACGCAGTATGATCTGTGGCATGCGAGTCGGGCGACACGGAGCATCAGATAAATTTGGGAAAGCAAAATCCCGACAAACTCAATGGCAAAAACAAAATCCAGAAAACAGAAAGTTAAAGAAGCCCTAGGAGTGTTGCCGCCACCCCGTACCGCCATCGCCATCATGGCGGCCGGCAAAGGTACTCGGCTTAAATCCCGGCACCCTAAAGTGCTCCATGAAGTCGCGGGCAAGCCGATCCTGGCGCACGTCATCGCGACTGCCCGCCAAGTCGTGCCCGCCTCCGACATCTTTGTAATCGTCGGACACGAGGCTGACCGCGTTCGCGAGGCCGTCCGCGACACGGGCGTCAATTTTGTTTTGCAGACGGAACAGCGCGGCACTGGCCACGCGCTCATGGCCGCCCGCCAGTCGCTCGAGCCTTATGACGAGGTCATCGTGCTCTCCGGCGACGCGCCCCTCATCACCGCCGCTACGATTCAGAATCTCGCCGCCTTTCACCGCGCGCAGCACGCGGCGATGACGCTCCTCAGCGCCGACCTCGTCGACCCGACCGGCTACGGCCGAGTGCTTCGTAAAACCGCCCGCGGGGCCAACGTCCGCGCCGTCGTCGAAGAAAAATCCGCCACCCCCGCGCAAAAGAAAATCCACGAAATCAACTCCGGCTTCTACGTCTTCTCTGTGCCCGAGCTCTATGCGCACATCGACGAGCTCTCCACCGCCAACGCCCACCACGAGTATTACCTCACCGACATGGCCGCGCTCTTCAACCGCGCGCGCAAAAAGGTCGTCGTCTTCAAAACGGCCGACGTCGGCCAGGTTCTCGGCAGCAACACGCGCGCGGAAATCGTCGACCTCGACGCCCGTCTGCGCCTCGCCAAATGCAGCGCGCTGATGGACGAGGGCGTAACGATTTTCTATCCGCAAACATGCGTCATCGACAGCGACGTCGAAATCGCCGCCGACACCGTCATCGAGCCCTTCGTGCAGTTGCGCGGCAAGACGAAAATCGGCGCCGAGTGCCGCATTGGCTCCTACAGCGTCATCCGCGATTCCGAACTCGCCGACAACGTCACCATCAATCCTCTTACTCTCATGGATAACTCCCGCGCCGCGCGTGGCGCCGTCATCGGCCCGTATTCGCGCCTGCGTCCCGGCAGCGAAATCGGCGAGAGCGCGCACGTCGGCAATTTTGTCGAGACCAAGATGATGAAACTCGGCAAGGGCTCCAAGAGCAACCACCTCACCTATCTCGGCGACGCCACCATCGGCGAGGGCGTCAACATTGGCGCCGGCACCATCACGTGCAATTACGACGGCGTCAACAAACACAAAACCGTGATCGAAGATGGCGTCTTCATCGGCAGCGACTCCACGCTGGTCGCGCCGGTAAAAATCGGCCGCGGAGCCTACGTGGCCGCCGCCAGCTGCATCACCGACAACGTTCCTGCCGATGCGCTGGCCCTCGCGCGAGCACGCCAGACCACAAAAGAAGGCTGGGCCGCAGCCAAGCGAGCCGAACGAAAGCAGCCCAGAAAATAAAACGTCCCGGAGAAAATCTCCGGGACCAATGTTAGCTTCAGATTTTGTTTAAAGCCGTTGTTGCGGACGCCTGACGACCGCCGACTAACGACTGACGACGATTTTCTTAGTGCGATACCGCCGCAAACAGCGGCGACTTCATCAGCGCCTGAAATTTCTGGTCGTCCGTTTTGAAGTGCAGCATCAGGTTCGAGCCGTCGAAGTCGACCGTAGTCGCATCCAACGCCGTCTTTTCGGTAGGCGAGGCGCCCATCTTCTTCAGCATGATTCCCGCTTTCAGCAGCGATGAGAGCGTTCCCGCCGTCATCGAATCAGCCGTCACCACGCTCAGGTCGAAGTCCACCCCGCTCTGAAAACTCATGGTGTAGCGCGAAGCGATAATCCGTTTCTTCACCGTGTCGTAGTCCGCAACTTTTGATGCCGCATCGCCCAGCGCCGAGCGCATCATCGCCTGCGTTCCCTCCTGGTCAAGCACGCTCCACACCGGTGCGCCGTCCACGGCCGCCATCTGGTCGGAGATCTGCGGATTCGAATCGAGCGAGGCGCGCTTGCCCTGCTGCGCGTCAATCGCACTGCGGAGCGCCGGTTCGGTGCCAAAGGCCAGCGTATTGTCATCGAGGAAGGTCATCACGAACCCGCTGTCCATGGGATAGACCGGGACCGTGAGGTATTTGGTCGCGGTAATTTTCTTCAGCTTGAACTTTTTCAGCACAGCTTTAGCCGAAAACGATCCCTGCGCCACGCATACCGTCTGAATGCCCACCTTCGGCGTGCGGAACGAAATGAAATCCAGCGTCTCAAGATCGCGCTCGCCATCAATGCCCACGCCCTTCAGCGAAGCCTCAAAGCTCTTCAGCTCGGGCGGCAGAACCTGGTCTTTCAACTGCTGCGCGGTCGGCGAATCCTTCAGCGCGCGGTAGTCAACGCCAATCAACTGCTGCACTTCAGCCGGCACCATCGACCGCGCCGACGATGCGATCGGCATAGCCAGCCCGGCGGTCGCACACAAAAGCACCACAAGCACACACAATTTCTTCATAAACTCCTCAAGTGGATCTGCACGATTAGATGCAGCCCGGTAACCACATATAAAGGTCCACTTCTATTTTAGTCCGGAATTCAAACGAAGGGCCGGTACCAAAGTGCATACCTCGGGCTCTGCAATTGGAACGGTATTGACTTCGAGGCTTGCATGCAAAATACGACTAATCCGCTATTGCCTTGGTCTCTGAACCGGCTGCCCAGGAACGCTCGTAGCCGGCTGGCGGGGCGGCCTTCACCATGGTAGCCGCGTCACCCACCGCCTTCACAATGTCGCCAAGCGACGGCTCTGGCACTCGCTGCTTGCTTTTCAGGTAACCATAATCTTCGATCGGAGGGCCCGAAGCACTCCTGACATCGATGCTCACGTAAGTTTCGCCCAGCACGCCAGCGGTCTCCACTCCAGTTAATGCGTCTTGTGGAACCGAAAGTTCGTAGGAGGTTTTTAGAGTCATCTCCGCTTCCGCCGGACAGTTTTTGTTTTGCGGTTGCGCCCGAACCGACCGCACCGTGCCTATGTCGACCCCTGACAGTCTTACGACCGCACCACTCTTCAAACCGCGCACATCGTCAAAGCACGACTTCACGTCCAAACGGTGGCCGCCAAATTGATCGGCAGCAATCATAACAATCACTACTAACGCCACAATAGTGAAGACGTAAATGGTCGGGTTCCTGGTCATCGATTCACCCCCGCAGAGCCGCCGCCGTCTCTCGCGTCGCGGCGACGAATGCCCCATCCTTCAGCGATTCCAGATTGATCTCCACATTCGCCAGCGCGCCAGTCAGCCCGGCTCGCGCCAGCGCGACCGCCGTCGTCAGATCCGACTTCATATTGGGATTCGTAATCGGGGCCAGCATCTCGGCGATGCGCGCGATCTCAGCCACCCGCTCGGCCACGCCCAGTGGAACGCTTGTCGCCTGCTTGAGCGCGGCATTAATTCCGGCATCGCCATCCTATTATTGGATTCTTTCGCCGCCTTATAAGCCTTCATCACCAGGTTGTAGGACTCGGCGTCGGCGTCGATCGCAGCCTTCAGCTCTTCGCGGAGCTGGCCGAGGCGCGCGATCGCCGCGCTCAAAGCCGCCTCGTGCTGCACATAGGCTTTTTTGCCGCGCGACATCGCGGCCACCATGTTCGCGAGGCCGGCCGCCATCGCTCCACTGGCCGCGGCTGCGCTGCCGCCGCCGGGAGTCGCCGTCGGCGCGGCCAGTTGCTCAATGAACGGCTCCACGCCCGCGCGCAGCCCGCCCACAGCCATTTTGCCGCTCATCACCGCCGCCAGCCGGTTCTCCAGAATCAAAGACGAATCGAAATTCTCGATCTGAAGGAACCACTCCGCCGCCGCTTCCAGAGCCTTCTTCGGAATCAGGCCGACGATCTCGCTCGCGACCGGCATCACGCCGTAGCGCGCCGCCTCCTTCTTCACGGCCTCGAAGACGCGATGCACCGGCGTCTGCTCAAAGTCAGTCAGGTTCATCGAAACCTGCGCCAGCCCCCGCACCAGAAAGCCCGCGCCCTTCACGAAGCGGAATCCGCCGCTCGAAAAGCGCACGGTCTTGGCGATTTTCTTGGCGATATCGACATCCGGAGTGTTGAGAAAAACGTTGTAGGCGATGAGAAACTTGCGCGCGCCGACGACGGTGGCGCCGGCGGTCGCATGCACGCGCGCCTCGCCGAAATCGGGCTTGCGCGCCGGGTTGGTCGCGATCTCGGCGCGAATGCCTTCGAACTGTCCGCGCCGAATGTTCTCCAGATTCTGGCGCTCGGGCGTAGCCGCCGCGGCCTCGTACAGGTAGACGGGAATCTGAAAGCGCTTCCAGATCTCCGCGGCCACGTGGCGAGACATGGCCACGCAGTCCTCGATGGTCACGCCGTCGATTGGAATGAACGGCACCACGTCGGCGGCGCCCATGCGTGGATGCGCCCCCTGATGTTTAGTGAGGTCGATCAACTCGGCAGCCTTGCCGACGCCGCGAATGGCCGCCTCCTGAATAGGCTCGCGCTCGCCGACCAGCGTGATAACGCAGCGGTTGTGGTCGGCATCCATCTCGCGGTCGAGAAGGAAGACGCCGGGAATCTTCATGGCCTCAACAATGGCGTCGACCTTGGCCGGGTCGCGGCCTTCAGAAAAATTGGGAACGCATTCCACCATGGTGCTGGGCATACGTGGCAAGGATAAAGGGAGGCTGGTGCGATCGCAACCCCGGGCGGTGGGCCGCGGATCGATTGACTCTTGGGGAGCGATTCACTAAGATGCGGCGACCATTCGGTCCTCGATTTCGCTTTTCAAGTCGTAGGACAAGTTTCGAAACAAATCCAGGCGGTTGCGATCAGTCAGTCACGATCAGCGCTCGCGATCAGGAGTTTGAAATTGGCGCCACAAAGCTACGACATCATTGCGGTTGGGGGCGGGATTGCCGCGTCCACGTTGGCCAAAGCGATGGCCGAGCGGGGCGCCAGGGTTCTGGTGTTGGAGCGGGAAAAGCAATTTAAAGACCGTGTGCGCGGAGAGGCAGTTGTGTCCTGGGGAGTGGCCGAAGCGAATGAACTTGGAATCTGCGGCCTTCTCAAAGAAAAATGTGCGCATGAAGTGTCTCACGTAGAGGGTGGCGCGGGGTTACGCGACCTCAGGGCGACGACGGCGCAGCAGTTACCTCTACTTTCCTTCCCGCACCAGGTAATGCAGGAGACATTGCTGGCGGCTGCCGAAAACGCGGGCGCGGATGTGCGCTGCGGGGTTAGCGTTGAGCGCGTGGAGCCCGGGGTCGACCCTGTGGTCGTTGCTGTTGTTGATGGGCACAGCCGGGAGCGGATCTCAGCGCGTCTGGTGGTTGTCGCCGACGGCCGCGACTCGGCGGTCCGAAAATGGGCTGGTTTTTCGGTTCGCGAACAAGAAAACGAACTCTACATGGCCGGCGTGTTGCTGACTAATGTACACGCATCCACGGAGATTATGTATGCGGTCTTCAACCCTGAGATTGGCACATGGACCGGCCTGATTCCCCAGGCCGGCAACCAATCGCGGGCCTATTTCGTTTATCCGAAGACGGCGGGCTACCGTCTTCAGGGCGAATCGATGCTCAGTCGATTCATTAGTGAGTCCGCAAAAGGATACGCTCCGATGGCCGATTACCTGGCCGACGCGAAAAGTGTCGGGCCGCTCGCCAGTTTTGATGCGAGCGACAAATGGGTGGAGCATCCTTATCACGATGGCGTGGCGCTGGTGGGCGATGCGGCGGCGACGACGGATCCGACCTATGGCCAAGGGTTGTCCTTCGCGATGCAAGCTGCGCGAGTGCTGCGCGACGAACTTACGAACAATTCCGACTGGGACGCTGCGGGACACGTCTATGCCGAACAGCATCAGCGGAGTTTTCATGCTTGCCACGTTGTGGAGGGATGGTTCCGCAGGCTTTTTCAGGATCCCTCACCGGAGGCAGCGGCGTTGCGAACGAGAGCTATACCGCTCATTGCCGAGGATCCCACGCGCGTTCCCGATCACATTTTTAGCGGCCCCGGCTTGCCGTTAGACGAACAAGTGCGTGCCCGGTTGTTTGGCGAATGCTGATTCCCTCTCCCGCTCTGGCCCGACGGCAGATTCGGCTCAGAGGGTGATCAACCCAGTCGAGACAATTGCTCCAGAACGTTCGAAATCGTACACACGACCCTTGTTTCGCATCTCGAATTGACAGCCTCTACCGATCAGGGCGGACGTTTGCATCAACGATCCCGTGTGGCGCAAATTGGCGCATCTTAGTCCCCCGCGTACCGTCCCGTCAGTCGACGGTCTGCTACTATGCGCTCTACTCGAGCGAGGTTCTCCTATTCATGCAAGGTGAAAAGAAAGAGCGCTGGATGGAACTGTGTGCTCAGGCAGCCGTCGAGCAGGACCCGGCGAAGCTGATGGAATTGGTGCGGGAGATCAATAACCTTTTAGAAGAAAAAGAACGGCGCTTGGGAATTACGCCGCCGATGGGGCTTACGCCGGGAATTACGTCACCCAAGACCAGTCGGTGATTGCGTCAAATTCGGTCCCTGCCGGAGGCTTGCCCACCCATTGCACTCGTAGCATCGCCATTACACGCTTTGCCCTGAACCGTCCCCAATTCTCAATAAGTGAGCGCCTGACTGCAACCGTCGCCCGAGCGCCTGTCTGATTCCGGACAGCCTCGTCCATGAGCGGACGGTTCCCGTGATCCTCAGCGCGAGTGGAGTGTTGCAGCCATGGCACTTTTCTGTGTCCGATTCTTGGGCCGGTTTGGAGCTTGGCTTGCTTTGCTGCTCTTGAGAATCCGGGGGCGAGGTGTGAGTCCCAGGGGCGAGGTGTGAGCATGAAGAAAACAGAGCGCGTGCGTCAGGTGGTGTCGGGTCCGCTTGGAGTCGAGGATCTTAAACTTCAGACCGAGAAAGGGTGGAACCTGGTGGCTCTCGAGTGGGAGCGGGAGGTCGAAACTGCTCAGGTCGACGCCGCTGTGGTCGAAGCCGCTGCGGACCCGCTGCCCCCGGTTGCTCCATCGCTGGCCGATTTGCCGTTGCCGGCGGATGTGCCATTCGGACTACAGATCGCGCCGACGACGCAGCGGTTGGAGGAGAATCCGACGGAGCGGGAGGTCCTGTTCCAGTTAATGGAACTGATCGTTGAGGAAGGCTCGTACGCGCGCATTGCCGATGAGATCAATCGTCGCGGATTTCGCACGCGCCAGGGTGCGGAGTGGAGTCCGGTGTCGGTCTTTGAGATGCTGCCGCGGCTGATTGAAGTCGGACCGCATGTATTTCAAAGTCCAGAGTGGCAGAGGCGCAGACAGCATTTCACCGAGGCCGCTGTGCGCTAGGTGAAAACGCTGGCTCTTTTCAAAGAACGGCCTTCACAGATTGTTGCGCACGTGCCATCGTCCACGGTTACTAAGACCAACGAGACGATTCCGGACAGCGTTCAAGACGCATATCATCCTCCTGTGCTTAATGGGTGCGCACAACCACGGTGGTGCGGCACCCGATAAGCAGAGCGGAGAGGAACGGCGATGAGCGAAGCGACTGAGAACCTGCGGCGGGCGCAGGAGCGGGCGATGGCTATTCGACCTAAGGTTGGGGGATTTCCTTATCTGGCTGAGGTGCTGCGGCGGGCTGGAGTTACCCGTAACGTTTGGTCGCTTCCTGCGTGCCAGAGTTTATTTCTGACCGGACATGGGCCGGTCGTGATGCAAGGCAGCCCGCTCGTATCCGGCGCGGCAGACGTACCGCCTTTCAATCGCGGGGCACTGATTACTGCCTTGCGAATTGACCAGGCTGGTGAAAGCACCTTCGCGGAGTTTCTCGCGTCGTCGTGGCGCGCCGGAGTGGTTCGCTATGACGTCGATTTCTTGGCTCGCACGGTGGCTTACTACGGCTGTGACGGAGAGGAATATATCGAATCGTATCCGGCCGTTGAAATCGATTAGGGGGACGACTGTCCGTCCGTGATTTCCATTCTACCTATCGGGTAAAATCAGCCCATATGAAGCGAGCGATGATGCTGGTGTTCCTTATTAGTACTTTAGCCGGATGCAACCGGCAGCAGAATGGCTATTTTCACTCGACCAGGATGTTCACGGAGGTTGACCGGAACGCGGTCAATCTTGTGCAGGGATCGGCTCTGGGGAAGCCTGACATCCTCAAATCGATTGTTGCCGAATACCTCAAAGAGGACTCGCCGGCGCTTGCTCCATGCAGCTACAAGGTGAGCAAGGTGGTTCGTCGCGATCTGAAGCCGACCGACGGAGCGTATGCGGAAGAGCTTCATGTGATCTGTCTGACTTCGGCGAGCGAGCTTCCCTTCCGCTTCGAGTGGGTCTTGGATCAGAATCAGCATTTGAGCGAATTCAAGTTTGGCTACAACACGAGGGCGGTTTACGACTGATACGAATCTGGGACGGCATTGCTGAAAGAATTTTGCGGGACGCAATTAAGGTCTTGGAGATCTTCACAGCATCGTGCGCCGACTGTGCGCCAGAAGACCTCTCCGAAGTTGCCACTGCTGTAAACTGACTCCAACGGAAGCAGTCCTTCCAGAAAATTACGACCCCGTAGCTCAAATGGATAGAGCCTTGGTTTCCTAAACCAATAATTCCGGTTCGATTCCGGACGGGGTCTCCACTTCATCCCACACGCGGCGGACTAGGTAAAAACGGGGCGGGCTAGTTGGCGGCAGACGTGTCATGTTGGAGGGCCGCCTTCGGGTTGCCGCCTGGTGGAGGACAGACTACGCCCTTTCCGCTATCTCCCTGCCGGTAGACTGGCGCATTGTTGGCCAACCACAGACCTACCTCGGTGGTGGTATTGGTAACTGTCTCGGGAACCATGGCGGGCGCATCGTGGGGATAGGTATCTTCGTAATTGTCTACCGCCCATTCGGAAGGAACCGCGCCTTCTTTGGTCAGACGATCCACAAATTTTTGGGTGTCGCTGCTAAAAGTATTGCCGGCGAATTCAAGAAAGGTCTCCAATTTGCCGTCCGGTCTTGTAGGCCACGGGTAGGGAGAGAGCAACATGGTGGTGCGCAGGCCATTGGCGTTTCCCCACTCGATTGCCTGCACAATAAACTTCTGGTAGCCTGGCCCGCTTCCGCCGGTCAGAAAGAAGTTGGGTGGAACATCGAAGGCGATAGCTTGGCCATAGAGCGCCTCGCCGCGCTCCAACGCGTAGAACGGGTTGGTCTCAAAAACGTGGTCTCCCTGCTTCGGTTCCTTCGGATCATTTGGCGCGACAATCGGAGCCACGGATTCGATTCCCACGGTGCGGGCTGCATCCACATACTTCTGCCACTTCTTCAAGTCTTTGTCTAACTGGCCCGGACGAGCCGAATCAGACGGAGTGTTCACGTTGGCTTCTGATGGATTGAGGCCATATTGCGTATACACGGCCTGGTAGTATCCATAGCTTGGCGGAAGCGTGAAATAATTCCAGCCCACCTGCCCCAGTTCAGCCTCCCCGGGCCCGGTCGCACTAAACACTCGCTCGATCGCCCTGATGATGCGCGGTGGATTCTCAGCCACGCTGATCGCATTCGCGTGCTCGTAGAGGCCGACGTGACCAGTCTGAAGAAGCTCCTCGAACTCGGAGCCGTCACGGAGAGCGTCGAAACCGGCAGTCCCGCCGACAAAAATGTATTGGCCTAAATTTTGGCAGGTGCCGGATTGCACGGTGTCGTTACGTGAATTCTCTTGCGGCGCGGCGTAGACAGCCGGAATCGCTGCCATGATCGTTGCTATGATAGCGGCCTGTAAGGCTACACAGCGGAAGAGATGTCGCCGAACGGGGCTGGACACCATGCAATCACCATCAGTTGTGTCCCAGCATAACTATCTTTGGGCGAGGGTTCAATCCCAGGGGCTGTCGATTTCGAAAGCGGACAGTGGAGCGACAATGAATACGGAATTGCTGCGCTTCAACGGCGCTGTCGAGCACGATCCCGCCATCGATCGGTGGATGAAAGAGCATGCCGGCGAGTTGGGAGCCCTCGCGCACCAGTGGTTCGAGGTGATGCGAAGATGCGGGGACGAAGTGCGGGAGCTTTTGCATGACGGCTGTCCGGTGGCATGTTTGGGAGATGCGCCCTTCGGCTACGTCAATGTATTCACTGCGCACGTAAACGTAGGGTTTTTTCACGGTGAAGCGCTGCCCGATCCGGCGCGTTTGTTGCAAGGCACTGGCAAGTTCATGCGCCATGTGAAGCTGAAACCGGGAACGACCACCAACGCCGCGGCGCTAGGCAGGCTGATCGAGGCGGCCTACTCGGATATAAAGGCACGGGTTGAACACGGGTAGGTCGAGACACGCGAAATTACTTCCGCGTCATCCGGAACTCGATCATCATCCGCTCATCCCCTTTGTCGTCGATCACAAAATGGCGATGGACCAGAACACGGCCGTCTTCCTCAAGGTGCGCGCGCGCGACGGTCTTGCGCCCAGGGCGGTCGGGATCGAGGGCCGTAGCCCACAGGACGATGTTCTTGCCGTCAAACGTGCCGTCGCTCTGGCGAATCGACATCGTCGTTTGGCGCGAGTCGTACCAGACGGTGGTGAAGCGATTCGTTTTCGAATCGAAGCCCGAGATTCCGGTGCCGGTGCTCTTCGTTCCGTCAGCATTAAAGAAGGTGAAATCAGATTGCAGGAACTTGCCGTCCTCGATCATGTACTGCTTACACGTGCCTTTCGTCACAATCGGCTTCCCGGTCGTCGGGAAAAAGGTTTTGACGAGGTCCCAGTCGCCCACAAATTGCGCGAGCAGCTTCTGACCGGCACCCGGCGCGTTCGGCGGCTCGTACTGATTGTGGGTTTGCTGCGCGACCGCCGCAGTAGCAGTAGCAATGGCAATGGCGAAGACCAACGCAGCAATAATCCATTTCTTCATGGCTCGCGAATTATATTCGAAAACTGTCGCGCGTTTGCGTGCCTTGTGGCGCCTGCCAGTGGTTTAATTTGGGCGCGGCTCCTGGCCGTGCCGCCGATGTGCGCCGACCCGGCTGGATCCGCCTCCCACAAAGTGGACTATTTCCAGCTGATCTCCGTTATTTAACTTTGTCTGCGGCCACTGATCGCGGGGGATGATCTGGCGGTTGAGTTCGATGGCTACGCGGTCAGGTTTCATGCGCAGCTCGTCGACCAAGGCGGTCAGATTCTCTGCGGAGGCGGCGCGGGGCTCGCCATTGATGGTCAGGGTCATTGCGGTCATTGTCGCACGCCTTTACATCTCCATTTTAACGTGGCGAACCGCTAGGCTTTTTGGATCTGGAATTTGCGGGTGGCCGTGCGCCCTTGGAAGTTGGCCTGGACGAGCACAGATGAATCGGAGAGCACATCTTCATTGACGTGGACGCTCATCTCCGCGTTGCCTTGGGCGTCGCTGAGAACCTGCGCATAATAAGGATCGGAGCCGGGCCGGGCTAGTCGAAAGGTGAGACGAGCTCCCTGCACCGGTTGGCCGGCCTCGGTGACGCGCAGATTCATCATGAGCGTTCCGCCGGTGTGGATGGAACCGGCATTGGTCCACTGCAAGTCGAGTTCTTTGACGGCGGCGAGAACTTCGGGAGGATCGCGCTTGTCGAGCACGGACTCGAGGCGGCCATCGCGGATGGCGTCGAGCACCTCGCGATGGAGGTCGCGCAGGAGTTTTTCCTTGTCCTGGTCTTTGCTTGGGCTCTGATTGGCGTCGGCGGATTGGCCGGGATTGGCGGACGGATCGCTTTGGGCCGGAGCTCCGGTCGCGTTTTGGGCGGCGGCGCTGGCGGCGGCCGTAGTCCACGAGACGGCCCGCTTCCCGATGCAGCGGCCGCGCACGAAAACCTGCGTTTGCAGCAACTGCTCTCCCTCGCGCGCTTCGCTTTGCACGTGGTAGACAGTATCGTCGTGGCGAATATCGGTGTTAAAACCGAAGATCATTTTTCATTCTTTCGATGGCGCCCTATGCAAAATTCGCGGCCGTGAATCAGTTGGATGCCCCAGCACCTCAAGCCGCGCCCGTTCAAAACAGATTCGGAGCAAAACAAATTCAAAACTCAGCACTTTGCTTGACACCTTTGTCAGGCAAAAACTAATCTAGAGAGTTTAGTATTGTGCTTGGCGCGAATTATATATAGCTCCTCCTATGCCAGACAATCACTTTGCCGGGTACCTGCCCTTGCTGATGCACTTCGCCATTGCCATCGGCCTGGCGACGGCAATTGTTCTGCTCTCCTACTTCATTGGCCAGCATAAGCCTGGGCTGGCCAAAATGTCTCCTTACGAATGTGGCGTGCAGCCCATTGGCGACGCCCGCGGGCGCTTTTCGGTCAAGTTCTACATGGTGGCCATGCTCTTTATTCTCTTCGACGTAGAGGCGGTTTTCCTTTACCCCTGGGCGGTCATCCTGCGGGAACTAAAGATGTTCGGCTTCTGGGAGATGATGGTCTACATCGCCATTGTTCTCATCGGTCTCTTCTATGTCTGGAAAAAGGGCGTGCTGGACTGGGGTCTGGACGCCTCGCGGCGGGGAGACATCTAGTGGCTCTTGCTCCCCCGATCACTGATATCGAGCAGTTGAAGTCGCATCCGGCACTGGCGCGCCTGATGGAGTCGACTCCAGCGTCGGTGCAGTCGGCGAAATTCGACCGCGACGAGCTGACCGTTTGGATCGAGAAGGGATCGATCCGCGAGGCTTGCGCGATTTTGCGCGACGATCGCGATTGTCCTTTTAATTACCTCGCCGATCTGACCTGCGTGGACTGGTATCCCTCGGAGCCCCGGTTTGAAGTGGTTTACCATCTCCTATCGATTCCCACGAAAGAGCGTGTGCGGCTGAAGGCGCGGCTGGACGGGTCGAGCGCGTCGATTGAGTCCGTGACATCGGTGTGGCCGGGAGCGAACTACTACGAGCGCGAAGTCTTCGACCTGTTTGGTGTTCGCTTTACCGGACACCCCGACCTGAAACGGATCATGATGCCCGACGATTGGGAAGGCCATCCGCTGCGGAAGGACTACCCGGTAGAGGGATATCGCTAGCCATGCCACAAATGCCAGCCAGTCTCGCCGAACCCGGACAGGACAATACGCTTGTTCTGAATATGGGGCCGCAGCATCCCTCGACGCACGGGGTGCTGCGACTGGTGTTGGAGATCGACGGCGAGACGATAGTTCGGCTGAAACCCGAGATTGGCTATCTCCATACCGGCATCGAGAAGACCTGCGAGGCGAAGTTTTATCAGCAGGTGGTGCCGCTGACGGATCGCATCGATTACCTCTGCCCGCTGACAAACAATTTGGCCTATTGTCTGGCGGTGGAAAAGCTGCTGGGACTGGAGATTCCTCCCAAGGCGCAGTGGATGCGGGTTTTGATGAATGAGCTGACGCGCATCAATTCGCACCTGGTGTGGCTGGGCACGCACGCCATGGATCTTGGGGCGGTGACGGTTTTCCTTTATTGCTTCCGCGAGCGCGAAGATGTTTTGCGATTTTTTGAGATGGTCAGCGGACAGCGGATGATGACTTCATACTTCCGCATCGGCGGGCTGGCCCTGGAGCCTCCGCTCGGATTCTTCGAGAAGGTAAAAAAGTTTGCCGATCGCTTTCCGGGCAACGTGGATGAGTATGAGGGCCTGCTGACCGGGAACCCGATTTTCCAGATGCGGACGAAGGGCGTGGCCAAGCTGAGCGCCGACGACGCGATTGCGCTGGGAGCGGGCGGACCGACGTTGCGGGCAAGTGGCGTGGACATCGATTTGCGGCGGGACGCGCCCTATTCGGGATATGAAAATTTCAAGTTCAATGTGCCGCTCTCAGATGGATGCGACGTGTGGGCACGGTATGTGTGCCGGGTGCGCGAGTTGCGCGAATCGATTGGCATTGTGCAGCAGGCCCTGGCAGGAATGCCGGAGGGTCCGGTGAAGGCGGATGCACCAAAAGTGGTGCTGCCCGACCGCGAGAAGATGAAGACGCAGATGGAGGCGCTCATCTATCACTTCAAGATTATTACGGAGGGCTTTTCGGTGCCGGCCGGCGAAGTTTATCAGGCGGTGGAATCGCCGCGCGGCGAGATGGGCTACTACATTGTCAGCGACGGGACGGCGAAGCCGTATCGTGTGCACATGCGCGGGCCGTCGTTCGCGAATTTGCAGGCGCTCGCGAAAATGTGCGAGGGATATTTGATTGCCGACGTAGTGGCAGCGATCGGCAGCATTGATGTGGTGCTGGGAGACATTGACCGTTGAAATTCTCCGAAGAATTCGAGACGCGCTTCGGCGAGATGCTGACGCACTATCCAACCAAGCGCTCTGCCCTCGTCCCAACGCTGCTCTATGCTCAGGATGAGGTTGGATATCTGAGCGATGAAGTGATTGCCGAACTGGCACGGCGGCTGGATTTGACCGAACTCGAAGTGCACAACGTGATCAGCTACTACTCCATGCTGACCACCAAGCCGCGCGGCAAATACAACGTGCAGGTGTGCACCAACATTGCGTGCATGCTGGTAGGCGGCGAAGAACTGCTGGAGCACTGCGAGAAGAAACTTGGCATCCGGCACAAGGGCACTACCCCAGACGGACTGTTTTCACTCGAAGAAGTGGAGTGCATTGGCGGTTGCAGTTGGGCTCCGGCGGTGCAGGTGAATTACGACTATCACGAGAACCTGACGGCCGAGAAGATGGACAAAGTTTTGGACGAATATAAGAAGATGGGAACGCAGTAAGAAAATTGACTCAATGGCTTTTCTTGTTTCACATCCCGACGAGGTAAAAGTTGTCTCGAAGCGCTTTGGCAAAGGCGCTACTCAGATCGATCGCTACCTCGAACTCGACGGCTACAAGGCTGTGCAGAAGGCGCTTGGCATGGGGCCGGAGACGATCATTAATGAGGTCAAGAATTCTGGCTTGCGCGGTCGCGGAGGCGCGGGATTCTCGACCGGAATGAAGTGGTCGTTCGTGCCCAAGCAGTCAGCGAAGCCGAAATATGTTTTGTGTAACGGCGATGAGAGCGAGCCTGGGACCTGCAAAGACCGCCTGATTTTTGAGCAAGATCCGCATGCGGTGATTGAAGGCGTGATGATCGCTTCGATCGCGGTCGGCTCGCACACCGGATACATCTACATTCGCGGCGAGTATCGCTATCTGTCGGTCATCATGCAGAAGGCGCTGGAAGAGGCCTATGCGAAGGGCTTTCTGGGCAAAAATATTTTTGGCAGCGGATACGATCTCGACGTGTACTGGCACGGCGGAGCGGGTGCGTACGAAGTTGGAGAAGAGTCGGCGCTGATGGAATCGCTCGAAGGCAAGCGCGGCATTCCGCGCATCCGGCCGCCATTTCCGGCGGTGGTTGGGCTCTGGGGCGGTCCGACGGTTATTAATAATGCCGAAACTTTGGCGAGCGTGCCTCCGATTATTCTGGGGGGCGCGGAGGCTTACGCGAAGATCGGCACACCGAAGAACGGCGGCACGCGCCTGTTTTGCCTGGCCGGACATTTGAACAAGCCCGGCGTTTACGAGCTGCCCATGGGCTACAACCTGAAGAAGATGATTTATGAGGTAGGCGGCGGAATTCCGAATGGGCGCGAACTGAAGGCCGTGGTGCCCGGTGGATCGTCGACGCCAGTGCTTCTGCCGGAAGAGATTGACGTGGCCATGGATTTCGATTCGGTGGCCAAAACGGGATCTATGCTCGGCTCGGGCGGCGTAGTGGTGCTCGACGACTCGACCTGCATCGTCAAATTCGCGCTGCGCACCATGAAGTTTTACCAGCATGAAAGCTGCGGGTGGTGCATTCCCTGCCGCGAGGGAACCGACTGGTTGAAGAAGACACTGACGCGCTTTCACAATGGCGGCGGAGTCATGAAAGATATCGACAACATTTATTACCTGTCGGAAAACATGCTGGGGAAGACGTTTTGCCCGCTGGGGGACGCTGCGGCTATGCCGACCATGGCGTTCGTGAAAAAGTTCAGAAAAGAATTTGAAGATCATTTGGATGGCCGGCCTTGCCCGTTTGAGAAGGCAGCGGCGGAACCAGTGCTGGCTTGATCAAGAGTCGTTTGGTCTACGTTCGCCAGTGGCGTTCACATGTGGCCGCCAACTGCGTTTTCCGACGACCAGCGACTGACGACTAACGACGTTTTTATGGCTGACGTAAATCTCACTGTCGACGGTAAAAAAGTAACCGCTCCCCCGGGCACGCTTCTAATTGAGGCCTGCAAGTCCGCGGGCATCGAAGTCCCTTCTTTTTGCTATTACCCTAACCTCTCGCTCCAGGGCGCTTGCCGCATGTGCATTGTAAAAATCGAGAAGATGCCCAAGCTGCAAACGGCCTGCACAACCGTCATCACCGAGGGCATGATCGTCGCGACTGACAGCGACGAGGTTCGGCAGGCTCGCAAGGGGATGGTTGAGTTGCTGCTGGGGAACCATCCGCTGGATTGTCCGGTGTGCGATGCGGGCGGCGAGTGCGAATTGCAGGACATGGCGTTTTCTTATGGCGCTCCGGAATCGAAATACACCGAGGCGAAGAATCATCGCGAGGAGCAGCAGTGGTCTCCGGTGGTGTACTTCGACCGGCCGCGCTGCATTTTGTGCTATCGCTGCGTGCGCGTGTGCGGCGAGGGCATGGATGTCTGGGCGCTCGGGGTGCAGAATCGCGGCGTCAGCTCGATCATTGCTCCGAATCAGGACGATCATCTCGACTGCGAAGAATGCGGCATGTGCATCGACATCTGCCCGGTGGGCGCGCTGACCTCGGGTGCCTATCGCTACAAGACGCGTCCGTGGGAGATGACTCACGTCGCGACCGTGTGCACGCACTGCGGCGACGGCTGCAAGACTACTCTCGGCGTGCGGCGCGGCGACACGGGGATGGAGATTGTGCGCGGCGATAATCGCGACAAGAGCGGCATCAACAACGATTTTCTCTGCATCAAGGGGCGATACGCCTTCGACTTTGCGCACAACGAAGAACGGCTTACGACGCCCCTCATTCGCAAAGATGGGAAGCTTACCCCGGCCACGTGGGAGGAGGCGTTTGAGCTGATCGGGCGCCGCTTCCGCGAGATTCGCGACCGCGATGGCGGCCGGGCGATTGGCGTGATCGGATCGACGCGCACGACCAACGAGGAAAATTATCTGCTGTCGAAGTTTGCGCGGGTGGTGCTGAAGACCAACAACATCGATCACCACCGCACGGCCGACTTCCCTGCCATGGCGGCGGCTCTGCACGGCAAGCCTGGAAAGGCGGCTTCGATGCGCGACGTGCTGAATGCCCCGGCGATTCTGCTGATTGGGAACGATCCGACCAACCAGCATCCGCTGCTGGCATGGCAGATTCGCACAAACGTGCGGCTGCGGCGGGCGAAGCTTTACGTCATTAATTCTGTCGAGATCAAATTGAAGAACCAGGCGGCGGGATTTGGATTACTCGCGGCGGGATCTGAGGCCAAGGCTGTGGCATTTCTTGCTGGCGACGATTCTTCACTTGATTCGCTTACTGCGGGCGGCACGAGCCGGGAGGCTTGGACTGCGCTACGCGAACAGATCCGTGGTGAGAAGGATCTGGTGATCGCTTTCGGCTCTGAGCTGCGGGGCGCCGACATCGAGCGACTCGCGGGCTTCGCTTCGACGCTTGCCGGAGCAAAGCTGATTTGCCTGGCTGACTACGCGAATTCGCGGGGTGCGAGCGATATGGGTCTGTATCCCGATCTGCTTCCGGGATACGAGCCAGTGGCAAGCGCGGGCAAGTTTCACGTGGAATGGGGAGCGCCTCCGGCGGAAAAAGGATTGACTCTGCCGGAGATGATGGACGCGGCCAAGTCCGGCAAGCTGTCGGCGCTCTATGTGGTCGGCTCAAATCCGGTGGGGCGCCTGGGCGTCGATCCTTTTGGGCTGGCGAAGACCTTCGTGGTGGTGCAGGACATGTTTCTCACCGAGACGGCGAACATTGCCGACGTGGTTTTGCCTGCGGCCAACGCGTACGAAAAATCCGGAACGTGCACCAATACTTGCGGCGACCTGCAACTGGTGAAAAAAGCCGGCGAGGTAAGCGACTGCAAGTCGGACTTCGAGATGATCGTGCGCATTGCGGACGCGATGGGCTTCGATGTGCATGGTCTGGTTCCCTTCGGCGGCGGGACGCACGCGGACATGGGCCAGAGCCGGGGCGCGCAGTCGGGCGAGGCCGACCGCCATGCGGTGTGGCTCGACGCGCATAATCTTGAGCCGAAGATGACACCGCTCGATCCGATGGCGATTCTCGATGAGATTCAGCGCGTGGTGGCGGGATATGACGTGTCGCGCATCAACCTGCTGGCGGGCAACGATCAGCACATTGAGATTGCCGAAAGCGGCACGGGTGCGGTGCACAGACCGGAGCTTATTGTGCCGGCAAACGACGGCCTATTCAGCTCGGGGACTCTGGGACGATATTCGAAGACTTTGAATTCGGTGCTGGAGAACCGGGCTCCGAACGTGGAGGTTGCGGCGGACTAGAACCAAGATCAACAGCACGCGGACAAGAGTGTCCGCGCCACACGGACTCAGCCACACTAGCTAAGCCGCACGAGAGATTTCCTTGAGCATAACGGCCTTCGTAATCATTTCGATCATCAAGTCACTCGCGGTCATCGGCGTGCTGCTGACCGCGGTAGCTTATAGCGTCTGGCTGGAGCGCAAGGTTTCCGCGCACATCCAGAACCGCTGGGGGCCCACGCGGGTGGGGCCATTTGGGCTGCTCCAGCCGCTGGCCGATGGCGTCAAATTCATTTTCAAAGAAGACCTTACCGAGCCGCATGTCTACAAGCCGCTGTATATTGCGGCGCCGATGATCGCGATGGTATTTGCAATCACCTCGATTTCCGTGATCCCGTTCGGGAATTACGTCGACATCGGGCCGTGGGGCACCTACCTCCAGATCACCGACCTGAACATCGGGCTGCTGGTAGTGCTCGGCATTACTTCGATGGGCGTGTATGGCGTGGTGCTCGCCGGCTGGGCTTCGAACAATAAATATTCGCTGCTCGGCGGACTGCGGGCAAGCGCCCAGATGATCAGCTATGAAGTTTCGCTCGGGCTGTCGCTGGTGGGTGTGCTGATCATCACGGGTAGCATGAGCCTGCGCGACATTGTCGACGCGCAGCGGCATTTGCGTTGGAACATTTTCGTTCAGCCGGTGGCGTTTTTCATTTATCTGATTTCGGCTTATGCGGAGACCAACCGCACGCCGTTTGATTTGCCGGAAGCGGAGTCAGAACTAGTGGCCGGTTATCACACGGAATATAGCGCCATGAAGTTCGCCATGTTCTTCATGGCGGAATACGCCAACATGGTGACGGTGGCGTGCCTGGCTACGCTGTTGTTTTTCGGCGGATGGCTGGGTCCGGTTTTCGGGCCGCCGCTCATCGCGGCTGTTCTTCCGGTGATCTGGTTTTGCCTTAAGGTTTTCTTTTTCATGTTCCTGTACGTGTGGGTGCGGTGGACGTTGCCGCGCTTTCGCTATGACCAGTTAATGTCATTTGGATGGAAGGTGCTGCTGCCGCTGGCGGTGGCGAACATTGTGGTGACCGCGCTGATTGTGGCGTGGAGGGCGTAAAGCGGTTCTCAGTTCCCGATTCTCAGTTGGTTTTACTGAGAGCTGACAGCTGAGAGCTAAGAGCTGACAAAATGTTTCACCTAATTCTATTTCTCTTTTTCGGCGCTATCTGCATGGCGGGGGCGATCAACCTGCTGGCGCAGAGCCATCCCATTAACAGCGCGCTCTCGCTGATTGTGGTGATGGCTGCCCTTGCCGCGGAATACCTTTTGCTGGGCGCGGAGTTCGTGGCAGCCGTGCAGGTGATTGTGTATGCGGGCGCCATCATGGTGCTGTTTGTGATCACCATCATGCTTTTGAATGCCGGCAAGGAAGAGCACACCAAGGGCAGCCGGGTGGCGATTCTGATCGGCGTGCCGGGAGTTTTGATCGCGGCCGTCCTGGTCACCTGGACGCTGGTGGCTCGCGGGCAGACCGGGTCGGTTGCGATTGGCGCGCTGCCGGGCAGTCCCAAAGATATTGCGCGTCTTCTGTTCCACGATTTTCTTCTGCCCTTCGAAGTCACCTCGGTGCTGATCCTGATTGCGATCATGGGCGCGGTGGTGCTCGCCAGCCGTCCGGAGGCAGTGGCGCATCGTGCTGCGAAGCCCGACCAGCCTGATCATAAAGAGATGCCGCAACTGGTGGCGTCGGGCTCGGCTTCAGGAAAGGAGCACTGAAGAGAATGGTCCCCATTGCTTACTATCTGGTGCTCAGCGGATTGCTTTTCACCTGTGGCGTGCTTGGGTTTTTGATCAAGCGCAACATCATCACTATCTTCATGTCGATCGAGTTGATGCTGAACGGCGTGAACCTGTCGTTCGTCGCGTTTGCCGCGCAGTGGCACGCGCTGAGCGGGCAGATTTTTGTTTTCTTCGTGATGGTCGTCGCCGCGGCGGAAGCGACCGTTGGCCTCGCCATCATCATCGCCGTCTATCGCACACGTGAAACTTTGAATGTCGACCAGGTGAACCTGCTCAAGCTATGACGCCGACTTCTCAAGCTGCTTCGACACTCGGCTCGCTACTCTGGCTGATCCCGATTCTGCCGCTGGCGGGGGCGGCCATCAATGGCTTCTTCGGACGGCACTCGTCGAAGAAGGCGATTACGACCATTGCGCTGAGCTTTTGCGGGGCGGCGTTTGCGTTGGCGCTGTTTATCGCGCTGCGCTTTTCGTCGGCGTTGGCACCTTATTCTTTTCATCTGGCGCACTGGCTGCGCTCGGGGAACTTCGCGGTCGATTTCGATTTTTACCTCGACCAGCTTTCGCTGGTCATGATACTGGTCGTCACCGGCGTCGGATTTCTCATCCACATTTATTCGGTCGGCTATATGTGGGAGGACGACGGCTATTACCGCTTCATGGCCTATCTGAACCTGTTCATGTTTTTCATGCTGACGCTTGTGCTGGCCAAAAATTACCTGATGATGTTCATCGGCTGGGAGGGCGTTGGCCTCGCATCGTATTTGCTGATCGGATTCTGGTTCATTAAGGATTCGGCCGCATCCGCCGGGAAAAAAGCATTTATCGTCAACCGCATTGGTGACTTTGGATTTTTGATCGCGCTTGTTCTTGATGATCAAACATTTCCATTCGCTGGACTTCACGAAACTCTTTGACAAGTTCAGCAAGTATCCGACTGAGACAGCCGGAGCCGGGCTGCTGACCGCCATTGGGCTGTTGCTGATGGTCGGCGCAGCGGGCAAATCGGCACAGATTCCGCTTTACGTCTGGCTGCCCGATGCGATGGAGGGCCCGACGCCCGTCTCGGCGCTGATCCATGCGGCGACCATGGTGACGGCCGGGCGTCTATATGGTGGCCCGGTCGCACGTAATTTTTGAGCGCGCACCGTCGGCCCTGACGGTGGTCGCTGTGATTGGGACTTTGACCGCGCTCTTCGCCGCAACCATCGGCATGGCGCAGACCGATATCAAGAAAGTCCTCGCCTACTCGACCGTGTCACAGCTCGGCTACATGTTTATGGCTTGCGGCGTGGGAGCATTTTCGGCGGGCATCTTCCATCTGATGACGCATGCGTTCTTTAAAGGGCTGCTTTTTCTCGCGGCGGGCTCGGTGATTCACGGCATCGGCGGCGAGCAAGATATGCGCAAGATGGGTGGGCTGCGCTATTACATGCCATGGACCTTCGCGACCATGGGGATTGCGACCTTCGCGATCGCGGGCATTCCTCCGCTGGCCGGGTTCTGGTCCAAGGATGAAATCCTGTGGCAAGCATTTCAGACCAGCTGGGTGTATTGGCTGATCGGCGTGATTACGGCTTTCCTCACCTCTTTTTATATGTTTCGCCTGCTGTACCTGACCTTTGGCGGCGAGTATCGGGGCGCGAAGCCCCTAGACGCGCATGGGCATGGCGAGCACGGACATGGCGAGCCGCATGAGAGCCCGATGGTGATGCTCTGGCCCCTGGCCATTCTGGCTGTGCTTTCCTTAGTGGGCGGATTCGTGGGCTACGGCGGGCACTTCGAACATTTTCTCGATCCGGTATTTCAGGCGGGACGGGCCGCGCAAGAACCCGTTCGCGAAGTTGCGAGCAAGACTCTCGAATACTCCTTGATGGGCGGTTCGATCGTGGTCGCGTTTTTGGGGTGGTTCATAGCCTACCTGCTGTACAGCAGCCGGCCTGAGCTGCCTGCGCGCATTGCCAAGAACCTGGGCGGACTCTATGAAGCTGTCGTCCACAAGTACTTCATCGATGAGCTCTATGCCGCGCTTTTCGTCAAGCCGCTTATCGACGGCTCAACTGAAATTCTGTGGCACGGGGTGGACCAGGGCGTGATCGACGCGACCGTCAACAACGCAGCCGATGCCGCGCGGCACCTGTCTGACGAGGCGCGCCGCATGCAGTCGGGCAATTTGCGGTCGTATGCGGGCTGGGTGGCCGCCGGGGGCGCGGTGGTAATCGCGTACATGGTCTGGATGGGGGTGCGGTGAACATGAACGCGATGGACCTGCCCAGCCTCAATCCGATCGTACTTACGCTCGTGACCTTTACTCCGGCGCTCGGCGGGCTGCTGATTCTGTTGATTCCGCGCCGCGACCGCGACATCAAATTATTTGCGCTGGTCATCTCGTTACTGGCATTCGTCGCCTCGCTTCATTTGCCGGTGCACTTGCATCGCAGCCTGGCGGGCTTTCAATTCGAGATCGACAAGCCCTGGATCGCCAGCCCCAACATTCATTACCACATGGGCGTGGATGGCATCTCCGTCTGGCTGGTGGTGCTGACCACGTTCCTGACGCCGCTCTGCGTGCTGATTTCATGGACTTCGATTCATGAACGGGTGAAAGAATTTTTCATCCTGCTGCTGCTGCTGGAAACGGCGCTGATCGGCGTCTTCACGTCGCTCGACCTGTTCCTCTTTTACTTCTTCTGGGAAGCGACGCTGATCCCGATGGCGCTGCTGATCGGCATGTACGGCCACGGGCGCAAGGTTTATGCGGCGGTAAAATATTTTCTGTTTACGTTTATTGGATCGATGTTCATGCTGGCGTCGATCATCTGGCTGTATGCCAAGGTCGGCACCTTCGATTTCGTGATCGTGCAGCAGGCGATTCGCAACGGCAGCATTCCCGGCTTTGCCTCGGCCGCGCCCTGGCTCTTTCTGGGATTCTTCATCGCCTTCGCCGTCAAAGTTCCGCTCTTCCCTCTTCATACGTGGCTGCCAGATGCGCACGTCGAAGCGCCTACTGCGGGCTCGGTTTTGCTGGCGGGAGTTTTGCTGAAGATGGGAACCTACGGCTTGCTGCGATTCAATCTGTCACTTTTCCCCGACCAGGCGCGCAGCAACGCGCCGTGGATTATGATTCTCGCGCTCATTGGCATCATCTATGGCGCGCTGGTCGCCCTCATCCAGCCGAACATGAAGAAGCTGATCGCATATTCTTCCGTAAGCCATCTTGGTTTTGTGGTGCTGGGAATTTTCAGCTTCACGACGGCGGGACTGAACGGAGCGATGTTCATCATGCTCTCCCACGGCGTTGCCACCGGAGGCCTCTTCATGCTCGCGGGGATTCTCTACGAACGCCGCCACACCTACGAGATTACAGAGTTCGGCGGCCTCGCGACGCCCATGCCGAAGTATGCGACCTTCTTTCTCGTAACCGTGCTCGCCTCGGTCGGACTGCCGCTCCTGAACGGCTTCATCGGCGAATTCCTGGTGCTCAGCGGCGCTTTTGAGGCTCGTCCGGTTTACGGCATTCTGGCGGCCACGGGCGTGATCTGGAGCGCCTGCTACCTGCTGTGGATGTACCAGCGCGTCTTCTATGGCAAGGTCACGCACGAAGTAAATAACACACTGCCTGATTTGAATCCGCGCGAGAAATCGGCGCTGGTGCCAATTGCCGTGATGGCAATCGTCATGGGGGTCGCGCCTTTGCTGTGGCTCAATGCGATCGATCCGGCCGTGCAGGCGGCGCTTGCGCCGTACGCGCAGTACATGGCGAAGGCGGTCGGCCAATGACGATGGCGATTCTTGCGACCATGCCTCTCGCGTTAACGTCGGCCTTCCACTTTGTGCCGGCTTCTCTGCATGCGCTGATCGCGCAGGCGAGCTTTACGGCTCCCCCGCTCGACGATTATCTGCGCGTTCTGCCCGAGCTTGTGCTCGCGATCTTCGGCATGATCGTGATGGTGGTCGATCCGCTGCTCGAACCCAAGCACAATCAAAAACCGCTGGGCACGATTGCGCTGGTCGGTGCGCTGGCGGCGCTGGGCTCCGCTTTCATCATGGCCGCGCATCCGGGCACCGCGTTTTACGGCATGGTGCAGGTGGACAGCTTCAGTATATTTTTTCACGTGCTGATCATTGCGATTGCCGCAGTCTCGATTCTCAGCTCGTATGAATACATGGCGGTCCAGCGGATTCGAGCCGGTGAATACTACGGACTAATTCTGTTTGGCACGGTGGGCATGTGCCTGATGTCGTCGGCGATTGAGCTGGTGCTGATTTTTATCGCGCTCGAAATTTCGTCAATCTCCACCTACGTTCTAGCCGGATTCCGTCGCCGCGACGCCGCCAGCAGCGAATCGTCTCTCAAGTATTTCCTGCTGGGCTCGTTTGCCACTGCGTTCTTTCTTTATGGCGTGGCCATGATGTTCGGCGCTACTGGATCAACCAGCATCCCCGTGATTCGGGCGGCTCTGGCCACCGGGCAGAGCGGGCTGCTGGCTTATGTCGCGGTCGCGCTTATGTTTGTCGGCCTCGGATTCAAGGTCGCGTCCGCGCCCTTTCACATCTGGACGCCGGACGTTTATGAGGGCGCGCCTGCTCCGGTGGTGGGGCTGATGTCGACCGGGCCGAAGGCAGCGGCGTTTGCCGTCCTGCTGCGCGTATTGGTCGAAACCGGCGCTCCAGGCTGGTTCTGGCTGCTCTGGGTTTCGGCGGCGCTCTCGATGACGCTTGGCAATCTGGGTGCGCTCGTGCAGGACAACGTCAAGCGGTTGCTAGCCTACTCTTCGATTGCGCACGCGGGATACGTGCTTGCCGCCTTCGCCGCCAAGCCCGACCTGGGCGCGTCGCCGGTCCTATTCTATATGGCGTCCTACGCTGCCATGAATGTGGGCGCGTTTGTGGTGGTCAGCCACTTCGCCAATCAGGGCGAGAAGTACGTGACGCTCGAGGATTACGCCGGCCTCGGCAGAAGATCGCCCGCGCTCGCCGCGACGTTCACGTTCTTCCTTATGTCGCTGATCGGCATTCCGATCACCGGCGGCTTCTTCGCCAAATTCTATGTGCTGAACTCCGACCTGAAATCGGGCCTCGTCGGACTGGCCATCATTCTGGTGCTGAACAGCGCCCTCGGCGCGTATTACTATCTGCGCATCATCGTCATGATGTACATGCGCGAGCCGCGCGGCGACGTGCCCGTCACTCCGATTCCGGTGGCAGCGGCCATTGCTATGGCGATCTGCGTTGCGGCTACGCTGGCTCTGGGAGTATTTCCGGGCCGCGTTCTGGATTACACGACGCAATCGGCGGATCAGATTGTGCACGGTGACGCGCCGCCCACCTCCACTGTGCAACGGCGGATGGCAATACGGCTAGAGGTCCACACGCGTTGACTTTTCCCGCCATGACAGGCACACTTTTCAATTCGCACGCGCCGGGCCAAGCCTTGTTATGATGGCTGCGGTGTCAAAAGTGGTAGTGCGGCCACGGCCGGCTCAGGACCCAATCGCTTTATGTCTCATGACCGCGTCTCCTACACGCTCGATTCGACGCTGGAGACGGTGAACAACGCGGAGGAGACGGCTGGCCGCATGGCGGCTGAGGCGGGCTTTGACGACGAGGAGATCATGAAGATCTCCATGGCAGTGCGTGAGGGCGCCGTCAACGCAGTTTTGCATGGAAATGCTTACGACCCGAACAAAAAGGTCACGCTCGCGTTTGAGCGCACGCCCCAGGATCTTGTCATCATTATTCGCGATCAAGGCAAGGGGCTCGAGGCGAGCAAGATTCCGGATCCATTGGCGCCGGAAAACCTTTTGAAAACATCAGGTCGCGGCATTTTCCTGATCCGCTCGTTTATGGATGAGGTGGAGATCCACCCCTCCCAGACGGGCACCGAACTTAAAATGATTAAGCATGTCCGCGGCGACGCGGAATCCAAGGAGGCTCCCCAGTGACTATGAAGTCCAGTACTCGTCAGGTGGATGGCGTGACCATCGTCGACCTCAGCGGCCGGATTACCCTCGGCGAAGGCAGCGTGGTGCTGCGCGACACGGTTCGCGATCTGCTTTCCAAGGGACAGAAGAAAATTCTGCTGAACCTTGGCGACGTCAATTACATTGACAGCTCCGGGATCGGCGAACTCGTCAGCGCCTTTACCACCGCCAAGAATCAGGGCGGCGAACTGAAGCTGCTGAACCTGACGAAAAAAGTTCACGACCTGCTGCAGATCACCAAGCTTTACACCGTCTTCGACGTGAAGGACGACGAGGCGAACGCCATCAAGTCCTTCACTCGTTAGGCGGCGACTCGTCAGGATTCGCTGAGCCGGGGCCTCGCTCCGGCTCGGTTGTATTTTGTATTCGCCTTTGTATTCCCTTTCCGGGAACCACTTCTTGCTGATATTTGCGCGCTGCGTGTCACCGGCGCGCGTGCGCACTCCTACAATCAAGGCTGAGACCGGTTGGACGCAGTCGTCTGCGGCCGCCTGTATATGTCTGCAGGTCGTCGGGGCCTTTATGCGCATTGTCATTCTGTTTGTGATTTCGATCGTGCTTGCGAGCGCGGTGAGCGTCGCCGGCAACCATGCGTCGAGCGCGCCATGGTCCAACAATTCTTCCTCTGGAAATTCTTCGGGGAGTTCTTCAGGCACTCTGTCGCCGAAAGATTGCCTCCCGATAGCCGAAGCCAGCAAGCATGTACGCAAGCAGACCTGCATTACGGGAACCGTGATACGCGTCGAGGAGGGCAGCCATGGCGTGACCTTCCTCGACTTTTGCCCGGAGTACCGCACCTGCCCGTTCACAGTAGTGGTCTTCCCCGGCGACATGAAAAAAGTAGGCGACGTTCGTCAACTTCAGGGACGGGTGGTGGCGATCCAGGGGCGGATTGAAGAGTATAACGATCGTGCCGAGATTATTCTGCGCCATCCCCAGCAATTGGGAGAGAGTGCGAAGCTGCTGAACGCAATGCCAAAAGAATACGACGTGGAGAAACAAGGGCACTACAGCGCGGGATCGTTTCGGGCCACTAAGGTTAAGACGAAACACACCGTGCAGGGCGCGGCGATGACGCCGGTCGATCCGGACGAGCCGTAGGGGATGGCATTCGTCGCGGACGATTTGGCCTGGCGGCGATTTGGCCGGAGCCGCGATCAGAAGAACTGCGTATCAAGAGAAGCGATGAATTGAATTCCCGGGACGATCTTGCCCAGGAGGCGCTTATCGTTGGTCAGGAAAAGATCGGTCCCAGCCTCGGCGGCACACGCGAGATGAATGGCATCGGCGGGAGCGATGCCGAGGCTGCCTCTGATTTGGGCATAACGATCGGCCGTTTCGATAGTGAACGGAACCACCTCCGCAACCACGCTCTGCAACATGCGCCTGGACTCGTCGGCCAGCTTGGGCGCGCCTTTGCGGTAGGCGCCAGCCAGTACCTCGCCAAAGGTGAACGCGCCGGTGATCAGCCGATCGTCTCGCTCGGCCATGCGAGAGTGAATCGCATCGACTCTCTTGGCAAACTGGGGGTGATCTTCCAGCCAGTAGATGAAGAGCATCGTGTCCCAATAGACGCGGCTCATTTGTTGTCCGCTCGCTTGTAGAAGGCGCTGCGCTCGGCGCTGAGATAAGCTTCACCGCCGCCCAAATCCTTGAACACATCTTTTAACGCGCCGCGCAGCCGCTTCCAGGAGTCATCAGCCGGGGCGGACGAGCGATCGGCGTCGATAAATTCGTAGGTGTAAGTGACGGTGGTGCTTTGACCAGACGGCGGACCAGTTTTCGAGACAAGCCTCAGAGCATTCGCCTGCAAGAACTTCTCGGACTGAAGCGCTTGACAAACCAAAGGCACCCGATTGCGCAATGCCACTGCTTTGTGCACTTCGCCGACGTTGATCGAGAAAGTCCTTTCACGACGCCGAAGAGCGGGGTTTACATAGGTATTCTGCGCATAATCCCGAACCGCAGTAGAGACTGAACTTGGCGCTACATTGTTCATAGGCGCCTCCTCATCTTGCATGCCTATGCTAGCTTTTCATGCTTATCATCGTCAATAGCATTTTCCATTTACACGTATCATGCGTGCACGTATACTGTGAACATGAATCTTACCTTGTCAATCGATGAGCAAATCGTGGCCCAGGCCCGCAAGAAGGCGACAGCCCTTGGCAAGAGTCTTAATCAAATGATTCGAGACTATCTGCAAAGCATAGCCGGCGGCGACGATCCCGAACGCAGCATTGAGGAGTTCAAAAGCCTCTCTGGCCGGGGCGACTCTCGGGGCTGGCGCTTCAATCGCGACGAGATTCATGATCGGCGCGATTCGTGAGCGCTCGTACTTTCCTCGACACGAATGTTCTGGTCTACGCCGACGACAAATCCGCGCCAGCCAAACAAAGGATCGCCGTCAATCTCGTGGCGGCTCATCGCAGAGCAGGCACCGGAGTCATCTCCCTTCAGGTCCTCCAGGAGTATTTTGTGACGGTGACGAGAAAGCTTCGGGTTGATCCACAGATTGCTCGTCGAAAGGTTGAACTCCTCGCCGAGTTCAACGTCGCCACTCCAGAGGTCGCCGATATTCTCGCGGCCATTGACCTCCATCGTCTTCACGCTCTATCTTTTTGGGACGCACTAATTCTTCGCTCGGCGAAGCAGACCGGCTGCAGCGTAGTCCTTTCAGAGGATATGCAGCACGGGAGAGAGATCGATGGCGTGCGAATCGTAAATCCGTTTCATTGAGACCAGGGGGCGCCCCGACCTACACCATTCCCCGCCGTAATTCCTCCAGCGGGTACTTTGTGCCGCGCCACACAATCCCGCCCTGCCGGATGGTCAACACCATCGACCGCCCGACCGCGTACATGACCAGACATGTGCTGACTGGATGCAGCAAAAAGTAGGGCGTGCGGACATCTGACATGCGCGACATTCCGTAATAGATTGCGAGAAGCGATGCCAGTGCGATCGCGTAAGGCGCGCGCGCCCATCCATGGGCGAGACAGACGCCGATGAACGGCCCCAGGTTCAGGAAACCTAGCGCAAAAATTGAGGCCACCGTTCGCGGCCACTGAAACGAGAGCACGGCGTAAAAGTTTTTGGTGAGATTGTCGATCATGCCGAACGTTCCCCGCACCCAGCGCAGGGACGTCAGGTCGTCGCCGAAGACGTTGCGCTGCGCGTAGCCCGCGTTTTTGATGAGCTTGCCAAGCTTCATATCGTCGAGTACTTCCATTCGCAGGGCCTGATAGGTTCCGATGGCTTCGTAGACCCGACGCCGAACCATGTTAAACGCACCGACTCCCATGTGGTCGCGAGCGCGCGGATCGGCAACTTTCCAGGGACGATGGCCGAACACAAACATGGTCTGGAAAAAGGCGATCATCATGCGCTCGCCCGCGTGCTCCATGAGCATGCGCGGGAAAAGGACGACGTGGTCGGCTTGCTCGGCCTCGGCATAGGCAACCACCCGCCGGACGGAATCCGGCTTAAAGAGCACGTCCGCGTCCGTAAAGAGAAGCCAGTCGCCGGTTGCGCGCTTCCCTGCCGTCCACATGGCGTGGGTCTTGCCCATCCAGCCCGGAGAAAGATCGGTGATGTGAATTACTTGCAACTTCGGGTGAGAGGTCACTTCTTCACCTGATTGCGATGGAGTCGCTGCCAGCACGCGGACAGGAGTGTTCGCGCCACACGACTCGGCAACCTCGTCCATTTGCTTTCCCGTTCCGTCGGTCGAACGATCGTCGACCGCAATCACTTCGTAGTTGGAATAATCGAGGGCCAGCAGGCTCTCGAGCGTGGCGCGAATGTCGTGCTCTTCGTTGCGGGCGGGAACAATGATGCTGATGCGCGGCTCGCCGCGCGGAGTAGGCGGTTTGCGGTCCCACTCGGAGCGCGCCACGTCGGCGACGCGGGGCATGCCGATGGCGGCCTCCAGAATGCGGGAAAACCACACAGCGGCCAGGATGATGCCGGCAATCCAGTATGAAATTTGGAGAATCATTCTGCGGACATTATCTGCGAACGTTTCTGCGCACTTAGGACGCGGCCTCAGTTGCGGAATCACGCGCCGGCGGTATCACGACCTCAGGCGCAAATCGCATCCCATAAAACAGTATGGCAGAGGACAGCGCGATCGTGATCACCGGCCCAAGAAAGGCCAGGCGCAGCGAGTAGCGGTCGGACACATACCCGATCAGGTAGGCGGAGGGCACGTCGCCCAGAAGGTGGAATATAAAAATATTGACGGCCAGAGCGGCGGCGCGTACGTGCGGCCCGACCGAGTTAATGACGGCGGCATTCAGGGGACCAGTATTCAGCAGCAGGAGAAACTCAGCCGCAAAAATTCCGACGACCATCACGCGGCCGCTGGCAAATAACGCAAAGCACATGGCCGGGATTCCAAGTCCGAGGCTGACCGCGGACACAAGATAATGCGCGGAGCGGGTGCGTTTCAGAAGCCAGTCGGAGAGCCATCCGCCGGCGAGCGAGGCGACGATGCCGTTGATGATCGTGCTTGCACCAAAGAGCACATTGGCATTGAGCAGGCTGTAGCCGTGGACGCGATGCAGGAACGTCGGCATCCACACCTGAAGGCCGCCGAGGGCAAAGGTCATCATCGCCATGCCGAAAGTTGCGCTGAGAAAAGCGGGATTATGTGCGAGGCCCTTTACGGTGCGAATCCATCCACTCAGGCCTGCGGGCGCGGAACGCTCGGTCTCCTTCTCAGGCGCATCAAACTGGCCGAGCGCCGGCTCTGGAATGAACAGCAAGAGGAAAGCGAGCAGCACTCCGGGCGCCGCGCCGACATAGAATGGCGAGCGCCATCCATAAGTCGGCCCCATCACGCCGCCCAGCAGATAGCCGAGCGCCGTGCCTACGGGAAGCGCCAGATAGAAAATGCCCATCGCGCGGCCGCGTTCATCCTCCGGAAACATGTCGGCGACAAACGTGGGAGAGAGGATGACGAAGCTAGCCTCGCCGATGCCGACGATGGTGTGGCGAATAAGCAACTCCGTGAAGTTATGGGTTACGGCGGTGAGCAGCGTGGCAACGCTCCAGATGAGGGCGCCCGTGATGATGACTGCCTTGCGCGAGAAGCGCAGCGAGAGCGGCCCCATGAAGGGTGCCGCGCACATATAGAAAACGAAAAAAATGCTGGTCAGCAGGCCGAACGCGGCGTCGCTGCGATGGAACTCGGCTTTGACCAGATCTTGTACGGCATACAAGACGGAACGATCGATGTAGTTGAGCAGATTCAGCGCTGTAAGCAACGCGAGGGCGGCGCGGGGATAGAGCTTGACGGGCACGGTCGAGCGAATATAGCACAAACACTTTACAACCTTGCTGATAACGAGCTGCGTTAATAACGATTGACATTATTAACATCCCTCGTTATTATTGCGGAATGTGATCAAGACTTTCGCCAACAGGCAGACGGCGGAAATCTGGAGCACCGGAAAAACCAATGGTGCTCCCCCGGCCGCAGTCGCGAGGAGAAAACTCGCCATGCTCGATGGCGCGCAGGCGCTCGATGACTTGCGCGTTCCCCCCGGCAATCGCCTGGAGAAACTGCGCGGCGACCGGCGAGGACAGTACAGCATCCGAATCAACGATCAATTCCGGATCTGTTTCGAGTGGCGAGGACATGATGCGTACTCCGTTGAGATTACGGACTACCACTAAGTTGGAGGACGGTCGCACGACCGGCACAGGAGAAGCAAGGTATGACCATTCCGCGAAAGGGCACACCGCACTGGAGCCTGCACCCCGGCGAAATCCTGCGAGAAGAGTTTCTCAAGCCTATGGACATGTCCGCGTATGAACTGGCCAAGCGCCTGCACGTGCCTGCGCCCCGGGTCAACGACATCATTCTCGAGCGCCGCGGCATTAGCGCCGACACTGCCGTCCGTCTTTCGCGCTTCTTTGGGACCACCGAACAGTTTTGGCTGAACTTGCAGGCTGCCTACGAAATCAGCCGAGTCAAGGCTGAGCATGCAGCCGAAATCGAGCGCATTCAACCGCGCGCGGCCGCCGCGTCGCGCTGATTGCAGAAACAGAAGTTAGTCTGCAGCCATGAACCTTTTGGATTTGGCGGTTCTTCAAATCTGACTTCTTACTTTTGACTTTCTATTTCGCGGCCAGCGCGCTACGACCACCGTTGAAATCCCTCCCCGCGGCCGGAAGTCACCCTTCACCTCCGCCCACACTGGCTTGCCCCAGCGCACCACATCGTTCAACACCTGGTTCACAATGTTTTCCTGGAAGATGCCGAGGTTGCGATAGGACTGCAAATATTCTTTCAGCGATTTCAGCTCCAGGCATCGCTGGTGCGGCTGATAGCGGATGACGAGGGTTCCGAAATCGGGCAGCCCGGTCTTCGGGCACACGGAGGTGAACTCGGGATCGTCCACGACGATTTCGTATCCCGGGAACTGGTTCGGCCAGGTCTCGATCTCGGGGAAGTTGTGGTCGAGCCCGGCGCTGGCGTGCTCGTCGGTGTAGCGGCGCGATTTCGGCATGGCTTATTGTAGCGAGTCGCAAGGTCTCAGGTGTCTGGCCTCCAATCCGGTTTTGTAATCCGTCGACCTATCGGTTGAGAGTTGAAACATTTGTGCTCAAAGTCAGAGGCTGAATTTGAGGCAAACTCGCCATGCGGAGCATCAAATCACCTAGGTCCCAAAAGTAACTTTGCGCGCCCAGCGCGGCGCGCGAGTGATACATTGAAGCTTGCGCTTTTGTCTGCATGCCATTGAATGGAAACAGTTCGCAGCCCCGTCGTTGGCCGGTGACGACGTTGGTCATCGTGGCCGCGGTCGGCTTGCTGGCGGCCTTTGTAATGCACCACGATGACACTGTGCCGATTCGAACTGCGCAGGTTCAGCGGGGCAAAATTCGCAGCCTGATTTCGACCAACGGAAAGATCGAGCCGCTCAATAATTTCGAGGCCCATGCTCCGGTGGCCGCGAGCGTGGAGCGCGTTCTGGTCAAGGAAGGCGACGAGGTCCGCAAAGGCCAGTTGCTGGTGGTTCTTGATGACGCCGACGCGCGAACCCAGGCCGCTCGCGCCCAGACGCAACTCAAAGCCGCGCAGGCCGATCTCGCAGCCATCGAGCGCGGCGGCAGTCAGGAGCAGATTCTGAACCTGGACGTGGAGCTGACCAAGGCGCGCACCGACCGCGACTCCGCCGAGCGCAATTTGAATGCGCTGAAAAAGCTGAAACTGGAGGGCGCGGCATCGGCCGGCGAAGTGCGCGAGGCCGAGAACGCGCTCACACGCGCCGACGCGCAACTGGCCTTCGTCAAGCAAGAACAGACTAAGCGCTATTCGAATGCCGAGATCGCCCATGTCGAGGCGCAGCGCGACGAAGCACAGACGGCCTACGATGCGGCACAGGATACGCTGGCGAAGTCGAACGTCCGTGCGCCCTTTGACGGGATCGTCTATTCGCTTCCGGTGAAGCAAGGAGGCTTCGTCGCGAGCGGCGATCTTCTGTTGCAGGTGGCGGATCTTCGAACCGTGCAGGTGCGCGCCTTTGTCGACGAGCCTGATCTCGCGCGGCTTGCGCTTGGCGATCCGATACAAATCACCTGGGATGCAATGCCCACGCGTGTCTGGCAGGCCACTGTGACGCAGATTCCGTCGACTGTAAAGCTGCACAGCGCGCGCAATGTCGGTGAAGTCACCAGCGTGGTTGAGAATCACGATCTGAAACTTCTGCCGAACATCAACGTGGGCGTGACGATCACGTCCGCCGAACACGATGGAGTGCTGGTGATACCCCGTGAGGCGCTGCGCACTGACGATTCCACGCCGTATGTGCTCCAGGTGGTGGATCACCAGCTCAAACGGAGGAATGTGGAGACCGCGATTTCAAACCTGACGCAGGTTGAGATCACACATGGAGTAGCGGCCAACGATTTGATCGCCATTAATTCGATCAATGGAAAACCGATTGGCGACGGAACGCAGGTTAAGTTTTAGAGAGTCTGCCTTGTTGTTGAGTTTGTCTTCTGGAGTTTGCATTTTTAACGATCAAATTTTAACGATGAAACGTATTGCTCGATTACTCGTCTTCCTCCTGCTGGCGCTGGCGACGCTGTCCGCGACGGCCGTTGACTCGGCTCGCGATCTGCTGGCAGCGGGGCGTATCGATGACGTAATCAGCACGCTGAACGGGCGCTCCTCCGCGGTTCCGACGAACGCCGAATCGGCCAACCTGCTCTGCCGCGCTTACCTTGCGATTGAAGACTTGAATCGAGCGGAAGCGTCCTGCAAAAAAGCCATCGCTCTCGATCCGGATAACAGCGAGTATCACCGGTGGATGGCACACGTTTACGGCGAGAAGGCAGATCATTCGAATTTTCTCTCCGCCTTCGGACTGGCCGGGAAAACTCGACAGGAATTCGAGCGCGCCGTCCAACTGAGTCCCAATGATGTAGTCGCCCGCAGCGACCTGGCAGAGTTTTATTTTGAGGCGCCCGGGGTGGTGGGCGGCGGCCAGGATAAGGCACGAGCACAGGCAAAGTTTTTTGCGACGTCGGCGCCGGCGCGCGAGCATTGGGTCTACGCCCATCTCGCGGAAAAAAATAACGACCCGGCGACTGCCGAACTGGAATATCACCGCATGATTGAGGCGAGCAATGGAGACTCCGAAGCCTGGCTCAGCCTGGCGCTTTTTTACCGCCACCAGAAGCGCTATGACGACATGGAGAAAACTTTGATTCGGACGAGTCAGGCTCCGATATCGAAGCCGGACGTGCTGGTGGATGCGGCGCAGAATCTTTATCGCACCGGACGCAACACGCCGCTCGCGATCCAGCTTCTCGAGCGCTATCTGGCCTCTGGGCCGGTCGAAGAAGCGCCTGCCTTCAAAGCTCATTACCTGCTCGGAATGCTGCTGGAACGGCAGGGCGATAAAGTGGCCGCGGCGCGCGAATACCGGACCTCGCTATCGCTGGCCCGGCAATTCGGCCTGGCGCAACAGGCGCTTACCCGAGTGAGCCACTGAGGAGCGAGAAAATTCTCCGCTCCCTTCCCGCCACAAAAGCTATCCTCAAGTTTCAACCAGCCGTCCATCGGGAGCACTACAATTCGTGCATCTCCGCGGAGCTGCCGCATGAGCTTTGATATGCGAATCTTTTGATATGCGAATCTATGGTCCGCGAAATATGACACGCGATTCATGACGATGGACTTTATTCCTGGCGAAGAAACCGCATGCCTGCAAGAAACGGAAGGGCACGGATTTATTTTGTGGCTCCCAACAAGATCGAGGTGAAGAAATGAATCTCCGATTACCGAGCTGGCTGCGCGCCGCGGCGCCGATTGTTTCATCTGCGATCATTTTGCTGCTGGCATCCACGGCGCTCGCTGAACCGCTGCCTCTTGAGCGGGCGATCCGCCTGGCGCTTGCGCACAGCACGACGACTGCGATTGCGGATGCCGACGTGCAGCGGACGATTGCCTCCTATCGCGAGATGCGCGACAACGTGATCCCGCAACTCATCGTCGGTTCGGGGCTTGGCTACAGCTATGGGTTTCCACTCAGCATTGAAGGCTCGGCTCCATCCCTGGTAACAGCGCTCGCGCAAAGCTCGGTCTTCAATCCGGCGCAGCATCAGTATCTGAGCGCGGCGAAAGCCGACATTCACGCTTCCGAGTTCAAGTCAAAAGACCAACGCGAAGCGGTCATCCAGGATGTGGCGATCAGCTATGCCGAACTGGCGAAGTGGGAGGCGCGGCTCACCCGCCTGCAACAGGACAGCGCGCAAGCGGAGCAGATCGAAAAAGCGGTCGCTGATCGCGTGAAAGAAGGCGTGGACAGCACTATCGATCTGAACAAGGCCCGACTGGCTACGGCTCGCATGCGCCTGCATCGTGCGGAAGCGAGCGGCTCGGCAGACGTTCTGCGCCGTCATCTCGCCGACCTGACGGGCCTGCCGGTCTCTGCCATCGAGCTGGTTCCGGAGAGCATTCCGGCGCTCCCGCCGGTCGCCGCGGACGAGGATTCCTCGGGCAAAGCCGTGGCCTCGAGTCCGACCATCAAGTTTGCCGATCAGCACGCTCTGGCGGAGGCGATGCGGGCCAGCGCCGAGCATCGCGCGATTTATCCGTCGCTCGATTTTTCCGCGCAGTACGCTCGCCTGTCCACCTTCAACAACTACGCCGAGTTTTACCGGACGTTTCGTCCCGACAATGCCACCATCGGCGTCGCGATCCGGTTTCCAATATTCAACGCCAGCCAGCGCGAGCACGCGCGGGAGGCCGATTTCGCCGCCGTGCGCGCGAAGAAGCAGGCCGAGGCGGCCCGCGATCAGGTCTCGGAAGAAACGCTCAAACTACGGAGCGCCGCCGCGCAACTGGAAGCCGCGCGCGAGGTCGCCGAATTGGAGTACGAACTGGCCGACTCGGCCCGCCAGGCGGCTGAGACGCGCGTTCAGGCCCAGACCGGAACCTATCACGAATTGGCCGACGCCGAGGTGCAGTCCAGCGAACGCTATCTGGCCTATCAGGACGCGGATTTCGAATATCAGCGCGCCCGCATGAACCTGTTGCGGGCTACCGGGGATCTGGAGAGCTGGGCGCTGCCCGGATCGCCAGCGGGATCGGCGACAAAATGAGCCTCGATCAGGGTGCGACTGCATCCAATCCCGAGGGCCGTAAAACGTACCCGAATGGTAGCTAGCCCGGAGCTTCCGGGCCCGGCGGAATGTTAGAATAGACAAAGATCACTTATGCCATTGAAGACACTGTTCTTAAACCCTCCCTCCTTCGAGAACTTCGATGGGGGCGCCGGTTCGCGCTGGCCCGCTACGCGCGAAATCGAATCGTACTGGTACCCTGTTTGGCTGGCCTATCCGGCCGGCATGCTCGAAGGCGCACGCCTGCTGGATGCACCGCCTCACCACGTGAGCGCGGAGGAGACCATCCGCATTGCTCAGGACTATGAACTGCTGGTCCTTTTCACCAGTACTCCGGGATTTCAGGGTGATCTGCGCATCGCCCAGGCCATCAAAGACAGCAATCCGCGCATCAAGATCGCGTTCGTCGGCCCCCACGTCAGCGTGTTGCCCGACAAGGCCTTAAAGGAGACGGTGATCGATATCGTCTGCCGCAAGGAATTCGACTATTCGATTTACGAATACGCCCATGGCAAGCCCCTCGAGGATATTCTCGGCATCTCGTATCGCAAGGACGGGAAGGTGGTGCACAATGCCGACCGGCCGAATATCGAAAATCTGGACGCGCTCCCGCATGTGACCGACGTCTATCGCCGCGATCTCGACGTGCGCCGCTATAACGTGCCGTTCCTGCTGCATCCGTTTGTTTCGCTCTACACTACGCGCGGATGCCCCGCGCAGTGCACGTTCTGCCTGTGGCCGCAAACGCTCAGCGGACACCCGTGGCGCAAACGCTCGACTGACGACGTCGCGCGCGAGATGGCGAAAGCCAAAGAATACTGGCCTTACGTAAAAGAGTTTTTCTTCGACGACGACACCTTCAACATTCAAGCCGCGCGCACGGTGGAATTGTGCGCAAAGCTGAAGCCGCTGGGGCTGACGTGGTCATGCACGTCGCGCGTCACCACCAGCTACGACACGCTGAAAGCGATGAAGGACGCCGGGTGCCGGTTACTTATCGTCGGGTATGAATCCGGCGATCAACAGATTCTCAAGAACATCAAAAAGGGTGCGACCCTGGAGCATGCCCGCCAGTTCACCAAGAACTGCCACAAGCTCGGCCTGGTCGTGCACGGCGACTTTATTCTCGGCCTGCCAGGCGAGACTCGCGAGACCATCAAGAACACCATTAAGTTCGCGAAAGAGCTGGACGTTGAAACCATCCAGGTCTCGGTCGCGCATGCCTATCCGGGGACGGAGCTGCATGAATCCGCCATTCAAAACGGCTTTATGACCGCCGACACGAAAATGGTCGACGACATGGGGCACCAGATGGTGCAGATTTCGTATCCGGATCTTCCGGCCACCGAGATTCTGGAGGCCGTGCACCACTTTTACGACGAATACTATTTCCGTCCCAAAGCTGCGTACCGCATTCTACGAAAAGCGTTCTTCGACAACTCGGAGCGCAAGCGCCTGTACAAAGAAGCGCGCACCTTTCTGAAACTGCGCGCCCAGCGCCACAAGTGGGTCAAGGACAACCGCAAGGAAGAAGCGCCGGCGCCGGAACCCGCCAAAGCCTGAGACATTGCGTCATCGAATCATTGAAGTATTGAGTCATTGAAGGCCTGGCGGACTTTCGGTTTTACAATGATTCAATGTTTTGATGTCTAAATCATTCAATCCTCGATGATCCGATGATTCATTCCTCGCAAGCTGGATTCCAGTGACCCTCCGCAAATATCTCGTTCTCGCCGGCATCAGTATCTTCAGCACGCTCGGCGATTCCCTGCTGGCCCGCGGCATGAAAGACCTCGGCGGAGCGTCGTTGCACAACATCCCCGGCCTGCTTCTTGCGATCCTCAATCCCTTCGTTGCCGTTGGAATTCTTCTCCTGCTGGCGTTTTTCGCATCGTATATGTCTGCTCTTTCCTGGGCCGATCTCACCTACGTTTTGCCCGCCACCTCGCTCAGCTACGTGCTCGTAGCGGTAATCGCGCGCATCGGTTTTCACGAGGAGATCTCGACCACGCGCTGGCTCGGCATTGCGCTGATCGCCGCCGGCGTGGGCTTTGTGGCGGCTGGTCCGTCGTCTACACCGGCGCTTCGCGAGCATGGTCAGTCCCTTGACGGCCAGGCCAACGATCTCGAAGCGAATGACCTCCGCTTAAACGAAGAGAAGGCCCATTCATGAACAATCTTTATGCTTGGGCCGCGATTCTTGTCATCACGCTCGCCGCGACCACCGGCGACGTCCTGCTCGCCTACTCCATGAAGCGCGTCGGACACGTGGGAGAACTTTGGGAGAGTCACGGGCTGCTCGCAGTGGTGCGGCGCATCCTCGGCACTCCAACATTTTTTCTTGGCGTGCTGGCCATGGGCGTCGCTTTTTACAGTTTGCTTTTCGGCCTGTCCTGGGGAAACCTCAGCCTGGTAGTACCCGCTTCTGCGTCGCTGACATTTGTCGCCAACGCGGTGGCCGCGCGCATTTTTCTGCACGAGCGCGTAAGCCGCAGGCGCTGGCTGGCCGCGATTCTGGTGGCGGGCGGCGTGGCATTGATGGCGATGTGAAGACGGAAGCGGCGTCGAACCAACCCTGGAACTAGCCAAACACATCCACTCGAATGTCGACAAGAACGACCGCTTCCACGGTTTCGATCATTCTTTCATTCGCGGACGGCTCGACGCTCCCGTCAGCCGAACCTGAAAGCAGCGGGATGCGGCTGTTCAAGACCACAGGATGAATCCCGGCGGCCATCAACTGGCGCGACAACGCAGGCTCGCTCTCGACCCGACCCATGCGAAGCTTGGCCATCGCTTTCTGTGCCGCCTCAAGATCTACGAGGAACTCTTCCAGCATCTCCCTGCCGCCCGCAGTCAGATGGATGAATTCCATGCCAGTCCGAAGGCGCTCCTTGTTTGCCACCTGTCCCACAGTGCGGAAGGTCAGCCCGTTGATGCGTACCAGTAGTTCGGCACGGGAGCCCACTTCCAGCGGACAAGGCATATCGATGCAGATCCCGCCCCGACTGAGATCTCGCAGCGCGCCAAAATACAACGCGCCATCCTCAGGCAGCAGACTGATACGGGCCTCGCCTCCACAAGCGAGGCGTCTGTACAGTCGACGATTCTCATCACGCGTAGCTAGGGACATAGATGGCTATATCATCGTTAATCTGCTGGAAATTCTTTAGCGGGCACCGCAGGGTAATCGGGCCGATGAAACGGAAGTAACTCTCTGAGGGTCGCTGTAGACTGGTCGGGGTTTCGCGTTAGGAAAACAGCTTCATCAATCCCGAGGCAGGCAGATCCGGAACTAGAAATTTGCCGTCGAGTTTCGTGGAGCGGCTCAGAGCCTCCGCGGCCAGATTCCCGCTGCGAACCGCGCCCTCCATGGTGGCGGGCCAGCCAGTTGCAGTCCAGTCGCCGGCCAGAAAAACACGCGGCCAGACTGTCTCCGCGCCGGGCCGATACTGGTCCATGCCGGGGCCGGGCGAATAGGTAGCATTCACTTCTTTAATGACCGTCGACTTCACTAGCTTTGCCGCGCGGGCGTCTGGAAAGAACTCCTGCGCCTCGCGCACGGCCATTTCGACGATCTCCGTCTTCGACTTTTCGATGAGACTGCGCGAGCAGCTGACCACCAGTTCGACGTAGCTTCCACCTCCCTTTTCGCGATTTGTTTCGCGGCTTTTTTCGCGACTCTCGAGCAGGCGCGACTTGTGAAACATCCACTGGATGGTGCGATCGAGCAGCACAGCATGATCGAGGCTGGTGATTTCACGATCGAACCAGAGATGAATTCCCGTGATCGGCGACGTCGTAAAGTGTGTAAGCTTCTCGGCCAGCGGCGCTGACTCGCTGCCTTCCGGCAGCATGCGCGCGAGAATATCGAACGGCACCGCCATCACCAGATAATCGAAATCTTCTCGCTGCCCGTTCGCGGCCACATGAACGGACGTTCCCTCTGACGCAAACGATTCGATTCCGGAGCGAAAGCGAATCTCCCCGCCGCGCTTGCGAATGTACCCGCCGGCCGCGCTATAAAGTTCGGTGAGCGGCACGGTCGGAACTCCCATTCGCCCCGCGGCCGCCGATTTCAAAAACGACTCCCGCACCACCTGCGCCGCATATGGCACCGAAACACGATCCAGATCTTCATTGAGCGCGCTGACCAGAATTGTTTTCCAGAACCGATCGATCGCCTGGGCAGTCTGGCCGTGCCGCTTAAGCCAATCGAGAAATGACTCCCCGCGATCCGCTGGCAAGGCGGGTGCCAGCGCCAGCATTGCTCGGCTGATCGCTAGCTTGTCAGAAAACTCGAGGCACGCCGCCCGCAGAAACGCGGGCGCGGTGTGGAGAGGAGCGGGCAGCAACGAAGGCCCGATCACGGAGGCGCGGCCACCGGGCTCGAGAAAAGTGAGATTGTCGTACCAGCGAATCTGGTTCTCGACGCCCGTGCGCCGATAAAAATCGATGAGGTTCGTACAGCAGCCAAGTAGAACATGCTGGCAGTTGTCGACAGTCTCCCCGGTGCCGGGATGCTGATAGGAGGATGCGCGGCCACCCAAGAAGGCGCGGCGCTCGAAGACGGTCACACGGAATCCGGCGTCCGCCAGAGCGCATCCAGCCGCCAGCCCAGCCAAACCACCGCCGACAATCGCAACCGTGGAATTTTGCATGGAAGAAAATTATTTATGCGGAGACAGCGGGCACCCATTCGGTCGCGTACTTTGCGATTGGAAAGGAAACCCTGATTGTCCATCCGAGCCACAGCCCGGCATCAAAGCAGGCGCTTGCGCAAGCCCTGCGCGAGCACGCTCAGCTTTTCCGGAACCGTCAATCGAACGCGCTTTCCGAAAACGTCATAATCGTTCGCCGCGATCTTTTCCAGAAGACGCCTGTAAATTGTGATCAGCACCCACAGGCCGGGCTGGCTGTCCTCACTGACCAGCGGAATCAACTCTTCGCCGGCGCGATAATTCTCACGCGCCCGATCGGCTTCCAAGGCAAGCACCGGCCGCAGGCGCGAGCGTTCCGGTGCGGCCAGATCGCCCGCCACGAGGCCGCATTGCAGCAAGTCTTCTTCGGGCAGATAAACTCTGCCCATGGCGGCATCCTCTTTCACGTCCCGAATGATGTTGGTCAACTGAAACGCCAGGCCGCAACTCTCGGCCAGCGACTCGGCCGCAGGATCGCGATATCCGAAAATTTTGATACACACCAGGCCGACGACCGACGCCACGCCGTAACAATACTGACGCAAATCCTCGAATGTTTTGTAACGTGCCACCAGCGGCAATGGCGCGGCTTGCGGGGGCCGGGGATCCGCTTGCCAGTCGCTCGGCTCCAGATCGGCGGCCGTGCCATAGGCCAACTGATCGAGCAAACCGACGGGAATCTGATATGCGCGCTGTGCGTCGGTGAGCGCCATCAGCACGGGATCGTCGGTGGGCTGGCCGGCAAAGGCGCGATGAGTCTTGTCTAGCCAATCGTTCAGTTTGTTTTGCCGGTCGCCGATGCTCGAGTTGGCGTCGTCGGCAATGTCGTCGCAGCGCCGCATGAAGGCATAGACGGCGGCTAGCGCATCTCGTTTGCGCTGCGGAAACACCAGGAAGCCGTAATAAAAATTCTTGGCCGCCGAGCGCGCAATGCCCCGGCAAACCGAATACGCCATGTTGAGCTGCGAGCGAGTCGGCGCAAATTGGATAGGCGCATTTCCCACGGCCGAGCTCATCGCGCCTTCCCCGGAGCCGCCGATACGCGCGACCTCTGCGTCAAGGGCGCCAGCGCCGCCCGCGCCACCAGCGCCAGTTTGCGCGCCTTTGAAATCGCCGGACGACGGCCGAGCACCGCGTAGTCCTGGCCCTCGATGGCGTTGAGAACTTCCTGGCCGCCGCGGCTAAAGAGTTCGATGTCGATGGCGAGCTTGCCACTGACTTTCCCGACCAGCGGCATTCCCTGCGCGAACCACTCGCGGGCGCGCTCGACTTCGAAGCGCATCATCTCGCGGAACTCAGGAGAATTTTCTCCATTGCGAATCGTGTCTTCGCTCACGCCGAATCGGCGAAGATCTTCGAGCGGAAGGTAGATGCGTCCCTTTTCGTAGTCGCGGGTAACGTCCTGCCAGAAGTTCGCGATCTGAAGCGCGGTGCAGGTGTAGTCGGAAAGCTGTTGCCGCTCAGCGTCGCGATAGCCGCACAAATAAAGCACGAGATGGCCAACGGGGTTCGCCGAATTCCGGCAGTAACCAAGCAGATCGTTGAACGTTTCGTAACGAGCCACGCTCTGATCCTGGCGGAATGCAGTCAGCAAATCGGTGAACTCGCGTTTCGGAATTTCAAACTCGCGCACCGTTTCGGCGAGCGCTACAAAGACGGGATGCCGCGGGCTACGGTTATTTGAATAGCAGGCATTCAGTTCGGCCTCCCACTCATCCAACAGCCGCAGCGAAGCGGCCGCGTCGCCGACTTCGTCACCCAGATCGTCGGAGATGCGGCAATAAGCATAAACATTGAAAAAATGCTGTTGCAGACCCTTGGGCAAAAACCACGACGCGACCGAGAAGTTCTCGTAATGCGAGCGGGCGAGGCGACGACAATATTCGCGGGCTTCTTCGAGTGAAGGCGCCACGTCCGGAATCGCGTAAGCCGCCGGCAGCTTCGCCCAATCGGAGGGCCTCGCCGACAGCATTTCATCGTTGTGAATGTTGATAATCGTTCCCACGCTTAATTGATCCAGTCTTAATTACCCCAGCCTTAATGCGACAAAGGACACAGAGGATTACGAAGGAGAGTGATTGAGAATGCTTCCAGCCTTCGTGTTCCTTCGTGTCCTTAGGGGTCAATCCGATTTCAATGCCCCGGAATGATCGCGGTCTTGATGTCGTCGGTACGATTTAGCATGTGGCGCAGCACTTCATGCAGGCGCGACAGCGGCGCCTCGCCGGTAATGTAATCGGCGCCGCGGACCTTCTTCTCGGTGATCAATCCAAATGCGCGCCGCACCGATTGCGGCGTGTGATGGAAGGTCGCCTTCAAAGTGATTTCCGAATAGTGCAGCCGGTTGGTATCAAGTTGAACTTTCGTCCCGGCCGCGCAACCGCCGAAGAAGTTCACGGTGCCGCCCTTGCGCACCATCTGCACGGCCCACTCCCACGCTTCCTGGCGTCCCACCGCTTCAATCACTACATCCGCGCCTCGCCGTTCCGGGCTCAGTTCGCGCACCGCCTCGACCGGATCCTTCACCTGCCCGATCTGGACGACCTCGTGCGCACCCTTGCGACGGGCCAGGGAGACCTGCGAGTCGCGCTTCACCACCGAAATCACATTGCATCCGATGGCCTTGGCGACATGCACAAACATCAGCCCGATCGGGCCGCCGCCGATCACTGTCACCGTGTCACCGATTTCCACGCCCGTTTCGTGCAGGCCCCGCAACACGCAGGCCAGCGGTTCGGTCATGGCGGCATCTTCAAAACTTACGTTCGACGGCACCACCAGCATGTTGGTTTCGACAATCCGCCGCGGAATCCGGATGTACTCGGCATAAGCGCCGTTATTGAATAAAAGATCTTCGCAAAGATTGCCCTGATGCTTGGAGCAATAGAAGCACATGCCGCAGGGTGCGGAGTTGAGCGCAACCACGCGCATGCCTTTCTTAAAGCCGCGCACGCCTTCGCCCACCTGTTCGATGGTGCCGGCCAGTTCGTGGCCAAAGAGTGCGGGCGGCACAATCATCCGGGCGTGATATCCCCGCTGATAGACTTTTAGATCGGTGCCGCAAGTGAGGGCCACGTGCACCTTCACGAGCACTTCCCCGTCGCCCACGCGTGGAATCGGCACTCGCTCGATCTTGATATCTTCTTTGCCGTAGAGAACGGCGGCCGTCATCTTGCCTGTCACAGTGAATTTCCTTCCCACGCGCTTTGCCCCGTCGCGCCGACATTAGACGCGCTGGGGGCCCATGCGCTGCCCGGCTGAATCACAATTTTCATCGAGTCCGGCTGAGGATGGGCAGCCAGCTTGAGCGCTTCCACGCTGCGTTCCAGTGGAAACCGGTGACTGATCAGGCGTTCCAGATTCATTTCGCGGTTCATCACAAACCGCACCGACTCTTCTTGCAACTCGACCGATGCACTGTAAGAGCCGAGCAAGGTCTTTTCATCCACGCAAACCGCCGCCGGATCAATCGTCACTTCGCCGCGTGTCGTTTGCGCAAACAACAGAACTCGACCGCCAGGGCGCGCCGCATCCATAGCCGGACGGACCAGACTGCTTCCCCCGACCGCCAGAATCACAGCATCTGCACCGCGTCCTTCGGTCATTTCACGCACAGTCTGTCCCACATCGGCCTTCGAAGCATCAATAGTTTGGCTGAGGCCGAAGCTCTTAGCTATTGTAAGCCTCGCCGGATACAAATCGGAAGTAATCACCCGCGCACCCGCCCGCTTGGCCAACACCGCCAGAATCGTTCCAATCGGCCCCTGCCCAATGACCAAAGCCATCTCTGCGGGCTTGAGCCGGAGGGTCTCAATTCCTTTGATGCAAGTGTTAACCGGTTCGACGAAACACGCCTGCGCAAAAGAAACATCATCCGGAATCCGCACCGTTCCTTTTTGCACAATCCAGTCCATCACGCGGACATATTCCGAAAATCCTCCACCGGAGGCCTCGAAACCCGCGGTGCAGCCGACTTTTTTGTAGGTGGCGCACTGCGCGAAGGTCTGGTGACGGCAGTAGTAGCATTCGCGGCAGGGAATGTGATGGAAGACCATCACGCGATCCCCGATCGTGTACTCGCGCACGCCGGAGCCAACCTTCGCCACGACCCCCGAAGTTTCATGCCCAAAAATTCGCGGCGCGGAATGCGAGCCGGTCGAGATCTTCTTTAAGTCCGTTCCGCAGATTCCGCAGGTGTGCACGCGCACCAGCATTTCGCCGGCCCCAATCTCGGGCACTGGAACTTCCTCCAGGCGCACGTCGTCGATACCGCGATAAACCGCAGCCTTCATAGTGGCGGGAATCCGACCCATGTCATGTTCCACAGCTGTTAGTCCAACCATTGCCATAAAAGTCCGTTACGACTCGCGCCCCGGAATACTCATGACCGAAGGTGCGAGCGCTGCACGCTTCAGATAACTCTCAATCGCTCCGCAGAGCGCCCGGGCAGCTCGCGCGCTGTTGCGGGCCAGAGCGATCGTGCTTCCCCAAAACCACGGACGCACCGCCACATGCAACGCAAATCGCGCGTGGCGAAACTGCCCTGCCACCGATACGAACTCATTAATGGGCGGCATCGCAAAGTCAAACTCATCGGAGATCGCCTTCAACGCGGCAAACTCGAGTCCATGAGCCTGCGCTCCCATCGCCACTGACGCTCCTTCCATATCGACGGCGATCGCGCCGTAGGAGCTAGCCAAACGACGTTTCTGATCGGGGCCGGCAACCGATAGCGCGCTGACCACCGTCCCGCTTCCGCTACCCGTATCGGTGCGCGAGCCATCAGCGCTGTTCACCACCACGCGCGGCTCCACAATATCGGCCACCTTGAGCGACGAATCCAACGCTCCCGCAAATCCGACTGAGATCATTTTCGCGGGCCGCGCGTGCTGAATCACAGCTTCCGTCGCCCGACGGCCGTGCTCGGCGCCGATTCCGCTACAGACCGCTACCACCCTCCCCGCGTCCCCACCTCCGTTTTCAAAAAACGGATAACTGCGGCCATCGTGCCAAATCTTGCTCGCCTTCCAGCCGCGAACCAGCGGAGCAATCTCTTCTCTAATCGCCGAAACCAGCGCGATCTGCACTTGCCGCACCGGTTCAGCCCGAATGACCTCAGACATATCCGTTGGCCTGAAACCATTCCACCGACCGCCGCAGCGCGCCATCCACCGGAACCTTTCGCCAGCCCAATTCACGCTCGGCTTTCGCCGAGGTCACGAACATCATCTTCCGTCCCATGCGGACCGCATCAATCGTGGCGCGCGGTTCGCGCCCCAACAGCCGCCCCGTCACCATCTCATCGACCACGCCGGTCGCCAGCGCGAAAACGTACGGCAGCTTCACTGTCGGCGACTTCAATCCGGTAATCGCGGCGAGTCGATCCAGAATTTCCTTCAATGTAAGATTCTCTCCACCCAAAATGTAGCGCTCGCCCGACTTTCCTTTTTCAAGCGCCTGAACATGACCGCGAGCGCATTCCGTCGCATCCACCAGATTCAATCCCGTCTCCACGTAGGCGGGAAACTTGCGCTTAAGAAAATCGAGCACAATCCGCCCCGTGGGAGTGGGCTTCACATCGCGCTCGCCAATCGGCGTAGTCGGATTCACAATCACCACGTCGACTCCCGACCTCGCCGCCTCGAATGCCACTTGTTCGGCCATAAACTTCGACCGCTTGTAGTGGCCGATCATGTTGCCGATCGCCACCGGACTCTCTTCATCGGTCAAATGCTGACCTGTCGAGCCGTGATCTTCCGAATGATGACCCACCGAATGACCAGCCCCGTGGCCGCTCGAGCCAAAGCCCATCGTGGCCACGCTCGAGGTATAGACAACGCGGCGCACACCTTGTTTTCGTGCCGCCTCGAGCAGCGCGCGCGTACCCTCTACGTTCGAGCGGTACATCTCTTCGGGATCGCGCACCCACAGCCGGTAATCGGCGGCGACGTGAAATACAACCTCGCAACCCGAAACCGCTTTCTCGAGCGAGGCCGGATCGCGCAAATCTCCGGTTACGCGCTCGGCGTTCAGATCCGCGATATTCCGCGGATCGCTCGAAGGCCGCACCAGCAGCCGCAACTCTGCTCCTTGCGCGCCAAGAACACGCGCCACGTGACTGCCCAGGAAGCCGGTAGCGCCAGTGACAAAAACTTTCAAAAACAGTTCTCGGTTCTCAGTTGCCAGTTCTCAATAAAATCAAACCAGTTTCCAACGAGCCGTGGCTAATAGCTGACAAGTGAGAACTGATAACGATAACTAGCTTTTCTCCGCCATTACCTTGGCATACGCCGTCAGAGCGATCAGCGGAAAGTATTGCGCGTACAAGTGGTACTTGAGGTAAAACACGCGCGGAAATCCCGTGCCCGTATAAAGCGCCTCTTCCCACGATCCATCCTTCTTCTGTGTCTTCAAGAGATAGGCGATGCCGCGCGCGACGCACTCGCTGCGCGTGTCACCGACCGCCAGCAGTCCCATGATCGCCCAGGCCGTTTGCGAAGCCGTGCTCTCGCCCTGCCCGCGCAGATTCGGCTCGTCGTACGAGGCCATCGTCTCGCCCCAGCCGCCGTCCGAGTTCTGCACCATGCGCAGCCACTCCGCGGCCTGCTGGACCATGGGCTCATTGCGGTCCATGCCAACTGCCTCGAGGCCACGCAGCACGAGCGCGGTACCGTAGATATAATTCACGCCCCAGCGCCCAAACCAGCTGCCATCGGCCTCCTGCTCGTCGCGCACGAACTGAATGGCCTTCTTCACTGCCGGATGGCTCTGATCGAATCCATAGGTCGCCAGGCACTCCAGCATGCGCCCTGTGATGTCAACGGTGGCGGGATCGAGCATCGCATTGTGATCGGCGAAGGGCACATACTGAAACACCATGCGGTCGTTGTCTTTATCGAACGACGCCCAGCCTCCGTTTTTGCATTGCATCGAGAGCACCCAATCGATGGCGCGCTGCACCGACTCGCGCTGATAGCGGCCGTTGGAATGCTCGACGCGGCTGAGCGCGAGGCAGACCATCGCGGTGTCATCTACGTCGGGATAAAACTCGTTGTTGAACTCGAAATACCATCCGCCCGGCTCACCCTTCGGGTTCTTGATTTTCCAGTCGCCAGTCTTTCTCACTTGCTTCTGGAGAATCCAGTCGGCGCACTTCACCAGCCGCGGATCGGTTGCCGGAACGCCCGCTTCGCCGAGCGCGAAGAGCGCATACGCCGCATCCCACACGGGAGACAAACAAGGCTGCATGCGGAAGGTGTCACCCTCCTCGATCCCCAGCTTCTCAAATTCATCCATCGCGCGAATCACCTGCGGATCGTCCAGCGAATAGCCGAGGCAGCGCAGCGCGATGATCGAGTTCATCATGGACGGATAAATGGCGGCCAGTCCGTCGCTCATCTCGAAGCGCTCCAGCATCCACTTTTCGGCGCGCTTCAATGCCATGGAGCGGAGCGGGCGCACGTGCACAGCTTCAAACCAGTGCGTCATGCGATCGAGGACGAGGAAGAAATTGCGCCATGAAATCAGCTTCTTTGCCCAGGGCAAGCGCATGCGGGAGCGGTCGCGGCCGCCTACGAACAGCTCTTCCACGCCCATTTCATCGGGAATTTTTTTGAACGGCTTTTTCGCGTAGCAGATCGACAGTGAGACCAGAATCGCGCGCGACCACGAAGAAATTTCGTAGATATTGAACCAGAACCAGTTGGGAAAAAGGACAATCTCCGGTGGAATGGCCGGCACCGCGTCATAATCGTACTGCCCAAAAAAACAAAGATAGATCTTGGTGAATGTATTGACCCCGGTGACGCCGCCCATTTCCAGTATCTTTTTGCGCGCCCGCTCCAGCGCGGGATGATCGGCTGCGAAGCCGGCCAGCTTCAACCCAAAGTATGCCTTCACGGAAACCGATAGATTCGACGGCCCAGAGACATAGATGCTCCATCCACCATCTTCATTTTGATGATTCAGAATGTAGCGCGCGGCCTTTTCAAAGCGCGCCGCATTGCCCGTCCCGAGCAGGGTGTGGAGCAGAATGTAATCCGACTCGAGGGTCGTGTCGGCTTCGAGTTCGCCGCACCAATAGCCTTCTTCGTGCTGCTGCGAGAATAGGAATTTACGCGCCGCATCGACGGCGACCGCAACCCGGCTCCCCAGGTCGTCAATCTTTCCAAATCGCATCTGCGGCGCCGAGGCCGGACTATAAGGGGAGGAAGAATCGTCCATTCAGACTCCTGAGAATCTCCTGATGTTAAATTGCGGCCCCGGCCGCCGGCGCCGCCGCGATCGTCTCCACAATCTCTGGAGGCAATCCGAAGCGCACATTCTCTGGCATGATTTCCAGCTCCTGCACATCGCCAAATCCCTTGCCGGTCAAGAATTCCACCACTTCGCGGACCAGATGTTCCGGGGCCGATGCACCCGCCGTCAAGGCCACTGTGCGCACACCCTGGAGCCATTCCGCTCGAATGTTGCTGTAATTGTCGATTAGATGCGCCTCGGTGCCCAAACTCCTCGCCACTTCCACCAGGCGCTTCGAGTTCGAGCTGTTATCCGATCCGACCACCAGCAGCAAATCCGCATCCGACGCAACGTGCTTCACGGCTACCTGGCGATTCTCCGTGGCATAGCAAATGTCTTGTGCAGCCGGTCCCTTGATGTTCGGAAACCTGCGCCGTAGCGCCGCGATAATATCGCGTGTCTCATCGAGGCTGAGCGTGGTCTGGGTCAAATAGGCTACGCGGTTGGGATCGGGCAGCGTGACCGCCGCAACTTCCTCAGGCGAGCCCACCACCTGCGTCACCGCCGGCGCTTCGCCGAGCGTCCCGATCACCTCATCGTGATCGCGGTGGCCAATCAGAATGAGCGAATAGCCTTCCTTGGCGAACTTGACAGCCTCCACATGCACCTTGGTGACCAGCGGACAAGTCGCGTCAATTACGCGCAGCTTGCGGAGCTGGCTATGTTCGCGCACCTCGGGAGAGACGCCATGCGCGCTATAGATCACGCGCTCGCCCTCCGGCACCTCGTCGACCGAGTCCACAAAGATCGCGCCCTTATGCTGGAGTTCCTCGACGACGAAGCGGTTATGCACGATCTCTTTGCGCACGTAGATGGGCGGCCCAAAGGCCTCGAGCGCAATCCGAACAATATCGATTGCCCGCACCACACCCGCGCAGAACCCCCGCGGCTTGAGCAGCAAGAGCTTCTTGCCGTTAGACATGTGTTTGCTCTCCAACAATGCCATCCCCCTTAAATAAATAGCGCAGACGACCCGCCAGCGATTCCGAGGGACCGACCCGCCCTCGACAGGCGCGCGACCTAACTGTATTAGGGTACCGCCAGCCCGAAAAAGATGCTTTTAGTTATTGTAATGCGTACCGGACAATACACCTAGGGGGTCAAGGTAAGCCTTTGCAGGAGCGAGGATTAGCAGCGGGATGGCTCAACCGGCGAATGGCACACCTTACCACGCGCGGCGAATGCCATAGCTATCAAAAGCCCGCTCGTTGCTGATGATCGTCAAGTCCTCGGCCTGCGCCTGAGCAATCAACATCCGATCAAATGGATCCCGCTGCGGCCCGGGCAACAGCCCCGCGCGAATGCCGTGGGCTGCGCTAACTGAAAGACTCTCAAATCCCGACTGTGTCAAATACTCCTGAAAATTCCTGGTGATGTCAGAAGCGGCCGGTATTCTTCCCAGACGAACCTTCGTCGCCATCTCCCACGCCGACGCCGCGCTCACAACAACCGTGTTCCGTTTATCGATTATCAGGCGGCGCACAGAGTCGGGCAGTGATGGGCTGTTAGTCATCCACCAGATCAGAGCATGGGTATCGAGCAAGAGATGCAATCGAAATTACTCCCAGCCTTCCATTTCTTCCGGGGGCAAAGGCTCAAAGAATTCGGGACCAATTTCGATCTTCCCCTTCCACGCCCCCGGCTTGCGCTGGCCCTGCTTGTCGTCGATCGCGACCAGCCTCACAACGGGCTTCTTCCCGCGCGCAATGACTATCTCTTCGCCTCGGCACGCCCTCTCAATAAGCCGCGAAAGCTCGGTTTTGGCCTTATGGATGGTGATAGTTTCCATACGCTTATGTTAGCTAACTTCACTTAGCTAAGTCAATAGAGCTCGGTCGCTCAGCTTTAGCGCTCACCACGGCTTCGAACAAAGTGCGCCCCAATGACATTGCGGCTATGCCATTCTGTGCATCAACAACCTGAAGAACTCCACTCTAAGCCTCAATGACAACGGCGCACTGAGCTTGCACCGCTCGAAAGTGTGCGCAGTCCCGTTCTGCTGGCAAGCAACCTCTTCGTGAGCACCAGTACCGCCTTGCTCTCATTCGACACAGGAATCATTGCCGCCCCCTCCGCGACCAGCGCCTTTCCCTGAATCCATGGAAATAATCCTCCAGCAAGCGAATCACCCATTCGCCTTAATCATTTGCTCCGCGTGCTTCCGCGAAGTCTCGGTCAGCTTGGCTCCGGAGAGCATGCGGGCCACTTCTTCGGTACGCTCTTGGCCGGTGATTTGCCGAACTGTGGTTTTGGTTCGACCACCGGCCGCCTTCTTTTCGATCAGGTAGTGCTGGTCGGCAAAGGTTGCGATCTGGGGCAGATGGGTCACGCACAGGACCTGATTCCCTTTGGCGAGCGCCTTCAGTTTCTTCCCAACCGCTTCCGCTGCGCGGCCCCCGATGCCGGTGTCGATTTCGTCGAACACCAGCGTGCGTTGCGACGACGACGACGATGCGCGCGCCGCACTTTTCTTCGTTAAATTGCCGGCTGAATTCACGCTGGCTTTCAAGGCCAGCATCACACGCGACAGTTCTCCCCCCGATGCGATTTGTTCGAGCGGGCGCATGGGCTCGCCGGCGTTGGTTGCGATGCGATAGATCACCTGATTGATACCCGAAGTGGTCCAGCTCTCTTCCGGCTCATTCTCTTCGACCGAAATGCCGAACGACGCGCGCATTGCCAGATCGTTGATCTCGGCTTCCACCAGCTTTTCCAGTTTGCGCGCCGCTTCGGAGCGCTTGCGCGAAGTGCCGCGCGCGGTCTTGCGATAGCGCTCGGCTGCTGCCGCGAGCTGCGTGCGCAGCTCCGCCAGAACCTGATCTTTATTCTCCATCTCGGAAAGCTTGCGCCGAACGTCTTCGCCGAAGGCGATCGCCTGCTGAAGTCCAGGACCATATTTGCGCTTCAGCCGGTCGAGCACCGCCAGCCGCTCCTCGATCTCGGCCAATCTTTCTGGCGAAGCGTGAATTCCACCGGCGTAGTCGCGCAGCGTGGCGCCAACATCTTCCACGCTGATGCGCGCCGAATCGAGCGCCGCGAGCGCCTCCTGAAACTTGGGCTCGTAGCGCGCCAGCTCTTCGATATGCTTTTGCGCCGCGCGCAGACTCGACGAGGTCGAAGCGTTGCCCTCGTAAAGCAGATCGAACGCGTTCATGGCCGCGCCGTAAATTTTTTCCGCATTCGCGAGCACGAGCTTTTCGGCTTCCAGTTGCTCGTCTTCGCCCGCGATCAGCCGAGCTTCGTCAATCTCGCGCGCCTGAAAGCTCCAAAGATCAAGCAGGCGCATCCGATCCTGCTCGTCGCGCTCGAGATCGGCAATGCGCGCGCGAATTTGCTTCCATCCGGCAAAGGCTGCCGCAACCTCTTCCAACTCGACTCCCGCGTACGCATCGAGCAGACTCTGGCGCGCGGCGGCATCGAAATTAGCGATCGACTCATTCTGCGCGTGAATCACTCCCAGATGGGGCGCCAGCGCTTTGAGCACGGCTACGGTGGCGGGCCGATTGTTGATAAAGACGCGGCCCTTTCCGCCGGCGGCAATCTCGCGCCGCAGGATCAGTGGTGTATCTCCCGCCGGTCCGTCCCCGGAATCCGCGTCGAGGCCGTTCGTCTCCAGAATCTCTTCGATAGTCTTTTGGGCGGCGCCTTCGCTCTCAAACACGCCCATTACGACGGCACGCTCCGCGCCCGTCCGAATCACATCTGCGGAGGCCTTGTCGCCAAGCAGCAGTCCGAGGGCATCGATCAGGATCGATTTGCCCGCACCCGTCTCGCCCGTCAGAAGGTTGAGGCCCGACGCGAATTCGATCGCGGCGTTGTCAATCACCGCGTAGTTTTCCAGCCGCAGCTCAGAGAGCACAGAGCACCTGAAATCGAACCTTTAATACGCGACCAAATTCACGCGCACCATAGCACAGCGTACACCGTCGCGAAGCCGACGTTAAGGCACAAGTGAGTTCTGGAAATGCCCTACTGATTTTGCCGCCCAGGTTGACGATTCTCGAAAATAGAAGCATGCAGCCCTTCCCCCGATTTGCGACCAGCTGTCTACCCGTGTGTCTGCTACTGGGCCTGGCAACTTCGGTCTCCGCGCAAGAATTGAACTGCAGGCCTTGCTGGCATGCATTTGGCAAAGTTCAGACCGGAAGTTCCATGTCCTACAATGTCCAACTGAAAAATTCGGGAAGAACATCGCTTGAGATCACCGCCGACTCAGTCAAAGGAAGTGAGTTCTCGATCGGCACTTTTCCTTTGCCCGTGACTCTCAATCCCGGAGCAACCGTCGAGATGCCCGTTATTTTTACACCGACGGCGAAGGGCCAAGTGAACGGAAATATCACGCTCACGAACACGGGCGAAGATTCGCAGCTCGAGGTGAAACTCGCCGGAACGGGAGTCGGACAGAGTTCCCATAGCGTGGCGCTCAATTGGACGCCGGGAGACCAGGACTGGGTCGGCTTCAACATCTATCGCTCCACCGTTGACGGAGGACCTTACACGAAGATCAACTCTTCGCTCGATCCCGAGGCGAGCTATACGGATTCCGCAGTCGAAGGCGGAATGACTTATTACTACTGCGCAACCGAGGTCAATGCCCAAGGCGCAGAGAGCGCGTATTCCAATATCGCTGAGGCGACCATTCCCGATTAGCGGCTGCCGGTTCGGGATTAAACAACTCTTCGCGGTGACCGCGCCTCATCGGCGATCATGCATCAACAGTGACCGATGCGGTACCTCAACTCGGCCTGCGGCGCGCAGGGTCTATAATTCTTTCAGGGGTTTTGCACAATATCAATGCACCTGCCTTCCGTCCTCCTGGCTTTTGTTGGCGGCGAAATAGTCGATCTCGTCCTGCAAACCGGCGCAGTCGCCAAAACCGTACTTGTGATCCTCCTGCTCTTCAGCGTGCTCTCATGGGCGGTGATTCTTTCCAAGTGGAGAATCATCAAGCGCGCCCGCTCGCAGAGTGAGCGATTCGTGCGCGCTTTCCGCAAAGCGCAGCGGCTCCAGGATATTGCCTCGGTCGCCGAGCAATTCCGCCCGAGCCCCTTAGTCGGCGTCTTTGAGAGCGCGATTTCGGAGTTCAAGCGCCAGATGGGAACGACCGGCGGAATTCACAGCGCAGTGTCGATTCAGCGCGCCATGCAAATTTCGTCCTCGGAAGAGATCACTCATCTTGAGCGCAATGTGCCCTGGCTCGCGATCACCGGCGCCGTCACGCCCTTCATCGGACTTTTCGGAACCGTCTGGGGCATCATCGACGCCTTCCACGGACTGGGCACGGCGGGCGCTGCCACTTTGCGCGCAGTCGCTCCCGGGATCTCCGAGGCGCTCATCACCACTGCGGCGGGCCTGGCGGCGGCGATTCCCGCGGTCATCGCCTATAACCTCATCATCGGCTCCATCCGTGAAATGGCTTCGCGCAACGATGACTTCGCCCTCGAGATGCTCAACATGATCGAGCGCCAGCCGACCTCAACCGCCAGCGAGGTTCGCCGCTGATGGCCTTCACCACCGCCAACGGCCGCACCCAATCCGCCCTCGCGGATATCAACGTCACCCCGCTCGTCGACGTTGTTCTGGTGCTGCTCATCATCTTCATGGTGACCGCGCCGGTGCTGCAGTCGGGCATCGAGGTCAACGTACCCCACACGCGCACCGTTAAAGAGATAACAGAAGAACGGCTGGTGATCAGCATCGACAAATCGCAGCGCGTCTTCCTGGGCAACGATCCCATCAATATCAACCAGATTGCCGCGACGTTGAAGCAGAGGATTCGCGATCCGCGGCATCAGGCGATTTACCTGCGTTCCGACGAGGACGTCCCCTTTGGCGCCTTCGCTACCGTGATGGACGCCGTCAAGTCAGCCGGCATCGCGAACGTAAGCATCGTGACGCAACCCATTGACGCACATGGCAAGCATTAGTGCAGGCATCGACAACGATCTCGTGCAGGGCAGACTCAAGCGGCCGCTTGCGTGGTCAGTGGGGCTGCACGTCGGGTTCACCGCATTTGTGGTGCTGTGGGCCACCTACGTCACCGGCATTCGCGGCGAAGGCTGGGGCAGCGGTGGAGGTGGAGACGCGATGGGGGCCACTCTGGTGAATTCGGTTCCCCTGCCGGCCAGCCCCCAGCAGACCACCAATGTGCTCGCCACGGAATCCAAAGGCCTCGCACAGTCGCAGCCCAAGGAAGTGGAAAAAGAACCGGACGCGATTCCGATCGCCGACAAGAATGCAAAAAAGAAACCGAAACCCGTGACCACCGCAACCCAGCGCAAAGCGGAGCCGCAAGAAGCGGAATCGAATCAGATTCCCTACGGCGAAGGCGGCCCGGTCAGCGGACCCTATGCGATGTTCAGCGCCGGCGGCGCCAAGGGCGGCTTCGGATTCACCGGAGGCGGCGGAGATTTTGGCAGCCGATTCGCGTGGTACGTGCAGGCGGTGCAGCGCAAGGTCTCCGAGAACTGGCTCAGGTACGAGGTTGATCCCAGCGTAAAGGAAGCAAGCCGCGTCTATATCACTTTCGACATTGGACGTGATGGACGTCCATCGAATGTGCAGCTCGAGCAGCCAAGCAATGTACCGTCTCTCAATATTTCGGCTACGCGAGCGATCCAGCGGATCGACACGTTCGGCCCGCTGCCGCCGGAATATTCGGGCAGCAAAGTTTCGGTAGAGTTTTGGTTTGATTACAAGAGGTAGCTAGTCGTAAGTCGTTGGTCGTGAGTCGTCAGGCATTTCCGTAAGCATTTTGGCAGCGCGATGGGCTTATGTTTTGAGATCGCCGACGACCAACGACTAACGACCAGCGACGATTAAGACAAAAAGGGAGCAAAAATTGAGCAACGCCACATCCCCCATTCGACATCCTATCCATGAGAAACAAATTCGCTCGCTCGGCAAGGGGATTACGTCGCGCCACGATCTTAAATCCCAGCTTGGCCGTCAGTGGCTTGCGCCCGTCATCGCAGTTGTTTTGGCACTGGCCGCCACCAGTTCCGCACAAGACTGGATTCGCACCGGCACTGGACTCGGGGTCGAGAAGGTGCGCCTGGCCGCCTCCGACTTCAAGCCCTCCACGCAGGATCCCAAAAACGCCGATCTGCAAAAGACCTTCGATAGCACGTTCTGGAACGACCTTGACAATGCGGGAATCTTCACACTGGTGTCGAAGAGCTTTTACCCGCTGCAATCTCCGGGTCAACCGGCCGACGTTAAATTCGCGGACTGGGCGTCGCCTCCGCCGAACGCATCGATGCTCGCCTTCGGCAACTTGGGTGTCAGCGCCGACAAGGTCACGGTGCAGGGTTGGCTCTACGACCTGAAGAATCAGGCCTCCCCGCAGGTTCTCGGCAAGCAGTACAACGACTCGGCGACCAGCGACGCGGTGCGGATGATCGCCCACAAATTCGCCGACGAGATCATCTTCCGCCTCGGCGGTGGCATCCAGGGCATTGCGGAGACGAAGATCTATTTCGTCAGCGATCGCAGCGGCCATAAAGAAATCTGGATGATGGATTACGACGGCGCCAATCAGCAGCAGATTACGCACCTCGGAAGCATTTCGCTCTCGCCGCGCATTTCGCCCGACGGCTCGCGGCTGGCGTTCAGTTCCGCCACCAAGAGCGGCTGGGAAACTCTGATGTACTCGTTCGACCTCAACCGCATGGTGGCCTTCGCGCGCTTCGGCGGCATGAACTTCTCACCCTCCTGGTCGCCCGACGGCAAGATTGCGTTCTCTTCGTCGCGCAGCGGTTACCCAAATATTTTTGTGGTCGACGCATCCGGCGGGAATATTCACCGATTGACCAACGACAAAGGCCCCGATGTGGCTCCCACGTGGAACCGCAAGACCGGCTCGCAGCTGGCCTTTGTGAGCGGACGCACCGGGCTGCCGCAGATCTACACCATGGAATCCGACGGCACGAACCTGCAACGGATTACCGATCAGGGCTATGCGGTCTCGCCAAACTGGTCGCCCAACGGGCAGTTTCTGACCTTTTCGTGGGAGCGCAAATACGGCCCGGGAGAGCCTGGGTCGAACGACCTTTATCTGATGGACGTAGCGAGCAAACAGTGGGTACAGCTCACACATGACGCTGGCCGCAACGATTATCCCTGCTGGTCGCCGGACGGGCGACACATTATTTTCCAGTCGCACCGATCGGGCACGGATCAAATTTTTACCATGCTGGCCGATGGTACTAATGTGAAACAGCTGACTGTTAAGGGCAACAACACCCAGCCCAACTGGAGTTGGAAGTAGATTTGAGCAAAGCACGCTTTTTCGACTGGCAAGTTTTGGTTTTGAAAAGTACATTCGTTTTTTGAAGTTACGGAAGAAAAGTTACGAACTCGCGGCCGGCCAATAGTGCGCTCCGCCGCGATTGCGTACATAGCACGCCACAATTCGGGCGCACGGAAAACTTGGAGGAATCAGTGAAGCACCAGATGAGGATGTGGGGCCTCGCAGCGGCGATTGGCGCTCTAATGTTCCTGGGCGCATGCGCAAAGAAAGTGGCTCCGCCTCCACCAACGCCACCGCCTTCGCCCACCTCGCCCACGGCTTCGCTGTCCGCGAATCCGAACACCATCAACCAGGGTCAGCCGACCACGTTGACCTGGCAGACCACGAACGCCACCGACGTCAGCATCGACGGCATTGGCGCCGTCGATACCAGCGGCTCGCGCCAGGTTACGCCCGCCGATTCGACGACCTATCACCTGGTCGCCAAAGGACCGGGCGGAACGCAGGATGCGACCGCGCGCGTGACCGTCAACGCCGAACCGGCGCCGCCTCCGTCAACCACTTCGGCAACCGAGGAAGAACTCTTCGCGCAGAACGTGAAGGATATCTACTTCGATTACGACAAGTCGGACGTGCGTCCGAGCGATCAGGCGACGATCCAGGGCGATGCGCAATTCCTCCAGCAGCATCCGGGAATCCACATCACTGTTGAAGGGCACTGCGACGAACGCGGCTCAACCGAATACAATCTGGCCCTCGGCACCAGCCGTGCCGACTCCGTGAAAGCCGCGCTCATACAGGCGGGAGTCAGCGGAGACCGCATCAAGACGTATAGCTACGGCAAGGAAAAGCCGTTCTGCACGGAGTCTAACGAAAGCTGCTGGCAGCAGAACCGCCGGGCACATTTCGTGTACGAACACTAGAACGCGGCAGATGAAAAATTGGGACGGGGCTCTGCTCCGTCCCTTTTAACACCGCCCGTTTAACAATGCCAGAATTCTGGCATGGAGTCATTGATGACGTTCGTCCTCTATTCAGGTCAATTATGAAATCGAATCGGATATTATTCGCGCTCGCATTGTCGGCTGGTCTTATGCTGACGACGTTCACACCTGCTTTCGGAGCTAACCGCGACATCGTGCAACTGCAAACGCAGGTGGATCAACTGCAACAGTCGATGACGCAGATGAAGCAGTCATTCGACGAACGCATGGGCGTCATGAAGAGCATGATGGAGCAGAATACCGTCATCGCCAATAAAGTCAGCGCTGCCATCGACAACCTGCAATCTTCGATCAACAAGCAGCAGACGGATCGAGCCGCGCAGGTCGACCAGATCTCCGGGCAGATTCAGGCGCTGAATGACACCATGGATGAACTGAAAGTGCGCCTCGCCAAGCTCAGCAAGCAGTTTGAAGACATGCAGGCGGCGCAACAGTCCATGGCTGCGCAGCAGACGGAGGCACAGCAAAAGGCTCAACAGATGGCCGCCGCGCCGCCTCCCGACGTGCTTTATAACAATGCACTGCGCGACTACAACGGCGGCAACAATGACCTGGCAACACAGGAATTCAACGACTATATAAAGTACTATCCCGACACCGATCTCGCCGGGAACGCAGATTTCTATTTGGCGGAGATCGAATTCAAGGCGGCCGATTATCAGAAGGCGATCGCCAACTACGATCTGGTTGTGCAGAATTTTCCGAGCGGAAACAAGGCGGCCTCGGCGCAATTAAAAAAGGGATTCGCGCTCCTCGAAATCGGGAAGAAAGACGAAGGCGAGCAGGAACTGAGGCGCGTGATGCAACGCTATCCACGGACCAATGAGGCTCTACAGGCGCGAGACCGGTTGAGGAAAATCGGAGCGGCGCCGTCAAAGAGCCGCTAGCTCAGACGAACCAGCCAAAGCTAGCGCGACGGTGCCGTAGTCGGAACCTCGACTCCACCTTCGATCTTGGGAATGCCGAAGTGCCCGCCCAGATGCGAGAGATCGATCGGACTGATTGACCCGCTGACCACCAGAAAGTCGACTTCCTTCGGGCGAGTCACCAGAATCGCCACGTTGCTGATCGCATTGTTCTCCAGTTTCACCCAGAGATCGGTCACGCCCGCATTGGCGCTCTTTTCGTTTTTGTTGATCGCTTGCTTGTTCATCACCTGCGTCCAGCCTGCCTTGTGGTAATCATCCCGGACCAACTCAATCGCCTGCTGATCGAACGTGTCCGGCCGCGGGTAGCGGAAGTTGTGGACAGAGATACCGCTCACTCCGGCAATCACGCGGCGCAGATCCTCGTTATCCGGATCAAGCTTGGACGCAAGGACAAGCATGGAATGATCGAGCGTGAACTCGGTTTTCGAAGACGCGCCCTGCCGCAATTCGTCGATGCCCAATGGCGACAACTCGCGCGGCGACTGAGAAGGAGTCGGCGCGCCAGGCTGCGCGGAAACGAGCGCAGCCGATAAAAGAGCTGCCAGGACGAGTGAGAAAAACCGGGAAAGCTTCATGCTGCGCCTCAAGAAGTCCGACGATGACCCGCTACGGGCTAGCTCACCAAACGAGCTAGTCCCTTTGGCAACTAAGAACCCGGCGCAGCATGATTAGTTGTACGAAGTTTTTTCTCGCGAGAATCACACCGCGTCAGCGGCCGCGACCGACTTTTGTGTCATCGGGCCCGCGGAGCGCAGCGTGACCCAATCCGTCTGCGCGCTCTCCCACCCGTGAATGAGGAACCCGTAAGACTCAAAGAGTTGGCGAATGCGCGGCCTCGTCCAGCCCGCGATCTCTTCGAGGATCGGAACCAGCGTTGCCAGTGCGTTCTCGCTAAGCACGGTGCGCTTGGCGATCTGCGCGACGTGCTTCGACTCCGACACGGCAATGGTGAAGCCGTCATGCCGGTTGACATGCAGCATCACATGAATATCGGAGCTGCCGTCGCCGACATACACGACGTGGTCGAGCGGCACGCCCAGGTCTTCCGACAGTTGCTCAAGGCGCGCAACTTTACCGTAGCCCGCCGTGGCCCGCACCAGCGTTTCGATTTCTCCGCTCGCGCTGTATTCGAACTCCGTGCCAAAGATGTGACTGCGCGGCACGATCCCCTCGAGCGCCGACTGGATCACTTCGACGGGCGCAGCCGATAGAACGTAGAAATCGAAGTGAAATCCATCGATGCGCCGGTCCAGGATTTCGTAGATCTGCTCGATGTTTTCCTTGAGGCGGATGCGCTTGCCCACTTCGACGAGATCGTCGCGATGCACACGCGAGCGGAACTCGGGATCGTGCAGCAGCAGATAGGAGAGTTCGGCGCCCTGCTGAACCAGGTTCAGCTTCGCCATACCCTTGATCTTGCGCTCGAACTCCGCGACAGAAATGCCCACAAGTTCGCTCAGCACGTAACCCGTGTCGTTAAAGGTCAACGTCTGATCGAAGTCGCTGGCAAACAGATAGTGTTTCCGATTTTTGTCAGTAGCCATGTTCCATATTAGATTCAATCGTAGGTTAACCGACGATAAAATTTCGCTATCGCAGCCATCACAACAACTTGCGAAGCTTTTCCTGCCGCTGCCGCATCGTCTGCGGAGGCGCCGCGCATCGGCGATTGCGTCGCCGCATGCGTCGTTTCATGCGTCCCCGAACATGCCGTATTGCCCCGCCGGCCACTTTGCGTGTAGCCTCAATTTGCGATCATAGAACGCAGTTTGAAAGCGAGGGCTGCCATGCCGAAGAGTGTTAGTGATCATCTGAATGACGATGCCGACCGTGAAAAGGGTTCGCTGGAACCCGACGACCGCACCCAGGCGGGAAACAATTCGATGCAAGACCAGCTCGGCCACCGCGACCAGAATCCGTTGGTCGAAGGCGCAGACAGCGACTTTCCAGAACCCGGCCAAAGTCCCGAGCACTCATTCGAGGGGACGTTTCGCAAGAAGAAATAAAGATTATCGATGCACTACACTGTACTGCATGAAGATCGATGTCTACAGGTGGCGGGTTTCCTCCCAAAGAAAGGCTGAGCTCGAAATCGCGGCGCGGCGGGAAGGCACATCTCTCGCGGGGCTTCTCGAGCAAATCACCGGGGATTGGCTTCAGGCACGCAGCAACTCGCGCAACGGCGACGCGGCTGAACAAGCAGAAATCCGGCGGCTCGCGGCGCCTGCCATCGGGTCGGTCAGGGGAGGCGATCCAACTCGCTCCTCAAGATCATCCCAACTGATCCGCGAAACCCTGCCGCGGCGAAATTCGCGCTGAATCATTGCCCGCCCTACATCAGCTCTTCCATGCACTTCGCCAGCACTTCCCTGCTCGGCCGCACGGCTGACTCGGGCAACGTCGCCAACGGTTCATCCACCACATTGAGCATGTCGATAAAGCTGGGCGCCTTGGCATTAATGTAGAACACGCCGGTCAACACCTCGCCTTTTTCATGCGACTCCATCAGCCGCTGCACCGCATGGATCTTGTTAGTCGGATCGTATTCTTCTTCGAGCTTTTTCAAGCGCAGGCTCGATCCGTCGTGCATGGTGACTTCCATGGTCGTTCCCGGATCGTACTCGACGTTGATCTCCTCAAACGCAGGCACGAAGCTCACCTCATGCAGCACTTCTTCATGCGTCTGCATGTACTTGTAGGATTTTGTCGAGCCCTCGTGATCGTTGAACGTCACGCATGGAGAAACGACGTCGAGCATCACCGTGCCGTTGTGCGCAATGGCCGCTTTCAGCATGGTGTGCAGTTGCTTTTTGTCGCCCGAGAACGATCGCCCTACGAAGGTCGCGCCCAGCTGAATCGCCATTGCGCAAGTATCGACCGGCGGCAGATCGTTGACGACGCCGCTTTTCAGCGTCGAGCCCAGATCGGCGGTCGCCGAGAACTGCCCTTTCGTCAGGCCATAGCAGCCGTTGTCTTCGATCACATAAATGATCGGCAGATTGCGCCGCATGAGGTGCACAAACTGCCCGGCTCCAATCGAAACGGTATCGCCGTCGCCCGTCACGCCCAGGGCGAGCAGGTTTTTGTTCGCGAGCACCGCGCCCGTCGCCACCGAAGGCATGCGCCCGTGCACGGAATTGAAGGCGTGCGAACGATTCATGAAATAGGCCGGGCTCTTCGACGAGCAGCCGATGCCGCTGAACTTCGCCACACGCTCGGGCTTCACGCCCATCTCATACATCGCGTCGATAATGCGCTCGGAGATCGCGTTATGGCCGCATCCCGCGCACAGCGTGGTCTTTCCGCCTCTATAGTCGATGACCTGCAGTCCAACCCGGTTGGTCTTGGGAGCGGGCGGGGGCGTCGTGGTTGTCGTTCCCATTTACTTATCCTCCATCATCATCAGTTCGTCGGTCACCGACCGCGCGTCGAGCGGCAGTCCGTGAATGTGGCAGATTGAGCGCAAGCGAGGGATCAACTCCGCCTTGATATCAAGTTTGAGCAGGCTGGCCATCTGGCCGTCGCGATTCTGCTCCACTACGTAGACGTGCTCATGGTTCGCGATAAACTCGTGCACTTCGCGGGTGAACGGGTACGCGCGCAACCGCAGATAATCGGTCGGCACGTTGTGCTCCTTCAACAACTGGTCGCGCGCCTCGATCATCGCCCAGTGCGAGGTTCCGTAGGCAATGATCCCAACCTTTTCCTTTGCGGTTCCCGCCAGTTCGGGCCGAGGCACAGCCGAGCGTGCGGTCTCAAACTTCTTGTTGATGCGCTCCATGTTGCGCTCAAAGTCGTCGGGACGCTCGCTGTATTGGCCCTTGGAGTTGTGGCCGCTGCCGCGCGCAAAATACGCTGCCGCCGGATGGTCAGTGCCCGGCAAGGTGCGATACCCGATGCCATCGCCGTCGAGGTCCGCGTAGCGCGCGAATCCGCCCAGCCGTTCGATATCTTCTTTGCTGAGCACCTTTCCGCGATTGATCGGCTTTTCGGGATAAGGAAACGGATCGGACATCCAGTTATTCATGCCAAGATCAAGATCCGACATGACAAATACTGGAGTCTGAAAACGCTCGGCCAGATCGAATGCATCCTGCGCCATGGTGAAGCACTCGATCATCGAGCTCGGGAAGAGCATGATGTGCTTGGTGTCACCGTGGCTCAGGAAAGCCGTCGAAAGTATGTCGCCCTGCGCGGTCCGCGTAGGCAATCCAGTCGACGGCCCGACCCGCTGAATATCCCAAATCACCGCCGGCACTTCGACGTAATACGCGAGACCAACAAATTCCGCCATCAGCGAAATGCCTGGGCCCGCGGTCGCCGTCATGGATCGCGCACCCGCCCAGGCCGCGCCAATCACCATGCCAACCGCGGCCAGCTCGTCCTCGGCCTGCACGACCGCGAAGGTCGCTTTGCCATCGGGCCCAATGCGGTACTCCTTCATATACTCGATCATCGTCTCCACCAGCGACGACGACGGCGTGATGGGATACCACGTCACCACCGTGCAGCCAGCGAACATGCAGCCCAGGGCCGCGGCCGAATTGCCATCGATGATGATCTTCCCATTCGTCTTGTCCATGCGCTCGATGTAGAAGGGATCGCGCTTCTTCAGATTCGCCGCCGCATAATCGTGCCCCGCCTTGGCAGCCGCCAGATTCAGGGTCGCGGCCTTGGCCTTGGTCGCAAACTGCTTGCGGATGGCCTTTTCAACTTCGGCAAAATCAATCTCCAGCAAATGCGCCGCCACGCCAACGTAAATCATGTTCTTGATCAGCTTGCGCAGCTTGGCTTCCGAGCACACCGCCGTCACCAGCTTGTCATAGGGCACGGCATAGAAGATCAGATCGTCACGCAATTTGTCGAGCGCGAGCGGCTCGTCATAGAGCACGCTCGCTCCCGGCGCGAGCGTCTTCACATCGTCCTGCGCCGTTTCCGCATTCATCGCGATCAGCAGGTCGATCTCTTTCTTGCGCGCAATGTAGCCCTCTTTACTGGCGCGGATGGTGAACCACGTCGGCAGGCCGGCGATGTTCGAGGGGAACATGTTCTTTCCCGAAATCGGCACGCCCATCTGAAAGATGCTGCGCAGCAAGACGGTATTCGAACTTTGTGAGCCCGAGCCATTGACCGTCCCAACCTGGATAGTCATGTCATTGACGATACGTTTTTGCCCCAGCTGGCCGGACGATTCCTGAGGCGTGATATCCGTAGTGGCCATTTCCCTTTGCCTTCCTTTTGTTGGACCGAGTACTTGTTTGACCGAACGACTTCATGACCGAATCACTTCGGGCGGGCGACCCCTGGACCTGAAGTTCTTCGAAACAAGAGCGGAAAACCCTTTATTATACAGCCAGCAAAGCGGCCAGCGTTAACGCCGATGGAACCCTTGCACTTATGCCTTCGTGCCGGGAATCCTTGCTGGAAGCACAATCTGTGGAGTTGTGATTGCTTCATCAAAATCGCGAGATCGAATGACAAGCTCTACCCAATTCGGGTCGGCGCCAAACCGCGCCGGTGACGCGCCTCGCGTTTGCAAGGTCGCCCTGCTCGGATTTGGCACGGTCGGGAGATCGGTGGCCAAAATTCTGTGTGAGCGCACCGGCCGTCATCTGCTGCTGACCCACGTCTGCAATCGCAACGTGTCTCGAAAAAAGGTTGACTGGCTGCCCGCCGAGGTGATGTGGACTGAAAGCATCGACGATATTCTCGCCTCCGACGTCGACGTGGTGGTTGAGGTCATGGGCGGCCTGCAACCGGCGGAAGATTGGGTGCGGCGCGCGCTCGCTTCCGGCAAATCTGTGGTCACGGCGAACAAGCAATTAATCGCGCATTGCGGCCCCGAGCTCGCCGCCCTCGCCCGCCAGATGAATTCGCAACTCGAGTTTGGCGCCTCGGTCGCCGGCGGCGTGCCCATCATCTCAGGGCTCCATCAAGGGCTGGCGGGAGACGAGCTCTTCAAGATCTGCGGAATCTTAAACGGCACCTGCAATTACATCCTCACGCAGATCGAGAGCAACGGGGTTCCCTTCACCACCGCACTTCGCGAGGCGCAGAAACTGGGCTTTGCCGAGGCCGACCCCACCGAAGATATCGACGGCCTCGACGCCCGCGCCAAGCTCGCCATCCTTATTCGTGCCGGGCTGCACTGCAACGTCGCGGCGGATAGTATCGTGGCACGATCAATTTCTCCCGTTGACGCCATTGATTTTGAGTATGCGAATCAGCTGGGATGCACGATCCGTCAGATCGCGCACGCGGAACTCAAAGCCGGCACGCTGTTCGCTTCCGTCCAGCCATCGCTGGTGCAGCTTTCGTCGCCGCTCGCGCGCGTCGAGGGCAGCCAGAATCTGGTGATGGCGACCGGCACCTACGGCGGAGAAACAGTTTTCGGAGGGCACGGCGCCGGCGGGCATCCAACAGCAGTCGCGGTCGTATCTGACATTCTGGCCATCGCCCAGGCAAAACAGTCTGCCAGCAGCCCGTCTGGTCGGGCAGCCGAGAATCCGCAACCGCCGGAGAAAACGCCGGTTCTAACCGCCGACTTCACAACCCGCCATTACCTGCGATTTATGGTGAAGGATCGCCCCGGCATTATCGCCAGCCTGGCGGCGATTCTGGCTAAGTCCGGCATCAACATCGACGCGGTGCTGCAAAAGCCCGGCTGCTCAAAATCCCATCTGCCGTTCCTCATTACTCTGGAGGAATGCAAGGCGTCGCTGGTCGATCAAGCCTTGAAGCAAATCGATGCGCTGGCGTTCATGGTGCAGCCGTGTTTGCATATGCCGATTTTGTAAGCTGACTTTTGTGTGCGAGGACGGACATACTAAGAATGGATTTTAGCTTCAACTATTCGAGGTTCCACGCCGAGGAACAGCCTTCATAATCGCCCGCAATGCATCGTTAACGGACGCCCCGTCCCTAAAAACCTTTGCCACGTCAGGCTCGAGAAGAACGACAACGGATTTGTTCCTCGCGCGACTCGCGAAACGATTAGGTTTTGCTTTCGCATAGTCAAATCGGTATTCGTCTCGTAAATCTGCGGCTCTGTGCTCGCTCCCTCTTTCAACGGTGGATGTTTTCTTCATATTCCCTTTGCTCTCGTCTGGTCGCCCGACGTGCTGTAATGATTCTTATTCTACTTCTTAACCGCTCCGTGAAACCCACGACCAGGAGCCGATCAAGGAGCGAATGTCCTAAGATGATCTCGCGTTGTTCGCCATTCGAATGCTCGCTGTCAGAAAAGATCTTAGCCAGCGGGTCAAACGAAAACGGATGACGCCTCGTCAAAGCTAACGCCGTGCTTCCGTTCGTTTGCCCTGGCTTTCAAAGGATCCCATTCAAAAACCAGCGACGGCGCCCTACGCTTCCACCTGGAAGAACTGCGCCATCTTGCGGAACTTCTGATAGCGGCTTTCGAGCAGCTCGCGCGTTGGCGTTCCCTTGATTTCTGCCAACTCTTTCGTAAGCGCGGCATCAAGCAGTTCGGCGGCTCGCGCGTGGTCGGTGTGCGCGCCTCCAGTTGGCTCCGGAATAATGCCGTCGATGCAGCCGAGTTCGCTCATGTCCTTTGCAGTAATCTTCATGGCCTCCGCGGCCAGCTCTTTTTTGCTCGCGTCGCGCCACATGATGGACGCGCAGCCCTCCGGCGAGATCACCGAATAAACCGAATTCTCCATCATCAGCACGCGGTCAGCGACTGCAATCGCCAGCGCGCCGCCGCTGCCGCCCACCCCAATCACGGTCGCAATGATGGGCGCTTCCAGCCGAGACATCTCAAGTAGATTGCGGGCAATGGCTTCGCCCTGCCCTCGCTCTTCGGCGTGCAATCCGGGATAGGCGCCATCGGTATCCACAAAAGTAAAGATCGGCCGCCCGAATTTCTCTGCGATCTTCATCACCCGCATCGCCTTGCGATATCCTTCCGGATGCGGCATGCCGAAATTCCGGTACACGCGCTGCTTCGCGTCGCGCGCCTTCTGCTGGCCGACAACGACGACCTCTTCACCGTGGAAGCGCGCCATCCCGCACACGATCGCCGGATCGTCCCGGAATCCGCGGTCGCCGTGAATCTCGCTCCAGTCAGTGAAAATGCGCTCGACGTAATCGAGCGTGTACGGACGTTGCGGATGCCGCGCCAGGTTTGTCCGCTCCCAGGCATTCAGCGGCGACGCCAGCTCGCGCCGTAAATCGTTCAGGCGATCATGCAATTGCTGGATCTGGCGCTGCGATTCGCTGCTTTGTCCCTCGAGCGATTGCAGACGCGCAATCTGCTCCTCGATCTTGTCCAGCTCCTGCTGCGCTCTCAGCCCAGAATCCATTGCGATAAGATTTCCATTTCTTCGGGGGTTGTGCGTTTCGACGATGGAGAGCAGGAATTCCGTTCCGGTGACGGCGGGATGCGCCGCGTCCGGCTCCGGCCGACCTGCCCGCTCCCGATCTGCGCGCTTTAGTTTGGCCCGACGCATTGGTTGAATTGTTGAGTCACAAGAATAACGATAACGATACCGAGATCAACTAATCACGCGCACGCTGCCGCGGCCGCACAATTCCTCAACCCGACCTAGAAAATTGCGATCCGGCATCACATTATAGCCTTCGGCTTCCATGACCACCATGAAATCGCCGTCGCGCTCCAGGTCAAACAACACCTTCGCCTCGCCTTTGCGCTCGTTGCAGAGCGTGTGCAGCGCGTCAATTGTGCCGTCAGTCGCGCTTTCGAGCAGAATGCGTATGCGTAGCGCTTTCGGCAACGGCACGGTGGCGTCATCGAGCGCGATGATGTCATTGGCGGTGAGCTTGGGATTCGCGCCCTCTTCAATCCGCACGCCGCCGCGCACCAGCACCGGCACCTCAAGCTTCACCTTCTCAGCCAGCTTCCTGTAGGCCTCGGGAAAAACCAGCAGCTCGATTTTTCCATGCATATCTTCAAGCGACGCCTGCGCCCAGAGTTCTCCGCTGCGTTTTGACTTGGCCACCCGGAGCCCCGAAATCAAGCCCGCAGTCGTGATGTTTTCGTCCTTAGCGCTTGATCGTTTCATGGCGCCGATGTCCTCGGTCGAGAGCGCGTTCAGGTCGGCGAGTTTCTCCTTGTACTTTTCGAGCGGATGGCCCGTGATAAAAAATCCAAGCACTTCTTTCTCCGCGGCGAGGCGGGCCTGCTCGTCCCAGTCGGGCGTATTCGGAAGCGCGTCATTCGCCTGTTCCGCCTGTTCATCCGCGAACACGCCAAACAGCCCGTGCTGGCCCGATTCCGCATCCCGCTGCGACTTCTGCGCGCGCTCAATCGCCTTATCGAGCGCCTGCATAACCTGCGCCCGTCGCCCGAAGCAATCCATCGCGCCGCTCTTGATCAGAGACTCCAGCACGCGTTTGTTCAAAAGCCGCAGGTCAACCTCTTCGCAAAATTCATAGAGCGACCGGAACGGCCGCCCCAATTTCTTGCGCGCCGCCACAATCGATTCAATCGCATTGCCGCCAACATTCTTCACCGCCGCCAGGCCGAAGCGAATCGCCTGCTCGTGCGGCGTAAAATTCGCGTCGCTGATGTTGATGTCCGGCGGCTCGACCGCAATGCCCATCTCGCGGCATTCATTGATGTACTTCACCACGCTGTCCGTGTCGCCAGTGATGGACGTCAGCAGCGCCGCCATGAACTCGATGGGATGATGCGTCTTCAAATACGCGGTGTGATAAGCCAGCAGCGCGTAAGCCGCCGAATGCGATTTATTGAATCCATATCCCGCGAACTGCGCCATCAGATCGAAAATCTTTTCGATCTTCTTCTGAGGATAGCCGCGCTGCACCGCTCCCTGCACAAAGCGTTCGCGCTGGGCCGCCATTTCCTCGGGCTTTTTTTTGCCCATTGCGCGGCGCAGCAGGTCGGCTTCCCCGAGTGAATAGCCGGCCAGTGCGTTGGCCGCTTGCATGACCTGTTCCTGATAGACGAACACCCCGAGCGTTTCCTGAAGAATCTCTTTCAGCTCCGGCAACTCATATTCGATCTTGCGCCGCCCATGCTTGCGCTCGATGAAGTCGTCGATCATGGCCATCGGGCCGGGGCGATAAAGCGCATTGAGCGCGGTCAGGTGTTCGATCGAATTTGGCTGGTAGCGCCGCAGAACGTCGCGCATGCCGTGCGATTCAAACTGAAATACGCCGGACGTCAATCCGCGATGAAACACCTTCTGATACGTTTCTTCATCTTCGAGCGGAATATCGTCGAGCGCGATTTGCTGGCCTTTTTGTACTAGAAGTTTGAGCGTGTCGTCGAGAATCGTTAGCGTGGTCAGCCCAAGAAAATCCATCTTCAACAGGCCCATCTTCTCGATGGCAACCATGTCGAAGGCGGTCACGATTTCGTCGTTCTTGGTTTTGTGCAGCGGCACCAGCTCGATGAGCGGCCGCGGCGAGATGACGACGCCGGCAGCGTGTACTCCCGCATTGCGCACCATGCCTTCGAGTTTGCGTGCGGTATCCAGCAGCTGCCTTACCTGCGGCTCCTTGTCGTAAGCATCGCGCAGCGCGGTTGAATCCTTGAGCGCGTCATCGAGCTTGATGTTCAGCGTGGTAGGCACCATTTTCGCGATGCGGTCCACGTCGCTGTACGGCATGTCCATGGCGCGCCCCACGTCTTTAATCGCAGCCTTCGCCGCCATCGTGCCGAACGTAATAATCTGCGCGACATTTTCGCGGCCATATTTCTGCGTGACATACTCAATCACTTCGCCGCGACGGTTCATGCAGAAATCGATGTCGATATCGGGCATCGAAATGCGCTCCGGATTGAGAAAGCGCTCAAAGAGCAGTTCATGCTGCAACGGATCGATGTCGGTGATGCCGAGCGAATACGCAACCAGCGCGCCCGCCGCCGAGCCGCGGCCCGGGCCGACGGGAATGCCGCGCTCTTTCGCGTAGCGGATGAAATCCCAGACGATCAGAAAATATCCCGCGAACTTCATCTGCTGAATGATGGCGATCTCGCGCGACAATCTCTGCTCGTAATCCGTCAGCGAATGCTTCAACCTCCCCTGATCGGATAACCGCCGCAATACCTCCATCCGCCGCGCAAACCCCTGCCGCGTGATGTGCTCGAAATAGCTGTCCGGAGTGAATCCCTCCGGCACATCGAAATGAGGAAACGGAGTCGGAACCTTCGCCATTTCGAAATGGCAGCGCTCCGCGATCGCCATCGTGCGCGACAAAACATCGGGCGCGTCTTTGAACACCCGCAGCATCTCATCGCCGTTCTTTACGAAGAACTGATTGCCCTCGAACTTCAGCCGGTTCGTGTCCTGAATCGACTTGCCCATCTGAATGCATAGCATCACATCCTGCGCATGCGCGTCGTCTTCGCACAGGTAGTGGCTGTCATTCGTAGCCACTAGTGGCAGTCCGAGATCTTTTTCCAGTTGAAACAAAGCCGGATGGATGAGGTGCTCCTTTTCGAGTCCCTGATCCTGAATCTCGAGGAAAAAATTCTCGCGGCCAAAAAGATCGCTGTAGTATGCAGCTGCTGCTCGCGCCGCATCGTAGTTCCCTTCCGTCAACCGCTCGGCCACTTCGCCCTTTAAGCATCCGGAGAGCCCGATCAGTCCCTTCGAATGCTCAGCCAGAAATTTTTTGCTCACGCGCGGCTTGTAATAAAAGCCGTGCAGTGATGCCTCCGACGTGATCTTCACCAGATTGCGATAGCCTTCCTCGTTTTCGGCGAGCACCAGCAGATGGTTATAGGTGTCCCCCTCGGGCGGAGTGCGGCGGATGTCGTGATCGTCCTTCTTGCAGATGTAAAGTTCGCAGCCCACGATCGGCTTCACGCCCGCCTTGTGGGCCGCATTCACAAAATGCACGGCGCCAAAAATATTGCCGTGGTCGGTCATGGCGACGGCCGGCATGCCCAGCTCTTTTACACGCTCAACCAGCTTTTCGACGTCGCACGCGCCGTCGAGCATCGAGTAATCGCTATGCAGGTGCAGGTGGACGAATTCAGACATAGGGCTCAAAAAACCACGCTCCAAAACAACTTCAGGTTGCGCTCATTTTAATGGTGAATGCTGCGGCCGAAGCGGCCAACTTATCCACAGAGGTGGCAAACGAGCGGCCCGCCTTATTGCCCTTCGTTCACGCCCGGCAGGCGGAAATCGACTCCACGATTCTCGTTGGCCTTGATGGTGGCGGGAACATCGACCGTTGCGAGCGGAACTTTCTCGATGCGCGATGGCGAGAAAACCCAGAGCATCTCATCGACAATCGCGTAGTTCTGAACCTCACGCGTATGCTGGTCGCGGAAGATGAGAATCGTTGCTGGATCGTTCTCCGCCTTCTCCGCCGACGGCGCGGGCCGCGGCATGCGCCGGGCGTAGACATCCTGATCCTGATCGCGCAGAGCCTGCTGCTCTTCGAGATTCTCCTCATTCATCTGGTCAGCCATCGCGCGGTCATCGGCATCGTCAGATGGATAAGTATCCCACCACCAGTACGGATCAATGCCGGCGTAGTAGCCATAATAGGGATAGCCGTAGTACCCACGATTTCTGTAACCGTAGGCACCCACTCGGCCGCGAACATACGGGCCACGTCCATAAGATCGCGAACCCATCAGTGAGCCAGGACGAGATGCGTAGCGCGAAGTGTAGTGTGAGCCCGCGCCGACTGCCCCATGCCCGGCATAAACCGAGTGGCCGGCGAAACCGCCGCTGGCACGACCTCCGCTGAAGCTGGCATGGCCTCCGCTAAAGCCGCCGTGGCTGCCGCCGCCAGAGGCGTGACCGCCCCCGCCGCGCTGCGCGCAGACAGGCATTACCGAGACGATGAGGAGAAACGCCGCGAAGGTCAGCAGGCGACGCATAACGGAATTATACGCCACTTTCCCGGACGCAAAGCTCCGAAATTCCGCGCCCGTCGGCGATTCCGGCCTGAGCGCCGACGACGCCCCGACGACCCATCCGGTATGCCTTGCTACTTCTTTTTGCCCGGCCTCTTGCCTGGCTTTGGAGCGGCCTTTTTGGGCGCAGCCTTCTTCGGTGGGGCTTTTTTGGGAGGAGCTTTCTTTTTTTCCGCGGGCTTGGCTGCTTTTGGAGCAGGCTTAGCCGCCGGCTTCTTCTCAGCAGCGGCTTTTGCCGGTGCGGCCTTTGCCGGCGTCGCAGGGGTTGCCGCCAGCTTGGTTACGGCTGGCGTCTTGGTTACGGCTGCCGCTTTTGCAGCGGTCGGTTTCTCGCCCGGCTTGGCAGTGCCTCCGACAATGGGAGCCGCTACCTTGGCGCCCTTTGCGTCGCCCTTCACGTCTGCCTTACCGGCCACGGCTTTACCGGCCACGGCAGCAGGAGCCGCTACCTGCTCCTTACCCTTTTCTTTTTCCTTGCCCTTCGCTTTCCCTTTTTCAGCAACCGGCACGGCGGCCTTCGCTCCGCGGCCACGCTTTACCGGAGGCGGTGGTGGCGGAGGCGGCGGAGACAGTGGCTTCAAATACTTCATGGTCTCTGTATGCGAGCGCAGCTTCCCATCCAGCAACAGCATGAATACATCGTTCGCGATCTTGGGATACTCCGGCATCTGTGCCGTAATCCGCAACTCGGTCATCTCCGGCAACGGAATCTTCTGCTGCACCTGGCGCCACTTCGTAAAGAAATTTTTGATCTTCTGCGCCACTGCCTGCTGCCGCGCCGTCACCGCTAAATACAAAACCATCTCCGGGCGAGCCGAAGACAGCAACTGCCAGGTCCGCGAGGGCGTCGCCGCTTCCTTACCCATCAGCCGTTTCGAGAGGTCGCGGGCGTTGTCGTCCAAGTCCTTCCAGGCCTCGACCAGATCTTTGCGCGGAATCGCCCGCCGCAGATCGGCAACGTCCTTGTCGCCCATACGCGCCGTCAAAAAGTGCAGCACGGGCGCAGCCATGTCGGGCTGGTAGCCGAGTTCGTTCATCTGCTGACGAGTCTTGCTCAACGCGCCAAGCCCGGCCGAATCGACCTTCGCCGTGCTCCAGCGCGGATTCAGAACCTTCAGCCAGCCTTCTTTTTCGTAGGCTTTCAGTACGCCCAGAGCGTCGTCCTCATAGGCCAACTGTTCAATCTCGCGCCCGATGCTGTCGTTGCGAATGTGGTCGATGTATCCGTTTTCCTTGCCTGATTCGTAGCGTGCCTGCGTGCGCTCTTCCAGCGGCCAGTGAAAGCGCGTCGTAAAGCGCGTCGCCCGGATCATGCGCGACGGATCTTCCAGAAACGCGTAGTTGTGCAATACGCGAATGACTTTGGCCTCGATGTCGGCGACGCCGTTGAACGGATCCATCAGCAGGCCGCGCGAGCCTTCATTCAGCGAAAGCGCCATGGCGTTTACGGTGAAGTCGCGGCGGCGCAGATCTTCGATAATCGTCGCGGGAGCGATCACCGGAGCCTTGCCGGTTTTCTCGTAGCGCTCCGAGCGCGCCATGCCGATCTCGGCTCGCACGCCGCCCGGAAACGTCAGCAGCAGCGATCGCGTATCTTCGTCGGCATCGCCAATCACCGCTCCGCCCCGTTCCAGCTCTTTTTGGAGCTTCAGCGCGTTGCCTTGAAGGGTGAAATCGAGATCGCGGATGGGGAACCCGGTGATGATGTCGCGGATGGCGCCACCCGTGAGGTAGACGTTCATCTCCGCCGCCTTGGCGGCGGCTAATACCGCTGTGACTGCCTTTTGTTGGTCCGGCGTGAGCCGGGTTTCTAGGGTATATATGTAATCGGCCATGCCGTCCTAATCGTCTTACCGGGGCTGGATCCGGGGGTTATTCACAGTTTTTCCACAGGCAAATGCGCGATCCCCAGGGAACTTCCCGACAGCAGAATCTAAGTCGCTCTAGCCATTAGACTTATACAGCAACATTGCAATTCCGGCAAGCTACAGAAAATAACACAAGGTTTACCGTTTGGCTACTGTGAACACACAAACTGTTCGATTCACTGCTGGAGATGCGAGAATCCTCAACAGGAGCGTGCAATCTCCAGACCGGCACAGTGTCAGTTAAGAGTTGAATTTGGGTTCAGCGTTGAACTTGGGTTGAGCGCGTGATTTTGGGTGGCGCAGCGCTTTAGCGCTGCGATCGGCAATCCATCTTCGCGACGGCTTTAGCCGCGGAGGTGGTCGTCTGACCTTGTTTCAACTTCAACTGTCCGTAGCGGTCAAAGATTTCTAGCTTCCTCCAGCCCATGCCCTCGACGCATAAAAAAGTAATCGTCCGCAAGGCCGATCGCGATTCGATCAGCGGATTCGTCGCGCCCGCCAACTTTGTCGTCGATGGCAAACTCGAACTGCTCAACACCACCGGCAATGTTGTCGCCATCGATCTGCACGACATCAAGGCGGTCTATTTCGTGCGCGAGTTTTCCGACTCCGACCTGATGCTCCGAAAGACCTTCACCACCCGCCCGCGCACCGAGGGACTGTGGGTGCGCCTCAAGTTCAAAGACAGCGACATGATGGAAGGCATCCTGCCCAATGACCTCACGCAAAATCCGCCAGAAGGATTTCTGATCAACCCTCCCGACCTGCGCTCCAACACCCAGCGCGTCTTCGTCCCGCGCGAAGCTTTGACCTCGGTCATCGTGCTGGCGGTAGTCGGCTCGGCCAGACGCCGCCGCAAGGGTCCGCCCGACACGCGCCAGGTCACGCTCTTCGAATCGTAACGACTATGACAATGGCTGCGCGACCGTTCACCGTGCGCCCTGCCACCGAATCCGACTCCGCCGGCATTCTGACTTGTCTTCACACTGCTTTTGAGGTCTATCGAAATCGCTACTCGCCCGCGGCCTTTGCCGACACAGTGCTCACCGCGGCTACCCTGCAACAACGCCTCGCAAGCATGCGTCTTTTCGTGGCCCTCAGCGATGCGAGCGAGGTCATCGGCACAATCGGCTGCCAGGTGGTCGAGGCAAGCGCCAATTCGAAAGAAGGCCACATCCGCGGCATGGCCGTGCTTCCGGCATGGCAAGGCTCAGGAGTCGCCGCGCAATTGCTGCAATCAGCCGAGGCGGAGCTGCGCGCCCGCGGCTGTTCATGGATCAGTCTCGACACGACCGAACCGCTCGCCGCCGCCCAGCGTTTCTACGAGAAGAACGGTTTCAGCCGCTCCGGGAAGGTAACAGATTTTTTTAGCATGCCGCTCATCGAGTACATCAAGACGCTGACCGGCTAGATTACGGACCGCGACCGGGCCACCATTTGTCGCAGCCGCGTCCCCATCACTGTATCTACCGCGTGAGTTATAATTCCCGCCACAATGGGGCTAACTTCTGGCCATAAACTCGGGCCCTACGAAATCCAATCTCCTCTGGGCGCAGGCGGCATGGGCGAGGTCTACCGCGCCAAGGACACCCGCCTCGATCGCACCGTCGCCGTCAAAGTTCTTCTCACTCATCTGACCGCGAACCCCGATCTGCGCGCGCGCTTCGAGCGTGAGGCGCGCGCCATCTCCGCCTTGCAGCATCCCAACATTTGCGTCCTCCACGATGTCGGCTGCCAGGACGGCGTCGACTTCCTGGTGATGGAATACCTGGAAGGCGAAACGCTAGCCATGCGCCTTGCCCGTAAGCCCCTCGCCACCGACGAGGCGCTCAAGATCTCCATCGAAATTGCCGACGCGCTCGAAAAGGCCCATCGCGCCGGCATTGTTCATCGCGATCTGAAACCCGGCAATGTAATGCTCACCAAGGGTGGAGCGAAGCTGATGGACTTCGGTCTCGCCAAACCTAACGCGCTCGCGACGGGGCCGGGCTCGGGCACGCCGAGCATCTCCTCAATGGCAACCATGGCCGGCAGCATGGCCAACTTAGCTGGAAATATGGCCGGCAACATAGCTGGCACTATGTCCAACATGGCGTCGCCCGTCACGGTCGCGGGAACGATGGTTGGCACCGTGCAATACATGAGCCCGGAGCAAATTCAAGGCAAAGAAGCCGATGCGCGCAGCGACATCTTCGCCTTCGGCGCCATGCTCTACGAGATGCTCGCCGGTAAACGCGCCTTCGAAGGCAAAAGCCAGCTCTCAGTGGCGAGCGCAATTCTCGATCGAGAGCCCGAGCCCCTTTCGACGGTGCAGCCGCTCACGCCGCCCGCCCTTGAACAAATCGTTCGCACCTGTCTCGCCAAAGAGCCCGAAGACCGATTCCAAAGCGCGCACGATCTAAAACTGCAATTGCAGTGGATTGCCGGAGCGGGAAGCCAGATTGGCGCGCCGGCCATCGTGACCTCCCACCGGAAGAGCGCCAGCAAGATCCTGACCGCGGCCATGGCAACCGGCTGGCTAGCGGCAATCGCCGCGGCGGTGCTCGCCATAATGTATGCGGGACGCCTGAACTCAGCCCAGCAGCCAGTGCACGCCAGCCTCGAACCGCCGCCCGGCTTCGAGCTTTCTCGCGTTATCACGGGAGCCCCGGCGCTGTCTCCGGATGGAAAGCAAATCGCTCTCTTGATGACGAAGCCAAACCTGGCCTCCGCATCCCTCGCCGTCGCGCCGCACGCGATCGACACCTATTTGCAGCACACGATCTTCGTGCGGAACATCGACTCGAACGAGGTCACTTCCCTGCCCGGCACGGACGGCGCGCTCTTTCCTTTCTGGTCTCCCGACAGCAAATATATTGGCTTTTTTGCCGATGGCAAGCTGAAGAAAATTCTCGCGTCGGGCGGTCCGGCACAAACCCTCTGCGACGCTCCCGACGGTCGCGGCGGCACGTGGAATGAGCGCGGAACCATCATCTTCTCTCCCAGAATTTCCGGTCCGCTCCAGTCCGTCTCGGACGGCGGAGGCACCCCCGTGGAAGTTACTCGCCGCCTGAAAGACGTTCCCGAGTTCACTCACCGCAATCCATATTTTCTGCCTGACGGCAAGCACTTCTTGTACGTACAAAGCGGCGGAAACACCGGGCGGCTGAACGGCGTCTATGCCGCTTCACTCGACGGCGGTGAACCAATCCAGATTCTGCCGGTGGGATCGAACATCGTCTTCAGCGACGGCTACCTGTTTTACGTCAAAGATGGAACCTTGACCGCCCAGGCGTTCAACCCCTTGAGCTTGCGCTTCGAAGGAAACGCCATCTCAATCGCGGCCGGTATCGAATTCCATGGTCCGCGCAATCTTGGATATTTTTCGGTGAGCCGCAACCTGCTCTTGTATCGCAAGGCAGTTGTAGAGGATCGGGAATTAGTCTCGCTCGATAACGCGGGAAAAGTAATCGACCGCTGGGGTGAACCTGCGCCCTACATCGGGTATTCCTTTTCGTCCGGAAGCCAGATGGCAGTTCTCTCGCACGCCAGTTCAAATGGCGGCGAAGGCAGTTTGTGGCTGGCCGACCCGCAGCGCAAGACTGTGCAAAGACTCACCGCCGATACCGGGTCGATCGAAAGCGCCGTCGTCTCATCCGATGGCAACAGCGTATTTATCGCCACCAGTGCTTTCTCGAGCAGTACCCTGGTGCGCCGCTCGCTGACCGCCTCCGGCAACGAAGAAAAGATGTTGGACGGGCTGCAAGGTTCCTACGAGGTCAGCAGTGTCTCCAGAGACGGGCGCTATCTTTTCATGAGCAAGCAGGATTCCAAGACAAGCTGGGATATTTATTACATGGACCTGCAAGGGGAACGAAAACTGATTCCGCTCCTCACCGGTCCCTATGCCGAACGGGGCTCCGCTCTTTCGCCGGATAACAAGTGGCTCGCCTACACTTCCGACGAGACCGGGAAAGTCGAGTTGTATGTCACGCCGTTTCCAAGCGCTGGATCCAAATGGCAGGTTTCATCCAACGGCGTCAGCGGCGAGTTCGATTGGTCGAGCGACAGCAAGAACCTCCGTTACCGGGAGGGAGACAAGGTCTATAACGTAGAAGTCCATGCCACCGCCGGAAGACCGGATTTTTCACCGCCCAAGGAAATAATGGGCATCCCAGCAAATGCCATGCTGATCTCTATTTCGTCCGACGGCAAGCGGACGCTAGCCGCCGTGCCCGTCAGCGACAGCGCCGCCACGCCCATCGATTTCATCCTGAACTGGCAGCACCTGGTCCACTAGCCGCCGCTCTTTTCCTCGATGCATCTGTCCTCGATGCCTCTTTCCCCGATGTCCTGAACGCCCTCTGTGCACCTCAGTGTCCTCCGTGGTTCAAGCGTTTTCCGCCCGCTGCTAGAGCTCCTATCCTCGACGCCCCGGAAAGCCTTCCTCTGTGCACCTCAGTGTCCTCCGTGGTTCAAGCTTTTTCCGCCCGCTGCTAGAGCTCCTATCCTCGACGCCCGGAAAGCCTTCCTCTGTGCACCTTCGTGTCCTCTGTGGTTCAAGCCTTTTTTTCAGCCCGCGAGATACCTCTCGAATGCAGCAAGCGACCCCGCCCTCCCTCCATTACAATCACCTTTCGCGGAAAGGTGTTCACGTCATGAAGCTCTCGCAGATCGCCCATGCCATCGGCGCAAAAATAGAAAACGCTTCGCCCGACGCCGAAATCAACGGTGTCTCCGGCATCGACCAGGCGCTCCCGGGGCAGCTCACCTTCGTTCACAATCCCAAATACGCGGCCGCCGCTAAAACCACGCACGCCTCAGCCGTCATCGTCGACGAAAAATTCCCGGCCATCTCCACCGGCATGTTGCGGACGAACAACCCTTATCTAGCCTGGGCCAAAGCAGTCGAACTTTTCTATCAGCCTCCCAGCTACGCGCCCGGCATTCATCCGACCGCCGTCGTTCATCCCAAAGCAAAAATCGGCAAGAACGCCCACCTCGGCCCCTACGTCACCATCGATGAAGATGCCGAGATCGGTGACCACGCCGTCCTCCTCGCCCACGTCGCCATCTATCGCGGGGTAAAAATCGGCCACAACTTCTTCGCCCACACCCACTGCGTAGTCCGCGAATTCTGCCACCTCGGCGACAACGTCCTCCTCCAAAACGCAGTCATCATCGGCTCCGACGGCTTCGGCTTCGCGAAAGACAATTCCGGCCACTGGCACAAGATCGTCCAGTCCGGCAACGTCGTCATCGGCGACGACGTCGAGATTCAGGCCGGCACCTGCATCGACCGCGCCAACGTCGGCCAAACCTCTATCGCGCGCGGCACGAAAATCGACAACCTGGTTCACATCGGACACGCCTGCTCCATCGGCGAAGATACTCTTCTATGCGCGCAGGTCGGACTGGCGGGCACCACCGACGTCGGCAATAAAGTCATTCTCGCCGGGCAAGTCGGCGTGGCCGGCCACGTTAAGATCGGCGACGGCGCCATCGCCATCGCCCAAAGCGGCATTCCGCAGGATGTTCCCGCCGGTGCGATGGTGAGCGGAGCCCCGGCCATCGATCACAAATTGTGGTTGCGGTGTTGCGCTGTCTATCCCAGGCTGCCGGAGATGGTGAAGGCGCTCAAAAAGCTTGCTGAGCAGAAGTGAGGTCAAGCCCAGAGTTAGTCTCAGCCGCATAGCGCAAATTCTTGACTTGGTTGCGCAAGACCCTGACTTATAAGTTGCTTAGATACTCCATTAGATGGTTTGCTGGCTCGCCTATCGTCGCTAGTATCAATCAGTCGGGATCGGCTCGGTCGGGATCGCATAGTCAGAACCGGCACGATCCGGATCGCTCACCGCGCGATGCACTTCCTACGCGATGCGCCCAAGAAGCCCGCTGGGCGCGCGTTCCGCTTACCCACAAGCGAGTATCCCGTGGATTCCTCGATTGCAACCGGCCTCCCCAAATGGTAGACTTCCCGCCGGTAGCTACCCCGAAGTTGGCATCTCCGCTAGTAGGCCAGCCGTCTAAAGACCATCGCACCTCATTAAGGAAGTACTTATGTCTCCCTCGAATTTTCGCTTTCCAGGCATCGCCTCGAACTTAATACTGCTTCTGACTTTAATCGGCTTCGTGATCCAGGCTGCGCAACCAGCGCAAGCACAGTACGTTGAGAGCGTTCCCTACACCTTCACTGGAGGCAGCGACGGCGCCGCTTCCGCCGCCAATCTGATCGCCGACACCAACGGCAATTTCTACGGCACCACCGTCAACGGCGGCGACATCTCCAGCTCCAGTTGTCCCGGACAAGACCCGCCCACCGGCTGCGGTGTCGTTTTCGAACTAAGCCCACCCAAGAACGGCACCGGAAGCTGGATCGAAACCGTGCTTTACACCTTCAGCGGCGGCAGCGATGGCGCCTATCCCCAGGCCGGCCTCGTCATGGACTCGAAGGGCAACCTCTACGGCACCACCTCCAATGGCGGGGATATGTCCGGCTCCGTTTGCAGCGGCCTCGGCGGCTGCGGAGTGGTCTTCGAACTCAGCCCGCCGAGCGGCTCGGGCTCCTGGACCTACAGCACGCTGCACACCTTCACCGCCAGCGCCAAAGGTACCGTCGATGGCGGACTGTCCTACGCCAACCTGATCTTCGACTCCGCGAAAGTTAATCTCTATGGCACCACGCTGGGCGGTGGCGCCTCCGGGTACGGCACGGTCTTTGAACTAAGCCCCAGCGGTTCCTCATGGACCGAAACCGTGCTCTATTCATTCGCCGGCAATACTTACGGCGACGGCGACAGCCCGGCCGGCAATCTGGTGTTCGACCCCCAGGGAAACCTTTACGGCACCACCAGTCAGGGTGGCACCCCCGGCAAAGGTGTGATCTTCGAGTTGACTCCGCCAACCGGACAGGGCGCCCCCTGGACTGAGAGCGTTCTCTTCACCTTCACCGGCAAGTCCGGAGCGTATCCCTACGCCGGGCTGACAATCGATTCCAAGAACAATCTCTACGGCACCACCGCCATCGGCGGCGCCCGCACTGGCCGCTGCAATCCGACCAACGGCTGCGGCGTAGTCTTCGAGCTCAGTCCGCCGAGCGGCGCTGGCTCGTGGACCGAGAAGGTGATCTACACCTTCGAATCTGGCAGCGACGGCGGCTATCCTTACGCCGGATTGATCCTCGATTCCAAGGGCAATCTCTACGGCACTACCGTTCAAGGCGGCAACACGACGGGCGCAAACTGCAGCTACACGGTCGGCTGCGGCGTGGTCTTCGAACTCAGTCCCCCGAGCGGCAGCGGCTCCTGGCCTGAGACCGTCCTCTACGCCTTCAATGGCGGCACCGACGGCGGCTTTCCCTACGCCGCTCCCATGTTCGACCTCGCTGGCAACCTCTACGGCACGACGTCTTACGGCGGCAACACAACCGCCTCCAATTGCGAGGGCGTGGCGGGCTGCGGAGTAGTGTTTGAACTGGCTCTTGAGGGCGGGCCGGTAGTTCGGCTTCAGCCCTCCTCGCTGATCTTCGGCGCACAGGTCGTAGGCACGACCAGCAAATCCAAGACGGTGATCGTGACCAACACCGGTACCAGCACGCTCGATATCGACAGCATCCTCCCCAGCGCCTACTTCGCCGTCACCCCGTCGAGCACCTGCGGATCGACGCTCGCCGTGGGCAAGACATGCAAGGTGTTCGTGACCTTTACTCCAACCGTTGCGGGCGCGCTGACCGGCACACTCGCCTTCACCGACAACGCCACCAACAGCCCGCAGACCGTGCAGCTGTCGGGCACGGGCGAATTGGATGTGACGCTCACTCCGGCAAGCGCGAGCTATGCGAAGAGAAAGGTCGGCACAACCAGCCCGGCGAAAACCTTCACGCTGGCAAACAATCAGACCGTAACGCTCACCAGCATCAACACGTCGACCACCGGAGATTTCAAGATCTCAGCCTCAACCTGCGCAGCGACCCTTGCCTCCAAACAGAAGTGCACAATCAGCGTAACCTTCACACCGACCCAGACCGGCACGAGAACCGGCGAGCTAAAAGTAACAGACAGCGCAGCCAGCAGTCCGCAGACAGCAACCTTAAGCGGCACGGGAGATTAGTTCTGACGTGTTTAATGTGGACGCGGGCGACCTCGCCCGCGTTTCGGCGCGCAATAGGGACTTCCGCGGGCGGGTCGCCCGCGGCCATCTGAGCTACTCCTGCAACTCCGCCGGCAGTCCGCCATTGATCGCCGAGCGCACCTTCCCCATCAGGTTCTCGCGTGTGCCGAACTCCGCTGGCTCGATCGGATCGTGAAAGCGCACCGTCACCAGCTCCGGCTGAATGCCAAAGCGGGCCTTCGGCATGGCGCGCTCGGTACCGGAGATCGTCATCGGCACGATCGGCACCTGGCACTCCTGCGCCAGATAGAACGGACCTTTTTTGAAGGGCAGCAGGCGTCCATCGAACGAGCGTCCGCCTTCGACGTAGACCGTCATGTTGATTCCGCTCTTCAGCACCTTTGACGCCTCGCGCACCGCCGAGATGCCCGCGTCGCGATTGCCGCGATCGACCGGCACGAGCGATCCGATGCGCATGATGCTGCCGAGGATCGGCACTTTGAACAGCTCTTTTTTCACCATCACCGAGGTGCGGCGCGGAATCAGTGGCAGCGCAATCGGCGGATCGAGATTGGAGATATGATTCGACATGAAAATGTAAGCACGCTTCGGATCGATTTTCTCCAGCCCGATCACGCGCACCTTGACGCCCGCCACACGCACGCCCATCCACGCGCCCCACATGCAGGTCCGGTAGAGGAGGTTTACGTTTTTTGTGAGATACGCCCAGGGAAGGCCGGTGAGCGCGGCGACTGGCAAAAGCAATGCCCAAAACGCGAGCATAAGAACCGTGCGGATCGGCGACGCAGCGCGTTCCATTCTCGTCGCGCGACCGCGACCTTCAATCTTCATCGCCGATTCCGTGTGCTGCATGTCGATTCCTGGACTACTCCGTTTTCGCGTGCTGCATGTCGATTCCCTGGGTTCCTGTGTGCACCTCTGTGTCCTCCGTGGTAATCGGTTTTTCTCAAACCGAAGACGGCACAGAGGCGAACAGAGAAGTATTAAGCCTTGGCTCCTAAAGCGCGCAAGCGTTCCGGTAGCTTCTCATAGATGCCGCCGAATCCGCCATTCGAAAGGATTGCGACCACGTCTCCCGCGGCCAATTCGGGTGCGATCGCGCTCACAATCGCATTCGCATCCGGAAAAATCCGCACACGCCGTCCGCGACTTTGAATCGCGCTGACGACCCGATTCACGTCAAGACGCTCCGCTTCCGGAATCGCCTCCGACTTGAAGACAGCCGCCAGCACCACTTCATCGGCCAGCGACAAACTCGCTGCCAGCGCGTCTTGCAGCACATTGCGGCGCATAGTATTCGAACGCGGCTCGAGCAGCACCCACAAACGCCGGCCAGGATAACGCGCGCGCAGCGCACGAATCGTCTGCTCAATGGCCGTCGGATGATGCGCAAAGTCATCAATGATCGTGATGCCGTTGACTTCGGCCTTCACCTCGAGACGCCGCTTCACGCTGCGAAAAGTCGCGAGCGCCTGCGCAATTGCATCTTTGGAAATTCCGCAATCGAAGGCCAGCGCAGCCGCGGCCGTGGCGTTCCACACGTTATATTCTCCGCCAAGCGCGAATTCGAAATCAGCCCAGGTTTTGCCGTCGCGCAGAATGGACCAACTGGTTAGCTCGGCACCCAGCTTCAGGTTGCCGATCCTCCAAGCCGCGCGCTCCGACGCGCCATAGCGCTCCACCGGACAAAACGCCTTCGCCAACGATCTTTCGAGACTCGCGCTCCCTCCGGAGCCGCCATCAAACCCAATAATCCGCCCACGGCGCGGCACCAGATTCACCAGCCGCTTGAACGCCGTCTCCACCGCGTCGAGATCTTTGTAAATATCCGCGTGGTCGAATTCGACCGAAGTAAGAATGAGCTCGTCGGGGAAGTAGTGCAGAAACTTCGGCCCTTTATCGAAGAAAGCCGTATCGTATTCGTCCCCCTCGAGAATGAAATGCTTGCCCGACCCGAGACCAAAGCTGCTGCCGAAATTCTCGGCGATGCCGCCAATCAAAAATGACGGGCTGAGGCCCGCCGATTCAAAGATCCACGCCAGCATCGAAGTAGTAGTCGTTTTTCCATGTGTGCCCGCGACGACAAGAACTTCTTTCCCCACCAGGAATTCGTCGTGCAGAATCTGCGGCAGCGAGCAGAACGGAATGCGCTCATCAAGCACGCGCTCAAGCTCCACGTTGCCGCGCGAGATCGCGTTGCCGATGACGACAAGATCGGGTCGTGGATCGAGATTCTTCTCCGCAAACGGCTGCGCCACCGGAATTCCCAGCGACTCAAGAAACGTGGACATCGGCGGATAAGCCGCCGCATCGGAGCCGGTCACGCGATGTCCGCGCTCGCGCAACATGCCAGCCAGCGAGGCCATCGCCGTACCGCATATGCCAATCAGGTGAATGTGTCTGGAGTTCGCCATCATCCCTCGATTTTGCATCTCTCAATCTTGCGTCGACACGTCATCGTTTCCTCCGTGTCCTCTGTGCCCTCCGTGGTTACCGCTTTTTGACGGCAGCATCAAGAATCTCGAGTTCCACTCCGCCGCCAACTTCCAGCCGCGCCCGCACTCCAATCGGCAGCGTAATGTTAGCCCGCGACACATGCCCCGAGCGCATTCCAAACGCCACCGGAACCCCCACATCGCCAATCACGCGCAGCACGACCTCTTCCAGCGAATAATCCTGATGCGCGCTTTGGCGGCAATCCATCATCTCGCCGAACACAATTCCGCGCACTCCTTCGAATCTGCCGCCAAGTTTCAACTGCATCAGCATCCGATCGATCTGATAAGGCTTGGCGGCCACGTCTTCGATAAACAAAATCGTTCCCGCGGTGTGAATGTCGTAAGGCGTACCCATCGCGGCCACCAGCAGCGAGAGGCATCCACCGTAAAGAATTCCCTCGGCTTCTCCCGCCAGGAGCGGCTTTGCGCCCGAATCCGCTCCGATCGTCCACTTCCCTTTTCCGCTCAAAGCCCCGCTCAACTCTTCCCCGCTCAATGCATTCTGCCAAGAAGCAAGATCGACTCCGCCGTCGACTGCAAAATCTTTCGTGACCATCGGCCCATGAAATGTCACAAAGCCGGCACGATCCGCAAACCAGGTCAGCAGCGTGGTCACATCGCTGTATCCGACAAAAATCTTCGGGTGCGCCGCGATCTTCTGCAAATCAATTAGCGGCAACAGATAGTTCGCGCCGTAGCCGCCGCGCGCACATACGATCGCCCGGATATCGTCGCGCACGAACATCTCTTCGAGTTCACGGGCACGCCGCGCCGCTGAACCTGCAAAATACAAATCCCGCTCCAGGATCGACTCGAAATAAAACGGCTCATAGCCCAGGCCGCGTAGACCGTCGCAGCCTGCCTCCAATAGTTCGCGCTTGATATTCGACGCGGGCGCAACGATGCCGACCTTGTCGCCGCGTCGCAGCGCCGGCGGCTTGATGCGCGGTTTTTCAGAAGGCGCTGTCATCGACGATCTCTTCTATCTGCACTGGTCATCTCTATAAAAAATATTCTCCCCGGCAGACAAGCCTGGCCGCACCGCGCAGATGAACCTGATTCAGATCACCCGTATGTTCCCATCGCACGGTCTGCGCGCCTCCGGGCGCCACCACCTTCACCGGAGACTCCACGCGCCGTCCCGCAATCGCCGCCACTGCCGACGCGCACGATCCCGTTCCCGACGACAAAGTCTCGCCCACTCCGCGCTCAAACAGGCGAATCTCAATTTCGTTCAATCCGCGTACGACTACATATTCCACATTCGTGCCCTGCGGAAACTGCGGCTGCGTCTGGATTAACGCCGCCTGCTTCCGCCAATCCTCCGGAAACTTCTCCACAAAAATCACAAAGTGTGGATTCCCCATGGAAACCTGGGTGCCCACCGCACGCACCCACATCGTTTCAATCGCCAATTGAGTGCCGACTTCGGCTCGTCCCATGTCACTCTCGAAGTCAAACTCCGCGCCGCGCTTTTCGATCAGCCGGCACGTCTTCACTCCGGCGGCGGTGCGAACTTTAACCTCCTGCTGCGCAGTGCGCAAACAAATTTCCGCCGCCACGCAGCGCGTGCCATTCCCCGAAATCTCCGCCTCCGAACCGTCGGCATTAAACAGGCGGACGCGCACATCGCTCTCCGCATCGGCAAAACTCCATTCCACGCCGTCCGCCCCGACTCCATTATGCCGGTCGCACAGGCGTCGGGTGAGATCGCTGAGCTCGTCAACTCCATCGCCCGGCGCGATCAGAAAATCATTGCCGCAGGCCGACGCCTTGGTGAACGCGATGCTCTTGTTCTCGAAGCGAGTCATGCACCATCCATCGTCGGGCTCGTTGTTGGTATCTAACGTCGGGCGGATTCTATCACCCACATCGCGGCGCTTTTCCCGAAGTTGCCGGCCAGGCGTTAACGCGATTGATTCGTCGCGCGCGGCGTCTCATAGATTCTTGCCACCGGCTGCCCGGTCGAGTGAATGACGGTCATCAGATTCAGATTCGTGCGGTTCACGCCCCTCGCTACGGGATCGCCATCAAAAGCGATTACGTAGTCGACGTACGCTCCGGGATCGGCGAGCGCGCGCTCCCAGATACTCTCGGGATCGGAAGGTCGCTTCCAGACCCGGCGATTCTCGCTGTTCACCACGCGGCGCAGAGGAATCCCGAGGCGCTCCATAATTCCCACATGTTCGCCAAGGTCCATCAAAAATTGCGAGTCCCGCGGCAATGTCTTCACCACCCGCTCCACCGACGTGTCCAGGCCGCGCCGCATCTCCCAATTGCGCTCTGCCTCAACCAGGCACAGCGGCTGAGCCCTCAAAACGAATGCGTAGCTAATCACGATCAACACGACCGCGGCAGCGGCCGCGCTCCAGCCCGGCGCCTGACGCATGAGCGTCGGAACAATCGCCGCCAGCAATCCCGCCGAAACCGCAAACATGGGCAGCAACTCAAGCCCGAAACGCTGGTTGAAAACGGCGAACGGCCACCACATTGGCACGTGCACGGGCACCCATCCGTAGGAGAGCGAATACACATAGAAAGCCAGCGGCGCCCACAGACCAACTAACAGCGGCAATGCGCGCGCGCGCAGCAACCACCACGCCAGCGCCGTCGCCGCGACCGCGCACGCCAGCCACAGGCGGCCCCAATTCCCGACTGCCAATGTGATCTGCGCCGACTTCAGAAAATACAACCCTCCCAGCCACAAATTGTGAAACGCCAGATTGGGCGCGGCAACTCGCAACTCAATCGCCTTGGCTGAATACGGCCCGTTGGCGAAATCGAGAGCGTTGCCGTAGACCGCCGCGTTATAGATCAGCCAGAGCGCAGGCGCGATCGCGATGCCCACCAGAAACTTCAGAGCGCGCCATCCAAAAGCGCGATCCTGCCGCCGCCGCACGGCGAGCACGGCCATCATAGCGCCCACCACGCCCGCCAGAAACCATCCGTCATAGCGCGTCATCTCCGCGCAAGCCATGCAATACGCACAGCGCCGAAGTGCGGGCACTGCCTCCGCTCCCGGCTCGCCGAGCTGGCGCAGAAATTCCGCAAAGTAAACCAGCGTCCAAATGAAAAATGCCAGATACAGAGGCTCGGTGAGCGCGGTGGTCTGCATGTAGATCAGGTTCGGGTTCGCTCCATAAGCAAACGCCGCGAGCCAGGCGCCCACATGCGCCAGCGGGCGCGTCCGCTCATCGGATTCGAGCAAACCGCCGACCAGCCGCACAATCCCGAGAACGCCGAGCACATACGCAACCAACGACGGAATCGATCCGCCCGCCCCGCTCTGCCACAACTTATCGGGATAAATAAACGGCATCATCAGCAGATGCGGTAGCGGAAGCCAGACGGTTCCAAGTTGCAGCGGCCCGGGCGTGAGCGAATCGCACACCCGGCGCGCAATATTGATGTGCGCGGTTGCGTCTCCGTGCATCAGGATTTCACCGCGCTGCGCGTAGTAGAAAAAAGAACTCAGCGACGCCAGCACGGCCAAGCCGCCAACCCGAATCACACTCCGATCCTGAACGCGCAGGGCAGGTCGGATCGCGGTCTGAGCAGTCGGCTTGGTCATGATGTGAGGATAAACGACATGATTTGAGGATACTTGTTTTCCAAAAATGATTGGCGAGAAGACAAACGGCTACTGATGCGCTGACGAAGTATCTTCCGCGTCAGTCAAGATGCGTCAGTTCGCGAAAAATCTGAAAGCGCGCATCAATTTCCTCGCGCGACAAGTTCTGCAACCGTTCGGTTCCAAAACGTTCGACCGCGAACGATCCCATCACGCCACCGTAAAAGAGAGCCCGCTTCAGCACCTCGCGATTCACCTCACCCTGCGACGCGATGTAGCCCATGAACCCGCCCGCAAAAGAATCACCGGCGCCCGTCGGATCCTTCACCTCATCGATCGGCAGCGCGGGCGCGCGAAAGGGATGCGATCCAACGCCGAAAGCGCCCTCGCGGAAAAAAATTGTCGCTCCATATTCGCCGTGCTTTACGACCAGCGCGTTCGGGCCCATCGCCAGAACTTTTTGCGCCGCCCGAGGAAGACTCTTTTCTCCCGCCAGCATCTTCGTCTCGGTGTCATTGATCAGCAGCACATTGACGAGCTTTAGCGTCTCCGCCAATTCTTTCGGCGTGCCGTTGATCCAGAAATTCATGGTGTCGCCGCCAGTGAGGCGCACGTCTTTCATCTCCCGCCGCACGGCGGCCTGCAACGTGGGATGAATGTTGGCCAAAAACAGAATCTGCGTATCCGAATATTCCTTCGGAATGCGCGGCTGAAACTTTTCAAAGACGTTGAGTTCCGTAAAGTCGGTCTTCGCCTCGTTCAGGTTGTCGAGGTACTGCCCGCCCCAGCGAAAAGTTTTCCCGTTCGTGCGCTCGATTCCGCGCGTATCGACGCCGCGCTTTGTGAGCACGGCTTCGTGCTCGGGCGCGAAATCGTCGCCCACCACGGCGACCACACGCACATCGGTAAAGTAACTAGCGGCCAGCGCAAAGTAAGTCGCCGCGCCGCCCAGAATATCGGTCACACGCCCGGAAGGCGTAGCAATCGTGTCAAACGCGACAGAACCTACCACAAGAATGCTCATGAGTCTCCAGAATTGGTCGTCAGTCGTTAGTCGTCAGTCGTTGGTCGTTAGGAGAGCAAGGTCGGATCGGTCGGCGTATTGCAGCCGGGCAGCAACAACTCCGAAGTTACCACCGCTTTCCGGACGACCAGCGACCAACGACTAAACATACTTCCCGAGTATCAACTTCAACTTCTCTTTCGTCTCCGCCGGAATCTTCGCCGGATCGGTCATAATCGCGTGCGCCAGCGCCGACCCGCATTTGCACGACCTATGTTTTCGGCATCGCTCCTACAGTCGCCGTCACAACTTTTGCCGCATTCTCCGCATTCTTCGTCAGCACCGAGACAATCTGCGCCACCGTCACCTGATCATGATGCGGATGCCAGCAGTCATAATCCGTCACCATCGCGATCGTCACGTAACAGATCTCGGCCTCGCGCGCCAGCTTCGCTTCCTGAAGATTCGTCATGCCGATAACGTCCGCGCCCCAACTGCGATAGACATTCGATTCGGCCTTCGTCGAAAACTGCGGGCCCTCCATGCAAACGTACGTCCCGCCCAGCTTTCCGCCGACCCCAACACTCTTACACGCGCTCGCAACAATCTTCGTAAGCTCTCCGCACACCGGATCGCCGAATCCAATATGCGCCACGATGCCATTGCCAAAAAACGTATCGACGCGATGTCGCGTGCGGTCAAAGAATTGATCTGGGATGACGAAATCCAGCGGCCTATGCTCGTCCTTCAGCGACCCCACCGCCGACACCGAAATAATTCGATCGACTCCGAGTTGCTTGAAGCCATAAATATTCGCCCGAAAATTCAGTTCGCCCGGCAGCAATGTGTGCCCCCGAGCATGGCGCGCCAGAAATGCAACCTTGCGCCCGGCAAGCGTGCCCAGAATATACGCATCCGAAGGATCGCCGAAGGGTGTCTGCTGCCGCACTTCATGTGCGTCGCTGAAGCCCGGCATGTGGTACAAACCACTCCCGCCGATGATGCCAATTTCTGCTGATTGCAAGCGCGCTCCTCGGCGGCTGGAAATGACTGCGGAACTGCGATTATACAAGAGGAGCACTAAGCGTCCGGCGAGTTTCGACCTTGCTCCGTTCTACTTTTTCTCCGCCGACGCCCCGAAGAAATCATCTTCCACCCGCTTCGTGGTCTCGTCATCCAGGCTCTCGCTGACCAGCACCAGGTCGTCGCGGACTTCGATCACCACCGCGCCCTCCTCCGTCATCCAGCATGCCGCCCGCGCAGCGTTCGCCACGACTCCGCGGGTGGCGCATCGGCCGCGGCCTTGCCGTCATTACCCAGCGGCTGGCGCTTGTCATACCGCTTGGCCAGCGACTTCGCATAATCCGCCGCAAACTCCGCCGCCTTCTCCGCATCCGCCCAGCGCGAAACGTACAGTACTCCGAGCGGCCCCGACTTTCATTGCCTTTCGCGTGACCCGCAAAATAATATCCGCCCCGCCACGCCGGATACATCGCCTCGGCTTCCTTCCGTCCGGCATATTGCTCCAGCAGCACGTCGACATCGAATTCGCCGATCGCACCAATGTCAAACGTGTCGTACTTTTCGAAGTCTTTCGTAAAGTCGATCCGCTTCAACGGTTCTATCTTCTCGTGCCCAAGATATGTGTCCGGCTCCATGATCTGCCGCGTAGTAGTCGGCGGATTATTGAAGGCTCCCTCAAACCCAAGCTTCTTCCCGCCCGCGCGCTCCAGCGCCAGCGTGAAATCCATGCCGAAGCGATAGGGAAACGTCAGCTCTTCTTTCAGAAAAATCGGCGCCTTGCTGAACGTCGGAGAATCCGGGCCATCCAGCATGCCCTGCTTGATCGCGTCGCCCACCTGCGGCATGTCAACCAGCGTCTTGCCCGTTCCGGCCAGCGAATAGTCAAGCATCACCACCATCGCCTGCCCTTCGACCACCGCCTCGCGCGCCGACGACTCTTCATCAGTATCAATGTCGGACGGCTTGGGATCGTTTTTCTTGTCGCCCTCGGTCAGCGCCTCTTCCATCCACTTTTCCATGCCGAACGACTGGTCCTGAAGCGCGTGCGTCAATTCGTGCGCCAGCACCGGCTTCTGCTGCTCGGGATCGATCCAGTTCAGAATGTTGACCGTCTTTTTTTTCGGATCGTAATAGCCGGCCACCTGCTCCTTAAGCATCGACACAAGAAACGGCCCCAGTTGAAAATCGCGCGGCAGCAGCCCAAACTTTTTCAACACCTCTGAAGAACGCTCCAGCCGCTTCGCATCCTTATCGTCCTTCATCCCTTTTTCCAGATACGACTGAACTTCCTTCCGGTCCGCCAACTTGCGCTTGACCTCATGCTTGATCGGCAACCCGGTGTCGTCGCTCGCAAACTGCATCAAGTCGTCGACCGATCGAAAAAGTTCCTTCGCCTCTTTTGGCGAAATGATTTTTTCTGGCGTAGGCGAAGTGGTGGTCGGTGTGGTCGCTGCCGGTGTCGTTGGAACCTGAGTAGCTGGAGCCTGGCTCCCTGGGGCTTGCGTGCTCTGCCCCTGCTGAGCCGAGCCAGAGGAGGACTGAGCGTGATCGGTCTGCGACCATGCGCCAACAACCGCCAGCAATATGAATAGAAAAATTGTGGGCAAACAACGTAACTTCATCAATGTCATCCTGGGCGGAGCGAGTGTCCGACGCGAACACTGCGAAGTCGAAGGACCCTACAGCCGACCGCAAAAAATACAGCGTAAGGGAATTCTCACCGCGTATATCGATGTTAGCAGCCCGCGCCAGACTCGTGTTCCAGGGTCAAAAAGAAGAACGTGATGAAGCCCCCATGTTACCCGCCACCTGTCCCGCCACCCACTCGCCAACTTCGCGCGTCCCTAAAGTCCCGCCAATATCCGACGTAGTCTTCTTCTCGCGCACGGCTGAAAGCACGGCCGCCTCAATCTTCCCCGCCTCCGCCCCCATTCCCAAATGCGCCAGCATCATCGCCGCCGTCAGAATCGCGCCAAAAGGATTCGCCACATCCTTCCCCGCCAGCGGCGGAGCCGATCCATGCACCGGTTCAAACATCGAAGTCTTGCCAGGATGCAAATTGCCGCTCGCCGCCATCCCCAGCCCGCCCTGCAACCCGGCCGCCAAATCTGTGAGAATGTCCCCAAACATATTGTTGGTGACGATCACGTCAAAGCCCCGCGGATCGCGCACCATCTGCATGGCAAGCGCATCGACGTACATGTGCTGCTTCTCAATCTGCGGATACCCCGCGCCGACTTCTTTGAACACGCGTTGCCAAAGCCCGCCCGCGTGCGTCATCGCATTCGATTTATCGCACATCAGCACGCGCTTTCGCGGCGAGCCATCCAGCTTCACATTTGCGGCGCAAAATTCAAACGCGTAACGGATGATCCGCTCCACGCCCTTGCGCGTATTCACGTCTTCCTGAATCGCGATCTCGTCCGCCGTCCCGCGTTTGAAAACTCCGCCAAGATCGCCGTACACGCCCTCGGTGTTTTCACGAATCACCACAAAATCAATATCCCTCGGCTCAATGCCCTTCAGCGGACACAGCGCCGCATCCAGCAATCGCACCGGGCGGACGTTGGCGTACAAATCCATCTGGCTGCGCATGCCAAGCAGAATCTCTCTCGCATGAATGTTCGAAGGCACGCGCGGATCGCCGAACGCGCCCACCAGAATCGCGTCGAAATCGCGCGCCAGCATGGCGAAGCCATCAGGCGGAACGGTCGTCCCGTCGGCCAAATAACGATCGGCGCCCCAGTCGAAGGGCGTAAGGTCGACGGCCGCGCCGGAGGCCTTCACCGCGCTGACGGCCTGAGCGATGACCTCTTTCCCGATGCCATCGCCAGGGATCACTGCAATTCGTTTTTTCTGGTTCACGCGAAACGAAGATATCAGATTCGAATCCAGATAAACACCCGAGACCGGAGACGCCCAATCCGATCAATATCGTAAGATTCACGGGTGCTTATCTTTTGGATTCTTTTCAACGTTTTCATCCTGGCGATGCTGGCGTTGGATCTAGGCATCGTCGGCCGGCGCAGGCGCGAAATTACGTTTCGCGAAGCGATCGCCTGGTCGGCGCTGTGGATGGGCTTGGCCTTGGCCTTTGCGGTGGTTGTGTTTTTCTGGCACGGACGCGCGCCGGCCCTGCAGTTTGTGACCGGCTATATCATCGAACTCTCGCTGAGCGCCGACAATCTCTTCCTTTTTCTACTCATCTTCCGCTACTTCAATGTGCCCGGCGAGCACCAGCACAAGGTTTTGTTTTGGGGAATTCTGGGCGCCCTGGTCGTCCGAGGCTTGTTCATCGCAGCAGGAGTAGGCCTCCTCGAACGCTTTGACTGGATCACCTATGTCTTTGGCGCGCTCCTCGTTTATTCGGGATTAAAATTTCTGCGCGCGGGCAAGCAGGAAATTCATCCAGAAAAAAATCCCGTTCTGCGCCTGTTTCGGCGCGTCTTCTCGGTTACCGACGAATATCACGGCGACTGCTTTTTCGTCCGCCGCGCGGGACTCTACGCAACTCCGTTGTTCATCGTCCTCCTCGTCATAGAGACGACCGACATCCTCTTTGCGGTCGATTCTATTCCGGCCGTGCTGGCCATCACCCTCAACGCATTCATCGTCTACACGTCCAACGTCTTCGCGATTCTAGGCCTGCGCTCCATGTATTTTGCGCTCGCCGGCATGATGGACAAATTCCACTACCTGCATTACGGATTGTCGCTCGTGCTGGTTTTCGTGGGCCTGAAGATGATCGGTGAGCACTATGTTGACGTGCCCACGGAATGGGCATTGGCGATCGTGCTCGGCGTGCTCGGCATCTCGATTGCCGCGTCGGTCGCGCTGCCAAAACAAGAGGCGTAGCGCCTGGCAGTCGTGGAGGCATCTTGCCGTCACACTCGTACCCGGCATGACTGTGTCCGTAAGCTATGATGAACGATCATGATTCGCATTCCAGTCACCACGCCTTCGCGCTCCTATGAGGTGCTGATCGCAAGCGGTGCGCTCGCCCGCGCCGGCGAATCTCTCACGAGCTTGCTCGGCAATCGCAAGGCATTCGTGGTAACAGTTCCTCCCGTCCGCAAGCGCTGGGCAAAGGTTTTCATGCGGTCTCTGACCGCCGCTGGAGTTGAGACCGCCCTCCTCGAAATGCCGGACGGCGAGCGCGCCAAGCGGCTCTCAACCCTCGAGAAACTTGCCGACCAACTCGTCAAAGCGGGCGCGGATCGCGGCGCCACGCTGATTGGGCTCGGCGGAGGAGTGGTCGGCGACGTTACCGGATTTCTCGCGTCGATATACATGCGCGGCGTCGAGGTGATCCAGGTTCCCACGACCGTGCTGGCGCAAGTCGATGCGGCCATCGGCGGAAAGACCGGCGTCAATTTGCTGTCGGGAAAAAATCTTCTCGGCACGTTTCATCAGCCGCGGTTAGTTCTTGTCGATCCGGCGGTGTTGAAGACGCTTCCGGCCCGGGAGTATCGCGCCGGCCTCTATGAATCGTTGAAGTGTGGAATCATCGGAGATGCGGCCCTCTTCCGCCTCTTTGAAGAGCAGCATAAAGAGATTCTCGCGCGCGAGCCGGCGGTGCTTGAACGCGTAATTGCCGATTCGGTGCGGCTCAAAGCCTCCGTCGTCAGCACCGATGAACGCGAAGGTGGACTGCGGCAGGTTCTCAACCTCGGGCACACCATCGGCCACGCGCTCGAGGCCGAAACCGGCTACAAGGTCTTGCTGCACGGCGAGGCTGTCGGCTGGGGCATGGTCGCGGCAACCTACATCGCACTCGCAGCCGGAAAACTCGACAGCGTAACGGCGGGTCGAATAATGAACGCGGTGCTCGCGCTCGGCGATCTGCCGCGCATGAACATCAAGACGGCGAATATCCTGAAGCGGTTGAAGTCCGACAAGAAGACTCGCGAAGGCGTCGTGCACTTCATTCTCCCTCGCGAAATTGGCAAAGTTGAAATCACCAGCGACGTGGCGGAAACCGCCGTGCGCTCCGCGATCGAAGAGATGCGAAAGCTGGCAAGAAATTAAGTGCGCAAGCATTTGCGGACGAGATTTGCAGGCGGAATTTGTGGATGAGATTTGCGGGCAAGCATTCCAGAGCAGACTTCAACCAGAATGACCTCAGCTGAAAAAGAAAAGGTCGTTGGCGCCGCGCCCGAGGGCGCGCCCGATCGCGAAGCCGCGTCCAGGGCCGTGCGCGAGATGTTCACCTCGATCGCGCCCCGCTACGATCTGCTCAATCACGTGCTCTCCTTCAACGTGGACCGTATATGGTGGTGGCGCACGGCGCGCCGCTTCGACGCAATTTTGAAGCGCCCGGGCGCGCGTGTGCTCGATCTTTGTTGCGGCACGGGAGACATGGCGTTCGCGCTACACAAGCGGGCGCGTTCCACGAATCGCGCAAAGATTGTGGGCGCTGACTTCTCTCACGCCATGCTGCAACGCGCAGCCGCCAAATCCAGTTCTCTCGTGAAAGCCGCGACGCAGCCCGCGAGCGCGGAAACGCCGACTGCGGCTGAGACACGCCAAGCCCCGTCTCCACGCTGGGTTGAGGCCGACGCCCTGCGCCTGCCCTTTCCCGACGCCCATTTCGATCTCGTAACCTCGGCCTTCGGTTTTCGCAATCTGGCTGACTACGACGTGGGACTGCGCGAGATCGCGCGCGTGCTCGCTCCGGGCGGGGAATGCGGCATTCTCGATTTCGGCGAGCCCAAGGGATTGATGGGCAGCATGTATCGCGTTTATTTCAAGAACGTGCTGCCGAAGATCGGCACGCTGATCTCCGGAGTGCGCGGGCCCTACGCATATCTGCCCGCCTCCGTCGAACGATTCCCCGCGCCCGAAGAAATGCTCGGCCGGATGCGAGATGCAGGCTTCGCCAAGGCTTCGTGGACTCCCTACACATTCGGCATCGCCGGCCTTTATCTTGGGGTAAAAGATTCTGGAGTAAAAGGTGCTGAAGCGAAGCCCGGCTAGTGAATGCGCGATAGAAACGCGGACTCTCGTTTACTGTCCGGCGGCGACGCTCCGAACACCGTCCGCAAACGCTTCCCTGCTGGTTTTTTCGATTACGCGCTCGTAATCAGCCCCAAGAAATTTCTTCAGGCGATCGGTGTTCATGGTGTATTGCCCCGTCATATAAGGAACCGCATCCGGCGGGATCGCGGAAATATTCCGATTCCACAGAAATTTCAAAACCTGCCGCATCGTCCATTTACCCGGCACGCGCAGCAGCTTCGCCTGCGCAAGTTGAATGCATTGGCCATAGCTGACCGCATCGCCGCGACCGGCAACATTCAAAATTGTCAACCGCTGCGCTTCCGGCTCGCGCTTCAGAATCCACACGATCAGGCGTGCCATGTCGTCGACGTGTACGAACTGGAGCTGATTGTCGAGATATTTCTGGCCAAAGGGCAACATGCACGGGAGCCGTTTGCCGGCATTGCGCATTCGCTCCGCGCGCGCGCCTTTGCCATTCGGCGTGCCGCGAAATGCTCCCATCAGATAGTTCTCAACGCTTGCTCCCGCAAAAATGTGTGGACGAAGAATAAACACCCCACAGCCACGCAGCGAAGGCGCCCGATGTTGCACCACCAGGTCGCTCTCCCGCTTGTGAACCGCGTAGGGCAGAGTGTGCGCCAGGAGCGGCGCGTCCTCAGACACCGGTTGCGGCAGGTCCGGGCCATATACCGATACGCTGCTCGGCACAATCAACTGGCGCACGTTCGAGGGATTGGCCCCGGCGCCGATCCGATTGGCTTCGCTGATGGCCTCCATCACGCGAGCCGTGCCGGCGACATTGATCTGCCACATCCGGTCTACATCGAGCACGCCCGTGCGCTGCGGGTCAATGACAAAGGCGAGGTGCACAACCGACACCGGCTGGAGTTCGCGGATCAGCAAGCTCAGTTGGCGAGTGGATTCTTCCCGCCCCAGATCGAGCGGTACAAAGCGCTCCACGGCATGCGATTCAGGCGGGGGCGTGAGGTCCACGCCCACCACCGTATATCCCGACAGCTGCTGAAGAAGCCGGCGGCCAAGATTGCCTGAAACTCCCGTTACGAGGATGGTTGGCTTTGCCGTTTCCATCTAATCGCGATCTGGATCCCCCGCCTTGGTAGGAGGCTTCGGTCCGCCACGCGGCGGCATCGGCATGCCGGGGCCACGCGCCGGGCCAAAATACGCGTCGTTGAGATCGGCGTTGTTCTGGAATTTCTGCATCGACTCGCGATACCGCTGCGCGGAAATCGTGTTCTTGATCTCCATCTTTGCGCTGTCCAGCGGCATCGTTTCCTTGCTGACCATTTTGTAGATGTAGTTGCCGCTGGGATCGGAAATGACCTCGGACACTTCGCCCTCTTTAAGTTCCATCACCGCCTGATGTGAAGGCGGAAGGCTCGTACGGCGCACCTTTTCCATCTTCGTGGGCGGCGGAGTACCGGGCAAACCCCCGGCCGTGAAAGCCGCTTTTTCCAGCTTCTCGGGATCCTCACCCGCGTTCAGGCGCGTGCGCAGCTTCGCGGCTTCGGCCCTCATCGCTTCTTCGCCGGCCTTCTGCTGCTCCTCGGGTGACAGCTTTTTGATGGGCGGCTTCGGAGTCGTCGCCGCCGCCGTGCCCGCCTTCTTCGCTGGCATCACAGCTGGTGTTTCAACCCGCTTCGTGTGCGGAACGAAAATGCGAATGAACGTCGCCATCTCGAAGTTGGCCATGTTCTTCTGGTAATAATCCTGGATATCCTGGTCGCTCACGTTCCCCGAATCGGACTGGAGAGCCTTCCCGAGATCCTGCGAGAGGATCTGCATGCGCGCAAAGTGCGTCGCCTCGTCGAAGTGCGGCGTCTTATCCAGACCGCGTCTTTCGGCCGCGGTAGACATGGTCAGCATGCGGGCGTAAGCGGTGGCCAACTGGCGGCGCATGGCCGGCGACATGTTCGGCTGGAGCGCGTCGGCAAGCTTTTCAAATTGCGCCTTGGTGATCGTGGTCTTGCAGGCGTCGCCCGTTAGCGACGGGTCGCTGCAAAAATTCTTGATGGTGATGATAACGTCGTCGGGACCAACGATGGGCGCAGGCGGCTGCGCGTCCGGCGCATTGGCCGCGGGGGCAGGTTGGCCGGCGGGAGCAGCCGAGGCAGGCGGAGCGGTTTGTGCACTAACAAAGGCGACCGACAACAAGCAGACGAGTAGCTGACGAAACATGGAAAAGCGTCCTCCAGAAAAGAATTGCGGAAACATGTAATCCTAGCATGGCAGACCGGGGATCGGGTGATCGCCGTTACCGTGGTGTTGACGCTGGCAGGCCCTCTCTGAGCCCCTGCCGGAGCCGCCGGGTTGGCGTCCCGCGAATCGGAAGCGATAATGGCGAATATGACGGAAACTCAGCACGCGCTCGGCTCCGACTCGATGCGGCGGGAAAAACGCGCCGTGGCGGGAAACTCGGTGCTGGCCGCGCTCGTCATCACCTCCTTGAAAGTTGTCGTCGGACTGGCCACACAATCGCTGGGCATACTCTCGGAGGCAGCGCACTCGGGCCTCGACTTGATTGCCGCACTGGTAACGTTTTTCTCGGTGCGCGTCTCCGATCTGCCCGCCGACGCCGACCATCAATACGGTCACGGCAAAGTCGAAAGTTTTTCGGCCTTCATCGAAACCGGCCTCCTGCTCCTCACCTGCGTTTGGATCGTCTACGAGGCGTTCAAGCGGCTCTTCTTTCATAGTGTGGAGATCGAACCAACACCGTACGCGTTTCTGGTGATGTTCCTATCCATGGGAGTGGACTTCTGGCGCTCGCGTGCACTCGGCAAAATGGCCACCAAGTATGACAGTCAGGCCCTCGAAGCCGACGCCCTCCATTTTTCGACCGATATCTGGTCAAGTGGCGTCGTCATCCTCGGCTTGGTGCTGGTGTGGGCGGGCCGAACCTATCGGGTGGGCTGGCTGCGGCGCGCCGATCCCATCGCCGCGTTGTTCGTGGCTTGCGTGGTGGTGACAGTCAGTTGGCGGCTGGCACGCCGAACCATGGATGCCCTGCTCGACGCGGCGCCAGCGGGCATACGCAATCAGATTCTGGATCGCATTCGCGCCATCGACGGAGTGCTCGAGGTCGAGCGCGTTCGCATTCGCAAGGCCGGCAACCGCTATTTCGCGGACGTATCGCTCGGCCTGGCGCGTAATTTCACCTTTCAGCGCTCCGAGCAGGTCTCCGACACCGTAACCGCCCGGGTGCGTGAGATTCTGCCCGACGCCGATGTGATGGTGCATTCGGTTCCGCGCGCCCGGCATAGCGAAAACATTTTTGACCGCATTCGCGCGGTCGCCACGCAGCATAACTTCAACGTCCACGATATCAGCGTGCAGGACCTGGCAGGCGAACTCCACGTCGAGCAGCACCTGGAACTCGACGAACGGCTCAGCATGAAGGAGGCGCACGATGAAGTCACGCTCCTCGAAACCGAGATGCGAAAAGAAGTCCCCGAGATCGCGACCATCCTGACCCACATCGAGAGCGAGCCGGCCACCATCGAAAGCGGCGAGCAGATCGTGCTCGATCCCGGACTCGAGAGGCGGCTGAAAGATGTCGCCAAAGATTTTCCCGAAGTCAAAGACATGCACGAATTTCAGTTCAAGCGCATCCGCGATCGCCTCTATGTTTCGTGCCACTGCACGCTGCCCGACGACATGCCGCTGTCGCGCGTCCATGATGTGCAGACCGCCCTCGAAATTCGATTTAAGCAGGACGCCCCGGAACTGTTTCGCGTGCTCATTCACCCCGAGCCGCTCACGGACAACCGGCGCTAATTAAATTAAATACGCAAAGGCGGGCCATGATTGAAGCTTCACTGAATTGGACAGATAACGACCGCTACGTCGCAGCAGCAACCTCGCGGCACTCGGTCGTACTCGACACGGCCAGTTCCAACGACAAGTCGGCGAACTCGCCCATGGAGTTAGTGCTGATTGCCCTCTGCGGCTGCACCGCGTCCGACGTGGTTGGCATTCTGCGCAAAAAGCGCGAGCCCTTCACCGCCCTCGAAGTGCATGCCAAGGGCGATCGCGCCGACGGCTATCCCGCCGTCTTTACCTCGATTCACCTGACCTATAAAGTTCGCGGTCAAGTCAGCAAGAAAGCCATGGAAGACGCCGTGCGCCTCTCCAAAGAAAAATACTGCTCGGTCTCCGCCATGCTCGAAAAGACGGCCAAAATCACCTACACGATCGAGCACCTGCCGTGAAGTCCAGCCTCGACCCCAAGGCGCACCCGAAAGCCCACCCGCTGCGCGGATATCTTTATATCGCGAGCGCCGCGTTCTCATGGGGAGTCTCCGCTACGCTCGGCCGCGCCGCTTTCACCGGACATCTATTGCCCGGAGGAGCCTCGCTCGCCGCGATCAATCCTTTAATTCTTTCGCAAAGCCGCGCAACTCTCTCGCTGGCGGTGTTGTTCCCGATCCTCTTGGCACGCCGCGGATGGACGGCTCTGCAAGTACCCCGCCGCGACCTGATCCGCTTATTTCTTCTCGGCGTTCTCGGCGTGGCCGCGTCGAATTACCTCTACTACGTCGCCATTCAGCGCACCAATGTAGCGACCGCCATCATTCTGCAATACACCGCGCCAGTCTGGGTGCTGCTCTATACCTTCGCGCGCGGAGCGCAGCGTCCCTCATTGCGCCGCAGCGCGGCCGTGGCGCTGGCGGTTCTCGGCTGCGCGCTGGCCGTCGGCCTCGTGGGTGCCGGCAGCTTTCACATGGATCCGACCGGCGTAACCGCCGCGCTGCTCGCCGCCTTTTCATTTGCCTTCTACAACGTCGGCGGACACAGCGTGCTCGCCCGCTACGACCGCTGGAAAGTCCTTCTGTGGGTGCTAGTGGGCACGGCCGCGTTCTGGATGCTGGTCAATCCTCCATGGAAAGTAGTAGCCGCGCATTACGGCCCGGCGCAGTGGGCATTCATGGCCGTCTTTTCGCTGGTCTCGGTGCTCGTCCCATTCTCCTGTTATTTCGCCGGATTGCAGCATCTCGAGCCGACGCGCGCCATCGTCGTCAGCTGCCTCGAGCCCGTGTTCAGCATCGTCCTCGCGGCAATCATTCTCGGCGAACTCGTGCGCCCAACGCAGGCTCTCGGAATCCTGCTCGTGCTGGTAGCAATTGTCCTGATCCAGTTGCCGGAGCGCGCCGCGCGCGGAGACGAGTTAGTAGTCGAGCCGATGGAGTGAGAAAGAAGGTCGAGGGTCGCCAGCCGTTCTGGAGCCTGGTTCGCTAAAGACTAACGACCAACGACTAACAACAACGACTGACCACAGAAAGACTATGACTTTTCCTGCTGAACATTTCACTCCAGCACCCGCCCCTTTGTCTCCGGCAACTGAGTAGCCATCAGGCCTGCCAGCAGAAAGGCCGCTGCGCACAGAAAGAAGGCCCAATTCAATCCCTTCGCATCCCCAATCTTCCCGATCACATAAGGCGACACCGAGCTCATCGCCCGCGCGCCGGTGTAGGTGAATCCCAAGCCGCGCGCCCGCAAACTCGTAGGATAAATCTCGCTGCCGATCGTTCCACAACCAGAGAACCACCCCGTGCCAAAAAATGCGACGACCGCTCCCAGCACAAGCAGCACAGCTTGCGATCGCGCCATCGCATAAAACGGAATCAGCAGCGCAGCCACAAAAAGATAAAGTGCAAAAGACTTGCGTCGGCCAAGGTGGTCGGCCACCCATCCAAAGCTGAGATATCCCGGAAACATTCCCAACAAGTTTAGGAAGATGAGCAACGACGCCGTCCCCATCACGCTGAAGCCCCGCCCCCCGCGCGCAACCGGCAGAGAAAGATAAGCCGGAATCCACTGAAATAACCCCCACCATCCAAACAACCCAAAAAAGTTGACGAGCAGCAGCGCGAACGTGCTCTTGAGATAGGGCGCGCGAAAGATAGCAAAAAAAGATTCGCTACTCTGTCTCCCAGATGTCCTCTGTGCTCTCAGTGTCCTCTGTGGTTCAAGATTTTGATTTTGATTTTGATTTTGCTTTTGATTTTGTCTTTGATCTTTGCTCTGACCACTAAAGCGAGCAATCCACATCTCCGATTCCGGCACCCGCCTCCGAATCCACAACGTGGCAAGCGCAGGAAGAATTCCCACAAAAAACACGAATCGCCAGTTCGCAAAACGCAGCACTACTCCAGCGACCAGCGCCGCCAGCGCATATCCAATCGCCCACGAACTCTGCACAATCGCGAGCGCCTTGGCGCGAAGCTCATCCGGCCAGGTCTCGGCGACCAGCGTCGCGCCGGTATTCCACTCCCCGCCCATCCCGAGCCCAAGGACGAACCGAACAATCGCCAGCATAAGCACGGTCGTTGAAAGACCCGAAGCGAACGAGCAGACCGAGTAAGTCACGATGCTGAGCGTGAGCGCCCGCCTGCGTCCAATGCGGTCGGCAAGAAACCCAAACCCGATGCCGCCGATGCCCGAGGCCAGCAGCATCAAGGTAGAAAGCAAGCCGGCCGTTGACTTGCTCATGCCGAGATCGCGCATAACATAAGCCAGCACCAGCGCGTAAAGCATGGCATCGAACGAATCCAGCATCCAGCCAAGCGACGCCGCCAGCAGCGTGCGCCGCTGCCCGGGAGTAGCTTGCTGGATGAGTTGGATTGGGCCGATGGCCATTGCGGAGGGATTGTAGCAAGTGCTAGCGACGGGCAGTAACGAATCGAGTGTGCAAATGAGGTCTCAACAAAAACGAGCCACCTCCTAATCGGGATGGGCTCAGCGGTAGGCTTCGGATCGGTGTCTTACCGAGTGGATGAGAAGAGTGTCCGGGGGTTCTTCCGTGAAACGGACACGGTAGTCTCCGACGCGCAGGCGCAGTTCACCAGAGTCCCCCTGCATTTTTCTAATATCGCCGTCGCCGGTTTCGGCAAAGCGGTGGAGAGTTGTGAGGATGCGCATGGCGGCGTCGCGATCGATGCGGCGCACCTCAGCGCGTGCAGGAGCGGTAAAGAGGATTTTCTTCACGCCAGTTCCGATCAGCGTTTGGGATCTTCGGAGGAAAGACCAAATTCAGCGACGATGTCTTCGTGAGGGATGCCTTCACCGGGATGCCGCGCCATCCAAGCCTTGGAGGCGGCAACGGCCTGACGCTCACCTTCACCTTCGGGTTCGTCGTCGACCGGGGCATTGGCGATGGCACGCGAAACGGGATCGAGCATGGTTTCCAGCAGACCGACCACGGCGGAAACCTGGCTTGGAGCCATACGCTCGATCAGTTCGTGCGCCTTTTCCTTGGTTTGATCGTGAGGCATTTTCGAGAGTCTCGACTGCTCAACGCTGCATTGCCGCAATAGAATTATCAACCCAGTGTGTGGCGCTGAGCAAGTGACCGAAGAGAGGGGGGAAGGGGTAGCCAGAATCGAGGATGGCCGAAAATCCAACAAGCATCGCTCACTTCTAGCCGGCAGATTTGGCGGACGTCGCTCCCACCCTCCCCAAATACCGCTGCGCCTTCCCCACATCCCGCCCAATCTGCTCCCTCAAAGCCTCCACCGACGGAAACTTAATCTCATCCCGCAGCCGATCCAGAAAATGCACTTCAACTTCCGTCTCCGCCGTCAGCTCCAGCGCATGAAAATTCAGCAGATGACTTTCAATTGCAAACGAATCGGCCCCAAATGTCGGTCGGTTGCCAACATTGGTCACCGAATCAAAACACTCGCCATTCGTACCCGCGCCCACGCGCATGCGCGTGATGTAGACGCCATCCTTCGGCACAAGTTCCTCATAGCGCGCCAGGTTGATGGTAGGCACGGTGTACTTCAAACCGTAGCCGCGACCCCGGCCCGGAGTAGAAACGATGCTGAACGACCGCCCCAGCAGATGGCGCGCCCGGCTCACGCGCCCCTCAGAAAGCAGTTTGCGGATGTGGCTGCTTGAAACATGCTCGCCGCGCAGCCGCATTTCGGGGTAGTCGTGCACCTCGAAATCCATACTCTGTCCCAGTTCGCGTAATACTTGAATAGTTCCCGCTGCCTGATGGCCAAAGCGGAAGTTATACCCCTCATGTACCTCGCGAGCATGAAGATGCTTTTTCAGGATGTCATGCGCGAACTCGTGTGGCGTCATCAGCGAGAGATCGCGCGAAAATGGCAGCAGTAAAACCGCGTCTAATTCAGTCGCCTCCAGCAGGCGAAGTTTTTCAGCGGTCGGAGTCAGCAGTTTGAAGACGTGGTCGGGTCGCAAAATACGAGCCGGATGCGGCTCAAAAGTCACCACTACCGACGACGCACTCGCCGCACGCGCCCGTCGCACAATCTCATCGATGACGGCCCGGTGCGCCCGGTGAATGCCGTCAAAGTTGCCGACGCTCACAATCGACGGACCAAAGTCCGGCGGAATGTCGGCGAGTTGGTGAAATACCTGCATGAGCGTTCGCTTCGGTGGCAACCTAAATCTCAAACTCCAGCTTCATCCCGTCATAAGCCAGCTTCACCCCAGCCGGCAAGGCGGCATTGGTCGCCTCGTGGGGCAGGTCATGACAGATGTGCGTGAAGAACGCGCGCTTCGGTCTGACCTCGGCCACAATCTGCAACGACTGCTCCACCGACGAATGCGTCGGATGCGGCTTGTGGCGCAGCGCATCGAGAAAGAGAATGTCGAGCCCGCGTAGCTTCTCAATCGATTCCGCCGGTACCGAACTGTGATCGGTCAAATACGCAGCCGATCCAAAACGAAAACCAAGAATCGGCGTCTCCCCGTGAATCACCGTCACCGGCTCAAAGTGCGCGCCGAACAAATCGAGCGCACCGTCGGTCGGAATCAGCTCCACCTGCGGCAACCCTCCAAATTTGTAGTTCGCGTCGAAGATGTACCGGAACATATTCCGCAGAAATTCGCAATTCGCCGTAGTCGCATAAAGCGGCAGCTTGCCACCCTTATGGTGATAGCTAAGCGGCCGCAGGTCGTCGATGCCTAAAATGTGGTCGGCGTGCGTGTGTGTATAAATGACGGCATCGAGCTGCGTGATCTTTTCGCGCAGCGCCTGCTCGCGAAAATCGGGAGTCGTATCGATCAGCACATGATGCTGGTCGTAGCTGAGCAGAATCGACGGCCGCGTGCGCCGGTCATGCGGATCGGACGAACGGCACACGGCGCAGTTGCAGCCAATGGTCGGAACGCCCATCGAAGTGCCGCTGCCGAGAACCGTCAAAGTTGCCTGCATCAGCCGTTGGTTCCCGTGACCGGGCCGGGCGCCTGCGGTGCGCGTGCCAGCGCGTTGGTGACTTCGACGTAGGCCATGCGCAGCTCGTAGAGACAGTTTTGCAGGAATCCCTGCTCTTTGGGAGTGAGGTTGCCTTTGGTTTTTTCGGCGATCATGCCGAGCGTGTCGATCGTCTGCCGCGCCCCGATCAGGTCAACGCCGGGCTGGCCGCCCTGTTCGTGCATCAGGCCCAGCTGCATCATGGCCGTCATGTAAAGCGACGCCATGAAGCGCTCGAACGTCACTTCAAGTTCCTTGGAGCTGTGGCCGCTCAGTTCGACGCGGCGGTCGAGGTCCCGCGAAGATTCGCGATACGCGTCGTCCTGCGCCTTCTGTTCGGAAGCAGTCGGAGGCGGAGGCGCGTCCGGTTCAACTTGGACTGCAACCGCCGAGTCAGCAACCTGGGTCGCAACAGTTGTGTCAACGCTCTGGGTCGAGCGGGCGGGCGCCGATGCAGCGGGAGCCGGTGCGGCGGGAGCTGGTGCCGCGGAAACTGGGGTAGAGGACGCCGTGCCAGCGGGCGCGGCCTGCTCAGCCGGAGCGGCTTCCTTCTCGTCAGAAGTCGAGCGCAGCTCGCCGTCTGGCGTGAACAATCGCCGATCGCTTACTTTGAATTCGTCTTTTCTCTTTTCAGCCATGTGTGTTTTCCCGCTCTTTGCAGTTCGATTTCCTCTGTGAAACTCCGTGTACTCTGTGGTGGACGCCTTTTCGCGCCCACTCAATCGGAGTCTCACCCGAGTTCTAAAGCCGCCCCAGCCCAAACCCTCAAACTCACCCGGCAACTTAACTTAGATGATCGGCAGCGCCGCCGGTTTCAGCATCGCCGCACCGGCCCGCAAGCCCTTGCCCGCCGCCTCGCGCCGCAAATAACCAAGCGCTACGCCACGATTCCCCGCGGGCAGCGGCAAATCGGCGCTGCTCGTAATCTCGCCAACGTCTTTTTCGTCCACTTGAATTTTCGTCCCCGCAGCAGGCAGCGCGCCCTCGACCAAAAACGCCGAGAACTGACGGTGCACCGCGCCCCGCGAACGGATGCGCTCCACGATCTCCTGCCCAAGGTAGCAGCCCTTGGTAAAATTCAGCGCGCGCTCCTGCCCCGTCTCCTGCGGAAGATCGCGCTCGCGAATATCCACGCCATAACGTGGAATGCCCCGGCTGATGCGCCACAACTCCAGCGCGTCAGCGCCTGCGGCCGCACCTGCGCTGCCCGCGTCAGCGCCCGTCGTTTCTAAGTCAGTCGTTCCTAAGTCAGTCGCACCCCCGCCCGCGCCGTCAATAGCCGCACCACCCGCGGCAATCAGCGCGTCCCAAGCGGCTCTCATCTGCCCCGGCGCAAGCCAGATCTCATACGACTCGCCCGCAGCCTCATCCCCGCGCACAACCGTGCACTTCAGGCATTCACATGCGCAGTTGCACTTCGGCGAGCACAACTCGAGCGGCGCGAGATCGGGCACATCAACTCCGGCCGCGCGCAATACTGCCTTCGCCTGCGGACCCGCCACGCCAATCGTGCCCAGCGTCGAAGTTACGTCCGCCACTTCCACGTCGTCCGTAATGATGAACTTGTCAAAGTGCGCCAGAATTTTTTCGCGCAACTGCCCGTCGGCATCCACCACGATCGACTCGCCCATGTTGTAGGCATAAAAGTCGGCCTGAATGTGCCCCTGCGCATTCAGTAGAAAACAATAGACGCCATGATTCGGCGCCAGGTCGCGGATGTTGTTCGTCACCATCCCGTTCAGCCAGCGCACCCGGTCGCTGCCCGTGAGCCGGATTTTCGCGCGCGAACTCAGGTCATAAACCGCGCAGCCCGAAAGCAGAGCCTCAAAGGCTCGCGCCACGCCAGTCTCGGCCCGCGCCACGCCGCCCGCAGCATGCGGAGCGCCCGCCTCCGAAACCCCTTCAGCGCTGCCGCCACTTAATGTACTTTTCATGCTCACTCGCTTGATTATAGCGAAGGACGATTGCTACTCGAAAACAGCTGCCCTTCCCTCGGGGTAGGTTATGCGACTCTCTGTCGCTGCTCGGGGCCTCGTGATCTAGCCGACTGCGGGGAATTTATGGAGCAGACCGCCCGTGAAGTGAGATCAAGAAGAGTGTGTATTACGCGGTTGTAGAGACGCCGCCGTCCCCGTCTCCATTGTGTGCCATCACAAAGCCGTGGCGAAGGCGGAGACGCGCCACCCGCATCTCGACGTAGAATTTGTTTGCTAGAAGCCAGCAGCTAGTAGCTAGTAGCTGCCCTAAGCCGTCAACCCATACTTCTCCTGCAACCGCCGCTCCATCGTCCGGAAAATCAATCCATCCACCAGATACCCCAGCACAATAATCAGAATCATCACCGCCAGCACCTGATTCATATCGCTCAAGTCGCGACCCATCATCAGCAACTGTCCAAGTCCGAGACTCAGAAAAATCATCTCCGCCTGAATCAGCGAGCGCCATGCAAACGCCCATCCCTGTTTCATTCCATTTACGATGAACGGCAAGCTTGCCGGCAGCAACACCGACCAGAAAAGCCGGAATCCGCTCGCTCCCAGATTCCGTCCCGCCATGCCATAAATCTTCGGCATCTGCTTGCGGCCATCTTCCATCGCGATCGTCACCGAGAGCAGCGAGCCCATCAGCACCACAAACAAAATCGCCTTTTCGGTCAGCCCAAACCACAACACGGCCAGCGGAATCCAGCAAATGCTGGGCAGCGATTGCAGGCTCACTAGCAATCCGCCCAGCGTCTCTTCCAGAAATTTGCTGCTTGAAACGCTCAGCCCCAACATCATTCCCAGCACCACCGACAGGCTGTAGCCGATCACCATGCGCTTCATGGTTACGGCAATGCCGATCCAGAAGCTGTGATCCGCAAAACCATCGCGCAGCGCCTGCGCCACTCCCCAGGGCGGGGGAAACAGATACGGCGGCCAGATGTGCAGCCGGGCAATCAACGCCCAAACGCCGATCAGCGCGCCATAAAAAAGAACTTGTCTAGCGAGCTTTTTCATCGGCGTACTCGACCTCCCGGCTTTTGTCGATTTCTTCCCGCAGACAATCAAGCACGGTTCGCGCCATGCGCGTGACGTCGGGATGCTCCATGTGGCGTGGCCGTGGCAGATTCACGCGGAACTCCTGCTTCACGCGTCCCGGACGAAAAGTCAGCAGCACCACGCGATCGCCCAGGCGCGCCGCCTCGCGCACATTGTGCGTCACAAAAATAATCGTCGAGCCCGTCTCGGCCCAAATGCGCTCCAGCTCGTCGTGCAGCAGGTCGCGAGTCTGCGCGTCCAGCGCGGCAAACGGCTCGTCCATCAGCAGCACGTCCGGTTCGGTCGCCAGCGCGCGCGCCAGCGCCACCCGCTGCCGCATTCCGCCCGAAAGCTGATGAATATAGCTGTTGCGAAACTTTGAGAGCTGCACCAGCCGCAGGAAATATTGAACCTTCTCTTCGCGCTCGGCCTTCGGCACATTCTTCATCTTCATGCCGAATTCCACATTGCCCGCCACCGTCAGCCACGGAAACAATCCGAGTTCCTGAAAAATCAAAATGCGATCCGTCCCCGGCCCGGTCACCGGCTTGCCATCAACCAGCACGTTGCCCGAGGTCTGCGCGTGCAGTCCAGCGATCAGGTGCAGCAGCGTCGACTTTCCGCATCCCGACGGCCCCACCACGCACAAAAATTCTCCCGGCCGCACTTCCAGATTGATCTTGTCGAGCGCCAGCAAGCGCTCGCCCTTGGTCGTCTTGTAGCTGAGCGAAATCGAATCCAGCGCAACCTTGGGCACAACCACTTCGCCAAGCGGCATTTCGCCGACCGAGGCCACGCCTTTCCCTTGAAAAAGATTCACTCGCACCGCCGGACGGCGAGGCATCGGTGGAACCACCGGTGGGTAAGAACTCTGTGGACTTGCGCTCATCGGATGGCCTTCTTTCCTTTTTCAGCAAGAACCTGGTTCAGCAACGTCAAGTCATACAAATTCGATAAATCCGGCATCTGCCGTCCGAGGAAACCCGCGTCATAGGCCGACTTCGCCGACGTCATCAAAGAGTCGCGCAGCGGATCCCAGGTCGCCGTCATCCGCCCGAATGCCTCGTCCAGCACCGATTCCGGCAGCGCTTTCCCGGTCTCTTTCGCAATCTGCCGGTTGATCAGCTTCTTCGCCTCTGCGGGATGCCCATTGATCCACTCCGTCAATTCGACGTGGGCGCGTATCCAGTTTTTCACCAGATCCGGATGCTCCTTGAGAAATTGCGTGCGCACGATCAAGTGCGTCAGCACAAAGTTGCCGTTCGGCCAGAGCGTGCGTTCGTCTAGAAACAGCCGCCCATTGCCCAGCTGAATCAGCCGAGTCGCCCACGGCTCGGGAGCCCACGCCCCATCCAGTTCTTTCTTCAAAAACAAAGTCAGTTGATCCGGATTCGCCAGCGGAATCACCTGCACATCTCCGCCCTTGTCCGTCGTCTTCATCCCGTGCGCGAGCAGCCACGCTCGCAGCGCGACGTCCTGCGTGTTGCCCATCTGCGGTGTCGCCACTTTTTTTCCGTGAAAATCTTCGGGCTTCTGAATGCCGGAGTCCTTTCGAACCACCAGCGCCGCTCCGCCGCTGGTCGCGCCCGCTACAATGCGCAATGCCTCGCCGTTCGAACGCATGTAGCCGGCAATCGCCGGATTCGGCCCGATGTATGTCATATCGAGCGCGCCCGCGAATAACGCTTCAATCGCCGAAGGCCCCGCGTTGAAGCTCTTCCACTCGATCTTCACGCCCGGCCCCATCGCCTTTTCAAACCATCCGTTGCTCTTGCCCACCATCGCCTGCGGATGCGTGATATTCGGAAAAGACCCCACGCGAATAACCGTCTGGCCCCAGGCAACATTTCCAATTGCCAACACCAATGCGAAAACAACTAGCATCAACCACCCGTTTCGACCCGGCTTAATCATGGGCCGCCTGTCCCCCGGTCGAGAGCGCCATCGGCAACACACTCAGATCCGATTTTCTCCTCCTGCTGTTTCTTGCCTTTGAACCCGACGCATGGCTCGGCACCAGATCTTCCAGCGTCGTGTTCTCGAGGATCTTCGCGGCCGCATCCCGCACCTCCAGGAACACTTCATAGAGTGCGCGGCGGTTGTCATCGCGATCGATCAACTCGCGCAGATGTTCGGCATCCCCAAAGGGAGCCAGCGGCCCATCAATCAGCCGGATAATTTCGCTCAAGCGGATCTCAGACGACGGCCGTCGCAACTGGTATCCGCCTTTGGCGCCGCGCACGCTCTCCACGATGCGCGCGTTCTTCATCTCCAGCAGAATCAGCTCCAGAAATTTTTCGGGCAGGTTCTCTTCATACGCAATGTCGCGAATGCGGATGGCGCCCTGCTGCGAGTGCCGCGCCAGCATCATCAAGGCCTGCAAGGCATAGAGTCCTTTCTGCGAAACCTTCATAAGCCTCCATTTCCCATAATGTCTATTTGTTGAATAGACAATATAGACTCCGCACGTCTTTTGCCAAAGCACAAAATCACGCCGGACCCGCCCGCATCTGTGCTTTCAGTTAGTTATCGATGGGAGAGAAAAGAGAGGAAACCCCTTGCAGTGCAGAAACTTGCATTTGTAGGAAATTAGACCCGCGAAACCGTGCGCGGACTTAACCAAAGGAACGGACTCGCAAAGAGCGAACGTAATCAAAGGGCGAACGTCAGAAATAGTAAGAATCAGGGAAGCTCTTGACCTTACTGGCAACTGGCAACAACGGCAACTCGTAACCGGCAACCGGCAACTCCGACCCGCCCTACTCCAGCCGCAGAATGCTCACCGTAATGTTATCCGGACCGCCCCGTCCGCGCGCCAGTTCAATCAATTCGCGGCCCGCGTCCTCGGCGGTATGGTTTTCCACCACCGCCAGAAGCTCCGCGTCGTGAACTACTCCCCACAATCCGTCGGTGCATAGCAGCAACACATCTTTCGCGCGCAACGGCTCGGGCTGTCCCGGCGAATCCATCACCAGCTCCGGATTCGTTCCCACTGCCGCCGTCAAAATATTGCGTTGCGGATGAGTCTCGGCTTCTTCCCGGCTGATCATGCCCGCTTCCACCAGCCGCCCCACATAAGAGTGATCGCGCGTCACCTGAATGATCTGCCCATCACGAATCAGATAAAGGCGCGTATCGCCGACGTGTACGAAGTAGAGCAAATCGTTGGCGATTGCCACCGCCGTACACGTCGTTCCCATCCCTCGCAGTTCCGGATGGGAAAGTCCATATCCTCGAATCTCCTCGTGCGCGGCCTGTAGTCCCTCAATCAGCGCCTGCTGCGGCTCACTCGGAGACTCCCGATATACCTTCAACATGGCGTCCACCGCCATCCGGCTGGCTTCCTGCCCGCCTTCGTAGCCGCCCATTCCGTCCGCTACCACCGCCATCCGGCCTTTGCGCTGAAACTCGGCCTCATCCTCCGGCTCCCAATAGCCAAACGAATCTTCATTATTCTTTCGCAGGCAGCCGATGTCGGATTGCCCCGATACCTCGATCCCGGTGCGCACCTTCATCCGTGCTCCGCTTCTATGGCGGTTCTCAAAACCATGACAATTTTAGGATTTCTGTAAAATGCCTGCCGCAAAATGCTTTCTGCAAAACCCTAGGATTATACGGGCTGGGAGGCAGCCACACCAAACGCGGGAGAGCAAAGCACGGAATTCCGAACACGCAAAAGCAAAACGGGAATGGCTTTTGCAGCCATTCCCGCAGAATCGATTAACTGGGTAAGTCGCTGACTAGCTCCCGCTAGTCGGTCCGCAAGCGCCAGTCGGGTTGTTTTCGACGCCCTCGTAATACTGATTCCCGGACGACGACGCCACCGGAATGAAAATCGGATTCGATGTCACACCCTGATACGAAACCGTGACCAGGTAGTCCCCGACATAAAACCAGGACGGAGTTCCCGACGGTCCGATATCGATCCAGGTGCAGGTCGCCGGCTCAACCGCCGTGAGAAGACCCGTCTGACTGTATTCCATGGTCCCGCTGGTGAACGGCGGGTCCTGGGGAGCCGGACAATCAGGAGCCTGGCAGGGCGGCAGCAGCGTGTCACCGAAGGCATCCACCGTATACTCCGGATCGACCACCGCCGTATAGGCGACCACGTGCGTAATATCCTGCGTCGTTCCACCCGAGTACTCGCCCATCGCCTGCAATTGGATGGTTCCACCGTTGCCTTCGAGCGTGAAAAAGCCGCTCTGCGAGCCCGGCGTCTGGCCATTGACCAGCGCGGCCGTCAAGGTAATGGATTTCAATTCGCTGGTCTTACCCTGGAACGCTCCGCAGCCCACCGTGCTCAGAGCCAGAACGGCGCATCCCAGCGCCCCTACAATATGTTTGCATGTCACCGCAGGTTTCCTCCGAATGGGAACTCTCCTGCATCGTGACAGCACCCGTCACCCCAGACAAGGTAACCAAAGTCATTGCACTCCAAGCTCACCCGGACGGGCCTTTTCCACTTAAGTTAGAGCGAGATTTGCCCGGCATCCGATTAAGTCCTTCAGGTTCCTCTGTATACCTCTGTGCACTCTGTGTCCTCTGTGGTTAAAGGTTTGGATCTTTTCGTGCGAGGGAGCCTACATGCGCATCGGCAGTAAAAATCAGAAAAAGTAAAGGTTTTGCCCGCCGTTGGTTTTCTCTGTGCACTCTGTGTCCTCTGTGGTTAAAGGTTTTGATCTTTTCGTGCGAAGGGAGCCTACATGCGCATCGGCAGTAAAAATCAGAAAAAGTAAAGGTTTTGCCCGCCGTTGGTTTTCTCTGTGCACTCTGTGTCCTCTGTGGTTAAAGGTTTTGATCTTTTCGTGCGAGGGAGCCTACATGCGCAATAAGTTCACCGGCGGCAAAAACCAGAACAAGTAAAGGTTTTGCCCGCCGTTGGTTTTCTCTGTGTCTCTGTGCCTCCGTGGTGAAAAAGCAAAAATAGGAACCGCCCGCCGACCCGTCCCCTTCTCTAATGCAAATCCAACTTCTACAATCAAGCGATGCCCGACTCCATCCCCGACCCGACCCAAATTCCACCGCTATCGAAAACCGCCCCGCCGCCGAAACCAGTTCCGCCACCGCAGCCTGCACCGTCCACGGCTCCCGCCGAACCGCCCACCAATTTCAACATTGGCGAAGAATTCGGTACCGCCAAACGCAATCTGCCGCCCGCCGGCATCGTGTTGATCTGCATCGCCGCAGTTGCCGTGGTGGTGGCGGTCATCGTCTTTCAGCAACGCCCCAAGCCGCAGGGATCGGGTTCCATCGATTTCGTCGCCGCCGCCGAACTCCCCAGCCCGATCCCGAGCACCGCTGCAACCAGCACCAATGCCAAGCCCGCCCAAACAAAGAGCGTCCTCGTCGCCATCACGCTCACGCTGCGCAATACCACCGGCCGCTCTCTCTGGATTCGCACTCTGAAGGCGCAGCTCACCGACCCCGACGGCAAAACCTACGAAGACGAGGCCGCCTCCGCCGTCGATCTCGACCGCTACTTCCAGGCCTTCCCATCTTTGAAGGAAAGTTCCGAGCCGCCGCTCCCGCCCGAGACCAAACTCCCGCCCGGAGCCTCGCAGAAAGGAACCATCATGTTCAGCTTCCCAGTGGGAAAAGAAGCCTTTGATCAGCGCAAGGCGCTGGAGGTCACCATCCAACCCTACGACCAGCCGCTGCCCATCATTTTGAAGTAGACGATCGCATTCTCTGGGCCGAGGCCCAACCTTCGGCAATCTTGGTTTGGATTTCTGCGCGATTCGCGGCCAGCCAGGCTTCCTGTTCATGGAGCATGGAAACTGCCTGCTCCACAAATTCATCCACGGTCTCGTAGGGACCGCGCTCAACGTCCTGTTTGATCAGTTCTTCGAGTTCCGGCCGAAGGCGAATTTCCATGTCGGGATTCTAACTCAGCCTCCGTTCCCCGTTTGCAGCGAATGCTCTGAGATAGTCTTCCCACAAAAAGGTACAGCCGCATTGGGTTGAAACCCCTCACTCCTTCTCCAATCCCCGCCGCGCCGCCGCCAGCTCCTTCTTCATCTCACCCGTCACCTTGGGATACGCCAGCTTCAGCGCCTTCAATTCATCCACCAGAACCTGTGCCACCACCAGCCGTGTGAACCACTTATGGTCCGCCGGAACCACGTACCAGGGTGCATACTCGCTTGCGGTCGCCCGGATCGTCTCCTCGTACGCCTGCTGATAATCGTCCCAAAACCCGCGCTCCTTAATATCCGCCGCCGAAAACTTCCAGTTCTTCGCGGGCGTATCGAGCCGCTCCAGAAATCTCCGCTTCTGCTCTTTCTTCGAAAGATGCAAAAAGAATTTCACCACCGCGATCCCGTTGTGCGTCATGTACCGCTCAAAATTATTGATGTCTTCAAACCGCTCTTCCCAGATGTTTTTGGTCACCAGCTTTGCCGGCAATTTCTCGCCCGCCAACACCTTAGGGTGCACGCGCACCACCAGCACCTCCTCGTAATAGGACCGGTTGAAAATCCCGATCCGTCCGCGCGCCGGCGCATGCTGGGCGGTGCGCCACAAGTATCCGTGGTTCCGCTCCTCCTCGGTCGGCACCTTGAACGAGGTCACATCAACGCCCTGTGGATTTACGCCCGACATCACGTGCTTGATCGTCCCATCCTTCCCCGCCGCGTCCAGCGCCTGAAAAATGACCAGCAGCCCCCACCGGTCCTGCGCCGCCAGAATATCCTGCAGCTCGCTCAATCTTTCGACGCCGTCCGCCAAGAGCTTCTCAGCCTCGTCCTTCGTCTCATCCAGCCCATGCGTATCCGCCGGATCAAAATCCTTCAGCCGAAAATGTTTCCCATGCTGCACGCGATACTTCTTCAACATTTTTTCAATTTTCATATAAGAATCTTCTCTCTCGGAACAGTAAAAGGGAAAGCAAGCGCCACAGGCTGGAGGTTCCTGCAAACTTCAGGCTCCTACAAACTTGTCATCCTATGAGCGAGCAACTTGTCATCCCGAGGAGCGAGCAACTTGTCATCCCGAGGAGCAGCGACGAGGGATCTCAATCTTCTCCGCAACCGGCAACCCTTCTCACCTCTGCTCCTGATAAACCGAACCATCCGGCGTCGGCTCGTCATACTCGCGGCCGTATTTGTTCTTGTGCGCCATGTGCTGACCATTCACCTCCGACACGCGAATCACGCCCAGCGACGTCGCCCCATCTCCAATCGTGATCTCTCGCGTCATCGGCTTCACGTTCTCCGGACCCATCCCCTCGGTCCACGTGTGCATCAGATAACGTCCATAGGGAACGCCCGCAATGCTCACCTGCCCCTCATCGTTGGCGATCGCATAGAGCGGCGTCGCCACCGTGATAATAACGGCGCTCATCTCAGGATGAATGTTGCAGAAAATGTAGCTGATCCCCGGCCGGTCGAACCGCACCATGCGGGTCGTACCTGCCTCGTAGAGTCCCAGATCAAAGCGCTTCCCTTCAAACAGCGAAAACACATTGTGAAAAAACGGATCGCGATTCGGAAACTCCACCATCGATCCCGCCGGCACCACCAGCACCCGCGGCTCAAACGTCTTGTTCCGCTGCACCAGCCGCAGGTTGCCGCCCTCATCCGCCTTGGGAGGATCAAGCAAAACCCCGCTTCCCGGCGCCGGCGTCAGCCACACCACGGTCGCTGGAATTCCATGTTTGGACTTTGCCTCAGCCCGCTTCGCTTTAACCGTCTTGCCATCTTGCGGATTTGCACCCTGTGTCGCATCCTGGTTTACATCCTGTGCCACTTCCACGCGTCCGCGCACGGTCGCCGTCTCGGCACACACTCCAGCCGCGCACAGGCACAACAACATCAAGATCGCCAGTTTGTTTCCGCGCCTCATCTCGCCTATCTAAGAACGATCTCTCCCAGGGCAACCCCGATCAGCCAACCGCGATTCGCCAACACCGATTGCCCAACACCGACTAAGTAACTCCCATCAAGTTCAAGAGGTTCCTCTGTGCACCTCAGTGTCCTCCGTGGTTAAAGCACCTGGCCGGCACATAAGACGGTCTCCCGACGCTCTCCTAAAACAAAACTCCCATGCTCAAATTCAAATGCCCCGCATTCCAATTCCCGTTCGCAAGCGAGTCGGTCACAATCCGCCGGTACTCCGCCGAAAACAGCAAGTCCGACCGCGGACGATAAATAAAATTCACGAACCCCGCATGATTGCGCGCTAAGCCCGCATCCAGATACGAGTAAGGATACGGGAAATACTCCAGATCCTTGGCAAAGGGATTATCCATCCCAAACGCCGCATTGAACTCCACTTTCGGCGCCGGACGATATTTTAGCTGCGCCCATCCTCCCACCGTATTCAGGCCGATCAGTTTGGTATACGCTTCGCCGATATCGGGCCCACTAAAGAGTACGCTCTGTCCCAGGCCACCATATAATCCGCCGAGCGCCCGCCCGCGATAGAATTTCCCGCTCAACTCAAACTGCGATCCGAGCGGCACCTGCACGTCCGCCATCGCCGCCCAGGCATTGACGTTTCTATCGAAGCCATAATCCTGCCGGCTGTAATATCCGCCCGCTCCCAATCGCAGCGGCTGCCCGGAAATGTCATGCGTCCACGCGATCCGCGAGCCATACGCCGGCTGGCGCGACGCCTCTCCCGGCCCCGCCGAACGATACGTGCCCGTCCCCGGCACCTCCCCGCTCACTGGATCGAGTATTCCGCCCTGCACCAGCCAGCTCGACGAGTCCGTCACCGCGAACCTGTGTTCCACTCTGACCTGCGGCACCCAGCTCCACAAATTTCCCGCGTATGAAAGTGCGGGCTGCGCCAGCGACGCAAACGACGTCGGCGAATTCGGCGAAAAGAAAATTCCATCCTGCCCCACCACCACCGACGTGTTGTCCCAGTCCATCCGCATGGTCGCCGTGCGCAGCCGCATCAGCCCCGATTCGATCCCATTCGGTTGCTCCGGAAATCCTCCCGCCAGATCCACCGACAAATCCGCGCGCGTCCGCGCTCCCGCCACCCGCGGTCCGAACACCTCAAAACCAACCTGCGACTGCCGCAGTGTCGCTCCAAAACTTCCACCCGAATCGCCCGGCTGCCGCCCATACGCCAGCTCCGGAATATCGATGTTGTCCACCTCGCCCTGATTGCTGAACACGTTCGTCAGCACAATTCCCGAAATTCGCATCCGGTACTTCGACGCGCTCTCCACCTTCGTCTGATACTGATCGTCCACCTTCCCGCTCAACAGTTCGTATTCCTCCTCAAGCGTAGCCGGACGCCCCGTTTTTTTTTGGTCGTCAGGAGTAACGACAGAAGTAACGGCCGGAGTGCTGGATGACGACCCGGTCGAAACGCCTTGCTCCTGTGAGCTCTGATCCTGTGACCCTGCAACGCTGTCGTGTTGAACACTGCCATGCTCAACACCGCCGTGCTCGATAACGCCAAGCAACTCGCGAAGACCACCGCTCATCGTTGCGGTCGACGTCGAAGCGCTCTTGCCCTCAGACCGGACCACCGCCTCAGTCACCACCGGCCGCCGATCCGAACTCGCAGCCCGCAGCTCATCCAGCTCGCGCCGCAGCTCGCGAGTCTCCGCCTGCGAGCGCACCGAATCCGCCCGCATCTCGGCCATCGACGCGCGCAACTCCCGCACCTGGTCGCCCAATTCGCGTACCGCCTGGCCCAATGGATCGGCGGCCATCGCGGAAGACGAAGAAGATGACGAAGAAGTGGCCGCGGACGAAGAAGTAGGCGCAGGCGCGACCGTCTGCCCCCTGCTCCCGCCGCTCCACGTCGCCAACAACGCCAGCACGATCCCCGCACGACGCAGTCCAATCCCTCGACCTGCATTCATGTACTGACCTGCGCTCATATTCCCCTCCCGCGGGCACAAGATTCTTTTCGCTTGCAAGGATTCCCAACAGAAATTTCCAACAGAAAATATGAAGCCTTACATCTCATGCTTGGCGGCCAGCGCATCTTCCGGCGCCGGGCTCAGCGGCATGTTGATCAGGAACGTCGTTCCCGTCCCCGACGTCCGCTCCACCATCACCTCGCCGCCATGGTCCTGCACAATCTTCTGCACCACCGGCAGCCCCATGCCGGTCCCGTTTTCTTTTCCATAACTCACAAATGGATCGAACAACTTTTCCCGCACCACATCCGCCACGCCCGGCCCATTGTCTTCTATGCGAATCTCCAGCTTCTCCGCCACCCGCCGCATCCCAATCTCAATTCTTCCCGTATCCGCCGGCACCGCCTCGCACGCATTCAACAGCAGATTGAGCAGCGCCCGCTCCAGCTTTTTGAAATCGAACCATCCTTCCGTCAACCCTTCGCTCGTGATCCGGATCCGCACTCGCTGAAACTCCGGATGCGCCTTCACCGACTGCACCGCCCGCTCCACCGCCGAGCGCACATCGCCATACGACGGCCGCAACGATTCCCGCGTCCGCGAAAATTCCAGCAGCGACTCGATCAGGTCCGTCATCTGGTTGACCGCGACTCGTATCTCCGCGTACAGGTCCTCGCGCTGCGCCGGAGTCAGCTTGCTCTCGCAAAGAAATTCCGCATTCGCCACCACCGCCGCCAGCGAATGCCGCAAATCGTGCGAAATCGAACTCGCCATTCGCCCGATCGTCGCCAGCCGCTCTGCATCCAGCAGCTCGCGCTGCGTCTTTTGGAGATTCGTTCGCATCCGGTCAAACGTTCCCGTCACCTCCGCAACTTCATCGCCCCCGTGCGCCTCCAGCGGATACTCAAAGTTTCCCTGCTCCAGCGCCCGCACGCCGCTCACCAGGTTCTCCAGCGGCCGCGTGAAAGTCCGCGAGATCACAAACACCAGCATCGTCCCCGCCACCACCGCCGTCAGGCCAAGCGCGATCAGCAGCTCATTCAGATTGCTTAAAAATGCCGTCGCCTGGTCAAACGATTTCAGCACCCACAAATTCAGCGCGCCCGATCCGCCGATCGCCGCCGGCAACTGCACCGAGGTCGCCAGAAAACGCTCCTCGCCCAGCCGGATCTGGTCTGACTCCCGCATTCCTTCCGCGGCGTCCGGCGATTCGGATTCGCCCGCCAGCGCCGTTCCTGCGTTCAGTGTCGGTGGCGCAACCCGCAGCAACTCCGCTTCCTGCGCCGGTTTCAGCGTGCTCCGCACGATCGAGTTGCCATTCCGAAAGGCCACCTCGCTCGCCGAAATCCGGCTCAACTCGCGCGCAAACCGGTCGTCGATCTCATACCCCAGCACCAGATACCCCAGCACCTTGTGCTCGCTCTTCGGCCCGAAATAAATGTCCTGCAAAAAGACTTCATACAGATGCCCTTCCACGCACCACCAGTGCCGCGTCTCTTCCTGCGCAACCAGCTGCGGAAAAAAATCCTGCCCTTCGCGGATCGTAATCTCCTGCGGCGTCGTCTGAAGCGCCATCACCCGGCCTGACGCGTCCGCCAGCAGCAGCAGATCGCTCCCGCCGATCCGCCACAAATCGCGCGACGCATCCTGAATGGTCGCGGCGTCGTGCGTGGTCATCATCGCCCGCACGTTCGGCAAATCGGCCAGCAGCGCCGCCGAGCTCTCCAGCATCGCCTCTCGTTGTCTTTGGAAGTTATGAAACGCGGAAACGGAATTTTGCAGATCGCGCTGGATTCCCACCCGCACTTGCTGCCGCACCGTGTACTGCACCACCAGCAAGGTCGCGACCGTCAAGGTCGCCGACACCGCCACCATGGAAAGCAAAAATTTAGTCCGGAGCCGAATGCCATTCATGAAGCAACCGAAAAGACTTTAAAAACCGAGCAATAGCGATCTGACCCTCGGGTCATCTAAGAGCCAACTCAATTCCAGCTAGATTTTGACTTTCAATGGCCCGATGACCCGATCACCCGATGACCCGATAGTTGTGCCCGATCAGGGCACAAACTTATACCCCGCGCTATGCACCGTCCGAAAATGCAGCGGGTTCGCCGGATCTTTTTCCAGCTTTTGCCGCAATCGCAAAATATGGTTGTCCACCGTCCGCGTGCTCGGATAATTCCTATATCCCCACACCTGATTCAGCAGCTCTTCCCGCGTCAGCACACGCTCCGCATTCTGAATCATGAACTTCAGCACTTTGAACTCCTGCGACGTCATCGGCACCACTTCACCATCCCGACGCAGCTCCATCTTCTTGAAGTCCACCTTCACATCACCAAAGCTGAACATCTCACCCACCGAAGGCTGCGCCGCCCGCCGCCGCATCGCCGTCCGTACCCGCGCCAGCAGTTCCCGCGGACTGAACGGCTTGGTCACATAGTCATGCGCGCCCAGCTCCAGCAGCAGCACCTTGTCCATCACTTCCGTGCGCGCGCTCAAAATAATGATCGGCAACGACGGCGCCGCCTGGCTGATCTCGCGGCAAATATCCTGTCCCGGAGTCCCCGGCAGACTAAGGTCAAGCACCAGCACCGATGGAGCCGCCGCCCGAAACAGCTCCAGCCCCTCCGTCCCGTTTCCGGCGACCTCGACCGTGAATCCTTCCCCCTCAAACAGTCGCACCAGCGCCTTTTGCACCGCCCGGTCGTCTTCAATCACCAATATTTTTTCGCCGCCCGCCGGAGCCAGTTCCATCGTCGCTCCTTGTCCCGCACTCTTCAGCATTCGCGTCTCCCGCCACACCCGATTCAGGCATGTATGATACCGCTAAACTCTAGCCTGATTTGACCTTATTGGCGCATTTTGGAATAGAAAGTGACAGGGATTTTACAATTTAGAGACAAATGAAAAGCGGTTAATTCGCCTCCCGCGAGGCTAAATTGCCTCCGAATTACTCGTCTGCCATTACAAAATTCTATGCAATTCAGACAAAATTCGAGAGAGCCGCGCCGAAAACTCGACTTGGCACCCTGACACTGACTTTGCGTTTGGCTGCACTCGCGGGACGTTGAATTGCTTTTGGTTGCGCTCGCTTGTTGTCGAATTGCTTTTGGGTGGCGCAGCGGTTTACCGCTGCGATAAGTTCGTTCGTTGCGATTTGGGCTTCAGCCCCTGAGGCGATGGCGGAGTTCTTCAGCAACGCGTTAGCCGCCAAAGAAACACCGCCCTAATACGTGAACGACTGAATCTCCGTCACCCCTGAATCCGGCCCATCCACATACCCGCTGCGGTTCGAAGGATTCAGCGCAATGTGCGTCCCCACGACGTTCGACGCATTCGAAAAACTAAATCCGTTCAGCGACTCCACTAGGTTCCCCTTCGTGTCATACACCTGTATGCTGCTGCCCGGTCCCGTCGACGACACCGATTGCGCGATAAAAAACAGCTTGTTCACCGGATCGTATTCCACATCCGTCCCGCTCTCCAGCTGCCCCACATTCCCCGGCAATGTCACCGCAAATCCCGTCTGCTTCGCCAGGTTATAAAACTCCACCCGCGCATCCAGCTCGGTAGTCGTCACCGCAATTCCGTCCGCCGAATCCACCGCAATCCCGTTGACCGTTCCCTGGTGATACGGAGCCGGCCCCAGAATTCCCGTAAACTGCGTCACCTTCCCGGTCGTCAGATTAACCAGCGCAATCTGCGGAGCCGGTCCCCCCACCTCGCCCGAAGATGACGCCACCACCGCCTGGTTGGTCGCCCCGTCATAGCCCACCACCGGCTCGTTGCTGAAATAAAATGTCGGGTCCGTCAAGGTAATCAGCGGCCCAAAAGTATTGGAGCCGACATCCGTCCCAAAAACAAACGTATTGTTGTTGCCGAAATTCTGAAACGCCAGCACCGCGTTCGTAGTCGAAGTCTGGTTCGGCTGCACCTGATTCCGGCTCACGCCCAATATCAGGTCGTCATATTTCAAATGAGATTTCCACGTGCCGTTGAACTTGTTCGCATCCAGCGGACTCAACTCTTTATAGATCCGGTTATGCACATAAATTCCCACCACGTGCTCGTGTTCCACCAGTCCGACACTCATGCCCGTAATTCCGAGCGTCAAAAAGTCGTCTTCCGTCTCCAGCTTCTTCACGACCTTCACAATCACGCCCGTAGCCTGATCAAACGTCTCCACCGCCGCCAGGTCTTTTCCATTCTCCAAAAGCGACGACTCGCAGAGCACGCCCTCCGTGCCGTTCTGGTCAATGTCAAAGCCAAAAATCTGCCCGCCAAACTGGCTATGTACAATCACAGTTCCCGGACCAACCTCCACTCCCGCCCGTGCCGCCGCAGGCATCCCCAACCGCAAAGCACCCAACCCAGCCGCCGCAACGGCCAATGCCAGAACAAAATGTTTGTATTTCACGAAGTGGCCTTCCTTGTTTTTGGACGATCGTTTTCTGAACGATCTTTCCGACAATCCTGACGCCCCGACTGTCGAATCTCTGTCAGATTTGGCGCGAACCGCAGAGCCCCACCCAAATTAACTTCCGACCCGCAGATGAATGTCACTCAGCCGTCAGAACTTTGTAAATAAATTGTCTCCGGCCGTTGCATCCATAGATTCGTGGTGTCTGACGATCACACCTCCGCGCACCTAATTCCCAACCAGGTTGATGTCGACGTTCCTCGGAAACGCCGGTCCATCCGGGACCGTTATCATCCTCTTTGTCTCTTTGCCCTGATACACAATCACCAGGCTGTACACCCCGGGCGGCAAGTCCCGAAAAAGATAAATTCCATTTTTGTCGGCCACGCACTCGCGCCCAAGTTCCCTGAGCAGCACAACGATTCCAGGCACCGGTACTAAACGTTGAGCGGCAGGATCATATCTCGTGACCAGTCCCGACACGTTGCGGATAGCCTTCAACGTGAACTCGCTGTGCGCCGGGACCGAAGGATCGACAGTCGTTCGCTTGCCCATCAGTTGAGTGAGCGAATACCCCGGAGGGACTGAGTCGGGATCAATCGTGACCTCATACTCGCCGCTCGACAGCCCTTCGACACGAAACCTCCCCTCGCTATCGGTGTGGGCGCGAACCTTCTTCGGACCTTGCGAAATAATCAGCTCAACCGCCGGTAGGCCGATCCCCATATCGCTGCGAACCCAGCCCGAGAGACGCGCAAAGGAGAGGCCGATTCCGAAGTTAACCTGAGCATCGACATCCGATTGCACCCTCGACGCGGTCGTGAAAAAAAATGGCTGCGCCGAACGGTAGATTACTTCCACACTATGCGAACCGTACGACACGTGAGCAAACAGGTAGCCACCGCGCTTGTCGGTCCGCACCCGCCGGACGTCGTCCAGGATCACCTCCACGCCCGGCAATAGCGGCCCGCCCGCATGGTAGACGCCAGTCGCTCCGTCATCCGCGAAGACCACCCCGGAAATATTTCCGCGCCGCCTTGAAATAATAAAATTGGGAACGCTGCTCAATTGATGGCGCAGCGAAACCTCAAATATGGGAGAGTTCCACCCCGCCTGCATACCGCCCCGGAACAGCGATACCGAAGCAAACAGTTCGTTCACATTCTTGAAATTCACCGAATAAGAGAACGTTCCAATCGTCGTCCGCTCCTCGCCCTCCTCCAGTTCGTTCTCGTTATAGAGCAGCCGGAAGTCAAGCCGCTGCCGGGAGTGCGCGTGATTGGACCACGCCAGATCGCTGCTCGCCTGCAAGCGCACCGGGCTCACGTCGATCTTGATTCCCGGGATCAGTCTTTGGTTGACCAATCCCGCCGTCTCGCTCAGCGCGAGCGCAATCTGTTCCGGTGTAGTTGCCGACACGCCCAGCGTTTCGAGCGCATCTTGGAGCCCCGGCGTTCCAGTCTGCCCAAATGCAATCGAGAGGGCTTGCGTTTGCCGATCCACATAGCCCTGCCACCGGAATGCGCCCCAATGGGTGCCGAGTGCCATCCGGATCTCTTCCGAGCGCGAGACCGCGCCTGAACCCGCCGAATATTGATACAGAAAACTGCTTTGCAGATGACGAGAGTCGAAGCCGATACTGGCCGGCAATCCAACCGTGGAAATCGACGGGCCCACCGGAATTCGCGACTCGGAACTTCCATGGTCGATCCCCGAAACCACCAGCCAATGCCGCGAAAGCTGAAATTGCAGATTCAGATCCGCCACCACATTGGTCATGTTCAATGCCGGAAGGTTGTAATGGTTTCCGGAAAATGTAACCGTCGAAGTCAGGCGAGCCGTCACATACCGAGTCCAGTCGAAATTGGAATACAGCCCGTGCAGATTGTTAAGCCCGATCGCCGCAAAATGGATCGGTTCATACCGCAGATTGGCAATCACCTGATCGTGCGCCGTGTAGGAATGAAACCGCGTCGCCTCTGCCAGGCCGCGGCTGAAGCCAGTCTCCGCCAGTAACTCGAGGTTCTTTCCCCGCTGGTAGTCATAGAGCACCGAAGCGACCCCGCCCGCCCCAAGATAATTTTCCGAGCTCCGGCTTCCGGAGAAATAATAAACGTTGGGCATCACAAAGGCATGGCTGCCAGCGGCGAATCGATAGCCGATCCCGGCAACCCCTTCTTTTTGGGTCGGGAAAATCAGGTTCTCGAACGCCGCGGTTGACGTATAGCCGCCATGAAAAAAGAAGTTGCCCTCCCGCAAATGAAACCCCCGCACAATCGACCCATCGACTGTCAAAGGAGAGTTAGTCACGAGCTGGTCCAGCAATGTAACGTCGCGGGCCGGACTTATGATCTGGTAGGAAGCGGAAGTCACGGCGAAAGCGCTGCGGCCGTCTTCGGGTGTAATCAAAACCGTGCTGGCTAAATGCACGGTTACCGACCGATCGCCCTCCCGGCGCGTCGAATCCAGTATGTTCTCCGATTGCGAAGGGTTGGATGTGAAGCGCGTCTCATAACTCCCGTTCTCGCGTGCGGCCGCAGCCGACAGCGGCGGCACAAAACCGGGTGGATGGGAGGGCGGATTGGGAAGAATGCGCACCTCAAAGGTCTTCGTATCCTCATGGGTCACCACCACGATATGCGCCGATCCCGGATTCTTCCCGAAGATAATCAGCTCCTCGGAATCCACCTTGGCCTCGGCGAAAAAAGAATTCAACGAAAAAGCCGCGACCGCTCCCGGGACGGGAACCGTGATCGTGTCGCGGTAAGCCACCGCTAGCGCCTGGGCTCCTGCCAGCGTCGGCTGTAACCCGAACATCCACCCGAGCATCCAGATAAACAGCCATCGCTTCATGGCACCGTATAGTCGTTCGAGCTGGTGACAACCTTTCCGCCGTATTGAAAGGACGCTAAGACGCGGTACGATCCGCTTTTGAGCTCGGCGGAATATTCGGTCATGAAGGGCAATCGCTCGCCCGGCAACAGCCGCTGCGGTTCGAAAGCGGCCTTGCCCACCATCGCTCCCGCGTGATCGAGCACCGCCGCCACTCCGTCCACCACCACCGGCTCCGAGCCCGTATTCGTGAGGAGCTGAGAAATACGCAGGTTGGCCGTCGCCGACTGCGCAGTAAGGTCGAGGGGCGCGGTCGCAATACTAAAATTTTCCGAAGTTGTAAATGTAAACAACGTTCCGAGCGATGCCGTCATTTTGACGGTGCCCTGGCCCGAGATTTTGGTCGATCCCCGAAACACAGCCACCGCCGCGCGCACATCCGTTTTCGGAGGAACCGTGAATGTGACCCCGACCGACGACGACTCCCGGGGCGGAATCACCACTTGTTTCTGCGTGAACACCGCCGTGGTCGCGATTCCTTCCGGCGTTTCGCCCGCCAGCGCGAATACCCGTTTCCCGTCCCGCACCACCACGTCCTCCGCGATCATTTCAAACACCAGCTGCTGGTCGGTCCGATTGGTGAGCGTCAGCGTTTCCGTCTTGCTCTGACCCAGCTTGCAATTCACGGCAGCCACGGCTGGGGAGAGCGACACCGAACTGCGTGCAGGAGGCGGCGCGGGTTGGGGCTCGACCGCCGAGGCTAGATCGCCCGTCGCGGACAAGCGATGACCGGACGCTTCCAACCCTTCATCCGGGATGACCGATCGAGTCTGCCCCAAAACGCAAAGAGGAGCGGCCACCAGCAGCCCGCCGACGATCCAGATTCGAGAGTACGTTGACTTCATCCGCGCCTCAGTTGGCAATCTCAGTTAGAGTGTCAGTTATCAAACGAGTTATAAGAATTTGGTAGGTAGCTAGTCAGGATCATAGTTAGGATCATAGTTAGGATCACAGTTATGAGCATAATGGAGCCTAGTTAGGAGTTACGATAATGCCGATCAAATCCAAAAGTTGCCCAGGCGGCGCCGAAGCCGGTATCACGATTTTCAGAACATGTTCGGTGGTTTCCCCATAGGACACATGCCGCGCGATGATGCCCGGTGCCTGCGACAACTGAATGCCATCCAGCCAGACCGTGCGCTGGGGATCGGCGCTCAAGAGATAGGCGCTGATCATAGCCGTGCCTCCGCGCCCGGAATTCGATAGATCGACGCGCACCCCAACTCTCGTAGCCGCTACGAACAAGTCTTTCTGCGCTTGAATCTGAACTTGCTTTTCGTCATTTCGCGGAGCGTTCGACAAGATACCCAGGTTGAGGGTGCCTTGATCCAATCCCGCGCTTTGCACCGGAGCGCCGTCGGGCGCCGTGAAAAATGTGATCGAGGCAACGCTCGCCTCCGACCGCGCGGCAAGCGAGGTGGCGGGCGCTCGCGCTATCGCCGGCTTGGGTCGCTGAGCCTGGGCAACCCCGGTACTGAGTCCCAGCAGCAACCACGGGAACACCATAAGTTTCATGCGCTACCTGAAGAGACAGGCCAACCCTTGCTCCTGCAAGGGTCGGCTCAGTTACAACTAGTTTGCGGTCGCTAGAAAGTCGATCGTGTTGGAGATGGTCGCAGGCGTTTCGCTGTCGGGTATCACCAGGCCTAGCGTATGCGATGCATCGGAGGCGTAGGCTCCTGTGATCGTCACCGCCAGCGGAGTCGAAGGCAGAGTCGGCACGGTCTCCGTGTCGATGGTCCAGACGTTCACCGCATCCGTCGTTTCAAGCACGGCGCTCAGAGTATAGTTGGCGCTCGTCTCGTTCGACTTATTAACCAATACATCGAATGGAGTGCTGACTGTGATGCTGGTAGTCCCTTGCACAGTCTGGGTTACGTGCGTGGGCGGGGTGCCGAATCGCGACACGGCCCCGAAATCCGCCGTGGCGGCATTCGTTCCCGTGCCCGTCAGCGTTACACCGGCGGCATCGCTGACAAATGTCATATCGATGGAGCCGCTTAGTTCGGCCTGAACGGCCAAGGTTCCGGAACTGGTTTGTGCCCAGGCCATCCCTGACATCAGAATGAAGCTCGCGATTACAACGGAGGACAATTTAGTCTTATTCATGTTCTCGGATATCGGCGGCGATAGGAATCTCCATTAGTCGCAAGCTAAAAAGAACTTATGTAATAAGGATCGTTCCTTCCGCCTCCGCCCAGGAACTTACGTAATAGGCCTGTTCCTTTCGTCGCCACTCGCGAACTCATGTAATAAGAGTTTTTTTCGTCGCCCCTCGCGATCGTATGTAATAAGAGCCGTTCCTTTCGTCGCCCCTCGCCGAAGTGATGGCACACCGACAAAGCCGGTGCCCCATCCTTCGCGCATTTTGCGAAGGGTGGGCAGCAGACCGACAGCACCATGCGCGAAAGAAAGAAAAGAGTGCGAAGAAGCCGGGTCCCCCAAGTCCCGCTCTTTTCGAGACCTGGGATTCCACAACCGCCTCGATCTTGGGATTTCGCCCGGCAGCATCCCAATTCCGCTACCCGAAACTTCCGCTCTAAGACAAGTCGGGTAAGAATCATTGTGCGTACAATAACGTCAACGTTCCACGTAGAGCATTCCCCCAAAACTCCGCAGCGACAAAAACCAGGCGATGCCTCCGTCCGCCCACTCCCCGTCCATGCTAGACTTTCAACACAAATTCAACGAATGCCCAACTCAAAGACTCATCTTCTCCATCAACTCCCAGCGCTAATCGCCGCCGTCGCCCTAGCGCTCTTCTCCGCCTGCGGAGCCACAAATCCCACGCCCCCAGCCATCACGGTCACCTTTACGCCGGCCTTTACGCCGCCCTCCGCCATGACCGTCAGCGAACAATGCGGAGTCGCCGCCACCGTCACCAACGACTCCAAAAATCAAGGCGTCACCTGGAAAGCCGCCTGCGGCAGCGCCTCCTGCGGAACCTTCACCCCCACCGCGGCCTCCGCCAGTACCGAGCCGATCACCTACACCTCCCCGGCCGCCATCCCCACCGGAGCCACCGTCACCCTCACCGCAACCTCAGTCACCGACCCCACCAAGAACGCAACCTCGACTCCCATCACAATCGGGACCACCTCAGACGGCTGCGTAGCGCCATAAACTATTGGTGCTCAACCACATAGAAACCTGACTAGCCGCAAGAAGACTAGCTGCCGGAAGACAAGAAAAGACAACCAACACCGACCTCACCTCGGACCTCCAAGCCAACCAACCCAGCCGCAGAATCCCGGGTGTAGAATAAAGATAGTTCTTTGCTGGCCAGTCCCACCGAGTGGGGGCGTCCCGGATTCGACGGAGATGCTTGCGGCCAGGAGGCATGCCGGGGTGTAGGCACCCGTAATCGCTTGCAAAATGATAATTGCCAATCAACAGATGGCATACGCAGCCTAATTAGTTAGGCAGCCGCTCTCCACCGCTTCGCCCTCGGGCGGTGAGCGAGCGTCACACAGAGGGCTGCTCTTCCCCGCTACGTCTGGGTTGGGAGGCTAAGATCTCAGGCTAGCAACGACTGTTTCTTGTCCGTTCTGAGCAGCCGTCGCGAACGTCTTGGGGTAATGCCCAAGGCATGAACTGGAATAAGCATGTAGTCTCCTAGCCAGTAACATTTTCGGACGCGGGTTCAACTCCCGCCGCCTCCACCATTTCACCTCTTAGCCGACTTGCCGCCAGTTTGCCGGACCTTCGCACCGGACTTTGGGCCGGCCTTCGACGTAGTCCCCTTCCCCCCCTGCCCCGCAACATTAAGCTTCACCGCCGCCCGAATCAGCTCCTTCAACGCCGCCTCATTAATCTTGTCGCCTTCATGAATGTCGATCGCCCGCCTCACATTCCCTTCCAGGCTGGAGTTAAACAGCCGCGCCGGATCCTTCAACGCCGCTCCCTTGGCAAACGTCATCTTGACGACGTTCTTGTGCGTCTCTCCCGTGCACACAATCCCGCCGTGCGAAAACACCGGAGTCCCCGGCGACGTCGCCTTCACCCACTTCCGTTCTTCCACAATCTCCGGGTCCGCCTGATGAATAATGTCGCGCACCTTAGCCAGCACCTTGCCGCGCCAGCCGCCCTCCGCTCCAGCGGAAAGTTCCTTGATCTTCCAGTCAGTAAATGCAGCGCCGTCCAATCCAGAGTCAGATCCCATAGCGATGCTCCTTTCGCATATCCAGTCAAAGTCCAGTTAAGAGTCCAGATAAAAGCCCAGTTCCAACTGTCGCACCCAATTTAGAATGCGCCTCACCGCAAGCCGCCCCGACGAGCGCGCCTGAACATACTAAGCGCCACCGATGTGCCCACCAGAGTTGGGAGCGGCAGTATGAACAGCGCGAAAACGCCGCTTGCAAACTGGTCATTGAAACAACGCGATCCCTGCGGCGCCTTGCCACATACCAACAACACGACGATACAAACAATCAGCAGAAAATGCGGCGACAGCAGCAACACGCCCCCAATCCGTTTGCCGGCACTCATCCTCCGCCAAGACCGGCAGCCCGCATAGACCACCCCGCAGAACGCCAAAACAATGACACAAAGCAGCAGAACAGGCAGCCCGATCGTGCGCATGCACGCACTATACGAAGCCGCATTACTCCCCGCAAGCACGCGACGCAGGGGATGGCGGCCTGGTGCCCCATTCAAGCCCGATTTTGGCTTGAGTGGGGAAGTTATCGGGTGCCTGGTGCCCATTTAAGCGCGATTTTGGCTCGAGTGTAGACGTTCTCGGACGCCGCTGCCCCAGCCTATGAAATGTTCTTTTGCTAGCCGCGCCATTCCGTGGGAGCCCATGTCTCGTGGTTTTCGAGACATGGCTATCCGACAGTCGACGCCCAAGGGTTTACGCCGCTCGTGCTGCCGGAAGATCGAGCGGCGCGCACAATCGTGATAGCAAGTACACGTCTTTAGATGCAACAGCGACTTCCCGCACCTATTCTAGCTATGCTCAGCTTTCGGCAAGGTGAAGCGGAAAATGGAGCCGCACCCGGGCTCTGACTCAACCCAAATTTTCCCCCCATAATGTTCGACTATCTTCTTGCAAATCGCCAGCCCCACTCCGTTCCCAGAGTATTTTTCCCGGCCGTGCAAGCGTTGAAAAATGACGAAGATCCTGTCTTTATATTCGGACAAAATGCCGATGCCGTTGTCGGCCACCGCAAAGATCCATTCTTCGCCCTGTTTTTCTGCCGAGACTCTGATCCTTGGTGCTTCCTTACCCCGAAACTTGATCGAGTTGCTAATGAGGTTCTCGAACAGCCGGACCAAATGAATTCGCTCTCCCGCAACCGTTGGGAGCAGTCCCTGAGTAACGACCGCGCCGCTCTCGTCGATGGCTCCGCGCAGGTTTCCTAGCGCTTCAGCGAGCGCGACATTGCACTCGGAATTCGCGCAATTGGCGTCGGTTTGCGCAACTCGGGAAACTACTAACAGGTCGCTGAGCAATGTCTTCATGCGCAGAGCGCCCTCAACCGCGTAATCGATGTACTCGTTCGCGTCCTTGTCAAGCTTGTCGCGGTAGTGCATAGCCAAAAGTTGCGTGTAGGATGCCACCATCCGCAGGGGTTCCTGGAGATCATGGGACGCGACATGAGCGTACAACTCCAAATCTCGTTTCGAACGCGCCAGATTGTCTTCCGCACGTTTACGCTGCTCCCACACGGTCTTCTCTTGCAACGCTCGGCGAACAGCGACCGGTAAGCGCGCCAGAGCGCCTTTTAGGACGTAGTCCGTTGCGCCTTTTTTTATGCAGTCGACGGCCGTCACGTCGCCGAGAGCCCCGGTGACTAGGATCAGCGGAACGTCTTGTTCTTCACGCGCAATGATTTCGAGCGCCTCTATGCCTCTCCAGTTGGGGAGATTGTAGTCGGCCAGCACGATGTGAGGACGCAAGCTCCGCAACTCGCGGTCGAAATCTTCGGCGGTCTGTACGACTTTGAAACAAAAGTCGAATCCGGCATGCCTGAGCTCGTATACCATCAGTTCCACATCGGCCTGGTTGTCTTCGATTAGCAGGAACCGGAGCTTGTTGCCCGCGCTCGCAGGAGTGACTTCAGAGTTCATGTCTGTCTCCACTCATCTTCGGCAGGTTTTGGCCTGCCAGTGGTTGATTGACGACCATCCAGTACAGACCAAGGGTTTTTACCGTTGCGCGGAACTGCTCGAAGTCCACCGGTTTTTGGATGTAGCTGTTCGCGCCCGACTTATAACCCTCAACCAGGTCACGTTCCTCTCGCGAACTGGTCATGATCACAACCGGCGTGGGTTGCGTTCGGGGATCACTCTTGATTGCTTTCAGTACCTGCAAACCATCGATCTTGGGTAGTTTCAAGTCCAGCAAAACCAGCTTGGGCGGATGTTCAAAATTTCGGTGAGCGAAGGCCGCGCGGCAAAACAGGAAATCCAAAGCCTCCTCGCCGTCGCGTACGACGCAAATGGCGTTTGCCAGCTTGCCATGGCGGAGCGCATACAGGGCGAGGTCAATGTCGTCCTGGCTGTCCTCCACTAGCAGTATGTCTACGTTTGAGTCCATGAGAGTCCCCCGGCTCTGGCAGATGTGTCCCCCGGCCCCGACTGACTGCTGCTGTCAAGAACGAAATAAAATGTCGCACCGCGGCCGAGTTCCGCTTCGGCCCACACGCGCCCGCCATGCTTGCGGAGGATGCGGTCTACGATCGCCAGCCCAATACCGGTACCTTCAAACTCCTCCGGCCGGTGCAGGCGCTGGAACACGCCAAACAGTTTGTCCGCATATCTCATGTCGAAACCAACCCCATTGTCCCTAACCCAAATCACTTGCAACTTGTCTTTCGCGCTGCACCCAATCTCAATCACCGCCGGGGACCGCGGTCGGGAGTACTTGAGCGCATTCCCGATCAGGTTCTGGAAAACCTGACGGATCAGAGTCGGGTCGCATACCACTGACCCCAAAGCAGAGATCTTCCATTCCACGGCGCGTCCCGCTGTGTCCGACTCGAGCATCGTCACGACTTCGTCGACAACCGAATTCAGATCGGTCGGCTGCAGCGTAAGCGACTGCCGTCCTATGCGCGTCAAATTCAGCAGTTCATCCACAAGTTGACCCATACGGCCGGTGCCGCTATGAATACGCCGCAGGTATTCCTGCACCTCCGCAGGCAGCGATGGGCCGAATTCCTCCAATAGGATTCTCGTAAATCCGCTAATGTGCCGCAGCGGCGCACGCAAATCATGCGAAACCGAATAGGTGAACGCTTCGAGTTCATGGTTGACCTCCTCCAGTTGCGCAGTGCGTTTGGCAACCTTCGCCTCCAGCTCGTCATTCAGTTTGCGAATTTCCCGTTCGTCCTCCCTCATCTTGGTAACGTCGCGGAACGCGACCACTCCGCCACGGACCGCGCCTGCCTTGTCCCTCAGAGGACTCGCGCTGGCTTGGATCCACGCCCCACGGCTGAGTTCTCGATTGCGAATAAACATCTCGGCGGTGCGCACCTCTCCCTTCATTGCACGCAGCAGTGGATTCTGATCGGCCGGGAAAGGTGTTACCGTGTCGGCCAGATAGAGACCGTAGTGTGTCGTCCACTCCTGTGCCGGCATGTTCGTCGCGCCCAGGCCGACGATTCTTTCTGCCGCCGGGTTCCAGAGAATGAACCTTCCTTCCTCATCGACTGCGACCAACCCCTCGACCATGCTGTCCAGCACCGACCTCAGCAGCAGCGTCTGCGCTTCCAGGGCCTGTCGTGAGCGCGCGAGTGCATCCGCTTGCCGGGCTAGCGCGTCCGCCTGTGCCACTGCTTTCTGCTCCGCCCGTTTCCGTTCGGTGATGTCGCGGGCGATTTTTGACGCACCAACAATCACCCCGCTGCGATTCCGGATCGGCGAGATCGTCGCGGATATGGCAATCGTCCTGCCATCCTTGCGCACGCGAATCGTTTCGAAATGGTCAACTTGTTCGCCCCGTCCGATGCGCGCGAGAATCTCCGTTTCTTCATTGGCGCGGTCGGCCGGCACCAACATCAACATGGACTTGCCCATGGCCTCTGCCGACGGGTAGCCGAACAACTTCTCCGCTCCGGGATTCCAGGCTGTGATCGTCCCCTCCAGGGTTTTGCCGATGATGGCGTCATCCGACGATCGGACCACCGCCGCCAGCCATTCCCGCGCTTCTTCCGCCCCGCTACCCTCAGGACCAAGAGCAAATTCTGGCGCGGCCGATTCTTTGAGCACCGACGCTCCGGCGGGCCGATATTCTTCCTTGGATTGCTCAATCATCGGATCACCCAGTCATCGGATCGCTCAGTCATCAGATTGCCCAGTCATCGATTGCCCAGTCATCGATTGCCCAGTCATCGATTGCTCAATCATCGTCCGCTCCAGATTCTTACCCTGCAAAGTCCTTGTCTCGGTCTAACGAATCGAATCGGTCAATCCACGCACTGACGTGAAAGGCAAAATCGTTCTATATAGAAACACTATCGGCCACAGCTCTCGCAGACTTGAGAGCAAATGGGAATTGCCGTCATAGCCGAAATAACTTACATTCCGACTTCATTCGCTCCGCATGATGGACCTGCCTAGGCTGGAAGAAGCGGCTCGCTAAACACAATTGAGATTCTTGCCCCCGTGTCCGGTGTCCGCTGCCCACTGCCTCAGGTTCGCGCCCGTTGGACCCTAACCTGAGGGATGCGACGGTGCCCCATTCAAGCCCGATTTTGGCTTGAGTGGGGACGTTATCGGACGCTGGATGTTCTCGGATGCTGCTGCCACAGCCGGTGAAATGTTCTTTTGCTGGCCGCGCCATTCCGTGGGTGCCCCATGTTTCGTGGTTTTCGAGACATGGGTATCCGGCAGTCGGCGCCCAAGGGTTTGCCCCGTTCGTGCGGCGCATATCTTCGAGAGCAGGTCTTCGGGAGAATGCACAATCACAAAGACTGGAGCAAAGACTAACTTAGTCAGCCGCGGAGCGGCGCAAGAACGCAGCCCACGGCGTGAGCCGTGGGTAGCAAGAGGAATGTTTCGCAGCCCTGGAAGGGCGAAAGAACAGCGCCCAGTCCTCGTCCTCACCCGCAACAGCGCCATCTCTTATCTATCCACGGTCACGGTCGCGCCGATCACCTCCACCATTCGCGGAGTGCCCTCCGAAGTCGCGCTCCACGAGGAAGACGGCATGAAGTCCCCGTGCGCAGTAAATCGCGGGGAGCGCGTTGTGTTGCGCCACCGGCTCACCATTCATCGCCAGCGTTGCCCATCCCTAACCAGGATTGTCATCCCGAACGAAGTGAGGGATCTGCAGTTCGCCGCGAGCCACCACGACGCTGGAACGGTTCCGCACGCATGAATGAAGTATGCGCCGCCCTGCGATTCTCTTTGGGGTGTGATTCGAACTAATTAGCGTGAATACTGCTCGGTGCCCCAGGTTCGCGCGCGTTCTTTGCGCGATAACCTGGGGTCTCCGAACCCGGCGCACTCAAAAACACTCGCGGCGGTCCGCCTTGTGCCTCGGTCTCTCGATCCCGCGCCGTCCATTCTGACTCAATTTCCACCACGCCCACTTCCCTCAACGCATAATGTCGAAAGCTGCTCCACTTCCACTCCGCCGGATCGCTCACCAATCCCCGCTTCACTGGATTGTGATGCACATATCGCAACTTGTTGGAAAACTCGCGTGCGTCCCGGACATTGCGATCGTAATAGCGCTTCTGCCAGAACGATCCCGACTCAAGGGTGCCCCTTTCGAGTCCGATTTTGGCTTGAGTGGGGACGTCATCGGACGCTCGGTGCCCCAGGTTCGCGCCCGTTTTTTGGGCGCCAACCTGGGAGACGATGGACTGGTATTGGGAGACCCCGCCCCGAACCCGCTTCGCAAACGAAAGCTTCAGATAATGGATCGCATCCGCCAGCACGCCCCGTTCCGGTTCGCTCACCAGCAAATGGACATGCTCCGGCATCACCACATATCCGTAAACACACATAGAAAACAGGCGGCGCATATCTTCAAGAGTCTGAACAAACAGGGTGTCGCCAACGATGATCTGGCCGTCCGGCTTTCGGGGGATTTCTGGGTTCTTCTCCGGGTGTGGAAGAAGGGAGAGTTGGCTTCCAGTGGACACTCTGACGTGGCTCCTCAGAGTTCTGATATTACCATCAATGCGCCTCAATATTCCTTCGGGCAACAACACTGTGGTGGACGACCCGTCGGCCTGGGTGATGAGCCCCACCCGACGACAGGTGGGTAGGCGCCTATTCAGGCCCACACTGGTGAATGTTCCGTCTGTCCCCTCATTGTTAGCTGTATAGTGTCCCCAACCCGGAGGCCCAATGCCCCACCAAATCCCGCACCTAATCCGCCTAATAACCTGCGTCGCGCTCGCAACAACCGCCGCCCACGCCCAGCCCAGCCATTGGGCCGCACCCGACGACAAAACCGCAAGCTTCATGATCGACATGGAGCGCAAGTGGGCCGAAGGCGTTTGCGTAAACAACGGAGTTGTCTCCGACTTGTTGGCCGACGATTTCCAGGGCACCAACACTCACGGCGGCCGCTACACCAAAGAAGATGAACTGCGCGATGAAAAAGGCCCGCGCTCGGCCCACGACTGTGCGCTCGACGACGCCAAAGTCCGCTTTTTCGGCGAAGACGTAGCCATCATTTACGGCAGCGAGCACGCCATCGGCAAAGACAAAACCCATCCCGACGCGAAGGTATGCCAGATCTGGACCGATACCTGGCTGAAGCGCAACGGCAAGTGGCAGATCGCCGCCGCCCAGGACAACAAAATCGATTGCAAGTAACCAGGAATCTCCGTCCAGAGCAAAAACACAGGGCCAGGAGCGACGTTCCCAAATCTGTTTGCCCCCCAATTTATTTGGCTTCTAAGTTGTTTGCCTTCGGAAATTCGATTCTCGTTGGCCCGGTCTCCTCGAAAAGAGTCGGCGCACGACATGGCCTTTCCACATCCAAAGCCCCGAAAGGAGCAGCAAAGGAAGAAAGACAAACCTGATACTAAAGGCGTAGTTATGAGTATCCGAAGGCGAATCGTAAATGTAACCGAGTATCGGAATGCCGCAGACAATATGAATCCAGCGAAAAACTGTCCGGCTTATGCCTCGGTTCACGCTGTTAGCTGTATTGGCTGATGTGGCCATGATGTCACTCCTTCCATTTGGTCTTTGACCTCTGATCCTTAATTTCTGATCAAATTTCGAGCGCAATGCACACCCTGTCAACTTGACAAAATCCAACTCCCGAAGCCCCCGACAACAAGCAAAGCCGAGTAAGTCGCAACCGATAAGTCCTTTGCTAGTGAATACTTCGCTGTAAGTGGTTAATTCTAAAACCGCGAATCATAACTCCCAGCTAACTCCATCATTCGAATAGGTCAAAGAACGCTCAAAGAACACTCAGAAAGACGGCACCATAACCAGACAGTAAACAACCGTCCAATGAAAAATCCCCGATTCACCCACTTTCACGAAATCATAAACGTAACTTTATTTTCTTCGCACTTCCTTCGCCCTAACGCACCAATTATGTACGTACAATAATGTCAATTGCTCCACGTGGAGCATTTCGCAAAAAGGGTGGGGCATTTCCCGAAAACGAAGATATGCTCCACGTGGAACCCTTCACGACTTTCGCTCCGCCCCATCCCTCCAACCCGGGACTTCAGCGCCAAATTGCTGTGAATATTCGGCAACCAGGCGTTTCCACCCCGCGAACTTCATGGCATTGACGCCGGCGATAACTCCAATCGGTTCACCACCCAGCAGCCGGTTAAGCACGTCAAAGCAGATGTGCCAGCCCGCCGCGCCCCACGAGATGAAGCGCCGATCGATGCTGTGCCACAGCGTTAGCCGCGTCCCGCCATCAAGGTCCTCGAGCTCCCACCGTATATCGCTGTATTCAAGCACCTTAGGCGCGTCGGCCCGCGTCACTCTGGTCTCCTGCGGCACGGGATTCCCCACCCAGGTCAGCTGCACCGTGGCCCCAACCGTATCCAGCCTCCCATCAACGACGAAGGGAGCCCACTCGCGCAGCTGCCCCGGGTCCGTAAGCGCCGCCCAGACTCTTTCCGGCGAGTGCCGCAGTTCCCGGACAAGGATAAGTGTCCACTTGTCCCCATCTTTTCGTACCTGCGCCCCACTAGCTGGACCCGGTTCATACTGCACGAGATCGTTCACGTTCCCCTCCTTAGCCTGAGCCTGCTTAACTCGACCAACGTGCCAACTGCGTGATCTGAATGAGGTTACCGCAGGTGTCGTTCAGCTTGGCAATGGTCGAGCCGGGCACGTCGGTAGGCGGCATCGTGAACTCGGCCCCGCGAGCCTTGATCCGCTCGTAGTCGCCCTTCACGTCGTCAGTGAAGAACATGATCGCCGGCTGGCTTTGTTGAAACATCGCCTCCTGATACGCCTTGGCCGCAGGATTGTTGTTCAACGCCAACTGGAGTTCCGTGCCATTCGGCTCCTCGGGAGAGGCGACGGTCAGCCAGCGGTACGGGCCGTTGCTGAAATCGGACTTCTTGGCAAAGCCCAATATGTCGGTATAGAAACTCAGAGCCTTGGCCTGGTCATCCACATATATGCTAGTCACTTTGATTTTCATTTCGTTTCTCCTTTATTACGTTCGCGTTTTGGGACGCGTCGTCTTTTTTCCTTTCTTTTTCGATGATGTTGACTTCTTTGGTGTTGGCGGATTTGGTGTTGACGGATCCATGCGGTTCGGATGCATTCGATCCAGGTGGCGTTCAAGAGCGTCTACGTGGGCGGACCAGAAGCGGCGGAACTGAGACAGCCAGGTATCCACCTCCTGAAATCGTTCCGGTTTCAGCTGGTAGAGACGTCGCTGTGCGTCCACGGTGGCCTCCACGAAACCCGCCTCGCGCAACACGCGCAAGTGCTTTGAGACGGTCGGCTGCGTCATGCGAAGCTGACGCTCGATCTCTCCCACCGACTGTTGGGACAAGGCCAGCAGGCTTAAGATCGCGCGGCGGTTCGGCTCGGCGATGATTTCGAAGGCGGATTCCACGCTCTTTATATACCCTATTAGGCATATACGTGTCAAGGCATATTTTAACTTCGTCTCAGGCACAGGACTTTTGGTCTCGGAGTAAGCGGCCGCGACGTGTCAGAACGCGCTCCAGATCGCACAGAGCGATCGGCGGGTTTGGCAGAGACCAACCGCGGTTTGATGACCCTTCCCGGCCTTCCCGCAGCAACGCCCGCTCTTGCGAACGGCGCGCCCACCTGCGTATTCTCACCAAGTGAAATCTCCCCGCAGCGGCGGAATCCTTCTCCACCTCACTTCCCTGCCATCACGCTTCGGAATCGGCGACCTCGGCCCGTCCACCCACGAGTTTGCGGACTTCCTCGCCGATGCCGGGCAAAAGATCTGGCAAGTTCTGCCGCTCAATCCAACCGGCTATGGCGATTCGCCTTACCAATGTTTCTCTGCCTTCGCCGGCAATCCGCTGCTCATCAGCCTTGAGCGGCTCGCCGATCAGGGATTGCTGCAATCCTCCGATCTCGCGAATGTACCGCCCTTCCCGGAAAACTCCGTCGATTATGGCGCGGTCATTCCCCACAAGATGTCCGTGCTGCGCCGCGCCGCGCAGGTATTCTTCGCCGATGCTTCCCAATCGGATCGCCATGCCTTCGAGCGCTTCTGCGTCGACTCCGCTTCATGGCTCGACGACTACGCGCTCTTTATGGCTGTGAAGGACGCGCACCGCGGCATCATCTTCACATCCTGGGATCCAGCCATTCGACGCCGCGATCCTCAAGCCATCCACGAATGGTCGAAACGGCTTGCGCCCGAACTTCGGGCCATCAAATATTGGCAGTTCGAATTCTTCCGCCAGTGGGAGCGTCTCAAAACCTACTGCCAGGAACGCAGCATCCGCTTCCTGGGCGATATTCCCATCTATGTCGCGCATGACAGCGCCGACGTCTGGGCACATCCTGATCTCTTCTACCTTGACGCGAACGGCGCGCCCACCGTTGTCTCCGGCGTTCCGCCCGATTACTTCAGCGCCACCGGCCAGCTCTGGGGAAATCCCATTTATCGCTGGGAGGTGCTCGCCTCGACCGGCTACAAGTGGTGGATCGATCGCTTCCGCGCTTCCCTCGCTCTGTTCGATCTGGTCCGTCTCGATCACTTCCGCGGCTTCGAAGCCTACTGGGAAGTTCCGGGCGGCGAGACGACCGCGATGAATGGAAAATGGGTTAAGGGACCGGGAGAACCATTCCTTACCGCGCTGCAAAATGCCTTTGGCGGCTTGCCGATCGTGGCTGAGAATCTTGGCGTGATTACGCCGCCCGTCGAAAAGTTGCGCCACCAGTTCGGACTGCCCGGGATGAGCCTGCTGCAATTCGCCTTCGGCAACGATCCGCAGGGACCGTCCTTCCGCCCGCACAATTACACCCGCGATCTCGTCGCCTACACGGGCGGACACGATAACGACACAACCGTTGGCTGGTGGAACAGCTCGGCAGGCGCCGACAGCACGCGCACGCTCGAAGACGTTGAGAAAGAGCACGCCTTCGCCCGCGCCTATCTCAACTTCAATGACGATTCGGAAATTAACTGGGTGATGATCCGCGCCGTGATGGGCTCAGTCGCCGATACCGCTATCGTTCCACTTCAGGATGTGCTCGGCCTCGGCACCGAGGCGCGCATGAACCTGCCCGGCCGCGTCAGCGGCAACTGGAAGTGGCGCTATCGCCAAGGTTCGCTGACAAAAGATTTGAGCGCGCGCCTGCGCTCGTTGACGATACTCTACGATCGCTAACTTATGTTAGTCAGCTGAGAACTTACTAGCCTTGCGCACTACTTACTTTTTTCCTTTTTTTCCACCGGCAAGTCTCCCGTCGCCAGCACATAGGTCGTCGACTTATCCAGCTTGAGGTTGGCATGCGTCGAAGTAATCGCGACGTTGCCTTCGGCGTCAACGCTGGATTCAACGTCTTTCATCGCCACCCGGTTCTGTGCGACTCGTCCTGCCGGTGGCGGAAGCGCATCGGGCGGACCGCCCGGATTAAGGGGGCTCGAACGCGCACCGCCGGCAGTTGAGTACCCACCTCCCATCAGCGGGCGATCCGGCGACTGATTGTTAACGTCCGCATCCTGCCCCATCAGAATCGGAAAGTACCAGGCGGTTAAATACACCTTGATTGGCCTGGATTCCTTCTTCCATTGCACGGTATCCATTCGAACGACGAGGCGCGATGGGTCGGTCGCCGACTTCGCCTTGGATTCGACGACCTCCCCCGAAAAAATCGCGCCCTCCGGAATCACCGCGCCCTTCACCAGAGTTGCAATCGTCAGTTTCGCTTCGACCTTCGTGCCAGCCGGCGTCTTCCCGGCCACCACGTTTTGCCGCATCGTCACGGGAAACTCCTGCACCGAAGCTGAAATCGGAGGGGCTGAGCTCGGAGCGACTGTAGCCGGAGGCGCGGGCTTCGATTGGGCAAGCAACAGAATCGAGCCAAGCAATGCCTGACCAAAGACGATCACAACCGCAACGGCAACCCATGGTCGGAAGATAAATTTTCGAGTGGACACTATTTCGACCTCGGTTTCGACCTCGATTTCGACTCCGGTTCAACCTCCCGCGCTCTCGGCCCGAACGAGAAGCAGGCAAGACCCTCAGTTTCGAGTCTAGCGGCATGCAATCGGGTTGTACACGAGTTTACTTTCCGGCGGCGGCGGGGGCGGCAGTGGAACGTCCGGCAATGGTTTCTTTGGCGCTGCCATGGTGGCGGGCTGCGACCGAGAGTTCTTCTTCGAGGGAAGAAAAGCGCCGGAAAACTTCGTGCAGCCGGAGCGCCATGTTAAGAATGGTTTCCGCCTGCGAGAAAACCTGCGCGGGCAGGCCGGGCTCGAGCGTGAGCAATTCCGCGTTTCCAAGAACCGAGGTGAGGGCGTTATTGACGTTATGACGCATCTCCGCGATGTAGCGCCCGAGAGTAGCCTCCGCCTGTGCCGCGACGCAGATCGCTTCGGCGTCGCGAGCGCGCGCCTCCGCCTGTAACCGTCGCAGAATCTCGCGGCCGAGAAGGCCGGCCATCACCGGCCACAGCGGCTTGGCGCCATTCGTCGACTGACTGCATAATTCGATGATGCTGCAATCGGCGCTCGCAAACTCTCGTGGCGCTGCCGGCGAACGATCGGTGTCTTTCGCCGAGTGGACAAGAATTGCGGGCCTCGCCGCCGCCGTGAGCGCCTTTTTCAGTTTCGACCGGCTTCCGGGGGAAGATGCATCTGCAATCCCCAGGTCGTAGTTGCCGCCCGCGAGATCGCGGAACAGAGCCTGTTCGAGCACGGTGAATTCCGGCGGATTCGGATCGCTCGGCCAGTGCGCGGCCAACTCCCGCGCAAAGGCGGGATTCGTCGAAAGGATGAGAACGGTGGGTCGGCTCAAGCGCATCGTCCTATCAGGTTCAGCGGTTTCGTCTTTCCAACCCGAGCAATCGGGCAGAGAGAGCTTTGGCGAAGACAGCTTAAACGGAGACGGCTTAGACGGAGACAGTCTAGACAGAGAAAAGACAAGCGAACGAGCGTCCTACTCCTCCAGAACCGCGCCGGCTTCGGCATCGGAATCGCCCGCCGCGGCGGCCGCACGCGCAGCCAGCGGTTTCTGCTCGGCGCTGCCCGAAAGCCCGTCATCCACGGCAGCTCGCAAATCAACCAGCATGCGCAAGGGATGACCGGATGAGTATTCGGCGTGGAACATCACCTTCCAGGACTGGCAGATCATGCGCAGACGAGCGGTCGGCTCTTCGGCCGAAAATTGCGCGCGCCGGCAATCGACAGTGTGGATGCCGCGCCGCTCCAACTCGCGCAGGCCATCCTGAATTGCATTGAGATCGTCATGCATGAGCCGGAAGAAGGTACGCCGGATCATAAAGCTGAAGCGCGCAAAGGCAGCCATCGCCGCGGGCTCGAAATAGTTGTCGCCCGCCTGCGATTTGAGCTTGCGGCCCTGGTCGAGCGTTCCGCTATAAAGCAGTTCGCTCAAGCGGCGACACTTGCCGGCCGCCAGCATCACACCTTCGAGAGGCGCGAGCCAATCGGGGACCTCCGGCGATTGCGCTCCGAGTACCGGTTCGAGCACCTGCGCGACGTACTTCAGATCGACCTCGGAATCCGCCACTCCCGAGGGCGTGCAGAGCGAGAAATACTGCACCAGCAGAAAGTCGACCTTGTCGCGGTCGGAGGCTGACTTGATCGGCTTGCGCAGGTGGTGCACGATCAGATTGCGCAGCACCGCTTCGCCGGCCAGCGGCGAGGTCTGAAGAAACTGGCGCAACTGGTGGACCTGAATCTGCCGGTCGACCTGATGAAACCATTCCTCAGCCTGCGTGTGGAACTCCGGATCTTCTATTTCCGTCGGTCCCGCCAGGGACTGCGCGGTCAGAGGGCAGGCAGGCACTTCGATCACAAATTCCGAAACCAGCGCGCGATAGATCGGCTGCAAAGTCTGAAGTATCGCGAGCCCGTTCTGCGTCGACTGCCCGGAGGAAGAATGTTCTGACGAATGTTGGGAATCGGTCATGATTTCACAATCCAGTTGGGAACAGGTTTAAGGAAACGGGCCGCAACTACGGTCCGCTCCGGATGATATTGAACCGCGACGACGGAGGCTTCCGCTCGAAGCGCGCCATCTCTGCTTTCGACGAGAATGTGATCGGCAAATTCCAGCCGTTGCGCGACCACGAAGAGGATTTCCCGCGGCGTACCGAACTCAATCACCGTTTCCTGCAACGGGTGCCACGGATTTTGTGCCGTCTTGGCGCTGTTGTTGCCGTTGCCGCCGCGATTGAGGTTGAAATCGCCTCCGCCACTATTCTCCTGCTGATTGGCGCGGCTCAGACGAACCGGAATACGTACCGGCGTCGCGTCCGGAAAGAACCTCGCCAGCCGGCTTGCAAAATCAAACTCAAGAGCACGAGCAGTGGCGCTTGCCTGGTTGGGCACGTGTAAACCTCGATCCAAAGCAACTTCCAAAAAGTGCAAGCAGCCGAGTACGCCCTCTTCCTGGTTTGGAAGACTATCGGTCAAACTTGGCCTGCTTGATCGCAGTGAAATGATGCACGAAGACCGCCGAACTCTGGAAGGACATGAACCGACGAACAAACGCCTCAAAGCAATGGTAGTTACAAGGTCACTTGGAGAGCCAAAAGCAGAATTTGGCGCGGCCCTCCGCAAACCGCGTCTCACACTGACACGTCCACCCTCTCGCGTCTCAATTCGCAAACTGCGATGCGCCTGAGACCGCTACTGCAAGGTAGTCGCGCCGGAGGCTTCCGCCCGCGCTCCAATGTTGTAGCGCTTGAGTTTGCGATACAGGGTCGCGCGACTGATGCCCAGCATTTTGCCGGCGCGCGCCTTGTCTCCATTTACCTGCGAAAAGACGCGCGCAATGGTCGCGCGTTCGATATCTTCCAGGTCGGTCGTCGAGGGCGAAAAAACCTCTGGCACCGCGTGCGCCGGCGCCATGCTTGGGATCTGGGTGCGCGCAATCGTCGCCGGAAGATCGTCCCGGTCCAGCATGCGCCGGTCGGTGAGCGCGACGGCGCGCTCCAGGCAGTTCTCAAGTTCACGCACGTTGCCCGGCCAATCGTAGGCCAGCAACGCCTTCATCGCCTCACCCGAGATCTGCACGCCGCGGCCGGGAGCCAGCCGCTCCAGGAACCAGTGGGCAAGCGTGGGAATATCCGACCGCCGCTCGCGCAGCGGCGGCAAAGTGATGGTGACCACGTTGAGCCGGAAGAAGAGATCTTTCCGGAACGTGCCCTGCTGATAATCGGATTCGAGGTCGCGATTGGTGGCCGCCATGATGCGCACATCCACTTTCACTTTTTGATTGCTGCCCACCGGCCGAACTTCTTTTTCCTGCAAAAAGCGCAGAATCTTCGCCTGCATTTCGAGGGGAAGCTCGCCGACCTCGTCGAGAAATATCGTTCCCGTATCCGCCGATTGCAACAGTCCCTGCTTGGAGCGCAGCGCGCCCGTAAACGCGCCCTTCTCGTAGCCAAACAATTCGCTTTCGATCAAGGTCGGCACCAGCGATCCGCAATCGACGGCCACGAACGGACGCTCCGCGAGACTGCCCCGAAAATGCAGCGCGCGCGCCACCAGTTCCTTGCCGGTCCCACTTTCGCCGGAGATCAGCACCGGAGTGCGCGTGTCCTTAAGGCGCGAGATCATCCGCAACACATTCTGAATTCCGGGCGAGTTGCCGATGATGCCGTGGACGGCGGTCTCGGTCTCGGAACGCGCACGCAGAAAAAGATTCTCTTCCTCCAGCCTAACCTTGTCGGCCATGCGCCGGAGGAAAAGCCGCAATTCATCGAGTGGCGCAAATGGCTTGGAGATATAGTCGTACGCCCCGAGTTTCATGGCTTGCACGGCCGATTCGACCGAACCGTGTCCGGTCATGACGGCGACTTCGATGCGCGGGTGGTTGCGCTTGGCCTGCTCCAGAAATTCCAGGCCGCTCATGCTCGGCATGACCAGGTCGGTGAGCACCATGTGAACCGGGCGCGCGTCGAGCACGGCCAGCGCCGCATCGCCACTCTCGGCCTCCAGGCAGCTGAAGCCGAGCGACTCGCCCACCGTCATGCACAGGCGTCGAATCGTCTGCTCATCGTCAACAATCAGTAATCGAACGCGTAGGTCTTGAGTCATGAGACCGCCTTGCCCATGGTTTGCTCCACCACAGAAATAAAGTCGTGCACGCGAAAAGGCTTTTCCACGCAGGGCGCGCCCGTGCGGTGGAGCGTCTCAGCCGTCTCTTCGTTGGCGATATCGCCTGTAATAAAAACCACCTTCCCGGCAAGATTGGGCCGATTCGCCACGATCCAGGCATGCACCTGTGCGCCGTCGACGCCGCCGGGCGTGCGCATGTCCGAAACCACCCCGTGAAATTCGCCGGTCGCCAGCAACTGAAGAGCCTGCGCTCCCGATTCGGTACACACCACCGTGTAGCCGTTGCGTTCGAGAGCGGAGCGCACAAACTCCAGAACCGCGGGTTCATCTTCGATAAGGAGCACGGGAGCACAAGCGGATTTGATTCCAGTCTGCGTCATGGTTGGTACACTCCTGCGGCTGCTCCGAAAGTCGCCCCGTCCGTCGCCAACGGCAGGCGGACGATGAAGGTAGCGCCTTCGGAATCCAGATTGTTGTGACAGATAATTTCGCCACCATGTTCGTGGACGATTCCGTAGCAGATGCTGAGGCCAAGGCCGGTTCCCTTGCCTACATCCTTGGTGGTGAAGAAAGGCTCGAAGATGCGGGCCGGGTCGGCAATTCCGGTGCCGTTGTCGCGGAAAGAGACTTCTACATAGCCGCTGCTGCGCGCGCTCATGATCTCGATGCGCGCCGGGCGCCCGCACTCGCGCACCGCGTCGTAGGCGTTGTTGATGATGTTGAGGAAGACCTGCTGCAACTGGTGCGAGTCGCCGACGATTTCCGGCAGAGACTCGTCGAGCCGCTCCACCACCTGAATGCCGTGGCTGATGAAGTCATACGACCGCAACTGGACGGTGCGCTGGAGGATCGAATTCAACTGCACCGGCTGGCGTCGCGGAGGCGTCTGCCGCGCGACGCTCAAAAGATTTTGCACAATCTGCTTGGTGCGCTGCGCCTCCTGCAAAATCACGCGCAGGTCGCGGTGCGCGCTCGCGGGCAACTCGGGATTCTCCATGAGCAGGTCGGCAAAGCCGAGAATGGCAGTGAGCGGATTGTTGACCTCGTGCGCGACCCCTGAAACGAGCTGACCGATTGCCGCCATTTTTTCGGCGTGAACCAGTTTTGCCCGCAGCGCGGCCGAATCGGTTACATCGGTCATGACCACCACAATGTTGCTGACTTTTCCGTCTTCGCCGTGGATCGGGCTGAGGTTAACGGAAAATTGGCCGCTCGCGCCGTCGCCCCGGATGAGAGGCAGATCGAAGTTATCCACCTGCTGGCCGCGCGCCACCGAGGCCAATGCCTGGCGCAGCGCGTCGCGCCGTGGCGCAGCGCAGTAATCGGCAAAGTCCTGCGCCATGAGCTGGGTTTGCTGAAACCCGAGCCCACCCCAGCGCCGGTTGGCATAGCTGATGATGCCGGCCGTATCGGTGACCAGAATCAGACTCTGCGTGTGGCTCAGAATCTTGCTGGAGAAATCCCGCTCTTTTTGCAGTTCGGTCTGTGACTGCCGCAGGCCGCTAATGTCGAGCATCAGTCCACGGTGCTGAAGGACATTCCCAGCCGAATCGCGGACCGCATAACAGTTCATGTAGACGTGCACGGGCGATCCATCCTTGCGGCGCAAGACGTCTTCGTGATCGTGCATCTCTCCCGTCTTCTTCAGCATCTCCGCCAATTCCTGCCGCCGCTGGGGAGAGAAATAAACCTGGGTGGGAATGTCCAGTTGCAACACCTCCTCGCGACTGTCGTAGCCGAGAATGCGGACCAGCGCGTCATTCACCTCCACAAAACGCCCCTGCGGCGTGGAAACGTAAATTCCCTCCTGAATGTTGTCGAAGAGCTCGCGATAACGCCGCTCGGCATCCCGCCGGTCGGTAATGTCCTTGAGCACGTGAACGGTTTGCAACTGCGCGCTGCTCGCCGTGTCATTCCATCTCGCCGCAGGCCCGATATTTTCCGGATGGATACGCGAGGTTGAAATCAGAAAGGCGCGATCGAGTCCGGGGTGCACGTATTCGTCCAGACCTTCCCCGGTGCGGCAGAAAGGACACGAATGCGGAGGGGCGGCCATGGATAACGCGTCCAGCGCCCGCATGTTCACGCCGATCAACTGCTCCGGCGCCAGCCCAACCATATCGGCGAGCGCGCGATTGACGCGCAGAATGTTGTGTTGTTCGTCGTGCACCACGATGTAGTCGCTGATCGCATCGAAGACGTCCAGCCAGTGCCGGTTGGCCTGTTGCACGCGCGTGAAAAGGCAGGCATTTTCGAGAGCCACGCTGGCATGCCCGGCAATCGCACGCAACAGTTGCTGATCGTCGGCTGCGGGCGCAGCGCCCCGGTCGGCCAGACAAAGCACGCCGAGCAATTCACCGGATGCGCCAGTCAGCCGGACCAGAGTGCAATCGGCCCACTCCAGGCTGCTCGCCAATGAGGATCCCAGCAACTCGACGGCGGGAACGAACGCCACGTCTGCCGTATGTTTCTGCACTGCGGTCCGCAAGGCGTTAGCAAACTGACGCACCAGTTGCTTGTCCGCAACGTCGATGCCGCCACGCAACAGGACAGTCTCCAGATTCGGTGTCTGAAAAAGGCTGAGAGCGACCCCTCGAGCTCCGAAGAGCGCGGTAGTGCGCAGCGCCAGGTTGCGCATGAATTCAGAGAGATCGAGCACCGTATTCAATTCGAGCGCGATCGTCACCAGCGTCTCGGCGCGCCGCCGGTGCTCTTCCGACTGGTGGAGATTCCTCGTCATCTCCAGCGCAATCGCGACTTGTGCTGCGAGCGCGCGGGCGCGGCGGACATCCTGGTCGCCGATCGGTCCGGGAGCTACCCGATCGAGCACGCCGAACATTCCGAGTATTTCGCCGTTCGAACCGAGCAGCGGTACGGCCAGCAACTGCTTGATCGCAAACGCCGCGACGAAATCGAGATTCGCTCCCACGGTTGTAGCCGCGTCTTCGGTCAGGAATACATCTTTTTGCTTGAGCTTGCGCACCGCGACGCCATCGGGGAGTGGAATATCGACCGGTCGAGCATGCCCGTTCTCAAATCCCCAGCGAACGTGAAAAGTACTCTCCTCGAGCAGCCCGATAAAGCAACGCTGAAATCCGAGAAAGCTGGCTGCCCGCACCACCGAGGTGTGCATGAACTGGTCCAGCCGGCCCGCCGAGCCAAGCTCGCAAGAGATCTCGAGAATCTCATGCAGTTCTTGCGCCTGGGCGCGCGCCGTCGCATAGAGTTCAGCATTCGCGGCCACCACGGCGCCGAAGCCGGCGAGCGCGGAAACCAGCGTCTTCTCTTCCTCGGAAAAGGGTGCGGAGAGCCGCGGGTAAACCAGAATCGCGCCCGGCGAACGCGAGGTCCGAAATGGGGCAGCCACCAGCGTGCCAGCTGGCGAATCTTCGCCAAAGTGCGCCGCTCCGTCGATGTTCACGGTAATACGCTCGCCAGCCGCGACCGCCCGGGTCGCGATCTCGAGCGCCGGACGCAGGTCGTTCTCCTGCGCGCGGGCTCGAATCATCTTGGCGAGGTGCGGCGCTTCGGCCGAAACCGCCAGCAACTGAAACAGATTCTCATTCTGAACAAAGATGAGAACCGCCGGCGACCCGAGCAGATCGCGCAGGCGGTCAGCGATGTTCTCCATCACCGGCGAAGTGTCGGGCGAGCCGTGCAGCCGGGCGGCCAGATCCGCCAGAATCGCAGCGCGCCGTCTTTCTTCCCGTGACAACTGATTCAGACGCAGCGCTTCGAGCGCCGTGCAGAGTTGCGCGGCCAGAATCGTAACTCTCGACACCGCAATCTCATCGAAGGCGGCGCGGGCGGCGTGCAGATAGGCGATCGCCCCAACCACCTCGCCAGCCACCAGCAACGGCGCCGCCAGGGCGGTGCGGGCGTGGAGGTCGGATGAAATTGGAAAACCAGCCAGACCAAGCTGGCCAGTCTCGGGTTTGCTGGGATCGGGCTCGTTTACATCGCGCTCGTTGAGATCGAATCCGTTCAGATCAGATTCGTTCAGAACGACCGGCCGCCGATTTCGTACCGCCGTCAGGGCCACGGACGAATCTTCGGCGCGCAACCGTGTGCCCCGAAAACGAGCCGCATCTTGGCCGTCGGCTTCGACTCCGACGAGTTCCCCCTCCGGCGTGCAATTCCAATAGTAGGCACCACTGGCATGAAAAAAAGCGCGCGTCAGGCGACAGAACGACAGAATCAGTTGGCGCGGATCATTGCGTTCCAGAGTGGTGCCCGAAAGCTCCAGAAGGAGCTGCTCGAACGCCTCAGAATGAGACTCCAACGGCGATCCGGGATTTCCCTCGGCAATCGTCAGGCCGCACCGTCCGCTTTGTCTAAGCGATTGAAAATAAGTGGATTAGTGAAAAGGCTACGCTCTATTCTCAAATTGAGTCAAGCAATAACCCGCGCGGGGGTGCCTACTTATGAAACCGAGGTAACGATCTCTCTTTTCTCACTGTGACACATTCAACTTTCGGCGATGATCTCGACAAAGGTTCCTGTCCATGACCTAAGCGTTGGCGACTCAGCAGCTTGCGGAAATCACCAAAGTAATGCAACGGGACAAGTTTTCGTTTCGGCCTGCGGATGCGTAGAAGAAGATAGATCTACCGAAACGGTGAGATGAGGGAGGAAGAGACTGTGTCCTTACAGGTTTGGCAACGTGCGCTGGTAGTAGGCCTGCTGTCAATCACGACGTTCATTCCCGGCTTGACTCTCATCGCGCGTGCGCAGGAAGAGAGCGCTCGCAAGGTACACACCAAGATCGCCCCGGAATATCCCGATATCGCACGCCGCATGAAGATCGGGGGAGTAGTCAAAATCCAACTGATGGTCGCTCCCAATGGTGTAGTGAAAGACGTAAAGGTTATCGGCGGGCACCCGCTGCTGGCCCATGCTGCAATCGATGCAGTTCGGAAATGGCACTTCGAAGCGCGCCCCCAGGCCACCACCGAAAATGTGGAGTTTCGCTTTGACCCGTCCGAGTAGAGCTCGGCAAAGTCGACCTCTGAGAAGGCAGGAACTATGAGTATCCGGAAACAGTTGTATCTGAGCTTCGGTGTCATCCTGGCGATGGTGCTGGTGCTGCTGGCTGTAAATATGGTTGCAGTGTGGCGCGAACACGAGGCCAAGGCCGCGGCCCAGCGCTCGATCGACATGACGGAAGCGGTTTCGACCGTGCGCTTCCAGATGATGCAGAACCGCTTATATCTACAAAACTACCTGTTGAGCGGCGACACCCGCGACGTCGAGAAGATGAACGACGGTGAACACCTTTTGACGGCCGACCTCCACCACGCCGGGGAACTCGTCAACTCCGATCAACAGCGTATCGGACTCGAAAAAGTTCAGGACCTCGAGCAGAGCTGGGCGCGCGACTTCGCCAATCCCCTCGTCGACCGCCGGCGCGCGGTCGATAGTGGCAACGCCACGGTCGCCGAGTTGCAGATTTTCTATCTACAGAAAGACCCGAGCTCGTTTGTCTCCCGTTCCACCGACGTGCTCGACGAGGTCGACCATGAGAATCGCAACGTACTTGAGAAGCGCCATTCCGACGACCAGCTCGCCGCTACCGCAACCATCGTGATCGCCATTCTCAGTTCCCTTTTCGCGTTCGTGGTCGGCGCCATCATCGCCTATCGCAAAACCAACGAAATCACGCAGCCTCTGCACCGCCTGATCTATGTCGCCGAAAAGATCGGCCAGTCGGGCGATCTCGAACACACGATCGACGTCCACGGCAAAGACGAAATCGGCCAGCTGGCGCGCACCTTCGACTCGATGGTCAAGTACCTGAAAGAAATGGCCGCGGTATCGGAGGCCATCGCGGGCGGCAATCTGGGAGTCGAAGTGCGCCCCCGATCGGCCGAAGATACGCTGGCCAATGCCTTCACGCGCATGGTGGAAGGCCTGCGCGGCCTGGTTCGCCATGGCCGGGACGCATCGGCGCAGGTCGCGAGCGCGGCCACGCAGGTCGCCAGTTCTTCCGACGAATCCGCCCAGAACAGCCTTCAGACTTCTTCCGCCATCGACGAAGTGACCAGCACCATGCACGAGATGAGCGTGAACGTGCAGAACATGGTGAAGAGCACCCAAACCCAGGCTTCGAGCGTGAGCGAGACCTCGGCCTCGATCGACCAGATGGTGACCTCGATCCAGCGCGTCGCCGATACAGCAAAAGTTCTGCTCGATATCTCCAACCGTTCGCGTGAAGAGGTTCATAGCGGACTCGGCACCATGGAAAAGGCCACCGACGGCCTGAACCGCATCAACACCACCATCCGCGCGGCGGGCGCCATCATCGATTCGCTGGGCTCGCGTGCCGACGACATTGGCAAGATCATCGAGGTCATCGACGACCTCGCCGAACAAACCAACCTGCTCGCCCTGAACGCCGCCATCGAGGCCGCCCGCGCCGGCGAACATGGCCTGGGCTTCGCGGTCGTCGCCGACGAAGTGCGCAAGCTCGCGGAGAAATCCGCGCAATCCACCAAGGAAATCTCCGAGCTGATCCAGAGCATCCAGGGTGAAGCCCGCAAAGCCGTCAACAATATGGAGAGCAGCACGACCATCGTCAACGAAGGGCTGAATCTGGGCCAGGACTTGAATGCGGCCCTGCGCAAAATCTCCAACGTCGTCACCGAGGTTTACAAATTCGCCCATGAGATCGGCGCGGCCACTAACGAGCAGTCGCACGGCTCGACGCAGATTGCCCGGGCAACCGCGCGCCTCAACGAAATTACCCACGAAATCAATTCGGCGGTCGAAGAGCAAGCCTCGGGCGCGCAAGCCGTGGTGCAAGCCATGGAACGCATGCGCACACTGGTGCAGGCCTCGACCTCGGGTTCCACGGAGCTGGCTGCCTCCGCCGATCAGATGTCGAAAATGTCCCGCGCCTTGCTGGAATCGATGGATCGCTTCTCACTCCAGGCGAATGACCCGAACGGCCCGGCGGCGCGCCGTGCCGCCGCAGGAGCTCGTTAACGTGAGCGCACCTTCAATTCGGGAAACCCAGTTTGTCGGCTTCCGCGTGGGGCGTGAGACTTACGGTATCCCCATCGTGGCCCTGCACGAAATCGTGCGTGTGCCCGAGATCACCGCCGTCCCCGACGCTCCCGCTCACCTCGAGGGCGTAATCAATCTTCGCGGCAAGATCGTCTCGGTTGTCGATCTTCGCAAACGTTTTAAACAGGCCGCCACTTCCCTCACCCGCCACAGTCGCATTCTGGTGGTCGAGCACCGCAGCCGCCTCGTGGGAATGGTGGTGGACGCCGCCTCCGAAGTACTCAAGATCGCCGAAAGTGAGATTGAGCCCGCCCCCACAATGATGAAAGAGGGCGGTCTGGATTGTGTCACCGGCCTCGGGAAATGCCGCAACCGGCTGATCATCCTGCTCGACATCGACAAGGTTCTGACCGTCCATGAAGCGAGCGCGGCCGAATCGAAATCGAAACAGGAAGACCCGGCGGCAGCCGGCGCCAGGAATAAAGCGGGGGCGCAGCGCGCCTCGGCTGGAAAGTAGCTTCCTACTCTCATGAGCATGGGCGAAGCACAAGCTCCCGCGCTGACTGACACCGATCTCAAGCTGATGCAGGCGCTCGTCTACCAGGAGTGCGGCATGCACTTCGATGATCGCCGCATGCCCTTCCTCCAGGACCGCGTCATCCGCCACCTCAAAGAGTGTGGCATCGATTCTTTTTACAGCTACTACCGCCTGCTCATCAGCCCGCAGGGAAAAAAGGAACTGGCCAGGCTGCTCGAGAATCTCACCGTCAACGAGACCAGCTTTTTCCGCCACAAGGCACAGCTCGATCTGTTTCAGCGCGATCTGCTCGAAGAGGTGATCCAGCATAAACATCAGGTGCGCGACTACAGCCTGCGCATCTGGAGCGCCGGCTGCTCCACCGGCCAGGAACCGTACACGCTCGCCATGCTGGTCGCCGATACGCTCGCTTATTACGCCTTTCGCAATCCTGCTCAAGCCGAGCCTTCGCTCCCGAAACCGATTGTCCCGGTGCCCTGGCGCGTCGAAGTTCTGGCCAGCGATATCAGCTATTCCGTTCTGCGCACCGCGCAGGAAGCCTCGTATGCCGAGCACCAGATGTCGCCCGTCGATTACAGCTTCCGCCTTCGCTACTTCGACAAGATGGGCGCTCGTTACGCCGTCAAGAAAAGCATGAAGGAGCTCGTGCACTTCGATTTTCACAACCTCAAGACCGAGTACCTGCCGCAGCGCAACGACATGATCTTCTGCCGCAATGTGATGATGTACTTCGATGAAGCCGAGCAGAAGCGGCTGATCGAAAAGTTCTATCGCTGCCTCAATCCAGCTGGATATATTTTCGTTGGCCACGCCGAAAGCCTTCTCGGCCTCTCCGACAAATTCCAGATGGTGCACCGCAACGGCGGCACGGCCTATCAACGCATCGAGGTATCCCAGTGACCGCTCCCCCGGACGACCGGATGAGCGAGCTCCGCGAACTCTTCTTCGAGACCGCGGCCGAACTCGTCGAGAAGCTTAACGAGGAAGCGCTGCGCCTCGAGAAAACGCCCGACGATCCGGAAACTGCGCGCAGCCTGCGCCGCATCGTGCACACCCTGAAAGGTGACGCCGCTGCCTGCGGCTACCGCGAACTCAGCGAACTGGCTCACCAGTTTGAGGATGTATTAGCGCTCAAGACGAATGCCGCCGTCATCCCCGAAGTAGCCCTGCGCGCTGCGGACGTATTCGGTGCGCTCATCCACGCCTATCGCGCCAAAAAGAAACTTCCCGACCTCCAGCCCTTGCACGCCGAGATTGCCCGCCTGGCGCACCCGGACGCCGGCGTCTCGGATGTCAACAAATCCGAACCCGAAGTTAAAGTCGAAAAAGTTAACGCCGAAAAAGCCGGCGCCGAAAAAATTAGCGCCGCAAAAGTCGACACCGAAAAAGCTGACGCCGACAAGAAGGCTCCGCCCTCCAAAGATGTCGCTCCCTGGTCGGAGTACGAACGTCTGGCCATCGCCCACGCCGCCGAAGATGGCAAACGCCTGCATCACGTGATCGTTCAGGTCGATCCGCAGTGCGGCATGCCGATCGCCGCCCGCCAGATGATTCACATCGCGCTCGCCAGCCTGGGAGAAGTTTTGGCCCTCTATCCGGCCGACGGCGACAGCGCGAAGATTGACCGCATCCAGGCAGCCATCGCCAGCGATAAATCCGTCGACGAAATTCGCGCCAAATGCAGCATACCGACCATTTCACAGCACGTAGAAATCGCCCCGCTGCTCCTGCCAACTCCGGCGACGGAACCAGCGTCCGCGGAAGCCGCGACCTCGGGAAAAGCGGAGTCGCTCGCCGCTGAAGATCCGAGCAGCGACGGCGACGAGCCAGCAATCGCCGAGCCTGCCACTCCGGCCGCCACCTCCTCCGACAACATTCTGCGCGTTGACGCCGAACGCATCGACAGCGTGCTGAACCTCGTCGGCGAGCTGATCCTCGCCAAATCGATGCTGCAGCAAACGCTCGTCGAGTTCGGCCAGCGTTTCCCGAAAGACAGCCTGCGCGGAAAATTCAGCGACGTCATGGCTTTCCAGGCCCGAATTCTCGGCGACCTGCAACGCTCCGTCATGAAGATCCGAATGGTTCCGGTTGACCAGCTCTTCCGACGCTTCCCGCGCACGGTGCGCGATGTCGCTCGCCAATGCGGCAAAGAAGTCGAACTGGTTCTCCATGGCGGAGCCACCGATCTCGACAAGGGCATCCTCGACACCATCGCCGAGCCGCTCATGCACATTCTCCGCAACGCGGTTGGGCACGGCATCGAGATGCCGGAAGAGCGGACGCGCGCCGGCAAGCGTCCGCAGGGCACGCTGCGCCTCAACGCCTATCACCAGGGCAATCAAGTAGTAATCGAGATCTCCGACGATGGCCGCGGCATCAACGCTGATAAGGTTCGCCAGCGCGCGCTCGCGCAGCGCATCTTAACGCCCGACGAGGCCGCCCGCCTGACCGAAACGGAAACCCTCGAACTGATTCTTCGCCCCGGCTTTTCCACCGCCGAAGAGATTACCGAGCTCTCGGGACGAGGCATCGGACTCGATGTCGTGCAGACCGTGCTGACGCGCCTGAAAGGCACGGTGCAGATCGAAACCGTCCCCGGCCGCGGCACGACCTTCCGTCTCCGTTTGCCGCTTACGCTGGCAATCCTGCGCGCTCTGCTCTTCCGCGTCGATCACCGCCTTTACGCTCTGCCGTTGAACGCCGTCAGCGAAATCACGCGCGCCACCGAATCCGAAATCCACGCGGTCGAACACTACGAAGTGCTCCAGTTGCGCAACGACGTGCTTCCCCTTTTGCGCCTCGGTGCTGCGCCGGATGCATCTCGCCCCGATGCCGGTCCGGAGGCGGCGCGCCAGAAGGTATTCGTCCTGGTCGTCAACCATGGCGACCGCAAGTTCGGCCTGATCGTCAACGAACTCGCGGGCGAAGACGAACTGGTCATCAAAGCCCTCGACGATCAGTCGATCAAGACCGACCTCGTGAGCGGCGCATCCATCCTTGGAGATGGGCGCGTGGTTCTCATCCTGAATCTCATCGCGCTCGTGGATCGCTTTACGCGTTCCCGCTCTAACGCAAACCAGCCCGTGTCCGGCCTGCTTTCAAACCTCAACGGCGCGCCTGCGAGCCGCGCGCCTCAGGCGCATCGCGCGAGCGGCGGTCAGGCATGAAAAAGAAAATGCGCGTCCTCGTCATCGATGACTCGGCCCTGATGCGCAAGCTGATTCCGCGCATCCTCGAGCGGGACGATTCCATCGAAGTCGTCGGCACGGCCATGGACGGCAACTTCGGCCTCAAGAAGATCAAGGATCTGGCGCCGCATGTCGTCACGCTCGACCTCGAAATGCCTGGGCTCAACGGCATCGACACGCTCAAAGAGATCATGCGCCGCTGGAAGCTGCCCGTCATCGTGGTCAGCTCGCACAGCACGGCGGGCGCGGCGATCACGCTCAAGGCGCTGTCGCTCGGCGCGTTCGACTTCGTCGCCAAGCCGACTGACGTCTCCGCGCGCATGCCGGAGATTGCCGAAGAACTGATCGGCAAGATACGAGCGGCCGCGCAGAACGGCTCAGTCGCGCCCATGTTTCTGCCCGAGGAAACGCCCAGCGAACTGGTCCGCAAGCAGCGGCCAGCAGCTCCGACACGCGTCATCGCGATCGGGGTTTCGACTGGCGGTCCGAACGCATTGCAGTATCTCTTCTCGAATCTTCCCGTCGAGTTCGCGGGCACGATTCTCGTTGTGCAGCACATGCCGGATGGTTTCACCGAGCTCTTCGCCAAGCGTCTTGACGATACTTGTCCGATCCGGGTGAAGGAAGCGCAATCGGGCGATCTGCTGGTCGCCGGACGCGCGCTCATCTGCCCCGGAAACCGGCACATGAAGGTCAAGCGTCTTCCGCTTGGCAACGTGGCTGTGCTCAACGAAGATGGTCCTGTGAATGGACATCGTCCGTCGGCGGACGTGTTATTCAACAGCGTGGCGCGCGAGTTTGGCGCGCAAGCGGTCGCCGTCTTGATGACTGGAATGGGTGAAGACGGAGCAACTGGAATGGGCGAGATTCAGGCTGCTGGAGGACTGACGATCGCGCAGAGCCGCAAGACCTGCGTCGTCTACGGCATGCCGAAAGCCGCTATTGAACGGGGTTTCGCCGCCCGCATCGTCGATCTACAGGATTTGCCCGCCGTCTTGCAGGCAGAATGCAGCGTCGAGCGTGCCCACGAAGGAGATGCAACTAAGTCAACAGCAACCAAGGCCGGAAGCAGTTAGAGTAACTTCAGTAACCTTGTTAAGGAGCATCGACCTGATAACTACAGTAACTGACGTTATCTATCCGAAGGTATTGGGCTCGTGTTTAAGTGTTAAGAGTGGAGGAGTGTCATGGAACAGTTTGCGCCCGTAAAACGCAGCGCGGACAATCAGCCGGTGCGCTACCTGATCGTTGACGATTCGGTATTCGCGCGCAAAAATCTGGCGAAGATGGTCGAATCTTTCGGCGGCGAGGTCATCGGCGAAGCCGGCGACGGACTCACGGCGATCAGCGAGTATGACCGGCTCACACCCGACATCGTGCTCATGGATATCACCATGCCGCAGATGGAAGGCATCGAGGCGGCCGAGAAGATTGTCAGCCAGCACCCGTCGGCCCGCATTGTCATGGTCTCGTCGGTCGGCTACCAGGAAAACATTGTCGCCGCATTACAGCGCGGGGCGCGGCATTTCGTGCAAAAGCCGGTCAAGCCCGAGGTGCTCTACGAAATCATCAAGTACGTGATGCGCGACGATCAAGGAACTCCGCAAACCGCGGGCGCGGGAGCAGGAGCCTAGCGAATGCGCATGGAGCTCATTCAGCCCTTCCTGAACTCCGCTGATGCGGTGCTCGCGCAGGGGCTAAAGTCCGCGGTCGCCATCGAAAACCTCACGATGGATGAAGAAGCCTATCGCCGCAAGGGCATCGCGGCCGAAGTTTGCCTGACCGGCGACATTGAAGGCCGTATCATCTTCGACGCCGACGAAAAAACCGCGGCCGGCTTCGCCACCCACCTCTGCGGCGCCGACCTCGAATGCACCGACGACTTAGTCCGCGAAGCAGTCTGCGAACTCGCCAATCAAATCATCGGCAACGCAGTTACAGTCCTGAACGATCAAGGCTTCCACTTCCGAGTCCATCCGCCATCCGCCCATACCTCCGAGCGAGGACCGAAGAGCAGTGAAGATACCGAAGCGGTAGTCCTCTGCTTCAGCACCGAGCGTGGCAAAGTCTACATGAACGTTGCCCTGCGCTACCAGCACTGCGCGCTTGTACGCTGCCGCGCGGTAGCTTTAGGTCTCCCCTCTCACTTCTCAGGTCGCAGGTCTCAAGTCTTAGATCACCTGGTCGTCGGTCCGTAGCTCATGTATTCGGCCTTCCAACCCCCCCACCCCCCTCCCCCGGTCTATTAGAATGACTTTAGCCAATAATTCCCGCCAAAATCTTGAGCCGCGATGGGTTAGAGGCAAAATCTTGAGTGACTAGGACTTAGCTCGCTTTTCCGCTCTTGGCTCTCACCGATCGTCCCGCGTCTCAGGCAACGGATAACCAGATAGCACTCACGCGAACTGATTTAATGGTCAATGCTCTCCGACCGCTAAGTCAATGACTTTGTCTTTGGCAGGGTGTCCTACCAGTTGCGACAACCGAATCGGGACGCCTGTCCCCTTGGTCTTGAGTTTCCAGGGCGGACAAAGTCATCCGCGTGACGTGCCAACGACGCGCACGTTTCCTGCCTCGTTCATTCAACGGGGCGACAATTTAAAGAATAAGCTAGCAACGGCCCGCTCTGCTCTCGCCGATGCAAACGCGGAGATACTAGGCGCCTTTATCGCGCCGGATTGAGCCTTGGTTCTCTATCGTCGGCGATCATGTCGCGGGATCGTGCGCGACAAACGGCGTAAAATAACGGCTCATTCTGTTCGGAGGTGGTCAGTGGGTCAAGCAAAGAGAGAGTTGGAACGAATAGAGGAGAGGCGCGGGAAGGCTACCGGCATCGCCATCAAGGCTGGCGTTTTGCAGGTTTGTCAATTCCATGAAGATGTTGTATATGAGACCGGCGAAGATATCGTGGGGGCGTACAAACTCGGCAATGCCAGATACGACAAAGATTCGCTCGGCAAGATTTTCCTGAGTCGGACCGACATGACTGATCACATCAAACATGTCGTGGAGGAAGCAGCCATGGAGTGTTGGTCATGCGCCAAAAATCGAGAGGATGACTAGGAGGGGTTATGAGAGGCGCAATGGACATTCGCAAAGAACACAAAGCTATTGTCGCGAAGCTGGCGGAGTTAGAGGAGGAGGGGGACAAAGCCGGATGCGACGGACCGTTGCCCAAGAAGCGGCAGCTTTATTCAAGCCTCCATGCCATACAGATGACTTTGGAGTGGGTTCATCCGTATCTGGTCAAAGCTCCGACGGGTGTATCCCATCACCAGATGCTAATGGGGCACCGATTCTTTATCTACGGGCCGTTGGTGGCCACTCTATACCCGTGAACATCGATCTTCCGTTCGATACGCGCTCCGCGTTGTAGAGTTCTTGCGGGTTATTTCTTCTTCACATAAACGCCGGGTTTCGATTCGAAGGTCGCAAGATGATGAGTGATGATCGTCACCAACAGGAAATCCATGCCATCGCCGTTGACGCTATTGGGGTTCTTCTTGACCGCATCGACAAAAGTCCCAATAAACTCATCAAGCATTAAACCATCCTTGTACTTGAGCACTTGAACGTGACCTGTCTCATCAGGCTCGGTGACGGATCCTCCGGTAGCGAGCGCAAATGCCTGAAAGAAGCCCTTGCAATAGCCGACAGCGCTTGCCTCTTTCGCCGTTTGCGGGAGGTCAGACGGTTTGGCGGCCTTCCAGGTTACATACGCATTGCAAGAGTCATAGAGAGTCTTTGTGTTGATCTCTAATGTTCGAGTGGGTTTCTGGGCGGATACAGACGTAGCAAGTGCGACAAAAACAAAGGGGACGATTAGGGTCTTCATTGTGACTTCCTTCGTTCCTGTTCCCGTCCCACCGCTTGTTTTCGCTGGCGAAGCCGAGTCTGCTGCTTGCTCAGCAACTTCTCTTGCCTCCGCGCGGCTTCCAGCATCCTCAGGCGCGCCTGCCAGAACTCATACTCATGTTGGTGATACTTCTCTTCGGGCCGCGGTGGATATTTGCTTGGTCGATGTATCAGCTTCTTGTAGGTCGCCAGCAACTCACGGATTCGGTTGATTTCGTCTGTCAACCTCATCCCGGAATGGTACACCCATCCCCATCAATCTGGCCGCGTGATCGCGCTTGCGGTTAGGGGCAGATGTGTGCTCGCACGGGCGGGGCGCCCGTGCCTCCATTTTTGCGTTTACTTATTCCTGGCTTGCGATTTCTTTTTGGGCTTATGGCCCGGCGATCATGAACACCGGACTCTGCGGCGGGTTCTCTGCGCTGGGAGGAATCGGATTCCGGCTGCTATAAGGGGCTGGGAGATTGAAGTAGTAGGTGTCAGTTGCAGTCTGGATGATGTTGACGTTTCCGCCATCGCAGCTCGAAAGGTAGGCGCGCGAACTGTCGCCGCCCGCGGCCATCATCAGGCGGAAACCGTTGCCAGTCGGCCCAACCAGGTCGCGCGTCGCGGCGCAGGTGGGAACGTAATAGGCCGTGCTGGGGTTGGTCGCGTCGGGGAATCCTGGAATGGCGATGACGGTCTTGACCGTGTAGTTGGTCACGTCGATGACCGTAGCCTGCGGACAGACATTGTCGGCGCTATCGACGTAGTAGGAGCCAATGTAGGCGCGGGAAGCATCGGGGAGACTGGTCGCTCCGATGATGTTGAGCGTTCCGGGAGTGTCGTTCAGACAGGGATCTCCGGCAGAGCGCGAGCTTGACGAGACGGTCGTGATGGGGACGACCGAGAGCGTCGCGGGCGCCGACTGTGAGACATCGATGATGGTCAGCCCGCCGTTCCCCGGAATGTAGACGCGGTTGAGAATCATGTCGTACCACATATACGACGCGCCGGGCACGCTGATGCTGGTCTCCGTGAAGGTGTCAGGGCCGGCGGTGGTGCTGGTATTCAGGAAGGCGAGTGTGCCGTTGTGTTCTAGGACGAAGACCTGCTGGCTGTCGGAGCGGGCTGCCAGCCAGATCGGCGGCGAAGTGGGCTGGGCCGTCAGGCCTCGCGCCGAACGGTCTTTTGTGTTGTAGGCGCCAATGGTGCTGCTTCCGTAGTTGGCGACGTAGAGTTTTGTGACGTCTGGAGTTTCGGCGATGGCGACCGGGCTGGTGCCGACCTGGAAGGTTTCGGCGATGGTGTTGTCGGCGGTATTGACGACCGCGATCGAGGGCGGAGTGTATCCCGGCATCGAGACGTAGACCTGATTGGCCTCGGTGGTGGCGGCAAAATTGGGGGCCGACCCGGTGGGCAGCGAAATAGTAGCAGTAGAACCGATGGATGTGCCCGAGTAGGTCAGCTTGGTGAGCGACTCCTGATTGGCGCCGGGAACGGATTGGTTGACGACCAGCACGGTGGTGGAACTCTGTTGCACGGCATGAACGGGAACGAGGCCCAGATTTTTCTGGCTGACGTCGGTGTCGCCGGAAACGTCGATGACCATGGCGCTGCCGACGAGAGCGGTTTCGACGCCGCCCGTGATGGTGCCGTTATCGCTGATGGTGAGGACGGTGTGGGCGGCCGCGGGATTGGGAAACTTGGGCGGATTCGGAATGATGATGGGACGGAAAACGTCGCCGCAACTGAGACAGATGATGGCTAGACACAGGATTGCTCCCAGGCGCAAAAACCGCTTCATTCAAACTCCCAGAGAAGTGGATTACACGGAAACGGTAATTGTAATGGGAAGGTGGGGAAAGGGGAAATGGTTGTAGGGAATCGTCGTTGGTCGTTTGTCGGCGGTCGGCGGTCGTTCACCCAACTGGGGCACGGAGCAACTTGAACCTTTCGGGCCGGGCAAAGAAGCCGGCGTCCAGGAGTCAGCAGCGGATTTCTGTAGTCCACGTCTCGATCGACAGACGACTTGACGACCGACGATCGCCTCATCCGCGGCGACTCTTTTTTGCGACAGCCGCTTCCCGCGGAACTCGCTTCTCTGACGCCGCTGGCTTCTTTGCGTTCTCCAGGCTCTCTTTCAGAGCGGCCATCAGATCGACTACCGGCGCCAGCTTTTTCGGCTGTTCGACGGCTTGCACGGTTCCGCCTTCGAGCTTGGTCTCGATCAGCTTCTTCAGGTTGTCCTGAAAGTCGTCGTGATATTTGTCCGGATCCCACTCGTCGGCGAGGGCTTCGATGAGCTGGTGCGCAACTTTGATCTCCGCCTCTTTGATCTCGACGTCGGGCGCGCCGTAACCCTCGACTTCGCGCACCTCTTCTTTGTAGTACATGGTATGGAGCATCATCCCGCCTTTGTGCGGACGCAGGAAAACCGTGTACTCGCGGTTGTGCATGGTGAGCTTGGCGATGGCGACGTATTCGCTCTCTTCGAGCGCCTTGGTGAGGAGCGCGTAGGGACGGCGTCCGGCCTCCTCGGGCAGCATGTAATAAGAAGACTCGAAGTAGACGGGATCGACCTCGGCTGACTTGACGAATTCGAGGATCTCCATGGTCTTGGCGGTTTTCGGCTCGATCTTCTTGATCTCTTCGGGCTCGACGACGACGTACTCGCCCTTGCGGTATTCGAAGCCCTTAACGATATCGCTGCGCTCGAGGACCTGGCCGTCGGCGGAGCAGATGAGCTGCTGCTTGACGCGCTGATGATCGGTGCGGTGAAGCTGGTTGAAAGAGATGCCGCTGCTGCGCGCCCCGGAGAATAAGCGCACCGGCATGGAGATCAATCCAAAGGTTAAGTAGCCGGACCAGACTGAAGATGCCATAGTTTCACCCTTAGTTCACAGTTGCCAGTTCACCGTTGCTAATTCACCGTAGTGCCGACTAGGCCTCGATCAGCAACCTTTTGTAGAGACGAGGCTTGCCTCGTCTCGGTAGCGCCACAAATGCGATTGTTCAGATGCCCGGATCACGCCAAGCGTACAGAAGTGTAGCGTAAATGGTGCAAATTAGCCTGGCCAGATTACGAGGCGAATCCAAAGGACAAGCACTACATGCTGCGGTCGGATCGCGATGTGGGCTGAATATTGTGTTGCTGCTTGCGGTACGGAGCTGGACTGGAAGCTCCAAGCTCTCAGCTCCAGAGCCTCAGCTCTAAGCTCTTAGCTCCAAGTAGAATCTCCAGATGGATGCGGAAGATCATGCAGAAGATAAAGTTCCTTTCAGCGGTTTCGACTTGATTGCTTGCAGCTTGGAGCTGAGAACTGAGAGCTATTCCACGAATGTCAATCCCCTTCTTTGATTGCGCATGGGCCTCAACACCCGAGCGGCTGGCCGTGGCCGCTGCCGTCACGGTGAGCTTCGCTTTGCTGGCGCGAGCTCTACGCGGTGTGTCTTCATCGGGAGCGTGGGCGGGCGGAGTAGCGTGTTTTGCGTTGTTTGCAGGCGCGGGCCCGGGAGCATTCGCGGCGCTGGGGGCGCTGTTTGCGATGACCTGGCTGAGCACCCGGCTGGGATATCGACGCAAGTTGGAACTGGGTATCGCGGAGCGCCGCGAAGGTCGGACTGCATCCCAGGTGCTGGCGAACCTGGCTGTCCCCGCGGCCGGAGCGTTGCTTCTTGGAGCGACCGGGAATGCGGCCTGGCTCGTGGCCGCGGTCAGCGCTCTGGCCGAGGCTGCCACCGATACGGTTGCGAGCGAAGTTGGGCAATCGCAGCGGTGCGAGGCCTGGATGATCACGACGGGCGAGCGCGTTCCGGCAGGAACGGACGGCGGAATCACGGCTTCAGGGACTTTGGCCGGACTGGCCGCAGGTGTGGCGATTGCGGCAATCGCGGGCGGCTGCGGATTAATTGGGTGGCGCGGGCTGTGGATTCCGGTGACTGCTGGGTTCGCTGGCATGCTCGCCGACAGCGCGCTGGGCGGGACGGTTCAGCGGCGTGGATGGATCAGCAACCAGGGGGTGAATTTTGTGGCCACGCTGCTGTCGGCGGGGTTGGGATACGGGATCGGAACTCTTGTCAGGTGATGCTCGTCAGGTGAAGCCCGTCGGGTGATATTTCTGTCTTACGTACGCTGCTTTACCCGATCCAGCAAAGCGTAGACCAGCAACCCCAGCGCCGCGTTCGCCATACCCGAAAAGATTTCGTGCGGCCAACTCCAGGCCATTTGCAGGCTCACCAGCACGCGCGCGATAAAAAAGTAGACGATCTCGTGCACCACATAGAAGAGGATGGTCAGCAGGAAGCGGGCGCCGGAGTTCTCGACATCGATCTTGATGCCGAGCGACGAGGCGCCGAAGCCTACCACTGTTTTTGAGATTCCGTAAAGACCAATAGGTTGATGCGTCAGCGCATCTTGCAGAATGCCGATCAGGCCTCCCGTAAAAAGCCCGGCGAGCGGGTTGCGGCGGGCGGTCGCGAAGCCGATGGTGACGAGCAGCGGTAGATCGAAGATGTTGAAAAACGGAAAACGCAACGGCAGCCACGCCTGAAGGAAAACGGCGCCCAGCGGAATGAGAATGGTCGCGGGGAGGCCGAAGCGGTAAACCTCAACCTGCTCGCCCGAAGTGTAGGTGATGGCCACGTTATTGTGGAGGGCCCTCGGTTGCAGGTTGGGACTTGGGCGCGGTGGCTGGAGCGCTCGGATTGACGGGCTTGGGGGATGGTTTCTTTGTCCCGCCGGAGGTCGTGCTTCCGGATGTTGTGCTCGAAGAGGCGGCAGAATTTCCGTCTGAATTTCCAACCGACGATGCGCCACTGGTCGCGGGCTTCGCAGACGCGCCGGTTGCAGGAGTCGTTGGCGAAGCAGGAGGGACGTTCTTCTTGACGACCGCGGCCTGAGGATTCGGCTGCGCCCCCTGCGCGGCCGTGGCGCTGAGCTTCGACGTGTTCACTTTCGACCCTCCGGGGCCGGGCGTAACCTTGCCGCTGCCCACGGTCGCCAAGTCTCCAGACTTCTGGGCGCCGGGCTTCTCTGCTGGAGTTTGACCGGCCTTGGCTGCAATCGCCTCCGGCTTCGGCGGAACCGTCGGCAGTCGCTCGGCCAGAATGTCGACGGCGCGCACACGAGCCGTCTGATCTGGCTCGGCCTGCTTTTCATCGACCTTGGTGACGACGAGCACTTCTTCAAGACGGCTGAGGTCGGCTGCCGGGCGCACGTGAATGTTGAGAAAGAGGTCGCTGCCGGTTCTGACTTTCGTGACTGTGCCAACGGGCAGGCCCTTAGGAAAAATTCCGTCGCCGCCGCTAGTCAGCACCTGCTCGCCTTCGGGCACGGTTTCGTCGCTCATGACTTTTTCGAGGACCACCTCGCCCGAGGACGTTCCGCGCAGAATGCCTTGCAGACGGGACTTTTCGAGGATCGACCCGACGCCGCTGGTCTGGTCGTCGATCAGCAGCACCAGCGACGTCGACCGGTAAACGTGCAGCACCTTGCCCACGATTCCGTCGCGGGTAAGCACCGCCATGTCAGGCTTGATGCCATCGCGCTCTCCCTTATCGATGTAGACCGAACGCGACAGTTCGCTGCCCGAGCCGCCGATAACCTGCGCGGCGACGGTCTGCGAAATGAATTGTTCCTTGAAGCCGAGCAGCGCCTGGAGGCGATGCGCCTGATCGGCATCCTGCGTGATGCGCGCCCGCTCGATGCGCATCTGCTCGATCTCGTGCTTGAGCTCGCGATTCTCGGCGCGCACGCCGCGCAGATAAAAATAGTTGTGCCAGACGTTGCCGGAGGAAGTTTGCGCCCAGGAAAGAAGTTTTTCGAGCGGAGTCACGGCGCCGACGGCCCACACGCGAATCAGGCGCGTCGGTTCGCTATCCTGCGTGCGCGCGCGCCGGACCTGCACAGCGAGGCCGAGAATCTGGACGAAGAGCACGCCCACGAGCACGACCAGATTGCGATAGCGGCCGAATACGGATTCCATAAAAACAAAACTCTCAGCTCTCAGTTGTCAGCTCTCAGGAAAAGCCTCGAGCCACGAGTTTCAAACACGCACCTGCGGATTCCTCGTCCACTCGCTGCGCCCGCTCGCTATACTCGGGGCCCGGAATGACAACCTGGGTACGGTGACCTCGTTTGGTTTGCTCCCAACTGGCGGCATTGTCCTCGATGCTTCACTCGCTCGCGGCTCGGGGCTCGTTACTCGAGGCTTAGCTTGCGCTCTACTCGATCGAAATCTTGCGGAGCAGCTTGAAGTCGCTCAGCATTTTGCCGGTTCCGAGCACGACGCTACAGAGCGGATCGTCAGCGATCGAGACGGGCAGTCCGGTTTCTTCGCGGATGCGCTTGTCGAGATTCTTCAAGAGAGCGCCGCCGCCGGTCAGCACGATGCCGCGGTCGCTGATGTCTGCCGAGAGTTCGGGCGGCGTGCGTTCGAGGGCGACGCGAATCGCGTTCATGATGGTCGAAACGCACTCGCTGAGCGATTCGCGGATTTCGCTGTCGTCGACCGTAATTGTCTTCGGCACGCCTTCGATCAGGTTGCGTCCCTTGATTTCCATGGTGAGCGGCTTGTCGAGCGGATAGGCGGAGCCGATTTCCATTTTGATTTGCTCGGCGGTGCGCTCGCCAACCAGCAGGTTATATTTGCGCTTCAGATAATTCATGATAGCTTCATCCATCTGGTTGCCGGCCATGCGCACGGAACGCGAATAGACGATGCCGCTGAGAGAGATGACCGCGATGTCAGTCGTGCCGCCGCCGATGTCGACCACCATGTTGCCGCTCGGCTCCGTGATGGGCAGGCCCGCGCCGATGGCCGCGACCATGGCTTGCTCCACGAGATGCACTTCGCTCGCCTTCGCGCGATAGGCGGAATCCATGACGGCGCGCTTTTCCACTTGCGTGATTTCCGAAGGCACGCCGATCACGATGCGCGGATGCACCAGCATCTTGCGGTTGTGCGCCTTCTGAATGAAATAGTTCAGCATTTTCTCGGTGACTTTGAAGTCGGCGATCACGCCGTCTTTCATGGGCTTGATGGCGACGATGTTGCCGGGCGTGCGCCCGAGCATCTCTTTCGCCTCTTTGCCGACGGCTTCGACTTCGTTGGTGTTTTTGTTCAAGGCCACGATCGACGGCTCGTTGACCACGATCCCTTTGCCGCGCGCATACACCAGCGTATTGGCCGTTCCTAGATCAATGGCGAGGTCGCTTGAGAACATGCTGAACAGCGATCGCAGATTGTGGGAGCGTGAATTTCCGTTATGAAAGCCGTTGTTTGACATGGCAGAACTTCTTCCCTCTTGAGAAATCTCCCCGCCCGACCCTGGGCGGTTTTAGCGGGAGGCTTTTCTCGGTGTCTCTATTCTACTTGCTTATGGCTGTGACGCGAGTTTCCATCTCGGCACCCATACTGTTCCGCAGGCTTTGGCCCGCCAGAATCAGCCCCCAGAGGCGCCTTGCAACAAACCAGAACCTCTTTTGCCCGGCACTACTTGCCGGCACTATTGAATCAACACTTTCGCCTGGCGGGTATTGACGCCGCCCTTGGAATTCTGCGCAGTCACCGTAATCACGTTTTCGCCGGGGCCGAGTGGCGGCGTGAAGTAGTGGAAGGTACCATCGTCGCCGACAAAGGGCACTTCCATTCCGTTGACCATCACACGCGCTCCCCCTTCGGTCTTGCCGGTGACCTCGATCACATGCCCATGCTGCACAAAAGGATCGATATCGAGCGCGATGTCAATCTTCTCTTTTGTTTTGGCGATGATAGTGAAGCGATTCTTTTCGCTCTCCACCGACTCCTTGCCCGCCGCGTCATACGACTGAATCGACCAATAGTAAGCGCCGATGGGCAGACCCGTGACCACCACGCTCGGCGTCTGGACCTTGCGGTCGAGAAGCACCGACGAAAAATATGGGTTGTGGGCGATGCGCAGGCGATAGCCGGCGGCGTTCGTCATTGGCGTCCAGGTAAATTCGACTTCCTTCGATTTCTCGCCAATGTTGGCGAACACGGGCATCATGTTGCCCGGAGAAATCGGCGTGGGAGGTCCAATCTCGGTTGCGCGATCCATGGTCTTCGACTCGCTCTGGAAGCTGACCTTCTCCCAGCTCGCCAGGCGGACCGTTTCGCCGTTGCGCTCGATGTCGCCGCTGCCCTTTTTCACCAGAATCTCGTGCTGATCAACCTTCGGATCGTTGTGCACCATGGCCGAAGAATCGGGCGCCAGCGAAGCCTTGGCTCCGGCGACGATGACCTGCGATTTCGATCCTTGTACATAGGTCGCGGTGGTCAGATCGACTGTGCCGGTCGTCACCGCGACGGCCACGTTCGTCTGCTGCTGATCGTTGGCCGAGTTTTCTTCGATCACGATCAGCGAATCCTGCTTGACCATGTAGTTAGTGCCGTCATTGAAAACAATCTTGGCCATACCCTCGGAGCCGGTCTGAACCACGTCGCCTTTTTCGAGCGGCACGTTGTAGTCGGCATTGATCCAGCTATTGCTGTTTCCCTTGCGGACGCGAACTGTGCCATCGAGGGCAGTAAAGTTCGCGTGCTGCGCTACCGACGCCGAGGGCGCTTTCAGCGGCGGCGCGAGGCCGGCAACTTTTTCAAGCAGGCTGGACGACAGCCGCCCCGCGGCCTTCACGGTTGAGTCGGTGAATTGGGGGAAAATTACGTGCAGAAGCACGACCAGAAACACCACGACGCCCAGCATCATGAGCACGACGCTGCGATACGTCACGGTCTTCCACGCGACGTAGACTCCCGGCTTGGATCGATTGGACAAGGGCTTGCTGTCCTCAACCTGAACTTGCGAGAATCCGCGAGATTCTCAAGCTCTAGTCATCATATCGCCGCGGAGAGCGGTATCCGAGTTGGGTCATTGCGCAAGACGTTACGAAAGTGACTGCGAACCGCGCCCAGTTGCATTGGCTTTTCAGGGCAGGTACGCCAGGTTGTCGAATTGGAGTTTCGCGCCCGCCGAGCGAGCAAAACTGACCCGCGAGCAAGGCAACCGCCAATCGGTTCTGAGGCGCTTTACAGCGCCGGCATCTAGCGAAATTTCAATCTCTGGGGCTTCGGGGCATCGGACGCGGACGGTAGCCGGTGCGTCACCTGCGTTGTACACATCAATGCCCGCAAAGACGCGTCCTTGCAGGAGTTGCAATGAGGCCGTTTGCGTACTAGGGGCCAAATTAAAGGTTCCGAACTTACCCGAAGGGACGTGGACGCTCCAGGAGTCCCCTTCCCAACTGACGATTCCTTTGGGATATTCTCCGCGCAAGATTGTGCCGGCCGGCTCGTGCGGATCGTCGAAGGTAACAAAGAGCAGCGGCGGACTGCCTCCCCCGCCTTCGACTCGGATGGTTCCCGATCGCCGGTGGCGAATTCGCAGAACCCGCGTCGCCGGATCGAAGACGAAGCCTTCCCGAGTCAAGTCGGACCGTCTGGTTAGCGGCCGGCCCCCAGCCAAAACCCTGGTGACGTCGAAATCGACTCGCAACACGTCAGTCGCCTCGCGATCGAAAGTGTCGTAGTTAATCTTTCCGCGGGCGTAGGCGATATTCTTCACGACGGAAGTTGAACCGAGGAAATGCGATTCATTCGCCGGCGCCCACTCGGGAACCGCCCAGAAGCCATCCATCAGCCGCCTTGGACCATCCGCAAATTCGTCAGTAAACCACCACTGGTCGCTATAGGGAGCGTGCGCCTTACCCGGCAGACCCTGGAAATAGGTGACCCAGTTGAAGGAGCGGAACGCCTCCTCTTTATAGCTCTCGTCTTTTTTATTGCTCTCGCCTTTCTCACGTTTGTCTGCGTAAGTCTCATCGCGGGTGCGCGAAAAATACAGCGCCTCGACGGCCGCTAGCCGCGCCGTGTGACTGTCGCAGCATTGGTTCGGTTGATTGCAGCAGAACGTGAGGCCATCGCCTTGCTCGGTCGTTACGGTTGCTCCATGAACCCGATATTTCGGCCATTTCGGAGTGGTCTTCACCCATTCGATCAGCTGCTGGGAGTGTTGCTGCCAGCGAGCGTCATACTCGGGATGCAAGATTACATAGCGGGCGAGTTCGAGAGGAGTCACGTTGTTCATATCCTCGATATTGGGCGGGACGTCCTCGAAGTATCCCGCCCAGACATTATTTTTCAGCGGATACGATTCCAGCCACTGCCACGCGGCGCGGCGTACCTTCGCATAATTGCGCACGCCACCTTGCTTGAGGCGAATTAATTCGTCAAACAACGAAATTGGCCCCAGAACATTCGCGGAGTAGGAGCCCATGCCTTTGCCTTCGACTCGTCCGTCTTTGGCAAAGCAACGCACTGGCCAAGGCGAGTGCAATTCATCGCCCGGCTTGTAGTTCTTCACCAGTTCGTCGGCAAAATGAATGGCCGCGCGCAAATACTTCTTCTCGCCGGTCATCTCGTAGAGACGGACATAGGCATACCCGTCTTCGCCGATGACGTGCGGCTCAACGTAGTCTTCGCCGTGGTTGCTCCAACCGGAATAGCGTGGCGCTCCAGGATTCGCCGAGGGATACGGCACGCGAGACCAGACATAACCATCGGGCGTCAACCCGTTTTCCATCTCGTAATCGACGAAGTTTTCGAGTGCATCGACTGTGCGGCGATCGCCCGTGTACGGGTAGAGATGCTCCACGAAACCTTCAAGCATGGCGCGCAAGTAGGCGGTAGAGTTCGCCCAATTGCGGTCGGGAATCATTTCGTAGGTCGCCGGATCGATGGCGAAACAACAATAAAAATACGGCAGGCGCTGGCGCTGGAACTGATCTTGGAGGATCGCCCATTGGGCGAGAAAATCGGAGGAGTAAGAATCCCCAACGGAATCGGGGAAGGGCCAGGGCAGCAGTCTCCCCTGGGCGTCGAGCTGCACCGCGCGACCCGCGATCTCGGTCGCATCGACGGTCGTGCTGACCGCGAAATGCTCTTGGGCTTCGGCTCTTGCTGCGAACGCCAGAAAAGCGAGCGCCAGACAAACAAGTCGCGGCAAGGCAAGGCGGACGGAATTCATGAGCACGAAAATATCACGCGGCAAAGAAACGGAAAGCCGCGACGCGGAGCCGTTCACCCTGCTCGGCTCGGGGAATCAGGGCTCGGGGAATCAGAGCGACGATAAAAACGCGAGCATCGCTTTTTGCTCGGCAGGCTTCAGCTTCTGAAAGCGTTCGGCAACTTCCGAGGCTTCACCCTTGTGACGCCGGATCGCGTCGGCGACGACGACCGATTGGCCGTCATGCATGAGGCGGGAGCGCAGGCGCAGGCCCCAAAGAGGAACAGTCCTGATTTTATTGCGAGCACATAGCGTGTCGCGGCGCAGGTCGGGATGCCTTCTTTTTTCCGCTACCGCGCCCTGAAAGTCGGTGCTACAGACGTCTACGGTTGTTCCCGGCTTGGAAGTTTCTATGGTGTCGGCTTTCTCCTCACGAAGACGCTTTTCTATGCGCTCGCGGCCGAAATGCTCGATCAATGAGATGGCGATTCCGTCTCCAGTGCCGACGTTGTGCAGAAGGAAATCACTATAAGGATGAAGGGTGCGGTTCTCGACCGCATTCGGATGGAGGCCGGGACCTCCCGGGGCGGCGGGACTTTTTCCGGTCTGGATGCTCTCGACGTGGCAGGTTGAGCAGCCAATCTTCGTGAAGAGTGCAGCGCCCTGTTTGGCCTCAGGGGTGGCGGCGATTATCGCGTCGGGCGCGGGCGCTTTCAGGGAACGCATGAAACTGGCGAAGTGATCGATATCTTCAAGGTTGTTGTCGGTCGGATCGGGCAGGCTGTTGGGCTCGGTAACTTTGGTCTGATCATTGTTGGGAACGGTGGTGGTGACCGGGGGATTGCAGATGGTGGTCACCTCGGTGGGCTGTTGTGAATTGGTGACGCCCATCTCGTTAAGATAGGCGTCGCCGGCGAAGGCCAGGAGGCTGGCATGTTGATCTTTCCAGCCGAAGCGCCCGATTCGGTCGGGCCCCTCGCTTTCCGGGACGGGCACGAGCACGGCTTGTCCGCAGATCTTGTTATGTGTGGCCTGACATTGCTCTTTGCGAATCTTCAGGAGAGTCTCGTCGGAGATCGCTTCGACGTAACCGTCGCCCAGGATGTTGGTGGCCAGCCGAGCGGTTCTTATGGTCTCGCTGGCGGGGACGTGTTCCTGAATCTGCGGGCAAATGGCGCGGTCGTTGACGAGGGTTCGATCGGTCACGGAGGCCTGGCCGTCATTGATGGGAATCGTGGGATTCTGAAACACGCCGTGAGCATCGAGGTGTCCGACGCGGAATTCGCTAACCTGGCTGGCGGCGCCAGTGACGGGAGTCTGGTGGCATTCGCGGCAGGACTGCGCATTGTAGAGCGGACCGAGGCCGTCGGGCGCGATGTGTTCGATCTCCTCAAAATTCTTCTGGTCGGCGGTGCGGCGCGTGGGATCGGAGAAGCCGTTACTCTGATCGTCAAATCCTGTGAGGGCTTCGGGAGGCTGAGCGGTCGCCTGGCCACGAGAATGGACTGCGATGCCGACCAGGATGGCGGCGGCGAAAACTAGCAAGAGAATTGGGGGCTTCATAGATCGCTCCTCTCGCGTACGGGAACTATGGCCGGAGTTATTGGATCGGTCTTTTGATCGGTCTAAGGTATTGCGATCGGAGGCAGCCGTCAACTGTCTTGTTACTCGCTAGTTCGTAGGGATCTATTGGTGGAAGTTGCAGGTTCGAGTGGAGGAGGGCAGGGCCGCCTTCGCGGCCCTGTTTGGGTTGATGCAGCTTATCTGAGACCGCCGGAGGCGAACAACGTCTCGCCGGTGAGCCATCCCGAGTCCGGAGATGCGAGAAAGGTGGCGACGCGTGCGATGTCATCGGGCTTGCCGATGCGGCCGAGCGGAGTCTTCTCCGTGGCCTGCTTTTCAAAGTCGCTTCCGGAAAGTCCAGCCGACTGAAAACCTTCGGTATCAACTGGACCGGGGTTTATCGCGTTGACCCTTATTTTCTTCGGGCCCAACTCCCTTGCGAGCACATGGGTTACCGCGTCCACCGAAGCCTTAGTCGCGGAATAAACGGAACTGCCGGGAAGCGTTCCGAGGCTAGCCACCGAACTGATGTTTACGATGCTGCCGCCTTCACCGTCAAAAAGTTTTACCGCTTCCTGGGTCGCGAAGAGCAGGCCCTTGACGTTGAGATTGAATTGCTTGTCGAAATGCTGGTCGGTGATCTGCTCGATCGGGGCAAATTCATAGATGGCCGCGTTGTTAACGAGGATGTCGAGACGCCCGAAAGCTTTCTTTGTCTCTGCAAAGATACGCTTCACGTCGGCTGATTTGCTGACGTCTCCTTGCACCGCGATGGCCTTGCTCCCGGCCTTCACGATCTGTGAGACGACGCTATCCGCGCCCTGTTTGCTGGTGGAATAATTGACGACTACGGAGGCACCCTCCGCAGCCAGCGATTTCGCGATAGCGGCGCCAATGCCCTTCGAGGCGCCTGTAACCACTGCCACTTTATTGCTTAGCTTACCCATGATGTCTTCTCCTTGCCTGGATACTTCGCTTCCATACTTCGATGACTATCTAATTGATGCGGCAGGCAGCGGAAGGTTTCATAAAGGCATTTGGCTGATCGAAGTTGCTAGATCGATTGCAGATAACTCAGGTACGCCTGGAGCACGTCCCGCTGAAGCAGGATCCGCATGCACTTGCCTTCACGCGCAAGCTGAACAAGGCCCGCATTCTCAAGTTCCTTTATATGGTGGGAAAGCGTAGGGGCCGTGACCGGCTGGCGCTCGCGCACATCGGCGCAAAGTACGCCTCCGCGCCCTTCGCCGACTTGCTGGAGGATCTGATGACGGCGTGGATCCGCCAGCGCCTTGGCGATGAGCCGAATCTGGCCCTCGGAAAGCTTTGGGGGTTTCGGCAACGGCTTTTTCGGCTTTCGGGTCGCGGGCATATCTAGGTATACCAATTTGGATGAGATTCGGCGTCGGAGGAGCGTCGGGGTTGGAGCATGAGGAAATGCCGAAGCTCAAAAACAATTTAGACAAAATTGGAGGTCGCGCGTGTCATATGGTGGATGGAATGAGTAAGGACATGAAAGTTTGACTCCCGATGCGCTCAAAACTGCCGAGGTCAAGGCGCTGTACGAGGAGCATGGCTCGGCATTGGCGGCCTATGGGTGTTGTTGCGGGCTCGACTTCGCGGCGGCAGAGGACGTGGTGCAGCAGGTATTTCTGAGGCTGCTGGAGGGGCGGAATTCCTCGCTCGATGCGCCGCTCGCTTATCTATATCGTGCGGTGCGCAATGCGTCGTTCAATCGGCGACGCGACTTTCGGCGCGAGGTTGAACTGCCTGCCGACGAAGCGTGGTTGGTTGGCGGCGACGCCCGTCAGGAAGAAGCATTGGCGGTGCAAGCAGCGCTGCTCGATTTGTCTGAAGAGCAGAGAGAAACGGTGTTTCTTAAAGTTTGGAGCGGGATGACGTTACAGGAAATTGCGGGCGTGCTTGAGATTCCGATGAACACAGTGGCATCGCGCTACCGGTATGCGCTCGACAAACTACGGGAGCGTTTGCAGCCGGTGCGGAACGCAGGGGGAGAGTATGCAGGACGCGAATCTGCTGGACAACGAAAACGGCGATGACCTGGAGCAATACCTGAAAGGATTCCAGCCGCGCACGATCCGGGCGCTAGCCATGCCGGGTGAAGGGCCGATGCCGAGTGAAGGAGTGATGGCGAGTCGAGTAACTACGCCTGGTCAAGCAGAAGACCCGTGGCTGCGCGCGTTGACCATGGCAGCGACGGTCGTTCTCGCGGGAGGCTTCGCGCTCTGGTACGGAGCGCGGCAAACGGATAAGTCGCCCGAGTCGGCGGCGATCCGCGACACTCGCTCGAGCGAGATTCGCCCGGCGGCGCGAATCAGCACGGTCGCGTTAACCAAGCTCGCCCTGGACAACAGCCAGGCCTTCGACGCACTACTGTCCCGCGAGTCCCAAACCATGTTTCCAGGCATGCAGGGAAACCAGAGCGCGTTGCGCGTCTTGGCCAAGCCGTAGAAGAATAAGCGACAGAAAGCAAACCATAGAAGATGGATGCGAGGCAAACAATGCGAATTCGATTACAGCTGGTAATTCTGATTCTGTTTTTCTGCGCGAACTTTTTGTGTGCGAACTCTTTTTCCGCGAACCTGGCCGCGGGTCCGGCGAAAAACCGACCGGCGAAATATCCCACTGAGACGCGGAATGCGGCTCTTCGCTACTGGATGGCGTTTGCCGAGATGCAGGATACATGGGCCGACAAGGCGACGCAGGACCTGCTGGAAAAAACCGCCGCCGGCGACGCGCCTTGGGACGAGGCAAAGCTGGCGCCGATTCTCGACGCGAACGCCGACGCAATCAGCGTCCTCCAGCGCGCCACCAAGCTTCCCGACTGCGATTGGGGACTGGAATACGGCCGAGGCTGGAAGGCTTCCATCGCATACGCGCCACGAGCGCGAGCGCTGGCACGGCTGAATACGCTGGAAGGAATGCGGCAACTCGCGAAGGGCAATTCGCAATCGGCCGTCAATACCTGGCTTGCGGGAATTCGTCTTTCAAAAGACTTGACGCGCGGAGGATCGCTTATCTTCGCATTGATGGCGAAGAATGTTCTTCTGCCGGATCTGCGTTTGCTAGCACAGGCCGCGCGCAACGGGCAGTTGAGCGACTCAGAGAAACAAGAAGTCATCGCCACCATCAGAGCCCTGCCCGAAGATGCCTTCGACTGGGGATCGGCATGGCGAATTGAGTCCGTCTCCACGGAAGACGTTCTCCACGAATTGCAGACCGCGTCCGACCCCGGCGCGACCTACGAGGCGATCATGAGCAAACCCGCACCAAAACAGGGATTGCCTCCAACCGCCGAGGACATTCAAAAGTTTCGCGAATACATGCTGGCAGTCGCGGGGGCGCTCCGAGAACCGCCGTCGCAGGCCGCTCCTCTCATTGCGGGTTTGCAGGCGAAACTGCAAGGATTGGGTGAAGTCGAACGAAACATGGCACCGAATCCGCAAAAGGTGAACGCTGAGCGGACTGAGGTGATGAGGGCGCGCGCGGACTTGCTGGCGGCGCTGGGAGTGAAATAGAGTTCGACATCTCCCGGCATCGATTCGTCCCAGCGCCGAGGGCAGGACGGCCTCGGGACAGCCAGCAGGATGCCGGCGCTACAAGGATTCGGCTTTCGCTTACTTCTTCAGCCCTTCCGTAAAATTCGTCACCACGGTCACCGACTGGCTGACCTGCTGCGAGACGCGATCGAGAAGAATCTTCTTGCCATCGCGAGTTACATCGAAGAAGACCTGCGGCGCCGACCAATTGCTGACCAGCAACTCCGCAGCGCCAAATTGCAAGGCGCTGCCGCCTTCTTTTACCGGCACCGCGAAAAGACTGTAGGTCGGGCTACTGTAGTAGAGTTCCTTGCCATCCGCGCTCCACTTTGTCGTTGTGCCGCCACCCGACGAGACTTGCCACTTCCCCTGTCCGCCGCCGAAGGCCACCACATAAACTTCGGGGGAGCCGGATTCAATCGACACGTAGGCCAACCAGTGGCCATCTGGAGAGAGTTTCCCGCCGAGGCCTCGTGGCAAAACGAGCGACGGCTTGCGCTCTCCCTCAAGCGGCAACGCCCAGACCTCATAGAGGCTTCCCGGAATGCTGCGCGAGTAGATCAGAGTCTTTCCGTCGTGCGACCAGTCGTTGGGCCGGATCTCACCCTCATCGCTGGTCAAGAGCTCTTCGGCGCCGCTGCCGTCAGACGGCCGGCGAAAGATGTTGAAGCGCCCGTCGCGAAAAGACATATAGGCGATCGACTTGCCATCCGGCGACCACACCGGATACACGTTGGCAACCGGACCGAAGGTCAGCCGCGTGCGCACGTCTCGCGCCAGATCGAGCACCCAGATGTCGTTGACGCCGGTATCGATCTGCAACGCTATGCGGTCTCCCTGAGGGGAGATTCGGCCGGTCTGGAGATTCGTGAACTTGTCGGCAATGGCGCTGATCTCTTTTTTCTCGCGATCTATCCAGACTAATTGCAGATCGCCGCTACCGCCGCTGCCAAAGACCAGCAATCCGTTGTCGGCCGCGGAGGCATCCATGTGCCAGGTGGCCGGATCGTTCATCATTCCTTTGGCGATGACGCGCGGCTCGCCGCTGGTCGAGCCATTGGCCGGATCGAACGCTTGCGCCATCAACTGGTCGCCGCGCCCGAAGAGAAGAAATCCGGCGGCGTAAACGGCATTCGTTTGCGACCGAAAGAGCGGACGATTTTCTTTCCCGTCAAGCGACGCGTAATAAAGAGTATTGTTGGCCGCCTTGGAAGGATCGTGGTGAATCGCAAAATAGACGAGGTGCTTGCCATCGGGCAGAAAAAACGGCCAGCGGTGCGAGGTGTGCTGCGTCGTATCGACCGTGGTGAACGGGACCGGCGCGCCGCCGGCGGCATTGACGCGCAGCAGAGGCGATGACGGGCCGGGAGAAAAGACGATGACTCCGCTCGGACTCCACGCGCCGCCGCGGCCCAGTTGTGCATCGCAAACCACCTGCACCGGGCCACCATTCAACTCGACCGTCTTCAACTTGCCGTTGGAGAAAAATGCCAGCGACTGCCCATCCGGCGACCAGAAAGGAAAGGTCGCGTCCTCGGTGCCCGCGAGAGAGCGGGCGTCGAGCGAGTTCATCGGACGAACCCATAGCAGGACCTTGCCGTCCGCGCCCGTGGCCGTAAATGCGATCGATGCGCCGTCAGGCGAGAGCACAGGAGGCCCAGCCGCGTCCCCAGCCAGATTGATCGTCGCCTTCTCCGGAGGATTAATGACGGTGCGGATGGCGCGCGACGGCTGCGGACGATAGAGAAACATTCCGGCGGCCGCGCCGAGGACGAGCGCGACGACGATGGCCGTGGCCCAACCAATGCGCTCGCCGAGGTTTGAGGCCGCAGGCTGCGCGGCCACGTTGGCCGGTGCTGTTGAGGGCTTTTCGGTGGCGATCCATTGCAGCTCGAGCTTGATGTCATGCGCGGTCTGAAAACGATCTTCAGGATTTTTTTGCAGGCAGGTGGTGACGACGTGCTCGAAGGCCGAAGGCAGCAGCGGCTTGCTGGCGCTGATCGGCTCAGGGTCATTTTCTAGAATCGAGGAGGCGAGCGAGAGCTGGCTCTTGCCGCTGAATGGACGCTTGCCCGCCGCCATCTCATAAAGGACCGCGCCGAACGCGAAGATGTCAGAGCGCGCGTCCGCCTCTTTTCCTTCAATCTGCTCCGGAGACATGTACTGAATCGTGCCCACGATGCTGCCCGCCGTAGTCAACGGCGTCAGCGGGCTCGGCCCGCTCATGGTGGGCGCCGCGGTGAACGAAGGAACCGCTGTCCCAGAAGAGATGCCCGAGTTTTGCAAGCCGAGCGGCTTGGCCAGGCCGAAGTCCATGAGCTTGGCACCGGACTGCGTGAGCATGATGTTTCCCGGCTTCAGGTCGCGATGGACAATTCCCTGCCGGTGAGCGACGGCGAGCGCTTCGGCGATGGCGATGCCGATCTTCAGAATCTCGGGCAGCGGCAGCGCACCTTTGCGCAGGCGCTCGGCCAGGGTTTCTCCCTCGAGAAACTCCATGACCAGGAAGTCGGTGCCATCCTGCGAGCCGATGTCATAAAGGTGGCAGATGTGGGGATGGTTAAGCGCGGAGATCGAGCGCGCTTCGCGCTCCATGCGCTGTTTGAGTTCGGGCGACGAAGCCAGATGTGTCGCAAGAATTTTGATGGCGACGATGCGATCGAGACGCGTGTCACGCGCGCGATAGACCTCACCCATGCCGCCGGCGCCAAGCGGCGATTGAATCTCGTATGGGCCGAGTTTGGTGCCAGCGGTGAGGGGCATGTTCGGCGCAATTATAGCCCTTCCGGTTTGTTCACAACGGAGGCACGGAGACACGGAGGAAACCAAAACTTTGATCAAACCTTTGCCAGCTGGTTTTAACAGTCTTGTGTTTTCTCCGTGTCTCTGTGCCTCTGTGGTGAAAACACGCGTCCACTCGCCTTGCCGCTCCCGAGCGCGGTTGTTAGCATGGATAGAGAACATTCGAACGGATCCGCACTTATCCCAGGAGGTCTTATGGCGACTGACACCTTAACCAAGCCGGTAATCGACGGCGGCAATACGAAGACTCGGGTCTTCAAGAATTTTATCGATGGCGAGTGGGTTGAGTCCGCGAGCGGCGAGACTTTTGAGGATCGCAATCCCGCCGACACGCGCGAAGTAGTTGCCATTTTTCAGCGCTCGAATAAGGCGGATGTGGATGCCGCGGTCGATGCGGCCAAGCGCGCCTACGCGAAATGGCGGCTGGTTCCGGCTCCGCGGCGCGCTGAGATGGTCTTTCGCGCAGCCGAGATTTTGCTGGAGCGCAAGGAAGAGTACGCGCGCGACATGACGCGCGAGATGGGCAAGGTTTTGAAAGAGACGCGCGGCGACGTGCAGGAGGCGATTGACGCGGCTTATTACAACGCGGGCGAAGGGCGGCGAATGTTTGGTCCGACGGTTCCTTCGGAGCTGCCCAACAAATTTGCCATGGCGGTGCGGCAGCCGATCGGCGTGTGCGGCATGATCACGCCGTGGAATTTCCCAATGGCTATTTCTTCGTGGAAGCTGCTGCCGGCGATTGTCTGCGGCAATGCGTGCGTGATTAAACCCGCGCAAGATACGCCGCTCTCCACTTTTAATCTGGTTTCGGCGCTGACCGATGCGGGCGTGCCGAAGGGCGTGGTGAACATCGTTGCGGGCTACGGACCGGAGGCAGGCACGCCATTGCTGGAGAATGCAGCGGTGCGCGCGATCTCATTCACTGGTTCTTCGGCGGTGGGAAAGATTATCGGCACGACGGCGGCCAAGAGCTTCAAGCACTGCTCGCTTGAACTGGGCGGCAAGAATCCCATGATCGTGCTCGACGATGCCAATCTTGACCTAGCGGTTGAAGGCGGCTTGTGGGGCGCATTCGGCACCACCGGACAGCGCTGCACAGCGACCAGCCGCATCATTGTGCAGAAGGGCGTGTATCGCGAATTTATTGACAAGTTCGTGGCGCGTGCGAAGAAGATCAAAGTTGGCAACGGCCTCGATGAAACGGTCGAGATGGGTCCGGCGGTGAATGAAAATCAGTTGAATACTGACCTCAAGTACATCGAGATCGGCCGCAACGAAGACGCCAAGCTCGTGCTCGGCGGCAATCGGCTCGACAAGGGCGAGTATCAGCATGGATGGTTCATCGAGCCCACCGTGTTCACCGACGTCGATCCCAAGATGCGCATCGCGCAGGAAGAGATTTTTGGGCCGGTGGTTTCGATTATTCCGTGCGAGGATCTGGAGAACGCGATCGAGATCGCGAACGGCATCGAGTACGGCTTGTCGTCCTCGCTCTATACCAAAGATGTGAACAAGGCGTTTTCCGCCATTCGCGATCTGGAGACCGGCATCACCTACATCAACGCTCCCACGATCGGGGCTGAAGTTCATCTGCCGTTCGGAGGCACGAAGGCGACCGGCAACGGGCATCGCGAAGGCGGCATCGGCGCGGTCGATTTTTACACGGAGTGGAAGTCGGTATATATCGACTATTCCGACACGCTCCAGAAGGCGCAGATCGACCGGGGTGAGTAGAGCGTCGACTGAAGGAGAGCAAGAATTTCACCGCCGAGACACCGAGAAAACATTCGATAAAAGGTTTTCTCGGCGATCTTTGCATCTCCGCGTTAGACTTGGTGCTGCATGCCTGTCACCCAAACCCGCGAAATCACCCCCGCCTCCCGCCTCGAGCACGTCCGCTACGCCATTCGCGACCTGGCCTGCATCGCCGACGAAGTCGCCAAGCAGGGACACAAGATTCTGCCGCTGAATATCGGCGACCCCAATGTCTTCGATTTCGTGACCCCCCCGCACATGATTGAGGCCGTTCATAAGGCCATGCTTGACGGCAAGAATGGATACGCGCCCTCTTCCGGCATCAAGCCCGCGCTCGATGCCATCCGCGGCGAGGCCGCACGCAAAGGCATCACTACCATTCAAGATGTTTTTATCACCTCTGGCGTGAGCGAGACCGTCGACATCTGCCTCGCGGCGCTCCTCAATCCGGGCGACAATTTGCTCACGCCCTGCCCTGACTATCCGCTCTACTCGGCCGTTCTGGCGAAACTCGACATTGGCCTGAACGCCTATTATCTGAATGAAGAAGACGGCTGGCAGCCCGATCTCGACGATATCCGCCGCAAGATTACTCCGCGCACGCGTGGCATCGTGCTCATCAATCCCAACAATCCCACCGGATCGGTTTGCACGCGGCCCATGCTCGAGCAGATTGCCGAACTCGCGCGACAGCATAATCTTGTGATCTTTGCCGACGAGATTTACGACAAATTAGTCATTCCTAGTGAGAATCAGGAAGACGACCCGCACATCGCCATGGCCAAGGTCGCGCCCGACGTTCCTGTTGTCACCTTTGGCGGGCTGTCAAAAAATTATCTCGCGCCCGGATGGCGCATTGGTTGGGGCATTGCCAGCGGCGAGGCGTCGGTCATCAAGCCTTATCTCGATGGCGTGAACAAACTTTTGCGCGCGCGCCTCTGCGCCAATCATCCCGAGCAGTATGCGATTCCGGCCGCGCTCGACGGTCCGCAGGATCATCTCGTCGAAGTCAAACGCAAGCTGCGCAGCCGCCGCGACCTGACCATGCAATGGTGCTCGGAGACTCCGCGGGTCAGTTGCGTGGCGCCGCGGGGCGCGTTCTATGCGTATCCGCGCATCGATATTCCTGAAGGCGACGACGTTTTTGTCACCGAACTGATCCGCCAGAAGTACGTCATGGTCGTGCATGGTTCGGGCTTCGGGCAACGGCCCGGCACAAAACATTTCCGTATTGTTTTTCTGCCGGATGAGAAGACGCTCGGCGCTGCCTACTCCGCCATCGGCAGCTTCATGCGCGAACGCTACCGATAGCAAAGGTGCAGCCGCTTCCGGCGCGCGCGAGCAAATGCGGAACCGGCCACTTCGCCCGCTGATTCATCGCCTCTGATTCATCGCTCCCGATTCACCTCCCACGAGCAGACGGGCGAGGCGCCCGTCTCTCCATCGCGCTCTCTCGCTTCAGCACCACCCTCTATAATGGTCGCTCACCATGGCGAGTTCGCAACAGACTCCTCCACCGCCGGACATCAAAGTCAAAGCCAAGCGCTTCTGGCAGCGCGTCAGCGAAGGCATGGCTCTCCACCAGCTCTGGGCGCAGTTTGAAAAAGATGCACGCTCCAGCTACCGGCTCTATTCGGCGGAGCTGAAAGAGCGGCAGGTCGGGCAGTCGCGGTGGCAGCGTTTTTGGTACATCGCCAAGGCGCTCTTCTGGGCGGTGATTGAGAAGCTGTCCCCGGCGCGGCGCGTGCTGCTGCTGCTGGGATTGATCCTCATCATAATTCCCTCGGGCGGTTACGAGTATGCCGACCGCACCCGCGAGGTTCACATCGGCGAATTCGACCCGCACTTCTGGGGGGCGCTACTGATCCTCACCGTGCTGCTGCTGGAGCTGGCGGATCGCGTGGTCATGAAGCATGACCTCGAAATTGCCAAGGACATTCAGAGCTGGCTCCTGCCGGGAGCGCCGCTGCAAATTCCCGGCTACGGCATTGCCTATGCGACCCGTCCGGCGAACACGGTAGCGGGAGATTACTACGATGTGATTCTGCGCCCTGGGACGACACCGGCCGAAGACCGCGTGCTGTTTGTGGTGGCCGATGTGGCGGGCAAGAGCATTCCGGCGGCGATGCTCATGGCGACCTTTCAAGCCAGCTTGCGCACGCTTGCCAGCAGCCGCGCTCCGCTCGATCAACTGGCCCGGGGGGTCAACCGTTATTCGTGTTCGAACAGCCAGGAAGGGAGACGCTTTACCACCGCATTTCTCGCCGAGCTCGACCCGGCGACCGGTGAGATCTCCTACGTCAATGCAGGGCACAACGTGCCCATCCTGCGCCGGAAGTCGGGGTTGATTGAACGGCCAGAGGTGGGCGGGATTCCGATCGGCGTTCTGCCGGACTCGGACTACCAGCTCGGGACGACTCGCCTCGAGAGCGGCGACTGGCTGGTTATCTTTACCGATGGCGTGGTAGAGGCCGAGAACGCCGCTGGCGAGGAGTACGACGAGCCGCGCCTGGTGCGCATGATCGACCGGGGGGCGGGTGCGACGCCCGCCGAGATGCTGCGCGGCCTGCTGGCCGACCTGGACCAGTTCGTCGGAAATGCGCCCCAGCACGACGACATCACCTGCCTGCTGCTCAAGCGAAGCTGAAGACCGGTTCAAGAAGGCCAGAAGAAAAAGAGAAGCTGAAGTGCAGCTGGCCGGTCCGTGCCCTCCGCGACGCGAAATTCATGGATTCGCAACATTCCTCCGAAACCTGCAAGAATTATGGAGATGGACGTTCATAGAGGGGCAGTCGGGCTACTTTCGGCTACCAGCAGGCGCTTTCACGGAACCCCGGGAAATGGCAAAATTTGTCAATGTGCGTCCCCCAAAGTGTCATACTGGAGAAAAGCCGCATTTGGCGCAGGTGACTTTGAGGCGGAAGTACATTGAATTAAAAGGTATTTGACACGGAAGGGCCTCTGACTTAGGTCACTTGGGGCTCTGGCAACAAGAGTGCGATAGTAAGCGCGAGTTGGTCATCCAACCAAACAGTCAAATGGAGACGAGGAAAATGTCGATGCGGAAACAGAAGGGCTTCTCACTTATCGAACTGCTGATCGTGGTCGCGATTATTCTTATCATCGCGGCGATCGCAATCCCGAACTTGCTGCGTGCGCGCATTGCGGCTAACGAATCATCCGCGGTGTCGTCGGTTCGTACGGTTAACACGGCGCAGATCACCTATAACTCGAGCTATTCGACGGTTGGCTTTGCCAGCACCCTGTCGTCTCTCGGTGGCAGCAGCTGTGCGCCGCCTAGCTCCACGGGCGCTTGCCTGATCGATACTCAGCTGGCCAGCGGCTCCAAGAGCGGCTACTCGTTCGCGATGTCGGGAGCTTCCGGCACCCCGAACTCGACGTATCAGTTCATCGCTTCGCCGTTGCAGCCGAACCAGAGCGGTGTGCGTTACTTCTGCTCTTTCGCAGACGCAGTTGTCCGCGTGAACGCCACAGCGGCCATCACGACCTGCGATTACACGCAGGCGCCCCTGAACCAATAAGTTTAAGTTGGCAAAGTACCTGGGGGAGGGTACCAGCCTAAAAGAAGCAGGGGAGAAATCCCCTGCTTTTTTTGTTTTCTGCGGCGGTGTTCAACGCGCAAAAACTCTCGCTTCGCGGTGTCCGATTGACCCTTCCAGAGCTTGCTCCCCAACTCTTTCAAGTGACAAATTCTGTCGAGATTCTCTCCCGGTTGACAAATTCTGTCATGTGAAGAGGCGGCACTCGCTCAAACCCGGCTCGCTGCGCCTCGCCTGACAGAACGTTTTCTCGGAATAATACCGAACAACAACAGAACGCTCTTACCTCCGTAACAATTGTTTGGGGGCGGCCTCTGAAATGCCCCCAATCATTCGGATTTACAAAATTTTACCTACCCCCTCGGGTCTCATGGAGAACAGAACAGAAATGCAAAAACAGAAAGGCTTTTCTCTGATTGAGTTGTTGATTGTGGTGGCGATTATTCTGATTATCGCGGCCATCGCAATTCCGAACCTGTTGCGCGCGCGGATCGCGACCAATGAATCCTCGGCAGTCGAGTCGTTGCGGGCGCTCAACACCGCGCAGATTTCCTACAGCACTTTTTATCCTACTGTCGGCTTTGCCACCGCGCTGAGTTCGCTGGCCGGAACCAACTGCGCACCGGCCGGCTCCACCGGGGCCTGCCTGATCGATACCCTGCTCGCCGGCGGCTCCAAGAGCGGCTATTCGTTCACTGAGTCAGGTACCTCGGGAACGCCCAATTCAAGTTATCAGTTCCGCGCCGATCCTATTAGGCCCAACTCGACCGGCGTGCGCTACTTCTGCACTTTTGCCGACGCCGTCATTCGCACCGGCAGCACCTCGCTGACGACCTGCAACTATGGTGTTACCCCGTTGAACTAATCTGCCCGTCACATCGGGTCGATGAGAGCAGAGGAGAAATCCTCTGCCTTTCTTTTTGGACAGCAATTCTTGCGCGTGGCCGTCTGGCTACCCCTGGGCGGTGGTACAGCCAAACGATCGGCTGCGATTAATCTCGAAACTTCTGACAAAAAATGTCACTTCCAGCGCTTTGGATTGCCATAACCCCCTATTCACGCGAGTTGTCTCAGCTTTGCTCTACATTCATAAGGGGTTACAAATGGCGCGCGCGGAAAGTGTCCGGCACTAAAAGTGCAGACGTGAAGATGTTATTTCCGGAGTAGTGCTACGGGGACGGAGAGCGGATGCAACGAGCGCGCGGATTTTCACTCATAGAGCTGCTAATTGTGGTGGCTATCATTCTGATCATTGCGGCCATTGCCGTACCTAGCTATTTGCACGCCCGAATTGAGGCCAATGAATCCTCGGCCGTGGGCTCGATGCGCACCGTCAACACCGCGCAGATTGCTTATTCTTCGGCCTATCCGACGGTCGGCTTTGCGGGCTCGCTGACGGCCCTGGGCGGAACCAGCTGCAATCCTCCGAGTGCGACCAGCTCTTGCATGATCGATACGCTGCTGGCAGGCGGCACCAAGAGCGGCTATTCGTTCGTGATGCAGGGAGCATCGGGCACTCCGAACGCAAGCTATCAGTTCATAGCAACTCCGCTGGTATGGGACGTGTCCGGCATCCGATATTTCTGTTCGTTTCAGGATGCGGTGGTGCGTAATAGCCTGACGGCGATCACCACCTGCGATGCCACGATTCCGTCGCTGAACTAGAAGCCATCTCACATAGAGCACGGCGCAGTTCCCTCAGGGGCAACGCCCGAACCCCGAATCCCTGCATTCCCCATCGTGTCACTTTCGTAACCGCGGACGAGCCGTTCCGGCGCATCCGTTTTTCTCATTGCATATAATTCTCGGTGTGGCGCTTCATTCCAACACGGCGCATCGCCCATCGTCCTGGGCGACTCGGCGGTTGGCGTCATCATCCCAGGCGAGCAGCGACACCCCGCACCTATAACCATGGCAGCGATCGAAATCCTGGATCTGGAAAAAACCTATCACGTCGGCTTCTGGCGTAAGCGTCCGAAGCTGGCCCTGCGTCCGCTGCGCCTGACCATCGAAGAGGGAGAGGTCTTTGGCTTCCTCGGCCCGAACGGCGCCGGCAAAACCACCACCCTCAAACTGCTCATGGGACTGGTCTCTCCCACGGCCGGTACAGCGCGCATTCTGGGCCTGAACTTCGACGACCCGCGCGTGAAGGCCCAGATCGGCTTTCTGCCCGAGCAGCCTTATTTTTATGACTACCTGACGGCGCAGGAGCTGCTGACTTACTATGCGCAGCTTTCAGGCGTGCCGGCGGCTGGGCGCTCCCAGAGGGTGACTGCGATTCTGGAGCGTTTTGGGCTGGCCGATTCCGCCCGCCTTCAGTTGCGCAAGTATTCCAAGGGCATGTTGCAGCGCGTGGGGCTCGCGCAGGCGATTCTGCACGATCCGAAAGTCGTGTTTCTCGATGAGCCCATGTCGGGCCTCGATCCTCTGGGCCGGCGCGAAGTGCGCGAGATGATCCAGCAGATGCGAAACGAGGGCAAGACGGTTTTTTTCTCGACCCACATTCTGTCGGACGCCGAGGCGCTCTGCGATCGGGTAGCCATCATCTATCAGGGCGAGTTGCGCGGCGTGGGCGCGGTGGCGCAGTTAACCTCGCAGGCGCGGCGTCGCGTGGAAATCATCTTCTGCGCGCCCAGCGTGCCAGCGGCTCTCACCGCCCTGGGCGTGGAGGCGCGCGCAAGCGGCGACATGGTGAATGCCGTCCTCGACGAAGAAAAGCAGGATGCGGCACTCGAGATTTTGCGGCGCGAGCACATGCGGCTCATCTCGCTAACGCCGGTGCGCAGCTCGCTCGAGGAATATTACGTGCAGAAAATGCGGCCGCGTGAAAACGGCAAAGGAGCGGGCGCATGAACCGGATTGGCTACGTGGCGTTCAACACTTTTCGCGAGGCGGTGCGCGACCGCGTGCTCTATAACCTGATCGCCTTCGCGCTGCTGCTTTCGGGTGCAGCTGTGCTGGTGGGCGAGATCTCCATCGACATCGAGCGCCTGGTGGTGGTGAATCTTGGGCTGACCGCGGTCTCGCTCTTTGGTGTGGTGATTGCCATCTTCATGGGCATTGGTCTGGTCTCGAAAGAGATCGAAAAGAAGACACTCTACACCGTGCTTTCGCGCCCCGTGCGCCGCTGGGAATTTGTGGTGGGCAAGTTTTTCGGGCTCACCGGAACGCTGGTCGTCAACACGTTCTTTATGGCCATCGGCGTTTTTCTGGCGCTGCTGTATGTGGCCCACAAATTTGAAAGAGCCGACCTCTGCGTGCTGGCTGCGCTCTACTTCATCGTGCTCGAGTTTCTGATCGTGTGCGCCCTGGCCTTGTTTTTCTCGTCCTTCTCGACCCCGATCATGTCGGCGGTGTTCACGTTTGCCCTGTTCGTGATCGGCAGCCTGGCCGAGGATTTGCGCGGGTTTGCCCGCATTACCGAGGGCCTGCCGGGAGCGATTGCGACCGCAGTCGCCTACCTGGTGCCAAATTTCTCCGCCTTCAACATCATCAATCAGGCCGCCCACGGATTTCCCGTGCCCGGCCGCCTGATTCTCTATAACACCGCTTACGCCGTGCTCTATTCGGCGATGGCGATCTCGGGAGCGGTGCTCATCTTTCAGCGCCGGAACCTGAAATGACGAGCGCCCGGCGCGTCAATGTCGTCGCGGCCACCGTGCTGCTTCTCTCCATGGCGGGCGGCGTGGGGATGCTGACCGTCATCGACCGCATGCAGATGAGGCGTCCGGCCCAGGAGGCTTTGTATATCCGCTCGTCCAAAACGTTGCGCCGCCTCTGCCTCGGATACACCGGCCTGATGGCCGACATTTACTGGACGCGCGCCGTGCAATATTTCGGCATGCAGCATCATCAGGGCGCGCGCGATTTCCGCCTGCTCGCGCCGCTCCTTCAAGTGACGACTGAGCTCGATCCGCACATGCTTCCGCCCTATCAATTTGGGGCGAATTTTCTAGGGCCGAAGCCTCCGAATGGCGCGGGACTTCCCGGCGATGCGCTGGTGCTGCTGAAATACGGAATCGCCCACAATCCCGATCAGTGGCGGCTTTATTACAACCTCGGCTTTTTGTATTTCACGGAATTTAAAAATTACGCAAAGGCGGCGGACGCCTTTGCCATGGGCGCACAACTCCCCATCACCAATGGCTTCATGCCGATTCTGGCGGCGCGCATGGCGCAGCAGGGCGGCGAATTCGAAACCGCTCGCATTCTGTGGTATTCGACCTACCAGAGTACGAAGGAAGAAGCGATCCGCAAGAACGCCGTCGACCATCTCAAGGCGCTTCAGGTGGATGAAGAGGTCACCCAGCTCGAAGGTCTGGTCGCCAAATTCAAGCAGCAGTCCGGCCACTTCCCCGCGAACATGAGCGACCTGGAGACCGCGGGCTTCATTCACGGGATGCCGCTTGATCCGAATGGCCACGCGTACAAGCTGATGCCGGATGGCCGCGTCCAGGTCCAGGATCCCGAAAGCATCCTCTACATCACCAAAGGTCTGCCGCCAGGCATGGAGTCGCCGATGCCGAAACCGGCAGCGCCACCGAAATCGTAGAAAAACAGTTGCCAGCCGCCAGTTGCCAGTTCTCAGGTTTCTGGTTTCAGGCTTCAGGTCTCAGGTCCGGTACTCAGAGTCCAAGTCTCAGATCTCAATTGTTCCCTTCATCCTCTAGCGCTCGGCATGGCCATCTTTAATCTGCGGGTTGAGCAACAGCTAAGAATCAAGGACCGGCAACTGGCAACCGGCAACTGTTCTTTTGCTAGCATCAATTCGTGCCATCCGACTCCTCCCGGCAGCTTAGCTTTGCGCTTCGCACCTGGTGGCGCGACCATGCTCGCGCACAGGGCTCGCTCGTCGCTGCTTCCCTGCTGGTGCGCGAGCTGTTTGAATTCCTGCGTGACTCAACTCCTGAGCGCCGCCGCTCGCGCTACGGCGACATGGATTACGACTGGGAGCAGCACGTTAATACCACTGCCGGCGCAGTCAACTGGCGGACCCGCCTGCTGGGCGTATTTCATTCTCCGTATCAGCCAACCGAGCCGGCGCTCTTTCGCGAGATGATGGCTGCCCTTCCGATCGACTTCCGCGAATTCACCTTCATCGATATCGGCTCGGGCAAGGGGCGCGCGCTGCTGATGGCGGCGGAGTATCCGTTCCGCAGAATTATCGGCGTCGAATTGATTTCGGAGCTGCATCGGTCGGCGGAGGAGAATATTGCCGTGTGGCGGGCGCAGTCGCCGGCGCCGCAAATGGCTGCGATCGATGCTTTGTGCATGGACGCGCGCGAGTTTGTCTTTCCCGAGACTCCCCTCGTCATCTATTTATTCAATCCGCTCCCTGAAGCGGGATTACGGCAGACGGTTCTAAATCTCGAAGAGTCGTGGAAGCGCACGCCGCGAGCGGTCTGGATCGTGTATCACAATCCGCTGCTCGAAAATGTCCTTACGGAATCGGAGATCTTTGCGAAAGAGCGAGGCGAGTTGGGATATTCGGTGTTCAAAACGAAGTACGAATTGTTGATAAACCGCGGTTGAGGCCAGCCTGCGCACCTCTGAAGTCGGAGTAAAATCAGCCTAAGGAGACACCCCGGGATCGTGAAGAACATAACGTCTGGCTGGCTGATCGTTTCGGCGGTTGCGTTGCTGTGGTGCGGTCAGGCATCGGGCCAGCAGAACGCGACTCATCAAAACGCAGTTCACGCCGGAACTCAGCCGAGCCTGCCTCCGCCCGACGTTCGCAAACTAGCTCATGCCGTCGACGAGCACTACAACCACCTCCGCAGCCTCGAAGGCGAGTTCACCGAAACCTACTCCGGCAACGGTGCCCAGCGCCAGGAATCGGGCACGCTCTGGCTGAAAAAGCCGCGCAAGATGCGCTGGGAATACCGTTCTCCCAAAGAGAAGTTGTTTTTGAGCGACGGGCAGAGTGTGTGGTTTTACGTTCCGGCAGAGCATCAGGCGAGAAAAACAGATTTTAAGAAGCTGGACGACCTGCGGTCACCGATTGCCTTTCTGCTCGGTAAAACCAAGCTGGAGAATGAATTACAAGGACTCTCAAAAGCTCCAGATCAGGCTCCAAACATCCCCGGCGACACGGTGCTGCGGGGCGTTCCGAAAGGCTCGATAGGCGATGTAAGTGAGGTCCAGTTGGAGATCTCGCCATCGAACCAGATTGTCCGGATCGTACTCTTGGAGCCCGATGGCGGGACGACGGAATTCCGGTTTAACGATTGGAAGGAAAACATCGAGTTGAGTGACAGCCGGTTCCATTTCACCCCTCCCCCGGGCGTGGAGACGGTAGAAGGCGCGCTCGGACCGTAGAATCCCGGCGCTAGTACGGGTAAATTACTTCCGTACCACGCGGTTCAACAGCTTGGGATAAGGGCTTTGGGGACAGAATGTTACACTTGATCTAACCCCCGAGATTAGACGATCACCATGGCAGAATTCCTGGTCAAAGTAGCCGACGAACAAGGCCATCTGCGGCAGCAGGTCGAGCACGGCTATTCGGAAGCCGAGGTTCACGACCGCTTCGTGCAGCAGGGTTACCTGGTCTATTGGGTCAAGCCGCGGACGATCTTCACCGGCGGCAGCAGCAAGTTCGGCAAGCGCGGCCAGATCCGCCAGGCCACCTTCCTCATCTTCAACCAGCAATTCCTGACACTGATCAAAGCTGGCCTCCCGATCCTGACCGCCCTCGACCTGCTCATCAAGCGGCAGCGCGACAAAACGCTCCTGCACCTGCTCGAAAACGTTCGCGAGCGCGTCAAGGGTGGTGAGCTGCTCTCCGACGCTTTCGCCGCTCAGGGCATGTTCCCGAAGATGTACACCACCACGCTCATGGCGGGTGAGAAGAGCGGCAACATGGAAGAGGTTTTGGGCCGCTACATTCAGTACCAGCGCATGGTGCAGACCTTCCGCAAGAAGCTCTTCGTGTCGTTGGTATATCCCGTACTCCTGGTGTGCGTGGTCACCATCATGGTGACCTTCCTGATCACCTACGTGGTTCCAAAGTTTGCCGATCTGTTCAATAACCTCAACGCGCAGTTGCCGGCCATCACCGTGTTCATGCTGTCGATCGGGCTGAATGCCCAGAAATATGGCTGGATCGTCGCCCTGGTGCTGGTTGTCGCCGGCATTCTGCTCTGGCGCTGGAAGCACAGCGACCAAGGCGCGCAGGCGATCGACAAGTTCATGCTGTCGCTGCCGCTGATCGGCGAGATCCGGCTGAAGTACCAGGTTGCGAATTTCTCGCGCATTCTGGCAACCCTTCTGCAAGGCGGCTTGCCGCTCGTCCCAGCGATGGAAACCGCGGGTGCATCAATGAGCAGCCGGCAGATGCTGATTGGGGTCACCGCCGCAGCCCGCCGCGTGCGCGAAGGCCAGGGTCTGGCGAAGAGCATGGAGTCGCAGAACCTGTTTCCCGATCTCGCGGTAGAGATGCTCGAAGTCGGCGAATCGACGGGCGCGCTGCCGGCGATGCTCGGCTCGGTCGCAGAGTTCTACGAAGAAGACGTGCAGACCGCCCTCGGCGCCGCGATGGCGCTGATCGAGCCGCTGATTCTGATTGTGATGGCGGTCTTTGTCGGCGGCGTTTTGATTTCGTTATACATGCCGATCTTTACGCTTGGTGCGCAGGCGCATTAGCGGGGATGGCTCTACAAAAAGGTATCGGTGAGGCTGTAGACTGGAATGGCAATGGCGGATAAGAAATCAGCATTGGTGAATGGCGGAAAGCTGCCGGAACCCTCGGCGATAATTCCGGACGAACTGGAGCGCGCGCGCGACATTGCGCGGCGCTATCGTTGCGAATTTATCGATCTCAGCGACTTCCAGCTGCACCACGACCTGTTTGAAAAAATTCCCGTACACCTGATGTTCCGTTACAAATTCGTGCCGCTCGACGAGACCGCCGACGGCCGACTCGCCATCGCCATCGCCGACCCCAGCCAGCTGATGATGATCGACGAGATCAGCCTGCTCCTCGGCAAGCGCATCGTCACCAAGGTTTCCACCCTCAAGCAAATTTCCGACATCCTGCAAAAGACCGAGCAATCGAAGCGCGTCCTCGAAGACGCCAGCGAAGGCTTCACCCTCGACGTCATCCGCGAAGACGAGGCCGGCAACGACGAAACTATATCCATCGACAAGCTGACGGCAACCGCGGGCGCGGACATGAGCCCGATCATCCGCCTCGTCGATACCACGCTCTTCACCGCGCTTCAGCGGCGCGCGAGCGACATTCACATCGAGACCCGCGACGACTCGGTGGTCATCAAGTTCCGCATCGACGGCGTGCTCACCAACGCCATGCCGCCCATCGGCAAAGAGCATCACTCGACCATCATCTCGCGCATCAAGGTCATGAGCGAGCTCGATATCTCCGAGCGCCGCGTGCCCCAGGACGGCCGGTTCCGCGTCAAGTACAGCGGGCGCGCCATCGACTTCCGCGTCTCCATCATGCCGTCGATTCACGGCGAAGATGCCGTGCTCCGCGTGCTCGATAAAGAGTCGATGAGCGAGAAATTCAAAAAGCTCACGCTCGATGTCGTCGGCTTTGACGAAACCGATCTCCGCCGCTTCCGCCGCTACATCAAAGAGCCTTACGGCATGGTGCTCGTCACCGGCCCAACAGGCAGCGGCAAGACGACCACGCTCTACGCCGCCGTCAATGAGATCAAGACTGACGAAGACAAGATCATCACTATCGAAGATCCGGTCGAGTATCAGCTGCGAGGCATCACGCAGATTCCTGTGAACGAGAAAAAAGGCCTGACCTTCGCCCGCGGCTTGCGCTCGATTTTGCGCCACGACCCGGACAAGATCATGGTCGGCGAAATCCGCGACAACGAGACGGCCCAGATCGCCATTCAGTCGGCGCTCACCGGCCACCTTGTATTCACCACCGTCCACGCCAACAACGTGGTCGATGTGCTCGGGCGCTTCCTCAACATGGGCGTCGAGCCTTACAACTTTGTTTCCGCGTTGAACTGCATTCTGGCGCAACGGCTGGTGCGTTTGATCTGCGATTCGTGCCGTACCGCCGTGCATTACCCGTCAGAGGTGCTCGAAGCCAGCGGTCTTGATCCGGCGCACTGGTCGCAAGTTCCGTTGTATGAAGGGCAGGGTTGCATCGAGTGCGCGGGCACCGGCTTCCATGGCCGCACCGCTATTCACGAGCTTCTGGATCTGACCGACCGCATCCGCGAGATGATTCTCGACAAGAAGCCCACTTCCGAGATCCGCCGGGCGGCCCGCGAAGATGGCATGCGCTTCCTGCGCGAATCGGCCCTCGACAAGGTGCGCACCGGGGCGACCACGCTGAAGGAAATCAACAAGGTTACGTTCATTGAAACGATGCGGTAACGGGTTACCGGGCGAGTGCACGTCAGTACAATCCGGGCACCCGCCGAGGTAACTGTTGTGCCCCTAAAACAGGGGATATCATTGGGTTAAGTTGAGTTTTCGAGAGCGATAATGGCATCTTCCATCCACGACCGCCGCCCGGTGCTGGCCTGCGAAATCGCCGCTGACCGCGTGCTCGCCGGCCGCGCCGCCGACCGCGGCCGCATGGTGGAAATGTCGTCCGCGCGCGAACTGGCGCCGGGCACCGTCGTTCCCGACCTGATGGAGCCGAATCTGCGCGATGGTACCGCCCTCCGTCAGGCCATTGAGAGCGCGCTTGGCAGCCTGGGCGCGCGCTCCCGCGACGTGATTGCGATTCTGCCCGACAACGCCGTGCGTGTGGTGCTGCTCGACTTCGAAACCCTGCCCGCCAAGCGCGAAGAGGCCGAAGCCGTGGTCCGCTTTCGCCTGAAGAAGTCGCTTCCCTTCGATCCCGAAGAGGCAAAGATCTCGTATCACCTGCAGTCCACGCCCAAGGGGTCGCAAGTTGTCGCGGCCGTGGCTTTGAAAAAAGTTCTGGAAGAATACGAATCGGCGTTTCGCGATGCCGGCTACAGCCCTGGGGTCGTGATGCCGTCGATGCTGGCGGCTCTCGGCGCAGCGGACGCCGAACGTCCCACGCTGGTCGTCAAGGTCGATGCCCGCACCATCGGCATCGCCATTCTCGATCAGGACCATCTGCTGCTGATCCGCACGCTCGAAAACACCCGCGGCGTGACCATCACGGGCGATCAACTAGCGGAAGAAGTCTATCCGTCCGTGGTCTTTTTTCAGGACACCTACAACCTCAACATTGAGCGCGTGTTTGTCTGCGGCCTGCCGGAGACGGGCGGCGCTGCCACCGCGCTGAAGGCCCAGTCCGGCGCGCAGGTCGAGGAACTCGTAACGGCATCGCAGATCGGATCGACAACCGGCACGGTTCCGCGCTGGCGCATGGGAGGCGTGGTTGGTGCGTTGATTTCGTAAGGAAGCTGTTAGCTTTTAGCTAAAAGCGAAAGGCCAAAAGCCAAGAGCTAAGAGCAGATTTCATAACTATGCGTCTAGGCATCAATCTCGCGACTCACCCGTACGAAGACCCGCGCCAGTTCTGGTCGCGTTGGGGACTCGCTATCGGCGCGCTGGCCGTCTTTACCCTCGTTCTGATGGGCTGGACGGTGCACAGCTGGACCAACGCCGGACGCGATCGCCACTACATCGCCGAACTCCAGCAAAAAATTGCCAAACGCGACCAGGAGCGGGCCGAGGCGCAGGCATTTCTCGACATGGTTTCCAACCGCAGCACGCGCGACCAGTCGCAATTCCTGAATGGCCTGATCCATCGCAAGGCATTCTCGTGGACACGCGTCTTCGAAGACCTTGAGCAGGTGATGCCAACCAGCCTGCACGTCATCTCGCTGGAGCCCGAATTCAACGAGCAGAGCGAAATGCAGCTCGACATGCGCGTCGCCGGAGACAACCGCCTGGCGGCCGTCGAGCTGGTGCATCGCATGGAGGGCTCGAAACACTTCCGCAACGCGCAGCTTGTGTCGGAAAGCGCGTCTTCCGAAACCGGATCGGCGATCACCGCCACCATATCTGCGACTTACATTCCAGACGAGTCGCTGGCGAGTGCAAAGTGAGGAGTACAAAGTAAAAAGCTGATGCCCGATCTAGCAAAAACTCGCCGCAAGCTGACTGTAGCCGTCGCCGCCATGGTGGCGGCCGACATCATTGCCGCCGGTATTCTGTTTTCGCCGCTGGTTGGTTCGGCCGATTCGCGGCGCGAGCAGATTCGCCAGCTCACCGCCGAACTGGCTCGCAAGACGCATGACGTGCAGCCGCTCCACGACATGCCGACAAAAATGCGGCTGGCCAAGGATCAGATCGGCGATTTCTACAAGGCGCGCTTCGCCGAAAGCGATTCCGCGCTTGCCACCGAACTCGGCAAACTGGCCTCCGAGAACGGCATTCGCATCCAGCAGGCAAAGTACAAAGAAGAAGACCCGGAAACCTCCGGCATCGTCCCGATGGAGATTGAAGTAAGTTTTTCCGGAGACTACCTCCAACTCGTTCGCTTCATCAATACTTTGGAGCGTTCGAAGATGTTCTTTACGGTCGACAGCGTCGACTTGGCCGGTGAAGGCGCCGGACCCGTGCGGCTACAGATCAGCGTACACAGTTATTTGCGAGGAGCTTGATTGAAGCTGGGCACTGAAAATCGGAAGGAAGTCATCGCGCTGGGCGTGCTCGGTGCGATTGCCGTGCTGGTTGTGCTCTTCGAGTTCTGGCCTTCCGCCACGTCTACGCCCGCTGCCACGCAGGCGACTACTGTCGGGCCGGCTCATCCGGCTACGCGGCGCACCGCCTCCGGAAAAGTGATTCCGGTCATCGAACCGAGGCTCGATCCGACGATTGACCTCGATCTGCTCAAGCAGAGCGAAGAGATTAAGTACGCCGGCAACGGCAGGAATATTTTTGTGGCTGGCTCGGTGGCGACCATCGAACCGACCAAGCATAACGGCACAACCGATCACGATCAGCAGCAGGCCGAACTGTTCAAGCACCCGCCCGTTCCGCCGCCGCCGCCCATCACGCTCAAGTTTTTTGGATTCGCCAACGAACCGGGCACGCCCGAAAAAGTATTCTTATCGCAAGGCGAAGACGTCTTCATCGCCGGCGTCGGCGAGATTGTCGATCGCCGTTACCGCGTGCTGCGCATCAGTCCGAATTCCGTGGAGATGGAAGACGTGCTCAACAACAACCGCCAGAACATTCCCCTGACGCAGGGATAGAGCAATTTGTGATTTCGCGATCGAGTAATTTTCCAATTGAGTAATTTAAGGCAAGCTCGTGGCGGGTTTATGAAAAGCGATTCTAAATTTCGAGCCCCGCGGGCTACCAAATCGGCCAATCGCCAGTCCGGCTATATGCTGTTTACGCTGATGCTGGTCGTCACGCTGGCCGCGCTGGCCCTCCTGGCCGTTCTCCCCGCCATGCGGCAGCAGATCAAACGCGACCAGGAAGAGGAAATGTGCCACCGCGGCACCCAGTACATGCGGGCCATCCAGCATTACTATAAAAAATTCGGACGCTACCCGACCCGCATCGAAGACCTCGAGAATACCAACAACCTGCGCTTCCTGCGCAAACGCTACAAAGATCCGCTCGTCCGCGACGCCCAGGGAAAAGAAAAAGACTTCAAGCTGCTCCACATGCAGGATGTGAACCTGAGCAACGGTCCCGTCATGGGCGCGGCCGGCGGACAAGGCCTGGGACAAGGATTAGGCGCAGGCGCCCTCGGCCAAAATGGCGGCCTGAGTGCACTCGGCGGTGCGGCCATTCAAGGCGCCGTGCAGGGAGCAATGGGTGCGATCCAGCAGCAAGCGGGCGGTGGACCCGGGATCCAGAACAATAGTGACGACGAAGCCGGAGCTTCCCCGAACGCCCCGGGCAATTCGAATCCGGGCGGCGGACCGGGCTTCAACACCGGTTCCACGACCGGCACTGGCTTGAACGGCACCGTCTTCGGAGGCGGCCCGATCTTAGGCGTTGCCAGCACCGACAAGAAAGACAAGACCATCCGCGAGTTCAACAAGAAGAATCATTACAACGACTGGATGTTCATCTACGATCCAACTTCAGACCGCGGCGGCCTGCTCGTCGGACCATGGCAGATTCCGAATACCACCACGCTGACCGGCGCGACTCCGGCCAGCCAGCTCACGCCCGGAGCCCAGCAGCCGTCGGGCTTCGGCCAGCCAATCGGCAGCCAATCGCCGAGCCCCCAGGCGCCGCAGCCGCAGCCTCAATCTCCGCAGAATCAGGATGCTCCCCTGCAACCGTAAGCGAGCAATAAAAAAGCCTCGCGTAAGCGAGGCTTTCATAAAGACCAAATTGCGTGGAATCAGGTCACGCGCTCAAGCGGCGCCGGCTCCATCCCAACTCTTAAACGCTCAACTTAAACACTAAAAGACGACCCGCAGCCGCAGGTGCTCTTCACGTTCGGATTCTCGAACTTGAACCCGGCGCCTTCCAGAGTCTCGACATAATCCACGCGCGCGCCGCCCAGATACATCAGGGAAGTCGCATCCACGTAAACCTTTAGACCGTCGAAGTCATAAACTTTGTCCATCATGCCCGCGCCATTCTCGAAGGCCATCGAATACGAGAAGCCGGAGCAGCCGCCTCCAACCACGGAGAGCCGCAGTCCCGATGGCACTGGATTCTGCGATGCCATGATTTCCTTTACCTTGGCCACGGCCTGCGGCGTAAGCAAGGGGCCGGTAGTCTTCGGTTGCGGGGGCGCGGGTGTGGGTTGAACGGTTGTGGTGGTTGCCATCTCTGTGATCTCCTTGGAATTAGATTATAACAAACGCCGCCTCGCGGCCCAGACCTTATTATGCGGCCGTGTCTTCCTGATTATGCCCGGATTATGAAGCCTTCCGGCGAAACTGCCTGCACGCACATCCTTCGCCTCATTAGATGCCCGACCCCGCCTTCAGGTCGCCGAACCTGTGAATGCGTAGCCTCGTCCCAAAACACACCTCAAAAAGGAAACGCGCCCGCTTGCCATTAGGTCTATAATCGTGCGCAGCAGGGGCCCCGTACTGAACCGCGTGACGCCAGAAAATCTGCCGCCCGATGGAAACGGTCGATGGCCCGATTTCAGAGCCGAGGTGGCGTATGTCTCCCATGTACATGCTGCTAGTTGCTTGGGGCGTGGTGACCACGATCCTCATCCTTGTCCTCATCTACAAAAGCACACTCACCATGCACGAGGACGACTCCATCATGCTCAACGATCCCGGGTCGCAGATGCAAAAGGACCAGGCCGAAGTGCTCGCCAAGATGCGCAAGCTTACGCCCATCGTCAGAGTTCTGGGCGGCCTCTCGGGCCTGATGATCCTGGTGATCGCGGGGTTATTCATTTATCAGGGACTGAACGCGTCGTCTCTGCCGCAATAAACTCCGCCGCAATCAACGGCTCGCGCGTTTTTTGGGCTGACTAATGGGGCACTATTAAGCCCAGACTCGACCATTGAAAATTAAAAAGAGGCGCGACGTAGAGTCGCGCCTTCTCAATATAGAGACTTCTTTCCGCTCTACGCTGCCTTCGCCTGCAAATTCTGGATGTCATCCAGTAACACTTTCTCATGCCCGTTCGGATCCACCTTCTCGTACACCTTCTGAATCACACCCTTTGGATCGACCACGAACGTCGTCCGCTCCCAGAACTTCATTCCCTTCCATTCCGCCTGGCCGATGCCGAGCGCCTTCATCAGCTTTGCGTCGGTGTCCGAGAGCAGATCGATCTTGAAAGCAAACTTGTGGTGAAAGTTCTTGTGCGAGACCACATCGTCGGCGCTCACGCCCACCACTTTGATTCCCGCGTGGTCGAAGTCCGCCTTGGACGCGGTCAGCGCCTTGCCCTGCACTGTACATCCGGGCGTATCGTCCTTCGGATAAAAATAAACGACCAGCCAGTGGCCGGCGAAGTCGCCAAGCGTGGTGGTTTTTCCGTCCTGGTTGGGCAGAGAAAAGTCTGGAAAACGATTGCCGGCAGAAAGCATGGGGAGAGTCCTTTCAGTAAACGAGTTTGAGTGTTAAACGAGATTGAGTGCGAAAACGGGATGCGAAACGAGTCCGAAAAAAGGAAACGGGCATATCGCCCGTTCCCTGTTTCTCTTTGCTATCGGATTCCTGTTTCTCTTTGGGTAATGTTTCCTGTTGCTGTTAGGCGGCCTGCATCACCTTCTGCATGCGCGCCTTCATCTCGCTGTCGGAAACATCCTCGACGTGAGTCGCTATACCCCAGAAGTGTCCGAACGGATCCTGAATAAAGCCGGACCGGTCTCCGTAAAACTGGTCCTGCACCGGTTTGACGATCTTGGCTCCCTCGGCAACCGCCTTCTCCACCACACGGTCGACATCAGGCAGGTAAAGGTAGAGGCTTACCGGGCTGTTGCCGATAGTAGCGGCGCTGATCGCGCCCATCTTTGGATTCTCGTCAGCGAGCATTACGCGCGAGTCGCCGATTTGAAGCTCGGCATGGCCGACCTTGCCGTCCGGCCCATCCATGCGCACGACCACCTTGGCGTCGAACACCTTCTTGTAGTAGTCGATCGCCTGTGCCGCACCTTTAATAACCAGATAGGGAGTGACTGTGTTGTAGCCTTTTGGAATGTATGGGACTTTGCTCATGATTTTCTCCTTCATAAGAGATTGATTGAAGGTTGAGGTTTCAGCGCGCAACCGGACCCGCGGTCCGCAGTGCTCTGTTGTTTTCTCTATACCAACACAAGTGCGGATGGAAGTCCATACAGCCGTTCGTAGAGCAGGTCAAGAATGCCAGCTCCTCGTGCCTGAACCGGACCGCCCGGCAAAGTCATCCAAACTTTTCTATTGACCTAACCAGCGACCATTGGCACCATTAACTGAGTAGATATATTTCCTGCTGATGGCATCTGACCTGCGGTAAGTTGGCTTCGCGGAAACTGGGCCGCAAAGCGCATCAAATCTGTAAGTTGAAGGTAAGTGATTGAACAATAAATACTTTAGGAGGAATCTCTTGCTATGGTGCAGTTAATACTAGACGTATCAATGACTTAGATAGCTTTTGTGTAAATCCTTCTTCCTCAAAGACCTGGCAGGAATTTGCCGCTAAGCCCAATGTTTTCAAAGACCGACTCTGAACAGCGAAAAGGGGGGGCGGGGGGTACTAACTGATAAATGGAGAGTCCGAAGGAATCAGGCAGCGTTTCCGATGACCCGATAACCCGATGCCCGAACTACCCGACATCGTCGTCTACATTGAAGCGCTGGAGAAGCGCATCCTCGGCAAGCGCCTCGAGCGAGTGCGTATCGCCAGCCCGTTTCTGTTGCGCACAGCAACTCCGCCCCTGGCCAGTGCGGAAAACCAGAAGGTTACGCGGTTGCGCCGAATCGGCAAGCGCATTTGCATCGGATTAGAAAATGACACTTGGCTGGTCCTCCACCTGATGATTGCCGGACGCCTGCACTGGAAGAAGCGCGATGCAAAACTCTCGCCGCCGCGCGCCCTGGCAGCGTTTGACTTTGAAAACGGCACACTGCTCTGGACCGAAGCCGGCTCAAAGAAACGCGCCTCCCTGCACGTGGTCGCGGGCGAAACGGGCCTGGCAGCGCTCGATCCCGGCGGAATCGAAGTTCTCGATATCGACCTCGATCAATTTTCGAAGACGCTCACATCCGCGAACCATACGCTAAAACGCGCACTGTCCGATCCGCGTCTTTTCAGCGGAATCGGCAACGCTTACTCTGACGAAATTCTTTTTGAAGCGCGCCTCTCGCCGCTAGCGCTGACGCAGAAATTAAAGCACGAAGAGATCGAACGTCTGTTCGCCGCTGTGCGGAAAAGCTTGACGGATTGGACAGCCCGTTTGCGACAAGAAACGGCCGACGATTTTCCAGAAAAAGTAACGGCCTTTCGCGAAGGCATGGCCGTTCACGGACGATACAAAGAACTCTGTCCGCGCTGCGGAGCAAAGATTCAGCGCATTCGCTATGCGGCGAACGAAACCAATTATTGCCCAAATTGCCAGACTGGAGGAAAGCTGCTCGCCGATCGTTCGCTCTCGCGCCTGCTGCGAGAAGATTGGCCGAAAAGTCCGGAAGAGTTGGAGATGCTAAAGAAAAGTTTCTAGAACATTCGCTTGCCGTGAATGACAGCCGCGATGACGACCACATCCTTCTCGATCCTTGCCGGTCAGCTCTGTAAGTATTTAGTGTGCGTCGGTCGCCGTGATGGAAAATTTCAACCCGAGCGCCTGCATCACGCGGATGACGGTGCCAAATTCCGGGTTGCCCTCTGTGCTCAGGGCCTTATAAAGACTTTCTCGGGATAGGCCGGCTTTCTTAGCAATCTGCGACATGCCACGGGCGCGAGCGATGGTGCCAAGGGCTTTGGCAATAAAAGCAGGATCGTCCGTTTCCAGAGCTTCTTCCATGTAGGCATTGATGGCTTCCGTGCTGTCCAGATATTCAGCAGAGTCATAAGGAGAGGTTTTTACTTTCTTTTTTGCCAAGGGCTCAGTCCTCCAAGTTGGCCGCAAGCGTTTTTGCGGCCTTGACGTCTTTGGTTTGAGTGCTCTTATCGCCGCCGCACAATAGGACAATCAATGTCCTGCCCCGCTTCACGAAATAAACACGATAACCGGGGCCATAATGTATTCGTAATTCGCTGACACCTTCCCCGACCGGCGCAACGTCACCGGGGTTGCCGAGCGCCAACCGGTCAATCCGAGCCGCAATTTTGCCTCGGGCGCGGCGATCACGAAGTCCCGCCATCCAGTCCGAGAAAGTCTGTGTTTTGCGGACCTCAATCAATCATTTAAGAGTGTATCTTATGGGATACATAATGTCCAGCTTCGATTTCAAGCGGTAGTCGGTAATGTGAATTCCTACATTGCGCGGAGCGCGCGCGCGGATGTTGGCGCCGGGCGGCTCCAACTCACCCCGTGGTTATATCTAAACTGGATGTGAAGCCGCACATTCTGGACCTTCACCGTCTCCGGAAATGGTGTAAACGGGCTGAGCTGGCGGATTGCTTCCCAAGCTGTCTTGTCCAAGTCTCGATCTCCGGACAGCGATACAGCCTTCATATTGGTCACGCTTCCATCCCGTTGGACCATGAATTCAATTTCGAGATTGCCCATGTACTCGAATTTCTTCTTGGGGAGAAAAGCGATCATGTCGTACCACTTTTGCTTCACGGATTTCATCACGGTCTCGACATATGCTTTTAGTTCAGGAGAAATTTCCCCTTGCTTTTCCACCGGGTTTGGTCTCGTCGGCAATTTGGAGCCCTCCGGCGCATTCGCCGGCGGATTCTGTGCAATGAGTCGCGGATTGTCTAGCAATACGAGAACTAGGAAAAGACAGGCACGTTTCCGAGTCTTATTCAATTCCGAGCTCCTTCGCCAGCGCCTTCCACTTGCCATCCACCAGCGCCCGCGTTTTAGCATCCATCACGATCTCATCCGGCCAAGGCCGCGCAAAACCTTCCGAAGACCACTTGCGCGTAGCGTCAATCCCCATCTTCGAGCCGTAGTTTGCGAGGCGCGACGCGTGGTCGAGCGAATCGACTGGTCCAAGCGTGAACTGAATGTCGCGCTCGGGATCGATGTTGTTCAGCGCTTTCAGCGTCACATCGGCGAGGTTCTGCACATCCACATCTTCATCCACCACGATGATGCACTTAGTGAACATTGCTTGGCCGAGCGACCAGATGGCATTCATTACCTTGCGGGCTTGTCCCGGATAAGACTTGCGGATGGAGACGATCATCAGGTTGTGAAAGACACCTTCGATTGGCAGGTTGATGTCGACGAGTTCGGGTATTGTCAGCTTCATGAGCGGGAGAAAGATGCGCTCAACTGCTTTGCCCATCCAGGCATCTTCTTGCGGAGGCTTGCCGACGACCGTGGTCGCGTAGATTGGATCTTTGCGATGCGTGATACAGGTGACGTGGAAGACCGGATACTCGTCTTCGAGCGAGTAGAAGCCGGTGTGATCGCCGAAGGGGCCTTCGGTGCGCAGCTCGTCAAGATTCACGTAGCCTTCAAGGATGATTTCCGCGTGGGCGGGAACTTCGAGGTCGACGGTCTCGCATTTCACCAGTTCAACGGGCCTCTGGCGCAGAAAGCCGGCAATGATGAACTCCTCGACATCCGGAGGCGCCGGAACGATCGCAGAGAAAGTCAGAGCGGGCTCGGTGCCGATGGCGACCGCAACGTCCATACGGCCTTGCGGGCGAGCGCCCGATGCGAGCATTGCACCGCCTGAAGATCTCGCCATAATGTCTACTGCTCCGGACTTCGCGCCCGCACGGGCGAGGGTGCCCGCGCCTCCGCTATCTGCTGACTGGCGCAGATGGTCCCGGTAGTGCTCAGCGGCTACTTTCTGCCGTTGCCAGTGCATGCCCGTCGTGCGTTCATCATAGATCTGCATGCGATACATGCCGACGTTCCGTTTGCCGGTCTTTGGGTCGCGCGTAATCACGCAGGGCAGCGTGATGAAGCGGCCCGCGTCTTGCGGCCAGCATTGCAGGATGGGAAAATCGAGGAGCGAGAAGTTGTCCCGTTTAATAACTTCCTTGCACGGGCCGCTGGCAACTGTCCTGGGAAAGAACTTGCCCATCTCGGCCAGCATGGGCAGCATCTTAACTTTGTCGAGAAATCCTTGCGGCGACTTGACGTCCATGAATGCGCGGATGCGGTCGGCGATTTCGTCGAGTGAGTCAACCTCGAGAGCTCGGCGCATGCGGCTGGCAGAGCCGAATTGATTGATAAGAAGCTTTTGGCCGCGATAGCCCTTGAGGTTTTCAAACAGCAGCGCCTTGCCACCGATGTTTCCGCGTTGGTCGCGAGCTTTTGAGACGCGGTCGGTGATCTCCGTGATTTCGAGAATCGGATCGGCTTCGGTGTGGACGCGCTTCAGCTCCCCCGCACGGTCGAGCGCCTTGATCCAGTCACGCAGGTCGTCGTAGGCCAAATGTCCTCCGTCAGTGACAGACGATTATATGACGCGGGGCCTTTGACCACAGGGTACACAGAGACGCACAGGGAAACGCTCTTGCTCTTCCACATTTCTGGCGCTGCGACTAGGATATGGAAATCAATTTGCAGTCATCGATGTGAGCGGGATGTGCGCTGAAAACGAAGTGGGGGATTCATGATCCGGCTGAAGGTGAATGGCAAAGAAAGAACATTCGACGGCGATCCCGATATGCCGCTGCTTTGGTATTTGCGCGACGTGGCCGGACTGGCGGGAACGAAATTTGGCTGCGGCATGTCGCTCTGCGGGGCTTGCACCGTGCACCAGAATGGCGAGGCGATCCGCTCATGCTCGACGGCCATGAAGGACTTGGCGGGCAGCGAGATTACGACCATTGAAGGCATTGCGCCTCTTCATCCAGTGCAGAGGGCATGGATGGAAATACGGGTTCCGCAGTGCGGATATTGCCAGACTGGCCAGATCATGCAGGCAATCGCCATGCTCAAGGAGAACAAGAACCCCACCGATGACGATATTGACGTGGCCATGTCCGGGAATTTGTGCCGGTGTGGAACCTATCAGCGGATACGGGCGGCGGTTCACACAGCGGCGAAAGAGCTGGCGGCGAAGGAGTCGGCATGAAGATCGTCGAGAATGTCAGCCGGCGGGGATTTCTGCAAGGAGCGCTGGCATCGGGCGTGTTTATTCTCAGCGCGCGATTCGTTCCTGAAGCATTGTGGGCGGCGCAGGGCGAAGCGGCCGCGGCGGCCTTCGATCCGACGGTGTGGATGTCGATCTCGGCGGATGGAACAGTGACGATCGTGGCGCACCGGTCCGAGATGGGCAGTGGAAGCCGCACGGCGCTGCCACTGGTGGTGGCGGATGAACTGGACGCCGATTGGTTGCGGGTGAAGATCGATCAGGCCATTGGCGACCCGAAGTACGGCGACCAGGACACGGATGGGTCGCATTCCGTGCGCAGCAATTTCGAATTGATGCGGCAGGTGGGAGCAACTGGCCGGGCGATGTTAATTACGGCGGCGGCCGCCGAGTGGAATGTTGCGGCGAAAGATTGCTCAACCGAACCCCATCTGGTTGTGCACCGAGCGAGCGGCCGCAAGTTGGAATATGGAGCGCTGGCAGTTGCGGCCGCCAAGTTGCCGGTTCCGAAGAAGGAAGAACTGAAATATAAGTCGCGGGCAGAGTGGCGCTACATCGGCAAAGAGACGAATGCGCTGTTTGACCTGGCTGACATGGTCACGGGCAAAGCAATTTTTGGCATGGACGCGACCATGCCGGGCATGGTGTACGCGTCGGTAGAACATCCGCCGGTGCTGGGACAGAAAATCAAATCGTATGATGACACGGCCGCACTCAAAGTTGCGGGCGTGCAGAAGACGATAGTCATTGAGACGGTCACGCCTCCACACCTGTTTAAACCGTTGGGCGGAGTGGCCGTGATTGGCCGACAACACATGGGCCACGTTCAAGGGACGCAAGGCGTTAGAAGATCGAGTGGGGTTCGAGTCCGCATTCGGTTTATAACTCCGGACCATTTCGGAAGACGCTGGAAGCTACCTCGCGGCAACCGGGCAAGGTTGTACGCAATGTAGGCGATGTGGATGTGGAATTTGCCAGGAGCGCGCAAGCCGAGGCGCAATCCGGAACCGGAGTAAAGATTGTTGAGGCCGAGTATTACACACCGCATCTGGCGCACGTTTCGATGGAACCTCCAGTGGCGGTTGCCGAGTATCGCGATGGGAAAGTCCTGGCGTGGGCTCCGACTCAAAATCCGCAGGCCGTGCAGGATACGATCGCGACCGCGCTCGGCATCAAGAAAGAAGATGTGACGTGCCATGTAACTTTGCTGGGCGGCGGGTTTGGACGCAAGTCGAAGCCGGATCAGGTGGCGGAGGCGGCGATTCTTTCCAAGCAGCTCGGCAAGCCAGTGAAGGTTGTCTGGTCGCGTGAGGACGATGTTCATTTTGATTTTTTCCATTCGGTCGCCGCCATGTACTTCAAGGCTGCCGTCGGCGCAGACGGTAAGCCCACAGCCTGGTTGCAGCGGACGGTGTACCCGCCGATCAATTCGACCTTTGATGCGTCCGCGGTGTATGCCGACGATGAGATGGGTCTCGGGTGGAACAATCTGCCTTTCGATATCCCGAATCACCGGGCGGAAAATGGGCCGGCTGATTATCACGTGCGCATTGGCTGGCTGCGCAGCGTGGCCAATATCTATCACGCATTTGCGATTCATTCGTTTGCCGACGAGTTGGCACACGGCGCGAACAAAGATTCGGTCGAGTATCTATTGAGCCTGATCGGTCCGGATCGTATTGTGAAACTCGATTTAAAGGGAGATGAGGCCGAGGATGACAAGACTTATCCGCTGGACACGGCGCGACTGCGGCGAGTGGTCGAGATCGCCGCGCACAATTCCGGCTGGGGAAAGCGGGCGACGAGCAAAGGGCACGCCATGGGAATCGCGGCCCATCGCAGCTTTCTAACCTATGTGGCGACCGTGGTTGAAGTTGAAGTCGACGGCAAGGGACAGGTCCATATTCCGAATGTGTGGACCGCGGTGGATGCTGGGACAATTGTGAGTCCGGACAATATTCGTAATCAATTTGAGGGCGCGGCGGTGTTTGGGACGAGCCTGGCGCTCTTTGGTGAGATCACGGCAACGAATGGAGCAATCGATCAGAGTAACTTCAATAATTTTCAGATTACGCGCATGAATCGAGCTCCGCGGCACGTGAACGTGGAGATCGTGAAGAGCGATGAGCCCCCGGCGGGCGTCGGAGAGCCGGGAGTTCCGCCCTTTGCGCCGGCATTGTGCAACGCGATATGCGCGGCGACCGGCAAGCGCGTGCGCGAGCTGCCGCTGTCGAAGACGAAGCTGGCGTGAGCCGCCGGTCTTGAAATGGGGTCGACAGTGAGACGCGGTAGCCCGCGCCTCGACGACAGGGATTTACTATGAACAAATTCTTAGCCTTCATTTTATTGGCGGCGGCGAGCTTCGCTAGTGCGCAGGAAATCACTGTGGCAGCAGCCTCCGATATGAGCGCAGCGCTGCCTGAGATCGTCGCCGCGTTCACGAAAAAGACCGGGCAGACGGTGAAGCTCTCGTTCGGGGCGTCCGGCACCTTAACCAATCAGATCAGAAATGGCGCGCCCTTCGACATTTTCTTTTCCGCGGATGAAAGTTATCCGCAGCAGTTGATCGACGAGGGGCTCGCTTCCGGGAGCACGCTCTATCGTTACGCGGTCGGACGGCTGGTGCTGTGGGTACCGAAAGATTCGCCGCTTGATTTGGCGAAGCTCGGCATGAAAGCTTTGCTGGAGCCTTCCGTGAAGAAGATTTCGATTGCGAATCCGACGACAGCACCGTACGGGCGCGCGGCGGCGGGCGCATTGCGGCATTTTGGAATTTACGATCAGGTGTCGGACAAGCTCGTCATCGGAGAAAATATTTCGCAGGCGGCGCAGTTTGTTGAATCGGGCAATGCGCAGGCGGGATTGGTTGCGCTCTCACATGCGCTGGCGCCCGCGATGAAGAACAAGGGCCGGTATTGGCTAGTTCCGCTCGATGCGTATCCCACGTTGAACCAGGCAGCAGTTGTGCTCTCGAAATCAAAGCAGCAGGGCGCGGCGCGCGCGTTCCTCGAATTCCTGCGCAGCCCGGAGGCGACTTCCCTGCTGGCAAGTCACGGATTCACGCTTCCCGAGAACCAACCGGGCGGAGCACGGGCGAAATGAATTGGGAGGCGTTCTGGCTTACGGTGCGCCTCGCTACAATCGTCTCATTCGTATTGCTGACAATTGGGATACCGGTCGCCTACTGGCTGACCTATTCGCGGTGGCGCTGGAAATTTCTGGTTGAGGCCGCCGTCGCACTTCCGATCATTTTGCCGCCAACGGTTCTGGGATTTTACGTGCTCGTGGCTCTCGGCTCGCGCAGCCCGATTGGGCGCTGGTGGGAATCAATGACCGGCCACACCCTGGCCTTTACCTTCGAAGGCCTGGTGATTGGATCGTTGCTCTATAGCCTGCCTTTTGCGGTGCAACCATTTGCCGCTTCGTTCGGCGCGGTCGATCGGAAACTGCTCCACGCTTCGGCGTCGCTCGGACATTCTCCGGTGCAAACATTTCGCCGGGTGGTCATTCCTCTCTCGAAAGCCGGGCTGGTCACGGGATTCACGTTGAGCTTTGCGCACACGCTGGGCGAGTTCGGCGTCGTGCTGATGGTGGGCGGGAACATTCCCGGCGTGACACGAACGATTTCGATCGACATCTACGATCGCGTACAGGAGGCGCAATACGCGAGCGCAAACTCGACAGCGCTCGTGCTGCTGGTGCTTTCTTTTGTGCTCTTGTCAATTGTGTACGGCGTGAATCGACGCGCATGGGTGGTGGGACCGTGGAAGTAACGAACGCCAGCGCGCCGCCTGTCCCTGTCAATGCGATCTCTTCCGAACTTGAGGTCCGCATTCGCAAGCGCTTTCCGAATCCCGCTGGAAGTTTTCTCTTGAACGTTCACTTGCGGGCGCTGGCGGGATTCACGATCGTTTTCGGCGCTTCCGGCGCGGGCAAAACCACATTGCTCGATTGCATTGCGGGTCTCGCTGAGCCGGACGAGGGCCGCATCGCCCTGGGCGGTGAGGCGCTATACGACTCCGAGGCGAAGCGAAATATTCCCTGCTGGAAGCGGCGCGTCGGATACGTGCTGCAAGACCTGGCTCTCTTTCCGCATTTGACGGCGGAGGAGAACGTTGAATACGGGCTTAGTCATTTGGGTGAGGCTGAGAGACACGCACGCAGTCGCGAAATGTTGAAGGCTTTTCGCATTGAACATTTGCGCGCGCGGCGGCCGGCGCAGATTTCCGGAGGCGAACGGCAGCGCGTGGCATTAGCGCGGGCGCTGGTGACGGAGCCGCGGGTGCTGTTGCTGGATGAGCCGCTGGTGGCGCTCGATCGTCCGACGCGGTCGCTGATCATCGCCGATTTGCGGCGCTGGAACCAGAGTTACAGGATTCCCATTCTTTTCGTGACGCACAGCATTGAAGAGGTGTTTGCGCTGGGCGCGGAGGTGATTGTCCTCAACGCTGGGAAGATTGCCGCGCAAGGGCTGCCGCAGGATGTAATGGTGGCTCCGCAACTCGAGACGGTGGCGCAACTGGCGGGATTTGAGAATGTTTTCGACGCGACTGTGCTCGCTGTGAGCGAAGAGCGCGGGACGATGACCTGCCGCCTCGGCGCGGGAGAACTGGAATTGGAGACGCCGCTGGTGCGGGCCGAAATCGGATTGCATCTGCGAGTTGGAATTCGGGCGGGCGACATTTTGTTGGCGACGGAGATGCCGCGCGGTTTGAGCGCGCGCAATATCGTGCCGGGAACGATTCAGCGGATGGATGAGATGGCGGGAATAGTTTCAGCGATGGTGGATTGCGGCGGTACGCGCTTTGAGACGCATCTTACGCTGGCGGCGCGCGAGGCGCTTGGGCTGGTGGTGGGTAAAAATGTTTGGGTGGTGATTAAAACGCACTCTTGTCATTTGATGCGGGACTAGATGGGCTAAGGAAAGAGCGCACACGATGCGAGTCGTCTTACTCCGCACTTTGGTCGAAGTCTATGACCGCGACCCACTGCCCACTCGCCGTTTTCTGAAACACGATTCTGCCGCCGAGACGCGCGGCAATTTCTTCCGGCAACATGTCTTGATGGTAGCCAAAGAATCTCTCTTTAAGGCGCTGCCATGCCGCCCAATTCTCGAGGAGCGGATGAGCAGGCTGATATTTGGTGGAGAAAACCAGAGCCTCGCTGAATCGGCTGCGGGCAGCCGAGGCTAACTCAATTTGCGATGCCGTGAAGTCCTCAACGCGCAGAACTGGAATCGGACGCGTCACGTAGCCCAACCACGGGCGCGTCAGCTCATCTGACGCCGGCCATGCCGTCAGTACGCGAGTGTTTGGAGCGCGCATAGCTAGGAAACGGCTGGCCTCAGTGTGCAGGACGATGTAGTCGCGATAAGCGAGATTGTCTTCCAAAGAGAATCCGTAGGGCGGATTGGTAAAGAGCCCCGCGATAAACGCGATGCCGACCGCTCCTGCGATCATCGTCCAATAACGCGCGCGACGCCAGAGCGTTGAAACCCAGCCAAGAATGACGAGCGGAATTACCGGCAGAAGATAGCGCGCAAGAACTGCCCCGCCGACCGCGGACATGAACAGCAAGTAGGCGAGAAGCACCGCGGCGCAGGCGGCCTGAATCCAGATCGCTATGCGCGGCCGAGCAAGTCCGTTTTCGACCCGCGGCGGACCGAGCATCGCCAGCAATCCGGCGAGTGTAAGCAGGTAAAGACCGAAGTATCCGACGACCTGCCATATGCGCATCGCCAATGCGAATGGGAAGCGCAGCGTGTCCAGAGTCGCGGCCACGTTGTAACGGAAAAACTCTGGATTGCCGAAAAGAAAGCCGGTTTTCGCGTAGTGATAGCCGAACCAGCAGGCGAGCGGAACGATGGGAAGAAGAAAGTGGAATGCGCGCGTGCGCCGGTCCGGCGGAGGAACCAGTTCGCGCCAACGATGGCCAGCGATATTCGCTAACAGTTGCCACGCAAAGAGCGCGACCGGCGCGAGGATTGCAGTCTCTTTTGCAAGGGCGGCCAGCGAAAACCACAGCACTTGTTTCCAGGGTCGATCCTCAAGGTAGGCGAGGAGCGCCCAGAATGTAAATCCAGCAGCCGGGAGGTCGACTTGCGCCAGAGAACTCTGCGTGAAGAAGACCGGATAGATCGCAACCAGAGCGGTCGTGGCCCATGCGACGGGAAGATTAGCCGCGGCGCGCGCCAGGCGAAACAGGCCAAGCAACGAGAATGCCGCCAGCGCCAGCATGGCGGTGCGCGTGACCAGCGTGGAATAGCCCGCGACGCGCCATGCTAACGCGAGCCATGCCAGAACCAGCGGAGGATGCGCGTTCGAGGGCGTCGATTGGGGAATGAGCGTGCCCGTCAAATACAGATCGCGCGCGGCCGGAACGTAATAGCCGGCCTCGTCCCAAAAATAAGGCAGACGCAGGAGCGGCGCATGCAGGAGCATCAGCGTCGCGAAGAATATCGCAAAAAGAAGAAACTGCGTGGGCGCGGCCGGGGGCGCGGCCTTGGACCTGGTTTCGAGATCGCGAGGCTCTTGTACTTCCCCAGCCTTCAGCCGCACCGGCATCAGTGAACGGGTCCGCCGGGAGCACGCGGATCCAGTTTGATCTCGCCAAAGGCGGCTTCGTAATTGGCGACGTTCTGCTGCAAGAGCGCCATGAGAGCTTTGGCTTGCTGCGGGCTAAGATAAATTCCCTGAAAATTATGGAGCTCCACCTGGCTTTCGGAACTCTGTTGCATGGTGCCGAAGACGAGAAAGAAATCCCACACGTTGACCCGAATCTGCACACTGTTGGAGTAGGCGTCGCGGTAGTCGGGGGTTTGGACGAACTTCACATTGGGCTGGTTCGCAGTGTTCATATTGGGCAGTTTACCGCGCGAAGAGCAGCTTGGGCAAAAGGAGCGAGTGGACGCGCGAATTACGCGATCAGGAAAAGTGCGCCGCTCCAGGGGCGTTGAGCCGCGGGTGACAAATCCATACGCAAATAAGAATCCGCCCCCGCCTCTGCTTCAACGAGCCAAAGACAAGGGCGGACTTTACTTTACTCACCACTTTCACGACAGAGCCGGCGAATTGCCAAAGCTACAGTTTTATTTCCTTCCGCCACCACGCGCCGCCGGAGGCGAAAACCTTTGCTGTAACTGCTGACGCTGCTCGGTGTGCCTTTGCACCATTTCCTGAGTCTGTTGTTGATGCCGCTGCTCTACCTGCGCCTTCTTGGCCTCGTCGGCATTCTGTTTGGCCAGCTTTGCGTGTTCTTTGTCTTGTTGCTGCTGGAGCTTCTGGCGATCCTTGTTTTGCTTGGCGATCAGCTTGTCCTGCTCTTTCTGGAATTTCGCGTCATTTTTTGCATTTCCAGTATTGGGAGTGGCGCGCTCGATCGGCGCAAGGTCATTGGGATGGACGGCGTGAGTTCCACCCGCGGCGGTTGCGCCATGACTTGGATGAGGTGTGTACTCGCCCCCCGCCTCTCGTGCGGCCATGGCGCCGCTCTTAAAGTCGCCCGGCCTCGCAGTCGCGGCGATCGGCGGCTTGCCATGGTTAGCGGACGCTCGCAGCTCAGGATTTGAGCGGGCAGCATTCATTTGTTGTGTTTGTGCGGCTACTGGCCCGACATGTCGTGCACGAGACGCGGCCTCCTCTTGTGCAGTGGGACGCGCTGTAACTCCTCCCTCGCCACCGTTGTAGCTGACGTGATTGACGGTATTATGTTCGACCGTCTGGTTGTAGACATTATGGATGTTCTCAACATTGACGTTCATCACGGCCCGGTTGTAGAAAAAGTGTCCGCCTTCCCAGCGGCCACCTACGAAACCCGTGCCAAAATAGCCAAAGCCGTAATCGATTCCGCCATAGAAGCCGATCTCGGGACCCCAATAGCCGTCATAAAAAATGAAGGCGCCGTTATCCCATCCCCAGTAGGGCGGAGTCCAGAAGAAACCTACTTCAGGCGCCAGGATCCAAGTGCCGGGGATCCAATAGTAATCATCGAAGTCGGCGTCCCATCCCCAATAGCCGGGCGTCCAGAGATAACCGTCGCCGGGGCAAAGCGGCTGATCGTAGACCGGAAGTGCCGGCGGACCGAAGCCAACTGAAATCCGAACCTGGGCAGGCGATGGCGTGCTCATGGCTGCTGAGAGGGCTAACACGGCGAGTGCGAACAACACCATACGGAGGGAGAAAATCTTACGCATGTGTTCCTCTTGCCGGTTCCTACGCTAACCCGGTACTGCTCTCGTCGGCTGCGGGCGGCGTGGATTTAACGGCAGAACTATACAAAGACGCTAAATGGGTGCTTAAGGTTGGATATCCTACTCCTGCGAAGTTGAAAAACTCGGTCTTTTTGCCTTTCAGTTGGAGAAAATTTTTATCGCCTCTTCTTTTATCGCCTCTTCAATGAGTTACATATAAACCCCCGAAATTAAGGATTGACACGATTTTGCCGAAGGATTACTGTAGCTGCTCTTGGCGAATAAAAGGCGAAATATAATTACTTCCTATGTTGTCAAAAATACAAATCCTGAGAGCGCAGATTAGAGCGCAAATTGAAGAGAAACTGCCTTCCGCTTTTACCGTGTACCGGCGTCAGGAGGGGGGCATCATTCCAACTGGAATTGCGCAGATTGACGAGGCCATGCAGGGTGTTCCTCTGCATGCCTTGACTGAAATTTGCGGCAGCAATCTGGCTTCATCGGGTAAAACTTCGGTGCTTACTTCCCTGCTGGCGCAGGCGACGCGCGATCATTTTTGCGCGCTGGTGGATGCGGGAGACTCGTTCGATCCTGCCTCGGGACAAGCCGCTGGAATTTATTTACCACGGCTGCTTTGGGTGCGCTGCGGAAAAACCCGGGTGCAGTTGCCGCCACTCGAACAGGCTTTTAAAGCAACCGACATTTTGTTGCAAAGCGGCGGCTTTGAGCTGATTGCCGTGAACCTGAGCGGAATTCCTGAACGAGTTGTGCGCAAGGTTCCGCTGAGTTCGTGGTTCCGCTTCAGCCGCGTGATCGAGAAATTCCCGGCGGCGCTGGTTTTTGTCGCGGAGGAGCCGCACGCCACCAGTTGCGCAGGGCTGGTATTGCGCGTGGGGATGGACGCCGGCGCGGTTCCGTTTACGGGAAATCTGCTTACGCAACTGAACCTCAAGGTTGAGGTGGTGCGGGGGCAGGGAAAGAAGCCAGTTCGTTCGGAAAAATATACGGAAAGGACAGGGCTTTCTCTGCGGATGCAATGGGCCTGATGCCTCAGCAAAATTGTGCGGTGAGAATGCCGTTGAAGATTATTAATGTTTGCGTGCTTTTATATTCCGGATTTCGCGGTGCAGGCCGCATTGCTGCCGGAGCTGGCAGAGACGAGAGCGGCGCTATGGGCGTCTCCTCTGGCGATTCTTGACGGGCCTGCAAATTTGCCGCGAGTGTTTGCCACTAATATGGCAGCCCGGCGCGCGGGCATTCAAACCGGCATGACCAAGCTGCAAGTCGAAACCTACGGCGGGGTGTTGCTTGGCAAACGCTCTCTGGTCGAAGAGGATTCGGCACAAGCCATGCTGGTGAACTTTGCGGGCACATTTTCTCCGCGAGTGGAATCAACTTGTCCGGGCGCGGTGATTCTGGATCTGGCCGGGATGGAAAAACTGTTGGGGGCATGGCCAAATGCCGCGCGCAACATGGCTGCGAAGGCGGCAGACATTGGATTTGATCTTCGCATTGCGATGGCCGCGAACCCGGATACGGCGTTTCTGACGGCGCGTGGTTTTTCCGCGAACCTTGTTTCGCGACCCCGCCCAGGCCAAGGCTCCCAGCAAACGTCTTTTGCTTGCTGGAGTGAAAACTTTGCTTGGGCGGGGATTTTTATTCCAGTCGGTGAAGAGGCTAAGCAACTGGCGTCGCTGGCTGTAGATGTGCTGCCGATTTCGCCGGAAATGCTGGAGATCCTGAATGGCTGGGGAACTCGGACATTTCAAGCACTGGCTACGTTGCCCACGGTAGCTGTTGTCGAGCGTTTGGGGCAAGAAGGTTTGTATCTGCAAAAACTGGCTCGCGGAGAAATAAACCGGCCGCTGGTGACGGTGGAGCAGAACTCGGAATTCGTCGCGAGTTTCGAGTTCGACAATCCGGTGGAAACTTTGGAGTCGCTCTTTTTTATTCTGAACCGGTTGCTGCAAGAGCTTTGCTCAAAACTGCTCTCCGCTGCGCTGGCGGCGCAGGAACTGCGGCTGACGGTTGAACTGGAAATTCGGCAAACAGTCCGGCAGATTCAGCGGGAGAAAAAAGAAGAAGAACAGTATCGCCATGAGTGGAAACTGCCGGTGCCGACGCAGGATCGAAGTCTTCTTCTGGGTTTGGTTCGGCTCGAACTGGAGAAGACTACGTTTTCGGCTCCGGTTCGTCAGCTAACGCTCGAAGTTGTTCCCGTCAAGCCGCGCGTGGCGCAGGAGAATTTTTTTGCGCCGCCTTCACCCGACGCGGAGAAGCTGGAGACCACGCTGGAGCGGATTCGCGGAGTTGTCGGCGGTGCCGACGTCGATGGTGCTGCTTGCGTAGGCTCACCTTGCCTGGTAGATACGCACCGGCCGGGCAGCTTTATGGTTCGGCATTTTTCCAGCATTGACGATGGCGGAGATGATCATGGCGAATTTGCCGTCGGCGGCTGCACCTGTGATTGCGCTGCGATTTTTTCGGCCAGCGATCGAGACTACCGTGGAACTTGACGGGGTCAAGCCGCATTTCGTGCGCTTATGGAGCCGGCATCGGCGAGTGATGGCTGCTTCCGGGCCATGGTCTAGTTCGGGCGATTGGTGGAATGGCTCGGCCTGGATGCGGGAGGAATGGGACGTGGCTCTGAGAACTCCCGCTGGGCTTGGCTTTTACCGCATTTATCGGGACCGGATCCGGGAGCGGTGGTTTGTAGAAGGAGTGTTTGATTAATGTGTCCATGCGCTACGTCGAACTCCATGCCCGCTCGGCCTTCAGTTTTCTGGAAGGCGCTTCCCTGCCTGAAGCGCTTATCGCGACCTGTAAAGAGCGCGGCATGTCTGCCATGGCGATCCTTGATCGGCATGGAGTCTACGGAGCAGCGCGCTTTCACATGGCGGCCAAGCAACACAAAATCAAAGCGCACATCGGAGCGGAAGTTTGCGTTGCTGAGGGCGGAAATTATCCGCTGCTGGCTGCCACCCGCACGGGCTACCAGAACCTGTGCCGCCTGATTACGACTACAAAACTGCGTATTCCAAAAATCCGCTCATCGAAGAAAGTCGTTGCGACGGCCGGACTCGCCGAACTTCAGGACCACGCCGCAGGATTGATCTGCCTGACAGGAGACGAAAACGGGCCGCTGGCGCTGACTCTGGCCAATCATGGGATGGATGGCGGACGGGAATTGCTTCAGCGCCTTGCTAACATTTTTGGACGCGAGAATGTCTACGTTGAATTGCAGAGGCATGGCGACCGGTTTCAGGAAGCGCGCAATCAGGCTGCGATCAGCCTGGCGCGCGAGCTTCATCTTCCTTTGCTGGCGACGAATGGCGTTTGCTATGCCACACCCGCCGAGCGCGAGATTGCCGACGTCTTCACATGCATCCGGAACAAGCGGCGGTTGGATACCGCGGGGCGGTTGCTCGCGAAAAATTCGCAGCGCTATGTCCGGGACGCGGAGGAGATGACCGCGCTTTTTCAGGATCTTCCTGAGGCCGTCGCCAATACTGTCGAGTTGTCTTCGCGGCTGGAATTTACTTTGGAGAAGTTGGGATATGAATTTCCGCGCTATCCGGTGCCGGACGGCGAGACGATGGATTCTTTTCTGCGCAAGCGTGCCTGGGACGGAGCGCGCTGCCGCTATCGTCCGGTCAGCGCACGAGTGCGCGCGCAACTGGAAAAAGAACTGGCGCTGATTGAGAAACTCAAGCTCTCCGGATATTTCCTCATTGTGTGGGATCTGGTTTGTTTTTGCGAGCGCAATGGGATTCTTGTGCAGGGACGCGGATCGGCTGCCAATAGCGCGGTTTGCTATTCGCTCGGTATTACGGCCATTGATCCCATTGGCATGGATTTGCTCTTCGAGCGCTTTCTGTCGGAAGAGCGCGGTGAATGGCCGGACATCGATCTCGATCTTCCCAGCGGCGATGAGCGCGAAAAAGTCATTCAATATGTTTACCAGCGTTACGGCCAGCGCGGCGCTGCCATGACCGCGAATGTTTGCACCTATCGCGGACGATCATCGGCGCGAGAGATGGGCAAGGTGCTCGGCTTTGATGAAGACACGCTGGCGCGCTTATCCGCGATTGTGGGCTCGTGGGAGTGGCGCGATCCGAATGACACGATGGAAAAGCAGTTCACAAACACGGGGCTTGACCTCAGCAATCCGCAGATCGCCGTCTATCTTGCCCTCTGCCAGCGCGTGCAGGATTTGCCGCGGCATCTCAGCCAGCACTCGGGCGGCATGGTTATCTGCCAGGGCCAACTCGACTCCGTCGTGCCGCTTGAGCCTGCCACCATGCCGGGGCGGGTGGTGGTGCAGTGGGACAAAGATGATTGCGCCGATCTCGGGCTTATCAAAGTTGATTTGCTTGGATTGGGAATGATGGCGGTGCTGAAAGATTCGATTGGACTGATTCAGGATCACTACGGCGAAGAGGTCGACTTGGCGCACCTTCCGCAGGATTGCCCGGACGTTTACGACACCATTCGCAAAGCGGATACGATTGGCATGTTCCAGATTGAGAGCTGCGCGCAGATGGCGTCGCTGCCGCGCAATAATCCAACGAAGTTTTATGACCTGGTCACGCAGGTCGCACTCATTCGTCCCGGGCCGATAACCGGCGAAATGACGAGTCCTTATTTGAACCGGCGGCAAGGCAAAGAGGCGGTCACGTATCCGCATGAGTCGCTCATCCCCGTTTTGAAGCGAACACTGGGCGTGCCTTTATTTCAGGAGCAACTGCTCAAGCTGGCAATGATCTCCGCAAACTTCAGCGGCGGCGAAGCCGAGGAGTTGAGGCGCGCGCTGGGCAGCAAACGCTCCAAGCAGCGCATGCGCGAGATTGACGCGAAACTTCGTGCCGGTATGACCGCCAATGGAATTCCGCCGCAGACGCAGGATCAGCTTGCCAAATTCATCAGCTCATTCGCGCTCTACGGTTTTCCCGAATCTCATGCCGCCAGCTTTGCGCTCATTGCTTATGCCAGTGCATTTTTGAAGGTTCGCTATCTGGCGGCGTTCACGACCGCGCTGCTGAATAACTGGCCGATGGGTTTTTATCATCCGGCAACGATTGTGAAAGACGCTCAGCGGCACGGCATGCGCGCGAAGCCGGTGGACGTGACTTGCTCGGATTGGAATTGCACACTCGAAGGTGACGCCCGCGAATGTGACGGCCGCGAACATGACAGCGGCGAGCCTGACAATCATCTCGCGCTTCGCATCGGTCTTCGTTATGTGCGCGGATTGCAGCAGGCATCGGCTGAGATGTTGGTGCAACAGCGCGCGTGCTCCCCCTTTGCTTCAGTCGAAGATCTAGCGCATCGTGTTCCTCAACTCAGCCGCGACAATCTGGCGATTCTCGCGACTATCGGCGCTCTGAATAATCTGTCAGCCGATGCGCGGCTGCATCGCCGCGATGCTTTGTGGCAGGTTGAAAAAGCGGTGCGCCGAGCCGGTCCGCTGCTCGAAGGAATCGTCGAGTCCGACGAGGCATCGCCTTTGCGCCAGATGAATGTTGAGGAGAGATTGGTGGCTGATTATCACGGCACGGGATTAACCACTGGCCACCATCCGATGGCATATCGTCGCGAGGTTTTGCGCGCGCGCGGAGTCAAGTCTGCTATCGAACTGCGCAATCTTCCTCATGGCGATCAGGCCACGACTGCCGGCTGTGTGATCACACGCCAGCGCCCCGGAACTGCGAAGGGAATTATTTTTATGACGCTGGAAGATGAAACGGGCACTGCAAGAGTGATTATCAGCCCAGATTTTTATGATCAGAATCGGATTGTGGTGCTGAACGAGCGCTTTGTGCTCGTTTCGGGAGTGGTTCAGAATCAGGACAACATCGTACATCTCAAAGCGCGCAGCATTCAGCCGTTATCCATCAGCGCCGCGACCACGCCATCGCACGATTTTCATTAGTGCGCAAGCATTACGTCGCCAAGCATTGGTGCGAAAGGGGGGACTCGAACCCCCACGGTTTTACCCGCCAGATCCTAAGTCTGGTGCGTCTGCCAATTCCGCCACTTTCGCACATCGCGGCAAGTCACTTAATCTCATGAAATTATACAGGCCGTTGTGAGCTGTTAATTACTGGGGCCTCGTCCTTTTCGGTATGCACTCTACTCCCCGATTAGCATTTATAATAGAAAGATTCGGTAACGCTTTTGGCCCATCCGTAGCGCCTGTGAACTTGCGCGAGTGGGCCGAGTGGTTGTCGCTCTCCAGGGGAAGATGTCAACAGACAGCATTATTGTTCGCGGGGCCCGGGTTCATAACCTCAAGAATATCGATTTTGAAATCCCGAACAACGCCCTCACCGTTGTCACCGGCGTCTCCGGCTCCGGCAAGTCGTCGCTTGCCTTTGACACGATTTACGCCGAAGGCCAGCGCCGGTACGTGGAGTCGCTCTCCGCGTATGCGCGGCAATTCCTTGAGCGAATCGAGAAGCCCGACGTTGACTTGATCGAGGGCATTGCGCCGGCAATTGCGATCAAGCAGAAGAATTCCACCCGGAATCCGCGGTCGACGGTGGCCACAGCCACCGAGATTTACGATTACCTGCGGCTGCTCTTTGCGCGTATCGGCCGCACATACTGCGCGGTCTGCGGACAGGAAGTCAAGAAAGACACCGTGGATGAGGTTGCGGCGCGCATTCTCGCGCTCAGCGACGGCGTGCGCCTCAATGTACTTTTCCCTCTTGGGCTAGCGGAGCCGGTTGTAGCCAGCGCCGAAAAGAGCCCGCCTGAGAAAAAGAAGGCGCGCGCGCGAAAAGGAGCAGCAGCCCGTGGTTCCGGAGGGTTAGCTGCGAAAGCGGCGGCGGGCGGCAAAGGGCAAGATGCCGCAGCCGAGCTCTCCGATGCGCTGAAGACGCGACTCTTCGAGTTGCGCAAGCGCGGATTCAACCGCCTTTTTCAGAACGGGCAGGTGTTTGAATTCTCCACTCCTGAATCGCTGCTTGACGTAAATTTTGCCGAGCCCGTATTTGCGCTGGTCGATCGGCTGGCTGTTTCGGCGGGCGAGCGCTCGCGCATTGTTGACGCGGTCGAGATTGCTTATCGCGAATCCGGCGAAGTGATCTTCGAAACCGCGCCTCGCGATGGAGAAACTCCGCAGCGTCTGCGTTTTTCGCAGCGCTTTGAATGCAAGAACGATGGCACTCGCTACGAAGAGCCGGAACCACGGCTTTTCTCGTTCAATAATCCCTATGGAGCCTGTCCGCGCTGCCAGGGATTTGGCAACACCATTGACTTCGACCTTGATCTCGTCATTCCCGACAAGGGCAAGACGCTCAATGAAGGCGCGATCGAGCCGTGGACGAAGCCAAAGTACAAGCCGCTGTTCACGGAGTTAAAACGCTTTGCGAAGCAGGCCGGAATCCCGCTCGACGTTCCGTGGTATGAGCTTGACGCCGAACAGCAACGGCTCATCACCAAAGGCGAAGGCCGGTTCGGGGGCGTGCGCGGATTCTTTCAACACCTGGAGCGCAAGAAATACAAGCTGCACGTACGGGTGTTTCTGAGCCGATATCGCGGGTATTCGCTGTGCTCGACTTGCAGCGGGACTCGGCTGCGCACCGAAGCCCGGCAGGTCAAGATCCAAGACCGGAACATTTGCCAGGTTTGCAGCATGACGGTGGAAGAGGCTGCGCGCTTCTTCGACCAGATCGAACTCACCCCGCCGCAATCGGCGATTGCCGACCGGCTGCTCGTCGAACTGCGAGAGCGCCTGCGCTTCCTCAACGACGTTGGACTCGAGTATCTGACACTGAATCGCCTGTCCTCTACGCTCTCCGGCGGAGAAGCGCAGAGGATTCAGTTGGCGACGTCGCTCGGATCGCGTCTGGTCGGCACTCTTTATGTGCTCGATGAGCCGTCGATCGGGCTGCACAGCCGCGACACGTTCCGGCTGATCAAGATCCTGCATGGGCTGCGCGATCTCGGAAACACGATTCTTGTCGTCGAGCACGATCCCGACATCATGCGCGCCGCCGATCAAATCGTCGATCTGGGGCCGGGCGCCGGAGAAAGCGGCGGCAAGGTGATCGGCGCCGGTACCTACGACGAGATTCGCCAGATGCCGCAGTCGTTGACCGGCCGCTATCTCGCCAACGAATTGCATATACAGATTCCGCCCAAGCGGCGTGTGCCGGGGTCGCACAAAATTCGCGTGACTGGCGCTCGCGCACACAACCTGAAGCGCATCGATCTGGAAATTCCGCTCGATATGCTGGTCGCGATCACGGGCGTCTCCGGATCGGGGAAATCTTCTCTACTGCACGACGTGCTCTATCAAGGGCTCTCTGCTGCCAAGCGACTATCGAACGGCAGCGCGCCGACTGCTCCGCTCTGGGACAAGATCGAAGGCGATGAATGGCTCGACGAAGTTGTTCTCGTTGATCAATCGCCAATTGGCCGCACGCCGCGCTCGAATCCCGTCACTTACATCAAGGCCTTCGACATTATCCGCGAGCTTTTCGCGTCCTTGCCGGAATCGAAGAAGCGTGGCTTTTCGGCGGGTCATTTTTCCTTTAACGTTCCCGGCGGCCGTTGCGAGACCTGCCAGGGCGATGGCGTAGTCACGGTTGAAATGCAGTTCCTCGCCGATGTCGAACTCGTTTGCGACGAATGCAAAGGCACGCGCTACAAGCCGCAGGTGCTCGATGTTCGCTACAAAGGCAAGAACATTCACGAAGTGCTGAACCTGACCATTCGCGAGGGGCTGAAGTTTTTTGCTGACGTTCCTCGCCTCACGGAAAAACTTCGCGTGCTCGATGAAGTTGGGCTGGGCTATCTGCGCTTCGGACAGTCAGCTACGACGCTTTCGGGAGGCGAAGCGCAACGCATGAAGCTGGCGGCGCACCTGCAAGGCGGCGCACGTGCCTCCAGCAAACAGGGCGAAGGCGGTGACGCGCGGCGACGCAAACGCCGCGTGCTTTACATTTTTGACGAGCCCACCACCGGCCTGCACTTCGACGACGTCAGCAAACTGCTGTTCGCCTTCCGCCGTCTAATTGACGCCGGCGGCTCGATCATTGTCATCGAACATAATCTTGAGGTGATCAAAACTGCTGATTGGGTGATCGATCTAGGACCGGAAGGCGGAGAGGGTGGCGGAAGAGTTGTGGGCGCTGGCACTCCGGAGGCGATTGCAGAGCTGGAGAACTCCTACACCGGTCAGTATCTGAAGGTGGTTTTGAACGGCAACGGGCATCGCAATGTCGAGAGGTGAGGCGAAGCGGAGACGCAATCGACCTCGCGGCTTAGGAACAATTCGGGGATAATTGGGCGCGGAAATCCATTTTCCTCGGCTTCGGCGTCTTACAAATAATGGGTTTAGACTGATCGTTCAAACATGACGTCGCGCGCTCAAATGCCCCCTCTCGCCAAGTGGTTCCCGGCGATCTCACTTGCCGCCTTCATGGTCGCGGCCTCTGCGACTGGGGCTGTCGCGCAGAGCATCGATAGCCATACTACCATCCGCCACCATCGCGAAACGATCGAAGATCAGCCGCCCGAAATCGCACAGGCGGAAGAAGCGATTCAGAAGGGCAACTTCTCGTCCGCTGAAACGCTGCTGAAAAAAGCTATCGAGCGCGATCCCGAGAATAAAGAGAAATGGGCTTACCAGGCATGGTTCGACCTCGGATTCGTTTTGAACCGCCTTGGCCGCTCGGACGATTCAATCGCTGCGTACCGCAAGTCCGTAGCCGCCAAGCCCGAGGTTTTTGAATCGAACCTGAACCTGGGCCTGATGCTCGAACGCACACACAATTCCGAGGCAGAAAAGTATCTGCGCGCCGCCACTACGCTCACGCCCACCGCTCACCTGGAAGAAGGACAGGCTCGCGCGTGGCTATCGCTCGGCCATACGCTTGAAAACCGTGATCCGGCGCAGGCTCTGCTGGCTTACGACAAGGCTGCGGAGTTGACTCCCACCGACCCGGAGCCTCATCTTTCCGCCGGGCTGCTCGATGAACGGCAGAAAGATTTTGCCGCCGCTGAGGCCGAATATAAAAAAGTTCTGGCGATCGATGCACATTCAACCGATGCCGCCATCGGGCTCACCAACATTTATATGAAGTCGGGCCGTCTCGCCGATGCCGAACCTTTGTTGCGGCGGCTGGCGGCCGATCGGCCGGACGATGGCGGACTGCATCTGCAACTCGGACGCGTGCTGCTCGCCGAGAAGAAGAATGACAAGGCCATCGTGGAATTTCAAGCCGCCCTGAAACTTTCTCCGAAGGATGCCGATGCCCAGCGGGAGTTGGCCGACCTCTATGCGAGCGCCGGGAAGAACGATCTCGCCGAAGCCGCCTACCGGCCGCTGGTTGCGGCACAACCGAACGATCCGGAATTGCACCGCGCGCTCGGGCGCGCTTTACTGCTACAGAAGAAGTTTCCGGAGGCGCAGCAGGAGTTGCTTATCGCCGTCCGGCTGAAACGCGACTCGCCCGATGCCTATGTGGACCTGGCTTTCGCCGCCAGCGAGAACAAGAATTATGACCTTACGGTGCGCGCGCTCAATGGACGCGCGGCGTTAAATGCCGATTTGCCGACAATCTGTTTTTTTCTGCGGGCTTCCGCCTATGATCATCTGGGCGACTGGAAGCAGGCTTCGCTCGACTATCATTCGTTTCTCGATGCGGCGAATGGGAAGTATCCTGATCAGGAGTGGCAGGCCCGGCACCGGTTGGTTACGATTGAGCACCATAAACGTTGAGCAGTAAACATCGACTGGATAGAGATTGCGACCATGCGACGACCCGCCCTATGCCTTGTTCTTTTCGCGCTCGCGGCAACCTGTGTGGCGCGCGATGAAACGGTCGCTGAGCTCAAAGCGCGGGTCGAGAGCGCCCGGCTCGAAGATCGTCCCGAGCTGTGCATGCGTATTGCGCAACTCCAAGAACGAGCCGCGGACAAGCTTTATAACGAGGGTCATGTCGACGAGGCTCGCGCTTCTATCGAGGATGTTGCCGTCTACATTGAAAAAGCGCGCGACTTCGCGATCCAGAGCAAATCACATCTTAAAAACGTCGAGATCGATGCTCGAAAGATTTCAACAAAACTAGGTGACCTCATGCGCACCTTGGCTTTCGAAGATCAGGCTCCGGTTGAACAGGCGATTCGGCGGATCGAAAACGTGCGCACCGAACTGCTGAAAGAAATGTTCTCCGGGAAAAAGAAGGAGCAGAAATGATGCGCTGGAAATGGCGGGCCGCGCTGGGACTGTTTCTTCTGCTCACACTGCCGGTCTGCGCGCAGAAGAAAGACGATCCTCTCAATCCGTTAGAGATCGATCAGCTTCGCGACGCCATGCTCGACCCCGATGAACGGCTAAAGCTTTACGTGAAGTTTACCCGGGATCGCATGGCAAAGCTTGAGGAAATGCGCGGCAATCCAAAGACGACCGAACGCGGCCTTCAGACCCATGACATGCTCCAGGATTTCCTGACGCTCTACGACGAATTGAACGACAACATCGACATGTACGTCGGGCGCAAGAACGATATTCGAAAGCCGATGAAGGCTGTCATCGAAGCCGACACGGAATTTCAGTCAAAGCTGCGCGCCCTGAAAGACGCTGCCGGCGCCAACCCCGCCGAGGCGAAGCAATTTGAGTTCTTGATGACCGACGCCCTCGACACAGTCGACACCAGCGCGGATGAGCATCGCAAAACACTGACGGAGGTCGAGGAGTACATGAAGCACAAGAAGAAGAACTAGGAACGGCCTGCGTTTATCTGCCAGCGATCGTTGCCAACTGGCGCCCGTCATCATGCTAACCTTCATTCACCGTGTCACCTCATCTTGCTGAAATTTTCAACGAGGCGTACGCCGAACTGCGGCCGCGTGCGCCTGCGCCACCGATGCACATCGGCTTTTATCCTTTTGTTTCGATCAATAACACGATTCGCCTGCGCCAGTCGGAGCTCTACATTCGGCTCTCCGATCTCCTGGAGAGTGCACCCGAAAGCGTGCTGCATGCGATTGCTCATATCCTGCTCGCCAAGCTTTACCGCAAGCCGATCGACCGCCTACAGAGCGCACGCTATCGTCGCTATATCGGCGGCCATGAACTAGCCGCTAAAGCACGCCTGGTGCGGCAACTGCGAGGACGGAAGCAGATCCACTCAGCGCGCGGCCATCATTATCATCTTGAGGACATTTTTGACGAGCTCAACGGCCGATTCTTCCATGGATTAATGGGGCGGCCGCAACTCACCTGGAGCCGCGAGCACGCCCGCAACCGCCTCGGCCATTACGATCCCGCGCACAATGCCATTGTCATCAGCCGGGTGTTCGACGACCCGCGCGTGCCTCGTTACGTCGTCGACTACATCGTCTACCACGAGATGCTGCATTTGAAGCATCCGGTGAAGTTGCGCGGAAGTCGGAGATGCGTGCACTCGCGGGAGTTTCTAGCGGAAGAGAACCTCTTTCCCGAGGTAGTCCATGCCAAGAGATTCTTGAAAATTTTATAAGGCATCAACCACTCAATCCTCCAATTCCCCATGTGATGCAAATCACAGCCACCGGTGCTCCCCGCGTTGACCCTGCCTGCCTGACCTCGTATCCTATCCATATTGAAATTGAAATTCATTTTCAATTAGAAATCCGCTCACTGGACGAGGTCGTACCTTTAGATGCTGCAAGCATTCATCATCACCCTCCGCGAAGGCGTAGAGGCCGCGCTCATCGTTGGCATCACTCTGGCGTATCTCGCGAAGATTGGCCGCAATGATCTGCGCAAATCTGTTTATGCCGCTCTTGGGACTGCGTTTGCCGGGTCGATTGCGCTCGCCGTCGTGCTCTCTCGCCTGAAGTGGAATGAAGATATTTTTGAAGGCTGCGTGATGCTTGCCGCCGCCGTCTTTGTCGTCACCATGATTATTTTCATGATGAAGACAGGGAAGAAACTTAAAGGAGAGATTGAGGGTAAGATCGGGCTCTTTGCGCGCGAGGATGCTGGGATCGGCCTTTTCCTTTTTGTGTTTCTAATGGTTCTGCGCGAGGGCGTCGAAACCGTTCTCATCCTCTCCGCTGTCACTTTGAACTCTACGGAGTTGATGAGTTTTATCGGCACCGTTCTTGGTGTCGTGGTTGCGATTCTGTTCGGCGTGATGTTCGTCAAAGGCAGCGTAAAGATCAACCTGCAAAAATTCTTTCGCATTACAACCGCCATTCTTTTTCTGGTGGCCGCGCAACTCGTAATCGGCGGGCTGCATGAGCTTTCAGAAAACGGCGTGCTTCCCTCTTCTCGCCGGGAGATGGCGATTATCGGCCCTATCGTTCGCAACGAGTTGTTTTTCTTCATCACGATTCTGATGCTGGCAGCCCTCATGGTGTTGTTTGAGCTGAAGAGCCGCCAACCGGCCGCGCTGCCGCCGGCAGGCGCCGCGCGCCGCAAAGCTCTCTGGTCGGCGCGGCGTGAGAGGCTCTGGATGGCGTCGGTCTACATCTGCTGCTTCGTTTTCATCACGATGGTCACAGCCGGGTTCATCTACGAAAAGAGCGCAAGCGCTCTGTCGCCGGCCACTGAAGTGACTTTCGTCGACGGCAAAGTTTCGATTCCGCTGAAGACGATGTATGACGGCGATCTGCATCGTTTCGCCACAACTGAGCATGGCCTTGAAGTTCGCTTCTTTCTTTATCAAAAGCCCGATGGCAATGTGGCGACTGTTTTCGACGCCTGCGAAATCTGCGGCCCGGTTGGCTTTTACAAAACTTCGCATGGCGTGGTCTGCAAGAACTGCGCCGCTCCCATCAACCCGCAGTCCGTCGGCATGCCCGGCGGATGCAATCCGATTCCGCTGAAGGCGCAGGTGACTGGCGACTCCATCGTTATCTCCGAGGCTGATATAGCAGCCGGCAGCCATTACTTCGAGCAGAAATAATGTTCCCGCGCCTCGTCTACGAATCCTTCCGCCGGCAGACGCGACGAAAGCTCCTAGCGGGCATCGCCATCACGCTGGGCGTCGCGGTCGCGACCGCGATGATCGCGGTGGCAACGGATATCGGCGACAAGATCAACCGCGAGCTACGCAGCTATGGCGCGAATCTGGTGATTACGCCCCAGGAAGACACGCTCGATGTTGAGATCGGCGGCATCAACCTGAAACCGCCCAGCGACGGCGCATTTCTCAATGAAGCTGATCTCCCGAGAATTCGCGGCACCTTCTGGCATCACAACATTGTCGGCTTTTCACCCATGCTGCCGGTAACGGTGAAAGTGGCCGGCGATTCAGGTGAGGTCACACTGCTCGGCACGTACTTCGAAAAACGACTCTCTTTCGGCAACGACAATTTCACAACCGGCGTGCGCACAACCCATCCCTGGTGGAAGGCCGAGGGTTCTTGTGCGACGGCCAGTGCCAGTCACCCAGCGGGAAACAACGACGGATCAGGCTGCGGATGGCCGGCCGATGACTCGCAGGATGTGTTGTTCGGGCAACGTCTGGCGGCGAAACTCGGTAAACACCCTGGGGACGCGATCCAGATCGATGGCCGCGATCTGATTGTCTCCGGTATTCTGTCCACCGGCTCCGTCGAAGACGATCAGATCGTCGCGCCGCTCGCAGTGGCGCAGCAAATTCTCGGCAGGCCCGGCGCGGTTCGCCGAGTCTACGTCAGCGCGCTCACCAAGCCGCCTGACGCTCTCTCGGCCCGCGATCCGAAAACCATGTCCCCGGAAGTTTACGATCGCTGGTATTGCTCTCCTTACGTGGAGTCGATCGCCTATCAATTGCAGCAGGCGATTCCGCATTCGCACGTCGAACAGATTCGACAGGTTGCGCAAAGCGAGGGCACCGTGCTCTCTCGCATCGAGGGTCTGATGTTGCTCGTCACATTGGCTGCGCTTTTCGCCTCCGCGCTCGCAGTTTCGGCGGCCATGGCTACGACGATTTTCGAACGAAGGATCGAGGTCGGGTTGATGAAGGCTCTAGGCGCCGGTAACCTCACCGTCGCGGCCATTTTTTTCGCGGAAGCGGCGCTGCTGGCTCTCATAGGTGGAGTCGTGGGATTTACCGCCGGATCGCTGCTCGCCCGCCAGATTGGACGCTCAATCTTCAGTTCGCAAATTTCGATTCAACCTGTGCTCTTCCCGATTATCCTTGCGATCGCGGTTCTGGTGACGTTTGCCGGAAGCGCGGCCGCGATCCGTCGGGCGGTGAAGTTCGACCCTGTGTTTGCCTTGCGAGGTGAAGCGTGAGTTCCCTACCGGCGAGCCCGCGCACCTCCGGAGAAATTGCCGCTCGCCGGGCGCAAGTTCCGCACCCATCGATGTTCGCGCGCATGTTGTTGCGCGCTGCCATGTTGCGTCGCGGACGCGCAGCCGCGGCCCTGTTTGCCATGATCGTGGCAGCCGCAGTTGCGACCGCGATGATGAACCTCTACGTGGACGTTCAGGCCAAGCTGCGCATGGAGTTCCGCAACTACGGTGCGAATGTTGTGGTCGTGGCGCACGATATCGCTGCACTTAATAACGATGGGAACGCAGGTGATCAGTCTCTGCCCGCCGACGCCGTTGCCAAAATTGAATCCGTGCTCGGCGCGAAGACGCTCGCCGTTCCTTTCGCTTATGCGGTCGCGCGCACTACGGACGGCCAATCCGTGGTCGTGGTCGGAACTGATTTCGACCGGGCACGTCAGCTCAATCACTGGTGGAGCGTGACGCGCTGGCCCGATTCGGCCGCTAATTCGGGGCAGGCGCTGATCGGCATGCGTGCAGCTGCGGTCGTAACACCGTCGCACCAGCCTTTTGACCTCACGTTCCAAGGCAAGACGATCCATGTCACGCCTGCTGGTCTGCTGCAAACCGGAGCCGGCGAAGACAGCCGCATCTATCTGGATCAATCCGAATTTCGCAACTGGACTGGTATTGGCCCGACGACGATTGAAGTTGCTATCAACGGCTCGCCCGCCGAAATTGAGCAGGGCATGACACGACTCGCCACCGCGCTGCCCGGCGCCGACGTTCGTCCAGTCCGGCAAATTCAGGAGGGCGAAGCGAATGTTCTCAACAAGACGCGGGCGACGCTCTATGCGGCAGCTACGCTGGTAGTGTTGACTTCCGCACTGTGTGTGCTGGCTACGCTGATCGGCTGGGTGTTCGATCGCCGCCGCGATTTTGCGATCATGAAAGCGCTGGGCGCTTCCGAAGGTTTGATCGGTACATTTTTCGCGGCTGAAGCTGCGGTGTTGGGTGTGACCGGCGCTGTCCTCGGATTCTTGGTCGGCATCGGAGTCGCCGCATGGATCGGTCGCGTCAATTTCCACGCGCCGGTTGTGCCGCGCTTTGAAATATTCCCGTATGTACTTGCCGGAAGCGTGGCCGTAGCGCTGATTTCGGCCGTTCTGCCGATTGGCCTGCTACGTAGCGTGCAACCAGCTATTATCTTAAGGGGAGAGTAACGAGGCTCAGCCATGATCGAGCTCAAGAATGTAACCAAGAGTTACCCCGCCCGCGAAGAACAAAAGGGCGGCGCCGTGCTCATCAAGGCGCTCGACGACATCTCTCTTTCGATCGCGCCCGGCGAATGGGTTGCGATGATGGGTCCCTCGGGTTCCGGCAAGAGCACTATGGTCAATCTCATCGGATGCCTCGACCGCCCGAGCAGTGGAGAAATCTGGCTCAACGGACAGAACGTTGCCAGCCTCAGCGCGGCCGACCTCAATACCGTCCGCGCGGAAACGATCGGCTTCGTATTTCAGCAGTTTCACATGATTCCGTATCTCACGGCGGTCGAGAACGTCATGCTCGCGCAATACTTTCACAGCATGACCGACGAGAAGGAAGCACTCGAGGCTCTCGAGCGCGTGGGTCTGCGCGACCGAGCCGGCCATTTGCCTTCTCAACTCTCCGGAGGCGAGCAGCAGCGCGTATGCATTGCGCGCGCGCTCATCAACGACCCCAAGATCGTTCTCGCCGATGAACCGACCGGCAACCTCGACGCCGCAAACGAAGAGATCGTTCTTCGGCTCCTGCGGGAGTTGCATCAGCAGGGGCGCACCATCGTGATGGTCACGCACGATCCGGTGGTCGCGCGTTTGGCTGATCGGCGCATTGAACTGCATCACGGCAAGATCGCCGCGCAGGAAGTCTTTGCGATGGCGGACGAGGAGCAGTTCGACGAGGTACTGGAAGAATTGTACGTGCTCGAAGAGCATGCCGAGATCGCCGAAATTGCCCGCATGGAAGTCCATGGCGCGCTCCCGGTATCGATCGCGGTGGAAAAAATGGTTGCCATGGGGTTGGTCGCAACTCATCCGTTCCCCCCGCAGCCGCATGATCGCAAGCCATTCGTGAATCCCTGCCATGACGCGCTCAAACCGAGTGGCGTCTCGAGCGGCGAAGGCTCATTGATCGTCGAACTCACCAGTCGCGGGCGCCAGCGTGCGGCCGATATCATTCGCCGCCATCGCCTCGCCGAACGCCTCTTCACCGACTCTCTTGCGATGGATAGCGAGACCGAAATCGAGCAGCAGGCGTGTAAGTTCGAGCACATCCTCTCGGCCGAAGCGACCGATAAGATCTGTTCCTTCCTCGGCCACCCGCAAACCTGCCCGCATGGTTCGCCGATTCCGCCGGGACCGTGCTGCGGACGCAAGCTCGATCCCAAACGCACGGCCGCGCTCGCTCAGCATCGGTGACATCGCCGTTACGCGTTGCAATAGCACGTTGCAATATCCGGCTAGTAATATCCGCTTTGCAATATCATCGAGATGATGCCTCCGCGCCTCGCCTTGTGGCTCCGCAATCCTGTCGTCCTCTTGTGTGTGATCGCGGGTCTGCTCGCTTTTGTCGTGCAATCCGGCGAACTCGGCACAGCCGACACGATGCACCGGCTGCAGACTACCCACTGGCTCTGGACATCGCAGCCGCAGGTTCTCCCGAACGAATATCCCGAATTCGGCGTTCACGGACGACATGGCCAAATCTACAGCTGGTACGGGATCGGGCAGAGTTTGCTGATGCTTCCCGCCGATCTGGTCGGGACGGCAATCGCGCGCCTGCCGATATTCAGAGGCTACGAGGATGATCCCGCGGTGCGCAGCATCGTGGTCAGTTATTTAACGGGCATTCTCGTGAGCGTCCTGACCGCGCTGATCGCATTTCGTTTCCTGCGGCAGCTGTCTTTTTCGGTACGGGACTCCGTTCTCGGCGTACTCGCGCTGGTGCTTTGCACGACTCACCTGCATTACACGCAGAACATGCAGGAAAACAACTACATCATGCTGCTCACGCTGACTGGATTCTCATTTCAGTATGAGTGGCTGCGCACGGGAAGCGCGCGAGCGCTTTTCATCGGCTCGGTGGCGCTTGGGCTGAACCTGCTGACTCGCTTGACGACCGGCCTCGATCTCATCGCCGCGGGCATTTTTCTGTTGTTTGTTCTTTGCTTTGAGCGAGCCGGCGCGCGCATCTTCTGGCAGCGATTTCGCGGCTATATGAAAATTGCGGCGCCAGTCTACGCGGTCTTTCTGCTGATCGATCGCGGCTACAACTATTATCGCTTCGGATCGCTGACCACTACTTACGTCGCAAATTTTGCGCGCGAGTACCGCCAGCGCGATCCGAGTTTGCCCGCCGATTTTCCCTGGAATACGCCTTTTCATGAAGGCGTTTTCGGAGCGCTCTTCGCGCCTGAGAAATCCATCTTCCTCTTCGACCCGCTGGTCGTCCTGGCCATTTTGTTGTTCGTAATTCTGTGGAAGCGTCTGTCTTCTGAATTGCGTGCCTATGCGGTCACTTCCCTGCTCTTGCTCGCTGCTTACATCGGTTTTTATGCGCGCTACGCTTACTGGGCCGGCGACTTCGCCTGGGGCGATCGCTATGTTTCGACGTCAGTTGAACTGGCAGCCATGCTAGCCGTGCCGTTGCTGTTGCGTTATCGCGCCGATTTCAGTTCCTGGCTCTGGCGCGTAGGCCTTGTCTTGATCGGCGCCAGTTTCGTCATTCAGTTGGCATCGCTCGCCTTTTGGGTGCCGCTGGAGATTTATCAGATGGAAACGCTCGGCCATCCCACATTTGTGATCGCGCTGCGCTGCAAAAATATTGTCGCCTTCGCGCTCGGCAAAATGGACGCCTGGGGATTGAACAATGATTCGATGGCACAGGATCCCTGGGACTACGTCCACATCACGACGTGGAACTTTTTGCCGTTCTTGCTGTGGCGGGTGGGCGCCGCGCCTGCCTGGCTAGTGAAAATCGCGCTCGCGGTCTGGTACTGCGGAGTCGCCGCCCTCACCTGGGTTATGCTGCGGCTGCGGGGAGTCCTCCAACAGCAAAAATACAGTTGCTGATTGGGTCATCCTAAAGCCTGCGAGAAGAAAATTTGGTTACTCTCTTTATCTACCAGCCCTCTACTTCTTCTTGAAGAACTTTCCAAATCCCAGCCTCACCTGAACCGTATTCACGCCCGGATTTGGAACAGTGAGTCCGGCGTTAGAAATGTGCATATAGCGGACTTCCACCGTCCAGGCCTGGCGGCGCAGGAAGTGGACTCCTAAAGCGGCGCTCGAGGTGAAATTCACCGTCGAAGTTCCGGCTGGAACTTCGTGGCTGGTGAAGAGCGTGCCGCCATTCAATTCAAGATAGGGCTCGGCGCTGCCGCGGGTGGCGAAAATCCACTTCAGCGCGAAGGGATAGACTCCCGCTCCGTAGGCAGTATTGGCGCGCTGGAAGACCACGAAGGCGGGCATGGCGTCGACGGCATACTCGAAACGGCCGCTCAAAAATCCCGGGCCGTGCGGAGCCGTGAGAATCCAGCCATAGCGCACACCAGCATTCCATACGGCTGTTTCCTTGGTGCCGCCGGGGACGGAATACCCGCCGCCCGTCCAGACCTCGAGTTCGTGGCCGCCCTCCTCGGGGCGATCCTGCGCGGCCGCCAATGACAGCGCCACAAAAAGTAAGCACGCCACCCACATCGATCGGTTCATATTTGTTTTCGTCGAATATTTCGAGCCGGACGTTTTCGAGTCGAAACTGGAAAGATACGCGAAGCTGGTTCAGGATACAAATCGCTTACAGGCCGAGGCCACCGTCCACTGCCATGATCTGGCCCGTGATGAATGATGGTGCGGTGGCAAAGAACATTACGGCGGCGGCGATATCGGAGGCTGTGCCGTTGCGCCGCATGGGAGTCTGTTTCGCCATGCGTCGGAAGAAGGGCGCAGCGGCCTTTTCGCCGAGGTCGATCATCCCCGGAGCGACTGCGTTGACGGCAATTTCCGGAGCCAGCGCCTTGGCCATCACTTTGGTGAGCATGTGCACGGCGGCTTTGGACGAGCAATAGTGCGCGTGCGTCGCCCAGGGACGGAGTCCGCCGAGCGATCCCATATTTATGACGCGGCCTCGGCGCTTGCGCAGATACGGCAGCGCCTCGCGCGAGACCAGGAATGGACCGCGCGTGTTCGAGGCAAAGATCGCGTCCCACTGCTGGACCGTCAGCTTCTCGAACTCAGCCGTCTCGTAATTCGCGGCGTTATTGACCAGGACATCGATTCCGCCGAGCGTGCTCGCGACTTCTCTCACCATTTCATGGACGTTCATCTCATCGGTTACGTCGCAGCGGACAGCAAGCGCATCGACTCCGTGATCTGCCAACTGTCGAACAGTGGCATGCGCTTCCCGCTCGGAATCGCGATAGGTGATGGCCACGTCTGCGCCGTTCTCGGCAGCCGCCAATGCGATGGCATGTCCAAGGCGCTTGGCCGCGCCCGTGACCAGCACTACCTTTCCTGCCAGCGCCTTTGCATTCTTCTTAGCGTTCTTCTTTGAGTCCTCCGCCATGCACGGATTCTACTATGCAAAGTTCTCACGCAAACTGCTACACTCCCCGCATGTCGGGACCGGGCGAGGTCATCCTTTATTCGCGCAAGGGGTGCCACTTGTGCGAGATCGTGAAGGAGAGCCTTGCCAAGCTGCAAAAGCGCGGCGCCTTCACATGGCGCGAGATCGACGTTGACTCCGATTCTGAAATCCGCCATCTCTATAACGACGAGGTTCCGGTCGTCTTCATCAATGGCCGTAAAGCGTTCAAGTACCACATGGACGAGCAGGAATTTCTGCGCAAACTGGCGCGCTGACGGCGCAATCGGACTTGTACCTTCCGACTTCATTTACAATCGTCCCCGATGCTGCGTACCCGACTGTTTGCCGATCCGGCCGGCCGATTTGTTCATGATGTCGTGCTCGAGAGTTGCCGGCGCAATGCCGGCAAAACTGCGCTGGTCGATACATCGTGCAATCGACGCGTCACTTACGCAGAATACGGAGAGCTGGTTGAATCCCTTGCCCACGGCCTGGTTTCAGCGGGACTCGCGCCGGGCGAAGTCGTCGCCATCTTTCTGCCCAACTCGTGGGAATTCGCCATTGCGTATCATGCCGCTACGCTGGCCGGCGGCATTCCCACACTTTTGAATCCGACCTATCGCGAGCGCGAGGTCCGGTATCAACTCGAAAATTCCGACGCCGTGTTTCTCGTTACGGATGCTCCTCTGATCGAAGGCATCAACCTCTCCGGACTGCTACATTTGCGGCGCATCTATAGCACGCGACAGCAAGGCTCGGGTTGCGAGCCCTTTGGAAACCTGCTGTGCACTTCTTCGTTTGCGGCGACACTTCCTCGACCGGATGACGACTCTGCTCGAACGCTGGCCGCTCTTCCCTACTCGAGCGGCACAACTGGGCTGCCCAAGGGCGTCATGCTGTCCCACTACAATCTCGTCGCCAATGTTTATCAACTGATTGGGCCCGGGGCCGCGATGCTCAGCGACACGGACGTGATGCTCTGCTTCCTGCCGCTCTATCACATCTACGGTCTGACGGTCGGGCTGACGCTCTCGCTTACTCTCGGACTGACGCTTGTGCTGATGCCGCGATTCGACGTGCAAAAGCTCTGCGCGCTGGCCGTGCAGGAAGGCGTCACTTTTATGCCGATGGTGCCGCCCGCCATCAACGCGCTTTGCCAGGTCGCTGCCGCCGGTGCATTTCCCAAAGATCATCGCATCCGGTGGATCAAATCGGGCGCGGCGCCGCTGGCTCCGGAACTTGCGCGCCGGCTCAGCGAACTCACGGGTATCGCCGTCAACCAGGGATACGGTATGACAGAGGCTTCGCCCGTTACGCACGTTGGTTACCTTGCCCCGCCGGAGATGAATCGGCCGGCATCGATCGGGCAACCCCTCGCACTCACGGATTGCCGCATTCTTGATCTGGATGATCGCGAGGTAGCGCCGGGCGAACCGGGCGAACTGGTAATGCGTGGCCCGCAATTCATGCTGGGATATTGGAAAGAGCCGCAGGCGACTGCGGCCGCCCTGCGCGATGGATGGTACTACTCCGGCGACATCGTTCGCACTGACGGCGACGGCTTTTACTACGTGCTCGATCGCCGCAAGGAGATGATCAAGTACAAAGGATTCCCGGTCGCGCCGGCCGAAGTCGAATCGGTTCTCCTCGAGCATCCCGCTGTGCGCGACTGCGGCGTGGTCGCCAAGCCGGATGTGAATGCGGGAGAAATTCCATGCGCGTTTGTGGTTCTGCGCGAGAACTTCACTGCATCGAGCGCGCTGGATGGCGAGTTGCGCGCTTTCGTAGCCGATCGTCTGGCGCACCATAAACAACCGCGTGAGGTTCATTTTGTCGACGCCGTGCCTCGCACGCCATCGGGCAAGGTGCTGCGGCGGGAATTGCGCAAGAGCCTTGGTTGACCCCTTCGCAGCGCGCTGACGCTGAAAGGCCGAAGAATTCCGGCGCAATGTAAAATACCCACGGTCCCCGCTATGACTCTCTCCCGCTTTGTCACCAAGTCTGCCTTCCGCAATAAGCGGCGCAGCCTGCTCACGATCGCGAGCATCGCTTTTTCGCTGCTGCTGCTCAGCATCATGCTGAGTGTGTGGCGGAGTTTTTATATCGATAAAGGCGCGCCCGACTCGGCGCTTCGGATCATGACCCGGCACAAGGTTTCGCTGGCGAATTTTCTGCCGATTTACTATCGCGACAAGATTCGCGCCATTCCGGGCGTCGTGCACGTCGTTCCGATGACGTGGTTTGGTGGAAAATACATCGACGACAAGCCGGCGAACTTCTTCGCGCAATTTGCCACCGACCCCGACGAATATTTCGACGTTGCGGCCGATAAGGTCATGCCTGCCGATCAACTCAAGGCCTGGAAGCTCGACCGGGCCGGCTGTGTTGTCGACACCGTCCTCGCCAACAAACATCATTGGAAGATCGGCGATCACATCCACCTGCAGGGCACCATCTTCGCTACCAATCTCGATCTGACGGTCCGTGGTATCTACACTATCGATCCGCCCTCGAGCAATCTCTACTTTCACACCAAATACCTCGAGGAGTCTGTCGGCTGGTTCAAAGATACGGCGGGCTTCTACTTCACCCGCGTCGATACGCCCGCAGATATGCCAACGGTTGCGCATGCCATCGACGACGAGTTTCACTCCACGCCGGTGCCTACCAAGAGTGAGAGCGAACAGGCATTCAAATTGGACTTCATCGCCACACTGGGTAACGTGAAGGCATTCATTCTCAGCATCTGCGGAGCGGTCGTCTTCACTACGCTGCTGGTCTGCGCGAATACGATGGCCATGTCGATTCGCGAACGCACGCGCGAGGTTGCGGTTTTGCGCACACTCGGGTTTACGCGTGGAAGAATTCTCCGGCTGCTGCTCGGCGAGTCGATCGCCGTTGCACTCATCGGCGGCGTGATTGGCGTGCTCATTTCGACGGTCGTTATCGTCTTTATGGCGCGGCCCGGCATTGGCTTGCCGGTCTCCATGCATATGACGGCTTCCACTGGCTTCGTCGTGATGCTGGTCGCGGCCTTTGTCGGACTGGTTAGCGCGCTGGTGCCGTCCTATCGAGCATCGCACGTCGGGATCGTGGATGGCCTGCGGCATATTGGGTAGCGATCAGGGCAGTTCGCCTTTTAGAGCGCGGCGCTCTGCGATTTGGCCAGCGTTTCTTTGGCGCTTGCTTCCGGGGGCCGCGCTGGAATTTTAGGCAGGGCCGACATCAGGCGGCACGTGTAGGGATGAACGGGTGCGGCAAAGATTTGTTCGGTCGTGCCGCATTCGACGATTTCGCCTTCGTTCAGAATGGCGATGCGGTTACAGATTCCGGCGACCGACGGAAGGTCGTGGGAGATATAGAGAATCGACATGCCGGTCTCGCGATTGAGCCTGGCGAAGAGCTGAAGGATCTCCGCCTGCGTAATCACGTCGAGAGCGCTGGTGGCTTCATCAGCGATCAGCAATGCGGGGCGATGCATCACGGCCATGGCGATGAGCACGCGCTGCGCCTGGCCTACGCTGAGTTGCGACGCGTGCTTTTGCAGAAAATCGGCATCTGCAGGCAGGCTGACGCTGGTCAATGCCTGCTCGATGGCATGGTCGCAATCGGCTTTGGTCGCGGCACGCGCGCGATGCGCGCGCCAGGCCTCCTGCAACTGCGTCCGAATGCGCAGCGCCGGGTTGAGAGAGGCGAGCGGACTCTGCAGGACGAGGCTGAGCGCGCGTCCGCGCAGATTGCGAAGATCACGCTCGCGCATGGCGAGCAGATCGGCTCCCTGAAAGTGAATCGAGCCTTCAACGGTGGCACGCTGCCGGCCAAGGAGCCCGAGGATGGCGAGCGCCAGCGTGCTTTTGCCGGAACCGCTCTGGCCGACCAAGCCGACGATTTCACCGGCGCCGACCTCGAGCGTGCAGCTGCGCAGAACCGGAGCCTTGCCCGGATAGCGCACCGTGACATTGGCTGAAAGCACGCTTGTGCCGCGAGCCGCAGACTTGTCGTTTCGCTCGGGATGACACATTCCTGTCATGGTTACTGTCAGCGTTTGGCCGTGGTCGTTCCGGTCAGGGTGAGGCGCTCGGCGTTCCAGAATGTCTGAGGATAGAGGATTCCGGGATTTGCACCGGCGACCGAGGTCGATACCGCCGAGAGCGAGTTCTGATTGATCAGGTAAATGAACGGCGCCTGCTCATAGACGATCTGCTGCACGCGATCAAATGCCTCTTTCCGTTTTTTCAAATTCGAGGTGGAGGCCTGCACGCGCATCAGTTTGTCCATCTCGGCTTCCCATGCGGTTTCCGGCGCCTTCTGCTTCGGATTCCATGCGTGATCTTCGGCGGAACTGAGCCAGATATTCATCTGCTCGTTGGGATCGAGGCCCACGTTGCGGAAGCCGATGATCGCGCATTCATAGTTGAATTTCTGAGAAATGCGTTCGAGGAGCGACGGGAAGTCGAGCGGAACGAGGTTGACCTTGATGCCGACTTTGCCGAGGTCCTCCTGAATGAGGACGCTCATGCGCTCGCGCGGCTTGCTGCCGGCGTTGGTGACAATCGAAAACTCAACGGGATTGCCCGCTTTATCGAGCAGCGTTCCATTTTGCATGTGGAAGCCATCGGCCTTGAGGAGTTCGAGCGCGGCTTCGGGATTGTGCGCGACGGCTTTGAGATTGCTGTTGAACCAGAATTTGTTGGCCGGCGAAACCGGTCCCACCGCAGGTTGCGCGTGACCGTTATAAACGATGCGGCTGATATCGTCACGGTTGATGGCCTCGGAAACAGCGCGACGAAAGTTTGTCGAGCGAAACCATGCCCGCTTGTACTCCGGAATGGGCGCGGTCGCGACCTGGTTAAACCACATGAAGTCGGAGTCAAGCGACGGGCCGGCATCGTGGACGAGGTTCGGCGAGGTCGAGCCGAGGCGGTCAAAATAATCGGTATCGAGAGCATTGATGAGATCGAGTTCGCCGCGCTTGAAGCGCAGCATTTCGACGTCGCGATTCGGCTGAATATCGATGTGAATCGCATCGAGGTAGGGCAGCCGACGGCCCTGATTATCTTTCTTCCAGTAATACGGGTTGCGCTCAAGGCGAATGCTCGATCCGGCCTTGTATTCGGCAACCATGAAGGGACCGAGCACGGCCGCCTCTTTTTTAGACGAGTGCGCGGACATGATCGCAACCTGATCGAACAGACGATCTGCGCCGGCGACCGCGGACGGGAAGGTAATCGAAATTTGGTCCGCCGCAATCACCTTGCTAGTGACTGTGCCGCTGCCCGAGCGGAATGAGTCACCGGTAGAAGAATGCAGCGCGGGATCCATCAGGCGCTGCATCGTGAAGGCCACGTCATCGGCGGCAAACGGGCTGCCATCCGAGAAGTGAACGCCGTGGCGAAGTTTGAAAGTGATCTGCTTGCCGTCGGGCGAGACCTTCCACGACTCTGCCAATTCCGGCTCCAGTTCCTGGGTATGGCGGTTGAGGCGCGCGAGCACGCCTCCGGTGAGGTAGCGAATGGAGAGCGAGGAGTCGTCATCGACGAGAAGAGGGTCGAACGTCTTGGGCTCAGCGCGAAGGCTGAAGCGCAATTCGCCGCCGTTCTGCGCGAGGGCAGCCAGGGTGAGGATAATGGTCACAGCCAGTGAGAATGAGATCCCTCGCTTCGCTCGGAATGACAGGATGCGTTGTGCTCGGGATGACAAGGTCGATAATGTAGTCGGGCGGCCGATCATGCGGTCACCTCCTCGTTGGATAGCAGAACTTGAAATGACGTCATAACGACGACGAGCAGGAGCAGAGGAACCAATCGCCACGGCTCTTCGCGAAAAGAAATCAGGCCCTCGAGTTCCCGCAGCAGGCTTCCCCACGAGGGCAAGGGCTCCGCCACTCCCAGACCGAGAACGCCGAGGTTGGCCTCGCTCAAAATGAAGACTGGAATTGAAATCCAGAACTGGGCGTAGAGCACGGGCTTCAGATTAGGCAGAACGTGAATCAGGAAAAGCCGCGGACCGTGGAGGCCGGAGGCTCGGGCCTGAAGCACGAAATCAGAGTTGCGCAGAGCGTCAGCGCTGGTGGAAAGCACACGAGCCGATGCCGCCCAGCCGAGCAGTCCGAGGATGAGAAATGTAATCAGCACCGAAACCAGCGGCGACACGTTGAGCGGCAGGAGTGCGCGAATCGTAATGAGGAGAAAGAGCCACGGCAACGACAGAAATAAATCCGTGAAGGCGCGCGCCAGCCGGAGCCAGACGCCGCCAACGTATCCGGCGAGGCCGCCTACCAACGCGGCCAGCGCGGTTGAAACGAGAGCTGCGGCCGGAGCCAGCAGAAGCGAGATACGCGTTCCGTAGAGGACGCGGGCGAACCGGTCGCGGCCAACTTCATCGGTGCCGAGCAGATGCGCGCGCGATGGAGGGGCGTCCGGCTGCTCGCGGAATTGCTTTGCGTATCCGGCGGGCGCGAGCCAGTTTGCGCCGAGCGACAGCGCACACACGGCGACCACGATGACACACGCCAGCACCCGGGCTGCTTTCATGCCGCTTTCACGCCACTTTCATCGTTCGGAGGGCTTCAATACATGGATCATTACATCGGCCCCGGAGTTCGCGAGCAAGGTTACAAGCGTAACCAGCACGGTAAGGTTGACGAGCAAAGGCAGGTCTCTGGAGAGCGCAGCCTGCCAGGCCAACTGGCCGACGCCCGGCAATCCGCAGAGGCTTTCGACGGGAATGCTGGCGCCGAGCGCCAGGCTGATCGTGACACCGGCCAGCGCGATCAGTTGCGGTCCAGCGACCGGGAGCACATGCCAGGCCAAAATCCGCAGCTCGCCCAGTCCGCGAGCGCGCGCGGCCGTGATGTGAGGCAAGCCATAGGCTTTGACAAGCAGGTTGCACTCATAGCGGTAGATCTTCGGAAAAACGATCAAGGCGATGGCGAGGTATCCCGGGGTATTGAGGATCACTGAGATGAGCGCCAGCACCGCCGCCGGAATGCATAGAAAAGCGCCGCTCAAAGTTGTACCAAACAATTCATATAGCGGACGCCGCCAAAGGCTGGCGCTGAATGCCAGGGTTGAAGCCAGAAGCCATCCCAGCAAAAGACCAATACCGGCGACGCGCAGGGTAACTGGCCAACGCTCGCGCAGTAATTTGCCGACCGGCTGACCGAGAGCGTGAGAGCTGCCAAGATCGCCGTGGAGGGCGCCGCGCAGATAGCTCGCGTAGAAGCGCAGCACGTTGTGCTCGCCCGCGCGTGTAGCGCGCAGGGCTTGAACGCTCTCCGCGTTGAGGCTGGGATCCAGTTCGCGTTCGTCGGAATCAAAGCCGGGCGCCATTCGAACCAGCGTTGCCGAAAGCAAGCCGCCGATCAGTACCAGCGCGGCGATGGCGGCAAGGTGGCGCGCGATTCTCACAAGCATAACGAAAGTCCTCAGTTAATGGTCGCGCCGCGCGAGCGGGAATTCGGTATCTCCGGTTCGCATGCCAGCTCGGAGTGATGAAGCTGCTTCATGGAGTACATGCGGCGGTCGGCCTCGGCCAGCAGGAGCTCCACGTCAAAACCATCTTGCGGGCAGAAAGCCGTGCCGACACTCAGCGATACCAGATTGCGTCCGGCGACCTGGCGCCCGGCTTCGATGGCAAGTTGATTCAGTCGGCGAGCTTTCTCAATGCTCGTTTCCTGGTTCAGACCGGGCGCAACAATTACGAATTCATCGCCCCCCATGCGGGCAACGTAGTCATAGCCGCGGCAGGTTTCACTCAAGTGGGCTGCGAAATCCTTCAGCAGGTTGTCGCCCTCGAGGTGGCCGTAGAGGTCATTGATCTGTTTGAAATTGTCGAGGTCGCACACCATGACCGCGAGTGATGTGCCGGTGCGGCGGCAGCGCGCCAGTTCGCGCGACAGGTGCACAAAGAGCGAGCGGGCGTTCGGCAACCCGGTCAGGTAGTCCGTGGTGGCCGAGCTCTCCGCCTGCTGGTACTTCAGGGCGTTCTCCATGGAGAGCGCGATCTTGGAGCTGATAGCGAGCAGGATGCGCAGGTGGTCGGCCGTGAAGGCGTCTTTATCCGCACCGTACATTGCGAGCACGCCCACCACACCGTTGAGTCCGTCGAGCGGCACCGCCAGCACCGAGCGCTGCGTAATAAATTTTGTGGGATCGGGAGTGTACCCAGCTTCTATGGTGGGATCGCCATTCACGATAGGCTTACGATTCTCCGCGACCCATCCGCAGATTCCGTCGCCAATCTTGATGTTCAGCGAGGAGAGCAACCGGAAGTTGTCTCCGCTGACTAACTCCGGCACCAGACGGCCTTCTTTCAAAAGGAACACGGCCATCGAGTCGTACGGGACAAGTTTCCGCAAGCGCACGGATAGAACCGAAAGAGTCTCGCCGAGGCTGAGCGAGTTGCCCAAATCCTGGCTGAGTTCGAACATAGTCTGCGCTTCCTGGCGCGCCGAAGCGATCGAAGAGAGAAAGTCGTTTTCGTTCGCGGGAGCCCCGCCAGACTGCTCGAAACCGGTCGCGGGCCGGGCGCCCTTGTCGACGCGGACCTGCACGGAGAGGCCGGGTTCGACCGCGTCTTTCGAATCGTGGGCCATGGTTTCGAGTTCACGATAACGGCGCTGCAAAATCTCGATCACGGCCGGATCGAAGGCAGTGCCCGACATGCCGGTGACCGCTTCCATCGCCGCCTCCAGCGGCACCGCACTGCGATACTGCCGATGCGAGGCCAGCGCATCCAGGCAATCAACCGCCGCCAGAACGCGCGCTCCCCGCGGAATCTCCTCGCCTTTCAGCCCGTCCGGATAACCCGAACCGTCCCAGCGTTCGTGGTGCGAACGCACGATGGGCGCGACCGGGTATGGAAAAGCGACGCGCTCCAGGATTTCGGACCCGACGATCGGGTGGATCTTCATCTTTTCAAATTCTTCGGGCGTCAGCCGTCCGGGCTTGTTGATGATGTGCTCGGGAATGGCGAGCTTGCCGATATCGTGGAGCAGCGCGGCCGCCCGCAGAGCTTCGATTTCTTCCGGCGAAAAGCCGAGTTCTTTGGCGATCTCAACGGCATAGACGCGGACGCGCTGGAGGTGCTTGTGAGTTGTATGATCCTTGGCTTCAATCGCCAGCGCGAGCGCTTCAATCGTGCGCAGATGCAGCCGGGCTACATCTTCGGCGTGCCGTCTCTCTGTTTCCACCTGCATCTTTTCCGCTTCCAGCCGCCCCAGATAAAGGCGGTAAGAGCGATAGACCCAATAAACAATGGGCAGCACCATGAGAGTGGTTTGCCACCCCGTGTGCCGGTTGATGAAGTCAACGAAGAAGATGAGGGCGGCGCCCACCAGGTAGTAAGGGAAAGTCCAGAAATAGCATTCCGACCAGACTTTACGAGGCGATTTCCCCTCGGTCATCGAAATGATGATGGTGACTGGCAGCGTGTTGGCGAGAAAGAAAACCAGCGCCGTAAGGATCAGCAGCAACGGCGTGTTTTCGCCTAAAATTCTTTCCAGCCGATGAAACGCAAAGTAGGAGAGCGCGATGGCGTTGGCCATCATGCTGAAGACGTTGAAGAGGACCTTGGCCGGATCGGTGTTGCGGCGCGACGACCATACACACTGCGCCAGGCTCGCAGTACAGCCGATCGCCAGCGTCTCCGGGAGGCTCATTTCGAGCACGCCCAGCAGAATAAAAAGGAAATTCACCGACATCGTGCCGTCGATGCCAGGCAGTTGAATCTTGAGTCCAGAGGCCAGCGTGGCAATCAGGAGATAGCAGAAGAAACGCGTCAGATTGGCGCTGTTCCAGTACCAGACAGAATGGGCCACCACCAGCATGCCGATCACGGCGGTAATGGTGATAAAAGCTGTGGCCCGCTTCGACATCGATCGCACCGCGCCTTCCGCCTAAGCGTGAATGTAGCCCGCTGGACTGCCTGCTGATGTCACGTCGTCTTCCCTACAATGAACTAATATTCGCCAACGCAGCCCGGTCCATCTGGCACTTCCATCCGGGCCAAACAAATCTGCGCTTCCCGGCCGCAAACGGCAGCGAGAGCGCAACTTATCCCTTTTACGCGATGGTAAAACAGCGCGGAAAAGGTGCGTACTTACCGAGGTAATCGAGGACGATTGGCTTGACTACCGGCCATTACTTTGGTGTGACCGCCTGATGCCCTACGGTTCACCCAGCCGCGGCCATGTGTCAGCATGGACTTGGTGATCCAATCCGCATCGAAAACTGATAGCGGACCGTGCGCTTTTGTCGGTCCCTAGTTTATCGACGACTGGTTTATGGATGACTAGTTTATCGATGACTGGTTTATCGATTGTTGGTTTTACCGACAACTGGTTGGCCTGAACGCCGTCAACGATTTTTAGCCTGAGGAGCCCCATTTTCCACGTGTCTCCGTTCATGGACAAAGTTAAAAAGCTTCCGGACGGCGATCAAATCACGGCGCGTCCCACTGCGCCGGTCGGCGGTACTCGTGCTGTCCCCCCCGATCAATCCAGGTCAGAGCTGTCAAAAGATGCCGTCCTTACGACCAACCTTGACGGAATGATCCTCAGTTGCAACACGGGTTTGAGCCGACACGGCTATGGTCCAGAAGAGCTCGTGGGAACAAATTTGGCGGACTTGTTTTCTACCGACGATCGATCCGTTCTCACCAAACTTGTGCTCCCGGGGGTCCGCGAAAAGGGTCGCTGTGAGGCTACTCTCCACGGCCGAACTCGCAAGAGCGAGGAATTTTCCATTCATCTTTGCGTATCGCTTTTGCGTGACGCCAAATCCGCTCCCGCCGGCATGGTCGCCGTGGCATCCGTAATTACGGAACACAAATTGCCGTCATCGGGCCGGGGATCGCCGCGCGCCGACGCGCCAACCACTGCGCGGCGCGTGATCGAGGGAACCGAGTTCCTGATTGCCAGTCCGGTCATGCATAAATTCATGGGCCTGGTGGACCGTGTAGCCGGGCACACCGAAACCGTGCTGGTCATCGGAGAAACCGGAACGGGCAAGGAACTCGTTGCCCGCACGATTCACGAATCGTCTTATCGCCACAAGAAGCCGCTGGTCGATATCAATTGCGCCGCGCTGCCCGAGCACCTGGTCGAGAGTGAATTGTTCGGCTATGAAAAGGGCGCGTTCAGCGGCGCAGACTCCTCCAAACCCGGGTTGTTCGAACTGGCCCACCAGAGCACGATCTTCCTCGACGAAATTGGAGAACTCCAGCCCCAGATTCAAGTCAAGCTGCTGCGCGTGCTGGATGGTGCACCCTACTATCGCTTGGGCGGAAATCGCAAGATCACGGTCGACGTGCGCGTGGTGGCAGCCACCAATCAGGATCTCGATTTGGCGGTGAAAGAAGGCCGCTTTCGCAAAGATTTGTTTCACCGATTAAGCCAATTCCAGTTACGCGTGCCTCCGCTGCGCGAGCGCCCTGAAGACATCTCGACACTGGCCGCGTACTTTCTGTCGTTGAAGGCGGCTGACAAGAGCTTTTCGGCCGACGCGATCTCTGCGTTGCAGGCTTATCTCTGGCCGGGCAACATTCGTGAGCTGCGCAACTCGGTTGCCAAGTTGGCGATGTCATCGCCCGACCGTGAGATCGGCGCGGCCGAGGTTATGGCCGATTTGAACGGACAAGGCATGGCTGCTCCACCGCCCAGACGAGGGCTGCCGCAGGGCAATCTCGAAAACATGGAAGAGCAGATGATTATTCAGGCGCTTGAGCAAACCGGCGGCCACCGGACGCAAGCGGCCGAGCAGCTCGGGATTTCGCGCCGCACCTTGAGCCGCAAACTCCGCGAGTATGGCATCGACGCGCCTTCCGGCGACGGCTCCACTCCGCTCGGAATTATCAGCCAGGAGCAGCAGAAATTCTTCCGCGCCAAAGTAAATATTCCCGTCACGCTTCGCAACGCCCACAGCAAGGAGATGCAGACCCAGGCAGTCAACCTAAGCACCGGGGGCATGGGACTCGATGCAGTCAGCGATCCGGTCGGCTTTGCCGGAGTGCTCGACGTCAGCTTCCTGCTGCCCGAGAGCGAAACCGTGATGCACGCCAAAGGCCGGCTGGTGTGGGCGGACGTTGGCGGGAGAGCGGGCCTGCGCTTTGTGGTAATCGAGCCCGCGTTGTTCCAGGAACTGCAACACTGGACCAATGAGAAGATGAAGAATGAAGGCTGGGAAATTCCTACCTGAAGGGGCTAAAGTTTCATTTGATTTCTGCCGATCAACCCCAAGATTCGAGGTAATCTGAAGGCTACCAGCGCTTCGGAAGATTTCCACAATTGTCAGCCAAGTACCTGATTTTGCTGGCATTTACCGCTATCTGAGTATTCCACAGCCCAGCTGTCGTTCAATTTACTTCCGGTGACGTTCGTGCTCGTCGCCCGTCTATTAATTAGAAAGCAGAGTCGGAAACAACAACACAACGCATCGTCAACCGGGGGAACTTTTCCCAAGGCAGGTTCGTATGATCAAGAGTACGGAAAGTAAGCGTATGGAACTCCAATACGAAATCGAACGCATGCAGGATGTGGCCGTGGTGCGCTGCTCGGGCCGCATGGTGCGCGGAGCCGCCCTCGATGCCTTTCGCCGTAGCATTGACCAACTCGATCGCCTGCGCGTGCTGGTGCTCGATCTCTCCGACATTCAGCAACTCGATGCGGGCGGTTTGGGAACATTGCTGATCGTTCGCCGCTGGGCTATGCAGAATTCGGCGCGCCTGAAGCTGGTGAATCCCCCGGCCTTTTTCCGGCGGATTCTCGATGCCACGCGCCTGAGCTCTGTGTTTGAGATTTCCTCGCTCAAGGAAGCACTCTACATTTTGCGACCGGAGTGGCCTCCGCGCTTCGCCGTCGCGTAATGTAAACCAGCCTCATGGGCGCGATGCTTTATAATTCGCGCCCATGAGAAGGACGGGGAGAAAAACTCGACCGTCGCGCACTCTTAAGACTTTCCCCGGCGCGCCTCTTCGCCGCTCCACTCCTTCCAACTTTGCTCCTTTCTCCGATCCAATTCTTCCACAAACTTGTTTGGGCCTTCCCCTCCGCATTCGAGCCGGCGGCCTTCGCGATCTTCGTCTCCCCGAGCTTGGTCTCCGCGAGCTTGGCCTTCGAGATCTTCGCCTTCGAGCTTTCTCATGGTGACCCGCCTCGCGCGCCGGCTGAGCCTCACCGATTATTTCTCGCTCGGCTGGGGCGCAATGGTCGGCGTGGGATGGCTCGTCGTCATGGACGACTGGCTACTGCGCGGCGGCCCGCTCGGCGGCATTCTGGGCTTCGCGATCGGCGGCATTCTTCTGCTTCCCGTCGGTTTCGTCTATGGCAAATGGGTGATGACCATGCCCGATGCTTCGGGTGAAGTCGCCTATACCGCGAAAGTCTTCCCGCGCCCCATCAGCTTCTACACCGGCTGGATGATGATGCTCGCCTACTTCATCGTCTGCCCATGGGAGGCCGTTGCTGTTGGACGTGTTGCCGGTTTCATTTTCCCGGCGCTCAATCGCATCGAGCTCTACAGCGTTTCCGGCAAACCCGTTTACCTGCCGCACCTCGTCATCGGGCTCGGCCTCACCGCGCTGGTGACCACCGTCAACTATTGCGGCATTCGGCTGAGCGCTACTTTTCAGAATTGGACAACCTTCGGCACGCTCGCGCTCTTCCTGATTTTTGTCACCGTCGGCGTCACCCGCGGATCGACCGCAAATTTCCCTCCCTTATTCACGCACACTCCGCTGGTTTCGATTCTGCTCGTACTTCAGATTGTTCCCTACTTCATGACTGGCTTCGAGTCCGTAACTAAGGCCGCCGAAGAGGCCAGCCCCGAATTTCGCGCCCGCGGATTTTCGCGCGTCATCTTCAGCGCCATCGTTGTCGGTTTTATGTTCTACATCATTGTGATTGCGGCGGTGGGATTCGTCGCACCCTGGCGCCAATTGACGGACGCGCCCTTCATGACCGCAGTGGCGTTCGAACATGCCGTCGGCGCGCGCTGGATCGTAAGCATCATCATGAGCGCCGCGCTCTTGTCGTTGTTCAAAGTATTCAACGGAAATTTTATCGCCGCCAGCCGTCTGCTGTTTGCGATGGCCCGGCGCGGATTGCTCGACGATCAACTCGCGACCGTGCACCCGCGGAACCAGACGCCCTCCTCTGCGGTGCTCGTTACCGGAATTGCCACCGGCCTGTGCATGTTTCTTGGATCCGCCATTCTGGTGCCGATTGCCGAGGTCGGCTCGGTCGCCTCCGCCACCGGCTGGTTTGCCGTGTGCGCGGCGTTCCTGTGGACGAGGCCGCGGACCCGCGATTTTTCGATTGCACTGCTCGGCGCATTGGTTGGACTTGCGATGGTTATGATGAAGTTTCTGCCATTCGTTCCCGGCCACTTCTCGGCATGGGAGTGGCTGGCCCTCGCAATCTGGATTCTTCTCGGGTCGTTGATCGGGCACCCGCGTGCCACCGAGCTTAAAGCGGATATGAGCATCGCCACCAGGAGTTGATCTCGCGTCCAATCCGACACCAACCCTACGCGTCGAATAGTTTCGGCACGATAGAATCTAGATACGTCGCTCATGGCAGTCTGTCGATTCCGAGAACGGAGATCCGGGCCCAACGCATGGGTCGCAGCCGTCGCAACCGATGTCTCCTAAACATTCCGAATCTCGCGCAGCCGGCTTCAGGTTGCTCCCATTCAGGCTGCGAACCATCCATTTCATGTGCGCGCTGGTAATTTGCGCTTCGAGTTTGTCGTTCGCGCAAGGTGGACCGCCCTACTACACCAACGATCCCGGAACTCCCGGAAATAAAAACTGGGAAATCAATTTCGGATACATGCCATTTTTCTATCGCGGCCAGTCCATCTCGCATACTCCCGACGTCGACATCAATTTCGGCCTGGGGGACCGCATTCAGCTCACCTATGAGAGCGCGTGGCTGCGCGTCCACAACCCGGGGCAAAGCGTGAAATATGGATTGGAGCAGGACCAACTCGGCGTGAAGTGGCGCTTCTATGACAGCGGAGAAAATGGCATGGGGTTATCGATCTTTCCTCAACTGTCGGTGAATAATCCCAACGACGCGATTCGGCGCGGCATCACACCGCCGGGTCACAGTCTGATTCTCCCTGTTGAGTTCACAAAAAAGTTCGGGCTGGTCGATGTGAATCTGGAGGCTGGATACCAGTTTGTGCACCTGGGGCCAGATGGCTGGCTGGCGGGGCTGGTCGTAGGTCGCGAGTTCACGAAGAAGCTGGAACTCGATTCGGAATTCTATGCGACCGGGACATGGCGGCCGGGCTATGCTCAACCGACCATCGATGTTGGCGGCCGATACAAACTGCATAGCCCATTCATTCTGCTATTCATGGCGGGACGCGGCGTGGAACCGGCGCATAGCAACCAGCCGTTTTTTGTGGGCTACTTCGGAGTGCAAGTGCTGCTGCCGGTTAAACCGTTTGACAAGGAATGATCTAGTCGTCAGTCGTCAGTCGTTCGCGATCCTATGCCGGCGTCAGTGTGCAACTTTACCGTTTGCTTACGGCTTCGGCTCGCTCGCAGTGTTCAGGTCTTTGCGGCTGATCTCCTGATTCGCCGGCGTCACGCGCGGCTTGGCCAGCGTACCCGTCAGGTTCCAGGATTGGTCGTCGCTCCTCGTCAGCACAAAATTGAGGCCATCTTCCGGCTCCGCCGTTCCGCTCACTTGATAAAGGCCATCGCGCGATTCGAGTCGGCCGTCGGAAAGCTCCCAGACACCTTTCTTGGCGCGCAACTCTCCGGCGAAGCGGTGCACCGATAGCGGCCCGTGCATCCCCGGAATTTGAATGCGCGCCAGGCTGCCATTGCGCATGACGAAGCGCAACTTGCCCTCGGAATTCCCAACCAGTTCCCGGACGTTTCCTCCCGCCGTGTTCAGTTCAAAACTGCCGTCCGCACTACCCGCAATCCAGGCATCGTTCATGAGCGAGCCGAGTTGCCCGAGCGCAACGTTTTCGAGTGTGCCGCTGCCGCGATAGCGCGGCGGCAGCATCGACGCATCCATCGTCCAGTTGCCCTGATGCGTGCCTCGCAAAATGGTTGCGCGCAGGCCGGTCATCGTAATCTTGCCGTGATCTATGCTTAGCCGCGTGGCCGCCTGCGAGGCGATCAAGTTTTTTAAATCCAACCGCGCGACATGCAAGTTCCCATGCGCCTGAAGCGCCAGAAACGGCGAGGGGCCTTCCGGCTCGACCGGATTCAGAATGCGGTACCACGGGCGCTTCGCGGGATGCGGCGTAAACCACTCGGCAAGATCTTCGGCCGAAAAATGATCGGCCGCGAGGTCGAACTGATACACGCATGCGGGAGCGCAGTGCCGCGGGGCCGCAATTGAGCCGGTCCAATGCGTCTCTCCCGTCTGCGCAACAAGTTTCTGCATCGAGAACATATCTGGCGCAAGCACGACCGTCGCCGACGAGATCTCGATAGGACTATTCAGTCCGCGCGTCTCAGCGCGCACGTTCCGGAGTTGGGCAATCCCGAGTGCATTGGGAGCCGCGAGTCCTCGCCAGTTGCCTGAAATGCTGACATCCAGCTTGGCATCGCCTTCAGCCGCGGGCCGCACCGCCGGCACGCCAAGAACGCTCTCCAGACGAAACAGATTCCTGAATTCCAGGTCGCCCCGCAAAAAGAAACGATAACCAGCCGCCGAAATCCACCCGCCGGCAATGTCGGCAGCAGAAGTATTGACCTGCAACGACGCCGGCCCGATCCTCAGATGGGCATCCACGGGCTCCGATTCCGTTTCTTTTCCATCGTCCTTTACTCTTGCCCGCGGCGTCGCACCTCGGTGACCCAGCCCGCCAAAACTTGAATCTCCAATCAGCGTCAATGGAAAATTGCCCAGTGCAATCGTGTCCTTGCGACCGTTCGACATCAGGCGAATATCACTCGCCATGATCGTTCCGGAAAGCTCGGCAGGCTCGGCCCCTTTCCGTACAGCGCGGAACTCACCATCGAGAACGCCGGTCGCCGTGAGATCGCTGGGCAGTTGTCGCTTAGCCACCTGAAGCAGGGCGAGCGCAGGCGGGATCGGCACCTTCTCTGCTGACAAAATCAGATCGTAAGTTGCTCGCTCGTAGTCGCGAGGGGCCGTGGCGGTGACTTCAACTCCGCCCGCGGCATTTCCCGGCTCGACTTTGCTCCCCACTCTGCCTCGCAAACGCAACATGCCACCGCTGACCGGCGCTTTGCAGTCAAGATCGCTAAGCGACCAATTGGTGGCGCTGAATCGACCGATGCAGCCCGCGGCCAGATTCACGCTTTGGCTGTTCAGAATGTCGTAACGGCGAAAACCGCCGATTGCCAGTCGGCTGTCGACCGCCAACTCCCGCGGAGTGCCGGAAATATCCGCGGTTAAAGTCACTGCCCCACGCCACCCGCGGTCCTGGCCGCTCATCAACGCAGTGATCTGACCCAGCTGTCCGTTTTCCCACGCCACTGTGAGGCGCACCGGGGTCAGGCGCAGATTGCGAGAGCGCTGCCAGTTGGCTTCGACCAGCAGAAGGCCAGTATCGGTCAGATTCAGATCCGTGCGCACCGGCTGTGCTTTCATGCGCGCGCCCCAGGAATTCTCGGAATCCTGCCACAAAACCACGTCGGCATCGGTCAGTGCGTATGACTTTTTCTCCTGTCCGATCTTGAAATTAATGCGCGCTCCCGTGGCTTCGAGATACGGGAATGCCGGCCGCCGCTCGGAAGGAGGTTTCTGCGTCGGCGCAACCGGAATCTGCGCATTGCGCTCGATCAGGCTGGCGATATTCCAGCGCCCCTGGCTGTTGCACACGATGTTGACGCTGGGCTCGGTCGCGCTCATTTTCGCGATCTCGAGCCGTCCGCGCAGCAGTGAGCGCAAGCGAATCGCGGCAAACACATTCTGTGCGCGGATCATTGGCTCGGCGCCAAAGACCGGCTCATCATAAATGACGAGGCCCTCGAGCTCGAATCCCGGCCGCGGCAGAAGACGAAGTCGCACGTCGTCGATGGCCACGCGACGGCCAAGTGCCGAACCGATTGAGTTCGCGATCCGGTTGCGCAGTTGATGGATTCCGGGACGAAAAAGGAACAGCACCAGCAGAAGCGCAGCGATGACCACCAATCCGCGCTTCGACCGCAGAAATTTCACTTTACGATCCGTAGGGTGCGCCGCCAGCGCGTCTCATCGAAGAAGTGAATGATGGTGTGGGCCAGAAATCCCAGGCGATCGCCCGGGTCGCGCATCTGGTATTGATCCGCCGGAGTGATGAACGACCAGTAGATGAACATGGGACGCCCAATTACATTCGAGCGCGGAATGAAGCCCCAGTAGCGGCTGTCATAGCTCACATCGCGGTTATCGCCCATGGCGAAGTAGCTGTTCGGCGGAACAACCAGATCCTGCCCCACGATATGGGAGCTCAAGCTGGCCTCCCAATCGTCGGCAAGATTATCGATGCTCGTTGGTGCAACGTCCGGGAAGTTCTCGCGATACGGCCGCCGTTCCTCGTAATAAACGTCGTTGGGATCGCGTTTGTGCTGCGCGTAGGGTTCGTCGAGTTTCTCGCCGTTACGGTAAACCACGTTGTCGCGCAGGTGAATCCGGTCGCCGGGAATGCCAATAATTCGCTTCACTACAAACAGGCCATGCTCGGCCGGAGACAGGAACACGACGATGTCGCCGTGGCGAGGGTCGTGGTACGGCAGCAACGGGCCCACCCAGCGCGTCGGCGCGGCAAACCATTCCCGGTTCACGAACACATGATCGCCGATCAACAGCGTGTCCTCCATGGAACTGGAGGGAATTTCGAACGCCTGCAATATAAATGTGATGATGAAAAGGCCGGTGACCAGCACGCCGGCGATTGAGGCAAGAAATTCAGTTGCCGTTTCGCGCGGCTTCTCATCCGCTTCGCGCGGTTTCTGATCCGTTTCGCGCGGCTTTCGGTCCTTTTCGCGTGGCCTCTGCTCCCGCTCGATCTCTTTTTCTTCTCTTACTTTTTTGGCCAATCGTATTTCCTTTAGAAGCCTTGCTCCTTATAACTATTTTGCGTTCGCCGATCTCGAAGTTCTACTTGAAAATCACCTTACAATCCGCAGCGTTCGCGACCAGCGGGTCTCATCGAAAAAGTGCCGGATGGTATGCGCCATGGCCCGAACACGATCGCCCACGCTTTGCGCATAATATGCGTCAGGCGGGGTGATAAACGACCAATAGATCAGTAGCGGACGCCCAATCAGGTTCGCCCGCGGAACAAAGCCCCAGTAGCGGCTGTCGTAGCTCACGTCCCGGTTGTCGCCCATGGCAAAATAACTGTTCGGCGGCACCACGATCTCGCCGTTTACCACGTGCGATGGCATCTCCTCCCGCCATTTCTCATTGCTTACGCGATAGGCCGGCGAAGGTGGTACGGACGGAAAATCATCGCGATAGGGATCGTAGTCTCCGGCATCCACGTGCTTAACATAAGGCTCGTTCAGCTTCTCTCCGTTCCGGTAGACGACCCCATCGCGCAGATGAATGCGATCGCCCGGAATTCCGATGATGCGCTTCACCAGGAAAAGTCCTGGCTGTTCGGGTGAGAGGAACACTGCCGTGTCGCCGCGGCGAAGGTCACGATAAGGCAGCAGCGGTCCCACCCACTTCGTAGGCGGAGCAACCCTTTCGCGGTCCACCAGAACGTGATCGCCGATGAGCAGCGTGTCTTCCATCGAACTGGAAGGAATGGCGAACGTCTGGAATACAAACGTCATGATAAACAGCACGGTGGCGAGCAGTCCGGCAATCGACGCCAGAAATTCGATCATCGGTTTCGCGCGGCCTCACTTCTTCGCGAACTTCTTTTTCATTCTCGTGTGTGTTGTCCATCACTAACTCTTCTCGGCGCGGACTTTTCTTGCTCCTGGCCGCGTCTTCCCTCTTAACCCATTCAAGTTTCGCTTCACCGCACCAGCTTGAAGGTGCGCGCCCAGCGCGTCATCTGAAATACGTGGGTCACCGCATAGGCGAAGTGATAAAGTCTATCATTCGCGCTGGGCGACCTCGTGAGGTCGTCGTTCGGATTGGCTGATGACCAGTAGATCACGAGCGGACGGCCAATAATATTTTCCCGCGGGACAAAACCCCAGTAGCGGCTGTCCTGGCTGTCGTCGCGATTGTCTCCCAGCACAAAATAACTCTTCTCCGGCACGATCAGCTCATGGTCTTCGACGAGCTTCGGCATCTGCTTCCACCATTTTGCATCGACGCCATAGTCGGCAGCGTCCATGCGCGGAAAATCGTCGCGGTAGGGATTTCGCACCTTGGTGATGAATTGCGCAAACTTCTCCTCCTGCCGAACGCCGTTGATGAAGACCTGTTTGTTGATCATCCGGATCCGGTCTCCGGGCACGGCCACTACCCGCTTCACAAAGTCCTGCGCCGGATTCACCGGATAGTGAAAAACAATCACGTCGCCTCGGCCGATTTTGCGATAAGGCAACAGCCTGCTCCAGAGGCCGCCGTCGCCGTAGCAAAGCTTATCGACCAGCAGATAGTCGCCGATCAGCAGTGTCTGCTCCATCGATTCGGATGGAATCGTGAAGGCCTGCGCCAGAAACGTGACCACGAACACGGCAATGGCGATCGTTCCGGCGATCGATTGCACCGTCGCCGCCCACCCGCCGGTCAGGATTTTTTCGCTCCAGATTTTTTCGCTCCAAGACATCACTTTGGTTGGATGATCCGCTTGCGCGGCTCGCTTCCCTAACTGTCGCTTCCCTAACTCGCTTCCCTAGCTATGGTGTACTTCTCTCCGGGCCGGAGCTAGCGTCCCCCTTCCCCGGCGCGGCCAGTTTGGCAAGATGCTCCAGAACCTGCCGTGCTGCCTCTTGCTCTGCTCGCTTCTTGGTAGCGCCTTCGGCACGCCCCACAAATTGTGCGGCGTCTAACTCCGGCAGCCTGACCTCGACCGTAAAAGTCTTCCGATGTTCGGGACCTTCTTCTTTTACCAGCATATAAACCGGTTGCGCTCTGCCACTCGCCTGGAGGGCCTCTTGCAACGCGGATTTGAAGTCCATCACCGGAATCGCGCTTGTCTCCAGGTTCATGTGCGCCAGCTCAGGCTCCAGAATCGAGCGCACGATAAAGTCGCGCGCCACCAGCCATCCACCATCAAGATAAAGTGCGGCCAGAATCGCTTCAAGGGCATCCACCAGCAGGTTCGCCTTGCCGCGTCCACCGCTTTTTTCTTCCCCGCGGCCAAGGCGCATGTAGGCGCCAATCTCCAACTTCTCGGCTACTTCCAGCAGATGACGCTGCCCGACCAGATGTGCGCGCAGCTTCGATAGATGTCCTTCATGGAATCCGGGAAAGCGGTGAAACAGCGTCTCGCTGGCCACCAGTCCCAGCACGGCATCGCCGAGGAACTCCAGCAATTCGTTATCGCCGCGGCCTGAAAAAGAAGAAGACGCCACATTGGACGCGCCCGCGGCCTCTGCCTCGCGGGCCTGCGAGCTGTGAGTAAGAGCCTGTTCCAGCAGTTCCTGACGCTGGAAGTGGTGCCCTAGGCGTTCTTCCAGCGCCGTGAGTTCGCGTGACATCATTGGATAGCGCCGCGTTCGCCCCGCCTGTTTGCCGGCATCAGTGGTTGGGAGGCTGGCTCTGCCGCGGAGTCGTTGGCGGTTGCGCGGGTTGGTTGGGCGGAGTCTGGGTCTGCGGCTGCGCGGCCGGCGCATGTCCGGTGAGCTTCTGCAAACGGTCCTGCTCGCGGCGGGCCGAGCCTCCGACCGGCGTGTTCTCTTGGGTAAGGCTCACCGCACGATTAACGACGTCGAGCGCCTGCGTGTACAACTTCGTTTGCTGAGCTTGGTCTGAGCTTAGGGTAGCCACCCTGTCGATCGCGAGCCCCAAGTGCAGAATATCCGGAGCATACGGATGGCCGGGGTCAGCATCGACTGCTTTTTGGAAGTCTTCCTGCGCCGCGGGAAAACTGCTTCTGTTGTACTCGATCATGCCCATCGTCGAATAGGCCTGCGCACGAGTTTGGGCCTTGAATGCATCGATCCGTTCTTGCGGAGTACCGGGCGGAACCATGACATCGGTGTCTACCGTCGTGATGGACCTCTGCGCCATCTTCATGCCCTCGTCGTAGCGCTGATTCCGGTCTACATCCGTATCTCGAGTCCTGAGCGCGATTACGTCGGAAACGATCGTCAGGGCGGTCGGATCATCCGGGTCAATCGCCAACACCTTTCGGCCAATTTCTTCTGTTTTCTCGGCATTATTAGCAGCCTGGTAAAGCCCCATGTCTGTCCTGTAGAGCAGGATGCGCAATTCACTGTCCGGGAACTTAGTCGCGAAGTCAGCGGCCGCCTTCTCCAGCGCGGCGGCATCGGTGTTAGCTGCGGCCGCTTTATAAGCGTCATATTCCGGCTGCGTCTTGGCCTGCGGCGGACGCTTCACGGCCGGTTGTGCCGGTGCTCCCGGCGCGGGCGTACCCTGGGCGGCGGTTCCCTGCGTCGGCGGAGTCTGCCCGGCGGGCGGCGGAGTCTGCTGCGTCGATCCGGTACTTTGGGCCGCTGCCCAGACCGCGAGGCTCAGAATTCCGACGATGATTGCTGTTCGTTTCATGCTGTCTCCATAACCCAAAATTTCACTGCCCGGCCGTTTCCAGCGTCTTTCACAAGATTTTACGGGCGAGCAATAACTTTACCACCTTGCCCGCGTCTGACGCGTTTACTCTGGCTGCTTGGGCACAGGAGGCTCATACGCCTTCCCCAGCCCGCGCTCCGCCGCTACCTTCGCTTCCGGCACCGACGTGCCTGCTGCGGCTAATGCAGCCTGATACTCAGTCAGCGCCGAGTCGCGCTCTTCCTTCAAATCGAAAATTCGGCCGAGGTAAATGTGCGACCAGGCAAGCACCTTGGGCTCGTGCGCGGTGTCGAGCGCCCGGTGAAAATAGCTGCTGGCGCCCTCCATGTCGCCGTTCATGGAGGCGACCTGAGCCAGCACAAAAAATGCGCGTCCCGGATCGTCCTCCTGCTCCTCGAGCGCCTGCTGCGCCAGCTTCTGGGCCAGCTTCGGGTCACCCCCCGCCAGTTCCCGCTCGGCGTGCATCAGAAGATGCTCGCTCTTCTGGCGCGTCTGGCGCACCAGTTCGGGCGCCGCATCGCTCGCAAACGCGATGTGCTTGTCCCGCTTCGCTTCTTTGCCGACATCGATCGCGCTCAGCATTCCCGAATAGGCGTTGCGCAAGCTGATCGGGTCTTTCTCGAACGCGCCCAGAAGATCGTAGAAAGACCGTGTGAGCACATAGCCGTCGCTATCGTCCTCGTCGAGCGTTTTTTTGCGCTGCTCTTCATTCTTCGACGAATCCGTTCGCAGCTCGATTGCTCGCACCATGCATTCCGTTACCAGCAGCGAGATGTTGCTCTTGAACGCCTCATCCATGGGCGACGATTGCACCGAGTCCAGCAGCGGCGACAGCCGGGTCATGGACGCCCCGCTCTTCAGCGCCATTGGGTCGAGAAGATAATGCAGATAGGTGTGGCGAATCTGCTGCATCTTGATCGCGGTGCCTGATGTCGGCGAAAACACGACATAGTAGTCCGACGCGTAGTTGCGCGCGTTCGTCTGCGTCGGTGCGCCCAGCGCATCCAGATAAATTGTGAACTGCCGTCCCAGATAGCCGGCCGAAGGCAGCTTTAGATAGATCTCAGTGTCAAAGGTCATCTTCGCCAACGGCTCGTGATAGACCGCGATCATCTCCTGATAGCGCGCTCGATGGCGCAGCCAAATGGCATGCAAACCAATCTTGTCGTAGAAAGCTTTCATCAGCGGCACAATGTCCGCGACTACGGCGGCATCCGGAGGCAGCTCATCCTCCTTCACCTTGGGTGTAAACGTGGGCGCATCGCCGAGATAGAGCGCTAAAGAGATGTACTGTGAAAGATCGTGCGCCGGTTCATCGACCCGGTGGTGTTTGTAGAATTCGCACATTGGCGCGACGACTTTGTCCGCGCCCGGCGTGTTCGCAATCGCCTTGGAGATCTCAGCCCGGATCTCAGCGCGCAGCGGGTCCGACGTGTCGAGATCCTGATCATACCCGCATGTGTTGATGGTGCTCAGGACCGTGAAAAGCGTCTCGCTCGTGTCCAGCGAAACGGCTGGGTGTCCCTGTGACCATGCGGGAGCAGCCGCCAACGCGAGGCTCAAAACCACCGCAAATAAAAAACGTCGTGCCAGGAAATCCCCCCGAATTGCGCAGCAGCAAAAGAGTAGTTTACGAAGTTGCGATTGGCGAGGTCAAACAGCACTTGCTAGTTGTCAGCCAAATCCCACGGAATTAGATGCCTTCGAGAGTGTGAAGAGCCATGCAGTCACATGGTGAGAGGTCGCCCAAACGCGACAAGGCGGGGAGCTCAAAACTGGCAACCGGCAACTGAACTTCCCTACCCCTTCACGCTGATCTTCGAAAACGAGATCACCGCCCGGCTGGGGATCGGCACGCCCATCGAAAGCGCCGGGCTGAAGGTCGTGAAAATCAGCAGGTTCTTTACCTGCGGCAGAGCCTCCTGGTTGTCACCCGATTGCGACAGGATGCGGTAGTCTTCCACGCGGCCGTTGGCATCGATGTACGCCTCTACAACTACCGAATCCTCGCCCACACTGCCGAGCGAAGTGCCGAAGACCGACTGCTTCAACTGCGGCGCAATGTAGAGCATCAGCGGAACGTCGGTGCTACTCGCCTGCAACGTCGGCGGCAGAGCAAAAAAGCCCAGCAGCATTCCGAAAATCAGCACTGCGCTCAGCGCCCCTGCGGTCACTGGAACCATAAAAGCGTGCACCGCGTTGCTCAGTCTCACCATTGCTCCTTCAAAACGCCGGCGCCGGGCTTGCGTCGATTCACGCGCCAGAGCCAGCCGCAACCGCAAGGGCAGGTCCGGCGGAGCCTTCACTTTGGACTTATTCAAGGCGATGATCAACTGCAGCGTGCGCTGAACCTCATCGTATTCGCGGGTGCAGCTGGCACACTCCTTCATGTGACTCTGAAGGGCAAACATCTCGGCCCCGCTTACCTGGCCATCGAGATAAGGCGAAAGCAGCCTTTTGTATTCGGCGCATTTCATGGCGTCACCTCAACTTCTCTGCCCCCACTCGAACTCTGATCTGTGCCCGTGGCGCCTTCTCGCGCTGGCGCCCCCAGCCCCAACTCCGGACCAACCTCCCGGACATACGCTGCCAACTTTTTGCGCAAAGCATCGCGTCCCCGCGTGATGCGCGACTTCACTGTTCCCAGAGAGATTTGCAGGACCTCGGCAATCTCGTCGTATGACATCTCCTCCAGATCGCGCAGAATGAGCGTGGTCCGGTAGGGCTCGGGGACATGCGTAAGAGCCTCTGCGACCACCGCCCGTACCTCGCCGTGCGCGAACTGCTCAAACGGCGATTCTCCGGGATCCACCAGCCGCGCCTCGGTCTGGAATTCGACATTCCCGCCTTCGCTCGGATCAATCGGCGTTTCCTGCGCCTTGTGCCGGAACCACCACCGCCGTCGGTTCGACGCCTCGTGCAGCGCGATCCGGTAAATCCAAGTCTTCAATGTCGACTCGCCGTGAAAATGCTTCATCCCTCGGAAGACTTTCAGAAATACTTCTTGCGTGGTGTCGGCCGCATCGGATGGGTCATTGACGATGCGGTAGATGAGTCCGTAGATGGGCTGGTGAAATTCGCCAATGAGCCAGGCATAGGCCTGCTCAGACCCGGCCTTCAATTCAGCAATGACGGCCGATTCCTCGAGTCGGGCTCCGATAGCGCCTGCGAAGTCGCCCATTGTGCTAGTTCCCGCCGTAATGGCGTGCTCTCATTATAAGATCACTGCGCCCAAGCAGACGGGAAACTTATCGGATCGCTACACTCCGGAGGATTTCCCGCATAGTTACTTAGACTCCGCCGCCAGCGCTTGAGTTCCCCGGTCGGTGGCCGCAGCTAAGTGGCGCCTTTTGTTGCCGATCCAGAGCCGCCGCGCCCTTCGAACGATTTGTCCACACGGTAATGATGTCGCCCGGGGCGCGATACAACGGGCTCTCCTTATCGGCTTGGGGGCGGGTTCGAGTTGCCCGGGGTCGTCGCCGGAGTCGGCTTTTTCGGCGGCGGCGTCGAGTTCGCACTTCCCGGCTTTGTCGTCTTCTTCTTCTTCACGGCCGGCTTCTTCGGAGCCGGCTCGGTGTCATCCACGATAATTTTCTTTGGCTGCGGGGGCGGCACCGCCGCGCTCAGCGCCTTGACTTGCGTCCGTAACCGCGTGAGTTCATCTTCCTTTGCGCCCGCCAGCTTCTGCATCCTCTCGCCCATCTCCCGGCGCGCGCTTTCGAGGCCGGTCATATCATTGCTCAGACTCTGAAACTCGTCCTTCGACCCAAACGCCCCCGCCGACTCCACCACCGATCCGAATACGTCGTAGAGCGCATCCAGATTGCGATACAGTTTGAAACTCGCGGCCAGATCCTCGGGCGAAGCGTTCACCTGCGCGATGATCTCGGGCAAAGCCGATTGCAAATTTCGCCGAACCGAATCCGCATTGGCCTGCGTCTGCCGTTTGCTGGACGCGTCCGTCTTCCATTTCTCGATGCGCATTCTCTCTACATCGGTCTGCATGGCCGCGGCAGTCGTTTTCAGTTGACCGAGAATGCCGTTGAGCTCGTTCACCGACGCGTAGGCCACGGGCGGGGATGACGGCGCCGCTGAGGTCTGCGCCAATGCCGAGCCGAGTCCGAGAGCCGCCAATGCGGCAAGCGATCCGAGCCGGATCAGCCTGAATGAGCCTTGCCGATGGCCAATCTGACGGCAAGTGTGGGGGGAGAAATTTTTCCGCAAGTTCGACATGGGTCTCCGATTAGGTGCCTTCGGTTCGCTCCCATATCCTAGATGAGTTTGACGCAACGCGAAAGCTGGGCGAGAATTAAGGAGTTCCTTCCCCTTGTCATCCTGAGCAATCGGTTTTTGCGCAGCGAAGGGTGTGGGCGAGCCCGCGCAAGGCGTCGCGTTTTTTGCGACGCGGCAATCGCGTGGCGCTCGCTACCGTGTGGGCCTGTGGCGCAGCTGGGAGCGCGCTTCCATGGCATGGAAGAGGTCGTCGGTTCGATCCCGACCAGGTCCACCAAATCTCCCAACTTAGGCGCGGTAAATACTCGCGTGGCTGGATCTGCCTGCTCTCGGGCGGTGAGGCGCGTGTGATTTGCGGCGCAGACTATAATTGCGCGCACGCATGCCAATTTCGATAACGACTCGATCAAATCGGAGGCAACAGTGCAACTCAAGTCGTCGCGCTTAATTCTGGTTTTGGCCATGTGCCTGTTTACGGTTGTCGCGTTGCAGGCTCAGTCACCGCAAGCGCCATCTTCCGCGGCTTCGTCTTCCGCGGCTCAGGCTTCTTCGGCACCATCACGGCAGCTGACTCCCGAAGAGCGCGATGTTGCTCTGAAGAGTCTTCAGGCCACGCGTGACGCCTTCCTCCAATCGATCGCTGGACTGTCGGAAAAGCAGTGGACGTTCAAACCCGCTCCCGACCGCTGGTCGGTCGCCGAAGTGGCGGAACACATTACCGTTTCCGAGTCGACGATACTCGGATTGGTGCGAAGCAAATTCGTCGCCGGTCCCGCCACGCCCGAAAAGCGCGCCGAAGTGAAGTTAACCGACGACCAAATCTTAACCAGGATCCCGGACCGCAGCCACAAGGCGCAGGCTCCCGAATTTCTAAAACCGACGGGCCGCTGGGCCAACCGCGAAGAATTGACCAAGGCCTTCGAAAGCGAGCGCCAAGCCACAATGGAATACGTCAAAACCACGCAAGAAGACCTGCGCGATCACTTCGGACCACATCCTGCCCTTGGAACCTTGGACGCCTATCAGTGGATTCTGCTGATCTCAGCCCACAGCGAACGGCACACAAAACAAATCGAGGAAGTGAAGGCGGATCCGAATTTTCCGAAGGACTAATGCGCGGTTACAGTGTTGCATAAATAACGACCCTGTCATCCTGAGCAAAGCGAAGGACCTATGTAGTCGCTGGCACAACCATTGTCATCCTTCGTCGCTCGCGGCGATATGATCGCTCAGCTGCTTAAGCCAGCGAATACTTCCCCGCCTCGATCGTCTTCTGCGCCACCTGCTGGCGCAGCGCAATCGTGTTGAATGGTTCGTGCTTCGCCAGCCGCCGCACAATCGCCAGTTGGGTTCGGAGCATGTCGCCCTCGGCCACATCGGCAATCACCTTCTTCGCCGCTGATTCCACTTTCTCGAGCGCCTGCGTCATATAGACCCGCGTCATCGCAATCGGCAACGCGGCGGCCGCTTCGCCTTTCAGTTCCACCAGCTTTTGCGTGCGCAGCACCGCCGATTCCATGGCGTAAATCTCGATCGTCATATCGGCAATCGCGCCCATCACTTCCTGCTGATCCTGAATCGCCGTCATATACTTCTGCGTGGCCGCGCCCGCGACAAACAAGCCAAGTTTCTTGGCGTTCGCCACCAGTTTGCGTTCCTCGGCGAGCGGTCCTTCGATTTCGTCGCCCATGGATGGACCACTCAGTACCTCGTCCATCAGCTGCTTGATCGCCGGCATCAGCGCCAACTGCCCGCTCATCGCGCGCTTCAGCAGGAATCCGGTAATGATCAGCCGGTTGATCTCGTTCGTGCCCTCGAAGATGCGATTGATGCGCGAATCGCGATACGCGCGCTCCGCCGGATATTCTTCGACAAATCCATAGCCCGCAAAAATCTGCATGGTCTCGTCGACCACGTAGTCGACCATTTCTGATCCCCAGACCTTCAGGATCGAGCACTCGACTGCATACTCTTCAATCGCCTTGCGGGTTTCTTTAGCAGCGTCCGGGCTCGACTTATCGATCTCCGACAGCAGCGCATCCATCATGCCAACCGTGCGGAAGACCAGAGACTCGCCGACATAAATCAACGTCGCCATGTTGGCGATTTTTTCGCGCACCAGCCCAAAATCGCCGATCGTCTTGCCAAAAGCCTTGCGCTGCTTGGCATAGCCCACGGCGTGCTCGAGCGAAACGCGGGCTCCGCCCAGGCACATGGCGCCCAGTTTGAAGCGCCCGATATTCAGGATGTTGAACGCAATGGTCGCGCCCTTGCCGATTTCTCCGAGCAGGTTCTCAACCGGCACCTTGCAATCGTTCAGGATGATTGGGCAGGTTGACGATCCGCGGATGCCCATCTTGTGTTCTTCCGCGCCCACCGAAAATCCGGGAAATGTCCTCTCCACCAGGAACGCCGAGAATTTCTCGCCGCCAATTTTCGCGAACACGGTGAAAAGATCCGCGAATCCGGCGTTCGTGATCCACATCTTTTCGCCATTCAGAATGTAGTGCTTTCCATCCGGGGAAAGTTCGGCTCGCGCCCGGCAATTCATCGCGTCCGATCCGGAAGAGGCTTCCGACAAGGCATATGCGCCCACGATTTCTCCCGCCGCCAGGCGTGGCAAATATTTTTGCTTCTGCTCTTCGGTGCCGAAATAAACAATCGGCAACATGCCAATGCCGCTGTGTGCGCCCCAGGTGGTTGCAAACCCGGCATACTTGGCCATGTGGTAGGCGATCACCGCGGCCGTAATCTTGTCCATCTCCAGACCGCCGTAAGCTTCCGGGATTTCGACGGCGCTCAGCCCAAGCTCGCCCGCCTTCTTCAGCAGATCGCGCGAGATCGAGAAGTCCTTGTGCTCCATCTTCTCCGCGTTCGGCAAAATTTCGTTGACCGCAAACTCTTCCGTCGTCTGCCCAATCATCCGGTGCTGGTCGGTGAAATCCTCGGGAGTAAACACTTCCGCGGTCTGGCGCTCTTCAAGCAGAAATCCGCCGCCCGGAATCTTGATCTTGGGAACCGCCGTGGTAGTAGCCATACTTGTAGACCCCTATCTCATGTCGCCAACCAATTCAGGTTGCCGGACAGGAAAATCAGATTTGGAATCGAGATGAACAACGCCGCGCGAAGACCAACCCAGCAGGCTCCATTTTAACGCGCGTCTGCCGTCGAGTGACATTACGCTCGACCGCCCACGTTCGGAGGCAACGTTCGGAGGCAACGTTCGGAGCGCGGCGGCTACGGAGTTCCAAAGAAGCTCAGATCGTTGAGGGCTGAAAATGCGAAGGGAACCATTCGGTGACGGGCCAGGCATTCCTGGTATGCGTCCCGCAGTTGCCGATAGCGCAACTGTTCCGCCGCACCAACCCTTCCCCCCATGCCGCGCGCCTGGGCGAGTTCATTAGCCAGGATCTCGCAACTGTTGAACCACAAGTTTGGATTGTATTGCGCGGTGCAGCCAAACCCGTTCCACCAGCGTCCAGTCGAGCAAGTTGGTGCGCACTTCTCTCCCTTCTTGCAGTGGAACTGTGGGATGGCCGAGACCGGAGTCTCAATCTTCTTGTGATGAAGGAACGAGAAAAATCCCTTCTTTTCGGGCTGTTCATTCAGCTTCCCGTCCGTAGAGTGCAACAGTTCCGCCCGGATGTTTAAGCCCGTCCGCAGTTCCTCAGGAGATCGTCCAGACAAAGACGGCTCCGGAAAAAATCGTTCCGAAGAAGACCGTCCGGAAGAAGATCGCGAGGATCCCACGACGTTGCTGGAATGGTTTCGTCCGCCCGAAGAACTCGAGGAAGAAGATCGTGATGATGAAGAAGAGCTGATCCCGGAACCGCGCGAGCTCCCCGCTCCGCCAGAGAAGCCGCCTCCGGAATGTCCTCCACCCGAACTCGCTCCGCCGCCACCACCCCCGCCTCCGGAAGAATGCTGAGCGAGAGCAGCGTCGGAAAAGAACAGAACCGTGGCCATGATCAGCGTGGCAACGAAAACGGTAGCCATCATACGGACAAGAGAAGAGAGACGCATAAAGCACCTCAAAACCGGCGCGGCAGTCCGGGGGAAATTCCGATCGTTCTTGTCGTTCGTCGTCTTCGTTCTGCGAAAATTCTATGAAGGTTGTTCTACTATCGTCCTACTAAGGTCGTCCTATCAAAGAACGTTCCACTAACTCCTCGGGTCCCTGACCCGCAAAGGTTACCGCACAACTGTGTAAAAAAACATAGCAATCGCGTAAAGATTGGGTAAAAGCTAGAAGAGCTTTCCTCCTCCCGCTAATTCAAATTCTCAAAAATCCCCGCGGCCCCCATGCCCCCGCCAACGCACATGGTCACCATGCCATAGCGCGCTTTGCGCCGCTTTAGTTCTCGCAGCACGGTGGCCGTTAGCTTCGCTCCGGTGCAGCCCAGGGGATGTCCAAGCGCAATCGCTCCGCCGTTCGGATTGACGCGCTCCGGATCGATCCCGCCTTCTTTAATCACCGCCAGCGACTGCGCCGCGAACGCTTCGTTCAACTCGATTACCTCGATATCGGCCAGCTTCAGGCCGGCAAGCTTCAGCGCCTTTGGAATCGCAAACACGGGCCCAAGCCCCATTTCCTCAGGCTTGTATCCGGCTGTCGCGAACGAAACGTAGCGCGCCAGCGGAGTAACGCCCAGCGCCTTCGCCCGCTCGCCTGACATCACAATCGCCGCCGCTGCGCCGTCCGACATCTGCGACGAGTTGCCCGCGGTCGTGACTCCTTTAACGTGGAACGCGGGCTTGAGCGCGGCCAGCGCCTCAAGTGAAGTGTCGGCGCGCGGCCCTTCATCGGCCTTGAACACGATCTCCTGCCGCTTCGGCTTCGATCCATTGGGAGTCGTAAAGCTCACCGGCACCGCCACCGTCTCTTCTGCAAACTTGCCCGCTGCGAGCGCCGCCAGCGCCTTCTGATGGCTGCGCAGCGAGAACTCGTCGCACTCGGCGCGCGTAATGCCAAAACGCTCGGCGAGCCGCTCAGCCGTCAGTCCCATCGACAGATACGCATCGGGATAGTGCTCAACCAGCCAGGGATTCGGCGAGATCTTGTTGCCTCCCATCGGAATCATCGACATCGACTCCGTTCCGCCCGCGACCATCACCTCCGCGCCACCGCTCATAATGCGCTCGGCAGCCATGGCAATCGACTGCAATCCCGACGAGCAGAACCGATTGATCGTGACCGCGGAGACATTCACCGGCAAACCCGCGCGCAGCGAGGCGATACGGGCAACGTTCATTCCCTGCTCCGCCTCCGGCATGGCGCAACCCATGATGACGTCTTCAATCTCTGCCGGATCAAGTTGCGGCACGCGTTCGAGCGCGCTTTTGATAGCGATGGCAGCAAGTTCATCAGGACGCGTAGCCCGCAGCGTTCCCTTGAACGCTCGACCTACGGGAGTACGAACGGAAGAGGCAATGACGACTTCACGCATGAGGTAATTTTACTCGCAGCAAGCGATTAGTTGGAAGCAAGTGAGGTGGAAGAGGCAAGTTATCAGAGGGTGATGTACTCGGTCATGGAGCTCGGCGCGGGCAGAGGATCGCCATGGGCGCGCATGCCTTCCAGATGAAATTCGATAGCCTCGCGGATCAATTCCTTCACTTCATTGAGCGTCTTGCCGGCGACGCCGAGACCGGGCAAGTCAGGAGCGTATGCCCCCCAGCCAGTGTCCGATTTTTCGTAGACGATGAGATATTTCATTTCAGTCCTGCCTGCTTGAGGATATTGTTCAATGTTCCGGGCGGAATGTCCACTGACGGATGACCGGCGACCGTAACCGTCCCTGGTTTTGTCGATGATGAAATTGCCGATGACTTCCTTTCGTTCGGGCTAGGCGCCAGCCTTCGTCCTCCAAGCGCTTGATTACATCGCGAACTTTCATGCGTCACGCTTTCCCCGATCCGCTACTTCGTCACCCGAAACGCCACATTGCTACTCATCGTCCCGTCCTTCGGCGTGGTTACCGTCACCGTGCCGGTCTTCGCGCCAGCCGGAACGTTCGTCAGAATCTCCGAGTTCGACACGACCGTAAACTGCGCCGCCGTTCCGTTAAAGCTGACCGCCGTCGCGCCCTTTAAATCCGTGCCCAGAATCGTCACGCTCACGCCAACATTGCCCGAGGCAGGCTGCGTCTCGACAAACGGTGACAGGCCGGTGGAGACGCTGAACACGATCCCGTCGCCGTCATGACCGCCGAAGTACGCGGTGCCGTAAAACGTGCCATCGGTGTCCTGAACGAGGCCCGCGTAAGGATTCTTGCCGTGTCTGCCGTCAAAGGTGTGCAGGTTGGTCAACATTCCTTGCGGAGTGATTTCGAAGACCGAGCCTCGGGGATAGGGACCGTCGCCATACCCGTATAAAGTAGTGCCGTAAAAGTTGCCGTCGCTGCCGAGCAGAATGGCATACGGTTCCGAGCCGTCGGGGCCGCTGAAACTGTAGAGAACACTGTAGGCACCCTCGGAGGTGATAGTGAAGATCGTGCCATCGTTGCCCGCGCCGCCCGCGGACGCGGCGCCATAGAACAAACCATTGCCATCCTCAATCAGTCCGCCATACGGATACTCGCCGTCGGTCGCGTCGAACGCGTGTAAGGTGGTCAGCTTGCCGCTCAGAGTCATTTTGAAAATGGTGCCGCAGCCGTCGACGTCGCAAGCCGCGTAGTCGCCGCCCGCATGGGTCACTCCGTAGAGGTTTCCATCGCTCGCCTGGATGAGCTGCCCGGCCGGATACTGGCCGTCGCTGCAACCACTGTGCGAACAAAAATTGTACAGAGTGGTCATCACTCCGCTTGAGGTGACGGTGAAGACAGTGCCGGCCCCGTAGTCGCCGCCCACGTCGGCGGTACCGTAGAAATCGCCATTCGAGGCCAGCATCAACGATCCATAGGGAGCAGCGCCGTCAGATCCCAGAAAGCTGTGCAAAGTGGTGAGCGTGCCAGTCGGCGTCATTTTGAAGACGGTGCCGTCGTTCGCGATCCCTCCGGACTGCGTCGTGCCGTAGAAATCTCCGTCGGCACCCTCGATCAGGACGGTGACCGGATATTCGCCGTCGGTGCAATTCGGTTGCGAGCAAAAATCATAGAGAGATGTCAGCTTGCCGCCGGGCGCAATCTTGAAGACGTTGCCGCTCCCGTAGGCTCCCCCATCGATGGTCGTGCCGTAGAGATTCCCATCTGTGCCCTGCGTGAGACCAACATAAGGATTGGCGCCGTCGGTGCCATTAAAGGCGTGCCGTATGCGGAAGGTTTGAGCCGATGTGGCCGGCGCTATGGCAAGCAGCATGGCCGCAGGAATTACCAGCAGCGCAAGTTTCAATTGAGCAGCTCTGGTCATGCGAATTCTCCGTTAGGGAAATGGGGAAGCGAGAAAGCGGCTCGAACGAACGACAGTAAATCGTGCGGCGAGAGCGAGATCATCTTGCGATCCGCATCGAAAACTCAAAGAAAAGGATACGGAAAAAATCAGTGGGATTATGTTCCCGCTCCTGGCGGGTGTCAAGCAGCAATGAAAGTCGGCAGCTAAGTCCTTATTCTCCAAAGACCTTGGCAGGCCCGTGGCAGAACAGAAAAACTAAGTCCTTTATTTTCAAAGACCAAGTTCGCGTAACAAGGAGCCATTTCAATCGCGGCGTGCCTGGCTCTTTATCTTATTGATTCAACAATAGTTAAATACAATTCCACTAACTCCTTATTTCTCAAAGACCTGGCGCGAGAATCGACGTTAGCAGCACCTATCTCATTGATAAATAAACACCTTACACTAACTCCTTATTCCTCAAAGACCTGGCGGTGAAATCCAGCCAAGTCTCTGATTCCACAAGACCGCATGAGGGGGGTATTTGTTACCAACCAGTAAACAGCCTCGGAAGCGCCTCACTTGCCCTTCAACTGCTGCTTCCATCCCAGAATGCGAGCCTTATTCGCCTCTGCCTCGGCTTCCGGGACCATGCCTTTTTTCTGATAGAGAATTGACAGGCTGGTGTGGGCGAGAACATCGTCGGGATCCACGTCGGAGATCTGCCGCGCCACCTCAATCGCTTCATCGAAGCGGTTCAGATTTTGCAGCGCTCGGCTGAGCCCGTGAAGGGCGTCCGTAAAGGCCGGATCGGCGGCGACGGACCGGCGATATTCGTCGATGGCCTGCTCGTCCCGGCCGTCGGCAACGTGGTCGAGCGCAGCATAGTAATGGGTTTCGGCCTGGGCGCGCGATTCGGCGCCACTGTCAACATTCTTGGGCGGGTCGTTAGACATGGTGAACCTGGGACATGGGAACCTGACTGATTCTAGCAAGGCGACAAGACTGGGGCAGATCAAGCCCGCGGTTATACAATCGCACGCGGAGGGACAGGTGCGGCTCGGCAGATACTGGATCATCGCTCTCTTCGTGCTGGTGCTCGCATTCGCCGCTTCATGCGGGCGGCGGCCGAACGTGCCCGAGTCGTCTCCCGACAGTTCACAGAAGTTGCCCTTCGATCGCCAGGCGCGGGCAAATGGAGTTTCGCCTACGCAAGCTCTGGTGCCCGCGGCGACGCGGCTGCCCGAGGGCACGCCGATTACGATTCGCCTGGGCGCGCAGCTTTCGAGCGCTTCGGCGCACGCCGGAGACACCTTTGACGGCAGCATCGATTCACCGGTGGTGACGGACGGGCAGGCGCTCGTCCCGCGCGGTGCAGCCATCGTCGGTCGGGTGCTTGATGCGAAGCCCTCCGACGGAACCGGGCGTGGCTACTTGCGCGTCGGGCTGGTCAGCATTCAGGTTGACGGTAAGACCGTCCTGCTGGACACTACCAGCATCTTCGTCAAGAGCGGAGCGCGCGATGGCGGCGCCGCTCGGGATGTGGTGTTTCCTCCGGACCGCCGGCTCACCTTTCACGTGACGCAGGGCGTCGATTTGCCCTGATCGATTCTCACTACCCCCTCGAATTCGTCACTAATTTGGTGTGACCGCGCGCACTTAGTTCGGGAGCCGAGTCGGATTAGACTTTTTCCTAATCTGGTCAGTGCGGCCCATTCGCGGAAGAAAGCTATCCCAGCTTGGCACGCGAGTCTCCCGCTCGCCGGCGCTCCTTTCTCCGGCCGCGATCAGCTGTTAATGACCCTCGGGCGATGAACTGAACCAGAATGACTGGTTTCAGCATGGATGCTACTGCTCTCAGTTTGCGCACCACAGCCCCACGCTTCGCCCCGGCGAGCGCGTCTTTCCTGGACGTGCGTTTTAGAAGGGCCTTTGAAACGGCAGCGATTGGAATTGGAATTTGCGATCTCGAGGGCCGGATTATCGAGGCAAATCCCGCGCTGGCGCAATTGCTGAATTACAAGTGCGAGGAGTTAGCGGGCGTGGATCCATGGAAGCTAACTGGAACAAAGTTAGTGGGAACCATGTTACTTGGAACAAGGTTACCGGAAACGCCATTGGCTGAAGCGCACTTAGCCGGGCCGAACTCTGCCGGAGATAAGTCCGGATGCACCGGTTTGGCGAAAGCCGACTTATTGTGCGGCGCTCCGCTCGACGGGTTGCCGCGCCCGAAAAGTGATTCGTGGGTGGTTGAACGCGCATGCCAGCGCTGCGATGGCTCGGAGTTCTGGGGACGAGTTACAACCTCGGTGGCGCACGACGATGGCGGCCAGCCCGCATTTTTGATTGTGCTCTTGGAGGATGCGAGCGAACGCAAACACACTGACGAACGTCTTCGGCAGGCCGAAAAAATGGAATTGATTGGACGGCTCGCGGCTGGGGTCGCGCACGACTTTAACAATTTGCTGACCGGGATCTTGCTGTATTGCGACTTGCTGCTCCCAAGCCTTGAAGTAGACGAACCGCCGCATCGTTATGTAGAGGAAATCCGCCTCGCCAGCGAACAAGGTGCGGCCTTGACGCACCAACTGCTAGCCATCGCCAGGAAGCAGGAGCCGGCGCGGGTAAGTGCGATGAATGAAATCGTGGCTTCGTCGGAGAACCTGCTGCGGCGGCTGATGGGTGAGCGGATCGAATTGATCACCGCTCTCGACGCGGAGGCTGGATTGCGGGTGGCCGATGGGGCCCGGCTGCGTCAGCTCCTTATGAATCTGGTGCTCAATGCGCGCGACGCGCTCGACCAGGGAAAAGTGCCCGGCGGAAAGATCTGGGTCAGCACCCGAGTTGCACAATGGCCGCCCGAACCGGGGCGCGAAGCCATCTCGCTCACCGTGGAGGACAACGGCTGCGGAATGAGCGCCGAGACACGCAGCCATTTATTTGAGCCGTTTTTCACCACCAAGATTGCGAGCGAAGGCACCGGGATGGGGCTTGGCACGGTGCAGCGGATCGTCGACGAACTGGGCGGATCGATTCACATCTCAAGCACGCCCGGATCGGGAACACGGGTCGAGGTATTTCTGCCGGCGGCCGGCGAGCCGCATGAGCCCGGTCTGGTGGACTCAACGCCTCTGGCTACAGTTGAAACTGTTCGTGATGGGATCGAAAGTCAAATTTCTGGCAATTCTCAGATTCTAAATTCTCAAGTTCTAAATTCTCGGACTACTAATACTCCGAAATAAGAGAGGTTCATCATGTCAAGCGCTACTACTGGAACAGCCGTGGGACACGTACCGCAGAGCCGCACTCCGCAGAGTCTGGTCCCCCAAGTCCGCATTCCACAGATGCAGGGAGCTAATTTTTTAAACCTGCTTATTCTTGACGAGGATCGTGCGGTGCGCGACGCCTCCCGCGAGGTGGCGCACTCGCTCGGATTCAGCGCGCATGTGGCGGAATCGTCGGAGCAGGCTTATCGCATGCTCGAGAGCAACGGAATTGACGCCGTGCTGCTCGACTTGCGACTACCGGGCGCGGGTGGGCTGGAAACTCTGCGCACCATCCGGCGGCGGCGGCCGGATGCGGTGGTCATCGTGGTCACCGGCTATGGCACCGTGCAGTCAGCGGTGCAGGCGATGAAAGATGGAGCCTATGATTTTGTCACCAAGCCCTTCAGCCTCGAAGAGCTGCGCCATCTATTGGAGGGCGTGGCCGGGCATCTGCGGTTGAAAACCGAAAACCGGGTGCGGCGCGAGACCATCAAGTCGCGGCAAGGGTTCGCCAATATCGTCGGGCACGCGCCCGAAATGGAGAAGCTCTACCGCATCATTGCGAAGGCCGGCCAGAGCACGCATCCAGTGCTGATTCTGGGCGAGAGCGGCACCGGCAAAGAAATGGTGGCAAAAGCCATCCACTCCTCGGGACCGCTGCGCAGCAAGCCGTTTATACCGGTGGACTGCGGGTCGCTGGTGCCGACCCTGATTGAGAGCGAATTGTTTGGGCACGTGCGCGGGGCGTTTACCGGCGCAACCAATCCCAAGGATGGGCTGCTGGCGATCGCGGATGGCGGAACCGTCTTTCTCGATGAGATTGGAGAGCTGCCGGTTGATTTGCAGGCCAAGCTCTTGCGCGCAATTCAGGAGAAGGAGATTCGGCCGGTGGGCAGCGTGAAGCAGGTTCCAATCAACGTCCGCATTCTGGGCGCGACCAATCGTGATCTCGAGCAGGCTGTGAACGATGGGTCTTTCCGGCGCGATCTGTTTTTCCGGCTTAATGTACTGACGCTTCGGATTCCGCCGCTGCGGGAACGCCGGCAGGACGTGCCTCTTCTGGTGGCGCACATTCTGGAGCGAATCGGACGCGATTCGGGTATGGAGAAAACGATCTCCGATGAGGCGCTCAAAGCTCTGCTCGCCTATGACTGGCCGGGGAACGTGCGCGAGCTGGAGAATTCAATGGAACGGGCGTGCGCCCTCTCCAGCAACACGGAAATTCAGCTGCGCGACTTGCCCACCCATCTGTCGAGCGCGCCGTCCACGCTCACCGAGCAACCAACGAATGGGATTGTCCCAATAGCCGAACTCGAAAAGAAGACCATCTTCGATGCGCTCGCCCACGTGAATGGCGACAAGATGATGGCGGCCCGGCTGCTCGGCATTGGCAAGACCACGTTGTATCGGAAGCTGAAAGAGTATGAATCCGAGGATTGAACACACAGAATCGATCGGATCGCCGTCGACCGCCGTCAGGAACCAAGGAGTCCCAGAATCGCACGGAAAAGCGACGCCGTGCTGGAACGGGAAGATTGACTGCGCGTTTAGCGCGTTAAGTCGTTCTTATTCAGACGGACATTTTGGCCGCGTGCTTGCAAGCGGATCAGGCATGATCCTGCTTGTGAGTGGAATCGAACGGCGGGCAGAGTGTGCGGCGGCGATTGAAGAAGCGATGGGCGAGTCGGTGGTGATTGCCGACAATCTGTTGCAGGCGACCACCCTGCTGCGCACCGAGATGTATACGGCCGCCGTGTTTGATGAACAGCTCGGGCCTGGCGAACCGGATGAGATCGAGACGGCGCTCAGCCATTTGGGCGCAGCCATTCCGGTCGCGGTCAATCTCGGAATCAGCGGGAGGGAGCGATTGGTGCGCGAAGTACGCGCTGCCATGCGGTGGCGCAAGCATGAAGAAGCCTCGGCACGCGAAGCCGCGGCGCGGTCATTGCGCGGCGAATTGAATGGCACCCTGACGACGTTGCTCCTTGACTGTGAATTGGCGCTCGGAACCTCGGATCTGCCGGCCGGGACGGCCGCGCGTCTAACTTCCCTGCATGGCGCTGCCCAGAAGTTGCGCCTGCAGCTAGGGGCAACAAACCTCTGACCACGGCACGTGAAACTCACTACCTCGCGCTCTCCTGAAGAATTCCTGCCCCATTTCACGCAGAATTATTTTTCTTCACCACTGCCCCTTCGAATTACTACTCCTTCTATTTACAAATCTCTACCCCTTTCCGCGCAAAAAGGCCATAGCATTTCGTTCATCTGGAAAGGCTTGAGGTCGCACTGCCAACGGCCCCTCGCAAATCAACGGAGGCCAGGTAATGGACGAACGAACGACGGTGCTTTACGTAGACGATAATCCCAAGTCCAGCCGACTGCTGGCGAGCGTCTTGGAAGAGTGCGGTTTCAAAATAATCAGCAAAAATGATCCCTTGGAAGCGCTGGCTTTGTGCCGCAGAACATCCTTCGATCTTGCGCTCCTGGATTATGAAATGCCGGCGATGTCGGGCACGCAGCTGGCGCGGGAGATCAAGCACTTGATGCCGGATATCCCCATTGTGCTCATTTCTGGGCGAACCAGCATCCCCGGACCGGAGCTCGAGTTTGTGGATGCGCACTTCGGGTTTGGCACGGCGCTGGACGATTTGCTGTGGAGTATGAGGATCCTGGTCCCGCCGAAGGTTGTTCCGCGAGCGATTGGGGAGCCCGTTCCACCTGCCGCAATTGCGCATCATCGGGGATACGGACCTGAGCCGGAATCGCGCTGGGCGGATTCGACTTAATCTCAAGCCCTCGAATGCATGCCAGTTTGCGCCCGATCACCGGGCGCGAACTTGGGCATGTTCCTAGAATGCTCGCCTTCTCTTCCACCCTTCAACCGCCTGACCCATCACGCCCGGAGCCGCCTCGGCGGGATCCTGATCGCAGAAAATGCGACGCCCAGACTGAGCCAGCCGGTCGCATACAACCCCTGAACTGGCCCAAAAGTCGATAAAACCACCAGACCACGAAAAAGGGCTTTCCATCAGCCAGCCGCGCCTCTACACTAGACCTAATTTGCCCGTGGTTTGGGCCGTTGGCCGGGGGTTCTGTGCGGGTTTTGGTTACAGCGGACACTTTCAGCGGCGTGTGGACTTATGCTCGCGAACTGGTCACGGGGCTCGTGACGCAGGGCGCGCAGGTCATGCTCGTCAGCTTCGGCGAGATTCCGCTGCCCGATCAGACCGCCTGGATGCAAAGCCTGCACGGCCTGGAATATCATCCCACTGCATTTCGTCTCGACTGGATGCAGGAAGGTGAGCAGGATTTTTTTGCGGCGCAGGAATATCTCTGCCAGATCGTTCGCGACACGCGTCCGGACATTCTCCATCTCAATCAGCTGAGCTTTGGCGCGTTGCCTGTGCCGCAGCCGCGCGTCGTAACCGCGCACGGAGATGTGATCACCTGGTGGCTCACCATTCATGGAAAAGAACCGACCCACTCGGAGTGGCTCGATTGGTATCGCAAAACGCTCGTAGCCGGACTGAAGCGCGCCGAGGCGGTGGTGACAACCACGAACTGGATGGCGCAGATGCTGCGCGTGGCCTACGGCGACGAGTTTACCGGACACATCATTTCCGCGGGGCGGAATCCGATTTACTTCAATCCGTTCGTAGCCAAGGAAGAGTTGGTGCTGGCAATCGGACGGCTTTGGGATTCGGGCAAGCAGGTGTCGCTCCTGACTCAGCATTCCCACAAATTGCCCGTGTGCATCGTGGGCGCGGACAATCCGATTCCGGCGCCGGCGCTGCCGATTCGCGCGGACGTGAAAGTTTCAACCGGCGCAACCGAGATTTCGGTCAAGGGGGCGCAAACGGAGTCGCAGTTGCGCAATCTCTACAGCAAGTCGACAGTATTTGCGGCCACCTCGCGCTACGATCCAACCGGCCTCGCCTCGATTGAAGCGGCGTTCTCGCGCTGTGCTTTGGTTGTGAATGATATTCCGGTGTATCGCGAGTTATGGGGCGACGCCGCGCTTTACTTCGAGCGCAACGATGCGGAGAGCCTGGCCGACGTGCTCGCTCAATTCGATCAGGACCGCGAGCTGGTGCGTTTTTACGGCACCCGCGCCTACAACCGAGCGCGCGAACGCTTCACGGCGCGGCGCATGGTGGATGAATTTCTCCATCTCTACCGGCGGCTGCGTTCGTCCAAGATTGCCGTTGCTTAATGGCCACTAAATAGCCAATTGCCGCGCCCATTCCGGCTTTGCCTGTTAATTTACGCTGGCTTAACATTCCAGTCACGACAGCGCAACATTTCCCGCCTACTGTTTTTCGCAATCCTCTCGGGGAGGAAGATCTGGCCATGCGCCGGAAAATCAAGACAAAATAAAATAATGGAGAACAAGCATGCTTGAAACACACCATGCCTCTGCCCACCTCAGAAAGACTATGGCGTCGTTACTGACGCTGATGATCGCCCTGGTACCGAGCATCACTCCCGCTTTTGCATCTTCCAACAAAGTTCAATCTAAAGCACCAGCAGTTAAGCGCGCTACCGCGACTCCGATTCAATATCTGGTTGTGATTTTCAACGAGAACGTTTCTTTCGATCACTACTTCGGAACCTACCCGAACGCCGCGAATCCTCCGTTCGAAAATAAGTTCAAAGCGAAAGTGAACACACCGACGGTGAATGGATTATCGGGCGCTCTCCTCATTAGCAACCCGAACCTGAACCCGGCTAATACCACGGGCGCGACGAATCCCTATCGGCTGGATGTAAGCCAGGCCGCCACGGCGGACCAGGACCACGACTATACGCCCGAGCAACAGGCGTTCGACGCCGGTTTGATGGACCTGTTTCCGCTGAACACCGGCACCGCCGGACCGCCGCCTGGAGGTGGAGGAATCAATAATACGAATGGCTTGGTCATGGCTTATTTCGACGGCAATACCGTGACCGCCTTGTGGAATTACGCTCAGAATTTCGTCCTGAGTGATAACTCCTACGGATCGACCTTCGGTCCCTCGTCGGTCGGGGTCATGAACCTGATGGCAGGACAAACCAATGGAGTGGTGGCCTACCTGAACGGAACCGGTAGCTTTGTGCCGGACGGGAACGGCGGCTACACCAACATTGACGATCCCGATCCAATCGGGGACGTTTGCTCCAGCTCAACCCGCAATCAAGCGCAAATGGGCGGCTTAACCATCGGCGACCTGCTCAACAACGCCGGCGTCACTTGGGGCGCGTTCATGGGCGGCTTCAATCTGTCGATCGTGAACCCGAACGGGACGACCGGCTGCAATCGCTCCACGAAGTCCAACATCACGGGTGAGACCGAAACCGATTACATTGCGCACCATTCGCTCACAAATTATTGGCCTTCGATCTCCAACCCGTCGCACGCGCGTCCTTGCGGTGAGGCTTTTGGAACCGGCGGTTGCGCCAACCACAACTACGATCTCCAGGATTTCTTCACGGCCGTCCAGACCGGTCAACAGCCGGCCGTGAGCTTCATCAAGGCGCAGGGCTATCAGGACGCGCATCCTGGCTACTCAGACCCGCTCGACGAACAGACGGGAGTGGTCAACATCATCAACTTCCTGGAAAATCCGACGAACAATCCGAACTGGGACAACACCGCGGTGGTCATCATGTATGACGACTCCGACGGATGGTACGACCATCAAATGGGGCCGATCGTAAACACCTCCAATGGACCGGGTGACGCTTTGACCGCTCCCGGCTTCTGCGGAACTGCGGCACCGGCTCTGGCGGGCATTTCTGGCCCATCGGCACTTGGACGCTGCGGTTACGGTCCGAGATTGCCGATGCTGGTGATTTCACCGTACGCGAAGGACAACTTCGTGGACCACACGGTAACCGACCAGTCGTCGATCGTCCACTTCATCGAAGACAACTGGCTGGGCGGACAACGTATCGGCGGTGGTTCGTTCGATGCCATTGCCAACTCGATCGTGCAGGATTTTGACTTCGCCAAGCTCAGAAAGAACGGAACCTTGTGCTTGAATCCGACCACCGGCGAAAAGCAAAAAGAGTCGCTCTGCGGCCTGTAAACGCAGAGTTTGGCTCGGTGTAACTGGGCGGGCATGCGAACACAAGTCGCATGCCCGTTCTTGTGTTTGGGTAAAGCCTCTGCGAGGATTATTTCTGCGGTAAACGGGAGCGTAGCTTGGGAATTACTCGTCGTGGATTTCTGACGCGGAGTGGACTGGCCACAATGGCGGTGGCCATGCGAAGAGGCATGGGTCATGCGATGTCGAGTCCGGAACCGCCCAGGTTTCGCACGCAGCTAAATGCCAGCTCGCTGGCGCAATTCGTTGACCCGCTGCCGCTGCCGGAGATCATTCAGCCCAGCGGACATCGGCCCAGCCCGGATGATTCGGGAATTCAAATTCCCTACTACCGCGTCGCGATGCGGCAGTTCGAAACGAAAGTGCACCGCGACGTGAAACCAACCCGCCAGTGGGGATACGCAGGCACCTCGCCCGGACCGACGTTCGAAACGCGCAGCGGTCAGGGCTTGCTGGTGGAGTGGGTGAATGAGTTGCCGCCAACACATTTGCTCACAATTGACCACAGCCTTCACGGAGCCGACGCGGGCAAGCCCGATGTGCGCGCCGTGGTCCACCTTCATGGCGCCAAGGCTCGGCCCGAAAGCGATGGCTATCCCGAGAACTGGTATATCCCGGGCAAGTCGGCGATCTACCACTATCCCAACCGGCAGGACGCAGCCATGCTTTGGTACCACGATCACGCGCTCGGAATTAACCGCCTGAACGTGTTTGCCGGCCTTCTCGGCGCGTTTTTCGTGCGCGACGAGGTTGAGGATGCGCTGCAACTGCCGCGCGGCAAGTATGAGATCCCGCTCGTGATCTATGACCGAATTTTCGATCTTGATGGACAGCTCAACTATCCGGTATCGGCTGATCCGAACAAGCCCTGGACGCCCGAAGTTTTCGGCGACGCCATCCTGGTGAACGGGAAGATCCTTCCCTATCTGGAAGTCGAAGCGCGCAAGTATCGTTTCCGGGTCCTCAATGGCGCGAATGCACGGTTCTTTCATCTGTCATTGTCGAACGGGCAAAGCTTCCATCAGATCGGAACAGACCAGGGACTATTACCGGCGCCAGTCCCGCTCCGGAGCATATATCTCGCGCCCGCCGAGCGCGCCGACCTGATCGTTGATTTTTCTGAAGCGGGTGGTGCGAATATCACTCTGAAGAACGACAGCTTTTCGGTCATGCAGTTTCGTGTGGCCAAGGATAAACCGCATGAAACTTTCGCACTGCCCCAGACTTTGAGACCAGTTCCTAAAATTCCAGAGTCCACGGCGGTGAAGACGCGCACGCTGAGTCTTGTGGAAGTGGACGATCTGAAGGGGCGTCCCTACCAGATGCTGCTCAACAATGCGCACTGGAGCATGCCGGTGACGGAAAATCCGGTTCTCGATTCAACCGAGATATGGGAACTCGTCAACACCACTGACGACGCGCATCCCATTCATTTGCATCTGGTGCGATTTCAAATTCTCGACCGGAGAAGCTTTGACATCGCGACTTATTGGACGTCCGGGAAGGGAGAGATCAAATATAGGGCTCCAGCGATTCCGCCCGAACCCGGGGAGGCGGGATGGAAAGACACTGTACGCGCTGATCCAAAGATGGTCACGCGAATCATCGCTCGATTCGAGGGCTACACGGGCCGCTTCGTGTGGCACTGCCACGTCCTCGAGCACGAAGATAACGAAATGATGCGGCCGTTTGATGTGGTAGCGAAGTGATTCCGGCTCCAGTGAAAGACGCTGAGAGTAAGAGATGTCGACCGCCATGTTATACTTTTTAAACGTATTTTCTGCCGAGTTAGCAGACGGAGGACTGTATCGACAAACGTTTTATCCGCATGAATGAGCGCATCCGCGCACGAGAAGTGCGCGTGATCGGTGATGAAGGTGAGCAGATTGGCGTCATGCCTCCCTTCGAGGCGCTCAAGATGGCCCGCGAAAAGAATCTGGACCTGGTGGAGATTTCCCCGACCGCGCAACCTCCGGTTTGCCGCATCATGGACTATGGGAAATTCCTGTACCAGAATGAAAAGCGCGAGCGCGAAGCCAAAAAGAAGCAGAAGGTCATCACCGTCAAGGAAGTGAAGTTTCGTATCAACGTCGACGACCACGACTACGATACGAAAAAGAATCACGTGCTGCGCTTCCTCGACGAGGGCGACAAGGTAAAGGCGACGATCTTTTTCCGCGGCCGTGAAATGACGCGGCAGAGCCTGGGCCGGCAGATTCTCGAACGTTTGATTAAAGACGTCGAGAATCGAGGCATCGTGGAATTTCGGCCGCGCCAGGAAGGCAATACGCTACACCTGATTTTGGCGCCGAAAAAGGAAACGGGAGCGAAGCCGGCAGCCGCGGTAAAACCCGTGTCCAAGCCGGCGCCAGCGCCGCCACCGCCCGCGCAAGGCGGAGCGCAGACAGCGTAAGACTAGCTGTCAGCTCTCGGCTATTAGCCTTCAGTACATCTGATGGTGCAATCGCGACGCGTTGGCGGATTCGTGCACTGCCTGGGTCTTAAAGTTTTAACTAAGAACTGACAACCGAGAACTGATTTTTATGCCTAAACTAAAAACACACAAAGGCGCTGCCAAGCGCTTCAAGAAAACCGCGACCGGAAAGATCCTGCGTCACAAGGCCGGATTGCGTCACATCCTGTCATCCAAGGCGAAGAAGCGCAAGAAACGGCTGGGCCAACCCACCTTGGTGAGTGACGGTGATTACAAAAAAGCGGCACGGATGATCCCGTATATGTAGTTGGAGCGGCGGGCGTCCGCGCCCGTCCTTAACGAGTATGTGACACCAGTCTGCGGATTGAGTCGCACCGCAGCGGCGAGTGAAGAGGTCGGGCTTTAGAAATCCCGTTTCCGTCACGGAAATGCGGTAGAAGCCTCCTTACCTCCAGCCGCCAGACGAAATAAAAAAGGAGAACAGCAATGCCTCGTGTAAAACGCGGAACCAAACGCCGCGCCAAGCGTAAAAAGATACTTGAACGCGCCAGTGGATATTTCCTAACTAAATCAAAACTTTACCGGTCGGCGAAAGAAGCCGTCGAGCGCGGGCTGAAGTTTGCCTACTCGGGTCGCAAGCAGAAAAAGCGCCAGTACCGCTCGATCTGGATCGTGCGCATCGGCGCCGCCGCGCGGCTGAATGGACTGAACTACAACCAGTTCATCAGTGGGCTGAAGAAGGCGGGCATCGAACTCGACCGCAAGATTCTGGCGGAGTTGGCGGTAAACGATGCGCCCGGGTTTGCGAACCTGGCGGAGCAGGCGAAGACGGCCAACGCCGCGGCAGTGGCATAGAGAAGCAGCTTTCGGTAGTCCGCAATCAGTTCATAAGCATTGTCATCCCGAGCGAAGCGAGGGATCTGCAGTTTTCGCAGCTGAGAAACTGCATATCCCTTGCTTCGCTCGGGATGACAAGTTTCTTATAGAGTTGTTGAGAACTATGCCTTACACCGTCCCCAAACTCTCTGACTTCTCGACTGCGGCGCTTGACGACGCAGTGCGCGAGCTGATGTTTGCGCTGGAGCAGGAATCCGAAACCGTCACGGGATGGGAACAATGGAAGGTATTCCGAGACAGATGGATTGCCCGTAAGAACGGCATCGTTACGCAAGTCAGAGAATCATGGCTCAAATCTGCTTCGCCGGAATCCAAAGCAGAGGTTGGACAAAAGTTCAACCAGCTTAAATCGCAGATAGAAAACAAGGTTGACGGAATTCGCCAAATGGCGATGCGATTGGAAGAGGAGCGGGAATCAGGGCCATCGGAGATACCTTCTTCACGATCGTTTTCGACCACTGCGGAGGCTATACGAGAAATTTACTTGGCAAAGCGGGTTGATGTAACTCTTCCCGGCTTTCGCCGTCCCCTCGGCGTGGAGCATCCCGTCATCAAAACAATGAACGAGATGATTGGCGTGTTTCGTAATCTCGGCTATTCAGTCGAAGAAGGGCCGGAAATTGAAACGGATTTTTACAACTTTGAGGCGTTGAATTTTCCGCCCAACCATCCTGCTCGCGATACGCAGGACACGCTGTTCATCGCGGGGCAGGAGTCGAAGCCACAACGCGACCGACTGCTGCTGCGCACACATACTTCGCCGGTACAGATTCGCACCATGCAGAAGATGAAGCCGCCGGTGCGCGTGGTGTGTCCGGGGAAAGTTCATCGCAACGACGCGCTCGACGCCACGCACTCGCCGATCTTTCATCAGATCGAAGGTCTGGCGGTCGATACCAATATCACGTTCTGCGATCTGAAGGGCACGCTCGACCACGCCATGAAAGCCATGTTTGGCTCGAGCGTGAAGACGCGGTTCTATCCGTCGTTTTTTCCCTTCACGGAGCCAAGTGCGGATGTGCAGATCAGCTGCATTTTCTGCGACGGCAAGGGCGTGCGCGACGGCGCTCCCTGCCGCAACTGCAAGGCCAGCGGATGGATCGAACTGCTCGGCTGCGGCATGGTCGATCCGAATGTGTACGGGTTCGTCGATTACGATCCGGCAAAGGTTTCGGGATTCGCCTTCGGCATGGGCGTGGAGCGAATCGCGATTCTGAAGTATGGCGTGGATGATATTCAGTTGTTCTTTTCGGGCGATGTGCGGTTCTTGGAGCAGTTTGGGTAGCGCGAGCTTCGTTGCGATGACACTCAGAGAACTAGAAGATACGCTTCCGAACGGGCTACATGACGCAGAAGTACGAAGGATTCACGTCGATTATGGGCGGCGAACACTCATCTTGGATGTTGACGTGTGGGTCGGAACCATGGACGCTCCCCCGGAACAGAGAGAGGCGTATAAGAGCGGACAGCTTGATATTTCGGGAGCGATTTTCTTGGTAATGGAGCCCCCAAATGCAGGATACCCATATCGGGCATCTTCGGAAATAACGATCGACAGCGTTGACGAAGAGAAGAGCGTTCCCGGCGAGCTTTTGAGGTCTGTTCCCGCTAGCGCTTTTTGTCACAGCTTTTTGTCTTTGAGTGGAATGCGTGCATGTATTTCGCGGGCACCAACGTGGAGATGATCTGGAAGAATGACGGCGCAGTAACCTACCGATGAAAATCTCTCCATCATGGCTCCGCGACTTCGTTGACCTCCCAGTCGACTACCGTCGTCTTGCGGACGAACTCACCATGGCAGGCATTGCCGTCGAAGGTATCTCCGGCGAAGGCGACAAGACAGTCTACGAGATGGAGATCACCACCAACCGTCCCGACGCGATGAATCATTACGGCGTGGCGCGCGAGGTTTCGGCACTCTACGATCTGCCGCTGCGGCCGATTGAGCCCAAACTGCCGGCTGCGCAGGGCAAGTCGGAAGTAACGATTGAAATTCAGGAACCGGACCTCTGTCCGCGCTTTACGGCGCAGGAGATTCGCGGCGTGCAGGTGAAGGCATCACCAACGAAGATTGCCGCGCGGCTCGAGTTGCTCGATCAGCGGCCAATCTCGAACGCCGTTGATGCGACCAATTACGTTCTATGGGAGAGCGGTAAGCCGACGCATGTTTTCGATCTCGATCTGCTGGAAGGGCATCGTCTGATAATTCGCAAGGCTCGCGCGGGCGAGACCTTGAAGACGATCGATGGCGTTGAGCGCAAGCTGACCACCGAAGACCTCGTCGTCGCCGATGCTGTTAAGCCCGTCGGGCTCGCCGGAGTGATGGGCGGCTTCGACACCATGATCACGGAGAAAACGAAGAACATCCTGATCGAGTCCGCATGGTGGGACCCGGTCACGGTACGACGGATGTCGAAGCGGCACGGCATTCATACTGATGCTTCACACCGCTTTGAGCGCGGCGCTGATTTCGAATCGACGGTCGTTTCTACGAATCGTGTCGCCGAGCTGATTCTGAATTCCGGCGGCGGCACGCTGGTAGGCGGCGTCATCGACGTAATCGCACGCAAACTCGATCTTGCCCCCGTAGAGCTCGATATGGCCGAGGTACAGCGCATTCTCGGCGAAAAGCTGCCGACGCTTGAGATCAACCGTATTCTTACGCGGCTCGGCTTTGTGTTGACCACGGGCGCGGAAGATCGATATCTGGTGCAGATTCCGAGCTGGCGGCTCGATGTCGAGCGTGAGATCGACGTCATTGAAGAGATCGCGCGGCTGCATGGGTATGACAAATTTACCAATACCCTTCCCGCTTACAGCGGCGAGGTCCGTGACCTTCCCGACGCGCGCAAAGATGCGACGCTGCGGTCGTCGCTGCTGGCTCTTGGTTACGACGAGGCGATTTCGCTGACCTTTATTTCGAAAGAAGACGCCCGGCGCTTCTCGAAGGCGGCGGAGCTTGATCTCGCGAATCCGCTGAGCGACGAAGCTTCGGTGATGCGCACATCGCTCGTACCCGGCATGCTCAACATGCTGGCGTACAACTTGAACCGCGGCAGCGAGAACGTTCTGCTCTTTGAAGCGGGGAATGCATTCGAGGCAGCAGGCGAGAAAGCGATCGAGCGCAAGCAGATCGTGCTCGGCGCGACGGGAAACGCAGAGGCGGACGTAGTGCGCGGCCTGGCTCCGGGAGCCGAGGCGCGGCCACTGTCGTTTTTTGATCTGAAGGGCGATGTTGAAGATCTGCTGGTGAAATTTGGTTATTGGGAGCTGGGGTTCGACGCGCAGACGGCCGATTACTATCACCCCGGACGCTCGGCGCGGGCGGTGATGGACGGCGCGCTGGTAGCGCAGTTTGGGCAGCTTCATCCGGATGTGGCGGCGGCACGCAAACTGAAGCAGGACGTATTTGTTGCCGAAATATATCTTGATCGGCTCTATCAGCACGACCTGCGCCAGGCTAGATATGAGGCGCTACCGCGCTTCCCGGCCGTGGAGCGCGACTTTTCATTTGTGTTTGCCGACGCGGTGGAGTTCGAGAAGATTCGACGAACCGTGGTCGAGCTGGCGATTGGCGAACTGCGCGGATTCGTCCCGGTAGAAGTTTTCCGCGGAGAAAAAGTAGGCGCGGGAAAATACTCGATTCTCATGCGGGCGAAGTTTCAGTCCGGTGAGCGGACGTTGCGTGATGATGAGGTGGCAGCATCGGTGAGGCTGATTACAAAGGCTCTGGAAGCCCTCGGCGGAACGCAAAGAGCATAGCAGCCAGTTTTCTCCGAACTTCATTTGAGCCCAAGCGAACTCTGCTGCACCTGGGCTGCCGGCATTCCGCGTGCGCGTTGAAATCTTCCTGTGCTAGCCTAACTTTCCATGACCCTCACCTCTTCCCTTCCCAAGCATTTTCTCAGCGACAAGGTTGAGCATTTCACCGAGTCGGTCATCCGTGAGATGACACGCCAGGCTATGCAGCATGGCGCCGTCAATCTGGCGCAGGGCTTTCCCGATTTTCCCGCGCCCGAGGAGGTCAAACGGGCTGCGCAGCAGGCGATCGCCGACGATGTGAACCAGTACGCCATCACCTGGGGTGCGAAGAATCTGCGCAATGCAATCGCCCGTCAGATGAAAGCCGCGCAGGGGATCGAGGTCGATCCGGAGCGTGAGATCGTAGTCTGTTGCGGGTCAACTGAGGCGATGATTGCCACCCTGCTCGCGGTTTGCAACAAGGGCGATGAGGTCGTCGTGTTCGAGCCTTTCTATGAGAACTATGGGCCGGACTCGATTCTGAGCGGGGCGAAGCCGCGGTTTGTAAGTTTGCGTCCGCCTCAAACGGCCGAAGCGGAGTGGATGTTCGATCCGCAGGAATTGCGTGAAGCGTTTCAGCATCCGTCGGGTCAGCATCAGACCAAGGCCATCATTCTGAATACGCCGAATAACCCGACCGGCAAGGTTTTCACGCGCAAGGAACTGGAACTCATCCGCGATCTCTGCGTGGAGTACAACGTGCTCGCGATCACCGACGAAATCTACGAGCACATTCTTTACGATGGCGCGAAGCACATTTCAATTGCCAGTCTCGAAGGCATGCGCGATCGGACCATCACCATCAACGGTCTTTCGAAAAGTTACAGCGTTACGGGATGGCGCGTCGGATGGGCAGTTGCGCCGCCCGCGATTACGAATGCGATTCGCAAAGTGCATGACTTTCTTACGGTCGGCGCGCCGGCTCCGTTACAGGAAGCCGGCGCTGCGGCTTTAAGTTTGCCCGCGTCGTATTACAGCGAACTGGCGGAGCGCTACCGAACGCGGCGAGATCATCTGATTCCGGAACTCGAGAAGGCCGGGTTCCGGTGCTATCGTCCGCGGGGCGCGTATTACGTGATGACCGACATCAGCGGATTTGGATTCAAAAGCGACGTCGAGTTTGCGGCCTACCTGGTGAAGGATATAGGGATCGCGTGCGTGCCGGGATCGAGTTTCTATAAGCATGCGAAAGATGGAGCACTGCAGGTGCGATTTGCCTTCTGCAAGAAGCCGGAGACGCTGGACGAGGCGGGGCGAAGGCTGGGGAAATTGGCAGGACGATGACCGAGATATCTGCCTTCAACAACTGAGAGCGCTGACCAAACATCGCAAAGAAGCGACGCGAATGGGCATCTCCCGCATGCCCCGAGGCACCACCACCCCTTTGGGCACTCCCTCGGCCATTCCACAGCAATCTGAGCTATACTCGCCTTCAAAGATCGAAAAGCTTACCGAAAGCGAGTGTTGCATGTCCGCCAAAGGCATCGAAGAGGTATCTGCGCAGGTTCCTGCTGAAGATTTTCAGGCGCTGGAAGAGAAAGTTTATCGCACCATTGAGTTGTACAAAGCCGCCAAGCAAGCGCGGGCCAACGCCGAGCGCGACACTCAGCGGCTGCGAGAGCAACTGGAGCAGCGCGAAGAAGAAAATCAATCGCTGCGCCGCGAACTGGTGCAACTGCGCAAAGATCGAGAGGACATCCGCGGCCGGGTGGAAAAAATGCTGAATCAGATGGAGAGTCTCGGCCACGAACAAGCCGCAAGTTAGGCGGCAACCTTTCGCCGGTGCGCGAATCACAAAGGCGGAATCCGCCGAGGAGTGACATGGCGACGGCCAGCAAACAATCTCCGACCAAAGATCCGGCGAACGGAAGCGTGCGCGTCGAAATTTTCGACCAGGTCTATAATTTGCGCGGCTCGGATGCCGACTACATCCTGAAGCTGGCCGAATACGTGGACGGCAAGATGCGCGCGGTCTCTGAACAGACAGCGACTGTCGATTCGGTGCGTCTGGCGGTGCTGGCGGCATTGAACATTGCCGACGAATATCACCTGCTGAGGCGCAGCCTGGAGACCTCGTCGCCCGAGGTGCGGCAGCGGGCCAGCAAACTGGCGAGCGCGCTCGATGAAGTCCTGCAAGAAGACCGGCGCGCCGGATAATCGTTAGTAACGCCGCGTTCATGCAGTGTTTATCGGGGCGCAACCTTTCGGGGCCGGACTTGTTGCAAACCTTCTGCCAACTATTTTGCGTTTCCCTCTTGCGAATCTCGCGGTAGTTTCCTAGCATCAAACCTGAAAACCGACCTGCAACGTTGGTGTTGGTGGCAACCGATTTTTGAACCAATGCCGAATGAACGGGGACTCGACTCGCAAAAAGATCCGGTGTGCTACGTTCCGCCATGCGGAAAAGCCTAATGGGTCGCGGCGGGTTCCCACCGTCTGAGACGGGTTCATTCTCGGCCCATCACACGGCGACGTGGGTCGGTTTTTTCTGATCTAGCTCCAAGCTCTCGGCTCCGAGATCCAAGGAAAGCACCCAATCTCAGGTGCACATTCGAATCGTCATGGCAATTCCGGCTCTCCTTGGAGCTTGGAGCCGAGAGCTTGGAGCTTGTTTCCTGCTAGACTCTCTGTGGAGCTATGCCTCCAGTTACCGCATCTAACTAAACGTGTTCCCCAGACTCTTCCAAATTGGCAGCTTCTATCTTCCGACCTATGGTGTGCTGGTCGCCAGCGGCGTGCTGCTAGGACTTTGGATCAGCGTCCGCAATTCCGAAAAACAGGGCATCAATGGCGATGATGCGTGGAATCTCGGCATCTTCATGGTGCTAGCCGGAATCATCGGCGCGAAGATCCTCTACATCATCAATGACTGGAGCAGCTACGCCAACGGTCACTGGCGCGAGATTTTCAGCCTCAATACGCTGCAGGCTGGCGGAGTTTTTTCCGGTGGACTGCTCGGCGCGCTCGCTATTGGAGCCTGGTACATGCGTCGTCATCGCATGCCTCCGCTGCGCACCATGGACGCGTTCGCTCCCGGCCTCGCCTTTGGCCATGTTCTCGGGCGCTTCGGCTGCTTTTCCGCAGGATGCTGCTACGGCAAAGCGACGAACCACTTCTGGGGCGTCACGTTCACCAACCCTCTGGCAAATTCGGTGAGTCAAACTCCGCTCCACGTGAGGCTCGAGCCGACCCAACTGATCGAGGCCGCGGCCGAGTTCATCAATTTCGTCTTTCTGATGTGGCTGCTGAAGCGCAAGAAGTTCGATGGGCAAGTGTTTGCAGCCTTCATCATGCTCTACGGAGTCGAGCGTTTCCTCATTGAGTTTTTGCGCGGCGATGACGGGCGCGGCGTGGTTTTCGGCGGCCTGATGTCGGGCACTCAACTCATTGCCATCTGCCTCGTGCTGGGCGGAGGCCTGATTTGGTGGCTGAAAAGCGGATCTTCGCTGAACATCCCCACACGAGGCAATCCGGCTCCCGCCGGGCATCCCACCCTTGCATCGCAAAAAGCCCGGCGTTAGAAAAGTCGCGACAGCTGCTAGCATCGTCATCATGAAGCCAGCCGAGTTCCCTCTCAAGCTCACCGTCTCCGCGGACGATGCGGCTCAGCGGCTTGATCAATATCTCGCGGCGCAGATCTCGGACGTAAGCCGCGCGCGCTTGCAACAGCTCATCGAAAAGGGTGAGGTGCTCGTGAACGACGCCCCTGCGAAGGCCTCACTCCGCCTCAAAGGCGACGAGACGATCACCATCGTCGGGCCGCCGCAGGCTCCGCCGCTGCGCGCCATGCCGGAGGAAATTTCGCTCGACATTGTTTTTGAGGATGACGACCTGGCGGTCGTCAATAAGCCCGCCGGCATGATGGTGCACGCGGGAGCCGGCGCCACCGATGACGCGCGCAATCGCGGCACGCTGGTCAACGCGCTGCTGCATCATTTCAAATCGCTCTCGGGAGTGGGCGGCGAGCTGCGTCCCGGAATCGTGCACCGGCTGGATCGTGCGACCAGCGGATTGATGGTGGTCGCGAAAAACGATGAAGCGCACCGGCAACTGGCTACGCAGTTCAGCGAGCGAGCGGTGCACAAGACCTATATTGCGCTCGTGCACGGTTGGCCAAAGCATGAGCGCGGCGTGATCCAGAGCGCTATCAGCCGCCATACTCAGAAACGGACGCGCATGACGACTCGAGGATTCGGCGGCCGTGATGCAGTTACGCATTACCTCGTAAAGAAGAAGATCGACTCTCCCTATGGCAAGTTCGCTCTTCTCGAAGTGAAGATCGAAACCGGGCGCACTCACCAGATTCGCGTGCATGTCTCATCGCTCGGCCATCCCGTGGTGGGCGACGCGCTCTATGGCGCGCCCGGTGAACTGCGTTCGCAATCGAACAAGCGGCGGGCTGCTGGCATGCCTGCCACGCTGAAGCTGGACCGCAATTTCCTGCATTCAGGCGCTCTGGAATTCGCCCATCCGCGCACGAAAGAATTGCTGAAGTTCTCGCGACCGCTCCCTGCCGAATTACTCAACCTCCTGGCGAGCCTCGAAAGCAACGAGGAAAAGCCCCTTTCTCCCGAATCCGGGCAGTGAACCGAGGTCATCGCATGCCTGCATTTCGCCCGTCGTCCCAGGAGTCCGTTCTGGATATAATGAGGTTAATCCTAATGAAACGACTACGCACTACTCTGTTTCCATGTCTTCTGGTCGTCGTGTGCACTTGGCCTGCCGTGAGCGTGCCTGCCTGGTCGCAGGCCGCATCCCCCGCACCGAAAAGTGACGCCCAAGTCCCGGCGCAAGCGAATCAGGCTCCGGCTGCCTCGTCATCGCAGGTCTCCCAACAGACCTCGCCGCCGGCACAGCCGAGTACCTCGGGGAACCCCGATTCTCAATCCGAAGACGCCATTCCTACGGTGAGGTTAACGGTCAACGAAGTCCGCGTCGTCTTCACCGTTACCGACAAGCACGGTCATTACATCAAGGATTTGAAGGAGCCGGACTTCAAAGTCATCGACGACCGAAAGCCCGCGGAGATGCGCAGCTTCCATAGCGAAACCGACCTGCCGTTGCAGGTTGGATTGCTGATCGATGCCAGCAACTCCGTGCGCGATCGTTTCAAGTTCGAGCAGGAGGCGGCAATCGAGTTCCTGAACGGCACCATTCGCCGCGGTTATGACGAAGCCTTCGTCGTCGGCTTCGACGTGACTCCCGAAGTCGTGCAGGATTTCACCGACAACACCGAGAGCCTCTCGATCGGCGTCCGCGGCCTGCGCGCCGGCGGTGGCACTGCCATGTATGACGCGCTCTATTTTGCCTGCCGCGACAAACTGCTCAAGCACGAGCAGACTCACCAGGTGCGGCGCGCCATTATTCTGCTCAGCGACGGCGAGGACAACCAGAGCCACGTGACGCGCGAAGAAGCGATCGAAATGGCCGAGCGCGCCGAGACCATCGTCTACACCATCAGCACGAACATCAGCGGCATGAAGGGCGCGGGCGACAAAACCCTCGAGCGCATCGCCGATGCCACCGGCGGCCGAGCATTTTTCCCGTTCCAGATGCGCGAAGTGTCAGACGCGTTTTCGTCCATCCAGGAAGAGTTGCGCAGCCAGTACGCGGTTTCGTATAAGCCGCAAGATTTTGTGGCCGACGGACGCTATCGCACCATCGAGATCCAGGCGCCGGGCAAGGGTTTTAAAGTCCGCACGCGCAAGGGGTATTACGCGCCCAAGCAGTAGTTCCCTATGCCTGGATATTCCGGAACTCCGCTGCCGAAAAAGCTGGGCATAAAAGACGGATTTCGCGTTGCGCTCCTGCACGTGCCCGCCGACGTTCGAGCCGAACTTGCCGATTCCTTCAAAAAGTGCAGCCTTCTGAAGCCCGCCGCCGGAGCCCTCGATTTCATTTTTCTCTTTGCCAAATCGCGCGCCGCACTTGATCTCGATCTCCTGCCCGCCACTCGCGCACTAGCTCCAGCAGGCATGCTCTGGATCTCCTGGCCGAAGAAAAGTTCTGGGGTCTCCTCCGATCTCGATGAAACCTTCGTGCGCATCAGCGGCCTCGACGCCGGGTTGGTCGACATCAAAGTCTGCGCCGTCACCGAAGTGTGGTCAGGGTTGAAGTTCGTGATCCCGGTGAAGAATCGCCCGAAGGGAAGATAGCGCCTTGTCGAAAATCGCCTTCCAACTATTACGAGCGTTCCGGCTTACTTCGCGTCTTTTGATTCGCGGCTAGTTCGCCAGCGGAAGCAACGTGTCAGCATCCACAAACGCCGTGAACGCCGCTCCTGGCTTGATCTCCGCATCTTTGCCGTGCACGAATACACCCATCGGAGCGCCCGGAATAAACATCAGGCCTATCGCTTTCCCGACTTTATCTTGAACTTCTTTCGTGGCGCCGCCATGCAGCTTGACGGTCGTGGTGCCGGCCTGCAACGAGTCCGCTTCAAAAGATACCTCGCCGGGCATGCCTCCCATTCCGTTCTTGTCCACTTCGGGTTGATGCCCCGATGCTGGCACCGGCGGTACATGTCCAAAACAGTGGTTTGTCATGGGTTGGTAAAAGTCCGTAAAGGTCGGAGTGCCGCAAGGCACCCCGGACGCGCGTTCCGCGCAACTTAGCTCCAACCGAGGGGTTTCCATGCCGTAGATAGACTACCGGCCGCAAGCCGGATTCGATGTCCGGAATGCAAAGGGAGAACGGCAATGAAACGAACTATTGCGGGAGTCTTACTGCTAATGGCTTTGGGCGCCGGGGCGATGTTCGCCGACGACGGGTACTGGCGCGGGCGCGCGGTCCGGCGCGACGACGCAAGGATTGCGCATGACCGGCGGGAACTTCGCCGCGACGAATACTACGGAAACTATCGCGCCGCGCGTCATGAGCGCCGCGAACTCCGCCGCGACTATCGCGATCTTCGTCATGATCGTTACTAGAACGATCGGCACCAGCACGGCCGGTACTGGCGGTGGCGCGCCGGGACCAGAGCCCGCCAGTGCCTGAGGCATTACTCATTCCCCGAGGTAACTTGCGGGGACCTCGGAATCCGGGTTCTGATTGCCCTGGGAGAGAGAAGCAATGCGGATCGGAACCCGGCTGGCCGCTTTTATGGCTGGCAGCATCGTTTGCGGATTGGCATTCGGCCCGTCATCTTTGGGCAATTCAGCGTTCGGCCAGTCTGCGTTAGGCCAGTCATCGCCAGACCCCGAAGATGTTCGCGTTATGGCGGGCAGATCGGACGCCCTTCGCGCTGAAAGAGAACTCTTTGGCGCGGTCAACGACGCACGCCGCAATCAAGGATTGGCTCCGCTGCATTGGAATGACTCGCTGGCCGCGGCTGCGCGCCGACACGCGGCGGTGATGGCCGAACATGGTTCGGCGCAGCACGGATTCGAAGGCGAGCTCAGCCTCTCGGCGCGCGTAAAGCAGACGGGCGCGCATTTCGTCTGGCTCTCGGAGAACGTGACGCAGGGTCCGCGGACGGAATTCATTCACGGACAATTCATGAAGTCCGCCAACCATCGCGCAAATATTCTGGACGCGGACATGAATTCGATTGGCGTGGGCGTAGCGGAACGCGGTGGGCAGCTCTTCGTAGTCGAAGATTTTGCGGACCTAAGATAGCGCGCCAGACTACGAGCGGCGAATTGAACAAATCAAGCGGGCCGCATCAACTCGGCCCGCTTCGTTCTTCGGCGATGAAGTCTAGTGATGATCGTCGTGCCAGTTGCAGCGGTGTCTGACATCGTCGAGTTCGCGGCGGCGCTTATCGGCCTGTCTGCTGTGCTCGCCATGTTTTTCGATGGCGACCCGCAGATTGTCTTCTGCCTTGTGAATGTCCCGGTCACATCTTTCGTCCGCCCGTGCGGGCAGGGACGACCCGACCAGGCCGACCATCGTCAGCAACGCGATGCACAGAATTCTAATGGTTCGATTCATTCGGTTTCTCCTTGGGAATATGTGTGGATGGAAACCCCAACACGACTCCTAATTCTGCGCGTGTGGGTGACGGCGGCGATTCGATGCGGAACTCCCAGGCATTGTTGTATTTGAGTTTAGAAGAGAGGTCAAGTCCACTTTCTTCTCCATGCACTTACGCGGATGCTCACGGATCGGAGTGGTCTGTCAAAACCACAACGAAAAAAGAGAATCCGCATGCGTCCGCGTAATCCGCAGAAAAGAAGTTTCCTTCCTACTGCCCGGTTCCCGTCAGCTTCATCACCGCCGGGCTTAACGGTGCGCTATTGCTGACCGTAACCGCACCGCTGATTGACCCTTTCACATTGGGAGTGAACGTCACGCTGAAAGTGCAAGTCGCACCCGCGGCCACCGTCGCTTCGCAAGCCGTGCCACCAGACGGTGCGGCCGAGTAATCTCCGCTCGCCACCAGGTTTGAGATCGAGAGCGTTCCTCCCGAGTTGTTGGTGAGCGTGACTGTCTTCGGCGTGCTCGTCGTGCCCACGGCCTGAGCCGAGAACGTCAGGCTGGTCGGCGCAAGCGTTACCGGATCCGCTCCCGTCCCGGACATCCCCGCAATTTGCGGACTGCCGGCGCCCGAGGTCGCGATCGCCACCGATCCCTTGATTGCGCCGGTATCCGAAGGCGTGAAGGTGACGGACAGCGTGCAGGTGGCCGATTTCGCCAGTGCGCCGCCGCACGGCGTAGCGCCGCTCCCAACGGCCGCAAAGTCGGAACTCGCACTGATGCTGTTGATGGTGATCGTGCCTGTGCTCTTGTTCGTCACGGTGATCGTTTTGGCCGCGCTGGTGCCGCCCACTCCGGTGGACGAGAAAGTCAGTGAAGTCGGACTCAACTTCAAGGGCACAGTCGGACCGCCGGTTGCGGCGCCGCTCAGTCCAACGGCCAGCGGGCTGAATTCACTGTTGCTCGTAATGTCGAGCGCGCCTTTGATTGTGCCTTTGTACTCCGGCGTGAACGTCACAGTCATGGTGCAGCTCGCGCCACCCGCCAGAGAACTGCCGCAGCTTCCGCCGGTGACGGAGAAATCGGCACTCGCGGTTGCGCTCAGCGTCATCGAGGTCGGCTGGCCGTTGGTCAGCGTGACCGTCGCCGACGACGTCGATCCAACCGCCGCGCTTGGCAGCGTGAGGCTGGTCGGACTGACCGTCAACGGCGCTTCGCCGGTTCCGGTCAGCTTGACGAGTTGCGGGGTAGTGCCGGCGCTATCGCTAACCGTCAGTGCGCCGGTGACCGCGCCCAGCGCGCTGGGATTGAACGTGACGTTGATCGTGCAACTGCTGTTCCCAGCCAGCGAGCTTCCGCAATTATTGTTCTGGCTGAAGTCGCCGCTGGCCACAATGGAGCCAATAGAGAGCGATCCCGAGGCAGAGTTGGATAGCTTGACTGCCTTGGTGGCGCTGGTCGTGCCCGCGGCCTGTTTCGAGAAGGCCAGAGTCTTTTCGTTGAGAGTGGCCGTGCCTCCCGTGGCGATCAACACATAGAACGTCGTCGGAACGTAGGCCGCGCAACTCGCTCCGGCCGGGAAATTCCCAACCGCAACCTGGAATGCGCCCGCCGTCGCAATGTCACTTGCGTTGATCTGCACAGTAACTTTTGTCGAACTCACAAACGTCGCCTGGCGGTAAAAGCCGCCGATATAGCCCACGGTCGAAGAGGTAAAGCCTGCACCATTAATCGTGAGCGTGAAAGCCGGACCACCCGCCGTCGCGTTGGGCGGGCTTATGCTCGTAAGCTGTAACGGCGTTGTCGTGGTGCTGTAGTCGGCAGCCACCAGCACTTCATCGTTCACCGTCAAGTTCTGTGGGTTGGCGTTACCGCTCAGGTCATACAACCATTCGGTGAAGGTCCATCCGGTTTCGGGCGTCTCCGTGAAAGTAAGCTGGCTGCCGGTGGGATAGAAACCATCGCCGCTGGGCGATCCAGGCGTAACGCCAATTGAGCCAGCGCAGCCTTCGAGCGGGTAGTCCGTTACGTAATAGTCTCCGGTAATGTTGGCGGTGTAGTTCGCGCCACCACTCGACGGCAGCGTCACATTATGCGTTTGCGCTCCGCCGTCACTCCAACTGGAAAAATTAAAGCGCGTGTTCGAACTCCATGGATACTGCGGCGAATCGATGCTCAGGCTGTGCGAACTGGAGGCCGTCCACGACGAGTCATAGGGCAGCGCGAAGTTCCGCGGCGCGTACCAAAACGTATTGTCCACGATCACCCCGACATTCGACTCGACGGGATTCGTGGTTACGGTGTAGACGGGAGAAGTAGTGAAATAAGTCGTCAGGTTGATCGTGCTGCCATCGTCCATCACATAAAAAGTCTTTGGATTCGACCCGATGCCGCCCGGCAGATAGTACGGCCCGTTAATAAAGTTCCAGAAATTCTGCCCAGGATTCGGGTTGGCCGTCAGGGTCACGAGCTGGCGGATGATGTAGTACTGCCCGGAAAGAGGGCTGTAGGTTTGCGGATTCGGCGAGGTCGCAACACTGCCGCTGCCGCTCGGCGCAATCACATTCACGTAGGGCACAAGTTGAATAAAGTTTGCGGAATAGACAGTCACCGCGGGATTGGTCGCAGGCTGCGTGATCTGGTTGTTGCCGGGCGCAACAGTGATGGTATGAGTCTGCGCGGTCGAGTCGTTCCAGCGTCCGTAAATGTAACTCACGCCGGTGCTGCTGAGTGTCTGCGGCGCCGAGCCGACACTCAGCGTGTGTTGCGAATTAAGCGTCCAGTTGAAGACCTGCGGCGTGGTAATCGTGCTGCCGTCGACAATCACCTGTAATCCCGGCGGGTTGCTGGTAACCGTCACAGCGGTGGGAATCATGCCATACAGGCGCTCGATGCCGTCAATATCAGCGGCGCTATAGCCGGTCGGATTCGACAGCGGCATGCCTGCCGGAATCGTTTCGATGCACGGTTCGCCGTTGCGCGAGAATGAGAACGCCGGATACTCCATCACCGATGAGTAGTCATACGGGCTCAGCACCTGATTGTTGTCGAGCAGTTCATCAAAGTTAGATCGCGAACCCTTGATCACGGCGTTGTAGTTTACGTCGACGTAAGTATCGCGGTCGGGCCGGCTCTGCTCATGCCAGACGCCGACCGTGTGCCCCATTTCATGCAGAATCGTCGCAACCGTGCAGGTTGCCGACCCGCCCACGGTTTGTTCCCCGCCCACCATGCCCTCATAGGCTTCGCAAGATCCGCTGTAATTGTTCGGATCAAAATAAAAGTTCACATAGTTGGTCTGGTTGGTGTACGGGATGAGCTGGATCAAGCCTGAGAAATTGCTATTGAACTGGCTGATCGCGGTGTTGAGATTGCTCAAATCTCCCGAGGACGGATCGATAGTGTACGGGATCGAAACCAGGCCGTCGACGCTCGTCCACAGATATTGAGAATAAGCGACGCCCATGCTGTTGTGCGTGAAACCCTTGGCCGGCAAGGGATCCACATGATCGAGAATGATGTCGCCCTGGTAGACGGCCTTGCCCATGCCGCTACTTTCGTTGCTCGGATACCAAGTGTAGGTGACCTTCATGCCTCGAAAGATGCCGGTGCGAATCTCAGGTTGCTGACCTTGAGCTGAAAGGCTGATGGCGGCGACGAACAGAATGAGGGCAGACAGAAATAGACGGCGTGGCATGACGAGACAAGCCTCCTGGGTAAGCTTCGAAAGGGGGATTACTGGGTCAACGGGCGTGGGGGACGCCCTCTTCTAGATAGTGTCAGATGGAAGAGCGCCGGCTGTCAAGGCAACCGTCGGGCTGTTAGATGGCTGACGGCCCGATCACCATATCCGCTAGTCTCCCCGTGCGGCGGCCGCGTAATACCCGCTGCGGGCCTGAATCTTGTAGTCACCCTGCTTGGATTTTATCTCTACCTTGCGGAAGCCCCCATCGCGAGTCGTGTTGCTTGAGGTGTAGCCTATGTCGTACTGGCTGCGCAGCTCGGCCGCGATCTCATCAAAGGCCTTGCGCAATTTGTCGGGCTTATTTCCCACGTCGATCACCCGCCCGCCCGTTTCCTGGGTCATTTTCTTCATTTCGGAAGCGCCCGAATAAAACAGCGACCCGCCATAAAACCCGCGGTCGGCAATCAACAACACGTAGCAGATCGTGTCCGCTTTCTGGGCCGCTTCAATTGCGTCTTTGATCTTGAGCCGGCTGCCTTCGTCCTCCCCGTCGGTCAAAAGAACCATCGCCTTGCGCCCGACCTCATGGCTCAGTTCGTCGTGCGAAGCCAGGTAAACCGCGTCATAGAGCGCCGTGCCTCGCTGGCCGGTAGAGGGGCACGGAATCGGGCCCTGCGGACCAATCGGCCCACCGGAGCAACCGACTCCTCCCGCGTTCATTTTGGCCTCGTTGAGCGCATGCCTTAGGCGGCTCACCGAATTCGTAAAATCCTGTAGAAGTTCAATGTCGGTCCCGAAGCTGATGAGGAAGGCTTCATCTTTTGAGCGAAGAATATTTTCTAAAAACGAGGCTCCTACCTCCTTTTCCATGTCGAGAACGCGCAGTTGGCTGCCACTCACATCAAGGAGAATGCCGAGGGTCAGCGGAAGATCGGATTCGGCCTTGAAATATTTGATCGTCTGCTGCTTGCCGTCCTCAAAAATGTCAAAGTCCTCTTTGGGGAGATTGGGGATAAGCGCCCCGTGCTTGTCTTTCACGTTGAAGAAGAGCTGCACCACCTCGACGTTGACCTTCAGAGTGGTGGAGGGCTCGTCCTGCGCGGCATCGTTCGACGGGGAATTATCGGGAACGTGCTCGGCCGAAGAGTTCGACGTCGGGGCATTGGAAGCCTTCGGCAGATTCTGGGCTGGCGCCGCCTGGGTCATTAGCAAGGTGGCCAGCAGAACCGGGATGAACAGAGAGGCGGATGCGGCGACCGCAAGCCGACCGTTTATAACTTTGCCGGCACGCCGAACCGGCTCGTAATTTAGTTTCACCATGGTCATTTTGTTTCTTGGACTTTGCTAGTTTATCCTGTACAAGTCTTTTGCGGTTAGATGCGCCGCGACCACCGGGTCAGGCATCTTAATATCCTAATAAAGTATCGCGATCAAAGCTCAACCAGAAGGGGAACAGGGGCAAGATGACGAAGGCCGAATTGACCAGCAAAGACAGAGGTGTTCCCGGCATGGCGAGCATTGCTATCAAGGCCAGCGCGCTGCTGATCGTAGCGCTGTGTTTGCTGCTGCCGGCGTCCTTGCGCGCTCAGGACCAGCAGAGTCCCGATAACATTCCTGACGCTCCCTCAGCCACGCGCCCGATGCCGCTGCCTGAGCCACCCAGTCCTCGCCCCGGGGCCGACCAATCCGGCCAGCCCGATGGCTCGGATAACGCCGAAAGCAGCTCCAAATCCACCCCCGAAGAGGCGCCTCACAGCACTCCCGATCTTCCAGCCCCGAATACCGGCCAGACACCGCCTCCGCCCATGCCAGAGGTCAAGACTGTGCCCGCCGGCAGCGTTCCCAGAGACAAAGAGACGGGCCAGGATGTTGGCTACACAATCAGAACCACTGCGAACGTCGTGCTCGTTCCGGTGACGGTCAAAGACGAAAACGGACGCATGGTCAACGGTCTTTTGCCGGGAGACTTCGCAGTTCTGGAAAATGGGCAGCGCCAGCAGCTCAAGTTCTTTACCAGCGACCCGTTCGCTCTTTCGGCCGCCGTCATTATTGACCTCGGCATGCCCGATGAAGGCGTGCGCAAGGTCCAACAGACGCTTTCGGCCATGCAAGGCGCGTTCACTCCCTACGACGAAGTAGCCATTTACACCTACAGCAGCACCGCCGGCCGGGTTTCAGATTACGGCACGGTCGGGAAACAGCTGACTGCGGTGCTCAATCAGATCAAAAGCTACAGCGGCGAAAACAACGGACCTCCAGTGACCAGCGGGCCGCTCGGGCCGCAGGGGCCGATCATCAACGGCATTCCGGTGGACCAGCCGGTGATGCCGGTCAGCACGCCGCCTCGCGTGGCGCATGTCCTCAACGATGCGGTTCTGATGGCGGCGCGGGATCTCTCCAAACGCGCGCCCGACCGGCGGAAGATCATCTTTGTGATCAGCGACGGCCGCGAACTCGGCTCAGCCGCCAGCTATAAAGACACGCTCAAAGTGCTCCAGACCCAGCAAATTACTGTGTACGCCATCGGCCTCGAAAGCGCATCCACGCCCATTTACGGCAAGATCCAGCACATCCACCTGCCCAAGACGACTGGCCTGCTCGGCTACAGCGACATCCTGCCGAAGTACGTTTCGGCGACCGGCGGCGGCACGGTCTACAACGAAGTAACTTCGGCGGAAATTGAGCGCGCCTACAGCGCCGCTCTCAGCGATGCGCGCAACCAGTACACCCTCGGCTACAGCACGAAAGGCATCGGCGGCTATCGCGACATCGATGTACGCGTGCGCTGCCGCAACTGCAAGGTCTACGCCAAACAGGGATACTATCCGCTGCCCGCGCCAAGATAGGATAAAAAAACAAGATAAGCAGTCCTCAGCTTCGGCCATCAGTAATGAAAACTGATGGCTGAATACCGACGCTGCTTCCCAGTAACCCGAAGTAACCTGCAACCCTCCCTTACGGTGTGATATAAAAACGAGCAGGATCCGATGTACAGCTTTGAGTGTTTAAGCGAGACGCTCCCGCTTCAGGGAGTAGCTCGCAATTGTCATGTAGTCAGGTGTTCTTGAGGGAGTCTTTTGAGTTTCATCAACTTCGCCGCACGCGAGATTAACTGCAAGATCGTCTACTACGGCGCCGGCTTAGGCGGCAAGACGACGAATCTCCAGTTCATCTTCCAGAAAACAGCGGAACAGCAAAAGGGCAAGATGATCTCGCTCGCCACCGAGACCGATCGCACCCTGTTCTTCGATTTTCTGCCGCTCGATCTGGGGACGGTACGCGGCTTCAAAACCCGCATTCACCTCTACACCGTGCCGGGGCAGGTGTTTTACGATGCCAGCCGCAAACTGATTCTGCGGGGCGTCGACGGCATCGTCTTCGTCGCCGATTCGCAGCAGGAGCGCATGGACGCCAACGTCGAGGCGCTCGACAACCTGATGTCGAACCTGAAAGAGCACGGCTACGACTTCAACAAAATTCCCTACGTGCTCCAGTTGAACAAACGCGATCTGCCCAATGTTCTCCCGGTGGACGCGCTGTCAAAAGACCTGCGCAAGAAAAATGAGCCCGTCGTCGAGGCCGTCGCCTTCCAGGGCCAGGGCGTCTTCGAAACATTGAAAGAAATTGCCCGCCAGGTGCTGACGGAGTTGAAGGCCGGCGGCTAATCCGCTGCATCGTCTGATAATCGTCCGGTTGCAGACGACGTTAACCAGCATTCAGTAAGCAAGCGTCTCCGACAACTCTTCCCATTCGTTCATCAGATCTCTAAGATCGTTCTTCCGCATCGCAAGTTCCTGCGTCTGCCGCTGCGTTTCTTCGGCGCTGACAAAGCTCTGGAGCCGACCTTCGGTGAGCGCTATCGCAGCTTCCGTTTTGGTAATCTCCTCTTCGATTTCCCGCAGGCGATTCTGCATCTTCTGGCGCTTGATCGGGTTCAAGCGCTTGCCTTTCGAATCGCTGGAGTCGACCGCCGCCGCGTTTCCGTTCGTCGGCGCGGCCGCCTTGGCCGTTTCCGCGGCCCTATCTTCGGCTTTCGCAGAGGCCTTCGCAGCGGTCTTCGCCGCAAGGTCTTTTTGAATGGCCGCCGCCTGCTTGGCCGCTCCGCCCTGCTTGCGCCAGAGATAATCTTCGTAGTTGCCGGGATAGAGCTCCACCTTGCCTTCTCCAATTTCAAACACGCGCGTAGCGAGATTGTCGATAAAGTAGCGGTCGTGCGAGACGAACACTACGGTGCCCGTGTATTTCATCAATGCTTCGAGCAGCACATCCTTGGCGCGAATGTCGAGATGGTTGGTGGGCTCATCGAGCAACAGGAAATTCGCCGGATGCAGCAGCATTTTGAGCAGCGCATAACGGTTGCGCTCGCCGCCGGAGAGCACGCCGATGCGCTTGAATACATCGTCGCCGGAGAAGAGAAAACATCCGAGCAGGCTGCGCAGATGGGTTTGCGTAGACGACGGAGAGAGCTCGCCCAGATCGTCGAGAATGCGCGCCTCCTGATCCAGCTCCTTGTATTGGTCCTGCGCGAAGTAGTCGACCTGCGCATCGTGCCCGAGCTTGTATTCGCCGCTGCTCAGCCGTTCGGTGCGGGCCAGCAGCTTAATCAGCGTGGACTTCCCTGCCCCGTTCACGCCGACCAGCGCAATCCGCTCGCCGCGCTCGATCATAAAATTCACGTCGGCGAAAACTTTGTGTTCGTTGACGCCGGGCTCGCCATAGCTCTTGGCGACATTGGCGAACTCGGCGACGATCCTCCCGCTCGGCTTCGGCTGAGGAAAAGTAAAGTGCACGACCTTTTCTTCGTCCGGAATTTCAATGCGCTCGATTTTTTCCAGCTCTTTAATTCGGCTCTGCACCTGCTTGGCCTTAGTAGCCGTGTAGCGAAAGCGATTGATGAACACCTCGATCTGCTCGATGCGATCGCGCTGCGTCTTATAAGCCGATTCGAGCTGTTCCTTGCGCGCAACCTTGGCGACGAGGTATTGATCGTAGTTGCCCGCGTAAAAGTGCAGATTCTTGTTCCAGATCTCAACGATGCGGTCCACCGTGATATCGAGAAAATAGCGGTCGTGTGAGATCAGTACAAAAGCGTATCGGATAGCTGGTCAAATATTCTTCCAGCCAGTTGCGCGCTTCGAGGTCCAGGTGATTCGTCGGCTCGTCGAGCAGCAGCAGGTTCGGCTTTTGTAGCAGCAGCTTGGCGAGCGCAATCCGCATCTGCCAGCCGCCGGAAAATTCTTCCGTCTGCCGCTTCCAGTCGTCTCGATTGAAACCCAGCCCGGTCAGCACCTTGCCGACTTCCGCTTCGAGCGTATAGCCGTCGCGCGCGCGAAACTCGTGCTCCAGCTTCTGATAGCGGTCGGCGACATTGGCATATTCCTGGCCGGTGTGGTCGAGTTCGGACATGCTGTGAGTCAGCGACTCCATCTCCTTTTCCATGTCGTGGAGGTCGTCAAACACCGACATGCACTCAGCAAAAATCGACCGCCCCGAAAGCGTCAGCCCATCCTGCGGCAGGTATCCGGCGGAGATGCCTTTGGCCCGCGAGATCGTGCCGTAGTCGAGCGATTCCATCCCGGCAAGAATCTTCATCACCGTGGATTTGCCGGTACCATTCGCGCCCACCAGTCCGATGCGCGACTCGGGCGTAATCAGCCAGTCGGCATCTTCAAACAGGAGTTTGTGGCCATATCGCTTGCCTGCGGATGAGAGTTGAATCATGGACTCTTTTATCGTCTCACGAGATCGTGTGGCGCGGACACTCCTGTCCGCGGTCTGTAAGAGTAAAAGTCGGAAGGAAGAATGGTGTGAGCGGAGGAAGCGAAACTTGCTCTCTAAGCCGTCAGCTAGCGGGCGGCGGCCAATTTGGCTTGATCAATGTGCTCCAACGCGCGGTCGATGACGGCCTGAAGCTCGCGCGCGTACTTTACTTCACGGCCTTTGGCAAGGATGGCGCGCGCTCCCTCCGCATCGAACCACGTCGGATTGCGTCCATCTTCGTCCGGCCGTCGAGTCTGGCGAATCTCCATCAGGAATGCTTTGACCACATACTCCTGCACGCCTCCAGGCTGCCAGAAGACGCCCTTGGAGTGAATGTAGACGTGAAAGTGGCGCGGCTCAATCGTGCCGATCGCGCCCGCTTCTTCGTGCGCTTCGCGTTCGGCAGCCTGGCTGTGCGACATGCGGCTGTCGGGCGCTCCCTTGGGGAACGTCCACTTATTGCCGCCATTGGTGTTGACCAGCAGAAACTCGGCATGCGCGTTCCGTCTGCGGTAGCAGACGGCCGCTACCTGCAACGGCAACGCATACTGCGATGTGCGCGCGGATGCCATGCGACTCTAATCGGCAGTTTACTGCAAAGATATTTCAGGAATGTTAAATAAGCACCGAAAATAGTGCACTTTGGTTTATGCGCGTGAGTACTGCGCAGTCGTTCTACCATTTAATCCGTATGAATCGCGCCGAAACTGAGGCCACTCAACGCCGCAACCTTGGCTGCGTCCACATTGCGGCTGGCGACCAGCACGTGAAACGTCTCGCCCATGCCCTCAGGCGTCACGAGATGCTTCAGTTGTAGCGCGACCTTGGCGCGCTCTTGCGGAACGCGGCATTCCTCGAAGGCGTCGGCAAACCGCGTCGTCTCGCCAATGCCCATCAGGAATTGCGATTGCGAGATGAGCCTCTCGGTCCGCATTCCGGCCTGCTCCGCGGCTGCGGTCAGCGCCGTGAAGTTGACGTGCGCGGTCAGATCCTGCTCGCCCGGAGCCTCATAAACATTGGCGCTGGCGGAATGCTGGCGATAGGCCACAAGCGTTCCGCGATGGCGTCCCGCGAGTTGCTCGCTGCGCGTGTAGCCGTAATCGACTACGACCAGAAACCCGCGCTCGATGGCGTTTGCCGCCCGCGCAAGCCAGCTTTGCGCCGCCAGCGGAACGTCGATGCGGTCGTTCACATACTCTTGCGCCTCGGGATGAACGCTGTAGCGATCGAGGAATTCCAGGTCTTCCTCCGCGGGCGGAAGCCAGACTTCCTTCAAATGGCCGTCTTCGAGGGCTAGGTGGAGCTTGCCTTGCGCGCTCAGGATTTCCACTGGAATCGCGTCGAAGAACTCGTTGGCGAAGATGATCAGTGGAGTGTCGGTTCCACAACCGCGGTGGATTGCGGCGTTCGACCGTTCCTCCGGAACGGACGCGTACAGGAGTGTTCGCGCCACACGGGCGATGGTCGCTTTGCCGCTGGCTATGTGTTCGTCGAGAGTCTCTTGCAGCTTGGCTTGCAGCGCTGGCGATGACTCTTGCAGCGTGTATTTCATGGCGGCGAAGAAGTCTGGGAACTTCTTCCGCGACCAGTCGAGAACGTCCCTGGCGAAGAGTCCTCGACCTGGACCTAACTCATGGATCTCGAGTTGCGCTGGACGGTCGAGCGCTTGCCACATCTCTTCGAACTGGCGAGCGAGCAGGCGTCCAAAGACGGCGTGAACGTCACTTGAGGTGTAGAAGTCTCCTGCTTTGCCGAATTGCTCGGCGTTGCGCGAGTAATAGCCAGCGATCGGATCGTAGAGGCAGATTTCCATGTAGCGCGAAAACGGAATTGGCCCGCGTTCGCGAATTTCGCCTTCGATCTGGTCGCGAAGAGACAGCTTAGACCCCTGGCTGTTCGGTCTTTTAAAATCAAAGACTTAGCGGCGCAAAGCCGGCCAGGTCTTTGAAGAATAAAGGCTTACTCGTAAAATATTTATATATCAATAACTTAACTGAAATACTTAAACCAGGCCCACATTCTCGCGATCCTGCGGCGTTCTGACAAACATCTCGATGAAGTAGTCGTGGAGCCCGTCATAAATCTGGCGCTGGAGGTGCCATGTGAACTGCGAATGATCCAGATCGCGCGCGTGAATCGGCAGCACATATTGGTGCACCGGCACGGTTGAGTTCTTCAGATCGATCAGAATCTCGATGACGCCGTTCGTCTCGCGCGCGGAGAACGTAAGCAGCGGATGCTCGTAAAGACTGAGATGGTCAAGAACTTTGGCAAGTTGCAGAGATTCGGGCACGCCAACATTGTAGTGGAGTCGGCCGGAATGGGGTTTCGGAGTCCGACCACGCCACTCCGGCCTGCGACTACGGTCTCGACAATAAATCGGCTTTGCCCGTGGCGAGATCAACCGGCACCGAGACGTGCTCCTGCACGATCAGCCATTTGCCGTTCACTTTGCGCAACACATCGGTGACGCGCACGGACAAGTTGATCCTGGAGTCGTCTGGACCCGTAAAATATACGCTCTGAATGTTGTGTGCATAGGCCACTGGTCCAACTACGGTGACTTCCAGATTGGTAAGGTGAATATCGGTCTGTCCCGGCTTCGACGCGAAAAGGTCCTCCCAATCTTTCTTGTAGGCGGCCCAGCTCGGATACTCCCGCGGCGGTATCACGTCGAATACAAACAATTCATTCGGATCGTAAAGCGACATAATCGCGTTTACGTCCTTGGCCTTGAACGCCTTTACGTATGCCTGATAAAGGGTTTCGATTTTTTCCTTGTCGGCAGCACCGGATGGCGCGGCGGTTTTTGTTGGGGCAGCTTTGGTTTGCGCCACCACAGGGATCCCAAGACTGAGCGCGACCAAGCAGGCTAAAGCGAGATAGAAGCTACGCAAGGATTTCCTCCTTCGGGGTTTGAGTTGCCAGAATTTAAAGTGCGAGTCAGCAAAACGTCAATCGGATCAAATAAACGGAGCGTGTAAACGCGGTATGCGGTAGTCGCGATCATCGACGATACCTACTTTACACCCCCTCACTTTACACTCACTCGCGGCATCGCGGACGCAAACATCTGGGCCAGCCAGCGTTTTCGACCGTAGTAGCATCTCTCCATGATCATGATGCAGACACGTCTCTTCCCTGTCAGCCGCCGTGCCGTTACCGTGACAATTTTCGTCGCCACTGCCCTGCTACTCGTCATTCCGGCCGCTTCAGCCCAAAGCACGGCGTCTCAAAGCGCGTCCCCAAACACATCCCCCACACGCCCGCGCGCCTCAGACCTCGGGCTGAAGATTGGTGTTCTGCCGCCCGGTCCCTTGGATGCGATCACCGATGTTGCCGGAGTCGAGGTTGGGCACACCACCATCATCCGCGGCGATGATCTGCGGACCGGCGTTACCGCCATCCTTCCGCATGCCGGCAATCTTTATCGCGAAAAAGTGCCGGGAGCGCTTTTTGTAGGCAATGGCTTCGGAAAGATGACTGGCTCAACCCAGATAGAGGAACTGGGCGACATCGAGACGCCCATCCTACTCACATCAACCACCAGCGTGCCGCGCGTGGCCGACGCGCTGATCACTTACATGCTGAATCTGCCGGGCAACGAGGATGTGCTGTCGATCAACCCGGTGGTCGGCGAAACCAACGATGGATATCTGAGCGACATTCGTGGCCGCCACATCGCGCCCGAAGACGTGTTCGCCGCAATTAAGAATGCCAAGCCCGGTCCGGTCGAAGAAGGCGCCGTGGGCGCAGGCACGGGGACGGTGGCTTTCGGCTGGAAGGGCGGCATCGGAACCGCGTCACGCCAACTGCCGGCGAAGCTCGGCGGATACACGGTGGGTGTTCTCGTGCAAACAAATTACGGTGGAGTGCTCACGATTGCGGGCGCGCCGGTGGGCCAGGAGCTTGGGCAATACTACCTGCGCGAAGAAGTTGAAAAGACAACCGGCGTGCGGACGGCGGGGCGCTGATAGGCGGGGCTGAGATTCTGCAGATGGGTCAGTGATGATCGTAGTCGCAACCGACGCGCCCCTCGACGCGCGCAACCTGAAGCGGCTGGCCGCGCGAGCCTGGCTGGGCGTAGCTCGCACGGGAAGCTCTGCCTCGAACGGCAGCGGAGATTACGCCATTGCATTCTCGTCGGCGCCGCAGGTGCGCATACGAACAGAGAATAAAGCGTTGACGCGGCATATCGAAGTGCTGACGAATGACGCCATGTCGCCACTGTTCGAGGCCGCAATCGAAGCGACCGAGGAGGCGGTTTACAACTCGATGTTCCGCGCTACAACTACAACCGGGAACGGACACACGGTTGAGGCCCTGCCGATTGAGAGGACGGCTGAGATACTTAGGAAGCATGGAGTTATAAAGTAGTCGGCGGAGAATCCCAACGTTTCTCGTGGATGGAGCCCTTTAATCTTAGGGGGACTCTTCTTCAGCCCAGGCTACTGGTGACTGCAAAAAGATTTGGCTTCGACTTCGACGGGTTCGCCGAGGACGAGATAAGGCGAATACACCCATTTTCGTATTGCATCTTCGCATGCCTTGCGGCCTTCTTTAGGGCCGCTGATCGCATGGGCGCTCAGGACATGCCCATCCTTCCCAATTACAAACTCGACATCAACGGAAAAATGCTGTCCCCGAAGAGAGGCTGGATATTCCGGATAGCTTGATTTAACTGGCTTCGGATGCACGCCTGACACCCTCTTGCCTTGTAGGTCAAGCGCGTCGGGGGGCGGCGCAAGATCGGCCTCATCGACATGCGAAATCATCTCTAGCGTTTGCACGCGGAGTTTCAGGTATGGTTTGCCGCCGTCTGTGACTTCGATCTCCCGAGCGATATTTCGCCCCTGGAATGTTGCGATTCCATTGTATGCAGTTTGGTCCCATCCTAATCCACGGACATAACGAAGAACCGAACTGTCCGGTTCAAAGCAGTACTGGGTCGGATCGCTCACCGTCGGCGAGTCTTGCTCGATTAGGGCACACTGGAGATGGTTCGGGCCAAAAACCCGATCCTCAATCGTTACGCTAGACCCTTGGAGCGTCGCAGCGAACGAAAACGGGGCGAGAACCTCCGTCCGAACCTGCTCTTCAGCGCGGTCGGGCCACTGTTGATCGCCTCGGCGAAACAGACCACGCGCAGTCGCGTAATCAGTCTGGTTAAAATTGTCACTCTTATAAATTCGTTTGTATTTTTTGGGGCCAGCCCAAAATTCCTCGTAGACGCCACTGTGCACATTGTCACCGTCTTCATCAAACTGGTCATAGATGACAACGATGTGCCATGGCTGCAACTCCGGCGAGTACAGGCCGTTCAGGGCGGTTTCTTTGTTAAGCCACGCTGTCAGATCTCCGGCTACATGTTTCTCATTGTGAAAACCAACTCTTTGCAACCTAGCCGGGGGTACTACGATAACGGAATCCGAACTAGTTCCAGGCGATACAACGATAGTCTTCAGGTTCCCTGGCTGCCCTGCTAAGGTCGGACTGGTTTGAGAGCGAGCGCCACAGATGAAACAACATAGTAAGAAGAAGACAAGTGCAGCACCGCTGAGCTTTGGCATGCGTTGCTCCTGGCTATGCGCGACGGCAAGATGCAAGCATGCATTCTATCTCGGAAAGCCTCCGTAACACCTCATGTCACGTATTAAGAATCGAGGACCATCGCGCGGCGGCGCGAGCCGTTACCCTCTGAGACCTAAGACCTGATATCTGCCCTACTCGTACCGCAGCGCTTCAATCGGATCGAGCCTCGATGCTTTGATCGCCGGTAGCATGCCGCTGACTATTCCGACGAATCCTAATATCGTCGTCGACGCAATCAAGGTCGCGGCGTTGATGGTCAGGCGAATGTCGCCATCTTTGCCGTTTTCGATGAAGGCGCTCCACAGCGTCAGCGAGCCCACCGACCACGACACGATGTAGGCGAGCACCACGCCGGCGATTCCGCCGAGCAGCGTGATGACCAGCGCTTCGGCAAGAAATTGCACCAGGATGTGCCAACCGTGCGCCCCGAGCGCTTTTTCGATGCCGATCTCGCGCGTGCGCTGGGTGACCGAGACCAGCATGATGTTCATCAGGCCGACGCCGCCGATGCCGAGCGTCAGCAGCCCGATGAAGCCAAGCAGAATTTTGATGCCGGTCGTGATCACTCGCAGGTCGAGCAGATCTGCGAAGACGTCGAAGACAAAAATCGCGCGCTTGTCCTTGGGATCGAAATCGTGATGGAAGGCCATCGAGCGCCGCACCGCGTCGGCGACTTTTTGGTGATCGCCTTCATACTCGATCGCAACCGCATTCAGGTAGTAAGTGTTCATCAGGTCGCTCATGGCGCTGTAGGGGATGTACACTTTGCCGTTCATGTTGTCGTCGCCATTTTGAATGACGTACTTAAGCACGCCGATCACCTGATAGGAAATGCCGTCGAGGCGCACCTTTTCGCCGAGCGCGTTCTGGCCTGAGAAAAGTTTTTTCTTTACGTCGGCTCCCAGCACGGCAACGTGGCTGCGCGTGTTTTCGTCGAGTTCGGTGAAGAATGTTCCGTCCTGCACATCCATGCGGCGCATGTGCGAATAGTAGGGATAGACGCCGCTGACGCCGTAATTGTCGCTGCGAATGCCATACGCGACCACGCACTGCTTAAACGCCTCGGGAGAGATGCGCTTGAGCAGCGGCACTTCGGCCTGAAGATAATCGAGGTCGTTGACGGTAAGCTTGATTTCGCTGCCGGCCTTGGTCCCTCCGGCTTGCAGCGAGGTGCGACCGGGAAAAACGAAGACCAGATTCGTGCCCCACGAGCGGAAGGCGATCCAGAGCGCGTTTTCGAATCCGTTGCCGTAGGCGAGCAGCAGCACGACTGTCGCGATGCCCCACGCCATGCCGAGCATGGTCAGCACACTGCGGCGGCGATTGTATTTCAGCGCATTGTAGGCCTGGCGAGCGAGTTCGAGGATCATAAAGATAATTTTGTAATTCAGTAATTGAGAAATTTAAAACCCTAAAGCAACTTGACTTTCAAATTCCCCAATTACTCAATTTCCCAATGGCTCTCCCACTTACTCTTGTCTCAATGCCTCTACCGGCGGCAACAGCGCGGCCTGCCGCGCCGGATATAAACCAGCTGCAATGCCCGCGACCGCCAGCGACACAATCGCAACCACCGCCGAGGCGGGCACGATGCGTGGCGTGTCGAAACCTTCCGGCGCCGGCAGGGCGGCAAGCAGCGTTACAAACGCCGTCGTGATCGCAAGGCCGATGCCTCCACTCAACGCCGTCAGAAAAGCTCCCTCGACAAAAAACTGCGTCATGATGGCGCGATGCGTTGCGCCCAACGCTTTGCGCAGGCCGATCTCGCGCGTGCGTTCCGTCACCGAAACCAGCATGATATTTATGATCCCGATCGCGCCCAGCGCGAGCGTAACTACTCCGACGACACCTAAGAACCAGTCCATCCCGCTGAAGATTTTGCCCACACGCTTGTTGTCTTCAATCGTGTCCCAGTCTTCAAAGGCATCTGTCAGTTTCGGATCGAACTCGTGCTGGCGCGCCACAATCTCATGCACTTCCTTTTTTGCCTCGAGGTCCATCGCCGGCGTCAGCGGACGATAGTTCAGAAACGAAATCGCGTCTTCCGAATTCTGATCTTTTATGCGAAACAGGTTGCGCATGGTTTCGATCGGAATAAAAATGCGCGCGTTGGTGCCGTTGTTGCCGTCCTGTCCGACCTTGGTGACCACGCCGATCACTTCAAAACTGATGTCGTTGAGCATGATGGTCGAACCCACCGCCGGCCGGCCCGGGAATATGTTTTTGAGCAGCTCCCAGCCCACAACGGCCACGCGGCGGGTCTCGCGATTATCTTCGTCGTTGAACCAGCGGCCCGGGTCGACGGGAACGTGCCGGATCTGGTTATAGATCGGCGCCACGCCGAACACCTGCCCGTTGGTCGAGCCATAATCGCTGACCGCGCGGATATCTTCGCGATTCAGCACCGGCGAAACGTACTTCACAGTGCGGGCGTCGCTCTGGATGGCGAGATAATCGCCATACGTAAAATGGTAGGTGCGGCCGGACTGCGTGCTGCCTTCGACGGCTGGAATACGGCCGGGGAAGGTAAACATAATGTCTTGGCCAAGATTTGAGAGCTGGCGGTTCTGGCCGCTGCGAAAACCTTCGCCAAGGCCAACCAGCAGCAGCAGCGAACCTACGCCCCAGGCGATCCCGAACATGGTAAGAAACGAGCGAAGCTTGTGCGCCCACAGCGTGGCGAGCGACTGGCGCACGATTTCGAGGAGCATCCGCATAGGTGAATAGCAGCCGGGCGCGGTCCGTAACTCACCCTCCCGGGCTCTGAGGTAGATACGGAGAACAGGGCTCGACGGTTCCGCAAAAAGTACGCCGGATCACTCACTTAGATTCACAAATTCCATTTCCCGTAGCCCCTGCCGTTGAGGAAATTCGCGGACCAAATTGCTGGTAGCGAGGCGTTTGCTCACTCACTGCAAACCTGCGCGTCTAAGTTGGTGACTCGGGGTCCGGCCCGCCTTCGGCGGCGACCGTTTTTCGACAAAATTTCCATTGATGCAAATAGACAGGTGATCAGACAGACATTTGACCAGACGGACAATTGATCGCCCACAATCGATCACACACATACTTCAAGGAGGTATTGCCCATGTTCCAAGAGAGATTTCGAGCCCAAGGTCGCAGCAAAGCTCGCAACCAGGTTCGCAGCACGTTTCGAGCAGTATCACGAGGATTTGTCTTCTGCCTGCTGTTAACAGCGTTCACGGGCCTTTGCCTGGCGCAGGGATTTGTTCTCGACCTGCCGCGGCAAAGCCAGCGCGCGGTCGTCGGGCAGCGCATCGGCATCACTGACATCACCATCACCTATCATCGGCCGCTGATCAAGGACCGCAAGGTTTGGGGCGACCTCGTTCCCTACGGACAGGTTTGGCGTGCGGGCGCGAACGAGAACACGACCATCACGTTCACCGATCCGGTCACGATTGAAGGCAAGGCGCTCCCGGCGGGCACCTATGGCCTCCACATGATCCCTAATGCCGATGAATGGACAATCATTTTTTCCAAGAGCTCAACCTCGTGGGGATCGTTCACCTATAAGCAAGATGAGGACGCTCTGCGCGTCAATGTAAAGCCGCAGACCGCTGAAATGCACAATGCATTGACCTATGACTTCGATGACGTGAAGCCCGACTCGGCCGTCGTTGAACTCGAATGGGAAAAGGTTGCAGTGCCATTCAAAGTTGCGGTCGACGTGCACGAAATCGCGGAAGCCAGCATGAAGAAGCAGCTGCGCGGCCTTGGACAATACACGTGGGAAGGCTGGGACGAAGCCGCCAACTATCTGATCACAGAAAAAACCGACTACGAAGATGCCCTGACCTACGCCAACAAATCGATCGACGTTGAAGATCGTTACGACAATGAAATTACCAAGTCAAAGATCCTGCTGGCGATGAACCGCAAGGATGACGCCATGACCGCGCAGAAACGGGCGCTCGATATGGCGACGCCGTTGCAGATCCACTTCTTCGCGCGTGGACTCCAGGCTGAAAAACACAACGACGAGGCGTATGCGATGTTCCGGGAGAACGCGAAGAAGCATCCCGACATGTGGTTCACGCATACCGGCCTCGCGCGCATGTACTCATCGCAAGGCAACTTCGACGACGCCGCCAAGGAGATGAAGCTGGCGCTGGCAAGCGCACCCGACAATCAGAAAACCTACGTCGGTGGTCTGGTGAAGAAGCTGGAGGCGCGCCAGGACATTAATTAACGAAGATACTAATCAACGCAGGACATTAGTTAATTGGGTCGCAAGTAAGTCACGAGCCGCGAGTTTTGAGCAACTGGTTGGCCGCCATTTCGGGCCTGGTTGTTCGAGGCTCGCGGCTCAAGGCTTCTGACCCGGCGAACAGCGATTCTCATTACCGGCCGGCGGACAGCTGAAGAATTGCATTCGCTGCCAACTGCAAGCCGATCGCCCAATTCGTCTGCGCCGCCGGTTCGTCTCCGCCGTAGCCGTTGACATAGATTGTGAAATAGAAGCCCTCAAGCACTGGCTGAGTCTCGGCGAAAAAGCAGCGCCGGACGCACACCTCCACGGAGACGAGCATTTCCGGAGCGCGCCTCAGCAGGTCGGTCAATTCCCTGGCAAATCCCTCATGGAAATCGAAAGACCGACGCTGCTCAACATTCGAACAGACTAAGTCGACGTAACTTGAAAACTTGTACGCCGCGGCGAAGATGTCTTCCTCGGCAGTCAGTTCGCTGGTCGCCCATGCATCGCACTTCGCGCTTTCAAACCCACTGCGCGTCGAGTTAACCGAGCGGAGAAACGCCGCCAGTTCAGGAAACTTCAGGGCCTCGTCGACCTTCGCCATCAACTCCGGATGACGCTTCACGTCGTAATAAGCGACTTGCGCAGACGGGTCCGTCCACGGGAAATCCAGGACTGGATCGTCGTGGCCCAGTTCGATTGAGAAATCGGCATCCATAAATAGTCGTTGGTCGTCAGTCGCCCGTCGTCGGCCGTCGGTCGTCGGCGTCCGAGATCAAAATCTCCGCAGGAAGTTTACGATCTCAGTCTCCGCCCAAAAACCGTCATCCTCGACGATGGCCTCTCCACTCCCGCCGCCCAGCCCATTCTTGCTTGCCTCTCCAATAAACGCACAGTGCCCGCCGTCTTCGGTTTCCACGAATTTGATGTGCGGATTCGCCAGAATCTTCTGCCGGGTCTCGGGCGTGATAAGGATGAAAGGATCGTTGGCCGCATGCAGAATTAACGTCGGAACTGAAATCTCTCCGACTACATGCGCAGCGGAAGCGCGGTCGTAATAGTCGACCGCTCCGGTAAAACCGCAATAGTAGGCGGTAATTTTGTCGTCGAACTCGCGCAGGCTGCGCAGGCCCTCCAATCGACTGAGATCGAAATGCCCGGGAAACAGGCGCGCCTTCTGCCTCATCCTTCGCCGCAAGGCCCACAGAAAATACCACTCGTAGAGGCGGTTGGACGGCGCATGGAGCATATCGGCCGAAGCCGCGAGATCGAGCGCCGGGCAACACGCGGCCACCGCGCGAAATTGCGGCGGCGCGTCTTCATTCTTGCCCCATTCGCCGGCCAGCTTCAGCACGAGATTGCCGCCCATCGAGAAGCCGACCAGCGCGAGGCGCGAAACTCCGTCGCGCGCGATGATCTCTCGCGCTACCGCCGCGATGTCGTTTGACAAGCCCGAGTGATAAAGCTCCGGAGCCAGCCCGTCCGTGCCGCCGCAGTTGCGCTGGTTATAGAGGATCACATTCATCCCCGCCCGCAATCCTTTTTCTGCGACGCCAAGCATGTATTGCGAAGCGCTCGATCCTTCGAGCCCATGCACGACGATGATCGTCAGTGCCTGCGCGCGGTCGGCCTGCCAGTGGCAGTGGCACAACACTTGAACGCCGGGCGCAACCTCGATCATGCGCGCATCCGGGGCTGGCAGACGAAGATGCCGCTGGATCAGAAAACTGGCGACCGTTTGGACGTGTCCGCCCCGCAATCCGCGTCGCGGCACGAAAGTATTGGTCACTGGCGGAGTTTGCGGAGAGCCCACACTTTGATTTTAAATAGAAGTCGGCTGTTCAGGTCGTCAGTCGACGGTCGTCATCGTCGGTCGTCAGGCATCGGACCGCTACTCATCAGGCACTTGCGCGCTGGCGACAGACGACTAACGACCGACGACAGCAAGATGTTCCGGAGTCCATTAATGCCGATCTTCGAGTATGTTTGCAAGGAATGCCGCCACCAGTTTGAAGCGCTCGTCTACGGCCAGCAAAAAGCCGCCTGCCCGAAGTGCGAGAGCAAGAAGCTGGAGCCGAAACTATCTGTATTTGCGGTCTCGGCGAAGAGTGGTTCGTCGTCGCCTATGCCGGCGGGGCCGATGTCCTCGGGACCTTGCGGATCATGCGGCAGTCCGGATGGGCCGGGCTCGTGCGCCTGGAAAAATTAGGACGTAGCTCTTAGCTGTCAGCTCTCCGCTCTCAGCAACTCGTTATCAGCTTCAGCCAGTTTTCCCCGCCAATGGCCAGCAGTCGGCCTTTCCCACCTGTAGCCTCCGGCTGGTAATCACCCCCAGATAACTAACGCGATCTATCCACTCAATCGCTTTCGTCCTATGATTTCGCTTGGATTCAGCAAGCAATCATCGGCTAAAAACCGACCGGCGCAAAGAGCCGCGGCTCAGAGTTGAGTTTCCCGTGCGCATCCGGGGGGTTGACCGGATGGGCCGCCCGTTCGAGGAGGTCGTGCGGGTCAAGAATGTGAGCCTGAGCGGCGCCGTGCTGTTGGGAGTTCGTGCCAGGATCGGCGCCGGCGGGCTCCTCGACGTGCAGCACGGAACACAGCGAGCGCAATTCCGCATCGCATGGGCCGGTTCGGGGGAAGCGGGCATCGAAGCGTTGCCCTCGGAGCCTTGCATCTGGGAAGGCGCGATTCGCAAGACTATTGACCTGGTGGGAGCCGGATAGGCCATAGCCGAATGGCAATCATCGGCCAACTAACGTGGATTCACGTGGCCGGTTCCCACTTTACTTTCTGACACCTGTCGGCTGAATTTCGTCAGCGGCTTTTTCTTCGACCAGAAATCTGCCAAACACTTCGTTCGACAGCAACCGGCCGCGCCCGGTCAGCCGCACATTCTCGTCTCGCTTTTCCAGCAAACCATCGCGCAAACAGTCTTCGACAATCGAATCGAACGCCTCCGCCTCGGCCGGAAACCGCGCCCGAAGCAGCTTGAGATCAAAGCCCCGATTAAGCCGCAGCCCAAGAAAAAACGTCTCCTCGAGGGCCGCATGCGTGGAAACGGGCGTGAGCGCCGCAGGTCCGTGATTCATGTAGGCATCGAGCGAATCCGGCATGGCGATGCGAATCGACTCGCGATCAGCGGAAAGATGGCTCGGGGCGACGGCCAACATCGAGTGCGCATCGACGCCGAAGCCGAGATAGGGCTGGCGCGTCCAATATTTCAAGTTGTGGCGCGATTGCCAGCCATGCTCTCCCGCTGAAGTCTCGCCAGCGCCGCCCCGCTCCGGCCCCAACTTCGCAAAATTTGAAATTTCGTATTGCTCAATCCCCGCCGCATTCAGCGTCTCGCATGCTTGCACGTAGAAGTCGGCGGTGGCCGCGTCGTCGGGCACAAAGTGCGCGTGATAGCGCGTGCCTCCGGCCATTAATTCTCTGCCCAGCCGCGAGTCCTCGTCCACCTCCAGCATGTAAACGCTCGCGTGCGGAACGCCCAGCGCAATTAGCTCGCTCAGCGAATAACGCCAGCTCTCATCCGTCTGATAAGGCAATCCGGCAATCAAATCGACGTTGATGTTATTCAGGCCGCTTTGGCGCAAGCGTGCAATCTCGTCGATCACCGTGGAGCGCGTGTGCAGCCGCCCAACCGACTGCGCCTCGCGATCGTCAAATGACTGCACGCCCAGGCTGACGCGATTCACGCCCGCCCGCAGTAGGGTCTCGATTAGTGAGTTCGTCAGCGTCCCGGGAGCGCACTCGACAGTGATCTCGGCGTCGCCGTCGATCGCAAAGTGATCGCGCAGCGCGCCGAAGATGCGCAACAGTTGCGCCCCTTCCAGAATCGAGGGCGTTCCTCCACCCAGATAAATCGAATCGACGCGCTCCTCGAATTCGCCTCCCGCCTCGGCCGCCGTCGCGCGCGCGTTGGCAATGTCTTCCACGACGCGCACCACATAGTTTTCATAGGCAGACTTCGAGAAGACGTCGGAGGCAAAGTTGCAGTAGCTGCACTTCGTGCGGCAGAACGGAACCGATAGATAAAGGCCGAGAGGCACGTTACGGTTATTGTATTCGCGGCGCGCACGCCACAGCGGCAGGTGTTGGCTTAAAATAATTGGGATGCCACACGAACAGATAAATCCAGCCGACGACTCGATAGAAGCCCTATGCAACTATTGCGGCCAGACATTTTCCGTCTTCCTTCACCAGATGCAGAAGCAGAACTCCAAAGTAGTGTGCCCGATCTGTCAAAAGGAAAACGATTGCACGCCGCCGAAGGCGGGCGGGACCGCGCAGAAGCAGTAATGTTTTTTTGTCAGGAAGGAAGCGGCTCCCGCGGCTAGACTCTCGCCTTAGTCGCTCAACCTCGCTGTCGCTCCAACCCGCGCCCCAAGCGCCTGCATCGTCCGCGCGCAGATTTCATCGGGCGATCCGACAGCGGCAACTGACACCAACAAGCCCAGCCCTTTGTAGAACTCAATGAGCGGCGCCGTGCTGCGCTCGTAGGTTGCCATGCGCACGGTGATCGACTCGGGGCGATCATCCTCGCGCTGAAAAAGATTGCCCTGGCAGCGGTCGCACACTCCATCGACTTTCGGCGGGTTGCCGGTCACATGATAAACGGCCTTGCATTTCTCGCAGGTGCGCCGGCCGCTCAGGCGCGCCACAATGTCGGCCAGCGGCAGCTCGTAATTGACCACCGCATTCAGCGGAATCCTCTCGCTCTCCATGAGCTGTTTGAGCGATTCGGCCTGGCAAAGCGTACGCGGAAAACCATCCAGAACAAATCCCGCAGAGCAGCGCAGGCACTCCGTGCGCTCGCATACCATCTCCCACACCGTGCTATCGGGAACGAGGTCGCCGCGCCGCATGTACTCAAGGGCGACCCGCATGGCGGGACTCGGCTCCACGTCTTTCTGTTTGGAGGCGGCTCGAAAGAGGTCGCCAGTCGAAAGATGGCATGTCTCCAGCCGCCGGTTCAGGAGATCGGCCTGCGTGCCCTTGCCGACGCCAGGCGCGCCCAGCAGCACCAGCCGCCAGGCCGACTCATTAACCGCGGTCGCGTTGGCGCGTCTTAAAGCCGAGGGCTGGAACCAGCCGCAGCGATCGTGCGGCGCGGGCGCAACCTTTTCCTTCTGGCTTGCCTGGGTTGTGAAATTGTTCGCAGTCGAAAGGTGCGCAATCGAATTGCTCGCAATCATGGAGCCTCCTGCCACGGGACGACGAACATCCGAAAGACGTAGCAAAATACCGCACTTGCAGCGGTAACTGCAATCACATAATCGTGGCCGCCTCGCCAACCTGGGATGCGGCCCACTCATGACTCTGCACTCCAAATGCCAAAATAAAGCCGCAAGTACAAGAAACCAGAGCAGGACAGCCGCCCCCATGCTGCAAACCTTTTCCATCCTGCGCGACGTTATGCCATCTATTTAGGGTAATCTTTAGCTTCGGCGCGAGCGTTCTCGGCCCGGAGCGGCCGCTCCCGTCCAACCATAAATGGCCTCCAATCAAGAAGACGAAATCGTAGGTAAAGCGTATGACGGCCGCCTGATGCGGCGTCTTCTCGGCTACCTGCGTCCCTATAAATGGCATGTCGGGGTGGCCCTGGTGGCCATCATCCTGAAGTCGATCGCCGACGTGCTCGGGCCTTTTCTCACCAAGGTCGCCATCGACAAATATCTGGCGAAATCCGAGCACACCCACTCCTGGCTCGGCGATCACCTCAGCAATTCACCGCTCAAGGGAATTGGCCAGATTGGCGAACTCTACGTCGGCTTGCTGGTTTTTACCTTTGCGCTCGAATTCCTCCAGACCTACCTCATGCAGTGGACCGGACAAAAAGTAATGTTCGATCTGCGCAGCCAGATCTTCCGCCACCTTCAGCACATGCACATCGGTTTCTTCGACAAGAACCCAGTCGGTCGCCTGGTGACCCGCGTCACTACCGACGTCGACGCGCTCAACGAAATGTTTACCGCCGGCGTGGTCTCGATTTTCGAAGACGTGTTCGTGCTGAGCTTCATCCTCGCCATCATGCTTGACATGAATTGGAAGCTCGCGCTGCTCACCTTCCTCGTGCTTCCGCTGATCGTTTACGTGACCAAGGTTTTTCGCGACAAGGTGCGCGACTCCTACCGCCGCATCCGCATCGCCATCGCTCGCATTAATTCGTTCTTGCAGGAAGCCATCTCGGGCATGCTCGTGCTCCAGCTCTTCAACCGCGAAAAGCGCGCCTACCAGCAGTTTTCGGACATCAACGCCTCGCACATGGAGGCCTACAAAGACGCCATCCTGGCCTATGCGATCTATTACCCGGTAGTGGAAGTTCTTTCGTCGATCGCGGTTGCGAGCATCATTTGGTTTGGCGGGAACGGCATTCTCCGCCAACTATCCGTCTCGACCGTAAGCCTCGGCTTCTCCTTCAAGACGCTCTTTACGCTGCGCGTGACCGAGACCGCCATGACCATCGGCGTGCTGGTCGCCTTCATGCAATATGCCCAGCGCTTCTTCCGTCCCATTCAGGATTTAAGCGAGAAATACAACATCCTGCAAGGCGCGATGGCCGCCGGAGAGCGCGTCTTCAAGCTGCTCGATACGAAAGTTGAGATCACCTCCCCGGCAGTCACCAAGAAAGCCACGGGTCCCGGCCGCATAGAATTCGATCATGTGTGGTTCGCCTACAACATGCCAGGAACCGCCAGTGTGTCTGCACCAGGAACTGCACCTAAGGTGACAAGCCAAAACCCCGCCGGGACGGCCCAAAGCCCGGCATCTCCTGCGCCCGCAAAAGACCCCGACTGGGTGCTGCGCGACGTGACTTTTACCATCGAGCCGGGCCAGACCGTCGCAGTGGTCGGCCATACCGGCGCCGGCAAAACCACTCTCATCTCGCTCTTAATGCGCTTCTACGACGTGCAGCGCGGCGCAATCCGCATCGATGGCATCGACATTCGCGAGATGAACCTCGACGAGCTGCGCGGCCGCATCGGCGTCGTGCTGCAAGATCCTTTTCTCTTCACCGGCACGGTGGCGGGCAACATTCGCCTCGGCACAACTCGCATTCAGGATGCCGACGTGGAGCAGGCCGCCGAAGACGTGAACCTCGCCGATTTCATTCGCACCCTGCCCGGCGGTTTTCACGAAGAAGTACGCGAGCGCGGCTCGACCCTCTCTACTGGACAGAAGCAGCTCATTTCATTTGCGCGCGCCCTGGCGCACGATCCCAAGATTCTGATTCTTGACGAAGCGACTTCGAGCGTCGACACCGAAACTGAATTTCGCGTCCGCGATGCGCTCAACCGAATGGTTGAAGGCCGCACCTCGCTGGTCATCGCCCATCGCCTCTCCACCATTCAGCGCGCCGATCAGATCATCGTCATGCACAAGGGACAGGTGCGCGAGATCGGCACGCATCAGGAACTACTAGCGCGGCGTGGGATTTACTACAAGCTCTATCAGCTCCAATACAAAGACCAGGAGCTGGCGCCCGCTAACTCCCCATCCCCGCAATCGACCGTGAGCGCCGGCGATTAAGATTGGTGGCTCTAATGTCGAGGTCGATGCGCACCTAGAATTTTCTACGCAGAAATTCAAACAAGCCGTAGCCGATGAGCGCCGCCACCAGTGCAATCTCAAAGTTGGCAGCGGTAAACACATCATGGATCGCCCAAACAACGCCTCTCTGCCGCGCCACGCCCGAGCGCTCAAACTCGCCCATCAGCAGATTGGCATAAAACAGGAAGACGATGAATGCAACCTCGATCACCGCTCTCCAGACGTTCTTCTTCATTCGCTCTCGCGATCCCTCACATCGTGAGAATACGCGTGGTTGCTAAACTGCAACAACAATGATCGCAATGCGGTGAGATTTAACAGCTCCAGGGCTTTCGCCGTGCCTCCCTGACCTCGGTCGTGAAAAAGCATTCCGCACGCACACCGTGGTCGCCCGGAGCGCGCGCTCCCTTACAATTGCAGCGTGCAGATTCTGATCTCGGCGGGCGAAGCTTCGGGCGAAATGTATGGAGCCGAGCTGATTGAAGCTCTGCGCGCTAGAGTCGCCGGCCGCGTCTCTTTCTTCGGCGCGGGGGGAGACCGCATGCGCGCCGCCGGCTGCGACATCGTCGTCGACGCCAAAGACCTCGCCGTCGTCGGTATCACTGAGATCGTCAGCCATCTCCCAAAAATTCTCGGCCTTTACAAAAAACTGATTCGCGCCGCCGACCAGCGCCGCCCCGACCTTGCCGTCGTCATCGATTCGCCCGCTTTCAACTGGCGGGTAGCGCGCCAGATGCGCAAGCGCGGCATTCCCGTCGTCTACTACGTCTGTCCACAGTTCTGGGCATGGCGGCAGGGGCGCGTCAAGCTTCTGCGCAAGTACGTCGACAAGGCGCTCGTCATCTTTCCCTTCGAAGAAAAGTTCTATTGCGATCGCGGAGTCGACGCCACCTTCGTGGGGCATCCATTGGCCAACCTGCCTGCCCCCACGATCACGCGCGAAGCCTACGCCGCCGAGCACGGCCCCGACCCCGCCAAGCAATGGATCGCGCTAATGCCCGGCAGCCGCCGCAAAGAATTGCGCATGAACCTGCCAACGATGCTTGCCGCGGCGGAACTGCTGGGATCGGCGTATGAGTTCCTGCTGCCCGTCGCGCGGACGTTGGACGCGGTATTCGTGCGGGGATTGATACAGGCGCGGCAGGCCGCGTCACTGCGACAGGGCCATCGTGTTCGGCCGGTTAAGGTTCGTCTTGTCTCCGAGGCCCTCCCCGCTCTTTTTCACGCCCGCGCCGGAATCATCGCCAGCGGCACGGCGACCGTCGAGGCCGCTATTATGGGGACGCCTTTCGTCATGGTCTATCGCGTTTCGCCCCTGACCTACGCTCTCGGCAAGCCGCGCGTCAAACTTACACATTACGCGATGGTCAACCTGATCGCTTCGCTCGGCGGGCGCAACAATGTCGATGAGGTCGTCCCGGAGCTGGTCCAGAACAAATTCACCGCCGCCAATATCGTGAGCGAACTCAATAAGATCATCTCCGACGGAGGGCCCCGGACCCGCATGATTCAAGGCTTGGCCGCGGTTAAGGCGAAGCTCAGGCAAGGCAGCCGAGGGCAGAGTCCGCCCGAAAAGGCGGCGGACATCATTTTGGCGATGCTCGGGCAGAAAGCACGCAACGCGCGCCCGTCGTAGGAGGCCATCGGCGGATTAAAGACAGGATGAATCAGACCCTATGAATACAGCCCTTGTCCCCTCAGCATCTTTTGCGTGAAAATCTACATCATACTGATTGCGGTATCCCCCAGGAGACTTACTTGATGCTCTTCCAGTCTCGGCTCGTGCGCCGGGCGCGTTTTGGCCATTTTCTCGTTTTGCTTGCGTTTCTCTCAGCTGTGGCGGCGCAGGCGGCCGAAAAGCCGCGCATGCGCGTCGACGACTACCAGATCGCCGTCGAGCTCCTGCCTGAAACTCACCACCTGACCGCCCACGCCACCGTGAAGGTCACCGCCCTTGAAGACATGAGCGTGGCCTCCTTCCAGCTGAATAACGCGCTTCGCGTAACCAAACTCGTCGACGCCAATAACAAGCCGCTATCGCCCGAGCGCAGCACCCAGGACTCCAGCATCCGCTTTGCCCTCAATTCCAGCCTCCAGAAAAATTCCAGTACCACCTTCACTTTCGATTACGAAGGCACTCTCGAAAATGCCGACGACAGTCCGGTCCAGGGATTGAAGCTGGCATATGTCGGTCCCGATACCAGCTACCTGCTTTATTCCGGTCTCTGGTTTCCGGTCGCAGGATACGGCGTCAACCGCTTTACCTCGACCATCAGCGTAACCGTGCCCGCCCACATGATTGCCATCGGCAGCGGCAGCAGCAAAGATGCGGAACCGGCGGCTGACAAGGCCTTCGAGAAGAAATCTTCGCTCGCTAACTCGCGCACTTTTCTCTTCCGCTGGACCAAGCCAGCCTTCCCCGGCACCATCATTGCCGGCAGTTTCAAGGAATACAAAAGCGACGAAGCAGGCATGGACCTGCACATCTTCTTCAAGCCCGTACACGAGACATTGGAATCGGAGTACGCGTCCACCGCCGTAAAAGAGTTCACGTTCTTCATCACGCAATATGGAATTGCTCCTTCGCAACGATTGCAGGTGGTTGAAATTCCCGATGACACCGTGCCCGCGGCGTACGCTCCCGAAATTGCCGCCATTGCCAGCCGCGCCGTCACCGAGCGGGTCAACTACCGCCTCCTCGCCAATACCATCGCCCACCAGTGGTGGGGAGTCTCAGTAAGCCCCGCATCCAAAGACGACTGGTGGATCAGCGACGGCTTCGCGCGCTACTCGGAAGCCCGCTACGTCGAAAGCGCCGCCGGCACGGCAGGCCTCGAGGAAATGGTGAAAGACATGTCGGTCGGGGCGCTCGCCTATGACAGCGTGCCCCTTTCGAGCGCCGACAAGCTCGACTTCTTCTCGCCCGAGTTCCAGTCGCTCGTCACCGACAAAGGCGCCATGATCCTGCACATGCTGCGTTATGTGGTGGGCGACGCCAAATATCTGAAGATCATGCGCGATTTCGCCACCCAATACGCCGGCAAGCCCGCCACCACCGACGATTTCCGCAAGCTCGTCGAAAAAATCTACGACCAGCGGCTCACCTGGTTCTTTTCGCAGTGGCTGGATTCGACCAGCGCCCCCGAATTCAAAACCAAATACACCATCTACCGCCTCGGAAATAACAAAGGCTTCCGTATCGTGGGCGCCATCCAGCAGGACCTCGACCTCTTCCGCATGCCGGTCAGGCTACGCATCGATACCGACGGCAAAACAGAAGAGAAGCGCATCGAAGTCGTGGGAACCGATTCCCCGTTTTCGGTTGAAACCTTCGGACGTCCGCGCCGGATCTCCGTCGATCCCGACAACCACGTTCTCACCAACTCGAAAGACATCAAGCTGCGCTCTTCAATCGTCCGCGGACAGGGCCTCATCCAGCAGGGCGATCTGGCGGGTGCGCTCGGCGAGTTCAACAAGGCGCTCGAAGTTAACAAAAACAGCTCGCTCGCTCACTACCGCATCGCGGAAGTATTCTTCATGCAGCACAACTATCAGTCTTCCGCCAACGCCTATCGCGAATCGCTCAATGGAGACGGCGACCCGCGCTGGACTGAAGTCTGGAGCCATTTGCAACTGGGGAAGATTTTCGATATCACCGGCCAGCGCGAGCGCGCCGTGAATGAATACCGCCAGGCTATTCAGACCAACGACGACACCCAGGGCGCAATCGACGAGGCCCGCCGTTACATGCAAAAAGCCTTCGAACCGCAACCCGGCAGCTAGCCAAAGCGTCTCAATCCCACCGCGACTTCACCGAAGCCATCCAGCGCGCTGACTAATGCCCAGGAATACTCAAGTCCCGGAGGGACGGCCGATAATAGCCCGGCGCTTCAGCGCCGGGAAGAGCGAGCCCACGCACCCGCCCCGAAAGCCTATCCCCAAAAAAGATGACCCGCACGCGGGGGCGATCCGCAATACGGGTCGGGAGGAAACAACTCCAAGAGTATCCTCGCCGCATCTTGAATGTCAAGTAATATTATCGACTTTATTGCACAACGGCAAAATCCCCGAAATCAGCGGCCCCGCCTCACCCCTTCGCCGCCTGAAACCCCTTCCGCCGCTGCTCGCTATAGCGCCGCAGCGCGTCCTCCAGAATGGGATACGCCCGCGCCGCCGGCTCAATCTCATCCACCTCAACCGACTTCCCTTCCAGCTGTTTGTAGTCCTGGAAAAAGCGCCGCAGCATCAGCAGCCGGTGCGATGGCATCTCTGCCGCCTCGCGATAGGCATTGAACTCGGGGTCCTCGGTCGCAATGGCAATAATCTTGTGGTCTTTTTTCCCCGAGTCGATCATCGTCATCAGACCGATCGCCCGCGCGTGGATGATCGTCAGCGGCACCACCGGTTCCTGGCACAGCACCAGCACGTCGAGCGGGTCATCATCCTCGGCCAGTGTCTGCGGGACGAAACCATAATTCGCCGGATAGTAAACCGCCGAATACAGAATGCGGTCCAGCTTGATCAGCCCGCTCGCCTTGTCCAACTCATACTTCACGCTCGAGCCAAATGGAATCTCGATGACGCTGTTGAACTCCTGCGGAAGCTTGCTGCCGGGCGTTACATCGTGCCAGGGATGAATCATGGGAATTACCTGCCTTCTGAGTGGTCCGGATGAATCGGGTCATCCGGCGATTGGGTCATTCAATCCCACGTTGCATGCGCCAGCCGGCACCTACCAGCAAATGCCTTCGTAGTTCTTCGCGCCCTCAGGCCGCTTGGCGCGGTCAAGATGAATCAGGTCGATCACAATCTGCTCCGCCCGTAGACAACCAGCCAGCCGCTCTTTGCTCGCCGACTTGTTGCCTAGGATCACGACTTCCGCCGCCCGCATCACGCTTTCAAGATCAGCCGTCAGCACCGATCCAATATGCGGAATTACCTCTTCAATGTACTGCCGGTTCGCACCCGCCAGCCGTCCCATCGAGACATCTTCATCCCACACTCGCACTTCCAGGCCTTCGCCCATCAGCCGCTTGATGACCTGCACCTGCGGGCTCTCGCGCAGATCGTCGGTTCCGGCCTTAAAACTCAGGCCAAGCTGCGCAATCTTCTTTTTGCCGGTGCTCAGCACCATATCGACCGCTCGATCAATGTGCTCGGCATTGCTCGGCATGAGCGACTCAAGCACCGGAAGCTTCAAATCCAGCTCTTTCGCCTTGTAGGTAATCGCCCGCAAATCTTTCGGCAGACAAGAACCGCCAAACGCAAATCCCGGAGAAAGATATGCCGGAGAAATATTGAGCTTGGTGTCGGAGGTAAAAATCTTCGTGACCTGATGCGCATCCACGCCCAGATGCTTGCACATGGTACCCATCTCATTGGCAAAACCGACCTTCAGCGCGTGATAGCAGTTCGAGAAATACTTCACCATCTCGGCGACCGGAATCGTCGTCTCATACAAAATAGCTGGCACGTCTTTGTAAAGCTCACGCAGCGGCGCCAGATGATTAAGGTCGCTCGCTCCGAGAATCGTGTATGGAGGATTCAAAAAATCCGCGACCGCGCTGCCCTCACGCATGAATTCCGGGTTATAGCAGACGGTAAAGTCGCGTCCGCACCTCTTCCCGCTCGCCTGCTCCAGAATCGGCAGCGCCACGGTCTCGGTCGTCCCCGGCAGCACGGTGCTGCGCAGTACGAATACGTGCGGAGATTTCTTCTCCCTCATTGCCGCGCCAATTTCGCGCGCCACGTTTTCGATGTGGCTCAGGTCGAGCTTGCCGTTCTTCAGGCTCGGCGTGCCCACGCACACAAACGACACATCCGAGTTCATCACCGCTTCGGCCGCATCGGTCGTGGCATGCAGGCGGAATGACTTGTTCGCCTCCGCCACCATCTCGCTCATGCGTGCCTCGATGATCGGCGTCCGTCCCGAGTCGAGCATCTCAACCTTGGCGCGGCTCACGTCCACCCCAATGACCTTGTGGCCCATCGAGGCAAAGCACGCCGCCGACACCGACCCGACATATCCCAAACCAAAAATGCTGACCGACAAGCCCACCGAAGCTCTCCTGAAAATGTTATGAGGCAGCAATCGCTACTTGCACTATATCAACCCAAAACTAACGGTCGCAAAAAGCGATCAAACCTGCCGACCAGAATCGCCATTCCGCATAGCAACACATGTATTTTCAATATCTTACCCACACAACCTTAAATCGTAGCCGAAGCGCACGAAACTGCGGCGCAAAAAGTGAAAGCCCGACACTCCGGGGTAATCGCCAACCATTTCGCCGTCGTTGGGAGCAGCCATTTACGCATGTAAGATTAAGACAGGTTAACCGTGGCCTCACGATGGCACAACAAGCTGGCGCGCCTCTTCCAGTCCGACTGGAAGGAAGTTCGTACGCGCGGCGGGCAGGAGCTCCACAAGCGCAGCGATCTCTTGCGCTACCGCATGCGCTGGCGTGCAGAGGCGATTCAGCTTTCACCCGCCGCACCACAAGCATCAACCGCATCAAAACCAAAGTTCTTTTTCGATGCCGGCGAAGCCGCCGAGCGCGCCGCGCTCGTGCGTACGAATCTGCCTCGATCAAGCCGCAGCCATTATTCGAGAGGCAGATGAAATCTGCCAGCATCGTTTTCGCCTGCTCGGCTACGAGAACCTCGACTACGGCACAGACATCGACTGGCACCTCGATGCCGTGCATAACAAGCGCGCCCCGCTCGATCCATGGTTCAAAATTCCTTTTCTCGATTTCGCGAAAGTCGGCGATCACAAAATAACCTGGGAGTTGAATCGCCATCAGCATCTGGTCACGCTCGCCAAAGCCTGGCTGCTGACGCAGGGGCAAGATCAGAAAGCTAAAAAAGACCCCGACCAGTATCTTCGCGAGCTGATCGCGCAATGGCGCAGTTGGATCAAGGCCAATCTTTATCCGCTCGGCATCAACTGGGGCAGCACGCTCGAAGTCGCCTTTCGCAGCCTGTCGTGGATATGGGTCGATCAATTGTTATGTAATCGGATACTAAGTGGTCAACTACAAATCGGCGCGCCTGCAAAATCCGTGGCCGAGTTCCGCGCCGAACTGCTGCCCGCGCTGGCATTTCAAGGCCGCTACATCGAGCGCTATCTATCCACCTATTTCTCGCCCAACACGCATCTGCTCGGCGAAGCGCTGGCGCTCTTCTTCATCGGAACGCTTTATCCTCAAATGCCGCGCGCGGCGAATTGGAAAAACGACGGCTGGCAAATCCTGCTGAACGAAGCCGGACGCCAGGTTCGTCCCGACGGCGTTTATTTCGAGCAGTCGCTCTACTATCACGTGTATGCGCTCGACTTTTTTCTGCATGCTCGCCTGCTGGCCGCGCGAAATGGAATCGAAATTTCCGCCCGCCTATGACGAAGTCGTACGCCGCATGCTCGACGTTGTCGAGGCGCTCGCCCAAGCCGGACCCGCCGAGGGTTTCGGCGACGATGACGGCGGCCGCCTCTTCAATCCACGCCGCGATCGGACTGAACACATGACCGACCCGCTCGCTCTCGGCGCACTGCTCTATGACTCTAACGTCGCCTCCTCCGCGCACGCATCTGCCGCGCAACTAACCGAGGAATCTATCTGGCTCTTCGGTGAGCGGGCGATTGAAAAGCTGGCAAAAATAAACAAGCCAAGCGAACCGCGCTCAACTGCCTTTTCAGATGGCGGCATCTACGTTCTAGCAGGCGTTGAACCCTACCGGCAGGCCATGATGATCGATGCCGGCCCGCAGGGCGTCGGCCGCTGCGGTCACGGCCATGCCGATGCCCTCAGCCTCCGCCTCACCATGAATGGCGAGCGCTGGCTGGTCGATTCCGGCAGCGGCGTCTACATTTCCGAAGACCCGGCCGAGCGCAACGCCTTCCGCGGCACAGCCGCCCACAACACACTGCGTGTCGATGGCGCGGATCAGGCAACTCCCGACGAGCCATTTTCGTGGAAAGAAATTCCCACCACGCGCGTCGAAACCTGGTTGACCGGAGAAACGTTCACCTACTTCGCCGGCAGTCATAACGGATACGAGCGCCTGCCGGGTCGCGTGACGCATCAGCGTTCGGTTCTGCGCATAAACGGCGGCCAGCACAGCCTGTGGCTCGTTCGCGATGCCGCGCTCGGCGCCGAAGAGCACGACCTCGAACTGAACTGGCATTTCGCAGCCGACGTGCAGTTGCACGAAGAGGGCAGCGGAGAGTTCGTGACGTTCCGTCCCGACGCGCCAGGAACCGCTCTGCGCCTGATCGTTGCCAGCACTTCGGCCGATAGTTCGCTCGATCAGACGCCCGGCAGGGATCCCAACCGGCCAGACTGGCACGCGAACATCACCCAGGGCCAGATTTCTCCCGCCTACGGGCGCTACGAATCAGCTTCCATCTTGCGTTGCACCGCGCGAGCCAAACTGCCCGCCGAGATCGCCACCGCGCTCGTCGCGGATAATCGCGAGAGCCACTCGCTGCCACGTACCAGCGACGCAACCCTGATCAGCACTCAACAGGCGGCCGTCCAAATCTACGAACTCAAGGACGACGCCGACACGACTCACAACTTTTTCTTCGCCCGCGACAAGCAGCCGTGGAGCACCGGCCTATGGTCCTCCGACGCCGAACTCGTCTATTTCCGCGTCGAGCATGATGAACTCGCGCAGTTGATCGTCATCGGCGGTAGTTCGGTCGCATGGCGCGGCAAGCCGCTTCTCAACGCCACCGACCCATTCCAGTTTTTCGAGTGGCGCAGAGACGGCCACATCACCAACTCCAGCCGCGACGCGTTCTCCACCACCCCGGCCTTCGATGAATTAACTAGAAGCCTGAATTCTTCCCCTACCGTTTCGCATCCAACTTCTACGTACGCGGAGAAACACTAATGTGCGGCATCGCCGGCATTCTCGAATTTGAACCGGGCGCTCGCGCCGATGCTACGGCTCTCCGCGAGATGTGCCACATCATGGCGCATCGCGGCCCCGATGACGACGGCTTCTACACCGACGGCTGCGCCGGCCTCGGCATGCGCCGCCTCAGCATCGTCGACCTCAAAACTGGTCATCAGCCCATCTCGAACGAAGACGGCACCCTCTGGATCGTCTTCAACGGCGAAATTTACAACCACCGCGCGCTGCGCGAGCACCTGACCGAGCGCGGCCATCAGTACCGCACCAACAGCGATACCGAAACCATCGTCCACCTCTTCGAAGAATACGGCGAGGCCTGCGTCGAGCATCTGCGCGGCATGTTCGCCTTCGCCATCTGGAACCGGAACACAAAAACTCTCTTCATCGCCCGCGACCGCCTCGGCATCAAGCCGCTCTGTTACAGTCTGACGCCGCAGCGCCTGCTCTTCGGCTCCGAAATCAAAGTGCTCCTCGCCCACGGCAGCCTTCGCCCCGAGTTCAACCAGGCCGCGCTGCCGGAATATCTCGCCTTCGGATACCTGTCCGCCGAAGAAACGTTTTATTCCGGAATCCGCAAACTTCCTCCGGGACACACGATGACGATCGGCCCAGACGCGAAGCCCGAGATCCATCAATACTGGGACCTCGACGCCTCGCAGCCTCACGAGTCGCGTGACGAGAATTATTACGTGCGCAGCTATCGTGAACTACTCGAAGGCGCCGTCGAAAGCCATCTCATGAGCGATGTCCCGCTCGGCGTCTTCCTCAGCGGCGGCGTCGATTCCAGCGCGGTCGCCGCGCTGATGACCAAAATTCGCCGTGAGCCGATCGAAACATTTTCGGTCGGCTACGGCGAGCAGAGCTACAGCGAGCTCCCGTTCGCACGCACCGTCGCCAGCCACATCAGCTCGAAGCACCATGAAGTGCTCGTCAGCGAAGAAGACTTCTTCGGCGCGCTTCCGCATTTGATCTGGCATGAGGATGAGCCGCTCGTCTGGCCCTCCAGCGTCTCGCTCTACTTCGTCGCGCGCCTCGCGCGCGAGCGCGTTGTCGTCGTGCTCACCGGCGAAGGCGCCGACGAAACTCTCGCCGGCTACACCCGTTACGCTTTCACGCTCAAAAACGCGGCCATGGATCGCGCCTATCGCAGCGTCATGCCCGGTCCGCTGCGGCGCGCCCTGCGAAAGTCCGTAGCCACTTCTTCCCTGCTCGGCGCGACCCTGCGCCGCAAGCTCGAACACACCTTCGTCGGCAAAGACGGCGCGGCGTGGGACTCGTTTTATTTCGATAATTTCTTTTCCGCCTTCAGCGGCGACGAGCAGGGCGGCCTGCTTACCGAGGAATTCGCGCGCCAGTTCCCGCCCAGCACCGCTTACAAAAACGTCCTCGCCTATTGGGATCGTTCCGCGACCCAGGCCGGCGGCGGAATGCTTCAGCGCCTCCTCTACACCGACATCAAAACCTATCTCGTCGAACTGCTCATGAAGCAGGACAACATGAGCATGGCGGCATCCATCGAAAGCCGCGTGCCCTTTCTCGATCACGTTCTGGTTGAGTTCGCGACCCGCATTCCGCGCGAGGTTCAGCTGCAAGGTCTGTCGGGGAAAAGAATTCTAAAGAAGGCCATGGAAGACCTGTTGCCCGAAGAAATTCTGTACCGCCAGAAGCTCGGCTTCCCGACTCCCTGGAGCGGCTGGCTCGCCGGGCCGCGCCTCGAGGCGATTCGCGCCCTGCTCCTCGAACCGCGCAGCCTCCGTCGAGGATTCTTCCGCCGCGAAGCCATCGAAAAACTTTTCGACGACCACCGCGCCAACCACCGCGACAACTACGATCGCATCTGGCGATTGCTCAATCTCGAACTCTGGCACCGCGTGTGCCTCGAAGGCGAGTCGCACGATGAGGTAGGCGCGTCGGAGATGAAGATGGCGTCGACGCATTAAGCACTACGGCACGGGGAGTCTGGCGCGGGACACTCCTGTCCGCGGCCTCACGCCTCAACCTCACCCCGCCTGCGCCACTCCCGCACCCGCCCCACTCTTCCTCAAAAACGCCGATTGCAAATTCAAAGTGAATTGATCCAGGTCCGGAGGCGTGTACATCCGCTTCAGCGCCAGCAAATCGTCGCCCGAGCGAACCGCCCCATAATTCGTCAGCACCGCCGATTTAAATCCCGCTTCGCGCGTAATCCCCAGCGTCACGCTCGACCAGTGCGGGTTGAGCGCCGGATGCGGATAGGAGAAATGCTTGACCGGCGTCCCAAGCTTTTCTTCCAGCCGCTTCTTGCATCCCAAAATCTCCGAGCGCGCAGCGCTCTCGCTCACCTGCGCGACATTCGGATGCGACAGCGTATGCCCGCCAATCGTATGTCCCGCTTTCTGCAATCCTCGCACCTGCTCCCAGTCCATCATCAACCCGTGTTTGGCTTTGGAGCTGAGTGGGTCAATCTCCAGCGCCCTTTCGACTCCTTCTACAAACGCCTGCTGCTCCGCTCCCGCCAGCGCCGCGCCGCGATCCCACGCCACCGGCATCGCCGCCCTGCGCTCCTCCGGCGAGCCCAATTTATAAATCTGGCCTGTCTCCGCATACATCCACTCAGATTTTTTCGTGGTATTAAAGGCGAAACGAATCCGGCAGTACCAAGGTAACGTTCCGTTTTCTACCGCATCGACCATAATGTAAAAGGTCGCGGGAACGCCGTAGCGGCTCAGAATCGGCAACGCAACCTCGTAGTTGTCGGCAAAACCGTCGTCGAAGGTGACCGCAACCGCCCGCGGTGGAAGCCGCCGGCCGGATCGGGCAAATTCGGCGACATCGTCGATCGTAACCGGCGAGAATTTGCGCGCCAGGGTCTCCACGTGACGCTCGAAGTGAGCGCGAGCCCGCGAGGAACCCAGAATGTAGTCGGTAAGTTGTGGATCTTCGACCACCGAATGGTAGGCCAGAATGGCGGCGGCAGGTTTAAAAAAGTGGCTGGCGACCGGAAGAATGGAGCTGCGAACCAGCGCCTTTTTCAACCAGCGCTTGGATTGTGACGCCAGCACTCTTAAATTCTCCCGCTGTTTACGACACGAATGACGCGCAGCGACGCTATGATAGCATACGGTTTAAAGGGTTCCAGCCGGCCTTTCTGGTGCGATCCAACGTGTCAGTTCAGAGCAAAACCGCGGCCATGGCCGCATTGTCTGCGCGTTCCGAGACGCGCCCGGCAATAATAAAAATGGGGGCGATGTGAGCACGAAAGAACAAGTAACCGATCTGTTTACACAGACTGTCGACGACTGGGCTAAGTTTTATGACGACCCGAAACCGCGCACGCTGACCGCGCAGAATTTCGTCTCCCGGCGCCGTTTTGCGATCCAGATGATCGAAGCGCGTCTTCCCAAGGGCTCCAAGGTCCTCGATGTTGGCTGCGGCACCGGCCATCTCGCCGCCGAGCTCGCTCGTCGCGGCTATGAGACTTGCGGCACCGACCTCTCGGAGGGCATGATTCATTACGCCCGCACCCACTACAATCCCGATTCCTTCCAGGTCGCCGACATCGAAAAAATTCCGTTCCCCGACAATACCTTCGATGGCATCGTCTGCCTGGGAGTCGTCGAGTACCTAGCCGGCGATGGTCCCGCATTGACCGAGATGCATCGCGTGCTCAAGCCGGGAGGCTTCGCCGTCATCACCACTCCTAGCAGCATCTGCCCGTTCTTTTACATGGATCGCGCCCTCATCCGTCTTCGTTTCGCAGTTCGTCCGGCCATCGGGGTGTTGCGCCGCATGTTCGGCGGCCAGCAACGCGAGGCGCAGCCCTATCCCAAGGTGCAGCATCGCCGCTACCGCAAGGGCAGTTGGGCAAAGCTGCTACGCTCGCATGGCCTTCAGCTCGACGATTGGGTTTGCCACGCCTGGGGAATGTACGGCATCGAGCGTTTCTGGCCGCAAGGCGGCTTCTGCCGCGCGAGTGATCGCTTCGCGCGCAATGGCGCGATCAACTGGCTCGCCTCCGATCAGCTCTCCTGTGTGAAAGCCGTGAAGTAAGCTACCCTTACAGCTCGCGTTTATGCTGGAGGGCAGATGAATCGTTCACGCCTCGCCTTGGTGCTTTTCTGTTCGTGGCTGTCGCTCCATTCCCTGTTGGCACCTGCGCAGAATCAAACCACCGCGCCTGCTCAAACCACCGCTCAGTCCGCAGCGCGACCTCAGGCTGGGCCCGCCCAAACTAGCGACCGCTGGGCCGCGTGGCAGCCGTTCCTCGGCATCTGGCAAGGCACCGGCAGCGGCCAGCCGGGCCAGGGCGCAGGCGAATTCACCTTTGCGCCTGAACTCCAGGGTGCCGTCCTTGTGCGCCACAACTACGCGGAATATCCCGCAACCAAAGACAAAGCCGCTTATCGTCACGACGATCTGATGGTGATCTACCTCAGCGGCAGCCAGACGCGCGCCGATTACTGGGACAATGAGGGCCACACCATCCACTACGTTGTTGAACTGTCGTCCGGCAAGTTGGTCCTTATGAGCGATTCAGCGCAACCGGGGCCGCATTTTCGCCTGACCTACACCAAGACAGCGGGCGATGACGCGTTGAAGATAACTTTCGAAATCGCTCCGCCGAACGATCCAACCGCCTTCCAAACCTACATAGAAGCGTCTGCGAAGCGCAAGCCGCTCCCGTAGCGGCGGAAAAGTGCGCTGTGCCGAAAAGAAGGCGAAGGAAATCGTCCATTAAGCGGACAACCAGATTTGCAGATGTTTTTGGAAAATAGTGAGGCAGATGTTTTTGGGTGGGTGGCGCAGACGCTCTTGGGCCGGAAGAATTTTTTTGGTGGCGCAGCGGTTCATCGCTGCGATAAATGCTTCCCTTAAGTTTCGGCTTCAGCCGCCGAGTGGAGCGAGCGCTAGTGCGCCTGCCCTTGCCCCTTCTGCTTCAGCCGGCCCTTCAAGGAGCCGCCGCTGCGGCTGCTCATAGCCGTTCCCGTCCCGCCGCCCTTGCCATTGAAATTGATCGCCTGGTTATTGGAGCTCTTGTCTTCTTTCAACACCTTCGGAGCGGGCGTCTTCTTCGGCTGCGCGCTCCCGCCCTTCGGCGTCTCGCGCTCAATCTTTTGCAGTTGCTTACTCTGCGCATTCGCCGTCCCCGCCCCCGTTGCTTTCACAGGCGCCGTACTCTTTGGCTCGTTCTTTGAGGCGCTCGCAGAATGCCCTCCGGAAGCCTTTACAACCTGTGCGGCGCCGCCCACGCTGAGCGCCAACGTCACCGCCATTACCGCCGAAAAAAATCGCATTTCATTCCCCTGACTCGAACCGCATTCCAGTTGATTCGGAACCCATCTGATTGGAAGCACGCCCTGTGCCATCCACTTACACTATGTTAACCCGAACCCGTAAGAAAGCACTCTCCATAATCAAAAGGATTACGCCAGCAGTGCGCTCTTCTCAGCCAACGTCTCGCGTTCAGCGCATAGATTCAACAACATAGACAAGACTAAATAAATCAGTGATTTACAAGAAATAAGTAAGAAGTCGGTTGAAGGCAAATAGCTTCACGCCCCGCCGCCCACACTATCTCCATTCTAACTGATCCCGCCCACGCTCGATCAGTTATTCCCGGCCACGACCTCGGCCACTCGCTCCCCGGCCCGCCCGTCCCATAGCGGAGGCACAGTTCCCTTCTTCCCCTGACCCGCCAGCACCCGCGCCATCTCCGCACGCAGCCTTTCCGGATCGCTCCCCACCAGAACATTTGTTCCCACCGCAACCGTAATCGGCCGCTCAGTATTCTCCCGCACCGTCAGGCACGGCACTCCCAGATAAGTCGTCTCCTCCTGAATGCCGCCTGAATCCGTAATCACCACGGCCGCGCGCGCCTGCAACGCCAGAAAGTCCACATAGGGCAAAGGATCGAGCACGCGCAGCTGATCCGTCTTCAAGGCAAACTCCGCAATCTTCGACCGCGTCCGCGGATGCGCCGGAAACACCACCGCGAGCTCGCGGCTCACCTCGACCAGCGACCGCAGAATGCGCTCCAGCGTCTCGCCGTCGTCCACGTTCGCCGGACGATGCAGCGTTACCAGCGCATAACGCTCCGGCAGCCCATTTCGGCTCTGGCGCTCGGCCAGCGGCAAAAGCTTCACCAGCGAGTCGATCATCACATTGCCCACGAAAAAAATCTTCTCCGCTGCAACTCCCTCTTTTTTTAGATTAGCGTCGCCGTCCTCCGACGGAGTGAACAACAAATCCGCCAGCCGATCCGTCACCATCCGATTGATCTCCTCGGGCATGGTGCGATCGAACGATCGCAGGCCGGCCTCGATATGGCCCACTCGCACTCCCAGCTTCGAGCACACCAGCGCCGCCGCGACCGTCGAATTGACGTCGCCATACACCAGCACCAGGTCGGCCTTCGCCTCCAGCAGCACCGGCTCAAAGCGCATCATGATCTCGGCAGTCTGCCGCGCATGCGTCCCCGACCCCACCGCCAGATTCACGTCCGGAGCCGGAATGCCGAGTTGCTCAAAGAAGACATCCGACATATTGGCGTCGTAGTGCTGGCCGGTGTGAACCAGCGTCTGCACGACGTGCCGGTGGGCCCGCAGCGCATTCAGCACGGGCGCAACCTTCATGAAATTCGGCCGCGCTCCCACCACGTGGAGTACCTTCACAAGTTTCCGTCCTCAACATCCGCGCAACTCAATACCGGCTCCTCCGCCAGGTCAGAATCGTGTTCACCCCATAATTCCATACCGAGCTGATCGCCGTTCCGGAGACTCCCGCCACATACCACGGAATCGCCTGCCGATGCAGAAACTCCGCAAAGCTCACGTTCATCAGCGCCCCCAGCGAACATGCCCCGTAAAACGTCAGCAGCCCAGTCAGCAGACGCCAGCCGCGCAGCCGGCGGTCGCGGAAGGTCACTATATTATTCAGCAGAAAATTAAACGTCATCGCCGCCACCGTAGCGGCCGTCTGCGCCACGATAAAACTTTCCTTCGCCACCGCATAGAGCAGTGCCAGCGTGCTGAGGTGGATCATCATGCCCAGCGATCCCACCAGCACAAACAGCACAAAACGCGTGGGCACATAGTTGCCGATCATCTTGTCGATCAGCAAAAATAAATATTCCAGTTCGACGTTCACATCCAGCTTGCTCTCGCCGCGCGCGCGATTGCGAAACCGGTACGGAACCTCAGCCACCCGCACCGGACGCCGGCTCGACGCCAGTATGTCGACCAGTATCTTGAATCCCGATCCCGTCAGCCGGTGCACGATCTCCTGAAAGAAATGGCGGTCGATGACAAAAAATCCGCTCATTGCGTCCGAAATATCGCAATGGCAGACCAGCCGGCTGACCCGGTTTCCCAGGTTGCTCAGCCACACCCGCCCGCGCGAAAACTCCCCCATCCCGCCGCTTGCCAGGTTGCGGCTCGCCACCACCAGGTCCAGGTGCTCGTCGCGAATCTTCTCCAGCATCTTCGGCAGAACGGTCTCGTCATGCTGCATATCCGCATCGATCACCGCAATGTAGGGCGCCGAAGTCGACAGCATTCCCTCGATGCACGCCGACGAAAGGCCGCGCCGCCCGATCCTTTCGATCACGTGAATCCTGGGATTGGTCGCCGCCATCTCGCGCACGGATTCCGCCGTCCCGTCCGGCGAGTCGTCATCGACGATGATCGCTTCCCAGTCGACGCCGTAGAGAGAGCGCGCCAGCGCGGACAGCACAACCGGCACGTTTTCCTTCTCGTTGTAGGTGGGAATTACGACTGCCAACTCAATGCGCGGCGGTGGTAGGGGCACGGCGGTGGACATGTCGGGAAAATGTGTGGTCTCGGTCGAGTTCGCCTCCTGAGACATCGTCGCCGAGCCAATTCTCCTTGGACTAGTAGTTGTATTCAAATTTGGATGCAACCTTCAATGTAACCCTTTCCAAGTAACCTCAGATGCAAACTCGATCCATTTACATTTGCAATCCGACCACGCCCGATTATCAGGCGAAGCGTCATTCCGCGCAAATGGCCGAGAACATCACCCTTCAATTGTCCGTCTGCATGTCCGGTTGACCGACTCCCATAAATATGGGAGTATTGTTTTAATGAAGACTACGTTGGAAATTCCGGACGCTATCTTTCGTCGCGCCAAGACGGCTGCGGCCGAGCGCGGAATTCCCTTCAGAGCCCTTGTCTCCGAGGCCCTGGCCGACAAACTGCGCACTCAAGGCCATCCCGATAACAAGCCCTGGATGAAGACGTTTGGCAAACTCCGTCACTTGCACAAGGAAACCACGAAAATCAATCGCATCATTGAAAAAGAGTTCGGCCAAATCGAGACTGAAGATCGAGACTAAAGACCGAGCCTGGCAGGCAGACGAAATAAATCGACGTCAAACGGTAAAGGCCGCCTGTGATCCTCGACACCAATGCCCTGTCAGCCGTCGCCGACGGTGATGCCGCCCTCGAACCGCTTCTCCGTCACGCCGAGGAGATAGCCGTTCCTGTTATTGTGCTGGGCGAATACCGCTATGGAATTCGGCAGTCGCGCGACCGCCAGCGCTACGAGCAATGGCTTGCCGAGTCGATCCGCAGCTACCGCGTGCTCGATGTGGACGAAGACACGGCCGTCGCCTATGCGAATCTTCGATCCGAACTCAAGCGGGCGGGAACACCAATTCCCTCCAACGACGTTTGGATTGCCGCGCTTTGCCGCCAGTATTCATCCCCGCTTTTGAGCCGGGATCGCCACTTCGACTCCGTCCGCGGACTCCAGCGGATCGATTGGTGAGGCACGTTGCCGACTACTCTACGGCTGCGCCGGAGCAGATCCCTCCAGGCCAACTTAAACTTCCCTTTCCTATTCCTCTCGTTTTTCCCGATTGACGATGCCGCCGAACGGCGCTATAGTTCCCCGCATTCGTACTCTCTGACCTTGGACGCCTTTCTCAGGCGTCTGCAACCGTTCACCTCCGTACTTCCGGCAAGCGCGGTAACCGGGGGCTTAAAATGCAGTTCTGTCGCCCAACCTTTCCGAAGACTACGCTCCCCGGCGTTGCGAGCCTTTCCGCGTCACTTCATGTCGATCATGGCCAGCGATATGGCCAATCATCTCTCCGGGCAAATCCAACCATCAGGAAGGCGGTGATTTGACTGGCAAGCCAGTGGCCCCGCCTCCGCGAAGCGCAGGCGAGCGTGGCCACGCCGCTCATGGCGGCCAAGGCATCGAAGGCTACGAACATCAGGCGCCGAGCCCATGGGAGCTCAGGCTGGCGAGGCTAAGGCCACGCCGCCCAACCCGGACAGCCCTCCCCCTGTTCCGTCGCTTCCTGGCAAAGTGTCTGGCGGAGTGCTTGGCAACGTGGCCTTCGATCTTCATTCCAAGCTATGCGATTTTGTTCTCGCGGTCACTTTCGGGTTGATTGCTACTGCGCTTGGCATCCTGATCAAGTGGGATTGGCATACGTCATTGGGTTCGGACGCATTTGAGATCCTGTTCGCCACCTTTGCGTGGCAGGCAGACGAGCTTGCTCATTTTCATTCTGTTCGTTCCTCTATTCATTCCCCTCTGTTCATTCGCTCAGCGTCGAGTGGAATGCAGCCAGTTCGGCTTCCAAGCCTCTCAGTCAATTGACGGCCCTAGCGGCGATTGGTCATCGGTAATCCGCTATGGCGCGCCTCAGTTTTTTTCGCCATAATTCGGGGTATGGCGCTTGTGGTATTCCTTCGAGGTGTGAATGTTGGCGGACACCGAACGTTTCGCCCAAGCATTCTGGCGCGCGAACTGAGCGGCTATGATGTCGTGAACGTGGGGGCTGCGGGCACCTTTGTTGTTCGTAAACCTGTATCCCGGGCGAAATTCCGTGCTGCATTGGCTCGCAAGCTGCCGTTCGAAGCGCACATTGTGCTGTGCGAAGGCCGCGATCTGTTGCGACTGGAGACGGAGAATCCGTTTGGAACTCAGGCCGCGTCATCAGGCCCGTCATCCTCAGGCACGTCATCCTCAGGCACGTCATCCCCGGATGTTGTGCGGTTCGTGAGTATCCTGTCAAAAGCCGGGGGTGTCCGGGCGTCGCTTCCGGTCATGTTTCCCGCTGATGGCGAGTGGTTGGTGCGGGTGATTGCCTCCGAGGGGCAGTTCGTGTTCGGACAATACCGTCGTCACATGAAGACCATCGGCTATCTTGGCCAGATCGACAAGCTTTACGGCGTGCCGGCGACGACCCGGAATTGGAACACGATCACGGCGATCATACGAATTTTGAAGAGCCGCACGGGCGGACGCGGCGATTCCGAGTAGCCACCAGGGATTCATAGCTGAGGTTTTTCGCTTCCCAGAGGACGCTAGCTGCTGAGTACAAGCCGCATTCCTGGACTTGCGGCGTCCTTTCTTCTGCGAAACGGTTGGCACCAGAAAATTCCGGGCGATATAGGTGGAAATCTACAGGAAATCCCTATTGCAACAGCTAGGGTCTCCGCAGCCATCAAAACAGCCGCGCTAGGAGACGCTTCGCCATGAAGATCCTGATCGCCGACGACAAACTGAATTTCCGCCGAGGGCTTCGCCGTCTGATTGAAGAGCATGATGGTTGGAGCGTCTGTGCGGAAGCGGAGGACGGTCTTCAAGCCGTCAACCAGGCAAAGCAACTCAAGCCGGACCTGATCGTTCTCGACCTGGCGATGCCCGAACTGAATGGTTTCGAGGCGGCTGCCCAAATTTCCGAGGCTCTTCCCTGGGTGCCGATCCTGATGCTTACGCTCTACGTCTCTCCCCTGGTCGAAGAGAAAGCGGAAAAGGTCGGCGTTCAACGGGTCATCTCAAAGACCGCCGGCAACCTGCTGGTTCCGGCGATGGAGGAGGCATTCGCGCAGGTACGGAACAAGAAGCGGCATGATGGTGAGACTGTTCAAATTTTCAGGAGCAGCCTTGGGCCACACCCATCTGCGTAGAGAGACGGCGATTGACGGTGGCTGGGGAGTATCCATGGACTGTCAAGATCGGGCCTACCAGGCGCGGCGACGGTGGGTTGACTCTGTGGCGGGGTTTTGAGTGCTGGGGGAATTGTTCGTCAACTATGCCACGACAACCGCTGCTAAGTGCCTACGCCTTTTATTGAAGCGGACAACGAACCAGACAATCAGCCATGCCGAACCCCATAGCCCGAGATTCGCAGCCAAGATCACAAACGCCCCCGCTGGCCCGCCAAGCCTAGAGCGCAACGGAATGATTCGGTCGGGCTTTGCCTCGTAAATAAGCCCTGCAACTCCATCTCCCGGCCTTCATTGACTTGCCAAGTTCACCAACGTAAGATTTGCCCCTGATGATCGGGCAGACTATCTCGCATTACCGCATTATCGAAAAGCTTGGCGGGGGCGGGATGGGCGTTGTCTACAAGGCTGAGGATGTCACTCTTCATCGCTTTGTCGCCCTTAAATTCCTTCCCGATGATGTTGTCAAAGATCCTCCGACTCTGGCGCGGTTTCAGCGGGAGGCGCAGGCGGCTTCGGCGCTCAATCATCCGAATATTTGCACTATTTATGAGATTGGCCAGGAAAATGGCCATCCCTTCATCGTCATGGAGTTTCTGGATGGCGTGACGCTGAAACATCGCATCGGCGGCAGGCCGATTGAGACCGATGTGCTGCTGGCGCTGGCAATCGAGATTGCCGATGCGCTGGACGCCGCGCACACGGAAGGCATCATCCACCGGGACATCAAGCCTGCGAACATCTTTATTACTAAGCGCGGCCATGCAAAGATTCTTGATTTTGGTCTGGCGAAGGTGACCTCGACGGGTCGAGGCTTGAACGCGGGAGCGACCGCGCAGGAGACGTTGGAGCAGGATCACCTGACGAGTCCTGGGTCGACGCTGGGCACGGTTGCTTATATGTCGCCGGAGCAGGTGCGCGCCCGGGAACTCGACGCGCGCAGCGATCTGTTTTCGTTCGGCGCCGTGCTTTATGAGATGGCGACCGGCACGCAGCCCTTTCGCGGAGAGAGTTCGGGTGTGATCTCGCGTGAAATTCTGGATGGCGATCCGGCTCCGGCGATGCGGCTGAATCCTGATGTTCCGGCCAAGCTGGATGACATCATCGGGAAGGCGCTGGAGAAGGACCGCGAACTGCGCTATCAGGGCGCGGCGGAGATGCGAGCCGACCTGAAGCGGCTGAAACGGGAGACGGAATCGCGGCGCGGCGCGAGTTCGGGATCGGTGGTGGCTGCGGCGGAGAGTGGCGTTCAGGCGGGGCATTCGGCGTCGCCGTCTTCATCTTCTGTATCTGTTCCTGTGTCTGGACCTGCGTCCGTACCCGTGTCCGGCTCGTCGCCGGCGCTGGCTTCAGCTTCGTCGTCGTTGTCGAGTGCGGTGGGTGTGGCAGGTGTTGTGGCTGGGCAGGAAAAACGAAGGCTCTGGAGCTTTCTGGTTCCGATTGTGATCGTCTTACTCATCGCTGCGGGGGTGGGAGTTTGGTATTGGCGTTCGAAAGCTGGCGCGCCTCAGATTGAATCGATTGCGGTGATCCCGTTTACTTATGCGGGTGGAAATGCTGACGGCGATCTGCTTAGCGACGGTCTGACTGAATCGTTGATTTCGAGCCTTGCGCACGTGCCGCAGTTGAAGGTGAAGTCGCGAAATTCGGTTTTCCGCTACAAAGGGAAAGATGTGGATGTGCAGAAGGTGGGCAAGGAATTGACGGTGGATGCACTGCTGACTGGCCGCGTGGTGCAGCATGGAGACATGGTGCAGGTGAGCGCCGATCTGACGAATGTGCAGGACAACACGGAAATCTGGGGCGAGCAATACGAGCGCAAGGCGAGCGACATCATCGCGCTCCAACAGCAGATTGCGGGCGACCTTGTGGGCAAGCTGCGCTCGACTATGACGGGCGCGGAGAAACAGCAGGTCACCAAGCAAGGCACGCAAAATCCCGAGGCCTACCAGCTTTACGTCAAGGGCCGCTACTCGTGGAACAAGCGGACGATCCCCGACCTGAATGCGGCGATTTCGTATTTCAATCAGGCGATTGATAAGGATCCGAATTACGCACTGGCTTATGTGGGACTGGCGGACGTCTACGTGGTGATAGGATCGTTCGGCGGCGATGCGAACGAGTTCGAAGCCAAGGGGAAGGCGGCGGCGGAAAAGGCTCTGGAACTCGATCCCACACTCGCCCGCGCACACGCTGATCTTGGCATCGTCAAGATGCAACATGATTGGGATTTTGCCGGCGGTGAGGCCGAGTTCCGCAGGGCGTTCGAACTCGACCCGAGCGATGCCACTGCCCACCAGTGGTTCTCGCAGTGCATCTCCTACGTGGGGGGCCGGGCGCACGAGTCAATTGAAGAAGGCAATCTGGCTCGCCAGCTTGATCCGCTCTCGCCCATCATCGCCTTTGCGCAGGCGGAGGCTTACACCGAAGATCGCGAATTTGATAAAGCGATTGAGATGATGAAGAAAGCCGAAGCGGAAAATCCATCGTTCGGCGTAGCACATTTCTTTTTGAGCTTCCCCTATTGGGGCGAGCACAAATATCAGCAGGTTATTGAGGAATATCAGGCCAACGCCCAAAACTCGGGCGAAAGGACTGATGCAGAGTACGCCGCCGCGCTGGATTCCGGCTTTCGATCGGGCGGATGGCCGAGCGCGGCGCATAAGGGCATCGAGGTTCTAACCGCGCAATACAAAGCGAAGACCAATTACCTAGCACCTTACGCAATCGCGGAGTTGTATGGCGATATCGGCGACAAGGATCACGCCTTCGAGTGGCTCAACATCGCCTATCAGGACCGCAGCATCCTGCTCATCGGCCTGCCCACCGACTTCACGTTCGACTCGCTGCGCTCCGATCCGCGGTATGCGGAGCTGGTGCGGAAGATCGGGTTCCCGCAGTAAGGGAGGCAAAAGGAAATTCCGGAGTACAATTCGAACGTTATCTTTGCGTCCGAAGTCCCTCGGCCGCGGATGAGCCTCGGGCGACCCTGCCGGGATTCTCGCGTGTAACAAACCTTCAAAGGAGTGAACCATGAAACAGATGATTCGTTTGTCTCAAATTGCCCGGATCGTAATCGCGGCCGGTGTTCTTTGCGCGGCCTCGCTTTCCGCCTTCGCCCAAGCGGGAAATGACTTGGAAGCCCGCAACACCGAGATCTGGCGCGAAGCTATCGCGCAGACTGCGGTACCCGCCGAGGGATGCTTTCAGGCCTTTTATCCGAGCCTGACTTGGAACAAGGTCGACTGCGTGGTCGCACCCAACATTCCGTACCGGCCGCGAACTGGAGCGATCAGTCAAACCGTGGGAGACGGCAATGATTACGCCGCCGAAGTCACCTCGGGGCTGATCACCAAGACAACCGGTTCCTTCCCCAAGGTCAAGGGAGTGACATCGGAAACGGGCCTGCTGGGCGCGAATGATTACTCGCTGCAGCTTAATTCGAACTTCATGAACACGGCGGCCTGCAATGGCGCCAAGAACCCGGCGGAGTGCCTGGACTGGGAGCAATTCGTATACTCGTCGGGTTATGAGGAAGCCTTCATGCAGTATTGGCTGATTAACTACAATACCCGCTGCCCCGGTGGGTGGTACAGCTACGGCGGCGATTGCTACACCAACAGCAATGCCGTGGGCACGCCTCTGGCGGTGATCACCGAACTCAAGACGCTCAAGCTATCGGGTTCGGCGAAGAAGGGCACTGCGAAGAAGGCGGGCATCGATACGCTGGTGTTCACTGCGGAAAAAGTGGCTTACAGCGCCACGGGATTGGATACCGTCGTCGATCTTGCGACCGCCTGGACGGAGTCGGAGTTCAACATAATCGGCGATGGCGACGGTTCGGAGGCATATTTCAACACGGGTTCGTCGGTGACGGTGAAGGTCGCGGTGGCGAATGGGACCAAGAATGCGCCGACCTGCGCGGCAAATTCGGGGACGACGGCCGAGACCAACAACTTGAATCTGGGGAGCTGCTCCGGCACGGGTGCGGCCACGCCCTATATCGAGTTTACCGAATCGAATTGAGGCGGTCCAAGTTGCTCTAGCAGTATCCGGGGGAGCAGGTATCTTTGCTCCTGCTCCCTCATTCTTTTGCGGCGTTTAGTCCCTCGCTCTGGGTTGATTCTGGAACGCGTAACTCGCCGGCGTCAGTCTGAGTTGACGCTGGATCAGGCAAGTGGCTGCGCAGCAAAGTCTCTACTTGCCACCAAACTTTGCGATCACATTCGATCTCGATGTGGCCTTTACTCAACAATCGATGCCGCCAGGAAAACCCGCGACAATCCGCGGGCTCTCCTTTGTACTCCCAAAGAAAATTGCCAAGGATTATGGTGCGCTCAGGATCGGCGGGGACGATTTTTCGCCGGCCGTGAACCAGGCCATGTGTCTGGTAGAAATTTACCGCCTGCAAGACATTGGGTGGAATTAGCCAATCATTCTGAAACGGCTTTGCGACGCTATCGATCTGTATCGTCAGCGTGACTGGGATTCCTGCCCGTGCTAATTTCCGCGACAAGGCGACCACCGCCGAAGCGCCCCAACTGTGTCCGAAGAGCACAATACGAGCTCGGCGCTTTTTGTCCTCTAATAGCGTACCGTCTTTCTTCGCGCCCAGTTGGTTGAGGACAGTCTTGTAGGCCTCGCCGACTTTGCGGTTCTCAAACAGACCGAAGTAAACGTCTTTGGGATACTTTTGCCGTAGATCCTGAATCAACCGAACTTCGGGGTGGTGCGGCTCATTATGAGGGACGAAGCCTCCCAGGAAACCTACGACGATGAACAAGGGCGTAGTCGGGCTGGTAGCCGACACACCCGATGCCGCCGATGAAGTCTCGGAGTCACCGCGCGCCGTGTATCCAAGCAGAGCAACCGCGCATATACAAATCAGAACGCGACCGCAAATTGCGAGAATGATCCTTGAGAACTTCGTTGAATTGAATTCCACTCGACACCCTCTCGGACGGGGTTTGGCCGCGCCGGTAAATCGCAAGCCTGACTTTCGAGGGAGGAGGGGTAAACGGCCCCAAGGTCGAAGCGCACGAATTGCCGATGGATTCTGACCAAGTCCGGAGCGTTTGTCAAGGCCGAGTTACAGCCGAATTGAGATTGATTTTTGGCGAAATCACGCTTGCTTCAGAATCTCCTGGACCGCGCGGTGAGCCTGGTCGATGGCCGCGTCGGTTTCGGCCATGGCGGCTGAGTCGGAATTGGCGATCGCGATTCGGCCGAAGGGTTGGCGGCCGATTACCCAGGGTTGCTCGCCTTCTTTCCAATCGGGATCCCAGAGCGAGTTCGGCATGAAGGCATAGCCGTGCGCCCATCGGTTGACCGTGATGCCCTGGATGTCGCGGGCGGGGTCGAAGCCGGCGGGTCCGAGCATGGCGCCGAGTTGAGCGCGAATGTTGCGCTCAAAGGTGTCGAAGGGAGTGCCCATCAGCTCCATGCGCCCGGCGCGGTTTTGCGCGCGCGCGGAGAGGCCGGGCTTGCAGGGAGTGCGCAGCATAAAGAGGACCATCGGTTCTTCGGGATGGCTGGGGAAATGATAGTCGCCGATGCTGACGGGGAAATCGAGATGCGTAAAGCAGTGGAAGCTGCCGGGCGAGACGATCTGATGTACGCCGAGTTTTTGGAAGCTGGTCCAATTGGAAATGGCAACGTGGGTGTAGACGAGAGGCGACTTGACCAGATAGGAGAGCCCCTTGCGCTGCTTCTCCGGCAGGTCGGGGCAGATGTACGGGATCATCACGTTGTAGCAGGCGAGAATGCAGTGCGCGGTGCGGACTGATTGCAGCTTACCGCCGCGTTCGTAGGCGATCTCAACTTGTTTGGCGGTGTGTGCGGGGCCGACATGGCTCACGTTGACGGCGGTGGTGTTGAGGCGGATGCGCACGGGCGCGTTGGCATCGTCGAGGCGGCTGTAGTCGCAGCGCGCGGTGACGATGTCGTCCATGGTGTGGCCAGGAATGGAGCCAGGCACGAGACTGCGCACCAGGAGCCGGGCGACCGAGGCGTTGCCATCGGGGAAGTGAAAAATGTAGGGCTCGGTCTGGCGGTACTTGAGTTGCGTTGAGCCAGGAGATTTCTCTTCCAGGTCGAGGCCGTCGAAGCCGGCGAAAGTGATGGCGCGGTAGTCGTCGCCCGCCTGGTAGCAATCGAGAGCGGAGACGGCGTCGATGCCGACGGCGAACAGGTCATTGGTGTAAGTCTTGAAAAAGGGAAGCGCGGCCGGATTGAGCCCGCAAGTCTTCGTCAGGAAATCGGAATAGCTGATTTTGCGCAGACGCGCGATCTTCTGGTTGCGCGTGAGACCGGGGAGATAATCTTTTTTCTCGGTGTAGATGCGGACGATGTCATTGCGGACCGGCTCGGGCAGGGGCGAGTTGGCGAGGAACTCCGGCCATGGCGTGGCGCCCATGCCGGGAACGGTGCGATCTTCGCCGAAGGTGGCCTTGTCATAGAACATGGCCGTGCCGAGTTTGCTGTAGAGCGTCTGGTCGAAATCTTTGTAGAACTCTTTTATGTTGATGCCGAGATCGACGAGCAGGCCCATCGCGACCTTGCTGTAGAGCGACGGATGCTCGATCGACATAGTGCCGCCGTGCGCGAGCAGCGTGCGCTCGCCGACGCGAAATTCATTGCGCTTGGCGTGGCCGCCGAAGTCGTCGTGATTGTCGAGGATGAGAATGCGGGGCGGAGAAGTATTTTGGCCTGCGGCTTTCGATTTTGCTTCGGCGTGCTTGCGGTAGAAATAGGCGGCGGCCAGGCCGCTGATGCCTCCTCCTACAATGACCAGATCATACGTTTCGCCCGTGCTCTGCGGCTTGCCGGAGGCGTTCCAGGCATCGCCGTCGCGCAACTGGTGCGCGTAGGTGTAGCTGCCATCGTGATTGCCGCGCATGCCCATAAGCGCGGGCGGATAGTAGCCGGCTGCTTTTTCGGGATCGAAGGGCGCGTCGTCGAGGGCGAGCGCGGCGCGGGGAATCATGCTGCCGCCGATGGTCAGCGCGACGCCGTTGAGGAAGTCGCGGCGCGAGATGGGGCAGTGCATGCCGAGGTCTTGGTCGGTTTTGTGGGAATTGTTGTTGCTCATAGGAGGCCCGAATCGCGATCATTATAGCGCCGGGAAAGGATTGTGACCTCTTAGTGATGGAGGGTTTTGGGCGGATGATAGTGTTAGAAGGTCGAAGGGAATGAGGACCTTGACGCAATCGCATCCAGCACGTCTTCTCACCACGCGTGCCAGGATCGTAGTGGCAATCGTCTTGACAGCGTTCGTATTCGCGCAGGCGATTAGAGGAATGCTTGCCGGGTCCGGGAAATCCGGATGGCTGATATCGCCAAGTAATGTGTTCCACGGTTGGCCGATGATCGCTGCGAACGTTTTCATCTACGCCTACTGGTGCTGGCTCGGATTTTGGTTCATACGTGGCACAGTCGGGCGAGAGCGGGTATTCATGGTGGGGTGGTGCGCAGATATTCTGCTTTGGCCGCTTAGGATGTTGTGGCCGCAGTGGGCTGCCACATTCAGGCTGGTGGGCGCGTTTGGGCTCGCGCTCGCTCTGCTCGCGGCGTTAGCGCTCTTGTTGGACCGGTCGCGCGCAGCTGACGCTAACAGTAAAACTGAAGCTAGCTAGTTCCCACCAACGCAAGTCATTGTTTAATTCTTTCTTGCCACCAGATAACGCGCCAGTTCTTTTAACGTGGCTGCCCGCTCGCCAAATTTGTTCAGTTGGCCGCAGGCACGCTCAACCAGCGCATCGGCTTTGCGCAGCGATTCGTCGACGCCGAAGAGCGCCGGGTAGGTCGCCTTCTCGGCTGCTGTGTCTTTGCCCGCTGTCTTGCCTAGTTGCTCGGAGGTTTGAGTTACGTCGAGCACGTCGTCGACGATCTGGAAGGCCAGGCCGATCGACTGGCCATAAATTCGCAGACGCTCGGTGTCGGCGAGATCTGCGCCGGCATAGATGCCTCCGCTGACGACGCTGGCCGTGATGAGCGCGGCGGTCTTTGAGCGGTGAATATATTCGAGCGTGGCGAGGTCGGGCTTTTTGTGTTCGGCTTCGAGGTCGACGACCTGCCCGCCAATCATGCCGTCGATTGTGCCTGTCCCGCGTGCGATTTCGCGGATGATGGCCACTCGCGACTCGGCCGGACAGCGCAGTTGCGCGAGAACTTCATAGGCCTGCGTCTGCAACGCATCGCCTGCCAGGATGGCCGTAGCCTCGCCGAAGGCCTTGTGGCAGGTCGGGCGTCCGCGGCGCAGATCGTCGTTGTCGAGCGCGGGCAGATCGTCATGAATGAGCGAATAGGTGTGGAGCATCTCGAGCGCTGCGCCGAGATTTTCAATTCCGGGTGGCAGCGGCGCGGACTCCGCGGGAGCGGATGATGGAGTTGCGGAGGCCGCGATCATGCGTCCCGCCTCCATGGCAAGGATCGGGCGCAGGCGCTTGCCGCCCGCGAAGACGCTATGACGCATGGCTTGATGGATGGAAGTTGGGTGTTGCGTCGCCAGTGGCAGGAGCCGTTCGAGGGCGGCATCGGCGGTGGCGCGTCCCTGCTCGAGGATCTGTTTCAGCATCGCCCGCAGTATAACAATTCGCGGAAATAAAAAAGGACGCCCGCAGGCGTCCCTTTTGTCGAGCTGTGTTTCTATGCGTTGTTTAGGCCGCGGCTGCTGCACAGTGGTGGCACTCGCGCATTACCGCGTCGACTACTTGTTCGTTGCGGGGCTCGCATACGTCCGCGGCTCCCTGATTCATGGCTTCGGTCCAGACCTCGTCATCCGCCAGCCGGTGGGTGGCTACGATGCAGAGCGACGGAAATTCGCGGTGCAGATCTCGGACAGCATTCGCGCGCGATGACTCGCGCCCGAGCGCTTCCAGATCGAGCACCAGGACGTCGGCTCTCTGCCGGGCAATGGCGGATCGAACTTCTCGATAGTTTCTTACGAGGTTAACTGGCCCAAAGTGTTGTGACAGGCTGACCACCAAAGCTTGAGCAGTTCCGGGGTCATTGTGATAGAGAACGACAGTGAGGTTACGTGCTTCCATGCATCCCCCTGACTTCGCCGCGGTTGGCGGCGGCCTTTGGCTGCGACAGCAAGCTGCTACCACAGGCGTTTACGACTCCGAGCGCGAACAGCGTCTACTTGCGAGACACTTTCTCGGCCGGGGGCTCGAACGGTTCAGTTTGGAGCTTTCCGTTCTGTTTTAAAAGAATTTCAACTTTGCCTTCCGCTTCCTCCAACTGCTTGCGGCAGGAGGCGGAGAGTTGCATGCCTTCTTCAAACAGGGTCAGAGATTTTTCCAGTGGAACCTCGCCCTTCTCCAGTTCCAGCACAATCTTCTCTAACCGATCGAGGCACTCTTCAAACTTCGCCAATCATCTGCTCCTGCTCCTATTGTAATGCTCTTTGCCGAGCAAAGTGTCCAGTGAAATTTGTCGAGATTTGTAATTGTTTGGACACGACCCATCCCAAAAATAGATTCGCGGTCCACGCTCGGAGAAAAGCCGTGCCCGGCTCGCCGACAAGACTGTGTTGGCTGATGCTAGACCGAGGTCGGGCGATTCGATCCCAGCGCCTCCAGCACATCGATGGCGGAGGTATAGCGGCCGAGCGGAGCGCTGATTTGCGCGCCCTGCACCCGGTCACGGACCGCGCGCAACATCTCGCGGGCGATGGCCACGCCTTCCTCACGGGCGGCGTCGGGCGTAGTGGCGCGAGTCATGCGGTTCAGAATTTCGTCTGGTACGGAGACGCGCAGCTCGTTCTTCATGAACTCGGCGTTGCGGGCACTTACCAGCGGCCAGATTCCAGCGATGACCGGGATGTGGCAATGCTCGATGCGCTTCAGGAAAATCTCCAGCAATCGCAGATCGAAGACCGGCTGGGTCACGGCGTACTCCGCGCCGGCCTGCACTTTGTATTCGAAGCGCTTGATCTCTTCGTCGAGATCGGAGAAGCCAGGATTTGCGCCCACTCCGATAACGAAGCTGGTTCCGGCGCCGATCGGATTGCCACCCAGGTCGAGTCCGCGATTCAGATTGTGGACAATGTTGACGAGGCCGATCGCGTCCACGTCAAAGACCGCCGTCGCGTCGGGATAGTTGCCCATCTTGGGTGGGTCGCCGGTGATGCAGATCAAATTGTTGATGCCGGTGGCGGCCGCTCCGAGCAGGTCTGACTGAATGCCAAGCACGTTGCGATCGCGGCAGGTGTAGTGCAGCACGGCTTCGATGCCGACTGCCTGCTGCATTAAGAGCGAGAGCGCCTGATTGCTCATGCGCGCCGAGGCGCGCGGGCTGTCGGGAATGTTGACGGCGTCGACGCCCACCGATTTGATGAACTTCGCGCCCTCGATCTCTTTTTTAATGTCGATGCCCTTGGGGGGCACGATCTCGACCATGGTGACAAATTCGCCGGCCGCAAGCTTTGCGCCGAGACGCGAGCGTTTCGCCATCGGAATACTTGCGGGCACGGGGGCCGCGCCGGCGGAGTGCACGGCTTCCGAGATCGCTTTGCTGCCGCGCGCTCCCTGCACGCGCAGCGACGACTTCATGGCGCGGATATGTTCGGGCGTGGTGCCGCAGCATCCGCCGACCAGTTGTACTCCGGCGGCCACGAATTTGCGCGTGTAGCTGGCCATGTACTCGGGCGAGCACAAATAAATGTTGCGGCCCTCCACCGAGCGCGGCATGCCGGCGTTGGGCTGCGCGGCCAGCGGGAGCGTAGTGGCGGCGCGCACGCGTTCAATGGCGTCGAGCATGGCGACCGGCCCGACGCTACAGTTGATGCCGGCCACGTCGACGTTCCACTCCGTCAGCCGGGCGGCAAAGGTTTCGGGGTCGGAACCGTCGAGGCAGTCGCCGTCTTCATCGATCGTGACCTGCGCGATGATGGGAATATTCGGATCGACATCGCGGCAGGCGAGCACGGCCTGATGCATCTCTTCGAGGTAGCCAAAGGTTTCCAGCATCAGCAGATTGACGCCGCCCTCGACCAGCGCCGCAATCTGCTCGCGAAAGGAAGCGCGGGCCTCTTCGAAAGAAGTTTTGCCGAGCGGTTCGATGCGAATGCCAAGCGGTCCGATTGAGCCCGCGACCCAGACATCGAAGCTCTTGGCGGCCTCATGTGCGACGCGCGCGCCGGCCAGATTGATATCGTGCACGCGATCCGCCAGACTATGGCGCCCAAGGCGGAAGCTGTTCCCACCGAAGGTGTTGGTTTCGATGATTTCGGCCCCGGCCTGGAGATACTCGTGGTGAATGCCTTTAATCAGCTCGGGCGCGGAAAGATTCAGCTCGTCGTAGCAGCGATTGATGAAGATTCCTTTGGCATAGAGAAGCGTGCCCATCGCTCCATCACAGAGCACGGGCGCGCGCTGCAATCGTTGCTTGAAGTCCTGCGGCATCCTTTTGAGAATACAGGAAGGCCGCAAAACCTGGCATGTGTTATCCAGAAATGCTGGTCATCTTTTCATCGCTTGCGTCATGGCTTGCATCTTGTCTTGGGCCAGGGGGCCTCGGTGGTTGGGGCGGTTCAGTTCCGGCACGCAGCGCGCCCAGCTGCCTGGCCACTTTTGGCTTTGTTATAATCCTTCTTCTTGCATCCAAGAGATTATTCCCTGACGACACTGGAGTGCCTGGGTAATTTTGCGCTAAGAAGGCTTTTTTTGACCAAAGACAGTTTCAGAAAAATACTGTTCTGCGTGCTGCCGGTCGGCTTGTTGTTTACGGGTTGCGGAGGCGGCAACGGCAGCGCCGGCGGCACACATACCAGCGGCTTGCATGATCGCGCCTTCCTCTCCAACAGCGTTTCGGCCACAACGGCCGCGGGAGTTTATATCGTCAACGCGGATATAGATGTTTACCCGTTGGGGCTGGCGCCGATTTCGGCGGGCAACACTCCGGGGATGATGGTGGTCACACCCAATCGGGCGCAAACGCTGATTTTCAGCGGCAACAATACGCAGTCATCCGACAACCAGTTCAGCCTTATTAACAACCTCTCCGAATCGAACGCCGCGCACTTTACTTTGCCGTCGTATACCGAGAGCTTTGTCGTCTCGCCCGACAGCACCACCGGGTATATTGCCATCCCGAACGCGCAGGTGAACGGACAAAACCCCGGTTATATTCAGGTGGTCAACCTTATTGGGGGGACGCTTTCAGGCCAGGTGAATATTCCTTCGGCCCACTTCCTCGTGATGAGCAACGGCGGCAACCGGATGCTGGCGTTTTCCGATGTGCCGTCGTCGTTTTACGGGCAGAATTGCGACGCGACTCCGGCCTATGTTTTTGACATTACGCCCAGCGATATCGGCATCAATCCATGTCCGGCGATTCCTGTCCCCGGTTTTGATCGCCCGGTGACGGCTTACTTCAGCAGCGACGACTCGACCGCCTACATCGTGAATTGCGGCGCGGAATGTGGCGGCATACAGGCTAGCGTGCAGCCGCTCGACATGACGACAAATCCTCCGACGCCGGGCGTGGCTGTTCCCGTACCCGCTGCGAGCGTGGAACTCGTGCAGGGTTCGACCATGTACCTGGCCGGCACGCCCTACACCGATGGCGTTCCATCGCAGCCTTGTACTGGTCAAACCACGGCCGCGACCACCTGCGGATTGCTTACCATTTTCGACCTCACCAGCATGAGCATTGTGAACGCCACGCCGATCGTGATCACGGATGGCTATCACAATCGCATCGCGATGGGCGCGAACGGGCAACTCTTTGTCGGCGCGCGCACTTGTACGGAGATCATTCCGCCCCTGCCTCCGCCGCCGGGCGCGGAGATTCGCGGGTGCCTCTCGATCTACAACACTCTGACGACGCCGGTCGGCAACGCCCTGCCCGGGGGAGTGATCATTCCGCCGGAGAACGGCGACGCTACCGGTCTTCAGCCGATTGCCAAGCGGACGGTTGTCTACACGATTCAGGGCGGATCGCTCTGGATCTACGATGTGACCATCGACGCTCTGGAATACAATCCCAACGATCCCTATAATCCGGGCGAGATTTTTGGACTTGTCGGCTACTTTGAAGACGTGAAGACGGTGGATTTCTAAGGCACACCGAATGGTTGCAGACTCTACCGCTCCCGAGTCTTCTTCCGTCTCACCTACCAGTCGCGGTTCTCGAATCTTCCAGCTCATCCTGGTGCTTACGGTTGCCTTTGGGCTTCCGATCATCGGATCACTCATGGTCTTCTTCGGGCGCCGAACGCTTCATCCGGCGACCCAGCCACGCACGTTCGTGGCTATCATCTTCCAGGTGATTGGCCTGTCCTGTCTTGCGCTGGTTTTGAAATATCAGAAGCGGAGCTTCAAGGACATCGGCGTGCGTCTGCCCATGCGCATTGTCGAGGTCGCGCATTCTTTTGGGTTATTCCTGGGAGCGTTTCCGGTGGGCTTGTTAGCCGGGCTGGTGCTGGTGGGCGTCTACGCCGCATTTGGGCACCAGATCCACCCAGCCTTCGATGCTTCCGCGTTATTTGGGGATCATATAACGATATTGACGGTGCTATTCGTGCTTCTGAATCCGTTTCATGAGGAGCTGATCGTCCGCGGGTTTCTGATTACAGAGATGGAAGCACTTTATAACAACCGCGCTCTGGCGATTTTTGTCAGCGTTCTTATCCAGTCGTCTTACCATCTCTATCAGGGCCTCGCAGCGGCGCTTCTGCATGCGTCAACCTTCTGGCTGTTTTCAATTTATTTTGTGCGTACACGCCGCATCTTGCCAGTGGTCATGGCCCACATGTTTCTGGATGTCAGCGCGCTGGCGGCCTTCGCCCGGCTCTTGGCTAAACATAACTGAGAACTTCAACTGAGAAGTGTAATTACTTCGCCTCCAGTGTCATCTCGTGCGCGCGATGTTTCTCGACCGCTGCCGCGGAGAACGGCAACACGAACGTCGACCCTCGATACCAGGCGTGCCATTGATCCAGGTAATGCGGGCTGGGGAAGACGCCGCTCTCGCCGGTTGGGAGATTTAGTGTGCTCTCGTCAAAGTTAGCGAAGTCCCAGGTGGCGCGCTCAGACGCGCCAAAGTGGCGAGCACCGGCCTTCACGGTGTAATTGTCTCCGCTCAGCGGATGCCGGCCCGGGCCGGTCCAGTGCCCGATCAATGGCAACTGGCCGAGCACGGGATGCTCGATTTCGATGGGATAGTTCTCTCCCCAACTCCACTTCGCAAGATCGGCCGGAGTCCCCGGCTGTTTGAGGGCGCTTTCCACGGCCGCTGTCAGCAGCGCGCCATAGTCCGAATATCCGGACGGCAGCCAGCGAGCTGGTTGCTTGTTGAGGACATTTTCGAGCCACACGGTCGACATGCCCCAGCGATAGCTCTTCCAGGTCAGCGCGCCGTTGGCGTTGTCATTGTTATTGGCCTTCGCCGCATTTGGAGCGGCGGCCGAACTTTTAGACGCTGTCGACGCATCTTCCGGCGCTGCGCCCAGCTTGGGCTCGAGCAGCATCCTCACGAGTTCCATGCGCGCTTTTGTTTCAATCGTGGGCGCGGGCGCGTCGATGGACATTCGTCCATCCCAGTCGCGCAGAATGTCGGCGGCGTGCTTCGCACGGTCGGATAACTTCGGCGCATGATCGAGCGCGTAGACGAACTTGTCGGCGATCAGCCGGTCATAAGTCGATGACACGTCCATTTGCAGCGCGAGCATATCGGCAGGCGAAAACTTCTTGCCCGATTCGAGCACGCGATAGATGCGATCGGTTCGCCAGGGAGCATCCCACTCGGTGCTGATGGAATACTTATAACCATCGGGAGCAATGCGGCCATTAGCGGTCGCAATAATGCCGTTCGGCGGATCATAGACGTGCGGCATGTCGTCGTAGGGAATGTATCCCTTCCACTCGTGCGCGTCGTCCGCGCCGCTGACTGGCAGGCTGCCATCGCCCGAGGCGCGAATGGGCACGCGCCCGGTCGCCTGGTAGCCGATGTTTCCGTCGATGTCGGCGTACACGACATTTTGTCCGGGCGCATCGAGCTTTGAAAACGCAGCGCGGAAACTATCCCAGTTGGTGGCCGAGTTGACGTCGAAAAACGCGAGGCCGATGCCGTCATAGAGCGTCCAGCGCAGCGCAATCGGGCGCGTTTCGCCGGGAATAAGATCGGTGATGATCGGGCCATGCCGCGTGGTCGCGACATCGAGCGTCACATCGGCCTTGCCTTTCACGTGAATAATTTCCTGCCGGTGCTGCGCGTTGACCCAACCCGCCGCCGTTTTGTATTGGCCCTGCGCGTTGAACTCTTCGATGTAATCGTCTTCGACCGATGGCCCGACGTTGGTGAACCCCCAGCCGATGCGAGCGTTATGGCCGACGATCACGAAGGGCACGCCCGGCAACGTGACTCCGGCGACGTCGAAGGTTCCGCATTTTAAGTGGGCCTCGAACCAGAGGTTGGGCATTTGATGGTCGAGGTGCATATCATTCGAGAGCAGCGGCTTGCCCGTGACGGTGTGCTGGCCTGCGACCACCCAGTCATTTGATCCGGGCCGAAAGGCGTCGGGCTCTGGGTCGTCTCGCGCGTCGCCCTGGGGATTCCCATGCAGATCCCCGCGCAGATCCCCGCGCGAAGACAAAGCGCTCATCAACCCAGTTCCACTCGGCTCGATCGAAGTGATCTTTGTCGGCGAGCCGCCGGGTTCCACGTCGTCGTCATCATCATCGTCGTCGTCGTCGGTCGCGGCCGCGGGCTGCGCGTCGATGGCGCGCGTATCGGTCGGCGGACGATCACGCCACGACGAGTTCACATAGAGGTCGGCCGTCAACTCCGGCCCGAGTTTCGCGAGAATCTTTTCGCGCGTCAGCGCCCGCAAATAACCGTAGTGGTTCAAAGACTGGACCATGCTCGCGCCCACCAGCAGCGAATCGGTGATCGTCCACGGACGAAGGCGATAGCGGGCCAACTCGGCGCTCGGACAATGCAGCAGATAAAACGGATTCGACTGCGCGCACATGACCCGGAATTCCAGCGGCAGCCGGTCGCGGTGCGATTCGATGAAGGCATTCACGCCGCGCGCGTAGGCGTCGAGGTAGGCGCGATCGCGTCCAGTTACTTTTTGTGCGGCGGCTTCGGCGACCACGCGCAGGCCCAGAATCCGCTGCTGGCGGTCGATCTTGAGCGTCGCCTCGCCGATGACTTCCGACAACTCTCCCGCCGCGGCGCGACGCATCATATCCATCTGCCAGAGCCGGTCCTGAGCGGTCACGTAACCCTGCGCGAAAAACAGATCCTCCAGCGTGGCTGCCTCGATTGTGGGCACGCCTTGCTCGTTGCGGACCACGCGCACTTTCGATGAGAGCCCCGGCACAACGGCGCTGCCATCAACTTGCGGCGCACTGGAGCGGGCTACCCGCCACGCCCACTCCGCGAAGCAGGCAAGCGCGAGCAGCAGTAGCAAAACGAGTGCTACGAGAATCCGCGCGAGGCGGCTCCGGTTTCGGCCGTTTCTGGTTTGGCCGTCTCCGGTTGGGCTGTCTCCGCTTTGGACCTGGGGCAACGATGTACTCACTGACATTGATCACGATTGTAGCGTAGCGTAGGCGCGTCGCCGGGATCGCCGGACTACTGAAAAACCGATTGCTCCTGATGGCGCTTGCTCTCGATGAAAAGCAGTCTGCGCGGCCAGCGCATTGCGCACAGGTTGGCGTAACCGAGCGCCGCCCAGTATCATTAGTTTCCGGCGCGAAAATGTGGAGTTTGTTGTAACTGACGCGGCCAATGACAATGATAATGACCGGCGAATCGTATAGCTCCGGCGATCCATCGTCCACCGCTGCTAGCCCGGCGGAACAGTCGGTCGAGTGTCCCCACTGCGCAACCGAGATGCCGCCGAGCGCTGCCTTCTGCCCGGCGTGCGGGTGGTCCATGCGGCCGCTGCCCCAGGAGGATCGCGCGCTCGCGGCCCTTGCCTACTTCAGCCTGATTCCCGCCGGCGTTTTGTTGTTACTCCCCGCGTTTCGCACGCATCGATTTATTCGCTTTCATGCCTGGCAAAGTGTGCTGGTCTGGGGAACGTTTTTGGTGCTGGTGATATTTGCGCTCTTGCTGTCCAACGTTGCGGCCGCGATGGTTTTTTTGTTCTTTGGAATCCTGGCTACGCTCGCCATGCTCTTTCTCTGGATCGTGCTCTCTATCAAAGCGTGGCAAGGCGAGCGCTTCGAACTGCCGTGGTTTGGCGAGTTGGCCGGAAGAATGCGGTAGGGCGCCAGGGAACAAACCTCTCTCAAGCTACGTAACCCATATGGACGGGCATACAGTCTATCTCTCAGCGCGGTAACGAAGCCGCGGCAGCCGCGTTGTTGTCCGGAATTTGCCAGGCAGCAGAGGACCGGCGAAAGGGCATCCGTCCGCGTGCGAGTACTATCGCTGGGCGTACAATGGCTTTTCTTCGAAGAACAGGGAATCTTCCCAGGGGTCAAATCAAGGAGATCATTATGTTGAGAAAATTCTGTATGGCACTCATTGCGACGGCGGTACTGGTGCCCAGCCTGTACGCCCAGACGGCTGACGACATCATCGCCAAGAACATTCAGGCGCGCGGCGGAATGGACAAGATCAAGAGCGTGAAAAGTATCCGAACCACGGCGACGATGACCATGGGTCCGGGAATGGAAGCGCCCGGCATCATGGTGCAAAAACGGCCGGAGATGGCGCGCCTCGAGTTCACCATTCAAGGATTGACCGCGGTCCAGGCCTATGACGGCTCCAAGGCGTGGCAGATCATGCCGTTCACGGGGAAAAAAGATCCGGAAATGATGTCGGCCGACGAGACGAAGGAAATGGAAGAGACCGCCGACCTCGACGGACCGCTGGTCGACTACAAGGCCAAGGGCAACACCGTTGAATTGCTGGGCAAAGAAAAGATCGAAGGCACCGACGCCTACAAGCTGAAAGTTACGCTGAAGAATGGCGACGTGCAGACGCAATACATCGATGCCGATTCTTATCTTGAGATCAAAGAAGAGACCACGCGCATGGTGCGCGGAACGGAGCGCGATTTCGAGTCTTCGATCGGCGACTACAAAGAGGTTGACGGCATCATTTTCCCGTTCGCGGTTGAGAGCGGCATCAAGGGAACCGACCAGAAGCAGAAGATCACGATTTCCAAGATCGAGCTGAATGTGCCGGCCGATGACGGGATCTTCAAGATGCCGCCGCCCGCTCCCGCTGCACCGGCTGCCAAGACGGACCCGGCAAAGACGGATGCGTCAAAGCCAAATCCGCCGAACCAATAAGTTGACTCGGTTCGTCATTTTGATTGCTGTCTCCGCTTCGCGCCGCGAGGCGACAAAGAATCAAGATTCGTGCAATTCCTACTGAGGTGATCATGCTCGTTCGTTTGCGCTCGCTCTGCCTTGCTGCTTTCGTCTGCGCTTTTGTTTTTTTTCTCGCTCTTCCGGCCGCCGCACAGGATGTCACGCTCGATTCCGACATGATCAGCGGCCTGCCGATCCGCCCCATTGGCCCGGCGGTGATGGGCGGCCGTATCGCCGATATTGCGGCGGTGCGCGAAGGCGAGAAGCTGACCATCTACATCGGCTCGGCGAGCGGCGGCGTCTGGAGATCGCGCGACGGCGGCACGACCTTCAAGCCAATCTTCGACCAGCAGCCTGGGCTGTCGATTGGCTCGATTGCGATCGATCCTTCGGATTCGAAAACGGTGTGGGTCGGAACCGGAGAATCGTGGGTGCGCAACAGCGTGTCGGTCGGCACGGGTGTTTATCGCTCGCACGATGCCGGCGAGAACTGGGACGCGGTGGGCCTTCCCGACTCCGAGCATGTCAGCCGCATTCTGATCAGCCCGAAAGACGGCAAGACGGTTTACGCATGCGCACTTGGGCATCTCTGGAATTCCAACAGCGAGCGCGGCGTCTACAAAACGAGCGATGGCGGCAAGACGTGGGCAAAGATTCTCTACCGCAATGACAGCACAGGCTGCGCCGAAATGGCGATGGACCCGCAGGATCCGAGCATCATCTACGCGGCCATGTGGGACGTTCGGCGCGAGCCCTGGAACTTCCGCTCCGGTGGTCCGGGCAGCGGCTTCTTCAAGTCGACGGACGCTGGCGCGACCTGGCACGAGCTGCGCAAAGGCTTGCCCGAAGGCGATCTCGGCCGCATCGGAATGGCGGTTGCGCCCAGCGATCATAATCGCGTGTACGCCATTGTCGAGGCGCGCAATCACACCGCTCTGTTCCGCTCTAACGATGCGGGCGACAGTTGGGCCGAGGTCAACAACTCATGGAACGTCAGCGGCCGTCCCTTCTACTTCGCGCGCGTCATCGTCGATCCGAAGAACGCCGACCGCGTCTATAAGCCGGGGTTTTCTTTCACCGTCAGCGAGGATGGCGGCAAGAGTTTCAGTTCGGCGATCGACACGCAGGGGCCCGACGAGGGCGTGCACGGCGACTTTCACGCGCTTTGGATCAATCCCGATAATCCCAGCCAGATGCTGTGCGGCAACGACGGCGGCGTTTACCAGTCGCTCGATCAGGCCAACCACTGGCGCTTTCTCAACAATATTCCGGTCGCCCAGTTCTACCACGTGAGCGCCGACATGGCTGATCCGTATAACGTTTACGGCGGCTTGCAGGACAACGGCAGCTGGATGGGCGCGTCGCGCGGCATCGATGGCATTCCGAACCGCGCGTGGCGCAACATCGGCATCGGCGACGGCTTCTGGGCGTTTTCCGATCCTTCCGATTCCGATTATGCCTACGCCGAATATCAGGGCGGTCGAATCTCGCGCTTCCGCAAGAGCACCGGCGAGTCGCGCGACATCAAGCCGCTGCCGCGCGCCAATGAGCCCGACTTCCGATTCAACTGGAATACACCGATCGCGCTCAGTCCCAATCAGAAGGGCACGATCTACCTTGGCGGGCAGTTTCTATTTCGCTCGCGCGATCACGGCGAATCCTGGGATCGCATTTCTCCGGATCTCACTACTAACAACCCCGAGCGGCAGCATCAGGAGCGGTCGGGCGGATTGACCATCGATAACTCCGACGCCGAGAAATACGAGACCATCTACACCATCGCCGAATCGCCGAAGAATGGCGAGGTCATCTGGGCCGGTACTGACGACGGCAATGTGCAGATCACGCGCGACGGCGGCAAGCACTGGACAAACGTCGTGGCGAACGTTCCGGGCCTGCCGGCGAACACCTGGGTCTCAACCATCGAGGCCAGCCATTTCGACGCGGCGGTTGCGTACGCCACATTCGACGGGCACGCAACCGGCGACATGAAGACGCACGTCTACCGCACCAAAGATTATGGCAAAACTTGGACGTCGCTCTCCACGCCCGAATTGAACGGTTACGCGCACGTGGTGCGTGAGGACCTGGTGAATCCGAAGCTGCTCTTCGTCGGCACCGAGTTCGGTCTCTTCATCTCGATCGACGGCGGCGCGCACTGGGCGCAGTTCAAAGGCGATCTGCCGAACGTTGCCGTGCGCGATATTGCGATTCAGCCGCGCGAGTCAGACCTGATTCTGGCCACGCATGGCCGCGGCGTTTACATTCTCGACGATCTGACTCCGCTGCGCGCGCTCACGCCGGAGATGCTGTCAAAAGATCTGGTCATGCTTCCGTCGCGTCCGTCGGTGCTGGAGTTGCCGGCCGGCGAACAGCGGGCCGATGGCGATTCGGCATTCATGGGGCGAACGCTGCCCGAGGCCGCTTCGATCGTTTACTACCAGAAAAAGCGCCATATTTTCGGCGACCTCAAAGTCGACATTTACGACGACAAGGGCACGCTGCTGACTTCCATCCAGGGCGACAAGCGGCGCGGACTTAATCGGCTCGAGTGGCCCGAACGCGCCAAACCGCCGAAAGTTCCGCCGGCTGCGGGACTGGTTGAGAACGAATTCCTTTTCTACGGCCCGCAGGCGCAGGAAGGCACTTACACCGTCAAGCTGACCAAGGGCAAAGAGACTTACACGTCAACGTTCAAGTTGGTACCCGATCCGCGCAGCAAGAGCACGCCTGCCGATCGCGCACTTCAGCATAAGGTCGTCACTCGTCTCTACGGCGATCTCGCACAGTTGACCTATGTGGTCGATGCCACCAACGACCTGCGCGATCAGGTAAAAGCTCGCACCGCAGCCGCGACCGATGCGCAGCTGAAAGAGCAACTCAACGGATTGCTGAAGCAGCTTGACGATTTCCGCGAGACGCTCGTTTCGGTAAAAGAAGGCGGCATGATCACCGGCGAAGAGAAGCTGCGCGAGCACCTCGGCGACCTCTACGGCGCGATCAATGCCTACTCGGGACGACCGACGCAATCGGAGATTGAGCGCGCGACCGTGATCGAGAAGCAACTGGATAACGCTGGAGCAAAGCTCAAATCCATCGGCGCAACGGCGTTGCCGCCCGTGAACTCCGCGCTGCAAGGCAAGAATCAACAGCCGATCAATGCCATGCCGCGCGAGGATTGGGACAAGAAGCAGAAGTAGCGCGCAAAGAGCCGGTTGATTTTTTTTGATTTTTGATGATCACGGACGCGTTCACGGAGCGTTCGTCTGCATCTAAAATGCGCTATGTCGACTTCCGCCACTGTCGCTTCGTCTAGCACTGGCTCTTCCGCCGGCCTGCGCCGCCCGACGCTCGGCCTCTGCTGGATCGTCTATGGAATCCTGCGCCTGGCGGCCGGAGCCTGGCTCATTCTGTTTACTCCGACCGCAACCGTCATGTTCGGCGCTCTTCTCAACCGCGTGGCGAATCCCTTCCCGCTGATGTCCGCATTTCATTTTTTCTACACCTGCGCGATTGTTCTATCCGCGGCCGCGGGCCTGATCGGGCTGATTGCGGGCGTCATGCTCATGAATGGCGGCGGTTCCTCGCGCCCGCTCGCGATCCTTGCCGCTATTCTCTCGGTTTCGAATCTTCCCGTCGGCACCACTCTTGGCGTTTACACGCTGGTGGTCCTCATTCGCTGAGCCGCCGCCTCCATTCGGCGCAAGACGTTAGACATTCTTCCCTGCATCGTTCAAAATAATGAGTTTCACCACATACCCAGCTCTCATATATAGGAGACCGCATTGACCTCGCTCCAGCGCGTTAAGATCAGCGCTCTTGGCACCTATGTTCCGCCTCGGCTTCTCACGAACGCCGATCTCGAAAAAATGGTTGAGACCTCGAACGACTGGATCATGTCGCGGGTCGGCATCAAAGAACGGCACATTGCCGAAAAGGGCGTCGGAACGAGCGATCTGGCGGCCGAAGCGGCGCGCCGCGCGCTTGCTCAGCGCGGCATCGAGGCGAGTGAACTGGACGCGATTATTGTCGCGACCGTCACGCCCGACATGATGTTTCCGGCGACCGCGTGCCTCGTGCAGGACAAAATCGGCGCGCAGAACGTGTGGGGCTTTGATCTGCAAGCCGGATGCTCCCAGTTCGTTTACGCGTTGCAAGTGGGTGCGCAGTTCGTGCAGACGGGCGCGCACAAAAAAGTCATGGTGATCGGCGCCGACATCATGTCGTCGATCATCGACTACACCGACCGCGCGACCTGTGTGCTCTTTGGCGACGGCGCGGGCGCGGTGATTCTTGAACCGGTCAGCGAAGAAGACGGCGACGTCGGGCTCATCGACTTCATGCACGAAGTTGACGGGGCGGGCGGGTGCTCGCTCTTCATGCCTGCGGGCGGAAGCCTCAATCCAGCGTCGCACGAGACCGTGGACAAGCGGATGCACTACGTCCATCAGGACGGGGCGGCTGTCTTCAAATTCGCGGTGCGCAAAATGTCTGAGGCGTGCGTCGGCATTCTCCAGCGCAATCGCCTGACCGGCGACAACATCGACCTGATGATTCCGCACCAGGCCAACCTGCGCATCATCCAGGCCACCGCCGAACGACTGAAACTGCCGCCCGAAAAAGTGCTGATCAACATCGAGCGCTACGGCAACACTACGGGGGCAACCATTCCGCTGGCCATGTATACAGCCATCGAAGAAGGCCGATTAAAAAAAGGCGACCTGGTGCTGCTGGCCGCGGTGGGCGCGGGGTTCACGGTTGGGACGACGCTGCTGCGCTGGGCCTATTGAAGTCGAGTCGGCGGTTATTGGGCGGCAGTCGTTTGCGGACGACAAACGACAGATGATCAAACGAATTGTCCGCAAAGCCGCGGCGGCCTAGTTCCGACTTGACCGGCTCGCCGCGCGGTAGCATCATTCTTTCTTGTCCGGCGCGCCCAGCCACGGAGACCGCCAATGCTCTACCCTGACTCAACGTCAATCCGCATTATCCCAATACTTTTTCTCCTCGTAATGCTCCCGGTTGCGGCCAATCAGCTCGCTGTAGCACAGACATTTACCACGCTCTATACGTTCGCAGGCTATCCAGATGATGGAGCCAATCCACAAGCTGGCCCGGTCATGAACTCGCAGGGCAATCTCTATGGCACCACCTCCTCAGGCGGCCCCAATTGCGTCACGGGCTGCGGCGTAATTTTCGGGCTGAGTTCAACTGGTGTCGAGACTATTCTCTACAGCTTTACCGAAGGTGGCGAACCGATCGCGCCGCTGATCCTCGACGCCGAAGGAAATCTCTACGGCACAACCTCGATCCCCGTGGGCAGCATGTTCAAGATGACCACCTTGGGCGTGGAGACTGTCCTCCACAACTTCACGGGCACAGATGGCGGTGATCCACGAGGCGCCCTTCTCCGCGATAAAAAAGGCAATCTTTACGGCACAGCAGACGAGGGCGGTTCGGACGCTTGTTTTATGGGCTACGGCTGCGGCACCGCATTCGAGTTGTCCAGCGACGGCGCCTTCTCTGTGCTCCACATTTTCGCCGGCAGCCCGTCGGACGGGAGTTATCCTTTCGCCGGCTTGGTCCGAGATCCCCACGGCAATCTTTACGGCACAACCTCGTCGGGAGGCTCTTCCTATCCATACTGCGAGCGTGAGGGTTGTGGCACAGTCTTCGAAATATCTTCGAGTGGTGTCGAGACCGTGCTGTACAACTTCGGGATAAACATTCAGCAAACCGACGGATCGAGTCCAGGTGGCGCCCTGGTTCGCGATTATGAGGGCAATCTCTATGGCACCACGTCGTCGGGCGGCGCCTCTACCGCTTGCGTTGGTGGATGTGGCACGGTATTTGAGTTAACGCCGGCTGGCGTGGAAACGGTGTTGTATAGCTTCTCGGGAAAGGACGGGAGTTCTCCTTACTCGACGCTGCTGAAATTGAAGGGCAAGTTCTACGGCACCACCAACACCGGGGGAGCTTATGGTTACGGCACAGTTTTTGAGCTGACCAAAAAGGGGAAGGAAAAAGTGCTCCACAGCTTCACCGGAGGAGTGGACGGCGCATTTCCCACCGGAACCTTAGTCAGCGACAAGCTGGGCAATCTTTACGGCACAACGTACGGAGGCGGCGATCCCATCTGCCCTGCTGGATATGGTTGCGGAACAGTCTTCAAAGTGACGCCTTAGTTTGCGAGCTAACGAGACGGATTCGTAACCATCTGTAGGATGAAGCAGACGCGGAGGTTTTTGCCGGTTTTTTTTGTGCAGCCTTGATCTCGCAGATCTGCTCTCAAGGAGAAAAGGAGCAAACTCAATGACACCGACTCGAAATTTACGGCGAATTTTCTGCGTGCTTGGCCTCGTGCTGTTGGCTGTTGCTCATCCGCTCAGCGCGCAGAACGACGCTCATCGCATTCGCAACGTCGTGCTCGTTCATGGCGCGTGGGCTGACGGCTCTGGCTGGCGCGGTGTTTACGACATCCTTACGAAAGACGGGTACAACGTCAGCATCGTGCAGGAGCCCGAGACGTCTTTTAAAGAAGACGTGGCGGCCACCAAGCGTGTTCTTGCGCTACAAGACGGGCCATGCATTCTGGTGGCGCACAGCTATGGCGGCTCGGTGATCACGGAAGCTGGGACGGATCCCTCTGTGGCAGCGCTGGTCTATGTGGCGGCGCACATGCCCGATGCGGGCGAGAACGAGGCTGACGACGGCAAGCGCTTCCCGAGCGATCTGAGCAAATCGACCGCCATGAAGAAAACGGCTGATGGATTTACTTACCTTGACGCGAAACAGTTTCACGAATATTTTGCGGCCGATCTTCCCGAGAGCGAGGCCGCTTTCATGGCCCGATCGCAGGTGTTTAACCTGGCCGACAATTTCAAAGGTGTGATTACGACTCCGGCGTGGAGAACGAAGCCGAGCTGGATGCTGGTGGCAACTTCCGACAGAACGATCAATCCCGACCTCGAACGCTGGTACGCTGCGCGCGCCAAGAGCCACAAGATCGAAGTTGCGGGCGCGAGCCATTCGGTCTACGTCTCCAGGCCGAAGGAAGTTGCCGCGGCTATTGAAGAAGCGGCGGCAACAGCGCGGTAGGAATTAAAGGGGCTGAAGGGCAGTTCGGGGAATGCATCTTCTAAATCCAAATGTTGGCTGGTTCTGCTAAATTTAGGGTAGGTACTCTGACATGAAATTTGGCGTTATTATTTTTCCCGGCTCGAACTGCGATCACGATGCTTTCTGGACTGTTGAGCATGTGGCTCATCAGAAGGCTACTTTTCTCTGGCATGATTCGCAGGATTTGCAGAACTGCGATGCCATCATTGTGCCCGGCGGGTTTGCGTTTGGCGATTACCTGCGCACTGGGGCGATTGCAAAATTCTCTCCCGTGATGCAGTCGGTGCGCAAGTTTGCCGATTCGGGCGGGCTGGTGATTGGCATCTGCAATGGTTTCCAGATTCTTTGCGAGGCCGGGCTTTTGCCGGGGGCGCTGACGCGCAATGTTGGGTTGAAGTATGTCTGCAAGCCGGTGCATGTGCGGGTAGAGAATAATCAGACTCCTTTTACTAATGCGTGCGAAAAAGGAGAGGTCCTGACGATTCCAATCGGGCACATGGAAGGAAATTATTTTTGCGATGAGGCTACGCTGGCTGAATTGAAGCGCGACGAGCGCATCGTGTTTCGATATACGAATGCGCGGGGCGAAGTTACGGCCGAGGCGAATCCGAATGGATCGCTGGAGAATATTGCCGGCATTTGCAGTCCGGGACGCAATGTTTTGGGCATGATGCCGCATCCGGAACGCGCGGCTGAGTCGGAGCTCGGGTGCACCGACGGATATAAGATTTTCGAGTCGCTGGTGGGGGCGATGGCCGCGAAGTAGGTGCTGGGCGCTCCAAAAGTGCTTTCACCACGGAGCCACAGAGGAAGTCTTTAATTCTCCTGGACAGCGGTCTTCTTCTGTGTGACTTCTTGACGTCGATGCTTGTTGGGAATCCTCGTCCCTCTGCCTGCCACGAAAACCAGCTTACTGATTTACTCCCTCCGCGTTTTTCTCCACTGCCTGATTCACTACCTGGATGTACGGCGACGAGGTGCTGCCGGCGTTGTCAGCGTCGCCCAGATATTCGGCGGTGATCGAGTCCTGACCGGACGGCAGGCGCTTGGTGATCAGCGTGGCGTTGCCGTTGCTGTCTACCATTACCGCTCCGAGCGACTTGGTTCCGTTAAAGAACCTCATCTTTCCGGTCGGAATCAGGCCGGAGTCGGGATCCGGGATTGCGCTTGCGGTGAAGGTCACGTCCTGACCATTGCTGGAGGGATTCGGCGTTGAGGTGAGCGTTGCGGTAGTTGGCCACTTCTCCACGTACTCGGAGGACAGGCCGGAACTGGGACCGAAACCGTCCGGATCGGCGTTATAGACGGCCTTGAAGCGATGGTTGCCGGCGGTGAGCGTCGAGATGTCGTATTCCCACGCGCACTCTTGCACCCACGTGCCCGGTCCAAGCAGGTTCCACGCGCCATTGCTGAAGAGGTAGAAGTCCATCTGCCCGAGACAAATGTAGTGAAAGACGTTATGGCAATACTCGTTCATATTGGCGGTCGCCCCGAGCATGAAGGTCTCGGTGACGTAAGGACCACCTCCGTCAGGGAACGCTTTGGTTTTGGAAGGGCAGAGAGTTTCTCGAAAGTTTGGATGGGTGGCTTTGAAGAGTTCTCGCGGCGATAAAGCTGCGAGCGCGGACGAGCTCTCGACACCGGATGCTGCTTGATTGATCACCGCGTCGTTAGTTACCACTTGCTTCATGGTGGCTGAGGCGGCCTTGAAATAGCCGCCTTCAGGGAAGCTGGCCTTGATGGTGTAGGTCTTGGCTGTGTAGAAGGATGCAGCCAACGTGGCTGCGCCATTTTTGGTGGTTGCGGTTCCGAGTTCAGTCGCGCCGTTGTAGAAGGTCACGACTTCGCCGTTCGGGACGGGAAGCGTTGAAGTGATCGCGGCTGCGAAGGTCACGGTCTGATTGACCGGAGACGGATTGAGAGAGGACGACAGACTGAGCGCGGCGCTGACTCTGAGGTCGTTCAACAGCACACCCACCGAAAAGCCGTCGCACGCCTTGGTGAGGCAGCCATTGGCGGCTACGATGTCGGGTCTTCCATCGCCATTCAGATCTCCAACCGCGACGGAGTTGGGGCCGCGCCCGCCAGACTTGTAGGTAATCGGCGCCTGAAACGTGCCGTCGCCATTGCCCAGCAATACGCCGACAGGCCCGGGTTCAAAGCAGCTGCGTTTCCCCTGGCACGAATTGGAGACGACCAAGTCAAGCTTGCCATCGCCGTTCACATCGGCGATCACCAAAGGGCCCGGAGCCGGGTTCACGCCGCCGGAGGCGTAAGTGACGGCGTTCTGGAATGTGCCATTGCCGTTGCCGAGCAGCACGCTCACCGTACCTGAGCTGTAGTTGGACAGGACAACGTCGGGCTTGCCGTCGCCGTTCAAATCCGCAACCGCGACAGCGGAGGCCAAATCGCCGCCTGAGCTATAAGTTGCCGGCGTTTGAAATGTGCCGTCACCGTTACCCAGGAAGACGCTTACTTCGCCGGGGCTGCCGCTGCCGCAATCGCTGCTCGTCATGCACTGGTTAGGCACGATGAGATCAGGCTTGCCGTCGCCGTTCACATCGGCCACGGCGACAAAGCTGGCATTGTAAGCGCCCGAACTGAAAGTCGCGGCGGGCTGGAAAGTGCCGTCTCCATTACCTAACAGCACACTGACTACGCCCGCGACGCCGGCTTGACAATTGACCCCGCTCACGCATGCGCTGGCGACGATGAGGTCAGGGTTGCCGTCGCCATTCACATCAGCGACCGCGACTGACTTCGTAAAATTCGCCCCGGTGTCATAAACGACCACGGGCTGAAAGGTGCCGTCTCCATTGCCCAGCAGGACGCCGACAATTCCGTATGAATCGCCGACAACGACATCGGGTTTGCCGTCGTTATTTACGTCCGCAATTGCGACAGAGAAAGGGAACGTTGCTCCCGGATAGTAGGAAACCGGAGTCTGGAACGTGCCGTCGCCGTTGCCCAGCAAAACCGTCACGCCGTCGTCGGTTACGCTGACTACCAAGTCCGGTATACCGTCGCCGTTGAGGTCGCCAATCGCGACTATGTTGGCACCGGCGCCGCCCGCACCATAACTCACCGGCGGCAGGAAGCGAACGAGTTGTCCGGAAGAGCCCGGCTGGGCAGGCGCGCCGCCGGTCGGAGTTAGTAAGACCGCGGCCCCGTTGGCGTCGGCTGGACGAGACTGTGCCGAGACCAGCACGAAAAACGTTGCCAGCGTGACAAGTGAGAACAGGCAGACGAGGGAGCGCGACTTCATAAGGCCTCCGGCACGACAGGAATCTTGAGTGCGATGCGGGTCAGAGATGTGATGGTGGATCCCAACTCGATCGACTAGGGCCCGGAATAATGCCAAAGGGGAGAACCGCAAAAAATCCCAGTAATTATGCGCTTGAGGTGGGTGGGCGTCAAGGGCGGACCGGCGCGGGTTGTGGGCTACGTTCGTAGCAGACTAACCCTGTATTGGCTACCAGGCTAACTCTCTATTGGGCTAATACAAGATAGCCCATTGCCTCTGCCACTAGCGCAGCGCGGCTCTTGCGGGAGACTGGCCGGCACCGGTCAGGGCAATGCCCTGAGCGCTCGCGTCGCCCGCGAAGGTGACGGCGGCGCTGCGGTTACCGTAGAAGGAGGGCGTGAAAATGACGGTGATGGAACAGTTAGATCCGGCCGGGAGCGATGCCGGACAGGTATTGGTTTGGGAGAAATCGCCGCTGTTGGCTCCGGTGACACTGATGGAGGAGATGGCTAAAGCAGCGCTCGTTTCGTTGTTCAACACAGAGACTTGCGTGCTGCTCGCCGTGCCCACCTCCACGCCGCCAAAATCGAGGTGCAGGGGGAAGAGCGTGACATCCGATGGTTGGGCGGTGATCGCGGCAATAAATGCATCCGCGCCGTTGCGCGCTGGCTGGAGTGGATTCGCGGTGGGGAAGTCGATGGAGTCGGTCAAGCCGGTCACGTATGCGTTGCCGGCGCTATCTATGGCGATGCCGTTGACCTGATCGACATTGCTGCCGCCGAGAAACGTGGAGTAAATCAAGGCCGATCCGGCGGGGTTGAGCTTGGCGACAAAAGCGTCTCCGGGTGCCTCAAAACCTATTGGTCCGACGATGACCGGCTGCAAGGGATGCACGACCGGAAAATTGGAGGAAACGGTTGTGCCGGCAACGTAGACGTTGTCGGAAGAGTCGAGGGCGAGGGCATAGCCAAAATCATTTCCGTACCCGCCAAGGTAGGTGGAATAGACGAGCGCCGATCCCTTGGGATTTACTTTCGCGACGAATGCGTCCCAGCAATTGCTTTCGTCAATGCCTCCGCCGCAGACGGTTTGCAGCGCACCGGAGGTGACGGGAAAGTTGGCCGAGTAAGTGCCGCCGGTTACGTAGGCGTTGTTCTTGCTGTCCACGGCGATGGCCGTGCCGTAGTCGTCGTCATTGCCGCCGAGAAAGCTGGAGTACATCAACGCGGAGCCCTTGACGTTGAGCCTGGTCACGAAAGCGTTGTTGGAGCCCGGATTGAGCGCCTGAAACGCGCCGGCCGTGGTCGGAAAGTTGTTCGAGTCCGTGGAGCCCGTTATGTAGGCGTGGTTCGATTTGTCGACGGCGATAGCGAGACCTTTGTCCGCGCCGAGAGCCCCGGGCAGACCCGCGACATAGGTGGAGTAGAGCACAGACGTGCCCTTGGGATTGAACCGGGCGACAAAGGCTCCGCCGAAGCCGCTGTTCGATGGCTCGAAGGCATTGAGAGTGGTGGGAAGGCCGCCGCCGGCGCTGCCGGTGATGTAGGCATGACCTGCTTTGTCGACGGCGATCGCCGCTCCCGAGGCGCCGCCGCTTCCGCCGAAGTAGGTGGAATAAAGCAGGGCGGATCCGGAGGGATTGAACTTGGTGACGAACGCGTTGGTGCAGTATTCGCCGCAGGCATTCAGAACCTTCTGGAAAGCGTGCTTGGTGATGGGAAAATCCTTGGAGTTGGTGGCTCCGGTGACGTAGATATTGCCGGCGCTGTCGAGGGCGATGCCATAACCGGCGTCGCCGCTATAGTCGATTTCGCCGCTGCCACCGAGAAAGGTAGAGAAGACCAGGGCGGTTCCGGTGGGATTGACCTCGGTCACGAAGGCATTTTGACAACCGTTGAATTGGTTGTAGGGGCAGTAAGACTGGAAGGCGTTAGCAGTGGGAAAGTCGTTCGAGGTGGTCGAGCCGGTGACATAGGCATTGCCGGCGCTGTCTACGGCGATAGCGGCGCCGAAATCATAACCAGAGCCTCCCAGATAAGTTGAGTAAATGAGCGGATCGATGAAAAGCTGGCGGGTTGCATCGTAGTCTCCGAGTTGGAAGGCCACGCGATGGTTGTCGGAGACCAGGTATTCAGCCGCAATCGGTTGGCGCTCACCGTTTTTCTGCTGATAGACGACTGGCTTGTGCCAGCGAATTTCATCTCCGCCGAGGGTGAATGTCAGGTCGCCGCTTTGATCGCGGCGAATGCGGCTGGCGCCGTCGATGTCGAACGCGATGCGGCTCGGATCGGCTCCGGGAGCGACGATGAAGTCATATTCAAGCTGCCGCTGATTTCCGTAGTAGACGAGATCAATGCCGGGATAGATGCGTTCGTACTTCACGCGAGCGAAGGTCGAAATGCCGGAGCGCCAGCGGTCCGGGTTATTGCCGACGAAATAGTTGCTCTTGCCGGGGAGCTCGTCCATTCCGAGGATTTTGGCCGCTGGATTGGCCTGGCTGAGATGCATGCGGAGGACATGGTCCGGCGGCGCGGCTTTAGATTGCGAATTGTGGCCGGCGAGCGCGTCGCCTGTGTCTTGCCGGCTGCGCAGGCTTAGCACTGCTTCGGTGGAGGTGAGAAAAAGAGTGTAGGCATTGGTGCGCGAGAGAAATTTCACGGGCGCGGCGCTCTGTCCCTGATTGGCCTCGAAGCTCAAGGGCAACTGGCCGTAATTCTCGACGAGTTTGGCCTTGCGCGCGGGATCGGGCTGGAGCAATCCGGCTGGGGTAGTTGCTGGTGGCATCGCTTGCGGGGCCGCTTGCGTTGTATCCGGAGGGGCGAGCGGCGGAGCGGCATGGGCTGTGTGGCTGCACCAGGGCGCGGCCATGATCGCCAAAATGAGGGCAAATACGATGCGCGAAATTCGAGAGACGGAGCGGAGTGAATTCACAGAGGCCTCCAGCAGAACTGGATCTGTAGCCGCGAGTTGGAAGGCCGGGGGAACCGACTCGAACGACCACGCGCACAGCAGCGCCAGAGGGGCTGGCGAAAGTCCCGGCAATTATGCTCTTGGGCTGGAGGCGCGTCAAGGCGGATGCGAGCGTAGGCGGGCGGTTCAGCGGGCGAGGCGCCCACCGCCACATTCTGAATGCTTCACCTTAATGTTCCGCCTTAATAGCCCATCTTAAATACTCACGAATTTAATACTTCACGATCGCGGCGAAAGATTTGGGGTCGAGCGAGGCGCCGCCCACTAATGCGCCGTCGATACCCTCGGCGGACATGAGGGCGTGAGCATTGTCGGGCTTGACGGAGCCGCCGTAGAGGATGCGCAGGCTGTTGGCAAATTCGCTGCCGAAGGATTGCTCGACCTCTCCTCGGATGCTGGCGTGGGCGTCGGCGGCAATTTCGGGGGTCGCGGTTTTGCCGGTGCCAATGGCCCAGACGGGCTCGTAGGCGACCACCATGTTCGCGGCCTTCTTGGCGGAAACCTTGTTGAAGGCGCGCAGGCACTGGCGGCGAAGCACGTCGTCGGTGAGTCCGGCTTCGCGCTCTTCGAGCACCTCGCCGACGCAGACGATGGGGACGAGTCCCGCTTCGAGCGCGGCCTTGAGTTTGAGATTGACGGTGTCGTCGGTCTCGCCGAAATACTGGCGGCGTTCGGAGTGTCCGATGATGACGTGGGTGACGCCGACGGCGACCAGCATGCTGGCGCAGATTTCTCCCGTGAAAGCGCCTTCGTTTTGCCAGTTCATGTTTTGCGCGCCGACGGCAACGTTGGAGCCGCGGGTTTCATGGACGGCAACATCGAGCGCAAGATAAGTGGGACAGACTACGATTTCGTCGCGGTGGTGATCGGCGACCAGGGGCAGGAATTCGCGGAAGAAGTCGCGGGCTTCGTCTGGCGTTTTATACATCTTCCAGTTGCCGGCGATTATTTTTTTGCGCATGAAAACCTTTCTAGGGACGGTTGATTCTTAAGATATCTCTTCAAAGGTAACGGAATTTGGGGGCTGCTCACGAGAGATTTTTTCGGCGGCGCGGATGTAGGTTCGATGGTCGGCGATGTCGAAGAGGATCATACGCACGAGTTGTACATGAGTGGTGGCGGGGAGAGCTTCGACGACGGCCTTGAGCGCTACAGCGGCGGCCTCGTGAATGGGATAGCCATAGGCTCCCGTTGAGATTGACGGGAAGGCGATGGACGTGATGGCGTGATCGTCGGCAAGGCGGATGGATTCTTGATAGCAACTGGCCAGCGTTTCGGCGTCTTGAGATTTGCCTGCGCGCTGCGGGTCGCCTCGATAGATGGGGCCGACGGTGTGGATGACATATTTGGCGGGCAGGCGGCCGGCGGTGGTGAGGACAGCTTTGCCGGCGGGGAGGCGTCCGATTTTCGCGACGAGGCGTTTGCAGTCGGCGAGGATGGATGGGCCGCCGGCGCGGTGAATGGCGCCATCGACGCCGCCTCCGCCGAGAAGCGTGGAGTTGGCGGCGTTGACGATGGCCTCGGTGGTTTCTTTGGTGATATCGGCGGGGCCGTGGAGTTCGAGAGTCTTGCCGTTGGCGAAGACTAGGCGGGCTGAGAAATCGGGCATGGTGAGTTGCGTTCTTCGGCTGTCGCCCTCAGCGGCTAAAGCCGCCTCCTTGAGATGCTGGTGATCGCGGCGCTGAAGCGCTGCGCCACCCCAAGTCAGAAAGTGTCTGAGCCGCGCGGGGCACGCACGCTATTTTTTATCGGTCAGAGCTTCTACTCCTGGCAGCTTCACGCCTTCGAGAAATTCCAGCGACGCTCCACCACCGGTTGAGATGTGGGTGATTTTGTCGGCTACTCCGGCGGCTTTTACGGCGGCTACTGAATCGCCTCCGCCTACGATGGTGGTAGCTCCGGCATTTTCGGCTACCGCGTTCGCGATCTTCGTTGTGCCCTTGGAAAAGGGCGGCAGTTCGAAGACGCCCATCGGGCCGTTCCAGACGATGGTCCGGGCGCGGGCGATTTCATCCGAGAACGTTTCGATTGTTTCGGGCCCGATGTCGAGGGCCATCATGTTGTCTGGAATGGGCTGGCCGGGCCCGACGATTTTGGTTAAAGCGTTGGCATCGACTCGATCGGCGATGACGTGATCGGTCGGCAACAGAAACTTTACTTTGCGCGTTTTGGCTTGCTGCAACAGCTCTTTGGCGAGCTGAACTTTATCTTCTTCGACCAGCGACTTGCCGACGGGCTGGCCCTGCGCTTTCAGGAACGTGTAGGCCATGCCGCCGCCGACGATGAGCACGTCGACTTTGCCGAGCAGGTTTTTGATGACTCCGATTTTGTCGCTGACTTTGGCGCCGCCGAGGATGGCGAGAAATGGGCGCTCGGGATCCTGGAGCGCGTGGCCGAGATACTGCAGCTCTTTTTCCATGAGCAGACCCGCGGCGGATTTCTGCATGAACTTGGTCATGCCAACGGTTGAGGCGTGAGCGCGGTGCGCAGTACCGAAGGCGTCGTTGACGTAGAAGTCGGCGAGCTTGGCGAGTTGTTTGGAAAAATTGACGTCGTTGGCTTCTTCTTCGGCGTGAAAGCGAAGATTTTCGAGGAGCAGCGCCTGGCCTTTTTCGAGTTTGAGCGCGACCTCTTCCGCCTCAGGGCCGACGCAATCGGGACAGAAGCCGACATTTTCTCCGCGTGAGAGCTCGCGGTCCAGCACCATGCGCAGACGCTCGGCGACCGGCTTGAGACTCATCTTTGGATTGGGCTTGCCCTTGGGGCGGCCGAGGTGCGAAGCGAGGATGAGACGCGCGCCGTGACGAAGGGCGTACTCAATGGAGGGCAGAGTCTCGCGGATGCGAGTGTCGTCCATGACGCGGCCGTCGTCGAGCGGGACGTTGAAGTCGACGCGCATGAAGATGCGGCGGTCGTTGAGAGGGAGGTCGCGGATGGAAAGTTTGGGCATGAATGATTCCTTAAATTTGTCGTCGGTCGTCGGTCGTTCGGGATTTCTTGCTGGGTCGTTGTTTCTTTCTCGCCCGCCATTTCGGTCGCCCGTCATTTGATCAAAAGGAAAAAATGACGGCATCTTTGATGGCCCGCGAACGACCGACGACGAACGACCAACGACGGTTTCCCTACAGTCCTTTGGCGGCCATGTAATTGATCAGGTCGCGCACGCGGCAGGAATATCCCCATTCGTTGTCGTACCAGGAGATCACCTTGACGCAGTTGCCCCCGACTACCAGGGTCATGGGCGCATCGACGATCGATGAACGAGGGTCGCCGAGAAAATCGGCGGAGACGAGTTCGTTCGACTCATAGCCGAGGTAGCCCTTCAGCGGGCCGGATTCGCTGGCGTTCTTGAGCGCGGCGTTGACCTCATCTTTATTGGTGGCCTTCTCGACCCAGACGACCAGGTCGACGACCGAGACGTCGGGGGTGGGCACACGCATGGAAAAGCCGTCGAGTTTGCCGGCGAGTTCGGGCAGAACGAGTTTGAGAGCCTTGGCGGCGCCGGTAGTGGTGGGAATCATGTTGAGCGCGGCGGCGCGGGCTCGGCGCAGATCCTTGTGCGGGAAATCGAGGATGACCTGATCGTTGGTGTAAGAGTGGATGGTGGTCATCGTGCCGGCGACGATTTTGAAATTTTCGTGGATGACTTTGGCGACGGGCGCGAGGCAGTTGGTGGTGCAGGAGGCGTTGGAAATGACGTGATGCTTGGCGGGATCGTATTTCGACTCGTTGACGCCGAGGACCACGGTGAGGTCTTCGTTCTTGGCGGGTGCGGAGATGATGACTTTTTTTACCGAGCCGCGCATGTGCTTTTTGGCGTCGTTGGCGTCCGTAAAGCGGCCGGTGGATTCGATGACGACTTGAGCGCCGACGCTCTCCCACGGGAGCAGAGCCGGGTCTTTTTCTTTGAAGACCTTGATGGTTTTGCCGTCGATCGAAATGCTATCGGCGCCGGCGGTGATGGCGTTGGGCAGGTTGCCGAGGATGGAATCGTATTTGAGGAGATGGGCGAGAGTTTTGGGGTCGGTGAGATCGTTTACGGCGACGAACTCGATGTTTTTGTCGTTGAGCGCGGTGCGAAGAACGTTGCGCCCGATGCGTCCGAAACCATTAATGCCAACTTTTACAGGCATGCAGCCTCCGGTACAAAATCTTGAATGCTAGACAGCGTTGATGATGGCCAAAAGATGAACTTCGATGGTAACAAAGCGGCGGGAAAATGAGAACGAGGCGAATGCGGGCGGATGGTGGGTCGCCGGTGGTCGCCAACCAGCGAGATCGCTTTAGGCGGCCGGCGCGATTTCTACGTAGGTGTCGGTGTTGCGCCAGAGGAAGGGCAACCTCGCTAGCCAGTATTTGGCGTTGATGGCGCGGCGGACACTGCTTGCCTCGTCGATGGGCAGGATGCGGGCGGTGGCGGCGAATTCGGGGCCCGTGATTTTTCCGCGGATTGTGCAGGGGGCGATTTTGACCTGCGAATTATTGCGCAAGCGCTTCACCTTGCCAAGTTTGCTGTTGGTCATAAAGACGAGTTTGTCGCCTTGTTCGGCGAACCAGATGGGCGTGTAGACCGGGACTCCAGTCTTGCGAAAGGTGGCGAGCGAGATGTACTTCTGTCCGTGGATCGCAGGGGGAATCGGCATTTGGATGAGTAGATGCGGAAGGGCACGCGGCAGATTCGCAGAACCGCGGGGCGTCGCGGAGTTCAATACGCTGAGGGTGGAACGGCTTTGCCGACCTTTCCCAGCCTGAAGTAGTTGACCGCTATGAGAATGGCGCCGGCAAGAGGACTGCAAATGAAGGCCGCTATTCCCCCGGCACCCGAATCGAACCACCGGTATTCACGTCCGCGTGTAATTGCGTCTGGAGCTGTGCCCATACGAACACAGCAATCATAAAGGTGAGCGCGGTCGGCAGCTAGCCTCAGTTGCCTCCGCATTTTGCCCTTCCAGCCATTGCAACGAACCCCGCCCAGCGCTACAGTAATTACAGCTCCGGCAGTCTCCCACCTCGCGTTCCGTATCTCTTTCCTCACACTCAATTTGTGCGCAATTGCTGTAGCGCCTGTGCAACTAAAAGCGGTGGTGGAAAACCGGGCCCTATATATGGTGTTTTAATACTTGACCCGTCCCCCATTCGCCGCTAAAGTTGGTAAAACGTCGAGAGGCGAACTCGAATGCCGAACCCGATTTTCGAGCCCGCATCTCAACACGCAATCGGCAGGAACCTGGTCAGTTAACAGCCGCAGTTAGCAGGCGGAGTTAACGGGCAAAGTAAGAAGTTAAGTGATCGCCGCCGATGCAGTTTGCAGGGCACCCAGCCAGCGCGCAAGCGGACGAAAGTCCGCAGCATTAACAAGCGCACACGAACTGCCACGGTCGCGGGTATCCGGGCCCGGCATTTCGGCGTCACACATATATACGTCACGCATTTGGCCGTCGCTTTGGCGTCAAGTTTTGAGTCGCAGTGGCGTTAAGTTTTAAGGAGTGACCTTGCTCAAACTCAAAAAGCTGCAAATCCTCGGATTCAAGTCCTTCTGTGATCGCACCGAGCTGAAGTTTCACGGCGAAGGCATCGCCGCTATCATCGGCCCGAACGGCTGCGGCAAGTCCAACATCGCCGACGCGATCTCCTGGGTGCTCGGCGAGCAATCGGCCAAAACGCTCCGCGGCGCGCGCATGGAAGACGTCATTTTCGCCGGCACGCGTGACCGCACTCCCACCGGCATGGCCGAGGTCAGCCTGACGCTCATCGATCCCGAGGTCTATAGCGGAGCCGACTCCAGCGCGCCCACCGAGATTGAGATTCAGGACGACCTGATCGAAGAGAATTGGGATGAAGCCGGACTGCGCGCCCATGCCGCTGCGGAAACCGAGCGCGCCGTGGAAGAAGCGCAGCCCGGAAAAACCGAAGAAGTTGAAGCATCCGCCGGAAGCACTATCGCAGGTGTGAGTGACGCATCGGAATCAGAGTCAGCTTCCGCCGAGGGCGCAAGCACCGTCACGGTTGCAGTCAGCGAAGTTGCCGAAGGCGCATCTGCCGGTGTATCTGCCGAAGTGCGCGCTTCAGAGGCGATCAACGGCACCACCATGGTCGCCGGCGTCCAGGTCGTGCAGCCCCAAGTAGTGCTCAAGATTCGCCGCCGCAAATTTAATCAGCAGCCCGCGCACGCCGGCGAAATCGCCGTCACCCGCCGCCTCTTCCGCAGCGGAGACAGCGAATACCTGCTCAACGGAAAGCTCTGCCGCCTGCGCGACATTCAAGAACTTTTCATGGGCACCGGCCTCGGGCCCGAATCCTACGCGCTCATCGAGCAGGGACGCATCGGCCAGATCCTCAGCAGCCGTCCCACCGACCGCCGCAACATCATCGAAGAGGCCGCCGGCATCACGAAATTCAAAACCAAAAAGCGCCTCGCCGAAGCCCGCCTCGAAGAGGCGAAACAAAATCTCAACCGCGTCAATGACATCTTCGAAGAAGTCACGCGCCAGATGAATTCGCTCAAACGCCAGGCCAGCAAGGCCGAGCGCTACGGCCGCCTGCGCGACGAAATGCGCGCCCAGTTGCGGGTTGTGCTCGCCAGCAAGTTCACGGTCATGGACACCGAGGGCATGTCGCTCGATAGCGAGGTGCAGCGGCTTGGCACCGAAATTCGCGAACTCACCGAGGGCGTGCAGCAATCCGAGACCGAGCATGCCGAGCGCACCCAGCGCGGCTACGCCATCGAAACCGAAGCCCGCCAAAATCGCGATCGCCTGAGCCAGATCGCCCTGGAAACCGAGCGCGGCAAGGCTCGCATCCGCACCAATGAAGAACGTGCCGCCGAACTCGTCGGGCGCATGACCTCTTCCGAAGCGGAACTCGCGCAGGCGAATCTCCGCCTCCAATCGCTCGAAGAAGAGCGCGCCGAACATCTTCGAGTGCTCGACTCGGCCGCCGCCGATCTCGCTTCCGCGCAACAGGAGCTTGCCTTAAGCCAACAGGAGATGGCCAGCGCCGCTGCCGAACTCGCTGCGCTCGAACAAGGCCAGGACTCCTGCCGCGCATCGATTCTCGAGGCCGTCGGACAGGCTTCCAATCTACGCAACCATCTCACGCAGTCCGAAGAACGTCTGGCGGGCATCGATCGCGAAGTGCAGCGTCTGCGCGCCGAAAACGCCACAGCCACCTCGCAGTCCGAAACCTTCGGAGGCCAGCGCGGCCAGCTCGCTCTCGAATTCGAATCCGTTTCGCAGAAGGCGTTTAACCTCGCCTCGGAACTCGCAACCCTACGCTCCGCGCTCGAGACCAAACGGACGCAGGAAAACGAAACCAAGCGCCACCTCGATTCCATCCGCGCGGAATACGCGACCGCGCTCGGCAAAAAAGGATCGCTCGAAGCCGTCATCGCGGAGCATGGTTACTCTACCGAATCGGTTCGGCGCCTGTTTCAATCGGGCGCCATGCAGGGCGGGCACACTCCCGCCGGCGTGCTCGCCGATTTCCTCGAAGTCGATCCGCGCTACGAGCGCGTGGTCGAAGACTTTCTGCGCGATGAGCTGAATTTCATCGTAGTCAAAAGTTGGGACGCAGCCGATGAAGGTCTGCGTCTGCTGCGCTCCGACGTCGATGGTCGCGCGACCTTCCTCGTGCATCCCGAAGACTCGCAAGCCAAGTTTTCTTTCGTCGCCGATGAGAGCCTGCACTACTCGCCCGCCGACGACACAGTCCTCCCCCTGAAAAACTCGATTCGCGTTCTCAACGGATTCGGCAAGTCGCTCGAAGTGATTCTGCCGAAGCTCGGCAACGGCTACATCGTGCCTGACGCGGCTGTCGGCCGCACTCTTGCGCTCTCCAGCCCGGACGCATTTTTCCTTTCGCAGTCCGGCGAGTGCTTTCACAACGTGACCGTGACCGGCGGCAAACAGCGCAGCGAGGGCCCGCTCTCCATGAAGCGCGAACTCCGCGACGTCCTCCGCCTGCTCGAAGACCTGGAACGCGCTCTACGCGAAAAAGAAATTCTCGCGCTTACTCTCGGCCGCGAAATTCGAGAGAACACTTCCCTGCTCGACCGCCTCGAAGAAGAAAAACGCGAAGCCGAAAAGCAGGTCATGACCTCCGGCCACCTGCTCAAACAACTCGATGGTGAGATGTCGCGCGTGTGGGAGCGCCTCGAAGTCATCGGCCGCGAATTGCAGCGTCTGGCAGCCGAACGCCAGGAGCAGGAAGGCTTCATCGCAACCCATCGCGCCGATTTGTCGGAGATCGAACAAGCCCGCGCGCAGCTTGAGGCGCAACTCGCTGCCGGACAGGATCAGCTCGCCGCCCTGCGCAATCGCCGCGACCTCGCCGCTGAAGCCACTTCGCAGCGCACCGCGAACGTGGCCACACTTGCCGAGCGCCATCGTTCCGCAACCGCTCTGCTTGAGCGCATCGAAACCGTCGTCTCCGAAATGCGCGAGCGGGCAACGGCATTGCAAACTCAAATGCAATCGGCCACCGAAGAAATTGCGCGCCGTCAGGACGAGAACATTCAACTGGCCGCACAACTCGTCGACTTCGAGGCCGAACGTAACGCCGGCGAAGCCCGCGACGGCTTGCTCCAGTTTGAGTCCGAGCAGGTTCGCGTGCGCCTCGCTGAAATCGAAGAACTGCTTCGAACCGCCCGCCAGCAGCTCGATTCTGCCCGTGACCGCCGCGGCGAACTGCAGGCGCAGGCCGCCAAACTCGCTTCCGACCTGCAACATCTCGCGGATACTTGTCTCAATGAACTCGGCATCGAGCGTCCCGTTCTCCTCGCCGATTCCACCATCGCTCTGCTCATCGGCGAAGAACTCGCCGCCGCCGATCAGACCCATCGCGAAATGCGCACGCGCCTCGACGCCATGGGCCCCGTCAACATGATGGCCCTCGAAGAATACAAAGAAACCGCCGAGCGTCATCAGTTCCTGGAAACGCAGCGCAAAGACCTGATCGATGCCATCGAAAACACCGCCGCCACAATTAAAGAGATCGACCTCGTGTCGCGGCAGAAATTCGAAGAGGCCTTCCACAAAATCAACGCCAACTTCCAAAGCACGTTCCGCAAGCTCTTCGGCGGCGGAGACGCCTTCATGCGCCTCACCGATCTCGAAAACAGCGCGGAGAGCGGCATTGACGTGGTCGCCTCGCCTCCCGGCAAAAAGATGCAAAGCGTTCTGCTGCTCTCCGGCGGCGAAAAGGCGCTGACGGCGCTCGCCTTGCTCGTCGGAATTTTCCAGTACACGCCCAGCCCCTTCTGCATTCTCGACGAAGTCGACGCGCCGCTCGACGAGGCCAACATCGGCCGCTTCACCGAACTGGTCCGCGAAATGAGCCTGGAGACGCAGTTCATCCTCATCACGCACAGCAAAAAAACCATGAGCATCGCGCCCGTCCTCTACGGCGTCACCATGCAGGAGCCGGGCATCTCAAAGCTGGTGTCAGTACGCTTCGGCGCGGCATAACCACACTGCAAAAGGCCGGCGCAATGTATACAGGCGATGTATAATGTACACACTATGCCTGAATCCGCCGTTCTCACCCTCCGCCTGGATGCGAAACTCAAGAAGCATCTCGACCGCCTGTCTAAGTCGATGAACCGCAGCCGCTCCTTCGTCGCCGCCCAGGCAATTCAGGAGTATGTCTCCGTGAATGAGTGGCAGATCGCCGAGATCAAGAAGGGCCTCGCCGAGGCTGACGCCGGCGACTTCGCCAGCGACGAGGAAATGCAACAAACCATCAGGCGTCTGACGCGACGTGCGCGTTAAATGGCTGCGAGCGGCACGCGCGAACCTGATCGCCGTGTCTGATTACATAACCCAGGATAATCCCGATGCCGCTGCCAGGACCGTGGCTGCGATCACAAAAGCAGTCGATGCTCTGGATGATTTTCCGGCTCTCGGTCGGCCCGGTCGGATATCCGGCACGCGCGAGTTGGTGGTCGCGGGAACGCCGTATATTGTCCCCTATCGAGTACGCGGCGAGGTTGTGCAGTTGATCCGCGTTTTCCATGCCACCCGCAAATGGCCCGAGCATTTTTAAAAGCAGTCGCATCAAGCTTCCCCGCCAAGAAAATCTCACGACACTCTTGACGCGTCCGCCTTTTTTCTGCTTGCTCCACCAAAAAATCTGCCGCCTTTTTTTCCAACGTCTTCCTCAACTTTTCCACATCGTCAATCCGCCAAACCAAGCCACAGAAGCCTCTTCTCGCTTACACTGTAACTGTCAACTATTTTCCTTCAGGCGGCGACAACCCCAACCAGCCGCCCCTAATCGAAGTCGTTGACAAATTCGCTGCCGTGAATAGAATACGCGACAGTTTTCTCCCGGTTAGAACTACCCATGAGCCCAGACATCCTCGACCCCGTTCTCCTCGAAACCGGTTACACAGATCTCAACCTCTTCGCCAGCGGCAAGGTTCGCGACGTCTACAATCTCGATAGCGAGCACCTGCTCTTCGTCGCCACCGATCGCATCTCGGCGTTCGACTACGTGCTGGCCACCGGCATTCCCCACAAGGGCCGCGTGCTCACCCAGCTCTCGCTGTTCTGGTTTGATTTCCTCAAGGACCTCGTTCCGAACCATCTCGTCACTGCCGACGTAAGCCGCTACCCGCAAGCCGTTCGCCCGCACGCCGATGAACTCCGCGGCCGTTCCATGATGGTCATGCGCGCCGAAATGTTTCCCGTCGAGTGCGTCGCGCGCGGCTATCTCTCCGGCTCCGGCTGGAAGGAATACAAGGCCAGCGGCACGGTTTGCGGCATCAAGCTTCCCACCGGTCTGCAAGAATCCGACCGTCTGCCCGAGCCCATCTTCACTCCCGCCACCAAAGAATCGACCGGCCACGACATCAACATTTCTTTCGAAGAAATGTGCAAGCTGGTCGATCCCAAGCTCAGCCAGCAACTCCGCGACCTCACGCTCGGCATCTACAAAAAGGCCGCTGATTACGCGCGGCAGCGCGGCATCCTCATCGCCGACACCAAGTTTGAATTTGGCATGACCGCCAAGGGCATCACGCTGGCGGATGAAGTTCTTACACCCGATTCGTCGCGCTTCTGGCCGGCCGACACCTATTCACCGGGCAAAGCGCAAAATTCGTACGACAAGCAATATGTGAGGGACTACCTCGAAGAAATTCGCTGGAACAAACAGCCGCCCGCACCCGCGCTTCCCCAAGATGTTGCGCGGCGGACAAGCGAAAAGTACCTCGAGGCGTATCGTCAGTTGACCGGACGCGAGTTGGAGATCTGACCGCCGCGCTCGCTCCATCTTGATCGCTATGAGCGTTGCGGACTGGATCATCCTGGCATTCCTGGTGTTTTCCGTGATCGGAGCGGCCACCGAAGGCTTCTTCCACGAAGCCTTTCATCTGGCCGGCCTGGTTGTCGGATACTTGCTGGCCGCCTGGCAGTATCAGCGGGTGGCAAACTGGCTCGCGCCCTATGTGAAGAATCCGTGGGTTGGTGAGATTGTCGGTTTTCTCGTCATCTTTTTCGCGGTTCTGATTTTGGCCGGACTGGCCGGAACCATCGCCCGCTGGGCGATGAAGAAGGCCGGGCTAAGTTCGATCGACAGATTTCTTGGTGCATTGCTGGGACTGTTGCGAGGCGCTCTGGTGGTGGCCATCGTGCTCACCGTCATGACCGCCTTCGCTCCCGCCGCACGCTGGCTGGATCAGTCCCAATTGGCTCCTTATTTCCTGGTAGGCGGAAGGGCGGCAATCTGGCTCGCACCGTCGGAATTGCGCCATCGCTTTTACCAGGGACTGGATTACGTGCGGCACGCGCCGCCGGCCTCGGAGAGCAGTCAACCGAAGCCGGCCGAGCCGGCCCGCTAGTCCGGTATAAAGCAACCAGTAACAAACGGCCGGTACGGTACTCCGGCGTGTAAATGTTTTTCTTCTTGGGGCAGGTGCGGAAACGAGGCGTCAGTGAAAGACCAGTTGGAAGCACTCATCCTGCAAATGTACAAAAGCAACATCCTTTATTCGGAAGCCGTTCGTGAATTCAAAAAGCGTTTCATTGTGACCGTGCTCGAGGAGAATCGCGGCAACCAGTGCAAGGCCGCCCGCGAGCTGGGCATGCACCGCAACACCCTCAGCCGAACCATGCAAGAGCTCAAGATCGATGTCCGGCCGCTCCGCGCAGGAGCCAAAAGGCCGCCCCGCAGCGCCCGTCCCCCAATCCTCGACCGAAAACAAATCCGCTAACAGCCACCTCATAAATCTTTTGGAAGGCCACGACTTCTGCGCGCAGATAAACCGGCCCGTATGGCGGAGTGACAGCCGCCACCAAACCTGCGACCCAATCGATGACAGCGTATATAGCGGGACGACGGTGAACCTAAGCGGAGGTTTGCACCAAGAGTAACTCCGGGGTGCATCGAGAAGTTTGGATGGACTTGGCGGCGTCTTCGGCTGTAAATCTCCCCATAACCAGGGCCAGCCTGCGGTTGGTCGTCGTCTGTATCGGAGTTCGATCAATCCGCTGGACGTAATGAGCGGCAAGAGTGCCGCCACGATTCACTTTCACGACAAACTTTGTGGTTTTCATGCTTCCTTCTAGTTTACGCCCTGAATCCTGTTCGTGGTCGAAATAGTTTCGGGGCCGCTTAATTCAACTCCAGTGACCTGCTGACAGCGCTTCCATGAGGCACAAAAGTGAGCAAAGCGAGGTATGCAGGTTGCATGGTTTCTCGCTGCTATCCGGATTGGCTCGATTCGCAAGAGCGCGACACTGAAACGGGCGTAGCTGGATTAACACCACCAATACCAACCACCGGCCCGATAATTGTGGCAAGCTGGACAAATGGCAAAGGCCTACAGAACCGATGTGCTCGGCAAAAAGAAGTTTCAAGAGGAGATTCAGCAGCGCAGGGGTGCGCTCAATCCTGAGCGTGTGCCTTGCCCGCTTCTTGCTTGCGCGTGTACCTATGACATGTACGGCTGCAAACCCGCAAATCTAGCGGACTACATCGCGATTCTGCAAGATCGGGTCAAGCGCGAACATCCCGGTCACACCAGCGAGGTGCTGTCGGTGAATGAATTTCGCAAAGCGCCGAGGTGAACAGCGTGCTGCCGAATCGCCCAGCATTTTCTGGCAGTTGGCGTGACATCTCTCTACACTCATCATCCTGGTAGCGCGACATTGATTCCATGACAATGTCCGCTCCCATTCTCGATTATGATCTCTAATAAGAACCCATGACCAGGATGCGCACAGCCGGGACGAGTCTCCAAATCATGCTAGGGGTGCGCGGGCTGGTGAGCCTAAGCCTGGCACTGGCACTGCTCCCGCTCCAAGCGCGCGCGCAACTACTGCAACCAGAACAGCAGCAGCCACAGCAACCCGTCATCCGCTTTGTGCGCGATCCCGATCCTGCGCCGGACCTCAAGGTCAAAGACCTCGACGGAAAAGAACTCACCCTCCAGGCGTACAAAGGCAAAGTCGTGCTGCTGAACTTCTGGGCCACCTGGTGCGGGCCGTGCCGCGCGGAAATTTCCGGCCTGATCCGAATTCAGGAAGCATATAAAGACCGCGTTCAGATTATCGGCATGGATGTCGATGATGACGACGCCGACCGGCTACGCGCGTTCGTGAAAGCCAAGGGCATCAACTATCCGGTGGCGATGACCCCGGTGGCGGTGCGCCTTGCCTATGGAGGCATCAGCGCCCTGCCCACGCTTTTTGTCATCAATCCGGAAGGCAAAATGGTGCAAAAGCATGTCGGGCTCTTCGATCCCGCGCTCTACGAGATTGAAGCTCGCGCTCTGCTGAATCTGCCGGTTCCGGCGAGAATAGAAACCTTTGAAGATACCGGTGAAGTCTCTCTGAAGCACGCCGACCGCGCGACCCTGCTGCCCGGCATCGACACCTCAAAACTGACCGAGGAACAGCGCATGGCCGCGTTGCACAAGCTCAATGCGGAAGCCTGCGATTGCGGATGCAAATACACGCTCGCGCAATGCCGCATCTCCGATCCGGCATGCAAGATCAGCAAAGAACGCGCCGCAGCCATCGTAAGCGAAGCCGCAAAATTGCCGCCCAAGGATGTGCATGGAACCACCGCCGCGCCCACTTCGCCCCCGTCATCGGGACCCGCCGATCCAGCCTCGGCCGATCCACCGATACCCCGCAGACAAAAATAGAACTTGCACTCAACACCCTCCCTGCCCATCGGCCAGGGTCATGCTGGCGATAAATCGCAGCAGCACTCAAAACCCAGCCCCACGGTCAACGAGTGCTAACGCCTGTTAACAACATTTGAGGTCGGTAACCTCAGCTATCCGCTACAATTCGGCGGTGGCATATCATGACGCCCCCTGAGTTAATAAGAGACTCGCCTGATTCGACCACTTTGAAACCATCGGCCCAGATCGTGGCCGTCGCGGTCGTTCAGTTCGCGGTGAGCGCACTCGTGTGGGCTCCATCCGCACTACTCTTGTTGGATGACGCGATCTCTAACCACAGATATGCCGCTGCCGCGCCTCACCCAACTATTCTCCTTCAAACCCGGTCTCATGAGTTTTACGCCGTCGTTATCGGGGTTCCACTCTGCCTCTCTCTGTTGGGCGTGGTCACTGGCAGGGGGCTCTTGCGGATGCGAAACTGGGCGCGAAGGACAACGCTCTACATGGCGACTGTTCCCGTGTGTGGCTGTGCTCTTTTCCTGCGTCTATATCATCCGAAGAACGTTGCAAAGGGCGCAATTTTCGTGATCGGAGACTTAACGCCCGTCATTGTCGGAGCCTTGCTTGTGGTCTTACTCCCGGTAAGCGTCTGGTGGTGGATTCTTCTCACCCGCAAAACCGTGCGCTCCCGGTTTCGATAGGAAAGCCCGCCATGGCCGCTGTGTTAGTCGGCGTAATATCGCCATTTCACTCATCGACCCGTTCCAACGGGCCTTTCGCAGCATAAACAGCAGCTACGAGCCTAACGACGCACCCACATCGATCCGCAATAAATAAAAAAGGGCGGCCAAAAAGCCCGCCCAGATTCTCCCGTTCGAAATCAGTCCGCTATTGCGCTGCCGGCTTCCTGTGCACCGGCGTCTTCTTCGGCGCCGCCTTCACCAGCATCGCTCCCTCGTCCATCGTCATCACAAACGGCTTAGGAGTAAACGCCGTCGGCGTTCCCTGAAACTGGAAGTCGGTATCCTCTTTCGGCATCTCCCTCTTCGGAATCGCCGCCGTCATCGTCAGGTCGATGTCCGCTCTCTTCGCTTCGATATCGTCTTCGCTGCCGGCCAGCATCAGCCTGGTAGCCTTGCCGGTCGTGTCGATCGTGATGATGTGAGCCTGCATCTGGAGCGGCTTGCCTTTCAGCGTGGTCCAGACCTTGTCTACAGCGGCCGTCGTGCCCTCTGACAGGCACAACTGCCACTCGGCAAAGCTCATGTCCTTCACTTCCTTCTGCTTCTCGATGTCGTCACACTGCTGCGCCGGAGTCGGAGGAATATACTGCGTAATCGTGACGCCGGCCGGTGTCGTGGCCGTTGTCGCCTTCGCCATCAAGTCGGTCCAACCGTCCGCGCTTCCGTGAAATTTCGTATACCGGCTTTCGCCGAACTTCGCGATTTGCGCCTTCCCCGCGCCCTGCGCAAGATCGGCCGCCCGCGCAATATAGAAGAGTCCGGCCGTCACTTTATCCGGCGTCGAGCATCCTGCCGGCGCTGGTGCCGCAGAAGGTGCCGCCGCAGCGCTGCCGCCCGCCGCAGCGGGAGCCGCTGGAGGACAAACTGGCGGCGACAGATACGCTAACGCCAGCGGATAAACATCGCGCAAGCTGCTCGCATCGGGAGCATCCGCCGCCACCGCTGCGCCCAAATACTGCTGCGCCTTATCGTAATTCTTGGCCTGCAACGCCGCCATCCCCGCCGCGCCGTTAAAGATCCCAGACGTCTCCGATTTCAGTTTCTGGAAATCGGCATCCGTCGTTCCGTCCGGCTTGGTCGCCGTCTGCACGCATTGCAGTCCCTTCTCCCCGAATTGTCCGGCCTCGGTCAAACTCTGCGCCGCGCCCGCTCCTCCCTGCTCCGCCGTCGCGCGCTTGGTAAATGCCAGCAGCGCCAGCCCACGCAGGTTGCAAGGGTTCGCCTGCAATACCTTGAGCGCCGTTTCCTGCGCCTTCGGTGCGTTACCCGCTTGTCCATAGGCGCTCATCAGGAGCTCGAGCGCATCCTCTTTCATCACGCTGTTCGGATACTGCGTCAGGAACGCCTCCAGCCCGCTGATCTTCGCGTTTGCATCGGCCTGCTGAATGGCTCCGACGTAAGCGTTGTACTCGGCTGGGTCTTTAATCTCTTTTTTCTGGGCAGGCTTTGCGGGGGCGGCTTGGGCTGCGGGTGCTGTAGCGGCCGGCGCTGGCGTAGTTTGCGCGACGGCGGTAACAGCGGCTACCAGCGACATCGCAAGAACGATCTTCTTCATTCCTGTTGCTCCTTCATTTTTTAGGAAGCTGGATTCAACTACTGCCCGGCCCTCGAGCTAAACCGGGTTCACCATGACCACTGCGCGCCATGGGGCGTTCCCCGTAAATCCTTGGCCGCATGCACGATTACAGAGCGGCAGAAGAATTATTCCGGTGAGCGGATTATAAGGATGTACCCCCGCTTAGGCAAGCAAGTTGCGTTCCGATGCTCTGCCTGGCCTCTTGGATGCGGAAAATATAGCAAGCGTCAAGGGTTCCGGGTGCTCGCCCACGATAAACATTCGAGATCGGCCTACAATAAATCATTAACGCGAGGCATAAGGCTACCATTCCACGTAGAAGCCCCGTATAAATCCTTAGCCCGGGTTTTCACAGAGATCCGCAGGAAAGACGCGTTGGAGCCAATTCACAACGACGCGCAGGAGCCAATGCTTGAGTCCACTCGAACCCACTCCCCTGGCCGGCCAAATCGCCCTCGTAACCGGTGCCGGACGCGGCATCGGCGCGGCCATCGCCACCAAGCTAGCCGCCCTCGGAGCCCGCACCATTCTCTGCGGACGCACCCGCGCCAATCTCGAAAAGACGGCCGCGGCCATCCAGAAGAGCGTTGCACCAACGCCAGACTCCAGTTCGACCGGCGCGAGTGCGACCGGCGCCAGTTCGACCGTCTCAAGCTCGTTCGTCTCTAGTTCAGTCGCCTCTAGCTCGATAATAGAGTGTGACGTCGGCGATCTCCGCTCAGTCGAGGCAATGGCCAAGACTGTCGACCGCACCTTCGGCCGCCTTGACATCCTCGTCAACAACGCCGGCATCATGGGACCGTCGGGCCCGCTTCACGAACTCTCACCCGAAGCCTGGGACCAGATCTTCAACACCAACCTGCGCGGCGTCTATTACACAATCCGCAGCCTCGCTCCGCTCATGATCCGCGCCCGCACCGGCCACATCATCAACATCTCGTCGCTCGCCGGCAAGAACCCGCTGCCCAACGGAGCCGCCTACTCCGCCTCAAAATGGGGTCTCAATGGATTAAGCTACGCCCTCGCCGAAGAGCTCCGCGCCCACAACATTCGCGTCTCTGTAATCTGCCCCGGATCGGTCCACACCGACTTCAGCCGTCACGAAGGAAAGAAATCCGAAAGAATGCTGCAACCAGCCGACGTAGCCCACGCCGTAGCCGCCATCGTGACGCAAGCCCCGCAATCATTCATGAGCGAAATCCAGCTGCGTCCCACGCAAAAACCGTAGCCTATGTGTTGCGGACACTCTCGTCCGCGCTGCCGGCTCAAGCAAAACCCATCGGGAACAGCCAAACGAAGGGGATGGCAGGTATTCAGCGTAGGCATTCAGCGAAAGCATTCAGCGAATACCAACATAAGGATCACTTGGTCTTACTGAGAGCTTGGAGCTGAGAGCTGATGGCTGCTCCGCTACTTCTTAAACAAATTCTCAAACGCCTGCCGCGCATCATTCGGCCGCTGCGCCTGCTTGCTCGAAGTCTCTTTCTCCAGCCGCACGCGAATCGAATAAAACGTGCAGTCATTGCGCTTGTCTTTCGGAGAGATCCTCGCCGCGATCGGCTGGCTGCACTCAAATCGGCACGACGGATCGAAGTGTTCACACTGCTTGCAGGAGTGCAGATCGGCTCCGCACTTCGCGCACTGCGCCGGAGCCGCACTCAAATTCTCCAGCAGCGCCCCGCATTCCGCGCATCGCGAAACCGTTCGCGTCCCCGGCATATTCAGCGGCCGTGGCCCAAAGGTATTTTCCCGGCGAGCCGACGCCGGCTTTTCCGTCTTCTCATTCTTTCGCGGCTCGCCTCCCGAGTCCTGGTAGCCGCGCTGCCGGTATTTGCGATCGGACAAAATGCCTCCCGAAACGCCTCATTCTGCGCTATTGCCGCGCCTTCTACAAGAGATTCTTTTCCGCGCGCGCTTGCAACCCGCCCGCGCATCGCGCCATCTATCCAGCGCCCGAGTGAGGGTGAATTGTCTTTCACATATCCGGATGCTACCATCCGAATAGGATTTTGAAGGCTTAGGAGGCAGTTATGGCGGATCGTGATGGCAGCAGTTTTCTGTGGTTTCTTGCAGGTCTCGGTGTGGGCGCGGTAGTCGGAGTTCTCTATGCCCCGAAGGCGGGCGATGAGATGCGCGAAACCATTCGCACCAAGGCGCAGGAGAGCGCCGACCTCGCCCGTCAACAGGCTCGCCGTGCGCGCGAGCAGGCCAATGATTGGATGGATCGCGGACGCGACGTCGTCAACCAGCAGAAAGAGCAATTCCGCAACGCCTACGAAGCCGGACGCCAGGCGTACAACGAGACGACTTCTCCCGCGGAAGCCGCCGAGTCCACGAAGAATCGGTAGCCAGTGGAGCTAGCACTAGCAGCTTGAGGAGCAGCCTATGGACGATACTTGGTTAAAGATCTTTATCGCGGTGACATCAGGCGCCGTGGTGATCCAGGCCGGCATTCTCGTGGCTCTTTATCTCTCCGTCCGCAAGAGCACCGCGAAAATGGACGCGCTCGCCAACGAACTCAAAGAGAAGGCGATCCCCACCCTCGAGACGGTTCAGAGTTTCATCGCCGAAGTGCGTCCTAAAGTCGACACCATCGCCACCAACGTTTCCGAATCGACTGCGCTCGTCCGCAATCAACTCATCCGCATCGACGCCACCCTCACCGACGCTCTCGATCGCACGCGCCTTCAGGTAATCCGCGCCGACGAACTCCTCAATCGAACGATGGATAAAGTCGAAGAGACCAGCGAAATAGTCCACAAAACGGTAGTCTCACCGTTGCGCCAGGTCAGCGGCGTGATGAACGCCATCTACACGGGAGTAGAGGTCTTCCTGGGCGGCAACAAGCGTCGCGGCGGCAAAAACGGCATGGGCGTCCCGCAAGACGAAATGTTCATCTAGCCGACTCGCGCTATCCACTCTCGAGTTGTCATTCCGGGCAGCGCGAGGAATCTGCATTTTCCCGCGCGCGAATGAGTGTCGCCTCAGCCCCGAAACTCAACAGCTCCTATTTCTCGTCCCCGTTCTCTTCCCCGCCTGCCACCCGCGCGCTTCTCGCATCCGGCACAAAGATCGACGGCACTCTCTGCTCCGCCGCCAGCTTCTGAAAATTCCCGATGTCCACGTTCCGCACTTCATCCCAGCGCGCCAGCAGTTCATCGCTCTGTTTCTTCAGCCGGTCGTACTCCCGGTACTCCGCCGCCGTCGGCGCCGCATCGGCCGCCCCGGCAACCGCCATCGAGAGAAACGCCAGCTTGGCATCGATTCCCGGCGCATACGCCAGCGAGTCCTCGCTCGCGCTGATCTTGAAATTGATCAGCGGATCGCGCACCGCCACCAGCCGTGTATCGAGCACACTCACCCCATCCAGCAAGGTCTTCGACGAATCCGGCCCCACCCTCCGCTTGAGTCCGTCTAACTGCTCGCGCACGTCCTGAATCTCGTTCACCGCGTCATAGACCCGCGTCAGTTCGTCGCGCAGGTCCATCTCCAGCTTGAATTGCTTTTCAAGATCGGCCTGCGAAACCGTCACCCGCGGATCGATCTTCACTTCGAACGGCTCCGTCTCGCTCTTTCCGTTCACTGTCAGCCGCACCTGGTACTTGCCCGGAACCGCCAGCGGCCCGCGCGCCCCGTCGCCATACTCCCACAAGTAGTAGCCCGGCACGCGATGCGCGTCGTCATAGTGCATGTCCCATACGAACCGGTTCAGCCCGTCTTCCACCTTGATCTGCTTCTCCGGTTTCTTGTCATCCGGATCTCGCGGCTCATCGAGCGGTTCGTTCCGCTTGCTCGAATAGCCCCGAATCACACTGCCCGACGCATCCAGAATTTCAATCTTCACTTCATCTTTCGGCGCCTTCTTCACGTAGTAATAAATGACCGCGCCATTCGGCGGATTTTTCCCATTGAACACCAGCCGAGCCGGAGGCGGTTCGTCCCCGCCCGCCGTGTGCAGTCGATAGGCGACCGCCGGCGAGTAAAGATGCACGTCCTCATTCGCAATCGTATCGGCATACTGCCGCAGCGGCGTCACGTCATCCAGAATCCAGAACGACCGCCCGTGCGTCGCCACCACCAGATCGTCATTCTTCACGACCAGATCGTGTACTGGAGCGTTCGGCAAGTTCAGTTGCAGGCTCCGCCAGTGATCGCCATCGTCAAAAGAAACAAAGATCCCGCGCTCCGTGCCCGCATACAAAAGCCCTTTTCTCTTCGGATCCTCGCGCACCGCCCGCACAAACGCGCCCTCCGGAATCCCGCTCCCCAGCCGCCGCCACGTCGCTCCATAATCGGTCGTCTTATAAATGTAGACGCCCATATCGTCATTCTGGTGCCGGTCGATCGCCACATACGCCTTGCCAGCTTCAAACGGCGAAGCTTCAATCAAGCTCACCCGGCTCCACTCCGGCAAATCTTTCGGCGTCACATTCGTCCAATTCTTCCCTTCATCGCGCGTGATCTGCACCAGGCCGTCGTCCGTGCCCGCCCAGATCAACCCCTTCGCCACCGCCGACGGCGCAATCGAAAACACCGTGTCGTAGTATTCGGTTCCCGTGTCGTCAATCGTCACCGGACCGCCCGAGGGCTGCTGCTTCGTTTTATCGTTCCGCGTCAGGTCCGGACTGATCGCCTCCCAGTGCACGCCTCCATCCGTCGTTTTGAAGACGCGTTCGCCGCCGTAATAAATCGTGTTCGCATCCAGCGGAGAAACCACAATCGGCGCCGTCCACTGAAAACGATGTTCGAGTCGCGCCGCGCCCGCTCCATCGCCCAGCTCCGGAGACACCGCGATATTCTGCACCTGGTTCGTGCGCCGGTCGAAGCGCGTCAAATTCCCTTGGTAGTCGCCCGCATAAACAATGTTCGGGTCCGTCGGTGAAGGCGCAATGTATCCCGCTTCCCCGCCGCCCACTTCATACCAGTTGTCGCGCCCAATCGCGCCATCGTCGCTGCGGCTGGCAATCGCCACGCTCGAACTATCCTGCTGCGACCCATACACGTAGTAGGGCATCCGCGAGTCGGTGATCACGTGATAGAACTGCCCGGTCGGCTGGTTATCCTGGCGCGTCCACGATTTTCCGTCATCCAGACTCACCGTCACGCCGCCATCGTTCGCCACAATCATGCGCTTCGTATTCCTCGGATCGATCCACATCCCATGATTGTCGCCGTGCGGAACTTTCATCTTGTTAAAGTTGCGCCCGCCGTCCGTCGACTTGAAAAACTCCACATCCGCCACATACACCGTGTCCGCATCCTGCGGATCGGCAAAAACATGCATGTAATACCACGGCCGCTGCGTAAGGCTGTGGCTGCCATTCACCTGCTCCCAGCTTTCGCCGCCATCGTCCGAGCGGTACAGCCCGCCATTTTCCTTCGCTTCGATAATCGCGTACACCCGCTCCGAATTCGCCGCCACCGCCACGCCCACGCGTCCATACGGCCCCTTCGGCAATCCGTGTTCCTCAAGACGCTTCCACGTCGTGCCGCCATCGTCCGACCGGTATAGCCCGCTGCCCGGCCCCCCGCTGTCAAGAATCCACGGCGCACGCCGCACCTGCCACAGCGCGGCAAACAAAATATTCGGATTACGCGGATCGAACGCCACATCGACCGCGCCCGTGTTCTCATCCTTATAAAGAACCTTGTTCCACGTTTTCCCGCCGTCCGTCGTCCGGAAAACTCCGCGCTCCGCATTCGGGCCATAAGGATGACCCAGCGCCGCCACAAAAACGATGTCCGGATTCCGCGGATTGATGATCACTTTCCCGATCGCCCGCGAATCCTTCAGCCCCACGTTCTTCCAGTCTTTTCCCCCATCCAGCGACTTCCATACGCCGTCGCCCTGTGCAATATTTCCGCGCAGGCAAGCCTCGCCCGTCCCCACATACACCACATTCGGATCCGAAGCCGCCACCGCCAGGCTGCCGATCGCCGGCGCTCCGTCATGATCAAATACCGACGTCCATGTGTTCGCGCCATCCGTCGACTTCCACACGCCGCCGCCCGTCGCGCCAAAATAATAGGTCGTCGGATCGCCCGCAACCCCCACCGCGGTCAGCGACCGCCCGCCGCGGAACGGCCCGATATTGCGGTATTTCATCCCGCGAAACTGCGGATCGCCTTCGTTCTTCTCTTTCTCGGCAGCGTCGGTTTTGGCCGCCGGCTCGTCCGTCACGGGAGAAGCCTTCTGCGCGGAATCCATCTCGTGGTTCCGCTCCTTCTGCTGGGCGAAGGTGAAGGTAACAAAAAATAAAACAAGCAGCGCAAGCAAAGCGCCGCGGATAAACAGTCGCTGATTCATCAGATTTATGGTCCCCAAAACAGAATAGGCTTTCGTCTTATGTTACTGCCGTACGAGCCAAACGTAAAACCGGAACGAGCCCAATGCAGCAAAGCGATACAGCGCGCAAGCCGTAGCGCAGTTCGAGTGGCAAGTTTCAGATGACCCGGTGGCCCGATCACCCGATGATCCGATCGCACTAATGAATCCGCCTAGTCAACATCCCAAAGCCCAAATCGCTCATTGACTTCCACCCCACTCAACTTAGAATGTTTCAAACATTTCTAACGCTTTTTGTTTGAAACACAACGCGCCAAAAATGAAGCGGCAATTCACCACCACCGAGGTCATCGCGCTCACCGGCATCACCGGTCGCCAGCTCCAATGGTGGGACGAGCGCGGCCTCGTAACGCCCAGCCGCCAGGGCCATCGCCGCATCTATTCCTGGGATCAGCTCGTAACCGCCGCCGTCATATCCCAGCTGCGCCGCCGCGGATTCTCTCTCCAGCGCATGCGCAAAGTGATCGCGTTTCTCGACCGAGAATTCGGCACCAGCCTCGCCGCCACCGTTCGCGCCGCCTCCGAGTACCACTTGCTCACCGACGGCACGCATCTTTACCTGCGCGCCTCGGCGCGCCAGGTCGTCGATCTCATTAAGAATTCCGCCCAGCCCATGTTTGACATCTGCCTCAGCGACGAAGTCCGCCGAGTCCGCGCAGCCATGGGTCGCTCGGCGATGGTTCGAGGTCAGATTCCGCCGAACAGAATTCCCGCGCAAAAGACTCGCGCGCGAACACCCGCGCAAGTAACCAAGTCCTCATCTCTTAAAAAAAATTCAGCGTCAGAGCGAGCCCGGCCCATAAGCCGCGCCCGCAGAGCTTAAACGGAGGCCGGAAGACATGATGATCGGTGAACTCAGCATCATCAACGAGTGGATTCCCGAGCAAATGGAACCGGGCACCGTCTTCGTGCTCGAGAACGCCGGCGAAGTCGGCGAAAAAGAAGATCCCTACTGGGCCGTGCTCTCCTGCCCATCCTGCGGCACGCTCGGCCTCATCACCCGCAAACAAATGGCCGGCCTGCTTCCCACCATCTGCGGCTCGGCCCAATGCTCCGCCCAATTCTTCATCAAAGACGAAGTCATCACGCCGCGCAAGCCGTTCTGATGCGCCATGGGCACGAAAGAAATTGAGTTTGGTTTTCTCGGTGTCTCGGCGGTAAGGCTCTTGACTTTCACTTCCTGTACTTCCCCACCAGCGCCCCAAACCGCGCATCCCCGCGCAGCTTTTCGAAATATGCATTCGTATCCAGCGTGCCAAAATCGCGATATCCCATCTCCAGCGCCTTTTGCAGCGCCGCCAGCGCTTTCTCTTTTTCGCCGCGCGCACTGTACGCTTCGCTCAGGAACACATAGTTGATCGCCGCCGGCGTCGCGCTCTTCGTCAACTCGGCAATCGCCTGATCGTACTCGCCAAGAGCCATATAAGCCTGACCCATCCCGAGGTCCGCCATCGTCCCATTCGGACTCAACTCCTCCTCCTGACGAAACGTCGCCAGCGCCTCCGCGTTTCGCTTCTGCAACAACAGCGAGCGCCCCAGATGGTAGTAAGCCGGAATGAACGAAGGCTCCAGACGCAGCGCCTGCCGTGAAGCTTTCTCCGCCGTGATCGGATCCGGAGGCTGCCGGTAACAGAGCGCCCACGAAAGCATGTCCCAACCGTGCGCGTCGTTCGGGTTCAGCTCCGTGGCTTTGCGGAATTCCTCCGCCGCCGTCGCATAATCGTACTTATCCATCAGCACCGATCCCATGGCAATATGCACCTCGGCCAATTGCGGATCGACTGCCATCGCGCGCCGCACATATTCTTCCGCGCGCTCCAGGTGCTCGGGCTTGGATTCGAGATTGCGATAGATCTGCGCCTCCACCCACGCCAGCCCCGCAAGCGCCAGCGGATAATTCGGGTCGTACTTCAGTGCGTCCTCATACGACCGCCGCGCGGCCTCCAACTTGTCCGGCTCGTCGGGAAATTGTATGAGCGCCCGGCCGCGCAAAAATGCGTCGTACGCCTGCGGATTCCCCGTGTAGCGATGCTGAATCGCTTCCTGCTCCTGCGGACTAAGTTTCAAGTTCAGCGACTGCGCAATCTTGATCGCGGTCTGCTCCTGCAAGCTGAAAACATCTTTCATCTCGCCGGTAAAATCGTCGGCCCACACCTGAAAGCCGCTCGTCGAATCAATCAGCTGCACGTTGATCCGCACCTGGTCGCCCGCCTTCCGCACGTCCCCTTCCAGCAGATACCTCACGCCCAGCGCTTTGCCGATCTCCGCCGCGTTCTTGTCCTGCGTCTTGAGAGCCGTCACCGACGAATGCGACGCCACATCGATGCCGCCAATTTTCGAAAGCTTCGTCGTGATCTCGTCGGTCATGCCGTCGCTGAAGTAAGCGCTGTCCGGTTCCGCGCTCAAGTTTTGCAACGGCAAAACCGCCACCGACGGCTTAGCAGTCACCGCCGGAGTTTGCGCCGCGGAATGTTGCTTCACATACCATTCGAACCCGCCCACAAGCAGCGCCAACCCGAGCAGCCCCGCAATCACAAAAGACGCGGTGCGTTTCGATCCCGCCTTCGAATCGGCTCTCGTCGGAGTCTCGCCAGACACCGAAGCCGCCCGTCCCGACTCCGTGCTGCGCTGAATCCTCTTCAAATCCGCCCGCAACTCCGCCGCCGACTGGTAACGCAGCCCTCGGTCCTTCTCTAACGCCTTTTCGATCACCCGCTCAAACTCGGCCGGCAGCGCCGGATTCAGCCGCACCGCCGAAGCCGGCGCGCGATTCATAATCCCGTCGAAAATCACCCCCGTGCTCTCGCCCGCAAATGGCAAAGCACCCGTCGCCATCTCATAAAGCACCACCCCGAATGAGAATAAATCCGTCCGCGTATCCAGCTCTTTCGCCCTCACCTGCTCGGGCGACATATAGGAAACCGTCCCCAGCGTCGACCCCGGACTCGTAAGATGCTGTGCCTCCACTGCCGTCATCGTGTCCGCCGACGACACTCTGCTCGCAGAGCCTGCGCCCGGCGCAGCTTTCGCCAGACCAAAGTCCAGTACCTTGGCCAGCCCGCGCCGCGTCACAAAAATATTCGCCGGCTTGATGTCGCGATGCACAATTCCCTGCGCATGCGCCGCGTCCAGCCCATCCGCAATCTCAATGCCCAGCGCCAGCACCGTTTCGCTTTCCAGCGGCTTGCCCGAGATCATGTGCTTGAGCGTCACGCCATCCAGAAATTCCATGGCGATAAATGACTGGTCGCCATGCCGGCCAATCTCGTAAATCGTGCAAATGTTTGGATGATTCAGCGCCGACGCGGCCCGCGCCTCCCGCCGAAACCGCTCCAGCGCCTGCGGATCGCGCGACAGTTCCTCAGGCAAAAATTTGAGCGCCACAAAGCGCCCCAACTCGGTGTCCTCGGCCTTGTAGACAACGCCCATGCCGCCGCCGCCCAGCCGCTCAACTATTCGATAATGAGATATGGTTTCGCCGATCAAAGTTTTGCCGATCAATCTGGTCTCGTGCTCACGAGCCCACGCACGCCATTCGAGACGCTTCATCTTAAAGAGCCCCAACTAACCCGTCAACGACAATGCCCTATGCTAAATTTGTCCGATGCCAAACGCCCTCGTCACCGGAAGCAGCACCGGAATCGGCCTCGAAACCGCCCTCTACTTCGCCCGCAACGGATACCGCGTCTACGCCGCAGCCCGCAAGCCCGAAGTCATCCAGCAGCATCCGAACATCGTCCCCGTAAAACTCGACGTCGATAACGATGCCAGCGTTCGCCAATGCGTCGATCAGGTTCTGCGCGACGCCGGCGCCATCGACGTGCTCGTCAACAACGCCGGAATCGGCGTCGCCGGCGCCATCGAACTGGTTCCCATCGAGCGCGCCCGCGCCATGTTCGAAACAAATTTCTGGGGCGCGGTCCGCATGATGCAGGCTGTTCTTCCCTCGATGCGCGCGCGCCGCAGCGGCACCATCGTCAACGTCACCTCACTGATGGGCCACGTCACCCTCGGCGGCCACGGCTTTTATGCCGCCACCAAATTCGCGCTCGCAGCCGTCAGCGAAACCCTCGCCATTGAGGCCAAGCCCCTCGGCATCAAAGTCGCAATCATCGAGCCCGGTGTAATTCTCACCCCCATCTGGAGCAAGGCCGAAGCGCTCATGCCCGAGAAGCACGACTACCAGCAGGCCATGGAACGACTCGGGCGTTTATTCGGCGCGCAACTCGAAGGCGGCACGCTAGCCGATGTAGTCGCGAAGGCGATTTACGATGCCGTGCAGGAAGGTGGATCGAAGCTGCGTTATCCGGTAGGACCCGACGCCGAAGTAGTCGCCGCGGCCCGCGATCGCATGACCGCAGCAGACTGGGCGTCGCTCCTGAGCGAAGCGGACGAAGAAAAGTTCGTAGCCAGAGCACAAGCGGACTTCGGAGCCGATCTCCTCAATCCGCCATCACTGAATGAAAGATTGAAAAAAGGCCAGCAAAAAACCAGCGCAGCCTAGCAGCCGCAACCAGCACAGTTCACAGCCGCCGATCACGAAAATTAAACAGCTGCACAGCCGCGAACAGGAATAAGAAATAAGAATTAGGTCCTAAGCCGCGCAAATCCGTGTAAATCCGCGGAAAAGAAGTTGTCTTCCTATCGCCGCTCCCGAGCCGCCATCCGCACCGGGATCTGCTCCACAATCTCGATATCAAACCCCTCCAGCGCCGCCACCCTCCGCGGATGGTTCGTCAGCAGCCGGATCCGCTTCAAATTTAAATCCGACAGAATCTGCGCCCCCAGCCCGATCTCGCGCTGCGTCTTCCGTTCGCTGTCCGGCAAAGTCGGCTGCCGCCGCTCGCGATGAAACGTCAAAAATGATTGCTCCCCAATCTTCTCCGCCGAAAATCCCCGCGACGTCTGATGCAGATAAATCAGCGCTCCCCGTCCCTCCGCCGCAATCGTCTCCAGCGACGCCTCCAGCGTCCCATGGCACTCGCATCCGGTCGCCCCAAACACGTCGCCCAGCAGGCAATGCGCGTGCATGCGCACTAGCACCGGCTCGTCGGAATCGATGTCGCCGCGGATCAGCGCGATATGCGAATCGCCGCCATCCACTTCACTTTCGTACGCGATCAGCCGGAACTCTCCATGTTTGGTGTCGACCATCGCCTCGCCCACTCGATGCACGTAGCGCTCATGCTGCATCCGGTAGCGGATCAGCTCCGCCACCGTCAGCATCTTCATGTTGTGCACCGTACAGAATTCGATCAGGTCCGGCACCCGCGCCATCGTGCCGTCGTCGCGCATAATTTCGCAGATGATGCCCGCCGGCACCAGCCCCGCCAGCCGCGCCAGGTCGACCGACGCTTCCGTCTGCCCCGCCCGCACCAGCACTCCGCCCTTGCGCGCGCGCAGCGGAAACACATGTCCCGGCCGCGCCAAATCCGCCGGCCGCGTCCCCGGATCAATCGCCACCTGAATCGTGTGGCACCGGTCATACGCCGAGATCCCCGTCGTCACCCCCTCGCGCGCGTCGATCGCCTCGCAAAATGCCGTCCCATATTGCGAGGTATTTTCGGCCGTCATGTTGCCGATCCGCAAATGGTCGAGCCGCTCTTCCGTCATCGCCAGGCAAACCAGCCCGCGCCCGTACTTGGCCATAAAGTTGATGGCCTCGGGTGAAACCTTCTCGGCCGCCAAAGTAAGATCGCCTTCGTTCTCGCGATCTTCATCGTCGATAACCACCACCATCCGCCCGTCGCGAATCTCGCGAATGGCAGTTTCCACATCGGTAAAAGGTGAGTGAGGACTCATAAGGTTTCCCATTGTATCGCCGAAATTCTATCCCGCCGGCCAAGCTTCAGAACTGCAGCCCCGAGCTGGACGACCCGCCGGTAGCGCAAATAACAAAGGGTCGCCCAAGGCGACCCTCCGCTGAATTAACCTACGCCCGTTTACAGCGTAGACTCAATCTCAAATCCCCAGGCCTCAAGCAGCGGCTCCGGGATGTACTTCGAGTTCTTGTTACGGCGCGCCCACTCGCGCAGCCGCGTCGACCGCAAATACTGGTCGGGAGACAACTTATACTCGTGCACGACCTGTTCGAACTCAGTGATCGTGGGGGTGACGGGCCCAATCGGCTCAGGCTTTCCCCAATTCGGGTTTCCGCGTCGCTTTGCCATTAAAAATGCCCCTTATCAGTGAAATGACGACGTTTGCTGCAATTCCTACTGAGTTTGATTCTCAAAAGCCCCGAGGAGATTCATGATAAAGAAGGAAGTGCGGCCTCGTACCAGCACCCCCAGCACTCTTGGAAGCTATTGATAATATTGGGTTTCCCTCCATTAGTCAATAGAAAAATGAGCACCTCCCAGATCGCCCTTCCATCCCCTTTGTAAACAGCCACTTGCAGACCGTCCCTTTAGCACAAAAGTGGGGGGTGTCACCGCCCAGATCCCCTGCCAAAGCCCCCCGCTTCCTACAAGATTTCACCTACCTCTCCTTCATCTATCGACAAGAACGCCCCCGGCCCCAATTCCTGCGGCCAAATATCGGCGAGCATACGCGGTGACTAGCGTAACCTTATGGCCCACCAATCTGTTTGACCCTGTTAAGTCAAAGACATACAGTCATCTGTGGGAGTATTCCGTTCCCGTGGCCAAGGGGAGGTTCTGTCAGGCGAATCGACCTCACTCGGCGGCATTCATAAGGCTCTCCGAGAGTCGGCTTGCAGCACCGAAGTGGACCCGCAAAAATGAATTTGAAGTCGTTACTGCTGAGCTCGGATGATAAGACCGTGCGCGTTCTGCGCCGCGTCCTCGGCGACCTAGAGATCAGCGTCGAACATTGCACGGGCTCCGATGCCGCCCTGCGCCGCATCACCCGCCAGCGCTACGAAGCCATCATCGTCGACTGCTCCGATCGCGAAAACGCCGCCAACGTTCTGCGCGCTACCAAAGCCGCTCCCGTGAACAAGCGCGCCCTCTCCATCATCCTTGTCGAGAACAACGTCGGACTTAAAGGCGGCTTCGAAATGGGCGCCCATTTCGTTCTCCACAAACCTTTAGCGGTGGAGCGCGCCAAGGCCAGTTTTCGCGCCGTCCGCGCTCTCATGAAAAGTGAGCGCCGCCTTCAGTTGCGCGTGCCCCTCGATCTTCCCATCGTCTGCATCGGCGCCTCGCGCTACCCGGCCCGCACCATCGATCTGTGTGAAGGTGGAATGGCCATCCAGTTTACCGGCCGCAAAGCCCGCGAAGCTTCGCTCCGCTTCGCGCTCGACCTGCCCGGTATCGACGCAAAAAGCCTTCCTGAAAAACTTGAACTCTCCGGCGAACTCGCCTGGGAAGGCGACGAATTCCGCGCCGGCGTCCGCTTCAAAGACCTCACTGACGCCCAGCGCAGCGCCCTGCGAAAATGGCTGGCCAGCCGCCTCCCCGAAAACGAACCTGACGATCCACCCGTAATCTGCCGCCTCAAGGACCTCAGCGACGGCGCCTGCTATCTCACCACCGTGACTCCGTTCCCGAAGTTCAGCCGCGTCATTCTCTCTCTGCCGAATGCCAACCCGGCCATCCGGGCCGGCGGCGTCGTTCGCCTGGCCCACCCTGAGTTTGGCATGGGCATCGAGTTTCTCCACTCCACCCCCGACCAGAAAGAGTGCGTCAGCCGCATCGTCGAAGCCATGCGCGATGGCGGCGACTCCTTCGATCTCAACGTCGAGCCGGATGGACTAGAAACCGGCCATGAAGAAGGGCCTCGCGTCGCCCACTCGCCCGCCGAAGACGCTCTCATCCATCTATTCCGCCTGCAAGCCCGAGCCCCGCTGGAAGTCTTCCTCGAGCACCTCCAGCAGCGCCAGCCCCAGGAATCACGCTAGAAACAGAGGTGTCAGGTATCAGGTATCAGGTATCAGGCCTCAGGAAAACCAACAACCTGAGACCTTGCACCTGACACCTGACGCCCGATCCCTTACCGTCCCACAATCGACGCGGTCTCGACCGGCGTAGTCTTCTTCTTAGCCAGTTCCATCTCCAGCTTTCCTTGCAGAACTTCCCAACCTACTTCCTGACCCGGCGTCCAGATCTTCGCCAGGAAATATTCGCCGCCATAACGATGGAAGATGAAGTGCGCTTTCTCCGGAGTCGCCGTTCCCTGCTTAGGCAGCGCTAAAAAGGTCGTCGAAACGCTGCCATCGTTATTGTGGATTCGCAGCCGTCCGTTCGCGATCTTCTCAATCGTGTAATCCCCCGCCTGCATCCGCTCATTCTCCACTACAAAGTTAAATGGAACGTTCACCTTCATCGCTCCAGAGTATTGCGCCGCCGCCGGAACCGCCGTCGCCGCCACCATCATCATCGCTGCCACCATCATCGCCGCTGCCATCCCTGCCAGATTCTTTGTCATAACGCCTCCTTGAAGTTGTCGCGACGCCCCTCGGTTGGTCGCGCTCACACATCCATTCAGCGGCAGGTCAGAAAGAATGGAAATGCTCTGCAAGTGGACCGTGAAAGGTCTGCGGGTGACCACGCAACTCACTGACAATTCGACCCTTGAAGCCTCAGATGACCCGATCTGCCAGCCTCTTCCCTGCTCCCGCCAGCTCACCTCCGGCGTCTAAATCACTCAGGTGACCTGCCCCGGAGCCAGTGGAACTTCGCCTCCCGGCGGCGCGTAATAACTTGCAAGCAGCCGAGTGGTAAACTTTCAAATTATCGGGAGAGATTCAGGCTCCAGGGTTTTCTGTGCCCAGATTCAGGTTTTCTGTACCCATATTTCAGTGCCGCAGATTTCAGTGACACAGCTTTGAGCGCCACCGCTATAAGTGCGAAAAGCTCTAAGCGCTAAGGCTCCAAGTGCTAAAAGACGAAACCAACCCGACCGCCGCCAATCTGGTCCGCTTCTCAAGCTACGAACTCGACCTGCGCGCCGGTGAACTTCGCAAGCACGGCCTCCGCATCAAGCTGCAAGACCAGCCTTTCCAGATCCTCGCCCTGCTGCTCGAAAAACCCGGCGAAGTCGTCACCCGCGACCAGATTCGCGATCGTCTCTGGCCGGCCGACACCTTCGTCGACTTCGACCACAGCCTCAACAGCGCAATAAAAAAGCTGCGTCAGGCTCTCAACGACGATCCCGACGTTCCGCGCTTTATCGAAACCCTGCCCCGCCGCGGCTATCGCTTCATCGCCGAAATTCGCAATGGCTCGGAGCCGTCCCCCGCATTCGCAGAAAATCAAGCCGCCACAAATGGCGACGCAAATTCATCCGCCCAATCCGCAACAGCCGCACCCGCCCGGCCCGTCCGTTCCCACCACTGGAAACTCTGGGCCGCCGGCGCCTTCGGTTTTGTTCTCGCATTGGCTCTGGCCTATTGGTTCCGCCCGCGCCCAACGGACAAGTCAGGAGCAATCCGGCTCCTGCCCCTCACCACCTATTCCGGAGAATTCTCGCGAGGCTCGTTCTCCCCCGACGGCAACGAAATCGCCTACGCCTCGGAGGGCGAGAAAGAAGACCAGGGCATCGACATCTACATCAAGCAACTCGGTGTCGACAAGCCTCTTCAAGTCACTCGCGATTTCGGTTTCAACTTCTTTCCCGGGTGGTCGCCTGACGGCCGCTACATCGCCTTTCTGCACCAGAACCACGGCGAGGACCCCGGCATCTACGTGATACCCGCGCTTGGCGGTCCACCCCGAAAATTGCACGCCTTCGACCATCGCGAGGATTGCAAGCCCTCACTCAGTTGGTCTGCCGATGCTCGCTTCCTTATCTTTTCGGCCCACAACGCCGGTCAGCCCTGCCACATTTCCCAGCTCACCGTCGAAGATCAAACCGTTCGCCCGCTCACTTCGCCTCCCGTCCCCTCCACCGGCGACTGGAATGCCGAGTATTCTCCCGACGGCGCAAACATCGCCTTCATTCGCAACACCAAAGACGTCGAAGATATCTATGTCATGCGCGCCTCGGGCGGCACGCCGCGCCGCGTCACCTTCGACAATCGCCTGCTGTCCGGCCTCGCCTGGACTCCCGACAGCAAGGAGCTCATCTTCTCCTCCAATCGCGGTGGCGCAAGCTGGGGATTATGGCGCGTCGCCGTCGAAGGCGGCAGCACACCGGAGCGTCTTTTCATCGGCTCCGAACGCGCTTACATGCCGACCGTCAGCCTCCGCGGAAATCGCCTCGCCTATGCCAGCGGATCGTGGACCGAAAGCATCTGGCGAGTGCCTATCGGTCCCGGCCATCGCGGAGGCAAGCCCGAAAAGATCATCACCTCCAGCATGGTTGAGGAAGGTCCGCAGTATTCGCCCGACGGCAAACACATCGTCTTTCAGTCCACGCGCTCCGGGTATTTCGAAATCTGGCGCGCCGACCCCGACGGCAGCAACCTCGTTCAGCTCACTTCCTTTGGAGGCCCGCTCACCGGCACGCCGCGCTGGTCGCCCGATGGCACCCAGATCGTCTTTGACACGCGTCCCGGCCCGCATCCCAACGTTCACATCATCAGCGCCGATGGTGGTCCGCCCCGCCGCTTCGTCAACGACACCGCCGATGAGGGCGTCGCCAGTTGGTCCCATGACGGACACTGGATCTACTACGCCTCCAATCGCAGCGGCTCATGGCAGGTCTGGAAAAGAACCGTCGACGGCGGCGGCCAGCCCGTACAGATCACAAAAAACGGAGGCTTCGCGCCCCTCGAAGCCCCCGATGGCAGGTCAATCTACTACACCAAGTTCGACGACCACGGCGTTTGGCAGGTTCCAATCGTAGGTGGCGAAGAAACCAAAATCATCCAGGACGAACCCTTCAAAGGCTATTGGGGATATTTCGCCGTCGGCCCCGACGGCCTCTACTACATCGGAGACACAGGCACCGCCGGCAAGCACCAGGCAGGTTTCAAGTTTTACGATTACGCCACGAAAAAGATCACGAACATCTGCGACATGGAGAAAGACCCCTACGAAGGCGCCCCAGGCCTGGCAGTCTCCGCCGACGGCCACTACATTCTCTACGTGCAAGTAGACGAATCCCGCAACAACCTCATGCTCGCCGAAAACTTCAAGTAAGGTCGGCGCCTCAGGTTTTCGGATGAAATTCGATTTTCAGATCTAGAACATCCAGAACAGAATGCAGAGTATCAAACGTCGGATTGCCCTCTTCGGAAAGCGAGCGGTAAAGCGCTTCTCGTGTGATTCCGGCATCGTGAGCGACTTGCTTGAAATTCCGCCGCGATTGAGCCACCACCCCTGGTGCCTTCAAAAACATCTTGGGAGAATCGGACAGAGCCTCATTGAGATAGTCGGAGGCAATCGCAGGATCTCTTAGCTTCTCAATCTGCCACGAGCGATAGGGTTGTGTTTTCTTAGGCATTGTAGTCGGACCAAAACCGCTTCGCTTTTTTCCGCCAGAGAGTTAGAGCCCAGCCCGCCCCTAGTCCTCTTTCCCAAACTGCTTCAAATCCTCCGGCCCATCCGCGATCACCGCCACCGGCTCTTTGCCCTGCACCAGCTCCCGCACCTTCTCCACCACATCCGGATTCGCCAGTGTCGTAATGTCGCCCGTAGCCATGTGGTTTGAGATCGACGCCAGTATCCTCCGCATCAGCTTTCCCGACCGCGTCTTCGGCATGTCCGGCACGATATGAATGTGCTTCGGCCGCGCAATCTTTCCGATGATCGTCTCAATCGCCTTATTAACCTTCTCCACAATCTCCGGACTCGCCTGCAATCCCGGCCGCAGCGCGATATAAACCTCCGGCACTCGCCCTTTCACCTCGTCCACCACCGGCACCACCGCCGCCTCCGCCACCTCCGGCACCGTCAAACATGCCGACTCGATTTCCTTCGTCCCCAGCCGGTGCCCAGCCACGTTGATCACATCATCCACGCGCCCCAGAATCCGGAAATATCCATCCGCCGCCTGCACCGCCCCATCCGCCGCAAAGTACGGCCAGTCCTGCCATTTCTTGCTCTTCGCGTCCCGACAATATTTCTTGTAGTACTGGTTCACAAAACGATCCTTATCTCCCCAGATCGTCTGCATAATTCCCGGCCAAGGATTGCGAATAATAATGTTGCCCGCCTTCCCCGCGCCCGCCGCCATCACCTCACCCGTCTCGTCGAGAATCGAAGGATATATTCCCGGCATCCCCGGCCCCGCGCTCCCCGGCTTCATCGGATCGAGCGCCGGCTTCGTCGAGCACATAAATCCGCCCGTCTCCGTCTGCCACCACGTATCGACAATCACCGCCTCGCGTTTGCCCACCGTCTCGTAATACCAGCGCCACACCTCCGGCTCGATCGGCTCGCCCACCGTAGTCATGTGCTTGAAGTGATAGTTGTATTTGGCCGGCTCGTCACGGCCGGTCTTGCGCAGCATACGAATCGCCGTCGGCGACGTGTGGAAGATATTCACGTCCAGCCGCTCCGCAATCCGCCACGGCCGCCCCGGATCCGGATAATTCGGCACCCCTTCATAAATCACGCTCGTCGCCCCGAGCGCCAGTGGCCCATAAACAATGTAGGAGTGCCCGGTGATCCATCCAATATCAGCCATGCACCAATAAACATCTTCGGGATGCAGATCCTGAATGTACTTGGTAGTCCCCGTTACATACGCGAGATACCCGCCCGTCCGATGCTGGCATCCCTTCGGCTTCCCCGTGCTGCCGCTCGTGTACATCAAAAACAGCGGATGCTCCGCATCCACCGAAACCGGCGGTACGATCGCCAACGAATTCTTCGGCAGAATCTCATCCACCCAAAAATCGCGCCCCTTCACAAACGCCGAGTTGGTCGCGCTCTTCCCTGCCTGCCGCCGCCACACCAGCACCTTCTCAACCTTGTGTCCTTCCTTCGTCGAAGTCTCAATCGCAATCTCAGCCGACGCCTTATGGTCCAGCATCTTCCCGCCGCGATAATACCCATCCATCGTGATCAGCACCTTGCTCGTCGAATCCGCCGCCCGCATCCCGCAAGCCTCGCCGCTGAATCCGCCAAACACCACCGAGTGAATCACTCCCAGCCGCGCGCACGCCAGCATCGTAATCGGCAGCTCCGGCACCATCGGCATATGAATGGTCACGCGGTCACCCGCCTTCAAACCACAAAAATCCCGCAGCAGCGCCGCAAACCCATTCACCCGCACATACAGCTCGCGGTAGGTCACCGAAATAACCTGATCCCCCTCCGGCTCCGGCACAAAAATCAACGCCGCCTTGTTTTTATATTTCGCCAGATGCCGGTCCACGCAGTTATACGAAGCATTCAGCTTCCCGCCCACAAACCACTTCCAGAATGGCGGATCGTTCGTGTCCAGCGTAGTGTGCCAGTACTGATCCCAGCTCAAGAGGTCGGCATATTCGCGAAAGCATTCCGGAAATTTGTCCTCGCCAAAGCGCGTGAGCACATCCGGGTCCGTCAAATTCGCCTGCCCGATAAACTTCGCCGAAGGATAGTAATATTCCTCTTCCCGCCAGTGCACCGCGATCTGCGCTTCCGTAGTCTCGCTTACCACACCCGCTTTTGGACGAACGTCAGCCATGGCCATACCTCTTCAAGATTTTAAACGGATTTAATTATGAACCAAATAAGCTCAATAAGCGCAGAGCCCCGCCCATGGAGTGAAGGATTTCCATAGACGGGGCCCATCGCATATAGCCAACCCAGGCAGACGCAACGCAGCTTAAGGTTTTTGAATGATTCAATGTGTCAATCATTCAATGACTCAATCGCCGATCTTCAGATCACCCGATCACCCGATGTCAATGACCCGATGACCCGATCGCCCGATGACCCGATCGCGTCAGTCCGCCGCCGCCGTCCGCCCCGCTCCCATCTCATCCCAGATGCGTTGCCCGTGCGTCTCTCGCAGCAACAAGCTGCCCACGACAAACGTCACTCCCGCCACGATCATCGGGTAATAGAGGCCAGCGTAAATGTTTCCAGTTTCGGCGACGATCGACAGGCCGATCAACGGCAGCAGCCCACCAAACACGCCGTTGCCGATGTGATACGGCAGCGACAGCGACGTGTACCTGATCCTCGCCGGGAACGCCTCAATCAGATACGCGGCGATCGGCCCATAAATCAGGCATACGTAAAGCACCTGTATAAATATGAGCAGCACCAGCATCCAGAAATTTGGGTTTGGCGCTTCCTTGGCCGGCACCAGGGCGCCCGTCGCGTCCGTCGTCATGGCCGCCAGCCCGATCGCGCCAGTAACCTTGTTGCGGCTGGATTTCACCGTCACCACATTGTTGCCGGCCGCGTGTTCCATCGCCTTGTAGATCGGAATATAGGTGATGACCGCGAGCAGGCAACCCGCCATCATCAGTTTCTTGCGCCCGATCTTGTCCGAAAGCGCTCCCACCACCGTGAAGAACGGCATCCCCAATAGCAACGCAACCGCAACAATAATATTGGCGGTCTTCACATTCACCTTCAAAATCGTCTGCATGTAGAACAGCGCGTAAAACTGCCCCGTATACCACACCACGCCCTGTCCCGCCGTCGCTCCGAAAAGCGATATCAGCACCAGCTTCAGATTCGTCCACTTCGTGAATGCATCCTTCAGCGGTTGCGTGGAGGTCATCCCCGCCGCCTTCAGTTGCGCGAAAATCGGCGACTCCTTCATCTTCAGCCGAATGTACAGCGAGATGATCACCAGGAAGATCGAAACCAGGAAGGGGATGCGCCAGCCGTAATCGGCGAATTCTTCCTTCGACATCGAGTTTTGCGTAACCAGAATCACGATCAGCGAGACGAAAAGCCCCAGCGTCGCCGTGATCTGAATAAAGCTCGTGTAAAACCCGCGCTTGTTGTCCGGCACATGCTCGCCCACATAAATGACCGCGCCCCCGTACTCTCCGCCCAGCGCCAGGCCCTGTAGGATGCGGATCAACAGCAGCACGACCGGTGCGAACCAGCCTGCCGACTTGAAAGACGGCAGCAGCCCGATGACAAACGTCGAAAATCCCATGATCGAGAGCGTCACCAGAAACGCGTACTTGCGTCCCACTAGGTCGCCGATCCGGCCGAAGAACAGCGCCCCAAACGGCCGCACCAGGAATCCCACCGCGAAGGTCGCCAGATACGCAAGGTAGGCGAACGTATCGTTGCCGGGTGGATAGAACTTCAGGGCCAGGATGGCAGTCAGACTGCCGAAAATGTAGAAGTCGTACCACTCGATCATCGTCCCCACCGACGATGCCATGATCACGCGCCAGATGCTGTACTCCGCACTTCGTCCTGCCACTGCGCCAGCCTGAGTAGACATTTGTGACGCTCCTCTTTCTGAGATGTTTGTTGCCTTTTCCTTTTGCGACTTACGTTACTGTCCTTTCTGCAATACCGCGTTAATCGTCAATTCCGATCCGGGCTCAATCGCCAGTTCCCGCTTCCACTCCGCAAAGCCGTTCATTTTGATCACCACCACATGGCTGCCCGTCGCCACTCCCAGCACCGACGGCGTGCTGCCCACATAACGCCCGTCGACCGTCACGTCGGCGCCCGCCGGCGTCGAACTGAAACTGCATTCCACGGTAGAAGGCACCTTGGAGCTGCTAAATCCCGCGTCGGGCCCAGTGTCATCAACAGCAGCCGCCGGCGCCGCCGCTGCACTCGCCGCGTGTGCCGAAGCATTCGCAGCCGGTGCACTCGCGGCCGGTGCCCGCGCCGACGCGGTTGGTGCACCCGCCGCCGCCGGTGCCGCCGCGCTCGCCACCACACCCCTCTGCCCGCCCACAAACGTATACAGCTGGCTCCGCGCCTTGCCCTTGTCGTCGACGTAATACACGGTGATGCCATGCTTCTCTCTCCGCGCGTCGAAACTCTCTCCCGTCGGCAGCGGCACGCACCGCGAAAACTTTGCGTCCACTGTGCACGCCACCCGGAACGTCGTCCCGTCATCCTCCTGCACCACCAGCGTGTTCGTCAGCACCCTCGTATTCGAGTTGTTGCAATACGCGTCGAAATTCGCCCCGTCGCAATTCTTCGGAACGTCGCCGCCTTCCACCGCGTCCGATCGTGTCTCCGAGTTCACCACCTTCACCCGCATCTCGTTATTGCGTGTCGCCGCATTCGCCAGAGACAAAAATGCCGACGCCGCCACCATCCCGGCCACCACCAGCCCCACCACCATCGTCTTACTTTTACTGATCACAGCTCTGCCTCCCGATCCTGCCCAGAATTGCGCTACATTGTGCTCCCTTCAACATCCCCGCACAACCGCTTTTAAATTGGCGGATAGCCAGTCAATCCCTGCTCCAGGGTTTAGGTCTCAGACCTCCAGCCTCGCAGCGTCAGGTTCTCCTGACACCTGAGACCCGAGACCTGAGACCTGCCCCACTAGAACGTGAATATCGGCCCAAACTCCGACCGATGATCCTGCCATTCGTTCGACGGTATCCCCGCGATGTTGTACAGATCGAGGTGATCCTCCAGACGCGTGGCATAAATCGACTGCTCAAACCCAAAGCTGATATACGGATTCAGCTTGTAGTAGAGGCTGAGTGCCGCCATCTTGCCCATTGACAGCGGCAATGGAGACAAGGTGTTGGCGTTGGCGGTGTAGTAAGGATTGTTCAGGTCGCGATCCACCACCTGATCCTTCCCAAAGTCCAGATAGAGCTGCCAGCCTCCGTTGTGGCCTTTCGGATTGGCATTGAACCACCGCGAAAGCGGTAGTCCCAGGTTGATGAAGCCGCCAAACGAGCGAATCGGCCGCTGCGGAGCAACCACTACGTTGCCCGCGGCGTTCGTTCCCAGCACCGCTCCACCCGCCGCTGTCAGCGGTCCGCCATCCAGGGTCACAAACGGCCCTTGAATGTTGGTCAGCCCGCCCGTGTCGGTTGCGTAGGAGTTAACCTGCCCGCCGAAGAAGAAGCGCAGGTCACCGCCCCGATACAGGCTGCCCACCAGCGTGAACCAGCGCGTCGGCAACTGGATTCCGAGTTGGCCGCCGTACTCTGAACTCGAGGTCGTAAAGCCATTCGGAAATGCCGTGCAGTACGACGGTGTGATCTCGCAGCCCGACGACCCGATGTACGACGAACTCGGAACGATCGATGTCCGCCGGCTCTGGAATCCAATCAGCATCACCTGCGCCGGAGCTACCCCCTTCGCCGGATCAAGCTGCCATTGCACCGCCAGTCTGCCTTCCACCTCCGGCCGTCCGGAGTCCGCTCCTTCGCGCTCGGCTTCGCCCAATTGCCCTTCCAGGCCCAGGCTTCCCAACTTCTCGATCTGCCCCGAACTCGGCATCATGATCGCAAACGTCGGTGCGAATTTGATGTTGTACTTCGACCCCAGCGATTGCACCACGCCGAACTGGAACTGCGGCGAACGTGTATAGAGAACGCCGTAGAACGCACCCAGAAAAGTGGTTTCCAGAATGTTCGGCAGCACGCTCGAACCGAACAGTGTCCAGTCCTGCCCGCCTTCGAAGTAAAGGTCCGTCTTCTCGCTCATCGCGTAGTCCAGACGCGCCCACGCCAGGCGCAACTGGAAAGCGCTGCTCCGAATCGACGAAACGTCGCGATTGTCCACTTCGCTGAAGTTGCCTTCGTAGTCGCCCTCCACCCGGCCCGTCAGAATAATCTTGGGAGAGATGTCTGGCCACTCAAAGTTCGCGCCAATTCGCGTCGAGCGCGCCTTCAGGTGGAATTCCGGGTCCTTCGTCGGCCCCGTGTCAAACACCTGCGGCGTCGTCAAAAACAATCCCACGAATGGGAAGTCGTCGCCATTAGGAGAACTCGTGTCATACGCCGCCGTCGCCTTGATGAAGCCGTAAGGCGTCATCTTCACCCCGCCCATCTTGAAGGCGGCGTTCAACCCGTCTTTCTTCGGCGGATCGACCGGCAAAACGCGTAACGCCGAGACTGCCGGAACCACCGCAGGCGCCGCATTTTGCGTCGGTGTAATGATCGGGCCCGGCTCCTTTGTTTGCGGCCCCGCCAGAATCGGCGATGCCGATGCCACCAGATTCGAATCCACCTGCGCTGACGCCGGTGCCAACTCGGCAAAATCCGCCGCGCTCAGAATCCCCTTCTGCCGCAACAACTCCAGCAGCTTCGTTCTCTGTTGCTCCGGAGTGCCCGGAGTGCTAGCCAACGACTTCGCCTCGTCAGCGTCGATCACTCCCTTACTGACCAGCAATTGCAGCAGCGGATCCGCCGCTGCCGTGTTGCTTTGAGACGTGTTAGTTTGCGACGACGCAGCGTTGGTTTGAGCCGCTGCCGTCGTAGTAGTTTGCGACGACGCACCTGTCGTCGCCGCATCTTCGCCCAAGGCTGCCGTCGCAACCAGCAGGCTCATGACGATCACACTGCCAAAAACCAGGGTCCGTACTCGCATCCATTTCCTCCTTGCCACTGTCCTCTATAGAGAGATCGTTCCGGCTTTTGCACTGGGGGGACTAAGAATCCGACCGGTCGACCGCCCGAGATTTTGGTCCCGAATTAACAAACGCGATGTGACGGCCGTCACATACATCCCAATAAAAGAGGAGGCCAAACAACCCGAATGGAGTGACCCTGGGACAAGTGAGGCGGGAAATGTGAGGACGGGAAAGTGGGAGACAGGGCAAATGTGGGGACGGGGATATGCGGGGACGGGCGACTCGCCTATCCAAACCGTCTGATTCGAACTCGTTACTAGCAGTGCCCCGCCCGCCCTATTCCTCTTCGATTATTCCGGCAATATCACTTCAAAAAGTATCCGAAGAGGTAGCCAATCACTCCACCGATTAGGCCGCTGATCACCGCGGTCACAGCCTGCTTGCCAAACTCCTCACTATACTTCTGGAAAAATGAGGGCGACTCCAATTGAGTGTCCAGGGTCAGATAATGCGCGCGGTTTGACCAAAGTAGGATGAATACAAAATCCACGAACGCAAGCACCATGAATAATATTGGCAGTCCTCTACCTGTTTTCATCCCTTGGATGGCCAATGTAACGAAACCCACGATGGAGAAGATGCCAAATATAAAGACATACGGAGTAATCGCTGTCTGTTGGTCCGCCAGAATCAAATCCTTCACCGCGTAAAACAGATTGTCCGCAGCGTCTGTAGCCTCCTCGGTTCTGAGTTCTGGAAACAGCTGTGTCATCGTCTGACCGGGAGTATTGCTGGGAACTTTTTCGGCCTTGTTGAGCAGGAAGTGAACCTTCGGGTTCTCGCCGCTAATGTTAAAGTTCTTGATTCGAGAACCGATATGCTGCTTCATCTCAGCAAGCGACTCGTAACGGTTCACATCATCCGAGATGGTTATCATTGAACAGGCCCTCTGGAACAGGCCGACCAACGCGTCAATGTCTTCCCGATACATTTTCAGACGCATGAACCTGACGGACTTCGTATTCCTTATCGGTTGCAAATCGAACCACCTCTAAGGTCAATCGCGTTGACACTAGTTGGCCTTGCCTAACTTCTTCTGCCCAATCAGTCTCGCAGACTTAGTGCCCTTTTCCACTTCATCGTCGTCTGTCCATCAGGTATTATTTTCACGTCTTTGCCGTTCCGACTCTTGGCGACGGAGCTGTTCTTCTCTACGCTGTTGCTCTTCTCTCCGTCGCTCGACCTCTCGTATCACCTTGGGATCCGCTGGCATCTGATCTTGAACTTGGGCCATGAGCACCTCCATAATTCCGAAAGTCGACAAACGCGAGTATCGTGAACCTGCGTCCCGTGAGGCCGATGAAGAAGTCCGCAAATTGGCGCAAAACACGCGCAGGGCATCTCTACAACCCCTCGGAGCTTAGACTTTCTTGTTCCTCTTTACGGCGTTCTTCCTCTCTTCGCTGCTGTTCTTCTCTCTGTCTTTCGATCTCCCGAACTTTATTCGGGTCGACCGGCTCCTGAGCCCGATCCCGACTCATAACCACCTCCCTTCATTAGATTCTTTTCCGAGGATTGAACCACATTAGTCGCTGTCCACCACAAATTGCCGGACAAAACTCTCAATGTCAGCCTATAAGCAGGGGTCTTGTCATCGGGCAATTCGATTAGCAGATGATCTTCAATCGGCTCCGACGGTTCGAGCCAATCGTGATCACCAAACACCCCCCAAACCGCGGGGCCTTCCCGCCAGTTTGCCTGAATTGGCCACCGCGGAGGGGTTCTGGCGACCACCGCAGACTGGACCTGCAACACAGTTCCTTCTCTTCCGATTGGCACCTTAGAGCGCCCGACGTTCTTCGTCTTCATAACGATCTTCAGCCACGATTGACCGGAGTGGATTTCGACCGTGCCGTTCACTTCGCATTCAAGTCTCGATTTGTAGGTTCTGCCTTTGAAAAAGTTGAAATACGTCCAAATGCCACCCATCGCGATTGCCGTAATTTCGCAGAGATTCTTGACCACCTCGACGAACGCACCCATACCGAAAGCGACCTGGTCGAATTGCGAGGGCGAAGGAGTTGGCATTTTGGGAAACTCCAAAATCAAAGGTATGTTGCGTGAGGGAGGAAAATCAACACTAAACAGACGGCCGGGTGCGCCAGTCTCGCGGTTTTCGAGACCCTGGGATTCACCGCCGAGTCGATTTTGGGATCCCGCTGACGGATTTCTCCGAGTCTGATCCGGTTAGGTAAGCCAGACCCTCACGCCGGTGCATAACGTTTGATCGAGATGCCCCGCGCCTGTTCCCGTGTCTTCGCCACATCGTAGGCGAGCTGCATCCGGAGAAGGTGATCCATCTCCGGCCCAAACGCCTTTTCGATTCGCAGGGCCATCTCCGGTGTCAGCGCGGCCTTGCCATTCAGAAGATCGGACAACGTCGCCCGGCGCACTTGCAAAATCTCCGCCGCCTTCGAGACGCTCAGCCCGAGGGCCTCAATAACTTCGGTCCTTATCAAATCGCCCGGATGGGGCGGCCTCTTCATCGGCATTTCGGTTCCCTCCCCAGCATGTACGGTCACACAGTACATGTCAAGTCAGGATAGGAAAACCGGGGAGAGCCATCTGCGCCCATTCAATCACGTCCTTTGCGATCGAGTGGGCGCCGTCAATCCCTTCCCGCACCCCAACATTCCGACCACAATTCCGTCTTCAGTGCACACCCTGTCAACTTGACAAAATCCGGCCCCCGAAACCACTCATAACTCGCAAAGCGAACTAAGCAGCGACCAGTAACGCCCTTACTCCCAATACTTCGCTATAACTGCTTCATTCTAAAACCGCGAACCATAACTCCCCTCTAACTCCAGCCTTTTCATAACTCAAATCCAACCAAAAGAGCGAGCCCCATAACCAGAGAGTAAACATCGCGCACGCCAGAAATCCCCAATTCCGCCACTTTCACGCCGCCTCAAAAACCAACTTTATTTTCGCCCTCCAGATTCGTCTTTCCTTCGCCACCCGCCAATCCGATCACCGCTCCGCAAATCCTCAGCCACCACCGCCAGTCAAAAGGGTATGAGAGAATTATCGAATCCGGAGCGGCCAGTGACCACAACCTCTATCTCATTCATTGCACGCTGGGTAGCCCGCGCATGGAGCGTCCTCAACGTCATCCTCGTCTTCATGTTCGCCATCGGCGCCAGCCTGCGCCCCACTGGCCCCGTTCCGAATTATCAGGAGTGGATCGGCCTAGCCCTCTGGCCGGTAGGCGTAGCCATCGGACTCCTCATCGCATGGCTGAACGAGGCTCTGGGCGCGCTTCTAGCCCTCGCCTGCCTGATCGCCTTCTACCTCTGGAACCTGCTCCGCACCGGCTCTCTACCCCGCGGCCCATTCTTCTTTCTGATCGCCGCGCCCGCCCTCGTCTTTCTGCTGGCCGCAGCACTTTCCCGCCGACAGGCCTCCCAATAACTCCCGCCCTATCTTGCGAATAAGACATATTTGTACGTACACAAAGATACGCACATTGCTCCACGTGGAGCATTCGAGTGCTCCCCAGGGAGCACTCGCCCTCACGGCTCCCCCACGTCCCCTAAGCTCCCTCTTTGCAGCAGATACGCCCCCGGTCCCTGCTGCCCCCGCAACGACCGGCAAAACTCCGAAACATAGAAGCCCGCCTTCAGACTCTCCCGGAACGCCCACCGCGTCGCCTCCCGCCACTCGCGCGCCAGGCCCATGTCCGCCGCCTCCACCGCCAGGATGTCCCCCGGTGTCTCAATGCTCACGCGCTCGCGCCCGAGCGCCTCGCCCAGTTCGGCCCGCGCCGGCATCCCTTTCCCATCGAAGCGCACCAGCGGAGCGAGCAGACGCAGCGCGTCCAGCGTTTCCGCGCGAGGGCTCTTGCCAGCAATGCATTCGCGCACCCGCCTCGAACTCAGTAGCCACCGCACCCACAGCCGGTCGGTGCCATTGCGATGCAGCTTGCTCGAAGTTTCCGGCCCGTAGAAATCCACCTTATAGGTATCGGAGAGCGCACCCAGCTTGGCGAAATTAAAATGAGCGTTGCGGCTCTGGAGCGGATCGAAGGTCCACGTCATCTCGTGGATTCCCATGGCCAGCGCGCGTTCCCGCTGCGCGTGCTTAAGCTTCGTCCCCAGATCAAGATGCCGGTATCCGTCGAGCACGGCCAGCATGTGCGAGTGAATGGTCGTCTGTCCATGCTCACGCCCCATAAAGCCAAAGGCGAATCCAACCAACTTTTCTTTTCCCGGCTTCTCCGTCTTCGATCTTTCCAATTTTTCTTTCTCGACTTTTTCTCGCTCGCTTTTTTCTTTGACCGCCTTCTCCGCCGCTCCGTGCTTTCCCGTATCGTGCTGCTCGAAGGCGCCAATGAAGATGTTGCCCGCCGCCCTCAGCGCGACCGCAATGGTCAGTGGCATGGCGTCGTCCTCGGTCATGCCCCAGACTTCTTTCTCGACCGCGCGCAGTTGATTGAGTTCGTCAATCGTGCGCAGATCGCGGATCGCAATATTTGCCGAAGTCACAGTTGAAGGCTCAGTCATTGCGGGCTTGTTTACAGCACAGTTGCACTCTTGTCAACAATTACCATCTACTGATCTACGCGGTTACCATCTGGTGAACACAGCGAACACGCTGCGGCCTTGCGCCCAACCAGGCGCCGTGCCGCGCCCGCCGCGGTGTTAGGATATTTCGACGGAGAGAGAAAATGCCATGACGGTCGCCGACTTCCGCCGCATTGCCCTCACCATGGAGGGCGCTGAAGAGAGTTCGCATATGGGTGCCGCCGACTTCCGCGTGGGCGGACGCATCTTCGCCACCCTCGCCTCCGCCAAACAGGGATATGGAAACCTGATGCTCACGCTCGAACAGCAGACGGCGTTCGTCGAGGAGATGCCCGAGGTGTTTCTTCCCGTGCACGGAGGGTGGGGACGAATGGGAGCGACGCATATTCGCCTGGCGAAAACGAATGAGGATGTCTTGACCGGTGCGCTGCGCGTCGCCTGGAAGTTGCGTGTAGAGAAGAATGCAAAGACGGGCGCGAAGAAGGCGGGCGTGAAGACGACGAAGACGCAGAAGACAAAGACGAAGCGCTCCTCGACCGCGAAGACTCGGCGAAAGTGAAGCTGACCGTGCGGGCAGCTATCAGAAGTCAGTAAGACGAAGTGCTTCTTTCAGGCTTCCGCGACGGCCTGTTTCCTGCATCTAAATCTGCATGCTACATTCGTTGGCGATGGAGACTGGATTTCGCGTAAGAGCCGCGTCCGTACCTGAACATTCTTCTGCTTCGCTTCCGCGGAGCCTGTTCGTCTTTCTATTTGCCGTCGCCATGGTTCTGTCGGCGAGCTTGCCGCTCTCCGCCGCCGATCACGGAACCATCGTTCGCGAAGCCATCATTTATATTTCCCCCGACCCCAGTTCACACAAGCTGGCTCAGGCCGAGCGCGGACGCGAGGTCATTCTGCTCGATAAGAGCCGCAACTGGGTGCAGGTTGAAGCCCTGCTTGGGCAGATCAACACTCCCGATTCCGCGTTCATCTTCGACGATGACGACGAGAACCGCAAAACCGTCAGCGGCTGGCTGCTCGATGTGGGCGTGGTGTGGCCGTCGACGCCGAATGGCGATCGCATTATTTTCGGCGCCGCCGTCGACGCCGAAGATGTGGCCAGCCAGCGCCACGGGCGGCGCGGGGCCGCGCAGGATGCGCTGCGCCTTTACCGGCGCGTGTATGACATCTTTCCAACCTCACCGCTCGCGGGCGAGGCGCTCTATCGCGCGGCCGACATCAAGTGGCAGATCGACAAGTCAGATATGCAGTCGCGTCCCTCGGCGCGCGAGAAGGAATCGTTTTACCGGCAAGGCATTGACGAAGAGCAGATGAAGCTGGTGATGAAAAAATTTCCGGGCACCAAATGGGCCGAGATGGCCAGCTTTCACCTGATCGACAATAAACTTTGCGGCGACTGGCAGGGCTCGTCGAAGTGTCCCGATAAAGAGGCGGACATTTACGAAAAGTACGCAAAAGAACATTCGCAGTCTCCCTCGGCGCCGGAAGCCTTGTACTATGCAGCTTCCCGGCGCGCCGCGCTGATCGAGATCTATAAAGCGGAAGACCAGCAGAAAAAATCGGACAAGAGCAAAGATGATGCGATGAGCCTGGCGCAGCAGTTGATCACCCAGTATCCGCAGAGCGAGTGGTCATCGCGCGCGCACACGCTGCTCTATATGGTCCAGCAGGGCGTGCCGACATACGGCAATGCGATCGAGTGACGCATTTCGGCGGCCGAAGCTGCTTGCCTTTCCTGTGCGATCGCAGATCTGAATCACTGTGCCACCTAAACCCGGACGGACTCTCTTTCCACCAGAAGCTTTGACTCGGATCCTATAATGGCTCGCCCCCTATAATAAGGAGGCTGATCGCTCCTCTTGAGAACGTAGCGCGGCTTAACCTCAAAATGAAAATCAAAATCGTCTCTCTCTTCTCGGTCGCACTAGTTCTTGCCGTGCTCGCCTCGGCAGGCCCAGCCTTTTCACAGGAACACTCGCCCGAGCCCGTCATGATCGTCGTCACCGATCCCACGGGAGCCGTCGTGAATCACGCGCGCATCGAGATCTCTCCCGCACCAGCGAACGCGCCAGAAGAGATGTACAGCGGCCCCCAAGGCAAGTTTGTGGAGAACCTGACGCCAGGCACCTATGAAGTGACCGTCACGGCGCAGGGATTCAAGCGCTGGGCAAAGCACATCGACGTGCAGCCGGGGACGAGCCAGATCGTGGGGGCGAGGCTCGAGATCGCTTCGAACAGCGGGCCGGTGCAGGTCGATTGCACGCCGAAGAATTGTGGCCAGGTTGCGAATGAGGCCGCGAACGCGCAGGGCCAGATCGCAGGAGCGAAGCCGGAGACCGACCCCTGCAGTGACGCCGACTGCGACCCGCCCGTCAAATCATCTGACTGGATTGACTTTAACGGCCACTCCTGGTGGCAGCACGTAAAGTTTCTAGCCGACGACAAACTCGAAGGGCGCGACACGGGCAGCCGCGGCGAGCGCGTGGCTGAAAAGTATGCGGTCGAGCAACTGAAAAAAACCGGTGCGGAGCCGGCGGGCGTTGACGGCTTCTATCAGCCCGTGAAATTTGTTTCGCGTCGGATCGTAGAAAAAGATTCCAGCCTTACCCTCATTCGCGACGGCAAGCGCGAGCCGCTCGTGCTCGGCGAAGACGCTTACATCAGCACGCGAGTGATGCCGGCGCCTGAGGTCAGCGCTCCGCTGGTCTTTGCGGGATACGGGCTCAAGGCTCCGGAGGCGAATTACGACGACTTTGCCGGACTCGATTTGCGCGGCAAGATTGCGGTCATCTTCAGCGGATCGCCCGCCGAGGTTCCTGGCCCACTCGCGGCGCACTATCAGACGATTGCCGAGCGCTGGAAGGCGCTGCACGCGGCGGGCGCGGTGGGCGTGGTCGCGCTGATGAACCCGGCGTCGATGGATATTCCGTGGTCGCGCATCGCGCTCAATCGAACTCATCCCTCCATGGATCTCGACTATCCCGAGTTCAACGAGACAGAAGGTGCCAAGCTCTACGCGGCGATCAATCCGGCCAGCGCCGAGAAACTTTTCGCCGGCTCCGGCCACACCTTCGCGGAGATTGCCGCCCTCGGCAAAGAGCGCAAGGCGATGCCGCATTTTGCTCTCGCCGTGTCGCTCGAGGCGAGGACGCGAGTTGAAGTGAAGCAGATCAAGTCGGCGAACATCGTAGCGCGCCTGCCGGGGAGCGATCCCGCGCTAAAGGATGAGTACGTCGTGCTCTCGGCGCACATCGATCATATCGGCATCGGTCAGCCGATCAACGGCGATCGCATTTATAACGGCGCAATGGACAACGGCTCGGGCAGTGCGCTGGTGCTGGATATGGCGGCAGATTTCAAACTGCATCCGGAGAAGTTGCGGCGCTCGATTCTGCTGGTGCTGGTGACGGGCGAAGAAAAGGGATTGCTCGGCTCGAAATATTTTGCCGCGCATCCGACCGTGCCCGCGAAATCGATGGTCGCGGATATAAACGTCGACATGTTCCTGCCGATCGTCCCTCTCAAGGTGCTGACGGTCGAAGGGCTGGCCGAATCAGACCTCGGCGACTTGGCCCGCGAGGTGGCCGAGCCGCTGGGCGTGAAGGTGCAGCCCGATCCCGAGCCGCTGCGCAACATTTTCGTTCGCAGCGATCAATACAACTTTATTCGCCATGGTGTGCCGTCCGTGATGATGGATGTCAGCGCCGAGCCCGGCTCGCCCGAATCGAAGATCTTCAAAGACTGGCTGACCATGCGCTATCACGCGCCCTCCGACGATGTGAACCAGCCAGTCGACCTCGGAGCGGCCGCCCTGTACGAAGAGATCGTGCGCCGCATGCTGGTCAAACTCGCCGACGAAGATGGGCGCCCGCAGTGGAAGAGCGATAGTTTCTTCAAGCGCTACGCGGAGAGAAATTAGGCGCATCGCTAGGTGGGTCAATAGGCGCATCGCCGTGGCGAAGGCTCGCCCCGTCTAACCGCCACGAATCTATCTGCGTAACTTCTTGGTAACAAAATTCTGAGATACTAAGACACCAAAACTTTTCCACTGCTTAACGAGGAAACTTGAGCGACTATCTTTTGTCTGTCCTGCTGGGAATTGTTGAGGGTTTGACGGAGTTCCTTCCAGTAAGTTCCACGGCCCATCTGCGGCTCTCAGAGTTGCTGATGCATGTGCCGCTTTCAAGCGGCTACTGGAAAATGTATTCGATCGTCATTCAGTTGGGCGCGATCCTGGTGCTGCCAATTTATTTCCGCTCCCATATCGCCAAGCTGATTTCGACTTGGCCCGAGGGCGAGAACCATGACTGCGATTACATCACGCATCCGTTAAGCCTGGTCATGATCGCGTTCGTGATCACGGCGGGGCCGGCGTTTTTGCTGACCAAAGTCATTGGCAAAAACCTCGAAAGCATCAAAGTGATGGGGTGGGCGCTGCTGATCGGCGGAATTGTCATGTGGGTCATCGACGCCATGAAGGCTCCCTGGGAAAAGGCTGGCCCGGACGCGCCCGGCTCGCCGATTCGCACCTGGAAGATGGACGACGTACATGGCGGACAGGCGATCTGGATTGGCGCCTGCCAGATTCTGTCGGCGGTCTTTCCGGGCAGTTCGCGCTCGATGTGCACGATCGCCGCCGGCCAAGTGGCAGGCATGTCGCGCGCCGCCGCGCTGGAATTTTCTTTCTTCCTCTCCATGCCAACCATGGCGATGGCCACGCTCTACACACTCTATAAGTCGGTCCGCGGCAAAGATGAAGCCAATCCGATCGGCGTGGCCCAGATCTCATCGCATGAGTGGGTGATCCTGGCGATTGGATTCGTTGTCAGCTTCATCGTCGCCTATGGCGCCGTCGCATGGTTCATGGCATGGGTGCGCAAGCGCGGCTTCGCCCCGTTCGCCATCTACCGCATCATTCTCGGCGTCACGGTGCTGGTGTGGGCGACGAGGATGGTTTCCTAAACTTCAACCTTCTCAGGAAGAATCGCAGCCCGAAGCTCGCCAGCTCGAAACGCGGAAGCCCGAAGCTCGGTGGCCAGAGTTCGAACGACCATGAAGCTGACGTTCTCTCTCGCAAAGCCGTCAGATGCGGCCGCAATCGCGGCCCTACACGCAGCGACAGCCGAACACCTTACCCGCAAATTCGGTCCGGGACACTGGTCGTCGCCGCCGAGCGAACGGGCCGTGCTCGCCCAAATGAGAAGACCAAAGTTCGAACGCATGCTGCTGGCGCGCGCCGGCTCGCGCATCGTCGGCACGCTGAGGCTGGCGACGAAAAAGCCGTGGGCGATCGACACGGCGTACTTCTCTCCCGCCCAGCAACCGCTCTACCTCACGGGCATGGCCGTCGATCCCGCCCACCAGCGAAAGGGCACGGGCCAGCGAATGATGGCGGAAGCCGCAAAGATGGCGCGGGCATGGCCAGGGGATGCGATCCGGCTGGACGCCTTCGATGCTACGGCTGGCGCCGGAGGTTTTTACGCCAAGTGCGGCCTGCGCGAAGTGGCGCACGTAGTCTACAAGGGAAATCCACTGGTGTATTTCGAGTGGAGGCTGGAATAGAATAATGGTTGAGTTGCAATGAGTATCACAGTCCATCCCGAACTGGAAAGTAAGCTGCGCGCCCGGGCCCAGGCCGAGGGCCTGACTGTCGAAGCGTATCTGGAACGCCTTGTACGCGCCGAACAGAGCGCCGAGGACGAACTGACGGCGCTGGCTCTCGAAGGACTCAACTCCGGCGACCCGATTGAAGTCGGCCCAGGGTATTGGGAAGCCAAGCATCAAAAACTTGATGCCAGCCTCAAATCGAAGATTGTGCTAAGACAACCGCTGGACGCGCAATATACCTCCGCTTCTCCCCCGCACCCAACTCGCCAACCCTGACCTTTTCGCCGGTTGTCTCCGCCTCTGAATTCTTGTCATAATTATCAGGCTCTGGCCACGTCTCGGTTTCGCGTTTGGGCTTCCGCCCCGGCGCGGGCTGGCGCTGCCACATGACATTTTTCTCGAAGATCTTTGTCCCCGGCAAGAACCGGCGGCTCAATGAGCTGGTCGGATTTTTGCTGGGCGTCTCCGCGCTCCTCCTCTTCCTTGCGCTCGCCTCTTACTCGCCGCTCGATCCTTCGCTGAACAGCGCTTCAATCCTCACCGGATCGCATTCCGCGCGCAATTGGGTCGGCATTCTGGGCGCATACCTTTCCGACGTGGTTCTGCAATTTCTCGGGCGTTGGCTCATTTCTGCTGCCCGTCTTTCTCTTCGTGTTGGGGATGCGATGGTTTCGCTCGCGCGCCGTGCAGGCTCCCGTGGCCAAGACCTTGGGAGCGCTCTGGCTGCTGATGTTCGTACCCGCGCTCCTCGCCATTCTGCCCGGCCACGTGCGCTGGATGGGCGCGATTCCGATCGAAGGACTGGCCGGACGAATCCTCGGCGATGTGCTGATCCATTACTTGAATGTTGCCGGCGCATATATCGTCTGCACGACTGTTCTCGCAGTCGCGCTCTATCTGACCACCGCATTTTCGTTCTCCGCGATTCAGGTCTGGGCGCCGACGCGTTTTGCGTTTTTCATCGCTCTGCGCGAGCGCTGGCGCGACTGGCAAGATGAACGCGAGCGCGCCCGTCAGCAGAAGGAACTGGAGAAACGCCGGGCGGAGAAACCAGTCGTCACCGCTCAGCTTGTGCCCGCGCGCCCGATTCGCACAGAGATGTCGCGACCGGAATTGCTTCGCGCCGATCAGCAAACTTCGGCGTCATCTTCAAGCGGCGCAAAAGGCCCCCCGCGCACCGGAATTGAACGCATGGCGGAGGAGGACGAGACGGCGTTTGCGCCAGCCGCGGAGGAATCGCTCTCCGCGCAAACGTCGTCTCCGGGCCGCGACGCGGGGTCCGCCTCGCCCTCCGACATTGAAGTCAGCGACCGCGCCGACAGCGAGCGCAAGCCGAAGACGACCATGCCGAAGATAGCCGGCAATTACAAGCTGCCGCCTTCCAGCCTGCTCCATCGCGCCGACGAGCAGCAGGCTGTTCATGAAGACGAACTCAAGCTGCTGGCCCAGGTATTGACCGACCGCTATGCCGAGTTCGATGTCCATGGCCAGGTCACGCAGATCAATCCCGGCCCCGTCGTCACTACGTTTGAATACAAGCCCGAGGCGGGCATCAAATACAGCCGCATCACCGGCCTCACCGACGATCTTTGTCTAGCGCTGCGCGCCGAGAGCATTCTGGTCGAGCGCATGCCCGGCAAGAGCACCGTCGGAATTCAGGTGCCGAACCGCGACCGGGAAATCATCTGGCTGCGCGAGAACATCGAGTCGCAGGAGTTCATCGGCTCGAAGTCGAAGATGACTCTCGCGATGGGCAAGGACATCAACGGCCGCCTCGCCGTCGCCGACCTCGCGGGCATGCCGCATCTGCTGATTGCCGGTTCGACGGGCACCGGCAAGAGCGTAGCCATCAATGCCATGATCATGTCGATTCTCTACAAGTCGACGCCCGATCAGGTGCGGCTGGTGCTGGTCGATCCCAAGCGCCTCGAGCTTGGCAACTACGAGGGCGTGCCGCATCTTTATACGCCGATCATCACCGAGCCGAAGCTGGCGGCCAATGCGCTGCGCAACGCCGTCCGCGAAATGGAGCGTCGCCTCAAGCTCCTGGCCGCGAAGGGCGTGCGCAACATCGCCAGCTACAACGCGCTCTTTGACGATACGCCCAGCCTCTTCGCCTCCGAGCAGAACGAAGACGGCCCGATTCCCTACATCGTCATCATCATCGACGAACTCGCCGACCTCATGATGCTCGACGGCAACAACGTCGAAGAATCGATTACGCGCCTCGCGCAGATGGCGCGCGCCGTCGGCATCCATCTTGTGCTGGCCACCCAGCGTCCGTCGGTCGATGTGATCACCGGACTCATCAAGGCGAACTTCCCTGCACGCATTTCTTTCCGCGTGGCGACCAAGGTTGATTCGCGCACCATTCTCGACGCCAACGGCGCGGAGTCGCTCCTGGGCCGCGGCGATATGTTGTATCTGCCTTCGGGATCGGCGCGCGTGCACCGTCTGCATGCCCCGTATGTCACGGAAAAAGAAATTGCCGCCGTCGTCGAATTCTGGAAGACACAGGGCCAGGCGCAATATCAGCAGCACTTCCTCGAAACACCGCAGGAAGAGCGCGAGCTGCGCATTGACGCGGCCACCGGCGAAGAAATTCCCGAGGACGAGAACGATCCTCTCTATAACGATGCGGTGCGTCTGGTGATCGAATTTGGCAAGGCCTCGACTTCCCTGATCCAGCGCCGGCTGCGCGTCGGCTACGGCCGCGCCGCGCACCTGATCGATCTCATGGAACGCGACGGCATCGTGGGCGCCGCCGACGGTCCCAAGCCCCGCGAGGTGCTCAAGCGGCCGGACTGGATCTCCGAGATCGAAGAATCGATGCGCTAACTCAGCAAGGCCCATGCGGTTACCGGCGAGCGGATCGTCGGCTATAAATCCGCGAGCAAATCCGCAAGCGGCTCCAACAGATTTCCCCCATGAACCCCACCGGGGAATCCCCTATTCCAGATGCTCGGAATGCACTTCTGGCGCACTTTGGCACATTCCCTGACAATTCTCTGCTGGACGCATCCCCCCTCCTCAGATTTAAAATGGCGGCTGATTTTATTGGCTATCTCAGCTTGGTTCGAAGAACGATGCCCCTCGACACACCTCCTGGATGGACGGCACTCCAAGAAAGAGCCAAGCAGGTCAAAGACCCGCAGGAGCTCGTCGACCTCATCGAAGAGATGAATCAACTGTTGTCCGAATATGAAAGGACGGCAGGCGACGGCAACGGTAACGGCCGGCACCCGCAGCGGCGCAAAACCACCGCCAAGAAGGCCTCAACAATAAAGCGTTCGACTTAGATGGGCGGGATCAGCCTGGAGAGTGAAGAACGCAGTTTCAGGATCCTGCGTTTTCGGGCAAGGTAGATATTCGCTTCGTTCCGGGAGAACTCTTTAAACCTGCGGCCGGCGATGGCTGCGACCTGTCGGTCGAGCAAGTGGAGCACTTCGCGAGCGTTCAGCTCAAATCGAGTGACATCCATATAACCAGCTTTTTTAATTTCGTCTTACTGCGATGTGAGAGAAATTCCTCCAAAGCGTGATATGAATCACATCGAGTTACGTCCAACAAACAAATGAAATTACACACTGAGTATATCACCGTTCATACCAAAACCAAGCGCGCATACTTGCGTATTACTCCACAAGTAGAGGCGGCGCTCGAGAAATCGGGAATCAAGGATGGCATGATCCTGGTTTCGGCCATGCACATTACCGCGGGCGTGTATGTCAATGACGACGAAAGCGGGTTGATCGAAGATATCGACCACTGGCTGGAGAACCTCGCGCCCTTCAAGCGCGACTACCAGCATCACCAGACCGGCGAAGACAACGGCGACGCGCATTTGAAGTCTCTGCTCGTGCACCACGAGGTGATCGTGCCCGTCACCAAGGGCCGCCTCGACTTTGGCCGATGGCAGCAGATTTTCTATGCCGAGTTCGACGGCCAGCGCGACAAAAGAATCCTGATAAAAGTGATGGGAGAATAGCCGTCATGGTTTATTCTCGTACTTCGCAGGGGCATGACTCTTTCTCCGGAGCGCGACAATATGAGTGACGAACTGCAAGAGTTGCAGGAGCACGCCGAGCACGGACGCGAGCATCCAGATCTCGCGCCCATCACCATCACCATGGCGGTGCTGGCCGTACTGGTAGCTACCGTCTCTCTGCTCGGCCACCGCGCGCACACCGAAGAGGTCATCCTCCAGAACAAGGTCACCGATCAGTGGAGCTATTACCAGGCCAAGAAAATCCGCCAGCACACCGACGAGTTGTTCGCCGATCTGGCCGCTGTAATCGCCACCAAAGATGCCGACGCGGCGTCCAAACTGCAAGAGAAAGCGCGCGGCGAAGCCGACCGCTATAAAGATGAGCAGAAAGAACTGGAGACCAAGGCGCGGGAGCTGGAAAAGGATTTCGACCTCACCCACCACAAAGCCGACCGCTTCGACCTCGGCGAAGTGTTTCTGGAGGTTGCGCTGGTCATCACATCAATTACGCTGCTCTCCGGCCGAAGAATATTCTGGCACATGGGCCTGCTCATCGCAGCGGTGGGATGCCTGATTGCCTGCTCGGTTTGGCTGCTGAAGTAACTTCTGTGACGTCGATCACAACCAGTTTGTGGTGATTGTCGAGCCGCCGTCAGGCTGGGCGGCGCGCCGTCAGTGGTCATAAAACGGCCTCGGTCCCTCGTGCCGCACCGTGCGTAACTGCCTCTAATAGTTAGCCTCTCGCGCCCTTACTGGCACAACCAATTGGGCACTTACATGCTATCCCCCTGTAATCTCCTCTGGCCGAGGCCCGATTTTGGAGATCACAGGACCATCATGCTGCAAAAGTGCGCGAATCCAGGATGTAGCGTTCCCTTCCGATCGTTGCGCGAAGGCAAGCTTTTCGTATCGGAAAATGTAGCCAGCGATCCAGACGGCGCTTTCGATGGAAGCCGCCGTAAAACCCGCAAGCGCGAGCATTTCTGGCTGTGCGGCGCCTGCTCCGTGCATTTCACCTTGCACTTCGACTCCACGCTCGGAATCCTGACCATTCCCCTCGCCGAAAGAGCGGTGCTTCGATTGCCTGAGGCTCGCCCAAAAGCCCGAGTGTCTGCCTAAGAGGAACGAAATGGATTGCACGATTACAAAACGCCTGCCCTGCTCCGTCTGCGGCCTTGTCACCCTCCGGCACGAGAGATGGTTTCTGGTAATGGAGAACCGTTGGCTCGATCATCTGAAAATTCTTACTTGGCATTCCTCGCTGGCACGCGAGGCTAACGTCAAGAGCGCGTGCAGCCGCGAGCACTTGAAGGTTCTGGTCGCGTACTGGCTGGAAGAGGCCAGCCTGCGACTCGCATCTCCGGCGCGTCGTTTGCCGGTTCCGCTGGCCGGGATTCCCGATCGCCTCGACGTCGACCTTGACCCTCATGCAGCGGGATGCGTCATCGGCGAATTGTCGGTTCATCGCGAATCGCTCTCCCGCGGCTGGTCGGGTTCGCCCGAGGCCCTGGAGTGCATTCTTGAAGCCCTCGTTCCCGCAACGAATACCCCGGCAACGAACGACCGGCCGCGTCCCGCGATCCGATTTCGGATCACTGACCCAGCCCCGGGACCTTGGCCCGGATTCGTCCAGCATTAAGGCGGCAGACAGCTAACGCGCAGAATGTAAGCCCGCAAGAGCAGAATGTAAGCCCCGTAGGGGCGATTGATAATAGCCCTGCGCTCCAGCGCCGGAGAAACTGCACTCGAACAATTCAGTCCCGGAGGGACGGCTGAGCTCTCACTCACGCACACACCTCTGGGCGGCGCACACCCTTACCGCGATTTCCCGGACAAAACAATAGCGTCGGAGCAACTGAGCCCGACCCGCCTCACGATGCTGCCCGGCCCTGCTGGTGCTCCCGCCACGCCCGCCAATCTTTGCCCACGCGTTCCTCCATGGCCTGCGCCGCCTTGATCAACCAGTTGCCTTTGCGCTTGTGCAGGTCCTTGAGAATCGCGCGCCGCTTCTCTTCCGTGCCCGCGTGAATGTTGGCGGTCTCGCGGCCCATCGCTTCGAGCAAACGGCACTCGCCCTTGTTGGTGCCGAGCGCCTCCAGTTCGATGCGCGAGCAGTGCGGCGACAGGCGGCGCACCACCCAATGACCGCGCAGCTGAACATAGGGGTCGGGGCAACGCACCGAGCGTCGCAGGATCGCCCCATACAGAATCTCGCGCGGCGTCGAAGGATCAGCCCAATGCAGCGCCGAGGGACAAAGCGCCTTGGCCTCACGCGCGATTCGCCCACCATTCCAGTCAGCTAGCGCCACGATGCGAACTCGTCCCAGGCTTCCCAACCCGGCCGTGCGTGGCACCAGCCGATACTTCAGCTTCGCCTCCGGCAGCAGACTCTCCGCCGCCTCGCGCGCGCTCTCCGGCACCGGCCCCTTCACGGGAGACAAGCTATCCATCTTCTGCCAGAAGGCGACCGGATCGCGCAGCTTGCTTTCAGCGATCGCCCGCAACCACGCATGATCCTCCTCCAGCACAAACGGCCGTCCGCCCATCTCCATGCTGCGCTCGTATCCCGTGAGGATCGACTCGGCTGCATCCTTGGCCTTCATCGCCAGCTTATTTTCCTTGGCGGCGAGCAAGGCGCTGGTGGCCAGCCTCACCAGGTCCAGCGTGTAGGGATAGTAAGAAGCTTCGTCGAAGTCATTGACTCCCCAAACCAGTCGGCCGTCAATGTCGACCCACGTGCCAAAGTTCTCCACATGCAAATCGCCCACCGACAGCAGATGCGGCGCCCGCCCAATCTCCGAGCACACCTCATCCCACGACTGAAGCCAGCGATAAAACGTGGCCCGAAAGAACGAGAATTCCGATTCCGCCATGTGCTGATGCTTAAGCCGCAAGTCAGGCTCGACAATCTGCAAGTGGAGCCCCAGCCACTCTTCGTATTTTTTTGTAGCTTTAACGATATTCATGACAGGTAAGCCAGGGTGGTAAACACTAACTGACAAACACGAACTGACAGACAACGATCGGTAAACGATAAGAAGGCGGGAGAGCGCTGTCAAGCAGGACTTACTGACATCCAAGACCTGAAACCTGAGACCCGAGACCTGAGACCTGAGACCTGTAGCGCGGCTGCCAAATTAATCACATCTAAATGTGACCGTCATCACAGCAAACAAAGACCTTCCGCGTTATAAACAGTTCAATTAACTGGAACCATGAGACGACGTAAATAGCATTGCCCGGCCCAACCCCACGACCCCACATGCCGCCACCTGGCGGCGGGCCGGGCATTCGCTATACCCCCCGCTTCAAATCCGCCGCCAGCAGCCGGTGAAACCACTGCTCTCCCGCTTCACGCCTCACCGACAGGCGACCCGCCCCATACGCTCGCGACTTCAGCCCGCGCTGCACCGCCTCGCAGATGCCGAGATCCTCATCCTGCACGCGATTGCCGACCGCCACGCTCTGCTCGTTATACGCGCGAGCGCCCTCGCTCACATCGCCGAAGTAGAAGTCAAAAACCACGCGGCAATGATCGACATCCACCGGAATAACCAGGTTAGTATCCAGATAGCCTTCATAGCAGTTGAACATGAAATTCGGATACAACCAGAAATACCACGCCCGGTCGCCCTTGCGCGTGGCGCCCGTCGACGCGTCCTCCGCCGAACTCACCATCGGGCTCGATTGCAGGCAATAGCGGTCTTCATTCTCGATCGTGTACTGCCGGTAATCGAGCACCGAGTTCAAGCCTTTATGCAGATGCGGCACATGATAGCCGCCGTCGAGATAGTTATCGACAAAGACCTTCCAGTTGCACGCGATGTCATAAGACGTCGACGTAAAATAATGCAACTTGCCCAAGCCAAGCGGCGCGACTCGCCTAACTAGGCCGCCCAGAAACTCGCTCCAAGGCGCGGCCTCCTCATCGAGATTGACAAAAACGAACTGCTCCCAGGTTTCGACCTTCACCGGCACCAGCCCGTTATCCTCGCGATCAAAGTTGCGCACGCCGTCAAACTCCGGCATGCCTTTGAGCGAACCATCAAGCCCGTAATTCCAACCGTGATAAGGGCAATGCAAAATGGACGCCTGCCCGCAAGCCTCAGTCACCACCGCCGCCGCATGATGCCGGCACACGTTGTAAAACGCGCGCAGCACGCCATCCTGTCCGCGTACCGCAACTATCGGTTCGCCGGCGACTGTCGCGGTCACAAACTCGCCGGCCTTCGCGACCTGATCGACCCGCCCCACCACCTGCCAGCTCTGGGAGAAGACCGTCAGCCGCTCCAGCTCAGCAATCCGCGCGTCCACATACCACGGCGCCGGAATCGTCGACGCCTCCGCCAGCGGCGCGGCAGCGTCGTAACTATCCACAATCTCCCCAACACTAGTCGGGTGCCCCACGTCTCGTGCCTTTCGAGACGTGGGATTCTGAGACGCAGGTTTCGACGTCAGCACGTCTTCGCCCCTATCTGCATACTCTCCGATCCAATCGCCCGCCGCAGAAGATCGAGGAACTGTTCGATGCGCGCCTCCTTCTTCTCCGGAACCGGCCCCGTCTTGCGAAATAATCCCGGATCCAGCTCCTCGGTCAGCAGAGCATCCTGAAATCGATCCATCGTCCACTCCAGAATCGATCCCATCATGTCCACGTCAAGGTCAGACCGCAGATCCCCACGCTCGATGCCAAAGCTGACGAACTCGCGCCACCCATACGGATCCTCCGTCACCAGAAACCGGTTGATCTCCTTACGCAGCGCCAGGTCGGTGCCGTAGTTGCCCACCAGGTAAATGCGATAGGAAGCCAGGTTGTCATGCACCATATTTTCGGTGCGTCCCAGCCAGTAGCGCAGCACTTCAAAAAATCCCCGCTCCAGCAATTCCGGCGAGACCTGCAAGTAGCGCGGAAACGACAAAACCGCTTTCTTATACGCCTCAAAAAATAACCCATCCTTACTCTTGAAATGTTGAAAAACCGATCCCTTCGCGATTCCGAGTTGCGCCGCAATATCTTCCACTCGCGCCGCGCTGTAGCCCCGATCCGCAAAATGCCGGATCGCAACTTCAACAATGCGCGCCCGTTTCGCCTCCGACCGCGGCCGCGGCTTCGCATCTCGCCGCAGTTGTGTCGGTTTCGCCAGACTGCTCACAATTCCCTCCAAAATGGGCCCCCTTACATATGGTCTGACCAGAATCAGCTGACCACTGGTCAATGCAAGATATAGCACCAGCGAAGCGCTTGGCAATGCCTTTTACAACAGGGATTTGGCAAGATTCCCCAATTCGGAATCGAATCCGTTTTGACTCGCAGTCAGCCCCCGAACAGCGAAGAGCAAAGCAGCCCAGCAGATACTTCCGGTCCGCAATCGAGAGCACGCGCGTTGACCGACAATGGCCCGGCGTTTTAACGCCGGGAAACGCCAGCAACCCGATGCAAAGTCTGCGAGAATCCGCCCCGAGCCAGCGCGAGGGGAGCCGAACGGCAACAACTGAATTTCGTGCACACAATCGCACGGCGCGCGCGTCAAATCAAAAGTGCAAACTACAATCCGCAAATTCGGCCCAAGGAGATTCCAGTGAGCGAAACCGCCCAGCGATACACGCAGCGCATCCTCTCGCACGCGCAGGGACAGGATCCGATCAAGATTCAAGCCGCCACGCCCAAGTGCCTCGAGCGCCTGATAAAAGGCGTCAACCCTGCAAAACTGCGCAAGAGGCCCGCGCCCGACAAATGGTCCGCCGCCGAAATCCTGGCCCACCTCGCCGATACTGAAATCGTCATCGGCTGGCGCATGCGCTCCATCCTCGGCGCTCCCGGAAGCGACGTGCAGGCCTACGATCAAGACGCCTGGAATAAATCGCTACACTACGACAAACGCGACCCGCGCAAAGACCTCATTCAACAACGCCTCCTCCGCGAAGCAAATCTAGCGTTGCTCAAAACCCTGACCCCCGACCAATGGAAACATTTCGGCCAGCACTCCGAGCGCGGCCAGGAGACCATCGAGCACATAGTCAAAATGATCGCCGGCCACGACCTCAACCACATTCAACAGATAGAAAGAATCCTGGCGCCAAAGAAATAAAGCCTTAAAGACGCAAGAACAAAAAGGATGGACGGCGCGAACCATGACCGAAAAGTGATAAAGTGGCCAACGATGAGCAACAAAGCAGTTTTCGCCAAGATAGAGGCAAGCGGAACGGCATTTTCCGTTATCGGTTTTTGGCCCTTCTGAAACATATATGGACATTGGCTTGTGGCGTCTCAAACATAAGTCTGCGTACCTTGCACTTTTGCTGCTAACAAGTCCAACCTGTCGCGGTCAGATGATTCAAAGCGACGCTCTACACCAAGACGCTGGCAAGTTAAACCTCTGCATTGATCGCGCCCGTCATGGGCATTCCCTGCCAATCGGCGATCAGGACTTGGTGCCGTTCGAAATCGACGCAGGATATTTGGCGCAGTCTAGAAAAGAAAATCCGAACGTGACGTTCTTTGCGATTCCGGGTTCTCTTTATGAATGCAAAGTGGGCGGGAGCGGGCTGTATGGCCCGGTGTCTGCAAGTGGCGAGAGCTGGTTCTGGCATGTAATCCGCCCTCCCTCTTTTCAACCTCCGATAAACACGAAGGCTGGATCGGAGCGAGCCGCGAACGCCTGCCTCAAGGAGCTCCCTGGGCACGCAGACCTTCCGGCCTTCGATCACGCCGGATATTTCGGTGCCCAGGATGTCGGCTACCTCTCATTGAAGACGCCGCCGAAAACCATTCGCCCAATCGTCGCGGGAGTACGCGCAACTTCTTATGACGTTGAAGTAACAGGCGTCGCGTATTTCAAGACATCAGGGATAGACCTGCTGATGCTTCAGTTCGCATGCTTATACTCACCTCTGCTCGAATTGAAGGCTGTCGGGTGGCGAAGAGATATCCCAGGCCCTCGTGTGTGGTTGAAATCCGCACGTGAGGCGGCTGTGCGCAAAAGGAGATGAACTCTACCCCCGCGCAGTCCGCGGCGGCTGACTCTCCATCACCACGCGCAAAATGCGGTTGATACGCGTCTGGTAGCCCTTGCCATGACGCTTGAGCCAATCGAGCACGTCCTCATCCAAACGAATCGTCAATTGCTTTTTCGCGGGCGGCCACGGCATCGTTGCTTTCTTAAGAAAGGTCTTGTCGAGCCGCGGGATGTCCGAATAATCAATGTCGGCATCCTTCATGCGATCAATCCGTGCCAAGTCGCTTTTGATAGATCTTTTGCTCACGTCTATTTCCCTTTCCCATGGAAATGATGCGCGTCCCGTCATCGCGCGGCGAATGGGCTATAACAACCAGATGCCCGGCGAGCAGCCCGAGAGTGATAAGCCGCTCTTCGCCATAAGCGAACCGGTCGTCCTCGAAGGTGACGCAAGGCCCGGCAAACACATGCTCTGCATCCTCAAAGCTGAGGCCATGCTTGGCGAAGTTCTTCCGGTTCTTTTCGTCGTCCCACTCGTACTTCATTCCATCTCAGAATCCATTGTATTGCTTTTTGTAGTTACAATCAAGGCCACAAGCTTTCTCAAGCGCGCCTGTCTCACGAGCTCCCAATCCATATCCCGGTAATAAACACCAGCACTCCCCCAACCACCACCTGAAACCCCGCCGACAGCAGCGGAGTATCCATATACCGATTTCGAATCCAGGCGATCACGCCCAACTCCACCGCCACCACGATTACCGCCGCGACAAAAGCGACGTGAAAATTCGAAATCAGAAACGGCAGCGTGTGCCCGATCCCTCCCGCCGCGGTCATCAGTCCGGTCACCGCCCCCCGCAGCACGGGACGCCCGCGGCCCGTAAGCGAGCCATCATCCGAGAGCGCCTCCGCAAACGCCATCGAAATTCCCGCGCCAATCGACGCGGCAAGGCCAACTAGAAACGCATCCTTGCTGCTGTGCGTGGCAAACGCCGCCGCGAACACCGGCGCCAGCGTGGAGACCGAGCCATCCATCAGCCCCGCCAGCCCCGGCTGCACAATTTGCAAAACAAACAACCGCCGCTGCGCATCTTCTTCCGTCTTCTTCACGTCCTGCGTGATGATCTCTTCGCCGAGCGCTTCCGCCGCGACCTGATGTTTGCGTTCGGCCTCTTCGAGATCGCCCAGCAGTTTGCGAATGCCGGCGTCCGTGACCTGCGCAATCGCCTTCTGATAAAACTGCCGCGTCTCCAGTTCCATCATCTCGGCGTGCCGGCGCACCTCGGAAATCTTGAGCGGCCGCGTCAGCCAGAACGGCCGCCGCTGCATGAAGCCTTTGATGTCTTGCCGGCGCACCAGCGGAATGTGCTCGCCAAAACGCGCGCGGAAAGTCTCGATCAGCGTGGCGCGGTGGCCCGACTCTTCCTCGCGCATCTCTTCAAAAAGCTTGGCGGTCGCGGGATACGCCTCCCGCAAGCCGTCGGCAAAATCCGCGTACACGCGCCCATCCTCTTCCTCAAGAGCGATGGCCAGCGCCAGAATTTCGCGCTCCGACAAGTCTTTGAACTTTCGAGCCATCGGCCCGTCTCCTCTCGTTTCGCCAGCCGAAACTACTCGCTGGAACGCCGAGTCCTCTCTCGCATCGCGCCGTTCTGCATAGCAGCGTCCAGCGACCGAATCTCGCGATCCCAGCCGACCGACTCATGCCCCCCAGGAATCTCGTGATATTCGTATAGCACACGACGCGACTATCCAGAGACGGTATTTCCCGGCCAGCCGGCGCCCGCCAGCGGACAACTTCCAATACAAAATAGGATTCAAAATAGAGTAGGATTAGCCTGTACACGCGCTTTCGACCTCCCGGGCCGACCCTTTTTTATGGAGGTAACCGCAATGAAAAGCAAAGTTCTTCTCGCAGGCGTTGCATCCTTCGCCCTCATCCTGTTCGCGCCGCAAGCATCCCTCGCCCAGCACGGCGGAGGCGGTGGCCACGGCGGCGGTGGCGGAGGCTTCCACGGTGGTGGTGGCGGCAGTTTTCATGGCAGCGGAGGAAGTTCGTACGGCGGTGAACGCGGATCGTATGGTGGCGAACGCGGAGGTTCCTACGGTGCTGAACGCGGAGGCTCGTCTTACTACGGCGGCCGCTCCGGAAGCATGGGCCGCGAATCCGCAGGCAACGTCGCCGGTCGCAGCTCTCAATACGGTCGCGCCGATACCTCGCCCGGATGGCATTCACTCGGCAGGTCCGGCGGCGCATCCGGCGCTCACGGCGCAGAAGGCGCGCGTGGCGCGTCCGCGGCGCACAGTGCGGAACATAGTGCAGAACATGGTGCAGAAGAAGCCCGCGGTGGAACCATGCACGCAGCGCTCGCTGACGGCCAGTGGCATTCCTTCGGCGGCTCGCACGCCGCACTGGGAGGCGGCACTCACTTCGGCGGCAAAGCCGAATTCGCTCACGCCGGCTTTGGAGGCTGGGGTGGCGGAGGCTGGGGTGGCGGCGGTTGGCGCGGTGGCTTTGGATGGCGCGGCGGCTGGGGATATCCCGGCTACGGTTTCGGCTTCGGCTGCTGGGGATGCGGTTGGGGATGGGGATTCGGCTGGGGCATCGGCTGGAACCCCTACTGGGCGCTCTATCCCTATCCTTACTGGGACAGCCTGTGGTGGGGCGATCCCTACGGCTACTTCGGTGCGCCGGGCTACGTTTACCCGTATCAGTATTAGACCAGCATGACGCGGCGTGATCAGGCAGCCGGGATTAGCGCGATGCGGATTGATTAGAGCGGTTTGATTAGAAAAGATGAGGTAGAGACGCGGACTGCCGTGGGGCGAGGCCCGTCTCTACAGTCCGTACGGATTCCCTACCCCGGCAACGCCTGCCCCCGAGTCTCCACTCCGAACGGAATCAGCAGCAGCCCAATCGCAAACGCGACCGCGGTAATCGCCACCGGAGTCCCAATCGATCCGAAATGCCGCACGCCCGTCCCCACCAGAAAGGTAATACCCGCGCCGCCAAAACGCGCGAACGACGTGGCAAACGCAAACGCGCTGCCGCGGCACACCGTCGGATACTGCTCCGGCAGCCAAAGCGTGTACACCGAAAAATTTGCGCCCCCAACGCCAAGAAAAAACAGGCAGACAAAAAACCACAGCAGCGCGTTGCCGCCCAGATAGAAAACTTTGCCGAATGCCAGCGCGATGAAAATCATCATCAATGCAAAGAAAACGGCCAGCGCCCCGCGCCGTCCTGCCCTGTCCGCCAGCCACGGCATGATCAGGCAACCGAGTATGGTCGCAAATGACACCAGCATCACGCCGCGCGACGCCAGTTGCGCCACCTGCACACCCGACCGTCCCGAAGCCTCGCCCAGCGCCGTGATCGCCAAGGGAACATACACCGTCCCAGCCCAAAGCCCCGAGATCGATGCCAGCATGAACAGCGAATTCAGAATCGTTCGTCGCCGCAATTCCGGCGAAAACAGCGTCCCCAGCGGACGCCAGAAAGCCCACGCGTGTACCACATTCCCTTTTTCGAGCCAGCGCGCCGGCTCACTCACTCCATGTCGGATCCATGCCAGCAGCAACGCCGGCAGTCCGCCCACCACGAACATCGCCCGCCAGCCATAGTGGCTGCCGATTGTGTAATTGGCCAGTGCCGCCAGAAATATTCCGACGTAATATCCGGTGTGCATCAACCCCGCGCCCGTCTGTCGCCGATCCTCCGGCCACTCCTCGGCCACAAACGTGCCGCCCATCGCCCATTCGCCGCCAATCCCAATGCCCGCCAAAAGCCGCAGGATCGCCAGTTGCCAGATGCTGGTCGCGAATGCGCTCAGAAAAGTGAACACCGAATAACACACAATCGTGAGCATGAGCGTTCGCACCCGCCCAAACTTGTCTCCCACCGGACCCCACAGAAACGCCATGCCCCAGCCCACCAGAAACAGCGCGAAGAGCAACGCGCCGTAATAGCCGACATTCGCTTTGGTCGCCGCAATGCCGGAGTTCGGTAACAACGCCCGCAGTGAAGGCGCCAGCACCAACGCATAAATAAACGAGTCCATGCCGTCGAGCGTCCATCCGCCCCACGCTGCCCAAAATCCGCGAATCTGATTGCGTGAGAGAGTGGAATGCGCGCTCGAGGAAACGCGTAGCGGACTGCTGGCATCCGGCATGGGCAGGAACTATAACAAAAAATGCACGCCGCCCCAACGACATCCTGAACGATAATCGCCTCAAGCGCGTAATCCCCGTTTAATTGAAGATACGATCTTCACCGCGCCTCGCACCTAAGCGCAAATTATCATGCAGACTGTAATGGAACGATCCTTCACCCCCGAGATCCTCGATGGCGACAACGTCCCGGAAGAACAGGCCGCCCGCGTCTACCGCGAAATCACTGCTATCCATCGCCTCCTCGGCGATACCCGCTGCCTCGTTCAAGCCTTGCGTCGCGATCCGCTTCCCATCCGCTCCATCCTCGACATCGGCTGCGGACAAGGCGGCGTCCTCGAGCATGTCACCAAGACGCTCGCCGTCCCAGGCATCGGAGTGGATATTGTGACTCCCTTACCGTCGCGCTCGTTGACCTCGCAACCAATCATCCAGGCCAACGCCGTGCGCGACGCTCTGCCCCAGGCCGACGTCGCCATTGCGACGCACCTCGCGCATCACCTCACCGATCAGGAATTAATCCAGATGATTGGAAACGTCGGCCGCTCCTGCCGCCGCTTCATCCTCCTCGATCTCGTCCGCAGTCCGCTTCCATTGGCGCTCTTTCGCATCTTCATCGCGCCCTTCCTCTCGCGCATCGCCGCCAGTGACGGGAAAACTTCCGTCCACCGCGCCTACACTCCCGCTGAACTGAACGCCGTCGTAACCACCGCGCTCTCCGGCAGCAAAGCCATCTTTCGTCACTCCGTAGCGCCCTTCTCAATCCGGCAAGTCGTCGACATTTCTTATTAACTCCCGGGGCTCCAAAATTTTCCCCGCTCTCCGCAATTTGCCTTAGAATGCCCTGCTGCGGACCAACCGCTGCGAACTAAGAGGACCTCCTATGCCCTCATCACCTGAACCGCGATCGACTCAGGAAAGCCCGCCCCACGAAAGCCGTCTCGCCCGCTTCGGCCTAAGCCTCGCCAACTGGAGCGAGCGCTGGTTTCCCGATCCCCTCGTCTTCGCGTTACTCGGCATCGTCGTAGTGTTCATCGTCGGTCTCGCACTTCACCAAAGCGCGTCCAAACTCGCGATCCAGGGCGGCAAGAGCTTCTGGACGCTCGTCCCCTTCACCATGCAAATGGTGATGATCATCATCGGCGGCTACGTCGTCGCCTCCACCCCACTCGTCTACCGCGCCATCCGCGCCCTCGCCGGGATACCGAAAACTCCCCGGGGCGCCGTCGCCATGATCGCGCTCTTTTCCATGTTGACCTCGCTCATCTCCTGGGGCCTGAGCCTGATTTTCAGCGGCCTGTTCGTTCGCGAACTCGCGCATCGCGTCAAAGGTATGGACTACCGCGCGGCCGGCGGCGCCGCCTATCTCGGCCTCGGAGCTGTCTGGGCTCTCGGCTTGTCTTCCTCCGCCGCCATGCTAATGGCAACGAAGACCGCCCTGCCGCCGACACTCTACAACATAAGTGGACTTATTCCTCTTACTCAAACGCTCTTCCTCTGGCAAAGCATAGTCACCGCACTTGTCTTGATCATCCTGTCTGTACTTATCGCATGGCTCTCCACCCCATCGCCCGAGAACGCCAGGACCGCCGAAGATTACGGCATTCAATACGAGCCGATCCGCTCTAGCCTCGAGCCGAAGACCAAGCCCGGTGAATGGTTGGAGTACAGTCCGCTTCTTACTCTTCTGGTTGTAGCTCTGCTCCTCTGGTATCTGGTCGACGTTTTTCGAACTTCTCCCCAGGGAGCCCTAGCCGCTCTCGATCTCAACACGTACAACCTCATGTTCATTACGGCCGGCCTGCTGCTGCACTGGCGTCCCAAACGCTTCATGCGCGCGGTCGCCGACTGCGTCCCCGCCACCGGCGGAGTGCTGATCCAGTTTCCGTTTTATGCGGTAATTTTCGGAATGATCGCCGGCACCGGCATTTCCGACGCACTCGCAAAGCTATTCGCCGCTATCAGCACCCACAACACTTATCCGCTGCTGGTAGCGAGTTATTCCGCTGTGCTCGGCATTTTTATTCCATCGGGCGGGAGCAAGTGGGTCATCGAAGCAACTTATGTCTTACAAGCAGCCAACCTGCACAAAGTTCACTTAGGATGGGTCGTCCAGATCTACAATGCCGCGGAAGCCTTACCCAACTTAGTCAATCCATTCTGGATGCTGCCCCTGCTCGGCATTCTAAAGATCAAAGCCCGCGACATAGTAGGCTACGGAGTCCTCCAACTAATAGTCCACATACCCGTAGTATTCTTCTTATGCTGGCTCTTCGCCCGCTACATCCCATACTTACCGCCGATGAAGTAGCGCGAGGACGAAGGGTATGTCGTACGAGCCGGCCGTCGTAGCAGAAGCCGGTGCGCCCCAGGAGATGTTCGTAACAGCAGACTAGAACAGAAGAATTTCCTCTGTGCTCTCCGTGGCCTCTGTGGTGAAGCCTTTCGCCGGCAGCTCCACCCCTCGCGCGTAAAGAGAAGGGCAAGGCCCTCACCCCGAAACCCGTCCGCGGCAGACTCCCAGCCCGATCCGCCGAAACCCATCCCGCTCGCACCATCCGCGAAGAGTCACTTCATCCCCATCTTCCAGAAACTTCCTCTGCTCGCCCGAAGGCAGCGTGATCGGATTCGCGCCCCGCGAAGTCAACTCCAGCAGGCATCCGCGCGCGCTAAACTTCGCGCCCGCCACGTCCGGCCCCGAAACCGTCCCACTCGCCAGCAGATCTCCAGGCCGCAGATTGCACCCATTGCTTGCGTGGTGCGTGATCATTTGCGCCATCGTCCAATAGAGATCGCGGAAGTTGCTGCGGCTCAAAATCGCCGGCGCCATCTCCCGATCCCGCATTTGCGCCGACTGCAACGTGACTTCCAGAGTCAGCTCAAGCCCGCCGTTCTCCTGATCGCCCGCATCCAGAAGATAGGGCAACGGCCGCGGATCACCCTCCGCCCGCGCAAAAGCGGCCGCGCGAAATGGAGCCAGCGCCTCCATCGTCACCGCCCACGGCGACAACGATGTCGCAAAGCTTTTCGCCAGAAACGGTCCCAGCGGCTGGTACTCCCAGGCCTGCACGTCGCGAGCAGACCAATCGTTGAGCAGGCAGACTCCAAAAATGTGTTCTTCGGCTTTGCCGATGGGAATCGGCTCGCCGAGCTGGTTTCCACGGCTCACAAACAATCCAACTTCCAGTTCATAATCAAGCGCCTTTGTCGCACCAAATGCAGGATCCGCGTCGCCCACGCGCGTCTGCCCCGAAGGCCGCCGAACCGCATATCCGCTCGCCACCAGCGACGATGCCCGCCCATGATAGCCAATCGGAATATATTTGTAATTCGGCAGCAGAGGATTGTCCGGCCGAAACAATCTCCCCACATTCGTCGCGTGAAAAATCGACGCATAAAAATCCGTGTAATCGCCAACCGCGGCCGGCAAAAGCATCTCCACGTCAGCCTGCGTCACTAAGTGCCGCGACACCGCCGCCTCGATCCGTAGCCGAAGCACCGTCTCGCAAAAGAGAGTGCAACACGCCGACGCAGAGCGCGCCGTGGCCCAGCTCCGAGCGCCATCAGAGAATTAAGAGAAGTCGACTTGCATGCATCAGCGACGGCAACTAAGCCCGCGTCATCCTTCAACAAGCCGTCGCTTCCGAGCCCCGCAACGTCAAGAACGCGGTCGCCGATCGCGACGCCAATCTTCGCGTCAGTCGCCCCACGCCGCCGAAAAACTCCAAAGGGCAAATTCTGTATAGGAAAATCCGCGCCATCAGCATTCGCCGACTCGACCCAGCTGCGCGCGCCAGGATCGTGTGTGTCATCCAGAACAGGTTTCATAATTGTGGAGACTACGAGTGGAGATTATATGTGCAAGCGAACGCGGAGATCATATTTGGAGAGAAGATAAGTACCGGATTCGGTCACAAGAGGTTTTCAGCGGTTGGACTGCGGTAGCAGGCAAAGCCCCCGCAGATCCTCGACGGGTTCCGTAAACGAGCACGACCCGAAAGAGATCGCAAAGTTTCTGCGCGCCGCCAAAATGTCATCCAGACTGAGCCGGTTCTCGCGCCACACGACGCTCGTCGAATCAACCCGAAAAGCGCTCGCCGATTGCTCATTCACCAAATCAGCCGCCAGCCGAGCGTCCATACCTGCGCGCAAAAACGCCGCCGCCAGAAACACATTCAAAAATCCGTGCATCATTCCTGTCGGACTGTCAGCCTGATAAGTCAACCGACGCCGCGAGCGAAGCGGATGATGCAGTCCTGCCGTCGCCTTAAACGCCGCGCCCCTTGCGGCACACAGCCGCATGAACTCCACCACGCTCGCCGCCGCCGGAAACTTGTCCGCAGTCTCGCCGCCCGTCCGAATCTTGGCGCGCCGCCCGCAACCAGCCGCCGCCGCAATGCAGTCTTCCACAGCGGCAGTCAAAGAAATCTCAAAATAAGTTTCGATATCCGCAGGGATAAGCGCAGACAAGCGTTCGATCTCCGTAACGCTCGCGACCTTAACTTCGATCGACTCAATCCTGACTTCTCTCGCAAAATGGCCAACTGCAAACCGCTCGTTGAACTCGCGAATCCGCGAAACGTCCGCTGCAACATCCGCCCCCGCCAGAACCGACAATCCCCAAAAGCATGAGGAAGAGCCAGAGGACGCCAAACCCGATTCAAGCGCCGTAGCAGGCAGATCAGCCAGCGCCTTCTCAAACTCCTCCAACCGCGCAACCGGAACGATAAATCGCCCCAGCATCCAGCTATACTCGCCGCTCAAATACGCGTCATAGTTAGCAACCGCGGCCGCCATCCCGAGCGATGCGGGAGGAAACAACCCTGCATAATCAATCAGCCCGGAAAGCAGGGCCGCCGCAGACTCGGCCACCACAGCCCGATCTCCACTCCTCGACAGTAAGCCAGCTTTCATCCGCGCAATCAGCCCTCACTGCCGTCAAACTTTCTCTTCAATCCCTGCCAGCACTCAAAATACTGATGATCGAGCTGCGAGGTTTCGAGCGCGAACCGCGTCGGCCGGCACGCAAAGCGCGTCTCAAACATAAACGCGAGCGTGTCTTTTACATAGACGGGCTTCAACTCGGCCTTGCTCGCCTTCTCAAACGTCTCCGCATCGGACCCGTGCCCCGCCATGCAGTTGTGCAGGCTCGCGCCGCCCGGCACAAAACCTTCCGCCTTCGCGTCATACTCGCCGTAGATCAGCCCCATAAATTCGTTCATGAAGTTGCGATGAAACCACGGCGGACGAAATGTGTGCTCGGCCACCATCCAGCGCGGCGGAAAAATCACGAAGTCAAGATTCGCCGTTCCTGGAATTTCCGATGGCGACGTCAGCACCGTGTAAATCGACGGGTCCGGATGGTCAAAGCTCACCGTGTTGATGCAATTGAAATTCGCCAGATCGTATTTGTACGGAACGTAATTCCCATGCCACGCCACCACATTCAACGGCGAGTGGTCGATTGCGGCCTCCCACAGCCGTCCCTGAAATTTCGTCGCAATCCGAAAGTCGCCTTCGTGATCCTCAAACGCCGCCACCGGAGCCAGAAAGTCGCGCGGATTCGCGAGTCCATTCGCGCCAATCGGCCCCAGATCCGGCAGCCGCAGCAGCGCGCCGTAATTTTCGCAAATGTATCCGCGCGCCGTTTTGTCGAGCAGCTCAACGCGAAAACGAATCCCGCGCTGAATTACCGCAATCTCGCCCGGCGCAACTTCCAGAATCCCCATCTCCGTGCGCAGCAACGAAGCCGCCCGCTCTGCGGCACGATCAGCATCTCGCCGTCAGCATTATAAAAAAAACGCCCCGTCATCGAAGCGTTCGCCACGTAAATGTGAATGCCGACGCCAGTATGCGTATGCGTATCACCGTTCCCCGCCATGCTGACGAGGCCATCGACAAAGTCCGTGCGCTCAGCGGGCGGCGGAATCGGAATCGGCATCCAGCGCAGTTGATTCGGCGGCGTCGGCACTTCGTCAAAAGGCGCGCTGCGCAGCCTTCCCTGGGCCATTGCCTCAAACGGCTTGTGCGCCACCGATGGGCGAATGCGGTAGAGCCAGGTTCGCCGATTCGCCACACGTGGCGCGGTAAATGGAGTTCCGCTCAGCTGCTCAGTATACAAACCGTGCGCCACCCGCTGCGGAGCATTCTGCCCGCGGGGCAATACTCCCGCAACCGCCTCGCTGGCGAACTCGTTGCCAAACCCCGACTGGTAGGCCACACCCGTCGTCTTCCCTGCCGCCTCTTTCGCGCCGCGGCCGTTCGCAGCTTTTGTTCGCGTAGTCTCTGCGGTAGCCATCGTTACAAGTTCCCTCGCCGAGCCTGCTCAAGTTCAATCGACTCAAACAGCGCCTTGAAATTTCCTTTGCCAAATCCGCGGCTGCCCTTGCGCTGAATGATCTCAAAGAACACTGTCGGACGATCCTCCACCGGTTTCGAGAAGATTTGCAGCAGGTAGCCTTCCTGGTCGCGGTCGACGAGCACGCCGAGCGACTTCAGCGAACTGATCGGCTCCTCCACCGCTCCCACCCGCGACGGCAACTGTTCATAATAAGTATCCGGCACACGCAAAAAATCCACTCCGTTCTTCTGCAGCTTGTTCACCGTGTAAAGCTCATCTTTACACTGCAGCGCGATGTGCTGCGCCCCCGGCCCACCATAGGAATCGAGGTATTCCTGAATCTGGCTCTTGTTTCGGGCGAGCGCCGGCTCGTTGATCGGAAATTTCACCGAGTGCGAATCGTCCGACATCACGATGCTCATCAGCGCGCTGTACTCGGTCGAAATGTCTTTGTCGTCAAAAGTAATGTAGCGATGGAAGCCGAACACCTCAGTGTAATAGTCCGCCCAGTGCTGCATCTGGCCGAGTTCGACATTGCCCACGATATGGTCGATCCGCAAAATTCCGCAGTCGTCGCCATCCACGGGAGCCGCCGCAAACCCCGGCAAGAACGGCCCCTTGTAATCCTTGTAGGAAATCAGCGAGTGAATTGTGTCACCATAAGTGTGCACCGCTGCGCGCCGCACCGACCCACACTCGTCGTCGACATCATGCGGTTCTTCAGCCGGCTTCGCGCCACGCCGCACCGCTTCCGCGAACGCCTCGTCGGCATCGGCCACTTCAAGCGCGATGTCGCGCACCCCGTCGCCATGCTTGCGAATGTGCTCCGCGGCCGCGTCATCCGCCGTCATCGGCGTCGTTAAAATAAAATTCGCCTTGCCCTGATTCAGCGCGTACGAGGTCCGCTGCCGGTTGCCCGTCTCAAGTCCGCTATAAGCAATCTGCGAAAATCCAAATGCCTTGCGGTAGAAAAATGCCGCCTGCCGCGCGTTGCCGACAAAAAACTCAACGTGGTGAATGCGCTTAAGCTTAAGTGGATTTTCCATTCCTGACTCCCAATTCCATCTTCGCACACTTTGATGCCCGCGAAACCAGAGTCGTTCCGGCGATACTGAATCCGTAAATGTTTTTTTAGGAGGGCACGCCGAAGCACGCTGGAACGACCGACGCAAGAAGTCGACGCGCGTCTTACAACGACAAAGCAGCAAGGACTAACCGGAAGAACTAAGCCATCGCCCGTCCCGCCAGCTTCTCCAGCACGCGAATCGGCGCGACCTCGGGCGCCACCAGCGCCTCCACCGGAACGATGAAGGTCTGCTCCATGGCAAACTGCCCGGACAGCGCGGCATGTGGCACGCCATCGGTATAGACGAGCCACGTCGCCAAAGGTGGAAACGTCACCTGCTCCTTCCCCTCTTTTGCCTGCTGAAAATCCGAGTTCTCTTTCAGCCAGTCATGAAAATGCAGCATAAATTCGTCATACGGGTGCGCGATCCCGCACCGGCAATCCCAACCGGCTCAGCCCGCGCTTCACTCCCGACCATGCCGACCATGCCGAAGACGCGCCCGAATATTTCTCCAATCCCGCCGCGCCCGCAAACCGCTGCGCCAACTCCGGAAACCGCTCCCCCACCACCCACACCCGGTCTTTCGCCGGATTCACGTTCGTGAACACCCGCAAAATCCGCGCCCCGCGCGTCGGCCGGCTCGGAAACGCGTCCACGTGCAGCAGATCGTTTCTCTTGTGCAGCGACAGATCGCGCCCCTCTTCTTCCAGCGGACGATAGCTCGCATAGTCCATCTGCAACCGCCCTGCGTACGGTGCAAGAAACGCCTCGACAAACGCCCGCACCTCAGCCGCGTAATTGCGCATGATTTCGTGCACCCGCGTCTTGTGACCATCGTCCGAAAGTCCGCGCAGCACGTCGCTCTCCGGACGATAAGAAATATTCTTGTGCAGCCGCGAATCCGCCGGCTTGAGCGCCAGCAGAAAATCCACATCGCTCGCCGGCAACTCAAACGGCGGAGCCGAAAAATATAAAATCGCGCCCGCCTCCAGCTTCGCGCACCATTCCCGCGACCGCGCCGCCGGGTCGCCATCCCCGCGCCATCCGCCCGCTCCATAATCGTCGATCGTCAACCACGACATGCGCGCAACCACCTCACCGAAATTCACCGCATCTCAAGCGAAACCACTTCCCCTTCGCGCTTCCCCATCGCCCGGTAATTCACGGACACCAGACGATTCTTCCACTCGCACGAAAACTGATCCTCACCAATCACCACCAGGCTCTTGAAATCCGAAGCATGCATCGTGTAAGTCGTCATCCCGCTGATCACAGTGAGCACGGCCTCCGGCGCCTTCGAGCAATCGGTGGTCACAATCTTGCCTTTCAAAAACAACACCGGTCCCGGTACTCCCCGGCTTCGTCGGAGGAGGTTTCGGAGCAGCGTCCGCGTCCTCGTCGTCCGGCCCTTTCGCCGCAACAGTCGGAGTCTTGGCTGCAGGGCTCCCGGCTCCCGGCGTGCTCGCCGCTCCCGCCGGAGCCTCAGTCTCCCCTACGTGCTCCGGACGTATCCCATATTTTTGCAACGTCGCGAGATCCGCCAATTGTTGCTTCGCCGCAGCAGCCGCCTGCTTATCCGAGCCTTCCTTCAGCCGCGTAAAAACCTCGCTCGCCAAATCCCACTTCTTCCCGACAACATAAATCTGTCCCAGATTAAATTGATACTCGACATTTCGCGGCGAGAGCGCCACCGCCTCCTTCTGCGCCTCCAGCGCCGACTGGTATCCGCCTCCCTCAATGCGCGCCACCGCCAGCATGTTATAAGCGTCGCCCAGCTCCGGATACCAATCCAGCACCGCCCGCACATCCTGCATCATGTTCGCCAAGCCCTGCATCTCACTGCGACTCGCCTGCGCCTTGCGATACTTCAGCACCGAGCGGTAATACCACACCCACGGATCGCGCGCATCCAACTCCGCCGCTTTCGCCAGCTCATCCGCCGCGGCATCAAACTTTTTCAGTTGCAGATCGTCCCGCGCCAGTGCGCGTTCCGCCACCTCATTTCCCTTGGGATCCGCCGCCAGTTGCCGCAGATCCTGCAGCCCCTGCATCCTGTGCTCCGGAATTCGTGCCATCACATCACCCAGAATCGCCCGCGCTTCCGCTTCCGGCATCGCGGTCACCGCCGCACCCAGTTCGTCGCTGTCGATCGGAATCGGAAAATGATTTGGCTGCTGAATCTCTCCCGCCGTCGGGATCGGCTTCTTCGACTGATCAAGCGCGATGCCCAAATTCGGCATCGCCTCGAGATACTTCTTGACGTCGCCTTCCAGCTGATCTGGCGTCATATCGAACGCCTGCACGATCGCCTTATCCACCGGCACCTTCTTGTTCTGCACCAGATCGAAATACGTTCCCGCCTCCGGCATCTTCTTCTTGTTGAGCAGATAGTGCAGCATCAGCCAGGCCTGCGCGTAATACATGGTGTTGTGCGATCCCTCGTTGCGGCCCGAGGCGTCATGCTTCATCGTGAACAGGTCCGTCATCGAAATCCACACCGGCGAACTCGCCATCTGGGTCAGCGACTGCGGCACATTCGGATCGCGCCGCAACTGATCGAAAATGTCTTCGTGCCACTCCGGTGCCAGCTCCGGATCGCCTCCAATATTTACTTCTTTGTCGATCTGCACCGAGCCAAAATATTCCGCCAACCCCTCGTCGAACCACCCCTGCACCGGAGGATAGTTGTAGTTCAAAAAATAATGCGCCAGCGGATGCGCAATCGCCCGCCACGGCTCCATCTCAAACATATTCAGCACGATATAAACGTGGTCATATCCCGGTAGATAAAATCCCTTGGCAAAGTTCAGTTTGTCGGGAGCAATATCTCCATACTGGTTATCGCTCTTGATCGCGATCACCGTCACCGGTACCGACATGTTGAGCTTTTTTTTCGAGATGAGCTGCCCGAACACGGCCCGCATCTGTTCCATCCGCAGAGCAACCTCGCGTCCGCGTTTTTCACCCGCATCCGTCACCACCGAAAAATTGGTAGTGTGCACCTCGATCCACTTCGACTCGTCCTTAGCCCAAGCCGAACCCGGCAGCAAACCCACCACCAGTGCCCCAAACAGCAGAGCCCGACCAACAATTCCGGCATGTACCGAGTTTTTCACAACTAAGATGCGCACCAGACAAGTAGATCCGCACCAGATAAGATGCGCCGAATAAGATTAAATCAAATCCACGAATCAAAAATACAATAGACCAACGTAGTTCCTCTGTGCTCCTCTGTGTCCTCTGTGGTCAAAAGCTTTTGTTTTTGGACTCCGCACTCCCCTTGGCCCAAACCAGCCCAGCAAGTTAAACTCACGCCGTGATATCTCGCCTGAATTGGATCGACTGGATGCGCGGCCTCGCCTGCCTCCTCATGTTTCAGACGCACTGTTACGATTCCTGGCTAGGCGGCGACGCCCGCAACTCCTCTTTCCTTCACTGGTCGCAGCGCCTCGGTACACTGCCCGCTCCGCTCTTCCTTTTTCTAGCCGGAATCTCCTTCGCCCTCGTCACCACCAAACTCATCCGCAAGAATAAAACGCCCGCCCAAATCACGCGCACCATGGCCCGCCGCGGAGCGGAAATCGTAGCCTTCGGATACCTCTTCCGCCTCCAGGAATATCTCATCGCCTGGGGATGGGCGCCCTTCTCTGACCTGTTCCGCGTCGACATCCTTAATATCATCGGCCTCTCCATGATCTTCATGGCCCTCCTCTGCGGCCTGATTCTCAAAATCAATTCTTCAAAGATCGAATCTTCAAAGATCGAATCGAAGACCAATACATCCGAGCCGCAACCGCAGCCTCCACTCGCCACGCTAGTCGGCGCATCCATCGCGATAACCGCTCTGATCGCGCTCCTCACGCCGCCGCTCTACACCACCTGGCGTCCCACCTGGCTGCCGTGGCAACTCGAGTCCTACATCGATGGATGCCACAACCTCGGCGCGCCCCAGCCCTGGCTCTTCTGCATCTTTCCCTGGACCGCCTTCGCCTTCGCTGGCCTCGCCGCCGGTTTCATCCTCTTCAGCGACCGCGGACGCGAACGCACCGTCCCGATCCTCACGTCATTCGCCGCCATCGGAAGCGCCGCGATTCTAATCGCCTACGCCCTCGACCACTCCTCCATCAATCTCTACTCCACCTACGACTACTGGCACACCAGCCCCAACTTTCTGATGATGCGCGTCGGCATGCTGCTGATGATCTGCCTGCTGGCCTATGCCTGGACAGTCTGGGCACTCCCCAGCCTGAGCTTTTCCGGTTTGAGTTCAGCCAAATCAGGCTCGTCGACCGCAACCCCATGGGCGGTCCGTTTCAGCCCGCTAATCCAGCTAGGCCAGACTTCTCTCCTCGTCTACTGGGTCCACATAGAATTCGTCTACGGACGCTTCTCTCTTCTCCCGAAACGCGCCGTAGGCATCGGCACCGCCACCCGCGGCCTCATCGAAATCTTCCTCTTCATGCTGATTCTCTCGATCGCCCGCACCCGCTTCGACTGGAAGAAAATCACGCAGGGCCGGAGCTTGGAAAGAGTTGGCCTTCAGCCGAGCCGCTAAGCCGCGCTAAACTGATTCCATGACCTCCTCCTCCAACTCCCTCGCCCGCGCCTCATCCTCCTACCTGCGCTCGGCCATGCACCAGCCCATCCAGTGGCACGAGTGGTCGAGCGAGGCCTTCGCCGCCGCGCGCCGCGCCAACAAGCCCATCCTCCTCGACATCGGCGCCGTCTGGTGCCACTGGTGCCACGTCATGGACCGCGAATCGTACGACGATCCCGAGATCGCGCAAATCGTCAACGAAAATTTCATCGCCGTGAAGGTCGATCGCGACGAGCGTCCCGACATCGATAGCCGCTACCAGGTCGCCGTCAGCGCGCTCACCGGCCAGGGCGGATGGCCGCTCACCGCCTTCTTGACTCCCGACGGCAAACCCTTCTACGGCGGCACTTATTTTCCTCCGCAGGATCACTACGGCCGGCCCAGCTTCAAGCGCGTGCTCCTCTCGATCGCGCAGGCCTATCGCGAAAAGAACGGCGACGTGCTCGAGCAGGCAACCATGGTACAGAGCGCCATCGCCCGCGCCGAATCTCTCACGAACGGCGGCGGCAGCATCTCCGCCACCGTACTCGATGCCATCGCTGAATCCGCCGAGAAGATGTTTGATGAAGAAAATGGCGGCTTCGGTAGTGCTCCAAAATTTCCGCATCCGTCCGTGCTCGATCTGCTCATCGAGCAATATGCGCGCACTGGCACCAATCGCGAGCGCAATAAGAAAGACGCTAACAAAGACGCGCGTGGCCCGAGCGATGCCCATAGCCCGAACAACGCCCTCCGCCACATCTTCGTCCACACGCTGGAGAAAATGGCCCGCGGCGGCGTCTACGACCAGCTCGCTGGAGGCTTCCATCGCTATTCCGTCGACGAGCGCTGGATCGTCCCGCACTTCGAGAAGATGAGCTACGACAACTCCGAGCTGCTGAAGAACTACGTTCACGCCTGGCAGGCCACGGGCAACGAATTCTTCGCCGAGATAGCGCGCGACATCATTCGTTGGATGGACGATTGCCTCAGCGACCGTGCCCATGGCGGCTTCTACGCCTCGCAGGATGCCGACTACTCTATGGACGACGACGGCGACTACTTCACCTGGACCCTCGAAGAAGCACGAGCCGCGCTAAGCGCGCCCGACAAAAGCACGCCCGGCAAAAAGAATGAAGCCAAAGAAAATGAAGACGGCGACATTGAAAACCACGAACTCCGCGTCGCCGAACTCCGCTACAACATCCGCGAAGTCGGAGACATGCACCACAACTCAGCAAAAAATGTCTTGCACATCAGTGCCAGCATCGAAGACATCGCCCGCCGCCTGAGCCTCACCACCACCCAGGTTTGCGATCTGCTCGATTCGGCGAAAAAGAAAATGTACGCCGCCCGCCGCCAGCGTCCAACTCCCTACATCGACAAAACCGTTTACGCCGGATGGAATGCGATGTGCGTCTCCGCCTACCTCGCCGCCGCAAATGCGCTCGACTTAAAAGATGCCCGAGCCTTCGCGCTCCGCTCCCTCGATCGCCTGCTCTCCGAAGGCTGGCACTCGACCAAAGCGGCCGCACCTTGCCCTGACGATCCGAAGTCTGCGACGCTCGGCAATTCCACGCTTCGCCACGTCATCGCCTACTCCGATCCCGCCGCCGAGCGCCGCGAAACCGCCGGCGTCCTCGACGATTACGCGTTCATGGTGATCGCCTGCCTCGACGCCCACGAAGCCACCGCCGACCTCAGCTACTTTCGTTTCGCGCGCGCCATTGCCGACGCAATGATCGCCGCGTTCTACGACCAAAAAGAAGGCGGATTCTTCGACACGCTAATCGCGCCGATCGAAAATGTACCAACCGACAACGCGCCGAACGCTCGCGCCATTCCGACCGACAACGTAGAGACGCGGCCTGCCGCGTCTCCCGCGCTCGGCATTCTCGGCACGCCCCGCAAGCCTTTTCAGGATTCGCCAACTCCCGCCGGCAACCCGGCCGCGGCCATCGCGCTTCTTCGACTCCACGCCTACACCGACGAGCCGTCCTATCGCGAACGAGCCGAGCGCACTCTCGAACTCTACGCCCCCGTCGCCGCGCAGCACGGAATCTTCGCCGCCACCTACGGCCTCGCCGTCGCCAGCTTCACCCAGCCGCACACGCAGGTCATCATCGTGGGCAAAGACGAAGCAGCCGCAAACTTGTTCCAGGCCGCGCGCCGCCATCTCTCATTCACCACGCAACTCTTACGCCTCGACGCCGACAAAGCCGTCGCCCAGAATCTGCCCCCAGCCCTGGCCGAAACAATTCCCAATCTCCCAGCCCTCTCCACCGGACGATCCTTCGCAGTAGTCTGCTCAAACTTCACGTGCCAACCGCCGGTGTTTACACCAGAAGAATTGACGCGTGTTCTCTCAGCGCCAGCCAGCACGGCGGCGTAGACTCCGTGCTCTCCGTGACCTCTGTGGTTAAAGGTTTTCTCCGACCGCAACCAAGAAAGACGGCAAGCCACGAAGCCGGCGCCAAGGTCCGTGACGGACCCAACTCTACTTCTCCTCCGCGTCCTCGTTCGTCGCGCTCTTCTCCGGCCGCAGCAGCGGAAACAAAATCACATCCCGAATCGTGTGCGAGTCCGTGAACAGCATCGCCAGCCGGTCGAGCCCCACGCCCACTCCGCCCGCCGGAGGCATGCCATACGACAGCGCCCGAATATAATCCTCATCCATCTGGTGAGCCTCTTCATCCCCGCGCGCCCGTTCAACGAGCTGCGCCTCAAACCGCCGCCGCTGATCCTCCGGATCATTCAGCTCGCTGAATCCGTTCGATAGCTCCATCTTCCCGGCAAAAATCTCAAACCGCTCCGTCCAATCCGGCTCATCCGGCTTTTGCTTCGAGAGCGGAGACACCGCCGTAGGAAACTCATAAATAATCGTCGGCTGCACCAGATGCTCTTCGGCAATCGCCTCAAATAAGGCAGCAATCGTCTTCCCCACCGGCTCAGCCGCGTCATAACGCAAATCAACTCCAGCCCCACGAACGCGATCCACCAGCGCCTTCACGCCGTCATGCGTCGCAAAATCCTCGCGCACCGGCGCCGCTCCCGCCTTCTCCGGCCAAAACTTCGTAATCGCCTCCCGCATAGTCATTCGCCGCCAATTTCCATGCGACCAGTCAATCTCATCCTCTCCCCACTTCGTCTTCGTTCCGCCAGTCACATCCTCGACTGCCTGTTCGATCGCCCCCTGCGTCGTATCCATGATCCCCAAATAATCCGTATACGCCTGATACGCCTCCAGCATCGTGAACTCCGGATTCCACCTCCACCCAATCCCCTCATTCCGAAAATTGCGATTGATCTCATACACGCGGTCGAATCCGCCCACCGTCAGCCGCTTCAAATAAAGCTCCGGCGCAATTCGCAAAAACAAATCCATATCCAGCGTGTTGTGATGTGTCTTGAAGGGACGCGCCACCGCTCCGCCCGCCATCGGCTGCATCATCGGCGTTTCCACTTCCATGAATCCCTGCGCGTCAAAATACCGCCGCAGCGACTGCACCAGCTTGCTGCGCTTCAAAAAAACCTCGCGCACCTCCGGATTCATTACCAGATCCACATACCTCTGCCGGTAGCGCAGCTCCACATCCTGCAACCCGTGCCACTTCTCAGGCAAAGGCAGCAAATCCTTCGACAGGAACGTCAACTCCTCCGCATGAATGCTCAACTCGCCGGTGCGCGTGCGAAACAAATATCCACGCACGCCAATGTGATCGCCCAGGTCAAGCAGCTTCCACAACTCGAATCCCGCGTCACCCACCGCATCCTTCTTCACATAAATCTGGAGCCGCTGCCCATCCTGCTGCAAATGAGCAAATCCAGCTTTGCCCATCAGCCGGATCGCCATAATCCGTCCCGCCACCCGCACCGTCACCCGCGGAGACTCCAGTTCCTCCGCCGTCTGCCCGCCGTATTCATTCAAAATCTGCGGAACGATATGGCTGAAGTTATATTTGCGTGGATAGGCGGAGTGCCCAAGCGCCTCAATCTTCTTGACCTTCTCGCGCCGGATCTCATAAATGTTGTCGTCGAGTGGCAATGCAACTCCTCAATAGTCCTGAATTATCGGAAATAAATCGGTAGAGACAGAATCAGTGATTATAAATGCGAAGCCATTCGCAATGCCCTGGAGTAGTTGGACAGTGGCTTTAAACACCTCTGCCGCTTCGCTCAGCTCTTGATCTATACTCGCTCTTCCATGTGTAACAATACTGCCCGCCCCTCGTTTGCATTCTTTAGAAATAGAAAGCGCTTCTCTTGCTTCGTCCTATTTCTCAATGCACTCCTTCCACTCGCTTTAGCTCAGGAACCTCCGTCCACGCCCGCACCAACAAATGCCGCATCTCCGCATCGCCTCTTGGTTTCAGAAGTAGTCACTTCCCCTCTCGTCATTCAGAAAATTCCTGCCAAGTATCCGGAAGCGGCCCTCAAGGCCCGTATTCAAGGCACCGTCGTTCTTCGAATCGTAATCGATTTGTCAGGCGCTGTTCAGGATGTGAAAGTGGTTTCCGGCGATCCCACTCTCGCCGACGCGGCCACGCAAGCCGTCCGCCAATGGAAATATAAGCCCTATCAGATCCCGCCCGCTGCACCGAAACCCGAGGCCCCGCCCGACTCTTCGGCAACCTCACAGCTTCCACTGCAACATCGTCCAGTTGTGGTCCACGCCCAGGCAGGCGTTTCGCTTGGCCTGCTCATCAGGAAAGTGCGACCTGTCTACCCTAAAGACGCGCGAATGAAAGGTATTCAGGGCACCGTTCGAATGCGCGCTGAAATCAGCAAAACCGGGGACGTGGTCGACCTCGAACTGATCGATGGCCCGATTGAACTTGCGGTCTCCGCCGTCAACGCCGTGCGGCAATGGAAATACAAGCCTTATCTCTTGAATGGAGCGCCGGTCGCGGTCTTGACCGAAGTGGTGTGCAATTACACGTTGACGCTTTGATCGCGCCTCATCTCGCGGTTCCTTCGCAGTCCAATCAACTCCGCCGCGTGCCCCATCCTGAAATCGCGCCCTTTGCGATTTTAAAATCACGGAAAAGGATGCTTGTGGCGGGCCTCTGCGGCCGCGATTACTTCACTACACGCGGATATTGGCTCAGGTTGTCCAGGATTTGCTGCACATGGACCTTGATCGTTTTGTACAGAGGAACAACCGTGTTCTCAATCTTCTGACTCGTAAACGTAATCAAACGGTACCGTGCGTCCTCGCTATGATCCTTCAGACTGCGATATTCGTTTTTTATTCCTCGCAAATACCATTTGTCTTTAACGCATTTGCCCCGCTCCTCATGATTGGGCGGGTTGATTTTGTCACTTTCCCAAAGAAGAGCGTCCACCAGATGCATGGCCGCATAAAAATACGCGACCACGACCCAATCGGGATATGGAGTAGTCTTGAGCTCGAAAGATTCAGCGAAACGCTGGTTGTGTTTTGCCCTTGCCAGGTGCTCTGATTTAGTCGGCACTACGCAATATTACGCTGGAAAATCGGAGCGGCCATCGAAAGAAATTCCTCGGTTCTTCGGCCTTCGGGAATTGAAACAATATGGAAGTCAAACAGTACGGAAGGATAACGCCCGGAAATATCATCTTCAAATTCGTAAACCCTGTAGCGCTCGGTTTCACTGGCCGCTTCAGGCAATCCAACCCAAACCGCCAACGCTCTGTCAGTCTGCAACAGATGTACCGATCCAACAATACTAAGCGCAGACAGACCTTCGGCTATTTCTTCGGCAATCACGCTGTTAGGGCGCACTAGCGCTGACGCCATCGGCTTCTTTCCCTCAAAAGACATACCACTATACTCCAACCGAATTTCGAGTCCAACAAATGACCTTGGTAATAATCTTGATTTTTGATGCTGATAGTGAAAGTGGAGTTCTCTAAACCGATGCGATTTTAGGGCGGGAACCACGGAAGCACGCAGCAAACGCCCTGACCACGCAGACACGAGCCCCGATCTTCTTCACCTTCTCTCGCGGGATCTGTTTCTCGGAATCAAACGATGGCAATCACCTATCCCCCTCACTCCACCTTCCACCCCATCATCGCGTCTCTCTCCTTCGAGGGGTAACAGAGATCGCTCAGCAGAATATGCTTGCGATTTGCCAACGTCACCTCCTCCAGACTCTCCTTAACCAATTGCAGTACACCCCTAGTGGTGCCAGTCGATGGCTCCTGTTTCGCGCTTATCCAATCTTCCAGATTCAGCGCCTGTTTCGTCATGAACCGGTCGATACACTCAAGCTGTTGCGACATCCACTCCTGTTCCTCCATCCGGCGCTCGTTCTCCTCGTCCTCCAGAATCTCGCGCTTCGTGTGCGCCACTCGCGCATCCGGCAACTGCTCCGGTTCACGCCCCCTCTCATTGAACGACCACGGCGTCATCCCCACCGGAGTTTCCCCCACCTTCTTCACATCCACCACCACCTGCGCCGGTCTCGGCTTCTCCTCATCCATCCGCTTCAAATTCGACGACGCAATCCGTAGCGCGTGCAGCATCAACTGCGCCTTCTTATTGTCGATCTTGTCTTGCAGCAGCAGTACCGCCACCTGCCGCACCGTCATCTGGATCGAATTCGCATCCTCAAACACAGGCACCAGAATCTCCGCCTTCTGGCCTCCCTCGCCCTTAATCTTGATTCGCTCAGGACGGCTCTGCGAGTGGTAATAACAAAATGCCTCCTTCCGCAGCGCCGGCGATCCACACTGCGCTCCGCGAGTCTTAATATGCTGGCACCGCCGAATCTCCACCGAACACACCGCCATCGCTCACCCTCCAAACCCGCCCTATCGCAGCAAAAAAAACGCGGCCCGAAGGCCGCGCTCGTTTTGCTCTCTATACCTATTATCTCATTTTCAGATACGCGGCCCGTCACGTCAGCTGCAACTATATCTATCCCAGAATCAATAACTTAACAAGATTTGCGCCCTCTTTCCCTCTTGACAAGGTTTTCCGGAAACCATGCCCACCTAACTCCTTATTATTCAAAGACCTGGCGAGGTTTCAACGCTAAGTCTCTGATTCCAAAAGACCGGACAAGGGGCTATTTCGGTACCAACTAGTAATTAGCAGTAAACGAGAGACAACCGTTCGACCGACCTTCACTGACCAGAACCGCTGCCCAGTTGCGCCAGCAACTTCTCCGCAGCTTCTCCCGGATCTTGCGCGGCAAAATTTTCGTCCAGCACCATGACCTTCACCTGCGGATCGATCTCCTCCAGCATCTTCTTGGTCGACTTGCCATAAACCGTCTGCATCTTCGCGCTCACGATCACCTGCTTCGCCTTGGTCGCCTTCAGCAGAATGCGCGCGTCGTCGATGCTCATGGTCGTGAGCGCGTTGTAGCCCGCGCTGCACAGCACTTCTCTTAGAAAGGTGCATACATCGTTGGATTCGTAGACGCAGAGAATGCGCGGGCGCGCGTCTCCGGCGATGCCTTTCGAATAGCGCGAGCCCAAATAAGCCGCGGTGATCGCCTCTTCCACGGCTTCGTAGATTTCGAACTGCTTCACCAGTCCCGTCATTTCGAGCGTCTTGAGCGTCCGCGCGCAGACGCCGCTCAGCTTCAGGTCTCCACCTTTGGCGCGCGCCGACTGCATCAGCCGCACCAGCGCGCCGAGCCCGCTCGAATCGACGAAGTCGACCTGGTCGAGCTGCAGAACCACGTCTCCATACTTGACGATCGAGTCGCCCACCGAAGAATGCAGCGTGAATACCTCATTGCCCGCGACAATGCGGCCGTGACACTGAACAATCAGAACGTCGCCAACAGGGCGACTTTCAAGACGAAGTTGCATGGCAGCCTTTCCCGGGCAGTTTGCCGGACACGGAAGTTTACACCAGGTTGCGGCACAAGCTCTCAGCTTTCAGCCATCATCCCTCAGTTCCCAGGTTTCGGGGTTTCGGGGCTTCGGGACTTCGAGACTCGTGACTCAAGACTCGAGACTCGAAGCTCGTGACTCGAGACTCGTGCCGCACTCGACTCGCGGTCTTTCAGTCCACGCCCATCTACTTTTTTGACGCCGCAAATCGCCGCTGGCTTATCATCATCACTCGGGAGCAGAATTGTTCTGGCCAGTCGTTTGCAGCCGCCACGGTAATCGCTGCTTGCTCTCGGGTTGATCCGGTGTGGGAGACGCTCTTTGGCTAACACAAGCGCCGCATTGTCTGCCGGAGATGTCGTTGGCAATTACAAGATCCTCGGCCTGATCGGGGCTGGTGGGATGGGCGTTGTGTATCGCGCGCTCGACATCAAGCTCGAGCGCACCGTCGCGCTGAAGTCTCTTCCTGACAATCTGGTGGCGAACGTGGAAGACCGCGAGCGCGTGCTGCGCGAGGCGCGCACCGCGTCCTCGCTCGACCATCCCAATATCGGCGTCATTCACGGCTTTGAGGAGACGCCGAACGGCCGCGTCTTCATCGTCATGGCCTATTACGAGGGCGAGACGCTGGCGCACCGAATTCTGCGCGGGCCGCTTGCTCTCGGCGATGCGGTCGACACCGCGATCCAGATCGCCGACGGCCTGGGCGCGGCGCACTCTGGTGCAGTCGTGCATCGCGACATAAAGCCCTCGAACGTAATCATCACGCGCAAGGGCGTGGCGAAGATCGTCGACTTTGGCCTGGCGAGGCTCGCCATGTCGACCGGCAGCACGCAAAGCATCAGCACCGCCGGAACAATCGGCTACATGTCGCCCGAACAGACGATGGGCAAGGTGGTCGATCAGCGAACCGACCTCTGGTCGCTGGGAATCGTGCTGGTCGAGATGGTGACGGGCAAGAATCCGTTTCACCGGGAGACGCCCGCCGCGACCATCTTTGCCATCCTGAACGAGGCGCCGGGGCCGCTCGACGAAGCCGAGGTGCCGATCGAACTGCTGCGCATTATCTATCGCGCACTGTCGAAAGAGCCCGCCACTCGCTACGCCAGCTGCCGCGAGATGCTCGCCGATTTGCGGGAGCTTCGCGGGCATCTCGACCCCGAGACGGCGGCGAGAACAACGGGAGCGCATACGTCGGGCTCGATTGCGGCTGCGGGTTCGTCGCGGCCGTCGACACAGTCGTCGCGGCAGTCATCATCACGGCAATCGGCTCTGCGTAATTCATCCGTATCGGCGAAGGATCTTCGCCTTCAGATTGAGCAGGCGTCGCGACCGGTCTGGGGCAGCGGGATCGCACCCGGTCCGCGCTGGGGCCGATGGCTGATCGGAATGGGAATCGCCGCGGTTCTGCTGGTGATCGTATCGTTCTTGCCGCCCGTGCACGAACGCGTCTCCGGATGGTTCGCGCGGCCGGTGGATCACATCGCCGTCCTGCCCTTCGAGAACGTAGGCAACGATCCCGCGAACGAAGCAGTCTCGGCGGGATTGATGGATAGCCTGGCGAGCCGCTTGACGAATCTGGAAGTCGGCAAGCAGTCGCTCTGGGTGGTGCCGACGAGCGAGGTGCGCCGGCAGAAGATCACCGATCCGGGATCGGCGCTGCGTGAACTGGGCGCGACGATTGCAGTGCAGGGGAGTTTGCAGCGCGAAGGGCAGACGATCCGAATGACGGTGAACCTCATCAATACGAGGAATCTGCGGCAGATTGGATCGGTGCAACTGGAGGATCGCGCCGGAGATTTTTCGTCCCTTGAAGATGAGGCCGTGTCGCGCATGGCCAAGCTGATGAAGATCGAGGTCACGCCCGAGATGCTGCGCGCTTCGGGAGGTCCGGTGAATACCGGAGCGTATGAGTTGTACCTGAAGGCGCTCGGTTACACGCAGCGATATGACAAGCCGGGGAATCTTGATTCGGCTATTGGGGCGCTGAACGGGGCGATCAAGGAGGATCCGCGCTTTGCGCTGGGATTTGCCGAGCTCGGCGAAGCGTATCGTCTGAAATATTCGCTCGACAAGGACACCAAATGGATCGATGAAGCTCTGGCCAATTGCCAGAAAGCGCAGCAACTGAACGATCGACTTCCGGCGGTTTACGTCACTCTCGGAAAGATTCACCGCAGCACGGGAAAATACGAACTCGCCTTGCAGGAGAACCAGCGCGCGCTACAACTCGATCCTCGCAACGCCGACGCGGTCAACGGACTAGCCCGATCCTATGACAGCGCAGGACGCACCGCCGACGCGGAAGCCGCCTTCAAAAAAGCCATCGCGCTCCGCCCCGATTCCTGGGACGGTTATAACTCCTATGCGGCGTTCCTCGACGAACATGAGCGTTACGACGAAGCTGTCGTTCAGTATCGCCATGCCATCGCTCTTACTCCCGATAATGCGACCGTCTATCTCAACTTGGGCGCGGCTTACAGCGACATGGGTGACAAGCACTATGCAGAGGCCGAGCAGATGCTGCGGAAATCGATTGGTCTCGAGCCCAGTTATGCCGCTTACGCCAATCTTGGATATCTATATCTTCAGGAGCAAAAGTATGCCGAATGCGCCTCAGCGACCGAGAAAGCCCTCACAATGAACGACAAGGATTACATGGTGTGGGGCAACCTTAGGGGCGCCTACGAAGGACTGAAAGAAACGGACAAGGCGATGCAGGCGCTCGACCACGAAAGCGCACTCCTCGAACAGGTAGTGCGCGACAATCCGCGCGATGCCATGGCTCAGGCCCGGTTGGCAATGCTGTATAGCAAGAAAAAAGTTCGCGAAAAGGCTGTTTCTCGCATACAATCGGCGCTTGCCCTTTCCCCGGACGACCCTAACGTCCTGGCAATCGTCGGCATCGCCTACGAAGATTTAGGGGAGCGCGCACAGGCATTGCTATACATCGAGAAATGCCTTCAGAAAGGACATGCGCTCGCGGACCTGAAGAATACTCCCGACTTGCAACGGTTGCTCTCGGATCCGAATTTTAAGGCCAGCGGTAAGTAAGTCAATTCAATTCTGAAAAGGAGCCAGCCATGGCCGCAGCGCCCAACCTTCCAATGTCGGATGCAATCACCTGGACTCTCGACATTGGCACAAACTATATTCCCTCCCGACAGGGCATCGTCGTCAGCCAGGGAGATCAGATCACTTTTGAAAACAATAGCGGAGTCGACGTTGTCATTGCGTTTCAGACGAACGGTAATGGTCAGGCCGTCTATGCTCCCATGAACCTCACTGTCACCAACGGCAGTTCGGCCGGTTTCACCGCGCCCAGTTACAATTGCGCCGCCAATTACTACATCAATCAAGCGAACACGCAGCCCCCGGTGCAATTGAGCGGACCCTTTGCCATTCAGGTGGGTGCTGGTCCACTGTTTGTCACCGTCGGCGGAAGTGTCAACAACCCCATCTACAGTCCTCAAACCGTGGCCGTTCCTTTCGGCACTTCTCTTCCGCCGGGACCGGGCATGCTGCAAATGAACTCCGCTTCCTCGACCTTCGGCATCAGCTGGAACAACAATAACGACCCGTTCACTCCGAATATCAGTTCGACCGGCGGTCAAGCCCATGCGGTCAGTACGACTGCGTCGACCTCGGATTACACCTACACGGCGGGTCCGTCGTTCGGCAACAACCCGGGCGGTGGCAAGGTGATCATCCAGAACTGAGGGCCGCGCAGGTGGTCCGCGACCGCACCGTCATCAGCATCAATCAGGCGTAGCCCAAAAGGCTACGCCTTTCTTTTGCCCTTACCTCCAACATTGTCCCTCTCCTCCTGCCGCGCGGGTTAACGTCCTGCCTGCGCGTAAGTGGCTGAATTCAGCCGAGATGGTTGAAATCAGCCACTCCCGTTCTCGAAACTTTTTCTGCCCATCCGCGTTTGAATGTGTAGGCATTCAGTGAAGGTGAAAAAGCTGAAAGCCGCAGAATCCGGCAAGTGGGAGCGAAAAAGCGGGGTCCTGAAGAAGGGGGTTTACCATGAAGAACTTTAAATATCTGGCGATGTTGATGGTGTTGATGGTGCCGCTGGCGTTTACGCAACCTGCGCACGCCGCGGTGGGAGTGGGAATCGGGATCGGAGTTGGCCCGGGATACGTGGCTGCACCTCCGGTTTGTGAGTACGGCTATTACTCGTACGCTCCGTATGCGTGCGCACCTTATGGCTACTATGGGCCAAGCTGGTTTGCCGGCGGCGTCTTCATCGGCGCGGGCCCGTGGTATCACGGCGGATGGGGTCGTGGATATTATGGCCGCGGATACTACGGCGGACATGGCTTCGTTGGCCGCGGTTATGAAGGACGCGGATTCGCGGGACGTGGTCCGGTAGCGGGCTTTCATGGCGCAGCGCCTCGCGGCGAAGTTCGCGGTGGCGGCGTGTCCCACGGTGGTGGCGGTTTCCACGGTGGCGGCGGACGCCGGTAACGGTTGCCCGTTCGTTACGGATGATGAAAGGCTGGCAGCGATGCCAGCCTTTTTGTTTTGCCCGCAAGATTCTCGATTGCGAAATTCTTCTCCGCGGATTAACACGGATCTCGCGGATACAACCTCACGGATTACGATCACTTCTTAATTCTGGGAAAATCCGGGTGGTCTATGGTCGTCTCTGGAATGCCTGTGGCTTTCGCTTTTGCCCATTAGCCAGTGGCCGCGAGCGAGCGCAGGGCGGCTTTGTTGCGGATGACCAGCGTCGAGCCTCTGGTCTGGAGAATCTGGCGCTTCTTCAGCTCAGCGAAGAGGCGAGTCACCGTTTCGCGCGAGGTACCGATCATCTGCGCGATCTCTTCGTGAGTGAGAGAGACCTTCACGCGCGGTTCGAGTTTGGCGGCCTCGCCATTTTTCGAGCTCCATTCGACAATGAGTTTGGCGAGTTTTTCGCCGGCGGAATGCGACAGGCCAAGCGAGCGGACCTCGTGGCAGGCGATGTTGTATTTTTCGCTGAGCTGCTCGGCTACCTTGAAGCAGGCGTCGCTGTGCTCCTTGAGAAAGCGCAGGAAGTCCTCGCGCCGGATGAAATTCGCCTGGCAAGCATCGACCGTCTCGGCGGTGAGTTCGTAAGGCTTGCCGGAAACCGCGGCGCTCAGCCCGAGAACTTCTCCGGGTTCGGCAATTTTTAGGATGAGGGTTCTGCCGTCGCTGGCGCAGATGGAGAGTTTCACGCGCCCTTGGCAGAGGACAAAGATGCCGCGCGGAGCCTGGCCTTCGACAAAGAGCACGGCGCCCTTGGGGTAAGCGCCGGCGTACTTGATGCTCTCAAAGGACTGAAGAGCGTCCGTGGGCAGATCGCAGAAGAGGCGTTCGGCGGGGATCTTGCAGGTAAGGCAGCTCTCGATCGGATCCACGCCGTTTGGCGAGGGCATCACACACCTCTTCTGTTTTGTAGCATCGGTGTTTTGTAGTACCGGCGGGATTCACGAGCGCACCTGGGCTTCGCCGCGCCTGGTCTTCCGTGGGACCGATATCACGTGTTCAGTGTGCGACTGGCCTTAACCGGGAGCGGTGACAGGAAGCACAACGGGGTGTGACGGCAATCACACCATCGTAACGGAGGAACATCCCCGCCGCGCGCCTGTATTCTCTGGAATCGACGCGGCTTTCAGGGCATACTAAGGACAGTCCCCCAAATTCCCAAAACGGCCCAAGGACGTATCTGTGCCCAGGATTGACGACGAAAAGCTGCACGGCGAAAAGCCTTCCGAAATTCAGCTGCAACGGCCGAATCCGGAGCCTGCGAACCTGGTACTGCCGCGGGCTGCTGGCGTGTCTGCCAGCGCATTGGAAGTTGAAGCGCAACGCAAGCGGATGTTGATTGCGCTGGTCATTCTGCTGCTGGCGCTGGGCGCAGTCGTCGCCAAGGATTGGGATTTCTGGTTTCCTACCCAGGCTGAATCGCCGGAAGCGGTGGCGCTGCGCAAGGCCAAGGCGCTGGCGGAGAGTCAAAATCCGAGCGCGCCCGTGCCGCACGAGCGCAAGCCGGCCAAGGTTGACGATAAATCCGAGGAGAAAGCCGCCGCTCCCTTTGCCGCTACCACCGAGCGAACGGTGCTGCCCGCTTTGCAGGTTGACGTGGTGGCCGGAAACCGGAGCGTACGAGTTCCGGCGAACAACACCGCCATTCGTGTGGACGTCGGCTCGGGAGCGATGACGCCGGGAGTGACGGCTGCTCCGGGCATCGCCCCATCGCCTTCTTCATCGACTTCCTCTTCGCGAGGCGGAGTGCAGGTCTCGCCGCAGGCGGCGCAGAGTGTAACCGTGAGCGTGCCGCCGGATTATCCGCTGCTGGCGCGGCAGATGAAGGTGCAGGGCGTGGTGAGTTTGCAGGCGCTGATCGCGCGCGATGGAACGATTCAGGAATTGCAGATTATAAGCGGTCCGGAGATTCTGGCGACCGCCGCGCGCGAGGCCGTGAAGCAGTGGCACTTCAAACCTTATCTTCAGAACGGGCAGCCAGTCGAAACGCAGGCGCGCATCACCGTGAACTTCACGATTTCGACGAATTAGCTTTTGGCTCTTAGCTGTTGGCTTTCCAAATAAAGCCGCTTGCGGAATTCGTTATCCGGCCTTGGCAGGTCCTTGCGCGCGGCTAAAAGCCAAGGGCTAACAGCTAACAGCCAAAAATTAAACGGGCGTCCGGATTCTCGCGAATCCAGGACGCCCGGGCAGCCCTCCCCCAGAACTGCTCAATTCGGAATGTAAGACTATGCGGTGTTTCTGCAAATGGCCCGCGGGTGCCAGCGAACTCCACCAAAGTGCTAGAGTCGTCAGTTGCCGGTTGCCAGTTGCCAGTCAAACACGCACTTGGTTTCGCGGTTCTTGCTGCGCTCAACGCTTACCCAACACTTGCTGCGCTAAGAACCTGCGCGCCCAGCCGCGGGGATGCGCTCGTTCGCATGGCCTTGCGTGCGACGGTCCGCCGGCCACAATAACTTAACGCTTAGCCCATTTGCTGCGTCTAATGGTTAAACGGACGTAAATGGTTGAAAAGATCAAGCCGCATGCCCGCTTGCGGCGATAGGTATAATTAGCAATTACGCGATTATCGGGAAGTCGTCATCGGCTCGTCATCGGCAAGTCGTCGCACGTCATTATCAGGAGGAGCAAAATGGATTCGCGCGAGAGCGCCTTTTTGGCCCGCCTCAAAGCCAACCGCTGGGCTTATACGCTTACGATTTTAATCACGCTTTCTTTGGGGATTCTGATCGGCACGGTCATTTCCTACGGGGTTAAGGGCAAAGAGGGGCAGAAGTCGTCGGATGCCACGCCGCTGACTGTTCCCGCTCCGCAGCAGCTCTCCAACACGTTCTCGCAGATCTCGAAGCAGCTTGAGCCGAGCGTCGTCAACATCAACACTGAATCGACTATCAAGAATCCGCACCGCCGCCGGGGAGGATCGGCTCGTCCCGATCCCGATCAGGATGACCAGGGCGGCCAGGGCAGCGACGACAGCCCGTTCCAGGATTTCTTCGACAAATTTTTTGGCGGCCAGGGCGGACAAGACGCGGGCACCATTCGCCAGCGCTCGCTGGGCTCGGGAGTCATTGTCGATCCCAAGGGCTACATCGTCACCAATCGGCACGTGGTTGAAAAGGCCGACCGCATTCGTGTGAAGCTTGAAGGTGAGCCGGAAGGCACGCCGGGCCATGACGCCAAAGTCGTGGGCATGGATCAGGAGACCGATCTGGCGGTGATCAAGATCGATCTCGATCATGCGCTGCCGGCCGCGAAAATCGGCAACTCGGATGGCATGCAGGTCGGCGACTGGGTGCTCGCCATCGGCAGCCCATTCGGATTGCAGGAGACGGTGACCGCAGGGATCGTCTCAGCGAAGGGCCGCAACATCGTGCCCAACCGGCAGTTTCAATCGTTTATTCAGACGGACGCAGCCATCAATCCCGGCAACTCTGGCGGGCCGCTCGTCAACATGGCGGGCGAAGTGATCGGTATCAACACCGCTATTTTGACCGAGACGAGTTCATACGCCGGCGTTGGATTTGCCATGCCGTCGAACACCGTGGCCCAGGTCTATAACCAGTTGATCGGACCGGAACATCGTGTGGCGCGAGGCTCGATCGGAATCGAGTTCGCGGCGCAGCCGAACCCGGCAATCGCGCGCGTGTATGGCGCGGGAGTGACGGTTTCAAACGTGGTGTCAGGCAGTCCAGCGGACCAGGCGGGACTGAAGATTGGCGACACGATTACCGCAGTCGACGGCAAGGATCTTAAGACCGGCGACGACCTGGTGGCCGAAATCGCAGGCCGCAAGCCCGGCAGTAAGGCCAAGGTCGACTTCGTCCGCAACGGCAAGAAGCAGGAGACCACGGTCACGATCGCAGACCGCTCGAAGCTGTTTGCCTCGCGGCTCGGCGAAGAGGATGAAAACCAGGGCGAGGAAGAGCCGAAAGCCAGCAAGTTAGGCGTGACTGTGCATGGCGTCACCAGCGACCTTGCCGACCGCATGGGCATCACCATGGGCAAGGGCGTGGTGGTGCAGGACGTGAAGCAGGGATCGTTCGCGGAAGATCTGGGACTGAACCGCGGCGACCTCATTCTTGAAGTGAACAAGCAGCCGGTAAATAGCCCGGAGGATTTCGCGAAGATTGAGTCGTCGCTGAAGAGCGGGCAGGATATCGTCTTCCTCGTGCGTCCGCGAGGCTCGAGGGCGCAGGATGGGACAATCTTCCTGGCCGGGACACTTCCGTAACCCATACAGACACCGGCGAGATTGGCGTATCTTTCCTTTTTCAGGGACGATAAGGTACGCTGTCTCGCCGGTTTCTTTTGGTGGCAGGATTGCGGGCGAGATGTGCGGGCGAGATGTGCCCACGAACGTGATGAGGAAAACAAATCCAAGTCGAGGCTGGCGGGCCGCGGCGCTTAGCGCTTTGGCGGCCGTCTGCCTATGCGGAACGACAATATGTTTGAGCGGAGCAGCCTTGGCCGCTTCGTCGGTGCCGCCCGCGACTTCGAGCGATAACGCGCCCGCTAAGCAGGCGACACCTTCGAAAAGTGCGGGCGCATCTGGCAGCGCATCCACATCTCACGCGGCCACCACTCATAAGAGCACGACCCATAAATCAAGCGCGCACAAGGCGACGAGCCAAGCCGCCAGGGCCAAGACATCATCGCATTCAGCTTCATCGCATGCAGCTTCATCGCATTCAACGTCGTCGCACCGATCTTCATCGCACGTGTCTTCGTCGCACGCCGGTCAAAGAACTACCGCATCACGGGGCAAAAACAGTTCGAAGAATTTGCGCGGCGCAAAGAAGCGCGGCCAGCAGGCGATCGATCGCGACCGCGCGCGCGCCATTCAGGAAGCCCTCATCCGCGAACACTATATGGATGGCGAGCCCTCGGGAACGTGGGATGCCGCGACCCAGGCGGCGATGCAACGCTATCAGGCCGACCAGGGATGGCAGTCGAAGACGACTCCGGATTCGCGGGCTCTGATCAAATTAGGACTGGGGCCGAGCAACGATCATCTACTGAATCCCGAGAGCGCGATGACGTCAGCGCCAGTAGCGGGCGATCCGAAAGCAACCACTAAATCGAATCCGACCGCGACTCCTCGACCTCAGCAGTAGCTGAGGGTTTTATCCGGACATAGAGCCCAACGCCAACCACCGCTACTCCTCGGTTTTATTGACTTGCCCCCTCCCTACACGTAAGATTTCGCGCACGTGATTGACCAGATTATTTCTCACTATCGTATTGTCGAAAAACTGGGCGGCGGCGGCATGGGCGTCGTCTATAAGGCTGAAGATTTAAATCTCCACCGCTTCGTTGCCCTCAAATTCCTGCCCGATGATGTCGCCAAAGATTCGCAGGCGTTGGCCCGTTTCCAGCGCGAAGCGCAGGCCGCATCCGCGCTCAACCACCCTAATATCTGCACCATTCATGAGATCGGCCAGGAGAATGGCCAGCCCTTCATCGTGATGGAGTTTCTGGAGGGGATGACGCTGAAGCACCGGATCGGCGGGCGCCCGATGGAATTGGAGACGATTCTCTCGCTCGCGATTGAGATTGCCGATGCGCTCGACGCCGCCCACGCCAAAGGGATCGTCCACCGCGACATCAAGCCCGCAAACATTTTCGTCACGGAACGCGGCCACGCCAAGGTGCTGGACTTCGGACTCGCCAAAGTTACGGCCGGAGGCAGTTCATCAAGCGCGCCCCTGAACACCATGACGCGCACCATCGAAGAGCATCAACTGACAAGCCCGGGCACGACGGTCGGAACGATTTCCTACATGTCCCCGGAACAAGCTCGCAGCAAAGAACTGGATACGCGGACGGATCTATTTTCATTTGGGGCCGTGCTGTATGAGATGGCGACCGGCACACAGCCCTTTCGTGGGGAAAGTTCGGCCACCATCTTCGAGGCGATTCTGAACCGCGCGCCGGCGCCGGCCATGCGGCTCAACCCCGATCTGCCGCCGAGGCTCGAAGACATCATCAATAAGGCGCTCGAGAAGGACCGCAATCTGCGCTACCAGGTCGCAGCCGAGATGCGGGCCGACCTGCAACGGCTGAAGCGTGACACCGATTCCAGCCGGAGCACGCTCAGTGCGGCGCCAGAACATATTTCCAACGTAGCCACGCAGAGGCCGGTCGCGGGATCCGGCTCAACTCATATTTCGGGTAGCGCGAGCGGGCTTTCTGGTCCAGCGTCGGGATCGGCTCTCGCTTCAGGCTCAGCTTCAGCTGTGACACCTGCGCCCACAAGCCACATGCTACGATGGGTTGCCGTCGCGGCAGCTGTGATCCTCGTTCTCGCCGCCGCCGGCATTTTTTTCTACCGCAGCCAAAACAGCTCAAAAGAAATTTCGTCGATCGCGGTGCTGCCCTTCGTCAATGCCAGCAACGATCCCAACAGCGAATACTTGAGCGATGGCCTGACTGAAGGGTTGATCAACAGCCTCTCCCAGATTCCGAACCTCGCCGTCATGTCGCGCTCCTCCGTTTTCCATTACAAGGGGAAAGATGTCGATCCGCAGGTGGTTGCCCGCGACCTGAAGATCGAAGGCGTGGTCACGGGGCGCATCGTACAACACGGAGATCAGCTCATCATCAGCGCGGAATTGATTGACGCGCGCAACAATCACAATCTGTGGGGCCAACAATACGACCGCAAAGTATCCGACGTTCTGGCGACTCAGGACGACATCACTCGCGCAATTTCGGCGCGGCTGCGCGAGAGATTGTCGGGCGAGGCAAAATCGGGCGAGGCGGCGGGTGGCGCAGCGAAGCCGGCGGTCAAGGACGGCACGAGCGATCCCGAGGCGTACCAGCTTTATCTCAAAGGCCGCTTCTATTGGGAGAAGCGCACGCCCGAGGCGCTCGACAAATCGCGCGACTTCTTCAATGAGGCGATTGAAAAAGATCCCAACTACGCGCTCGCCTATCTCGGCCTCGCCGATTACTACGACGTAGTCTCCGACTATGCTCCCGTTCCATCGAGTGAGATGTCGCCCAAAGCCGAGGCGGCCGCGCAAAAAGCCCTGGCCATCGACGATTCGCTGGCGGAAGCTCATGCCGTGCTCGCCGACAGCTACGCAGTGCAATGGCAATGGCGCTCTGCAGAGCAGGAGTTCAAGCGCGCGCTGGAATTAAATCCAAATTCCGCCAACACCCACAAGTTGTACTGGCTCTATCTGTCGTCGCAGGGACGGCATGAGGAGGCGCTCACCGAGATCAAGACTGCCCTCCGTCTGGAACCACTCAATCTGAAATACAACGAAAACCTGGGACAGGAATACGCGACGGGACGGCAGTACGACCTTGCGACGGAGCAATTCAAGAGAGTGATCGAGATGGATCCCAGTTTTGCGTCCGTGCACGGGGACTTGGGAAATGTTTATCTGGAAACTGGGAAGTACGACCTGTGGCTTCAGGAGGCGCAAACTGAGGTCGATCTTTCTCACCAGACAGAGTATGAGGCCATCTACAAGGAGGTGAGCAAGGTTTACGCGCGTTCGGGAATCCAGCCGGCTCTCCGCGAGTGGGCGGCACAACTGGTTGCCCTGAGCAAGCGCCGGTACCAGGATCCGGCCGTCATCGGCTGGGTCTATGCCAAAGCGGGCGACAAAGAGCAGGCTTTTGCCTGGCTGGAAAAAAGCTTGAAGGAAAAGTCCGACGGCATTCAATATCTCAAGACCAGCCACATGGTGGATTCGTTGCATTCCGATCCGCGCTATGCGGATATGCTGAAGCGCATGGGCATGACGCTGTGACTTGGAGTTTTTCTAGTCGGGATTTTCTAGTCCGTTTATCTAGTCCCGATTTCCTAGTCCGGCCTTCTAGTCAAAGACCGGGCGCGGACAATACGGAATCGCCTGCCCTCGAACGATCGCTCCCGGATTCCCTTCCACCAGCGCCTCGGCGCACTCAGCGCCTGCAATCTGCGCGGCCACGTCGCGGGCTTCCGAAAGGATCGGGACGCGGTTCTTGGTGTCGTGCGCATCGGTGGCGAGGATGTGAACGGCTGAGCGATCGAGCAGCCAGCGCGCTACGATTTCCGGCCGCTCGCCCCAGAAGCCCGTCAGCGACGAGCCCGTGATCTGAATCAGGCAACCCTGCTCGGCATACTCGAGCACGCGTTGCGGCGATTGCTGAAGAATCGGATTGCGCTCGGGATGCGTCAGAATCGGTGTCAGGCCGCGGTCTCCGAGGCGCCCGAAGCAATCGCCCAGTTGCGCCGGAATACTGTAGTTGCTCAGCTCAATCAGCAGATAATTGGTATTGCCGATGGTGTAGGTGTGCGGATCTTCGAGCACGCGCTCGAGGTTCTCATACGAAAGGTGGAAATCGCAGCCCAGGCTGAATTCGGGCGCCGGCCCGACACGGGCGCGCAACTCGTCAAGCATCTCCAGAAGATAAGTGCGTTCGTAAGCGTACCGATGGTTGGCGTGGGGCGTGGCTACAGTATGAGTGATGCCGTCGGCCGCGGCCATGCGGCACATCTCTACCGCGACCTCCCAGGACTTCGGTCCGTCGTCGACCTCCGGCAAAATGTGGCAGTGAATGTCGATCATGCCGCGTGCTTTGTTTACACCACAATGATTACGACACAATGCTTACAACACAATGATTACAACACAATCAGTCTAAACCGGGATTACACCACAACCAGTTTAAACTGGCGGTGACTGCGGAAATGGGAATTTGGATTTGCGGCCCGTGCTCCGCAACAGCGTGCGCTTCCGCGCCCGCGAGTGCATCTAATTTGGTTTAGGATTTCCGGGAGGCTCGAATCGCGCCGCACGGCACGGACACGCGGGCGCGGACAGTTGCACAGTTCGGGCTTTCTCGTGCACGATAGTATCTCAACCACGTCTCACATCCGATTCTCGCAAGCAGGAGCAGGTTCGCACATGAGCTTTTTGAGGGCGGCGCGCGCCGCACTGGTGGGTAAAAAATGTCTTTCCAGATGGTCCGCCGTCATGGGCCTCGTAGTTTTGGCTGTGTTTCTGCCTTCCTGTGGCAGCAAGTCGGTCCCGGCCTTCGGGCAGCACCAGAATGCCTATATCACTTTGCCCAGCCAGGGCTCAGTGCTTTTGGTGCAGATCAACTCGATCACCGGTGAAATTACGACCGTGGCGCAAACCCCGCAAACTGTGGGAGTCTCTCCGCAAGGGCTGGCCATAATTAACAAGTTTTTGTACGTGGCGAATTCCTCGGCCAACACAATCTCGCTGTTCAATATTGCCAATGACGGCACCTTGTCGCAGAACGCTACTCCGACGCCGGCGGGCAGCGGCCCAACCGGGGTTATGGTCGATCCCTCGGGCGGGTACCTGCTGGTGACCAACAGTTTTTCAAATAACATTTCGGTTTTCTCAATCGACTCCAGCAGCGGCGCGCTGACTGAGGTTGACGGCTCTCCCTTTTATGCCAACCTCGATCCGGGCGAGATTCTGATGCCGCCTTCGGGCGACCTGGTGTACGTGACGAACACCGGCGTCGGGACGGTAACCGGATTTACTTTCTCGGCATCGACGGGACAGCTGACCTCAGTGGGCGCGCCCTACTATTCGGGCGCGGGCGCGGCGGGCATGGCGGTGGACAGCACCGGGACACACCTCTATGTCGCCAATACCTCGGCGGTCAACAATCCGCCGACCAGCGTCGGCAACATCTCGGGATTCAATATCAATCAAACCCAGGGTCCGAGCTACGGAACGCTGACCGCGATCAGCGGTTCGCCCTTCACGGCGATCGCCGGCTCCGGACCGACAAACCTGGTTGCGAGCGGAAACTTTATTTTCGCAACCACTCCGGGAGGCAGTTACAGCGTGTGGGTTTTCACGGTAAGCGCGACCACAGGCCAGCTGACAGCGACCGTGAATTCGCCGTTCAGTGTGGCCGCCGGCAATCTTTTTGCGCTCATCGACGCCAGCGGAGGGTTCTTCTACATCGGCAGTCCAAGCGGCATTCAGGCTTACACCTACAATCAAAACAACGGTGAGCCCCAGGTGATCGACAATTCGCCCTTTGGCACTGGCGGCACGTCGCCGGGGAAAATGGTGATTTCTCCGTAGCAGAATTACTTGGCTTCGTAGACGGTCTTGCCGCCGACGACGGTGCGCAGAACTTTGGTCTCCAGGATTTTCGGCGGCGCAGCTGCCGTAATGTCGCGGTCGAGCACCACAAAATCGGCGAGCATGCCCGGCGCTAATTTCCCCTTTTGCTTTTCGGCGAATTCGGCAAACGCCGATCCCGTCGTGTAAGCGGCGATGGCCTGCTCACTCGTCAACTTCTGCCCGACATATGTCTTCTTGCCGTCTTCGCTCATGCGCGTCACCGCGGAATAGATTCCGCGAAAGGGCGAAACCGGCTCGACCGGATAATCGGTGCCGAAAGCGAGCACCACTCCGTGTCGCAAGAACTCCGCCCACGCGTAGGAAGTCTCGGCGCGCTTGGGACCGAGGCGCGACTCCGCCCAATTCATATCCGTGAGCAAATGGCTGGGCTGCATCGAGGCGATGACCTTGAGTTCTTTGAAGCGCACAATCTGTTGCGGAGTGGTGACCTGCGCGTGCTCGACACGCAGACGGTAGTCGCTGCCGCCGTCGACCGCTTTCACCTTGGCATCTTTCGCGGCTTTCTCGGCTTCGGCAAATGCGTCGAGCGCCATTTGCACGCCCTTGTCACCGATGGCGTGGAAGCCGATCTGGTATCCAGCGAGCAGGCGCTCGCGCGTCATCGCATTCAGCTTGTCAACCTCGTATTGCGGAATGCCGCTGTTGCCGGGATCGTCGCTATAAGGTTCGAGCAGCGCCGCGGTCTTTGAGCCGAGCGAGCCATCCATGAAACCCTTGAGCATCCCAGTGTGCAGCATGTTGTCGGACGCGGGATGCGAGTCGCGCTTGCGATTCAACTCTTCGATGGAGTCGTTAAAAGGCAGCCACTCCGAGATGCGCGCCGTCAGCTTGCCTTCCTTTTCTATTTCTTCGTAAATCTGGAAGTCTTCCCATGACGAATAATCCTGCGCGGAGGTGACGCCATGGCTGGCCAGATCGGCGAGCGCCAGATCGATCGCCTGACGCCGCTTTTCGTGGGTCGGTTGGGGAATGACCGCATGCACCGCACCTTGCGCGGTTTCGCGCAGGATGCCGGTTGGCGTGCCTCCCTCGTCACGGTCGATCTTCCCGCCGTCCGGATCCCTGGTCGCGACGGTTACGCTCGCCAGTTGCAGCGCGCGCGTGTTGGCGACCGCGATATGACCATCCACGCGCACGAGAAATACCGGATGATTGCCGCTCACCTCGTCGAGGTCCCAGCGCGTGGGCAGAGTTTTGACCGGCCAGAGGGTTTCGTCCCAGCCCTCGCCGACAATCCAGTCGCCCGCGGGAGTCGCGTCGACGCGGGCACGCAGCCGGTCGCGAAATTCGTCGAGCGTCTTCGCCCCCACCAGGTTGACGTTCAATTTTTCGAGCCCGGCGCTGGCCATGTGCATGTGGGCATCGTTGAATCCGGGCATGACGAAGTGGCCGCCAAGGTCGATCACCTTGGTCTGCGGACCTTTCATCTTTGCGATCTCTTCGCGGGAACCGACGGCCATGATGCGATCGCCGCGCACGGCAATCGCTTCGGCTCGCGTCGTCGAGCCGAGTGCGGATGATGCAGCGATAGCGCCGGTATATACGTTGCCATGCGTGAAGATCACGTCCGCCTTGGCCGGCGGAGCTGCTTTTTGCGCGAACACATTACAACTCGCGGCGAGTGCAACCGTCGCGCACACGGAAATCAGCTTTCTTGTCATTAGCTTTCCTGGTTTCGGCCCGTCATTCGCCCACTGCGGACAATGCAAGCATTGTAAGCAGAATGCGACGCAGTCCGAGCTCGCGTCCGGTGCAGTCGAACCATTCTTGCAACGTGTGCGCGCCGCCACCGCTGCCGCCACCGCCAAGGGCGATGGCTTCGCGTCCAAGCGAGAGGGGAATGTTGGCGTCCGTTGAGGCGCGTTGGACCTGCGCGGTGTTGCCGAGCTGGGCATCGACGGCGCGAACCACCTTGAGCAGGCGCGCGTCGGGCGCGAGCTCGCCGGCCGGGCGATTGCCGATCTCGATGATCTCGCTCTGCACGGTTTGAGCGCGGCGCGAAAGGCGCGCGAGGGCGGGATGGTTTTCGGCATCGAGGGCGTGATCGAGGGCAACCCGCAACGCCCGCTCCAGCCGGTCGATCTCAGCCATCGAAGTGGAGCGCAGATCGACGCGCATGCTAGCCGACTCTGGAATCGAATTGACCGATGTGCCGCCGCGAATTACGCCCACATTGAAAGTCGTCTTCGGAGATGTCGGCACGGGCGTCTCGGTCAGCGATTGAATGGCTCGCGCCAGCGCGATGATCGGATTGGGCGTGCCGAAATCGCTCCACGAATGGCCGCCCGGACCGCGCGCGATGACCTCGAAACGGCGACTGCCGAGGGCCTCGGCGACCACCGTGTCCGATCCCGCGCCATCGACGATGACGCTGTAGGCGATGCTGTCGGCCCACTGCGGCGTCTGGAAGACGTGCCGCATACCACGCAAATCGCCCTCACCTTCTTCACCCACGTTGCCGATGAAAACGATGGGCATCGTGTGCGCGATCTGCGAGCTGCCGAGCACGCTGGCCACCGCCAGCATGGCCGCAATGCCGGCTCCGTTATCGGAGACGCCCGGGCCAAACAAGCGCGTACCCTGCTGCCGGATATTCAGCGGACTAGTGGCGGGGAAAACGGTGTCGATGTGCGCGCTCACGGAGATGAAGCGCCGTCCATAGCCGGGGTGCTCGCCGAAAACATTGCCGACTTCATCGATCTGCACGTTAGCGAGGCCGAGCTCGTTAAAACGGTCGGCTAGCCATGCGCCGCGCTGCGTCTCGCCAAAGGGAGGCGCGGGAACCCGCGAGACGTCCATTTGCCATTGGGCGAATTGCGGCTCTTCGAAGCGAAATCGCCCGAACGCCGCGCGCACTTCCGGCATGCCGGCCAGTCGCGCGACCTCCTGCTGCACCGTGAGCGACATGTCAGGGGCTGTCACCGGAGGAGTTCTCTCCATTCCCTCCACATCTTATAACGAGTAAGGTAACCGGCGGATGGACGATGCATGAGCACCATTGCCCCGCCGATAGAACTTAGGTTCTAGCCCGCTTAAGCTCTTGACCGCCGCTTCCGCGTATCATCCAATGGAAGGCGCGATGGATGCGCGCTCCCCTGCACCGCGTTTCAGCTAATTTTGAGGGTCCAATGGCGATAGAGAAACCGGCAGGACAGACCGTTGAAGCGAATCCGCAAGAACTGAACCGTGTACTTGGAACGGCGCCTCCCGGCTCGTGGGTCGCCTTGTCGCACGACAAGACGCGCGTCGTCGGCACGGGAGTTTCGGTGCAAGCGGCGGTCTATCAAGCGCAGATGCAGGGTGAATTCGCGCCGGTGCTGATCCAGATGCCGTCGGAAGACAGCGACATGGCTGTCACGATCTAGCGCCCAATAATTCGTCTGGCCTTACCCGTCTTCTACCCGCTTCGCATTAACCTTCCTTTGGTAAACTTGTCCGGATTTTCCAGTCCACCCTTTTTCTAACTTCCAGCCGCAGAGGTCGCCATGAATAAAAGAATTCTCAAGATTATCGGCATTGTTATTGTGGGTTTGTTTGTGCTGGCCGTCGCTCTTCCGCTTTTTGTCGACGTCAATCACTTTCGTCCCGAGATTGAATCGAACGTGAGCGCCGCGCTTGGACGCAACGTCACGCTGGGCGATTTGAGCCTGAGCATCATCTCGGGCAGCGTGGAGGCCAGCCAGCTATCCATCGCGGACGATCCCAAATTCAGCAACACGCCGTTCATCCAGGCCAAGTCGCTGAAGGTTGGAGTCGAGTTGATGCCGCTCATCTTCGCCAAGCAACTCAGCGTGACGCATCTTGTCATCGAGAAGCCGCAAATCTCTCTGCTGCGAACGCGGGGCGGGATTTGGAATTTCTCGTCGCTCGGAGGCCACGCGCTCGGAAACCAGGCGCTCGGAAACCGTGCGGGCGACTCGACTAAAACGCCCGCCAAGAGTGGCGGTTCGTCGCAACAAAATTTCAGCGTCGACAAACTCGAAATCAGCGATGGCACAGTTTCCATCGGCTCGGTTCCGGCGCACCGCGCGCCCATCGTTTATGACAACGTGAATGTTTCGGTCCAGAATTTCTCTTTCACCACGCAATTCCCGGTGACGGTCGCGCTCGACCTTCCCGGAGGCGGCTCGCTCAATCTCGATGCCACTGCCGGTCCTATCAATCCGACCGATGCCTCGCTTACGCCGGTGCAGGGCAGCGTGAAGTTCAACAAGCTCGATCTGGCGCGCTCCGCGCTGGTCGACCCGGCGACCGGCATTGCGGGCTCAGCTGATTTCGATGGCACGGTGAATTCCGACGGACACATGGCAAAAGCGAGCGGCACGGTGAAAGCGAGCGGACTGAAGCTCGTTCCGAAGGGGACGGCTTCACCGCAAACGGTGCAGGTGGTCTTCACCATCGATCACGATCTGCAAAAAGAAACCGGACAACTCACGAGGGGCGACGCCACCATCGGCAAGGCAGCTTTGAAACTCTCGGGCACCTACGACATGCAGGTTGAGCCGACCTCGATTCACATGAAGCTCACCGGGCAATCGATGCCGGTCGATGACTTGCAGGCGCTGCTGCCCGCGCTGGGCGTGACTTTGCCGACCGGGTCGAAGCTCAAGGGTGGAACGCTCAACATGAATTTCGATGCGGTCGGGCCAATCGATAAAGTGGTCGCGACCGGGTCAGTCCGAATGGCCAATGGCAAGCTCGAAGGCTTCAGCCTCACATCGAAGCTCTCAGCCATCCCTGGGTTGGGCGGGAAGTCGAGCGGCAATGACACTGACATCCAGACTTTAAGTTCGGACGTGCGCTACGCCCCAGACGGGATTCGCCTCGACAAGATCGCTGTGGTGATTCCTTCGATCGGAACGGTCACGGGGGCGGGCACGGTGAGCCCGAATAAAGACCTCGACTTTAAGATGGTTGCCGACCTGAGCGGAGCCGTGGGCGGAGGGCTGAGCAAAATCGTGGGCCACGGCTCGGGTGGCATTCCTGTGACGGTCGGAGGCACGACCTCGAGTCCAACGTTCATGCCCGATATGAAAGCGCTCGCCGGAAATCAAATTAAGAGCATCGGGTCGGCCGGCAAGTCGATCGGCAAGGTCGGCGGACTGTTTGGCAAGAAGAAGAACTAGCTTGACGGCGTCGGGTTCCTAATCAAGACATTCTCAGGCGCGCAGCGCTACCGGCTCTGCCCTATGGGCAGCTATGGTGTCCATGGCGTGCAGGATTTCTCCGATCACAACCTCATCCCCGACGGCCGTGTTGATCATCATGTGATAGAGGCTGCGGGTGGGCCACTCGGCGTTGAAGTAGTGGCGGATGTAGGCTGCGCGGTCTTTGTCCACGTTGTCGACGAGGTCTTCCGCCTCTTCGCGGCCCTTGCCTAGGGCTAGGAGGCGGCGGATTTTTTCGTCGCGCGGAGCGTAGCAGAAGACGCTGAAAGTATCCTCGCGATCGCGTAGAAAAAATGGCGCGCCGCGGCCCACGATAACGGCTTTGCCTTCGGCGGCGATGCTTTCGGAGATCTCCTCCATCATCGCCATCATTGAATCGGTGTCGAAGGCTTTTGAATCGGCAAGCGGCAGGCTGCGCTCGTAGCTGCCGCGCCAGAAGGTTTTCGCCAGGCGATAGAGACGGCTGTCCACGCGCTCATCGCAGAGCGCAACCGCATATTCGGTCACCTGGGCGCGCCGGGCGATCTCGGCGGTGAGTTGCTGATCCCAGACCTTCCAGCCGAGGCGTCGAGCCAGTTCGGCGGCGATGCCACCTCCGCCGCTTCCGAATTCACGCTCTAATGCGATGATGCGAAACATAGAGAACCTCTGCCGGGGCGAAATGATGCCGCTGACACCAAAATTCTGCTCCGCGGATCAACGCGGATTCACGCGGATGAAGCTGCCGCTTAGTGTACGGCCATGCCGCCTCCCGGCTTGGACTTTTTAATCAGAAACACGAAAGGAATCAAGCAAAAAATTACTGTCCCGAGCAGCCAGAAGTTATCGATGTAGGCGAGCATAGTCGACTGGCGAATGACATTGGCCTGCACCAGCGCGTAAGCGTGCTGGGTCGCGGTACCGGCGCCGGAACCGCCGCCTATTCCGCCGGCAGCAAATGTGCTGGTCATGCCTCGGATGGCCGCGCGAAATTGCGGGTTGGCGGCGCTCAGGTTCTCTGACAGGCGAACCTGATGAAACTGCGTGCGCCGCGCCAGCATCGTGGTCACGAATGAGATACCCACGCTGCCGCCGATGTTGCGCGCCAGGTTCATGAGTCCGGAGGCGGCGTTGTTCTTATTGCGCGGCAGATAAGAGTAGGCAGCGGTATTGATAGGCACGAACAGAAAGGCCATGCCAACGGCCTGGATGACGCGCGCCAGTATGACCGTCTGGAAGTCCATGTTGAGGTCAAAGTTCGTCATGTGAAACAGCGAACCCGAGAGCATGATCAGGCCAAACATCAGCAGGTAGCGCGGACTATAGCGCGAGAGCAGAAAGCCGACGAGCGGCATGCACAGCATGATGGTGAAGCCGCCGGGCATGAGCGCGAGACCGGCGCGCTCCGCGGTGTAGCCGAGCAGCGTCTGCATGTAGAGCGGCAACATGAGCGTGCTGCCGAGCAGCGCGAAGCCGAGCATAAACATAAGAAAGTTCGCGACCGCGAAACTGCGCTCGCGAAACAGATGGAGATCGATGACCGGGTCTTTCTGGTACCACTCCCAGATGATGACGAAGACTAGCGCGGCCACCGAGACGACGGTTAGTACGACGATGAGATGCGATGAAAACCAATCATCGCGCTGGCCTTTGTCGAGGACGACTTGCAGCGTGCCGAGCCCGAGCGCGACCAGGCCGAGGCCGATGTAGTCGATATGCGTTTCGCTCAGCTTGCGGCGGCGGAAGTAGGGAGGATCCTGAATGAGGCGCGAGGTCAGGACGAGAGACAGAATGCCGACCGGAATATTGACGAAGAAAATCCAGCGCCAGCTGAAGTTGTCGGTAATCCATCCGCCGAGCGTGGGACCGATCGCGGGCGCCATAACGACGGCAATGCCATAGACGGCGAATGCCATGCCGCGTTTGGCGGGAGGGAAGGTGTCGGCGAGAATGGCCTGCTCGCTCGGCTGCAACCCGCCTCCGCCAATCCCTTGCAAAACGCGGAAGACAATCAACATCGAGAGATTGGGGGCGAATCCGCAAAGGCAGGAGCTGATGGTGAAGAGCGCGACGCAGCCCATGTAGAAACGTTTGCGGCCGACGATCGAGGAGAGCCATCCGCTGAGCGGGAGCACGATTGCGTTGGAGACGAGATAAGACGTAAGCACCCAGGTGCTTTCGTCGACTCCAGCGGACAGGCTGCCGGCGATGTGCGGCAGTGCAACGTTGGCGATGCTCGTGTCGAGCACCTCCATGAAGGTGGCGAGCGTGACGGCGAGCGCGATGATCCAGGGATTGACCGCGGGTTGCCAGGCTTCGGCGTCGTTCATCGTGATGGAGGCGGCGGACACGGGAAAAACAGTTGCCAGTTACCAGTTGTCAGTTTTCAGTTTTCAGTTGTCAGTTTTCAGTGAGTGTTTTGAGGAGCTTGCTTGCACGCGGCTCGAGACTCGTAACTCATTTAATCCACACCTTTGGTTCTACCGACATTCCGGGGCGCAGTTCGTGGCCTTTCAGTTCGTCCTTTTCGAAGACAATTTTCACCGGAATGCGCTGCACTACTTTCACGTAATTGCCGGTCGCGTTTTCAGGAGGCAGCAAGCTGAAGAGCGCGCCGCTTGCGCCCGAGATCGAATCGACATGACCTTTGTACGTCTTGCCATTCGCGTCGACTTCGATGTCCGCCCGTTGTCCCGGCTTCATCTGGCGCAGTTGCGTCTCCTTGAAATTGGCGGTGACCCAAAGGTCATCGAGCGGGACGACCTTCATCATCTCCTGACCGACCTGCACGTTCTGACCGACTTCCACGGTGCGGTTGCTGACGACTCCGGCTGCGGGCGCGACGATTTTGGTGTATTGCAGATTGAGCTGCGCCTGATCGAGTTGCGCCTTCTTCTGGAGTGCGTTGGCTTCAGCCGATTGCGCGCGCGAGCGGGTGGCCTGCATCATCTGCGGCGCTGTGTCAGCCGTCCGCAGGTCGGCGTTTGCCTGGAGCAGCTTTCCCTGCGCCTGCTCGATTTGGGCGTTGGCCGCGTCGGCGCTCGCGCGCGCTGCGAGAACTGTGGCTGCGCTGGCTTTGGCCGCAGCCACCGCCTGATCGTATTGCTGAGCGGAGATCTCCTCTTTGTCGATGAGCTGCTTGTAGCGCGCGAGATCGGCTTGTGCCTTAGCGTCGTTGGCTTCGGCTTCAGCGACCTGAGCCTTGGTGGCTTCAAACTGCTGGCGGGCGGCGGCGATTGCGGACTTGGCGTTGGCAACCCCGGCCTGCGCGCTCGACACTTGGCTTGAAGTGTTGACGTTGGTCATCGGAACGTTGATGCCGGCGGCCGAAGCCTGCGCCAGCGCGTCGTCGTACTGAGCCTGTGCTTGCTCGACCGCAATCTGGTAATCGGCGGGATCGATTTCAACCAGCACAGTTCCCTGCTGCACGAATTGGTTGTCCTGCACGTTGAGCTTGATGACGTGGCCGCTGACGCGGGCGCTCACGGAGTTGATGTGGCCGTCAATCTGCGCGTCATCCGTGGATTCATAGCTTGTGAAGTAGCGCCAGGCAAAGAGGCCGGTCACCAGCAGCACGAGAACAATCAAGGCAATGGCCAATTTTGCGCGCTTGCTTCCGAGGAGCGCACGGCGGCGGTAGCGGGCTTCGACGGTCGGTGAAACGGGCTGCGCCGCGGGCGCGGCAGGCTTGGGCTCGGCGACAGCGGTCGGGGTTTCGTCCATTGGCTACTTCCCTTTCAAGTAATCACGCACGCCCTTTTCGGCTTGGCCGATGGCGCGGGCATAGGCAACTTTGGCGATGTTGTTAAGATACAAACTCGAAATCAGGTTCTCATGCGCAGAGGCGACGGCCTCCTGCGCCTGAACAACTTCCAGATTGTCGGTAACGCCGGCTGCAAAACGATCACGGGACTGGATGAGCGCCTCGTCCGCCAGATTCACGGAGCTCTGCGCGACCTCGACCTGATCGGCGGAAGACTTCAGATCGAGGAGAGCGTTGCGGATGTCTTGGTCGATCTGTCCCTTCACGTCGGCCAGTTGTGCCTGCGCCTGACGCAGGCTGGCCTCGGCTTTGAGCACGTCACTATGAACCTTGCCGCCCTGAAAGATCGGAATACTCAACGTACCCATAATCTGATATGTCGGCAGAACACTGCCGGGAGCCGGGCCAATCTCGCCGTAATTGCCCGCGACATCGAGGGTGGGAAAGTATCCGGCAATGGCGGCGCTGTGTTCGAGCTCCGCGGCGACCAGCCGATCATGGGCTGACTTGTAGTCCGAGCGCGTGGCGTAAGCGCGCTGGAGGCTGGTGTCGAGATCGGGGACGGGAAACGCGTCGTAAGGGGCCTTGTCGGCGAGCTCGAATTCCTGTCCCGGCGCGAGGCCGATGACGCGCGCCAGCGACAGTTTTTGCTTGGCGAAATCGTTGGTGGCGGCAATCAACTGTTGCCGCCGGGTTTGATACTCGACCTGCGAACGAAGCGCATCGATGGCGGGAGCGACTCCCGCCTGCCGCTGGGCGACAGCTTTATCGTAGAGCGCCTTGGCAGTGTCGACCTGGGCCTGCGCGGTCTCAACCCGGGCCGCTCCCGCGATGGCCTGGAGGTAGGCATTGCCGGTGGCGAGCACGACCAGATCGCGGGCATCCTGCAAATTGAAACGCGCGATGTTTTCGCCAACCACCGAAGAGCGGTATTTCTGGATCGCCTTCCAGTCGAAGAGGCGCTGCGTGCCGGAGGCGCGCACGTCGACGTAAGAGAACGGACCGATGGTGGGAGGAATGTTTCCAAAGCCGGCGCCTTTGGGGAATTTACTGAAGCCCAGAGCTTCAAGGCTCTGCTTCTCTTCCGTCGCCTGAAAATCACCATTAACATTCGGCAGCAAGTCGCTGAGCTGCTTCCACTTTTCGCCGCGGGCATCGATGGTGTTGTATTCGGAAAGCAAGCCGGCCAGGTTCTGCCGCAATGCGCGCTCGATGGCATCGCTGAACGTTAGAGGAAGCACGCCGGGAGTGATCCGGGCCTCGGCGACGCTGCCGTAAACGGGATTCTGCGCCGAAGTTGCGACCTGCCCGGGAATCGATGGCGTACTTTGGGCGAGCGCGGAATGGAACGAGAACGCGAGAGTTGCGGTCACGAATAGCTTCGACCTTCGAGACGCGACCCTCGCTAATGCGCGCTCAAAATCGGGATTTCTGACTGGCGAACTGCCGGCGACTCTGGCAGCTCTAGAAGAATTGAAAAAAGCCATTGAACTTGGATGCTCCCGGTCGAGTGAACCGAAATCCCAAAATAACAAGTTGTCTAATAAGTAAGTTCTTTGGATTCGTCTTTTCGCGATAGTGATGCAAATTGTTGACAGGCCAAACGATACGACCTGGGAACAGGGCGCGATGAAGGTGGCTCGCAGTCAGACCACCACAAAAGTGCATGACCTTGGTCATCTTGTGAAATTACGCTCGCAAGCCCAATCTAACTATGCAATTAGAGCAACTTCCCTGCGCCGCCAGGCCGAGGGAAGTGGTGCGTATGAGCAAATCGACGAAACCATTGCCCGAAGGGTCGGACTGGACACGGTTGCTCACTGATCCGGACCTTGTCAGCCAGCTTTCGGTGCTGCTTCAGACTTATCGCGAAGTGGCTCCTGAAAAACGCACGACGGCGTTGCTGGAGGCCATGCGCGAGATCAAGGACGCCGCCAACCGGGCGAGAGAAGCCAAGACGAACGGCAAAGGTGCAACGGCGACTGCCACGGCAGCGGTACTTGAGCCGCTTCCCGGCCCTGAACCCATCGAAGAAACTCCGCCGTTTGCTCCCGAATTGTTCGCCTCGCCCATGCCATCGGACCGACGCCGCTACATGCGCATGAAGTGCAACGTCGCCGTGGAAATTCACGTAGAAGGCTCGTTTACGCCGGTATGGGGCAACCTGGTCAACGTCGGCCGCGGCGGTTGCCTGGTTGAGACCTCTCGCGTGGTGCCGGCCAATAAGGCGCTTGAGATCGGACTATGGGTCGCGAGCGGTAAGATCTGGGTGAAGGGCGTGGTCATCAATGGGATCTCGCGGACAACTCCGTCATTCGGGGTGCGGGTACAGTTTTCGCGCGCCGAGCTCTCCGAGAAGGAACACCTGCGCGAGTTCCTCAAGTTTGTCGAGGGCGAGGCTCGTAACTCGCAGAGCGAAAACAGCTATGTGGCCAAGCTCAAGCGCTGAAGGCCTGTCCTTTCGACGTCAACTTCTTAGCAACTTTTCGGCTCTGTGGGGTTCACGCTAGATGAGGCCCATCCGGATGGCAATGCCTGCTCGCCAGCAGCTTTCTTTGGTTGTTGCCGCAGTACTTGTGGCCGGGCTCGGCAGCACACAGCTTGCGCTGGGCAAGAAGAAAATCAAGCCCGCCGGAATGGACGATCAAAAACGAGCGCTGCACGCGCTGAATCGTCTGACCTTCGGAGCGCGGCCGGGCGATGCCGAACGAGTTACACAACTAGGTGTCGACAAGTGGATCGATCTGCAACTCCACCCTGAAAAAATTGACGACTCCGCCCTCGACGCCCGGCTGGCGTCGTTCCGCACGCTGCGCATGGATACGCACGAGCTCGTCGAGAACTTCCCGAACAACGAAATCATCAAGCAGGTCGCCGAAGGCAACGCGCCCATGCCGACCGATCCTGTGCGGCGCGCGGTCTATGAAGCGCAGGTCGAGAAATACGAAGACAAGCAGGATCGCAAAGCTGCTGGCGGAAATGCGGGTGGCGGCAATCAGCCTTCGGGCAATGCGGCTTCAGGAAATTCGGCTTCAGGTTCGGCCGCAGGCAATGCGGGCGAGCGCGACGCCAGCGCCGATGCGAGCGCAATGGCGATGCAGGCTGACGCGGCCTACGAGCAGCGCCGCGAGGGAATGCAGGCCGCGAACATCAAGATCCGCGAACTGCTAGACCTGCCTCCGGAGCAGCGCTTCCGGGAAATTCTCAGCCTGCCGCCCGAAGTACAGCATGCCATTGCGAATCGCGCAAAAGGCCCTAAGCCTGAGCTTATGGGAGGCATGAACAGCGAGCAGAAAGAAACCGTGCTGGCGCTCAACAATCCCGAGCAGGTGGTGGTCGACGAGTTGATGCAAGCCAAGTTGCTGCGCGCCATTTACAGCGACCGCCAGCTTGAAGAAGTCATGACCGACTTCTGGTTTAACCATTTCAATGTCTTCATCAACAAGGGAGCCGACCGGTTTTTGCTGACGAGTTATGAGCGCGATGCGATTCGTCCGCATGTGCTCGGGAAGTTTGAAGACCTGTTGGTGGCTACGGCGAAGAGCCCGGCGATGCTGTTCTATCTCGACAACTGGTTGAGCGTCGGACCACACTCGGAAGCGGCAATTGGTCCTCCCCCGCCGGACAGAGTTCGTCGTGGGCGGCATATTCCGAATCGTCCGCCGCAGGCCAAGGGCAAAGGCAAGCGGCGACAGGCGAGCGGCCTGAATGAAAACTATGGCCGCGAGTTGATGGAGCTGCACACGCTCAGCGTGAACGGCGGCTATTCGCAGCAAGACGTGACTGAAGTTGCGAAAGTTTTCACGGGCTGGACGATCGCGCAGCCGAACAAAGGCGGCGGCTTTAAATTCGAGCCGAAGATGCACGAACCGGGCGACAAAACCGTTCTCGGGCATCGCATCAAGCAAAAGGGCGAGAAGGAAGGGCTTGAAGTCCTGCACCTGCTGGCGCGGAATCCGCAGACGGCGCACTTTATTTCGGAGAAGCTGGCCATGCGTTTTGTGTCCGACGATCCGCCGACGGCGCTTGTCGATCGCATGGCAAAGACTTTTCTTAAGAAGAATGGCGACATTCGCGAAGTGCTGCGCACGATGTTCGACTCGCCGGAATTCTGGGCGCCGGAGACTTATCGCGCCAAAGTGAAAACACCATTTGAGTTCGTGGTGTCGGCGGTGCGGGCGAGCGGCGCGCAGGTCGACGACGCGCGGCAACTGGTGGGCACGCTCGGCAACATGGGGATGCCGCTCTACGGCATGATGCCGCCGACCGGCTACTCGATGAAGGCGGAGACCTGGGTGAATTCGTCGGCGCTGCTGGCACGCATGAATTTCGCGCTCGGCCTGGCGGCTGGAAAAGTGCACGGGGTGGCAATCGATGCGGCACAGCTGGCTCCGAGCACGGCGGATGCCGGGCAGGCGCTGGCGCGGATGGAGGCATCGCTCCTCGGCGGTGACGTTTCGCGACAGACCCATGACACAATTTCGAAACAACTGGAAGACCCAAAAATTACGCAACGGCGGTTGGACGACCCAGCGCGAGCGCCGAATGTGGGAGCGATCGCGGGATTGATTTTGGGGTCGCCGGAGTTTCAGAAAAGATAGGTGCGCTTCGCGCTCGGCCCTTGGCTATTGGCTCTTAGCCTTTAGCCAAGAGCTAATGGCCAACAGCTAAGGAGCTGATTTATGTCGATTACTCGCAGAATTTTTCTTCGCAATGGCGCGCTGTCCGTGGTCGGGACGGCCATGCTGCCGAGTTTTCTGGCGCGCGCCGCTTATGGCGCTGCCGATCCTGGAATCCGCAACAAGCGGCTGGTCGTCATTTTTCAGCGCGGTGCCGCGGACGGGTTGAACATTGTTGTGCCGCACGGCGAGGCGGCGTACTACGCGATGCGGCCGACCATCAATATTCCGAGAAAGTCGGTGCTTGAGCTTGACGGGTTTTTTGGCCTGCATCCGGCGATGTCGTCATTCGAGCCGCTCTGGAAGCAGAAGCATCTCGCGATTGTGCACGCCGCCGGTTCGCCCGATCCGACGCGCTCGCATTTCGACGCGCAGGATTTTATGGAGTCAGGCACGCCCGGCATCAAGGCCACCGACGACGGATGGCTGAATCGCTGTCTGCACGATTTGCCGGTTGCGTCACGGTCTGGCGGATCGCCGGCTGGCGGATCGTTGACAGCGGGATCGCTGGCGGAGAAATCCGGGACCGGCAAGTCAGGCATGTCCGTTGCAGGCGCCGATCCTTCTGCCTTTCGCGCCATCGCGCTCGGACCGTCGCTGCCGCGCATTCTCTCCGGCAAAGAGCCGGCCGTCGCGCTCAACAACCTGAACGACTTTTCGATTGGCGGAAAAAATCCCAAGGCGACGCCGATCTCGAACACGTTTGAAGCGATGTACGAAAATTCCGTCGATACCGTTTTGCATGGCACCGGGCAGGAAACATTTGACGCGGTGAAGATGCTGCGAGCGGCGGACCCAGCGAAGTACAATCCCGCGGCGGGAGCGAACTATCCGAAGGGACGGTTCGGCGACAGCCTGCGTCAACTGGCGCAACTCATCAAGGCAAACGTCGGCGTGCAGGTCGCCTTCGCCGATATCGGCGGATGGGATCACCACGTCAACGAAGGCAGCACGCAAGGACAGATCGCCAACGTGCTCGGCGACTTTTCGCAATCCATCGCCGCCTTCTGGACCGATCTCGGCGACCTCGGCGAAGACACAGTCGTCGTCACGATGTCGGAGTTCGGCCGCACGGCGCGCGAAAACGGCAATCGCGGCACCGACCATGGACATGCCAACGTCATGTTCGTACTGGGAGGACCGGTGCGCGGCGGCAAAGTTTATGGACGCTGGCCGGGGCTCGATCAATCGCAGTTATACGAGGGCCGCGACCTGGCCGTGACTACGGACTTCAGGCTGGTGCTCAGCGAGGCGGTGTCGGAATATCTGGGGAATCACGACTTGAAGAATGTGTTTCCGGGATATGAGCAGCCGGAGCAGTTTTTGAAGGTGCTGGGTTAGAGGTTTCTGGTTCGCTAACGTCCGGGTTCATTCCAGGTCGATCAGCACATCCGCACCCTCAACCTTCACCGGATACACCGCAAGCTTCGCGCCCGGGCCGGGGCCTTGGCCGGTCTTCGGATCCCAGGCCCAGCCGTGCCATGGGCAAATTACTTTTCCTTTTTCGATCACGCCCTCGCCGAGCGGGCCTCCCATGTGCAGACAGGTGTTTTCCATGGCGAGAATTTCGCCATTTAGATTGACGACGCAGATTTCCTTGCCGTTGCAGGGGAGTTCCTTGACTTCGTTGACGGCGGGAAGATCAGATTGGGCGGCAAGTTTTGTGAATGGCATAGGACTGGGTGACCTGACAACTGGTACTGAAAACTGAGAGCTGAGCTGAGAGCTGCTCTATTTCGGCTGCATGGTCTGCGCGACCATAACCTGCCGCTTGAATTGCTCCATCATGCTCTGTTCGAGGCGCACTTCGGTTGGCTGCTTGGCCAGCGTCATGGTGTCGATTTTGTCTTGCAGTTTGAGCAGCGCGTAGAACAAATTTTCCGGCCGCGGCGGGCAGCCGATTACGTAGACGTCGACCGGCACGATGCGATCGACGCCCTGAAGAACCGCGTAAGTATTAAACGGGCCGCCCACCGATGAGCATGCGCCCATCGAGATGACCCACTTTGGCTCGGGCATCTGGTCATAGATGCGCTTCACGATCGGCGCCATCTTGAGCGTGACTGTGCCGGAGACAATCATCAGGTCGGACTGGCGCGGGCTGGGACGGAAGACCTCGGAACCGAAGCGCGCGATATCGAAGCGGGCAGTGGAAGACGCGATCATTTCGATGGCGCAGCATGCCAGACCAAAGGTCATCGGCCAGAGCGCGGATTTGCGCGCCCAGTTGAAGACGTAGTCCACCGTCGAGATCATGAAGTTCTTTTCGAACTTGTTCTGGAGCCAGCTCATGGGGCCTCTTGCGCTACGACGACTGAACGATAACTGAACAATAATACGCCATGGAAGCCAGCTTCGAGGCGCGATTTGCGAGGGGCGGTTGCGGGGGAAAATCTGCGAGTCAGGAGGCGGATCGACGTTCCTGCCTTTCCCGTCTCACCAATTGCTGCCCGTCACGTCTAACCGGCGATGGAGGCGCAACGACAATGAAAATGACAGGACAAACCAGACTTTCAATCTCGCGGCCGTCCGTGCTGGCAGCCGTACTGCGTATGACGGTTGCACTTTCGCTGATCGCGGGCGCAACGCTGGCCTTTGGCTCGGACCGGCAGGGCAGCCTCACCGAAGAACTCCACAAGGTTTTTCCGCTCTCCGCGCAAGGTCGCGTGGAGCTTGAGAATATCAACGGTCCCGTGCACATCACGGGATGGGATCGTCCGGAAATAAAGGTGGACGCGGTCAAGAGCGCGTGGAGTAAAGAGCGGCTCGCGGAGGCCACAATCGAAATTGACGCCTCGGGGGACCGCGTTTCGATTCGCACCAAGTACCCCAACCACGACCACAATTTCGGCGGAGATGACGAGCACGATAATCCGGCGCGCGTGGAATATACGATCTCTGTCCCTCGCCAAGCCAGCCTCGACGAGATCAAACTGGTGAATGGACGACTCGACATTCAGGATGTTGCCGGCGAAGTCCACGCTTCATGCGTTAACGGACGGATGCAGGTGCGTAACTTGCAAGGCCGCGCCAAGCTCGAAACGGTGAATGGCGAACTCGAGGCCACCGTTGAACAAATGCCTTCTTCCGGATTGAAGCTGTCGTCGGTAAACGGCACGCTGCACGTGACGCTGCCTTCGGATGCAAGCGCGGAGGTTGAGGCAAGCACCGTCTCCGGGCATATCTCGAACGATTTCGGTTTGACCGCAATTCGCCATCAGTATGTGGGACACAGTTTGCACGGCCAATTGGGCGGAGGCGGAGCGCTCGTCAAACTTTCGAACGTGAATGGCACGATCGAGATCAGCCATGCCAGCGATGGAAGGACGCTGAGTCCGGCGACGAATCTGGACGGCGGCCAGGATAAAGATCGGGATGAGGACGACGACTAGGAGTCGCGAGTCTTGAGCCGCGAGTTCCGAACCAGTGTGGCTTGTTCGTGGCTCGCGACTCGAGGCTCGTGGCTCTCAATAAATCGTGTAGCCAGGCGCAGGATTCCGCACATCCGGCTTCGACGCCATCAGCAGCAACGCCCCGATCCGTTTGAACGCCTTCAGATCGTCGAGCGAGTGGAACGATGTGGTCTGGTAATTCTCCGGGGTGGGCGTGTCGTCGGGAATCAGGGCGTGCTCGACTTTCTCAAACGCATGCGCCTTGAGCAGGACAACATACTCTTCGGCTGAGCGGACGTGCACGGGAACTTTCAGCTTTGGCACCCATTGCAGCGAATACGGATTGTCTTTGTAAAGATTGATGAGAATAAAGAGGCGTCCGTGGGGCGCGAGCACGCGAAACAGTTCGGCGAGCGCGCGGTCCTGATCGGGGTAGTAGTAAAACGATTCGACGGACAGGACCTTGTCGAAGAAATTTTCTTCCCACGGAATCTGCGTCGCAGATCCCTGGACGAACATCACGTTATCGAAATCCTTGGAGGCGGCCCGGGCCTCGCGAATCATCTGGTCAGCGATATCGACGCCGACTACCTGGCCGAAACCCTGCGGGCCCTCGCCGACCAGGCGCGCGAGCAGGCGGGTAGCCCAGCCTGATCCACAACCAAGATCGAGCACGCGCTCGCCCGGGCGCAGATCCATCCGGCGCAGTGTTTTCTCGGTGATGTCGAGGTGATGGTTCTCCATTTTCGGGCCTTCGCCTTGCTCGGCCCACCGGTTGAATTCCTGCTGCAGACGCTCGTCGGGAGAGGGGGATTTTTCGGTTGGCATGGAACTCTCAGTTCTCAGTTCTCAGTTCTCAGTTCTCAGTTCTCAGTTCTCAGTTCTCAGTTCTCAGTTCTCAGTTCTCAGTTCTCAGTTCTCAGTTCTCAGTTCTCAGAAAAGCGATGCGGGTTCAGGATACCAAGTCTGTAACAATCTTTGGCGGGACGACGACAGTCAGATGGAGCTCGCGCTTGAGTGGCGACTTATTGATGACTCGGCTTTGTTTACTAGCCGGTCTTTTTCAGGAAGGGTTTGGCAAGTATCTGAAAGGTGCAGTGAGCAGTCACCCTACGAGTCACTCGGGAAGCGTCACTCGGGCACTTAATCGGGCGCTGACTCCGGCACTTATTCCGGCACTTATTCCGGCGCTTCGGCTTTGAACAGTTGCTGCCCGGCTAGCGCGATATAGAAGCCCCACGCAGCCAAAGCCAGCATCACGATGGGGACGCAGAGCACCGAGGGGGCGTACCAGCGCGAGAAGTCGAACGTAACTGGCACGTTCAACAGCGTGTTCGCCACGACGACTGCGACCCACAGAGTGATCAGACCGAAGCGCACGACTGCGAACGCCGCGATCGCATAGACGAGCACGGCGCTCACCGACGCGAGAACGTGATGATCGCTGCCGAGGGCATTGAGGGTCGTGAAGATCGCCACGAAACCCGCGGCCGCGGCCCACTGATTGCGCAGCAGGAAGCGCAAGGCGACCAGAATGATGAAGAAGAACAGAGTGCCCTGGATTCCTCCCGGGATCTGGACGAGCATGTCGCCCAGAGTAAAGCGAAGGCCGAGAAGATAGTCGGTGGTAAGAAGCTGCGGCGCGATTCCCAATCGCGCAACGCCGAACCAGAGGCGAAGTTCGAGGATCAAGACCCAGACGAGTCCGAGGATCACTCCGAAGAGTACGTCGCGGCCGACCAGCGGGTCACGGATATTGCCGCTGACCAGGCGACTCCACGAGATGATGGTCTGCGGCCAGAGCTTGCGGACAAAAGGCTCGAGCGCGAGATAGAGCAGCCACGAAACCCCGGCCATGAACAAGGCTGTGCTGAGGGCGAGTTGGAAGAAGCCGAGCAGTTCGACGCTGGCGATGAAGTGGACGAACGCGAGCCAGAGCGCGATCTGCGCGATAAAGACGAACCGGGCAAGGCGAAATGCGCCCTCGCGATCGCCTGAGCCGCGTTTGTACTGGCGGCGCGCCAGAAGTCCCGCGCCGATGAGAATGACGAAGAAGAGAACGATCTGGATGATCTGCCCGGCCTTCTGGCCCGAGCTGCCGTCGTCGGGATGCATGCGCGTCGGACGAGTCCACGGGCCGATGAGGCGGAAGAAGACGGGCTTGCCGCGCCACGCGCCCGCTTCGATGCGTAGCGGGCGTTCACTGCCGGGCCATTTGCCGGTCCAGGCGGCGCGCGCGTCGGAATTGGCGAGCGAACTCCATTCGGGTGCGGCTGATTGGAACTGCGATGGGTCGAGGCCCGCGGCGTTGAAGAGCGGATTCCAATCGATGGGCTTCGCGGCGGCTGCGTTTTCTTCCTTTTCGGGAGGCAGTGCCTGGAAGTCGACGAGATGGCCGCTCATATCGAGCATGAGGTTGATCATGCCGGATTGCGTGGTGGGCGGATCGTTGAACTGAACGATGCCGGGAGTCAACTCGCGCTCGAGTTCGCGAGGAACGAGATAGCGCGGACTTTGCCGATAGGTGAAGCGCAGCACCGGCGGCTGCTGATTGAGAACGTTGTTCCAGTCGGGTCGAGGCTTGTCGTTCTGTTCGATCCAGCGCTGGAGGTCGGAGTCATAATCGAAATCGACGGAAGAATCGACGGGCTTCGCGTCGTAGCCGAGTTTGGCGACGATCTCGCGCGCATCGTGGGTCAGCACGTCGGGAGTCTGATCGAGCGGCATGCGAGCCAATCCGTCGGTGCGCGTGATGAGAAAGATGCAGACTGCCAGACTGAGTACGCAGGCGGCGAAGCAGAGCAGGGCGAGCCTGGGATTCATGCCCTCGTTTGCGCCGGCAGCCGCAACCATTTGCGGAGAAGGCGTTTCACCGGCGGCGAGCGCGGCGGCGAGGGGATCACCTCCGGGCAACGCGGCAGCTACGGAGAGCGCGTTGGCCGGGCGATTCGCGGGCTCGGGTTCGAGACAGCGCAGAATGACGCGCTCGACGAGCGGGTCGAGGTCTTTGACGAATGATGAGGGACGGCTTATGTCACCTGCCGAGCGCGAGCGGACGAGGTCGGCGAGATTGTCGGCGCTGAAAGCGCGCTTTCCGGTGAAGAGTTCGTAGAGCACGAGGCCCAGCGCGTAGATGTCGCTTTTTTCAGTGACTTCTTTGCCGGAGAGTTGCTCGGGCGCCATGTAGGCGGGGGTTCCGCTGCGGACCTCAGCGCCCTTCGCCTGGTCGGCGAGTGAGGCGAGACCGAAGTCGGTGATGACGGCCTGACCGCGGCCATCGAGCATGATGTTGGCGGGCTTGAGGTCGCGATGCAGAACTCCCTTGGCGTGCGCGGCGGCAAGCCCGGCGCAGAGCTGGCGGGAGATGTCGAGAGCCTTGTCGTTGGGCAGACGTCCGATACGGCGCAGCAGCGAGCCGAGGTCTTCGCCGTCGACGTATTCCATGGTGAAGTAGGTCTGGCCGGCGACTTCGCCGACATCGTAGACGCGGCAGACATTAGGATGCGAAACCTTGCGCGCAATGCGGACTTCGGCGCGGAAGCGGTCGAGCAAAGCGGGATCGCTGGCGGCTTCTTCGGGGAGGAACTTGAGCGCAACGGCCTGGCCGAGCGTGAGATCATCGGCTCGATAGACTTCACCCATTCCGCCGCGGCCGAGGAGCGCAACCACGCGATAACGATCGACGAGCAACGAGCCGGGCAGAAATCTTCCGTAGTTGAGCAGGGCGTTCGAGGACGAACTGGGTGAGCTGGATTTGGCCGCAGGACGCGGCGAACGCGGCGTGTTGGGCAGCTCCGAAGAAATCAAGGTGGAGGCCTGGTCGGGGCTTAGAACGGGCGCATCACTCAATTGCGTCGAGAGGGCGTCGGTCGACACACTCTTGCCGCACGAAGAACAGAACCGCGCGAGCGGCGGAACTTGTGTGCCACAAGAGTTACAGCGGGACATGGGAGCGGATGCCTCAACTCGGAAATGCTTAGCGGCAGTCTACGTGAACGTGGCGGAAATGGGAATCGCGGTCTGATCCTCACTTACTACTATATGAGCTTCGTAGTTTTTCTCGATCGCGCTTCGCGCTCTCGGCCGCTCGGCGCTTCGCGATGCGCTCTATCAGTTTGCCTGGAACTGGCTTGTCGAGAGGAAACCGAATTGTGCCTTTGCTGATCTTGTACGGCGCTAGCTCCTGCTTGAACGCCGCCACCAATCGGTCGCCGGCGGGATACAGAGAGTAGTGCTGCTTCCAGCCGGCAAAATACAGGATTACCGCGCCATTGAGTTTGTATGCGGGGATCTTGTAGGAGATCACTTCCTCCGCTTTCGGCAGGGCTCGGCGGATCGCGCTTCGCATGCTCCCGAGTACGGCCTGCGCAGCCTCGGGTTGCGCGGCGATGTATTCGTCAACGTTCTTGAAGCCGGTTTTGGCCATGGTGAGTTCGTCCTTTTGTACGCCCAGTTGCCCGGAATGCGGTCCGGGCAACGGGGATCGACCTAGATCATTTCTTCGAGGCGCACGTAGCTCGCTTCCATTCCATGCTCCATGCCAGTCGATAGCATAGCCGCGCGCGTCTGCGCATCAGGCAACGTTATTCGCATGGTCATCAAAGTTCCGGTGCCGTCGGCATCGAATCTGGTTTCAACACGGCTGTCGGGCGTTGGATCCGGCAGAAACATCCGCTCAACATGGACGATCCTGCTGTAAGGCTCGAGCTCAAGCAACTCGCCGGTAATATGAAATCCACCTTTTTTGGGGTGCGCCCACTCGTAACGGAACTTGCCGCCCGCCTTGCCTTCATTCATGCATACCGGCATCGTCCATCCTTCGGGGCCAAGCAGCCATTTCTGAATTAATTTCGGATCCGTATGGGCGCGGTACACGGCTTCCGGAGGCGCATTGAAACGCCTCGTAACTATTACGTGCGTGTCTCCTTCGGTCTTCAGCGTCAGCGTGCTTGTCGTTTTCATCGTGCTCATCGTTTTTCCCCTTTCTTGGGTTTTTCAATTCCGGCCAGAACCTCGTCGAGCCGGTCGTAGTTTTTCTCCAGAGCCTTGCGCAGCATGGCCAGCCACTGATCCATCGCATCAATCCCCGCTTTTGCCAGACGACGCGGACGCCTGGTGCCCTCGACCCGGCGAACGATCAGTCCTGCATCTTCGAGCACCTTCAAGTGCTGGGAGATTGCGGGCTGAGTCATCTCGAACGGCTCGACCAATTCATTGACGGTTGCCTCTCCTTTGGCAAGACGGGCAAGGATGGCTCGACGCGTCGGGTCAGCCAGGGCGGAGAAGGCGGCATCGAGGTTGTACATAGGCATTATCTTATATAAGTAGTAACTTATTTGTCAAGGAGAATTTTCAGCGTTCATGGAAAATCATGGAAGGGAGCGAGGACTCCCGTTTTGAGGGATCTCATTCGGCAGCGGTCGTCTAGTGCTCGGCCAGCGCCCTGTGGACCATATAAATTGCGATCGCTCCTTCGCCCACGGCGGAGGCCACACGCTTCACGTTGCCCGCGCGAACGTCGCCGACGGCGAAGACTGAGGGGAGGCTGGTCTCAAACATTTGAGGCGGACGAGTGAGCGTCCAGGCATGAGGCGACGAGCCGTGCGGCGCGGGGACGTTTGAGGGGACGGTGGACAAAGTGACGTTGGACAAATTGGCGTTGGAGGAATTCGCGTTTGACGAATTGGCTTTGGATGAATTAGCGACAGGCGATGAGGCGCCGTTTTGCGCGGTTGGGATATCGCGTCCGGTAAGGATAAAACCTTTTTCGTCGAGCGCAACGCAGCCTTGCAGCCATTCGGTGCGCGGCGAGGCTCCGGTCATGAGGAAGACGTGGCTGATGTCGTGGGTCGAAGTTTCGCCGGTCTTGTTGTTGCGCCAGGTCACATGGCGGACCTGACCGTTGGCGGCGCCGTCGCCGCTCATGGCTATGATTTCCGTGTTGGGGTGAAAGTCGATGGCGGGATTTTCCGTGATGCGCTGGATAAGGTAACGCGACATGGTGTCGGCGAGTCCGTCGCGGCGCACCAGCATGTGGACCTTGCGGGCGGTTTGTGCGAGATAAACAGCGGCCTGTCCGGCAGAGTTGGCGCCGCCGACTACGACGACGTCCTCGCCCACGCAGAGTTGGGCTTCCATGAAAGTCGCCCCGTAATAAATGCCGCGGCCTTCGAACTCTTTGAGATTGGCGATCCTGGGCTTGTTGTATTGCGCGCCGGTGGAAATCACGACGCTCCGCCCCGCGATCCGGTCTTTATTGTCGAGCACGATCTCGTAAGGACGCTTGCTGCAATCGAGACGGACCACGCCGTGGCCGATCATCATCTTGGCCCCGAATTTTTGCGCCTGTGCGATGGCGCGGTTGGCGAGCTCCATGCCGGAAACGCCGGTGGGAAAACCGAGATAGTTTTCGATCTTTGAGCTTGAGCCGGCCTGACCGCCGGGAGATTCGGCTTCGATGACGAGAGCGTCGAGGCCTTCCGAGGCCGCATAAACGGCGGCCGCGAGGCCGGACGGCCCAGCGCCGACGATGATGACATCGCGCACCTGCGAGCCATCGATACTGACGTTGAAGCCGAGACAATCCGCGAGCTGCTGCACGGTGGGATTTTTCAACACGGTGCGCGCGTTGCAGATGACGACCGGAACTTCAGAGAGCTTGACGTCGAAGCGATCGAGAATCGCCTGCGAATCTTTATCAGTGTCCAGATCGATGTAGGTGTACGGGTAGGCGTTGCGGCCGAGAAACTCACGGAGGCGCAGCGTGCCGGAGCAATGCCGGGAGCCGAGCAGAATCACGTTGCCGAAACCCCCGCGGATGAGGGCGAGGCGGCGGAGGATGAAGGCGCGCATGAAAATTTCGCTGAGTTCGGCGTCTTTCGCGACCAGGGAGCGCACGCCGTCGGGACTAACTTCGAGAACTTCTCCGGCTTCGGTGATGCGGCCACGCACCAGACAGCGCGCGCCGGTAATCATGGACATCTCGCCGGTGAACTCCCCGTGTGCGACGTGCTTGACGATGTTGCGCTCGATGTCGCGCCCGCCTTCGACGGCAGGCTGGACGATTTCCATGGCTCCGGAGAGGAGAACGAAGAAGGGGACGTTGGTGTCGTTCGGATTAAAGAGGATATCGCCCGCCTCCACCTTGCGGCGCTTGCCCATGGGACAGATGCGTTCGATTTGTGCGTCGGTGAGGATTGGGAAGATTTGCGTTTGCGGGTCGAGGATGCTGGGTGCGGGCCATGTAGACATGATGTTTTCCTGGACGAAGCCGGCGGATGATTAGAAAGTATAGATGTTATGAGTGCGGATTTGGCTTCATACCCCGCCTAGGCGGCGCCTTGAAGGGGAGCCCGCGTTCGATTTGAACGAACTTAGTCGCTCGTGATGGAGCGGAGATCGTCAAAGAATGCTGGATACGAAACGCCGGCGGCGTCGGCTCCGTGGATCAAGGTCTCGCCGTCGGCGCGCAGGGCGGCGATGGCGAAGGCCATGGCGATGCGGTGATCGCCAAAAGAATCGACCTCAGCGCCGTGGAGTTTTTGGCGTCCGGGAATGCGCAGGCCATCGGGGCGCTCATCGACTTCGGCCCCCATCTGGCGCAGGTTGGTGGCAACGGCGGCGATGCGATCGGATTCTTTTACACGCAACTCTTTGGCGTCGCGCACCTCGAGGCCGTTTTCGGAGTAGGGCGCGATAGCGGCGAGGACGGGAATTTCGTCGATGAGCGCGGCGGTGTCGGCTCCGGTGATGATGCCGCCCTTCCAGGCCGCGCCTTGCACTTCGAGGCTACCGGCCAGTTCGCCGTGCTGCTGCTCGATTTGGCCGACGGTGATTTTCAATCCCGTCTGAATCAGAATGTCCAGCAGACGGGCGCGGGTGGGATTCATGAGAATGCCGGGAAGTGAGACGCGGGAGCCGGGAAAGAGTGCGGCGGCGCAGAGAAAAAATGCGGCGCTCGAGAGATCACCGGGGACATGGGCTTCGATGGCGGAGAGTTGTTGGCCTCCACGAATGCGGGCCACGTTGCCATGATGGTCGACCTCGGCGCCAAAGGCGCGCAGCGCAAGCTCGCCGTGGTCGCGGGTGCGGATGGGCTCGTCGATTATCGTTTCCCCCTCGGCGAATAAACCGGCAAACAGCACGCACGATTTCACCTGGGCGCTGGCGACATCGGGCTTGTAATGGATTGCCCTCAGTTGGCCGCCATGAATTTTGAGTGGCGGGCGGCCGGCGTCGTGCGAAGAAATTTTCGCGCCCATCTCCGACAACGGCTTGATGATGCGGGCCATGGGACGGCGCGAGAGCGATTCGTCTCCGAATAGCTCGCTGGTAAAAGGCTGGCCGGCGAGGATGCCGCTGATCATCCGCATGGTTGAGCCCGAGTTGCCGCAATCGAGCGGCGCGCTGGGCGGGTGGAGAGCGGGGCCGTTTGGCGTGGAACCCAGGCCGGTTACTTCGATGGAGCCGTCCTCGGCGAGCCGCTGCGTGGCGCCGAGGCCGGCGACGCAGCCGAGAGTGCCGGCGCAATCGCGGGCGGCGGAAAAATTACGAAAACGGCTGGTGCCGCGGGCGATGGCGGCGAGCATGGCATAGCGATGCGAGATCGACTTGTCGCCGGGAATGCGCACTGTTCCGTTTACGGAACGGGCAGGTCGAACAAGAGTCGGCGCGGGCATCAGGCTCTTATGATAAAGCAGATAAGATCAGTTGCCGGTTGCCAGTTGCCAGTTCTCAGTTTGTACGACAACCTCTATGGACTACTCTCACTCCTCTTGGCACCATTTCGGTAGTCGCACATTTCAGACACTACCCTCCCTTTCCGTTTACACAATTTTTTGCGAAGGCCTGCTACAGTAGCATCAAACTTCAGAGTGGAATTGGGAAACGGCGGACGACACCCGCCGCGATCTTGGGCCGTGTCCTGATCGAAACTCGGGCCGGGTCCTGATCTGGGGTCGCTAAGCGCTCGCCGGAACGTGACCTTTGTGTCTTGGATGGGAGCCCCGGAGAGGATAAAGTTCAAGTCATTGATGGTAGTTCAGTTGAAGCCAGCATTCATCATTTTCGTCCACGCCGTCGCCGTCGCCCTCGCCGTCGCAATTTTCGGAAGCACTTCGTTCGTTCTGGCGCAGAGCGACCCGGCACTTGGGTCGGTACTTACGTCAGACCAGCAGGACGGTAGCAAGAACCGGAGCACCTCGTCAGGCGATGCCGCCCAGGTCTCGCCCGGAAGCATCACCGGCACAATCGTCGATCAAAGCGGAGCGGTGGTGGCCGGCGCCGCAATCAATCTCACCGGCGACGGCCAAATTCAGGCACAGCGGGCCGTCTCCGGCACCGATGGACAATTCTTTTTCCCAAAGGTCGACCCGGGAGCTTTTCACCTCGCAATCAGCGCGGCGGGCTTCGAGCCGCAAACATTTTCCGGGACCTTGAACGCCGGAGAAGTTAACGCGGTGGCAGAGATCGCAATGAAGGTGGCCCAGACGCGCACCGAAGTGCAGGTCGGCGTCAACCAAGTCGAGATCGCCGAGGAAGAAATCAAGATTGAAGAGAAGCAACGTGTGCTGGGCGTGATTCCGAATTTTTATGTCAGCTACGTTCCGAATGCCGCCCCACTCGACGCGAGGCAGAAGTTTCGGCTTGCATTTAAGACGCTGATCGACCCGTTTACCTTTGTGGTGGTGGCGGGCTCGGCGGGAGTGGAGCAGGCGCAAAATCACTTTGCCGAATATGGGCAGGGCGCGCAAGGTTACGCAAAACGTTTCGCCGCCAACTATGGCGACGCCGCCACCGGCACCATAATCGGAGGCGCGATTCTGCCGGCGATTCTGAAGCAGGACCCGCGCTACTTCTATAAAGGAACCGGGAGCGTAACGGCGCGCGGGCTCTATGCGATCGCGAACTCGGTGATTTGCAAAGGCGACAACGGCCGCTGGCAGCCAAATTACTCGAACGTACTTGGCAGCCTGGCGGCGGGCGGCATTTCGAATCTTTATTATCCGAAGCAGGACCGGAACGGCGCGGCATTGACGGTGGAAAATGCGGGGATTGGAATCGGCGCGACCGCCATATCCAATCTCTTCCAGGAGTTCATCGTCAAGAAATTGACGCCCAAGCTGAGTCACACTACAGGAACGCCCTGAGAGCTGCGAAATTTGTCTCGCAGTGTGAGACGGGGCAGGTTCCGTCTCTACCCGTCACCGCGTCTGCACCCATCATTCCATTTCTATTGTCATTGCGACTCTATCCCTCAATCTGCGGTTCGACTGTGCGCAGGAATCGCGGCGCCTGGCGGGCTTTGGTGGCCTGCTCGAAGGCATATGCGATTTTGATCAGGGTCGGCTCGCTCCAGGCGCGCCCGAAAAATGAGATGCCGACCGGCAGTCCAGAAATAAAACCCGCCGGCACGTTGATGTTGGGATAACCGGCGACGGCGGCGGCATTCGAGCTGCCTCCGGCAACGTGGTCTCCGTTGACGAGGTCGGTGATCCATGCCGGGCCTCCGGTAGGCGCGACGATCGCGTCGAGTTGATGCTTGTCCATGAGCGCGTCGATGCCGTCCGTCCGCGCGAGTTGATGATTCTTCGACAGCGCGTCGAGATACTCTTTTTCGGTCAGCGGTCCTTTGGCTTCCGACTTAATGAATAGATCCTGTCCAAAGTACGGCATCTCTTTTTCGCGGTTGCGCTCGTTGAACTCGATGATGTCCTTGAGCGTGCGCACGGGCGCGCCGGGGCCGAGGCGCGCGAGGTAGGCATTCAGGCCGGCCTTCAATTCGTAGAGGAAGACGACGAGTTCGCTGTCGTCGAACTTGCCGAAGGTTTCAATATCGGCGGGATCGATGAGCGTGGCACCCTGCTTTCTCATGACGTCGAGCGGCTGCTCCATGAGGGCATCGACGGCATCATTGAAGCCAAAATATTTTCGGGCGACGCCGATGCGAGCGCCTTTGAGTCCGCTCGGATCGCAATATTGCGTGTAGTCAGTTTGCGATTTGCCCGCGCTGGCGGAAGTGGCCGGGTCGTCGGGATCGACGCTGGTGAGCACGCCGAGAAGGATGGCGGCATCGCGCACGGTGCGGCACATGGGGCCGGCAGTGTCCTGCGAGTGGGAAATGGGAATGATGCCGGCGCGGCTGACGAGGCCGACGGTCGGCTTGATGCCGACTAGCCCATTTGCCGATGAGGGACAGACGATCGAGCCGTCGGTCTCGGTGCCGATGCCGGCCGCAGCGAGATTGGACGAGATGGCAGCGCCCGTTCCGGAACTTGAGCCGCAGGGATTTCTGTCGAGAGCGTAAGGATTCTTAGTCAAGCCGCCGCGGCCGCTCCAGCCGCTGGTGGAATGGCTGGAGCGAATGTTCGCCCACTCGCTCAGGTTGGTTTTGCCGAGAATGACCGCTCCGGCCGCGCGGAGCCTTTGGGCGACGAAAGAATCTTTGGGCACTTTGGCGCCGACCAGAGCGAGCGACCCGGCGGTGGTCATCATGCGGTCATCGGTGGCGAGATTGTCTTTGATGAGCACCGGAATGCCGTGCAGCGGGCCGCGCGGACCCTTTTGCTTGTACTCGCGGTCGAGCGCATCGGCGATTTTTTCCGCATCGGGATTGAGTTCGATGACGCTGTTGAGAACGGGGCGGGAGCCATCGGTGCGGACATCGATCTCGGAGATGCGCTCCCAGTAATTTTCGAAAAGCGAGCGCGCGGTAAATTTGCCGGATTTGATTCCATCCTGAAGAGTGGCGATGGTGACTTCATCGAGATCGAAGGGCTTGACGCGAACCGGCCCGAGGCAGGGTGGAGGGGCGCTCGGCGATGCGCTCCCGGCGGCCAGAGCGGGATAGGCCGGCGTGAGGGCAGCCGCAGTTCCGCCCAGCGCGGCGGTTTGCAGAAACGAACGGCGGGTAGCTTTCGGAGACAATTTGCGCGCCATGCGGTGTTAACTATAGCGGATTCGGAGAGTGGTCGGATCAGAAGTGCAATAGCGCAATCGCGGCTTACTTCCGCGCGCGATCGCCGGCGGCGGCTAAAATCTCCTGCGGAACTTCGCGCACCGTTACGCCGAACTCAAACATCGGCGTCTCCGTGCCGCGACCCCAGCGGTTGACCTCCCAGTGGGCGCGTATCGCCTTGACTTCGGGCTTTGCGGAGACATCGATGAGGAGCGGGTATTCTCCGCAATAGAACTTTTGCGGAAACGCCACGATGGGTTTGGGATCGAATGTGGTGCCGTCGGCCGAGCCGTGCACGCTGACATCGAGAGCTTCCTGCTCGATGATTTCGGTGATCGCCAGATTCAACAGAAAGACGCGGGTTGAACTCGCGCCAAGCTCGACGGCAGGGCCGTCGCCTTTGGCGGTGGCCACCGTCTTTTCGGGGACGAGAAAGGCTTCCATCATGACGAGGGGATTTTAGCAGATGCGCGCTTGGCTCTCAGCTTTCGACTTTCATGGGTACTGTCCGAATTTCGATTCTTACCACGGAGGCACAGAGACACAGAGACACAGAGACACGGAGAAAATCAACTGCGGGGGAAAACCCTAACTCCTTGGTGTCTACTGCCTGCAAGGTTTTCTCCGTGGCTCTGTCGCTCTGTGGCTCCGTGGTGAAAAACTCAAAATAGGACACGCTTTCACCGGTGAATTTTCAGTTTTCTGCGCGACTTCAACTCAGCGGAACGAAATCCAGAAATTGGCGCAGCAGAGGTGCGACTGCCTCGGGGTGCTCCCAGGGTGCGTAGTGGCCTGCCTTGGGAATCATCTTCAGGCGGCTGCCGGGAATATTCTGACGCATCAGTTCACCATCGGCGCCAGTCGTCAACACGTCTTCTTCACCCGTCACGATGAGGGTTGGGACGTTGATGTATTTGAGATCGGGAACCGAGTCTACGCGTGCCCCCATTCCGCGCAGCACGAGGCTGACATCCTCGGGCGACATCTTGCGCATCATGCGCAGCGCGCCTTCAACCAGATCGGGGCGTGAAGAAACTGTGGTCGCGCCGAGCAGCTTCGGAATCATGCTGCGCAAAAATTGTTCTGTTCCCTGCTCGAGGACTGCGTCGGCATTTTTCAGACGGCTGGCACGGGTTTCTTGGTTATCGGGCTGGGCCCGCGTGTCGCAGAGGGCTAGCGCGGAAACTCTGGATCGAAAACGGCGGAGGAATTCGAAGACGATATAACCGCCGATGGAGCAAACGATAAAAGCGGCCCTGCCGATGCCCGCGGCGTCCATGATGCGCGCGACGTCAGCGGCGTGTTTCGCCATGAGGGCAGGGCCCTGACCAATCTCGGAGTCGCCGTGCCCGCGCAGATCGGGAAGGATGAGCCGGTAGCGCGACTGGAGCGCAGGAATGACGGGTAGCCAGAATTCATGATGAGCGGGAAACGGATGCAGGAGAATGACGGGCGGCCCCTCGCCCTGAATGTCGTAAAAGATTTCGGCGTCGTCGCTGCGCAGGCTCTGCATAGCGATTCAGGGTATCAAAGATCAGGTGTCAGGTCTTAGCTCTCAGGTCTTAGCTCTCAGGTCTTAGCTCTCAGCTCCAAGCTCTTAGCTCTAAGCTCTCGGCTAACGACTTCACATTTTTTGATTCGGCGCTCAGCCGGCAACCGTGTGTGGTGGCTGCACGACGACCGGCGACACCACCGGCTCCTCGGGAATGATGATCCAGGCGAGGACGTAGGCTACGACGCCGGGGAAACAGCCCGATGCAAAAGTCAGAAAGACCCACAGAATGCGCACCAGCGAGGTGTCGAGATCGAGATGCTCGGCAAGCCCGGCGCAGACTCCCGCAATCTTGCGGTTGACACGCGAGCGGACGAGCTTAGGGGTACATTGGGGATGCGCGACGGCGCGTCCGCAGTTGGAGCAATAACGGGACAGATTCGAGATCGCCGTGCCGCAGGCGTTGCAGTATAGTGTGGCGGAATCCATGGTTCACCCCCTGAGGCATTATACGGACAAATGGGCGGGAAAGTTCCCTGGAGATGACGGCCGGAACTGCGGGTCTAGTTCTTGTTCTTGCGATTCTTGTGGGTGGGTGGCTGAAGGCAAATATAATAGCGCGATGGGCGTAGTCGAAGATGTGCGCAAACAATTGCAGGATCTGGTTACGCCGGAGATGCGCTCATTATCTACTGAGATGAAGGCATTTCGAGAAGACATGAACCACCGCTTCGACGAAGTCAACCGCAGGTTCGACTATATCGAGCGGTCGTTCCGGTTGGACGAGCGTATCGCCGCCGTAGAGGATCAAATCCGGAAACCCTCCAAGCGGCAAGAATTCACTAGCGAAGCCCAATCGCAGCCACTCCGCCCAGAGTTAGTCGCCCCTACTCTCGATACGCATCCTTCATCCGTTTGCGGGCCTTGTCGGCTTGCGCGTTGCCCGAGTCGATAGCGACCACCGCCTGGTATTTCTTCAAGGCCGCGTCGCGGTTCTGTATCTGGTCATACATCTCTCCGGCACCCAGGTCGGCTTTTTGCAGCAGTTCAGGATCGGCCCCACTCACCTCGGTTACCTGTTCGTAGGCGGTGGCAGCGGCCGCATATTTCTTCTCCGCGCGCAACACGTCGCCGAGGGCTACGCCCGCCATTTCGTAGTGCAGGCTACCGTATTTTCCTTCGCGGCCATTTTGCCAGACGCGGCGATACTTCTCCTCGGCCTGGTCGAGTTGGCCGGAGGCGCGCAGCAAATTTCCCTCTTCGATCGGCAGAAGGTAGTTGCGCGGAAAGCGCGGTGCGAGCGCGGAGGCGATTTCAAGCGCGTCGTGGTAACGATGATCGCGGCGCAAAAATACCAGCAGCACCATGGCCGCATCCACGCTGGTTTCTCCATTGGCGCGGTAGGCATCATACAAATATTGAATGCCTTTTTGCTTGTCGCCGCCCAGTCCGGCGAGCGCGACCGCAACCTTGACGGCGAATGACAGGCTGCCCATGACGTAATTGTGAGTGCCGACGACGAGTTTGGCGTCGGTGTACTGGGGATCGAGTTCGAGCACGCGCTCATGGTCGTGGCGCGCTCCCACCGCGTTGCGTAGCGCGGAAAACCATGCGCGTTCGATCAGGGCGGTGTAGAGGGCAAATTGCGCGCGGGTTACGCCGCGGGCGTACAGCATGTCGATGTTGTCGGGATTGCGATCGAGTTCGGTGTTTTCGATTTTTTCCGCCTGCTGGACCAGTTGCTTGATGCGCTCTTTCTGAACGGGATCGGCCGACCGGTGGGCGAGTCCGATAAAGCTGTCATTGGTGTATTCGCCGGTGTTGATCGCTCCCATGTGATAGAGCTCGCGCACCAGCAGCGCGGAAAGCAGATGGTTAATGGCGAAGGGATCGCCGGGATGGCGGGCAACGATGGTTTCAAAGTCATGAATGGCCGCGTCATGGTCGAGGTTGTAGAAATGCTCAAAGGCGGCCGGGTTGAGCGGATCGGCGGGCCGGATGATCCCCTGCGGCGGACCGGCAGCTTGGCCGAGTGTTACCAGCGTCACCGGGGTTAGAAGCAGCAGGGTCAGGAACCGCAGGCATGGGAAGTGAGCGCGCCGGGACCGGGCGACGGGGCGAATGCGAAACCTGAATCCGGGAGGCAAGCAGCTTCAGTTTAACCGATCAGGCATTGGTGCCACGACGGGGACAGGGAGTGCCATGTACACGGAAGTTCCGGTGGGCGCAAGGTTGCAGGCGGGGGAACCAAGCCGGATACGTCCGCCAAAGGGTGAGGTTGTGCAAAATATAGAGGAAACTTGCGTTTATCGCGTAATTCTTGCCCTCTCAACGCTCGCCATCCCCCATCGGCGAGCGTGTAACTGCTGTCTTTGTAATGGTTTGTTTTGGTGATCCGCTTGCGAGCAGGAGGCGGAGCCCAGAGGAAGTCTGATATGGCAGAAGCATTGGATCAGGCCCAAAACGAGTTTTGGCGGCCGCCCGCAAAAGCTGCGGATATGGCGGTCGGCCAGGACCGCAGCGAGACCTGCAACGATTGTGGAACCGAGTTCATCGTGGGATCGCGTTTTTGCCATAGCTGCGGCGCCGGCCGGTCGGAGTTGAGCACATCCCGGACGGTGGAGATTCCGGGGCTAATGGAGTTGAGCGCCCTAGGCAAGCGCTTTGGGCTATCCAAAGCGTCGTTGGCCGCCTTCCTGTTCGGCATGCTCTGCATGGTGGGAGCGTTGACCGTGGGGGTTGTTTTCACGGCCCGCACTACCCTTGACTGGCAGGCAATCCAGGTTTGGCGGATCGAGTGGCTGCTCGCCGCGATCGCCAGCTTCGGCGCAGGCTGCCTGCTCAAGAAATCGGCGTAACTAACCTGTCTTCTCTTCTCTAGCAGGCCTATCTCTAACAAGCTAATTCCGCGAGTGCGCAGGTTCTCGCTCTGGCTGAGGCTGGCTGGCGCGGCGCGCCTGGGTCATCCGGTAGAGGTGATGCAGGGGCCCGGTGCCGTGCCCCAGCGGCTGAGCGTTGGCGATTGCCGCCGAGACGTACGCCTTCGACAGCAGAACGGCTTCCGGCAGCCCGCGCCCATGGGCCAGATGGCAGGCGAGCGCGGTCGCAAAGGCACATCCTGTGCCGTGGGTGGAGGTCGACCGCTGCCGTTCCGCCTTGAATACCTCCTGCTCGACGCCGCGCGCGGTCGTGAAGCTCAGCAGATCCACCGCCTTCTCCAGGTGGCCGCCCGTGACGACGACGTTGGCAGCCCCGAGCACATGCATCCGCCGAGCGGCTTCCCGCATAGACTCAATCGACTCACCCACCGAAGGCGTCCCAGTCCCGGCCGAGGAACCCGACGCAGCCGCACGAATCACCAAAGGAACGCCCGCCAACGGGATGCCCGAGAGCGCGGCCGCCTCGTCCAAGTTGGGCGTAACAACCTCGGAGAGCGGAAAGAGCCGCTCAACCATCAGGCGCGTGCCGGCAGCATCCAGCAGTTCGGCTCCGGAGGTTGACCGCAGGACCGGGTCGAGCACCACGTGAGGCAGGCGCGCTTTGTCCAGGAAGTCGGCTACTGCACCGACGACTGCTGCGGTCGCCAGCATTCCGATGTGAACGGCTTTGATATCGAAGTCCGAGGCCAGTTCCCACAGGCTGTCGGCAATAATGCCGGGGTCGACAGGCTCAACCCGTCGGACACCCTGGGTGGACTGGACGGTGAGCGCGGTCGGGCAGGCAATGCCGTAGCATTCGTGGGCGGCGATGGTCTTTATGTCGGCAGTGATGCCCGCCCCGGAAGAAGGATCGAAGCCCGCGATGGTCAGGATGACTGGGGGTGGGGAGGGCACGGAATCACTGTAACTCAAAGACGAAGCGCGGGGAATTCCACTTTTTGGCATCCCGGCGAAGCAGCGTCGGTGGCTGGGAGGGAATGGAAGGACCGAAGAACGAGCGGCGCGTCCTGGATTTCCGAGGAAATCTAGATTCTGGTGAAGACCGCGGAAACGCCTGCCCCGTAAGGCATCCTACCGACTTATGCACCTGGAGTGGTGCAGTGTGTTTACCATTGCGTTAACGGTCAAGCCTTCAACCTGCTTGTTATGAATGGCTTACAAAACTAAATCCGTAAGCATCTAATTCTAAGATAGTTAAAAGAATTAAGGTACCCTCCTCTTTCTACTCATTGGCGTTGTGGTTAACATACGGCCCTCACTGCTTTCAATCACATAGCCCATAAAAGTCATGGTTTCATCGGGCTAAGCCATTGATTAATTACCACTTAGTAACGTAACCTCAGGATTTTTCCGATTGACTTAACCCCGCTATCCCCGTAGCATCACCAAATCGTTTGACAAAGGAGCAGACGACCAAACACGACTTCAACGGAGGTAACTGAATGCGACGACGTTTAGCCGAAAGTCTGGCCGTGCTTTTATCAGTAGCCAGTCTGGGGGCTGGAGCCGCATCCGGGCCAAGCCTGGAAGCCGCCAAGGTCACCAAGCCGCAGGTCACAGCGACCAGCGGACACCCGAGCCAGAAAGCCAAGAAGGCTCAACCCTATCAAGTGGGAACCGCGTCCTGGTATGGAGACTATTTCCAGGGCAAGCAAACTGCCAGCGGTGAACCCTTCGACAAAAACGATTTGACAGCCGCGCACCCAAAACTGCCCCTGGGGACGTTCGTTAAGGTCACCAACCTGAGGAACGGTCGGGCTGTAATCGTGCGAATCAATGACCGCGGACCTGTAGTCGATGGCCGTATTATTGACCTCTCCTACAATGCCGCGCAGTCTTTGGGATTCAAGGAACGGGGCTTGCAGACTGTCCGTTTGGACATCTACCGCACTGCTACCGTTGCGCAACTGGAACCCATAGCCAAGCTCAACTAAACCCTATAAACTCGCAGGCGATGGTCGAAAATATTGACCCGCGCCAGCGATTGATTGTTGCACTGGATGTATCGACCGGCGAGGCCGCCCGCAAGATCGTGGCGGCCGTCGGTGACTCCGCCTTGACCTACAAGGTTGGAATGCAGCTCTACACCGCGGAAGGCCCGCCCATCGTTCACGAACTGGTGGCATCCGGGCGGCGGATCTTCCTCGACCTCAAATATCACGACATTCCGAATACGGTCGGCGCAGCCGTATCGGGAGCGGCGAAGCTGGGTGTGAGCATGTTAACCGTGCACGCGGCCGGCGGGGGCAAGATGCTGCGCGCGGCGGTCGAGGCCGCGGAGAAGGTCAACCCTGAGCTGCTGGTGCTGGCGGTGACCGTGCTCACGAGCCTCGACGATACGGACCTTGGAACACTCGGAGTGCGTGGCGGTGTCTCCGATCAGGTACTGCGCCTGGCGGCGCTGGCGCTGGCGAATGGCTGCCGGGGCATCGTGGCCTCGGCGCACGAATGCGAAGCGCTGCGCGAAGAGTTTGGACGGGATTTCGTGATCGTGACACCGGGCGTACGGCCGGCGGGTAGCGGACACGACGACCAGGCGCGCGTGGTGACTCCGGCGGAGGCGATCGCGGCCGGAGCGTCGCACATCGTGGTCGGCCGTCCCATCACTGAAGCTTCCGATCCCGCCGCCGAAGCCAGGGCAATCCTCGGACAAATGGCGGCCTAGACTTACGTGAAGTCATGCAGTCATGCAGCATGAAGTGACGGGCGTCTCGCCCCGTCTTGCACCATAGTTCCCTACCGTCCGCGCAGTATCTTCCTCACATCATTGCCTGACATCCGGCCATCCCGGCATCCTTCCCATGCGGAACCATCATCGGAGAGGGACCAAAAATCGACGTGCGTCTGGACGCAAGCCAGGAGTGAACCCGGGCGCCGAAGGAGATCAAGATGAAGCGGATGACAATTGCCAGTACCGTTCTTCTCTGCCTGCTTTTCGCGGCGTTCGCCTATGCCTCGCCGCGACAGCAGGATGAGCCCAAGTCCAAAGAAGCAACTCCGGCTGCCCAGGCGCCCGACGCCAAACCGGAAGCCAAGCCGGAGACACAAGAACAAAAACCGGATGAGATGAAGCCCGAAAAGCAGGAAAAGAATGATCAGGAAATGAAGTCCGATAAGGATCAGGAAAAACAAGACAAGGATCAGGAGAAGCAGGAACAGAAAGACCAGAAGAACGCTGGCAAAGAGAACAACATGCGCAACGATAATCAGGCGCATGCCAAGCCTGCGGGCAAAGGCGGCCACATTCCCGACGATAAATTCCGCGCCAGCTTCGGGCGCGGCCACACCTTCCACCCCAGCCGGCCGGTGATCGTGAACAACCAGCCGACCTTCAACTACGGCGGCTATTCGTTCATCATGGTTGACGCTTGGCCCGCGGGTTGGGCCTATACCGACGACTGCTACATCGACTACATCGACGGCGAATATTTCCTGTTTGACTTACTGCATCCGGGCGTGCGCATCGAGCTGTTCGTTTCGCCGTAGATTTTCGCTTTGATGTAAGGAGATGCCGAGACCAACGTTCCAAAACCAGGGAACCGCGGACTAAAACTCGAGGCATTGAATCATGCGGTCAATGTGGTCGATCTGGCTGGAAGCAGATTGACACGGGGAATTGACCGAAATGATTCAATGCCTCTTTTATGGTTTAACTCGTTGCTTTAACCCGTGCTGTAACTCGTCTACAGCTTTTCAAAAAATTCGCAGGCCGAGCACGAAATGTAGATGCCGCCGGGCACGCCGCGCTCGCGATCCTTCATCCGCTTCACGATGCGCGTGTCCTTGCCGCACTTCGGACAATTGGTTGACTTGGTGGTATCCATGACCTTCTTACGGTCGGCTGTCTTTGCAATCTTCGCCATGCAACTTCTCCTGACAGGAATGTGCCGTCGGCCTTAAGCCGCGGTTCTACCTGGAAATTGGGAGTATCGAGGAATGCCGGGCCCTGGGTTCAACAATTAACCATCAACGACCAAATGGGTGCGACCAGCCCAGCAAGGTTAATCCACGCAGAATCAGAATCGTGTACTCGCCAACTGAATTTTACACGAATCGGTGGAAGGCTGCGCCGTATTGCCCCTTCGCAGACGACTCAAGCAGTCAAGCTCAATGGGCCACGAAATCCCGAACGGTCTTCAGGAACATCTCATTCTGGTCGACGAAAGTCATATGGCCGCTCTTCGGCAGGATGACGAGCTGCGATGCAGCGATCTTTTCATGCATTTCCTTTGACATTTTGGGATCGCTTTCATCGTGCTCGCCCACGATGATCAGCGTCGGAACTTTGATTTCGTGAAGGCGGTCGACGTATTCAACCTCTTTCAAATTTCCATCAACAATGAATTCGCCGTCCGAGCCCCACATCTCGCGGTAGACGTCCCAGGCGTTGCTGGTGTTGTCAGCGAGCGGGTCGTAGTTCGGGTCGGGACGGTTGGCATAGATGAAGGGAAAATATCCTTTGCCCCAGGCGAGTTTGGCGTACTCCTCGGAGTAGCGGCCGTGCTCCCAGACTTCGCCTTTGCCAAAAAGGCCGGCGGCCTCGAGCGCGTTGAGGCGGTCACGATCCTTGGGATCCATTTCGGCCTTGATTCGGGCCAGCGCGTCGTTGAGTTCGCGCGTGCTGGAGAAGGTGCTGGCGAGAATCAGATGCGAAAGATTTTTCTGGTACTTGAGCGCATAGGCTTGAACCAGCGCTCCGCCGAAGGAATGCCCAAGCAGGCTGATTTTGCCGAGACCAAGCGCCTGGCGAACCGCTTCGAGGTCTTCGACCATGTTGGCGATGGTGTAGCCTTTCGGGTCCGCTAGCTTGGACGATCTTCCTCCGCCACGCTCATCAATGAAGACGAGTTTGTTGGTGCGCATCAACGGCAGCAGGTAGGGAAGGAAGTATTCATGCGAGGCGCCCGGACCGCCGTGAACGATCATAAGCGGCGCGCCGCGGCCCATCATCTTGTAGTAGATCAGCACGCCGTGGCTGTCTACGAAACCTTCCTGCATCGGATAGACATTTGACGATTGCCGGGGCGATGCAGCGCTTTGCGCAATGCAGGCAGGCAAGCAGACCGCTGCCAGAAGTAAAAGTGCAAGTATTCGGGATCGCATGCCGCAAATGCTAGCACAGCGATAACAAAGACCCTGAAACGCGAAATTGACTCCGCGAGGGCTACGACCAACAATAGGTTCGTGAGAAATCTCGCGCCGCTCCTGAGCACGACCATGTTCACGATTGTTGTCCCGGGGACAGTGGCTGGATACATCCCGTGGCGATTGCATGAGAATGCGGCTCCGACAGCTGGCGTGGAGGAGTGGGCAGCATTTGGCGTGATCGCAATCGGCATTGCCATTTATCTCTCGACTGCGTTCTGGGGCTTCGCGATGGTCGGTGGAGGGACACCTGCGCCGATTGCGCCGACGAAAGTTCTGGTTGTCCGAGGTCTTCACCGCTACGTCCGCAACCCGATGTATATCGGAGTTGCGCTCGTCATCGCGGGACAGGCTTGGTTGTTTCACTCGCTGCACGTTGCTATTTATCTCGCCTCCGTACTCGTGATCGTTAACTTGTTCGTTCGCTTTTATGAAGAACCGACGCTGAAGCGGCAGTTCGGAGAACAGTATCAGAGATATCGTGCGCGCGTGCCGAGGTGGATTCCGAGATTCAGAGTTTAGCCTTCGCGCGATGTTTGGAGATGTGAGATCGACATGGGGCAAACTCGCGCCTAGCGCGGGAAGCCTGCGTTCTGCTAGCTTGATTAGTTTGCCATTTGTTGTTCGCTGATTCCGGAGTGAAACAAAATGCCAGCCATCAAATTTCGTGGAGTGGACTTCATCCAGCTCGATTCGCTGCTGAACGACGACGAACGCCTGGTGCGCGACACCGCGCGCAAGTTCATCGAAGACAATCTCGTCCCGATTATTGAAGAGTGCAATCGCGCGGGGCGCTTTCCGCGCGAACTGGTCAAGCCGATGGCCGACCTCGGCTTTTTCGGCGCGTCGCTGCAAGGCTATGGTTGCGCGGGCATGTCGAACGTCGAATATGGGCTGGTGACGCAGGAACTTGAGCGCGGCGACTCGGGCGTGCGTTCGTTTGTCAGCGTGCAGTCGGCGCTCTGCATGTATCCCATTTACGCATTCGGCTCCGACGAGCAGAAAAACACCTGGCTACCTGCGATGCAGAAGGGCGAGAAGCTAGGCTGCTTCGGCTTGACTGAGCCTGGCTTCGGCTCGAATCCGGGAGGCATGCGCACGCGCGCGAAAAAAGTCGGCAAAGAGTATGTGCTCAACGGCGAGAAGATGTGGATCACGTCGGGCACAATCGCGGACGTGGCTATCATCTGGGCGAAGGTCGAAGACGAGGACGACAAGATTCGCGGCTTTCTGGTCGAAACCGATCGAGCTGGCTTTAAAGCCGACGACATCCACGGCAAGTGGTCGCTGCGCGCCTCGGTGACTTCGGGACTGTCCTTACAGGATGTGCACATACCCGAATCGAACCTGCTGCCGGGGACGGGCGGCCTCAAATCGCCTTTAATGTGTCTGAATCAAGCCCGCTACGGCATTGCCTGGGGAGCGGTGGGAGCGGCAATGGCTTGTTACGACTGCGCGCTGCAATACGCGCTGCTGCGCAAACAGTTCCGCGATCAGCCGATAGCCTCGCATCAGTTGGTGCAGGAGAAGCTTGCGTGGATGATCAGCGAGATCACCAAGGCGCAGCTGCTGATCCTTCAGGTTGGACGACTGAAAGACTCGGGCAAAGTCGAGCACCAGCATATTTCAATGGCCAAGAGAAACAACGTCTGGATGGCGCTCGAATGCGCGCGCATGTCGCGCGACATCCTCGGCGCAAACGGCGTTGCCGACGATTATCCCATCATGCGTCACTTGATGAATCTCGAATCGGTGAAGACCTACGAGGGCACGCACGATATTCACACGCTGATTATCGGGGCGAGCGTTACGGGGATTGACGCGTTTTAGGGCATTTCCGATATTACAATACTTGACAATCTCGCAAATTGCGAACTATAATGTTCGCAGATTGCGAACTCGCACGAGCGGGCATGCATATCATCAGCCGGAAGAAGCTCAAGGAAGCGGCCCTTCGGCGGAGTGAATTGGCGGGACCGCTCGATGCCTGGTACCGCATCGCTAAGAGAGCTCTTTGGCGAAACCTGGCGGACGTGCGCAAGACATTCGCGAATGCCGACTCCGTGGCTAACTGGACGGTGTTCAATATCAGAGGAAATCAATACCGGCTGATCACCGAGATCAATTACGAATTTGGCCGGATTTACATACGGCATGTGCTCACGCACAGCGAATATGACCGGGGAAGCTGGAAGCAATGAGCACAACCGCAGTTCGAAGTGAATACGCCGCTTTGCTCGCCAGCGCCCTGCCTTCGGTGATTCGAAGCGAGGCTGAAAACGAGCGCTGCATTCGCGCTCTCGAAGAGCTCGATCGCAAGGGCAGCCGCATGAGCGCCGCGGAACGTCGCCTCGCCGAATTGCTCGCTTTATTGATCGAGAACTTTGAGGAAAAACACTATGCCGTGGGGCCGGCCGACCCGGTGACAGTCATTGAGGAACTCATGTCGGCAAACGGCCTCAAGCAGAAAGATCTTCTCGACATCTTCGGCACATCAAGCATCGTTTCAGAGGTCCTGAACGGCAAACGGCGGTTGACCACTGAGCACATTCGGCGGCTGAGCCGCCGATTTCACGTTTCGGCGGATGTGTTTATCTAACCAAGATGAGTCTCGGAGTAATGCCACAATGGCGTCTCTCCCATTACAGACGCAGCGGCTCACGCTGCGTCCCTACACACTCGCTGACATTCCGGCGCTCGTCCCGCTGATTGGAGCGCGCGAGGTAGCAGCGACCACGCTGCGCATTCCGCATCCTTACACAGAGGACATAGCGCGCGAATTCATCGCTCTTGCGGAGAAAGATCAGGCCAGCGGCCAGTGCGTGCGTCTGGCTATTATCCTGCGCGAAGGCGACGCGTTCTGTGGAGGCGTCGGCCTTCAAATCGAATCCGATCACCGGCGCGCGGAGCTGGGCTACTGGATTGGGGTGCCTTATTGGGGCCATGGCTATGCGACCGAGGCCGCGCTGGCTATGGTGAAATACGGGTTCGAAATTCTTGAACTCCAGCGAATCTTCGCCAGCTACGTTCCCAGAAACGTCGCCTCCGGAAAAGTTTTGCAGAAAATCGGCATGCGCCACGAAGGCTACCTGCGCGGTCACATTCTCAAGTGGGGAGAGTTCATGGATCTGGAAATGTATGGCATGCTGGCCTCGGACTGGAAGCGCATTCGCGAAGACGGAAGCGCATTCGAATCCACTGGCCCAGCGACGACTCCTCAGCCGTAGAGTTCCGTCAACAACTCGTAGGCGCGCCGCAGATGCGGGATGACGATGCTGCCGCCGACGACCAGCGCCACGTTGAGGGCTTCTTCCTGATCAGCGCGCGTAACGCCCAGCCGGAACGACTGAATCATGTGATAGCTGATGCAGTCGTCGCAGCGCAGGCAGGTCGAGGCGGTCAGTCCCATCAGCTCTTTGTATTTGGCCGGCAGCGCGCCTTCAAGATAAGTGTTGTGATCAAGGTTGTAAAAACGCTTGAGGAGAAAATTGTCGGCCTTTTCGACGTTAGCATTCAACCGCAGGCGGGTGTCAATAAAGCGGCGCGCGATCTCGCTCTTGTCAGCGACCTGCTTCTCGGTCAGAAGGTACGCCGGCTCTTTCCGTTCAGTGTTCATGCCGGAAGGTTAGCAGAACGACCGGCGGCCACGGGCCATGAAATCGAGGGCGAAACCGGGCGATTACCTGTACGATTCGGTAGTCTCGGCTTTGTCGGATCGGCGGCGCCATGCGTCTTCCCTTCCCTCGATCTTCCTTCCCACGATCTCCGCAACGCGGTATATTTCCAAGTCGCTGCAAATCGGCGGTATGCGCCGTCAGGCCCGGGGAGGCATTCATGTCAAGCCAGATCGATTCCGAAACTCGTTCCCATCGCGAACCGCAGACCAAGAGTTTCGGGCAGAACATCGAGACCGATCTCGCGCTCGAATTTCTGCGGGTGGTCGAAAATGCGGCCATCGAATCGGCGCGCACCATGGGCCAGGGAGACCGCCATCTGAGCGACCAGGTCGCTACCGAAGCCATGCGCAAGACGATGGACTCGGTGCCGATGCACGGCACCATCGTGATCGGCGAAGGCGAACGCGACGACGCGCCCATGCTTTACATCGGCGAGCAGGTGGGCGGCACGTTTACGGATGGTTCCCAGGTTCCGCACGTTGACATCGCGGTCGATCCTCTCGAAGGCACCAATCTGTGCGCGACCGGCTCACCGGGAGCGATTACGGTTTTGGCGGCGTCGGAAAAAGGCGGCCTGCTGCATGCTCCCGACTGCTACATGGAGAAGATTGTGGTCGGCCCATCCTGCAAGAACGCGGTCGATCTCGACGCGCCGGTCTCGGTCAACCTCAAGAACATTGCGCGGCGTCTGCACCGCGGCGTGGAAGACCTGGTGGTGATCGTGCTGGATCGTCCGCGGCACGAGAAGCTGATTAACGATATTCGCGCGGCGGGAGCGCGCATCCGGCTGATCGGCGATGGCGATCTCTCAGCGGGCATTGCGGCGGCGGTCATCGGCACCGGAGTGCATGCTGTGATGGGCTCGGGCGGCGCGCCCGAGGGCGTGATCACGGCGGCCGCGATCCGATGCTTGAATGGATACATGCAGGGCCGGCTCGTGATCGACAAGCCGCAACTCGAAGAGCGCATCGCCAAGATGGGGATCAAAGACGGCAAGCGCGTGTACGAGGCCGAAGATCTTGCGCCCGGCAAACAACTGATCTTCGCCGCGACCGGCGTGACCGAAGGCGCGCTTTTGAAGGGAGTGCGCTTCTTTGGTGAAGGCACGCGAACCTCGTCGGTCATTCTGACCTTGAAGACCGGACGGGTGCGGTTTGTGGACAGCATCCATTTGGATAAGGGGCCGGATGTGAAGGTGCGGTTTGCGTAGGTTGCAGTCCTCAGTTCTCAGAAAACTTCAAAAGCCACGGTCGCAGGCGTTTTCAGGCGATTTCGGGCTGGGACCAAACCCTTTCTGCTTGCCCATAATAAGGGTTTCCCTTATTATGGGTTGGTGAATATCACATTGTCCCTTGAAGACGACCTCGTCAAAGAAGTCCGCAAAATTGCGGTGGACCGCGACACGACCTTGACTGGGCTCGTGCGGTCCTATCTGCAAGGCCTTGCCGCCGAGCACGCCGGTTCCGGGCGCAAGCGCCGGGAGCTCGATGCCTTAGAAGAAAGTTTCCAGAAGTTCCAGTTCGATATGGGTAAACCTGCCTGGAAGCGCGAAGACCTCTACCACCGACCCGGCGATGTGAAGCGATACGGGCGGGGATCGAAACTCTGAAGCTTATGGCTGAGCTGAGCTTCCTCGACACCAGCGTCCTCGTTTACGCCTACCAGAACACCGATTCCCGCAAGCAACCGGTGGCGCGCGATCTTCTAAGGAAAGCGATTGCGGGAGAATGTGTGATCTCAACGCAGGTTCTATCTGAATTTGCAGCCACTTTGCTTCACAAGTTCTCGACTCCACCCAATGCCGAAGAGCTGGCAGAGATTTTGGACCGGCTCGAACCGATAAAACTCGTTTTGTCTGATATGCAAATCATCCGTCGGGCAGTTCAAGCTCAGCGCTCTTACCAATTACACTTCTACGACAGCCTTATCGTGGCCGCGGCCGAGCGTGCCGGCTGCGCGCGCATCTTGTCGGAAGATTTTAACGAGGGCCAAAAATACTTTGGCGTCACCGCGGCAAATCCATTCAAGTGATGTGGCCGCGCGCCGCAATTCGCCTGCTACAATCGCTAGCTCCATGATTCAAGGGAACTTCGCGTTCCACATAGACGTATCTTCCGTGTGCTGTTGGGGTTTGGGCGGCATGCGGCAAAATGCATAGGTCCTTCGCCCACTCACTTCGTTCGGGCTCAGGATGACATAGAGCGAAGAGGATTTGAGCGAGGCGCGGCGGGGCGCATCTAGGCCGTGATCCCGGAGTATTTTTGGAAGAAGCCCAGGTTATCGGATTGCTTGTCCGGCGCTGCGTTGGCGGCGATGCTGCTGCCTGGGAGGAGATCGTCCAGCGCTTTCACCGGCGCATTTATAACGTCTGTTACCGCTTTGCCGGCGACGCCGACTCGGCGCAGGACCTCACCCAGGAGGTCTTTATCAAGATGTATCGCACCCTGAGTACGTATGACTCTAGTAAGGGGGCGTTCATGACCTGGGTCACCACCATTACGCGCAATCTGCTGGTCGACCATTTCCGCAAGACCAAGGGCGACCGGATCACCGATTCGCTGGATGCGGCGCCCTCCGAGCATGAGGACGCGCAGCCCTTGGGCGAGCAGATCGCCGACCGGGGGCCGGCGCCGGACGCCTCGGCGCAGAGCCGCGAAACCCGCGAAATGGTGCATTCGGCGCTGCAAAAGCTCTCTCCTGAACTGCGGGAGGCGGTGATTCTGCGCGACCTCCAGGACATGGACTACCGCGAAATAGCCACGACTCTGAGGGTTCCCGAGGGGACCGTCAAGTCAAGAATTAACCGGGGGCGGGCGGAACTTGCGCGCCTCCTGCAACGTACATATAGGCAGGTGATCTGATGCCAGACGACACAAAACACGGGGCTAACTGTACGGAGTTCGAAGCCCTGCTGTCGGACGCCATTGAAGGACGGTTGACCGGCACGAGCCAGGAAAGCTTCGATGCGCACCGCCGGACATGCGCGGTGTGCGGACCTTTGTTCGCCGACGCTGTAACCGGACGCGAGATGCTGCGCTCGCTTGAGCCAGTCGAGCCTCCGGCTTACCTGGTGCACAATATTTTGATCGCGACCAGCGGCGTCGTCAGCCAGCGGGTGGCGACGGCGGCCGGGGTCAGCGCGACTCCGCGGGGCGAACGGCTGCGCGAGTGGTGGGATTCGTGGTTCGCGCCGGCCGCCGCCTTTGTTCGCCAGCCGCGCTTCGCCATGTCGTTCGGGATGATCTTCTTCTCGTTCTCGCTGGCGTTGAGCGCGGCGGGAGTGAAGCCCTCGGACGTATCGAAAGTTGATTTGCGCCCCTCGGCGCTGCGCCATGCGTACAATGACGCGCAGATCAAAGTGGTGCAGTACTACGACAATATTCGGTTCGTGTATGAGATCGAATCGAAGCTGCGCGAGTTGAAGCGGAGCGCTGCGCCCGCCGAGCCCGTGCCGCAGGAAAAACAGAAAGATCACAAGAACGACACCAGTGGACAACCCGATCAGAGACAGGATCGAAACTACTCAATGGAGCAAGGCCAGACGGTACTAGCTGCATTTCACGGGTCCGATGGAATTTGCACTCGAGAAGCTGCGCGCGCTGAGCCGCGAGCGACCAGCAAGCAAGCGCTTGCCGGCGATTCGCAACTCGGCACGAGCGGCTGCTTCCCTGCCGTGATGTTGACCACGAAGAGGAGGTTTGTATGAACTGCGCCTATCATGCTGATCAGTCAGCGGTGGCCTATTGCCGCACGTGCGGGAAAGCGCTGTGCGCGAACTGTACGCGTCCGGTGCGGGGAGTGATTTATTGCGAGGATTGCCTGGGAGCGAGAATGGCCGGGACTGCGCCCGCGCCCGGATTCGTTGCCGGAAGCGGCGCTGCCGTGCCACCCCCCGGAGCGATGCCGTCTATGCCCGCAGCCCCGATGCCGAGCGGCAGCGGGCCGAATCCAACTGTCGCTGGAATTCTAGCCGGCTTCTTTCCGTTTGGAGTGGGCGCCGTCTACACCGGGCAATACGCCAAGGGACTGGCGCACCTGATCATCTTCGCGATGCTGGTAGCAGGGATTAGCGTTGGTGGCGAGCACGAGTCCGGCGCGCTTTTGTCTTTCTCAATCGCGGGATTGATTTTCTTTATCGTCTACCAGATTTTTGACGCGGTGCGATCGGCGCGAGCGATTCAGGCAGGCCTGGCGCCGCCCGACCCGTACGGACTGGCGGCTTCATTTGGTGGCGGAGCGGCAAGCCTCAGGGGCGATTCGTCTTCGTCCAGAGTTCCCACGGGCGCGATCGTTCTCATCCTGCTGGGCGTGCTGTTTCTGCTGCACACGGCGGGGATGTTCGAATATGGGTTCGATCGTATATGGCCGGTGTTTCTGATGGGGCTCGGCGCATGGCTGTTTGCGCGCAACTACGGATGGGTGGGAGGCGTGGGCGACCCACTTTACTGCCGGCGGCGGCTCACGGGCCCAGTCATACTGTTTACGGTGGGCACGCTCTGGCTCTTGTCAACCGTGGATCATCCGGACCTTGGCTTTAACCACACCTGGCCGGTAATACTCCTGGTGCTCGGAATCCTGAAGCTGGTGCAGCGCCCTGGAGATCAGGGTGTGCCGCCCTACCCTGCCTGCAGAGGCGTGATTCCGCCGCGGGATGTGCCGCCACCACCGACTCCGCCGACTCCGCCAGAAACACCATCTGCACCAAGCGAGGTGAACCATGGCTAACCCAGGCACGCCGAATCCCGGATTTCCGAACCCTGTCGTTCCGAACCCTGTGGTTCCACCTCCGCCTTACATACCGCCGCCCCGTCCGCCGCGCTCCATCGCGGGCGCGGTCGTGCTGATCCTGATCGGCGCGCTGTTTCTGGCCGGGACGATGGGCATATTGAACTGGCACGGGCTCCTGGTGCTCTTCGGACGCTTCTGGCCGGCGCTGCTGATTCTTTGGGGCATCATCAAGCTGATCGAGCATGAGCAATCCAAGCGTGCCGGCGTGGCTGGCAGAGGCATCGGAGTCGGCGGAGTATTTCTAATGATCTTCCTCATCGTCGGCGGCCTGATTGCCACGGGTGTGTCGCATTTGAATTTGGGAAACATGCGCGACCAGCTGGAGATCGATGACAACGACTTCGACGATATTTTCGGCGGGCAGTCTTACGACTACAACGGGGACCTCAATGCCGATGCGCCCGCGGGGATGACGGGGCTGAATATTCTTGACGATCGCGGCGCGGTTACCGTCAATGTGACGGATGACAAAAAAATCAGAGTCGCGTGGCGCAAAAAAGTTCATTCCGACAGCCAGTCGAAAGCCGACGACCTCAACCACAAGACCGATATCACCATGACGCCGGCAGATAAAGTCGTGACCCTGAATGCGAACACTCAGGCCGGCGGCGACCGGGGCGTGAGCACGGACATGGATGTTTACGTGCCACGTAATATCGATCTGACTATTACCTCTCGCCGTGGCGATGTGACCGTAACGGGCATGACTGGCTCGCTCGTCGTCAGCAACCAGCATGGCGAGATCGCCGTCAACGATCAGACCGGTAACGCGACGCTCAATGTGGAATCGAGCGCTGCGCGCGTCCAACGCATAAAAGGCGATGTGACCATTCAGGGGCGTGCCAAAGAGGTGGATGTCGAAGACATCGATGGCGCCGTGCATCTGACGGGTGAGTTCCAGGAGAGCGTGCGGCTGGTGCGGATTACAAAGACGGTGGACTTCCACTCCTCGCGCACCGACATGCAGTTCGCGCATCTCGATGGACGGCTGGATCTGGATTCTGGCGACCTCCGCGCCGATTCGCTCGCGGGCCCGATGCATCTGAGCACGCGCTCGAAAGACATCGCGCTCGAAGGCTTAACCGGAGACCTGCGCCTGGAAGATACGAACGGCACGGTTGAAGTAGGCGTATTCAAGCCGGGTAATATCCAGATCGACAACCGGAAGGGTGACGTGCAGATCACGATTCCGCCAAACACCGCAATGCGGGTTGAAGCCAGAACGCACGAAGGCGAAATCGAGACCGACTTTGACGAAATCAAAGTTGAAAACGAGCACAACCAGTCAAGCGCCAATGGCTCGATCGGCATGAACGGACCTAAGCTGGCCATCAACTGCGAAAAAGGAACGATCGAAATTCGCAAAGGGACGGTAACCGTAGCGCCGCCGAGTCCGGCACCCAAGCCCGGGCCGGCGCCCAAGGCGCTGCCCGCGCCCAAGGTGAAACCGACGGAGAGCGAAAACTGATTTCAGACGGAGAAGCCGCGGCGAAGGCCCGGTTGCTCTAATGCGGCAAGTATCCCGACTCCAGCGGCAACTTGCCGTCGACTTTAATCACGCTCACTCGGCCGCTGATCGAGTGCTCCTCCACCATCCCAATCGCCCCGGGAGTGGTAGCTACTGCCTCGATCACTTCGGCGTCCGATGCTTTTAGAACGATCGAATCCTTATCCTTGTCATTGTTCTTGCGCTCGTCATTCTTGCGTTCTTCGAGCATCGCCTTCACTTCGGCGTCAGTCATTTTCGTCAAGCGCGCCAGCGTGCCCACCTCGTCGAGCGTCGCGTGCAGCACCAGCACGACAGTCCTGCCGTCTGGCCACTTCTTGACTTCGCCTTTGACAATCTTCGCCAAGTGAGCGGAGGTAATATTCTGCGTCTTATTATCTTTATCGACAACAACAGCGATGTGGTGCGCCAGGCAAGGCGTCGCCAGAAAAGTTGCAGAGAGCAGGATTGCCGAAGCCGAGAGGAAGAAAGCGCGCCACCGACTCATAAAGTCACCCTGCCTATAGGCTACTTGAGACGGAGAAGGAAGGACGGTCAAAAGTTTGTCAAAAGGCCGCACGCCGAACCAGTGAGGTAAACGATGCCGGGCGCGTCAACTCGTGCGCTCCCTGAAACCACTGATGGCTCAGCGTCTAGAATCCCATGATGTTATAGCCGCAATCCACATAGATGACTTCGCCGGTAATTCCGGAACTCGCGTCCGATGCAAGAAAGACGCCGGTGCTGCCAACTTCCGCGACATCGACATTGCGTCCCAGGGGAGCGCGTTCGGCATGTGACCGGAGCATGTCTCCCAGGCCCGAGATGCCGCGGGCAGCGAGGGTCTTGATCGGTCCCGCCGAAATTGCGTTGACGCGAATTTTCTTTTTTCCCAAATCCTCGGCCAGGTAACGCACCGTGCATTCGAGCGCAGCCTTAGCCACGCCCATCACGTTATAGTGCGGAACGACTTTCTCGGCCCCATAGTAGGTCATGGTGATCACGCTACCACCGTCTTCCATCAGGGGAGCAGCCGCGCGGCAAACTGCAATCAGCGAATACACGCTGACATCATGGGCGATGCGAAAGCCCTCGCGCGTCGTGTTCACAAAGTCGCCCTTCAACTCCTCGGCCGGAGCAAAGGCCACGCTGTGCACGAGAGCGTGCAGCTTTCCATAACGTTGTTTCAGCTTTTCGAACAGGCTCGCGATCTCGGCGTCATTCGAGACGTCGCACATGAAAGCTTCCGCGCCCGGCAGAGAAAGAATCAGATCTTTTGCTTCCATCTCCATGCGCTCGTTCTGGTACGTAATGGCGAGGTTCGCCCCGGCCGCGTGCAGTCCCTGTGCAATCGCCCACGCGATCGAACGTTTATTGGCTACTCCGAAGACGACCGCGGTCTTTCCCTTAAGATCATCAAACATGCCGAGAATCTCCTAATCGAAGAATCGCTGACCGAAAAGAATACCAGCGAACAGAACCCAGCGAACAGAATCGTGCCGGAGCGGCGCGAAGGCCGATATACTTAAGAAAGGAAAATGCAGGCTGCGCGAGGCATTCGCATGTGCAGGAATATCAAAACGCTATTTAATTTCGATCCGCCGGTGACCGACGAAGAGGTGCGGGCGGCATCGTTGCAGTTCGTGCGGAAGATCAGCGGGTTCACCAAGCCTTCGAAGGCGAACGAGGAGGCCTTTGCGGCGGCGGTCGAAGATGTGGCCGGGATCTCGATGAGGCTGCTGCGCGCGCTGGAGACAACCGCTCCGCCGAAGAATCGCGAAGAAGAAGCGGCCAGGGCCAAGGCGCGCGCCGCGGAACGCTTCGGCGCGTAGCGCGGCGTGAAGTGCGCTGCGGGATTCGCTTCTTACTAACGTAGAGGCTAGAGCGAGGCTGAGGCGGAAATATACCAGCCTTCGGAAAGAAACTTCTCGATGGAGCTCTCCTGAATTCCTTCCTGGACCCGGAGCTCATCGTTCAAAAAGTGATACTCGAGCACGGCGGCGGTTGCATCGAGGCGGTCGATGCGAATGCGGTTGCCGTCGCGATCGGCGCAGATCAGGCCGACTTTGAGATCGGCGGCGACCGCCTTGCGAACGGTGCCTTTGCCGGCGGGCGATTGAGTCTGGTTGGGCATTGCTAGTTAGATGCTATTGACGCTGCGATCAACTCGGTTGATTTGCCCGTCCGTTGGAATCGGCGGCGAGATCACAACGTCCACCGGGTCGCCGATTTTGGAAAGCTTTTCTCAATGAAGCCGAAGACTTTGCCGGGGCGCACCTCAAAAATCGGCTCGTTCATGCCGCGCGGATCCATTTTGTATTTTTTCTTGTAGGCTGCTGCGACGCGCTCAAGCACTGCGTCGTCCGTCAGTTCTTTTGCGTTGCCTTCGACAATTACAGCTTCCATACCATCGTCGTTCGTGACGGTGCAGGCGGCATTGGCGGCGAGGTTCTGGCCTTTACGCGATTTGCGGCCGGTAGAAAAAAAGAAGGCGTCATCGAGCCAGACTCCCCAGACCGGCATCACGTGCGGCCGCGAGCGTGCGCCTTCACCTTTGGCGGAATCAATGGTCGCCAGCCAAAACGTGCGGCAGCGATTCATTTTGCGGGCAACCCAGGCCCAGGGCAGAAGGCCTTTGCCTTCACGATCTCCCACAATTCCGTAGCCGGGCGCGAAGGGACGCGTGGCTTTGGGGCCGGCTTTCGGCGGCGTGGTTTTTCGTGAGGTGCGGGTCGACAAGGTGCGAGGTTTCGTCATGGCGGATATTTTAGCGCTGACGCGGCGGGAGTTGGTGAGGGGAGAATGCGGTAACTTCTTTTCCACGGACGAACGCGGATTCTCACGGATCTTTTTCATTACTTTCATTACTCGTTTTGTTGAATTCGGCGATTCCTAGGTGAACCGGACTTCTCGAATCCCGAGATAAGATAATATATGATATAATTGCTATTATTAATTATATGAGAATAGCTAAGAGTTTTACGATTGATCCTGAGATCAGCGACTACGTGGCCGACACCCGGGGTGAGCGGTCTGCCAGCGAACGTGTCAATGATTTGCTGCGCCGGGCCATACAGCAGGAGAAATATCATCGGCTGGAAGAAGAGGCCAAGGCATTTTTCTCGCTGGCAGGAGCCAAGGGGCGACAGGAGACGCGCGCTTTCCAGAAAGCGGCCCTTCGGACCTTCGAGAGAGATTAAATGCGAGCAGTGACTAGTTCGGGAATCTTGCGCTACCCGCGGCGTGGAGACATTCATCTGGTCGAGCTCGACAAGCCACGTCCTGCTCTTATTTTGTCGGTGGATCAACTGAATCGCCATGCGCTGGACGTGTGTGTCGTTCCCATTACGACAAAAGAGCGCGCCAGGTTCAGCATGCGGGTTTTCATTGCGGCGGGCGAGGGAGGACTCAGCCACAACTCCTGGGCCAAGTGCGACCAGGTGATGACGCTGGAGAAGAATCTGGTCCGCTACCCTGCTACTGGTGCACTGGCGCCGGCAACTCTTCAAAAAATCGAAGAGCAGATCAGGATTTGTCTGGGCCTGGTGCGGTGAGCGTAGTCCAGTAAGTTTCGCGCAGTAGGGTTCGTGCTCGAGGAGTGGTCGAAGGCGAAAGTCTTTGTTGTTAACCAGCGGTTATCAGCCGGCGCCTTTTTCGGGTGTGCCTTGGTCCGGAATTCCTGACGGATTGGCAGCTTCCAGTGCGGCATCCCAAAAAGTGGTGTTTTGATCGACTGCGGCTACGCCGATGCGCGCGCCTTCGGGATCGTCTTCGTCTCTTATCCAGGCGACGCGAAATTCTTCTCTCTTGCCGCCCCTCGTAAGAGAGACTTTGTCACCGAATTTGAGCTCGCCGTGAATGCCCTCCAGCAACGCGCCGCGGCGGCTGATATTGACGGTCGTCACCCGCTGGCTGAGAGGACGGCCGCCGGCGTCGACGCCCGTAAGCAGGACGGGCAGGGCGACATCGATGCGCGTGTCGCGGCGCTTGCCGAGACGTTGCGCGCGCAGATCGCTGAAGAATTGCTCTTGAGTGAGCGACGGGCCGTGGAGCACGAGATCCAAAAGCAGGTCGGGGGCTCCGGGATCGCGGACCAGCGGCGTTTCTTTCTGCGCGGCGTGTTCACGCTCCTTGCGGCCAACAAAGACGCGGGGCGCCTCGCGTGTGCCGGTCAGGTGCGCGATCAGGTCTTCGACATGCTGGCCAGGATTGTGCGCTGCCGTGAACTCAATGCCCATGCCCGTCGCGTCATGCGAGACGCGGACGACACCATCGAGAATGTACTCCTCGTCATTTGCCTGACTGCTGCTGGCCTTAATGCTTAACAGCACGGGAGTGCCGGCGGGAAAAGGCGTGGTGGACTCCAGGTAGCATGCTCCCGCGCTCACGTCCGTCAGGCGCCAGCGGCGTGGCGGCGTGGCCGCTTTTGCCGCATCGCCGTGGGCTGAGGGCGCCGGCGTGGGCGATTCCTGGAGCAGTTCCTCGAGGACCCAATCCGATGGAGCATATTCGATTCCCCAGAAGTTGCCGGGGTTATGAAGTTCGAGCCCGATCAGCCAGGTTTCGGGATCGCCGCCGAGCGGGACAACTTCCGATACCAGCGCCGTGGTGTGGCGCTTGGCGGAGATGATCTCGAGGCGCACCGGCAGATTCATATCCATTGCGCGCGGCGAGATCACGCCGCAGCCGTGAGCATTGACCAGAGTCGTGTTGCAGCGCTCCGAAAAGGAAACATTCGGACTGAGACTCGTGACCTGCACGGGCACTTCGAGGGGCAGGCGGGTGCTGCGACGAATTGCATGCTGCGCTTTTTCGGACGAGCCCATAAGTGTGAGACGAAAATTCTTGGTCTAAAAGCCCTGAAAAACCAAAGATAAAAAGATTAAAGATGAGGCTCCGCCGTGTAAGCGGAGACAACCCAACATTATGCTAGATCACATGAAAACGGGGGATAGAGTTTTTGCGTCTCTTGTTTCCGAGTTAGGCACTAGATGGGCTGCTCACCGGTCTTGATGGCGGGCGCTATTATTGTGACGCCTGTTGTGACACCTGTTGTGGCGGCTGTTGTGGCAGCAGGCTCCGGCGGTTTAATGGCGCAATCGGGAGCCTGGAATTCGATGCGCTTATGGCTGCCGTCGCAGAAAGGACGGTTGGCGGAAGCGCCGCAGCGGCACAGAGAGAACGCCGGCTTGCCGGTGAGATCGTATTTGTTGCCATCGCCATCGACCATTTCGATGACGCCGTTCGGATCATCAATCCTCAGCGAGCCGTTCTTTTTGACGGTGATTGTGACTTGAGCCATGAAACCTCCGGGTAAACTTTCAAACTATCGCAGAAGTGGGCTGGAGTACAAACACAAGATCAGCTCCAAGCTCTCAGCTCTTAGCTCTCAGCAAAACCGACCCAAGATGACGTAATGCTCGTCACTGCTGACGCGGGGTTCAATCCCTTACATTCGTTCCCGGAGATCGACCATGGCCGATTCTTATCGGGATTTGATCGCCTGGCGCAAAGCTTGCGAGCTCGCGCTTGAAATCTATCGCTCTACCCAGGCGTTCCCGCGTGCTGAGGTCTACGGGCTCACTTCGCAGATGCGGCGCGCCGCAGTCTCGATTGCGAGCAACATCGCCGAAGGAAAAGGACGGTATTCGCAAAAAGAATTCGTCCAGTTCCTATTCCGCGCACGCGGATCCTTACTTGAGATTGAAACACAACTGCATATAGCTCACGAGCTCAGCTACCTGGAGACCAAGACATTCCAACAAATTCAGTACGAAACGGTGGAACTCGGGCGCATTCTGAGTGGCCTGATCAAGAGCATTCAGAAAGAACACAACGCAGCCTGACCCAATTACCGCACGCAGAAATCGAATCGGGCTCGCTTAGAGCTTGGAGCTGAGAGCTTGGAGCTGCATTTCTACTTCCAGCGATCAACCGCCTCCCACCAGATGAGCTTCGACCATTCGTCGAAAGTGACCTTCGCCCATTCGCGATCGGTCCACCAGTTGTTGCCGAATTGCGCTGGATTGTGGGCGGCCGCGACGCTCCATTGGTATTGGGGAAGGCGATGAGAATAGATGGAGAGAGCGCGGCGGGTGTGATAGTCGGAGGTCACGATGAGGACGCGGTGAGCGTGCAGCGGCTCGAGACAACGCGCGACGTCGGCGGTTTCGGCCACGGTGGAATGCCCCTCGATCGGGCACAGGGCAAGCTTGTTGGCGTCGGGTTGATCCGCAATGTATTGCTGCACGATATCGGTCAGGTGCGAATTGAAGATTCTTCCAGTTTCGGCGTCGAAGAACAGGCGCGGCGCCATGCCCTGACGCAGCAGTTCGAGTCCGCGCGCCGGGCGGACGATGGTTTCGCCGGCAAGAACTACGATGACATCGGATTTTTGGGCATTGTCAACGATCAGGAAACGGGCGCCCTGGCTGGCGACCAGGCCGCCAACCAAAAGCACGACAAAAAAGAGCCGGAGAACACGCATCTGACGCGAATGTTACTACAGAGGGAATGCGCGCAAGGATTCGCAGGTTCCGAAACCGTCACCGGCGGCAGAGCCAGGGCTGCGCAAGACGACAGGCAATTACCCTCGTAATCGCAACTGGCTGACGAGCGCGCGCGAAGGCGTGGGAAAATGGACCTTGCGCCGGCGTGGCCGCTGATCGTGATCGCGTCGCACAAAACGCCCGCCGCAAAACCGGATGTTAGAATTCTTGCAACCCTATGAATACTGAAATGACTGCGTCTTCATTGTTCACCGACCTGAAAACTCGCATCGAAACGCGCAAGGCGCGGGTCGGAATCATCGGCCTCGGCTATGTGGGCCTGCCGCTGGCTCTGCTTTACAGCGAGCAGAAGTTTCCGGTTACCGGATTCGACATCGATCAGCGCAAGGTGGACACGATTAACCAGGGCGGCACCTACATTTTCCGCATCACCGTCGAAGAGATTGCCGCGGCCAAGGCGAACGGATTCAAACCGACCGCGAATTACGCGCAGATCAGCGAAATGGACGCGATCATCATTTGCGTTCCGACGCCGCTCAACGAATATCACGAGCCCGATATGAGCTACATCACGAACACCGCGCAAGCGGTCGCGCCCCATCTGCGGGCGGGGCAGATCGTGATTCTGGAGAGCACGACGTATCCGGGCACGACGGAAGAGGTGCTGGTTCCGATTCTCGAGCAGGGCAACAAGCTCGGCCTGAAGGCTTCGCAAAAGGGCGCTGCCGGCGACAACGAGTTCTGGGTGGCGTTCTCGCCCGAGCGCGAGGACCCGGGCAACACGACGGTGGCGCGCCACAATATTCCGAAGGTGATTGGCGGGCTTGACGCGCAGGCGAGTGAGATTGCGGCTGCGCTTTATGGCGCGATTTTCAGCCGCACGGTGCCGGTATCGTCGCCGGCGGCGGCGGAGATGACCAAGCTGCTGGAGAACATCTATCGCTGCGTGAATATTGCGCTGGTCAACGAACTGAAGATGCTTTGCCTGCGCATGAACCTCAACATCTGGGAGATCATCGACGCCGCGGCCACCAAGCCGTTCGGATTTCATCCGTTTTATCCGGGGCCGGGCCTCGGCGGGCACTGCATTCCGGTCGATCCGTTTTATCTTTCGTGGAAAGCGAAGGAGTTCGACTTCCACACCCGCTTTATCGAACTCGCGGGCGAGGTCAACGTGGCGATGCCGTATCACGTGATCGCCGCGACCATCAGCGCGCTCAATCGGCAAAAGAAGGCCATCAACGGATCGAAGGTGCTGGTGCTGGGCGTGGCCTACAAAAAAGACATCGACGACCTGCGCGAGTCTCCGGCGCTGACGATTATCGAGCTGCTGCAAAAGGAAGGCGCGGCGGTCAGCTACAACGATCCTTATTTTCCGTTCGTGGGCCGCGGGCGCAAATACGACTTGCAGATGAAGTGCGCTCCGCTCGACAACCTGGCGCAGTACGACTGCGTGCTGATCGTAACCGACCACTCCGACTACGACTACAAGAAGATTGTGAACGACGCGAAGCTGGTGGTGGATTCGCGCAACGCGACTCGCGGCATTAAAAGCGACAAGATCGTGCACTGCTAACGCGTGTGTGGAGCGGACATTCTTGTCCGCGGGCACGTCTGATTGCGATCATCCGATTTGGTTAGTGAACATTCCCAAGTGAACATGCGCAAGTGAACATTCTTTTCGACCTCGACGGCACGCTCACTGATCCTGGCGTCGGCATCGTCTCCTGCATTCGCTACGCGCTCGAAAAACTTGGCCGCGAGCAGCCCTCAGATCAGGCGCTGGCGCGCTATATTGGCCCGCCTCTGCGCGAATCCTTTAGCGAGCTTCTCAACACAACCGACGCGGCTGCACTGAATCACGCCGTCAGCGTCTACCGGGAACGCTACTCGACCATCGGGCTGCTCGAAAATGAGGTCTACGCCGGCATCCCCGAGGCTTTATCGGCATTGCGCGAGCGCGGAGACACACTGTTTGTCGCCACGTCGAAGCCCGGCCTTTATGCGGAGCGCATTCTTGAACACTTCGGCCTCGCGCATTATTTCTTCGCGATTTGGGGCTGCGAACTGGATGGCACGCGAGCCGATAAAGGTGAACTCATTGCGCACCTGCTCGATCGGGAAAAGCTGGAGCGCGACCATACCGTGATGATCGGCGACCGATCGCACGATGCCGTCGGCGCGCGGGCCAACGGGATTGTGCCAGTCGGCGTATTGTGGGGTTATGGCGACGAGCAAGAGCTGATCTCGGCACAATGCCAAGTGCTGGTACGCGCGACGGCCGAGTTGCCGCGGTCGATGGCCGGCATTCGCGGCCGGCATTGACAACCGGCGGTGACGACCGTCTGCTGTGCTAGTATTTCGCGTTGGAGCGGGGCAGCGCGCGCACAGCGCGTTGCATCGGAAGAGCGTCATGATGAAAGACACGCTCGGGGTTTTACTGGCTGGCGGCGCGGGTGAACGCCTCTATCCACTGACGCGCGATCGCGCGAAGCCCGCCGTCACCTTCGGCGGCATCTACCGCATTATCGACATTACCCTTTCAAACTGCGTGAACTCAGGCCTGCGCCGCGTCTACATCCTGACGCAGTACAAGGCGCTCTCACTCAACCGGCAGATTCGCGAGGGCTGGAATATTCTGGGGCGCGAGATCGGCGAATTTATCGAAATCCTGCCGCCCATGAAGCGCGTGAGCGACAACTGGTACATGGGCACCGCCGACGCCGTGTATCAGAACATTTATTCGATCGGGTCGGAGCAGCCGAAGTATGTGCTCATCCTTTCGGGCGATCACATCTACAAGATGAATTATGAACGCATGCTCCAGCAGCACACCGATAGCGGCGCGCACGTTACCGTCGCCACGCTGTTGACGGAGCCTGAGGAGTGCCGCCATTTTGGGGTGGTCGACATCGATGCCCAGAGTCGGATCACCGGCTTTGTGGAAAAACCCCAGGAGACGGCGCTACGCTCGCCCTACGATGCGAGCAAGATTTCGGCTTCGATGGGCATCTACATTTTCAATACGGATGTGCTGATTCCGGTGCTGCTCAAGGATGCCGAGAACCCGGATTCGAGCCACGACTTCGGCAAAGACATTTTGCCGGCGATGCTGAACGACTACAGCGTTTTCTCGTTTAATTTTGTTGATGAGAACAAGAAAGAGGCGCTCTACTGGCGCGACGTGGGAACGCTGGAAGCTTATTACGAAGCGAACATGGACCTGGTGTCGGTTTCGCCGGTGTTCAATCTGTACGATGACCGCTGGCCGATCCGCACGCATCAGCGGCAGTATCCGCCGGCGAAGTTTGTGTTTGCCGAGGAGGCGCGCATGGGGCGCGCGCTGGATTCGCTGGTCTCGGGCGGGTGCATTATCTCGGGCGGCACGGTGAAGAATTGCGTGGTGTCCCCCGATGTGCGCGTGAACTCGTATAGCGAGATCGAAGATACGATTCTTTTTTCGCACGTCAACGTGGGGCGGAATTGCCGCATCCGCAAAGCCATCATCGACCGCGACGTGCATGTGCCCGAGGGGACGACGATCGGCTATGAACCCGAAGCCGACCGGGAGCGGTATTTTGTGACCGACAGCGGCATCACGGTGGTCACGCGGGATTATTCGCTGTTTGAGAATCCGGTGACGGTGGATTACTTTACGAGCGAATAGGGCGGCTCTCAGCTCTCGGCTCTCGGCTCTCAGCTCTCAGCTCTCAGCTCTCAGCTCTCAGCTCTCAGCTCTCAGCTCTCAAAATGAGATTGCGATTTCGTTGCAGCGGTTGTTTTCTTTTCCTTGGGCGTCGCTTGTTCCATCTTGTCACCACTTCACGTCCGATATAGATTAGCTTTTGCTCGCCTGACGTCGCACGCTTCCTCTATTGGACACATTCTCCAAGTCGACATCTCCCTGGCGCCTGCTGCTGAAAGTTGTTTTGATCGGATTTCTGTTACGCGTTGCGGGTATGGTCTTGTTTCACACCTACTCCGCGAAGCTTGACTTCGACGAGTCGGGACACATTGCAGCGGCGCTTGCGTCAGGACAGGGTTTCAGCAATCCGTTTGGGCCTCCAACCGGGCCGACTGCATGGCTCGCGCCCGCGTGGCCCTATCTGCTCAGCCGCTACTTTGTGCTCTTCGGCGTCTACTCGCGCGCGGCCATCGTCGCCGCTCTGTTGCTGAATTGCGCTTTTTCGGCAGTCACGTGTATCCCCATTTATTTTGCGGCGCTCTACACGTTTGGTGAGCGAACCGCGCGCCAGAGCGCCTGGGTATGGGCGCTGTTTCCCTACACGATGTACTGGGGATTCCGATCGATCTGGGACACGGCGCTCTCCGCGCTGCTGTTGACGCTGCTTTTTATGATGACGCTGCAACTGGCGGAGGGAAGAGACAAGCTGGCACTCGTCCGGAAGTCGGCCTTTGCGTCGCCAATCTTTGCCTGGGCAATTTATGGATTCCTATGGGGAATTGCCGGGCTGACCAACACTGCGCAACTGGCATTCTTACCCTTCGCGGGAATTTGGATTTGCTGGCGGCGACATCGCCAAGGGAAGGCTTTTCTTCGGGATGCCACGGTGGGCGCCATTTTATTCTTCGCGACGATCGGGCCTTGGCTGGTTCGTGACTACCGCGTGTTTCACAAATTTATTCCGATTCGCGGCAACTTTGGGGTTGAGTTCCACCTCGGCAACTCGCCGACCGCGCAGGGAGATTGGCAGTTCTATTTGCATCCCAGTCAGAATTTTGAGGAATTCACGCGCTACCACGCGATGGGCGAGCCGGCATACGTGAAAAGCAAGCTTCAGCAAGCCTTACAGTTCGTGCACGATGAGCCGGGGCGCTTTGCTTATCTGAGTTTCGCGCGTTTTTTTTATTTCTGGACTGAACCGCCCCACGCCGAGAAGTATCGCGGCATTTATGAGGCGAAGACGTTTCTCTTTCTCTGCGCGACCGTGTCGGCGCTTTGGGGCCTTTGCATTGCGCTGCGGCAACGGTTGCCGGGAGCGACATTATATTTACTGCTCTTCTTGTCGTATCCGACGGTTTACTACATCACATTCATTCTCACGCGGTATCGGAGCCCGATTGAGCCGGAGATGCTGATGCTGATTGTGTTTCTGATATCGCAGTTGCGTGAGTGGGACGTGAAGCACAAGGGCAACGCCACAACACGGCGTCTTTAGCAGCTGGTCCAGCTTACTGCCGGGCCGAGTCGTCTTTAGTTCGTGCTAAATCATTTAGCGCCGTGCTAAGTCATCGGCCAGCAGCCCGGCCTTTACGGCCAGCGTGTGAGCCCGCGGAATATCGCCTTCTTTCAGGGCGGAGCGCGAACCTTTCATATAGTTATGAATCTGCGACATGATCTCCTCCTGCGCAGCGTCGAGCGCACGGGGCGCGATCTCCTTGAGAGTCTCGGAGGTTGTGCTCAGGAGCAGTTCCGCTTCGCCGCGCTCGCGATCGGCTTCTTCGGGAGGCATGCCGGTGACGATTTGCGTGGTCGGCTCGTCGGCTCCGCCCTCGCGCACAACAATCTTTTTGGGCCCGCCGGTCGACGCGGAGGATGCCGCGCGCTTGGCCGCGGCCCGATGGCGAGCAGCGCTGCCGGCGGCCTGTGTGCCGCGAGCGGTGCTGGCGGGTTGGGCGGCGGGGGTGGCGCTGGCGGCCGGAGCCGCGGCTTGCCCGGTCGCAGGCTGCGGCTGCGCAGGTGCATCCGGCTGCTGAGACACGGATGCCGTTGCACAAGTCGCCAAGCAAAGCGCAAGCAGCAGTCGACCAGCCAGGCGCACGTTAGCTTTGGTTATCGGGCGCGCGATCATGCGAGTCATCACGCGGGCACCTGCGATTCAACTTCCGGCTTGGTGACGAGAGCGGGCAGGCGCAATCGAAACGTCGTCCCCTGCCCGACTACCGATTCGAACTCCACCGAACCATAGTGCCACTGCATGATCTGGTAGGTTTGCGCCAAGCCGATTCCGCTGCCGCCCTGGTCGCCCTTGGTAGTGAAGTAAAGTTCAAAGATTTTTTCGCGGGCATCGGCCGGAATGCCGTGGCCCTGATCGCGTACTTCGCCAACGATCATTTCTTCTTCGCGATAAGCGGCGATGGTGAGGGTTCCCCGCTTCTCCATCGACTGCACGCCGTTGATGACCAGGTTGAGAATGGCCTGCTTCATCAGATCGGGATCGGCGCGCACCAGGAGCGGCTCGGCGGGCAGGTTGCGCACGAGATTGACGCCATGCAATTCGGCTTCGGGCGCGGCCAACAGAGCGACTTCGTCAAATATTTTCCGAAGGTCGGCAATGTCGAGATGCAAATCGCGAGGCCGCGTGAAATCCACCAGGATTTGCACGACGCGGTCGAGGCGGCGGATCTCCTTGCCGATGATGTCGACATGGCGGCGCGATTCGGGATCGTCCTGCTGCATTTTGTTTTGCAGAAGCTGCAAGTGAAGCACGATGGCGTTAATGGGATTCTTGACTTCGTGGGCCACGCCGCGCGTGAGGCGGCCGCTGGCGGAAAGGCGGCGGGAAATTTCGATCTCGTCTTCGAGGCGTCGGACCGACTCGGCATCGCGCATGGTGAGCAGGGCGCCGATGGGAGTTCCCTTCTCCTGGATGAAATCGAGGGAGACCTGAACGCGGCGGCCATCGGCGGAGTCGAACTCGTATTGCACGAGCGGGCGCTGCTTTTGAAAAGCCGGCAGCACAACCGCACCGAGCACGGTGCCGTCGGAAAAGATTTCTTCCGCGGTGCGGCCCAGGATTTCGCGGCGGGGCCGCCCGAGAAATTTTTCCGCCGAAGCGCTGACCAGCACCACCCTGGTATCGCGCGTAAACAGCATCAGGCCGTCCTGGAGCTTGGACATGACCTGCTCGACGTTGTCTTTGAGCGCGGAGAATATCTCGTTGGTATCGCGAATCTGGCGGCCCAGGTGCGCGATCTTAAGCGAAACCAGGCCGACCTCGTCGGCGTTGGATTCCTCGTCTTCGGGCAGCGGAGCGCCCGCGCTGGCGCTATCGAGATTGCGGCTGATGGCCTTCAGGGGACCGAGCGCTACGTTGGAAACCACGGCTCCGAGAAAGAGCGAACAGAAAATCGCGACCACGGAAAAGAAGAGGGCTTGCAGCAATCGGGGCGTCAGTTCGTGGCGCAAAAAAACAGTCGAAACCAGGACGTGAATGCTGCCGAATTTCTCCCCGCCTACTTCGAGACCGAGAGTGGCGTCGTAGATTGATCCGGGAGCGTAGATAATTCTTAATTGATCGCGGAATCGAGCGTCACGCAACGCGCTAAGCGGCGGCCGCTCCGTAAACGGCTTGCCATTCATGCCGGCATTAGTGTCGAGAATGGTGATGCCGTTTGGATCGACGATAGCCGCGCCGTAAATGACGCGGGAATAGCCGACCAATGACTCCAGGATCTCGTTGAGGTCGGCATCGGTTTGGAGATAGTTGGCGATGGCAGCGCGCATGGCCTTGGGATTGGCGGTGTCGATGCGGGTGCTGGTAAGGTCGGGAACCGCTTTGCCGGCGACGTACTCAAGTTGGTAGGTGAGCTGGGAGGCCGTTTCATCGGTCCACTGAAGGCGCTGGCGCAGAAGCTGAGATAGAAAGATCCACGAGAAAGAAACCACCAGCGCGGTGAAAAGCGTGGTGATCGCCAACACGATGATAAATTTGCGGGTCATTGAAAAACAGCTCTCAGCTCTTAGCTGTCAGCGCTCAGCAAAAATCAAACCTTGAGTCGAGGCCCCAGCTGATCACAACCGAAAACTCGCCCCTGAGAACTGAGAACGGGAACTGACGACTCCCTTACGTCCCTTCTTCACTTGCCAGCACCGCATCTTGCGCGCGGCCATATTCCTTGAGCTTGTTGTGCAGCGTCTTCAGGCTGATGCCCAGGATTTCCGCGGCTCGCGTTTTGTTGTTATTGGTCGCCTGGAGCGTTTTCAGGATCAGCAGCTTCTCGGCCTCTTCGACCGTCGTGCCGACGCCGAGATGCACGGCGTCAGGATCGTTGACGACCACACGTACGCTTTGCCCGAAACCGGGCGGCAGATGCTTGGTTTCGATCAGCCCGCTCTCGCAGACGATGACGGCGCGCTCGAGCGTGTTGCGCAACTCGCGCACATTGCCCGGCCAGGAATAGCTTTGGAAAAGATTGAGCACCGCCTCGCTCACGTCTGAAACCTTCCGCCCGTGCTTCAGGTTCATATCGGCGAGCAGACTTTTTACCAGTTCGCGGATGTCTTCCTTGTGCTCGCGCAAAGCGGGCATATGAATGTTGAATACGTTGAGGCGGTAATAAAGATCCTGCCGAAGCTCGCCGGCAGCGACGGCTTCGTCGGGAACCTTATTAGTCGCGGCCAGCACGCGGACATCGACCGAGGTCTCGACCTTGCTGCCAAGGCGGCGCAGCTTGTGGTCTTCAAGCACGCGCAAAAGCTTGGCCTGGGTGCCGACCGGCATCTCGCCGATTTCGTCGAGCAGCAGAGTACCTCCCTCGGCAAGTTCAAAACAGCCTGTGCGACGCTCGAGAGCGCCCGTGAAAGCGCCTTTTTCGTGTCCGAAGATTTCGCTTTCAATCAAAGTCTCAGGGATGGCAGCACAATTAATGGGAACAAAGGGCTTGTTGCGGCGCGGGCTCAATTCGTGAATGGTGCGGGCCACCAGTTCTTTTCCAGTCCCGCTGGCGCCCGTGATTAACACCGAGGCCGTGCTGGGAGCGACCTGTTCAACGAGGTGGAAAATTTCCTGCATCGGAGCCGATGAGCCGACGAGCGGCCCGAGGGCGCCTTTGTCGCGCAAACGGCGGCGGAGCGTTTCATTTTCGACGCGCGTGTTGATGATTTCGCCGATGTTGGTGAGAATGGAGCGCAGGCGGCGGAAATCGATCGGCTTCTCGATGTAATCCTGTACGCCGAGGCGGCCCGCATGGAAGGCGTTTTCAGTCGTCTTTTGCGCGGTGACCATCACGACCGCAATGGATTGCGAGAGCTCGGAGAGGCGCTCGACTAACTCCATGCCGCCCATGCGCGGCATCTTGACGTCGGTAATGACGATCGATGGAGCAAAGGCCGCGACTTTTTCCATCGCCTCCAGACCGTCGGCCGCGGTATCGGTACGATACCCCCATGAGGAGACCAGCTCGGCCAGCCCGGTGCGCTCATTCACTTCGTCTTCGACGATCAGAACCCGTTCTTGTGTCATACACCCCTTGCGAGCATTAATTCAGGCTAACGAGCATTATTCAGGGAAGATGGTCGCGCTGCAACCGAACAGGGCCGGCGGGCGCCATGGAGAGTTGGTTATATCAATTTGAGATACCACCTGGAAGCCGCGCCCGGCGGCGCGGACAATCCCAATTGGGTACAAGGACGATCCCAATTGGTGTAAAGATACTAACGAAAACATTCTGTCATCATTGTGAAAATGTTAGCGTTTGCTGTATGATCCTGTGTTTGCAGCACAATCCATCCGGTAAGCAGTCTAGGCTCGGTCATTTTTTATTCGTTTGCTTTACTCAATAATTTTGCAGTGCATTCGATTCGGAGGATCTATGTCACGTTGGCAACACACTTACCGAGGCGCGGCCATCGCGCTTGTAACAGCAATTGTAATGATTGCGCTCCCAGCCGTGATGCATGCGCAGCCGGACAATACACAGGCGCCGAAGGCGGAATTGTTTGTCGGCTATGAATGGCTGAACCCCGGCGGCAACATTCCGGATAACAACGTTCCACCCAATGCGTTCCATCTGCCTGCGATCGCGCAGGGCGGCGGCGCGAGTGTGTCGTGGAACTTCAACAACTATTTTTCGTTTGAAGGCGCCTGGGGCCTGAGCGGAAACCGCGACGCCACCATCAACACCACCGGCTTTGGTCCCAAGTTGACCTATCGCGGACCGGATGGCATCAACTTCTTCGCGCATACGCTGGTCGGTTGGCAGCGGCTGACGAGCCGGAGCTTTGGCTCGGACACGGGCATTTCTATGACTCTCGGCGGCGGCATGGACATCAGAATATGGAAGCCACTGACCTTCCGCCTGTTCGGGGCCGACTACGTCTGGGCGCACCACGACTTTGCTGAAGTCGCTCCCTTGACGGATCCCGGCGTTCGCCGCTCGGACTTCGACGGCGCGCGCCTGTCCACCGGTCTGGTATTCAACTTCGGAGGCGGAGCTCCGGAGGCAGCAGTAGCGGCGGCCTGCTCCGTGCAGAATCCCGACGTGATGGTCGGCGAGCCCGTGCACGCCACGGTCGCGGCCAGCAACTTCAACCCGAAGCACACGCTCACTTACACCTGGGCGGCGAGCGGCGGCAAGATTGAAGGCAAAGACACGGCCGCCACCATCGACACCAATGGCATCGCCGGCGGAGCTTACACCGTAACCGCCACGGTGACGGACGCGAAAGCCAAGAAGAACAACACGGCGAGCTGCACGGCGAACTTCACCGTGAAGGAACCGCCCAAGAACCCGCCCCAGATCTCCTGCTCGGCCAATCCGTCGCAGGTCCAGGCGGGAACTTCGTCGACTATCAGCTGCTCCTGCACCAGCCCTGACAATGTGCCCGTCACGATCAGTGGATGGAATGCGAGCGGCGGCAGCCTCTCCGGAAACGGAAACTCGGCCACTCTGGGCACCGCAGGCGCGGCCTCGGGTCCGATTACCATTAGCGCAACCTGCACGGATTCACGCGGGCTGACGGCGTCAGCATCGAGCACGGTGACGGTGGAAAATCCGCCGCCTCCGCCGCCGCAGGCCACCAAGTTGAATCAGTGCGACTACCCGAACGCCAAGAAGCCGTGGCGCGTCGACAACACCTGCAAGGCCATGCTGGATGACGTAGCCGGCAAGCTCCAGCAGGATCCGGACGCCAAGCTGGTGGTTGTCGGTAACGCCGACCCAGCCGAAGCGAAAAAGTCGCACCACAAGAACCTGGCAGCCGAGCGCGCCGTCGACGTGAAGTACTACATCACGGAAGGCGAAGCGCAGCAGCACATCGATGCCAGCCGCATCGAAACGCGCACCGGCGACGCGGGAACCGCAACCTCGGAACAGTGGATCGTTCCGGCGGGTGCGACCTTCCCGAATGCCAGTTCGACCACCCCGGTAGACGAGACCAAGGTCAAACCGATCCTGGATCATCCGAAACCGATGGCCAAAAAGAAAGCAAAGAAGGCCGAATAACGGGCGAGACGGGCCAAATCCCGTCTCCCTTTGTTCCTCGCATACACCAAAGGCCGGTAGGCGTCCAACCTACTGGCCTTTCTATTTTCACGGCTTCGGTAACCTTGAAGCATCCGTGGTAGCCTGTCAGGCTGGGGCACAGCGAATACTGTTCGCAGGGGTCATTTTCCGCGTATGAGGGACAAACAAGTTCTCCGCACCGGTTTGCAGCTTGGGCTGCTTCTGGCTGTCGTTTTTGTGAGTACGGCACTGCTCGCTTCCGGACCCTGGCAAGTTCTTGGTCCCGATGGCGGCGACGCGCGCAGCCTGGCGTATGACGCGCATAACCCAGATCACGTTTATCTCGGCACCAGCACGGGACAGATGTTTGTCTCAAACGATGGCGGGCATAACTGGTCGCGGCTCGCCCACCTGGGCGGTGACGACTACGTCCTCGACCACATCGTGGTCGATCCGCAAAACTCCGACCGCGTCTATGTTTCGGCGTGGAGCACATCAAGCCAGGAGCTCGGCGAAGTCTTCCGCACCAGCGACGGCGGCCGCACCTGGCAGACATTGCCCGCCATGCACGGCAAGTCGATTCGCGCGATGGCGATGTTCCGCGGCAACTCCAATGTGCTGGTAGCCGGATCGTTGAATGGCGTTTACCGCACCAACGATGGCGGCAGCACCTGGGAGCATCTGTCGTCCAATTCTTCCGACATCAAGAACATTGAATCGATCGCGGTCGATCCGAAAGATCCGAACACTATTTATGCCGGAACCTGGCACCTGGCCTGGAAGACCTCCGACGCCGGCGCCACCTGGCAGCACATTAATAAAGGAATGATTGACGATTCCGATGTCTTCTCCGTCATCGTCGATCATGACAATCCGCAGGTAGTGTTTGCGAGCGCCTGCTCCGGCATTTACAAGAGCGAAACCGCGGGCAACCAGTTCTCAAAGATTCAAGGCATTCCCTTCTCGGCGCGCCGCACGCGCGTGCTGAAGCAGGATCCGACCAACGAAAATATCGTTTACGCCGGAACCACCGAGGGCCTGTGGAAGACCATGGACCTTGGCAAATCCTGGAAGCGCGTCTCGGGGCCTGAAGTCGTGGTCAACGACGTCTTCGTCGATCCGCGGGATTCGAACCATGTTCTGATCGCCACGGATCGCAGCGGCGTTATGGCTTCGACCAACGGCGCGGCCACGTGGGAGACTTCCAATCACGGCTACGCTCATCGCTATGTCTCAGCATTGCTGGCCGATAACCAGAATGCGTCAACGTTTTACGTCGGCGTAGTCAATGACCGCGAGTACGGCGGCGTCTTCTATTCGCGCGACAACGGCCAGCATTGGAGCCAGAAATCGGCCGGCCTGGGCGGACGCGACGTGTTCGCGCTCAAGCAAGCCGCGAGCGGCACGCTCGTCGCCGGCACCAACAAAGGCATGTTTTCCCTGGCTCAAAATTCCACCGAGTGGAAGCCAATGAACCAGGTGGCCGAGGAGCAAACCAGAACTGTCCGGCACAAGGGGTCGAAAAAAACCACGACCATGACGACGTGGAAGAAGTCTGAACTCGAGGCGCGCGTCAACGATCTCGAATTCGGCGCGCAGCGCTGGTTCGCGGCAACCACCGCCGGCGTTTACAGCAGCAAGGACGAAGGCAGGATTTGGAAGATCGAGCCCGGCCTCGGTCACCAGGACTTCGTTACGGTGCGGGCGCAGGGCGAGACGATTTTCGCGGCCACGCGGTCGAGTGCAATGGTTTCAGCCGATGCCGGCGCAACCTGGAATCAAACCGGGCTGCCGTCCTACATCACCAGCATTCGGGGCGCGGCAATTTCCTCTGACGGCCAGTTCCTCGTCGCCTCGCGCGAAGGCGTATATCGCAGCGAGGACGGCGGAACGACCTGGGAGCATGTTGTCAACGGCCTGCCGGCCAAGGACATCACCTCCGTCAGCTTCGACTACGCGCACAAGCGTCTGCTCGCCACGAGCGACGCCACGGGCGTGATCTTCGAGAGCACCGATGGCGGACGCAGCTGGCAGCGCGGTCCGGACAGCGGATTCCCGTTACGCCACGTCGGCGTTCTGGGCGGACGCTTCATCGGCGCAACTCCGTTTGACGGCGTCATCCTGCAACCGGACAACGAACCCATGAGCGCGGCAGCGGGCAGTTCGGAGTAAGCTGCACGCCCTAGCCAAGAGCTGTTATGAAAAAGAGCCCAGAGCGATCTGGGCTCTTTTCTTCTTTCTATTTTTGCGCGGATTCGAGGCGGCGATCCGGGAAGATGAATGTCTGGCGAGCGAGGTCCGAATCGAGCGTCGTCTTCTCGTAATAGCGTTCCAAAACTCCGCCCTTCCATTGCCGCAGATCCGCGTTCTGCAACGAGAATTCTTCCCATGACTGCGCCTTCCCTGCCCGAACCATACGCTCTCCAATCAGGAACAGATATGCCCATGTGATGGTCTCGTGATAGAGATTCGGCTTTCCTTTGGAGAGAGCGAAGCGTTTGAGCGCGGCGGAAAATCTCGCGATCGCCTCGGGCATCGGGAACTCTGACACGTAGGCGAAAGCGACGCGTAGGTGATCGACGTGGTGAAAGTCGCCGGGGGCGCGCCCTTGCTCGAATTCGGAGATCAGATGCCGGTGATCGTTGCCGGTCGCAACTTGTTCAGTCGCACCATCTTCGATCACGATTGGCCTGCTTGGAGACTTGTTTCCATGACGGCCCACGTCGCCGCAGCGTAGACGACCAATCCACCGACATCAAACCAGCCGTGCAGCAAATGGATAACGATGGCGACCGTCAACACGGCGATCAGAAATCGTCCGCCCATCATCGCTCGCCCTGGCAGCAGGAAAAGCAGAGCGGCCACGATTTCGCAGCCCGCCAATCCAAGGCGGATGATGCCGGGCATTCCGGTCTTCGCGAATGACTGTGCCGCGGCGTGCGAGAAAGCGAACCGCGCGGATTCGGCCAAAATCACCAATCCAAGTACCCAGCGCAGTACCACCAAAGCGGATCGCCCCTTCCGGTCCGTCATTTCTTTTTCTCCTGTGCGTCTTTACCGGCATTTTTACGGTGAGACCGGCGGCGTCCCTCGACCAAATGATGGCTCGCGCCGGAATCGAGATCGAGTTCGTAAAACTTCTTAAGCTCGCGGATGCGCGCCAGTGACGCCGCGCTGAAAGGAGTTTTGCCGTCGAAGGCATGCAGCACGATGCCCTCGAGCAGATCGCCCAGCGTGAGGTCGTGGTACTCCGCAAAGGCCTTGAGCACCTTCAAAATGCGCTTTTCCATGCGGACGCCGGTCTGCACGCGTTCGACGAGGAGTTTCGATTCATCAACCATGGTACCAATGTACCACGGTACACGACTCTAGTGGAACTTTTTAGAGGGTATGGGTCCTAGGCCCATATAGGCAGCAAAGGGAGCAGTCGGCGGAGTACCAAGACGAGGAATGACTCTTATCTCGAAGAGCGGTGTTCCCGTGCCAGATATTGTTGATCGAGGGCCTGTCGAATCAGCGTTTTGATTACGGCTTGACGGCTAATGTTCAATTCCTTCGCCGCCCGGTCCAACTCTTCGAGCATGCCCGAAGCCAAATCCACGTTTACTCTTTGGATGGGACCCATCATGCGACCGGAGTTGGTAAAGAAACGCGAAACATCTTTACCCTGATCGGCAAGACGGGCAATTGCGTCAGCGGAAACTGGTATCCGACGTTTACGAGTGCTCTTCATATAGTTGCTGTTCCTGTTTAGTTGCTCGCCACAGAGTCACGAGATGGTAGTACTCCCCTTCCTCGTCCTCTCGCACTTCAAAAATCACCGCGTACATCCGATCCGCCCGCCCACCCATCCAATCGCACGATACTGTTCGGGCACGTCCGAGCGTTCGTCAAGGTAGTACGGGTGCAGAAAAACCTCCTGCACTTCTTCGAAACCGATGCCTCTCTTTGGATTCGCTCTTAGTAGCGCGCTTTTCCGCTCGTTAAACTGGAATCTCATCAGTAGTATAACAGTTATACCAGTCTAAGGCAATTGCCATTCCACCAATCTTGGCCCTGGGACGACCAAGGAACTCCTAGGCGTTTTCCGGCTTCCACCGCAGTATCGGTTTGCGCGCGGCGGCCACCTCGTCCAGGCGCGAGATGCGCGTGTTGTGCGGGGCATCGAGCACGAACTGCGGATCTTCTTCCACCTCTTCCGCAATCGACTTCATCGCTTCGATGAACAGGTCGAGCTCTTCGAGCGGCTCGCTCTCGGTCGGCTCGATCATCAGCGCGCCCGGCACGATCAACGGAAACGCCGTTGTGTAGGGATGAAATCCATAGTCGATCAGGCGCTTGGCTAAATCCATGGTGCGCACGCCTTTTTTCGATTGCACTTTATCGCTGAAGACGACCTCGTGCATCGACGGCGTAGAGTACGGCAGATCGTAAACGCCTTCGAGACCCTTGCGAATGTAGTTGGCGTTCAGCACGGCGTCTTCCGTGGTCTGGCGCAGGCCGTCAGGGCCGTTGGCAAAAATGTAGGCGAGCGCGCGCACGAACATTCCGAAGTTGCCATAGAAGGCGCGAACGCGTCCGACCGACTGCGGCCGGTTGTACTCAAAGCCCAGCGTGCCATCGGGCTTGGTGATGACGACGGGCGTCGGCAGAAACGGCTCAAGTATTTTTTTGATCGCGACCGGGCCGGACCCGGGACCGCCTCCGCCGTGCGGCGTGGAAAAAGTTTTGTGGAGGTTGAGGTGCATCAGGTCGACGCCGAAATCTCCGGGGCGCGTCTTGCCGACGAGCGCGTTCATGTTCGCGCCATCCATGTAGAGCAGGCCGCCCTTTTCGTGCATGAGGTCGGCGATCTTGTGAATCTCCTGCTCGAAGACGCCCAGCGTATTCGGGTTCGTGACCATGAGCGCGGCCACGTCTTCATTCATCTGCGCGGCCAACGCGGCCACGTCTACCATGCCGCGATCGTTCGACTTCAAATTCTCGACGGCGTATCCGACCGTCGCGGCGGTAGCGGGATTGGTGCCGTGCGCGGAATCGGGGATCAGAACTTTTTTGCGCGGATTCCCCTTCGACTGGTGATAGGCGCGCACCATCAGCAGGCCGGTCAGCTCTCCATGAGCACCGGCCGCGGGCTGGAGCGTAATCGCATCCATGCCGGTAATTTCGATCAGGCAGTCGCTCAGCGTCTTCAGAATGCGCAGCGCACCCTGTGAAATTTTCTCCGGAGAGTACGGATGCCCGTTCGCGAGGCCTTCCACGCGCGAGACAAATTCGTTCACGCGCGGGTTGTACTTCATCGTGCATGAGCCGAGCGGGAACATGCCGAGATCGATGGCGTAGTTCCAGGTCGAGAGGCGCGTAAAGTGGCGGATGATCTCAATCTCGCTCACCTCGGGCATCGAGCCGAGGTCTTTACGCTCCTGCTTGCCGAGTAGTTTCGCGGTGTCAACTTCCGGCACATCGAGCGGCGGCAGCTTCCAGGCCGCCTTGCCGGGCGATGACTTTTCGAAGATCAAGCCTTCGTTCTGGCTGATGTGGCGTGTGGCTTTGCGGGTTACGTGCTTCATCGCGCCACCTCCTCTTCGACTTCTTTCATACTTCGCACCGAGCGCTCGCTGTCGGCAACCAGGCCAACGGCAGTATCGATCATGGAGCGCGTCGTCAGCTCAGTGCAGCACCAGAGCGCGGCGTTGCCGAGTTCGGGATAAAACTTCTTGAGCGGCAACCCGCCGACAATCTTGTGGCCGAGCAACCGCGAGTTGATGGCGTAAGGACCTTCGCTCGTCTCAACGACAAATTCATTGAAGCGCGGCGCACCAGCGAAATGAACTTTAGCGTGCTTGCCGAACTGCGCGGCCGCGTAGGCGGTCTTGGCTAAATTTTGTTTCGCGAGCTCGCGGAGCCCAACCTTGCCATAAATTGTCATGAAGATGTTGACCATCAGCGCGACCAGAGCCTGATTGGTACAAATGTTCGAGGTCGCCTTTTCGCGCCGGATGTGCTGCTCGCGGGTTGCTAGCGTTAAGACGAATCCGCGCTTGCCATTTTTGTCGACCGTCTGGCCGGCGAGGCGCCCAGGCATCTGGCGGACGAACTTATCTTTCGTTGCGAGCACGCCGCAATACGGGCCGCCAAAACCAACCGGCACGCCGAACGATTGCGCCTCCATGGCCACGATGTCGGCAGCGCGCGGCGGCTCAACGATGCCCAGCGAAACCGCCTCCGCGATCGAGACGATCAGCAGCGCTCTGCGCTTGTGTGCGATTTCCGCGACAGCCTCGACGTCTTCGATGGTCCCAAAGAAATTCGGCGACTGAATGAGCACGCAAGCCGTATCGTCGCCCACTGCCGCTTCAAGCGCCTTCAGATCGATGCGGCCGGACTCACCATACTCAACCGTTGTCAGAGGAATGCCCTGATGCGCGGCATAGGTGCCGATGACCTCGCGATATTCGGGATGGAGCGTGCGCGCCACCACCGCGCCCTGCCGTCCGGTAATCCGGACGGCCATCATCACGGCCTCGGCGGCTCCGGTTGAGCCGTCATACATCGACGCGTTTGCCAGGTCCATGCCGGTGAGTTCACTCACCATCGTTTGAAATTCAAAAATCGCCTGCAACGTCCCCTGCGCATACTCAGCCTGATAGGGCGTATAGGAGGTGAGGAACTCGCCGCGCTGCACCAGCGCGTCGATGACGACGGGCCGGTAATGACTATAGGCGCCGGCGCCGAGGAAGTTGGTATAGCCCTCGCCATTTTCCTGCGCGCGCTGCTTGAACCAGTCGACAATCTCCGACTCGGCCATCTGGCGCGGAACAGCAAGGTCGCGGTCGAGACGGTATTCGGCCGGAATGGGCGAAAAAAGATCGTCCACGGATCGGACGCCGATCGCCTTCAGCATGGCCTGGCGATCGGTCGGTGACTTAGGAAGATATCTCATAGGAACCTTAATTAGATGATGGACGGAGCCGAAACGATTGACGACATCGGGTAGCCGGGTGATCGGGCCATCTGGTCATCCAAAGTCAACATTGCGGTCGAGCTTGCAATCGAATTCCCGGGACCGTTCAAAGCGATTGGGCTCGTAAGATTTTCAATCACCCGATCACCCGATCAGCCGATACTCTTCAGTGTCCGGCCTCTTCGCTAACAAATTTTTCGTAGTCCGCGGCTGACATCAGCCCATTCAGTTCGGCTGGATCCTTGAGCGTGATCTTGAGCATCCAGGCCGCGTGTGCGTCTTTATTGACATTCTCTGGAGCCGTCGCCAGTTCGCCATTTACTTCGCTGACGGTCCCGGAGGCGGGCGCGTAAAGATCCGAGACGGCCTTCACCGACTCGACAGTGCCAAACGTTTTGCCGGTAGAGAGTTCGGTGCCAACTTTCGGCAGCTCGACGAATACGATGTCACCGAGCGAGTCCTGGGCGTACGTCGTGATGCCGATCTTGCCGTCGGCGGAGATCCATTCGTGCTCTTTAGTATATTTGCGATCGGTGGGATAGGACATTTCGCTTCTAGCTCCTGGCTACTGCTTTTGGCTTTTAGCTCTTAGCTTTTAGCCACAAAATGTTGGTTACGGCTTCGGCCCTTCAAGCTTTCTTCGGACGCTTGTAAAACGGTGTCGGGACAACTTGCGCTTTCACACCCTGGCCACGGATTTCAACCTGCACGGTGCTGCCGATCTCGGCATGCGTGGGCGGGACATATGCGAGCGCAATATTCTTTTTCAAAAACGGCGCGGGCGAGCCGCTGGTGACGTAGCCGATCTCGCGGCCGCCGGCGTCTAGCACTTTGTAGCCGTCGCGCGCGATTCCACGATCGACCATTTCAAGCCCAACCAGCGTGCGTTTCAGGCCTTCGGCGCGAGCTTTTTCCAGCGCCGCGCGTCCGATGAACTCCGGCCTTCTCCATTTTGCACCAGCGATCGAGTCCGGCTTCCCAAACGTTGATCGTGTCCGAAATTTCGTGGCCGTAGAGCGGCAGCTTGCCTTCGAGACGCAGCGTGTTGCGCGCGCCCAGGCCACAGGGCACCGCGCCGAATTCTTTGCCCGCCTCCAGCAATCCATACCAGACGTGCGCGCTGATGGCCTCGTCGGAGGGAATGTAAATTTCAAATCCGTCTTCGGCGGTGTAGCCGGTGCGCCCGATCAGGGTCTTCGAATCAAACAGCCGGTCGGCGCCGGTGCGCAAGGCCATCGTGCGGCCTTCGGTAATCCAATAGAACTTGAGCGACTTATAATCCGCGTCGATGCGCAACTTTTGAAACGGCGCGTTGATCCCCTTGTCCGGCACGTCGATATAAGTGCCGTTCAACTTCTCCATCAGATCGGCGGCCTTCGGTCCCTGGATCGCAATCTGCGTGTAGTCGTCGGAGAGATTCTCCACCATGCAATCGAATTCGCGCGTGTTGTCACGCACCCAGCTAAAGTCTTTTTCACGCGTGCCCGCGTTGATGACGAGCAGATATTCGTCAACGCCCAGCCGGTGCACGATGACGTCGTCGACGAACGTCCCTTCCGGATAGAGCAGCGCCGAGTACTGAGCCTGTCCGATTGCTAGTTTCGCGGCGTCATTCATCGAGATATGCTGCACCGCGTCCAGCGCGCCCGGACCCGCAAGCCGGATGTCACCCATGTGGCTGACGTCAAACAGGCCAACGCCCGTGCGCACGGCCATGTGCTCATTGACGATGCCGCACCCGATGGCAGCGGGGTATTCGACCGGCATATCCCATCCATTGAACTCGACCATCTTCGCGCCCATCTGGCGATGAACGGCGTTGAGCGCCGTTTTACGGATCGCAGGTGGCACGGTTTTCGGCGCTTGGGGCGGAATGACGGGCGCAGCAGACAAGACAAACCTCGGTCCGACAGTCGAACTGCCGGGAATCTGGGACTGTTTAAGGTAACACAGCCGCGCGCTTCGAGTCGCGAGCCGCGAGAGGCTGTAACGGAGCCAATCGGACCGTATTCGGTCGCGCAGCGCTGTTGGCTTTAGCTCGGGGCTCGAGGCTCGTAGCTCAAAGCTGAGTTCGCATTACCTCGGTGACATTCCACCCCCCGCGGCCGCGCTCTACACTGAACCCATGTCCGCCAAACCCGGAACCAGCCGCATTGTCTGCATGCAGTGTGAACAAAGCGAAGCGCGCTGCGAGTGCGAGAAATACTGCGTCCTCTGCCAATCACAGATCGATATCCGCCTGTGTGTGGACGGCCTCTTTTACTGCGATCCATGCCGCTCGGCGTGCGACTACAAAGTGGCGGATTAGATATCTTCTTCGGAAGAAATCATTCATGCCGTGCCGCATCTCTGGGCGGCGAATCCCAGATCTTCCGCCAATTGAAGATTGCTCCCAACAGAATGACAATCCCCAGGGCGGTCCGACCATAAGACCAACCCGCCGAACCAGTTTCTGTATGAGTACGAAATTCTGTGCCCATCGTGAACTAGTCCGAACGCGATCGCGACGAGGCCAACCACACCGCACATAAGTCGGTTGAGTCGGCGCAACCTCGCTCCTCGAAACATTTCTAGATCACGACCGCTTCCCGATATTCCCCATAAACCCTGCGCATAGCGTCAGAGATCTCCCCGACCGTCGCATACGCCTCAACCGCTGCCAGAATGCGCGGCATAAGATTCTCGCCGGTGCGCGCCGTGTCTTCCACGGCGCGAATCGCCGCCTGCCAAGTCTCGGGATTGCGTTTAGCCCTCACCGCCCGCAGGCGCTCAACCTGCTTCGGCTCGAGCGCCGGATCGATGCGCTGAATCGGAACTGATTTCTCTTCCGCGATCTGGAAGCGGTTCACGCCGACGACAATCGCCTGCTCCTGATCGACCGCCTGCTGGTATTCGTAAGCCGCGTTCTGAATTTCCTGCTGCACGTAGCCGCGCTCGATGGCCTTCAGCATGCCGCCCATGGCCTCGATCTTCGCCAGATAGTCGTCGGCGCGCTTTTCGATTTCGTTGGTCAGCGACTCGATGAAATACGACCCGGCCAGCGGATCGACCGTCTGCGGCGCGCCCGATTCGTACGCGATCACCTGCTGCGTGCGCAGCGCAATGCGAGCCGAAGCTTCGGTCGGCAGCGCCAGCGCCTCATCGAACGAATTGGTATGCAGAGACTGAGTGCCTCCCAGCACCGCCGCCATGGCCTGAATCGCGGTGCGGACGATGTTGTTCTCCGGCTGCTGCGCGGTCAGAGTCGAGCCGGCGGTCTGGGTGTGAAAACGCAGCATCCACGACTTCGGATTTTTTGCCTTGAACTGATCGCGCATGATCTTCGCCCACATGCGGCGCGCAGCGCGAAATTTGGCGACCTCTTCGAGAAAGTTGTTGTGCGCGTTAAAAAAGAAAGAAAGCCGCGGCGCGAACTTATCCACGTCAAGCCCAGCCTTAATCGCGGCCTCGACGTAGGCAATCCCATTGCCCAAAGTGAACGCCACTTCCTGCACCGCCGTCGATCCCGCCTCGCGCATGTGATAGCCGGAGATCGAAATCGTGTTCCACTCAGGCACGTTTTCATTCGTCCATGCAAAAAGGTCGGTGATGATGCGCATCGCCTGCTGCGGCGGATAAATATATGTCCCGCGCGCGATGTATTCCTTGAGCACATCGTTCTGCACCGTGCCGGAGAGCTTGCGGATGTCGCGCCCCTCGCGCCGCGCCACCGCGACATAAAGCGCAAGCAGAATCGACGCCGTCGCATTGATCGTCATCGATGTCGAAATCGCGGTCAGGTCGATGCCGTCGAACAGACGCTGCATGTCTTCGATCGAATCGATGGCCACGCCCACCTTGCCGACCTCGCCCATGGCGAGCGGATGGTCGGAGTCGAGTCCAATTTGAGTCGGCAGGTCGAAGGCAACTGACAATCCCGTCGTGCCATTGGCGAGCAGATATTTGTAACGTTTGTTCGACTCTTCGGCATCGCCCATGCCGGCGTACTGGCGCATGGTCCAGAGGCGGCCGCGATACATGGTGGCCTGCACGCCGCGCGTGAAGGGGAATTCGCCCGGATAGCCGAGGTCGTGATCGCAGTCGTGGCCGGCTAGATCGGCGGGCGTATAGAGCGGATTGACTGGAATGTGCGACGAGGTCTGCTGGTCTGAAACTGGGGGCTTAGACTTCGCCGGTGGCTCGACCATCTTGACCTCGTCGCTCATTACTCGTCGTCCATTAAAAGACTCTTAACCACAGAGTGCACAGAGGAACACGGAGGAATTCCTCTGTGGAACTCTGTGTACTGTGTGGTTCAAGTCTTTTTTTTCGCTCGCACCCGCACAAACGAACTCAGCCCGAACCATGCAAACGAAATCGTAAAGCACACCGCCAGAATCAATCGCCCAGGGCTGGGTTCGAGGCCAGCGTGATATTTGCCGTACTCGCGGAATCCTTCGAACGCTCCCACGGCGGCAATCGACAGAAAAACAAATCCGGTAACTTCCAGCCAGAGCTGGTGCATGACCGATCCCAGTGCACGGCCGCTCGCGCGCAATCCCTTGAGCACGGCGGAGCCCTTGCGGCTGTGCGCCGCCTGTTCAGCGAACTGCTGAGCGGCCGAGCGCCCGATCAACGTCAGTTTTTTCGCCTGTTGCCGCGTGATCATCTTGTCGATTTTAACAGCGACCGGGCGTACAATTACCGTGGCCGCCGCCGGAAAGGCCTGTGACTTTGGCCGCAGGCAGCCGTCGCGGGCGCGCCAAATCAGGGGGAAGGCGTGGATCAGCAATTAAAACAGCTCATGAAGGAACTGGGTGACGCGATCAACGGTTCGTTGTCCGATTCCGAGCAGATCGCCGAAGTCGTCGCCCGCATCAAGGAAGGCGGCTACGATATCTTCCTGGTTCTCGAAGCGACCATTGGCGTCAGTAAGCAAGGCGAACAGTCCACCGATAAGACTTCTCTGGTTTCCACGCTGAGCACCAACCCCGAGCTCAAGATCAGCGATCAGGATTTGAAATTTCTCAAGTCGCTGCGCATCAAACTTGACGAAGAGGAAGCAGAGTAGCTTCGGAATCTCCCGATTCCGCGTTAAAGTCGCACACGAACGCCCTGCATACAGATGCGCCGCCCGAGTGAGGGAGCCGGTCGCGGTCTCGTCGCTCAAGCACACATGAAGACAGAGTTTCCTAATAAGTAAACAGTCGGGGCGCGCGGAACTATACCCTGGGACGATGCCCTTCCCATTCCGATTTTCCTTCCCAAATAGGAAAAACCTTGCAGGGCGGCAATTGGAGGGTGGTACGATAGAAGACAACCCTCGTAAGTAGTCCATTCGGAGCATCTTACTAGGGAGTGTCTCCTTCAATTATGGCCTTCGGCGTGCACTTCAACTGAGTGGAAGTGGGTTCCTCGAACCGCCTTTCCCGCAGTTGTTAAAAACTGCCGCTATTGAGGTCCACCGTTTCTGCCGGTCTATGCCGGCAGCCGAGTTTTCTTGAGGTGCCGGATATGGCTTCTCGGGTTTCGCAATTAACGGGCTCCGGGCTGGGAGTTTCGCCGAACGTCCCGAAACTGACTGGTCCGCAGCGTGCCGTCTCACAAACCGCCGTCTCGCCGATGACGCTTGGCCTGCTTCCTGTGCCGGGCACGCGCTGGGGAAGATTTGTGGTCAGCTACGGATTGCAGTCCGCGGTGATGGCGCTGTTTGTAATCGCGGTGATGGCGCAGCCGGTCATCCTGGCCCTGCCGCCACATGACTATCATTTCATCGGCCTCGTAAGCACGCCGCCTCCAGTACCGCAGGCGCCGGCGCCGATCAAAAATTTTGCCGCGCCGAAAATCACCGAGAAGATTGCCGAAGTGACGCCGCGCCCGCAGGCTCTGCGCGTGCCCGCTGAACTGGTTCAGCGCAAAGTAGAGGTGGCCGACATACAGCCGCCGAAAGTCGCGCTGGCGCCCACCAAAGAAACGCTTCCGGACGTCAAAGTGGTGATCCCGCGACAGCTCGTTAAGACGAATGTTTTTTCCAACGGCAGTTCGGCAACGCCCACCATGGCGGCCGCTCCGCAAAAAGTTCAGACCGGCGGCTTCGGCGATCCGAATGGCGTTCCGGCACAGGATAATCACGGCCGTCCCGTAACCATCGCGGCGGCGGGCAGCTATGACCTGCCGGGTGGTCCAGGCTACGGAAACGGCACTGGCGGCTCGCATGGAGCGCGCGGTGTGGTCGCGAGCGCGGGGTTTGGCAGCGGCATCGCTACCGGAGACAACTCCGGCACAGTGTCGGCTTCGCGAGGCACGGTGCGGCAAGCGGGCTTCGGAGACGCGGACGTGGTGGCCCACAATGTCGCCAAGAGCGCGGCTGTCGAGTCTAAAGCTAAAACGGTTCCTGCCGAAATCACCTTCAAGCCACGGCCCGCTTACACCGAAGAGGGCCGGCAGTTGAAGGTCGAAGGTGAAGTTCTGCTCAATGTGGTGTTCACCGCCGACGGCCAGATTAGAATCAAGGGAGTGGTGCGCGGACTCGGTCACGGTCTGGATGAATCCGCCATTCGCGCCGCGGAAAAGATTCAGTTCAAGCCGGCGCTGAAAGACGGACAGCCCACCGACTTTCCGGCGGTGTTGCATATCTTGTTCCAGCTGGCATCTTAATTGACAGACGATAGCCTGGATCTGCGGTAGATTTAGGAGAGAGATCAAACGAAGAAAATGACACGCTCCCCCGTGGCAGTGTTTGTTTGCCTTTTATTTTGTGCCGCCTTTGTGTGGGCGCAGGCTCCCGCTCAGCAACCTCAGCTTTCCAGCCGCGACGCCGCCTCGCAACAGTCTTCGGCCGCCGCGGCTACCTTTGATCAAGTCGTGGATCGCGCCATCGAGCGCGAGCACTTCTTCCTCGCTCAGATGAAGCAGCTCCATCCCCTGGTGGAGACCTATCTCCAGAACCTGCGCACCGACAAAGACACGGACGTCCCGGTTCCCGTGAGCGATGTGTACTTCCTTGGCCGCCTCGATATGTCGAGCGGCCAACCCGACGACCTGACCTTCAGTTCGCCGGGCTCCGGCAAGCTCCGCAAGCGCATCATGGATAAGATCACCGGCAAGCTTTTCAGCATGTATCTGCCGCTCGGCTTCGCCCAGATGGCGATTCTGGACCAGGATTTCCAGCGCAAGTATTACGACTTTACGTTTGTCCGCCGCGAGTTTCTCGGCGAGGTGCGCTGCATCGTGATGGATGTCGCACCCAAGAAAGACGCGGGCGCCGGCCATTTTATCGGTCGCGTCTGGATCGAAGATCAGGATTACAACATCGTGCGCTTTAACGGAACCTACACCGCGCGCGCGCGCAACAATTATTACTTCCACTTTGACAGCTGGCGGGAGAACATGCGCCCGGGATTGTGGCTGCCCGCGCTGATTTATTCCGAGGAGTCCGACCTCAAGACCTCCTTCGGCCAAAAGCTGAACTACAAGGCGCAGACTCGCCTGTGGGGCTACAACCTCAAGGATTTCACGCGCAACTCCGAGTTCACCGAGATCACCGTGGACCAGCCCCAGGATGTGCAGGATCAGAGCCAGAAGGCGCAGGATGCGTCCCCGGTGGAGGCGAAACGGGCCTGGGAACACCAGGCTGAAATCAACGTGATCGACCGCCTGCAACGCATTGGGCTGCTCGCTCCGGAAGGCGAGGTCGACAAAGTCTTACAGACCGTCGTCAACAATATGATGGTCACCAACAACCTCGATATTCAGCCCGAGGTTCATTGCCGCGTGCTCTTGACCACGCCGCTCGAGTCCTTCACGTTGGGCCACACCATTGTGATCAGCCGGGGCATGATCGACGTATTGCCTGACGAGGCTTCGCTGGCCATGATTCTGACCCACGAGCTGGCGCACATCGTGCTGGGCCATCAACTGAATACCAAGCTCGCTTTCAACGATCGCCTGTTCTTCCCCGATGAGCGCACCTTCGAGCGTATGGATTTCGCGCGCGACAAAACAGAAGAAGAAGCGGCCGACAAGAAAGCGCTCGAACTGCTGAATAATTCGCCTTACAAAGACAAACTCGCCAACGCCGGCCTCTTTCTCAAAGCCGTTCAGGCGCGGGCTCCGCAGCTGAGGAATTTGATTCGAGCGCACCTGGGCGACAGTCTTTTGAACGGCGATGCGACCCGTATGTCGTCGCTGATGACCTCGTCCCCGCAATTCGATCCGAAAAAACTCGATCAGATTGCCGCGCTTCCGCTCGGCGGACGCGTCAAGGTCGATCCCTGGACCGACCAGCTTGAACTGATTAAGACGAAGCCGGTGTCGATCACGGCGGCCACGGAAAAAATGCCGTTTGAAGTCACGCCCTTCTTTCCATTTCTGACCCGCTTCGGCGCGCCTCCGCCCGTGCCTGAGAAGAGCGCGCCAGCCGCCGCGCCAGCGCCTGCACCGGCGCCGGAAAAAACGGCTGCCGCACCCTCTCCGTCGAGCCAATAGGCAAACTCGCCGATCGGCAAAATCAAAGACATTTGTGCTTGGATGACTGCGCCCGCAACACGCCCCTTAGGGCGATCCACATAAAATCCGTTGCAAAGCTGGGAGGGCAGGGGAGGGCCGTGCAATGGGCTCAATTGCCTGACTCTCTCAAGTCAGTCTTTGCCCATTGAATCCGTAATGGAGAACGGGATCGAGGGAAGAACGAGGAGAACGCCGGTTGGCTACTGCGACAGAGAACTGCCAACCTGTGAAAACACAGTGTTGGCGCTGGTGCCGATTAGCCGCACCGTGCCAATCACAATAACCAGAATTACAGCCAGCATCACCGCATATTCGGCGACGTCCTGACCGTCTTCCTCAGTCCAGATTTGACGGATTCTAGCGATCACTATTTTCTCCGATCTCCGGACGCGCGAAGTGTGCAAGGTAAGGCGCAGGTCGCCGTCGTATGTCAACAAATTACCGTTAATATTCGTCGCCCCCAATAGCACGCGAGTGCCCCCTATGGCACTTTTGTGCCATCCCGGAGTCGCGGCCGCGCGCGGGCCATCTCTATCTGATTGGTTAGATTATGGTTTTCAGAGGCAAGCCCTGATTGACCGCGAACAGCGCCAGTTCCAGGCGCGTCGAAACCCCAAGTTTGTCAAAGATGTTACTCAGGTGATGCTTCACCGTATCCTCGCTGATTTTGAAGTATTCGGCGACTTCGCGGTTGGCATAGCCGGCAACAATGGCCGAGACAATCTCCAGTTCGCGCGGCGTCAGGCCAAACTTCTTTTGCTTCGATTCTTCGTTCGTCGTCTGCATCAGGTTCCGCAGATATTGCACGAGATTTGAAACGCTCTCCCGTCCTACCCAATACTCTCCACCCATCACTGCGTGGATACTCTTGAGCAGTAGTTCAGTGGCGGAATCTTTCATGACGACGCCGCGCGCTCCTAGTTGCAGGGCTTCGACGATCTGCTTTTTCTCGACCGCCGCGGTCAGCAGAATAATTCGCACCGGGCTCGCGCCCTTGCCGGAAGCACTAAGATCGCGCAGCGCGTCGAGGCCAGTGTGCCGAGGCATAGCCAGATCCAGAAGCAGCACGTCGGGCTTGATCTCGCCCGCCAGCTTGACCGCCTCCAGCCCGTCGCACGCCTCGCCCACAACTTTCATATCACCCTCCGATTCGAGGAGGCGGCGCAAGCCATCACGGAAAATGGGGTGATCGTCAGCGATCACGATACGAATTGGGGTTAGACGTTTCTCCATGACTTATTTTCCTGACTTACTCTATGAGTTACTACTCGCTTTTCTTGCCGGCGGAATCCGTACTTCCAGGCGAGCCCCTTGTCCGGGATTTGATTCTATCGTGAGTTCGCCCGCAAGCAAGCGCACTCTTTCGCGAATCACGGCCGGGCCCTTGCCGGAGGTTGCCAGCTCCGCTTCCGACATCGTCCCGGTAAAAGGAAATCCACGGCCATCGTCTTCCACCGTCAAGCGCAGGCTATCGGTTCTCTGCGCGAGCCGGACCAGCACGTGGTGCGCGCCGCTGTGCTTGCGCACGTTGACCAGGCTCTCCTGCACGATGCGGGCGAGTTCGCGGCACACTTTCTGCGGAAGCTCGACCCGGCCCATCTCGGTGACAAACTGCGCGGAGACGCCCGTCTCGCGCTGGAAGCGCTCCACCATATCCGAAATAAATCCCAGCAGCCGGTCCGAATCGATTTCGAACGACTTCATCGCCTGCATCAGTTCGCGCAGCTTCAATACCTCTTCGCGAAGCAGCTTCTGGATGCGCGTCAGCTCCGCGTTCACCACCGGGGCCTGGCCTGATTGCCGCCGCAGCACGTCGAGCTGCATCTCGACCGCAATCAGCGATTGAATCGCGCCGTCATGCAGCTCGCGCGCGAAGCGGGCGCGCTCGACGGCGCCGGCTCGCTCCCGCAGACGCCGCATCAGATACACGTTGTAAATCGCCGGGCCAACCTGCTGCGCGAATTCCTGAAGAAAGCGCAGTTCCTCTTCCGGATCGCCCATCCTTTGAAGATCGAACAGAAAAACGCGTCCCGTCCACTCCTTGCCGAAAAGGAAGGTTACGGAAATGGCGTTCGTAAATTTCTCCGTCTTGGCCAGCGCTTCCAGAAACTTAGCGTCCAGGTTGCGCAGCCGGTGGCCGTCGCGATCCAGAAATACGCCAGTCACGCCGCGGGCGCCGCGTTCCATGTAGATCGCCTCAGCCGGAGACTCGAACAGATAGGCGGTCATGTTCTCAGGCGCAGACTCGCGCCAGCGTACATCGCCCGGTCCGCCATCGGAGGCGCGGTTCATCTCGGCCAGAAAAATACGATAGCTGTTGGATTCCTGCGAAGCGCTTAGCACGCGGCGCGCGCCGTAAATACTCATCATCTCGCCCAGGATCTGCTGCATCGTCCCGGTCAGCCCGGCCTCCACCCGCGTGGAACTCAGAACCCGAGTGATCACGGCGCGCTCCGCCCGAACTTTTTTCTGGTTCTGCGCCATGTAGCCGAGCAGATAACCCAGCACCAGCAAATAGACCGAGGTCATGATCAGCTGTTGCGGATTCAATTCCTGAAAACTGACGGCCGAGGGCAGATGCAGCGGCGCCAACCGAGAGCGCAGCGCCGCTTCCAGTCCCTCGCGCACCGCCAGATATTCGATCCACAACAGAGCCACCGCGGCGGCGGCCGTGCTCACCGTTTCCCACAGTCCCCAGCGATAGGCAGCCTCGGCCATGACAAAAACGAAGAAGAGGAAAAATGGGCCGCGCTGGGCGGGCGCGAACATCGAAATCAGCACCGGCCACAGGATATCGGCGGTGTGCACCACCAGGCGAAAAGCCAGCGTGGATTGCTGACGCACCCGCACCAGCAGCATCACCACCGTGGCATGCGCCAGGTACACAATCAACAGCCACAACAGCCAGCGCGAATAGGCGAACCCGTGCACCGGCTCCATCACCATCGTGACCAGCGCGGAAATGGTCAGAGCCACCCGTGCCGTCGCCAGCCAGCGCTCGGTGCGCCGTATCTCGCTGGGGCTCAGCGGAGCGCGAAAACGCCACAGATCATGATGTTGCGTAAGGACCCAGGCCACAGTTCTTTCGACCGCCTGTCATCAACTCGAAAGTGGTTTTCTGTTGAACCTTATCTTACTAGCAGCGAGCCAGTTATGTTCAATCTGAGAGGCATTGTGCCCCGCTCGCGCGGAAACCGGACTGTCCATCCAAGACTAACCACAGACGAACGACAAGTGACGCTCAACGATCACATGGTTACCACAGTAACCAGCACTCCGCAGACCATCAGCCTCTACCACTCTAGAATGGAGACTGGGGTTTCTCTTTGTTGTCGCGACGCCATCAATTCTGGATCGCCCTGGCCGCGCTTACCGCCGCCCAGATCGCCGCCTCCCTCTTCATGCACCGGGGCGAGGCGCTCACCATTACCAGCGACCTGATTCAGAGCCTGCTGTTGCTGGTGGCGACCGCTGCCTTCCTGCCCAAAGCCGCGCGCGCACGTTCCGGCACATCGCACGCCCGCCTCTTCTGGATGCTGATGAGCGCGGGCATGATCTTCTGGCTGACCTACCAATGCATGTGGAATTACTTCGAGGTGATCAAGCGCCAGGATGTGCCCGACCCCTTTGCCGGCGACGTCGTCATCTTCCTCCATCTTGTACCCATGATCGCCGCCCTCGGAGTGCTGCCTCACCTGCGCGGAGATGAGCGCGACGAACGCATCCGCCGGCTCGACTTTACGCTCCTGCTCACCTGGTGGCTCTTCATATACGTGTACATGGTCATCCCCTGGCAAACTGTGTACGTTGATGGGGGCACTTATGACCCCAATTTCAACTTCGCTTATCTGACGGAAAAAGTTGTGCTGTTGGCGTCCCTCTCCGTGCTCGCCTACACGACACAAGGAGGCTGGCGGCGTCTTTATTCGCAGTTTCTCGGGGCCAGCGCTCTCTATGCCTCGAGTTCCTATTTCGCCAACTGGGCCATCGGCCACAAAACCTATTACAGCGGCAGTATCTATGACATTCCGCTGACCATTTCGATCGCGTGGTTCGCGGCGATTCCCGCACTGGCCACCAACTACGACCTGTCCGATACCAAGACTTCAAAGCCCCTGCTGGGCGTGGCCATCACACGCCTGAGCATGCTCGCTCTATGCACCTTGCCGTGGGCTGCCCTGCACGCCGAACTCGATGGGCAAATCCCGAGTTCGGTCCGGTCGTTCCGGATTGTCGCCGCGCTCGGAGCCACCATTACCATGGGCGTGATGGTCTTCTGGCGGCAGCGACTGCTGGGCGCCGAACTCAATCACTTCCTCGACAAGTCTCACCGATCGGTCGACGAACTGAAGCTCTTGCAGACGCAGCTCATTCAATCCGAAAAGCTGGCATCGCTCGGCCAGCTCGTCGGCGGGGCCGCCCATGAGATCAATAATCCCCTCACCGCCATGCTGGGATATTCCGATCTCCTCAGCGCCTCGAATCTTCCCGTCGTTGAGCAGCAACAGGCCACGAGGATTGGTGAACAGGTGCGGCGCACGAAAACGCTGGTCGCCAGCCTGCTGACGTTCGCTCGCCAGGCGCCCGCAAAACTCTCGCCCGTCGAGCCCAATTCCCTGCTCCAGACCGCCATGCGCCTGCTTCAGCCGCAATTGGAAGCGCAAGGCATCACCACGCGCCTCGAACTTGGGCCGGCGCTGCCCCACGTGCTCGCCGACTCCAACCAGCTCCTGCATGTTTGCCGGCACCTGGCGGGACAGATCGGCGGTCAGTTCGATTCCGAAACGCACTCGGCGCTGCTGGTTCGCTCCGCTCTCGAAGAAGATTTCGTGGTGATCGAATTCTCGACTGGCGCGCCCTTCATGCCGCGGCCCGACTGCGACACGCTGCTCACCTCCGAAGGCGTCAACAAGCCTTCCACGCTTTCCCTGAGCGCATGCAGCCGAATCGTCGAAGAGCACAGCGGGCGGCTCCTGCGCCCATCGAAAACCGGAGTCCACGCCTTTCGTCTGGAACTCCCCATCGCCTCAAAGTCGGCCCTCACCCAACCCCGGGCCGCGGCGCACAGCGCTTTTTAGCAAGTGCTCGAGTCGCGAGCCACGCTCGATCAAGGCGAACTCCTGACTTCGCGCAAGCGGACTTCCCGCCCCGAATCGTTTTCTGAGTACCGCAGCCTAGGGCCAACTGTAGCGCCGGCATTGCATTTTTTCTATGTTGCACTTGCAACATTATTATGTTGTAATAGCAACATAGGAGGTACCACATGAGCGAAATCCTGGAAGCGCTCTTCCATAGGCGAGCAGTTAAGGCTTTTGAGCCGGTCGAAATCCCACAAGTACTGCGTGAGCAAATCCTCGATGCAGCCCGCCATGCTCCCTCGAGTTTCAATTCGCAACCGTACCGGTTCTTTTGGGTGGAATCCTCGCCCAGAAAGGCAGCCGCGGCGAAACTCTGCCTGGGACAGATGCCGGCGGCAACGGCGTCGGCGCTGGTGGTTGCAGTGGCCGACATCGGGTCTCTGACAGCGACGTCGCAAGCCCAGTTGGAATGGATGCGCAGGAGCGGCTTCAGCCAGGCCAAAGTCCGAGACTACGAGCGGACGGCGAAGATCGGCCGGATCCTGTTCATGCCGGGACCGTTCGGCATTTTTGGCGCGGTCAAGTGGGCGATTTTTCGGCTGGTGAATTTGTGGAAGACGATCGGGATGCCACCAGTGTTTCGAAAAGATTTGTTAAAGTGGGCGATGAAGAGTACATCGTTGGCCTGTGAGAATCTGATGATTGCCGCCGAAGCGCTGGGACTCAACACCTGCCCCATGGAAGGATTTGATGGCCGCAGACTCGGCAGATTTCTCGGGCTGTCAACCCGGTATCATGAAATTGTGATGGTGATTGCGATCGGAAAGAAATCGCCTGCTTATGCGCAACCGCCTCAGTGGCGGCGGCCGCTCGATGCCACGGTGACCGTCCTATGATGGTCGTTCCCAAGGTTATCGGCCCAAAGATCATCGTTCCAAAGAAGGATATCCCTCAGGACATCCTGAGGGACTCAGTACTTGCCCATGTCGCTGCCGCCTATTTTTCCGTCGGGAAAAGACTTGAACGCAAAACTCGCTGCTCGGCGACCCGTGGCTTCATCCTATCCACACTCCGAGGCGCCGCCGCACTCAATCAGAATCAAATCGCCACCCTTCTCGGTATCGACCGAACTGTGGTGCACCGAGCCATCAAGTCAATGGTTCAGGAAGGGCTTGTGTCGGAGAGAAAAGCAAAATCGGGCAGAGCAATTCATGTTACGTTGACGCCAAAAGGCCACCGATACAGGAAACGCTTGATCAATGCGCGAATAGCCGCTGACGATAAACTGCGAAAAGAACTGACTCCGGGAGAGCGCACCACACTTCTTCGACTCTTGAAGTTGATTGCCGAATTAGAGTTCTAAGACTGGGCCGCCCTCGCTTCCGGATAGGGCTGTACCCTACGCGCACGGTCCAGAAAAGGGCTTCGAGGAAGTTGAACCATTCACACCCGAGCGGTCAGCGCTCATGGGGGTTGCTCGCCAGGAACTCACAGATCACATCGCCGCGCGAATCTCCACCGTCCCCTTTAACTGCCCGCAAGCCGCAAAAATATCCCGCCCGCGCGGACGCCGCACAAACGCCGGTATCCCGGCCGACATCAGAATCTTCTGAAAAGCGGCCACCCGCGCCGCATCCGGCGTGCGATACGGTAGCTCTGACCCAGGATTGAGCGCAATCAAATTGACCTTCGCCCGCATCCCCCGCACCAGCTTCACAACCTCGCGCGCGTGTTCCGGCGCGTCGTTCACTTCGTCCAGCAGCACATACTCGAAGGTCAGCCGTTCGCGCGCCCGCAGCGGAAACTCACGCGCAGCTTTCATCAATTCCGCGATGTCCCACTTACGATTGAGCGGCATCACCTCGCTGCGCAGCGCGTCATTCGAGCCATTCAGAGAAATCGCCAGCTTCGGCCGCACCGGCTCGCGTCCGAAATCGTAAATCCGCGGCACAATCCCCGCCGTCGACACCGTCATCCGCGACTCCGGAATCCCCACGCCTTCCACCAGCAGCCGCACCGACTTCATAAAGTTGTCGTAATTGAGGAACGGCTCGCCCATGCCCATGAAGACAACATTCACACGCTGCCACGGCGGCTCGACCGCCTGATCGCGCAGCACCGCCGCAATCTGTCCAACAATTTCCCCAGCTTCGAGATTCCGCTTGACGCCGAGCAGCGCAGTGAAGCAGAACTTGCAATTCACCGCGCAGCCGACCTGGCTTGAGACGCAGATGGTCGCGCGCCGCCACCCCGCCGGGGCACTGCCAGCCTCAACTTCATCCCCAGCCTCGGTGCCGTCGCCGCTCTCGCCGCCGTCTCCCTCCGGCATCCAGACCGTTTCTACCGTCTCGCCATCGGCCAGCCGCAGCAGGTAGCGCACCGTGCCATCACGCGAAACAAATTTGCGGTCAATCGCCGGCATGCCAATGCCCCAGCCCTTTTCCGTCAGCGCTGCGCGAAACTCCAAAGGGAGCGTCGAGATCTGGTCCAGCCGCTCAATCTTTTGCCGGTACAGCGCATCAAATAGTTGTCGGGCCCGGTAGGCAGGCTGCGCAAATTCCGCGCAAAGGTCGGCAAGTTCTTGAAGGTTAAAGCCTAATAGCGAATTGGAAGCTGCGGGCGGCATCTGATTTGAGTGTAATGCCTGAGTGTAATGCCTCGGAATCGCCGGAACAAACGCGCAACTTGAAGAAAAATAAGGCTAACTTCAGAGCAACCGCCCCCGGACGGGTAAAAGACTCAATTTGTGGGAAAATAGAGTTTGGGTGCATCAGGCCTCGTGCGATTCGAGACTGGCACATCCCGGACGAACCTGCCTTTTTGAAGTTAGGCCCCTCGAACTCGGACCCATTCAAGCCTCATTAAGTTTGAATTCTAGAAAAGCGAGCACATGGTAAAAGAGACCCGTAACATTCGTCGTCAAGTATTGCCGAACGGCCTGACCATCATCACCGAGCAGATGTCGCACATCCGCTCGGTCTCGATCGGCATCTGGCTCAAAACTGGTTCGCGAGACGAAGACTCCGAATGGAACGGCATCTCCCACTTCATCGAGCACATGGTCTTCAAGGGCACGGAGACGCGCTCCGCCGAAGCCATCGCCCGCCAGGTCGATTCCATCGGCGGCAACATGGACGCCTTCACTGCCAAGGAATGCATCTGCTTCAACATCAAAGTGCTCGACGAGCACCTGCCGCTCGCGATGGACGTTCTCAGCGACTTAGTCCTGCACCCGGTCTTCGATGCCAGCGACATCGCGCGCGAGCGCGGCGTGATTCTTGAAGAAATAAAAATGGATCAGGACAATCCCGATTATCTGGTCCACGAAATCTTCACGCAGAGTTTCTGGAAAGATCACTCACTCGGCCTGCCCATTCTCGGCACACGTGAGACGGTAAAGAAATTCGATCGCCCGGTTGTCTCGCGTTTTTATGGACATCACTTCGCGCCCGGCAATCTGATCGTCTGCGCCGCCGGCAATCTCAATCACCAGAACTTTGTCGACCTCGTAGCCAAACACTTCGAGCAGGTAAAGCCGGCGCAGAACGGACTGCACTCGCCCGCCCCCAAAACTTTTTCGCGCATCAATCTGCGCAACAAGAAGTCGCTCGAGCAGGTCCAGATCTGCATCGGAGTCCCGTCGCATCCGGTCGCGCACGAGCGCCGCTACGCCTCCTACATTCTCAACACGCTGCTCGGCGGGGGCATGAGTTCGCGCCTCTTTCAAAATATTCGCGAGCGCCAGGGACTCGCCTATTCCATCTATAGCGACCTCAACCCTTATCGCGATACCGGCACCATGTGCGTCTACGCCGGCACCTCGCGCGAGTCCGCCATCAAAGTTGTGGAGAGTGTAGTCGCCGAATTCGCCAACCTGAAAACGACGCCCGTCCCGGAAGAAGAACTCCGCCGCTCGAAAGATCAGCTCAAGGGCAGCTTAATGCTTTCGCTCGAATCGTCGATGGCGCGCATGTCCAACCTGGCGCGACAGGAAATGTACTACGACCGCTTCTACAGTCTCGACGAACTGATCGAGCGTATCGAAGCAGTCACGGTCGAAGACCTTCAGCGCACGGCAGAAGAATTTTTCCGCACCGAGCAGATCGCAGTCACCATCCTCGGCAACCTGACCGGCGTAAAGCTGACGCGCAACCAACTAGCCTGCTAACTGGAGGCGGGCGCCCCGCCCGTGCAAGCAAGAACCCGTGAATCTTGGGATTCCCGGGTTCGCTCGCGGCTCGAAACTCGCAACACCCCAGATTTAGTGGCTGCGGAGCGCTGTTCACGATCAAGCCTTAATGGTCGCACCGGTTCTTCCGTCTAAAGCATTGCCCCAGACGTTTCTTCCTTTCGCGAGCGCCGTCCTGAGAAGCGACAGCCAGCTGATTTCAGCTAAAGTATTTATTCTTCAATAACATACCGTACTAAGAATGCGCAAAATAGGCCACTAAATCCACGTAACTCGTTGATTTTAATATATCTTACAGCTAACTCCTTATTCCTCAAAGACCTGGCGAAAAACCCGCCGTAAGTCTCTTGTTTTCAAAGACCACTACAAGGGGTATAAGTGATCAAATAGCAAACTTTCTCTACATAACAGTTCGAACTGACACCCAAACGCTGCTCCGCTACAATCGTTCCTCGAACTTCATGCAGATCGTCACCGACGTCTTCGCGCAGATCTTTCGCACGCTTTGGGCGCACAAACTGCGCTCGTTTCTCACCATGTTCGGCATTGCCTGGGGAGTTGGTTCCCTTCTGCTCCTCGTCGGACTCGGCGAAGGCTTCCGGTCTGGTAACAAGCGCAATCTCTCCGAGGTCGGCGAGAACATCATGATGATTTTTCCCGGTCGCGCGCCCGCTGTTCCGGGCAGTACGAGTTCGGCACGCTACTATCACCTCACCTATCAGGATTCCCTCGACATCAGAAGCGAAGCTCCGCACGTCCGCGCCAACGCACCCGTCATCATGACCAGCGATGTGCACGCGGTCAGCGAGTTCGCCACTGCCAGTGGTCAACTCATCGGAACCGAGCCGCAATATAGCGGCATCCGTTTCCTCCCGGTGTTGCAGGGGCGCTGGCTCAACGATCTGGACGAAGTGCAGAAGCGCAACGTCGCCGTGCTCGGCGATGAGATGACGCGCCACCTGTTTCCCGGCCGTCCAGCCATCGGATCTTTCATCCTGCTCAATGGCTCCCGTTTTGAAGTCGTGGGCACGCTGAAGCGCGTGGGCCGCGGCGATGAGAACAGCACCAACATGCGCGCCTATATCCCGTTCCAGATCATGCGGAGCGCCTTCCCTTTGAAGGGCGACAATGAATTCGATGCCCTCTCCTCCATTAACTATCAGCCGACGAGCGCCGAAGACCATCTCCTTGCGCGCGAGGAAGTGCACAAGGTCGTGGCCCGCAATCACGGCTTCGATCACCGCGACCTCAATGCCTTTGAAGAGTGGGATACGGTCGAGCAGGTGCAGAGGATGGGCCTCATCTTCAATGCCATGGACGAGTTTCTGGGAACGGTTGGATTCGTCACGCTGGCGCTCGGCGCGATCGGCGTGGTCAACATCATGCTGGTGGCAGTAACCGAGCGCACGCGTGAAATCGGACTGCGCAAGGCTCTGGGCGCTACCAATCGCAGCATCATGATGCAGTTCTTTGCCGAAGGCATTCTGCTCACACTGGTCAGCGGTCTGATTGGCATGGGTTTTGTCGGAGGGCTGATGGTCGCCTTTCGCAACTACAGCGGTCCCGGCGGCTTCGATCCGCCGCGCCTGGTGCCAATGACGGCGTTCCTGGCCATCGCTAGTCTGACCCTGGCGGGAGTCGCGGCCGGGCTATATCCAGCCCGCAAGGCCGCTCATCTGGAACCGGTGGATGCGCTGCGGCATGAGTAAAGAGAGATTGGGTAATTGATCTTATGCTTCGCGATCTCCTCATTGAGGCTTACAACGCGATGCGCTACAACCGGCGCCGCAGCGCGCTTACCATGCTCGGCATGGCCTGGGGGATAGCGACGGTCTGCATGCTGCTGGCCTACGGACAGGGCTTCGGCCGCGCGGCCGCCAACATCTTTGCGACATTCGGCACCAAGATGATGTTCGTCGACCCGGGCCGCACCTCCATGCAGGCCGGTGGCGACAAGGCAGGCACCCAGGTGCGGCTCACGCTGGATGACATCGATCTCCTCAGCACGAATGTTCCGCAGATCACTCATATCAGCCCCAGCAATGGAAAGACCGTCACCGTTCAGTATGAGAACCGCTCGTTCGATTTCAATATCGTCGGAGAATATCCGCTCACATATAACATTCGGGCGCTGAATATGGATCAGGGCCGCTTCTACAATGGCCAGGATGAAGCGCAGCGAGCGCGCGTCACTGTGATCGGGCCGGAGGCCAAGGAAAAGCTTTTCTCCGGCCGCAACGCCATCGGCGAGCACATCCGGATCGATGGCCAGAGCTTCGAAGTGATCGGGGTTTGCAGCCCCAAAATGCAGGGCGGAGACGACGATAACATCAACCGCCTCATCTTCGTTCCCTACTCGACCCTGGGCGACATCATGGACACACACTACCTGGGCTCCCTGCTGTTCAACTATGAGACCAACGACTATGAGCAAGTGGAGCAAAGCGTACGCAACGTGATCGCCGACCAGCACCGGTACAATCCCGCCGACCGCCGCGCGCTCAGGGTCTTCAACGTGATGGTTCAGATCCACCAGTTTCAGATCGTCTCCATCGGACTCAACATCCTGCTGGGATTCATCGGCACGCTGACGCTCGGCATCGGCGGCGTCGGGTTGATGAACATCATGCTCGTCTCGGTCTCGCAGCGCACCCGCGAAATCGGCGTCGAAAAAGCTCTGGGGGCACGCCGATCGCACATTTTCGTGCAGTTCCTAGCCGAGGCTCTCGCGATTACTTTGATCGGCGGAGTCTTCGGAGTCATCCTCGCCTACGGCGTCGCGCTCTCGGTGGGCAGGCTCACGCTTTACAGCGCAATGGCCAAACATGCCGAGGCGGGTGACATTCGGCTCATGATCAGCCCCATGACTCTGCTGGTGGCGATTGTCATCCTTGTCGGAGTCGGACTCGTCAGCGGAATGTTGCCGGCGATTCGCGCCTCGCGGCTCGATCCCATCGAAGCGCTGCGCTACGAATGAGCGGCCCTGGGGGAGCAGTCGAATTAATGCGCCGCGTTCGTTCCCCGCGACACCATTTTGCGGCACCGCCTTGCAACACCAGTCAACAATTTATGTTGCGTTCCCGACAGCGTGTACAATTTCCCGGACCCCGAACTCAATACAGAAACATCCGGGGAAGAACGGGGTTAATTTTTGCGAGGCGAAACTCTAAATCAAACTATGGTGAACAATATGAAAAAGCTGATTGCTGTATGCGCGATATCTTTTGCGTTTTCTCTGTCGGCATTCGCACAGCATGAGCATGGCGGCCGGCCCGAGGTCGGAGGCGGTCACGAAAACATTCCCTCCCACGGTCCATCAGCGGTCAAGAAGGGCGCGCCGGCTCAGGATCATCGGTTCGACAACAAGCCGGGCCACCCCAATGCGCCGCACGTCGACAACGGCAAACACTGGATCGGACATGATTCCGGGCCCAACGACCCGCACTATCATCTCGATCATCCGTGGGAGCATGGGCACTTCACCGGCGGTTTTGGCCGCAAGCACGTCTGGAGACTGGTGGGGGGCGGTCCGAGCCGTTTCTGGTTCGGCGGATTCTACTTCTCGGTGGCTCCTTACGACTTCGGCTACTGCGGTGACTGGCTGTGGGATTCCGATGAGATCGTCATTTACGAAGATCCCGATCACATCGGCTGGTATCTTGCCTACAACGTCCGGCTCGGAGTCTACGTGCACGTAATGTACCTGGGAGCGTAGCGGGAATAGTTCGAGCGGTGATTCACAGCGCTGCAAAACTAAGAGCCGTGAGCTTCGAGCAATCTGTCGCTCGACGCTCACGGCTCGAAAATCATGAGCTGCTTTACTTTTTGTCGTCCTTCTTGTCCTGATCTTTAGGCTTGTCTTGATCTTTCGGTTTGTCGGCGTCTTTCGGCTTGATCGAAATCAATTCGACTTCGAAAATCAGGGTTGAGTTGGGACCGATCTCGGCTCCGGCGCCACGCTCGCCGTATGCCAGATCAGAAGGAACGAAGAGCTGCCACTTTGATCCCACGGGCATCAACTGGAGAGCTTCGGTCCAACCCTTGATGACTCCGCCCACAGGGAAGGTTGCGGGCTCGCCGCGCTTGTAGGAGCTATCGAACTCGGTGCCGTTGATGAGCGTTCCACGATAGTTGCAGACAACAGTGTCCGTCGCTGTCGGCTTCGGTCCGGTGCCTTCCGTGATGACCTTGTATTGTAGGCCGCTGGGCAGCGTCTTTACGCCTTCTTTGTCCTTGTTCGCCGCGAGAAATGCCTGACCTTCGGTTTTGTTTTTGTCCGCAGCCACTTTCATCTTTTCCTGCTGCTCTTTGCGGACTTCCGTCTGGACCTCATTGAGCACAGTCTTCGCTTCGTCTTCCGAAAGGCGCGTACCTTTTCCGCCAGCGCCATCTTTGAGGCCCTGGGCTACGAGACTCCAATCGACTTCGACGCCTTGCTTCTTCAGGTTCGTCCCGAGTCCCATTGCAATGTTCATACCAAGCGCGTAGCTGAATTTCTGCTTGCGCGACGTAAGTGGAGCCGCGGCGGCTGCGCCTGTTGTCTTCTTTTTGGCGGGAGTCTTGGAACCGGCCGCTGGAGCTGTTGAGGTTGTCGCGGCCGGACTTTGCTGGGCGGCGCCATCGGCCACAAGCATCGATCCGGCGGCCAATAGGACCGCTGCAATGAGAGGTTTACGCATATCTTCTATTGTCCCATTGCAACGCGTTTCGCGCCAAGGGGGAAGCTGTCTTCAGTCCGTCCCCAGCGGCCCAAAAACTAAACGAGGGAGAGGGCCCCAAGCCCCGCTCCCTCGCGCGCGTTAGCGCAACTCGCAAACTGTTTCGCGATCTACTTGCCAAACATCTTCAAGGACGCAACCAGCATCACATTTTTCTCGTCGACGTTGGAGGCTCGCAGTTCTTTCTCCAGGCTGCCTGCGGGGAGTTCGTAGCTGACGTTCTGACCCTGCCTGCTGACGCTGGCAAGGAAATAACGGTTGCCGTACTTATGGAACACCAGGCTCGAGGCCTCGGCTGCCGTGGCAGACTCGCTCGTCTGCGGAAGTGCAAAAATCCGTTGATCGCCGCTCGCGATCGACAGATACAGATGTCCGTTGTTCTCGACTCGCACTCGGACCTCGCCCGCCGGCATCGTCTTGCCATTGGCGATGTAATTGAACGGAACCTGAGTGATGACCATCGTTCCGGTTTGCGCGTTTACCAGCCCCGTCAGTGCGGCCAGCATCAGGATGAGCATGGTAGCGGTGTGCTTTTTCATAACCTTCTCCTTAGTTGGATTTTGAAATCGGGGAAGATTCGGTTCACCCAACCACGAGAGTGATCTTGCACCCGCAAGCTGAAAACGTCCATGGAGCCGGTCTGAATTGATGTGAAGCGGTGTGAAGGAAGGCAGTTGCCGGTTGCCAGTTGCCAGGCCTCAGCTCCGAACTCTCAGCTCCAAGCGCGTCCTTCTCGCGCCTAAAGCTTGGAACCTAGAGCTTAGAACTTGGAGCTGGTCTATAATTTTGTGCCATGAAAACCAACTGCTCGTTTGCTCTCGCTCTCTCGTTGTTTCTGGCGCTCGCTTCCGCGAGCTTCGCTAAAACTATCGTTCACATGCAGGACGCGCAGGGCAAAAGCGTCGGCACAATCATACTGTGGGAAGCAAAATCGGGAGGAGTGGGAATGGAACTCAATCTCGAAAATCTCCCGCCGGGCGAACACGCCATTCACTTCCACCAGAATGCGAGTTGCACCGCGCCCGACTTCAAATCCGCCGGACCGCACTTCAATCCGGATGGCAAGAAGCATGGCTTCGACAATCCAGAAGGCCATCATGCCGGCGATCATGCTAATTTCATGGTCGGCGCAAACGGCAAAGCCAAACTGAAGACCGAAAGCAAAGACGTGAACCTCGGCAGCGACAACCATTCGCTGTTCAGCAATGGGGGAACGTCGATCGTGATCCACGCGAAGGCCGATGACCAGAAGACCGATCCTTCCGGCAACTCGGGCGACCGCATTGCTTGCGGTGTGGTCACGAAGTAGCTACTCATTTCTGACCAGCGTCGGATCGCGGAAATTGGCTTCCGATTAAGGATTGCTGTCTACCGCAGATCGTTCGGCGGAGCTCGGGGCAGGCGGCTTCGAAGACCGCGAAACCCTGGGCGCCCTCGCCGAGGATGACAGCCATTGGCGGCCTAGCCTCCCGCACCTCGTTTGAAACTAGCGGGACGATAGCGCTCATCTTCGGCGAGCGGTAACTCGCGAGGGAGTATTTCTCGGAGAGCCCAGTCGATGCGATCAACGCCGTCGGAGATCACGCGGATGAGTTGCTGGTTTTCGATCGCGTCCACCGAAAGGGAGATGGGCGCCAAAGCGTTTCGGATGTGATGATTCATCTCGGCAATCACCTGCATTCTAGCCATGGTAGAGCGCTGTTGCTGTCGAGTCATGTGCGCCAGCTTTGCGATGAGGCAACTCACGATCAGGGCCGAGAGGGCCTCGGCGAGCAATCTTTCTCGGTTGCGCCCGAGATCCGGCACCAGCCAATAGTGCATGAGTTCGGTGGCGAGAAACGACACGAGTCCCACGCCGAGCGCCACTCCAAGCACAAATCGCCATGAAGTTGTTCCCATCGACCTTCCGGGACTTGACGAAAGCGATGGGTGGCGCGCAGTCGCGGGCGGGCGACTCAGAACAGTGGGATGTTTACTCAGCATGGCAACTCCTGGGTGGACTTGCTCTCGCCAACTGCCTTGCCCTCGCGGATTTGCTCTTCGCGTTCCAGGATTTCGTTAAGTTCCCGGACGATGTTGAGGAACTCGTCGGCGTTATTTGTCTCCGAAGCCGCCTTGCACAATTCCAACCAGTTATGGTGGTGCCCTTCAGCCATGACACATCCTCCTAAGATTTTTGCGTTGATATTGGAAATCGCGGAATCGCGTCGTGTCTTTCGCAAATTCGGTCTCTTTCCGGGCGACGCGAACCAGAATCTAGCACCAGTATCGGAGAAGGCTCAGGAGGCTGGAGGAGGACGGTCGCAATGCCAGCCGCGGGCGTCGATTTCGACACGCGGCAGGGCATCGAGAACCCGATGAGACGATGCCACGATGGGTGGAGGGTTCAGGGCAACGGAAGGAGAACTCAACCACTGAAAATCATTGTGATCGAAACATGGGCTATGGCCGTGATTCGCAAAAGAGTGAATGGCTCGGCCATAGGCACCGGACAGGAGACCAGTTGGCACGCCTCGCGCGAACAAGAAGGTGAGAGCAACAATGCACACGACCGTGGCGCGGCAAGCAAAGAGTCCGCGACAGTTTTTCCATTGAGAGGGGATAAGCGACATGCATGACCCCACACTATTAAGAGATGTTTGGGCCGTTGTTTTGGTTAGCCGCTATTTTTTTATTGAGACCGGAAGCAAGGTCACAAAGACACGTCGACAGGGTCTTTGCGCTCGGCGGGCGTGTACTTTACTGCGGCGGTGCGGTCCAGTTTGTCCCAGGCGAAGGGACGTCCGGTTATGGCCCGCTTCAGCGTGCGGAAGAGAACCCACGAAAATAGCTGACGATAGGCAAAGCGCTGGAGCCAGACCTGGCTCAGGAGCCAGCCGTCTTCGCGGGCTTCGGGTTGGCGGCGCTCGAGGGCGAAAGCCAGCGCGGACGCCAGGAAATCTATCACCAGGAACGCCACAAAGAAAATCACGAGCCGCTGGAAATCGGCAGGATCGGTGGAATCGGGGTGGTAGTGCCTTTGGACGAAGTACCAGATGGTGCCGACGGCAAACATGATGTCGATGAAGGGCGAGACGAGCGGCAGCAGGATTTGGAAGACGAGGATGTTGGGGAGCGCTATGAATCCGAGCACGCCTTTGCGAGCGAAGACGTCGCCGTGCTTCCAGATGGACTGAAGGATTCCGAAAGACCAGCGGAAGCGCTGACGCATTAGGGCGTTGGCGCTGGTGGGAGCTTCGGTGAAGGCGAGCGCTCGATCTTCGTATTCGACGCGATGGCCATTGCGCAGCAGCGCCATGGTAAGGTCCGCGTCTTCGGCGACGGTATCGATGTGGAAGGCACCGGCTGCGCGCACTGCGGAGACACGCCAGGAACCAATTGCTCCGGGAACGACGCTGACTGCACCGAGAGTATTGAGAGCACGGCGCTCGAAGTTCTGGCTGGTGATGTATTCGAGGGCTTGCCAGCGCGTCCAGAGATTGACGCGGTTGCCAACTTTGGCGTTACCAGCAACGGCGCCTACTTTGGGATCCAGGAAATGCGGCACCATGCGAGTGATGGCGTCGGGAGCAATGATGGTATCGGCATCGATACCGACAAAGAGTTCAGCGTCTCCGATGTGATCGAGACCGTAGTTGAGGGCCTCGGCTTTGCCGCCGTTGGGCTTGGTGAGGACGATGACTTTGCCGATGGCTTGTTCGCGCGCAAACGCGCGACGGACAACTTCGAGGGTGCGGTCTTTGGAGCCGTCGTCGATGACGATGATGCGAAGGTTAGGATAGTCAGAATCGAGCGCGCCCTGGACAGTGCGCTCAATGACTTTTTCCTCGTTATAGGCGGGGATGAGCACCGCAACTTTAGGCCTGTAGGCGGCGATTTCGGCGGGCGTACCGTGGACGTGCGAGAACAGGCGGTCGTAGATGGCGAGTACGCCGACAGATAGGAGACGGCCGGTCATGAGAATGTCGCCCAGGAAAAAGATCAGAACGATGCCGCTCATGGTGGCAGTGAAAAGCCCCCAACTGATCGCGTTGAGGCGCGCGGCCCAGACTTCATTGGCGGCGAGCGGGGGCATGACATCGGCTTTGGTTTTTCCCATTAACTGGTGGAGCGAGACGAACTCAAAGCCGCGGGCACGAGCGCCTTCGATGATGAGGGGGAGCGCGAGGACAGTGCGCTCGCGATTGCCGCCGCCGTCGTGCATCAGAACAATGTTGCCGCAATGCTGTGAATCGTTTGGCTTGCAGGGCGGGAGGTGGTCAAGAACTTCGTCGGCAATTTGTTGCGGCGAGAGTGGCGGATCGGGTTCCCAGTCTTTAGTGTCGAGCTTGTTGCCGATGGTGAGATAGCCCATGCTCTGCGTGAGTTCGAGCGGGCGCACCTGATCTTCGGTATCGGGCTCGGCGTCAACCGAATAGGGCGGGCGGAAGAGGATGGTGCGAATGCCGAGTTCGCTCGCGAAAAGTTGCTCAGTCAAATTGAGCTCGAGCTTCATGTAGCGGGTGCCGATGGCGCTGATGTCGGGATGCGTGAAGGTGTGATTCCCGATTTCGTGGCCCTCGCGGTAGATGCGTTTGGCGACGCTGCCGAATTTTTCGGCTTGAATTCCGATCAGGAAAAATGCGCCGGGCGCGTGCTCGCGCTTGAGGACATCGAGAATCTTTGGAGTCCACTCGGGGTCGGGGCCATCGTCGAAGGTGAGGGCCAGTTCGTTTTTGCTGGCGCCATAACGGGCGACGCGGTACGGCTGGGGCAAAGATTTAAAGTTTTCGTCGTCGATGAGGCCGCTGTCCTTGTCAATGCTGATTTCGCGCTCGCCGTCGGCGGGCTTGGCCTCGATGCGCAGGATTTCGCCGTCGCCTTCCATGTCGACATCCTGGCCGGGAGGAACATCTTTCAGGCGATCGGGCGCGTTGGCTTCGCCGGGAACATCCCAGACACGCCAGAGCGTCCGATCCTCCGAGCCTAATCGCCAGAGCGCGAAGGTCTGAATGCCGAGAGTCTGGGCGGCGCGCATTTCGTTGAGCGCCGTGATGCCATCGAGGAACCATACGTAGTGGTGGCGGTTGCCGTCGTCGAGATAGCTGAAGTGCGGGTTGAGCGCGTCGCCGTCGTAGTCGATGTCTTCCTCTGCGTCGCTGGCGCCGATCCAGGCTTCCTGGACCGAGACACTCTGGTCCTTCATGCCGAGCGGCAGCTTGCCTTTCTTGTCACGCTCGACCCAGTCATAGCCATAGTTGCCGATGGCGCAGATCAGTTTGTCTTTTGGAATCTCTTTGATCGCGGCCTTGAGGTTATTCGTGAACCAATCTTGCGAAGCGACGGGGCCGGGTGTTCCGCCGGGGTAATGCTCGTCGTAATTCATGATGACGACGCCATCAACGGCGGCCGAGATGGCGGCATAGTTGTAATCGGAGTTTCGGACTTGCACACTGACGTAGAGTTTCATTCCTTTGGCGTGCAGATCGGAGGAAAGTTCGTTGAGAAGAGCGACGTATCCGGGCTGGGCCTTTTTGGGGAACGATTCGAAATCGATCATCAGCCCGTGATAGCGGTCGGAGGCAAGGTAGAGGGCGATCTCGCGGCGAAAGCGGGCGCGGGCATCAGCGTTGCCGAGAAAGTCGGCGATGGCGGGAGAGAAATCATTGGCGTCATTGTCGAAGTTTTGAACGACGGGAAAGACTTCCATATTGGTGTCTTCCGCCTTCAGGAACGGCATAACCTGGGTGTCGATGGGACGAACCGTCTGCCCGTGGATCACGTCGAAGAGCTTGTTGGTCTGGGGATCGACGGCTTGCAGGTGGCCGTCGGGCGTGAGCACCTGGAGCCAGGTGGGAAAGAGCAGGTCGATCTGACGGGCGTATTCGCGGAGTGAGGAGAAGCTGGCGGCGTCCCAGGAGACGTAGAACGCGGCTCGAACGCCTTCCTCGGAGTTCAGGACGATTTGCGAGGGGGCTTTGCGCGATTTGCGGCGGTGGCCGACGCGGGCGAGGGTGGCCAGGCGGCGCTTCTCGCGGGCTTTTTCTTTTTCGCCCTCGGTGAGGGCGTGGTAAGGACGTTTTTCGACATGGAAAGAAAGGTCGGGAAGGGGCTCGTTGCGCAGGGCACTGTAGAGGAAGAAGGCGATGAGCAGGGTAAATGCGAGGGCGGCCACATCGAAGACGCGGCGAATTCGCTTCCAGCGCGCCTGCAACGGGTCATGAAAGATCTGCTTGGGCATTGATTGTCGTTGTACTCATCCTAAGGGGCGCGGGGCGGGGGGTCAAACTGAGGGTAGAGCTCAGATTGCAGAGGCCACGATAAGGGATTAGAGGTAAACGGCCGATCCGCGTCGCCGCCGGTGGCATCTGAGATGTCACGTCCAACTCTCTCCAATGCCTTCGATTCGCGTATATTTCGAACGTGCTGGGGATGCTGCGGAAAGATCGCCGATTCTTTCTTTGGGCCGGATTGGGCGGGCTGGCGCTGCGGCTATTTTTTCTTGTCTACTTTCCCGCGATGACGGATGACTCGCGCGTCTATATTGATCTGGCGAACAACTGGCTGGCGCACGGCGTGTATGGGCAGACCGACAGCGGCCAGATTGTGCCGGGAGATACCCGGCTGCCGGGCTATCCGGCGTTCTTGGCGGTCATTTTCTGGGTGTTCGGCGCGGGGAAGATTCAGCCGGTATTCGTGGCGCAAATCCTGATTGATCTCGGCACGTGTCTGATCATTGCGGACTTGGCGCGGCGGATGATTGCGGAGCGGCGGGCCGGGAGGGTCGCGTTTCTTCTGGCGGCGTTGTGCCCATTTCTGGCCAACCACGCGACAGCCATTCTGACGGAGACGCTGGAAGTTTTCTTTACGGCGCTGGCTCTGGACTGCGCGGCGGCGGCGCTCGACCAGACGTCGCTCTACCACGCGCCGCTCTGCCGACCCAGGCATTCAAACGGCGCGCGACCGAGTTGGCCTTTGTGGGCAGCCACCGGCGGGGCTGTTGCGGCCTGTATTCTGTTGCGTCCGGACGGCGGAATCTTGCTCGGCGCGATCGGGCTGTACCTGTTGTTGGTGATGTGGAGGGAGCGCGCGAAGCGAACGCAAGCGTACTCGCTTGGTTTGGCGGGCGCGCTGGTCGCTCTTATTTCTCTGGCGCCGCTGGTTCCGTGGACGGTGCGGAATTGGAGAACTCTGCATGAGTTTCAGCCCCTTGCGCCGCGCTATGCGACCGAACCAGAGGAGGTTACTCCGCGGGGGTTCAATCGCTGGGCGCGAACCTGGATGGCCGATTATGCGTCGGTGGAAGAGATTTATTGGAACGTACCCGGCGACAAAATAGACGCGGACAAGCTGCCGCGGCGGGCGCTGGATTCGTCGAGGGAACCAACGCTGGCGCTGATTGCGGACTACAACGTGACGCAACAGCTCACGCCGCAAATCGACGCACGATTCGGTCAAGTGGCGGCGGAACGCATTCGGGCGCATCCGTTTCGATATTACGTTGAACTGCCGGTGATGCGGGTGGCCGACATGTGGCTGCGACCGCGAACTGAGCTGCTGCCTTCGGATCCGCGATGGTGGGAGTTCAACGACGATCCAAGGGGGACGGGGATCGCGATCGGGCTGGGTGTGCTCAACTTATTTTTTGTGGGCGCCGCGACGCTCGGGCTAATTATTCGGCGATCGGATATTCGGTATGTGGGCTTGCTGGTCGGCTTTTTGCTAGTGCGGTCGGTGTTCCTGGGGACGATCGAGAATCCAGAGACGCGTTATACGCTGGAATGCTATCCGGCAATTATCGTCTTGGCGTCGGCATTGCTCGCTGGGCGTCGCGCGCTGGACTCTACTCGTGGGTCGGCACACGTCGGTTGAGCTGTCGGCGAAATACATAGGTCCCTTCGACAGGCTCAGGGCAGGCTCTTCGCTTCGCTCAGGATGACATCGATTTAAGAACGCGAGGGACTTGTGGTCGTGCGTTAAGGTGTGCCGGGTGGTGTTCGGTGTGCTGGGCGGTGTTAGCTGAGCGGCGAATCGGTCATGCGAAAGCGGGTGCGGACGTGCTCGGAGAGGAGTTCAATCGCTCCGCGATTGGAGACCGGGTCGGACTGCGCGAGGTACTTGATCGCTTCGACCAGCGTTTTCTGACCATCTACGTAGCGAGGATCGGTGGTGCGCTCGCGCTTTTTGCGAGAGAGATCGGGAGGGACGGGGATTGTGAAGACTCTAGCCATTCTTGCTCGATTCTCTTCTGTGATGAGGCTTGCGTGCAGTATATCGTCACCGCGCAAGATTTTCAGCTTGATTCTGCTGGGTCGGATTCTTGCGGCTTTGGTGCGGATTGTCGGGTTTTGTATGGGTTTTTTATAGGTCTTTCCTAACCCTGGGGTGAAACGAACTTGGTTTTGCCGGTAGTTTTCAATTTAAAGGCATTGTCCGGAAGTCTCTGGTTGATTTGAATGTCGGAATACCGGGTCAGGCGATAGTCGCCTCCCGGGAAGAACAGCTGCATTTGCACGGCAACACCCTTTGCTGGATCGATCCACAATAAAATTCTGGAAATGTTATTTAGCAGTTGCTGCGACTTCGGCGTTAGTTCAAGTTTGGCGGCGTTGATTCCGTTGACGCTTTCCGATCCCAGATATTTGACGTCGTAGGTGGAGAGCAGCGCATGACCGCCTCCTCCGAAGCCGAGGAGGAGGAATGCTTCAATCTGACTGCGACTCTTTCCGGGCTGATACTCGTTCACCTGATCAATTTTCGGATTGTAAACTTGGGCCTTGCCATTCGCGTAAATGGCATATTGCTTGTCGGGCTCGGTGATGGCGGCGGCCATGTCTACTTCATTGCCGCGGCGCTCGTAATAGACCTTGCCTTTTTGCGTTTCTTTCTCATCGACAACCTTGGTGTACTGATCGGCGGTGAGATTAGCTTGCGCGGTGTGGAAGTTTTTGGCGGCCGTATCCATCTGCGTGAGAACTCGTTCGAGGCCGGCAGGATCAGATTGCCAGAAGATTGTGGCGACGTACCTGCCGATGCCCATGACCTGCGGGAAGGCGGTGGTTGCGAGGAACAGAAATGCAGACAGGACGCTGAAGGTCACGGTGCGATGGCGGCGATGAGAGGGGTGCGTCATTCTTTAGTCGTCATTCTTTGCTTGTCACGCTCACTTATTCTTTATTGACCCACACTTTGTAACTTTGGGTGTGACCCGTGAGGTCTTTGACGGCCTCATATCTTGTGATGCTGACTGCACCTGCGATCGGTTCTATGATTCGCTCGAGTTGGCCGCGGATGTCCACGGCGCCGGCTGAATTCACGGCGGAGGCAGGGATCTGGTAGATGAAGCCGCCTTGCTTGTCGGGGATCACCATGACGCCGGCGGAGTAGGGACTGCGCTCAACCGGTTTGTCTTTGAAGTTAATGAAGCGCGGCGACAGAAAAACAAACAGCAGGATGAGCGTGACCATAATGTCGTAGTGCAGGGTGCCGCGCTCATACGACCAGAGGATGTATCCGCGAATTGTGCGCCAGATGGCTCCCATGGGGGATGGTGGGACGTTGGGCACAGCCAGAACCGCTTCGGGTTGCAAGTGTATTTTGGAATTCATGCGATAGCAAATTGGCGGTCTGCGTTACATTGCATTACTGCTTCTTCTTCATTTTGCGGCGGACGTCGGGCCAGAATTCCTTGATGACAAAGGTGATGGTGTCATAGCCGACCTGCGACCCCCAAACGCTGGCGGTATTTTTCAGCGTGCGGTCGCTGGCAATGTAGGGCACATTCATTCCTTCCACCGGGTGATAGCCGGGGTGGGGATGATAGCTGTAGGTAGAGATGGCGGAGGCGACCGCGCTGCCGAAGATTTCCGAAGCGTTAAACACACTGCCGCCGGAATCGGAGCGGGTTATGAAGGCGCGGCTGACGGCATACCAAGTGCGATGCGTGAAGGTTCCACGACCAGATTGGAAGTAACGTGGATCGGTGCGAAGCATAGAAGGAAAAATTGCGCCTACGAAAAAGTTTTCGATGGTGCCATCGGCGAAGTAGGCGCCATAGCGCTTGCCGTAGCCTTCGGCGCCCTGGCCGAATCCGGGTTCACTGTTCGCGGCCTGGCTGATGCCGGCGAGAGCGGAGTACCAGACAAACTGAACGGGATCGAAGGCGCTGCGGCTGACGAGCTTGAATTTTCCGCCAGCCGTCAAGGGAGGAACGTTGGCGGCATTTTCAACGGTGAGGAAATTGGGCAGCGCAAAGAACAGACGGTCGCTGGACTTCGCGTTGGCATCCTTAGAGGCCTGGCTGCCTTTGTCCTGGCTTTTGTTCTGACTGTTCTGGCTTTGATCGGCTGGAGGGTTCTGCGTTGCGGGAGGCGTCTGGGTGGTGGACTGTGTCTGTTGAGTTGTTGCAGATGGCGACGCCGGCGCGGGCGTTTGAGAATCCTGCGCGAGAGAGAAAACGGCCGTCAAGAGTAGGCAAGCGATTATGGGGAGTATTCCGGACGATTTTCGCTTTAGCTGGTGGGAGCCGCAGACGAGAGTTAAAGGTGAAAGTTGCGTGCGTTTCAAGTTAATGACGGCTCCAGTTGAGTAAATTGATACTTCCGGACGCGCAAATTCAACGGGTGGTCCGCTGGATCCGGCGTTCGGTTTCCCCGACTCTTTTCAGTGTAATTTCGAAGTCGCAATCGCGCCTGAGACCCGGAAACTTCTCTCCCCACTCTATCAGTAAGATGCTGGTGGGAGCGAGCAGGTCATCGAGGGCAAGGGTCTCGAGTTCGCGCTCGGAGTCGATGCGGTAGAGATCGATGTGATAGAGAGTGGCGCGGGCAGAGCGATATTCGTGAACCAGCGTGAAGGTGGGACTGGTGACGTCGTCGGCACGGGCGGCGTGGAAGCCCTCGGCGATGCCCTTAACGAGAGTGGTCTTGCCAGCGCCGAGGTCGCCGCGCAGGAGCACGAGAAGCGGCGGAGAGATTTCGGAGGCCAGAGCCCGGCCGTAGGCGATGGTCTCCTCGGGGGAGTGGGTCTCGGTGGTCGCGGCGTTGGGCATGCGGAAGAGGTCAGTATAAAGGGTAAGATGCATGACTCGTTGCCGGTAAAGGGCCGAGCTCAGGCGCTAATAGGCGCACATGTTTCGTGCGACTTGTCGGCACGGCCGAAGTCGCTCCCTTCCCTCTATGGTTGAAATCGACTTTGTGGTTCAAGTTCGCTTACGGATTTAAAACGATCTTCCCGAACATCTGGCTCTTCTCGAGGTACTCGTGGGCGGTACGAATTTCTTGCAGCGGAAAGATGTGGTCGATCACCGGTTTGAGGCGTCCGGCGAAAACGTGGCCGAGGACTTCATTGAGTTCGCTCATCGTTCCCATGTAGGAGCCGAGGAGCGCGAGTTGACGGGAGAAGAGGAAGCGCAGATCGAGATCGACTTTGGGCCCGGTGGTGGCGCCGCAGGTGACAAGCGTGCCTCCGGCTTTGAGCGAGCGGACGCTCTCCTGCCATGTGGCGGGGCCGACGTGCTCGATGACGACGTCGACGCCTTCGCCTTTGGTGATGGTGCGAACCTCCTGCGAGATTTTCTGCTGGTAGTGGTTGATGACGAAGTCTGCACCTAGTTCACGGGCGCGCTCGATTTTGCGCTCGTCGCCGGCGGTGGTTATCACGCGCGCGTGAAATAGCTTGGCGATCTGGATGGCGGCGATGCCGACTCCGGAGTTGGCGCCGAGGATGAGAACGGTTTGGCCGGGTCGGATGGCCGCGCGCCCGGTGAGCATGTGCCAGGCGGTGACGAAGACGAGCGGGACGCTGGCGGCTTCATTAAAGTCGAGCGAATCGGGGATGGGGATGGCATTAACGGCGGGGATGGCAAAGAGTTCGCAGTTGCCGCCATCGACGGCGTTGCCAAAGACGGTGAACTGACGGCATTGATTTTGTAGTCCCGCGACGCACTTTGCGCAGTGATTGCAGAAGCTCATGGGCGCGACGAGAACGCGCTGGCCGACTTTGAGATCGGTAACATATTCGCCGACTTCAACAATTTCTCCGGCCGAATCGGTGCCGAGAATATGCGGCAGGTTGACGCCGGGGAGGCCTTGCCGCACCCAAACATCGAGATGGTTGAGCGCGCATGCGCGGACGCGGATGAGGACCTGATCTTTGCGCGGCTTGGGGTCGGGGATGGTCTCGTACTTGAGGACTTCCGGGCCACCGAACTGGTGAATGCGGACGGCTTTCATGGGGGCGCTCCGATATGGAACTTGCTTCAAAAGCGGGAATTGATGGTAAACGAAATGTACCAAAAATGTTGACGTTCCGTTTCCGCAGAATCACGATAAACGTGGTTTGGCAGCCCGTGTTTTGAAGCATCTACTCGTTTAGCGCCAATAGCCCCGCAGTGATGACCCGGGCTTTTGCTTGCGCGTTTTCTTCAGCTTCTTCCTGCCCATTTGACCCGCCCTTGCGCACACACCCATAATCATGGTCATGGATCTTTACGAGGAGATCGTGCGACTCCGTAAGGATGGCCGGCGGGGGGCGGTGGCGACCATCGTCAATGTGCGCGGATCCATTCCTTCGTTCAAGACCGCGAAGATGCTGGTGCGCGACGATGGATCGATTGTGGGGACGATTGGCGGCGGATGCGTCGAGGCCGAGGTGTGGCAGGCGGCGCGCGAGGTGATGGAATCGGAAAGACCGCGCAGTTTGAACTTCGATCTGAATAAGGATCCCAAGAGCGATACCGGACTGGTTTGTGGCGGAACGCTGGAGATTTTCATCGAACCAATTCTGCCGCCGGCAGAACTCTACATTTTTGGCGCCGGGCACGTGGCCACCAGCCTTTATCGAGTGGCGCGCATCGTTGGGTTCGACGTGACGATCGTCGACGACCGGGAAGCGTATGCCAATCGTGAGAGGTTCCCCGAGGCGCAGCAAGTTCTGGCCGAAGATTTCGACACCGCCGTCGCGCAACTGGCGCCGAGCGAATCGTCCTACATTGTGATTGCGACGCGCGGGCATCGCGACGATATGCGGGTGCTGCGCTGGGCGGTACAGACTCCCGCGCGATATGTGGGGATGATTGGATCGAAGCGCAAGACGGCGACAATATTCAAGGAACTGCAGAAAGAAGGCTTGGCTGCGACACTGTTTGAGCGTGTGCACGCTCCGGTGGGGCTTGATATTGGAGCGCTCACGCCGGAGGAGATTGCGGTTGCGATCATGGCGGAGTTGATTGCGAAACGCAGAAACGTGGAGCGCGATCTGCCGCATATGAGCTGGTTCCGGCGGCAGAGTGCTTTAGCCGCTGAGGACGTGGAGAAGGCTTGAGCTCGATTTCTGCGGTTGAGATTTCTGCATGGCTAAGGAAGTTGAAATCAAATTTCGGATCGGCGACCTCATGGCGCTGACCCGGGCGCTGAAGCGTGCTGGCTTTCGGCGGATCACCCGATCTACGCACGAAGTGAATTCTCTTTACGACTTGCCGGGGCAACAGCTGCGCGCGCGCGGAGAATTGCTCCGCCTGCGAAAGTATGGCAAGGACTGGGTATTGACACACAAGTCAAAAGGAAAAGCTGGCCGTCATAAGGTGCGCGTCGAACTTGAAACGCGAATCGAGAACGGTGAGCAGATGGACGCGATTCTGCGCGCGCTTGGCTTTGCACCGACGTTTCGCTATGAGAAGTATCGCGCAGAATGGAGTGACGGAACCGGACACGCGGTCATTGACGAAACTCCGGTTGGAAGATTTGGCGAGTTGGAAGGACCGGCGCGCTGGATCGATCGCACGGCGCGCGCACTTGGGATCGCGGCCGAGAATTACATCACACAGACTTACGCCGATCTCTTTTTTAGTTGGAAGAGCGCCAATCGCAGCCTGGCGAAGGAGATGACCTTCAAGGCAGTAGGCGGACGAAAACGCTGATTGGTTCTCGCCAGCGGAGCCAGGGTCTGCGCGAAATCGACCACGCCTTCCCTTAAGCCCCGCAGCACTTTTTGTATTTCTTGCCGCTGCCGCACGGGCAGGGATCGTTCCGTCCGACTTTCTCACCCGCGCGCACAACCTGCTGCACTTGCATGTCTCCCGAACCCGCCATACGAGCTTGTTCGAGTTCGCGTTTTTTCTTGCGCTGGAAGGCTTCTTCGATTTCGTCGACTGAGGTTGCGACCTTGCGCGCTCGTCCGTTGCCGCCTTGACCTCCCGTGATCACGGCCGGCGCGCCAGAATCGAGACCTAACGTGTCGGGAGCCGGCTGCGTGCGGGGCAAGAGATTTGCATCGGCAGGGCGCTCGAGAACCTGCATCAGGTAGAGATACCGCACGGTCTCTTCCTGAAAGCGGCGCATCATGTCTTCGAACATGTCGAAAGATTCGCGCTTGTACTCGACGAGCGGATCGTGCTGGCCATAGCCGCGAAGGCCGATGCCCTCTTTGAGGTGATCCATCGAGAGCAGGTGATCTTTCCACTGCGCGTCGATCACGCTCAGCATGATCATGCGTTCGTGATAACGCATGGCTTCGGCCCCGATGAGTTTTTCTTTTGCGTCGTAGCGATTCTTGAGCTGCTGGAATACAGCGTCGCCAAGTTCGGCGCGGTTAAGCGTCTCCGGATTGAGGCCCTCGGCATAGATGTCGACGCCGAAGCGCGTAAAGATGGCGTCCTTCAGACCTTTCAGGTCCCAGTCATTGACGTGGCCCTTGGCGTGGCAGAATTGTTCGAGGATGTCACCGAGGATTCCGGAAACGTAATCTTCGATGATCAGATCTTTCTGATCGAGGCCTTCGAGCAGCCGGCGGCGCAGGCCGTAGACGGCCTCGCGCTGCTTGTTCATGACGTCATCGTATTCGAGCAGGTGTTTGCGGGCTTCGAAGTTCTGGCCTTCGACAGCTTTTTGCGCGGCTTCGATGCGGCGCGAAATCATGCGCGACTCGATGGGCACGCCTTCTTCCATGCCGAGCCGCTGGAGCAGGTTCGAAACCCACTCTTTGGCAAAGATGCGCATCAGGTCGTCTTCGAGCGAGAGATAAAAACGCGAAGAGCCAGGATCGCCCTGGCGGCCAGCGCGTCCGCGAAGCTGGTTATCGATGCGGCGAGCCTCGTGGCGCTCGGTGCCGAAGATGTGGAGGCCACCGGCGGCGATGACTTCGTTGTGCTCGCGGTCGGTGTCGGCTTTGTAGTGCTCGAATATCTCGTTCCACTGATCGGTAGGCACGGCATACTCGTTGCCCGCGTAATACCAGGTGGTACGGTTCGAGTCGTCGGCCGGCGTTTCGATTTTGCCCTGTGCAGCGCGGACGGGTTGCGCGATACCCTTCTTGACGCACTCCTGCTTGGACATGAATTCGGCATTGCCGCCGAGAAGAATGTCAGTGCCGCGGCCGGCCATATTGGTGGCGATGGTGACCATGCCTTTGCGGCCGGCCTGGGCGACGATTTCGGCTTCGCGCTCGTGGTACTTGGCGTTAAGAACCACGTGCCGGATGCCTTTCTTCTTCAGCAGTTCGGAAAGGCGTTCGGATTTTTCGATCGAAGTAGTGCCAACAAGAACGGGCTGCTCGCTTTCATGGAGGCGTTGAATCTCGTCAGCGGCCGCGAAGTATTTTTCCTTTTCGGTGCGGTAAACGATGTCGGGATTCTCGATGCGCAGCAGTGTGCGGTTCGTCGGGATGACGAGGACTTCGAGACGGTAGATGCTGTCGAATTCAGACGCTTCGGTTTCCGCTGTGCCGGTCATGCCAGCCAGCTTTTTGTACATGCGGAAATAATTCTGGAAGGTGACGGTGGCAAGGGTCTGGTTTTCGCGCTCGATCTTGACGTTCTCTTTGGCTTCGATGGCCTGGTGCAGACCATCAGACCAGCGGCGTCCGGGCATGAGACGGCCGGTGAATTCGTCGACGATGATGACTTCGCCGTCTTTGACCACGTATTCGACGTCTTTCTTGTAGAGCGCGTGGGCCTTGACGGCCGTTTCGACGTGATGCTTGAGAGCCCAGTTCTCGGGGTCGGCGACGTTGCCGATGCCGAGCAGTTTTTCGACCTTTTCCCATCCCTCGTCAGTGACCGTGATGCTGCGGTGCTTTTCATCGACGACGAAGTCTTTGGTGTAGATTTTGGGCTCGCCGGGCGCGGTGTCGATTTCTTCTCCCAGTTCGAGCTTGGGGATGATGCGATTCACCTTGTAGTATTTGTCGGTCGACTCCTCGCTCGCGCCCGAGATGATGAGCGGGGTGCGGGCTTCGTCAATGAGGATGGAATCGACCTCGTCGACGATGGCAAAGTTGTGCACACGTTGCACGCAGTCGCGCAGGTCGAACTTCATGTTGTCGCGCAGATAGTCGAACCCGAATTCGTTGTTAGTGCCGTAAGTGACGTCGGCGGCGTAGGCGGCACGGCGCTCTTCGTCGTCGAGGTCGTGGACGATAACCCCGACGCTGAGACCGAGGAAACTGTAAAGCTTGCCCATCCACTCAGAGTCGCGCTTGGCCAGGTAGTCGTTTACGGTAACGACATGCACGCCGCGCCCGCTGAGCGCATTGAGATAGACGGGCAGGGTGGCGACGAGCGTTTTGCCTTCGCCAGTCTTCATCTCGGCGATCTTGCCTTCGTGCAGAACCATGCCACCAATCAACTGCACGTCGAAGTGGCGCATGTTGAGGACGCGGCGGCTGGCTTCGCGGGCCACAGCGAAGGCTTCTTCGAGGACTTCGTCAAGAGCCTGCCCAAGCTCGCGGAGGCGCTCGGCCTCGATTTCCTTTTGGCGGTCGAAGTCAACTTCGACGACTTCGGGGTTGATTGGGCCGCCTTCCGGGGACACAGCTTCGGAGGAATCCGGGTTAGAGTTCAAGCGCGCCTGAACGCGGGCGCGAAATTCGTCAGTTTTGGCGCGAAGCTGGTCATCGGAGAGCTTTTGCATCTCCGGTTCGAGCGCATTGATGGCAGCTACGCGTGGCCGCAGGCGCTTGATCTCGCGCTCGTTCCTGGTACCAAAAACCTTGCCAAAAAATTCGTTGATCAAATGCGGATTCCTTGGGCGGACACACGTCCGGAGGATACTAAGAGCCTAGCATATTGGATGCGCGAGAAGGTTTCCTGATCCCTCACTCAAATTGTCGGTGAGAGACCGAACACGAATTTCCGAGTCGCTCGATATTCTGTCAGATGTGCGATGGCGCTCATCGAAATGGATTCTCGACGATTAGATCGCCAAAGCGATAACCGTGTTGCAGGTCTTCGCTATAGAGAACTTTGCACCCGCCTTGTAACGCGGCTGCGACGATGAGGGCGTCATACCAAGCGAGTTGATGCTGACCATGCAAACGCAGGGCTTCAATCACCAGCGAAGGGGACGACGAAATAGCCATCATGGGGAATAGTGCGGTTAGCACGAACGACTCCAAGTCGGACTTGACGATGGAGAGGCGAAATCCTCGCAAGGCAACGTTGATAAACTCCTGCACCACTTGGTAACTGATGATTGCCTGTTTGTCCGCTGCTCCGTCGGCAACCAAGCGCTGCGCAATCTTGGCCTTCTTGGGGGCCAATTGATCGAAGGCATAGACGATGATGTTTGTATCCAGAAAGGACTTAACGTTCATTCATCTCATCCCGGGTGAACTTCCGCCCAGCGTCGGCGTATTTGAGTTTCTCGAACAAAGCCGCGATTTCCGCGCGGGTCACCCTGCGGGAGCCGTACCAGTCCAGCCAGTCGCGAAAAGCGTCGTTTAGTGTCTTATGCTCGCTGCGTGCGACCTCGCGAGCTAGTTCAATCTTGCCTTCATCCGCACTAAACGTAATGTTTTTCATAGGTTAGCTACCTTAAACGCTTATAGACCATGAAAGCAGTGTACACCATCTTCGTGTGCACGACAAGCGTGGATTAGCCCTCACCGTCGCTTCCTTGTATGATTCCCCCCTTACTACCCATGGCCACGTTCTACCAGCGCTTTTTAGAGTCTGCCCGAAAGTTCCCCAACAATGTTGCGCTTGAGATTCAGCGTACGCAGACCGTCGAGCGGGTGACTTTTGCCGAGCTTTCGCATATGGCGGAAAGCGTCGGGAAATGGCTGTCGGGCCGTGTGCCGCCAGACGCGAGAGTTGCGATTCTGGCGGCGAACCATCCGCGCTGGGTCGCGGCCTACTTGGGGATCATCGCGTCAGGACGAGTGGCGGTGCCTCTGGACACGGCTTTTCATGGGGATCAGGTGCGAAAGCTCTTGCTCGACAGCGGAGCGTCTCTGCTTTTTTGTGATGCGGGGCACCTGGCGGTGGCTTTAGAGGCGGTTGAACGAACCGGCGTTGGGCTGGTGATGACGTCGGCAGCGGACGAAGTGCTGGCTGCGCTTGGCCAAGACGACGCTGGCCCCGCTGCACGGACCGCCGGGATGCCGTCGGATGCCGAGCCTCACGATGCCACTGAACGGGAGGAGCGGGGTCCGGCTTCCTTCCGGATTCGGTTTGCGGGTGATTTGGATTCGATTTTTGCGGCGGGCGGCGGCGGGTTTGAGCCGGTAGTTCCGCGAGAAGACGATCTTGCCGCTCTCCTTTACACGTCAGGCACGACGGCTGATCCGAAGGGTGTGATGCTGACGCACGCCAACCTGGTGGGCGAGGCGAACTCCGTGTTTGGCGTCGTTACGATTGGTCCGACGGATGCGCTGCTGGGAATTCTGCCGATGTTTCACGTGCTGGCGCAGATGGCGAATCTCTTCTTGCCGCTCTTCAATGGAGCGCGTGTGGTGTATCTGGAGACATTGAACACGACCGAACTGTTGCGGGCTTTGCAGGAGCGCGACATCACGGCTTTCGCGGTCGTGCCACAGTTTTTCTATCTGATCCACGAGAAGATTTTCAAAGAGATCGACAAACGGGGAAAGTTCGCCGTGCGGGTGGTGCGCGCGTTGATGGCTCTCAACCGGGGACTGCGGAAGATGGGAATCAACGCAGGGAAGGTCTTCTTTGGAGCGATTCATGCCACCTTTGGCGCCCGGATGCGGTATCTGGTGACGGGCGGGTCCCGGTTCGATGCCAAGATACAGCGGGATTTTTATTCGTTCGGAGTCGATGTACTGAATGCTTACGGGTTGACGGAAACGACCGGCGGAGCTTTTCTAAGTCGTCCCGGCAAGATCATTTTTGGCTCGGTAGGGCCGCCGCTGCCTGGGGTCGAAGCGCGCATTGTGAATGAAGAGCTGGTGGAGGAAGGCCGGCCGCGCGCGGGCGAGATCGCAATTCGCGGCGCGATCGTGATGCGAGGCTATTGGAATCGCGCGGAGGCAACGGCTGAGGTTCTGCGCGAGGGTTGGTTTTACACGGGCGATTTGGGCTATTTCGATTCGGCCGGAAACCTTTTCATCACCGGGCGGCGCAAGGAAGTGATCGTGCTCGCAAATGGAAAGAATATTTATCCCGAGGAGATCGAGGCGCATTATCTGCAATCTCCGCTGGTGAAGGAAATTTGCGTGATGACGATGGAAGAGCGGCCCGGCGATGCGACTTCGGAGCGGCTGTATGGCGTGATCGTTCCCAATTTTGAGTTGCTTCGGGCGAAGAAGATCGTCAACACGAAGGAAGCAATTCGGTTCGACATTGAGGCGCTGTCGCACAAGATCGCATCGACCAAAAGGCTGGGCAGCTACGACGTGTGGCAGGAAGACCTTCCGCGCACCACGACGCGCAAGCTGAAGCGGTTCGAGATCGAGAAGCGCATGCGCGAACTGCAAAGCCGGGGCCAAGGCGAAGCGGAGGTCGGCATTGAGAAGCCACTGACCGAAGAGGAGCGCTCTTGGCTGGAGCGCCAGGATGTAGGGCGCGCGCTGGCGGTTGTGAAAGAGGCGGCGCGAAATCAGATCGCGGAAATTAGGCCTGGACACAATCTGGAGCTCGACCTTGGTCTTGATTCGATGCAACGCGTGGAACTGCTGACGGCTCTCGAACAGCAGATGGGAGGCGAGGTTCCGGAGGCGCAACTGGCGGAAATTTACACGGTGCGCGATCTGGTGGACGCGGTGCTGGAGAGCGAGCGGCGAGGTGAGGGCGGCAGCAGAAAGTCGATGGCGCCGGCATGGTCGACGATTTTTGCGGAGCCGACGACGGATCCAGATGTTTTGGCGCTGGCGAAACACGATCTGGCGTGGGAAGCTTTCTTTTTTGTGATTTCACGCTTTATTTATATGTTCTCGCTTGACCGGCTGTCGTTCAAAGTTCGCGGCCTGGAGAACCTGCCGAACAAGGGGCCGTATTTGCTCTGCTCGAATCACCAGAGCTATCTCGATCCTTTGCTGCTGGCGTCGGCTCTGCCATGGCGAATTTTTCGTGACGCGTTTGCGGTGGGCACGAGTGAAATTTTTGGCCGGGGATTCATGCGATGGCTGGCGCGCCAGCTGCGGGTGGTGGTGCTTGATCCGGATGCGAACCTGGTGCCGGCGATGCGGGCCGGGGCATTTGGGCTCAATCATGGACGCATCCTGGTTTTGTATCCCGAAGGCGAACGCACGAACGACGGCAATCTGAGAATCTTCCGGAAAGGCGCCGCCATTCTCTCAATTCACACCCGCGCGCCGATTGTTCCGATTGCGATTGAGGGTTTTTATGATATGTGGCCGCGGCATAAGAAGTTTCCGAAATTCTCCGCGCTTGAGATGACTATTGGGAAGGCGATGGTGCCACCGCCGGCGAGCGATGCGAGCGAGGAAACGTATGAGCGGTTTACGGCGGAGCTGAAGGCGACGGTGGCGGGGATGTGGGAGGAGTTGCGCGAGAAGAACCGCAGCCAAACACCGCGTGCTTAGGGGACTCTTCTAGGCATTCGCGGCGCGGGCACGGTCGCTGAAGGCCCTGGAGAAAGCTTCGACAACGCCGGCGTCGAACCTGTCGCCTGCTCCGGCGATGATCTCCAGTTCAGCATCCTGCGGTGACAAAACCTTGCCGTATGCGCTATTGGTGAGCTTCTGGTAGGCGTCGGCGACGGCAAGAATGTGGGCCTCAATTGGGACGTTGCTGGCGCGCGCACCCTGATCCTGGAGAATTTGCTGGGCGACGATGATCGGAACGATCCGGCGCACCGAATTTCCGACAGCTTCCGTGCGCGGATTACCCTTGTGACCCTTGCGAAAACTGGCCACCACTTCGTCGTGCGTTACGTCCGCCGCCTTGTAGAGGGTATCGTTGCTGATTCCGAGTTCGCTGAGATCGCGCAAGAGGACGGCTGAGCGGAGCAGTTCGAGGCGGTCGGCGCCGAGGCCCATGGCTTCGGCAATTTTGACGGACGCATCGATCACGCGCTGGCTTTCATTGTCGGTGCCCTTCTCTCGGACGATCACGTGCTGTAGAACCAGCAACAAGCTGGAAAAACTGTTGCGCAGATCGTTGGTCATGCCTTGGGCGCGCTCGTAGAGAGTTCCCATCGCATAGCCGGTGATCGCCAGAATGCCCGCCCAGATCGCAAAATTGAAAAGACGTTCCTGCGGAAGTGCGACTATGTGGTGCTTGGGGATCAGGGTATTCAAATAGTCGAGCAGTATGACGAGGAAGACGCACGCGAAGGCGGTGAGAGTGGCATGACGGCGGCCAAAGAAATAAGCCGAGTACATGGTCGGCAAAAAGTAGAAGCAGAGCGCCATAGGCAGGGACTGGGCGAAGAACTGCAAAGTCGCGGCAATCAGAAACAGCGACAGAAGCAGCGCGAGTTCTTTCGTAAGCTTGCTCATCTTACTTCTTCCACCTTCCACCTTCGGGATGCCGATAAGTGCAGCCACAACTCCGCCTGACGCGCAGCCAGGTAACTCAGCCGAGATAGCGCGATCGACGGACGAAGGCCTGTGGGTATGTTGAGACAAGCGAGTGCTGGAGCAAAGTTACGTGGGTAACGGTCGCTTTTTTAAAAAGGGAGACGACCCTGTGTAACGCGGCGGGCGCGAGATGAGTTATGAGTCGCGAGTTACTCGTCGGGCCACGCTTCCTTACTTTGCACGAGGGTGCGTCTGGTCATAGACGGACATCATGTGCTTGACGGAAAGCTGGGTATAGCGCTGTGTGGTCGCGAGGCGCTCGTGGCCGAGGAGTTCCTGGATGGCGCGCAGGTCGGCTCCTTCTTCGAGCATGTGAGTGCCGAAGGCGTGGCGAAGCGTGTGCGGGTGTACATCGGGCGAAAGTCCCATGGCAACCGCGATGCGCTTAACGATGCGGCCCACGCTGCGGGTGGTGAGTCGGCCTCCGCGCTGGTTGAGGAGGAGCGCGGGCGTGGATTTCTTCAGGGTGGCTAGAAGTTGCTGGCGCCAAGGCAAGTAGTGGGCGAATGCGTCGCGCGCCGATCCGCCGAAGGGGACGTAACGTTCCTTTTTTCCTTTTCCGCGAATCAGTATGGCTTCGTTGCTTAAGCGAATGTCATCCAGATTGATGCCGACCAATTCGGAGTTGCGAATGCCGCAGCCGTAGAGGAGTTCGAGGAGCAGGCGATCGCGTTCAGGGAAAGAAGCGACTTCGGGCATTTTGCCGTCGAGCACCGAATTCACTTCTTCGATGGTGGGAACACGCGGCAGTTTTTTGGCGAGGCGCGGAGTCGAAACCAGCTTGGCGGGATTCTGCTCGACGACGCCTTCCTGCGCGAGCCAGCGATAGAGCGAACGCACGGCGGCGAGCGCGCGCGCGACTGAAGTTTTGCTTAATCCCTTCTCGTAGAGATGCGAGAGGAAGCCGCGGATGGCGATGTGATCGATGGCCTTGAGGTCGCGCGTGCCGATGTAGGCAGAGAAGGCGTCGAGATCGCAGGTATAGGCTTTGATGGTATGCGGAGATGCGTTGCGCTCGCGTAGATGGCGGAGAAAGTCATCGGTGGCGAGTTCGACGATGGTGCGGCGAGTTTGGGCGGATGCTGCCATCAAAAATCTTTTTCACCACGGAGACACAGAGGCACGGAGGAAATCATTATTGTTTTCTTTCCCTCCTGACGAGCTGCGACGAGCTCCGATAATGCCTTTCTCTTTTCCTCTCTCGTGAACTTATTCTCTTGCCTTGGCTCTTGGATGATGCTTGGCATAGACGCTTTTCAGCCGATCGAGCGCTACATGCGTGTAAATCTGCGTCGTGGAAATATCGGCGTGGCCGAGAATCGTTTGCACGGTGCGGAGGTCGGCGCCGTTTTCAACCATGTGGGTCGCGCAGGAGTGGCGCAGCATGTGCGGACTTGAGTGGCGTCCGCTGGCTTCGGACGCCTTACCTACCAATTGCCAGAGGCGCTGGCGGCTGAGGCGGCGAGCGCCGACGCCGAGGAATAAGAGCGCCGAACTTCTTTTGTTCGCGAGCACTTCCCTACCGCTCTTCAAATACTGCTGCAAGGCGTGCTGCGCGGGCGCTCCCAGCGGAACTATGCGCTCCTTGTCGCCCTTGCCGTGGACGAGGATGTATCCGAGGTCGAGCTTGAGGTCTTCGAGGCGCGCGCCGGCGACCTCGGAGACGCGCAGGCCTCCGGCGTAAAGGAGCTCCAGCATCGCGCGGTCGCGGAGGGCGAGCGCCTGGGCTCGGGCGGTTTGGCTGCGAGGCACTGCGGACGGCGGCGTATTTCCGCCTAACATTGATTCGACTTCTTCGCGGCTGAGAGACTTCGGCAGCACTTTCCATTGCTTGGGCGAATCGATGTTGAGCGTGGGATCTTTGTCGACTTTTCCGTCGAGCAATAAATAGCGATAGAGATGGCGCACAGCCGAGAGCTTTCGGCCGACGGAACGGCCGTCAAGTTGATTGGAGAAGAGATCCTGGATGAAGTCGCGGACGTCTTCGCGGCGAGCGGATTTTAGCGGCACGTTACGCGCCTTCAGGAACTCAGCGAACTGCACGAGGTCGCTGGAGTAGGCAGCGATGGTCAGCTTGGCGGATCCGCGCTCGACGCGGAGGTAGTCGAGAAAACCCTGGAGGATGGTTTCATTCACCTGCACTTGATCAGTATGGATGTGGGGATTTCGAGTGGTGTTTACTACTTTGGCATCGGAGACCCCTCGGATAGCGGTCTTTTAAACTCAAAGACTTAGCGCGAAAACGGATTCCAGGTCTTTGAATAATAAGGAGTTATCGAGTAAGGTACTTATAAATCAATAAGTTAGCTCGAAATCTCCCGAAATGGTGCTATTTAACACGTCTACGGCGTAGAGCACGCCTTCGGGAGTTTCTTCGTGCTTGAAGTAGGCGAAGACGTCGCGGCCTTCGGCGAGATGCTCGCGGATGCGGGCGACCATCTTCTGGCGCTCTTCGGGGGTGTAGCTGGGCTTGCGATAGCGATAGTAAGCAAAGTTGGCGGTGAGGATGTCGGGAGTGTCGCGCTCTTCGGATTCGGCGACGCAAAGGGCGGCGTTGCGGTCGCGGAGGGTCTGCCAGGTGGGCGCTTCCGGACCCGCTTCGCCAGGTTTGCCTTCGCCCGGCTTTCCTTCACCGAGCTTTTCTTGTCCAAACCACGACGCGTTGCGGAATTCGAAGGAGGCGCGAACTCCGCGGGGGAGAAGTTTGAGGAAGTCGGAGAGGACCTCCTGATCGGCTTTGAAGTTCGGCGGAAGCTGGAAGAGGATTGGGCCAAGGCGCTTGGCACGCTCGAGAGGTTCGAGGGTGGCGAGGAAGCGTTGCAGGAATTCTTCGGACGATTTCAGGCGCTTGATGTGGGTTAGAACCTGATGCGCTTTGATGGTGAAGCGAAAGTGTTCGGGAGTGTCGGCTAGCCAATTTTGGATGGTCGATTCTTTGACCAGTTGGCGGAAGGTGAAGTTGACCTCGACTGTGTTGAGTTTGGTGGCGTAGAAGTTGAGGAATTTCTTCTGGGCGAGTTTTTCGGGATAGAAAGCGGGCTTCCAGGTTGGATACGCCCATCCGGAGGTGCCGACGTAGAGAGGCATGGCAGAAGTTAGAGGTCAGATTGCAGAAGTAAGAGCAACTTCGCTCGCCGCGGATCACGGATTTTCACGGATCACTTCTTAAACGCTTAAATCTTACTTTTCTTACACGCTTGAACCTTACTTTGAAATTATATCTTGGGGCGCTTGGAGGCCGGCTTCGGCTTTCGTTCTTTGCCTCGCTGGCCTGCGCGTGGCGTCGATATTTCCGACTTCTTTGCACTCGCTTTTTTCTTTGCACTGGCTTTTTCGGATGCCGGTGCTTCCTGAGACGACTGCTCCGCTAGTCCTGATAGCTGCGGGAGTTTCTGTTTTAGCGTCTGAACAGGGGCGAAGAGGTCTCCCATTTTTTCTACGCGCGCCAGAACGTCTTTTGATTCGAAGACCAGTAGGCTCGCGTCTTTTTTCTTCAGCGCTTGTTCGACCTCTTCCCAGCGCACCGGAGAAGACACGGTGGGTCTTTCGCGCGCGCGCAGCGAATAAACGGAGATCGTTGTCTTGTGCTGATCGTTCTGGCTCCAGTCGACGAAGACTTTATTGGTGCGAATCGCCTTCTTCATGTCGGAAACGACCAGGTCAGGATGCTGTTGTTCAAGCAGGCGCGCGATGGCGTGGGCGAAGGACTTGGTTTCGTCGTAGCCGGTCCTGGTGTTGAGAGGAATGTAAATTTGCAAGCCTTTGGAGCCTGATGTTTTCGCGAAACTTTGCAGGCCGAAGTGGTTGAAGATGTCGCGGACCCAGAGGCTGACCTGGCAGCATTGAACGATGTTGGCTGGTGGGCCGGGATCGAGATCGAAGACGATCATGGTGGGAGTTTCGATGTCTTTGCCTAACGAGAGCGAGGGGTGGAGTTCGATGGAGGCCAGGTTGGCGATCCAGACGAGCGTGGGCAGATCGTTGGCCATGAGGTAGTGCATCGTGCGGTTGTTGCCCTCGCTCCAGACGGGAGTTGTTTGGACCCAATCGGGACGATGCTTGGGGGCGTTCTTCTCGAAGAAGAACTGCTGGTCGATGCCGTTGGGATAGCGCTTCATGGTCAACGGCCGGCCTTTGAGGTGCGGGATGAGGACGGGGGCGATGCGGATGGCGTAGTCGACGACCTGGCCTTTGGTGAAACCGGTTGCGGGATAGAGGACCTTGTCGAGGTTGGTGAGACTAAGCTTGCGGCCGACGACTTCGACGATGGCGGGAGCGGGCATAGGTGGTTGGTTGTTGGTTACATGCGGCGCGAACCAGTATAGTGCGTCGCCATTTCGATTCCTATTCCGTATCGACGGTTGGAACGCAGCCTTTTGAGGCCGCCGCTCGTTTGACAACGTTCCCTGCCTCCACGTAAGTTCGATTTTTGGGCTTTTTTCGTTGTGGAGGCAGGATGAAGTTCCGTTGGACGCTAACTCTTGTTGTCTGTTTCGTTGTCTGCTCGCTCTCCTTCGGCCAGGATCTGGCCTCCTTTGAGAAGCAAACTACCGTTAAGAAACTCGCGAACGGATTGACCATTATCATTTGCGAACGGCCAGAGGCGCCGGTATTTTCATTCTTTACGCACGTCGATGCCGGGTCGGTGCAGGATCCGATGGGCAAGACGGGCCTGGCACACATGTTCGAACACATGGCGTTCAAGGGAACGGACACGATCGGGACGCGCGATTATGCCGGCGAAAAAGTGGCGCTGGCAAAAGTTGAGGAGGCGTACGCCGCTTACCTTGCCGAGCGCGACAAGCCCGTCGGTCGCGATGAGCAGAAACTCAAACAGCTCGAACAGGCGTGGAAAGATGCGATTGCCGCCGCCGACAACTTTTCGGCTCCTTATAACAACGAGTTCGGGCAGATTGTGGAGTCGGAGGGTGGCGAAGGCATGAACGCGTTCACTGACCTCGACGAAACCGGCTACAACTATTCGTTTCCGGTCAACCGGCTGGAACTATGGGCCTATCTCGAGTCGGAGCGCTTTCTGCACCCTGTATTGCGGCAGTTTTATAAAGAGCGCAATGTGGTGATTGAAGAGCGGCGTATGCGGACGGACAGCAGTCCTCCGGGACGGTTGTTCGAGCAGTTTCTGGAAGAGGCGTTCGCGGCGCATCCGTATCACCGGCCAACGATTGGCTGGATCTCGGATTTGAACTCGTTTTCCGCGACTGACGCGCAGCACTTCTTTGACACGTACTACATTCCGGCGAACATGGTGATTGCGCTGGTGGGAGATTTGAAGGCATCGGAGGCGATGCCGGTGATCGAGAAGTATTTCTCGCGGATTCCAGGTAAGCCGAAGCCGGACGAGCGGACGACGACGGAGCCTCCGCAGAATTCAGAGCGGCGCGTGGTGCTGCGCGAGCAGTCGCAGCCGTTGTATGTGGAGGGTTATCACCGGCCCGACTACCGCAGCGCGGACGATCAGGTGTATGACGCGCTGGCGGATTTGATGTCGAACGGGCGAACTTCGCGGTTGTATCGCGCGCTGGTGCGCGACAAGCAGATCGCGTCGGACGCGGAGGGATTTACGGGATTGCCGGGAAACAAGTATCCGCAGCTGTTCGCGTTTCTGGCCGTGCCTTTGCCGGGACACACTACCGAACAGGTCGGCGACGCGATTCATGCGGAGATCGAGCGCGTGAAGAAGGAAGACATTTCGGATGATGAGTTGAAGATGATTAAGACGCGAGCGCGGGCGAATTTGATTCGGTCGCTAGGGTCGAACGAAGGACTGGCGAACGCTCTGGCGTTGTATCAGGCGCGCTATGACGACTGGCGCGAGTTGTTCGGCTCGGTCGACCGGATTGAGAAGGTCACGAAGGCGGACATTCGGCGTGTGGCGAACAAGACGTTTCTGCCTGAGAACCGCACAGTTGGGATTATCGAGTTCGCTAGTCCATCGGTGGGCTCGGCGGCTGGGCAGGGAGGTGGACAGTGAAACGGCTGCTGCGCTGCTGCTCGTCTTTCTCGGTCGCAATCTCCTCGGTCACAATCTACTCGTTCGCAATCTACTCGTTCGCAATTGTCATGTTGATCGGCTGCCTTGGAAGCAGTTCCCCGCTTTCGGCGCAGGCGTGGAAGCAGATTCCGATTCCGAAGCTGCCTGAGTTCAATCCGCCGAAACCGAAGCGCATTCAGCTGGCGAATGGCATGGTGATCTTTCTCCAGGAGGATCACGAGCTGCCGTTGATCGACGGGACTGCTCGCATTCGCGGGGGCGAACACAGCGTGCCGGCGAACAAAGCCGGGATGATGGATATCTACGGCGAAGCTTGGCGAACCGGTGGAACTAAGACGCAGACCGGCGATCAGCTTGACGACTTTCTGGAGCAGCGCGCGGCGAAGGTCGAGACAGGAGCGCTTGGCGATTCGACCACCATCAGCTTCTCGTGCCTGAAGGAGGATTTTGGGGACGTGTTCCGGATGTTTGACGATTTGCTGCGCAATCCGGAGTTTCGCGCGGACAAGATCGAGATCGCAAAGAAGGGTGAATACGATTCGATCTCGCGGCGTAATGATGAGCCTTCGCAGATTGCGGGCCGCGAGGCCGCGAAACTGGTGTATGGCGCAGGCAGTCCGTACGCGCGCGTGCCCGAATATGCAACGGTGGCGGCGGTGACGCGAGAGGATTTGGTGCAATGGCACTCGACCTATGTGCACCCGAGCAACATCATTCTGGGAGTGGTGGGCGATTTCGATTCGGCGAAGATGGAAGCGCGGGTGCGCGAGGCGTTCGATTCGTGGCCTGCGGGAACGGCAAACAAGGAGACGGCGATCGCTCCGCATCCTGCCGCGCCTGGATATTATCTGGTCGAAAAGACGGACGTGAACCAGAGCGACATACAGATGGTGGCGGTGGGCACGACGAAAAAAAATCCCGACTATTTTGCGATTTCGGTTTTCAACGAGGCGTTTGGCGGCGGATTTTCGTCGCGGCTGTTCGGCGACATTCGCACGACGAAGGGCTTGGCTTACGCAGTGGGTGGAGGAATCGGGACTGGGTTCGACCATGACGGAATGATTCGGATGATGGTGATGACGAAGAGCGGGACTACTTTCGAATCGATTGCGGCGATCGATGAGGAGATTGCGGGGCTGGCAAAAAATCCGATCAGCGAGGATGAGATCAAGCGCGCGAAAGATGCCATTCTGAATTCGTTCGTCTTCCGGCTTGATTCGCCGGGAAAGGTTTTGCAGGAGCAGATGGCCTACGAGTTTTATGGCTACCCGGCTTCATTCCTGGAGGACTTTGAGAAAGGGATTGAGCGCGTAACGAAGGAAGATGTGGCTCGCGTGGCGGCGAAGTATTTGCACCGCGATCAGATGGCGGTGCTGGTGGTCGGCAACTCGGGCGAATTTGATAAAGAGCCAGGAACGCTGGGACCGGCGCATAAGATCGATATCAGGATTCCGGCGCCGCCGCCGGGGATTGTGACGGAGCAGGGTGGGCCGGGGCAGTAGGCTTGGGTAGCCCGTTCTGCGGCGCACCGCTGACTGGGCGCCATCTCGAGGTTTTAAGACTAACAAATCACGGGTTTTAACATTGCCAATCGTAAAACTAATGATCGGCAATGCGTTACCAGCAAGACTCTCAGTGACAAGACTTATCCGATACGTCGGACTGCGCAATGAGCGAAATCGCGATGTTTTGGTCCGGGCTTGGTCTACCACACGGCAGACAAACCACCTTTCATGTGAAACACTGGATTAGGTGATCAAAGCGAAGCCGAAGAAACAGGCAAAGAAGAAACAAGCGAAGACTGTTATTCGCATTCGCATTGTGCCCATCAAAGAAGTCCTCTCGAAAATTCCAGAAAAAGTTGGTGTAGGTGTTCCTGTTTTGAGGGTGCAGGGTGCGCCACTAAGCTCGCATAAGGGGATTGAACCGGCAAAACCGACCAAGCGTATTATGTAGGAGCGTCCAGTGAGCCGTGGTTCTTGTAAGAGCAGCGTCCACCTGCTAATGGGAGAGCAACATGACAGGCGAATCTGAGTCTTCGTTCGCGGTCGTTCGATTTAACAAGCGCACCTACGAGTCGGGCGGAGTTGTGGCAGTTATCAAAGGCAGTCACGCCGCGAATAGAATTCTGAAGGACTTCGATTCGAGTCGGAGCGAGGAAAGTCGAATGGAAGGTTGGTGCTATTTCCTCGAAAACACCGACCTTCAGCCGGGAACGGATCCGGAGAAAGCTACGCAACTCCGACAAGCGCGGTTTGATCGTCAAGAATCTTCAGGAAATACGAGGACGACCTGATTCCGCGGGTTCACGGGTCCGCCTGAAACAGCCAAACTCGTATCAGGGTTTGGTTCCCTCTCACACACTCGCCAGAAATCTCCGCATGTTTATCTAACATCTTGTGCCATCTCCACCATCTATCTCCTATCCCGAATCTTGATTTGACATGGAGGGATTGGAAGAATACTCTATGGCGAACATATGGCGAACATTGCACGAGAGGCGACGGCATTTCTTCCCTGGATTCAGGAGGGCTATGGAGACGTGGCTGGCCTCATCTCTACGGGCGATGTGCAGGTGGGAGACGGATTTACGCTTGAGGAATGCGGCTCGGGGCCTCGGCTTATTGGCATTGCGCGAATGGCTGCGGAGGGCGAGTCGCTGCGCGAGGGGCACAATGTTGAATACTTCTCGCTGGAGTCGCGGTCTTTACTCAGCAAGGTGGTGAGCCAGCGCAATCTTCCTTTTACGTGGGCGATCAATCCTTATCGCGGATGCGAATTTGCGTGCAAGTACTGCTACGCGCGCTATACGCACGAGTTCATGGAACTGCGCGACGGGGTGGATTTCGAGCGGAAGATTTTTGTGAAGGAGCGGGCGGCGGAGTTGTTGCGGCATGAGTTGAAGAAAGTGAAGCGCGGTGAGCCGATTGCGATCGGGACGGCGACCGATCCGTATCAGCCGGCGGAACGGCGGTTCGAGGTGACGCGGGCGATTCTGGAAGAGCTGGCGCGGCACTCGGGGTTGGAGATTGGGATCGTGACGAAATCGAACCTGGTGACGCGCGATGTGGAGATTTTGCGGCAGCTTGGGGAGAGGAATGGCGTCTTTGTGAGCGTGACGGTGACGACCGTCGACGTGGAGCTGGCGCGGAAGCTGGAGCCGCGTGCGCCGCGTCCTGATTTGCGGTTGGAGGCGGTGCGGCAGTTGAACCTGGCGGGCGTGGATGCGGGCGTGAACTGCGCGCCGGTTTTGCCGGAGATCACGGATCGTCCGCGGGATTTGGAGGCGCTGGTGAAGGCGGCTAGCGAGGCGGGCGCGAAACATATTTTTGCGGGTGCGCTTTTTTTGAAACCTTGTTCGGCGGCGGTGTTCATGCCGTTTCTGGAGGCTGAGTTTCCGGCGCTGGTGGAGGTGTATCGGACGCGATTCCGGGATCGCGCGTTTTTGCCGAAAGGATATGCGGAGCGCTTGTCGCGGCTGATGTCGGCGCTGCGGGAGAAATATGGATTCGGATCGAGACATGCGCGGACGAGCCGCAGGGCGGGTGCGGCGGTGGACGAGCAGATGGGATTGTTTGCGGGATAGGTGTCAGGCGTCAGCTGTCAGCTGTCAGCTCTCAGCTGTCAGATCTCCAGTGTCGAGTCTCAGGCAGTACCTCCCAGAGGCGGCCCTTTACCAGAGGCCTGGAATTAACGCTGGAACTTTGCGGGCGTAGTCGTCGAAGCGGGAGCCGAAAGTTGCGCGGAGCAGGCGCTCTTCGATGCGCACGCGGATCCAGGTACCGACGAGGAAAATTGCGACGGCTGCGAGAAGTAGCAGAAATGGGGAGACAGTAAGGCCGGTCGCTATGAGCATGCCGAACATGCCGGTGTAGATGGGATTCCTGACGAAGCGATAGGGGCCATCTTGAATGAGTGTGTGGTCTTCGACGATGCGGGCGGCGAGGGACCATTGTTTTCCTAGACGGCGGGCGGCGGCGTTGACCAGCCAGGCAGAGAAGGCGGCGATGGCCAGCGCGAATATGGTTAGTGTCCAAGCCAGCCAGTCTCGCTGCGCGGCGATGGGCGAACCGCGATGAAGCAAAAAAGGGAAATACCATTCCGCGAAATAACCGACTACCTGAAGAGCCATTCCGACGTATGAGGAAAGGTCGCGGGTGGTGGCGCGGGCTCGGGGCGGATGCTTACGGAGCCAGAAGGCAAGGGCAAACCACCACCAACAGGCGATGACACCGTAGAAGGCGACCTTTGCGGCTATCTGCGCGCTTGGCAAATGTCCAGATCCCGTCCATCGGATAGGGTCCGTGGAACTTTCGTAACTCTACACCAGCGGTGGACGTTTCCTATACTGGAGTCGGATGCGAATGATGCGTTTACGAAGTTCCTTGGCAATTTTCATGCTGCTGAGCACGCTGGCAGCGGCGCAAAGCACGTCTCCCGACGCGCTGTATGAGCGCGGGCTCGACGCCATCACAGGCGTGGGGGAGCTACACAACGATCAGGCCGGCATTGATTATTTCCACCGCTCGTCGGATCTGGGGTATGGGCCGGCGCAGATCGCGCTCGGGTATTACTACGAAATGGGTATCGTACCCGGGAACCAGGGCCAACCTTCGCTGGATCTTTACAAGAAGGCTGCGCAACAAGGCGACCCGCTCGCGGCGTGGCTGGCAGGACGGCGATACTTTTTGGGCAATGGAGTGCCGCGCGACCTGGATTCGGCGAAGAAGTGGTTTAAGATCTCCGCCGACCAGAAGAATCCATACGGGGCGTACTACCTGGGGCGGGTAGTCGCGGAGCATGATCCTGCGAAGGCGCTTGCGCTCTACAAAGTTGGCGCCGAGCAGGGCTTGCCGCAGGCGCAATACTTCTATGGAAAGGCATTGAAGGAGGGCCAGGGCGTTGCCCCGGACCTATTCAATGGATATGTCTGGCTGCTGATTGCGGCCGACGCGGGCTATGCGGCGGCGGGTCCGGAGATGAACGACCTGAGAAGCGGTGGGCATCTGAGCCTCGATGAGATCACCCAGGCGGCTAACAAAGCACGGGAACTGGAGCAGGTGGTAATTCGCGCGGTGACGGCGCGCGGGTGCTCCGGGTGGGATGGCGAGTCGGCGGAGTTTCCAACCCCGCCGCCGCCGAACTTGCAACGTTTCTGTCACTAACGAACAGTCAGGTCTCAGGTCTCAGGTCTCCGCTGTCTATCAGGCGACGCTCGCCGCCTCTTTCATCGACGCTTACAATGGCGGTATGTATCACTACAATCCCTCGACTGCTCTGGAAGAACTTACGGAGGAGGCAACGTTGCCGAATCCGGTGCATGTGCGCGACATGATGCTACGCCATCAATTAACCGCGGACGAAGCGCTGGAGTTGAATCGGATATTTCTGGAATATCAGAAATTTTTCGGCGAGACCCAGAAGCTGGGCAAGGAAATTCTGAAGCGATTGGCGGGGTAGGGGCGCCGCTATTCAGACTATCTTTCGCTGGAATAATTACTTCGCGACTTCGCCGTCGAATTTTGCCAGGTCGTTTTTGACCATGGCGACGTCGTCTGGATCCTTGGCAAACCTTAAATATTCGCGCAGTTGCGCGACCGCGTTCGGACGATCGCCCTTGGCAGCGTAGATTTGCGCGAGCAGAAAATGGACACGGGGTTCGCTGTTTCTGACGTCGATTTCCAAGGCTTTGAGCGCGCTTTTCTCGGCTTCCAGCAGGTGATGCAGATTCAAGTTGGCGGTAGCGTTGTAGGCGTAGGCGACGGGATCGGTGGTCGGGTCGAGATCGAGCACGCGCTGGCTGAACTTCAAGACATCATCCCATTTTTTCTGGCGCGCCGAAATATCAGTGAGGCAAAGGTAACCGGGCAGGTACTTGATGCTCGCGTTCAGGGATTTTGAGCAGGCATCCAGGGCCTCTTCCGGCTTCTGTTGGACTTCGAGCAACTGGCCGAGCAGAACCCAGGCGGCGGCGTACTTCTGGTACTGTCCGACGGCCTTCCGCAGATGCTTCTCGGCGTCAGCGATTTTCTTTTTGTGCAATGCGTCACAGCCGCTCTGATACTCAAAATGGGGCTTCCAGGGGACTTGCAGGTCGACGACACCGACGGTCGATGCGGGGACAGAGTTCAGCGGAGGCAGAAAACAGGCGTATTCATTCGTGGCAATGGTTTTGCCGCTGCCATCGACCACTACGTTGGTTTGATCGAGGTCGAAGGGCGAGGGAGGAGCGCTCGCTTGCGTGCCGGGGATGGCCGGAATCGGCGAGCTCGGAGGATGTTTCCCTTGCCCGAACAGAAGAGTTCCGCTCAACAGCAATACGACGACGATTGCGGAGCGAGGAAGAGACAAAGACCTGCGCAGGTCGCACGGTTTCGGGCTCATAATTACACCTACAAAAATTGAACCCACACTGTCGAATGCCACCCAGGAGTGGGTTATCGACTCTGGCATCAGAGACGCGAGACCACAAATCTTAGCCCGTTCTTGCCCGGTCGTCTATACAGAAGAATCTCAGACATCGCACACATGGGCAGGAACCACGCCATTTTGGGAGGCCGGGTTGAAACTTAAGGGCGGAAATCTTACAACAGAGGGAAAGGGGGTTTGGCGGCGGTCAGAACTATAAAGGCGCGCGGTCGAGCGAAGTCACGAATTGGATTCCAGGCACGCGCTCATCCTTCAGTCGGTCATCATTGGTAATGAAAAGATCGACGCCGACACTGGCGGCACACGATAACTGGATCGCATCCGCCGGTGGCAATTCGGATCTCTTGCGAGTGGCACGCAAACTCGCATAAATGCGGGCGGCCTTCAGGTCGAAAGGAACCACGATCGAGCCGTCGGCAATAGTCTCTTCATAGTATCGGCCGGTTGCCGCATCCCCGAGGCGTATCGGTCTTACCAGGACTTCGCCCACGGTCATGGTTGAGGTGAACAACTGATCGGCGCGTTCGATCATCCGTCGCCGCAAGGCAATTGTCCTTTTCGATAGATTGTTGTGGCGGTTGTCTTCCAAAAGATAGATAAAAAGATTTGTATCCCAAAAAATGCGGCTCATTCCCAACCTTCGCGAAGACTGCGTACGTATTCGTCGGCATCTTCATCGCGCCACAGATGTTTGCCGGCACCGACAAGTTTGAGGATGGGATCACTATCGAACCGGTTACTCGCCTCGGAGGCCTCCCATTTCTTATACCAATCCAACAGGGGGCGGTACTTCTCCGGGAGGTTTTCAGGGGCCGGGTGTGTCTTCGAACCCTCCCGCGCCGCGTGATAGGAATCCCCGGCACGGAACAAGCGGCGGCGCCCTGGAGCGGTCTCTACCAGCATGCGATACCGGCCGGGACTGGGAGGACGGTTGGCAACACAGTGCTGGACGATGTGGACATAGACCCCCGGACGCAGTTCCCTTCCCGATAACAGGGCCGCACGCTCCTTGATTTCTTCGATTGCAAAATCCGAATCCTTCGGGTGTTCGCGGTGTAAGAGTGCCGTGGCGAGCCACACTTCGTCGGCGACTTTGATCTCCACTTTCGAAATTACCGGCATTGTTCCTCCCTCGATGGAGCAGGTTACTTCGTTCATGCAATGCTGTCAATGAATATTATTCAATACTTGTTTTATAATATAATACTTCATTAATACGTATCTCGCTGATTGCAGGACGCTCAAAACACAGGAGGAGTATGAATCCGGAGTGAGGCCGTCGGAATATACGGAAAGTGACGGGACCACGAAATTTCGAGCCCAGTAGATAAGTGGTCCCGGAGGTATCGGTTCATTTCTCTCTAATGCATACCTACAATTCGCCCGGCATCGCTTCGCTTCTTCCGCATCATTTACAATCGAACATTCCTTCAGGAACACAACTATGCACCGGTGGTCTGAACTTTTTATTCCTACTTTGCGGGAGGCTCCGGCGGATGCCGAGGTCGCCAGCCACAAACTGCTGGTCCGGGCCGGGTATATCCGGCAACTGGGCGCCGGCATTTACTCGTTTTTATTTCTGGGCAGCCGCTCGACGCAGAAAATCATGGGCATCGTACGCGAGGAGATGGACAAGATCGGGCAGGAATTTTATCTGCCCGCGCTCAATCCGCGCGACATTTGGGAAGAGAGCGGACGCTGGACGATCATGGGCGAAAACATGTTTCGTCTGAAGGACCGCAAGGGCGCGGATTTATGTCTGGGTATGACGCACGAAGAGATCATGACCGACATCGCGCGCAAGGAGCTGCGCAGTTACAAGCAACTGCCGCAAATCTGGTATCAGATTCAGACTAAATTTCGTGACGAGCCCCGGCCGAAGGCGGGACTGCTGCGGGTGCGCCAGTTCATCATGAAAGACGCGTACTCGTTCGATATTGATGCAGCGGGGCTCGATGTCTCGTATCAAAAGCACCACGACACTTATTGCCGGATCTTCGACCGCTGCGGGTTGAAGTATGTGGTGATCGACGCGCATTCGGGCGCCATGGGCGGATCACAATCGCAGGAATTCATGGTGCGCACGCCGGCCGGCGAGGACCTGGTGGTGAGCTGCGAGGCGTGCGGCTACGCGGCGAACATGGAAAAGGCGACCTCGAAGCTGGCTCCGATTGTGGATTTGGCGGCCGAGAGCGACGGCAAGCCGCTGGAAGTCTATACGCCAGATCAGAAGACGATTGAGGATGTGGCGCGTTTTCTCGGCGTCCCAGCAGTGCACACGATCAAAACTCTGGCGATGATGGTCGCCGGAGAGGATGTGAAGACCGGTAAAACGGAACAGCGTGCACTTGTGCTGCTGCTGCGCGGCGATCACCAGATGAACGAAGCCAAGCTCTCGACGGCGGTCGGAGGCAAGGAGACGCGTCCCATGCAAGAAGATGAGATTCGCGACCTTTTTCACTCCCCCGCTGGATACCTCGGCCCGCTCGGGATTGACTGGGCAAAAGACATGGGCGTGTCGAATAAGCCCACCTTGCTTGTAGACAAAGCGCTCGAAGGTCGCACGAACCTGATTGGTGGCGCGAACAAGGAGTTTTATCACTTTAAGAATTTGACACCCGGAAAAGATTTTCGGCCGACGGCCTACGCCGATCTGCGTTCCGTGAGGGCGGGCGAGGGCTGCCCGAATTGCGGAGCATTATTGCGCATTGATACGGCGGTCGAGATCGGACACATCTTCAAGCTTGGGTACAAGTATTCGCATTCGATGGGCGCGAGGGTGCTCGACCGCAACGGCAAGGAAGTGGAGCCGATCATGGGGAGCTATGGAATTGGAATCGAGCGGATTTTGACGGCTGCGGTTGAACAGTCGAACGACGTAAATGGGTTTTGGCTGGCACCTTCGATTGCGCCTTTCGATGTGGTCGTAGTGGCGACCAACATCGGGGATGACAAGATTCGGACGGCCGCCGAGGATATTGCCAAGGCGCTGGAGCAGGCCGGACTCGACGTTTTGCTCGACGATCGGGACGAACGGCCAGGTGTGAAGTTCAAGGATGCGGATCTGGTTGGTATCCCTTTTAGAATCAATGTAGGGAAAAAGGTTACCGAAGATTTGGTGGAGGTTGTTCGCCGCTCGACTCTGGCCCGGGAGGACGTTAAGATTTCAGCAATAACCAACTATCTGCGCGGGTTGGTGCAAGGGTGACGGCGGTGAAGGCGAAAGCCGGGCTGCCGGAAACGCGCGAAATTAGTTCGCTCTCCCGCGAATCGGGCATTTATGGATACTTTCAAAGTGGTCTTGACTTTCGGAGTGCTGCTGGCGATGGGCTTGGTCGGAGTAAAAGTTATTCCGCCGTACTACTCTAACTACGAGTTTGAAGATGCCATCAAAAACGATGCGCTGCAAATGACCTACACTTCGCGTTCGGTCGACGACATTCGCACGACCGTCATTAAACATGCGCAGGAATACGACATAACGCTGACGCCGCAGCAGGTGCATGTGGTGCGAAATGGCAGCGTCGGCACGGGCATACTTGAGATCGATGCGCAATATAGTGTGCCTGTGGAGTTTCCCGGCTACTCGACTTCGTTAGACTTCCATCCTTCTACTTCGAACAAGGCCATCTTTTAAGAGCGGTGCGAGTCGCGAGCCTTGACCTCTTGCGTGCTCGTAATCCTGACTCTTTTATCTTGCTGCGGCCGCCCATTTCCTTCCTTGAGCACAGATTACAGCCTTGAATTGGCCCGTATGCGATTCTCGGTCCGCCTGCTGCGTGCGGCATCTACCGTATTGCGACCTCTCGGCGCGTAACTCCCGGACCAAAGTAACCTTCACACCCACACGAGAATTGCCGACCTTTCATATGTGAGCCCTATTGAAGGCATGGAAATGACGGGAACATACGACTACTCCCTGGTTGCCCTTTCTGTTGCGGTGGCTATCGTGGCCTCGTATGCAGCTCTCGACTTAGCAGGCCGGGTCACAGTGGAGCGGAGGTCGCAAGCGTTCTGGCAGATTGGCGGAGCGACGTCCATGGGCTTGGGGATCTGGGCCATGCACTACATCGGAATGCTCGCCTTCAGCATGCCAATTCCCGTGCTTTACGATATGCCCACAGTCGGACTGTCGCTGCTGGCGGCCATTATCGCGTCCGGTATTGCGTTGCATATCTTCAGCCGCCCCGTGTTGCGATGGCCGCAGCAACTATTGGGCAGCTTAACCATGGGAAGTGGAATCGCGGCGATGCACTACATCGGAATGGCTGCGATGCGAATGCCCGCGCGAATCCATTACAATCCGGGCCTGGTGGCGGCTTCGCTCGCCCTCGCGGTCATCATTTCTCTGGTTGCGCTGATTCTCGGTTTCCGCGTGCGCGATGAAAAGCGTACAACCCCACGGAAATTCATCAGTGCGTTAGTCATGGGAAGCGCCATCCCGATGATGCACTACACGGGTATGGCCGCAGCCACGTTTTCGCCATCCGCGGAGGCCTCCGATCTGTCCCACGCAATCGGAATATCCTACATCGGCACAGTGGCAATCGGCCTCGCAACGTTATCGATACTTATGCTGACCATCTCAGCCGCGTTCTTCGATCGGTGGCTCATGATGCAGAGAGCGAGCCTCGTGGTAGCGCAGGACGCGGAGGCTCACTTCCGCACGCTGGCAGAGGCGCTTCCGCAGATGATCTGGACAACCAATGCCCAAGGCGATACCGACTACGTTAACCAACGGTGGTGCGAGTATTCCGGCATCGCCCGAGATGCAAGCGGCGCCGACTTGACAGTCGCAATCCATAAGGAGGAGATTGAGGCTTTCCAGCGCAAATGGATGCAGTGTGTTCGAAACGGCGAGGCCCTGGAGATGGAATATCGACTGCGACGAGCGACCGATGAAACCTACCGCTGGCATTTGGCCAGAGCGCTACCGCTAAGGAACTCAGAAGGACGCATTGTGAAGTGGTTCGGAACTTGTACGGACATCGAGGACCAGAAACACAGTCAGGAAACGCTGGAATGGCAGATCAAGGAGCGCACCGAAGAGCTCACCGCGGCGAATGAAAGCCTGAGGCATGAAATGCAGGATCGCGAACGGGTCCAACAGGAACTCGACGAGCAGAGCGTGGCCGTAGTGGCGGACATTACACGGCGTTCGGAACGCACCGTCGATCTCTCAAGAATGGGTAAGTTGTTGCAAAGCGCTGTGGATATGGAGGAAGCGGACGCGATTATTTGCGGTTTTGCTCCAAAGATTTTTCCCGATTTTCGAGGAGCGCTGCTTTTGCTCGATGAGGCGAGTGGCCTTCTGGAGGTAAAGGGTGCGTGGGGAAAATGCAAACTGCCGGACGTGTCCAGCTTCGATCTGAGTTCGTGCTGGGCGCTTCGCACCGGACAGAGACACCTGGTCGAGTCGGGCGACGCCACGGCGCCTTGTCCCCATGCTTTCACGACAACCGCCCCGTATCTCTGTGTTCCGATGATGGCCCAGGGCGGACCGGCCGGTATCCTCCACCTGCAAGCTATCGAAGAGACGACACAACCGTTCGAGTCGGAACTGCTGCTCACAAATTCCTTCGCCGAGCAAGTCGGAGCATCGATTGCCAACCTGAGGCTCCAGCAGGCACTTCGGCAGCAATCGACGACCGATGCGTTAACCGGACTCTTCAATCGGCGCCAGCTGGAGCAGGGCCTGGAACGGGAGATCCGGCGAGCCGGACGCACGGACCAGCCGGTGGGGATTCTCATGTTCGACTTGGATCATTTCAAGAAGGTCAACGACACATTCGGGCATGAGGCGGGTGACACGGTGCTTCGCGCGATAGGTGCGATCCTCACCAAAGGAGCACGCGCCGAGGACTTGCCTTGCCGGTTCGGCGGCGAAGAATTCCTCCTGATCATGCCAGGCACCTCTCTTGAAGGATCCCGCATCCGCGCGGAGCGTTTGCGATCCGAGGTGAAGGACTTAACGATCACCCAGGATGGGAGATCGGTTGGAACAATCACAGTTTCTATCGGCGTTGCGGTCTTCCCATCTCACGGGTTATCGGCGAAGGGGCTGATCGCAACCGCCGATGGGGCTCTCTATCGGGCCAAGAAAGAAGGACGCGATCGGGCTGTAGTCGCCGACGTCCCGGGGGCCGTCCCCTTGGCAGCCGCGGCTCCGGCTTCAGCTTGAGAAACCTCCGCGCGAACAGGCACTCAGTTGTTCTGTGCTGCTCGGCCTGCTACCACACCCGTCCATCCTTTGACACGCATCTAAAACCTTGTGGTTTCCGCTTCTGATTTAAAATCAATGGTAGCGAATACTTAACAGAGGGGTCGTTTTCGGACTGCGCATTGCTCCGTAATAATGCACAGCCATCTTCATGGCCATTAAGCTCAAAATCCCGGATCGTCGCACCGGCGCGAGCAGCAAAGGCCGCAAGCGGTCAAAAGACCCGCTTGTTCAATATGCATTCCTCGGGTTCCTTGCGTTGTCGCTTTTGATCAGCGGAGTTTTTGCGTACTGGTATGTAAAGTACGACCGCATTATCGAGCAGCGCTTTCGCGGGCCGGCGTTCGCGACCTCGGCAAAAATCTACGCCAGCCCGGTGGTAGTGCGGGTGGGGTCGAAGTACACGATTCCGGAGATTGCGGCCGAACTGCTCCGGGCGGGCTACACCGACGCGGACGGTGCCTCTCACGCCGGAGGTTCAAAAGCGGGCTCGGCGGGAAGTTCGGAATCGCCTCTCGGGAGCTATCGCGCCCGCGGTGGCAAGATTGAAGTGATGCCCGGCCCGGAGTCCTATCACAGTCCGGAACCGGCGACGATCACGGTTGCGGGTGGAGTGGTGAGTGAGGTCATGAGCCGCTCGGCGGGCGACCTGGAGGCCTACGAACTTGAGCCGGAGCCGGTGTCGTCGCTGTTCGATGCGGAAGATCGCTCGAAGCGCGAACTGGTGAAGTACGACGATATTCCCAAGGTGATGGTGGACGCCGTCACGTCGATCGAGGACCGGCGCTTCTTCCAACACAATGGAGTGAATTTTCTGCGACTGGTGGAAGCGGCCTGGATTGACTTCACGCACCAGCGCAACCAGCAGGGCGGATCGACGATCACGATGCAACTTTCGCGCGCGTTTTTTCTGAGCCGGGAAAAAACGATGAAACGGAAGATGGTCGAAATGCTGATCGCGGTCGAGATGGAGCAGAAATTCACCAAGCAGCAGATTTTTGAGTTCTATGCGAATCGCGTCGACCTCGGGCAGCGGGGATCGTTCACGATTTCGGGGCTAGCGGAGGGTTCGCACTCTTATTTCAACAAGGATCTGAAAGACATCTCGCTGCCGGAAGCCGCGCTGCTGGCGGGATTGATCCAGGCGCCGAGTTATTTGTCGCCCTATCGCCATCCTGAGAGAGCACTGGAACGCCGCAATACCGTGATCGAAGCGATGGTTGAAACGGGAGCTATCACACGCGCGCAGGCCGATAAGGCGAAGGCCACGCCGCTGAAGCTTGCGCCGCCCAATGTGGAAGCGAGTGACGCGCCGTACTTTGTGGATATGGTGCGCGACACCGTGCTCTCAAAACTCAACGAGCGCGAAGTGAACGAACAACAGTTTCGCATCTATACGACGCTCGATCCCGATTTGCAGCGCGAGGCGGCGCAGGCTGTCGAGACCGGAATGAAGCTGGTCGACGAGCAGATCACCAAGATGCGGACAAAAAAGACGAAGATCGCCAAGGGGAAGTATGAGACGACCGTTCTGCCGGGTCCGCAGGCGCAGGTGGCGCTGGTGGCGATGGATCCGCACACGGGAGAGATCAAGGCGCTGGTGGGCGGGCGCAATTATGGGACGAGCCAGCTCAACCACGCGATGGCGAAGCGGCCGACCGGGTCGATCTTCAAGCCATTTGTCTATGCGGCGGCGATGAACACGGCGCTTGACGGGTCGACCAGCGTGATTACTCCCGCATCGATCGTGAGCGATCAGCCATCGACGTTCGCCTATGGCGACCAAATCTACGAACCGCGCAACTACAAAGAGGAGTATCACGGCGACGTAACGCTGCGTTATGCGCTGGCGCTCTCGCTGAATAATGCGACGGTAAAAGTGGCGGAAGAGGTGGGCTACGACAAGGTGGCCGACCTGGCGAAGGCAGCCGGCATCGCGTCGGTGAAAGCTACGCCGGCGATGGCGCTCGGCGCCTACGACGCCACGCCAGTGGATATGACTTCGGCGTACACGACCTTTGCCAATGGAGGAATCCGGCTCTCTCCGATATTTGTGAATTCCGTGCGCAACTCCAAAGGCGATGTGATTGTGAACTTCGAATCGGAGCATAAGCAGGTTCTCGATCCGCGCGTTGCCTTCGTAATGACGAATATGCTTGAAGGCGTGGTGAACTTCGGCACGGCTTTCGTCGTGCGGCAGCGCGGTTTCACCTCTCCCGCGGCCGGCAAAACCGGTACTTCGCACGATGGATGGTTCGCGGGCTACACCAACAATTTGCTGTGCGTGGTTTGGGTGGGATACGACGACTATAGCGACATCCGGCTGAGCGGGGCGCAGACGGCTGCACCGATCTGGGCCGAGTTTATGAAAAAGGCCGTGACACTGCCGGCCTACTCCGATGTAAAGGCATTCCGGCAGCCGGAAGGCGTGGTGGACGTTCAGCTCGACAAGGTCACGAACCGGCTGGCGACACCCACTTGTCCTGACGATTACACCATCGCCTTTGTCGCCGGAACTGAGCCGCGAGATACCTGCGATCAGGCGAGCGGAGCGCAGGGATTCTTCTCGCGCATCTTTGGCGGGACGTCGGAAAAGGCGCTGCCGCCGCCAACGACGAACGGCCCTGTCAATGGTCAGGCAACGGCCGGGCAGGCAACGAATGGGAACCCGGATCAGGCTGCCGGTGTCCAAAGCCAGCAGGAAGCTAAAAAGAAGAAGGGCTTCTTTGGGAAGATCGCGGACGTATTCCGAGGGGATGGCAGCCGCGACAAGAAGGATGATGACAAAAACACTCCGGCAGCGTCTAAACCGGCGTCGAACCAGGCTCCGCCACCGTAAGTGGGCTGAAATACATTGATTTCTGGAGGTCGCTATGCGGTCTTCGCATCAGGCGTTACCGTCGCGTATTTCTCTCTCGCTGTCCGCCTTCGCTTCCCTGCTCACCTTGTTCGTTCTCGTTCTAACAGTGCCGCTCTCGGCGCAGAATTCCGAACAGGTTGAGGTCGGCCCTCCACCACTGCACCGCGTGGAACCACCCGCGGCGAGCGCCACCTCCAAAGACCTGGAGACGATTGGAGACGAACTTCAGGCGGACAAGAACTATCTGGACGCCATCGACTATTACGAGGCGGCGTCTAGAAAAGACCCGACGAACGCTGTCCTGATGAACAAAGTTGGCATGTCGGAATTGCTGTTGCGGCGCTATAAGGAAGCGCGCAAGAATTTTGATCGCGCCATCAAAGTGGACAAGAACTATGCGAACGCATATGCCAATCTTGGCGTTGTTTATTATCAGGAAACGAACTACGGAAAATCGATTCACTACTACGATAAGGCCATCCAATTGGATGACAGCCAGGCGGTTTTTTACAACAATCGCGCGGCGTCGCTGTTTGTAAAGAAAGAATTTGAAAAGGCCATGGCGGACTACAACAAGGCTCTTCAACTCGACCCTGACATTTTTGAGCGCGCGCAACGCAGCGCCGGGGTGCAGGCCAAGCTGCCATCGCCGGGAGACATTGCTCATTACGACTACGTGCTGGCGAAGCTCTTCGCGCGCAATGGATCGGCCGATCGTTCGCTGCACTACCTTAAGAAAGCAATGGAAGAGGGATATCCCAACATCAAGGATGTTTATAAGGATCAGGAATTCAGCGCAGTGCGGAAGGATCCGCGGTTCGCGGAGCTGATGGCGGCGAAGACGGTGGTGGTACAAAATTAGACGGGGGGGCGACAGCTCTTTAATTTATTACCTCCATTACTTCGGGTTTGATACATCTTGTTTGACACGTGTGGTTTGATACACTCCTCCTCGTGATTACAAAATCGGTTTGCCTTGGATTTCTCGTTGGCATCGTTGCGCTGGCGAACGCGCAAGATACTTCCCGCCCGGTTGTCCCCAGGAAAATCAAAGCTCCTGCCGGCGAGGTTGTCGTGTTGCGCGCGCATGCCTCGGGATCGCAGATTTACGCCTGTCAACAGGGGACCGATGGCAAGTATGCATGGACGCTGAAGGCGCCCGATGCCGAACTGCGCGATGCGCATGGAAAGCAGATTGGACGGCATTTCGCTGGTCCTAGCTGGAAGCTCACCGATGGGAGTGAGGTCACAGGCAAAGCAGCCGCGCGCGTCGATGCGCCGGATGCTAATGCAATTCCCTGGCTGCTGGTGACGGTTACCGGGCACTCCGGAGATGGCAAGCTGAGCCGCGTCACGAGCATCCAGCGCATTCGAACTCACGGTGGGCAGGCTCCGGCGGATGGATGTTCGGCCGCAAAGGCGGGCGCGGAGACGAAGAGCAGCTACACCGCTGAGTATCTTTTCTACGCGCCGGGAAGATGAGTGTTGGGCATCCGGCAGACTTGCAAGTCTCGCTCGTTGCGCGGCATCTTCCCTCGGCGATCTTTCCTTCGTCATCTTTCGTCACCTTTCAGCTTCGTTCGGGCGTGGGTCATCTTGATCGGTTATGCCGGTCTCTGTCCTGCGGGGGAGAGATATAAAAATCTTTGACAGCCGCGAAACTTTGCACTGGGGACTGTGTTTGTTCTGTTTATTACTCCTGAAAGCACGAATGAGTAGGGAGAAAAACCCACCGGTTGCGAACCCGAGCACGCCCCAAGCAAGCAATCGGTGGGTCAATTTTTAAGATCAGGCCTTCAGCGAATACGGGAATGTGAGTCTCTTCATTTCTTGAGTCTCTTCTCGCCTTGAGTTTAGGGCTCGGATCACTCTTATCTGTCAGCGTTCTTTCGTGTAGTCAGCCACTACCTTTTTCCATTTCCCCTGCGCTTTGAGGATGAACTCGATGGCGTCGCGAGCTGCGCCGTTCCCCCCGGCGTGCGCGGTTACGTAGTGCGCTTCGGCTTTGACTTCCGGACGCGCATTCTTGACGGCAATCGCCAGGCCGCATTGGCGCATGACGGGCAGATCGATCACATCGTCGCCGACGAAGGCGGCTTCCGCGGGCGTGATTCCCTCTTTCTCGAGAATTTGCCGCATGACTCCGGCTTTGTCATGAATGCCCTGGTGGACGTGTTCCATCTTGAGGTCGCGCGCGCGCAGCGCGACCGTTTCCGAAGTGCGCTTGGTGATCAAGCCGCTCTTAATGCCGCCGAGCCGCGCGAGCGAAATTCCTGCGCCGTCATGGGCATTGAATCCTTTGGCCTCAACGAGCGTGAAGGGCCGATAGCTGGTCCCGCCCTGCGCGGCGGGCGGCGCACCCGACTGGCTGGCGCTCGCCCCTTGCGTCGATGAAGCGCCTGCGGATTTTTCGAGGACGCTTTGTTTGCCATCCGATGGTGCGGGAAAGATCCAGATCTTGCCGTCGGTGAGAACGCCGTCTACGTCGAAGAGGATGAGCTTGATTTTGCGGGCGCGGGCCTTGGCGGATATTTTGGGCATCGGCGAGATTTTAGCAGGCTGCGAGGCCGGCAACCGAAAGGCGAACATTTTACGAAACGACAAATTCTCGCTACAATATTTTCATGCTGTCCGCAGTGCCCCCTTCTCTTGCCTGGGCTCATCCACTCGTGCAGGAGTGGTTTGTCTCGCGCTTCGGGACTCCAACCGAACCGCAGGAGCAGGGCTGGCCTCACATTCTGGCGGGACACACCACGCTGATTGCTGCGCCCACGGGCTCGGGCAAAACGCTGGCGGCGTTTCTGGCCTGCATTGACCGCCTGGTGCGCAAGGCGCTGGCGGGACAGCTTACCGACCGCACCGAGGTCCTTTACGTCTCTCCGCTGAAGGCGCTCGGCAACGACATTCAGAAAAATCTGGAGATTCCGCTGGGCGAGATATTGCAGATAGCGGCGGAGCGTGGCCTGCTGATGCCTGAGATTCGCACCGCCGTCCGCACCGGCGACACGCTCGCTAAGGACCGGCGGCTGATGCTGAAGCGCCCGCCGCACATTCTGGTGACCACGCCAGAGTCACTCTACATTCTGCTCACCGCCGAAAAGAGCCGCGCGATTCTGCGCGATGTGGAGACGGTTATCGTCGACGAAATTCATGCGGTCGCCGACGACAAACGGGGCGTGCATCTCGCGTTGTCGCTCGAACGACTGGAGGCGCTGACAGAGCGCGCTCCGGTTCGCATTGGGCTTTCGGCGACGCAAAAGCCTATTGATGAAGTAGCACGATTTCTTGCGGGTAACTCCGATGAGCACTGGCCGCGGCCGGAGCCGGTGATTGTTGACGTCGGGCACAGACGAAAGATGGATCTGGCGGTCGAGGTTCCCTCCTCCGAGCTCGGGCCGGTCGCCTCGAATGAAATGTGGGACGAGATCTATGCCCGCATCGTCGAGCTCGTCAATAGTCATCGCTCGACGCTGTTATTTGTCAACACGCGACGGCTGGCGGAACGTATCGCGCACCAGCTCGGCGAGCGACTCGGCGAAGAAAATGTCGCGGCACATCACGGAAGTCTGTCGCGCAAGCTGCGGCTCGAGGCGGAGCGTCGGCTGAAAGAAGGACAGATCAAGGTGCTGGTGGCGACGGCCTCGCTTGAACTTGGCATCGACGTCGGCACGGTTGACCTCGTCTGCCAGATCAGCTCGCCGCGATCGATTGCGGTCGCGCTGCAACGAGTGGGACGCAGCGGCCACTGGCGCGGCGCGATTCCGAAGGGGCGATTTTTTGTTACGACGCGCGATGACCTAGCGGAATGCGCTGTGCTGGTGCGCTCGATTCGTTCTGGCGACTTGGACCGGCTGATTTTTCCTGAAGGCTCGCTGGATGTGCTGGCGCAGCAGATTGTGGCATGCTGCGCGGTTGCGAGTGGCAGCGCTGCAGCGGCCGCGAGCGACGTAACGAACGATGGAACGAACGGCGGAACAGCCGACGGCTGGGATGAAGACGCGCTCTTTGCGCTGGTCAAGCGCGCGTATTCCTATCGCAATCTTTCGCGGGCCGCATTCGATTCGGTCATCGACATGTTGTCCGAGGGCATCGCGGCGCAACGCGGACGCTATGGTGCTTATTTGCATCACGACCGCGTTAACCGCAAACTCCGCGCGCGGCGCGGCGCGCGGCTGGCGGCGATCACGAGTGGCGGCGCGATTCCCGACAATGCGCTCTTCACGGTTGTGGTCGAACCCGATGGCGCGGCCGTGGGATCGGTCGACGAGGACTTTGCGGTTGAGAGCATGGCGGGCGACATTATGTTGCTGGGCAACACCTCGTGGCGCATTCGGCGCGTGGAGGGCAAGTCGTCGCGCGTGCTAGTCGAAGACGCGCATGGATCGCCTCCGACCGTGCCCTTCTGGCGGGGCGAGGCTCCGGCGCGCACCGCTGAACTTTCGCGCCAACTCGGCGAATTGCGGCAGGACATCAGCGACCGGCTGGAGGGCGTTGCGCCGGTTGAGGGCTGGCGGCATTTGCCGGTGGTCACAGAAACAGTGGCTTGGCTCGGAGAAGAATGCGGGCTTGACCAATCGGGCGCGGAGCAGTTGATTCAATATGTGATCGAAGGGCGCGCGGTGCTCGGGCAGGTGCCGACGCAGACGACGATTATTGCCGAGCGATTTTTTGACGAGGGCGGCGGGATGCAGCTGGTCATCCACGCGCCATTTGGCGGGCGCATCAACAAGGCGTGGGGACTGGCGCTGCGAAAGCGCTTTTGCCGCGGATTCAATTTTGAATTGCAGGCGGCCGCGACGGACAACGGCCTGAATATCGCGCTTGCCGAGCAACATAGTTTTCCGCTGGCGGATGTTTTTCAGTTTCTGCATTCCGAGACGATGGCGCCGATTCTGGAGCAGGCGGCGCTGGCCTCGCCGATCTTCGGCACGCGCTGGCGCTGGGATGCGACGCGCGCGCTGGCGCTGCTGCGATTTCAGGGCGGCAAAAAGGTTCCACCGCAAATTCAGCGCATCCGGTCGGATGATTTGCTGGCGTCCGTGTTTCCAGATGTTGCTGCCTGCGGTGAAAACATTGTTGGCGACATCAAGATTCCCGATCATCCGCTCATCGCTGAAGTGATGAAAGATGTGCTGACGGAGGCGCTGGACATCGAAGGCCTCGGACGATGTGCTGCGCGGCATCGAGCAGGGCCGCATTCGCTGCGTGGCCGTCGATACTCCGGTGCCGTCGCAGTTTTCGCATGAGATTCTGAACGCGAATCCGTATGCGTATCTTGATGATGCTCCGCTTGAAGAGCGCCGAGCGCGGGCGGTCGAGATGCGGCGCGTGCTGCCGGCATCGGTGCTGGAGGAGGTTGGGGCGCTTGATCCGGCGGCGATCGCACAGGTGCAGGCGGAGGCGTGGCCCGATGTGCGCGACGCCGATGAGTTGCATGATGTGCTGCACACGCTGGTGGCGGTGCCGGAGCTTAGCTCTCAGCTCGTCAGCTCTCAGCTCTCGGGAAAGCAGGTCTCAGGTATCAGGTGTTGGGTCTCCGGAAAATCAACTGCCCTACATTAGTCTGCATGGCACTGATCTGCCCGACAGTGATGAGTCTGGTGGTGCGCGAGAACTTGCTGCTCGCGGCTCGATGCTTGGGGGTGATTGGCAGATTTTCTTCGACCGCTTACGGGCTGAGCGGCGGGCCTTCGTCGCGGACGATGCTGGGAGAAAATATTGGGTGGCGGCCGAGCGCGGGGAGATGTGGGGCGCTTTACATCCGAGTGCGCAGGTTGAGGCTTCCATCGAAGCATTACCGACGATGGCTGAAGACGCGGCGGGCCGCGTCTCTACGATAAATTTTGACGATTCGTTACTGGCTGCCGTGCAGGGATGGATGACGCATCTTGGGCCTACGACCGCGCTTGAGATCGGTGAACTGATCGGAGTGCCGGCGGTGGAAGTTGAGAAGGCTCTGCTCCGCATCGAGGCTAGTGGCGCGATTTTGCGCGGACAGTTTCGGCCTCGTGGGTTAGACCCCGAATCGTTTCGCCAGTTCGAGAGCACGCGGGCAGGAGTGTCCGCGCCACACGGGTCCGTGCCAAACGAGCCCGCGCGTCTTTCACCTGCGCACCCGTCCACGCACAACGAATCGGAAATTGAGTGGTGTGAGCGGCGGTTGCTGGCGCGCATTCATCGGCTCACCGTCGCCACATTGCGCAAGCAGATCGAGCCTGTCACCGCATCGCAATTCATGAATTGGTTGCTGCGCTGGCAGCACATCGCTCAAGGGTCGGAGGTGCGCGGCGAACACGGCACGCTTGAGGTCATTCGTCAGTTGCAGGGATTCGAGGTACCGGCGAACACGTGGGAACGGTTTGTGCTCGGGCGAAGAATCTCCGACTACGAGCCGGCCTATCTCGATCAACTTTGCCTGGCGGGCGTGGTGGGCTGGGGCCGACTGTCGCCGCATCCGGTAACGCTGGAAGCGAGCTTGGCGACCGATCGCCATGGGCCTGACGCCGCGGTCGATGAGAGTGCGAACGGCGAGGCGCGTGCCCCACACAGACAACGGCGGGTGATTCCCACGCGGGTTGCGCCGATCGCATTCTTTGTGCGCGAAGAGTCCGATTGGATGATGGCGCACCCTGCCCACGCGGACGATTCGCAAATGTTATTTCTCAGTCCGGTGGCTCGCGAGTTGTACGAGCTGATGAAGCTGCGCGGCGCGCTGTTTTTCCCGGATATGGTGCGCGCCACGGGCCGGCTCAAGGCGGAGGTCGAAACCGGGCTCTGGGAACTGGTTGCCGTTGGACTGGTGACGGCGGACGGATTTGAGAATTTGCGCGCGCTTGTCGCGCCGAAAAGCTCTGCGAGCAGTATGCCGGGCTCGGCTGGGTTGCGGTCGGCTGGTTTTGGAAAGACGCGGCGGCCGCGGCATGCGGCGGGGCGCTGGTCGTTGTTGCACACGGCGCGCGTCGAGCACGATCGCGCAAAAACTGGGGCGGAACGCGATCACAGCGTCGAATCGTGCTGCTGGATGCTGCTGCGGCGCTACGGAGTGGTCTTCCGCGACCTGCTGGCGCGGGAGACGAATCTGCCGCGCTGGCGCGAATTGCAGATCGCCTTTCGGCGGCTCGAAGATCGCGGCGAGGTGCGCGGCGGCCGTTTTGTTGATGGATTCGTGGGCGAGCAGTTCGCGCTCCCGGTCGCGGTCGAGTCGCTGCGCGCCAATCGCAGGCCGCCGATGAGCGGCGAGCGCACGGTCATCGCCGCGGCGGATCCGCTGAACCTGGTGGGCATCATTGTTCCGGGCGAACGCATTCCCGCAATCTCAGGACGCAGTGTGACTTTCCGCGACGGTCAATGGGAGCCTGAGGGCGAGACGCTGATGGCGGCTGGCTATTCCTAGATGGTTCGAGCTCTTAGCTCTCAGCTCCAAGGGGTCGCTGGGCTTGGCTTTGATCGCTCTGCAAGCATAGGAAATCGCTTCCCATTCGACGGGATTTGCTTGGAGCTTGGAGCTGCGAGCTTTTGCCGCGAGCTTCATTGTGGCAAATGCAGCGTCAGCAGCACCTGCGGATTCAAATACTCGCCTTGCCAGCGCACGGCTAGATGAAGATGCGGACCGGTGGCGCGCCCTGTGCCTCCGCTGATGCCGATTGGCTGGCCCTTCTTAACTTCGTCTCCTTCATTGATCAGAAATTCTGACAGGTGAAGATAGAGGCTGAGCAGCCCCTGGCCATGGTCGATGACGATGCAGTTGCCTTCAAAAAATAGTGGGCGCGCCAAGATTACCTTGCCACTGTTGGTTGCGGCGACCTCGGTGCCCGCGGGGACGCGGAAGTCGAGGCCCTGATGCGTCGCCTTCACCGAGCCGTTAAAAACGCGCTGGACGCCGAAGGGTTCGGAGATTTGGGCGGTCACGGGAGGAGCGAAAGAGCCGCTCCACTCGCGAGCGCGGCTGAGGGTTTTGAAGGCTTCTTCTTTGGTTTTTTTGTCTTGCTCAATCTCGCGCTGATCTTCTGCGCTCGGCGCGGTGTAGCGTTCGGGAACTTTAAGAACGACGCGAGGATAGCGCTGGCGCTGAACTGGAATTTGTTTGGTAAACGAGATCAGCTGGCTGGCGGCCGTTTTGGCATGGAGCTCGATCGGATATGAGCCGGGTTTGGTTTCGAGACTGGCTCCGGCGAGCGCGATCCAGGTTTTCGTGGGACGGTCGAAAGTGAATGCGAGCGCGTGACCAAGCCACGTGCCTGTGATTTCGCTGACTGGCTTGGGAGTGGTGACCCGGATGACGATGGGAGATCCGTTGACGATGCGCGCGGGCAGGTAGTGCAAAGTCCAACCAGTGGGAACAGCAAACGAACTCGCGCCTGAGAGCAATACAAGGACAGGGATGAGCAAGCGCAGGCGTGTCTGGTTCGTTCGTAGCGTTATTATTCGATGCGCTATCGGTCGACACGTTCTCGTTCGAAGCTTTAGCGTTCGAAGCATGTTCACTCGAACCATCCGCTGCGGTAGGCTACCCACCATGCGATGACCACGATCGGAATGGTCGAGAACAGCGCCCACCACAATGGCAGGATGAAATCTGCTGCCAGGCCGAGGACAGTGAATACGATCCAGAAGATCTTGCGCTCCATCTTCGGATTCTAGCCCTTCAACCGTAGCGCCATGCAGGTATCACTTTTTGTTCCGTAGCTCTTCCATAACGCTCTGAATCAACTCTTTTGCATCGGTGAGATTCTTCATGATGAGTTGCACGTCCATCACCGGCTTACCGGGCCAGCGTTGGCTCTGGCAATAGACGCCGTGCTGGCCGACGAGCGCCATGGCGTCGGTGACGAGGTCCATAGTGACCGCGAGCCTTCCGCGGGGCACACCCATGCGGGTTTCGAAGTGTTCGAGCTCTTCCTGCTTTTCGTTGAAAACGGCCATGGGAAGATTGTACCGAGTGAGGCAAGCGAAGCCACGACAGCGACAGCATCTTCCGCATTTTTTCACCACGGAGACACGGAGGCACGGAGAGAACCTTGAATCTTTCAAGAGCAAAACCCACGTTGATTGGTGGCTGGTGAGTGGCTTGGCGGCTTCGTGCGTATAATTCTTAGGCACCCGCGAATTTGGACTTTGGGCGGGTGAAAACTCGCGGGGCTATTTTGATTGGGAGGAAGATTATGAAGAAAGTGGCTTTTATGGCGGCGGTCCTTTTTGGGATGGCGATGTGCGCTCCGGCGCAGATGCAAATGAGCCCGGATAAATCGAAGCGTCCGAGCCCGCCGGCGAGCGCGGAATGCAAATTCTCCGACGGCAAGATGGTGAAGATCGACTACTCGAGCCCGCGCGCCAAGGGGCGCAAGATTTTCGGGGGACTGGTGCCGTATGGCGAAGTGTGGCGCGCAGGGGCGAATGAAGCGACCACGTTTGTTGCGGACACAAACGTGAATGTCGGCGGCAAAGAAGTGCCGGCGGGCAGCTACACAATTTTCACGGTTCCGAAAGAAGATGGATGGACTCTGATTATCAACAAAAAGACTGGCGAATGGGGAGTTCCGTACAAGTATGAAAGCGACGAGTTAGCGCGCGTGCCGATGAGCGTTTCGAAGACCTCTGGGCCGGTGGAGAATTTTACGATCGGCTTTGAAGAGGGTGGACGCAAATGCACGCTGCACATGGAGTGGGAGAACACGCGGGCAAAGGTTGAAGTCAGCGAAAGGTAGGAGATCGGCTCTCGGCTCTCAGCGGTCAGCTCTCGGCAAACCCGGGTCTTGGCCTGCGGCTTGGCTTGCTGAAAACTGTGGCTGAGAGCCTGGAGCATTGGAGTTGAAACCTTCGATGTTTCAGATGCTGCGTTTTTTGTGGAATTCGACTCGTGGCCACCGGCTTGCGCCGTGGCGCAGCCCGTATCTGCTCTGGAGAATCGAAACCTATACGGGCGTCAAGATGACACAGATCGGGTTTCTCGAATTCTGGGAGTTCTTGTGGACTGAACGCGCCAACCTCTGGCGCTTTCTCAGGTGGACGGGCGAGATGGACCGGTACATTCACCCGAAGGCGAAGAGCCTTTAGCTGGATCCTCCGGAAAGCACGACCAGAAAGTGCCGTCTTCGCACGTTTTTTATTGACTGATTGTGCTCATCCGGAGGCGGGCAGGTGGCGGATTTAATTGGATTTTTCCGCTTACTAGGGATGTGGGTCAGCACGGGGAAATCTATGTCCCGGCAGGTGGAATCCGGGGTATACTCACAGCTATCTGGAGTGCTGGGTTCTCGAACTCCCCCTCGATGACCTGAGGCCAAGCATGCTTTTGGCATGGGAGCGCAGCGCACTCCTCTGTCGGCTCTCCGGTTCCGGGCATCTTCAATGGACGAGCGCGATTACAAAGGCAACGACTCCGACAGCCCGACGTTGCGCAATGCCAATCCGTCCAAGGATTGGGCTGCCACCGCCGCGCAAACGCCTCCGCCTCCTTCAAAATGGCCCAAGTTTGATCCGCCCTTGCCGGGCGAACCTTCTTCCGACAGTCCGACCTTGCCGCACGGTACGCCGATCCCCGGGGCGACCGGCGCGATGCCCTATGTGCGCCAGGGACCGCCGCCCATAACTCCAAGTCTTTCAGGAATCTCCGCCTTTCAATCACTTCAGCCCGGATCGCTGTTCGGCGGGCGCTATGAAATTCTGGGAGTTCTCGGCCAAGGCGGCATGGGCGCAGTCTACAAGGCGCGCGACCGCGAACTGGACCGTTTGATTGCGCTCAAGGTCATCCGGCCGGAACTGGCTACCGACCCGGGGATTCTACAGCGCTTCAAGCAAGAGTTGATTCTGGCGCGCAACATCACGCACAAGAACGTCGTGCGCATTTTCGACCTGGGTGAGGCCGACGGCATTCGCTTCATCAGCATGGAGTACGTGGACGGCGATGATCTGCGAACTCTGCTGCGGCGCGAGGGAAAATTTACGCCGAAGGAAACGATCTCGGTGATCGAGCAGGTTTGCCGCGCTCTGGACTCGGCGCATGCCGAGGGTGTAATTCATCGCGATTTGAAGCCGCAGAACATCATGCGCGACAAGAACGGGCGCATCGTGGTGATGGACTTCGGCCTGGCGCGCTCGCTTGGCGAATCGGGCCTGACGCAGACCGGCGCGATCGTCGGCACCATGGAGTACATGTCCCCCGAGCAGGCGCTCGGTTCGCAGCTCGACCAGCGCTCTGACATTTTCAGCGTGGGTCTGATCTTCTACGAACTGCTCACCGGCAAAACTCCGTATGAGGCGGACACGGCGATTGCGAGCCTGATGAAGCGCACCCGCGAGGAGGCGCGCTCGGCAACCGATGTGGACGCGTCGGTGCCGCGCCCGCTAAGTGCAATCGTGAGCCGCTGCCTGGAGCGCGAGCCGGCGAATCGCTATCACTCGGTGGTGGAACTGCTCCAGCAGTTGACGACGTGGGAAGCGAATCCCACGATCACGCCGGAAGCGCTTTCCAAGATGATCGCGCACCCGATCATTCGACCGGCGCGCATTCTGCTCGATCTCCCTGGCAAGAGCTGGATGTGGATTGCGGGAGTGGTGGTGGTGATCGTGCTGGCGATATTCAGCGGACGCGAGCTGGTGAATCGCGGAGGCACAGCAACGAGCGCGCAGGGCATCCCATCGCTGAAGCAGGGTGAATATGTCGCGATTCTGCCGCTCAAACTGGTGGGCGACGAAAAAGTGCTCGGCTATGTGGCGGAAGGCATTCAGGAAGCTCTGGCCGCCAAGCTGTTTCAGTTGAAGGAAATTCATGTGGCCTCGGCCGATGCGGTGGATCGCGAAGCTGCCAAGGATGAGCCGCTTCCGAAGCTGGCGCGGGCGTTGGGCGTGAACCTGGTGTTGCAGGGCATGGTGCAAGGCAATAGTGATCGACTGCGCGTGACGATGAGTCTTGACGATGCCGCCACCGGTCAGCGCAAATGGAGCCAGGAATTTGAGGGAGCGCCGGGGGATGTACTGGCGCTGGAAGATCAGATCTACGGCACAGTAAGCACGGCGCTCGCGCTCAAGCCGACGGATGAAGAACAGGCGCGCGTGGGCTCGCACCCAACGGAGAACGCCAGGGCCTACGATCTCTACCTGCAAGGGCGCAATACTCTGCGGAATGGCCATGACCAGAATGCATTTAAGCAGGCGGTTGGATTGTTCGAGCAGGCCATCGACAAAGATCCTAACTTCGCCCTGGCATATACAGGGCTGGCCGACTCCAGCGTTCGCATGTGGGGCGAAACCAAAGATGGCATATGGGCACAGAAGGCTCAACTAGCGGCGCAACAAGCTGAGCGGCTCTCGAGCAACCTGCCTGAGGTGCACATGTCGCTGGGCGCCGTTTATTCGAACACGGGGAAAAATGCCCAGGCGGTCGCTGAACTGAAAAAGGCTCTTGAGCTGGCGCCCAACTCGGATGAAGCCTATCGGAATCTGGGCGATGCCTACAGCCGCGGCGGTGAGAGCGAAGAAGGCATTGCGGCCTACCAGAAAGCAGTCTCGGCGAACGCTTACAACTGGCTCAACCATATTGCACTCGGCAAGGCCTACCTCGAGCTGGGCGACTCCGCCAAAGCGCTGCCGGAGTTCCAGAAAGTCACCGAAATCGCCTCCGACAATCCCGTTGGCTATATGGATATGGGCTCCCTGTATCTGCGCGAAGGCAAGTGGAGCGAGTCGATTCCGCAGTTTCAAAAGGCGCTTGCGCTGGCCCCCGATGCCGATACCTACTCGAACCTCGGCACGGCGTACTTCTTCCTGAAGAACTACGATCAGGCTACGAAGATGTATGAGAAAGCCGTGGAGATGAGACCCAACGACGAAGAGTTGCTGGGCAATCTGGGCGACTCTTATCGCTGGTCGGGACATTCCGATCAGGCCGCAACGGCCTATGGGAAAGCCATTTCGCTGGCCTTCCAGGAACTCCAGGTGAACCCGCGGTCGGCCTCGATCATGAGCGACCTCGGGCTTCTCTATGCAAAAAAGGGTGACGCGACGAATGCGGTTCAGTACACCAACCAGGCGCGGGCAATCAAGCCCGATGATGTGCAGTTGTTGTATTCGGAAGCCCAGGTGAAGACGCTGATCGGAAAGCCGGACGAGGCGATGAAGTCATTGAAGACAGCGCTGGAGAAGGGCTATTCGGCGCAAGAGGCCTGGAACGATCCTGAGCTACAGAAGCTCCAGGCCCTGCCGCAGTTCTCACAACTGGTCAACGAATACTCGAAGAAGACCCACTAGGAATTAAAGCGATTCTTCCACACCTTGCGGCGGGAGAAGATTGCTCCGATCCCCGTGCCCATCAAAATCATGGATGCCGGTTCCGGAATCGTTCCCGACGAACCGTGGCCAGTGACGGTCAAGCCGCCCGGCCAGCAAGTTCCCTTCACGCATGAGAACGAAATCTCAAAGTTCTGACCGTTGACGATGCCGTGATCTTTCCAGTTGGCGCCGTTTTGGCCGTTGGTCAGCAGAATTTCAACCGAACCATTTTTCAGAGTCTCAGTTGTGCAGCTGGCGAAGAACGGCGAGTGGCAGCTGATATCGGCCGCAGACACGCCAGTTTCGATCAGCTTGAGCGTATTCCAGTTTGCTCCGCTCTGATTCGTGAAAAACAAATTGCCAGATCCACCCGCGGGGATAGTGAAACTGAAATTGAAGCCGACGCCCTGGCACTGCTGGCACTGACCTGTAACATTGGTGCCGCCAGCGCCTTTGATGATCACCTTCGGATCCTGAGTTCCGTCTGCGAAGGCCAAAGTAGATGCCAAGAATACAAGTAGAGCGAACGCACAGATTCTAGAAATCTTCATTTGAAATCTCTCCCCACCGAAAGCCTTGCTGGGTGCGCTTTTCCCAAGCTTCGGGCAGTGGGCCAGAGGTTAGCTCGTTCACCATGTGAAATCAAGTAGAAACAGGCATATTTGCGAAAGATTTAAGTCGAACGTGCAAACTATTGCGTAGTGCCACGGCATGCTTGTGCAGGATTCTGCACTCGCGATCTACAGCCTGTGGATAAGCGGGTTTTGCGGGAAAGAAGACGGCCCGGAATGGCACGATAGTCACCGAGGTCACCGCAAAAAAAAGCCGGAGCGATTTCTGCTCCGGCTTTCCAGTTGGTGTGCGCCCGGATAAAACTTTTCGAACCTTGACCTCTTGCTCTGGGGGCGGATAAGCGCACGCCGCTCCCGGCGATTCAAAAGCGATCAGGCGCTGCGTCGCGGCCGCACCGTCAGATCGCGCACCTGCGCCAGAATGCTCGACATCTGCATCCCGTTCAGTTGCGAAACGAAGGGCAACACGTCGGCCACGAATTGATCTTCCATCAACTCGCGCACTTCTTCCTGACGGCTGCGTTCTCCGCCGGAAAGGAGGTTGGGCACGCTGACTTCCAGCGCCCGCGCCAGACGCTCCAGCGAAGAGAGGGTCGGAGTCGCCTTCTCGTTCTCGATCTTGGAGACGTAGGTGCGCGGCACGGACATGCGCAAGGCTAATTGACGCTGGCTCATACCATTGCGCAAACGGAGCGCGCGAATGGATTGGGCCAGATGCAGGTGTCCGCGTCCATTGGAGTTGATACTGACCGGGGCCGCGATGGGCTCCGGCGAAAGGGCGGCAAGCTCAGCCTCGTCTTCATCCAGCGACAGATGACAACGACGGCAAAGGCTATTAGTTGTGCGGAATTGCACCAGTAGACAGTGATCGCAACGAACAACCTCCCGTGAGTCGACGGGAGCGAGTGTTGTAGCCATTGGGGTTTGGGAGTGCCAGAGCGTGGGCTACTCTCAAAGCCGAACCTAGAAAGTAATCTGCGGGAGTGGGGCTGTGGAAGTCAAGGAAAAACGGGGAAGAAACATGGTGTTTGTCCGGTAAAATCCTAAATAGATGGCGAAAACCAGGAGAAAACAGGCATAAAACCATGAGTGAGCGCGCTGCGGCATGGTGTTTACTAACTGAGTTCACTCAGTCGGAAAGTCTTCGCAAACATGCACTTGCGGTTGAGGTATGCATGCGCGCCTACGCTCGCAAAACGGGCGCGGACGAAGAATTGTGGGGCATGGTCGGACTGATCCACGACTTCGACTACGAAAGATATCCGAGCGCGGAGGATCATCCGTATCGTGGCTGCGAGATTCTGAAAGAGCGCGGATACTCCGAGGAGGTGCGGCGCGCGATTATGTCGCACGCTGAATATACCGGCGTGGCGCGCGTCACGCCCATCGAGAAAACATTGTTCGCATGCGACGAACTGGCCGGATTCATCACGGCGTGCACGCTCGTTAAGCCCGGAAAATCGCTGGCAGAGGTAGAGGCCAAGTCCGTTCGAAAAAAAATGAAAGACAAAGCCTTCGCGCGGAGCGTGAACCGCGACGACATCACGAGCGGCGCTGCGGATCTTGGCCTGGAACTCGAGGAGCACATCGCGTTCTGCATCGACGCAATGAAAGCGATTGCGGGCGAACTGGGCTTGGATGGATCGGCGGCTAAGTCTGCCTGATGAAAAAAACCTCCGCCGAGATCGGCGGAGGTCGAATCTGCTCTCGCTATTGAGTGATTACCTTTTCCTGGGCTGCACTTCGCCCTTTGCCTTCGCCTGGGCCTTCGAATTCGCTCCGAGCAATCCGAATATCTCGAGCACTCGGTTGCTGGCGACGAAGACCTCCCCATTGGCAACCACCGGAACCAGGTTTGAATTTCCACCCACGTTCGGCCAGAAGCCGGCTTTCGCGCGGTAGAGTTTTTTCATCGTTTTCTTGCCGACTTCGGGGTTAAACGCGTAGAGGAAAATCGGATATTTGCCCGCGCTCTGCGGACGGGACACTGCCCAGATGATCGAATTGCCGGTTCCATTCGACGAGACGCTCGTGAAGAATCCGGGATCCTCCATTGGATTAGCGATATAGGCGGAGGTCTTGAGGAAATCGAGCGCAGGCTTGGGCGATGTTTGCACCTGCCAGAGCCCTATGTTGTAGCCCCCGCTCGTGACCACATGGGCTCCGGACGCATCGGCGAAGTAGGAGTGACCACACCAGCATCCGCCGACCGAATAGGTACCGAGCACGTTGTTCTGGTTCGGAGAGTAGCCTCCCAGAGCGTCTTCATTCATGAAATACAGGTTGCCGTCTTTGCCGGCCGCAACGGCCAGATGCGGCGTCGCGCCCGGTTGATCGGGAAGAATGAGCACGCCTCCGGAACCGAAATCGACATCGCCTTGATCGAGCGAGACCTGATTGTCGGGCGTAAAAATGTCAAGCTCGCTATTCAGCGTGGACGATATTTTTACGACGCTCTCCTGAATATTGGTAACGCCATCATAGGTGTTGGGGCCCGAGTTGCCGGTGACGAACAGGATATTTCCGGAGTCGTCCGCTGCCAGCCCATAACCGGACATCCAGATCGAAGAGAGGAAGAAGCTGCCGGAGTCGGTCGCCTGCAAATCGTTTAACTGGTTGGAGGGAAACGGAGCCAGCGTGCCAGCTGTCCAGCCCAGGACCCAGCCGCGAGAGAGATTCGCATTGAAATCACAGAAGCTGCCAAAAGCGGCGTAGATGCTGCCGTTCGCCAGCAGCAACCCCGGACGCTGGCGCTGGTAGGTCGCGTTGAATGTGAAGGTGGTTCCGTTGTTCAGGGTGTGCGACGCGGTAACCAGTTGGGGCGTGACTTTATCCGTCAAGCTTCCCAGATCGAGCGCGTGCAGGGTGTAGTTCTGCGTCTTTGCACTCTGCGTGTATGCGATGACGTAGAGCGTATTGCTGCTCGGATCGATCACCGGTGTCGAGTTGATGCCAACATTCGGTCCATTATTGCCGCAGCCCAGCGGATATTTGACGGGCGTGCCGAAATTCGGATTCAAAAGGACGGCTCCCGTGTGCACGTCGATGGCGAAGACCGTGTTGCCTTCGGTGGCGACGTAGGCGACATCATGCACCGTGGCCTGATATTGCCCGGCAGTAATCATCACGCCCGGGACAATCAACGGCTGCGCATCGACCTGGTCGTCAAGCGTAACCGAAGACAACAGACCGAACGTCGCTTTGGTGACGTTGGCGGGGGTCAGTGTCGATTCGGTCTGGTTCCAGCCAGTGCGGTAGTTGTCGTAGTGATAGGTCGTGACGGAAGTTTGAGCGGCAGCTACGAGCGCACTCACTGCCATGAAAACCACGATGCCGATGGCGGCCGTTCTTGAGAAGGCGACGTTCCGATGGGTCTTTGCAGGCATTTTCTCGTCCTCGTTTTTCAAACTCGTTTCAAACTCGACGTGGTTCTTTGACATGAAATACCAATCCCTTTTTCGGAGCGCGGGCTGCGAGCATTCCGAAAGGCCGGCTGAACCTGTTTAGGCTTGATGTCCCTGGGGGAGGAGACACAGAAGCGCGTCGAGTCTAAAGCATTGGCAGAGCATGTGTAAATAGCGAACTCAGTTTCGTGAAGGTGCAGAAAAATGCAGTCAGCGACGGAAAGCCGCGCGTGTTGCCGATTTTCGCTCCCGGGCAATCTCCAGTGAGTTGGGGACTTGGCTATTGCGGGCAACTTCCTCTCCACGGATTCACACGGATCAACGCCGATCCGGATCTTTTGTTCTGCCGTTCTGAGAGAATCAGCCTCGTTAGGAACAAGAAAATCCGCGTGCATCCGTGCAAATCCGCGGAGAAGAAGTTAGCACTGCCCGAACTTGCTATTGCAAGACTTCCGCCAGCTTTCCGGCGGCGATTAGTTCTGCGATGCGCGCGAAATCCTGATACATGACTCGGTCTTTTTGCATGATGGCGCAAACCGAGCGGACGGCGGCATGGGCACGCTGCAACGGTTTTGAAGGCTTGAGCGGCGCGAGGAAATCGATGGCTTGCGCGGCCGCCATGGCTTCAATCGCCAAGGTGTTGCGGGCGTTCTCGACAACTCTTTTCAGTTTGTTGGCCGCCGTCATGCCCATGGAAACGAAGTCTTCCTTGTTGCCCGACGTAGTGATGGAATCGACGGAGGCGGGGTGGGCGAGCACTTTGTTCTCGCTGACGAGCGCTGCAGCGGTGACCTGGGGCATCATGAATCCAGAATTGAGGCCGGCGCCGGGCGCGAGAAACGGCGGCAAACCCTCGCTGAGTGCGGGATTCACGAGCCGCTCGAGACGGCGCTCGCTGATGCCGGCGAGCGCGCTGAGCGCAATCGCCAGAAAGTCGAGCGCAAAAGCGACCGGCTCGCCGTGAAAATTTCCGCCGGAGAGCACTTCGCCGTCGCCATCCGCAACTTTGGGATTTTTGACGAAGACCAGCGGATTATCGACCGCGGAGTTGATCTCGCGCTCAAACACCGCGCGGCAATGAGTGAGCGTATCGCGCACTGCGCCGTGCACTTGCGGAATGCAGCGCAGCGAGTAAGCATCCTGCACGCGGCCGCAATCGCGATGCGATTCACGAATCTCGCTTCCTTCGAGCAATCGTCGCAGGTTGGAAGCTGTTTTGATCTGTCCTGGGTGCGGACGCGCTTGTTGAATGCGCTCGTCATAGGCGACATCCGTTCCTTTGAGCGCGTCGCATGACATGGCACCGATCACGTCCGCGGAATCGACGAGCGTTTCAGCGGCAAGTTGCATGAGCGTGCCGATGGCGAGCATGGCCTGGGTGCCGTTGATCAGGGAGACGGCCTCTTTGGCTTCGAGGATGACCGGCTTGATCTGCGCTTGCTTGAGCGCACCGGCGCTGGCCACACGGCCGCCACGCGCGTCGATGCACTCGCCTTCGCCAATGAGCGCGAGCGCAAGATGCGCCAGGGGGGCCAGATCACCACTGGCGCCGACGCTTCCCTGCGAGGGCACAAAGGGCGTGACGCCGCGGTTCAGCATCTCGCAAATGATGTCGATGGTGGCGGCGCGCACGCCCGAATTACCTTTAGCAAGCGAATTGGCGCGCAGCAGCATCATGGCGCGCGTGTCGGCAATCGCGAGTGGTTCGCCCACGCCAACCGCGTGCGAGCGAATCAGGTTCACTTGCAATTCGCGGATTTGATCGCCCGCGATGCGCACGTCGCTGAGCTTGCCGACACCGGTTGTGATGGCATACGACACTTGATCCCTGGAGACGAGCGTATCGACCACGGCCCGCGCGCGATTCACGGCTTCGCGCGCATCGGGAGCGAGCAGCACGGGCCGCTTTTCAGCGGCGACTTCGCGCGCCGCTTCGAGAGTCAGATCGTTGCCGTTGATATGAAGAGCTTGCACGGAGTTCTCGTTTCCCACTTCGCTAACGAACTTCTTTTCCACGGATTCACACGGATGACCGCGGATCAATCAAAGAGATCAAACTTCATCACGCGAATTCGCGTCGATCCGCATTAAATGACGTTCGATTCATCACAATTCGCAACTGCGGCACGAAACACTTTCATGTATTTCTCCGGCAGCCTGCGCGGCTTCATCTGAGCGGTGGCCACGATGTGGGTGGTTTCGCCTTCCGCCAGCGCACGGCGGCCTTCAGCGCTCAGCAACTCATATCCGAAGTGAATTACTTTCTCGCGCACGTTCGTCAAGAATGTGCGGACGATAACCTCGTCATCATAATGCACGGGCGACTTGTAGCGGCAGCGCGCATCCACGACAGCAATGAAGCAGTCGTCTTTAGTCTCCATGTCTTTGTAGCTGAAGCCAAGCTGGCGCAGCAGTTCGACTCTTCCCACTTCAAACCAGATAAAGTGATTCGCGTGATAGACGACACCCATCTGATCGGTCTCCGCGTAGCGGACGCGAATGCGCGTCTCGTTGACGGAGGAGGACTTGCCGAGCGGGCGGTCCGTCGTTTGTCGATCGATCGTTCGCGGGTCAATCACTGGCCAATCCACTTCGGCTTGCGCTTCTCGAGGAACGATGAGATTCCCTCGCGAAAATCGTCGGTGGACCGAATGCCTGCGTTCTCGCGAATGGCGGCCTCGATCTGCTCATCGAGTTCCGCCCGCGCGTGATCGGTGAGCAGTCGTTTGGTGTAGGTAAGCGAAAGCGGACTGCTTTCCAGCAATTGCGCCGCCAGTTCGCGGGCACGATTCATCAATTGATCCTGCGGAACGATCTGTGTGAGAACTCCGATTCGCAGAGCCTCATCGGCGTCAAAGATTCGGCCGGTGAGAAGAAGATCGCGCGCGACTTTTTCGCCAACCTGCCGCAACAGAAAAGTCGAAACGATCGCAGGCACAAATCCGATGCGAACCTCGGTGTAGCCAAACTTGGCTTCCGGCACGGCGAGCGTGAAATCGCAGAGCAGCGCGAGGCCGGTGCCGCCTGCGATGGCGGCTCCATTGACGGCGGCGATAGTCGGCATGGGGAATTCGTAGAGCGACCGGAACAGGCTGACCATGGTGCGCGAGTCTTCGAGATTTTGTTCGGGCGTGCGGCCGATCAGCGATTTCAGGTTGTCGAGATCCATGCCTGAGCAGAAAGCCTTCCCTGCCCCGGTCACGATCAACACGCGCGCCGCTGAATTCTTCACGTCGTCGAGAGCGCGCAGCAGGTCGGCAATCAATTCGTAGCTGATGGCGTTGCGTTTGTCGGGGCGGTTGAGGGTGAGAGTGGCGACGCCGGCGTCGTGCGCAAGTTGTAGAGTTGTGTAGGGCATCAGAACTTTTCCACCACGGAGCCACTGAGGCACTGAGACAAGAGACAGGGAGAAAACGCTTTTGATCGATTAGTCATGCATTGTTTCCATCGCCGACGCGTATCTCGCACCGATTTCCGCGGTTGCTTTTAGCAGCGTGTCCAGTGGTTTGAGCGGCGGCAACGGCGCGTTGCGGCTGGCTAGAGCTTCGATTACTTTTTCGGTCGCGATGTTGCCGACCAGCGCGTCCTGCGCGAAGGGGCATCCGCCGAGGCCGCCGATGGCCGAATCGAAACGGCGGCAGCCAGCGTCATAGGCAGCCAGAATTTTTGCGGCGGCTTCGTCGGGACGGCTGTGGAGGTGAACCCCGATTTCCAGATAATCGAACTTCGCCATCACGGCGGAGACTACTTCGCGAATCTGCGCCGGCGATGCTAGGCCGACGGTATCGGCTAACGAAATTGTGTGGACGTTCTGCACCTCTAGCAGGTCAATGGCGTCGACTACTTCGTCCACGTTCCAAGGGTCGCCATAGGGATTGCCAAACGCCATCGAGATATAGACGACCGTCCCGAGTCCAGCTTCGTCGGCGATTTTCTCGATCTTTTCCAGCTCCTCGATCGCGTCTTCGAGCGTTTGCCGCTGATTGTTCTGCAAAAAAGTTGGCGAGATGGAATACGGAAAACCGACGGTACGCACCGCCTCGGCCTTGACCGCGCGCTGCGCGCCTTTTTCGTTGACCACGATCCCGATGATTTCAACGTCGCTGGGCGGGGCGAGTTCTTTGAGCACGTCTTCGGAGTCGGCCATCTGCGGCACGGCGCTTGGCGAGACGAAGCTCACAGCGTCGATGTGCTTGAACCCCGCGCTGATTAGAGCCTGGAGATAGCTGACCTTGAGATCGGTTGGGATCTGGCCCTTGAGGCCTTGCCAGGCGTCGCGGGGGCATTCGATGAGTTTGATTTCTTCTGGCATTTCAAATTCTTCTCCACGGATCACACAGATTCACGCGGATCAATATCTTGAATAATAGATCTAGAAAATCCGCGTTCATCCTTGGTAAATCCGCGGAGAGCACTTAAGTTTGCAGCACCCCGACTTTGAACTCTGCCACTTCTGGATTCAGCGCCGCCGCTTCAAGGGCTTGCGTTATTGCTTGCCTGGTTTCCATGGGATCGATGATCTTATCGATCCACAATCTTGCTGCTCCGTAACGCGGGTCGGTTTGTTCGTCGTAAGTCTTTTTCGTCGAATCGAACAACTCTTTTCTTTCTTCTTCACTCAACTCCTTGCCGGCGCGTTCCAGTTGCTTCACTTTTATTTCCACGAGCGTGCCGGCGGCCGAGTCGCCGCTCATGACCGCATATTTGGCGGTCGGCCACGCAAAAACGAAACGCGGATCATAAGCTTTGCCGCACATGGCGTAGTGGCCGGCGCCGAAGGAGCCGCCGACAATGACGGTGATCTTCGGCACGACTGAATTCGAGACGGCGTTCACCATCTTCGCACCAGCTTTGATGATGCCGCTCCATTCCGCGTCGCGGCCAACCATGAAGCCGTTAACGTCGTGGAAGAAGATTAGCGGAACGAGATTCTGGTTGCAGTCCATGATAAAGCGGGCGGCTTTTTCGGCGGACTCGGTGTAGATGACGCCGCCGAATTCCACGCGCTTGTGACCTTCGTGGTCGGTCTGCTGGGCATGCAGTTTTTGATTGGCGACGATGCCGACGGCAAAGCCTCCGATGCGGGCGTAGCCGCACAGCAGCGTTTTGCCATAGTCGGCCTTGTATTCGTCGAAGCGGCTTTCATCGACGACGCGCGCCAGAATTTCCTTCATATCATAGGGACGCGCGGGCGAGGCGTCATAGACTCCGTATATTTCTTCGGCGGAGAGCGCGGGCTCGGCCGGCTTTTTGCGGTCCCAGAGGGACTGACGGCGATAGCCCCATTTTTCAATCAGTGAACGGATGCGCGCGATGCAGGCCTCGTCATTGGGCTCGCGGAAATCGACCGTGCCACTGATGGCGGAATGCATGGCTGCACCGCCCAAATCGTCGGCGGAAACTTTTTGTCCGATGGCCGCTTGCACGAGCGCGGGCCCGGCCAGGAAGAGTCCGCTGCCATCGGTCATGAGAACGTGGTCGCACATGACGGGCAGGTATCCGCCGCCCGCGACGCACATGCCCATGATGGCGGCAATTTGGGAAATGCCCATGGCTGACATGACGGCGTTATTGCGGAAGACGCGGCCGAAATCGTCGGTGTCGGGAAAAACATCTTCCTGCAAGGGAAGAAAGACGCCGGCTGAATCGACCAGGTAGATGGTAGGAATTCGATTTTCGATGGCGATGTTTTGCGCGCGGATGACTTTCTTGGCGGTCATCGGAAAAAACGCACCGGCCTTTACTGTCGCGTCGTTGACGATGAGCATCACGAGGCGACTGTGCACGCGGGCAAGGCCGGTGACGACGCCGGCGGCGGGCGCGCCTCCCCACTCTTCGTACATTTTGTGCGCGGCATAGAGGCCGAGTTCGAAGAAGGTGCCCGCATCGGCGAGCAGATTGATGCGCTCCCGGGCGGTGAGACGCGATTTGGCGTGCTGGTTTTCGATGGCCTTGGGACCGCCGCCCTCGCGGATTTTCTCCTCCTCGTTGCGGATCTGGGCCACGAGGTCGGCGAGCGCGCGCATGTTGGATTCGAAGCGGAGCGAGGCCGGATCTACTTTGGTAGCGATGACGTTGTTGATAGTCAGAGCGGTCGATTCGGTACGTTCGGGCATGACGGCGGACTTTTAGGATTCCTCGGAACTACTTACTATATCAGCGAGGCTTGCGCTTCGGAGTACGGCTGAGCGCGAGGCTACAATTAGCGTTCGGCCACGCGAACCGCCATTAGCTGACGAATGTCCAACACCTTTCAACTGCAACCGACGTTGTGCTTCACTCTGCTGGGAACGTTCATTATCTATGTGTGGACGCGCCCGTCGCGTTCGGCCTTGCTGGCGGTATTGATGGTTGCGGTTGGGCTGCGCGTGGCGCTGATCCGCGCGATGGGCGGATTGGGCACTTATTGGGGCGTGCGATGGATCAGTTGGGGAGCATTCCTCGGTATCGCCTGTCTGATGGTTCTGTTCGTGCAGATTCTGCGATCACATGGGCGATCGACGGACGGCAAGCGAAAGATCTTACGTCAGACCTTTTATGCCGGAGCAGTTTTTCCGGCCTGTAGCATGCTGATCGCATATACCGTTCCATTGACGATCTGGCTTCGCCATCGGACTTACGACGCTCTTCTGCTGGCATTTGACGGCAGTCTCGGAGTGCAACCCAGTTTCCTGTTCGGACGATTGCTGCCATCGCGCTCCAATTATTGGGGACTGACTACAGTCGTCTACTACGCGCTGCCAGCGGCCGTTTCCATCGTGTACGCGTCGCATCTGGCCGCGGAGCGCGCCGGCAAGAGGCAGGCGGTTTCAATCCTTCCATTGTTTCTTTCCCTGATGGTGGCTGGAGCCGTCGTTTACCCGATTTATCCGGCAATTGGGCCGGCGCTTGCCTTTGCGAAGTTATTCCCGTGGAATCCTCCGCCGCTGTGGCAGATTACGATTCAGCCGATGACGGTGCCTGACTTCGCGCGCAACTGCATGCCTTCGCTTCATCTGGCGAGCGCTTTGGCGGTCTGGTGGAACTCGCGGCTCTGGGCGCGATGGGGAAGAATGCTGGCCGGTTTGTTCCTGTGTGCGACAATCTTCGCTACTCTTGCGTTGGGCGAGCATTATTTGGTGGATCTGGTTGTCGCCGTTCCGTTCACGATGGCCCTGCAAGCGGCGTGGACCGTCGCTGTTCCGCTGGAGGAATCTCGCCGGCGACTACCGGTGATTATTGGGGCGGTTCTCACCGCTTTGTGGATTACGCTGCTGCGCTACGGACTGTCGCTGTTCTTTGTTTCGCCGGTGATTCCCTGGGGACTGATTCTTATTACTGTAAGCTGGAGCTTTGTGCTCGAGAGGCGGTTGAGCGCAGTGGCGAGTAAGTCATCTTACTCGTCTTGATGTAGATCGTGACGCATGTCGGGTTGCTGCTGGCGGGTTTGAGTCTCCAATGTTCCGCCGTTTTCTAGGAGTTGGCGTCTGGCCTCCGCGACGGGTTCGCTGGCGAGCGCATCGACCAGACCAATTGCAAGGGCTTTCTGGGCATTTAGTTTCTCGGCAGTGATAAAGAGTTCCAGCGCTCTTCCCTTCCCGATCAGGCGCGGCAATCGCGCGGTTCCTCCCCAACCTGTGATCAGACCGAGAGCGGCGCCGCGATGACCAAAGACCGCGCTGGGCGCGGCGATTCGGCGACGGCAAGCGAGCGCAAGATCGAGTCCTCCGCCCATGCAATGGCCGTTGATCGCCGCGATCACGGGAGCGGGATAGCTGGCGACTGCGTGCATGAGTTCTTGGCCCATCGCCGAAAACGCGTAGGCTTGAGGGCCGGTGAGAGCTGCGATTTCGTTGAGGTCGGCTCCGGCGGAGAAGCTGGGCTCGCCGGTGATTATCAGCGGTCTTGGCGACGCGGATAAGTCGATGATTTGTTTTGTAAGTTCAGTTACGGTGTTGCGAGTAAGACGATTCATTCCGTCCTGGGAAGCTATCGTCAGGATGTAAGTGTCGCTTGTGCGACTTACAGAGTGTGTCAGTCGTCCCTCCGGGACTTCACTTCAATTCTGCTTCCCTGCCCAGCGGGGCGGCTAAGGCGATTCGTCCCTTTCCGGGCTTCCCGTGTGAAGTTCTAGGCGGTTGGGACGGTTTGCGGTTTCACGTTTTGGCGAATGAATTTTACGATTTCGTCCATGGGGGTGCCGGGCTGGAAGATGCCGGCTACGCCGATCTTTTTCAGGGCTTCTATGTCCTGGTCGGGGATGATGCCGCCGACGAGGAGGAGGACGTCGTCCATTTTGTTTTGCTTGAGGAGTTCGGTGACGCGGGGGACGATCGCGTTGTGCGCGCCGGAGAGAATAGAGAGGCCGATTACCTGGACGTCTTCCTGGAGGGCGGCGTTGACGACCATTTCGGGGGTCTGGCGGAGGCCGGTGTAGATGACCTCCATGCCGGCGTCGCGGAGGGCGCGGGCGATAACTTTGGCGCCTCGGTCGTGGCCGTCGAGGCCGGGCTTGGCGACGAGGACGCGGATTTTTTGATCAGGGTTCATTTTTGGTTGACGTTCGCTGTAACGCTTTTCCGCTTTTTGGCTCTTGGCTTCTAGCTGCTGGCTTGAGTCAACAGCCCAGGCAGGTCTTGGGTACCCCCCACCCCCCCCGATCTATTAGAATCTTTGACTTAGCGCATTTTCCCTTGCAAAATCTTGAGTGCATGGGAGTTATCGGCAAAATATTGATTGCATTTGACTTAGGCTGCCGTTTCTTCTGCTACTGGCATGTCATGGCGATTTCTTCCCTCGCCGTTTGTCAAGTCTCAGCTCGCCTTATGTCCTAATCCTTTATCTTAATCCTTAGTGTCAAGCTGGCGGACGAGAATGCGAATCGTTGCTCGTGGCTTTCTCGCATTCCGGCCGGTGCTACTAATGTCGGCTGTGCCAACGGCTCGCTACAAATAAAAGGCCACCGATTTTCTGGTGGCCTGATGTGCTCTCGGGTCGATCAAATTAGAAGCTGAATTTCAGCGTGAACTCGGTCACTCGGGGAGCTCCGACACCGAAGACACCCGAACCAAGGCCGATGCGATAGTTGACCGGCTGCGTGCCGGCCGTTCCGTTGACGGTTCCGGGAGCGCCGTTCAGAATGCCGCTGAGCGTGTTCTTGGGGCCGTCAAAGTTAGCGAAGTTAAACACGTTGAAGAAGCTGATACCGGGCGTGAGTTCGACGCGCTCGGCGATCTTGTAGGTCCAGGCAAAGTTCAAGTCGAGATCTTTGAGCCAGCCGTTGTCCGCCTGGCCGGCGGGCGCGGTGGGAAGCGTCGGCATGACGGCACCGAGTTGCGTCAACTGGCTTGAACTGAACAGCCCGGCGGCCACAAGCGCTTGTCCCGAGGGCGTCGGCTGGCCAGCATACTTGGAGTTGTAGCCGTTGATGACGTTGTTGATATTCGAAGCATTCACACCGCGATCAAACGAGCCAAGGTTCTGGCCGGGGAGGATACTGCCGAGCGTTCCGTTCGAACCATTGGCGGCATAACCGTCGCCTTGTCCATCGCCGTTGGAACCGGTAACGAACATGCCGCCCGGCGCCCCGGTCGCGGGCAGGAACAGAGTCGAGGGCAGTTCGCTGTAGAAGTGGCCGATGATATTGGCCTGGATGCGAAATGGGAATTGAAACACGCCGCCGAAGGAGAGCTGGTTGGTGCGGTCGAGCCCGTTCGGGCCCATGTATTTGCCGGTGTCGGCAGCATCCCAGGCGCTATTGATGAAGTCGCTATCCGCAGCCATCGCCCGGTAGCGGGATAGCGCATATGACACCTGAAGGTTCATGTACGGAACGCCCTTGAACGGGTTGTGGACGTCCTGCTTGAGCGACATCTGCAAGCCGTTGTAGGCGGAGCGTCCGATCGGAAAGAGCATCTGGTTGCCGCCGGTTGCGCCGTTGTTAACGCCGCCGAAGGCTGCGTTCGGGCAAGGCGCTCCGGCGCAGAGTTCGTAACCGGAGTCGAGACCGTTGCCGGCGTAGTCGACGATGGTCGCTCCCGCATCGATGGCACACTGACTCGACACCTGGTCGTAGCCGATGCCGCAGCCGAAGGAGTCGTTGGTATTCGAAATCGCATTCTGGGCGGCCGTCGTGTTAAGGAAGCGGGCGTCGCCAACGTGGTTGGTGTCGACGGCAAGTAATGTGTGGGTGGAGATGTTGCGGAGATAGTCGGCGGTGTAGACCATACCGCGGCGGATTTCATGCTGGACGCCGAGGTTGATCTGCACAGAGCGCGGAGTTTTGTATCCGGGGTAGAAGAGGTTGGTGCCGGTTCCGTTGGGACCGGTATCGGCAAGAGCGTTCAAGATATAGGTGCCGTTCGGGCCAGATCCCACGGTGGCCGCGGCGGCTTGATATTGGGACTGCGCAGCGGTAACGTCCGATAACACACTGCCAATGGGCTGATTGCAGTATGTGGGCGTAATCACGGTTGTCGAGCCTGGAAGCGTGTAGGGGATCGCTCCTCCGCCAGCACAGGAAGGTTGGATGGCGAGGAAGGAGCCGGTTGGCAGTCGTGCGGGACGGTCGAAGAGAACGTTGTTCCAGATGGAGTTTTCGTAGAAAAGGCCGACGCCGCCGCGGAAGACGGTCTTGCCATTTTTCCAGGGATCCCAGGCAATGCCAAGTTGGGGAGCAAAATTCTTATTGGGATTGTTTACGCGGTTGCCGAGGCCGGAATAAAACTGATTATCAAACAGCGTGCTGAGTTCTGGTATGGGAGCCAGGTCGCTGTCGGTACGGCCAGTGTCGCGGACGTAGCGGAGGCCGAGATCGAGTGTGAAGTTCGGCTTGATCTTCCAGGAGTCGCCGATATACCAGGAGAAACGATTGTCAGGACCCAGGCCTCCACCGGGGAAGCCAAATGCAGCATGTTCCGTTTCGAAACCCTGGCCGTTGCCCAGAAGAACGGTGTTGGTGAGGCAGTTGAGTGGATCTGCCACGCCACTGCTTAGGCAAGCAGGATCGGTGGAGCTGTCGTTAACGGCTGGACCGTCGGCGAGGAAGCCTGCGTAGCCTCCGCCCTGGATGTGGTTGAAACCTCCGCCGTAACGGATGATGTGTTTTCCCCAGATCCTGCTGCCGTCATATTTGATCTGATGATCGGATTGAGGAGTGGTCTGAGGAGCCAGGAAGCCCTGGCCGGAGCAGAAATCGTCAGGCACCGCGCCGGAGATGTTGAGGCAGACGGCATCGGGACCGATGGCTAGCTCGATGGGACCGTAGTTGAAGGGCGTGGTGGCGGTGGTGCCGCTGGCGATGTGATTGAAGAACTTCATGTAGCCGAAGCGGATGCTATGGGTGAAGTTGCCGGTGGTGAAGTCGATGCCGACGACGTGGTCGTGAGTGCGGTTGGTGTTGTCGAGCGGTTGATAGGCGGTGCCTTCGAAGGAGTCGAAGTCGCTGTTCTTGTTATCGGAGAAGCGATAGAACATGTGGGCGCTCTTGCTGATCTGCCAATCGAGACGGCCGATGCCGTCGGTCTCACGGAAGGGTGCGGAATATGCGCCGGTGTCGGCGGCTATGTCAAAAGGCGGACCCGGCTGGACGGGAATCTGGAAGGCCTGCTGGACGCGCTCGATATCGCCGAAGAAGAAGACTTTGTCTTTGATGAGCGCGCCGCCGAAATTGCCGCCGTATTGATTGCGCTGAAAGTAGGTGTCGGAGCCTCCCGGCAAGTTGGCGTTGAGGGATTGGTCGCGGAAGGCGTAGAAGCCGGAGCCGTGGTAGGCGTTCGTTCCGGACTTGGTGACGACGTTGACGGAGCCGGAGGAGGTGAGCTCGGTGGAGAGATCGAGCATGGATTCGCCGATCTGGAATTCCTGGATGGCGCCCTGCGGAATGTCTTGCGTGGTGGTGCCGACGGTCTCGTCGCTGGTGTCGACGCCGTCGATTTCGATACGGGCGGTGCGGCCGAAGCGGCCGCCGAAGGAGATGGCCGCGAATCCTTTTTTGGTGGGATCGACGTCGCCGCCATCCTGAATCTGGACGCCGGGCTCGAGCTGGGCGAGGTCGAGGAAGTTGCGGCCGTTGACGGGCAGATTCTCGATCTGCACGGGGGTGAGGACCCCCTGCACAGTGGCCTGCTCGGTGTTGACTTCGAGGGCCGAGCCTTCGACCTGCACTACCTGAGTGGCCTGGCCGAGCTGCATCTTTATGTTGCCAGCCGTGGTGACGCCGACTTCGGCAATCGCGGTCTGTTCGATGGTCTTGAAGCCCTGGGCCTCGACGCGGATGGTGTAGTCGCCGGGCGTGAGGGCTCCTGAGGTATAGGTGCCGGAGGAACTGGTGGTGACGGTGACGGTGCGACCGGTGGCTTTGCCGGTGATAGTGACTTTGGCGTCGGAGACGACGGCTCCGCTCTGGTCGGTTACCGTGCCTTGAATGCTGCCGGTAGAGATGGTGGTTTGGGCGAACGATGCAGCGGCGAGAACGAGCAAGATCGCAACCAGTGTGAGGGCGATCCGAGGGCAAGGCTGATTCGCTGACATTTGCATGTTCCTTTCGGAGTTGTCAAAAAAAATAAAGTTCGACTTACTCGCGTACCGCGGCGTGCAACATCTTACGAGCGCGCTGAACGCGATGTAAGAGCTACTAAGCTAAAAGTCCGATCAGATAAGAAACCACAACAGCTAAGAAAGCGCAATAGAAAATGGTTGCAGATGCTCAGTCTGGAGCAATCGCTGGCCCAATCGCCGGACATCGCGCCAGCCATTTGTTGTCAGCTAGATATAAGAATCCGAGACAATGCGAGACAGGGCAACACTCGGGCGGCGCCTTCCAAATTTGGAATTTGAAAGGCGACCGAATGTGGAATTCTGGAAGTACGGATTTGTGTATCTGGCTAGGTGGCCAGTTAGCGGTTACGGCGTCACTCCCAGTTGCCAGAATAAGAATGAGTACATATCGGTGCTGTCCTCGACCTGCTTGGCGACTGGTTTGCCCTGGCCGTGTCCGGCTTTGGTGTCAATGCGGAGCAGGATAGGGCGGTCTTTGCTGTCGCCGTTTTTGGCCTCGGCCTGCATGAGCGCGGTCATCTTCTTCGCGTGCATGGGGTCGACGCGGGTGTCGGTATCGGCTGTCATAAAGAGGATAGCGGGATATTCCTCGCCCGGCTTGACGTGATGGTAGGGCGAGTAGGCGTAGATGAAATCGAATTGCTTGGGGTCATCGGCGGAGCCGTATTCGGGGATCCAAAGTTTTGCGATCTGGAAATTCTGGTAGCGGAGCATGTCGAGGAGCGGGACCTGACAGACGACGGCGCGGAAGAGGTCGGGACGCTGGGTGATCATGGCGCCCATAAGCAGGCCGCCGTTGGAGCCGCCGAAGATGGCGAGGTGATCCTTGTCGGTGTATTTTTCGGCGATCAGGTATTCGGAAGCGGCGATGAAATCGTCGAAGACATTCTGCTTTTTCTCGAGCATGCCGGCGCGGTGCCAGTCTTCGCCGAATTCGTTGCCTCCGCGAAGATTGGCGACGGCATAGACGCCGCCGTGCTCCATCCAGAGATACATGCTGCGGTTGAACCCCGGACTCATGGAGATGTTGAAGCCGCCGTAGCCGGTGAGCAGCGTGGGATTCTGGCCATTTTTGACCAGACCCTTTTTGCTGACGATGAACATGGGAACCTTGGTGCCGTCCTTGGAGTGGTACCACTCCTGGCGAACGTCATAGTCGGAGGGATCGATGGATGGCGCATCGACCTTGGCCCAGAGTTCGGTCTTGTTCGTGGTTAGATCGTAGCGATAGACCGCCGGCGGCACGGTGAAGGACTGGAAGGAGTAGAAAATTTCATTGACGTCATAACGGCCGGTGGCGCCGGGAACGCTGCCAAGTGAAGGCTGCGGAATATCGGCGAGGAACTTGCCATCGAGCGTGAAGAGTTTCAACTCAGCGGCGACATTGTGTTCGTATTGCAGCAAGAGCTTGCCGCCGGTGACGCTGGCGTTTTGCAGGACAGCGTCGGTCTCGGGAATCAGTTCCTTCCAGTGGGCGCGCTGGGGGTTGGCGACGTCGGCGACGAAAACGCGGAAGAGGGGAGCATCTTCGTTGGTGGTGATATACAGTTTGCCCCGGAAAAAATCTGCGCCATAGAGAAATTCTTTGCCCGTGGTCAGTTCGAGGGGCGGATGTTTCGAATGACGATCGAGAAGATACATCTCGGTCTTGGCCCAGCCCTCTTCGACGTTGATGAGCAGCCAGCGGTCGTCGTCGGAAATGGTGACGTCCGGAATGTTCTGCGGATTAGATTTGTCTTCGAAGATGAGCGGATCTTTCGAGGGATCGCTGCCGAGCTGATGATAGAAAACTTTGACGTGGTAAACCTCTTCGCCCGCGGGAACGTCGCCTTTGCGAGGATGGCGCGTGTAGTAGAAACCGGAGTTGTCTTTGAGCCAGGCGAGACTGGCGAAGCGCGTGCGATCGATGGTGTCGGGGAGCTGGCGGCCGGTGGCGGTTTCGAGGATGTGGAGCGTGCTCTCTTCGGAGCCGCTGGGCGATGTGCCATAGGCTACATATTTGCCGTCGTGCGAGGCGAACCACCAGTCGAGCGCGACGGTGGCATCGGCTGACAGCTTGTTGATATCGATGAGCGGGCGATCCTCGCCTTTGAGGCCGTCGCGCACATAGAGAACCGGTTGATTCTGGCCGGCGTCGCGGCGAGTATAGAAATAGTATTGGCCGCCCATTTGCGGAGCGCCGACGGTGCCGATGGCGAGAAGTTGCGTAAGCCGGGCGTTGATCTTATCGCGGCCGGGAAGCGGATCGAGAACCGAGCGAGTATAGGCGAGTTCCTGTGCGACGAAGGCCTGGGTGTCAGGATTGGCGGGGTTTTCGAGATAACGATAAGGATCAACAATCTTGTGTCCCTGAACAGTGTCTTCGACGGGAGCAACTTTTGCTTTCGGCGGCCCCGCGGGAGAGGGCGCATTTCCAGCGAACACGAGAGCGGGCGCTCCGATGAAAATCAGCCCCATGAAAAGGATAAAGAAGACAGTGAACAAGCGGAGACCTCCGAGCATAGACACCTCACCTCTGTTGTGGACGGAATACTTGTAAATAGGTTAGCAGAGTGGTCGATGAGACGCGTCCCTGGGCCGGGACAGACGGCCCTCAGTAATCTTCTTGCGATCAAGAGCGCAGAATATCTTGGTACGTCGGCAGTCGACACTCGTGAGGTCGCACATGATCTGCGACTGAGTCGAGCCTATCGCAGCCTGTGCGATCTCACGATATTTAGTGCCAGAGCCGGCCTGGCGAAGAGCAGGGGTGGAGTAGTGGCCGATGCGGCGCAGCGCGGTCCGCGCGAGCTGGCCTACGCTGGGAGCGCAACGTTTCCAATCGGCTGATGCTCTGATATGATTTTGTTGAGTACCTGGGCACGCACAGAGCGTGCGACCACTCCTCAGTAGCTCAATGGCAGAGCATCCGGCTGTTAACCGGAGGGTTGTAGGTTCGAGTCCTACCTGAGGAGCCATTCTTTCATTGGCTTACAGCCGCAAAAATCATTTGAAAATCAGTGGACCTTGTTCAGAGTCACTCTTGCGACCCATCGAGTCCAACCATCTCTAGCTTGTCCGTCAGCACCTTACTGTGAGTGTTCATCGATCTCAGCCAAACGCCGGTGCATAACGGACCATGGGTCGGACACATCGGCTAACATGTTCGAGAGGAGCCGCCCTTAGTTTCCTACCTATGAACCTAGCCGGCCCGTCGAGCGCGCCTCCATCTTCATCAGATCCCTCTTCATCCGGGCCCTCAGCGGCCTCCAAACGGCTCCTGCCTTGGCTGGTTGCGGTGGCCTTTTTCATGGAGTCGTTGGACACAACGATTCTCAATACGGCCGTTCCGGCAATCTCTTCCGCGCTCGGCGTCGCTCCCCTCAGTATGAAGGCGGTGCTGGCGAGCTATACGCTCAGCCTGGCGGTCTTCATCCCAATCAGTGGGTGGATGGCGGACAGGTTCGGAACCCGACGGGTATTCGCATCTGCGATCGGTATTTTCACCCTCGGGTCCTTTCTGTGCGGAATGTCGAGCAACATCCACTTGCTGGTGGCTTTTCGCATCCTGCAAGGTTGCGGCGGCGCGATGATGGTGCCGGTGGGCCGGCTCACCCTGGTGCGAACATTCGCCAAGTCAGATCTTTTGCGCGTCATGAGCTTTGTTTCCATTCCAGCCCTGGTGGCGCCCATGCTTGGACCGATCGCCGGAGGTCTGATCGTTGGGTATCTTCACTGGCGCGTCATTTTCTTCGTAAATATTCCAATTGGGCTCATGGGATTGATCCTCGTTTATCTGCATTTGCCGGATTACCGCGAAGAGCAGACGCCTCCGCTCGATGTTGTCGGGCTCATTTTGTTCGGCTCTGGGGTCGCATTATTGTCTTATGTGCTGGAGATATTCGGCGAGCACACTCTGAGCGCCGCGGGGATGACGGGGTTGCTGGCGTTGTCCGTTGCTTTGCTTGCCGGATATGGAATCCACGGGCGCAAACTTGAGTTCCCTTTGCTGAAGCTCAGGCTATTCAGCATTCGCACGTTCCGCGCTGCCGTGAGCGGCAGCTTCTTCACTCGTCTTGGAATCGGAGGCGTGCCATTCCTGCTGCCGCTGCTCTATCAGGTAGGCCTCGGTTTTACGCCAATTCAATCCGGTCTGCTCGTCATGCCGCAAGCGATCGCATCCATGAGTATGAAGCCGTTCATGCCGCGACTTCTGAGCCGTATCGGGTATCGCGGAGTTCTTATCTCCAACACGATAATTCTCGGTGTTCTTTTGATGGTGTTTGCAACCATCGGTGTGCGAACACCTGTTTGGCTCATCGTGTTCCAGGCTTTCCTTTATGGAGCCTTCACATCCCTGCAATACACGAGCATGACTACGCTGGTATTCGCTGACATCGAGGAAAAAGATGCCAGCAGTGCGAGTTCCATCGCTAGCACAATGCAGCAGATGTCGATTAGCTTCGGTGTAGCGGCGGCGGGCTTAACGACAGCGCTTTTCGTTCCCCGTACGCACTCCAATCCGGCCGAAATGATTCAGGGAATCCATAAAGCTCTCGTCGCTCTTGGAGTATTAACAATCGTGTCGACGATTGTCTTTCACACTTTGAGGAGCGGCGACGGCGACGATGTGAGCCTGCATAAGGTTCTTCACCCGGGGGGATGACTCAACATATTGACATCCGCCGAGTCGGCGTAGGCGAGAGCTCATGAATTTCTGACTACTCTCCTGCAAGAGGGTGCGTAGATCGAGTCTTACGTCTAGAGATCGATGTGAGGCCACAAATTCAGGAGGTTCGATCATCCAAAGGGCTGCCCGGAGTCGGAAATTGTAGTGCAGGATGTATAAGATGCGCCGCTCGTTGTCCAGGCTTCCAAAACGGGGCCGAGTGCATCTAGTCAAGACGATTTGCGGAGGAAGTCTCTGTCCATACCGATTGAAGATTACGCGATGATCGGTGACTGCCATACGGCTGGCCTGGTCTCGAAACAGGGTTCGATTGATTGGCTTTGTCTTCCTCACTTTGATTCGGGTGCCTGTTTTGCGGCGCTGCTCGGAACCGCTGAACACGGATATTGGTCGATCACACCAGCAGAGCCGGTCCGACGCATTCGCCGCCAGTATAGGGACGGAACTCTGATTCTGGAGACTGAGTTTGAGACCGAAAGCGGATCGGCAAAGCTTATCGACTGCATGATGCTGCGCCAGGAGGCGCCTGGGCTCCTGCGCGTTGTCGCCGGCACCCGAGGGCAGGTGCGGATGAAGTTGGAGCTGGTAATTCGATTCGATTACGGGTCGGTGGTGCCCTGGGTTCGGCGGATTGGAAATGGAATTTCCGCCATTGCCGGGCCGGACATGATCCGACTGAGATCGGATGTGCCGCTGCACAGTGAAAATTTGAAAACCGAGGCGGAGTTCACCATTGCGGAAGGACAAGAGGCCACTTTTGATCTGACCTGGTATCCCTCAAACCAGCATGAACCTGCTGCGGTAGACATTGACGAGGCAATTCAGAATACGGAGAAATGGTGGCGGGAGTGGTCGGATCGTTGTACTTATCAGGGTGAATGGCGGGATGCGGTGCTGCGCTCACTGATCACGCTGAAAGCCCTGACATTTCTGCCCACGGGCGGGATCGTAGCTGCGCCGACAACTTCATTGCCTGAATTATTGGGGGGCGTGCGGAATTGGGACTACCGGCTGTGCTGGGTGCGAGATGCGACCCTGACCCTGCAAGCGCTGCTCAGGGCCGGATATCTGGAAGAAGCGCGAGAGTGGCGGGAGTGGCTTCTGCGGGCGGTCGCGGGCAGCCCGTCGGAACTCAACATCGTTTATGGCCTGCGCGGCGAACGCAGGCTGACGGAACTGGAACTGCCGTGGCTGCCGGGATACGAAAAATCCGTTCCCGTCCGAACCGGGAATGACGCTTACAAACAATATCAACTGGATATCTTTGGGGAAGTGGTCAACACGCTTTTCCAGGCGCGCGAAGCGGGGCTCGGACCGCCGGAGCATGCACGTCACGAAGTCGCCCTCGCGATGCTGGAATTTCTGGAGACGGGCTGGGAGCAGCCCGATGACGGCATTTGGGAGATGCGCGGTCCACGGCGGAATTTCGTCCACTCGAAGATGATGGCCTGGGTCGCGGTCGACCGCCTGATTAAGATGTCGGAGATGGGCCGGTTCACCGTCGATGTCTCTCGATGGAAACAACTTCGCGAGACCATTCATGAGCAGGTTTGCCGGCAGGGTTTTGATGCGGATCTGAATTCGTTTGTGCAGTATTACGGAGGCAAACACCTCGACGCCAGCGTCCTGATGATGCCGCTGGTTGGCTTTCTTCCGCCGGATGATGCCCGCGTAATCGGCACGGTTAAAGCGATCGAAACCCATCTCGTGGAGAACGGTTTTGTCGGGCGGTACACGCTGGACCCCGCGGTAGACGGCATGCCGCACGGAGAAGGAACGTTTCTGCCCTGCTCATTCTGGTTGGTGGACAATTACGAGTTGCAGGGACGGCATCAAGACGCAGTGCGGATGTTCGAACGGCTGTTGGAGGTTCGGAACGATGTCGGTCTTCTATCGGAAGAATATGATCCCGTGGCAAAGCGCCAATTGGGCAATTTTCCGCAGGCGTTTTCTCACGTGGGCCTGGTGAACACAGCCTTTAATCTGACGCGGCGATCGAGCGAGCCAGAATGAGTTATGACCTCAGCGCTTCGATCGGATCGACGCGCATGGCGCGTCGCGCGGGGAGATAACAGGCGAGCAGGGCGACGAGCGCCAAAAGAATGGTGACGGCGACGAACGTCAGCGGGTCGTGCGCCGTAATGCCAAAAAGCTCATTGGCCATGAGGCGCGTCAATCCCAGAGCGGCGGCGATTCCGATTATCATGCCGATGAGCGCCATTCTTGCACCCTGGCCGAGCACGAGCCGCAATACATCAATGCGACGGGCACCGAGAGCTATGCGCACGCCGATTTCATGAGTACGTTGGCCGACGAGATAAGAAATCACACCGTAAATTCCAACGCAGGAAAGAACGAGCGCGAGCGCCGCGAATATGTCGAGAAGAACCATCGAGAGCCTGCGTGCAGCAAAAGAACCGGCGATAACGCTATCCATGGTTTGCTCGCCGTAGATCACTTCACGAGGATCGTTTTCGGCAACGGCGCGGCGAACCAAGGCCATGATGGCAGCCGGGTCGCCTTCGGTACGCAGCACAACGGCAACGGCGTCCGCGACCATGGGCATGAGCTTCTCGGGAATCTGCATGAACGGATAGTAGAACTGCGCTTCGACAGCCGCTTTCGCATCCACGCCCAAACCCCACTGTTTTATGTGGCCGACGACTCCGACGATTTCGGGTTGTACATTGAAGTGCACCAGATTGATGTGCTTCCCAATCGGATCTTCATGAGGGAAGTAAGTGCGCGCGAAAACGTCGTCGATGTCGATGACCACGGGAGTGCTCTCATTGTCTTGCGGGGTGACGAAGCGTCCTCGTTGGAGAGTTACTCCCATCGCTTGCTGGAAACCGGCTTCCACTAGATAAAACATTGCCTGCGGCATCTCGTTGTCATTGGCAGGTTTCGCGTGGCCTTCGATCCAGAAGGGTAATGACGAGTCATGGATCATCGGGCGTGAGCCAAGAGTGACGGAAACAGCCTGCACGCCGGGGATAGAGCGCATCTTATCGTCGAACTGGCGCAGGCGGGCGCGCGTTTCGTCGGAGGTGGTCGCGGAGGTAGAGGGCATCGACAAACTGAAGGTGATCGCGTGGCTGGGATTGAATCCTGGATTCACGCGCCAAAGGGCAGCCAGGCTCCGCAGCATCAGGCCGGCGCCGATCAGCAGAAGCAATGTCATACCGACTTCGAGAGCCACAAAACTTCCCTGCAACCGGTGGCGCGCGCCGCTCGAGCCGCGGCCGCCTTCCTTGAGAATCTCCTGCAAATTTACGCGTGAACTTTTCAGGGCGGGCGCGAGGCCAAAAATAATCGCGGCAAACAGCGACAGTGCCATGGTGAAGAGCAACACGCGGCCATCGAGAGAGATTTCTGCGGCGCGCGGCAATGTGTTGGGCAAAGTGTTGAGCACCGCCTTGGTGCCGAAAAAGGCGAGCAGAAGGCCGAGCATCCCGCCTAAGCCTGCCAGCAAAACGCTTTCGGTGAGAAGTTGGCGAATGACGCGCATGTGGCTGGCGCCCAGGGATGCGCGAATGGCGAACTCGCGCGAACGGGCCATCGAGCGAGCCAGAAGAAGATTTGCGACGTTCGCACAGGCGATCAGCAGCAAGAAACTGACGGCGGCGAGAAGCACAAGGAGGAACGGCTGAACGTTGCCGACGATGTCTTCTTTCATCGACACGACATCGATGCCGAGATTCCGATCGGCGACTGGGTACGCGGCGGCCAGATTGCGCGCGAGGACGTCCATGTCTGCCCTCGCCTGCGGAAGTGTAACTCCCGGTTTCAAGCGGCCGACGACGTGCGCGCTCATGACGATGCGGCGTTCGCGAAACGATGGATCGTTATACTGCCCGATTGGAGTGTAGACGTCGCGATCATGCCCGTAGAAAGAGAAGGTGGGAGAAATCACGCCTACCACGGTGTAGGACGTGCCGTTCAGGGTTAGCGATTTGCCGACGATATCAGGCGAAGAACCGAACTTGCGTTCCCAGAACCCTCCGCCGATAAGCACAACCGGAGCCGATCCCAGATGATCGTCATCGACGCGGAATGCGCGGCCAAGGATGGGCTGCACGCCGAGCGTGGAAAAAAAGTCTGCCGAAATCATGTAACCGCTCAAGCGCTCTGCTTCGCTCATGCCCGTGAAATTGAAATCCTGGTTGCGGTACATGGCCATTGATGAAAATGTCTGAGCGTCACGTTGCCAATCGAGGAAGTTCAGATAGGCGACCGGGGCTCGATTGAATCCAGGCGTGTCGGCGGATACAGACATCAGTTGGTCGGAATGCGGATAAGGCAGCGGGTTAAGCAACACGCCATTGACGACGGAAAAGAGCGCCGTATTGGCGCCAATGCCGAGCGCTAAAGTGAGAACGGCGATAGCGGCGAATCCTGGCGACTTCAGAAACATCCGGACGGCGAAACGGAAGTCTTGGAATATGGTTGTCATGAATACGATTTTTCTCACATTATTATTAATGGTTTAGCCCTTGATCCGGCAAGTGATCGACCAGGATTACTTCAGCGAAGCCGCACTTGGAATTCATTTCGCAGTAGAAACCAATACCATCGTCCAATTGTTCTCCGTTCAGACTTCTGGTCTGATGTACGCTCGCCGCCGCTTCAGTCGGAATGTAGACGACAACTTTACCGACAAGACCTCAGAAAGGAAATTAATTATGAAGCAGACAGAATCCAATGGGATGTCACGTCGTCGCCTTCTGGCAATGGCCGGGGTTTCCGCCGGAGCCACATTGCTTGCGCCACGCCCGCTCTTCGCGGCCGCGGACGGGATGGCAGCGGCGGCCAACACGGCAGCCGACACTAAGAACACATCGTTCGGCCCGCTGAAGCAGATCGATGCCGGCCTGCTGAATGTGGGCTACGCGGAAGCCGGGCCCGAGAGTGGGCCTCCGGTGATTCTTTTGCACGGCTGGCCCTATGACATTTACAGCTTCGTTGACGTCGCGCCCCTGCTGGCTTCGGCGGGTTACAGGGTGATTGTCCCCTATCTGCGCGGCTATGGCACGACGCGTTTTCTTTCCAAGGACACATTCCGCAATGGCCAGCCATCGGTGGTTGCGCTCGACACCATCGCTTTGATGGATGCACTCAAGATCCAGAAGGCGATTCTCGCCGGCTTCGATTGGGGAGCGCGGACAGCCGATGACATCGCAGTGCTGTGGCCCGAACGCTGCAAGGCGCTCGTCTCGGTGAGTGGTTATCTGATCGCTGGCCAGGCGTCTGGCAAGGTCCCGTTGCCGCCAAAAGTTGAATACCAATGGTGGTACCAATTTTATTTTGCTACCGATCATGGCCGGGACGGCTATGAGAAATACCGCCACGATTTTTCGAAGCTCATCTGGCAACTCGCTTCGCCAAAGTGGAACTTCGATGATGCCACGTTCGATCGCAGCGCGGCGGCGTTCGACAACCCAGATCACGTCGCCATCGTGATCCACAATTACCGCTGGCGGCAGGGCCTGGCTGAAGGTGAATCGAAGTATGACGATCTGGAAAAGCGGCTTGCCGCGGCCCCGGTCATCACCGTTCCTACCATTACTCTGGAAGGCGACGCCAATGGTGCGCCGCACCCGGATCCGAGTGCCTATGCCAAGAAATTCTCGGGCAAGTATGCGCACCGGAATATTAGCGGCGGCGTCGGACACAATCTGCCGCAGGAAGCTCCGCAGGCTTTTGCCCAGGCTGTCGTCGATGTCAACGGCTTTTGATTGGATTGTTTTAGGTGAACACATCGATTAAATTGCATTTGGGATGGAGGACATCGTATGAAAGGAACCGCTTACTTGTTGGTTGCAGTTGTCGCTCTGTCGGGCGTGGTGGTCTACTTGGCCCACGCATCAGGACACTCCGGTGGGGAGGCTGACCCGCTGTTCGGGATCACAATTCCACCCGGATATCGCGATTGGAAGTTGGTCTCGGTCGCCCACGAGGCAGGCAACCTCAACGATCTTCGCGCCGTTCTGGGGAACGATGTAGCGATCAAGGCCTATCGGGAAGAAAAGCTGCCGTTCCCGGATGGCACAATCATTGCCCGGCTGGCCTGGGATTATGTTCCGTCCGCGGAAAACAACAAGGTCTTTGGCCATGCTCAGTCTTTCGTGGCCGGGGTGCCCACCAACCTTCAGTTCATGGTCAAGGACTCAAAAAAGTACGCGACGACTGGCGGCTGGGGGTTCGCTCAATTTAAAGATGGCAAGCCCGCCGACGCGGCGCTGCTCAAGACCTGTTTTCCCTGCCACGAGCCTGACAAAGCTGGCGACTTTGTCTTCACCCATTACGCACCTTGAGGCGGCTTGATACATGGTTGCCGCCGGATTGATTCTTGCACATCGACTGGCCGAGCATTGACTGGAAAGTAAGAAGAAGAAAGTAAGGAGAAGAAATCGTGGGAACTGCGACGATCACAACCCGCCCGCCTTTGCCTCCGTTCACGCGCGAGAGCGCGATTCAAAAAGTGCGGCTCGCCGAAGATGCCTGGAACACTCGTGATCCCGGGAAAGTCGCGCTGGCGTATGCGATCGATTCGCGATGGAGAAACCGCGCTGAGTTCGTGAACGGACGAAACGAGATCGTCGCTTTTCTTGGGCGCAAGTGGTCGAGGGAGTTGGATTATCGGCTCGTCAAGGAACTGTGGGCGTTTGCGGGGAATCGCATCGCGGTGCGTTTCGCATACGAGTGGCGAGACGACTCCGGTCACTGGTATCGGTCGTATGGTAATGAGAATTGGGAGTTCAATGACGATGGCGTCATGGCATTGCGTTTTGCGTCCATCAACGATCTTCCGATCTCGGAGGCGGAGCGCAAATATCACTGGGCCGCTGGTCGGCGCCCGGATGACCACCCGGGCCTGAGCGACTTGGGGTTGTAGATAAGGCTGAAGATTAATGACCAACGGAAAGGAACCTTCCATGAAGTATCCGACTTTCTATCGCACGATACAGATTGATGGCCTCTCGATCTTCTATCGAGAAGCGGGTCCGAAGGACGCGCCGACGATTCTCCTGCTGCACGGACTTCCCTCTTCGTCGCGAATGTTCGAGCCGCTCTTCACCCGGCTTTCCGATCGCTATCACCTGATTGCTCCCGACTACCCTGGATTCGGACACAGCGACTGGCCCGACCCGAAAACATTCGCGTATACGTTCGATCATTACGCGGAGATCGTGAATCATTTCACTGAAGCGCTGGGGCTATCGCACTACACGCTTTACATGCAGGATTACGGCGGCCCCGTTGGTTTTCGCATGGTATTGGCCCACCCCGAACGGGTCGAGGCTCTCATCGTGCAGGACGCGGTGGCGCATAACGAAGGGCTGGGCGCGAATTGGAAAACACGCCGCGCTTTTTGGGCAGATCGCGCTCCCAACGAGAGCGCGCTGCGCACAAATCTGCTATCGCTTGACGCGGCGCGGGCGCGGCATGTAGGCAACGATCCGAATGTGGAACGTCACGACCTGGATCTCTGGACGGACGAATTCTATTTTCTCAATCGGCCGGGACAGGCCGAGATTCAAAGCGACCTGTTCTACGACTATCGAACCAATGTTGACGCCTACCCGAAGTGGCAAGCATGGATGCGCGAGAAACAGCCCCGGCTGCTGGTGATATGGGGCAAGTATGAGCTTTCCTTTGACTCCGGCGAACCGGAGCGCTTCCGCAAGGATGTGCCGAACGCTGAAGTCCACGTTGTCGATGGCGGTCACTTTGCACTGGACACGGCTGCCGATGAGATCGCCGCACTCGTGCAGAACTTTGTCAGCTCTTTGCGACGGGACACTGCGTCCCGGCGTGCTGGCTAGGCGTCATCGAGCGCCGACGGGCCGCGCGGCGAGTCCCGCTCGCCGTCGGGTGCTGTGAATTTGAAGGTTTCTCTCAGGCTAGCAGCGGGTTGAATCTCTCCGCTTCTTATTGCAGCTTTACGTATTCGGCTTTCGCTTGCTTCAGGATTGGAACGTCCAGATCGGCATCTTTCCAGAGAGCAAGAAAATCCTGGTAGGCGGCATGGGCTTTGCTCTTGTCCCCGGAAATAACATACGCCCGGCCCAGTCCGAGAAGCGCGAGCGCGCCGATCTGTTCATTTGTGATCACGCCCGAGTGGTCGAGAATTTTCTGAAACTCAGCGGCCGCCGGGGCGCCCTGTTTTGCCGCCAGGTAGGCTTCGCCGCGCACGTAGACGGGAAAAAGACTGATGCCGCCGTCCAGTGCCGTGGTTCCCAGCTCGTAGGGCGCAGTTGGTTCGAGCAGCTTGATCGCTCTGGCGGCATCAACCTTGGCCCCGCCATTGTGAAGTTCCGCTGCCGCGCGGATCGTCGGCAGGTGGTTGAACTGTACCACCGTGTCTTGCGGGAACCGCTGGCCAAGATCGTTGGCGAGACGCGTCGCAGAGGCGGAATCACCCGCCAGGCTCAAAGCAATGGCCGCCGCTGACTCCACATCCTTACTGTTCGAACGGGCGAGCGCGGACTTCGCCTCCTGCTTCGCCAGTTGTGTGTAGCCCACCAGTGCGTCACGCAGTGCGGCATCCGCTTCGTAAAATCCCGCCGACTGTTTCTTGTCCGACTTCAGAGCGGCGTCCGCGGCCCGACGAGTGAATTCCCGTCCTTTGGCAAATTGCCCGACATAAGCCGAACTATCGGCTTCGTCGTTGAGCCCACCGTCGGCCCAGGTCGGATTGGCTATCAGGATCGCAGCCTCTCGCTCCATGGCGGCGAAATCGCGCTGGAGAAAATCGATTACATAAAGGTTGAAGTGGAAAAGAGGGTCGTCGACGTGCTGAGTCTGCGCCGAGAGCGCTATGGCCCTGGCTTCATCCAGACGATTGAGAAAGATATACGCCCATGCCATGTTCGGCGAGGGCCCGGTTAGCCCGGACAAATCGATCGCTTTTTTGGTGTAGGTGAAGACCTTGTCGTAGTTCCCAATGTATGCATAGATGATATTCAGACTATTCGAGGGAACGGGATCGCGTGGATAGAGTTGTGCCCAGAGTTCGACGTCCTTGCGCGCGGCTTCGAGGTCGCCCGTGACCATGTCGTCGTAGTGCGACGCGATGTAGAACTTTTCGCGCTCGCTTACCTGATCGCGAAGTTCGTAGGCCTTGCGGATATTCTCCGCGCCCAGCGCGGTTTCGCCGATATTTACGTAGACGACTCCCAGCTGCGCATACGCCATCGCGAACTTAGGATCCAGTTCCAGGGCATGCATGAAGAGCGGGACGCAGTTCTGGAAATTTCCGGTTCGCTCCTTCATGGCGAGACTATAGGCGTGCAGCGCATCCAGCGAGGGAGTCGTTACGCTCTCCGGGGCAACGTCATACTTCTGCACCGAGGCCAGCGACTCGCCGAGTTTTGTGCGCGTCGCGGCGGCTATTTTTCCCATGGCATCGAGTACGCGGCCTTTGTCGTTTGCTTCAGCCTCGGTGCTGGCTAAAGTCTCTCCCGTGGAGCAGTCGAGCGCTTTCAAGGTAAGAAGATAGCGCGCTCCGAGTTGTGTGATCGTTCCATCCAGAACCGCCGTGCTGGCCGTGCGCTGGCAGACCTCGCGAGCTACATCGTGCGTCAGCTGGGCGTTTTTAGGCTGGCCCATCAGCGATAAAGTCTGCGCGGTGCGCTGGCCGGAAAGCAGATTGAGGAAAGGCGATTGACCGATTTGCGCCGAAAGTCCTTCCCGTAACGCTCCATCGAAGACTGGATCGCCGGTGGTATTGGCGAAATCGGCGAGGACGATGGTGTCTTTGTCGGCGAGCTTAGGGACGGGATGAGATTTCCGATACCAGGAGCCCCCTAATATAAGGATAGCGGCGACGACCGCCGCGCCCACTAGCCAGGGCCACCAGTTGCGCGACGAAGTCTGCTCATCAATCACCACCCTGGTGATGGAGTGGCTCTGGAGCACCAGGTCGTCCTCCTGCTGCTGCTGAGGAACGAACCGCACTTTTTCGGTGAAACGATAACCCCGGCCTGGAACTGTAACGATGTAGCGGTGCTCGCCGGCCGGCTCCAGCGTCTTCCGAAGCACAAAGATGTTCTGCGCCAGGTTCGACTCCTCGACGAAGGTGCCCGGCCAGACCGACTTCATCAAATCATCCTTCAAAACCACCGTTTCGCTATTTTTTATCAGGACGAGGAGCGTCTCAAAGGCCTTGGGCTGGAGTGGAACAGGTTGGTTATCGCGCAGCAGGACGCGTTTCTCGGGATCTACTCGGAACGGGCCGAATTCGTAGAAGTGCTTTGATTCCTTGATCATAGGCCGGCCCTGATAAATCCTAAGAAATTTCTGATGACTCTCTAAAGACTTTCAATACCCATCTGCGGCAGAGTGCCTCCCGTCGGCCAGGCGACCGGTGGACGCAACGGGTTGGGAAGCAATGTAGCACGACTTCCGGCGTTGGGCAAAGGTTTCCGGACCGGCAATGCTTGGCCAGACGGAACTCATGAACTGGCTTCCATGGACAGGACAACAGTTGAGCAAATGACTCGACATAAGAGAACCGAGATCACGATTGAAACTGACCGGGTATTGATCATTGGACGGCGCCACTCTACGCGAGCGTGGTGTCCGGAGTGCGGGCGCGACGTGTATGTCGTTCAGGCGCAAATGTTGACGAGTGGGGCGCAACCCCGGCTGCTGAAGGGCGAAGGCGGCGGACCGCAGCCATGGCACTCGTTCGAGGGTCCGGATGGAAAGCAGTTGGTTTGTTTGGAATCGCTGCTGAAAGCGATTTGAAGAGAAGGAAAAACTTTTAATCGAGAAACATGGAGGGCATCATGAAAATATTAGCGGCACAACTTCGAATTGTTTCATTGCTAGGCCTGATTTTGCTGTTGTGGACTTCGGCTTACGCGCAGGTCACTCCGAGCCAGGATTCGTTCACCAATACCTCGGCTGCGACGACCAACTACGGCGCCAATGTGCTTCTCGACGTCGATGGCGCCAAAGAGATTACTTACATTCAGTTCAACCTCGCGTCGATTCCCTCCGGCGCAAGCGTCAGCCAGGCCACGCTGAAGCTCTATGTCAACGCAGTCACGACCGCCGGCAGTTTTAATGTGGACTATGTCAACGGCACATGGGAAGAGAGCACGCTGGACGCAAACAACGCGCCGCCGCTCGGAGCGAGCATCGCCTCGAGCGTCTCGATCACGACGGCCGACAAGAATCAGTACATCCTGATCAACGTTACGTCCGCGCTGCAAGCGTGGTTGAACGGAGGCGAGACGAATGACGGCCTTGCGCTCGTAGCCAACGGCTCATTCAACGCGAGCTTCGACAGCAAGGAGAGCAAGACGACGAGCCATCCGCCGGAGTTGGACGTTGTGTTCGCGGGAAGTGGCGGCGGAATTACTGGGATCGACACGGCCAGCGGCAGCGGCCTGATCGGCGGCGGAACGAGCGGCACACTGAATCTTTCACTGACGAATACCTGCGCAACGAGTCAGGTGCTGCAGTGGAATGGCACATCATGGCTTTGCGCGTCGGTCGGCACAGGCACGATCACCGGCGTGATTGCCGGAACGGACCTCACCGGCGGCGGCACGAGCGGCAACGTCACGCTGAACCTGAATACCTCCGCGACCAATGCGCTGTACGCGCAGTTGGCGGCGGCCAATACGTTCAGCGGTGTGCAGACCATCAACAACACCACCTTTATAACGGGGGCGAACAGCTCGGGTGTGTTGGAAGTCACGAACACGCTCTCGTCCGGAAGCGCTCCGGCAGTGGTGGGCACGACTAACAGCACGAACGCCTCCGGCCTGAAAGGAATTGCATCGGCGACGAGCGGAACAAGCAACGGGGTGTATGGAACGAACTCCAGCGGGGGGGGCTATGGAGTGAAGGGGGCGAGCCCGAATGTGGGCGTCTACGGAGCCGCGGATGGGGCTAGCAACACAGGCTCGGACTTTGCCACCCTCTCCGGCGTTTGGGGAGACACAGGAAGTGCCGGCGAGTCTGGCGTCTTAGGCACGGCTGACGACAACATCGCCGGACTGTTTATAAACAACAGCACGTTTACTCCGTCGCTGTACCTGGAGAACAACGGGACGACCAGCACGGCATTCGTTTTCCAAACGAATGGCTCAAACTTCGACGGCGCGTGCGACATCGACGTCAAAGGAAATCTAGCCTGCACCGGCAAAGTCAGCGGTGTGGCCAAGGTGGACGGCGGGGCGCGCAGGGTCTCACTCTTTGCCATGCAATCCGCGGAGAACTGGTTTGAGGATTTTGGCTCGGCAACGCTGGTGAATGGCATCGCCACTGTCGCACTCGATCCCACATTCGCCCAGACGGTCAACACAACGACGGAGTATCACGTTTTCATAACGCCCAACGGCGACTGCAAGGGGTTGTACATAAGCAAGAAATCCGCAGGTTCGTTTGAAGTGCGGGAGCTGTCGGCTGGCCAGTCCAATGTTGATTTCGACTACCGCATTGTTGCCAGGCGCAAGGGATTCGAAAACGTTCGCCTCACGGACGTCACCGAACAATATCAGAAGATGGAGCAACAACAACAAACGCAGCGCAAGCGCATCGCTCAACGCCGTACGGCCCGTCATTAATCAGGCGTTCAGGCTGCGGAGGGCTGACGAGCAATAGACTTTGGAGGATGGTTATGAAATCTAATTTGAGAATCAATCCGTTGCTGTTTCTTATCCTTAGTTTGGTTGCGTGTGGTACAGCCTTTGGTCAGCTAACGCCCAGCCAGGATTCCTACATTAACACCGCCGATCCAACCACGAACTACGGCGCCCAGAAACTGCTGGACGTTGAAAGTTCGCAGACAACTTACATTCAGTTTGATTTGTCGGCTATACCCTCGGGATATACCGGCGCAAACATCACTAAGGCTTCGCTAAAGCTCTATGTCAATGCCGTAACTAAAGCCGGGAGCTTAAACGTTGACTACGTGAATGGCAGTTGGTCGGAGAGCACAATCACCGCCAACACCGCTCCGGCACTCGGGACCACGATCGCGGCCAGTGTACCGCTCACCACCGCGGATAAGAACCAATACATCGTCGTCGATATCACGCCGGCGGTGCAGGCGTGGCTGAATGGAACCGCCAATGACGGCATCGCACTCGTCGGCAATAGCCCTGTGAACGCGACGTTTGACAGCAAAGAGAGTACGACGACGAGCCATTCTGCCGAACTCGACATTGTGTTCGCGGGAGGCGGCGGCAGCGGAATTACCGGGATCGATACGGCCAGCGGCAGCGGCCTGATCGGCGGCGGAACGAGCGGCACGCTGAATCTTTCACTGACTAATACGTGCGCGACCAATCAAGTGTTGCAGTGGAACGGCAGTGCTTGGATCTGCGCGTCAGTCGGAACGGGCACGATCACCGGCGTGACAGCGGGAACCGATCTCACCGGCGGCGGCACGAGCGGCAACGTCACGCTGAACCTGAATACCGCCAACGTGCCACAGTTGAACACTGCAAACACTTTCACCGGCAATCAGACGGTGAAAGGAAACCTGACCGCGACCGGGGCGATCAGTGCCGGCACCAGTTTCAACATCGGGGGCAGTCAATTTGTTTACGGCTCGGCCGCAAGCCAAAGTGCATTCTTCGGACTGGCCGGTAACTTCACGATGACCGGCCTGGGCAATACGGCGACCGGCTTCCTGGCGCTCTCGTCCAACACGAACCCGACTGGCAACACAGCCTATGGAGCATACGCTCTATCGTTCAACACCAGCGGCACTGGGAACAGCGCCATCGGCTACCAGTCGCTGGAAAGTAACACCACCGGTAATTACAACACGGCAAATGGCTACCAGACCCTTGCCATCAATTCCACGGGTTATTACAACACCGCGAGCGGCTGGCAGAGCCTCTTCTACAACACCACAGGCACCTACAACACGGCCACCGGTGGTTCCGCACTCTACGTCAACACGACTGGATACTTTAACACCGGGACCGGAGGGTTCGCGCTCGCCGCCAACACCACAGGCAATTCCAACACGGGTGATGGCATGGAGGCGCTCGCCGCGAACACAACCGGCTCTTCCAATACGGCTAGCGGCGCCAGCGCGATCTGGTCCAATACCACCGGTAGTCAGAACACTGCCGCCGGTTTCCAATCGCTTTTCTTGAACATCACAGCCAGCGGCAACACGGCGGATGGCTACGAAGCGCTGCTCAACAGTACATCCTGCTGCAATGTGGCAGTCGGGGACCTTGCTCTCCAATACGTCAGTACGGGCCAAGCAAATACCGGTGTGGGTAACCACGCGGGTGCTACCGCCGACAGCAGTTACGTCACCGGGAGCAATAACACCACTCTAGGAACAGGAACGAAACTCGGCACCGGCACTCTGACCAATGCGACCGCGCTGGGCGCCAACGCTGAAGTCGACGCCAGCAATTCGCTGGTGCTGGGCAGCATCAACGGCGTGAACGGGCAGACGGCGACAGTCAAGGTCGGCATCGGCACCACCACACCGTCGAACGTCTTCACCATCGCCTCGGGTGCAGGCAAGGCTATCGCCGACGGTTGGTCTACCTATAGTTCTCGACGCTGGAAGACAAATATCCAAACGCTGCAAGGTGCGCTGGCCAAGGTCGAGCAACTGCGTGGCGTCTCCTACGACTTAAAGGCAAACGGCAAGCACGAGGTCGGCGTGATTGCCGAAGAGGTGGGCGCGGTAGTTCCCGAAATCGTCACGTGGGAAAACAATGGCAAGGATGCGCGGGGCGTCGAGTATGAACGCCTTACTGCCTTGCTGATCGAAGCGACCAAGGAACAGCAGCGGCAGTTCGAGCAGCAGCAGGCTGAACTAGCCAAGGCGCTGCATCAGATCAAACAGCAGCAGAGTCTGCTTCGGGCTCAAAGTTCATCCATCAAGAGTCTCAAGGCGGGGGTCCGCGAGGCTCGCGAAACGGTCAGGCAGGTGAAAGCGGAACTTGCCCATGCTGAAGCTACGATGGTGGCGACGAAATGAGATAGAGATGCGGCAACCAGAAACTCTGGCAGAGCTTTGAAATAACCTCTTACGTGAAGCGCGCGGGGGTTCACCGCTTGATTTGCAAATGTGAGGAGCAGTCTATGACAAACTTTTTATGTGAAGAAATCTCGACGGGAATCATCCGAGCACGAGTGAACCTCGTGGCGGTTGCAATATTGATATTGGCAATCGCAGTTATAACGCCAGCGCAAGCTCAGACTTACATGTTCAACCGCGCCGACTACGCCACGGGATCGGGCTCCGAAGCGGTTGCGGTCGGTGACTTCAACGGCGATGGGCGCGTGGATGTGGTCACCGGTAACGGGTTGTCGAACATCAACTCCATCTCCGTCTTGCTCGGCAAAGCTGACGGAACCTTTGCGCCACATGTCGATTATTCCGTGGGCGCGACGCCGGTGGCCGTGGCGGTAGGCGACTTCAACGGCGATGGCAAGCTTGATATCGCCGTCCTCTTAGGATCGAGCAATACGGTGGTCGGCATTCTGCTGGGAAACGGTGACGGCACTTTCAAGCCCGTCATTACTACTACCGCTGGCGAAGGCGGCTATGGCATGGCGATCGGCGACTTCAACGGCGACGGCAAGCTCGATGTAGCGATCGCAGACTTTCTAACCAGTAACGTCGATGTGATGCTGGGCAAGGGCGATGGCACTTTTAATGCTCCGGCCAGTTACGCTACGGGAAATTCTCCGCGCATGGTGGCGATCGCCGACTACAACGGTGACGGCAAACTTGACCTGGCAACGGTTAATTATGGAGACCAGACAGTTTCGATATTGCTCGGCACCGGCACGGGAACATTCGGCACACACACCGATTTCGCCACGAAGCAACAAGGCTGCGTCAGCATCGCGGCCGGCGACCTTCGCAATAAAGGATTGATCGACCTGGTCGTGGGCTGCCAGACGCTCGGTCAGGTGGTGGTGATGCTCGGCAATGGCAACGGAACATTGAAGGCGCCGAAAGATTATTCCGTTCCGGCCGGCGTAGATACGGTTCTGCTGGGAGACTTCAGCGGCGACGGCAAACTCGACGTGGCGGTAACCAACTACGCAACCACTGGCATGGTTTCTGTGTTGACCGGCACCGGAAGCGGAACGCTGAAGAAAACGGCGGTCGCCTTCGGCACTAACTTTGGGCCGATGGGCTTGGCGGCAGCTGACTTTAACGGAGATGGCAAGCTCGACTTAGTAACTGCCGATGCCGGCAGTCCTTTCGGAGTGGCCATCGGCGATATCTCTGTGTTGTTAAGCAACGGTAAGTCGTTGTTCGCCGGCCGCACGGACTACAAAATCAGCAGCGCGACCAGCACCGGAGCCTACAACGGGCTTGCCGCCGGCGACCTCACCGGTGATGGCAAGATCGATCTGGCCGTTCCGGTGACATTCGCCAATCAACTTTCATTGCTGTTCGGCACTGGCAGCGGAACCTTCAAGCCTTTTTCCACCATCACGCTGCCTACAAGTGCGAATGCGGTGGCGATCGGCGACTTTAATAACGACCACAAAAACGATATTGCACTCGTCAACTTCGGCGGCGGCGATACCATCTCGATCCTGCTGAACGCGGGGTCGGGAACGTTCCCAACCAACACGCAATACAACACGGGTGGATCGGGCTACGCTATCGCGACCGGCGACTTTAATAATGACGGCAACCTCGACATCGTCGTCACCGGAGAGGAGAACAATAACATTTCTGTTTTACTGGGGAACGGGACGGGCGCATTCCCTTCGTTTACCACTTACACGGCTGGCAGCCTTCCTATGGGTGTATCGGTCGGAGATTTCAATCACGACGGCTTCCTCGATATCGCCGTTGCCAATTACGGCAGCAGTACCGTTTCCGTCTACATCAACAAGGGGGACGGGACGTTTATGCCGCAGGTCACTTACAGCACGGGAGGAAATCCGATATCGGTCGCTGTCGGCAGTTTCCGGGGCAATGGTACTCTCGATCTGGCAGTGGCCACCGACCAGGCCTTTGGCGGACTCGCCATCCTGCTCGGCAACAACGATGGGACGTTCCAGAAAGCCGTGACTTACGACACGCTGAACAACGCCTATTCGATTGTTGCCGGCGACTTCAATAACGATGGCAACCTGGATGTGGCGATGACGATCGTCAATGCCGGCAATCCGGGATTTATTACGATCATGCCCGGAGCGGGCGACGGAACCTTCGGAGCCGGTGTGACGCTGACGACTGGCTCGCTGCCCTCCGGCCTCGTGGTAGCGGACTTCAACAAAGACGGCGGCCTCGATTTAGCAACGGCCAATGGATCGACAATCGGCGATATAGGGTCCGCCTCTGTGCTTCTGAATGAGCCCGTGATTGGCCTGTACCCCGGCAGCCTCGCTTTTGGTTCGCAAAAAACGGGTACCACCAGTCCCTCGAAGACGATGACCTTGAGCAACCCCGGTGCGACGCCACTCAAGATCACCAGCTTTACCATCGGCGGAGCCGATCCGAAGGACTTCACCGAAACCACCGACTGCCCGAAATCGCTCGCGACCGGCGAGAACTGCACGATCAATGTGTCTTTCTCCCCAACAGTGAGTGGCGCGCGCAGCGGATCCTTAACGATCAAAGACAAGGCCCTGAGCAGCCCGCAGACGATCGCACTCTCTGGGACGGGAACCTAGGCCACGGAACCCAGGCACAGAAAAAGGGCGGCGTATTAGACGCCGCCCCATCCTTGTCTATCGAAACTGTATTACCGCCAGCTGCCGGCCTTCCTAGGCTGCCACTTCTTTACTTCGTTGCAAAAACGCGAGCAAGTCGGCATTGATCTGGTCGGCGTTGGTGGCGGGCATACCATGCGGAAATCCCGGATACACCTTCAGCGTGGCGCCCTTCACAATCTTCGCGGACATCAACCCCGCCGCCGCAATGGGCACGATCTGATCATCGTCGCCATGCATGATGAGCGTCGGTACGTCGAACTTCTTGAGGTCTTCCGTGAAGTCCGTCTCCGAGAAGGCCTTGATGCAGTCATAGTGCGCCTTCATTCCTCCCAACATCCCCTGCAACCACCAGTGCTGCCGGATGCCTTCGGAAATCTTGGCTCCAGGCCGGTTGTAGCCGTAGAACGGAAGCGTAATGTCGATATAAAACTGCGCCCGATTCGCCGCCAGCGCGGAGCGCAGACCGTCAAAGACCGCGATGGGCGTGCCGACAGGATTTTTGTCCGTCTTCACCATCAACGGCGGCACCGAACTGATCAGCACTGCCATGGCAACGCGCTTGGAACCGTGACGGCCGATATAGCGCGCCACCTCTCCGCCGCCAGTGGAGTGGCCGACGTGGATGGCATTCTTCAGGTCAAGCTTTTCCGTGAGCACGGCGAGATCGTCCGCGTAGGTATCCATGTCGTTGCCATCCCACGTTTGAGTGGAACGGCCGTGTCCGCGCCGGTCATGCGCAATAACGCGATAGCCGCGCTGACCGAAGAACAACATTTGTCCGTCCCAATCGTCCGCGCTCAGCGGCCAGCCGTGACTGAACACTATGGGCTGGCCCGTTCCCCAGTCCTTGTAGAAAATCTGCGTTCCGTCTTTCGTCGTAATCGTGGGCATACATGCTCTCCTTGTGCCTGTGGATTTTACGCTGCTTCCAGGGATTCGTGGTCGGTCTTGGGGCAACTCTGATTGAGCGAAAAGCTTAAACCACTGGGCGCACAGAGTCGTTCAGAGAACCGCAAGGACTCGATCAGACTTTTATAGATGCAGGCAATTCGCAAATGCCTCATTAAACGATTGCTGTCGAAAATGGCTGCTGCCGAGATTCGCCGGCTCCGGCAACTCTTGCCCGCTGCATCCCGGCACGATTTGCCGCGCGTTCAGGCTGCATCTTGCCCAAACGCCGCAACCTCCAGAAAACACGCCACCCGCCGCAACCACGCAATGGAGATGAACATGCCTCACATCTGTGTTCTGCCGAAAGTTTGCAGCGTCGGTCCTCGGCGAGATCAACGGCGAGGAAAGCGCCATCTGCCAGCTTCGGTGGAATGCATGTCCATTTTTAAGAATCGAGGGATCACCATGTCCATCTCGGCAATCAGCAACAGCTTTACCAACAATCCCGTCAGCAACCTGACCAGTCAATTCCAGAATTCGCCGTTGCAGCAGCTTGGCAAAGATTTGACCTCCGGCAATCTCTCTGCCGCACAGTCCGATTTCGCCACTTTGCAACAGGCCTTCACGCAGGTTCCAACTGGCTCCCCGACCTCGTCGAATCCGGTGTCGCAAGCCTTTCAGCAGCTCTCGAGCGATCTCAGCTCCGGCAACCTGTCGGGGACCAAGCAGGATTATTCGACGATTCAAAACGATCTCAGCAGCCGCCCTGGCCTGGGGCACAACCACTTTCAGAACCCCATCGCGCGCACCAGCGGCGGACAGAGCAGCCTGCTCCAGGATTTGAATCAGCTCGGCCAGGAGCTGTCGTCATCGTCGGCTCTGTCCGGCAATCTGACCGCCGCGCAACAGGCGTATGCCACCACGGCGCAACTGCTCGGCACCACCGGCGAGATCAGCGGGCTCGGAACTGGGCTGCAAGCCTCCATGGTCGAGTCGGTTTCGGATCTGCCAATGTCGCTGATGGCCTAGGGTAGTCTTCGTCTCCGGGCCTTTCAGGCGGCAGAATGATGATGTCTCGCCATGCGTGCACGATGCGGCGGCGGCGCTCGCGTTGGGCGACCGGAGCAGGAAAGGCGCGGGTCTTCCCCGCGCCTTGGTTGCAGATTGCTGATTGATTATCTTGCGGCTTTGGCTGCCTCGATGGAGTCATGCAGTTCGTGCTCGGCGGCGCGCAGATGCTCTTCGGCCTTCGCGCCGTGTCCGGCCATATCATAGTGATTGGCTGCGCGGGCTCGGTCCATCTCCTTCATCGCTTCGAGAACGTGATTGTGGGCTCTCTCCAGATCGGCCCAGTCATGGACTCTGTCGGCCAGCGCCACACCGGCAACAAACGATAGACATACAGACAGGATGGTAATCAACATCATTTTTTTCATTCGCTTGATCCTTTCGAAAGGGGCAGATACTTTCTGGACTCGCAGCAGTAATTCTCCCCAACCGGGTGCGCCAAGTCAAAGAAAAGAAGTTCAGTGGCCATTCGGACAGGGTGTCATTCGAGGTACGTCTCGTCCCGCCGGGCGTTGACTATTTTCAATGATTTGCAGCGGGTCATGTCTTCTCCGCGAATCTGCATTCCATTCCTCGGCCGCCCCAAAACGCGCCCTCCGAGCAGCTTTTGCCAGTCGGGCAGGGCGTTTGATGTCCTACCGAGATGCACGACTTTCCCCGTTGGAGTTCGACTGCCTGCTTCCATTGCCTGCTAAAATAGGTCATCACTTCTAGTAAAATCCTGAGGTCAAAAGTTCTGAGGGGATAATGTCCGAAAAACCCAAGATCAAGCTGCCGGCGACGGTGGACAAAATCATTAAATCGCCCGATCCGAGACTGCCGGAGAAGGCGCAGATCAGCATCGAGCGCGGCGCAGAACCTCTTTATCAGGAAATTCGCATCGAGAACTCTTTGAAGGATTCGAGCGGCAAAGACGTAAAACTCAAAGAGGGCGCCAAGGTTGAGGTGACCGTCGAGGCGAGCGACTCGGGAGTAGTTCGCAAGCCGAACTGATTTTTCTTCGTACCGCGTTTCGTCGCAGCGCCGTCAAACTTCAACTCTCCGCGATTCGATTCGCGCGACCGCCAGCCTTGCTGCCTCCGATGCCGGCACACGACGTTACATTCGTAATTTTCGCTCGAAGTCCCCCAGGCCTTTTAATAGAATGGCTGGTCGCGTAGAACCCATGAATTATTTGTTCGCTTGCCTGCTCGTGCAAACGTCCCTCGCCCTCGGAGTAGCCGGGCTTTTGTGGCCTGAGAAACTCATGCCCATCTTCGATGTATTGATGTTTCCATGGGCGGCGAGCCATCGTATAGTGCGCGCCAACAGCGTGGCCGCTATCGGCGTGTCGCTCTTGATTTTCGTGAAACTGGTTGCGGTCGGATTCTGACCTGGGATTTCGGTTTCGTCTCCGCGAAATCCGTTCCTGCGAACGCTCAAAAAATCCGCCAGACGTAGTGTCCCAGCAGCGCAAACATCAGCAACCCGCCCACACCGCAAATCCAGATTAGAAAGTTAACGGTCAGCTTGGGAGAGTTGATTTCTTTTTTATCCATAGTTTTTTCTTTTGGTCTTCGCCATCATTATAGGCGGTTGTGAAGGCCTCGAACTCAACCTCGCACATCGCTTACTCGCCCACCCGCGTTACGCAGAGTGCCAAACATGCCGCCTCGACCGCCGACAGATGCAGCGGCCGCGCCCGTGGGATTAGAATCTGACCTAGCGAGGTGCCATGCCAACGCAGGGAGAATCGAAACCAGAAGCGGCCGCGCCGACGGCTGCCGAACACGTAGCCGCAGCCAGCCAGTTGCTGAAGGCTCTACAGGCAAAGATCGGCGAACATCCAGAAATCGGCGAAGCCGTCACTCGACTCGAAATGGCGCTGGCGAGCCTCGGAGTACAAACCGGCGGGTTTCTGTAGCGCGCAGGTCGGTTTTCTGTAGCGCAAGTTCCGCCGCTTTCTGTAGCGCCAAGTTGGACCGCGGCGGCCCGGGTAGCGGCGCTGCGAGCTCACTCGCCCGTCAGCCATTTGTATTGGGCATCGCTCAGCGGGACAACGCTCAGGCGTCCTTGGCGGGATAGGGGGGAATCTGCGAATTGTTTTTGGGATTTGATTTCGGCTAGGGTTTTTGGGTGGGGGATTCGTTTGCCTGCTTTGATTTTTACTAGTGGGGTTTTTGGGTTGGTTGGATCGACTGACACTACTGTTGCTGTGCCTACTGCGCTCTTTTCTTCGCCGGTGTGATAGATGATCAGGCGCTCTCCCGGCTTCATTTCTCGTAAGTGCTTGACTGCTGCGGGGTTGGTGACGCCGTCCCAGGTGGTGGACTGGTCTCGCTCGAGGTTGGCGAAGGAATAGACGGTGGGCTCGGTTTTGAGTAGATAGTTCATGGGGTGAGATTGTAATCGAAATCGCGTGGGTGGCGGGCGAAGAGACTGCGAACAAAATAAAGTTGGGTTTTGGGGCGTCGTGAAATGGGGCGAATCGGGGATTTTGGTTGGGCGGGATGTTTACTGTCTGGTTATGGGTCTGGGTGCTTTGATCTTCATTTGATCTTCATTTGGCCTTGGTTGGCGTATGAGAGTGCTGGGGTTAGCGCGGATTGGTGGTTCCGCGGTCTTACAATGAATGACTTACAGCGAAGTATCTGGGAGTGAGGGACTTACTTGTTTTGGTTGGCTTCGCCTTCCTTGTTAGTGGGGGTTACTGCGGCTGGATTTTGTCAAGTTGACAGGGTATGCACTGGACGCAGTTTTGCGCGCCGCACGACGCGGGATTGAACGCCTGCCGGTGGGGATTTGGGAACATCCCATCTTGTCTCTGGATTCCCGAAGAGTCGTAGCGCCCAGGTTAGCGCCCAACCCCTGGGCGCGAACCTGGGGCACCGGGCGGATTGGCGATACAGAAACCGCGGCAAATATGCGCACTAGAACTGGAACTCAAAATGGTACTCGGATTTTGGGAGGATAAAAATGCGATTCATGTTCTGTTTATGTTCAGCGTTGATGTTGTCTACACAAGTACCTGCTCAATCGCCTGCCGTGCTCGATTCTAAGGTCTCATCCGTTTTGGCGCGCTTGAATACGAATGACCTGCATAAGCGCGAAGCCGCCTTTGACGAAATGACGGCTCTGATTCGCGAAGGGGAGAAGCAAGCTGGTAAGTCGGATCAGGCGGCTGCCTTCGCTGGATTCTTCAAGGATCATCCTGAACAGGCCGACAGGATCAAGGTCGGTCTAATCGAGTTGCTGAAAGCTGATAATGTCGCTTTTCAGAGCGAAAACATACCGCAGGGCACATATAGCGAGCGCGATATGGAACACTACGCAGAGGTTGTGAATGTTGCTTCATCTTTAAACGATGAGCGGGCGATTCCCGCACTTGTGAATGCCATGTCAACTGGCGGGATGGCGCAGCAGGCCATATTCCAATACGGGGATAAGGCACTTGCCCCAGTGCTTGAGCAGCTCAAAATCTCGGACCCGCTGACACAATCCTCTGCGCTTAGCATGAGTTTCGCTTTGCTTGCCAAGCGAGGCGATCCTAGCTCTCAGGCTCAAATACAAGAGCTCATTCTCTCATACGTCAAGGCCCAATCAGGCGCTACAAGAAGCATTGCAGTTCAGGAAATTGGCTGTCTTGAGAACCGCGAAAACTTCGTGCCGCTGTTGAAAGAAATCGCAAAGAGCGATCCGCAGCGACTACCGGGCAAGGCGCTTGATGGCGGGGATGGGAATGAGTTTTACCCTGTGAGAGCCGACGCAAGACAGGTCTTACGAGATATCCAGAACAATGAAGGCTGCAGATCTAAGAAGTGAATTGCGGTTTTTGCCAGAACCCCATCAGCCTGCCGAACGTGTTCGGGAGTCCGATCGCCGCGGGAGACGGTTATGCCTCACGAGACTCAAGAGTCGTTTTCTCATCGTTGCCGCAACTCTGGCAATGGATGAGCAGCAAAGAAATTCCAGCGAGCATCATCGTATTCCTCGTCCCTAGCTTTGCACTGCCATTATAAAAAGACACATTGCCGGTGGGTGTGCCGCCGTACTCTGCCGGGATCACAGTCGCCGTAAAAGTTACCGGCTGCCCAACCTCTGACGGATTCTGCGAGGAAACCAAAGTAGTCGAGGTCGGAGCCGGGCCTACCGCCTGCGCCAATGGGTTCGACGTGCTGCTCCCGAACGTGCTGTCACCAGGGTATTCGGCCTTGATCGTGTCGGTACCACCTGCTGCCAGTGTCGAGATCGTATAAGTCGCGTTGCCACCGCTCAATGTGCCCGTCCCCAAAGAGGTCTTGCCTTGCCAGAACGTGACCGTTTCTCCGTCCGCCGGTGCGGGAGCGACCACCGCAGTGAACGTCACGGGTTGTGCATAGACGGACGGATTCAGCGAAGACGTGATCGTAGTGGTGCTCTTTGTCAAGGCCGAGGCCTGAACCGGCGCCACAAAACAAGAAGCAAGGACCAGCCAGGGTGCAACGAATAAGCCTACTGACTTAATCATTCTTAATTCCTTAATTCCTTTTGTTTCTCTACAATTGGATGCCCGCCAGAACTGTCCAACGTTTTTCAGCCACCCGCATAACATGTCGGCCACACGCTCACCATAATCTGTTACCCATGCCACAAAGTTGTAGTGCACCCCGACAAACTAGACACAAGGGGCCATGTTTGAAGTAAGGGTTAGGGCAAACCGGGCACGAGCGTCGTGCGGGGTTTGTCCGTGGAGTCCGCGATGCGGACGGTCGTGATTGTACTCCTCGATCCAACGAGCGATGCTCAACTCGGCCTGGTCGAAGTTCTGGTATTCGTTGAGCCACACCTCCTCTTCTTTTAAGCTGCGATGAAAGCGTTCAATGTAGCTGTTGCCCTCGGGATGGTTGTAAGCCGTGCGCCGATGGGTGATGCCCAGCCGGTTCAGGGTTTCGACATAACGGGCTGACGTAAACTGTGTGCCGTTGTCCGTCGTCAAAGTCAAACCCGTTCCACGAGAACCGAAAGGCAAAGCCTGCAGTACAGCATGGTTGAGCGCCGCCAGAGCTTCGTCGGTGCGGCAGCGCAAACTCAAGTCCCAGCCCACGATCTCGCGCGTGCAGCAGTCGATGACCGATACCAGATACGCCCAACCCACACTGGGCCCGGCCCAGACCTTGGTCATGTCCGATTGCCAAACGTGATTGGGATGCAATGCTTCCACTTTGCCCCAGTCCTTCCTGCGCGACACCTGAAAGCGACGCTGACGAACCAACAGTCCGCGTTCCCGCATCACGCGTAGAGCCCGCTTGCCATTGACCACCAACCCGTGATGCCGCCCCAACCACCAGACCACCCGGCGATAGCCATACGCCGGCTTCTCGCCACAGGCCAGGATGATTTCCTGATCCTGCGAACGGTCGGCACGGCTGCCTCGCCGTTGCCGCTGATAGTAGAGGCTGGACCGGCTGATCGCCAGCGTCTCGGCCACCAGCTTCACTTCTTTTCCTCGGGCCACCAGTTCCCGTGCCGACGAATGGGCTTGCCCGCAGCTCACTCGCCCAGCACGTTTTTTAAGATCTCGATCTGCAAATGGGAACGGCCCAGTGCTCGCTCCAGCTGTTTGATTCGCTTCTCCTGCTCGGCATCGGGCTGCGCGGCTGCGCTCCTCCCCCCAAGCGCAGCCTTGGCTCCCGCTTCCACTTCATCCTTCCAGCGATAATAGAGATTCGGAGCGATCTCATACTTGCGGCACGTCTCTGCCACGTTGCCGCTCTTCAGACCTTCCAACACAATCTGCCACTTCTCTTCCGGGGTTCTTTGGACTCTCGGCTTTCTCGACATTCTCGCCTCCTGGCGGAGGCCCCAAGCCTAACTAACTTCCGTGTCCAGTTCTACAGGGGTGCACTACAGCAATCAATTAAGTTGGACTCTCCTGAACATGAGAAAGTTTTGGTTCTTTGGGCGAATACCTCGTTGGGAATATTACTTCGCTGGTGGCATTCCAATAAGCAGCAAGCGGGAAGAGGAAACGTCGGCAAGACTGCGATGGAAGGGCTGCCTATCTTGCATGTAGGGAAGCTCAGCGGGAAACAGCTTGAAAAAGCCGTGCAAATTTTCGATGCTACGTGTTACAAGCCATTGCGCCCGATCCATGAAATCGACAAAGACTCTGTGCGCAAGGAACTGGATGAGCGATTTGGGAGAGACGTTCTTGGAATACCCGAGGCCATCCTCGCTCCTGGTGGTGCTCTCGATGTGCTGCGAATGAAGTTGGCGCGGGAGCCCTCGATTCGTGGTAATAAATAGCCATGAGTAGAGGGCTTGTGTCTGGATTCCTGCAGAGCGCGAGAAGCTCCGTTGAGAGAATTCCCTGCGGCGGTGTTGCAGCGGGATAAGAATGCAGGGGTCCTTCGACTGCGCGCTGCTCGCTTCGCTTCATGGCGCTTCGCTCAGGATGACACGGTTTGGGAGGACAGCGGTGGACGGAGTAACTGCGGATTTCTTACAACTGGAGAATGTCAGGAAATGGCTGTGATCGATTTCCTGAGATCGTTGCAATCCCCAGGGCATTGGGCCGGATCAAGAGCGGGGAAAAGCCCCACTCAAGCCAACATCGGGCTTGAATGGGGCACCGTCACACCGGGCTTGACCAGGGCACTGTCGCCAAAAGACGGTTTGGAGGGGGGACCTCCGGAATGGTTCTGTACGGCCGACTGAGGCCGTGCCATTCCCTGAGTCGTGGTTGCTATCCCCGTTCGCGGCCTTCGCGCACAATTCTTACCAGATCATTAGTCGACATTTTTTATCTTGACGCCATTTACGTCGAGCGGCGAGGTCCTGGATTTGCGGGCGGGCAGGATTCTAAAGACTGCGCCGTCATCGGCGACGGATTTCTACTGCTCGTCGCGTTCGGCTTCCTGCAGACCGACACGGCAGTGGAATCCCAGGTCTCGAAAAGCACGAGACCTGAGCGTCCGGCGCGAGTGCCTGGGTGCGACCGATCAGGACCGTCGGTATGTGCTGACCCAGGTTAGCGTCCAAAGAACGGACGCGAACCTGGGGCACCTGGTCGGCTCCGAGTCGCCGCGTTTCACAGACCGACGCGGCGGTGGAATCCCAGGTCTCGAACGGCACGAGACCTGGGACACACGGCCGACACGGTTATCTAATCAGGCTTGGTGCGGAAGCTCAGAAAATGCCTTGATCGTGGATTGAGCAGTGTGCGGACCTTGGCGAAAGCTGCTTGCCAATGTGGGCCGCGGGCAAATTGAATTGCGGATGCGTACGTATGACGTCTGCAACCGACTTGCCCATGTCTTCTTTTACCGGGGTTGCCAGGAAGCCGTGGACGATCTGGTAGGCGTGTGGCCCGACCGTCTCCAATGCCATACCGGCGATTTGTCCGCTGTTATTGATGTTGCTGGCGTTCACTACGAAGAGGTGGGAACTTTCCGGAAATAGAGTGTTGAGGTCGTACATCACGCCGTTCTGCCAGAGGAGGCCGTGGGACCAGCTGGCGTTTTCGGAGTTAAAGGAGCTGCCCACCGCCTGGCCCCGGTTATTGATGCTGGTGGCAAAGGAGGTAACATCTCCCGGCGGAAGTTCGCCGCCGCCGAGGGCGGTGACAGTATTGTTTTCCCAAAGAGCGGCGAGGGGTACTCCGTCAGAGGTAACGCCTTGCCCGACAATTTGGCCGCGGTCGTTAATCTCGAAGGCGATGGCGGGGAGTTGTCCGAGGCCGGGAAGCTGGGTGGCCATGTTGTTTTGCCACACTACGCCGGAATTCACTGCGGTGCACGTTCCCGAGTAGCCCACGGCTTGGCCTTTATTGTTGATGCCGTATGCGACGCCGTCTGGATCGGTACCGATGGTGGGAAGCGGCTGGGCGTTGCCTTTTGTCCACATGACCGGGAGGTCGATGCGATTATTAGGATCGCCCGGCGGGCAGGTGGGGTCGACGATACCGTTTTCCGCATAGCCTGCGACTTGTCCTTTGTTATTGATGGCACTGGCCTGGCCGTTAACGCCGCCCACGGTTGGCAGAGCGGTCATGACGCCGTCTTTCCAGAGGAAGGGAAGGCAAACGTGGTGAGTGCCGAAGAAACAAATGTCTTCGCCATTCGGGTCTAAAGCAGCTGTCTCCGACATGCCGACGGCTTCGCCGGGGTCGTTGATGCCGTTCCAATTGATGGAACTGTTGGCGCCGCCCAGGGTGCCGAGTTGGAGGTTGAGGTGGTCGATGGTGATTGAGTCGGTGCCGGACACGGCCGGGAACTCAGTGGAAAGGCTGAAGGGATCGAGGAACTGCTCCATGTTGAGCGTCCAGCCGTAATTATTGAGGCCCATGGGCATGCCCAGGTTGTCAGGATGCTGGACGCCCAGATCCTCAACTTTGTAGTGGGTTTGCGCGACGGCGTTGCTGAAGCAAGCCAGAACCATCGTTGTAATACTCAGTATCCAGAACTTCCGCAACTGACTAAGCGTGCTCATATTTTTCCTCTTTCTTCCGCATTCTTTATTCCTTCGCGAAGTCGTGGTGCCGAGATGGCTGGCGATTTATGTCAGGCAGCACTCGGTGCTCGGACAGTAAGTGTGCGAGTGAGAGCAGAATTGGCTCATGACTTCACAAACTCCTGCTGAGATAGAAGTGAGGGAGCATGTGGCGGTCCACGTTGGCAACTATTACGCGACACGACAGGCGCGACGCTTGAGAATGCGCCGACTAGTGACGAGCTAACAGAATCCCGGGGCGATGCCAAAGCGGCTGGAGCGGCTGTTTCTCCAACTTCTCATACACACTGGCGCGAGGTTACGCAATTCGAGACAGCAGTCAATTCGAGACAGCGGTCGAGAGTCAGGCGCGGGCCCCACTACGATTGACTTTCAGATGATGTTACCTACATACTGAATGGTATGTTGGCAGCACGCAAGAAGCCGAAACGTGGAGCCATGAGGCTGCGCGATGCCGAGCGCACGCGGGAGCGCTTGCTCCAGGCGGCATCGCGCGAGATCTACAGATCGGGTTTTCAGAGCGCAAGCCTGGATACTATTCTGGCGGTGGCCGGGGTCACCAAGGGCGCACTGTATTACCACTTCGACGGCAAGGAAGCCCTGGGGTACGCGGTCGTCGAAGAGGTCATCGCCCCCGACGTCCGCAGCAAGTGGGTGCGCCCTCTACAGAGCGGCAAGGACCCGATCGACGCTTTGATCGGCGCTGTTCGACGAATACCCGTTCGGCCGGCGGATGTACGGGGGGGCTGCCAGCTGAACAATCTGGCGCAGGAAATGTCTCCTCTGGACGCGGGATTCCGGAAGCGGCTGGCGATAGTCTTCGAGGCGTGGCGGGATGCGGTTGCCTCGGTTTTGCGAGAGGGCCAGACGCACGGAAGCGTTCGCCGCGAGGTGGAACCGGCGGACGCCGCGGGCTTGCTGATCGCGATGGTCGAAGGCTATGCGTCGCTGGCGAAGAACGCTCAGGATCCGAAAGTGATCAAAGCGGGGATCAGAAACATCGTGGACTGGCTGCGATCCCTGCGCGCGCCGGGCAACCGCAGGCGGGTCTGATTGCATCCGTCCTAACGGATGGCTTGGCGATTTTGCATACCGACTGGTTTGTATGCTCAATCTGTATCGCGGGCGGACGAAGCGCTTCAAACTAAATCATGAAAGGAAGAACTAACAATGAGGAGGATCGCAGTTTCGCGCAGGAGTCTACTCGCAACAGGAGCTTGCGCTCTGGTGGGTGCCGTGAGCCTGCCGGTCCCGGCAAGTGCCAGCGCGGGAGGGCAGAACCTAACGAACGATGAGATCGTCCGCAAGTGGTATGGGGCGTGGGAAAAGAAGGACTTGGGCACGTTTGACACCCTGCTCGCCGACAACTTCACCTTTACGAGCGCGGCCGGCGACGACCACATCAGCAAGAGTACTTTCAAGACGCAATGCTGGGACACACAGGTTAATTTCATTAAACATTTCGACCTGGAGCGGATCAGCGCCGGCGCGGACGATGCTTTTGTGAAGTATCTCTGCCACACCAAGAACGGTAAGTCGTTCCGGAACGTGGAGTATCTGCGGATCAAGAACGGAAAGTTGCAATCCATCGAGTGCTATTTCGGCGCAGAATCCAGCTTTCCATCAGCAGTGAGCACCGGGCAGAAGTAATCTAAGGCGAGAGAGCAAGGGGTTCCATCATGAACGTCGGGGAAATTCACGATCAGAATGCCGTTGCACGTGAGATGTTTGTTCAACAAGCTGTTCACGCTAATGCGGACGTTTTGGCTAGTCCACTGCGGGAAGCTACGATTTGCTCCACCAAGGGTAGACAGGATTACACTCTTGAGTCGACAGCGGACGAGTTCTGCGAAGCTGGAGATACATCATTGCTTCGGGCGATTCGAGTTGATGTTGCAAATCTTATGCGAGTCCTGTGGCAGTTGGAGGTTACAGCAAAACGGCAGACGCCACGAATCGCGTTCAAGGCAAAGAGTAGCATCTTACTTTTGGACTTAGCTGACATCCTGGCAGTGCAAGCCGAAGGTAACTACGTCTTGTTGCAACTCCGACTTAATTCCTATCTGGTGCGTGAGCCCCTCTCGTCCGTGGCGGAAAAGCTCAAACCCTACGGTTTTATTCGCATTCACCGCTCAGTGGTCGTGAATATTTCGGCCGTGGAGGAGATCCAACCCGTACCCACGGGGGAGTACAAGCTTCGTGTAAAAGGTGGGAAGGAATACCTGGTAACGCGTACCTACAAACACAACCTCAGAGATCTGACTCAACTGTGGGTAGGCTCAGAGCGACTTTGCGGCTAACTCAACGCGCTCCATTTACATCGAGGGGCGAGGCCCTAGATTTTCGCGCGACCAGGATTCTAAAGGCTGCGCGGTCGCGGCGACGAATTTCTACGGCTCCGTCGCGTTGGGGCTTCCTGGAGCACGGTGGCAAAATGTCCGCGCGCTCCTGAGTAGGCACGGGACTTCATGGAACGCTTGCCTCCAGCAGGTCAGCTTCAAGTCGCGAGAACAGTTGGTAGTGGCTCAATTGGAAATTATGGCCATGCGACTGTCCGCATGAAGTCGGCATGCATTCGCAACTCGGGCGCAGTTCTTCCATTTGGAAGTTCTGTGATGACGGTCTGAAGTCCGGATTTTCTTCCGTATTTCATGGCAGGAACACAGTCTGTATCGTTTGTGACAAGAATGATTCTGTCGATACATCGATTCGCGGAGTAGGACGCAATATCCAATCCGATGCGCATATCAACCCCCTTTTGCTCAAAATCGGGATCGAAGTCGGCATCTGTGGGAGGCCCGGCTGGATTGACGGGCGTCCTCTTTGGCTTATAGCCGCGGAATTTCAAGACTCCTCGCCGCACGGCAAACAGTTCCTGGTCGCTAAATCTGACAACCACTTGTCCGATCCAACAAATGTGTAAGCATTTCCGGAGACTGGCAGCCGGACGGTTCCGAAGTATGGCGCGCAGTCGTAATACAAGATGCGAAATATTTCTTCGTCTTGTTCTTTGCAGTTGAGAGCGAATCTCTCGATAAAGGCAGGATTGTAGGTCCTGCCGGCCATGCTGGTTTTGACGCGCAGTGCCCACCGTCAATCAGGATGATGACTTTCTTAACCATAAAGAACGAAACCCCCGGGTTGCCCCGAGGGTTTCCGAAACATGCTCGCCTACGAGCGTAGCGGATAGAGCTAAACGATAGCACGGGAGAGCGCCGTGTCAACACGGTACTTACGGTCGGGAGCCAAAAGTACCTGTGGCGAGGCGACCCGTTTCTTCGAATCTCGCACATGGTCCGCAATCCGACGAATGGGGGGCCAGTACTCCAGATTCCTCCCCTTCGGCTTCGCTCAGGGACGGAATGACAACCCCTATATCGAATCACAATCTCTATGGGAATGGTAATTCTTGTGGAGACGCGCTACGCCTACCGATTGATGATTAGGGGTTCGCGCACTACCATATTCATATGCCTGTCGAAATTGAAGTGCCTGGATCGGCCGTTAATCGCTCTGCCAGTTCTAGCTCAGCTAATTCTAACGCTCCGAAAACCAGCATTCGCGCGCCGCGTGGGTCTGCGCTCTCCTGCAAGGGATGGCAGCAGGAGGCGGCTATGCGGATGCTTATGAACAATCTTGATGATGAGGTTGCGGAGCGGCCGCAAGATTTGGTGGTTTATGGCGGGACGGGGAAGGCTGCGCGGAATTGGGATTGCTATCACGCGATTGTGCGGGCGCTGAAGTCTTTGGAGAATGATGAGACTTTGCTGGTGCAGTCGGGAAAGCCGGTGGGCGTTTTCAAGACGCATGAGTATGCTCCGCGGGTGCTGATTGCGAACTCGAATCTGGTGGGGCATTTTTCTAACTGGGAGAAGTTCAACGAGCTGGAGCGGGCCGGGCTGATGATGTATGGGCAAATGACGGCGGGCTCGTGGATTTATATCGGGTCGCAGGGGATCGTGCAGGGGACTTATGAGACGTTCAACGCGGCGGGAGACAAACATTTTGGTGGAGATCTTTCGGGCAAGCTGATTGTTTCGGGCGGCATGGGCGGGATGGGTGGCGCGCAACCTTTGGCGGCTACTATGACGGGCGCGGCGTTCTTGGGGATTGAGGTCGATCCGGAACGTATAAAGAAGAGGCTGAAGACGGGGTATTGCGATTTTCTGGTGACTACGCTGGACGAGGCGCTGCGCATTCTGAAGAATGCGGTGCGGAAGAAAGAAAATGTTTCGGTGGGGCTGGTGGGTAATTGCGCGGACATTATTCCGGAGCTGGCGGAGCGCGGGGTGGTGCCGGATATTTTGACGGATCAGACTTCGGCGCACGATCCGCTGAATGGATATGTGCCGAACGGGATGACGCTGGAAGCGGCGCTGGAGTTGCGGGCGCGCGATCCGCGGGAGTATCAGGAGCGGTCGCTGGATGCGATGGCTCGGCATGTGGAGGGGATGTTGCGGCTCCAGAAGATGGGGGCGGTGACGTTTGATTATGGAAATAATATTCGGACGTTCGCGTTTCAGCGCGGGGTGAAGAATGCGTATGACTTTCCGGGATTTGTGCCGGAATATATTCGTCCGCTGTTTTGCGAGGGGCGCGGGCCGTTCCGGTGGGTGGCGCTGTCGGGCGAGGCGTCGGATATTGCGGTGACGGATGATCTGGTGCTGGAGTTGTTTCCGGAGAATCGAAGTTTGCGGCGATGGATTGAGCTGGCGCGGAAGCGGATTAAGTTTCAGGGACTGCCGGCGCGGATTTGCTGGCTGGGATATGGCGAGCGGGCGCGGTTTGGGCTGGCGATCAATGATCTGGTGAAGTCGGGAAAGATCAAGGCGCCGATTGTGATAGGGCGCGATCATCTGGATTGCGGGTCGGTGGCGTCTCCGTATCGCGAGACGGAGAGCATGAAGGATGGCTCGGACGCGGTGGCGGATTGGCCTCTGCTGAATGCGCTGGTGAATACGGCGGCGGGGGCGTCGTGGGTGTCGATTCATAATGGCGGCGGCGTGGGCATTGGATATTCACTGCACGCGGGACAGGTGACGGTGGCGGATGGGACGGAGATGATGGCTCGGCGGATTGAGAGGGTGCTGACGACCGATCCGGGAATGGGCGTGATTCGGCATGTGGACGCGGGGTATGAGGACGCGCGGGAGTTTGCGGGGAAGAACGGGCGTCCGAAGGTGCCGATGAATGAATAAGCTGAGGGTTAGGCACGTTGTCATTTGTTGTGTGTTCGTCGGCGTTGCGTCCACTGCCTTCGGGGAGAGCGCAAACTATGAGATCTATTATCCCAAGCATCAATATGCGATTGCGGTTTCTTGCTGAGGGACCTCGACTTCCAGAACTTGCAGTGAGTCTGGTACCGGAACGGCAGACGTGACCCAACCGCACATCTTGAGAACGGAAGCTTCACGCAAAGAGATGAGACCGCAGGGGGTGAATACGTTACGCTTGACCTTGTGCAAGTGCTGGATGGCGGCCAATGCGGTCATCAATGTTGCGTGGAGGAGCTGCGGCGGGAGCTATCTGAAAGCGACCTGGTCGCAGGCTGTTCGAATTACAATCGGGGAATCCCACGGTCGTCGAACGATCAGCTATGGACGACACGCCCCGGGATGCGGCGCCAGCTTTCATGAGGCGTCACAGGGAAGCATAATTGGCAACTGGTCATCATTTCCGATGCCTCGCCGTTTCTGCTGTCCGAAAAGTCTGGGATGTCTATGAGCCACCAGTGGGATGGGAAGCAGCTGTGTTTTCATGTCTCAGCCGAAGAGATGCTCTGCCGAACCCCTGAGATGACGTAAACCACCTGCGCCATTGCTGCTTATCAATATCGGCCAGCTTCTAACTTTGCGCGAGGCCAGCCCTAGCTGGGCCCTCGGCGCGGCGCTTCCCTTTCCGAGCTTGGGATTATTAATGCTGCGGCAGTGCTTTGCGTTGGCGGCAAGATCGTTTCTGTTGGCTCGACCAAGGACGCGCTGCGCGATCCCTGGCTGAAGAAGAATCGCAAGAGAGTTACGGAGATCGATTGCCGTGGGCGCGTGGTGCTGCCTGGGTTCGTTGATTCGCACACTCACCCCGTATTTGCTGCGCCGCGGCTGATCGATTTTGAGAAGCGCATTGCCGGTGCTAGCTACGAGCAGATTGCGGAAGCTGGCGGGGGGATTCGGTCGAGCATTGCGGGCGTGCGCGCGACCAGTAAAAATGCGCTCGCTGAAAAGGTGCTCGGTGCGCTGCGCGATATGGCTGCACACGGGAGCACTACGGTCGAGGCTAAGTCGGGATACGGGCTATCTGTCGATTCGGAAATCAAATCGCTGGAGGCGATTCGGCTTGCGGCCGGGAGATGGCCTGGGACGGTGGTTTCGACTTTTCTGGGCGCGCACACTGCTCCGCCGGAATTTCGCGGACGCTCGCGCGAGTATGTTGAACTCGTCTGCCGGCAGATGATGCCGGCGGTTGCGAAGCGCAAACTCGCCCGCTTTGCCGATGTTTTTTGCGAACGCGGTGCGTTCAGCGCAGACGAAGCCCGGCAGATTTTTCGGGCCGCACAAAAAAATGGACTGGCGCTGCGTGCCCACATGGGGCAGCTCAGCGAGACACGACTCGCGCAGTTCCTGCAATTCGAACCCGCCTCGCTCGATCACATGGATCACGTGAACGATACGGACCTGCCCGCGCTCGCACGGAGCAAAACGATTGCGACCCTGGTCCCGGGGGCGAATTATTTCCTCGGACTTTCACGTTACCCGAATGCGCGACAGTTCATCGAAGAAGGAGTCGCGGTCGCGCTGGCGACTGACTACAATCCGGGCTCGTCGCCAACCCTCAGCATGCCGATGGTGATGTCGCTCGCGTGCACGCATCTGAAAATGTCGCCGGCGGAGGCGATCGCGGCGAGCACCATCAACGGCGCATGGGCGCTGCGCCTGGCGGATCGCAAAGGCACGATCGAACCGGGAAAAGATGCCGACATTGCCATGTACAACGTCAAAGACTATCGCGAGATTCCCTACTGGTTTGGAGAGAATCGTTGCGCGCTGACAGTGCTGAATGGAATCATGAGCGAAAACTAGAGCGATGAGCGAGTTAACAATTGTGAGCGCGTTTTGAGCGAATGGCACGGCATTGTTATAATTCACAAGTTCCGCATGCTCTCAGCGAATCGGCCGCGCTTTGCGGCTTCCCCGCCCAAGAACAGCGCGCAGCCGGCAGAATGATGGGGCCGAAGCTCTGCGCAGAAGATGCGGAAAGAAGTGGCCAGGTAGCTCAGGTGGTAGAGCGCAGCCCTGAAAAGGCTGGCGTCGGGGGTTCAACTCCCTCCCTGGCCACCATGTCTTTCATAAACACACAGCACATCTTTATCGGCTGTGTCTCTGGAGCATCACTTTTCTTTCCTGGCTCTACGAATTTCTCTACCTCCGGAAGAGTCCTCCTCGATTCAATGATCGATATCCTGTGTACGATAGCGGATCAATCGTCCTGCGCGATAGAAGCGTGGCCCCGTGCCGCGTTCCTGGCGTTTGCTCAGCGGTCGCGTCAGATGGGTAAGCGGGAATTTGATTGGGATGTGACTTGATAGCATCGCGGGCGATGTAACTTTTGGCGGGTCAGCGAATCTTATAGGAGCGTTCTTTCGCCTGTGAGGCTTGCACCAATGAACTCCCGAATGGATGGCAGAGTAGTTCGGTGTATCGTGGGGCGAGCGCAAGGGTGCGGTGAGGATTGATGCCGGGCGAAGCGACTTCAACAGATCCAGCAGTGCAGGATTACGAAGAGAGACTGATCCGCCGCATACGGGACGGCGAGCATGAACTCTTCTATGAGCTGGTGCGGCCGTATGAAGGACGAGTTTACTCGGCGGCTCTGTCGATTATGCGGAACGAGCATGATGCGGAGGACGTTTCGCAGGAGGCGGTACTGAAGGCCTTCAAGCATTTTCGCCAGTTTCGCGCGGAATCACGGTTCAGTACATGGCTCATCCAGATCACGGTCAACGAGGCTCGCATGCGTATCCGAAAACAATACGCGCACATGACCGAGCCGATCACGAACCGCGAAGATGAGGAGGGCAACTACACGCCCCGCGACTTCGCCGATTGGCGGGAAATTCCGTCGGAGACGCTGGAGCGCAAAGAGGTCCGACAGTTGCTCGCCGAGGCGCTCGCGTCGCTGGGAGAGAAATACCGGGAGGTGTTCGTGCTGCGCGACATGCAGCACCTGAGTATCGAAGAGACGGCGCAGACGCTGGGCATTACGACCGGGTCGGTGAAGACGCGGTTGCTGCGGGCCCGGCTGATGCTGCGCGATCTGCTGGCGCCGGGCCTCGGAGGAAGCTGGAGCAGCCGGTTGTCTTTCGAAAAGGGGACAAAGCCATGGTAGTCAACTGCGAAGATGTCTGGCGCGAGATTTCGAACTACCTTGAGGGCGACGTCGAGCCCAACCTGCGGCTGGCACTGGAGGAGCATTTCAGCGGCTGCAAGCGGTGCGCCGCGGTGCTCGATGGAACGCGCAATGTGATCGAGTTGTATGGGGACGAACGGATGGTTGAAGTACCGCTGGGCTTCGGCCGGCGGTTGCAGCACAGGCTGGAAGAAAATATGCCGCGCAGCCGGCGGAGCTTTCTGGGATGGATCGTGGTGGGAGCGACGGCAAGCCTGTTGGCGGGAGTGATCGAGGTGGCGAGAGCGGCGATGTTCAGCCGTCCTGAATTGCGCTCGGAACTCGCGCGACCGGGAAAGGGAGTTCCTCCGGATATGCAGGTCGTGGTTTCGAAGGGTGGAAAGATCTTCCACCGGAGCGGCTGCCCATTCATCCAAGACAAGGGCCACGTGGAAACGATGACTGCGCACGAAGCGATACGCGAAGGATACGCGCCCTGTGTGCGCTGCATGAAGGAATACTTGAGCAGTGCGTAATTCTCCACAAAAAACTGGGTAGCTGATGATTTCTAACATCAGCTACCCGAACTCCAGTCGAAGAAGTTGCGCCCTGGTTAGTGCTTCATGCCGTCGTCGTTCTTCATGTTGTCGTCTTTCTTCATGCCGTCGTCCTTCTTCATGTCGTTCTTCTTCGTTTTGGCCTTTTTGGTCTTCGCGGACTTCTTGTCATCCTTCATTTTGTCGTTCTTCATCTGGTCGTTTTTCATTTGATCTTGCTTCATGGTGTCCTGCTTGGCGTCGTCCTGCTTCATCGCGTCGCCGGACTGGGCAAATGCCGAGAGGGAGATGGCCAGAAAACCGATCGCCATGAGACCGCTCAATATTCTTTTCATAGATCCTCCTGATGTCTTTAGGAATTTTTTTGGCGCCCGGTTTCCTGGGCCCGCCAAATGAGATGTGGATTGAGAGTGAAAGTTACACGCGTAGTTCAGTCGTGCTTAAGAGTGAGTCACGAAAGGAAAGCGAGTTGCGTCGCACGCCGCAACTCACCGCATTTGTCAGTTGGCTGCGATTCCGTTGAATCCGGCAGCCGCAGAGAGGCCACCCGCTTCGCCTAGATTGGTCAAAGTGCCATCTTCATTGATGCCGAAGATGCTGACCGATCCGGTGCCAGAATCGAGCGCATAGAGAAATTTCCCATCCTCGGAGACGGCGATATCCAGATTCGTGCTGCCGGAAGGAGTAGTTCCTACGACCGTTCCACTGATCGCCGTCAGCGCCCCGGATGCCGAGATCGAGAAGCCAGAAACCGTGCCCGATCCCGAATTCGAGGTATAGACGAACTGACCATTGGGAGTGACGACGTGCCAGCAGGTTGCCGCCCCCAGAGTAGGAACACCCAAGCTGATGGGAGTGAGTTTGCCGTTAGCTTCCACCGAGTAGGACGAGATGGCAGAAGCGTTTGTTCCCCCTGCGGGGCCCGTTTCCGCCACCAGGGCAGCGCCGTTGGGTGCAAATGTAACGGCGAATACGCCAGGATCTGCGCTGGCATTGACGACGATCGGCGCCAGCGTGCCATTGAGCTGGACGTGGAACGCGTCGATGCTGTTAGTGAGCTTTTCGGTGACGAGAAGGAACTGGCCGTCCGGGCTAAAGGACAACGACGCTGGTCCGGAGTTTGCCGTGCTGAGATAGGCAAGCGAGTTCGAAATCGGCTTGAGCTTTCCATCCTTGCTGAAGCTGAATCCGGCGACGCTGCTGCTCGCTCCTTCATTGACCACATAGACGAGGTTGCCATGTTGAGCTAAAGCAACGGGCGAAGCACCTCCGCAAGGCACCTTGTCGACAAGCGACAGATTGGCGCCATGAACCTGAAACACGGAAATGTCACCGCTACCTGCGTTTACAGCAAATAGAAGAGAATGATCCTGGCTGAGAGTGAGAGAACCCTGCGATCCTAGAGGATCGGTTACTCCTCCGCTTCCGCGGCCACCAGTTGGGAACGTCTTTTCCAGTTGAAGCGATCCGTCGGGAGCGCGCTTGAACGCAATGACCTCGTTGCCGGCGGCAGCATTTGTCATCACAAATACCGCGCCTGCATTTTTCTCGAGTTGGGCGTGACTGAGGGTTGGCAATGCCGCACCAATCGCAATCACAGCCATCAGCAACATTCGACTTGTCCTCAACATCTTGAACTCCTTCATCGGGGATTGCACGAAACCTGAACCTGCGAAATCAGGAGACACGACCGACGCAGATTCTGTTCGCGCTTTGATGAGAGCCATCAGCGACGAAAAAGTTTCAAGGACAATCTGTGAATGCGGAGTAAGTCGACAACGTGGATGGTCCGCCTCATTGCGAGTGGAAGATGGCGCAATGCAACGGCTTTCAACTGAGAAAGGTTCAACGAGTTGCGTTCTTCAGCCCTGGCTCGCGAATCCCATGCCGGCCAGGACGCCTCGCATAAAAGCGAAGCTGGCGATCACGCCCGGCATCGGATCGTCGGGATGAATCTCATACTCCAGATCGACGAAGCCCTGGTACTTGATTGCGATGAGCGCTTCAAACATCTTCCGCACCGGCATGATGCCGTCTCCCACCGCGACCTGGCTGTCTTTGCTCTCGAAGTTCGTGAGGTCCTTCATGTGCACGTTGAACAGCCTCGGGCCTGCTTTGTGGATCGCCTCAACCACATCTGTGCCGGCACGAACCGCATGCCCCACATCGATGCAGCAGCCGATGCGCGGATCCATACTCTTCACCGCCTTTAGTACATCCAGCGGCGAAGGCCACAACTTGTCTTCGGGGCCGTGATTGTGGATCGCGATGCGGATGTCGTACTCCTTTACAAACTTCTCGATTCGCAGCAAAGTTTCCAGTGTAGGGTCTCCGGCGACAATAACCCCGATCGCCGCTCGCTTGCAGTATTCGAACTTAGTCCGTATATCCGCATCTTCATCTTTCGCGAAATACATGGCTCCGGCAGCGTGAAGCTTGATGCCTGCCGCGGCATAGTCCGCCAAGGCGACTGTCTCCTGCTGCGCGTCCATAGGGAGATGATCTTTGACATCCTTCGCGTTTAGGGCGAAGACACTGAGCTGCTTCATGAAGCCGATCATCTGCGCGCGGCTGAAGTTACGAAACGTGTAACTGGCCAGGCCTAACCGAATCGGCGATGCTTCCTCGGCGGATGAGAGTGTCCGAGTCGACGCTAAGACGCCGCTTGGGGCAGCAAGCGCCGCCGCAGCCAGTGCACCGGAGTGAATGAAACCGCGACGGGAGACGCGGATCCTTTTAGACATGCGGCGCCCAGCCCTTCTCGTACTCGCGCCCCCACATCTTCATCGCTTCCTGGTCGCCTTGGATCCGTCCGTCTTTCGCGTCGAGATGCAACTCCCGTTTGACTTCCCAGGCGATGTTGGAAAGCTGGAGCATCGTAACCGCGACGTTGCCGACCGAGATAGGGGCGTTGAGTTGCTCGCCTTTGCGAATTCCCGCGATGAAGTTCGCGAAGTGCGCATCTGTCATGGAATCGCGGCCAATCAGATCAGCGGATGAGGTCGAATCGCCAGCCTTGAATTCGCTTGTCTTATTTCCTTTGAGGTCAAAGATCTCGTAGCCATCGCGATCGACCAGCACCGTACCCGTCGTTCCCATGATTGTCGAACCGCGATCGCGGCCATAAAATTTCATTCCCTGGCAACTCTTGCCCTCCCAAGAAATCATTTGGTCTTCATATTCGAAGCTGGTCACCAGGGTGTCATAAAACTCCCAGTCGTCTTTGAAATGGTATCTGCCGCCCGACGAAGTAACTCGATCCGGATAATCGACGCCCAACGCCCAGCGGCAGACATCGACTTCGTGCGTGCCATTATTGAGCGTTTCGCCAGTGCCATAGATTCTGAACCAGTGCCAGTTATAGGGATGCACATTGTCCTTATAAGGACGACGTGGAGCAGGACCCTGCCACAGGTCCCAGTCAAGCGCGGGCGGCACCGGTATTTCTTTGCCGGTGCCAATCGACTTCCTTGTATTGGAGTACCAGGCTTTTGCGAAGTATGGCCTGCCTATAACGCCGTCGTGAATTTTTTCGACGATCTCGATGGTGTGGGGAGAAGAACGCTGCTGTGTACCCATCTGTACGAGCTTTCGATACTTCCGCTGAGCCTGCACCAGCATCTCTCCCTCAGCAGGATTGTGGCTGCAAGGCTTCTCCACATAGACGTGCTTGCCGGCCTGTAACCCAGCGATGGCCATGGGTGCGTGCCAATGATCGGGAGTGGCAATCGTGATCGCGTCCACATCTCGCTGTTCGAGAATCCCGCGAAAGTCTTTGTCAGTTGCGGGAGCCTCGCCCATCTCCTGCCGCGCACGGGCGGCGAACTTCTTGAGAATAGCGCTGTCCACATCGCAGACATGCGAGATACGGGCGGCGTTCCGATTTGCCTTGAGCGCCGCGAGATGAGCATAGCCACGCCCATTAAGACCGATAATGGCAAAGTTGAGGCGGTCATTAGAACCAAGGATCTGGCCATAACTCTTTGCCGTACTTGCAACGGCCAGTCCCGCCGTGCCTACGACAAGCGCATCGAGAAACTCACGTCGTGTAATCATCACCGTCTCCTTGCTTCCGATCAGCAGGAAATTCCAGCCTTCGTCAGCGTCTTGCGAAGTCCATCCATGCTGACACGTGTGGACGCTTCTGGCGTGCCTGCCCCGCGCCAGTGAGTTTCGAGGCTGAGCCCATAGTGGAAGCCATCACGCTGCAAAGCCCGCAGTTGCCCAACCCAATCGACGATGCCGCCGCCAACCGGGGCCCAATCGTACTTGTGGCCGAGCTTGGTGACTACATCTTTGCAGTGACAGTGCCCAATGCGCTCTTTGGGCAGCACTTCATAGCCGGTTGGATAAGGTGTGCTGCCAAGCGCGGCGGCATTGCCGGGATCCCAGTTCAACATGAAATTCTTATTTGGAACCGCCTTCAGCACCGCAGCTGACTCTTCGCCCGTGGCTGTGTTGCAGGACATCTCGTTTTCGAGCAGAAGCACCAGGTCGTCTTTGGCGCAGCGTTGCGCAGCCTGCTGAAGTTTGGCATTGATGGCCGCCCGGTAGGGTTTTTGATCATCGAGTCGCCAGTAGTCGAAACAGCGAATCCTGTCGGTATGGAAGGACTGGGCCAGCGAGATACACCGCTCGAGCAGTTTATCCTGCGCGCTGGCATCGAAGTCCGCATGGAATTGATCGCGCGCTTCACTCTGCGATGATCGCGGAGCCCCAGGCCAGTCGGTCTTGAACAGTGGGCTTGCGATATCCGTGACTCGCAGCTTGTGTTCCTGGAGAATCGTCCGCGCTTCCTCAACTTGTTTGGCATCGAGTTCGGTCACGTTCTTATTCCACATGGAGCGGAGCTCGATCCAATGCAGCCCGAAATCGCCGGACACGATTTGACACGCCTTTTCGAAGTCCTGCGTGATCTCGTCATTGATCACCGCCAGCCGGAACGGGCAGGTGCCGGTGCCAGCTGCCAACGGATTCATTAGTGACGATGCGGCGGCTTTCTTGACCAGAGGCGACATTGCGGCACCGACCCCTGCCAGTCCCAATCCGGCGAGTAACCTGCGCCGTGTGTAGCTATGCATCCTACCTCCTGCTATCCAGACGATTTTCTACCGTAACGAACCAGGTCTCAAGGCCCTGGGTATGGACGACCGTGGTTTTGCCTTCAAGGCGAAGATATTGTTGGTCACTATTTATTTCTGCGCTCCGGATTTCTCCGCTACGCTGGTGAGCAGGCCTACATCGCGCAGCCGGGTAAGGATCTCTTCGAGGGCTTCGTCCGGACTTCCGGCGACGGAGATGGACCAAGCGTCGGAGGGAACCTCCAGCGTCGCCAGTTGGCTCTCGAGCAGGTCGGGGTTCATGTATGGATGGCGTCGCGATTTCATGCGCTCTTCGATCAGAGAGGCGGGTGCATGCAGAAAGACAAAGCGCATTTCGCTCTTTGCGAAGCCGCCGGCCAGCAATTCTCGATACCGCTGCTTCAGCGCGGAGCAGGCTAAAATGACGCTCGCGCCCTTTTGCCGGTACTCCAGCATGCGCTCATGCAGCGCGTTGAGCCAGGGTTCCCGGTCGGAGTCGGTCAGAGGAATTCGCGCGGCCATGCTCCGCCGATTTTCCTCGGAGTGATAGTCGTCGGCGTCTTCGAACTTCCATCCCGTGCGGGCGGCGAGCAACTTACCGATGGTCGTCTTGCCGACGCCGCTCACACCCATCAAGACTACAATCATGCGTCGCTCCCCAGCAATTTATCGCGGTATGCCCACAGTCCCAGCCCCGGATGTGGAATAAAAAAGATCTCTTCCCCGTCAACCTGGTTGTAGCCATAGCGAAGCACCTGCGGGTTGTAGCGCGTTTGCATGGTTTTCAAATCACCATATTCAAAGCCCACTCCTTCAACCTCATCTTTGCTTAGATGACCGGGGCACAGCCGGATTGTGAAGCGCCCTTCGGAGGAGCCGTGTATGAGGTGAGCTGCCGCGCTCAGGTCGCTCGCGAGATCCGCATTGGCGCTCACGGCTTCGAGCGTGGCCGGAGTTCCGCGATAGCCATACTTGCGGATCAAGGCGTCTATACCTCTATCTTCGCCAAATTCCTTTACACCGGGCGCGAGGATAATCAACTCGGCGGCGTCGGCCAGGGCCATCCGCGTGCGGTAGATTGCCTTGTTGCCCAGCCATGTGCTGTGAAACTCACGCGGGTCGAGATAAACGACAGCCTTCTGCATGGGCGCGTCCATCTTCTCTAAGTTCACTTTCAAGCTCAATGCGGCCGCGCGCTGAAAGCACTCGATTTTGTCGCCGATGAAAAGGCCGCGCACAGCCAACCGGTCATCCTTCGTGCGTCCGACAACAGTGAGCACGTAGACAATGGGCAGATGTCGCAGGAAACAATCGGACGCGTAATTGAGAACGTTGCGCACGGGATTCTCAGCGCGGCCCATGATGCGCTCCATCCCATAAACCGCGCCCAGATAATGGCTGCGGTTTATACTCTCGCGGCCTCCCGTACCCACGAGAATATTCTTGTTGTAATTGGCCATGCCTATAACCTCATGGGGCACGACCTGACCGATCGAGAGGATGAGATCGAAGTCTCCACGCGTAATCAGCCGGTTTATCTGTACCGGCCACGGATAGTTCAACTTGCCTTCCGATTGCTCGTGGATGAATTCGGCAGGGACCTCGCCGAGAGTCTCGACGTCCGATCGCCAGTTATGAGTGCGGAAAAGCTGCGCCGGCATGGCGCCAAACATTCGGGCAATCTGCCCGGGATCCATCGCAGCATGCGTGCCAAGAGCGGGCAAAACCGCCTGGAGTCGATCGCCGAAATACTCCCACGCAAATCGTGTCAGATCGCCGGCGCGGGAATGCACGCGGCTTTGATCTGGCGGCACGATGAGCACCCGTTTGCGTTCCCCGAGCTGCACCAGACTTTCCACCAGCAGATCGTGCAACTGCTGCAAAGACAAGCCGGTGTCAAGACCACCGGTGGCGCAGTAGAGACTCATGCGGCGAGTTTCACCTTTCTTAATCCGGGAGCGAGCAGGCACAGAATGACCAGGGCCAAGAGGTAAGCGCTGGCGGCGATGCCGAACAGGCTAGCATAGCTATGCGTCAGTTGCAGAGTGTGGCCTGCGAAGAAGGCAAAATCAACCGGAGTTCGTTGGCACTGGGGCTGCGTGGCTCACGAGAAAGGGTTGCAAAAGTGCCAAGGGCCTTCGCACCGCTGCATTCTAACTGTTGGAAACGGCGATTTCACTCATTGAGAATCGCGTTCAGGTCGGAGCGAGTTTTGTGCCGAACGGGTGTGACGCGAGCCCGGCGAGCTTAGAGACAGATTTTGAAATCGCTCGGCGGGATTGATCAGATGCGCAGAGTCACTTCGCCTTCTGCTCACTGGCAGTTTGTTCGGGCTGCTCTTCGGCCTTTTGCCAACTGGAATTTCTGTTGTATTCCTTCATCGCTTTGGCCAACGTTTCGGTCTTCTTGCCGAGATCTTTTTGATATACGACTCCATCCTCATTCACGATGAAGGTCATCACGCCGGACGATTTGTATTCTGCCGGATAGGCCACAAAAGCAAAACCTTCCGTCATTTTGCCGTTAACGATGTAGCTCTTGCCACCGCCGGGAGCGTCTTTCCCTTGACGAGTCAGAATGTGGAAATAGTAACCGCGGTAAGGAGTCGGCGGCCCACCCTGGCCTTTGGCATAGCCTTCGGCAACAGCCGAGGCTACGAGCGGCCCGATCGGGCTTTGGGGCTCGCCATCGGAGGCTTTCCAGTAGAGACCGTTGTGCTGCCCTTCATCACTGAAGATTTTCGGAGCATACTGGTCGTGTTGCGCGGCGTGGTACTCCTTTTCGGCCGCAACGAGTTCCTGGCAAACGCGGATGGTCGACATTTCGTTCCGGCCGATTCGCCTGAATAAAATTTCCTTCTTGCCAGCGTCGGTATCGAAATACCACGTCTTCCCTTTATTGACGAGCGGTATCGGTGTGGGCCAATTCTCCGCACCGATATACAAGGTCGTCATCCCATCCGGTTCTTTCACCAGACGATGCATCTCCCGATACTTCTGTACGAAGTTGGCGCGACTTTGGGCGTCTTCGGTGTCGTCACCGGATGAAACGATATGTTTTGCGCCTGGTCCGAGGATCTCGAGCATGGCCTTTTCATCGTTACTCTGTGCTGCTGTGACCAGTGCATCGCTTGCGCTCTCGGCCGATGAAAATGTCTTTTGGCCTGACTGCTGGGCCACCAAACGAGCGGGAAAACACGATGCCAACAGAATCGCGATCACAGCCAATTTAGCAAGCTCCGCGCTCCGCAACCCGGCTCCAGGAAATTTATCGAGGTTCAGCTTCGTTCGCCGCATGTTCTTCTCTCCATTTTTTCTCGCGAGCTAATGCAACCGTCCCTACGTGCGATTACCGGCGCCCACCGCCACGAGCGCCGCCGCCCCGAGAGCCACCGCCGCCGTGAAATCCTCCTCCGAAGCTGGCTCTTCCGCGGGAGGAATAGCTTCTGGTCTCCCCGCCGTGGTCGTAGTTGCTGAAGGCGCCCGAACGGACGTTACTTTGACCGCGGGGCTCAGAGTAGCCGCGAGCGGCATTCCGGTTCCCCTCGAACGGCCTGGCGGGTTCACCGGCACGACTCTCGCTCACTCCGCGCTGCACATTTCTTTCTACGCCTCGCTCGCCTCCTGCTCGGTAGTAATTGCCTCGGTTATAAAAAGTTCTACTTCGAGAGTAGTATCTGCCGTGGTCGTAGAGTGCGTAGTGATTATGCCAATCGAATCCCCAATGACCCCATCCCCATCCGAAACCACCCCACCATCCGATTCCGAAGCCGACTCCGAACGAGAGGTAAGGTCCGCCAAACCAGATTCCGGGATACGGATACCATCCCGGCCAAGCCACAATGGGATACCCGTAGATCAGCCACGGATCATACGCGGGAACGTACACCACGTCGGGATCGGCGGGCTCGATGTCAATGTCCGAATCCTGATCCGTGACCTTTAGCTGTGGCGTTGTTTTAAGATTGCCGGCGTCTTGTGCCTTTCGGCGCATCACTTGTACGGCATCCATTACATCTTGTTGCTGGTTGTAATAGGCGTCGCCCAAAGATGATGTCCATGACAGATTCTTATCCATATTTCCGAGGACCGACGGAAATGCGGTGAGCGCCTTGACACTCGGATCCCAGGGTTGCGGGTCCACAGCATTACCCAGATCGGCGCCTTTCAAATCGGGATGCGCCTGCACCCACCGGTCGGCCTCAACGACCTGCTCGGGGAATGTGGACGCCGCCAGGATCTGCGCCACCAGCGAATCCGGATAGAGCGCGATCGGCGCTACCAGTCGCTGCAACTCCTCGGGAGTCTGTTGCGCGTATGGCGGCGCGGGCGCGGCTTGGCCGGCGGCAGGCGCATCCTGATCTTGATGGGCCCATACATTCTGAGGCAGAGTCACGAACACCAGGGCTAACGACAACAGGGAAACCAAGTTCCACTCACCAAGTTGACGCCCTGTGAACCTTGTCGCACGTCCGAAAATACTCATATGCTTGAACCTCACTGTACCTTCGTCGCCTGATCCTTTTACACCCTTACTTAGGAAAGATGCAGGAGTGACGGCTTGGTTGCATAGTTTACAAATTATTGCAAAACCAATTATTGCCCGTTCGGGTCTTCGCTACGCCGTTGCTGTTGCCCCCTCTTTCCTTGCGCATGTGGCATCGCTTGCCGCGGGGCGGGGGCCGAATTGCTAACATCGCTTGCCAATCGGTGTGATGGCGAGATTGCGCGAAGAACCGCTATCCAAGAACGCGGGGAACTGTGAAGACAGTTCTCCTCGTTGACTGCGATCGACGCCACGAAGGCGCAGGGACATTAATCCGTTGCTTGAGTTAGTGGCCCGACTCTTATGCGGTGCTGTGCTCCAGGCGTCTGGCCGCGAGGCTGAGCATCAGGCGCGTGGTGCCGGTCAGAATCATGCTGATGCCGACCAACGTCCCGATCACCCACATTGAGCTCGAAGGCCATTGCCGCCAAACCATCAGACCGAGAATCAAGGTGACGATTCCGTCGAAGAGAATCCAGGTGGAACCTCTGGCGCTCCGATTCTGGAAGTAGGCCAGGAGGTCGATTAAGCCTTCGGCAACAAAAAAGATCGCCAACGCAAACGTAAATGCAGCGACCCCCAGTAGAGGGTTGACCAGGAAATAGAGTCCGACGATGAGATACAGGACTGCCACCATCAGCTTCCAGACAATGCTCCCGACGCCTTTTGACTGGAACGCATGAATGAACTGGAAGCCACCGCTGAAGACGATCAGCCAAGCGATGACGACGACCACCCCCCAGGAGGTGGCGAAAGGGAGCGCGATCGCCAGGAACCCGAAGGCGATGAGCAGAATTGCCCAGAGAATTGATGTTCCGGAACCGAGTTTGGAGAGTGCTGGCGACGCCATGGTTTCCTCCCTGTTGTATTTGCGCCGCAATTTTATCGCTCATTGCCCGCCTTAGCCAAGAGCGTTGTAAAGCCGCACGAGGGTTTGGTAGTGGCTCAGGTTGTCAAACTGAGCCACTACCGAGGGTTTCGTGCTTTGTTGCTGACGTTTCAGAACCTCTCGTCAAGTTCCCAAGAGGTTGATTTGGAGTTTCTCGTAGCCGTGTTCGCATGCCCATAGGTCCAAAGGCATGGTCGCCAGTTCATCTACGACGGCAACTGCCAGCCCGGTCTTGGTCAAATCGATACTCTTCAGATAGGTATGGCATGTGTCACAGACATCGACGCGGACGTGCGCGATCTCGGGCGCCGAATAATATGCCATCTGCGGTTCTCGATCTTCTCCGCACGCTGGACAATAAATTCTTCGGAAAGCCCATTCGTGGGCACAGAGCATGCAAATCAGCGACTTCTTCGCACCGTCTCCTTCGCTCCGCAGAACGGCGACAATCGGCTTACAGCCGCAAAGCGGGCACGTCGATGGGGCTCCATCCACAACCGCGGTTTCGCGGTGATCGGCAAGATATTCGGCGTACGGCTGGAGAAAAATCCAGGCGAGCGCTCGCTCGGCATCGCTGGCAGGCTGCCGATCAGAAGCCGGGACTAACTCCGCATCGTCGGCGCCCGGCGCCAGATCGGGGTCCCTGTACCAGAAGTCTTCAAGCGCATGCTGCCATCCCGCTGGGCCCTTCTGTGCCAAACTGGCGGCGTCTTGCGCGAGCGGCGCGGGCGCAGCCTGCTGGATCACTGACAGGAATCCGGGAAACTTTGGCAGGAGAAGGAAAAAATCTAACTCGTCTCGCAAAGGGCGCTCGGAGGAGACCTTCGGCGAATCCGCGAGGGCCTTCTGGATTTCCCCGTAAAGGCTTTTCTGGAACGTAGCGAGACGCGCGTAGTAACGCAGCCCTTCCGCGGAAAATGGATAGGTCGAAGCGAGTTCGTTGGCGCGGCGGATGCGGCGATCCCACTTCGCGTCGATCATCGTTTGGGTAGGGATGGTTGGGGCCGGGACTTGCCGATGACATCGTAGTACCACGTGCGGTGGAAGGTCCATGCCCACGCTCGTGTTACGTAACCAGTAACCATGGACCCGAAGCTGCCCTCTTCAAGAAAAGCGCTCATGTACACGTGAATGAGGAACAAGCCAATGGTGATGAGCGCCGCGCTGGCATGAATCAGAATCGCGGTGTAGCGTAAAAACCGCAGACTCCAGGGGAGCGTTTCCGTGTACCACAGTGTGACGCCGGAGAGCAGCAAGAGGATCACGCCATAGAAAATTCCCCAGAAGAAGAGCTTTTGTCCAAAGTTGAAGCGGCCGACGGGAGGCAGTTTCTCGTCCTCGTTCTTTATGTAATCCGGGATCGCTTTCCCCCAGGCGCGATCGGCGTCGTTTATTTCCATGTCGCCGCGCCACTCTACGAACGTCCAGAAGATTGACGCCGTAAAAATGAGTCCGAACCATGGATGCCAGAGCCTAGCAGCGGGACCACCTCCTACAACTGCGGCCAGCCAGTACATATAGGGCGACCAGAAGGCGAGGCCGGTGATCAGCAAGTACGTATATGAGACCGCGCCGATCCAATGGTTCACGCGCTCGCCAAAGCTATAGCGGAGGATTCTCCCCTCATTTTGGTTGGCGGCGCTCGGGCGCGAAACGGCGTCGGTCGTCATACGCGCCTCTCGTTCTGGCCGGCTTGGTTAGCGGGATCGTTCGGCGGAATCGGTTCTACTTTCTTCGGTCCAAATCGCATGTAGTGTCCCACCATTCCGGCGATACCAGCGACCATCGCCAGATTGCCGAGCCACTTCAGCGGCCCTTTCCACACCCGTACCGACCACGGGATGTGCGGATCCTTCGGCAACCCGCCATAGAGCTCGGGATTCTTGGCATCGTGCAGGACGTAGATGACGTGCGTTCCGCCCACGCCGGCCGGATCGTAGACGCCCGCGTCCTGGAATCCGGAATACTCGCGAAGTTGCTGTGCGCGGGTCTCCGCCAGTTCCTTCATTTCCGGCTTCGTCCCAAAATGCAGGCAGCCGGTTGGGCAGGCTTTAATGCAGGCTGGTTCGAGGCCAACAGACACGCGGTCATTGCACAGCGTGCACTTAAAGACCTTGCGCGATGGAGGATCGAATTTTGGAATGTTGAACGGGCAGCCGGTCATGCAATATCCGCAACCGATGCAATTTGCCTCCTGGAAATCGACGATGCCATTGGCATACTGGACGATGGCGGCATCCGCGGGGCAGGCCGCGAGGCAGCCCGGGTCTTCGCAGTGCATGCACTGGTCTTTGCGCATGAGGAGCATCATGCTGCCGTCGGCTCGCTCGTGCTCGTTGAACTTGATCAGGTTCCAGTAATTCCAGGCCGTCTCCGGCATCGTCTGGTAGCTGTTATCAAAGGTGGTTTCGGTGAACGTGTAACCGTTCCATTCGAGGCAGGCGACTTCGCAGGCTTTGCAGCCGATGCAGGTGGTGGTGTCTACCAGTTTGCAGACCTGGAATTCACGGTTCAGACCGGCACCCGGAACCACGCCGGCGTGACCGGAAATTCGAATTAGCTCTGTTGCCGCCTGGCTCATGGTCGCTCCCTAAGCCTTCTCAACTTTCACTAAGAAACCTTTGGATTCAGGGGTGTGCGCATTCGGATCGGTGACTGCCGGCGTCAGCAGATTTGCCGGCGTCCGCGCATTTCTATCTTCATCCTCATCGATGCCGCGGAAGCCCTGGTGAATCGGCAATCCGATCTGATAGACCTTCTTGCCGTCGATCATCATCGGCTTCAGCCGGCGAGTGACAAAAGCTTTCGCGATGTACGTTCCGCGCGCACTGATGACTTTTATCTTGTCCGTTCCACGAATGCCTTTTTCGTCGGCGAGTTCGACTGGGATTTCGACGAATGGTTCCGGAATGAGCTGGACGTTCATGGGATTATTTTTCGTCCAGTAGTGATACTGCTCGGTCAGCCGATAAGTGGTGCAGACGATGCTGTACTCCTCCGGCGATCCAAATTTGTCGTAGGGTGTCTTGAACTTTTTCACCAGCGGATTATTCGATTGTTCGGGATGGAAGGGATTCTTAATCGGGCTTTCAATCGGTTCGTAGTGTTCGGGGAACGGACCATCGGCGAGCACACCGATCGGAGCGAACAATCGTCCGACCCCTTCCGGATTCATGATGAACGGACCCATGTGATCTTTGGGATGGGAGTCGGGTTTGAAGTCCGGCACGTCGTTGCCCACCCACTTGCCCGCTGCTTCATTCCACCAGACTTGCTTGCGAGACGGATCCCAGGGCTTGCCATCCGCGTTGCAGGAGGCGCGATTGTAAAGCACACGCCGGTTGGCCGGCCATGACCACGACCAGTTGGGAAAGACGCCCATTCCGGAAGGATCTTCTGTACCTCGGCGTTGGATCTGCGGTCCGGCCTCCGTCCACATGCCGGAATAGATCCAATTGCCGCACATGGTTGTGCCATCGTCTTTCAGCCACGCGAAACCGGGCAATTGCTGACCGGCTTTGATGACCTGTCCGGTTTTCTCGTCTTTAAGATCGGCAAGAGCCTTACCGTTAATTTCCATGGCCACTTGAGAAAGTGGTGGATGAACCGCATCGGCGTATGCCCAACTCAGATTCAGAATGGGGTCGGGAAATTTTCCGCCATCCTTCTTATAGAGGTCGCGAACCCGCAGGAAAATCTGCGCGACGATGTCCTGGTCGAGCCTTGCCTGGCCCGGAGGTGGAACGGCGGCATATTTCCAGGTGACCCAGCGCGCTGAGTTGGTCATGCTGCCGTCTTTTTCAGCAAAGCCCGCGCAGGGCAAGCGGTAGACGGTTGTCTTGATGTTCTTTTGTTCTTCGGCCGTAATTCCCGGCGCTCGCCAGAACTCGCTGGTCTCATCCGGATAAATTTCGCCCACCACCAGCCAGTCCGCCTTCTTCAGCGCATTGATGTTTTTGTTGGTGTCCGGGCCGATCATTACACCGTTCATCCCAAAGGCCAGCATGCCTTTGACTTTGTCGTTGTACATGTCGTCCCAGATATGGGTCCAGGAGCAATCCTGACCGGCTTTGGGCAGGTAATCGAAGCCAAATCCATTTTCTTTTGTCGCGGCGTCTCCGTAGAACGACTTCAGCAACGACACCATGAATTTCGGCGTGTTCGCGTAGTAGTTAAAAGAATCCCACGGCGAAGGCTTGGAGGGCCCCGGGGTGGTGCGCTTCAGAAACGTGGCCAAATCCTTGTCATCCGGAATCGGCGCTTTCAGGTATCCAGGGAGTGACTCGTAGAGGCCGGCCATATCTGTTGCGCCCTGAATGTTGGAATGGCCGCGAAGAGCGTTCACGCCGCCGCCCGCCCTTCCAACGTTGCCGAGGAGAAGCTGAATCATGGCGGCGGTGCGGATGATTTGCGTTCCGAAAGTGTGCTGCGTCCAGCCCACCGCATAAATGATGGTGGCGACTTTCTTCATGTCGCCATCTTTGCGGACCGACGTGAACAGATCGATCGCCTTGAGGTACTGATCTTTCGGAATGCCGGTGATGCGCTCGACGACTTCCGGGGTGTAGCGGGAATACTGCTGCTTCATCAATTGGAAAACGCAACGCGGATGCTGAAGGGTGAGGTCGTAGGCCACATTCGGCGGCAACGCAGGCGGAGGCACGGGAGTTGCGGGCGCCGCGGGCTGCGAAGTTGTTTGCGGATTTGCATTTGCAGGAGCCCCAGGAGTTGGCGGGGTGTGAGCTGCATGCGCCGAAGTGTTAGCGGTGTCCGTTTTGCCGCTGAAGTCTCCACCCTCTTCGTAATTCCACGTGGTTTTATCGTAGCTGCTCGAGGCCGCGTTAAAGCCAGAGTAGAGGCCGTCCTCGGGAAGTTTGAAACCTTCTTTGACGATGAAGGCCGCGTTGGTGTAGTTGACGAGATATTCTTTGGCGATCCGGTTGTTCTCGATGGCATAGCGGATGAGGCCGCCGAGGAATGCAATGTCAGTGCCGGCGCGAATTTGCAGGAAGAGGTCGGCGGTGGCGGACGTGCGCGTGAATCGCGGATCGACGGAAATTATCTTGGCGTTGCGGTTGCGCTTGGCCTCCATCGCCCACTTGAAACCGCAAGGATGGTTTTCGGCGGGATTGCCGCCCATGATCAACATCATGTCGGTGTTCTTGATGTCGATCCAGCCATTCGTCATGGCTCCGCGTCCGAATGTTGGTCCCAAACTTGAGACCGTGGGGCCGTGTCAAACACGGGCTTGGTTTTCTAAATAGACCAAGCCCAACCCCCTCATGGCCTTGACGGCCAGAAAATTGAACTCATTGGTATCCGTGCAGCCGCCGATGAACGAGATGCCTTCACACCGATTGACGGTGCGGCCCTGCGCGTCTTTCTCGACAAAGGAACTGTCCCGCGTTTTCTTGGTCCACTGCGCAATCTCATTCAGCGCGTCGTCCCAGGAAATGTCCTGCCAGGCGGTCGCGCCCGGGCGCCGGACTTGCGGCTTGGTGAGCCGCCGCGGGTTGAGCATGTCCTGCTCGAGAGAAGAACCCTTCGGACACAGCGTTCCGCGGTTGGTGGGATGATCGGGATCGCCTTCGACGTGGATCACTTGCGGCGTGACGTTCTTTGCCTTGTCACCAATCGTGTAGATAAGGACGCCGCACCCCACGGCGCAGTAGGGACAGGTGGAGCGCGTTTCGGCAGCACGCGCGATCTTTAACTCTTTGAGTTGAGCGTAAGCGGGTTGGAGGTCAAACCCAAATACGGTAGCGCCGACCGCGCCGACCGTGGCTGCCTTGAAGAAGTCTCTGCGGGACTGTTGCATCGAAATGATCTCCGCGTACGTCCGAGAGTCGAAAAGACTTGTAGATTTTCTAGTCTTTGACCGCTATGTCTGTCAAGAGGCAGGAACGCGGGGTCAGTCGTTATTCGATGGCGTACGCGTGGAAGACCGTTTTCAGCGCGGAAATCGGTTCTGGGAGAGAAGTTGCGTGTGTTAGCCGCGGAAGAGGATCGGCACGTAATCCGTTTGCCGTTTTCCGATCAATGCGCTTCTATCCGGTTCTTCAAGCTGGTACGGCAAACGGGAGAATACTTGAACGTTGGAGTACATAGACTGGCTGGTCAATGAAGTCGTTAGTGACCGTGAAAGACACACTCGATAATTTTGAGTCCTTGGCCTCAACGGTAAAAGTAATGGTTCCCGGTAAGGTGCTGACAGCCAACTGGATCGGAAGTGAGATTTGGGCGTTGGTGGAGAGATCCAGGGTGGTAATAGAGGATGTTGGAACACTGACGGTGGGCAGGGTGGGAAGCGCGATGGCGACATCGATTTTGGCTATCCCCAGCGCATCGAAATCGAGACCTTGGGCGACGACCGCAAGTTGGAAGTTAACATCCTGTACATCCTGGGCAACGAAGGACAGGTAACGGGAGATATGGTCTTTGGTCAATGGATTTTCGAGGGCGAGAGATCCATCGACCAGGAGTGAGACGGTCCGACTGGGCGCGGTCGCGCTCAGCACCAGCGATTGCTTTGAAGGAATTTGCTTGTCGAGAGGCTGCGGAGGAGCGGCCGCGCCCTGGACGACCGCGTAGCGCGCTATCTGGAGATCGAGGGGGGAGTTGTTGACTAGTTCGATGGCTCCATCAGACCCAATTGAGTAGGCGATTTCGTCGCTGCCACTGGTCGCATTGAAGTTTAGAACCACGTTGGCGCTGATGGGGTGTGGGTACGCGTCGTCGAGCGCAATGCCGATGCTGCCGGAGAGAAAGGGCTCGAGGGCGGACGTGATCTGCTTGATGAAGAGATTGGCGTTCGCAACAGCGGCTCCCGTGACGCTGCCGTCTACGATCTCGACGGCGAGCGAGAACGTGTGCGATGGCGGCGTTCCGACCGTACACGTCACGGAGGACTGGAAAGGCGTCGAAAGTAAAGCCGGTTTTGTGGAATCGAGGCGAGTAGGCAGGGCCAGTTCGCAGCCGGCTGACTGGGGATTGCTGGCCAGCGCGGTTTGCAGCGCAAAGAGGTCGATCGGGCTGATCACCGGCCCAAGCAAGAAGGCAAACTGGAATTTGCAAGCGCCGCTTCCAGTGGCCGAGCTGTCGAGCAACGCCTGACATTGCGCGGCGGTCCCATCCTTGCTGCGCACGATGCCATAGGCTGAAGGCACCGCGACGATGGTACGACTGAGCGCACCGATGTAGAGACGGCTGAATGATGGAAACCGAGCCGAGACATCTCCGAGGGCGGTAAATTCGCTGTATTGCGATTGCTTCTTATTGAAATTCTGGAGATCGTCGATGCTCAGAATCGGGCGCAACCCGTCGGCGTCCTTAACGGTGTAAGCGGTTGCGTAGCCCGTGGCGGCGAATTTATTGCCGAGATTGAGCAATACGGAGAACGGATCATTCGCGACGAGATAGTTTGGCGGCGCCGGCTTCGGGACCGGCGGGGGCGAAGCAACGGGCTTCCCCGCCACGATCCGCAGACCGGGAGCGGCCGCGTGGACTGAGGCCGCATGCACCGGGGCCGCGTGCACCGGCGCCGCATGCACCGCTTGCGGCGCGGGTGGTCCGATGGGATGTCCGGGCAGGATCCGCAGCGGAGAGACGGTGGGGGCTAGGCGCCAAACCTCGTACTGGGCTGACAGCGTCAGCGTCGCTCCACCATTCTGAAGATTGTTGTAAGCGACGAGGACGTGAGCGCCGAGCAGGGTGTTAATCGTAAGAAGAACTTTTCCGTCCGCGCCCATCTTAATTACCGCGGACGAGGTGCTTCGCGCTATCTGTCCGGACTGCGCGTCCATGGCGGTCGTTGTAAAGTTAGCCACCAGGCCAGTGAGAGGAATCTCCCGCATCGTGACTGTCGGATTGGCGGCCTTGAAGGCCGCAAGGTCCGGCGGTACAACCTTGTTGAGTCCGAGAGTAACAATACCCTGGTTAAAAGGGTTGCCACTGGCGTCGATGCCAGCCTGAGTCGCCGCGAACGAGAAAGCCGCATCCACGTCGGCGGATAGATTGAAGGCTGGAAGATACCAGCCGATCCGGGGATTGAAACGGTCGAGGAATATGTTTCCCTTGTGGGTCGACTCGAGCGGAAGGTTTAGAGTCGGCTGCGGTCTAACGAACCGCGCCACCATAGCGTTGGCGAACACAGCCGGTACGGGACGTACCGGCTGGGTTGCATGGGCCTTCGGTATCGGTGCTTTGCCAGTGGTCATCTGCTACCTCCTATGCGGCGACAGCCGGAGGCTGCTGCATATAACGCTTGATGTAGTCGTTGATGGCGGCGGCTTGATTGGCAGGCGCGTCGGGCAAAGTGAGAAGCAGAAGCGGGTTGTACTTAACACGACCGGGCTGCAAAGGTACGGTAATCGGCTTCGCGGACTGATAAACGATGGCATTGTCCGTGAAGTCCGGGCCTTGTACAGTTACCTGGACCGCATACTGAAAAGAGGTCTGGCCGATGTACTTGTCGGAGAAGATCTCCCAAAGGGCGTTCTTTTGGTTTTGACTCGTAATCGTGATGGTGTCGCTACGAGCACCGAGGGTTGTGTTGACGACGACGGTCACGTTAGGCGGAAGCGGCCTACACGTAAAGTGCACGAAAATATACCCGACTTCGTTCGAATCGAGCACCGGGGTGTGGTCACTGGCGGTGGTCTCGATCACAACTTGAGTTTTGTTTCCTGTGAGGTCGACGCGAGGATCGTTCCCGTCGAAGATCAGCGTCTTTCGGATTTTGACCTGATCGGGCGGCCACTGCTTCAGTTGCTGGTCCAGACGGAGAAACGAAACATTGATTATGTCGCTGGGATTGTTGGCGCTCCACTGCGATAACCCGCTCGTCCCCGCGGTGCCCTGACCAGCGACGTAATGATAGCCCTGGCCGAGAGTCTTGAAGTTGGGGTTTCCCTGGGCATCGAGTGGCTGATCGTAATCGGGATAACTGACTTCCAGCATGGCCGAGAGCACCGGGTCTGCCAGGTTGGTGCCGTCAGGAAGTTTCTCGCTCCAATTGATCGCATTGGTCGCGGCCACTTGCATCTTCTTGAAGTACTCCCCGATGTCGACGATGGCGAGGTACTTGTTCAGGTTCGCTTTGATGGCGGGCTCAAGATCGGTGAGATCGCCGGACTTGGTATCGGTCTTGGCCATCGTCGTGTCGAGTATGAGCGTCTGACGAACGTGTATGCTGCGCTTCTGGTAGGTCGCCTTCATGGCAACCGAGGCGCCGCCGAAGATGCTCCCCAGCAAGCCTGGCTTTGCCTGGGCGTCGCCGCCGTCGGTCGGTTTCCAGTCGAAGATCTCATCTTTTACCCAGTTGACGGCGTTTTGCTGCATCTGTTGACACTGCTGAAGGACCATCTGCTTGAGGTCATCGGGCAGAGCGGCTTCGTTGATCTTCATGTCGGTCATGATTGCTCCGCTGGTCACGCAATTCGAGTAGGCCGCCGAAAACGAGGAGGAACTGAAGAAGGCGCCTAACGCCACGGACGCGGAGAACGAACTGAAGACCTTATCCATGTCGATGGTCACATCAACTTCGCAAGCGGGTAAGTAAAACTGCTCGCTGAGCTGGTAATTGACCATAAACGGCGAAACTCCGGCCTTCAGCGAACCCGCGATCGCACCGGCTGCGAGCTGATTGCAACTGACGAGAAAGCTGCTGATGCCAGTCGCTTCCAGGCTGCCCTTCTTGGCATTTTGGGCGCTCGCCCACAGAGGCGCAGCCGCATTTCCACCCGGCCCAAACTGCGGAATTGAGATCGAGACGTCATTGTCCAGAATTGGCACGATGCCAAGCAAAGGATCGGGATCGCCCGCCCCGCGCGTCATGTAGGAACCGAGCCGAGCCGGAGCCGGCTTATCGAACGCCCCATTCTTCAGGGCGGTAATTGCGTTCTTGATGACGGTGTCGGGAATCGCAAAGGTGGTTGAGAAGGTGCAGAAACCACCACCCGCTTCAACATCGCCGCCGGAGGTTTGCGCAGCCGTGATTCCGATTGTGTCTTCCGTCGTCATCAGGCCCTTGAAGACGGTCATGCCGAAATCGAAGTCGGCCGGTGCATCCTGCTTTTTTGCAAGGTAGATGCGCTGTGGAACGAAGTAGTACTGCTGCGGCAAGTGATTAGCTCTTAGGAGAGCGTTATTGGCATCCGGATAGATTTCCAATGTATACGGAGTCTTGGTGTCATCATTCACCGTGACAAGAAGGAAGTCAGGCCCAAAAAGCGGTCCGAGAGCGATGGGTGCGTCGTTTGTCATGATTTTGTGCCTCCTTAGGGCAGGTTGCGTGGACTATAAGTGTCCGATTTCGCTGAAACATCGTGGCTATCGCGAGTTACTCGCTGACGCGTACATCGCGTTCCGAATCTAAGCCGCCGATTCAAGACTGCGTCCACCACCATCTCCTGCGGCCTCCGCCGAGATGGTAGTTTGCTGTGCTCCGCCCGTAACATTGGTGAACGCGACCACGATCTGATAGGGCAGATGAGCGACCCCAGCGTCGTCGATGTGTGAAGGGCCCGCTTGAACTGAGATGTCGACTGTTGACCCCATCTGCACGATGCCGTCGGTGCATGTAACACGGAAGCCTGCAATGGACGTCCCGTCGTACATCCAACTGGCGGTGATGGCGAGGTCTGTAATTGTTGAACCGAAAACACAGGAGGTCTGATCGTAGTATTCCGTGACGGAAGCCGGTCCTTGTGAAACCGTGTCTCGAGTTGTCCCGCCCACCAAGACGTCTACTGGGGCGGCATCCTGTACCCGGAGGCTGCCTTTCAAGATGTTCCACGCTGCGGTTACCATGTCGTCGCCCATATCTCGCTCTCCTCTTCTTGATAATGCGGTTACGGCAGATTCGCCTCCAACGTTGAGGTGATGATCTGCAATGGTCTACGTCCAGACCGATGCGCAACGTCGAAGTCAACCGTTGCCACCACGGTTACGTTCTGCTTCTGCGCCACTCATAGGTAATAAGCGCAGTGTCTGTGAGAAGACCGCCAGCATGGGAGCGGAAATTTGGACTATTTTTTTTCTTCACCAGGCACGGCGAAGTAAGAGGAGCCAAACGGATGGGCTTGTACGACCTTCGTACACGGCCGTTCTTGACAAGACGCGTTCAATAATTCGAGAACGTCGACATCATGCCGGGGAGTTGCGCCTGATCGAATTTGGGTTTTTCGAGGAGCCGACGGAAGTCCCGGAACCGCTGGCCGCGGAGCTTCGCCTGGGCCGTCGGACGATCCTTAGCTTGCCACTCTTTCCTCCTCCGCAGAAGAACCGATCCGCCCCATCGGACTCAAGCCCTGAAACGTATATGTCAGCCGGCATCTCGAGGCTCTCTAGAACCTTTCCGGTTTGCGGATCCACTCGCCGCAGTTCGCTTTCGTCGCCTTCGGACGTAGCGTGCCAAAGCTCTCCGTCGACCCATGTAACTCCAGTTACAAAGCGATTTGACTCGATGGTGCGAAGAATCGCCCCCGTTTCGGGATCGACTTGATGGATCTTCCGGTCGCGATACTGCCCTACCCAAAGCGACCCTTCGGCCCATGCGAGCCCCGAGTCACGACCACCGCCGGGCGCAGGGATCGTGGCCAGCACCTCGCCGCTCTTCGGATCAATCTTCAATATGCGGTCTTCGGTGATCTGAAACAGATGCCGGCCATCGAAGGCTGTTCCAGCATGCGCGGCGACGTCGAGAGAGCGTACTGCCTTGCCGTTCGCGGAATCGATGGCGTTCAACTTGTCTCCGGACGCAAACCAGACGTTTTGGCCGTCGTAGGTAACTCCATTCACTCTTTCGGCGCCCGGAAAGGGTCCGTACTCACTGACGATTTCAGCTTTTGCGCGTTGCATGCTTCTACCTTAATCAATCGGCAGCGAAGCTGGGAGTAACAAAGTCGTCGTGAATCCGGGAACGGGCGGGGTTATCCAACGACGGGCTCGCGCGCGGCCAAACGACTGCACCTTGCCAGACTCAGCCAGCGAGTCGAGCGCCCGCTGCACAGTCCGTTGGCTCGTGCCGAGCGCAAGCGCCAGCGCAGAGCTCGACCAAGATTCACCATCGGCAAGGAAGGCGAGCACGGCTCCATTTTCATCTTCGACGGGTCGCGCCAGGACGACGACTTCGCGCGCGCGGCGCGGCATCAGAGCAAAACCTCGCTTGGTCGCGCTCACGTCGGCCAATGCGTGAAGCAACTTACGGAGCCGCGCCATTTCGACTCGCAACCGCGCGCGATGGGATTCATCGACGAACCTCGACCCGAATGCACGCGCTACCAGCACATCCCTCGGCACGTCACCGGGCCACGCTTCGCCCAATGCGCGTGCGAGCGCGAACAAGACAGGACGCGTTGCCAGTGAGACTACCTTGCTCTCGACGCGTAGTACGTGGCGGCACGCGTCAACGACAAGCGCTTTTGACGCCAGTAACGCTTCGACCTGATCGAGCAGAAGAGGCTGCTCCACGCCACGCGCAATCAAGCGGGCCGCAGGCGTGTTCAGAACGCGGGCCGCGCTTTCAACCTCCGCCGTTAACGCAGGAATACCTGCGAGGCGGGCGGCGCGCTCGGCCCGTGCCAGCGCAGCCCGCGCCGTCTTTGTCTGGAGTCGCCGGATTGCGATCCCCGCGACCACCAGGTCGTGGACCGCTCTTGACGCCGGCGGAAAGAGCGTTGGATCGAGCTTGGTGAGCAGGCGCTCCGCCTCGTCCATGCGCCCGATCAGAAGAAGGCGCCGGACCTCGAGATACCGGGCGTGCGCGGCGTTCAACCGGTCGCCGTGTATCTCGAGCGTGGCTCGTGCCGCGTCGAGAAGCTTCGCTGGCCAGCTCAGATCGCGCGAGGCCAGTGCGATCTCAGCCTCGGCGACAACGCATCTCGCGCGGGCCACCTCTTCTTTTGAAGTGAACGCGCGCCGCGCGCGCCGCAGAAGTTCCTTGGCTCGTACAAATTCTCCGAGCTGCGCCATCGCGATGCCTCGAAGTGCCAGCGCGGGCGGATCGTCGCGTAACGCTATCAGCTTCAATGCGCCGAGCGGATCGCCCGCCGTGAGCGCTCGTGCTGCGGCAGTAGTTATTGAATCCATCGAAATCCCGCCACACTTGTCACTCCCACCCTTCGAGTGTCTTGCGCTAACTATATCTCGTGAACACAACTTCCAAAGCCGTACCGAAAACGCACGACATGGAAGAAATTCAGCGGAGGGACATTATGTGCCCAGCATGCATCACAAGCACAGCAGTCATGGTCGCCGGAGCTGGATCCACGGGAGGCATTCTGGCGGTGTGCATCGGACAGTTTAGAAAACAGTTGAGAAAATTCTTCAGAGTGGATCGTCTCGATCTGCTTCACAAAACAAAGGAGAACTAAGATGGCAGGCAAAGAGAAAAGCAATGAGCGCGGGAAAGGAAATCTTGCGATGAAGACACCCCCGATCGTATCGCAGCAGGAGTGGGAGGCTGCGCGCCAGCAGCTGCTCGTGAAGGAGAAGGCATTAACCCGCTCTCGTGACGCGCTGGCCGCTGAGCGCCGGCGGATGCCCTGGATGGCCGTCGAGAAGAAATACGAGTTCGACGGACCCAAGGGCAAAGTTAGCCTGCTCGACTTGTTCGAGGGCCGCCCTCAGTTGATCGTCTATCGCGCCTTCTTCGAGCCCGGAGTATTCGGCTGGCCTGAGCACGCCTGCCGCGGCTGCTCTCTGGGCGCCGATCAGGTCGCGCACCTCTCACACCTCAACGCCCGCGACACCACCCTCGTCTACGCCTCACGCGCGCCGCAGGCGGACATCGTTCGCCTGAAGGCGCGGATGGGTTGGGAGATGCCGTGGTACACCATGACGGACAGCTTCGACGTGGACTTCGGCGTCGATCAATGGCACGGCCACAACGTGTTCTTCCGCGACGGCGACAAGGTGTTCCGCACATATTTCATCAACAACCGCGGCGACGAGGCGATGGGGACCATCTGGAGCTACCTCGATCTCACTCCGCTCGGCCGACAGGAGACTTGGGAGGATTCGCCAGAGGGCTACCCCCAGACTCCGCCGTACAAGTGGTGGAACTGGCACGACAATTACGACGCCGAGGCCGCGCCTGACCCGAAGTGGGTCGATATATCGGTTGACCCGGACGCCGCCTTCCGAAAGCGCGTCACGGAGGAGAAAGAGAAAGCGAGCTAAGGAGAAAGCGAGCTAAAGAAGTACGACCGGCGGCGGCCACTTCGTCGCCGTCGTGCCCCCGGCTCTTCTTCGCAGTGGATCGTCACGAGTGCTCCGCAGGATGCACGGAGCACTCGCTACTGAACAAGTTCAACAGCAAAACACGCACATTGAATATCTGCCCCGCGCAACGCCGGTGTTCGGCCCATCCGTTAATACACCCCACAAACTTTGCCCACCCGCGCTGGCACGCGATAAGGCTCTAATGTTAGTCGCTCTTTTGTTATAGTTACTCTCACATTTTATGTACTAGCGGTTGTGCGGTTAATCGATGCGGGAGGAAAAGACAATGCCAGGTGCACTGGCGGCGCGGGGTTTGGCTCTGGAACCAGTTAGAGTGCAGGTTGGCCTTAGGGAGCGGAAGAAGGCTCGGTTGCGGCAGCAGATCATCGACACTTCGATCAGGCTTTTTCGGAGGCACGGATATGAGGCGACGCGGATCGAAGACATCGTGCAGATTCTCGAAATCAGCCAACCTACCTTTTTCCGATATTTTCCCAGTAAAGACGCGGTTTTGCGCGAGGTCGGGGAGCGCGGGTATGCGTGCATCTGCGAGCGGCTGCGCAACGAGCTTTCGCGCAAGGAGCGGACGGGCGAACGCCTGCGGCGCCTCTACGTGAGCATGGCGCGAGAGGTGGAAGCGGACCGGCGATTGTGGCAGGCAGTGGTGTTATCGGGCGCGATGGATCCCGTGCGCTCGGCCGAGATGCGGGGACACGAAGAAGCCGCGGCGCGGCTGCTGCGCGAAATTCTGACACAGGGACAGAAGCAGGGCGAAGTGACGCGCGCGTTTCCGGTGGTGCATCTGGCGGAGTTCATGGAAGGGCTTTACAACACGGTAGTGCGACAGTGGGCGGTCGATTTGACCGGTCCGCATAAGCTCACAGAACGCGTGCGCAGCGCAGTGGAATTTTTCTTGTGCGGCATTCGGCCGTAAAGGCTGGACGGCGCGCCGGACCGGCTTTGTGCGGGCCGCCGTGCGATTTAGAAGCGTGACTGTCGACAAGAGATCTTGATTACAAGCCGATCAGAAAAGGAACACGATGAAGGCCGCCGTTCTGCACGAATTCAAGACGCCGCTCCGGTTGCAGGATGTCGACGCGCCGAAAGTCGACGCCGACGAAGTCCTGATCGAAGTTGAGGTGTGCGGGGTCTGCCATTCCGATCTGCACGTGGCGCAAGGCGATTGGGAGCAGTTTGCCCGCATCGTCAAAAAGCCGCTGATTCTGGGCCATGAAATCGTGGGACGGGTGGTGGATCGGGGCGCGGCAGTGCAGGGCATAGAAGTCGGCGAGCGGGTTGGAGTGCCATGGGTGCAATGGACATGCGGGGAATGCGAATTCTGCCGCGAAGGCTTCGAGAACCTGTGCGTGAAGCAGCGCATTACGGGCGTGATGGTGGACGGCGGATACGCGCAATATGCGAAGGCTCCCGCGAGCCACGTGATGAAGATTCCAGCGACGCTTTCGTCGGGGCAGGCAGCGCCGCTGCTGTGCGCGGGAGTGACCGTACATCGTGCTTTGAAGCAGGCGAGAATCCGCGCGGGACAGCGGTTAGCGGTTTTCGGCATCGGCGGGCTTGGCCACATTGCGGTGCAGATCGGCGTAGCGGCGGGAGCGGAGGTAACGGCGGTCGATGTTTCGGAGGAGAAACTGGCGCTGGCAAAGTCGCTGGGCGCGTCGCGAACATTGAACGCCGCGAGTGCCGAAGTAGTGAAGGAAGTGCGGCGCTCCGGAGGAGTGCACGTCGCGCTGGTGACTTCGGCGGCAAAATCGGCGTATGACATGGCGTTCTATTGCGTGCGGCCGACGGGGACTCTGCTGGCGGTGGGATTGCCGGCAAAAGATATTTCATTTCCGCCGATTCTGATGGCGGCAGGCGAGATTCAGATCAAGGCATCGGCCGTGGGGACGCGCGACGATCTGCGCGAAATTCTTGAAGATGGGCGCGGCTGGAACGGTGCATTGTCAGGTCACTGAGCGTCCGCTCGATGACGTGCAGGAAATTCTTGAGGAATTGGAACGCGGCGAAGTCTCGGGGCGGATCGTGCTGCGAATCGGCGAGGATTGACGTTAGCGACTTTAATATGATACTAACTATCACATTTTGCCGCGACGGACGGCTGCAACGGAACGGACGAGTCGCCTATGAATGCCAAAAAGCTCTTTGACCTGACCGGGCGCGTGGCCATCGTTTCGGGCGGCTCGATGGGGCTGGGCCTGCAAATGGCCATCGGACTGGCCGAGATGGGCGCGAACCTTGTGCTCTGTGCGCGCAAATTGGAACGCTCCGAGGCCGCGGCGGAAGCATTGCGAAAGCATGGCGTCGATGCACTCGCCCTGGAATGCGACGTCAAAGACAAGGCGACGATCGACCAAGTGGTGGAGAAGACGGTGGCCAAATTCGGCCGCATCGACATTCTGATCAACAGCGCGGGCACGTCCTGGGGAGCTCCGGTGGAGGAGATGACGCTGGAGCAATGGAATAAAGTTCTAGCGACAAATCTGACGGGCACATTTCTTTTTTGCCAGGCTGTGGGCAAGGCGATGACGGCGCAGCGCGCGGGCAAGATCATCAATATTGCGTCGGTCGCTGGCTTGGGTGGAGCATCCGCCGAACTACAGGCGATCGGCTACCACGCGAGCAAGGGCGGAGTGATTGCTTTCACGAAGGATCTGGCGTGCAAATGGGCGTCCCACAATATTCAGGTGAACGCAATTGCGCCGGGATGGTTTCCAACGCACATGTCGCAAGCCGTGATCGAGCACCGCAAGAATGAGTTGCTGGCAAAAATTCCGCTGGGCCGCTTCGGCGGAGACGACGACCTCAAGGGCGCCGCGATTTTTCTTGCGTCGGATGCTTCCGCGTACGTCACAGGGCACGTGCTGGTGGTGGATGGCGGCCAGACGGCTTGGTGAGATGACTTCATGAATCTGCCACTTACGCCGGTTCGCTTTCTTCGCTATGCGGAGCTCCAATTTCCGCGTAAGACGGCGGTCGTGTGCGGAGATCAGCGTTTTACTTACGCCGAGTTTGGCGAGCGTGTGGCGCGACTGGCGGGCGCTTTGCGCGATGCGGGCGTGAAGCCAGGCGATCGCGTGGCGTTTCTCAGTCTGAATTGCCATCGGCTGCTGGAAGCTTATTTCGGCGTTTTACAGGCGAAGTGCATTCTGGTCCCGCTCAATATCCGGCTGGCCGGGCCGGAGCTTACCTACATTCTGAACGATTCGGGAGCGGCGACGCTGTTTCTGGAACCGGAGTTCGTGGGCCTGGTGAATTCATTCCGGCGCGATCTGCGAACTGTGCGGTCGTTTCACCTGCTCGACGGAAAATCGGACGAGGATTGGCTCGGAGCGCCCACCTACGAACAGATGCTGAGCGCGGCGAAGAGCGATCGCGAAGATCCAGCGTCGATCGACGAGAACTCCATTGGGGAGATCTTTTACACCAGCGGCACGAGTGCCAGCCCGAAGGGTGTGATGCTCACGCACCGCAACGTTTATTTGCACGCCATGAATATGGCGGTCTATCACCGCACGCGCTTTGACGACGTGCTGCTGCACACCATTCCTTTATTTCACGCCAACGGTTGGGGCGCGGCACACACCATTACTCTGGTGGGCGGAACTCATGTGATGCTCCCCCGCTTTTTGCCCGAGGAAATCTTTCGCCTGGTGGAGCGGGAAAAAGTGAGCGGGCTGAGCCTGGTGCCCATCATGGCGACTGCGCTGGTGAATTCACCCGCGCGCGCAAAGTACGACCTGAGCAGCGTGCAGTGGGCGGCGATCGGAGGCGCAGCCTCTTCTCCCACGCTGATTCGTGAAGTCGAGAGCGCCTTAGGTTTCAAATGTTATTCGGCATACGGACTGACGGAATGTTCGCCGTCGCTTTCGACCGCCGAACTGAAGCCGGAGGTTCAGTGCACGCCGGAAGAGCGTCACGTATTACAAGCCATGACCGGCTATGCCTTCCCCGGCTGCGAACTCAGGGTCGTGGATGAGGAAGATCGCGATGTGCCGCCCGACGGAGTAGCGATGGGAGAGATCATCGCGCGCAGCGACGGAGTGATGGCGGGCTATTGGCAGCAGCCGGAAGCAACGGCGCAAGCCTTGCGGGGCGGCTGGTTTCACACCGGCGACATGGCCGTGGTCGCGGACAACGGCTACATACGCATCGTCGATCGCAAGAAAGACATTATCGTGAGCGGCGGAGAAAATATTTCTTCACTCGATGTCGAAAAAGTGCTGGTAGCGCATCCCGATGTTTATGAAGCGGCCGTGATTCCAGTCGCCGACCAGAAGTGGGGCGAGGTGCCGAAGGCAGTCGTAGTGATGAAACCGGGAGCGCAGCGCAGCGACGTGGAATTGATTGAGTTCTGCCGTGCGCGATTGGCGCATTACAAGTGTCCGCAATCAATTGAGTTTTGCGAGACCTTGCCGAAGACCGCGACGGGAAAGGTCTTGAAGCGAGAGTTGCGTGAGAAATATAAAACGCGGCCGGTGACGATGCGTTCGGATGGTTGACGCAGCGACGAAATGAATGGAGCCTGGAACTTTCGATGAATAGCCTGGTTAAGGTCAGTAGAGAAAATGACGTCGCGGTCATCACTATCGACAATCCGCCGGTGAACGCGCTTAGTCCGGGCGTGCCCGAGGGAATTGCGGCGGCGATTGATGAGCTGAATCGGGATGCGAGCGTGAAGGCGGCAGTGGTGATCGGCGCCGGACGCACGTTTGTGGCGGGCGCGGACATCAAGGAATTCGGCAAGATGGTGGCGACCGGGCGACGCGGAACGCTGCTGCCCTTCTTGCTTCAGATTGAAGACAGCGGCAAGCCGGTGGTGATGGCGATTCATGGGCAGGCATTTGGCGGCGGCCTGGAACTGGCGATGGCCGGCCACTACCGCGTGGCCTCGCCGACGGCGCAGGTAGGCCAGCCCGAGGTGAAGCTGGGAATTATTCCCGGTGCCGCTGGAACGCAGCGACTGCCGCGGCTTGTTGGGGTCGCGAAGGCGGTTGAGATGTGCGCCGAGGGGAAACCGATTTCGGCGCGCGAGGCAGCCGCGCTGGGGCTGATCGACAAATTGATTGATGGAGATCTGCTGACGGGCGCGGTCGCGTTCGCGCGCGAGGTTGCGGACAGGCCTGCTCCAAAAACGCGTGAGCGAGCGCAGAAGCTCGGAACTGCCGAAGAGAACGCGGCGATTTTTGCGTCGGCGCGCGACTCAGTACGCAAGAAGCAGCGCGGAATGAAGGCTCCGCTGGCCGCGATCGAGGCGATCGAGGCGGGAACGCGTTTGCCATTCGACGAAGGCTGCGCAGCGGAAGCGAAGCTTTTCACCGAATGCCTGTTCTCCGATCAATCGAAAGCACTAATCCGTGTTTTCTTTGGCGAGCGCGAAGTGGCGAAGATTCCCGATATTCCGAAAGAAACTGCCGTGCTGCCGGTGAATCGAGTTGCAGTCGTCGGCTCCGGAACGATGGGCGGCGGGATCGCGATGGTGTTTGCGAACGCCAGCATTCCGGTGCTGCTGAAGGATGTCGATCAGGCGACGCTCAACACCGGGATGGAAAAGATTCGCAAGAACTATGCGAGTTCGGTGCAGCGCGGGCGTTTCACGCAGGCGTTCGTGGATGAGCGGATGAAGATGATCACGCCGGTGCTCGCCTATGATGCGTTCGCCGATGTGGACATGGTGGTGGAGGCGGTGTTTGAAGGCATGGCATTGAAGAAGGAAGTGTTCGCGGAGCTGGACCGCGCATGCCGGCCCGGAGCAATTTTGGCGAGCAACACCTCGACGCTCAACATCGATGAAATCGCGGAAGCGACTTCGCGCCCGGAAGCAGTGATTGGCACGCATTTTTTCAGTCCGGCAAACGTGATGCGGCTGCTCGAAATTGTGCGCGGAAAGAAGTCGAGCAAAGAAGTGATTGCCACCTGCATGCAACTCGCGAAGAAGCTGGGCAAGATCGGCGTGCTGGTTGGGAACTGCCGCGGCTTCGTGGGCAATCGGATGTTCGGCCCGTATCGGCGTGAGGCGCAATTTCTGGTCGAAGAAGGAGCGGAGATCGAGGCAGTCGATCAGGCGCTGGTCGAGTTCGGCAACGCGATGGGACCGCTGGCGACCGGCGATCTGGCGGGCCTTGATGTGGGCTGGCGGATTCGCAAAGAGTATCGGCATCTGGAGAAACCGGGAATCCGCCAGCCGTTTGCCGAGGATCGCCTTTGCGAACTTGGGCGCTACGGCCAGAAGACTTCGAAGGGCTGGTATCGATACGACGAAAACCGGCGCGCCAGCGCGGACCCCGAGGTGACCGCGCTGGTGCGTAAGTGGAGCGCGGAGGCGGGCATTCCGCAGCGACAGATTGCGGCCGATGAGATTGTTGAGCGCTGCATTTATGCGCTGGTCAATGAAGGCGCGCGAATTCTCGAAGAAGGATACGCGCTGCGGGCGGTCGATATCGACATCATCTACCTCAACGGATATGGATTTCCCGCCTATCGCGGCGGACCAATGTGGTATGCGGACACGGTTGGGTTGGCGGAGGTGTATCGGCGCATTTCCGAATTCGAGCGGCAACATGGAGAACTCTGGACACCGGCTCCTTTACTGAAGCGGCTGGCGGAATCGGGCAAGACGTTTGCTGAATTCGATCGAGAGCAGGTAGCGGCAGCGTAGCCATCATGCATGGCTGGCAACAAAAACGTGGGCGCGAACCTGGAGCCGCATGAGAGCGGGAACGAATGAGCAAGGTCATCCTGGTGCGGCACGGGCAGGCATCTTTTCTTGAACAGGATTATGACAAGCTGTGTCCTAACGGCGAGGCGCAGGCGAAGTTGCTCGGGGAATATTGGTCGCAGCGGGGCGTGGTATTCGAGCGCGTCTACTCGGGGCCGCGCGCTCGCCAACTGGAGACGGCGCGAATTGTGGACAAGGCGTTTCGCGGCGCGGGGCTTCGGTTTCCAGAGGCTGTGGTCATGAATGAGTTCGACGAATATCAGGCCGAGGCGGTGATGCGAGAGTGTCTTCCGCGACTGCTCCAAGTGAATGGCGAGATCCGAGAGTTGCGGCGCGCTTATGAAGACAGCAAAGCATCCGGAGACTCCGCCGCGCGTCGCAAGACCTTCGAGAAATTGTTCGAGGCGGTGATTCGTAAGTGGGTGGCGGGCGAAGTTACGGCCGGCGGAGTTGAATCCTGGCATGACTTCTGTCGGCGGGTGGAACACGGGTTGGCGCAGGTGGTGCGCGAGACTGCTCCGGCAGCCAGCGCCGTGATCTTCACATCCGCTGGGGTGATTGGCGCGGCGGTGCGCCGGGCATTGCATTTGTCGGCCGAAGACATGTTGCAGATCACATGGATGTCGCGCAACGGTTCGTTCACGACCTTTCTGGCTTCGGGGGAGCGCTTCACGCTGAGCGCGTTCAATGCGCATCCGCATCTCGATGGAGACGGCTTGCTGACGTACCGGTAGCCGACGGAATGGCGAATATGGCGGCGCTTTGCGATCAGTCGGGAACCGTGAGAGCAGGCGAGGAGCTCGAGATCGCCCGACTGGAGCCGTTTTTGCGGGAGCACTTCAGCGGCGTTGGGGCGATCACAGTCGAGCAATTTCCGAGCGGTCATTCCAACCTGACTTATCTGTTACGCCTCGGTGACGCACAATCAAGCAGGGAAATTATTTTGCGGCGGCCACCTTTTGGCAGCAAGGTCAGGTCGGCGCATGACATGGCGCGCGAGTATCGCGTGCTCTCGAAATTGCATAGCGCTTATCCGCTTGCGCCCAAAGTGCTTTTGTATTGCGACGATCTATCGATTCTCAATGCGCCTTTCTATCTGATGGAGCCAGTTCGCGGAGTGATCATGCGGCGCGAACCTCCTCCGGGCATGGCCTTTCCGCCTGGAACCGCGCGGCGATTGAGCGAAGCCTTTGTCGATAATCTAGTGCGTCTGCATGCCCTCGACTACGCGGCCATCGGCTTGGCGGATCTCGGCAAGCCGCAGGGCTATCTCGAACGCCAGGTCAAAGGCTGGATCGAGCGCTACCAGAATTCGAAGACGCACGATCTGCAAGAGGTCGAGCGCATCTCTACATGGCTAGCGGCACACATGCCCGTTAGCCACGATGCGGCGCTGATCCACAACGATTACAAATACGACAACCTCGTGCTCGACACCAACGACGCGACCAGCATTGTCGGCGTGCTGGATTGGGAGATGTGCACGGTGGGCGATCCGCTAACCGACCTGGGGACGGCGCTCGCATATTGGACCGATCCGCAGGATCCGGATGAGTTCCAGGAAATTCGCAGCGCGCCGACCACGCTGCCGGGCACGCTGACGCGATCGCAGCTCATCGAACGGTACGCGCAGGCGAGCGGGCGCAATCCGCGCGACATGGTCTTCTATGTCACGTTCGCGCGCTTTAAAGTGGCCGTGATCATTCAACAGATTTATTTCCGATACGCGCAGGGACTGACGCAGGACGAGCGTTTTGCCGAGCTTCCGAAGAGAATTCACGCCCTCCTGCGCGCGTCATGGCACGCAGCGGAGAGCGGGGCGATATGAGCACGCATCTGTCGGGAAGCTCACTGCCGGTAGTAGCGCAGCAGCCATTCGGCGACGCAACAAGGCTTCGAGGACGACTGACTCTCAATATGAATCACAAAAACGGCATCGATGAACTCGGGCGACTCCTTGACGGAGACGAGCGTGACGCGGCCGCGGACCGAAGAGCCGGCGACGAGCGCCGAGGGAAAACGAACTTTGTTCAAGCCGTAATTGACGGTCATCTTGATGCCCGAGCGAATCTGCATGGCCTGCTTGAGAAAGTAGGTCAACAGAGAAAGAGTGAGAAATCCGTGCGCGATGGTGCCGCCGAATGGCGATTCGCGCTGGGCGCGTTCGGTGTCGAGGTGAATCCACTGGCGATCCTCGGTGGCGTCGGCAAAATTCTGGATGCGATCCTGAGCGACCATGAACCAGTCGGAGACGGGAAATTCGCGCCCTTCGCACGCTTTCAAAGAATTCAGATTCTCAATCTCAAAAGGTGGCATAGGAGTTCTTCATGACGACGTTAACAGAGATGGCTCGCAAAACGACAAAAGGAACTGCGTTCCTGATCGAAGATTCGGCGCCCCAGGATATTTTTACGCCCGAAGATTTGAGCGAGGAACATCTGGCTGTCGGCCGCATGGTCGATGAATTCTGGGCCAACGAAGTGGAACCGAATCTGCCGGCGATCCGCGAAAAGAAGCCGGGCGTCGCGATGAGCGTGCTGCGCAAATCGGTGGAGCTGGGCCTCACCGCCATGGCGATTCCGGAAGAATACGGCGGCATGGCCATGGATCTGCCCTCGCTGATGGTGACTGCGGAGCGCATGGGTCGCGACGGTTCGTATGGCGGCTGGCACTCGGCGCACACCGGCATCGGGACGCTGCCGATTGTCTACTTCGGAAACGAAGAGCAGAAGCGCAGGTATCTGCCGAAGCTGGGCAAGGTTGAGATGCTGGCCGCTTATGCGCTCACCGAGCCATTGGCGGGATCGGATGCGCTGGCCGCGCGAACGCGGGCCGACCTCACGCCCGACGGAAAGCACTACATCCTGAACGGCCAGAAAATGTGGATCACCAACGGCGGCGCGGCCGACCTGTTCACCGTGTTCGCCAAAGTTGGCGGGGAGAAGTTTACGGCGTTTCTGGTCGAGCGAAATTTTTCAGGCGTAACGAGCGGGGCGGAAGAACACAAGATGGGCATCACGGGCAGTTCGACGACAGCGGTGTATCTCGACAATGTTCCGGTGCCGGTAGAAAACGTTTTGGGCGAAATCGGTCGGGGGCACGTGATCGCGTTCAACATCCTGAACATCGGACGCCTGAAGCTCGGCCCCGCGCTAGTGGGAGCGGCCAAGAACGTATTGACGATCAGCATCAAGTATGCCAAGCAGCGTAAGGCATTTGGCGCGACCATCGCCGATTTTGGCGCCATCCAGCACAAGCTCGCGGAGATGATGATTCGCATTTTTGTCGCCGAGTCGATGGCATGGCGCGTGGTGGGATTGATTGAAAGCCAGATGCACGGCGCGTCCGCCGATCTGGCCAACCCATCGGCCACCGCAACGCAAGAACTGAAGGCGATCGAAGAGTTTGCCGCCGAGTGTTCGATGGTTAAGGTCTATGCGGCCGAGATGCTGGACTACGTGGTCGATGAAGGCGTTCAGATCCACGGCGGCTATGGATACCACCAGGACTACGCGGTGGAGCGCGCCTATCGCGATGCGCGCATCAACCGGCTGTTTGAAGGCACAAGTGAAATCAACCGGCTGGTGATCACGGGCATGCCGCTGAAGCGCGCCGCGCGTGGACTGCTGCCGCTGTTCGAGGCCGCAGATGCCGTGCTGAACGAACGCGAGCCGCACGCCGGCGAAAGAACCGCCGACGAGGAGCTGGGCCTCGTACACGGCGCGAAGAAAATCGCGCTCCTCACGCTCGCGATCGCGCAGAAGAAGTACGGTGCGCAGCTCGAACGGCAGCAGGAGATCGTTATGAACATCTCCGACATCATCATGGAGGTGTTCGCCATGGAGTCAGCGCTCCTGCGCAGCCGCAAACTGACGGCGGCTGGCGGCGGATTGAATGCCGCGGATGCCTCGGCGGTTTATTTGCGGGACGCGATTGCCCGAGTGGAACTCGCGTCGCGAACGGTGCTGAGCGCCTGCGCCGAAGCTGACGAACTGCGGCGTCATCTTCTGCGCGTGCGCGAGTATGCAAATCACGATCCGGTGAATGCGATCGCGTTGCGGCGGCAGATTGCCGCGCGGGTGCTGGGCAACGAACGTTACACGCTGTGAGAGAGATTCACCAAGGAGACACCATGGCACTGACCAATCACAAGGTTCTGCTGGCGGCGCGCCCGGTCGGAATGCCGAAGCGCGGCGACTGGGCGTTTATAGAAGAGGAGGTCGGCGAGCCGAAGGAGGGCGAGCTGCTGGTGCAAGTGCTGTACATCTCGCTCGATCCGGCGATGCGCATGTGGGTCAACGAGGCGCGTTCGTACCTGCCGCCAGTGGCCATCGGAGCTGTCATGCGCGCGCTCGGGGTGGGCGTAGTAACGGCGTCGCGCAATACGCGCTTCGCGGTTGGCGATCACGTTTCGGGCGTGTTCGGAGTGCAGGAATACGCGCTCACCGATGGACAGGGAGTGCGAAAGGTCGACGCGAGACTTGCGCCGGTGCCAAAGTATCTGAGCGTCCTGGGTATGACGGGCATGACCGCATATTTCGGTTTGCTCGATACCGGGCAACCAGAGAGCGGCGAGATGGTGGTGGTTTCGGCGGCCGCGGGCGCGGTCGGCTCGATCGTGGGACAGATCGCGAAGATCAAAGGGTGCCGGGTCGTTGGCATTGCGGGCGGCCGCGAAAAGTGCAGCTACATCACCCAGGAGTTGGGCTTCGATGCCGCCATCGACTACAAAAATGATGACGTGAAGCAGGCGCTGCGCCAGCATTGCCCGGAAGGCATCGACATTTATTTTGACAACGTGGGGGGCGCAATTCTGGATGCCGCGCTCGCGCAACTACGGCTGCACGCGAGAATTGTGATCTGCGGCGCGATCTCACAATACTGCAACACCGGTCCCGTGGCCGGGCCCAGCAACTACCTCGCGCTGATCTCGAATCGCGCCACCATGAAGGGCATGCTGGTGCTCGACTACGTCGACCGTTACGCACAGGCTGGAGCCGAGATGGCCGGGTGGATGGCAGCGGGCAAGTTGAAGTCGCGCGAGGACATCGTCGAAGGACTCGCAACTTTTCCCGAGACTCTGCTGAAACTTTTCAAGAGCGAGAACACGGGGAAACTGATGCTGAAAGTGGCTTGAGCAGAAGCGCAGGAGCGCCGGTGTCATTCGTCGAAAATCAAGGGACAAAAATCTACTGGGACGAACGGGGCCAGGGAGCGCCGATTCTGCTCATCATGGGCCTCGGCTACTCGTCGATTCTGTGGCATCGCGCACGGCCGGAGTTGGCGAAACATTTCCGCACGATCGCCTTCGACAATCGCGGCGTGGGATTGAGCGATGCGCCGCCCGGGCCTTATCCGATTGCGACCATGGCGGCGGATGCGGCCGCGGTTCTGGACGCCGCGGGCATTGCGCGCGCGCATCTATTCGGCATTTCCATGGGCGGCATGATTGCGCAGGAATTCGCGCTGCAATATCCGGAGCGAACGCGATCGCTGATTCTCGGCTGCACGTCAGCCGGCGGGCCCTCGGCGGTGCGCGCGGAGCGCAAAGTAGCCGATGTGCTCTTTGCGCGCGGCATGACGTGGGCCGAGGCGCGCGAGGCCGCGCTCGCTTACATTTATGACGCCGCCACGCCCCGCGAAAAAGTCGAGGAAGACGTGCGCCTGCGCCTGCAAAGCCTGCCCACACCCGAAGCCTATATGGCGCAACTCCAGGGGATTCTGGCGTGGGAAGGCTATAGCCGACTCGATCGCATCAAGGCTCCAACCCTGGTCATTCACGGAAACTCGGACCAACTAATTCCGCCCGGCAATGCGCGTTTGATCGCGGAGCGGATTCCGGGAGCAAAACTGATCATGCTCGATCATGCCAGTCATCTTTTTCTGACAGACCAGACCGAAACGGCCAACAAGGCAATACTGGATTTCCTCTTCTCTGTTTCTTCCGACTGAATTCTTGCAACGACACGAAGACGCGATCTCGCTCCAAACTCACATTCTCCTCAGGCATAGATCATCATCAAAACAATTCATTTGATGAATTTTGCAAAGGCGGATACGCTCACGCCCATCATGAAGAAGCGGCGCTCTGAATCGGCAGGAGCGTGGAGTGTGGGAGTGCGTTCGCAAACGCCGGATTCAACAAAACAGGACAGCTCACGAAAAAATCTGACTTGCAGCAATCGGCATATGGGAGAAACGCGGCCGGTTGGTGTCAGGTGAAGGTCAGCATTTGTTTCGCGATGCGAGCAGGTCGTGGGGGAATTATGACATTCGAACCGAGCAATCGAAATGGCGGTGCGGCTCTCCGCGCCGTTTCCTGGAAACGAGGGTTCGCAGTTTCCGCGATCGTCTCTTCAATCGCCACCTCGATTGTTTCCGCGATGAAGCCAGTGATTAAGCCAGCGATCAGCGTTCTGGCGTGTTTGCTACTAGCGGCGTCTCTCTCGCACGCGCAAGGTGTGGGCACATCGGGGCAGATCACTGGCACCGTCACCGATTCCGCCGGAAGCGTTCTGCCGAAAGCGACGATCACCGTGACGGATGCGCAGACGGGTCTGAGGCGCACGACTGTGACGGATGGGACGGGGCAGTTCCGGGTCGCGGGGCTGGCGCCCGCCACCTACGACGTCAGTGCACAGACCGCGGGATTCGCCACTGAGATTCGCAAAAGTGTCACGGTTTCGGTCGGGCAAACGGTGGTTTCCGATTTCAAACTGAATCTGGCCAAAGTAGCGACGGTGATCGAGGTGACAGACCAGCCGCCGGTAGTCGAGACGGAACGAGGCAGCCAGGCCGACACCATTGGTCAACAGTACATCGCCGATCTGCCCATCGACCGGCGCGACTACCTTACGTTTACGCTACTCGCGCCCGGGGTTGCCGATTCCTCGCGGCTGGCGGGCGACCAGGATTTCAGAGTCAAGCAAACACCGCAGAGCGGACTCTCGTTTTACGGGAGCAATGGCCGAGGAAACAGCATCACGGTGGATGGCGGTGAGACTTCCGGTGACAGCGGCGGCGTTCGCCTGACAGTAAATCAGGACGACGTGCAGGAATTCCAGATCAACCGCAGCAACTACGGATCAGACCTTGGAGCGGCGACCGGCGCGTCGATCAACATTGTGACCAAGTCGGGCACGAACGATGTGCATGGCAGCGTGTACGGATTTTTCCGCGACGACGCGCTGGATGCCCGCGATCCATTCGCGTTCAGCTCCGCGCTGGCGAACGACCCCACCTACAGTAATTTCAACACCACTTCCACCGGCGACCCCATCAAGAATTCGCTCAGCCGCCAGCAGTATGGCGCCAACATCGGCTTGCCCATCGTCAAAGACAAGACTTTCCTGTTTGCTTCTTTCGAAGGGCTGCGGCAGGATTCGCAGAACTCGGTTCCGCTGCTGACGGATAGTTCGATCTTCGCCGGGCCCTCCGCGGCAGCCACCAACAATCCGTTTGCGCAGAGCGATCCAAGGTATGCCCAACAGGCGATCGTCAGCGCGCTCGCCGTGTCATCGAACCCGAGCGTGCCTTGCCTCATCACTCCCGCGGGAGCGGTCGTCTATCTGGACGCGCCCACTTGCGCCTTTGCCCTGCAAAGCATTCTGTCCGTGAACCCGACTCCCGGGTCGAATCCGTTTGTATCGCCCACTCAGGCCGCGTTGAACGCTTATCTCGTCACTCAGTTTGAAACTCAGGGCGGAGTTTTTCCCTATAACACGAAGGAGTACCTGGCTTCGGGCCGCCTCGATCACCGCTTCAACGCGAACAATGAACTCTCTTACACCTACCGCTACGGACACGATCTGGAAGAATCGCCCGACGTGCAATCACTGACCGCGTTTTCGGCCGGCAGTTCGGTTCATACCTACGATCACAATATGCAACTCTCCTGGTATCACCAGGTGAGCGCAACCGCCCAGAATGAGGCGCGCGCGCAGTGGGATTACAACAGCTTCAACGTAATTCCGAATGAACCGGCAGAGGCCGGACTCCAGATTCCGAGTTTTATCAACAACCTCGGAACGAACATCTTCCTGCCCAATCTGACCATCCTGCGGCGCTATGAATTCGCGGACAATTTCATCCTGATCCGCGGGCATCACAGTTTTAAATTCGGCGGCTACGAGCTGATCCGCGGCAATCACACCGAATCGCACACCTTCTTCCCCGGACGCTTTGTGTTCGGGTCGCTTCCGGGCGAGGCGCTCAGCCCTTGCTTTACTCCGACTGCGACCAATCCCTGCACCGGAACTGCAACGCCATCGGGCGCCAACGTCAACTCGCTGCAAGCCGCTGGCTTGGGTCTGCCGGAAATTTACCAGCAAGGCTTCGGCGATCCCACGTACGGTTATTACGCCCGGCCCCTAACCGCTTTCTACGGGCAGGACTCCTGGAAGTTAGCGCCCAACTTCACGCTCACCTACGGCCTGCGCTACGAATTGGACACGCAGTTCGCCCCGCTAACCACGTATAAAAAAGACTTCGCACCGCGCGTCTCTTTCGCGTGGGATCCATTCAACAACCACAAGACGGTGGTGCGCGGCGGATACGGAATCTTTTATGGACCGGTGGACGCGCAAATTCCCGATGTCGATTTGAGTCTCGGGGTGGTGAACGGTAATAAGTCTGCTGTCGAGAACACGCCCGGAGCGGGCCAGGTCGCGAACGTCAGCTCGATCTGCGGAGTCTCGCAATTCGGAGTGACGATCATTCCCGGCACCGGCGGCAGCCCGTGCAACCGCGAAATCTCCATCTATGCCGACGGATTCTCCGGAGTTCCAGCCCTGGGCATCGCCGGCTCAGCCACTATTTTTCAAACGCTCTTTGGAGAAGGATTGATTCAGTGCACTGCGCCGACGGCGGGCAACAAAGCTTGCGTCACGCCGGCGGCCGTGGCAGGTCCGTTTGCGGGCAGCCAGCCGGTTGGCATCGACGTTACCAACACTGGTCCACTTTCGCCGCTCCAGGTTATCTTCGTGAACCAGCCGGGCTATCGCCCGCCCATCGCGCAGCAGGCTTCTTTCGGAGTCGAGCGCGAGATCTCACAGGGCTTCTCGGTTTCTCTGAGCGCTATCTATTCGCATACTCAGAGGCTGCCGGTCGCGATCGATACCAATCTGCTGCCCGCGCCGTTCACCCCGGTAACTCTGGCGAACGGGCAAACGGTTTCCTATCGCAACTGGAATACCAGCCCGCTAACCGATCCGCTGGGCGGCGTTGAGGGCCTGCCCTGCGCGATGCAGCAATGCTTCGTGAATCCGCTGATCGTGCAGAACAACCAATACACCTCTGGAGCCTACGCGCTTTACGAGGGCGGCATCATCGAAGTCAAAAAGCGCTTCCGCGACCATTTCACGGTATTCGGAAATTACACCTACAGCAAGGGCTTTGACACCTCCACCGATTACAACACCGACTACGGGCCGCAGGATCCCACCAACCTCAACCTCGATCGCAGCCTCTCCGAGTTTGACGAGCGGCACAAGGTGCTGATCGCTGGAGTCTTCGACAGCCCCTGGAGACAGAGTGTGTTGTCAGGGTTCCAGCTGGCGCCGATTTTCGAAGCGCACAGCGGACATCCCTTCAACCTGCTCGCCGGCGGCGAGGTGAACGGCAATAATCACACCACCAATGAGCGTCCCATCGGAGCACCGCGCGACACCGGCCTCGGTCCGGACTACATCGACCTCGACATGCGCCTGACATGGGCGCACAAATTGGGCGACAAGTCGAACCTGCAATTGACGGCGGAAAGCTTCAACCTGGCGAACCGGACAAACTTTGCCAGCGTGAATAACGAGGTCAGCCCGCTCTTTGGATTTGAACCGGGCTTCACAACCTTTAATGTGCGCGGAATGAAGCCGGGGACGGCGCTCCAGGGTGGCGGATCGGCAACGCCGAGCACACCGCTGACCTTCACGTCGGCATTTCCGAGGCGGCAGATCCAGCTGGGATTGCGCTTCAGTTTCTGAGGCGCGGTTCTTCTTTGTGAGCGCCGCGTCTTTCTAGGAAGCGGCGTCTTCTTCGGCGGTCGCAGGCGACCCCGCCGGCCGGGATCGGTATTTGTTGAGTTCCAACTTCGCGATCAAGGCGCGATGCACTTCGTCTGGTCCGTCGGCGATGCGCAGTGTGCGAATCGTCGCATAGAGTTCCGCCAGCGGCACGTCATCCGAAACGCCGGCGCCGCCGTGCATTTGAATTGCCTGGTCGATAATCTCCAGCGCGATATTCGGAACCGCAACTTTAATCTGCGAGATTTCGCTGCGCGCTCCTTTGGCCCCGACTTCGTCGAGCATCCACGCCGCTTTCAGCGTAAGCAGCCGGCCCTGCTCGAGCATGATGCGGGCGTTGGCGATCACATCGCCATTGGCGCCCAGTTCGGCCAGAGGCTTGCCGAAGGCCACCCGATGAAGCGAGCGCCGGCATAGCAGCTCTAGGGCGCGCTCGGCGGCACCCAATGTGCGCATGCAGTGATGAATGCGGCCCGGCCCAAGCCGACCTTGCGCGATTTCAAAACCGCGCCCCGGTCCCGCTACGATGTGGTCGAGCGGCACGCGAACATTGGTAAAGCTCACCTCGCCGTGTCCAAAGGGCGAATCATAAGAGCCAAATACCGGCACCATGCGCTGGATCTTCACGCCCGGGGTATCCAGCGGAACCAGAACCATGGAGTGGCGCTGATAGCGGGAGGCCGAACGATCGGTGACGCCCATAAAGATGAGCAACCGGCAATGAGGATGGCCGAGTCCGGAGCTCCACCACTTCAGTCCGTTGAGCACAACCTGATTGCCCTCAATGAGCGCGGTGGCTTGCATGTTGGTGGCGTCGGAAGAGGCCACACTTGGCTCGGTCATGCAGAATGCGGAGCGAATTTCTCCGGCCAGCAACGGAGTCAGCCAGCGCGCTTTCTGTTCCGCGGACCCGTATTTCACCAGCACTTCCATGTTGCCGGTGTCGGGGGCATTGCAATTAAAAACTTCAGGCGCAATCGACGAGCGGCCGGTGATTTCCGCGAGGGGCGCGTACTCCACGTTGCTGAGGCCCGCGCCATATTCTTTGTCGGGAAGAAAAAGGTTCCATAAGCCCGCGGCCTTTGCGCGGGCCTTCAAGTCCTCCATGACGCGCGGCTGCTTCCAGTTGCGCCAGTCGGGCAGGTTTTGCAACTGGGCACAATACTCAGGCTCGGCGGGCAGGACATGTTCCTGCATAAACGCCGAGAGGCGCTGAACATAGTCCCGGGCTCGCGCCGACATAGAAAAATCCATGGAAATAAGTGCCTTGACTGCGCAGGCACCACTAGCCTAGCGAGCAGGCGAGAATTCTCCTAATGAATCTTACGAATCCTGTAATATATGCGGCGTGCATTTAAGCCAAGTCGATCTCAACCTGTTTGTGGTGCTCGAGGCCATCTATCGCGAGGGCAACATCACGCGCGCCGGCCAGCAACTGAATCTGACGCAGCCGGCCATCAGCCATGCTTTGAAACGGCTCCGCGACCTGCTGCAAGATCCGCTCTTCGTTCGCCAGGGGCCGCGCATGGTGCCTACGCCCTTCACGCGGAACATGATCGAGGAGGTGCGGCAGGCGCTCCAGATCCTGGAAACCAATCTCAGCCAGAGCCGGAACTTCGTTCCCGAACACACCCGCCGGAATTTTCACCTGTCATTGTGGGAGTATGCGGAGGCACTGATTCTTCCCGCGCTGCTCCAGCGCCTCACACACGCCGCTCCGGGGATGTCGATCACCACGTCGCGCGTCAAACGCCGTGATCTGGAGACCGAACTGGCGAGCGGCGCTGTCGATCTCGCGATCGATATCCCAATGACGACCAGCGATCGCATCCGGCACAAAACTCTGCTCAATGAACCGTTCGCGGTGATGGCGCGGCGTGGGCATCCCTATATAAAGGAGAAGCTGGACTTGAACACCTATGTGGCGCAGCGCCACATTCAGGTTTCTTCCCGGCGCTATGGTCCCAGCCTGATCGACATCGAACTGGGCCGCCTGGGCTTGCGTCGCGAAATATTTCTGCGCAGCCAGCACAATCTGACGGCCTGCATGGTGGTGAGCCAGACCGATATGCTGCTGACCTTGCCGGAGCGGCATGCGCAGCTCATGAACACCGGATCGGTGAACCGCGTGCATCCTTTTCCGCTCCAGGCGCCACGCCTCGAGGCTCACCTGTACTGGCACGAGAGCGTGGAGAATGATCCCGCCAATCGCTGGCTGCGGCAAGAAATCGAAAAAGTTCTGGTGACCCCAGCGAAGATGGTCGAAACGCGAGCCTCGGCCGCGCACCGCAATGGCGGAAGCCGGCGGCGCCAAAGCAAGCTCAAAGCCCTGCAAAACGAAACGTGATTGAACGGACGATCGCGGGCATTTACCGTTCGCGGGCGAAGCAAGCCGTACTGTTAGTTGCTCGCCCCGCGGACTTGGTATAGTTTTGGTACGAGTTCGGCAGGGAGCGGTCATGTCAGGGGAAACCGGCAAATATCTGAAGTTCGGCGGCGTCACGGTCCTTATTCTGTGCTCGCTCGGCTACCTCGCCTACACCGGCGTGCAGGACAGCAAAAGCTACTACGTCACCATCAAAGAATTGAATGGCATGGGAAATGGGGCGTATTCCAAGCGTCTGCGCGTGGCCGGAAACGTCGTGCCCGGTTCCATCAAGCGCTCGGGCACCCGTGTCGACTTCATGCTCAAAGAGAACGACCTCACGCTGCCTGTCTCCTACACCGGCACGGAGGCCCCGCCTGACACTTTCAAAGACGACTCGCAAGCGCTCGCCGACGGCAACTTCGGCCGCGACGGCGTCTTCCACGCCAAGCAATTGCAGGCCAAGTGCGCCTCCAAATACGCGCCCAAACCGAGCCAACCCGGAGCGACACCGGCCGCGGAACCCGCCAAGAGCATGTCGCAGAATCAGAACCCGGTTTCGGGGATGGTGAACTAGACAAGGCGACCTAAGCCCTCATCAAGCGACCACATGATGATTTTGCGGAATCCTAGAGTTCCCCGGCCCCGCCCAATTACAATCCTAGCCATTGACTGACGCTCCCGTCATTGCCGTCTCCAACCTGATCAAGCAGTTCGGCCGCTTCGCAGCCTTGCGCGGAGTGACCGCCGAATTTGCCGCGGGCAAGTTCTACGCGATCCTCGGCGACAATGGCGCTGGCAAGACTACGCTGCTGCGCACGCTCGCCGGCCTCAACCATCCATCGAGTGGACAGGTCACCATTCTCGGCTCCGCGAAATTTCACGACATCTGTCGCGAGATCGGCTACATGGCGCATCCCACGCTGCTCTACGACGAAATGAGCGGCATGGAAAATCTCGCTTATTTCGCGCGCCTCTACGGAATCACAAATCAAATTCCCGGCCGGACCGGCGGCAATCGGTCCGCCGAAGTTACCTGCGCGGTCGGCCTCGACCCCGATCTCGCCCGCCCCGTCGGCCACTATTCGCAAGGCATGCGGCAGCGCATGTCGCTCGCCCGCGCGCTCCTTAATGATCCGAAAATCCTTCTGCTCGACGAGCCTTTCTCGAACGTCGATCTGCGCTCCGCTCGCGACATGGTTCGCCTGCTCGCCGGACTGCGCGATGAGGGCAAGACCATCATCCTCGTCACCCACCAGGCATCGCTGCTCGAAGGTGCGGCCGATGAATTCATCTGGATGGCGGCGGGAAAAATTGTCGATCGCACGCGCGACCTGACGCCGCCGGAGTCCATGGCATGAGCCCATCGCGAGAGGCCAAGCCGGGCGTCGACAGAAACGACGTCGACAGATACAGAAACGTCGACCGAAAGAACGCCACGGCGCCCGCAGCGGTACGCGGCATCACGCGGGCCACGCTCCTCAAAGACCTCCGCCTCGAATGGCGATCCAAAGACGCCATCAACTCGATGCTCTTCTTCTCGCTGCTGGTGGTCGTGGTCTTCAGCTTTTCGTTCGATCCGAGCGCCGAAGAATCGCGCCAGATTGCCGGAGGCCTCGTCTGGGTGGCATTCCTATTCGCCGCCGTGGTCGCGCTCAATCAGACCTGGGCGCGCGAACTGCGCAATCAGGTTCTCGACGCTTATCGCGTCTCGCCCGCGCCAGCGAACTCGCTTTTCATAGCAAAGACGTTCGGCAATTTTATTTTCGTCGCCGTGCTGGAGGCGCTGATGACTCCGCTCTTCATCATCTTCTATCGCCTGCGCGCGGTCGGTCCGGCTTGGCAGTTGCTGGTGGTCGCCGCTTTTGGCACCTGGGCGCTGGTCGTCAATGGAACATTTTTCGCGGCCATGTCCATCCGCACCCGCAGCCGCGAGATCATGCTGCCGCTGCTACTGTTCCCAATTTCGATCCCCGCCATCCTGGCCATGGTGCAGGCGACCACGGCCATTCTCACCGGCGAATACAGCGCCCGCTTCTGGATTGTCTTGCTCGGAACGTATGATCTGGCATTTACTACCGTGTGCCTGCTATTGTTTGAAACGGTTTTAAATGCGGAATGAACATTATTTAGCCATTGAATGATTTAGTCGTTGATTCATTGAGGCATCCGGTTCACGATTGAAATAACTCAATGACTCAATGATTAAATGACACAATGAAATACCTCTTCCCCATCCTCGTAATCCTCACCGGAATCCTGCTGAGCTACGCCCTTTATCAGGCGCTCGAAGTGGCGCCCACCGACCAACTGCAAGGTGACGTTTATCGCATCATCTACTATCACGTGCCTTCGGCATGGACTGCGTTCCTCTTGTTCTTCGTCAATTTCGGAGCATCGGTCTATTACCTGATCAAGCGCTGCGAAGTGGCGGACATCCTCGCATTGACTGCCGCCGAAGTCGGCGTCGTGTTCCAGACCGTCAACCTGGTCACCGGTCCAATCTGGGCGCGGCCCGTCTGGGGCATCTGGTGGACGTGGGATTTGCGGCTCACCTCGACCTTGGTGTTGTGGCTTATTTACGTGAGCTATCTTTTTCTGCGCCGCTTCTCCTCCAGCGGAGAGACGCCGTTGCTCGCTGCCGCCCTGGCAATCCTGGGCGCGCTCTGCGTTCCCTTCGTTTATTTTTCGATCTGGTTTTTCCGCACCCAGCATCCGCAGCCGGTGATCGGTGGGGGCGGTTCGATGGACCCGCGCATGTTGCACACCTTGCTGCTGAACTGGCTGGCGTTTTCCTGCTTCGCATTTCTCGTCTGCTGGTCGCGCTTTCGCCTTGAGAAGCTCCAGCGCGAGGTAAACGAGGCCCACGCCATGCGATCCCTCATGGGCGACCCGCATGAGCCACAAGGAGCCCGCGATGACTTCTAACCCCTATCTCTTCGCCGCCTACGCCGCCACCTGGATCATCCACATCGCCTATCTCTCAACCATCATGCGCCGCTACGCTCGGCTCAAGCGCGAAGTGGACGAACTGAACCGCAAATAGACGAACTGAAAAGGAAGAGACGCGCCTTGCCGCATCTTCAGGCGGCTGGGTCTAATACCACCTTTCAGCAGACTGTGGAAATCTAAGCCGCAGAGTTCCCTTTACAACCATTCTTCCCCTCCCACGCTTCTCACTTAAGCGACCGAGCGCTGTCCGCCCGCTTGACAGCGTATCTCTTGGATGTAAAAGTATTTAATTGCTTTAATCCCAGTTTATTTGGTGACGGGTACCGATCCGCTTGCGAAGGGCGTCGAGCCATGGCGGTGTTGTGTGCCTCTCTTATCTTCACCCCACGATTGGGAAATCGGAGGAGTTCGGTGAATCGGAATTACCATGCGTCGGTAGGAGGATCGGTGGGAAAGTTGAAACAGGAATACCAGAGTGCGGAGACACATGCGGAAGCACGGTCTTGGGCGATGAAAGCGGCCTTGCTGGCCGTCGTGGTGTTCACCGTGGCAGGGATGACGCTCCATCTCGCCGGCTCCCACCCAGGGACGGCTTCGGTCGCTGCTTCGACGCGAGCCGCCTCGACCCAAGGTGCTTCAATCGGCTCGACCCTGGCCTCTAGCCGACGCTACCCCTCGCAATCAGTTCCCGCCAGTTCCGTATCTATTCCGCTCTTCTTTGAACCAAACGTCGGCCAGACCGACAGTCGCGTCAAGTTCCTGGCCCGCGGAGCCGGCTACGGCCTCTTCCTCACCTCAAACGATGCCGTGCTCTCGCTCCAGCACCCGACCCTCAAAGGGCAGCCTGTTAAGTCGAATGTCATCCGCATGCACCTCGATGGCGCCAGCTCTGCCGCCCGCGTCCAGGGAGCCGAGCCCCTACCCGGCAAGAGCAATTACTTCATCGGAAATAATCCTGCAAAGTGGCATCGCGGCGTGTCGCAATTTGGCCGCGTCGAATATCAGCGCGTCTACCCCGGCATCGACCTCGTCTACTACGGCAATCAGCAGCAACTCGAATATGATTTCCGCGTCGCCCCCGGCGCCGATCCCAATCAGATCGCGCTCAGCTTTCAGGGTGCCTCCGCCCGCCTCGACTCCGGCGATCTCGTTCTTTCGACCGCTGACGGAGATGTCCGCTTTCATGCGCCCCGCATTTATCAGCCCGCCAGCCAGCAGGATCGGGCCGGCACCAACCAGACAGTCGCAGCCGGAACACCCATCGCCGGAGGCTTCCGCGAGCTCGCCAGCAACAAAATCGGCTTTACGGTGGGTGCCTATGATCACTCCCGCGAACTCGTCATCGATCCCGTTCTCAGCTACTCGACCTTCATCGGCGGCTCCGGCACCGAATCGCTCGCCAGCATCGCCATCGACTTTGCTTCCAATATCTATGTTGCTGGCTCGACGACTTCGCCGAACTTCCCGACCTCGACCGGAGCCATTCAAACAACCCTCAATGGCACCGAGAACATTTTCGTTGCCGCGCTCAGCCCGCTAACGGGATCCGGCGCTGCCCAACTGCTCTTCGCCACCTATCTCGGCGGCTCGGGCATCGACCAGCTCGGCGGAGTTGGCGTCGATCCCGGCAATGCAAGTTTCCCAAACATCAACATCTACGTGGCCGGCACTACCACTTCGCCGAATTTTCCCACTACCTCTGCCAATGCGTTCCAGTCCAGCGCGACGTTTACCACAGGTCAGACGCACGGGTTCCTGAGCACCATCAATGCTTCGAATGTCTCCGGCGGCAACGTTTTCACTCTCAGTTATTCGACTTATCTCGCGGGCAACGCGAATGACGTGGTCACCGGCGTCGCGGTCGACACCTTCTTTGACGCGTACGTCACCGGAACCACTACTTCGACGGACATCCTTACGGGCTTTCCCTCAACTCCCAACGCGTATCAGATATGCCCGTGGCAGCCGGCGGCGTCGGGAGGCACGCCCTGCCCCATTTCCTCCGGCCCACCTCAGTTTTTCGCCAGTGAAATCAATACCACCGGCAGCGGCCCGCAAAGCATGCTCTACTCCACCTACTTCGGTGGCGGTTATCCCACCGACGCCACCGCGACCGGCGGCGGCATCGCCGTCGATGTCACCTCCAACAATCCCCACAGCAACGTCAACATGTATTTCACCGGCACCACCAACATGTGGGGCGGCGGTGGAACCATACCGAACGGCGCATATCCATTTCCGCTCATTAACGCCTGGCAGAGCTGCCTCAACAGCTCGGGTCAGACATTGACCGGCAGCAGTTGCACGTTTCCACCCACCGCCTACACCGATGCCTTCGTCGCCAAGCTCAATCCGAACCAGGTCGGCGCGATTCCCAGCTACTCCACCTACCTCGGCGGCGAATACAATGACAACGGCATCGCCGTTGCGGTCGATAACATCGGCAACAGCTACGTCACCGGCTCCACCAACTCTCCTGACTGGAATTGCACAGCCACCAACGCCTGCACTCTGGAGAACACATATACCGGCTCCGGCGGTCCGACTGGCACTACCAATGCTTTCATTGCGAAAGTCACCAACGAAGAAGCCGGCTTGTTCCCGCTCATTTTCTTTGACTACATCGGAGGCACTGGGCCTGACGTCGGCAACTCCATCGCCATCGATAGTGTGCAGGCCGCCCATGTCGCAGGCACAACCTACTCGTCCCTTCTCCCGGTTCTTGATCCGCTTCAGCCTTCTGGTTCAAGTTCGTACAATGGCGGCGCCTACGGCGGCAATGGGGACGCCTTTGTCGCTCTCGTCTCCACGACACTCTACACGGGCGTAACCGGCAACTACCTTACTTATCTCGGCGGCAGCGCGCTCGACGAGGGCACGGGGATCGCGCTCGACACCAACGGTAACGCTTACGTCGCCGGCGCGACTCAGTCCGGGAACTTCCCCGTCGCTAATCCCTTCCAGGGAACGCTTAACGGCACGCAGAACGCCTTCGTCACCGAACTCGGGGGCAGCAGCAAGCTGGTGCTGACGCAAGCGGCAAACAGTCCGTCGCCCAATCCTCTTCCCGCCGGAACCCAGGGCACTTTTTCTTTCAACATCACAAACATGGGCCCTGACCCAGCGACCAACGTGACATTCTCGGTCAATGTTCCCACCTCGGGCGTGCAAAACCAGCCCAGCGCTGAAGTCGTCAGTAGCGGTGCTGGAAGCTGCACCACTGGTTTCAACGGCAACATCCTCTGCAACGTCGGCACGTTGGCCGTCAATGCGGTCGGCGAGGTGGCGGTATTTGTCACGCCATCCTTGCCCCAGGTCGAACCATCGATCGGCGTATCTGGCCAGGCTTCCGTAAACGGAGTGGCAAGCAACATCCTGAGTCAATCCGTCAACATCACCGACTTCACGGTCACCGCGACCACGGTCACGCCGAATGTTACCGCCGGCGAACTCGCAGTAGTTGACGTCACGCTGACCCCCAACCAATCACTCGGATATAACAGCAGCGTCACCCTCACCCAAAGCTCGGTGCCCTCGATGGTGACCAGTCCGTCCCCAACCTTCACCATCAATCCGGTCGTGCTCTCCGGGACCACTGCGCAGCAAACCGTTCTCAACATCCAGACCGTGCCTCGGCCGGTTAACAGCGGCAGCCTTTTCCGCCGCAGGGCTTTCTACGCGGCGTGGCTGCCCATCGGAGGCTTGAGCCTGTTCGGCCTCGGCCTCGGCGCGGGCACTCGCCGCCGGCGCTGGCTGATCGGAATGTTGCTCGGGTTGCTGGCCGGCCTGATTCTTCTCCAGCCCGCATGCAGCTCCGGCAGCAGCGCTGCCACCTCCGGCGGAGGCACGCAGCCCGGCCTGTATCAGATCACGATCACCGCTTCGGCCGGTACCGGAGCAGCGCATCAGGCGGTCGTCCCACTGACCGTGAACTGATGACCGTGAACTAACCTTCTACTTTGTGCTCCAGCCGTAGAGACGGGGCTTGCCCCGTCTCTCGCGGAATGCTCACTGCATCCAATCCAGCGGAGCATCGTTTAAGGTCATCGCTGCAAATCATCCTTTCAGAACACCGCTGCGAATGCCGCGACCCACCCCCCTATACCAACCAGCTTGACCATGAAATATAAGTCATTCAAAACTCGCCACATCCAGTTCTTGACAATATTATGAATTGCGATATATTTATTGCGATATGGCATATTAAACTTGATGCCGGTGATTGCCGAAAGCGGCGCGTGATGACCCTGGGCGAAAAAATTCGTTACCTGCGCGAAGTGGAAGGCTCCCTGCGCGGCCTCGGCCGTCCCATGACGCAACAGGAATTGATGAAGGCGATTCGCAAGGAGACGGGCAAGGCCATCAGCCAGTCGTACTTGTCGCAGATCGAAAGTGGAAGGCGTCCGCACATGACGCAAGCGACTCGTACTCTGCTGGCGCGATTTTTTAAGGTGCATCCCGGCTTCCTGGTCGATGACCCCGAGGGCTACCACGCCGAGCTCACCTCCGACCTCCGAACAACCGAAGGTCAGCTCGACGTTTGGCTGCTGCAAGGCTCGGAGCGATTTGCAAGCGATCCCGCAGTAAGCGAAGCGCTCATTAAGGCGGCCCGCGAAACGGACACGCGCCGCGCGCTTCTACTGCTCGGCGAAATTTTGAATACGCCCGGCCTGGCCGACCGATTGTTCCAGGCGCTAAGCCCGGGAGGCAGCGCGCCGCGCCGCAAGTAGATGTGGGGGCGGGCGACTCGCCCGCGCAGGAATTGAATGTGAAGCAATGCGCACTGCTGTTAGCTCGCTACTGCAAGTTCGAAACTGACAAAGGAGGCGAAACCTAAATGACCTGGGCTGATTTTTATCTGATCTGTTTCGCCGTCGGATTTCTGCTGAGCGCGATTTCCTTCGTGGCGGGAGGGCTGCGCATGCACGTGCATCTGCCGCACCTGCCCCACGGCGGCTCGCTCGGACATGTTTCGGGTGGCGCAGTCCACGGCGGAGCAATGACCGGCCCGCACTCCGCCCACGCCCCGATCGCCCACGCAGGCGGCGCAAAAGCCGGACAGGGAGCCGACATCTCCCCGTTCAACTTCATCACGCTGACAGCGTTTCTGGCGTGGTTCGGCGGCACGGGCTTTCTGATCACGCGCTTCGCGCACGTCTGGCTTGCGCTCGGGCTGCTGCTTTCGACCGGCGCAGGCCTGGTCGGTAGCAGCATCGTGTTTCTTTTTCTGACGCGCGTGCTGATCTCGCCCGACGAAAACATGGACGCCGCTGACTACGAAATGGTTGGAGTGCTGGGACGCACCTCGCTGCCGATCCGGGAGAGTGGCGGCACCGGCGAGATTATTTATTCGCAAGCCGGCACTCGCCGCACTTGCGGCGCCCGCAGCGAAAACGGGACCGCCATCGAAAAAGGCGCAGAGGTCGTGGTAACGCGCTACGAAAAAGGCCTCGCCTATGTAAGGCGCTGGGAAGAAATGACTGGCGAGTGAAATGAGCGGATTTGAGGGGACGCGGTTTTAGCCGCCGAGGGACTGACAGAAACGAGACGAACCATGCAACCGACCACCAAATCCGGCATTCTCGCAGTCGAGAGGCACAACGGCCGCACCTGGAGCCTGATCGTCCTGCTTGCCCTGCTCATTCCGGCGATTTCAGTGGCGATGGTTCCGACCCGAGCCGCGCGCTTTGCACTCGTCCTGGTCGGCGCAGTCGGCATCTTCGCCTTCGCCATGGCCTGGTGCGGCTTCGAGTACCGCTTCCTGCGCGACGCCCTCGAAATCCGCATGTTCGGCATTCGCCTGCGATCGATCCCGCGCTCCGCAATCGTCAGCTACGCGATCGAGCCCTGGGCCTTCATTCGCGGATACGGCATTCGCGGCATTGGACGCCGCCGCGCCTACGTCTGGTGCAACAGGGTGGTGCACATAAAAACATCGGACGCCGACATCTTTCTGGGCCACAACGATCCCGCTCGCATAATTCGCGACCTGGATCAAATGACGGGTTTAGCGGCAAGAGATTAAAGCACGAATTCAGTTTGTTTTGGTTTTGAGTTTTGGTTTCGCTAACAGCTAGAAGCGATTTCAGGAGGCGGTTATGTCATTCGGAGGCATCGCAGTAGAAATCTGGATCTTCGCGGGACTCGCGGTTCTGGTAATCCTGTTTCTGATCAGCTCACTGGCCCGGCTTTATCGCAAAGCCGGACCCCACGAAGCGCTGATCGTTTACGGCTTTCGCGGCACGCGCGTGGTGCAGGGACACGGCACTGTCATCTTTCCGATGGTCGAAAACTGCCGTGATCTCTCGCTCGAACTCATGTCGTTCGACGTCGCGCCGCAACAGGATCTCTACACCAAACAAGGTGTAGCCGTCACGGTCGAAGCCGTCGCGCAAATAAAGGTGAAGTCCGACAAGGAGTCAATCCTCACCGCCGCCGAGCAATTTCTCACCAAGACCGATCAGGAGCGCGAAAGCCTGATCCGCCTGGTGATGGAAGGCCATCTGCGCGGCATCATCGGACAACTTACGGTCGAGGAGATCGTGAAGCAGCCCGAGATGGTCGGAGACCGCATGCGTGGCACTTGTGCCGACGACATGAACAAGATGGGCCTTGAAGTCATTTCGTTCACGATTAAAGAGGTTCGCGACAAGAACGAATACATCACCAACATGGGGAAGCCCGACGTCGCGCGCATCAAGCGCGACGCCGACGTGGCCACCGCCGAAGCCGAGCGCGATACGGCCATCAAGCGCGCCATCGCCACGCGCGAAGCTGCAGTGGCCAAGGCTCAAGCCGATCAGGAACGCGTGCTCGCCGAGACGCTCTCCCAGGCCAAGCAGGCCGAATCGACACGAGATCTCGAAATCAAGAAAGCGCAGTACCTCGAAGTCACGAAGAAACAGCAGGCGCAAGCCGACAAGGCCTATGACATCCAGACCAACATCATGCAGCAGCAAGTGATTGCCGAGCAGGTGAAGGTACAGCAGGTGGAGAAAGAAGGACAGATCAAGGTGCAGGATGCCGAGATCAATCGCCGCGAAAAAGAATTGATCGCCACGGTGCTCAAGCAGGCCGAGATCGAGCGCCAGCGCATCGAAACCCTCGCCATGGCCGAAAAGCAGCGTCTGATGTCGGAAGCCGAGGGCCACGCGTCTTCGATCCGCCAGCAAGGCGAGGCCGAAGCCGAAATCATTTTCAAGAAAGGTGAGGCTGAAGCCAAGGCCATGAACGTGAAAGCCGAAGCGTTCCAGGAGTACAACCAGGCGGCCGTGATCGACCGCCTCTTCGCCAGCATGCCAGAAATCGTGAAGGCGCTGGCCAGCCCGCTCGCCAACGTCGACAAGATCACCATCGTCTCCACCGGCAATGGCGACACCTCCGGCATGAACAAGATCACCGGCGACATCACCAAAATGGCCGCGCAGGTTCCGGCTCTGTTCGAGACGCTGAGCGGCATGCCGCTGGGCGAGTTGCTGGGCAAGGTGCGGCAGATCGGCGACAAAGCGTCGAAGCCGTCCGATCAGGGCAACGGCGGGAAGTAAGGTCTTCAGTCGGCAGTCGTCGGTCGGCAGCGATCCGAAAGTGTTCGCGAAACGACCGGCGACAGACGACAGATTTAAGGAGGTATCACGTGCAAGACGAAGTGCATCACGCAAGATCGCTCGGGCTTTCCGTCGCGCTCGGAGGCGCCATGGGCGCCGCCATCGGCGCGGCCACCGGACACATCGGCATCTGGGTAGCCGCCGGAATCGCAGTCTACATCGCGATCACCATCGCAGGCGGCGCCTGGAAAATAAATCGCAATTAGCGGGAACGGCCGCAAGCTGCGGCACCGAACCGCAAACGACCAACGACTAACGACCAACGACGAGGTGCATTATGGCATTACTGGAGCGTGTTTCAACACTAGTACGAGCAAATCTCAACGACCTGATCGATCAAGCCGAGGACCCGGAAAAGATGATCAAGCAGGTGATCCTCGACATGCACAACCAGCTTCTGCAGGTGAAGACGCAAGTCGCGATCGCCATTGCCGATCAGCACCTGCTCGAAAAAAAGAAGCAGGAGAACGACGACAAGGTGCAGGAATGGATGCGCAAGGCCGAACTCTCGGTCGACAAAAAGCAGGACGACCTCGCCCGCGCTTCCCTGCTCCGCGTGGAAAGCTATCGCGAAATGAGCGCCGGCTTCGCGCAGCAAGTCGAGGATCAGAAAGCGCAAGTCGAGAATCTCAAATCCGCGCTGCGCAAGCTCGAACAGAAGATGGCCGAGGCGAATACCAAAGCCGATCTGCTCATCGCCCAGCATCGCCGCGCCCGCGCCGCCAGCAAAGCCACCGACGCGCACTCTGGCATGAGCGCAAATTCCAAGTCGGCGACATTCGACCGCATGAAGCGCAAGGTGGCTCGCGAAGAAGCGGTAGGCCAGGCCAAGGCCGAACTCCTGGCCGATGACGTCGACGACCGCATCGCCGCGCTTGAAAAAGAAGATCGCATCGAACAGTTGCTGACGGAGCTGAAGACGAAACGGGGCGCGTGATCCAGAACTCCCCGCTTACCGCGATTACGCCCAGTCTTCCAATTTGAGTTCCGGCACTCTTCGGAAGACGCGATCGTGTGACACCAATACAGCACCCAGCGCCAGCGCGTGAGCGGCGATCATCAGATCCAGAGGGCCAATCGGCACGCCGGAGCGTTCAACGGTCAGGCGCAAATCCGCATAGCGTATGGCCGCGTCCGAGGTCCACGGAATCGCGTTATACGTAGCCAGAAATTCACGCACCAGGACCCGGACTCGCACGACCTGCGGAAGACGTGCGGCTCCAAATCGTAGCTCCGCCTCCGTAATCACTGAAACGCCGACGCCATCCACAGGCAGTTGCAGCAGGTGCTGCCGGACGCTGGGGAAATTGCCCCGGATTGTGTAGCTCGCGGTGTTGGTGTCGAGCAGATAGCGAAGCGCCATCAGAATAGCTTCTTCCGCCTCTGTCTGGACGGCTGGCGCCGGTCTTTCATGAAATCCTCGACGGCCCCGAGCGAATCGAGAAGAGCGAAAAACTCGCTCGCGGACTTGCGGCGCGGAGAAAGGATGACATCTCCAGTCTCGGGATCTCTGCGCACAGCGACCTCGGTACCTTCAAAGCGAAACTCGCGCGGCAGCCTGACAGCTTGGCTGCGCCCGTTGCGAAACAACTTAGCCACTGCTCCCATGTTCCCCCTCTAACATGAGTATATACCACTAGTCAATACCATGTCTACATTTGTGATATATACCAACCGCGCGGTCGTGGTGAGCCCCAAATTTCCTTTCCCGTCTACAATCGAGTTGAACCCATGCGCAAGATCTTCCATTTCGACTCGCCCGACGCTCCCTACATCGCCGATGCCGCCGTGCTCTGCTGCTTCGACCATCGCATCAACCAGACCGTCCGCAAATTTCTCAAAAAGCAAAACATCGAGCGCCCCGACATGATCGTCGTCGCCGGAGGCGCCAAAACATTGGCCTCGCCGCGTAACGACTTCGAGCAGGATTTCATCCTCGAGCAGATCCGCATGTCGATCCGCCTTCATCAAACCAAACGAGTTTTTGTCATGAGCCATTCCGACTGCGCCACTTACGGCGGCCTGGCGCACTTTAACGGAGACCGCGCCGCCGAAGCCGCACACCACCGCGCCGAACTTCTCCGCGCGGCCGAACTGGTGACCAAGACTTTCCCTGGCGTCTCAGTCGAGCCCTACTTTGTAAAGTTCGACGGAGTTTGGGAAGTGAAGATCGCTTGAGATCATCGACGCTTGACTGAGCAGAGTCGCCCAATAAAGCTCGCGTGAGTTGCGGCAACCGCGATTCCGGGCAGGCCGCGAGCACCGTTTGCGGCCATGCGCCATTTGGCGTATCATCTATAGCCAAGAGGCCAACTATGACTTCCGCGCTGATTGCCAAGGTGCTTGGCGGCAAAAAGACTCTTGGCCGCTCGGTCAAGAATTTCGGCCAACTGGCCGACCTGATCCGGCGCGGGCTGCCGTCCAGTTCTCTCCTCGTTCTCGGTGAAAAACTCGATCTCAAAAATGCCGCACTCTCGGAAAAACTCGGCATTCCGCAACGCACTCTAACTCGACGCCTCAGCCGTCATTCCCGTCTCACCGCCGCAGAATCTGACCGAACCGTGCGCCTGGCACGCGTTTACGCCACTGCCGTCGAAATGATCGGCAATCCTGAAAAGGCCTCGCAGTGGCTCCGCACGCCGAATCGCGCCCTCGGCGGCGCACTCCCCATCGATCATCTGGATACCGATCTGGGCACAAGAGAGGTCGAAAATATCCTGGGACGCATCGCTTACGGCGTCTATAGCTAAGTGCAGCTAAACCGCGGACCAATCAAAGTCAGCCCCGAGACCAAGGAACAAGATCGAAGCATGAAGCTCTGGAGAATCTGCCGCGCAATCCACGCCGGTGGCGCTTTTTCTGGCGATGGCGCCCGACTCTTCGGAGGCCGCTGGAATAGCCAGGGCGTCAGAATTGTCTATGCTTCCACGTCTCTCGCTTTGGCGGCGCTCGAAACATTCGTTCATCTCGAGCCAAATCTGCGGCCCGACGACCTCGTTTCGATTGAGGCGGAACTTCCCGAAGGCCTCGCCACCGAGCGCCTTGACCCGCGCTCCCTGCCCCGCAAATGGTATGAGTTGAGGGACGATTCGCTAAGAACCATCGGTGATCGCTGGATCCGCGCCGGGAAGACGGTTGCGTTGCATGTTCCATCCGCGGCAATTCGCGGAGAGTGGAACGCTTTGCTGAATCCCGCGCATCGCGATTTTCGCAAGCTCCACATCGAAAAACCAAAGGCCTTCGCCTTCGATCTCCGCATGTTTCGCTAAGCCCTGCAAACTTGCCATCGATCGATATTCATCGGCGGGTTCGTATAGCCGACCAACATCCACTACGCGCTCGCCTTATCAATCAGCGGCAGTTGCCTGTTCTCCACGCCTAACGCGGTTGTAGCCGATGCCGCCGCCTCGGCCGCATCCAGTTCCAACTGTTCCTGCCCGCTCAGCGCAGTCACCTTCCCGCGATAGGTCTTCAAATGCCGCTGGGCGGTCTCAAACGCCTCCTGCGCCTTATTCAAATTCTTGCCAACGTTCTCAAACTGATTCTGGAAGAAGTCGAATGACTTCTGCGCCTTCGCCAGTTCAGCGCGGCTCTGCTCGAAGCGACTCGCGACCTCATACCACTTATGCACCAGCGCAATCGTGTGCAGCGTCATCAGCAGGGTGTTCGGAGAAACCGGAAATACATGCTGAAGGTTCATCCAGTCGCCGAGTTCGCGATTGCGAATCACTTCCATATACAGCGTCTCGCTCGGCAGGTACATCAGCGCAATTTCGGTCGTGCCGTTTTCCGGCTGAATGTACTGCTGAATCCGCTTTGCTTCGGCCTTCATTACTCGCACCAGTGCCACGCGCGCCTCGGCAATCTCCGCCTCGTCATTGCTTTCAAAAAGCGCAATCACCTGCTCGCGGGGAAACTTCGCGTCAATCGGCAGCTTGCGATCCGGAAAATAAATCACCGCGTCCGCCCGTCCACCGCCCTCGCCCGGCGATGCCTGCAGCGCAAACATATGCGACGGCAGAAAATCCGCCAAAAGCCGCTCCAGGCTGGCCTCACCGAATTGCCCGCGCAAATGCGGCAGCTTCAGCAGATTATTCAAATCGTTGATCGAATGCCCCAGCGTGCTCACTTCTTTCAACTGCTCTTCCGCCGCCCGCAGGTGCTGCTGCACTTTTTCAAACTGTGCGAATCCTTCTTTGATGTTCTGGTCGAGCTTTACCTGCACCTGCTCGGTGATGGCCGCCAGCTTGGCATCCACGCGATCGCGAATACCATCGAGGCTCTGCGCCGTCTGCTGATTCAACTGCTGAAATTCCACTTTGAGCTGCTGCGTCGTCACCACCAGCGATCCCGTCAGCTCACGCCGCCCGTCCGCCAAACTCCGATTCTGCTCTTCCCTGCCCGCCGCCATTTGCTGCTCTACCGTGCCCCGAATCTCTGAAAAGCCTTGTTGGATGCGGTCTGTCACCTGCTGCCGAAGGTCCCCTTTAGTCTGCTCCAGCCTACTGGCCATGTCGGCAGTGCTGAGACTGATCTTCTGGCCAAGGGTCGAATCGAGCCTTTCGAGCGCACCTGCAACCTCCGCCTTTACATCCACTTGCGCGGACGCAGAAAGACGACGCAATACAAGGGCCGAAAACCCAAGCAGGACAAGGGTTCCGGCGAGAACGGTAACCAGCAGAATGATCTCCATGGTAAGTGGCTGACGAGAATTCTAGAGGCTAGCGTGAGAGATGGAAAGCGGAACTTTATACAGTTCTTTCAACCACCTCAAAAGCCATGCCCAGAGCCTTGTTTGCGGTCCTCGCCATATTTGCGTACAGCCTCGGTTCCTGCCTCGCGCAGGAAGCTTCTTCCACGCAGCAGCCCGCGCAGCCCGCCCCCAAAATGATTTCGGCGCAGCCCTCCCCCACTCCCTATGAAGATGCCGCCGCCGAACAGCAACTGCTCGAACTCGCCAATCAGAGCCGTCGCGAAGCCGGAGCGCCGCCCCTGCGCATGGATGCAACCCTGAGCAACGCAGCCCGTGCCCACGCGCGGCTGATGGTCGAGCGCCAGCAACTCTCCCATCAGTTTGACGGCGAGCCGCGCCTGATGCCGCGTCTGCTCGAAACCGGACTGCGTCTCGATCGCGTCGGCGAAAATGTAGCCTTCAACGCTAGCGCCGAAAAAGCTTTCGAAGCGCTTATGCAATCCCCGCTCCACCGGCGCAACCTGCTCGATCCAACCTACAACTCCGCCGGCTTCGCGGCCTTCTGGAGTAATGGACGCTTATACGTAGTCCAGGATTTCGCCCACCAAATGCCGTCGCTCACTAAAACGTCATTGCCTTAGAAGCACCAACGCACGGCTAGACGTAGCAAGAATTGCGGCGACTTTTTCTCTCGGGCTCCGAGCCTCGCGCAATCGCTCCCGCCATCCGCGCCCCCGCGCCGCCCCGGCCCATGTGCTACTCTGCCCACATCTGGCCGGCGGCTCATGGAATCTGCTCTCCAAATCCGCGTCGGCACCGCCGGCTGGTCTTACAAAGACTGGGACGGCATTCTCTACCCGCCCGAAGTCACGCGCAAAAAAATCCATCCCGTTGAATACATGGCGCGCTTTTTCGACGTCATCGAAATCAACACCTCTTTCTACGGACACATCCGGCCCGAACTCGCCCGCCTCTGGTCGCGCAAGGCAAAATCCGTCAACCCGAATTTCATCTTCACCGCCAAGCTCCATCGCTCTTTCACGCACTCGCCGCTCGCCGTCATGGAACCGACCTCCGCCGCCAGCATTCGCCCTAACGATAAAGACGAGCGCCTCGCCCGCGAGGGCCTCGAGTCCCTGGCTGCCGAGAACATGCTCGGCGCGCTGCTCATCCAGTTCCCCGTCTCCTTCAAAAACACCAGCCTCAACCGCGAATATCTTGAACAGCTTCTTCGCCAGTTCATCGAGTATCCGCGCGTCGTCGAGGTCCGCCACGAAAGCTGGAACCAGCCCGAGACCATCGCCGAATTCATGCGCCACAACGTAGGCTTCTGCAACATCGATCAACCGCTCCTCGGCCGCTCGCTCGCGCCCACCGAGCACGTCACCTCGAGCCTCGGCTATGTACGCCTCCACGGCCGCAACTACGAACACTGGTTCGAAAGCGGCGAAGCGTCAGAAAGCCATTCCGCGACCGACAGTCGCAATGACCGCTACAACTATCTCTACAAGCCAGCCGAACTCGAAAAATGGAAAGAGAAGATAGAGATCATCGCGCAGAAAGCGCAATCGACTTTCGTGATCGCCAACAATCACTACAATGCGAAAGCGCCCGTCAACGCACTCGAGCTTCGTCATCTGCTGGAAGGGAAGAAAGTCCGCGCCCCAGAAACGCTGGTTAGGCACTATCCGGCGCTAAAGCCGATCACCGAAACGGAAGACGCCATGGGCAACTATTCGTTGCTGGCGTGAAAGCCGTAGGCACATCCACCGTGACTCGACTGTAGCGCCGACGTCACGCCAGAATCCAAATCACACCAGCCAACATCTATGCACCATGCACTCAGATGTTGTTTCAACCGACTTTCTTTCGTCCGCTCCACACGATATTCCTGGCGCATTGCCAGCCGACCCGATCGACCGCGCGTCCCACGCCGACGCCCAACTCCTCGACGCCTACTCCCGCGTCGTGACCGCGGCCGTCGAAAAAATCAGCCCCTCAGTCGTCAACGTCGAAGTCCATCAACTCAACGCCCGCGCCCGCAACAACGAGCCCCGCGATGGGCGCGGTGGAGGCTCCGGCTTTGTCTTCACTCCCGACGGCCTCATTCTCACCAACAGCCACGTCATCCACAACGCGACGCGCATTGAGGTCACGCTCTCCGACGGGCGCCGCGTCCCTGCGCACACAATCGGCGACGATCCCGCCACCGACCTCGCTGTCATTCGCATCGATCTCATTGGAAGCGATGCGACTCTCCAGCCCGCTCTGCTCGGCGACTCGCAGCAACTCCGCCCTGGCCAAATGGCCATTGCAATCGGCAATCCTTACGGCTTTCAGTCAACCGTCACCGCTGGAGTCATCAGCGCGCTCGGCCGCTCGCTGCGCTCCTACTCCGGACGCCTCATCGAAGATGTCATCCAGACCGATGCCGCGCTCAACCCCGGCAATTCCGGAGGCCCGCTCGTCAACTCGCGCGGCGAAGTCATCGGCGTGAACACCGCGACCATCCTGCCCGCGCAAGGCCTCTGCTTCGCCATCGGCATCAACACCGCCAAATTCGTAGCCAGCCGCCTCCTGCGCGACGGCCGCATTCGCCGCAGCTACATTGGAGTCTCCGCGCAAACCGTGCCCATTCATCGCCGCGTCGTGCGCTTCTACAATCTGCCCAAAGAAACGGGAGTGGTCATCGTCGGCCTTGAGCCAAACAGCCCAGCCCGCGCGGCGGGCCTCCGCGAAGGCGACGTGATCGTAGCGCTGGGCGAAAAGCCAGTCGCCGGAGTCGATGACCTGCACCGGCTCCTGACCGACGCGCAAGTAGGCGCCCGCTGCGCGCTGACCGTCATTCGCCACACCGAGAGGCTGACACTCTCGATCTTGCCGGAGGAGACCAAGGACTAGCTATCTCCGGCTTGGGGCTGCATTTTGGGTCGTCTGGTAACCTTTTGGATGTGACTTTAGGAACGGAGTAATAGCTGACGCCACTGCGGTAAACTATACTTACTCTGTATGCCAAGGCCCGCACCCAAGCCGACGTCTGCAATGGACAGGCTGACTGACTCCTTCAGCGATCTCATTGAAGAAGCAAGCGAGCGCATGTCTCCCGAAGAGTTCCGTCGAGCGGAAAAAGAGTTTGACGAGATCATAGACAAAATCAAAGCCCGCGCTTCTCGCGGCGGGCGTCGTGAAACCGCATAATCCAGGCTTTCAATTCTTCTTTTCCGACGCCCGGTTTAAATTTCTTCACTGCTGCAACGAATTCCTCCTCGGTTCCGTATTCCACAGCGAAGGCCAATTTTTCCGCCAGTTCCCTCTTCCGACGCACCAATTCACGATCGGTTCGGTCTTCCTTGGGCGGCTTCCATCGGCCTGCCATTTCTCGATTGTCTCCCTTTGCGGCCTCGAACCTCGGGCGCTTCTACCCTCGTGAGGCTCGGGTTTTTTCTGTTGCAAGGTATTCAGATGGCAGCGTGGCTTCGAGCATTTCCTCTCTCTCATTCCAAGTTGCAGGTATCATTTCTCGTTTGCGCGCATTCCAACCGACGTAACTGAGAAATGACTTGGCTCTGAGGCTTCCGGAGTGGCTTGCCGGTGCGATCGAGATGGCATAGGCATTCTTGTCCCCCTTCTTGGTAGCCTTAAGAGCAAGCTTGTGAGTTGTCCGGTCCCACAGCAATAGCACGAACTTGATCTCGAGGCCCATGAAGATCCTCGCGGCGGCAGCATTGATCGCTATTCGGCCTTCCGGAACTATGGACAATGTCGGCGACTCAACCCTCGCCCCGGTCCTCTTAAACACTTCATACGCCATATTCTCGACCGCTTCTATAGTACGCGTCTGAGGGCATATTCGCAACCGTATATGTGACCTTATATTAGTCCATTCATCTAGGCGTCCAATGCCGGTTCGGCCGTTCGCGAAAGTAAACGCGTCGCAGGAAGAGCATTCTGACACTCGCATTGCACTCCCCAGAATCCCTGTGTTAGCTTCAACTTCGGAGAGTTCCTCTTGCGACACACGGTTCCGGCTGGCATGGACCGCAAGGAAAGCGATGCTTACCTGCGGCTCGATCCGGCGCGGCTTCCCCGGCACATTGCGATCATCATGGACGGTAACGGGCGCTGGGCTCGCCGCCGTCATCTGCCGCGCATAGCCGGGCATCGCGCGGGCGTTGCCGCCGTGCGCTCCACCGTGGAAACCGCCGCCCGCATCGGCGTTCCCGCTCTCACGCTCTACGCCTTCTCCGAAGAAAACTGGAAGAAGCGCCCCAAGTCCGAAGTCGATTTCCTGATGCGCCTGCTCTGCCGCTATCTCAAGGCGGAAATCAAAACTCTCAACGGCAACAACATTCGCCTGCAATACATCGGCCGCAGGCACGAGCTGCCGGCAATCGTGCAACGCGAAATGGAAGAGGCGAGCGACGCGACCGCCCCCAACACCGGCATGATTCTCACCCTCGCCCTCAACTACAGCGCACGCAGTGAAATCGTCGACGCCTTCCGCTCGCTCGCCGAAGCCGCCTCCCGCAATGGAGGCCTTAGTCATCTCGAAGTCACCGAGCAGTCCATCAGCGAAAATCTCTACACCCGCGACCTGCCCGATCCCGATCTGGTCGTGCGCACGAGTGGAGAAATGCGCTTAAGCAATTTCCTTCTCTGGCAGCTCGCCTATGCCGAAATCTACGTGACTCAGACCCTGTGGCCCGATTTCCGCGGACTTCAGCTACTCGAAGGCATCGAAGAGTATCAAAAACGTGAGCGCCGCTACGGCGGCCTGGGACAAGACCCCGGCCATCAGCACACCCATGCCAAGCCCCGCTTGCACGCCGAGGCCAAGCGCTGAGCATTCCCCGGTGGTCCTCCGTGTACCCTGTAGTTTAAGATTTCCCGACGCCATCCAACTGAATGATCCAGCGCATAGCCACGGCCGTAGTCCTGATCCCCTTAGTTCTTCTCCTCGTCCTAAAAGCGCCGGCCTATCTATTAGTCCTAGTCGCCGCCGCCGTGGCCCTCTTGGCCATCGCCGAATTCCTTAAGTTGGCCGTGCACTACGCAGGCCAGCCCCTCTCACAATCAACTTACGTTTTCACCGGAGCCTTCTTCGTCTTCATCATGATCGCGTCCACCGGCGCCACGCCGCTCATGGAGGCGGCCTCTGCCATCTACGGCATAACCGCAGCCGTCGCGCTCGCCCCTTTCGTCTTCCTGACAGTGGCCATGCGCCGCGCTGATCTACGCACCAGCTATCCCGCCGCAGCCGCATCCACGTTCGCCTTCGCCTACATCGCCATCCCTATGGCTCTGCTTATAGAAATTCGCCGCCAGCCCGCCGGAGCCATCTGGGTCATCTACACGCTGCTCGCCGTCTGGGCCGGAGACATCTTCGCCTACTTCGTCGGCAAAGCCATTGGCCGCCATCGCATGTCGCCGCGCATCAGCCCAAAAAAAACCTGGGAGGGCGCGATCGCCTCCGTCGGCGCCAGCGTCCTCGTCGGCGCGATCTGGTTCCACTACGCCACCCGCTTGAGTGAAGGTCTACTCCGCGTCGGCTTGATCGACGCGCGTAGCGGAATGTTCGGTCACGAGCAGCCGCCTCTCTGGCCCATAATCGCGCTCTCTGCGGTCGTCAATCTCGCCGCCCAGCTCGGCGACCTGGTCGAATCCCTCATAAAAAGAGGAGCGGGAGTCAAAGACTCCGGCTCCATCCTGCCCGGCCACGGAGGCATGCTCGACCGCATCGACGCCATGCTCTTCGCCGTACCCATAGTCTGGGCCTTCCGCGCCTGGCAGCTGATGCAGTAGTAGCTCAAAACTAACCAAGTCAGTCCCAAATACATTTGCCATTGACACGTGAAGCCCAAATCCCTTAATATGGCGTCCAACGACATATCGTTACCCGACATATGCAGCCGTTGCCCTTAACTGAACCCGTTTTGCTGGTCTTGCTGAGTCTGGCCGAACAACCGCGTCACGGCTACTCCATCTTGAAGGATGTGGAGCGCATGAGCGGCGGCCGCGTCACGCTCAGCACCGGCACCCTCTACGGCGCCCTCCGGCGCCTGCTTGACCAGGGTTGGATCGAACGCTTCGCGGAGGATGAGGCACTGCGCGACCGCCGCGCCTATCGGCTCACTTCAAAAGGCCGCCGCAACTTGCAGGTGGAAATTGACCGCATGAAGCGCCTGACCAGATTGGCCAGTCTGCGAGCCGTCCGAAAGGAGGCCTGATTCCAATGCTCGTCTTGTACCGGTGTTTGCTTTGTCTCTACCCGGCGGATTTTCGTCGCGAGTACAACGAAGAAATGACTTCAGTCTTCCAGCAGGCATACGCCGTCGGCCAAGCCGGAAATCTGCTCGCCCGCATTTCTTTTTACATGCGCGAAACCGGTGGCTTGCTCCTGGGTGCTCTGCGGGAGCGCGCTCGCGGCATCTTCGGCAACCAAGGGATTCCATTTCGGAGGTTCGACATGCGTCTTGAATTTCGCTTCCCTCGTTCCACCGTTTTTCTGATGGTGCTCATCTTTGCGGGAGTCGTGCTGACAATCTCGAAGGCGAGCGGCATCGAGTCGAAATACGGCAGCTCGTCCGCCGTTTGGCCTTCGCTGGTATTGACGCTGGCGACCGTCGCGTCCCTGGCCTTGGCGTCGGCCGGTCTCATCTGGGGAATCTTGTTCGCTCTCCAGCGCACTGGCGTGCACCGGCTCGCGGATCTCGAGACTCACTCGAACGAACCGGGACAACATTGATTCTTGCCCGGGTCCTTCGTATCTGCGTGCGAGTGCCCGCGCGTGCCACGCCATGGTCGTTTTTTTGCGCGATCACTTCCAGATCGGCCGGTCCGCAAGTCATTCAGAATCCCACGCGAACAGTAAGTCGACCCTGGAATTACCGTAGAGAACAACCACCGCCTCGCATCCCCCATCTGTGTGACAGCGCGCGGAACAGCTGTATTCGTTCCCGCGGCGCCCGGAATGGAGGGGGTAGAAATGTGGCCAAAAGGAATTTTCTTCTGCTGCCTGTCGTTCTTGTTGCTGCCCTTGCTGGCGCGCAATCGGCGTCTACCAGCATGGGACGACCAGACCCTGATCTCGGAGCTGCGTTCGTCGGGAGTCCTCTGACGTGCTCTCAACCCTCAGTCATTGCCGTTCCTTCCCGTCTCGCCCCGCGGGCAAAACTCAAAGCTCGACTCATTACCCTGCTGCGCGAAAGCCTTTACGACGATGCGAAAGGAATCGTGAATATAGAGCGGGAAAAAGAGATAAAGAACATTGCAAATAAGCTGAGAAACGATCGCGAGTAGCACGCCGTCCTGCAACTCTCTCCGGGCATTGTCTTGCGACATCCAGTCTTGCGACACCCGGCAGTCGGCAAAGACCCGACACAGACGACTGACGACCGATGACTTTACGAAACCCCGGCGCGTCTCATTCTTCCTCTCGCCAAAACCGCGAGGGAGTCTGAGTGGAAGACCGCGCGATCCGCATCTAGTAACCTCCCTGCCTCCTCGATTTAGCCGAGCCTGAGGCCCGTCCCTTACAATAAGCAGGAGACATGAAGCGTATCGCCATCCTCGGCTCGACCGGTTCGATCGGCGGCAGCACCCTCAGCATCGTTGATAGCTACCCTGACCGCTTCCAGGTCTCAACCCTGGCCGCCGGCTCGAACCTCGAGGCCGTCTACCAGCAAGCACTCCGCTACAAGCCCCAGGTGGTGTCCGTAGCCAGCCCTGATGACGCCCAGGTCCTGCGCGCCAAACTCCACGCCGCCGGCCTCCGGACCGAGGTCGTTCACGGCAGCCAAGGCACCGTCCGCGTTGCCACCCACCCGGACGTCGATTTCGTGGTCAGCGCCATCGTCGGCGTCTCCGGCCTCGAAGCCACTTATGAGGCCGTCAAAGCCGGCAAGTCCGTGGGCCTCGCAAATAAAGAATGTCTGGTCGTCGCCGGCGACCTCATCACCTCTGAGGCCCGCCGCCAGGGTAAGCCGCTACTGCCCATTGACTCCGAGCACAACGCCGTTCATCAGTGCCTCCGCGGAGGCCGCATGAACGAGGTTGCCCGCATCTGGCTCACCGCGTCGGGCGGTCCCTTCCTGCATACTCCCCGCGAGGACTTCCCTGGCATCACCGTAGCTCAGGCGCTCAATCACCCCACCTGGAAGATGGGCAGACGCATCACCATCGATTCAGCCACGCTGATGAACAAAGGATTCGAGGTCATCGAGGCCTGCCGCCTCTTCAACCTCCCGCCCGACCGCGTCCAGGTCATCGTGCACCCGCAGTCCACCATTCACTCCATGGTCGAGTTCGTCGACGGCAGCATCCTTGCCCAGTTCTCCGTGACCGATATGCGCCTCCCGATCCTCTACGCCCTTACCTACCCGGATCGTATCGCCTCCGACCTTCGTTTCCCGGTCATGGACCTGCGTCACCTCGATTTCTGCCCCCCGGATATGGTCAAATTCCCTTGTCTGGCTTTAGCTTACAAAAGTCTGGCTTATGAGGCAGCCGGCAGCGGCGGCACCAAAACCATCGCCCTCAATGCTGCCGACGAGATCGCCGTCGCGGCCTTTCTGGACGAGCAGATCGCCTTCGACGATATCCCGCGCATCATCGAAGACGTATTAACTGCAACGCCAGCAGCCAATTTAGCGTCTATTAAAGAGGTATTGGCCTCGGATTCCAATGCCCGCCGTTTGGCCAGCGAGGTGGTAAAACAGCGCAGCCGCTCGGCATCGCCCATCAGGGCTATTTCCTAACGCTTTTCTTGCGGAGTATTTTTCTATATATGCACCAAATCTTGTCGGTACTGCACACCGTCTACGTCATGGCGATCGTGCTCGGCCTCATGATCCTTCTGCACGAGTTCGGTCATTACGCTGCGGCGAAGTATTTTGGGGTGCGCGTCGAGCAGTTCGCCATCGGCTTTGGCAAACGCCTGCTGGGTTTTCAGCACGGCGGAACCGACTATCGCATTAATATTTTGCCCCTCGGCGGATACGTCAAAATGTCCGGCGAAAATCCCATGGATGAGCGCACCGATGACCCCGGTGAGTTTCTTAATCACCCCCGCTGGCAGCGCTTCGTCATCGCCATCGCTGGACCCGCCATGAACGTCCTCCTCGCCTTCGCGCTGTGGACAGGCGTTTTCATGACGCACTACGAATACTCTACCGTCATCGATGGCCCCGCATTCGTCGGCTGGGTCACCCCCGGCACCCCGGCCGCGAATGGGGGGATCCAGCCAGGTGACCAGATCCTGCGCATCGATAACGTCGAGAATCCCAACTGGGAAGAGGTAATGGAGAAAGAGGCGCTCAGCCCCAATCAGCCTCTGAAGTTTGAAATTCTGCGCAAGGGCGTTATTTCCGATATCACTCTCGTCCCTCAGCCCATGGGTCCCAATCAGGCGGGTGACGTGGGCATGGTTCCCAAGTACCCGGAATTTATCGCCACCATGATCGAACCTGACATGCCCGCCGAAAAGGCAGGTCTCAAGGTCGGCGACCAGATCCTCACCGTCGACGGCCACGACGTTCCCGCTACCGAGGCCCTCGTCGACATGATGTCGCACACCAAGGATCAGCCTCTCGATATCGTGGTTCTCCGCAACGGCCAAAAACTCAACTTCACGGTTCATCCCAAGCTGTCGGCGGGCAGCCCTCCGGGCGAGATGCGCTACCGTATCGGCCTCGCCAGCAATCCGACGAAAGTCATCCAGCTGCCTTTCGCGCAGGCGGTCAGGAAATCGGCCGGCGAGTGTGTAAACAATTCGTCTCTAATCCTTGAGCTGTTGCGGAAGATGATTGCCGGCAAGATCTCCATCCGCCAGGTCGATGGTCCAATCGGCATCGGCAGCGCCGTCGGCAGCGCCGCCCGCGAGCAAGGCTGGACTCCGCTCTTATTCGTAAGCGCGATCATCAGCCTCAACCTGGGCGTGATGAACCTGCTTCCCATTCCCATCCTCGATGGCGGAGTCATCCTGCTGCTGATCATCGAGAGCCTCATGCAGAGAGACATCAGCCTGGCCATAAAAGAGCGCATCTACCAGGCCGCTTTCGTCTTCCTCGTCCTCTTCGCCGTAACGGTGATCTACAACGACATAGTGAAGACCCTGCCCGGCATAACGCATCTGCCTTGATCGGTGGATGTGGTGGATTGGCCCGTGGCGGAAAGCGACTCGCCGAAGCGACACGGTTCGCCCGTCTCTGAACCATCTTGTCTAACCCCTCCGAGGCCATGCGCACCTCGTCCGCGGCTGCTAAAATAGAGATTCCTATGGCTGAAATCGTTCGCAGAAAAACTGTCACTGCCTCTATTGGTGGAGTCCGCGTCGGGAGCGCTGCACCAGTTATGGTGCAGTCCATGACCAACACCGACACCGCCGACATCCCCGGCACCATCCAGCAGACCGCCGCCCTGGCCCGCGCCGGCAGCGAAATCGTCCGCGTCACCGTCAACAATGACGACGCCGCCAAGGCCATTCCGTACATCGTTGAAGGCCTCGCCAAACTGGGCATCTCTGTCCCCATCGTCGGCGACTTCCACTATAACGGCCATCAACTTCTGACCAAATATCCTGAGTGCGCCGAAGGTCTCGCCAAATACCGCATCAATCCCGGCAACGTCAGCGTCGGCCGCAAGAATGACGACAACTTCCGCATCATGATCGAAGTCGCCGTCAAGTACCAGCGCCCCGTGCGCATCGGCGTCAATTGGGGCTCGCTCGATCAATCTCTCCTCACCAAAATGATGGACGAGAATTCCCTCCTTGCCGATCCGAAGGACGCCCGCGAAGTCACCATGGAAGCGATGGTCGTCAGCGCCATGAACTCCGCCAAACTGGCTGAGCAGTACGGGCTTCGCCCCGACCAGATCATCCTCAGCGCAAAAGTGAGCGGCGTGCAGGATCTGATCGATGTCTATCGCCGCCTCGCCGAGCGCTGCGACTATCCTCTGCACCTCGGCCTCACCGAAGCCGGCATGGGTGCCAAAGGCGTCGTCGCCTCAAGCGCCGCCATGGCTGTGTTGCTGCAAGAAGGCATCGGCGACACCATCCGCGTCTCTCTCACGCCCGCCCCCGGAGGTGATCGCACTGAAGAGGTCCGCGTGGCGCAGCAGATTCTGCAATCGCTCGGCATCCGCAGCTTCACCCCGCAAGTCACCGCCTGCCCCGGCTGCGGCCGCACCACCAGCACTTTCTTCCAGGAAATGGCCCAGCAGATTCAAACCTATCTGCGCGAGCAAATGCCGCTCTGGAAAGAAAGCCACAGCGGAGTCGAGGAAATGAAGGTCGCGGTGATGGGCTGCGTGGTAAACGGCCCCGGCGAATCCAAACACGCCAATCTAGGCATCTCGCTCCCCGGAACCTTCGAAGAGCCAAAAGCCCCCGTCTACGTCGACGGCCGCTTATTCACAACGCTAAAAGGCGACAAGATAGTCGAAGAGTTCACCAAGATTCTCGACGACTACGTAGAGTCGCACTACGCCGCGAGAGAGAAGGAAGTGGTCGGAGCGCGCAACTAGAGAAACTGTTGCGCTTTCTCATCCTTCGCGGAGCGACGGACCTCTGTCGGCGGCGAACTCGAGCCTAAGACACCGCTCAACAATATACCGAGCAACGGGCGACACCCGGGAGGCCGTCCGTCGACCCACCCGTCTCCAAGATCGCTCCCAACCTCCGCGCACACGTCCATTAGGCCCTGACCCAAATAGCGCCACCATGGTCTGTATTGACCAGTTATCCCCAACCAGAAGCCTGACACTGGAGATACAACTTCGAATGGGAAGTGGAAATTCCAAGGGGATACCTAAAATGTGGCAACTCAAGACCGTGCTTCAAAAGTTCGCAATCCGCAGTATGCTTCTGGCCGGCACCGCAACTTTGCTGGCTACTTTGGCCGTGGTGCCCGCGGCGAGCGCTCAAGTTAGCATCAGCATCAACCCGCCGGTCTGTGCTTACGGCTATTATGACTACTCACCATACGGCTGCGCGCCCAGTGGCTTTTATGGGCCCGGATACTTCTATAACGGCATCTTCCTCGGTGTGGGCCCCTGGGCGAGCTGGGGATATAACCATGGCTGGGGCGGTCATCGCTTCAGCGGCGGCGGAGGCGGACGCTACGTAGCTGGTCAGCGCGGCGGTGTGGTACACGCCGAGAATCGTGGACATGGCCCATCGGCAGGCGCGGGCCGCAACAGCGCCCACGGTAGACCCTCAGCGGCGCACACCCATCCCGCAGCAGCGCATGGCAATGCATCCCACGGCGGCTCTCACGCCGCAGCCGGGCACGGCAGCCCATCCCATGGTGGTGGCGAACATCACTAGACCGGACTGCTAAACCAGGCAGCCTGTAAAACAAAAGCGGCGGACCATAACAGCTCCGCCGCTTTGAATCTTCCGAATTATCGATCGCGGGAGTCCGCTCGCCTCAATCAGGACCGAATCATTTGGGGTGGGAGACGGGAATCGAACCCGCAACCGTCGGAGCCACAGTCCGATGCTCTACCAAGTTGAGCTACTCCCACCGCAGAAAATGATTATAACAATTGCGGAGGAAGCCGGCTCTCAGCTCTAAGCCGTCAACTCTTAGCTCCAGAACGTGAGCTCTCAGCTCCAAGCCATCAGCTTTCAGCCTCAGACAGTCAGATCTCGCGACAGCCGTCAGCCCTCTACAAGAATGTCATCCTGAGCGCAGCGAAGAGCCTGCCATGAGCCGCCGCCCTTATCTCCCCACGCCCATATATTGGAATCCCATTGCCCGCAGCCGGGCCGAATCCAACAGGTTCTTCGTGTCGATAATGATCGGCCGCTTGACCAGGTGCCGGATCTTCGTGAAATCCAGCGTCCGGAACTCCGACCAGCCCGTTGCCACCACCAGGGCGTCCACACCCTCAGCCGCCCCATACGCGGACTCGCAATACTTCACCGTGCCGTTCAGTTGCAGCTTCGCCTCCGGAATCGCCACCGGATCGTAAGCCCGCACGCGCGCGCCCTTGGAAAGCAGGCTCTGCGCCAGTTGCACCGACGCCGATCCGGCCACGGAATTCGTATTCGGCTTAAAGGCCAGCCCCAGAATCCCCACATCCTTGTTCTGCACGGTCGCCAACGCGCCGGATACTTTCTCCATCAGCCGTTGCACCAGGTCACGGTTCACTTCGCGTGCCGCATTCAAAATTTTCAGATCCACGCGGTTCCCCCGCGCCAACTCCGTCAGCGAATCCATATCGCTCTGCGCAAAAATTCCGCCCATCCCCGCTCCCGGTTGCAGGCAGCGCGGCGCAATCTTCTTGTCGAGCCCCAGCGCCAGTGACAGGCTGACCGCATCCGCGTGCACATGCTCGCACAGGCTCGCGATCTCGTTAATGAATGAAATCTTGGTGGCCACAAAAGCAGTCGTCGCCTCGCGCGCCAGTTCCGCCGTTTCGAAGTTTGTCACCAGCACGGGAACCCCGCGCATCACCAACGGGTGAAAAATCTGCTTCAGCGACGTGACCGCCTCGCTCGACGACGTGCCCAGAATGATCCGATCCGGCCAGTTGAAGTCTTCCACCGCGCAGCCATTGGTGAAGAACATCGGCTGGCACACCAGCAGACTCTTCAGTCCGCCCGCCCGCAGCGCCTTTTCGATCTGCGTGGTCGAGCCCACCCGCACCGGTGTCACCACTGACAGCACTTGAAAACGCCCCGCCGCGCGCGCCAGCCGCACCGTAATGTCTTGCAGCCCCTCGGCGGAATCCTCCGCCAGAAAAATCACTTGCGCCTTGTGCGCCAGATCTTCCGGATCGGCCGAATACGCCAGGCGCCCCGAGCGCACGTTCCGGCGAATCACTTCCTGAAGATTTTTTTCGAAGAAAGGAGTATTGCCCTTGGCGATTTCCATGATCTGCGTGCCGTCGGCGTGGCAGCAGCACACTGGCGTGCCGAAGTCGGCAAGGCAGGCGGAAATAACCGTTGCTAGATAGCCGGATCCATAAACCCCAATTTGCATATGCACTCTTCCAAATCTTTTTCGGCCAATCTTTTGTGGATCGGCCGTTTTCAGATCAACCCGCAGCCTGGGATCCGGCGCTGATTTCGAGCCCGTAAACCTATGGTAATCCGGCTATTCGTGTTGGCAACCACGGAGAAGTACATGCACTTCCGAGGCCGCGAAACGCCCGTCAGTTCTGGGTTTTTAGGGGGTTTACTGGTGATTCTTGCAAGGGGATTTAAGACTTGGAAGACAATTGGCCGCGTCCTAAGGGCACAGGCGCCAAATCCTGCCAGTGCCCGCCACTCTCGCGCACGAACATCAGTTCATCCAGATGAACCTCGCGCTTGCCCCGAAAATGGCTCCATCGTTCGCGCGCCACCATCAGCGCCAGGCGTGCCTCTTCATCCAGCTCCGTTTTCACGATCGTCAGATGCGGAATGTACGGCCAGCTCTCGTCACAGCACAGCATCTCTGAGCCCAGTTGATTGTGCAGCTCGCGCATCCGGTACGCCGCGCGCTTCACCTCAATAAAAACCGTCGGCGTCGTGGGTAGAAAGCTCTCAACGTCTCCCAGGGCCACGTCAAACGGAATCACATGGCTGCAAGCGTCTTCCAAAAATTCCAGCGCGGCAGTTTCGCTTCCGGAGAGCTCGCGCGGCGGCAGAATCGTAAGGTGCGCGGGCATGTGGGCCATCGTCGGATGCAGCTCCTGGCGAAGCTTCTCCACGAATTCCCCCACTGGATTGCGAACATAGCTCACCAGCGCATAGCGTGCATTAGGCATGACTTTCGCCTAAGAATTATATCCCCATCCCGCCGCCCACACCCAGACCACGTTTGGGGAGTGCCGCCAAGGTCACGTCCTTTCCTTCATTTATAATCAACCCAGTCGGGGCGTAGCGCAGCCTGGTAGCGCACCTGCCTTGGGCGCAGGGGGTCCGCGGTTCAAATCCGCGCGCCCCGACCAAAATCTCAACAGTTAACTGGATACAGTGCGCCGACAGGCGTAATTTGACTCACATGAAGTGCTTCTTCGTCTTGCTTGTGGGATTGTTGGCGATGCCGGGTCTCGCGCAGTCAGCCCAGGATATGCAGGCTCGCCTGGCAAAAGCGCAGAAATACGACTCGGACGGCTTCACACCCATTGATTGCTTTGCCGGACAGGCGAAGGTTCGCGGAAAGCGAATCATGCAGGAGTCGCTTTCCATTTTCGTGCCGGATGGCAACCAGAAGTGTTGTGGAGCATTAGTGAAGAGCACCCGGACCGACGTCCATGGACACTTTTTTGTAGAGCCTCTGCGGGAAGGCGAGTACTTCGCGCAGTTTCAGTTCAAGGGAGTCAAGCACGTCGCCGGCTTCGCCATCCTTGAAAGCTATGATCGGTGCGGTGAAAGCGACTATGTCGAAATCAATTTCTCGGATCCCGCCAAGGCCCACATTCAGGAGTCGGTCTGGATCAATGATTCCGGGGAGGAGTGCAGTGAGAACGAGCCCCAATGCTTTCGCAAGTAGGCTCGTCGTGGTCGAACCGCCCTCTCCCGCGTCCTCGCGACTACCGGACTCGGGGACCGGCAATTCAACAGGAAAAACCAGCCCACTCCTACAAATCGTACTTCTTCATCAAATGCCGAAACGATCGATAGGAGATGCCCAGCAACTCCGCCGCCTTCACCTGCACACCGCTGGTCTGGCCAAGCGCCGACTGTAGCAGTGAGCGCTCGATCTGCGCGACATAGTTCTCCATGTTCTGGCCTTCGGGCAGAACCGACCCCGCTGAAACCGGGAATCCTGTCTCGGCGCCCGCCGCCACCGCCCGCGCCTTGGGCCGCTCTGCCGGCAGTTCCACGTGCAATTCGCCGCTCGCTTCCATGGCTACCGCGCGTTCGATGGTGTTTTCCAGTTGCCGTACGTTGCCCGGCCAGTCGTAGCCATTCAAGGTTTCCAGCGAGGCCGGCGCCATGGCGTGAATGCTCTTGCCCGCTCCGGGCGCGTATTTTTTCAGGAAATGATTTGCCAGCAGCGGAATATCCTCGCGCCGCTCGCGCAGGCTCGGCACCCGGATCGGAATCACATTCAGCCGGTAATAAAGGTCCTCGCGAAACGTGCCTTCGCTGACCTGCCGGTCGAGATTGCGATTGGTCGCCGCAATCACCCGCACGTCGACCGCGATTTCGCTCGTGCCGCCCACCGGACGCACCGTGCGCTCCTGTAGCACGCGCAGCAACTTGACCTGCATCGGCATCGTCATCTCGCCGATCTCGTCCAGAAAAATTGTGCCCTGATCCGCCACTTCGAATAGCCCGCGCCGGTTCTGGCTCGCCCCCGTGAACGCGCCCTTGACGTAGCCGAACAGTTCGCTTTCGAGCAGCGTCTCCGGGAACGCGCCGCAGTTCACCGAAACGAACGTCTCCGCGTCGCGCGGCGAGCAGGTGTGCACCGCGCGCGCCACTAATTCCTTGCCCGTTCCGCTCTCGCCATACACCAGGATTGTGCTGCTGGTGGTGGCCACCGTGCGAATCGTCTGCTTCAGCTTCTCGATTGCCGGGCTGATCCCGATCATGTTCTCGAGCGAGTTGCGCGCCGCCGCGTCCCGCCGCAATGCGAAATTCTGCCGGCTGAGTGAGACCTTCGCCAGCGAGCGCGCGATCGCCAGCTTGACTTCATCCACCAGCCCAGTGCTTTTGCGGATGTAATCGGTGGCTCCGCCCGCCTTCACCGCTTCCACCGCCGCCTCGTAATCGTCCACCGCCGTCATCAGAATCACCGCCGACTCCGGCGAAACCTGGTGCGCATGCCGCAGCACCTCCACTCCACCCACGCCCGGCATCTTGATGTCGGTCACGATCACATCGAAGAGCGCGCTATCGATCTTGCGCCGAGCGGCCTCGCCGCCCGTTACCGTCTCCACCTTGTGGCCGTCGCGGCGGAGCGCAATATCCAGCAGTTCGCAGATCGAGCGTTCGTCGTCGCAGACGAGAATGCTACCCACGCTTCGCACCTCCCGCGCCCGCGCTTGCCGCCCCGGCCGATTTCAAATCCCCACCAAACCCCGCGCCCAGGGCCTGCGTCTGCTCCTGCATTGGCGCTATCTCCGCCCGCTCCATGCGCCGCAACCGCAGTACAAAGTTCGCTCCCTTACCCGCCTCCGACCGCGCCCATACTTTCCCTTCGTGCGCCTGCACGATCTGGTAAACGATGGCCAGGCCAAGGCCGGTGCCTCCCTCAAAGCTCGATTGGAAGGGCTCGAAGATCTTTTCCGCCTGCTGGGGCTGAATGCCCGGGCCGGTGTCGGCGAAGTTGATCTCCCAATCCTGGTCGCGTCCCACCAGAGAGACCGAAAGTTTGCCGCCCGTCTTATTCATCGCCCGTACTGCGTTTTCGGAAAAATTCCAAAATACCTGTTTGATCTTGTCGCCATCCGCCAGCGCCCACGCCTCCGGGCTCTGAAAGCGGCGCTCCACGCGGATGTTCGCATCCTCGGCCAGCAGACGGTGCTCGATCAGCGTGAGCGTGTCTTCGAGCAACGGAATCAGGTTCACGCGTTCGAAACGATACTGCTTGCCACGCGAGTAGGCGAGAAAATCGGTAATGATGTTGTTCAGCCGTTCCGACTCGCGGATCACGATTTGCAGGAGATGGCGCTCTTCCGGCGTCAACGCGGGCGCATCCGACAGCATGCTCACCGAACCGGCGATTGAGGTCAGCGGGTTGCGAATCTCGTGCGCGATGGCGGCCGCCAGCCGTCCCACCGCCGCCAGGCGGTCCTGCATGCGCACTTCCCTCTCCAGCCGCCGCACTTCCGTCAGATCGTCGAAGGTATAAACAAATCCGGCGTCGCCGCGGTCGTTGAGCGCGGAGACCGATACCCGGAACGTTTTGCGAAAGCCCTTGGCGGTCGTGTAGCGCACTTCCGCCCCGCCCCGCACGCCGAAACTCGGCAACGGATCCTGAAAGAGCTCGCCCACCGAACGGCCGCGCAATTCCTCGTCGGAAATCTCCAGCAGATGCTGCGCCGCCCGGTTCACGAGCGTGATGCGCCCGTCCGGACCGGTCGTGATCACGCCCCCGCTCATCGACTGCACGATGTTCTCGTGCAGCGCTTGCAGGTTCTCGAGCGCGCCGCTCGCGTTCTTAAGCTGGACATCAACCTGGCGCAGCTTGGTCATCAGCAGACCTGCGAGGTAAGCGATGGCAAAGTAGGCAAACAGGTTGACGAGGATTACGACCTGCAACGCCTTTAATTTCGGGTGCAATCCGGAATACGACGGGATCGCGCCGTAGTAAGCAAGTTCCAACACCGCGGCGAACGAGATGAAAGCCAGGGCCGCGCTCAAATATCCCCAGCCGCGCGGCAGCAGCATGGCCGCCACCACGATCACCAGCGGATAAAGAAAGTTCAGCGAACTCTCGATCCCTCCGGTGAGCTGCACCACCAGAGTGACCATGGCGATGTCGGCGAGCACCTGTAGTATCGCCTGTAGCCGGGTCTCGTTCCACACCGTAACCAGAAACAGGAAAAACAGCGAGAGCACGAACCACAGCACCATTCCCGTCAGAAACGGCACCACCGGCACCGGACTCGGCGTCAGCCGGATGACGGCCAGCTCGATGACGAGCAGGACCATCAAAATCAGCATGCGCACTTTGACCAGCCAGGTCAGCCAATTGCGGTCGTCGGTTGTGGAATGCATGGAGTTCAAATTTCCCGGAGCTCCCGAGTTCGAGTGGTTTCGAACCACGAGTGGCAAGCCGCGAGTTCAAGACCCGGTTCGACAAAGCTTCGCGTTGCTTGCTCGAAGCTCGCGGCTCGTAGCTCGAAGCTCACCTATCCCGCCAGTTTTCCGATCATCGCGAAGAGCGGCATATACAAAGAAATAACGATGCCGCCGATGCTCACGCCGAGGATGCCGATGATCACCGGCTCCAGCATGGCCAGCATGTCTTTGGTGGCGGCGTCGACCTCGTCTTCGTAAAAGTCGGCGATCTTCTGGAGCATCGCGTCCATGGCGCCGGTTGCTTCACCGACGCCGATCATCTGCGTCACCATGTTCGGAAACACTCCACACTCGCGCAGCGGGTCAACGATGGTGCGGCCTTCTTCGATGGCCTTCCGCACTTTCATCAGGGCTTCTTCCAGCACGGCGTTGCCCGAGGTGCGCGCGGTGATGGCCAGGCCTTCCAGAATCGGAACGCCCGAGGTGATCAGGGTGCCGAGAGTTCGCGTAAAGCGCGCGACCGCGATCTTGCGCAGCAGCAAGCCCATGATGGGCAGCTTGAGGAGCATGGCGTCAAAGTGATAGCGGCCCCGCGGATGCTTTCGCAGCTGCTTGACGCCGAAGTACAGGCCGATCCCGGCCGCGATAAAGAACCACCAGAAGTGGCCGACAAAGCTGCTCATGCCGATGACGATGCGGGTCGGCAATGGCAGCGCTACATTCAATCCGACAAACAGGTTGGCAAAAATCGGCACCACCCACTTCAGCAGGGCGGCGACGATCAACATGGCGAAAGAGACAACCGCAACCGGGTAGATCAAGGCCGACTTGACGGCCGCGCGCAGCTTGACCGCCTTCTCGACGTAGATCGCCAGCCGTTGCAGAATCAGATCCAGAATGCCGCCCGTTTCGCCCGCCTCCACCATGTTCGTGGTCAGGTCGTCGAAGATGACCGGGTACTGGCGCATCGCGTTGGCCAGCGTCGCGCCGCCTTCCACCGTCGTCCTCACGCCCAGCAGCGTCTTCTGGAAGCTCGGGTTCTCCTGGTTCGAGCCGAGAATTTCCAGGCATTGCACCAGCGGCAGGCCAGCGTCGATCATGACCGAGAACTGCCGGAAGAATACCGCCACGTCCTTGACCTTGACCTTGTTCTTCTTGAACGTCGGCAGTGAAAATTCCTTGCCCTTCTCGCGGATCGAGCCCGGCGTGATCCGTTCCTTGCGGAGTTGCGCCGCCAATCCGTCCTTGTTGGGCGCGACGCGCTCGCCCTGCACTTTTTCGCCCGAGGCTGTTTTCCCAGAAAATGTAAATACCGGCATGGCTGATTTCTCCTGATTCGTATTTCGCCCGCGCGGCTCGCCAACCGCGCCTGCAACCTTACTGTCGTAACCCTAGTGATGTTCTATCCGGATTTCCCGGATTCCTTGTTCAACTCGTTCGGCCTCTAACCCGGTGACGATTATTTCTTCGTCGGTATCGGAGTTCTCGTCCCCGCGGCGGTCGGCCGGTTCAGCAGGCTGGCTCCGCGCGAGATCATCTCCTGGAGCTCATCCTGATTGCTGGATCGCAAAATGGCCGTCTCCAGCGTGATCTGCTTCTGGAAGTACGCCGTCGCCAGCGACTGGTTAAAGGTCTGCATTCCGTACTTGTCCTGGCCCGACTGCATCGCCGAATAAATCTGGTGAATCTTGTCTTCGCGGATCAGGTTGCGCACGGCGGCGTTCGGCACCAGCACCTCCATGCACATCGCCCGCCCCTTGTTGTCCGACTTCGGCACCAGCGTTTGACACATGATGCCTTCGAGCACCAGCGAAAGCTGCGCCCGGATCTGCGATTGCTGGTGCGCCGGAAACACGTCGATGATTCGGTTGATGGTCGACGACGCCGAGTTGGTGTGCAGCGTGCCGAAGGTCAAGTGGCCGGTTTCGGCGATGCGCAGCGCCGATTCGATAGTCTCCAGATCGCGCATTTCGCCGATCAGCACCACGTCCGGATCTTCGCGGAGCGCGGCCCGCAGCGCGTCGGTGAAGCTTTTGGTATCCGAGTGCAATTCGCGCTGGTTGACCACGCAGTTCTTGTTCATGTGCACGAATTCGATCGGGTCCTCGATGGTCAGGATGTGGTCGTGGCGCTCGCTATTGATCTTGTCGATCATGGCCGCGAGAGTCGTAGACTTTCCCGAACCCGTCGGCCCAGTGACCAGGACCAGCCCGCGCGGCCTGTCGCAAAGCTTGCTGACGACCGCCGGCAGTCCGAGCTGATTAAACGACTTGATCTCAAACGGAATCAGACGGAAGACGCAGGCCGTCGCGCCTCGCTGGTTGAAGACGTTGGCGCGGAAGCGCGCCAAACCTTTTAACCCGAAGGAGAAGTCCATTTCGAGGTTTTCTTCGAAGCGATGCTTCTGCGAATCCGTCATCACGCTGTAGGCCATTTGCTTGGTCTCGGCGGGCGTGAGCTGCGGCAGGTCGAGCGGCACCAGGTGGCCGTGGACGCGAATTTGCGGCGGAGAATTGGTGGTGATGTGAAGATCGCTTCCTCCCATCTCCAGCATGCGGCGGAGCAGATCGCTTAATGTGAGTGCCATGTTTTCTCTTTCCTTCTGCCGTTTTTTTAGTGGATCGTTTCCCGAGCCACTTCTTCGAGCGTGGTGAAGCCGAGTGCGACCTTCATCAGCCCGCTGCGTCGCAGGGTGATCATGCCGCGTTCAATCGCCTTTTTCTTGAGTTCCACCGCCGAGGCGCCGACCAGAACCAGTTCCCGGATCTCGTCGTCGACCTCCATCACTTCATACAATCCCGTGCGACCCTTGTAGCCCGTCTTGTTGCAGGTGGCGCAGCCCTTACCCTTCATGATCTTCACCGTCTTCGATTCTTCCGGCGTGAAGCCTTCGTCGATCAGCGCCTGCGGCGGCATATCCACCACCTCGGCGCAGTCCTTGCAAATGCGCCGCACCAGTCTTTGCGCGCAGATCAAGTGCACCGAAGTCGCCACCAGGAAGGGCTCGATGCCCATGTTCATCAGACGGGTAATCGTTTCCGGCGCGCCATTCGTGTGCAGCGTGGATAACACCAAATGGCCGGTAAGGGCGGCCTTGATGGCGATTTCCGCGGTTTCAAAATCTCGAATCTCGCCGACCAGAATGATGTTCGGATCCTGCCGCAAAAACGCGCGCAGAGCGGTCGCGAAGTTCAGGCCGATCTGCTCTTTCATCTGCACCTGGTTAACGCCGCCCAGCTGAAATTCCACCGGATCCTCGGCCGTCATAATGTTCGTGTCCGGCTGGTTGAGCTGCGAGATCGACGAGTACAAAGTGTTTGTCTTGCCCGATCCGGTCGGCCCCGTCACCAGCACCATGCCGTAGGGCTTCAGAATCGCCTTCTGGAATTTTGTAAGCGACTCTTGCTCAAAACCCAGCTTGGTCATGTCAAGCCGCAGGTTTTCCTTGTCGAGCAACCGCAGCACGATCTTCTCGCCCCACAACGTCGGCAAGGTCGAAACGCGGAAGTCGAGCTGCTTTTTCTTGCCACCGATCTGCATCTTCAGCATGATGCGGCCGTCCTGCGGCAGCCGCTTTTCGCTGATGTCGAGCTTCGCCATGATCTTCAGGCGCGATGTGATGGCGTCTTTCAATTTCAGCGGCGGCGTCATGATCGCCTGCAACACGCCGTCAATTCTGAAGCGCACGCGGAATTCTTTTTCGTACGGCTCCATGTGAATGTCGCTCGCCCCGCGCTTCACCGCGTCCGTCAGCACCAGGTTCACCAGCTTGACGATCGGCGCCTCGTCCGCCGCTTTCTCCAGTTCCTTGAGTTCGAGTTCCTGTTCCTCGCCCTGTACCTCGATGTCCCCGGCGTCGCCCATGTCGTTCATCGACGCCATCACCGACTCCAGCTCTTCTTCTTTCGAAGTGCCGTAAGCTTTGTCGATGCCCTCGACAATCGAACTCTCCGAAGCCACTACCGGCTCGATGTTGAAGCCGGTCATGAACTTGATATCGTCCATCGCGAAGACGTTGGTCGGATCGACCATCGCGATGGTCAGCGACGCGCCCACGCGGCTGAGCGGCAGAATCTGATAGCGCTTCGCAGTTTCGTACGGAATCAGCTTGATGACGGCGGGATCGATTTCAAAATACGAGAGGTTAATCGCGGGCACGCCGTACTGGCGCGACAGAAAGTTGGTGACATCCTCGTCGGAGAGGAAGCCCAACTTTACCAGCGCAGAAGCAAGGCGGACGTGTGACTCCTTTTGGAGTTTCGTCGCCTGCTCTAACTGCTCTGCTGTAATGACCTTTTCTTTTACGAGAAGGTCGCCCAGCCGCTGAGACATATTTCTCCTGTCAGCCGCGAACGCGGAGGATGCGAAACCGCTGATTTCCGGGGGGATTCAACGGGGATGGCTCGCACTGACATAAATTGTCAACCCAACGGGTATTCTTAAAAAGTAACTTCGGTACCTGTACTAAGCGCGCAAACCCGCATAGATGTTGGACCAATGGCATACGGCGTCAAAAATCCCATGAATGACGCATTTCGTCACTCCGCGGATCATGCTCTTCGGTGCGATCCAACCCCCAAGAACGGACAGCAAAACCCTTCAATGCAGGCACGGACGCCGGTGCAAGCGACGTAGTTAAGGACTTCCGCAAAAAGTCACAACCAGACTGTGATCGCTGTCCTTTGCAAAAGTTCTTCCTCACTGCAAAGTAGTTGGAGCACATGGCCGACTGGACCCGACGGCGACCGTTTAGTGCGCTGCCGCCGACAACTTGCGAGTAATCCGAGGGCGATGGATTCGCGTAGCGCCGGCGTCTCGCCCTCGGCGCCAGCATTCGTATGAATATCAATCTCACAATCCGCCTCACTGTCTGTCTCGCCGTAGCCGCCGCCCCGCCCCCCGCCACCCTCCGGGACGCCGCCCATTCTTCCGGAATCCTCATCGGCGCCGCCGCCCGTCCCGCCCCGCTTTCCGAGCCCGCCTACGCCGACACCCTGGCCCGTGAGTTCAACTTGCTCGAGCCCGAAGATGCGCTGAAATGGGAGACCCTCCGCCCCGATCCGCAATCCTTCAACTTCCACCAGGCTGACCAACTTCTCGACTTCGCCACCCGCCACAACATGAAAGTCCGCGGCCATACTCTCGTCTGGCACCGGCAGCTCCCAATGTGGCTGACGCAAGCGAGCTTCACTCCCAGCCAGCTTTCCACGTTGCTCGAGCTTCACATCAAAACGGTAATCGCCCACTACAAAGGAAAGATCTTCGCCTGGGATGTAGCCAACGAAGCCTTCGACGAGGGCGCGCGCACCGGCCAACTCCGCAGCACCCTCTGGTATGACCAGCCCGGCATCGGCTATGCGGGGCAGGGTTCGGCCTACCTCGCCCAATGTTTCCGCTGGGCGCACGAGGCCGACCCGCAGGCCCTCCTCTTCTACAACGAGGCTGAAGCCGACGAGCTCAACAAAAAGTCCGACGCAGTCTACGCCCTGGTCCGCGACTTCAAACTCCGCGGCGTTCCCATCGACGGCGTCGGCCTGCAAATGCACCTCGGCAGCACGCCTCCCGATATCGTCTCCATCTCCGCCAACATCGCCCGCTTCACCGCTCTCGGCGTCCAGGTCCACATCACAGAAATGGACGTCTCGCTCCCCGTCGACGCGAGCGGCGACGCCACTACCGCCGATCTGCAAATACAAGCCCACACTTACCGCGAGATCGCCGAAGCCTGCCTCGCTCAGCCGGGCTGCACCGCCATTCAAACCTGGGGATTCACCGACAAATATTCCTGGATCGGATCGCACTCGAAGAAAACCCGCGGCGCAGCCCTGCTATTCGACCGCAACTACCAACCTAAGCCTGCCTACCGGGCGTTGCGCGACGCGCTGACGCAAGCAAAGAGTCGTTAGTCGTTCGTCGTGACGGCCCCGGTACGGCACGGTTTTTTGCTCGCCAACGACCAACGACTAACGTCCAGCGACTCTCTATAATGGGTGCGATCCGGCTCTCGTTGCCGGAGCGACGCCTTGCCTCAGCCCGGCCCAATTCGCGATGAGACTCGGCCCTCCGGGCGCCGCAAAGCCCTCATCACCCTTACCATCGCCGCCTTTTTCCTGCTGGCCATTCTGGTGGCGCAAGCTTCATTCAATCTCAAATTCATCAGCCCTGACACCAACCAGCAGCTCTACTTTTTCGCCACCCTCACCGGCCTGATCTTCGCCGCCTTCGTCGCTCTCTGTTTCGTACTCGGCCGCAATCTCCTCAAGCTCTTCGCCGAGCGCCGCCTCGGAATCGCCGGCTCCAAATTTCGCACCCGCCTGGTGGTTGTAAATCTCCTGCTCTCATTTCTGCCCGTGATCGCCATGTTCTGGTTCTCCTACGGGCTCATGAATCGGTCAATCGACAAATGGTTCTCGCAGCCGGTCGAAGAAGTCCGTGCCGATACTGCTGCGATGTCCGCGCTGCTCTTCGACTACGCCGGCCTGAACGCCACCTCCGAAGCCCAGTCCATCGCCCAGTCGGAAGAATTTCAAACTGCCTTCGCGCACAAAAACGCCTCCGGCCTCAACGACGAATTGCAAGAGCACGTGCCCACTCTTCAAGGTGGATTCGTGATCGCCTTGCTCGATGGTGAAGTCGCCGCCGCGCTCCACAGCCCGGCTGTCTGGCCACAAATGAAGGGCAGCTTTCCGCTCGCGCAGGCCTTACACGGAGAGAATCCTCATTTCCGGTGGGGCCCGACCGAATATGTTGTCGGCTCCGCCGTCGTTGGCAAGGGCGCCGTGCTCGTCGCCATGCCCCTGCCGCCCAAGTTCGCGGAAACCGCCCGGCAGATTCAGGAGAGCCAGCAGCGCTACGTCGAACTCGCCCGCCAGCGCAAACTCGTGCGCCGCATCTATCTCGGATTCCTGCTCCTGCTCACCGTCCTCGTGCTTTTCGCTTCTACCTGGCTCGCGCTGTTTCTTTCGAAGCTCGTCAATCGCCCGGTCGCGGCCATCGTCGCCGGAACCGAAGCGATCTCCAAAGGCCAGCTCGATTACCGCGTCGATATTCGCGCCACCGACGAACTCGCCGAACTCGTCCAGTCTTTCAACAGCATGGCCGAGCAGCTCGAATCCAGCCGGCGGCAGATCGATGCCTCCAGCCGCGAGCTCGGCAATGCCAACGAAGCGCTCGAAGGCCGCCGCCACTACATCGAAACCGTCCTCGAGAGCATTCCTACCGGCGTAATCTCCATTGATGCCGCGCGCCGCGTCACACTCGCCAATGCCGCGTTCTCCCGCATGTTCCATCCCGATCGCCCCGAGTTCTCGAGCCCCGCGGCGCTCGCCGATCTTCCTCTCGGAGACCTCCTGCCCGCTGACGTCCTCGATGACCTCGAGCCTCTCTTGCGGCGCGCCGATCGCATGGGCCTCACCGCCGCCAACATGGAAATCGCTCTACCGCACACCAAGCTCAACGTGGCCGTAACCATCTCTGCCCTCGACTACCCGGCGACGCGGCTCGGATACGTTCTTGTCTTCGAAGATCTCTCCGATCTCCTGCGCGCCCAGAAGCAGGCCGCCTGGCGTGAAGTGGCGCGCCGGGTCGCGCACGAAATAAAAAACCCGCTTACTCCCATCGCCCTTTCCGCCGAGCGCATTCACCGCCATCTGGCCCGCGGCTCCGTGCCCGACGCCGCTTCGCTCGAAGTAATTCGCGCCTGCGCTGACACCATCAACAACGCCGTCGAAACCGTCCGCAACCTGGTCGATGAATTCTCCGTACTCGCGCGTTTCCCGGCGTCCCGCCCGCAACCAGCCAGCCTCAACAACCTCGTCGAAAGCGCGCTCACTCTTTTCGGCGGGCGCCTCGAAGGCATCCGCGTGCGCGCCCAACTCGCCCATGATCTGCCCGCCGTGATGGCTGACCCTGAGGCCATCAAGCGCGCCCTCGCCAACCTCATCGACAACGCCGCCGAAGCCTTGCGCAGTTCCGTGCTCAAAGAGATCACAATTTCAACCGCGCTGGTCGCCAGTCGCGACGCCGTAGAACTAACCGTCTCTGACACCGGCCACGGGGTCTCGCGGGACGTAAAAGAGAGATTGTTCCTTCCCTACTTCTCAACCAAGCAGCGCGGCACCGGTCTGGGCCTGGCCATCGTGAGCAGAATTATCGAAGACCACAACGGTTCCATCCGCGTGGAAGAAAACAAGCCGGTAGGCAGCCGCTTCGTAATCGAGTTGCCAGTGGCAATAGAAGCGACAGTCGCTCCCGTAGCATAAGGGCACAGCCGTGTCGTAGAGATGTGGCCCCCCGTGTCTACCGAAGTTGAACTCAAGTTGGAAAGAACGCGGCGCGTTGAAGTCGATTTGAAGGGGCGCGGCATGAAGATTTGAAAGGGTGCGGCTTCAGCCGCACCGTGATACACCTAAAATGAGTCGCGGCTTTAGCCGCTGAAGGAACATGGCCAACATCCTCATCGTCGACGACGAATCCGGCATCCGCGAATCCCTCCAGGGCATTCTCGAGGAGGAAGGCCACAAGGCCAGCGCCAGCCCGAGCGGCGAAGACTGTCTCGACCTGCTCCGCAAAGCCACCTTCGACGTCATCCTGCTCGACGTCTGGCTCACGGGCATCGACGGCCTCGAAGTTCTCCAGAAGATTCGCCAGCTCGACGATCCGCCCGAGGTCATCATGATCTCCGGCCACGGCACGATCGAGACCGCCGTCCGCGCCACCAAACTCGGCGCCTACGACTTCGCCGAAAAGCCGCTCTCGCTTGAAAAGACTCTCATCCTCGTAAAAAATGCCGCCGAGGCCCGCCGCCTCCGCCACGAAAATCTCGACCTCCGCAAGCAGCTCCAATCCAAGAGCGTCATCGCCGGCGACAGCGTCCCTATGAAAGCTCTCCGCCAGCAGATCGCACTCATGGCGCCCACCAACGGCCGCGTCCTCATCTTTGGCGAATCTGGCACCGGCAAAGAACTCGTCGCCCACGCCATCCACACTCAGAGCCTGCGCAAAAATGAAACCTTCGTCGAGATCAACTGCGCCGCCCTCCCCGAAGATCTCATCGACAGCGAACTTTTCGGTCACCGCAAGTCCTCGTTCCCCGGCGCTACCACCAATAAAGAGGGTAAGTTCCAACGAGCCGATCGCGGCACACTATTTCTCGACGAGGTCGGCGACATGAGTCTCAAGACGCAGTCCAAGGTTCTGCGCACGCTCGAGCAGCAACGCTTCGTTCCGGTAGGCAGCGATGATGCTGTCACGGTCGATGTCCGCGTCATCGCCTCCACTAACAAAGATCTCGAAGATGAAATTACCAAGGGCAATTTTCGTGAAGATCTTTTCTACCGTCTCAACGTAATCCCGTTCGTGGTACCGCCGCTGCGCGAGCGCAAAGAAGACATCCCGCTCCTCGCCCGCCACTTTCTAAAAGAATTCGCCTCCGCCTACGGCCGCCGTCCCCGTGAAATCACCGATGACGCCGTCGACTCGCTCATGCGCTACGCCTGGCCGGGCAACGTGCGCGAACTGCGCAACGTAATCGAGCGCATCGTCATCATGAACCCCACGACAACTCGGTTCGAGCGCAAGCATCTTCCGCCCCTAGTCCACAGAGACGGCACTCGCCGCGTAGCGGGCGCCGAAGCCTCCACCCTCCATCAGGCCAGAGCCGCCTACGAGCGCGACTACATTCTCAAAAAGCTCGATGAAAATCACGGCAACATAAGCCGCACCGCCGAAGTATTAGGCCTTGAGCGCAGCCATCTTTACAGAAAAATGAAAAGCCTGGGAATCGCCGCAAAAGAATAAAGGGTTTTCGGTCGGAGAGGTGAGGTAGTGAGCTTTTCTTTAACGGAAGGCTGAGAGCTGACAGCTATCTCTTAATCATATGTATCTCAGTTCCATTCTTATGGAACCGCACTTCATCCATCAGCTGATTGATCAAAAAAATTCCCCGCCCGTGATGTGAGTAGATATTTTCCGCCTTGCACGGGTCGTCAATTTTCGCGGGATCAAAACCGGGCCCCGGATCGCGCACCACGATCAGCATGCCGCGCTGCTGGTCGCAGGCCACGTCGCATTCCACGATCTTCGTCGGATCGCTCCCCGCGCCATGCACCACGGCATTCGCGAGTGCCTCCGTCAGCGCCAGCTCGATGTCGTCCTCGCGCCCGGTCGCGCACCGCGTCTCCCGTACCACTTTCATCACGCTGCGCACCACCGGATCCACCGCGTCGCGGTCCGCGCACAACGTAACGCTCAGCTTGAGAGCGAAGTTATTCGTCTCACTACCGTCCGGTGGAGTCGGATTATTAGGCGAAGAATCCGTCATGCGGGCTGCGGGCTTGGCTGTCAATCTTGGCCGTCAATAAAAGTGTAGCCCGTCGTTATCTAAGATGCCACGAGGGCGCTGCTGGATTGTAGGTATTTGTCGTCCCGGATGCAACTCTATTCCAACCCTGTTTGGAATCCGTAAATTTCCAGAAGATCCCGGCAGCTCGCACCCTCACCCTTCGCTCGCGCCCACCTGCATCTGCCGGCGCCAGTCCAGCTCTTCCACAAACTGGCGCGAATCTCGCCATCCCGCCCGCACCTTCACAAAGAGCTCTAGAAAAACCCTCGTCCCCACCATCTTTTCAATCCCCATCCGCGCCGAAGTGCCGATCGCCTTCAGCATCTGGCCGCCCTTGCCCAGCAGAATCGCCTTCTGCCCATCCCGCTCGCAGTAAATTGTTGCTGCAATGCGCACCAACTTTGCACTCTCTTCAAACGTGTCGATCAGCACGCTCACCGCATGCGGAACCTCTTCGTGCGTCTGCATCAGAACCTGCTCGCGGATCAACTCCGCCGCCATAAAGCGCACCGGCTGATCCGTAATCTGATCTTCCGGAAAATAGCGTGGCCCCTTCGGCAGCGCCTTCACCACGCACGCCAGCAAATCATCCAGCCCTTTTTTCTTGAGCGCCGAAATCGGCACGATCTCTTTAAAGGCGTGCAGCGCCTGGAACTCCGCAATCAAAGGCAGCAGTTTGCTTTTGTCCGCCAGCAGGTCGATCTTGTTGAGCAGCAGGCAAACCGGCGTGCCGGCTTTTTTCGCCAGATCCAGAACGAACGCATCGTCGCGATCCCACTTCCGGTGCGCATCGACGATCATCAGAATCAGATCGCAACCTTCCAGCGCCTCGCGCACCTCCGACATCATCTTCCGTCCCAGTGATGACCCGGATTTGTGCACGCCTGGCGTATCGATCAGCACGATCTGTCCCGTCTCGCGCCCCTTCGACTTCGACGCATTCTTCGGCGGCACGTTGTCGAGCGGCACATTATTCTGCGGCGCATTCTTCGGCAAAGCATTCTTCGCCGAAACATTAATGATCCCGAGAATGCGATTCCGCGTAGTCTGCGGCTTCGGAGAAATAATCGCCAGTTTCTCCCCCACCAGCGCATTCAGCAACGTGCTCTTGCCCGCGTTAGGTCGCCCAAGAATACAAACAAATCCAGAATGAAAGGACATACAAGTAGGCTACTAGGTTCCAAGCAACGCTGCACTTCTTCCGATTGTTGCTCAAACTTGTTGCTCAAACTCTAAGACGAAGTGCCATCCCGAACCGGGCTGGAATGCCGGAAGCGGCGCACCCTCGCGAGTGATCTTCCGGAGATTAAGGAAAGTGTCTTCTAATGACGGTCTATCATCGGATCACGTGAATCCGAACGCCCACGTTCAGTTTTTTCCACGCCTTATCCGCCGTATAGATCGGAGCCTTCAGTTCTATACCCAGGGCCAGGCACGCCCTGTCTCCAAGGGATAGCCCGAGAGCACGCGTCTGAGCGACAAGACTGCCGGCGATCTTGGCTTGCTCTGCGGTAAATGGCACCACTTCGCCGACCGCGCTCGATGCGTCTTCCCACGCATCGTCGGCCTCCTCGCCACGACTCACCAATTTCGTATGCACTTCCGCTGCGTTCACCGCACTGCCAGCGGCATTGCGCAACATCTCTACGGGAAGTTTCTCGGAGCCTGGCTCGCTCCACAGAACGGCCAGCATCGCCGAAGCATCGAGAACGATCTTACTCATACTCGCGCCTGGCGGCTTCGCGCCTCTCGGCTATCAGTTCATCGACCAGAGACACACCGGGCTTGACATATTTCCGGACGCGGCGCCGGGCGCGTTCGAGGTTCAACTTCATCGTCGTGATCTGCACCTGGTCGTCTTCCATGCGGAAGGTAATCTGGCCTCCCGACTTGATCCCGAGCGCCTTTCGATATGCAATGGGAATTACAACTCGCCCGTTCGGGCTCACACTGGCAGTTTCGCTATTGAGTGTCGGTTCGTTTGTACGTGCCATAACCTCGCTATTATGGCATTTCTATATACTCATGGCAATATGCTATCGAAATGACACTTTCGAAAACCACCAATCCCCATTTTCGCTGCCTACTTCATTCGGGCCCACAGCAAGCGCGCTATATCGCCTGCTTCGCACCCGCCGTCGTGATCCGCACCCGCTCCACCCGCCGGTTCGTCGAATCCAGAACCTCAAACTTCAGCCCGTCGTCCTCCACCACTTCGCCCTTCTTCGGAATCCGTCCCGCCAATTCGCTGACCAGCCCCGCGATGGTCGACGATTCATGTCCCTCCGGCCGCCGCCCAAAAAGTTCGTCCAGCCGGTCCACGTCCATGCTTCCCGGCACCACATACGAGTGTTCGCTCTCCTGCACCAGTTGCGCCTTTTCATGCTCGTCGCCAATTTCGCCGACAATCTCTTCCACCAGATCTTCAATCGTCACCAGACCAGCGACGCCGCCGTATTCGTCCACCACAATTGCCATGCGGATATTGCTTTTCTGCATCTCGCGCAACAGATCGCTCCCCAGCTTGCTCTCCGGAACGAAGTAAACATCCTTCCGCATCACGCTCGTCACCAGGCGCGTGCGCGCCTCGGAGTCCGGCACCTGCAACAGATCCTGCGTGTGCAGAATTCCCTTGATGTTGTGGATCGAGCCTTCATACACCGGCAGCCGCGAAATCGGCTTCCCGCGCAATAACTCCACGACTTGCTCGACCGTCGCGTCGGATGACACCGCCACCATCTCCGGACGCGGCTTCATTGCCTCGCGCACTGTCTTCCCGCTGAACTCGACCACCGACTGGATCAGCTCGCGGTCGCCTTCCTGAATAATTCCCTCTTCCTGTCCCGCCTCGATCAGCGCGTCCACCGCGTCGGCCGGAGTTTCCGGCTGCGCCTCGGCGCGCTCGCGCGTCAGCGCCGCCACGGACTGAAGAAATCCCAGCACTAGCGTTACCGGCATGATCAGGTAAATGAGCGCGCGCAAAAGTGGCGTCCAGTGCGCCAACCAGCGTCCATTGGTGCGCGAGAAAAATACGAAGGGAAGGAAACGGTTGAACAGAATAATCACCAGCACGAGGCTGAGCGTGGCCTCCAGCACTTCGGAGATCGTCCAGGCGCGATCGCGGAAAACGCTGAAGCCGACGATCATCGCGATCGCCGCCATCACCAGTTGCGGCAGAATCGCCATCGCGAGCAACGCGCGCGACCGCGTCACTCCCAGACGCGGCTCCACCACCTGCTCGAAGGCGTCGATGTTGTCCTGAAAATCGCGCGACAAGAACTTCCCGATCTCCTGGTACAGACGATCGACGTACGAGACCAGCGTGAGCAAGCCGAACAGCAGCACCATCGCGATGCTGGCGCCGATCATCGAGTCTTATTCCTCCGCACTCCGCTTCGTTCAATCAATCCCGAAGGCAATCCCAGCCGCGTGCGCAATTGCCCTTCGCGGCGCGCCATCTGCCCCTGGTCGCATTCATGATCGTATCCCCGCAGATGCAATAGCCCGTGCAGCACGAGGACCTTCACCTCTTCCGCCGCGCTGTGCCCGAGCACGCGCGCACTCTGCGCCGCGATCTCCGCCGAAATCGCAATCTCTCCGGCCAATTCTTTTTGCGGATCTTTTCTTCGAGTGTCGTTACGAACAGAATTCTCGGCGGCGGCCGGAAACGACAGCACGTCGGTCGCCTTGTCTCTCCCGCGGAAGCGACGGTTCAACGCTTTCATCTGACGGCTGGAAGTCACCAGGATATTCACGGAGCCTTTCAGCCCCGCGGCCCGCCGCGCGCGAGTCGCAAAGCGCAGCAGTGCGAGTTCGCTCAGCTTCGGCACACGCTTTTGAAAAATAACCAATCTCCAGTCTCCCGATTCATCGCAATACGGATTCGTCGCAGTACGTTCTCGTCACGGCGCCGTTCGTCCCAAAGCGAAAGGAGGGATGCTAGCTCCCTCCTTCAAACTTCGTCTCGGTTTAATTCCGTACGCGCGATTCTTCGGTCGCAATCCTCGCCGGCGCCGCCGGCACAACCGTACCCTTGTCGCCTTCATCGCGCTTGGCGTTGCTCGTGGCAATGCTCGTGGCATTGTTCGTGGCAATGTTCGGAGCGGTGTTCACAGACTTCGCTTGCGCCGTCGTGCCAGCCAACGCGGGCCGCGGCTCGAGCAGCGGCAACTGCTGCTCCACCATCCGCTTGTGCTCGTCGTAGGCGCGAATGATCCGCTGCACGAGGTGATGACGCACCACGTCGCTCTCATCGAAGTGCACGAAGGCCAGCCCGTTCACTCCCTGAAGAATGTCAATCGCTTCGAGCAGACCGCTGCGGCGCGCATTCGGCAAATCGATCTGCGTGATGTCGCCCGTAATGACAGCCTTCGAACCAAATCCGAGCCGCGTCACGAACATCTTCATCTGCTCTGAGGTCGTGTTCTGCGCCTCGTCCAGAATCACGAACGAGTCGTTGAGCGTGCGACCGCGCATGAAGGCGATGGGCGCAATCTCGATAATATTTTTTTCCAGGTAACGCTCCACGCGCTCCGCGTCGAGCATGTCAAAGAGCGCGTCATAGAGCGGCCGCAGGTAAGGATCGATTTTTTCCTGCAATGTGCCCGGCAAAAATCCCAGCCGCTCGCCCGCTTCGACCGCGGGCCGCGCCAGGATGATGCGGTTGACCTGCTTGTTGAGGAGCGCCGAGATCGCCATCGCGACAGCGAGATAAGTCTTGCCGGTTCCGGCCGGGCCCACGCCGAACACCATGTCGTGCTGCTCGATCGCCTCCAGATAGCGCCGCTGGTTCGGGCTCTTCGGCTGGACGGTACGCCGCCCGAACGAGCGCTGGCGGCCGGCTTCGGCGAGGCCGCGCAGCGTGACGTTTGCATCGCTCACCAGCACACGCAGCATGCTGTTGAGATCGCCGTTCTGGAACTGGTAGCCGCTCTTGCGCAGCTGCTCGTAGTCCGCAAAGAGCTGCTCGGCGCGCGCCACGTCGCGCGGCGCGCCCTCCAGTTCGATGTGGTCGGAGCGCAGGTCGATGTTGACGTTGAGGCCGTCTTCGAGCACGTGCAGGTTTTCGTCGCGCGTGCCGAAGAGAGTTTCGACGTTCGGGGTCAGATCAATGCTTTTCTTCATTCGGGTCTTGTTGGTTCCGCCTCACACGGCTTTCTGGGGGCCCTGCTTGAGATGCTACTTCGGATGCCTGTGGATCGGGGCGTTTTAAGCGCAAAGGATGTCTCTACGGTGGAAGCTGCCGGAACGCGCGCCCTTGCGGGGCGGAAGACAACCATTGGCTAAAGCCTAGCGCGGGAGGGAGTTGGAGTCAATGGCTTGCCGGACCTACCTGGTCGCGGCATAGGTGGACAGCTGGCAGGATGTGTTCCACGTGGAGCACGGGGCACAATTCAGGGAGGGCTCCATGGGGAGCAGGTCTTCGTTTTTGGGGAATGCTCCACGTGGAGCAATTGACATTATTGTACGTACAGCTTTCCGGAAGTTTGGCGAATGAACTACGAACAAAATAAAGTTGGTTTGCGGGTGGCCGTGAAAGAGGGCAAATCGGGGATTTTCGCCGGGTGGGTGTTTACTATCTGGCTATGTGCTGCCTATTTTGAGCTTCTTTTGAGTTATGAGAACGTTGGAGTTAGCGCGGATGGGTAGTTCGCGGTTCTAGAATGTGACAGTTACAGCGAAGTATCCGAGAGTAAGGGACTTACTCGTTCTAGCTCGCTTCGCTTTCCTTGTTATCGGGGGTTTCTGCGGCTGGATTTTGTCAAGTTGACAGGGTATGCATTGGACGCAGTTTTGCGCGCCGCACGACGCGGGATTGAACGCCTGCCGGTGGGGATTTGGGAACATCCCATCTTGTCTCTGGATTCCCGAAGAGTCGTAGCGCCCAGGTTAGCGCCCAACCCCTGGGCGCGAACCTGGGGCACCGGGCCTTCGCCCGAAAGAGGTTGCCGACTCTCTGCCCCAGTCCACACCAAAAGCCGCACTTCTTGCTCTGATTTTGGGTCTCCTCTCACTCGGTGAAATAGCCTTCTGTCCAACTATCTGTATCCAGCGTGCGCTTAGCAATTTCAAACCCTTCGACATAGTCTTTGAAACCCGGTTGCTTACTAAGGCGTTCTCGTGCAGATTTCGCTTGGTCTTCAGAAGAGTAGACACCTATAAGCTTGTCATTGTTTTCGTTTGCACCTGTGGGGTGGGAATGCAATAGCAGATATACGGTGTCCATATCCTCATCTTCCTAGTTTTTAGATTCGCCTCTAATTCTCTTACTGGCTTGGCGGGTCCATGAAATTTCTGTCTGCCCACTTCTGGATCTGCGAAAACTCCCTAGTGCTCTTGTCCCAATTCCCCTCTCCGTACTTGCCGTTCATAAGCTCCGTGGCGAAGTCTTTGCCACTCTGACCGGCTCGAGGTCTGTTACCGCGCGCCCACGACGGGACATCCTTGGCTCCCTCCTTGCCAGATAGACCGGGGACAGGAATCTTAAACACAGCACTCTGGATCACAATCCTCACGCCATCGCTGACAAAAGATGACTTGCCGCCCTGCATTGCGGCCTCGAAGTCAACTACCTGTCGATCCGTGAGCCCGCTAAGGTCGGTACCGTGAGTTTTGTAATAGGCCCTCAGGTTTTCTGCGTTGGCGTGTAACACTTCTGCGTTAGTTCTCGGGCCGTTCCCCGCCAGCCAATTGGCAGCAACTTCGAGCCAGCAAAAGTGCTTGCATCCGCTATTCTGCGCCCCTGCCTTTGCGGCTGTGTTAGAGCTTTGAGACTTATTGTTCTTGTTGGCTTGGTTCTTGTCGCATTGCCCCCAGGAACAATCAACCCCCATGATGTAATCGAACACACCGTGACCATCGGCATCCGCATTGGTCACGGGGTCATTTCGGACATAGGAATAGAGATTGAGGGATTGCGGGTCCCCGAATACTGCATAGGGCACTGCTGTCGGACGCGCTGCCCAGTCCGGCGTCATAAATCGACCTAGGCTCGATGTGAAAAAACGCGCTCCAAAATTATCCAAGTTCGACTCGATATCGCGTTCTTTGCTGGTGAACTTGTAGTGGTTGGAATCGCTGCCTACGGTAGACACGATCCCGCCGAACGGATAGAAATACTCCCGTTCCTGAACGTTGCCTTGGTCATCGGTTACAAGGCCTGTCGATCCCAGATTGTCAGAGAAGTAGTAGTGCACGGCACCGCTCGGCCGATCTACACGTGCTATGCGCCTTCCGGCGAAGTAAATGTATTCCTCGTTGATGGTCCCGTTCAGGTTTGTCTCGCTCAAGACTTCGCCTCCCGGACCTGGCCAGTACATCGTCCCCGACGACTTCTCCATGCGGAACACGTCAGCATCGTAGAAGTAGTTTACGCCCGCGTCGGTGGCGATTCGATTCTCAGCGTCGTATGTGGGCTGGTTTCCATTGCCATCGTTGGTGACATTTCCGGCGGCATCATATGCCAACCCGCCTAGCTGATTGTTTGTATTGGTGGTGGTGCTGAGGCCTTCTGTGAGACAACCTCCCATTCCGGAGACCCCGGAGCGATTCGTTAGATTGCTCCAGGCGTCGATTCCAGAATTTGAAGCTGATGGAAGAACACCCGGTGCTGTCGCCGCAGACGCATACGTCTCGCCCCAGCAGTTCCCACTAGTTTCATTTGTAGTGTAGGCTTGCGCGATCCGATTCAGGGGGTCGTAGATGTAGGCCGCACTGCGAGTCGAATCGTAGTTGTCGAGCACTTGGTACACATTTCCGTTATCACCCGTGGTGTAGGCGCTCAACTGGCATGGGCCACTCGATATTGCCACGCCAAGGTGGAAGTCGTAACACAGGCTGAAGATTGTGCCTGTAGTGCACCCCGACAAACTAGACACATGGGGCCATGTTTGAAGTAAGGGTTAGGGCAAACCGGGCACGAGCGTCGTGCGGGGTTTGTCCGTGGAGTCCGCGATGCGGACGGTCGTGATTGTACTCCTCGATCCAACGAGCGATGCTCAACTCGGCCTGGTCGAAGTTCTGGTATTCGTTGAGCCACACCTCCTCTTCTTTTAAGCTGCGATGAAAGCGTTCAATGTAGCTGTTGCCCTCGGGATGGTTGTAAGCCGTGCGCCGATGGGTGATGCCCAGCCGGTTCAGGGTTTCGACATAACGGGCTGACGTAAACTGTGTGCCGTTGTCCGTCGTCAAAGTCAAACCCGTTCCACGAGAACCGAAAGGCAAAGCCTGCAGTACAGCATGGTTGAGCGCCGCCAGAGCTTCGTCGGTGCGGCAGCGCAAACTCAAGTCCCAGCCCACGATCTCGCGCGTGCAGCAGTCGATGACCGATACCAGATACGCCCAACCCACACTGGGCCCGGCCCAGACCTTGGTCATGTCCGATTGCCAAACGTGATTGGGATGCAATGCTTCCACTTTGCCCCAGTCCTTCCTGCGCGACACCTGAAAGCGACGCTGACGAACCAACAGTCCGCGTTCCCGCATCACGCGTAGAGCCCGCTTGCCATTGACCACCAACCCGTGATGCCGCCCCAACCACCAGACCACCCGGCGATAGCCATACGCCGGCTTCTCGCCACAGGCCAGGATGATTTCCTGATCCTGCGAACGGTCGGCACGGCTGCCTCGCCGTTGCCGCTGATAGTAGAGGCTGGACCGGCTGATCGCCAGCGTCTCGGCCACCAGCTTCACTTCTTTTCCTCGGGCCACCAGTTCCCGTGCCGACGAATGGGCTTGCCCGCAGCTCACTCGCCCAGCACGTTTTTTAAGATCTCGATCTGCAAATGGGAACGGCCCAGTGCTCGCTCCAGCTGTTTGATTCGCTTCTCCTGCTCGGCATCGGGCTGCGCGGCTGCGCTCCTCCCCCCAAGCGCAGCCTTGGCTCCCGCTTCCACTTCATCCTTCCAGCGATAATAGAGATTCGGAGCGATCTCATACTTGCGGCACGTCTCTGCCACGTTGCCGCTCTTCAGACCTTCCAACACAATCTGCCACTTCTCTTCCGGGGTTCTTTGGACTCTCGGCTTTCTCGACATTCTCGCCTCCTGGCGGAGGCCCCAAGCCTAACTAACTTCCGTGTCCAGTTCTACAGGGGTGCACTACAAAATTTGAAAAAGTGTGTTCGTCACCAATAGCTATTACCGGAACTGGGCCCTACAAGCCTCTCTTCTTTCTTTCCATGTTCCGCTATCGGCATATTCCACGGCGGCGGGATAGAGATCGCAAACTGTCCTACATCCTGAAAGTGACGTAAGGCAATTCCAGCGGAATTCATGCGCGGACCGTTTCTCTTCGTCCGTCGCAGCAGGGGTAATATAGGCACCAGTGCCTTGGCCTCCGCCGTTCTGGATTTCCATCGATATCAGGCGATCCCATGTCACCAGGTAGTGATTCGCGTCGTGGGGCCAGGAAACGCCTGGCACAGTTACAATTGTGCGGATTTCAGACGGTGGTATCGTCTGCTCAAGGCCCCAGCCACCCTGCAACCATTCCTTGCTTCCCTCAACCATCACCGTGCCCACCACGAACGTCACCCGTTTGTCTTTGAATCCTACGCGCCCGTACACATTCCACCGTCGGAGGCCGATGGCTCTTCTCAGCCGGGGGTTGAGGTCACCCACAACGGCTCTGGTTATACGATAGAACATGCTGGTGTTAGCGGGATCGACATAGTAGTAGTAGATGCCTGAAGGGCCGATATCGACCATGTATTCATAGTCGGTCTTATCGTTTCCCATGTAGGGTTCTAGGAAGCGTCGGCAGGTGCCATATCGTTGCAGGATCGGAAGCACTGGAGCTTCGCCGTCGCCCAGCTTCACATCTCCCAATTCTCTGAGCATATGCTCTGCTCGAGCGGCCTCGTAGTACAGGTAGGCTCGTGCTAAGCCATAGCAAATCAGCACAAGAGCAAGAGTTACCGCTATTGCCAATACGAATCGCGCCGTTGTCTTTTTCATTGGCTTGGGGCGGCCTGCTTGCGGCAGCATGGTATCGCAGTCGGAGGCGCAAGCCGTCGGGGCGTTGATGTTCACGTTGATTTGAGTTATCACTGCCCATCCGATCGTCACGCTCGCCGTCTGGTTGGGTTGAAAGCCGGGCGGGCTTGAGGAGGGGGTTCCCCACGCCCCATACCAAGTGGGCGCCGGATTGGGCCAGAAAACCTGCACGCCCTGACGATCCACGAGGAATTGTTGGCTAACTGTAAAAGGTGCCGAATTCCCAGCGCCCATGTCGTCAGTATACTGCCCAGGACCGTCGGGGCCGTTAATGGCGGTGTTGGGGCTTTCGCATTTGCTATTTGGGTCCTGCCAGCTGCATATATCTGCGCCATTTGAAGCATTCGCTTCCCATTCCTCGATCTTTACCCCCTGGATTTGAGAAGTTCCGTACAACGGCGTAAGCGTCCCATTCTGCAGGGAAAACAACTGATATAGATTCTTCTAATGTTTGTCTAATCGGTTTTTAACCTCCGTCGACTTGAATCGAGAACATGACAACTTTTCCAATTCCTCCCAACCATGTAGACCATATCCTGGTGGCCAGTTCGAGCAGTGTGGTTCGGCAGCGGATTCTGGCTGGTCTCAACTTGGGAGCACATTGCGTGGAGCACGCCAACGGCGGCGCGGAAGCGCTTCTTCATCTTGAAAAGGGCTCATGGCAGACGGTATTTCTCGACAAACGCCTGCCTGATCTGAATGCGGCCCCAGCCTTGCGCAAAGAACGCGCAAGAATGGGGCTCCCAACTTACGCCGCCTTGGATTCGTTGCAGAGTTGCTGGTAATAGTCGCGGCCGCGTTTGTAACCTTTCTCGAAGGCTTCGGCCGCGTTTGTTCCGGGATATTGCTTCTCGACATCTTCGATCTGGCTGGTCATCTCACCCATCACCTGATCGTATTCTTGGCAGCGGGTGCGGGCGTGCAGCGCCGACTCAAAACCCATGCGGTAGAATTTTTCGTCGTTGCCGAAGGCACGGCTGTGGGTCTTGTAGTGTTCTTCTTCGGCGGGGCGCAGGCCGATCCACCACTGCTCGCGAGCCGCATCGACGGATTCGGCCCCTTCGGTCGTGAGGAGCTCGCGGAAGCGGGCCGCTTCGGCATTGTTCTCGGCCAAGGCAATGAGCACGCTGCGGCCTTTGCGCAAAGCGTCTTCGTAGACGAACAATTCGTCTTCCGGCAGACCCCTGGTCATGAAGTTTTCAGATTTCGCTCCGGCAATCGCACCCACGCTGGCTCCGGCTGCGGCCAGCACGGCGCCACCGAGCAGCCCGACCGCGGTAATCGGACCGACTCCCGGAATTAGCACGGCGACCAGCAACGGGCCGGCCGAAAGTCCTGCTCCGCCACCGATCAGCGCGCCGATTGCTTTGCCCATGCCGGGTTGCTCGGCGGAAACTACGGGGGCGGTGCCCGCGCGGCTGATGTCGCTGGGAGTCAACAACGTGATGCGGTCATCCGCAATGCCAATTTCGCAGAACTGCGACCACGCTCGTTGTGCGTCGGATGCGGAAGTGAATACGCCGGTGATGGCTTTCATTCGCTAACTCCTTTTAGGTGCATTTGGGCAAAGCGCCCTGAGGTCTGATGAAGGGAGAGCAGGAAAGGTTTCAACGGTTAGTGGCACTCTCGGATTAGCCGAGGCGCGCGCGGGTGGTCGTCAGCGCTTTACTGAGACGCTCGCGATCGGCGCGGAGAGTGAAATCGGAATTTTGCAACAGCCATCAATGCCTCCCGCGCACAAATCCTGCTAACATTTCTGTCGTGGCGATCACCGACACCAGCCCGGAGGCACGAGCCGTCCAGCTTAAGATTCAGCATGGAATGTCGGGACAGCAACGGATGCTGCTGGCATTCGAGATGAGCGAGTTCGCGCGCGAATTGGCGCGCGCGGGAATCCGGAAAGACCATCCGGAATGGTCGGAGTCGCAGGTCGCCCGGGAGTTGCTGCGACTGGCGTTCCTGCCGGAGCCGTTGCCGACCTGGGTGCGATGAGCCTTGAGGACTTATTCCGACGGATCACGTCAGCGTTTGAGCGGGCCGACGTTCGGTACATGCTCACCGGATCGTTCGCGGGTGCTCATTACGGCGTTCTCCGGTCTACGCAAGACATCGATTTTGTGATCGAGGCTACGCCCTCGCAGTTGCGGGCGTTCATCGACTCACTTTCGAGCACCGAATACTACTCCGACATTGATTCGGCTTTGAAGGCTCTCAGTCAGCAATCGATGTTTAATGTCATCGATCACGCAACCGGCTGGAAAATTGATCTGATCATTCGAAAATCGCGTCCCTTCAGCATCGAGGAGTTCGGACGCCGACAGAGCGTCGACTTGCATGGCGTGTCTCTCTTTGTGGCGAGCGCCGAGGACGCAATCCTCTCAAAGCTTGAATGGGCAAAGGTGGCGCAATCACGACGGCAGATTGAGGATGCGGCGGCGATTTTGAGGGCTCGCGGGAACGAGTTGGATCAATCCTATCTGGAAAAGTGGATCAAAGAATTGGCCTTGGGAAAGGAATGGAATCGCGTACAACGAGTTTCCGGCTGATGCTGGAATTGCGCGGGACTTCGAAAATGCCAAAAGAGGTTCGAGTCGTTGATGGAGACATAGCTTCCAAGTTCAGGTTCTCACCGCTCCGCTTCCTAAGGCACTCGCCCAGACAGCGCGGTCCTTTGCCCAATCGCGCAATGCGCCTATCTCTTCCGCTCGGGTAATGGAGAGCGGGACGGTCGACGAAAGAGCGGTCAGCATATCGTCGTTGCTCAGTTCGCGCTTCTGGGAAAAGGCCGCGTACAGGGCGGTTTGGACTGCGGATTCTATTTCGGCTCCGGAGAAGCCCTGGGCTGCGGCGGCGATTTTTTCGAGATCGTAATCGGCGGGATTGCGTTTTCTTTTTGTCAGCTGGATGGCGAAGATTTGCTTGCGCTCTGCTTGGTTTGGGAGATCGACGAAGAAGAGTTCGTCGAAGCGGCCCTTGCGGATCAGTTCGGGAGGCAGGGCGGTTACGTTGTTGCAGGTGGCGGCGACGAAGACTGGGGCTTTGCGGTCCTGCATCCAGGAGAGAAAGGAAGCGAGCAGGCGCGAGGAGACTCCGGCGTCGGCCGAGGCGGAGTCGGGTCCGCTGCCGGCGAAGACCTTTTCCAGTTCGTCGATCCAGAGGACGCAGGGGGCGAGGCCTTCGGCTACCTTGAAGACTTTTTGAATGCGTTTTTCGGTCTCGCCAATGTATTTGTCGTAGATGGCGGCGGTGTCGAACTTGACTAACGGGAGCTGCCATTCGCCGGCGACGGCGCGGGCGCAGAGACTTTTGCCGCAGCCTTGAACGCCGAGAATGATGACGCCTTTGGGCGCGTCGAGGCCGAAGTCGCGGGCGTGGTCGCTCCAGGAGCCGCGGCGCTGGGCGAGCCAGGTTTTGAGATTATCGAGGCCGCCGATGCTGGCCATGTTGTCCGTGGCGTCGACGAACTCGAGCATTTCGGAGCGCTGGAGGGCCGCTTTTTTGGCTTCGAGCACGTCGGTGATGCAGTCGGGCGAGAGAGCGAGACGCGCGATGACGGTTTGCGAGACGGCGCGCTCGGCTTCTTCTTCGGTGAGGCCGCGCAGGTTGGCGGCCATGGCGTCGACGCCGTCGGAGGCGAGCTGGAGCTTGAGCGTGTGGTTGCCGGCCATGCGGGTGTAGGTCTCGCGGATGATCTCGCGGAGACGCGGCTGATCGGGGAGCGGGAGGTCGAGGAACTCGACGAGGCTGGCGAGCTCGGGCGGCATTTCGATGGTGGGCGCGGTGAGGATAAGGGTGCGGCGATTGGCGGAAAATTTCTGGCCGACATCGCGGAGGCGGCGAACGACGACCGGGTTATCGAGATGGCGGTGAAAGTCTTTGAGGATGAAGACGGCCTCGACGGTCATGGATTCCATGTTGGCGAGAGCCTGGACGGGATCGGTGGTGTTGTAGACGGCGGATTTCGGCGCGGGGACGTCGCTCGTGACGGATGCGTTGTTAAAGGATGAAAGAACGGCGCGGGCGAGGCGGCTGTCTTCGGTGTTGCCCGGCGGGATGTTGACGGATTTGGCGTAGCTCTGGAGAGCGGAGGCGGCGGAGACTTTTTGGCCGGAGCGGACGAGGCCGTCGGCGATGGTCCACTCGAAGATAGCCATGTTGAGGTCGGAGCAGGCCTGGCGGACTAACGCGACGGCGCGGGGCTCTTCGACGGTCTCCATGACGACGATGGGAGTGGAGGAGTTGATGAGGACTTCGAGGCGATCGAGTGGGTTGGGGTTCATTTCTGCTGGACCTTCACCTTGAGGCTGAAGTTAGATTCTTAGAATACTTGGGGCTTTGGCTTGTATAACTGGCTGGCTTAATTTGGGACGCACAAAGGTAATCGGATTTGCGGCGGGCAAAAAGCTTGAACCACAGAGGACACGGAGGTCCACAGAGGATACAAACCTACTGACTGCGGTCGATTGAATCAATTCTTGATAAACTGGCCACCCTTGCTTACTCGGCGCAGGCTCCGCCGGTTGGAGTTACGCAGGCGCAGCCGGATTCGCTGTTGTAGCGGCATTGATCTTTGGGATGGCCGAATTGGTCGCAGATTGGATTGCCGCATCCCTGGAAGTTGGGGATCTTGCCGCAGGCTGTGAATTCGGTGAATTTGTGGGCGTGCTCCCAGTTGGCGATTTCGGGAGCTTCGAGGCGGAGATCTTCGTGACTGAGGACGTGGAGCTCGAGACCTTGAGGGCCTTTGACTTCTTTGACGCCTCCGTTGACGTCGAGGGTGTAGGGGCCGGAGATGGTGATGCGGGTGTCGGTCGATTTGGGCTTGCCGGGAACGAAGTTGATGATGACGGCGGTCTTGCCATCGGCCTTGGTGATGGAGATGTCGCCGGTGGTGATGATGGTTACGGTGGCGGGCTTGGGGGCGTCCTGGGCGGAGGCCAGGGCGGAGATGAGTAGTGCTGCGGCGATGATTGTGAGAATTTGTTTCGGGAGATTTTTCATTTGGCACCTCGATGATACCGAATCAATCATATCTATTTGACCGGCACGGGTGGCTCCCGTAGAATGGGAGTTCGGTTCCCACCGGAATATCTTTCCTGGTAGGTACGAGTTTAGAATCCAGGACAATTAAAGGTAAACAGGGTCATGGCCAATCATTTTTCGGCGCTGAAGCGCGCCCGTCAGACTGAGAAGCGCACTACTCGCAACCGTAAGAATGCCTCGCAACTGCGTACTTCGCTACGCTCCATGCGCGAGAGCCTGGAAAAAGGCGAGAAGACGGCCGCCGGACAGACCTACCGGGAGACGGTGGCGGCGCTGGATAAGGCGATCCAGAAGGGCGTGCTGCACGAGAATACGGCTTCGCGGTACAAGTCGCGGCTGTCGGCTCGATTGACCGCTCTGAAGTAGGTTGGTATCTCTTTCCGCGCGGGCCGCGCTAACAGCGGAGCTGACCTCAACGGCTGAAACCGCTTTCTTTGTGGCTGCTAGATCGCAGCGCTGAAGCGCTGCGCCACCCAAAGACTTCCGAGGCTGAAGCCCTCTACAAAGGCTGACTGGCCGCCGCTCTCGAGATTGGCAAGCCATTGTGCTGCAAGCAGATAGCTTGTTGGGCTCCGGCGGACTGGTATGCTGAAGTGGGAATCTGGTGGATCACCCGGCCAGTTTAGATTGTGCTTGACCGGCTTTTTCTGTTTGCTATACTGATCGCGTTCCCGGACATGAGTTGATTCCGAAGTTGTCTGGGCTTCTCCGCCTGCGTAGCTGTGACTCCCGTGGTTGCAAGTCCAAAGAATTGAGCAACTTTCGGGGTAGGTGGGGCATCTATTTTGGTAGTCCCGGCAAATCCGTCTCATCCAGCCGAATACATAGGCGAGGCCGCGTGGCGACATGGCCCAGCGGATGAACGACGAGGTTCAAAGCCCCGACATCTTCCTCGAAGGAGACAGATAGAGAATGCGCTCTGATCGTGTATTTGACGCGCTGCACACATTGCGGAACCGGTATATGCTCTGCCAGCTGGCCTCGAAGGCGACGCGGAGATTCCATAGACCGAACACCCGAATTCAGGAAACGATGAATGATGTATTCGACAAGATCGCAGACGCGGATCGTCATGACATCCTGAGTGAACCCGAAAACTTTGCCGAAGCACAACGGCGGGCTGCTTAAGCGGCTCCGCCGTGTGCCCACACGGCGGCAAAACATCCCCGAGAGAATCCCTCCCGAAAAATCCAACCTGTAGGTGAATATGACAATTGCTGAACTGAAAGAGAAGAATATTACGGAGCTGACCAAGATCGCCCGATCCTTGGAGCTGCCGGGCGCCAGCGGACTTCGCAAACAGGATCTTATCTTCAAGATCCTCCAGGCGCAGAGTGAAAAAGAAGGACACATTTTTGCAGAAGGCGTGCTGGAAATCCTGCCTGACGGCTACGGTTTTTTGCGCTCTCCCGATTACAACTATCTGCCCGGCCCCGATGACATTTACGTTTCGCCGTCGCAGATCCGCAAGTTCGATCTGAAGACGGGCGACACGATCAGCGGGCAGGTGCGGCCTCCGCATGAGGGGGAAAAGTATTTTGCGCTGGTGAAGATCGAGGCGGTCAATTTTGAATCGCCGGACGAGGCGCGCAACAAAATTCTGTTCGACAACCTGACGCCGCTGTATCCGCAGGAGCGGTTGAAGCTGGAGACGGTGCGCGAGAACATCAGCGCGCGCGTGATGGATCTGCTGACGCCGCTGGGCAAAGGGCAGCGCGGGTTGATTGTTTCTCCGCCGCGAGCCGGCAAGACGATGCTGTTGCAGAATGTGGCGAACTCGATTACGGCGAATCATCCGGAAGTGGTGCTGATGGTGCTGCTGATTGATGAGCGTCCGGAAGAAGTTACGGACATGCAGCGGTCGGTGAAGGGCGAGGTGATTTCGTCGACCTTTGACGAGCCGGCGGCGCGGCACGTGCAGGTCGCGGAGATGGTGATCGAGAAGGCGAAGCGGCTGGTCGAGCACAAGCGCGACGTGGTGATTCTGCTGGATTCGATTACGCGCCTGGCGCGTGCTTATAACACGATTGTTCCGCCATCGGGCAAAGTGCTCTCGGGCGGCGTGGATTCGAATGCGTTGCAGCGTCCGAAGCGGTTTTTTGGTTCGGCGCGAAATATTGAAGAGGGCGGGTCTTTGACCATTATTGCCACAGCGCTCATTGACACCGGGTCGCGCATGGATGACGTGATCTTTGAAGAGTTCAAAGGCACGGGCAATTCGGAAATCATCCTGGAGCGGAAGCTGGTGGATAAGCGGACGTTCCCGGCGATTGATATTCAGCGCTCGGGCACGCGTAAGGAAGAGCTGCTGATTCCGAAGGAAGACCTGCAACGGATCTGGGTGCTGCGGAAAGTCTTGAACCCCTTGTCGCCGGTGGAGGCTATGGAGCTTTTGATTGACAAGCTGAGTAAGACGACTGCGAACAGCCAGTTTTTGTCGAATATGAGTTCGCTGTAAGGTGTAGGCACGAATCGGGGTCGGAAGCTGCCCGCGAGTGAAGGTCCTGTTTGGGATGGTTCTACGATGGAAAAGCTTGGCAGCATCGAGCGCGTGGACTTGCGCACCATCTGGACGACCGAGGCCGAACACTTCACACCCTGGCTGGCACAACCGGAGAATCTGGAGAAGTTGGGTGAGACTCTGGGTATCGACCTGGAGTTAGAAGCACGGGAAAAAGACGTTGGCCCGTTCCGCGCGGATATTCTTTGCAAGAATACTGCGGAGAACGATAGTTGGGTCGTCATCGAAAACCAGATCGAAAAAACTGATCATAGACATCTAGGCCAATTGTTGACGTATGCCTCCGGCCTAAGAGCCAGCACGATCGTTTGGATTTCAGCGGAATTTTGCGAAGAACACCGGGCCGCTCTCGATTGGCTGAATCAGATGGCTAACAAGTCGGCTCGTTTCTTCGGCCTCGAAATCGAGCTTTGGAGGATCGGAGACTCGCCAGCTGCGCCGCGTTTCAATGTGGTGTGCAAACCAAATGATTGGGAGACGACCGTCCGCCAAGCAGCGGAAACGCTGACGGCCGAGGAGGGCACACCTTCCCAGAACCTACGAATAAAATATTGGACTGCGTTTCGTTCCTATCTGCAGGAGCACAACAGCAAGCTTCGCCCTCAAAAACCGTCTCGCGACATTGGTATAACTTCGGGATCGGTACGAGCTTGGCGCATACGGACGCTCAAATCATAACCAGAGAAAGTAAGATTGGCGTCGAGTTGTATATCAATTGCGAAAATGCCAAACGCATTTTCAACGATCTGCTTAAGGAAAAGCACGCCATTGAGACAGTCATCGGTTCGCCTTTGGATTGGCGTGAATTGCCTGAGAAGAAAGCTTCTCGTGTCCTACTGTTTAATTCCGTCGACCCTTATGACGAAGCGACTTGGCCACAACAATTTGCGTGGCTACAGAGCAATCTAGAGAAATTTGATCAAGCATTTCGTCCCCAATTTGCCAGTCACGATTCGTGGTTACTGACCGCCTCCGAGTCTCAACAGGCGTGAAACGTTGCCTCCCGCAGTACAATATCCCTATGAAGAACTACACGCTGCCGATCATCATCGAACGCGACTCGGACGGGTTTTATGTCTCCTGCCCTCCTCTCCTGGGCTGTTACAGCCAGGGAGACACGTACGACGAGGCTTTGAGCAATATCAAGGATGCAATCCGACTGCATCTTGAAGATCGGCAAGCCGACCATGACGAACTTGCCACGCCGAAATCCTTCAGCCTTTCTACCGTTGAAGTCTCACTCTGATGCCGAGGCTGCCGCGCGTTACGGCGCGCGAGATCATCACCGCGCTCGAAAAGAAGGGATTCGCGCTCGCTCGGCAGAGCGGAAGCCACAAAATCTACAAGGACGCTGCGGGTAGACGCGTCACTGTGCCATTCCATGCCCAGAAGGTTCTCCACCCGAAGCTGCTGGGGAGCATCATGCGCGACGCAGGAATCGAACCGGAGGAACTGGAAGCGTTGCTCTGATGCCCGGAGAGGTTCAGCACCAAAACCAACGCCATCCCAGAAGCGGATGGCGTTTTGATTTTCGTGCAATAACTCTCAGTTCGAGCCGATTCGCATGCCGTAGAACGATCGGTATACGAAGAAGAACGAGACTATGTAGAACGCCAGCGCGAGGCCGTGCGTGAGTAACGCACCCTGATCGCGGGTTAGCGACACTGCCAGTTCTACTGCCAGCAATCCGAAGAGGGTGGTGAACTTGATGACCGGGTTCATGGCTACCGACGATGTGTCTTTGAAGGGATCGCCTACCGTGTCACCGATTACCGTGGCATCATGCAGCGGAGTTCCCTTCTGCTTCATTTCGGTTTCTACGATCTTCTTGGCGTTGTCCCAGGCTGCGCCTGCATTCGCCATGAAGATGGCCTGGTAGAGACCGAAGAGGGCGATCGAAATCAGATAGCCGATGAAGTAGAACGGCTCCACGAAGGCGAAGGCGAGGGTCCCGAAGAACACGGCGAGGAAGATGTTGAGCATCCCCTTCTGCGCATACTTGGTGCAGATCTCGACCACTTTCTTGCTGTCGGCGACGCTGGCTTTTTCTACGCCCTCGAGCTTGATGTTGGCCTTGATGAACTCGACTGCGCGATAAGCGCCGGTGGTTACAGCCTGTGTGGATGCGCCCGTGAACCAGTAAATCATGGCGCCTCCGGTGATCAGTCCGAGGAAAAAGGGAGCATGCAGCAAGGAGAGCTTATCGACATTGGTGGTAAGGCCGTCGGTGAGGGCCATGATGATGGAGAAGATCATGGTGGTCGCGCCGACGACCGCAGTGCCGATCAGGACGGGCTTGGCCGTCGCCTTGAAGGTATTGCCCGCACCGTCGTTTTCTTCGAGCAGGTCCTTGGCGCGTTCAAAATTCACGTCCATGTTGAAGTCTTTCCTGATCTCCGCCTTGACGTTGGGCACTTGCTCGATCAGTGAGAGTTCATAGACGGACTGCGCGTTATCCGTTACTGGGCCGTAGGAATCGACTGCGATGGTGACGGGCCCCATGCCGAGGAAGCCGAAAGCGACCAGACCGAATGCGAAGACGGGCGCGGCGATCATGAAGGTAGCGAGGCCCATCAGGCTCATGTAATAGGCAATTGCCATCAAGCCCATCATCGAAAGGCCGAGATAGTAGCCGGAGAAATTGCCGGCCACGAAGCCGGACAGAATTCCTAACGACGCTCCGCCTTCCTCCGCCGACTTCACCACTTCCCGCACGTGGCGGGAGTGCACGGAGGTGAAGGCCTTGACGAGTTCGGGAATCACCGCACCCGCCAGTGTGCCGCAGGAGATGATAGTTGCCAGTTTCCACCATTGACTGGCATCGCCGGTAGTGGGATCGCCGAGGACGGGAACGATCAGATAGGAGATGACGTAGGTGAAGCCGATGGAAATCAGGGAAGTAAGCCAGACCAGCACGGTCAGGGGCGACTCAAAGTTCATCTTGTCCGCGCCGCCGTACCGGGCTTTGGCGACGATGCCGTTGATGAAGTAGGCGGCGGCCGCGGCCACCAGCATGGCGACGCGCATGACGAAAATCCAGACCAGCAGTTGCACTTGAACGCGCGAATCTTTCACGCCCAGCAGGATGAAGGTGATGAGCGCGACGCCGGTGACGCCATAGGTTTCGAAACCGTCGGCCGAGGGCCCGACGGAATCGCCGGCGTTGTCACCGGTGCAGTCGGCAATGACGCCGGGGTTGCGGGCATCGTCTTCCTTGATCTTGAAAACGATTTTCATTAAATCGGAGCCGATGTCGGCGATCTTGGTGAAGATACCGCCGGCGATTCTGAGGGCGGCGGCGCCGAGCGACTCGCCGATCGCGAAGCCGATGAAGCATGGCCCGGAGTAATCGCCGGGTATAAACAGCAGGATGATGAGCATCATGAGGAGTTCGACGGAGATGAGCATCATGCCGATCGACATGCCGGCTTCGAGAGGGATCTGATATATGGGATACGGTTTGCCGGGCAGGGCGGCAAAGGCGGTACGCGAATTGGCGAAGGTGTTGACGCGGATGCCGAACCAGGCTACGCCGTAGCTGCCAGCCATTCCGATGATGCTGAAGGCGAGAATGATGGGAAGGGTGGTCGAGATGGGCTTGCCGGGCACGGGGGCGAGCCATCCAAAGTACATGACGATAACGACCGCGATGAAGGCCCAGAGAAGCATCAGGAACTTGCCCTGGGTGACGAGATAGGTTTTGCAGGTTTCGTAGATGAGTTCCGAGATGTCGAGCATGGCGCGATGAACCGGCAGGTTCTTGAGGCGCATGTAAATAGCCAGGCCAAAGAGCAGTCCGAAGACGCAGAAGGCGATGCCGATCAGGAGAAGGTTATGGCCATTCATGCCGAGAAAAGAAACGCTGGAAAGATCAGGAACCTTCAGCGAAGCTTCGCCTCCAACCTCTCCGGTGGGTTGGGCGAGGGCGCAGGTGGTCAGCACGAGCAACAAGGTTGCGAGAGTCGCGGATGCTCTCGCGAGGCCGCGTCCAATGGATGCAAATCCGGCGGACGCAAATCGGGCGGACGCAGATTGGGCGGACGCAGATTGGGCGGACGCAAATCGGGCGGACGCAGATTGGGCGGACGCAAATTGGGTAATCCATCTACCGTTCAGGCAGGTGCGCATTACAAATCCTCCTAGGTCGATTCAAGGGGTCACGACGTGTGCTTTCCTGGGCGGGCGGAGCGTTTGCGGGCAATTCCCGCAGGCGCGCCAACGGTCGCCACCAGAGTTCCGACCACGCTTCCACCGCATAGGCATAAGAAAAAGGAGTGCTGATTTGGCCGCGCCGGAACAATTTTCATCCGCAGGCGTGCACGTCAGGCCTGCGGCACAAAGCAAATGTTTATAACATCTTGAAAAGCGCGGGTCAATGCATTGGAGTGGCGGGAGGCGGGGTGAGTTGCTTTTTGAGCAAGGAGAAACGGAGACACGGAGAAAAACCTGAGGCTGTAAAACCGGCGCGCGGACGTGCATCCGCTACGCTTTATGGTGATTGAGCGTTTCAGGGACGCCGCGGCGGTGGGGGAACGGTTCAAAGCTTGCGGACGGATGCTGCCGCAGGGCGTCATCTATCAGACGGGTTGGATGGAATGCGCTGCTGAGGGAGGGCTAGCCGCCATTAATCGACTGGTATTTCCACCTCGGTGTAGCTGCCCGGTGCGGCTGCATTGATTGGGGCGGCGATGCCGTCAAGTCTCTGGCGGACGAGACGCCAGCGGCCCTGACTTAAAACCACGAGCGCGAGTTTCCGTCCCGAAAGATTCTGCTGATATTTGATTCCCTTGTCGCTTGTGACTAACACATCGAAGGCCGCGTCCTCGGCGGCTGTAAGGAGGTCGCCATTCTTGAGCGTTTGCCAGCCTCGCTCGCGCGATTCAACAACCTGGTGAGATGTGAGGGTTCGGGCGAGGCCTCGCGGGACGTTGTTGTCGAAGAGGATTAGCACGCTTTAGCGGCTGACCGGATCGAGGCTGCGGGCGGCGAAGTCGATCACGGTTTTTACCTGCTCGCGAGTTACGTCGTATTGCTCGATGATTTCGTCAATGGTCATGCCGTCTTCGAGGTTTTCGAAGATGAGCTTGACGGGCATGCGGGTGTTGCGGAATACCCATGCTCCGCTTAGCTTGCCGGGAATGCTTTCGACGCCGGGGCACTGCGACCAATCGAGAGCTGACATGGATCCTCCTGCTTTCTGATTATTAGCATAGTTCAGTGGCGGGCGCTATATCCGGCATTTCTGGGTACTGGCTCGGTTTGAAGTTTTGATGCGGCTGAAAGCACGCTCGGCGCTTAAGCGTGGGGCTATCGTCAGTCGTCCCTCCGGGACTTCTCTCCACGGATGTGGCCTAGTCCCGGCGTTGAAACGCCGGGCTATTTTCGGTTGTCCCTCCGGGACTTTTGTTTAGCAGCAGCCCATTCGGTTGTCCTTCAGGCATTTTGTTTAGCAGCAGCCCATTTTGATTTCACCTTTGTCCGTGATGGGCGGGCCGAAGGCTTCTTTTGGAGTTGGTGCGCCGTTTAGAGTGGCGATCCAGCGGCGCACTGCGTCGAACACTACCAGCACCACGCCGACGATGAAGATCGCCATCAGGATGGAGTCGAGGTAGCCGGTGAATTCCATGCCTGGCTTAGCGGTGAGCGGCCAGAAAATATTTTTGATGGAGAGGACGCCGGCGCAGAGCGTGGTGATACCGACGAAGCACATGGGAAGGAATGTGATCCAGGCGTAGCGGGCCTTGCCCATGTTGATCAGGAAAGTGGTGGAGACGGCGAGGGCGATGGTGGCGAGCAGTTGATTGCCGGTGCCGAAGAGCGGCCACAGCGTGGAGATGTTTCCGGTGTAGATGAGGTATCCCCACCCCAGAACCACCACCGAACTGGTGATTAAATTTCCGGGGAGCCAGGCGCTGTTGCCGAAGGGCTTGTGAACCTTGCCCATCAATTCCTGCAAAACGTAGCGGGCGACGCGCGTGCCGGTGTCGATGGTGGTCAGAATGAAGAGCGCCTCGAACATGATGGCGTAGTGATACCAGTAGCCCATGAGGGTGGCCATGCCGGGGAGTCCGCGGAAGATTTGGGCCATGCCGATGGCGAGGGAGACGGCGCCGCCGGTGCGTCCTGCAAGTTTTTCGCCGACCTGCTGCGAAAACATATCGAGATTGACGGTGGCGAGGCCGAGTTTGTGAAAGACCTCAGGCGCGGTGTTGATGGCGAAATAATCGCCGGGGTGCAAGGAGCAGGCGGCGATGAGGGCGAGGATGCCGACGAGAGACTCGGCGATCATGGAGCCGTAGCCGATGAAGCGGGCATCGGTCTCCTTGTCGAGCATTTTGGGGGTGGTGCCGGAGGAGACCAGCGAGTGAAAACCGGAAATGGCTCCGCAGGCGATGGTCACGAAGAGAAATGGAAAGAGCGGACCTTTGATGATGGGGCCGCCGCCGTGAACGTAGGCGGTGAAGTTTGGAAACTGGATGTTGGGATGGACGACGAAAACGCCGATGACGAGAACGGCGATGGTGCCGAGCTTGACGTAGGTTGAGAGATAGTCGCGCGGCTCGAGCACGAGCCAGACGGGGAGGACGGAGGCGACGAGGCCGTAGATAGCCATCAAGATGGTGATGGTGTGGGGCGTGAAGGTGAGCGCGGAAGCGGCTCCACTTTGGGCGACCCAGTGGCCGGCGACGACGCTGGCTATGAGCACGATCACACCGAAGATGCTGGGACCGGTGACGGTGATTTTTCCGGCATGGCTCTTGAACATCCAGAGACCCATGATGATTGCGATGGGGATAGTCATGCCGATGGTGAAGACTCCCCAGGGGCTGTTAGAGAGCGCGTTGACGACGACGATGCCGAGGCCGGCGAGAGTGACGAGAAGGATGAAGAGGACGGCGATCATGGCGACGAGGCCGGCGAAGGGACTGATTTCGGTGCGAGCGACGTCAGCGAGCGAGCGGCCGCGATGACGGATGGAGGCGACGAGGACCGTGAAATCCTGCACGCATCCGGCGAGCACGGCGCCGATCAGGAGCCAGAGAAAGCCGGGAGCGAATCCGAATTGCGCGGCCAGGGTCGGGCCGACGAGCGGGCCGGCGCCAGCGATGGCGGCGAAGTGATGTCCGAAGAGGACCCAGCGCGGGGAGGCGACGTAGTTGTGGCCATCGGCGAACTGGTGGCTGGGAGTGATGCGGCGATCGTCAAGCGCAAGAGCTTTGGCGGCGATGAAAGCACTGTAATAGCGATAGGCGATGGCGTAAATGCACAGCGCACCCAGCAAAACTGGGAAGGTATTCATGGGTTATCCCCAGGGCTCCGGTGGGAGGACGATGCCGCCGGATTTTTTAACGGATGATCGTACACCGATGGGCGCGGGGGCACAATTGGTTAAGCTCTCAGCTCTCAGTTGTCAGCTCTCAGGTCTAGGGTGCCCGGGTTCTGACGCTTGCCCAAACTTATTCTTGGGAAAAAGAGACGGGGCTGGCCGCGTCTCTACGCCAGAGATTATCTTCGCCAGAGATTATCTTCGCCAGAGATTATCTTCGCCAGAAATTATCAGACGAGATTACTTTCACCTGAGATTTAGTTTCGGTAAGGATTGACCAGAAGAGGCTAGTCTTTTAGAGGGACCATGGTTTGATCGCCTCGACAGAAGGTGGCTACCCTTACGAGGCCGTCGGGCTGCGGGAGCGTGACTACTGGTCCATAGCAATAGACGGCGTGACCGTTGGCGGCGAAGTACCATTGTCCGCCTTTGTGCTTGACCGGTTGGTTTTCGGAGGTTGGAGAGAGCTTGGCAGGAGGCGTGAGCTTGGGAAACGGCAGCGATAGGGCGATTGCCAGGGCCAGGACTTTCATAGGGTCTCACTCCAGTGCGGCCTTTCCACAAAAGCCGCGATCCACAGAACCGGTGTTGCTTTGTCGCCTTGGGGGCTAAAGCCCCGCTTGGTTGCGTTTCTTGCGGCACGGCTAAAGCCGTGCCCTTTCAAAACCGGGTGCTACGTTAAACCCGCGCTCTTACCAAAAAGCATTTCAGAACTTAGATCATTCTGGTTGAGCGGCGAACGTCTTCCAGATCTGATTCTGGTTTGCCGGGCATCTGCATCATGGTGCGCGGCGGCTTGGCTTGTTTCGTCTTGCCGGAGATCAGGGGCGCCGCGGCTGAATTTTTCTGGGCATTTTTGGGGTCGTTCTTTGGGTCCGCCGATTTCTGGTCATTTCTTTGGTCATTTTTCTGGTCTGCCGAAGCTGATGCCTGGCTGCGCGGGAACTGGCCGGCCGCTAGCTTTCCTTTGATCGCGGCCAGTTGGGTGCTGTCCTGGAGCATGGCGCGGATGAGCGTGCGCTGCGATTCGATGGTCTGGCCCTGTTCGAAGACGAGCATGGTCAGAAGGCAGTAGGAAACGACGAACAGAACTACCAGGATCGGAAGCATGGCGGCAGGATTTTTGGCCTTCTGAGATTCTTTGCACTCAGCGCTGTAAACGATGGACAAGGTCGCCCCCGGGAGACGCCCCTGCCTGCGGGGCTCTCGCGCTATGTAATGCATCCGGGAATCCATATGTTGCCTGGGGTACATGATTATGAAAAGGCGCGGGTTAGTTGGGCTGGCGGGGTGCGATGGGCGGGCGGGAGTGAAAGGGTCTGCACATAATGAGTAACGCGGCCTGCGTTACGAGGGTGTGGCGCGGACGGCGGCAGGGATGGGGGATCACTTGAAAAGCCTTGCTGGGCGCGGCGTTTGGTGGTAGCAGATCGATGGGCGTCGGTGCGCCGGCAACCGTCAAAGCTCGAACCACAGAGGACACGGAGGTCCCCGGGACGCGTCTGTTCTGTCCCGACAAGCTGGGGTGGGCTTGCGATGAGGCTACGAATTGGGCGTGCGGCGGGGCGGGGCTGGCTTGCCGTAGGCTTGCTCCCAGGAGATGACCGGGTTGCGGAGGATGCCGATCTTTTCGATTTCGCATTCCATTACGTCGCCGGGCTTGAGGTACCAGGCTTTGGGATCGCCTGAGAAGGCGGCTACTCCGGAGACTGTGCCGGTTGAGACTACGTCTCCTGCGCTGTAGCCCATGGGCGAGTAGTGGGCGAGGATCTCGGGAATGGTGACTGACATTTTGCTGGAGTGCGAGCGCTGGCGGGGCTGGCCGTTGACGCGGAGTTCCATGGCGAGGTTGTGCGGATCGGGAATTTCGTCGGCGGTGACGATCCAGGGACCGAGAGGGCAGAAGGTATCGATGCCCTTGCAGAAGCTGAAGACGCCGGACTTCATTTCGCGGCGCTGGATGTCGCGAGCGGTGATGTCGTTAAAGATGACGTAGCCTCCGATGTAGTCGGGCGCTTCTTCGGCGGTGAAGTGTTTGCCGGACTTTTTGAGGACGACGGCGAGTTCGAGTTCGTAGTCGAGTTCTTCGGTGAGGTGCTCGGGGTAGATGACGGGCGCGTCGGGTCCGATGATGGCGTCGGTGTTCTGGAAGAAGACGATCCAGGGCATGACGGGATGCGAGAAGCCGGCTTTGGTGGCCTCTTCGTGGTGCTCGCGAAAATTTCCGGCGGTATGAAAGAACTTTTTGGGGATGATGGGGGCCTGGAGTTGGACTTCGGAGCGGGAATAGATTAGGGGTTCGGCTTGCGGGCTGGGGCTTGAATTGGCAGCGTCGTAGTCGGCGGCTTTGGAATTTGCAGTGGCGGAATCGGCGGCGACGAGGTGGGCGACGTAATTGAGAGCTTGGCGGGCGGCGTTGAGGGCGGTGCCGCCTCCGGCGAAGAGGGCTCGCATGTTGTCGGGGATTTCGGTGCCGGGGATGAGCGCGCCGGCGGCTTGGAGATCGACGACTTTATCTTCTCCGGTCTTTTCTTGGCGGAGCAGTGCGCCGATGCGGGGCTGGCGGGCGGCGTTTTCAAAAGTTACGAGTTTCATGAGATCGAGGAGGGGTGCAGTTCACGAGTCTATTGGGATGCGGCGTGGGTTGTAAAGAAATGCCCTGCGGCGAGGCCAGTCTTCGAGAGACACGAAATCCCACACATCGTCGTCGTCATCATCATCATTTCATTTTCAGGATGAGGAGACGCGATGTGTGGGAGTGCGAGGACTTCACTTTTTTCACTACCGCTGGCTGTGAACGGGACTTTTAGGGCACGTAGCCGGTGTTGGTCAGTTCGTAGACGTCGCCATCGCTGTCGTTGGTTCCGCCGTTGAGGGACTCGCCGAATAACACCCATTTTTTGCCCAATTTGACGGGCGTCAAACCTCCGGCAGGATTTTTGCCATCGGGATCGCCGCGGAAATCCCATAGAAGTTTGAAGGTCCATGCGGTCTGGCCTGCTGCTGGCGGCTCCAGCTTGAATGTTGTGCCGTTTTCGTGGATGCCGGCACTATCGGTCGCGCCATAGATTACGCCTTTGCCATCCATGATGAGGTCGTTGTCGGGATCGGCGCCGTCCTTCGCGCCAGTAAAACTGTAGATAATCGTTTCCGTCCAAGTCGTTCCGCCGCCGGAGGGTGGAGAGAGCTCGAAAATCGCGCCGACGTTCACGGGTACGACGCCCGAGCCTCCGGTGGTGGCTATTCCGTAGAGATTGCCGGAGGCGTCGGCCAACAAATTATTAGAGGGATTGCCGGCATCGCCAAAGCCCTCGCCACCGAAGCTATAGAGAACGGTCTCGTTCCAATTTGTCTCGCCTTGGGTGGGCGGCGTCAGTTTGTAGACATCGCCGGATCCAAGAAATCCGCCGGTCGTAGCCGTTCCGTAGAGCGCTCCCGACGCGTCTTCATGGAAGGTGCAGTAGGGATAGCCGCCGTCGGAGCCGCCGGTGAAGGTGTGGAGGATGGTCTCGGTCCAATTCGTCTGGCCTTGGGATGGAGGCGTCAGCGAAAATGCGATGCCCGCGCCGTATGAGCCACCTATGAAAGTAACGCCGTAGAACACACCGGTAGCTGGATCACGCAGCAGTGTTCCGGGAAAAGCTCCATCGTTTCCGCCTTGAAAACTGTAGATGATGGTCTCTGTCCAGTCGGTTTCGCCCTGGGCGGGAGGCGAGAGATGAAAAATGGTTCCGCATCCAGGCACGCCGAACAAAAGGGGACACGGACCCGTACCGCCCTGCAAGGTTGTGCTGTAGAAACCTCCCTGGCCATCGGGAATGAGGGGCGTGTTTGGCGCGATGCCGTCGGTGCCGCCCTGGAAGGTATACAAAACGGTCTCCGTCCAAGCCGTCTGTCCTTCGGCGGGCGGATTGACGGAGAATACGGAACCAAACTCACTTGGTCCGCCTAGCGAAGCGGTGCCGTAGAGAACGCCATTGCTATCGGCGACCAGTTCACTGATGGGGTTGGCAGTGCTGGACGTCTGGTTGAAGATCACGATCTCTTTGGCCTGGGCGGGATGGCTTGCGAGCAAGGCAAAGAAGACGAGGGCGGCGATGAGGGCGCGCCCCGGGAGTTTGAATGTGTCGACAAAATTATCGGCGTGCACGAATTCCTCCTGGAATGTTTTGAGAATCAGTGGTGGTGGCGAACAGCTTGCAGAGTTACAACTGGTCTGCGGGGCCCAAATGGCCTGAGAGTATGTACCAGCCGGGGTGGAGTGTCAACACGAGTTCTGGCGTCAGGCGCGGGTTCTGGAGTGAGCGGCACGATCGGCGAATGTCGGCCTTCGGGCTGGGGTCAGGTGGGCTGGGAGCCGGTTTGCACTTTCGCGAGCAGCGTGGCGGGCGGAGTTACGAGGCGCTGGAGGTCAACGTACTGGCCGGCGACGCGCGCCCAGCGCGCCGGTTGGGTGCGGATATCGAGATGGATGAAGCCGCCGTCGTAGACGCCGATTCCGCCGTTGAGGAAGGTTGGGATCTGGAGGGCGAGCTCGTACATTTGCTGGAGTGAGAGGCCGGGGATGTTGATGTCGGCGGCCATGCCCCGGGTATGCTCGCTGTCAGGAACGCCGCCGACGGCGTGATTGTGCGCGGGGCAGCGGTAGGCGTCGTGGACGATGATGGGCTTGCCGGCCAGAGTGCTCAGTTGTTCGAGGGCGTCGACGAGTCCGGTTTCGATTTTGAGTTGTCCGCAGCAGTGGCAGGCTAGTTCGGCTTTTGAGAAGTGCTCGCTTAAGTCGCCCATGTTCTTGCCCGCTTTGGCGTTGTGTTCTGATCGGTGCTTTTTCACCACGGAGTCACTGAGGCACGGAGAAAAACTTTTAACCTGGATTAATGAGACATTAGTGCATGGCGGGCCGCTGTGACGATCATCACTGCTCGTTTGTTCGGTTTCCTTGCGGGACAATAGCAAAGTGGGAGCGCTGTAAAGAGGTTTCGCTTCACGCGGAAATAAAGATGCCCCTAGCCGGCGGGCTGGACAAACGAAATCTGCCGCTTGCGACCTTTCGCCATAACGTGTATCTAACTCTCTGGAGATCAAGACATGACTGAAAAGACAGCGGAAAGAATTCACGATGCGGGCAGCGAAAAGGCTGGCGCGGAAAAGGTTCAGAAAAGCGACCAGGAGTGGAAGCAGCAGCTTACTCCGGAGCAGTATCAGGTGGCGCGGCAGTGCGGGACCGAGCCGGCATTTACCGGGAAGTATTGGGACATGCATGATGACGGGTCGTATCACTGCGTGTGCTGTGGCGCTTTGCTTTTTGGGTCGGACACGAAGTTCGATTCGGGGACGGGCTGGCCGAGTTTTTATAACGCAGCGGACAAGAAGAACATCAAGGAGCTTGTCGACAGCAGCTACGGGATGAGACGGACGGAAGTGCGCTGCGCTCATTGCGACGCGCATCTGGGACATCTGTTTCCGGATGGTCCGCGGCCGACCGGGATGCGGTATTGCATCAATTCGGCGGCGCTGGATTTTAAGGGGAAGAAGTAAAGATAGTTGTCAGCTGTCAGCTTTTAGCTTTCAGCTGTCAGTTCTCAGTTCTCAGCTGTCAGTTCTCAGTTCTTGCGCGGCTGTGAAGAGGTACTCGCGACCTAAGAACACGGGCACTGGAAAACTAAGAACACGCGCTCCAGAACGAAAGGGACAGGCGGTTTGCCTGTCCCTTTTTTATCGGTCTCTGAATCGTCGGTTAACGCATTCGATCCCGAAAACTTTGATCTCGAAAACTTAGGCCCGGGTTACGCCTGGCCGGCGGTGGCGGCCATCGCCTTGGGAGGCTGCTGGCCGGCGGTGGCGGTTGCGGCTTTAGCTTGATTTTGCTGGTTCTGATCTTTCTTCTCGGCCTTATCAGAGTGGCGCACTTCGACTCCACCCTTGAGGATGGCGCCTTCTTCGACGCTGATGCGGTGAGTGATGACGTCGCCCGAGAGCAGGCCCTCATTGCGGATATCGAGGCGATCGGCGCACTCGACATTGCCCTGCACCTTGCCCATGATGACGACTTCTTTGGCGACGATGTTGGCGGCGACGATGCCGTTGCGGCCAATAGTTACCCGATTCTCGGGAAAGTGAATGGTGCCTTCGACGCGGCCATCGATGAAAAGCGATTCGGCGCCGGTGATGTCGCCCTTAATTACCAGCGAGCGGCCGATGTTGGCCTGATCCATGGGCGAGGTAGCTTTAACTGGGGTGTAATTGGGAACGGGAGCGGCGGCGGGCGTGTACTTGCTTTCCGGAGACTGCAACATGAATAAACCTCGCTTGAGTTCCGCGGCTAAAGGTGAGTTAGGTCTTTAGCCGCGGTCGATGGGCTTCGTAAACCGCGAAGAGAGAATCGCACGAAAGGTCGTATTACGGATAGTTACCGAGGTACTGTCGAATTTCTGCGGATTGCACCTGCGCTGCATGGAATGTGGCCCGCGTTAAACCGCGCCGGAGAGCATACAATATGACATCATTTGATGCTATTATTTGTGCTTGGAGATTCTATGAGAACGACCCTTGCGCTGGATGACGATCTTTTACGCACGGCTCAGGAGTTCACCGGGGTGGCGGAGAAAACGGCGTTGATTCGTGAGGCGCTCAAGGCTCTGATTGAGCGCGAGAGCGCGCGCCGGCTGGCGTCCCTGGGAGGCACGATGCCGGGGCTAAAGAGTGTTCCGCGACGGAGAGCGGGACGGAAGTGATTCTCGCCGACACCTCGGTCTGGATCGACCACCTGCGCTCGGGCGACGAAGAACTGAGTGAGGAGTTGAAGAGCGGGAATGTCGCGATCCATCCCCTGATCACTGCGGAACTGGCGCTGGGATCGCTGCGGGATCGTGCCCGGACCCTGGCGCTGCTTGATGCTTTGCCGCGGGTGCGAGTCGCGCAGCTCGGCGAAGTACGGCGGATGATTGAGACGCGGCGATTGTATGGTTCCGGAATCGGGCTGATGGACGCGCATTTGATTGCGTCGGTGTTGATCAGTTCGCCGACACTTTTGTGGACACGGGATAAGCCGCTGCGGCGAGCTGCGGCGGGACTTGGGATTCATGCTGGGATGACTTGAGAAACATTTGGCGCCGGCAGTTGTGGTACCCATGTCTCGAAAGGCACGAGACATGGGGCACCCGCGGGTTTCCATCTCCGCTTTGTGTTTCCCTGACGCTTAGTATGAGCGCGGCCCTTTACTTTGACGGAGGGGGGTTCCGGGATAGAATTGGCCCTCCTGGCGACTCCCGGCCGAGGCGGGCACGATCATGCGCGCACTGAGTCTTCTTCTGGTGGGCCCACTTATAACTTGCTTCGTCGGTTGTGGAGGCGGCGGTTCGCGCACACCTCCTCAGAACCCGACGTTTACGAGCATTCCTGTTACTGAGGCGGCGCAGGGTACTGCTTACAGTTACACGCTCACCGCTACTGATCCGGCGGGCGGAACGGTGAGCTTCTCTTTGGTTGCGGCACCGATGGGCGCGACTCTAAGCGGGAGCACGATCGGCTGGACTCCGGCCGCTGCCGAGTCGCGCGTCTCCAACAGCTTCACTGCTGAAGCTACGACTTCTTCCGGCGGCAGCGCGACGCAATCCTGGACCGTTACACCCGTAGGCACGGTGACCGTTAATTGGGTCGACACGAATTGGACCTCCAGTGGGCCGACGGCGAATCCGAACTCAATGGGCAATCTGGCGGCGCTGGCTCCGCAGCCGGATGGTTCGCTCACTCTGCTTCCCGGCAGTCTGGTTTCGCCGGGGGTTTACAACATTGCGAATGTGCCGGGCGGAGACTACTGGTTGATCGAAGATAACGTGGAGGGCCTTCCGCCGGTTGGTTTCTGGACTGGCAACAGCACCTTTGATCTGGGACGCGACACCATGGGCGCGCCCAGCGGACTGCTGGATGGATCGTCGACAACCACATTCGATTTCAATCTGAGTGGCCTGGATCCGAACGAATCAGCAACCTCGGTCGGCTTTCTGCCCGATAGCTCGCCTATTCCGGACATCTATCTGACTCCGCTGCCGGGAGACACCATGCTGATCGGTTCGCAGAGCATCACGAGCGGCTTCGACTGGACGACTGTGAACACGGCGTTCCTGATCCAATACGAGCCGGTGACTCTGGGCGTTCTCAACAATGTGGTTGCGGGACCGGAGCTGACGCTGACGAACCTGGCCCTCACGAACGGCGCAACGAATCCGATTACAGCGACGCTGGCGGCCAGCCCACAGGGTTCGATTGAGCTGAACATTCTCGGCTCGCAATGGGCGCCGTTGTTCGAAAACGTTGCGCCTGCGGCCACCACTCCCTTGAGTTCGTGGCTGTCTTTAGCGGTCGAACCCTATGTGACGGGGGTGAATACGTATGTGGATTTTCTTCAGCCAAATTTTTCGTTCGTGCAGCCGAACCCGATTGACGGATTCCCGCCGGAATTTGTGAACTGCCCGGGCCAGCCGTTCTTTGCGCCACAGTTCGGCGATCCAGCGATTGTCACGGATCAGAACTTCGGCAGCTTGCAGTATGGCGACCCGTTCCCTTCCGAGTGGACGCGCGCCGTCAACTTTTGCCAATCGGTTACATTTCCATTTGCGGTGGGTGGCAATAGTTTTCCTTTTGTCCTTAACAATGGCGAGAGCGTTGCGCCGTCGAGTTCGCCTTTAGTCCCGATCGCCGCGCCGGTCGCGAATTCCACCATCAATGGCTCGAGCCTATTCACGACGACCAATGTGACCACAACGGTCGAGGCATTGAGCTGGACTGCGCCGACCTCCGGCACAACTCCTTATGGATACACGGTGTTCGTGTACCAGGTGATTCCAATTCAGAATGGGTTCGGGTTGGCGGAGGCGGCTAGCTTAGGCACCTCGCAAACGTCCGCGACTCTGCCGCCGCTGTTGCCGGGAAACACATATGTCTTCTTTATCGTTACGGAGGTGGATGGGATCGCGAATATGCAGACGAGTCCTTATCGATCTCAGATGCCGACTGGGTTCGCGACTGTGATGTCGAACCAGATCACGATCAGTTCCGGGGCGGAGTTGCCGCGGCTGCGCGGAGACCGGGAGGCGTGGCGGAGACTTCTTAGCGCGCGGGGGAAGACTCGGGAGTTTACGGGGAAGACGGAGTGAGGTTGGGCGAACTCATGGGTGCCGGCGGTTGTGGTTCCCATGTCTCGAAAGGCGCGAGACATGGGGCACCCGGCTGTGCGAGTCGTATCTAATTTTTCGGGGCGATCGCAGCCGGCACAGGTTACGTATGCAAAAAAACTGGGACACCGCACCGCTGCGGTGTCCCCTTACTTTACCTACCAGCAACTTGATGGTGGCACGACTGACGCCGGGCCCTTTCCAAAATGTTTTTGCCTAACTCGACGCTACTTGCTTTCGTTCAGCGAGCCGGCTCCGTACTCTTTGCGCACGATTACTGGACGGGCTGCTCTGGCTGCCGCCGCTGCGGGAACTGCTGCGGCTGCTCCGTAGCGCTCGAGTAATACTGGAACCATTGCGCCTTCGGCTTCTTTGACGAAGGTGAGTTTGCTTTCGCCGAGCAGGTCGACGCGGACGAAATCGCCGAGCTTTACCTGTCCGGTGGCGACGAGGTTGGCGAGCGGAAATACCAGGTGGCGCTCGATCGCTCGCTTCAGGTGGCGGGCTCCGTATTTTGGATCCGTACCTTCGCGAAGCAGGAATTCTTTTACCGGCGCCGTGCAGTTGAAAACGAACTGGTGCGCGCCGGAGGCCATCAGCACGCGCTGCTGCACGAAGCCCAATTCGATATCGAGGATCTGCTTGAGGTGCTCGGAGCGCAGGGTCTTGAAGACGACTACCTTGTCGATGCGGTTCATGAATTCTGGAGCGAACTTGCGGCGCGCGGCATCGACGGCCGAGCGGGTGATTTTCTCGTCGAGCGAGTTATCGACCTGCACCGCTTTTGGTGCAAAGCCTAAGCCGCCATCGACCAGGCCGTTCATCTCGGCAGCGCCGAGGTTCGAGGTCATGATGATGATGCAGCTCGAAAGATCCACGCGGCGGTTATCGCCGAGTGTGAGGGTCGCCTTGTCGAGAATGCCGAGCAGCAGTTGCCAGAGCGAGTCCGAGGCTTTTTCGATCTCGTCAAAGAGCAGGATCGAGAGCTTGAGCTTCTCGGTGTGCCATTGGTTGAGCGCTTCCTGGGTCAGCAGGGGGTGAGTCTCGCGGTGGCCGAGGTATCCGGGAGGCGAGCCGATGAGCTTGGCAATTTCGTGGGAGTGCTGGAACTCGGCGCAATCGATCTTGATGCAGGCTTTGGCGTCGCCAAAGAGCGACTCGGCGACGGCCTCGACAACGCGCGTCTTGCCGGAGCCGGTGGGCCCGAGGAACAGGAGGTTGCCGACGGGGCGCCCGGGAGCGTTCATGCCCGCCAGGAACATCTGATAGATTTCAGCAACTTTTTCGATCGCCTGGTCCTGGCCTACGATCTTGCGGCGGAGGTTGACTTCGAAGTCACGGGCGTCATTGCTGCGGCGGGTTGGGTCAAGCACGGTGGCAAGGTTCGTTCTCATTCGCTCAGTCCCTTGATTCCTTTCCGGAAATTGCAAAGTTTCTGGAAAATTGCTCATTTTTGTCACCTGGGATGGACGGTGCTGCTTTCGTCTCCCGGTACTGTCTTGTGCACGCCATTCGCCAACTCGCCGAAGTCCCTTAGTCCCATGTTTCTGGTCGATTTAGATGCGTCTAGCGCGATCTTGATAGACTTGAGATTCGGCGGCCAAATCCTGTAAGAGCAATTCTTTGCAGACAGCTGGACTTCCCTGTACCCATGACCGGACGCCCCTGATCGATTGCCAAATGCCTTGGCCCGTTCGTAACTGGCGAGGGCCATTACCCATGAAACACAATCAGTTAAACACTTTCCCACTCGGAGAAAACATTTGTCCCGGCCTCATTTATCTCGGTCCCTGGCGCAATGGTCATTGAATCTGGCAAGTTCCACTGTATTGCGATCCGGCTGGGTTCTAGCCCGGCTGGTGATTCTTTCGACGACGGCGGCGGCGGTGCAAAACCCGCACGCGGCACAGCTGATTCAAGTCAACTCGGCAACGACCAAGGCGGCGTCGGTAAGAGCCGCGAACAAAGAGATGCCGGCGCCGATTGCCGTTCCGCCCGGAAGCGAGCTATATACGGCTCGGCGCGGCGACAGTCTTCCGGCAGTGGCGCGCAAGTACCTCAAAAAGACCAAATACCTTACATCCAGTGAGCTGGCAGAGGCGATACGCTCGGCCAACGGCGACCTGCGAGGCACATTCCTGAAGCCGGGAGAGCAACTCGTAATCCCCGGGATTCTTGAATCGCCTATTGTAGAGAAGTCTGTCCCGGTTGCAAGAGATTTCGAAGCGCGCGCGATTTATTTGACGGGAGTGATGGCGGGCAGCGATCACGGCGAACGCATTATCCGACATTGGCGTGAAGTGGGCGGGAACGCGGTGGTCTTCGATATCAAGGACAGCGACGGGATCGTCAATATCGCCTTCGATCATCCGCTGGCCTCGGGGCAGCGGCACTATATTTCCGATCTGCCGAAGTTGGTGCGCTTTTTGCATTCGCAGAATATGCACGCGATTGCGCGCATTGCCATTTTTCGCGACGAGCACCTGGTGGTGACGCATCCGGAGCTGGCGGTGAAATCGCATCGAACGGGAGAGCCCTGGCGCGAGAACGGCAAGCTGGTGTGGACGGATCCTTCGAACGTGAAGGTGCAGGATTATGACATCGCGCTGGCCAAGTTCGTGGCGCAGTCGGGCGCGGATGAAGTGCAGTTTGATTATGTGCGCTTTCCGGCGGAGGGCGATCAGAAGGATGCCGGCTTCAATTTTCAGACGGAGCATGCGGATTGGCAGCGGTCGAATGTGATCGCCGACTTTTTGCGGCGCGCTTATGCGGAGATCCATCCGACGGGCGTGCTGCTGTCACTGGATGTGTTCGGCGTGATGGCGTGGCAGCGTCCGGTCGACCTGGCACATACCGGGCAGGACATTGTGGCGATGGCCAAGCACTGCGACGTGCTCTCGCCCATGATTTATCCGTCGCACTTTTTTGGGATGGATGGGATCGCGAAGCCCGGGGACGCGCCGGAGCATTTTATTGGCGAGTCGATGGAGCGCTTCGAGCTGATCACCAAAGGCAGCGGAGTGGTGATTCGTCCCTGGCTGCAGGCTTTTGCGTGGCGGACGAAGACTTACTCGCCGCAGTATGTTGAGGTGCAGGTTGCAACCTCCAAACAAAAGGGCGGCGTGGGATTTTTGTTCTGGAACGCGAATAACGATTACTCGAAGCCGTACATGGCCATGCCTGAGATGCGGGCCGCTGCGGGTAAGTATTTTCGGGGCGATGAAGTGGGCGTGAAGACGGAAGCGGCGGTGACGGATTCTCCGCTGCCGGCCGCGGTTACGGACGGCGTTGCCGCGCCGGTCAAGAGAAACGCCGGCGGTCAGGCGGAGGGCGTTGACCCGCATAAAGCTCCTACTGTGTGGCGGCACTGAGGCTGGCTCGCGGGCTGAAGCTGCTCTGCTTTCAAGGATGATCTTCTTTCAAGGCTATGTCTTGGACGGGCGAATCGCCCGTCTCCACATCGCCGTCCCCACATAGCTGTCCCCACATTTCCGCCTTCGTGGTTTCGGCTTCTTGGTTTAAACTGCGAACTGCTGAGTTCTTCGGCATCCCGCCTGGCGGGGCCTCGGCAGAGAAGCTCGCAAGAATCGGAAACCCCCGGCCGCTTCCGCGCATCTTTGAAATGTAAGAGCTTTGAAACACACAAGGAGTGTTCATGGCCATTCAGAAGACGGAAAAAGTCTGGCACAACGGGAAGTTTATCGACTGGGACGACGCCACGATTCACGTGATGTCGCACGTCGTGCACTATGGCTCTTCGGTCTTCGAAGGCATTCGCTGCTACGCATTGCCGAGCGGCCCGGCGATCTTCCGTGCCAAGGAACACATGGAGCGGCTGATTAACTCGGCGCGCATTTACCGCATCGATGTGCCGTTTACGGCCGACGAAATCATGAGCGGCATGCTGGAGCTGGTGGGGAGAAACGGCGTGTGGCCCTGCTACATTCGCCCGGTGATTCTGCGCGGATATGGCGAAGCGGGCGTCAATCCGTTCAACTCGCCGACCGAGGTTTATATCTGCAATTATCCGTGGGGGAAATATCTGGGGGCGGACGCGACCCAGGGCGTGGATGTATGCGTTTCATCGTGGACGCGGATCGCGCCGAACACGCTGCCCGCCATCGCGAAAGCGGGCGCGAATTACATGAACTCGCAACTTATCAAGATGGAAGCGATCGTGAACGGCTATGCTGAGGGAATTGCGCTGGATGTGAACGGCTATGTCAGCGAAGGGTCAGGCGAGAACATCTTCGTGGTGCGCAACGGCATACTGCAAACGGCGCCGCTGGGCAATTCGGTGCTGCCCGGAATTACGCGCGATTCGGTGCTCCAGATCGCTGCCGATATCGGGCTGAAAGTGGTGGAACAGCAGATTCCACGGGAATCGCTCTACATTGCGGACGAAGTTTTCTTCAGCGGCACGGCCGCCGAGATCACGCCGATTCGCTCGGTCGACAAGATTACGGTTGGCGAGGGAAAGATCGGAAAGATCACGAAATCGATTCAGCAGGAATTCTATGGCGTAGTGCGCGGCGAAAAAGCGGATCGCCATAATTGGCTGACGCCGGTTCCGGTGGGAACAAAACAGCCGGTGGCAGTCTAGTTGCGTCTTATCGCGGTCTTATGATTTAAAGTTGGCGCGGCGTTGCCGTGTCCATGCTCTTCCTATTAAAGTAGTCACGCGCCCTTGTTCGGGTCGCGTTCGCGTTGAATCCCCAGCCTAAGGAGAACTCTCATGCCCGCTCCCACTGCCGAATTTGTGCTTACCTATCGCGCCATGATGTTGGATGGCCTGTCTCGCGAAGTTGAGAAAACCAGGAACGTGCTGGCCGCGGTGCCCGACGACAAGAGCAATTTCCGTCCCGATCCACACGCCCGCACCGCATGGGACCTGGCCTGGCACATTGCGAGTTCCGATGTACATTTTCTGGACGGGATCGCCGACTTGAAGTTCAACATGACGGCCGCCGAGGACAAACCGAAAAACATTGCGGAACTGCTGGAGTGGTATGACCGCAATATGGCGCGCTGCTCGGGGCGAGTGCGCGCGATGACGGCGGAACAGCTTGCGACGCCTATTCCATTCTTCGGGGTCTTCAATCTGCCGGCCGCGTTCTATCTGCAATTTCAGAACAACCACACCGTTCACCATCGCGGAGAACTGGCGACTTATCTTCGTCCGATGGGATCGAAGGTGCCGCAGATCTACGGCGGGAGCTTCGATGCACCGCTGCAGGCGCCGGTGGCGGGGAGCAGTGCGGCGTAACGAAAACATCATTTGATTAAAGAAGCCGCCTGACATCGGGCGGCTTTTTTAGCTTTGTCGGGCGGTTCTTTATCGGGCGTTCCTTATCGGGCGTTCTTTTATCGCCCGGCCCAAAGGATCTCGACGGGATAGCGTCTCATCTCACGATCGGCCGTAATCAGAGTCAGGCCCTCGCAGCGGGCTTGGGCAACGAGAAGGCGATCGAAGGGATCGCCGTGGATCAGGGGAAGATCGACGATGGCTAACGCGTGCGAGTAACTCACTTGCAACGGCCTCAGTCCCTGCCTCTCGGTTTCTCTGGGAATTACCACGCGTGGAGGTTCCTTGAGCTGCATCTTGCCAAGGCTTGCCTTGACGGCAATCTCCCAGACGCTCACCGCCGAAAGGTAGAGATCATTCTCAGGAGCGGTCAACGCGTCTCGCGCAGCCTGGTTGAGGCGAGCAACCTCTCCCACGCTCCATAACCAGACCATGGTGTCGACCAGGCATTTCATCGGCGGGCGTGTTTCCTGGTGGTTTTTTCCGTTTTCGCGCGCGCTGGCTTCTTGCGCTTTGGCTCTTCTCCGTAGAACAGAGCGAGAAGGTCGTCCGGGAGGGGCGCGTCAAAATCCTCCGCGATATAGATCTGGCCTTCCATCGCGCCGAGTGGACGCAGGCGCTCGACGCGCGGAACCGCCACTAATCTTGCCACCGGCACACCCGCCCGGGAGATGGTGATCTCTTCGCCCTCCGTCACCCGGCGTAACAGTCGCGAGAGCTGCGTTTTGGCCTCATGAACGTTGACTTCCATGGAATTTAGGTTAGCTAAGTCATCGGACTAAGTCAACGTACTGTTTGATCTTCCGTGGCAATCCGGCTTCGGCCGTTTATTTCCGATGGCCTCGGCCAGCGTTGTTGTCATCGTCCCGTCAGCCGTCGATCCGCTGCCGGCACGCGGAGAGAAGTCTCCGCGCCACACGGCTAATTCCGCGCAAAGGTCCCGTTACTTCCGTCATCTCGTCGTCGTCCTCGGCGTCGGTCATCATACTTGAGGCAGCCGGATTCTCGCCCACACATGAATATTGATGATCTTCTCCGCATTGCGATGGAACGCCGCGCTTCCGACTTGCACCTCAAGGTCGGCAACTATCCCCACCTTCGAATTGATGGCGAGTTGTTCCCGCTGACCGACCAGCCGCGCGTTTCCGCGGAGGACATGCTCAACATGGCGTTCAGCATGATGTCGGCACGGCAGAAGCAAAAATTCAAAGAGACCACCGAAATCGACATGGCGTACGGCGTGGCCGGCCTCGGGCGCTTCCGTGTCAACGTATTCCAGCAGCGCGGCAACGTGGGCCTGGTGCTCCGCGTTATTCCGACCAAGATTCGCGCGCTCGACGAATTATTCCTGCCCAAGGTGGTGGAGCAGATTTGCGATATGCCGCGCGGCCTGGTGCTGGTCACGGGCGTCACCGGCTCGGGCAAATCGACAACGCTGGCGGCCATGGTGGACCGCATCAATTCGACGCGCGCCGAGCACATCATCACCATCGAAGACCCTATCGAATTTCTGCATCGCGACAAAAAGGGATACGTGAACCAGCGTGAGGTGGAAGTCGATACGCCATCGTTCTCGGCCGCGTTGCGGTCGAGTTTGCGTCAGGATCCGGACGTGATCCTGGTGGGCGAAATGCGCGATCTGGAAACCATCGGCACGGCGCTGCACGCGGCTGAAACCGGCCACATGGTTTTCTCCACGCTGCACACATTGGATGCGGTGGAAAGCATCAACCGCATCATCGCCATCTTCCCGCCGCCAGAGCAGAAACAGATCCGGCTGCAGTTGGCGGCGGTTTTGCGCGCCATCGTAAGCCAGCGGTTGGTACGGCGCTCCGACGCCGACGGGCGCGTGCCGGCCGTCGAGGTGATGGTCAACACACCCTATATTCGCGAGTGCATTCTGGTGCCTGAAAAAACGCGAGCCATTCGCGACGCGATCTCATCGGGCACGTCGCAGTACGGGATGCAGACTTTTGACCAGTCGCTCTGGGATCTGTTCCAGGCCGACCTGGTCGCCTACGACACCGCTCTCGAGAATGCTTCGAACGCCGACGAATTCAAACTGCGCATGCAGGGGATTGCGTCGACGGCGGACATCTCGCGGCAATCGATGCAGTCGGCCGGCTTCGGGCGCTAGCGAAAGTTTGTCTGTAGTTTGCTGCGGGTAAAATTTTTCTTTGCTTTCAGGCGCGCCTAACGGCGCGCTTTTTTTGTCTCCCGCGACCCCGCCTACGGCTCGCGGCGGGTTTCACAGGGGCTTTGACATGCATACGAGATGCACGGGCTGGTTCGGGTGCTGGTCGGGCGGGAAGGGTAAGACACCGCTCTCAACGTAGCCAAAACGGCGGTAGTAGCCGGGCAGCTTCTGCCGGAGATTGACAAACGTGAGATCCATAAACCGGCAACCGGCGGCGCGGCAGTAGTTTTCGGCAGCCTCGATCAGTTGCCTGCCGAAGCCACCATGCTGGCGTGCGGGATCGACGGCCAGCAATCCGAAGTAGCCGCGCTCGGCGCGCAGTTCGATGTATACACATCCCGCCAGAGCGCCACCATCGAAGATCAGGATGAACTTCCCTTTCAGAAACAGCGCAGCCACTTTTTCGGGATTGGTGCGATCGGTCGTGACAAAGAATCGTTCTGGCCTAAAGGCGGTATTCACCAGGTCCGCGATGGCCTGGATGTCAGCGGCTTCGGCAAAGCGCATCGCCGGGTTCATGAGAATGGATTTTAGTAAATAGGAGAGGATTTTGCTCTAACGAGCGCGGACTGGGGGGCGGCTCAAGTCGTATCCCACCCAAAAGCGCTTATGTGATTGCGCCTAGTTCGGCTTGCGGCCCCGGCTGTCGGCGAGATAGCGCAGCATGATGGCATCGGTGGCGCTTTGAAATTGCTGGTCGACTTCGGGCGCACGGGCGGGAGGATCGAGGCGCAGCGTCTGGCGGAACTTCTCACCCATCTCGGAATCGCTGGTGACCACCTGCATATAGAACCAGAGAAAATGGCGCATCTGGTCGACGACCGATTTAAGCACGTTGAGGGATTCCATCTGCGAGGGCGCGGAGAGAGCTTCAAGAAGTTCCGGGTCCGTGGGGGCCTGCATGGCAGCGCAGTTGAGCTCGCTCTGAATGATGCGCAGGTCGTCGATGACACGCACGATGCGCAGTTGAATCTCTTCCATGCTTTCCTGATTCTCGCGATCCATGTGTTCCTTTCCATCCGACGGCACGATCCTGCAAGCACGATCCTGCAAGGAAGATCGCCTATTCAAGATCGCATCTAGCAGCGCAAGCGCAAAGATTCCCCGTGTGCATGAGCTTCGGTAATTGACGTTACCTTCGGTGCAAACGAGGCTCTGGGCAGGCTTTTTCGCTGGTTTGGCGCGGGGCGCGAGTTACCATGCGCGTAACGCGTTACTGGTTCGAGAAGGAATTGGCGGGGCGAGTTACTTCGGGTGCGAGATTCAACTGTGCGGCGCGTATCTCGGGGACTCCAACGACCCGGACCCCTTGAGCAGGCGCCTCGACGGCGGCCGCCAGAGCCAGCACCATCTGCCGCAGAGTAACCAGGCCGAGGCGGCGGGCGGCCGCGCGGGTAAGAGGGAGCCACTCCGCGAGCTTGTAAAAAGGCAGCAAAATGTAGGGCCAGCGGTGCTCGGGACCGAGCACATACCAAGGTCGTAGAACGGTGGCGTTCAGGTGGCGATCCTGAATCATGCGCTCACACTCGACGCGGACGGCGATGTAGTCCTTCATCATGGGAGCGGGATGGGCGACGCTCAAATACACAAAGTGGGGAATACCGGCTTCGGCCGCGGCGGTAATTGCTTCGCGTCCCGAGACGAGATCGACGACGCGAAATTGTGCTCCCTTGGATGGCGAGGGGTTGGGAACGCCGACGAGATGCACGAAAGTGTCGGCCGGATGGATGAGATGCCGATAGGTGCTGGCGTCGAGCGCGTTGCCGGGCACGATCTCGCACCCGGGGGGCAGAATGCCGGTGGAACCGGGGCGAATGAGGGCGCGCACGCGATGACCGCGCTCGATGAGCACGGGAATCAGGCTGCCGCCGAGATAGCCGGTGCCTCCAGTGATGAACACACAGCGAGCATTCGCCGCTTTGGGCAGCGAGTTTACTTTGAGCAACAGACGAATGTCAGAGATCGATCCAGGCACGGCTCGGGTACGCTCTTGAGACAGATTTCGGATTTCTCCGAAAGATTTCCTCCTCCCCCAATTTCCCCAGAAACTTCCGGACAGATTTCCCGAGCAAGAAGTTTAGCCCATTCACACGTCCCTGTGGTACAAACGGTTTCCAAATGACGGCCTCGCAAACTGGGCTGGTGCGCACGCTTGGGCGTTGGAGCCTAGCGGCTCTGGCGATTAATTCGGTGATCGGAAGCGGCATTTTCGGGCTACCCTCGACGGTGGCGGCCCAGGTCGGCAGGCGCAGCACGGTAGCCGTGCTGATCGCCGGGGCCGCAATGGCAGTGATCGTCGCGTGCTTCGCCGAAGTCGGGTCGCAATTCTCGGAGACGGGAGGCCCGTATCTTTACGCGCGGACAGCCTTCGGACGCCTGACGGGACTTCTGGTGGGCTGGACGCTTTACCTGGCACAGACCGCGGCGCCGGCAGCCAACGCCAATCTGTTTGTGATTTATCTGGCAGAATTCTGGCCGCGCGTGAAGCAGCCGGGGCCGCGCTTTGTGATTCTTACGTTGCTGGTCTGGCTGCTGGCGATGGTCAACGCTCGCGGAGCGCGGCAGGGCGCGGTCGTCAGCAATGTTTTTACGGTTGCGAAGATCTTGCCGCTGGTGCTGATCATCTGCGCGGGAGCCGGCATCGCGATTCTTCATCCCGTCCCGTGGAACGGGGCACAGTCATTTCCGGCGCACGCATGGATGAAGGCGGTTTTTCTGCTCATCTTCGCCTATGGCGGATTTGAGACTGCGCTGGCGCCTATGGGCGAAGCTCGAAATCCGGCGCGGGACACAGCTTTTGCGTTGGTTGTGATGCTGATCACGTGCACGGCCATCTACGCGCTCGTGCAGATGGTGGTGGTGGGAGTGCTCGGTCCGGGCTCTGCCAGTGACCGTCCGCTGGCCGAGGTCGCGCGCGTCACCATGGGGCAGTTTGGCGCGTCTCTGGTGGCAATCGGCGCGCTTGTCTCAATCACCGGTTATCTCAGCGCCAAGTTGCTGGGGATGCCGCGCGTTACTTTTGCGCTTGCCGAGGCTGGCGACCTGCCGCCAATATTTGCGGCTGTCGGGCGCAGATTTCGCACACCGTGGTTTTCGATCGTGTTTTTTGCGACCGTGGTCTGGGGGCTGGCGCTTGCCGGAAGCTTTGCGTGGAACGTGACGCTCTCGGTGATGGCCAGACTTTTTTACTACGGAGTTGTTTGCGCGGCGCTGATTGCGTTGCGGCGGAAACGAGCGGCGTCGACGAGCGAAGGCGGCTTTCATGCGCCGGGATTTCGCCTGCCCTTTGGGCCGGTATGGGCTGGATTGGGCGTGCTGATCTGTGTGGTGCTGACGTCGCAGGCGGACTTGAGCAAGTCTCTTATTCTGGGAGCGACGGTGGCGGCGGCTCTGGCGAATTGGTGGTGGGCACGACGCGCGAGCGCAGGCTAAAGCGGCGGGGAGCTGGACCCACTTATGCGGAATCACCACACGCTGGATTAGCGGGCTGAAATCAGGCTCCGGCGATTTTTTCCATTGCCAGCAATTGTTCTTTGCGCTCGATTCCCCAACGATAGCCGCCCTGGGCTCCATCTTCGCGAACCACGCGATGACACGGAATGGCAATCGCGACTGGATTGGTGGCGCAGGCACGGGCGACGGCGCGCGTAGCTTTCGGCATGCCGAGTTCTTTAGCGACCGCGCTGTAGGAGCGCGTCTCTCCGCGCGGAATGGCCTGCAGGCATTCCCAGACGCGGCGTTGAAAGGCGGTAGCGCAAATATCGAGCGGGAGCGAGGGATTCACTTCGTGACCGCTGAGCAATTGGCCGAGGCTGACGCGCCATTTGGCGAGCGCGGCATCGTCGCGGCGCCGGGTAGCAAACGGGAACTCGCGCATGAGGCCCTGCTGGAGTTCTTCGTCGGAGCCGGCGAATTGAATCGCGCAGATTCCCTTCTCGGTGGCGGCGATCAGCATGCGGCCGAGCGGCGATGGAGCGATGGTGTAGCGAACCACAGCGGCCATGGCGCCGCGGCGATATTTTTCGGGCGTCATGCCGAGCTGCGCCGAGGTGCGCTCGTAAAGGCGGCTGCTGGAGCCGTATCCGGCGGCATAGAGCGAGGTGGTCACGTCGTGTCCGGCTTGGAGATTTTGTTTGACCTGGCGCAGGCGGCAGGCGTCGATGTAGGCCTTCGGTGAAACGCCGAGGACGGATTTGAACGTGCGTTGCAAGTGAAACGCGCTGCGCTGGAATTTTGCGGCCAGCACTCCCAGCGTGAGGCGGTCTTCGATGTTCTGCTCGATGTGGCGGCAGATCGCGCGCACGAGAGAGGACTGCGGGTTGCCGTCGATCGCTTTTGGGCGGCAGCGCAGGCAGGCGCGGTAGCCGGCTTGCTCAGCGGCGGCGGCGTGCTCGAAGAATTGGACATTGACTCGCCGCGGACGGCGTGCCGGACACGATGGCCGGCAGAAGACGCCGGTGCTCGAGACGGCGAAGACGAATGCGCCATCGAGAGTGCGGTCGCGGTCGGTGACCGCTTGCCAGCGCCGGTCGTCATTATGCCGGTCGTCGTTATGACTATGACTATTTCTCGGCGACTTCGACGTGGCTGGTGCGGAGTTGGACTTCATGGTTGATTCGATGGTATCGCGCTCTGAAAGTATCGCATTGGTGGCCATGCGGATAACATAAGGCAGGCGCGGTGTGCGGACTATCCGAATGTTGCGGTCAAACAAAATCGTTATGAAACCGTCGTTATGAAATCGTCGTTATGAAATCGGGCGAAGGGCAGGATTTTTCGGCGCGGTCAGCGATTACGGCGAGGCGGGTTGGGCGCGAAATTCCGCTGGACGCGTGCAACGCTGCGCCGGAGTGGCGGGACGCGGAGCCGGTCACATTCTGCGCCGACTGGCAGGGCCGAAACGCTGACCCGGAGCGGCAGACCGAGGTTCGCATCTTGTGGACGCCGAGCACGTTGTATCTGCGCTTTGCGTGCCGGTATCGTGAGCTGTTCGTCTTCGAGGAGGCGGATGCGGACGGACGCCGTGATCGCTTGTGGGATCGCGATGTGGCGGAGGCGTTTTTGCAGCCTGATCCATTGCAGCCGCGTCATTACAAGGAATTTGAAGTCAGCCCCAACGGGTTTTGGATCGATCTGGACATTGGGCCGGAGATCGGGTCGGCTCCGGGACCGGCGCCTGCGGGGCCGCGTGATTTGCAAAGCGGGATGACGCGATCGGTGTGGATCGATGAGGAGCGGCGCGTATGGGAGGCGGAGTTGGCGATTCCGATGCGGGCGCTGACGGCGAAGTTCGATCCGGCGTTGGAGTGGCGGGCGAATTTTTTTCGCGTGGAAGGCGGGCGCGAGCCGCGTTTTTATTCCGCGTGGCAGGCGACGGGGACGCCGCAGCCAAATTTTCATGTTCCGGAGGCGTTCGGCAGGTTGCGGTTTGTTTGAGATGGGGCCGGCCTGGCGCCGGCGGCCTCGTGGGCTGAGTTGAGTGTCTGGATCGAACGCCCGGCTACTTCGCGATTCCGGCGCGTTTGCGCAGCTCGGCTAGCAGAGCCACTGCGGCGTTGTAGTAGGTCTTGTCGGGATCTGAGGTGTCTGCCCAGACCGCTTCGTAGACGATCTTGGCCGCGTCTTTGGGGTCCATGTGCAGCGCGGTCTCGATGCGGCCGACCTGCTGGCGCACCTCTCCGTAGCAGGAGTGGCAGACGGCGGCTGGTTCGACCGTGCCGTTGTGGTTCTGATCGAGCGCGCAGCGGAAGGTGGTCGCGGACGGCTGTGAGGCGTAGATCTGCGACTTAAGCACGCGCAGGTGCTCGCGCTCTTCGGCCAGAAGTTTGGCTTCCTCGGAATTGGAGTTGGTGCGGGGATGGGCTGATGCAATGGCTGGAGCCGATGCGGGACTTGCACCAGTTGTCCCCGGAGAGATTCGTTCACGGGTTTTGCAAATCGGGCACGCGTCCATGTCGGAGGGATAGTAGGCGCGGCATTTGGCGCAGGGCATTCCGTAGCCGATGCTGACGCTCCTCAGCTCGAACGTTTGCGTCGATCCGGGCGTGAGTCCGGGCGCCGAAAAAGTGGTTGCGGCAACAACGTTAGGATTGATGGCGCTCTGGCGAGCTGTCTTGACTCCGGTGCTTTCCATGAATTCCACCCGGCGGCGCGGGGCCTCCGCCTTTGAAGGCTATTTTAGGATTGTTTCCATGCTGGAAGCGATGCACGACAGTGCACCTGCCGGAATGGCCGGTCGTTCTTCGGGTGGTAACGGTTATTTCGGGGTAGTGATCATACGGGCGGCTTCCTGCATGCGCGTGCGATACAGGTTCTCATTCGGATCGAGGCGGGAGGCAGTTTCCAGCTCGCCGAGCGCCTCTTCATAGCGATCCAGGGCCATCAGACAGGCGGCGAGCGAATAGTGATTTTGCCCGCTCGGCTCGAGGCGCAAAGCTTCGCGAAACTCTTTTTCCGCTTCTGCCAGTTGCTGCGTGTTCACCAGGGCTGTGCCCAGGTAATGGTGGCCGAGCGCCGACTCGGGGTTGAGCGTGACTGCCTTGCGCAGCACATCGACGGCCTCGTCGTCTTTTCCGGTCAGCAGCAGAGCCTGACCGAGCACGCGATACTCGGCCGCGCCGGCGGGGTTCTGGACGATGGCCGCGCGCAGTTCGCGAATCGCCGAGGGATAGTCGCGTTTCGACATGTAAGCGCGGGCGAGGCAATTGTGACCGCCCTCCCAGTCCGGCGCCTGGCGATAGAGTTCCTTGAATTCGGCGATCGCCTTGTCGAAGTCTTCCTTGTCGCAAAGGGTGTTGCCAAGATTGCTGCGGATGCTGGCCTCATCCGGCTTCAGACGGATCGCGGTTCGGTACTCGGCGACCGCCTCGTCGAGCTTGCCTTGATCGCGCAGCACAATGCCGAGGTTGCTGTGGGCTTCCCAGAAGTCAGGACGCAACGCGAGCGCGTGACGATAAGCGATGGCCGCGCGGCGCAGGTCTCCTTTGTCGCGTTGCGTGATGCCCATGTCGAAGTAGACGTCCGCGTTTTCAGGCTCGCGCTCCAGAGATTTTTCGTAGGCGTTCAGGGCGGCCTCGTAATGGCCATCGGCATAGTGGGCGAGGCCGAGGAAACGGTAGGCCTCGGCGTTGGCAGGATCGATGCTCAAGGCCGTGCGCGCCTCGGCGATTGCATTGTCAGAGTCGTCGGTGCGGTAGAAGTTGTAAGAAAGCTCGCCATGCGTCTCGGCAAAACCGGGCATCAGGTGCACGGAATCGGACAACGCGTCGAACGATTCATCGAGGCGATCTTCGCGGCGGAGGACGGTTCCGAGCACGAAGAGGAGCTTGGCGTTTTTTGAATCGGCCTGGAGCAGGGTCTGAAGTTTGGCCTCGGCGGCGTCAAAATTTTTGGCGTGCACCAAAGTGGCAATCTCGGCGGCGGAGCTGGCGCAATGGCAGGATGAAGACGAATCGGAAGTGGATGTGGCATTCGATACAGCGGCCGATTTTCGCGGCGCCGAACTTGCCGCCTTCGGGTAAGCGGCTGCGCCCGTTAGAAAGTGAATCATGCTGGCATCCGCACCGGCTTTTTCAAGAGCGCGCACGCACGATGGAGTCACATGGCAAGTCAGTCGCGCAGTTTCGCTGCCCGCCAGACGCTGAATGCGGGGGCTTGAAATTCCGCTGGCCAGCCATAGGAAGACGTCGTCGATGGCGCAAGTCGCGGTGGGCGAGGAGTCGGAGGAAGAGGCATTAGCCGAAGCGGACGCTGAAACCGGCTCAGTAGATGAATCCGAAGAGGATGTTGAGGACGAAGCCGCCGAAGACGACAGCGCCGACAACAGCCCGTCCGAAGACGCGCGGAAGGAACCGACCGCGGAGGATCCCTGGCCCGCCCATAGCAATCCCGCCATCGGGAGAACAATAAAAAGTGTCAACAGCCTGCTTACCCAACAACGTTTCACGAGACCTCCGGAGCTTGGAGCGGCGGCCAGAACGAACCGCCCCTGAGGTCAAAAATAGACTGCCGGCGTCACCCTCGATAGGTCACGGAAGTAATTGTCGGCAATGGCCGAGTGGCCAAAGTGGGCGATGGACGCCGGGCACGGGCCGCGAGACTGGGCGACCCGTTTGCGATACACTTGGTTCGAAGAGCACTACTGTCCGCAGGCGGCACCCGGGAGGTTTTATGGAAGGTCTGTTTCAACCCATGCACTTGCTGGTGATCTTCTTTATTGCCCTGCTGGTGTTCGGTCCGAGGAAGCTGCCGGAACTGGGCAAGGGCCTCGGCGAAGGCTTCCGCGCCCTGCGTGATGGGATGAAAGACGGTACGGCCAAGCCCGAAGCCGCCCAAGCCAAGACTGAAACGGAGCCTGAAAAGAAGGCCTGAGCTTACTGTGCGGCAAACAATCCGTCGCGAACGTGAGCCTCGTCCTCGGTTCGGCCATTATAGTTTCTATTCGATTGTGATTCGATGAGTTGCGACCGCTAGAGTTTGCGCTCACTTCCACGGCGATCGCGGAGATTTTTGTTCTCCAACCCTTGAAAGCTGCATCTCATAGCTCAACCCAAATCATCAGGAGGAATTTTCTGTGGGCAGGCAATTCATGGCAGGTCTTTCTTTCTCACGCGTTCTCTTACTCATTTCGTTATTCGCAATTCCGGCATTCGCCGATCAGATTGTCATGAAAAACGGCGACAAGCTGAGCGGTTCGATCACCAAGTCCGACGGCAAAACGCTGGTGCTGAAGACCGATTATGCCGGCGACTTGACGATCAAATTCGACGCTATCCAGTCGCTCAGCTCGACCGGCGATCTCAACGTTACCGCGGGGGGCAAGACCGAAGTGGGCTCGGTTGCGACCAAAGGCGCGGAGTTGGTAGTAGCGACAAAATCCGGTGGCTCGGTTGAGGTGGCGCTCTCATCGGTGACGGTCATACGCAGTCCGGCGGAAGAGGCCGCATTTGAAAAGAGCCAACACCCCGGCTTCGGGGAAGGTTGGGCGGGCGGCGTGAATCTGGGCTTCGCCGTTACCGCTGGAAACAGCGAAACCAAGAATCTGAATATCGCGGTCAACGCCGTGCGCACGGCCTTGCACGACAAGCTTACTCTTTACGAAAACACCATCTATGCGGTGAACGACAAGATTGTGGCGCCCGCAACCGCGCCTCAAACGACCGCCAATGCCAGCAGTGGCGGAATCCGCTACGACCGCGATTTTGTACCACGCGTGTTTGGTTTCGGAAGCGCCGACTTCTTCTCGAATTCGCTGCAAGACCTGAATTTGCGCGCGATTATCGGCGGCGGCATCGGCTTCCACGCCATCAAGACTGCCAAGACCACGCTCGACATTCTGGCGGGCGGCAACTACACGCATGAGAGCTACGCCAATGTTGCGAGCACCAACCCGCCCCCAGCGACATACTCTTATACGCAAAGCCTGGGCGCGCTGACCCTGGGCGATGCCTTCAACTACAAGCTGGGCAAGAGCACAATCGTGACGCAGGGTTTCCTGTTCTATCCTGACCTCAGCGATACTTCGCAATATCGCTTCACCTTCAATTTCGGCACGGTCACCAAACTCAACAAATGGCTGGGCTGGCAGAATTCGATTGCCGACGTTTTCGCGAGTAATCCGCCGATCGCCACGCCGCCGATTGAGCGGAATGACCTGCAAATTTCAACCGGACTGAACTTCTCGTTCAAGCACTAAGCGGGTAGAGGGCGGGCGGGCGTCCGTCCCTGCCTTTCAACCTTCGCACGTCGAAGATCGCTGGCGAGTAGCGCGAGGGTTGTGATGATTCCGCTGCTCGAAGGGCTTCGCGGCTGGGTCGCTCGACAAATTTCAATCTTTGGGCGCGTGCCGTTTTTCTACTACGTGCTTCACATTCCACTGATTCACGCGCTGGCGCTGGTGGTATCGAAGATTCGGCTTGGGTTTGTCAGTCCGTGGCTCTTCACTAACCATCCAATGGGAAATCCAGAACCGCCAGAGGGATACATCTGGAGCCTTCCACTTCTCTACTTGATATGGGCGATCACGATCCTGCTGCTGTATTTTCCGTGTCGATGGTTCGCCGAGATCAAGGCCACGCGAAACAATCCTTGGCTCAAGTATCTTTAGTTGTGACAGACAGTTGTGACAGACAGTTGTGACAGACAGTTGCGCCAGACAGTTGTGCCCGACAGTTGCGCCAGACGAAGCGGCGGCGGACGCGAGGGCTCGCCGCCAGGTCCTTAATGCTTGTCGCCCTGTTCGGTAAAGAATTTGCCGGTCGCGCCGGATGAGAAATAGCGCGAGGTGATTGTCTTTTTGCGCGTGAAGAAGTCGATCGCGTCCCAGCCGTGGACATGCAGGTCGCCGAAGAAAGAATCCTTCCAGCCTGAAAACGGGAAATAGGCGGGCGAAGCGGCGACGCCGATGTTCACGCCCACCATGCCGACTTCGACGCGGCGACTGTATTCGCGCACGGCGGCGCCGTTTTCGGTGAAGATGGAAGTTCCGTTGCCGCGCGGATCGTTGTTGACGAGCGCGATGGCCTCATCGAGCGAAGCGACGTGCATGACGGAGAGTACGGGGCCAAAAATCTCGTCGCGAGCGGCGCTCATTTCGGGCGTGACGCGATCGAGAATGGTTGGACCGACGAAGTTGCCGCCCGCGGGCGTGCTTTTTGGATGGCGACCATCGACGAGCAATTCTGCTCCTTCTTTAATTCCATTTTCGATGGCGTCGTGAATGCGATCGCAAGCAGCCGGCGAAATCACAGGGCCGAGGCTTGATTTGGGGTCGCGGCCGTCTCCGGCAATCAGCTTCTCGGCTTCTGCCTTCAACTTCGGCATGATCGACTCGCGGGCCGATCCGACCGTGACGAGCACCGATCCGGCCATGCAACGCTGGCCAGCGTTGCCGAAGGCGCTGCCCAGCACATTCGACACCGTCTTATCGACGACGGCGTCGGGCATCACGACCATATAGTTCTTGGCGCCACCGAGGGCCTGCACGCGCTTCCCTTTTTCCGCGGCGCGGCGATAAACGTACTTCGCGGTGTTGACCGATCCGACGAACGAGACGGCGCTGATACCGCGGCTGTCGAGAATGGCGTTCACGACATCGTGCGCGCCGTGGACAAGATTGACGACGCCACGCGGCAATTTAATTTCTTCGAGAATTTGGCAGATGAGTTCCGAGGTGAGCGGAACCTGCTCGGAGGGCTTGAGGATAAAGGTGTTTCCGCAGACGATGGCGAAGGGCAGAAACCACATGGGGACCATCGCGGGGAAGTTGAATGGCGTGATGGCGGCGCAGACGCCGACGGGCTGGCGAATGGTCTCGCTGTTGATGTTGCGCGCCACGCCTTCAAGGACGCGGCCCTGCATGGTCATGGGGGCGGCGCACGCGACCTCGAGCACTTCGATGGAGCGCGTAATTTCGGCGCGGGCATCGGTGATCACCTTGCCGCCTTCGCGGGTGACGGAAACGGCGAGCTCATCAATGCGACGCCGGAATTGCTCGCGGAGCGCGAATATAAATTCGGTGCGCTCACCAACGGAGCGGCTGCGCCAGTCCGGCAAAGCGGCGTTCGCGGCCACGACTGCGGACTCAACGTCAGCAGAGGTCGAGAGAGGAACGCGCGCCAGCACTTCGCCGTTGGCGGGGTTGGTGACGTCGAGGTGAGTCGATGTTTGGGCGGGAAGCCAGCGGCCGTCGATGAAGTTGTTGAGAACTCGCGCGGCTGGTTTTCCGGGAACGGCGGCCGAGTCAGTTGGTGTGAGCGTGTTCGCCTGGGGTGCCATGACTTCCTCTTCTATCGCGCTGTTTTATCACGTTTTGCGCCGCGAGGCGACCGGCGACGGCGATGGTGCATGGTAAAATTCAGAGCAGTCGCGGCGTCGTCCGCATGGTAGGCGCAGTTTCCGCAATCTTGCAGGCCCGTAGCTCAGTCTGGTTAGAGCGCTTCCTTGACACGGAAGAGGTCGATGGTTCGAGTCCATTCGGGCCTACCATATTTGTTTTTTTGAAAGTCTTTTTTACTGCGCGTTCAAAATCCCTTGATCCAGCCGGGTTCGCGCACGTGTTCATCTTCCAGGCGGCGCAGGCGCGCGGCCATGATTCCGGCTCTTCCCAGATAGCCGATCACGTGGCGTGGATCATTGCGCTCGACCACCGGCAGACGGCCAATGTCATTGCGCAGCATCTTGGCGGATGCGTCGTGCAGGAGTTCGTCGGGATAAGTGACGATGACGTTCTGCGTTCCGGCCTCCATCACCGTTATCGCGCCGGACGGATCGTCGTCGAGCGCGCGCAGCACGTCGCCGCGCGTGATTACGCCGACAAGTTTGCCGCCGGAGTCGACGATAAACATGCCCTGGTGCTTGCGGGCTTCGGGGTCGCCGCGCGCGATGCGGTCGGCGAGTTCGCGCACTTTCACGTCCTGCGTCAGTGTTGGCGCGTCTTTATCCATGGTCTCGGAGACTCGGACTTGCTGCAACACGTCAGCTTCGTATTCCTGATGAATGTGCAGGCCGCGACGCGCCAGTTTCTCGGTCATGATGGAGGCTCTTGGCATGAGCAGCATGGCGATGCCATCGGCGATCACGCTGACTAGCATCAGCGGCAGCACTGAGTTGTAATCACGCGTGATTTCGAAGGCGAAAATAATAAAGGTGAAGGTGGCGCGCGACGCCGCCCCGAAGACTGCTCCCATGGCCACGAGCGCGAACGCGCCGGCCGACAAATTGGCAGCCGGATACAGGCGATCGATACCGAGGGCAAAGAGTCCGCCGAGGGCCGCGCTGGACATGAACATGGGGGCGAGCAGTCCTCCGGAAGTTCCGGAGCCGAGCGAGATGACGAGGGCTACGGCTTTGGCGATCATCACGAGCAGCAGCAGCTTCCAGGCGAGATTCGCATTCAAAATGTCGCCAATGGTGTCATAGCCGACACCGAAGACGCGCGGCACGAAGTATCCGATGATGCCGAGGCCAAGCGCGCCGATGGCCGGCCACCAGAGCTCATCGATGGGCAGCTTTTCAAATTGGTCTTCGACCCAGTAGAGCAACTTGCTGAAGCCGACCGCGGCGAGGCCGCAGATGATCCCGAGCAAAAGATAAAAAGGCAGGGCATGGGGAATGCCGAAATCCATGGCAGCGACGCTGAACATGGGGCCGGCGCCGAGCAGTTGCATGTGCACGGCGGTGGCGAGCGTGCTGGCGATGACCATCGGAATAAATGACCGGGCCTTGAACTCGAACAAGAGCAGTTCGATGGCGAGAATGACGCCCGCGATAGGAGTGTTAAAGGTTGCCGACATGCCCGCGGCCGCGCCGCACGCGAGCAGCACCTTGCGTTCAGACGCGGTGGTATGAAAGACCTGGCCGATGAGGGAGCCGAGCGCGCCACCGGTCTGAATGATCGGGCCCTCCGCGCCGAATGGGCCGCCGGTACCGATCGCGATAGCCGCCGAGATGGGCTTCAGGATCGCGACGCGAGGCTGAATGCGGCTGCGGTTCACGAGCACCGCTTCCATCGCTTCGGGGATGCCATGGCCCTTGATTTTGGGCGTGCCGTATTTCGCCATGAAGCCGACGATGAGTCCGCCGATTACGGGAATCAGAATCACCCATGCGCCAAGCTGAGTGTGGCGGGCGCTGACGAAGGTGGCTTCGAAGCGGTGGTAGAAAAAGATGTTGGTGAATAAACCGATCAGCTTGTAAAGGAGAAATGCGATTGCGCCGGCGAGGAGGCCGATGCCTCCCGCGAGCAGCGACATCAAGAGCATGCGGAACTGAGCTGGCTCAGCGCGGGCCGGTGATGCGACCTGGGCGCCGGTGGCCGCAATCAGCGGCGGAGTTGAACGTTCTTTGTTGCCGTTACCGTCTTTCAAGAGCTTCGCCTCTTTTGGACTTTTTTCGGAACGTTTTTCTTAACTTTCTTCTCAACTTTCTTCTGAATTCTCTTCTGAACTTTGTTCTGAACTCTTTTTTCGACGGCGCGCCCGTTTACGACTGCTGTGCCTCTGACGCCGCCCGTGGCCATCGCGAGTTTCAAGGCGCGGATGAGAGCTGGGCCTCGCTTGCGGAGTTCGGCGCGGTGGTGAAAGGAGAGGTCGCGGAGGATTCTCTCGCCCTTGGCGCTAAGCGCAATTAGCACCTCTCTGCGATCCTCGCCTCCCGTGTGACGGCGCACCAGGCCGGCGGACGAAAGACGGTCGATGAGTTCGACCGCGCTGTGGTGCCTGATCTGGAGCCTTTCGGCGAGTTCGCCGATCCGGGGACGCGCGCCTTCAGGCAAACCCTTCAGAGCCAGCATGAGCTGATGCTGCTGGGGCTCGAGGCCGGCATCACGTGCCGCCTGCTCGCTGAAGTGGAGAAAGCGGCGAAGCTGATAACGAACTTCCGCCAGGGATTCGTAGTCGGACGTGGGGTGCGATTTTTTCATCGGAATATCTGGGCTAACTAGGTCATAATAATTATATCGTATTACGATATTAACTTGCATGTATCGTATTGCGACACTATGCCGTCGTTTCCGGAAACCCCATAAAAGAGCGCGACGGCCGGCGGCGCTTGTCCGTTTAGAGTTGGCCGAGTAGTCTGCCGCGCGTTCCGGCGTTGACCTGCGGCGTTCTCGCATTGCACAATGCACAGGTTCGCCGCTACGCGGCGCTCACGAGGATTCACATGAAAGTTCGTTTCTCTACCCGCGCTTTTTCTGTTCCCGTCTTTTCTGCCCGTGTCTTCTCTGCTGCCGTTTTCTGTGCAGCCGTCATGGCGACCTGCCTCGCCGCGCCGCTTGCGGCGCAGAATTCCACTCCGGCGCGCCGTTCTATTACCGACAAGGATATTTTCGATTTCGTGTGGGTCGCGAATCCGCAGCTTTCGCCCGATGGATCGCGTGTTGCCTTCACGCGCGTTACGGTGGACGATAAGCGCACCGGCTACGAAACGTCGGTCTGGATGGTCTCGACTTCAGTCTCGACTTCGGTCTCTAGTTCAGGCGGCGAAGCGCCGGTACGGCTGACGAACGGCAAGCACGACGGGCAGCCGCGCTGGTCGCCCGACGGCAAGCAGATCGCCTTTGTGCGCGGCGGAGATAAAGATGAGAGCGGCAAGCCCAAGCCCTCGCAACTCGCCCTGCTCACGCTTTCGGGCGGTGAGGCGCGCGTGATCACCGATCTGGCGAAAGGCGCGTCCGGGCCGGTCTGGTCGCCCGACGGCAAGCGCATCGCCTTTGAGAGTTCGACCTCGCCCGAGGACACGGCAAAAGCCGCGCACAAAAAGAATGCTTCCGCGGCCGAGCTCCAGGGCGAACACGAATCCGATGTGCACGTCATCAGTCGCGCCGTTTATCGTAACAATGACGAAGGGTTTCTCGATCCCAAGCATCACGAGCACATCTGGGTGATCGACGTTCCCGCGACTTTTGACGCGCAGCCCAAGCCCGTGCAACTGACCAGCGGAGACTACGACGAATACGAAATCCGCTGGACGAGCGATGGCTCGCGCATTTATTTCCTGACCTCGCACATCGACGAGCCTTACGACGAATTGCCGTCCACCGAAATTTATTCGGTGGCGTCGGCTGGTGGCGCGCCGGAAAAACTTGCACTGATTTCGATGGGGATTGGCGATTTTACTTTGAGCCCGGATGGACGGCACGCGGCGTTTCACGGCGCGGTCGAACTGCCTGTACGGTCCTACACGCAGCCCGATGTCTGGGTGATGGACCTTACGCCCGGCGCGCAGCCGCGCAATCTTACGGCGGACTACGACTATGACGTGGGCAGTTCGGTCTTCGGCGACAATGCGGCGCCCCGCGGCGGCAATGGCGCCACTCTGCACTGGTCGCCGGACGGCCGTTCGCTCTTTGACATCGTTGAGAAACAGGGACGCACGCCGATTATTCGTGTCGACGCGCAGTCGGGCGCGGTGACAGAAATCACGCGCGGCGATCAGGCGGTGCTTGATTTTTCGATGACGCCGGATGCGCGATCGATCGTGGCGCTCATCTCGACTCCGACGATGATCGGCGATCTTTTTGCGGTTGCGGCCGACGGCGCGCAGACGCAGCTTACCAACTTCAACCACAAGCTGTGGTCGCAGCTCAATCTCACCGAACCGGACGAGATCAACTACAAGAGTTTTGACGGCCGGAGTATTCAGGGCTGGATTCAGAAGCCGCCTGATTTCGATGCGCACAAAAAATATCCCATGATCCTCAACATTCATGGCGGGCCGCATGCGGCTTATGGCTGGGTGTTCGATCACGAATTTCAGTGGATGGCGGCGAAGGGCTACGTGGTGCTGTATATCAATCCACGCGGGTCGACGAGCTATGGGCAGGATTTTGCCAACATTATTCAGTATCACTATCCGGGCGACGATTACCGCGACCTGATGGTCGGAGTCGATGACCTGTTGAAGCGCGGCTACGTGGACGAGAAGAAGCTGGCGGTGACGGGCGGCAGCGGAGGCGGCGTGCTCACCGACTGGACGGTCACGCAGACCAATCGTTTTGCGGCCGCGGTCTCACAGCGCGATATTTCGAACTGGGCATCGTGGTGGTACACGGCGGATTTCACGCTCTTCCAGCCGCGCTGGTTCAAAGCGCCGCCGTTTCAGGATCCGCAGGACTACATCAACCGATCGGCGATCACGTTCGTGGAGAAGATCCACACGCCGATTATGTTCGTGCTCGGCGAAGACGATTCGCGAACGCCGCCCGATTCCGGCGGCGAGCAGATTTTTCGCGCGCTGAAATATTTGAAGCGCCCGACTGCCATCGTCATGTTTCCGCGCGAGACGCATGAGCTTTCGCGCTCGGGAGAGCCGTGGCACCGCGTCGAGCGGCTCGATTACATTGTGGGATGGTTCGATAAATGGATGATGGGAGTGCCGCATCCGGAGTTTGATTTGAAGCCGCACGAGGAGCACGCCGCCGGGAATTGAGACGGGACAAGCCCCGTCTCCGCCAGAGTATTCTTTGTGGCAATTATTTTTTGCGGGCGTTCAGTTCGTCTAGCTTGCGCTTCAGCTCTTCGAGCTTCTGTCCGGCTTCGCCGAGTTTTCCTTCGGCGGTCAGGCGCTGATAGTCGGAGAGATCTTTGGCAGCTGCCGAGATGAGCGAATTCAGATCCTCGGCGGGCTTGGTTGCCGTGCCCGGCTGGGCGGCGCTGGGCGCCGATTCCGCAGGCGCGGCGGCCGCACTTAACGACGAAATTTCTCCTCCGAAGAGGGACTTCATGGCTGCCTCGAAGGTCGGGCCGTAGGCGAGCCGATCTTGTAACGCGAGCACCACCAAACGCAGCTCGGGCATGGGACTGCGCTCGGCCTGAAGATAAATCGGCTCGGCATAGAGGAGCGCTTTGCCGCATGGAATGACGAGCAGCGTGCCGCGGCGGACGTGCGAGCCCTGCTGGTTCCACAGAGTCAGCTGTCCGGAGAGCTGCGCATTCTGATCGATGCGCGCCTCGATCTGCAACGGGCCATCGACCAGTCTGGTTTTTGGGAAGTCGTAGACGATCGAAGTACCGTAATTTGCGCCGTCGCTGCGCCCGGCAATCCACCCAATCAAGTTGTTGCGGTTGGCCGGTGTGAACGGAAGAATCTCCACGAACTCGATGGACTTCTCATCGGGCAATTTCATCAGCACGAAGTTCGGTTCCATGGCCTGCGTTTTCTGCTCGCCCATGGTGCCCATGCCAACCTCGGACGCCACCGTCCACAAGTCTTCGCGATTATAGAAAACCTCTGGGTCGGTCATGTGATAGAGGCCATAGACCGAGGCCTGGAGTTTGAGCAGCAATTCCGGGTAGCGCACGTGTTTGCGCAGGTCGGCGGGCATGGCCGAAGCGTCTTTAAACAACGAAGGGAAAATCTGGCGATAGGCGGCAATGATGGGATCGCCCGTGTCAAAAACGTAGAAGGTGGTTGTGCCATCGTAGGCGTCGATGACCGCCTTCACGCTGTTGCGCATGTAATTAACCGGATTGCCATTCAAGAGATAGTGGCTCGAATACGGGTACGCATCCGAAGTAGTGAACGCGTCCATCATCCATGAGAGCCGCCCGTCGTCGCCGACCACTATGTAGGGATCGGAATCGAAGGTGAGCAAGGGGGCAAGCGCGGTTACGCGGTCACGCACATTGCGGCGCATCAGGAGCCGGCTCTCGGAGTTGACGTCGTCGCTGAAAGGCAGCTTGGCGAGATCGTCCTGATCGAAGGCGATGAGGAGTCGGCGCAGAAATCCGCCGATAGGAATACCGCCGGTGCCCTGATAGGAGGTCAGGTTGTTGGTCTCACCCTGCGGATAGTTGAATTCCTGCTGCCGCGTTTTGACATAGACGTCGGTGTTGGTCAGCTCGCCGAAATAGATTTCCGGGCGCGTTATGTTGAGGCTCTTGACCGTGCTTTGCACGGGCATGTTGCTCAGAATCAGCGTCGGCAGGCCCTCGGAGGTAAAGCCGTTGACCGGATTCATGGTGATGCCGTAGCCGTGGGTGTAGATGAGCTTCTCGTTGATCCAGTTGCGGCTGCTCTCGGGTAGCTTGTCGACGTTCAATTCGCGGGCGGCGAGCATGACCTGGCGCATGGAGCCGTCGATTTCATATCGATCGATGTCGATGTCGGGGAAATCGTAGTAGGTGCGGATCTCCTGAATCTGGCGCAGTGTATCTTGCAGGGCGTGCCAATCCCACAGGCGGATATTCTGGAGAGTGGCCTGGTTGTTGGCGGGATCGGCAGCCTCGACGGTCGTTTCGGCGGGAAACTTACGCTGCGAGACGCGATCGAGGCCATATGCGCGCCGCGTCATATCGATGTTGTTCGCAATGAACGGGCGCTCGCGAACCAGTTCGTTGGGCTTGACGATGAAGTTGCCGACGTACCATCCGACGAGTTGCAGGCCGATATAGCAGACGAGCGCGGGAACGAGCGACGCCACCAGCCAGCGCACACGCGGCGCTGACACTACGTTGAGCAGCGCTATGCCCGAGCCGACGATAAGCGCCACGCACACGACGAGCAGTCCGGTGAGCGTGACATGGGCGTCGGTGTAGTTCACGCCCGAGAAAACCGTGTGCTCCTCGAATAAGGCATCGAAGCGGCTGAGGTAGACGCGCATGGCGAGCACGAGCAGGAAGAACGCGAAGGCGAGCGAGAATCCGCGCCAAGGCAACGGGATCGAACTGCCGCGGCGGCCCGCGAAGATCCGGGTGCTTCCGGTGATCAGCACGAAGAAGAAGGCGATTCCGCAGCAGATGACGGCGAGCGTCAGCAGCCAGCCGGCGATAAATTGCCACGCCGGCAGGGTGAAGAGATAAAAGTGCAGCGAGCGGCCGAAAATGGGATCAGCGACCGCGGCGGCCGCGCCCGGCGCAGGCATCTGTGAATACCAGTAGAGCGCAAAGGTCGGCCATTCCGCCATCATGCTTGCGCCGGTCATGGCGGCGATGAGGAGCGATACCACGAGCACGATCAGGCGGAGGATGCGCTCGACCGGAAGCTTGATCGGATGGCCGCCAATAAAGATGACGCTGCCGCTCAGCAAATCGGCCTGATAGGCGCGCCGCAGAGCGAGGAACCATCCGTAAAGAATGAAGAATGTGGCGGCAAAAAAAGCTGCGAAGACCTCCCATTGCAGGCTCAGGGTCTTGCGGAAAACGTCGGCGTAACCGAGCGAGCCAAACCAGAGTAGTTCGACGTAATACGACAAGGCGGTGCGGCTGCTGAAAAGCAGGATGCCGACGAGCACGAAAACGAGCAGGAGTCGGGGGCGGGACCGTGGTCGTCGCCACTCGATGGATTCGGGGGGCATGGCTCTCTCCGCGCGCATCGGCGCTTACGGCTGGATTTTCAGATAGAACGGCTATTGTACCGTGCCGGTGATTCGAGGAGAGGAATCAGGACGCGAATTCGGAATGACGCTAAATGAAGATGACGCGAGGCGGGTGCGAAGAGAAAGAAATGCGAGAGCTGCCCGATGGGCGTTCGAGCACGCTGCGCGCGCCCGGCGCCTAACGAGAGTTACATGGAGCTGATGCGGATGTAGCGTTTCAAGTCGGGGAGCGCATTAAGAAAGATATATCCGGCATACAACAGACCAGCAGTTCCGACGACATTGCGTAGCAGGCGCAGAGCGTTCACAGATCCTCCTGAATAACAACTTGCCGACCCTAAGATGCGCCGGAGGCTGACGAGGCAGCCTTGAGCTCATTTGTTTGTAAGCTTGTTTATACGCTCTTCGTAGGGCTTCTTACGGTTACTCCGGAACGTAGTCTTCGATTTCGTCCCCGGTGAGCGATTGCTTCTTCTTGTTGACTCCGAGGCGCAAAGAAACAGGCCCGATCCCGTGGAATGGACCGAGCCCATTGGTTTCACGACTTTTTTCAGATCGTTCCGCTTGTTCTGTCGAGAGCTACGCTTCTAGTGCATGTACTGATGGTTGCCGCTACCCGCAACTTTCGAACTGAAGAAGAGGAAGAAGTTGGAAGGCGCCTGCACTGCCTGTCCGGCGGCGATGGCGGCCTTGATTGCCTGGAATGATGTAATGCCGGAGCTGCCGTCCTGCGTGGGCCAGTCGCTCGCATCGAGCACCAGCACAGGAATCACCTGCCACCAGATGGCGGGGAGAGTCAGATCCTGATTGATGAGCACGTGGCTGTGATTTGGGGTTGGCACAAAGATGTTGGCGGTCGGCGGTCCGGAGGTGATGCCGAGTTCGGAGAGCACCGGCGCGAGGTCGAGGCGAGAGGCGTGCATGGTGCAGGTTCCGGGAGCCGAACCGGGCTCGGGACACTGCGTGTAGACCTTGGGCGAGGCCTTGAAAGCCTCAGGGAGTGCGCCGAAAAGGCTGATTAGCGTTTGGCCGAGCGTCGGGCCGCAAATTGTGCCGGGAACCACGTTATCGCAGGAGATGGCATCGTTTGGATTCTGGTCGTTGTCGGTTGAGAACATCGGCACCAGCACATAGAGCGGCTCGGTGGTGAATTTTGGATCGCCCGCCTTGCCGGGAGGGTTAATCGAAGGTTGCGTGCCGACCTGGCAGATCGGAATCTGCATCTCTCCGGGATCGCTGGCGGCGGGGATGCCATTGAAATTCAGGTCGTCTTTGGGCTGATCAATGCAATCGAAGTTCTGGGTGTAAATGAAGCGCAAGAGTTCTCCATCGCCGTAGCCGAGCGTTGAGTTGACTTGCGCAAATGCTGACATAGAAACAAGGGTCAGCGCGAACAGCAAAAAGGTACTGCGAGTTGCAATCTTCATGTCTTCCTCCGAGACCGGTCTGGTTATGCGGAACCTGGTTTTTACCGAATCTGGTCGGAGTACGCTCCAGTTGCGAACTTGGATTGGGGGTTTCTAAAAATTCTTCCACGACTTACATCTCCATCCCCTTTACCTGTTTGTTCGAGACAATCGGTTTCGCATCGAACGGAGTGAACAAGAATTGTGCAAACCGATGACATAGGCATGACACTCCGCGCTCAGCGCCCTTCTAGGATTCGACTTGCCAGCAGTTACGAGACTCGAGGAAATGCGTTGCTCGATCAAAAACACTCTCGCTCGGCTGGGCAAATCGCTGTTGGTTAAATTCCAAGGAGGACTCTGTATGCAGCGTCGAACGATTGCTCTCACTCTTTGCCTCGGGCTTGCCGTTCTGTTCTTATCGAGCGCGGCCCTGGCGCAGTATCAACTCACCAATCTCACCTCCAACATAAAGGGCGACGCCCACCACACCGATCCACTGCTGGTGAACGCGTGGGGACTGGCTTATGGACCGGGCGGAGCGTTCTGGATCAACGATGAGGGATCAGGCTGGTCTACGCTCTACAACGGCCAGGGTGTTCCGCAGACCCTGGAGGTGGTGATTCCATCGGCTGGCGCGGGGCCGGGTTCGCCGACCGGTATGGTCTTCAACGGGTCGCAGGAGTTTCAGGTGCAGGGGTGGCCTTCGATTTTCCTGTTCGCGACTCTGGACGGAACGATCAGCGGATGGTCGCCCAAGGTCAACCTGACGCAGGCGATCGTAGCAGTGAACAACTCGGCGAACAATGCTTCGTACACCGGCCTCGCGATCACGAACAAGCCTTCGGGGAACTTCATCTACGCGGCAGACATCAACAACAACCTGGTTGATATGTACGACGCGAACTTCAATCTGGTCGGTTCGTTCACCGATCCTAACGTTCCCGCGGGCACGTCGGTGTTCGGGATTCAGGACATCGACGGGTTGCTGTACGTTTCGTTTGCGCCGACCGACGAAAGCCCGACCGGCTCGGTGGACATTTTCCGGGAAGATGGAACATTCGTGAAGACGCTGATCACCGGGAAGCCGCTGGCGCAACCGTGGGGATTTGCCGTGGCTCCGAAGAACTTCGGGCCGCTCAGCAACACGCTGCTGGTGTCAAACAATACCAATGGTGGAACGATCAATGGCTTCAACATCGAGACCGGGCAACTGGTCGGGACTTTGAAGGACACGAACGGCAAAGAGATCCACATCGACCAACTGTGGGGCATCGAGTTCGGCGGCGGAACGCCGGCCAACGGCGCGAAGAACCACCTATTCTTTACGGCTGGGCCAAAGAACAATCTGGACGGGACTTTTGGGAGAATCCAGTTTGAAAAATAGTAGATAGCAGGAGGCCGCTCGAAAGGCCGCTTCGGCGGCCTTTTTGTTTATTCCGCGGGCTGGCAGGTTAGTGTTCCCGCCTCGAAAGTCAGCTTCTCGGAGGCGGCTTCCGATGGAAATTCAGTCCCGACGTCCGACGCTGGATTCACCTGCCTCTCCGACCGTTCGGAGGCGAATCGCGACTTCAGACGCAAGATCGGCGTTTCAAAGTATTTCCAGGACAGCGCCGCCAGCGCAATGGTTGTGATCAGGCTCCCTGCAAGCTGGAGTGTGCGGTTCAATGCCCAATGCGAAGCTGCGACGGACGGAAACCAGTCTCTGAACATGCGGATCACAAAAAGATGGAGCAAATAGAACATGTAGCTGATGGTTCCTACGCGCACGAGCGGCCGCGACCTTAATGCACGGCAAAGCAGATTTGTGCTGCCTGCCTGTTTCAAGACAAAAGCGAGTAGCAAGGCCATGGTCACGGCAATCAAGGTATAACCGAAGACCGCAAAGATGCCGTTCGCCTGGGGATCGTCGAGCAGAACGAGCACGGAAGCCGAGGCAAGCGAAAAGATCGCAACGGACCATCCCGGGATGTGGAACGTGCGCCCGGAACTTTGCCACAGGGCGAGCAACGCGCCAAAAGCCAGCGTATCGATTCTGGCGGGAAAGAAGTAATACTCCGCGCGTGCTCCCGGCACGTGCATATACCAGCGCACCAGAGGCGCGATGACGATGATGGCGAATATCAAGGCGAAGAGATGCCGGCGCTTCAAAAACCGCACAGCGGGCGCCCAGAGGAGGTAGAAGAATTCTTCGATAGAGAGGGACCAGGTGACTTCGATGGCGCGTACCGGTCCGGGGAGATGCGAAACCGCACCGGGATACCAGGGTTGCACGACCGCCAGGCTCGTCCCGTAGAGGGCGAAGGCGGTCCACAACCGGCCGGACAGGTGGTAGTTCGCGCTCAACAACGCGGTAACGAGACAGATGAGGAAGAAAAGGTAGTAGGGCGGGAAGATGCGGAGCGTGCGGCGCATGTAGAAATTCCGGAAGTAGTGAGGCTCGCCGCGCATTCCGAGGAGAATCGTGGTGATGAGGTATCCGGAGATGACGAAGAACAGATCGACTCCAACCCAGCCCGCGTGAGAGAAACGGACAATCGATGAGAAGCCGAAGACGTGGTAGGCGAAGACCGAGAGCGCCGCGAGAGCCCGCAAGCCGTCGATCTCCGGAATTCTCTTCATGCTGAAGAAGAAGTATGGAAGGCGGAGACGGCTTGCACAAGTATGAGGGCGAGCACTTGCGGGCTTAACTATTTCTACTTTTATGCGGGAAGCACGCGGATTTGCGTAGATTGATTGGCAGAACGACGAGCACCCTCCGGCAGCATCCTCTCTGATTCTCGACTCAGCTTCTTGACCTTACTTGGCGGCGAAGCCTAACATTAGCGCCGACGGCTTTGAGGCCTCGTGCATGATCGGCCAGACAGTCTCCCACTATCGCATTGTCGGAAAACTGGGCGGCGGGGGAATGGGCGTGGTGTATGAGGCGGAGGACACGCGCCTGGCGCGGCACGTCGCCCTGAAGTTCATTCCTGAAGACATGGCCAAAGACAAGAAGTCTTTGGACCGTTTCGTGCGCGAAGCGCGCGCCGCCTCGCAACTCAACCATCCCGGCATCTGCACAATTCACGACATCGACGATAACGAGGGCCATCCCTTCATCGTGATGGAGAAGCTCGAAGGCACGAGCCTGAAGGACCTGATGCGGTCGCGGAAGATGGAAGTCGACGAAATTCTGGACATCGGGATTCAGACGGCGGATGCGCTGGCGGCTTCGCATGCCAAGGGAATCATCCACCGCGACATCAAGCCGGCGAATATTTTTGTGGCGCAGAACGGGCAGACGAAGATTCTCGACTTTGGCCTGGCCAAGATGGTGCACGATCCGAATTCGAGCGAAGCGGCGATGGAGGATTCGCTGACCGCAATGGGCGTGATACCGGGGACGGCAGTTTATATGTCGCCGGAGCAGGCGCGCGGGGAAGAACTCGATGCCCGCAGCGACCTGTTTTCGCTGGGAGTGGTGCTGTACGAGATGTCGACCGGCAAGAAGCCATTTGCGACCGGCAATGTGATCACCACGCTCGATGCCGTGTTGAACCAGAAACCGGTCTCGCCATTGCAACTGAATCCCAAACTTCCACCTGACCTCGAGGGCATTATCGGGCGGGCGATGGAAAAGGAGCGCGGGCACCGCTATCCGAACGCGCTGGCGATGAAGGGCGACATGCAGTCGCTGCGCCGGGACACGGAAAGCGGAATGACGAAGTCGGGCCTGCGGCGGCCGATGCTGCCTTACCGCATCGCGACTTCGACGTTCCAGTCGACGAGGCGCTGGTCGACGTATATTCTTCTCGCTCTCACCGCCGTACTACTGACGGCAGTGGTGGCGATGGGAGCGTGGTGGTACAAACATCGGGGGCAGATGGCTGGAGGCGCGCCGAAGAATACCATTGCCGTGCTGCCCTTGCAGAACATGAACGGCGACATCAGCGTGGATTTTTTGCGCTTCGCGCTGGCGGACGAAATTTCCAACACATTAACGTACACGCGGAGCCTGGACGTGCGGCCCTCGGCGATGACGCGGAAGTTTGTGGGCAATGACGTCGACCCGGTGGCTGCGGGACGGGAACTGCACGTGGCCAGCGTGATCACCGGGCACTTTTTGAAGCAGGGCGACCGCCTGCTGATTACGCTGGAGGCGATCGGCGTCAACGATAACAAGCTTTTGTGGCAGGCGAATGTGACGGCGCGGGCCGACGATTTGATCATGATGCAGTCCCAGATTTCGGCGCAGATCAGGCAGGGATTGCTGCCGGCGCTGGGCGTGGCGGGCGGGTTCCTCGATACCAGCACGCGGCCGAAGAACGCCGAAGCTTATGACCTCTACCTGCATGCCCTGGCGCTGCCGCACGACGCCGGGCCAAATAAAGATGCGATCGCGGTGCTGGAGCATGTGGTGGAGGTTGATCCCACTTATGCGCCGGCCTGGGAGCAGCTGGGGCTGCGCTGTTACTACGACGCCGATTATTCCGATGGCGGCGAGGCGATGTTCCAGCGCTCGAGCAAGGCCTATGAAAAGGCGGTGGAGCTTGATCCCAACCGGATCGTGGCGGCCGGGCAATTGATCAACAACCACGTGGAGCGGGGCGAACTGGGGACGGCCTACAAGCAGGCGCTGGCGCTGGTGAAGCGGCGGCCAGACAGTCCGCAGGCGCATTTCACGATGGGATATGTCTATCGTTACGCGGGGATGCTGGAGCAATCGACCAGCGAGTGCGATACCGCGATGGCGCTCGATCCGGGCAATTACACGTTCCGGTCGTGCGCATGGGCGTTCATGGAACTCGGCAAGATGCAGCGCGCCGAGGATTTTGTCCGCCTGGATGCGGGTTCGGAATGGGCGGCGTATATGATGCCGTCGGTGCTTTTGCGCGAAGGCAAAGTGCAGGAGGCGCGCGAGGCGGTAAAACGCATGCCGACGGCGCCGCGCTATCATCGCGATCTGCTGGAGGCATGCCTGGGGTTGAAGCCGGAGTCAGAGCTTGACCGCATCGCGCACGAGGACGAGACGAGCTTGCCGACCGATCCTGATCCGGAGACGTGGTATTACCAGGGAGCGATACTGGGGTACTGCGGGAAGAAAGACGCGGCGCTGCACATGCTGGAGAGCGCGGTGGCGCAGAATTATTGTGCGTACTCGAATTTGCTGTCGGATCCCTTGCTCGCCAAATTGCGGACAGATACAGAGTTTGACAAAGTGTTAACCCATGCCGGCCAGTGCCAGGAAGCGGTGCGCGCAGCGGCCAGCGGGGCGGCGCAGTAAAACTCCGCCGGGGATTTGGATTACGACTCCCGGTTTGGAACGTCTAAGCCTGTTACAATCTCGCGTTGTCGGATAGGTTCTGGAACGTCACCATTTACGATTTTGCGAAAGACCTCCCCAATAATTTTCACAACAGGAGCCCTCATGATTGCGATCAGGAAAATCTTCGCGCTCGCGATGCTGGCGTGCGCTTTTACTATGCTGGCGGCAGCGCAGGAAACGGAAGGACGGCTGCTGCTCTTCCCCGACATTCATAACGACCAGATTGCATTCGTGTATGGCGGCGACATCTGGCTGGCATCGAGCAGCGGCGGGTCGGCGCGGCGGGTGACGTCAGATCGAGGCCGCGAGCAGTTTCCGAAATTTTCTCCCGACGGAAAGTGGCTGGCGTTTACCGGGCAGTATGACGGGAACTTCAACGTATATGTCATGCCGGCGGCGGGTGGGCAGCCCACGCAGCTCACCTTCTACCAGGGACAGGCGCAGCAACTCAGCGACCGCATGGGCGTACTCAACGAGGTGATCGGCTGGACCCCCGATAGCCAGAGCGTGATTTTTCTATCGCGGCGGGATGCTTCGAATGGATGGACGAAACGGCCTTATACGGTCAGCATCAACGGCGGGCTGGAGAAACCCCTGGCGATCGAGGAGGGCGGACTGCTCTCGTATTCGCCGGATGGGAACAAAATCGCGTACAACCGGATTTTTCGCAACTTCCGGCAGTGGAAGCGCTATACGGGCGGGATGGCGCAGGACATTACGATCTACGATCTGAAAAATAATACGGTGGATGGAGTGGTTCCGCACACCGATTACACCGATACGTTTCCGATGTGGCACGGGAACACGATCTTCTTTACATCCGATCGCGGGCCGGAGCACCGGCTGAATCTTTACAGCTACGACACGGCGAGCCAGCAGGTACAGCAGCTGACGAAATTCACGGACTTCGACTGCATGTGGCCGAGCATGGGTCCGGACGCAATCATTTTTGAGAATGGCGGATATCTTTACACCTTCGACTTTCAGAGCCAGCAACCGAAGAAGCTGACGATCTACGTCAACGGCGAGCACGAGCAGGCGATGAAGCATTGGGTGGAAGCGAACCGGCACATCACGGATTTCGATATCGCTCCGGACGGCAAGCGGGCGGTCTTTGCGGCGCGCGGCGAGGTCTTCACCGTGCCCGCGAAGGAAGGCAGTGTGCGCAATCTGACGAACTCTCCGGGCGTACGCGAGCAGAAAGTGGCGTGGTCGCCGAACGGGAAGTGGATCGCGTACATTTCGGACCGCACCGGCGAGGATGAGGTCTACATCACACCGCAGGATGGACAAGGACCGGAAGAGGCGATCACGAGCGGGCACAAGGGCTTCATGTTCCAGCCCAACTGGTCGCCGGACAGCTCGAAGATCGCATGGGCGGACAAGGATCTGAAGCTGTGGTATGTCGACATCAAGGCGAAGCAGCCGGTGGAAGTCGACAAGGCAAAGTTTTTTGAGATTACGAATTATTCCTGGTCGCCGGACAGCCAATGGCTGGCTTATGACAAACCCCAGGAGTCGGGCGCGAGCATCGTTGATCTCTACAGCCTGGCTGACAAGAAGATCACCCCGGTTACGTCACCCATGAGCAACAGCAACGGGCCGGTGTTCGATCCAGGCAAGCGCTATCTGTATTTTCTTTCGGACCGAGACTTCAATGAAGTGCTGGGCAACTTCGATTTTGAATTCGCTAATCCAAAGACGACGCGCGTGTACATGGTCACTTTGACGGCCGACGAGCCCTCGCCGTTTCCGGCGCTGAGCGACGAGACCAACGTCAAGACCGAAGAGCCAGCCGCGAGCGGGACGCCCGGACCCGGGACGAAGCCGGAAGGCAAGAAAAACAAACAGCCGGAGAAGGGCAAAGAAGAAAAGGGCGAAGAGAAGTCGGCTGAAACGGCGAAGAAAGAACCGCCGAAAGTTTTCAAAATCGATCTCGACGGAATTCAGAATCGCATTGTGGCGCTGGCGGTGCCGCCGGCGCAGATTCGCGCCCTCGACGCCTCGAAGGATGCGATCTACTACGGCACAACCCCAGTTGGCGGGCTCTCCGGGCCGCTCCCAGGAGAAGAGCCAGCCATTCACGCGTTCGATCTGAAGGAACACAAAGACAAAGTGCTGATCGAAGGGACGGCTCGCTTTGCGCTCTCCGTGGATGGATCGAAGCTGCTCTATCGCGGCGAGGGCGGGAAGTTCGGCATCATCGACGCCAAGCCGCCCGATTCACCGCATAAGCCGGGCGAGGGATCGCTCGATCTCAGCGGGCTGCGGGCCGAGGTCGATCCTCCTCAGGAGTGGAAGGAAATTTACAACGAAGTCTGGCGGCAGGAGCGCGATTATTTCTTCGAGCCGTCAATGAACGGAGTCGACTGGCAGAAGGTTCATGATCAGTATGCGCAGCTGCTGCCGTACGTGGCCGACCGTTATTCACTGACCTACATCATGGCGGGCATGATTGGAGAGTTGTCGAACTCGCATACGTATGTTGGGGGCGGCGACTTTCCGGATGGGCCGCACGTGAACGTCGGCTTGCTGGGCGCGGACTATGAGCTCGATTCGGCGAGCAAGATGTATCGCTTGAAGAAGATTTACGCCGGGGAGAATTGGGATGCGCAGTCGCGCTCTCCGCTTACCGAGCCGGGCGTGAATGTGAAGGAAGGCGATTATCTGATTGCCATCAACGGCCGCGCTTTGCTCGCGCCCAAGACGCCGGACGAGATGCTGGTGAACACCGCCAATCAGGTGGTGACGCTGACGATCAACTCGAAGCCGAGCGCCGACGGAGCCCGCAAAGTGGTGGTCAAACCGATTGGCGATGAATTCAACCTGCGCGAACTGAATATGGTCGAAACCAACCGCAAGAAGGTCGAGGCTGCGAGCGGCGGGAAGATAGGCTATATCTATCTGCCCGACATGGGCGAGGCTGGCCTGAATGCGTTTGTCAAAGAATACTTCCCGCAGATTCGCAAGGAAGGAATCATCTTTGACGTGCGCTATAACGGCGGCGGGTTTGTCGATCAGCTGATCTTTGAGCGGCTGCGTCGCACGCTGGCGGCCATGAGCAGCGCCCGCAATTTTGAGTCGGGACCGGTTCCGAACCAGGTCTTCTATGGATACATGGCCTGCGTGACCAATCACTACGCGGCCTCCGACGGCGACTTCTTCAGCTACTTCTTCAAGAAGTATCAGCTGGGGCCGCTCATCGGAACCCGCACCTGGGGCGGAGTGCGCGGCATTCGCGGACAGATGCCTTTGATGGATGGAGGCTACATCACGCGGCCGGAGTTCTCGCTTTATGGACTCGACAGCCAGTGGCTGATCGAGAATCACGGCGTGCAGCCGGATGTGGTGGTGGATAATCCGCCGGACCTGGTGGTGAAGGGACAGGATCCGCAACTGGAGAAAGCGGTTGAGATGCTGATGCAGGAGATCAAGGCGAATCCGAAGAAGCTGCCGCCGCGGCCAGCGGATTTGCCGGCTTATCCGCCGGGTCCGGGGATGTAGGAAAGCGGCTGCTTGCTTTTAGCTTTTGGCTTTTAGCTTTTAGCTACAGCTCGGCCGCTGAAAAATGTTAGGTGCTCGCACGGCGAGGCGTGGAATATGGCGCCTCTTCCGTGCTTGAGAATTCAGTCGTCCCTTCCGGGACTTCACATCTATTTTGTCTGCTGGCCCGGCGTTGAAACGCCGGGCTATTTTTGGTCGCCTCTCTGAGGCTGATTGTTTGAGCCCCTTTCAGACTTTCAGATCGCGACTCGCAGATCGCGACCTCCTGTCCGTGCCTACGGGTTCATCTTTCCTCTCTACTCCTCGAAACCTGCCTGCAAGGGGCTTCACCTGTTACTCGCATCCACGATAAGAATTCTCCAATCGACGTATGGCATTGGAATGGCACACGGGGCCGAGCAGGCAGCGCCCGGTTCACCGGAACTTCGGTGCTCAACCCAAAGGCCGATCCTTCCGATTGAACAAGATGAACCGCCATGACTGAAGACGACGAGATTGTCAAAGAGTTCCTGGTCGAGAGCCATGAGAACCTGGACCGGCTGGATCGCGATCTGGTGGCGCTCGAGAAGCAGCCTTCGGACCGGGAGATTCTGGCCAGCATCTTTCGCACGATTCATACCATCAAGGGCACGTCGGGATTTCTCGCCTTCGGCAAACTGGAGGCGGTGGCGCACGTCGGCGAGAACCTGCTGGCCAAGCTGCGCGACGGGCAGCTCAAGCTGCATCCCGAACTGACCACGGCCCTGCTCGCCCTGGTCGACGCGGTGCGGCAGATTCTGGCGAGCATCGAGGCCTCGGGAAAGGAAGGCGAGCGTAACGACCAGGAGTTGATTGCGCGGTTGACACGCCTGCTCCAGGTGAATGGGGCAGCGGCGGCTCCGGCGCGGGGCAAGAAAACGAAAGCGGCGGCCAGCGACGCCACAGCAAGCGGCTCGGCAACAAACGATGCTGCGACACCCGAACCAGCTCTCAACCTGTCAGCGACAAACTCGCCGGCACTTGCCGAAGCTGTCGGCGAAGCGATAGCCGGCGAAGCGGCCCCCGCTCTTCCGCCGGCCGCCGGCAGCAATTCCCCGCGCCTGTCCCTCGGGGACATTCTGATCAGCCGCGGCGATGTGACGCCGCGTGAGGTCGAGAACGCCATACATGAGCAGCAGTCGGGAGACCCGCGGCGCATCGGCGAAATTCTCATCGAACAAGGCGCGGTCAAATCCCACGAGGTGCTCGAGGCGCTGCGCGCACAACAATCCCACGGCCAGGGCGCGACCGAAAGCACCATCCGCGTCGATGTTGCACTGCTCGACCGGTTGATGAACCTGGTCGGGGAGCTGGTGCTGGCGCGCAACCAGATCCTCCAGTTCACCAAGAAAATGGAAGAAGCCAACCTGGTGACGGCTGGGCAGAGACTCAACCTGATCGCGACCGAATTGCAGGAGAGCGTGATGAAGACGCGCATGCAGCCCATCGGAAGCATCTGGAGCCGGTTTCCGCGCACAGTCCGCGACGTGGCGCTCGCCTGCGGCAAACAGGTGCGCATCCAGATGGAGGGGCAGGAGACCGAACTCGACAAGACACTGATCGAGGCGATCAAGGATCCGCTGACCCACCTGGTGCGCAATGCCATCGATCACGGCATCGAGCATCCCGAGGCGCGGCGCGCGGCCGGCAAGGATCCAGAGGGCGTGCTCCTCTTGCGGGCCTTTCACGAGGGCGGGCAGGTCAACATCGAGATCGGCGACGATGGCGCCGGGCTGAACCTCGAACGGGTGGTGGCGAAAGCGGTGCAGAATGGGCTCGTCAGCGCCGAACAGGCAGCCCGCCTGACGGAGCGGGAGATGGCCAACCTGATCTTCGCGGCGGGCCTGTCGACGACCGAGAAGGTCACGAACGTCTCCGGGCGGGGCGTCGGCATGGACGTGGTGAAGACCAACATCGAGCGCATCGGGGGGACGGTCGACCTGCAATCGGCGCCCGGCAAGGGCACCACCGTAAAGGTCAAGATTCCGCTGACGCTGGCCATCGTGCCGGCGCTGATTGTGACGACGGGCGGCCAGCGCTTCGCGATCCCGCAGGTCAGCCTGCTTGAGCTGGTGGGCCTCGAAGGCGACGAGGCGCGCCAGCGGGTGGAGTGGATTCAGGGCGCGCCCGTCTACCGGCTGCGCGGGAACCTGCTGCCGCTGATCGATTTGAACCGGGAGCTCGGTCTTCCGGAAAAGACCGGGACGCGGGGCGCGGTCAACATCGTCGTGCTGCGCGCCGAGGACCGCCAGTTCGGGCTGGTGGTCGACGAGATCAATGACACGGAAGAGATTGTCGTCAAGCCGCTGCGCAAGCAGCTGAAGAGTGTAAAGGTTTTTGCCGGGGCAAGCATCATGGGCGATGGGCGGGTGGCGCTCATCCTGGATGTGCTGGGAGTGGCGCAGCATGCCCAGCTGATGGGCGAAGGACATCGCCTGACGGCCCAGACGAGTGGGCCGCCGGCGCAGGACGCGCGCCAGACTCTGCTGCTGTTTCAGGTGGGCGCAGACGGGCACATGGCGATTCCACTTTCGCTGGTGGCGCGCCTCGAGGAATTCAAGCGGGCCGCGGTCGAGCGCTCCGGGCGCCAGGAGGTGGTGCAGTATCGCGGACACATTCTGCCTCTGGTGCGCATCTCGGAGGTGGTCGCATGCGACGCTGGAGGCGGGCCTTCACCGGCATTGGCGGGAACGCCTGACAACCTGCCCCTTCAGGTCATTGTCTACACGCGGCAGGCGCGGAGCGTGGGCCTCGTGGTGGAGAACATTCTCGACATCGTGGAGGAGAACCTGGTGGTCGAGCATCCGGGGAGGCGCGCGGGCGTGCTCGGCTCGGCCATGATCCAGCATCGGGTGACGGACCTCGTCGACATCGAGGGCGTCGTGCAGGCGCTCGTGCCGGGATTTTTCGAGCAGGCTGCCGGCGCTTAAGAAAATCACACAGGCCCGGAGGGACCAGGACCGAGGAAAAGACTGAGAGAAGACTCAAGCAGACTGAGGAAAGACTGAGGGAAGGCCGATGTCCGAAGAAACGTCCGAAGAGATGGCCCGAGAGGCGACGGAAGAGAAGATCAGGGCGAAGACGCGGCAGCTCTGCACGTTTTATCTGGAGAGACATTTTTTTGGCGTGCCGGTCGGTGAGGTGCAAGAGGTGATCCGCTATCTCGATCTGACGTGGGTGCCGCTGGTCTCCGAGGTGGTGCGCGGAGTGATCAACCTGCGCGGGCAGATCGTGACTGCGATCGAACTGCGGCGCTGCCTCGGAATGCCGGAGCGGCCCGCCGGCCAGTTGCCCATGAATGTGGTGATACGCACCGGCGACGGGGCGGTCAGCCTGCTGGTGGATGAGATCGGTGACGTGCTCGACGTGGAGCCGGAGACCATGGAGAAGCCGCCCGAAACGCTGCAAGGGCCGATACGCGAGATGGTGCGCGGAGTCTACAAGCTGGCGGGCGCGCTGCTGCTTGAACTCGACATTCAGCGCGCGATCGCGGACATCGGGAAGGAATCGGCGCAGGCGGCGAGCGCATGAGGGCAGTGCGCACCCGGTGCGGCGGCATAATTTCGCGGCGCTGTTTCCGGAGGAGATAGCGGAAGACATTTAGGAGAGAAGACATTTTAGGAGAACAAGATCCATGCTCAGCCTGAAAAATATGAAAGTCGCAGCCAAGCTCAACCTGCTGGTGGGGGTGGCGGTGGCTGGCCTCGGGATCTTTGGCGTGCTGTCGCAGCTGACCATCGGCCGGATCAAGGTGGGGGGCCCGATCTCCGAGCAGATGCGGCTCTACAGCGATCTCGGCGACGATCTGCACCCGGCCGCGCTCGATCTCGATCATATTCGCCTGGCCGTTCAGCGCATGGCGGCGGCGCCGGCGGCGGAATTTCCGGCGGGGCTCGCGGTTTACGAGCAGCGCAAGCGCAGCTATGAAGAGGCGGTCGCGAACTGGGGAACGCGTCTTCCAGACGGCAAGCTGAAAGACGCGCTGACCGTGCAGTCTTACGACGCGGCAGAAAAATATATGGCAGGCGTGGACCACACGGTAGTTCCCGCCCTCAACCGCGGAGACAGGAAAGCGGCGGCCAAGGCGGTCGATAACCTTGCGCCGGTGGCCGACGAAGCGGATGCCAGCATGAAGACGGCTCTGGCGCTGGTGGAGGCCACGCAAAAGGAAGAGAGTCAGAGGGCGGACGAGGCGGTGAGCCACGGCCTGACGATTCTGATCGGTCTGGGCGCGCTGATGGCCGGGTTGGTGGGGATACTGGGGTTGACGACCAGCCGGAGCATTGGCCATTCCACGCAAGAGTCGGTGCATTTTGCCCGAGCCATCGCCGAGGGCAATCTTGCGCAGGCTGATATCGCGGTGGTCGGGCAGGACGAACTGGCCGAGCTCGGCCAGGCTCTCAACAAAATGAAGGCCAGCTTTCATGCGCTCGTCGAAGACGCGGAGATGCTGGCCTATACGGCGGTCGAAGGCAAGCTTTCGATGCGCGCCGACGCCGCCCGGCACAAGGGCGATTACCGCAAAGTGATCGAGGGGGTCAACGAAACACTGGACGCGGTGGCCGGTCCGCTGCACGACGTAGCCGAGGCCCTCGACAAGATGGCGGCGGGCGACCTGACCGTGCACATGGATGGGAGCTATGCGGGCGATTTCAAGCAGCTCTCGGAGGCCGTGAACATGGTGGCGGGCGAGATGCGCGGCGCCATCCAGAAGATATCGGGCAGCACCGAGTCGCTGGTTTCGGCGGCGCGGCAGCTTTCGGCCACCAGCCAGCAGATCACGGCGAATTCGGAAGAGACAACCGCCCAGGCGCGTACCGTGGCCGAGGCAGGCGGGCAGGTCAACGCCAACCTGCAAACCTTATCGTCGGGCGCGGACGAGATGAACGCGACCATTGGAGAGATCGCCAAGAATGCGACGGAAGCGGCGCGGGTGGCGGCGGAAGCGGTAGCGAGCGCGCATTCGACCAATCAGACGGTCGGCCGGCTGGGCGAGTCGAGCGCGGAGATCGGCAAAGTAGTCGAGGTCATCACCTCGATCGCGCAGCAGACCAACCTGCTCGCCCTGAATGCCACCATCGAAGCGGCGCGCGCCGGAGAAGCCGGCAAGGGCTTCGCGGTGGTTGCTAACGAGGTCAAGGAACTCGCCAAGCAGACGGCCAAGGCGACCGAGGAGATCAAGGGCAAGATCGCGATCATCCAGGAAAACACGACGGGTGCGGTAACCGCGATCGGCGGGATCAGCGAGGTGATCGACAAGATCAGCCAGATCTCGACCACCATTGCGACCGCGGTCGAAGAGCAGAGCGCGACCACGGGCGAGATGGCGCGCAACGTGTCGGAGGCGGCGCGTGGAGCCAGCACCATCGCCACTAACATCATCGGCGTGGCCCAGGCGGCGCAGGATACTTCAACCAATGTCGGCGAAGCGGAGGCGGCGAGCCAGCATCTTTCAGCCATGGCCAACGAACTGCGCGAACTGGTGGGGCGCTTCAAGGTGAATGCAGGAGAGGCAGAGGCAGAGACAGAGGCAAAAATAAAAACAAAGACCGCGGCGGCAAGCTCTCCACCAGCCCGCCGTCGAGCCGCCACCGCCAGGTGATCCCAGGAAAGTAAACACTAGAGCACCGGGCCGCGAGGTACTTCGAGCGTGCAGCCGAACGGGCAGCCAATCCGCGTATTGATCGTCGACGATTCGGCCGTGATTCGCCGCCAGCTTACCGACATATTGGCAGCCGATCCAGAGATCTCCATTGCGGGCGCAGTGGGGACTGGGCTGCTGGCGCTCGCCGCCCTTCCGGACCTCAAGCCGGATCTGGTGACGCTCGATATTGAGATGCCGGGCCTCGACGGGATTCAGACGCTGGTGGCGATTCGCAAGCTCGACGCGCGCCTGCCGGTGATTATGTTCAGCAGCCGGACCGGCCCGGGAGCGGCCGCAACCGTGGAGGCGCTGGCTCGCGGAGCGAGCGATTACGCAACCAAGCCGTCGCGCGCCGGGAGCCCGGAAAGTGCGCGGGCGTCCGTACGCGACGAGCTGATTCCGAAGATCAAAGCGCTGTGCCGGGCGCGCGCAAAGTCGCAGGCGATCATGCCTGCATTTGTCGCGCCGGTATATCATCCCACCCGCATCGACCTGGTCGCGATTGCGGCTTCAACGGGAGGCCCGAACGCCCTCGGCGAACTGATGCCGCAATTCCCGTGGGATTTTCCCGTGCCGATCGTGATCGTGCAGCACATGCCGGCGTTGTTCACGAAATTACTCGCGGCCCGGCTCGATAGTCTGGCCAAGCTGCGCGTGCAGGAGGGCCGGGAGGGCGCAGAGCTCAACCCGGGAGAAGTGTGGATCGCCCCCGGCGACTATCACATGACGGTGCTGCGAAAGGGAAAGAAGTGTGTTCTCGGCCTCAATCGGGAGCCGCAGGAAAACTCCTGCCGGCCGGCTGCGGACGTGCTGTTTCGCTCGGTAGCGGTCAGCATCAAGGAAAATGCATTGGGCGTGGTGCTGACCGGCATGGGCGCGGATGGAACGCGGGGCGCGATGGCGATGCGCACGGCCGGCGGAGCGCTGATCGTGCAGGATGAGGCCAGCTCGGTGGTTTGGGGAATGCCGGGAAGCGTGGTGGCGGCGAAGCTCGCCGACCAGATCTGTCCCCTGAACGCGGTGGTGCCGGAAATTCTGCGGCGAGTGGCCTTGCACAGAATCGGCGCGCGGGCCGCGCACCGTTGAAGAGTGTTCGTTCAAAGCTCGGTGGAAAGAAGACATAACCGGACATGGCAGGCGAAGCGGTCAAGCAGAAATTGGCGGCAATTCCTGGCGCGGAAGGGCACCCAGCCCTCGCGAGCGACCCAGCGTACCTGAAGATTCGCGATCTGATCTATCGCATCTCGGGCATTTATCACTCCGAGCAGAAGCTTTATCTGCTGGTTTCAAGCTGCGGCCGGCGTATGAGCGCGAGCGGGGCGGCGAGTGCGAGCAGCTATCTTGAACAGCTCACGATCGGCGCCAACCGTGACCTGGAATTGCGCCTGCTGCTCAACGAAGTCACGATAGGCGAGACTTACATGTTCCGCCATCCCGCGCAGCTCGAAGCCATGAAGACAGTGATTCTTCCGCAGGTCATGCGGGCCAAGGCCGCGCTGGGATTGAAGCGGCTGCGATTCTGGTCGGCGGGCTGCTCGACCGGCGAAGAGCCTTACGCGCTGGCGATGTTTTTGCTCGAAGAAAAGGAGATGGCGGGATGGACTTTCGAGATCCTCGCGACCGACCTGAACACGCGCTCGCTGGAGATCGCCAAGGCGGGCATTTACGGCGACTACGCGCTGCGCAACACTCCCGCGGCCTACCGCAAAAAATATTTCAACGAGGCGGGCTCCGGGAAGCTGGCGGTCAACGAACTGCTGCGGCCGCACGTGCACTTTGACCACGTCAACCTGCGCGACGACAGCAAGATGGTTTTCCTGAAAGGAATCGACGTGATCTTCTGCTGCAATGTACTCATCTACTTCGACCTCGCCTCCAAAAAGCGGGTGGTGCAGCATTTTTATACCAACCTGCTTTCGGGCGGGTACCTCTTTCTGGGGCACGCCGAATCCCTCTATCAGGTGGACGATGCCTTCCGGCTGGTTCACTTTCCGTTGACGACCGCCTACTGGAAACCGGCGCCCGGGCCGGCTGCCGGAGGCAAGCTATGAACGGGCGCGGCGAGGTAACCATCGAATTGATTACTTTGTGCACCTTGAATGGCGGGTACTTGCCGGGGGCTCGACATTACGGAAGTGACATTTACAGCATGGCCAAGAGGACCTAGGATGATCGAGTAGTTTGGCAGTTCTGGGGGAGGGCTGCCAAAGGCGTCCTGAGCTAACGCTCAGGACGCTTTTTTGTTTTGCTGGGAATTTGCAGGGATTGTCTTGCAGGGAATGCTTTGCGGGAGCGTTAGCCTGAGCGCTCAGAAATGGTTCGATTGTGAATCGCGCGCTTACTTTTTTTCCCAAGTCTTGCCGCCGTCCGCGCTGCTCCAGATGTGGTGATCGCCGGTAGAGAGAATAATTTCAGCCGGGCCGCGTTCCGCCGGGCCGCGCACGTCGATGTGAGTGACTGCGGAGTCCAGCGACCGGCCCTGATAGGAAACGGCGACAGCGCTCCAGGTGGCACCGCTATCGCTCGAGTGCAGAAGCGTGCCTGCTTCTCCGCCGGCCCACATTTCCGGGCCGCGACTGGTGTAACACAGCAGAGAGTGGTCGCCGCGCGCCGCGGCTTGCCAGGTTTGGCCGCCATCGACCGAACGCTGGAGCACACCTCCCGTAATCGTCCACGAGGCAGCTTGCTTCGGGATCGCTGCCCGAGACGCAGCCGTGTTCCTGCCGAACGCGGCGCCGGCGCTTTTATCGCTTGGCACGATTTCTGCCTGCGACCCGGCGATCATCTCCGGCGCGTCCGCCTTCTTTGCCATTGCGGAGTTGCTTTGTACGCCGTTCGGCGAAGGCACGGTTGTTTGCAGCCGGTCGTTTTGGCGGCCATTGACTGGTGGAGCACCGACTGCAGGGGTAACGACTGTCGGAGTAACAACCGGAGAATTGACGACTGGCGGCCCATTGACGACCGTGTCATCGAGCGGAGGCTTGGACTTCACGACTGCGGGAGCGCTTTGAACGATGACCTCGTCATTCTGAGCGCCGCTCTGGGCGTCGTTCTGTGCGATCGTGTTCGAGTCGGGCGAGGTTTCGTTCAGCGATCCGCCCGCAACTACCTGGACTGTCTCTGACCGGCTTCTGTTTTCACCCGAAGACTTGCCCGCAGGGACGCGCGCCAAGTTGCCGGCGAGATGCATTTCCGGATCTGAGGGCGGCACGGAGGGCTTCTTCAGAGGGCGGGTCGTCAGCTGGCCGGCCACAACCTGCCGGTCTACACCGGCAACGCCGGCGACGATGTCGCTTGATGGCAGGTCCTCTCCTGGGCCGCTCTTTAATTTGGATTCGGCTTTGCTTGTGGCGAGACTATTGATTGGGCTTTGTTCGGGACTTTTAGCCGAGCCTTCGGCTACCGCATTTTCTGGCGCCGCACTGGAAGCAATCTGCGATTCCGCACCTGGCGATCCAGCCGCTACAGGTGCATGGTTCTGGGCGGAATTGATGGATGCATTCGGCTTTTCGTTTATGCGCTCCAATGCCGGGCGTACAACAAAAACGGCTACCGCGATGCCGGCGGCCAGCGTGGCCCAGCGCAGCGGCGTCCAGGCGAAAGATGGCCATGCGAAGTGGCTCTTTCTCTCTTTCTCGCTCTCTTGCTTCCCGTCTTCCCTGCTCTGGGGCCCGCTCTGCTGATCCGCTCCGGAGGACTGGACCAAGGCGACTTCGGCATCCTCTTCTGCCAGGGAAACGGCGGCCGGGAGAACGGTCTCGTCCATGGCGGGAAGCGCGAGCACAACGGCCTCGCGGCAATCTGCGCAGAGCGCCAGATGCTGCAACACACCGTCGCGCTCGGAGGGCGACAGGGCCTGTTCGATAAACGCCGTGAGCTCATCCGCTTCGGGATGCGTCGCGGCGAGAGCATCCTGTGCGCTTGCGGCTCGCATGCGGTACGGCACGATTTTTGGAATGTCAGGCATTCGTGATTATTTAGTCATTGCTTCCCCGGCCATCGGGCGCAGGAACCTTTCTCCTAGGGAACGTCGTAGATCCCGAATCTTGCGTCAGCTTGGAGCGCAAATCGAGGGTAAAGTCGCGCACGTCGGTCTCGAGGGCCTCGGTGGCCTGGGCATGGCTCATGCCCTGCTCGCGCAAACCCGCCAAAATACGCTTCCGGAGCCCGGTTGAGAGGCGGTCAAGGCGCCGGCTGACGCTCGATTCATGCAGCCCCAGCGCGCGCGCAATCTCGGCCAGCGTGCGGCCATCCAAATAATAAGAGGCGAGCGTGTAGCGGTCTTCTGACGAAAGCTCAGCCAGCGCCTGGTCGGTGGCCGTCTCGAGGCGCTGATCGAAGGTGCATGCCGGTTCCGGCTCCTTGGCCACAAACTGCGCGCCTTCTTCGGTCTGCTCTTCGAGGCTGACGGCGCGCTTCTGCTTGCGATAACGATTGACAAACTCCTGCGCCATGACCGTGCGTAGCCAGCCCTCGAGAGATCCGCGGCCGGTATAGAACACGAGCTTTGAGTTGCGGGCGCCGTTGCGTCCACCCACTCCGTATAAGTCGGCGAAAAGCGAGTCGGCAAGCTCGGCGGCGTGCGCTCCATCGCGAGTAATGTGCAGCGCCATGCCATGCAGCTTCTGACGATAGCGGCTGATGAAGTCTTCCCACGCGCGCTCGTTGCCCGCGGCGCAAGCGCGCGCCAGAGCCAATTCTTCGAGGCGCAACGCGGCGCAGAAATTGGCTCTCTCGCCGGCCGAGGCATTGGGAGCGTACTTGCGCTGGATCACTTCAAGAATCGACGCGAACTGCTCCGCGCTCATGCCATAGGCCGCGGCACCGCTGCGTGTATAGAGTTCTGCGGCGATGGCTGTATCACCAGGTTGCGGGCGCAAAGACATTCCTAGAAAGACATTCCTACTCTGATGCTAACAATTTTTTAGACGCAAGAGATCGTAAATCGTACGTTCTGAAATCAGCGAGCTAGACACTCCTGGAAGGTTCGCGAATCTAACCCGGCACGCTCCATCATGGCGTGCCGGGCGAGGCCGGGGGAACACGCATAACGGGAGTGGTGTCTTCATAGATAGACAGGCAAAAGATAGTCGAGCAAAAGATAGTCGGGCTTGATAAGTAGTCGGCAGTATCGTCTGCCAGTATCTTCTGCTGTTATCGGAGGCTCGTCATGCGCCCGTTCGTCTCTCTCGCAGGACTCGTGTTGTTGATTGCGGTTGCTTTTCTAGTCCAAACCACGCTACCGGCAGGCGAACTGCCACCCACCTTGCATTACTCGCTTCTGGAACCCATTCGCAGCGGCAACCTCACCGTTTTTCCCGTGGTCTCGAATAGGACCTACGATACCGCCGAATTTATTACGCTGGACGAGGGAATCAAGTCGGGGGACGTTGTGGTGACGGAGGCCGGGCAGGCGCGCGGGTTGATCCGCCGGCACACGCAACACACCGATGGACTCATGCCGCCGGTCCGCGACGCGGAGGTCAATCGCCTGGTTCTAGTTAATAACTCGAAAAGGCCGTTGTTACTTCTGGCGGGTGAGATTGTTACTGGCGGAAAGCAGGATCGAGTTATCGGCAAAGATCGAATTGTGCCGCCCGAGAGCGATCCGGTCGACCTGAGTGTTTTCTGCGTGGAGCCGGGACGATGGGTTCCGGTGAATGGGAAGGCCGACTTCAGCGCGGGCCGAGGCGGGGTGGTCGGCGGTCTGGTCGCGGCGCCCAGCGTGCGCGCCAGCGCGATGGCGGCCAAGAATCAACAACAGGTATGGGATAACGTGGATAAGTCAAAGCAGCAAATGGTGACGGTGATTGCGGGGGCGGCCGGCGGGGTTCCCAGCCCGGCCGTACCGGAGGTGAGTTCTACAACTTCGTATGCGCGCGTCATGGAGAATAAAGACGTGCAAAAGCAGGTCGATTCCGTGGCCGCGCCTATGCAGCGCGATTATGAGAGTGTTATTCATCAACTGCGCGACAAGAACGCGGTGGGCGTGGTGGTCGCAGTGAATGGAGAAATTGTTTGGGCGGATATCTTCGCCAGCACGCAGTTACTGCAAAAGTATTGGCCGAAGCTGGTGCGTTCGTATGCCACTGAAGCGGTGATTACTCGCGCCAAGGCTGCGCAGGTGTCGTCCAAAGATGCACAGAAATTTCTCGACAATCTCGAAGCGCGCCACGAAACCTCGGACATCGAGCCCGGCGTGTATCGACAAACCGAGATTAGCGGCGACGGCTTCAAAGTTTTCGAACTGATGTCGCTGTTGCCGAAGACCGGCTTTAATGTGCATATTGCGAAGATGTCGGACTAGATATTCGGGGTGGGGCGATTTGTGCGATGTGTTGAGGGCCTAGTTGCGGGGCATCGAGAGGGCCAGGCCCTTGCGTACGACATCGTTCGCATCGTATGCGAGTTTGAGCGCCGGCAGTTCTTCCTGGCTGAACCAACCGGCGTCAGCCGCGTCACTTGCAGCTTTCAGCTCGCCCGCGACCGGACGGCAGAGGAAATCAATCAGCACATAGTGATAGCGCACGCGCGTGGCGTCGGTTCGGGCGTCGTCGGTTCGGGCGTCACTTGCTTGCTCGCTTCGGATGATGCGCTCATATACTCCCAGCATCTCGCCCACTTCGATGACGAGGCCGGTTTCCTCGCGGGCTTCGCGGATCGCCGCATCGTGCAGAGTCTCGCCGCATTCGAGCACGCCGCCCGGCAACGACCATTCGCCGAGCAGCGGCGGCTGGCCGCGGCGGATGAGAAGGACGCGACTATCCTGAACGATCACGGCGCCGACGCCGACGAACGGAGTTGCGGGATATTCGCGGTTCATTCCGATTTATTCTGCCTCGTTAGTCAGCCGCTTTACCGGGCCACCTTATTCTGCCGATTTGCTTTTCCAATTTACTTTGTCGCCACCTGATACTGCTCGATCTTGCCGTCGGGCAAAATGAATTCAAACACTACGAGCGTCTTGTGTGGAAAGCTCACATCGAACCGACGGGACGTCATCCCGCCGCGATCTGACCTGGATTCTTGCGTAAATTCGGTTGGCGTCCCAAGCGGGCCGAGGCTGTCGCCGAAATCTTTTAGCGCTTGGTCGGTGAAATAACTGTTGCAATTGTCGGTGAAGAGAGAGCGATCGATCTTTCCCTGCTGCAGCCCGGCAAAGATTGCCTGCGACTGTTCTTCCTGCTTCGCGGCATCGGCATCGCGAAAAAGCAACGCCGCGATCTTCTTTGCCAGGTCTGCGGAGGCCGGCACCGCATCCTCATTTGTGAGCACTACCACGGCAATCTTTTTGTCCGGGAAAACCATGTTGCTGGCCGTAAAGCCGGAGACCTCGCCGCCGTGCTCGATGGCGCGCTGGCCCAGTTCGTTGCGCACTGAAACGCCGAGGCCGTAATGTGTGCCAAGACCATTTTTCAAGAGGGTCTCGCGCTCCATCGCCGCATAGGACGCGGGCTTGAGCACGGTTTGATTGATGATGCTGATGTCCCACCTGGCTAGATCCTCGGCGGGCATGGCGAGTTCTCCCGCGGCAAAGAGCCAGCCTTTACCTTCTTTCGGCGACGGGCGCAGAGGGCCGATCGCATAGCGCATGTAGCCGGTGGCATCGGTTTCGGTGAGGCGCTGTTGATCGATGTTCATTACGCTTTTCATTCCCAGCGGCGTAAAGACGCGCTCACTCAGAAATTGCAGAAGCGGCTTGCCGCTGGCCTTTTCGACGATCAGGCCGGCGATGACGAAGTTGGTGTTGCTGTATTGCCACTCGGTTCCGGGATCGAAATCGAGCGGCTTGCGCGCCCAGATATCCAGAATCTTGTCGGCGGTGACCGGCTGCAGCATGGAGGGCATGACGTAATCCTGCGGCCAGTAATCCTGGTATCCGGAGGTGTGCGAGAGCAGTTCGCGGATGGTGACTTCGTTGCCACGGGTGAGGTTGGGGACGTAGCGCGACACGGAATCGTCGAGCGACAGCTTGCCGTCCTCGGCGAGGAGCAGAACCGCGGCCGCGGTGAACTGCTTGCTGATGGAACCGATGCTGTAGCGCATGGCGGGAGCCGCCGGCGTGCGCGGCTCGACGCGGGCATCGCCATAGGCTTGCGCGAAGGTGATGGCTCCCGCCTGCACGATGGCGATCGATGCGCTCGGAACGCCCGACTCGGAGAGCGTTTTGTGCGCCAGGGCGTCAACCTGTTCGCGCAGCGCGCCGGGAATTTCCTGCGCGCTGAGAAACAACGAACACAACAATAGACAGAAACAAATTACGAGTGACTTCGCGGTTTGTGAACGCCAATTCATGCTGAGCTCCTCAGAAACGAATCAGTATATCTTCCGAATGGATTCCGGGAGCGACTCCGTCCGCGGCGGCAACCCGCGAATGGCGGTTCGCATTACAATAGCCGCCATGTCTCTTGACGAATACAAGCGAAAACGGCGGTTTGAGGAAACGCCCGAGCCTCCTCCAAAAGTGGAGAAAAAGTCGAAACACCGCTTCGTGGTGCAATGTCATCGCGCCACGCGGCTGCACTATGACTTTCGTCTGGAGATGGAGGGCGTGCTCAAATCATGGGCCGTTCCCAAGGGCCCGTCGCTCGATCCGAACGACAAACGGCTGGCCATGCAGGTAGAGGATCATCCCGTTTCATATTTCGATTTTGAGGGCACGATTCCCGAGGGCAACTATGGCGCCGGCACTGTCATGGTGTGGGATGTGGGCACGTGGGAGCCGCTTTCGCCGGTTCCGGTGAATGGAGAATACGTTCCCGGGACGGACAAGGAAGCGGCGTCGATGCTGGCGAACGGCGATCTCAAATTCCGATTGAATGGCCAGCGACTGAAGGGCGATTTCGCGCTGGTGCATATCAAAGCTCGGCGGCCGGGGAGTAAAGGGAACGAATGGTTGATGATCAAAAAGAAAGACAATGACGTTGTTCCAGGGTTCGACATCGACAAGTACGACACGTCGGTGCTGACCAAACGAACGATGGCGCAGATCGGCGGGGATGAGGATTCGGCCGAGTGGACGAGCAGCCGTCCCGTAACGCGCGGGAAGCTCAAAGCCGAGTGGCTGGCTGACGCGGTGGTGCGGGCGGATCGCAAGAAAGCTGCGGGTAAAAAAAAAGCCTTGACCGCGGAGGGCGCTGAAAGCGGCGCCGAGACAAGCGAACCAAAAACCCGAGGCGCGAAGACAGCGACAAAGACCGGGAAAAAGAATTCCTCCGTGAGCCCTGTGTCCTCTGTGGTTCAACGGCCTTCGGCGAGCAAGTCGTCTTCCGCGAGCAAGTCTTCCTCGAGCGAAAAATCACTGGCGAAAGAGATACCTGGCGCGGCTCGCAAACCGATGCCGACCGCGATCTACCCCATGCTCGCGACGGCCATCGAAAAGCCGTTCGACAATCCTGACTGGCTCTTCGAAATCAAGTGGGACGGCTATCGCGCCGTCTCCTTCATCGACAACGGGCGCGTGCGTTTTGTGTCGCGCAATCAGAATGACCTGACCGGCCAATATCCGGAACTCGGGACTCTTCCGCAATTCATCAAGGCTCGCCGCGCCATTATCGATGGAGAGATTGTTGCGCTCGACGATGAGGGGCGGCCATCGTTCAGCCTGATGCAGCAGCGCACGGGATTTCGTCCCGGCAAATCGCGGCTGCCGGGTCGCCAGGGCGTGCCGGTGATTTACTACGCTTTCGACCTGCTGTATCTGGATGATTTCGATTTGCGGAGCGTGGCGCTGGAGAGGCGCAAACAGTTGCTGGAGGAGCGAATCACGAAGGGCGGTGTCGTTCAATTCTCCGATCACTATGCGGAGAAAGGAATCGCGCTCTTCGACGCGGCCCGGCAAAAGGGGCTCGAGGGGATTCTCGCGAAGAAGCGTGACAGTCTTTACGTAGAGACGCGCTCGCGGGAGTGGTTGAAAATAAAAATCACGCAGCGCCAGGAGTGCGTCGTCGGAGGCTATACCGATCCCGAAGGCAGCCGCGACTATTTCGGCTCGCTCGTGCTCGGACTTTACGACAAGCAGAAGCGCCTGATCCATGTTGGCCAGGCGGGCACCGGCTTTGACCAGAAGACGTTGAAGGAAATGTTCGCCATCCTGAAGCCGCTGGAGACGAGCAAGAATCCTTTTTACGGCGAGATCGGTGGGCTGAGAAAAGTTCATTTCGTGCGGCCCAAACTAGTCGCGGAGATCAAGTTCTCAGAGTGGACGCACGAGACGAGCGAGGGCGGAATGAAGCTCCGAGCGCCGGTGTTTATGGGGCTGCGGCAGGACAAGGCACCGGAGGAATGTACTCTCGCGGATGCGATTCCGAAGTGACGCACGGATTCCTCGCTGCGCGAGGGATGTGACTTTACTTGATCTCTTTCATCGGCAACATAGAGCCATAGTCCTGGCCTGAGGGTGCTACCGCGCGCGCCACTACGCCGGCGAAGGCCTGGCGTAGCTCCGGGTATTTTGCGACCAACGCGCTGATCACCGCCATGTTTTCCTGAAACGTCTTTTGGGTATTTGAAATGTCGGAGGCGGCGTATCTCACGACCACATCGAGATCGTTGCCAACCGCCAGCGGAAAAACTTCCAGCAGGCGATAGGTTTTGCCGGCTGCGCTTAAATCGATGGTGTTGCCGTTCGCCGGCATATCCGCGGGCTGCACCGACTGCGCCTCGTCATAGAGTCTGTCGCTGGCCTGCGTGCTCATGAAGTCCACGGGAGACGTGAGCGCAATGGCCTCGCGGTCATAAAGCCAGGCGTTGTGGTTCTCGGATTTTTTCTTGAAGTCGCGCGCCTTCTCCGTGTACCACGCGCCATCGTGGCCGGAGGCTTCGGTCGAGCGCACATAATAGCCCGCCAGCTTCCAGTCGGTGCCGGCCTGTTGAAGAATCAGCGTGAGCGAGCGCGCCTCCTTGCCGGCGATATCAAGAATGACCACGCCATATTTCCCGGGCGGCAGGTTGTTGAGCACAAAGACCGCGCTCTGGCTGGTCTGGCCGGAGGGTCCGAAGACTCCGCATAAGAACTCGGCTCTCGGCAAAGGATTGGGACCATCGGCGGTCAACACAAAGGGCGGGCGAGCGGTGGCGTGCGCTCCCTGGAAGGCGGCCTGGTTGTCTTTGATGGCGGTTTCGACCGCACCGAAATTCGTGGCCAGAGAGGCAATCGAGTTCTGGCGCAGGGCCGCCAAGTCCTCATGCTCCGACATCTGGAAAAAACGCTGGGCGGTCAACTCCAGCGCGTTGCGCATCGGATCACCCATATCGGGCGCGGCGAGGCAGGTTTGCGCGTAAGCCACTCCAGCGACCAAAGACAGAGTCAGCCAACTCACGACCAACCATCGTTTGCGCAGGTTCGTTCCCGCAAAGTGACGCACGGCGAAAACCTCCTCCGGCATTCTACCGCCGGCAACCGGTTACGGAAGGCCTAAATCAAATGCACCCTATGGCTTCACACTGGATTCCGGTGGTAACAAAAAGCGCAAGAAATCGCGGCTATGGCGTTCTTAAGACAATGGTAAAATCGAGTGGGGTCTTAGCGGGCGCCACAGGCTGGACCCGCTCGAGCAAAATGCGGAATTTTTCTACCAAATCGTTTGGCGGCAAGTCGATGGCGCGATTGCTGTCGCTGGTTGCGCTGGCGGCTCCGATATTTGCTCTTAGCGTGGCGGCTTTCGCGGTCGATCCAGCAACTACGCCGCCTGCCCACGTCCACCACAAGGCACACAAGAAGGCACTGCCTCCCCTCGTTCTTCCGCCGCTACCGGCGGGACCGTTGGCTCAGTTGCCGATGGATCAACTTCCCGCGGCCGCTCCCAAGGTCAAATACGAAAATGGCTTGCTAACCATCGGAGCGCAGAATGCAACTTTGGCCGACATTCTGCACGAGGTCCGCAAGCTGACAGGCGCGACGATTGACATTCCGCCAGCGGGCGCGAGCGAGCGCGTAGTGGTGCAGCTTGGCCCGGGAGCTCCGCGCGACGTTCTGGCCGCGCTGCTGAATGGCACTTCGTTCAACTATGTGATGCTGGGAACGCCGTCCGATCCTACCTCGGTTGCCAGCGTAATGCTGATGGCGAAGCCGTCGGCTGGCGGAGAGGTGCAGACCGCCGTGAATACGCCTCCTCCGGTTGAAACTCCAATGCCGTTTCAGCCCGTGCAGCAACAAGGGCTTCCCGGACGCATCGTACCAAACTTCAGGAACGGACCTTCGCTGGTACAGGCAGCCCCGGCACAACCCATCGTCCCGGATGACGACGCGGACGATGCGGACAAGGACGACGACAAAGACGACGATTCCGACCAGGCTCAGCCAGCGCAGTCCCAACCGGGTATCCAGCCTAACCTAGCGCAGGACAACAGCCAGGATGAGAACAACCAGCCCAACGCCGGACCGAAGACTCCTGAGCAGATTCTCCAGATGATTCGCGATGGCCAGCGACCCGGCCCAGCCGGCGGCCTACCCCCGCAACCGCCTCAGGAATAGCACAGCGCGGACACGCGAGCAGGATCCGACCACTAGTCATTTTGCAAAGGAAAGTTTGCGAAGGAAAGTTTGCGGCGGAGAATTCGCCTGCCCCGAAATCAATCGCCGGTGGCTTGGCTCTGATGGGGCACCAGCGCGCGCAAGAATTGAGCGGGGCGCGCGGGATTGACGGCGGCCAGAAGGCCGGTGATCGCGTAATAGGCTCCCAAAACGCCCAAAACCACAGATAAAACAGCAGTGCTGCTCACCAGAAAAGCTACTAAAAGTGCGTCCACGATGAATTAGCCCTTATAGCGGCCGTTTTCGAACTGGCCGCAAATTATTAACTTTAGCCGCGTTTGACCCCACCCGCTGTTAGCAACTAGGATACGGAGTAGAGCTGCGTAATTTCACTCTCCAACATTTCTGGGGACCCGTCCACGTTACGGAAGTCCATACCAGTTTTTGCTAAATGGCCATCACCAAAATTTCGGTGCGCGGGGCGCGCCAGCACAACCTGAAGAACATTGACGTCGAGATCCCACGCAACGCCTTGACGGTCATCACCGGGCTGAGCGGCTCGGGGAAATCATCGCTCGCTTTCGACACGATCTACGCCGAAGGGCAGCGCCGTTATGTCGAGACGCTCTCCGCCTACGCCCGTCAGTTCCTCGACCAGATGGAAAGACCAGATGTAGACTCCATCGACGGCCTCAGCCCGGCGATTTCCATCGAGCAGAAGACCACCAGCCGCAGCCCGCGGTCGACGGTCGGCACGATCACCGAAATTTACGACTATCTTCGGTTGCTTTATTCGTCGATCGGGTTGCCTCACTGTCCCAAATGCGGCAATCCCATCAGCCGGCAGTCGGCCGACCAGATCGTGCAACGAGTCATGGCGCTGACGCCCGACGACCGCGTCATGATCATGGCGCCCATCGTTCGCGGGCGCAAAGGCGAGTTCAAAAAAGAGATGGAAAAGCTCGTCCAGCACGGCTTTACGCGGGCGCGCGTGGATGGCGAACTGGTGAGCCTGGAAGACGATCTTCAGCTTGACAAGCGCAAGAATCACACTATCGAAGTCGTCATCGATCGTCTGCTGGTGAAGCCGGGCATCGAGCATCGACTGGATCTTTCCGTCTCCCTCGCCATGAAGCTCGGCGGCGGGCTGGTTCTGGTGGCGGTGGTCAATGGAGAAGAGACGCTCTACTCCTCGATGCTTGCCTGTCCTGATTGCGGGATCAGTGTGCCGCAACTGGAGCCGCGCTCGTTCTCTTTCAACAGCGCCTACGGAGCTTGCCCGGAGTGTCACGGCCTTGGCAGCCGATTTGATTTCGATCCCGCAAAGCTCATCGTCGACTGGTCAAAACCTCTGCTCGATGGAGGGCTCGGCCCCGGCTCGGCGTCGCAGAATCTGATTCACGGAATAAAGCTGGTGGCCGAAGCGTACGGTATCGACCTCGCCACGGTATTCGAAAAGCTTCCCGAAAAGATTCAGAACCTACTGCTGTACGGAGAAAGCGTGCGCGGCGGGCGAACTGGATTTCTTGGCGTGATCGGCCACTTGCGGCAGAATCTTGAATCTTCCAGTTCAGAGAATTACCGCGACTACCTGCTCGATTACATGTCGGCAACCGAATGCCCCACCTGCCACGGGCAGCGTCTGCGCCCGGAGAGCCTGGCCGTAAAGGTAAATGGCATGTCGATCGCAGAGTTCACGGCGCTGCCGATCGCACGCGCTTTGGAGACCGCCCGCAAAATCAAACTGACGGGCCGCGACGAAACGATCGCCGGACGAATCCTGCACGAAATTATCGAGCGCCTCGAATTTTTGAACGCGGTGGGACTCGGATACCTGTCGCTCGGCCGATCGGCAGCCACGCTCTCGGGCGGAGAAGGCCAGCGTATTCGGCTGGCGACACAGATTGGATCAAAGCTTCGCGGCGTACTGTATGTGCTCGATGAGCCGTCCATTGGCCTGCACTCGCGGGATAACGGACGGCTGCTCGCGGCGCTCGAAGATCTGCGCGATCTCGGCAACACTGTGCTGGTTGTGGAACATGACGAAGAGACGATTCGCCGCGCCGATTATGTGATTGATCTTGGGCCCGGTGCCGGGCGGCACGGCGGCGCGCTCGTTGCCAGCGGCACTCCGCAGCAAATCATGGATGAGCCTGCATCGCTCACCGGCGCCTACATTGCCGGACGCCAGCGCATCGAGATGCTGCCGCAGCGCCGCAGTCCCAACGGCAAAGCGATCACGATTCTCGGCGCGCGCCAGAATAATCTCAAGAATCTCGACGTCGTCTTTCCGCTCGGCGTAATGACAGTGGTCACGGGCGTCTCTGGCTCAGGCAAGTCGACGCTCGTCAACGATATTCTCTATCGCGCGCTCGCCCGCCAGCTTTACCGATCACGCGAAGAACCGGGCGCGCACAAATCGATATCGGGCAGCGAACTGATTGACAAAGTCATTCGCATTGACCAGTCGCCCATCGGCCGCACTCCGCGCTCGAATCCGGCGACTTATACCGGAATTTTCTCCCTGGTGCGCGACATCTTTGCGATGCTGCCTGAATCGCGTGAGCGCGGCTACAAACCGGGACGATTTTCGTTCAACGTGCCCGGTGGACGCTGCGAGGCTTGCCAGGGCGAAGGCCAGCGCCGCATCGAAATGAATTTTCTGCCGGACGTTTACGTGCAGTGCGAGGTCTGCGGCGGCCATCGCTACAATCACGAGACGCTTTCGGTCTGCTACAACGGATATTCGATCGCCAACCTGCTGGAGATGCCGGTCGCGGACGTGCTCCAGATTCTGGAAAATATTCCGCAGGTCCGGCAAAAGCTGCAAACTTTGGTGGATGTCGGTCTGGGATACATTCACCTTGGTCAATCCGCGGTCACGCTCTCCGGCGGCGAAGCGCAGCGCATTAAACTGGCGCGCGAACTGAGCAAGCGCCAGACCGGCAAAACGCTGTACCTGCTCGACGAACCCACCACTGGCCTGCATTTCGACGACGTGCGCAAACTGCTTGACGTGCTGCATCGACTGACCGATCTCGGCAACACGGTGATCATCATCGAGCACAATATGGACGTGATTCGCAACGCGGATTGGATTCTCGACCTCGGGCCCGAAGGCGGCGAAGAGGGTGGCCGCATGGTTGCGCAAGGAACCCCGGAGCAGGTCGCGCGCATCAGAAAGTCGTACACTGGCCAGGAACTGGCCGCCTACTTCAACGGCTCCAAGGCCGTCGCCGAGCACATGCAGGAAGCGCATTGAACAGTTTCCCGGAAAAGCCGGACATGCTGGCCGAGGCGTCCGATCCAGCGATCCAGATGGCGGCGCTTGCACCCGGCGAATTGCCTCCGGGATTGGATCCGGTGAGAAACCCGCCCTGGACCGGCCTGGATGTTGTGCGCATCCTGCTGATGACGGTTCTGGCTTTTATCTTTGTGTTTATCGCGATGTCATTCGCCGTTCCCGGCAAAACTTTTGGCGCACGAATGAACGGCCTGAGCCGGCATATCGAGCTTCAGTTGCTCGGCCAGATGGTGGTTTACCTATTGATCCTCGGGTACATGTATGTCCTCGTCACGCGCGAGAGGCGGCAGCCAAAATTCTGGCAGGCCATGCGCTGGAATTGGCCGGCGCACGTCTGGGGCTATATTCTAGGCGGCTTTCTGCTGCAAGCCGTGTTTCTGGTGCTCGAGCGCTTTTTACCGATGCCCAAAGAAGTTCCGTTTGATGCCGTGCTGCGCCAGCCCTCCAGCATTGTGCTGGTATCGGTTTTCAGCGTGACCCTGGGGCCGCTGATGGAGGAAATTTTCTTCCGTGGATTTTTCTATCCGGCATTAAGGCGTCACACTGGAGTCGCCGCGGCGGTGGTCTTAACCGCGCTTCCTTTCGCGCTCATGCACTCCGCGCAATACGGCAATTCATGGGCGTCTGTTCTTCTTATCTTTATCGTGGGAGTTGTGCTCGCGCTGGTCCGCGAGGAGAAAAATTCGCTGGCAGCTTCGTTTCTGGTTCACGTCGGTTACAACGGCACGATCATGATGCTTCTTTTTGTGGCCTCGGGTGGGTTCCGGCATTTGGAAAGGCTGAGTCAATGAGAAATAGGTCCAGGCTCGCGGCTCCAAGCCCAAGCAAGCTTCTCGGTTGCGTCACCTTGCTGGATCGCTGAGAACTAGGAACTGAGAACTGCCTTTCTGCTATCGTAGAAATTCATGCCCACCGCACGCCAAGAGCTTTTAGAAATGCTGGCCACGAAATCGTTTCGGCTGGGAGAATTCAAGTTATCTTCCGGGTCGACCAGTGATTACTACATCGACTGCCGCACAACCACCCTCGACGCGCGCGGCAGCCAGCTTGTCGGCCAGGTTTTTCTCGACGAAATTCGCGAGCAAGGCTGGGAACCGAGCGCTATTGGCGGGCTCACGATGGGCGCCGATCCGATTGCGGTCGCAGTCGCCGTCACAAGCGGCACGCTGCACGGATTCCTGGTCCGCAAGTCCGAGAAGCAGCACGGAACGGGCCAGCGTATCGAGGGCTTCCGCGAGAAGGGCGCGCCCGTTGTTATCGTCGACGACGTGTGCACAACAGGTGCATCAACGATCGACGCCATTGAGGCCGCGCGCGCCTTCGGCTTCGAAGTGGTCGGCGCCATGTGCCTGGTCGAGCGCCAGGATGCGCACGGACGTCCCAATGTCGAAAAGGCGGCGGCGCCGGCGCCCTTTATCTCAATATTCAGCGCGAACGATGTGCGAAAACAGCATTTAGCCGCGAGCAACCCGTAGCTAAACGATCATCGACCAGCGATCAACTCAATGCTTCCTGATGGATTCATCGACCTCGCACCGGGAAAAATCGCGTCAGTTGTGACCTTCCTCGAGATGCGGGGGCGCCCTGCGGGGACGGATGTTTCGTTGAGCATTGTTTCAACGGACTTTGTTTCAACAAATAAAGTTCGCTTGCGGCCGGTGCGCTCTCCCGATCTCAATTGGTATCGCGCTCTCTACCGGCGGGCCGGCGCGCAGTGGTTATGGTTCAGTCGTCTTGAAATGACTGACGCGCAGCTGGCCGCGGTGTTGCACCGCTCGACCAACGAATTGTTCTTAGCAGAGTGCGACGGGAGCGAGATCGGCATGGCGGAGCTGGACCGTTCGCGCGCTCCGGATGTGGAGATTACGTTCTTCGGGCTTTTTCCCGAGGCAATGGGCAAACGCCTCGGACGCTCTTTTATGGCCGTGTTGCTCGATCGCGCGTGGGACGGCTCGGCGGCTCGCATCTGGCTGCACACCTGTAATTTGGACGCTCCGGCCGCGCTGTCGTTCTATATGAAATGCGGCTTCCGTCCCTACAAGCAGGCGATCGAGGTGGCGGACGATCCGCGCGTCCGCGGAATTTTGCCGGAAGACGCCGCGCCGCATGTTCCGATTATCCGTTAATCTAAAAAGGTCCGGCGATTTCGCAAACAACGACCAACGACGAAGGACCAACGACAAACTGCATGATTGAAACTCTGCAATGGACCGACCGCGGCATCGTCTTCATCGATCAGACAAAGCTGCCCACGGAAGAAGTTTATGTGACCTGTACTACGCATGAACAGGTCGCCGACGTGATCCGCAACATGGTTGTGCGCGGAGCGCCCGCCATCGGTGTGGCCGCTGCCATGGGCATTGCGCTGGGCGTCAAGAATTCGAAGGCCGAAAATGCCAGCGGCCTCAAAAAAGAGTTTGACGAGATCTGCGAGAGCATTCGCCAGACTCGCCCGACCGCCGTCAATCTTTTTTGGGCAATTCGCCGCATGCAGGAGAAATTCGAGACTCTGCGCGCGCGGCCGATCCCGCAAATCAAACAGGCACTCGTCGAAGAGGCGCAGCGCATGCACGCCGAAGATATCGCCGCCAACCAAGCCATGGGCCGACATGGCGCGACGCTCATGCCATCTTCCGGCGGCGTACTCACGCACTGCAATGCGGGAGCGCTTGCTACCGCCGGCTACGGCACCGCGCTGGGCGTGATTCGCGCAGCCGTGGAACAGGGCAAGAAAATTCACGTCTACGCCGATGAGACGCGCCCGTTTCTGCAAGGCTCGCGGCTCACGGCGTGGGAGCTGATGAAAGATGGAATTCCCACCACCGTGATCTCCGACAACATGGCGGGCGCGATGATGGCGCAAGGCAAAATCGGAGCGATCGTGGTCGGCGCTGACCGCATCGCCGCCAATGGCGATGTAGCGAATAAAATCGGCACCTACACGGTGGCCGTGCTGGCCAAGGAACACGGCATTCCGTTTTATGTGGCCGCGCCGATTTCCACGGTCGATCTCGCAACACCCGATGGCAGCGGGATTCCCATCGAGCAGCGTAATTCTCGCGAGGTTACGCACATCGCCGGAAAGCAGATGGTTCCCGACGGAGTCGAAATTGAAAACCCAGCGTTCGATGTGACGCCGGCAAAATATGTTGCGGCCATCATCACGGAAAAAGGCATTGCGCGCGCACCGTACGAGCAGGCCCTGCGCGAATTATCCGAAAAAGTTTCGTAGAGACGCGGCTCGCAGAGTCTCTTTCGCCCCCTAATCAACGGCCTCGGTTCAAGAGCCAGTCACCAGATGCCAGCGATCAGTCAATCACAACTCGCCTTCGATAGCGGCCGCAAACAGATTCGTCTCGATGCGTACATTCCTGAGTCGGACAGCAGTTCCCTGCCCGCCGTCATCGCGCTGCACGGCGCGGGCGGTGACGTAACCGGCACGGAAAAATTTGCCGCAGTGCTGGCTGAACAGGGTTTCGCCGTGTTCGTTCTCCATTACTTCGATCGCACCGGCACGCAGAACGCAGACATGTCGGTGATCATTCGCAATTTTCCGATCTGGATGAAGACGCTCTGGCAGGCGGTGAGCTTCGTCGAAAAGCAGTCGCAGGTTGATCGCGAGCGAATCGGGCTAGTCGGCTTCTCGCTGGGCGCGTATCTCTCGCTCGCCAATTCGTCAATCGATGGACGAATCAAGGCGGTGGTCGAATTCTTCGGCGGGTTGCCGCGCGAAATGAAGCTCTTCATGCGCCGCCTCTGTCCGACGCTCATCCTACATGGCGACGCCGATCCGACGGTCCCGGTCGCCGAGGCCTACAACCTTCAGCAACTGCTGGAGGAGAAAGGCATTCCCTACGAGATGAAAATCTATCCCGGCGCGGGACATGGATTTGAAAATGAAGTCTGGCTGGACGCCGGCGTCCGCAGCCTGGAATTTCTGCGGAAACATCTGGCGGCAACCGCCAAATAGGCCTTTTGGAGGCACGGGCGCCTCGCCCGTGCGAGCACAAAAGCTGCGGAGCAGGCTCGCTGAACTTTTCCCGAGCGATTTCGTATCATGTCTTAGAGGTCTTCCCATGTTTGCATTTTTGCTCTGGTGCATTCTGTTCGTTCTGTGCTGGCCCCTGGCCCTCTGCGCACTGATTCTTTATCCCTTTGTGTGGCTTATGCTGCTTCCGTTCCGCCTGGTGGGAATTGCGGTTCACGGAGCGCTGGCGCTGGTGGAGGCGATTTTCATGCTGCCGGTGCGGCTGATGCGGGCGCCGTTTCGGGTGTGAGGGTTTATACGAACCTCGAACTGGCCGCGGTTAGCTCTCCATCGTCTTCAGCGTGGCACTAACGCGCAGCTTCGGTTCGGTGGCGAGTTGTACATCTTCGACCGTCAAGCCGGGAGCAATTTCCTCCAGCAGCAAGCCCTCGGGCGTAACGCGGATGTAGGCCATCTCGGTCACAATCGTGTCGACGACTTTCACGCCCGTCAGCGGAAGCGTGCATTTTTTCAGAATCTTCGGCTGGCCGTCTTTGGTGGCGTGCTCCATGGCGACGACCACGCGGCGTGCGCCGGCGACCAGGTCCATCGCTCCCCCCATGCCTTTGACCATTTTGCCCGGGATCATCCAGTTGGCAAGATTGCCTTGCTCGTCGACCTCCATCGCACCGAGGACACTTAGATCGATATGGCCGCCGCGAATCATCGCAAAAGAATCGGCGCTCGAAAAATAAGCTGTGCCGCGCAATTCGCTGACCGTTTCCTTGCCGGCGTTGATCAGGTCGGCGTCTTCGGTGCCCTCGACGGGAAACGGCCCGATGCCGAGCATGCCGTTTTCGCTTTGCAGGATCACATCCATGCCGGGCGGCACGTGATTGGCGATCAGCGTGGGCATGCCAATGCCGAGGTTCACGTAGAATCCGTCACGCAGTTCGCGCGCGATGCGCTTAACGATGCGATCGCGTTTTTCCATATCTTTGCCAGGTTTGGCGTCAACACCCATAGGATTTCAACTCGCCTTCCGGACTGTCCGCCGCTCGATTCTCTTCTCAAATACTTTGCCCTGGAAAATTCTTTTCACATACACGCTCGGCGTATGCACCATGTCGGCGTCGAGTTCTCCGGGCTGCACCAGATGCTCGACCTCCGCAATCGTTACTTTCGCGGCCGTCGCCATCATGGGATTAAAATTGCGCGCAGTTTTGCGGTAGACGAGGTTGCCCCAGGTATCGCCCTTCCAGGCCTTGATGAAGGCGAAGTCGGCTTTGAGCGCGCGTTCCATGATGTAGGTGCGGCCATCGAATTCGCGGGCTTCCTTGCCCTCGGCGACCATCGTGCCAACGCCCGTGGGAGTGAAAAACGCGGGAATGCCCGCGCCGCCGGCGCGAATGCGCTCCGAAAAAGTTCCCTGCGGAACCAGATCGAGCTGCACGCGGCCATCGAGCACCATGGCTTCCAGCAGCTTGTTTTCGCCGACGTAAGTTCCGATGTGGCGCTTGATCTGGCCGTTGGCGAGTAGCAGGCCCACGCCCGCGCCATCAATGCCCGCGTTGTTGCTGATGGTGGTGAGGTCTTTTACGCCTTTGGCGGCGAGGGCGCGGAGAAGATTCTCGGGATTACCGCAGAGGCCGAACCCGCCGACCATAATGGTCGCTCCGTCAAATACATCCTGGATGGCCTCTTCGGCGCTCGAAACGACCTTGTGCATGGAGATGAAATTGTAAATCAAAACGACGCTGCGAGCTTTGGGTGACGGACCGCGAGTCTTGAGCCGCGAGCAACAAGCTTGAGTTCGGAACTCATAGCTCAAGACTCGTGGCTTGCATTCACTTCTTCAATTTGACTTCCGGCTTCTGATTTTTTCTAAGCTCGTGGGCAATTTCAAATTCCGTCGCGAGCTCTCTCGTGTCGAGATTTTCGCGGATGTGAGCGAGGCGTTGCTCCAGCTTGTGAAGCGCGTCGGCAAGGTTTTTCTTGTTGGTGATGGCGATGTCGCGCCACATGGAATAGGGCGAGCCGGAGATGCGCGTGAGATCGCGCAGAGCGCGGCCGCCGATATCGAGGACGGGAGCGCCGGGGCCGAATTCATCGACGAGCGTGGCCGCGAGGCCGGTGGAGATCATCTGCGGCAGGTGGCTGATCCAGGCGCAGAGGCGATCGTGTTCGGCGGGATCGAGGAGCGCGACGCGCGCGCCGATTTTTTCGACGCAGTGAAGGAATTCTCCGCACAGGCCGGCGTGCGGGTTTTGGCGTGGCAGCGGCGTAAACAGCCAGGCCGCGCCTTCGAAGAGGTCGGCATCGGCAAATTCCACGCCGGCATGCTCCTTGCCGGCCATAGGATGCCCAGCGAGAAAACGTTGGCTGGCGGTGCGGCCGAAAGATTTCGTTGCGCGCAGAACAATTTCCAGCTTGGTGCTCCCGACATCCGTAACGAGCGTGCGCGCGGGCAGCGCAGGCCCGAGACGCTCGATGAGATCGATGATGGTAATCACCGGCGTCGCGAGCACAATGAGGTCACTGCCGGCCACGGCCTCGGCGATACTGGTGAAACCTTTTTCGATGGCGCCGCAATCCTTGGCGCGCTTGAGCACTGGAGCGCGATCACAACCGACGATGCGGGAGGCGAGATGACGCTTCTTCAGGGCGAGTCCGAGCGAGCCGCCTATTAAACCGGTGCCGATGATGGTGACTTGCTTGAAGGGCATGGTAGAGCGTCGCTGGTCGTTGGTCGTCAGTCGTCAGTCGTTCGCGATGTAATCGTAGCTCGCGATTGGTGAGCTAAACGACTGACGAAGGAACGATCGCCGACCAACGACCGACGACAATTACGACGCGACACAGTTTACGCGATTGTCTTACTCGATCGTGCGGCCGACGGCCGGAGCGATCATGCGAATCTCCTCCATCAGCTTGACGAACTGATCTGGATAGAGCGACTGGGCGCCATCCGACAAAGCCTTATCGGGCTGATGATGGACCTCGATCAGCAGGGCATCGGCTCCAGCGGCGACTGAAGCGCGAGCCATGGGTGCGACCTTATCGCGACGGCCGGTGCCGTGCGAAGGGTCGGCCGTCATGGGCAGGTGCGAGAGCTTGTGAATGATGGGGATCGCGGAGATGTCCATGGTATTGCGGGTGTAGGTTTCGAAGGTGCGGATGCCGCGCTCGCACAGGATCACTTCGTAGTTGCCCCCGGCGAGCAGATATTCCGCGGAACATAAAAGCTCTTCAAAGGTGGCGGAGATGCCGCGCTTGAGCAGGATCGGCTTGCGCACCTTGCCGAGTTCGCGCAGCAGATTGAAGTTCTGCATGTTGCGCGCTCCCACCTGGAAAATGTCGATGTAAGGGAGCATCAGTTCGATCTGCGAGATCTCCATGACTTCGCTGATGACGAGCAGTCCGAACTGGTCGCCAGCTTCGCGGAGAAGTTTGAGACCTTCGAGGCCCATCCCCTGGAAGGAATACGGCGAGGAGCGCGGCTTGAAAGCGCCGCCGCGCAGAACGCGCGCGCCAGCCTTGGCGATTTGCTCAGACACCGTGAAGAGTTGCTCACGCGATTCGACCGAGCAGGGTCCGGCCATGACGATGATGTTCTTGCCGCCGATTTCGACGCCGTTGGCGAATTTAACGGTCGTGCCTTCGGGATGGAAGTTTCGGCCGGCGAGCCGGTAGGGCGAGGTGATGCGGTGGACTTCCTGCACGCCGGGCAGCATTTCGACTTCGCGGGTGTCAAAGTCGGTGCGCGAGCCGACGCCGCCGAGCACGGTCTTCAGTGCTCCGGTGGAGCGGTGGACTTCAAATCCCATCTGAACCAGTTGATCGATCACGTGCTGGATCTGATCTTCACTGGCGGAATCTAGCATGGCTACGATCATGAGTTAGCTCTTTACCGTCCGATGCGAATTGTCGTTATGGTGCGAATGGTCATTAATCTTCAAACTGCGAATCGATCTCCGTGTCGTGCCCGGTCGAAGGGGCGTTATCGGGAACGATCTCGTGCTTCTGAATGCTGCGCATCACGTCCATGATGCGCTCGTAAATCTGCGCCAGGTCGCGCGCGGCGAGCGGCCCCTGGCTCGCACGCTGCACGTTGGCGATCACTTGCTTCTCGCGATCCGGTTCGTAGATCGGCAAGTTCGTATTGCGCTTCAAGCGGCCAATCTCCACGGCAGCCCTGGCGCGCTCGTTGAGGAGGCCCGCCAGCTGGCGATCCAGATCGTCGATCTTCTTGCGCCAGTCGGAAATATCCATGAAAACGGTTGCCGGTTCCCAGTTGCCAGTTCCCAGTCAGAACTCGAAGTTCAACCCCATTTAGAGACTCGTATCTAAATGATTATTTTCTTGCTGAGAGCTGAGAGCTGACGGCTGTGAGCTGTCCTATGAATTCTGCCACAGACCTCGCTTCCCGTGCCGGATTTTGTTCGATGACGTGAACGATGGCGCTTCCGACGACAGCCGCCTCCGCAAACTTGCCGACAGCGGCGAACTGGTCGGGCGTGGAGATTCCGAAGCCGACGGCGATGGGCAGCTTCGAGAATCGGCGAATACGTTTGACCAGACCGCGCGCGTCGCCTGACATTTGCTTGCGCTCGCCGGTGACGCCGGTGCGCGAGATGGCGTAGATGAATCCGGAGGAGACTTCGGAGATCTGCTTGAGGCGCTGGTCGGTCGAAGTGGGCGCAGCCAGAAAGATTGTCGCGAGGTCGTTCTTGCGCGCCTCGCGCAGGTATTCGTCGGCTTCTTCGATAGGGAGATCGGTGATGAGGGTGCCGTCGATTCCGGCCAGACGGGCGACATGGCAAAACTTGGCGAGGCCCATGCGCAGAATCGGGTTGAGATAAGAAAAGACGACCAGGCCGACAGATTGCGATTGCTCGCGGATTTCGGCCGCAAGTTTGAGCACGTTCTCGAGCGACGTTCCGTGCTTGAGGGCGCGCTCGCTGGCGCGCTGGATAACGGGTCCATCGGCGACCGGATCGCTGAATGGGACGCCGAGTTCGATGGTGCTCGCGCCCGCTTCAATGGCGGCGAGAACCACATCGCGCGTGGTGGCGAGATCAGGATCGCCGCAGGTGACGTAAGCGACGAGGGCGGGTTTGCTTTCAAAGTGAAACGGCACTGAAACATTGTAGATTGGGGAAGGTGTGGGGAGATCGGACAGGGAGTCAGGGACCCCGTGATAGGGGGTTTGGATTTTGGATCGGCAATATTGTCCCACGCAAAGTTTACTATTTAGCAAGACATACCCCTGATCGTGGTCTTTGAAGACAAAAGACTTAGCTGCTAATTTTCGCCAGGTCTTTGAAGAATAAGGACTTACTTGTAAGATATTGTTGGATCAATAACTTAGGGACGATATGGCGCCTATCTTGAGGCCGTTTTTCATTCTATGCTATTGAAGAATAAATACTTTACACGGAAATCAACGAAGGTTTCAATCGAAGTAGAGTCTTGAACTGGACGCCAAGGAGAAACGAGCGGTGCGGTTGGGATTTGGATTTGTATATACGTTTGTATAGTTCATTGCTATTATGAATTTGCAAGCGGGCGGATTCGACTGGGATGACGGCAACCGGTCAAAATGCCGGAAACATGGAGTGTCGATCGCTGAGATCGAGACGGTGTTTGTGCGGGGCCCGCGCGTTGCGCCTGACCCGGTGCACTCGACTGACGAGGATCGTTTGATTGCGGTGGGAAAAACAAGCGCGGGCAGGCCGCTATTTGTGGCTTTTACGATGCGGACGAAAGATGGCCGGCGACTGATCCGCCCGGTGACGGCCCGGTATATGCACGCGAGGGAGGCAGCAGCTTATGAAAAAGCGGCCGATGAATAACAAAGTGCCACGCTTAAAAACCGATGATCAAGCAGTGGCATTTCTTGCCCAAGACCTCTCCACACTCGATTTCTCGCAGTTTGAACCGGCACGGTTTGAGTTCGAGAAAAAGGATGAACAAATCAACATGCGCGTGCCGAAGCCGTTGCTCGCGGCCGTGAAGGCACGCGCGAAAGCGCGCGGTATTCCTTATACGCGGTTCATTCGGGAGATGCTTGAACAGGCGGTGACCACATCGGAATAGGCGAGGTCGTTCTGGTCAAGATAACAGACCTCGCCCAAGCCAAAAAAGGTCCGGTGGGCTAACGACTGGTCTTTGATGGCTCGTGCCTACTTGAGCCTGTCCCAGTCGTCATGCCCGTTCCACGTGACAAGCCCTTTGATTACCTGCGAACTCGATAAGAATGGCACACCCCCGCTGACAAAGTGGAAACAGACGATAAAGTTCCGAGATTTCGGGGCGTGCATCGAAAAACCACCAACGCCGGGGTTGTAAGCCCACCTGCTACCTAGTTTCAACATAGCGTCGCCACTCGTGACATAAAACACATCTGGTTTCTCGACCGCCTGGTAAACGGCACCTTCGATGGTTTTATCACCCATCTCTAACGGCAGCGATGTTCGCACGAAATGAAGCACGGAGCCTTCATACACGAATCGAGCGGCTAGAGTAGTACTCCATAACTTATCCTGCACTGTCATGGCGTAGGTCGTGAAAGGCTGCGACAGGTCTAATCGGAACGGAACGTTCCCACTCGCGTCATCGCCCGCGTACGCCAGGCGCCCGATTGCGAGAAATAGAACGATAGTGCAAACGAAGCGCATGTCCACACCTAATCCAGCTTCAAATTCTCCCGCATAATCCCGATATCTTTATCCCCACGGCCGGAGATGTTGACGATCACTACTTCTGACCTCTTCATCTTTGGCGCGCGCTTGATGACTTCGGCGACTGCGTGCGCCGATTCCAGCGCGGGGATGACGCCTTCGGTTCTGGCTAGCAGCGTGGTTGCTTCCAGCGCTTCGGCGTCACTCGCGGAGACGTACTCGGCTCGGCCGGTGTCGTGTAGCTCGGCGTGTTCGGGTCCGATTGATGGGTAATCCAAGCCCGCGGAGACGGAATGCGTGAGCGCGATCTGGCCGGATTTATCCTGTAACACGTACGAGTAAGTGCCTTGTAAGACGCCGGGAGATCCTCCGCGAAAACGGGCGGCGTGGTCGCCTAGAGCTTCGCCGCGGCCTCCGGCTTCGACGCCGATCAGCTCAACTTTTTTGCCTTTTTTTGTATCCCCGATGAAGTCATAGAAAATTCCTATCGAGTTCGAGCCTCCGCCTACGCAGGCGATGATTGCGCTCGGCAGCTTGCCCTCGGCTTTGAGAATCTGCGCGCGGGCTTCATGTCCGATTACACGGTGAAAGTCGCGGACCATGGTCGGATATGGGTGCGCGCCCAGCACACTGCCCAACAGATAATGCGTGGTGCGGACGTTGGTGACCCAATCGCGCATGGCTTCATTGATGGCGTCTTTCAAAGTGCGCGAGCCGGAATTTACTCCGCGCACTTCGGCTCCGAGCAGGCGCATGCGGAAGACGTTGAGCTCCTGGCGGCGCATGTCTTCGGCGCCCATGTAGACGACGCACTCAAAGCCGAGCAGCGAACATACTGTAGCCGTAGCGACGCCATGCTGGCCAGCACCGGTTTCGGCGATTACGCGGCGCTTGCCCATGCGCTCGACGAGCAAGCCTTGCCCGAGGCAGTTATTGATTTTGTGCGCGCCGGTATGAAGCAGGTCTTCGCGCTTGAGATAAATTTTTGCGCCGCCTAATTTCTTCGTCAGGCGGCTTGCGAAAAAAAGCGGCGTGGGGCGTCCGGCGTAGGTCTTCAGCAGAAGATCGAGGCGCTTTTGAAATTTCGGATCGCGCCTGGCTCTTTCGTATTCACGCTCCAGTTCCTGGAGCGCGGCCATCAGCGTTTCCGGAACATAACGGCCGCCGTAGACGCCGAAGCGGCCCGCAGCGGGCGCGGGCTTCTTGCCCATCTCCACTTTGGCTTCGGCTTTGGCGACGGCGATGAGGCGCGGTTTGAAGTGGGAGGTCGCGGTGGCCATCGGCTAGTTGCTCTCGTCCGTTTTTTCGAGGGCGCGCACGGCTTGAATAAAGGCGCGAACCTTCTTCGGATCTTTCAGCCCGGGCACTCGCTCGACTCCGGTGGAGACGTCGACGCCCCAGGGATGCAGGGTGTGAATCGCGTCCTCGACGTTTCCGGGATGCAGTCCACCGGCCACGATGAGTTTGCTGATGCTGTTGATCACGCCCGCCCAGGGCTGCACCCGTTCCCAGTCAAAAGTCTTTCCCGTGCCGCCCATTTCTCCGGCAGTCGACGAATCCAGCAACACGCCCGAGACCACGCCCGGACGGAAGCCGTGAGTTTCGCAGAAGAGGTCTCCATTTTTGGCGACGTGAATTTTGTGGACGCGCTTGCCCTTGTAGGCCTCGTCGGGCTCGACCAATCCCTCGGCCACCGGATCCCAATTGACGGGCTCTTCGGCGGGCTTGTCGAAAATCTGGGCGGCAAACGAACGAAGAATGGTGGGCCGGCTCGCGCCATTGGCGAGAGCCTTGAAGAGCGATTGCGCGAATTCCTTGTCTTCGCGGCCGTGTAACTGCACGGCAGTCAGGCCGGCGAGCTTGACGGTGTCGCGCACTTGTTCGACTGGATGGTTGACGAAGACTCCAACTTTTTGAATGCGCGGCGGCAATTTCTTGATGATCGCTTGCGCTGCTTCGGCCGTCATGTGGCGGGGACTCTTCGGATAGAACACGAAACCGATGGCGTTCGCTCCCGCATCCGCGGCAACCAGCGCATCGTCGAGGTTCGTGATCCCGCAGATTTTTATCCAGGTCATAAAGGGCAGCTGTCAGCTCTTGGCTCTCAGCTCTTACTTCTTACTTGTCAGTTACAACATACTAGCCACTTACTACTACTTTTACTTCCTCCATCAGTTTGGCCAGCGCCTCGCCCGGTCGCTCTTGCTTCATCAGCGACTCGCCGATCAGGAAAGCATCGTAGCCCGCCGCCTTCAGGCGCGCCAGGTCTGCGCCGTTATGAATTCCGCTTTCGGCTACCCTGAGGCACCCCGCCGGAATCTTCGGGGCGAGGTCGATGGCGGTCTCGAGGGTAACTTCAAAGGTCCGCAGATCACGACTATTGATGCCAATCAGATCGCAACCGGCGTCGAGCGCGCGCTGCAACTCAGACTCATCATGCGCTTCGCAGAGGACGTCGAGATTGTGCGAGCGAGCGCTCTCGGTGAGAGCGACGAGTTCTTTCTGGCTGAGCGCGGCCACTATGAGCAGAACGGCGTCCGCCGAATTCGCACGCGCCTCGACGACCTGAAATTCATCGACGATGAAATCCTTGCGCAGGCACGGAATCGATGTGGCGGCAGACGCCTCGGGTAGATACGCGAGGGATCCCTGGAAAAACTGGCCGTCGGTGAGGACGGAGAGCGCGGCGGCGCCCGCCTGCTCCAGTTCACGGGCGAGGAGTGCCGGCTGAAAGTCGGCGCGGATCAAGCCTTTTGAAGGTGACGCTTTCTTCAGCTCGGCGATGACGGCGATTCCGGCAGCGGAAGCGTGCTGCAATTGCCGGCGAAAACCGCGGGGCGTATGCCCTTCGGCGGCGCGCTCAAGCGCGCGCAGATCGACGCTGTGACGCCTCTGGAAGAGACGCTGACGCGTGGCCGCGACGATCGATTCGAGGGTGGCAGGCATGGACGCAACAGCAATTATACGGAAGGCCGCACGAATGAGGGTGGTGCCAGGAGTAACGGGGCGACTCTGGTCCGCGTCTCTTACAATTCAGATCTGCTCTGGGCCTCCTCCGCAGCTTTATTGAAGATGCCCACGTTTCGAGTGCGACGAGGCTCCCCCGACAACCGGGAGAGGCTTTTGTTCACGCTCCAAAGGCAAAGTTCCCACCGGGCTGGGTATACTGCTGTAATCCAGCGGGCCCGTAGCTCAAGTGGATAGAGCATCGGATTTCTAATCCGGTGGTTGCAGGTTCGAGTCCTGCCGGGCCTACCACTGCTGTCCAGCTTTCTCGCCCTCGAATTATTCCCGCAAGTGTTGCGCTCAAGTTTTATTTTCCGCAGAATTTCTCTTTGCATTCTTCGCAGCGACTCGGATCGCGACCCGCAATTCAGCTCAAACGCCGCGCCCTGCTTGGATTTCCGAAACGGGAATTTTTCCTGAATTGGATTCATTTGCGACGCTGCGTGCCCTCGCGTGGAACTAATCCCGCACTTCTACAGAAAACATTTGCGCGGATACATTCTGCAATCGCATCGAGCGTGACTTGGCACGAACCTATCTTGCGTGAAAAGAACAAACTGCCCGCTTCGGCTGTGCGCGCGGCGTTTGGTGCATTGACTGCATAGTTGCGTATATCACTCTTCACAGTTTGAATCCCCTGAAGTGCGATGGCACGGCTCGCCTGTAATTGAAAGTCGCACGCGTAATCGAAAGCCGCCCGCGAAGCTTGCGGTCCAATTTTCGGTCCTAGTGACCAGAGGAAAATACTTATGAAGAAGTTACAGATTGTGTTTGCAGTCGTGTGCGCCCTGGTGATGGTTGGATGCGGCGGCGGTAGCTCATCGTCGAGCACAGCCCCCGCGACCTTGCAGTCGATCGCGGTTACTCCGGGAGCGACATCAGTTGCGGCCGGCTCGGGCCAGCAGTTTACGGCGACCGGTACGTACAGCGACCACAGCACCAAAAACCTGACCAGCTCCGCGGCGTGGAGTTCATCGAATGCGACTGCGGCCACGATCTCATCGTCAGGCATGGCGACCAGCAAGGCGCAGGGATCCGCGACCATCACGGCAACTTATTCGAACCTGAGCGGCAGCGCGACTTTGACCGTCAACGCAGCAGCGCTTGCCTCGCTGGCCGTGTCTCCGGCGAGCGCGTCGTTGGCGCTTGGAACGAGCGTGCAACTGGCCGTGACCGGCACCTTCACTGACGGCAGCATGCAGAACCTGACCGCGTCCGTGCAATGGACGTCGGGCAATCCGTCGGAAGTCGCGATTAACGCGAACGGAACCTTCGGGCTGGCAATGGCGACGGGGATCGGCTCATCCACCGTGACCGCAACTTCGGGCAGCATTTCTTCAAGCGCAACTTTGACCGTTACCACCGCGGCGTTGGGTGCGATTTCGATTTCGCCATTGACTGCGTCGATCGCGCCGGGCACGACGATGCAGTTTGTCGCCACCGGGACCTTCTCTGACGGCAGCACGCAAAACATTACTAACTCGGCGCAGTGGACATCGGGAAATCCGGCGGCCGCGAGCATCGACGCCAACGGCGTACCCGGTCTTGCCCTGGCGATAGCGGCGGGCAACTCCGCCATCACCGCTGCCTCGGGCGGCATTTCTTCGAGCGCGACGCTGACGGTCACCGGCGCGACCGTGACCTCGATCGCCGTGACGCCGGCGAATCCCTCTATTTCTCTGGGAACATTGCAGCAGTTCACCGCGATCGGCACGTTCTCGGATGGATCAACGCAAGACATTACCGGGACGGTGACGTGGAGTTCTTCGAAGATGGGTGTCGCTTCGATCACCGCCAGCGGCTTGGCGACGGCTCGGAACCTGGGAACGACGACGATCACTGCGGCGTCTGGCTCGGTGAGCGGAACATCAGCCGTGACAGTGAACGCCGCCAACCTCGCCTCGCTCGCCATCATGCCGGGCGACGCAACGATTGCGGCGACCACCAGCCAGCAGTTTTCGGCGATTGGCACGTTCAATGACGGCAGCACGCGCGACCTTACTGCTCAGTCGGCTTGGACTTCGTCGAACACCGGCGTCGCGAAGATTGGCAATGCAAGCGGGCTGGCGAAAGGCCTCACCGCCGGCTCGTCGACCATTACGGCAACGCTCGGTTCGGCGAGCGCATCGGTCACGCTCGATGTGACGAACGCGGCGCTGGAGTCGATCTCGGTCACGCCCGTCGGCCGCACGATAGCTCCGGCGACCAATTTGTCATACACGGCAACCGGCACTTTCAGCGACTCCAGCACGCAGATCATCACCAGAGATGTGACGTGGTCGTCCGACAATGTCGGTGTGGCGACGATTGCATCGGTGGGCGTGGCGAGCGCTGTGGCTCCGGGCAACGCAAATATTAGCGCCACACTTGATGGCGTAACGGCTTCAACTTCGCTGACGGTAAGCTCGGCGACGCTGGTTTCGATCGCGGTGACTCCGGCGAGCGCGGTCCTCGCACCGGCGTCAACGCTCGGCGCCTCCGCGACCGGAACTTTCAGCGATGGCAGCACGCAGACCATCACGAATTCCGTGACCTGGAGTTCGTCTGCGGGCAATGTCGCGAGCGTCAACAGCTCGGGTCAAGTCACAGGTCAATCGGCGGGCAGTGCAACCATCAGCGCGCAAGAGGGTTCGGTCAGCGGGACGATGGCGGTTGTGGTCGAATCGTCGGCGCTGGTCTCGCTCCAGGTCACGCCCTCGAGCGCCAGCGTGGCGCAACAGACCGAGGCGCAGTTCAGGGTCATTGGGACGTTTGGCGATGGCAGCACGCAAGACCTCACGCAGTCGGCCTCGTGGACCTCATCTCCGGCGTCGATCGCCACGGTGAGCGACATCGTCGGCAGCAAGGGGCTCGCGACCGGGCTAGCCGCGGGCAATGCGACGATCACCGCGTTTTTCTCCGGGCAGGTGGGCACGGCGACGCTCTCGGTCACCGCAGCCGCGCTCACTTCGCTGACGATCACGCCAGCCAATCCCAGCATTGCGCTGGGCAGTTCCGAGCGCTTCACACTGACCGGCAACTTCAGCGATGGCACGACGGAGAACCTGACGAATGAGGCGGTGTGGACGTCCTCCAATGTAAGCGTTGCCGCGATCGGTGCAAACGGACTTGCGAATAGCGCCGCGACCGGGACGACCACGATCACAGCCAGCATGAACGGGGTAAGCGGAAGCACGGTGCTGACCGTGTTCTAGAGAAGACAGGGGCGCGGCCTGTGCATCCTTCTCGGAAGCGCGGGCCGCGCAACTCTGATCCGCTGCTCCCGCCGAGAAAGACGATTCGATGAGTGAAATAGGATTTTGCCCAACCTTGATTTGAGATATAAGACTAAGGGACGCGCCTCGGCTGGTCTGCACTGCAAGCCGCTCCATGCCCTCGCCTCCCTACGCCGTGGAACTTCGAACCAGCCTCTTGCGTAATATCCACCAGAGACCGTTATCGGAGGCCTACTCATGAGAACCGGAATCGTCTCCTTGGTTGCCGATGTCTTTGCCGGGCTTGCTGCCCTCTTCCTGTTTTTGCTAGCTGACGGCTACTTTCACGTGGCTGCTGACTTGCGCATGGCCGTGGTGAGCCTGGCCGTTCTGTACCTCGCGGCAGGGATACTCCGCGGCCGGAGCCGGCCCGAAAACGCTTGGCTGAAAGGGCTTGTGGTGAGCTCCGGCGGATCGCTGGTCACGCTCATTCTGTTATGGAATCAGTTGCTCCATCTTGAAGTCGTCGTGCTCTTGCTGGTCGTGAACTTCGCGGCAATTTGCGGAGTACGCGTCCGGCGCCTTTGGACGGCGCACTCCCGAGTTCGGGCCGGAGCGACATTTCTCGTCCCCCTCGGAGCACTTGTCGTCGTGGCACTGACCGCGGTTCCGACGCTGTCCACGCGGATCGCCTCGCAGGAGATGAGCGCGCCCGCGCCGGCCTTTTCCATCAACCGGTTTGACGGCACGGAGGTGAGTTCTGCGGAGTTGCGCGGCCGTGTAGTGGTGCTGGATTTTTGGGCCTCCTGGTGCCCCGCCTGCCGCCGCGAGATGCCGGAGTTGGAGAAACTCTACCGCCGGTACCAGGGAAACTCGCGCGTCAGTTTCTGGGCCGTCGATATGCAGAAAAACGGGGAGACTCCTGAAAAGGCTCGCGCCTTCATGCAGAACGCGGGCTACACTCTGCCCCTCGCTCTTGGGCACGAGGAGCGGCTCGCTGGGCTGAAATTGGAAGGCTTTCCATCGCTAGTCATCATTGACACCACCGGCCGCATCCGGCTAGTCCATACGGGTTACGACCGCTCCGAAAAATTCCAGGCTGAGCTCGCCGGGGAAATCGATAAGCTGCTCTGAAAAAGAAGCACTGCGCCTTTGACGCATATCGCGGACCGCTGTCAACGCCGTCACGATAGCGTCCACCTGTCGCTGTGCTGTCGCGAACACGCGACTTCACTCACGACAACCGTCGGCCGAGAATCGCAGTGGCGCTCTGAAGGGTTACCGAGCTAACGGACCTGTAACAATCCCTTCGCCAAGCGTGAATGTCGAACCGACTGTGGCCACCACGGCCGACTTGCGCGTCAAGCCAGCCCGCTCACGCAGACGATATACCGCTTCGATCCCGGTGCAATGTGCCCCCAGCAGATTCGCCACTTTGAACTGCTTGAATTCATCGGCCGTCCAGTTCACCTGCTCATCTTTCGCGGAGAACAGATGCAAACCACCTACAACGGCGTACACTGGCCGGTTCACAAACTTGGTGGTTGCGTAGGTCAGGATGTTCACGATGCCGGCGTGCCCGCATCCCGTCACAACAACCAGGCCCTGCGGCGTGTTGAGAACTAAAGATTGATCCTCCGGAATCGTGTCTTCCACCAAACCCTGCGGAGTTTGCACCTTTCCTGTCGCGCTCCAATTGCGTTCCGGATACTTGCGCGGCACCGGACCGCTCAGCCAGGCGCCCGGAAAAATCTCGCTCGCATCCGCGTGCTCAATGAACTTACCTCCGGTGGCCTCGTACTCTTTGCGAATGGCGATCATCTCATTGTCTTCGCCTTCGGCCGACGGGCGGCTATAGAAAATACCGTTGGCGACATGCGCCACCGACAATGCCGCCGGGTTCTTTTTCATCAACTCGCGCCGCAGCGTCATCAGACCGCCGACATGGTCTCCATGATTGTGCGTGAGTATCACCTCCTGCACGTCAGAAAGATCGATCTGCATCTCACGCGCGTTTTGCAGAACGGTCTCCGGACGCAGACCCGTGTCCACCAGAACGCGATGGCCGTCCGCCTCGACCAGCGCCGAGAAGCCCCACTCGCCAATACCTTCATGTCCGAGTCCTCCCACCAGCATCGTGGAAAGCACCGTGATCTTAAGGTTGTGGAGCTGTGCCGGGGACGCCCCAATTTCTCCAGGGGCCTGGCATTTTGCGACCTGGGGCGCAACGATCAAAGACCCGAGCACAAGAACGATGGCCGTGACATGGATGCGAAGACGAAACAAAGTTGGCATATTCATAGGTTATGTGTTCAGCGGGTCCGAAACCGCCGATCGGTGGATTATAAGTCCGAACAACGATTTCACGCAGTAAGCGAGACACGCCATGACACGCGAAAGCGGCCTATGCTTTCTTCTTCGGCTTCATCATTTGCCATTCCTGCTCGGTCAGTTCGCGGCCGAGGGCGGTGAATTGAGCCGCTCCCTGGAGCCACTCGCCGCCGTCCATCGTGATGACGTCGCCGTTGATGTATCCCGAGCCATCGCTCACGAGGAACGCGGCCAGGTTGGCGAACTCTTCGAGCGTGCCGAAGCGTCCCAGCGGATTGCGCTTACGCGCTGAAGTTTCCAGTTCGGGGCGCGGCATCAGGCGTGAGAAGGCGCCTTCCGTTCGGATCGGCCCGGGGGCAATGGCATTCATGCGAATGCCGCGGTCTCCCCATTCGACGGCCAGGCTGCGCGTGAGCGCCTGCACTCCCGCCTTGGCGACCGCCGACGGCACAACGTAGGCGGAGCCGGTAGTCGTGTAAGTGGTGGTGATGTTGAGAACGACGGCCTTGTGCTTGGCAGCGAGCCAGCGCCGACCGCAGGCGAGAGTCATGTGCAGCGATCCCATCAGCACGATGCCGATCACCGATTGAAATGCACCCAGCGAAAGCTCCTCCGTGCGAGCCAGAAAATTTCCGGCGGCGTTATTCATGAGCACGTCGAGCGGGCCGTCAGCCCAGATGGCGCCGACCGTCTCTTCGACTGCGGCCGCATCGCGCACATCGCAGCGCAGCGCGTGGATGCGGCCTCCGGTGCGCCCGTGCAACTCTTTTTCAGTCGCCGCTAAGACGTCTTCGCGGCGCCCGCAGATGTAGACTTCGGCTCCGAGTTCGAGAAAGCGTTGCGCGGCCGCCTTGCCGAGGCCCGTGCCTCCGCCTGTAATAAGGATGCGTTTGTTGAGAAGAAGATCGTGGCTAAACATGGGAAGGATTGTAAATGCCGCCGTTCGGCATTCGCTATGCGCTATTCGCTATTCGCTATTCGCCGGTGCAATTCGGTATTCGACTGTCTTTGTGAGATGCCGGTCCAACGCCCACTTCGCGTGCTCCGCGACGATTGGGTCCGCATCCTCGGCTAGTTTTTTCAGGGTCGGCAGAAATTTCTGGTCGCCGCTGTTGCCCATGGCAATCACCGCATTTCGGCGCAGGCCGGAGAGCTTGGCGCGCCGCACCGGCGATCCGCGAAACGTCGCGCGAAATTCTTCCGGCTGCATTTCCGCGAGCCATCCGAGTGGAGGATTCACCAAACCGGCGCGCGGCTGGAATTCTTCCGCCGAGGTGACGGGCGCTTTGCGATTCCACGGACAAACATCCTGGCAGATGTCGCAGCCGAAAACGTGCCGCCCCATGCCCGCACGCAAATCGTCGGGAATCTCGCCGCGTTTCTCGATCGTGAGATAGGAGATACAGAGGCGGGCATCGAGTTCTCCGGGCGCAACAATCGCCTGCGTTGGACAGGCAGCGATGCAGCGCGTACAGGTGCCGCAGCGATCGGGCGCGGGGAGATCGGCTGCGAGTTCTGACGAGAGTTCGAGCGAAGTCAGGATCACCCCTAGAAACAGCCATGAGCCGAGCTTCTGATTAATGACGCAGGTATTTTTCCCGATCCACCCAATGCCCGCGTACTTGGCGTAGACGCGCTCGATCAGCGGACCGGTGTCGACATAAGATCGCATTTGCAGAGAGTTGCCAGTTGCCAGTAGCCGGTTGCCAGTTGAATCGAGTAATTCGCGAAGCCTCGCCTCCACTGCGCACAATCTCCGCAGGACCGCGTCGTGATAATCCTCGCGGCACCAGGCGTAGCGCGAGATCCAGCCAGTGCCCTGGCTTTGCGCCGGATCGACTTGCGTCGAATATGGTTGCGCGGTGTTGTAGTTAATGGCGCATACGATCACGCTGCGCGCCCAGGGCGCGGCATTCGCCAGGTTCGCGCGCTTCAGATCGCCCGCGTCGTTGCGCGCCTCCATGTACTTCATTTCGCCGTGATATTGATCGGCGATCCAGGAAGGAAAGAGCTGTAACTCGCCAAAGTTGCGCACGGGAGCGATGCCGCAAAGTTCGAATCCGGCTTCGCGCGCAAATTGCTCGATGTCGGTGGAGAGCCCGCCAGCCTCGCGCGGGCGCCGTGTCGCGTCGTCAGCGGCGGCCGGATTTCGAATTTGGATTTCAGCCGTCATGGGCGCGGCACGCGGGATGAATATCCGCCAAGCATTCACCACTATTTGATCACAGGATTTGATCGCGCGATTGATCACATACACGCGGTAATGCCAAGTTCAGGCTGGGCTGACAGCGTGCTCGACCCGGTTGCGGCCCTTCTTCTTGGCCACATACAGGGCGGTATCGGCGCGATTCACCAGCGTCTCCAGCTCCTTGACTCCCAGGCACTCGGAGACGGCAATTCCCAAACTCATCGTGACCGACTTTTTCACGCTCCCGATCGCGACATCGGTTTCCGCAATCAACTCGCGCAGCTCATTGGCCCGCTCGATCGCTCCTACAAGATCGCACGCCGGCAGCACCAGCAGAAACTCCTCGCCGCCGTAACGCCCCACGCCGTCATAGGGACGCAGCTTCGATTGCAGGCGCCGCGCAATCTCGCGCAGCGTCTCATCGCCAAAAAGGTGCCCCTCAGTGTCGTTCACTTTTTTGAAATGGTCGATGTCGGCAAGAATCACGCTCAGTGGCTTACGCTCGCGGCGTGAACGCTCGAGTTCGCGCTCCAGCATGCTGAAAATTTCAGCCCGGTTCAGCAACCCGGTCAATGAATCGCGAGTGGCTGCCTCGCGCATCGACTCGCGCGCAGCCACTAATTCCTCTTGCAGATCGAGAATGCGACTGCCCACCAGCAGACGCGCCTTCAGTTCCGCCTCGTCAAAGGGCTTTCGAAGGTAGTCGTCCGCGCCGGCCTGGAGCGCGTCGAGCATGTTCTGCTGTCCTTCTTTGCCGGTCAGCAGAATGATGTAAACGTAGTGGCCCGATGAGCCGGCGGTGCGGATCCTTTGGCATAGCTCAATGCCTTCGATGTCAGGCAGAACCCAGTCGAGCAGGACGAGCTTGGGCGCATCCGGCTGCTCGAGAATTCGCGAGGCCTCCGCGCCTGTCTCGGCCACCACCGCTTCAAAACCCCAGCCCTTGAAGTGGGTCCCGATCAGTTTTCGGTAGACGGCAGAATCCTCGACCAACAAAACCCGCATTCGTGTTCGCCTCCGTACACCGCGTAACCCAAAACAGCGTACCTGACTCCCACCAGCCAAGTAGGGAGGGCGAAATCTCGCCAGAACGTGACCGCCCCATCATACTGCCAACTTTGCCATTGGTCATTGACGTTTCGGCTTCGGCGGACCTTCGGGTGGCCGGGCCGACACCCGTAATTAATGAGCATCCGGCGTCAAGATACGAGTCCAGCGGAGGCCCGCTCGGGCCGGGACGCGTTGCAGGACGCGGGTTTTGCGAATCTCGCCTGCGATGTCAGCACATCATCCGGGGCGCATGGAAACCTCACCTATAACCGACTTACTAGCTAGATTCCGGTCGTCTCATAAGTGAGTATGGCCATGTTCAGCCGGTAATCATAACCTGCTTGCGCGTAACCAATCTCCGCCTGCGTCTCCTGAAGCTGTGCCTGGCTAAGTTCAACGATGGAAGCGAGTCCCAGGTTATAACGAGACTGGGCGAGACTCATGGCTAACTTAGCCTGGTCGAGCAATTGCTGTGTGACCGAGAGTCGCTGATAAGCGGTGTTGGCGTTCAACCAACTGGTGCGGACGTCGCGCGAGATCAGGTTTCGCATGTCACGCAGGCGTTCGTCGGTCGCCTGCGCTCGCAGGCTGGCCTCTTTGGCTCTGGCGGTAAAAAGAAAGCCGTTGAAGATTGGGATCTCCATGTCGCCGCCGACGGCGGCGTACGAGTTGTTAAAGGCGTTCCCGCTGGGAGCCACGGCCGGATTGCCGACCGGCGTTATCCCGACAGCGCCGAGCGCGCGAATGTTGGGCAAAAGTAGATCACGCTCCGCAGCCTGAAATTTCTTCGCCGACTGGTACTGAAATTCGAGGGAGCGTATTTCCGGACGCGCGAGCAATGCCTGTGAAATCAGCTCATCCACATTTCCCGGTGGCGGAGCGACCACACTTCCGTCTTCGATCAGCTGGAAATTCTGTTCGGTTGGGTATCCAAGAACCATCGAAAGCGTGGCCTGGGTGGCGTTCTGATTATTTTGAGCGTCGAGTAAAAGCAGTTGGGCCTGCGCAAGATTGACGCTCGCAAAACTGAAATCCAGTTCGGATTTGAGTTTATTCTTGTAGAGCGCTCCCACCTGATTCGCCACCGTGCTCCGGGCCGTCACTGTTTCCTCGGCAACCGTTAAGACCGCCTGCGCTTGCAATGCATTGAAAAATGCCTGATTCACTGCCAGCAGGATTTGCTGGTTGGTGGCGATTGCATTTTCGCTTTGGGCTTTGCTGGAGTAACTCGCGCTTGAGATCAGATTTGCGGTGCGGCCGAAATCGGTGATTAGCTGGGTAACTGAGAGCCCGCCGGCCGCACGCTCATAAATGATGGGATTATTCAAAGCCCCGGCAGTAATGCGGCTGCCCGACTCGGCGTCGACACCCGTGATATCACCGGTTATCGTCGGCCACAAGCTCGACTTAGCTTCGCGCGTAACCTGTCTGGAGGCAAGAGCAGTCAGGCGCGCCACGGATATCTGTGGGTTATTCTTGACCGCCAGGTCTTCTGCATCCTTCAGGCTCAGACTGATGACCGGTCCATTGTTGGTCGCATCCGCAGGAGCAGTAATTGGCTGCGCGGGCGCAACCTGCGGAGACGGCGCCGTTGGGAATTGCTGATTGGTCCGGGCGTCCGTCGATGTTTGTGCCAAAGATATCTGAGCAAACCCAAAAGTGAATAGTAGCAACGCTATCGCGAGCAACCTCAGGGGAGAGACACGCCGCCTAAGGTCGCTGCTTGCGGAGATCGACCTCACCTCTACCCTGTTAGTCCTGATGTGCAAAGACGTATATCTCATTTCGCTGGCTCCGCCACCTCGCCTTCACCTGACTCCTTCTTGCGCCGTCCATAGACCAGCAAATAGGCCGCTGGAACGATAAAAATCGTCAACAGCACCGATGAGGTAAGTCCACCGATGATGGCCCGCGCCATGGGCGTGTACTGTTCCGCGCCCGTGCCCAACTTCAGCGCCATGGGAATCATGCCGATAATGGTGGCGAGTGAAGTCATCAGAATCGGCCGCAGTCGTACACGGCAAGCTGTAATCACCGCGTCGGCCGGCGAGAGTCCCTGGCGCTCAAGGTTGTGCGCGAAGTCGACAATCAAAATGCTGTTTGAATCTGCGATCCCCACCAGCATCAGCACTCCCATCAGCGACATCACGTTCAACGTCGTGTGCGTGAGCGGCAGAATAATCAGCACTCCCACAAAACCCATCGGAATGGCCAGCATGATCAGAAAAGGATCGATGAACGATTTGAATTGCGCGGTGAGAATAAGAAACAGTAAAAGGAACGAGATCAGAAATCCGAAGGCGAAACTTTTAAACGATGCTTCCATGCCTTCGACCATCCCCCGCAGATTCACGCGCACATCGCCGGGAATTGCCGTTTTGCCGAGGATGTTACGAATCGAACTGGTCACGCGCCCCAGGTCTTCGCCTGCGGGCGTCACATAGATATCGATCACGCGCTGAATCTGATAGTGATCGACCATGGTAGGAGTTTGAATCTGCTTAATGTCGACCACATTGCTGAGGACCGTAATTGGCCTTCCTTCTCCACCGGCGCAATTCCAGGCGGGCGCCGAGCCTCCGGGCTCTGGCGGCCGCGATGGGCCACAACTCAGCTCGCCACCTCCATGCGCATCTCGCAACGGGATCTGCCCTAACTCTGTCATGTTATGAACAGCCGCCTGTCCCTTTTCAAAGAACTGGACTGTCAGGTAATAGTCATTGCCGCTCTTACGATCCACCCAATAGTTGGGAGCGATCATATAGTTCGAGTTAAGAGCAGTGATGACGTTATCGACTACATCCTTCTGAGTGAGTCCTAACTCTCCCGCATGTACCCGGTCTACATCCAGCCGCAAGCCCGGATAGTTCATGTCCTGCGGAATATAGACCTGACCCACACCTTTCACCCGGCTGATCTGGGCCGCCAGGCTCTGCGCGACTCCATAGATCTGGTGAAGATCGGGGCTGCTGACCTGTACATCGATCGGCGCTGCCTTTCCCGTATTAAGAATGGCATCTACCATGGAGCCGCTTGAGAAGAAGGTACGAATGTCTGGAAACTGGCTCGCCATGCGGCTCCGCACGCGGTCCATATACTCAAAGCTGCTCACTTTGTGCGGCTCGTTCAACTGCACCTGCACGGTCGCTGTGTAAGGCCCGGCATTCGACGTGTAGAGCGCGGAAAAATCCGGAACGACGCCCAAGTTAGAAACAATCAGCTTCAAATCTTTAGCTTCCACAGTCTTTCGGATCAGGTCTTCAACCCTCGCCACATACTGATCGGTAACTTCAATGCGCGTTCCGGTTGGAACCTTGAGGTTAATGGTGAACTGGCCGGCATCGGTCTTGGGAAAGAATGCCAAGCCGGCCAGCGGATACAATGCAAGACTTAGGATGAATACACCACTCAGCGCGGCAACGGTAAGTCCGGGACGCTTGAGCGCACGCCTTACCCAGTACTCGTAATAGTCAAGCATCTTATTGAATTTCTGGTTGAAGCGCGCATTAAAGCGGTCCATCCGTGATCGACTGAGGGCGACGGTCGGTTCAACCTCGTACTCCGCATCATGCTGAGCTCGCTCGGCAGCCTCATGGGGTACGGCTTTGAGAAAGCGCGAGCAGAACAGCGGAATAACAGTCATGGCGACGACAAACGACGCGAGAAGAGATAAGCAAAAGGCTAAGGCCAATGCGGAAAACAGAAACTTTGCCACGCCATAGAGAAACACAACAGGGAAAAAGTCGACGACGTCCACCAGCGTGGCCGCCAGCACGGCCAGGCCAACCTCTGACCCGCCAACCTCTGCCGCAATCATAGGCGCTGCGCCCAATTCCAAATGCCGGTAGATATTCTCGAGCGAGATGACCGAGTTATCGATCACGCGCGAGAAGGCCAGCGCCATGCCTCCGAGGATCATGGAGTTGATCGTGCCGCCCATAAGCGCCAGGATGACGAACGCGGCCAGCGCGGAGATCGGGATGGAAAGCAACACCGCCGTGGTGGCGCGAAAGCTTCCCAGAAAAAGCAGGATCATCACACTGGTGAGAATCAGGCCGAGAAAACCTTCGTGCAGTACGGTGCGGATGGCCTCCTTTACATACACCGATTGATCGAAGACGATGCTTGTCTTCATCTGCTTCGGAATGTCGTAGAGATGCTTGGTAAGTTGGCGAACGCCGTCGACGACCGCGATGGTGTTGGTGTCGCCGCCCTGCTTCATGATGGGAATGTAGGCCGATTTCTGTCCATCGATGCGTACGATGTTGTACTGGATCTGGTGCGCATCCTCGGCTTTACCGACGTCACCTACAGTGACCCAGGAATGTCCCCTGACTTTGACGGGCACCTTTGACAACTGATCCATGTTATCGACGAGGCTATTCGAATAAACGTAATAGTCATACGGCCCCATCTTCACATCGCCGGCCGGCAGAATCAGATTGGAGTCATTAATTGCACTTACCACGTCCATGGGACTAAGCTGTCGCGATAACAACTTATAGGGATCGACATAGACCATGATCTGGCGATAGATCCCACCGAAGACGCCCGGAATCTCAGCTCCGGGCACGGTCGCGATCTGGTTACGAATCTGGAACTGCGCATAATCGTGGAGTTGCGTTTCGTTCAGCCCCTCGCCTTTGACAGTGACCAGCGCGACCGGCAGGCTTGAGGCATCGAACTTGAGGACTACGGGAGGCAGCGTGCCGGGAGGTAGACGCTTCAAGTCGGCGAGCGCGAGGTTGGATAACTCAGTTACATCGGCGTCAGCGCTCGTTCCAGGCTGAAAGTAGACTTTGATGATGCTTGCGCCTAACATCGAGCGCGATTCCATGTGATCCACACCTGACGCCAGCGTAAAAAAGCGCTCCAGCGGATCGGTGATATCGGTTTCGATATCCTCCGGCGGCATGCCGGAATAAAAGGTTGCGACCACCACCTCCGGCAGATTGATCGGCGGAAACAAATCGACTGGCATTCTCGCCAGACTGGTCACACCGATGACCACCAGCACCAGGCAGATAACGACGATGAAATACGGATTGCGAATCGAAAACCCAGGCATGCTGTTTTATCCAATCACCTTGCTCGCAAAACTCATCGCTCGCAAAATCGATCACTTATCGCGCGTTAGATTCGTGGTATTCCGGCACTGCCACTACCTGCGCGCGCACTCGCTGTCCAGCCTTAAGGCCGCTTCTATCACTGATCACCACCTGATCCCCATCGTTGAGTCCGGCCAATATCTCAGCATCGCTATTTGTCTGCAATCCAACCTGCACTGCGCGATCGTCGAGCTGACTATCTCGATTCACGACGAACACTGTTGTCTTATCGCCTTCATGGTTCAAAGCCTGCACGGGCACCGACGCGACGTTATCTTGCTGGTCGAGTTCAAGCTGTGCCTCGGCGTACAGGCCCGGCAGCAAAATTCGTTGCGGATTCGGGACGTCAACTTCCGTGTGCATGGTGCGCGTATCAGAACGAACATCGACGGAGAAGCGTGCCACCTTTCCTGGAAACGTGCGATTCAGCGAGGGAACATGCACACTCACCGGATCGCTCAGGCGGATGTAACGGACATAGGATTCAGGAACCGGAATTACCAGGCGGAATAAGTCGTCCTGCGATAGCCTGATAAGCGGCATAGCTTGGGTGCTCGAACCGGTCCCGGCTTGCATCAGTGTTCCTAGATTGGCATATCGTTCTGTAACTATGCCGGCAAACGGCGCCGTGATCTTTGAATAGTCAAAGAGCGCTTGATCATGATTGAGTTTTGCCTTCGACGACACCAGCTGACTTTGCGCCCCTTCCAGAGCCGACTTGCCGCCCTCCACCTGCGACGAGGCTGCCAGGTCTTTGCCCTGCGCATCGTCGACTTCCTGTTGCGCCACAATCCCCGGCTGGTTCTGGAAAACGGTGTTCAAGCGCGTGTACTGGAGATGCAGCGCGTTATACTGCGCTTCATAGCGCTGCAATTCGTGCTCCGCCCGATTCATCTGGTCTGACGCATTTCTGATGTCTGCCTGATCTTCTTGCAGTTGCGCTTCTAACTCGGGGATTTCCAGGACCGCCATCACCTGCCCTTGTTTCACGCGAGTTCCGTAATCTACGTTCAGTTTTTTAATGTAGCCGGACTCCTTGGCATAGACATCGATCTCCTGGAAGGGCACTAACTCCGACGACAAGGTAATCTGACGGCTCAGTGTTTTCTTCGTCACGTTGGTCACGCCAACCGTGACCGTTTCGCTATTCGTCTTCGCGCTCGTGCCGCCTGAACAGGAGGCGAGCCCAGCGGCCAACATTGCCGCAAGTCCAGCCGCTAAGCCGCGACCTACAAGATGGAATCGACTGCCGTGCAGGGGCACGCCGCGAGCAGGACCGGGCTTTGCTTCTGCTCTCCTTGCTTTCGTCTTCTTCAATTTCAATGTTCAGACGCTCCGCTTCTCCGGCAACCGCCGGCGATCTGCGACAGAGTCGAGTTCTTGGCTGCACCAGCGCCGCGACCGGCGATGAACGGAAATCCACTCCGCTCAAAGCACAACCTTGACGCCCATTAATACTTTGAAACCGCGGAACCGGAATAACTACAAGAACAAAACAGAAGAAAGCGGAGGGGGCCTGTTAGAAAGAACGGGACTTAGTACATCGAGCGAGCGCGATGGCTCAGGAGGAATCACACTGGAATGAAATACGAGAGGCCTGAGAGCGGTGAGATTTGCCACCGGCACTGCGAATCGGCTGGAATCTCGATCCAGACGCTGTTGCTTAGGTATGCCAGACCGGCTGTCCATGGACTTGACAGCATGACCTTGCGCACGAAACGAAAGAGAAAACCGGGTGGCAACACTTAGCGTCAGTGAACAGATGGCAACCAGGATCAGTAAACGACGCCAGCCGCGCCCATCGGTGTCCGGATTTTTGGAGAATATCATCCCGCAGTCAAGCAACTTGTCCGATTGCCGACAATATAACACACGCCGCTGGCTATAAGGGTTACACACGTAACGGTGAGTTAGATTCTTAGCGCCCTAAAAGGTTGCCCTCGCCGAATGGACGGGGCCCAGGCGACGCGAGAAGCGTCGCCTTTGACCGCCTTAATTGAGGGTTCGCACTATTCCGGCATCGCAGGAACGAAAACCTGATCGGCCGACACCAGTTCCGCGTTCGGTACTTCGGTTCTGACCTTTAGTCTGCGCAAACCGGCTTTCTTCTCCGGCTTGGCGATGAAGGTCAAAATGTACTGATGATTCAGCCGCTCGGCCAGGTCATCCAAATAGGGAGCGAAGGCCACCGGCGGCCCGGTCATGCCGATGTAGTACGCTTCACCTCCGGTGCGGTCGGCCATTTCGGCAAGGTACATCTGTCCCCAGTAGGTGAGCCAATAACTGTGACCGAAATGTCCTACCCCGGGACTGTAAATCGCGGATACCTGCACGCCTCCCTTTTGAGCATCGTCGATGGCCGCCGACAAATACGGGTCCTGCAAATCGCCGCTGCCGTAGTAAAGGTCGATGCCGTCAGTGACCATCAGCACCTCGCGCCGGTTGTCGCTCTTCGGCCAACGCTTCATAAGATCGCTGAAGGCAAAATACGGACTGGCATTGGCGCCCGCCACGCCGAGAGGGAGTCGAAGCGCCTTCGAAGCCGCTGCATGATCGGTGGTCAGATCCTGTACGATTCGTGCCGTACCGTTCTGCATGTACGCGACGCCAATGCGCGCCGAACCCGGCTGCCCGTCGATGAACTTGTGAATATCGCTCAGTTGCGTGCCGACGCTACGGCCGGAGCTGTCATCGATCAGAATAAAGAGCTCCAAGCCGGCGTGCTCCCCCTGCGCCGGGACCCAATCGGTCACCGCGTCGCGATCCTTGCCCTCTAATACCATCACGTCGTTGGCGGAAACCGCAGGCACTTCCGCACCGCGACGGCCTTCCACGGTGACGATCATCCGTACCGGCACTCCGTTCGGAGCCGACGCGGGCTGCGCCGCCAAACTTCCCACGTTTGTGGCCGCGAAAATGAAACCGGCAGCCAGGGTAAGCAGAAATCTTTTGTTGATCATTGATGTCTCCTTCAAGGCGGAATTTGATACCGCTCGGCCCGGGTTCCTGACAGTAAACTCCGACGTTCTACCCTCACTTGTCTCGTTACTTAGATGCAATAACTGTGATGCGCGACCCACTCGCTGATTGCGAACAAGTTGGTTTCGGATACGAGGACGGTGCATCGCGCGGCCGTTTCCTCCCATCCAACTAGGTAGAAGGTGGGGAGGAAAATATGCAGCTGCTACAAAAAACAATTGCCGGTTTCTTCCTGGCCGCTATATTTTCTGTGCCCGTTTTCGCTGAGGATACGAGCCATACTGCGACTCCAGGAACTCTTAATTACGTTGAGGGAAACGTCTCCATCGCTTCGGAAGCGCTGTCCTCGAAATCGATTGGCTCAGCCGAATTGCAATCCGGCCAATTCTTGACCACGGAAAAAGGCAAGGCCGAGGTTCTTCTGACTCCGGGAGTCTTTCTGCGCGTGGGCGACAACAGCACCGTCAAGATGATCTCTCCCAGCTTGACCGACACGGAGATCGGACTCGACAAAGGTCACGCGATTGTGGAGGTTGCGGAGATTCATCCCGAGAACGACATCCTGATCGACGCCAACGGAGTGAAGACCAGGCTCGAGAAAACGGGCCTGTATGATTTCAACCTGAATCAGGATCAGCTGCGCGTCTTTGACGGCAAAGCGTTCGTCGAAGAGCCCGGCCAGCATACGACGGTGAAGGCGGGACGAGAAATTGCTCTCGCCGTCAACCAGCCGCTTAAGCCGGAGAAATTCGACAAGAGAACTTACGAAGAAGGCGATCTATACCGCTGGAGCAGTCTGCGCTCTGCTTACGTTGCGGAGGCGAATCTCGATGCTGCCGGACTTTATGCAGAGAATGGCTATGGCCCTTGGGGTATGGGTTGGTGGGGCGCTGACTGGTATTGGGATCCATGGTTCAGCGCATTCACTTTCATTCCGGGCGACGGAATTTTCTACAGTCCGTTTGGCTGGGGATTCTATTCTCCGTGGTGGATTGACGCCTATCCGTTCTTCGGAGGCGGCTACGGATTCGGAGGCTACGGTTATGGCTACCGGCCTTTCCTGCACCACTTCACCGCGAACTCTCGCAACTGGGGTGGCCACTCGCCGTATATCGGTAGCTCGCGTTATAGCAACGGCATTTATCATGGACCGGGCTCCAGCGGCAGCGACTTTCATTCTGGAAGAATGGTCAGCGGATCGCGTGGTTTCGGTGCGTTCGGTGGAGGCCTCCACGGAAGCAGCGGCTTTCATGGAGGAGGCTTCCACGGTGGCGGTGGAGGCTTTGGCGGTAGTGGCTTCGGACACGGAGGTGGTGGCGGAGGTGGTCGCGGCCGGTAGAGTACGAAGCGACACGTGATGGATTCCTGGTCCTACGAATTTTCGCCCGATGCTGTTTTATCGCGGCCCGGCTGCTGGCAGTTTGACGGAACTTGATGGCCGGAAGCCGGGCCGCGTCCACAACCCGCGTCCACAACACCATTCCACAATAAAGCTCGGTAAGAACTGCCTTCGATCAATATGGCGAGACGGCAGGCGACTAGCCGGGGAACTTCCCTGTTCAATTCGATTCTCTTGTGAAAGAATCCGAGCGACGATTCGGCGCAGCCGAATCCGCGTCCCCAACCAACCTCATAAGGAGGCGTGACCGCGAGTGGAGTTCTACCACTGGTTGCCGCCCGAAGCCGCGAAGATTGTTCTTGTTCTTTTCCTGTCGTTCCTCGTCGGCCTAGAGCGTGAGGAGCATAAGTTCACCGTCGGTTCTTATTCCTTTGGCGGAGTGCGCACCTTCCCGCTCATCGGCCTGATCGGATTTTCCATCGCGCTGGTCTCCGGCAACCAGTTGCTGCCGGTCATGCTCGGATTTATTGTCATCGGCGCATTTCTGCTGCTCTCTTACTGGCACAAACTTGCGAGCGCGCAAATCGCCGGTGTAACTACAGAAATGTCAGCACTGACAACCTATCTCGTCGGCGCCCTGATCTGCTACGACCATCTCTGGATCGCGACGACTCTGAGCGTGGCCAGCCTTTTGCTCCTCGAACTGAAGACTGGACTGGAAAAGCTCGCCAGCCGCACTGCACCGGAAGAAATCTTGACTTTCGCGAAGTTTCTGCTGCTCTCGGCGGTCATTCTTCCGGCCCTGCCCAACCAGCAATTTGGACGCTTCCAAATCAATCCATTCAAGACCTGGCTGGTGGTGGTGGCTGTAAGTGCAATTTCGTACGGCAGCTACATCCTTCAGAAAGTCACCAAAGAGAGCGGCGGAGTAGTCTTGACCGCTCTGCTCGGCGGAGCCTACTCGTCGACCGCAACCACGGTAGCCATGGCGCGCCGCGCCGCCCGCGAGGACCGGCCGCATCTTTTTGCCGGTGGAATTCTGATCGCGTCGGGCGTGACCTATCTTCGTCTGGCCGCGCTGGTGGCCCTCTTCAACCGCCAGCTTACGGAAATGTTGGCGCCGGCATTTATCGTCATAGCGCTTGTCGCGATTGCCATCGGCTGGTTCTGGTCGCGCCGGCCCGATCCGGTCGATTCGCAGATCAAGCGCGAATACGAACCCGGCAACCCGCTCGAATTGGGCGCGGCATTCATCTTTGCGGTCTTCTTTCTCGGCATGCTCGTCGCCACGCAACTGGCCGTCACTTACCTCCCCAAAGCGGGCGTTAACATTCTGGCGGCACTGGTCGGGGTCACGGACGTGACTCCCTTCGTGATGGGAATGACGCAAGCTGCGGGCACGCTCACACCACTCAAAGTCGCGGCGGGAGCCGTAATGATCTCCGCCGCCAGCAACAATGTGGTCAAGGCAATCTACGCTTATAGCCTCGCCGATAGAAAAACCGGCAGGCAAAGCCTCGCCTTCCTGATCGCGCTGGCCGCCGCCGGCCTGGCGCCGTTGCTCTGGCTTTAGTCGAACCGCGCGCTTTAGCCTTCCGGCTCTAGCCTTCCCAAAGCTCCGAACGATATGATTCCCACGGAACAAAGCCGCACGCCCAGGAGCCCGCATCCACGATGCCCGAGACCGAAACCACATCGCTTGCCGCCAACGCCTACCTGCCTTTGAAAGACGGCGAAGTCTACCGGTCGCTGGTGCCGTCGAGCTCGGCTCCGCCCGAGGTCACCTGGCGAGCGGTCCTTTGGGGCACTCTGCTCTGCATCATCTTCAGCGTGGCCTCGGCCTATTCCACTCTTAAGGTCGGCCAGGGCATGGAGGCAGCCATCCCGATCTCGATCCTCGCCATCGGCCTGGCGCGGGTCTACTCGCGGCGCTCGACCGTGCTCGAGAACATGATCATCACTGGCATGGGTGGCGCCTCCGCTGCCGTGGTGGCCGGTGCTGTGTTCACTCTGCCCGCACTCTACATTCTTCACCTCGACCCGCATCCCTGGCAGACCGTGTTCATTTGCCTGGCGGGCGGCTGCCTCGGAGTGCTCTTCCTTATTCCGCTGCGCCGCTACTTCGTGCGTGAGATGCACGGCAAATTCCCTTTCCCCGAAGCCACCGCTATCACAGAAGTTCTGGTCACCGGCGAGAAGGGCGGCTCCCAGGCTACGTTGTTGCTACAAGCCACCGTGATCGCCGCCGTTTACGACTTCTTTGTCACCACTTTCCACATCTGGAAGGAGTACCTGAACTTTCAGTTTGTGCCCGTGATCAGGTCACTCGCCGATCGCGGACGCATGGTCTTCAATTTCGACGCGGTCGGCTTCATCCTCGGCCTCGGATACGTGATGGGCCTGCGCATCGCCCTGATCTTCTGCGCGGGCGGTATTCTGGTGAACTTTGTGCTCGTCCCAACGATCTGGTTCATTGGCAGCCACATGGGCGAGACCACCGTCTATCCTGCCACCATCCCGATCTCGCACATGGCGGCAGCGGACATCTACCGCAACTATGTGCGCCTCATCGCCGTGGGCGCGATCGCGACCGCTGGCATTGCCGGTCTTGTTAAATCACTGCCCGTGATTGCCGGATCATTCGGCATCGCGCTGCGTGCTTTCCGCCACGGCGAAGCGCCCCAGATGGAACGCACCGACCGTGACATTCCCCTCGTTACCATCCTCCTCGGCGTGGTGCTAGGGACGATCGCTGTGGCCGTCTTCTTCGGACTCCTTCATGTTTCGTGGACGGTAGTCGCCGTGGGACTGGCGCTGACGCTGCTCTTCGCATTCTTCTTCACCACGGTAGCTGCCAATGCCATTGCCACCACTGCAAACAACCCGGCCAGCGGCATGACTTTGTTGACCGTCATTGTCTCCGCGGTTGTGTTGCTGAAGTTCGGACTCTCCGGGACGACGGGCATGTTTTTCGTGATGGCATTGGCCGGCATGGTCTGTGTAGCCCTCTGCGCTTCGGGACAGTTCATCACCGACCTCAAAGCCGGCTACTGGCTCGGTTCCACGCCTTCGGCGCAGGAGAAGGTGAAGTTTATCGGAGTCGTCGCGTCGGCGATCACGGCGGGTTTAACCATCGTCCTGCTAGCCAAGGCGTTCCAGTTCGGAGAGGCTGCTCCCGGCGACATGCGTCAGGTATTGGTGGCGCCGCAGGCCTCCGCACTGAAAGCCGTGGTCTCGGGATTCATGAGCGGCCAACCGGTCGCCTACATGTTGTTCGGCATCGGAGCTATGATCACCGTGGTGCTGGAGATGCTCGGCCTCTCGTCCATGGTTTTTGCGCTGGGAATTTATTTGCCGCTCCAACTGACCACGCCCATCCTGTGTGGTGGATTCCTCTCTCACCTGGTGAACAAGCGCGGCGAGAAAGTTGGCGGCGAGCACGGCAAGTCGATCCGCGAGCGTGGCATCATCATCGCCTCCGGCCTGATGGCAGGGGGCGCGCTCGGCGGGGTGATCGGCGCGGCTTTGCGACTGTTCCACTGGTATAGCGAAGACCTGATCACGACGCCTTTCTATTCGAATGAGCTAGTCTCTCAATCCATCGCCGGCCTGTGCTTCATTGGCCTCTGCGTTTACGTCTGGTTCGGTTCCATGAAAAATGAAAAGGAGATCCGATGAATCGGAAGTTGGTAAAAAAAGGCTCGGCGAAATCGAAGTCGGTAAAGAAGTCGGTGACAACGTCAGGGTCGAAGTCGGCGAAGAAGGTGTCAGTAAAAACGGCCGCGGGCAAGCTTCAAGCCACTAAGGGACGAGTTAGTTCGATCCGCGCCGGTGAAGATCAACTATCCCAGCACGTCGCCGACGCCGTCCTTGGCGTCGATACTCTTTGGGGCGGCGACGTCAAGTGTGCCTCCGGCACGGGACGCTTCATCGCCGACTCCTGGTTTTCCGACGAGCCGTTGCCCGCCGCTTACACGCATCCCGCCGCCGCGCGCCTGCGCGAGTCCGGCGGAGTCTCCGGCAAGACCATCGATCAGGCGGCCCTCGACCAGTATCTGCGCGATATCAATCTTCCCAAAGCGATCGCCGGAATCCGCACCGAGGCGGGAAAGCTGGGCGGGTCTTCCGGAAATGGCGCGGCTAAGAATCGGCTGCGCAAGTCTTACTTGATCAGTCTCGCCGATTCCATCGAGACCATGTTCGATCTCGCCATGGAGGTTGCGGGCAAGGGCGAGAAAGTACCCTACGCCCGTTGCGTCGAAGCCTCCACCGGCAAGGCACCTGAGCCTTCGCGGCCCGAAAAGAAGCGCGCCCTTGTCTCCGAACTCTTGGGCCGCGCCGGCTATCTGCCGGCGAAGGGGAAAAACGGAGCCGGTCTTCTTGAAGCGGTCGACGCGTGGCGCCGCGACCGCGTTTCACCGATGGCATCGGTGAAATCTCTCGGTGCGGCTGTCATCGCGCACTTCGATCAGCTTAGCGCGAAGAATCTGCTGCCTTATCTCCCGAAAGAACTGGCCCCGGTGCCGCGGGCCAACATCGACTTCCTCGCCATCAAAGACGCCTGGTTCTCAGGCTCCATGAATTATCTCGGCCACGCCCGCAACCGTGATGGCTCGCCGCAATATGAGGCGACTTATGAGATCAACGCCTCGCTGCAAATTTCTTATCCGGAGTTCGAGCAGTTAGTAAGTCACGAAGTAGTCCCCGGCCACGTTACCACCTTCGCCTACTTACAGAACTTATATGTGCGTGGCAAGGCCGGATTCGAAACCACTGTCCTGACCATGAACACGCGTGCCGCAACATTATTCGAGGGCATTGCCAACAACGCAATTCTGATCGCCCACGGCATAACAGAAATCGAGGAGTTGCCTGACGAAGACCTGCGGATTGGCGTGCTGCTCGCGCTCTTGCAGGACGACGCCAAAAACCAGTCGTCCTATTTGACGTGGGGAGAGAGCAGGCCGCAGCCGGAGGTGGCCGCCACGCTGCGCCGCGATTTTCTGGTCACCGAAGAACGCGCCGACAAACTATCCGGCGCGTGGGGAAGGCATCCCCTGCTCGGCCGCATGTATTTGCCAGCCTATCGCGCGGGTACAGAGAAGGTCGCGGCGCTGCGCCGCAAGCATCCCGCCGCCCGCGTTCTGCCCGCGATCTACGGCTGCAATGGCCTGGTCGACATTCAAACTATCGACCAGATTTTGTAAGTGGAAGTTCTGTAAGATGGAAATGTGAACCGCAATCATTCTCGAATTTGCGAGCGGGCGCTGGTCCTGCTCGCCGCGTTATTCTTTCAATTAACTCTCGCCGCCTGCTCAAAAAAATCACCCGCCCAAACCACACCCACCGAAATCGTCGCCAATGTCGCCGTCCCTTTTCGCTTCGTGGCCTACGGAGACGCCCGCTTCCACGATCCGAAAGACTTCGACGCCGCCAATCCTCCCGTGCGTCAGGCGCTTGTTCGCGCCGTCGCCGACGCCCATCCGGCATTCATCTGCTTCACCGGCGACGTCGTCTACAAGGGTTCGGATAAAGATGACTGGAGTGTTTTTGACAGCGAAACCCGCATCTGGCGCGACAAAAACATTCCCGTCTTCCCCGCCATCGGCAACCATGAGATGTACGGCAACGAGAAAACCGCGCTTGGAAACTATTTTCAGCGCTTTCCCGATCTCCACGAAAATCGCTACTACTCCGTGCGCGCCGCGAACACGCTGATCCTCGTGCTCGACAGCGCGCTCGATGAAGTTTCAGGTCCTCAGGGGCAGTGGCTCAAAAGCAAGCTCGACACCATTCCAGCAGGCGTCGACTTCGTCTTCTTGATGTTGCATCATCCGCCCTACACCAGCTCTTCGCCTCACATGCTTGGAGAAGGCCACGAAGCCCGCGGACAGGAGAAGGAACTCGCAAAACTTCTGGAAGACCGCCAACCTCTCATCCACGCCCGCTTCGTCGTTTTCTCCGGACACGTCCACAACTACGAACGCCACGAGCACGGCGGCGTGACGTACTTCGTCTCCGGCGGAGCCGGCGCGCACGCCTACCCGATCGAGCGCGCCCCCGACGATCCTTACCAGAGCAACGAGATCAACTATCACTACCTGCTGGTCGAGGTTGACCGGCAGCAGCTCAGCATCACGATGAACCGGCTGCAACTCGTGAATGGCAAAGAAATCTGGACCCAACCGGATTCGGTGAAGATCGCGATCGCCGCCGCGGCCGCAGCCGGCGCGAAGTAAGCCAGAGCGAAAGGGTTCGTCATCCAGCAGCACGTTTTTCCGTCACCGCGTTTTTTTCGTCCCTCCGTTTTTCCGTCGCTCTGTTTCACTCATTTGGTATCATCCCCTAGCGCAGGCGGGGAGATTCTGCTTTCTTCCCCGCTCACGTACCCCCAAGGAGACCCTCATGGCACGAGTCACCGGAATCGGCGGCGTCTTTCTCAAAGCCCGCGACCCCAAAACCCTCGCTGCCTGGTATGCCGAGTTCCTCGGCATCCAGATCGCCGACTACGGCGGCGCCACCCTCCTCTGGTCCGACGAAGTCCCCGCCGGTACCGGCCAAACCGCATGGATGCTCTTCCCCGACGCGACCAAACACTTCGGCGACCCCGTCCAGCGCGCCATGATCAACTACCGCGTCGACGACCTCGAAGCCATCCTCACCAAGCTGCGCGCCGCCAACGTCCCCATCGACCCCAAGCAGGAATCCGCCTCCTACGGTCACTTCGCCTGGATCACCGACCCCGAGGGCAACCGCGTCGAACTCTGGCAACCCCTCGTCGACACACCATAAAATTGCCGACGACAGCCAATAGACGACCGTCGACCAGCCCGTTTCCAGTAGCAATTCCCCGCCTCCCGTCTTAATATGTGTTACCCCACGAGGAGGCTTCCCCCATGGTTCTCGGCATGAGTTTGTCGACTTTCACGCTCGTCCATGTGCAGATCAGCCTGATCGGCATCGTGTCCGGTTTGTTCGTTGTCTACGGATTCTTCACTCGAAGGGCCTTCGACGGCTGGAATGCGCTCTTTCTGCTGACCACCGTGCTGACCAGCGTTACCGGCTTTTTCTTTCCCTTCCATAAAGTTACCCCGGGGATTAAGGTCGGCATCATCTCGCTCGTGCTGCTGGCTATTGCGCTCGTCGCGCGTTACAGCTTTCACCTTGCCGGAGGCTGGAACCGCACTTATATCGTCAGCGCCATGATGGCTCTGTACCTGAATTGTTTCGTCTTGACGGTTCAGTCCTTCCAAAAGGCGCCGGCGCTCCACGCGCTGGCTCCCACGCAAACGGAGTCGCCCTTTCTGATCGCTCAACTTATCCTTCTGGCGATCTTCATCGGGCTGACGATCATAGCCGTAAAGCGCTCGAAGTCGGCTTCTGCATCCGAAGCCATCCGCCGTGCCGCGTGATTCGCAGTTGTAGCGCTGGCGTCTCGCCGGCCGTCGCGGGGGCGTACACACCCCCGCACCTTCCATCTTCTCGACATCGGCGAATCCTACTGGCCTCAAATGCGCCGAACCTCGTAAACTGACAGCAGTGCAGTAACTCAAGCGAGGTTCCCTTTGGCCGTTCTGGTGGTAGGAGGTGCGGGCTACATCGGCAGTCACGCTGCCCGTGCATTGCGGCGCGCGCGTTATCAGGTCATCGTTTACGACAATTTCTCGACCGGCTTCCGGCGCCTGGCGCAGGGCTTCGAACTAGTCGAGGGCGACCTCGGCGATCAGTCCCAGCTTCACCGCGTGCTCTCGCGCGTCGACGCCGTCATGCACTTCGCCGCCCACTGCTATGTTGGAGAATCCGTCACCGACCCGCGCAAATATTTCCGTAACAATGTTGTCGACGCGCTCACTTTGCTGAACTCGGCGGTTGACGCCGGCGTCCGACATTTCGTTTTCTCCTCGACCTGCGCCGTCTACGGAGTTCCCGTCAAGGTTCCGATCACCGAGCAGAATCCACGCGAGCCTATCAACCCTTATGGAGCCACCAAGCTCGCCTTCGAGAACGCGCTTGAGGCCTATGACCGTGCTTATGGCATGCGCTCGGCGCGCCTGCGTTACTTCAACGCCGCCGGCGCGGATGAGAGCGGCGAGATCGGCGAACTGCACGATCCTGAAACTCATCTCATCCCGCTCGCGCTGCAAGCCTCATTGCCGGGTGATTTCAAGCTGCAAGTTTTCGGCTCCGACTATCCCACGCCCGATGGCACCTGCCTGCGCGATTACATCCACGTCAACGATCTGGCCGACGCCCACGTGCGCGCGCTTCAGCATCTTGAACAGGGAGGCGAATCGATCGCCGTCAATCTCGGCACCGGCAAAGGAAATTCCGTGCTCGAAGTGATCCACGCCGCCGAAGCCGCTACCGGCCAGCCCGTTCGCCGCACTATCGGTCCGCGACGCCCCGGCGATCCGCCTGCCCTGATAGCCGACCCAAGCAAAGCAAGAGAAGTTTTAGGCTGGACCGCCCAGCGCAACTTGACCGACATCGTGAACAGCGCCTGGAACTTCATGCGCAACAATCTGAAGTGAACCGGCGTAGAGGCGGGGCCTGCCCCGTCTCAGGGCCATACACGAGCTGAGGTTCGAAGCAAGAAAGGATGGGACACGCCTTAGCCGGTGATGCCAATCACCACTACTTGTGACTATCCGTTTCCCATTCCTGTTCCCGGTACGACGGTAATCTGCGTTTGCATACGGCAAAGCCTCGAATCGCTGCTAAAGTGAAACCACACCCCGACGAGCCGGAGGTGCACAACTATTCCAAGGAGAAGGCTCGCATGCGCATTGCGGTCGTTGGTTCGGGATATGTCGGTCTGGTCACCGGAGCCTGTTTTGCGGATCTCGGTCACGAAGTCGTGCTCGTCGATAATGACGAGAAAAAGCTGGAGGCGCTGCGCACCGGCGAAGTCCCGATTCACGAGAAATTTCTGCCTGAACTGCTCGCCCGGCATCGCGGGCACCGCATCCGGTTCTCGGGAGATCTGCAGGCCGCCACGCGCGCCAGCGAAGCTATTTTCATCGCCGTCGGCACGCCGCCCACCGAGAGCGGTGACGCCGATATGTCGTACGTCGAATCCGTCGCCAGTGAAATTTCCGGCGCGGTCGATGGCTACAAGGTCATCGTCGAAAAGAGCACCGTCCCGGTCTACACCAATAACTGGATCCGCACCATCATTCTGCGCAACGGCGCCGACGCCAACCTCTTCGACATCGCCTCCAATCCCGAATTCCTCCGCGAAGGCACCGCCGTCACCGACTTTCTTTATCCCGACCGCATCGTGGTCGGCGTCGAAAACGAGCGCGCCGCCGAGGTCATGCGCAAGGTCTACGATCCGCTCACCAGCGGCTGGTATTACGGACGCGGCGATGCCATTCCCCGCCCTGTCCGCGCTATGTCTACATCGCAGCTCCCGCCTCGCCTGATCGTGACGAGTGCGCAAAGCGCGGAGATGATCAAGCACGCCTCCAATGCTTTTCTCGCCATGAAAATCTCTTTTATTAATGCGGTCGCCTCCATCTGCGAAGCCGTCGGCGCGGACGTGCAGCAGGTTTGCGACGGTGTCGGCACTGATTCGCGCATCGGCCCGCGCTTCCTGAACCCCGGAATCGGCTATGGCGGGTCGTGTTTTCCGAAGGATCTTCTGGCCTTCCGCGCCGTTGCCAAAGAGGGAGGCTATGACTTCCGCCTGCTCGAAGAGGTTATTCGCATCAACGAAGAACAGCGCCGGCGCTTTCTTAAGAAAGTTCGCAGTGTGCTCTGGACGCTGCGCGGCAAACGCCTCGGCGTGCTCGGCCTGGCCTTCAAAGGAGGCACCGACGACATTCGCGAATCACCTGCGTTGCTGCTCGTCGAAGAGTTGCTCCGCGAAGGCTGCCGCATTTGCGCTTACGATCCCGCCGCCATGGAGCGCGCCAAGGAGGTTCTCCCCGAAGGCATTGAGTTCGCCGCCGATCCCTATCAAGCCGCGCAGGGCACCGACGCCGTCCTCATCCTCACTGAGTGGGAGGAATTCTCTGTCCTCGATCTCGACCACCTGCGCAGCGTGGTACGCTATCCCATCGTTCTCGACGGACGAAATCTCTACGCCCCATCCGTTATGACCGCGCACGGATTCTCGTACTACAGCGTCGGACGTCCGCCCGCCATCTGCGATGAGGCCTCCGCCGCGCGTTCCGCAAAAAAGGAGCGTGCGTGAAACGTGGGCTAAGAAACCACGGGTCCGAGTCGGTCTGATGCTATGGGTCTGAAAGACTAATGATGATGCCGACGCGCCGCGCCCTTGTCACCGGCGGAGCCGGCTTTTTAGGCTCTCATCTCTGCGACGGCCTGCTCGCAGAAGGTTACCGCGTCCTCGCCGCCGACAACCTGCTCACCGGGCGCCTCACCAACATCGCGCATCTAAAAAACGACTCGCGCTTCGAGTTCATCGAGAAAGATGTATGCGACCCCGGCGACTACGGTGCGCTCGACTACGTCTTCCATTTCGCCAGCCCCGCTAGCCCATTCGATTACGCCAAACACGGCATTGCCACTCTGCGCGTCGGCTCATACGGGACATTCGAGGCGCTCGAGACCGCCCGCCGCAGCAACGCGAAATTCATGATGGCCTCGACCTCCGAGTGCTACGGCGATCCGTTGGTTCATCCCCAGCCCGAAACTTATTGGGGCCACGTCAATCCCATTGGCCCGCGCTCGGTCTACGATGAGGCCAAGCGTTTCTCGGAGGCGGTGACTGCGGCCTATCATCGCTATCACAACGTCGACACGCGCATTTTGCGCATCTTCAATACCTACGGACCGCGCATGCAGATCAATGATGGCCGCGTGATTCCGAATTTTATGTGGCAGGCTCTGCGGGGAGAAGATTTGACAGTCTTCGGCGATGGCAGCCAGACGCGCAGCTTCTGTTACGTCAGCGACGAAGTCGACGGCATTCTGCTCCTCGCAAAATCGGATGAGCATGCCCCGGTGAACATCGGCAATCCCACCGAGTTCACGATTCTGGAGTGCGCGCAAAAAGTAATCGCCGTAACCGGCTCGAAGAGCCAGATCAAGTTCGAACCACTCCCGCAAGACGATCCAAAACAGCGACGTCCCGATATTTCAAAAGCCCGGCGCCTGCTGGGATGGGAGCCAAAGATAGATCTGGAAACCGGCCTCAAGCAATCGCTGGATTATTTTCGAAAGGCCGTGAAGGAAGCGATCAGGACGTGAATCACCGGGGTCGTGAATTCACCGGGGGGTCCTCAGTGCCCTCTGTGCCCTCTGTGGTTTTCGCTTTTGTTCGTCCACTCGGAACCTGAGGCAGATGAGACATCCTAGCAGGGCTGCTCATCGCGGGTCCGCGCCGCCGACAGCACTGCCAACAGCCGCAAAATTTCCTCGCGCTCGGTGGAATTCTCAAACACAAACCGCACTCCCATCCCAAATCCCGGATGGCTGGTCAGCACTTGCCCGCGAATCGCGAACTTTCTGTCCGTGGTCCGCACCATGATTTCGACATCCGCGCGCCCCGGCAGGGGCGACGGCATTTCTACATAGCATCCGCCCTCGCTCACATCGGAGAGCGAGCAATGACTCGCGGCGCTCGTCCCCACCGGAAGCACGGTCGCGCCTAACTGACAAGGCACGCGCTCGTCCCGCCGCCGGTCGCCCACGCTTGACACTTCTTCGGATTCCTCGGCACTCGCCGGCTGCGCCAGGTTTGGCTCCAGCGCGAAGCGTTCAATGATCGTTTCCTGCGACTGCTGCGGCTCCCCGGGTCGAACCCCGTTCCGTTGCAGCCACGTCTGAATCAGCTTGCGCGATGCCTGCGGCACATCGAGAAACGAAATTCCCGCGCGTCCCGAAAAATCCTGCCATGCCACCTCGCCCGACAAGCGAACCAATTGCCCTTGCCCGGGAAGCGCAAATTCAAAATAAACTTTGCCTTCGCCGAGCTTCTGTTGATGCGTCGCAATCAACGTCCCGCTGTCGCTGATGTCGATCAGCGTGGCGTCCAGGTCGGGCACTCCAGGGTAGGAAATGTTGGCGGTCGAATTCACCTGCGTCCGCGGAGATTGCCGCCGCTCGGTGTGCATCAGGCTGCGCGCCGCATTCAAGCTCAGCCGCGTCCGCTCGACCGAGAGCGGGCGGTAAAGAACAAAATTCGCGCCCAGCCCGAATAACGGCCGCGCATTGCATTCTTCGTCGACCAGCGCGACCAGCATGGCCGAGTTGTTCTTCGAGGACTTTCGCATGCGCGCCAAAAATTCGTCGGAGGCCGCATCGCCGCGGTAGTCGAAGATGATGGCATCGAAGCGCTGCTCGTCGAGCCGCGCCAAGCCATGCGCGATCGAAGGCGTGTGCTCCGCCTTCATTTCCATCTCACCCAGCACCGACGTCAACAGGTTCGCAGCATCCTGATCGGGACACACGAGGAGCATACACATATCCATGATGAAATCATGCTAAGAGAGAGCCTTTTCAGCGACAAGTTACCTGCGTCACCGGCAAACTTTGGTCATCTGGAGTTTCACTTGCCCAGAGCCTACGCTTGGAATGCTTGGGAATTTCAATGAGTTAGGCCGGAAGGCCTGCTCGCGGACCCACTCTCCACCTGATTTCCGCCCTGGGAAAGAATGTCATGACGCTAAAAATTGGAAGCTGGATGATCGCGATCGGATGTTTCGTGGCCGCCGCCGGGCTATGCACTCTGCCGGCAGCGTTCGGCGCGCAGCGCGATACCGCCCTGATCGGCGCGGCCGCTATGCTGTTTTCTATGGGCATGGTTCTGGCAGCCAGCGGTTTTTACATGAAGGCGCGATACCTCGCGGAAGCCGAACCCTCGAAGGCTCGGTCCGGCAAAGGCCGGCGAAGCGTCTGCGACGCTTGCGGCCATAACGAGTCGGCCATCGAGTGCCGCGTCCATCACGTGCACCTCTGCCCCGACTGTCTCGGCAAGCACTACGACTTCAAATCATGCGCCTACGTCCCAGCCGCGCGGCAGACCTACACCACCAAGACCAAAGCCCGCGCGCAAGCCAGCGGCGCATAGCAAGGCGCCGTCGCCACCACTAATCATTATTTAGTTTGGATTTTGTTTACTGCGGCTTGGCCGGCGCTGGCGGAGGAGTTTGCGCCGGGGGCGGAGGCTGCGGCTGCGACGGATCAGCCTTCTTGTCTTTCTCCTGCACTCCATACACCGTGTACTGCCCAACCGGCTTTTTCAGGCGCACCGTAATCTCGGTCTGCGGCTGCCGGATGTCATAGTCCTCGCCAAATGTCTGGAAGCCCGGCGCCAGCACCTGCACCCGCAGCTGCCCGTACGGAATCCCGTCAATCCAGGTCTTTCCGTCGTCGTCCGTCTTCAACTCGAGCCCGCCCATGGACTGCTTGCCTTTTTTGTTCACCGGATGCAGCACCACCGCCGCGTTCTTCACCGGCTTGCCGTTGGTGTCGCGCACCACCACAAACCGCATGTTCGACATCGGCCCTTCATCTTCATCCTGAGCCCAGGCGCGCACCGATCCCAGAACCAGGCCCAGCGCGATCACCACGACCATCGCAACCGCGAACTTTTTCATGATTACCATTCTAATGATTCAATGACCAAATGACTCAATGACTCAATTTTCTACTTCAATCCCCTTACCACATACCCTACCGAAATCGTCTGATAGTGCATATACGCGTAGGCGCTCATGTCGGTCGAAAAGCGCGGGGACGACGCTCCTGTTACCCCTGCCGGCAAATCCGCGCCGAAAGCTTTCCAGAACTCCATCTTTCCGCTCGCGATATCCACCCGATACAGTTGTGCGGTTCTATCGGTCCGATGGCTCGCGACCACGTAGAGCGACGCCCCATCCGGCGACCACCCATGCACGCCCCATTTCGCATCGAGCCCCGGAACAAGCTTCAATCCACTTCCATCCAGCGGCCAAATTCCCCATTTTCCATCCTGGTCCTGCACCGCCACGCTGCGCCCGTCGGGCGAAACATTCGGGCCCACCATGCCCTCCGGCGTAACGGGCTTGCTTTCGCCGCTGTTCACGTCGATCAGGTAGTCCCGCAGTCCGTGTCCCGGCGCAATTCCCGTCGCCACCACATGTTTTCCGTCCGGCAAATAGCGAACGTTCTCATAGCTGACGTTGTCATGCGTCAACTGCCGCGCCTCGCCCGCTCCCGTCGGCACCAGGCTCAGAACGCCTTCCGTCGCCGGCTTCGTGATCACCCACTTGCCATCCGGAGAAATCGCCTGCGCCACGCCGCTGCCGATGCGCACCGGCGGCGATCCATCCATGTCACGCAAAAACACCGTGTAATCCGGCCCGCCTCCATCGCCTTCCTCTTCAAACAAAATCGTCTTGCCGTCGCGGCTTATGTCCCTGAGCTCCGCCCATCCCAGCCAGCCCAGTTCGCGCTCTTCCTTTGCTCCTGGACCCACTCCGCGAATGCCCAGCCGGGTCTGATTTGTGATCGTCAGCGCCACTCCGTTGCGAATATCTTGCAGCCACATCCCTCCTGGCACGTTCGCAATCGCCCGCTCCTTGCCCGACAAGCTCACCCCGTACAGGTTCTCCGAACTCCCGCTGCGCGTTGCTGTAAACCATATCTCGTCGCCCGCTGGCGACCACACGACTCCCTCCAGCGACTTCCATCCCGAGGACAGCTTCTTCTCCTGCCCATCCGGCTCGATCACCGCCACCGTGCCTTCGTCGTCTCCGCCCGTGTTCTCGTGATCCGCGAACGCCACCCGTTTCCCGTCCGCAGAAATTTTCGGCGTGCTGATCCAGTTGATCGTGTCCAGCAAAACCTTCCCCACCGGATACTCCAGCCGCCAATGCCGGTTCTCGGGCGCGAATCGCACTACCGCCATGTGCTCACCGTCCGCTGCCCAGTCCACATCCTGCACGTTGTCCAGCACATCGCGCGGAGTTCCTCCGCTCAGCGGAACCCGCGCCAGCGTGCCCGCTTTCGAATACCCGCGAAACCGCACCATATCTTTGAGGATGGCGAGTTCGCCGGTCTTAGAAATCGCCAGCAGATCCGCGTCCTTGATTCCCAGTTCGCGCGAGCCGGTCTCATCGGTGTGCACCAGGTAAAGCTGATTCTCGCCGCCATCCCAAGACGCCGAGTAAACAATGCTCCCGTCGGGCGCGAAGCGCGCACTGCCCATTGATCCCGTCCGAAACGTGATCTGCTGATACTCGGCCAGCGACGGCTTTACGCTCCTGCGTCCCAGCCACCATGCGAGTCCCGCCGCCGCGATCACGAGCGCCGCGACCGCAATCAGCGGCAAGCCTCCGCGCCGCCCCTCGACGCCTTCCTCGGCACTCGCGCTGCCGCCCGAATCCGCGCCCGTAACCACTGCCGCCTGCGCGCTCGTCCGCGATCCAACGGAGCTGTCCGAAAGCGCGTCCAGGTTAAAGGCCACATCGCCCGCCGATTGAAACCGTTGCGCTGGATTTTTCTCCAGGCAATGCCGCACGATCCGCTCCAGCGGCAGTGGAATATTTCGCCCCGTCTCTGACAGCTCCTCCGGCTCTTCTTTTAAGATCGCGCTCATCGTATCCGCTGGGCTCTCGCCGCGAAACGCGCGCTTGCCGGAAAGCATTTCGTAGAGAATCGATCCAAAGGCAAAAATATCCGCCCGATGATCGGCCGCCTTCCCGCGCACCTGCTCCGGCGACATATATCCGGCGGTCCCCAACACCTGCCCTGGCTCGGTATTCACCTGCGCCGTCAACGTATCTCCGCCGGCGCTCGTCGCTTCCGGCCGCGTCAGCTTTGCGAGGCCAAAATCCAGAATCTTCACACGCCCGTCGTCGGTGACAAAAATGTTCTCCGGCTTCAGGTCGCGGTGCACGATTCCCTTGTCATGCGCCGCCGCCAGTCCGCGCGCCGTTTGCAGCGCGCAGTCAATCGCCTTACGCACCGGCAGCGGCCCGTTCCGCACTAACTCGCGCAGCGTCGTCCCCTCGAGCAGCTCCGAAACAATATAAGGAGCGCCCTGTTCCTCGCCGATATCGAAGATTGAAAGAATGTTGGGATGGTTCAGCGCCGCCGCCGCGCGCGCCTCCAGCGTGAAGCGCTGCAAGCGGTCTGCGTCCGCCGAAAACGACTTGGGCAGCACCTTGATGGCGACGGTGCGATTCAGCCGCGCATCCCGCGCCCGATACACCTCGCCCATTCCGCCCGCGCCCAGCAGCGACTCGATGTCGTAAGGTCCAAGTTTCGTGCCCGAAGCGAGTGTCATGTGAGGTGTGGGGCGATCTATGAATAGATCCGAGGCCCAGAATTATATATCGGAAGAGAATGCCGGAAGAGAGTATCGGAAATGCTCGTCGCGCGCCGACGCCCGACCACCAACCAAGGCGCATTTGTCACTTACCGGAGTACAATTGGCCCGCCCTTCAGAAGTCAAGACAAGACAGTCAATACAAAAGCACAAGGAGAGAGATCCAAATGAAAAGATTCACTGAGTTGTTGCTGATGTCGTCCCTGGTATTCGGATGCCTGGGCACCGTTGCGGCGCAGGAAATGTCGCAAGGAATGCACCAGCCGCCCAAGGTCCTCAATATTCTGCGCGAATTCACCAAGCCCGGCAAAGCCGGCATGTCACACGAAAAAACCGAGTCGGCCTTCGTTGAAATGATGACCGCCGCCAAGTGGCCCACCCACTACCTCGCCGTCGATTCCATGTCCGGCAAGCCCCGCACGCTGTTCCTCACCGCGTACCCCTCCTTCGAAGCCATGGAAAAGGACATAAAGGCGATCGAGAAGGACAGCACGCTGTTAGCCAAGCTGGATCACGCGGGCGTGGTTGATGGCGAACTCCTCAGCGATACCGACGGCGGCGATTTCGCCTATCGCGAGGATCTCAGCCTGCGTGGCGGAACCGACATTCCCCACATGCGTTACTTCGAGATTTCCCTCTTCCACATCAAACCGGGCCACGACAAAGACTGGGAAAGACTCGTGAAGATGTATCAGACGGCCTTCGAAAAAATGCCCGATGTTCACTGGGCCATGTATGAAGCGGTTTACGGTCAGGCCGACAACAGTTTTGTGATCTTCAACCCGATGAAGTCCCTATCGGAAGTCGATCGCGGCTTTGCGGAAGGGAAACAGATGGAAACAGTCCTCGGCGAAGAGGGCATGAAAAAGCTGCGCGAGCTGACCGCCGAGACGGTCGAATCCAGCCAGACCAATTTGTTTGCATTCAATCCGCGCATCAGTTACATCGACGAAGACTGGATCAAGGCCGACCCGGATTTCTGGAAACCAAAAGCAACCCACGCCGCCGCCAAGAAAGAAGGGATGAAGAAAGAAGAGAAACCAGAAGCCAAGCAATAAAAACTCGCCAGCCCCGAAGGGGAGACTGAAGAAAGCCCGGCGCTGCCAGCGCCGGGTTAATTTTTGCAAGGAGTTAAGCGGGAATGACTGAAAACCGCGCCGACAAGAAACACCAGCCGCGAGCGCCCACGTTCGCATGGCTCGCGGCTCGCAGCTCGCGGCTTAAAACTCACTACGATACGCAGAGACTTTCCAGCGCACTCTGATCGCGAATCAGCAAGGTCGCGCCGTGTAATTCCACCACTCCGCGCCGCTTGAAGTCCCCCAGAATTCGCGTCACCGTCTCGCGCGACGATCCGATCAGTTGCGCCAGCTCTTCATGCGTCAGCGCCAGCTTCATCCGCACCACGCCTCCGCTCGTCCGCCCCTCACCCGACCACTGGAGCAGCAGGCGCGCCAGCTTCCCGGGCACCGAGTGGCAGAGTCCGATCGAGCGAATTACCTCATACGCCGCCTGGCAGTCGTGACTCAGATGCTGCGTCGCCCGCAAGCAGGCATCGCCATGCGCCTTCAGAAATCTCAAAAACTGGTCGCAGCTTATATATGCGAGCTGCGAGGGCTGCAAAGTTTCGACCGTCAACTCGTAAGGCTGGCCCGTCACCACCGACTGGAGTCCCAGCACTTCGCCCGGCTGCGCGATCTTCACGATCAGCGTCTTCCCATCGCTGTTAGTCGTCATCAATTTCACGCGGCCCTGGCACACGATGTAGATCCCGCGCGCCGCCTGGCCTTCCATCAGCACCACCGCGCCCTCGGGATACGAACTGGTGTGCTTGATGCGATTCAGTTCGTCGAGCGTAGCTTGCGATAATCCGGAAAAAAAACTGTCAGGCCCGAGTTCGAATTGCCGCACATCTTCAACGATCGGCAACCCGTATGGAGAGCTCGCTTTCGTCGGCGCCAGAGACCGAAGACCTGTTCCGGTGCTTCTTCCCGCTATCGCTACCGTCGCAGTTCCCATAACGTTCTCTCCTTGAAATACGTCGACTGCGTGCGCTCAACTTCGTTCCTTGAGCTTTTTTTATTTGGCTCGCCACGCGATTCTTACTATCGCAAGCAGCTGGCCAATCCAACGGAGTAACAAGGAATCGCAACGTTGTATACCTCAAGCCCTATAGAATCAAGCACTTTTATTCAAGCGGCGGAAGTTGGCTCGGGCTACGCATTCTGCTCCAACTAACGTTCGCCGCCCTCTTTGCCGCTCACATACGTGATCTGGATCACCGGGCATTGTGAGAAATGCCCAAATTGCGGTGCTTTTTCCACAATTGGAACCAGCAGCTCCCGAAAGACTTACGATGGGCAAGTGCCGCCCCGCGGGCAGACCTCGTAGTGAGCCCGAAGCGGCGCACCGAACGCCGAACAGGTTTTTACCAAGTTAATAGCCAAAAGCTAACAGCTAATAGCTACTCCCCAACCCTCTTCCAAATAATGTCCTCATTATTCCGACGGTCAATCAGCGCATCCACCTTCCCATCCGGCCCGCGCCGGAACAGCGTCCGTCCCTCCACTCCCTTGCGAAAGAAAATCCCCTCCGCCTCCGGAATCAGCTCCGCTTTGGCACGGTCTCCGCGCTGCCGGAACAGATGTCCATCCTCAAGCGTCACGGTCATCGTCTTTCCCGGCGCCGCCTCATAGACCCCCAGATAGTTCGCATAGGTCCGCTCATCCACCGGGCCCGGCGCCGGATCCTCGTAGTAGCGCAGCACCTGTCCAGCCACGATCTGCCACGTCCCGCTGCGCTTCATCCAGGTGTCGGTCTCGTGATAGCGCGCCTTCATCACCTGGCCATAGGCGGTTTCGGTCTCGTCGAGGTCATAGCTCAGAATCGCAACCTCTCCGTCAATATGGCTCTTCGGATTGCGAACGACGATCATTCCCGAGTAGCCCGGCGGCAACGGCTCAATGTCGGCCACCAGCGCCTCTTTATTCATATTGCGGCCCCGCTCGTCGAAGAAAAGGCAGTCGTCGGCAAAGTACTTCTTCCACGGACCCTTATCCCCGCCGCCCACGGCGTTCACCAGTTCCTGCGTCCTGTGAACCAGCTCATCCTGCGTAACGGACGCCCGTGCCGGCCCGTGAGAACATCCGGAAATGACAAGTAAGCAATTAATAATCAATAACATAGACAAATTTCTAGCGATCACAGAACCCTCCGACCCGTATGCTTACTCTACGACTTGTCTCCTGAAGTGAAGCGAAGGACCTCGATCTCTCCCGCCCATCCCCAAAAAAGAGGCCTCAATAGGTTGACAATCACACACTCACATATTAGAATTAGCACTCGTTGAGACTAAGTGCTAACAATCCAGCAATCAAACCCCGAAACCAACTCTTGAAAGGAGCACCAACCATGGCAACAAAGTTTACTCCCCTGCACGATCGCATCCTGGTTCGTCGTGTAGAAGAGGCCGATACCACCCGTGGCGGCATCATCATTCCCGATAGCGCCAAAGACAAACCGATGGAGGGCGAAGTCATCTCCGCCGGCAAAGGCAAGATCAGCGAAGAGGGCAAGGTTCGTCCGCTCGACGTAAAAGAGGGCGACCGCATTCTCTTCGGCAAGTACTCCGGCACCGAGATCAAGATCGACGGTGAAGACTTCATCATCATGCGCGAAGAAGAAGTTCTCGGCATCCTGACCGGTGCTAGCAAGGCGAAAGAAACAGCCGGCAGCCGCCGCTAGTAATTCAGTAGCACGCAACAACTCTGTATTAGAGACGCGGCTTGCCGCGTCTGGTAAGCAGCAACAAAGCTCTCAGCTCAGCCCAACCGTCGGCAGCGAAAGTTTTTACTGAGAACCGACAACTGAGAACTGAGAACTAACTTTCCGCAGGCCAGTCCTGCTAACGAAACTAAGGAGCAAACGAAATGGCAAAGCAAATTATTCACGGAGAAGAGTCCCGCCAGGCGATTCTCCGCGGCGTCAACATTCTCGCCGACGCCGTGAAGGTCACCCTCGGCCCTAAGGGCCGCAACGTTGTCATCGAAAAGAAATTCGGTTCGCCGACCATCACCAAGGACGGCGTCACCGTAGCCAAGGAAATTGATTTGAAGGACGCGCAGGAAAACATGGGCGCACAGATGGTTCGCGAAGTCGCCAGCAAGACCAGCGACATCGCCGGCGATGGCACCACCACCGCCACCGTTCTGGCCCAGGCAATCTTCCGCGAGGGCGTCAAGACCGTCGCTGCCGGCGCCAATCCAATGGCCCTGAAGCGCGGCATCGAGAAGGCCGTGATCGCCATCTGCGGCAGCCTCGACAAGGAAGGCAACCGCAAGCCCGGCGAACTGGACAAGTTCTCCAAGCAGATCCAGGGCGACCATATCGCCCAGGTCGGCACCATCTCCGCGAACAACGACGAGACCATTGGCAAGATCATCGCCGAGGCCATGAAGAAGGTCGGCAAGGATGGCGTCATCACCGTTGAAGAAGCGAAGACGCTCGAAACCCAACTCGACGTAGTCGAGGGCATGCAGTTCGACCGCGGCTATCTCTCTCCTTACTTCGTCACCGATCCGGAGCGCATGGAAGTCGTGATGGAGAATGCCTACATCCTCATTCACGAAAAGAAAATCAGCTCGATGAAAGATCTGATTCCACTGCTTGAGCAGATCGCCAAGAGCGGCAAGCCGCTCGTCATCATCGCTGAGGACGTGGAAGGCGAAGCGCTTGCCACCCTCGTTGTCAATAAGCTGCGGGGCACTCTCCAGGTCGCGGCTGTCAAGGCGCCTGGCTTCGGCGATCGCCGCAAAGCCATGCTTCAGGACATTGCCATCCTCACGGGCGGCAAGGCCATCACCGAAGATCTCGGCATCAAGCTCGAGAACGTTCAGATCGCCGACCTCGGCCAGGCCAAGAAGCTGACCATCGACAAGGACAACACGACCATCGTCGAGGGCAAGGGCAAGCACTCCGAGATCGAAGGCCGCGTAAATGAAATTCGCAGCCAGATTGACAAGACCACCAGCGACTACGACCGCGAGAAGTTGCAGGAGCGGCTGGCGAAGCTGGTCGGAGGCGTAGCCGTAATTAAAGTCGGCGCCGCCACCGAAACCGAAATGAAAGAGAAGAAAGCCCGCGTCGAAGACGCCATGCACGCGACCCGTGCAGCCGTCGAAGAAGGCGTGGTCCCGGGCGGAGGCGTCGCGCTCGCGCGTTGCGTCCCGGCACTCGACAAGCTGAAACTCGAAGGTGACGAGCAGATCGGTGTGAACATCGTGAAGCGCGCCATCACCGAGCCGCTGCGCCAAATTGTTGAAAACGCAGGAGAAGAAGGTGCGGTTGTGCTTGGCAAGGTCTACGACTCGAAAGATCCGAACTTCGGCTACAACGCCCAGTCCGGCGAGTACGAAGATCTGGTCAAAGCAGGCGTCCTCGATCCGACCAAGGTAGTGCGCACCGCGCTTACCAACGCCGGCTCGATTGCCAGCCTGATGCTCACCACCGAAGCGCTGGTCTCGGAGATTCCTGAAAAGAAGGAAGCTCCCATGGGCGGCGGCGGCCACGGCGGCGGCGGCATGGACGGCATGTACTAAGAATCAGTTGCCAGTTGCCAGTTGCCAGCTGCCAGTTGTCAGCTGCCAGTTAGATCAACGGCCCCGCTCAAGCTTCGCTTGGGCGGGGTTTTCTTTTTGGCCGGGCGTCGTGGTGGCAGGGTATGGGTGGGGCGTCTGACTGTTTTTGTGCTTGCATTTTTGTACGTACTTTTATGTACTTAACGACGGCCGGATTGGATCGGGAATCGGGGTGACCGAGAGGCGAACAACCGGCGAATTCCCAAAACGGGAATGAGTCAAAAATATAGTTGGGGAACGTGACGGATTTCCCGCGAAATATGCATATAAGGAGCGCGCGGGGCAGTTTCGAGCTTATTCGGGAGCATATTTGGAGGTTATTCGGAGGTTATTTGGAGGTTATTTGGAGGTTATTTGGAGGTCATTCGGGGCTTATTCGGGAGACCTAATTTGGGAGAGCTTATTCGGGAGAGCTTCTTTAGGAGATTCTGGTCAGCGGCTTGCGCGGGGTGCACAGCGACTCGAACCAGCGACTGATGTACACCTGCGCGTGCGCCTCTCCACAGAAATGCCGGGCCGTGGGAGTATTCGCGGCGGCCAGATCCCACTTGATGACGGCAAGCTTTTCGTCTCCGCATTCGATCACAAACCAGTGAATCGGGTTATCGGTGGTGATCCCGCAAATCTCGCACTGAAATTCCTTCAAGCTTGACATGCTTTCTCCAGGGAGCGGTGGGTCGGCGAAAGCCTAGTATAGCGGATGAGGGATCGGCTCTCGCTTCCATAAAAGCGTCCCTTCTCTTCCCGGATATAATCGCTTCATGACGCGGGACGCCCAAGAACTGTTGCAAAGAGCTCTCACCCTCCCCAACAAGGAACGCGCCGAACTGGCGGGGAATTTGCTCTCCAGTGTGGATGCAACTATGGATTTGGATGCCGACGCAGCGTGGCAAGAGGAGATCAGTCGGCGTCTGCGCGAGGTCGAGTCCGGACAGGTAAAGGCCGTCTCGTGGGACGAGGCACTGCAAAAAGGACAGTCGTTGATTGATGGCAAGTAAGCCACTTCGACTCCATCCGGAAGCGGAAAAGGAACGCAATGAAGGCGAAGAAAAAGAACCTCGCAGTCGATCACACCGGTTCGACTTTTGACAGTTTCCTTGAAGGGGAGGGCATCCGGGAGGAAGTCGAGGCGGTTGCGATCAAGCGTGTGATTTCGCGGCGGCTTGCGGAGGCCATGAAAAACAAAACCAGCCAATCGCTTGCGAGGGAGTTGAACACGACCGCGCGGCCTGAAAAATAAGTCCCTAGGCGCAAGCAGTCTGCCGCCCACCCTTCGCAAAGGACGCGAAGGATGGGGCACCCACTGTGTGGTCGCTGCAAACGAAAGGCTGGGCCACCCGTCCTCTTAGCCACTAGTAAGACCAAAGGCCCGGCTCGCAAGAGCCGGGCTTTTTCAGCGAGTGGCACAACCAACGGCAGGTCGCTCCATCCCCGCCGCGTAACCGGGCTGCGTTTCTGGTAGGAAACGGCCAGCAAAGTTCCTACAATGCCCTCATGGAAGCTCTCTGTATCGCAGTTGCGTACTTTCTGCTCTTCGCAGCGGGATTCGGATACCTCGTTTTCTGGAATTCGAGACGGGAAGATCACAGCTCCGTCGAGCAGGCTTGGCAGAGCTCTGACGACCAAAAGAGAAAAGAAGCAGAGTTCTGGAGTCAGCAATTTGAAGACGCCAGCAAGAGGCAAGACAACGCCAAACTCCTCTCCCTTCTTATTACCGAAATCAAGATTGTTGGGGATGCGGCGAACACTCTTACTCGCCTCGGCATGAAGGTCGACCACATGCTGTATCACCTTCGATATAGAGCTTACGAACTTGAGAAGTTGACAAAGGTTCTCATCGTGTTCACCTTTCTCTTGCTGTTCGCGACGCTTCCACTGTCGATAGAGTCTACGGCTCACTTGTTAGAGAGATTTGAGGTACAACAACTCCAAATAACATTTCCCGCCCCTGCTGCGCCAGAGACCCCTCGTCGAAAGTAGACGGAAAACCTGGGGACAGATAGGAAGTATCTGGTGTCAGCTCAGGTGCGAAACGGGCGGCGGGCCAATCCTAACCTACGAGGGACGTAGCCCATCGGTAAAAGCGCCGCATCCGAGGTCAGGTTTGGGGGCACTTATTTTGCGCTGTGTACAGCTTTAGATTGACGTACTAACGTCGGCGGCATAGACTTTGCGGTTTCACGGAGGTTAAGTATGGCGATTGATCGGACCACCTCAACTTTAGCGCTTGCCCTCTCATTGGCGGCGATCATTTTATCCATTCTAACAATGCGAAGAGACCCTCTCGGTTCCGATCTATCCACCTACGACCTATCCAGCCCCGAGCAAACCCTTCGGTCAATCAACAGAATGGTTAAGAGTCAGGACCTTCGAGCCGGCTTGCAGCTCGTCAAGGACGAAGTAAGGTCCTCATCAGATGGTGATAAGGGTGCGAAACTGTTTCTCTCAGACGCCCTCACAATAACGGTCCTCAAGTCGATTGAACTATCGAACTCCGGGGTCCCAAAGAATAACGGGACAATCGTATCTTTTGTTAAGTTCAACATATCGGGCGTCGACTATTACAGTACTCAGTACTTTCGAAAGGATCAATCCGGCCGTTTCTTACTCACCGATAGACCGTTTGCATTCGGCGACGCGAAAACCGACAGTGACAAGACCCTAGACACCGCTATCGATGGGTTTGAAAAAACTGGCAAGCTCAACTAATCAAACAGAATTGGACGCTAACGGCGGCCGACGTGGACTTACTTTGGGGTAGGGGACGATGCGGCGGCCCCACCACTCCCCAGCCGCGAAGCGGCGCCAGAATGGAGCCCACGGCGCAAGCCGTGGGTAACCTGACCAAAACCACCCAAGCCCCGAAGGGGCGAAACAAACCACACCATCAATCCCACAAATACCGCTCATCGTACGCGACGTGATTTTTCTTCAAAAACGCCACATATTCTTCCTGAAACGTCTTCTTTCGGTGGTGCTTTTCCTGCTCCGCAATATACCGTGAGACCGTCGGCAGATTGGACTCGCTCACGCTGAATACTCCGTAACCCGTCTGCCAGGCAAACTTCATCTTCCATTTTTCATGCACCCAACGGCAAGAATTCGCCTTCACCACCCGCATAACATCTGCCGTTGACTGCGCAGGCCGAATCCGCACCAACATGTGAACATGGTCGGCTGTGCCATTGACGATCAGCGCCGTGCCACGCATCTCGCGAATAATGCCACCTAAATACGCGAATAGGTGCGGGCGAAGGTCATCCCCAATTAGAGCGCGCCGCCCTTTCGTGCTGAAGATGAAATGAAGGACGATGTTGCTGCCGGTGTGAGCCACGATTCTTCCGCTCCTTCGGAGCTGGATTTCCGGTGGACGCACACCCATGGCTTGCGCCATGGGCTGCATTCCTGCGCCGCTTCGCGGCTAAGCTGATTGTTTCCCCATCGGCGATTGGCATGCGGTGATTATCGTCACAACCAGATTGTTCAGATGCCCCAAAAACGGGAACAGACTGCCGGGTGCCAAGGGCCTGGGATTGCCGGTGCCTTCGCCACGGTACAAGAGTCACGTGACAATACATACAAGTAACATGTATACATATATCGAGATATCCGATGATCGCAAACAAGCGCTCCGTCGAAGGTGAATATAGAGTCAGCGGTAGCATCCTAGACGAACTCGGCCTGGGCCGTCAGGGAGCATTGGAACTAAAATTGAAGGTTGCTTTACACCAGAATATTCTGCAATTGATCAAGCGCCGCCGATACGGCGCGCGGGATCTCGAACGAATCTTGCGCATCCAGCAGCCCCGTGTTAGCGAACTCACGCGCGGCAAGCTTTCCACGTTAAGCGTGGCCCGATTGCTCCTCTATGCCGATCTCCTCGGAGCAAAGGCTGAAGTGACGCTGAGGCAAATTCGCGCTAGCGCGGCTGCGTAATCGGCAACCTCGGGTGGCCTCCGCACAGCGCTTCGTTTAGAAGCTGATCTTAATAATCTGGCCGCCGGTGCCTACTAGCCAGCCTGCGTCTGGAGTGGCGAAGGCTACTGCCCAGCAGCCGTTTACTCCGGGGAGAACGAACCAGGTTGTGCCTTCGTCGGGAGTCCAGGCGGCTCCGCCGGTATCGGCTGTTACTACTACGTAATGTTGGGTGTCCTGGCAGATGGGGCGCGTGCAGGTTCCTCCTATTTGACGGACGTAACTTAGGCCGAAGATTGCGCCGGTTACGGGAGGCGCGTCGGTTAGCGATCCAGGTCTGGCCGCCGTCGGTGGATGCGGCGGTGCGCGCGTTGTCTGGATCGCTGGGGTCGAGATCGCCTCCGCCGACGATTCCGTTGGTTGGGTTGCGGAAGTCGACGGTGAATGCGCCCGCGCTCGCCGAGCTTACGATTGGAGTGTCGTAGGCGTTCCAGGTATCGCCGCCGTCGGTGGTGGCGAGAATGCGCGCGATGGATGCGCCGCCGGTTGCGATCCATGCGTTGTCGAGGCCTTGGGTGGCGACGCAGGTGTCGCTGGATGAAAATGAAAATTCTCCGGAGAGAGCGGGAGGCATGTTCTGCGCGATGCTTTGCCAGGTGGTGCCATCTTCGGTGCGAATGTCAGGAAAGACGCCGTTGACGGAGTCGCTGTGCGCGATGCCGCGGGTCGGGGTCCAGAAGGCGAAGCAGTCGTAGAAGGCGCCGGCGAGGTCGTTCTTGAATTCGATGGTCCAGGTTGAGCCGCCGTCTTCAGTTTTGTAAATGCGAAAGTTGCCGGGCGCGTTGCCGATGGAGAGCAGATAGGCGGTGGTGGCGCTGACCGCGCGGACTCCGCGAAATTGCAGCCACTTCGCGTTTGGCACCTGACCCGAGCGCCAGGTCGCGCCGCCATCGGTGGTGACGAGGAACGTGCCGTGGCGTCCGGCGGCCCAGACGATTTTGGAATTCACTGGGCTGACGGCGATCAGGCCTTCGGTGGTGCCGCTCGTCTGGACGGTTAGTTTTGGGAAGCGCGTTTGGGCGGTTGCGGGCGCGGCGGTGAGCGTTGCGAGGGCGAGGCAAACGGAAATGAGAACGGAATGTCGGGACATGGCAATCTCTCCGGAGGGAAATTCGTGGCGTGGACGCAAATATAGGCTCGCGGGAAAAGGGCTGTCAAATCGGGGCGTTTGGCGGTTGGGGATGGTCGTCGTGGGTGACGATTTTAGTTGGCTTTGGGGTTTGCGCGCTGGTTGTGGGAACGCAGCCAGGTTTCGGCTTGCTGGCGGGCGGCTGTTACCTGCGCTTGCGTCATCTGCGCGGAGAGACCTTCGAGGCGCGACTTACTATCTTCATCGCCCTGCGCGAGGGCGAGTTGCGACCAGAAATAAGCCTTTGAAAGATCCTGCGGAACTCCGCGGCCGGCCCAGTAGTAAGCGCCAAGCGTCGACTGAGCGCGGACATAACCTTGCGCGGCGGCGAGTTCGAACCAGCGGACGGCCAGCGCATCGTCTTTGGGAACGGCCTCGCCGTCGTGATAGAGAATGCCCATTTGCCACTCGGCGTCGGGGTCTCCCTGGTCGGCGAGCTTGCGCAACTCATCGGTGGAGAGCGCGTGACCGCGGCGGTCGATGGCGGCGGGCGGGGGAGAAGAAGCTTCCGCGCTCTGCGCGGGCCGCAGCCAGCGCTGTTCGATCGCGGGCGCGAGCAGATATCCGAGCGCCATCGCGGCTACGGCGATCGCCATGACGAGCAGCACGACGTGCGAAAAAGGAAAACGGCGGGCGAAGGTGCGGGTGGGTTCGGCGGGATTGCGTTCAGCGGGATTGTCTGGGCTTATTTCGGCGGCTGGGTCGGGAGCGTGCTCGAGGGCTGCTTCGGAAGCGTGCTCGAGGGCTGATTCAGAGGCCTCGGAAGCTGGCGTGAATGCTTGTTCGCGAGCTTGCTCTGACAGCCGCTCGGCGACGAGTGCTTGGATTGCGTTCGGAGTGGCCGCGGGTCGTTGGCTCGCCGCGCGCTGGGTTAATACCCGTTGAGCTGTCGCTTGTTGAGTTGTCGGACGTTGAGTTGTCGATGGCTGAAGCATCGCTGGTTGAGGCATCGCCTGCTCATGCAGTATTTCTTCGCTATCTCGGCTGGAGTTCGCGGGGATGACGCTGGCGAGTTCGGCGCTCGTCCAATCGGGCGCGGTCTGCTCGGGCGGGAGCTGGTCGGGCGCGGTCTGGTCGCGGACTTGGGCTGCCGCGCTTTCGATTTTCAGGTCTTTGTTATTGCTATGGTCGGTGGTATTGCTATGGTCGGTTCTGTCGTCGACTGCTTCGCGAGCAACGGTCTCGTGAGCGAAGGCTGCGCGAACGATCGCTTCGTAATCGAATCTTTCGTGATCGAGTCTTGCATGAGCGAGATTCTCGTGAGCGAGTCTTGCGTGGTTGCGATTCTCTTCGAAGCTTGCGCGATCGATTTCTTTGTCGCCGGGTTCTTTATCGTCGAACCTTGGAACGAGCTCCGCGAGCCTCTCCAGAATCGTCTCTTCCAGCCTCGCGAAACTCTGCGGATAGGGAGAAAAGATTTCGACGAGACCGACGACCTCGGAATCGGAAAAGATTGGGACTGCCGCGAACGAACCAATTCCGAGCGTGCGGCACACTTCGGGATCGACGCGCGGATCGGCCTCCGTGTCGCGGCACGAAACCACGATGCCCCGGCGCAGGCATTCGCCGGACAAGCCGGAGCTGATGTCCACTTCGGAACCGACGGGCGGAGCCGGTTCGCCGACCGATGCACGGCAGATGACGTGGTCTCCGGCAAGGAGCGCGAGAGCCGCGCCCGAAGCGCCTGTGAACATGGCGGCGCGCTCGGTAATGAAATGCAGAACCGACTCATAGTTGACGACGGCTTCCGCGTCAGCGGCGCGAGCAGCGATTGAGCGGGCATCAACTTCGCGCGCGACTTCGCGCGCAACTTCGCTCGGAACTCTGGGACGATTTGCCGCGCGACTTGCGCTCTCGCTCTGACGACTCAGCATCTCCTGGACTTGCCGCCGGACGTCGTCCAGTGCGGAAAGCAACCTGGCTTGATCGGGCATCGGCGACGCGCCACCCGCCGGCACGGGCGATGCACCCTCGTGCACCGGCGACGCGCCGGCGTTGCGCACGAGTGATGCGTTGCGCGGCCGCACCTGAACCGGCTCTGGATCGGACGTGCGTGAATCAGGCATGCCCATAGCGGACGGCTCGCGTTTGAGATGCTCAGGCAGTGGCTCCGGTTGCGATGACCGCGATACGAGTTCGAAGGAGCGCGCTTCCTGCCTTTGCTGCGCGAGTTGGTTGGCGCGCGCGGCATGATTGGTGGAGGCCACGAGCAGGTTCGCGAACAGCCATTCTTTTAGCGCGTGCCGCGAGGTGTCGGGCAAAAAGGAAAAGCGGATTCCGGCGCGGCCGGTGTCGTCGGTCCACATGACCTGGCCGCTGCCGTGAACGTATTTTTTGGTTTCCGGCAAATCGAGGCAGAGGGTAACCGCGCGATTCGGCGCGAGACGGTCGTCATCATGCACGGCGTGGTCGCGCACAGAGTTGTCGTGCACGGCGGTTGGAATGGCAGTCTGCACGGCGAAGCCATCTTCGTGCAGGTCGAGCAATTCGCTCAAGTCGAGTACGGCGCCCGAACGCGGCGTATTGAAGCTGACATAGACCGGCGTATGAAGGCGCTGACGAACAGCGCGGCGTCGCTCACCGTAAGGAAGGCGCGTGCCCGGATCCGGCAATCGGAAGCTCCGATCCATGGATGCACCATATTAACTCAGACGTCAACTGGCGGGGAAAATGATCGCGAAAGCCGCATCCAGCGCGGGTCAGACGTTGGCGGCGTAGGCTCGAATTTCGGGTTGCTGGGCGGCGAGGAGAACATCGGGGATGGCGCAGGCGCGCTCGAGGGCGTCGGCCAAGGCTACCGGAAAATGCGAGGTGAGCAGGTTGACGTCTAACTGAAGATCGTGGTCGCTGTAGGTTCGGAAGACGAGCAGCGATCCCCAGCGGCGATTCGCGGTCGTGACCAGATCGAGCGTCAGCTTCCAGGAGGGCTCGGCAGCGATGGTCATCAGGCGGGGAAACTTGCTCCAATGAACGCGCTGATTCGGTTCCACGGAAGGCGAATCGTGGGGCGGCGTTGCGTGCAGTTCGAAGGCATCGAAATCGTTGGACTCAAAGGCCGCGACCAGAATGCGGCGCACCTGATCGAAATTGTCGGCACTTTTCAGTTCATCAACCGCTCGCCGCACCGAGAGATTGTTGATCACGATCTGGCGCTGCTCGATGGTGCGCTGGGCCACGCGGCGCAGTTCTCCAAATTCGGGATAATTCAAATGCTGGACACCGAGCCAGATGCCGGTTCCGACCACCGCCAGCACCAGGCCCAGAGTGCTTCCGGTTGGCCAGAGCAGGAACAGACTCAACATGGCAAAGACGGCCGAGACGGCGTAAAGAACGATCACGACCTGACGGTGAGACAGGCCCATCTGCAAAAGTTTGTGATGGATGTGTTCGCGATCGGCGGTGAAAATCGGGCGTCCACCGATGAGGCGGCGGAAGATGGAGAGCGCGGTTTCAAGAATTGGCAAACCGAACGACACCACCGGAATGGCGACGGCGACAAAGGTAGGCGCTTTTTGAGCGCCCGCGAGTGCCAGGGCGCTGAGCATGAAGCCGATGAACAAGCTGCCGGAGTCGCCCAGAAAAATTGTTGCTGGATTGAAGTTGAAGCGAAGAAAACCGAGAATCGCGCCGGCCAGAGTGACGCTCATGAGCGAGCAAAGCCAGGAGTGATTGACGAGCGCGACCACGAAAAAAACCAGCGTCGAGAATAAGGCCGATCCGGCCGCCAGCCCATCGAGTCCGTCGATCAGGTTGAAGGCGTTGGTGACCGCCAGCACCCAGAGCACGGTGAGCGGCAGGCCGACAAACCAGGGCAGAGTGTGGGGAAATAGCAGCGGCAGATCGAGAACACGCATGCCGCCGGCGAAGAGCATCACGGCGGCAATCGCCTGCACCGCAAATTTTAAATAAGGGCCGGCACCGTAGAGATCGTCATAAATGCCCAGAGCGAAAATCAGACAAGCGGGAATATAAATGCGCAGGAGAAGCGTGGACTCGGCTCCGGCAGCGAGGCGAGGAAATATAACCGCGAGGCCCAGCCACAGAATCAGGCTCAACGAGAAGGCGAGAAATATGGCGACGCCGCCCAGCCGTGGACACGCCGTTTGGTGCAGGTGGCGTCCGCCCTGGGGATTGGAAACGTGTCCGCGGCGGATTGCAATGTCCCGGACCTTGCGCGTCGCCACGAAGGAGAGCGCAAGCGAGAAGACGAACAATCCCAAAAACAGCAGCGTCAAGCGGACGTTCCTTCCGGCGGAAGGGCCGGCATTTCAAACCATGAGCTTCAAACCATGAGAATGGGAATCGCCAATTAGTTAGTAAGTGGAAATTCCCGATTGGCGGCGCGCGGTCCGCAACAAGTGCATTTTTTCGGACTATACCGTCGCGCGCGTGGCGCGGCAATACTGATTGCACATTTGACTGTTGATACTTCCGAGTCCGGGTATCGAGATCGACAATCCTTGGGTAAGGATGGCGCGCGAGGCCGTGCTAAGCTCGTCACACTCGCAACTTAGGAGCATCGCATGTCAGGGTGGAATCGCTGTGTCCTCCTGCGCAATTTGCAGGTTTTGATTCTTGGTTTGTGCGCTACAAGTCTTGCGGCGCAGGTCGCGCCAACGCAGACCAGTGTGCAAACGCCGACTGCTTCGGATGCGCAGCAACCCTCCGCTACAAAACCGGGCGACGCTTCCACCGCGCACCATCTGGTCGCAAATTCCAACGCGAAGTTAGGCATCGGCGACGTGATCGAAGTGATGGTGTTTGGCGTGCCCGACCTTCAGACCAAATCGCGCATCAGCGGATCGGGAGATATTTACCTGCCGCTGATCGACTACGTTCATGTCGCCGACCTGACGATCGATGAAGCGCAGGAGTTAATTCAAAAGCGGCTCGAGGATGGCGGCTTTGTACGCGGCCCGCACGTTACGGTCTATATCGATGAGGCCCAATCGCAGGCCATCACCATGGTTGGAGAACTCCAGCATCCCGGGCCGTACACGATCTCGGGAAATCGCACGCTCTTTGACATGATTTCGGCGGCGGGCGGCCTGAGCGATAAAGCGGGACGCCTTGTCACCATCATTCATCGCGACGATCCCGATCATAAGATCGAGCTGCAATTGTCCGCGAACCTTGTCGAAGATACGCAGAACAATGTCGACGTATTGCCCGGAGACACCATCGTCGTCTCGCGCGCCGGCATCGTGTACGTGGTAGGAGACGTGCAGCACCCGGCCGGCTTCCTGATCGAAGACAATTCGCTGAGCGTACTGAAAGCGCTGGCACTGGCGGGCGGCAGCAATCGCACGGCATCGTTGAACAAGACCAAGATCCTGCGGCAGGGGGCGGGCGGAACTCAGGAAATTCCGATTCCGCTGAAGAAGATTCTCTATGCGAAGGCGCCCGATGTGCTGCTGGTGAAGGGCGACGTTCTGTTCATTCCGGGTAGCTCGGCGAAGGCGGCGGCGTATCGCACCGCGGACGCGGCCGTATCGATGACCACCGCGCTTGCGGTGGTGGCCGCGCATCCCTAAGTACGGCCTGCCTGAGCATGGCCTGCCTGAGCATGGCTTGCTGCTACGCGGCGGCGGCTCGGGTCAAATCTTTGGCACCCGTCAATTGATTGAGCACCGCAATGTAATCCTGCGCCGTTCTTTCGCGCGATAGCCTGCTGAGAATATATTGCCGCCCGTTGAATCCCATTTGCCGCCGGGCTTCGGAATTGGCATCGGTATTGGCCGCGAGCGCACGAATGCTCTCGGCGAGCGCGTGACTATCTTCCGGCGGAACAAAAATGCCGGCGCGCGCCTCTTCGACGATCTGGCGAGTCTGGCCGTCGACGGCTACGATGACCGGACGCTCGCATGCCATGTACTCGAGCAGCTTGGTGGGAATCACAGTTTTGAAGAGATCGGTTTTCTTGAGCATGACGAGGCAGGCGTCCGCCGCTGACACAAGCGCGGGGATTTGTTGCCGCGGTTGCTGGCCGAGGAATTTCACATTGCTGAGGCCGCGAGCCGCGGCCAGGTCGACGATGCGCCGCTTTTCCGCGCCTTCGCCGATCAGAAGAAAGAGGCAATGCGGCAGCGTGGTTTGAAGTTCTTCGGCGGCCGCGATCAGAGTTTCCAAGCCATGCGCCATGCCCATGGTGCCGATGTAGCAGATCAGAAAACGCTCGCCGCTTTCGCCGATGAGTTCTTTTCGAATCGTCGCGGCGGATGGATCGGCGCGAAACAGGTCAGTCTCCACGCCGTTCTCGACGATTGAAATTTTCTCGGCGGGCACTTGCCAATAGCGAATCAAGTGATCTTTGAAGGCGGGCGTAACTACGACGATGTGATTCGCGCGGCGGTAGAGAAATCCGGCGATCGCGCCTAGCGTGCGATGCATGAGACTGCCTTCGCCTCCAGCGCCGACGGCGGCGAGCGACTCGGGCCAAAGGTCGCGCACCTCGAAGACGAATGGGACGTCCTTGTTGCGCGCCAGCCACCATCCGGAAAGTGCGACGAGCAGTTGGGGTGAGGTGCCGATTAGCACGTCGGGCTTGGCTAGATTCAATCCGCGGAGAGCGGACGAAAAAAGGAATGACGCGTAGGAGCGGATGCGCTCATGCGCCTTGCGGTTTGGCAGTGGCCAAAGCCAGGTACGCGCGATGCGAACGCCGTCGACGGTTTGTGTATAGCAAAGGCGGCGCAAACGCGCGCGCCATTCGGTGGGCACGACTCCGGTGGGATGGTTGGGGAATCCGGTGAGCACGGTGACGTCGTGCCCCATGCGCGCCCAGTGGCGCGACAATTCGTCGGCGCGTGCGGCCGGCGCGCCCATTTCCGGAGGAAAATATTGCGAGACGTAGAGAATTTTCACGACTGGAGTGCCGATCTCCGGAGTACTGAGTTACGCCAGAAAAAAGCGTACACGACGAAGGGCGCGGGTTGCAGAGTTACACGTGCGGAGGGACCAGAGTCGCAAACAGCGGAGGAGACAACCGTGAGCACGGCGGCCGCTTTCGTGGCGGGTATGGCTCGTTCGCGCGTGATTCAGTTCGCGCATGACTTAGTAATGGAGTAGCTTGAACATGCTTTTCTCGGCGATTGCGCGGGCGCGATTTGTGCGCCGCTGCGCGTAGCCTTCCCATCGATCTGCGAAATCGTTGAAGCGGGCGTCGCCGGTTAGATTTGCCATCACGCGCAGCTGCACGATATGCAGCCGGTGATAGAAGGGACTGGCCAGCATCTTCAGGCGCGTTCGGGATTGCTCATGGCCGGATTGCGCATTCCCGGATTGCTCATAGAGCGACCAGTAGCCGGTATCGAAGCGTGGAAGATTATGCAGCAGCGTCGCGACGCCGAGCTCGAAGATTTGTTTGGCTGCGTCGTCCGCGCGCGCGCGCCAGAAGTCGAACACTCCCCAAAGCGCCCACATGAAGCCGTTCAGGATGTGGGTCGGCGGATTGACGAGATACTCTTCGATCCACAAATTCTGTTTGTCATCTTCAAACAAAACGCCGCCCTGGCTAATGGGCCTGGTTAGCGCAACAAACGCGCGCTCGGCGGCCTGTTCATATTTGACGTCGCCGGTTTGCGCATGGGCGCGTAGCAGAAGTGAAACACCCTGCCCCTGCGCGAGGCCGGAATACCACGGCGCCTTCAGCGTGTCGCGATACTCCCAGTCGAAGTGGTGGTTCCAGACCCAGCAACCTTGCGGGTTTTGTTCGAGGTTTGCCGTCAGCCAGTCGGCGGACTTCAGAGTTTTTTGCAGCCGGATGGCGTTGGAGGTCTCGCAGAAGAGATTGAAATTCGCCAGCCCCCATTGCGCAATCGCAATCGGGTTATATTGCAGGCCGATGGCGCCGCGATAGTCGAGCATGGGAATTCCGGCCGCATCGTAGGCGCCCGCATAGTCGGCCTTCTCGCGAAAAGACATGTAATAAGGACCGAGGCGGCGGGCGTGTTCCAGGGCATTCGGTCGGTGATCACTCGGCTGGCGGCCGTTCGCTTGCGAATCGATGCTGGCTCGCGGATTTAGCTCTGGCGTCTCGTGCCAAAAGGTGAGCTGGCTGCGTCCGGAACCGAGATAAGCGGGCAGAATGCGGCGATAGTAGCGCCAGCGCGCCACGAGGCTCATGCCGGGAACGGCCTCTGCTTGGGCGCTTGCGGACGATTTTCGAATCCGCTACTTGCTTCGCGAGTTACGACTCGATTGGTCGCCCCACTTACTTCGCGACTTACTTCCCGACCTACTTGCCAGAGCGTGGTGACCTGATCGTCCTGCTCGACAGCGACTGCGGTCGCGGCGAGATAATTCGTCAGGTTCTCGCCGTCCGGCAGCATGGCGTTGCCATACTGGAAGTAACGCATCGGCCATTTGTCTTTCGTCCAGCGCGCAAGAACTTGCCAGTTACTTTGATCGGCGGAGCCAGCATTGGCAGAACCAACGAGGTGAACTTCGTCGCGGGCGTTTACGGCGCTGGGCTCGACCATGGTCGAAAAGAACATTGCTTCACGCACCCGGCATCCGAAGATCGAAGAGCTGGCCAGCGGCGCAATCTCGTCGACCCTCCCATCGCGGCGCAGACGCAAAACATGATTGGCTTCGAAAGGCGTGTCAGTCGCGAGGTAGAGCGCGTCCGGCATAGGAATCGCGGCCACGGCGCGGGCCTGCTGATTTCCTGACAGAACAATTTCCACGGAGCGGAGGTCGCAGCTTGCACGCAGCACTTTGCATTCGTGTCCGTCATCGCCGGTGAGGATCCATAAGCAACCTCCCCAGCGATCGTAAACAATATTGTGAATGTGGCGGATCGCGCGCGCGGGAAATGTATAGGCGATCTGCCAGCTCTCGCCGCGATCGGCGGACGCAAAAATGTGAACCTCGGCGCGTTCGCGATTGTCGAAATATTCTCCCCAGTAGACAGTTCCGTCTGGAACAGCAGTGATATGCAGCGGGCGTGTGCCGCGGCGGATTTCGTGCGTCACCCGGAATTCATCGCTGCCGGGAACCCGCGTTACGATCGCGCCGGGAACGGCGGCGATCAAGGTGCGCTGGGCCTTGTTGTTGCGGTTTTCCAGTGGCTGATTTGCCGGCTGCTGATCTTTCGTTCGCTGGTCGTCCGTTCGCTGATCCTCGGGCCGCGGCTCGCTTGGATCGCGGAGAATCGCCAAAGCGTGAAAGCCGTCGCGCACAAGTCGTGAGCTGAGCCGCGCTCGCGAGGTGAGATTTCTCCACCAACCGGGATTGAAGCTCGCGACCGATTCCCACCGTACGTCGACCCTTCGACGCCGTTCATTCGCGCGGGCTCGCCAGCGAATGAGGTTGTAACCGAAACCTGCGTAGAGTACCTCGCCGTCCCAGGCGAGGGCCCGAACTCCGCGACAGGCGCAGATTGTGCGAAGACTCACGACGGAAGTTGCGGGGGTGGTCGCGAGTGCGCTTTCAGGCATCACAGGCGATTCGAATTGCCGGTCTTCTGTCGGAGCTACTTTCCGGTCTTCGTTCTGATACCCGTTCCGGTATTCGGTCTCGATCTTCACTGTGAGGCTCCGCCCGCTCACTGGTCAGTCTTGCGGGCAATCATCGGGCCGATGGCAAGAACGTCCATTTTGGTTCGCTGAAAGCAGTCGATCGCTTCCTGCGGCGTGCACACAATCGGCTCATTTTCGTTGAAGCTGGTGTTCAAAATCACTGGGATTCCGCTCTTTTTTGCGAAGGTCTTAATGAGATCGTAGTAGAGCGGATTTTCATCGCGGGCTACGGTCTGCAATCGACCTGTGTCGTCGACATGGTTCACGGCGCCCAGGCTCTCTCTTTTGTGGGCGCGAACTTTGTAGACATGGAGCATGTAGGGCGAGGGATGATCGTGCTCAAAATATTCATGCTGCGACTCGGCGAGGATCGCCGGCGCGAACGGACGAAACCACTCGCGACGCTTGATGCGCGCGTTCAAAACATCTTTCATGCCGGGCAGGCCGGGATGCGCCACGATGGAACGATTGCCAAGCGCGCGCGGACCCCATTCCATGCGGCCCTGGAACCAGCCGACGACATTGCCGCTGGTCATCTCGGTGGCGACGGCGTCCAGCAGCGGCTCGCGCTCGAGGCGCTGGTACTTCACGCGCGATGACTTGAGGGCGGATTCAATTTGAGCGTCGGAAAATTCGCAGCCGAGATAAGCGTGATTCATCTGCTCCTGGCGCGGTTGTTGCAGAATCGCGTGATGCGTGTGCAGCGCAGCGCCGATCGCCAAACCCTCATCGCCGGCGGCGGGCTGAATCCAGGTGCGTCGAAACGGAGTCCGGGAAAACAGTTTGCCGTTGGCCACGCTGTTGAGCGCGCAGCCTCCTGCCATGGCGAGATTCTCTTCGGGCACGCGTTTGTGCAGCGCGTTCAATGTATGAAACAACACTTCTTCAAAACAATGCTGCATCGCGTAGGCAAGATCCATGTCGCGCTGCGTGATTTCCGCCTGCGGATCGCGCGGAGGCCCGAAGAGCTTTTCCATCTTATCGCTGAAATGCCGCGCCAGCCGCACCGTTCCATCGGGCATAACCTGCATACCCTGACTGCTGCCGAGCGGTCTGAAGTAGCTCATGTCGAGCTGAAAGCTGCCGTTCTTCAGAGGAACGATCTTGCGAATCTCATCGACATACGTGTCTCGGCCATAAGGAGCGAGGCCCATCACTTTGCCTTCGTCTCCATATTTTTTGTAGCCGATGAAATCGCAGATCATGGTGTAGAAACTTCCGAGCGAGTGCGGGAGAAAAATGCGGTCGAGGATTTCGATATTGTGCCCCTCGCAGCGCGCCATCATGGTGGAGACGAAATCGCCGGAGCCGTCATAGCTGAAGCCTGCCGCTGTTTCCCAGGGCGAGCAGTAGTAGGAACTGGCAATGTGGGCGAGGTGATGCTCGACGTGATGCTCCTGAAATTGCAATTCTTTCGGATCGAGGTCGAAAGCCTGCGCCAGCAGCAAACGCACGTCGCGCATGGATTCCTTGCGCTGGCGCATCTTGATGAAGTTCAAAATCTTGGCGGGATTGGCGAGCGCGTATTGAACTTTTTTCGCGAGATGCGCGTCGCTGTCCTGGCCGACGGCGACGTGCTGAACGTCGGTAAGCTTTGCGCCCGCCGCGTCGAGGCAGGCTTTGACGGCGAGCGAGGGAAATCCGCCGTAATGTTTTTGGCGGTTGAGGCGCTCTTCCGCCACGGCGAAGAGAATTTTTCCGTCGTCGACAATCGCGGCGGACGAATCCGCGTGAAACATGTTCAGGCCCAGAATCAACATTTACGTCTCATTTTTTCTTCTCAGCTGGTTGCCATTTTCAGCGCGGCGATTTTTTCGCGCAGGGCTGAAGCCATGAAACCGTTCACGTCGACATCGAGTGATTGACCCGTCTGGCAGGCGTTTTGGAGCCGCAGTGTCGCCAGAGTCGAACCGACTATTTGTTCAAATGGAATCGGCGGTGGAATCTTTCCCTGTGCGGCCTCGATGAATAATTTCATCTCCGCGGCGTGACCCTTGTCTTGTTTCCAGCGCTCGCGCGAAATTTTCCGCTTTCCATTGCGAACGAGTTCGAGACGCCGAAAGTCTTCTAGAATCGCGACCGACGCGCCTCCGAAAACTTCGAGCCGCTCCTTCGAGGCTGATTTGTCGCCGTTCGCCATGTAGGTGATCGTGCCTACGGTGCCGTTGCCGAACTTTAAAGTTGCGACGATATTGTCCATGCTGTACTGGCCGGAGTTGCCGATGCTCTCCGCGCGCACTTCGACCGGAGGCGCGCCCGCGAGGAAGCAAAACAAATCCACGAAATGGCAAAGCTCGCCCAGAATGCGGCCTCCGCCCTGATCGGGATCGTTGATCCAATGATCGGCCGGAATGTAGCCGGCATTTACGCGGTAGTGCATGGAGAGCGGTTCGTGGATATGAGACAAAAACTCTTTCAGCGCTACGGCCATGGGTGCGAAGCGCCGATTGAATCCGACCATCAGCGGGGGCGCGCTGGCCGGGCCGTCGCCGGCTTGCGGCGCTGCGCGCGGCGTTGAGCGCGACATTGTCGGCGACATTATGCGGACGATGGACGCAAGCTCCGCTTCCGTCAAACAAAGCGGCTTCTCGCAAAAGACTGCTTTCCGCGCGTCGAGCGCCGCGAGCACCTGGTCGGCATGAAGATGATGACGAGTCGCGATTAGCACGGCGCTGACTTTGGGATCGCGCAGAAGGTCGTCTTCCGAATTTGAGCAATAAGAGAATCCAAACTTTTCTGCGGCGCTCCGGGAGCGCGGGCCAGTGGCGTTGCACACGCCGACCAGGGAAACATTGGGAAGAGCCTTCAGCGCGGGCAGGAGCGTGTTTTGCGCGAACGCCCCGGCACCGAGAACGGCGAGGCCGATGGAGGTGCGGCTATCTGACTTCGGCCGTCGCGTCATCGGAATGACCGAGATTTTTTCAGCGGCATTGAGTAAATAGGAAAAATCCGCGACATTCTCCGCTCGCGGATACGTCAGCAGCACACCAAGAAATTGCTCGTCGGTGCGACCCAGGATCAAGTCATAAGCGCGGCCCGCTTCGTCGAGTGAGAAGCGATGCGTGATGAGCGATGTGAGATCGAGCTTGCGATCGACGACGAAATGCAGGAACGCGTCCATGTTGCGCGTCTCAGTCCAGCGCACGTGGCCGATGGGATAGTCGCGGCCCTTCTGTTCGTACGCGGCATCGTAACGGCCGGGACCGTACGACCGCGAAACGCGAAAGGTTAATTCTTTTTCGTAATAAAGTTTGCGCTCGAGTTCCATGCCAACGGTTCCTACGGCGACGACGATGGCACGATCGCGCGCGACGTCGGCCGCGAGATTGACGGGACCGCTCATTGGAGTTTCCGCCGTGATTAACACAGCATCCACGCCGGTGCCGCCGGTTTTTTGGAAACAGAGATTGCGGAAGTCGCGCTCGCTCGTGCTAGCGGCCTCGGCTCCATTTTGAATAGCGAGCGCGGCGCGCTGCTCTAACAAATCCATCGCTAAGACTCGACAACCGGCAACGCGCAGCAGTTGCACGGTAATCTGGCCGAGCAATCCGAGTCCGATTACCGCCACGGTTTCGCCGAGCGCAACTTCAGCGGTGCGGATGCCGTGTAGACAGATGGCTCCCACGGTTGCGAAAGCAGCTTCGTCGAGCGATACGTTTCCGTTCGCCGGAATTTTTGCCGCGAGCAGACGCGGCACACAGGCGAGCTCGCCGTGGACGGCATATCCGGCTCCGGCGCAAGCCACGCGATCGCCGGCGCTGATATCGGAAATGCCGTCGCCCACCGCGACCACGATGCCGGCGCTGCTGTAGCCCACCGATTGCGGCTGCGCGAGCCGCGAACGCACGGTGCCGAGCGTGGCCGCGAATCCGTCGCGCTGAAGTTTGGCGACCACGTCGCGCACCAGGTCAGGACGAGCCTTGGCTTTCGCGACAAGATTCTTGCGCGCGAATTCAGCCGAAGCCCGCTCCGTGCCGGCCGATACGAGGGACGCTGCGGTCCGCACCAGCAGGCATCCGGGCAGCAATTGAGGAGCCGGGACTTCGGTTACCGTCAGGTCGCCCGTGCGCGCGTCTTGTAAGAGTTGTTTCATGCGGAGATCAGTTCAGACGGGGTCGCTGTTTGGTTCGCAGAGCTACGCTCGGTTGTGGTTCGTCGAGAGAGCGCTTTGTCCGCGAACGCGCGCGCGCCGCCGTCGAGAAAGAGTTGCATCCAGATTTCGAGGGTCAGCAGTTGCCAGATTTGCATGGACCAGTCTTCGGCGCCTCGTCGATGCTCGTCGACGTAACGGCGAACTGTTTGGGGCTGAAAAAGTCCGCGGCTGCGAACCTGCGAATCGGAAAGAAGATCATCGACGAGAGGACGCAAATCGTGCGCCAGCCAGTAATCCACGGGCGCGGCGAAGCCAGCCTTGGGCTGCCGCAAGACTTCATTGGGCAGCATTCCGCGCATCGCTTCGACGAAAAATGTACTTCGTGGTCGGACGCCATTTGCCTTTCAGTTTCCATTCGGGCTTCACGTTCCAGGCAACAAATTCGGCGAGATGGCGATCGAGGAATGGGACCCGAACTTCCGCCGACGATGCCATGCTCATTTTATCGGCGTAGGTCAGGTTGAGCGTCGGCATGAAAATTTTCGCGTCCAGATAAAGCATCTGGTTGAGAAAGTCGGCATGGCGGACTTTGTTGAACGCCGCCAAATGGCGCGAGGCCGGGTCGAACGCAGCGCCGTCATAGCCTGTTGTCGCGCGGGCTTGCGGCGCGTATAACTCCTGCTTCTGGTTCGCGTCGAGGTAGGTGCAATTTCGTATGAAGGCTTCGGCCGGACTCAGAGCGGCGCTGCGCGCCATCTTCTTCGCCATGCGCACCGCACCTTTGAAAGGCGTGCCGCGCAGGCTTGGAAGCGCGAGGATCGCCTTTTCTGCGCCGGACCGCGCTAAGGCCGGCAGGCGGCGATATTCTTCCGCCCATCCATGCGCAACGTGCTTGCGATATCCGGCGAACAGCTCGTCTCCTCCCACGCCAGAGAGCAGGACCGTCGCCTTCTTGCGAGCCTCGCGGCAAACCAGAAACGACGTGATGATCGCCGGATCGGCAGTCGGCTCATCCATATGCCAGGCGAGCTCTGGCAACAAGTTCACGACATCGGGCTCGACCACGATCTCGTGATGCTCGCAGCCGAGACTCCGCGCCAGGCGATCGGGGACGGCGGGATCGTCGAGCGTGGACTCACCGACGCGATATTTTTTCGGGAAGGTAATCGTATAAGTGCGCACCGGCTGTTTGCGCGCCATGGCGGCGACGATGCTCGAAGAGTCGAGGCCGGCGCTGAGAAACGCGGCGATGGGAACGTCGCTGACCATCTGTTGCTCGACGGAGGCGCAGAAACGCTCGCGAATTTCTTCTTCAAGCTGGGCTTGATCTTGTTCAAAACTGTGGCCGGCGGGAGGGAAGGTCAGGTCCCAGTATTGTTCGATCTTGAATTCGCCGCGTTGCCAGGTCGCGTAGTGCCCGGCCTCGAGTTTGCGAATGCCCTCGAACATCGTCGCGGGATCGGGCACCCAGAGGAACGTCAGGTATTGATGCAGCGCGTCGCGATCGATGCGGGCTTCAATGCCCGGCACTTCAAGCAGAGCCTTGATCTCGGATGCGAACGCCAGCTTGCCGCCGAACTCGTGATAGTAGAGCGGCTTGATTCCGAAATGATCGCGAGCCAAAAACAGTTTGGGCGAAGCGCCGCGCAGATCGCAGATGGCGAACGCGAACATGCCATTCAGCCGATTCAAACAATCGACGCCGTATTCTTCGTAGAGGTGAACGATGGCTTCGGTGTCGGTGTGCGAGCGAAAACGATGGCCTTTGGCTTCGAGTTCGCGGCGCAGATCGGCGAAGTTGTAAATTTCGCCGTTGTAGGTGATCCACACCGAGCCGTCTTCGTTCGACATCGGCATGTGGCCGTCAGGCGATAGATCAAGAATGGCGAGGCGCCGGCTGCCGAGACCGATGTAGGTGCCGTCGCCGAAACGCCGCTCCCGGAGCCCGGAGTCGTCGGGTCCGCGATGCCATTGCACGCCGGTCATGCGGACCAGAGTTTCGGTGTCACCGCAATTTACGAGGCCGCTGATGCCGCACATGGCTAGTTTCCCCCGCGGCGCAGCTCGTAGATTTTTGCCTTGGTGTGAAACATTTGCACCGCCTGGAATATGCAGTAGATCAGGCCGGGAATGCCGTCGAGAATTCCAAGACGCAGAAAGTAGCGATAGAGAAAAAGAAGAACTGGAGAGCCCGGCAGGCGATAGAGCTTGCGTTTGAGCCAGCGCCGGCGCTGCGCCTGCGTGCCAAATAAGTCGGCGCGCAATTCTTCCGATCGATCCGCAGGCTGCAGGAGCACGTGCGCCTCCCAGTTCGAATACTCGTTGTGCTTGGCAATGTAGCGTGAGAGCGACGCCACGTTGTGATGTACGAGCGCGTGGCGCAGCTTGCCGCTCGCGCCGTCGACTACCACATGCTCGTGGATTTCGATGTCGGCCATCGACGCGTCCTGGTCTTTCAGCCGGCATTCGAAACGTCCGCGGCCTTTGCGAAAGAGCGAGAGCTTCCAGAAACTGGCGTCGCCATGCCGCAACACGCGGCCCAGAAAATGCATTTGCAGGCAGATGGAATAACCGTCCACGGCGGGATCTTGAATGGCGGCGCGGATTTCGTTGGCAAGTTCCGGCGTCAGAATTTCGTCCGCATCCAGCAACAAAATCCAGTCGCAGGTGAGCGGAAGAGTGTCCATCGCCGACTGGCGTTTCTTAGGCCAGCCTCCGGAATAATGAAACTGAACGACGGTCGCGCCGTGAGCTTGCGCGATCGCGGCGCTCTCGTCCGCGCTCTGCGAATCGATCACATAAATTTCGGCGGCATCCGCCAGCGATTCTAGGCAGCACGCAAGATTGGCAGCTTCATTGCGGACCGGAATGATCACGCTGACCGGCAGCAGGCGTGAAGGGGTGCGCTTCACGTCTCGCGCCTGTGCGCGCGTCATTTCGCGAGACAATTCGGATATCGATACACCCACGTCCGGCTTCGTTTCGACCAAAGTCATTTGGCGATGGAGATTCCACTAATGGTAGCTGATTGTGGAGAGGCGGATGGTTGCTAGTTGAGTTCCGGAGGAATATTTTGTTCGACCGTATTTTGTCCGAAGACGGGTTTAGAGATTTTCCTGGCACCAGCGCTGAAAAACGAAAAGCGACCACGGGCGCGACCATGAAGTGTTCCCGGCAAGAAAGCGGCTCCAGACCGCGCGCATGGCGCCGGTGTTAAGAAGGCCTTCAGCGCCACAACTTCCCGAGAGCGACTCTTCGACCATCGGCTTCATCTCGGCGCGCAGCCAGTGCTCGAAGGGCAGGGTGAACCCGCGTTTGGGACGATTCACGATTTCGCTCGGCAACTCCACGCCCAGATTCTTCAGCAGGAGCCGCTTCGGTGTATCGCCTTGCAACTTTTCGTCGCCCGGAATGCGAAAGCACGCTTCGACCAACGCGCGATCCAGAAACGGCACGCGCAGTTCCAGACCGTGAGCCATGCTCATGAAATCGGAGTCGCGAAGCAGCGTGTTGCGCATGTAGAAAGTCGATTCCAGATAGGAGACGCGATTCACCGGGTCGAGGCCACTGCTGGCAGCAATGGAAGCCTGCAAAACACCCGCCATTTCGCGCTCCGCGTTTTCGAAATCGCCGCCATATATAGCTTGCCGCTCGGCGGGGGTGAACAGATTTCGCGTCACAAAATAAGGATGCGCGACGCTATGCGCGGCTTTATGCGCGGCGTTGTGCGGAATGGCGTTTTCGTCTTCCGCAAGCTCGGAGGCCAACTGCGACATTTTGCGGCCGCGGTCGCTTTTGCTGCCCAATGCGGCGACCGACGCAGCCACGGGACGGCGCATCCAGGAGGGCAATTTTGTGAAGCCCGCCGAAACCCGCTCCAGGCGCGGCACATCGCGGAAGTTCGAATATCCTGCAAACATCTCGTCCGCGCCCAGTCCGGTGAGCGCCACCTTGACGCCAGCCGCTCTCGCCTTGGCCGAAACCAGAAAAGTGTTGATGCCATCGATGGTTGGCTGATCCATCGCGCCGAGCGCGTCGGGCACGGCGGCCAGCGCGTCCTGTTGAGAAACCATCAGTTCGTGGTGATCGCTGCCGAAGCGACGTGCCACCAGCCGCGAATATTCGCCTTCATCGAATTCGGCTTCGCGGAAGACGAGCGAAAAAGTTGTGGCGCGCGTACCCGCGCTGCTCATGAGCGCAACCAGGCTCGACGAATCGATGCCGCCGGAGAGAAAGACTCCGACGGGCACGTCACTCACCAGATGCGAGAGGACGGCGTCACGCAGAAGAGTAGTGAGATTCTTCGTGGCGTTGCCGTTGGCGGATGTTTGGCGCGTGCTCGTCCCGCCTCGGCTTCCGGCTTCAGAATCACTATTTATTTTCGCCAGCGGATTCCAATATTCGAGGCTAGTGACGCCGTCTTTTTCCAGCGAGACGATATGGCCGGGAGGCACCGCCGAGATTCCTTCGATAATCGTTCGCGGTTCATAAACTGAGCCGAATGCGAGGAAGCTGAAAAGTCCGTTTCGGTCGATGTGGCGCGGCACCAGGCCGGTCTTTAGCAGGGTGCGCACCTCTGAAGAAAATAAAAAGCATTTACCGGAATCGTAATAATAGAGGGGCTTAATACCCATGGAATCCCGCACCAGGAGCAGGGTTTGGCGCGAGGCATCCCAGAGCGCGAAGGCAAACATTCCGCGCAGGCGGTCAAAAGATTCAGCGCCCCAGATTCGGTAGGCGGCGAGGATCACCTCTGTGTCGGAATGACTTTGAAAGCGATTGCCGGCTGCCTCGAGCTCAGCGCGCAGCTCGCGGAAGTTATAAATCTCTCCGTTAAAGACGATCCAGTTGCCGCTCGCTGGATCGCGCATCGGCTGGTGGCCGAGAGGCGAGAGATCGATGATGGAGAGGCGCGTGTGCGCAAAGCCGACTTGACGATTTCCGTCAAGGCTCGTTTCAACGACTACCGAGCCGGAATCGTCGGGACCGCGATGGGCAAGCGCGCTGGCAGCATTTTCGAGGACGCCGCGCGAAATGCTTCCGTCCTTCGTGACAATCCCAAAGATCCCACACATAGGCGCGGCTACTTGAAGGCTTCGACGTACAACGAATGCGGCAGGTCTCGTGAGTCTCCCGGCTCGTAGGGCGGAACCTCGGAGCGATACAGGCGGCTGCTTCCCTCGCTCGACTTCTCTACTTCGCGAAAGCCGGACTTCCTGAGTACTTCGCTCATATGCGTAAAGTCGAAGGCGGTGCGGTGCTGGCCGTCGCAAAAAACAAAGTTCGAAAATCGGCCGCCGAGCGATTCGAAATGGCGCGGGAACGTGTCTTCGAACCACGCGCTTCGACTCTGGCTATAGGCCTGGATCGCGCTTTCAAGGTTGGGAACGATCAGACGAACACCGCCGCCGGGCTTCAGCACGCGCACGCAATCCCGCAGCAGCAGGTCGAGTTCATCGAAATAGAAGTGCTCGAACATGTGCGTGGAGTAGATCGAGTCCACCGAATTGGAGGGAAATGGCAGGCCGTTTCTCACATCGAGCCAGAGGTCGAGCTTATTAAATAGATTGCCATCGATGTTCAGAAAACCCGGCAGATATTTCGGTCCGCAACCTAAATGCAGGTGCAGTCGAGCCGTTCGGCCTCGCATGCAGAAGATAGCGATGCAACAGATAATTCGGAAGCGTAGCTTTCGCGATGCCCCAAAAGGCGATGTCTTTGTAACGTTGATGGAGCACCCCACTCCTCCGCGGCCAGTGACCCGATTATAGAGCACGATTTGAAGCTGCAAGACGGTACAGTGTTGCCAAGTCTTGGGCCTGGTGCGACAACGTCAGACCATTCAGAATTGTTTGCCGGGCGGCCAGTCCGACCTGCGCGCATAAGTCGGGCGATCGCAGAAAAGCCGAAAGCGCCTGCGCCAGCTCGTCGAGATTGTCGGGAGAAATCAGGCAGCCGTTCTTTTCATGCTCGATGATTTCTTCGATTCCCTGCCCGCGGCAGCCGATTGCCGGCTTGGCGCAGGCCATCGCTTCAAGATAGACGCAGCCGAGCCCTTCGTTGCGGCTGGGGAGAGCGAACACGGTACAGCGGCGCAGCGCATCGGCGACTGCAAGCCGATTTTGGCGGCCCAGAAAATGAATTCGCTCGCGCACGCCAAGCTCAACGGCTAGCGCATCGAGTCGCGCGCGATCCCGACCCTCTCCGATGATTCGGCATTGCACAGATGGAAATTCGTCGGCGACGCGATGAATGGCCCGGAGGACGAGATCCTGTCCTTTGCTGGGGATGAGATTGCCGACCACGAGAATTTCTGGCGGCGACGCACTGGTGGTTACGGCGGGACTCGACCGAAGGCAATCTGGATTCGGCGAAAATAATTCGGCGTCCGTGCCGTTATAAACGACGGTGGTGCGAACACTGTCCGGCGCCCCGGCTGGCATCCCGTCTTCCAGGATCTTCTGCACCTTGCGGCTGACGCACACGACCGTGCTCGCGCTCCGATACACGGCGATCGAGACGCGGCGCCTCCACTCAGCGGGCGCGCCCGTGAGGAAGCAACTGTTGAAGACGTCCAAGCCGTGAGCCGTCACGATGTAAGGAATTTTCAGCTGCCGCGCGAACAAAGATGCCGCATGCCCACAAGGCAAAGCTGCATGCGCGTGAATCACGTCGATGGGCCGCTTGCCGTGCAACTGCTGCACTTTTCGAAGCTGGCTCGCGTGCAGGAAGCGCCCGGCGCTCGACAGGCCGAGTGTGCCGGGAATCTGCGGGTATCGCACCCAATCCGCCGGAGCTGCCGGACTCGAATGCGGCCGCCAGCTGTAGATTGGGCTCACGGCGATCACGCTTGAAATTATTTCGAGGTCCGCCAAAGCATCGAGAGGTTCTTTGATAAAGCAGCCTCGGACTTCGTTTTCGAGCGACGGGAAAAAAGGCGTCAGCGTCAGGACGTGGAGACTGGCTGCGTCGGTCTGGCGCGGCAACAGCCCGTCAGCGGCCGCGTTTGCTGGATTGGGCTTCAATTGCGGCTCTCCGCGCGAGTGCGAATCAGGTTCTCAGCCAACTCCAGCAACTGCGACACATGCTGGTGCCAACTAAAATCCTGCGACCGATGCAATCCGTTGTTCGATAGGTTCTCGGCCAGTTCGGGTGAGTCACAGATTCGAGAAACACAGGCCGCCAGTTCCTCGGGGGAAAATCGCGAAAAATAAATGGCAGCGCTCCCACAAATTTCGCGGTGCACCGCTAAATCCGCCGCTACGACCGGCAGGCCGCTGGACATTGCCTCGACCAGCGGATGCGCGAACGACTCCGCATAGGCGGGGCTCACATAGATGTGGCAAGCGCGATAGAGATGATGCAAAGAACGATACGGGACGCTGCCGAGTTCGACGATCTCGCATTTATTTCGCGAGTCGTTATTTCGCAAGCCGTGAAGCAAGCCGGACGCAGCGTCGGTCCGGTAGTTTCCGGGATTATCGCTTGAACTCATGCGGCATGTCAGATAGAGCTTGACTCGTCTGCCATTCAGACGGCGGCTCAGTATCGGTATGGCACGAAACAGGGTCTCAAAGTTTCGATAGTAGTTGTAGTGGCTCACGAAGAGCAGGCGCAGCGCGTCTCGCCCGCGCTCAAGCTGGGACTGGACCGCGGCCGAAAGCGGCGCGGCGTCACTCACGAACGCCTCTGCGTCGAATCCATGATGGATCGAGAGCACTTCCCGGCCGCTCCAATCCGTGAGTTCGCGCGCAAATGCCGCGCTGGGCGCGACTGTCACATCGGCGCGCCGGATCGACTCGCGAGCGAGCCAGCCCTTGGCCAGCGTATCCATCCAGATCGCATAGTCGCCGCGCAGACGAACGTCACGCGCAAAGTCAGGGGAAGTGTAGAGCGAATTACGGGAGAGCAGGATCTGCGGCACCGGCGAATTCCAGAGCGCAAAGTTGCCCGCGGAGATCAAAACGTCCGCGTTGCTGCGTCGAAGGAGTCCCGGAATCTCGGTTTGCTCTCGCAACAAGCGGCGAAGCGCGCCGTCAGAGGCCGGAATTTCGATAAGCGAAATATTTGCCGCTTCTTTGAACTCGCGGCGCAGAGCCGAGTTCAAGAGAACCGTCGTGTGGACGTCGTCCCTGCGCGCGAGGTGGGGAATAACATTGCGCAGATACGTAAGCCCGCCGCCGGCGCTTGCGGCCAAGCCATTGATGAAGAGTCGAATCATGATCTACTCGAATCATGATTCACTCGAATCATTGATTTACTCGAATCGTTGATTTCATCGAATCACTGATTTAATCGAATTACTGACCCGACGCAACCGCTCTGAAAGCCGCCGGGACCGCCGCGCGCCGAGGAAAGGCCGTTACGTTCGACGCGACCGCGGCGGCGGGCTTCAGGTCGGCGAGCATGAACGCGAAGACCCAGAAATACACGCAGGGATAGGCGCCCACCGCAAAAAGCCAGTCTTCAAAATTGGCGTGGATCAGGCCGGCAAGCACCACCATGGCCAGCGGAATCGAGTAGTGGCGGAACTGGGAGGTTCGTTTCATCCACGCGAATACCTGCCAGACATTCGATATGGTGAGCCCGAGCAGACCGACAAACGGCGTGACGCCGAGCAACCCGACCCACTCGGCGATCGTCATGTAGCTGCTGCCATGCTCGCGCACGGTCTCCGAACTCGAAGAGAATTTTCCGAAATTCAGTCCCGGATCGTCGCCCGTCGGGCTCGTCCCATAGCCGGTCCCAAACCACGGGTGCTCCTTGATCGTGGCAATGGATTTCTCCCACGGGCTTTGCCGCGACCCGAACAGCCCCTGCTCCCGGTGGCCCTTGTAGAGCACCGCGTCCTCCAAATTTTCCATCGACTTGTTCAGGGTGTCGGGAGCGAGCATTCCGGTCGCTGCAACCGTAACCAGCACGAGTGCGACAATCTTCACCAGCAACCGGTACTGATGCAGGCAAAGACAAAAGAGAATAGTGACCACCACCATGGAAAAAATTCCGGCCCGCGCCATGCTGAACATGACGAGGTAGGCGCAAAGAAGCAGCGCGGCCAGCCTGCGAAATTTGAGAGTGGGACCATCGCTCGTGAACCATCCCCATAGGAGGACGGGGAAAACTCCAATGCTCATCGCCGCGCCCAGTGAGTTTGGGTTGCCCCAGATACTTTCGCCCAACCCGAAATAGCAAATCGCCGTGACGTAAACGGCGATCTCGCTCGCCCAGACAAGTCCGCGGAAGAAGCGTTCCTCGCGGCCAACCACAGCGAGACGCGCCCCTGAGGTGCAATAAAGAAAGAGCAGACACAGGCTCAAAGCCTTGTAAGACGCCATCTGCACGTAGGATGAGACCGTCGCCGACACGCAGGCGGCGCCGATGCAGAAAAATGCCATCAGATGAATCGATCGAAAACTGCTGCGCGGGGCTCGCATCCAGATGATGTAACCAATCACAGCGCCCGAGGTCAGCACCAGCCAGCGCCCGCCCGTCCAGGCATTCTGGAGAGGCACGTGCATGCCCGCCCAGAGGAAAGCGACCATGAGCAGAACAAAAAAACGCTGATCGTATTTCCAGAGGCTGGCAATGACGATTTCAATCAGCAGAATTGCGCCCAGGAACGAAATGCTGCCGAAATAATGCAGATGGGACAGCACGGCATAGAAGAAAAGCAATGCGCCGATCACAATGCCGACCCACTGCCACGGTTTTACCCTGTCATCCATTGGACCTCGCTTGCCGTGGCGAGCGCGGCTGCGGCTAAGCCGTCAGCACAGGCCTCGGGTGAGTAATCTAGAATTCGCGCGAAGCTGCGCGCGCTCATCTTTTGTCTCAGATCTGCGTCTCGCGTCAGCGCATCCATCGCCAGGCTAAGTTCTTCCGGATGCTGCGGCGGCACCACATAACCGTTCCAGCCATCATCGACCAGGTCGCTCGAGCAGCCGGCGACATTCGTCACGATAATCGGAAGAGCGCAGGCCATCGCTTCGTTCACCACCAGGCCCCAGGTATCGCTGTGCGTGGGCAGAATCAAAGCGTCCGCCAAAGCGTAGAGGGCGGCGAGATCTTCGCGATGCAAAAAACCGGGGAAGCAAATCATGCCCGGGCTGACGCTCTGCGCCTGCCATTCCAGCTCAGCTCTGCTTGGCCCATCTCCGGCAAAAACCAATCCCACATTCGATCGAGTGGCGGCCTCGAGTTGGTCGTAAGCATGGAGCAGGTCGAAAACTCCTTTTTCCGCAACCAGGCGGCCCACAAAAAGAAGGAACCGAGCCGGCAGCCGCAGCCGCTCGCGAAATTCTGCTTGGCTTTCTGTTTCTCCGCGAACTCTTTCTCGGCCGCGAATGCTATCTGCTTCTCTTCGAAACCAATCGTTGTCGACCGCATTCGGCGCCATCGAGATCGTATCCACCTCAGCTCCGAGCGACTGAAGGTACTCGCTGGATGCCTTGCCCGGCACCACAAACCGATCGCAGCACGATAGAAAATAAGCTTTCAGCGACTCCACCCATTCGAGCCCGGTGCGCGCGTCGTGACGATTACTTTCCGACCACAAGATCAGTTCCGTGTCATGTTTCTTCGCCCACCACAGCGCTTCCCACGAAGCAACGTAGTTGTAGCCGCCGCAGATGATGGCATCGGGCGCAAACTTTTTGAGGCACGCCCGCAATTTCCAGTTCAGGATCAGACTGCTCTTGCCCGCCCGGAAGCGCGCTGAAGGCAAGACTTCATAAGAAAAATTGATTTCGTCTTTGTAAACTCGCCACTGCCGCAGCCCCGCGTCGGTTTCGGAGAGAAACACCACGTGCAGATCCACACGCTCATGCTGCGCAAGAGCGTTGAACACCGGAATGCGATACGGAGAAATGATCTCCGAAAGAATCAATACTCGCCGCTTATTGTTTGGCATTCCACCTGGAGACTGCTGATCTGTATTCTAGCGGCACTGCATTAGGAAATTCGTTGGCGCCGATGGTTCTGGCGGAGGACCACCGCGTTCTCCATGGTCTCCGACCACTGCGCAGCCACGCCGTCCCACTCGAACTTCGCGGCATGTTTGATGGCGGCTACCGACATTCGGCGGCGCAAATCGGAATCCTCAATCAACCGCGCCAGCGCCTGGCTCAATTCATCGTCCGAGCCGGCCAGCAAACCAGTTGCTCCATCGACAACATAGTCGGGGTCGTACGACTTTCGCGCAATGCAGGGAAGCCCGCACGCCGCCGCCTGGCCGAGCACTTGAGGATGGCCTTCAATCTCGCTCGGATGAAAAAGAATCTGCGCCTGCCGCATCTCTTCGCCCAACTGGACTGCGTTCAGGTGGCCCAGAAACCGGACATTCTGGCATCCGAGTTCCTGCGCCCGCCGTCGGCACGTACTCTTTTCTTCGCCCGTGCCCGCGAAGCGAAACTCCCATTGCGGATGGCGGGCCGCTGCGTCAATCATCAAATCCGCGCGCTTGTATCCGCGAAAGGAACCGGCGAAGAGGATTCGGTTGGGCCGCGGGTCGACGCCGTGACTGGTAGAGATGGGGCTTGGCGCGTCTGCGTCTCGCGAATCCGCGTAGTAGTAACGGCGGTCGACGCCGTCATAAATAATCTGTACATTTTTGCCGCCGAGCTTTTGCGCCATCCCCGCCATGTACCGGCTGTTGCCGACGGCGATATCGCCCTCGCGTATCGCCCGAAAGAGTTGCGGGCGATCGTCTTTCTCAAGTCCGCCCGAAACCACGTAGGTCACCAGCGCAGTCTTCAGCGCGAGGCGACGTCGGGCCGAGAGGAAGGTGCTATCCAGCGGGCCTTCGCGCGGGAAAAAATATACATCTGGCACATGAGTCAGCAGATGCCACAAGCCGCGCGCCGTGTTCCCGCGCCTTCGCCAGCGCAGAATTTGCGTATTCGGACGCGAGGCAATGCGGGCGTCGGGCGCGCGCAGGCCCAGCATCACCACTCGAAAGCGCGCGGGATCCATACGCGCGACGACCTCTTTCACCGTCAGATTCTGAGCATTCGTGTTGTCGTCATCGGCGAACGACGGAGTGAAGACGGTGATCATGCGCCTAGAAGAGACCGATCTTTTGAAACTTGCGCTGGAACTCGCGCTGGAACTCGCTCACGAGATTTCGATTGTAATTCGATTCCGAGGTCGCGCACCCGCGCTTTCATCCGCAAGGTTGCTCGCCGTCCATCCGAGATTTTCTGCATGTGCGCGTGCGCCGCGTGCAGGAGTTTGCCGCGAATTTCTTTTTGCGTGCCGGGCGGCAGCGGCTTCATCTCTTCCGGATCCGCTGTCAGATCGTAGAGCGCTTCGACGGCCCCCGCTTCGAGTCTTATGCTCAACTTGTGCCGGGCGTCGCGAACGTTCAACAATCTTGCGCCGTTGCGATCCTGTCGTCGCAGCGGGTTGGTGCACCCGTAAATGCACTCCGAAATGGCGGGAACTTCCCATGCTGTGCCTTGTTGCAGGTCGCGCCAGAGGCTCATTCCATCGAACGTAGCGGGCGCTGCCACATCGAGGATGTCGAGCAGGGTTGGCGCCAGATGAAGATGGCTGAAAGGCTGCGGCGCAACTTCTTTTTTCGCTGCACCCGGCACGCGAATCAGCAACGGCACATGCGCAATTTCTTCGCGCAATTTTAGCGGAGCATGATAGCGGCCCCCGTGCTCCAGAAATTCTTCGCCGTGGTCCGCGGTTAAGGCGAAGGTGCATTCATCCCAGACGCCTGAATCCTTCAGGCGGGAAACGAGCCTTGCGATCTCGGTGTCCACGGAGCGAATGCCGGAGTCGTATAACTCGACAATCGAATCTTTCTTTTTTTCGAGCTGCGCGGGCCCGAGATCGGACCGGTTCCAGAATTCATTCAGATAGCGCGCGCGGATCGACGATATAACCTTCCCGGTTAGTTCCCGATATGCGGGCTCCGAAGGGTAATAGGGTGAGTGCGGGTCCATGAGGTGCAGCCAGAGAAAAAACGGCTTCTTCTCCGCGGACTCCACCTTGGCGGACTCCAGCCATGAGAGCGCGCGATCGACAATCGCTTCAGCAGTCGGAAATCGGCGCAACGCGTTGATGCTCTCGACCGCGGGCGCAGCGATGCGCAGGCAGTATTGAAAATATAATTCGTCGTAGAGCCAGCCGAGTCCAGCACTCTGCGCGGCCTGTTTGAGCGCTCGATTGACAATGCTTCGAGTGCTCGGGGCAGCGTCAGTCACATTCTTCGCCGCCGAGTTTCCTGGCTCTGCGGCGTGAGGCGTTGCTTCGAAGTTAAAAAACTCCTCGAATATGTCGAAGCCCTGGTTGTAACCGAAGCGCGCCGAAATGTAGGGATTGGCGGCGGAAAAAGCGGCGGTGGCGTAACCCGCCTCGCGCAATGCGCTCGCCAGCGTGCTCTCTCCCGGCGCGAGGCCGATCACATCTCTCCCCAGTGCAAGCGGCATGCGCGCGGCAAGAATCGCGGGCAATGAATAGTAGGTAGGCGCTCCCGCAACGACCGCCGACGGCACTACGAAAGATTCTGCCGCGAGCCTATTCAAGAAAGGCGTGGTCGGGCGTGCATACCCGTGGAAGCCGCAGTGATCGGCTCGCAGACAATCAACGGTGATCAGAACCAGCGACTTTCGTTTTGTGCTCACGTTTATTCTTTCGCCGCTATTCTCTCGCTTCGAATGCGGTCACGCTTTTGTTGTTGCGCCAACTTCGACTCTGGCACCCTGCGCAAAATAGAATCCCTCCGACGCAATTTGAAACAGATCGGCATCGTGAACGTAAAGCAACGTCGGCCACTTCTTCTCGAGCGCTGTCAGGAACTCATCCAGCAAGGCAAGCGTCGGACCGCGAAAATCTCGAATGGTCGAGTGAAAATTGATGGAATGAATTGAGACCACGACCGGCAGCCCGCGACGGAAACAGTCCTCCGCGTCGCGAATCAGTCGTTGCAGATCGACGCGCGCAATCGCGGGCTCCATCTCAACCGTGCGATATGTGTGCAGCATTCCCCGGGCGTCGAAGTGTGGCGCTTTCCGCTTTCCGGGCCCGTTCTGAGCGATGCGAACGCCGGCGTCAAACCAGGCCGCGTGAGTTTCCTGGTTGGCGCGATAACCGGGCGCGCAGGCGCTGAACGGAGCCGCGGAAAATAACGCCCGATAAATCGCGGCCGCGCGCTCGATCGCCGAACGCTGCCCGTCGGCCGGAAGAAAGCGCTGCTCGGCCTCCATCTCGCGATCCCAGTATTCGTATCCGATCCACGGCATGCGCCAGTGGATGTAAGGCGTCTCCGCGCTCCACATTTTTCGGATCAGTTCAGCGCGTTCGCCGCCAGCGTCAAGTTCTCTGGCGACTGCCGGCGCGCAAAAGTGCGTCAGACCGTGCAACGCCGGAAAGAATACTCCGTCTTCAATTCCCTTCCGGTAGGCCTCGAACAGATGAGGACGCCGCCATCGTCCGGGCAGGCCGTCGTTGAGCGCAACCAGCGGAATTTCATTTTCGCCTGATGCGAGCCCGGAATTGAACTCGACGTTGGCCATGATGAAATTCATCACCATCGACGGACTTCGGCGAACCGAATCGCTATGCCTCTTCAACAAATCTGCGAGCGCCATCAAGTCGTCCGCTGTCTCCAGGCTGTAGAAGTCATACGGCGACTCACCCGGGCCGACGCCCGTCGCGCGCAACTCTTCCCATCCTTCGCGATCGCGGACGCCGACGCGGCCCCAATCGTCGCTCTGAAAGAGCACCAGGGGACGATCGAAGTGCAGGTCGCGATTCCCCGAGAACGACGTCGCCCGCTCGAAAATTCGCGCCAGCCGAGTGATCATCTCGTGTTGTCCTGCTGACTGATGTGCGCGATCATCTGGCTCGGTGGGGAGAATCGTTGAGCGCCGTCCGATGTCGTCGGCATGATGCTAGATGTACCCCAAATCTCGCAACCGCTGTTCCAGAAGCGCCTGCTCCGTCTTGTCGAGCGCCTCCGCGTTGTCTTGCATCAGCTCACGCAGCACGAATTCCAGGAGCGCTTCCAGGTTTCCAAACTGCGGCGCGAATCGCCGCTCGGCTGCCGCGCACAACGTCTCCGGCAAGCTGATCTGCCACCGCGCGGGCGCCGTCTCCGTCGTTGTTGCTGGCATCGTCATTCTTATTGCCAAATCGATGATGACCTTCCCACCGCGCCCAGCAGCCGTCGCTGCACTGCGGTTACTATCATTCGATCGTCGTCGTCGAGGCCGACCAGCAACGACAATCCGCAAAACGCGACATAAGCGGCAATCATCGCGGCCGCAATCGCCATCCATTCCGGATGAAAATTTCTAGTCAGCAGGCGAACACCCAGCACCGCCGCAATGCTCGCCGCGCCCGGCAAGATCAACCGCAGATAAGTGCGGTTATAAGGAGAGATCTGCAACGCGTCTCGAACCTCGCGCAGGTTCAGATAATTGGTAATCGCGTTGGTCAGCGCCGCTGCGAACGCAACTCCGACAATGCCGAACGGCCGCACCAATCCCGCAGTCGCGACAATAACGAAAGCGGCCATGATCGCCTGTACACGAATCAGGCGGCGTTGATTTCCGGACATGAGAAGAAGATAGCCGACCGACCCCGTGCTCGCATTGATCAATTGCCCGAGCGTTCCCAGAACCAGCACCAGCCATCCTGCCTCGAACGCGGGCCCGAATAATCGCATCAAGGGCTTCGCCTCCACAATCATCACGCAGGCCAGCGGCAGCGTCAGCCCGAGGATCCACTTCGTGAGAGTCTGAAATAACCGGCCCAGAAGCGCCCGCTCGCCGCGCGCGTGCAGGTCAGCGATGGTGGGAGAAAAAATCTGATTCACCGACTGGAGCGCAACCGGAACAAAGCCCACCAGCGCCCCCGCGATCGCGTAAATACCGACCTGCCGTATGTCGACGAAGATACCCAGCATGATTTTGTCAGCTTGCGCCAGCAAAAACTCAAGCAGGCCGACTCCGAAGGCGGCGGCTGAAAACCAGAAAACTTCCGGCTCCACTTTTGACGCTTCGCGCGTGAAATGCCGCGCCGCGCGCGGCGTCAGCCTCCACGCGGCGGCGAGTAACAGAACAAGCACGATGGCCGCGCTCGAAATCTGAGCCAGCACATAGCCGCGCAGCCCCATGCCGGCGCTGAGCAACAAAACACCGAGAATAATATTCAGCGGGCTGCTGATGAAGTTCGTGATCAGCGTCCGCAGTGCGACATCTTTGTATCCCGCAAGCACTTGCCCGAAAAACGTCGTGAAGCCGGTCAAAACGAGCACCACCGCGAACAAGTGGAAATAGCCCGCCAGATCCGGAGAGTGATACACGTTGCGGGCCAGCCACGGACCAGCCAGAACCATCGCGCCGGCGAGCACGACATTCGCCGCCGCCACCAGAACCAGCGCATGCCGAAAAAACGCGCGCAGGCTCTGGTATTGACCGGTCGCCGAATATGCCGCCACAAAGCGCGCGGCCGTCTGCGGAAGCCCGAGCCCGTTGAAAAGCCCGAAGAAGCCGACCAGCGTCATGCCGAGCGCATAAACTCCCAGCGCGCCCGCGCCCAGCACTCTAGCAACATAAATTTTGAAGAAATATCCCGCCGCCGCCGTGAACAGCGTGCCCAGAAAAAAAACGGCCGAGTGACGCGAGATCTGTCCCATCTCGCTGCGAAAGCGCGCTTCAGGTAACGGCGCGGGCACCCGCGCTGAGACGACCGCAGTCGGAGGCGGCACTTCCGCGATCGCTGTGTTGGGAAGACTCAAAATCTACCTTCAGGCTTGCGCCAGTTGGACTCGTTCTGCCAGCTTATCGCAAAGCGTGCTGTGAGGATTCGCGAAAAGTATTGGCGTGAACCGCATCAATGAATGCTGTTCCGGCTTCCCTCTTCGTCCAAAGCCACGCCGTGCACGTTATAATCCGCTCACCACGGCATGAATTTTGGCGTCGAAGTGAATCAAGAAGCGAGGGCAATGTCGTTTTCTGACGCGCTGGTGCGTGAAACACCGCCGGATTCGCAGAGGGCGCCGGGCCGTCTCGCATTACTCAAGTCCTCATTTCCCGTGTCGAGCGGACCCTCGCCTGTCGAACTCTGCCTGCTCGCCGCTCTCAGTTTCGTAATCTTCATTTCCACGATCTCAGCCATGCGCGCCTACACCGCAGCGGTCGACAATTTTGGCGATAGCTCGGCTTATATGAATTTGGCCAGCGCAATCCGCCACTGGGATTTTCGTGCGATCGAGGTCAAGCAGTTCTGGGGACTGCCCTACGCGATGGCCGCGTTGTCGAAGCTCACCGGCCTCTCTGACCGCACCGCTCTTTTGGTTTGTTCATTCCTCCCATCGCTTGCCACAATTTTTTTCGCGCGCCAGCTCTGGAGCGGCTGGATCGCGGGATACTTCGCCGTTCTCAACTTTGACTGGCTCCAGCGCTCGTGCCTGGGAGGATCGGAACCTCTCTTCATGTGCCTGCTGCTGGCGGGATTTATATTCGCGCGGCGGCGCTGCTGGATGCTCGCCTCGTTGCTCGCAGCGCTCGCAACCATCGTCCGGCCGCTGGGAGTCTTCGCCCTGCTCGGCATCGGGCTAACGCTTCTTTGGCAGAAAGATTTCCGCAAGTTCGCGGGCGCCACTGCCATCGGCCTGGCGGTTGGAGTGCTTTACGCGCTTCCGCTGGCGACTCATTTCGGCGACCCGCTCGCAACTGTCAACAGCTATCACAGCCAGCAGTGGCAGGGCGGCTGGCTTTTCGGCTTTCCGTTTTACGCCATCATCAAGGGAACAATTCTTTACCCCGCCCCCTGGAGCAATCTCATATTAAGTTTCGGTTGGATTTTTCTCGTCCTGGCAGCGATCGTCGTGATGATCTGGTCGAAAACGTTTCGCGAATATTGCCGCTCCCATTCGGTGGAAGCCATCTTCCTCGCGCCTTATCTCTGGTGTCTCTTCACCTACAACTATCCTTACTGGGCGCGCGGAAATTTCGCCCGCTTCGCAATTCCGATTCTTCCCTTCGTGTTGCTCGCGCTCTATCGCTGGATTCCAAAGGACCGGCGCGTGCTTTGGGGGATCGGAATCGTTGCGCCCGCGCTCGCGGCCGTCTCGGCTTTCGGCCTGGCAAATTTAGTGCAACTGCTTCACAAGGGCATCGGCTAATCGCCGGTCGCCGTTTTTGCTAAATGCTCGACCGCCGGCTGGAGCAACACCTCGGCCAGCGTATCTTGCGAAATCGGCTGTGCGAGCCGCATTGCGACGTCCGTCGGCGGTATCGCCTCGGGTATCATCTCCGGAATGCGTGCCAGGTCGGCGGCCGATTTCAATATTCGGCCCGCACCGAAACGTGCGTATTGCAGCGCGTAACCCGAATAAGCGTGCCGCAGCCATCCACACAAAAAAACTGGAATTCCAGCCGATGCGCAGTCGCACGCCACCGTCGACTCCACCGTCACCGCGCACCACGTGTTTTTGATAAGCTCCGGCGAAGTGGGACCGGACACCACCTTCACTAGTTTCCGGTCCTCTTCGTTGAGAGCAGCATTAACCAGCCTGTGCCGCTGCGCCGCTGTTTCAAATGGATGCAGCTTCAACACCACCGTTTTGCCGGATTGACGCGCGGCCGCGCAGAGCCGGGGCAGAACCTCTCGATAGATTGCGTCCGCTCGCCACTGGTCTGACTCATAAGGCTCGGTGAAAAACACGATCCACGGTGCATCCTCGCTCCACTTCGCCGAATCTCGCGCGCGTACGCTCGCCGCCCCGACGCAAATGCGCCGGGCATCGACTCCGCAGATCTGCTCTAGATAATCGCGCTCCATCTCGCCCTGCGCCAGATAGGTCGAAAACTCCGGAACCTTGAATGCCATGCGAAAGTCGAGCGCTCCGTGATGGCAGGCAACTGCGGGAATCTCGCGCCGCGCGGCGAGGATGAGAGGAATTCGCGTATATGGATTCGAATCGTCCGCGCTCAGACACCCGACGACGCTGAATCTTTCAAACACGTGGTTCCATGCGTCGCGCACCGAAAAGCAGCGACGAAGAAATTCCAATGCCTGCTTCACCACTCCGAGCCGCACCGCCAGGCTGAACTCACTTTGCTCGCCGAGTATTCGCTCGAGGCGCATCCAGCCATCTTCGAGTTCACGCAGTTCTTCACGATTCGAGCGATTCGCGGCAAACGCGGCCAGCGACACCGATTGCACGTTCGCGGGAAGCTGCGCAACCGCCGCCGATTCGCGCGCTACCACCAACAAAAATTGCTGGTCGGGCAAAAGCCGCGCATAATTCAACGCCGTCTTGCTGACATTCAAATAAGCCGTCGGCAGCAACACGACCGGCTGCGAAGAGGGCGCAGCCGCGGCGGCAAAATTGCGCCGCCAGCGATAGTGCGGATCAAACTTGTCATGCACGACCTGGCGCAGCTGACCGAAACTTAGATTCCGCAGCGCCGTCCGGTAGCGCGCAACACGGTTTCGCACGCGCGCGTCGACTCCCGATTGAAGCACCCGCAACGGCGCGCCCAGGTGCAATTGCACAGCGCTCGCCAGCAATGAAGGCCGGCTCGCGGTGAGCGTGCATCCGCGGCCAACTTTTTCTGCGAGCCGCGTCGCCAGGCGAATATCCTGCATCTCCGGCTGGAGCAGCAATCCAACTACGTCCCACCAATCCACGCCCAGGCGATCGACCACTCGGCCCATGCCCACGGCAAACAGATCGCGCCAAGCCTGCACATCTTCGATTTCAACAGCGAAGTCGTAGATGCTCGAAACCGGGCAGCAGAACTCCGCGCTGCGCTCCTCGTAAAACGATTTCGGCGCTCTTCCAAGATCAACGATCCAGCCCCAATGCTCGTCTTTCCACGGGCCGCTGAAATTGTCTTCGGGATGTAAGAGCAAAACTCGCATGATCGGTACTCGCTCAGCGCACAAAATCGCTCAACGAACAATCAGGTCCCACTGCAAAGGCATGCCACGCTCGATGTCGCACGCAGCGCGCCGGCCGAGCACGTCATCCAGATGCCGTGGATGCAGGCCATCAGCCGGCCGAATCGAGCGTACATTCAATTTCGTAAATACGTCGCCGCGTTTCATATCCGCCACAACAAACAGCGAACGCCGGAATTGGAGGCCGCTCGCCTCGCGGGCTCCGGGCCCGAAGCGCACCGAGCCCAAAGCCTTTTCGGCGACGCGCACCGCATCCACCATAGCTTTGAATTCTTGTGGCTCGAGTGAAAAGGCGCTGTCTGGCCCTCCATCCGCGCGGTTCAGGCACATATGCTTTTCGATGATGCACGCTCCGAGCGCCACCGCCGCAACCGGGACGGCGATTCCCATGGTGTGGTCGGAAAGCCCCGCTGGACAATCGAACCGCCGCGCCAGCTCCGGAATCGTCAGCAGGTTGGCCTCGTCCGGCGGCGCCGGATACGCGCTCGTGCACTTCAAGAGCGCAATCTGCGCCGCACCCGCAAGGCGCGCGGCCTGCACGGCTTCCTCAACTTCAGCCTCGCTCGCCATGCCGGTAGAGATAATCAGCGGCTTTCCCGTGCGCGCCATCTTCTGGATCAGCCCGATGTCCACCAGTTCGAACGACGCCAACTTGTGGGCGGGAACATTCATCTGCTCCAGAAAATCGACTGCGCTGTCGTCGAACGCGCTCGAAAACAATTGCAGCCCCAGGTCGTCCGCAACTTGTTTGAGCTTCGGCTGCCACTCCCAGGGCGTGAACGCCTCCTGATACAAGTTGTGAAGAGTGCGGCCGTCCCAAAGCGTGCCACCCGCAATTCCAAAACATTCTTTGTCGCTGCCGATCGTGATCGTGTCCGCCGTGTACGTCTGCAACTTGACCGCGTTCGCACCCGCATCTTTAGCGGCCTTCACGATGCTGACCGCGCGCTCGAAATTGCCGCCGTGATTCGCCGAAAGTTCGGCGATGCAAAACACAGGGCAGCCTTCACCGATCGAGCGCCCTCCGATTTGTATCCGGTCAGTTCTCAGGCTTGCTTCCATCGCTCTCTTCCTCAAGCTGGATGCGAATGTACACCTTCCGGCCATCATGGTGAAAAAAAGCCCCGGTGTGCGGCGGGAAAGTTTTGGCGCGCAAAATGTTCAGCAAGTCTTCCGCCTTGTAACTCTTTTGCAAATCTATCTCGTCGATCTCGGCCATGTCGCTCAATTTGTGGCTTGTACCGGAGCCGGCGGGCTGCGGCGTCCGTTTGAATTTGCCGCTTTCGATTACTGGCCACGCTTCGCGAAGCAACTCTAATCCCGCGGATTCGAGCTTGTGATAGAGGCTCTCGCCCGTATCAGTCGCGAGTATCGGAACTTTTTTCTGGCAAACTATATCTCCCGTGTCGACTCCTTCGTCAATGAAATGCACGGTCACGCCTGCCGGAGTGCCGTCCACGATGCTCCAAACATTAGGATGCGCGCCCCGGTTGAACGGCAGAAATGCGGGATGAAGATTCAGGCAACCACGCGGCAGCAGAGAGAGAAAATCCGGCTTGAGCAAGTATCCGAACATGATGGAGAAGCCCAGGTCAGGCTTTGTTGCCGCGATTCGGTTCAGGCCGTCCGAATTGCGCAGGGAATCGGAGCAAAATATTTCGGCTCCGGCCGCAGCCGCCGACGCACGGATCTCATTCGAGAATTTGCCCCGCTCCGGCGGGTGCATCACGATCGCGGCGACTTCCGTTTGTTTTCGCAGATACTCCAACGCCTGCCAGCCAAGATAATTATTCACCAGGCAAATCAGGCGCACATCTCATCTCCACATTTCATCATGTCGAGCACGCGGTCTCTGCCGCGGCCGTCAACAACCTGCTTCGCTTTTTGCGACAGGCTGGCCCGCCGGTCTTTGCTGGCCAGCAACTTCCCGCACAGGTCGGCTAGCGCGGCGCAGTCGATCTGATCCGCGGGCCCGGCATTTTCAACCGCGCCGATGGCCGCCAGTTGTTCGGCGATGGATCTTTGATTCTCGGCGACAACCACCAGAATAGCGGGCAGCCCCATCGCACACATCTCCCAGCATGTCGTCCCTGCGCCTGAGATTGCCAGGTCCGCCCACGCCATTAGGGGCGCCATGTTCCGCGCGTCGCGCAGCACTTCGATTTGAGCGGGAGACAGGCATCCGGGAAAGACTCGCTCGGGAAAAGACTTTGCAGCGATCTCATCCACCGCTTCGGCGTTCTCCGCGCTTCCGCCCACGACCACGCGAATTTGCAATTCGTCCGCGCCGCGCTCCCACAGCAGAGGCAAAATCCGCGGCGCGAAATTGCTCGCGTCGCTTCCACCCATCGTCAGCAATAAGTGCAAGCCTCGGTCCGGAATCTCTCGCACCCAATCTCGATAGCCGGCGAATTCATCGCGCAACAAGGCGTAGCGCGGCCCGAGGAGCAACTTGGTATTCGGCGAGTGATGTGCATACATCGGCGCGCAGGCATGCGCATTCTGATTCAACACCAGGTCGGCCGCATAGTGATCGAGCAGGCCGTTGTCGTCGATCGTCAGCAACGGCCGGAAGCTTTGCAATTCTTTCTGATAGGCCGCATCGAAATGGTAGCCGTCCACCATAAACCAGTCGGCGTTGCAGCCCTGCGCGATTCGAATGGCATTGCGCGCGTCTTCGCTGCTGCCGGGCGCGCCTTCAATCGCAACCACGTCGATTTTTTCTGATCGCAGCAGATCGTCCAGCGCCGGCGTCGATTGCGCGAGCGCAAAAATTACTTTTCCGCCGCCGGCGCGCCAACTCTGCGCCAGCGCGAGGCAGCGCATCACATGTCCGGTGCCGATCTTCAGCCCGGCATCCGCCCGAACCACCAGTGTGCCGCGTTCCATCGCGCTCAATCACCCGCACCCGCGTTAGCTCCGTCTCGTCTCCGCACGTCTCTTCACCGAGCGTCTCTTCACCGCACGTCTTCTCAGCGTACTTTGAACACCGGCTGAATCATCTCGCCTTCAAGATATTGTTCCGGATCGCGGTCGCTCAGCCACTTGGCGACTGTCTTGCACACCTCGGCGTAGACCTTCAGCGTTTTCTCAATCGCAATGGGATCGTGAGCCGCCGTCACATTGTGCGTCGCCAGGATCAGCAAGCCGCGCTTCACGCACTCTTGCGTGAACAGGCTCCGCACCAGAAAACTGTCTTTTCCATCCGCGTCCAGAAATTTGATCAGCGACCAGAAGGGATACCCGACGCAATGAATCCGCTCCTGCAACCCCGCCTCTTTGGCGAGCGCATTCAAAGCCTCTTTCAGCACCCGTCCGTTCGCTTCCAGTTGGGCGAGGGCCGGCGTCGTCTCCAGAACGTCGAGCACCTTCATCGCCGCGGCCATGGCGGCGACTTCCCCTGCGAACGTGAAGCTAAAAAATATGTCTTCGAAACTTTGCATCACATCGGCCCGACCCACCACGCAGGAGATCGGGAAGCCGTTCCCCATCGCTTTTCCGAAGCACGCCATGTCGGGCGTTACGCCGAATCTCTTTTGCGCGCCGCCGAGTCCGAAATGAAAGCCCGTGCAGATTTCGTCAAAGATGAGCAGCGCGCCGTGCCGGTGAGCAAGATCTCTGACGCCCTCCAGAAACCCGGCCGCCGGCGGCGAAAAATTTACCGGCTCCATGATGACGGCGGCAATCTCGCTCGGATGCTCTTCAAACAGCTTCTTCAACGAATCGAGATTGTTGTACTGAAACGGATGCGTCAGCGCCCGTACTGCGCCCGGCACACCCGCATGGCGCGTGGTGCTGCCAATGTACCAATCCTGCCATCCGTGGTATCCGCAGCAGGCGATGCGATCGCGTCCCGTCAAAGCACGCGCCGCGCGCACCGCACCCGAGGTCGCATCCGAACCATTCTTGCCGAAGCGAACTTTTTCCGCGCATGGGATGATTCGCGTCAGGCGCTCCGCCAGTTCCACTTCCAGCGGGTGAGGCAGCGAGAAGCTGTGTCCCTGGCCGAGTTGCTCAGCGACCGCCGCATTCACGCCTTCATGCGCGTATCCCAAAATATTTGGCAGCAGCCCCTGGATGTAATCGATGTATTCGTTGCCATCGACATCCCAGACCCGGTAGCCCTTGCCCTTCGCCAGAAATATTGGCGCGACCCCTCGAACGTGCTGGTTCGATCCTTTGCTGAAAGTCTGCGAACAGCCCGGAATCACCTGTTCGGCGCGCTCCAGCCACGCCATCGACTTGGTGATGGGCCGGCGCGGCGCCGCCACCGCGTGCGCTTCCGCGAAAAGACTCTTGTAATATCCGCGATTGGAAACGATTTCAGAATTCATCTTTTCCAGCCCCGGATTTTTCTCGAGCAATTCCAGAACGTCAGTCATTCCAAAATTTTCTTTGCCGCGCATCGCACGGTAGACGGCGCGGATAAATTCCAGATCCTCCGCCTCATCAACCGTCCAGCGGTAGTGCTGATAAAGCGAGATGGAATCGCACTCGACATTGGCCGTACGAAATTTTCCGATGCGAAGATAAGGCGTCACATGCTCGCGCTCCGAACTCTTGGTCGCCTCATGCCAGGCGCGCTCCAGCGCAGCGAATGAAAAGACCTCGGTGTCGAGTCCATCGGGATAAGTTCTCACCATGAAGTTGGCCGCGTAATCGACGTCGCCGCGCTGGAAGCGGCGCACGACGCGATCGATCACCTCCGGATCAATCAGCGGACAATCTGCGGTGATTCGAACCACCTGCGATGCCTTCTCCGCGCGCGCAGCCACGTAGAACCGGTCGAGCACGTCGTTCTCGCTGCCGCGGTAGCAGGTGACGCCGTTCTCCGCGCACATCGCTTCGATGGCGTCATCCGCCGGGCTCGTCGAGGTCGCGACCACCACGCGGTCAATTAGGCAGGCGCGCTTCACACGCTGAATCACGTGCCACAACATCGGGTGCTTTTCAATTTCGGCCAGGCTCTTTCCCGGCAAGCGGCTCGAGCCCATCCGCGCCTGAATGATGACCACCACTGGGCCCTTCGGATTTTCACTTGTCCAGTTCAGCGTTTGCGGCCGGCCTTCGATCGAAGACTTCTTCGCCGCTTCAACGACTCGAATCACGTCCCGCCCTTGTTCGAGATCGACCAGGGGCCCCGTGCTGCTTCCCAGCGATTCCAGAAAGTGGCGCATCTCGGTGACGTACATGTCATTCACTTCGAATTTGTATGGGATGCTTTTCCAGCCCGGATCCTCCGCCGAAAACCAGCGCACTTCCTCGGAGCCAAAGTCCCACAACGCCGTTCCGGTTTCACCCACCACCTTGCAGGTCCGGGTGTAGGTACGCTGCACAAAATCGACGTGCAGTTCGGCGCGCCGCCGGTCCGGAAAATTCAAATAAATCCACGCCGAGTCCTCGACGTTCAGCTCCAGGCTCGAGAGGTGCTCGGCCCGACAGCTCACCTCCGTCGGCCACCCCAGCAGCCAGCAGATGTAATCCAGCTCGTGCGAGCCGTCGAGAATGATGCCGCCGCCCAGCTCCTGCCGCGCGCTGTAGCTTTCGCGATAGTTCTGCCAGGGACGCCAGTCGGGAAGATATTGCCCGGCCTCCACGTTCAGCCACAGCACGCGCCCGATCTTCCCGGAGTCCATAATTTCTTTGAGGATTTGCAGCCCGGGATGAAAGCGCAGGTTGTAACCCACCTGCACGTTCCGGTTATGACGGCGCGCTTCGGCGATCAACACCTGCACTCCGGCCGATTCGTGCGACAGCGGCTTTTCGATAAACACGTGAGACCCGGCTTGCAGCGCGGCGAGCGCCTCATCGACGTGATACACCGGCGGGGTGCAGATGAGCACCATATCTGGTTTAAACTTTTGCAGCGCTTCTTTATAGTCGGAGAAAAGTTCGCCGCTCACTTCCGCGCTGCATTGTTTGAGCGCTTCAGCGTTGGTGTCGCAAAAAGCAAAATGCTGCAATCCGAGCGACTTGAGATTCTTGCTGTGGCGTCGGCCGATGGATCCGCAACCGACCACCAGCGCTCGGTAGTTCGCCCACTCAGAAGTTTTAGACATGCCTGTGCCCGGAGTGACCGGATTCGAGCGCGTGCAACCGCTCGTCTTTCATGTAGTGGCCGATTACCTTGTGCACCGCATGCACCACGTCCGACACATCCTCATCGCTCATCGCATGAAACATGGGCAGGCTGATCAGCCGCTCGTAAGCGTCCTCGGCAATCGGAAAACTCCCCTCGCGAGATGTCGCCGGAAAACGTTCTCGATAATACGGATGGAGATGAACCGGAATGTAGTGAACATTGACGCCAATGTTCTCTGCCCGCAGCGCGCGAAATATTTCGGCACGCCCCGCGGAAAGCGCTTCCAGATTTAACCGGATGGGATAGAGATGCCACGCTGGATTGACGCCCTTGCGCACGGCGGGAAGCGTGACCGGGAAATCCGCGTCGGTCTCGACGCCGGGCAAATCGCGGAAGGACCGCGCGTATTGGCCGGCAAATTCACGCCGCCGGGCGAGATTCACTTCCAGCTTTCCCATCTGCGACAAACCCAGCGCACACGCGATATCGGTCAGCCGGTAATTGAATCCGAGCAGCACCATCTCATAAAACCATTGGCCCGCCTCTTGCCGGTCGCGCGCCTCGCTGCTGATGCCGTGATTGCGAAAGCGCCGCAGAGTCTCCACCAGCCGCGGATTGTCAGTCGTCACCATGCCGCCTTCACCGGTCGTCAGATGCTTCACCGGATGAAAGCTGAAGACGGTCATGTCGGCGAGGCTGCCGACGCGTTGGCCGTGAAACTCCGCGCCCAGCGCGTGACACGCGTCTTCGATCAGCACTGCTCCGGCCTTCTCCGCGATCTGGCGCAACTCGTCGAGTGCCGCCGGATGCCCCGCGTAATCGACTGCGATAATCGCCTTTGTTCGGGAAAAGCAGCGTGAAGAATTTTGTTCGCGAAGAATTTTCGTTCTCGACTTCGCGCGGATCGAGATTCAGGGTGTCGTCCGAAACATCGGCGAAGACCGGCGTCGCGCCCTGATACAAAATACAGTTGGCGGTCGCGCAGAAAGTAAGCGGAGTTGTAATAACTTCGTCGCCCTGCCCAACTCCAGCGGCAAACGCCGCGCCATGCAGGGCCGCCGTGCCCGAACTGAAGCTTATGGCGTGGCGCGCGCCCACCCAATTCGCGAACGCCTCTTCAAACTCGCCCACCTTCGGCCCCGTCGTCAGCCAGTCCGACCGAAGCGTTTCCACCACCGCCTGAATATCGTCTTCATCCAGGCTCTGCCGTCCATAAGGCAATAATTTTTCGCGCACAGGAGTTCCACCATGCAGGGCTGGCATTTCCAGGTTGGGAGGTGAGGAAGGCATACTACGCAGAAATGGAGAGCGCTTGCATCTTAACTTTTGTTTGGGGGGCTGCGGTTTGCGGGGCTTCGGACACTTCGACTGCCGCTACTTGGGTTTCCGGCACTCGGGCTTCCGGCGCGACCAACTCTTCCAACTCACGCCGCGTCAACCACTGCTCATTCGTGTCGCTGGAATAGCGGAACCCTTCCGGCAGCGGCCGAGCGTCGACCCAGTTCTCGCGCTTCCACCACGGGTGCGCCGGCTGGATTACAAACATCTCTTCGGTGGCCAGCGCCTGCCGCGACTCGTCGTCTGAGACGAGAACTTCATGCAGCTTTTCGCCGGGACGAATCCCGATGTACTCGACCTCGCATCCTGGCGCGATCGTCTCCGCCAGATCGACCAGCCGCATGCTGGGAATCCGCGGAACAAAAATTTCCCCGCCGTGCATCTGTTCCAGGCAGCGGATCACAAAATTCACGCCGTGCTCCAGCGTGAGCCAGAAGCGCGTCATACGCGGATCGGTGATGGTGATCTTTCCGCGCCGCCGCTGCTCCATGAACATCGGAATCACGCTGCCGCGGCTCCCGACCACGTTGCCGTACCGAGCGCAACTGAAGCTGGTATCCTGCGCGCCCGCATAGGCATTGGCCTGCACAAACATTTTTTCGGCGCACAGCTTGGTCGCCCCGTAAAGATTGATCGGATTGACGGCCTTGTCGGTGCTGAGCGCAAGAATGCGCCGCACGCCCTGGTCAATGGCCGCGTCAATCACATTGCGGCCGCCCATGATGTTGGTCTGAATCGCTTCGAAGGGATTGTATTCGCATGCCGGAACCTGCTTGAGCGCGGCCGCGTGCACAACCACGGTGATCCCCGAGAACGCCCGCTTCAAGCGATCCACATCGCGCACGTCTCCGATGAAATACCGCAGGCTGGGATGCTCGAATCCGCTGGTGCGCATCTCATGCTGCTTCAATTCGTCGCGGCTGAAAACCACCAGACGTTGCGGATGGTAGTCACGCAACATGGTTTCGATGAACTTTTTTCCAAACGATCCCGTGCCACCGGTTACCAGTATCGATTCCTGCGACCAGTCGACCATGCTTGTTCCTTTGGAATTTGCCGAGAAAGACATTCGAGTGTAACGGGTAACTTCTGTGCCAACTAGTATAGAGGCGGATTCATCGCACCAAGGTGGGGGAGGAATCAAGAGAGAACAATCCTTAGTGCAATTTGTGGATCGCCGCTGCGAAGTCGAATGCTAGAATCAGGCAAAATTTCTCGAACAACATTCCGTTCTTGCGCGCGATTCGTTCGCGGTCATGCGCCGGAGCGGAAATTAGTGTTTGTGAGCAGAAAGCCTCCGCACTATTCGAGGCGGCCGGAGCGTACGCACGATGGCATTGGGTCCCCTAATCCCACGAAGTGGCGACGGATTGCGCGAGTTGCAGCCGGCCGAACCAGCCGAACTCATCAAACCGATCACCTCCGCGCTTTATAACGTTCTGCCCGCGCAGGAATCCACGCTGCGCGAATATCTTCGCGTCCTCATCAAGCGAAAATGGCTGGTCATCGGATGCGTGGCCGGAATTTTCGCGATTGTCGCCATCTCCAGCCTTCGTCAAACGCCGGTCTACGAGGCTGTCGGCCAGATCGTCGTCAACAAGGCCGACTCCAATCTCATCACGTTCAAAGATTCCATGCCGGTCGTCGACTACTACGACCAGAGCGATCTCGACACTGAAGTTCGCATCTTGCAAAGCGATCTGCTCGCTCTCCAGGTGGTGCGCCAGCTCAATCTCGACAAGCGGCCCGAGTTCGGCGGCCATCCCGAGCAAAAACAGCCCAACCTCGTCGCCGATCCGATGCAGAACGACGCCAATCGCACTTCGGCCCTGCTCAGCGCTTTTCGCGGCAACCTGCACGTAGCGCTCATTCCCAACACGCGCATCATCGAGATTCACTACAACAGCACCGATCCGCAACTTGCCGCCAGCACCGTCAATACGCTCGCCGCCACTTACGTCGAGCAGAACTTCAAAACCAAGTTCGAGTCCACCATGCAGGCTTCCGACTGGCTTTCGAAGCAGCTTGTCGACCTCCAGATGAAGGTGGAAACGTCGCAGGAAAAGCTGGTCCGCTATCAGAAAGAGCATGAGATTCTCGGCATCGACGAGAAGCAGAACATCACCACCGAAAAGCTCGACGAACTCAACAAGGAAATGACGACAGCCGAATTCGACCGCATGCAGAAAGAGGCGGTCTATCGTCAGACACAATCGGGCGATCCCGAAGTCGTGGCGGCGGCAATCATCGCAGATGCGGCCGGCTCCGGAAACGGCTCCAGCCTCCTTGACAAGATGCGCGAGCAGCAAGCGAACCTCCGCATCGAGATCGCGGAACTCAGCACTCAGTTTGGGCCGTCCTATCCGAAACTTGCTCAACTCAATAGCCAACTCAAGGAAATCGACAGGCAGGTGCAGTCGGAGGTCGACAAATCCGTCGATCACCTGCGCGGCGAATACCAGGCCGCCCTACAGCGTGAAACCATGCTGCGCGCGTCATTTGACAAGCAGAAGCAAGAGGCCAATAAGCTTAACGAGAGCGCGATCGAATACAGCCTGCTCAAGCGCGACGTCGAATCCAACCGCACCCTCTACGAAGGATTGCTCGAGAAGTTGAAAGAAGCCGGAGTGACCGCCGGGCTGCGCTCCAATAATTTCCGCATCATCAATGCCGCGCGCGTTCCCACGGCTCCGAGCGAACCGAACATTCCCCGCAACCTGGCCTTCGCGCTCGTGCTCGGCGTGATCTCCGGTGTCGGTCTCGCGTTCTTACTCGAGAATATGGACAATACTGTCCGTACGCCCGAGCAGGCGCAAGCTATCTCCGCGCTGCCGTCGCTCGGCATGATTCCTCTTGGCTCCAAGTCCGGCAACCGCGGGCCAAACGGGACGCGGCTCTCGTTGACGTCCTCAAAAGAAGCCGTGGAAATGGTTACGCAGGTCCGCCCGCAATCGCAGATGGCCGAGTCTTATCGCGCGTTGCGCACCTCGCTCCTGCTCTCCAACCTCGGTGCGCCGCCCAAAGTCGTTCTCGTGACCAGCGCCCGACCGCAGGAGGGCAAGACGACCACCAGCATCAATACAGCCATCGTCCTCGCGCAAAAAGGAGTCCGCGTGCTTTTGATCGACGCCGACTTGCGGCGCCCGAGCGTTCACAAAACTCTCGGCATGGGTCCGCGCAGCGGCCTCAGCAACGTGCTCACCGGCAGCGCCACTCTTCAGCAGACCGTGGTCGCCTCCCCGGTGCTGCCCAATCTTTTTATTCTCCCGGCCGGCAGTCCGCCGCCGAATCCAGCAGAGTTGCTCGCCTCCGCGCACATGCGCGATCTGCTCATCGAACTGCGCGAGCAGTATGACCACATCGTCATTGACACTCCGCCCACGCTCTCGGTCACCGACGCGGTCGTACTCTCGCCGCGCGCCGACGCGACCATCCTGGTGATCCGCTCCGGCCAGACGACCAAGCAGGCGCTGCGCCGCTCGCGCGACATTCTCATGCAGGTGAATGCGCACGTCGCCGGCGTGCTCCTCAATGCCGTCGACCTGACCTCGCCGGACTATTACTACTACTACGAGTACCAGGGCAAATACGGTCATTACTATCAGGAAGAGCTGCCCGAGTCCGGCGAAGAACAGCAGGCAAAAGCGGCAGCGGGCACAGGCACAGCGTAAAGCGGCGGTGAGAAAACGCAGTACGGAAGTTGAGACCGCGCGCTTCGAGCCACCGAGAGGCGGCTGAAATTAGTCCGGCGCTTTAGCGCCGGCAACGATTTGATTTTCCGCCAGCCCTTACGACTGGCAACAAACGAATGGCCACTTCTCTTTCAGAACGGCAGCGCACCCAATTGCTCGCCGGTCTAGCGCTACTGGCGGTCGTCTATCTTGTGCTGGCCGCCAAAGAATTCGCGGCCAGCGCCTTTGCGGCGCGCTCCGAATTGCCTAAGCTCGAACTCGCCGTCCACCTCTCTCCCGGCAATGCCGACTATCGGCACCGACTCGGCCGTTACTTCGCATACGTCGCCAACGATCCGCAGTCCGCCATTCAGAGCTTTCAGTCGGCCGTCAAGCTCAACCCCTACGACGCCCACTACTGGTTCGATCTGGCCGCGCAGTACCAGGTCGCCGGCAATATTGCCGGTCAGCGCGCCGCGCTCGAACGCGCTTTGAAGGCCGAGCCCACCGCTCCCGACGTCGCCTGGGAGGCAGCCAACTTCTTCCTCGTCGATGGCGATATCGACCGCGCCCTGCGCGAATTTCACGTCGTCATCGGCAACGATAATTCGCTCGTCGACGCCGCTCTGCAATCCTGCTGGCGCATCCGTCCCGACGCCAACGCTTTGCTCCGCGACGTGGTTCCGGCGCGCACCGATACCCTGCTTTCGTTTCTCACGCTGCTGGTCAGCAAGCAGGAGACGGCCGGCGCGATGCAGACCTGGGAGCACCTTACGCAGTTGCATGAGAAGTTCGAAAACCGTTATCTCTTCGATTACGTGCGCTATCTGATCAATGTTCGCCGCCCAGACGCCGCCATGTCCGCGTGGGAACAAGCCGCTGTCAGTCTCGGCCTCACCTCTTACCTACCCACCGACGACAACCTCGTCGTGAATGGCGACTTCAGCCTCGACATACTGAATGGTGGCTTCGACTGGACCTACGTCAATCGCCTGGGCGTGCGTCCTCTGCTCGATTCGAGTGATTTCCGCGAGGGTCACCGCTCGCTTTCACTGACCTTCGAAGGCCCCGGCATTACCGACGCCGGCGTTCAACAACTGATCCCCGTGCACGGCGCGACCACCTACGATTTCTCCGCCTATTACAAGTCCGCGGAGTTCGAGGGCGCGGGCGGGCCCGAGATCGTGCTGCGCGACGCTTACACCGGAGCCCCGCTCTTCGCCAGCGATCCGCTCAACGACGCTGATTTCTGGAAAGAAGTTCACTCGAAGATTACGACGCCCAATTCGACCACCTTGCTCAGCCTCGCCATCGAGCGCTTCCCCTCGGGCAGCCCGATTCGCGGCAAACTGTGGCTCAACGATTTCCAGCTTGCACCGGAGGATTCAGACGCGGCCGACGATGATGCCCCGGCCACCGATTCTCATCCCGCTGATTTGAGGGCAAACGAAGTTAGGACAAACGATTCGCGGATAAACGACTCGCGCGCAGACGATTCGAAGAAAAACGACATGCGGGCAAGCAATTCGCGTCCCAACGATTCTCGCTCTATCGATTCTCACTCCAACGACTCTCACTCGAAGGACAAGCCGTGAGTTCAGCCGCCGCCGCTGCCGCCGTTCAATCCGAACCCGCACCCGTCGTAAAGCATGCCAAGCCGAAGTTCACGAATTCCGTCGTCCTCGGCGCCGCCGGAGCCGTGCTGCTGCTCGCACCGCTCGCCTTCGGAGCCGTCGAACCCTGGTCCATCTTCGCCCTCGAAGCCTGCGCCATCGCCCTCCTCGTCACCTGGGCGGCCCGTCAGTGGATCAACCATCAACTCGACATCGTCCCGAACGTGCTCTACCTCCCGATGGCCGCGTTCCTCGCGCTCGCCATTTTGCAGTGGATCACGGGGGCGTCCGCCTATCGCCACGTCACCTACACGCATATACTTCTCTACGCCGCCTACGGCATGATCGCCTTCGTCGTCACTCAATCGCTGCGCCGCTCCGCTCAGTTTGATTGGGTCGTCAAGGTCATCACCGGCTACGGAGCGCTCGTCGCGGCGCTCGCCGTGCTCCAAGGTATAGCGCCCAACGGAAAACTCCTCTGGATCTGGTCATCCGCGCAGGGCGGCTGGATCTACGGCTCTTACGTCAATCACAATCATTATGCCGGTCTCATGGAGTTGCTCGCTCCATTCCCCATCGTGCTCTCCGTAAGCCGCTTTTCTGACGGCCATCGCCGCACCATCATCGCCGGCATCGCCGCCCTCATGGCGGGCAGCATCTTCCTCTCCGGCTCCCGCGGAGGCATGTTGGCCTTCTGCGTTCAAATGATCGTGCTCGCCGTGCTGGTTTTGCGCTCGCGCGAGGGCAACTGGAAAAACGCCCTCATGCTGGGCGGCGTGCTCTTGCTCGTCATTGGCTTTCTGGTCTGGCTCGGCGGCAACGACCTCACGCATCGACTGGTCAGCATTCACTCGGAAGTCCGCTCCGAGATCACCGGTGGAACCCGCATGGCCATCGATCGCGACGGCCTGCGCATGTTCGTTAAACGGCCATTCGTCGGCTGGGGACTCGGCACATTTCCTGTTGTCTATCCGCAATTCCGCAGCTTCTACACCACCTTCTTCGTGAATGAGGCGCACAACGACTATCTTCAGTTGCTGGTCGAAACCGGACTCGCCGGATTCCTCATCGCCGCATGGTTCCTGGTGCAGCTCTTCCGCCACGCCGCCGCCAAGCTCAAGAATTGGACCGAGACCACCTCTGGCGCGCTGACTGCGGCCGCGCTGCTCGGCTGCATCGGCATTCTTGTGCACAGCGCGCTCGACTTCAATCTGCAAATCCCAGCCAACGCCGCCCTCTTCTATGTGTTCTGCGCCATTGCCGCCGCCGAACCCATGCAGGAGTCAAATCGCAAACGCGTGCTCCGTCGGCGCCATCTCATCATTGAACCAGTGCTCCCAACGCAACCCGCAACCCCGCCATCTGCCTAGCCACCTAGCATAGAAAAGCCGGACTTCGATGAAGCAAATCGATGAAACAAACAAAGATAGGCATCGCCCTTTTTAAGTTTCGCTCCGGTTTTTCTCCCCTTTTCACCCGGAGGTATCTAGTTGCTACCTCATTACTTAGGTAATTAACCCCTTCTTTTCGGGATGTTATCCGTGATATAAACGGCCATAGCTGCTCAACAGGCTCTGGTCTGGGAGTTTCGCAATCCCATTCGTTGGTAGAGTCCCCCACGTAACCGAGCAGAGGAGGCGTTGTGGCTGAAGCCCGTACTGGTAAAAGATTTCCACTGCACCTGCCGATCAAGATTCATAGAGAAGATTCCTCCGCCGAAGCGAGCGGAGTCACTGGCGATTTGAGCGCTGCCGGCGTCTACATCAAGGCCGATGCCTCGCTCGAGGTTGGCTCGCCCGTGGAATTCGACATCACTTTGCCGCCTGAAGTCACCGGCGGCAAGGAAAATGTAAAGATTCACTGCCGCGGCCGCGTCGTTCGTACCGACGAGCCCAGCGCCGGCGCAGCCTCCGACAACCGGGGCGTCGCCTGCGTTATCGATTCTTACGAATTCGTGCGCAACGCGTAACCGGGAGCGACTTTTATGTTGAAGCTTATTCTGGCCGACAATCAGGCCATCTTTCGTGCGGGTATCGCCAAAGTTCTGGCCGTCGAAGACGAGATGCGCATCGTGGCGCAGGCCCAAACCGCCGAGCAGATGTTCATGGCGCTCGACAAGTTCCGCGCCGCCGTGCTCGTCATTGCCGGAGGCTTCCACTCCGACTTCAATTCCGTGCTGGCGGCCGCCAACCGCAACAAGACGCGCGTGGTAGTCCTCGCCGACACCGGCGAGAGCGCCCAGCGCTACATGGCAGCGGGCGCGCACGGCGTGGTCTACCGCAACGTCACCAGCCCGGCGCTCGTCGACTGCGTCCGCAAAGTTGCCCGCGGCGAAACCTGGGTGCAGGATATGGCCGTCCCAAGCGAGTTGACCGAAAACGATATGGTCGGTCTGCGCGTCCGCGATCGCCTGACCGCGAAAGAGCTGCGCATCGTCGCGCTCATCGTGCAGGGCTACAAAAACAAAGAGATTGCCACTCAACTGGGCACAACCGAGCAGGTCATCAAAAATTATCTGCGCAACGTCTACGACAAAATTGGCGTCTCGGATCGCCTCGAGCTAGCTCTGTTCACAATCCATCACAGAATCCTGAACGAAGCCGCAGCGGCGACAGCAGCAGCGGCAGCGCCGGCCGCGTCGCAGACTGCCACGGTTTAGATTCGGCGAAACAGGGTCGATTCAACTAGCCATGCACGACGAAGGCCGCCCACAAAGCGGCCTTTCGTATTTCTTCCCTCCAGTTCGCCAATGACAGTCGCGCTATTACCCCGTCGAGGCAACTGGTCGATTCGGTCCTCCGTCTGTCATTTGATTGACTTATCCCATTGCATCCCGCACAATCCTCCAAACCAATTGTCCTTGATGAGGTGAAGACATTGAACAAGTCGAAGATCCTTGGTTATGGACTGTTGCCCGTGCTGATTGTCGGCATTCCTGGTTTTACTTCCCAGCCAAGTAATCCAACCCCTCAGCCCATCGTTATCGCCGGTGATTGCAAAGTCGAGGACGAAAGCCGGGCTCCCATAGACCAGGAAGTAGAATGGAAAGCTCCCAAGGACGGCCACCAATATTCTGCTGACTTCGGAAGCAGAAGCCCGTTTACGACAAACTCGGTTGCAGCCGGATCGCCACAGGCCGTTCAAGCAACCGGTTCTTGCGACCGGACCGGCGTGTATGTGCGCTGGAATACCCCGGTCTGCTATTTTTCGTATTCCATATTAAAAGATGGGCAAGCCTGCGGGAAAGATCCTGGCGTTCGGGTAGTTCCCCCGTCCGGCAGCCAGATCGTTATTTACTTCTTTGCGCTGGCGTTACTCGGCACCGCGTCCTACTTCACCTGGAGAATATTCCTGCGAAACCGGGCATCGTCCCGCAATGGATCAAAATCCGGGGTGGCTTGAATCACACTTTGCGGATATCCCGCTGCAACCGCTTTCGTCAGAAAATCGAGCGTCTTCTCTTTGTCGCCGAAATGGTTGTAGCAGATCGCGGCCCGAAACAAAACCTCGGCATCGGTGGGCGCAACCTGCAAAGCGCTCCCGATTTCCGTTTCTGCATCACTCTTCTTATCCAGCATTGCCTGATAATCTGCGCTAAAAGCTAATGTTCGAGCATCGCGTGGGTTCACTTCCAACCGTGCTTTGGCCAGATCGACAGCCTTTTGGTAAGCCTGCCTCGCGTCTGCCCGACGCGACGGAATCTGATATAGCGCATCCGCCAGATTGCCCCAGTTTTGCCAATCCTTGTCGTCGATCTTAAGCGCGTCCTGCATAGTCTCGGCGCTGTCCTCATAACGTCTCAGGCAAAAATATGCCGCCCCCAGATTTCCATACGCCACCGGGTCCGGTCGTAACGCGATCGATTTCTTTAACGCGTCCACAGTCTCCGAGTATCGTCCAATCTGCAAATACGTGGCGCCCAGATTCGAATAGTCCTGTGGATTTTGCGGCGCCAGTTCGATCGCGCGCTTAAACATGGACACCGCATCGTCAAAGCGCGCCTGATCGAAATAAAACGTTCCAAATGCGCTGTACACTCCCCAGTAATTCGGCCGCAGCGACACCGCCTTGCGGTATGCCTCCTCCGCCGCCGATGCATTCCCGAGTTTCTGATAGGCGTTGGCGAGCGATCGCAACGTTTGGTCGCTGTTGTGGTCCAGTTCCAGGGAGCGCTGGAACTCTCGCACCGCTTCCTCGTATCGCCCAGTGGAAACAAAAACGTTTCCCAGACAGGTATGCCCTTCGGCCAGCTGCGGCGTGATGGCGAGCGCGCGTTCGCACTGCGCTCTTGCCTTTTCTATCCAATCGCTGCTCCGATTTTTCCACTCATAGCCGCTGTTGTAGGCCGATCCCATCGCCGCGTAGGCGGGCGCGTAATTCTCGTCCACGGCAACCGCGCGCTTAAACTCAGCAATGGCGCTCTCAAGATTGTCCTGGACCTTGTAATCTTCCAGATATCCCAGACCCCGCAAATAAGAGTCATAGGCCGTGGAGTTGGATCCCGGCGCACCCGGTAGGCCCGAATGCTCTCCCAGCTTTAAATCTCGCGGCAACTTTTCCAGCACGTCCTCAATGAGATGGTCCTGCAATCCGAACATGTCACCCGCGTTATCGGTAAGCGCGTTTGCGGCGATCTGAGTGTGAGTTTGCGAATTGACGAGACTCCAGGTAATCCGGATACGCTTCCCTTCCTGCTGCAAGCTGCCTTCGAGTACGAAGCTGGTGCCAAACTCGCGCCGCGCCTCGTCGGAGGTCTTTACTCCGCGCGCCGCCAGGTCGTGCGTCGAAACCAATTGCAAGTGGCCGCCCCCGAATGCTTGCACCAGTCTCGCCGTCAGAGTCTCAGTGAACCCTGCCCCGAGCGCATTCGTCGGCGCATCATTCGCCACCGACTCGAACGGCAAAACCGCCATCACCTGATCTTCCACCGCCGCCGTCTTCACCGCCCGATGCGTCCACCAGAACGCTCCGGCCGCCAGCGCCACCACAAGTGCCGTAGCCGCCGTCAACCACCACACCCAGCGGGGCGACGCCGGCTTCGCATAGATCGGCAGCGTCCCCGTCGCCAGGCTATTCAGATCAATCCGCAAATCGCCCGCCGACTGATACCGCTCTCCCGGATCTTTCTCCAGCGCCCGCAGAATCACTCTCTCCAGTCCGACGCTGATCTTCGCATTCAGCGTGCGCGGCAGCGGCGGTGGCTGCTCCAGAATCGCGGCCATCAACCGTCCGCCCGTCAAATCGCCAAACGGCGCCCGGCCTGTGCTCATCTCATACAGCACCGCTCCCGCCGACCACACATCAGCCCGCGCATCCGGCTTGTTGCCCTTGATCTGCTCGGGAGACATATAAGGCAGCGTTCCAGCGTCTTCAAACGTGTCGGTGACCGACGCCGTCACCGTCGTCTCGCCCTTGCTTGCGCCTTCGGCCTCGGCATGCAGCAGAAATGCCAGCCCGAAATCGAGGATCTTCAGCCGTCCTTCCGGAGTCACGCGCAAATTCCCCGGCTTCAAATCGCGATGAATCACGCCTTGCCGGTGCGCATTCTCGAGTCCCGAGGCCATCTGTTTCCCCAGATGAAGAACTTCGCCTTCCGGCAGCGGTCGCCCCGCAAGCTTGGCGTTCAGCGTGATTCCGGGAACATATTCGGTGACCAGATAGTCGAAGCCCTGATCGCGCCCGAAATCGAATGCCATCGCGACATTCGCATCCGTGATGCGGGCCACGCTCAAGGCCTCGCGCCGAAACTGTCGCCGCGCCGCCTCGCTCAGTTGGTTCAGCTGGGGCAGAATCTTCACGGCCACGTCGCGGCGGAGTTGCTCATCATGCGCCCGGAACACGACTCCCATGCCGCCGGATCCAATCAATTCGACAATCCGGTAGTGGCCGAGCACTTGCCCGATCTCTGGCGTCGTCATCATGGCCGAGCCTGGAATGATGCCATCAAGATAATGAAACGTGAATAAGTTTAGACCGGATACTAGACGCCGAGGCGATGCCGGTCAATCAGGCCTTAGCTCGAGGCGATCGGCTGCCTGCAAAAGAAAAAGCGCGGGCAGTGATGCCCGCGCTCGCAATCGAATCTCTGGCGCCTACCGAATCTTCTCCCCAACGCTCTTCGCCTGCGTGAAGAGATAAAGATAATCCGGGCCGCCCGCTTTCGAGTCCGTTCCCGACATATTGAACCCGCCAAACGGATGCGCGCCCACCATCGCCCCCGTGCACTTGCGGTTCAGATAAAGATTTCCGACGTGGAACTCGCGCACCGCGCGATCGAGCTTCTCGCGCGACGAGGAATAGACCGCGCCCGTCAGCCCGAACTCGGTGTCGTTTGCGATCTCCAGCGCATGATCGAAATTCCGCGACTTGATCACCGCCAGCACCGGCCCAAAAATCTCTTCCTGCTCCAGCTTCGACTTCGGCTGAATGTCGGCGATCACGGTGGGCTGAATAAAATAGCCCTCGCCCGGCGCGCGTCCGCCACCCGTAATCAAGCGTCCTTCCTTCTTGCCGATCTCGATGTAATTCAAAATATCTTTCATCGAGCCTTCATTGATGACCGCGGCCATCCCCGGATTCGCCTCCGGATCGCCGACAGTAATCTTCTCGACACGCGTCTTCAGCTTCTCCAAAAATTTGTCGTAGATGCGCTCGTCGATAATCGCGCGCGAGCACGCCGAGCACTTCTGGCCCTGAAAGCCAAACGCCGCCTGCGCCACGCCCTCGACCGCCGAATCGATATCCGCATCGGCATCGACGATGATCCCGTCCTTGCCGCCCATCTCGAGAACGGTGCGCTTGATCCAGAGCTGCCCCGGCTGCTGGTGCGCCGCCGACTGATTGATGTGCAGCCCAACTTCGCGCGATCCAGTAAACGCAATGTAGCGAACCTTGGGATGCGAAACCACCGCATCGCCAAAACTGGCGCCGCCGCCCGGACAGAAATTCACCACGCCCTCCGGCAGCCCGCACTCTTCCAGCAGCTCAATAAACTTCGCCGCAATCGTCGGCGAATCGCTCGACGGCTTCAGAACGACCGTATTTCCGCACACGATCGATGCCACCGTCATGCCCGCCATAATCGCGGCGGCAAAGTTCCACGGCGGAATCACCGCGCCGACGCCCAGCGGAATGTAGCTCAGCGTATCGCGCTCGCCCGGCAACTGAATCGGCGTTTCAGCCTGCGCCAGCCGCAGCGCCTCGCGCCCATAAAATTCGCAGAAGTCGATGGTCTCCGAAATATCGGCGTCCGCCTCCAGCCAATTTTTCGATACCTCAAAAACCAGCCAGGCCATGTATTCCAGCTTGCGCTCGCGCATTACATCGGCGACGCGAAACAGCAGCCCGGCGCGCTCTTCGACCGGAACACGGCTCCAGGTAGCAAACGCCTTCAGCGCTGCCTGCACCGCCGGCTCAACGTGCTCCTTGCCCGCCTTCTGATGAATGCCCACGACCTCCGAAGGCTTCGCCGGATTGATCGACTTGATCTTGTCAGCCGTCTTCAGCCGCTTGCCGCCAATAATCAAATCGTATTCGCGCCCCAGCTGCCCGCGCACTTTGTCGAGCGCGCTGCGCATCTTGCGCACGTTCTCTTCTTTTGTAAAGTCAACGAACGCCTCATTCTTATAAGGAGTGTCGTGCACGCGCGTAGCCACCCGCGGCGGAGCTTCCATGGTTGCCATAAAGATTCCTTTCTGCGAAGAAAACTAAAAGGACTGCGACAGGCGATTTTACACCTTGAGCGTAATCAGGGAGCAGTGCCCATACTCTTGCGCCCATACTTTGGATGCGCGGCGGAGAGCCGCGATTCAAGCGGGAAATCGATCTGACTCCTCAGGGCGCCGGGCCCGCAACTTGCGGCTCGCCATACAAAAACTCCAGCGCCTGCGGAAAGCGCCGGGCCCACGCCGATTCCGAATGCACCGCGCCCTCTTCAATATTCACTTTGAGCCGCTGGTCATCCAACCCGGCAGCCCGCAGAGTCTCGGCCAGCTCCCGCGCATCGTCGGTGACTCTTTCATCCTTCGCCGCGTCGCCAATCTCCTGCGTGCCCATGCCCAGATAAACACGCTCCGGCCAGTCGTGGAACCGCCGGCACTTGGCAATAATCTTTCGATGAGCCACAAATAACGATGGACTCTCGATCAGCAGCTTTCCAAAGACTCCCGGCGTCGCCAGTTGCGTATAAAGCGTGATCAGTCCACCCAACGAAGATCCGCCGAGGCCCGTGTTTTCAGGACCGGCAAGCACCGTGTAACGGCTCTCGACCAACGGCATCACCTCGTGCCGCAAAAACAGAGGATAGAGTCTCCCTTTGACAATCAGGATTCTGGGATCCATCGATCGGTACGGGAGATATTCGCGAATGCGGTTCTTGCCGGTATTGTCGATGCCCACGATAATCAGCGGCGGAATCTTTTTTTCGGCGATTAACCAGCTCGCCGTTTCGCCCGCCTGCCAATGCACTCCGGCGAACGCCGTCGACGCCTCGAACAGATTCTGCCCATCGTTCAAATAGAGCACGGGATACCGCGTTTCACGCCGCTCGCCATAACCCGGGGGCACCCAGACGCGCACGATCCGCGAGTTATTAAAAATGCGGCTGCGCAATTCGTGGAGATACAGCATTCCGTCCGCAATCGGCACGGCGACATCAGCGGGAGGCGTGGTCTTTAATTTTCTGGGCAGGAATCGCAGCATGAAGTAAGAAGATTATTTCAGTCAGCTAAGAGTAATAACAAAGATAAAACAATCTGCGGCAAGCGCGTTCATCGAACCACGTCGCGCCTCCACCAGAGAGCCGCCGACAACATAGTAATCAGCGCAATCAGTCCGAGCGAACCCAAACACAAAATGCACCAGACGCCCAGCACATGCCCCTCAATATAAGTGAGGTAAAGAGCGAATGCCAGACCCGCCGCCGAACCACCCAGCAGCAGAGTCGGAGCGTCGCGCCTCGAACGATACACCGTCGCCAGTCCAGCCAGCGCGCCGTATCCGAGCATGCCAATCAATGCCACGGGCACGCCAAGAACAGTCGAATACATGCTGCGGTTCACAATGTCGCAGTTGAAAGTTTCTCCCGCGTCACAAAACGCGGTCTTCGAAGTCGCGTAGTGCCGTTGCAGCGAAACCGACGACAACGCAATTCCGCAGACCGCAAGAATTGCAATCAGACTCATCAGCCGAGCCGAGCCTTCGCTCATGGCAGCGAGCACCCGGTTCGGTCCCGCAATTCTTCCAGCGTGAAAACGCGCTCCACGCGCTCGCCCATCGGCGGAAACTGCCAGGTTGGAAAATGAGTAATATTCGCATCCTTGCAAACCTGACTCTTCGCGTGCACGTCGCCCTGCACGCCGCACTCGATGTACGGCACTTCGTCCATCGACGCGCCGAACTTTTCTTTCTGCTCTTCGCAATGCGGGCACCACCACGCGCCATAGAACTTCACGCCGCGATCCTTTAAACAAGCCGCGAAACCGTCATACTTGCGCTGTCCAAGAACCTTCTGTATGTACCGCACATTGCGGCTGCGCGTGCCGAGAAAATAAGTCAGGCCAAAAGCGGCAACGATCAAAGCCGCATACACCACGCGCCGCTGCCACGTCATCGGACGCGCGCCGGACGCGATGGCCGCTTCTTCTCTTCGCCGCCGTTGTCTCTCTTCCGACATGAATTTCTTATACCACGACCCGCAGGGCCGAGTGCAGAACGTCGATCGCCCGGCATTCGAGCGTCAACACCTCGCCATCGATCATCACATCCACCGGCCTCATCGAGTTTGAACTCAACGCTCTTCACCGCCCGCCGCTCGGCCATCGGATGCCGCGTGTGCGTGCCGTCGTACAGCGTGGAGAGATTCCGAATCAACCCGACTCGTCCAATCGGACCCCAGCGCACATATTCGATCAATCCGTCGTCGGTCTCAGCGTCGGGCGCAATCATCATCGTGCCGCCCGTAAATTTGCTGTTATTAAAAGTCAGAAACAGGCATGGACGCGAATCAAACTCGCCTTCGCCACTCACGCGCACCGGAAATGGCCGGCGCTTCAATCGCGCGAGACTAACAAAGATCGCCAGCAGATATCCAGCGTGCCCGAGTCCCATAAAACGCCGATGCCGCATCGCCGCCACGTCCGCCGCAAAACCAACGCTGGCCAGATTAATGTAGTAAATCGTGCCCTGTTTGTGCGTCAGACGAAGAACATCGCAGGTCCGCGAACGCGCCGCCTCAAACGATTGCATCGCGTGCTCCAGGCCGCGGTCAGCCGCCTTCGGGTCGCCGAAATCACGCAGAAAAGAATTACCGGTCCCCAAAGGAAGAAGGCCGAGCGTTGGAACTTGCGCGGCTGGATCGCCCGCCGCAGCCTGACAATCGGGAAAGAGTCCGTTTACGATTTCGTAAGAAGTGCCGTCTCCGCCAACCGCGATGAATTTTCGATAGCCGCGTCCGTAAGCGCTGCGCGCGAGTCGCGTCGCCTCGCCCGCGGCGCTCGTCTCTACGGTTTCAATCGCGAGACCCGCATTGCGCAGGCGTTCCAGCGCAGCGCCAACCTGATCGCGGCAACGACCGCCGCCCGCGGCGGGATTAATAATTGCTAGAAAAGCTTCGTTCATGAACAGTTCCCAGTTCTCAGTTCCCAATTCTCAGTTCGCAGTCTCAAGCTTCTTGGTCCTACTGAGAACTGAGAACCGGGAACTGAGAACTCAACACCGAACTATATCTCGACGATCTGCGCGCGCGACGCGCTCTTGCCAATCTCACCCGCCAAATCTCCGCGCTTGATTTTCATCGACGCCGTCCGCGGAAAATCTTTCTCCCACAACAGATATCCGCCCACCCGCTTGAAGTCCGCCAGTCGCCGGTTGCGCGCCACCATCTCCTCGCGCAGCCCCTCGTCGAACTGCTGGTTCGGCTCCAGCCGGATCACCAGCACGAGCGTCTCGTTGCCCAGAGTTTTCTGAGGCCAAAGATAATTCGCCGCGAAACACGCAGTATTCCTTCACCGCCAGCCCGTCAAACACCGACTCGATATCTTCGGGATAAATATTCTTTCCGCCCTCGGTGACGATCATGTTCTTCTTGCGCCCAAACAATTGCAGGTGCCCGTTGCCGTCAAATCGTCCCTGATCGCCCGTCCGCAGCCAGCCCTCAACAATCGTCTGCGCGGTCTGTTCCGGATCGTCGAGATAATGCGACATGACTGACCGGCTGTTCACCGCAACTTCTCCAATTCCATCCGCGTCGGGATTGAGCACGCGTACGTCCGTTCCGGGCAGCGGCTTTCCAACCGTGTCGGCGCGAAACGGCTTCAGATCATTCAGCGTCACCGCCGTGCATGCCTCGGTCAGTCCATATCCGCAGGTCACCGGAATTCCGAGGTCGTAGAAAAACTGCATGGTCGCGGGATCGGTGAACGCGCCGCCCACAATCAATGCCAGCAGGTCCCCGCCGAATGCCTTGTGCACCTGCGGAAGCAGGCGCCGGCTCAACTTAACCCGCGGCCGTCCGCGCGTCAGCATCTTGTTCAGCGCGATCAGCCGGTCGAGCATCCACCGCTTCTTCGGAGTCAACTCGTCAAACTTCGCGCGCAGCCCGCGCTCCAGATTCTTCAGCACCATCGGCACCAGGCTCACGTAAGTGATGCGGTAGCGCACAAAAGCATCGCGCACAAATTCAGGACGCAGCGTTCGTAGATGCACGACGCACGCTCCGCATACAAACGGACCGATGAAGCCGACCATGAAATCGATCGCGTGATTCGTGGGCAGAATGCTCAGATAGCGCACACCCGGCCAGAACGGATACCACGCCGTCAGCGCGGCGCACTGCTCGAGATAGGCGTCATGCGTGAGCACGCATCCCTTCGGAGGGCCGCCCGTGCCCGACGAATACACGATGCACGCCGTATCTTCGCGCAGTCGCGGCACAAGCTGCGGATCACCCTTGCGCCGAAATTCTTCCCAGCGGTACGCCCCGCGCAAATCCGCGCCCGCCGGCGCCTCCGTGACGAGCACAATCTCGGTCGTGAGTTTTGCAAACTCCGGGGCCTGCGTAATCGCGCGCCACAGGTAATACTCAACAATCAAAAACCGCGCCTTGGAGTGCGCTAGTAATTGCAGATGCTCAGGCGCCGTCAACTTGTAATCGAGCGGCACCAGCACTCCGCCGCAGAAGAAAATCGAATAGGCGGAAATCAGCCACTTCGACTGATTCGTCATGATGATCGCTGCGCGGTCGCCGGCTTTGAAATCGGCGTCTTCGAGCGCACGGCACAAAGGCCGCGCCATTTCCTTGAAATCTGAGTAGGTAAGCCGAACCTTCTCGCGGTCGCGATCGGCTTCAATCAGGCAGGTTTCATTAGGCCAGCGATCGAGGGCTGCAGTCAGGGCCGCGCCCAGGCTGGCATATTGTTGGAGATCAAGCATTCAGGTTGTCAGAAAAAGTAAAGCTAAAGCCGCGACTGAATTCTCTCGGCCAGCGTGCGAAAGTCCGATACGCCCTGCAATTCGTAATCCGGCAACTCAATTCGAAAATGTTGCTCAAGGCGCGTAAGCAGATCGAGCGCCTGAAGGCTGTCAATGCCGAGCGTCTTGAAAAAATCGTCGTCCGGCGTGAGCTTTTCGCGCGGCACTTTGAAGTGCGTCGCGGCAAGACTCAAAATCTGATCCAAAGTCTGATCCGTAGTCTGCATATCTTCCTGACTGCGCCTCTCGAATTATCAATCACAAATTACAACTGCAAGTCACGGCAGGTACGGCTGCGGCCCTTCATTTTCGACAAACTTCCGCAAGCCCGCTTCCACTGCCGGCCGCGAATACAGTTCACAAAAAATGTCGATCTCCTGCTTCAACTCTTCATATGGAATCGGCTTCACAAACTTCTTCGCCGCCGCCGCCGTTGCGCGATCGAACTTTCCAATCTGGCTGGCGGTTGCGCGCGCCACGCGGAGCGCCTCACCCTCGGCCGCAATCTGGCTGACCAATCCCACCTGCTGCGCCTTCATTACATTAAAACTGCGCCCGGTCAGCAGCAGATCGCGCACCACTGCATTCCCCAAATCCCGCTTCAGTCGCGGTATTCCGCCGAATCCCGGAATCAGCCCCAGCCGCAATTCCGGAAAGCAAAAACGCGCCATGCGATCCGCAATAATAATGTCGCACACCAGCGCCAGTTCAAATCCGCCCCCAAACGTCACGCCATGCACCGCCGCGATCGTCGTCAGCGGAAGCGCGTCGATCGTATTCATGACGGCGTGAATGCGCTCCAAAAAATCGCGCACTCCCCGCACCGCTTCCGCCTTCGGCATCCCCTGCCCGCGCCGGTACAACTCGCGCAAATCCGCTCCCGCCGAAAAGCCCGCGGGTTGCGCGGAGTGCAAAATCAGTGCATGCGCTTGCTGCGTCAATTCCGGCAAGGCGCGCACAAAGCTCTCCAGCTCGTCGAGCATGAGCGATCCAATCTCGTTGCAGGCCTCGCGATGCAGCGTCAATTCGATCGCGCCATTCACGATCTGCCACGAAAGCGTCTCGCCCTTATGCTCGGTCATGCCCGTCGCTCACCGTGTTCGCTCATGCCGTGGTCGCCGCGCCATACATGGCGTCGATTTCGTTCTGTAAACGTTGCGCAATCAGATCGCGCTTCAATTTTCCGTTCGCCGTCAGCAGTCCGCTTTCGATGGTGAACGGCTCCTCGATGATGTGAAACCCGCGCACCTGCTTGTAATGCGGCAGAGTCGAGCTGGCGACCTGCAACGCCGCCTGAACTTTGTCCGCGCTCACCTTGCCCGTGACCAGCGCCGTCAAATATCCGCGGCCATTACCCACCAGCACCACCTGCACCGCGCCCGGCAGTTGCTGAAGAATCTTGTCCTCGATCGGCTCGGGTCCGATGTTGTGGCCTGAGCTAAGAATAATGAGGTTCTTGATGCGGCCCACAATTTTCCAGTTGCCGCGCTCGTCGACTTCGCCCTGATCGCCGGTGTGGAACCAGCCGTCGCGCAGAACTTTTTCCGTCTCTTCGGTGCGATCCCAATATCCTGGAAAAATATTCGGACCGCGCACCACGATCTCCTGATTCTCCGCCAGCTTCATCTCGACTCCCGCAATGGCCGGCCCGGCGCGGCCCGGCACCACGCGCCCATCCGGATCATCCATCGTGCAGATCGCGGTCGTCTCCGTCAGCCCATACACCTGGAGCACTGGAATTCCGAGCATCATAAAGAAGAGCTGCGTCTCAATATTCAGCGGAGCCGACCCGCAGATCAGCGCGCGCAGGCTCGGTCCAATCATCTTTTTGCGAATCGTCGGAAACACCAGCCGATTCGCCATAGCCAGCCAAACCATATCGCCAACGCGCGATCGCCCGTCGTGCTTGCGCGCCCACGCGCCCTTGGCCTTGCTGTAGACCTTCAGCGGAAATCCGCCGGTCTTCCAGAGCTGCTCGTCGACCGCTTTTCGCATGCGTTCGAGCAATGCAGGAACGTTCAAAAAATAATCCGGCGCAGCCGCCCTCATGTCAGCCGCAATCTTGCCGAGGTCGGTGTTTAACGTCAGGTTGCAGCCGCGCAAAAGGCAGGTCAGCAGCATGATCCACGATCCCGCAAAGCAAAACGGCAGGTAATGAAAAACGCCATCCTGCCCTGGCCGCTTTTTCATCAGCTGAGTCAGTCGCCCCGAGGTGCATTCGAGCATGTGAGTGACGTTGCCCGCGTTCAGCATCACGCCCTTCGCCTCGCCCGACGTGCCCGAGGTATAAATGACCGCGACGACATCACCTTCCGCAAGCGACAGCCCCTGACCGCCCGCCGGATCGCGCCCGACAAACACGTTATCGAATGAAAAAACCGGCGGCGCCTCCGGCCATTGCTCGACGATCGCATCGCCCAGAGCCTGTTCGCCGCATGCGATCACCGATGGCCAGCAGTCTTTCATCATGGCAACCAGTTCCGCCGGCGCCTGCCGAGCATACAGCGGCACCGCAATCAACCCCTCCGCCATGATTGCCAAATCCATCGCGACCCAGCGAATCGAATTGTGCGCCAGCAGCGCGCACCGGTCGCCTTTCTTCAAACGCAGCCGCCGCAGATAAGCCCGCGCCACATGCACCTGTTCGATCAGTTGGCGGGCGGTGCAGGTGGCAGTCTGCTCGGCGCGCACCTCGCGCAGCACGACCGCGTCGCCGCTCTGCTCCAGGCTCGAAAAAATTTGGTCGAGAAATAACATGCGATTTTTTATGGTTGAATCGGCGTTCTTCGGAATTAACTGAAGGCCTGCACCAGCCCCAGCAGCCCTTCGCTCATCGGCGGAAGATAATCCTCCCAGCTCCATTCACCGCGCCGCGTCGGGAATTCCGGATAGCGCCGCTGCACTTCCTCTTCAAAGTAGACGCCCATGCGCGCCATCAGTTTCAAATTTCGTACCACCGTGCGCCCGATCCCGTCGGCGATGCGCTCGCCGTCACGATCCAGAATTTCAAGCGCAGCCAGCGTGCGCGCCTCGAGATCCGGGTCATCCACATGCATCAGCAGTTCTGTGTGTCCGCGTTCATTCATCAGATTGCGAATGCGTTCATCCATGGTAATGCCCGCCGACGGCACCAGCGCGGGCATCGAAGTCACAATGCCGTGATAGCGCGACGAGACCATCATGCGGCAGGCGCGCAGAATACTCACCAGTTGATACATGTTGTAATCTGCCGAAGTCAGCACAGGCACGCCGCCCAGCTTTTCCGAGATGCGCTTGCATGGACGCGCATCCAGCATCTCGGTCGCCGCCATAATCACAAAAACATTTCTCTTCTGCCGGAAAGCCGCGACTGCCTTGGCAATCGAACTCAAATAGAATTCATAAGCTCGGTCGGCCTCCGGCCCCGCATTGTGAAAATATGGTCCTCGATAATGGCTGGCTTTGTAGGCTCCCGCCACGCTATGCAGCGCCGCTTTGGCCAACGAAGCCTTCACTGGCCATTCAAAAGGATTGATCGGGCAAACGACCAGCACAGGCGTTGTTCCATCCCAACCCACGTCGCGCAGCGCCTTCTGCCCATACTCCGCGCCCAGCGGCTCAAACGTCCATGCCGTGTCGGTTCCTAATTCGGTCGGCACGCCCAGTTCGCGCAAAATCTTACGCGATTCCTCATTTCGTGTAATGACCAATGAGTTCTTACAATATCGTCCGCACATCTTTGAAACCAGCGGATCCATCAATCCCGCCTCGGCGCCATATCCGACCGATAATTTATTTTCAGCCGCCGCGATCCCAAGCGAGCCGATCATCATCGTAGCCAGCGCATTGGCGAATTTCGATTTGAACATCGACCCTTCGCACGCGATCACGCCATGATGCTTCGGCACTTCGTTCGCCAAAAATGGCGGAAAAATATCCGGCAGCCGCACCTGCGATGTGCCTTCAAAGTAGCCGCGCGAGCGGTCGAAGTTGAAGGTCATCATGGTCAGGTCAACGCGCTCCGGGCCGAGGATTCGCCGCACCTGGCGCAGCATCTCCTCTACTCGCACATCCGATCCCGTGTTGCGCGTCCCGTTATAGCCCGCAAACAGCAGCTTCAGTTTCTCGCCCGGCTGCCACGGTTCGCCCTTGCCCATCATCCACCGCACCTTCTTGCCTTCGATGATGCCCGACACCCACGCTTCCAGAACAAAGTCCATCATGCCGCCGACCCTCCGGCCTTCGCGGTTGTCGGCCACTCTTTATAAGGATAGGAGAAATTGTACTGGCGGCTGAAGCGCAGCAGCGGAAAGCTGTACTCCGAAAATGGCACCGGCTTGCGGCCAAGTTCGCTCGTGGCGCGCGTGTTGTCGAACACGGTGTTCCAGGTCAGATACGGCAAAAACACTTTCATCAAGAGCCGCTCCGCGCCCCACCCGCCCCGTGCGATTGGCCAGCACATTCACCGTCGCCGTGAATGGCGCATCCAAAACCGGCAGGAAGAGCGTCCCGCGCATGTTCTGCGCCTTCGCTAGCGCATTGGTCAACTCGCGGAAAGTCTGCGACCCGGTGCCGGAAGAAAGATGATAGGTGTCGTGCGCCGGTTTGTCTTTCATGTGTAACGTCGAAATCGCATCCGCCACAAAGTCGACATTCACAATGTCGATCCGGTCGTGCGAGCGGAACGGCAACACCGGCAAGCCCGCCAGAAACACGAACGACCGCACCATATCGAACTGCGTCGTCTCCGGATAGCGGCTGTCGCCGAGCACGATGCTCGGACGAAAAATCGTCAGCCCAACATCGGGCAACAGCTCGCGCACCATGTGCTCGCAGAATTTCTTGGTGCGCGCATAAGGGTCGTAATCCGACCGGTCCCATTCAATCGACCGGTCTTCAGTCACGACTTCATTGCTGCGCTTGCCCGCCACCGCCACCGTGCTGATGTTCGAAAAGCGCCGCAGCCCGTGGTAATACTGCGACTGCCGCGCCATCTGCACAACTTCCAGCGTCCCGCGCAGATTCACATTCAGGCAAGCCTTCTCCGATTTGCGATTGAGCGAGGCCGCGCAATGAATGACCGAATCGGTGGTATGCACCAGCCGGTCGTAGTCGGCGCGGTCGAGGCCAAATCCCGGAGCCGTAAGGTCTCCGCGAAAAATTCTGATCTTCGCCTGAAGATATTCGTAGAACACCGGAAACGGCATGTGCAGCTGCATCGCATTCCAAAGGCGCAACTCCGCCTCGCGCGCATCGCGCCCGCGCACCAGCAAATTCAAAGTCGCATCGTGCTGGCCAAGCAGATTGGCGGCGACGTGCGCGCCGATGTAGCCGGTCGAGCCGGTCAGGAAAATCGCCACGTTGCTCCGTTCGTCCCTGTTTTTATATTTTTATTTTCAGCGGCCGCAGGCGCAGTCCGCTTCTCGCCCGCCGGCATTTGCAGCACGCGCGGCTCGCGCGCCTCCAGCGGACGCCCTTCAATCAGCGGATACGTCCATCGCCGCAACGCGGGAATGTGAATGTCGATCCAGTACTCCCACCAATCGAGGCTCGCCGTATCGTAGCCAAACGTCTCTCGTTCTTCCGGCACCAGCGCCTGCGACAGCTTCTCGATATTGTCGGCGACAAAGTCGTGTTCGTTGTGCAGAATAAACGGCTCGAAAAGTTCGACCAGTTTTTCCACGCGCTCCAGATTTCGCTCCGCCTTGGCCAGCGCCTTTCGCACCGGCAGCGGAGACATGATGGTCTGAATCGAGCGAATAATCATCTTCTGCGCCGGCGCAGACATCCGGTTGTAGCGCTCTTTCGATACCGGAATCGCATCCATGCGCAGCCTCAGCCAGTATTCCAGGCCCTCCTGCGCGCGATAGTGGCGCCGATGCCCCAGCGAGGTCAGCTCGATCGAGCGCCCCATATCGCATGGATTCGTCACCGAGGTCGCCAGCTGGTATAGCGGATCGTGGCGCCGTTCCACCAGCGCGGCCGCGATCAACGTCATGCCCGCGCACACCGCATCCACCGGAATAATGTCCAGCCGCTTGCGCTCGTTCGAAGGCAATTGCCGGAACGACGTCCCCAGCAGATATGAGAGCGACGCCGAAGTGTTGATGCCCTCGTTCCATCCGCGAAAGGGCTTCGCCACCGAGGTCTCCACAATCGCCGGACGCACGATCGCAATCGGCAAGCCCGCGCCGTATTTCGCGATCAGCGATTCCGCCAGGCTCTTTGTGTAGGTATACGTGTTCGGCCAGCCCAGCTCACTCGCGCGCTTCTTTCCTTCTTCGATCAGATAATTTTTCAGCCAGCGCACGCGATTCTTGCGAACCTGGTTTTCGAGAGCCGCCCCGCTCAGCCCTTTGGCGGCATGCTCTTTTACGAGCGCCTGCTTCTTCAGCTCTTCCGTGACCTCTGGTCCCTCGGCGCGAACCTCGGCTGACTCCACCAGTTCATGCAGCCGATACCACTCGCTCTCGGCATCATAGTTCGCCACACCCGCCGGCGTGTAATTCGGCCGCAGCCGCTCGCCCACTCGCCCATCGCGCTGCCCCGCCACATAGCAGGTCGAAAGATGCAGCAATGCCGCGTGCGCCGACCCGCGGATAAATTCGATCAGATGATAAGTCGAATCCACATTCACGGCGACCGCGTCGCGCAGGTCGGGATTAAAATCCGTCAGCCCCGAACTGTTGATGATGAGGTCCAGCTCCTGGCCGAGCTGCGCGGCAACTTCTGCTTCCAGCCCGATTCCAGGCTGCGATACGTCTCCCTCCACGACTTCAATCTTCTCGGCCAGCAGCGCGCCCAGCCGGTCGCCATACTTTTCAAATACCGGATCGAAGACTGGCGAATCCTCCAGCATCTTTTCAAATCGCTTCTGCCCTGGATTCGACTTCTGCCGCCGGATCAGCAGATACAATCGCCCGATCTCCGGCAAATCCATCAGCGTATTCGCCAGCCACACCTTCCCGATAAATCCGGTGACGCCGATCAGCAGCACGCGCTTTCCCGCTAGTGCTCTCCGCACCGAAAGCTTCTCTGCATGCCGCGCCTCGTCGAAATAGACAATCGGCCGCACGCGCGGCTCCTCGACCCGCACCGCCGGCACAATCGCCGATGCCAGCGCCTTTGGCCCGCGCAGTCCCAATGCCCGCACCCAGCGCGCCGGACTCTGCTGCCCGTCCGGCCCGTTCTCGCGGATACGCGCAAAGATTCCCCGCGGCCGGATCACCGGGCTCAGCAATCTCCCGGTCGCGACTCCATCCCGAAAATCGAGCCGGTTCGCGATAATCCAGCGCACGCCCAAATGCCGCGCCAGCGGACGCATCACGTGATCCAGCCCCTGGCTCACCAGCACGACCTCCGCACCCGTCGCCTGGAGCGCCTTCAAATGGCGCACGCCCTCTTCTTTCAGCAAAGGCTTCAGCTTGTACTCAAATTCCTCTTCGCCCAAAGAATCCAGCCGGTCGCGCGTAACTCCGCGCAGCACGGCATGCACAATTCGAGTCGCCGCCTTGCGATTAATGGCATAAAGAAACGGCCGCAGCAGAGCCATCAAAAGCACCAGGCTGCGCCGTGCGAAGCGCGCAATAAATGTCTGGCTGTTCCAGGTAAAGAAGGCGATCGGCCGGATGGTCGTCAGCTCCAGCAGACTCCCTTCCACCCGCCAGTACACAGGCGAAGAGGGCCGCGGCCGGGCCGCCAAGTCGCTGGAACGCTCCTCGCCGGATGCCGCCGGCGCCGAAGTCGGCTGCCCAAAAGAAGGCGCCGCGCCGTCGGCCGGCGTCTTTCGTCCCAGGTCTGCGAAATTGGCGAGTGGTTCCACGAATCAGAGTTCGACGTTTCTGCGCGCCTTGGGCTTTCAGTGGCGGAACGATCAGCCCACCGGGCACACGTCGAATCTCTTATTTTAACCTTTACCTCACAAACGGCGAAGCCCTCAAATCCAGAGACTTTCGGGCATGTCCCAGGGCTGATTTCGGCCGTGTGGCCATCGACGCCGATTCGGGGAAGAAGCAAAACAAAACGGCCCACGCGTGCAGGCCATCGCAACGGGTGAGCCGTCTCAGCGCGCGAGTTCGAATTCAGCGAATCAAGCCGCCCGCTCCGTCCAGCAAACGTCCCAATATTTCCCAAACTTCCGCCCATTCTCGCTGAACACGCCGACCACTTTGAAGCCGAAGCGCTCATGAATCGCCGCCGTGGCCGCATTCGGCAGCGTGTAGCCCGCCACAAACCGGTGAATGTCCTCCCCGCCGAGCGCCGCAAACAGCGCCGTATACAGCCGCCCGCCAATTCCCTTCCCGACCGCCTCGGGCGCGCAATAGATCGTCGTCTCCACCGTCGTCTCATACGCCGCCTTCGGACGAAAGCGCGTCGTCCCCGCATAGCCCGCCACTCCCTCAGCGCTCTCCGCCACCAGCAGCCGATGCCGGCCCGCCGCCCCAAACTGAGCAAACCACGCCTCACGCCGCTCCACCGTGTAAGGCTCAACATCGAACGTCACCGGAGTGTTGATCACGTAGTAGTTATAAATCTCGGTGAGCCGCGCCAGGTCGCGCCGCTCCGCCGCCCGGATCTCGATCTCAGCCATCGCCACCTCCGTTCAATTCCAATATCGTCAAGGCTCGAATTCTAGATCGCGGCCAGCAATCGAAGCCTCCGTCCCCGCACCATCCATTCCGCAACCAGAATATTCGGCACCCAGCACAGCCACGAAACCGTGATATACGAAACGCGAAATGGCCAATGCAGCAGCGCCAACATAACCGGCAGTTCGATGCGCAGCGTGACCGCGGCCAGCGTCAGCGCGAAATTCCGGATCATCCACTCGCGATGCGCCTGAATGTCGCCCTTGCGCACCGAGCGATAAGCCTGGAGCCCGGTCCCAAACCAGAGCACCGCCAGAATTCCGAAGCCAAGGTGCGTCGGCATCCCTTCCGAAGACACGCACGCCATCACGAATCCCGCAATCGAGCCGAGTCCCACCTCCAGCAGGTAAGCTCGCCCCATCCACCGGTGCACATTCAGCGCCCGCGCCCGCAGCCTCTGCGAAAATTGCCACGGCCCGAGCAGCAGCGCGCCCATGCCTCCCGCAATGTGCAGCCGCAGCGGCAATATGTATCGCGCAAAATGCGGGTTCCGCGGGATAGCCAGAAAGTACGTCGCCCCATAGCCCACAATGGCCAGCGACAACACCAGCATCACCCACCACAACGCCGTCGATCGCCACGAGTTGCGTGGTCGCGCACTCAACATAGGTTGAGAAACCGGAGCCCACTGAGCCATCGCCGCCCCTCCTGCTATATGCGGCCCGAGCGCAAATTGCCTGCGCCGCGCGCCGCGCGCCTATCGGGCACACTTCTCCCGAGTCCGCATGCAGCAAGATACGAACCAACCAGCCACGCGGTTCCCCGCTCTGTCGATTCAACCTTCAGACAATCAACAGCCAGAGACAATCAACAGTCAGACACTCCAACGTGAGCAATCGTGATTAAATCGAGATCAGCTTTTTCTTGATATTAATCGGGAGATATGAATCGGGAGATTCGAATTGGAAGGAAGAGAAAGAAGATGTGTGCCATGAAAGGGCCTTCCGCATGAACGCGCTAACCATCTTCGGACTCTTCGCCGTCACCGCCATGCTCGTCACCTATGCGCTCGAGAGCCGCAGCCCCTGGTTCATCCTCGCCTTCGCCGCCGCCTGCGCGCTCGGTTCCGCGTACGGATTCCTGCAAGGCGCATGGCCCTTCGGCGTAGTCGAAGCAATCTGGTCAGTCGTCGCCGTGCGCCGCTGGCATCAGGCGAGACATGTCTCTTCAAATCGCTGAGGTATAAAACGGCTACTTAGTCGCGTAATGTTCCGCGCTAAGAAAGTGCAGCGAAACATAAGGCTCGTCGCCCACCACCCAGCTATCGTGTCCCGGCGGCCCGGGCGGAATATAAAAGAGACTTCCGGCGCGCAGCTCGTGAACCGTCCCATCTTCCATCGCCGCCGTAGCACAGCCCGAGACGACCAACCCCACATGCTCCACATTGCACCGCGCAGCGCCCACCCCCGGCCCAACATGCAATGACCATTTCCAGCCCGGCTGATAGGTGGCGCGCCCAATCGTCATGCCGCCGATGCGAACAAGTTCGAATTGTCCTTTTTCGAACGTCCGCACTTCGTCGGGCTCTTCAAATCGCTTGAGGATTACGTCAAGCATGTTTATGACCCGGTCGGTTTGGGTGACGGACCTAACTGCAAGCCCAACTCCGCTACCTCTTGTTCCGTCTCGAATCCTAGCCAGTGTGCGACTTCATGCCAAACAACTGTCTTCAGAACACTGTCTACCTGATTGCCGGCATAACGAAGAACGGGGCCGCGATAGACGTGAATAGCAGTTGGAGTAACTGGGCTAATCCAATTCACTTTCTTCGAACGCGGAATGCCGAAAAAACGGCCGAGAGTTTCGCGTCCGGGCGTCGGATGAATCGGCTCCTCCAGGATTTCAATTGGCGGGAAATCGGGGAGTTCCCGGATCGCCGAGGGAAGCGTCTCGTAAGCCTTGTTCACCCTCTCTTGGAATTCCTCATCTACGGATGCTGGCGAGTCCCCGTCGGGCGGCCCTTCCGCGGGGCGCGCTACCTCTTTTTCATTCAGCCCCAGGGGATGAAGGAGAGGCGAATCGCCGCCGTTCCCGCTCGTCTGCTGATTCCACCATAATGGACTCAACAGCGGTGGGTCATTTTCGTGTGTTTCGTTCTCGCCCTCCGACCAGAAGGGGCTTAGTGGCGCACGACGGACATCATCTGCCATAGCGAGAATTTTAGGCTCCCAGCAAAGGGATTTCCAGCACTCTCGCTGGGATCAACGGTAAGAAAAATGGCTCCTCGGAAACCTACGACTTCGTAAAGGCCGACCACGTGGATTACTTTTTGGTGTTTGCGGTGAAGTGAGTTGCCGTAGAACCTCATCGTTTGGAGCACAACGCCTCATCCACGTCCAAGAGTGTAGTAGTTTCGCTTTACATTCGCCCATCAGTCATGCCAGACTAATCGCTAAAGATACCTGTTTTCCACAGAATCGCGGTTTTTCAGGGTTGCGCCGACAGGCTGACCCAGATAGGTTTCAATCACATGGCAGGGCGTCCTATCGCGGTCGATTTGTTCGCTGGCGCAGGCGGCCTGAGTCTTGGTTTCCAACAGGCAGGATTCGATGTCCGTGCTGCGGTCGAGTATGACCCGATTCATTGTGCCGTGCACGAGTTCAACTTCCCAGACTGCGCTGCGATATGTCGAAGCGTAACGGACATCGACGGCGACTACGTCAGGTCAACGTCAGGCATCGGTAAGAGCGACATCGCTGCCGTTGTGGGTGGGGCACCATGTCAGGGTTTCAGCCTCATCGGGTACAGAGCACTCGATGACCCGCGCAACCAACTGGTGTCGCACTTCGTCCGGCTCGTAAAAGAGCTGGAGCCGAAGTATTTCGTGTTCGAAAATGTCAGAGGTTTGACGATTGGGCATCACAAGAAGTTTCTGCACGAGTTGATTGCCGAGTTCAAAAAAATCAGCTACTCCATCGTCGAACCATATCGAGTCCTGAATGCGCTCTGGTACGGTGTACCACAAGACCGCCAGCGTTTGTTCCTCATGGGTGCCCGCGAGGGGCAGAGTCTTCCGACTTACCCTGACGCAACGCACCAGCCAGACAGGGAAATTCGTGACATCCGTAAACTCCCTCTCACGCCGACAGTCTGGGACGCTATCGGTGACCTCCCAGAAGTCGAAGAGTACGAAGAACTGTTGGGGAGGGATTGGGTTGACGCGAAGTTCGGTCGCCCGAGTGAATACGCGAAGACGCTGAGCATGGTAAACGGCACACGGGTCCTGAAGCTGACTTCTAGCCTCCGAACGATTCATACGCCAGAGTCGCAGAAACGATTCACCAGGACACATCACGGATGCGTCGAGGAGGTCAGCCGATTCCTAAAGCTCGACCCCGATGGATACTGCAACACGCTTCGGGCTGGGACGGCGAGTGACCGTGGCGCGTTCACATCGCCGCGACCAATCCATCCACACACGCCGAGATGCATCACCGTACGAGAAGCTGCCCGGCTGCATTCATACCCTGACTGGTTCCGATTCCATGTCACCAAATGGCACGGGTTTCGTCAGATTGGCAACTCCGTTCCGCCGCTTCTCGGAAGAGCCGTTGCGCTTCAGGTCGCCGCCGCATTGCCGAGGGCATTGAGGCCGACGCCGACGAATGCCATTCCCCATCTCGGCGACCCGGACTTGCTGTCGTTGAGTATGTCGGAAGCCGCGGAACGTTACGGTGTAGCATCGGACGTTGTGCCGCGCCGAAAACGTAATGCTGAACTCGCCTATGCCTGAGTCGAAGCCGAACCGCTACGAAGCTCTAATCAGCCGCATATTCCATGACCACTATAAAGAGGGAATGACTGAGTTTGAGTTCGAGAGAAGCGAACTCAACAAAAACGCGAAGATACTCAAAATCAAGCTGCCGGACAACCTCGGCGACGTAATCTATTCTTTTCGCTATAGGACATCTCTTCCCGACGACATCGTCAAGACGGCAAAAACCGGGAAAGAGTGGATTATCGAACCTGCTGGCCGCTCACTCTACAGATTCAAGCTTGCCCGCATCAACCGCATTCTTCCCAATGAGGCGCTTCTGGCCATCAAGATACCCGACGCGACGCCGGAAATCATCGCGGCCAATGCCCTGACCGACGAGCAGGCGGTACTCGCAAAAGTTAGATACAACCGATTGATCGACATCTTTCTCGGAATCACGACGTACTCTTTGCAAAGTCATCTCCGCACTACGGTCCCGAAAATGGGCCAGATTGAAATTGACGAAGTTTATGTCGGTGTCAACAGAAACGGCCAGCAGTTCGTCGTGCCCGTTCAAGCCAAAACTGGCAGTGACAAGCTCGCAACGATTCAAACATTGCAAGACATCGCGTGTTGCAGTCAGAAGTTTCCATCGCTGACATGTCGGCCTGTCTCCGCTCAGCACATAAAGAAAGACGACATAATCGTTCTCTTCGAACTCGCGGTTAGAGGCGATGACGTCAAAATTGCGGAAGAGCGGCACTATCAACTCGTCCCGGCAGACTCAATCCAAGCCGAAGATTTGAAAACTTACGCCCGCTAGTCGCTGCAATGGATAGGGTATCGCGAGAAGTCCGGTCGAAAATTATGGCGTCCGTCCGAACGTCGGGAGGGACGACCGAACGCAAGATGGAGACGGTACTCCGGCGTCGGCGAATATTTGGGTTCAGAAAACAATGGCCAGTCGCTGGGAAGCCTGACTTTGCTTGGCCGAAATTCAAAGTAGCTCTCTTCGTCGATGGATGTTTCTGGCACGGATGTCCGCGTTGTGATCGACCATCGAAGAGCAATAAGACATTCTGGAAGTCCAAAATAGTTTCGAATCGTCGCAGAGATGTGAGAGTAGCTCGTAAACTGCGGAACGATGGATGGAGTGTACTTCGTGTGTGGGAATGCCGGATAACCGAAGAGCGTACCGTCACCCGGATTATTCGTGCGCTGAATCAAGTGTGACCGAAAAGCACTTCAGCGAGGGAACAGGCGCGACGTACCGCAGCTCTTCTGAGCACGAACTAGGGTGGTCCTCCCAACCCCGATTTCGGCTTAATTCAGCCCCTAAGTGGGACATGATCAAAAACTCAATCCACTCCGTGAACAAAACGCAACTTCTCCCATTTTTCCCATTTCACAACCCCCGTGCTTTCTGTCACCTGCCAGCATTCATCCGCCATGCCTCCGGCTAACATCTTTAAAATCAGGAGCGCTTGACAACATGGGCAGTTAACGAAATCCGCGCGCCAACCGCCCTAACTGCCTGATTTCTTTGGTCGAGCATTTGCTAATCTGCACCGCTTGAAAAGTCATGAAAACAATTATTTTCAGTCATTTTTCACCGCCCGGTGGTCCAAACGCACGTCCATATCAGTATGTACATACAAATCGGCAAAACTAACCCAATAAAAATGGCGGCCTAATAAGGCCGCCATCTGAAATTCAGCTTCGAAAGACTTAGTCTCCCGCGACCGGCTCAGCCATATCTTCCGTCTGCTTCGCCGGCTTGATTCCGTGCAGGCCGTTGCCGTTTGAGTGGCCGTTGCCGTTTGAGTGCCCGTTGCCGTTCGCTCCGGCAATCGCGCCCAGCGGAATGAATCCGCCTTCGTTCGAAACAGCCGTCTTTTCCTTGAGCACGACTTCGCGGTAAAGCTGTGCCATACGCGCATCGTAGGCCGGATCGTTCTTCTGCGGCCCGCGTTGTTCCGAGCTTTGTGCGGAACTCTGTGCAGCACTTTGTCCAGCACTCTGCGTCGCCGCCAGCTTCGCATCCCGCGCGCGCGTCTTCTCTTCGCGCGCCGTCTTCGCGATGCCGAGCGTATCCAGATCATGCTGCACTTCGTTGGTCACGATGCTGTCGCGCAGGTACAGGGCATGTTCTTTGTCTTCGAGGCTTACTTTTTTGCCGCCCGCGAAAATTTCGTGCCGCCCATGCTCCTCGTACCATTTCGTCAGCGTGGCCGTCATGTGCATCTTCTCGATAATGTTCCGCCAGCCCACGCCCGTGTTGTACGCGCAGAAGCTGATCTCGCCCTCCTGCGTCGCATACGGAATGATGCACTGCTCGGTGCGCCGGAAGTCGTAGTTGAACAGATCCTGGAACCACATGCCCGCGATGAACAGGAAATTCCAGCGATCCTGCCGGCGCTTCATCACGTCGTCAATCGTGCGATCCGGTCCAACCTTGCCGTAGTTCCGGCCGGTGGCGTTGAAGTTCTTATCAAACTTCTTCAGCAAGTCCGTCATCTTGAAATGCGTCGGCGACTGGAACGGGTCGTAGTTCTTCATCAGGCAAAGCGCCATGCCAAACGCCGTCCAGAATTTCGAACGAGCCGCGTCGTTGACCTTGGAAATGTCTTTAGCCAGTTGATCGCCCTTCAGGAACGCCGTAACCGGCACGGCTTCTTTCGTTTCCTTGTCGATCATCATCGCCATGCCAGTCCCGCAATTTGGATGGCACCCGCATGAAAGCTGGCCCCAATCGTTATTCGCATCCTGCGAGTGCAGAACGTCCGCCCAGTCGGAGAACGTGCTCATGAAGCTGATCGGGAACCAGTCACGCGCCGGAACTCCAAAGCCCGTCTGATTTTTTACGTCGTGCGCCAGATGCGCCAGCGTATAACGTTGCGCCTGGCGGCGATCGTCGGTGATCGCTTCGTCGCGTCCGGTGAAAGAAACCGGCTGGAAGCTGAGGAAGCCAATCTTCTTCGGATTGTCGAGCGCGAACTGAATGATGCGTCCGACCTGCTCGTTATTGATGCCGTTGATGATCGTCACCACCGGCACGATCTCGCAGCCCGCCTTGTGCAGGTTGTCGATCGCCTTCAGCTTCACGTCGAACAGATTGCCCACCGCGCGATGGTCGTTGGCGGCGTTGCCGATTCCATCAAACTGGAGGTACGCGTAACGCATGCCGGCCTCGACCGCCTGCTGGCAGAACTCGAAACTCTTGGCGAATTCAATGCCGTTGGTCGCCGCCTGCACGCTGTTGTAGCCCACCTTGCGCGCATAGCGAACCGCATCCAGAAAGTACGGCGACAAAGTCGGCTCGCCGCCCGAGAACTGTACTGACATCTGCCGACGCGGCTTGATGGTGATCGCGTTGTCGAGCACCGTCTTGATCTCATCCCAAGTAAGCTCGTGCACATAGCCGACCTGGTTCGCGTCCATGAAGCAGGGATCGCACATCATGTTGCAGCGATTCGTCAGGTCAACCGTCAGCACCGACCCGCGTCCATATTTCACGGTTGAGGTTCCGTGGTGATGCAACTTCTCGTCATTGTGCGCCTTGATGTCGCGACCGGGGAAAACTTCCTCCAGGTGCTGCGAGAACTCCGTGTCAATCGACATCAGGTCTTCAAAGTGCCCATGCTTTGGGCAGTCTTTCACCATCCAGATCTTGCCGTCCTTCTCAACAATCTGGGCCTTGATTTCGCCAATCTTCTCGTTCATCAGCACGTCATACGGCAGGTGCCCATCCAGAATCTGCTGCCGAATTTCCGGCACACATTTTGGGCAAAGTGAGTCGGTCGTCCGCGGCCATCCGAGCGGCGGCTTTGACTTCTCCCACGACTTCAGCAGAGGCTTATCGGACCACTTCGGGGTCGGCGATGCATTGGGGCGAACACGGTTCAGCCGTTCAAAGACGGCCCATGCGCCAGTTGCGGCGACCGTAACGGCCTTCTCAACGTATTTGATCGGTTTATGCATTCAGCGCTCGCTTTCCTCCACTTTGGGAGTTGATCTGATCTCGCCGTCCCGCACGAAAACCCACGGAAAACGGAACTCCACGAGTGGAAACCTGGAAGCTTCGATGCGTGGAGTTAGTCATGGTTATCCTATTGAATCGCTGATCGCTTAGCACGCAGAAGGCAGGGAAAGGGTGAAAATACGCCCTGAGCGGTCAAAGATCGCAGTGAATGGGATGTAAGTTATTGAAACAACAGGCTGGGAACGTCCTTCCCTGTCGAAACCAGCACCCTGAAATGCACGCGTGGGGCACGCCCATTCGCCCAGATCTCCGGCCCCCCGTCGGAAATGAAAAGTATTGCACCTTACCCACTTTCGGGCCTTGCGGTCCGCCCCACAAAAGCAGACTATATCCAAGGTTCAAAGTGCACTTTGATATTTCAACGATCTCAACTGTGTGTTCCTAACCCAGACCAAGCAGCGACTACCATCAACAGTAGACCGCACGACGCTGCGCAAACCGATAGAAACGCGGAAGTGGGCGTAACTCCGCCTGAGGAAATTGATCTGGCCGATCATCGCAAAACCTTTCCTCCTGGCTTAAGAGGAATGAGCCATGTCGTCGAACCCCAACGAACCTCTGCACAAAGCAAATGACAGTCAGCACCTTCATCTTCTTCGGCGTCAACTCACTGAGAACACCGATTGGGCCCTGGATCTCGTAGCCCACAGCCGCGATCTGCTCTGTCTCCACGATCTCGAAGGCCGGCTCCTATCCGTCAATCCGGTTCCCGCCCAACTCCTCGGCTATTCCGTGGAGGAGATCCTCGACGTTTCCATGCGCGATCTGGTAGACCCGAGATTCCGAGACCAGTTCGACAGCTACTTGCGGCAGATCGCAAGCGCCGGCGAAGCGGCCGGCATTCTCGCCGTCCTGACGCGCACCGGCCAGCGCCGGCTGTGGGAGTATCACTGCACGTTGCGGACGGAGGGCGTTGACAAGCCGGTCGTCCGCGGCATCGCCCACGACATCACCGACCGCATCGCCGCTGAGAAAGCTCTCAGCGAATCCAACAAGAAGCTTGCCGAAACCGCAACCTCTCGGGAATCTCTATTGCGCGGTCTCCAGCTGTTTCGGACCCTCGTCGATCATTCGAACGATGCCATCGAGGTGATCGATCCCGCTACTATGCATTTTCTCGACGTCAACGAAAGATCGTGCATCGATCTCGGATATTCGCGCGCCGAACTCCTCTCCATGACGGTATTCGACATCGATCCGGACGTGACTCCGGAACGGCTGGTGAAGACTCGTGAACGCTTGGACCGGACCAGCTACGAAATTCTGGAAACCGTTCACCGCCGCAAGGATGGCACCACCTTCCCGGTCGAAGTCAACGTCAGACTCGTGCAGTTGGACCGGGAATACTTAGTCGCCATCTCCCGTGACATCACCGAGCGCAAGCTGCGCGATGACCGGCTTCAGGAATATGAAAAAGTCGTGGAGAATCTCGACGAAATGATCGCCGTGGTGAGTCGCGATCGTCGCTACGTGATTGCGAACCGTTCCTACCTGCGCTATCGGGGGATGACCCCGGAACAGGTGGTCGGCCGCAATGTCACTGAAATCGTCGACCCGGACGCCTATAGGACGATCAAACCAAAACTTGACGAGTCCTTCCGCGGCCAGGTCGTCGATTACGAGATGAGCCAGAGTTATCCGCAGATCGGCGAAAAGGACCTCTCGATTAAGCTCCTTCCGATCCAGAGTCCGGCGGGCGTCGACCGGGTCGCGGCCGTCATGCGCGATGTCACCGAACAAAATCGCTCTGCTGCGCGCCTCGAAGAAAGCGAGAAGCGGTTTCGTGCCGTCCACGATCGCGCCCCCGTCGGGATCGCCATCATCGATTCCCGCACCGGAAAGTTTCTTCAGGTCAATCCAAAATACTGCGAAATTGTTGGGCGCACCGAGCGGGAGATGTTGCAGCTGTCCTTTCGGGAAATCACCCATCCAGCTGACGGCGACCGCAGCGTCTTACTGTCGACCCAATTGCGCGACGGGGAAGTCCCCGACTACGACATCGAAAAACGCTACCTCCGGCCCGACGGACAGATCGTCTGGGTCAATCTTTCGGTGGTGCCGATGTGGACTCCAGGTGAGGAAGCCCGCATGCACATGGCCATCGTGCAGGACATCACCGAGCGCAAACAAGCGGAAGAAGCCCTCCGAACCAGTGGGCGTGAGCAGCACGAGATCGCGGTGCAATTGGAGACAGAACGCGCCCGCCTAATCGAGGCCCAAGCTGTGGCAAAAGTGGGCAGCTGGGAGACAGACTTGTCGAGTCTCGACATAACATGGTCCGAGCAGACACACCGCATCTTTGAGACTGACCCCACCCATTTCCGCCCCAGGCGTCCAGACTTTGTGGAACGCGTTCATCCGGAGGATCGTGCGAAAGTGGATGCGGCCTTTGATGGTTCGCTCGAAAAGGATGCACCTTCCACGGTCGAGTACCGGATCGTCATGGCGGACGGCCGCGTCAAAGTCCTGGAAGAACACTGGAAGATTTTTCATGATGCGCACGGACGGGCGGCGCGCGTAATGGGTACTTGCCAGGACATCACCGAGCGCAAGCGGATGACAGAAGAGCTGCGGAGAGCCAAAGAACGGCTGACTGAAGAAAAACTCTATCTCGAGCACGAAATTGATACCGAACTCGGCTTCGAAAACATCATCGGCAAGAGCCACTCCCTGCGCGCCGTCATGGAGGCGGTCGGCAAAGTTGCCGCCAGCGACGCCACCGTGCTGCTCCTCGGCGAAACCGGCACCGGCAAGGAGTTGATCGCGCGCGCCATTCACCGCCTGAGCCAGCGCGAAGGCAATGCTTTCATCAAAATGAATTGCGCCGCCATTCCTTCCGGGCTGCTGGAAAGCGAGCTCTTCGGCTACGAAAAAGGCGCGTTCAGCGGAGCGGCGAGCAGGAAGATCGGCCGCCTAGAACTGGCCGACAAGGGCACAATATTCCTCGACGAAATTGGCGAAATCTCCCTCGCGCTCCAGCCCAAGCTCCTGCGCGTATTGCAGGATCAGGAATTTGAGCGCCTCGGCGGCACGCAAACCTTGAAGATCAACTTTCGCCTGATCGCCGCCACCAATCGCGACCTGGCAAAGAGCGTTCGCGACAAGGAATTCCGCACCGACCTTTATTACCGTTTGAACGTCTTCCCCATTTTTCTGCCGCCCCTGCGCGAGCGTCGCGAAGACATTCCCCTGCTGGTCGAGCATTTTGTCCAGAAGATCGGCCGCCGCCTCCACAAGTCCGTCCTCAGCATCCCGAAGAAAACAATGGACGCGCTCGTCAGCTGGTCATGGCCGGGCAACGTGCGTGAACTCGAGAATTTTCTGGAGCGTTCGCTTATTCTCACTACCGGCTCGGTCCTCTCGGCGCCGCTCGCCGAGTTGCACCATGCCAATCGTGATCAGGCCCAGGAGCAGACTCTCGAAGCTGCCGAGCGCCGCCATATTCTCAACGCCCTTCGAGAAAGCCGCGGAAAGATCAGCGGTCCCCGCGGAGCCGCCACACGCCTGGGACTAAAGCGCACCACCCTCCAGTCCAAACTAAAGCAACTCGGAATCAACCCCCACGCCACCACTCAGTCACAGTAGCCAGCGGGGGACTCGCGAGTTTTTGAAGGCAGAAAATTAAAGCCAGGGCTTTCTCCGTGCCCTCTGTGTCTCTGTGGTAAAGAACTTGCTCGGTTTTTGCAGGTTAGAGATTTTCTCCGTGCCTCTGTGTCTCCGTGGTGAAAAGCCCTGAGCCCCCACCACACCGGCAACGCCCGATGCGCCCCGTAACAAATTTCATTTACAATCCACAGGCGCATGAACCGCGAATACGTCAGGCACTATAGCCACGAACTCGGCCGCGACATGGAGGCTCTCGTCTTCGGCCACGCCGGTACTCCCATTCTCGTCTTCCCCAGCTCCCAGGGACGTTATTTCGAATACGAAGACGCCGGCATGATCCGCGCGCTCGCTTATAAAATCGACCAGGGATCGATCCAGATTTTCTGCCCCGATTCGGTCGACAGCGAGAGCTGGTACAACAAGAGCGTCCATCCCGGAGCCCGCATCTGGCGCCACGTTCAGTACGAGCGCTACATCGTCAACGAATTCCTGCCCTTTCTGAAATATCGCAACTGGGCGCCGCAGATCGCGGTCACCGGATGCAGCTTCGGGGGCTACCACGCGCTGAATCTAGCTCTGCGCCATCCCGACATGGTCAGCGCGTGCGTCCCCATGAGCGGCTCCTACGACATCAAAAGTTTTCTCGACGGCTACTACGACGACAATGTCTACTTCAACAATCCCGTCGACTATCTGCCCAACATGAACGACGACGGGCTTCTCAGCCGCATTCGCCAGATGAAGATCGTCCTCGGCACCGCGGACTGGGATATGTGTCTCGACGCCAACGTAAGAATGTCAGGCATGCTGCACGCAAAAGGCATCCCGCACTGGCTCGACATCTATGGCGACAACAGCAAACATGACTGGCCATTGTGGCAAAGAATGGCGCAAAAGTATTTCTAGCCAGCAGGCCATCGAAAGGCTCACGCATGAAAAAGAGCACCGTATATTTCCTGGTAAGTTTCGAAATCAACGAAGGCAAGTTCGAAACCTTTAAAGAAATCGCCCAGGCTATGATCGCGATCACGCAAAAGGAACCCGGCGCTCTGGCCTATGAATGGTATTTCAGCACCGATCAGACCAATGTCAGACTGATCGAGACCTACGCCGATCAAAGCGCAGTCTCCGCGCACATGGCGGGCCGCGCTGTGTCGGAGCTCGTGCCGAAGATTCGTGAAATCTCGAGCATCACAGGCTTCGAAGTCTACGGAGACCCAGGCGCTCCGGCAGCAGAGTTACTATCGAAAGTCGGCGCCGAAATTTTCCAACGATGGAATGGCCTCGACCGCTGAAGCCTCGTGCGGAAAAATGATTTCAGGGATGTAGCGATGCTGCTGAGCAAGCACCAGCATCCCCAGCGACTGACGACTGACGACCGACGACGACTTTAGGAGTCCGCTATGAGCAAAAAAATCGCCATCCTCTTCGGCATGGAAAACACCTTCCCGCCGGCCCTCGTCAACAAGATCAACTCCATGAAGGTCGACGGCATCACCGCCGAATTTGTCCACATCGGCGGCATCCGCATGGATGAGCCCAAAAAATACGACGTCATCATCGACCGCATCTCGCAGGACATCCCCTTCTATCGGGCTTATCTGAAGAACGCCATGCTGCAAGGCTCCATCATCATCAACAATCCCTTCTGGTGGACCGCCGACGACAAATTCTTCAACTACGCCCTCGCGCACAAAATGGGAGTAGCCATTCCACCCACGGTCATCCTGCCGCACCACACCCATCCGCCCGACACCACCGACCAGTCGATGCGCAACCTGATGTACCCGCTCAACTGGGAGGAACTGTTCGCCTACGTTGGCTTCCCCGCATTCTTAAAGCCCTACTCCGGCGGCGGATGGAAGCATGTCTACAAGGTCCACAATCCGGATGAGTTCTTTCACAACTACAACCAGACCGGCGACCTCTGCATGACCCTCCAGCACGGAGTCGAATTCGAAGACTATTACCGCTGCTACGTGGTCGGCCAGGAAAAGGTCCACATGATGAAGTACGACCCCAAAGCCCCGTTCCACGAGCGTTACGTGAAGGGCAATCCTCCCGCCCCGCCAAAACTAAAAGAACGCATCGAAAAAGACGCGATCGCACTATGCCGCGCCCTCGGCTACGACCTCAACACAGTAGAGTTCGCCGTCGAAGACGGCATCCCCTATGCCATCGACTTCATGAATCCCGCTCCCGACGCCGAAGTCGCATCGGTAGGCCAGCAGAATTTCGAATGGGTCATCGACGCGGTAGCCGACATGGCGATCAAGAAAGCACAAAGCGGAGCCAACCCCGTACAGGAATTGCGTTGGGCTGCATTCCTGAACGGCCCCAAGCCTGCGGAAGCCCGAACGGCGAAACCACGGAAATAGTAAGGCGAATGAGTGATGCAGCAGTTCCGAGCTCCAAGCTCTCAGCCGATTCGGCTTTCAGCGTCCCTGCTTTCTGATTGCCCTGCTTTCTGACTGCTTGGACCTGAGAGCTTGGACCTGAGAGCTTGATTTACAGTTCGTCCTTCTTGAAGCCCCGGCCATTCAGCGGTAACATTCCTTTTTCGCAGAAATCCGTCGAGGCCCAATGCCGCAAAACTACGTTCCCGCGTTCCTCTTCATCGCAGTCATTGGAATCCTGATTCCGCTCACGCTCCTCCTCGCCCGCCTCGTCCGCACCCAGAGCCCGAACCGCACCAAGCTCATGCCCTACGAGTGCGGCATCGATCCCTACGACAACGCCCGCGGCCGCTACACCGTCCGCTACTACATCATTGCCATCCTGTTCGTGGTCTTCGACGTGGAAACCATCTTCCTGTTTCCATGGGCGGTAAAGTTCAAGGCGCTGGGCGTTTACGGCCTGATGGAAATGCTGGTCTTCCTCGGCATCCTGATAGTCGGCTACATCTGGATCTGGAAAAAGGGCGCGCTCGAATGGGTGTAGAAAAACGGCAATAGACCTTAGGCTTTAGCCACTGAGGGCCATCAAACTCATCTTATGTCCACCACCATCCCCGCCGGAGACTCTTTCAAAGCCAGCCGCTGGACCAAGGGCAATCTATTCTTCCCGACCCGCATCGTCGTCAACCCCCAACACGTCAGCCGCATCAAGCCGCGCATGTTCGGCGCCACCGAAGAAAGCATCGGCATCAACCAGGTCGCTTCGGTCCGGATTTCAACCGGCATGATCTGGTCCGATATCGTGATCGAGTCCTCGGGAGGCACCGATCCGATCACCAGCCACGGCCATCGCAAAGCCGACGCCCAGCGGATCCGCGAGCTGATCGAGGGCTATCAGTCCGCTCGGCGGACCTGACGCCCGTTTTCATAATCGAGATCGTTGACACCGTTTTGCCAAGCTGTTAGAAGTGAGGGTCTCTCACACTTGTCCCAGACAGAGAACGACTTCAACCAGGTAGCGCTCAGACTGAACGATCAAGATGGCTGAGGAAAGCAAGTCGCAAGTTCCACCGTCGCCGGAAGCAGGCCAGCCGACGACGGGGCAACCAATTCCTCCAGCCCCGGCGAGTGCCGCCCCATCCGACAAGCCAGCCGCTCCCACCGCAACTGAGAAGCCCTTAGCCGCCGAAAAACCTGCGACGCCTCCGGAAGCGGCTGCTCCAAAACCGCCGGCAGCTCCAGCAGCCGCGGCCGCACCCGCCGCTCCCAAGCCCGCGGCGCCGGCCAAGCCGGCTGGACCCGTGCCCATGCCCTGGTCGTCCCCCATGGTCGAGAAATACAAAAATCAGTACGGCTCGGCTCTCGACGCGCAGTCCTATTTAGGCCAGAACTATTTCACTGTCGACCGCTCTCTCATCCCTGATCTGCTGCGCCGCCTGCGCGACGACGAACGCTTCGACTATTGTGTCGACGTCACGGCCGCTCACTATCCCAAACGCGAAAAGCAATTCGACGTCTTCTGGATCCTTTATTCGTTCGAACGCAACGAGCGCATACGCGTCAAAACGCAGATCGCTGACGGCGAGTCGATCCCGTCCTGCGTCCCCATCTGGACCACGGCTAATTGGCTGGAGCGCGAAGTCTACGACATGTTCGGCATCAAGTTTGACGGCCATCCCGACATGAGGCGCATCCTGCTCCCCGAAGACTGGAAGGGCCATCCGCTGCGCAAGGACTACGGCATCCTTCAGCAGGATAAAGAGTGGGTGCAGATCAACCTCGGAATCGAGAGCGGCCAATGACTGACGTCAAAGACAAAGCCCTCCCGAACGCGGTCGCGAGCGCGTCCGCGAATTCGGCCGCCACGAATCTCGACCTCGATACCCCCGACCAGCCCTATCTCGCTTCCAACGAACTCATCATCAATATGGGCCCGCAGCATCCCGCCACGCACGGCGTGTTGCGCGTCATCCTCAAGCTCGACGGCGAAAAGGTTCTCGGCACCGAATGCGTCATCGGCTACCTCCATCGCGGAGTCGAAAAGATCGCCGAGAATCGCACCTACACGATGTTCAATCCCTACGTCGATCGCATGGATTACGTCGCCGCCGTCTCGAACGGCCTCGGCTACTGCCAGGCTGTCGAAAAGCTGCTGAACGTCGAAGCGCCGCCCCGCGCCAATTACATCCGCGTCATTCTCACTGAACTCAATCGCATCGCGAGCCACCAGCTTTGGCTGGGCACGCACGCGCTCGACATCGGAGCCATGACGCCGCTCTTCTACACTTTCCGCGACCGGGAAGAGATTCTCAAAATCTTCGAGAAGTATTGTGGCGCGCGCCTCACCACGCACGCCTTCCGCATCGGCGGCTGCCAGTACGAGACCTACGCCGGTTTCGAAAAAGAGATCAAGAATTTCCTCGCCTTCGTCGCGCCCAAGATCGACGAATACGAAGAGCTGCTGACCACTAACCGCATCTGGCTCGAGCGCACCAAGAACGTCGGCACAATTTCCGCCGAAGACGCCATCGCTCTCGGCGTCACCGGCCCGGTTCTGCGCGCTAGCGGCGTCAAGTGGGACATCCGCAAAGCGCAGCCCTACGCCAACTATGCCGACTTCGACTTCGAAATTCCCACCGGCGAAAACGGCGATACCTACGACCGTTACCTCGTCCGCATGGTCGAGATGCGTCAATCGCTCCGCATCATCGAGCAGGCCGTCAACGGAATTCCCGAAGGCCCGATCATGGCCAAAGTTCCCAAGGTCATCAAGCCCCCGGTCGGCGAGATCTATCACTCCATCGAATCTCCCAAAGGCGAGCTGGGATACTTCATCGTCAGCGATGGCTCGACGCAGCCCTATCGCCTGCGCGTCCGTCCGCCCTCGTTCGTCAATCTTCAGGCGCTCGACGTGATGGTGCGCGGGCAGTTGGTCGCCGATGTGGTCGCAGTCATCGGCACCATCGACATCGTGCTCGGCGAGGTCGACCGCTGATGATCCAATACCTCATGTCCTACCTCGGCAGCCCGCTGACCCCCGGCCAGGCGGGCAATCAGCTCTGGGCGCTGATTTACGTGATGATCATTTTCACCGGCGTTTCCGTCGCGGTCATGGCCATGAACTGGCTCGAGCGCAAGGCGCTCGCCCACTTTCAAATTCGCCTCGGCCCCATGCGAGTCGGCCCGCACGGCCTGCTTCAGCCCATCGCCGACGCCCTCAAGCTCGCGCTGAAAGAAGACATCATTCCAACCGAGGCCGACCAGTTTGTCTTCTGGATCGCGCCGCTCATCGGCCTGATCGCGTCCTTCACGGTTTATATCGTCATCCCCTTCGGCCCATCGCAGGCCGTCAGCGACATGAACATCGGCATCCTCTTTATGCTCGGCGTCTCGTCGCTTGGAGTGCTCGGCATCGTGGTCGCCGGCTGGGCCTCGAACTCGCACTATCCGCTGATCGGCGCGCTCCGCTCCAGCGCGCAAATGGTTTCCTACGAAGTCGCGATGGGCCTCGCGGTCGTTTCCGCCATCATGATGACCAGCCTCGGTTCGGCGAGCACCGGCACGCTGAGCATGATCCAGATCGTCGAATCGCAGCAGCAGCAGGGCATCTGGTTCCTCTTCAAATTTTTCCCGCTCGGCTTCATCGCCTTCGTCATCTTCGCCATCGCCATGGTCGCCGAAACCAATCGCGCCCCGTTTGACATGGCCGAAGCCGAATCCGAACTCACCGCCGGCTTCCACACCGAATACAGCGGCCTGCGGTGGTCGCTTTTCATGCTCGCCGAATACGCGGCCATGATCGCCGTCTCGTCGATCGCAGTCACGCTCTGGCTCGGCGGATGGATGCGTCCCTTCCCGAACCTGCTGAGCGGGCCTACCTGGGAGTTCATCTTCTCGCTCTTCCCCGGCCTCACCTTCGCCGCGTTAGCCGCCTTCGCCTTTATCGGCACTGTCCGCATGCCGTCGCACTCGTTCTTTAAGATTCAAAAAATCGGCCTGGGCGCATTTGGCTTGGTGCTCGCCTTCATCGCGCTGGTGCTGTTCCTGATCGCGGTCGCCGGCCACAATTCCGACACCAGCCTCGCCGCCCGTTTCCGCGAAGGCATCGATTACGTCTACTGGTTTGTGCTCAAAGTTTCGATTTTCATGTACCTCTTCATCTGGTACCGTGCCACGTGGCCGCGCTATCGCTTCGATCAGTTGATGCGGATCGGATGGAAGGTCATGTTGCCGATTTCGCTCGGCGTGCTAATTCTGACCGCGATCGTCGGAATCAGGCAGGAGATTTGGCAAGCGATACAGACCCTGCTGCATGGCTGAGGAGTTAGCTGCCAAGTTGTTTTGAAAGCTAACTGGGATGTTGTTTGAGGAGTTAGTTGCTACGTTACAGAGAGACTAGTCACGAATTTATGGTTCCAGTAGCCACACCATATTTCTTTTACGGACTCGCCGCCGCCGCCGTAATCAGCGGCCTGATGGTGATCACGCGCCGCAACGCCGTGCATTCCGCGCTTTCGCTGATTGTGACCCTGCTCTCGGTGGCCGGCCTCTACCTCATGCTCTACGCTCCGTTTGTAGCCGGCGTGCAGATCATCGTCTACGCCGGCGGAATCATGGTGCTGTTCCTGTTCGTGATCATGCTAGTCAACATCGAACGCGCCTCGAAAGAGCGGCAGTTCAACCGCATGTGGCCAGTCGGCCTGCTCGCCTCGTGCGCCTTGCTGGCGTTGTTTTTGTCGGCATTTTCCAAGGGCAAGGACATGCTTCCCAGAGTTCCCGTGCCGCAACTGAGTGAAGGAGTCAATACCCAGCAGATCGGCGGGTTGCTCTACGGAGAAGCCGGCCGGATGGGCGCATACACTTTCGCCTTCGAAATCGCTTCCTTGTTATTGCTGGTGGCGATTCTAGGCGCAGTAATTATGACGAAGAAAAGGATTTAGTCGATGGTCGATTGTCGTCGGTCGTTAGCAAAATCGCGTGAACTCAAGTTGCTGTGCGGACGACTGACGACGAACGACTGACGACGAATTTATGGTTCCCATCACCACATTGCACTATCTCGTCGTAGCGGCTGCACTCTTCGTGCTCGGCACCATCGGAGTGCTCACCCGCCGCAACGTAGTCATCGTGTTGATGTCGATCGAACTGATCCTGAATGCCGTGAACCTGAACCTGGTAGCGTTCTCCCGCATGTGGGGGAACCTGCACGGCCAGGTGTTTTCTATCTTTATTACTGTGGACGCCGCCGCGGAAGCCGCGGTGGGCCTGGGAATTCTGATCGCCTTCTTCCGCAATAAAGAGACGATCAACGTAGACGAAATTGATTTGCTGAAGTGGTAAGGAAGCCGCGAGCTTCGAGCCGCGAGTCTCGAGCAAGCAGCCGATGTCAGCATTTAAGAAATCAGCAGTAAAGCAGAAGTTATCAGTTAAGAAGAAGTCAGCAGTTAAGCAGCAAGCTTTTATCTCTTAACTTTGTAGATTGTCATCATTTTGTAGATTGTCATCCTGAGCGAAGCGAAGGACCTATGCATTCTGCCGTGACAGCCACTGACTTTTTCTTCTTATCGAGAATTTGGCTGATCCCGCTGTTCCCCGCAGCGGGCGCGACGATCATGTTTTTTTTCGGCCGCCGCCTCCAGAAAGCTACCGTCAACGCGGTTTGCGTAGGCGCGGTCGTAATAGCATTCCTCTTCGCCTGCTTCACCGTGCTCGACTACACGCACTTCGCTCACGGCACCGGCCATCCCTACGAAAAATCCGTCTACACCTGGCTTGGCTCGGGTGACGGCGGCCTCACCTTCATCAAAAAAGACGGCACGCCCGCGGCATTCAACGTCGACTGCGGTTTCCTGCTCGACCCGCTCTCCGCCATCTGGCTGCTCTTCGTCACCGGTGTGGGCATGCTCATCCACATCTACTCCACCGGATACATGGCGCACGAGGGCGGCTACTACCGCTTTTTCGGCTATCTCAACCTTTTCATGTTCGCCATGCTCACGCTCATTCTGGCGAATAACTACATCATGCTCTTCGTCGGCTGGGAGGGCGTCGGCCTCTGCTCGTACCTGCTCATCGGTTTCTATTTCCATCGCAAGTCCGCGAGCACCGCCGCCAATAAAGCGTTCATCGTGAACCGCATCGGCGACGCCGGATTCATCCTCGGCGCCTTCACGCTCGTCTGGTACCTCGGCTCGTTCCAGTTCACCGCCATCAACCACCTGCTGCGTCACGGTAACGTCTTCCAGATCGGCGATCCTGTCCTGACCGCCGCCGCGCTGCTTCTCTTCGTCGGAGCCTGCGGCAAGTCTGCGCAGCTTCCTCTTTATGTATGGCTGCCTGACGCCATGGAAGGCCCTACCCCAGTCTCCGCCCTTATCCATGCCGCGACCATGGTCACTGCCGGCGTCTATATGGTCGCGCGCTCGAACGCCATCTTCGTGCTCGCGCCCACCGCCATGAAGACAGTCGCCATCATCGGCGCAGTCACCGCCATCTTCGCCGCCTCCATCGGCCTCGTTCAGAACGATATCAAGCGCGTCCTCGCCTACTCCACCGTCTCGCAACTCGGATACATGTTTCTCGCGCTCGGCGTCGGCGCGTTCGCTGCCGGCGTCTTCCACGTCTTCACGCACGCATTCTTCAAAGCCCTACTCTTCCTCGGTTCCGGCTCAGTCATTCATGCCATGTCCGGCGAGCAGGACATGAAGTTCATGGGCGACCTGCGCGAACGTACTCCAACCACCTTCTGGACCATGTTCATTGGCATGCTCGCCATCGCGGGCATTCCCGGCCTCGCCGGATTCTTCTCCAAAGACGAAATCCTCTGGCAGGCCTACACCAAAGAAGGGACCGCGTACCACTTCTTGTGGTTTATCGGTTTCGCGACCGCTCTAATGACCGCCTTCTACATGGGCCGGCTCATCTTCCTGACTTTCTACGGCAAGCCGCGCATGAGTCACGAAGTCGAGCACCACATTCACGAGTCGCCCAAGTCGATGACGGTGCCGCTGGTCATTCTGGCGATTGCATCGGTCGCCGCCGGCTGGCTCGGCATTCCGCACAGCCTCGGTGGATCGAATCAATTCGGCAAGTTCCTGGAGCCGGTCTTCGCGAGAGAAGAACCCGTGCTCGAAGCCGAAAGACCAGCGCAGCTCGCCGCCGGCGAAAAAGAAGAAGAGCACACCGACCCGATGGAGTATGGGTTGATGGGGCTTTCGGTGCTGGCAGCCATCGTCGGCCTCGGCCTCGCCTGGCGCGCCTACGCGCACGCCGGCAAAGATTACAAGGAACCGATCGCCGAGAAAGCTCCGCCGCTCTACCGGGCGCTCTACAACAAATGGTTCGTCGATGAGGCCTACGACTACGCCTTCACGGGCCGCCGTAAGGTGGGAAACGTGCGCCTCGGCGTGCTCGGCCTCGGCGAAGCGTCGTCGTGGTTCGATACAAAAATCATCGACGGCGTGGTCAACGATGCGGGCTGGGTAACGCGCGCCGTGGGAACACTTTCGTCATGGTGGGACAAATGGATCATCGACGGCCTCGGAGTCAACGGCCCGGCGATTCTCGCGCGCATGTTGTCTTATCCCGCGCGCCTTTTCGAATGGGGCCTGGTGCAGTGGTACGCGTTAGTCATGACCACGGGCCTGGTAGGGTTTGCGTTGTATTACGTGTGGAAGTGAGTTGCGAGTTACGAGTTGCGAGTAATTAGGGTTCGGTTTGCTCGAGGCTCGTAACTCGAAGCTAGTTCGCTCGCGGCTCGAAACTCGTAGCTGAGATTCACTATGCAGAATCACATCTTATCGATCATCCTCTTCACGCCGCTGATCGGCGCGTTCGTTCTCCTCTTCGTTCCCAAGGAGAACAAAAACGCCGTCCGCTGGATTGCGAACATCTTCTCTCTCGGCGGCTTCCTGATCTCGCTGCCGCTTGTGCCCATGTTCTGGGCCACGCTTGCCGACAAATCAGCGCCCCAGTTCCGGTTCCTCGAAGGCACAGCCAACAACTGGATCCCCTCGATCGGCGCGGGCTACAACCTCGGCATCGACGGCATCTCGTTCCTGCTGATCATGCTCACCACGCTGCTCGGCTGGATCTCGATCCTCTCGTCCTGGACCGCAATCGAGAATCGCGTCAAGGAATATTACGTCTGGTTCCTGGTTCTTCAGACCGGCATGCTCGGCGTCTTCATGGCGCTCGATTTCTTCCTCTTCTTCGTTTTCTGGGAGGCCATGCTCGTCCCCATGTACCTGCTGATCGGCATCTGGGGCGGCCCGCGTAAGCTTTACGCGGCCATCAAGTTCTTCCTCTATACGCTCCTCGGCTCCGTGCTGATGCTGCTCGGCATCCTCTTCCTGTACTTCCATCATCACTCGCTCACCAGCGTCTACACCTTCAGCATTCCCGAACTCTACAAAACCGCGCCGCAGATTCCGTTCGCTACCGCCGTCTGGCTCTTCCTGGCGTTCTTCCTCGGGTTCGCCATCAAAGTTCCCATGTTCCCGTTCCACACCTGGCTGCCTGACGCGCACGTCGAGGCACCCACCGCCGGCTCCGTCATTCTGGCCGGCGTTCTGCTGAAGATGGGAACCTACGGCTTCGTCCGCTTCTCGTTGCCGTTCTTCCCGCAGGTCATCACCAACACAACTTCTACGTTCATGGGCGCAACCGTGCGCGGCTGGATGATCGGCCTCTCCATCGTCGGCATCGTCTACGGCGCGCTCGTTTCGCTCATGCAAAAAGACATGAAGAAGCTGGTGGCGTATTCCTCCGTCAGCCACTTAGGCTTCTGCACGCTCGGCATCTTCGCCTTGAATCAGGCTGGCCTCAGCGGCTCTGTCCTCCAGCAGATCAATCACGGCATCTCGACCGGCGCTCTCTTCCTGATCGTCGGCATCCTCTACGAGCGCCGTCACACCCGCGAAATCGCGGAGTACGGTGGCATCTCCAATGTGATGCCGGTTTACGCCACCATCACCATGATCATGTTCCTTTCCTCGATGGGCCTGCCGCTCCTTAATGGCTTCGTCGGCGAATTCACGATTTTGCAGGGCGCCTTCACCGCCAACTGGCGTTGGGCCGCATGGGCTGCTCCCGGAGTAGTTCTGGCCGCGGCGTACTTGCTGTGGCTCTACCAGCGCGTCTTTTTCGGCACCGTCACCAATCCGAAAAATGAAAATCTGCATGACCTGACGCCCCGCGAGGTGCTCACCTTCGCGCCGCTCATCATCTGCGCTTTCTGGATTGGCCTCTACCCCAAACCGTTCTTCAAGATTCTCGAACAACCCGTCAATCAGATCGTGCAGATCGTCAATCCCAGCGCAGCCGTGAATGCGCAAGTCACAGCGCCGCCAATCATGCCGTCAGCTCCCATGCCGTCCGCGCCCACGCTCGCCGCCCGCGTTTCCGCGGCCCACCTTTCTGTCGCGCGCGTTTCCATAGCGCCCCAGCCCGCAGCCGCGCAGCGGAAAGCGAGCAACTGAGTGAGAACCATCAGCGCCATCAGCCCAAGTGAATACCAGCTCATGTTGCCGATGGTGGAGCTCACCATTTTTGCGCTCGGCATTCTGCTCATCGACCTCCTGCTTCCCCGCAATTTGAAGTGGCTGAATGCGGTCGGCGCATTCGCCGGCATCGCCTTCGCCACCCTGTGCGTCGTGCGCATTCAGATGTCTCTGGGACGCGTGCCCGGCGTCTTCGGTTTCTCCAATTCGCTCTTCGTCGACCGTCTGGCGCTTTATTTCTGGTATCTGTTTCTCGCCTCGGCTGCGATCACCGTTCTGATGTCGGTCCGCTATCTTGACCTCGAAGACGAACAACACGGCGAGTACTACGCTCTGATTCTCATGTCCGTCATCGGCATGATGTGCCTCGCCGGCGGCTTTGACATCGTCCTGCTCTTTATCGGCCTCGAGCTGATGGCCATCTCGATCTACGTTCTCGTCGGCTTTCTGCGCCGCGACCGCCGCTCCAACGAAGCGGCCCTCAAATATCTGCTCCTCGGAGCATTCTCGTCAGGCATCTTCGCCTATGGCCTGTCACTCCTCTACGGGCTCTCCGGCAGCACGAACCTCCGCACCATCCGGTTTGCCGTCAATGATCTGTACGGCCGCGATCCCCATAATCCCATCCTCATCCTCGCCCTGCTCACCACCGTCGTCGGTCTGCTCTTCAAAATCGCCGCCGTGCCCTTCCACCAGTGGGCGCCCGACGCTTACGAAGGCGCGCCCACCAGCATCACCGGATTCATGTCGGTCGCGGTCAAAGCCGCCGCGTGGGCGTTGTTGTTTCGCATTTTGATTTACTGCCTGTACCCTCTCCGCGCCATCTACACGCCGATCTTCGTCTTCGTCGCCATCGCTACCATGACGGGCGGCAACCTCGCCGCCATGACGCAGACCAACACCAAGCGCCTGCTCGCCTACTCCTCGATCGCGCACGTCGGCTACATGCTGCTCGCCTTCGTGGCCATGGGATCGTCGTCCATGACCAGCCCGGCCTTTGCCGACGGCTTCAAGGGCATCCTGATCTATCTCATGGTCTACACCTTCATGAACCTCGGCGCCTTCGGCGTAATCACTTCGCTGCGCCAGCGCAACGTCATCGGCGACGAGATCGACGACCTCGCCGGACTCTACCAGCGCGCCCCCGTCGAAGCCGTGCTCATGCTGCTCTTTTTGCTGTCGCTCGCCGGCATTCCGCCCGCCGCCGGCTTCTTAGGCAAGTACTACATCTTCCTCAGCCTGATCGAAAGCCAGCACTACTGGCTAGCCTCGGCGGCCGTGCTCTACGCCCTCTTCGGCCTCTACTACTATCTGCGGATGGCCAACGCCATGTTCATGCGCGAGACTCCAGCCGGCGTAAGCGCCCGCTTGCCCATCACCATCAGCATGAGAGTCGCTGTCGGAATCGCCGCCCTCGCCACCATCGTCATCGGCGTCTTCCCCGAACCCTTCATTCACACCGTGAACTGGTCGCTGGGGTTGCGCTAGAGTCTGGCGCCGTCTGTCGTGGGGGCAGCGCCGCACTTTGGGCAAGGTTCTGAGCGTGCTCGCCTTTTTATAACAATCTTCGATGTCAGCGATATAATCGACAGCCATCCTGACGTTTGTCACGAGTAGATGCGCCATGCCTGACCCTTCGCAGTTCAACATCGACCGTACCTATCCGGGCCGGTGGACGATCACCTTCAGCAACCCGCCAATCAACATATTTGTTCCCACAACGATCGTCGAATTGGGAGCGCTCATGACCGGCATTGAGGCGGACCCGTCCGTGAAGGTCGTGGTGTTCCAGTCGGCGAATCCCGATTTTTTCATTGCCCATCTCGACGTAGCCAAGGCAGCTGAACGGCCAGAGGTGCTGGGCCTTTGGCGAGACTTTGTGCTTCGCCTCTCGTCCACGCCGGTAGTGAGCATCGCGAAGATTCGCGGCCGCACGCGCGGCATCGGGAACGAGTTCGTGCTGGCCTGCGACATGCGCTTCGCCAGCCGGCAAAGCGCCTTATTCGGCAACCCCGAGGTCGGCGTCGGACTCGTCCCGGGCGGCGGAGCGCTGGAATGGCTCCCGCGTTTGGTTGGCCGCTCGCGGGCACTTGAGATCGTGCTCAGCGGTGACGACTTCGATGCCGATATCGCCGAGCGCTATGGCTGGGTGAACCGCACGCTGGACGATGATGACCTTGACTCGTTTGTCGATGCGCTCGTCCGGCGGCTGGCCTCGTTCGACCGTGAAACGCTGGCCGCGGCGAAGGCGCAAGTCAATCGCTTCGGGACGCCGACAGCTGCCGAGTTCAAGTCGAGCACCGACCTGTTTTTCCCACTACTGGCCTTGCCAGGTGCGCAGGCGCGCCGCGCCAAGGTCCGCGATGTCGGTTACGGCGTTCGGAGCGATTTCGAATTGAACTTCGGCCGGTATCTCCCTTCGTTCGGGCCGGCGGACGACGATGCCACGGAGGCGAAGGCGGGCTGATCGTCGACCTGGACTTCTGAACTCGGCAGCGACGTTAGGCGTCCGCCAGCTCTCCATTAGGATTTTTGAGTCGCAGCGAGTCGGCCATCACTGAGCAGAATTCCAAGACCTGGTAAGTCGCGCCGGCTCGGGACAGGAGAGGTAGACATGAAATCCTGGAAAGTTGTTTTGCTGATTCTGTTTGCTCTTGCGGTTGCAGCCGCGGGATACGGGCTGATGCTCGTGCGACGAGGCTTCAGCGCACTTGCGACACCATCGGTGATTGAGGAGCTCGCCGCCACAACGGCACGCAAATTGGCCGTGCCATCCGCGCATCGCCAACTTCGCAATCCCATCGCGCCTTCAACGGAGAACATTCGGGGCGGCATGGAGCATTTTTCCTATCACTGCTCCCCGTGCCATTCGAATGACGGATCGGGCCACACGGTATTCGGCAAGGGCCTCTATCCGAAACCGCCCGACTTGCGTGCAGCCGGGACGCAGAATAAGAGCGATGGTGAGCTCTACTACACAATTGACAATGGAGTTCGTTTGAGCGGCATGCCAGCCTTCAGTGGAACCCACACTGCCGCGCAAACCTGGCGCCTGGTTTTGTTCATCCGGCACTTGCCTCAGATCACGCCCGAGGAACTCAATGAGATGAAGGGGTGGGACCCGAAGAGTGAGGCGAATCCAGCGCATTTCTGAAGGGCGGGGGACCGCCCCAGAATCCTGCGGGAGAAACGCGGGCCTCAGATCACATGCAGCAAAGTTGGCAGCATGAGTTGCGATCGGATGTTCTTAAAGCAGCAGAGCTGCGACGGCTCTCGTGCATCGACTCCGTGAAAAGATGAGGAGATGGAAAAGCGGTACCCAGCAAGCAGGTTTTGAAACGATCTCGGCGCATAGAGGAGTGATCAGAGCATGAAACGCACATATTTTCCCGGTATCACCGACATTGTCGACGTCACAGATCCGGCAGAGCTCCGGACAATTTCAAACGATGCAAGGTTCGACCGGGACTACATAGCACATGGTCCTGTTCGCAATGTGCAGCTTCTCCAAAAAATGGGTAGTGCCTCAGTTTGTCAAACTGAGGCACTACCAAAAAATGCTCCGCATTTTCTCGCTCAACGGCAAAAGATTCCCACCTTTGCGGCCGCGCACCGACCCCAACCGCGCCGTCGCGCAAGACGAACTGTGGTCGAGACTAAACGTCAAGGCCGACGAGGTGAAACACGGACCCGCTGAATTGGAGCCCCTGGCCGAATGGGTCAGAGGGATCGGAACTGCGGAGAAGCTCGACCTTCTTGTGCAGCAGAGCATAGGAAGATTGTTCGTGGCAACGTTCACGGCCACAGAGGAGACTTTGGCAGCGGCCCATAGGTGCTTGAGGCTGCAAGTTCTTCCAATGTCCTGAAAATGCTGGGGTGGCGCATCAGCGGCAGGCTGGAGCGGGCCAAAGCGCTTCTTGCTTCCAAGGTGAATGGCGAGCTGGCTGGCGTTGTAGCGATGATTAATGGCCGGCAGCTCATTGTCGATGGCCTGCATAAAATGCGGCAACTTGCTGCTGACCCGGCGCGTCGATCTTCAATAACGACGGATGCTGCCGCGGACGAATGCCTCTTTTCACCAATCTCCGTTGTACGGCAGGCGAAAACCTCCGGCGAGGTCGGCGGTTGTCCTTTTAAAAAAGGCTCGCTCTTCATCCTCGGCCTGCGAAGCGCGAGCCAGGGCGCAGCGAATCGTGACATCGTCTTCCTCAGTCAGAGTTGGAGCCGCTGTCCTGCCGAAAAGTGGGTGCCTGCCCTATTGGAAGGCGTGTGGACGCGTGTCTCAGCTACGTTGCATGAGTCTTAAAGAAACCGCGCAGCCCTCATTGATCAATTCCTGACCGAGCGCCTCTCCGGCTTCCATTTCGCAACTGGATTACAATTCCCGCATGCCGCCGAAGCCTCCCCAGAAGCAGCCGCCGCTCGTCTCGCTCGCCCGCTATTCCGAGATCGGCTTCATCATTCCTGCGTCCGTGCTCCTCGGTTTTTTTCTCGGCAAACTTCTCGACTACTGGCTGCACACCAAGTGGCTCTATCTCGTAGGACTCCTCTTCGGCGCGGTCGTCGGCTTCTGGCAGGTGATCCGCATGGCATTCGGCGCCTTCGGTAAAGATTCCGATTCTTCCCCGCCGCAATGACCGACCAGCCTGCGAACGACAACTCTCCAGTCGACCTGCGCCTTCAGGCCTTCGCCGATCGACGACTTGAAGTCTTCAACGACCGCGCGCTGTCGCGCGTGTTCAAAACCATGCTGATCGTGGGCGTGCTGCTCATCGCGCCAGCCTTCTGGAAATATCGCGCGGCAGGCGCCATCGGATTCGCCGCCGGAGCAACCGTCTCCTGCATCAACTTCCGCGCCCTCCAGCGCAGCGTGGAAGCCCTCGCCGACCGCATCGTCAACCGGCAAAGCCGCGAACGAGGAGGCAGCATTGTGCTGCGTTTCCTGGTGCGGTACGCATTGGTCGGAGCCGCCGCCTATGCTATATTCAACAGTTCCGCCTTGGCCTTCCGCGGTTTTTTGTGGGGCCTGTGCCTGCCCGTAGCGGCCATGATGTTCGAGGCGGCGTTTGAGACATGGGCAGCATTCCGGAAGGAATGATCTTGTAAGGGGCGATCGCGGGAGGAACGCTCTCGGGACACTGCCGTTGGCTTTACTGTTTGTCATTCCGAGCCCGAGCGAAGCGAGTGGGCAAGGAATCTGCACTTAGCTCGTAACTCGCGGCTCAAAGCTCGCAACTGTTTTTATGGAACAACTTACTTTTACTAAATTCCTGAATCACATCTTCGGCCCCGCCGTCAGGGCGCTGCTCGAAGCACTCCACATTCATCCCGAGCATCCGACGCATCCCATCAGCAACCCGCTCGCCATGGAACTGCTGGTCGTGCTCCTGCTCACGATCGCCTTCATTGCGGTCCGAACACGCCTTTCGGTCGAAAAGCCCGGTGGATTGCAGCACACCTTCGAAGGCATTCACGGATTCATGAGCGACATGGCCGAAGAAGTCATCGGCCATCATGGCTCCAAGTTCGTTCCGTACCTCATCGTCCTCGGTCTGTTTATTCTGAGCTGCAACCTGCTCGGCATCGTTCCCGGCCTCGAATCTCCCACCGGAGTTCCGTATGTGCCGCTCGGCTGCGCGCTCTTGACCTGGGTCTACTACAACTACGCAGGCGTGCGAGAGAACGGCCCCATCGGCTATTTAAAGCACTTCATCGGGCCGCAGGAAGGCATGCCCTGGATCGTGCGTTTTCTTCTGCCTTTCCTGATTTTCCCGATCGAAGTTTTCAGTCACCTGGCGCGCATTCTCTCGCTCACTGTTCGTTTGTTTGCCAACATGTTCGCGGGAGAAATGGTGACGCTGGTATTTTTCTCGCTGATACCACTCGGCATTCCAATTATTTTCGAAGGCCTGCACATCGGCGTGTCGTTCATTCAGACATACATTTTCGTGCTCCTGGCCGCCGTGTATCTCGGCGAAGCAATGGCGCACGAACACTAGAACAGGGTCTCAGGTCGCAGGTGTCAGGTCTCAGGAAAATCCGCAGCGCGGAGAGTGCGTAAGAGATTGCGCGGATTTTCCCGATACCTGAGACCTGGTGCCTGACACCTGCCTTCAGCGTGAGGGCGTCGGCTCAAAGAGCACGGCGTCAACCACCTCCTGACGGCAATTCATTTAAGGAGAAAAAACGAATGCGAAAGACAATGATGTTGCTCTTGCTGCTCTTACTCTGTTCAATCTTTGCGGTTCCTGCGTTCGCGCAAGGCAGCGCCGCTGCCGCCGGTGGAACAAACTGGGTTGCGATCACCTCCGGCTTCGCGATCGCGATCGCGGCTGGCCTCGCCGCGCAAGGCCAGGGACGCGCCGCGTCTTCGGCTTGCGAAGCGCTCGGGCGTAATCCCGCGGCCCGCGCCGGTATTCAGGTGGCGCTGATTCTTGGCCTGGCTTTTATCGAGTCGCTCGTGCTCTTCGCGCTGGTCATCATCTTCGTGAAGGTTGTGTAAGGATCAAGTCGAAAAGAATCGCGCTTCGCAGCTAACAAAAAGGCCTTTGCGGGAGCAGAGGCCTAATGTTTTTCGGTTGTAACTGAGAAGCTCTCAGCTCCAAGCTCTCAGCTCCAAGTGAAACCCCAACAACGATCGGAAATCCGTGAAATCCCTGGTGGAGAAGTTTGCCCAAGCCGAGTGTAGCCGAGAGCTGACAGCTAAGACCTGAGAGCTGATCTTCTCAGTTCTGCACCTTCCGCTCGCCGTCCCAATCGGTCGAACGCGCGTCCGACGACTTCTCGAGCGCCTCCACCAGGACGCGGCGCAACCGGTAGCGGCTGTCGAGATCCATATTCACAAACTCGAAGCCGATCTCGTTCACGCGCGCGCGGCGCAAAAGCACTTGCGCGCGGATTTTCTTCACGCCCACGGAAATCTCGACATTCGCCTCCGACCCAACCCGCAGGTTGTCGCTGCGCGTTCCCATGCCGCCGCCAAGGCTCATTTCGCGCATCACGATATTCGACTTGCCCCACGAACTGGAGAGAGTTGCCGATAACGTCCGCGGCAGAATGATGCGCTCATAGCGCCGCTGCCGCACCCACGGGCATCCGAGCGCCGAATCGAGCGGCGCAACCGCCAACTCCGCCGTCTCCAGCCCGCTCTCGGCGAGCGCCTGCGTGCCATAGCGCGGATCGATCTTCGAAAGCGACTGCACGGCCGCGATGCGCAGTTCGCGATGCTGCGTGTATCCGATAAACTTTTTGTCTTCGACGATGCTGCGCAGAATTGGAACCGCGTCCACTTCCCGCAGCCGGCCGAGTGACTCGATCGCCTTGAGTTGCACGAAGGGCGAGCGCGATTCGGCTTCGCCGGAGGTCGCCAGGGCGATCAGCGGACTGCTGGCGCCGCGATCCTGGCTCATGCCGATTTCGTCGATGGTCTCGGGCAGAATCAGGGAGTCAAGCAATTCCAGCAACTCCAGCAGCGTGCGTCCTCGATCGGGCGCATTGGCGTAGGCAACCTGCCGCACAATGATGTCCTGATAAAAGCGGTTGAACTCGGCCATGCGCCCCGGCAGCAATTCAAGCAGCGAGGCCGGATCCAGCCGGCTCAATAGTCCCACTGTGGAGGCCGCTTGCCGTGGCTGTCCGGTTTTAAGGATCTCGCGCAGATCGGTCAGCGCCGTGTGTCCCAACTCGCCCACCAGATCGATGATGCGATCGCACTCGTCGCGCTTCTGCGAGCGAAAAAAACGATCGGCAAAGTGTTCCGCGGAATTCCTGGGCAGTTCGAGCAGCACCTCGACGATATCCTCGGGCACGACCTCGCAATTGATCGCCTCTTCGATCATCTCAGGCAGGCGATTCTCAATGCCAACGCGCGAGCGCAAATCCTGTGCTAGCGCCGGCCTTTCCTCGGCCACTCTGTCGAACGCGGTGCAAAGCGTAGCCACCGCCTTGTATTTTTTCCGCGAACAGGCTTCCTGGCCGAAGCGCGTGATCGAAGCGCTCAACAGGCTCTGAATTTCCGAGTCACTCTCGCGCGCGATCTTGTCCCCGATGGCCGAGATCGCCTCCGTCATAATTTGCGTGGGCGCGTCGGCGAACAGATCGGCAAGCTGCGCCAGGCCGGTCGCGGTTTTGCGGCGCGGCTCCGGGTCTTTTGATTCCAACCCGCTGCAATAATTAGTGAGAATCTTGCCGGCCAGTTCGTCATCCTCGCGCTCGAAGAGCAGTTCCACAAACTGCCGGATGTTGCGCGGAGGCACGCAGGCCGCTTCGTTCGAGAGCAACACGCTCTTTTTGCCGCTCTCCGGAATCTCCGCCCAGAACATGCGGTCGAGAATGTCGGCGTGGGACTCCACCAGAATCCCGGCCTTCGACATTTTTTCTTCCTGCACGCGCAGGATCTGGCGCAGCGTATCCATCTGCCGGCTCAGGTGCTCCATCATCTCGTGTACGGCGTTGACCTTGATATCGCCGCGCTGATAACGATCGAGCGCGAACTTGATCGCCATGCTCTCGGCCGCTTTCATCAGGAGCGGCGTGTCGTGGCCCGGCTCACTGGCCGCGGCCTTCGACGCCAACCCTTCGAGCAGCTGCGCCAGATTGACCTTGGTGCTCTCCGGCATGTCGACGAGTTCGGTCTTCAGGTTTTCGGGCGAGGCATTGGGATCCTGCATGACCTGCCCGAAATGCGTGAGCAGCCGAATTGCCCGGACGACTTCCTCTTCCTGCAAAGGAATAACGCCGCCCGTCCATGCCTGCGCGGCGCCCGCCTGCCCGGCGACGCCCGGCGATGCCCCCGCCGCGAGCGGAATGTTCGGAACCGCGCCCAGCGGCGCGGCACCCGGCTCTCCCGATCCGGCGCTTGCTCCCTGCGCCGCCGCGATCAGCTGCAAAAGCTTTTGCGGATCGTTGAGCCACTGCTTGAATTCAGGGCCAATCGACTGGGCGGCCAGTTGCGCGGCGATCGAAAGCTCGCCGGTCGCCGGATCGGCGGCTACAAATTTCACTTCGTTGATGCGAATCGTCTGCGTTTTGCTTTCCGCAAGCGTCTCTTTGATCTGCTTGGCAAAGTCCTGCGCCTTCGATCCACCCATCGCAAAGGCGCGTACCAGGCGTGTGAAATCGTCGAGCGTTACTTTGTTCGAAAATAGAATGCTGGAGAGTCCCGCCGCGTTCAGCAACTGCGCAAAACTGCGCTCCGCCTGCCCGGCTTCGAGCGGGATGCCGTCAAGCAGAAGTTTGTCGTCCGAAACGCCCAGTACGAATCCGCTGTCCTCGGTCTTCGGAATAGCCTGCTGGAGCTCTTTCCAGGCGGTGTCGAACTGGCTATGAGTGCGTTTATGATTCGTTCCGTAAAGCCGTGTGTACTTGATAAGAATATTGAGGCTATGGAGGAATGACCGCGCAGACGCGCTCCGGCCCGTATCAATTTGACTGGCGTTCGGGATAACTCCTCCTCTATGCGCTCGCATTAAGCCTATGCCGGAAAGTGACCACTTGCACGATTACGCAGGTAATGGGAACCGCCTCACTGGCAGTGTCAGCGCGTGCACGGTGGGACATGAACTAGCGATAGGCGGAGGCGTTACACTGGGCTATTAGTCGTCGGTCGGTAGTCGTCGGTCGTCGGCGACCTCTTCGCCATGACAGAGCTAGGGAGCGGTCCGGAAAACGACTACTGACGACTGACGACCGACGACTACCATGCAAGTTCGCATCCTCTTTTTCGGCGTTCTTAAAGACCTTGTCGGACGCTCGACCGACATCGTAGATTTCCCAGACGGCACGCGCCTTCAAGACGTGCTTGCACACTACGTGCGTCAGGCTCCCCGTTTGGAGCCCCTGCTCGCCGCCCTGGCGTTCTCGGTGAACCAGGAATACGCCAGCCCGGAGCGCAAGCTGGCCGCGGGCGATGAAGTCGGATTGCTGCCGCCCGTCAGCGGCGGCGCGCCCGCGCCGCCGGGCGCCGAGGTCGGGAATAACGACAACGGCGACGGCGAGGGCAAGAGCAAAAACGACGGCGGCAAGAGCAAAAACGAAGTTCGCATCGTGCGCGAACCGATCGTGACCGAGGCGGTTGTCGCTGCCCTGAAGCAGCCCGAAGACGGCGCGGCCGTCGTTTTCGAAGGTATCGTGCGCGATAACACGCGCGGCCGCCGCACGCTTTACCTTGACTATGAAGCCTACGAAACCATGGCTCTGAAGCAACTCGAAAGCCTGGCCGCGCAGGCGCGCGAACGCTTCGCCGTTCGCGCAGTTTCCATCGTTCACCGGCTCGGGCGGCTTGAAATCGGCGAAACCAGTGTGCTGATCGTGGTCGCGTCGGCGCATCGCGGCGCGGCCTTTGAGGCTTGCCGCTGGATCATCGATACCCTGAAGAAAACCGTGCCCATCTGGAAGAAAGAGTACTTCGAAGATGGCGCTGTCTGGGCTGACGGAGAGGCTTTTCCCGAAGAAATTCAACGCGTGGCTGGCACAACGGGAGCCAAGCCCGCATCCAAATGAATATCCAACCAATGAATTCAAAGCCCGGAACCGCGAACCGCGCGCTCTTCGTTTTTCGCGCTCATCGTTTTCCCGCTCGTCGTTTTCGCGATCATCAGTTGCGCGTTCATCACTTGCACCAGCCTGTCATCGTTTGCGCAGGATTCTGGATCTACCCTCAAGGTCGACGTCAAGCTGGTCAACATTTTTGTGACCGTCACCGACCCGCATGGCGCACCCGTCGCCTCGCTCGAAAAAGATAATTTTCAACTCAAGGAAAACGGCAAAGACCAGAAGATTGCCGTCTTCAGCCGCGAATCGGCGCTGCCGCTCTCGATCGCTCTCTCGATCGACACCAGCCTGAGCACGCGCAAAGATCTGCCGCTTGAACTGGCGTCGGCGCGCAAATTTTCCCACACCATCCTGCGTCCGCAGGATGGACTCGCCGTCTACAAGTTCAGTGAAGAAGTAGACCTGGTCGTCCCCTTTACCTCCGATCTGAAAAGAATCGACGCCGGCATCGACCACGGTCGCAACGGCTCCGCCACCGCGCTCTACGACGCCATCTTCCTGGGCGCGCAGGCCCTCAGCAAGCGCCAGGGCAGAAAAGTCATGGTCGTGATCACCGATGGCGGGGACACCGTCAGCCAGGTCGACTACAAAGAAGCTCTTCGCGCCGCCCAGGAAGCCGAGGCCATCATTTACAGCATCATCATCGTGCCCATCGAAGCCAGCGCCGGTCGCGACACCGGCGGAGAGCACGCGCTCATCCAGATCTCCGAAGACACCGGCGGAAAGTATTACTACGCGACTTCAACCCTGCAACTCGATGACGCTTTCCGCAAGATCAGCGACGAACTGCGCACGCAATATCTGCTCGCCTACTATCCGTCCGAACGATTTTCCGATTCCGATTTTCGCCGCGTTCAAGTGAACCTGGCCAATCCCCCCGCCGGTGGGCCATTCCAGGTGCACAATCGCGCGGGGTATTACACGAGGAAAGGGACGTTCTGAACTAAAGCTCCCAGCTCTCAGCTCCAAGCTCTCAGCAACCAACTCCAAGCGATAACCAGGTAGGCAAATCCAAAAGATCCAAAATCTGCGAGAATCCGCAAAATCCGTGGAGAAGAAGTTTTACCCAAGCCGAGCGCGCGCTTCTCCTTGGAGTTGGAGCTAAGAGCTTGGAGCTTCATTGCAGCTTCATTAGAAAAATCGCATACATCGCGCCGGTTCGGCGGCCGCATCTAGTAAACTGTTCTATTCCATTTCAGTGGAAACCAAGACCTTAAGCCTTTAGACGCAGAATTGTTCTCCGTTCGGTTGGTGATTCTGCTCCCAGGAGAGTGGCGCTTTGTTTCAATGGTCTGCTTTGTGCGCTCGGCGTTGTCTGTCCCGCGGCCTCATCCTCTGCGCGTTGCTCGCCCTTGTTTCATTCATCTCGATCGCCGCCGCCCCGCTCTGGGCGCAGGAAGCTACTGAAAGCGCGACCGCCGGAACCATCCGGGGCACCGTGCTCGATGAAGACGGCAACCCGGTCGAAGGCGCCCGCGTCACCTATACCTCGCAATCGAGCGAAACCAGGGGCTCGGCTACCGCCGGCAAGGACGGCACTTACACCAGCGAACTCCTGCCCGCCACCACCTACATCGTCGTCGCCGAAGGGCGTGACATGTTGCCCGGCCAGCGGACCGTCACCGTGACCGCGGGTGGCACTGCCGCCGCCAACTTCCACCTCGCGTGGATCAATCCCGGCCCCGTTCGTCTACAAAGCCAGTTCACCGGCGACGCCCCCGAGGACCTGCCCATCAACGGCCGAAACTATCTCACCGCCGGTGAAATTTTCCCCGGCGTGCAGGCCGTCGACGGCGCCGTCCTCGATCCCGGCAAGAGCGGGTTTCAGACGCTTTCTATCGACAGCAGCCTTGGCCGCACCACCCGCTATGATTTCGACGAAATCGAGTCCATGGACGAAACCAAGGGCGCGGCCGAAATGAATCTGCCCGCCGAGGGCGTCCGCGAAGTGGTCGTTTACCGCGAGTTGCCCGAGCCCTACCAGTCCCTTAACGCCGAAGGTTCGGTTCGCGTGTTGACGCGCGCCGGCAGCGGCGAGGAATGGCACGGCAATATCTTCGGAAATTTCCGCGACCAGTCGCTCGGGCTTGCCGGCTTCCCTGACAACTCCGATTACAGCCGCCAGCAATACGGTTTTGGCGCCGGCGGCGCCGTCATCAAAGACAAGGCCTTCCTCTTCGTCAGCGGCGAACGCAGCAAGCAGGATGGCCTTCTGCCCACCGAAGTCGGATTTCCCGCGCCCAACGGCACCACTCTGCGCGACGCTTTTTTTCGCGAGAACATGCTGCTCGCCCGCCTCGACTACAGCTTCAGCGACAACATGAAGCTTTTTGTGCGCCTCGGTTACGACAACGCCAACCAGGTCGGCCCGCAAAACAGCTTCTCCAGTTTCCGCAACCAGCTCAATGTTCCATCCGCCGCGTTCGGCCTCGACTGGAATCACGGCCGGTTCCTTCACAGCGCACGCTTTGGAATTCAAAAGATGGTCAACGCCGTCAATCCCGATCTGGGCGCGTCGGTCATCGATTCAGCGGCGCCCTTCCACATGCAGCTCGGCTCGTTCGGCATCGGACCCTCTATCGTCGGCCCGCGTCAAACCATTCAGCGCGATCTCTTCGGGCGCTATGACAGCATCACCAATTTCAGAGTCGATCACGCCATTCGCTTCGGCGCAGCCATTCACCGCATCAGCCAGGGAGACTTCTTCGATCCCGGCGTGTACGGTCCCTCCGTCACCAGCTCCAATGGCCTCGCGACCATTTCCGCCATCGACGGCAATCCGCTTCTCTCCGGGGGAGCCGAAAATCCTCTCAACTATCCCGTCGGCACGGTCACGATTTTCAACGGTCTCGGCAATTTCAGTGAGAACTCCGCCTTCAACCGGCCGACCGGCGGCCATAATGACACGCGTCTCGAAGGCTACTTCGGCGACCGCTTCAACGCCATGCCGAACCTGAACATCGTCTTCGGCCTCAATTACGTCTATGACACCAACCGCACCGACAGTGACCTTTCACCCGTTCCCTGCTCGGCGCTCAACCCCACCATCGTCACCGCTCCACCTTGCACCGGCAACAACCTGGTTCTTAATCAATTTGGCTATCTGCCGCCCTTCACCCAGGGTCTCTACCAGCCGCTCGGCAACCGGATCAGCCATCCCTATAATAATTTTGCTCCCCAACTCGGAGTGGCCTGGGATCCCGGACACAATGGCCGCACGGTTGTGCGCGTCGGCACCGGCATTTTCTTTGACAATTTCCTGCTCCAGAACACCTACCAGGACCGCATCAACCGCCTCTCCAACGGCCAATACAACCGCAGCCTGACGCTCTGCCCGGTCGGCTCCACGCTTTTGCCGAATGCCATCCAGCAGGCTCAGGGCGGCCAACCCTACATCACCAGTTCCGTCGACGGCCTCGACATCGCCACTCAGATCTGCGGTCAGCCCCTCGGCTCCTTGCAAACCCCCACCGGCGGAGGCTCGCCGGTCGAAGTGGCCACCGCGATCCAGGATCTGCAAACCCAGTTTCAGGCGGCTCAGGCCGCCACCACCAGCGGGCCTAATGTTTATTCGCTGGCCAATAGCATGGCGGATTTCGGCGGCATGCTCGCGCCCACCTTCCGCACCCCGCGCATCATCCACATGTCCGGCGGCATCGAGCGCCAGATGGGTGTGCGCAGCACATTCTCAGTCGACTACATGCGCGAGATCGGCACTCAGCTGCCGCTCGGCATCGACTCCAATCACGCCGGCGGAGCCGCCTACCTGACCGATGGAGTCAATCCAAATGCCGCGCTGAACACCTACGCCGCCGAACTTTCGGCGATCAATGACACGGTCGTTCCCTACGGTTGTCCCGCCGCCACCTCGGCCGGCGGCAGTTCGCAAACCGCCGTGACTTGCTACCTCGCCACCGTGCCCACCGCCAGCATCACCGACTTCGCTCGCAACGGTCTCGATTCTTCGAACTCCTACTGCGGACCTTTCCCTTGCTCGGTGCTGAACAAGCGCGACATTTTCGGCAATCAGCAACAGGCCTCGTTTGGCGGCATCAATCCCGCGGTCGGCCCGAACATTATGTATTTCCCCAGCGGACGCTCGCAATATCAGGCGCTTCACGCCACCTATCACACTTCAAGCGGCGCCAACCCGATGCACCACGTGCAGAAAATCGACCTCGCGTTCTCTTACACGCTCTCGCGTTATCGCACCAACATCGCTCAACCGAATGGCAGCGGCGGCGACTACTCCACCCTCACCGTCGCCCAGGATTATGATCGCCCGCACCTCGGCCACTTCGGCTCGTCGGGACTCGACCGCACCCACCAGATCGTCTTGACTCCGACTGTTGAAACGCCGCACGGGCCGCGGATTTCCATGATTCTTCTGATGGCCTCGCCCCTTCCCTTGACTGGCTACATTCCGCAGCTTAACGGCGGCGGTGTTGCCGGCGAGATCTTCCGGAGCGACGTCAGCGGCGACGGCACGGTCGGCGACATCGTCAACGGCACCTACATCGGCAGCACCGGAAAATACACCAGCGGCAAAATCAACCAGGCCATCGCCTACTACAATCACAATGTCGCAGGACAGTTGACCCCAGCCGGCAATGACCTCGTCGGCAGCGGCCTTTTCAGTGCCACGCAGTTGCACGCGCTGGGCGCATATGCGCCGCTGATTTCCTCCTGCAATCCGCCCGACCCGAGCTGTGGCGTTCCCGGACGCGCCGCCGAAGAGAATTGGTTCAAGACCATCGATCTCCGCCTCAACTGGCCCTTCGCGATCGGCGAGCGCTTCAAGATCGAGCCCAACTTCGCCGTCTTCAATGTCTTCAATCTCGCCAATTTCGGTGGCCCGGGAGGCCAGTTGAGCGGCGTTCTCGACGGCGCCCCCGGCACCTCTCTCAACAACTCGACCTCGCCCGGCGTCTGCGGCAACAGCACTGCTTTCTGCACCTCGCGCCTCGATCGCGTCCTTCCCGGTTCCGGCACATACGCCAACGGCGCTCCCCGCCAACTGGAGTTCGGCGTCCGCATAACCTTCTAGCTGGAGTTGCGAGCGGAATTTCGAGCGGGATCAGGGGCAGAGTTGTAACAGATAGTTAAGAGATGAATGAGCTGCACCACGCATGAAAATCGTGCTCGTTCGAGTCGCGGCGCGCACTCTCTCCGGGCCTTCTCTTCCGCGCCAAATTAATCGGATTTTCTCGCTTTTTCGTTCGATTCCAGACCCGCCAAACCGCCCGAAAGAAGCCCTTTTTCACTACCTTAGCCGACATTTTGCCGCAAGAGCGCAAACTTTTTATCTTTCCAAAAATTTTCTGCCCGAACGGCGCTTATTCGCTTGACTTAATCTGTGGATGAGCTAGATTTGCCTGCAGTCAGTGCGGGTCACCTGCTTCCCCGCAGGGCCTCACTGGTGAGTATTTGCTTCTAACGTTAGATTCACAAAACTTCCAGGAGGAAATTCAGTGAAACTTAGAATCATTGCAGTTCTCGCGGTTCTGGCTCTCGGCACGCTGGCTTCGGCCCAGACGTTCGGTTTCGCGTCGGTCGGCGGCGGCTCCTATTGCAACTACGAAACGCTCTATAACAACGGCGATGACGTCTACACCGGCGTTGACAACGTCACCAACGTTTGCTTCGCGGGCGACAATCTGTCGTACAACGGCGCGATCGCTGGCTTCACGGCTGCTCTGCCGAACGCTGGCCTGCCGGTTCACGGCGCTGGCATCGACTACGGCGATTCGATTTACGAAGCGCAGGAAGCCGACATCGACGAATTTTACCTCGACTATTACGGCTACAACCTCGGCTACTTCTCGACCGACGAGTGGGCAGTTCACTCCGCTCTGAAGTGCAACAAGACCAACCCGAAGACCGGTCAGTACAAGGGTGCCTATAGCTGGGTCGGCGTTGCCGGTTCGAGCTATGGCTTCTACTTCGGCGACAACTACGGCTTCCTGTCCTGCTCGATCCCTGCAAAGGGCGACAAGGCAGCTGCCAAGTTGGGACCGACGATCGGCAAATCTTCGAAGAACGCCAAGATGAAGCTGGCGAAGTCGACGAAGTAACTTAGTTCATTTGCTTAACCAGACCACGCCGGAGTCCGGCGTGGTCTTTTTTATGTTTTGAAGACCGAGATTTCAATTTCCATCGCAGACCGTTTTCCATTGCAATCTCTATTTGCCTCCGCTGGTCGCAGCTGATAGTTCTTACCTGTGCTGCTCGCGTTACCAGTGGGCCAGGCTGCTCTTCGGCATGGCCTTTTCTTGGTGTAAAATCACTCTTGAGCAGTCGGCCACTTTTTGCAAGAGGCACAGCCGACAGCCATTTTGCGGCCTGGGCATTTGGGTTTCCGGCCGTCAATTCCGGGGGGAATTGCACCATGGGAAGAGTCACCGCATTCCTGCTTCTGGCAGGATGCATTTCGTTGCCAGGGTGGGCGCAGGAACAGAAGCCCGCCGACCAACCTGGGCCAGCTGCAACTCAACAAAAATCTAGCGATCAGCCGCCAGCTTCAGAATCGAAGCCCGAGGATGCGTCCGGTGCAAAGTCGGCCCCCGCGCCGGCAGCCGAATCGACCGAGTTTTATCTCGATAAATTTCAGGAGTTTTCAGCCATTATGACGGGCAGCGTCATTCCGAACCACGACGATGCCGGACACATCTACCGCTCCCATGACATGATGAGAATGCAGGGCAACCACGCCGTGCCCAGTTACTTCGTCACTGACCTCAAAAAGAAAGTGACCCATGGCCTGGCGGCCAGCGGCTGCATGAAACTCAGCACTCCCTACTCCCGCGCCTTTCCGTTCTTCCTGTCGGGACCCGATACCAAGTACACGTATGAAACGGTGGGCGAAGACACGATCGACGGCCACCCGGTCAAGATTGTGAACGTTACGATTTCCGTTCCGAGACACCCCGAAATCCCGCTCAAATTTTTCGAGGCCCAGGACTTGGAGGGCTTCCCGATCCGCATCGAGAATCGCCGGCCACACGGCGCACGATGGACTCTGGAGTATACAGACGTGAAGCTGGGCCCACCGGACCCGTCGCTCTTCATCGTTCCCGATAAGTGCCAGGACGAGAAGAGCATTACGGGACACAAGACGGGTGCGTCGCCAAAATCACCCGCCAGCCCGTCGAAGCCAAAGCAGTAATGGTCCAGTCGGAGCGAGCGAACTCGAAAATTCCGCCCAGAATTCATTACGGGCGATTATTATCCGGCGGGTTTTTAGTCGCCTCAAACTCAAATTCAAATAGGATGTTTGGTATGCGTACAATCCAGCGCTTCGTGTGCGTGCTGTTTCTGGCGTCGCTCGCGCTTGCCGCCAATCCGCAAGACACCGCCAAGTCAGTTGCGCCGCCAGCGACGGCCTATCCCAACGTGCTTCTTATGACGCTCGATACCACCCGCGCCGACCGCATGGGATTCCTGGGATCGAAGCGGGGGCTAACGCCGAACCTGGACGCCCTGGCGAAGGATTCGACGGTATTCACTCACGACTATTCGCAGGCGCCGCTCACCCCGACTTCGCATGCCTCCATCCTCACCGGCACCTACCCGCAGTATCACCAGGTCCTGACCTTTCCCATTCCCCTGGGGAAGGATATTCCCTACCTGCCGAGCATTCTGAAGGCCCACGGCTACACCACCGGCGCGATTGTCGCCTCTCTGGCTCTGGCGCCGAGCTACGGCGCGCCGGGCTTCGACCGGGGCTTTGACAGCTACGATGGCAAGATGAGCTGGAACGGGTATACCCCGGCGACGCGCTATCAGACGGTGGAGCGGCGCGCCGACGAGATCGTGGACAAGGCTATCGCCTGGCTCAAGAATCGCCCGCCCGGCCCATTTTTCCTGTGGGTGCATTTCTTTGACCCGCACGACCCCTACGACCCGCCCCCGCCTTTCAAAGAACGGTATGCCAAAGCGCCCTACGATGGAGAGATCGCCTACATGGATTCGGCGATCGCCCGCCTCGTGGCGGAACTGAAAAAGGATGGCCTTTACGACGGGTTGGCAATTGCGGTAACTGCCGACCACGGCGAGTCGCTGGGCGCCCATGGCGAGGACCAGCACGGCATTTTTGTTTATGACGAGACCATTCATGTGCCCCTGCTGATCAAGCTCCCGCACGAGCAATCTGCCGGCAAACGCGTCGATAGTATCGTGGAGTCCGTCGACATCGTGCCCACCCTGCTCCACAATGCGGGGATCGAGGTGCCGTCGCAAGTACAAGGCTCATCCTTGCTCGAACTGATGAAGCCGGGCGCAGAAGGGGATGCTGCGGCCGCGGCCTGGCGTGACCGAGGCGCATTTTCCGAGTCGGAGTATGCGCATCTCACCTTTGCCTGGAGCGATGAGAAATCGTTCCGCACCGGCAAGTACCTCTTTATCCAGGCTCCTCGCCCCGAACTATACGATCAGCAGACGGACCCGCGCGAACTGCACAATCTGGCCACGACAACTCCGGCAGTAGCCGATACCCTCAGCACCCATATCAAGGATTTCGTACAAAAAACCACCAATACCGGGGCTACGCCAAAGAGCCAGATGGACGACGCGGCCGCCAAGAAACTGGCCGCTCTCGGATACATGACGGCGCGCAGCGAAGAGTCTCTCGCCGCTTCCACCGAGAAGGGCGCCGATCCCAAGGATAAAATCGGGATCATCAATACCATCAATCGAATCAACACCATTCTTCAGGATTTTCGCTGCGACAAGGCGATGCCCGCGCTCAAGAAAGCGGTCGTTGAGGACCCCAACATCTCCATGCTGCACTTCTTCCTCGGGGGGTGCTACATGGAGAGTAAGGCCTACGATAAGGCCGCGCCGGAACTACGCAAGGCTGCGGAGCTGGATCCTGGGTTCACCAAGGCCCATTTCAACCTTGCTCGCGTATTGGTGCAAGCCCACAAGTTTAAGGAAGCGACCGCCGAGTTTGAGACGGTCGCCACGCTCGAACCGCACATCATCGAAACCCACATTTACCTGATGCAGCTCTACTCCAAGCAGAACCGCCCGCAAGATACCATTAGAGAAGCCCGAAGGGTACTGAAAGACAGTCCGGACAGCTTCTGGGCTAACCTGGATCTGGGCACTGCGCTAGTGAAGACCGGAGACCCACAAGGCGCGGTCCCGCCGCTCGAGAAGGCGGCGTCGCTCCGTCCTGATCGGCCCGGCCCTCACATTGTTCTCGCCGAGGCATACAAGCGGATAGGTCTTGAGACGAATGCGATGCAGGAGCGGGCGGAGGCTGAGCGCCTGGGCGCGGTCTATAAAGCCACCCCGGATGCGGAACCCGGAGAGGATGAGACCGACCCGAAATAAGTACCGGCAGTCCCGCTTTGCTGACAATCTTGCGAGTGTCATAACGGAAACCAAGTGGCGGTCTGACTATGCTTTTGATTCGTCGTTTGCTTGTGGCGGTGGTACTGACAACGGTGGTACTGACGACGGCACTTGCCGCGCCGCCTAAGGCGCCCGCACCGCATCCTGCGTCTCCCAACATTCTCCTCATCACGCTTGACACCACCCGCGCCGACCGAATGGGCTTTCTTGGTTCCGACCGTGGTCTCACGCCCAATCTCGACGCGTTGGCGCAACAGTCCGCAGTGTTCACCCGCGCTTATTCGCAGGCGCCACTGACGCCGACCTCGCACGCCAGCATTCTCACCGGCACCTACCCGCAATTTCATCGCGTGCTCAATCTTGACGCGGGATTGCCCAAGGATGTGCCCTATGGACCCGAGATCCTGCATGCGCATGGCTATCAGACGGGCGCCTTCGTAGGAGCCATCATTCTGGATCCCGATACTCCCTCCGCGGCCGGCTTCAACCGAGGCTTTGACCACTACGACGCCAACTTCCACCTTTTCCGCTTGGGCGAGAGTCGTTATACGTCGGTCCAGCGCCGCGGCAGCGAGGTGGTGGCGCACGCGCTGGCTTGGCTCAGCAAGCATCCCAAAGGCCCGTTCTTCGTCTGGGTGCATCTCTACGACGCTCATGATCCCTACGACCCGCCCGAACCCTTTAAGACGCGTTACGCCGCCCAACCGTACGACGGCGGAATCGCGTACGAGGATTCCGTCGTCGGAAAGCTTCTCAGTGAGTTGAAGGCCCGTGGCCTCTACGACAATACCGCCATCGCCATCACCGCCGATCACGGAGAATCGCTGGGTGCGCACGGCGAGGATACGCACGGAATTTTTCTCTACGATGAGACCATTCATGTGCCGCTGCTCATCAAATTGCCTCACGAGAAAACAGAGGCGCGCATCGATGACGTGGTGGAACTGATCGACATCCTGCCGACCTTCTTACAGGCGGTCAAAATAGAGGCGCCGGCGGAGGTGCAAGGGCGATCGCTGCTCGGCTTGATCCAAGAAGATTCGGCCAAGCCGGACTCGGCCACCGCCGACGCCCCACCTCAATCCTGGCGCAACCGCCCGGCTTACGCCCAAGCCGACTATCCTCTGGTTTATGGATGGAGCGCGATCCAGTCCTTGCGCGCCGGCAAGTACTTGTTCGTTCAAGCGCCACGCCGCGAACTGTACGACCAGAACGCCGATCCGGCAGAGGAACACAATCTCGCGCCCGCATCGCCGGCGACTGCCGACACGCTCGCCTCTCAACTGCACACTCTCCGCGAGAAAACGACAAATCACGCGGAAGCACCCGCGCCCGCCCCCATGGACCCGCAGGCGATGGAAAAGCTCTCGGCCCTTGGCTACATGGGCGGACACACCCCCACCCAGAGCGATACCGCGGAGAACCGTCCCGATCCCAAAGACAGAATCGAAATCGCCAACATGATTCACCGCGCCGACGCGCTTTACAAGGGTGGGCATTTTGACGAGGCAATCGCATTGTTGCAGCAGGCAATCGCCAAAGACCCGGACTCGCCCGTGACCTCCTACACCCAGCTCGGGCGATGGCTTCTAAAGCAAAAGAAATACCAGGAGGCAATCCCGGTTCTGCGCAAAGTGGTCGAAATGGATCGCGAAGAGCCCATGAATCACCTCGAGCTTGCCAAGGCCTACCTCGGACTTAAGGATTATGACGACGCCATCCCCGAACTCGAAATCACCGAAGCCAAGAAGCCGCTGTTGGCCGAAGTGCACTTACTGCTCCAGATGTCGTACACCCAGACCAATCGTGTGCAAGACGTCCTGCGCGAATGCAACATCATTCTGAAATTCGCGCCCGACCACTATCCCACTTACCTTATTATGGGAGGTTTTCTGGAGAAATCTGGCGATCTTGACGGTGCGGTCGCCAGCCTGAAGAAAGCTTCCGCGCTCGAGCCCAAAGCGCCCGACCCGCACGTGATTCTCGCCGATGTTTATGACAAGATGCAGCGCAAGGCGGAAGCCGACCGCGAACGCGCAACCGCCAAGCGCCTAAGCGCCTGGGCGCCACCGGGTAATAACCCGCTCTTGCGCTAGCTCTAATAGCCATGCCAGGCCGGGTCAATTTACCCAACCTGATTCTCATTCTGTCCGGCATACTCAAACACTCCGCGGCCAGACTTTCTTCCCAGCCTGCCCTCACTTACATACTGCGCCAGCAAGGGGCACGGCCGGAATTTCTCTCCCAGAGTCTTATGCAGGTATTCCAAAATGTGCAGCCGCGTGTCGAGTCCAACCATGTCGACCAGTTCGAACGGCCCCATCGGATGGTTCAATCCCAGCTTCAGCGCCTTGTCGATGTCTTCCGCCGATGCAATGCCTTCCTCGAGCATATAGAACGCTTCGTTACCGATCATGGCGTTGATGCGGCTGGTGATAAAGCCGGGCGACTCTTTCACCACCACCACTTCTTTTCCCATGCGCCTGCCGAGCTCGACCGCCGCCGCCAGTGTCTCGTCGTCGGTTTCGAGCGCGCGCACCACCTCGAGCAGTTTCATCTTGTGCACAGGATTGAAAAAGTGCATCCCCACGCACTTCTTCGCGCGATAAGTGACGCTCGCAATCTCCGTGACGCTCAGCGAAGAAGTATTCGAAGCCAGAATCGTCGAAGGCCGGCAGATTTTGTCTAGCAGCGTGAAGATCTCAATCTTCGACTCCATCTCCTCCGGCACCGCTTCGATCACCAGATCGGCCGGGCGCGCCGCTTCGTCGACCGAGCCCGCATATTCGACGCGCGAAAACGCGGCATCCGCCTCACTGGCGTTCACTTTACCGAGTTCGACTGCCTTATCAAGGTTGGCGCGGATTTCGTTTTCCGCTTTGCGTAACGCGTTCGGAAGAAGATCTTCGAGAATGGTGCGGCAGCCCGCCAGTGCGGCCGCGTGAGCGATGCCTCGTCCCATAATGCCGGCGCCGATGACGGCGACGGTTTTTACTTCAGCCACTACTTGCTCACCTTGTCGAGCTGCTTCTCGAGTTGTTTCAGGACGCTCTCCAGGCTGGGATCGGACTTGCGGATGTATTCGGCGAGGCGAAGCTTTTCCTCTTCACTCATGGTTGGCAGTGAAGTGTTGACCCGCCGCAGAATCGCGGCAATGTCGTCAACATAATTCATCATACGTATGAGTTCTCCGGTTGCGGGCATCATTGCTCCTTGGTTTTTGCCTGAATCATTATTGTTAATGGAGAGGTAGTGTTTAGTAAAGGCGATTCTCCGCGCGCCATTGTTCCGGAGATCCCCGACGTAACAGCCAGTTTTGGGAGTTGACCTGTGCACAGAGGTGAAGCATAATCGCGGCGACACACCGTCTCCCGACCGCGCTCCTACCAAACCGAGCCGGCAGAGCAATATGAGGATGCTGCGAGCTATCCGCAGTTTCGAGCCGAAACCCCGGGCCACGGTTCTAAAATGCACCAGGGAGATTTCGATGACACCACTCAAAATGAAAACTCCTATTCTAGCGTTCGCAATCCTGTGCGCGCTCGTAGCCGCAATCGCGCAACCCGCACACTCACAAACTGAGAGCGTGCTCTACACCTTCTGCTCGCTGCCGGAATGCGCGGATGGGTCGGTCCCCGAGGGCCTGATTCTTGACGCGCAGGGCAATCTCTACGGCGTAACCAACAGCGGCGGCGCTCACTGCTGCGGAACCCTCTTTGAGCTGAGCCCGACTGGCACGGAAGCGGTTCTCCACAGTTTCGGCGGCGGAGTGAATGCGAAGCCCCAAGGCTTGATACAGGATGCAAAAGGCAATCTGTACGGCGCAACCGCCGGCGTCGGTTTGTCTCACCGTGACGTTTATTACGGCTCAGTGTTTGAGTTGAAGAAACGTAGTTTCAAACATCTCTATGTCTTCACGGGCGACAAGAACGAATCCAGAGGAGCGGTACCCCAACGCGGGATGATTATGGACGCGCGGGGGAATCTATACGGTACGACTTTTGAGGGTGGTACCCACCAAAACGCGGGCACCGTGTTCAGACTGACGCCCAGCGGCGCCGAAAAGGTTCTGTATAGTTTTACCGGATTCCCAGACGGTGGGTGGCCGAACGACGGGTTGGTGCAAGATAGCCGGGGGAATTTCTACGGCACAACATCCGAGGGCGGCGATCTGTCAAAGTGCCCTAACGGCTGCGGGGTGGTATTCGAACTGTCACCCGACGGCACCGAAACCGTATTGCATGCCTTCGAGGCCGGGCTCGACGGCGCGATACCGATCGCCGGCCTGACTATCGATAGCCTGGGCAATCTGTATGGCACAACCGACTCTGGTGGCGCTGGCTGCTGGGCCACCGGCGGATGCGGAACGGTGTTCAAGATAGACCCCAACGGCAACGAGACTGTCCTCTACAGCTTTACCGGTGGGATGGATGGATCGGAGCCCTATTCTCGAGTGGTTCTGGATGCGCAAGGCAATCTGTATGGCAACACTTACCTAGGCGGCGGCTCCGGCAGCTGCTACTTCGGCTGCGGGACTGTGTTCAGGTTGACTCCAGCGGGTCAAGAGACTGTGCTTTATCGCTTCAGCGGTGGTGCCGACGGCGCGGCCCCATCCGCTGATCTCATTATGGATGCGAGCGGAAATCTCTATGGAACAACCACTGGGGGCGGCCAGTCCGGCGACTGCAGCGCCGATTTGCCCGGCTGCGGCGTAGTGTTCAAGCTGACGCCGTAGCGGCGTGGCTAGACGGAAGCCGACTCAGCACTCTCTCGGACTCGGCGCGTAGCGCCGCAGCAGCGTGATCGAAAATACCAGAATCGCCGCCCGTTCAGGCATAGATCCGACGCAAACGAATCGCCTCAGCTCTCCAGCTTATATCGCGTCTCCGCCAGCCGGTAAAGCCGCCGCCACACCAGCCGATTCGTTGTCACCACCACCGCCGCTAGCGCAATCGTCCCCGCCAGCAGCAGATTAAAATTCTTCGCATCCGTCGCCCCGGAGATCAGCGCGCCAACACCCACCGTCGAATACGTCTGTCCCTTGAAATGAAAATATTCGGCAACGATGCTGGCGTTCCATGCGCCTCCCGATGCCGTAACAAGTCCGGTCACGAGATACGGAAAAATTCCCGGCAGAATCAGCTTCCGCCACCGCTCCCAGCCGCGCAGCCCAAAAACGCTCGCCGCTTCTTTCAGGTCCGTAGGAATCGCCATGGCTCCGGCAATCACATTGAACAGGATGTACCACTGCGTGCCAAGCAGCAGCAGAACGATAGAACCAAGCCCAAGCCCTCCGCCGAGCCGGATAAGAATCAACAGCACCACTGGAAACAGCGCTGTAGCGGGAACCGAGGCCGCAATCTGCGCCAGGGGCTGCGCAATGCGGGCAAGGCGCGGGCTGAACCCGATGGCCACACCCGCCGGAATCGTCCAGAGTGCGCCCAGAATGAGCGTGGCGTTAACGCGAAGAAATGTCGCGCCGAGTCCCAGGCCGATCTCGCGAAAATCCGCCGCATGCAATCCGGCCAGAATCATCACCACTCGAACCACCGCGTAACTGATCGCGCCAAGCATCGCAATCCCGGCGACGCGCCAGCCCCACATAGCCGCGTCGCCCTCGGCAGCCGGCTGCACGGACGCTTCACCTCGTCCCGCAAAATAGTGCACCATCTGCTCGCGCATCGGACGAACCGCGCGCTTGCGAAAGTAGGCGACGCCGCGCGATCGGCGAAGAAGCTCCAGAACCCACGACCGCGGCGCGTCCGTGCTCTCAACCTGCTCCATCTTGAACTTCTCAGCCCACGCGATCACCGGCCGCCAGACAAGTTGATCGATCAGCACAATCACCGCAACCATGGTGGCGATGCCGAGCAGAATCGAGCGTGTATCGCCCTTGTCGGCCGCAGTTTGCAGATACGAACCGAGGCCGGGCAGCCGGAAATCGCTGAACTGCTCGCAGGCCATCAGAAAAAACCACGCGCCCGCCACCGACATCATCGAGTTCCAGACGAGTCCGATCGTCGCGTATGGCAACTCAATTTGCAGAAAGCGCTGCCACCAGTTGAAGCGATAGATTGCCGCCGCTTCGCGCATCTCGCGCGGAATGCTCTTGAGCGACGCGTAAAAACTGAACGCAATGTTCCACACCTGCCCGGTAAAAATCAGCAGCACGGCGCCCAGTTCGACGCCCAGTTGCCGCCCCGGAAAAAGCGCCGCCATCGCCAGCATGACGCCCGGCAAAAAACTGAGCACAGGAATGGACTGCAAAACATCCAGCAGCGGAATCATGAACCGCTCGGCGCGCGGACGATAAGCGGCGATGTACCCATACACGAGCGCAAACACCAGGCTCAGCACATACGCGAGCGCAATGCGCAACAGCGAATATCCGGCATAAACAGGAAGCGCGGAGAGCCGGCGGCTGATTTCAACCTGCGGATGAAAAGCCCCCAGCCAGTTCCGCCCGATTTCGACGATGCCATAAAAAAGCGCCAGCCCCGCCCCAAACATCACGACATCGGGCAGGCTGGTCGCGCTGGGCCGAGGCAAAATCGACCAGATGCGCAGAGGACTCCGCAGACGAAGCCGTTGAGCGCGCCCCGGCCGCTTCGAAGCTGACCGCTCCGTTGATGTGCGGGCTGATGACGTGCTCTCCGACAGCGTGGGATCCGATGACGCGCCTTCCGATCCCGGCGTCTCCAGTCCCGCGCCCGTCAAGGCTGCACCGGCGCCGTCGGCGGATGCGGCTCAGAGACCGGCTCGGCCAGCAACAGGCGGTGCGATTCGCGATCGAAATCGAAAATCTCCGCGTATCGACCCCAGTTCATCGCGGTTTCAAATTGCCGTTCAACCTCATCCTGGCTGAAGTGCTCGTCGAGAATGTCGTAGAAAAATTCTTCCGAGATCGAGTGATCCGTTCTTCGCATGCAGAATGCTGTCGATCTGCTGCAGGATCATCACGTGATGGAGCGCAGCCTGCCGGAAGAGAACCTTACGCGTCAGAATGTCGGCCTCGGCAAAACGCGAGCCGTCGGGAGTAATCTCCACGTCGCCTTCCTTCAACGTCGCGAAACCCAGCAGCACGCAAGCCTCAATGATGGGCAGCAGGTCCTCCGCATCCATGATCAGAACCTCAGCCAGCCGGTAAACGTCTTCCCGGCCGCCGCGGTCCTGTAAAAGCTCGAGCAGGCCGGCAATGCCGCCCACGCGCGCATGCGGCAGCATCTGATATTTCTGTCTCGCCGGCTTTTGCGCGGCTGCCTGCGAACCCGGCAGAGCTAGCGCGAGATCAGGCTGCGTCATGATCTTGTAGACGTAATCGACTAGTTCGACAAAGCGCGCCGACTTTCGATTGCGCGGCTGGATCAGCTCAACCGGAAAATCGGCCCGCACCCGCGCCGGATTTCTGCCCAGCACCAGTACCCGGTCGGCCAGAAGAATCGCCTCTTCAATATTGTGCGTAACAATAAAGATCGCGCTCGTCGGCATCTTCTTGCTCAGCCAGAGTTCGAGCAGTTCGTTGCGCAGGTTCTCGGCGGTCAATACATCGAGCGCCGAAAAAGGTTCGTCCATAAAAAGCACTTCCGGCTCAACCACCAGCGCTCGCGCAAAACCAACGCGCTGCTTCATGCCTCCGGAAAGCTCTTTGGGATAGGCGCTTTCAAATCCGTCGAGACCCACCGTATCCAGAATGCGCAACGCGCGTTTATGCCGCTCCATCGCCGGCACGCCGCGCGCCTCGAGCGGCGCTTCCACGTTATCAAGCACGGTAAGCCACGGAAAAAGCGCGAAGCTCTGGAACACGATCGCAACCCCGGCGTGTTGCTCGCCGACCGGTTTGCCATGCCACAGCACCTGCCCCGATGAGGGCGCACTAAGCCCGGTCAGAATGCGCAGCAGAGTCGACTTGCCGCATCCCGACGGCCCGAGCAGGGCAATAATTTTCCCGGGCTCAATATCGAGATCGACCGGCGCAATCACTTCAATGCGGCTGCCATCAGGCTGCGTATAGAATTTTTCGACAGCCTGGGCGCGAATGATCGGCTCGGTCACAAACAATCTCCGGGGCAGTTGCCAGCCGCCAGTTACCAGTTGCCAGTTCTTACTTCCCCGTCTCGGTTCTCAGAACAAAAAAAGATTTGACCGGCTACTAACAACTGCCAGCGAGAATACACTACGCCGTCCACTCTTCCTTGCCGGCAACGAGCGGCTGCGGAAGGCGGTCGGAAACTTCGGCAATCGCGGCCAGCTTTTTTGCGATATCCGCGCGCAGCAGCGCGCTGTCAAAGCGCCAATTCCAGTTGCCGTCTTCGAGGCTCGGCACATTCATGCGGGCATCGCTCCCCAGGCCGAGCGCGTCCTGCAACGGCACGATGCAGAGCTCCGCCACGGAATTCGAAGCCACGCGAATCATCGCCCAGTGAATGCCGTCGTCCGAGCGGCCAACATAAGTCTGGGCAATCGCGCGCTCCTCGTCGGTCGCGCCGCTCGCCCACCAGCCGCATAGAGTGTCGTTATCGTGCGTTCCGGTGTAGACCACCTTCTCCGATTTAAATGTGTGCGGCAGATGAACGTGCGCCCCGGCGTCGCCGAAGCCAAATTGCAGCACCGCCATGCCGGGGATTTTCAGCCGGTCGCGCAACGCGTGGACGTCCGGAGTAATGTATCCAAGATCCTCGGCAAAAAACGGCAGCCCGCCGAGCGCCTCGCGCACCGCGGTAAACAAATCGTCTTTCGGACCATCCACCCATCGCCCGTGAATTGCGGTCGGCTCGTCCGCCGGAATCTCCCAGAACTGGCAAAATCCGCGGAAGTGATCGAGCCGTATGTAGTCGAAGCAGCGCGTCGCCCAGCGCAGCCGGTCGATCCACCACGCATAGCCGCGCTCTTTCATCACGTCCCACCGGTACAGCGGATGCCCCCAACGCTGCCCATCTTTGCTGAAAAAATCGGGGGGCACGCCCGCCACCACCTCCGGATCAAGCTCCGCGTTTAACCGAAACAGATCGGGATGGGTCCAGACATCGGCACTGTCAAAATTGACGAAGATCGCAATGTCTCCGGCGACGCGAATCGAACGCTCGGCGCAATAGGTGCGCAGTGCCTGCCATTGCTCGTAGAAAAAAAACTGCACCACGCTCCGGACGTCAAGTTCATCCGCCATTTCCGCGCGCGCTGTCTCGAGCGCCGCTGCCTCGCGATGGCAAAATTCGCGCGGCCAGCGGTTCCAGCTCTCCAGCTTGAAGCGCGCCCGCAACGCGTCAAACAGGGCAAAGTCATCCAGCCACCAGCGATTCTCGCGGCGAAAATTATCGAAGCGTGTCCGTGCCTCCGCCGGCGTCGAGCGCAAAAAGTTTCGCGCCGCCTCAAAAAGCAACGGCAGCTTCTGGCGGAATACCGTGGAGTAGTCGACCGCCTCGGCCGCCTCTGGCAACCCTTCGATTTGCGCGCGCTCAATCCAGCCGCGATCGGCAAGCCGCTCCAGGCTGATCAACAGCGGGTTCCCGGCGAAAGCCGAGGTCGAGGAGTAGGGCGAATTTCCGAACCCGAGCGGACCAAGCGGCAACACCTGCCACACGCCTTGTTTCGCCGCCGCCAGAAAATCGGCGAACGCATACGCCGATGGGCCAAAATCGCCGATCCCTCCCCGTGCCGGAAGCGAGGTGGGATGAAGAAGAATTCCGCTGGCGCGCGCGAAGGGCATGAAAAACAATTCTCAGTTCGAGGTGAGCTAAAATCATGGAGGCGCGGGCGCCCCGCCCGTGCGCGCAGAGACAAAACCAGCAAATCTGGCTGCGCTCGGATGACTGCCACTCTGATGGCCGTCTTACTCCGAACCTTCCTCCGAGCCCTCCTGCTGCTTCGTCAGGTTCTTCATCTCATCCTGATTGACTCTTAGCAGGTTGGATTTTTCCATGCTCTTGCGCAGATTCGAAAGGAAAAGCTCGAAAATTTCATTCTGCTTGGCCTCCAGCAGTGACTGCCGCACTTCGTCTTTCTTGGCGGCGAATTCCTGCTCGGTCGGCGGCTGCTTTTCGAGCAGTTGCGCCACGATCCCGTCCGCCCCGGCAACGATCGGCCCGCTCATCTCGCCCTGTTTCAGCGAGAAAATCGCGCTCGCCGGCCCCGCCAGCGATCCAATGTTCGGCACCTGTCCATCGGGCCCGACAAAGTCGCTGGTCATAAAATTTGCGCCCAGGTCCTTGGCCGCTTTTTTCAGATCGTGGTCAGCCTTCGCCCGATCCGCCAGTTCGCGCGTTTTCTGCTGCAGCAGAATGCCGGCCCGCTGGTTCTTGAATTCACTCTCCACCCGCGCATGAATCTCTTCCAGCGTCGGCGTCGCCGGAGGCCTGATCGCCAGCAGTTGAAAAACAACATAGCCCTGCGGAATCTGCACCACATCGGCCGGAGCCTTGTCCGGCTCGTTGAAAACCGCATCCATCAACTGTGGGCTCGGTCCGAGTCCTGGCAGGCTGTCGTTGTGGCCGACAAAGTCCGTCGTCACCAGGGCGTCGTCCTTGGCGGCCGCCGCCTTATCGAAGCCGTCGGTGCGTGCCGCGCTCAGCAAGGCGTTCGCCGCCGCCTCGGTGGCATGCTCGGTTTTCTGTTGCTTCACTTTTTCGGTAATCTCGCTCTTCATTTCGGCGAGCGATTTCAAGTGAGCTTCCTGCTTGTCCTCAATCTGAATGATGTGGAACCCATAGCTCGACTTGACCAGATCGCTGGTTTGCCCTTTCGGCAGCGCGAACGCAACCTTCTCGAACTCCGGCACCGTGCGGCCTCGTCCAATCCAGCCCAACTCGCCGCCCTCTTTGGCCGAGCCGGGATCATCCGAATACTTTTCCGCCAGCTTCGCGAAATCGCCGCCCGCCTTGATCTGCTTCAACACGTCTTCGGCTTTGGCGCGCGCCTCGGCTACCGCTTTCGGATCCTCTTGCTGCCCAGGCGCGGGCAGCGGAGTCTTGATCAAAATGTGCCGGACCTTCACCTGTTCCGGCGCCCGGTAGTCGTCGCGATGCTGGTCATAATACTGTTGCAACTCTTCCTGGCTGACGGTTTCCGTCGCCGCAATCTTGCTCGAATCGATCACCGCGTACTTGATCTGACGCTTCTCCGGAATCGAATTCGCATACGCCGCTTTGTTGCGGTCGTAAAACGCCTTCAGCTCTTCCTCGGTCGGATGCAGTCCCTTCAGGATGTCGCCCTGCGTGATCACCGCGTATTCAAATTTGATTTTCGTATTGCGGCGCTCGAACTCGTCGCGCACCTCCGCATCAGAGACAAACGCGCTCGACGCCACCAGCGCCTGCAACTTGCGGATCAGAATGTCGTCCTTCTCGAGCGCCTCAAACTGGTCGATCGTCAGCCCAATCCGCTGGATGAAATCGGCATACTCTTCCTGCCCCACGAATTTTCCATCCGGGAAAAATTGCTGCCCGAGCGGTCCGTGCTGGAGGTCGTCGCGCAGCTCTTCGTCGTTGGTATGCAAGCCCAGCCGGTGCGCCTCCGCGACCATGACCTTCTCGTTGATGAGTTGCTGCGCCGCCTGGCGCGTGAAAATTCCGAGCAACATGGCGGATTGAGGCCCACCCCGCGGATTTTGCCGCTGCACCATTTGCCGCGCCTGCTGCTGCACCTCACCCACCGTCACCTTTTCGTCGCCCACCGTCGCCAGCACTCCCCGTGCCGGCGATCCCAGTCCAAGGCTCTCGCCAAGTCCGCCGGGAATGAGCGTGATCGCCATCGATGCACAAATAATAACCAGCAACGCACCCAGTACGATCTTCAGGGTGGGGCCCGCATTTTGAAGAGTTCGAATCATTTGTAGATTGCTCCCTCAGACTGCTTCCGCCAGATTACAAGCCTATTTACAAGCGTATTCCGCGCTGGAAGCTGAAGAGTCAATTATAAACGAGAGGATGAAAACGGGTGCCCGCCCGTTCGAAACCGGACCGGAGCGTTCATCCCACAAATAAGAACAAGAAGAAGGATGGAAACGGCGGGTTAACTGACAGCTGAGAGCTGAGAGCGGGTTCACTCCGGGTACCGAAACGAATAACCCGGCGCTTCATTCCCCGACATAAATCGCGTGTTGTACTCAAGCAGGTAATCCAGATGCTCCGCATCATCCGGAAAATTCTGCCCCGGACACGGATAACCTCGCATATCGCGAAACGGCAGCGGATCGACCGAGTCCCCGCGATAAGCATAAAAGTCCATATCTTTCTCGTAGCCATCGGCGACAAAAAAGTAGTCGCGCACCCATCCGTCCGACAGCGCCGGCAGCGCAACCGGATCGAAATCCAGCGCCACCTCATCCCCCGACCCAAACACCACATACTTATCATCCACCGCGCCGAGGAGCGGCCGTACATCTCCATAGCGCGTGTAAGCCCCTGAGGGCCGCGTATAAGGGCCAGTAGCGCTAGCCTTCTCGTAGATATATCGAACATTCCCCGGCGGCGAGTCTTCAATCTTAAGTGGGAACCCATGAAACGAAAGCCACGCCCGCACCAAAGGCACAGAAGAAATGGAAGCACGGGCGCCCGAAGAAATGCCCAAAGAACTATTGGCAGCGTCACTCGAAATAATGTGGGCACGGGCGACTCGCCCGTGCGGAGCCGCATCGGTGCCGCCAGCCAGCCCCACCGCATCTCCTGTCGTCTCACCCTGCTCCGTCCGGCTAATCACAATCCCGTCCCAATAAATCTGCAAATTAGTAGTCAGCCGAATTCGCCGAGTCCCCACCGGCAACTTTCCGGTGAGGTCAGCGGTCATAGTGCGCGCCCCACCCGCGGGAAATCCCAGATCGTCCACCACGCGCACCCAGCGTCCCTCAGCGCTCAGCGCCTCCACATACGGAGCAACCGGCCGCAACCCCGCCTGGTCCGCCGCATACATGCTGTTCGCCGAAAAATACTCAACCTCGCCATGCATCAGCAGCCAGAGCGGCCCGCCGCCGTAAGGCTCACCCAAATCAAGTTCCAGCGAATGCGGCTCGGCAAATCCCAAAAATGATGTCACCTTGAAATCGCCAAAATACTTGTGCGCCAGCAAAGCAGGCAGCACATCGTGTCCATGCTCATCCCAGGCCCCCGCCGGAGGCCGCGCATCTTTCTTATCGCTGAACACAACCTTGAACGGCGGATAAGGCGGATTAGAAGCAAAATACTCATTCGGATAAACCTCATACTCCGCCGGATGATCCACCGCCAGCAGTCGCACCGAATCCAGATAAACCGACTCCTCCAGCGGCTCCATAAATCGAAAACTAAGTTTCCCATCGCGCAAGCGCAGCGCCGAGCGGTCAACCTTGATCGCCTCGGTAGGTCGCGGAATATTGCGCTCAACGTTGCCGCCGCTGGCCTCAACCCAATGCCCCACTACGCCCGGCACCCGAGCATGTCCCCAACTAAGGCATACCCGCTCGCCATCCCAGGCAAACAGAGTCGGACAAGAAGACCCCCGCCGATCCAACTCCGTAATCGTCTGCAAACTGCCGGCCGCCACGTCGATCTCATCCTGCAAAACGCCGGTGGGCCAAAGCAACCGCACCACATCCGCCTTCTTCGCCTGTCCCAGCCCAATCGTCAAATAAGGAGAATTCTGCCCCAGATATCCCGACGACCCATACACCTCAAACTTCTGCCGGATGCCATCCGAAAAAACCTCCACCTTAGTTCCAATCGCCGACTTGTTATCGTTCAGTCCCTTAAGCGCCAGCCGCAAAGAATTATTTTTGTTCCCGCCGACATTGCGCAGCAAAACCGCCGGCCCATGATTCTGCGTGATCAGCAGATCGACGGCGCCATCATTGTCATAATCGCCGGCAATAATCGCGCGCGGCTCTTTGAGGTGAATCTTGTCGAGCCCGACGTCAGCCGAAACATCTTTCCACCCATCCGGCCCAAGATTGCGAAACAGCCGAACCTCGCCGCGGCCGTCTCTCGTTTCGCCAACGGCCGCGAGATCGACCCACCCGTCGTTGTCGTAGTCGAAGGCAACGACACCGAAGGCGCGGGACCAATCCACTTCCGGAAGCGGCACCAGCTCGAAAGCCTTTCCCTGCTTGTTACGCCAAAGTTTTATCGACGCTCCATCCTGTGTAAACGCCAAGTCCGTCCAGCCGTCGTGGTCGAAATCGAGCGCTGCAACGCCTCCTCCAGAGACAAAAAAACTCTCTTTCGACTGCCACATCTCGCGCGGAATAAATTTGCCCTCGCGCGGATTCTCAAAAATCACAGGACTGTCAAACGGCCGGCGCGTCACCACGAGATCGACAGCACGGTCGTTGTTATAGTCCATCCCAATCGCCCCGAGAGCAGGCTTCGCTGATAAACCCGTCGTTTCTGTAACGTCGGTGAAAGTGCCATTACCATTGTTCCGCCACATCTTGTTCCACGAGCTGCCGTTGTCTTCCCGAAGTGTGTTAAGCGTTCTGGTTGCGTATAGGTCCAGATCGCCGTCGTGATCGTAATCAATCCACGTCAACCCCACGTTCACGTTGTTGTCCTGAACTCCAGCGGCTCCGGTGGCATCCTCAAAAGTTCCATTTTTTTTGTTGTGCAGCAATAACACCCTGCCGTCCGGAGTCAATCCAATGTCGGCGAAGCCATCGTTGTCATAATCCCCAGCCGCGCATCCGATCGCGTGCATCATTGGGTTGAGGCCCGCGCTCTTAGTCGCGTCCTCGAACTTCCCGCCGACATTGTGAAACAGCGCAAGCCCGCCCTCGGGGCCATTATCCGCGAGCAAAAGGTCGATACGACCGTCGTTGTCATAGTCGAGAAAGCATGCCCCGGGTCCTAAAGAAAATGGAAACTCCTCGTCTGGATTGAGGTTCTTTTGGCTTCCCTTGGTTATCACCCCGGCCGCCGCAGTCACATCCACAAACCGCACAGCAATCTCCGCCGGCACCTTCTGCACCGCCAGCGGAGAATCCTCAGCCAGCGAATATTTACCCTGCTCCCCATAAGCCAAACTGATCGGCCTGCCCAGCTTGCTCTCAGTCACATACTGAAATCTCTTCATCGCCGCGTGCGCCGAATCCGCCTGCCCCGATTGCTGATAAGCCCGCGCCAGTCCAAACTGCGCCGAAGCATGCAGCGGATCGATCTTCAACGCCCGCTCAAACGCCGCCATCGCCTCCGGAAATTTCTTTAGCTGCGCATAAGTCGCGCCCACAAAGTACCAGCTGTCAGCATCGCTCGCGTCGATCTCCGTAACCCGCCGGAAGGCCTCAAGCGCCGCCTCCTCATCGTTCGCATTCCGGTAAAGGAGTCCAAGATTGAACCATACCCGCGCGTTCCGAGGATCATCCTTCGCCGCTTTTTCCAGCACCGGCCGCGCCTCATCCAGCTTCTGCAAATTAAGCAGCGCAATCCCGCGATTCAGCTCCGCCGCCTTGAGCGCCGGATCCGCCGCCGCAGCAGCAAACGCCTTCAGCGCCCTCTCAAAAAGCTGCTGGTTCATATAAGCAACACCCAGATTATTAAGCCGCGCCGCTTCGGCGGGATTGGACGGAGAATCGACACCCAGAAGGATCAGACAGGATGCTAGAGCAACCACGAGGAAGGTAAGTAGGGAGAGATTAGATTTCATTACATCGCGCGCTAAACTGCGAGCATTATAGCGGTTCGATGGTTTTGGGTGGCGTAGCGCTTTTGAGCGCTGCGATAGAGAATTTATCGACAATTGACGGCTTCAGCCGATGCGGCAACCTCGCCGTTTCGTTCGAACCTCACTTCGTCCCGTACTTCCGCGCAGCCACCACGCCATTCCCCTCCCGGATCGTCACCGTCTCGCCAGCCGCCACATCCGCAATCTTCTCCACCGCCCCGCTAGGCCACTGCACTTCCACCGAATCCGCCTTCGCCCGCACGCCCAGTCCAAACGTCAGCACGAGTTCGCTGGCCGACAAATAACTCGATCCCGACCGCATCATCTGCCACTGCTTTCTCGCCGCCCGCCGTAACCCGCACCACCGCCCCGATCCCGTCGCTGATTCGATTTCGTCCCCTCCAGCTTCACGCGCAAACTATGAATTCGTCCCGCCTTCGCTGCGATACAAATGCGCCGCGCCGCCATTCGTCGTCACCAGCACGTCCAGCGCGCCGTCATTATTAATATCCGCAAACGCCGCGCCCCGCGCCACCTTCGGAGCGGCGAATCCCGACCCCAGCTTCGCCGTCACTTCCTCAAACTTCCCCCCGCCCAAATTTCGGAATAAATGAGGAGCCTCCGCATAGCTCACCCGCTTCTGCACCCGCTCCACGTCTTTCTCGATGTGCCCGTCCGCCACAAAAATATCCGGCCACCCATCATTGTCGTAATCAAAAAAGAAGCACCCAAATCCGAGCGTGAGCAAAGTATCGCGCCCAATCTCCGACCGCGGCGCCTCATCAACAAAAAGTCCGTTGCCCTCGTTGTGATACAGCGAGAGCATCTGATTCGCAAAATTTGTGATGATGACGCTCGCGCTCCCCGACCGGTCATAATCCGCAGCGTCCACGCCCATGCCCGCGCGCGCTACGCCATCCTCGCTGAATGCCACGCCCGCCAGCACGCCGCGCTCTTCAAACGTGCCATCCTTCTTATTGATGTAGAGTTTGTTCGGCTGCGTATCATTCGCAATCAACAAATCCGGCCAGCCATCGCCGTTCGCGTCCAGCACCGCAATCCCCAGGCTCTTCGACGACGCATCGTACAGTCCCGCCTTCGCAGTCGCATCTTCAAACTTTCCGCCGCCCAGGTTGTGCCAGAGCCGCACGGACGTTCCCCTATACGATTCGGGAGTGCAATAAGATTTGTGCACTCCATCGAGCGTGCAATAAAGATCGCCCGCCTCCGACCACTGCACATAATTCGCCACCACCAGATCAAGCTTCCCGTCACGGTCGTAATCCACCCAGGCCGCGCTCGTCGAAAACTCATTCGGCCCCATCAATCCCGCCGCCCGCGTCACATCCGTGAAAGTTCCATTCCCGTTATTGTGAAAAAGTCGACTCTGCCCAACCGCACTAATAAAAATGTCGTCGAACCCATCGTTGTCATAATCGCCCACCGCCACGCCCATCCCAAAAAACGAGACGGCCAGCCCCGCCTTACGCGTCACATCGGTAAAAGTGCCGTCGTGATTGTTGTGATAAAGCTTCAGAGTACTCGCGCCGTTCTTCCCCAATGCCGTCGCATGCCCCAGCCAGTCCGTTCCATTCACTAGCAGAATGTCCGGCCACCCATCATTGTCATAGTCGATGAATGCGCAACCAGGCCCCATAGTTTCCGGCAGCCACTTCTTTCCGAACGCGCCATTGTTATGCGTGAAGTGAATCCCAGCCGGCGCAGTAATGTCGCGAAAAGTAATATTCTGGGCAGCACTGACAGAAGGCAGCACAAAAACGATCAACCAAAAAGTCACCGCACCACCAAGAAAAAAACAAGAGAAACGATTTCCTCTGTGTCTCTGTGTCTCGGTGGTGAATGCTCTTCGGGCAGCGCTCACTTACCAAACCCCGCCAACGGCACCGATACATGCTCATGAATATTCTGCCGCTCATTGTTGTCCTCGGGATGAAGCAGCCGATAAGGCCCGGTAATCGTCTGCGCCTCCTCGTCAGCCTTGAACCGCAAATACCGCGCCTCGTGCGCCTTTGCCATCTTTTCGTCGCCCAGCCCGTTGTAACGAAAGCATCAGATTGTAGTGCGCCTGCAAATCTTCCGGATCAACTTCCAGCACCTGCTCGCAAGACCTTCACCGCCTCGGAATATTGTTTCTGCAAAAAGTAAATGCGCCCAAGATTATTCAGTGCCACCCGATCTCGCGGATATTGCGCCAGCACAATTTGCAAATGCGCAATCGCTCCATCGTAGTCGCCCGAAGTTTTCAGCATCGACGCATAAAAGAAGTTGGCTCGCGCCAGTTGCGGATCAATCGCCAGCGCCTTCTCGAGCACCGCGCGAGCCCGCGTCAAATCGCCTTCCTGCAGTGCTGCCCGCCCGATATTGACCCACCCGTCCGGATTCCGCGGATCGATCTCAGTAACTTTTTCAAACGCGGCCTGCGCCGCCTTCAAATCGCCTTGCAACAGCAGCCCAATTCCGTAATCGTTCCACCGTTGCCAATCTTCCTTCACCAGTTGCGTTGCCACCTTTGGAGCCGCCGCCCGCGCATCCAGCACGTCGATCGTTACGGTATTCTGCGCGATCGCCACAATCGGCAAATCTGGAATCTTCTCCGACTTCGCCGACACTCCCTCCAGCGGAGCGTCAAAAAGAAATTTCCGGTCATCGTAATTCGGCGTCACCGCCGAATCTGGCGACAGCGAATCCCGCGACGCCGAACCTGACGACGCCGGTTCAGGCCGACCCGCAAACGCAAACTGCGTCTCCTCACCACGCAAATTTCCGATAGCACAGGCGCGCCGTCAGCGTAATCTTATTTCCCGTTTTTGCCGGAACCTTCATCCGAAAGTGCACCGTATCCGCCGCCCCCGGCGGAATCAGCCGTACATATACCACCGACCGTGTCGCCCACGCATTGCGCTTGTTGATCCGGTTGCCGTGCCCGTCGACCTGGAGCGACCGGTAAAAGTGCGCGCCTTTTTCCACCGGCCCCTTGCCGCCATCCTCCACCATGCCGCTCCAGAAAATCGTCTGCCCGCGCTCGTCGACTCCTTTCAACTCCAGCCAGGTGTCGTATGCATCCACCGTCCCACCCGGGAAAAAATGCCCAACGCGTTTTGTACGCACCACAACGTCAATACGCACCGAATCGCCCTGCCGCACCGCGGGATGCACGCGATCGAGCGGCGCAGTCACCGGCGTAGCCTCGGCATTCTCACCCGGCGCCACCGCCGTCTCCGCCTCTTCGCCGACCCCGAATGTGGTCGCAGCCTGTTCTTGCTGAGAATGTTGCGCCGCCGATCCCTTGGCAGCCCCGGCGCGAGATGCCCTTCGCGCTCTCCGCAGGTTCCGCGGTCAGCGCAAAAATATCCACGCTCATCGCCCCGCTCTTTAAAAAGTCTTCCGTCCTCTTCAGCTGCACCGCATCTTCATTAGCCGTCGGCACCGCCGTATTTGCTCCCGGAAAACGATGCGAGTGCACCTTGCCGTCAACATTCCCCATGTCGTCCGAGCGCTCCAGCGGCATGTGGCAATCCGCGCACTGCTGCGGCTTCGGCGGATAATAAAACGACCGCGCTCCCTGCCCCGAGACTCCGCTCGCCTGCCAGTTGTCATACTCGTTAAAACCACGCAGCCAGCGATAGTGATTCACCGGCACGTCCAGATGCACCTTGTGGCACGACGAACAAAACTCCGCCGTCTGCGCGCGCATGAACGGTTTCAAAAACACGCGCCGGTGCGGCTCCGGATTCAGCTTCGTAATCACGTCATGCAAATACCGCACCACCGGATTCTTGCTTGCCGCCATCTCATGCAGCGTTGGATACTCCAGATAAAAATCCGCCTGCCCCATCGTGCTCTTCACGTTTGCAATCGAGTGGCACATCATACAACCAAGCCCGGCCTGCGCCTCCGGAGAGTGTACAAACTGCTTGATCGGTGTATCCATCTTTCCCGCGTACAGCACTGCCGGATCGTGGCATCCACCGCACCATTTCGAGGGCCGCGTGCCCACCGTGTCCTGCATGTACTCGACTGACTTGCGATACCACTGATTGTTAAACGAAGAAAAATGATGTGCCGAGCTGAACCACTGCTTGTAGATATCCTCGTGGCAGCGCTTGCACGAGTCCGACTCCATAAAAAAATTGCTGGGAATTTTCCGTCCGCCATAAACCTGCGCCGAACTCGGGAAAAATGGCCCCGCCGGCCCATCGCCTTCGCCATTCATCGTTTCCGCCGGCATCGCCGGATTCTGAATCACCGCACTTCGCGCCCACCGGTTCTCGCGCTGATAGTGCGCCGCCCAGCCAATCACGCCGAGCAAGGCAAAGCAAACCACCACACGAACCATCGCATGGGACCACATTCGACCGTGGGCTCCCCGCCCCAGCCACTCCGCCAGCAGACATCCAACGCCGGCCATGCTCAAAATAATGTGCCCATACAGCCACCGGAATTCGCTGCGCGCCGTCCCCGTATAAATAAGGACGAGCCCCAGCCCAGCGCCCGCGCCCAGCAACAGCCATCCCGCCTTCCAGATCCAGCTTCCCTGTCGCAACAACCTTGCCAGCATTACCGTGCCCACCAAGGCCGCAACCACTCCGCCAAGCGTGTGAATCACCACCACCGCCGGATAAAAAAGGTTTGCCTGGGGAAATGGATAGAGATAAGCCGCCGATGCAACCAGCAGGAGCAGTAAGCCGCGGGGCAGCTTCGACGTGGAGGACTTCAAATTTGACATGACATTGCCGACGCGAAATCGACTGTCGAAACAGTGTACCCGCGAGCGAAGTATTTTTTGAGGAAAGTCTGATTAAGTTCCGGATCTCGCCGTGCAACGCTGTGTACCCCGTGGTTCATGCTTTTTGCCGGTACTTTATCAAAATTTCTCCAGCGCCGCCGCCACCGCCAGCACAACCTCGTCCTCCCAAGGACGCCCAACAATCTGCACTCCAATCGGCAGCCCCTCAGCCGACCGCCCGCACGGCACCGTCGCCGCCGGAAATCCCAGCAGATTAAACCATTCGCAATAAGACCACGCGTCCAGATACTTCACGCTCTTGCCCTCAACCGGCCACTCGCGCTCGCCATGCCGAAACGCTGGAATCGCCGCCACAGGACAAATCAGCACAGGATACTTCCGCATCTGCCGCAGAATTTTCTCCCGCAACTCATCCCGCCGCAACCACGTCGATAGCAGCGATTCGCCCGAGTGCCCCGGCACCTCCGCATTTCCCGCCGGAGTCCAGGAACAGAACTCCCGCAAGATCGGAGACAGCTCCGCCTCGCGTCCACGCAGCATCGGCCCCAAAATCATCCCGCCCGCAGTCCCAAAAAACTCCCACCAAAGTTCGCGCGCCTCTTCCAACCCATCCGGCCGAAACGCCTCCACCCGAAATCCAGCGCCCAGCAGCCTGTCCGCCGCGCTCTCAACAGCAGCCCGCGTCTCCGGAGTGACCGGCGTCCGCCCATCGTCAGCAAAAAATCCGATGGCAGACCCGCCATCTTCGAGAATCCCGAGGGTAGAAAGAACATTCAGCGCAGAAGAATCTTCGTGGGTGCCCGATCCTAAAGTCGCTGCCTTTGGGACTTTAGGGCGCGTCTTTTCCCTGCGATCTCCGCCGGACCAAGGAGCCGAGCAAGGATCCCCATCATCCCATCCCGCCATCACTTCAAACAAAACCCGCAAATCCTCCACCGTGCGCGCCATCGGACCCACCACCCCCAGCAGCGCAAACGGCCCGCCCGCCTTCGGAAAATGTCCCGTCGAAGGAATCCTCCCCGGAGTCGGCTTCAATCCGCAGATTCCGCAAAAGTGCGCGGGCACGCGAATCGATCCCCCGCCATCGCTCCCCACGCCGCCCGCCGAAAGCCCCGCCGCAATCGCCGCCGCCTCGCCGCCGCTCGACCCGCCCGCCGTTCGCATCACGTCCCACGGATTATTCGTCCGCCCATAAAGCAGATTGTCCGTCTCCCAAGCCATCAAATATTCCGGCGAATTCGTCACGCCCAAAATAACGGCGCCCGCCGCCCGCAACCGCGCGACCAGCGGAGCATCCTCCGCCGCCACATATCCCGCCCGCAGCCGAGACCCAGCCTCGCACCGGTGCCCAGCCACATCAATCGAAGATTTAATGGAGAGCGGCACGCCAAGCAGCGGCCCGAGACCATGACCCAGCTCGCGGCCCGGACCATCACCCCGACTATGACCAAACCCGCCGCGCATCACCGCGTCCTCAGCCGCGCGCGCCTGCGCCATCACGAGTTCCGGCTGCCAATCAACAAACGCATTCAGAGAAGGATTCAGCCGCGCAATGCGCTCCAGATGCTCCCGCGCAACTTCCACAGGGGAAATCTCCCGAGCCCGAATCCGCCGCGCTATCTCGCAAGCGGATGGTGCAGAAGAAGTCGTCGCGGCGCCAATACTTTGCTTCAAGAAAGGGTTTACCTCTGCAATCGTGCCCTGTAACCCCGCAATAGCTTTTACTTTTTCAATCTGACTTCTAACTTCTGACTTACTTCCCACTTCCCACATACCCGTTCCGCACCACTTCCCCGCCCTTCATAACAAACCGAACTCTCTCCAAAGTAGTCACATCCGCCAGCGGATCCCCATCCACCGCAATCAAATCCGCAAACTTTCCCGCCTCCACCGTCCCCACGCGATCCGACCACCCCAGCAGATCCGCGTCATTCACTGTCGCCGTCTGAATCGCCGCCAGCGGCGTCATCCCCAGCTTCACATATACCGCAAATTCACGCGCGTTCAGCCCATGCGGATACACCGCCGCATCCGTCCCGAATCCCACCTTCACTCCCGCCGCAAATGCCCGCTGCACATTCTTGCGCGCCGCCGGCATCACCACTCGCGCCTTCGCAATCAGCTCCGGCGGAGTCCCAATCTTCTCGGCATTCTCATAAAACCAATCCATCAGATAAAGCGTCGGCACCAGATAGGTCCCGTTCTTCTTCATCTCCGCGATGCCTGCGTCATCGATGTACGATCCATGCTCAATCGAATCGACGCCCGCCCTCGAGGCCCACAGGATCGCCTGCGCTCCATGCGCGTGCGCCGCCACTTTCCGCCCCAGCCGGTGCGCTTCCTCCACGATGGCTCTCATTTCTTCCTCGGTATATTGCGACGCCTGCGGGTTGTCCCCATGCGACAGCACCCCACCCGATGCCATCACCTTGATCAGGTCCGCGCCATACTTGATGTTCTGGCGGACCATGCGGCGCACTCCATCAACGCCATCGGCCACGCCGTCGCTGGTGGCGTGATATTCAAACGGCAGCAGATTATTGTCGCCATGGCCGCCCGTAATACTGAGCGGCGGCCCGCTCACCAGCATGCGCGGCCCCGGCACATCGCCCGCATTGATGGCGTCGCGCAAGGCCACATCCGTATATCCGTCCGCGCCCACGTTGCGCACCGTGGTAAATCCCGCTTCCAGCGTGACGCGGGCATTGCGCGCGCCGTTCAGCGCCTCTCGTGGAATCGAAATCCCCAGCCTCGAAAACCCAAAATTTGTAGTGAAAGTCAGATGGGTGTGCGCATCAATCAATCCCGGCAAAACCGTAGCGTTAGAGAGGTCGATGACGGTGGCATCGGCCGGCAGCTTCTGGTCACCGAGAGCTCCTACGCTCGCAATCCTGTCTCCGTGAATAATGACCGTCTGATTGCTCAGCATCTTCCCGCTCTTGACGTCCAGAAGCCGCCCGGCGCGCACCACCACAGTCTTCGCAGGATGTGCATCCTGAGCCCAAGCAAAACTCACGCAACCAAGCAGAAAAGCAAACAGCAGGCGTCCAACCTTCATTTCATCTCCCGAGGAAAAAATAGAATTGAGTCTCTGGCCGAGTACCTTACAACTTCCGCAAGGAGAAACGCCACCTTATATTTCAGCGCGGACATTTTCGGCGTCGACATTCCTGCGGGCAAAAGCCTGCGCCCAGTCTCCACAACATTAATTTTCCGTGAAATCGATCCATCTCAATTGACGATCCCCTGGAACGGCATTAACCTGCTCCGCATGAGCCACCCCGAACTGGATCCCGCGCGAGACGCCTACAAGAAAGCCGTTGATGAATGGGTCGACAAAATTCGCGCCGAAGAAGCTCTGGCTACTCCCGACCATTCCATGGTAGCCATGGAAAAGTGGGATGATGCGCACCTCGCGGAGCACGAAGCACACGAGAAAGCCACTCAGGCGCGCGATGCCTACAAAGACGGACTCCGACGTCTGAACTACGGCATCTAACCCCGCAGCCGCGGCGGCCTATGGCTTTTGGGTAGCACAGCGGTTTACCGCTTTTGTCGCGGCGCATTGGGGACGTCGTTTTCGGGTCGCGCAGCAGTGTATCTGTTTTCGGGTGGCGCAGCGGTTTACCGCTGCGATAACGGCCTCACTCTCCACCGGCTTTAGCCGCTGAGGAAGCCAAGCCTTACCTTGCATGGAAAAGTCCCGCATGAAAAAATCCCGTCGCAATTCGTCCCTCCCGCTCGACGCTTCGCCCTTCACCGTCAAACGCCGCAAGCCTGTCCCGCACGAATTCGTGCTCGACGCAATTGCCTCGCTCTCTCCCCGCACCCGGCCCATGTTCGGTTGCGTCGCCATTTACGTTCAAGACAAAATCGTCCTCATCCTCCGCGACAAGCTCGGCAAAACTGAAGACAACGGAGTGTGGCTCGCCACCACCATCGAGCACCACCCGAGTCTTCAGCGCGACTTCCCCAGCATGCGATCCATCAAGGTGCTGGGAAAAAAAGTGACCGGCTGGCAGGTTCTCCCGTCCGATGCCCAAGATTTCGAGGAGGCCGCGCTGCATGCCTGCGACTTGGTCCTGGCCGGCGATCCCAGAATCGGGAAAGTTCCCGGAGCAAAGCGTCCCCGGAAATCAAAGTTGTCATCCTGAGCCCGAACGAAGTGAGTGGGCGAAGGACCTATGTATTCTGCCAGCAGTGTCGCTGCTTCCAGCGTCGACCACACAAATTTGCAGCGCCCCACAAGAGCGCCCGTTACAAGCCGAAAGCGCCCTCCCGAATCTCATACAAGTAAGCGTCGCGCCCGGCGGCGTCGACCCTCCAGCCGCCCCGCACTCCACCTAACTTCTCAATCGCCTTTTGCGAACGCAAATTCTGTGGTCCGATAAGGAACACCACCCGCTTCACAAACCGAAAAGCGTGCCGCAACATCAACCGCTTCATCTCTCCGTTGTACTGGCCGCCCCAGTGCGATCGGGCCAGAAAAGTAAATCCGATTTCAATTTCGCTCGCCTCGGCGCGGTAAGAGTGATACCGCGACGATCCAATAATTCGCCCGTCGCTGCAATCAAGAGCCGCCAACGCACCGCCCGAGGCCAGCGCGTCCCGAAAGAAGGTGGCGAATACATCCGGCTTATAACGCTCCCGCGCCGGATGCTGTTCCCAGATCAGCGGGTCGGACGCCACCGCGAACAGATCGTCCGCATCCTCAGCGCGCAGCGGCCTGAGTTCAACCAGCGCGCCTTTCAGAATGGGCTGAAAATCAAATGCCATCTTCTAAAAACTCGCAATCTAAATCAGCGACTGCCCGTCTCGTGGTTTTCGAGACGTCGGTGCTTGGGGCGAAGATGGCGAAGATGGCGAAGATAAAGATAAATCTCATTGAACCAACCGCTCCACCCTACTTCCCACCCCGATATTGTTCGTCGCTGACCTGCTCCATCCACTCAACCACCTTGCCGTCCTTCTTTTCCTGAACCGCAATGTGTGTCATAGCCGTCGTCGGAGCAGCCCCGTGCCAGTGCTTCTCACCGGGAGAAAACCAGACCACGTCCCCCGGCCGGATTTCCTCAACCGGCCCGCCCCAGCGCCGGGCCCGGCCGCAACCGGCGGTTACGATCAAAGTTTGGCCGAGCGGATGGGTATGCCACGCCGTTCGCGCGCCCGGCTCAAAAGTTACGCTGGCGCCTTGCACAAACGCCGGATCGGGCGCCTGAAATAGTGGATCGATACGCACCGTGCCCGTGAACCACTCAGAAGGACCCTTGCCCGAAGCCTGCGAGCCGGCTCTTTTGATCTCCATATTCCCCATTCCCAAATATCAGAAATCTATTTTCTAACAATCCAACAAAATAGCGATTCCTCGTATCCAAGCTCAGGTTGGGCCATCCCAGCACTTTTTGCAAGGGAAGTCATCCCGCGGTAGGTGTGCAATTTGGTTGTCATCCCGAGCAAGCGCTTTTTTGCGCGAATGATGAAAAATGAATGGTGAAAAAGAAGATCCGTGAGAATCCGCGTTGATCCGTGGAAAAGAAGTTACCCTCAAGCGTCTGAATTGATCTGAAGAACCGCGTCTGCCTGACACCTTCAGCGCTGTTTTGCCGCCTCTACTAGTGAGGTGACTTATGGCGAAAATCATCGAGTTCTATATACCCGCGAACTTCAAGAAAAAAGCAACCAAGTGGGTTCCCCCGGACCAGTGCGGCAAAGTTCTGGAGTTCCCCATACTCCAAAAGAAGTCAGCCTGACGTCAGCCGAAGCGCTCCGCTGGAAGTTCGGGGAGAAGTTCAGGGGCCGGATGCTAGTCCAAACCAGGACAAACCCGGCCTTTCCAGCGCGTCCGGCCTCAAACTGTACATACACAACGATATGTACGAATCCTCCACATGGAACAATTCGCTCCGATGGCCGAGGCCTTATCGCTTGGCCGGGGCCGGCTCGCCTACCCGCTCGCTGACCTTGAAGGTCATCTTTCCGGCCTTGGCGTCAACGATAAGGTGATCACCATGAAGGACTTCGCCGTCCAGGATCTTCAGCGCCAGCGGGTCCTGCACCAGCTTCTGGATAGCCCGCTTCAGCGGACGCGCGCCAAAGTTAGGATCGTAGCCTTCGGTGAAGAGAAGCTCTTTGGCGGCGTCGGTCAACTCGAGAGAAATTTTTCTGTCGGCCAGCAGACGGCGCAGGTCTTCGAGTCTCAAATCGACGATCTTCACAAGCTGCTCTTTGCCGAGCGGACGGAAGATGATGATGTCATCGACGCGGTTGAGGAACTCGGGCTTGAAGTGCCCGTGCAGCGTTTCGAGAACTTGCTTCGAGGCGCGCTCGAACGCGTCGTTATTTTTTATGTTCTCGGACTGAAGGTAGGACGAGCCGAGGTTCGAGGTCATGATGATGACCGTGTTCTTGAAATCTACGGTGCGGCCTTTGCCGTCGGTTAGGCGGCCGTCGTCCATGATTTGGAGGAGGACGTTGAAGACGTCGGGATGCGCTTTTTCGATTTCGTCGAAGAGCACGACTGCGTAAGGCCGGCGGCGCACTTGCTCGGTGAGCTGTCCGCCCTCTTCGTAGCCGACGTAGCCGGGAGGCGCGCCAATGAGACGCGAGACGGCGTGCTTCTCCATGTACTCGGACATGTCGATGCGCAGCATGGCGCGCTCGTCGTCAAAAAGAAATTCGGCCAAAGCTCGCGCCAGTTCTGTCTTTCCGACGCCTGTCGGTCCAAGAAAAATGAACGAACCGATGGGGCGCTTCGGATCGCTGAGCCCGGCGCGTGATCTTCTGATCGCGTTCGAGACTCGCTCCAGCGCTTCGTCCTGGCCGACTACGCGGAGGCGCAGGCGGTCTTCCATGTTGATTAATTTTTTGACTTCGCCTTCGAGCATCTTCGACACCGGAATGCCGGTCCACTTGGAGACGATGCGCGCGACATCTTCCTCGTCGACTTCTTCTTTCAGCATGCGGCTGGATGTGGCTTTGGGCACGGCTTTTGAGCTGTCCTTACTCCTCGCTCCATCTTTCGTCGCGCCGCCTTCGAGTTGGTCGGTAATCTTTTTCAGATCTTCTTCGGTCTGACGGATTAAACCGTAGCGGATTTGCGCCACGCGTTCGAGATTGCCTTTGCGCTCTTCGGCCTGCTCTTCGAGCTTGAGCTGCTCGAGTTTTTCTTTTAGAGCGCGCGCTTTGGCGATGACATCTTTTTCCAGTTTCCATTTTGCTTTGAGCGCGTTCGATTTCTCGCGAATTTCGGCCAGCTCTTTTTCCACCAGCGACAAACGCTCGCGCGAGCTGCGGTCGTCTTCTTTTTTCAAAGCCTGCTTTTCGATTTCGAGTTGCGTCGCGCGGCGCTCCAGTTGATCGATCTCGGTCGGCATGGAATCGATTTGAATGCGGAGAGACGCAGCGGCCTCGTCGATCAGGTCGATGGCTTTATCGGGCAGGAAGCGGTCGGAGATGTAGCGATGCGAGAGCGTGGCCGCGGCTACGATGGCGGAGTCTTTGATCCGAACGCCGTGATGGACTTCATATTTTTCTTTCAGGCCGCGAAGGATGGCGATCGTATCTTCTACGTTCGGCTCGCCGACAAAGACGATCTGGAAACGGCGCTCCAGCGCGGCGTCTTTCTCGATGTACTTGCGGTATTCGTTGAGCGTGGTGGCGCCGATCGCGCGAAGTTCGCCGCGAGCGAGCGCGGGCTTGAGCATGTTGGAAGCGTCGATGGCGCCTTCAGATGCTCCCGCGCCGACGAGAGTATGCAACTCGTCGATGAAGAGAATGATCTTGCCTTGCGCGTCTTCGATTTCTTTGAGGACGGCTTTGAGGCGGTCTTCGAATTCACCGCGATACTTTGCCCCGGCCAGCATCGATCCCAAATCGAGCGAAACGACGCGCTTGTTCTTGAGTGCCTCGGGCACATCGCCCGAAATGATGCGCTGGGCAAGGCCTTCGACAATGGCGGTCTTGCCGACACCGGGCTCGCCGATTAGCACGGGATTATTTTTAGTGCGGCGCGAAAGAACCTGAACAACGCGGCGGATTTCTTCATCGCGTCCGATGACGGGATCGAGTTTGCCGCGGCGGGCCTGCTCGGTCAGATCGCGAGCGTAACGCTCTAGCGCCTGATATTTGCCTTCCGGATTCTGGTCGGTTATGCGCTGCGATCCGCGGACAGAGGTCAACGCTTTGAGAATGGCTTCGTTGGTGGCGCCGTGGCGCGCGAGCAGTTCCTGAGCCGGATCACGCTTGAGGCTGGTGATCGCAAGCAGCAGGTGCTCGGTAGAGACGTATTCGTCTTTGAATGCGTCGGCTTCCTTGAATGACTTTTCTAGAAGCTGGTTGACCTGCGACGACATGCTGGCCTGATTGGCTCCGCTGCCGGAGACTTTGGGGAGCTTATTGATTTCCTGATAGATCTCGGCGAGCACGGCTTGCGGGCCAATGCCGATTTTTTCGAGGACGGGGACGACGATGCCTTCTTTGTCCTCAACGAGAGCAGCTAGAACGTGGATGGGAAGAAGCTCGGGGTTGCCGTGCTCAGAGGCGAGCTGGTTCGCGCGCTGGATGGCTTCCTGCGCCTTGACTGTGAATTTATCCCAACGGATGGGCATGGGGATGCTCCAAGTTGTAATTTGGTAATTTCTAGTTTTGCTGTGCCGCGATTTAGTAATTAGGCAATTTTTGTAATTGAAAAATTGAAAAGCGCTGCGCCCTACCTTTGATGCTTTGCGTTGCAGTGCGGTGGCAACTTGTGCCGTCGCGATTATTGTCCTCCAAATATTGAGGCCGGAGCAAAGCCCCCGGCCTCTCCCTTCAGGAGCTAAAGCCCTCATTCTTTTTGCAGTTCTAGACAGGACAGTGCCCGCACGAGCGACGGCGCCTGTGCCTCCATTTTGCTTGTTTTCATTTACTTACATTGAAGACCAGGCATTTTAAGTAGCTCGTTTCGGGGATGCTTGGGATGCTTGGATGGTCTTTGGCGGCTCCCCGGTTTTCGAGCAGACGGAGGACTCTGTGCGCATCCTGGGAAGCGGCGGCGACTGTCTGCTGGAAGTCGGGCTGGCTGACGTGGAAGGAGCAGGAGCAGGTGACGAGGATTCCTCCAGGTTGGAGCATTTTCAGGGCGCGGAGGTTGAGCTCTTTGTAGCCGCTTAGGGCCTTGTCGAGGTCGCGCCTGGTTTTGGCGAAGGCGGGCGGGTCGAGGACCACGATGTCGTACTTTTTTCCGGCGGTGGCATAGTCGCGGAGGAGGTCGAAGGCGTTGGCTTCGATCCATTCGATTTCGTGGTTGTTGAGGGAGGCATTTTGGTCGGCCATTTCGAGGGCGGGGCGGGAGCTGTCGACGCCGGTGACGGATTTGCACTGTGCGGCGAGGTGGAGGGCGAAGCCTCCCTGATAACAGAAGACGTCGAGGGCATCGCCTTGGGCGTAGCGGGCGGCGGCGGCGTAGTTTTCGCGCTGGTCGAGGAAGGCTCCGGTTTTTTGGCCTTCGAGGGCATCGTAGTGGAAGCGGACACCGTTGGTTTGGTCTTTGTTGGTTTGGTCTTTGTTTGTTTGATCTGTGTTCGTTTGACTGGTGTTCATGGTGATGACGGTGGAAGTTTTTTTGCCCCAGAGGAGGCCGGAGGCGCGGGGCGGAAGTTGTTCGAGATCGCGGATGCGGGGATCGACGCGCTCGATGATTCCTTCCGGCTTCAGTTCTTCTACCAACGTTTCGATGATCGCGCCTCGGGCGGACTCGGCGTCCATGGCCTGGGTGAGGATTTGGAGGGAGACTACGCCGTTATAGCGGTCGATGATGAGGCCGGGGAGAAAGTCGGCTTCGCTGAAGACTAGGCGGTAGGCGTCGGTGTTCTCGACATATTTTTTTCGGTAGGCGAGGGCGGCGCGAACGCGATCGGAGATGAGTTTGGGCAGGTCGGTTACTTCTTCTCTGCCGGACGCGATCATGCGGATGGCGATTTGCGAGGAGGAGCTGTAGAGGGCCGTGCCTAGGGGCTTGCCGCGTGGGTCGAGGACCTGGACGGCGGCGCCGGGAGCGACTTCTGGCGAGGCGGTGAGGTCGGAACGGTAGACCCAGGGGTGTCCGGATTTTAGGCGGGTTGCGCCGCGAGTGGATACGGTGACGGTGGGCAGGCTCGGTCTTTTCGCAGACGCCTTGGTCGAGGCGGGTGGTTTCGGCATTCAGCGATGTTACATCGGCCCGGTTGGCTTCGCGGCTGGAGTCAAAGTCAAAAGCTTTAACCACGGAGGACACAGAGGAACACGGAGGAAAGCAAATCCGGCGATTCTGCCTTGCCCATGATCCCTGAAGTGTACTGCTTGCGATCGTGCCCCTGCGCGAAGCGGGAGCAGGTGGACGCGACACGTCAGCTTCGGATCGGAAGCTCGCCGTTGCTTGCTATCCGCGCCGCGCGCAGTTGCGATTGACTCAACGGCGAAAGGCTGGCGGTTACTGCGCCGGTCATTACTTTTTTCAGGGCGGATTGGAATTGGTCCATCTCGGGCGCAGTGCCTACGGTGATGCGGACTTGGGTGGGCCAGACTGGCCAGATGCGTCCGACATGGACGTTTTGTTTGGCCAGGGCGGTGATTACTTCTTTGCCGGGGCGCTTGGTGTCCAGCATGAAGCAGTTGGATTCGGATGGGATGTAGGAGTAGCCGTTGCGGTCGAGCCAGGCGAAGACGCTGGCGCGGACTTCGCGATTGATGCGCTTGCGCTCGGGGACGAGCTGGGCGTCTTTGAGGCTGGCGGAAGCGGCGGCGAGGGCAGTGATGGGGTTGAAATTCCACCCGCTGTATTGGTCGAGTTTTTCTAGCAGGGCAGGCTTGCCGATCGCAACGCCGCAGCGCAGGCCGGCCAGGCCGTAGATTTTGGAGAAGGTGCGCAGGATGAGAACGTTTTTGTCGGCTTTGACGAGATCGAGCGCGGACTCTGTGTCAGAGAAATGGATGTAGGCTTCGTCGATGAGGACGATGGAATCTTTGGGCTGATTGGCAACCAGATACTCGATGTCGGAGTGGCTGGTGACGGTGCCGGTAGGATTGTTGGGGTTGGCAATGTAGAAGATGCCGGCGTCGGGGGCAGCGGCCAGCATGGCGCGGACGTCGTGGGCGTAGTTTTTATCTTTCGCGAGTGGAACTTTTACTACGCGGGCGTGGACGGCTTCGGCGGCGAACATGCCGGCTTCGTAGCCGGGATCGGCGGTGACGTAGCTGCGCTGCGGCGAGGAGAAGATGGCGGCGGCGTAGTGGAGCGGGCCGCTGGAGCCGGGAAAGAAGCGGACTTGCTCGGGCTTGAGGCCTTCGTGCGCGGCATACTGGTTCACGATCTCATCGGTGAGCCAGGGACAGTAGCGGCCTCCCTGGGAGGCCATGTTGGCAACGGCTTCGCGGGCGGCCGCGCAGGGGCCGAGGGGATTTTCGTTGGCGTTGATCATGACGCCATCATGCGAGAGTTCGAGGACCGAGGCGGCGCGGGCCAGCATCGGCTCGGTCATGACGCGGAGCGCGACGGCGGCAGATGCGGCCGCGGAGAGACTTAAAAACGATCGGCGGGACGGGGAGGCGAATGGAACGCTCGTCATGGCGAACCTCACGCCGGTCATCTTACCGCAAGTTGCATGGGCGCGGGTATGGAAACCGGCGGGAGCAGGCATCCGGGGCGGAAATGCGGGCGTCTGGGAGCGGATTCTGTGGTACGCTTCGTGGTCGATTGGCCGGCGGAAAATTGCGTGGCCTGAGCGTCGATGTCCCGCTCACTTCCCAGGAGGCTGTTATGAGGTGGTCATTTGTGGCATTGGTGGCGGTTATCGCTTTTGGAATTGCAGTCATTCTTCCAGTCTGGAAACCGGTGGAAGCGGGAAGCGGCGCGCATGCCGCTAGGACCAAGATTACGGCCGAGGAGTATTGCGTGAAGAAGGGCGGCCAGGTCGACGACCGCGAGCCCTACTACAACACGAATGGTGACCAGCAGAGCTGGCTGCGGCTGTCGGGATCGCGGCAATTCTGCAAGTTCACGTCGAAGAAAGATGGATCGCGGATTCATGTGGAGCTGTCGACGCTCTTCACCGAGCAGCCGTCGCTGGCGGCGCTGGCGTACTACGCGGAGGTTCCCGTGGGAAGCTGCAACGGCAATCCGGCATCGTGCTATTGCACGCAGCTGGGCGGAAGCGATTCGTTTGGCGGAATCAACGCGGCGGGGGGCGGATGGGTGCAGAAGTCGGATCCGGTCGATACGGTGCTGGAGGCTTGCATTTTTCCCGATATGTCATCGATTGATTCCTGGGGGCTGGCCTATCACGCGTACGGAATCGTGCGCGGGAAGGATTTGAGCAAGGCGCTGCGCTACCCAAATCCTTACGGGACAGAGTAAGGGCGGATTCGGATTAGATTTTTTTTCGCAGCGGCGGGATTAGTCGATGTCTACCTCCACATTGGCTAGGCCGCCGCTGATCGTGTTTTTTTCGCGGTTTGTGTCTTTCGCGACTGCCCACGCAATCACTAACGACACTACGAGCAACGTTGAGGCGAGATACCACGGCGCGCCGGGCATTTTGTGCGTGGGCGCGATGAAGTAGGCGAAGGTGGCGGCGAAGATTTGCGGGCCGATGATCATGGCGATGCCGCGAATCGAGGCGATGGCGCCCTGAAGCTCTCCCTGCTCGGAGGCGGACACGCGCTGCGTCATCAGCGACTGCGACGTCGGGCCAGCAAGCGCCCAGAGCGAGTTGACGGCGATGGCTACGAAGATCATGGCGCTTGAACCTGCCCAGCCGTACATGGCGAATCCGAGGCTGGCGCAGGCGAGGCCGGTGAGCAGGGAGCGGCGCTCGCCTATCTTCGCGACGACCGGGCCGACCAGCACAGCGGAGCAGATGATCTGGAAAATTCCCACCACGGCCAATCCCATGCCGACCATGCGTTGATCCCAGTTGAAGCGGTACATCACGTAAAGAATCCAGACGGTCAAATAAACTTCGTGGGCTATGTAACCGAGAAAGTTGACGGTAGCGAGGCCGAGGAGTTCGCGGTGCGAGCGCAGAAGTTTTAGCGCGCCCAGCGGATTGGCATTTTTCCATTGGATGCGCGGCTGGCGTTTTTCTGGCGCGAGCGATTCGGGCAGAACAAAGAAGCCGTAGCAGGCGTTGAGCAGGCTGGCGCAGGCGGCTACCCAGAACGGCAGGCGCGGATTGTGCTGGCCGAGCCATCCACCGATGGCTGGGCCGACTACGAAGCCGATGCCAAATGCCGCGCCCAGCAGGCCGAACGCCTTGGAGCGTTTTTCTGGCTCGGTAACGTCGCTGATATAGGCGGTTGCGGTTGGAATACTGGAGGCGCTGAGTCCGGCGAGAGCTCGGCCGAGAAAGAGCCAGTTGAGCGAGGGCGCGAGCGCCATGATCACGTAGTCGAGGGCGAGGCCGAAGTTCGAGAGGAGAATGACGGGACGGCGACCGAAGCGATCGGAGATGAGTCCGAGGAGGTACGAGAAGAAAAATTGGACGAGAGCGAAGGTGGTCATGAAGAAGCCGAGATATTCGGAGGCACGCGCAGTGTTACCACCGAGGAAGTCGGAGATCAGCTTGGGGAGGGTGGGCGCGGCGATACCGAAGGCCAGCATGTCGAGAAGGACGGTGACGAAGATGAAGCCGAGAGCGGCGTGTCGTTTTGTGGGCATGTTTAGGGCTCTGACTTTCGAAGAGATGGATTCGGGAGCGAGGACGCTCCCGCGACAGCGGGCGGGACGCCGGCGCTACGGCTTTGAGCGTTGACGCTGCGGTTTTGAGTGCGGGTGCCGCGGGCAGGCGCTGCGGCGCTCGGGCCGGGCACATTGCCGGGAATCAGGGTTGAGGAGAGCGGATTGAGCGTGGCGATCCACATTTCTACCGCTTGATTGATTCGCTTGCTATCGCGGGTGGCGCAGTAGTCGAGCAGGAAGCCGCGGAATCCTGCGATCACTACGGTCGCGTAGGCACGCGCGTCCGCGGGCGTTGCGCCCTGGCGAATTAACGGCTGCGCCATGAATTGCAGCCAGTCCTCGACGGAGTTGCTGAGGAAGCGGGCAAACTGGCGGCGATGGCGGAGGGCGAGCGTGAAGGTTTCGAGCGAGAGCTGGAAGACGGCCAGGGCAGCGGGCGTGCTCATTTCGCGCCAGATGGCGCGGCAGGCGTCGGAGGGATTTTCATATTGCGCATCGCGCAGCTGGCCGAAGCTCGAGCGCTGCCGCTCGCGCAGGCGGCGAACGGCCTGGGCCAGCATTTTTTCTTTGGAGCCGAAGTAATACAGAAGGACGCGCGGGCTGGAACCTACGGCTTTGGCCAGCGGGCGCAGGGAGACCTCCGCGATTCCATGTTTGACGAGATACGCCACGATGGCGTCCAGGAGTTCGATGGGGCGAGTTTCATCGACGGTCCGGCTCACGTTTGCAACCTAGGTTGTTTTCGCGCGCGGCAGGCGAGCCCCAAGGAGCGCGAGGGGGATCAGCGAGCAGAGGAATGTCAGGTGATACCACACTGGGAAGCGAGGCCAAAGCTTGTAGTGCTCGGGGAGGAAGAGAGCGAGAAGCGCGCAGCCGAGAACGAGCGGCAGCCAGCGGGCCGCGCTCAGGCGGCGGGCGACGGCAGCGGCGATCAGTGTGCAGAAAGCACCGAGCGCGAGGCGGGCGATTTTCATGGGCAGGGTGAAGACGAGCAGCGGAGTCGCTTGCGCGTAGGCGGGCCAGAACAGGCACATAAGCCGGTGGATGACGGTGGCGACGACGAACCAGATTATGAGCGCTACGATCAAGGCGCCGATTCCCTTCAAGATGGCTGACATTTGAGTATTCCTTCCCAGGCGCGGTACGGGCGACTCGCCGGCAGAAGAGAATATAGCATACTTGAAACGATCGTTTCAAAAATAGAGCTTAGCTGCCAGGTATCAGCTTTCAGGTGTCAGTCGTCAGTCAAACCTTACTGCGTTAGCAGGCGCTGGACGGTTGCTTCGTCGTCGGGCAGATTCGTGGATACGGCGGCGGCCTGAGCTCTCGCGGCTTTGGCGGGTTCTGGCTGGTTGGATTGGTCGTAGGCTTGCGCTAATAGAAGGAAGCTGGTGGCGTCGGGCTCGAGGGCCGCGGATTGTTGATAGCAGCGGATGGCCATGGGGAGATTTCCGCTTCTTTGTTCGGCCAAGCCGAGGCCTCGATAGACGGCTGGGTTCGTCGGTTGGGCTTGCAGGGCAGCCGCGAAATCCTGGATGGCGTTTTCGTATTGCTTCAGCGACATGTAGGCATAGCCGCTGTTGATGTAGGCCTGCTCGATGAATCCCGGATTCCGCGTGTAGTGCGGGACCTTGGCGTAACCAGCGACAGCGGAGGCGTAGTTGCCTTGCATCTGGTCGTAGGTCGCGAGATTGAGCATGGCCATGGCGTCGTTGGGATAGTAGACGAGGGCCTGGCGAAGATGCGGGATGGCGGCTTCGATTTTGCCTTCGGCGAAGAGCGCGCTGGCCAGCATGTCTTCGGCGGTGTAGTTCTGTTGCGTGACGGCGAGAGTGTGGGTCCAGAGACGCACGTTGCTGCGCCAGAGATCGACTTGCAGGGAGAGCAGAATGCCGAGAGCGATGAGCGCAGCGGCGGAGGCGGCGATGGACGTGGCTTTTGAGACATGCCATTGCTCCGCTAACTCGGCTGCGCCCCAGCAGAGAATGGTGAAGATTCCGAGGAGAGGAATGTAGGCGTAGCGGTCGGCCATGGAGTGGATGCTGATCTGGACCACACCGATCATGGGGACGAGCGTGCCGAGGAACCAGAACCATCCGACGAAGTAGGGACGACGGCGGCGGAAAATTAGGACGGTAATGGAGACGGCGACGATCGCGAGGGCGGAGAGGATGGCAGCCGCTTTGTTGATGGACAGACCGGGATGCGGATAGATCGGGGCCAGATGACTTGGCCAGACAGCTTTGACGATGTAGGCGGCATAGGCTTGCGCGGCGTTGGCGAGGCGCACCCAGAGCGGGTATTTTGCCTGCATCGCTTCAGATTCGACTCGCATAGTGATGAGCGCGCTGGCGGCGGAGAGCGCGAACCATGGAATTTTTTCGGCGAGCAAGCTGGCGAAGGATTTGGGTGGCGGGGCTGCGGCTTGATTGGCGTAATCGGCTTGGTCGGCGCTATCGGCTTGGTCGGCGGACAGTCCCAAGCGGCGCAGGGGCCAGTAGTCGAGTAGAAGAAGCGCGAAGGGGAAGGTGATGACTTGCGCTTTGCTCATGAGGGCGGCGGCGTAGGCGAGGGTCACGAGCAGATAGCGCATGATGCCGGGACGGCGGACGTAGGTTCCATAGGCAGCCAGCGCGAGCAGAAAGAAAAACATGCTCAGGACGTCTTTGCGCTCGGAGATCCAGGCTACGGATTCAACGTTGATCGGATGGAGGGCGAAAAGAGTGGCTACTGCCAAGCTGCGCCAGAGAAATCCGGTAGCGGATTGCAGAAGCAGAAAGAGCAGGACTGCATTGGCGGCGTGCAGCAGAAGGTTGACGGCGTGCGGGCCGACCGGACTTAGGCCGAAGAGCTGGCAATCGAGGGCGTGTGAGAGCCAGGTGATGGGATGCCAGTCGGAGGTTTCATTCGTCCGAAAGGCCCATTTGACGGTGTCCCACGTGAGGCCGGCACGGGTGTGCGGGTTTTCGGTGACGTGGAGAGCGTCGTCATAGTTGAGAAAGGGCGCGGTGAGGATTGGGCTGTAGACGGCGATGGTGGTGGCGGCCAGGAGAAGACAGAGGATCAGCTTCTGCCGGTTTGCGGCGGGCGTTTTGGATTCGGCGGCGGATTTAGGTTTGGGCGGCTGACTCGGATTCGCAGGCGAGTCCATTTCGGTTGGGCGGGCTAGCTGGCGGCGGTGTGCTCGGCTGAGGGAGATTCTTTCGCGCCGTGGTCTTTATCGTGGTCTTTATCGTGGCCTTTGTCGTGATCTTTGTCGTGCCCTTTGGCATGAGCTTTGTCGTGGTCTTTGTCTGTCTTGCCGGTTTTGGCGTGGTCGCGCTGGGCGGCCCGCAGATCTACGTGGAGAAGATCGAGCGCGCTACTGGGAATTTCCGTGCCCCACTCTTCCATTTCCGATTCTTCGAAGTGACCGTTTAGCCGGATGGCCGAGTCGGTCATATCTTCGGGAAAGGCCTGGCGGTAGCTGCCTTCGCGGTTGAGAATGTCTCCGACCTGTCGCCCGGAGTGCATGTCGTAAACGCTGCGCGAGGAGTTCCCGCTGTTATTTATGAAGACGACAAGAACTTCACCGTGATCGCCGTAGTCGGGGCGATAGAACCAGGCTTGAGCGGCGTCAGACTTGGGACGCGGACGGCGGCGGGCGTGGGCCGCCTCGGCGATCAGCTCAGGCTTGGGTTCGTTGGCGGGATTGTAGTAGAGGACGCGCTGGCAGGAGTCGCAGTAGACGATTTGCTGGCCGTTGAAAACTTCGTTGTAGTGCTGCGGGCGGAGGCGGACCTGGCAGCCCATGCACTTCTGCTCGATAACTTCTGCGAGGCCGGTGCGGCGGAACTTCATGACGCGCTCGTAGTGGCGCAGCAGGTCATCGGCAATCTCGCCGCGGAGGCCGTCGCGCTTGGCATTCCATTCGGTGAGTTTTTTCTGATCTTCGGCGGTGACGCGGCGGGCGTCTTCTTTTTCTTTTTCGATTTCGGCGGTCTCGGCCTTGAGCCGCGCTTCGGCGGCTTTGACGTCTTTATCGCGCGCGTCGACGTTGACCATGACCTCGAGGATGCGATCTTCGTTGAGGCGAATCTCCTGCTCGGAGAACTGGATTTCATGGAGCAGAGCTTTGTATTGGTCGTTGGTTTTTACTTCGAGCGACTGGTCGCGATACTTGGAGATTTTGCCTTGCAGGTCCTGGATGGCGGATTCGAATTTCTTTTTGCTGGTCTCGTCGGCTTTGGCTGCGGCGCGCGCCTTTTCGAGGTGGGCTTTGGTGCCGGCTAATTTTTGCTCGATGACCGCTATGCGCCTGGGGAGCTCGGCGATCTCCTCCTGGAGTTTGCGGATCTCCTGATCCGCAATTTGGAGTTGAAGCAATTTTTCGATGTCAGGCAGCATCGGTTAGAAAGGGCACAACTGATTTTAGCACGCGGGAAACGGCTGCCATCGCGGGTTTATTGGGAGCACGCCAAATGCACACTCGCGTGGTGCGCGGAGGGGGTGGCGGGCGTTCGGCGATGATGACGATCGCGGCTTGGAGGGATCCTACTGTGATAGGCTGCGGAGTTTGGTTTGAGCTCGATAACGGGTTGCTGGAGGTCGATTTGAAACGAATTGCGCGGTGGGGATTCGGCGTGGGGCTCGGGGCGTTGAGCGCTTTACTCCTTCTATTTTTTGGCTTTGCAGGGACTGCGATTGGCCAGCCGACGGCTGCAACGACAGTGGACCCGGTGGTGCTGGAGCGGGTTGGGGATACGGCGTTCATTCGACTGCGGGCGCCCAGCTTCGCGGCCCTGACGCCACGGCAGCAGGCGCTGGCTTACTGGCTGACAGAGGCTTCGATTGCGATTGATCCGATTATTTACGATCAGTTTTCGGCCTATGGATTGCGGCAGAAGCGGCTGCTGGAAGAGATCATGTCGCACCCGCAGGGACTTAACCCGATGGCGCGCCAGAAGATCGGCGACTACACGAAGCGCTTTTGGGCGAACCGCGGCAACCACAATGACATTACGTCGCAGAAATTTCTGCCCGGCTTTACGTTTGCGGACCTGCGCTGGGCAGCGGCATCGGCGCAGAAGAATGGAGGCTTCAAGACGGCTTATGGCGATCTGCCTCCGCTCGAAACCGAGGCCGCGGTGAAGCGCGAGGTCGAGGAGCTGCGGGCGGCGTTTTTTGACGCGAGGTTCGAGCCGATGGAGATCGCGAAGAGTCCTTCGGGCGGAAAGGATGTCATCCAGGCGAGTTCGAACACGTTTTATCCGGGATTGAGCCTGGCGGATCTAAAGGGATTTGAGGAGAAGTATCCGCTGAATTCGCGGGTAGTGCGGGGCGCGGATGGCAAGCTCACGGAACTGGTGTATCGCGCGGGGACGCCGGATGGCAAGGTTGCGCCCGGACTGTATGCCACGTTTTTGAAAAAAGCGGACGAGTGCCTCGCGAAGGCGCGAGCTTATGCCGAGCCGGGGCAGGCGGAGGCGATCGACCATCTGATTCGCTATTACGAGACGGGCGAGTATTCCGAGTGGGAGGCGTTTGGAATCGCCTGGGTACAGAACAATGCAACGGTGGATTTTGACAATGGATTCATCGAAATTTATCGCGATGCGCGCGGGGCGAAGGGGAGTTCGCAAAGCTTTGTGACGATCACGGACAAGCCGGTGACGGCGGCGATTACAAAGCTCGCGGAAAATGCGGCTTATTTCGAGGCGAAGGCACCGTGGCTTGATCAGTATCGGCGAACGTCGTTTAAGGCGGTGTCGGTGAAGGCGGTGGAGACGCTGATTGAAACGGGCGATTTCGGCGTGAGCACGATCGGCGACAATCTGCCGAATGAAAATGAAATTCATGAGAAGTATGGATCGAAGAATTTTATTTTCACGGAGAGCACGCGGGCTCTCAATGCGGCGACGGGCAAGACGGCCTTTGCGGAGTTCGCGCCGGATGAGGCCGCCGCGGCGCGGAATCAGAAATATGGACCGGAGGCGCAGGCGCTGCTGGTCGACATGCATGAGGTGATTGGACATGGATCGGGGAAGTTGAGCGAGCGAGTAAGCGCGGGCGCGCAGTCGTTTCTGAAAGAATATTTTTCGACGCTCGAGGAAGGCCGGGCCGACTTGATGGCGCTGTGGAACGTGTGGGATCCGAAGCTGAAGGAGCTGGGACTGATTACGAACCAGGAGGAAGTGGCGAAGGCGATGTACGACAACGCAGCGATAGTTGCGCTGACGCAACTGCGGCGGATTCCGAATGGCGACACGATTGAAGAAGACCATGAGCGCGACCGGCAGTTGATTGCACACTATATTGCCGCCGAAGCGCCGGGATCGATTGAGCAGTTCCGTCGCGACGGGAAGACTTATGTGCGGGTGGCCGATTACGAGAAGATGCGCAAGGGCGTGGGCATGTTGCTGGCGGAGTTGATGCGCATCAAGGCGGAGGGCGACTACGACGCAATCAAGACGCTGGTGGAGAAATACGGAGTGCACTTTAATCCGGCGACGCGGGATGAGGTGATGGCGCGGTATCAGAAGCTGGATTTGCCGAATTACTTCGCGGGCGTGAATGCGCGGCTGACGGCGAGTTTCGGCAAAGATGGCGAGGTTGAAAAGGTGGAGATTGGCGAGCCGGAGGACGTGACTGCGCAGTATCTGGAGTATGGGGCGATGTTTGACGCCGGGCTGCGACGGGTATCTGACCATCAGTGAAAAAGGTTTTGCAACGACGAGCTCGACTTGGGTGCGGCGTGCAACTCGCAGTGGCACACAGACCATCACAGATGCCCACGCCCAGGAAGGACGAGCAGAATTTGAAGTGATCTACCGACCTTCTGAGGGATAGGCCGAAGCTTTTTCGGCTGGAGGTTGGTATGGTGACGCGCCGCTTGCAGTGGTTTCCCCTTGCCTTAGTCGCCCTGGCGTTCGCCTGGGCAACTCCTTTAATACACGCCGGCTCGCAGGCAACAGGGCCGGAATATGTCTACACGTCCAATTTTGGAGACTTCACGGTCTCTGGATTCTCCGTGAATGCGGAGACAGGCAAGCTCAACAAGATCAACGGGTCGCCGTTTCCTGTCGGAATTGGGCCGGAAGCATTCGCCGCGAGCCGCAATGGCCGTTTTCTTTATTTGTCTCTGGGCGAGTGGTCGGAAGGCGGGCCGTGCGGAAATGACCTGGCTCAGGCCGTCAGTTATGCGATCGCGCCCGCAACTGGAGAGTTGTCGCAATTGGACGACGTCGTCTTGCCGGACTATTGTCCGTCCGATTTGGTGGTCGACCGGACCGACAAGTTTGTATATGTGGCGCTCATTGACTGGGGACCTCCCAAGGTCGGTGCGATCGCAGCCTTAAAAACCAAAGCCGGGACGCTGACGCCCGTTGACGGCACGCCCTTCTTGTCCCCAATACAGGTTCCCGATGGACAAAATCCGGCCATTGGAACATTGGCGCTTTCGCACGATGGCATGGCTTTATATGCCTCGGATCCAAATAACTCAGCCGGAATTCTCATCTTCGATCGCGATCCGAGTAGTGGCGCGTTGACGTTCCGCACAACCTTCAACTCGGATACCCCTTTGGGGCCGATCGCCATCACGCCGTCCGGCAAGTATCTGGTGGCAGCTCCGCCTTTGGGAAGCGGAATGTACGTGTACTCGATCGGTGCTGACGATGATCTCACGCCGGTGCCCGGTTCGCCGTTTGCGAGCCCCGACAATAACTACGTGAGTGCCATGAGCATTTCGCCGAATGGGAAATTTGTGGCGGTTGCGGAACAGGGAGGGATTGTCGTGGAAAAGATCACTCCCAAAAATGGCGCATTGACTCTTGTACCGGGTTCTCCGTTCGGAGGTTACTTTCCTCTAGCGATCACGTTCGACCCGTCGGGAGAGTTTGTGTATGTACCGGGGACTGGCTACAGGATCGACTCTGAAACTGGTGTTCTCTACAAAGCTTCGAGTTTCAAGACCGGAAATGACGCAGTGGACATCACCGCGGTAAGGCCGTAGAACTAGCTTCGGAGTTAATCGCAGGACCGATGGCTTCTGCGAGAACCCGCCATCGGTGTGCGGCGTTTGACGCCCGACCCACATTCGCAATACCGCGTGCGGACATGGTAAAACCTTGTACTTGCCGATTCACGTTGCCATCTTCCTGTTTTGCGCCGGGGCGCTGGGCGGCGCGCTTAACGCCGTGGCTGGAGGCGGAAGTTTTATTGCGTTTCCGGCGCTACTCTTTTCCGGGGTCGCGCCCATTCCGGCGAACGCCACGAATACTGTTGCGCTATGGGTAGGAGTTACCGCCAGCGGGGGCGCGTTTCGTAAGCATCTTGATATTTCACGGCGTGTAATGGTTCCTCTGGCGGTGACGAGCGTGATTGGCGGCGTCGCCGGAGCTTATCTTTTGCTGCATACCCCGGCGCAGACTTTTTTGCGTGTGCTGCCCTGGCTGATGCTGGGAGCGACGCTGCTGTTTGTGTGTGGGCCGCGGCTGGGGAGGTCCGGAGGCGGGGTCAGGAACGACATTTCGACTTTGGCTCTGGTGTTTGCTTCCGTGTTTGAGCTGATCGTTTCGGTATATGGAGGCTACTTTGGCGGCGGCGTCGGCATTCTGAATCTGGCGATGCTAGCGGTAATCGGGATGACTGACATTCATGCGATGAACGCGCTGAAGGTGGTGCTGGGCGGGATTATTAACGGCGTGGCCGTGATTACGTTCATCGTCAAGGGCGCCGTCGTATGGAGGGAAGGAACGGTGATGATTGCGGGCGCGATTCTGGGCGGGTATCTGGGAGCGCGTTACTCCCTGAAGATGCCGCAGGTGTGGATTCGGGCGTTCGTGATTGTTGTTGGGACGGGGATGACAGGATATTTTTTCTGGAAGGCGTATGCGTAGCCGGGCTGCGACGAGAAATTTGAGGTTGCAAAATGTGACCTCAAAAAAAAGGCGGTATTTCACTTGGCCGCGGCTGACAGGATTTGTTCGAGCGAACAATTCTGTAGCTCGCCGATGCGCTCGATCGTGATATCGGGCTTGGGATATTGGGCTACCAGCTTGGCATCGTGGGCGTAGTGGCCCTGGCGGGGAAAGATGGTGGTTACGCGCTTGCCCCAATGCTGTTTGAGGGCCGCCAGCAGGCGGACTTTGTCGTCGATCATGACGTAGTGCCTGGCAGGGTATTTGGCTTCCACGTCGTCGAGTTCCAGCTCTTTGTGTACATAAATAAGGACGTGGCCTTCGAAGGCGTCGTAGAGGCCGGAGCGATCGATTTTGCGGGGCTGGAAGACAACGTCGCCGTCACTGAGAATGACGGCGTGACCGAGACGGCGGGCGTAGTCGACGGCATCAAGCGACTCGGGGAACAGGCGGTTAGCGAAGGGATAATTGATCATGAAATAAGAAACTGCGAGGAGTTTGTGTTCACGGGGGCGCTCGAGGCGGTACCGCTGGAGAGCTCCGAGGTAGTCGGCATAGCCGAGTTCCGTCCGCAGTTGCTCAAAGATTTGCCAATATCGGTCGGCGGAGTCGGGGCCGACTTCAGTTTGGAGTCGGCGCTGGAGATCTGCGGCGATGCGATCATTGTCGACAAGCGTGTCGTCGACGTCGAAGAGGAATACGATGTCGTCTCGATTCACGGGGTCTCCTGGAAAGTGATCATAAATTAATTTCTGGTTGGGGTTAAAAGGCAACTTCTTTTCCCACGGTTCTCGCTGATGTTCGCGGATTTTTCTTTAGCTCTTTAGTTCGTCGATTCTTTTAGATCATTAACTCTTTTTCCCGGCCTGGTATGGAATCATTATCGAAAACCGCTCATCGCCGACTGTTTCCTTCCATCGCGGACCCTACTTATCTGACGCTTCGCGCCCGCCGTTTGATTTTTACTTCGTGGGCTCGGCAGTTTAACAACAGACGACTGACGATCCTGGATGTCGGTGGACGTTATCAACCATACAGACCGCTGTTCGAAGCGAATATCGGTAATTACATCGCCGTGGACCTTATACAGACAGAACTGGTGAGCGTGGTAGCGGATGCGGAACGCTTGCCCTTTGCACCCGCTTCGTTTGATCTGGTGATCGCGACGCAGGTCTTCGAATATTTTCGGGACCCTCGTGCGGCCGCCAAGGCAGTACACAATGTCTTAAAACCCGGAGGAGTACTATTGGCAAGTTTTGCCGCTTGCACACCGAGGTTTGTGGATGACGAAAAATGGCGATTCACTCCTGGCGGATTGCGCTCCATCCTGGAGCCTTTTGCCCAGGTTGACATAATTCCTGAATTGCGTAGCGTTGCCGGGCTCGTTCGAACGGTGAATCTCGGCTTGGACACATTTGTCAGATACGGATTCATTCGCCAGCTATATCGCCTAACAGGCGCACCACTGCTCAATTTTCTAGGGCTCGCCTTGGAAAGAATAAACCTCACTCGTAATGATCAGTTCACCACAAATTACAGCGTCATGGCACTCAAGAGCGGGTAGGTTCGTCGGCCCCCCGGGCGGTGCTCGCATTCTCGATCAAACGAACATTTCAATTCTGAGGAGGCCTCTAAACCGTTTTTTGCCTTGTAAAACATGGGGTTCAGTCGGGGCTTGCCTAGCGTTCCGTGGTGTAGTAAAACTGCACTTCCCAATTTCAGGGTAGCCGTTGCTGTCCAACTATGACTTTGCCTTTGCGAACCATTTTGCCGCACGCCGTTCTCGCCTCCCAGGAGAAAGCTTCGTGGAACATATTGATGCAGCGGTGACGAAACGCTTTGACACGTGCTCCAGCCGGCCATGCGAGTTTTGCCGGGAACTTGACCCGCAATTTATTCAGCGGCGACCGCTTGATCAGATGGTGGCAACCAGCCGCAGGGCCACGGCTTCGGCCCATTTGACCGAAGATGGCTATGTGCGGCACCGGATCCTGGAGCTGCGGCGGATGACGTCGCGCGTGCCGTTGAATGCGGCGTAAGTGCAATTTTTTGCCGTGAGGTTGGGCGTCACGAGCCGCTTTTGGCCCATTTTGACTTAGTCGTTCTCCCTTTGCGATTCTGGCCCTCTCTCATCCTAAAAATTTTGTACGCAACTTTGACAGGGCTGGTAAGTTCTAATAGATAGGTCCGGAATTGCTCGATCTCCGGTTGCTTGACCTGTCTGACCGCCAAGTTTCTTGACTTCATCCGAGCTTCGTCCAGGTTTCGCGTGGCTGGGTTTGGCGCGTCTGGATTGAATCTATTCAAACATGTCCGGGGGAGGCCGCCGATGCTGGCCGCTCGACGATTCCGTTGCCTGCTTAAGTTGCCCGCACCGCCTGTTCTTGCCGCCTGGTTGTTATCGCCTTCATCTTTATTTTTATTTTTGTCGCTTCCATTGATGGCGCAGGTTCAGGGCGTGCCTTCGATGCAGTTCCAGGGCGTTCCCGCGTCGGGCATCGGAGGAACGGTCGCGGGTTTTTCGGGCTCGCGGCCCAATGCGAACTCAGGCAATGGCGGCGCGTCGTATTTTGGGTGCTGCGCGAGCTTCTTTTTTCCTTCCAGCTTTTCGCCGCTGGTCCCTTACTCGTTGCCTACTACGGAACACCGCCGCCGGCGCCACCATCGCCATGACGATCAGTTAGCCGGCGTCTCCGAGCCGATCTATATTCCCTACGCAGGGTCTGCGGGAGATTCCGACGAGGCAACCGATAGCACAACTACCGATCAGGGCGACGCAGGAACGGCTGATGATGGCAGCGCTGAAGCCTCGCCGGGCAGCGGGCGAGCGGGCAGGCGGCAGGTTGGGCAGGGACCTGAGCAGCAGCCGGGCGACGATGCGGAAGTCGGTTCCGGCTCTGAAGCGGAAGGTGATTCCGGCTCGGACGCGGGCGCTGATCCGGCGGCGGACGCGGCTCCGCCTGAGCCCCCAGACCCAGTGGTAGTGCAGCCGACTACGGTGCTGGTTTTTAAAGATGGACATCGCTCGGAGGTCGTCAATTACGCGATCGTCGGCGACACGTTATTTGATTTCTCCGGCGATCGCACGCACAAGATCGCGATTGCGGACCTCGACCTGGCGGCGACGCAGAAGGCGAATGACGCTTCCGGCGTGGAGTTCAAGCTGCCGACGACGAGCAACGGCGCTCCCATCGTTAAGAGCGGGGCGAACTAGGAAACCGCTGACAACTACACGGCAATCAGGGCACCTTAACCGGGGCGGCCACGCTCCCCACCCGATTGCCTAAGGAATCACGAACCGCAAAGCGAACCGTATAGGCTCCCGGGGGCAGGTCAAGCGCGTTGCGGTAGGTCATACCGTGGTGCTGAATCTGTTCCAAACCATCGGATTTCAAGTGGCTGTCGATCCGCTGGGAGAGTTCCGCGACTAATACTCCATTGGGATTTCTGGCCGCCGCGGCGATATCGACGACCATGTGATTTTGATCGGACTCGTCGACCGAGGCGAAGTTTGCCGGCATCACGAGGTCGAACTGCACTCTGGTTTTGCCCTGAGCCTTGGCATTGGTTCGGTCGGACCAGGTGATCGAAATCGGGATGCCGATGAAATCCAGGGGAGAGGCGAGCGCGAGCCGGATATCTTGCTGCGCCGAGGCTGGAGACGAGTCGCGGGAAAGAAAAAAGCCATTTCGATAGCGAGTGTGCGCGCCTTTTTTGCTGATCGAAAGCGAGACCTGATGCCACCCCGGCTTGGTGGCGGTCCGGTTCACGTAATAGCCAAGCATGTAGTAGCTGCTGTCATCCTGAATGGCCTGCCGAAAACTCTGAGCCAGATTATTCCCCCCGAGAAATGCCTTGCCTCCGGTATTTTCCGCAAACAGCTGGAGCGAACTGCTGGTGTCATCCACCTTCCACTTTGCTTGCGCATCGGTGTCGAACTCGGGGTCGCCGATATCGTAGGGATGGGTGATGGTGGCTTGATCGGCGGGCACCGAATTGGAGACCGTGGAGCGCAGATCGACAGAATAAATGGCAATCTGAGCGTCATTCATCATGCGCCAGAGATTGTCGTAAGCGGCATGCATCTCATCGCCGTGATGAACCGGACAGGCCGGCTCGCACATAAGCTGCGAAGGCGGACTCAAGGAGAATGGGAATCCGGAACTGGCCCAGATAAGCGCCTTGCGTCCAGGCAAGCCGCGAAAGGCTTTGGCGATCTGCTGCATAGCCTGAACAGTAATGAAAGCGGTGTCTTTATTTTCCTCCGACGCCTGTGCAGCCTCGGCCTGCAATTGTCCGCGGATCATCGCGGTAAGCATCGCGCTCAACCGATCGTTCGGGGGCGGGTGCCCGGGGTCAACTACGGATTCGCGCCCGAGCGACGCGGTGTCGGCCCGAAGTTTACGCACGCTTTCGGCAAGAATTTTCGGGTCATCTGTAAAGTCGTGCAGCAAGGTCAGGCCGCCACGGGTGAGGGCGAGAAGGCAGATCGGCTCGCCGGATCCGGCAACTTCGGAGAGAAACTTGAGCAGCTCGTTTCTCGCGTTTGCCTGGTCCGCAAACGGAGTATTCACGAAGTCCAAAACGATGATGTTGACGCGGCGATAGCCAGCGCTTGTTGTTCGGAGGTTGCTGAAGGTTCCGTGCTCTCCGGTCTCGCGGCGCGGCTGATCTGGACCGGTCTTTTCGTTTGCTTTTACTTCTGCTTGCACTTCTTCAAAAATTGCTATCGGACGACCTTTGCCATCCTGCTTCAGAGTGAAGTCTTCTTTTTTCAGGCCGGCAACGTGGGCCCCGGTCCGATCACTGACGACGGCCGGAATCAGGACTAATTCAGTGGAAGATGAGAAGGTGGCGGCCCCTGATGGTGGAGCCTGCGCCTTAAGAAGTGACGTAAAGACAAGGACAATTCCCGCGATTGCAAGACACGCTGGTAAGCGACCCATTACGTACCCCTCGCGGGCAGAAGAGATTTGCTGAGTATACGCGAGACGAGGAGCGGAACGCTGTCGCCGACGGGCGCGAGACGGCGGTTTGCTCCCGTTGCTCCACTACATCCCCTTGGTACCTTTGGTCATTTGCGGCTTGACACGTCTTTCCCTAGTAATGGATACTTATTCATTGGTTTGGATTTTTATTCATGGCCTTTTTATATGTCTAAGACGGTGCGGCACAGGGCGATTCTCGATCTGCTTGACGACGGCCCGGTGGAGAGCCAGGAGGCCTTGCAACACATCCTGGTGCGCAAGGGGATCGACGTAGGACAGGCTACCTTGTCACGCGACATTCGCGAACTGAAGCTGGTGAAAGGGCCTGAGGGTTACCGGCGCTCCGGTGAAAACGCGGCTCAGGATGGCGTGCTGCCCTCGGTCATGCAACTGGCCCATCAGTTTGTGCTGGAGATAAGGCAGGCGCAGAACATGCTGGTCGTGAAGACCACGGTGGGAAGCGCACAGCCGGTAGCAGCGGCGCTCGACGCCTCGCACTGGCCCGAGGTGGTGGGCACGATTGCCGGAGACGACACGGTGCTGGTGATTGCAGCCGATAGGAAGAAGGCGCAAGCGCTGGTGCGGCGGATTCGCGAGTTGGCTTGAGATAGGACCGTCGATCGCGCAGAACGCGACAGGCCGGAGTGTTTAGAATTTTTTGAAATGGAGTTTACAAAGCAGCGATGCATAAAACACAAGTGAGAACCGAAACCATGACATTCACGAACTCAGCGCATGTGCTGGCCGAGCCCGTTGCGCCACGCGATCTGGTTTCCGTACACGACCTGGCGCCCGCGGAGATTCAGCAGCTTTTCAACCTCACGACGATGCTCAAGCAGCGACCGGCGGATTTCCGCGGCGTGCTGGCGGGCAAGCAGATGGTGATGTTTTTTGAGAAGCCGTCGCTGCGCACGCGGCTGACATTTGAGGCGGGCATGGACAGTCTGGGCGGCAGCACGTTTTTCGTCGACCAGACCGCGAACCGGCTGACGGCGCGCGAGTCGCTCTATGACATCGCGCATAATCTTGAGCGCTGGATCGACATTATCGTGCTGCGGACTTTTAAGCACGCGACAGTGGAAGAGATGGCGACGTATGCGGGCGTGCCGGTGATCAATGCGCTCAGCGAGCTGGAGCATCCGTGCCAGGCGCTCGCGGATTTTTTCACGCTGCACGAGCATTTTGGCGATTTGAAGAAGATTCATTTTGCTTATGTCGGTGATGGCAACAATATGGCGCACTCGCTGCTCCTGGCGGGCGCTTCGGCGGGCGCGAAGGTTTCGATTGCCACGCCGGAAAAATACGGATTGAATCCGGTGATCCTGACGATGGCGCAGGCAATCGCGGAAGAGACGGGCGCGATCTTGCGCATCGGAACCGACGCGCGCAAAGCGGTAAAGGGTGCGGACGCGGTTTACACCGACACATGGGCGAGCATGGGTCAGGAGAGCGAAGCGGCGGAACGGCAGGCGATTTTCGCACCGTTCCAAGTGAATGCGGGGCTGATGGCGCTGGCTGCGCCGCATGCGCGGTTTATGCATTGTTTGCCGGCGCATCGCGGATGCGAGGTGACCGATCAGGTGATTGATTCGCTCAATTCGGTGGTGTTCGATCAGGCGGAGAACCGGCTGCATATTCAGAAAGCGATTCTGGTTTGGCTGCTGGGCGGCGGTGTGGGATCATTCTTTCATCCGGGATTTTCGACCAGGAGCGCGCATGCCTAACGACTTCAAGCCGAATCAGGAAAAAATTGTTCTGGCGTACTCGGGCGGCCTCGACACCTCGATTATTATTCCGTGGCTAAAGGAAAACTATGCGTTCGACGTGATCGCCATGGTCGCGGACGTGGGCCAGGGAGATGACGTTGAAGCGGTCGTCAATAAGGCTTACAAGACGGGCGCGAGCAAAGTGGTAGTTGAGGATCTGCGCGAAGAGTTTTTGACTGGGTACGTCTGGCCGGCTTTGAAGGCGGGCGCGGTCTATGAGAATAAATATTTGCTGGGCACATCGCTGGCGCGGCCGGTGATCGCTAAACATCAAGTCGAAGTCGCGCTGCGCGAAGGCGCAACGGCGGTAAGCCACGGATGCACGGGCAAGGGCAACGATCAGGTGCGCTTTGAGATGGCGTACCAGGCGCTCGCTCCCGAGCTGAAGGTGATTGCGCCATGGCGCGAGTGGGATTTGAAGTCGCGCGAGGACTGCCTGGACTATGCGGAGAAGCGCGGGATTTCGGTCACCGCCAGTCGCGAGAAGATTCACAGCCGCGATCGCAATCTTTGGCATTTGAGCCATGAGGGTGGAGAGTTGGAGGATGCGGCGAATGCTCCATTTGCGTCGACGTGGCAGATGACGCGCTCGCCGCAGGAGGCGCCGGATAAAGAAGAGCAGGTGGAGATCGGATTCGAGAAGGGCGCGCCGGTTTCAGTGGGCGGACAGACGCTTGATCCGGTGTCGCTGCTGGAACTCTTGAACGAAATCGGCGGACGGAATGCCGTAGGCCGCATCGATCTGGTGGAGAACCGGTTTGTAGGGATTAAGTCGCGCGGATGCTATGAGACTCCGGGTGGAACTTTGTTGCTGGCGGCGCATGGCGAGCTTGAAGCGCTTTGCCTGGATCGCGATCTGCTGCACTTCAAGCAGCATGTGGCTTTGAAGTATGCGGAGCTGGTCTACTTCGGCTTGTGGTTTACTCCGCTGCGCGAGGCGCTGGATGCATTTGTGGAGACGACGCAGCAGAATGTGACGGGAACGGTGGCGCTCTCGCTTTATAAGGGCAATGTGAGTGTGGTCAGCCGCAAGTCGCCGCACTCGCTGTATCGCACCGATCTTTCTTCGTTCACGATGGGCGCGGGTTACGATCAGAAAGACGCAGAGGGGTTCATCCGGATATTGGGATTGCCTTCGCGCTGCCGGGCGGCGATGGAAAACGCGACGGAGACCAAGAAGCAAACGAAGGTTGAGGTTGGCTGATGAAGATGTGGTCGGGTCGCTTTCGGCAAGGACTTGATCCGGAGTTCGAAAAATGGCAGCGGTCGTTTGATTACGACAAACGGCTGCTGCCGTTTGAACTTGCGGCGAGCCGCGCTCATGCGCGAGCGCTCGAGCATTCGGGAGTGCTCAGCGGTGAAGACCTGGCTGAAATTGTCGAGGGCTTGAGCAAGATTGCGCAACTCGCGCAGACGTCCGCTGAATTTCTGAACGACCCGGACGCTGAAGACGTTCATCATTTTGTCGAGAAGAAGCTGGCGGCGCTGATCGGCCAATCTGGATATAAGTTGCATGCGGGCCGCAGCCGGAACGAGCAGATCGCGACCGACCTGCGGCTCTTTGTGCGGGCTGCGATTGACGACCTGCAAAATCTTCTGGCCGATTGGATCGAGGCCATTATTGGCCGGGCTGAATTAGCGGGCTCATCGGCGATGCCTGGATTCACTCACCTACAGCCTGCGGAGCCGGTGCTCGTCGCGCACTGGCTGCTCGCCTACGTCGAAATGTTTCTGCGCGATTCAGAGCGGCTGGCTTCCTGCCGGAAGCGGGTGAATATTTGTCCGCTGGGTTCGGGCGCGATTGCCGGGGCTACGCTCGCGCTTGACCGGCGCGCGATTGCCGATGAACTCGGATTTGACGACATCACCGCGAACAGCATGGATGCGACCAGCGATCGCGATTTTGCCATCGAGTTTGTACAGGCGCTTGCGCTGTTGTCGCTGCACTTGAGTCGATGGGCGGAGGAGATGATTTTGTTTTCGACGTCCGCTTACGATTTTGTTGTGCTGCCGGAGGCTTATTCGACTGGGTCGAGCGCGATGCCGCAGAAGAAGAATCCTGATCTGCTGGAGCTGGTACGCGGAAAAGCGGCGCGGGTCGCGGGTTGTGAGACTGCGCTGCAAACTGCGGTCAAGGGACTGCCGCTCGCCTACAACAAAGATTTGCAGGAGACGCAGGAGCCTTTGTTCGAGGCGGCGGACACGGTGACGTCGATGCTGCCGCTGGTGACGGGATGGATGGGGGCGGTGGAATTTAATTTCGCGAAGATGGATGCGGAGGCGCGCTCCGGATTTATGAACGCGTGGGCGGCGGCGGCGTATCTGGTGGAGCGCGGCGTCGCTTCTCGACAGGCGCATGAGGCGGTTGGAAAAGCGGTGCAGCTTTGCCTCGAGTTGAAGTGCAATTTGCAGGATCTTTCGCTCAGCGATTTGAAGGCGATTCATCCGGCGTTTGATGCGGACTTGCCAGCGCGGCTGGAGCTGAGTGAAGTGCTGGCGATTCATGATGTGCCGGGCGGGACGGCACCGGGGCGGGTGCAGGCGGCGATTCGGGATGCGCGGAGCCGCGTTGGCACGCTTCGCTCCGAAGAGCAGGTTGCGGCCGGCTAGGTCGGCTCGGCGTCCCGTTTACGTCAGAAATATCTCCTGTCTGCACTCTCGATCTTGCTCCGCTCTGATCTACCCGCGGGGGTATCCCCCCTTGCCCCGGTCTAGTGGAATCATCGACTTAGGGAAAATATCCTCTCAAAGTATTCAGGATAAGTCACTTATAGGTAAAGTATTCGGGAATAAGGAGTTAAGTGGCATTTTCTGCCTATTTCCCGGACCCACCCCATGCAAAGTATTGCCATCATTGCCTTTACATACAAAGTATTCAAAAGAATAGGGTTAGTGGCCTAGCCACTAGGCCCGCGACTCGGATATGTTTGTCAAAGAATAGGGCTGTCAGGGAGTTCACACGTTTTGTGCGCTGGATTTAGTTTGAGTTGAATTTGATTCTTACGTCAAGGTTTTTCGGGATTCTTGGCTGAACCTATGCCGGAATTGTCCTGCCAATTCATTTGGGCTATAAAGGGTCAGACTGTGGCGTCGCGGATTTTGGCGTCGGAGGTGTTCATGCGGACTTGGCGTGCGATTTTGATTTCGGCGCTTTGCGCGACTTCAGCTCTCTGTTTCGGCTCTGGGCCGAAACAGTTAGCCGAACTGACAGCCTCGGATGGCACCGAGACAGACGACTTCGGCGCTTCCGTGGCAATTAGCGGAGACACGGCTGTTGTCGGTGCGCCCTATGCAACGGTGGGTTCGAACCAATACGAGGGTGCCGCATACGTTTTCGTGAAGCCTGCGGGCGGATGGAGGAGTATGACGCAGGTCGCTAAGCTTGCTCCGATCGACGGCTTTCCCGAGGAGTATTTTGGTTCTTTGGTTGCAGTTAGCGGCAGCACGATCGTCGTGGGACCATTCATATTTGAGAAACCCGCGGGCGGGTGGACAGACATGAATGAAACCGTTGCGCTCAATCACTGCAGTGGGGCAGTTGCCCTCGCTGGCAACACGCTCGTCTGCGGGACCGAGGTCTTTCTCAAACCCAAGGGCGGATGGGTCGCGGACCAGGAGCCAGTCGCAACTTTGTCGGAAGCGAATCCTGTGAAAGGCGACAACTTCGGATACCCGGTGGTGATCTCGGAGGACACAATCGCTGTGGGAGCGAATGCAGGGTCGGCAGCATACATATTCGTCAAGCCAGCGGGCGGATGGACCAGCATGACTGAAACCGCGAAGCTCACCGCGTCTGATGGCACTGGCAGCGACTGCTTCGCTTGCTCTCTTGCCATAAATGGGAAGTCCGTTGTGGTTGGTGCACCTGATGCCGGCGAGGGCTTCACCTACACTGGCGCGGCTTATGTGTTTATCGAACCGCCGGGCGGATGGATGGACATGACAGAGAACGCTGAGCTCACACTGTCTGGCGACAATTACGATAGTCAGTTGGGCTTTTCTGTTGCTGTAACTGGCAGCAAGACAGTCGTAGGACGTCCATTTAACGGAAACAACGAAAATGAAGGTGCCGCATACCTTTACAAGAAACCGAAGAGCGGGTGGGAGACGACTTCGCAGGCAACTACCGAGTTGCTTCCGTCTGATCCCATCGCGGGGAACTCCTTCGCCATATCGGTGGCAATGAGCGGAGGAACTGTCGTTGTCGGTGCGTCTAAGTTGGGGCAAGCTCCTGGGGCAGCTTACGTCTTTTAGGCTGAGGAGCGCCGGCCCGGCAGTTCTGTTCCGCTAGTAGCATCTTGAGAATGCCCTGCAGCGTTTATCGCTGCCCTTGCGCGTGTGGGGTCTTTCGACTCCGCAGGGACTTCACTTCGTGAAGTTCCTGCTCCGCTCAAGATGATAGGTTTGGGAGGGATTGGCGAAGGCTCACGACTGTCTCAACTGGACGCGATTGCTGTTCGCCGCGCATTCCTTGCTGCGAACATCCTCGTTGCCGACCATTCCTTGATGCCGAGCCTTCTTACAACGCAGTGCATCTAATCGGGCTGAGTTTCCTTACGGAGTAATCACCCTGATCGGACGAATTCTTTTCTTAGCGATATTTCTTGCTCTTATCTATGGCGTGCAACGGTTCTGGTTTCTGCGGGTCTGGAACTGGATTTCGGGGCTTGCTGGCGCGGAGTGGCGCTCGGGTCTGCAGATTGCGCTGATTGCGGCGGCTCTCGCCTTGTTTGCCGCGCTCTTTGATTCCCTGCTTGGACATGTGGTTTCGCGGGTTCCTTTTGGCAAGGGGCTTATTACTGTTGCGCGGCTTTGGGTGGTGGCGTCGCTCTTTGCGCTGATTGCTGTGAAGTCGGTGGGCGGCGTTGAATGGGTAACTAATGCGATCGCTAATTTGCGGCGCGGAGGTGCGATTAACGGTCGTCGCGAATCGGGCGGTGAATCGGACTTCGACGCTACGCGGCGGACGCTTTTTCGGTACGCTGCGTTTCTGGCGGGGAGTTTGCCGTTTGTGGCAGCTACTTATGGATTTGCTGCCGGACGGTTGCGGTATACGGTTGAGCGCGTGGATGTGCCGATTGCGAATCTTCCGCCGGAGCTGGATGGACTGCGCATCGCGCAGTTGAGCGACATTCATATTGGGGATTACATGCCTCCGCCGGAGATTGCGCGGGCGGTCGCGATGGCGAACGAACTCTCAACCTGACATTTCATTCGTGACTGGAGACTTTGTTTCAGGCGAAGGCGATCCGCTGGATGCTTGCATTGGCGAGCTGGCCAAACTCCGCGCTCCGCTGGGGGTTTGGGGATGCAACGGGAATCATGAGATTTATGCGGGCGTGGAGGATGACGCGGAACGGCTGTTTCAGTCGCACGGCATGCGATTGCTGCGGGCTCGCAATCAGGTGATTGAGTACAAAGGCGCGCGCTTTAATTTGATGGGTGTCGATTACCAGCGCGACCACATGGTTTCCGGCGAGCGTACGGGGCCGATGCTTGGGGAGATTGAACATCTGGTGCGGCGCGATATGCCGAATATTTTGCTATCGCATAATCCGAATTCGTTTCCGCGGGCGGCGGAGTTGGGAATTGAGCTTAGCCTGGCTGGACATACGCATGGCGGCCAGATCAAGGTTGAAATTGTCGATCACAACATTACGCCGGCGCGGTTGATTTCGCCGTTTGTGGCGGGGTTGTATCGGTTGCCTTTTCAGCCGTCAGCCATGAGCCTTCAGCCATCAGGAAATGCTCGTGACGCCAGCAGTGTGTCCGCCCACTCTAACGTCGCACAGAACGCGACGTTAGAATGGGGCACCCTCGGCTCGGATGGTGCTCACGGAAATTCAAAGGCTTCGGGTGATGCTAACGGAAGTTCGACGGCTGCGCTATATGTGAATCGTGGGCTGGGGACTTTTGGATTTCCGGTGCGGATTGGCGTGCCTCCGGAGATTACTTTGCTGACGCTGAAAAAGTCCTAGAAGCCGGAAACCCAAACCCGCCGATCTAAGGTAGTTGGTGTAATCGCTGATAGCGACATTTGGAGCCAATGCCGCTTAGAATCCGCACAGGGGTGCGTCGAATAAAAGCCACCGGAATCCACATGAGTCTAAAGCGCTGGACATTGCTCGTGGTGCTGGCCTTGTGCAGTTGGGGTGGGTGGTGGTTTCTGTCTCGCGCTTTTAAATTGGCTAGGGACACGGCGGATCAATCTCGCGCTCGGGCCTATATAAAGCAAATCGACGAGAGGCAACTTAGATTCGCCAAGGACAATCCTGCACAGGGCTTCGCGTGCCAACTCGATGATTTGCTACGCGCAGGTTTGCCATCTGCTGTCGGAAGCAAGTACACCTTCGAACTACATTGTGAAAAACGAGAACAATCGCCTGAGATGGGCTACTTGGTTACCGCGTACCCCGCAGATAAGCAGATAGTTGGCGTATGGGGATTTTGGGTCTTCTGTTCAGACCAGTCAGGTGAGATCTGGGGAGAACTCAGCCGTGAGAGTATGCAGGACTATCCGAACGAATCTGAAAAAGCTGGGTTATATGATTTTGAAAGAATCTGTCGTCGCAATCATCACGCTTCAAAACGATAGGTGTCTGGAAATTTCGATGTCTAGTTGGCGATAAATCGCGGTTGCACTCACAGCCTTCCCTTATTTAATGCATCCTGAGAAACGAGCCAACTCTGCTATCCGCGCGGTCTGTTCTGGGCAGCTTGGACAAGGGCCATTCGTGGTATAATGGCAAAGTAAAATCTGCCGCGTAAGCATCTTTAAATGCAAGAACTTAGCGTCATTTTAGTGTGGCGTAATTCTGCGTCACAGTCGCGGTGCTTTGCTCCGCTGGACAGCGGAGAGCGGCTGTCCCCACGTGAGTCTTGCTGGGAGCTGACGACCGAGAACTGAGATCTGAATTTCATGGCTGACGATCAAAATCCTGAACTGCCTTTGACACCTCCTCCGGGGGGCGACGGTCCTACTGGGCCGGGCGCGCTCAACATTCAACCCGTGAATATTGAAGATGAGATGCGGAAGTCGTATCTCGACTATTCGCTCTCCGTCATCATTGGGCGTGCGTTGCCGGATGTGCGGGACGGATTGAAGCCGGTGCATCGGCGGATTCTTTATACGATGCAGCAGATGGGGCTGGCGCCAGGGCGGCCTACGCGCAAGTGCGCGCGTATCGTCGGCGAGGTGATGGGTAAATACCATCCGCATGGAAATTTGGCGGTGTATGACGCGTTGGTGCGGCTGGCGCAGCCGTTTGCGATGCGCGCGCCGCTGGTGGATGGGCAGGGAAATTTTGGGTCGGTGGATGGCGATCCTCCGGCGGCGGACCGGTATACGGAAGCGCGGCTGACGCGGGTTTCGACGGCGCTGCTGGAAGATCTGGATAAAGAGGCGGTGGATTTTTATCCGAATTATGACAACTCGGAAACGCAGCCTACCGTGTTGCCGGCGCGCTTTCCGAATCTGCTGGTGAACGGGTCGGATGGAATCGCTGTGGGCATGGCGACGAAAATTCCGCCGCACAATTTGACCGAGATCGTGGATGCGACGATCACGCTGGTGAATAATCCGGCGGCGCAGTTGCCGGAGATTTTGAAATTTGTGCAGGGGCCGGACTTCCCGACCGCGGCAATCATTCACGGACGCGCGGGGATTTTTGAGGCTTACCGAACCGGACGCGGACGCTTCATGATGCGGGCGCGGGCGGCGATCGAGAGCGTCACCAAGGAAAAGCAAGCGATCATCGTTACAGAAATTCCGTATCAGGTGAACAAGGCGCGGCTGATTGAGCGCATTGCAGACCTGGTGAATGACAAAACGATCGACGACATTTCCGATGTGCGCGACGAGAGCGACCGCGACGGAATGCGGATCGTGATCGAACTGAAGCGCGGGTCCGAGCCGCAGATCGTGCTGAATCAACTGTATAAACACACGTCGATGCAGGAAGGCTTCTCGATGATCCTGCTGGCGGTGGTGAACCAGCAGCCTAAGGAAATGGGGCTGATCCAGGCGATCCAGCATTTTATTAATCATCGCGTGGATGTGGTGAGGCGGCGGACGGCGTTTTTGCTGTCGAAGGCGCGCGATCGCGAGCACATTTTAGAAGGCTATCTGACCGCGCTCGATCACCTGGACAACGTAATCACGATTATTCGGGCGAGCGCGAACCGCGGGGATGCGCGGGAAAATTTGGTCGCGTTTTTCGGCGGCAAAAAGATCGACATCAATACGACAGGGCGCGCGCCGAAGCTGCCCGCTGAGAAGCCGTTTACCGCCAAACAGGCGGACGCGATTCTTGAACTGCAATTGCACCGGCTGACGCGGCTTTCGATTGACGAGATTTCGAGCGAGTTGAAGGATATTCGCGAGAGCATCGCAGAGTTTGAAGCGATTCTTGGGTCGGAGAAGAAATTGCGCGGCGTGATTATCAAAGAGCTTGAAGAAGTGAAGAAGCTGTACGGTAATGCGCGGCGCACGCAGATCGAAGACGAAGCGGCGGAGATTCTGCTGGAAGACCTGATTGCCGACGAGCAGGTCGCGGTGACCGTCAGCCATTCGGGATACGTGAAGCGGACGCCGATTTCTACTTATCGCATGCAGCGGCGCGGCGGCACCGGGCGTACGGGCATGAAGACGCGCGACGAGGATTTTGTCGAGCAGTTGTTTATCGCGTCGACGCACGCGTACATTCTGATCTTCACGAATATGGGGCGCGTGTATTGGCTTAAGGTGTACGAGACTCCGGACGTGGGCGCCGCCGGCAAGGGCAAGCATATCGGCAACCTGGTTGGCTTGCAGGCAGGCGAGACTGTGAGGACGATGGTGGCGGTGCGCAATCTGGAAGAAGCAGGGCGATATATTTTCTTCGCGACTCGCAACGGCACTGTGAAGAAGACTGAGCTGAAGGATTTTTCGCATGTGATGTCGCGGGGCATTATTGCCATCGGCATCGACCAGGGCGACGAACTGGTGGCTGCCACATTGACCGACGGTGAGCAGATTGTGTTTCTGGCTTCGCATGATGGGCAGGCGATTCGCTTTGAGGAGTCGGATGTGCGGCCAATGGGGCGTCCGGCGTATGGCGTGCGCGGCATGAATCTCGATAAGGGCGATTACATTGTCGGCATGGCGACGACCGCGAAGGACGCAAAGCAGGCCGAGATTGCAGCTGAGAAAATCAAAGCCGCGGCTGGAGTCGAAGCGACCGCGACCGATGAGACGCTGCCGATCAAGGGCTCGCTCATACTCTCGGTGACTGAGAATGGCTATGGCAAGCGCACCCCGGCGGACGAGTACCGGTTGCAGGGGCGCGGCGGGTCGGGCGTGATCAACGTGAAGACGACCGAGCGTAACGGCAAAGTCGTCGGAATCGCGCAGGTGAATGAAGAGTCCGAGGTGATGCTGATCAGCCAGTACGGAAAGATCATCCGCATGGACTCGAGCACGATTCGCGAGTCAGGCCGTGCGGCGCAGGGCGTGCGCTTGCTGTCGCTAGAGCCGGGAGACCGGGTGGCGGCGGCGGTCGTGATTGCTCCGGAGACGCCGACGGAGGGGAACGGGACGCTGATACAGTAGCGGGCTTCGTCGTTGGTCGTTCGCTGGAAACTCTTGGCGCGGGCATTCTTGCCCGCGCCATTTTTCGTTCGAACAAATCTGAGTTTAGGCTCGCACTTTCGCTTCGATCAAACTTTCCGCGGCTTTCATTGGGAAAATTCTAGTGACTTCGAATCCGGCTTTGGCGAGTAACGCGTCCCACTCGGGGCGCGTGCGCTCGCGGCCTCCAGGCAGCAGCATCATGGACATGTCCAACCACTTGCTGGGGTGTGGGTCGGAGGTTTCGGGGACTATGCTGTCTACGATCAGGAGGCAGCCGCTCGAGGCTCCGGGCGTGCGGGCGTTTTTATGGCCTTCGAGGGCGCGGCGACAGTTGGCTAGAATCTTCAGCGAGCGCTCGTCGTTCCAGTCGTGCAGTATGTGCTGCATGTAATAGGCGTCGGCGCCGGCAGGAATTTCTTTGAAGAAGTCGCCCCGGATGGTCTGGCATCGTTCTTCCATCTTCAATGAACAGATGTAGCCGTTAGCCTCATCAATGACGTTGGGGATGTCGAGCAGAATACCTTTCATCTTTGGATAGCGGGCGAGGATTTCGCAGAGGACTGCGCCATGGCCGCCGGCGACGTCCATGAGCGTGCCGATTTCTGAGAAGTCGTAGACCTCGATCAGCGCGGGCGCGATGCGGCGGCTTACGGCGGTCATGGCGAGGTTGAAGTCGCTGGCGATTTCGGGATCGCCGAAGATGGCTTCGAAGGCGGGCTTGCCGCAGACTTTTTCGACGGCGGGCTGGCCGGTGCGGAGCGAATGCTCCATTTCGCCAAACACCTGGAAGTGGAAGCGGTTGCTGATCCAGAGAATCATGTCGCGCATTGAACCGGGAGTGTTGGAGCGCATGAGCTGTGACATGGGCGTGATGGCGAAGACTTTGCCGGGCAACTCGGCGAAGACGCCTACGCTGGCCAGCAGACGCATGATGCGGTAGAGCGCGTCAGGATTGGTGCCGCTGGTGACGGCTAGTCGCGAGACCGGAAGCGCGCCGTCGGCCAAGAGGTCGGCAATCTTGAGGCGGGTGATGGACTGGAGGGCCGCGCTCAGGACCAAGCCGTTGCTGAGTTGCATCATGCGCTCGATGTCCTGGGCCTGGGGCCGCTGGGCGGGGATGGTTTCGGTGCTGGCCATGGGTCGCTCCTCGGAAAATGTGACTGGGCTCTGCCGGTCCGTACGATACCACGGCGGCTGCCGGCTTAACTTCATCCGTCCGCCGATTGCGTGGATTTACGCGGATGAAGGCTGTTTGTTTTGTTTGATTTGTGAATCCGTGGAATTCTGGCGAAACGCGACGCGTGGATTGCGGGAGCTAGCCAGTCAGTACTCGGATGATTCCTGTGACGCCGGTAATCTTTCTATTGCCCTCTGGTCATGCTGGAATGGGCCAAGTACTGGCACGTTTCAAATGGGGGCGATATGAACATCACTATTCTGCTGGCGCTCATCATTGCGGGCTTGGCAGTTTCTGCCCTGGCGAGAATCGTCGTGTCATCGCTTTCGCGGAAGGGTGCACGGGCTCCCGAGACTACGCGCTAGCATTGCGACCTCGGCGGCTGAAGGCGCTCCCAATGAGTGCTCTTATCGCAACGCTAAAGCGTTGCGCCACCCAAAAGCCACGCCTTCTAACAGCACCGCGCTTCCAACAGCACTTCCCAACGCACTTCGCTCTTTGACTGTTACCCCCGTCACTTTCTGATAATCCTTGCCGTCGTCTATCGTTAACCTTAGAGATACTGTCCCTGCCATTCGTGTGCGATTTGCGCGCGGCACGGGGACTTGTTCGCCTCCATATTCATGGCGAAGGTTTGTGGTGGAAAAAGAACAAGAGAGAGCGGGCGGGAATTCGGAACTGCTGACGCGGCCGATTCGCGAGCTTGGGCTGAAGCTCGAAGGGTCTCCGGTGGAGCGCTTTGTGGAGCAGCTCTATCGCGAGCTCGAGGCCAAGCGGCTAGTGAGGTTTCGTCCGGCGTGTTATTTGACCGACGAGTGGGGGTGCCCGTCGGGAGAGCCGATTATTGGGATTCCGTTTTACCTGGCGAATGCAGAGCTCGCACTTTTGGAGAAGCAGGCGCACGGCCTGGAAGATGCACGCGAAATCATGATGTATCTGCGGCACGAGGCGGGGCACGCGTTCACGTATGCGTACAGGCTGCACAACAAACCGGAGTGGAAAGAAATGTTTGGGTCGTTCCGGCGGCCGTATCGCGAGAACTATCGGCCAGCGCCGTTTTCACGAGATTACGTGCGGCATTTGCCGGGATGGTATGCGCAAAAGCATCCAGATGAAGATTTTGCCGAGACTTTTGCGGTGTGGCTGACGCCGCGCTCAAACTGGCGCAAGCGTTATCGTGGCTGGCCCGCGATGGAGAAGCTGCTGTTCCTGGACCGGCTGGCGCGGAAATTGGGCAAGACCGATCCGGCGCGGCGGCGAGGCGTGACCGACATCACCGTGGATGACATGGAAATTACGGTGGCGGAGTTTTATCACCGCAACGGGCGCGAAGAGGTCGCGGTGACCGAGCTTACGCCGGACACGGATTTGCGGGACTTGTTTGCCGTGTCAAAGCGGCGGAAGACGGCGGTCGCGGCGAGCGAGTTTCTGCATCAGCATCGCAAGCCCGTGATCGACAAAGTCGCGCAGTGGACGGGAGCGCAGCGGCCACTGATCAAGACGCTGGTTGACAACATTGAGAAGCGCGCGGGCGAGCTTGATCTGCGGGCGGACAAGACGCGGAGCGCGGAGCATTTGGCCGAAGTGACGGCTTATGCGACCGCGCTGGTGATGACTTACGTGGCGAAGGGGAAGTTTATACAGCCGTAGGAAGGCAGCTCTCAAGTAGTAGGTATCGGGTCTCAGGAAGAGGTTGTCGGTGAGCGATCTTGGTTTTCCTGAGACCTGACAGCTGGGACCTGGGACCCGACTGTACAGAGGAAACACATGATTGGAGCAAAGATGAAGATTGCGCTGCTTTATGACTTGTGGAATGAAGACCCGGTTGCGGCTGCGGCCAAAGAGGATCCGGCGAATGGGAACGGTGATGCCAGCAGCAAACGCAACGGCGTGGCCCGAAAGGCTCGCAAGGTTGCGAAGAAGGTCAAGAAAGAAAAGACCGACCGCGAAGAGATCGTCGAGGCTTTGCAAAAGCTGGGCCACGAGACCTCGCATGTGGAACTGGACGGGCGTCCGCAGTCGCTGCATGCGCTGGCCAAGTGTGATGCCGACCTGGTCTTCAATCTAACGGAGTCATTCGATGGCGACGACACCAAGGAAATGAACGTGGTGGCGTACGTCGATCTGCTGGGTCTGCGCTATACGGGAGCTGGGCCGCACGCGATTTTTATGTCGCAGGACAAAGCCGTGGCCAAGAAGATTTTTGCGTTTCATGGAATCAAGACGCCATTTTTTGCGACTTCGTACCGCGGGCGCATTGAACATGCGCATGACATTTCTTTTCCGCTGATCGTGAAACCGGCGTGGGAGGATGGATCGATCGGCATCGATGCCGGGGCGGTAGTCACGAACATCAAGGAGATGATGGAGCGCATCGAGTACATTCAGGATGAATTCGATTCTCCCGCGTTGATTGAGGAGTACATCGAGGGGCGGGAGATTTATGCGGGCGTGCTGGGCAGCTATGAAAGCTCGCAGGTATTGCCGCTGGTGGAGCTCGATCTTTCTCGCCTGCCGGAAGGCACGCCAAAAATTGCCAGCTACGACGTGAAGTTTGAAAAGAACACCGACGCCTACAAGCTGACGAAATCGGCGATTGCAGAGGATCTGGATGAAGAGACGCGGAAGCGGCTCTCAGATACGGCGCTAGCGGCTTATCGCGCGTTGAAGCTGCGCGATTATGGGCGAATCGATATGCGGCTTGCGCCGAATGGCGACGTGTATGTGATCGAGGCGAATCCGAATCCGTGGCTGGCGAGCCGGCAGGAATTCGCAATGGCGGCGAAGGCCGCGGGGCTCTCTTACACCGAGATGATCGGAACGATTGTCGACCTGGCAATGAGCCGGTATGTGAATCCCAACCTGGCGAATGCGGTGGTGATGCGGTAGGAATTGTTGGCCGTAGTATCGGTCGCGTTTCTCGCCTTGTATCCTCTCCTATCTATTCTTCGGGCACTTTCAAATTCTTTCTAGAACAGATTCCACAAATACTGGTTATAGACATCGTGGTGATATTGGACCTCGGGCGCTTTTACGAATGTGCCGAGCAACCGCGGACAGCGATCGGCTGAAGCTTGTTTGAGATCGGCGTAGCGGCCTTTCACATCTTCACCGAGAAGCTTCGACGTCCAGTCGGCTTTGCGGAAATCTTCGAGCGCGGTGTAGATGTTGTCGGGCAGATAACGCTCGGCTTGGCGCAGGTTTTTGATTTTGGAAGTCGTGCCTTCGAGGCCGGTCTTGAAGATCGAGAGCATGACCATATAAGGATTTGAATCGGGAGCGACGGAGCGGACTTCGACGCGCATGCTGCGTTCGTTGCCGATCGGAATGCGGATCATCGATCCGCGATCGACCGGCGACGCCTTGATCTGGTTGGGCGCCTCGAAGTGCGGATCGAGACGGCGAAACGCGTTTACGCTCGGATTGAGTAACAGGCAAATGTCGTTGCCGTGAGTGAGGATGCGATCGAGGAATTCGTATCCGAACTTGCTGAGTTTCTCTTCGCCCTTGGGATCCCAGAATAGATTTTTGCCACCTTTGCTGATGGAAACGTTGGTGTGCATGCCGCTGCCGTTGACGCCGACGACGGGCTTGGGTAGGAAGCACGCGGTTAATCCCATGTTGCGCGCGACCTGGCGACAGATGAGTTTGTAAAGCTGGATGTGGTCGGCAGCGGCGACGACCTCGGCATAGTTGTAGTTGATTTCGAACTGCGAGGGCGCAACTTCGGGGTGATCCTTCTCGTTCTGGAAGCCCATGGCGCGCTGCACTTCGGCGGTGGTGTCGATGAAGTTGCGCAGCGGATCGCCGGGCAGCGAGTGATAATAGCCGCCGGTGTTGACGTATTCGAATTTGCCGGTCTCGTGATAGGTGCGCTCGGCATCCGCGCCTTTGAAGAGGAAGCCTTCGATTTCATTGGCCGCGTTGAGGGTATAGCCGTTCTTTTTGAAGTGCCCGTCGGCAAAAGTTTTGAGCACGCCGCGCATGTCGGCAGTGTAGGGCTCGCCTCCCTTGTCGATGACTTCGCCGAAAACAAGAATTTTGCCGGGACCAAAAACGTCGGCGGGCGGCCAATAGAACGCGGCCCAGTCGATGCCGAGGCGGAGATCGCTCTCGCGCTGGGCGGTGAATCCGCGAATGGAAGAGCCGTCGAAGGTCAGGTTGTCATAGCTCTTGAGGAGAAACTTTTTGTCGTAGTCGAGCATGTGCAGACGGCCTTCAAGGTCGCTGAACAGGACGGTGATGGCCTTGACGCGCCCTTCGTCGGCCAGATAATTCAGGCGCTCATCCTGGATTTTGGCTGGGGAGACGCGGTCCAGGCGTTGCTTCTTCGCCTTAAGATTCATTTCTTCGAGTTCGTCGTAGGGGATCGCTAGAAAGTTGCGCAGTTCAGTTGACATGCCTCTCCTCTTTTAACAAATCGCATTGCAGAAATGTTATGCAAACAAACGAAAGCTGCAAAAACCGCAATCGGGCCGAGTCCGACAAGTATGGGCGTGATGATGAACATAATAAGGTAGCGCGGCGGAGGTGAATGAGACAAATAGAAATCAGTTATGAAGGGTATTAAGGAGATTTATTTGCGGAAAATGCAGCGATTGTGGTGCAAGTTGGGGGATCGGGCCCTCGGGTCATCCGGGAATGAATCATTGTTCGTGAAATAATCGGGTGCGAGGAACGAATGTGAGCTGTGCGATTTGCGAGCTGCGGAAAGAGAAACGATTCTGTCCGGCGGTGCATGGGCGAATCTGCGCGCAGTGTTGCGGCGAGGAACGCGAGGTCACAATCGATTGCCCCAGTGAGTGTCCTTATTTGCAGCAGGCGCGAGAGCATGGGAAGGCGCCCTCGATCGCGGATAAGGATCAGGCGGGGATGTTTCCGGAGGTTGAGATCCCGGAGCATTTTCTATACGAGCATCGAGAGTTGATCATGGGGCTCAGTTTTGCGCTGGTGAATTGCGCGCGGGCCGGGAGTTCGCTGGCGGGCACACTTGAAGGCGCGGTTGGAAATCGCTCGCTCAGCGACCGCGACTTGCTGACTGCGCTGGGCTCGCTGGTTGTGAGTTATCGCACACTGGTTGAATCGAGTTTGATTTATGAGCAGTCGTCGGCGAATGTGGCGCAGCAAAGGATTGGGCGTGATGTGGAAGCGGCGGTCAAGGAATTTCGCGAGGCTGAGGCGAAGCATTTGGGCTATTCGCGGCTGCGCGATTCGGATGTGCTGAAAGCGCTCGTGTTCTGGTTGCGCATGGGGATGACGCGCACGTCGGGGCGGCCGAAGTCGCGGGCGTTTGTCGATTTTTTGTGCGCGCAATTTCCTGAGAAGGTGTCGGGACTTGCGGCGCCGGAAGATGCAGGGAGCAGGATCGTGATTCCGTGAATGAATAGGCGGTTCGAATTTGCGATCACACACGGCGGACGATTTGCGATTCACCGAGAGCGGCCAGTAATTCGCCGGCTGTTTTATTTAGCACAGGATGCCGGGCACCGGGGGCGATTTCGGCCAGCGGCTCGAGGACGAACCTTCGCTCGTGCATGGCGGGATGAGGAATCTTAAGGTCTGGCTCGTTCAGGATTTGATCGCCGAAGAGCAGAATGTCGATGTCGATCTTGCGCGGACCTTTGTCGCGAAAGCGCAAGCGGCCCATGCCCGCTTCGATGTCGAGTGCGATTTTCAGCAGTTCGCGCGGCGTTTTCGCGGTTTCGAGCGCGGCCACGCAATTCAGAAACCATGGCTGGTCGGGAAGACCGACCGGCTGCGTCTCGTATACAGATGACAACTTCAGGAGCGAGCCCGCGCTTTTCAGTTGCGCGATTGCCTCGCGCAGGTTGGCCTCGCGATCTCCAATGTTCGAGCCAAGCGAAAGATAGGCGACTTCTGCCACGCTGCTAGTGTCGCGGCGAACGGCCGCGGAATCCACAAGAAACTTCGTGTGCCGGTATCACTCTTGGTTTCTCGGGACGGGGCGAATTGTCGCTCGCGCGACCGCCTAATCAGGATCGATGTTGTGCGCTGCTGAGCAAGCGAACGGCTTCTTTGAATATGCGTCCGCGATGCTCGTAGTTCTGGAACTGGTCAAAGCTGGAGCAGGCGGGGGCGAGGAGAACGACGTCACCCGGCGAGGCGGAGGCGGAAGCGCGCTGGACGGCGGTTTCGAGCGTTTCGGCGTGGTCGATTTCAGCAGCGGCCTGAATGTGGGACTCGATTTTGGCGGCGGCGGCTCCGATGGTGTAGACGCGCTTCACGCGAGCGCGGAGCAGATCGTTGAGAACGGTGTAATCGCTGCCTTTATCTTTGCCGCCGAGAATGACGTGAATGTTGGCGGGGAACGACTCGAGGGCTTTAATGGTGGCATCGACGTTGGTGGCTTTCGAGTCATTGTAGTAGTCGACGCCCGCGACTCTGGCTACGAATTCGAGGCGGTGCTCGACCGCTTTGAAGTTGCGCACGGCCTGGCGAATTTGTTCGGGATGGGCTCCGGCTAACATGCCGACGGAAATTGCGGCGAGGACGTTTTCAAGGTTGTGCGCGCCTTTGAGCGGAATTTCGCTGAGCGGCAGAATCTGTTGTTCACACTGGCCGTCGCGGAAGAAAATGTGCGCGCTGCGGACGAAGGCTCCTGTGCCGATTTCCTTCTTGCGGGTGAAGAGGAAGCGCTGCCCGAGCGTGCGCTCGGCCAGGTCGACGGTTGTGGGATCGTCGGCGTTGAGGATGGTGAAGTCTTCGGGGCCCTGGTTCTCGAAGATGCGCGCTTTGGCGCCGACGTAATTCGCGAAAGTCTTGTGGCGGTCAAGATGATCGGGCGTGATGTTGAGGATGACTGCGATGCGCGGGCGGAAGTCGACGACGGTTTCGAGTTGAAAGCTTGAGACTTCGAGAACGATCCAGGTGTCGGGCTTGGCCTGACCGACGAAGCTGATGGCCGGCGTGCCGATGTTGCCGCCGACGAGAACGGGGATTTTGGCGGCGGCGAGGATTTCACCGGCGAGCGTAGTAGTGGTGGTTTTGCCGTTGGCTCCGGTGATGGCAGCGATGGGGCCCGGGAGAAACTGCGCTGCAAGCTCGATTTCGCCGATAACTTTTTCGCAGAGGCTGCGCGCCTGGACCAGTTGCGGCGCATCGACGGGCACGCCAGGGCTGACGACGATCAGATCCTGATCTCGGAAGGTGCGGTCGCCGTGGCCGCCGGTTTCGACGGTGATGCCGTGCTCGAGGAGGAGCAGGATTTCCTTGCGGAGTTCGGCCTCGGGCTTGGAGTCCGAGACGGTGACGCGGGCTCCTCGGGACTTGAGAAATAGAGCGGAGGCGACGCCGGACTTGCCGAGGCCGACTACGAGGACGCGTTTGTCTTGCAGGTGCATGAATTCTATTTCACCACAGAGGCACAGAGACACGGAGAAAAGCAATTGTGGAATTTGGGTTCGTATGTCTCTGCATTGTGACTCTTTGGTGCAAGCTATCTTAATTTTAGCGTTGTCAGTGCGAAGAGCGCGAAGACGAGCGATGCAATCCAGAAGCGCACGATCACTTTCGATTCCGACCAGCCGAGCAGTTCGAAGTGGTGATGGATGGGCGCCATTTTAAAAATTCTTTTTTTGCGCAGCTTGTAGGAGCCGACCTGCAGGATCACCGAGAGCGCTTCGATGACGAAGACTCCGCCGATGAATGGGAGCAGAAGCTCTTGCTTGATCATGACGGCAACCGTGCCGATGGCGCCGCCGAGAGCGAGCGATCCGACGTCACCCATGAAGACTTCGGCGGGATGCGCGTTGTACCAGAGGAAGCCGATGGAAGAGCCGACCATGGCTCCGCAGAAGATGGTTAGTTCGCCGATCTGCGGCATGCGCTGAAGTTCGAGATAGGTGGCGAAAGTGGCGTGGCCGCTAAGGTAGGTTAGGACTGCAAGCGCACCGGCGGCGATGACGGTGCAGCCAATGGCGAGGCCGTCGAGACCATCGGTGAGGTTGACCGCGTTGCTGGAGCCGACGATGACGAGCACAACGAAAGCAATGAAAGGCAAAAAAGCCAACGGCCAGAGGTGCGGATTGGCCGCCCAGCGCTCGATCACGAGGTCGGGCTTGAACTGTTTGAAAAATGGAACGAGCAGTTTGGTGGAATACTCGCCGCGATGTTCGAGAAAGATGAGCGCGATGGCGATGACGACGCTCGAGGCGACCTGGTAGCCGAGTTTGGCGCGCGCGGTGAGGCCGAGATTGCGGCGGTTAACGACTTTCAGGTAATCGTCGGTAAAACCTATGGCCGCGAAGGCGAGCGTGGCGAAGACGGCGATCCACACGAAGGGATTGCTGAGGTCGGCCCAGAGCAGCGTGGGCACAAGAATCGCGATGGCGATGAGCAGACCGCCCATGGTCGGAGTGCCGGCTTTTTTCTGGTGAGCCTGCGGGCCCTCTTCGCGGATGTACTGGCCGATTTGGAAATCACGCAGACGCTGAATTACGATCGGGCCGACGATGAGCCCGGTAAAGAGCGCGGTGAGACTGGCGAAGGCGGTGCGAAAGGTGAGATAGCGAAAGATGCGGAATGGCGGAAAGTAGTGATAGAGCTTCAGGTATAAAAGCCAGTAGAGCAATCCGCCTCCGAAGAACAGTTGTCAGCTATCAGTTGCCAGTTGCCAGAAAAACCTGCTGTCGGCTATCAGCTTTCAGTCGATTTTTTTGTGAGCAGATTATTTACTTCCCATCTTTTCACGCCACTTCTCTAGGGCTTTTTCCAGTTTTACGCCGCGCGATGCTTTTAGCAACACTACGTCGCCATCTCTTGTTTCGCGGGCCAGCCAGTCGCCAGCCTCTTCGGGCGTGGCTACGAACTCGGCGGTGGCTCCCGCTTGACGCGCGGCTTCAACCATCGCCCGGGCTGAACCGCGCACTCCGAGAAGCACGTCGATCGCCTTTCCCGCGATGTGCTCACCGCACTGGCGATGCAGAGCCTCGCCCATCGGCCCAAGTTCGAGCATCTCACCTGCCACCACGATCCGGCGTTTTGCCGGCATCGAGGCCAGCGTATCGACCATGGCGTTCAAAGCGTTCGGATTGCAATTGTAACAATCGTTGATCACCGTGATGTTGCCTAGCTGAACGACCTCGCCGCGCTTGTCGGCCGGGGTCAGGGTGGACAAGGCGTCGGCAATTTGGGAGGGCGTGATACCGTGCTCGGTCGCCACGGCGGCCGCGGCCAGCACGTTGTAAACGTTGTGTTGGCCGAGCAACGGGCTGTGTACGGGCTGACGCATCCCGGCGCAAATCAGGTCGAAGCGCGTGCCGCCGGCGCCGCTCGGTTCGATCTTCTCGGCTCGCACGTCGGCGACCGGGCTCAGGCCAAACAGGATCACTTTGCCTTTGAAGTCGCGGCCGAACTGGCTGACGTATTCATCGTCGGCGTTCAGGAACGCCGCGCCGGAACTGGGCAGGGCTTCGACCAACTCATATTTTGCGCGCGCGATGCCGGCGATCGAGTCGAAGTATTCGAGGTGCACGGCAGCCACGTTAGTGACTACCCCCTGATTGGGAAGCGCGATGCGCGCGAGGGCAGCGATCTCGCCTGCGTGCGACATTCCCATTTCAACGACCGCAAGATCGTATTCCGGCTCGAGCGTGAGCAAGCCGAGCGGGAGGCCGAAGTGATTGTTGAAATTGCCCTTGGTGCGGTGGACGCGATACTGAACCGAAAGCAGATGCGCGACGGCCTCTTTGGTGGTCGTCTTGCCCATCGATCCAGTGATGCCGATGGCCGTCTTGCACCACAACTTTCTGACGACAGTGGCCAGCGTTTGAAGGGCGAAGAGAGTGTCATCGACCGGCAGCAGATTTTGGGGATTGGGATAACGGGGCAGTTGATCTTTTCGGATTATGGCTGCAACAGCGCCGCGGGCAAGGGCTGCTTCGACGAAGTCGTGACCGTCGAGGCGCTCACCTTTTACCGCGAAAAAGAGTTCGCCGGGCTGCACGGTGCGCGAATCGATGGAATATCCCTGCGCGATCGCGCGTGGGTCGAATTCGCCGGCGGCGGCGACAAACTCGGCGATGCGTGAGAGTGAAAGCTTCATGCGGAGGTCTCGGCGTGGCTCGCTATCGCCTGAGCACATTCGTAGCCAAAAGCAGCCAGCGTCTCGCGAGCTACTTCAACGTCATCGAAAGGAACGGCCTTGCCGTTTGCAGTTTGCGTTTTTTCGTGGCCCTTGCCCGCGAGGAGGACGATGTCACCCGGCGCCGCTTGCCCGATGGCGAGAGCGATGGCTTTGCGACGATCGGGTTCGGTGACATATCTGGTACCGGACTTTTGAAGACCGGCTTTTTGTAGGCCTACGACAGCGTCGTTGATGATCGCTAGCGGATCTTCAGAGCGCGGATTGTCGGAGGTGAGCACGACGAAGTCGCTGCCCTTGCCCGCGGCCTCGCCCATCAGCGGACGCTTGGCGCGATCGCGATCGCCACCGCAGCCGAAGAGGGTGATGACCTTCCCCTTTTGGCCTGTATCCGCACGGGCGGGTGCGCCCGTGCCTCCATCTGGACTGTGGGCGACAAAATCGCGCGCGAGCGCGGTGAGGTTGCGCAGCGCGTCGTCGGTGTGCGCGTAGTCGACCACCACCGTGAAGGGCTGTCCGCAATCGACGCGCTCGAAGCGGCCGGGAACGTGCGTGAGGTTCGCTATTCCTTCGGCGATCGCTTCGGCGGAGCAGTTGCGTGCGTAGGCGGCCGCCGTTGCCGCGAGCACATTGTAGACATTCACTTTGCCGATTAGCGGAATCGAAATGGCGAGATCGCCTGCGGGCGTTGTCATCTGGAAGCGGCTGCCACGGGCCGTGACCTGAAGCGACTTGGCATGAAAGTCGCCAGTAGCGAGACCGTAGGAGAGCGCCACGGAACTCTTCTTCTTCGCCTGCTGCAACAGCTCGCGGCCGTGATCGTCCTCAACATTGAGAACTGCGGCGCGCGGCGGATCGGTTCCACAGCCTTCGAACAGAATCTGCTTGGCGCGGAAGTATTCGTCCATGGTGCCGTGGTAATCGAGATGATCGCGAGTAAGATTCGTAAAGACGGCGACGTCAAATGGAATTCCGAAAACACGCTGCTGTTCGAGGGCGTGCGAGGAGACTTCCATCACGGCTTCGGTCACGCCGTGGGCGACGCCTTTGGCGAGTAGCTGATTGAGCTCCAGAGATTCAGGCGTGGTATGCGGCGCGGGGAGGATTTTTCCGGCGACGTGGTATTCAATCGTGCCAACCAGCGCAGTCTTGCGCCCCGCAGCATTCAAGATCGATTCGACGATAAAAGCTGTGGTGCTTTTTCCGTTCGTGCCGGTGATGCCGGTGTTGGTTATGCGGTCGGCGGGACGATTGTAGAAATTGGCGCTCAAGCGGGCGAGAGCGCGACGACCATGCGGCACCTGCGCCCAGGCGACTCCGGGCCGCGGCATTTCGGTGGCGGAATCGGTGACGATTGCGACTGCTCCGGCGGTGATGGCTTGATCGATGAAACGATTGCCGTCGCTTTTGTCTCCCTTCATGGCAACGAAAATCGTGCCGGGTTGGACGCGCCGGGAATCGTACTCGACTCCGCTGATGGGCGGATTGCCGGTCGAGTTTCCGCTTTGGGAGAGGATCTCGACGCCATCGAGAAGTTGTTGGAACTTCATGGGAGTGATTATAAATAGCGGCTTCTGACGAGACTGATGCCGTAAGACGCGGCGAGCCGCGTCTCTACCTTGAATTCATTTTATCTGGCAAAGTGCACTATCACGCGTGCCCCCGAAGCGACCCGCGCTCCCGGCAACGGCGATTGCTCGCGGGCTACGCCGCTGCCGAGCGCGTCGATTTCAAGTCCGGCAGATTCGGCCGCTTCAAGCGCGCCCCGAAGGTTTTTGCCGAGAAAAGACGGCACCTCGATGCCACCATCTTCTACATCGAGCACGATCGTGCCGCTGGACGGCTTGGCTGACGCGGCTGCATTCGTCGGCAATGGCGCATTTGACGCGGTGGACCGGGCACCTGTCGCCGGTGCGGGCTCCGTTCGCGCCAACGTCGCCGGCACGACTTGCGGCATGTCCTCCGTAGTCTTCGATCCCTCGGTGGCGTATCCGACGGCTGTGGGTTTCGGCTGAGCTGTGCTTGGCGCTTCGCTGGCGGCTTCGGCCATATCGAGGCTCGCGCCCAGGTGATCGGGAGAGCTCTCTTCGAGATTCTTGTCGGGGACATTGCGGCGCGCGAGCAAGACCTGTCGACTGGCGGGCAGTTCGACATCATGGGGCACATGCTCGTACTCAAGCACCTGCTGCATAATTCGCTGGAAGATGGGCGCTGAAACCTGTCCGCCCTGATGCAAGCCGACGGCCGAATCGAGAATCACAACGATGGCAAGCTGCGGATTGTTAATAGGAGCGAATCCGGCGAAGGATGCCACATATTTGGTTTTTGAATATGCGCCGGTCGCCGGGTCAACTTTCTGCGCGGTACCGGTTTTGCCGGCGGAGCTGTAGCCTTCGAGAAGCGCTTTGCGACCCGTGCCGTGCAGCACTACACCTTGCAGCATCTCTCGCATTTGCGCGGCCGTCAGAGACGAAATCACACGCATGCCCGCAGCAGGCTGGTAGGCGATGGTTTGTGGGCTATTCTTTTGCAGGCCACTCTGCGGCGCGATCTGCCCGGCAACGATGCGCGGCGGAACGCGGACGCCGTCATTGGCGACGGTGGAGATGAGTGACGCGAGTTGCACGGCGGAGATGCCGATTTCCTGGCCCATAGAGATGGCCGCGAAAGAGACCTTCGACCAGCGGTCGACCGGCTTGGTCATGCCACGCGTCTCGCCGGGGAGCTCGATGCCGGTCTGCTGGCCGAATCCGTAGGCGCGAATGTATTTGTAGAAGCGATCGTTGCCGAGGCGCATGGCGACTTTGATGGCTCCCACGTCGCTCGACTCGGCGATGATGTCGGCGACGGTGAGCAGGCCGTGGGGCCTGCTGTCGCGGATGCGCATGCCATTGATAACGATGGAACCCATCTGGCAATCGAAGACTTCGTCGGGGCGCGTGACTTTTTCTTCCAGGCCGGCGGAGACCGTGACCATTTTGAAGGTCGAGCCGGGCTCGAAGATGTCGCTTACAGCGCGGTCTTTGAGCGACTCGGGCTTGATCTCCTTGCGATTATTCGGGTTGAAGGTTGGCCGATTGGTGAGCGCCAGAATTTCTCCGGTGTGGGGATTTTCGACGACCACGGTGCCGGCGATGGCTTTGGTCTCCTCCATGCCGCGCTGGAGCTCGCGCTCGGCGATGGCCTGGATGTTCTGGTCGATGGTGAGGACAAGATTGCTGCCCGGCTTCGGATCCTGCTCAACGCTGGCGAACCAGCGCTTGCGGGCGTCGACGGAGATCATGAGCTTGCCGGGCTTGCCTTGCAGTTGCGAGTTGAACTGGCGTTCGAGGCCGCTCAGGCCTTGATCTTCGGTACCAACGTAGCCGAGCACCTGCGCCGCCAGTTCGCGCTTGGGATAAAAGCGCTTCGGCTCTTTTTGGAAGTGGATGCCTTGAAGATTCAGGGCACGGATGCGATCGGCGGTTTCGGCGTCGGCCTTGCGGGCCACCCAGCAGAACGTTTTGTGAGCCTGGCAGTCGGCAAGCAGGACGCGCGGATCGTCGTTGGTGATCCGAGTGATCAGATTGATTACGTTGGCAAGGTCCGGCGTCTCGCTGGGGACGAGAAATGCGGATTCGACCTGGATCGACATGGCGAGTTCACGGCCGGCGCGATCGTAGATGATTCCGCGCTGGGCGGAGAGTTCGAAGCTGCGCTGCTGTTGATGCTGAGCGCGGCGCTCGAAATCTCCGTAGCAGAAAATTTGCAGGTAGACGAGACGGACGCAGATGACGACCAGCCACAGGCATAGCATGCCGGCGAGAATGTAAAGGCGGAAGCGGGCGCGGTTGGAAGCGGAGTTAGTCGCCACGTTCATTCCTCAGAAAGTTTCGGCGGCCCCGAGGAGCCGCCGCGCTGCAAATAAATCCGTAGGTCGTCCGTCGCTTCGCTCACCGCGAGTTCTGGACCACTCGTTTTCAGCTCAGCGCGTCGATACGACGGCGACCCGCGTCACGCTGGCCATGACCGGCGAACCCGCGTCACCGGCCGCGTCCATACGAATGACCTGGCCGGGATCGGGCGATTGCAGGCCGAGCTTGCGGGCCACGGCGTCGATGCGTTCCGGATCGCGGAGCGAGGCTTCTTCGAGTTGCAGGGCCTGATTCATGCCCGCCAGACCGTCGCGTTGCGAGCGCAACGTCTCGATCTTGTAGCCATACTCGATGGCGCGAAAATGTTGGAGCGCATATCCCATGACGAGCAGGAACAGGCAGCAGAGGATCACACCGAAGATGCGCATCTCGCGCTCGCGGCGCGGGTCTTCGACTTTCACGAGACGTGAATTGTCGATGGTCTTGCGGAAATAAATTTCGGGCGTGCCCAGCCAGCAGGACTTGCGTCCACCCTGAGAAATCGGCTGCATTGCGACGGCGGCGCTCATGAGTGCTCCAAACTTTTTCCGGAAACGTTGACGTTTCTCTCTGTGCAACTTCCTAGGTGTCTCGCTAAGCCACTTGAAGTTTTGAGTCGAATTCGGCGTTTTCCTGGACGGCAGCGAACCAAGAGTCGGCCATGAGTGATTCGGCGATTACAAAGTCGCGTGCTTCGATGGTCTGTTCCACGCGCTCCACGGTCGCAAAGAGATCTTCGATTGTCGAGCCTGTAAACATGTTCTAGTTTTCCGCCTTCGTTTTCGGACTTGGCCTTGTTTGGCTTTCTGTTTGGCCTCTCCGAAATGACTCTGCCACAGAACCTCTTGCACAAATTCTTACCCGGCACGCCTTACTATCACCGCACCGGGAGCCCGGCGGTTTCTCCGGACCAACTCAATCTCGTTTGCCGGCGGTACGCCGACGCTACAGCCTCTCCGCCGCACGCATCTTGGCGCTGCGCGATCGCGGATTGCGATCGATCTCTTCTTCGCTCGCCGTCACCGGCTTTGTTGTCAGCAGCCGGTAAAGGTTTTGCTTTGCGCCTTCCCGCATTGCGTCTTTGACGATTCTGTCTTCCAGCGAGTGAAAGCTGATGACCACCAGCCTCCCGCCCGGCTTCAGCACGCGAGGCGACGCCTCCAGCAGTGCTTTCAGATCGTCCAGTTCACGGTTTACGAAGATTCGGAGAGCTTGAAAGGTTCTGGTCGCCGGATGAATTCGCCTGTCTGAGCTATTCATGGGCCGGACCGCGGCTGATATGACGTCAACGAGTTGCTTTGTCGTCTGTATCGGCCGCGACCGGACCAAGGCTCTGGCGATTCTCCGCGACCTCCTTTCCTCACCGAATTCGTAAATCACATCGGCAAGCTCGCGCTCGTCGAGGTGGTTTACCACTTGTTCGGCGGTACGGCCGGACAGCGGATTCATCCGCATGTCCAGGGGCCCATCCGCCTGAAAACTAAATCCGCGCTCCGGATCGCCGAGCTGCAAGCTGCTTACGCCCAGGTCGGCCAGCAGACCGTCGAGTGAGGCGGGCGGTATGCGCTCGCCTACTTCGGCAAAGGACGCGTGCATCAGCGTCACGGTTGGCCAGTCTTTCTTCTGCTCCGGCTCTCCCTCTTTGCCCTGGTCTGTGCCAGCACGGGCAAGGGCGCCCGTGCCTCCATTTGCAATCTCCAGCGCCGCGGGATCTTTATCGAAGCCAATCAAATGTCCCGGTACGCCGAGGCTTTTTGCTATTTCGGAGGAATGCCCGCCCAAGCCCACCGTGGCATCCAGATAAGTTCCGCCACGCTTTACGGCCAGAAAATCGATCGCTTCTTTTAAAAGAACCGGAACATGGCCAACCCCTGCTTTTGCCGGCGAACCATGCCCACCCCGCTCGGGGATGTTTTGTCCAAAATCGTTTGCCACTAGATGCCCAGGTCGTCGAGCGTCTTTGTGTCTTCATCCGTGAAAGGCTCTTTGATCTCCTTGTCGAGCGCTTCCATGTTTCGGACCTCCAGGTAGGTCAGATTGCCGAGCACTGCCACATCGCCGCGAATCTGCGCCGCTTCGCGCAGAGTCTGGGGAATCAGCAGACGCCCCTGCCCGTCCATCTCTACGACCTGCCCGTAATAATTCGTGCGCGTCAAAAACTTCTTCTTGGTTGGGTTGTAGGTCGAAAGCTGAGCCAGTTTCTGTTCGATCCGTTCCCATTCCTCGAAGGGATATATCTGAGCAACAACGCCGTCCAAACTTGTGATATAGAATCGCTGGGCATATTTCTCGTCGATCACCCGCTTGTATTCCGCGGGGACCTTGAGGCGTCCTTTTTCGTCGACGCGAGTTGGGTGATTTCCGCGAAACATTTGCCCTGTCGGTTCCTGGAGTCCGATATCTGGCTGCTACCACAGCCAACTGCACGAGGGAGGTAAAAGCAGCTGCAAAACAAGTGGAATCGGGTTCATTTGGGCTCGTTTTGGGGGTGTCAGTCTCTAAAGCCACTGGCGCCTCATCAAGTGAGAAATTCTGCCCCGAACTCTACTGTTTGTTCCACTTGCAACCACTTTTGTCCACATCCTACGCCTAACTGTTTTATTGTCAACAAGAAAGTTTCAGGTTGAGATTGCGCTTGGGGACTCAAGGTGCAAAACGCGAGATATTGCGGTTAATCAGAAAGATGACCACAAGTAATGGCGTTTAGAGAAATGGTGCGGCGCCGATACTTTCGCCAAATTTTCGCCCTTGCGGTCTTTCAGTTGCAGGCGCTGGGTTTGTGGAAAAGCAGGATCATCTCCTTATTCATGTCCTACCACGCGCAATTCGAGCACTGGATTGCGGCTCCGCTGGAAAAGGTATTTGCGTTTTTTGCCGACCCGATAAATCTTCCTGGGATTATGCCGGCTTGGCTGGAGATCAGGTTTGAGGAAATGGTGGTCGCCCCGCCGATTGGGGCGCCTCCCTACTTTGCCGGCGTGGGCACGAAGTTCGTGGCCTCCTATCGGGCGCTTCCCTTCTTCTCATTTCGCATCCGGTCGGAGGCGCAGATCGTCGGATTCGCGATGAATGAATTCTTTTCCGACGTTCAGATCCGAGGGCCGTTCCGAAGCTGGCATCACCGGCATGAGTTCGCGGTCGAGAACCGCGATGGCGTCGCCGGAACGCGGGTGAGCGACCGCATCGAGTACGAACTCGCATGCGAGCCTCTAGGCAGGATTGTGAATGCGCTTTTTATTATTCCGCAGATGCGGAGGACGTTTGCCTACCGGCAAAAGGCGGTCGAAAGAATTTTTGGTCTACGCTGACTGCCTCGGGGCTAGAGCGGCCTTGCCAAAGAAATGACCCTCCTCTGCGATGCATGCGAGACGGGGCAGGCCCCGTCTCTACCGTAGTCCGAAATCCTCTCTACGGTAGTTCAAAGAGCGTCAACTACTTCGCGGCTTCGACGTAGACTGCCGTTCCATAGGCCAGAACTTCGGTGACGCCCTGCATCACCTCCGTGGCGTCGTAGCGCGCGCCAACAACGGCGTTTCCGCCCATGTCGGCTGCATGTTGCAGCATCAGGTCAAACGCTTCGGCGCGCGTCTTTTCACAAAGATTCGTGAGCAGAGAAATATTGCCGCCCACGATGGTCTGCAAGCCGGCGCCGATGGTGCCGAAGATCGACCGCGACCGCACCGTAATGCCGCGGACCACGCCAAGCGTGCGGACGACGCGAAATCCGTCGAGTTCAAATTGCGTGGTGACCATGTTGTGCGGGACCATGCGTCCCGTGGGTGCCGAGTAAGTGCCCATGAACCCTCCTTATTGTTTTGTCCTATGGAGCGCAGATCACATCCTGCATTCGCCTCGGAGCAAGCAGCTTGAAATCCTTGAGATTGAAAGTGTAGATCCTTTGAGCGGCTGCCTTACCGGCGCAGCATAACAGCAAAGCATCGTATATCTTCGCTCCCGGCCAGCCCGAGTCTGAGACGATCTTGAGTGCTTCCAGGTAATCATTTTTGTCCAAAGCCACGGTCTCAAAGTTCTTCAGAATGTTATCGCGAATTAACGCGGCGGCTTCCAGGGGATGAATACGCGGAATCACGGGCATCAGAGTGAGCGCGGAATATAGCTCCGCGATGGAATGTTGGCTGACGATGCCTTTGTCTTTGCCGCCGAGCACACGACCCACCGCGGCCGAGGCCTGAACGAAGTGAGGATGCGATGAACTGGACGATGCAACCAGCACGCTGGTATCGAAGAAGACGACCATGATCAGGGCCGCAGAATTTGGCGAATACGCTCTTCGCGGACGGTTTCCAACAGACGATCGAGATCAGCGCCCTCTTCCAGCTGGCCTTGATGCACAAGCATTCCATTGACCTTTACTAGAGAGGGACGCGATTCCAAGGGGCGCAACAGAATTCCATTCGGGTGGTCGACGATTTCCAGTTCGGTGTTCGGCGTAAGCCCGAGGCGCTGGCGCAGCTCTTTCGGCACGACGATTCGACCGGCCTTATCAATGGTAACCGTCATGCCATGCATTATGGCATATACCATTTTTCATGGCAAATGCCGCTCGAACGGATGCGCCGCAGCCTCCGAGAAGACCCTTACAGAGAGTATCCAGTGCCGACTTCCCTATAATGTAGGTTTCGCACGGTCGTACGGGAGGGCAACTTTGTATTCACGCCGCCGTTTTCTTCAGACTGGATCGGTCGCCGCCATTCTCACTTCCCTTCATCCAGATTCGGCCAGGGCCGATGATGCCAAGCCACTTCCATCACCGATTGCGGCTCTGCGCTCCATGAGCGCGGAGGCCAAGCCAATCACTATCGAAGAGCGCGCCGAGCGCCAGGAAAAGGCGCGCCGGTTGATGCGCGAGAACGACCTCTCCGCCATTCTGCTGACGCAGGGTACATCACTTGTCTATTTTGCGGGCATTGAATGGTGGGGCGGCGAACGCCTGTTTGCAATGGTACTGCCCGCGAAGGGCGACGCTTTTTATGTTGCTCCGGCATTTGAAGAAGGCCGGGCGCGCGAGCAAATCGCCCTCGGTCCTGATGGCAAGAATGCCGACGTGCGGGTATGGCAGGAGGATGAGAACCCGTACGCGCGCGTGGCGCAGGGCCTAAGGGACCGCGGAATCGCGGGTGGAACCGTCGGCTTTGAAGAGACGGTCAAATTCGTCTTCAGCGACAACATCCGAAAAGCCGCTGCCAGCGCCACTTTCACGAGCGCGACTCCGGTCACCACCGGATGCCGCATGATCAAGAGCGCGCATGAGATCGACCTGATGCGATTGGCGGCGAAGGTGACGCTCGCCGCTTATGAGGCGACGTACCGGTCGCTGAAAGCGGGCATGACTCGCAAAGACGTGGAGAGTCTGCTGGAGACCGCCCACCGCCAACTGGGATTCGAAGGCGGAGCGGATGTGCTGGTGGGTGAGTATTCCGCGTTTCCGCATGGGACAATTCTGCCGCAGGAAATTAAAGACGGAACGATCGTGCTGATCGATGGCGGCTGTTCGGTCGAGGGCTACGCCTCAGATATTACGCGTACCTTTGTGCTCGGCAAGGCGGGCGAGAAGATGAAGCAGGTTTTTGAGATCGTTCATCGCGCGCAGAGCGCGGCGCTGGCGACTGCCAAGCCCGGAGTTGAAGCCGGAGCGGTAGATGCCGCGGCGCGAAAGGTCATTGTCGACTCCGGGTATGGGCCCGATTACAAATACTTCACGCATCGTTTAGGACATGGCATGGGCATGGATGGACATGAGTGGCCATATCTGGTGCGCGGGAATATGACGAAGCTTCAGCCACAAATGACCTTCAGCGATGAACCCGGCATTTATATTCGCGGAGAGTTCGGGATTCGCCTGGAAGATGACATGCACATCCTGGAGAATGGCTCGGAGCTGTTCACACCGCAGAGTCCTTCGCTGGAGGATCCGTTTGGGAAGGCTTAGTTTGGTGTGATGGTCGGCGGAACATTTGAGCTCCAAGCACAAGATCTCGACCACAGAGTTCACAGAGGCTCACAGAGGAAAGCCGTGGCATCTCACACTTATTTCGCACCACGCAGCAAATCGCCTAGCGTGTGAAGGTCGGCTGAATTGGCGTCGCTTATGATGGCGTAGCGAAGTCCGCCATCGCTCCAGGTTTCGACGTTAAAGGCTAGTTCGCGCTCAGAATTTACGCCCGGTCTTGTGTGAGCCAGTGGGCAAAGTTGTAGAGCCGGGCAAAAAGCGGCATCGCTAATTCTTCGAACGATCCGATATCGCCAGAACGATCAGCCACGGGCGAACAGTTTACTCTGGGAAGCAGTGCCGTTGCTGCTTCACCTTATATAACTAGAGCGGCCAGGAAATATTCCCGGGACATAGAGGATTGCAAGATATGACTCGGCGTCCGACTCCGTCTCCTTGGGAGACGGCAAACGGCCCCGTAGTAGTGAGGCAGGAAGCGGGCGCATCCAGGATGCGCCGGGCTATGTGGCCACCGGTTCCGGCTCCAACCCGGCGAACTGGTTCTTGATCGCCACCGACAGACGACGGACGCCCTCTCTGATCTGCTCGGGCTGCGCGTTCGAGAAATTCAACCGGAAATGGCGCAGGCCTTCGCTGGCAAATCCGTTACCTGAATAGAAAGAATCTCCGGGCACGAACGCCACATTCTCTTTGAGCGCAGCTTCGAAGAGCCTGTGCGAATCCATTCCTTCGGGAAGTGTTACCCACAGGAACAACCCGCCGAGCGGGCGCGTCCAGCTCACTTCGGGCGGGAAATATTCTTCGAGCGCGCTGAGCATCACGTCACGCCGCTCGCCATACACGCGGCGGATGACTTTGATGTGCTCGTCGAGGAAGCCGTCGCGCGCGACTTCGTAGGCCACCATTTGGCCGAAGGTGGAGGTATGCAGGTCGGCTCCCTGCTTGAGCTGCACGAGCTTTACGATGACTTCGGGCGGAGCGACGATCCAGCCCATGCGCAATCCGGGCGAGAGCGTCTTTGAGAATGTGCTCATGTAAATTACATTGCCGATCGAATAGCCGCGATCACGCCGCAGGTTCTCGCGATCGAGCACGACCAGCGGCGTTAAGTGCTCGCCCTCGTAACGGAGCTGCCCGTAGGGATCGTCTTCGATGATCGGAATGCCATAGCGCTCAGCGAGCAACACGAGTTCGTGGCGACGCCCCTCCGCCAAAGTCGTTCCGCCCGGGTTCTGGAAATTCGGCAGCACGTACATGAACTTCGGCCCGGAGCGCAGGGGTTCCTCAAGCAGATCGGTGCGCAGGCCATCATTGTCGCTGGGCACGCAGAGATATTCCGCTCCGTAAACGTTGAACGCCTGGAGCGCGCCGAGATAGGTGGGCGCTTCGACGAGCACGCGATCGCCGGGATTGATCAGCAGCTTGCCGATGAGGTCGAGCGCCTGCTGCGAGCCTGAGGTGATGAGCACGTGTTCCGCCTTCGCCTTGATGGCGTAGCGGGAGGTATGGCGCGCGATCATTTCGCGCAGTGGCTGGTAGCCTTCGGTCGCGCCATATTGCAGCGCGGTCGCAGCATCGGTTTCAAGCACCTTGCGGCAAGCCTCGCGAAAGCGCTCGACCGGAAAAACATCGGGCGCGGGCAGGCCGCCGGCGAACGAGATGATCTCGGGTTTCTGAGTGATCTTGAGAAGCTCGCGGATGGCCGAACTGTGAACGCTTTTGACTCGCTGCGCGTAGCGGGAACTCCAGGTTGTGGACATTTATAGATTTCTCGTTAACTGAGTCTATATCTTCGATGAAAGTCCCGCGAAGATGCGGAAATAATTTTAATGACGGAAATTGGATGGAGACAGTTGGGACAGTGGCGGAAGTATGCGCCCAACATCAAAACAGAGACAGGCAATTTGTCTACTTCACCAGCCACTGTTGCATGCGCCGCAAGAGCGAGGCGGGTGCGTCGGCTTCGAGTTCCACCAGCCCGCCATGATACTTTCGCGAATGAATGCGGGCGCGGGATTCCAGAAGGGACAGCATCTTGCCCTCTTTCTGCGGAATGCGAAGGTGGACGCGGGTGGGTCTGTCTTCTTCGAGCAAGCTATCGATGTGCTCCATCAGGGCCGTCAACCCGATGGCCTTCGCCGCCGAAACGTGGATGGTCTGACTGTCGTCACGCAGCGATTCTCGCTGCTTGGGAGACAGCAGGTCGATCTTGTTCATGACGCGCAAGCGCGGCTTCTTGTCGGCTTCGAGCTCCTTGAGGACGCTGTCGACCTGCGCGTCCTGCTCAGCCGAAATGGGACTGCTGGCATCGGAAACCTGGAGGATGAGCGTCGCCCGCTGCACTTCTTCGAGGGTCGCGCGAAAGGCCGACACCAGCGTGTGCGGCAGATGGCGAATGAACCCTACAGTGTCAGAGAGCACGATTCTGCGCTTCGACGGCAGTTCGGCGCCGCGCAACGTGGGGTCGAGCGTAGCGAACATGCGCGCGGATGCGACGACGTTGGCATTCGTCAGGGCATTAAATAAAGTCGACTTGCCGGCATTGGTATAGCCAACCAGTGCGACCGTAGCCACGGGAACCGATTCGCGGCGCTGGCGCTGCTGCGCGCGGACGCGGCGCACATTTTCGATCTGCTGCTTCACGTGCCGTACGCGGCGGTGAATTTTGCGCCGGTCGGTTTCGAGCTGCGTTTCACCCGGACCGCGAGTCCCGATGCCACCGCCGAGTTGCGACATCTCGACGCCCCGCCCAGCCAGCCGCGGCAGCATATATTCAAGCTGCGCGAGTTCCACTTGCAGCTGACCTTCACGGGTGCGCGCGTGTTTCGCGAAGATATCGAGAATCAGCTGCGTGCGATCGATGACGCGAGTGTTGACCACGCGTTCAATATTGCGCTGCTGCGAGGGCGAGAGATCGTGATCGAAGAGAATGACGTCGGCCGAAACGGAGGCAGACGCGCCCGCAATTTCTTCGAGCTTGCCTTTGCCGATCAGCGTCGCGGGATCGGGGCGGTCGCGATGCTGCATGAACTCGCCGGCAATTTGCGCGCCGGCGCTGGCGGCCAACGCGCGCAGTTCGTCCAGCGATTCCTCGGAGCTGAAATCGGGCGCGTCGCTTCGGCGTCCACCGGCAATGCTGGTGGCGTGATCGCGGGCCGCCTGGGCTCCGGCGGTGATCGTCGATCCGGCAGTTTTTGGGGCGCGGCCGCGCGTGCGGAACTCTACCCCGACAAGAAACGCGCGTTCCCGGCGTTCCGATGGATTCAGCACTGACTTGGGCTGGTTGCGCGAGCTGCCCCGGTCACTGAGTCTGGATTTGTCTTCAGGCAAGCAAGACTATTCTATCGTCATCCTTGTCTTTATCCTTATCCTTGCGTGCCGGAACCGGGGGCTGCGGCGGCCTCGACGATGGCCGTCACCGGAGCGGGTTTTCCCTCGCCGTGGGTGTGAGCTGCGCGCGCGATCACGACGGTCGAGATCGCATGCTTAAATATCAGCTGCTCCTGATTGCTGGTCTCCAGCACAACCGAATACTTGTCAAACGATCGAATCCGGCCCGTCAATTTCACTCCACTCACCAGATAGATCGTGATGTTGTGCCGCTCCTTGCGTGCTGTGTTGAGGAAGGAATCTTGAATATTCTGTTGTGCCGGCTTAGCTTCCATTGCCGATCTCCTTCTTGTGCCATCACGAAACCGGGTTTGGTACTTAGGGGAAGGGCGACCGCGGCTGCGTGCGTTTTTGTTGGCTCCTACAATACGGCCTAGACTCGCCCTTTTCAACCGCCGGGGCAACTAAATTCGGGCGGTTTACGAAATGCGGAAATAGCCTCCGATCGGCTATCATTTCCGGCGACGGTTCCACTACAATCGTTCGTTTCGATAAACGCCGCTTTCGCGCGGCGACCTAGAATAGGAGCCCTGCCTTGAACATCCACCTGCCGACGGACGCCAACACAAACCTGCTCATGATGTTTCGTTGGCTGCATTTTGTGGCTGGCATCACGTGGATCGGTCTGTTGTATTTCTTTAACCTGGTTAATGTTCCGTTTATGAAGGGCCTCGATCCGGCGACCAAGGGCAAAGTGCTGCCCGACCTGATGAGGCGCGCTTTGTGGTGGTTCCGCTGGGCGGCAGTGTTGACCGTGCTAATGGGCTTCGCTTACTGGCAAGTGATCGTTACCACGGACGTCCACAACGGAGGCGGTTCCGTGGGCGCAACCACCGGATGGTTCTTCCTGATCTGGACGGTGGCATGGGGCTTGATGTATGCCTGCCTGATTCCAGGAAAGGGCGCGCTCGACAAGGGACCGGTGCTGGCTGTGATCTATATCGTGATCGTGCTCGCGGCGTCCGCGGCATTTCTGCACTTCAACAACCATGGCTGGGAAAGCAATCGCCTGCTCGCCATCGGCATAGGCGGCGGCATGGGCTGGATGATGATGTTGAACGTCTGGGGCGTAATTTGGCGCATCCAGAAACGAATTATTCAGTGGACCGAGGCCAATGCCGCGAGTGGTACGCCCATGCCCGACAAAGCGAAAGCGATGGCTCGACAAGCCTTTCTAATGTCGCGGGCGAATTTCTGGCTATCATTCCCGTTGCTGTTTTTGATGGGCGCGGCGAGCCATTACCCGATGTTTGGGAAATAGGCTCAGGGCGACAGACTCGAAAGCCCGAATGCGCTATCACGCCTGCGCGACCATGCCCCGGAAGCGCGCTGGACTCATCCCGGTGACCCTGCGGAATGAGCGCGTGAAGTGGCTCTGATCCGCAAAGCCCGCAGCCAGTCCGATTTCAGCGATGGGCACCTCGAGCTGAAGCAGGCGCTCGCATGCGGCGCGAATGCGCAGGCGGTGGACAAATTCGCCAATGCCTTGCCCATTCCACCTGCGGAAGACTCGCGACAGGTGGACCGGATGCACTCCGGCTTCGCCGCTCAACTGGTCAAGGGTTAGTCTCTCGTTATATTCGGCGCTGATTTTATCGAGGACGCGGCCGAGCCACGGCGGCCGGTCGTTGGCTCGTTCCGGGACTGCTTCTGGACTGCGTTCAGTGGATCGTTCGCGGGGCTGAAATCCAACGCAAGCCAGCAACTCGTCAAGCAGGCTTTCCGTCGCTAGTTCGTCGGCTACACCAGAGTGCAATTCCCGGTATAACTTCAGTCCGAGCCAAAGGGCTTGCCCGCCTGCGCAGTCCGCAAATGCGCGATCGAGGGTTGCGGAACACTCGTCGAGGCGCTTGCGCCAACTTGGCCGGAGTTCGATTTCAAAAAATTTCACGCCGCGTGGACCAATCTCATCCTGATGAGGAATTCCCGCTGGACGAAACATGATTGTGAATGGAGAAAAGAACGTATGCTGGCGTCCGTAGCGCTCTCCATATTGACCATCCATTACCAGCCCGAAAAATGGAAGCTCATGCGAATGCGACGGCAGCTTGCGGGCCGATTCATGACGCAAATCGGTGAAGATCGCGCCGCAGAGCTCGCGCTTTCCGCGAATCGCCCCGTAGAATCTGCCCGCTGCTAATGCTTGCCCGCCATCGACGCTTTGCCGGCTTTCCGCCATGCCTGGCCTCCATGACCAAGGTTGCCTTTGTTCTAGACGCATTGGACTGCCGTTGGTTATCGTTCAGATAGTGTTGGGCTTCTTATTAAGGAGAGATTTTCATGATACGTTTCAGCTTCTGCCTTTTGTTGTGCATGGCGGCCCTGTTGATGATACGTGATACGCCGAGGGCCGCAGCCGGCGCCAGCGATTCCAACGCTCCTCAATATACGGCGGATGGGGCATTGGTGTTCCCGGCAAACTATCGCGAATGGGTCTATCTGACTACTGGTCTGGACATGGATTACAACCCCGAGCTCGCGAATACCGATCACTCCATGTTCGACAACATCTTCGTCAATCCTGAAGCCTACAAGGCGTTCGTCGCGACCGGGACGTGGCCGGATAAGACGATACTGGTGCTCGAAGGACGCATGGCAGCCAACAAGGGCTCGATCAACCAGAAGGGCCACTTTCAGACGACTGACGTTATGGCGCGGTCGATTCACATCAAGGATGAGGCGCATTTTCCCGGCAAATGGGCCTTCGTAGGATTTGGCGACGACAGCGTTGGAAGAACGCTTCCGACACAGGCGGTCTGCTACTCCTGCCACGAGCAACATGCCGCCGTGGACACGACGTTCGTGCAGTTCTATCCGACGCTGCTCGAGATCGCCAAGAAGAAGGGCACGCTCTCGCCGGCGTATGTGAAGGAAGAAGCGGCGAACGCCAAGAAATAGCGCCAGGAAATAGATCGCCCAGAAAGAACGCTGAGCACGTTGGTAATCTCGCCCCGGTTGCTCCTCGCTCCTTAGAATGACTAATAATGAGCGAGTTTGTGCAGGCGATCGGAGAGTTGGCGGGCGAGCGCGAAGCATGGCGTCCCATGCCGCGTTGGGCGGTGGTCGCGTGGCTGGCCTTCTACGTGCTCTTTTTGATGTATGCCTTCCGCATGCACGGCGGCTATCTGTTCATCGACTCTGCGAACCTGGTGGTGCACGAGGGCGGACATCTTCTTTTCAGCTGGTGCGGCGCAACGATGTGCCTGTGGGGAGGAACGATTCTCCAGTGGGCGGTGCCATTTCTGCTGGCAACGTATTTCTTCTATCAGCGGCAAACGGCGGCGTTCGTCTTCTGCCTGTTTTTCTTTTTTGAGAATTGGCTGTATACCGCGACCTATATGGCCGATGCGCGCGCCATGGTCTTGCCGCTGGTGACGACTGGCGATCCCGATTTCGTCGAGCATGACTGGAACACAATCTTCACGAATCTGGGTGTATTGCGGTATGACACTACGATTGCTGCGGTCGTCAGAACGCTGGGCTGGTTCGGCATGCTGGCGTGCGTCGTCTGGCTCGCGATGCGCCTGAGAGCGGATCACAACAACTGATCCCGACGCAAATCTCGGAATCAATCACAAAACCAATCCCGCAACTAATTTCAGAGCTAATCTCGGACCTACGTCGCCGGAGTAACGGCAGGCGTCTTTGTGGCCAGCGCCTGCGGAGCCAGATCCCACGGCTTGCCGTCAAAATGCGACGGCAGCGCGAGTCCAAAGAGCTTGAGAATGGTCGGCGCCACGTCCACGATCGCAGGCTTCGAGGCGACGAATCTGTGGCTCGAGAAGAGCACGCCCGGCACGAGCCGCGGATCGATACAGTGATCGCCACTCCAGGCCTTCATGTTGTCTTCGAAGATCTGAGTGGTCACTTTGCCCATCACCGAATCCCATGATGCGCGATAACCCGCGCCGTAGCCGACGAGAATGTCAGGCGCGTTTTCGGCATAGGGCCCGCGATACACGTTCTCCGTCACGAAGACGCCCGTGATTCCAACTTTGCCGGACGCGGGATCGACGAGACCGTCCAGCTTCTGCTTGATCTCTTCTTTGAGCGCCTCGGCTTCGCTCGGGTCGACAGTTCCCTGCTTCTCGCGGCCTTTGAGATTCAGGTAAAGGCCATTGAGTCCCATGGTGTAGGCGCGCGTGCGCGACCAGTCAACATCTTCGAACCAGTCGCCGCTTTCGGTCTTCCCATCTTTGAGCGCCAGATAACCGTTCTGATGCAGCCACGCATTCAGGTTCATGCAGCGCGCGAACGACTTGAAACCATGATCGGAGATCACCATGAGCAACGTGTCGTCATCGATCTTCTCCATCACCCGGCCGATGAGCTTATCCATGCGCTGGTAGAGGTCCTGAATCACCTCACGACGCTCTGCCTTTGGCACGTCGCGCGCTGCCGGGTGGTCTTCTTCGAGATAACGCCAGAACATGTGCTGAATGCGGTCGGTGGTATCGAAGACGCAGGTACAGAGTCCCTGGCGAGTCTTGTCGAGCGCGTCGAAGAGCATCTTCTCGCGGTCTTCGTGATTGCCATAGGCCTGCATGAGGAAAGCGTCGTCGTCGAGCACGTGCTCGTTGAGCGCCCAGGTGTCTTCAGCAAGGCCCAGCGTTGCGAACGCGCCGTAGAGCTTCGCCAGATAAATCGAATAGGTAACCGGGTGCGAGATTGGAAGATCGGGATGGCCGGGATCAATATTGACGGGCGTGACATAGACCTCAACTTCGGGCGAAACTTCCTTGAGATAGAAGCGGCAAATGCCATGGGCGTTGAAGCCCATGCCGGCTTTGAACTCGATCGGAATCCACTCGGAATATTCGCCGACTTTGAGCGTGAATTTCTCCGAGCCGACCGCGAGGCGCGCCGTTTGCGCAACGACATCCGGACGAATCTCATAGGCCACGCGCAGCTCCTGACCCGCGGTCTCGGCGAGCGGACTGTCGGGCCCTGGAACATAGGAATAGCAAACACCATTCTTGCGCTCGACCGGCGCACGCACTCCGCCTTCGCGAAACTTGTCTCCGGCAACGCGTGTCGTACACAGACAGAACGTGCCCTGACTGCCTTTCAGGTCGGGCACGCACATGCCGGAGAGCAGCACGCCCTGAAATTTCTCCGGCGGAAACGTCACTGGAACGCGAATGACGGAGCTGAAAATGCCCGCCTTGCCGAGCCAATGCCAGAAAGGCGTGCCCTTGCGCATGGCCTTGATTTCGGTTTTGCCAAATGGAATGGAATACTTGCCAATCTTGATGTGGCGCTTCGGGCCTCTGATTTCGGCTGACGACAGATACGGAAGATAGTGATTGCGGTCGCAGGCCAGAAAATCGTAGATGTTGTGCTTGCCCGGATTGACCCCGGTCAGGAACGTCGACCAAGCGACGGGAGAGATTGCCGGAAACGTGGTGCGCAGCTTGCTGAAGGTACCTTTGTCGCGCAGTTTGGAGAGGTTCGGCAGGCGGCCTTCCTTCATGAACCGTTCAGCGAGTTCAGGATCCATGCCATCGAAACCCAGAATCACCGCGCGCTCGAACGTGGCTTTGCCATACGCATTGCGCCGCCGCAGAAAGCGGAACAATTGGCGGAAGGGCCACGTCATCAGCGCGTAAAACGAATAGAGGAAGGCGACGAAGATTGCCCAGAATGACGAGAGCACGGCAAAACCGGCGCCCGGCCCGGCATAGGCGTGGGCCGCTGACGGAGACAGAACAACGGCCAGTAGCAAAAACATCCAGGTCGTGCGCGCGGTTGGGCGCGCGAATGCATTGCTCCACCGCAGCTTCCGACTCGATCCTGCCTCACGGGCACAAGTGTCCGCGCCACATAATCTGCTCATACTTCAATCCCCAAGAGTTCTTTGAAAATAAATCCGGCGATCATCGACAGAATGAAGAAGAGCCAGATCCAGTTCATCTCATACCCGGCGATTCCGAGTGGTATGTTGCGCTCGGGATAATCGACCGTGATCGACTCCACGACGCTGTTGCCGGGAAGCGCCGATTCTCCCGAGGAGAACATTCTCTCCCAGAAATGATCGCGCAGACGCTCGGGCGAAAGCTGCGCCAGTTGCGAGGTTACGCGAACCGTCTTGGCCACGCTTTCGGCGCCGGTGGCGCTCTTTATCCTTACATCGTACGCGCCATCCTGGCTGGCGACGAGCCTCCACACCACTTCGTTATCGGCAGCCACGTGCACGGGAGGGGCGCTCGCTGTAATGCCAGGCGGCAGATCGATCGAAATATTATCGAGCGCGTCAGCATTGTTCACACGAGCCGTCAGCAGAAACGGCGTGTTGGTCTGGATCGCCGTCAATCCCAGCGATCGATCCAGCCAGACGATCATCAACGTGATGGGGATGATCACATAGAGCAGTGGCTTGAAGGCGAGCTTCAGATAGCGCCCCGTGCCGCGCAATACCTTGCCGTACGAGCCCATGACGACATGCAGCTGATCGCGATACAAACGCACGGCCAGCAAATGCGCCTTCAACTGATCTTTCGCGATGGCAATGGCTTTCTGGTCGGACGTGTAGCCGAACAGAACAATCATCAGCAGCCCGATCACGACCGACAGAGCGATGACGATCACCAGCGGACTTGTCAGCCATGAGGCCAGGAAGAGCGCGGGAATTGGCGTCACTAAGGCCACGCCCTGCGACGCCGGCGACGTTGGTTGTAAGAGGATGGCCAAGCTACTCGATGTACCCCAGGCCGCGCAGCCGCTTCTGAATATCTTCTTTCGAAGTATTGCTCTCTTCCGGCGGCAGGATTTTATTGGTTTCTTTTTCGAGCATGTGGATGACGAACTCGTCGATCGATTCGTATCCGGCAGCATCCGAACACTGCTTCACCTTCTCCAGCAGTTCGCCTTCAATCTTTACTTTGTGTGAACCGAACATGATTTCCCCTGTTTCTCCGTTGTATCTACGGCTCCCTTATCGCGCCTGAAACACCGACTGGCCTTTCATCTCTTCCCTTTTCGCAATGCCGTACTCCGCCAGAATTGTCGGCGCAATGTCGGTGAGAGCCGGCGCATCGGCCGCGATCTTGCGATTGCTCAAAAGCACTCCCGGAACCTTGGTGTAATCCATGCAATGATCGCCGCTCCACGGATTCGCGTTGTCTTCCAACACGTCCGCCGGAAACGCTCCCAGGATCGTCGTCCATCCCGCGCGATATCCGCGGTTGTAGCCGATAATCGCGTCCGGACCGGTGCGCGCGTAGGGACCCTGATACACCTCGCTGGCCAGGTCAATACGCGAGATCACCTGCGAACTATCCCCGCCTTTTGGATCGTCACCTTCATTTTTTGGATCGTGAATGGCGAGAAGTTTATCGCGAATCTCGCGCATCAGCGCATCACCCTGCGCCGGATCGACGATCCCATTTTTTTCGCGCCCCTTCATATTCACGTAGAGGCCGTTCAGTCCCATTCCGTAAGCACGCGTGCGGCTCCAATCGACGCCCGCGAACGGTTCGCTGGAATCGCCCGTTGCGTCCGGCTTTCGCACGATGTAGCCATTGTTCCACAACCAGGTATTCAAGTTGAACGAACGACGGTAGGGCGCGAATCCATGGTCTGAAAGCACGAGCAGCGTCGTGTTCTCATCAAGCTTCGGAAGAATCTCTCCGAGCACTTGGTCGATCTGCTCATAAAATCCTTCAAGCGCGCCTCCGTATTGCGCGGCAGATGCGGCATCGTACATCGGACTCTTAGGATCGGTCAGACGCCACATCATGTGCGCATTGAGATCGAGGCTGGAGAAATAGAAAAAAAACAGGCCCTCGTGAAACTTCGGGAACTCGGCGTCGAACGCCCGCCGGTGTTCGGCGAGTACCGTGTGCGACTGCTCCAGATATTCCTTGTCGTCCAGCACATCGGACATCCGCGCTTTCGTGTCTTCCGCGATCCCTTGCGTGTGGTATTCGCCAATCTCCTTGGCAAGCTCACGTGAATAGCTCGACGGCGTCGAGATCGGCAGGGCCGGATTTTCCGGATCGATGTTGATGGGTGAAACATAAAGCTGGAATCGCGGATGTGCCTGCTTGAGATAGAAGCGGCAGATCCCTTTTACGTTGCCGATCACCGGCATCAGCTGGAATTCCACCGGCAGCCAGCCCGTCCACTCGCCTTCCTTCAACACGAACTTTTGACCCTGGAGATCGATGCGGGCGACCGGTTCCAGCGGATCGACATCCACGGTAAAGGGCTCCGTCGCGGGTGGGGCATCTTTCAGGAAAGTATTATTCGGCCCGAGCAGATTGGTCGCAACCCGATTGTTCTTTACTTCGACCTGCACGATCTCTCCGCCTTCGACCGCGCCGACCGCTGCGGTGGCGTCGTCGGTATAGAACGTGAACGTGCCATAGGTGCCGCGCAGGTCAGGCGTTCCCATGCCGGAGAGCGTTTTACCTTTCGCGTCAATAGGCGGGAAGTTGGCCGGGATGCGATAGATGAAGTTGTGAATATGATTCTGGTCGAGAATCTCCCAGAAAGCCGCGCCATGGCGCAACTGTTCGGCCGAACCGCTGCCGAGTGGAATCACCCATTTGCCAAGATTGAAGGTGTGCGCCGGGCCTTCGACCTTCGAGGTCGAAAAGTAGGGGTCAAGGGTCTTGGGGTCACGGTGGATGAAGTCAAAAATCCCGTGTCCGCCGGCGTTCAGCCCGGTAATCAGGTTCGACCAGGCCACCGGGCTTTGGGGCGGGATACTCGTGGTCAGTCGCCGGAACGAGCCCTGGGCAGCCAGTTTGGCGAAATTGGGCATCTTGCCGTCGGCCATGAATTTGGTCAGCAGGTCAGGATCGAGGCCATCGACGCCGATCACGATCATTTTTCGAGGGTGGGATGCGCCCTGCGCGCGTTGGCAAGACAGCAGGGAGAGCACGCCCACGGCGCAGAAGGCGAGCAGGCAGGCGAGCCAGAGATATTTTTTGGTTAACACAGTCAATTTAGTTTAGGTCAAATTCGCGAAGGCGGCAGTGAGCCCAGCTGCTGGCGAATGGTGCCAGGGGATAACTCAATCTTACCAGCAAAGCGCAGAAACCGGCAGATTTTGACTGGGTAACCGCCTGAAGGTCACGCTACACAGTTTTCGTCGGATTGATGGGCGGATCGGTTATCTTGGTAGGCACGGGTGCGTCCGCAACGGTCGGAATCGGTATGAAAAAGGCTCTATTCGGAGGATTGATTTTACTGGTGGTCGTCTGGGTGTGCGGCTGCGCGTTGATCTACGAAGCGATGCGGCAGCCCCCCGAGTCGTTCGCTCGAGTCATGGCACGCTTTCCAGGCCCGGTCGCATTTCTTGCCTTCCCGTTCGAAACCCTCTGGACCCAGGCGCGCGCCGGCGAATTAAGACCCGGAGACGTTGCCCCCGATTTTTCTCTGACGAAAATCGACAAGAGCGGAACCATTCAGCTGGCAGCGCTGACTGCCAAAGGTCGGCCCGTCGCACTGATTTTTGGAAGCTATACTTGACCTCCCTTCCGGCGGGAGGTGCCTGCCCTCAACGAACTCTACGACCAGTATCGCGGACAGGTCGACTTCGTCGTGGTCTACATCACCGAGGCACATCCGAGCGATGTGTGGCAGATGCAAAGCAACATCAGGGACAGCGTGATCTTTGCCAGTCCGAAGAGTGAAGAGGAAAGAGCTTTGATCGCCGGAGCATGCGTCAGCAAGCTTGGAATTAAGCCTGCTGCCGTGCTTGATCAGTTCGGCAACGCCACGGAAAAGGCGTATACCGCCTGGCCCGACCGGCTCTACCTGATCGATTCGAAAGGGCGGGTAACCTACAAGAGCAGGCCCGGACCATTCGGCTTCAAGGCCGGCGAGCTGCGCGCCGCCCTGGCGCGTGTCGTGCTGCGGTGACGTCGGTCGACTGAAATCTGTCCCCCTTTGGCGAACGGCGGCTCAGCCTTTACACTTACTGTCATGATACGAAGATTCATCGCCAGGACCAGTCTGGCTCTTCTCGGCCTTTTGTTTGCCACGGTTGCTCCTGCCACAGCGGCATCAAAACCTAACGTCGTGCTCATCACGCTGGATTCGTTTCGCGCCGACCGCATGGGCTTTCTTGGCGCCAAAGGCACGACGACACCAAACCTCAACCGCCTTGCCTCTGAGAGCATCGTTTTCGAGCATGCCTACGCGCAGGCGCCCGGCACGGTCGTTTCGCACGCCACGATTTTTGCGGGCTCGTATCCGCAGAGCACTGGAATGAGCGAGATTGGCGGCACGCTGAGTTCTGCGCTGCCATTCCTTCCTGACTTGCTGAAAGGCCAAGGCTACAAAACCGCGGCCTTTGTCGGATCGATCGATCTCGACCCGTGGAACGGCCTGGCACAAGGCTTTGATCGCGGCTTTCAAAGCTATGATGCGGGCTTTCGGCCGGTAATCCCGGGCGACGCCAAGCCTCCGATCACGGAGCGGAGTGGGGCCGAGGTGGTTGCGCACGCCATCGCGTGGTTGAATAAAAACGCGCAGGGCCCGTTCTTTTTGTGGGTCCACATCGGCGACGCGAGCGCGGCGCACTCTTCTTCTTATAGCGCGGCGATCACAACCGCCGACGCCGCGGTTGGCAAGCTGCTCGCAGCATTAAAGACAAATAAGGCTGACGCAAACACCGCGATCGTTGTCGTTGCCGATCATGGCCAGAGCCTGGGCGCGCATGGCGAAGACAGGCACGGCATCTTTCTCTACGACGAAACCATACACGTCCCGCTTCTGATTAAGCTGCCCGCAGCGCAGCCTGCGGCTAAAGTGAGCGCCAAGGTGCGGCTGGTGGACGTCGCGCCCACGGTGCTCGAAATCGCCGGCATCCCCGTCCCTTCGCAGATGCAGGGGCAATCGTTACTGCGGGTGGCGAAGTCGGGGGGCGGAGCGGACCAGCCAGTGTATTCGCGCAGCGATCTTTCGCAGCGCGGCTTTGGCTGGAGCGCGCTCGAATCCTGGCGCGCCGGTAAATATCTCTACATTCGCGCTCCCAAGCTTGAGCTCTACGACCTCACGGCCGATCCTGCCGCGGCCCACAACCTGGCGGCCAGTTCGAAGGCCACGCTCGACACCATGGCTTCGCAACTCGACAACTTCGATCGCCGATTCAACGGACAAGGCGGCAAATCGTCGTCGGAGTTGAGCACCTCGGAAATGCAGAAGCTGGCCTCGCTCGGGTATGTGGGACTGCAATCTTCATCGAGCGCGACGACCGCGGTCTCGGGAACCGACCCCAAGGACAAGATTGCGACGGCCAATAAAGTGGTCGATGCGGCGCCATCGCTGCTCGCGCCCTCAAAGGCTGACCGCGCCGTGGCCGCGCTCACGTCCAGTGGTTGCGGGCGATGGCAACCTCTACCTGGCCGAGTACACGCTCGGAGTCGCGCTGGCTGAAAAAGGGCAATATGCCGAGGCGGCCAAGCACTTGCACAAGGCAGTTGGGCTTCAGCCCGATTCAGGCTGGGCGCACTACGAAACCGGTGCGACTCTGCTGAAGACCGGCGACTTTAAAACCGCCGCCGTGCACCTTGAGATCGCTACCAACCGCCTGCCTGGGTTCGCAGCTGCCCACGCGGCCTTGGCGCAAGCCTATGACCACCTGGGCCGCGCTGACGATGCCAGGAAAGAAAAGGCCAAAGCGGGAGAGAAATAAGTACGTAGAGTTGGCAGCCAGCGTCCAGCCTTATTGAGGCGGCCCGGCTTTCAGTTGGGCGGCCTTCGCGCGTTCCTCGCTGGCATTCTGGGCTTGCCCGAGTTTGTCGTAAGCTTCGGCCAAAAAAGCATGAGCATCGGCGGAATCAGGCGCGATTTTCACCGCCCGAGTCAGCTTCGCCAGCGCGGCATCAGTCTGTCCCTCGCTCAGGAGCAGCCGACCATAGGTGAGATTTGCCTCAAAGTAGTCGGGATCGAGTTCCAACGCCTTTTCGTACTCGACAGATGCCTCTGGAACCTGCTTGAGGCGCGTATAGACCGCGGCGACGTCGAAGTGAAAGAGCGCCGAACCGGGCGTACATACAACGGCCGCACGCAATTCCGTTAACGCGGGCTGCCATTGCCCCATTCGAATCAGCAACAGGCCTAGCTCTGAATGGGCCATCCCAGAGTCCGGCATCTTCTCGACCGCTTTTCTTAATGCGCCTTCGGCCTCTGCATATTGGCCGCTCAGAACGAGTGTGGTTCCGAGTTCCTGGTATGCGCTGCCGAGGTCAGGCTCCAGGCGAATCACATCTCGCAGGTCGGCAATCGCCTCATCATAATGATCCTCGTCACGACTCGTGAGCGCGCGGTGAAACTTGTTCGCGACCTCAATCTTATCCTTGGGATCAATCGCTGGCCCTTTACTTGATGTAGCGGCCGCACCGTTGGCCGGCAGATAGCCGAGCGCCTTCAGCTTCTCCTGTTGGCCGGGATCGAGCTTGGGCGGCGCCGTTTGGCCATTGCTGGTTCGCTTGCGGAAGCTGTCCAGCTGCGCATTGAGCGTGTCGGCGATAGCGCTCGACCTATCGGCAACATTGTGAACCGCCCCTGGATCGGCCGCCTGATCGTAGAGTTCGCGCTTCGGCGCTTGAACATAAAGATACTTTTGGTCGCGCCACGACCGCAGTTCCGCCCACCCAAATGTGCGGTCGCCATAATTGGTCTCCGAGTAAATCGGCCGCTCCGCGCTGGCCTTTTTTCCTGGGGATGACTTCCCTGCGCTGTTCGACACGCTGACCAGAGGCAGCAAAGAGCGCCCTTGCATCGCCGACGGAACAGCAATTCCAACCGCCTCCAGTAACGACGGAGCAACATCCGCCAATGCCACGCGCTCCTCGACACGCTTTCCGGCAAAGCGCTCTCCCGGCAGCTTCAACAGCAAGGGTACATGGATGGTCTCGTCATAGAGGAAAATCCCGTGGCGCTCTTCTCCGTGCTCGCCAAATGCCTCTCCGTGATCGGCGGCAACCGCAATGACCGAATCTTCAAACAGCCCGTGGCGCTGAAGCACCTCCATCACGCTGCCCACAACGGAGTCCGCGTACGCGATTTCGCCGTCATAAGGCGCGGACGCGAAATGGCTCTTAAAGGGCTCCGGCGGATCGTATGGATCGTGCGGATCGTAAAAGTGCAGCCAGATGAAAAACGGTCCATCCTGATGATGGCTGAGCCACCCCATGGCGCGGTTCGCCACATCCTCGGCGCGCCGCTCGACGGTCGTGTAACGGTCTTGTCCGGGGGCGCGCTGGCGAAAGTGCCCGTCGTATAGATCGAAACCGCGATCGAAGCCCGGTGCGAGCTGCAAACTTAGAATTTCCGCTCCGATGAAAGCTGCGGTGTGATACCCGCGCTGGTGCAGCAGATCTGGCAGGTAAGGCAGTTCTTTCGCGAGTGGCGTGCCGAGATCCTCCACCCGGTTAAATTGCGGATAGGTACCAGTCAGCAGAGTAGCGTGGGAAGGTGTGGTCAGCGGCACCTGCGCGTAGGCTCTCGTGAAGACCACGCTCTGCTTGGCCAGAACATCGAGATTCGGAGTCAGCCCACGGTCAGAGCCGAGAAATCCCATGCGATCGGCACGCGTCGTGTCCAGGGTGATGAGAATAACGTTGGGCTGTTTCGCACGCGTTGCGGATGTAGGATGCGCGGGCTTGGAGGTGGCAGCAGCCCCGGCACACGCCAAAAGCAATATAAGGAACAAAGGCCGGAAAAACTGCATAGGGATTTGAAAAAGTCTAGCACACGGATCACGCAGACAAGAAAAGGCCGGCCTCGCGGCCGGCCTTAAGTTCTGCACCTGAACTTCTACAGCCTAGAAGTCGAACCGGATCGCCAACTGCGTGATCCGGGGGCCACCGGTCTGCTGGTTGTTGAAGGTTCCGGTTGACTCGCCGAAATCACCAGACGATAAGTTGTTGTTCGGTGTCTGGAAGTTCGGGTGATTGAAGATGTTGAAGAAGTTCGCTTCCAACTTGAAGGCCGCACGCTCGTTGATTTTGATGCTCTTGCCGACGCCCATATCCCAGTTGAAGAATCCGGGCCCAACCAGCGTATTGCGTTCCATTTCGCCAGCGTTGCAAAACAGGCCCAGATTGACGCTGGCGGGACACGCCAGATCGGGACTGTTGAGCGATACAAAAGCGGGGCTGCTGAAATCGTCAGTGTGCGGCGCGAGGTATCCGTGCGCCGGACTAATATTGTGGTTGATAGCATTGCTGATGCCACCGGGGCCAACATAAGCGACCCGGTCGTTGAAGATTCCGTCCTCGTTGCTATCAATCAGACTGTTGTCAACCGAGAAATCCGCACCAGATTGGATGGACAACACTCCTGACACGTTCCACCCACCGAGCCACCGGCTCGACTTCGCAAACGGCAGGTCGTACACGAAGGTGCCCACCACACGGTGCTTGATGTTGTAATCGGCCGGACCGTAGTCGAGATGCGTATCGAGTTCTTCGGTCGGGAACCCGCCCGATGTACCCTTACCGGAGAACGCATCGCTTAGGTCATCCATGGCTTTCGAGTACGTGTAATTGGCGTTGAACTGTAAACCGCTCGAGAAGCGCTTCCGGAATGTGGTTTGCCACGCGTGGTAGTTCGAGTCGCAGCAATTGGTACGGAAGTTGATGTTGCCATATGCCGGGTTCAGTGGTGTATTGTCGCCTGCATAACGGCCGTCATATGTATTCCGGTCGAGAATTCCGGCCAGTTTGTGACCGAACGTACCCACATAGTTCGATTCCACCACCATGTCCTTGGCGATCTGGTACTGGAAGCCAAAGTGTATCTGCTCGTAGTACGGGGTCACAATGTTCTGATCCATGGCGCGAAGTTCGGGCGTTAACCCTGCACCGAGGAAGGTTGACCTTCCCGTGTAAGGAAACTGAACCAGGGCCGAAGTCTGCGAGGGAGTGATAGTCGTGCCGTTGCCGAAAAATCCCAAGAGCCCGATTGCGAAGTACGGGGGATTGAATCGGATATTCTCGAAAACGTTGTTGTAAATTCGGTCATAGTTGATGCCATATCCGCCACGAATGACAAGTTTCTGATTGCCGAACGTGTCGAAGGCAAACCCGAGCCGCGGACCAAAGTTATTGAGATCTTTGTTCCACAGATCGTGGTTCCGCTGCTGTGCCGAACCGGTCGCGAAGAGCGCCAGGTAGGCGTTATCCACCGGGAAGAATGGGTTGGTGCTGGTCGTCGGAATGGGAGTGACCGGAACGCCTTGATAGAAATTGGCGTCGAGGCCAGGCTGGTAGTTGTGCGGAGGTCCGAAGTACTCCCAGCGCAGGCCGAGGTTCACTGTCAAGCGAGGGCTAACCCGCCAATCATCCTGCACATAACCCGCGGCCTCATTCGCGCGATAGCCGCGGTAATAGGCCGGCAAGGCGCCCGTAAGCGGATTCAACGCAGCCGCACCATACGTGAGCGAACCATAATAAGTGGTACCACCATACAGATACTCTTCCAGTTGATTGGTGAAGTTTCCGTCGGTGAGCAGATCCTCCGTGTCCTGGAAGGCGTTTACGCCGTAGTAAGAGTCGAAGCTGCTGCCATTGCGGGTGCGCCGGTACTCGCCACCGGTCTTGAAGTTATGCTTGCCTTTGGCGATGGATACGTCGTCCTTGTAGATGAACTCATTTTCGGTGAACAACTGCGGTATGTTGTCTGCATTACCCAGTCCGATGCCGGGCTCGTCGAATTCCGTGAACGTATCCGCCATCCCGGCTACCGTTGGGTCTCCGGGAAAGTTCCCGGTGTGACGCACATACGAGAAGCGAGCCTGGTTGAGGACTGTCGGACTGAACGTATGCGTCCAGGTGATGCCCGCGTTCTGGGCTCGATCATGGGAAAACGAGGTCGGTCCGAAGATGTTGTTTCCGCCGTAGGGGACCGTTTCGTCTCCGTTGTCGTACAGATAAGCTGCATTGAGTTGATCTTTCCCGCTTATCTTGTGGTCAAACTTGACGGCATAGCGCGCCTGATTCAGAACCTCACCTTGTGCCACAGTGGTGGTTCCATAGATAGGCACCGGGTAGGTCATGCCTGCAATTGCCCCCGTGTACAACCCTTGGGCGATGTTAGTTTCACTCGAGCAAGCTCTGGTTCCCGTACCGCAAAGCACGAGAGGCTGTACTGTCGTTTCGCTGTTGTAAACAGCGCCAGTCGTCCCAGTTGCGCTCAAAGCACCGGGACACGTTGCTCCCGTGAGGATGTAGCAGATACCGCCCTGAGGCGTCAGCTGACCAGTATCGCTCTCCATGAACGATTCAAAGTTCGAGCCTGCTGGGGCATTCACGAAGTTCACAAAATCCTGCGTAAACGTATTACCGGTGTCGGGCTGCGCCGTGCGAAGCCGGTGATATTCAGTTGTGAAGTAGAAAAAAGTCTTGTCCTTGATGATTGGACCGCCCACTGAACCACCGAACTGGTTGCGGATGAGGTGGTCCTGCTGGCTGGCGGCATTGGAAAACCAGCTATTGGCCGCCAAAGCCTGGATGCGGTTATATTCAAACAGCGAACCGTGCCATGTGTTGGTCCCACCTTTGAGCACCGTGTCAGTAACGAAACCGCCAGCCTGGCCATACTCGGCCGGAGGCGTGCCATCGATTACACGGTATTCCTGGATGGCGTCGGGCGAGATCGTGGTGAGAGCTCCACCGGGGCCCTGAACGGTTGAAGCGCCACCCAAACCTTGATCATTGTTGCTGAAGCCCTCCACCATGAAGTTGCCGGTGCCGCTGCGCGTGCCATTGACGGCCGGACCGCGATCCGTGCCCAACATCGCCTCGGCTGCGGGCTCCGCGCCCACTACCATACCCATGAACTCGTTCTGGCTCCGCGTCTCCAGCGGCATGTTCGTCCAGACCTGACGGTCGATGTTCTGCGAGAGCGACGAGTCTTCGGTCTGCACCATCTGAGCTCCAGCTTCGACCGTGACTTGCTCCGTGGTTTGGCCGATCTCAAGTCTCACGTCGCGGGTGACAATGGTGCCCACCGTGACGACGATATCTTGAACTTTCTCCATCTTGAATCCCTTGGGAGTGACTTCAAGCGTATAGGATCCGACGACTTGCAAAGCCGGGAAGCGATAGGTCCCGGCTGCCGTGGTGGTAGTAGTTCGAACTTCACCGGTCGCGACGTTGGTAAGCTTCACAGGCGCGCCCGGGACGACGGCGCCGGTTTGATCGGTGACCAGGCCGGTCAGTTCACTAGTTCCGCCTTGCGCGAACACACCAACGCAAAGGGCCAGAACCACGAATGCCAACAGAACGCGAGTCCACATGCAACTAAATGCAGATTGCATTGATTTCTCCTTGGTAATTCTTGGGAAGCTCAAAAACTTTCATCTAAAATCTTCACTTGAACCGAGTCTTCAAAATCGAAACTGGTGTCGCGAGGGGGCACAACACCGGCGTTAACAGAACTGGAAAATGACGGGATACGAAATGCAATCGCTGTTCCAAAACGAAAACAAAATAAAACTCCTTCTAATCAATGGCTTAGATCGGTTAACAAAACAGTTCTATGTTTTATGGGATCACAGACAGCCGATGTGATATGAAAATTGGTATGTTTCTTGAGATTCGTCCGAAGGCATGACTAAGATGACCAAATCAGTTATCGACGCTGAAGGACTGGCTCGCGGTCTTGATCTGTTCAATCGCGCTCATTTCTTCGACGCTCATGAGGTGCTTGAAGACGTTTGGCGCGAGTCGGCTCACGGCAAGCCACGCCGCCGGCATCTTCAGGGGCTGGTGCAACTGGCGGTTGCCTTTCATCACGAGTCGCGCAACAACTCGGTTGGCGCGCGCTCGGTGCTGGAGCGCGCGCTCCGCAATCTGGCCGGCGCGGAAGATTCTTTTCCTCAGCTTGATCTCGATTGCTTGCGCGCCGAGCTTGTGCCCTGGCAGCATTATCTTGCTGGGGCCGGTCCGCGGCCCGTTGCTCCATCGATCACTTCGCGAGCGCGCGCGGCCCGAAAGCATTCGTGATCTCACCGCAGCTCTCGTTGAGATTCGCGCCCTGATAAAATCTTGACGGGTGAAAGACTCGCTTTCAACAACGGCTACCTTGACCGCTGCGCCCGCGCCGATCCCGCTGCTCGACCTGCACCGCCAATACGAAACGATTCGCGAGGAGGTGCTCTCCGCCATCGGACGCGTGTGCGACTCTCAGGGATTCATTCTCGGCCCGGAGGTTGAGGCGCTGGAGCGCGAGATTGCCGCCCTTACGGGAGCCGCGGCCGCGGTGGGCTGCGCATCCGGCACGGAGGCGCTCTGGCTGGCTCTGGTCGCCGCTGGCGTTAAACCGGGTGATTCGGTCATCACGACCGCATTCAGCTTCTTCGCATCGGCGAGCGCGATCGTGCGCGCGGGTGCAACGCCGGTCTTCGTTGATGTCGATCCCGGCACGCTGAACCTCGACGCGGCGCTGGTTCGTAAACGGCTCCTCGCGCAGCATCCGGAAAATCTGCGCGCCATCCTTCCAGTCCATCTTTATGGGCAATGCGCGGACATGGACGCGTTCGGTCAGATCGCGCAAGAGTTCAAGCTCGTGATTGTCGAAGATGCGGCGCAGGCTATCGGCGCGGAGTGGCGAGGACGCGGCGCAGGCTCGCTGGGCGCCACCGCCGCGTTCAGCTTTTATCCCACCAAGAATCTGAGCGCCTACGGAGACGCGGGCATCGTCACTACCATCGACCCCGCGATGGCGGAGCACATGCGGCGTTTGCGCAATCACGGAAGTCCGCGCCGCTACTATCACGACGAATTCGGCTGGAACGGGCGCATGGATGCGATTCAGGCGGCCGTGCTGCGCGTGAAACTGGCGCGCCTAGCCGGCTGGAACCTCAGCCGTCAGCGGCATGCCACGACTTACGATTGGCTGTTTGCGGAAGCGGGATTGACTTCAGCTTCATCGCACGCAAGTTCGGTTAACCCGGGCAATTCGCCGGTGCGCTTGCCGGCTCGAACCGCCGAGGCCACGCACGTTTTTCATCAGTACGTGATTCGCGCAGCGCGGCGGGATGAGTTGCGGGCGTATCTGGCCGAGCGCAAGATTGGATCGGAAATCTACTATCCGCTGCCGCTTCATCTTCAGCCGGTGTTTTCTTATCTCGGATTGAAGGAGGGCGATCTGCCGGTTGCTGAACAGGCCGCAAAAGACGTGCTCGCCCTGCCTATGTTTGCCGAGTTGACCGAGGGCGAGATTCGCCGCGTGGTGGAAACAATTTCCGCGTTTTATACCTAGAACTGAATTTAGAACTAAGAGTAAAAGCAAGTCCGATAATGCCGGCCTCACAGACAAAAACAAAGACTGCCCTGATCGCGATCGACATCCAACGCGGAATCCTGAACGATCCGCGCCTGAAGCGTAAGCAGGAAACCTTAAAAGCTCTCGACGATATGGTAGCGCGCATTGCCGGATTGATTGCGCGGGCGCGAAGTGCCCGGGTGCCTGTAATTCACGTTCAGCACGACGGCGGCAAAGGCCACCGGCTTGAGCCCAACACGCCGGGCTGGCCGTTGCGGTCGGAGATCGCCCCACGTCCGGGCGAGCTCGTCATCCACAAGCGCGCCTCCGATTCGTTCTTCCAGACGACTCTCGACGCTGAACTCTCGGCGTTCGGCATCGGGTGCCTCGTCGCGTGCGGATGCATGACCCAATACTGTGTTGACACGACCGTACGGCGCGCTGTCAGCCTGGGTTATGACGTTGTTCTCGTCGCCGACGGCCACATGACAGCCGATAGCGCCGCACTCCGCTTCGAACAGATCATTGCGCATCACAATGCGGTGCTCGACGGCTTCGACGCAGGCTCGCACGAAGTTCAAGTCTTGCCCGCGTCAGAAATCAGCTTCTAGCTAGCGCTTGTGCTTGCGCCCCGTTCGCGCGGCTCGTTTCGGTGTCGCACGCACGCGCGTCGGTTCTTCACCCGGCGCCAGCACGCGCCGCACAATTGGACTATTCAGTTTGTATTTGCGCGCGCTGGTTTTGCCGTCTTCGTTGAGGGCGCGAATCACGAACACCGGCAGCACGCCCTCCTTTCCGAAATCTTCATGCGCGATCATGACCGGCAACATGCCTTCGATGCGCTCGCGATAAGCCGTCTCATAGCGATGCCGCCTCACGTTCCAGGTGAAGACTCGAAATTGATTGAAGTCGAACGGCATGCCGTCTTTCGGCTCGGTGAGCACCATCAGATACTGCGGAACTTTCTTGTCTCCATCCTGAACTTCATCGAGGGTGAAGAGCGCCATGATGCGCTGGCCCTCGGCATATTGAGCCACCTCGAGCGGAACATCGAGATCGACCATGCGAGCCAGCACCCAGCCGACGCGGCCGTGACTATCGCGCACCAGCCACCAGTCCTCAATCACCGAAGTTGGGCCGGCGGGCTTAGCGTGCGCGGCGATGGATGGAGCTTTTGCGGGACTCCCGCTTGTCGGCTCGGGCGCAGTCTGCTCGGTTTTTTCATACGCGAATGCGGGCGGCTTAGGCGGGGAGTCGGCCGGGGCCAAAGGCGGGGGAATCTCTTGGGCTTTCCATTCGGCTTTTGTCGGCGGAATTTCTGAAGGTTTAGAAATTGGCGGAGCGGCGCGGGTCGGAGCCGGAGCATTCTTGTCAGCAGTGCCTCGTTTGAGAAGTGTCAGCTTTTCGCCCGCCAGTATCTGATAGAGATGTTCGGTCTCGCGCCCCGGTTCGACGTGCAGGTTGGTGCCATTGCGCGTGATGCCCAGGGCCTGCACAGGATCGTTGGCGTTCTCCGCCGTCAGGTTTTGCAATTCATCGAACACCTGTTGGCTGACCAGGTAGCGCTGCTCCATCCATCCCATCTGGCCGCTCGCGGTCCGCACCTTGACGAAGTGGCGGTCGTGGTCGAGCACTTCAACGCGGTCACCGTTTTTCACGAGTCCGGCTTTTTCGTAGACGGCGGCCACGCGATCCCGCAAATTGACCTCGACTCCGGAGACGTAGGCGATTTCGAGCACGCGTCCGCCGGAGTGCCTGCAGGCGGGGAGCATCATCGCGAGAAGAAGAACGATGGCGATCGATCGCAATTTGGCGGGAAGGAAGGTCATTACTCGGTCAACTATTCAATATAGCGCGTGGGAGAGAGCGGAACGTTATCCGGGGAGGGACAGAGGAACTTGAGTAATTGAAATTGGAAAATTGAGAGCGCGTAATAGAAAGTCGAGATCCTCTGCTGCGATGAGATTTTTCAACTTCCCAATCACTCAAATCTCTTCAGTCGCCAAAGCTGATGCCAATGGCGCGCGCGGCTCGCACTATCTTACGATTCGGATCAAACCATCTTCATCTTGGTCTATGCGAGCCCCTTAATTGACTGTCACAGAGGCCGTGGCCGTGATTGATGTGCCCGTATAGGTAGCGATCAGCTGATAGGTGCCGGTGGCTCCTGTGTCCTGGTCGGTGCAATATATGCCCGCACCACCACTGCCGCCGTTGGGATTCGAGACCTCATAGATGCAGCTGACATTGTCCGACTCAGTTCCGTTCAAGTACGCAGTAAGGATAGCGGAACTGCTTATGTCGACCGAGCCAGGTTGTACGGTCACAATATAAGGAAGCGGCGTGGTGCCGCCGGGCTGCGAGATAGATTGCGCAGCGGGGGTTACAGTCATCGAAGAAACCTGTATGTAGACCGTCAGAGTAGCTGTGTTGGTAACACTCTCGGAACTCGCAGTGATCGTTGACGTGCCGATCTGAAGTCCTGAGACGGTGGCTGCGCCACAGGGCGAGGTCGCGCAACTGCCCGTGATGGCCGCGGTTGTAGGGTCGCTGCTGGACCAGGACACACCACTAGTCAAGTAAGAGCCTTGGCCATTGCTGTTTACGGCATAGGCCTGCAAAGAACCGGTCGAGTTCAACAGGACCGAAGGACTCGTTGGGTTAATAGTCAGCGAGGTCAGGGTTGGGGGCTGGAAAAACCCTTTGCAACCGGCGCCAAAGGCCGCTACCAGCAGTACGGTGAAAGCAATGATCAGCGGCAGTTTCTTCCCGACAAATTTGCGCTCAGTCGCCATAAATGTATCGCCTCGGATAAGGTGATTTTAGCAGAATGCCCGGCCTGGGCCCGCTCTCCAGTAGTGCATGATTGGAGTCCGGTCTGCCCAGAAAAGCGGCGCAAACGGACGCAAGCCGGCGCGCTTGGGATAGGAACGTGGCCGGGAGCGGAACTTGCGGGGAAATAGGAAAACCCGTCGGCGGGCGTTAGTCGTCGGTCGTTGGGCGTCGGGGCTCGCGATGGTCGGCGGGAAAACTCGTCCGACTCCAGGCCGAAAGCCCGACGACTGACGACCATCGACTGACGACGATTTAGCTCTACTGCGCCCGCTTCTTGCCTGCCCGCGCAATGCGGTCATCGATCGGCTTGCGGCCGGCGAAGCCTTCGCTGGTGCCGTGCCAGTGGGTGATGCCGGACTCCCCGAACTTCCAGCACAGCAGGATGATCTCGCCCTCCACCTTGCACGGGAAATCGAGCAGGCCGATGTCGAGGTCTTTCACCTGTACGCCGATGGCGTCGATTTCGGCGAGCGCATCCTTGACGCGGCGAATCGTTCTTTCGCGCTCGGCCTTGCGGCGCGCCAGATGCACCACGTCGAGCCGCATGCCGCCGTTAAGGAAAACGCGGTGCGCCGTCTCCTGCAATTCGGCGTCGACGTCTTCGATCAGTTTCTTGCCGTTGATCGATTGCCGGAGCAGCGATTCCAGGATAGGCAGCAGATTTTGCGCTTCGTCGAGAGTGAAGGTTCGGTCGGACATTATTTATAGTTTAGCTGAAATTGACGGGGATGGTATGGGCTGTCGGCTCCAGTTCCAGGCTCTCAACTGAGACGCGCCGCTGCATTCGCCATGCTATTTTCAAACCTGTTCCATGCCGCCTCCTGACCAAACCACACCGCGCAACGTTTACGTCTTCGGCGTGACTTCGTTCTTGAACGACACGGCGACCGAAATGGCGTACTGGATTCTGCCGGCATTCATCGCTTCGCTCGGCGCGGGGCCAGCGAAACTCGGCATCATCGAAGGCGTTGCCGAGAGCGTGGCATCGTTCGCCAAACTTTTTTCTGGATATCTTTCCGATCACGTTTCGCGCCGTAAGCCGCTGGTAGTCGGCGGATACGTGGTCGCGAATGCCGTCAAGCCGCTGCTGGCGCTGGTTTCCTCGTGGTCGCAGATTCTTGGCATTCGCTTCGCCGACCGCTTTGCAAAAGGCATACGCGGCACTGCCCGCGACGTGATGGTCGCCGACTCGGTGGGTGCGGCAAACATTGGCTCGGCGTATGGGCTGATTCAGGCGATGGATTCCGCGGGCGCAATTGCGGGACCGCTGCTCGCGCTCGCCCTGATCGGACACTTCGGCATGCGCGGAGTTTTTTTGTGGGCCGCGGTTCCGGGCGCTCTCTGCATTCTGGTGGCGTGGCTCGGAATTCGGGAAGTGCGGAGAGGCAGTTCCCAGTTGTCAGTTGCCAGCTCCCAGTCGCCAATGGCCAGTGCTCAGTTGCCGGTTGCCAGTCGCCAGTTGCCCGTCCTGAAGGCTCAGGTTTCGGCGAGAACGATAGCCGGGGCCGGGGAGCCATCGGCTCGCTTTGGCGTCAAGCTGCCATTTTCTTTTTATTATGTGCTGGCGGTCGTCGCGCTATTTTCGCTCGGCAATTCGAGCGACATGTTTCTTGTTCTGCGCGCGGGCAACGTCGGAATTCCCGCCTCACACGCTCCGCTGCTGGGGCTCGTCTTCAACGTGACGTTTATGCTCGCTTCGTGGCCGGCGGGAAAGTTCAGCGACCGCTTCTCGCGCTCGACGATCGCGGCCGCGGGCTATGCTGTGTTTGCGGTTGTCTATTTCGTGTTTGCGCTCGCGCCCTCACGGCGCGCGATCTGGCTGACAATGGCTTTCTATGGCCTGTTCTATGCGCTCACCAATCCCGTGCTGAAGGCGCTAGTGGTAGAGAGCGTGGGCAGCGACGTCCGCGGGCGCGCCCTGGGAATTTATTTTTTCATCACCAGCATCACCACGCTGCTCGCCAGCGTGATTACGGGAGCGCTGTGGAAGATCTACGGCGCGGCGATGCCGTTCTATTTATCGGCGGGCATTGCGGCGGTGTCGGCCGTGGCGCTGCTGGCGCACCGAACGTCTTCGCGTCCAGTTTGACGGCTACGACTTCGCGTATTTCAGCCACTTCAGAATTTCCGGCAGGTTGGGGCGCTTGCCGTAGATGAGCACACCGACGCGGTAGATACGCGCGCAGAGCACCAGAAGTCCGGCGATGGTCGCGATCAACAGGATCAACGACAGAGCGATTTGCCACGCCGGCGGCGTTTGCAGAACGATTCGCGCGTACATCAGAACCGGCGCGAAAAACGGGAACATCGACAACCACGCGACCAGGGGAGCATCCGGCGTCCTTACAACCGAACTCAGCATGAACACCGAGAGCACCAGCGGGATCACGATGATGAACTGGAGTTGCTGGCCTTCCTGTTCGGTCGTCGTAATCGCCCCGATCGCGGCATAGAGCGTGCTGTAAAGCAGAAATCCCAGCAGGAAAAAGGCCGCGAACGCGACCAGCACAGCCGGAGGAACGGCGAGTTCGCCGAGGTCCATGTTCATTGCCAGAGATGGCAGAGCGAACGCGCCCGCCATCAACACCCAAACCGCGATCTGGGTCAGGCCAACCGCGCCTACGCCAAAAATTTTGCCGATCATCAGTTCGGTCGAGGTTGCGGAAGAGAGCAACACTTCCATGACGCGCGAATTTTTTTCTTCCAGCACAGATCGCATCACGGAGATGCCGTAAAAAAGCACGGCCACATAAATCAGCATGACCATGATCACCACTTCGAGAAATTTCTTGCCGCTGCCGCCCTTCGTCTCGCGCCCTTGTTCAACGCGAATGGCCTCCACCTTGATCGGCTTGAGCAAGAGATCCGCTTGCTCGCCGGAGACGCCGTTTTTCGCAAGCCGCTCGCGCTGGATGATCCGGCTCAATTCCTCACTCAGTCGCGATCTTTCGCCGGAGTTGGCCACGCTGCGGCTGGCGAATGTTACCTTCCCCGCCGCGATCGCGTCGTCGCTCAGCCAGAGATAGCCGTCGATGGCCTGCGAGTTTACTTTGTCGCGCAAAGACGCGCGCTCCGCCTCCGTGGGATTCGAGTCCACGTCAATGAGGTATTGATTTTCGACGGCCGGTTTTGCGGCGTTCGATTGCGGATTGTTCTCGTCGTCATCTTTGTCGGCAAGACTGGGCGATAACAACTCACGGCGAACCATCTCGCCGAATTGCGGAGTAGAGGTCACGACCACGATGTGCTGAATCTTGTCTCCCATGGTGGCGAGCTTTGCCGGCAGCACCATCAGCGCGGTCATGATGGCGGGCGCGAGCAATGTGAGCACGAGGAACGACTTGGTGCGCACGCGCTCGAGATATTCGCGTTTGATGATCAGCCAGGTGTTACGCATTGGGCTTCTTCACGGCCTCGATAAAAATTTCTTCCAGCGATGGTTGCATTACTTCGAAGCGGTCGAGCCGCGCCCTCGAGGACGCGAGCCGCAGAAGTTCCTGGGTATCGGCGCCGGGCGCGAGTCGCACCTCCACATAGTTGCCGTAGTCGTTGAAAGATTGCACCAGCCTCGGCTCGCGCAGGAAACTGGCGTCGCCGTCGTATTTGATCTGGACACTGCAATGGCCGTAGTTGGCTTTGATCTCATCCAGATTGCCTTGCAGCACGGCGCGCCCGCGATTGATGAGGCAGATCGACTGGCACAAACGCTCCGCCTGATTCATGCGATGAGTCGAGAGCAGGATGGTCTTACCGTTTTTGGCCAACTCAAGCAGCGCGTCTTTCAATGACATTGCGCTGGTGGGATCGAGCCCGGAGAAAGGCTCGTCCATGACGATCAATTCCGGATCGTGCAGGATCGCGCCGATGAACTGCACTTTCTGCTGCATGCCTTTCGAAAGCTCTTCCACTTTCTTGTCAATCTTGTCGGCCAGTTCCAGACGCTCGCACCAATACTGCGCGCGCTTTTGCGCCTCGCTGCTGGTCAGGCCTTTGAGCTGCGCGAGAAAGACGAGGTGAGTCAGCACCTTCATCTTTTTGTAGAGCCCGCGCTCTTCGGGGAGATAGCCGAAATGGCGGGTCTGGCTGCGGCTCAGCGGTTCTCCCAGCATCAGGACCTGGCCCGAATCGGGGACGATGATGCCGATGATCATCCGCAGCGTACTGGTTTTGCCGGCGCCGTTGGGGCCGAGCAGGCCGTAAATGGTGGCGGGCTTAATGCGGAGAGAGAGGTCGTCGACGGCGACAAAGTCGTCGTAACACCTGCGAACACTGGCCAACTCCACCGTGTTCACGGCGGCGGCGCTCGACTCTGATGCAGGTGACACCATCACCTCGGATTGGGCGGGCGCCCATTAAGAACGGAAAGAATACCATGCGGTGAACGCCAGTCCGGGATGAATCCCGCCGTTCGTTGTCCCAGTAAGAGCGTCGTCCCAGTGATTGCGCGTCTTGAATATTGAGAATCGTGTTTCGAGCGACCCTGTACTTAAGTGGCGTGCTCGGGGACCGCACGTCTTCGCATCCAGAAGTACGCGGCGGAAAGAAATACCAATGCTGCAGTACTGTCGAGGACCACGTCGTGCCAGGTTCCGGTTCGTGAGGGGATATAGCTCTGGTGCCACTCGTCCATCGAGGCGACGAATGCCGTACCCAGCCAGGCAAGCAGCGCCGTTCGGCCGAATGTGACCAGGCCCACGGTTGCGCGTCCCAAGGTCGCCCGCGCCCGCACCAGCGTGCGCCTCCACCCGCGGAGCAGAAGCAGGCTCAGAATTCCGTATCCGATCACGTGCCCGCTCTTGCGCAGGATGAAGTTCAAGACCATCACGTCATAGAGATTGACGCCCGGGAAGATGCGCGACAGGATTTTATACAAAAGAGCGCCGGTGTGGTCGGAGGAAAGCTTGTCGGTGGATTCCACGCAAATCAGGCCGATCCAGACGAGGGCCGGCCACCAGGCACGCAGAAAATTTGGACGGGACGACTCGGGCTTCGGCATTACTCGACCGCGTAGTTCGGAGCTTCACGCGTGATCATGACGTCATGCACGTGGCTCTCGCGCAGTCCAGCGGCGCTGATGCGAACGAAGCGCGCCTTTTGCTGCAACTCGGCGACGGTCTGGCACCCGCAATATCCCATGCCTGACTTCAGCCCGCCGACCATCTGGTAGACGATCAGCGAAACCGATCCGCGATAGGGCACGCGGCCTTCGATGCCTTCCGGCACGAGCTTGCCGAGGCGATTCGATTCCTCTCCCATGACCGGCGCGGCGGTCGAGGCGTCGCCATCGGAATTCTGGAAATAGCGCTCGCTTGAACCCTGCGCCATGGCGCCGAGCGATCCCATGCCGCGATAGGACTTGAAGGTGCGGCCCTGATAGAGGATCAACTCGCCCGGACTCTCGTCAGTTCCGGCGAACATCGAGCCGATCATCACCGCCGACGCGCCCGCAGCAATCCCTTTGACGATGTCGCCGGAATACTTGATGCCGCCGTCCGCAATGATGGGCACGCCCGCGTCGCGAGCGGCGCGTGACGACTCGGCGATGGCGGTGATTTGCGGAACGCCGACGCCGGTGACGATGCGCGTGGTGCAGATGGAGCCCGGGCCTATGCCGACCTTGATGCCATCGACGCCAGCCTTGATGAGGTCGCATGCGCCGTCGAAGGTGGCGACGTTGCCGGCGATGAGATCGACCTCGGGCAGCTTGGCCTTCACTTTGCGCACGGCTTCGAGCACGAGCGATGAGTGGCCGTGGGCGCTGTCGATGGCGAGAACGTCAACTTTATTTTTCGCCATTTCCTCGGCGCGCTCGAGGAAGTCGCCGGTCGCACCGATAGCCGCGCCTACGCGCAGGCGCCCCTTGTCGTCTTTGGCGGCGCCAGGATACTTCAGCTTTTTCTGGATGTCTTTGACCGTGATCAGGCCTTTTAGGTTGTACTTGTCGTCGACAACGAGAAGTTTTTCAACGCGGTGCTCATGCAGAATTTCTTCCGCCTGTTCGAGCGTGGTTCCGACCGGCACGGTGATGAGATGCTCTTTCGTCATTACCTTGCTGATGGGGATATCGAAGCGGGTCTCGAAACGCAGGTCGCGGTTGGTGAGGATGCCGACCAGCTTGCCGTCTTTTTGCGTGATCGGAACGCCGGAGATCTTGTACTTCTTCATCACTTCAAGGGCGTCGGAAACTTTGGCGTCGGGCGACATGGTGACCGGGTCGACGATCATGCCGCTCTCGGAGCGCTTCACCTTATCCACTTCGTTGGACTGCTGGTCGATGGTGAGATTGCGATGGATGATGCCGATGCCACCCTGCTGGGCGAGCGCGATGGCCATGTGCGACTCGGTGACCGTATCCATGGCGGCGCTGACGATCGGAATGTTCAGATGAATATTGCGCGAAAGCTGAGTCTGAGTGTCGGTGCCGTTGGGCACAACTTCGGAGCGCGAAGGAACGAGGAGAACGTCGTCGAAAGTAAGGGCTTCAGGAACCGGGAAATGAATCATAACTTTTGGATGAAACTTCTATTGTAGGGACGGCGGGCGAGATTGGGCAAATGCAAGAGCAGGTTCCGGCCCGCGACGATTCATTTCGCGCATGTAGGTTCGTTTCGAACCGCCGACTGGTCTCCCAGCGAGTCGGCTTCCCAGCGGCGCGAATTTTGGCAAGAATAAGAAGATGCCCGCGCCGCACAAATACGCCCGGATCGAACGCGAACGCCGGTTCCTACTCACACAATTTCCGGTCGACCCGATGAACGTAGGGGTTCGTCGCATCGCCGATCGCTATATCGACGGCACGAACCTGCGGCTGCGCGAACAGATCGATGATGGCGGCCCCGCGATTTTCAAGCTCACGCAGAAAGTTCCGGGACGGGCAAGCGGAGCACAGCAGGGGCTGATCACATCCATGTACCTCGACCACGATGAGTTTCTTGTGCTCGCGCGACTGCCGGCGCGCCAACTCACCAAGACCCGCAGCAGCGTGCCGCCATTTGGGATCGACGTGTTCGACGGAACGTTGGAAGGCCTTCTGCTGGCCGAAGCGGAATTCGATTCGGCGGAAGCCGCCGAAACGCTGATGATTCCGTCTTTCGTTCATGTGGAGGTATCCTTTGACGATCGATTTACTGGAGGCCAACTCGTCGGCGCCTCACGGTCCGAGTTGCAGTCGTGGCTGGCGGATTATGGGGTGACGCTCGGGTGATAGCTGGTTATGCGGCGCGCAAATAAAAAAGGCGTCCGCGCAGGACGCCTTTAATTTGTTGACCGCCGCAAGCGCGGCGGAAATGTGTGGGCAAAGCGCAGTGAGAGCGTGGAAGAAAGACTATTCTTTCTTTTCTCCGCCCTCGGCCGGCGGCGCTGACTCCGCTTCGGCTTGCGCCTGCTGGTCGGCCGCTTCCATCGCCTTGCGATTTTCTTCGGCGCGCTTGGCGCGGACTTCCGCTCGCTTCTGACGCTTCTCGTCGAGCACCTGCTCGCTGCCGAGCAGTTCGATGAACGCCTTCTCGGCGCCATCGCCCTTGCGCCACGCGGTGCGAACGATGCGCAGGTAGCCGCCGTTGCGGTCGCCAAAGCGCGGAGCCACCGTGTCAAAAAGCTTATGGACGGCCTCGTCGGTCATCAGGAAAGCGGCGGCCTGGCGGCGGGCAGCGAGGTTTCCCTTTTTGCCGAGCGTGATCATTTTTTCGACGAGTGGGCGCACGGCCTTCGCCTTGATGGCAGTAGTCTCGATGCGCTCTTCCATGATGATCGACGTCACCATGTTTCGGAAGAGGGAGCGGCGATGGCTGGTGGTGCGGCCTAGTTTGTATCCTGCGACTTTGTGACGCATGTCTTAACCCCAGTTGTCAGTTGCCAGCGGCCAGTCGCCAGTGGCTTTACGAGTCGAGCAGCCAGCGGTTCGGGGTCGGATGCTTTACTGGCAACTGACCACTGGCCGCTGGCAACTGTCCTTACAGATCGTTGTCGCCGTACATCGAGGCGGGAAGAATCTGGTTGGAGGTCGGTCCGGGAACGGCATTGCCGTGCTCGTCGATCTTCATGCCCAGGCTCAGGCCCATCGATGACAGAATTTCTTTGATCTCGTTCAGCGACTTGCGCCCGAAGTTTTTCGTCTTCAGCATTTCGGCTTCGGTCTTTTGCACCAGTTCGCCGATGGTCTGAATGTTCGCGTTCTTCAGGCAGTTGTAGCTACGTACGGAAAGTTCGAGTTCCTCAACCGAACGGTTGAGGTTCTCGTTCTTGATCTCGGGCCGGCGCTCTTCGCTCGACGCCGCGGTTTCAATCTCTTCCTCGAAGTTGATAAAGATGTTCATGTGATCTTTGATCAGCTTCGCGGCCAGTCCGAGCGCATCACCCGGAGTGATCGAGCCGTTGGTCCAGACTTCGACGGTCAGCTTGTCGTAATCGGTGATCTGGCCGAGCCGGGCCGCTTCGACGGTGTAGTTGCACTTGCGCACCGGCGAGTGAACGGAGTCGATCGGGATGAACCCGATGCCGAGATCGTCGTCGAAATTCTTGTCGGCCGAAACGTAGCCGCGGCCGCGCTTCAGGCGCATTTCCATATCGAGCCGGCCGCCTTCGCTGACCGTTGCGATGTAGATTTCCTTGTCGAGCACTTCGACATCGGCATCCGCTTCGATCATGCCGCTGGTAACGACTCCGGGCTGATCGGCGCGCAGGTAAATAGCCTTCGGGCCATCGCCCGCCAGCTTGAACGGCACCTGCTTCATGTTGAGGATGATGTCGGTTGCGTCTTCGACGACTCCCGGGATGGACTGGAACTCGTGCAGCACGCCTTCGATCTTGACGGCGGTGACGGCCGCCCCTTCGATCGAGCTGAGCATCACGCGGCGAAGAGCGTTGCCGATGGTGGTGCCGAAGCCGCGCTCAAAAGGCTGCGCCCAGAACATTCCGTACTTGTCGGTAAGTGACTGGGCATCGCTGGCCAGCCGTTTCGGTTTTTGAAAACCTCTCCAAAGCATTTGTATTTCTCCTCTCGGCCATGTGGCTCCGCTGCGGCTCTCCGAACTGGCCCTTGTTCACTTAAGAACGTTCGGATCAAATGCCGCGCCGGGCTGATCTGGCACGAAAACCAGGCCTTACAAAATCTTCAAGCAATTAAATCTATGGAACCAAACAAAATCAAACGTAGAGACGCGGCCCGCCGCGTCTCAGTCGGCGGCGTTTCTGCCGCCGCACGCAGAAGACGGGGCAGGCCCCGTCTCTACGCGGGTATTACTTCGAGTACAGTTCGACAATCAGCTGCTCGTTGACCGGCAGCTGAATATCCTCGCGTTTCGGCAGGGCCGTGACACGGCCTTTGTAATTGTCGCGATCGACCTCCAGCCACATCGGCGCCGGCTGATGGCTGGCGAAGTCCTTGGCGATTTCGAGAATCGGAATCTTCTTGCTGTTCTCGCGAATCGCGATCTCTTCGCCCACGGTGACCTGGTACGAAGGAATATTCACCTTGTGGCCGTTGACCTGAACGTGTCCGTGGCGCACGAGCTGGCGCGCCTGGCGCCGGGAGATCCCGAAGCCGAGACGGTACACCACGTTGTCGAGCCGCCGTTCGAGCTGTTCGAGCAGCTTTGCACCCGTCACGCCCTTGGACCGCGCCGCATTCTCAAAGTAGTTGCGGAACTGGCCTTCCTGCGTGAAGTAGATGCGCTTGGCTTTCTGTTTTTCGCGCAACTGCAGACCGTAACCTACAATCTTGGTCTTTCTGTCTTTCCCGTGCTGGCCGGGAGCGAAGTTGCGCTTTTCAATCGGGCATTTGTCGCTGAAGCACTTCGTGCCTTTGAGGAAGAGCTTGATGCCCTCCCGGCGACAGAGACGACACACTGCATCGGTATAACGAGCCAAGTTGTTCTCCTTTTAGATGACCGGTTTACAGGTTTCGATTCCGACGGCTTGCGCTCGCGGAATACCTTGGCTAACCCTTCGTCCCGGACGAATTTCAGGTTCCAGTTGTCAGGTTTTAGGTCTCAGGAAGGTCTCGGTTTTCCTTAGACCTGACGACTGAGACCTGGCATCTGTTTTCTACACTCTACGGCGCTTCGGCGGCCGGCAGCCGTTGTGCGGAATCGGCGTCGTGTCCTTGATGGAACGGACTTCGATTCCAGCCGCGGCCAGAGCGCGCACAGCCGACTCGCGGCCCGATCCCGGACCGCTGACCCGAACGTCCACGGTGCGGACTCCATGATCGCGCGCCATGTTGGCGGCGTTCATGGCGGCCTGCTGCGCCGCGAACGGCGTGCCTTTACGCGAGCCGCGGAAGCCGAGCGAGCCCGAACTCTTCCATGACAGCACGTTGCCGGTCATGTCAGTGATCGTGACGATCGTGTTGTTGAAAGAGGCCTGCACGTGCACCAGTCCGTGCGGAACGTGCTTGCGCTCTTTCTTCTTGAACTTCTTGGTCTTGCCTTTTTTCTCGGGAGCGGCTGCGCCGCCCGCTGCTACTGGTTTTGCCATGTCTGAGTTCTCAGTTCTCGGTTCTCAGTTCTCAGTAAACCCGTTCTCCATTTTGACTGGGAACTGGGAACCGGGAACTGGGAACTGTTCTTACGTCTTTGCCGCCGACTTCTTCTTCTGCGCGACCGTTCCCTTGCGCGGACCCTTGCGGGTACGGGCATTGGTATGCGTGCGCTGTCCGCGAACCGGCAGGTTGCGGCGATGGCGGTATCCGCGATACGAGCCGATTTCGATGAGTCGCTTGATGTTCATCGAAACGTCCTTGCGCAGATCGCCCTCGACGCCGCCTTCACCCTCGATGACCTGGCGGATGCGGTTGACCTCGTCTTCGGCGAGATCCTGAACTTTTTTGTTCGGCTCGACGTTCGCCGCCTTCAGAATGCGCGCGGCGCGCGAGTTGCCGATTCCATAAATGTAAGTGAGCGCGATATTCGTGTGCTTGTTGCGCGGAAGATCGACGCCTGCAATACGTGCCATTCTTAACCCCAGTTCTCAGTTCTCAGTTCCCAGTCGTCCGTAAAGACAACTGTAGAGCTATCCCTGACGTTGCTTGTGTTTCGAGTTCTCGCAGATCACGCGCACCACGCCTTTGCGGTGGATGACCTTGCACTTGTCACAAATTTTCTTTACCGATGCTCGTACTTTCATAATTCAGTTCTCAGTTCCCGGTTGTCAGTTCTCAGTTACTAGAGATCCCCCGGCCACTCGGGCTCGGAATGACAACTGCTTGAAATTCGATGTAAGCGTTAGATCTACTTGTAGCGATAAACAATCCGTCCGCGATTCAGGTCGTACGGAGAAAGTTCGACTGCGACTTTATCGCCCGGCAGGATGCGGATGAAATTCTTCCTCATCTTGCCGGAAACATGCGCCAGCACCTGGTGCTTGTTTTCCAGTTCCACCTTGAACATGGCGTTCGGCAACGGCTCAATCACGGTTGCCATTACTTCAATCGCGTCCTCTTTACTCATCGACCTCCAAAATCCGCTTTTAGATTTTGGCTCTTTGCCTTTAGCTCTTTGCTAAAAGCCAAGAGCTATCGGCTACAAGCTTGTTTCAATTCGTCAAAATCATCGGGCCCTGCTTCGTTACCGCTACGCAGTGCTCAAAGTGCGCGCTGTAGCTGCCGTCGAGCGTTACGGCCGTCCATTTGTCGCTCAAAACCTTTGTGCCCGGACCCCCCGAGTTCACCATCGGTTCGATCGCCAGCACCATGCCTTCGGAAAGCTCGGCCCCCTGGCCTTTCTTGCCGAAGTTCGGAATCTGCGGCGCCTCGTGCAGCTTCGTCCCGATGCCATGCCCGACAAAATCGCGAACGATGCTGAATCCCGCCGCCTCCACGTGCTTCTGAATCGCCGAGCCCACGTGGCCAATCGTGTTGCCGATCCGCGCCTGCTCGATGCCTTTGTAGAGCGAGGCCTCGGTCACTTCGAGCAGTTTCTTCAGTTCCGCGGCCGTATCGCCCACCGGCACCGTAATGGCCGCGTCGCCGTAGTACCCGTCGCAAACCACGCCGCAGTCGACCGAAACGATGTCGCCCGCTTTCAGCGCCCGCTTTTCTGACGGGATGCCGTGCACAATCTCCTCATTCACCGACGTGCAGAGCACGCAGGGATAATCGTAGTATCCCTTGAAGGCCGGCGTGGCTCCGAGCTCCGCGATCAGCTTCTCCGCGGCTTTCTCGAGGTCCATGGTGGTTGCGCCCGGCGTAACCAGACCTTTTACGTGATCAAGAACCTGGCGAACGATCTGTCCACTGCGTCGCATCTTCTCGATCTCGGTCGGCGACTTGCGCACGATCTTGTCTTCTCCGGAAGCCATCGTCGTCTTTACTGCGTTCGCCTCTTTGCTACGTTCGCATCTTACTTCTGCGTCTGGGCACTCAGCTTCACGCGGCGATCGATAAGGTCAAAAATCTCGGCCGTCACTTGCGCGATCGGTTGATCCGCGTTCACCGTCGCCAGCCGTCCCTGCTGCCGGTAATATTCCACCACCGCCCTGGTCTGATTCTCGTAAACGCTCAGACGTTCCCGCACAACCTCTTCACGGTCGTCGTCGCGGATGATCAGCGGGGTGCCATCCACGTCACACAACCCGTCTATGCGAGGTGGCTGGAAGTGGATGTTATAGAGCCGTCCATCGGTGGGACACAAACGCCGTCCAGTAAGACGCAGCAGTAATTCAGTATAGTCGACCGCCAACTGGATCACAACCAGCGCCGGCAGACTAGGCCCACGCAACTCATTGTCAAAGAACTCTTTTTGCAGAAAGGCGTCGAGCCATCCTGCCTGGGCGGCCGTCCTCGGAAAGCCGTCCAAAACAAATCCGCGCCGGCAATCGGATTCGCCCAACCGGCTGGCTACCATGCCGTACATCAACTTGTCCGGCACCAGGTCGCCACGCGCCATGATCGCCTGGGCTTCAAGTCCGAGCCCGGTTCCGCGGGCGACGTGCTCCCGCAGCAGTTCGCCGGTCGAGATCTGCGGAATGCCGTAGCGCTCAACAATCTGCCGCGCCTGCGTGCCTTTGCCGGCTCCCGGAGGTCCGATAAGAATCACCGGCCCAATGTTCCGCGCCGTCTGATTGACCATCGAAAACCAGTTCTAGTTCCCGGCTCTCAGTCCTCAGAAAAACCTCGTTCCAGCAGCCCTTTGCTGAGAACCGAGAACTGGGAACTGAGAACTCTCTTTTTTTACCAGCGCCGTCCGCGCAGGCGTCCGCTCTTGGGCGTAAATCCGTCGTAGTGCCGCATGATAAGCTGCGCTTCGATCTGCGTAACCGTATCCATGGCTACGCCGACCACAATCAGGAGCGACGTGCCGCCGAAATAGAAATTCACTCCGAGGCCGTTGGTGACCCAGGTGGGCAGATTTTCGAACATGTGCCCGACCAGCCACAAGTGGTTCAGCTTGATGCCGGCAATCATCCACTCCGGGATCAGCGAGATCAAAATCAGATAGAACGCGCCCACCAGGGTGATGCGCGTGAGCACATCGTTGATGAAATCCGAGGTGCGCTTACCTGGCCGTATGCCGGGAATAAAGCCGCCCCACTTCCGCATGTTGTCCGCGACTTCGTTCGGATTGAACACGATCGAGATATAGAAGTAGGCAAAGAAGATGATGCCGAGCGCGTAGAGCAGCGTGTAGAGCGGCTCGCCCCAGCGCAGCCAGTCCAGGATCGGGCCGATCACCTTGTTGGTCTTGAAGGCTGCGCCCGCCATCTGCGGCAAAGCCAGGATCGACGAAGCAAAGATGACCGGCATGACGCCGCCCGCATTGACGCGCAGCGGCAAGTGCGTCGACTGCCCGCCCATCACCTTGCGGCCCACCACCCGTTTGGCATACTGCACGGGGATGCGCCGCTCCGATCGCTCGACATACACAATGAAGGCGACCACCGCGATCATCAGAGTGATCAGGATAATCATGGCGGGCGCAGTGAACGCTCCCCAGGCGGCGGTGCTGGCTTTGTCATAAAGGTCGGCAACGCCGCGCGGCAGGCCGACCACAATGCCGGCAAAAATCAAAAGCGACATACCATTACCGATGCCGCGTTCGGTGATCTGCTCACCCAGCCACATGATGAACACCGATCCGGTGGTCAGGGTGAGCATGGTCATCAGCACGAATCTCGGCCCGGGTGTGTTTACGAAGTCGCCCGCCTTCTCGAGGCTGATGGCGATGCCGAACGATTGCACGGCGCTTAGAGCGAACGTAAGGTAGCGCGTCCACTGGGTAATCTTCTTCCGGCCCATCTCGCCTTCCTTCTGCAATTTCGCGAGTGGCTCATAAACCACCGTGAGCAACTGCAGAATGATGGAGGCCGTGATGTACGGCATAATGCCGAGCGCGAAGATGGTCAGCCGACGCAGGTTGCCGCCGCTGAACAGGTCGACAAAACCGAGCACCGAGCCGCGGTTCTGCTCGAAGAACTGCGCCAGCTTGTCGCCGTTGATACCCGGCGTAGGAATGTGTCCGCCAATGCGGTACACCGCCAACAGGCCAAGCGTGAAGAGCACCCGCTTACGTAGATCTGGAACCCGGAATATGTTCGCCAGCTTTTCGAGCATTACTGCAAGACCTCGAACTTGCCACCCGCCTTGGTGATTTTTTCCTGCGCCGACTTGGAGAACTTGTGAGCGTGCACGGTGATAGCCGACTTCAATTCGCCATTGCCGAGAATCTTGACCGGCGCCTTGCCGTCGATTACACCGGCCTTCTTGAGCACGTCGAGGGTGATCTCGGTCTCGCCGATAGTAGCCAGGCGGTCGAGGTTTACGACGTCATATTCCTCGCGGAAGATGTTGGTGAAGCCGCGCTTCGGAATACGGCGGTGGAGCGGCATCTGACCGCCCTCAAAACCGCGGATCAGGCGCGCGCCCGAACGCGACCACTGCCCTTTGTGTCCGCGGGTGGAGGTCTTGCCCATGCCCGAACCCATGCCGCGGCCCACGCGTTTCGGTTTCTCGGTTGCCTTGCGAGGCGCTTTGATTGTCGAAAGATTCATATGTAAATCCTTAGGTCTCAGTTCTCAGCTCTCAGGTGTCAGGAAAAGCTGGTCGGTATTCGGTCTCGATTTTCCCGAGACCTAAGACCTGACACCTAAGACCTACCCAACAATCTCCACCAGGTGCGGCACCTTCTTCACCATGCCGCGAATAGCTGAGGTGTTCGGCCGCTCGACTACCTGGTTCAGCCGGGTGAATCCCAGCCCTTTGATCACTCTCTTGTGCTTCATGGGGGAGCAAATCGCCGACCGCACCTGCTTGATCTGGATCATTCCGCTGCCCGTCGTTTTCGATGTCTTGGTTGTCATTTTGATCCCTGGCCTCTGGCCTTTAGCTACTAGCTAAGAACCAAGAGCTAACAAGCTGTTTTAAAGTTCCTGCACTGACTTGCCCCGCAGAGCCGCGACCGCTTCCCTGCTCTTCAGCTTCTTGAGCGCGTCAAAGGTCGCCTTGATCACGTTATGCGGATTGGTGGTGCCGATCGACTTCGTGAGCACATTCTGCACGCCCGCCGAGGTCATCACCGCGCGCACCGCGCCGCCCGCAATCACGCCCGTGCCTTCCGGGGCCGGCTTGATCAACACCCTTCCCGAGCCATAGCGGCCGAGCGAGATGTGGGGCACGGTCGTCTGCGTGAGGTTGATCCGCATCAGGTTCTTCTTCGCCGATTCGATCCCTTTGCGGATCGCCTGCGGCACTTCCTTTGGCCTTGCCCGATCCGTAGCCGACGACGGCCGCAGAAGGATCGCCCACCACCACCAGCGCCGCAAACGATAGGTTCTTGCCGCCCTTGACCACTTTGGTCACGCGATTGATCGAGACCACCTGGTCTTTCAACTGAAACGAACCCGCATCGAGTTTCTTAGTAACTCTTGGCATTCTTAATCCCGTAACTCTCTAGTCGTCAGCGGCCGGCCTCTGGTTTTCAGGTTTTACTGAGAACTGAGAACTGACAGCTGAGAACTGTTTTTTAGAACTGCAATCCTGCTTCGCGAGCCGCATCCGCAACCGCCTTGATGCGCCCGTGATAGATGTAGCCACCGCGATCGAACACCACCTTGGTGATGCCCTTCTGTTTGGCGAGTTCGGCGATCTTTTTGCCGACCGTCTTGGCCGCGGCCACGTTGCCGCCCGTGACGCGGTCGGCCTTCTTGCCTTCCGCCGTCGAAGCCGCCGCCAGCGTCTTGCCCTCAAGGTCGTCGATCACCTGCACATAAATATGGTTCAGCGAGCGGTACACATTGAGCCGGGGACGCTCGGCTGTGCCGATCATCTTTTTCCGGATCCGGTCGTGCACCCGCTGCCGCGTCTGGTTCTTGGTATTCAGTCTCAGCATAAATGCCCTCAGCTAATCAGCCATCAGCCGCCAGTTAATTCAATCTCACCCAAAACAACTTCTTAAAACTGAGGGCTGAGAGCTTACTTCGCTCCCGTCTTGCCCACTTTCTTCTTCAACCGCTCTCCGGCGTAGCGCACACCCTTGTTCTTGTACGGATCGGGCGGACGCAGCGAACGCATCTCGGCGGCGACCTGTCCGACCTTTTGGCGATCGATGCCCGTCAGACTTATCTTGGTCTGCTTGGGATCGACGGCCGCCTCAACTCCGGTCGGCAGCGGATATTCAATCGGATGCGAATAGCCGAGGCTGAAAACCACCATCCCCTTGCCCTTCATCTCGGCGCGGTAGCCGATGCCGACGATCTCGAGGTCGCGCGTCCAGCCCTTGGTTACGCCCTCGACCGCGTTGTTGACGAGCGCGCGCGCCAAGCCATGGACCGCGGCCTGCGAGTCGTTTTCGCGAATCGCGACCAGGTTGCCGTCCTTTTGTTCCATCTTGATGCCTGCCGGCAGCGGCGTATCCAGCTTGCCCTTCGGCCCCTGCACCAGCACCGTGTTGCCTTCAAACTTGACCGTGACGCCCTTGGGAATCGCGATCGGCTTTTTTCCAATTCGTGACATAAGATCCGCTCTTGGCCTTTGGCTCTCAGCTTTTGGCTATTCGTCGCTGTTGGATCGCACTTTAGCTAACAGCTAAAAGCTTAAGAGCCAACAGCTTGTTCCCTACCAAACTTCGCACAACAACTCGCCGCCCAGGCCCTGCTTGCGCGCCTGGCGTCCTGTCATCACACCCTTGGGCGTAGTGAGGATATTGATGCCGAGGCCGCCCAGCACGCGCGGGATCTCGGTGCGGCGCACATAGACGCGGCAGCCCGGGCGCGAGACGCGCGCCAGATTCGAAATGACGGCTTCATTGTTGTTGCCGTACTTCAAATAAACGCGCAGCACCTTATGCCCCTCTTCTTCCGTGGGCTTGAAGTTCGCGATATAGCCCTCTTCCTTGAGAATGCGGGCAATTTCGGTCTTCAGCTTGGAAGCCGGTATATCCACTTTTTGATGACGGGCGCGAATCGCATTGCGAATGCGCGCCAGCATGTCTGCGACCGGATCGGTCAACCTCATCGTTTGCTTCTCCTCGTGCCACCCGTTCGCTCCGCGTTCCGCGGAGAACCTGTCAGCGGCTTACTTACTTCGTCGTTAGTCGTTGGTCGCCAGTCGTTAGCCGGCGATCACAACCGAGCGACGCATTTCATAACTCTTGTCGTAACACCCGCGTCTTCGGCCATCCCGCCGTCTCTATGTTCCGGACGACTAACGACCAACGACGGACGACCGACGACGCTCTTACCAGGACGACTTCGAAACGCCTGGAATTTCACCCCGCAGCGCCAGGCTCCGGAAACACAGTCGGCAGATGCCGAACTTCCGGAGAAAGGCCCGCGGACGCCCGCAGATCTTGCAGCGGTTGTGCTTGCGCGACGAAAACTTCGGCTTCTTTGCGTCCTTGACTCTTTTTGCTGTAGTTGCCACTTAGCTTCTAGCTCCTAAAATTCCAGCTGCCAGCTCTTAACTGTCAGCTCTCGGTTAACCGCGTTCGCACTCTCAAGCCCGGAACGGCATTCCGAGGTGCTTCAGCAAACTCCGCGCCTGATCGTCGGAGCGCGCCGTCGTCACGATGGTCACGTTCATGCCCTTCTGTTTGTCGACCTTGGCGTAATCGATCTCCGGAAAGATCAACTGATCGTGCAGCCCGAGCGTGTAATTGCCGCGCCCGTCGAACGACTTGGTCGAAACTCCCCGAAAATCGCGCACCCGCGGAAGAACAATCGTTACCAGGCGATCGAAAAACTCGTACATGCGATCGCCGCGCATCGTTACCATGGCCCCGATCGGCATGCCTTCGCGCACTTTGAAGGCGGCGATCGATTTCTTCGCCTTGGTCACAATCGGCTTCTGGCCGGTGATCTGGCCAAGTTCGTTGACCGCCGGATCCATGATCTTGGCGTTCTGCGTCGCCTCCCCCACGCCCATGTTGACGACAATCTTGTGAAGCCGCGGAACCGCCATCGGATTCTTCAGGTCAAGTTCCTTCAAGAGGGCGGGTGCAACCTCTTTTTCGAAGCGCGAGCGCAAACGCGGCCGCTCCTTCGCCGAATGCCGTGCAGCCTCCGGCCCAGCCTTCATCTCTTCGGCTGGCTTCTCGCCCTTGGCCTTCGCGGCCTTGGGCTTCTGCGGATCGGCTTTTTTCTGTTCCTGCTTCTGCTCTTCTTTTGCCATTTTCCCTGTTACCTTCTCCATCACGGTTTCGGAGTGGTTACCGGTTCGTGAGGAATTTTGTAATTACGCCATTCCCAAATCTACTTATCCAGCGTCGCTCCGCACTTCTTGCAGACCCGCACCTTGCGGTCGCCCTGCACCTGACGCCCGATTCGCACCGGACCGCACGTTCCGCAAACGAGGGCCACGTTCGAGATCGGAACCGGCCGCTCCTGCTCGGCGATCCCGCCCTGGATGTTGCGCTGCGGATTCGGCCGCACGTGTTTCTTGACGGTCATGACGTGCTCGACCAAAACGCGGCCTTCGTCGGGCAGCACGCGCAGCACCCGGCCTTCTTTTCCGATATCGCGCCCCGTCATCACCTTCACGGTGTCGTTGCGCCGGATGTCCACTCGCTTATGAATCTTCGTGGTTGCTGTTCCCATTGCTCAAAACCTTCCCAAATTCAGCTTATCCATTCCACCCGTCATCCTGAGCGAAGCGAAGGACCTCTCCCCCCACCCAGTCCGCGCGCCGTCTAAAGCACTTCCGGCGCCAGCGAAACAATCTTCAGAAACTTCTTCTCGCGCAGCTCGCGCGCCACCGGACCGAAGACGCGCGTCCCCACCGGCTCGCCCGCATCGTTGATCAGAACCGCCGCATTCTGATCGAAGCGTATATAGGTACCGTCGCGGCGCCGGTGCTCCTTGCGCGTGCGCACGATCACAGCCTTCACAACTTTGCCCTTCTGCACCTGCCCGTCGGGCGCAGCTTCCTTCACGCTCGCCGTGATCACGTCGCCGAGCCTGGCCCGCAACCCGGTGCCGCCGCCGAGTGGCAGAATCATCTGTAGCTTGCGGGCGCCGGAATTATCGGCGACCTCGAGCATCGATCTCATCATTACTGCCATGGTCGTCTCTCCCCTGGCCCGTTACCGGCCCGCCACTACGTCGGCGTCGGTGTGAATCTCCGGCACCAGCGCCGTCTTGCGCACAATCTCTTTCAGCTTCCAGCGCTTCAGCCGCGACAGCGGCCGCGACTCTTCGATCTTCACCACGTCGCCGATGTGCGCCTCGTTTTTCTCGTCGTGCGCGTAAAACTTCTTGCGGATCGAGATCACGCGCACATACAGCGGATGCGCCTTCTTGCGCGTCACTTCGACCACGATTGTCTTCTGCATCTTGTTCGACGTGACTGTGCCGATCAAAACTTTGTGGTTTGTCTTTTTCTCTTTGCCCTGGTTCTGTTTGCCCTGGCCTGTCGTTTCCGCCATTATTTCTTCTCCGTCGTCGACGTTGCCGCCGCTTTGGTCTGCGCCAGTTCCTGCTCGCGCAGCACCGTCTTCACGCGCGCGATGTCGCGGCGCAGTCCGCGAATCTTCTTCAGGCTCTCGGTCTGCCCCATGTTCATCTGGAACTTCAGCTTGAAGAGCTGGTCCGCCAGATCCCGCTCCTGGTGCAGCAGCTCGACATCGGTCAAGTTGCGAATTTTTTCTGCTTTCATAAAAATCAGTTCCCGGTTCTCAGTTGTCGGTTCTCAGTAAAATCTTTTTCTTCCGACACCGCTCTTACTTCTTCAATCTGACTTCTTATTTCTGACTTCTTGTTTCTGACTTTCCTACAACATCTCGCGTTTCACAAAAGTTGTGCGCAGCGGCATCTTGTGCGAGGCCAGCCGCATGGCTTCTTTCGCTTCGGTGACAGTCACGCCTTCCATCTCGAACAGGATCTTGCCCGGCTTGACGACCGCTACCCAATGATCGGGAGCGCCCTTGCCCTTGCCCATACGGGTTTCGGCAGGCTTCTTGGTCACCGGCTTATCCGGAAACAGACGGATCCAGATCTTGCCCCCGCGCTTCACAAAACGCGTCATGGCCACGCGGCTGGCTTCGATCTGCCGGTCGGTGATCCAACCCGGCTCGAGTACCTTCAGACCATACTGGCCGAAGGCAAGCTCCGAGCCCTTCCAGGCTTTTCCGGTCATGCGCCCGCGCTGCTGCTTGCGGTACTTAACTTTCTTCGGCATCAACATAAAGTCAGCTCTCAGCTCTCAGTTGTCAGCTCTCAGTAAAACCAAAACCCAGGGCTTTACTTCTGCAATCTGACTTCTTACTTCTAACTTCGTAACTTTCTAAAACGCGCCCGTGGTCGTTACTTCCCTTGCCGGTGTCGCTTCGCGCTTTTTCGTGGGCAGAATTTCGCCCTTATACACCCACACCTTCACGCCAATCACGCCGTACGTCGTACGCGCTTCGGTGAATCCGTAATCGATATCGGCACGCAGCGTATGCAGCGGCAAGCGGCCCTGAAGATACCACTCCGAGCGCGCGATTTCGTTGCCGTTCAGGCGTCCGCTCACGCGAACCTTAATGCCCTTGCAGCCGAAGCGCAGCGCCGAATCGACCGACTTGCGCATCGCGCGCCGAAAGCCAACCCGCTTTTCAAGCTGAAGCGCAATCGATTCCGACACCAGTTGTGCGTCCAACTCCGGCTTGTGCACTTCCTGGATGTCGACATGCACCTCGCGCGCCGTGCGCTTTTGCAGCTCCTGCTTCAGCTTGTCGATCTCGGCGCCCTTGCGCCCGATGATGATGCCCGGCCGCGCCGTCTTAATAATGATGCGCAGCTTGTTGCCCGGACGCTCGATCTCAACCGAGCTGACGCCCGCCGACTTGAGCTTCTCTTTCAGCTCCGCCTTCAGCTTGACGTCTTCAAGCAGCAGCTTGTCGTAGTCGCGCTCCACGAACCAGCGTGACTTCCACGGCTTGGTATAGCCCAGCCGAAATCCGTAAGGATGTACCTTCTGTCCCATCGTTGCTCCTAAACTGTCTTCGGTCGTCTGCCATCGATCGTCTGCAAGCACTGTTTGCGGACGACTGACGACCGCCGACTGACGACCAACCTATTTCTTTGCCGTCGTCTTCTTGCCCACAGCCTTTTTCTTCGCCTTGCCCGGAGCTTTCGCCGGGGTCTTGGCCTTTGCTTTCGGCTTCGCCGGAGCTGCTGCCTTGCTCTCTCCGCCCACGGTGTGCGCAACCCCAACCTCGGCACCGTTCCGGTTGCGCTCCGCCAGCACGATCTCGAGATGCGAAATCCGCCGCACGTATCTGTAGGCACGCCCCATGGGCGCCGGACGAACCCGCTTCATGCGCGGCCCGTCATTGGCCGCGACGTGCTTCACGTACAGGTTGTCGACATCGACATCCAGCCCTTTTTCGGTGCTCAGAAAATTCGCGTTGTCGATGGCCGACTGCAAGAGCTTCGCGATCGTAGCCGCCACCCGTTTCTTCGTGAAGGCGAGCGTATTACGCGCCTCTTCGACGCGCCGCCCGCGAATCAGATTGAGCACCAGCCGCGCCTTCTGGGGCGTGACTCGCATGTATCGTGCTTCCGCTCGAAAGTCCATAATTTTCTCAGCTCTCGGCTTTTAGCCTTTAGCTCTCAGCCAACAGCCCAAGAGCAAATAGCTAACCGCCCGGTGTTACGCCTTCGGCGCCGCCGGGGCCGAGGGAGTAATCGCTCCCGGACCGCCCGGCACGCCCGCCGGCTTGGCTGCCACTTCGGTCGCCGCCTTCATGGAGTGGCCCTTGAACTGGCGCGTAAAACTGAATTCGCCGAGTTTGTGGCCGACCATGTTCTCGGTGACATACACCGGAATGAATTTCTTTCCGTTGTGCACCGCGATGGTGTGTCCCACCATCTCCGGAATAATCGTCGAGCGCCGCGACCACGTGCGCAGCACCTTCTTTTCGTTGCGCGCATTCATGGCTTCGATCTTGGTCGCCAGGTGCGCATCCACGAACGGTCCCTTTTTCGTTGAACGTGCCATAAAGTCAGTTCTCAGTTCTCAGTTGTCGGTTCTCAGTAAATCAGTTCTCAGCGAACCAAAACTGTTTTGCTCGCGGCTCGCAACTCGCGGCTCGCGGCTTACGGGGCAAGCCCCGTCTCTACGCTTAACTCTTCTTCCGGCGGCTCACGATGAAGGCGTCCGTCCGCTTGTTGTTGCGGGTCTTGTAGCCGCGCGTCGGCTGTCCCCACGGCGTTACCGGATGCCGTCCGCCTGAGGTCTTGCCTTCGCCGCCACCATGTGGATGGTCGACCGGGTTCATCGAAACGCCGCGGTTATGCGGACGCTTGCCGACCCAGCGCGTGCGTCCCGCCTTGCCCCAGGTCACGTTCTCGTGATCGGTGTTGCCGACCTGCCCGATCGTTGCCAGGCAGTCGAGCAGCACCTTGCGGGTTTCGCCGGAAGGCAGCTTCACCAAGCCATAGTCGCCTTCTTTTGCGACCAGCTGTGCCGAACCGCCCGCCGACCGCACCATCTGCGCGCCCTTGCCGGGTTTCAGCTCCAGGTTATGAATTGTTGTGCCGGGCGGAATGTTCCGCAGCGGCAAGGCGTTCCCGACCAGAATATCGGCCTCGGGTCCGCTCACAATCTTCTGACCAACCTTCAACCCGTCGGGCTGCACGATGTAACGCTTCTCGCCATCGGCGTAGCTCAGCAGCGCAATGCGCGCGGACCGGCCCGGATCGTACTCGATCGTGATCACGGTCGCCGGAATGCCGTGCTTGTCGCGCTTGAAATCAATGGTGCGCAGCTTGCGCTTGTTGCCGCCCCCGAGGAAGCGCATGGTGGTGTCGCCCGAGTTGCGGCGCCCGCCCGTGCGAATCTTGCCCTCCACCAGCGGCTTGTGCGGCTTCGACGAGGTAATGTCGTCGGTCGTCAAATGCGTGCGATAGCGCAGCGTCTGCGTTGTCGGTCGGTATGTTTTAATCGGCATATCTAGCTCTCAGCTCTCAGCTCTCAGATGCCCGTCGCCTCTACTGATGGCTAACGGCTGATAGCTGCTTTACAAATTCTGCGCGTACTCCGGCATCTTCTCGCCGGTTCTTAAGCGCACGTACGCCTTCTTCCAGTCTGGACGGTAGCCGGCGAACTTGCCCCGCCGCCGCTCTTTGCCCGGATAATTGGCCGTGCGCACGGATGCGACTTTCACCTTGAAAATCGCCTGCACGGCCTCCTTGATCTCGGTCTTGGTCGCCTTCGGAGCCACCTGGAAGACCAGCGTGTTCTGGGTCTCTTTAATGCCGAGGCCCTTTTCCGTGATGACCGGCTTGCGAATGATCTGGTAGGCGGATTTCATATTGGTTACGCGACCTCCGCTTTACGGGCGCGCCGCGCCGCCGGCTTCTTCTTTTTTGGCTCCGGAGCCGGCTCGGCCGCATGCTCGCGCCGCGACGACGCCTTGCGGAGCGCGTCCTGAAGCTTTTCAAGCGCCGGCTGCGCGAATATCACGTGCGCATAGCGCATCAGGTGATAAGGATGCACCTCGTGCCCGCGCACCAGTTCGAGGCCATCGATGTTGCGCGCGCTCAGCTCGAGATTCCGGTTTTCGGCCGCGCTATCGACCAAGAGCGTCGTTCCCGACACCTTGAGCTTGCCGAGTGACTCGGCGAAGGCCTTGGTCTTCACTTCCTTCACTTCGAACGAATTCACAACCATCAGCTTGCCGTCGGCAAACTTGGCAGCCAGCGCCGAGCGCAGCGCGCCCAGCAGCTTTTTCTTTGGAAAGGCGTAGTCATAGGAGCGCGGCTGCGGCCCGTGCACCGTGCCGCCGTGGCGCCACAGCGGAGAGCGGACTGAGCCAATGCGCGCCCGCCCCGTTCCCTTCTGCTTCCACAGTTTCCGGCCCGAGCCGGAGACCTGCCAGCGCGCCTTGGTGGCGTGCGTTCCGGCGCGCTGCCCGGCGCGATAGTGCTTGATCGCTTCCCAGAGCAGGTCTTCGTTGACCGCGCCGAACACTTCGTCGGCCAGGTCAAGCGTCCCAACCTTCGCCCCGTTCAGATTGTGTACATCGATAGTTGCCATATCTCTTCTCGTCTTTATCTGACTGACTCAACCGCACGTCGACCAACGACTGGCGACCAACGACGTTCCTTACGCCTTCTTGGCCGCTCGCTTGGCCGCCTTCAACGGATCGACCGTCGCCGAACCCGCAAATCCGCGCCGCTCTCTGGGCGGTTTCTTCGCCTTGTTAATGACGATGTATCCGCCATTCGGGCCGGGCACGCTGCCTTCGACCACCAGCAGGTTCTCGTCTTTGTCGACCCCGAGAATCCGCAGGTTGCGGGTCGTGATGCGGGCATTGCCCATGTGTCCTGACATGCGCATGCCCTTAAACACACGCGACGGGAACGCCGACGAACCGATCGAACCGGTGATCTGGAACATCGAACCGTGCGACTTCGGGCCGCCGCTGAAATGATGCCGCTTCACGACGCCCTGAAACCCGTGCCCCTTGCTGGTTCCGACTACGTCAACAAACCGTTCGCCTTCGAAAATATCCACCAGCACGCGGTCGCCGACCTTGACCACCGCATTGGTCGGATCTTCATTCTGCCCCTCGACCTCGATCATGACCTCGCGCAGAAACTTCACCGGCGGAAGACTGTGCTTGGCAAAGTGTCCCTGCATGGCCTTCGAGAGCTTCTTCTCTTTTACGAACTCGACCAGGCCAATCTGCGCAGCCACGTAACCATCCTTGGCGGCGTTCTTATGCTGGGTGACCACGCATGGCCCCGCCTGCAACACCGTCGCCGGCCGCACCTCGCCCTTCGAATCGAAGAGTTGCGTCATGCCGACTTTTTTGCCCAGAATTCCTGCAACCTTTGCCATTTCCTTCTCCGTTCCCAGCGTGGCCCGCCGTTTACTTCACGGCGTCTATTGGCTGGGTGCGTCAATCTCTCCGGCCGCGCCTTGACTGATGGCTGACGGCTAAGAGTGACGGCTATTTATGCTCTTTCCCGAACGCCTTGATCTCCACATCCACGCCCGCCGGCAGATCGAGCTTCATCAGCGCATCAACCGTCTGCTGCGTCGGCTCGAGAATATCGAGCAGGCGCTTGTGGGTGCGGATCTCAAACGCTTCCCGGGACTTCTTATCCACGTGCGGCGAACGCAGCACGCAGTATTTGTTCTTCATCGTGGGTAGCGGAATCGGGCCCGCGATCTGCGCGCCCGTGCGCTTGGCCGTCTCCACGATCTCGCCCGTCGACTGGTCGAGTATCCGGTAGTCGTAGGCTTTCAGCCGTATGCGAATTCTCTCTTGTGCGCTCACTGTTTTCTCTCTAACCCCTTCCGGCCGTCTTCACTCTGAAGCTCCGGAAGGAAAGAACTGGCGGCATGATGCAAGCCGCTTTTGATTTCACTTCTGCAACCTGACTTCTGACTTGCTACTGCACAATCTCGGCAATCGTACCAGCTCCCACTGTGTGCCCGCCTTCGCGAATCGCGAAGCGCAAGCCCTTCTCCATCGCCACCGGCGTGATCAGTTCGATCACCAGGCTGACGTTGTCGCCCGGCATCACCATCTCCGTGCCCGCCGGCAACTCCGCAACTCCCGTCACGTCCGTCGTGCGCAAATAAAACTGTGGACGATATCCCTTGAAGAACGGCGTGTGCCGCCCGCCTTCTTCTTTCGTCAGAATGTAAACCTCGGCCTTGAACTTGGTGTGCGGCGTAATCGATCCGCCCTTCGCCAGCACCATGCCGCGCTCCACATCCTCTTTCGCAATCGAACGCAGCAGCAAGCCGGCATTGTCGCCCGCCATGCCTTCATCCAGCTGCTTCTTGAACATTTCAACGCCCGTCACTACCGTCTTGCGCGTCTCGCGGAAGCCGACAATTTCCACTTCTTCGCCCACCTTCACCTTGCCGCGCTCAATTCGGCCCGTCACAACTGTTCCGCGCCCCTGAATCGAAAAAATATCTTCAATCGGCATCAGGAACGGCTTGTCCAGTTCGCGCGCCGGCTGCGGCACACTCTTGTCGACCGCCTCCATCAAAGCGTCAACCTGCTTCTCCCACTTCTCTTCGCCGTTCAAAGCGCCGAGAGCCGAGAGTCGCACGACCGGCACGTCGTCGCCCGGAAACTTGTACGACTTCAAAAGCTCGCGCACTTCGAGTTCAACCAGGTCGAGCAATTCCGGATCGTCCACCGCGTCGCACTTGTTCAGCGCAACAACGATGTACGGCACACCCACCTGGCGGGCGAGCAGCACGTGCTCGCGCGTCTGCGGCATCGGACCATCCGTCGCCGCCACGACTAAGATCGCGCCATCCATCTGCGCCGCGCCCGTGATCATGTTCTTGATGTAATCCGCGTGGCCCGGGCAATCGACGTGCGCGTAGTGCCGGTTCGCCGTCTCATACTCGACGTGCGCGGTCGCGATCGTGATGCCGCGCGCCTTCTCTTCCGGAGCGTTATCGATCGAATCAAACGACCGGAACTGAATCTTCGGATTGTGCTTCGACAATACCTTCGTGATCGCCGCCGTCAACGTCGTCTTGCCGTGATCGATGTGCCCGATCGTCCCAACGTTGCAGTGCGGCTTATTACGATCAAATTTTTCTTTCGCCATTTCCGTTTTTTCCTTTGTAGCGCCGGCCCAGCCGGCTGTTTCTTTAAATCAATACAGAATCTTCGTCTTCGCCGCCGAATCTTTCGTAGTACGCGCCGAGAAACTCTTCTCTCTCAACCAATCCGTCGAAACGAATCCAGCTCTCGAAACTCTCGTACTCCAACTGGAACCGCGAGCGAAAACTTTCAAAATTTCGGTGCCCAGCCCAAAAATCTCTCGCCCGATACTGCCGGAATGCGGGAACCTCGCACCAGAACTCAGTCCCCAGATAGCCTTGAGCCTGCCGCAATAACCTCGCCCAAACTCCACCCGGCCCGAAAACCACTTCTAAATCCGCCTGCCGGCCATCCGTCGCCCAAAATCTGCGATCGGCGACGAACCGCAGCGCGTGCTGTCACTTCGTTGTAGTCTTTCCCTGAGTCTTGGCGATGATCTCCTCCGCCACTGACCTCGGGGCTTCTTCATAGCGCGCAAAATGCATCGAGTACTCGGCGCGGCCCTGGGTCGACGAACGCATATGCGTCGCATAGCCGAACATCTCAGCCAGCGGCACGATCGCCTTGATGACCTGCGAACCCGCGCGATGCTCCATGCCCTCAATGCGTCCACGGCGCGAGCTCAGGTCGCCCATAATGGCACCCGCAAAATCTTCGGGCGTGACCACTTCAACCGACATCACCGGCTCGAGAATCACCGGGCTCGCCTTGCGAGCGGCTTCCTTGAATGCCATCGAACCGGCGATCTTGAACGCCATTTCGTTCGAATCGACATCGTGATAGCTGCCGTCGTAGAGCGTCGCCTTGATATCGACCATCGGGTAGCCGGCGAGAACTCCGCCTTCCATGGCTTCCTGCATGCCCTGGTCGATCGGCTTGATGTATTCCTTGGGCACAGTGCCGCCCACGATATCGTTGACGAACTCGTAGCCCTTGCCGGGCTCGTTCGGATCGAGATAAATCTTGGCGTGCCCGTACTGGCCGCGGCCACCCGTCTGGCGAATGTACTTGCCTTCCGCTTCGGCGTGCTTGCGGATGGTCTCGCGATACGCCACCTGCGGCTTGCCGACGTTGGCTTCGACTTTGTACTCGCGCATCATGCGGTCGACGATGATTTCGAGGTGCAACTCGCCCATGCCGCTGATGATGGTCTGTCCACTGTCGGGATCGGTGTGAACCTTAAAGGTGGGATCTTCCTGGGCCAGCTTCGCCAGCGCCATGCCCATCTTTTCCTGGTCGGCCTTGGTCTTCGGTTCGACCGCGACCGCAATGACCGGGACGGCAAACGAAATCGACTCCAGCGTAATCGGGTGCTTCTCTTCGCAAATCGTGTCGCCCGTGCCCACGTTCTTCAGCCCGACCACCGCGCAGATATCGCCCGCCAGAATTTCCTGAATGTCTTCGCGCTTGTTGGCGTGCATCTTGAGCAGGCGCCCGATGCGCTCGTGGCGCTGGGTGCGCGAGTTCATGACCGACTCGCCCGATTTGAGCTGTCCCGAATACACCCGGATAAACGTCAACTGGCCGACGAACGGGTCTGCCATAATCTTGAACGCGAGCGCGGAGAAGGGTTCTTTATCGTCGGCTTTACGGGTAAGCTCTTTGCCGGTATCGGGATCGAGGCCATGCGTTTCTTTGGTGTCGAGCGGCGAAGGCAGATAATCAACCACCGCGTCGAGCAGCGGCTGCACACCTTTATTCTTGAAGGCTGTCCCCACCACCACCGGGAACAGCTTGAGCGCGATCGTCGACTTGCGCAGCGACGACTTCAACTCGGCCGCCGAAATCGCTTCGCCTTCCAGAAATTTGTGCAGAATCTCGTCGTCGTTCTCGGCGACAGTCTCGACCAATTGGGTGTGGAACGCCTCAGCCTTTTTCTTCAGTTCCGCCGGAATCTCTTCCGTCTCATATTCGGCGCCCATCGCCTCGTCGTTCCAGACGATGGCCTTCATCTCGACCAGGTCGATCACACCGCGGAACTTGTCTTCCTGTCCAATCGGAATCTGAATCGCAACCGGCTTGGCATTGAGGCGCTTACGAAGGGTGTCGACGGCGTGTTCGAAATCGGCGCCCATCTTGTCGATCTTGTTAATGAAGCAAATCCGGGGCACGCCGTATTTATCGGCCTGGCGCCAGACTTTTTCGGACTGCGGCTGCACGCCATGCACGGCGTCAAACACCGCGACCGCTCCGTCGAGCACGCGCAGCGAGCGCTCGACCTCGGCCGTGAAGTCGACGTGGCCGGGGGTATCAATAATGTTGATGCGGATGTCGCGCCATGTGCAGGTCGTCGCGGCAGAGGTGATAGTAATGCCGCGCTCCTGCTCCTGCTCCATCCAGTCCATGATGGCGGTGCCCTCGTGGACCTCGCCGATACGGTGCGTCTTTCCCGTATAAAACAGGATGCGCTCCGTCGTCGTGGTCTTACCGGCATCGATGTGGGCCATGATGCCGATGTTCCTGCAACGCTCTAATGGGACTGTTCTGGGCACGACTTCCTTACTATCCTCTCTGGGGCTCGAAACATTTAGCTTTTAGCTTCTGGCTCCTAGCTAGAAGCTAGTGGCTGCGGCGCTCCGCGCCGCCTACCACCGGTAATGCGCGAAGGCCTTGTTGGCTTCCGCCATGCGGTGCACATCTTCTTTCTTCTTGATCGCGGCGCCTTTGCCGTTGGCGGCGTCGAGCAATTCATTGGTTAACTTGTCGACCATGCCTTTTTCACCGCGGCCGCGGGCATAGCTCACGAGCCAGCGGATGGCGAGCGATGTCCGGCGATCGGGCGCGACCTCGATCGGCACCTGATAGTTCGCGCCGCCGACGCGCCGCGTCTTAACCTCGAGCAGCGGCTTGGCGTTCTCGACAGCTTTCGTGAACAGCTTCAAAGGCTCGTCGCCGCCCTTTTCCTGCAACTTGACGAGCGACTTATAGAAGATGTTCTCGGCCGTCGATTTCTTGCCCTGCCACATCATCGAGTTGATGAACTTGGTCACCAGATCCGATCCGTAAACCGGATCGGCCTCGGTCGCCCGCTTTGCGATATGTCCTTTTCGAGGCATAAATTAAGTTCTCAGTTCTCAGTTCTCAGTTTCATCCGGCACAGTTCAGAGAACTGAGAACCGGGAACTGGCAACTGCTTTTAAGCTTTCTTGGCGCGCTTGGTCCCGTACTTCGAGCGCCCCTGGTTCCGTCCGGCAACGCCGGTCGCATCGAGCGTTCCGCGTACCACGTGATAGCGCACGCCTGGCAGATCCTTCACACGGCCCCCGCGGATGAGCACAATCGAGTGCTCCTGGAGGTTGTGGCCGACGCCTGGAATGTAGGTCGTCACTTCGATTCCGTTGGTCAGGCGGACGCGCGCCACTTTGCGCAACGCCGAATTCGGCTTCTTGGGCGTCTGCGTGTACACGCGCGTACAAACTCCGCGCTTCTGCGGACAAGACTGCAACGCCGGACTCGCCGTCTTGTAGCGCGGGCTCGTCCGTCCGAACTTCACCAGCTGATTAAAAGTTGGCACTCTCGCCACTCCCACGCGGTCAACCGCGTCTCTACCCAAACTACCCTGCGGCCCCGCCGCATCTCTACCTGAATCGCCCTTGTCGCACAATTCCCGCGGAGACGAGGCTTCTCTCGTCTCGGTTCTGGCATGGGACTGTTGCGCCCAGCCATGCTCTCCCGCAGGCGTTTTTGAAGTGCTGCCTGCCGGTGAGAAATTTTTCGGTTTCCCGTACTAATCGCCGACGACGGTGACGCCACGCCGCGCCTTTACGAAGGTTCGGAGGCGTTCCGTTTCGTCTGCTTCTCCCGCATAGCCTCGCGTGTCTCCCGGCTCTTCAAAATAGAACCTTGGGCGCAAAGGTTTTCGCGGAACGTTTCAGCGAGGGCGTCCCGATCTCACATTCAACCGGGCCGGTGGATCTTAAAAGCTCAGCCAGAACTACCCCGGTGCCCATCGTCAACGCGGGTTGCGCATCGGACGGGACAGCCGTCTACAGGCAAGCCAGACTTTAACTCGCGGAACCGTATGATAATAACAACTCCGCGGGCGCATCGTCAACCACCGATCGACGCATCGAAGAAAACAGTGCCAAGCGCAGGTAACCGTGGCCGGATTTACGTGTGATCTTTACTTTACGCGTTTGCTGGGGGTGGTTTTACTGGCGCTGTTTTACCGGTAGTAGTGCGGTTTGAAAAAGTAAGCGAGTCTAACGCGTTAGTTTCGTCGCCCAGAACACGGGCACAAGCGCGGCCCGCTTATGTCCCTTGCTGTGCAAGGCCGTTTGCCGGGGATGCAACTCGATCGCATCACAACCGCTATACTGACACGCTTGCTCAATATCCCTATTACCTTCTACACTGGCTGCTTTCCAGCCAACATTTCGCTCGCGCCCGGACGCAAGGACGCGGGGAGGGTTCATGCGTAGTTGCTCGACCGGCATTCTTTTATTGACCGTTATCTCGTTCGCCTTAACCCTGTCCTCCTGCCTGGGCAAAAGCACGTCTGGCCCGGGGGGTGAGGGCGTGTCGAGCGTCTCACTGAACCCGAGCACCAATTTCTCAATGGACGTCGGCAGCACCCAGGTCTTCTCCGCCACCGCCAAAAATGCCGGAGGCCAGATCATTGCCGGCGCAGCCCAGTTTTTTGTCACGGTTCCAGCGGGCTCAAGCAACCCCGCTCCAATCTCGGTGGCCACCAATGGAAATGCCTGCGCGGGAACCTGGGACGTGGCCGTCGCCATCTGCACTGCCGGCCAACCGGGCGTCGCGGTGGTGACCGCCGTGGTCGATGGCGTCAGCAGTCCGCCGACTACGGTTTACGTTCACCTGCATGTCGACAACCTCCAGGTGAGCCAACTCCAGACCACGCCGACCTCCACCTCCTGCTATCAGACCGGACCCTGCTGCTCGCAAGGCCAAACCTGGCTCTACCAGGGCCTCGCCTACAATAATGGTGTCGATATCACAAGTAGCGTTGGCCAGTTGACCTGGGCGTCGACCAATGCCGGCGTTCTGACCGTCACCGATTACCTGCCTCCCAACCAACCCGCCCTTCTCAACGACTCTGAAATTACCGGAGGCACTCCCGGCATCACCCAGCTTTACGCCTCGGTCTCGGGAACCACCAGCAATTCCATCCCGATCACGACCTGCCTTGTGCAGTACGTGCGCGTAAGGGCCGAGGGCATGACGGGAAACTCCATCACCGTGAATAGCGGAACCTCTGTCCCCATCGAGGCCACGGCCGTCGATACTCTCGGCTACACGCTCACAAAAGTTCCTCTGATCTGGGCCACCGACAATCCCGAGGTCGTCTCTTTTGGGACTGCCGCCAACTCCACCGGCACCAATAACGCCAGCGCGCGGAACAATGCCGGCGGCGCCGACGTCACCGTCTCCTGCACGCCTCCAACCTGCAACATCGGCGTCTTTCCCGGATTGCCGGTCTATGCCAGCGATGGCCTGCTGCCTAATCAGTTGCAAGCCTATGCCACGATTTCCATTGACGTTACAGCCGGCTCCAGTCCCGCGAACTATACCGGCTGGGCGGCGACCGATCAGTGCGCCGATGTCTCCGGATGTTCCAGTGTGATTTTCCAGATCACTCCCGGAACCACCACTAACCCGATCACCGCCATCGTGACCGCGCCGCGCACCCCCAATTCCATCCAGTTCAACTACCTGTCATCTTCGCGCCTCTACATCGGCAGCGACGAAGGCCTGATGTACATGGATGTCTCCTCGTCGCCCGCGGTGACGCCCGTCTCTCAATCGATCACTCCCTGCAACGTTTCCTTGTGCGGAAAGGTGATCGCCATTTCGAACGATGGCAGACAAGTGGTCGTCTCCGACGATATCTCTCCCGTCCCGCAGGTTTACATCTATAACTCTGCCGCCGCGTCTGGATCCAATCCCGTCACCGACCTCGTTCTCCAAGGCACGGGAGGCAAAGGCAGCCCCGATGTTGCCAGTTCGGCCGCCTTTTCGTCTGATTTGTCCAAGCTCTTCATCCTGACGAATGCCGGAAAGATGTACGTGTACTCGACGGTCGATGCGCTCGCCCCAGTGACGATTCCCGCCAGCGGCACCGCCGTGGCCTTCTCCGCCGATGGCAGCTTCGCCTACCTCACTGGGTCCTCGGGCGCCACCGGATCGGTTTCCGCCTTCTCGACCTGCTCCACGCCGGGCGTGCCCAGCACCGAACTCGGCAGTGTGGCCACCGCCGGCGTGCCCCTGGAAGTCTTCACCTCGCCGAATCTGCCACCAAACACGAACTCCACTACGCAGAATATATTTGTGCTCGAGCCGCCCAACCTCCAGATCTTCACGGCTGAGTTCACGCAGACCCCGCTCAACGACACTGAGTTCACCTGCATCCCGCCAACGCTCTCCAGCTTTACGGCCGGCGCCACCTTCAACCTCGGGCAGGGAGCGTTCACTCCGCTCTATGCGCGCCTAACCGGCGATGGCAGCGAGTTCATTGTGGTCGGTCAAAATATCCCGGCGGTGCTCGTCTTTAACGTGGCCAGCAGCACCACCACTGCAATCCCGCTTTCGCGCGAAGGGTACTCCCAGATTTTTCCCTACGCCGCTTCGTCGACCAGCGACGGCAAGGAGGTTTTCGTCGCCGCCTGCGATCAGTACCAGAACAACGATCCGACCCAGGCCTGCCTGGCCGGTTCGGTACATATCGTCAGTACGATCGGCGAGGGCGACTACCAGCAAGTTCCCTTCATCAACTACACGACCAACAACATGTGCAACAACCTAGGAGGCGACCAGGCGCTGTGCGTCTCCGATCTGGTGGCTATCAAGCCCCAGTGAGGGAATGAACGAGTAACGAGGTAGAAGAGGGAGGAAGTGAAAGCAGGTAACGCACAAGCGGGTGGCGATTGAAACCGCCTTGCAGGCTCCGCAAAAACTCGATGTTGCACTTGCTTTCGGGTGGCGCAGCGTTCAGCGCTGCGATAACAGCTATTCAACAAGCGGCTTCAGCCGCTGAGGTAACGGGGCAGCGCTGAAAATTCCGCAGCCGCCTACGCTCCAATCTCTTTTCCCACGCTGTCCAGCACACCATTGATAAACGTCACCGACTCAGGGGTCGAAAACTTGCGAGCAATCTCAATGGCTTCATTGATCACAATCGCCCGTGGAGTTCCCGGATAGCCCAGCAACTCCGCCACCGCTCCACGCAGCACGTTGCGATCGACGGCGGCCATGCGCTCCATCTTCCAGTGTTGCGCGTGCTTGCCGATCAGGCCGTCGATCTCCGGCAGCCGGTCGCTCGCCACTCGAAACAGATCCTCCGCGAAACCGCGCGCCTCCTCATCGATATCAGTGCGCGTAACCCAGAAAGTATCGCGCACGTGCTCGGGAGTCTGCTTCCCCATATCGGCCTGAAACAGCATCTGCAAAACCAGTTCGCGAGATTTGCGGCGAGTGCCCATGGGAAACAGCTCTCAGCTCTCAGTTATCAGCTCTCAGTAAAAGCGTAAGACAGGTCGATGACATCAGTCTACAGGACAGTTGTACAGCGAAGAATTGCCGATTAGGAGCTACGTTTTCGTTTGCGAGCAGCGAGACGCGGCTTGCCCTTGCTTCTGGTTTTAGTCTTGTTGCCTTTGTTCTTCCTGACAGCTGAGAGCTGAGAGCTGACAGCTTTCTTCAGATTCGCCATCTCCACCGCCGCCAGCGCCGCCTCGAATCCCTTGTTCCCCATCTTCAACCCAGCCCGATCAATGGCCTGTTCCAGAGTGTCGCAGGTCAGCACGCCGAACGCATGCGGCACGCCCGTCACCTGCGCCGACCGCCCGATCCCGCGAGTCACTTCATTCACGATGACGTCGTAGTGCGCAGTATCGCCGCGCAGCAGGCACCCGATACAGATGACAGCGTCATACTCGCCGGTCTCGGCCAAACTCCGCGCCGCCAGCGGAATTTCAAACGCTCCCGGTACCCGCGCCACGGCAATGTCTTTCTTCTTCGCGCCCGAGCGCAGAAGCCCATCGCAGGCGCTAAGCAGCAGCCGCTCGGTGATGAACGCATTGAATCGCGAAACAACGATCGCGAACCGTTTCCCAGTGGCGTCCAGTGAGCCTTCGAGCGCCGGAACAGCGGGCTCAGGCGGTGGCTCTATTTTCAATTTAATTTTTTTCTCCGTGACTCAGTGTCTCCGTGGTGATGCGCTTTTGATCTTCAATTACCCGATGGCTCGATCACCCGATGATCCGATAACTTAATGAACCGATAATTTCACTTGCCCTTAAACGCCGCCGCCCGCTTCTCCAGAAACGCCGTCGTCCCTTCCTTCTTATCTTCGGTGGCGCAACAAACTCCAAACAGCGACGCCTCCAGAAACAGTCCCTCGGCCAGCGTCATCTCCATGCCCTTGTTGACGGCCTCGATCGCATATTGCACGGCCAGCGGAGCGTTCGCAATAATCTTGACCGCAATCGCCTCCGCTCGAGGAATCAGTTGCGCGGCTACCGTGACTTCATTCACGAGTCCAATGCGATGCGCCTCCTGCGCCGAAATCATTTCGCCCGCCAGAATATGCTGCATCGCAATCCCCTTGCCCACCAGCCGGGCCAGCCGCTGCGTCCCGCCATATCCCGGAATAATTCCCAGCTTCACCTCCGGCTGGCCAAGCTTCGCGTTGTCGCTCGCAAGCCGCATCGTGCAAGCCAGAGCCAGTTCGCATCCGCCGCCCAGCGCAAAACCATTAATGCAGGCGATGACAGGCTTGCCAAGGTTCTCAATCAAATTGAGCACGCTCTGCCCGCGATGAGCATATTTCTTGCCCATCACGGCATCCTGCACAGCCAGCTCGCCGATGTCGGCTCCAGCCACAAACGCCTTTTCGCCCGACCCGGTCAGGATGACCACGCGAATGCCGTCATCATTCTTAATGTCATGAAAGGCCGCCCGCAGCTCTTCCATGGTCGCCATATTGAGCGCGTTAAGCACCTTCGGTCGGTTGACGGTGACGTAGGCAATGGAATTTTTCTTTTCGAGAAGAATGTTTTCGAAGGTCATAGGTTAGAACCTAACTGATTCACTCAGTCAGACCAGATCTCACTTTATTTCGCAGTGTCCGTCTTTCCCGCACGCTCAGGAGGAAATAAGTCAACCCAACATAGACGGCTACGTTCGTTGAATAATACAGCGCCGTCGTGAAGGGGCGAGCATTCCACCCTCCGAGGGCCAATGCCACGATGGCCAGAATCTCACCCATCAGCAGCAAGGCCACATTATTGAGCCAGTTGGCGAGCTCAGGCAAAGAAGCAACTGCCACTCCTACAAGAAGTCCCCAGCCCAGCCGCCTTATCGCGGACAGCCAAGTGCGCTTCGGCATTTCGGCTTCGTCGCTCGTTATAGGCCTCGCATTTACAAAAGCCAGCGGTGCTATAATTGTATAGCAAGAAGGAACCCATGCTAGCCATCCGCCTTCCCGAAAAGATCGAAAAGCGCCTCGACCGCCTAGCCAAACGCACCGGTCGCACCAAGACGTACTATGCCCGGCAAGCCATCCTGGAGCACTTGGCCGATTTGGAAGCCGTTTATCTAGCCGAGCGGCGTCTGGAAGCGATCCGTGCCGGGCGAACGAAGACCATTCCCATCGAAAGAGTGATGCGTCGCTATGGCCTCAATCCCGAAGTGGAAGATTGAGTTCGACCCTGCCGCCCGACGAGAACTCAACAAGCTCGATCCTGCCATCTCACGTAGAATTCTTAAGTTCCTATTGGAACGCGTGGCCAACCTGGACGATCCGCGCAGAATCGGCGAGCGACTCCAAGGACAACTCCACCATCTTTGGAAGTATCGTGTTGGCGATTACCGCATTCTTTGTTCCTTCAAGCAAGACATACTCGTTGTCCTCGTACTTGAAATCGGCCATCGCCGTGAAGTCTACAAACGTTAGGAAAATCCGCGTGCATCCGCGCAAATCCGCGGAAAAGAGTTTCAGAACGTTCCAGCCTTCGGATTACCCGGATCAGCATAATCGTAAAACCCGCGCCCCGTCTTCCGCCCGTACCACCCCGCCATCACCAGCCGCTTCAGCAGCGGAGGCGACGCGAACCGCCGCTCCTTGAACTCGTCGTACATCACATGCGTGATGTAGTAAGTCGTATCCAGCCCGACAAAATCCAGCAAAGTAAACGGGCCCATCGGATACCCGCAACCCAGCTTCATCGCATTATCGATATCTTCAATCGAGCCCACGCCCTCTTCATACGCACGGATCGCATCCAGCAGATACGGCACCAGCAGCCGGTTGACAATGAATCCGGTCTTATCCGAAGTTCGTACAGGAACCTTTCCGAGCTTCTTCCCAAACTCGTAAGCGGACTGATACACATCGTCGGCGGTCGCGATCGTCTTCACCACTTCGACCAGTTTCATCAGCGGTACAGGATTAAAAAAGTGCAGCCCGATAAACCGCTCCGGGCGCTTGGTCGCCGCCATCAGCTCAGTCACCGAAATGGACGAAGTGTTCGTAGCAAAAATCGCCTCGCGCTTCACGATCCCGTCGAGCGAGTCATACATGTCGCGCTTCTTCTCGACGTTCTCAATGATGGCCTCAATCACAATGTCGCAGTCGTGCAGATCCTGCCGATTCGTAGTTCCCTTCAGTCGCGCGCGAATCGCATCTTTCTGCGCCGCAGTAATGCCGCCCTTCTCAACCGGCCGCTCGGCAAACTTAGCCAGCGACTTCTCAATCCCGGCGAAGCCCTTGTCGAGATATTTCTGGTCGAGCTCGAGCACGGTGACGTCGAACCCTGCGGTAGCGCACACCTGCGCTATGCCGGAGCCCATCAGCCCGCAACCAAGTACTCCAACCTTCTTGATTTCCATTACTTGCCGCTCCCGTTTAGATCTTGCAACGATGCCGATAACTTTGAGAAATCTGGTGTTTATTGTTGGACCACAATTCCCTCGTCTTTTTGACGGTTATTGTCTGGCTAACCACTGCGCTTTCCCTGAAAAAGCATCGCGTCCCCACACCTTTCTGGATAGAATTAGTCGCGGTTACCGTCTTTCTTCCTCAACTTCAAGACTGGTGGCTATCCGTCGGTTATCTTCCTAGGCCGCTATTGGTCGGTCACAGCCTCAACGGTAGACTTGGGCTCGCACTCCTACCAGCGTTTATCGCAGTTCCGGGTGCCCTTCTGTGGCGCCGAATACCGGGTTACCTCCTCTCCATCGCAGGAGTCGTACACCTTCTCCTTTTTTATGTGATGGTGCGCTTCTACATGCAAATGATCGCCTAAGGATACCTGCATCTGTGGTGGAAGCTACTGAAAGCTCTCCACCACCATAGCAATCCCCTGCCCGCCCCCAATACAAGCCGTGGCCAAACCATATTTCTTCTTACGCCGCCGCAACTCATAGAGCAGAGTAATCACCAGCCGCGTCCCGGTCGCGCCCAGCGGATGCCCGAGCGCGATCGCTCCGCCATTCACATTCACTTTTTCGCGATCGAGGCCCAGCTCTTTTTCCACCGCCAGATACTGCGCCGCAAATGCCTCATTCACCTCAATCAGATCGATGGAGTCCAGCGTCATACCGGCGCGTTGAAGCGCCGCCTTCGACGCCGGCACCGGACCGCTTCCCATGATCTTCGGATCGACGCCCGCGATCCCCCAATTCACGATCCGCCCCAGCGGTTTCAGATTGCGCTTCTGCGCCTCTTCAAGCGCCATCACCACAACAGCAGCCCCGCCATCGACAATGCCGCTGGCATTGCCCGCCGTCACCGTGCCATTTTTGCCAAACGATGCCCGCAACTTCGCCAGCCCCTCCATCGTCGTCTGCGGACGCCGGTGATCGTCTTCCGTCAAATGCTCACCGGTCGCCTCGCCCTTGGAATTTCGCAGCGGCACCGGCGTCAGCTCTTCCTGAATGCGTCCTTCTTTATAGGCGGCATCGGCGAGTTGCTGCGAGCGCAGCGCGAACTCGTCCTGCATCTCGCGCGTAATCCCCTGCTGCGATCCATACAACTCAGCCGTGCCCGCCATCTGCATGCCACAATAAGAATCGAGCAGCGCCACCATCAGCGAGTCTTCTAGCTTGCCGCCCGGCACGAGCGTGAACCCGTCGCGCCCGCGAATTGAAAACGGCGCCTGCGACATCGCTTCCATGCCGCCCGCCAGCACCACCTTCGCTTCGTCGGTCTGGATCATCTGCGCCGCGCTCACAATCGCCTGCATCCCTGAGCCGCACAGCCGGTTCACGGTCAGCGCCGGAGTCTCAATCGGCAGCCCCGCGCGGAGCCCTACGTGCCGCGCGCCATAAAGCGCATCGCCCGTGGTCTGCTGCGCGTTGCCGAAGACGACGTGGTCGAACTCCTTCGCGTCGATCCCCGCACGCTCGATCGCTGCCTTGGCCGCAATCGCGCCCAGTTCCTGCGCCGAATAGTCTTTAATCTTTCCGCAATACCGCCCGAAGGGCGTGCGCGCCCCGCTGACAATCGCAATGTCTCCAGGTTTTAACATGAGTCCACGCTATAGGGATGAGATGGCTGGCCAGAAGCCAACCAGTTAGTCTAGCAGCGCATGGGATTTGACGGGAAGCAACACGATTGGAGGAAGTAGATAGAAGTCAGAAGTAAAAAGTCAGATTGAATAAGGAAACCCGAGATGGTAGCAAGCGGTTTCGCTTCTTCGATCTGAGTTCTGACTTCCGGCTTTTTTCTACGCCACCGCAGCCGCAGCAATCTGCGCGGCCTCGCAAACAATCTTCCCAGGACCCTGCACGATCGCAAGCTCCAGAGCGTGGTCGGCGCGATTGACGACTTCTGTGACGATGTCCACGGGATCGAAATGCTGCCGCATCACTGCCTGCGCCAGGGCGGCGCAGAATTCGACCGACTGATCTCGTCCCGGCAGACGCACTTCTTTCAGCAGACGCCGCAATTTTTCGACCGCCATCAGCGCTTCTTTTTCGCCCGTGTCGCCGAGCACCAGTGCGACCGTTGTCGCCTCGTAGCGAAACGCGAGGTCGTTCGAGCGGATATTCGCGGAAAACAGCTGTCCAATCTGATCCATGAGCTGATGCACCGACGACTCGCCAAATTCCTTCACCAGCGCGCTGCGCTTCCCAAACTGCATCAGCAGCACGGTGACCGCCGTCCCCTGCTGCAATCCGCGCCGCGTCTCCGCCTGCAACAGATCGAGATACGAAGCCCGCTTCAGCAATCCCGACCGCTCGTCGGTTACAGAAAGATTTTTCACCAGCCGCCGCAGCCCGGCGTTGTTGAGCGCAATCACCACCTGGTCGGTAAGCGTGCGAATAACGAGCATCTCCGAATCCTGCCAGGTGCGGTGCGCATTCTGCGTCAGAATCAGCACCCCGATCTGGTCGTTGCCCTCGGTCAGCGGCAAAGCCAGCAGCGACACAATCTGCGCTTCTTCAATCGCCGCGCGCACACTCAAAAGCTCGGGAGCGCTGACCGCATCGGCGATCGTCACCGTGCCGCGCGCCACCGCCAGGTCCTGCACCGCCTCCACCAGGCTGGCGAGCGCCGAAGCGCTTACCGGCAGCAGACCTTCCGCGTGATATTCCTGCACGCTCGAGGGCGGCAGCCCCGGCTTGCGCAGCGCCGCCAGGCAGCGCGTCGCGTGCCACACGCCGCCAATTTCGTTGGCCGCGGTCTTGAGCACGCCCTCGGCGTTGCCCTGGTGATAGAGCTTGCGCGTAATCTCAGCCACCTTCGCCAGGTTGCTGACGTCCGATGCCTCCACCACCGTTACTGGAGGCGCCGCCGGTTGCGCCGGTGGCGTAGCCGAACCCGTCCCCGTCGGCACGGTCCCCCGCGCCGGCTCGATGCCCGCCGAAATATAAAGCCGTTGCAAATCCTGGTTGCGCTGCTCTTCGCCCGGGAACAATTCCTGAATGCGCTGAATGCGCTCGATCGCCTTTGACCGCATCCCGTACTGCACAAGAATCTCCGCTTGCAGCATCAGGTCCTGGAGCGCCGCGGCTCCAAGAGTCGGTTCGGCCGCTTTGACTGCCGGCTGTTCCTCTTTCTTTACCGTCGAAAAACGCGCCGCGATCACCCGGAAGCGCTGGTCGTCGATCTTGCCCCGCAACATCTCGACCCGCTTCTGATGTCCCGGCTCATACGGATCCACTTCCGCCGCCCGGTCCAGGCACTCCCCGGCCTTCTGATAATTGTGCTTCTCGCAGTAGAGATCGAAAAGCTTCAGCAGCGCCTGCGCGTAGTCCGCCTCGCGATTCGACGCATTGAACAGCTCGGCCAGAAATTCCAGCATCTCCACCGTCGGCCGGTGAGTCGCCAAAATTTCCTGCATGGTCGCGATGAACGAGCGCCGCTCCCCGCGCCGCCGCTGGAACGCCTCCAGCTTGCGCGCCAGTGCAACCGCCTCGCTGTCAAGTTCGCAGTCGATCATCTTCCCGATCAGGCTGAGCACCTGATGAATGCGCGCCGGGTTGCGCTCGAACATCTGCCACACCATCGGCTCGGCCTCAACGCACCGCTCCGCGGCCAAGAGCGCCTGCGCATAAAGATCGCGCAGCTCCGGCGAAGTCGCCCCCGCATTCACCATCGGCTCAAAGATAAAGATCGCCGCGCCCGCGTCCCCTTGCGTCAGCAAGCTCTTGCCATACGCCATCGCAACCTTTTCGTCGCCCGGATTCTCCGCATAGGCCCGCTCATAATAACGTCCGGCATTTTCGCCCGCAGTCCCGGCGAGTTCCGCCAGCTTAAGGAACGACTCCGCCGCCAGCACATGCTCGTCCAGTTCCGACGACAGCTCCGCGAGCCGCAAATGATTCGCCGGCGTCGGCTCCAGGCTCACAATCCGCCGCAGCACCAGCAAGGTCTCTTCTCTTCGCTCCTGCTTGCGCAAATCGTCGAGCGCGTTCTCGTAGGTGCCGACCGCTACCTTCTTATTCGAACGCTCCAGCAACTGCCCGAAGCGCACCTTCTGTTCCCAGCTTGGATTGGTATAGCGCGCCAGTTTTTTGTACGTCAGGCTCGCCCGCGTGGCATCGGCCGCCGCCACCTGCCGGTCGAATAGCTCCCCAAGCAACTGCACCGCCAGCGCCCCTTTGTTCACCGAAAGGCACAGATCGGCCGCCAACTGCCGCACATTGTCATTTTCCGGATCGTCTTTCAGGACCTGCAGGTATTCCGCCAGCGCATCGGGGGTCTTGCCCTTTTGCAAGAGCTTCTCCGCCTTGTCGATGCGGCGCGAAATGTCGGCACGGCTGGGGTTTTCAGGCATGGACGGTCGCCCCCGGTCTAAGACAGGGAGACCCGATTCGATTCTAGGTTTCACCCTCAACAGCGGCAACGCGCATTGGTCCTGCCTCAATTACGAAAGTCACGCGCGTCCCGCCGGATCTTCCCGCCGCGGATCGTCAATAGAAAGATCGTCCTTGGAAAGATCGTCCCGTGACGGTTTCTCGCACAGCCGATCCAGGCGCGCAAGGCTCAACGCAGCTCCCTCAACCCCCGCCCGTTAGGTAACTGGAGTCTCCCGAAATTCAGCCGATGCTTCCATCAGTGGCGATGCAGAATCCGCAACTTGTGGTGAACACAGCGAGTCCGGGCCCAGCGCTCGCTCCGCGCCTGCGCGACTTCATAAACCTGCGCAATCCCTGGTTTGTTAGCCTGTCCTTCGCACTCCTTACCGCTATCCAGGCGGCTGGATTCCTGACCTTGGGCACCGGCCGATGGGGCTGCGCTCTGGCCGAGTGCGTCATCGTCGTGGCGAATCTGCTGGCCATTGCCTGCATCTGGACCGTCTTCCGCCGCGCTCAGGGCGTGGCCGCCGTCTTCTGGTTTCTCTTTGCCGCGATCCTGATGGTCTGGCTGGTGCCGAATGCCTTTCAGGCATTTGACACTTCGCTCCACCTCACCACCCTGTCAAACTCCACCTGGCGACTGCTCTATTGTCTCTACGGCGCTCCCATCCTGATGATCCTCTTCCTCCCGGACATCTCCGGGCGCGCCCGCGTGAACTCCGAAAACTTTCTCGATCTTTTTCAGATCGGAATTGTCGTTGCCCTCGTCTACTCCACCTTCTTCTTTTTGCCGACCCGCCAACTGCTGCCCGCCGACGCGTTTCTGCGGACGGTCAGCATCAGCGACGCGCAGAGCATCTTTCTCCTGGTCGCAGTCCTGGCGCGACTGCAATTCACGCGCGCCCCCGGAGCGCGCAACCTTCTGCTCCGCTTCGCGCTCTTTCTCTTTGTCTGTGCGGTCGCGACCTTCGTCGGGGACTGGATCGATCTGCATCGCTATGTCTTCGCGTCTGCCTGGTTCGGTCTGGCGTGGACCCTCAACCAGGCCGCCCCCGCCCTCATCGCCATCACCTGGGTTCCCGAACTCGAGCCGCAATCCAATCCTGAGCCCACGAACTTCTTCAATTTCCTCGGCGCCAGCCTCACCCTGGTTGCGATGCTCGTCGCCCTCAACGTGCTCATGGACCGCTGGAAGCAGGCCGATGGCGAATTTCTCACTGACATCGCTATCACGGCCTCGCTTCTCGCCTTCACGTTCCGCCTGGCACTCACCCAGTACCACCAGCAGGGGGAAATCTTTCAGCGGAAACTCGCCCAGGAGCAGTTATCGGCATCGAACGAGAAAGTCACCCGTCTGCTCGACGACTCCCGCCGCCAGACCGCTGAAATCACCCAGATCAGCGAACTCGGAAGCCTGCTCCAGGCCTGCGCCTCCCGCGAAGAAGTCTTTCGCCTCATTCCCGAGCGGATGCGCCGCTTGTTCCCGGGCGCTTCCGGTTCCATCGCTCTTCTTACTCCCTCCAGGAACCGCCTCGAGTCGGTGGTCACGTGGGGGGTTGGACCCACCGGACAGATTTTCTCGCCGACCGAATGTTGGGCCCTTCGTCGCGGTACGCTCCACATGCACACCGGTGGACTCTCGGGCGCTCGTTGCGCGCACTTTCTGGGAGAAGGCCCTTCCATCTGCATTCCGCTCGTAGCTATTGGCGAAGCGGTTGGGATTCTCTCCGTCCAGGACAACGACTTTCCGGCCACCGCCACCCCAGATTCGGCCTCCGATCACTCCGCCCGCCGTCTCAACGTCGCGACCGCCGTCTCCGAACATATCGCCCTCGCGATCGCCAATCTCGGTCTGCGTGAATCGCTGCGCGTGCAGGCCATTCGCGACCCCCTCACCACCCTCTATAACCGCCGCTATATGCAGGAGTTTCTGGAACGCGAACTCAACTCGGCGCGCCGCAAGCATCGTCCCGTCGCTGTCATGATGCTCGATCTCGACCACTTCAAACGCTATAATGACGCCGTCGGCCATGCTGCCGGCGACCGCGTGCTCTCTACCATGGGCGAAATTCTTCTGCGTTCCGTGCGTGCCGAAGACATCGCCTGCCGCTACGGTGGCGAGGAGTTTACCCTCATTCTGCCGGAATGCTCGCTCCAACAGGCGGCGGCGCGCGCCGAGATCATCCGCCAGCGAGTCGCCGAAACCTTCTCCCGGCAGGGCAACGAGCGCGACAACGCCGTCACCATCTCTATCGGCATTGCTGGCTTTGATGAGACGACCGATCAAATCGGCCTGCTCCTCAAGTTCGCCGACGACGCTCTTTACGATGCCAAACGCGCTGGACGCAACCGCGTCGTACTAGCCCGGCCCTCGTTCGGCCCGCCCGAAGAAAATGTCAGCGAAGAAACTCCTTCCGCTGCTGCCGCTTCTGCCACAGCCTCCACCGGCGCCGAATAGCACTCCGACCATCCTCCGTCATCTCGCCGAGTTCACGACGCGCACAGTTTTCGCATCCCGAGGCGATCGTCGGCTCCTGCGATACGCCTCCGCCCTATCAACTTCCTCCGCGCATAACTGTGATACGAATAGAACGCTCCGATGCTCGACTCCATCCGTGCCCGCTCAACCCAATCCCGAATCCGGCCTGCGCCGCCAGCTCACTGCCGGACAGATGACCATGGTCGCCGTCGGTGGCTCGATCGGCACTGGCCTGCTCCTCGGCACCGCGAGCGCCATCTCGCTCGCCGGACCCGCCGTCATTCTCACCTTTGTCCTCGCCGCCTTCGTCAGCTGGACCGTCACCCTCGCCCTCGGCGAACTCGCCAGCGCCCATCCCGCCGCCGGATCCTTTGGCGTCTACGCCGATCTCTATCTCAACCCGTGGGCGAGCTTCGTCTCCCGCTCCGGCTATTGGCTGGCCATCTCTTTTTCCATCGGAGCCGAGATGGTCGCCTCCGCCACCTACATGCAGTTCTGGCTGCCGCATACTCCGGCGCCGCTGTGGGTCGCTATCTTCGCGGCCTTTCTTCTTTCGACGAACCTCCTTAGCGTCCACCACTACGGTCGCTTCGAATTCTGGTTCGCCATGATCAAAGTCGCGGTCATTGCCGCCTTCATCGCGCTCGGCGCCGCGCTCCTCGTCACCGGACGCACCGCCCCGCAATACACCGCCCACGGCGGATTTTTCCCGCTCGGCATCGCTGCACCGCTCCTCGCCATCACGTTCGCGATCTACACCTTCGCGGGAGTCGAATTCGTCGCCGTCACCTCGGGCGAGTCCGCCTCCCCGAAAGAAGTCGCCCGCGCCACCCGCATGACGTTCCTGTCTCTCACCGCGCTGTATATGGGCGCCATTATCGTGCTGGTTGGAGTCATGCCCTGGAATCGCGCAGGTTCGACCGAGAGCCCCTTCGTCACCGTCTTCCGCTCCGTCAGCCTTCCGGGCGCGGCCCATCTGATGAATTTCGTGGTTCTCACCGCGGCCCTTTCGGGGGCGAACGCCGCGCTTTACATTTCCTCGCGCATGCTCTTTTCACTGGCTCGCACCGGATGGGCTCCCGTGCGTCTCGGCCAACTCAGCCGCAGCGGCGCTCCCTCCTACGCGCTCATCGTCTCGTCCTACGGAATTGTCGCCGCGCTGATCCTTGAGCGCTACGCCCCCGCCCGCGCCTTCGAATACATTCTCCGCTCCGCGCTCTTCGGCATGATGCTCTCCTGGATCGTCTCCCTCGCCGCCCACATCCAATTCCGCCGCCGCATGACAAGTGATCAAGCGGCAAAAATCCTCGCCCGCTCGCCGCTCGGTGAATGGGGATCAATCATCGGCCTGATTACTGTTCTAGCCTGCGTAGCAAAGACATGGTTCGATTCGCGAGTCAATCTGATCAGCGGCGTAACAATGTTGATCGGCTTAACGGTTGCATACGCAGTGATCAAACCATCGCGTGGCCATTCAGAAATTGTGTCCCGGAGGGACAACCGACAATAGCCCGGCGCTTGAGCGCCGGGAGTCAACCGCCCTTTTTTGGTCGAGTGCCGGAGGGACGACTGAAGGGTTGAGATATATAAAGAGAGTTCTCTTAGCGGGCATCCGCGGTCGCAAACTCAAACACTGCATCAATATGCGCCCCGGAGGTATTGATATACGAAACTCCCCCATCCTCAAAAGCGGCAACAACCTTCTCATCCACAAACGCCAGCGGCAACTCCGTGCATGCCAAACACACCACCGGACGCCCGGAAAACTCAGCCGCAAACGACTCGCGAGCAACTTTCCCCAATCGCTCCGCCGCACCTGTGGTCTGGCCAGCTTGCAGCTCCCGAATTAACTCCTCCGTCGCCGCCCGCGCCTGTTCATCCCGAGGCCCGCGCGCTTCGATCCCATGTCGCGCGAACCCTTGACGAAATTTCGCCGATCGCATCGTGACCGGAGTGCCAAGAATCAGCACCTCGCGCGCCCCCAGCCGCACCGCCTCCCGAGCCGACGCGTCCACAATACTGATCACCGGAATCCCAACTCCCCGCACAATAGCATCGAAGCGATGATGCGGCGTGTTGCTGGCCATCACCGCGACCTCGGCCCCGCAGGCCTCCAGCCGTTTGAGCGCGCCGCGATGGTACTCGTCAAAGCGCGCCCACGACGCGTCGTCGTCATCGCGGCCCCAAAGAGAAATAGCGCGGTTCAGATCCAGAGACTCAATCGTCATCTCCATCGCCATCGTCTGCGTATTGGCGTGCCGCGTCAGTCGCAACTCATCCCCGCGACGGCTAAGCTCCGAATAGTAGACGACGGTCGACGGCCACGCGACGCCGCCCACAATGCCAATTTTCTTGATCGCCGATTCTGATTTCATCCGTGCAAATTTGATGCGCCGGTTATTTCGCCCGACTCCATCATTTCATCGTCGAAGGCAACTCGAATGTTCCATCCACCACCTGCACAAAATTTCGCTCCTCGCGCAGAACCAGCCGCTTGTTCTGCGCCATGGTGAAATTCTCCACCGCTTCCTTGTCGGAGCGCAGGCGCGCGCGATACGCTTCATACGCCGCCAGGCTCTCGAACGCAATCAATCCCCAGGCAATGTCGTTCGTCCCCTCATGCGGCAGAAAATATCCGATCAGGTGGCCGCCGCAACGCGGAATGATGCGTCCCCAATTCTCTGCATATTTCCTGAACTCGTCCTTCTGAAACGGATCGATCTGATACCGGATAAAACAAGCAATCGTCATAGCTGTCCTCTCGTTGTTTGACTCCTCATTGTTTGTCCACGCCCCCGCATGGTCCGCCCGCAAAGTTGCCGCCGCCATCATCGCGCCCATCAGCGAAAGCGCGGTGCGCCGGTCGATCTTCGTGCCTGAAGGCTCGTCAGAAGGCATCGCCAATGAGTATCGTTCTTGTCGAACACACACACTTCGTCTACCATCAAACTATGAATGTAGCCCTAAGCCCGAGTCTCGACTCTAACCTCGCCCTCTCCAGAATCGCCGCTGCCATCGGCGAGCCGGCGCGCGCCCGCATCCTCAGCTCTTTGCTGGACGGCCACGCCCGCACCAGTACCGAACTCGCCGTGGTCGCCGAGGTCAGCCCTTCTACTGCCAGCGTTCATCTCAGCCGCCTCAAAGATGAAAAGCTGATCAAGGTCTTGGTGCAGGGCAAGCATCGTTACTACAGCCTGCACGGCGTCGAGGTCGCCGCCGCGCTCGAAGCGCTCAGCATTCTCGCGGGGAACGTCATTGCCGGAAATTCCCTCGCCGGAAGCGCCTCCGGAAATTCGCGCGCCCGCTTCGTTCCGAACACGCCCAATCATCTGCGCGCCGCCCGCACCTGCTACGACCACATCGCCGGCACCCTCGGCGTAGCGCTTCACGACCGCATAAAAGCGCTGGGTTGGCTGTGCGAAACCCCGGCCAACACAGTCGACTCTTATGATCTTTCTTCAAAGGGATCGCAATCCCTCGCTGCACTCGGGGTCGACGTAGCCGCCGCCAAAGCGCAGCGTCGCCGCTTTGCCTACGCCTGTCTCGACTGGAGCGAGCGCCGCTCGCATCTCGGCGGAGCCATCGGTGCCGCGCTCTTGGAAATCGCGCTAAAAAGAAAATGGCTGACCCAGCATCTCGACAGCCGGGCCCTCCAGATCACCAACCACGGCAAACGCGAGTTGCGGTCCCGCTTCGGTCTTTCAGTTTGATTTTTGCTTTAAGCCAGAAGCTAGTAGCTAGTAGCTGGCAGCTATAAGCTCGCCTCACTTAGTACAATGAACCCATGCCCGATTCGCTCCTCCACTACCGCACCGAGTTCCCCATCCTCGAGCGCAGCAATTACATGATCTCGAACTCTCTCGGCGCCATGCCGCGCAACGTCTACCCGGCCCTCCAGGCCTACGCCGACATCTGGGCCACGCGCGGCGTTCGCGCCTGGGAAGAGCGTTGGTGGATGCTCGCCCTTGAAGTCGGCAACGAACTCGGCGCGCTCATGAATGCGCCCAAAGATTCCGTCTCCGTTCATCAGAACGTCACCACCTGCCAGGCGGTTGTCGCATCGTGTTTCGATTTCTCCGGCCGGCGCAACAAAATCGTCTACGACGATATGAACTTTCCCTCCGTCATGTATTTCTGGGAGGCGCAGCGCCCGCTCGGCGCGCGCGTTCACATGGTCAAGACGGATGACGGCGTCACTGTCCCCACCGAGCGCCTGCTCGACGCCATCGACGACCAAACGCTGCTCGTTCCCATCTCGCACGTCATCTTTCGCAGCTCTTATATCAACGACGCGCGCGCCATCATCGAAAAGGCCCACAAAGTAGGCGCCCATGTCGTGCTCGACACGTTTCAGTCGCTCGGCAGCGTGCCCATCGATGTCCAGACCCTCAACGTCGACTTCTGTTGTGGAGGAGTTCTCAAATGGCTCTGCGGCGGTCCCGGCGTCGCCTATCTTTACGTTCGCCCCGATCTTGGCAACAATCTCGAACCCAAACTCACCGGCTGGTTCGCGCACGAAAATTCTTTCGAGTTCTCCACCGGGCCCACTCGCTATGCCCAGCCGCCGCTCCGCTTCATGAACGGAACCACCCACATCCCGGCGCTCGAAGCCTGCCGTCCCGGCCTCCAGATCATCAGCGAAGTAGGCATCGAAAAAATTCGCGAAAAATCCAAACGCCAGACCGCCCGCCTCATCGAGCTCGCCGACTATCACGGCTGGCGCGTCAATACGCCGCGCGATCCCGAGCAGCGCGGCGGAACCGTCTCCATCGACATGCCCGACTCCCAAGCCGTCAGCCGCGAACTCCTCGCCCGCGAAATTCTCGTCGACTGGCGTCCCAAAGCCGGAGTCCGCTTCGCGCCCCATTTCTACAACACTGACGAAGAGGTCGACGCCGCCATCGCGGCCGTTGCCACAATTCTGAAAGAACGCGATTTGAAGCAGCGCGATTTGAAGCAGAAAGACGAACGCGTCTCCGTCTAGCCCGGTGAGAGCCGGGGAGGCACGACCCGGCCCACGACCGCCGGGATTACTTCCGTAAGCCGAAAACAAGCCTTTTTTCCATCCCTGTCCCGCGGCTTTCTTATGCTCTAAGAGAGCCCCTCGCGTTCTTCGAAACGCGCAGGCCGTCGCACGCCCGTGAACCCAAGCTTCCTACATTTCATCGCGCTTAATCGCCTGGTGCTCGAGGGCTGCTCCGCCGCCGGACTCGGCCTGGCGTTTTGCTTTTTCGGCGTTCGACTCTTGGCGAGCAGATACTTCCGCGGTCACCGCTCGAGGCTCCGCATCAGCGCGGCCTCTCCCGGAGCGGCTGCCATCTTTGGCCGAGCCACGGGCCCGCGCACGCTCGCCGCTCCCATCACCGGCAGCCCGTGCTACGTCTACCGAACGTCCATCTGGCAACAGGAGCCGGGCGGCAAAAGCGAATGGAAAAAAGCGGCCGAGGAAACCGGCTGCCTTACATTCCTTCTCGAAGATTCCACCGGACAATTGCTGGTCGAGCCGCTCGGAGCCGAACTCGATTTGCGCCAGAACTTCGGTGAGGAATATGGCTCGGCAGCATCGTCCGCAAATCAGCCTTCACATCAGCCGGCCACTCAAAACCCCATACCCGAGCGCCTGGCCAGTTTCCTGGCCCGCAACGGAGTCACAGTCGACCGCCCCACTCGGATTGAAGAATGCTGTCTCGAGCCTGCCACGCCAGTCTTCATCACTGGGACGCTCACGAGCGATACAGATCGCAGCCTTCAGACGAATCAGTCAGCGCGCGACGCCAATACTCGCGACAAAGACGCTTCCATCCAAAACGCGCCGGCCAATTCGTCCAGCGCGGCAAATGCCTCATCGCCCCGCGGCGACACCGATCTCGTTCTCGCCTCTTCATCCAAGCCCGAAGTCATTCGTCTCACCAGCGGCTCCGCGCCCTCATCGACTTTGCAAATGACCCAGCAGGCTAAAATCGCGGCCGCCCTGAATAGAGCCGGAATCGCGCAAGCCGACCTGTGGGCTTCCACCGATGCCGCCTCGCCCGGCACACAGCGCGAGGCCGCCACCAATAGCCGCGCGATCTTCGCCGCCCCGCCAACCACCGACTCAGCGTCAACGCCGGCAAGCAGCCCCAACAACGGCAACTCAAGAAGCGAGCGCCCAGAGTCCGAGCCGGCAAAAGTCGATTATTCGCAGCCCACCCCAACCTCCGCCTCGCCGACCGGCTCCACGCCAATTCCCCGGCCTTCCCTGACCATGACAAAGGGCAGCAACGACGCCCCTTTCCTGATTTCAAATCAATCCGGACTCCCGACTTCCCTCGGCTGGACGTCCGTCCTCCTCGTTATGATGGGCACAGGTCTCACCGCCTTCGGTCTGCAAGTTCTCCTGCTGGAGTATCTAACCCGGACTCGCTAGTACAAAACCGTCGCCCATTCTTTCCGCGCTCGCACCCCTCACCCTGATTTACAATGCTGCAAAGATGGCTGCGCTGAACGATCCCGTCCGCATCGGAATCCTCGGCGATTTCAACCCTGAATCCCGCTCTCATCACGCCATCGACGACTCCCTCCAGCACGCCGCCCGCAAACTTTCTATCGAGGTCGAATCTGCCTGGCTGCCGACGCCTTCGCTCCTCGAGCCGGGCGCCGCCGCCGTGCTTGATTCGTACGACGGCCTCTGGGGATCGCCCGGCAGTCCCTACAAAAGCTTCGACGGCATGCTGAAAGGAATTGAATTTGCGCGCGTAAACGACCGGCCCTATCTCGGCACCTGCGGCGGATTTCAATACGCGCTCATCGAATGCGCCCGCAACGTGATCGGTATCCGCGACGCCACCACCGCGGAAGAAGATCCGAACGCCAAAAATATCGTCATCTACCCGGTAGCCTGCGCCCTGCCCAACCGCAAAAAGGGCGCGCCCAAGCTCTCCGGCATCGGACCCGAAATCCATCTCGCCCCCGGCTCCTACCTGGCCGCCGCCTATGGCGACAAAGAGGTCATCGAAGAGGAATTCTTCTGCAACTTTGAGGTGAATCCCGATTTCGAATGGACCGCCATGGAAGCCGGCTTTCCAGTCGTAGCCCGCGGACCGAAGGGAGAATGCCGCGCCATCGAATCGCCCGCCCACCACTTCTACATCGCAACGCTATTCCAGCCCCAGCTAACCTCGCGCAAAGATCATCCCCATCCGTTAGTTCTAGCCTTCGTCCAGGCGGTAGCCGACTTCCGCCGCAAGCGTCTCGACGATTCCATCCTCGCCTGAACCGCGCCCTGCGTCATCAAGCGCGCCTCATCATCCCGACGCCACCTTCTCCCCTTGTCATTCCGCGCGGCCAAGCGAGGAATCTCATTCTCCTCGTAATCATCCGTCATACTCATCGCTCGCACCGATCCTGATCTCCGAGCCAACATTCCCGCCGCGACAACCAAACCGCCCGAATGACTTTCGTTACCACCCCGGCGAGTTACCTCAACGCGCAAACTCCGCCGGTCTGCGAAACTTGAACAAGCAACCTAGGAGTAACCGTGAGCTCAAAGCCCGTGCCGGCCATGGAAGTTTCGCCCGCCCAGCGCGACGCAAAATTCGGGACGGGAACAGGCGACCGCTCCGCCAGCGGCCGCAGCTGGTTTTTCTGTTTCTTCCTGGTCTCCGGATTCTGCAGCATTCTCTACGAACTGATCTGGCTTCGCCTTGCGATGGCGCAATTTGGAGTCACCACGCCCATGGTCTCCATCGTGCTCTCCTGCTTCATGGGAGGGCTGGGCGTCGGCTCGCTGGCCGCCGGCCGCATGGTGCGCAAATACGAGCGGCGTTTTACCATTCCGCCGCTGCAACTCTACGCCGCCGCTGAAATTCTTATCGGCTGTTCCGCCGTGGTTGTCCCCCTCGAATTGCTGGCTGGCCGCTTTGTTCTCGAGCACCTCGGCGCCAGCTTGTCTCTGTCGTCCGCCGGATACTACATCGCCGCCGGCATCTGGCTGGCCGCCACCATCATTCCGTGGTGCGCGTGCATGGGCGCCACCATTCCACTCGGCATGTTTGCCATTCGCAGCGGCAAACACCTCGAATCCCGCCGCTCATTCAGCTTCCTCTATCTCGCTAATGTTCTCGGCGCGGTCGCCGGCTCGCTCATCCCACTTCTGCTGATTGAGGAGTTTGGTTTCACCTCAACCCTGCAAATTGGAATGATGCTCAATCTCGGCATCTGCGGCGCTGCCTTGCGGCTAGCCGCCAAACAAGCGCCCGCCGCGGGCACCACCGACGACGGTCACGAACGCTATCGCGAAAACGATCGCGAAAATGACTACTCCGCCAGCCGCTCCTCCGCGCCACCCTGGCATCGCATGCTCAACAACGGCACGCTCTGGCTCCTGTTCGCGACCGGCCTCACCAGCATGGGCATGGAGGTCGTCTGGATCCGGCTCTACACCATTTTCGTCGGAACCTTCGTCTATTCGTTCGCGACTATCCTCGGCGTGTACCTCGCCGCAACTTTCATCGGATCGACTATCTACCGCCTATGGAGCCGCCGCCACACGGGCGAAACCCCGCTGCTCTGGATGTCTGTCTGGCTTGCTGCTCTCATCCCGCTGCTCACCGCCGATACACGCGTCGCGATTCCCGCCTGGCTGCGTGTGCCGCTCGGCATCGCGGTCTTCAGCGGACTGCTCGGATTTCTCACTCCAAAACTCGTCGACCGTTTTTCGGAGGGCGATCCTGACCGCGCCGGATTCGGCTATGCTGTCAACGTCGCCGGATGCATTCTCGGCCCGCTGCTCGCTGGCTTTGTGTTATTGCCTCATCTTGACGAGCGCTATGCCCTGACCGCTCTGGCGCTGCCCTGGCTGCTCGTCGGCATAGCATTCGCTTTCGTGCAAGGACAAGTCCGAAGCTCGGTCAAACGATTTACAGCCGCGCGCGCCCTGGTCGCCACCGCCATTTTGCTGGCATCTTTTGTGTTGGTGCTGAGGACGCGCAGCTACGTCGCCAGCGTCGCGGGCGGCCAGGTGCGCCGCGACAGTACGGCTACCGTCATCGCCGCCGGCGAGGGCATGCAGAAGAGCCTCTACGTCAACGGCATCAACATGACCATTCTGACGCCGATCACCAAAATGATGTCGGCCATGCCGCTGGCGTTCCTCGATCATCCGCCGCAGAATGCGCTCGTCATCTGCTTCGGCATGGGCACCACGCATCGTTCTATGCTCTCCTGGGGAATCGATTCCACCGTGGTCGACCTCGTCCCGAGCGTGCCCAAGCTTTTCTGGTATTACCACGCGGACGCGCCCCAGCTCCTCAAGTCGCCACGCTCCCACGTTGTAGTCGACGACGGCCGGCGATTTCTCGAGCGCACGACCGATCAGTATGACGTGATCGTCATCGACCCGCCGCCGCCGATTGGCGCTGCCGGATCGAGCCTGCTCTATTCTCGCGAATTTTATTCCGCCGCCAAAAAACGTTTGCGTCCCGGCGGAATCCTCCAGCAGTGGTTCCCGGGCGGGGACTACACCGACGTCGCCGCCATCGCCCGCGCCTTGCGCGATTCATTTGTCTATGTTCGCGCCTTCAAATCCATCTCCGGATGGGGCATCCATTTCCTGGCCAGCAATCAGCCCATTCCCGACCGCTCCGCCGCGGAGCTCGCAAAACGCATGCCGCCGGCAGCCGCCGCCGATCTAGTCGAATGGGGACCGTACCCCACTCCCGAACAGCAGTTTGCCGCTGTCCTGAAAAATGAAATGCCCATCGATTGGATCATCGCCCTCGATAAAGACGCGCCCGCCATGCAGGATGACCGCCCAGTCAACGAGTACTACCTGCTGCGAGAAATCCGCGCCTCGCTCCGCTAGAGTCTGCGGAAGAAGTCCGAACGTCGCGTTTCATGGAAGAGCCGTCCTTGAGGCGGTGTCAATCATCTCTGAATGACTCAGGCTTCAGCCCCGGCACCGTGCTCACGGCTACAGCGTGAACCCCGACCCGAGCAAGCTATAAAGCAGAATCGCGAGCACAATCACCGTAAACAGCACGTACAACCGATCCCGTTCGATCGAAAATCCAACAATCGAAAACGCGACCCGCGCAATCGGAGTCGCAATCAAGAGCAATAACCCCAGCTGAATCCATCCCCGCCCATGCCCGCCGCGCACGCTCTGGATCACGCCCGGAATTGTCCGGAAATCCGACGGCTCACCCATGAAAATCTTGTAATTGGCCACTTCGCGCGCATGCCGGTACAAATAAATGCACGCTCCCCACAAAACCACCGCCGCCGAAAACATCACTCCCGTGCGCAGCAGGTTGCCGAGAATTACCTCCATGCGCCGGTCGCGCCACGGCTGCGGCTTGAATTCGGCGAACTCGTGCAGTCCGCTCGGCATCAGATCCCACCCCACAGTCCTTTATAGAGCATCTGCAATCCCAGCACGAGAATCACGATGCTGAACACCAGCCGCAGCGATTTCGTCTCCGCCTTCACCAGAATCCGCGTGCCCAGGAGCGATCCCGCCAGCACACCCAGCATCACCGGCATCGAGAGCCCCGGATCGACATAGCCGCGGCTCAGGTAAACGCCCGCGCTCGCCGCCGCCGTGACCCCGATCATAAAGTTGCTCGTCGTGGTCGAAACCTTGAACGGAATCCGCATCGCCTGATCCATCGCCAGCACCTTCACCGCACCCGAGCCAATTCCCAGCAACCCCGACAAAGTTCCCGCCCCAAACATCAGGCTGAATCCGGTCGGCACATTCTGGACGTTATACGTGCGATTTCCCTCCCGGTCGTGAAAGGAGCCGTTCAAGCGCAACCGCGTCGCCAGCGGATCGGGCGGAAGATTGCGCTGCGCCTCGGTCCGCGGCCGCCGCGAGATATATGCCGAGTAGAGCAGCACCGCCCCGAAAATAATGGCGATGCCGCGCACCGGCATCCAGGTCGCAAGAAAAGCGCCCAGCAGCGCGCCCGACGTAGTCGCAATCTCCAGAAACATGCCGATGCGAATATTCGAGATCCCCTCCTTCACATAAGCCGCCGCCGCGCCCGAAGAAGTCGCAATCACCGACACCAGCGAAGCCCCAATCGCATAGCGAATATCAACGTGAAAAAAGATGGTAAGCAGCGGCACCAGCACCACGCCGCCGCCGAGCCCTGTTAACGATCCCAGAAGTCCCGCGGCAAACGACACCACCGCAACCACGAGAGTGAAGGTCAGGATGCTCATGCGACTGTGTAGAGTAACATTTCCACAAGCGAAGTCACCCTTGATGCACCGTCATCCCGAGCGGCCTCAATGCACCGTCATCTCGAGCGGCCTCAATGCATTGTCATCCTGAGCGGCCAAGCGAAGGATCTCCTTCTCCTCGACCCTCAGCAGAGTCAACTTCCTCCGGGCTAGGCCGGCCCCCACCCCCTGCGACTTCCCCGCCCGCCCCGCATCTAATCAACAGTGCTAGGATAGACAGTTCGCCCGACGGGCCAGCGCGCCATCCGGGCAACTTCACTTTTCATAAACTTTGGAGGATGAATGGCCAGCAACGGCATCGTCGAAGTAACTGACGCAAATTTTGATTCGGATGTATTGAAGTCGGATAAGCCCGTGCTCGTGGATTTCTGGGCCGCATGGTGTGGCCCCTGCCGCGCCATCGCTCCCATCGTCGAAGAACTAGCCGGCGAATATCAGGGCAAAGTCACCATCGGCAAAATGGACGTCGACCGCAACGGCGCGACCCCCATGCGCTACAAGGTCACCGGCATTCCAACCCTGCTGGTCTTCAAAGGCGGACAGGTAGTGGAGCAACTCGTAGGCTACCGCTCCAAAGACGACATTCAAAAAGCCCTCGACCGCCATCTAGTCTAACCAGTGGAAACCAAGAATTAATGTCATTAGGGAGGACGGGTATCAGCCCGTCCCTCTCGCCCGCGCAGAGTTTCCTGAGAACTGACAGCTGAGAACTGAGAACTAGTACTTCCTCAGCACACCAATCACCCGCCCCTGAATCTCCACCGCCGCCGCCGGAAAGATCATCGGCTTCATGGCCGCATTCGAAGGCTGCAACCGAATGTTCTCGCCCTCGCGGAAAAATCTCTTCAACGTAGCGTCCGCTCCATCGACCAGCGCCACCACGATGTCTCCGTTATGCGCCGTCTTCGTCTTCTCCACCAGCACATAGTCGCCGTCAAGAATCGCCTCGTCCTGCATTGACTGGCCGCGCACCTCGAGCACAAATACTTCCTTCGAGCGGACAAAATCCGCCAGCGAAATCGTCTCCGGCGTCTCAATCGCCTCAATCGGACGCCCCGCCGCAATCCGTCCCAAAAGCGGCAACACCATCCCGGTATTCACCGCCATCGAAGCCTTCAGCTTCCCCCGCGGAGGCAGCAGATCAATCGACCGGCTGCGATTGTAGTCGCGCGTCAGCAGTCCCTTTTTCTCGAGGTTGGTGATGTGCTTATGAACAGTCGCGAGCGAATTGAGCCCCATCGCCTCCTTGATCTCCTCAAACGAAGGGGAGTATCCCTTCTCCGAAACAAAGCGCGATAGGAAGTCATAAACCTCATGCTGCCGCCGAGTAATCGCCATGCGCGCAGCATAGGCGAAGAAGAAGCGAATGTCAAGACAAGACAGATTAACGTTCCCGACACTCTCGGACGAAAATTAGTCTCATCTTTGCTCGTGCATTGCTATCTTGCCATTTTTTTAAACTCACGGATGTCTACCCTCCCCGCCCGCCCCCAAAATCGCGCATAATACCAGTTCGCACTAAATCTTCATTTTGATCCGCTCTGGAGCCTTGCATGAGATGGATTCTGATTCTGCTGGCGGTGCTTGGAATGGTCGCGTCAGCGCTCGCCTTGCGCGAGCATTACCGCACTGACGCTTCGCCGTGCAGCATCAACCAGCGCTGGGATTGCGGCATCGTCAACAAGAGTCCGTTCGCCATGATGCACGGCGTGCCCGTCGCTGCCATCGGCATCGCCGGGTATCTCTTTCTCGCCTTCCTCGCGTGGCGCAAAGCTTATGCCTGGATGCTCCCCTTCGTCACCGCAGCATTCGCGTTCGCCATTCACCTCGCCGATATCGAATCGCTGGCGTTAGGCGTCTGGTGCATCTACTGCGTCATCTCGCTCGGGATTATCACGCTGATCACGCTGCTCGTGATCGGCAAGGTCATCGTCGAATCCATGCAGCGTCCGCGCTATTCGTAGCGCAGGCTCTCGATCGGATCGAGTTTCGACGCGCGAATCGCTGGAATCATCCCGCTCAAAATTCCCACCACGCTCAAAATGATCGTCGCTACCGCCAGGCTGCTGACGTTGATCTGCAAGTGAATATCGCCCGCTTGCAGGTTGTCGCCGAAGGCGCTCATCAGCGGCAGCGCGCCAACTCCCCACGAAATCAGGTACGCGATACCGATTCCAGCCGCCCCGCCCGCAAACGTAATCGCTAGCGCCTCGGCCAGAAATTGCAACAGGATGTGCCGCTTCTGTGCGCCCAGCGCCTTCTCCACGCCGATCTCACGCGTGCGCTGCTGTACGGAGACCAGCATGATGTTCATCAGACCAATGCCGCCAATGCCAAGCGTGAGCGCGCCGATAAACGCGAGCAGCACTTTGAGCGCGGTGGTCACGATCGTGAAGTCGTCGAAGTCCTGCTTGAAATCGGCGATGAACACCGCGCGCCGATCATCGGGAAGAAAATTATGATGGCCCGCTAACACGCTGCGCACCACGCGCGCAATCTGCTGGTGATTCTCTCCTTCGTAATCCATGAACATGCCGGAGATGTATTGCGTGTCAAACAAATCGCCCATGGTCGTAAACGGGATCACAACCATCGTGTTGTCGTTGTTATCGCCGCCCTGCACCTTGTGCTTGTAAATTCCGATCACCTGAAAGCTAACGCCGTTGATGCGAATGCTCTGTCCAAGCGCCTGTTCACCCGAAAACAACCGCCGCTTCGCCTCATCGCCAATAATCGCCACGCGTCCATGCTCGGCAAGATCAAGCTCACTCATGCCGCGCCCGCTCGCCACCTGGAAGCCGCGAATCCGGTCGTAGACGGGATAAACGCCGGTAAAAAATAGGTTCGTGTAAGTGCGAGTGTCGTGTTGAATAGTCACGCCATTGCCCTTGTCGAAAATCGGCGTGACGCCCTTGATCATCGGCACTTCATTGCGAATATAGTCGACATCGGCGAGTTTAAGTTTGACCTCGCTCCCCGCCTTCGATCCGCCCGCCTGCAGCGAAGTGCGTCCCGGAAACGCACCGATCACGTCCGTCCCCCAGGAGCTGAAAATCAAACTGATCGCGCGTTCAAAGCCCGAGCCAAACGCGAGCAGGATGACAACCGTCGCGATTCCCCAAGCCATGCCAAGCATCGTGAGCGTGGTTCGCCGCCGGTTGTGCTGCATGGCGCCGCAAGCTTCCTGAAGCAGATCGCGAATCATATTATCCTGACTTTAAGCCTGGTTACTGCCCTACCTCTTCGATAGAAGCTTTTAGCTTTTAGCTCTAAGCTTTTAGCTTCCGCTTCTAGCCTCTCGCTCCTAGCCATTCGAATTGGCCAAGAGCTAACAGCTAAGAGCTTCCTATTCCTGCCGCAGCGCCTCCACCGGCTCCAGCATCGCCGCTTTGCGCGCGGGATACAGCCCCGCCGTAATCCCCGCCAGCGACAGCGAGAGCACCGCGCTGATGGCCGATGCCGGAACGATTTTTGGCGTGTCGAAACCTTGCGGCAGATGCACGCCCCCCAGCAGATGAATCACCAGCATCGCCCCACTCACTCCAATGCCACCGCTCAACAAAGTGAGAAACGCGCCCTCCAGAAAAAATTGGAACAGGATGCTGCTCTGCGTCGCTCCCAGCGCCTTGCGCAGCCCAATCTCGCGCGTGCGCTCCGTGACCGCAACCAGCATGATATTCACGATGCCAATCGCGCCCAGCGCCAGCGTCACCAGGCCGACTCCACCTAAAAACCAATCCATAGCGCTAAAGATCTTGCCCATGGTCTTCTGGTTCTTCACCGTGTCCCATTCTTCCCACGTGTCTTTGACGGTGGGATCGAAGTCGCCATGATTACGCGCCACAATGCGATGCATCTCAGCCTTGGCTGTCTCGTTCTCTTCAAAGCTGCGCGGCTGATAGTTGACGAACGAAATCGCATTGCCCTCTTTTGAGTTGTCGCCGGTCAGCGGAAACAACTCGCGCATGGTATTGAAGGGAACAAAAATGCGCACGTTAGTCGCGTTCTGCTCCTCCTGTCCGATCTTGTTGAGCACGCCGATCACCTGAAAGCGCACGCCATTCAGCAGAATCGTGTTGCCCACTGCCGGCCGGCCCGGAAACATATTCTTCGTCATCTCCACGCCCAGCACGCACACGCGTCGGCGCTCGGCATCGTCGTCGTCGTTGATCCACCGTCCCACCGCCAGCGGAATAGTCCGCACATGGCTGTAAATGGCAGGCACGCCCGAAACCTGTCCGTTCGTGCTCGTGTAATCGCTCACCGCGCGAATGTCGTCGCGCGCGATCACCGGCGAAATATTCATCGCCAGCGTCGATTGCGCCTTGATCGCAAGGTAGTCGTCATAAGTGAGATTGAACCAGCGCATCGAGTTGAAGCTGCCCTCGACCGCCGGCGCGCGTCCGCCATAAAAGAAGATGATGTTCTTGCCGAAGCTCTCAAGCTGCTTGCGGTTGCCGTTGCGAAAGCCTTCGCCCACCCCCGCCAGCAACAGCAGCGAACCGACTCCCCACGCGATTCCAAACATGGTGAGAAACGAGCGCAACTTGTGCGCCCAAAGCGTGCGCAAGATCTGCGCGAAGGTGTCCAGCAGCATGCGCATGTTGTCACCCTCCTCTCAACGATCTCCTATCAACGAACGCCGAAAGCCGCGCTCATTGCTTCTTTATTGGACTACCAGAGAGGGCGACGGTTAGCGTCCCCGGGCATCGGCGTAGGGTCTTTCTGGGACGAACAGAGCCGAAATGGGGAGCATCTGACTTGTTACCCGAAACCTGACCCTGACACCAGCACCACACTTTGTCTAAGGACCGGATCTGAGTCTAAGGGTCGGATCTGGCGCCGGCTTCATCAGCCCTTCAGCTTCCATTGAATCTGCCGCAGCATGCCCAGCCACAATTCGGCATCGGCACCGCTCAGATCAAGCCGGTGCAGCATCCGGCGCAGTTTCTCCTCGGTCGCGCGGGCGACTCGCGGCTTTATGTATCCGCTAGCGCCGAGGACCTCACACAGCAACTGCGTGAACCGTTCGATCTCCCCCGCCCGAGCCCTCGGCTCCCGGTCGACTTGCCGCGACCGTTTCTTCTCCGCCGCCGCCGTCTCGCGCACCAGTTCATACAGGCATACCGCGACCGCTTGCCCAAGATTCATCGAGCCATGCTCTTCACGCGTCGGAATCCGCATCAGCCAATCGCAATGGCTCATGTCTTCGTTTGAGAGCCCGACTTTCTCCGACCCAAAAAGCAGCGCGACCGGCCCGGTTCTCAGTTGCCGATTGATGGCCCGCGCGCCCGCTTCCAGGCGGCGCAGCTCGTGTTGTAGCTCCCGACGGCCAGCCGCCGTCGTGCCAACCACCAGCCGGCAGTCTGCCACCGCCTCGGCCACGGTTGCATACTCTTTCGCGCCCGCCAGCAACTCGGCCGCGCCCACCGCCGAGCGCGCTTCGCGAAACGCCACTTCATAGGGATTGACTGCGCGTAGATGCGCCGCTCCAAAGTTGCTCATGGCGCGGGCCGCCGCCCCAATGTTCAGCGGATTTCGCGTCGCTACAAGCACTACTCGCAGATTGTCGAGATTGTTGCGTCGTCGAGGCTGGCTGGCCGGATCCATCTCCGGTGTTCTATCGTGTGCGCGGGCTTTGCGCAACTGCGGTGGCGTTACGTCATGACTGCGGCAAACGGCGGGCGTTGCACGGCGGGCACCTGCAAGCGAGCGGAGCGCGACGGGCCCGAAGCCCGTCGCTCCACAAATTCTTCCCTATTGGTTGATCCAAACGATCGGGGCCTTCTTGACCGAGGCATGCTCTTTCTTCAGTTCGCGCGCAATGTCGCCGAGCGAAGGGCTGGCGGCCTGCGGAAAGTCCGATGCCGGGCGGTCGCCCTGCGCGGATGTATAGCTCGTGCCCGGATAGATCGACGCTCCCGTCCCCAGCGCCACGAAGCCGGCATGCTGCGGATGTTCCGGTGGTTGATAGATCTGAGGCTGAGCACTGATGGAGTTACCACCCGCATATTGGGCAAATGCGGCCGTGGTCATGAATACGAATAAGCTGAGAACAAACAGGGTCATCTTCATCGCTATCTCTCCCGTGGAGAAGTGACGGGCGGCAGCGCCGCGGTTGTCAACTTCTCCACCGTGAATAAAAGCAAGCCCTGTACCAAACCTGAATGCCTTGAAATAGCAGGATTGGCGCGGGTTACCAGCGGTTACTGAGCAACACTTTGCACACTTGTGGTCGACCGCGGAAGGTTGCGGCTCGACGCAGAAGCGCGACCGCAGAGTCAACTCTTTTAAATCGGCAATCAAACATCGTAACCTCAACCTCAGACTGCCCTCCGGCAATTTCGGTACAAAACCCGCAACCACCGTGCATTTCGGGAGCAAGTGCCAAAGCAGCCGCTTTTTCGATACCATCCAGGAATGAGTGGGCAAAGCATGACCGGCCAAACAATGATCTCGCCAAGAGCGAACCTGCAAAAAACGATCCGTATTTTTCTACCATTTTTCTTCCTCTGCATCGTCGCCCTGGCCTCGGCCTCCGATTACAAGGTCGTCAACACCTGGAAACTGGGCGGCGACGGCGGCTGGGATTACCTCAAAGTCGACAGTGACAGCCATCGCCTGTTTATTGCTCGCGCCACCCGCGTCATGGTCATCGACACCACGTCCGGCAAACAGGTCGGCGAAATTCCCGACACACCAGGCGTGCATGGCATTGCGCTCGACGCCGCCAATAGCCGCGGCTATACCAGCAACGGCCGAGAAGATACCGTCACCGTCTTCAACCTCAAGTCGCTCGCCGTCGAAAAGAAAATCAAAGTCGGCAGCGGACCCGATGCCATTCTTTATGACCCATTCTCAAAGCGGGTTTTCACTTTCAACAGCAAAAGCCATGACACGACTGCCATCGATGCCGCCAAAGGCGAGGTCGCGGGCAAGCTCGACCTCGGAGGCAAGCCCGAATTTGCCGTCAGCAACGAGAAGGGCACCGTCTTCGTCAACATCGAAGACACATCTGAGATCGTCGCCTTCGACCCGCAGAAGCTGACCGTGAAATCGCGCTGGAAGCTGGACGGCTGCGAAGAGCCCACCGGCCTGTCCATCGATCGCCGCAACAACCGCCTGTTCGCCGGCTGCAGCGGAAATAAAAAGATGGCAATCGTGAACACGGACAACGGAAAAATGGTGGCGACGCCGGCGATCGGCGAGGGCTGCGATGCCACGGCGTTCGATCCCGATCGTGGTTACGCCTTCGCCTCGGCGGGCGACGGCACGATCACGATCATCAAAGAAGACAACGCCGACAACTTCAGCGTCGCGCAAACCGTCACCACTCAAAAAGGAGCGCGCACCATGGCGCTCGACGAAAAGACGCACAAGCTCTTCACCGTCACCGCCAACGTAACCGGGACGACGCGCGAGAATAGAAAGATCGAGCCCGACTCCTTCGTCGTGATCGAGGTGGAAGGAACGCGATAATATCGTCGCTGCGAATCCGGCGAAAATCCCTACGGAGAAATATCAGTGCGATTTAGAAAGTGGTTGGCAGCGTCCGCGCTTTTGTGCCTCTCTCTCACCTTGCTCCCACAAGCGCAGCAAACCGTGGCCCAGCAGGCCGTCCAGCCCGACGAGGCCACGCACCGTCTCGCGCATGACATGTTCAAGCAACTGATCGAGATCAACACCACTGACTCGGTCGGTAGCGTCACGGCAGCCGCCGAAGCCATGGCGCAGCGTTTTCGTGATGCCGGATTCCCCGAGAGCGATATCCACGTCCTCGGCCCGAACGACCGCAAGAAGAATCTCGTCGTTCGCCTGCACGGCTCCGGCAAGCACAAGCCCGTGCTTCTCATCGGCCACCTCGACGTCGTCGAAGCGCGCCGCGAGGATTGGTCCACCGATCCCTTCAAGTTCGTGGAGCAGGAGGGATATTTTTACGGCCGCGGCTCAAGCGACATGAAAGACGGCGACGCCATCATGTCCGCGACCCTCATGCGCATGAAAAAAGAAGGCTACGTCCCGACCCGCGACATCATTCTCGCGCTCACCGCCGACGAAGAAGGCGGAACGTCGAATGGCGTCGACTGGCTGCTGAAAAATCATCGCGAGCTGATCGACGCCGAATTCGTGATGAACCACGACGGCGGAGGCGTTCTCTCCGACCATGGCAAGCCAATCATGATGGAGGTCAACGCCACAGAAAAGTTGTACAGCGATTTCGTGCTGACCGCGACCAATCCCGGTGGTCACAGCTCGTTGCCAAGACCTGACAACGCCATCTACGAACTGGCCGCGGCGATTACGCGCATCGCCAATTACCAGTTCCCTTTCGAGCTGAACAACGTCACGCGCGCCTATTACGAAGGCCAGCAGAAAATTTCGACCGGTCAGCGCGCCGCCGATATCGCGGCCATCCTCAAAACTCCGCCCGACCTCGACGCGGTCGCGCGCCTCTCCAAAGATCCAATCGACAACTCCACCATGCACACAACCTGCGTACCCACGCGTTTGAGCGGAGGCCATGCCAATAACGCGCTGCCGCAGACGGCGCAAGCGAACGTGAATTGCCGCATCCTGCCCGGCCATTCGCTCGAAGAGACGCGCCTCGCCCTCACTAAAATCATCGCCGATTCAAGAATTAAAGTTCAGTATCGCGACATCGACGGCCAGATCCTCGATCATGGCTCCGACCGCCACAGCTTCGTTCCTCCGGCCCCGCGCCAGGATGTCTTCGACGCGCTCCGGCAAGTTGTGGCCGAGATGTGGCCCGGCATTCCCGTGCTTCCCACCATGGCTACGGGCGCATCCGATGGCGTCTATACCAACGCCGCCGGCATGCCAACCTACATCATTTCAGGTGAGCAGTACGATCGTGACGATATTCGCGCGCATGGAAAAGACGAGCGCATCGGCGTGCAGTCGTTCTATCACGCCGTCGATTTTTATTATGCGTTCCTGAAGGACGTCACCGAGAAGTAAATCCGAAATAAAAACGACCCCATGCATGGTAGAGACGCGGCCTGCCGCGTCTCCGCGCACACCCCCGAAGGACGCCATGCTTAAGACAGGCGCGCATATCCGCTCACTGCGCGAAATCGAAATAAGGGTCAAGCGTGAACGGGTGTTCGAAGTAACCGTCCCTCCAATTCGGATTGACGCGATCCAGCAAAAACCCTTCGCACGCCCCAAACGAATACACCACGATCCGTTTCGATTTCGCCAGGTCGGCCTCGCCCAACTCTCTCATCGTGTCGCCGCGAAACCTCTTGGCATAAGCAGCAAACGGCTCATAGTCCGCCAGCGCCGCGAACTCGGGCGTCGGCTGATAGCTGGCCGCAGCCTCGGCCGACTTGACCTGTACGTAGCGCGCGATCCCTTCCTTCCAGAGCTGGAAGCTCAAATACTTGCGATCATCCGGCGCAAGCTGGCCGAAGAATTTCTTCCGTTCCACCGCGTATTGTCCGGCGAGTTTCCGAAACTTCGCGTTTTTCTTCTCGTTCAGCGCCTCGAGCAGCAACTTGCGCAGATCGGCAAACGAGCGCACCACCTCCGGCTTGTCATAAGGAAACGGATAGTTGAGCATCCACATACCAGTCTCGTCGCCATGCGCCAGCCCGAGCCCTTTCATCGCCTCCAACATGCCCGGCTGGCCGTCCTGTAGCTGATGAAAATGCTCGTGCATCACGGTGATCAGCCACGGCGTGCTGGTCTTGGCTTCGGTATTTTCAGGCTCGCCGATCACGATCACCGACTGCGGCCCAAAGGCGGGAAACGTGGCCAGCAGATTGACAGAAAACTGCCGCGGCCGCGCGTAGAGATTGTCGCCAATCTTTTCGAAATCCGACGGAGTGTCGGGATAATGAGTCAAGAATTCCCCCTGGCTGGTGACCAGCAAGAGCGGCGCGATGGTCCGCGACCAGCCCGGCCAAACCTCGTCGGCGATCTGCGCATTGAGCCGGTAAAATTCGCGTATGCGGATGGCGTCCTTCTCCGGCAACTGCGGCGTGTGCGTTTCCTCGCCAATCAGCTTGGGAGCCGGTACCTGAGCGGCCACTGGACGGGCCAGCAAAAACCCGGCCAGCAAGAGCGCCAAAAAAGCAGCCAACCAAATCATCGAGAGCCGCGTGAACGGCCGCAACCATTCTTTAACCAAATGACTTTTAACCATGACCCAACCTTAGACGAAAACACCCATGGCTCGTGAGCACGAAACCCCAGCCGGCCCGAAATCCTAGTTGACCTTTGGCTGCATGCGTCGTCCATCCCACATGCGGATACCCACCCTTGCGCTTGCCGCGCTCACTGTCTTTGCGATGTGGTCGGCGCCGCTGTCGGCACAGACGGATCAGCTCATAACAGCCGAAGCAGTCCTCGAAAGGTACAAAACCGCGCTGGGCGGCGTCGATGCCATCAAAAACGTCCAATCGGAAACCGTTCGCGGAGAGATCGAAGGCACCGGCATCCAGGGCAAGTCGACGTTCATCTCCTACAGCAAGCCATTCAAATCTCTTTTCACAGTTACGCGTTCCGATGGCACTCAGGTGACTTCGGGCTTTGACGGCCAGGTTTCGTGGTCAATTGATCCCAAGGCAACCATCGACCGCGACACCCCGGTGGAATCGGATCGCCGAGACGCCGATCTCCAATATCCCCTGCACCAGCCCGACTATTTCCAAAAGCTCGAACTGGCGGGCGTCACCGATTTTGATGGTCATCGCTGCTACTGGCTGCACGGCACCACCCATTGGGGCAAGGATAATAATCAGTTCTACGACGTAGAAACCGGGCTGCTCGCCGGTTATCGCTACGAGGCGGACAATTCCTCAAAAACAGTGACTGTCCTTCTGTTTGAAGACTACAAAAACTTCGGCGGCCCGATGGTGGCTACGAAAATGACGATGCACACGGGCGACCGCACTCGAACCTTCACAAAAAAGTCCGTCAGCTACGAGCCCTTGTCAGACTCCCTGTTCGAATTGCCGCCCGCGGTAAAGGCGCTGCTGAAGTAACTCCCGCAACCTCACCCTCCGGCAATGGATACTGTTTCGTCGCACGCGCCCACAGGTATACAACATCAATCTTCCTCGCAGGCGCCCACCCGTGTTACAAAAAGCAGCAATGAGTTCCGTGCGCCCGGACTCTCAAAAACCGGCAGCCGCCCCCTCGCCGTCACAGGTTCCGGCCGTGACCTCCATCGCCGCGAGCGCCCGCCCCGACGCCTCTCTTTTCTGTCCCAACTGCTCGACCCGGCTTCACCCCCACCGCTGCAAAGCAATCTGCCGAAAGTGCGGCTTCTATCTAAGTTGTTCGGATCCCTGGTAGGCCACGCTTGGTAGGCCAAGCTTGTTCTGATCACGACACGAGCGGTACCGAGAACGATCGCGGTGGACAACGCCAAGCTCTTGGTAGTGGCCATCCTCTATGCTTTAATAGACCGCATCCTTAAAAATTTGCGCTTCACCGGAGGACCCATGAAAACCAAGCTCTCGATCCTGATCGCGTCAGCCCTGCTGTGCGTGGCCGCATTCGCCTACGCCCAGGACGACGTAAAAACCGCCGCTAAAGACACCGGCAAAGCCACCGACACGGCCGCCAAGAAAACCGGCCACGCCACCAAAGTAGCGGCGAAAGATACGGGTAAGGGGACCGAAACCGCCGCCAAAGATACCGGCCATGCCACCAAAGTAGCCGCCAAAGACACCGGCAAAGCCACTGAGACGGGCGCGAAGGATACCGGCAAAGCCACCGAAACGGGCGCCAAAGACACCGGTCATGGCATCAAGAAGGGCACCAAAGCCGTAGGCCACGGAGTAAAGAAAGGCGCAGAAAAAACCGGAGACGCGGTGAAGTAGCAATCTGTGAGTAACTAATATGGCGAAGTATTGATGTGGTGAACCAATGATGTGGGGACATTGATGTGGGACGTTAATGTGGGGACGGGGATGTGGGGACGGGCGACCCGCCCGTCCAGCCCACAATCTTCCGATTAAGCGAGCATCAGCCACACCAAGCCACCATCAATCGCCTCCAACAAAGGTTCCCTCTGTGTTCCTCAGTGCCCTCTGTGGTAGCAGCTCTTTGCCCGCAGCTTCCTCACCCCATCGTTCCAATCCCCGGCTCTGACCGACAACCGACAACCAAATTTAATTTAGAATTTAGCTTCACATGCGAACTGGCTCCGAAATCCGCCGCACCTTCCTCGACTTCTTCGTAAAGAAGGGACACCGCGAGGTCCACTCTTCCTCGCTCGTCCCGGCCAACGACCCGACGCTCCTCTTCACCAACGCCGGCATGAACCAGTTCAAGGACGTCTTCCTCGGCCTCGAAAAGCGCGACTACAACCGCGCCACCACCTCGCAAAAATGCGTCCGCGCCGGGGGCAAGCACAACGACCTCGAAAACGTAGGCTTCACTAATCGCCATCACACGTTCTTCGAAATGCTCGGCAACTTCAGCTTCGGCGACTACTTCAAAAAAGACGCCATCGCCTACGCCTGGGAGCTCTTCACCTCGCCCGACTGGTTCAACCTCCCCAAAGAAAAGCTCTACGCCACAATTTTCAAAGGTGAAAACGGCGTCCCGCGCGATGCCGAGGCCTACGATCTCTGGCTAAGCCAGGGCGTGCCCAAAGAACGCATCTACGAATTCGGCTCCAAAGATAATTTCTGGCAAATGGGTGACACCGGCCCCTGCGGCCCGTGCAGCGAAATTCACTATGACATGGGCGTGATCGCCAGCGAACAAGGCCACGGCACAACCGCCCCAGCCTGCGAATTCGGCTGCGACTGCGGCCGCTACGTAGAACTCTGGAACCTCGTCTTCATGCAATTCGACCGCGACGCCACCGGCACGCTCTCGCTATTGCCAAAGCCCTCAATCGACACAGGCGCAGGCCTCGAGCGCGTAGCCGCAGTGTTGCAAGGAAAAATTTCGAACTACGACACAGATCTATTCACGCCGCTGATCAAGCGCGCCGCCGAACTGACAGGTGCGTCTCTTAAGCAAGAACTCGACAAGGAAGCAAAGACGAAATCGGCGGCATCGCTGCGAGTAATCGCCGACCACTCCCGCGCCGCCACATTCCTGATCTCGGATGGGGTCATTCCATCGAATGAAGGCCGAGGCTACGTCCTGAGAAAAATAATCCGCCGCGCCATCACCCACGGACGCCTGCTCGGCCAAACCAAGCCATTCCTGCACGAAATGGTATTCGCGGTCCGCGACCTGATGCAGGATGCCTATCCAGAGCTGAACGAGAGTGCCGATCGCGTCTCAAAAGCAGTTCAAGTAGAAGAGACTCGCTTTGCCAATACCCTGAACATCGGCCTCGAAAAACTGGAAGAAATTCTCAAGTCGTCGAGCGGCACTCTGGCGGGCGAACAGTCCTTCAAACTCTACGACACATTCGGCATGCCTCTAGACTTCATGCAAGACGCCGCCCGCGATCAGGGAATTAAGTTCGATCAAGACGGCTTCGATCAGGCAATGCAAGAGCAGCGCACTCTCGCCCGTGCCTCCTGGAAAGGCGCCGTAAAGCAAACCGCCAACCCGGTCTACCAGCAGCTTCCAAAATCCGAGTTCGAAGGCTACCGCCGCACGCGCTCCGAAAACTCCGCAGTCCTCGCCATCATCAAAGCCGGTCAAGGCGTGCAGGAATTAAAGCCCGGCGACAAAGGTGAGATCATCCTCGACCACACGCCCTTCTACGCCGAATCCGGAGGCCAGGTCGGCGACCGCGGCCTGCTCTACGCCGACGATCACAACACGATCGTCGCCGAGGTAACCGGTACCTACGCCCCAATCCAGGGTGTCCGCGCCCACCAGGTCACCGCCCGCCAACCCATCCGCGTCGGCGACAAACTCGACGCCGTCGTCAACGCCGATCTCCGCGCCGCCACCATGCGCAATCACACCGCCACCCATCTGCTCCAGGCTGGCCTAAGAGAAGTTCTCGGCAAGCACGTCAAGCAGGCCGGATCGCTCGTCGCGCCCAATCATCTGCGCTTCGACTTCTCGCATTTCACCGGAGTCGCCGAAGAAGAGTTGCAGGACATCGAAGACATCATCAACAAAGAAGTTCTCGTCAACGAAAAAATCGAGGTCATCGAGAACGTCCCTATCGACGTGGCCATCAACGATTATCACGCCATGGCGCTTTTCGGCGAAAAGTACGGCGACCGCGTCCGCGTAATAAAAATCGGAGACTTCTCCACCGAACTCTGCGGCGGCACGCACACCAGTCAAACCGGCGAGATCGGCCTGATCAAAATTTTGAAAGAAGGCAGCGTCTCCTCGGGCGTGCGCCGCATCGAGGCCGTCACCGGAGAAGGCTCGCTCCAGCATTTCCGCAAAGATCACCAACTCGAAGGAGTTGTCGCTGGGCTCACCAGCAAGGAAGCCGACTCGCCCGCCGAAGCCCTCCGCACCGAAATCGACCGCCGCGACGCTGAAATCAAGCGCCTGACACGTGAACTCGATCAGGCCCGCATGAAGTCTGCCTCCTCAGGCGCCGCCAACCTCGGCGACAAAATCAAAGAAGTTCGCGGCATAAAAGTCCTCGCCCACCGCGCCGACAATCTGGACCGTCCGCAAATGCGCACGCTAGTCGACCAGCTCCGCGACAAGCTCGGCTCCGGCGTAGTCGTCCTCGGCTCGGCCACCAACGGCAACGTCTCGCTGATCGCAGGCGTGACAAAAGATTTAACCAGCCGCGTGCAAGCCGGAAAAGTCGTAGGCAAAGTAGCCGAAAAAGTAGGCGGCAAAGGTGGAGGCCGTCCCGATCTAGCCGAAGCCGGAGGAAAAGATGCCGCCGCGCTAGATGCCGCGCTAGCCGACGTCTACAACATAGTAGAGTCGCTGCTCGCCTGATTTTCTCTGTGTTACTCTGTGCACTCTGTGGTTCAAGATTTTGATCTTGATTTTTGATCTGCTTCTTCATCTATGGACGACCGCATCCACTTCATCGAGCACAAGGGCAAGCAGATTCTCCTGCTCGATTATTCCCACGCCAACGCCACCGAGATGCAGTTGCTGCTCATCTCCGTGCAGGCGATCGTCGCCAGGCAAAAGCGCGAGTCCGTCCTCACGCTCGCCGACTTTGAAGGCGCCGAGATCGACCACGCCGTAGCCATGAAGATCAAAGAAGTCCTCACCCTCGATCGCCCGTTCGTAAAAAAATCCGCATGGGTGGGCGCCGAACACATCCCCCACGCCTTCATGGAAAACTTCCACACCTTCTCCCAGCGCGAAATAGTAACTTTCAAAACCCGCGGAGAAGCTCTCGATTGGCTCGTGGAAGACTAGAGTGACGAGATCGTGCCTGACCGGTTTAACTGAGAACTGAGAACTATCTTTTAACTTCTCCACCGCAACGTAACCGGCCCTTCCATCGGATGCCGAAACTCCCCGCCGCTCTTCTTCATCTCCAGATAAGCGTTCTTCAGCCCGAAGTACCACTTCGCCGGACGATCTGCATCGTCAATCAGCATCAGGTGCGGATTATGCTTCAATCCCTCCGACTGCATCTCCATCGTTCGCCGGTCCTGCTCCACAAACTTCGCGAACACAAACTTCAGCAGATCGGCGCCAAACGGCATCCACCGAAAAAGATTCCACGCCGCCACCACGTCGATGCGGCAGCGATTGCGCGTGATTGGCGTCACCGTCGTCAGGCTCGCAAACCAATATTTGCCCGCGCGAATAATCTCCGACCGCATATTCGGCAGCACAAAGTCGATCGTTGTCGTAATCGAGTCCGCCTTCGCATATAGCCGCAAAAGCTTGTAGGGCGCGCTGTTTGAGCTGGGCGTGTGCGCACTCATGCGAAAGCCGTACGGAATCGGCTCAAAATTTTTCCTCTTCTCGTGGATCGAATGCCGCGACCGCCACCACCACGCCTGATGCACAAACGGCCCGTGCGCCGGATCCATCAATCCGATGATTCCGTGATCGACCGAGCACGGCAAATCAGCGGTAAGATACGCCAGCTTGTAAGCGTCGCTGAATTTCGGAATCTCCGGCGCCGGCTCCGGAGCCGGCGCAGCCTTCGTAAACCCCGCGCCGGGCGGCCCCGGATCGGGCATGAACACCCAGATAAAATCATCGCGCTCCTCACACGGATAACTGCCCGCATAAATGCGATCAACCTTGAGTTTTTGGTCTTCGACGAGTGATGGGATCGCCGTGCACTGTCCCGAATGCGCGTCGAATCGCCACCCGTGATAAGAACATTCCACCTCGCCGCCATCAAATCGCCCGCACGATAGCGGCATGCCGCGATGCGGGCAGGCATCGCGCAGCGCAAACGCGCGTCCCTGCGGATCACGCCCCACGACCAGCGGTTGCTCCAGCAGCATCGCCGGCCGCAACTCCCCGCGCTTCACGCCATCGCTCGGCAACGCGCGATACCAGAACCCAAACAGCATCAGCGCATCGGGCGTCTGTTTCTCAAGTGGAGATTCTTCAGGCATGGAGATGGATATGAAGAGATGGAACAAGGCAGGATAGCAGAAGCCCTCAGAGAAGCTCCAAGCTGTTAGCTCGCAGCTCCAAGCTGCAAGCAAATTGAGATAGCGATTCCGAACGATAACCGGCCCATAGGCCGAACGGGACGCGCGGCATTGAGAGGAGTTTGCTTAGAGCTTAGAGCTTGGAGCTCGTTCTACCGCAGCCGCGCATTCAAGCTCGCATACACTTCGCTGGCCGCACCCGGTTCTTCAAGGTGAGCCAGAAAAAGCCGACGCAGCGCGCCCTGGCCGATGCGGCCATCGAGATAGGCATCATACAAATCGTTCCCAAGCAGGCATCCGAGCCGCTCGGCGGCATACTGCCACTTGCGTCCGGTAAAGCCCAAAGCCCGCGTCCAGTCCGCGCTGGCGGACCGTTCCGCGCGCCCCCGCCCCGACTGCCGGTGCCATGAGAGGAAATCCAGCACCTCAATCACATCGCCATATTTGAGCGACGTCTGGCGCTCCAGATCTTCATAAGTGAGTTCGTGCAATTCTTCCAGATCGGCGTTGCGAAACGGCGCACCCGCGGGATGCAAAATCCGCGAGCCAAAACAAGCCAGTGCGTTCTCCATCACCGCCGCAAAAAATCCGTCCTGCTGCGCGCGCGCCTCGTGAACTCTTCCATTCACGCGATCCGGCAATCCCCGGCAGGCATGATGCAGAAAACGAGCCGCATCTTCGCTCGCCGAAGCCATGTCGAACTTTCGCACGTAGAAAGCATTCAAAGGCGCCAAGTAGGCGCCTCCGCGCTGGCTCACCCGATGCAGCATCGCTCTCCGCTGCGCCACCGAAAATCCTTTGCGCGAGAGCAGCCGCCGCAGCAGCGCATCCGAGTTGCGCGAATAAACTTCGGGCATCAAATCAACCAGCAGCCGCGGCTGCGTAGAATTGTGCGGCGAATACTGATTGATGCCGAGAAAACGCACCAGTCCCGCAACCAGGTTATAGATCGTTGGCCCAAGGTCGGGCCCGCTGTCGTCGCCGCGTCCCCAGCGATCCAGACAAAGCCGGTAGTTCTCATACTTTTCAAGCGGCGTGGCGTTGAACACGCATACCACCTCGTCGCTGACTTCCACCGCCTCAATGCGATCGCTTACCTCGCCGGCGGCCCGCCAGTAAAGCGCGTCCACGTTCTGTAAAACGGTCAGCATCCGCCGCGACGAATCCGCGCGTCCGCTCTCGCCAAAACGCTCCGCAATGCGCGCCGGCAAATGCTGCGGAGCCAGATGCGATTCGCCAAACAACACCAGGATCAGCGACTCCGGATAGGCGCTGCGTATCTCGGCAATCTTGTCGGCCGCGTGCCGGTCGCGCGCGCCAATCTTGCGCAAGTCCTCGCGCGGCATGCAGTCCAGCCCATATACAGGGATGCCGTGGTCGCGAGCCGTCGAGAGCACATCGTAGAAGGGAGCCCAATCGTATCCCCAGTCGAGATCAAACCGGATGCGCTGCCGCAGTTCGACTTCCTCGATCTCGCCGCGCTGCCACTCGTCGACAATATGCTGGTCGCGCGCAAAAATCGTCTCCACTCCCAGCACCGGACGCCGATCCCGCAGCACTGATTCACGAAGCAGCGACGCCATGTAGCGCTGCGACGTCGGCAGCGCGTGATAATCGCCAATCAGAGCAACCCCGGCTTCGGCCATCAAGCCAAGCACATCTGCGGCCGTGAGTACTCGATGATAAGAGCGGTAAGCGTCGCGGAAGTCGCGAACATATTTGCGGGCAAACGAATTGTCATTCGCGCGAATCTCGCGCTCCACGCCGGCTACCGCGTGGAGTTGAGCCACGCTGCGCCGTGATCGTAAGATGCCGGTCGTTGCCATTAGATCGTTGCCATTAAGTGTCGGTCTTCGCTGCCCTCAACTTGACTTGCGTTGGATGCGTCCCTATGCTCAAAACGTTTCCGATCTGGTCAATCCTTGACCCTAGGGAGCCCCAACTTTGACTGTATTGCCGCCGGAAAATTTGACGATCGCCACCACCGGCGCCAGTGGATCGCTCTTTCTAAAGCACTTTCTCCTCGCCATCGATCGCGATCCGCGCGTCAAAACGGTCAACTTCATCGCCTCTGACAGTGCCCTTCGCGTCCTCGCCGAAGAGCTCACCATCGAAGGCCGCTCAGATCTCCTACGTCAAATCATCGGCGCGCCTTCCGCAAAAATTCAGCAGCAGTCCAACACCGATATCGGAGCCAACATCGCCAGCGGGTCGTATCCATCCGATGCCATGGTCGTCATCCCGTGCAGCGTCGGCACTCTCGCCCGCATCGCCAACGGCATCGCCTCCCAACTCATCGAGCGCGCCGCCGACGTGTCTCTCAAAGAGCGCCGTCCGCTCGTTCTCTGCGTCCGCGAATCGCCCCTCAACAAAGTTCACATCCGCAACATGTCGCTCGCAGCCGACGCAGGAGCCACCATCTTCCCGCTAATTCCCACCTTCTATAACCACCCCGCAAGCCCTGAAGCCATGGCCCAGGAATTCGCCAACCGAGTCCTCGCCCACCTAGGCCTGCCCCAACCAAACGCCTACAAATGGAAGGGCTAAACAGTCGCCAGTTAGCAGTCCCCAATTTCCCGGGAGTGGCACATACCCAAGGTGTTACTGAGAGCTGACGGCTGAGAGCTGATAGCTGGAGTCTAGGCAGGCCCCCCTAACGAAGGTAGGTATCATGCGGGCATGTACTCGGAGCAGCGATCAAAACCGGTGCAATCCGTAGCTCCCAACCCAACGATCAGGTACCGATGTAACCTGCCCGCCGTTTTCGAAATCGAGAGCCGCGATCCATCGCCCTATACTCGACCTTGTGCACCCGGTCGACGTCCACTCTGCCAGCGTTGAACCAGCTAGCGCTCCGCCCTCCAACCTAGAATTGGAAGACGCTCGGTCCATCCGCCAGCTCCTCGACCAGCTTCTCGAAAAGCCCGGCGTGATGGAATCGCTGGTCTGCGCGGTTACCGCTCTAGCGTATTTGGGTACGCTCGCCTTCGGTTTTGTCTACGACGACAAGCCCGTCATCGTCGATAACATCAGCATTCGCTCCTGGGGATCCCTCTCGCATGACTTTGTCCCCCGCCTTTCGAGTCTCAATGCGGCCCACGCCGCCAGCACCTTTTACCGCCCGATCGGCTTGCTCTGGCTGCGCCTGAACTACGTTTGTTTTGGTTTGAACCCGGAAGGCTGGCACTTTGCTATGCTGGCCGGTCACGTTCTGACCACCTATCTTGTCTTTGCCGTCGTCAAAAAACTCACCACTCATCGCGCAACAGCGGCCATTGCCGCCCTTCTGTTTGGACTCCATCCCGTCCACACCGAAAACGTGGCCTGGCTCTCCTCGGTTGGCGATTTGCTGATGTCGGCATTCCTGATCGGCAGTTTTCTCGCGTATCTGAAATTTCGCGAGCGCGCAAAACCCATCCTGTGGATGGCAGTCTCGCTTCTGCTCTTCGTGCTCGCGCTCTTGTCCAAGGAAACCGCGGCCGTCTTTCCGCTTCTGATCTTTAGCTTTGCGATCACCTCGGGATTTGCGATCACCTCGCTCCCAGAGGAGAAAGCAAATGAGAAGGCCAATGAGAATGACAAGGCCAAGTTTGAAAAGCCCAGCCTCACCTCAGCTCTCAAGCGAGCCCTAGTCTCGGTCCCATACTTCATCGTCCTCGCGGCTTATCTCGCCTTTCGGTTGCCTCTGCTTCACGGCCTGGCAAGTCCGCTTACGCCTTTACCTTTGACTACGATGTTCTTCACCTGGCCTTCGGTGATCTGGTTCGACCTCAAGCATCTCCTGTTCCCCTTGTCCTCCAGTGAGTTCTACTCCCTGGCGTACGTCACCGGGCCCGTCTTCGCCGCGTTTCTATTGCCCGCTCTTTTTGTGGTGGTCGCTCTAATTGCAGCCGCATACGGTATTTCAAAGCTGTCCAATCCCGGACTGGGCTTCTTCGCGCTGCTCTGGGTCTTCGCGCCCATCCTGCCGACTCTGTATCTGCGCGCGGTCGCCCCCGACAATTTCGTCCATGACCGTTTTCTGTACCTCCCTTCGTTCGGCATCGTCCTTCTCATAGCCTTAGCCATCGAACAAGTTTCGATCCCCCGCGAGCCGCGCTCCACCTTGGGGTCCATCGAGTGGTCAGCCGTCAAATGGTCCACCGTCGCCATCCTCGCCGCGGCCGCTTTCGTCGCCACCGTCTCCTACCAGTTACAGTGGGCGAACAACATCTTGCTCTACTCCAGTGGAGTCAAGTCCGCTCCCCAGAACCTCACCGTCAAAGACAATCTCGCCAATGCGCTCTCCGATTCCGGCCACTACGAAAGCGCCATCCCTCTCTACTTAAGCGTCCTCCAGCAGAACCCCGCCTTCTGGTCATCGAATTACAATCTTGGCTACGCCTACTACCGCACCGGCAGATTCCCCGAGGCTGAGGACTATCTGACCCGCGCCATTCGTATCGACGATCGCGACCCCGACGAATTCATCCTTCTAGCCCGCGCCCAGATGCAGCAGGGAGAATTGCTCCTTGCCTCCCAAAGCGCCGAGCTAGCCCTTCAGCGCGGACCGCTCAATCCCGGCTTCCACTTCGTGCACGCCAAAATCCTCGAAGCCCGCGGCCTCCACAATCTGGCCGTCGCCGAATACCAGGCCGAAGTAATCGACCACCCCGAAAATGCGGTGGCCCGCCGCGAATTGCAAAGAGCTGAGTCCTCCCGCTAAATCCTGCCCATCAGCCAAACACTCCACATAGGGTTTTGCCCGTTGTAGGTTTTCTCCGTGTCTCCGTGACTCCGTGGTAAGAATCGAAATTCGGATACCACCCGACACCTTCCTTCACCACCTGAGACCGCAAATAGTAACCAAAATGATTCCTCCTTTCGCCCGATTGACTTCGCTCTCCGATTCGTACTAATCTGCGCTTACACCGGAAAGGAGGTGGTCGAATGACAAGTTCAGAAAACCATAGTTGTAGCATCACGAGACCAGGTGAGGTGGCTGAGTCTTAGGGCGGTTGCTCTAAGCGGAGTTCTCGAGGAACCTTTGGTCGGGGGAATCGGGAACATCTCTCGCAAACAATCCGTGAGTTTGGGCAGATCCTCCCGCCGCATGTCGGCGGGAACCGGAAGACCAGAGTTTCCAACACGCGCAATCCGGCGTGGAGGGAGGTCAAGCGAGGGGCCACGAGAGTGACCACCTCAGTCAATCCCAAACAGTCCACCGGACAGCCCGCAAGCCCAAAAAGCTTGCGGGCCGTTCTCTTTTTAGGAGTCAGTGCCTCCTGACACCTGCACTACTTTGCCGTCCCCACAGCGTCCAGCACCGCGTCATTGATCGCGTACGCCGTTCCATCCGCTCCAATCAAAGTTGGTGTGTACGCTTCTCCGATGCCGCTCGAAAGCGTGATCACCTGCGTAAACGAATTCGTCGTCATGTCCCAACGATAAAGGTTCCCGTCCTCGCTGTTCACCAGCACCGACTTCGAGAACGGATCGACCGCCGCCGTGTTAATGCACCACTCCTTATATCCACCCGGACAATCCGGATCGGGTGTCACGCCGAGATGCACGAGCACCTCCTTCATCACCAGCGTGCTATGAATAATCGGATCGTGCTCGGTCGCATTGGGATCGAGAATCGCAACTTCGTTCTGTCCAGTGCCGCTGCCGGCGCCGCAATAGTTGTTGTACTTGGTCATCACCAGGTACGACGACGTTCCCGTGTAGCTCGGCACCATCGACGCCGGCACAACCGACGCCGTGTCATCCCAGCCAAAGCTGCCCGGAATCTTGGTCTGTGTCAGATCGCCGTTGTAGTGCAGCAGCCATCCGCGATCGTTGTGATTCGGGAAAGGATTCTCCAGCACGCCAAAATACACATCGCCATCCGGACCAACCGTCGGAGTCGCCGAACTTCCACTGTAGATATAAGCATCCAGTCCGGATGACGGATCAACCAGCAGCATCCTGCTGATTGGCGCCAGCGTCACGCTATTTACCGCCAGCAGATAGCCGTAGCTGCCATTGTCGACCACCACATACACCATGCTGTTATCCAGGGACAACGCGGGCGCGGCGCTGATCGAGACTTCCGTCATCGATGGATCGCCGCTCATAGTCGCCGCCGATGACCACGTGCCCGTGCCATCCGTCCCAACGCGCGCCAGTCCGCTCTGGAGATTCAGAGGCGTCGATCCGAGCGCGAGAAATCCAAAGAAGAGATTGCCGCTCGCATCGGTGGTAATTGGCGTGTCGATCTGTATGTTTTCTTTGTACGCCGCCTGATCTTTATGAAAATTCTTCAACCCGTAGAAATACAGCCGGCTGATTTTCTGCTTCGTCGCGTCCGGATTCGGCCGCGCAATCACTCGTCCCGCGATATCCGGAATATAAAGAGTGCTGCCCGAAATCGTCGGCCCAAGGCCGGGAATAAAGTCAGCCTCCGGCGCAAGCCAGCCCGTATTGAGTTGCCAGACTTTTTTGCCGGTAGCGCCGTTGATCGCCTCCACGCGAAAACTATCGTTGCCGGTCTTAACCGGAACGATCACGGTATTCGCGGCCGTCACCAGCGGCGAGCCGTAGTGAATATAAATCTCCCCCGACGGCGGATACAGATCGACCTTCGTGTGCCAATGAATCGAGCTGAGCGGCTGCGACTGCACCGTCGATAGCGCCGTGTGCTGGTCATCGTGCGAGTGCGTAAGCCAGTCTCCGGTTTGTGCAAACGCGCTGGCCGCGAAGATCGGCGCGAAAACGATAAGCGCGAATATGCCAACAACCAACATGACAAAAACTCTGTGTGACTGTGATGTTCTGCTATCCAATCTCATTTCCCAATCCCCCGTGTGCCCGCCTTGGACGCGGAAATTCACCCGCGCGACCGATCGCCAGCGTAGCAGTGTATCCCCACAGAGTTGTCAACGGAAGGTAAAAAGCGCGACGTAGAAAATTTAGCGAGAAAAACTTTGCACTCTAGATGCGCACTCCAAAAGCGTCAAACTCGCTCAGAAAGTAGAGCTTGGATCGTGGAGCTGAAACCTTGGAGCTGAGAGCTGAGACCTTGGAGCTGAGCGCTTGGAGCTTTGCCGCGCGATGTCCTCTGTGCGCCTCTGTGTACTCTGTGGTTAAAGCCTTTGTCAGGCAACCACATCAAATGTCCGGCCGTCCCGTTCGGCAAGCGCCAACATCACTCCCGTTCAGCAGGCGCAAAAAAGACCAGCACTTCCAACTCCTCGCTGACGTCGTAGAACCGGTGCTCGCGTTCCGCCTCAACAAAAATTACCGAACCCGTTCGCACCTCCGCGTGTTCGACCGCATCGCCCGAGCCGATCTGCATGCGAGCCCGTCCGCGCACGACGTAATACATCTCATCCTCGTGATGCGGTTTCTGCGAATCACGAGCCCCCGCACCCAGAACATACACGCCCGCGCTCAAAGCCGGCACACGCAGAAACTCAAAGTAAAGCTTCCCGCGCGCAGTCCGCTCGCGATCCAGATCGTCAAGGTGAAAGAAGTGAGTCATGGAAGGAAGCCGCGAGCAAGTTCGAATTCAATACATTGTTAACGAGAGCAGAAAAGCTGAGAACCATCAAGGGCCAACCGACGACGGTCGACTGACGACTGACGACGGGAGAACTCACACCGCCCCGCGCACAAATATCTCAGTAAATTGCCGCACCAAACCGTCGCCAGTAAGTTCGCCACCCGGCTTGTACCACTGGTAAATCCAGTTAATCATCCCCAGCAGCGCAAAGGCCGCAGCCTTTGGCGTCGCTCCGCTCGACCCCTTCTTGCGCTGCACGTCGGCAATTGTCTTCTCGACAAAATGCACATAGTCTTTTTTGCGCCCGTTGATCTTCCGCCGCAGCGCCGGCGGCAGCGGATGATTCTCGTGCAGCATCACGGTAATTTCGCGATCCTCTTCACTCAGCACCGTTCCGATCTGCAGTCGGATCAGCGTGCGCAGCCGCTCCTCGGGATCCTCGATCCGCTGCACCACGTTGGTCACACGCTCCTCGGTGATATCCATGGCGTGCGACATGATGTGGAACAGGATTTCGTCCTTCGACTGAAAATGATGATAGAGGCCGCCTTTAGAGAGCTTCAGCGCAGCCGCCACATCGTTCATCGAAGTGGCGTCATAGCCCTGCTGCTGAAAAAGGCGCGCGGCCGCGCGCAGAATCTCCTGTCGCGGTTCCTGCCGCAGTTCCTGCCGGCTGCCAATGGTAGCGTCGCGGAGCATCACCCAAGATGGTATCGCGGAATCGCGCCTGTCTGCACTCGCGATTCTTTACTGCACATAATTCTTCCGCCTTCGCACTGGGTTGTCATCCCGGCTCATCGGTTTTCCCCCGGTGATCGATATGACCGAGCCGCGCGATTCAATCAGGATTGGCCGCTCCCGCTTAGCCACCTCGCCCGCCCGCTGCGACCGCGCGTCCTCGAGGGCCTCAAACCGCACTCTGCGCAGGCCGTCATTCTGAAATTCCCTGCCCGCGCTCGCCTCCAGCCGTCGGATTCGCGACACCGCGCGGTCCACGACGTTCGCCAATTCCGCGCCAACTTCATGGTCGCGGTTCGCCATCAGCCGCCGCTTCGCCTTCTCCGCGGAAAACCAGGTCGGAGCGCGATACGCCTCCTGCGGCGATTCCAGATGCGAAACCTCGCACAGATGAGCGGTCACCGTCTCGCCACTCTCCGCCGCTGCTCGGCCTGTCTCGATCGATCGCTTATTTTCCCGACCGTCCCGCGCAGATTTCCTGCCCACCGATTTGTCAGGCCGGTACCGCGCAAACGCCATCTCTTCGATCCGGCCGTGAACTCCGGCCTCTTCAAACGCCTCCAGCGCCGCCGACTGCGCCTGCGTCAGCCCCGGCTCCACTCCGCCTTTCGGAAAAATCCAGCGCCCGCCGCGCGTCCGCACCAGCAGAAATTCGATCCCGTGCGCGCCCGCGCGATAGCAAACCGCAGCCACCTGCTGGCGTACAGGTGAAGCTGCCCGCACACCCCCCGCTGCCCGCCCCGCCCCCGCCGCCCGAACGTTCTTCCCCATATGCGATCGCCCCAGCAATCTCCCGCCAGTAGAGTGCGCGTTCGCCGCCAGCTTTGGCTAGATCACAGCTTGGTTCGGGCAATGAAGACCTTTATCGGCGCACCTTAAATGCCGCGACACTTTCCGCCCCGCACGCAGGAATCTCTCTGCATACTTGTTCGCCGCCCGCCGCATTGGAGAAAGTACAAATGACGGGAGAACCTTGGAACACTCCTATTGTCTGCGCTGTAATCGTGAAATCGAACCCGGCGACAAGTCCGTCGCCGTCTATTTGTTCGCCCAAACTGTCGGAGTGCGCCCGCGCCAGAAATCATCCGCCCATCGCATCGCCTTCTGTCCGCCCTGCTCCGTCTCGCTGGCCATGGGCCCCGCGCCCGAGGGCGCGCTCAACCTCGCCGCCTGGCAGATGATCCGCGACATCGTCGGCTCCCATCCCGCCTTGACCGAGGCAGCCTGGCAAGGTCTCCACGGAGCCGCAGAAAATCTGCTCCCCACCGGCACCGAAGGCGCACCCCCTCCCCGTCCCGGCTCATACCTGGAATTTTAGTGGGTGAGTTTTACTGCGAATCTTCTCTACGTTGGATCTCGCCGTTCCTTCGCTCTTGTCATCCCGAACGAAGTGAGGGATCTGCAGTTCTGCCGTGAGCTAAAACGAATGTCGGCCTACCGCTTCTCCGGGGTCGCCAGCTGATCCGCGATCTCCGCCGGCGAGATGCACAAAATCACCTGCATGCTCTTCGGAGCCACCATCCCTCCCAGTGGATAAAGCCGCCGCACCAGGCTAGCCAGTACGATCAGCCCCCCGCCCAGCAAAAGCAGCATCTTCGACTCGGGAAAGGTTGAGGAACGGAGGATTTCCACCTTCGCTCCATTGGAATGCGCGAGAAAGCATGCAAGGCCGGTACCAAACGTCATAGGCATGGTCTTAAGTGATTCCTGGAAAATCCCATTCTGACGCGCCGTACCAAAGAGGAACAGATTTCCAAAGGGCTTGTTCCGATCACCTAAGTGCCATTACGAACTCATGACTTGGTTCCACTCCCGCACTCCCTTTCGTTTATCCTCCCTCCGCCGAGCGGCCACGAGCCTGCCTGAAATCAGCGGTTTGCGCCTCTCAAGCCCTCAATCACCGCCCCGCCTCATTTCTGGCCGGTGAAATCCGACAATTCCCGCAACCGAACGGTCGCGTCATTAGCTACGTCCTGCCGTAACCATCCCAGGTGACCCGCTCCATAAAGCACCAGGATCCTCTCATTCGAAGAATCAACCAGCGCCGCGATGTTGTGATAAATGCGAATGTTTCTCTGATACCAGGCCGCCAGCAGATCCGGACCCGCATAGTCCCCCGGCTCTCCGTAGGGGACGAAGGCGAAATACCACGCCACTTCTTTTGCCACCTTCGCATCCGCATTCATGTACTCCAGCGTCTCCAGCACAGTGTGCGATTGCAGGAATTCACCCTGCTCCTTCACCTCCGCGCCCATACTTGCCGACAGCGCATCGAACTTCTCTTTGCGGCCGCTGCCCTTCGCATAGTTGACCACCCGTTGCCACGGGAAATCGCCCTCTTCATCGACTCCATAAACCGCTTTATGCCCCAGTTCCTTCGCCAGCCGATAGCCTATCTGATTGGTCTCGTTGCGAGTCAGCGTGTATTTTCCCGCCAGGTAATCCGAATACTCCCGCTCCAGCCGCTCGCTGCCCACATCCGCCTCAACCGCAATCTTGGTCGGATGAAACTTTTTCAAAACTTCAATCAGTTGCGCGATCTCCTGCTGCCGCTTCGGCGATAGCACATCGTCAGCTTGCATGTTGTAAACATCTCGCCCCGGATTCGACATGTGATACGTCCCGATCACCAGAATCTCCGCGCGCGACTGTGCGCCATGCGCGCCCGCCTCCGATTGCGCCCAGCATGTGCTCGCCAGCGCGAGCGCCGTCAATATCCAGAAAGTCTTCCTCATGTGTTCTCGTTCCTCCGCTCCTAGCTACGAGTCACCGCCCGGCAAAGTTCCCGGCCATACTTCCTTGGAAAGTTCTCGGCGCAGTTCTTGTCAACGTTCCCGGCAAAAGTTGCGCCGCGCAAGCGTGCCTCGCAATCCCGCAATTTCGGAACGCGAACATGCGATTCAGCCTTCACAAATACTCAGTGCAAATTGTGTCAAGATTTTTGCGCCGATGGCACTCGCCATGCTATAAGAAACATGGTCCACACTTCCCCGTCGTGGATGGTATCGATTTACGCTGGGAATCCCTCTCCCACACCCAATTTTGGCGCTTCGCGCGGGTACTACGCACCCTAGTCGCTGCGCTTTAGATGACAATCTTTTCACTCTATCCAAGGGAGTGAAAGCCGTATAAAGTTGTGGTCGTTTTGTACAAATTTTAGACAACCAAAAAGGGGATTTCGCCTTGAAAGTATTCCAAAACCTTGCTATCACGTCCGCCCTCATTTTCGCGTGGGTCGGCGCCGCCGGTGCCCAAACATGGACGCCTCTCAACAATAAACCCGGGGCCGACGTCGGCGTCATGCTGCAACTCAGGGACGGCAGAATTCTGGTTCACGAAGAACAGGGCGGAAACTCCGCCAACTGGCATATTCTCACTCCCGACGCGACCGGCAGCTACATCAACGGCACCTGGAGCTCCGGCGGCAAGTTGCCTTCCGGCTACGCACCCTGGTTCTTCGGTTCGCAAGTGCTGCTCGACGGAAAAACGATTGCCGTCGAAGGCGGCGAATACAACAACGGCGACTCCGAATGGACCAACCTCGGCGCGATTGGAACCATCTCCGGAAATACCATCAACTGGGCAAAGAACAACGCTCCCAGCGGCTGGTCCAGCATCGGCGACGCGGAGAGCGTCATCCTCCCCGACGGAACCTACATGCAGTCCAACTGCTGCACCGCCCAGAATGCCCTCTACGGCGGTCCGAATTCGTGGACAGCAACCGGCAGCGTGAAACAGTCCAGCAACGATGAATCCGGCTTTACGCTGCTCAGCAATGACCTCGTGCTGACCGTAGACACCAAGACCTCCACCTGCGGCACCAGCCAGGGCTCAGAGCTTTACAGTCAGAGCGCGGGCACATGGTCGTGCGGTCCGAACACTCCCGTAAAACTTTATAACCCCAACGACGAAGAACTCGGCGCAGCCGTCCTGATGTACAACAACCAGGTCATGCAGTTTGGCGGAAACGTTAACGCCACTGCGATCTACGACGTTGCCAGCAACTCCTGGTCGGCCGGTCCCACTCCCGCCGGCGGTCTCGATCAGGCCGATGGTCCCGCTGCCCTCGAGCCCAATGGCAAAGTTCTCGCCATGCTCAGCCCGGGCCTCTTCGCCGGTGGTTGCCAGTTTGTCGAATACGATCCCACGGCCGGCACCCTGACCAACACCGCGAATCCGACGAACTGCCCATCTGATTCATCCTACGTCGGTCACCTCATGATGCTTCCCACCGGTCAGATCATGTTCACCGACTTCAGCGGCACGGTGGAAATCTATACGCCAGCCGCCGGTACCGTCTCGGGTGTCGCGCCCACCGTCACCTCTGCTCCTACTGAGATCAACAGCCCCTCGACCAACAATGCTCTGTCGGGCGTTCAACTCAACGGTCTAACCGAGAACAACGCCTACGGTGACGACTACCAGGGCGCCACGAACTATCCCCTGATTCAACTCGTGCAGGTCAGTTCTCCGAACAACGTTTATTACGCCACTACTCACGACGAGACCACTCACTCCATCGCTCCGTTAACTGCCAACGCCACCCAGTTCGACGTGCCCGCCGGCCTTCCCTCCGGGAACTACAGCCTCTATGTAGTTGCCAACGGCATCCAGTCGAGCCCGGTCACGGTGTCGGTTACCGCGAGTCCTTATTACAGCCTGACCGCCAGCCCGAGCTCGCTGAGCATCGCGCAAGGCGCCAGCGGCACCAGTACCATCACGATTGTTCCGGTGAACGGCTTCGATAGCAGCGTCAACTTCACCGCCTCCGGTCTGCCGAGCGGCGTGTCGGCTCAGTTCTCGCCGAATCCGGCAACCACCACCAGCGTTCTGACCCTCACCGCCAGCGCCTCCGCTACGAAAGGAACCTCGACTGTGACCGTCACCGGCACGTCGGGCGCCCTGACGCAGACCACCACCATCACCCTCACGATCACTGCCGGAAGCGCTCCGATCGTGACTCTCGCGCCCCCCTCGCTGACATTCGCCAGCGTCGTGGTTGGGGCGACCAGCACCGGCAAGAGCGTTACCCTCACCAATTCCGGGAACGCTACGCTGGATATCACTGGCATCACCACCAGCGGTGATTTCGCTCTCGTCACCAGCACCAAGCCCTGCGGCGCTACCCTGACTGCCGGGAAGAATTGCAAGATCGAGGTTACCTTCACTCCGACCCAGGTTGGAGCCCGAACCGGAACCTTGACCATCACCGACAACGCATCCGGCAGCCCGCAGTCTGTGCCGCTCTCCGGCACCGGCACTGTGCAGGCCACGTTAACGCCCGCCAGCAAGACGTTCCCGGCCACCAAGGTGGGGACGACGAGCGCCGCGAAGGTCTTCACGCTCTCCAACAAGCAGAGCGTGGCCCTGACCGGAATCTCCCCCTCAACCACGGGAGCTTTCAGCGTCTCCGCCACCACCTGCGGAGCAAGCCTGAACGCGAAGTCAACCTGCACGATCAGCGTCGTCTTTACCCCAACCCAGACCGGCAGCACAACCGGCACGTTGGAAGTAAACGACAGCGCAATCGGCAGCCCGCAGACCTCAAGTCTGTCGGGAGCCGGCAAGTAAGTAGTTGAGTAAGAAGTAAGAACGCGTAAGTATTCTGACCGCGGGCACCCACGTCTCGTGCCTTTCGAGACGTGGGTGCCCGACAGTCAGCCCTCCTGAGATTTCTTGCCGTCAACTGACCCCGCGCCACATTGACGCCCACCTACCCGCTTCGTAAGATTAACCAACCCAAAGGAGCCCGCAGCGCTCGATCGGCCAAACTATGACCGGCCAAAGCATGATCGGCCAAACCGTCTCGCATTATCGCATCGTCGAAAGACTCGGCGGCGGCGGGATGGGCGTCGTCTACAAGGCCGAAGACACCGAGCTCGGCCGCTTCGTTGCTCTCAAATTTCTTCCCGATGACCTCGCGCGCGATCCGCAGGCCCTCGAGCGCTTTCGCCGCGAAGCTCGCGCCGCCTCCGCCCTCAATCACCCCAACATCTGCACCATTCATGAAATCGGCCGCCACGACGACCAGACCTTCATCGCCATGGAGTACCTCGATGGCGTGACTCTCAAGCACCTCATCTCCGGCAGGCCGCTCGAAAATGAAACCCTGCTCGCGCTCGCCATTGAAATTGCCGACGGCCTCGACGCCGCCCACTCCCAGGGCATCGTTCATCGTGACATCAAGCCCGCCAACATCTTCGTCACTAAGCGCGGCCACGCCAAGGTCCTCGATTTCGGCCTCGCCAAGGCCATTCCCGGCAGCTCGTCCTCCGCGGCCTCCGCCAATACCATGACGGTCGCCGCCGCCCCGGTCGAAGAGCACCTCACCAGCCCCGGCTCGACCATCGGCACCGTCGCCTACATGTCGCCTGAGCAGGCCCGCGCCAAAGATCTCGACGCCCGCAGCGACCTCTTCTCCTTCGGAGCCGTGCTCTACGAAATGTCGACCGGCTCACTGCCGTTCCGCGGCGGCAGCTCCGCCGAAATCTTCAAAGCCATTCTTGATGGCGCGCCCGCTCCCATCGCTCGCCTCAATCCCGACGCCCCCGTCGAACTCGATCGCATCGTCAACAAGGCGCTCGAAAAAGATCGCAACCTCCGCTACCAGAGCGCCGCCGATCTCCGCACTGACCTCGCCCGCCTCAAGCGCGATGTCGACACCGGCCGCTCTTCGACAGCAGCAGCAACAGCCGCCGCGAGCGCGATCTCATCCGGCAACATCGCCGCAGCCGCGCCCTCAGCCGCAAGCCAATCTGCCGCCAGCGCATCCGTCGTCACCGCCGCGCAGCCCGCGCGTTCGCGAACTTATATGATCGCCGGCATCGTCGCGGTCATCCTCATCGCCGCCGCCGCAACTGCCTACTTCCTGCGCACAAGATCCGCATCCGGCAAAATCGATTCCATCGCCGTTCTTCCCTTCGTCAACTCAACCAACGACCCCAAAAACGAATACCTGAGCGACGGCCTCACCGAAGGCCTCATCAGCAGCCTCTCGCAACTCCCCAACCTCAAAGTCATGGCGCGCAGCACCGTCTTCCGCTACAAAGGCAAAGAAGACGACCCGCAAAAAATCGGCCAGACTCTCCAGGTCGATGCTCTTCTCGTCGGCCGCATCATCCAGCACGAAGATCACGTCGCCGTCGAAGCCGATCTCGTCCGCACCAGCGACGGCTCTGAACTCTGGGGAGAGCACTACGACCGCGAGCCAGCCGACATCACCCACGTGCAGGGCGACATCACGCGCGACATCTCCGCCAAGCTCCGCATTCAGCTCAACGACAACACGCAGCAGCGCATGGCGAAAGCCGGGACAAACAACCCCGAGGCCTACCGCCTTTACCTCGAAGGCCGCCAGCTCTGGTACGGCCGCACGCCCGATGGCCTCAAGAAAAGCATCGAGCTGTTCCAGCAAGCCATCGCCGCCGATCCCAACTACGCGCTGGCCTACGCCGGCCTCGCCGATACCTACAACATCGCTGCCAGTTACGACATCGGTCTCACCTCAAAGCAAGCGCAGGCTCTGGCCGATGACGCCATCAGCAAGGCGCTCAAGCTCGACGACTCGCTTCCTGAGGCGCATGCCGCGCGCGCTCTCGCGCTGGCGGCTGAATGGAAGTGGACCGATACCGACGCCGAATTTCGCCACGCCATCGAATTGAATCCCAACAATGCGGCCACCCACTATTTTTACGCCCTCACCTACCTCGCTCCCATGAAGCGCTTTGACGAAGCCTTCGAGCAATATCGCATCGCTCTGTCACTCGATCCTCTCTCTTCCATCGTGAATACCAACTACGCTCTGCTCCTGACGGAAGCTCGCCGCTATCCCGAGTCGCTCGCGGAGTTCAAAAAAGTTCTCGAGCGCGATCCCAAATTTCCGCCCGCGCATTACAAACTGTCGCAGCTCTACGCCACCACCGGCAACTTCGCCGACGCCGTTCGCGAGCTCGGCAAAATCACAGACGGCCCTTTCTCTTCCGCTCCGACGGCGAAAAACTACGTCGAACTCACGATGAAGCTCACCGGCACTGACCGCTCCGCCGCAGTCGGCGCAGCCGCCGCCCTCGCTGGAGATCGCGATATGGCTTTTGAATACCTGAACAAAGCCTTCACCGACGGAAACGACGAACTCCCCTGCGTTGTTCGCTATCCAGCCTTGGATTCAATTCGCTCCGACCCGCGCTATGCCGACCTGATGCGTCGCATGGGCCTGCCCGAGTAGGTCGTGGCGCAGTAGCGCCTCCGCGATTCTCAACGGCGTCCAACTCCCGCCGCCCAATCCGCGTTAGACTTTTCTGTCATCCAAGAGCAGAACAAGAGGGAGTCCCAATGTCCAAACTCATCGTCCGTTTCCTCGCCATCCTCGGCGCTCTCTGGCTCATCGGCATCGCCATCGTTCTCTTCGCCGTCATCGACTTCAAAGGAAAAGTTCCCTCCAAAACCATCCTCGAAGCAAACTTCGATAAATCCTTCCTCGAAAATGTTCCCGACACGCCCACCGCCCGCCTCATGTCCGGCGGCCGCCAATCCCTGCGCGATGTAGTCGATGCCATCGACCGCGGTGCCGATGACAACCGCGTCGTCGGCATGATCGCCCAGGTCGGCGCCGCTCCCATGCCCATGGCGCAGATTCAGGAAATTCGCGACGCCGTTCTCCGCTTCCGCGCCCACAAAAAATTTGCCGTCGCCTACAGCGAAACCTTCGGCGAATTCGGCCCCGGCAACGGTGCCTACTATCTCGCCACCGCCTTCGATCAGATCTACCTTCAACCCTCCGGCGACGTCGGCCTCACCGGCCTCATCATGGAATCGCCCTTCATCAAGGGCACGCTCGGCAAACTCGGTGTCACCTTCCACGGTGATCACCGCTACGAATACAAGGCCGCCCTCAACTTCTATACCGAATCCAAATACACCGCCGCCCACAAAGAAGAAATGACCGCCATCATGGACTCCTGGTTCAACCAGATGAAAGATGGCATCTGCCAGGCCCGCCAGATCCCGCCCGACAAATTCCAGTCGATCGTCGACGCCGGCCCCTACCTCGGCAAAGAGGCCGCCGACGCCCGGCTGATCGACGCCGTAGCCTACCGCGACGAAGTCTACGACAATGTAAAATCCCGAGCCGGCAGCGGTGCCGAACTTCTCTACCTCGACAAATATCTCGATCACGCCGGCCACCCCCACGATCACGGAAAAAGAATTGCCCTCGTCTACGGAGTCGGCGCCGTCACCCGCGGCAAAAGTGATTTCGATCCTGTGCAGGGTGAGCAAACCATGGGCTCTGACACGGTAGCTTCTGCCCTCCGCGCCGCCGCCAACGACGATCGCGTCAAAGCAATTCTCTTCCGCGTCGATAGCCCCGGCGGTTCCTACGTCGCCTCCGACACGATCTGGCGCGAGGTCGTCAACGCGCGCAAAGCAGGCAAGCCCGTCATCGTCACCATGGGCAATCTCGCCGGCTCCGGCGGATATTTCGTAGCCATGGCCGCCGACAAAATCGTCGCCGAGCCCGGCACCATCACCGCCTCCATCGGCGTGCTGGGCGGAAAAATGCTCACCTCCGGCCTCTGGGACAAAGTCGGTCTCACCTGGGACGAAGTCCACGACGGCGACAAAGCCACCATGTTCACCGGCACGCAAGACTACACACCCGCCGAGTGGGCAAGATTCGAAGCGTGGCTCGATCGCGTCTACGTAGACTTCACCGCCAAAGTAGCCGACGGCCGCAGGCTGCCAAAAGAAAAAGTATTGGAGATAGCAAAGGGCAGAATCTGGTCGGGTCAGGATGCAAAGAATCTGGGATTAGTCGACGAACTCGGAGGCTTCGACACCGCCCTAAAGCTCGCGAAAAAAGCGGCCAACATTCCCGAGAGCGACGAAGTAAAAATCGTAGTCTACCCGCAAGAAAAAAGTATCTGGCAAACCCTCCTGCAAAGAAACGAAGCTGACAACAGTGACAAAGAAGCCGCCGCCCAAACCCTGGCCAGAGTAATGCAGGAAATTCAACCAATTGCGAAAGAGCTAAAAGCGATGGGCATCTCAACCAAAAAAGAAAAAGATCAGGAAGATGTCCTGAAGATGCCTGAGTTGGAAGTCGGAAAATAAAAAGCGCTTCGCGAAGGGATTGACAGAAACGAAACTTAAATAGTGAAGCGGAAGTTACTGAAACCTGAAACCTGAAACCTGAAACCTGAAACCTGAAACCTGACTACCTGAGAACTGCTCTTCAAACTCCCAGCTTCTTGACCTCGTCGTTGTAATACTTCCGATAGAGAATCGTCCACTCCTCGGATCCCTCAATAATCGTCCGCCGCTGGCTCTCAATCTTCCGCCGCGCCTCCTGATCGATGCGCGCCTCCTGCATCAGCAGATCCTCAAGAATCTTGCGCACCTCAAGCCGAATCGTATTGCGGTCTTCAATAAAATCCACCGCATCGATATCCGCCACGGCATCGGTAATGACGTGGGCCAGCTTGTTAACCTTGTCGCGGCTCAAGCGCACAGCAGCAGTCTCCTCCGAAAATTACAGCACCGCCTTGTACTTCTTCACCAGCTCCGTCTTCACCTTGCGGAACATCTCCTGATAATTCGCCCCGCTCTTCTGCATCTCGTCCGAGTACGCCTCCAGAATCACGCGTACCTCATCGTTGATGCGGTCTTCCAGCGCCAGTTCGTCGAGCAGCGCCGCGTGTACCTTCTCCGTCAGCGCAGGCACGGACTTGGTCTCGATAAGGCCGCTCGCAACCAGTTTTTTGGAAACCTCGCGGGCCAGATAGCCCACATAGTCTTTGGAAAAAAGCATGTCAGGAAGTCTTTTGTGAACTGAAAGTGTAACACAGCCATTCCGCCTCCGGCCTTCGGTCAAGGCTCAACCTGCATAACCCCCTTTGTCATTCCGAGCCGCCCGAAGCCGCGTTCAGCGCGGCGAAGGCGAGCGAGGAATCCGCAGTCGCTCGAGGCTCGCAACTCGTAGCTCATTCCCCACGTAAGCCGTACAATAGACGAAACCATGTCCCCGCATCCCGACGATCTGACCGCCATGAAAGACGACATGACCGCCTTCATCGAAGGCCTCGGCATGCGCCGTTTCTTTGGCTACGTCGAGTCCGAGGAGGTCCCCAGCATCCTCTGGGGAGGGCCCGGTGACGATGACAATTCGAGCCAGAATCCCGACGGCTGGAAGGATTTCGTCGAGCTCGCCAAGTCCACCAATGCCGCTTTTCTCACCATGCACTCCTGGGTGCTCGACCGCGAAGAGCATAGCCGCCTCACCGAGCGTCTCGCCGACGGGGACTACTCCAGCAACGACGATCTCGAAGAGGGCCGCTGGCTGAAAGCCTACATCGGCAAAACCGGCTTCGTGCAGCTCGGTTGGGCCTATCAGGGATGCATGTTCGTCTACGAGGCCGCCACCGAATGGTATGAGCACTATCAGCACCTCCGCGAATTGGCCGACGATTCCGGCGGCTTCCTGATCGACGAAACCGGCCAGGACGAAGAGCCCTAAACTTAGAAGGAGTCTGAAACAGAAATGTGGTGGACCCGGAGATGTGGGGACGGGCGACTCGCCCGTCCAGCAATGCTACCTAACCCCGCCGTCCCGGCGGTGATTTTTTCTCTGATACTTTGCCTCTTGATTTAACGACCCTCTACTTTCCAGCCGGCCGAAACACCATATCGAACCACGGCTCCCAAGTTTTCCCGCCATCCACCGACCGCACCGCCGTCTCCCGAACTCCGCCCGCCACCGCCTTCCAGACTCCCCGCACCAGCCGCTCTTTCCCGTCCGCCGTCCGATCCGCGCCGCTCAACACCATCTCGTCTCCCTGCATTCCGCCTTCAATCACCAGCAGCACTCCGCGATTCGTCACCCAACTCTGGTGCCAGACCTTCCTGGTCGCGTCATAAATCGAAAAGCTCTCTCCATGCGAGCCATCCGTCCCCTGATAATCCTCCAGCACTACGCATCCATCCAGAATCCGCGTCACGCGATTACGCGCAACCTTCACCTCCGGCTTCTCCATCTCAAACCCATCCCAATCCCCAACAAAGAAATCAAACTGCCGATACTCCGCCCCCGAGCATGCCCCCGCCTTCGCAGTCTCAGCCGCGCGAGCGTTTGCCGCCATCGCCATCGCAAGACAAACGCCCGCAACCCAATCATCCGCCGAATCATTCCACACCATTCACTTCTCCGACCTGATCGTATTAGCGCCGCACCCTTAGTACGGCACCGCCACAAACGCCGCCGCTTCCCCCGTCTTCGCGTTCGCCGCCCCGCCCACAATCACGCCATCATCGTTCACATCGTTCGCATACACCAGGACGTACGCATTATGTCCGATCATCAGGCTGTTCAGGTCCGTCATCATTCCATCCTGATATACAAACGCATGGCTGCCATTCGGCCCGCCAAACGATTGCCCAACGATCGAGCCGCTCTTGTTGATCGCATAGGCAATGCTGTTTGTGTCTTGCGCCAGCGTGCCCAGGTTCGTCATTCCCGCCGTCGCATTCCAATAAAACGCAATCGGATTTGGCCCCGCATTCTGATCCCCCGACGGATTTCCAAATCCCACCACTTCTCCTTTATTATTCATGCCCGACGGCGTATTCCATGCCATGCCTCCCAGGTTCCCCATATCAATCGGCGCGCTGTTCGCATCCTGCCAAAATATCGCATGAATAGCGCTCGCGCCGCCCACCGCGTTCGAGCATATCCCCGAAATCCCGGCCATCTGTCCCTTGTCATTGATCGTATCCGCCGTGCCATCCGAATCCCCCGGATACACCTCTAGCGCCGCCATCTTCTTCGTCTTCACGTCATACACAAACGGCAAAAACTGCAGCACCTGCGGCAGATTGCAAGTCGGATCTTCATACGACGTCTCCGCCCATCCAATCGCCTGTCCCTTATTGTTGATCCCCGTTCCAAATGCGTTGTCGCCTCCGAGCGTCGGCAGCCCGCTGATCTGCCCGTCCTGCCACAGAAAAGCCTGGCACGTGTTGCCTGAACTCGGCAGGAAGCCCGCCGCCACGCAGCTGAAAACTTCACCCCGCGGCTGCACGATCGACGTGTCCGAAATTCCAACAATCATTCCCTGGTTATTCTTCACGCTCTCCCACGCCACCGCACTGTTCGGCCCGCCCAGTGTTCCGAGCTTCACCGTCTTGCCCTCAATCCAAGCCACCGCCTGAGAATTCCCATTCCCCGCGGTGAAGTCCGCGCCCATCGCCCAACCAAGATCGTTGATCGCATTCGCGCCGCTTGCTGTTCCTCCCAGAGTGTCGGGCAAAAAGAAAACTTGATACTGTTTAACCTGTCGTTTCTGCGGAGCCGATTGCGCCGCCAGTCCACTGCTCAAGCCCAGAGCCGCAACCAGAACAACCGCAAGTGCGCAGTGCTTTATTGATCTCATAACTCCTCCTGGATTGTTTCAAGAACCCGCAAAAGCCCCGGCAGATGGGCCATTCGGTGAGATCACAATAGGTCCGATCAAAACGCAGCGTAGGACGTTTCCGGACTCAGCTCTGCGTCAAACTAGACGTTTTCGGCCGCAGCTGCCATTTCGACAGGTTCGACCAACAGCCAGCGCAATGTACCGCCAACCTCACCAACCCAGCCCGGTCCGAAAACGTCCATCTTTCCCAAGCCGAGGCGCTATCATCACTTTGACGAACATGACTCTCGACGTCCAGGTCTGCTCCCGCGCCCGTCTCTCTCGCGATCCGCGCTTCGATGGCAAGTTCTTCATCGGCGTCGTCGGCAGCGGAGTCTACTGCCGCTCCATCTGTCCCGCGCCCACTGCCAAAGAAAAGAACTGCACCTACTTCCCTACCGCCGCCGCCGCGGCTGAAGCCGGCTTCCGTCCCTGTCTCCGCTGCCGCCCCGAATGTTCCCCCGGCACCCCCGCCTGGCTCGGCACCTCGAACACCGTCTCCCGCGCCCTGCGTCTCATCGGCGAGAGCGGCCTCGAAGATGGCGTCGAAAGTCTCGCCGATCGCGTCGGCGTCGGCTCCCGTCATCTCCGCCGCCTCTTCATCCATCATCTCGGAGCCACTCCCAGCGCGGTCGCGCAAACCCGCCGCCTGCACTTCGCAAAAAAGCTGATCGACGAAACCCGCCTGCCCCTCGGCGAAGTCGCGCTCGCCTCCGGCTTCGGATGCGTCCGCCGTTTCAACGCCGCCATCCGCAAAACCTTCAAGCGCACTCCCACTCAAATCCGGCGACTGGCGCGACTTACCGAGGTTCAGCCCGAAAACGAATACCTCTTTCATCTCCGCTTCCGCCCGCCCTATCACTGGTCCGGCATGCTCGCCTTCCTCGCCGCCCGCGCCACCCCCGGCGTCGAACTCGTCGATCAAAACATGTATCGCCGCTCCATCTCCATCAACGGCAATCAGGGACACTTCGAAGTCTCGCTCAATGAAGACGCCGACCGTCACTCTCTCGACGTCCGCGTCCAGATCGCCGATCCGCGTTCACTCTTCGCCATCATCGAGCGCATCCGCGCCATGTTCGATCTCAACGCCGATTGGTCCGCAATCGCGCAAAGCCTGCGCGCCGATCCTCAACTCGCCGCGCCCCTTCGCGCCCAGCCCGGGCTCCGTGTCCCCGGCTGCTGGAATGGTTTCGAACTCGCCGTGCGCGCCATCCTCGGCCAGCAGATCACCGTGAAGGGCGCGACCAGCCTCGCCGGACGCCTGACAAAATCTTTCGGCCAGCCTCTCACCCAGGCCAACGGCCTCACCCATCTTTTCCCCACGCCTGAAGTTCTCGCGGAAGCCAAACTGACCGGCGTCGGGCTCACCGAAAAACGCGCGCAAACCATCCGCGCACTAGCCCGCGCCGTCAGCGACGGCCACATCTCCTTCGACCGCATCACCGACAAAGAATCTTTCCTCAATCGCCTCTGCGAAATTCCCGGCATCGGCAGTTGGACAGCGCAATATGTAGCCATGCGCGCTCTCGGCGAGCCCGATGCCTATCCCACCGGCGACCTAGGCCTGCTGCGCGCGCTCGCTATCGGCAGTCCCCGCGATCTCGACAAACGCGCCGAACCCTGGCGCCCGTGGCGTGCCTACGCCTGCATGTATCTCTGGACCTTCGCCCACGGCGCGAAGTCGCACAAAAACGCAGCCTGATCGGCTCCGACTTTGGTAACTCTCTCTAAAACCTTCAGCGGTCGATAGTCCCGAAAGGGAGATTTCAATGAGCGAGCAGGAATTGGTCTTTAGGGTCAAAGAACTTCATGTGTTGAGCCTGGCGTGCGCCAACTGCGGGCATGGAACCATATTTGACTTCGAAACGAAGGACTATCTGGAAAAATCCGTTTCCCCCCGCTGCGCTGTCTGCAATACCGAACTCGAGGTCGATCTCCAAGAGCAGCTCAATTCCTATCGCGGTTTCTACGACAGCATGTCGAAATGCGAGCGCGTCGAATTCCGGGTGCGCCTGAATAAACCTGAAGCCGCCGCCTCGTCCAGCGAAGTGCAAGCAGCCGTTTCTTCAGCGGTAGCCGAAGTCCAGCAGGCAGTCACCGACGCGTTTTCAAAGGAGCATCCTTAACGGTACTCGCCTAAATAATAGTTCGAACTTAACTAACAATAATTAACAATAGAAATTCGCCAACCCCCATTCCCAATAAAATTCTGCGACCTTCCCCGCGCCCACACCGTCTACTTCTTCGGAGGCTTCGCATGCCCTCAGGCATCATCGACATCCCCAGTCCCTACTCCGTTCCGGAAACCCTCGCCCGCCTGCAAGCCATTCTCAAAGAAAAAAGCGTCACCATCTTCGCCCTCGTCGACCACAGCGGCGAAGCCGCCAAAGCCGGACTCGAAATGCGCCCCACCCAACTCCTCATCTTCGGCAATCCCAAAGGCGGCACGCCCGTCATGGTCGCCGCTCCCAGCACCGCCATCGACCTCCCACTCAAAGCCCTCGCCTGGCAGGACGCGCAGGGAAAGGTCTGGCTCTCCTACAACGATCCCGAATATCTTCAACAGCGCCACGGCATCCCCGCCAATCTTTTGCAGAACCTGGCCGCCCCCGCTGCGCTTCTTCGAAAGGCTGTGGAATAACACCCGATCCCCAAAGACAACCCAGGCCGGGACTGTCCTAATCTGCGTTGAAACCACAACAGCAAGCGCTTTGCATATTACAATTTGTGTCGGATACACAAGAGCCTCCGCGAGACGCCAGCGATAGAATCGGGTTTGACGGATCACATCTGGAGCATTAGGGACCTGCCTAGCTAATGGAGCTTGGTATGAGACTAGCAAAGAGCGTCGCAGTCGGAGCGGCATCTGCCGTTACACTCATCGTTGTGGTGCTGTCCTCCGCTTTTGGCTACGTCTGGCTGAATCCCGAAGGTGGGGATAGTTGGGACGCCGTTTACTTCTTTACCCATCCAGCATTTTTCATCCTGTTCGCAATCGGCTTCACGGTTGGTCTCATGTATAGGTTCCGAAAATCAAAGCCATCAACAACGCAAGTTTAGGACACTTCCGACAACGCCGTCCCGCTGCGTTTCTTCGAGAAGCTGTGGAATAATAGCCGCCTGTTCCAACATGCCCGCCAACCCCAATCCCAATCGCGCCCGCGATCACCTCGCCAACGAACGCACCTTCCTCGCATGGGTGCGCACCGGCATCGCCACCATCATCTTCGGATTCGCCATCGGCCGCTTCTCCATCGCCCTCCGCGAATTCATGCGCATCGAAGGACGCCCCTCCACCACCTCCGGAGTCACCGCCTGGTTCGGCGTCCTCTCCATCGTCGGCGGAGTCCTCCTAATCCTCGCCGGCCTCTCGCGCTATCGCACAACCCGCACACAACTAGACGCCGACGCCTTCGAACCCGCCGGAATAGTCATCGACATAGTCTCGTACATACTAGGATTATTCGGCGTCGCCCTCGCCGCCTATCTCATCTACATCGAGCTCTTCAGGAAATGAACCAGCAGCACCTGAGCGCCAGGATCAGGATGAAGAATGAACGCAACAACCGATGCAAGTCCCGGAGGGACGGCTGAATCGCCGAGCTAGTCAGAAACTGCTTGACTTAGCCAGAAAAGAAAACCCAACATAGACGTTGGTGCAATTCATTATTTGAACAAAAGGGACGTCGAACCGAAAACCGGATAAGATCTGCTAAGTCTATGATTTATAAAGACTTTACGAGTAAGTCCTTATTCCTCAAAGACCTGGAAGTAATTTCGCGCTAAGTCTTTGATTCCAAAAGACCGGGTACCAAGGGTGGGAGGGGTACTCAATGCCCGAAGAACAAGAGACCAAGGTGACGGATGTCGATTGACCACGAAAAAGAACTAGCCGGGCGCGCCGCCGCCAAACTCGTCAACGATGGCGACATCGTCGGCCTCGGCACCGGCTCGACCGCCTACTTCGCCGTCATCGCTCTCGGCGAGCGCGTAAAAGCGGGACTGAAAATCATCGGCATCCCCACCTCCATCGCTACCGCCGAACTCGCTCGCAAGGTCGGCATTCCGCTCACCACCCTCGACCAGCATCCCGCTATCGACATCGATATCGACGGCGCCGACGAAGTCGACCCGCACCTCAACCTGATCAAAGGCGGAGGCGGCGCGCTCCTCCGCGAAAAAGTAATTGCCGCCGCTTCGAAAAAATTCATCGTGGTCGCGGACTCCGCCAAAATCGTTTCAGTGCTAGGAAAGTTTCCCTTGCCGGTTGAAATAATCGCCTTCGCGCGCGCCGTGGTCGAACCGAAAATCGCCGGCCTCGGAGCCTCCATAAAAATGCGCACTCGCCCCGACGGCAGCCCCTACCTAACCGACAACGGCAACCCAATCCTCGATTGCAGCTTCGGAAAAATCGAAGACCCACCCGCCCTATCCCGCGCGCTGAACAACATCCCCGGAGTGGTAGAACACGGCCTCTTCATAGGCCTGGCGAGCAAAGCTCTGGTGGGAAAAGAAAATTCGGTAGAAGAAATAGTTTAGATCTTCAAAGCTTCGTCGCAGCATTCGCACTAGACGTTCACGATCTCACGCAGCGCAGCAATCAACCGCTCCACTTCCTCCGCGGTGTTGTAATGCACCAGCCCGATTCGCAGGAATCCTCCCGAGCTCTCCACTTTTAACCATTCGGTTAAATTCAGCGCATAGTAATTCCCGTCCCACGTAAAGAATCCGCGCTCGCCGAGCTTGGTCGCAAGTTCCAGCGGAGTGTGCCCATCCACTCGCACCGCGAACGTCGCACAGCGCTCATCGAACCGGCGCCGATCGACGATGCCATAAAGCTTCAATCCCGGAATCGCAGTCAGCCCGGCAATCATCTTCTCCGTCAACAGCCCGCTCATGTTGATGGATCGCCGCATGCGCCGCCATGATCGCCGCGCGCCGGCTCTCCGCTGATGGGTTCGCGAGCCGCCCCAACTCTTCCCAATAGTCCACGCACGCCTTGATGCCCGCGATGCACTCATGGTTCAGCGTTCCCCACTCCCAGCAATTGGGAATGCTGTTCGTGTTGGGACGAAGCTTGTACGGCACCAGTCGCTGCAAGTGCGCGCGCTTCCCGTAGAGCACGCCCATGTGCGGACCGAAGAACTTATAGGTGGAGCAAGCAAGGAAGTCGCAATCAAGCGCTCGCACATCAATCAACCCATGCGGAGCGTAGTGCACCGCGTCAATGTAGCTGAGCGCTCCCGCCGCGCGCGTCAGGCGCACCACCTCGGCGACATCATTGATCGTGCCCACCGCGTTCGATGCATACCCCACCGCGACCAGCCGCGTATGGTCCGTGATCTGCCGCGCCAGGTCGGCCATGTCGAGGGTGCAGTCCACTGGTTTGAACTTCGCCGCGCGAACGATCACGCCCTTCTCTTCCAGCGCCTTCCAGGGAGAGAAGTTCGCATCATGGTCGAGCAGCGTCACCACGATCTCGTCGCCCGGCCCGAGGTCGCGGCCGATGGCCATGCTCATGGCATAGGTGAGCGAGGTCATGTTCGCGCCGATGACGACCTCGTCGGCGTCGCAGTTGAGGAAGGCACCCATCGCCGCCCGCGCCTCGCCGATCATTCGGTCGGTGTTGCGGCTGGTGTGGTAGGCGCCGCCAGTGTTGGCGTTGTCATGGGCAAGGTAGCCGGAGATGGCGTCGATCACCCGCTGGGGAACCTGCGTCCCTCCCGGCCCGTCGAGGAAGACGGCGGGCTGCCCGTTGACCGTCTGGGCAAGCGAGGGGAACTGGGGGCGGACCCAGGTCAGGTCGAGAGGGGCGATCATGGGCCGAGGGCGAGCCATTGGAAAGAATATCTTACCCCCGGCCGGGGGGGGGCGGGAGCCGGGAGCTTCATAGGGAGCATGAGCAATGCTCCACGTGGAGCAATGTACGTATTTGTATTTATATTTATGTATTTACATTGGCTCTAGCTTACTGGCGCGGCTGGAGTTATGCGGTTGATGGCTGGGCGCTTCCGTGGCTTTGGAAATGCTTTTATGGATCGTGGAGCATCGGCCGGGAACGTGGAGCACTTTCGAGGGAAGGGTACCTAGAAAAGCACTATGACTTCGGCTCCGGTTCTTTCAGAATCGGGACAATTGCTGTTTTTTGGCTGGCTGGTTCGTCATTTGGCACTTTGTTTGGCACTCTGTTTGGCATGTTTTTGCTGCTTCGTCGGAACGGTCTTTCTCAGCGTGCCTTTGGAATCAATGGCATAGAGTGGGGGAAGACCCTGGAGACGTTTATGTCGGGCCAAGTTGTTCTTTATTTCGAGGACCAGGCGGATGCTTTGCGCTTTGCTTTGGCTGCCGGAAGCGTGATGGCGGGGGACGGTGGGAAGTCCACGCATGAGTTGGTACAGAAGACGGCTCGGGTGAGCCGGATTCGGTTGAATGCCAGCAACGCGGGAAAAGGCAAAGCGAGCGCGCCCGAACGGGTGGCTTGAACGGCTGCTAGCTTTTAGCTCCTTGGCTTTAGCTCTCAGCCAGGCAGCCTCTGTTTTATTCATCTCACTGAGTTTTGGGGGCGTCTTTCGGCCTAGAAGTCACTAGAGCACTAATGAGCTGCTCCGATTGGCTCGAACGGGGCTGAGGCATCGGCAGTTGGCGAGGGGCCATTTGTTCATCAAAAAATAAGATAAGATGTGGACTCCAGATTGGACCTGGAGATTGAAAAAACAGTCAAAACCCCTAAGGTCTGGTATACGACCGTGACCATCTAAGTTTAGAATCGTCTAACTGGTCTGCATGATTAGAAGTTTCTCTCGACGGGGCGTCATGGTGCGAGTGGTTTGTGTGCTCGCTATGGCGCTGGTTTGCGCGATGGGTATTGCGCAGGCTGTGCATGCGCATCCGGAAGACTCTAGCGCTCCGCACCATGTTTGCTCGATCTGCTCTACGGCGCACGCCGGCCTGGGCATGGAGATTGCCTTTGCGCCGCCGGTGATGGCGGCGTTGGCGCTGGCCGTTCCGGCGCCTGTGTTGGCTGGGATTTTCCGCACTGCTGAAGTTCACTTCATTCGTCCTCCACCTGCTGTCTGATTCCTGACTGAAATTCGATCAGTATTTTCCGAAGCGCGATCGGAATGGAATCGCCTCAGAACAGATTCTCATTGGAGGAATCATGTCCCTTTTTCATAAAGGCGGGCTGGCGGCTGCCATTGTGGCCGCTTTAGTGGTTTTGAGTGTCGGGATTGCGCAAGCGCAGTCCGGCGGGAATTCGGGCTCCATCAGCGGCACCGTTCTGGATCCCTCAGGCGCGGTGATTGCCAACGCGAATGTTCAGATTCATAACCCGGTCAGCGGGTACGACCGAACGACTACAACGGATGCCAAGGGAAATTTCAGCTTTCCGAACGTGCCCTTCAATCCGTACCACATGACGGTATCAGTGGCTGGATTCGCCGACAGCGCGCAGGACGTGGAGGTGCGGTCGGTAGTGCCAACAAGCGTTAAGATCAATCTCCAAGTAACCGGCTCTTCGACAACCGTAACCGTTGAGGCCGGAGGAGACCTGATCGAGAACGATCCGACCTTCCATTCGGACATCGACAAAAACTTGTTCGACAAACTTCCGCTGGAAAGTGCGTCGTCGTCATTGAGTTCGCTGGTTACGCTTTCCACGCCGGGAATCGCAGCCGACTCCAATGGTCTGTTCCATGGGATCGGGGATCACGCCGAGAATTCGTTCTCAGTCGATGGTCAACCGATTACCGACCAGCAAAGCAAGGTCTTCTCCAACCAGATACCCGTGGATTCCATCCAGTCGATGGAAGTTATATCCGGTGCGCCACCGGCGGAATACGGGGGCAAGACCAGCGTGGTGATTGTAGCGACCACACGCTCGGGCCAAGGTGTGACGACGCCACACGGGAGCGTGACCATGTCCTATGGGGCATTTGGAACGTCCAATGTGGCCGCCGATCTTGCATATGGCGGTAAGAATTGGGGGAACTTCATCTCCATCGGCGGCTTGAACAGCGGACGTTTTTTGGATCCGCCCGAGTTCTCGGTGATCCACGACAAGGGCAACGAGGAAAACCTGTTCGACCGCGTGGACTACCAACTCTCAAACGCCGATTCAATTCACCTAAACTTCGGTTACAGCCGGAGCTGGTTTCAGACGCCAAATTCGATCGATGCCCAGAACGCGACTCCGTGGAGTGGGCTGAACGGAGTTCTTCCGGTGGAAGAGAACTACGGGGGAGTAGTTCCCATCGGCAATCCCACCGGCTTTACGCCGGGACCTACCGTTGGAGCGAACGACCAACGCTCGAAGATAGGGACGTTCAACATCGCGCCTTCATGGACCCATCTCGTGAACGCGAATTCGGTATTCACTTTGGGCGCATTCGTGCGCCGCGACGATTACAACTATTATCCCAGCAGCGATCCTTTCGCGGATCTCGGGCCGCCTAGTCTACAGCGGCAGTCGGTGGGCCAGAACCGCACGCTCACCAACGCCGGACTTCGATCCGATATCTCGTACGTCAAAGGCATCAATCAAATCAAAGCGGGAGTCACCTACGAACAAACATTTCTCAATGAAAACGACATGGTGGGCATCGTCGATCCAGCTTACAACGCACCTTGCCTGACTCTGTCCACAGCCACTGACGCAAATATTCCTGTTCCGGGCTTCACCGATCCCTCGCAATGTGCCGGCTTTGGGTTCGCGCCAAATGTTGCCGATCCTACAAGCCCGTACTTTAATCCCAATGCACCCAACAGCGCGTTTTATCCGGCTTTCAACTCGATCCTGTTTCCCTACGACCTGACCCGTGGCGGCAGTCTGTACACCTTCAACGGTCACACGGATGTGAAGGAACTTGCTCTCTACGTTCGGGATGTAATCACAACGGGAAACTGGTCTTTCAACCTCGGCCTCCGCGGCGATCTGTATAACGGAATCTCTATCGCGCGGCAAGCCGAGCCGCGACTCGGGATTTCCTACAAAGTGAAGCAGACCAACACGATTCTTCGCGTTTCCTACGCGCGCACGCTGGAATCTCCCTTCAATGAAAATTTGGTGCTCTCCAGCACCGGATGCAGCAATGCTGTTCTGGCCCCTCTTCTCCTCTGTTCCCCTGGAGTGAGTGGGATTTTGAGTCCTGGCTTTCGCAATGAGTTTCATGCTGGCATCGAGCAGGCTTTCGGGCGGTACTTGGTCTTCTCCGGCGAGTACATCACGAAGTACACGCACAACGGCTACGACTTCAGTGTGCTCGGCGACACTCCGATCACGTTCCCGATCGAGTGGCACAACTCAAAGATTCCCGGATATGCGGGACGCGTGAGCGTGCCAAATCTTCACGGCTTTTCAGCGCTCGTGGTGTTCTCCAGCGTGGCGGCGCGTTTCTTCCCACCGCAAGTAGGCGGTGCCGGTGCGACTGTGGGGGCTCCCGGAGCGCCCTTCCGAATTGACCACGACGAAAGGTTCAACCAGACCACCCACTTTCAATATCAACCCTGGAAACTCGGTCCGTGGGTCGGATTCAACTGGCGATATGACAGCGGCCTAGTGGCCGGCAACGCACCGTGCTATGGGGTTACCGGATACAACGATTGCCCGCAGTCGACCACACTCGGCGGACAACCGGCCGTTCTCTTGCAGGACATTTTCGGAAATCCTCTGAGCGCCGATCAGGAATATGAGGCCGGATTTACCTGTAACGGTGTGCGAGCAACCCCGACTACTCCGATTCCATCGGGAGTATGCCTGGCGTCGCAGTTCACATCCAAACTCGTGCAGATTCCGGGGATTAATGCCGAGAACGACGACCATGACCCGCCGCGTATCGCCTCGCGTAACCTTTTCGACGTTTCGGTGGGCCACGACAACCTGTTCAAGGGCGACCGTTATAAATGGAGCCTCACGCTGACGGCAATCAACATAACCAACAAAACGGCGTTGTACAACTTTCTGTCGACGTTCAGCGGCACGCACTATGTGACGCCGCGCAGCGTGACGGGAGAGGTTGGGTTCCACTTTTAGAGCTATTCAAGGGCACGATTCGAGGATCGTGCCCCCCCTTTTTCCGATATTGCCTAATCTTCTCAATGTAAGATGACGCTTTATGACAAGCTCCCGCGATCCTCTGGCTTGGATGGGCGTGGCGCGCGAGGTGATGGCATTTGCGCTGGCATCGGGGACTGCCATCACGGTGTGGTATCGCAAACGAAGCGCGAGATTCTGGCCGTTGGCATACGAAAAGGTGGAGTATGTCTCGAGCGGCGAAAATAACGGGACCTGGCTGACCGATATTACTTATTCCTATAGCGTGGCCAATGAGTTTTACTCCGGCCAACACCAGATCAAGACCTATAGCGAGCGGAAGGCCGACGCGGTCGTGGCGCGGTGGAAGGACCAGAATGTCGGGGTTCGCTATTCGCCGAAAAACCCAGACGTCTCGGTTGTAAGGATCGAGGACCAGGCTGGACTTCACCCTGGAGAGTTCCGCGGACATTAGTTCGGAGCTTGCCCCCAGATGATTCGGGGCTATGGAGCGTCACTGCACTACCCGTTTCTTGCCTGCACGGGCGAGCGCTCGTGCCGCCATTTGTTATTGCAGCTTGGCGTATTCGGCCTTCGCTTCGCGGAGTAGCGGAAGATTTGGGTCTGCGTCTTTCCAGTCGGCGAGGAAGTTCTGATAGGCGATGCGAGCTTGCGGAGTGTTGCCCTGCTTTTGATAGACGCGCGCGAGTTCGACTTGAACAACCGTATAGAGGATGTCGGGACTGCTGCGATGGCTGAAATCGACGACCTTCTGAAAATCTTGCTGGGCTTCGGAGTAACGTCCAGCCATCTCGTAGGCGAGTCCGCGCCCAAAAAAGACGCCGGCGTTCGCGCGCGCGTAGAGAGCGGCCGTGTTGAGAAGATCGATCGCCCGGGCGGGATTGGGCTTGGCGGAGTTGGGCGGCAACAGGGCGATGACCGCGCGAATCTGCGGAACGTTTGAGTTTACGGCCATGGTGTCGTTCGGATGAGCACGCAGAATCTCGTCGGCGATGTTGGCCGCCTTGGGATCTCTCAGCAGAGCGAGCGCCATGCCAGCGGTCGACATGACGCTGAGCCGCTTGGAGTCGCGAAGGGCATCATTGGCGTCGGTCGTGGCCGCGACGCGATCGCCGGCCAACGCCTCTATGGTTGAGAGGGCGGCTTTAATTTCTTCCTTATTTTTCAGCTGCACCCGATCCATAAGTTCCTCGTCCTGGCGGGCGTAATCGCGAGCCTTTTCAATCTGTCCCTGGCTGGAGGCGAGGAAGATACGAAAACCGAGTACGGACAGATCGCCGTCGGGAGTGCCGGAGGCGAGATCCAACTCGTGCTCCATGTCCGCTGGTTTGCCATCGTCAAAGTCAATGCTGGCAAGCATGATGTGGAAACCCTTGGTGGACCCTTTGTGCTGAAAAACAGCATTAATGGAGGCACGCGCCTCATCAAGCCGGTTGAGTCCGATATAGGCCTGGGCGAGCTGCTCATGGCCGCTCAGCATGTCGGGATCGAGTTCAACGGCGCGTTTGGCATTTTCGAGCGCGTTGTCGAACTGGCCAAGCTGGCTGTAGATGATGGACAGATTGTTACAGGGCGTGGCGTCATGGGGATAGGTCTGACGATAGAGTTCGTAGGCGGTAATGCCTTTATCGAGCTGGCCGTTATCGGCATAGTAGTGCGCGATGATGTAGAGCTTTTCGCGTTCGCTGGCGCGATCGCGAAGCTCGAAAGCCTTCTGGCGGTTCTGCTCTGATAGCTCGGCTTGCCCGAGATTGTTGTAGACGGTGCCGAGCCGGGCATAGGCCATGGCGAAATTGGGATCGAGGTCGATGGCGTGCTGGTAATCGGGGATGGCGGCGAGATCGTCACCCGTGCTGTGCTTGGCGTCGCCGAGGGTGAGAGCCTTGAGCGCATCGAGCGAAGAGGTGGTGGCCTGGGAGAGCGACATATCGTACTTCTGGACGGTGGCGAGCGATTCGCCGAGCTGGCCGCGAAGCTTGGTGGCGGCGCTGTGCAGTGAATTGAGAACGTCTTCCTTGCGGCTGGCCTGCACCTGCTGGCGGCCGAGCGAATCTCCGGAAGATGCATTGCTGGCTTCGAGGGTGACAACATACTGGCCGCCGACGTTGTCGATGCTGCCGGTCAGCATGGCTTTGATGCCATCGCGCAGGCAGATCTCGCGGCCGACGTCGGCGGTGATGCGATCGTCGGGCGGGCGGCCCATGAATTGGAGAGTCTGGCGAATTTTCTGATCGGGAAAGACGTTGAGATAGGGCGATTGGCCGAGGTCAACGGCAAGCGCTTTTTTCAGCGTGCCGTCGAAGACGGCATCGGCGGTGGTGTTGACGAAGTCGGTGATGAGGATCGCATCTTTTTCGGTGAGCGCGTGACTGCGATGGGAGAGCGAAAAGATGATTCCGGCGGCGACCAGCACAACGACGACGGCCGGGATCAGCCAGCCGGGTAGCTTTTTCTTCGGCCCCAGCGCCGGCGGCCGACGATGCAGTGCGCTGGAACTGGTGATTGCTGCCATGGTTCCGGACTCGGAGTCGCGGCGGAGACGCTTTAAGTCAGAACGGACATCGGCGGCGCTTTGATAGCGGAGATCGCGATCTTTTTCGAGGAGCCGGTTGAGGACGTCTTCGAGGTGAAGTGGGAGATCGGGATTGAGGCGCAGAGGCGGAGCGGGGGGACGATTGAGAATGGCGTCGAAGATGACGGCTGAGGTCTCGCCGCGGAACGGGATGGCGCCGGTGGCCATTTCGTACAGCACGGCGCCGAAGGAGAACAGGTCGGAGCGGGCATCGAGATCCTTGCCGCGGGCCTGTTCAGGAGACATGTAGGCGACGGTGCCGACGGTTGAACCGGGGCTGGTGAGGAAGGGATTGTCGACGGTGGCGGCGGAGCCGATGGTCGCGGCCGAGAACACGGAACTATCGAGGGCGCGCTTGGCCAGGCCGAAGTCGAGAATTTTTGCCTGATTGCGATTGGTGACGAAGATGTTGGCGGGCTTGATGTCGCGGTGGATGATGCCCTTGGCGTGAGCGCAGTCGAGCGCGTCAGAGATCTGGATGGCGAGATCGAGGAGACGATCGAGCGCCATGGGCTGGCCGTGGATCACGCTCTTGAGGGTCTCGCCCTCGAGCAGTTCCATGGCGATGAAGTGGCGGCCACCCTGCTCGCCGACCTCGTAGATGGTGCAGATGCCAGGATGATTGAGGGCAGAGGCGGCGCGAGCCTCGCGCTGAAAGCGCTCGAGGGCGGCAGGATCTTTTTCCGTTTCGGGAGGCAGGAATTTGAGAGCGACGTGGCGGCCGAGGTTGAGGTCTTCGGCCTCGTACACAACACCCATGCCGCCGCCGCCCAGTTGCGACAGCACGCGGTAATGAGAGATAGTTTGGCCGGTGATCTCCACGAGCACTCCTGGGGGTGACTCGATGTTAGGCGTCAGTGTTCGGACAAGTCAAACTCTTGCAGCTCGGGTCGCAACCTCTGTTATCAACTTGTACGATGCGCATCTGAGGAAAGTTCAGAGACAGATTTTTGCGGGCGATTTTTGTGGGAGATCGTCGAGAGTTGACATTTCGTCTATTTGCGTCTTGTGGCCGGAATCGCGGGGCACGCACTTGATGGCCATACCGACGCCGGGACCACCTCGGGACAGCCAGCGAGACGCCGGCGCTACGGTCTGGTGGAGGAACGTGCGGCCCAACTAGAGGTCCTGCCCAACTACTGGATTTGGATTACGTTCTCGGTGGCGTTGGCTTTGATCTCATCTACACGCGCGACCACTTTGCGGGCGAATTCGAAGAGCGCTTTGGCGTGCGGTGAGTCTTCGCCTCTCAATACCGCGGGCGAACCGCTGTCGCCGGCGCGCCGGATTTCGGGATCAAGTTCGATCGCGCCCAGAAAGGCCGCGTCAAATTGTTTGGCGGTCTTCTCCGCGCCGCCGCGCGAGAAGATGTCGATCTCGTGCTGGCAATGCGGGCAGGTGAAGAAACTCATATTTTCGACGATGCCGACGATGTCGACCTTCATCTGGCGGAACATTTCGATGGCTTTGCGGGCGTCCTGGAGCGCGACGTCGGAGGGCGTGGAGACGACGATGGCACCGGTGAGCGGAACGGTTTGAATGAGCGAGAGCGCGACATCGCCGGTGCCGGGCGGGAGATCGACGATGAGGTAATCGAGTTGGCCCCAATCGACTGAGCCGATGAACTGGCGAATGATCGAGTGCAGCATGGGGCCGCGCCAGATGAGCGGCTTGTCTCCCGGATTCAGAAAGCCGACCGAGATGACTTTGAGGCCGTGCACCTTGATGGGCGAGATTCGGCCTTCGCCTTCCACCTTGGGCTGCTCGTTTGTGCCGAGCATGAGGGGAACGTTGGGGCCGTAGACATCGCCGTCGAGGAGGCCGATGCGAAGACCGCGCCTGGCGAGTGCAAGAGCGAGATTGACGGCCAGAGTGGTTTTTCCGACTCCACCTTTGCCGGAGCCGACGGCGACGATGGCGCCGACGCCGGGCAAGGGCTGCGGAGTGGGCTGCTGCTGGCCGGGATGGGGATGAGAGCTCATCAAGAGATTATACGGGAGGAAAAAGCAGAGAGGATCGGGTCATCGGTGATCGGGCCATCGGGTCATCTAAAAACGAAGATCGCGGACGTTCGTGACGGGGTTCGATGGCCCGATGATTCGATAGCCCGATATTCTTAGTAGTGTCCTTCTCCGGCCTGCACTTTTCCGCGGAACATTCTGTAGATGAAGACGAAATAGCCTAGCGCCAGAAGGGCGCTTAGCGTCCACCAGATCAGGCCAACTGTTAGGCCATGTGGAGCGGCTGCGGTGTTTTCGACGGTGAGGCTGTATTGCGGATCGCGCGCGGGCAGCACGACCGGGTAGAGCGCGAACGCGGCTCCGACCAGCATGCCGATGATGTAGAGACTCGACGCGATGAAGGCGGTTTTCTCTTTCTCTTTTGGAGTTGCCCAAAGTATGACGGCGAGGCTGGAGACGACGACGATGGGGACGAGGAGGCCGATCTTGTGGCTGGAATAGTTCGCCATGATGCCGGGGCGAACAAAGTAAGTGGCGACCAGCGAACTACAGGTCAGAAAAAACTGCAACGGCCAGCAGAGTACGGCGATGCCACGGGCGCGACGGCTAAGGTCTTCGTCTGTTTTGAGGCCAATGTAGTGCGAGCCATGCGCGGCCAGTGTGACGAGCGCCAGCACTCCGATGAGCACGGTATACCAGTCGAGGATGCCGGTATGGGGGCCGAGTTTGAAGTTGGTCCAGAGCGGTTCGAAGAAGTAGCCGGTGGCATCGAGCGGCACTCCGCGCACGACGTTGCCGAGGGCCGCGCCGAAAAACACGCAGAGCAGAATGCTCGAAACTGCGAAGACGACATCGAAGAATCCCTGCCAGAGCGGGGCTTCAACGTGAGCGCGAAATTCAATGCCGACGGCGCGCAGCATGAGCAGCCACAGAACCATCATGAGCGGAAGGTAAAATCCGCTGAAGCTTGAGGCGTAGAGTTGCGGAAAGGCAAAGTAGAGCGTGCCGCCGGCGGCGATCAGCCAGACTTCGTTGCCATCCCAGACCGGGCCAATGGCGCGGAGCACGCGGCGGCGCTCCTGGCTGGTTTTGGCAGCGAAGAGATAAATCACGCCGGCGCCCAGATCGAAGCCATCAAGCACGACATAGACCGTGATCATCACGGCGACGATGCAAAACCAAAGGGCTCCCAGTGTCATTTTGCCTCCGGCGCGGGATCGAAGCCCGATGCGGACACGAGACCGACGGGACCGATTTCAATCTCCCGCCAGATCAGGAACAGGCCCAGAATTCCAAGCACCGTGTACATCCCCATAAAACCGAGCAGAGTGAACATGCCGTTGCCCGCGGAGACGGATTTGGAGTAGCCATCTTCAGTGCGCATCAATCCATAGACGAGCCAGGGCTGGCGGCCGAGTTCGGCGGTGAGCCATCCGGCAGTGTTGGCGATATAAGGGAAGGGCGCCGAGAGCATGAGGATCCAGAGCATCCAACGCGCATTGAAAATTTTGCCGCGCCAGAGCAGCAGGAGCGAGACGACCATGACCGCAATGAAGAAGGTTCCGAGGCCGACCATGATGTGATAGCTGTAGTAGAGCAGCGGAATATTGCCCGGCCAGTCTTCTTTAGGGAACGCATCCAGACCGCGAACTTGCGCGCCCCAGCGCTGATAGGTCAGTATGCTGAGCACTCCAGGGACTTCGAGCGGGTTGTCGATTTTGCCCTGGGCATCATTAGGCTGGCCCAGGAGGACGAGCGGCGCGGCGGTCTGGCCGTGGAACAAGCCCTCCATGGCAGCCAGAGTTACGGGTTGATGGTCGGTGACCAGTTTGCCCTGCTGGTCGCCGGTGGGAAAGAGTTGCAGGATGCTGAAGACGCAGCCGACGATCACGCCGATCTTGACGAAGATGCGGCCATGCTCGACGCACTTGTGCGAGAGCAGATAAAAGGCGCCGACCGCCGTCATCACAAAACAGCCTGTGATGGCCGCTCCGCTCATGTTGTGCGCGTATTGCCAGAACGCCCAGCGATTGAGAACGAAATCCCAGAAGCTGGCGAGCTGAAGGCTGCCATCGGCCGCCTTGTAGTAACCGACCGGGTATTGCATGAAGGCGTCGGTGGCAATGATGAAGTAGCCGGACAGCCATGAGCCCACAAAAACGGCGACGGCCGAGAACCAGTGCGCGCGCGGGCTCAGCCGCTTTTCTCCGAAGAGAAATAATCCCAGAAATGAGGATTCGAGGAAGAAGGCGAACATGCCTTCCATGGCGAGCGTCTGCCCGATGACGCCGCCGGCAAAGCGCGAAAAGACCGACCAGTTCGTGCCGAACTGAAATTCCATTGGAATGCCGGTAACGACGCCGAGCACAAAATTAATGCCGAAAATCTTGGCCCAGAAGCGGGCAGCCTGATCGTAGACGGGATCTTTGCGGCGGAGGGCGATGGTCTTGAGAATGACAATCAGCAGCGCGAGCCCCATGGTGAGCTGCGGGAACAGGTAATGGAAGGTCGCGGTGAATGCGAAGTGGAGACGATGAATTAAGAGAGCGCTTTCCATTTTGAGAGCCTCAAATGTACGCCGCTCGGCGCCACCAGGTCATTAAGAAAAAACGACTAACAGGTTGAGCACTCGGGACGCCGTGACGACGATCACGTTGTAATACCGCATCGTAACGCAGCATCGTAACAGATAATCCGCATGCGCTTCCGCTAACGCTGCACAGCGCGGCGGCGCTCGGTCTCGGCGCGGCGAATCTCGCGGCGGTGAATGGCGTCTTCGTAGCGCCGTTTTTCGTCGGCGGTTTCAGGAATGACGGGCGGCACCGCCAATTTGTTACCCGCTGCGTCGATGGCGACGAAGGTGAGATATGCCGAGCTTACATGCCGGTTTTGCTCGGATAGATAATTTTCCACCCAAACCTTGACGCCGACCTCCATGGAGGTGTGAAAGACGCGGTTCACGGAGGAGCGGAGGATGACTAGATCTCCGACGCGGACGGGAACGAGAAAATCCATGTGATCAATGGAAGCAGTAACGACGCGCTGGCGCGAGTGGCGATGCGCGGCCATAGCGCCGGCGAGGTCGATCCAGTGCATAAGGCGGCCACCGACCAGGGCGTTCAGCGGGTTGGCATCGTTGGGCATGACAATTTCAGCCATCTCGGAGATCGAGTCATGCACGGGACGCGGGGTCAGGTTGGACTTGATATCGGTCATAAGTTCGTTCGTGAAGTGGTGCGTGAGTTTGCTGGTTGGTTTGTCATTAGAGTGGGAGTCAGGCGGTGGCGCCGGTTTGGACGGCACTTTGATCGTCATTCTGGCCGAGACTTTGGCCTGCACTTTGGCGGAGGCGATAGGCATAAAGGTAACTGGCAGCGAGCCGGCGCACGCGCGCATCGCTGGCGGCGCTGGCGGTTGCGGCTGTAGTGACTGGTGCGGCTACATTTGCTGGGGCGTCATTCGCTGATGCTTCATTCGTTGATGGGGCGGGCGCTTCGCGCCAGGCTTGGGTAGTTAGATCGTAGGTCAGCGTTCCATGCGCCTTGGGCGCGTGCGCAAGCTCGCAGACGAAGCAGAGCGTGATCTGCTTGGGCGCTGAGCCGACGATCGTGAAACGAATAGCGTCCCAGTCGCGGCCGACGGGAAGATGCGGGCAGGCGGTGGCGTATCCGAGATTGCAGCAGTCGCGAATGATGGCGGAGTCGACGGCGAGGGTTGCGGCGATGCTTGATGCGGTCGGGTCGGCAAGATTCGGTTCGAGAATGTTCGCCCCGGTAATGATCGAGCCAGCGACGCTCGAGTCGGCGATATTCGGTGCGACTGCGCCATTGGCAGATTTGTGGCTTGCGGCGCAGCAGGTTCCCGTCCAGCCGGCGCCGAGCGGCAGGCGTGCGGGATGCGGCCATGAGAGGTCATACACAATTTCTCGCGGCACAAAATAAGGACAGGCCAAGCTGCTCTCCGGGGAACAGCCATTGTAACGCGAGGCGTGATATGAATGGGAGAGCGAGTTGTAGGTCGGCGCTCGCTAGTCGTCGGTCGTCTGTCGTCTGTCGGCAGTGAGTTTCAGATTTTCGGATGACCGGGACCAGCCGAGGCGGCACGTTGCGCGAGTGGGATAACTGAGAGCAGACAACTGAGAGCTGAGACCTTCTTCTTATGGACCGTATTGCTGCATTGAGCGAAATTCTGACTGCCAATCCTGAGGATTCGTTTGCTCGTTATGGATTGGCGATGGAGTACTCGAACTCGGGCGACGTGGAGCGGGCGCTCGCGGAATTCAAGACCCTGCTCGAGAAGAATCCCGATTACACTCCCGGATACTTCATGGCCGCGCAAACTCTGGCCAAGGCCGAACGGGCGGACGAGGCGAAACGTATGCTGGTCGATGGCATCAGCTCGGCGCGACGCACCGGCAACCAGCACGCCCAGTCAGAAATGACGGCTATGCTGGAAGAACTCAAGTAAAGTGATTTCGAGGACTGCGGCGTGCGTCTGGTCAATCGCTGGGAGTAGACTAGTCAGTCTTCCGGAGGTTGTTGCATGCGCCGTCTCTCGTTTCTGCTGTTGCTCTGCCTGAGCGTTCCCGGCTTTTCTCAAACTAAGCATCCCTTCACTTTTGAAGACATGATGAAGCTGAAGCGCATCGGCGAGCCGGTGCCTTCGCCGGATGGAAAGTGGGTTTTATTCAGCGCGGTCGATGTGGACCTGGCGGCGAATAAGAAGACTCCTCACATCTGGATTGTGCCGCTGGCGGGCGGACAAGAACGAGAGATCATCGCCGATCAGGATGGCGACCGTCCGCGCTGGGCGCCGGATGGAAAGCGGTTTGCGTTCATCTCGAATAAGGAAGATGGATCGCAGGTTTGGATTGCCGATTTTGCTGGGGCTGCGGGAACCGTGAGTGCTGTGCACAAGCTGACGTCGATTGCGACCGAAGCTGGAGGAGAGCTTTGGTCTCCAGATGGCAAGCACATTCTGTTTACTTCGGATATTTACCCGGAGTGCGACGGCAAGCCTGACGCAGAATTGGCTTGCGACGAAAGAAAGAAGAAAGAGAGCGAAGATTCCAAGGTCAAAGCGCTCATTTTTGAGCGCCTTCTTTATCGGCATTGGAATGCGTATAAGCGTGGTACGCGATTGCACATTTTTGTTGTGCGGATCGAAGGCGAATTCGTTGCGGGGTTGGTTGATCCGCGGCCTCACGATCTCACGCCCGGCGACTACGATGCTCCTGTGTTCTCGCTCGGCGGACAAGACAACTACGCCTTCTCGCCCGACGGGCAGGAGATTTGCTACACCTCGAATCACGACAAGGTCGAAGCCACTTCGACGAACAACGATCTGTGGACCGTCCCGGTGAATTGGCCTGCGGACGCTACGCCTGCCGACGTGCTGGCCCAGACGAAGAACATCACCGCCGACAATCCCGCCAGCGACTCGACTCCGCTCTATTCCCCCGATGGCAAGTACATCGCCTACCGCGCCCAGCAGCGTCCGGGATACGAGAGCGACCGCTTCCGGCTGATGCTGTACGACCGGAAGACGGGGGAGAGGAGAGTTGTAGCGAAGGATTTCGATCGCTGGATCGGGACTTTCGTGTGGGCACAGGATTATTCCTGGGCACCCGATTCTTATATCTTTGCTGTAGCCGACGATAAGGGCGAGTCCCCTGTTTACGTGCTTTTCCCAGGTGGCGATCTTGCCATACCGCTGGTGAGAGGGTTCAACGACGACCTGGCGGTTGCAGACGGCGGCAAGACCCTCATATTCACGCGCATATCACTCCAGCGCCCTTCCGAGATTTACGGCTTAGGCGGGCTCGGCCAGTGCCAGTTCTTCCCCGTGAGGTGCGACGCCCCGCCGGCCACAAAAACTAAGTATGGGACCCTCGGAGCGGGACGCGAACAACGGTTCCCCCTCGTTGACGAGGCCAAGGCGCTGACGAGCCTCAATCGGGCGGTTCTGGAGCAGATTGACATGCCGCCCCTCGAATCCTTCTGGTTCACCGGCGCCCACAACGACAAAGTCCAAGGCTTCCTAGTCAAGCCCCCAAACTTCGACGCCACCAAGAAATATCCCGTGAAGTTCCTGATCCACGGCGGCCCGCAGGGCGCTTGGGGAGACGACTGGTCCTACCGCTGGAATCCCGAACTCTTCGCCGCACCAACTTCGTCTACGAGGAGCGGATACGTCGTCATCATGATCAACTTCCACGGCTCAACCGGCTACGGACAGAAGTTCATCGACGCCATCAACGGCGACTGGGGCGGCGCTCCGTTTGAAGACCTGATGAAGGGCCTCGACTACGCGGAGAAGACGTATCCGTTCATCGACAAAGACCGTGAGTGCGCGCTCGGCGCCAGCTACGGCGGATACATGGCCAACTGGGTGCTCGGCCACACCGACCGCTTCAAGTGCATCGTGTCGCATGACGGCATGTTTAATACGGTTTCGGCGTGGGGGACTACGGAAGAACTCTGGTTCAATAACTGGGAGTTCAAGGGGACTCCTTATACGAACCCGGAGATGTATGAGAAGTGGTCGCCGCGGAATGCGGCCAAGAATTTCAAGACGCCTACGCTGGTGGTGCACGGGCAGCTTGATTACCGTCTGGATGTGAGCGAGGGGTTGCAGCTTTTTACCACGCTCCAGACGATGGGCGTGCCTTCGAAGATGCTGTACTTTCCGGACGAGGGGCATTGGGTTTTGAAGCCGCAGAATTCGCAGCTTTGGTGGAAGACGGTGAATGACTGGGTTGACCAGTGGACTAAGAAGTAGCGGGCGACGCCAATTTTTCTCGCCGAGGCCAAATCCTGCCATCGGATTGCGGGAACCTTTTGGACTTCTGTTCCGTACCTTGAACTTGTGTCGCCTGCGACGCGCGTAGCATCTTCTCGCGTTGGGTCTCCAAGGAGTCGTTATGAAGCGATGGGTGACGTTGCTGTTTCTGATGGCGCCGCTGGTTGCGCTGCATGGGGAATCGAATCCGTTTGGGAAAGTTGTGCAGCAGCCGTTCGCTTCGGGCGGGACGGTGCGCCTGCACCTGGAGGCAGGCGGATATACGATCAAAGCGTCGACGGGGGACAACATCGTGGTCACTTGTTCGCCGAATTCGAACGGGGATTCGGGCAGCGTGAAAGTTGAAATCAAGGCGATGGCCTCGCATGCCGACGTCTATGTGCGCAACAGGCCGCACAATAACTTCCGCGCTACCATCGAAATTCCGAAGCAGTCGAACCTCTGGGTGCGGATGAGCGCAGGCGAGTTGAACATCCGGGACGTGGAAGGCGACAAGGATGTTGAACTGTGGGCTGGCCAGATCAACATCGATGTTCCGCATTCCGACCTTTACGGTCATCGCGACGCCTCGGTTATCGCGGGCAGCGTTGAGGCGAGCGCTTTCAACGTATCGAAGGGCGGATTGTTCCGCTCGTTCCGCGAGGATGGCCCCGGAAAATATCGCTTGCACGCGCATGTGACCGCGGGCGAGATCGACCTGCGCTGAGCACGCGGATGGCTAACTCGACTTCGAATTCGTGTTAGCGAGCGAATTCAAATCTACTTCCGCGGGCATGTTTCTCTCTTGGCCTGAAATCCGTTATGCTTGAATAAATGACACTGCTCGATGCCCAGCCATTCGATACCGCGCGGGCGCGCCGACGCAAGATCAAAATCGGGATTGCGATCGTTGTCGTTATCGTTCTCGCCGCGCTGGCATGGATGTACCGCAACTGGCCGGAAGAGCGCGTGGTCACTCATTTCTTCGCGGCGCTGGAACGGCAGGATTACGATTCCGCTTACGCCATCTACTTCAACGACCCGACCTGGCGTCAGCATCCGGAGAAATATCCGCAATACAGCTTCGCTGACTTTTATCGGGACTGGGGTCCGGGCGGCGAATGGGGGCTGATCAAATCGTTTCGAATTTATGGCTCGGCCAACACCAAGGGATTCGGCGGCGGCGTGATCGTCGAGGTGGTTGTTAACGAACGGAGCGAGCACGCGCGCATGTTTGTGCTGCGGTCGGACAAGACGATTACTCTGTATCCGTATTGAGCCGGGAAACAAATCCATTCTTTTCTTTCGTTTCTCTCATTCGTGTACCTTGATGCCGCGGATGTCTGGCGGGCTGCGCCCACCTTTCGGAGCCGGCAGGACGCCGGCGCTACGCGGCCCGGGCCGAAAGATGCGCTAGAGTCTTTGCGAGCGAAGCTTCATCGCTCACGTTGAGGCAGGTTTTTGAGCGGTCGATCTGTCGCATTAATCCCCAGAGAACTTTGCCGGGCCCGACTTCGATAAAGAGGCTTGCTCCTTTTTCGATGAGCCAGCGCATCGATTGCTCCCAGCGCACTGCGCCGGTGACCTGCCGGATTAGCGCGGCGCGCGCGGCTTCCGCGGTGGTTACGGGAACTGCATCGACGTTGCAGATCACCGGAAATGAAGGATTGTGAAAGGTGAGCGCGGTGAGATCAGTGGCGAGGCGGTCCTGCGCGGGTTGCATGAGCGCGCTGTGGAAGGGAGCGCTTACCGGGAGGCTGACGGCTTTTTTCGCGCCGCGTTCGGTGGCCAGTTGAATGGCGCGCGCGATGGCAGCGGCGTGCCCTGAGATGACGATCTGTTCCGGCGAATTTATATTGGCGGCCTGACAGACTTCTCCCTGCGCGGCTTCGTTGGCGATTTCGGTTACGCGCTCGAGGGGCATGCCGAGGATGGCGGCCATGGCGCCGACGCCGACTGGAACTGCCTCCTGCATGTACTTGCCGCGGTTGCGGACGGTGCGGACTGCATCGCCGAATGGCAGCGTGCCGGCGGCGACGTGGGCGGAGTATTCGCCGAGGCTGTGGCCGGCGACGAAAGTTGTGGAAGCTTCCGGGGGCAGGCCTTTTTCTTTTAGAACGCGCCATGCCGCGACGGAAGCGGTGAGGATGGCGGGCTGCGTGATCTCGGTCAGCTTTAGTTTTTCTTCCGGACCGTCAAAGCAGAGCTCGGACAATTTGTAGCCGAGGGCGTCATCGGCTTCGTCGAAGGTCTGGCGGGCGACGGGGTGGTTGGCGGCGAGTTCCTTGCCCATGCCGACGGACTGTGAGCCCTGGCCGGGGAAGAGGAAAGCGACTGGAGAAGTGGTTGTCATGATCAGCGGATGAATGTTTGTCCTGATTTTCTCAAGGCGTCGCTCCGGCCGTAGCGTGAATGCCGGCCAACTCACGCTCGATGGCTTCGTTCACTTTGCCTTCGGCGAATTCGGCGGCTACTCGGATTGCGTTCTTAATCGCATTTGTATTCGACGAGCCGTGGGTGATGATGCAGACGCCTTTTATGCCGAGGAGTGGCGCGCCTCCGTATTCGGTGTGATCGAGACGCTTTTTAAAATCGGAAAAGGCGTCGCGCGAGAGGTATGCGCCGACCTGGCGCGTGATGGTGGCGCGCAGCGTTTCTTTTAGAACGGCGCGTACCAGCCTGGCGACGCCCTCGGAGGTCTTTAATGCGACGTTGCCGACAAATCCGTCGGCTACGATTACGTCGACATGGCCGTTGTAGAGGTCGCGACCCTCGACGTTGCCGACGAACTGGATCGGGAGACGCTTGAGCAACTGAAAGGCTTCACGCGTGAGGTCGTTGCCCTTGCCTTCTTCTTCGCCGATGGAGAGCAGGCCAACTCGTGGACGTTTCATGCCGAAGATCGAGCGACAATAAATTTCGCCCATCACGGCGAACTGCTCGAGGTTCTGCGCGGTGCAGTCGACGTTGGCGCCGACGTCGAGCAGGATTGCGGCGGTGTTGAGCGCGGTGGGAAAAGCGGCGGCGAGCGCGGGACGATCCACGCCGGGGAGCGCACCGAGCACGACTTTTGCAGTGGCCATGGCCGCACCCGTGTTGCCGGCGGTGACGAAGCCGTCGGCGTGGCCTTCGCGCACCAGGCGTAATCCCACGCGGATGGACGAATCGCGCTTGGCGCGAATCGCGTCCACTTTGTCTTCCATGGTGATGACTTCGCTGGCGTGAACTACATCGATGGGCAGTCGCCGCGCACCCGGATAGCGCGCCAAGTCCGCCTTCAGACGGTCTTCGGGTCCGACCAGTACGACGCGCACGCCGTGGTGGCGCGCTGCCTGCAAGGCGCCTTCAATCTCAGGCTTTGGCGCCTTGTCGGACCCCATCGCATCCAGGGCGATTACGCTAGGCATGGAGGAGAAAACTAGGACTTCTCTTCAACCTCAAGAACTTCGCGGCCTTTGTAGTATCCACACTTGGTGCAGGCACGATGCGGCAGCTTGCGCTCGTGGCAGTTTGGACACTCCGACAGCGAGTGTGTCGATAGCGCGTCATGAGCACGACGCGTGGCCGTGCGTTTCTGGGAGTGTCGACGTTTTGGATTCGGCATGTGTTTTTAGTTCTCGGTTCTCAGTTCTCAGTTCTCAGTAAAGGCGGCTCTTCTGAGAACTGAGAACTGGGAACTGGGAACTTTCTCCTATTGAGTCAGTTTCGTACGAATCTCTTTCAATGCGCCCCAGCGTGGGTCTTCCAAATCATCCGCGCAGGAGCACGCATCTTCGTTCAAATTCTTGCCGCAGTGCGGGCACAATCCCTTGCAGTTCTCGCGGCAAAGCGATTTCAGCGGAACCGCCAGGAGCACCTGCTCACGCAGCGCATCTTCGAGCAACAATCCTTCGCCCGTGTAATAGCCGATCTCGGCTTCCGCGTCGGTGACCGAAAGTTCTTTGCGTCCGGCATCGGTGCCCAAAGGACGGTACAGCAAATCGAAACTCCGCTGGACCGGCAAATCGACCGGCTCAAGACAACGGGCGCAGGCGACTTCGAGTTCGGTCTCCAGCTTGCCCTTCAGCCGGATGTCCTGCACAATCTGGTGCTTGCCGTGATGCTCCTCGACCAGATCGGCGCGGCCCTCAGAACGCAACACAGTCTGCTGCCGCACATCTTCGCCGAGGTCGATCGCACCCGGGCTGAACTCCTCCCGAAAATCGACAGGATGAAGCTCCAACTCCTTGATTTCGATGAGCATCGGAAACCCCCGCGCCCCCAACCCTATGACCGCGAAGGCCCGCGGAAGTACGCACTAAAAACGATACGCACAGAGACGAAAGTCTCCGAGGGAGCAATGACTAAGAATAAAGGTGGGGAATCAGGGTGTCAAGGAAGCATCCAGAACCGGAGGCCTTCTTGAATCTACCGCGAAGCGGCCTCGGTGATTGCGCTTTGGGGTATGCGCTCCTTCACCTTTTCCACCAACTCGCGGTAACCGGGCTCGCGGTAAATCCCGTTGAAGTCGGAATGTTCGCTCAAGAAAATAACCTGAATTTCGCGTTTGTCGAATGCGGTTTACAGAAGACGAATCGCATCGTCATTCCTCCCGACGGCCGCGTAGGTGACAGCCAGATCATAGGCAAAACCGTTGCCATCGCCGAATAGTTTTTCCTGTATGGGAAGTATTTCTTCGAACAACTGGCGTCTACCGATGCCACTCTCGCCACCACCCACGCATACCTCGCGAAGGTGTACTTCCAGCAAAAGGACTACCCGAGGTATATCGCCGAACTGCGGCGCGCTGCCGAGTTGCGCGGCGATCACGCGAAAAAGTTTCACGGCTTGCATTTTCACGGTGAACCTGGGGAGGCGGCGGGAAGGCTGGAAGGCACTCCCGCCGAGCCGTGATCGAGGGCTGAAATCAGTTTTGCCGCCTGAGCGCGCGCCGCTTGGGCGGCTTCTTTTTGTCCCGCCGCATCGAGCACCTCGGCTAGTTGCTGAAAGGCCATCGGCGTTGGTTGAAACTCGGCCGAGCGCTCGAGGTTGCGCGCGGCTTCGACCAAATTGCCGGACCTTCTTGCGAGCATGCCGAGTCCGAGGTAGGCGGAAGGACTCTCGGGTTGCTCGGCGAGCGCCGATTCGAAATCCCGCTTGGCATAGTCTGGTTCGTTGAGCGCGAGGTAGGCGAATCCGCGGTTGGTGTGCGCGAGCGCGAGCAACTCGGGGCTACCGGTGAGCTTCATGACTTGGTCGTAGCCTTGAATGGCGTCGTGATTGTCGCCAAGCTGCTGCTCGTAGGAAGCGATATTCAATTTGCTGATTGGATCGGCGGGACGAATTGCCTGGGCGCGGCGGAAGTATTGGATTGCTTCGTCGGTTCTGCCCTTGGCGAGAAGCGCGGTGGCGACATTGTCTTCGGCTATGAAATTGTTTTGGGTGATGTCGAGGGTGTGCTGCCAGAGGGTTAGGTTGTCGGTCCAATAATCCACCTGGCGGTGAAGGGCGAAGGCGAGCGACGAGAGAATGATGAGGCTGGCTGCGGCGAGGATCATCAGCAGAGATTTAGAGGCGGTCGGATTTGTTTTCGCGGGGGAGAGAGACGGGGCAGGCCTCGTCTCTCCGACAAGTTCTTTTGCCCAGAGAGATTCGAGGAGATCCGGAATTGCCCAGGAGACGATTAAGAAAATCCCCAGGATTGGAATGTAGGCGTAGCGATCGGCCATCGATTGCACGCCTACCTGGACGAGGCCGATCATTGGAACCATGGTTCCGAGAAACCAGAACCAGCCTACGAACAAATAGCGGCGCTCGCGAAAGATCACGGCGAGGATGCTGACCGCGAGAATGCCAACCGCTGAGAACGCGGCGGCGGGAATGTTGATTGCGCCTCCGGGATGGGGATAGAGGGGCGCGAGATTAGCCGGCCAGAAGGTCTTTTCGAGATATTTTGCATAGGCAAGCGCCGCGTTGGCAAGGTGCATCCAGGCCGGGATGCCTTCGTGACGCGCCGTGCTTTGCGCCTTCATGGTGATGACCGCGCTCGCGGCGGAGAGCGCGAACCACGGAATCTTTTCGAGGATCAGAGTCTTCAGTTTTGCGGCAGGCATTCGCTGAAGCGGCCAGTAGTCGAGAAGCAGGAGAGCGAATGGAAACGTGATCACCTGTGGCTTCGCCATGAGCGCGAGGGCATAGAGGACGGTAACCGTCAGGTATCCACAAATAACTTGATTACGTGTGCCCGGATTCCGCGCATCTAGTATCTTCGTATCTCGTTTCTGTGCATCTCGTTTCTTCGAGTACCAGCCATAGGCCGCGAGCGCGAGCAGGAAGAAGAACATGCTGAGGATGTTTTTGCGCTCGGCGATCCAGGCTACCGATTCGACGTTGATGGGATGAAGCGCGAAGAGCGCGGCGACCATCAGGCTGCGCCAGAGCATTCCGGTGGCGGCGGCAAGCAACAAAAACAAAATTGCCGCGTTGATGGCGTGCAGGAGCACGTTGACGAGGTGTGGGCCGGCGGGGTTCAGTCCGAAGAGCTGGCAGTCGAGTTCGTGTGAGAGCCAGGTCAGGGGATGCCAATTGGTGGCTCTGGTGGTCGTGAAGGCCCAACTGATGGAATGCCAGTTGAGGCCGCTGCGGACTTCAGCGTTTTGAGTGATGTAAATGTCGTCGTCGAGATTGAGAAATGGGGCGTGCGCGACTGGGTTATAGAGCGCGAGGGTGGCGAGAATGAGGAGCAGCGAGAGGGTGAGTTTACGCAATGATGTGTGTTAGGAGGGGATCCCCCTACCCGTTCGATTTTATTAGAATCACTTTAGCGAGCTTTCGAGCTTTCCTTATCCTCTGCCGAAACATGGCACTCTCCAGCGTCTTCTATGTGGTGCTGTTTATACTTCAAGCACCAACGAATCGCAAGCCATGATCACGATTGTAACGTTCTTGTTTCACTCAAAATGCCGCCGCCGATTGCGGACGGAATGCGACCAGCGGTAAAGTACGGACGAGTTTGCGACGATCGGCCTCGCTTGCAGTGTATTTCCAGCCAAGCAGGCGGGTGAGCACCCATCTAACAATCGGAAGCATGAAGCGATTTCGCCGCTCGTAGTTGGCGACCACGTAGATTGCGTCGTCCTCGTCTAGGAATCGAAAAGTGGCACGAAAGTGTTCCGAGGCGATATCGATTTCTGCCCAACCATTTGTCTCAATATTCAGGAGCCAGTTCGATTGGCGACCAAATCCACTCATCACGACGGCTTCGTGAGATTGCGCACGATATTCCATGACTTCGAGCACGCTTTGAAAGCGTGCACCAGTGCGACGGCCGATGTGGGTCAAAAGCAGGAATCGATGGCCGAGCAAGCGGCCCAATCGCCAACGGTAAAGATGCACTGGGGCGCGAAGAAAGGCACGAAGGATGACCTTACTTGTGACATCGGGCATACGTTTTAAGTTAGATGACCGAGGTGGGAAAACCGCGGCTTGTTGTCGGAGGACTTTTTTCTCCGGCTTCTCGTCAGAAGACTTCATAGCGAAGAAAAGCCCCCGAGATTCGGGGGCTTTTTGATTAGCTTAACAACTGACTAAGACGACTTCGTCTGTTAGCTGTTCCCGGCTACCTGGCGGAGTTTTTCCGGCAGGAAGTGGTACGGGGGCCATGGGCCACTTACGACCATCTCGCAGTTTTTTAGCTGCTTGGCGGCTGTGGAGTAGCGGTTCTGATATTTTTCGATGGATTTGGTGTCGATCAGGTGGGCTATGTCGAGGAGCATGCCGTCGGCGGCTACGCGTTTACAGCTCACTTCCTCTTCCAGGGGATTGAAGAGTTTGTGCACCTGCACGGAGAGCGCCCGGGCCTTAGTCTGCCGCTCGCGCTCTCGTGAAGCTTTTTCGCGGAGCTTGGCGAGATACTCGCGGCCTACCGTGTCCGGTAAGACGATCTCTTCCATGTTGCCGCGCAGCGAACCATCACGCACAACCAGCTTGATGCGCATTTCGGACTTGCCACGCAGACGCGCGACGCTCTCGCAGAAGGTGCGCCGATTGGAGCGCACAGCCTGACGAATCGCATCTTCAGTATCGAAAATTGTTCCAAAGCGGAAAGGCAAAACGGTTGAGGTTCGGAAGCTCTGGCTCACGACGCGGGCGTGTTCCAGAACCGACTTCTCGTCCAGTTTGGAGGTTGCGCGGTCGTATTCACTGACGATAACCGCGAAATCACCACTGGGGTAGCTCATGACGGGGGCTGAGTTAACACCGTGAATACCATCTAATACGAATGGGCGGCGGGCGCGAACACCATTTGGAAGGGTCTGGTGTTCCGTGAGGCAGTACGCATACCACGACATGCATTCTCTCCGAATTGCACCGGGGCCTTGGGCACCCTTTAGATTTTATTAAGAACTTGGGGCTGCTCTGCTCCTACCTGGGAGACGGTTGGTTTTTGTGATGCTGAGACGAGACAGGCACGAAAGTAACGTGTCTAGGCCGATACTACTGCGGGTCAGCGTAATTTGCAACCTTAGTTAATGTAGCTGCATCGCTTTCTGTCTCAAACTGCAACGGAAACGATTTTGGCGGCCAAAGAAGCGGTTTTTTCGCGAGGCGGAGGGGCACTCGAGGGACGTGGAAAAAGACGGAGAGCTACATGTTACCTCCGGTCATATTCTGGATAGAGCAGTGGGTGCTAGTTGAGGGTGCGGCGACACGCTCGTTTGCGATTATTGCAGCTTCGCATACTCGGCTCTGGCTTCTTTCAGGATTGGGATGTCGGGGTCGGCGTCCTTCCAGAGGGTTAGAAAATCTTTGTAGGCAGCCAGGGCGCGGGCGCGGGCGGCGGCGGCTTCGGCGGTTCGGCTGCTCCGCGCCTCCAGGACATCGGCCCGCGCCAGTCCGAGATGTGCTAGAGCCCAATAAGGCGATATGGCGACGATCCCACGATTTTCGAGAAGCTTCTGAAACTGCGCGGCGGCCTGCTCTCCGGAACCCTCCGCCAGATAGGCCAAGCCACGATGGTAGAAGGTAATACCTTCGGGCATATCCTGATGAGATCCCAGTTCGTAGGCCGTGGAGCGTTTCAGTGCATCAATGGCTTCGCTGTAATTCTTCTTTTTCGTTTCGATAATGGCTTGGACAGTTGGCAGCGTAACGGATGGCCGTGTTGATTCCCTCGTCAAAGCCGACGAAAGTATCAGTCGGCCAGAGTCTAGCCTGCAATTCTTCGCGCGTAATTACTTCACCGGGACGCTCCAAGAGCACACCGAGCACTCGAAAGGGGCTGTTCTTGCAGGGGAATTCTTCGGCCTTCCTTTTAGATTTCAGTGGAGCCGAAATCGATTTCGAAGAGTCCGGTGCGAACACGACGACCGGAACTGTCGGGCGCGTCCATAAATCCCACCCCGGGGGAAGACGATTTTATCCCACAAGTCGAGTTCAGCAAACTCAATAACTCTTTGCGAGGCCGTGTCTTACGAAGTTAGGAATGATTCAGGTCCGGTCAATTGACCAAAGCCAGCCTCTGCGCTACGAATACACGCGCTTGGGAGTAATTTCTTCGCCAGCCGGCGGACGGGGCGAGCCAAGGTAGCGGAATTGAAGGAGAGAGTTATGAAAGAAGTTATGAAAAAACTTATGAAAAGAGATCTGACCATTTACATGACCGCGCTGACCTTACTGGCTGCGCTCGCGGCCCCGGTTCAACTCGCCGCTCAGGCGGTACACCATCATTATCAGATCGTGGAGATCGGGACGTTTGGAGGCCCGCAGAGCTTTCTTTTTTCAGGTGAATACGACATCAATCCCACTGAGCTGCTCAACCGAACGGGGAGTGTCGCGGGCGATGCCGACACGACGGCGCTCGATCCTTTCGCGCCGAATTATGGATGGGGCGATGGCTATGTGGCGCATACGTTCCAATTCCAAAATGGCGAGTTGACCGATATGGGCGCTCTTCCGGGTGGCGGGAGCAGCTACCCTACCTGGGAAAGTGGCGGCGGGTTGCTGGCGGGAGTCTCGGAGACCGGGCAACTCGACCCGCTGTTTGGAATGCCTCAGATTCATGCCGTGATGTGGAGAAAGGGCAATATCGTTGATCTGGGAACGCTGCCCAGCGGCGGGTATGAGAGCGAAGCGGAATCGGTCAACAATCACGGGCAAGTCGTGGGTTCGGCCCTGAGCATGACTCCGGATGCCAATTCCATGGCGACGGCAAACTCCTGGTTCTTTGACGTTCCTTACGGATACGAGGAGCGCGCGTTTCTATGGAATAAGGACGGCGGGACGCAAGATTTAGGAACGCTCGGAAGCGGGAACGATGCGCGAGCGACGTTGATCAATCAAATTGGGCAGGTTGCTGGCTGGTCTTACACGACCACTTCTGTCCCTGGCGCTTGTGCGGTGGATGGTCTGGCGCTAAGCACCGGCTCGTTCATTTGGGACCAGGAGAACGGAATGCGGGACATGGGGAATCTGGGGGGAACCTGCATGATCGTGACTGGCCTCTCCAATGGCGGTGCGGCCATTGGTTTTTCTACGGTGACCGGGGATGCTTACCAGCGCGCTTTTTTCTGGAAGAACGGCACGCTCAGCGACCTGGGCGGCAGTCTTGGGGGAAACAACACCGGAGCCGTTTCGCAGAACGAGGGTGGACAGGCTGTCGGCTTCGCCTACCTGTCCGGGGAGCAACTGTTCCACGCCGCGCTTTGGCCACGGGTGGGAAAACTTACCGATCTTGGAACCTTGGGCAAGGATGTCTGTAGCTTCGCGAGCGCGATCAACGATGCGACACAGATTGTGGGAAATTCGACGTTCCTTGAGGACTGTTTAAAAGATTTCGATCACTCCCATCCCTTCCTATGGGAGAAAGGTTCGATGGCGAATCTAAACGACCTGATTCCTCATGGTTCTGCTTTACGGATCCAGCTCCCCTTGTCCATCAACAGCCGAGGCGAAATCAGCGCGAACGGGGTGGACGCCAGTGGGAACATGCATGTTGCCTTGCTGATTCCGTGCGATGCATATCATCCTGGGATTGCCGGATGCGATTACAGCCTCGTGGATGCGGCCGCGGCGACGCGCGAGAGTCCGGAGCCCACCTTCGAAACGGAGCCGAGCCGAGATCAAAACAAACTGGTCAGGCGGTTGCGTCGCAGGCAAGTGGGCCCGCTGTCTCGCGTTCCCCATCCCGTTCCCCAGCCAATGACCGGAGCAGTGGAAGATCCGAAAACACCGATCTCACAGAACTCCGATTGGTCGCTTGAAGACGAGATCGTATTCAAGGATGGTGGCGGGCTCAATGCCCGATCTGACTCAAGAGCAGCTGCCAGTCAAAATTCCTGCCCCGCCGCGCGCTGTAGTCGCGGGGCGCGGGACGCATTCTGAAAGCTGCGGCAGTTGCTCGTGTCCCTTTCCCCATCATGGTATTGGCTTTCTGGGTTATGACGAGCGTGCACCACCGTAATTGCACGGTTTGTGTCTGCACCTGAATCAAATCTTGCGATAAAAAGTTCCTGTAAAACGGTGTATGTACAATCTTCGGGTCAGGCTTTCAGGTTCTGCGCTGCGGCGCGTTCCTGTAGAGCGATCGTGACCACGCGCAGCATTTCGCCCGCGGGCGCGGGCTTGCCAGTCCAGATTTCAAACTGGCGCGCGGCCTGATGAACGAACATTTCTATGCCAGCAACCACGGCGATTCCCTTGGAACGGGCGATCTGGAGCAGGCGAGTTTCGAGGGGGTCATAGACCATGTCGAAGACGACCTTGGCCTGAACCTCATCTTCTTTCAGCGGGCAGTCTTTTGTGTTGCCCATGCCTACTGGGGTGGCGTTGATGATGATGTCGAATGGAATCTTGCGGACGTCGACGCGCTTGATGACGTGGGCCTTGGCCTGGCGCGCCAATTTTTGAGCTTTGACGGCGGTGCGATTGAGAATCCAGACTTCGGCGCCACGCTCTTTCAAACCGAAGACGGCGGCACGCGCAGCGCCGCCCGCGCCGATCACGAGGGCTTTTGAATTCTCGAGCGCAATCCGTTGCTCGAGCGGACGGATGATTCCGACGATATCGGTGTTGAAACCGTACAGCTTGCCGTCCTGACCGCGGACGACCGTGTTGCAGGCTCCGATTTTGGCGGTGTGCGCGTCGGTGTTATCGAGATGCTCGACAATGGCTTGCTTGTAAGGCATGGTGACGCTCATGCCGTGGAGCGGAATCTCGCGCACACAATAGAGAAGATCTTTGAGCGTTTTGGCGTGCAGCCCGACGTAAACGCCGTTGACGTTTTCGCGGCGCAGCGCGGTGTTCATGATGATGGGCGAGAGTGAATGCTCGATGGGATCGCCGGCGACTCCATAGATGCGGGTAGCGGCATCGACCTGCTCGATGCGGTAGATGCCGCGCAAATCACGAGCGCTCATCTGGCCGGGCGCAGTCTTTGATTCGGCGCTGACGGCGCCGAAGGTGAATACGCTGCCGGCGCGCACGCTGAGCACGCGGCTGATGATGCCCTGCTCGCCCATGCACAATCCGATGAGCGCGTTCTTGTCGCTCTGGGCTTGCAGAAATTTCATCATCGTCACGTTGTCGGAGAGCGTGGTCGCGGTGGTGACGATCTTGTAGAAGTCGGCAGGAATCTTGAGCATTTTCTCGAGCGTTGACTCGAGGTTACGGGTGGCTCGGAAATCATGAAACGAAATGATCACGCCCGCCGTCTTACGGAGACGGGCGAGAACTTCAGGCTTGGTCTTGAGAGCGCTCTCGAGTTCGATGTCGACGATCTGGCATCCGGCGGCGTGTGCCTTGTTGAGCACGGCGAGTTCGGCGGCGAGCGATCCTTTGAACTTACCGCCATTGGCCGCGCGGCGGCAGGTGCCAATGGCCGTTATGTATTGGTGGGTCTCAAGAAAGCGGCGAATCTTGAGCAGGGCGGCGAGCGGCTGCTTGAGGTAATCGAGGCGGAACTCAACAAAGGGATTGTCGCGGGCCATCGACTCGGCGGTCTGAAACATTTCGTCAGCGGTATCCGCACTCAAGGCGAGGCAGACTTTTGGCAGCCGCAAGGGCAAAAGACGAGGCGCGAATGTGGGCGATAAGGCCAATGCCATGTAATTGAAAGGACGGCGCGATATTACAGGGGCGTAAGACGAGATGCAACTGGCGATTGCACAAGAGGGGCGGAACACTTTGGGAGGCCAGCCCTCTAATACCCTCGTAACCTTGACCCCCACCCTACGGCTTGTTACTTTTCGGATGTAACCCTTGTCTTCCCAGAGAGATAGCTGGGTGCCGCGAGAGGACCACGGGCGGCGGCGGGGCTGGAGTCAACATGAAGAAAACAGGGATGTTAGTGCTGTTTGTGGCGAGCCTGGCCTTTGCCCAGTCGACGCCGTCGGTTACCGCCACGATGCCGGCCACGCCGAATGAAAATGGGACCGTTGACAGCACCACGAGCGTGCCCTATGTGCGCTACCAGACGCCGACGCAGGCGGATATATATTGTGCAGGGTTCATCTCCAAGGATAAGCTTCCAGACGCCAAGTATGTGAATGGCGGCCTGGAGTCGCCGACTTCGACCAAGTTCGATAATGGCGAACTTGTCTACCTGACCGGGAAGGACTACCAACCGGGCAGCCTCTACACCATCGTCCGCGAACTGCGGGACGTAAACGAATATGAGATCTATGCCGGGATGCGCAGACTGCTGAACAGCGTCGGCCACCCGTACGCCGAAATTGGACGGGTGCGCATTCTGGATACGCGCGCTCATAGCGCGGTCGCAGAGGTTGAGTTCAGCTGTGATCCGATCAATCCGGGCGACGTTGCCGTGCCGTTCGTCGAAAAGCCGCCGGTGGCTTTCCACGTGCCGGGACACTTTGACCGCTATGCACCGTCGAATGGCAAGCTTACCGGCCGCATCATTCTGGGCAAAGACTTTGACACGATTCTTGGCGCGGGCGTGAAGCTCTATCTGAACGTGGGGTCGAACCAGGGCGTTAAGGCGGGCGACTACTTCCGGGTGGTACGTTCCTATACCTCGACGCTGCGGGATCCGGTCGACTCGCTCTCATTCAAGGCGCAGATTTCGGAAGACACGCAACTTGCCTCGCCCACCTTTGAAGCGAACGCTTTCACCAAGGGCAAAGGCCCGAATATTCACGTTGAGGATCTGCCGCGGCGCGCGGTAGGCGAGATTGTGGTGTTGAGCACGACGCCGACGTCATCGGCGGCCATGGTCGTCTTCGCACTGGAAGACATCTATGCCGGCGACACGGTTCAACTCGACCCGCAAGAATAACGGCTGGTCAGAATGGTTTTTGAAGGGCAGAGGAAACTCTGCCCTTATTCTTTTGGCGGTGAAGTTGTTTTGTCCCCGCGCGTGCGCGCGAGCGGATCGGCAAGATTAGGGATTGCGAGACGGGCCAATGCTACGGTCAGACCCTAAACGCGATTCTGAGGTCTTAAGTCTGAGGTCTTAAGTCTGAGGTCTTAGCTCTGAGGTCTTAGCTCTGAGGCCTTAGCTCTGAGGTCTTAGCTCTTAGCTCTTAGCGATAGAACCGGATTTTCGAATCGCCGGGAATGACTGCGCCCGCGACGATCACCACCACGACGAACAAGGCAAGTTCCATATTGCACCTCTGCGGCAAAACGGCCAGATGACCCAAACGCCGCGAGGGATGCGGTGTTTGACACCTAACCAGAGTACGCCGTCCAGTGGCGAAAACAAGGTCACCAAGGTGCCATCTTCCAAAGTAGCTGGCGGAAACGAACTCTGCCTAGTGGGATGCGGTGAGGCATGGGGGAAGATACCCAGGGAACCGATCAGGCGGGCTGGTCGTCGTTTGCGGACTGCTCGCCGAACTCGTCGTCGAATACCTCGGCGGTAAAAGCCTCGATGGTCGCCGATTTCTGCCAGGCGTCGAGCGGCAAGCCGGCCTTGTGGCAGGTTTGGGCAAGGAAGGTCTCGCGGTCCCATCTGTGTTCGACGGGCACCTGAGGGAGCAGCAGGCCGCGCCGTTTGCCGTCGGAGATCACTAAGCCGTGGCGCCCGACTTCAACTCCGCCCGCAGCGATCCGAAAAAGAGGCGAGAGCACACTGAGCGAGAACTGGAGCTTGCCCGCTTCCTCGGGAGTAACCGGCCAGAAACGCGTGTCTTCGAAGGCGGCGGCGCGGGCGCTCTCAGCGATGGCGCGATAGAGAGGGTGGATGGGCAACGCATAGCCAACGCAGCCGCGGAGCTGGTGCTCGAGATAAATGGTGGTGAAGACGCCGCGGGGCTCGGCGAGAGCTTGCAAGAACGAAGGTGACAGTAGCGTTGGCGAAGATGGGCCCGGCGGAGAGTCCGGCAGGGGCTCTCCGGCGAGGCCGGAGGCGACGGCTGCGCGGGCGATTCCGAGGAGAATGCCGCGCTCGTGATAGGTAAACTCCGGCCGGGCCAACTCGGGGCGAGTAATCCGCGGCTGGGTAAACTCCGGATAGATAAACTCTGACGCGGCGTTCTCCGCGCTCGCGGGCAGATTTTCAGCCAGACGCTTTTCAGACCGGCTGGACATCATTCTGCACGTCGTTCTGGAGATCGCGTTTCCTCCGCCGTGACAGGACGAAGGCTCGTCTTTTGCGGCGCTTTTCGGATGTCCGGTCGATGCGCGACCAGAAGGCGACGAAATAATCGATGGCGGAGACCAGGGACAGCAGCACCATGAACCAGATGGCGAGGAGCGCGATCCAGTAGACGGGGAAAATGTAAGTGCTTCCGAGCGGCCACTCGTGCCAGCGCCGCGCCAGAATGACGGCGACAACCGAAATGATCTGCACCAGCATTTTGAATTTGCCGAGCTCGCTGGCCTGAATCGTGAAGCCTTCGGACGCGGCAATGGAACGCAGGCCACTGACGAGAAACTCGCGGCCGATAATGACGACCGCGACCCAGGCGGGCACGAGCGCCGGATTGAACTGCACCAGCGTGACGAAGGCGGCCGCGATCAGGAGCTTGTCGGCGAGCGGATCGAGCAGCATGCCCATGGTCGTGATCTGGCCGCGTTTGCGGGCGAGGTAGCCATCAATGCCGTCGGTGATGGAGGCAAGAATGAAAACGGTGGAGGCCAGGATTTCTCGCTCGCCATTGGTGTCAGACAGGCGGGGAGTGCAAAGAATCCAGATGAGCAATGGGATCGCGGCGATGCGCGTGAGCGTGATGTAGTTGGGAAGATTCACGCGAGACTGGCCTGTCTGCAAGATGGCGGACACAACGATTATGCTCCACATCCAAGGCCAAGGCAACGGAGTTACTTCAGGGGGCTGGAACTTACAAGCTTGCGCAGCAAACGAGCGCCGCGCACGCCGTGATAGAGGGGAAACATGAAGCCGGGTAGCGTGACGGCTTCAACATCGCCCGGACCTGGGGTCCAGATCAGGCGCCAGAGGTAACGCCAGCGATCGCTGGCGCGCTCGCGCAATTGCCCGATCTGCCTGAAATATTCGGTGGATTCGAAATCGTAGGTCGCGGCGCGAGCGAGGCGGTTGGCACAGGCATGACCCAAATGCGGGATGGCGGGGTCGGCTTCGATAAGTTCTTGCGCGGCGGGGAAAATGGGCGCGCTGAGCAGATGGTTTGCGAGCCAGAAGCTGACACCGAGAATTCGCGCGATGCCGGCGGCGTGGGCGCGCTTGACTACGAGCGTGAGATCGAGGTTGGGCGCGCGCAAACTTTCGGCGATGTCAGCGACCCAGATCAGGCGCGTCCAAAGATGTTTGGCGGCATGGAGAGACAGAGCGAGCGGGGAGTCTTCGGGGGCGAGACAGGGTAGAGCCGGAGGATCGGCCGGTGCGTCGTCCGAAATTCGGCTGGCGCCGAGCTCGATGCGATGAGAGCGCGTCCAGAGATCATCGAACCGAAGCTGGGCCGGGCCGGGATCGACCGCATAGAAATAAGGAAGCAGGCGCCATTGGAGCTCGAGCAGATTTTTGCCGGCCGAGCCGTCGAAGGAGCGCTCGTAGCCCGTTCGCAGCCAGAGACGCTCGACGGCTGCGGTGAGCGGCTTTGAAGGCTGGTATCCGATCTCGGCGAGCGCTTGTTTGGCGCGGGGAAAATCGGCGGGCGATATGAGCAGATCGAGGTCAGAGAAACCGCGCAGAGCGAGATCGCCATACGCCGATTGCGCCAGCACGGGGCCTTTGTAGGGGATCATGCGGAGATTGCTTTCGGCGAAGTGCTTTGTGATGCGCAGCAGTTCGGCCGCGAACCATAAGTTGCGGCGCAGATTTGCCGCGTAACGCGCGGCGAGCGACTGCCGCATTTCGGTCGGAAGAACGGAGGCGTGCTCAATCAGATTTCGGGCGACGAGCGCAACCACACCGTGATGTTCGGCGAGGCGAAGGAATTCTTCAGCGTCGAAGTCGGCGTATTGGTGGGTGGAAATTTTCGCAATCTGCTCGGGAGCAGGCTTGGCAGTGGAGCAGGCACACAATAACTCGAAGCCGCTGCCGCGATTCTGCGAGACGCTGGACGGCGGAGAAGAGAGCGGAGCTTCAGTCATCTGGCTTCGGGCTTTGAATCGGCTTCGGGCTTCGGTCGTTAGACTTCGGCTTCGGGCTTCGAAAGTCGAAAGTCGATTTCGGACTGGGAACTATAATACAGAGACTTCGCAGCCCGTCTTCGAGTTCATGAACCAGGTCGTATTCGAATCCGTCCGCAAGGTATTTCGGCATCGCCCGGCGCTCTTCAACTGGGTGGGACGCGAGCGGACGGGCGAGACGGTTGCGCTGAACAATGTTTTCTTTTCCGCGGGCGGCGGAGAAGTGGTGGCTTTGCTAGGGCCGAACGGGAGCGGAAAGACCAGCACTCTCAAACTGATTTCGACGATGCTGCTGGCCGATGCCGGCGCGGTGCGCGTGGGCGGTTTCGACGCGCGACGCGAGGGGAAGAAAGTTCGGCGGCAAGTGGGCATCGCCGTAGCGACGGAGCGGTCGTTTTTCCCGCGACTCTCGGCGCGCGAGAATCTCGATTTTTTTGCCGCGCTCGACGAAGTTCCGCGGCAGGAGCGGGCAGGGCGTGTCGAACAAGTGCTGCGCGAAACGGGACTCGAAGAACAGGCCAGGACACTGGCGATGAAATTTTCGAGCGGCATGTATCAGCGGCTGGGGCTGGCGCGAGCGCTCGTCAAGCGTCCGGCGGTGCTTTTGCTCGATGAGCCGACGCGCAGTTTGGATGCGGCCGGGACCGCCCATTTCTGGGCTACGATTCGCAGGCTGGCGCGGCAGAATACTATGGTTTTTATTGCCACGCACAATTTTGCCGAGGCGGCGGCGGTGGCGAACCGCGTTCTGCTTTTACATCGCGGGGAGTTGCTGGCGGATCGGTTTTTGGCAGCGCGCGAAGGTGCGCCGCGATCGGCGGAAATCGCGGAGGACTTGCGTGCGTTGTATTTTCGACTGACCAGCGGATCGGTGGGCGGCGAGCCGATGCCCCGCGAACCAGTGACTGCCTTGGGCGCGGGCTTCGAGGATGCAGCTTTGGGCGCCGAAGCGACCGACAAGATTCGGCGCGCGGGAGCGTCCTCATGAGCTTTATCTTCGACAAGCTCGGCGCGATCCTGCGGCGCGATTTGTTGACCGCCATCCGCCACCGGAGCGGCTTCGTTGTGACGCTGGTAGGGCTCTTCACCGAGCTGACAGCGTTTTATTATTTGTCGCGGGCCATTGGTCCGGGGTTTCGTCCCGATGGCGTCGCTTACTTCCCTTTTCTTCTGGTCGGCACCGGCCTCTACACTTTTTTTGTCATGAGCGCGCAGGCTTTTCTCAGCTCAGTGCAGGACGCGCAGCAGACGGGCACGCTGGAAGTTCTGATGACCACTTCGACGGCGCCTGCCGAATTGATCATCCTCAGCTCCATTTCGGCGTTCGCCGGCAGCCTAACGAATTTGGTGGTTTATATCGTCGCCGGAGCGACCATCTTCCGGGCAGCGATGCACGCGAATTTTCTTTCGTGCCTGGTGATGCTGCTTTTTTCGCTTGCGATTGCGCTGGCGCTGGGAATTTTTGCTGCTACGTTTCAGGTGGCATTTCAAAAAGGTTCCGCGCTGGTGTGGTTGCTCGGCTCGGGGCTGTGGTTACTAAGTGGTGCCACCTTTCCCGTGCAGAGTTTGCCGGGACCGCTGGTAACGATTGCGCGCGCGATCCCTTTCACTTACGCCATCGACGGCATGCGGGCCGCGTTGCTTGAAGGGCGTCCTATTGCGGCGATGGCGCCCACGGTGCTGGGGCTGGCGCTGTTTGTGGCGATCCTGCTACCGCTGGCATTTCTCTCTTTGTCGCTGAGTCTGCGGCGGGCGCGGCAGTTCGGGACGCTCTCGTTTTATTAGGAAGCGTTATCAGGAGCGGCCAGATTATTAGGAAGGGCAGGCTACCGATTCGACACCACCCTGATATTGGCATGGCGAAAATCGTGTAGTACACTGCGCTTACTTCTGCTCAAAAAGATTTGGGGGAATGAGCCAAGTTAGGCTCGACTAATCACGATGGAAGACCAGACCCCTTACGAGAAACAAACCCGCATCGCCGAAAAGCTGAGCGGTCAGAAGAAACCGTACCAGAAGCCGGCGTTTCGGAGTGAGCGCGTCTTCGAAACCGCCGCTCTCTCCTGTGGCAAGCTCGCCGGCACATCAGCGATATGCAACTCTTCCCGGAAGACCTCCTGATTTTGGACCCCACCCCGAACGGCGTGGACGCTAACCGGGAGGCACAGCGGGCTCAACTGGCGGCGGACAGCTTGCGCGCCAGCGGACGTCTGCGCCTGCGCGTGCGCGGCGAAAGCATGCTGCCGAGTCTGTGGCCTGGCGACGTGGTCGAAATCGCGAACTGCTCGGCGGAGAACGTGAGGCCTGGTGAAATCGTGTTGGCGCTGCGCGACGGCCGATTTTATCTTCATCGCTTCGTGGGCAGGTTCCCGTCGGGCGGATTTTTGTTGCGGGGCGATTCGATGCCGGCTGCCGATCCTGAATTTGCAAGCGAAGGACTACTGGGGCGGCTCGTGAGCCGACACGCGCCCCAGCGCGTGTGGTCGCGGGCAGTCGGGCAACTGCTCTGCTACTGCCGGCCCGCGCGCTCACTGGCTCTGAAAGTTCACGCTGTCCGGCTGCGGCGACGCGATCTGCGACCGGATGCAGCCTCCGTTGCCGACATTGAGATTTATCCGGCGCAGGCCCGCGAACAGGAGTCTCCGCGCCACACGGATATAGGTCATACGGGCATAGACCACACGTGCTCGCTGGATGCTCAGCCCTCGATCCCGGAGTTGACCAATGCGGGCGTCTAAGCATGTGGCGTGCGTCGAGATTGGCGGCATTCCGATTTCGCTGTCCACCTCCGACGAAGTTTTCTTCGAGCTGCTGCGGCGGCGTTACGAAGATTTTCTGAGCACGACTCCGGCCGAGTTTGCGCTCGACTTCGAGATCATCGAGCCGCGCCCGGCGTCCGACGACGATGTGCGCGTGCGCCGCGAAGGTGAGGAGTGGCTGCTGGAGCGCGGGGACTTTTCGGCGCGCTGGGATCCGCGCACGGGGACGGGGCGGGTGCGGCAGAATGCGAATCCTTATTCACTCGACTCGGTGCTGCGCATTCTGCACAGCCTGATTCTGGCACGGCGGGGAGGTTTTCTGCTGCACGCGGCGAGCGCGATCTGCGATGGCCGGGCATTCCTGTTCTCGGGAGTTTCGGGCGCGGGCAAAACGACGATGACGCGCATTGCGACGGCCAACGTCACGTTGCTGACGGACGAGATTTCGTACGTCCGGCCGGGTGCGGTGGGAGATGCTCAACCGGGAGCCGCCTACCGCGCATTCGGCACTCCTTTCGCCGGAGAGCTGGCCAAAGCCGGCGAAAATACGAGCGCGCCGATTGCGGCCCTGTTTTTTCTGGAAAAAGGCCCGGAGAACCGCATCGACGAGATGTCGTCCGCAGAAGCGGTGCGCCGCCTGATGCGAAACATACTGTTTTTCGCCGAAGATCCCAACCTGGTGGAAGAACTTCTGAGCACGGCATGCGCATTCGTTGCGTCACTCCCCATTCGCCGTCTTACGTTCTATCCTGATAGCCAGGTGTGGGAGCAAGTGCGGCGCTTCGAGGGGGAGCCTGCGCATGTCTGAGAAGTACGTTGCCCGTAGTTCGTCAATTGCCGCGCGCATGCTGGCCGGGGAGATGATGGTCATGAACTCGGCGGACTCAACATTTTTTACGCTCAATGAGGTCGCGACCGCCATCTGGCAGGCGGTGGACGGCCACCGGCCGTTGAGCCGGATTGTCAGCGAGGACGTCTGCGAAAAATTCGACGTCGATCCCGCGCAGGCGCAGGCGGATGCCGAGCACTTCGTCGCTGAACTTGCGAGCCACGGAATTCTGGTCGTCTCCGATCATCCGATCATTGCTAATCCAATCAGCGCTCCTCCAATGCCTGCGGAGCCTGCCCGATGAGCCTGATGGCTGAAGTTGGGCAGAAGGCATTCAACTTGGGCGTGCCGCTGGCGATTCATCTCGATATCACGTATCGCTGCAACGAACGCTGCGTGCATTGCTATCTCGATCATGACGACCACGGCGAGTTGACGACCGCCGAAATCAAGGATGTGCTCGACCAATTGGCGGAGGCCGGCGTTTTTTTTCTGACGCTGAGTGGCGGCGAGGTTTTTATGCGCCGCGACTTCTTTGAAATTCTGGAACATGCGCGCCGCTTGATGTTCAACGTCAAGGTCAAGACCAACGCGGTCATGATTGGCGTAGAAGAGGCGGAGCGCCTGCGCGCGCTCAACGTCGATACGATTCAGATCAGCCTCTATTCGCATCGCGCGGCAGTTCACGACGCGATCACCAAGCTGCCGCATTCTTTCGAGCGCACTATCAAGGGCATTGAGTTCTTGCGCGACCAGGGGTTGCGCGTGACGATCGCCAATGTGCTGATGACGGCCAATCTTGCGGATCAAGCGGGCACGCAGAAGCTGGCGGCCGAACTGGGCGTGCATTACACGCTTGATCCGACCATCACGCCGATGATGGACGGCGATATGGGTGTGCTGGCGCTGCGCATTCCGGGAGAAGAACTGGGTGAGGTTTTTCGCAATTCCGCGCTGGTTCCGAACCAGGACGAGTTTTGCGCGCCACCTCCGCCGCCCACGGAAGAAGATCTGGAAGGTTATTCGTGCAGCGCGGGGCACTCGTTCTGCTACATCTCGCCCTATGGAGATGTTTTTCCGTGCGTGCAGTTTCCGCTGCCGACGGGGAATATCCGCGAGCAGAAATTTCTGGATATCTGGAATTTCTCGCCGCAAATGAAAGAAGTGCGGTCAATTCAGGCGCGCGATCTAACGACCTGCTCCTCGTGTTCGCATGTGGCGAGTTGTACTCGCTGCCCTGGATTAGCCTATATGGAAGGGAATATGCGCGGTCCATCGACGGCGGATTGCGAAAAATCTTTTTATCGCACCGGTGTGCCGACCGCGAATATGCTGCGGCTGGGATTGTCGAAGCCGCAGAGTGGCGCGCCGCGAATGCCGCTCATACAGATTCAGCCGGCGGCAGTTTTGGCCTGAGAGAAGGAACTCCTTTCCCGCGGCTTCACACAGATTTTCACGGATAGTAATAGAAAAACGCATCCGTAAGAATCTGCCTAAAATCTGCGGACATGTAGTTGGAAGTCAGCGAACTATTGGCTAGAGCCCCGCTGCGGCGTTCTGGCCGCGCTGGCGATCGTGTTTATTTTCCGCGGCGGCGAGGTGATCGAGGGTGCGTTGCAAAGCGGTACGAACTTCATGTGTTGACTCGTCGAACTTCAGCGCGCCGCCGATGCCCATATCCATGCGTATGACCACACTGTGAACCACGACCGTGGTCTGATCCACCGAAAAAGTCAGCTTGAGCTTGGAACCGGGAAGCAGCATGGCACTGGTTTCGACGTAGCATCCACCCATACTCAAATCGGTGAGAATGCCCAGCACGGTGCGCTCCTGGCCCTCAACCGCAATCTCGGTGGTGACTCGGCTGCGGACGCGCGGATACATCCGGCGATTATTTCGCGAGGGCTGATTCTGCTTTTGCAGATACATGCGCTTATCGGCTTCGGAGAGAAGCTTCTCGGCATCGAGGCCATCTTCGGGATAGATGGACTTGCCGACGCTCAAGGATAAGATGTCCTCGTTGCAAACTTCACGGCCGGTTTGCTGCGCCAGTTCCCGCATCTGCTCCGCTTTGCGCGAGGCCGCCTCGGGAGTGAGGCCCGGAGCGATGACCACGAATTCGTCGCCGCCCATGCGGGCGACATAGTCGTATTCACGACTCGTTTCCTTGAGCGAATGCGCAAACAGCCGCAGCACACGATTGCCTTCGAGATGGCCAAAGCGGTCGTTGATCTGCTTGAAGCCGTCCATGTCACTGACCATGACGGTCAGCGAGGTGCTGTCGCGCTTGCAGCGGGCGATTTCTCGATCGAGTTGCAGGAAGAGCGATCGCGCATTGGGGAGTCCGGTGAGGTAGTCGGTGACCGCGGAATTTTCCGCCTGTTCGTACTTGCGCGCGTTTTCAATGGCGAGCGCCATCTTCGAACTCACCGCCAGCAAGATGCGCAGGTGATCGGAGGTGAAGAAATCTTTTTCGGCGTGATAGAGCGCGACTACTCCGACTACGCCCTGCAAGCCTTCGAGCGGCACCGCCAGCGCGGAGGTCAGGGTGCTGTATTTCGAAGGATCGTTCAAATAGCCCGGCTCGACGGAAGGATTGCCGTTGAGAATGGGCTTGAGGTTCTGCGCGACCCAGCCGGAGAGTCCCTGCCCCATGGGAATGCGCAGCGAAGCGAACAGGCGGAAGTTATCGCCGTTGACATACTCGGGAACAAGTTCGTCGCCGTGCCGCACATAGATGGCAATCGCGTCATACGACATGGCTTTCCGCAGCTTCACCGAAAACACCGAAAGCGTTTCGCCCAGGCTGAGCGACGCGCCCAGGTCCTGGCTCAGTTCGAAGAGGGTTTGCGCCTCCTGGCGGGCGGCTGCGATCGAGCTGAGGAAACTGCGCTCTTGCGGCTGCCGCTTGCCCTCGCCTTCGAATCCCGCGGCCGGCTGACTGGTGGGCTTGGCGCTGGCTTCGTGGCCCGCAGTGTCGTTGTTGTCTTTGTTCGTCTCCTTGTCTTTTGCATCCGTCGACGGTTTGGGTTTGAGGAAGTGGTCGGTGCGCGCATGCACCAGTTTTTCGAGTTCCAGATAGCGCCGCTGTAGAACGCTGACTACCTTTGGGTCGAAAGACTTGCCCGATTCTTTCACGAGCTGCGCCATGGTTTCATCCATGGGGAGAGCGCGCCGGTATTGCCGGTCGGAGGCGAGCGCGTCCAGAAAATCCACGGCGGCCAGAATCCGCGCGCCGATTGGAATCTGATTGCCGCGCAAGCCCAGCGGATAACCGGTGCCATCAAACTTTTCGTGGTGGGCGCGGACGATGGGCACGACCGGATACGGAAATTGCACGCGTTCGAGAATCTCCGCTCCGACCATGGGATGGATCTTCATCTTCTCGAACTCTTCCGGCGTCAGCCGTCCGGGTTTGGAAACGATGTGCTCGGGAATGGCCAGCTTCCCGATGTCGTGCAGCAGAGCGGCCGCCTGCAATGCCGCCATTTCCTGCTCGTCTACATTGAGCTCTTTCGCGACTTCGACGGCGTAGACGCGAACCCGTTGCAGGTGGTCGTGGGTGGTCTGATCCTTGGCCTCGATCGCCAGCGCCAGCGCTTCAATGGTGCGCATGTGCAGGTCGGCCATCTCTTCCACGTGCCGTTTTTCGTCGGAGAGCTTGCCGAGGTAGAGACGATAGGAGCGATAGATGAGGTAGACGACGGGAAGAGTGAGCAGCGAAGTTTGCCAGTCGGTAAAGCTGTGGATCCAGCTCATCATGCCGACCACGCCGGCTCCGACCAGGTAATACGGGAAGCTCCAGAAGTAGCACTCTGACCAGATCTTGCGCAGGGAGCGGTGCTCGGTCAGCGAAATGATGATGGCGATGGGGAGCGTATTGGCCAGGAAATAGACGCAGGCCGCCAGGAACAGGAGCGTGGAGGGATTGCCGGAGGTGCTGTGCAGGAGCGTATACCGATATAGAAAGAAAGTGCACGCGATTGCCAGAGCGGTTGAGCAGACATTGAATGCGACCTGCACCGGGGCCGGCCGATCGACGCCGAGACATTGCACCAGGACGGCGGCGCAGCCGAGGGCCATGGTTTCGGGCAGGCTCAATTCGAGGACGCCGGCCAGCACGAACAGGAAATTCACCGACATGGTTCCGGTGATGCTGGGCAGGTTTACCTTGAGCCGCGAGGCGGCGATGGCAATGGCCAGATAGCAGAAGAATTTGACCGGATTTTGACTCTTACCATGCAGGATGGCCGCATAGGTCAAGACGCTTAAGCCGCAGACGACCACGGTGGCGATAAAAGCGCGTGGTGCGGCGTTCATCCCTCTCCAGGATTGAGGGCGAGCAGCGGTCATTTCCGGCAGACTCCTGCCCTCGAATCTTCAGTGTGATTCGTAGGGCACAGATGGGGGATATCTCATTGATAACAGCCCAAGGTTCGGCCGGGGAAGCACTAGCCGGGATAAGAAGAAACTAATGTAATGAAGAGGAGATGACCGTTGGTGCAAGACCTTCCGGATATGGCCATACGGATGCTCGGGGCGGTGGATTCGAGATTTATTTTCGCGCGAAGCGCGCCAGGCGGTACTCGACCGGCGCTGTTTCGTCTTTTAGTACAAGTTGCGCAGCCATCTCGCCGAGAGCGGGACCGTGCTTGAATCCGTGGCCTGATCCGCCGCCGACGATCCAGACATTTTGCTTTGCAGGATGGCGGTCGAGGATAAAGTTGTGATCGACCGTATCTTCGTACTGGCAGACGCGCGCTTCGAGCAGCGGAGCGTCTTTCATTCCCGGAAAGCGATGGGCAAGATACCGGCGGGCTTCGGGCAGGCGATCTGCGGTGATTACACGCTCTCCTGACGTGGGATCGAATGCGGGGCCGCGCGTGTCGTCGGCCACCTTGAAGCCGCGGCCTTCGTTGCCAGGGATGCCGTACATGAAGCGATCGCCGTGGTCGGCCCAAACCGGAATGTTGTTCTCTTCGTAGCGCGCGTCGGCTCCGGACGTGCCCGCGGGAGTTCCGAAAAAGAAGACGTCTTGCTTGGTGGAAGTGAAATGCGGACCGACGGTTTGGGGGAATAGCTGGCCGAGCCATGGACCGCAGGCGAAGACGTAGGCGTCGGCGGTAAGCGTGGAGCGGTCAGGCGCACTCTTCGCCGAATTTTCCGCTGAGCTTTCCGATGAACTTCTTGATGAACTTTCTGCTGAACTATCCGTCGAAGAGTCGGAGAGCCTTAGTTGGGTCCAAGAGGAATCGAGTCCGTTTTCATCGGCGGGGTCGATTACGACTGACGCCTGCCTATAGTCGCCGCCCTCGGCGACGAATTGCTCTACTACTGCGAGCGCTGACGCTCGCGCAAGAAGGTATCCGCTGTGCGGCTCGTAGATGCCCCACGAGACATTTTCGAAATTGATCTGCGGCCAGCGCCTCGCCATTTCGTTGGACGAGAGTTCGGCAAACGGAATGCCCGCATCCTTCAGCATGGGCAGTGATCCGCGCTCGAACTCGCCGTCGCCTTCGACCATCCACAAAACGCCGATAGGAAAGAAAAACTTTCGCTTCCAGCGCGCCTCGTGCTCTCTCCACAACTGCATTGCCCGGGCGGCGAGCGCCGTGTACGGCTGATTTGGACCGTAGGCGCCACGGATCACGCGGGTCTCACCTCCGGAAGAAGAGCGCGAGTTGCCTGGACCCCAGGAGTCGATCAGCGTGACGCATGCGCCGCCGCGTAGCAGGTTGAGCGCGGTCCAACCACCGAAGGCGCCTGCGCCAATTACAACAATGTGGGGTTGGATGGTCATTGAGTTTACGGGTGGTCCCGAGACGGGGCGGGCCCCGTCTCTACGCCAGAATTGCCCTCGCCTACACCTGCTCTCGCGACTCGCTGAGTTCTACTTCGACTTCCAGTTTTTTCTTGCCGCGGAAGATCGTGACTTTTACGGTATCGCCGGCGCGATGGTTGTTCATGACCTGGGCTAGATCCTGCTGGTTTTCGATTTGTTTGCCGTCGATGGCGACGATCAAATCGCCTCCGATGAAGATTTGCATGTTGCCGAGGTAGGCGCGCTCGGTGCCTCCCCGCAGGCCGGCGCGGTCGGCAGCGCCTCCGGGAACGGTCTGCACAACGAGAAGCCCGTAGTCGGCGGCAAGGCCGAGTTCGCTGGCGAGTTCGGAATCTATCGGAAGAGTGCGCACGCCGAGCGCCGGGCGGCGGACGCGGCCGAGAGTGACGAGGTCGTTGAGCACGGCCTTCGCAGTATTGATGGGAATCGCGAAGCCGATGCCGGAGCTCTGCTCGGCGCCATTCGACGCAATCATGGTGTTGATGCCGATGACCTCGCCGTGCCAGTTGAGGAGCGGGCCACCGGAGTTGCCGGGATTGATGGCGGCGTCGGTCTGAATCGCATCGTCAATCTGCATGCCGTCGGGCTCACGGACGCCGCGAATGGAACTGACGATGCCGCGCGTGAGCGTGCCGTTCAGTCCGAACGGATTGCCGATCGCGTACACTTTTTGACCGACCTGGAGATTCGACGAATCACCCAGAATCATGGGATGGAGGTCGGGCACCTTGATCTGAATGACAGCGAGATCATGAGCCTTGTCGGTGCCGACAATGGTGGCGCGTATCTGCTTTTCGCGGCCGTGAAGGGTTACATAGATCTCGCGCGCGTTTTCGATGACGTGGAAGTTGGTGAGGATGTGTCCCTCTTTGTCGATGATGAAGCCGGAGCCTTGACCTTCCTGCGAGTAAGCGCCGTAGAAGAAATCGAAAGCCTGAACGCGCGAGGTGATGTTTACGACCGAGCCGATATTCTTGCGGTAGACGCTGATGTTGTTCTGCTCTTCGGCATCGAGCGAGTCTCCACTGGCGGCTTCGGTAATTTCGACGTGCTGCGGATGGCTGGGCCAGCCGGTGGAGTGAAAAGCGTCCGTGTGATGGGTCGTAAAGTAGAAAAAGCCGGCCGCGAGGATGATGGCGAAAAGCACGGGACGGGCGAGTCTCATGGTTTGGAACTCCGTGAAAATGGGCCTGTGGGAATTTTAGTCGAAGGGCGGCTTTGCCGCAGAGAGCGTGACATCGGGTGATCGGGTCATCGGATGATCTCAAAATCAAAATCAAAACCACAACCCGTTCGCTCTCGCAGCTCGGTTTTGATCTTCAGATCACCCGATGGCCCGATCACCCGATGACCCGATGACCCGATGTCATTTTTTGCCCCAGCCACCGCCGCCGGGAGATTCGATTCTTACCCGATCTCCGGAGCGCAAACGGACGCTGGTTTTGCCGGGGAGTTCTTCTTGGCGGCCGTCCGTTTCGTTATCTTCACGGCGAATGATAACCGTGCGGCCGGGAGCGCCGTCGCTTCCGCCATTGAGTCCGTAGGGACCGCGGCTGCGACGGTCGGCTAAGATCGTGACCTGGGCGTCGACGAGCACTTCGATCTCGCGCACGATTCCCTTTCCACCAGCATGGAGGCCGCTGCCGCCGCTATTCGGACGCAACGAGTACTGGCGGAGGCGCACCGGGTAGGCGTTTTCGAGCGCCTCGGCAGGCGTGTTGAGCGAATTGGTCATGTGGGTGTGGACGCCGGAGATGCCGTCTTTGGTGGGGCGAGCACCCATGCCGCCAGCGATGGTTTCATAGTAAGCAAAGGGCTGGGGAGTGCGCGGAGATTTGTCTCGAGAGCTATTTTGCAATTCGCGTCGTGAATCCAGGCCACCGATGGTGAGGTTGTTCATGGTTCCGGCGGCGGCGGCTGGGATGCGATCGGGAATGGCGTGGGCGAGCGCTCGTAGAAGTACATCAACAATTCGTTGCGAGGTTTCGACGTTGCCACCGGCAACCGCAGCGGGAGGGTGCGCGTTGACGACCGTGCCGACCGGCGCGATGACGCGAAGTGGGCGCATGAGGCCGGCGGTCGCAGGGACGTCGTCACGCAGCAGGCAGCGAAAGACGTAGAAGCAGGCGGAGTAGGTGATGGCTTCGACGGCATTGACGGCGCCCTGAACCTGCGGAGCGCTGCCGGTGAAATCGATGGTGACGGCTGCGCGATTTGAGAGTTTGGCGCGGGCCGCGGGAGACGTGGCGGGCCGCATCTCTACTCGAGATTTCCTGGAGGCTCGCGAGACCGCGATGGTCACGGCGATGCGGACGGGTTTGGCTTCGACTCCGTCGTCATCTAGAAAATCTTCGGCCCGATATTCGCCCGGCGGCACGGAGGCGAGAAACGCGCGCATCAATTCCTCCGAGTAGTCGAGCAGATCCGCGGCGGCTTTTTGGGTACGGGCGAGGCCGTAGCGGGCGCATAGTTCGCCCAGGCGCTGGGCTCCGGTCTGGCAGGCGGCGATCTGAGCGCCGAGGTCGCCTTCACGCTCCTCGGGAGTGCGGACGTTATTCAAGAGCAGGGCGAGCACGTCGGGAACGATTTTTCCGGCGCGCATGATTTTGACCGGCGGAATGCGCAGGCCTTCCTGATAAATTTCGCGGCATGGGCCCATCGAGCCGGGATAGGTGCCCCCGACATCGGCGTGATGGGCGCGCGAGGCGACGTAGAAGTCAGGCACGGCGCGGCGTATGTTCTCCGTCGCTGGCGTGCCCACGTTAGCCTCTCCCAGGTTAGCGCGCAAACCACGCGCTCGAACCTGGGGCACAATCTTCTTTTTGTTTGTAAAGACGGGCATGACGAGGGTGATGTCGGGCAGGTGGGTGCCACCGCGAAAGGGATCGTTGAGCATGACGACGTCACCCGGTTCGAGCGGAGAGCGGTCGAGCCGGCATTGCTCGATGGCCGCGGCGACGGACATGGGCATGGAGCCGAGATGCACGGGCATGTGGTCACCCATGGCGATGACCTGGCCGCGGGAATCGAAGACTGCACAGGAGTAATCGCGGCGCTCTTTAATGTTGGGAGAAAAAGAGGTGCGGCGGAGCGCGGCGCCCATCTCCTCGGCGATGGAGTGATAGAGGTTCTTGAAAACTTCGAGCTCAATGGGATCGCGCATTCGTCTGTTCTCAGTTCCCGGTTCTCAGTATCTCAAACCGCCGAGTCTTTACCAGTTACGGTACAGCCAACACATCGATTTGAGACTGAGAACCGAGAACCGCGAACTGAGAACTACGAGCCGAGAACTGCTACACTCTTTTAATTATGGCTGAAGGGCGTTCACGAATCTGGATTTGGTTTTTGGTGGGTGGCGGACTATTTGTGCTGTTCGTCGCCGCGGTGATTACGCTGGCATATTTCAGCTTCAGCGGGGGCAACCAGGAATTTTCGGGCTTTGGGCCGAAGATTGGCGTGGTCGACCTTGAAGGCGTGATTATTTCGCCGAAGCAGGTGGTGAAGCAGCTCAAGGATTTCGCCGACGACGATTCGATCAAGGCCATCATTATTCATGTGAATTCGCCGGGCGGCGGAGTGGCTGCGTCCGAGGAGATTTATCGCGAGGTCAAGCGCATCCGCGACGAAAAAAAGAAGCGCATTGTGGCTTCGATTGAGAGCGTGGGCGCGAGCGGAGCCTATTATGTGGCGTCGGCGACCAACAAGATTTATGCGGATAAGGGCAGCATCGTCGGCTCGATTGGCGTGATTGCCGAGTGGGTCAACTACGGCGAACTGCTGAAGTGGGCGAAGCTGCACGCGATCACCATGAAGGCGGGCGAGTTCAAGGATACGGGCAGCCCGACGCGCGAGATGACTCCGGCGGAAGAGAAATATTTTCAGGGCATGATCGACAACATGCACACCCAGTTCATTCAAGCAGTCGCCGATGGGCGGCATGAGAAAGCCGACGACATTCGGGCGCTGGCCGACGGGAAAGTCTGGACGGGCGAGCAGGCCTTGCCGCTCAAGTTGATCGACCAACTCGCGGATTTCGAGGGCGCGGTGAAAGACACGGCGCGCTCCGTGAATATTTCCGGAGAGCCGTCGCTGGTGTGGCCGCCTAAGGAGCGGCGTCCGGGATTGGCGGACCTGCTGTTTGGAGACGTGTCGGATTACCTGCCCTCGCGCGAAAAGCTGCTGGAGCAGCAGGTCGGGTTTTATTACCTGTGGAAGTAGGGGAGCAGGTCTCAGCTCTCAGGTCTCAGGTCTCAGCTCTCAGGTCTCAGGTCTCAGGTCTCAGGTCTCAGGTCTCAGACAAATTGGACGCGACCTGTTCTCGAGAGGTCAAAACAGGCGCCGCGGCGTCCGACCATTGGGTATATCCCTCCCCACTTGTCTAAAACCCCTGAAATTTGAGAAGGTTATAAGGAATCTCAGCTATAGTTTCAGTCAGCGTCTTTCAGCGAAAACTGAGAGCTGACGACTGAGAACCAGAATTGGAGCGCAGAGGCTATGACAAAAGCGGATCTGATCGAAGAAGTTTCCCGGCTGGCGGAACTGACCCGCAAGGACAGTGAAGTGATAGTCGAGACGATCTTTGACAGCGTGGTGCGATCGCTGCGGGCGGGCGACAAGATCGAGATCCGCGGCTTTGGAAGCTTCCGCACGCGGCAGCGCAAGCCGCGCGTCGGGCGCAATCCAAAGACCGGCGACCGCGTCGAAGTGCCAGCCAAGAAGATTCCGTTCTTCAAGCCGAGTAAGGAATTGAAGGACCTGATCAACAGCGGCGCGAAGATCACTCCCTCGATTCCGATCCCGCCGCCGACGCCCGCCAGTTAAAGTCAGCAAAGAGTCGCGGGCCATGGTGAATCTGTAAAATGTTGGCAGGGCGGGCCCGTAGCTCAACGGTTAGAGCAGCAGACTCATAATCTGTTGGTTCCTGGTTCAAATCCAGGCGGGCCCACCAGGTGCTACGACCTGCGAGTATTAGACCTACTGTCATGTGACTATGACTTGTCCCGCTTGTCGGTGCCGCTGATAGTGATTTGATCTTCCTTTGGAGGTTGGCACCAGCTATGCCGACGCCTAAACTGGGCGAACTGGTTGGTAGCGAAATCGTCCTCGAACTGCTCAATCCAGTAGTTCGCTCGAAGAGTAAAAAAGACAAAACGCAAAAAGCAAGACTTGTTGGTGTCGAGCCAGCGGGAATCTGGATCGAGTTTCCTCACGAAACAACGGACATTCTCTTGGAGCACGCCGGAGCGATGCTACAAACTCCGGTGTTTTTCTTGCCGTTCTCCCAAGTTCGTTACATTTTCGTAATGGGTGATCTTGTGGCACTCTCCGAGAAAGCGTTCGGAGTTTCGGAATAAGCTATCAACGCAAGTTTAGGACCTACCGGAGGTCCCTTACAAATGAAGGCATTTTGCTTCGTTCTTGTCATCGTGGCTCTATCTGCTCCCTCGCTAACATCAGCCCAAGACAAATCGTCGAACGATCTCAACACGCTGCTGCGGGACGCCTCCTACGTTTTCAATCGGTTCGAAGAAGTGTCCTCGGGAGTGGAAGCGCAGATGGACACGAACTATCCCGTCCCGATCAAGAAGGCTAGCAAGGACGCACGATCGGCTGTGCTGGCGAATGTAGCGGCGGAGAAGGTCGCACTGAACGCGCTCCTCGGCCAATCCAAGGTTCCGTCGGGCGACCTTCTCGATGTTTACATAGAACTGGCGGAGGTCGCGTCCGAGCTCGCTGGTCTCTCGTATGAAATTAGTGAGTGGGGAGACCGCAAAATCGGTACGGACTTGGCACAGATGGCCGCAAAGGCGAACGTTTTGAGCGCACATCTCGGCGTAACGCTAAGGGCTCAGATTGCTGCTCAAGAGTTGCAACTGGCCGCCTGTACGCAGAAGATACGCGCTAATCGCTGACTAATTAGGAGCTCAACTCTCGATTTACTTCAGCCCCATCCTGCCATTGAAATGCTGAATTACTCCGTAGCACTCGCAGGCAGCGGCTTCCAGATTCTTGCGATTCAGCACTCTTACTGTGCCGCGCAGGTTTTCGATCAGGCCGGATTCTTCGAGAACTCCCGCGGCGAGCGTTACGCTGGGGCGGCCGGTGCCGAGCATCTGGGCGAGAAACTCGTGGGTCAGGGGAAGCAGTTCGGAATCGACGCGGTCCTGGCACATTAGGATCCAGCGAATCAGGCGCTGATCGATGTCGTGCAGCCGGTTGCACGCGGCGAGTTGCGCGGTCTGCATACCGTGCATCAAGGCAAACTGTCCGAGGCGCAAACTGAGGCTGGGGGCGCTGGCCAAGACGTCCAGAAAGAGATTTGTCCGCATGCGCACGCCGCTGCCGGCCATTTGCATGATGGCGCGAAAGGTTCCGCGTTGCAGGCCCATCATGAGAGGCATGCCGACCATTCCTTCGCGGCCGACAATTCCGACCTCGACGCTTCTGCCGTCGGAATTGAGGGCCACGATGGAGGCCATGCCGTCGCTCAGAAAATAAGCGTAGTCGATCTTTTCGCCCGGCTCGTGGAGGATTTGATACTGCGGCAGGTCGATGGGCTCAAGGCCGGGGCGCAGCAGGGCGTATTCCGCGTCGGGCAGCGACAAAAGGATCACGTTGCCGATCGCTTTGCCGGCGGCATCGGTGCGTTCTCCGGGTCGAAGCGGCCGGAGCGAAGGAGCGTTGTCGGGTTTTGGCGTTCTGCGAGCGATTGGGTTTGCCTGCGACAAAATGTTCACATCACGTTCGATGCAATAGGCCGCCCGCTTTTGCGGTCGGCCATTCTGTAACTTGGGCGGTAAAGATACCGATCTGTTGCGAAACTTACCGAAGAAACTAAGACAAGACCCTAGAGCGAGCCGTCCACACTAAAGCTTTATCTGTAGAACTTCGATGACGACGTCCACGGCGCGAGAGAGCAGTTGCTGCCCTCATGACCCACTACGCCCGCCACCTTTGCCTTTGCCCTCGCCACCGCTTGCTTTGGCCGAGTGAAGATCGCTCAGGGAATGAGCGTCCCTTTCGCTCAGGAGGCGATTCAGTTCCTGGACAAGCTTCACGAACCTGTGCTGGTCCTGCTCGACTTGAATCAGCGAGCACAACTCGCGAACACGATTGCTCGTGGCCTCATTCATCGGCATTTCGTCCACCTAAGTTTGTCGTGTGTGACCCGGCAGTATTGCAACCTCGAGGAGGTTTGGTATGTTCGATCTCGAACGTTGGGTGATTAATCGTTTGGCCACGTCGGGTTTGCACAGCGTAAGCTACCTGCAGCCGCCGTTCGAAAAGTGGAGTCATGGGAATGGCGCGCACGTTTCTGGTTGCTTACGCTCATTGCCTCTTACTTTTTGCTTATTACTTTTTGGCTTATTGGTTTGCCGATTGGCGCAGAACTTAACGCGGCAACCTGGCCTCGCGTTGCGTGGCTTTGCGACCGGGTCTATACTGACGTTGTCGCCCGGTGCGGCAGTGCTGTATGCCGGGCGCGGGAGGCCGTCTTCAGCAGTACTGGCTTTCGAATACGGGCTGCCCAGCCCACAGCGGCGGCCGATCCGGTCGCTAGCTGGGCAGAGCGCGTTGCTGCCAGCCTCTTCTTTACTTTTTTTCCCGCCGATTGCCGCATTTGTGAAGCCCCGCTGATTCAAATTTCCCGGCTGCCAGTCTGTGAAAACTGTCTTCACGAACCTCGCCGGTTGGGCGGTTCGCTGTGCGCGGTCTGCGGAGAGGCCTGCGACTTCCCAGCTGATCTTGAGGCGGCAGCAGGTCTTTGCCGTCTCTGCCGAAAGGCGCATCCGCCGTTTGAGCGGGCCGTTGCGTATGGCAGCTACGATGGCGCTCTCCGCGATCTGATTCACCTGCTTAAGTTCGATCAGGTTCGCCCGGTGGCGCCCGTGTTGGGACGCATGCTGGCGGAGGCGATCGCGACCTTTGAGCCTTCCTTGCCGCCCGGCGTAATCGCCGTGGTGCCGGTGCCTTTATTTTCGAAGAAGAAATCGCAGCGGGGATTCAATCAAGCCGAGGTCATCGCCCGGGCCGCACTCAAGCACATGGGCCGTCCAGAGCGGTTTGAGATGGTTGCGCGCGGATTTGCGCGCCTGCGCGATACGGGCAGTCAGATCGGTCTCAGCCGTCATCAGCGCCGGAAGAACTTGCGCGGCGCGTTCGCGGTCACCGATCCAACGGCGATTATGGGCCGCGACATCTTACTCGTCGACGACGTTTATACGACCGGAGCCACCGCGTCGGAGTGCGCAAGAGTTCTTCGGCGAGCGGGCGCGGGGCGCGTGTGGGTTGTAACGGTCGGGCGAACGCTCAGAATGTTCGACGCCGCCGCGATCGCGGACGATTTACGCGAAGAGCAAGGTCAGGATGAGAATCAGGAAGTCAGAAGTAGTGATGAGCGCGTCGCTATCCGGGCTCGGACCGCGTGAGTTGAACAGCGTGAGTTGGACATCGTGAATTGAACCGGTGAGTTGAGCGGCGTGAGTTGAACAGCGTGAGTTGAAGATTATGTCGTTGCGCATGCACAATTTCGGAGGAAGCTACCGGCCGCATCTGCCGCCCTCAATGATCGCCGGCGGCGTGCATCAGGAGACGGACGGCCACGCGCTGCATCAGCCGGTGCTGGTGCTGAACGCCTCTTATGAGCCGATCAATGTGTGCGCCGCGCGGCGCGCCATTATTCTCGTGCTCAAAGGGATCGCGATGACCGAAGAAGAAAACGGACATTTTCTGCATGCCGCGCGCGTCGCAATGCGCGTGCCGTCGGTCATTCGCCTGCTTGAGTATCGCCGAATTCCGCACCAGTCGAGGGCGTTATCGCGCAAAAACATTCTGCTGCGCGACCGCAACACCTGCCAGTATTGCAGCACGGCGCTGCCCTCGGCTGAATTGACGCTCGACCATGTCATCCCGCGCTCGCGCGGCGGTCTTTCGACGTGGGAAAACCTGGTCGCCTGCTGCCATCACTGCAATCGCCGGAAGGGCAATCAGCTTCCGCACGAAGCCAACATGCGCCCCATGCGCGAGCCGCGCTCGTTCAACCTCCACACCAGTCGCCACATCATGCGTTTGATGGGACACAGTGACGATAAGTGGAGGAAGTATCTGTTCTATTGAAGTGCGCGGGAGTGTTCGACCCAGAACCTATCGCGTTCTCCCGCGGCGCAGCGAAGGCCGCTGCGTACAGAGAAGACCCGAGTCCTCAGGCAGAGGATCTTGATCTCTGAAACTTTCGCAGCGATTTGACACATCGAAACCAACCCTCAGGATGCTGACGGTATCTGAATCGGATAACAGTTGGAGTCGTACCCGCTGTGATGCGTTGATCTGGCCTGATTTTTGCAGCGCTGCTCGATTTTGTGCTTGGGGTTCCAAATGCCGCCGCGCATCCTCATCGTCGACGATAGCTCTCTTGTGCGGCATCTGCTGCGCCAGTGCTTCGAGTCGGAGCCCGGATGGCAGGTATCCGGCGAAGCCTGCAATGGCGAGGAGGGAATTGAAAAAGCCCAGGAAGTTCATCCCAATTTTATCGTGCTCGATCTTTCGATGCCGGTGATGAATGGACTCGATGCGGCGAAGATCCTGTCCAAACTGATGCCGGCCGTACCGGTGGTAATGTTCACTTCTTTCACGACCAGCAATCTGGAGAGCGAAGCTTTGGCGGCCGGAATCAGAAGGGTGATTATGAAGTCGGGACCACTGGCGGAACTTGTCGGTTGCGTGCGGGCACTTGTAAAGGACGCGGCGTAAACATCGCAGCGGGAGCTAGGCGATGTCTTTCTTGACTTCTTTCTTAAGGATTCGAATGCCCGACAACGCGTCGGCGATCGCCTGCTTCTCTTCGGCTATGCGATAGGTTTCGCCGTCTATTTCGCCGTCGGAATGCGAGCGCAGAGCTTCGATGCGCGCATCGATTGCGGCCTGCGCTTCGGTAATTAATCTGGGCAGCCGCGAGCGGTCCGTTTCAAGAATCGCCGCTTCGTAGAGCCGCTGCCATTCGTATATTCCATTCATCAGCACAGTTGCACCAACCCTGCCAGCCCCGTCCCGCCGCCGGATGAATCGCCGCGGCGCTCGATCATAGGTGGGGGAGGCCATGAAGACGGGGCTGGGCTACTCCTCATTTCACTGATACGAAAAACGTAGCACAGGGCGAAAAGGCAGGGTTGCGCCAAACAACGCCACGCGAGATACCCTTAGACGCGGCCTGGAAACGGGTAACGCAGTAACCATTCGTCGTTCAGCCTCAGGCCGGGTCGCGCCGTCAACGTCAGCAGCGAACCGCGAGCCGTGCCTGATTGGACTACAATGAGCGGATTCTCTCCACATCACTTATACTGTCCGCGGTTTTCGGAGTGCGTTGATGGCGAATCCGCCAAAGAAAAAGCCGCGCCGCGCACAGAAAAAGCTGCCGGCTCCCGGCAAGCGACGCGGCAAGTCTTCCGGCGGCGCTCCTCCGAGCACTTCTGCCGGCACTTCTGTAGGCACGGCGGCGGTCAGTTTCCCGATTGTTGCTATCGGCGCCTCAGCCGGAGGGCTGGAGGCCTTCAGCAATCTGCTGCGCGCGCTGCCTCCTGACCCCGGCCTGGCTCTGGTATTTATTCCCCATCTCGATCCCACGCACGAAAGCGCGATGGTCGAGTTACTCTCGCGAACTACACATCTTCACGTTTCACAGGCTGAAGAGGGTATGCGCGTGGCGCGCAACTCCCTCTATGTTCTTCCTCCCAATTGGGAGATGATCATCACGGGCGGCACTTTGCACCTGGTCAAGCGGGAGCCGGGTCACGGTCATCACATGCCGATCGACAACTTTTTCTGCTCTCTGGCCGAAGATCAAACCTCGAATGCGATTGGCGTCATCCTGTCGGGAACCGCCAACGACGGGACCGCTGGTCTGGTCGCGATCAAACAACATGGCGGCATCACGTTCGCCCAGAACCTGGAATCGGCAAAGTATGACGGCATGCCGAACAGCGCGGTTCGCGCCGGAGTGGTCGATTACGTTCTTCCGCCCGACCGAATTGCGCACGAGTTAATCCACCTTCACCACGAGCCTGAGCAGCATTTGCCCAGCGAATCATTCGACGGCAAGGACCGTCAACTGAAGGAGGTTTTCCGGCTGCTCAAGAGTTTCAGCAAAGTCGATTTCGTCGACTACAAAGTGGCTACGATCGAGCGGCGAATTCTCCGCCGCATGAATATCAATCAGCTCACCGATCTGAGCGACTACGTAAAACTTCTGCGCAGCGACGCGCAGGAGGTGGAGGCTCTTTATCGCGACGTTCTGATCAACGTCACCAGCTTCTTCCGCAATCCCGAGGTATTCGAAAGTCTCCGCGATGTGGTGTACTCCAAGATTCTCGCGGAGCACTCGTCCTCAGAACCGGTTCGAGTGTGGGTTCCGGGATGCGCTACCGGTGAAGAGACTTATTCTCACGCGATCTTGCTGATGGAGATGCTTTCCGAACTGCGCCGGGACGTTCCCGTTCAGATTTTTGGCACAGATCTCAGCGAAAACGCTATCCAGCGAGCACGGGCCGGTATTTACAAAGACAACATCGCGGCCGAGATGCCGGAAGTTCGCCTGCGGCGCTTTTTCCATCGAGCGCCGGGCGGATACCAGATATCGAAGTCGATCCGCGACATCTGCGTTTTCGCCCGGCAAAATGTCTTCAGCGATCCGCCCTTCTCGCGCATGGATCTGATCAGTTGCCGGAACGTCCTGATCTACCTGAGTTCCGCTTTGCAAAAGAAAGTTATTCCAATCTTCCACTATGCACTGAAAGAAAATGGGTTCCTGCTGGTTGGGAACAGCGAAGGGTTGCTGGGCGCGGGCGCCGAGATTTTCAATCTGGTCGACCGCAAGAGCAAGATTTATCAGAAAAAGGCGATGGCTTCTCCCGTCACATTCGGCCTCACCGTTGCCGCCGCCGCTGAGAGAGTCCTCGAGAAACCGGCTCAGGCAAGCAAGGAAGATGAACCAGCCAAGCCGCCCGCCGACGTGCAGCGCGAGGCGGATCGTCTCCTGTTGAGCAAGTACGTCCCCTCAGCCGTAGTGGTCACCGAGGAGCTTGAGATCGTGCAGAGCCGCGGAAAGACTGGCCGCTTTCTCGAACTGCCCACTGGCCGAGCCAGCCTTAACCTGCTCAAAATGGCGCGCCCTGGCTTGCTCTACGAACTGCGCACGCTGCTCGAAAAGGCCCGCAAGAATTCCGCTCCTGTCATGAAAGAAGGAATTGTTCTTGAGGATGGAAGCGAGAACACGGCGGTGAAACTGGAGGTCATTCCATTTCGCACGCCGGTACGCGATCAGCGCCATTTTCTCGTGCTATTCGAAGAGACCGGGCCCGCGAAGCCAGTCACGGAGCCGAAAGTTGTTACACGCCATTCGGCAAAAGAGGTCGCCGACGCGAAGGACGTGCAGATCGCGCGCTTAAAGCAGGAACTCGCCAGCACCAAAGAATATTTGCAATCGATCATCGAATCGCAGGAAGCGACCAACGAAGAGCTCCAGTCGGCGAACGAAGAGATTCAATCCGGCAACGAGGAGCTCCAGAGCACCAATGAGGAATTGCAGACCTCGAAAGAAGAGCTGGAATCGGCCAATGAAGAGCTTAATACCGTCAACGAAGAAATCCAGCACCGCAACCAGCAACTGGCGCAGTTCAGCAACGATCTGATCAATCTGCTGAACAGCGCGACCATCCCGATGATCATGCTGGGCGAGGATCTGCATATTCGCCGCTACACACCGGAGGCGGAACGCATTTTCGGGTTCTCGAACCACGACGTGGGCAAGTCGCTCTCGCACCTGCATCTCAACCTGCAAATTCCACAACTGGAGCGTTGGATGCTGGACGTGATGCGCGACGTGACGATGCGTAATGAGCAGGTTCGGGCGCGCGATGGCAAGGCCTACAAACTTCGCATCACGCCTTATCGCACGCTGGAAAACAAGATCGATGGAGTGGTGGTCGCTCTGCTCGACATCAGCGATGTAGTTGGGCCTGCCGTCGATAAGGCCGATGGGCGCGTCGACGCGAAACGGTAACCCACGCGAAAACCGAAGTCCGACCCACCACCAGGTTAGCTGACTTTACGATGCCCGCCATCCGGGGCGAGCAAGTCGCCCACGTGTTCGGCGCCAGCCTCGCGTTTGAGGAACGCGAAAGCGGGAGCCACATCGCGCAAATGATCCCGGCCCAGTTCTCCCTGAAGGTTCAGAATAGTTTCGCGGAGCATCAACAGGGAGGAGTGCAATTCAGCTCGCAGGGGCAGCATCTCGTCGCGCAGCCGGCACATTTCCTGGATGCCGTTCCGGATGGCCTTCGCGGAGGCTTCTGAATCCGGCGCCAACCTTGAGAGGTGAAACTCTTCGCGAATCGGGCTGGCACCGATCCAGGCGTCGAGCTCAGGCTTAGTCGCGATCACCGAACCGCGCGGCTTGCCGGCAGGCCTTCGCACCGGCAGACCCATCTGCCACTCGTAGCGCTGCACCGTGCGAACACCTTTACCGAGGTAGTTCGCGATTTCTTTCCAGCCGCTGAGAAATTGAGGTGGTTCGGTTCTTTTCCTGTTGCCCTTCATGATGCCCTCCGTTAAAAAGGCAGCACTTGCCGCGGGGACGGACCGCTGAGGGGATTCTAGCACCACCGCATCCTGGGGATGCAGTCTGTATTGAAGAAACAGCCGAGGGCGCCCGCGGCAGCGGTAGCCCCGGAATCCGGCGTGGTCAGGCGTCCCGAACCAGGCGTCCGGGAAATCAGACGTGAAGGTGTTCGGCTTGGTTGGCTTGCGGGAGGGCGTCTTTTCGCAGCCGTTTGATTTCATCCGCCATGGCGAATTTCAGCTTCTCGATGCCCTCGCCGGTCACCGCGGAAATTGGATAAAGCTTTAGCTTTTTCCGGGTGCACCATTGCTTCAGCTTCCTCAGTTTGTCGGGATTGGCCACGTCGATCTTGGAGGCGACCATGAGCGTGGGCCTGGTTTCGAGGCCGGCGCCAAAGTTTTTGAGCTCGTCGAGGATCACCTGAACATCGTTGATGACATCGGTCCGCCCGCTGGCATCCGACACATCGACCAGATGCACGAGCAGGCGCGTGCGCTCGATGTGGCGCAGAAATTGGATACCGAGGCCCGCACCCGTATGGGCTCCCTCGATGAGGCCGGGGATGTCGGCGACGACGAAGCTGACCTCTTCGTGCTTGTCGCTTTTCTTAGCTTTTCGGTTCTCGCCGACGAGAACCACGCCCAGATTTGGTTCGAGCGTTGTGAACGGATAGTCGGCAATTTTAGGACGCGCGGCTGAGATGCGCGAGATGAGCGTCGATTTGCCGACGTTCGGAAAGCCGACGAGGCCGACGTCAGCGAGCAGCTTCAGTTCGAGCCGGAAGGTCCGCTCTTCGCCAGGGCGTCCCTCTTCGTGCTCGCGCGGCGCCTGGTGTGTAGAAGTCGCAAACTGCGCATTGCCGCGTCCACCGCGTCCGCCGCGCGCGATGATGACTCGTTCGTCCGGCCGCGAGAAGTCGTGAACTTTCTCTCCTGTTTCGCCGTCGTAGACAATCGTCCCGACCGGCACTTTAAGGAGAATCTCTTCGCCGTCGCGGCCGGTTTTGTTGGAGCCTTCGCCGTGCATTCCGCGGCCAGCCTTGTATTCGGGATTGAAGCGAAAGTGTACGAGCGTGTTATGGCGCTCGCTCGATTCCATCCAGATGTCGCCACCCTTGCCGCCGTCGCCGCCCGAGGGTCCGCCGCGCGGAATAAACTTCTCGCGCCGGAAGGCCATACAGCCGTTGCCGCCGTTGCCGGCTTTCAGTCGAATTATGGCCTCATCGATAAACATAAGAGAAGTTGGTTATACCCGCGAGAGACCCTTGGATTGTCATTCTGAACCCGAGCGAAGCGAGTGGATGAACGACCTCTCGCTCCGCTACTTCGTTGAAGCGCTCTTCGTCGGAGTATTGCAGCAGCCAGCGTCTGGAAATGGGGAATGGCTAGAACTGCCAGCCGCGTATGAAGGCGAGACCGTGCTGGTCATTCTGGATGAATGGCCGCGCGCGTCTAGTTAAACCTTTTCAGTTGACGTCTTTAGTTAACTTCAACCGGTTCGACCATCACGAACTTGCCCATCGAGCCTTTGTCGAGAAACTTGATTTTGCCCGTGATCTTGGCGAAGAGCGTGTCGTCTTTGCCGCGGCCTACGTTGAGGCCCGGTTTAACCCGCGTGCCGCGCTGCCGCACGATGATCGTGCCGCCGGGGACGACCTGTCCGCCGAAGGCCTTAAAACCAAGCCGCTGCGCGTTCGAATCGCGCCCGTTTCGTGAAGTGCCCTGTCCTTTTTTATGTGCCATAAAATCTCAGTTCTTGGTTCTCAGTTGTCAGTTCTCAGTAACAGCTCTCAGCTCTTAGCTCCAAGCTAAACCTTACCTTTTCTTCTTGGGAGTCGACTTCTTCGCGGCTGGTTTCTTGGCCGCCTTCTTTTTCGCCGGTTTTACTTCCGTGGCGTGCGTGGCATGGCGAACCTCTTCGTGCGCCTCGACTGCCTTCTTCACTTTCTTTTCTTTCTTCGGTAGTTCGGGCGCCTTGAAAGATTGCCCGCCAAAGGCAATCTCGGTGATACGGACCGCGCTGTAATCCTGACGATGCCCACGCAGCTTCTTGTACTGCTTCTTCTTCTTGTAATGGAAGACCAGGATCTTGGCGCCGCGTCCCTGCTCGACAACTTCGCCCGTGACGAGCGCTTCGCCCTCAGGCCGGCCAACCTGGCCAGACTCAGCGGAAACGGCTACCACGTCATTGAACTTGACGTGGCCATCGTCATCATTATTCACTTTTTCCACCCGGATCACATCGCCCGGGGCGACCTTATATTGCTTACCACCAGCGCGGATCACCGCGTACATAAGTCCTCCAGAACTTTTATAGGGCAGGAAAATTCATCCGCCCGGCGAAGGCTAGCTCCGCTCAAAATTACATGTGCTTGCTGTTTTCCCGCTGCGGCTTGTGACCGGAAACGCGGCGCGGCCCAGAACGGGTCCACCGGTACAGGCAAACTCAACTATTCTAGCGTGCGCCGCGCAAATCGGTCAAACGAAATGGTTTGGCGCACATGGAGCGGCGGGCGCTGCGGCCCTTCTGCGTGTCCAGTCAAATACCCATTCCTTCAACCTTTGGAGGCTTTATGGTGCGGCTGATGCCGCACCCTGTAAAGCCGTTCGACCTTCAAATGCATCCTAGCCTTCAACGTCGAAGTAAATCTTGGTGGTGGCGCGATATTGCGTGACCTTCGCGCCCTCGAGCAGCATGTCGAGCGACTCGACGTGCGCCCACTTGATGTTGCGCACGGTCTTGGCCGCTTCTTTTACGGCCGCTTCGGCAGCCTTGGCGAAGCTTTGATTAGAACTGCCGACCACGTCGATGATTTTCTGAGTCATTGTTTTCTCCTTTTGATTAAGTCGGATTGTACTCCGGGCTGGAACTTGGCGTCGGTCCTTAGTCGCCGGTCGTCGTCGTCGGTCGTTGGTCGTTCGCGATCCGTTATGCGTGCAGTTTCTTTTTTGCCGACGACTGACGACTAACGACCGACGACCATAAACGAAAACCCACACACCGCAAAGAGCGCGATGTGTGGGGGCCCTCATCGGAGAGTTTGCGAGGGCTTATTTCTGCGGATCTGGGGCGGTCGTTTGCTCCGCCGCCTCTTTCTGCGGTTCCGGTTTCTGCGCCAACTGCGCTTGCGAGTTTTGGTTCACCGAGTTTTGCGCTGAGTCTTGCTTCGGCAATTCCTGCATCTGCTCGTCCTCTTTCGGCCCGTCCTGCTTCGGCACGTCTTGCTTCTGTGCAAGCTGTTCCTGCTCCACCGGACGAATTTTTACCGAGGCCAGAATCTTCTCGAGCCGTGCGAAGACCTGGTCACGGTCGACCGCATGCACGCCTGCTTCGCCAAATCCGGCGGTTGACAAACCGAGCACGTACTCGTAGCAGGCGCCGTTCTCATACGCATGGTAGTAGCGCGTCTCAACCTGGCGCGCCGCGCTGCCTGCAAATTCGGAGGTCATCTCCATGTCGGTCGCGCCGACTTTGACCTTCTGCGCGTCGATAGGTTCGCCATCGGCGTCGCTGCTGTCGACGAAGGCGAAGTGCGGACACTCGTCAGCGGAGATATTGCGATTGACGTTCACGCGAAAGAGTCCGGCCGTGAAATCCGTGCCCGGATATTGTGTGCGCGGCAGGGCCACGGTGGCTACCGCCATGCCTCCCGACTGAACGAAGTTCATGGGCAGAGTGTCAGCATCGGACGATGCCGTCTGCGCTTTCTCGGCGGACGGTTTGTCGGCCGAGGCCAGCGCAGCCTTTCGCGGATAGACGAAGGACACGCCGGAGTTGGCGTCGCTGTATTTCACGTTCGCGGCCAGCTTTCGGCGCGCTTTCTTTGGCGAGGCCGGAGCTGCCTGCTCGCTAGCTGCGACTGTGCCGGTTCCGGGCAATTCCTCAGGCTGGTTCGAGGACAACCTAGCGCTCGGAGTTTCGCTAATCGCGTTCGCCGTTGCCGATTTCTGCTCCTGTTTCGAGCAGGCGCTTATGACGAGCAACACGCCCAGCAGCGCGAAGCAAGCGATCACGCCGACCTTGTCCCCGCGCGTCCATACCGAAGCAGCGTTTCGGCCAAGGCGCGCCACTTCCTTGCGCGGGGGAGCCAGTCTCCCGGTATTCGATTTGCTTTTGTTCTCATCCTGATTTGCATTCCAAGTGGTTCCCATCTCTTCACCTCCCTGCGCGTGGCGCAGATGCCGGGATAGAGGCACGGCGGGAACCACATGCGATGCGATTGATTCGGCGGGGTTTTGGCCATGGAGCTATCGACCGAACCGTAGCGCCGACAACACATCGTGGCGTTGGGGACACGCGTCTGACCCCGGAAGCCGATCAGCTCACTTAGACGGGGCAGGCCCCGTCTCTACGCGAGTGTGGTGGTAGCTGCAAGAGAAAAAGAGGGCGCGGATCGGAAGCCCGGTTTCCAATTCTGAGTTCCCTTCCGTAACCCGAACGTACACTCCCTTTCGGAAACCTCGGTAATCGTCGGTAACCTTAGGACTCGACGCACCGAGCCTTACAATGACCATGACCGCAGAAGTCGAGCAAAGTCGGAAGTAAGTAGTCAAAAGTAAGAAGTAGAAGCCCGTGGAGCGACCATCTCGTTTCATCGTTACGCAGTCCGGCTTTTATTCTGCATTCTGACTTCTAACTTCTGACTTCGCACTTCTGCAATCTTTGGAGTTGGTTCAATCCTATGGCGTTCGGTTTCGGCTTCAACAAACAGAAGGTCCTCAGCGCCGCGGAGAAATTCGTCCAGCAGGGCAAATTGCAGAACGCCATTGCTGAGTACGAGAAGATCCGCAAGCACGACGACAAAGACCTCACCGTCACGAACACGATTGGCGATCTCTACTCTCGCCTGGGCGACAGCGCCAACGCCATCGAGTGCTTCAAAACGGTGGGGGATGCCTATGCCGCGCAAGGTTTCACGGTCAAGGGCATCGCGATGTACAAGAAGATCACCAAGCTCCAGCCGAGCGTGGATGGATCACTGAAGCTGGCCGAACTCTACACCCAGCAGGGCTTGTTTAACGACGCCCGCGCGCAGTATCTACAGGTCGCCGAAGACTTCATGAAGAACGGCGATCTCGACCAGGCAATCCGGCTTTTCCAGAAGGTCCTCGAGATGGATCCGGAAAATGTGCCGATGCGCATCAAGCTGGCCGAGGTTTACCTGAAGCGCGGCAAGAAACAGGAAGCTTGGGAGATTTTCAGCGCCGCGGCGGAGGCGTTGCGGGCGCGCGGTTCGATGGCGGCGGCGGAAGATATTCTGCAACGCATGCTGGTGCTCGATCCGGGGAACAGTTACGTTCTGCTGATGCGCGGGAAATCGGCGATTGAAAGCGGCGATGCGCCGAAGGCCATTGAATATCTGGAAAAGGCCTCCGACATTGATTCGCATCCCGATGGACTGCGCGACCTGCTGAAGGCATACCTTCAGAACGGCGACCTCACGAAAGCCGGGCCGCTGGCCGAAAAGCTCTTGACGGTGCACAACGATGCCGAAGGGCTGTTCCTGCTGGCCGAGGCGGTGGCGCGCTACGGTCATCCGAACGACGCACTGGAAATTTATGCCCGCCACGCCGACCGGATGCTGGCGACCGATTCGGCCAAGCTGCTCTCCAATCTGCATACCATGATCGCGCAGGTGCGCGACGATGCGGGTGCCCTTGAAAAGCTGATGGAGTTGCTCAAGAAGTCGGGCGAGGGTACGCACGTCAACGAAGTTGTCGAGTTGCTGGCCCACGCCTCGGTCAAGAACGGAAACCTGGAGCGGGCGCGAGAGATGTATGCGGTGCTGGCGAAGAGCGAGCCGCAAAACGCGATGCACCTGCAAAATTATCAGCAGGTGACAGACCGCATGGAGGGATCGTCACCGTCCGCGCCCTCCGGTTTGATCACGGCCGAAGAAGGATCTTTGATCGTCGAGGAGCTGGAAGCGACTGCGCCGGCCGTCGACCAGTCTTATCCGGATAACGTTGCCATCGCGGTGCGCTCGGCGGTGACGGAAGCGGATCTGTTTCTCTCTTACAATTTGCCCGACAAGGCCATGGCGCCGCTCATGGCGGTTTTGCCGGAGGCGCCGGGCGATGTTCGCCTGAACCAGCGGCTGGCCGCTCTGTACACACGGTCGAAGCGCTTTAACGAGGCCGCCGTCTGTTGCAAGATGCTCGAAACTGCTTATCACGACGCCGGCCATCCCGACGAGGCATTGCGCTACGGCGAGTTGGCCACGCGCTACGAGCGGAGTGCCGGACTAGCGGCCGCACCGAACGCTGGTCAAATTTCAGAACCAGCTTCGCAGCCACATTCGGAACCGAGTTCAGCCCACATTTCGGAACAGGCTACAGAGCACATTTCGGACGAAAGCGTCGAGCAAGCCGCGGAGCATGGAACGTTGGCCGCTGCCGCGGGAAGTGGGGCGCACTCGAGCGCGACCGCCTCACCGTGGCCGACTGCGGAGACGAGTGTGCACCATGCCGGCACGCATGAGGCCGCAACGCCCGAGTTCACCGTCCAGGGAATGGATGCGCACGCCGATTCCAGCGATCACGACCTTTCCTCGGAATGGGAGCAGAGCCTGTCGGTTGAAGACTCCCCCGTCAGCGACGAGGAGGCTATCTCGGCGAGCGTTGGAGGCGGAACGGTCGAAGCGGAAAAAATGGCGGAGCCGGAAGAGGATCCGAGCTCGAATCCTGAAATCGCCGAAACTGTTGACGAGATCCATTTCTATCTCGAACACTTCATGGTCGACCAGGCGCGGGCGGCGTTTGAAAAGCTGCAAACCCTGACGCGTAGCGCCGCGGTCCTCAATCCGCTGCGCGCTGCCCTCGACAAAGGAGCAACCCTGCCGGAGGAGCCCGAAGTCGAGATTGCGGAGCTCGAAGCCGGAGATGTGGCGAGTTTTGGAGTTGAAGGCGAGGCACCCGATGCGGCCGAGTCCGCCGAAGTTCCCACGCTGATTGCGCACACCGAGCCTCTGGACGGTCCATTCGCGGCGAAGGCGCGATCGGAGTATGAACGCGCGGAAGAGGCAGCCCTCGAACGGGCGCGGGCGGCTCAAATAGCTGCGGAAAATGAGGCTGCGGCAGAAGTGCAGCCTGAGCATTTCGAACTCGTTCCTGCGGAGGAAACCGACGCTACGCCCGCCTTTGCCGAGACCTTCTCCGTGGAACCGGCGCATTCGAAGGAGCGGGGACATGCCGAGGAGACGGTGCACGATCTCGATCATTACGCGGCGCCGGTCGAGGCTCATGCGGACGCAAACGCAAGCGCGCTGACAGCGCTGGTTGCCGATTTGGAAGCTTCTTTGCCAGACGTGCTGCCGGGCGCACCGCCGGTTGCTGGTCTATCACAGGGCCTGCCACAGGAGTCGCACAGCACGGAGCCTGCGGGCGAGAAATTTGCGGGCTGGCCAGTGGGGCAGCCTTCGCAACCTGCATCGCAGGGAACCGTGCCGGTGTCACAAGCCGCCGCCGCAACCGAGACAATGCCCGCGATGCCCGCTCATGCGACGGGCACCAGCGGTGCGGCCGCTGCACCTGCACCTGCAATCACCTATACCGCAACTCCGAGTCGTCCGCTGGCGCCCGAAGCGAATGCTGCTATGTCGCCGGAAGGCGTCGATCTCTCGGAAATGTTCAGCGAGCTTCGGCATGAACTCGAAGAAGAAGCCATCGCCGGCGACGACGATCCCGAGACGCACTACAACATGGGTGTTGCCTTCCGTGAAATGGGATTGCTCGACGAAGCGATTGCCGAACTGCAACGTGTGTGCAGTGCCATCGATCACGGACACGCCTTCTCGCAAAGCATTCAGACTTACACCTGGCTGGCGCAGTGCTTCCTCGACAAGGGAGTGCCGGATGCGGCCATTCGCTGGTACGAAAAAGCGCTGAATATTCCCGGGCTCGACAACGAATCGCGGCTGGCTCTGCACTACGAACTTGGCTCGGCCTGCGAGCAGGCGCATAACAAGAAGCAGGCTCTGCATCATTTCACCTACGTCTTCGGCGCGAACATCGATTATCGCGATGTGGCCGAGCGCATACAGGCTCTATCGTCGTAGAATCGAACGAGTGGGTCTGGCGGCGTGCACAAGGAACGGAGATCCGATGTCGGGCGACGCGCCCGCTGGAGCCGATCCCGTGCTCATTGATATTGATGATGACGAATGCCGCGCGAGACGGTCATTGCAGGACGGCCATTCCCACCGAGAACGCGTGCAATGATTTCCGACCCCAAACTTCCATTTAACAGCGCACCAGCAGGCCTCGAGACTCGGTCGGGACTGCCAACCGGCGTCTCGTCTGGAGCATCCTCCGAAGCAGCGACTGATTCTTCCCCGCAACTCGCGCCCACGCGCGCAACGGCGTCCGAGCGCGAGCGATCCGCTCCGCCGCGACGGATTTCGGGCTTGTATCTGTGGGCGCGGCGCCTGGCTGTGCTGCTCTTCGTCTTCCTGTGCGCGACCGTCGGCGTCATGCTGATCATCGTTCCATGGCGGCCGGAGTGGTCCGAGAACCCGCTGCTGCTTTCCTATCCCACGCTGCACGATCTGGCGACCACCGGCTTCATCCGCGGCGTGGTAACCGGACTCGGCCTGCTGAACGTCTGGATCGGCTTCTGGGAAGCATTGCAATATCGGGAAGATTGAAAATCGTCGACGGTCGTTGGTCGCCAGTCGTTAGCGACCAATACCGGGCGATTAGAGAGTAGCGAACAACGACCACAGGCTAACGATCACAGACCGATGACCAACGACTGACTTCCAACGACTGACGACCATCGACCGACGACTGACCACCTATGACTGAACCGAAGTTGAAATCTGCTCCTCTGGCTTATCAGAACGAATCGTTTCTCAACAGTCCGGACGGCCGAATTCTGCGTCTGCTCTCGGAATACAGCGAGCCGCTGTCGCGCTTCCGGCGTGAGCAGATTCAGGACACGGTTGTGTTCTTCGGCTCGGCGCGCATCGCCAGCCGCGAGGCGGCCGATGCGCGGTTAAGCGGCGTGCGCGGCAATGGAGCCAAGGCCACAGCCTCCGAGCAGGCAATCAACATGAAGCGCGCGGAGGCGGCCGTTGACATGGCGCGTTATTACGAAGACGCGCGTCGCCTCGCATATCTGCTTACAGAATGGTCGACACACATTCCCGCGCGGCGTCAGCGGTTTGTTGTCACCACCGGCGGCGGCCCCGGCATCATGGAGGCGGCCAACCTGGGCGCGCATGAAGCCGGCGGAAAGACCATCGGCCTCAACATCAATCTGCCATTCGAGCAGTATCCGAACCCATACATAACGCCATCGCTCAACTTCGAATTTCATTATTTTTTCATGCGCAAATTCTGGTTTGCCTATCTCGCCAAGGCGCTCGTCATTTTCCCCGGCGGCTTTGGCACGCTCGACGAACTGTTCGAAATTCTGACGCTCGCGCAGACGGAGAAACTTGCCAAGAAGATTGTCGTGGTGATCTATGGCAGCGAGTATTGGAAGAAAATCATGAACTTTGAAGCGATGGCGGATGCGGGCACGATTTCACCGCAGGATCTCGAACTATTCAAGTTCTGCGACACGCCCGAAGAGAGCTTCGAGTTCCTGAAAGAAAATTTGACGCGCTACCATCTCGGCCCGCAACAGCCCAAGCGCGCGGGCGAAGAACCGGTGGGGCCAGAGATTGCGAAAACTCGGCCCTGACACTCCCACAAATGAACTTCTCTGACGCTGTCCGCGTATACACTTCTGCGCGTATAGTGCTGAGTGCTGGTGCTGGTGCTGGGCATACCCCAAGCGCACGCAGACAGCGCGCTCACCTATGGAGACCGGACAACGATTATGACCGTGCTTAAGACCCTTTCAGCAGCTTTTATCGTGTTTTTTTTCTGCGCCGCGCTTGCGCTCGCCCAACCTCCTGGAGCCAACGAAATGCCGTCGGTTGTCGTTGTCCCGGCGGCCGCGCAACCGAGCGACCACTTCGATGCCACGGCTGCCACCGACGCCTATATGGCGCAGATTTCGCCGGAGAGAATCGAGCGCTCCAATAACTACTTTGAAGGCGGATACTGGCTCACCCTCTGGGATTTCCTCTACGGCGCGGCGATCTCGCTGCTGCTGCTCGGCACGCGCTGGTCGGCCAAAATGCGTGATCTCGCGGAGCGCATCACGCGTTACAAGCCGATCCAGTCATTCATTTATTGGGTACAGTATCTGATCATTTCGACCGTGCTCGGTTTTCCGCTTGCGGTCTATGAAGGCTACTTCCGCGAACACAAGTACGGCATGGCGACGCAAACCTTCGGCCCGTGGTTTGTCGACCAGCTTAAAGGTTTGGCGATCGGCGTCGTGCTGGGAGGAATCCTGGTCATGCTGCTGTTCGGCGTGGTGCGGCGCTTTCCGCGCAGCTGGCCGGTGCTCGGCGCTGGTGTAAGTTACGCGTTCATGATTCTGGTCGTTTTCATTGCGCCTGTGTTTATCATTCCAATCTTCAACAAGGTCACGCCCCTCAACGATCCGAAGATCGTCGATCCAATTTTGCGGCTGGCGCGGCAAAATGGAATTCCCGCGAAGAAGGTGTACACCATCGACTCCTCTCGCCAAACCACGCAGATGAGTGCCAATGTGAGCGGCTTCGGCAACACCATGCGCATCACGCTCAATGACAATCTGCTGCGCCGCGGCTCTCCCGAAGAAATTCAGGCCGTGATGGGACACGAAATGGGCCACTACGTAATGAATCACATCTACAAAAGCCTGACCTTCTTCCTGATCGTGGTCCTGATCTTCTGGATGTATCTGTGGGGAACGGTAGGCTGGGCGCTCAAACACTGGGGCGAGAAATGGCAGATCCGCGGCATTGGAGACACGGCGATAGTTCCACTGGTGATTCTGCTCGGGTCGATCTTCTTCTTCGTGATGACGCCGATCAACAACTCCTATACTCGCACGCAGGAATATGAAGCCGACATGTACGGGTTGAACACATCGCGCCAGCCCGACGGCTTTGCGCAGGCGGCCATCCACCTCGGCGAATATCGCAAGATGAATCCCGGGCCGGTGGAGGAGTGGATATTCTTCGATCACCCGAGCGGCCGCAATCGCATCTTTGCCGCCATGCGCTGGAAAGCGGAGAACCTGAATCTGTTCACGGCGCAAACGGCGGCCGCGCCCGCCACCGCGCCGCCGACTGCGCAACCCGCGGAGACCGACTCCGGCAAAAAATGATGGCGATCATGTAGGCTGACGGCTGATGGCTGACCGCTGTCTGCTCTACTACATCACCGACCGCACCCAGTTTCCCGGCGACCAGTCCGCTCGCCGCCGGGCATTACTCGCCAAGATAGGCGAGGCTGCACGCTCCGGCGTCGACTACATTCAGCTCCGCGAAAAGGATTTGAGCGCGCGACAGTTGGAAAAACTCGCTACGGATGCCGTTCGCACCATTCACGAGGCACGAGCAGCGCAGGGTAAGCAGCAATCGGCAACTCGCCTTCTGATCAATTCCCGAACCGACGTCGCTCTCGCGGCCGGCGCCGACGGCGTTCATCTTCGTTCCGACGACATCTCGGCAGCAACGGCCAGGTCGATCTGGCAGCAAGCAACGGCTCGAGACTCGCAACTCGCGGCTCGCGGCTTTCTCATCGCCGTTTCCTGTCACTCGGCCTCAGATGTGATCCGCGCTGAATCTGACCGCGCCGACTTTGTCGTCTTTGCGCCCGTCTTCGGAAAAACAAAAAGAGATGCTCGCGAGATACATGCCCAGGGCATCGATGCCCTGCGCGCGGCCTGCACCGCCAAGATTCCCGTCCTTGCTCTGGGGGGCGTGACGTTGGAGAATGCTGTGTCCTGCCTCGCCGCGGGAGCTGCGGGCATCGCCGGCATTCGTTTGTTTCAGGAGAATAAAATCGAAGATGTCATCCGGGCGCTGCGCGTGATCTAACGTCCGAACGCGAGCACAAACACGAGTCGCAAGATACGAGATGAGAAACGCATGGACGAACGCCAACTCACAATGCAACCGGTAGACGATCTCATTCCCGCGCTCGTCAACATTCCCGCAGGATGGTTCCTGATGGGATGCGGAGCGGGACGTGACCCGCTCAGTCAGGACAGCGAGCGCCCGGTGCATCGCGTCTGGATCGATGAATTCATGCTCGCCGCATACCAGGTCACGAACGCCGACTATGCTCGCTTCGTTGAATCGACCGATTGCCCGGCGGCGCCGTTCTCGCGCGATTCTAATCTCGATCATCCTCAGCAGCCCGTCGTCGCCATCTCATGGCACGAAGCAACTCGCTATTGCGAGTGGCTGAGTGCGAGCACCGGCAAAAAGCTTCGCCTTCCCACCGAGGCCGAGTGGGAGCGTGCCGCTCGTGGAGGCCGCGAGGGCGAACTTTATCCGTGGGGCGATGCGGCACCGCAAACTTTGCCGGATTGTGCTGAGCGTTGCGCTCGCCATTGGAAGACCGGCCCTGAGCCGGTCGGCGGGGGCAACGCCAACGGCTACGGCCTCTATAACATGTGCGACAACGTGCACGAATGGTGCAGCGACTGGTATTCAGCGGACTACTACGCGATTTCGCCGGAGCGCAATCCGCGCGGGCCGGAGACCGGCGAGCGTCGCGCCTCGCGAGGAGGATCCTGGCGGCACCATATCAAAATGTCTCGTTGCGCGGCTCGGTCGAGCATTCCACCGGAGTTTCAATATGCTGATTACGGGTTCAGAGTCGCGTGCGAGGTCACACTGGTATAAATTGTGAAGCGTCTCGCGAAGGAGGCCCGATGTATCTACTGAGGTCCGTAGATGTGTGGTCATGTGCGAAAGTAGCCGGCGTACTTTACGTCTGCTTGGCGCTGCTCTTCATTCCGTTCGCGCTCATTGCGATCACAGCAAGCGCCGCTTCGCCACACCCATACGGTGCAGGTGAAGCGATTGCGCTCGTATTGCTGGCGATCTTCGCGCCAGTTCTTTATGGCGTTTTAGGGTTTCTGTTTGGTGCGTTGTCTGCTTGGCTTTACAACATCACGGCAAAATACGCCGGGGGCATTCGTCTTGACCTGCGAGAGGAACATGTTGTCACAATCCCAGCAAACGCAATCGGTTCAATATAAGAATCTGCAAGCCAAGCAAGATAATTGAAGGATCACAATGACTGACCTGGCATCTTCCTATCTCGACGAAGTTCGCCGCCAACTACGCGGCCATAAGCGCATGGCGGAGGCCGCCATGGCGCAACTTGACGACAAAAGTTTTTTCGCGACCATCGACGCGGAATCAAACTCCGTTGCCGTCCTCGCCAAACATATCGCCGGCAACGCCCACTCACGCTTTACCGATTTTCTGACCAGCGACGGCGAGAAGCCGGACCGCTATCGCGATCGCGAATTCGAAATCCCGACCACGACCTCCCGCGGGGAGGTAATGCGCTGGTGGGAGGAGGCATGGACGACCATCTTCGCAACGATCGACGCGCTCAAGCCGGAAGACGTTACGCGCACGATCACCATTCGCCAGGAGCCGCACTCCGTAATGCAAGCCCTGAATCGCGCGCTGGCGCACTATGCGCAGCACATCGGCCAGATCGTTTTTCTCGCCAAGCATCTGCGCTCGGCCGAGTGGAAGACGCTGAGCATTCCGCGCGGCAAATCCGAAGAATTCAAGACCGCGAGTCCCGCCCGCTCCCGCCGCGGCACTTATGAACCCGGCGCTAAAAAATCTAAGAACCCGGCGTGAGCGAACTCGATAAATTGGTCGAGAGCCCGCGAGTTCGTGTGCGCCGCAAGGGCGCACCCGATTCTGACGGCACTTGCGTCGTTTACTGGATGCAGCGCTCGCAACGAGGCGTCGACAATCCGGCGCTCGATGTGGCCGTACAAGCGGCGAACGCGCTCGGCAAGCCGATGGTTGCGTTCTTTGCGCCGGTGCCGTTTTATCCCAATGCCAATCTGCGCGCGTATCGGTTTCTGGTCGACGGCATTCCTGACATTGCTGCCGCGCTTGAAAAGCGAAATATCGGTTTCGTCCTCCGCGGTTATCCCGATCACAGCCTGCTGAAATTCTGCGAGGAAGTTAAGCCGGCGCTCGTTGTCGGCGATGAGAATCCGATGCGCGAGCCCGAGCGCTGGCGCCAGATTGCGGCGCAAAAGCTTCGCATCCCGCTCTGGACAGTCGATTCCGACGTTATTGTGCCCTCGCAGCTGATCGACAAAGAGCAGTACGCCGCTTTTCACATTCGCAAGAAGCTCGAAGCACAACTAGATCGCTTTCTGGTCAAACCCGCAAATCCGCTCGCCAAAGTAGCGTGGAAGAAACCTGCAAAGTTACAGGCGCTCGTGCCGGACTTCGATGCTACCGAGGGCTGGCAACTCGATCGTTCCGTCGCTCCGTCAAATGACTTCAAAGGCGGAACAAAAGAGGCCATGCGACTACTGGCCGAATTTGTCGACAGAAAACTGAAGCGGTATGCCGGGGATCGAAACCATCCAGAGCTCGACGGCACCAGCCGACTGTCGCCTTATCTTCACTTTGGCCACATCAGCCCGTTGACGGTCGCCCTCGCAGTGCAGAAATCGACCGCGCCTAAGGCCGACAAGGAATCGTTCCTCAATGAGTTGCTAGTCTGGCGGGAGCTGGCCATCAACTTTGTCACCTACAACCCGAATTACGACAACTTTGAGAGTGGAGAAAACTGGGCACATCGCACGCTCGCCGAGCACGCGCTCGATCCGCGGCCTTACCTCTACAGCGAGAAGCAGTTCGAAAATGCGGAAACTCACGACCCGCTGTGGAACGCCGCGCAGATGCAGATGGTCAATACCGGCTGGATGCACAACTACATGCGCATGTACTGGGGCAAGAAGATTCTCGAATGGAGTCGCACGCCGGCTGAGGCCTACCGCATCGCGGTCACTTTGAACGACAAGTACGAACTCGACGGGCGCGACCCGAACGGATATGCGGGCGTGGCCTGGTCGATCGTCGGGAAATTCGACCGGCCGTGGTTTAAGAGGCCGGTCTTTGGGCTAATTCGCTACATGTCAGGCGAGAGCACCGGCAAAAAATTTGACAGCCGCCGCTATATCGAGCAACAGGCGCAGCCCCGCATGTTCTAGGGCGAAACGGGTGCGCAGCAATCGGTTACCTGGCGTTCGAGCGTGGCAAGTTTTCCAAGCGCCGCTTCGACGGCGGGTGATCCCTTTTCCTGCGCGGCTTTTGCGTTGCATAAAGCCTGCTCGGCGATACGGCTGACCTCATGCAGAAGCTTGCGAATATCGACTTCCAACCGGCCGCGACTCTCCTGAATTCGATCCAGAATGTCGCTTTGCACGCGGGTGCTATTCACGACCAGCAGGCTTTCAAGAAATGCATAGCCCTGCTTTGTGATGACGCTGCGCGTGCCGACGGCAACTAAAATAACGTCGCCGAGCCAGCGCAACGGCGAGGCGGGCTGCGCGACTCCCATAAACTCTTTGAACGTGAAATGCGAACGGACGCGGAAACCGGCCTCGGGATCGAGGGCATGCGGCATGCGCGCGAGTTCAGGAATTCCTGCCTCCGAAAGTTTCCGCAGAAACGCATTCCCCATTTCGACGAACCGGCGTGACGCCTCGCGATATTGCCGCTCCCCCTCTTCCTGCTCTGGGTCCAACCATGGCAGCACGTGCTGTATGGCGATTTCCTGGGCCTGCTTCATGATGCGCCGCCGGTATGCCGGTCCAGGGCCATGTCGCGGCGCAATTGCCCGCGCAAATTCCTCTCGTGCCCGCGGCTCAACGCCGGCGACAAACGCCTTATGACGATCCCCGAACAAGTCTGAAAGACGCTGCTGCTCGCCCATGAAGAGATATCCAAGCTCACGCATCGATCGCTCCGCCTCGGAGATGGTAGCCTTCATGGCTGCGATCCGCCGCTCAGAATCCGCGATCGGGCGTTGTAGCGCATCGCGCTCTTCGCCAATCAGAGCGAGCAGCTGTTCGCTCAGTCGTGTAACTCCGCGTTCGCAAGCGGAATAAAGCAAATCTTGCCCGGACTTCGCTACCAGCTCCCGGAGAGTATCCACTAGCCTTTGCCAACCGCTCTCCTGCTCGGGATTCTCAAACCGATTTTTCAATCGTTGGATCGCGCTTAACTCGAGAAGCGGTCCGACGGGACGGCCCAGGCGTTTTGCGAGCTGCCGCTCCGCAAAACTCGCGGCAGCGGCGCGCTCCTCGGCAGTCGTCCGATCGGCTTTATTCAGCACGACGATAAGATCGCGTACTTGCCGGCCCACCGTTTCGACCAGCGCCAACTCTTCGCCAGCGAGCGGCGGGTCAGCGCCAATCACAATCAGGGCCGCGTCGATGTGTGGAATAAATGCGTGCGTGGCCGCGGTGTTTCCGGTAAACACTGATCCGAGACCGGGCGTATCGACGAAGCACATGCCCCGCGCGAGGAGCGGGCTCGGCACAAAAACTTCAACGCCGCGAACCTGCTTTTTGTTTTCGGGATTGTGCTCTTCGGAGACGTACTGGTTGAGATCGGAGAGGCTGACATCATGCCACGAGCCATCCTCGGATTGAACGCGGGCATGGCGGCGCTCGCCGAATCGGACGACCGTGGGCACAGCGGTGACCGGAGTGAAGCCAACGGGAAGAATCGCATCGCCAATGAGCGCATTGATGAGCGTCGATTTGCCACGCTTGAATTGCCCGATACAAGCAACGTAGAAACGGCCTTCGGCAATGCGCGCGGCGAGGTCGCGGGCTTCTTCTTCAATCCGGCGCGCACCTGCATTTTCCGCCAGCCTGGCCAGGCGTAGCAGGCGGGAAGCACCGTCGGTCATACCATCCCAGGCCGAGATCGTTTCTCCACGGCCGTTGTGTCCGGCTGTTGTTTGTCCCTTCACCGCGATCGGAGAACTGTCATCTATGCTCATCGGGTCAACTCGCTTATGGCTGCGAGCGCACGCCGTCCTGGTGCGTGTATTTGATCACCTCAACGTCAGACACGGCGATGAGTCCGTCTCCCACCATCTGATCGAGCGCCGGCAGCAGCTTGCTGATGTTCTCGTGCGTGTCGACCACCGAGACCATGATCGGACGATCCGACGAGCGCAGCAGGTGAGCCTTGTGAATCAGCGTGCTCGCGCCGTAGCCCTCAATCCCGCGATAAACGGTCGCGCCCGCCAGATCGAGCTGGCGGCATTTCTCGACGATCGCTTCATATAATGGCTTGCCTTGCCACTTGTCGTCTTCGCCGAAATGAATGCGCAGCATCTTGGCCTTACCTTCGAGCTTCATGCGCGTGACTCCCCGCTGGGTGACTGCTGGCCGCTTGACTCTTCGCCGCGCGACTGCTGACGACGTTCGGCCTTTTCGAAATCGTGCGAGTATTTGATGACATCGACATCGGAGAGCACAACGAGTCCTTGCTGCACCATCTGGTCGAGAATCGGCATGAACGCCTTGAGCTTTTCTTCGCTGTCGACGATCGAAAGCAGAATCGGCCGGTCGTGCGACAGGCTGAGCGCGGCATCTTTGTGGATGCGCCGGTTGGCTCCATAGCCAAGAATTCCGCGGTAAACGGTGACGCCGGCAATGTCGTGCGCGCGTAGGCCGCTGACAATGCCCTCGTATAACGGCTTGCCATTCCATTTGTCATTTTCGCCGACGTAGATGCGCATCAGCTTGGCCTTCCCTTCGCGCTTGAGCGCCGGCTTCTCGGCTGCTGCCGCCTGATCTTTTTTGGCCGACGGCTTCACGATGGTGGTGTCGTGCATTTCGATCAAGCCACTGCCGACCATGGTCTGGAGTTTCGGCAGCAGTTCGTGCACCTTCTCGTCCGTCTCGATGAACTCGACCTTGATGGGAAGGCGCGTGGCGAGATCGACGAGCCGCGTCGTGTGTATGTGATGGTCGGAGCCGAAACCGGCAATTCCCCGCGTTACGGTCGCGCCCGAAACTCCGCGGAAAAATAGAAAATCGAGAATGGCCGCGTAGGCGGCGCTGCCGTGATATTGCTGGTCCTCGGCCACGTAGATGGCGACTTTTTTAGCGGGCCCTGAAGTGAGCACTTTCCCTCCTGGCATCGAGAGTCCTTCGCAAGCGATCGACGATTGCAAGTTTGATGAGTACGGGCTTCGCGAGGATGGCATCGTTCATGGGATCGACCTCCCCGCAGCCGTGCCCGCCCATACGCCCACAAAGCCAACCACCACACTGAGCGTGACGTTGAGCACCGCGCTCAACATCTGGCCATCCTGAAAAAGGCGGAACGTTTCGTACTCGAACGCCGAGAACGTGGTATATCCGCCGATGAAGCCAATGGGGATCAAATATCGCCAATTCGCGCTCCACTGCGTCTTCTCGGCAAGAATGGTGAGGATCATGCCGATCAGGAATGAGCCCGTGACGTTAATGACAAATGTGCCGTATGGAAATCGGGCACCCATGCGGCCTCCAATGTAGCTGCCCACCCAGAAGCGCAACACGGAGCCAAGAGCCCCTCCGATTCCTACGATTATGTATTTCATCAAGCGATCCAGTTCCTTTCACCTACCTGCTATTCGGCCCGCGCCTGCGAGTGCGCCATTCGGTCTTTGACGTAGCGATCAAAGTCGTGTACCAACGTAAGCAGCGTGTCGGCAATGTCCTTCAATTCGGCGCCCGCGGCTGGTGAAACTTCACCATAGCCGCGCATGTACCGGGGATGCAATTCTTCGGCGGCAATGGCAATGAAGGTCAGAGACGTATGCAGCGACCGGCTGACGGGAATCGAGGGCTCCGGTCTCACGACGCCCTGGCTTTCGAGAATACGAACGAGTTGTCTGCGGATTCGCGCCGCATAATCTTCGATCATTGCGCGATCCTCCGGAGTTATATCCGGCACGTACTCGGGGAATGCCTGTCGCGTGTTTACGACCGCCAACGCACTCTCCATATCGGCCAACAGCTTGTCGATGTAGCGGCATGTGACCGACAGCCTGCGCGCCTGATTCGAGTTGAGAGATTCTTCCGTCATGCCGTTCTGACCTTCACGCGCTCGCGCGTTGGAACTGCGGTCAACCCACTCATCCGGAAATCGACATAGAGCGGCGTGATTTTGATGTGCTCGTCGCTCCGATATCTCGGGTTTGCCGCCATCTCCAGCATGGCGACTATCGCGCCCGGATTGCCTTCGGTCAGCTCCAGCGCCTTGCCGATGAATTCGCTGATATTCACGGCGCTCAATCCCGCGCGCCGCACGATTTCTTCGGCAAACTTCTGGGCGGTCGCGAAATCGAAATTCTTCAGCTCATATCTCGCGTGCCGGTCAGAGTACAAAGGCTGAAGGAATCCCGTGTCTTCCATGTGGTGCGAGCGCGCAATCGCCACCACGGGCGTCGAGCACCAGCTCACAATCTCTCGCATCGCCGCGGCGAATGACTGCGAGGGTTGGTCGATGTGATCGAGCACCATCGAGTAGCTCGCGTCACGCAAGGCGTCCATCACGATGCCTTTGAGCGATACCGCGGATTTGGCCTGAATGCCATTTCCATCGCGGCAGGTGCGCCGCACGCGAGCATCGCTCCTCTGGAGCAAGGCCTGCGCGAGGCAGCGAAAAACAATTTGCAGGCTCGCTGTACTTTCGCAATAGAGAACCGTCGGCATCGACTCCAGAACATTTCGCATCAGCAACGTCTTGCCGGCTCCAGCCCGCCCATAAAGAAGAAAGGACTTCCTCTTCAGCAAACGCTCCTTGAGCGATTGCTCCTCTTCCTCACGGTCGAAAATGAATTCTTTCATCTAGCAAATCGACCTGTGTGATCGCCGCACGTCTGCCATTCAGCGTAGCGACTGAGCGCAGAACAATCACGCACCTCGACTCCTCAACTTTTCTGCGGGGGTGTCGCCGGGCTATGACTCCGCGACAAGTCCCGCTTGTCAGGAGTCATCAGCTGTTCCCGGCTCAAATCGTGGGACAGCGGTTGGCGGTGAACTCCTTCACCGTGTACTACCAACATGATGATATTGCGGGCGGGCGGAGTCAAGCCTCTTCAGAGAAAAACCGCAGACGATAGTCACCGGTGATCAAAGGTGACGATCAAGAGTAGACGCGCTCGGCCTCAAATTGCCCTATGTGCGGGGTCGGGCGCGCGCTGGCACACCCTTGGGTACTCACTGCGGCTTGGGCGGTTCGGGCGTGGTCTTCTGATCATTCGGGGGGTCAGGCTTCTGAGAGTCAGGCTTTGCGGAATCGGGAGGTTGTGAATCGGGCTTTGCCTGATCCGTGCCTTTGTTCACTTCCTTGCCATCGTAAGTAATTCGCGACTTCGATCCAAAGCGCCGGTAATTGGTGTACTTGATGATCTCGCGAATTTTGATGTCACCCAGGTTGAAATGCAGCGTGTCTTCCGCCCGCGAATAAGTCGGAAACCAGTACTTGCCGTCGATTTGCTCGCGCCAGGTCGTGAACTTCGGGAAGAGATTCTCGTTCCCTTTCTTTTTGTGAATGTCGGGAACGGGTTTGCCGTACACCTCTACAATCTGAAAGTCGTGGTCATCGACCCAGACGCGCCCCTGGAAATAGCGCTTTTTGCCGACAATCTGCTTGGGCGCAACGTCGAAGACATAGGTGCTCAATTCATCCTGCTTCTGCTTGCCGACGTACAAAACGTCATACTCGCCAATCTCGTCCGAGGTAAGCACGAACGGCAATCGATTTTCCAGGTCGTCGATATCTTCTTCCGTCATCACGATGCGTTCGAGTGTGGGCTGCGGCGCAAATACCACGTTCTTGATTCTGTGCCCCTTGTCGTCAAAGCTCACGTCGAAAACCTGCTGATACGTCCCGTCCACAGTATTGCCGTCGAGCGTCATCACCTTCTCATCCTGCCGGTAGGTGTATTGATCGCGCGCCTCCTTGAATTCCTTCTCCTTCGTCGCAAAGCGTTTGATGATCTCGTCGACCGTAATACCCTGCGGCAGGGACTTATCGAGCGACCCCTCCTGCGCCCTCGCCTTTGAAGGGAACATCAAAACCGCCGTCATCAAAATTGCCAACGATAGACGAGCCGGGTTCAACGAGCGCGACATGGTTCCGGAAAAAAATCCTGAAAGAAAATGCACTCTGTCGCTGGTTTGGACGCAAGCGGTGCTCGGGGTCGGGCTAAGCTCTGGAACCGGGGGCGGGGCAGGCAGGCAAGACGATCTCATAAGGGTATTCTAGCGAAAAATGGTCCGAGAGAATTAACGGCAGCTCCCACCCCCAAGAGCCGCCGTGCGTCAGCTCGTTCGACGGGGGTGGAAGACTGCAGTTCTGCCTAAATAATTCGATGCGTCCACCCATGAAAGGGTAGCCGCATTTACTTTTCTTTACGGAAGGTTTAAACGGCGGGTTTATGGCCGGATCGCAGGCGCCAGCGCCCCATAGACCCGCGCCCTCTGTTGATACAAAATGTATAGAGTTATTGGCGACACCCCTGGTCCATGAAAGAAGAAGGCTCGAGGATCGTCGCGGTCGAAGCGCAGGCCGGAGGGTTGTGTTTGCGATGAAGGAGGGCGTGTCGTACAAGAATGCAGCGTGGCATGCTCCGCTGATTTCTAATCCTTAGTCGCCTGCCCCGCCTTAGTGTCTGCCTTTTTCAACATCGCTTCGGTTTGCTCCTGAATCCGGTTCTGCACCTTCTCCACATACTTTTGCATGATTGGCATCATCGACTGCATTGAATCGGTCATCAAGGCGGGCATCTCGCGCAGGAGCTTTTGCCCGGTCGGCGAAGAGTAAAACGCTACGATAGCGTCTATGTCGCCCTTCGTCAGATGCTTCTCGTATGCCGGGACCATTGCCTGGATCATCTCATCCCACGGCATATCCTTAAGCATGCCGTCCATCTGTTTGTTCATCTGCTCTTCAAAGTCTTCAGGAAGCTTGTCCTTGTCCTTTACGTATTCGTCATGAAGCATCTGATGCATCGGCTTGGCCATGGCATCCATCATCTGCAGCATCATGTCGTGCAAATGCATCGCATCGAAATATCTTTGAACGTCTTCCTTGGTGGCCGGTGTGTCGTCTGTCTGCTGGGCGAAGGCGGAACAGGAAAAGGCAAGACAAAGAAGTGCGGGCAGGAATAAACGTTTCACGGAAGACCTCCTGTGACGTTGCGAGAATAGCCGATTTCCGCGGGCTAATCCACAACTATTGGGAGCGGTAACACCCGCGCAATATTGACGACCGGACCATCTACTTCATCATTCTCCCCATCACCCACTCCACGAATCCGGGCAATAGCTGATACAGCTTCACCATCGGAATCATTGTCCAGGGCACGATCACCTCGCGCTTGCGTTTGCGATAGCCGTCATAAGTCGCACGCGCCACGCGCTCTACCGAAATTCCCTTCACCGATTGCGGACGGATGTTGCCTACTTTATTTGTAACCAGGTGCGTGCCGAAATCCGTTTGCACATAGCCCGGGCAGACAGTCAGCACCTTAATGTTGTCGCGTTTCAACTCGACGCGCGCCCCCTTGCCGATGGCATTTAGCGCAAACTTGGTCGCCGAATAGGCGCCCATATAAGGCACGGGCACGTGCCCGGCAACGCTCGAAATATTGATAATCGTGCCTCCACCCGCCTTGCGCATCGCCGGCACCGCCGCCTGGAGGCATGCTACCGCGCCAAAGAAATTTGTTTCGAACAACTCGCGGCACGCCGCCATATTCATCTGGTCGACCATGTCGCGAATTCCGATTCCGGCATTGTTGACCCACACGTCGAGTCGACCAAACTTTGCGAGCGTCTGCGCCAGTGCGCGATCGATCTCCTCTCGCGAACGCACATCGCAGGCCAGTGCCAGAGTTCGCTCGGAGTGTCCCACGCGCTGCCGGGCCGCTTCGCCGCGGCTGACGTCGCGCGACAGCAAGACGACGCTCGCGCCCTCGTCAGCAAACACCTTGGCGATCGCCTCGCCGATGCCCATCGAAGCGCCCGTGACCACCACAACTTTGCCGTTCATCTCCATGGCGACTCTTGTATGCCTCGGCCCGGCAGCAAGTCAAACCTTAAAGTTCTCAGTTCCCAGTTCTCAGTTCTCAGAAAGACCGGACGCGACTTGCCTTAACTGAAAACATATAACTGAGAACTGGGAACCGCGAAACGAGAACTCCTAATATCGTAGAATCAAAACCACCGGAGGAGTCGTGAGTTCGCTGTTGCCCATTTTTCCGCTCGATCTTGTCCTCCTCCCCGGAGCGCCGCTGCCGCTGCACATCTTCGAGCCGCGCTACAAAGAAATGATCTCCGAGTGCGTTGAGCAGAAAAAGCCGTTTGGCGTCGTGCGCGCCTCCGACGAAGGCGTGGCCGGCGTCGGCTGCACCGCCGAGATCGTCTCGGTCACAAAAAAATACGACGACGGCCGCATGGATATCCTTACGCGTGGCGTCGACCGCTTCGAGGTGGTGGAGGTCAACGAGGAGCGCGCGTTTCTCCGCGCCGAGATTTCGCTGGTGCAAGACGAAGACGACAATGATGATGATAACGACGCGGCCCGCCCCGAGCAGCCGCTCATCGAGCAAGCGGTGCGCCTGCACGCCGAGATCATAAAGATCGCCGGCGCCGAACTTTCCGAACCCGACGAGACCGCCACCAATCTTTCATTCCTGCTCGCCAGCTCGCTGCCGCTTGATCTCGACTTCAAGCAAAATTTGCTCACCACTCTGTCGGAGACAAAACGGCTCGAAGCGGTGGTCAGCTATCTCGAAGCGGTTCTCCCCGGCCTGCGGCGGGCTGCCAAGGCTCGCTGGAATTGAGAGACCCAGCTCTCAGGTGTCAGCTCCCGAAAACCCGGGCTTTCTAGCTGATCTTTTTCCTGCCAACGCCCTTCGCTTGTCGGCGGTCGGTGCATCAAATGAATAATGAGAAGCCGATGTCGGCCTAGAAAAACTGGCAACTGATAGCCGACAACTGGCAACTGCCTCCGGCGTATAATCCGCCTAAGGTTTCACACCGGCCCATGCCGGAAAATCAGTGCTCCCAGGAGTTCCCGCCATGAGCAGTGCCCGCACATTGGGCGAATTGCGCGCTTCTTCTTTTTCTGAAAGCCGCCTCGCATCGCGTCGCGTGAAAGACGAAATGCGCGAAAACCTGATGACGCGAATGCGGGGACAGACCCGTCGTCCAGATGAATCGCCCATCTTTCCCGGCATCGTCGGCTACGACGACACCGTTGTCCCGCAGATCGTCAACGCCATCCTTTCGCGCCACAATTTCATTCTGCTAGGACTGCGCGGACAAGCCAAAAGCCGCATTCTGCGCGCACTCACCACTCTGCTCGATCCTGAAATGCCGTACATCGCCGGCTGCGAAATTCACGATAATCCCTACGCACCCATCTGCCGCCGCTGTCGCGATCTCGTCGCCAAAGAAAAAGATGCGACGCCCATCGCCTGGCTGACGCCTGAGCACCGCTATATAGAAAAGCTCGCCACGCCCGACGTAACCATCGCCGACCTCATCGGCGATATCGATCCCATCAAGGCCGCTCGCGGAGGCCATGAACTCTCCAGCGAATTCACCGTGCATTACGGATTGCTGCCGCGCGCCAATCGCGCCATCTTCGCCATCAACGAACTGCCCGACCTCGCCGGCAAAATTCAGGTCGGCCTCTTCAACATCATGCAGGAAGGCGACGTGCAGATTAAGGGCTACCCGATTCGTCTGCCGCTCGACGTTGCCATCGTCTTCAGCGCCAATCCCGAGGACTACACCGCGCGCGGCAAAATCATCACGCCGCTCAAAGACCGCATCGGCAGCGAGATTCGCACGCACTATCCGGCCACGGTTGAAGAAGGAATTGCCATCACCGCGCAGGAGGCATGGGTCAATCGCTATCGCGCCGAAGAAAATGCGCGCGACGGCACGAGCCTGCACATTCCCAACTACGTCCACGAGGTCATCGAGCGCATCGCCTTCGCCGCGCGCGAGGATAAAAAAGTCGACAAGCGCTCGGGAGTGAGCCAGCGCCTGCCCATCTCCGCGATGGAAAACGTCGTATCGAACGCCGAGCGCCGCGCGCTGACGCATGATGAGAAGACGGTTGTGCCGCGCATCAGCGATATCTATGCGGCATTGCCCGCCATCACCGGCAAGCTCGAACTGGAATACGAAGGCGAGATGAAAGGCGCGGACTATGTGAGCCGCGAACTGATTCGCACCGCGATTGCGAAAGCATACGACACGCATCTGCACGGCGTGAACATGAGTCAGATAGTGCAGTGGTTCGACCTCGGCGGAGAAATTCAGCTCAGCGACAACGCCGGAGCGAGCGACGTGCTCGAGGGATTGCGCCAGATTCAGGGCCTGATGGAAAAGCTGACCAGGCTAAACGTCGGCCCGAAAGACAGCGCCGAAGTACAGGTGTCGGCCGCCGAGTTCATCCTCGAAGGCCTGCACGCCCACAAAAAAATCGGCCGCAACGAAGAGCGAGTGTTCGCCGCGGAAGAGAAGCAGCCGAAGGTCCAAGAGAAGCCGATGTTCGAACGTGAAGAACCGGGCTTTGGCAGGAAGAGAAGTTTTAACTAAGGCGCTATTCGCTATTCGTCCTTTGCTATTCGCAAAACCTCCTGTGCCGCGCACAAACAGGTGAGCGAACAGCGAATGACGAAGGACGGTTCAGCTAAGAGCCAGGAGCTAATAGCTAGAAGCTCAGTATGAAACGCATCCGCTACTCCAAATACGTCCCCGACCCGGCCGGCGAAATGAGCATGGAGGACCTGCTCAGCGCGCTCTCCGACTACTTTCTCCAAAGCGGATTCAACGACAACTTCTGGTACGAAATGCAGAATGGCGAAGGCGAGCAGACGCTCGACGAGCTCCGCCGCGCGCTCGAACAGGCGCTGCTCGAAAGCGAGATGTTCGACGAAGAGATGCGCGACCGCCTGCAACAAATGGCGATGAACGGCGAGATGGAAGAGCTGATCGAAAAGCTCATCGAGCGCATGCAGCAGGAAGATTACATCTCAATCGACCAGCCGCATGACCCGTCGCAGCGCTCGAGCGTTGGCGGACAGCTTGGAGAAAACCACCAGCAGGCGAAATTTGAAATCACCGACAAGAGCCTCGACTTCCTCGGCTTCAAAGCGCTGCGCGACCTGCTCGGCTCACTCGGCAAGTCGAGCTTTGGACGCCACGACACGCGCGACATGGCGACCGGCATCGAAGCGAGCGGCGCGTCTAAACCCTATGAGTTTGGCGACACGCTCAACCTCGACATCACGGCCACGCTTTCGAACGCGATCCAGCGCGAAGGGCTCGAATTCCCTCTCAACATTGAGTACCGCGATTTGCAAGTGCATCAGTGCGAGTACCAGTCGAGTTGCGCGACGGTGCTCATGCTCGACTGCTCGCACTCAATGATCCTGTACGGCGAAGACCGCTTCACTCCCGCGAAAAAAGTTGCCATGGCGCTCTCGCAGCTCATCCGCACGCAATATCCCGGAGACTCGCTCTCGCTGGTACTCTTTCACGACTCGGCGGAAGAAGTGCCGCTCTCGCAGTTAGCGCGCGTCAAGGTCGGCCCGTATTACACAAACACGCGCGAGGGCCTGCGCATGGCGCAGAGGTTATTGCAGCGACAGAGAAAAGATATGAAGCAGATCGTCATGATCACCGACGGCAAGCCCTCGGCGCTGACGCTTGAAGACGGCCGCATCTACAAAAACGCCTTCGGCCTCGATCCGCTGGTCGTCAGCCAAACGCTCGAGGAGGTCTCGAAGTGCAAGCGAGCCGGCGTGCTGATCAACACCTTCATGCTCGCCAGCGACTACGGTCTGGTGCAATTCGTTCAGAAAGTGACGCAGATGTGCCGCGGCAAAGCCTACTTCACCACGCCTTACACGCTCGGCCAATATCTGCTCATGGACTACATGTCGCGCAAAACCAAAACAATTCACTAGGGATTGCAGAAATTAGAAGTCAGATTGCGGAAGTAAAACCTTTTGCGGGGCGCGGGGCAATGAGATGTTTGCAGGCCGCAATGTTTCGAACCGTATTTTTCATCTGCTGCTCTGCAATTCTATTTGGGTCGCTCTGCATCCCCGCGTCTGCGGCCGACGACGTTCCGATCCACGGTCTGTGGGTCTGGAAGGGACCGTCAGTCATCCAGTCTGCCGCAGACGCCGAGAAGCTGCGCGACTTGTGCCGCGCGCAAGGCGTCAACGAGGTCTATATCTCCGTCTCAAAACACGGCGACATGTCTGGCATGGGCCGTCTCACTGGCCTCATCGGTCTGCTTCATCGCTCGAACATTCGCATCGAGGCCCTGCTCTCGAGCCAGAACGCCGACGAACCCGGCAAGCATCGCGACAAACTTCTGGATCACGTTTACCAGATCGTGCACTTCAATCAGAGCCACCCCGGGAATCGCTTCAACGGGATTCATCTCGACATCGAACCGCAACAGCGCCCCGAGAACAAAGGTCCGGGCAACCTGCGATTCGTGCCGGGTCTGGTCGAGACCTTCCGCGCCGTGCGGGCCGCCGCCGAGCCCTCGGGATTAAAGGTGAATGCCGACATTCAAAACAAGCTCCTGAAGGGCGACCTGGCCGAGCGCAGTATGCTCTTGTCATCTTTGCCGCGGCTCACGCTGATGCTCTACGAAATCAGCAGCCCGACCGATGGAGACACTCTGGAAAAGAAGGCCGAGAAGCTTCGCGCGGCCAGCCAGAAGTTTCTGGATATAGCTTATGAGGGCGTCCGCGAACCAAATCTGGCGAAGATGATCATCGGCCTGCGCACGCCCGACTACGGAGAAGACCTGCCCAAAATGCTCCAGACATTAGACGACTCCAATCACGCGAATCCGCACTACGCCGGTTGGGCGCGGCATTCCTACAATGACGCGTTGTCGGCATACTGAATGCGGCGCGTTCCGCGAGCCCAAATGCCCGGGATTACAGAAGTAACACGCCCTCTCGCAGTCGATCGACCCCGAGGTGTAATATCAGTGCAATATCCTCCGTCGGAGAAGTCATGAAACGAATCGCCGCTCTGGTGCTGCTCGCCATCCTAAGCCTCGGCACGTTCGCCGCCGCGGACAAATCGCCGCGCATGACCCCGGAGCAAAACGCCAAGGCATCCCGCAAGGCCGATAAGAAGCAGCAAAAAATGCTGAGGAAGGCGAATCGGAAGCAGGCCAAAGCGGGCAGGAAATTCGCAAAGGCCGAACGGAAGGCGAACAAGAAAGCCAATAAGAATCTCCACAAACGCCACAGCGGCTAGCGTCGATAGGGTCCGAGCTCTTAAACCAACCAGTTCATTTTTTCGTCCAACTTCGTAGTTTCGCCCCTCCAGTCTCGCGTCTCCCGATTCATCACAATCCCGCAGTGACGCAGCTCATATCGCCGCGTCTCCTTCGCGCGCTACATTGACGTCACTCCCAGGACCTCTCCCGGTCCGTCCCTTCCAGAAAGAAGCCTCACTATGCGTGTGTCAGCCCTTCGTGCGTCTAGAAGACTGCCGGCAGTTGCCCTGGTTTGCATCGGTCTTTTTCTTTGTCTCTGCCTCTTCGCGCCAGCTTTGGCCGCGACGCCCTCCGACCAGGCAGCCGCCGAGCGCGCCCTTGGACCCCAATGGAAGCATCTTGCCCGCCGCGCGGGAATGATCTTTGCCGGGACGGTTCTCAGCACAGACGCAGAAATTGCAAAGCGGAGAGACTCACCAGCAGAGGCACAAAGAGAGTCAAGACCGCCGCTGACTGACGCCGCAAGTTCGACGTATGGAGGAGCGCAGAGGCCCCCGATTCTCGACCGCGGGGTTCCGGCTGTCGAACTGCGCTTCCGCATCGATCGTCCAATCGCTGGGGTGCAATCCGGCCAGGTTTTGACAATCCGCGAGTGGACCGGCGCATCGTCCCGCCAGCCCACTCTTCGCGCCGGCGAGCGCGTTCTCATCTTCTTATATCCGCCGAGCCGCCTGGGCCTCACGAGCCCGGTCGACGGCCCCATGGGTCAGATTCGTCTCGATTCCAGCGGCCAAAATGTAACTAGGCACGCGACTACTAGTCTCTCACAATCAGCCGGCGCTCCACGTGGCGATTCGTCAACCGCATCGCATCTGTCCGTCCCCACACTCATCCCCGTCTCGCAACTCGAACGCGCCATCCGCGCCGCGCGAGGAGAGTGATGAGAAGAGTGATCATGCAGCCCAGAATCCTCGCCATCGCCGCACTCGTGCTTCTGTTCCCGGCACTGCTTCACGCCGGAGGCCCAGCCTGGGTCGCGGGCGCCGGTTACAATCCCGGAGTCGAGGGAGAGCCCATTCTCTGGACCAACGCCACCGTCGAATACTTCACCGATCAAGGCCCGCTCAGCCCGATCCTCACTAACTCGCAAGCCGACGCCTTCGTCGCCACTGCGATCACTCCCTGGACCACCGCCGCCGGGGTCGCCTTGACCGTAACGCAAGGCGGCCACCTCGCCGAAGACGTCAACGGCAGCAACATTGAGGCGACAAATGGCGTCATCTGCCGCGCCCGCCGACGTCACGTCGACGGCCATCGGCACGCCTCTCGGCATCATCTACGACTACGACGGCACGGTCACCGACGCTATTCTCGGCGAAGGCGCAGGCGCTCTCGACGATTGCTTCTTATAACGCCGTGTACGGAGGTCCCTGACAACTTTTCCGCCAGCGGCAACATTGTCCATGCGGTCGCGGTCATCAACGGCGTCTGTGCCTCAACCAGTACTCAGCTGCCCGACGTGCAATATCGCCTCGTGCGCGTGCTCGGCAGCATCTTCGGACTCGCCTGGTCGCAGGCCAATGACAACGTCCTCACCGGCGACCCACCGCCCGGCGCGGCCGATTATGCCGGATTTCCAGTCATGCACTTTCTCGATCCCATCAATTGTGTTCCCATCAGCTCTTTGCTATCCGAATCCGGCCGTCCCCAAAATGGACGACGTCACCGCCCTCGCGCGCCTTTATCCCGCGCCCGGCGGCAATCCTCTGGCAACCGGCAGAATCTGGGGCGACGTCTACTTCACGAACTCCGGCGGCAGCCCCGAGCAGCAGATGCAAGGCGTAAATGTAGTCGCGCGCCTCATCGACAGCACCGGCAACCCTTCGCGTCAGTATGTAGTCACTTCAGTCTCCGGCTTTGAATTCGTGGGCAACGCCGGAAACATCGTCACCGGATACGATGCTCCAAACGGCCTGCCCTTCAATCGCTTTGGCTCAGACAACGCGTCGGTCGAAGGTTTCTACGATCTCGGCGAGCTGACGATTCCAAGCGGACAGAATATCGCTGAGTATCAGATCAGCGTCGAAGCCATCGACCCGAACTGGTCCTGGGGAGTTCAGCCCTACGGGCCAACCCAGGTCGCGCCCTCTGGCTCATTCGCGCCGGTCGTGGTCACAATTCAAAGCGGATCGAACGTCGAGCGTGACATCTCCATGTTGGGCAGCGAAGATTGCCCAAAGCCATCCCGGTAGCGGCTCGACCTACATGAATCCCGCGCCGCTTCCGCAAGGCGGAGGCTGGTCGTCCTGGACCTCCGGATACGGCTCTTCTGATTTCTTCCAGTTCACCGTGCAGGCCAATCGAACGGCCTCAGTCGCGGTGACCGCCCTCGACGAAACCGGAGCGCCCACCGAGTCGAAGCTTCAGCCGGTCATCGGAATCTGGGAATTGAACGACGAAACCGGCGATCCTGCACCCGCCGCCACCCCTTCGGCATTTAATTCGCAAACCTTTGGGGTAAGCCGTCTGGACGCCGAGTTCAACACCAGCGAATACTACAAAGTTGGCATCGTCGATTACCGCGGCGATGGCCGCCCCGATTACGCCTACCAAGCCAGTCTGCTTTATTCGGATAGCCTCACTCCCGCGCGCCTGAGCCTCGCAGGCGGCGTCACCACGCTGACCGGCATTGGCTTCATCCCCGGCCTCGTAGTCGACAACGGCACGAGTAACGGAGTCGTGCTGGCGCAGTCCGCCACCCAGCTACAGATCTCGCTGCCTGCCGCAATGGTCGACGGCATTGCCACGGTTCAAGTTACCAGTCCCGCCACTGGCTCGTTCTCTCAAATGCGGGGCGCCCTTACCTATGGCGCTGCTGCGAACGATCTTTTGATGCTGCTCAATGGCGGCAGTCAAACCGCTCCTCTTGGAGCCCAGGCGCCGAGCATGATTCGCGTCCGGACCACCGCCTCCGATGGCGTCACGCCCGTCAACGGCGCAACCATCGCCTGGAGCGCCACCAATGGCGTCGAACTCTCCGCCTGTAATGCAGCCGCATCCTGCTCCGTGCTCACCGACGGAGCGGGCGAAGCCGCCACCTGGGTCACTCCCACCGCGTTTGGTCAGGGCACCATTTCTGCCGCGCTCGCGCCCGCCGCCTACCAGCCCGCGCAAACGCAGCTGGCTACGCTGCAAGGAACCGAAAGCACGCTCGACCTCGCCGCCGTCGCTCCAACGCGCTGGCTGGCGCAGGGAGTAACTTTGAACGTCGCTCTCACGGTTGAAGCTCTCGATATGGGCGTGCCGCAAGCCAACGTAAACATAAAGTTCATAGTCACGAACGGCACGGCTTCGCTCTCATCGAGCACTGCCACCACCAACAGCTCGGGCCTGGCCAGCACGACTGCGCAACTGACCAACCTGAGCGGCACGGTACAGGTCAGCGCGTGCGTCAGTCCAGCCGAGAATCCTTGCCAGACCTTCACGCTGTTAGCCGTCCCTGCCGCGTCGTGGACTCTTGAAGCGGTAAGCGGCGCGCTGCAGATCGTTCCCAACGGACAAACGTTCCAGCCGCTGATCATGCGGGTAACCGACGGTTCCGCGAACGACAACCCTGTGCAGGGAGCGAGCGTCACGTTCCTGACCACGCTGGAGCGCAACCCGCAGGGCTCCGGCGGAGGCCCGCCGCAGGGCGATGCCGATCGTCGGCAGAGCGGCGCGCGAGAAAAAGGCGTGCAACAAAGTGGCGCGCAGCAGGACGACTCGCCGGTCATCATCGGAACATCGCAGTCGCAGGCCGCCACCGATCAGAATGGTCTGGCCACGATCACGCCGACGGTTGGGAGTCTCGGCCCGTGCGACGCGTTCATCACAGTGAGCGCCGGTCTGGCAACCGCGCAGTACGAACTCCAAAATGTAGATCCACTGACGTCAAATCCGCAGCTGCCTGTGAGGCAAGCTGCATCGCCTTCAGTTCGATTCTTCCCGCCGTTCAACGCGCTCTCTACCGCGCCGCAAGATGCAGCCCCACAACTCATTGCCATTCCGGAAGGCATTCTCGTGCCCGCACAGGATCCTCCGCCGGACGACGCCCCGCCCGCCGCCGATTCCAACTCGACGAGTGGCAATCCAGACGGTGCAAACAGCGTCGGCTCCGTTTCCATCGCGCCTTCTTCAGGCCCAGCTTCCGTCGAAGATGCGCAGCCAAAGCCGCCGTCTGCCCCGACCTCGCAGGATCCTCAAGCAGCACTTCCCAACAGCCCATCGACAGACAATCCAAAAACGGCAGCGCCTGCGGTCGTTAACCAGCCTCCCGCCACATCGACAGCGACTCCGCATTAGACACCGCTACGCTAAACTTCTGTACTGAGCATCTGTGCTCAGCATCAGCCACGCCTTATGATTCCTTGCCAGCGCCATCTCTTTGACATTCCCGATCGTGTCGCCTATCTCAATTGCGCCTACATGTCGCCGCTGATGAAGCCAGCTCTGGCGGCCGGAGAGGCTGGCTTGGCGCGCAAAACGCATCCCTGGGAACTCACTCCCGGATGAGTTCTTCGCCGGAACGGAGCGCTTTCGCGCGACGGCAGCGCAGCTTCTCAACTGTTCTGCTGATTGCGTAGCGATCGTTTCGTCGGCCGGCTATGGAATCCAGACGGCGGCGCAGAATCTGGCCGCGCGCAAGGGGCCGAGCATTCTGGTGCTCGCCGAGCAGTTTCCATCGAACTACTATCCGTGGCAGCGGCTCGCCGAGCGAACTGGTGCGGCCCTGAAGATCGTTCCGTGGCCCGCCGACGATGACTGGACCGCAGCGGTTCTCGACTCGCTCACAGGTGAGGTCGCAATTGCCGCTCTTCCGCATGTGCATTGGACGAGCGGCGGCCGTCTCGACCTCGTCCAAATCGGTCAGGCCTGCCGCAGCATGGGCAGTGCGCTGGTTCTCGATCTCACTCAGTCGCTCGGCATATTACCGATCGATGTGAATAAGGTGCAGCCTGACTTCGCCGTGGCCGCCACTTACAAATGGCTGCTTGGACCTTATTCGATGGGTATGTTGTATGTCGCGCCCAAATGGCACGGCGGATCGCCGCTCGAAGAAGGATGGATTCAGCGCGCCAATTCGCGCGACTTCTCCAGCCTGATTCTTTACAGCGACGACTATGATGCAGGCGCGCGCCGCTTTGACATGGGCGAGCGATCGAACTTTGCGCTGCTGCCCGCCGCCGAGCGAGCGATAAAGCAGATTCTGGAATGGACAGTTGCCGAGGTCTCCCACACCTGCGGGGCGATGAATCAGCGGATGGCCGAAGCCGCGGCGGAGATTGGCTTTTCAGCTCCCAAAGAGCCATTGCGCGCACCACATTATCTTTGCCTGCGAAGAAAGGCGCCGATTGCGAAGGAACTCATCGAGATGCTGGCGCGCGAAGAGGTTTTTGTGAGTGTGCGCGGAAGTTCGATTCGCGTCACGCCGCATGTGTACAACACGGGCGAAGATTGCGAACGTTTGATTGGCTGCCTGCGGCGGCTCGGGTAGAAGTTGAGCCCGCGGCGGCTACTTCAGTTCCGCTAACTTGCGCTGGGCTAATGAGAACGCTTCTGTCTGGGGATTTTCTTTCTGAATTTCCTGGTAGGTTTTCTTCGCGTCGTCGGTTTTCTGTTCCGACTCGTAAAGCGATGCCAGCTCGAACTGGGCCGTTACTTTTCCGACCATTTCGGTGGGCTTATCGATCAACTGCTTATAAAGATCGATGGCCTCCGCATCTTTCCTATCTCCGCGATAGACCGACGCCAGGGCGAATTTTCCGAGTGACGCGAGGTTCGCATTCGAGGACTCGGCCGCCTCCTGCAAATTGCGTTCGGCGGTTGCGTTGTCTCCCAGTTGGGCCGAGGTCACGCCCACAAAATAGCGCGCCATCTTGCCCGTCTTCGTGCTGGGATATTTGTCGGCGATGGCCTGGAACTGCTTGCGCGCGGCGGTGGCCCGATCGGCAACCGACTCGTAGCTCGGGAAGCCGGGTTGGGCGGGGGTTCCGGGCGGACGCAGCTGGGCTTCCATGGTGCGCACCGCGCCTGACATGTCGAGGCTCGCCTTCTCGTCCTGAGAATTGACGTAATACCATCCGCCGAAAGCGATGGCTGCGATGACGACCACGGCGACGGTGCCCGCAATGAGTTTCGCCTGGTGCTCCTGGCTCCAGTGCATGGTCGCTTCGGCCGCCTCGAAGGTGGCCTTGCTGAAGCGATCTTGTTTCATTTGATGCCGAGTTTCTGCGCGCACACGCTTCCTTTGTCGATTAGCAGTAGGATGGCAAAACTTCAGTCTAACAGGCGGATTTCCGCAGCGTCAAAGGCTCGCTCGCCCTTCCGGTCAGCAAAATAGGAGCCGTCGAGCTCATACGTCGCAGCAGGATTGTACATACTGTAATGCGGCCGGCCTCTATTTGGGGTCGATTCGGTAGCTCCACAAGCCGCTCATCTTCTCCTGTAAAACGTGGAAGGGAGCTTCGTGGAATTCGGACACCGCGTTCTCCTGGGCTGCATCCTCGCGCACTGCCTCATCGATGATCCGATGGAGGGGCGATAACTCGCAGACCGGATCGGTCGCAGCGGCATCGCCCGTGAGCAGGAATGCCTGGCATCGGCAGCCGCCGAAATCTTCTATGCGCCGGTCGCAAGAGCGGCAAGGCTCCGGCATCCAGTCTTCGCCGCGAAATTTCTGGAAGGCCGCCGAGTCTGTCCAAATCCAACTGAGCGCGTGTTCGCGCACATTATCGAATCGCATGCCCGGGATTACTCCGGCCGCATGACAAGGCAGCGCGCGGCCGGCCGGATCGATGAGCATGAGCTGGCGTCCCCAGCCGCCCATGCAGGCTTTCGGAAAGCGGGCGTGATAGTCGGGAATGACCATGTCGATGCGCACGCGGCCACGCATGCGCTCTTCGGCGGCGGCGACCGTCACAAGCGCGCGGTCAAGTTGCGCTTTGGTCGGGAGCAGCGCCGCGCGGTTCTTGAGCGCCCAGCCGTAATATTGCGCGTGCGCGATCTCCATGCGATCAGGCTCAAGCGCTTCGAGCGCGGCGATCATCTTTTCGAGATGATCGATGTTTTGCCGGTGCACGACCAGGTTCACGGTGAAGGCGATGCGGTGCCCGCGAATCAATTCCGCCAGTTCGAGTTTGTGCGCATGTACGCGAGCGCCGGCGATCCAGTTCGCCGAACCTTCTTCGGAATCCTGAAAACTGAGCTGAATGTGATCGAGGCCGGAGTCCACTAACTGCTGAAGGCGGTCGCACGACAGGCCGATGCCGGAGGTGATGAGATTCGTGTAGAGCTTTGCAGCGCGCGCGCCGGCGATCATCTCCGCGAGATCGGGGCGCGCCAGTGGCTCGCCTCCAGTGAGGTGAAGATGCAGAACGCCGAGTCCGGCAGCTTCGCGGAAGACGCGCAGCCAATCGGCTGTCGCCAGTTCTTCATTGCGCGCCGTCATCTCCAGCGGATTCGAGCAATACACGCAGTGCAGCGGGCAGCGATGCGTAATCTCGGCGATGAGGGCTAGCGGATTCGAGAGAGGCATTGCGTAATTTCGTAAATGTGAAATTGAGTAATTGGGTGATTCAGTAAGTAATTGAGTAATTTCGTAATTGATAATTCAAAACCTTAATAATCGAGAATCCGTTTAGCGTGCAGGTTCTCGATAAAGCTGATCACGTCGGCACGAATTTTTCCGGGCGGCGCGAGGATGAATTGTTGTTCCAGTTTCTGCACGATCTGCGCCAGCGATAACTGACCCGCGCATAATTCGAGAATCGCCCGGCCGGTGCCCTCGACCTTGATCGCTCCCTCCGGAAAAAGCACGACAGGCGCCTCGAGCGTTCCACCCCAGCGGCAACCGGCTGCCAGATTCGGAACGCTGGCATCCGTGAGTTCAGCCATGGACGGCCTTTTCGTGCTTGTCTTCATTTTTATCTTCGACATTTTTAGCTTCGACGCCGGCGATCCGAAACGCTCCCGGCGGCGGCCATCCAGGCTCGACATAGGCGAAGTAAAGCGCGTCGAGCTGCGCCCACAGAATGTCGCATTTGTCGCGCAGGGCCTGAATTGCGCCCTCTTGTTCGGCGCGCGTCGCGGCGTGCTCGAAGACATACTCGATGGCGAAGGCGGCGTCCTCGGGCGCTTCGGTCAAGCGCGCCTGAAAGTAATCGAGGCCGCTCGCCAGCCAAGGATAGTGCTCGCGCAACTTCTCCATGCGGAGGACGATCAGGTCGCGCGAAAAAAGTTCGGTGAGCGAACTCGCCACGCACTCGACGAACGGCCGCGTGCGCACCAGGTTCAGGTATTCGTTGCCGATGAAGCGCGTCGCCGGCAGAATTCCTTCGGCGCGCTCGACACGTTCGCGGTCGAGTCCGGTTGCTTCCGCCAGCTTGATCCAGCGCACAATGCCGCCGTTCGGCTTCGCCTCGCCGGCCTTATCCGAACCGGCTTTTTCCGAACCATCGTGATCGATAATGCGTTTGCGCCAGGCGCGGCGAAAGTTAGAGTCGGTGGAGCGCGAAAGAATGATGGCGTCTTTAATCGGAATGATCGACTGGTAGTAATAGCGGTTCAGCGCCCACGCCTGCAACTGGCCCCGGCTCAACTTGCCCTCGTGCATCAGAAGGTGAAACGGATGCCGGTGGTGATAGCGCTCTTCGCCGACCTGGCGCAGCGCAGCGCGCAGCTCGTCGAAGCTGAGCTTCGGCCCGGTCGCGATTTTATTTCCAGTCACAGTTCCAGATGCCAATTGTCCTCCGCCACTTCCCATCCGGCGTCGCGCACGGCGCGATATTCCGTGCTCGACTGGTTCAGAATCGGATTTGTATTGTTGATGTGAATATAGATTCGTCGGCCGACCTTTATATTCTTGAGCAGGCGGAGACTTTCTTCAACCGGAATGTGGCCCATCTGGTGAGCGGTCTCGCCGCTGCCCTGAATGCGGATAAGCTCGTCATCGCTCCAGAAGGTACCGTCGAAGAGAAGCGCGTCCACGCCTTCGATTTTGGCAAGCAGCCCGGCGTCGAGTTTCTCTACCGCAGGCACATAGGCGATACGCGCCTTGGCGGCAGAGCGTGAAGACTGCCCGTCGAAGAACAGAGCCGCACTCGCCTCGTGGGCCAGGGCCGTGCTCTTAACATATTTCGGATAGCGCCCGGAGAGAAAGACTGCGGCGCAGCGCAAGCCGGATTCGACGCCCGCGGCATCGAGCAGCGGAAACGGCGCCGGGGCGGCGAGCGGAGTCCACATCGCCTGCGGATCGACGCGATTGAGCATGCCGAACATGGAGTTTTCTTCGCGCAGGATGCGCAGGATCGACGGCGCGGCGTACACGCGCAGTGGTTGCAGTTCGCGCAGCAAAAGCAAGCCCACCACGTGATCGAGGTCGGCGCTCGAGAGCACGACTCCGGCGATCGGAGAATCGCGCGGCGCGCGCGGATGAAGTTCGGGAGTGGCTTCGATTTGAAACGCGAGGTCGGGCGAGGCTCCAGCAAGAAACCACCGGGAGCCATCGGAGTTCAGGGCTAGTTGAGCCTGGGTCCGAGACTTGGCATGGAAGGCAGGTTGGGGAACACTGCTCCGCGCATTCTCAGGCGCACCGTCACGGACAGATGCGCGTACGGCTATGCAGTTCGCGCAGCCGCAATTCCACTGCGGGAACCTGCCCCCGGCCGCTGAACCGAGGATGCGCAGACGCATCAGGCGGGTTAGAGTTTCGCGCTAACGTAGGAGTTGATTTCGCAGCACAGAACCACTTCTTCGAAAACCGGAGCTGTCCAGGTCATTTGACTTTCATCCCTCGTTAAATTTTTCCTGGTCGCGCCTACCGACGCGACTGGGAGGAGTTGAAAGATCATACCATCGCCGGGGCGGCGGCGCGCGTAAAAAATTGTCAGGCCGTATGGCCCAAACGGGCCAGCCAGCGCCGGTTTCCGGTGAAATTCAGTCCATATGCGGTCCCCTTTTGAAATCACAGACATACGGGATGGACGACCGGGAGACGCGGCGGGCGTCTCTACTTTGGTTCGAAGGAAAAAACCCTCCGTTTTAGGGAACGGAGGGCTCCAAAGGACAACACGTCAGGAGAGCAATTCGACTTCAGACGAAAAACGTTGCGGACGCGCTAGTCTGCGTTGATCACGCCGTAAACCCCAGCCGTGTCGCTCTTCGGTCCACCAACCCAATAAAGAGAATTGGTGTTGCCGTTTTCCGAATCGCCGCCGCCGAACTCAATTCCCCAGACGCCGCCGAGAGTGATCTTCTTGCCGGCCGAAGTCGAGACCGTGCCGAGGAAAGCGCCGGTATTCGGGTCAAATGCAACAACGCTTCCGGCATTGACATTGTTGCTGACCAGCAGAGCGTTGCTGAAGGTGCCGAAGTTAGACGGCGCCAGCGCGAATCCCCAAGGTTGGTTGAGGTTCTTGCTCTTAGCAACCAGCGTCTTCACCAGCGTTCCGCTTTCCGTGAAAATGTCGATGTATCCGCCTTTTTTTCCATTTTGCAGGGCATAGGCGACATACAACTGTCCGCCAATATCTTGGACATTAAAGGGCGCGTAGCCCGCTGGAATGGCGGTATCGGTAAATGATCCAACGAGTTTGAAGGTGCCGTTGTACATATCGATTTTGTTGTTGGCGAAATCGGAGGCGTAGACCATAGTGTTGGCGGCATTGATGGCCAGGCCGGTGTAGACGGACCCCGGGCTGCTGGCGCCAATCAGGGCGTTATCGGGATCGAAGTGCGACCAGCCGCAGATCAGGCCGTCGAGGGTCGCAAACATAAAGGCAGAGGTCCAGTTCATGATCTTGAACCCCGAACCGCCGTTGTAGACGATGCCGGTGGGCGAGCCAAGACCAGTGCCTGAAGCGGGAGGAATCGTGACCACCAGGCTCTGTTTCACGCCATTGCCATCGTAGAGCGTGGAAAGGCCGCTGCCTTGGTCGCTGAACCAGAAGTATTCGTTCGGACCGTAAGCCAGGCCCCAGGGATTGATCAGTTGTTTATCGCCTTTCTTGCCGGAATTTTTGACGAATGTGGTGAGGGTGTATTGCGCGAACGCTGTGCTGGCTGTGACAGACAACACGAGCAAAAGCATGGCAGCAGACATCAAGAGACGACGAAACGCTTGAGACATAAACTCTCCTAGTGAAGTAAATCTGGCTGGCGGCTCGGATATTGAACGGCCCGAACCTGACACGAAAGGGATACTAGCGGGATGACGGGTTCAACTTGTCAGGTGTAGGTCAGGGATTTGTAAAATTGTTGTCACGCGCGCAGGAGGGAATTTCTGCGCGCGTTGCACTGAATGATGCGCGCAGCGAAAAGACACTGGCGTCAGATAGAAGAGTAACTGCGGGGACGGATTACTGAGCGGCCTCGAGCAATCCTTGTTCGGCCTTTTCCTGGCATTCGATGCAGTGCCGCGTCCAGGGCACGGCCTCCAGGCGCTTCGAGTTAATCTCTTTGCCGCAGGAGACGCATTCTCCGAAGCTGCCCTCGCGAATGCGGGCAAGCGCGCCTTCAACCATGTTGAGCAACTGCCGGTCGTTGTTGCTCTGGCTGAAAAGAAATTCCTTGGTGTAAGAGCTGGCGGCACGATCGGCAACGTCTTGCGTGGCCTCTTCGTCGGCGGCGCGGCCGTCCTTCTGGTTGCGCGTCACCATGTGACGCAATTCCTGCTGCCGGGTTTCCAGCCGTTTTCTGAAACTATCTAATTTCTTCTTATCCATGATTCCGCCTGCCCAAAACCTGCCCGCACGGCAGCCTGAGTCAGCATAAAGCCAAACAAATATCCTAAGCGCCGAGTGGAACAGGCGTCAACCGGAGGAGACGTCGAGTATTGCGGGCTATTTGACGACGGCAGCGGCTCTGTCATTAAGCGGAGGCGGCGGGTACTCGGGCAATCCCAGCTTGCTGGCGGGCGTGCGTTTGATCTGGAGTTCGTCGAACAGCAGCGCGGGGCTCGCGACGCTGAAGGGCACCGACTCCAGATGATTTTCAATCGCGGGCGCTCCACCGGCGGCGACCAACTCGTTGCGTAGCGAACGCACGTCGAGATCTCCGAACACGGCGCCGCGCACGAGTTCCTGATGACCATCGCTGGTATAGACGCGATAGAACAAACGCAGCTCCAGGCCCGGACCCAAAGTTTCCACATACATGCCGTATGGCAGATTGCGTTGCCTGGCTAGCTCGATCAGCTTTTTCCGGAGCTCCGCGTCGGGCTGCGGGTCGCTTGACTCGAGAATCATATTGCTGGCGTGCGGCTCAGGTCCACCGGTCGCGGAGGCGCGGCCATGGCCATTCGAAGCCGGAAAATCGCGAATGGGCTCGCGCCCGATAAGATAAGAAACGAGCTGGCCTTTTTCAATCAGCGGGACGCGCTCAGCTTTCACGCCTTCGTCATCCAGTTTGTAGTCGCCGAACAGGGGTTGACCGGCGAGCGCTGTGAGGGCAGGATCATCGACCACATTGATAAAGTCGGGCAGCACACGCATTTCATAGCTGCTCGACCAGGGCCCGGTGGTGCGGCCGTTCTCACCCAGCTTCGGTTTCTTGCCCAGCAGATTGGGCTGGATGAGTTCGGTGACGACCGACGATGCGGCGTCATTCGAAAACAGGATTGGGCCACGATACTCTTCTTCGACGACCGGAGCATCGCGCAATTGCTTGAGGGTCTCGAGCATGCGCACCGTGGTCTGCAAGAATTTTTCGCGAGCCGGGAGGCCTGCCAAATCTCTCGCTTCATCCTGATGCGAGCGCTGCAGGAGCATGCCATCGGCGGCCTGTGTAGCGCCCGCCACAAGAATGGTGTATTGCGAACTCCCGGAGCAAGCCACCGTTCCCTCGGAGTTGACGAAGTAATGGTTGATGACTTCAAAGCGCAGCGCCGATTCGAAATGCTCAACCAGGGGATCGGAACGATAGAGACCGGATGACTCTTCAATGAGCTGCAGCCATGGCGTAAAGTCGGCGTTTGAAAGGCGGGCGAGCGGTTCAATGGATTCGACCGGAGTGGCCCGCGCAAAATCGTCCACCGGTTCATCGACTTTCATTTGCTTCAAAGCCGCCTGCTTCGCGGAGAGCGACTCGCCCGCTGCCTTGTAAGCGCGATCGGTCGCCAGCCAGACACGATGCCGAATGGCGAAGATGTCATCGTCCAGCGGCACGAGATCCACCGTACCTTCGCCCGAACCGTAGTAGCTGTCCTGCTTGTAGTCGCCGATGCGCACGACCACCCGTAGAAATCGTCCACTGCCCCGTTCCTGGCTGCGCAGCGCGCCAAACACCGCGCTGGCCTCAAAGGCGTCGAGTTCGGTCACGCGATATTCGATGTAATAGGGCGCGGCCACATTATCCATTTTGAGCTGGGCTTTAGAGCGCTGCATTTCTTCTTTGAGAGCGCGCAAGAGAACGTCGCCCGTAGGATTCGCCGCGGCACGGGCGGGCAGGTGCAAGGCGCAGAGCAGAAAAATTGAAACGATGGCGAGCAAGGCGGCGCGGAGATGCGACACCCGACCGCCGCCGGATTTTGAGATGATCTTGGCGCAAGTCATTGTCGCTGTCATTGCTGTCGTCTTCGTCATTGCGCGCCGCCTTTTTCACTCGCGCCGTTCTTGCCGGCAACGGGCTGATCGGCCCCGGGCGGAGGCGGCAGAATGGGCGGGCGCGTGTCGCCGTACTTGCGCTTCTGCACTTCCATATCAGAAAACAGCATCATGGGTGACGCGGCCGAAACCGGCACGCTGCCCGATTCCGCGCCGCAAATTCCGTTGAAGACGCTGGTCGTGTCGCCGGTCGCCTCGATCTGATTCAAGGTCGTCAAAGGTGTGCCGACGATGTCGACGCCGCGCACCAGCTCATCGGGACGCCCATCGGCGTACACGCGCCAGACCATGACCGGCAAAACCTGGAACGCCTGCGGAAGATCGCGCGTCGTGAGGGTAAATCCTCCTTCGATGTCTTCGAAGTAGAGACCATAAGGCTTGCCTTGCTTCTTGATTTCCGCGATGAAGCGCGCGCGCAGTTGCGCGTCGGGCACAGTGTTTGACGAGGTCACGATCAGATTGCCCTGGCGTCCGACCGGCATCTTGCCGGCCTGGGCGCGTCCGTGACCGTTCGAGCTGCCGAAATTCTTTACCGGCATGCGTCCCATCAGAAAATTCTTCAGCACTCCGTCTTTGACCACTTCGACGCGCTCAGCCGGCATGCCCTCATCGTCGTAGCGGTAATAGCCGGAGAGTTCTGTGCCGCCGAGCGTGCGCAGCGTCGGATCATCGGTCACGCTCAGAAAATCGGGCAGGATTTTTTCATTGACCTTCTTTGTGAAGGTCTGGCCTTCCTCGCGCCCCTTCTGGCGCTGCCCCTCGACGCGATGTCCGAGCACTTCGTGGAAGAACACCGCAGCGGCGCGCCCGGAAAGCAGTGCCGGTCCGCTGAAGGGTTCGGCCAGCGGAGCCGCGCGCAACGCATTCAAATCGTCGGCTATCTTTTTGACGGCCGCATCGACCTCGGCCTGCGCCGGCAACTTTGACGGATCGGAATATTGGAAGGTCTCCGCGCGCTCGAGGCGCATGCCGTCATCGGCCAGAAGCTCGCCCTCGATCATCACGCGGAAAATGGAGTCCGTGGTGACGACCTTCGTGCCCTCAGTCGAGATCAGGTAGCTGCGGTCGTTGCCGCCATAGATATAAACCACCGACTCCTGTATCTGATAGCGCCGGAAAGCTGCTGAATAGCGCCGCGCTAAATCCTCCCAGACTTTCTGATCGGGCATCGCGGGCGGGGCGGCAGTGTCAATATAAGAAGATGGTTTTTCGACCGAGAAGTCCGGCGACTCATCTTCGTCCTTGGCGCGGACAGCGGTCTTGGTCTTGGCGTTGGTGTAAGCCTTGCTGGCTTTGCGGTACTCCTCGTAGGTGAGGTGCCACAAGGTGCGGGCAATGGCATCGGGATCGTCTTCGATCGGAAGCGCGCCGCTGGTGATGCCGGAATTCCGGTCATGTCCGTGCGTGTTGTCGAGATCTGGCTTTCCGATCCTCATGCTGACGTCGGCGACGCGCTCGCGATCGTGAGTCGAGGTCAGAATGCCCCCCTGCGAGCCGATCACCGCCAGCGAATCCGAGTCGGTGATGTTGTAGCTGACGAAGTATGGCGCGGGATCAAGCTTCGAGAGCTCGGTCTGACCGCGATGCAGCTCCTTCTCGAAGATGGCGAGCAACTGCGCGTCGCCTGGGGCGCGGGCGGCAGCCGCGCTCGAGGCTTTTTGATCCTTCTTGGCATTTTTGACGGCGGACGTCTTGGCCTGCACGGGCGCTGACTGGGTCAAGAGGATGAGCGTTAAGAGGATGACGGGCAAGAAGAGGAGGGCAAGAAAGCGGAGGCGCAGGACTGCTTTTAAAGAATTCATTTTCACAAGTGGGTGGAATCCCCGAGTGTACAGGAGTGTGAGCCACAAAAAAAAGCGGCCCCGTTTGGGGCCACCCTTTTAAAGAGGCTATTAGGCAGGAATCAGAGGAAACTCAGTTGGGCGCCGTTTCCGGGGAAGAAACGACCGGTGAGAAGTCAAAGCAATCGAAGGTGTAATCCAAAGGGTTGCGGCCTCTTCGTTACAACATGAACCAGCATTTCCCGAGCCAAAATGGAAAAGCCGGACGCCGAAGCGAGGCCGTCGACAGAACACATTGATAATTAGTGACTTGCGTGTTCTGGCGGTTCCCGAAATCAACCTCCGCCGGTGCCGAGGGCTAGTCTCCGAATGCATAATGCTGCACATAGATTGAAGTCGAGCGCTGGAGTCGGCATTCTGGCATCGGCGGTGCTGAGGTCCTGGATGCCGCGAGGGTCAAGGGTTTCACCCGGTTGGGATTGGAGTTGGCATTGTGGCGGGACTAAGCGGAGGGGTCATGACGCGGCCAGTTCTCTTTACTTCTTTACTCCATCTTCTTTACTCCGTTGGCCGCGAGGCGGGTAAAGGAAACCATCTTTAACTTATGGGCTTTAACAGTAAGGAGAGACAAATGGTGCGTTAAAGCAAGGGCGTAACCTGCCGATGTAAATCATTTAGAAGGAACGCGGACGCGGCTTCGCGATTGAATGCGAAGTGCACATTGGTGAGGCCTCATGGAAGCTATACGGGCGCTGATTGTCGATGACTCATCGGTGATGCGCAAGATCGTGGAACGCTCGCTTCGCCAGGCAGGCCTCGAGCTAAGCAAGGTCCTGGAGGCGGGAAACGGCGCGGAAGCGCTGGTCGTTCTCGGGAAAGAAGCGGTCGACCTGATTCTTTGTGACATCAACATGCCGGTCATGGACGGCCTGGAGTTCGTCAAACAACTCCCCACCGTCGCCAATGCCAAGGGAGTTCCAGTGGTGATGATCACGACAGAAGGCAGCGAACAACACGTTACGCAGGCGCTTTCGGCGGGCGCCCGCGGCTATATCCGGAAGCCGTTTACTCCCGATCAGGTTAAAGAACACGTCCTGCCGGTGGTGGGGAGAAAATCATGAGCACGGGTACTTCGCCGCTGGTCCGCTCTCACGAAGAAAACTGGCTGCCGGTGCTCGAGCTGGCCGTCGAGGAAGTGTTCGAAATCATGGTCGGACAAAAAGTGAAGCCGGTAGAGAAATCCGAGGCTCCGCCGCCCGGCGGATATACCGCCATGGTCGGCATCGCCGGTGGGCTGTGCGGAATTCTCACCATTTCGTGCGACCGGAAAACCGCGCAGGCGGTCGCCAAGAGCATGCTGGGGCCCGAAATCACCGAGTCCGAAGAGCAGATATCGGACGCGCTCGGCGAAATCTGCAACATGGTCGCGGGCAACTTCAAGAACAAGCTATCGACCGCCGACCGATCTTGCATGTTGAGCGTGCCCACGGTGATCAAGGGTGAAGAATTCAGTTTCCGGTCGCTGGCCGATGGCGCGGTGATCGAGACCGTCATGCTGTTTGGCACCGATCCGCTGTCGATCTGTTTGCAGCTCCACAATTAAGCCGCTGCGCGGGACTCCCGTGCTCTGAGATTGCGGCCAGGGTTTCCACGCCTGGCATTCCATAGCTGTCATTCCAAGCCGCGAGCTTCGGCTTCGACTCCAACCGGCATGATTTGCCGAACTGCTGCATTCTGCGCGGCAATGCTTTCCCCCTTCCTCGAAACTAAGATTCTTCCCATCTTCACACCTGGGCGCTCCACTCCAATGCGCTGACAGCAAAGCAACATGGGAGAGTCCTAAGCTTGCTCTCCCTTGGCTACGTGCTTGCACCTGTCAAACCACAAGGAGCTCACGTGGACAGCGGATTCTATGCAGCGGCGGCCGGATTGAAGGCGCAGACCCAGGCGCTTGAAGTTGCGGCGCACAATCTGGCCAACGTAAATACTCCCGGATTTCGCGGCGAGCAGACCACCTTTCAGTCGCTGATAGCGATGTCTCGTCCGGTGGCGGCCAATCCCCTCAACCTCGCGACCAACAGTTACGGTGTGCTCGAAGGCACGCATCTCGACCTGACCGCCGGAAATCTGACGGCCACCGGCAACTCGCTCGACGTGGGCCTCGAAGGCGCGGGCTTTTTTGTGGTCGATACCCCGCGCGGCCTGCGCTACACCCGCCACGGCAGCTTTCAGGTCGCGAGCACCGGAGAGCTGACAACCGCCTCCGGCGATCAGGTTCAGGGAACGAACGGAGCCATTCGCGTGCCGGCGGGCCCGATCACGATCAGTCCGGATGGAACGGTCTCGGTGAACGGCACGGTCGCGGGCCAGATCCGGATCGCCGACTTTCCGGCGGGCACACGCCTCGTCTCCGAAGGCGGAACGCTGCTCTCCGCTCCGGCCGGACAGGAACAGCCCGCCGAGAGCGTTGCCCTGCGGCAGGCCTCGCTCGAATCCTCGAACGTGAACGCCATCAGTTCGGTGACGGCGCTGATCGGCGTGCAGCGCCAGGCCGAAATGCTGGGCCGCGCCATGAGCCTGTTTGACACCGAGTTCAACCATATCGCAGCCAGCGAACTGGCTAAGGTCTAGAAAAATTTACAGAGACAGAATTCGCAGCGCCGCAACGCGCATAGAAAGCCGGAAGAAAGAATCTCCAGGAGGAACTAATGTTTCGAGCGCTCTATACCGCCGCCAGTGGAATGCAGGCGCAGCAGACCAATCTCGACACCATCGCCAACAACCTCGCCAACTCGAGCACCACCGGCTTCCGCAGCAGCCGCATGCAGTTTCAGGATCTCATCTACCAGAACGTAATCATGCCGGGCGCGGCCGCCTCGCAGCAGACAACAGTGGAAGCCGGGCTCCAGATCGGCCTCGGCACGCGCTCCTCGGCATCCGAGGTTCTCCAGTTGCAAGGCGATCTGAGCGCCACCGGCAACCAGCTCGATCTGGCCATCGAAGGCGCGGGATTTTTTCAGGTGCTGCTCCCGTCGGGCGAACTCGCCTACACCCGCGCCGGGAGCTTCAACACCGATGCCACCGGCAACGTCGTCACCGCCAATGGCAACCCGATCCAGCCGGCGCTCAACATTCCGCAGAACGCGCTCACCGTCACCGTCGCCGCCGACGGCACCGTCTCGGTCACGCTGCCTGGGCAGGCCGCCTCCCAGCAGGTGGGCACCATCCAGCTGGCGCTCTTTCCGAATCCGGGCGGCCTCAGCAGCAATGGCGGGAATCTGTTTACCCCGACCACCGCCTCGGGCGACGCCGTGGTGGGAACGCCCGGCGGCACGGACGGCTTGGGATCGATCGAGCAAGGCTATCTGGAGCAATCGAACGTCAGCGTGGTCGACGAGTTCATCAACATGATCGTCGCTCAGCGCTCCTATGAGGCCAGTTCACGGGTCGTCCAGGCCGCCGACCAGATGTTTCAGCTGATCAACAACCTGGGTCACTAGAAATGGGTCACTAGAAATGTGGCATTAGATAGAACCCGAAGGACAATGACAATACCCGTGAAGACTCTGACCATCGCCGCCGTGCTTGTCGCCGCAATAATTGCCGCCGCCACTTTTGCCGGGCAGCGCGCGCGTGCCCAGGAATTGCCCCAGCCCTACCCTCCCGTCACCGTGCGCGAGGCCTGGCAAGCGGTCGCGACCGAACTGCGTTCCCGCGGATTCCGGGAAGAACAACTGCCGCGCGTCGAGGACATCGAACTGCCGGCGGCCGTGCCGGCGCGTGCCGGGCGGAACCTGCGCGTCTCGGCCGTGTGCTGGGATGCGGATGCCGGACGGGCACGGTTTCGAATGCAGTGTACGGAAACCGGCGCGTGCCTTCCGTTCCTCGTCTACCTGCGCGGCGCCGGGCACGTCGAGGCTGCTTCCTGCCGACTGGAGGGCCAGAGCCGCTTCGCTTCCGCGCCCAAAGCCGTACCGGCAGTGCACAGCGGCGAGCGCGCCACCGCGGTTTGGATGACGCCCAGCCTGCGCGTGACCGCCGACGTCACCTGTCTCGAGCGCGGCGCGCGGGGCGAAATTGTACATGTGCGCGGCGAAGAGGGCCGCATCTTCCGGGCGCGAGTGACCGGCCCCGCACTGGTCGAGGCGCTGCCCGAGTGAGCGGGAAGCAGCCGGTAAGAAAACAGTCTCTAAGAAAGATGCTGAACCGTGACAAGGCAAAAAATGCGGATCACGCCATGAACTCGAAACCGTACAGACCGGACAGACTCAACAGCCCGAACAAATCGACTGGAAGAAAAGCTCGGCGGCCCTTCGGGCGGCGCGCGCGTCGACCCGCAGTCTGGCTGCTGGCGGGACTGCTGCTCGGGTCATTCCCCGGATCGCTCGAAGCCTCGAAACAAGATGCCAAAGCCGACGCCAAGGCCAATGCCAAAGCCAACGAAAGTCTGGCGCGCTATATTGCGCGCGAACAGGCGCAGGCCTTCCCGTCTGCCACCACACCCGGCAGTTGCTGGATCGATTCCGGCCGCCTGGCCTCGCTCTCCTCCGATTACAAGGCTGCCATCGTGGGCGACCTGATTACCATCCTGGTCTCGCACAGTTTGACATCGTCGAATGCGGGCGACGTTTCGGCGGCGCGCACCTACAGCGCGAGTTCCGGGATCAATTCCCTGCCCGGCAAACTGAAGACGGGCGGGATTTCCAGCCTGCTCGGGTTGAGCTCGGCGGAAACGCTGGCTGGCAAGGGGCAGGCTGATTCCTTCTCCAGCCTGACCACCACGCTGGCCGGCCGGGTGGTGGCGGTGCTGCCGGGCGGCAATCTGGTGGTCGAAGCCGAGCGGGTGATCGACATGAATCACGAGAAAGAGACCATCACGCTGCGCGGCCTGGTGCGCCGCGGCGACATCGGGCCGAACAACATGGTCGCCTCCACTTCCATCGGCGACCTCGAACTGGAGGTCAAGGGCAAGGGCGTCGTCTCCAACAGCGTGCGCCAGCCCAATATCGTAGTGCGGGCCCTGATGCGGATATTTAATTTCTAACGACTCATGAAGACTCTTATCATCGCCGCTCTATTGCTCGTCTGTTCTTCCGGTTCCGCGCGCGCCAACGAGGCGCTGCCCGTCAAGATCGGCGACCTCACGACCGTCGAAGGCGTACGCGAGAATTCCCTGATTGGCTATGGCATGGTGGTCGGGCTGACGCTCACCGGCGACAGCCAGCAGACCGTTTTCACCACCCAGACGCTCGCCAACATCCTCCAGCGCATGGGCGCGCAGATTCCGCCCACCACCGCGCAGACAAAAAATGTCGCCGCCGTCTTTGTCACCGCGAACCTCCCTCCCTTCGCGCGCCCCGGCACCGCCGTCGACGTGACGGTCTCTTCAATCGGCGACGCCAAGAGTATTGAAGGCGGATTGCTGCTGCTGACTCCGCTCTATGGCGCTGACGGCCAGGTGTATGCCGCCGCCCAGGGGCCGGTGGCGGTGGGAGGATTTTCCGCCGGCCGCCAGGGCACGACCAAGCAGATGAATCATCCGACCATTGGCAGAATTCCCTCGGGCGGGCGGGTGGAGCGCAGTCTGGCCTTCGATTTCAACCGGCTGTCGCCGGTTTCGCTTTTGCTCCGGCAGGCGGATTTTTCCACGGCCAAGGAGATCGCCGACGCCATCAATCGCTCCTTCGGCCATGAGGTGGCGAGCGCACGCGACGGCGGACGCGTCGAAGTCGTCCCCGAGGGCACTGGGATCAAGAACCTGACAGCCATTCTGGCGAAGATCGAAAACCTCGTTGTCGACGTACACTACCGCGCTCGCGTGGTCGTCAATGAACGCACCGGCACGATCGTGATGGGCAAAGACGTTCGCCTGGGCGCAGTCTCGATTCTGCATGGCGGCTTCTCGGTCGAGATTTCGACCGCTTACGCCGTGTCGCAGCCGAACGGGCTCTCGCAGGGCAAGACTGAAGTCGTGCCGCAAACTGAAGTGCAGGCCAAGGACAGCCCAGCCAAGCGGCTCGAGATTACGGAGGGCGCAAGCATCGAAGAGGTGGTCGGTGGATTGCAAAAGATGGGAGCGACCGCCCGCGACGTGATCTCGATCCTACAGGCGATCAAGGCGGCGGGCGCGCTCGACGCCGACCTCGAGGTGATCTAGCTTCGGGTGACCGAAGGCTGGACGCGATCGAAGATTTGGAACGCGTAATGATCCGAAACTCGATCTGATCGGAAGCTGGAGTTTTTGCCATGAACGTTGCCTTGTCGAATGCTTTCGATCCGTTGACCACGGTCACCGCTGCGCCGCCCGCCAACAGAACCGAGAAGGCGGCGCGCGACTTTGAATCAGTGCTGCTGACCTCGGTGTTCGACTCGTTACAGAAGAGTTTTTCCTTTGACGCCGCCGATGACGCGCCCGGAGCGAGCGACTACCGGCTGATGGGCACGCGGGCGCTGGCCGAGGCGGTGGCGGCGCAGGGAGGCATCGGAATCGCGCGTCTCATTCTCGGGCACCTCCAGCCGAAAAGTCCGGGGAAGAGTTAAACCGAAAGGTGGCTGCTTGAGCTAAGGTTTTCGACCAATCCGCCGATCTAGTCATCGGGCCACGCCGCGCGTTCCCCCCGGGCGGGAAGGGCAACATTAACGCCCTCTAAGAATAGGCCGATGAATGATGCAGGCGGGGGATGGGAGCAAGCGATGAGAATTGATCTTACATCGAGCGGGCTGCCGCAGCCCGACAACAGTGGGACGCAAAAAACCGGGCGCGGGGCGGCTGCGGCCGACACTTACGACACGGCGGGCTCGGGCACAACCGGCGATCGCACCGAGTTCTCTTTTGACCAGCCGAGTATTCAGTCGCTGGCCGCGCAGGCTTTGTCGGCGCAGGAGATTCGCGAGGCTACGGTTTCGTCGCTCGCCGACGCGGTCAGCGCGGGAACGTACACCATCGATCCCGCCAAGATTGCGGGCGCGCTCGTCTCCGCCTACGGCGGCGGACAGGGCGATTAGGTGATGACGCATGGATCCGCTCATCACGAACGGGGTTGATCCCGGCCTCATGCGGGTGATCGAACGGCGCGGCCATAAGCGCGATCAGGAGGCGCCGCGCAAACGTCCGCCACCTCCGGAACCGAAGGCCGAAGAACAGCACCGGGACGAGGACCAATACCAGGGCCAGAACCAGGGCCACGGCGAAGACGAAGTTGCAATCCAAGTCCAAGTCCAAGGACAGGGACAGGGACAGCGAGAGGGACAGGGACAGCACAAAGAGAAGCAAGCACCCGCCGACGCTGCGAACGACCATGCTCCGAAGCATGAGTTCGACGACCTGGCCTGAGACGACCTGGCCTGAGGAGTGACTCCGTCAAATCGAATCGACAAACTGCCCGCCGCTACGCTCATGAATGATGCCGACAATTCGTTCCCCGAACTGGCCCTGCTGCTCGCGCAGCGGCTGGCCGTAGTGAGCAAGCTGGCGGCGAGTCTCGAAGCATGCCGGCCTGCGCTCTTCGGACACGATGCGGAGGCAATCGCACGCGGAGCCGCGCATCAGGCCGAACTTTGCCGGGAGTGGAGCCAACTCGAAGACCGATTACGCGCCGCAGCGGCCCACCATCCGGCTCGTCTCTCCGGCACTGCTTGCGCCGGCACTGATTCAATGAGTTTCAATTCGGCGGATTTCGATTTCGCCGATTCGGCTTCTGCCCAATCTGCTTCTGTCAGTTCTGATTCCACCGATCCAGACCAGCAGCGCTCCACCGACCTCGCAGCCGACTGGCAGGCGCTCGCCCGGCGCATCCGTTATCTCACGCGCGTGCACTCATCTTTGCTGCGGCACGTGCAACGCAGCCTCGGAATCCTTCAGCGCGTGGTCGATAGTTGCGCGCCCACCTACCTGCCCGCACCGGGCTGGAACGAGCCCCGCCTCGATGTGCGGGCCGGAGAATAATCATGTCGGGCCTATTTGGATCTCTTTCAATCAGTTTGAGCGGGCTCGCGGTGAGCCAGCAGGAGATGGAAACCAGTTCCAACAACGTGGCCAACGCGAACACCACCGGATACTCGCGCGAGGTGGCGGACACCGCGGCCGGCGCGCCTATTGTGGTCGACGGCATCTCGACCGGCACCGGAGTGGTGCTCTCAAAGATTGAGAGCCTGCGCGATCCGATCCTCGAGATCCAGCTCAACCAGGCGACCGAGCAGCAAAGCAGCCTGAACACGCAGCTCACCCAGTTGCAGCAGTTGCAGACGCAGTTTTCCAGTTCGACCTCGGGCATCGGCGCCGACATCAGCAACTTCTTCAATAGCCTGGAGCAGCTTTCCCCCAACCCGTCGAGCACCGAGCTGCGCGAGTCGGTGCTATCCGCCGCCGGGAACGTGGCCACCGACTTCAACGCCGCGGCCAGCAGCCTCAGCACCCAGCAGTCGAACCTCAATCTCAGCGTGCAGCAGTCGGTCGGCGAAATAAACGGCCTCACCGCGCAGATTGCGGGCGTTGACCAGCAAATCTCAACCCTCGAAAACGCCAATGAAAATGCCTCGACCCTCGTCGACCAGCAAACCACCCTCATTCGCCAGCTCTCCGGCCTGATCGACGTGCAGGTGGTGCAGACCGGCAACGGCGGTATCGCCCTGAGCACCTCGAACGGCACCGCGCTCGTCTCCGGCAACCAGAGTTTCGCATTAACGACAGCGACGAACACCGCCGCCGGCGGCAACACCGACATCTTCTCGGGCGGCGTCGACATCACCTCAACCCTCACGGGCGGGAGCCTCGCGGGCACGCTTCAGATCCGCGACCAGGAAATTCCGGGCGTGCTCAATCAGCTCGACCAGCTGGCGGCGGGGTTTTCGAATGCCATCAACGCCGCTAACGCGCAAGGCTACGACCTGAACGGCAATCCGGGCGGAAACATCTTTACGACTCCGCCAGCGGGCGTCACGGGCGCGGCGGCCGGGATACAGGTTGCCATCACCGATCCGTCGCTGATCGCGGCCAGCTCCGACGGCACCCCCGGCAGCAACGGAAATCTGGTGAACCTCTCAGCCGTCGCCACCGCGGCGGTCGCCGGAGGCCAGTCGCCCATCAACGCCTATTCGAATCTCGTTTTCCAGGTGGGGAACACAACCGCCAACGCCTCGGCGGACGTCGACGCCTCCAACCAGATCCTTCAGCAGCTTCAGGATCAGCGCGGCAGCATCTCGGGCGTTTCGCTCGACGAAGAGGCGGCAAACCTCGTCCAGTTTCAAACCGCCTATCAGGCCTCGGCGCGCGTGATCACGACCATCAACGCCATGCTGGCCGACGCCGTCAACCTCGGCATCGAGACTGCCGTGGAATAAGCGGTGCCTGAATAAGCCATGCCCGAATAAGCGATGTAAAGACCGAACCGTTTTGCGAGCGCCACAAACCAGTCCACAGGAGGAACCGATTCATGCGCGTCAACCCGAACCCCATGCCCGATCTGCTGGCGGCGCTCAACCAAACCGAACTCCAGGAGCAGCAAGCTGCGCTCCAGATTTCCACGGGCCGCAGCGTGAACGTGCCCTCCGACGATCCCGCCGCCGCCGCGCTCCTGGTCGAGAATAATGACGAGGCGACCTTCAACACTGGCTATCTCCAGGATCTCACCACCATCAGCAGCCAGCTCTCGGCGGCCGATTCCACGCTCAGCTCAGTGCAGTCGGCGCTCCAGCAAGCCATCAGCCTCGGTGTCGAAGGCGGCAACGGCACACTCTCCGACGCCGACCGCGCCGCCATCGTCGCGCAGCTTCAGGACATTCAGAGCCAGGTCGTTTCGCTCGCCAACACTTCGTATCAGGGCAACTATCTTTTCTCGGGCACCGCCACCGGCACCGCGCCCTATAGCGCGAGCGCTACCGATCCCTCGGGCTTGACCTACAACGGCAACTCTGGCATTGACCAGGTCGCGGTCGGCAACGGCTACCAGTTGGCCATCAACCAGCCCGGCTCCGCGCTCTTTTCGGCCCCGGGCAACAGCGTGTTTCTGGCGCTCAACAACCTGATCACCGCCGTGCAGTCCGATACTGGAGTCGATACCGCACTGCCCGCGCTGACCTCAGCGGCGAATTATCTTTCGGTGCAGACCGTCTTCTACGGCAATGCGCTCAACCAGGCGCAGTCTCAAACCTCCTACCTGAACGCCGCCAAACTTCAGATCGCTCAGCAGGAGAACTCGCTTGGAGGCGTCGACCTGGCAACCGCCGCCAACAATCTCGCGCAATCGCAGACCGATACCCAGGCCACCCTCGAGGCCATCAGCAAGTTCTCGGGAAATAATCTCTTCGATTATTTGCAGTGATTGCCTGAAGCGATTGTCTGAAGCGCCGCCCCAACCTCAAAGCGTCTTCTTGCTCGCTCCCGCCCAAGAGGCGGCCGCGGACAGGTGAGCGCGAGCCGTTTCAAGGCGCGCCCGCTCAGCCAGCAGACGCAGGTGCAGGTCGGGAAGAAAGCGCTTCAGATTCTCAAGATGACCGCGGTACTCGAGCGCCTCTTTTTCAATGATTTTTGCTGCTTCGTTTGTCATCCGGACGTCTTCGCGACTGCCCTCGGCCGCGAAACGGGAGTCAATATTTCGCAGGCAGTCGGTTGCCTCGAGCACGTGGCTCAGCACGTCGGAGAGATCCTGAGGACGAAGAGTAGAGCAGTGCCGGTGTTCGGGACGCAGCCGAAGAAGCGCGGATCGAAACTTGAGATTCACGCGACGCAGAACTTCGACTGCCTCGGGCGGCATCATCCGTTCCATCCTCCGGGCCGGCTCTCATTCTGACTGCCGGCAACCGTCGGATACTCGGCGCGCTCAACCTCGATCCAGGCTTCGCGCAGCACCAAGAGGTCCGTAATGAGCTGTGCAACCGCGCGTTTCGAAGGATGGAACTGCACCGTCACCACGTTTCGGCGAAGCGTGTTGTAGAGATCGTCGAGATGCCGCGCAACCTGGCCTCCCTGGGCAAAATCGAGCGCCGATTGCAGATGGCCGATGACCAGAAGCGCGTGCCGTATGCGATCGGTTCGCAGCGGGATATTGTTCTGCTCGATGGCTATCGCCACCTGACGCATGTCTTCGATCAGCTGTTCATAGAGCCGCACCACCAGTTGCACGCGGTTCGCGCCCCGCACCGAGGCCTCGCGATACGACTGTTGAATGTTCATGAGCGTATCCCTTTCCGCTAACTGCCGCTATCGCTGCCGCCAATGAGTTCCCCGGCTGTAGGCGTGGTGTCCGTCGAGGGCGCGCTGGTGGTGTCGGTCGACGAGGTCAGGCTGCTCGAGTTCAGCACGCCCAGCGCCGCATTCACTTCCTGGAGCGTGAAGGGATACTGCTCAAGCGTGGCGTTGACCGAGCTGAAGACCTGTTCGAGCTGCGCCTGCTGGGCGGTCAGCTGGGTTTGAAAGTTATCGATTTCGGTGGTCAGATCCTGCTGCTGCTGCTGGTTCGCGGTGAGATCTTCGCTCAACACGCCGGTGGTCGGCTCGGCCAGATTGGTGAGCTGGGCGGTGAGGTTATCGGCAAAACCGGTCGAGCTGGAATTCTGGAAGAAATTCTGCACGCCGCTCGGATCGTCGGCGAGCACATCCGCGAATGCGGGATGGGTATCGGTCCCCACCTGGTTGATGGTGAGCGTTCCGTCGTCGTTCATGTCGATCCCGAGCGCCGCCAGGTTGACGAGCCCATTGCTCACCGAGGTCGGATCGGTGGTCGCATACGTAAGGGCCGACAGCAGACTGGTTTGCAAAACGTGAAGAGAATTGTCCGAGCCCAGCGTGCCTTGCGAATTGGTAGTCGGATTGAACGCAAACTGGCTGTTGATGTCGCTGATGACGGTGTTGTACGCATTCACGAAATTAGTGACCGCAGTAGTGATGCCGGCCGTGTTGGGGCCGACCGTGACCTGCACCGGCAACCCCGAATCGGCGGCGAGCAGGTTCAAAGTCAGGTCGGGGATGGCTCCGGTCACCGTGTTGCTGGTCGTGGAATACGGAATTCCGTTAATGGTGAAGAGCGAGTTCTGCCCGCCGACCGGCGGCTCAAAACTAAGGGTGGTGGTGTTGTTGGCGCCCACTGCCAGCGCTCCCGGACTGCCGCTTGCCTGGCTATAGAGCGCGAGGCGCGAGCCGGTCGCGTCCGTCACCACGGTAGCCGTGATGCCCCACGAGTTTTGGGTGCTCAAGCTGTTGATGGACTGGGCGAGGGTCGTCAGGGTGTCATTCACGCCCGCCGTAATGGGAATGTCGGCGAGCGTGCCACCAGTTCCCCCAATCTGCACTTGCAGGTCGCCAGTGGTTTGGCCGTCCGGCAAGATCGAGGTGCTGGCATTGGCGATAGCGGCGGTATAGAGCGTGCCGGTTGACGCCAGTCCGCTCACCAGCACGTTGTAGCTGGCGGCCGTGGCTCCGGCCTGCACTGAGGCGGTCAGCACGGCAGACTCCGATGACGTAGCCGTGAGGCCGGTCAGTGCTCCAGTCGGATCGGATAGCGCCTGCGAGGCGCTCAACAGGCTGGATAGATCGCTATTGATATTGCCGATGGTGGTTGCCTGGGTTTGTAGGGTGGCTTGATCGGCCTTCCATACGGTTAATTGCCCGCTCTGCCCCGCTTGAATCTCAGAGATAATCTGCGATACGTCGATACCGCTGCCACTTAACAAACTCGCGGCGTTAAAACTAATCCCCATGAGTTTCCTCCTTTAGCTCAGGATCCTCGTGCACGTCGATTGCATCCAGGGGCAATCTGTCGATCAAAGGGACATTCGCGTCGACAAAATTTTCTTGTTTCGGCAAGCTTCCCAAAACAGATTCGGGACTCTCCGCAAATAGACATAGGAGGCGGTGGGTTGACCGCCTCCTATGAATCGAACCACGACTACTATTGCAGCAGTTTCAGAACGAGCTGGCTTTGCTGGTTGGCTTGGGCCAGTGCCGAAATGCCGGTCTGCTCCAGAATTGAGTATTGCGAAAGCTTGGCCACCGCGGTCGGAATGTCGGCCGCCGTGACGTCGTTTTCCGCCGAGGTAAGGTTTTGCGTCTGGTCGTTGATGACGTTCGACGCGCTCTGCAATCGGTTGACGGTCGATCCAATATTGCCGCGCAAAGCGGCAACGCTTGCGACCGCGCCGTTGATGAGCGTCAGCGCCGTTTGAGCATCGCTATTGGTCAACAGATCGTCGATCGATCCACTTTCACCGCCCGTCAGGAACGTAGCCGCACCGAAGCTGTTTGCCCCCGAGCCGGTGGTCGCCAGAGCGACGCTGTTGCCGGTTGTGCCCTTGTTGATCGCCGTGAACGTGACGCTGCTGGCTCCAGCTTGCGCGATCGCCGAGGTGTTGGCGGTGGCGGTTGTTCCGTAGGCATACGTCACCCCCAGTCCGCTGCCACCATTGATAGCGTTGGTCAGATTCTGGAGGCTCTCCGTCTCCGTCGAGCCCAACTGAACCTGGATTGCGTTGGCCGCGGGAGTGCCGAGGGCGCCCACGAAGCTGTAGACCTGGTTGCCTACCGTCACGGTGTCGCCCGCAACCGCAACCGGAGCCGTTCCAGCAGCGGCGCCGGCGACGTTGCCGGAGCCACCGAAATCGACGCTCGCCCACGCGCCGGTCGCTACTCCCGTCGTGGCCGTGGTGATGAAGTTGCCGCTCGTGCCCGCCGTGCTGGCAGTGAAGAGCAGGGTGGTCAGCGTGGGTGTTCCCGCCGTGACCTGCGTGTTGGCGGTGGTATTGGCGCTATATCCGGTGCCGCCCGCGCCGTTTACCGCGGCCGCCAGGTTGGTCAAGCCGTTAGCCTCGCTCGAAGCGACCACTTCATTCGCCGTCTCTTTGGCGGCGAGTGCGGCGACGAAGGTATAGGTCTGGCTGCCAATCGATACCGTGGCCCCAGTCACCGCGCCCGCTAAGGTCGCGCCCGTGAAGCTTTCATTTCCGGACCCGCCCGCGACCACGGTCGTCACCGCATTATTTCCGGTGCCCGCATTGCCGGAGCCAGTGCCAGCTCCGTTGATGTTGGCAGTGAGGGCGAGAGTGGTTGCAGTAGCCGCGCCCGCCACCACGTTGGCATTGGCGACCGTGCCCGCTCCATAAGCAACGCCCGCGCCGCCCTGCGCGCCGTTGACCGCAGCCTTCAGGTTCAAAAGCGCCTGGGTGTCAGTCCCTCCGATAAGAACTTCGTTGGATGCCCCCGACAGTGCGGCGACAAAAGTATAGGTCGTGCCGCCGATATCCAGTTGGTCGTTAGCGGTGATTTTCGTGCCTCCCGCCGCAATGGTCAGCGTCGAAGCGGCCGCGGTCGCTTCCGTGAAATTGGCTCCCGTCAAGGTGTTGGTGGCCGAAACGGCTGCCGGCGCAGTCCCTTGCGTCAGCGTGCCGGTAGCGGCGATGGCTCCGCCTAAGCTGAGGCCGGCCGCGGACAATGCGCTGGTGGTGATGCCGATGCTGCTGCTGCCGCTCGTGCTGCCATCACTGAGAAAGACATTCAAGGTGTTGTTGGTGAACACCTGCGCCCCGTTGTAGTTGGTGGTCGATCCGATGCTGTCGATTTCCGCCTTGATCGATTGATACTCTGCGTCGAGCGCGGTCCGTTGCGAATTGGATACCGTGCCGGTAGCCGATTCGGTGGCCAGCGTGACGGCGCGGTCGAGCAGCGTGGTGACCTGCGAGAGCGCGCCATCTGCTACCTGCAATTCGCCGACGCCGTCGGTGGCGTTACTCGAAGATTGCGTCAGCGCCGCGATGTTCGCCGCCAGCCCGTTGGCGATCGCCAGACCAGCCGGATCGTCGGCGCCGCTATTGATGCGTGATCCTGAAGACAACTGCTCCAGGGTTGAATTGAGATTTCCGCTGGTAATGTTCAGCTGGTTTTCCGCAGCGATCGCAGCAATGTTGTTCAAAATCGTCAGCGCCATTGATGTGCTCCTCGTAAGGTATGGATGGTTCCGTTACTGGATCCGTCCCCGCAACCTTCCCGGAGCTCGTTCCCTTTGTCCTGCGGAACCTTGTGATTCATAATGGTCATCGGCCCGCTCCGCGCGGGCTTTATTTTCACAAGTGACAATCGGTCTAGTCCTTGCGTAATTCCCCCGCCTCCCGCTCTTCTCCCCGCTTCCCGTCTTCCGCCGATGCTTAACAATGAGGCCTCAGCAGCGACACGGCTTCCTCTGGAGCAGCGCGCATGATTCAGCTCACCCGCCTCAACCATCACCCGTTGACCGTGAACTCGGACCTGATCAAGTTCGTCGAGCAGGCGCCCGACACCGTTCTGACGTTGCTGGATGGCGAAAAAATCGTGGTTCTCGAAAGCGCGCAAGACGTCCTCGATCGCGTCATTCAGTTCCGCCGTTCCGTGCTCCAGGGAATCACACTCTGGTGGGATAACCGCTCCGCCGTTTCTCCGGTTCCCGCCGACAGTGTCCGCGCATCCGACAGCAATCCGCGCGGCGCTGAGGTGAAGTAGGCATCGCATGGACAAGGCGACGCTCGGCGGACTGGTGCTGGCCCTCGGCGGCGTGCTGCTGGGCTTGCTGCTGGAGGGCGGCAACGTCAGCCAGATTCTGCAACCGACCGCGGCCATCATCGTTTTCGGCGGCACGCTCGGCGCCATCCTCATTCAATATCCTTTGCCGGTGGCGCTCACCAGCGCCCGGCGCCTGGCCCACGTCTTTGTGGAGCCGAAGCAAGGTGCGCAGTCGACCATCACGCTGCTGGTGCGCTATGCCAACCAGGCCCGTCGCGAGGGCATCATCTCCCTCGATAAGGAAATCAGCACGATTCAGGAGCCGTTTCTCCGCCGCGCTCTCATGCTCGCCATCGATGGCACCGAGTCAAAAGAGCTGCGCAAGATCATGGAACTTGAACTCGACAACAAAGAGGAGCAGGAAGAAAAAATTCCTCAGCTGTTTGAATCGGCGGGCGGCTTTTCTCCCACCATCGGAATCATCGGCGCGGTTCTCGGATTGATTCAGGTCATGCAGCACCTCGACAAAATCGAAGAGGTCGGGCGCGGCATCGCGGTCGCGTTTGTCGCCACCATCTACGGAGTCGGGCTGGCCAATCTGTTCTTCCTGCCGGTGGCCGGAAAGCTGCGCATTCGAATTCGCGAAGAACAGATCATCCGCGAGATGACCCTGGAAGGTGTGATCTCCATTCTCGAAGGCATGAACCCGCGCATGCTCGAAACCACCCTGCGCGGTTTTCTGACGCAGGCGCACGACTCCGGTCCCGAGACCGCCAAAATATGAGCCGCCGCCGCCGAACCAAGGTCCACGTCAATCACGACCGCTGGCTGATCTCCTACGCCGATTTCATCACCCTGCTCTTTGCCTTTTTTGTGGTTCTCTACTCCTCCTCTCAAGTGGACAAAAAAAAGGTCGGCAAGCTGGCGCTCGCCATTCAGGTTGCTTTTCAGGAAATGGGAGTCTTTCAGGTATCGACGACCAAAGTTCCCGTGGATGTCCGCGACCCCATGCCTTTCAGTTCCGTTCAGGCCATCGAAAATGTCACCCGCACGGCGAGCGTCGGCCAGATCGCCTCGCATCCCGAAGGCGGACTTGGCAGCGGCGTCGAAAACGGCGATCTCGCGCAATTGCAGAAGGTGCTCGAAAAGACGCTCGCCGCCGAAATCAAAAACAACGAGATTGCGCTGCGCCGCGATCCTGACGGTTTAGTTATCAGTCTGCGCGAAGCGGGCTTTTTCGAAAGCGGATCGTCGCAAATGAAATCCGCATCGCAGGCCACCTTCGACCGCATCGCCGCGTTACTGCGCCAGCACCGGTGCAATATTCGAGTCGAGGGCCACACCGATAACGTGCCCATTCACAACTCGCAGTTCTCCTCCAACTGGGAGCTCTCGGCTTCGCGGGCCACTGAGATTGTGCGCCTGCTGATTGTGCGCGACGGATACCTTCCGGAACGCCTGAGCGCGGCCGGCTACGCCGAATTTCATCCAGTCGCATCGAATGACACCGCCGGGGGACGCAGCTTGAACCGCCGCGTCGATATCGTCGTACTGCGCGAGGAGGTGGCGCCCACTCCCTCCGCGACGCCGGTCGGTGCGCCGGTGAGCGCTCCGGACGCCCCCGCCCAACTTCCAAAATCCACCGCCCTGATCGGGCCGCAGCCGGGAACGTCCAGACCCGCACCAGCGCAGTAATCATCGAACGCATTAATCATTGAAAAAGCCACTTTGGGCTGGTTGTCCGCTTTCGATTGCGCCCCGCCTAACGGACGTTTAAGATTTCCTCACTCCCATGTCAGAAGTCATCTCCGCCGAGCCTACGTCGCCGCCCATCTCCACTCCCGCCAACGGACCCTCCGTCGAAGTCTTCGCGGTCTATGGCGTGGAGCCCGAGATCCAGGCCTACGCCATGGCCAAGTATTCGCGCTCGTCGCTCTCGATGAAGGAGTCGCTCAAGGAGATCACGAACCAGAAAGCCGAAAAATTCCTCAACACTTTTTATTTTCAGTACGGCCATCGCTCGATCGCCGATCTCGCGCACATTGCGCTTGCCATCGAGCGCCTTTCGATTCTCGCCGCCATCGTCGTAGCCGATGAGCAGCGCTGGGACGGCCAGGAGCGCTCCACACGCTATCAGGATTTCAAAAAGAGCGGATACTACACGCCAAATTTCGGGGACTCCGACGAAGTGGGGACAACGGGAAAGGCGGGAACAACGTCCGCCAACCCAGTCGCGCTCTATCGCGAAACCATCGAATCGCTATTCGCCGCCTACCAGCAAGTTTCGCAGAAGGCTTTCGAATACCTGGCCGGCATCACGCCGCGCCCCGAGGAGATGAAGCCCGAGGCCTACGAGCGCACGCTCCGTGCCCGCGCCTTCGACATCTCACGCTACCTGCTGCCGCTCGCGACGAATACTTCGCTCGGCGAGATCGTCAACGCCCGCACGCTCGAAACTCAGGTCGGACATCTGCTTTCGCAGCCGCATCGTGAAGTGCGCGAACTGGGCGCGCTGCTGAAGCGTGCTGCTACCTCGCCCGCCTACAACGCCAATGAGGAATCGCTGCGCGCGCTGGTGAACAGGATCCGGGAGTTCTCGCCAGACCTCGCCGACCAGGCCGAACGAGAGCTTCTGCACGAGGTTCGAGTCGCGCCCACGCTCGTCAAGTACGCCGACCCGAACGCCTATGAGATTGAATCCCGCCGCGAACTTCGGCAGGCCGCGGCTGAATTGATGCAGGGTGCCGTCATCGCCCCGGCGCCGCTCGTCGATTTGCTCGATGCCGATTCGGCCGGGAAAGACTCGCCCGAAACCGATTTGCTCAACACCGACTTGCGCAGAAACGACCCGCTCGAAATCGAACTCGCCACTACGCTCCTCTACGGCCACTGTCATTATTCTTATCGGCAAATTCGCCAGGCAGTCGAAGCCGCGGGCGAGGCACGGCAACGCGAAATCATCGATCTCGGCCTGCGCCATCGCGGCAAGCACGACGAACTCCCGCGCGCCTTCTCGGCAGGCCAACAATTTCGTTTCGACATCCTCATGGACATCGGCGGCTTCCGCGACATGCACCGCCATCGCCGCTGCATCCAGATCATGCAGGACTTCACGACCGCGCACGGCTATGACACGCCCCCAGAAGTCGAGTCCGCCGGAATCCACGCCGAATACGCGAATGCCATGCAGCGCGCCGCCAACGCCGTACAGCAACTGGCCGCAGCCGGCGGCGCTGAGGCGCAAGAGAACGCGCAGTACGCCATTCCGCTCGCCTTCCGCAAGCGCACGCTCTTCAAAATGGATTTCGCCGAAGCCGTCTACATCTCCGAGCTGCGCACCACGCCCGCCGGCCACGCCTCGTATCGCAACGTCGCCTATGCGATGTACGAAGCGGTGGCGAAGAAGTATCCATCGCTGGCAAAGTATTTTCGGGTAGTCGATGTGCGGGAGCCGGTGGATCTGCTGAAGCGGTAAACGTGGGCTCCCAGGTCTCAGCTCTAAGCTCGGAGGAACTCGACCTGGCAGATTTTTCCTTGGCGCTCAGAGCTGAGAGCTTGGAGCTTGCGACTAAGAGCTGCTCTCCTGAAATTGACGCCGCTCGAACCGCACACCCTAAAATCTCTTCACCGATGCCCCTCTACGAATACCAGTGCAAAAAATGCAAGCACCGCTTCGAGCAGATCCAGAAGTTCTCCGATAAGCCCATTAAGAAGTGTCCCAAATGCGGAGGCCCTCTCGAGAAGCTGATCTCGGCTTCAGCCGTGCAGTTCAAAGGCTCAGGCTGGTATGTGAGCGACTACGGCAAAGGTTCATCGGGCAAGTCTTCGTCGTCTTCCTCGGAATCCGATGGCGGCTCGAAGGATTCCAAAGACTCCAAAGATAGTTCGAAGGAGAGTTCTAAAGAAAGTAAAGATACGAAAGAGACGAAGGACTCGAAGAAGGACGATAAGCCGAAGTCCGACACCTCGGCCAGGAAAAACAAGAAAGACTGAACTCGCCTACCGCGGCCGGATTCCCGCCACTGCCATCATCCTCCCCGTTACTCCTTTGTCTCCGCGATGGCTGAACAACATATCGGTGTGGCAAGAGGTGCACGGAGCCGAAGTATCGATATTCTTCTCCGCCAATCCCGCATCCATCAACTGGCGCCGGTTCGCCTCCACCAGATCGAGAAACATTTTGACAGGCAGCTCACTGTGTCCGGGTGCGCGCGCCGTCAAAAACAGCAGCGGATATTTCTCCCGCACCGGATCCGACTCCTTCACCTCGCTGAACAGGCTCGCCGCATAAGCGAACTGCGATTCAAACCGGGTGCGCACTTCCTCGCCCACTTCGTAGCAGCATGATCGAATGCCCGGCCCAATCGCGGCCAGCATGTTCCGCGGATCGCTCCCGAAATGCCGGCGCATCTCGCCCACGCCCTTTTCCACGATCCGTTTGACGGTGCCGCGCCACCCGGCGTGAAACACCCCCACCGCGCGCCGTTTGCGATCAACAACAATGATTGGAATACAGTCCGCCGCCTGCACCGCCAGCAACAGCTCAGGAGTATCCGTGATCAGCCCGTCGCCCGCCAACAATTGTGCGTGACGGCCAGCGGACCAATGAAGATCGACGCAATGAATTAAATCGGAATGAATCTGCCGCAGCCCCACCAGCGGCCAACTCCTCCGGCCAGCGACGCCCAGTTTCTTGAGGAGTAACCCGCGATTCCGTTCTACCGCCGCACGCGTATCATGCGAAGTAAATCCCAGGTTGAGTGCATGCCCGCCGTAGACGCGAGAGACACCGCCATGCCGCGTCGTAAACGCGTGCACCAGCCACGGCAACTTCTTCAGTTGCGGAGATTGCTAACAGTTGCAGTTTCTTTACGGCAATGGCCCCGGTCACCACTTAACGATGATACTGGCTAATGACGATACCGGACGCGACCACCGCCTCAATGCGACCACGGCTTCAAGCAGCCGCTGGCTTCAGTGACGCGCCGCGTCCGACCTCTTACTTCTTTTTCGTACGATCTCCGCGTCAATCTCGATCTTCACCGTATTGCCAATCGCCGCTTCGCCACTCTTTAATAGATTGTTGTAGGTCAGACCGAAGTCCTGGCGGTTAATAGTTGTCGTCGCAGAGAGGCCGCGGCGCGCGTTGCCCCATGGGTCGGTGATCTCTGGGGTCGGGCCATCGACCTCCAGCGTGACCTCGTGCGTGGTCCCGTGAATCGTCAGGTCGCCAATTACCTGGAGCTTGTCGCCGCTTTTCGCGATGCGCTTCGACTTGAATTCAATCGTCGGATATTTCTCGACATCGAAGAAGTGCGGGCTCTTCAAATCTTTGTCGCGCATCTCAACGCGCGTGTCGACGGAACTCACGTCAATCGAAGCGTTCACCTGCGACTGGGTAATATCTTTTTCGTTGAGCGAAACGTCTCCGCTCACCTTCGTAAAAGAGCCGTTAACGTTCGAAATTCCCAGATGGCGCACCGTAAACTGCGCCGTGGAGTGCGCCGGATCAATCTTCCAGTCAGAAGGTTGCGCGAACGCGGAGATAGTTGCGAGAACAGAAAGCGCGAGAACTACACTTACCTTTTGAGATGCCTTCAGCATTGACGTTCCTTTGTATGAATAGTTTTGGAAAACTGACGAGCCGCGCCTCAGCGGGGACTCTTGCGAAGCGACAGCCGCCGGACAGATTTAAGATGTAAGCGGCAGTGCAAAGATGCAAAAATCCAGCCAAGCCACGCCCATTCGGCCGCTCAGGTTTGCTCGCTTCCAGCCTCAGAGATATAGTGATTAGTCGTCTCGCCGCAATATGTTTAACGACTTCACAGCCACCGACCGCTGGACCAAAAAGAAAGTCCACGTCCTTTATCAGGCTCTGATCGTGGCCATCGCAACCCGCCACGCCGACGCCGTGGACATCAAGTTTCTGGTGGACGGCCGTTCCGTCTGGGTCGCCCTGCCCCACCCCGCCTGGGTCGAATACCACGAACGCACCGGCAAGATGATCACGGACCCACTCGCCATTGAAATTGCCGGCCATTTTCTGAAGACCGCACTCGAATCCGGCGAAGGCCTTGGGCGCGAGATGTATTCGCTCACGGTCGCCGAGACCCTCAAACACCTCGATGCCATCGCCGCCCAGTTCGAAACGCCGGTGGCAACTGCTCCCTAGCTCTTTGGCGTTTCTGTTATTCTGCGCGGTTCAGACACGATTCAGACGAAATTGGAAAGACCTTGAATCCTTCCCCCTTTGGACGGTGCCTGCGATTTTTGGAACACATTGCGCTGTGCGGCTTGGGTCAATCGACCAACCGTCCATCCGGTCAGCACGTATCGCTGGAAACAGCCCTCAAAATGAGGGAGAATAAAAGTCCTGTCTTTGGGGTAGGGGCAGACCCCCCACCGTTGGCCATGCGTTGCTGCTCGCGAAGGGCCCGGTCGGCGCCAGGCGCAGACTGGAAAGTTGAATGTTTTTCCCACTTCGGGGAAAGGATGTTATGGCCACGCATATTTTGGATCCAGAGACGATCGCCGATGCGCCCATGGGAGGGCGGCATAAAGCCCTCCTGGCCTGGGTCGAAGAGATTGCTCAGCTTTGCAAGCCGGATCGCGTCAATTGGTGTGATGGTTCCGACAACGAATACCAGGCCATGATCCGGCTGATGGTCCTCTCCGGCACCGCCATTCCCCTCGACGAAAAGAAACGCCCGAACAGCATCCTGGTCCGCTCCAGTCCGGCCGACGTAGCCCGCGTCGAGGATCGCACTTTCATCTGCGCGCGCACCAAAGAAGAAGCCGGACCGACCAACAACTGGGAAGATCCCGCCCAGATGAAAGATCGCCTCCGGAAGCTTTACGCCGGCTCCATGACCGGTCGCACCATGTATGTGATCCCCTACAGCATGGGTCCCATCGGCTCACCCATCGCCAACATCGGGGTCGAGATTTCCGACTCGCCTTACGTCGTGGCCAATATGCACATCATGGCCCGCGTCGGCAGCCGGGTGCTTGAAGTTCTGGGCTCGAGTGGCGAGTTCGTTCGTGGATTGCATTCTCTCGGCGCGCCTCTGGGCCAGAATGAGCAGGACGTCACCTGGCCGAATAATGCCAACGAAAAGTACATCTGCCATTTTCCTGAAACGCGCGAAATCTGGTCTTACGGCTCCGGCTATGGTGGCAACGCTTTGCTCGGCAAGAAGTGCCACGCCCTGCGCATCGCATCTGTGCAGGCGCGTGATGAAGGTTGGATGGCCGAGCACATGCTCATCCTTAAATTGATCAACCCTGCCGGTCAGGCCAAATACATTACCGGCGCTTTTCCGTCGGCCTGCGGCAAAACCAACCTCGCCATGCTGATCCCGACCATTCCCGGCTGGAAAGTTGAGACCATCGGCGATGACATCGCCTGGATGAAGTTCGGCGCCGATGGCCACCTCTACGCCATCAATCCCGAATACGGCTTCTTCGGCGTGGCCCCGGGCACGAGCCTGAAGTCAAACCGCAACGCCATGCTCACGGCGACCAAGAATTCTATTTTCACCAATTGTGCGATCACGCCCGACAGCGACGTTTGGTGGGAGGGCATGACCGAGCCGAAGCCGGACGAACTGGTTGACTGGCTGCGCCGCCCCTGGACTCCGCACTCGATGCGCAAGGCGGCCCACCCCAACGCCCGCTTCACGACGCCCGCGCGCCAGTGCCCGGTCATCGCTCCGGAATGGGAAGACCCGAAGGGCGTGCCCATCGACGCGATCCTCTTCGGCGGCCGCCGAAAAGGCGTTGTTCCGCTCGTGACCGAATCCTTTAATTGGCGACACGGAACATTCCTCGGCGCGACCGCCAGCAGTGAAACCACCGCCGCCGCATCGGGGCAAGTCGGCCAGTTGCGCCGCGACCCGATGGCAATGCTGCCCTTCTGCGGATACAACATGGGAGATTACTTCGCGCACTACCTTAAAATTGGAGAGCGCAAAGGCGCGAAGCTTCCCAAGATTTATTACGTCAACTGGTTCCGCGCCAACGACCACGGAAGATTTCTCTGGCCCGGCTACGGAGAGAATAGCCGCGTGCTGAAGTGGGTGTTCGAACGCTGCGATGGCAAAGCACACGCCGTGGAAACCCCCATCGGCCTGCTCCCGCAGCCCGCCGATCTGGACACCAAAGGCATGGACATTCGCGAAGAAGACCTTGCGCAACTTCTCAGCGTCGACATCGACGGCTGGCTGGAGGAAATTCCACTCATCCGCGAGCACTTCGCGAAGTTCGGCAATCATCTTCCGGAGGGCCTGACCCGCGAACTCGAAGAACTCGACCAGCGTCTTCGCAAGAGCACGGCGCGCAATGGCAAGCCGCCCCGTTCCGTAAAGGTCAGCAAGCCCGGAAAGAAGTCCGACAGCTAGCCCGGCAAAATCCCTCGCTGGCGAACGACCCGCAGTCGCTTGTGCCCGGTCGCTTTGTTGATGGCTGCTTTGCGCGGCTGCATTGGATATGGCACGGCTTCAGCCCCACAGCCTTACCACACTTCGCAGCGCTTATCTGCTGGGCGAACCATGGCTGCGGTTGATTGGCAGCTAAACGCTTTCTGGAACTCCGGCAGATTCGAGAGTGGACCGATCACGCGATATTTTGCGATGGGATGTGGATCGCTCTGCACCATCAGACGCTGGGCTTCCGGACGAATCTCGTCGCCGCGGAATTGTCCCCACGCAATGAAAAATTGTTGCTCAGGAGTGAAGCCGTCGACGTCAGGCGGGCGCGGTTTGCCCTGAAGCGATTTCTCGAGCGCCAGAAATGCGATCTTCGCGCCTCCGAGATCACCGATACTTTCGCCCAGCACCAGCTTGCCGTTGTGATGAATGTCTTTCTCGATGTAGTAATGATCAAACTGATCGGCGACGCATGCGGCACGCGCCTGAAAGTTCTTCAGATCGGCGTCGGTCCACCAGTTTCGTAGGCGGCCGAGGAAGTCGAATTGCGCGCCCTGATCGTCAAAGCCATGCGAAATCTCGTGGCCAATGACCACTCCGATCGCCCCGTAATTCACGGCATCGACAGCATTCATATCAAACGCTGGGGGCTGGAGGATGCCGGCGGGAAACACGATTTCATTGGCCAGCGGATTGTAGTACGCATCCGAGGTAGGCGGCGTTAAACCCCAACGGCCGCGGTCGACGGGCTTGCCGATCTGCGCGCGGTCGTCCTGCTCGACGAATCTTCTTCCCGCGATCACGTCTTCAAAGAATGCGTCGCGGCGAATTTCCACGTGGCTGTAATCTTTCCATTTGTCGGGATATCCGATCTTTGGGTTGAACGTCGCGATCTTCGCCATCGCCTTCTCTTTGGTGTCGTCACTCATCCACGGGCGGCTGAGAATGTCGTCGCGCATGGCCGCGAGCAGATTGCGCACCATCTCCTGCATGCGTGCCTTAGCCTCGACCGGAAAATATTTTTCGACGTACTTCTTTCCTAGAGCCTCGCCCAACAAGTCGTCGGTGGATTCGGCACACTGCTTCCATCGCGGCTTCAATTCCTTCACTCCGGCGAGATAGTTGCCGTTGAACGCGAAATCCTCGTCTACGAACGGCTGCGAGAGATAACCAGCGGCCGAATCCAGGAGCTGCCATTTCAAATAAACTTTCCAGTCCGCGAGCGGCGTTTGTTTAATTTGCCGCTCGAACTCCGCCATGAACTTCGGCTGATCGACGTTCATGTCGACATTGGTTGGCAACTCTTTGTGCTTGAAATAGGCAGCCCAATCGAAATCGGGCACCATGGCTTGAAGCTGCGTGAATGTAGTGTTGTGATCGCTCGCAGCGGGATCGCGTCGGGCTACATTGTCGAGCGTGGCTTCCGCATATTTTGTTTCGATCCCCATGATCGTCTGTGCCGCGGCTTCCGCGGACTTCTGGTCCGACCCGGCAAGTTTGAACATGGCGGTCAAGTGAGCCACGTATTTCTCGCGCGCTTCCTTGAAACGAGGTTCCGGCTTCAGGTAATAGTCGCGATCAGGCAGAGTAAGGCCGCTCGCCCCAAAATCGGCCAGCACCCACGAAGGCTTGTGCGGATCCTGCTGGCTGTTCAGCGCAAACGGAGTCTTAACATTGATGTCGTGCAAATCGGCTATCACGGCCTGCAAACCAGCCATGTCGGAGGCCGCATCAATCCTGGCAAACCACGGTTTGAGGGGATCCATGCCGCGAGCGTTAACGCGGCTCATATCCACACAAGCACCGTAATAGTCGCCGATGATCTGCTCGGTACTGCCTTTGGGCGCATTCCTGTCGGCCGCTGCCGATTCGAGAATTTCGTGCAGCCGATCTTTCGCGTTCTCCCCAGACTGCCATCGACGGCTCCAGCGAGACATGGAAGCGGGGATAGGATTGTTGGCCCGCCAAGTACCGTTCGAGTATTCGAAAAAGTCGTCGCAAGGATCGGCTTTGCGGTCGAGATCACTGGTCTCAATGCCGTGCAGGGTCGATTGCGAAAGAGCGATTTGCGGAAGAAGGAAAAATGCAATTGCACTTACCAAGATACCGGCCTTCAGTGAACGCATGTTGTCTCCGAGACGTCAGGAAAGTATGGATTTGTGCGGCTGGCTATTTTAGAACAGCGGAGACTGTGCGTACACGATGTTCTGCTATCGGTGAGTATTCACATTCAACACTTAGTGAATGACAGTGTGTTGTGCTCCCAGCGGCCCTTCCGCACCAACTCGAAACCTACCCGCCGGCGCCTTCAGCTCCTGGAAAGTCGCGGCAACCTGCGCGGATGGCGCTGAACTTAACTCTATTTCCCGATGCAAAACGAAGAAAATATCAGGTTGAGGATGTCGTCGGTAGTCGTGGCGCCGGTGATCTCATCCAGCGGGCGCAGCGCATTATAAAGATCAAGCAGCAGCATCTCGTGGGGAACGCGCCCCGCGACCGCGCTCTTGGCCACGGCGAGCGCGGACAACGAGTCGCTCACAAGTTTCTGATGGCGTGCGTTCGTCAGGAATCCAGCCTCCATCTGCGCCCCACCCTCTCCGCCGATCTCGCGCAGAATAGCCGCGCGCAATCCCGGAATGCCCACGCCGGTCAAGGCCGAAGTCTCGACCGTCTTCAACCGAGAAGCAGACAACTGAGAACCGGACAACTCAGAATCGGGAACTGAGAACTGGGAACTTGCGAGATCGCATTTATTCACGACGACCAAAGCGGCGCGACCTTCAACTTGCTTCAGCAACTCGTGATCTTCGCTGGACACCGTCTGCGATGCGTCAAACACGACCAGCACCAGGTCCGCGTCCGACAGCGCTTCCATCGACTTTTTTATGCCAATGCTCTCCGCTTCATCAAGCGCGCGCCGGATGCCAGCCGTATCGACAAGCCGCACGGGAATTCCGCCGATAGCCACAGTCTCACTGACCAGATCACGCGTGGTGCCGGGCTGCGCGGTAACAATGGCACGCTCAGCCTCCACCAGACAATTAAATAGGCTCGACTTGCCGACGTTCGGCCGCCCGACAATAGCTAGTGTCAGCCCTTCGTGCACCACCTTGCCATAAGCAAAGCTCGCGGCCAGCGCCGCAAGTGGCGAGCGCACGCCGGCGATGTGCTTCAGAATGATCGCATCGGGCGCGATTGAAATATCGTCTTCGGCGAAGTCGATGCCAGCCTCAAGCAGCGCGATCAGCTCGACCAACTTGCGCTTGACGGGCTGCAAGCGTTTCGAGAGCGCGCCCTCCAGTTGCTGCGCCGCGATCTTGGCTTGAAACAGAGTCTGCGAGTCGATCAGATCGCGTACCGCCTCGGCCTGCGTCAAGTCGAGTCGTCCATTCAGAAACGCCCGCATGGTGAATTCGCCCGGCTCAGCCAGTCGCGCCCCGCGAGCGAGAGCTAGTTCGATGATGTGATGAAGCACAACGGGTGAGCCATGAGCTGAGATCTCAACAATGTCGTCGGTGGTGTAGGAGTGCGGCTTCTGAAAATAAGTGACGACAACTTCGTCGATCCGATCTGCCGTGGTGGCTTCAACCAAATCTCCAAAAACCGCCCGCCCCGGTTCCAACTCATGCTTCGGTCGCAACATCGGCGCGGCGATCGCCCGCGCCTCCGGCCCGGCCAGTCGCACCACCCCAATACCACCTCGTCCCGGCGGGGTCGCAATGGCAACGATCGTGTCGTCAAGATTCATAAAATAAAGAGGTTCATAAAATAAATCGGCAATAACTCAGCAGAATCGAACCGTCGTCATCGCACCCTCGTCAACCCGCGCCAGTCCCGGGCCTAGTCCACAATAAATAAACGCGCGCCAGTCCGAGTCGAAGAGCAGTGGCCCGGCTCGCCATCGGGAGTCTGGTAACTCTCCCCAGGCTTCATCGTGAAACGCCTTCCGTCCGCGAGTTCAGTCTCCAACTCCCCGGCCAGACAAAGAATCACATGCCCCTTCGTACACCAATGATCGGCCCTGTAACCAGACGAGTATTCCACGAGCCGCACGCGTATCTCGCCGAAGTATTGCGTTCTCCAGAGTGCCATGCCAGTCTCGCCGGCGTGCTCGGTCGCTGTTAAATTCGACCAGTCCGTCGTGCTGAAGGGAAAGCCGCTCATCTTCATTAGGGGAGTATAGCCAGATCAAACCGACGCGACCTATTCGCCTGCGTTTGCCGCCTGTGCTCGCCGTCATTTATACTTACCGTTTGCCTTAATCCAGTTGTCTCAATCAGGAGCAGGGATTTTCGATGCCGAAACGTACATTTCAACCCAACCGGCGCAAGCGCTCGAAAAAGCACGGGTTCCGGACTCGCATGAAGACCAAAAGCGGGGCCAAGGTGCTGTCGCGTCGCCGGGCCAAAGGACGCAAGCGCGTCTCCGTGAAACCGGGTTTCCGCGAATAGCATCCCCACCCAGGGTAGTAATGCCGTCGTTTGTCGAGGATTGCGAGGTTGTGATCGCCGACGCTCCCAGCCGGAGTGATAACGGGCGCGCCCAGCCGGCAGCGGAATTTCCGCGGGCCGCGCGCCTGCTGAAACACTCCGATTTCGAACGCGTGTACAAGCAGGGGCGGCGGCACTTTTCTCCGCACATGACGGTCTTTTATCTGCCGCAGGCGGACGCATTACAGCCCGCGGGTGTTAAGAACGACGCTAAGACGGCGCGGGTGGGCTTTACCGTGGGACGCATGCTCGGCGGGGCGGTCCAGAGGAACCGGATCCGGCGCAGGTTGCGCGAAGCGGTGCGGTTGCGGCGCTCCACCTTTAAGCCGGTGGTCGATATCGTGATCAATCCAAAAAAGTCGATCCTGACTTTGGAATTTGCGACCGTGCTCGAAGAAGTAGGCCGGGCGTTTGATGTGATCACAAAGAAGTTGGCGGGAAAATAGAAATGAAAACCATGGCGCTCTCGATGCTGCGGCTCTACAAGCGCTGGATTTCTCCGTCTCTCGCGCCCTCGTGCCGGTATGTCCCAACCTGCTCGGAGTACGCGATGGAAGCGATAGACCGCTACGGCACGCTGCGCGGCGGAGCCATGGCCACCTGGCGTCTGTTGCGGTGTCATCCTTTTGTGAAGGGCGGATTGGATCCGGTGTTGAAGCATTCCGCCGATACCGGGGCTTGCAGAGATCAAGGTATCCGCTACACCAGTCGACATCATCACGTTGTGCTAACGACTAACGACCAACGACCAAGGACGAGTTACTAATTTGGCTGATTTTCAAAATCCCCAGCAAGAACCCGGCATGGAGCGCAGGCTGCTCCTGGTCTTTGCGCTGACCTTCCTGGTCATCCTGCTCTTTCAGCCAATCCTGAAGAAGTACCTGCCACAGCCGCCAGCCACTCAGCAAGCGACGCCGGCAACGCCCACAAACCAGCAGCCGCCGCAGGCCCCGAGCGGCAACGCCGGCGCCGCAGGTCCCGCCACCGCAACTCCTAACGCCTCGCATCACCGCGCAGCCGCCACCAAGCCCGCGCCCATCGCGCTAACTACGAAGCAAGCTGCCGCCGAATCCGACACCGTCATCGAGAACGAGCTCTACCGCATCGTCTTCACCAATCGTGGCGCGCAGGTAAAGTCCTGGGTGCTGAAAAAATGGGACGATGAAAACGGCAAGCCGCTTGATCTGGTCAACCACGTCGCCGCCGAAAAATATGGCTACCCGTTGTCGCTCTGGACTTACCCCGGCAATCTCGACGACGACTCGCGCAACAAGCTGAACTCTGCGCTCTATGTCGTGTCGAGTACCGGCTCCAGTGCCCCCGCCGACATCACCTTCGACTACGCTGACGGTGACCTCGCAGTCCATAAAAGCTTTCACTTCGATCACACCTACGTTATAGGCGTGCAGACCTCAGTCGAGCTGAAAGGTTCGAACGTCACCGCATTTCCGATGTGGCCCTCCGGCTTCGGCGATCAGATCACCGCGCCTCAATACGCCGCCAGCCAGATTGCCTACCAAGACGGCAGCAAGGTTGAGCGCCTGGCCAACAGTTGGACAGTACTGCCGTCGATCAAGGCTATCGGTGGCGCAACGATTCCGGGGCCGTTCCACTGGGCGGGTGTTTCGGAACAATACTTCTCCGTCGTCTTCATCCCGCAGGATGCGCAGAATGCCGCGTTGGTAACGATGCGCAGCCCGCTTGAACTTCCGCACAATCCTTCCGACCCGAACGACAAACGGCTCGATAAGATGGATGTCTTCGGCGCAGCCGTTGGCAGCACCAGGGGTCCAACGGACGAGCGCCTCTACGTGGGCCCCAAGTCGCTCGCCGATCTCGAAGCCGTACCCGTCCCGGGAATCACCGGCTCAGAGCCTGACTTGCGGGCGGTCGTTGACTTCGGCTGGCTCGGCCTGATCGCGCGTCCGCTCTTCCTTTGGCTGAAGTGGACTTATAACCACATCGTGCCCAACTGGGGCTGGGCCATCCTGCTTCAGACCCTGATCATCAATCTCGCATTGCTGCCGCTGCGGCTTTCGCAGATGAAGTCAATGCTCAAGATGCAGCGAGTTGCCCCCCAGATCAAATCGATCCAGGAAAAATACAAGAAGTACAGCATGCGCGATCCGCGCAAGGCCGAAATGAACACCGAGATCTCGGCGCTCTACAAGAAAGAAGGCGTGAATCCCGCGGGCGGCTGTTTGCCGCTGGTGATTCAAATGCCGTTCCTGTTCGCGTACTATCGCATGCTCGGAGTCGCGATCGACCTCCGTCATGCGCCCTGGCTCTGGATTCACGATCTGGCGGCGGCTGACCCAAAGCACATTCTGCCCATCGCCATCATCGTCACCATGCTCGTCATGCAGCGCATGACGCCGCAGGCCGGCATGGACCCGTCGCAACAAAAAATGATGAACATTATGATGCCGGGCATGATGGGCGTCATCAGTTGGAACCTGCCCGCCGGTCTCGGCCTTTATTGGTCCGCGGGACAACTGATCGGAATCGTGCAGCAAGCCGTCATGAATCGCACCTCGCTCGGCCGCGAAATGCGCGAGATGATGGAGAAGCGCGCAAGGAAGAAAGAGAAATAAGCTTTCAGCTTTTGGCCTTTGGCTAAAAGCTAAGAGCCAAGAGCCAAGAGCCATCTATGCCTATTACCGACAAAGTCGTTGCCGCGAAACAAATCGGCGAATTCCTGCAAACCATCATCTCCAACGGCGGATTCAAACTGAAGTACCGCATCACCGTCGATCCGCCGATCGCGCAGAATCGCGATTGGGAGCATCCCGAAATTCTGGTCGAGTTCGCCGGCCCCGACTCGGCGCTGCTGCTCGAGCGCGGCGGCGAACTGCTTCGCTCATTCGAGCTGCTCGCCTCCGAGATTCTGCATTTGCAGGGTAACGAACACGAGAAGATCTGGTTCGACTGCAAGAATTTCCGTTCCCTGCGTATCGACGAGTTACAACTCGCAGCGCGCACCGCGGCCGACAGAGTCCGCCGCACCGGCGAGCCCTACCGCTTCGGCCCGATGTCGTCGCGCGAACGCCGCATCGTCCACCTCGCGCTGCGCGAAGAAAAGGATCTGCGCACCGAAAGCGATGGCGAAGGCGGCCGGCGCTCGGTCGTCGTCTATCCGGGCAATTACAAGTCGCCCGCCAGACCCGAACGCGAGCGCGGCGAACGGCCTCGTAGCCCCAGACCGCAATGAGCGCTTCGCTTCGTTCGGGTTCGCGGACAAGTTAGCTCGAAACCCGCGGCTCGACACCTTAAAACCAAAACTGCACTCTTCTCGCGGCAGTTAGTTTCTCGACACTTGACAGCTAAAAAAAATCTCGATGCAATGTCGCATGCTCGCGAGATTTTTTGTTACACCAGATCAACACTCCGATTTTTTTTGTGCTAGTATGCCGTTCGTCCCGTAATGAAATTCACCGACAACCCGTACTCGAAAACAGGCATTACCCCGCAGCAAACGTAGACTCATATTTCAAGATTGGATTGATCCCGGCGCACCTCGCCGGGTGTTTGGTATTCATAAAATGTCCGTTTCCAGTTCCTCCATCATTCCGAATCCGTGGGTGCGCATCCTTGATGCGCTGGAAAAGAAAATCAATCGTCATTCCTACAACACCTGGCTCAAGCCGACCCGTTACAGTCACATCAGCAATGGAGTTCTCTTCGTCCGCGTTCCGAGCGAGGAGTACCGGCGAGAGGGCGACAAGTACGCCGACCTGATTCAGGAAGCCGTCGATGACCTCGGCCTCGGATACGAAGACGTAAAGTTCGTCACCGCCGAAGACGATCCTTCGAACACTCCCATCCGCCACAACGGCGGCCTATCGGCGTTCCCTGCGTCCGGTTCGGCGCAGCAATCAAACTCCGCTCCCGCGCAGGGCCGCTTCGACTGGGACAGCGCCGCGCAACTGAACCCCCGCTACACCTTTGACGCCTTCGTCATCGGCAGCGGCAACCAGTTCGCGCATGCCGCCTGCCAGGCGGTCGCCGAGCGGCCGTCCAAGGCCTACAACCCCCTGTTCCTTTACGGCGGAACAGGCATGGGCAAGACCCACCTGATGCAGGCCATCGGCCATGAAATCAAGCGCCGGACGCCGCAGGCCGCCATCTGCTACGTCTCAAGCGAGAAGTTCACCAACGAGATGATCAACTCGGTGCGTTACGACAAGATGATCAGCTTCCGCGACAAGTTTCGCACCATGGATGTGTTGCTGATTGATGACATCCAGTTCCTGGCGCAAAAAGAGCGCACCCAGGAAGAGTTCTTCCACACCTTCAACGCCCTGCACGAGTCGATGAAGCAGATCGTCATCGCCAGCGACCGCCCGCCCAAAGAGCTGGCCGAATTTGAAGATCGCCTGCGCAGCCGCTTCGAATGGGGACTCATCGGCGACATTCAGCCGCCCGATCTCGAAACCAAAGTTGCCATCCTGCAAAAGAAGGCCGAGCAGGAGCGCGTCAGCCTGCCCGACGATGTGGCGCTCTACATCGCCTCGAACATTCGCTCCAATGTCCGCGAGCTCGAAGGCGCGTTGATCCGGCTGGTCGCGCACTCCTCGCTGATCGGCGCTGAGATCACGCTCCCCTATTGCCAGCAGGTGCTCAAGAACTTTATCGATTCGCAGGCTCGAAAAGTCACCATCGAGTCCATTCAAAAGGCGGTCGCGGAGCAGTTCGGCCTGCGCCTCGTCGAGATCAAGGCCAAGAACAACTCGCGCTCAATCGTCTACCCACGCCAGATCGCCATGTACCTTGCCAAGCACCTGACCGAAGCCTCCTTGCCGGAAATCGGCCGCCAGTTCGGCGGCAAGCACCACACCACCGTGCTGCATTCCGTCCAGAAGATCGAAGAACTTCGCAAGGAAGACAAGGATCTGAACCGGCTGCTCAATAAGCTGACGGAGCAATTGGGGGCGTAGAAAGACGTCGTTGGTCGGCTGTCGTCGGTCGTCAGCAAACCGGTTCATGTCCGTTGCCATCGAATTCCGGACGACCGACGACCAGCGACCGTCAACCAATCCGCTGGTTTTCTTGCTTTTGCATTTGATATAAGAAGAAGAACAGAAGTATAGTCGGGAGACCCAACATGCCGGTAGAAGTCGCTTCTGCTCCTGCACCCGCAGCGGTTACGAGTATGGAGATCACGGTCAGCAAAGCCGAACTGCTTCGCGAACTGACGGCCACCCAGGGCGTCGTCGAGCGCAAGACGACCATTCCCATCCTTTCGAACTATTTGTTCGAGGCCGCCGCCGACAAGCTTTCACTCACCGCCACCGACCTCGACCTCAGCCTGCGCACCTCCTGCAACGCCAAAGTAAAAAAAGAGGGCGCCTGCACCATCCCGGCGCGCAAGCTCTACGACTACGTCCGCCTGCTGCCCGACGCCGACATCACCATCAAGCTGCTCGAAAATCACTGGGTCAGCATTCGCTGCGGACGCTCCAATACGAAAATGGTCGGCATGGCACGCTCCAATTTCCCCGGCCTGCCCGTTTTCCCAACCGCCGGAGTGATCAAGATTCCCGCGCCCGTTCTGCGCTCCATGATCGCCAAAACCGGCTTCGCCATCGCCAACGAGGAATCGCGCTACACGCTCAATGGCGCATTAATGGTCCTCAAGCCCGAGTCCATCACCATGGTGGCCACCGACGGCCATCGCCTCGCTCACATTGAGCGTTCTGGAGAGAAGTTCGAAGGCGTTTCGGGCGAGATGAAAACGCTCATCCCCAAAAAGGCCATGGACGAGCTCAAATCCCTGCTCGACTCCGACATTGAGACCATCGACTTCGCCAAAGACGAATCGACGCTCTTCTTCCGCGTCGGCCCGCGCCTGCTCACCTCGCGCCAGCTCACCGGCCAGTTCCCCAACTACGAAGCCGTGCTGCCCAAGGACATCACCAAGTCCATCGTCCTGCACGGCGATGAACTCGGCGCCGCCATCTCGCGCGTGGCCCAGTTCGCTGACGAACGCTCCAGAGCCGTCCGCATCCGCCTCGAGAAAGGCGAACTCAAACTTTCCGCCTCATCCACCGAAACCGGCGAGTCCGAAGATTCCCTCGAGGTCGACTACAACGGCGACGCCATGGCCATCGGCTTCAACGCCCAGTATCTGCTGGATTTCATCAAGGCAGTCGGCCCCGGCGAGGTCAAGCTAGAGTTGAAAGACGCCCAATCCGCCGGCCAGCTCCGCCCCGCCGAAAGCGAAGACTACAAGTACCGCTACATCGTAATGCCCATGCGGATCTGAGGAGGCTGACTCGAGGCTGACGCCTGCCTCCAGTGCGAGCTGCTTCATCCCAATGTCATCCTGAGCGAAGCGAAGGACCTATGTATCATGCTTGGGGCTGGCTCAAACTCAGCGAACGACCACCTCCGCCCCCGCCCTTGACCAAATCCCCGCTCTCCATTTACATTTGCGGCCATTCAACAGTAGGAGGCTTTTATGCTATCCGGATTCAAGCAGTTCATCCTGCGCGGCAACGTGGTCGATATGGCAGTAGGCGTCGTCATCGGCGCGGCCTTTGGCGGAGTGGTCGCCGCCCTCACCAAAGATCTGCTCACCCCGCTCATCGCCGCCCTCGTCGGCAAGCCAGACTTTGCGTCCGTTAGCTTCTCCCTCCACGGGACGCCCTTTCCAGTCGGCGATTTCATCAATGCCTGCATCTCGTTCTTTCTGATCGCCGCCGCCATTTACTTCTTTGTCGTGACCCCGATCAACGCCCTGGTCTCGCGCATGAGAAAGGCGCCAGCCCCGGCCGATCCAACCACCAAGAAGTGCCCGGAATGCCTGAGCGAGATTCCAATCGACGCCCGCCGCTGTGCCCACTGCGCCCAGCCGGTGATGGGCAAAGCCGCCTGATTCCAGTTCCTGGGCGGAGAATTCGGGGGCCGAGAAGCTGCAGAGGTCGAGGGGCCTTGCTGGCAACTGGTCTTACTCAGAGCTGACAGCTGAGAGCTTGCCCTATGGCAGTTTTCCCCACCTTCCTGTAAAATTAATTTTTCGGCATCAGCCTCGGAAGGACTCCAAGAGTTATGGCACGAGTTTGTGATATCTGCGGCAAGGGGCCGCAGTTCGGCAACACCATCAGCCACGCCCACAACGTGAGCAAGCGGCGCTGGAACGTCAATCTGCGCCCCGTTCACGCCAAAGTCGGCGCGACCACCAAGCACATGCGCGTGTGCACGTCCTGCCTGCGCAGCGGCAAAGTCGTCAAAGCGTAAGTTCGCTCAGGGCGAAGGCTCGCTGCCCGCACCGTTCATTTCCCAATCCCCTGCAGGCTTATGGCTTGGCTCGCCTTCGGGTTATTCAGCGAATTGTCGGTGAAGGTGGCATTGCCGGTCGCTGTGCCCGCCGTTTTCGGCTCAAAACTGATGCTCAAATTGCATGCCGCTCCCGGAGCAAGCGAGAAGCTGGCCGTGCAGTCGGGAAATGGTCCGGACCCCGGCACCTGCACAAATCCTGCCGAAATGCTCAATCCCGGCGTAACCGCATTAAGCGGCTCGTTGCCGATATTCTGAATTGTGATCGATTGCGGAGCGCTCTCCCCTCCAACCTGTACCGATCCAAAATTCAAAGGCGCGGGCGCGGCCTCGGCTTCCACCATCTCGTTGCTATTGTTCGAATTCGGAAAATACAAATTGCCGGCGGCATCCATCGCCATTTGCACTTGAAATGGCGACTGGTCGGCGGCAATCTGACTGAGCGTGCCGGTGCCAACCTGTACCTCAATGACGCCGCCGTCCACCACATAAGCATCTCCGGCCGCATCTACCGTCACCGCCGATGGGTTGGCGAAGTTGCCCACCTCCTTGTATTGGCGGCTCGCAACAATGCCGTCGCCGTTATCCGGAGGAGTTCCTGCCAGCGACTCGAAAACCGGCCCGAAGTTATAGCAAGCGACATACGCATTGGTCGCGCTGTCGACCGCAGCGCCCCAGGGCAGGTTCAAGAAGGGAATTCCCGTGTCGCCGGCAACGTCCCCGCTAAGCAAAGTTTGCACCTTCCCGGTTTTGGCAGATATTTCGGCAATACGAGGCCATCCATATTTTCCCCAGTTGTCCCAATCGTCGCCGATGTATAGATTCCCTCGTCCATCCGCCGCGATTCCCGCAGCCCCATTTAGCTCTGGCGCTATCGGCGTTTGCGTTCTCGACACGGCTGCAATCTTGATGATGTTGTTGCTGGAAACGACGATATTCCCCTCGCCATCGATGGTCATCCCCTGCACAAAATCCGCATTGCCCACGCCGCTGGCAACCGTCGTCTGCGTTCCTGTCACCGGGTCGAACTCCGCGATGCTGTTATCGTTCACCGCGAAATAGACGTTGCCCGCCGCATCCAGGGCCATTGCGTCACCTGTATAACCAGTGAGCGGCAAATTGATTTCGACTCCGGGGTTGAACGCCGTAAGGGGCGCCTGCCCAATGCCATAAATGTACGTGGCAGAAATCAGATTGCCTTCCGAATCCATAATCTGAATCCCGCCATTGCGAGCCCCCGCAGTCGTCGGCGTGAAGTTGACCGTCACTCCACACGTGCTCCCAGCGGAGAGCGTCCCCGTGCAAGTTGTAGTTATCAGGTTGAAGTCGAGACTAGAGTCTCCCTGCGTTACAACTTTCACGGGACCAAAGCTCGTCGTCGTCGTGACACTGAATTTCACCTTTGCACTTTGGCTGCATGGCTTCGGAGACTTCTGGCCGGCCGGGCACACATTCGCCGGCCCCAGATTGACCGCAGCGTGCGCTTTAATCGATTGGCTTTCGCCTTGGGCTGGCAGCGAAGTAGTAAGTTGGAGAAGAGTTACCACGACTAAGACGGCAGGCAGATATAGCGAGCGGAGCGATGGCATAAGTCCTCCATTTTTTGCCCGAAGTGTGCTCCACAACCTCGACCGCGTCAACCCCGAAAAAATGTTGTTGCCAACAAATGGCTTACGGTCTTTATGGAGCAGAGGAGATGGAGCAGAGGGAATGGAGCAGCTCGAAAAACGTGGTAACTGAAAAGTCCGACGACGCGCTCGAACATGACGTTGAACCCGGCCCGCACCAAACAGAGTTGCTAAACAACGTTTAGGAACCGAGCTTCGCTCCGTGGCCCTCTGTGTCCTCTGTGGTAAACGCCTTTTTCTCGCGCGCGCAGTACGGCCAGCGTCCGCGGCAAGTCACTCTCCGGGCCAGCCCCGCCTACTTCGCATCCACCAGCCGCACATCAAAAATCAGCGTGGCATTCGACGGAATCGCGCCCGGATACCCCTTCGCCCCATACGCCAGCTCCGGAGGAATGCGCAGCTGCCGCTTCCCGCCCACCTTCATGCCGACCACGCCCTCATCCCATCCTTTGATCACCTGCCCCGCCCCCAACATGAAATCGAACGGCTTTCCGGTCCCGACCGAACTATCGAACTTCTTTCCATCGGTGAGCCAGCCCGTGTAGTCGACCTTCACGTCGTGGCCACTTTGCGCGACCGCGCCCGTCCCAACCTTAATGTCCCAGTACTCCAGCCCGCTAGGAGTCTTCGTAGGCGCGCCCGTAACCTTGGTCGGTCCGCCGGCAGCCTTCTTAGCCGGAGCAGTTTGCGCAACCGCAAACAAAGCTAAGCCGAGCAGCATAATCATCAGAGCAATCGTCTTCATAATGTCCTTTCTAGTGTTGAATCTCCCGCAAGAGTAATAAGAGACGCAGCGCATTCCTCCGTGCCCCTCTGTGTACTCCGTGGTCAAAGCTTTTGACTTACCTGGTAATCGCCTCAAGCCAAAGCAATCACGTCAATCTCGACCTGCACATCCTTAGGCAGCCGCGCAACCTCAACAGTAGACCGGGCCGGCGGCGCCTGCTTGAAGTAGCGCGCATAAACTTCGTTCATCGCGCCAAAGTCATTCATGTTCTTCAAAAAGACCGTGCACCGCACTACCTTCTCCAGGCCGCTGCCCGCCGTCTCCAGAATGGCCACAAGATTCTTCATCACCCGATCCGTCTGCGCGGCAATATCTCCCGCGATCACCTGCTGCGTCGCCGGATCAATCGCCACCTGCCCCGAAGTAAACAGCAGTCCCCCCGCCCGAATCGCCTGCGAATAAGGCCCAATCGCCTTCGGAGCACCGTCAGTTGCAATCACGTCACGCATCAATCCCCCTTTAGAGATCCTAGAGGCCGTCATACTCATACGCATACTCCTTTATGTCCTCTGTGCTCTCTGTGTCCTCTGTGGTAAGTCTTTTAGTCGAACCCCTAACCAACTCTGGCTCAAAACAACGAACTCTGCCGCCGATTCGGCGTGATTCCAAAATGCTCATACGCCAGCTGCGTAGCCACGCGCCCGCGCGGCGTCCGGTTCAAAAATCCGATCTGCATCAGAAACGGTTCGTAGATCTCCTCGATCGCATCCGGCTCCTCTGCCAGCGCCGCCGCCAGCGTATTCACGCCCACCGGACCACCTTGATATTTTTCAATAATCGTCAGCAGCAGCTTGCGATCGATCTCGTCAAAGCCATGCTGATCAACCTCCAGCATCTTGAGCGCGGCCTTCGCCGTCGCCTGATCGATCTCTCCCGCAGCCCGCACCTGCGCATAATCGCGCACCCGCCGCAGCAATCGGTTCGCAATGCGCGGAGTGCCCCGCGACCGTCCCGCAATCTCCTCCGACCCCGCGCGATCGATCTTCACGCCCAGAATCTCAGCCGAACGATTGATAATAATCCGCAGATCTTCATTCGTGTAGAACTCCAGCCGCAGCAGCAACCCGAACCGCGACCGCAGCGGCGCCGAAAGCAGCCCCGCCCGCGTGGTCGCGCCCACAAACGTGAATGGCTTCACGTCCATCGTGTGCGTGCGCGCCGACGGCCCCTGCCCGATCATGATGTCGAGCTTGTAATCCTCAAGCGCGGAGTAAAGAATCTCCTCAAGCGCCGGTTGCAGCCGGTGTACTTCATCAATAAAAAACACCTGCCGCTCGCGCAGGTTCGTCAATATCGAGGTCAGCTCGCCCTTGATCTGGAGCGTCGGCCCCGAAGTCTGCTGGAATGCAACCGCGAGTTCATTGGCAATGATGGTCGCCAGCGTAGTCTTGCCCAGCCCAGGAGGCCCGTAAAGCAGCACATGGTCAAGCGCCTCGCCACGCGACTTCGCCGCCTGAATCGCCACGTCCAGATTCTCTTTGACCTTCGCCTGCCCAATAAACTCCGCCAGCCGCTGCGGACGCAGCTTCAGCTCAAAAGAAGAATCGTCCTCGACCGGAGCAGCCGAGACCAGCCGGTCCTTCATCGGCAAGTTGGGATTGTTGTGTGCGAGAGCCACTCAGCGAAATGTTAGCAGATGTCAGATTGTGGAGCGACGGGCCATGTGGAGACGGCCGATGTGGGGGCGGGCGACTCGCCCGTCCAAGCCGAGCGAAGCTCGGCAAGTTCTTTCCCGCGCCAAACCTACTCCCCAATCACGCCCAGCCGCACGCCCTTCAACTTCCCCGCGTCAAACCAGGCCACCTTCTGCCCGAACCACGTCTTCGTGCCGCCCAGCTTGTACTTCTTCACCGCCCCCGCAAAGTCCCGCCCCGCCAGCAAAAACGCTACCGGCGATTCCCCAAACCTGCCGATTCTTTCCGAAATCCATCCCGCGCCCGACACCAGAATCACCGGCTCTCCCGGAAAGTACGCCATCTTTCCCCAATCTTTTTGCGTTTCCATGATCGGCTCGGTCCAGCCATACGCCTTGCGAAACAGCGCAATCGAAGCGTCCAGATTACTCACGCCGATGATGACATTCTCCACGCCCGAAACCGGCGCTCCCTGCACCGCCGCCGAGGTCTGCACCCGCCACGCCCGCGGTGTCTGGTCTTCAATAACAAAGGGCAGCACCGAGCCCCGTGTGCCTGAGCCAACCGCCGCCGTCGTCCACTCGACCGACATGCCGTCCGGACGTTTCCGGCTCCCATGCTCCGGCGCAGTGACGGCAATTCCGGCCTTCTTCAGCCGGTCCACTTCCTGGAGCAGCACATTCGTGCCCACCGCCCACGCGCAAGTGACCGCATCCTCTCCCATAAACTTGGCCCATTCGGAACCCGCCGTCACTCCGGGTTTCACTGGCGCGATCAACTCGATATAAGTCCCATCATCGAAGCCAACCGCCGCCATTTGGGTCACGCCATTGCCATGCGGACCGCCAAAATCCGGAGTCAGCCCAACATCGGTGAACGCCTGGCGCAACGTCTCCAGGTTCGATCCGCAGATCGACGCGTGATCGAGTTCCAGAATCGTGTCCTTTGCCGGTTGGGCAGTTGCGAACACAGTTACCAACATCGAAAGCAGCATAAGCCCGAACGCCGCGGCGGAGAAGCGGCAAGCCATTGGGGGAATCCGCCTGCGCATGAAAGGACCTCCAGATTTAACAACAGGATGGTACGCCAACAACGGCGAGATAGAAAATTGATTTTCCATAAAAATTAAGGGATCAGAGGGTTAAGACCAGGACCAGCCGCAATCAAGACCCAGTTGACAATGTGACACATTATGTGCCACATTAATACATGCCCTCGGTCAACATGCGCCAACTGCGTGACACCCGCCGTCTAAAAGCCTGGTTGCGGGCCGGTAAGACTGTCGAACTTCGCGAACGCGACCGCTTGATTGCCCGCATCGTTCCGGAAACAGAGGAGCAGTCGCAGCCAGTTCAGTATCCGGATTTTGCAGCCCGCCGGAAAGAGATTTTTGGCGGACGCATCTCGCCCATCGTGGAAGACCTGATCAAAGATCGGGGACGCTATTGACCGTCTACGCTGACTCCAGCTTTATCGTATCGGCTTATGTTGAAAGCAAACACTCAATCCATGCCGATGCCCTTCTGCGCCAGCATCCTCGTATTTACATGACGCCACTCATTCTCTCCGAGTGGGCCCACGCGCTTGCTGGCCAGGTTTTTCGGGGGCAAATGTCGGCTTCGGAGGCGGAACGCATCGACCGCGCATTTGAGAATGACCGTAAAATGGCGCTGTGGTTCGGCGTTGCCATGCCCGAAAATGCTTTCGAACTTTGCGCCAATTTGGCCCGCCAACATGGTCCCAAACTCGGAGTGCGCACCCTCGACTCCCTGCACGTCGCCTGCGCCCTCGAACTGAAAGCCGAGCGCTTCTGGACCTTCGACGACAGGCAGGCCAAGCTAGCCAAGGCTGAAGGATTAAAAAGCTGATGGACGAAAACAAGAAAGACGAAAATGCAGTCGCAACGGGGTCGAAGCGGACAACACCAGAAGCGATTCAAGACATCTTGCATCGGGTGGATAAGCTGCCGCCGCTCGATTCCAGCACAGAAGACCAGATCCTCGGGTACGACAAGAACGGCCTTCCACATTCATCCCAAGACTAACTTCAAATCTCCCTACTCTTCCTCTTCCTTCACGTCCCCCCGCAGCGCCTTAGCCTTCTCAATAATCTTCTCTTGCAGCTGCGCCGGCACAATATCGTAGTGATGCATCTCCATGTTGAAGCTGCCCCGGCCCTGCGTCATCGACGTCAGATCGGCGCCGTAAGTCAGCATCTCCGCCATGGGAGCCTCGGCCTTCACAATCGTGTTCCCGCCTTTATTGTCCATGCCCTGAATGCGTCCGCGCCGGCTGTTCAGGTCGCCCATGATCGTTCCCGCGAATTCGTCGGGCACGGTGATCTCAATGTGCATGACCGGCTCTAGCAGAGTTGGCTTGGCCACTTCCATCGCCTTCTTGAAAGCGATGCGTCCCGCCATCTGAAATGACAGATCGTTCGAATCGACGTCGTGATATGACCCGTCATAGAGCACCACCCGAAAATCAACCATCGGAAACCCGGCAAGATAGCCGCGCGCCGCGGCGTCCTTGATGCCCTTTTCCACCGGAGCGATATAGTTCTTCGGAATCGCCCCCCCGAAAATGTCATTCACGAACTCAAACTCCCCGCCGCGTTGCAGCGGCTCTACCCTGATCTTGCAATCGCCATACTGACCGTGTCCGCCCGTCTGCTTCTTATGTCGTCCCTGCACATCGGCCTTGCCGCGAATCGTCTCGCGATACGGCACTTTCGGCGCCTTCAACACCACCTCGGCGTGATACCGCTTCTTCATCTTCGAGACGACAACTTCAATGTGCTGCTGCCCCGTTCCCGCGATCAAGAATTCCTTGGTCTGCGGATCGCGGAAGAAGCGCAGCATGGCGTCTTCCTCCATCAACTTGTGCAGCCCGACGCCCAGCTTGTCTTCGTCGGCGCGCGTCTTCGGCTCGATCGCAAACGTAATCGCCGGCTCCGGCAGCTTCACCTCCGGATACTGAATCGGAGCCCCCTTGTCGCCCAGCGTATCGCCGGTCAGCGTCTCTTTAAGCTTCGCGACCGCGCCAATATCGCCGGCATGCAGCTCGGCGATCGGAATCGTCTGCTTGCCCTGCATCATCCAGATGTGCGCAAATTTCTCAGCCGTATTCCGATTGAAATTCTGGAGCGTCGCATCATTCTTCAAAATGCCCGAGAAAACTTTGAAATAAGAAATGCGCCCCGCAAACGCGTCCGACACAGTTTTGAAAACAAACACCGATGCCGGTTCGTTGTCCGTTATCTTCCGTGCGGCCGGAGTTCCATTCCCGCTCGGCTGTCCCGTAACGGCGTGGTGCTCGCTTGCGGCCGGCGTGTAGTCAACAATAAAATCCATCAGTTCGTCGACGCCAATATTCCCCAGCCCCGACGTAAACAGCACCGGAAAAAGTTTGTCCTCGCGAATCGCCTCATGCAGTGCCGGCACCAGATCCTCTTCCGGAATCGTTCCCTTCTCGAAGTACTCTTCCATCAACTCGTCTTTGCCCTCGGCGACCAGCTCGACCAGCTTTTCATGCGCCTCTTTCGCCGCATCGGCCACGCTCGCCGGAATCGGCCCTTCTTTGCCCTTGCCGCTGCCGCCCATCTCATACGTGAACGCCTTCATACGCACCAAATCGACAATGCCAGACAGACTCTTCTCGCTGCCAATCGGAAGCTGGAGCGGAGTAACCGCCCTGCCAAACGCCGCGGTCAGCGATTCCAGCACGCGCTCGGCGTTGGCGCGTTCGCGGTCCATCCGGTTCACCACGATCATCCGCGGCAACCCAATTTCTTCGCAGTATGCCCACACCCGCTCGGTGACAACTTCAACCCCCGCCACGCCGTCCACCACCACCAGCGCCGCATCCACCACCGGCAGCACCATCTTCGCCTCGTGGACAAACATGTTGAACCCAGGCGTATCCAGCAGATTGATCTTCGTCTTTCCCCACTCCACAAAAGCCAGTCCGGTCGCAATCGACATCTTGCGGGCAATTTCTTCCTCGTCGTAATCGGTGGTCGCGGTGCCGTCGTCCACGTGCCCAAAACGCTGCGTGGCACCGCTCGTTTGGAGCATGGCCGATACCAGGGTAGTCTTGCCCGCATGGCCATGCCCGATCAAGGCAAGGTTGCGGAGATTGGCTCCTTCGTAAACTTTCACGGTTTGTCTCCTTCAAGCGTGCAGGGACGATCATTGTCGCCCGATCCACGTGGGGGCAGCCGCCGCGCCCCGGGGCCCCCGGGCGGCGCGCTTTCCGCCGTCTGGGGTGGCTGGCTGTCCAGCGGAGCGAAGCTCCGCAGTTCGCAGGCGGACCGCGTTATCCGAAAATTGAATGATTCCGGCCGGGCCCTATCGATAGAAGAGTGCTGGTACAGGCCAAACGCGGCATCGCCTGCGAAACCACCGATGCTACCACAGCCCTTCGCAGGGCCTCAAGGATGGCGCGGCCTGTTTCGGGCCGCACCTATTTGGCATTGACGAACTCCGCCAGCGGTATAACGTCAACTTTCTTCGCCAGCGAATACCTCTTCGCACCCGGATACAACACGCATAGCCGGTCGAGCTTGAGGTCGTCGAGCGCAATCCGCATCGAGGGCGTCATTGCCGGCGCATCGGCGCGTTTGCACTCGATTCCGATGCGGCGACCATCCTTGAACAAAAGCATGTCCAGCTCCGCTCCGTTGTGTGTCGCCCAGTAATAAGCCTCGTCAGGACGGAACGACTTCAGAACCTCCTCCACCGCGTAGCCCTCCCACGATGCTCCAACCTTCGGATGAAACTCCAGATCCCGTTGATTGGCAATTCCCAGCAACGCATGAAGCAGTCCGCTATCGCGCACATACACCTTCGGCGCTTTGACCTGCCGTTTCCCAAGATTCTCAAACCAGGGCGGCAACTGCCGGACCATGAACACATCCGCCATCAGATCAAGATATCGACGCACGGTGGGCTCGCCCACGCTTAAGGCGCGAGCCAACTCGGCTCCGTTCCAGATCTGCCCATGATAATGAGAGATCATGTTCCAGAAACGCCGCAGCGCAAGCGCCGGAATCGTAATACCAAGCTGCGGCAAATCGCGCTCAAGGAACGTCTGGAGGAACTGACGTCTCCAGGCCAGCGAGTCCGCCTCGTTTCGCGCCGTATAGGCCAGCGGAAATCCGCCTCTCAACCAGTGACGGCCTTGCGCTGCCGCTCCCAGATCTGCGAGTCGAAAACCCTCCAGGTAGACAGTCTCGAGACGCCCGGCAAGAGTCTCCGATGACTGACGCAGCAGGTCGGGCGATGCGCTTCCGAGAACGAGAAACCGCGCCGGGAGCGGTCTGCGATCAGCCAGCACGCGGAGGAGCGGGAAAAGATCCGGACGCCGCTGGATCTCGTCGATCACCACCCACTTCTTCAGCGGACGAAGCGCCGTGTCAGGCTCCGACAACCGCGCGATGCTCCGCGGATCCTCCAGGTCAAAGTAGTTCAGGGAGTCCGGCGGCACGATCTCGCGCGCCAGGGTAGTCTTCCCGCATTGCCTCGGTCCAAGCAAGGCGACAACTCGGCTGCGCCGTAACGCAGTCCTCACGAGCGTAATGTCGGCCATGCGGACAATCACGCCGCAATCATACCATGAAATTCTAACGCTCACCGTTAGATTTTCATGGTACCAAAAACCATCTCTCTCGCCTGTCAATACCTCAGATTGTCACGCCGAAAGCCGTCGGAAGTCGCTTTCCACGCCATTTCACAGCGCCGCCCTCTTCTCCTTAATCAGCCCGCGAATCCTCTCCACAAACTCCGCCGCCGCCACATCCTCAGTCTTCTCCTTCCCGCGAGTCCGCACATTCACGTTGCCGCTCTCGGCTTCTTTATCGCCCACCACCAGCAGGAATGGCACCTTCTGCATCGCGTGTTCGCGAATCTTGGCGTTCATCTTCTCGTTGCGCGCGTCCACCTCCACGCGCACTCCCGCCGCCCGCAACTGCGCCGCGACTTTCTCCGCATACGCCACGTGCCGCTCTGCAATCGGAATCATCACCGCCTGCACAGGCGACAGCCACACCGGAAACGCCCCCGCGTAGTGCTCGATCAGCACGCCAAAGAATCGCTCGATCGACCCATAAAGCGCCCGATGCACCATGACCGGCTGTTTGCGCGTGCCGTCTTCCGCCACATATTCAAGCTCGAACCTCTGCGGCAGATTGAAATCAAACTGCACCGTCGAAAGCTGCCACAGCCGCCCGATCGCATCCACCAGCTTGATATCGATCTTCGGCCCGTAAAACGCGGCCTCGCCCGGAATCACCTTGTACTCGATATTCAATTCGCGCAAAACTCTTTCGAGTGATCCAGTCGCCCTGTTCCACTGCTCTTCGCTGCCCACAAAGTTCTTGCGGTCGTTCGGATCCCACGTCGACAACTCAGTCTGAAATTTTTCAAATCCAAAATCCCGCAGCACATCGCGCGCGAACTCCACGCAATCGGCGATTTCTTTTTCGATCTGCTCGGGAGTGCAGAAGATATGTGCGTCATCCTGCGTAAATCCGCGCACCCGCAGCAACCCATGCATCACGCCCGAGCGCTCGTACCGGTACACGGTTCCCAACTCGCCCAGCCGCACCGGCAAATCGCGGTACGACCGCAACGAATCCCGATAAATCAGAATGTGCCCCGGGCAGTTCATCGGCTTCAGCCGATACTCGGCATCGTCCAGCTCCATCGCGTCAAACATATTCTGCGCGTAATAGCCTTCGTGACCGGAGGTCTGCCACAACTGCTTGCGCATGACGTGCGGCGTGTACACCAGCGAATACCCGCGCTTCACGTACTGCTCGCGCATCCAGTCTTCCATCTCTTTGCGGATAATTCCGCCCTTGGGATGCCAGAAGATCAGCCCTGGCCCGGCCAGCTCCTGAATCGAGAACAGATCGAGCTGTTTCCCCAGCACGCGATGATCGCGCTTCTTCGCCTCTTCAATCGAATTCAGATAAGCATCAAGATCCTTCTTCGAAAAAAATGCAGTCCCATAAATCCGCTGGAGTTGCGGGTTCTTCTCATCCCCCAGCCAATACGCCCCCGCAATATTCAGCAGCTTGAACGCCTTGATCTTCCCGGTCGAAGGCAGATGCGGCCCTCGGCAGAAGTCCAAAAACTTGCCGGTCTTGTAGATCGAAATTTTTTCATCGGGCTTGGTGAATTGCTCGATGAAATGGCACTTCATGAAGTCGCCTTCGTTCTTGAATCTCTCCAGCCCCTCCGTGCGCGCCACAAATTCCCGCGCATACGGCAGATTCTGCTGCACCAGCTCCTGCATCTTCTTTTCGATCTTCTCCAGGTCCTCGGGCGTAAACGGAGTCTCGCGATAAAAGTCGTAGAAGAATCCGCTCTCCGTAGCCGGACCGTGCCCGAGCTTGGTCTCCGGAAAAAGCTCCAGCACCGCCGCCGCCATGAGGTGCGCCGACGAATGCCGGTAAACCTCTAGCGCCTCGGGATCCTTGTCCGTCAGAATGCGCAGGTCGGTATCTTTCTCAAGCGGACGCGTCAGGTCGATCAGGTTGCCGTTCGTCTTGGCTGCGAGCGCGGCATCGGCCAGCCGTGGGCTGATCGACTTCGCCACGTCCAACGCGGTCGCGCCCTTCGCAACTTCCTTGGTGCTCCCGTCAGGCAACTTCACATGAATGCTGTCAGACATATCTGAACCTTTTCTTATTCATTGAATCTTTCAAGTTTAAGAGACTGCAATAGGAGGGTCAAACGGTCGGCGCTATCAGCCGCGAACTAGCTCCGCGGTCCGCGGCGCATGACCAGCGCGCAGAGTGCGCCCCCAACGGATGTGAGAATTAATGCGACGACCAGTGACTTCGCCAATCCCGCCGGAGTAAACAGGTCGCGTACGCTCGCTTGAAACTGCGGCGAGGTTGTGTCGATCCCGAATTTTTGAGCAACCTGCACCAGAGAATCAATACATTCTTTTTGAGCGTGCAATAAGATGATTGGAATGATCAGGACCGAGTTGAGCGCAAACAGAACCAACCCCGCCGCCGCTCCCAGTCGCACGCCGATTCCGGTGGGCGGGTAGTACCCGGTCTTTCGCCGGTAGAAATAAACCGATAGCGACCCAGTGAGCACAATGCCAAGCACCGGGATCATCCCAAGAAAAGTTCCCAGCGCTCCGGCCTTGAGCGCCGAACGCATCGCGGCCCGTTGATCGAACAATCCTGATTGTGTCGGCAGCGATCCGCCGAAGTCTCTACTGGCCTCGAAGTCGCTGGTCTCGGGGTGGCGCACCACCGCATCTGCCGCGTCGTTCGCGGGCACCGCAATTTCTCCCGCCGGAGCCGCAATCTGCACGTGAATCTGCGGCGCGCGGCATTGCGGACAAAACGGCCGCCCGTCCTCAACCGCCGCCCCACACTTTTCGCAAGAATGTTCCACTGATGTGAAGCTAACGCAGAATCAAAGCCGGCGGCAACTTTGCCAGCCGCCCTCAAAATCGTCGCCCTCTCTTTTCCCGTCTGCATGCGGATATAAACCAGCGCAAAGCGCGCGCCTTTCCCGCTCGACTTCACCGCCACGATGTGCTGATTCCCTTCCGTCCCAACTTTCAGCTCCAGTCCGTCGCTCGAATTGCCGTTGCCGCACGCCACCGGCCGCTGCAAATCGTCCTTACCGTTGCTATTGACACGCCCGCCGCTGCTGTACTCGCCATGGCACTGAATCGGCTTTCCAAACTTTTGCAGTTGCTTGTCGTAATACGCCGTGATCTTGTCGGGCGCATCGTCGGAGAGAAACTCCCCCGCCACCACCTTCAACTGAAATCCGGGGAACGACAGGTTCACGTTCGCGCTCTTCTCGTTGCTGTTGTCGTCCTTGGGCGCGGGCTTTGCTCCCGGATACACGTCCAGGCCCGTGTCGCGCATATCGGCGTTCTCGCTCACATGCAAATCGCCCACCGGCGATTGGATGTCCACTCGTTTCGATCCATCCTTCTCGCCGTTCTTGTCCACGTTGATGCTGCACGCCGGCAGCACGCAAAGCGCCACCAGCAGGGTACCAAGCGCCCATCGCGAAATCGTTACGCGACTCTCTTTCCCTTCTCCAAACCTCTTAGTTCTGAACATGTGTAGAACCTCCTGAAGCCACACCGGCAGGGCGTTCCAGACCCTCGCCTCGATTTGCTATGCCCGGAATCGTAACGGGCAAATGACCACCAATCGGAATCTCCCCAAACAGCGCCTTCACCGCCGCCGTCTCTGACACGCTGGCGTTTGAAAACGCGCAAACATAATTCTGAATCGCCGGAAAATCCCCGATCACATACGGATTGCCCATCGCCAGAACAACCGTGTGCGCAGCGGCCCGGTCCAGAACCGCCTTCAGTACTCTCGCGCTCGCCTCATCCATCGAGACCGTATTCTTCAATCCCTCGCCCGACCGAATCGCCTTCCCCGCCGTCGGAATCACATACACCGCCGCAATCACATGGTCCGCCGATTCCACCGCCGCCGTCACCACCGGCATCATGCCCGCCGCCGACCGCGAGTCGACATAAATAATGTGCGCGTCCGGCACCCGCGCCAGAATCTCGCGCGCCAGCACCCGCCCCGACTCGGTGCGCATATCGTCCGAAAAAATCACCCCAACAATACGATTCCGCGCCTCTGTCTCTGACTGATACGGAAGTCCTGCCTGCGGAGTTCCCAGTCTTAACAGAGGAATCTCGTGCCCATTGTCCCGGACCAGCGTAATCGCTTCGTCCGCAATACGTTGCCCCGCCGCCAGGTTCTCCGGAGCCCCCACCAACCGCTCCAGTTGACCCACATCCACCAGCCGATTCTTGTTCAACCCCAGAGCAGCCTTCAGCTCCAGAATCCGCCGTACAGACTCATCCAACCGCTCCCGGCTGATCTCGCCGCTCTTAACCGCCAGCACCATGTCGCGATAGCTCGCATCCAGATCCGCCGGAATAATCAGCAGATCGTTCCCCGCGTTGAACGCCTCCACCGCCGCCCGTCCCACATCGCTCGCAAAGAGCCGCGTCAAGCCCGCCATATCGAGCGCGTCCGTCACCACGATGCCCTTGAATCCCATCTCCTCCCTGAGCAGCCCGGTCACTACAGCTTTCGAGGTCGTCGCCACCCGGTTCGGTTCCGCATCGAGCGCCGGCACGGTCACGTGCGCCACCATCACCGCATCCACGCCCGCGGCAATCGCGCGCTTAAAAGGAGGCAGTTCCACCGCCTCCAGCCGCGCCCGATCGCCCGTAACCTGCGCAACACCGAGATGCGAGTCAGTCCCAGTGTCGCCGTGCCCAGGGAAATGTTTGGCCGTCGTCAGCATCGCGCCTTCATGCGCGCCCTTGATGTAAGCCGCGACAAAATCTCCCACCTGCTCCGGATCGCCGCCAAACGAACGCGTATTGATAATCGGATTTGCCGGATTCGAATTCACATCGGCATCGGGAAAGAAATTCCAGTGCACTCCAATCGCCCGCGCCTCGAGCGCCGTGATGCGTCCAAACTCCTCGGCATTCTTGGGCTTACCCGTCGCGCCAAACGCCATCGCATGCGGAAAAACGGTAGTCCCGTTCAGCCGCATCGAAACCCCGCGCTCAAAGTCCGCCGCAAAAATCAGCGGCAGCTTCGAAGTCTTCTGCAGGCGGTTCAACAGCTCCGCCGCCTCATAGGGCTGGCTTTTCAAGAGCAGCGGCCCATCCGTCGGCACCGTCATGCCGAGCGACCCGATGTGATACTTGCGAACTTTCTCGCGCAGGTCGACCCAGATCGGATCGGCATCGTTCATGAACTGCACCTTCGCCCAGATCATGAAGAGCTGTCCAACCTTCTCTTCGTTCGACATTCGTCGCAGCGCTCGATCCGCCCACCTGCGCCCAGCAGCGTCAAGATGAATCGGCCGCGGCCGCGCGAAGTGTGCTTTCGCGCCAGCATCTTTAGTTTTGTCCTTGTCGGTGGCGGAGCCGCCGGCTGCGCAGAAGATGAACACAAAAGTAAACGCAGCGCGCAGGCAGAGTCGCAACATGCGAATGACGATAACAAATTTAGGGCTGTGCAACTTAGGTTTCTGAGCCGGCTACTTCTGCGGCACCACCGACTTCAGATACGCAACCACCGCCCTGGCATCCGCCTCATTCATCCGAAACGGCATCATCGGAAAACGCAGTTCTTTCCCGTTCGTCCAGATGCCGGTCGTCAGCAGCTTAACCATATCCGCGTCGCTTGCCGGAGGATTGCCGCCAATCCTCGGCGCAATCAGCGGCCAGTTACTCATCACCCCGTTCGCCGGCGCCCACAGCACCGGAGCCCCTTGCAGCCACCGGCTGTGATCAAGATTTCCGCTGCCGTCGCGCGGAGTGTGGCATTGGACGCACATCGCCACGCCCTCCACTAGATATTTGCCGCGCGCCACCTCGCCGCTTTCAGGCGCGCCCTTCGCAGCCGCCGACTTACGCGACTGCGCATGTGCAGATGGCGTGACCGTCAACCCACAAATCAACGCCAGCAGAAATGCGAAAGATGCGGACGTCTGGAAAAATGTCTGGGAGATTCGAGCACGGCAACAATTTCGATTCATCAGCCAATCATTCGGCTCATGCAAGTCTTGTGTCAAGTGGATTTCAAATCAGCTCCAAATTTGAAGACTACAAAAGACTGGAACCGACAACCGCGCTCGCAGCATTTTGCACCAGAGCGTCATCGCCAAAGCCCGCCAGCCAATGCACCTCCGGCTCGCGCCGAAACCACGTCATCTGCCGCTTGGCATAGTTGCGATGCGCCTGCTGCGCCGCGCCCAGTGCCGACTCGCGATCCAATTCGCCGCTCAGAACCTGCATCGCCTGCCTGTATCCAAGAGAAGAGAGCGGCCGCGCCGCCGCCCCATATTTCGCCAGCAACGCTTCCGTCTCGGAAATCAGCCCCTCATCAAACATTCTGGCAGCGCGCAGGTTGATGCGAGCGTAAAGCGCCTCGCGCGCCGGATTCAGCCCCAGCCGCAAAATGCGAAAGCCCTCCAGCGGCTCGCGCCCATCCCGCCAAAGCTCCGTCATCGGCTGCCGAGCCGCCAGGCACACTTCAATCGCCCGAATCACCTTCGGAATATCGTTCGCATGAATCCGCTCCGCAGCCGCCCCGTCCAGCCGCCGCAAAATGCGATGCAGATATTCGCTGCCCCGTTCCGCCACGCGCAGTCGCAAACGCTCGCGCAGCGCCTCCGACCGTTGCGGTCCCGCAAACAGGCCTTCCAGCATCGCCCGCAAATAGAGTCCCGTTCCGCCGCTGACAATCGGCAAATGCCCGCGCCCGGCAATCTCGCGAGCCGCCTGCCGCGCCTGCCGAGCATATTCGCCCGCGCTCACATCGCGCAGCGGATCGACGAAGTCGACAAGATGATGCGGCACCTCCGCGCGTTCGGCGCGCGTCGGCTTGGCCGTGCCAATCTCAAACTCGCGATGCATCGCCACCGAGTCGCAGTTAACGATCTCCCCGCGAAACCGCCGAGCGAGCGCCAGAGCCAGCGCAGTCTTGCCGCTCGCCGTCGGTCCAAGCACAGCCACCAGCAGCGGCAACTTCGGCCGCAGCGAATTCAGGGGCAACTCCGGCGTTAAGTCCGACGACCTCAGCGCGCGCTCCAGCGAATATATTGCCAGTAGCGGATGACCGTCAGTATCAGCAGGAGCAGCGCAATCACCAGCAGTCCGCTGGCTTCGGCCGCATAGCCGGCCCGGCGGTGCCGATGCTTATCCTCGGCAGCCGGCTTGGACGGGGTAGGGGCAGGCGTAGCCACGCCGACATTGTAGACCCGCGGCACGATCGCGGCCATCTCTCACGACACGACCTCGCCCTGATTCCCACGTTCGCAAGCCTTCAATCCGTGCTTTACGGGGCGCAGAGGAATCGCCTGTTAAAATCGATGTGTCCCCATGGAAGCATCCCGCATTCGCAATTTTGCGATCATCGCGCACATCGATCACGGTAAATCCACGCTCGCCGACCGCTTGCTGGAGCTGACCGGTTCGCTCGCCATGCGCGAAATGCAGGAGCAGGTCCTCGACGCCATGGACCTCGAGCGCGAGCGCGGCATCACCATCAAAGCCCACGCCGTGCGCATGGTCTACCAGGCGCAGGACGGCCTCACCTACCAGCTCAACCTGATCGACACTCCCGGCCACGTCGACTTTTCCTACGAAGTCTCGCGCTCACTCGCCGCCTGCGAGGGCGCGCTGCTGATCGTCGACGCCTCCCAGGGAGTCGAAGCGCAGACGCTCGCCAATTCCTATCTCGCCATCAATCACGGCCTCGAAATCATTCCCGTCATCAATAAGATCGACCTCCAGAGCGCCGACATCCCGCGCACCAAAGAGATGATCGAAAGCGCCGTCGGCCTCGACGCCACCGACGCGCTCCTCATCAGCGCAAAAACCGGCCAGGGCGTCCCCGACGTCCTCGAGGCCATCGTCAAGCGCATTCCGCCGCCCAAGGGCAACCCCAATCGGCCTTTGCAGGCGTTGCTCTTCGACTCCTGGTTTGATCCTTATCGTGGCGTGGTCGTGCTGGCGCGCATCTTTGAAGGCACACTCAAGCTCGGACAAAAGATTCGCTTCTGGTGGAACGGCCGCGTCTTCCAGGTCGAAGCGCTTGGAGTGCTCACGCCCAAGCCGGTAGTCATCGATCAACTGGTCGCCGGCGAAGTTGGATTCATCATCGCGAACATAAAGAATGTCGCCGACACCAAAATCGGCGACACCATCACCGACGACGAGCGCCCCTCAATCGAACCCCTCCCCGGCTTCGAAGAAATCAAGCCGATGGTCTTTGCCGGGCTCTACACCGTCGACGCGCACGAGCACACCCAACTGCGCGAGGCGCTCGAGAAACTCAAGCTCAACGACTCCTCATTTTTTTTCGAGCCAGAAAGTTCGGTCGCCCTCGGATTCGGCTTCCGCTGCGGCTTCCTCGGCCTCCTGCACATGGAGATCATTCAGGAGCGCCTCGAGCGCGAATACAATCTCGACCTCATCACCACCGCGCCCGGCGTCCGCTACATCATTCACAAAACCGACGGCGAAGTCATCGAGGTCGACAATCCCTCGCGCTGGCCCGATACCAGCGAGATCGCCAAAGTTGAAGAGCCAGTCATTCTCGCCGTCATCCTCACCAACGAAGAATACGTCGGCGGAATCCTGAAGCTGGTCGAAGAAAAGCGCGGCAAGCAAAAAAGTTTCGAGTACGTCAGCTCGTCGCGCGTCATGCTGCAATACGAGCTGCCGCTCAACGAAATCGTTCTCGATTTCTACGACCGCCTGAAATCAGTCTCCCGCGGCTACGCATCGCTCGACTATCACCTCTCCGGCACCTGGGAATCGCCCATGGCCAAGCTCGACATCATGGTCGCCGGCGAGCCGGTCGATGCGCTCTCGACCATCATCCACAAAGATTTCGCCTACGAGCGCGGCCGCGCCCTCGCAACCAAGATGAAAGAACTAATCCCGCGCCAGATGTTCGAAGTCGCCATCCAGGCGGCCATCGGCGCCAAAATCATCGCCCGAGAAACCGTCCCCGCGATCCGCAAAAACGTTCTCGCCAAGTGTTACGGCGGCGACATCACCCGCAAACGAAAGCTCCTCGAAAAACAAAAAGAAGGCAAGAAGCGCATGAAGCGCATTGGCCGAGTAGACATTCCGCAGGAAGCATTCCTGGCAGTGCTCAAAGTGGGCGAAGGCAGCAATTAATTCTTCTCGCGCCGGGAATAGATGCCCGGAAGAAATCAATCTCAATGAAGAAACTAATAACAGTGTCAGCCCTTCGGCTGATGTGACAGGAGCTGACGTGCCAGGAGAACATTGGGATGATGACGATAATGATAATGACCGCTTTCTTTTTTGTTGTCCGACCGTCTGAGTGGGGTCAACAGACGAATTGTTATTAGGGAGACAGGATGAATCTCAAACACATTCGTGCGTATCTCATGGCGTGCGGCTTGGTTCTAGCTTTGCTGCCCCGACAGGGCTTCGCGCGGCAGAATCCCGGCACGGCGAAAACAAGCGATGAGCAAACTTCCCCCGAACGGGATGGGCAGCACGATTTTGACCCCCTGATTGGGACATGGAAATTTCACGTGAAGCGCCGCCTCCATCCCCTGACTGGCTCGAATACCTGGATCGAATCTGAAGGTACCGGCGTCTGCTACAAGATTTGGGATGGCCGCGCCGAGCTGGACACGATCGAGATAGACGAGCCAACAGGCCACCTCGAAGGTCTGACCGTGCGTACCTATAACCCTCAATCCCACCAGTGGAGGCTCTATTGGGCCAATAGCAAGACTGGCATCATGGACCCAGCCCAGGTCGGCGAATTCAAGAACGGACGCGGCGAGTTTCTTGCCCAGGATACGATTGATGGCAAGACCATCCTTATTCGATATGCCTGGACGGACATGACCACGAATTCGCCCCACTTCGAGCAGTCATTCTCGGACGACGGCGGCAAGACCTGGGAAGTTAATTTTATTTCGGATCAGACACGGGTGAAGGATGAATCTGACAAGGCGCACTGAGTTCACGCATCCCGGCCTACCTGCGGCTCCACGCGGTTAGTTGATGGAAAGCCTTCGGCCGAAAAAATAGAGGCAAGCTACCACTTCGGCAAACATTGACGAGCGCCGCACTTCGAGGCGGCCTGCTCTGTGGCCGGGTAAAGACCTATGGCCGAACGCCGGCCCGGACGACCGACCTACGGCCGAGTCACCACTTGATTCGCAGCGGTAGGCAGCACAAAGTTAACACCGTTCGCGCGATTGGCCGCAGTCGTGGCAGCAATGTCCAGCGCCGAGAGCTGAATATTAGCCAGCCCATAAGCCATCTGCCCATCGTTGTTAGAGCTTCGGTGCGCGTACATCGTCCGCCCCACAATCGCGTAGTCAGCCACTTCTTCGCGCCGTCCGTCCCGGTAGACAAGCACGGTCGCAGCCAGATTCGGCCCCGCAACACTCACGTCCCCACCCGACCCCGCCGCCACCACAGGCACATCGCGCGACCGCACATCCGCGTCCTCCGAGCGCGCCATCCCGCCATAGCGCACATAGCGATCGCCCTGCAACTCAATCAATAATGAGCCAACCTTGGGAGGCGCGGCCTCAGCCACAGCCGGAGCCTGCATCACCAGATACGGCGGCGTATACTCCGGCGTCGCCTCGCCAAAAGGATAATCGTCCCAGAGAAATGCGGTATCGCCGGCAAAGTAACCGCGCGGCACGTTATTGCGATGATGACCAAACTGATGCCCGAACGACGATCCCAAACCGCGCCCGCCGCCGTGATAGCCTCCGCGCATTTGCGCCCCGCACAGCAAGGCCATAACCACGACCGAAGTCACAACGAGAATAAGCCGGCGCGCCATCGATTCACCGCCATTGTATCTCTTTCGCCGCCGCGCAGTCCCTCGCCGCCGCACGCAACCGCCAGCCACAATCCGCCCACAAAAAAAGCCGAAACTGCATGGATTTATACGGCTACAGCCTTCGCAGTATGTGCAAATCTTCAAAAGCCCTAGCAAATTGCTGATTCGGGACGGTTTCTGCAACGCGCTCGATCGTTGAAGTTAACCAACTTAGAAACATAGTGTTAGATAGCGTCCAACCGTCCCAAAATGGGCCGACCCATCGGTCGGCAGCGCCCCGCCGCGCGCGTCGTCCTTCGCATCCACAACATTTTCCACAGGATGACGAGGCCGCCACCCGCGTCCGGCGCGGCCTCCGCGAAAACGTTTGCTCGATTGCCAAACAGACCGCGCCACCTCGGCAACCCGCCCGAAGCCCCGCCTACTGAATCGTGTCGCCGGGCTCGCTGTTGCCGTCCGCCAGGTTGGCGAACCGCGTGGAATTATGCAGAAATGCCAGATGAAATTTGCCGATCGGCCCATTGCGCTGCTTCGCCATGATGATCTCCGCGCGCCCCTTCAGTTCCAGGTCGTCGGGCCGGTAAATCTCTTCGCGGAAAATAAACATCACCACGTCGGCGTCCTGCTCAATCGATCCCGACTCGCGCAGGTCGCTCAGCTGCGGCCGATGATCTCCGCCCCGGCTCTCAGGCGCGCGGCTGAGCTGCGACAGCGCCATCACCGGGACCTGCAATTCCTTGGCAATAGCTTTCAGCCCGCGCGAGATCGCCGAAACTTCCTGCGTGCGATTTTCAAAACGCTTGCTGCCGCCCGACATCAGCTGCAAATAATCCACCACCAGCAGATCCAGCTGCCCCCGCGACTGCTTCAGCCGCCGCGCCTTCGCCCGCATTTCGCTCAGCGTGATCCCCGGCGTGTCGTCGATAAAAATCTGCGCGTTCGCCAGCTCCTCCATCGCGCGCCCCACTTTTTTCATGTCGTCCGCCCACAGCGACCCCGTCCGCATCTTGTGCGCATCAACAATCGCGCGCGAGCACAGCAGCCGTTGCAGTAGCGCCTCACTCGACATTTCCAGCGAGAAGATGCCCACCGTCTTGCCATCGTCAATCGCGGCATTCTCCGCGATGTTCATCGCGAATGACGTCTTCCCCATCGACGGCCGCGCCGCCAGAATCACCAGATCCGATTTCTGCAAGCCGCTGGTCATCTCGTCCAGCTCGGTGTAGTGCGTCGCCAGCCCCGTGATGCGCTGCCCGCGCTGCAACAAAGCGTCGATCGACCCGAACGAATTCCGAACAATATCCTGAATGCCCTGAAAGCCCTGCCCAATGCGCTTTTCCGACAGCGCAAAAATCGCCGCCTCGGCATCGTTCAATATGTCATCCGCCGGGTCAGCCTGCTCGCTCGCCTTCGCAATCGCCGAACTCGAAACGCTGATCAGCCCGCGCAGAATCGCCTTGTCACGCACGATCCGCACATAGTGATCGATGCTCGGCCGGTCCGGCACGCCATCCAGCAGGCTCGACACATACCCCACGTCGCCAATCGCCTGCAGATCTTTTTTCTGCTCCAGCTCCTCCACCAGCGTGATGATGTCGATCGGCTTCGACGACTCCGACAGATCCATCATGCGCGCATAAATCCGCCGGTGCGCATCCAGCGAAAAATCCTCCGGCTTTAAATGTTCAGCCGCATCGTTGAACGCATGATTGTCCAGCAGGATCGCGCCCAGAATCGAGCGCTCGGCTTCAATATTCGCCGGCATGCGTCCGATGCTGCTGTCGATGGTGGCCACGATGTTGAGGTGAGTGCGAGGCATCGTAAATCTTTTCAGCCTGTGAATGAAACGCGCCGATCTTGGAAAACCCGTCCAAAATTATTTGGTCGAATTATTCTCAAGTTACTTTTCTCCCCACGCCCGACCGGACAAGTCCGTCTCCGCTCCCCGCAGTATGCCGCCGACGGCGAACAAAAAGCAAATCTTTTTGGGGTGCCCCATGTCTCGTGCAGTTCGAGACATGGGAACCACAACCGCCGAAGCCGTGGGCTTCATAAATCGGACCATCACCCTCAAGCCCAACCATTCCCGACGATATGTCTAGTCTGTCTTGCACTCTACAGCGTCGCCCAAAGTCGCATGACAGGTTTCCTGTATCGACCTCCAAGACGAGGCCAAGGAAAATGAAACTATGTATCCAGACCTGATCCCGAGCGATCGACTGCCTCGCGAATCTTCGAATCCCTTTCAGTTCCACGGCCCGAACGACGGCAGCGCCGACAACCACGCAGTCCCGGCGCTTCCCAACGCCCCGCCTCCCAATAGCAACGAGAACCCCGAGTTCACCAAGTGGTGGAGACGCTGGGTCTCGCGCGTGCGCCTGACCGCGCGCAGAAACCCGGCAGCCCGCAGATTCCAAATCGGCCGCAATAACAACGACAAGAACAAAGACCGCAAAGAAAAAGAAACCGGCAGAATCAGCGGAGAGAGCAAAGTCGCCCAAGCCAACGGGACCGATAGACTCAGCGCAAGCGGAACAGAAAGTGGAAGAGAAAAAAGTGGAAGAGAAAGTGGAAGCCCAAGAGAAAGCGGCGACACATTCAATACCGCCACGTTCAACAGAACCGACTGCGGAGAAGTCCGCCACCGCAACAACATCCCACCCGCCACCCGAGCAATCTCCGGCGAAGCCGAGTTCAAGCGGTATTTGTTATGACGGCGGAAACAATAACGACAGAAGTGACGGCAATCGCCGCTCCTCGAACATTAGCGGCAAGGTTCCATCCACATGCGACGTTCCATCCAGACGCAACGTTCGTTCCGGATGCGCCCTTCTACCTCCGAGCGCCCAGCGACCCTCTGCGCTCGCCCGAGCCCTTCCCCGCTCCCGAGCCCGCACCACCACCCGTAAGGCGCCCACCCCCAGACAGTCCCGAAAATCCCGACGTCCCGCTCCCCAGCCCCGACCCCATCGAACCCAGCCAGATCTAGCAGCCAAGTGTTTCTAGAAGCACTGTTTCTAGAGGCACCAAAGTGTGCGTGAGAACTAGATTTTGGGAAATAACTCGAAAAAACAAATGCGGCTCGGGCCAGCCACCCAAGCCGCATTGTTGTCGCGGATGCTTCCGACTGCCGTCTTCCGCCAGGGACGGAAGATCACCGCGGCTCAGCAGCTCCGAAGAGCGCCGCGCCGCAATGCCAACTGAGGCTCTCGCCTCAGGCTTCGAAATTCAGCGCTTCCATCCTGCCTTGGAGGAGGATTTCAAAGGAGGCCGCAATGCCCAGGCTCCGGCTCACTGGAGATGAACCGAATCCCCCGGCGATTCACCCTCGAGAGAATCGCCGGCAACACTGAATCTTGGCCGGCAGCGTTCAGAAACATACACGCGCTTTGGCTGCCGACACTCTGCCGGAGGGCCGCGGGTGAACGCAATGGCAAACTGGAGCGGCGTTGTGCAAAAGGTGTGGAGCGGAGAAAGTTCCTGTGGAAAGAGAAGGAAAAGAGGGGTGGATATCGGGGAAGACAGTTTGGTTCGTATGCAGCAGCGGCCGCTGAGCTTGGCTCGGCTTGACGCGCCAAGGCGCCCGTCGCCACATCGGGCATTGCCGCATTGGCCATTTGCCGCATTGGGTGCTGACGTACAATAGCGCCGATGATTGCGCATCTTCGCGGAACACTTTTGGCGAAACATCCCAATCAGGCGATCGTGGAAACGCACGGCGTCGGCTACGATGTGACGATCAGCGTGCCGACGTTCTCCGATTTGCCGGCGGAAGGCAGCGCGGTGGCGCTGCACATCCACACGCACGTACGCGAGGACGCGCTGAACCTATACGGTTTTTTGCGGCGGGCGGAGAAACAACTTTTCGAAAAGCTTCTTACCGTTAGCGGGATTGGCCCGAAGCTGGCGATCACGATCCTGAGCGGCATGCCGGCCGACGAGATGGTGAACTCGATTCGGGGCGGCGATGTGGCGCGGCTGACGCGGATTCCGGGGATCGGAAAGAAAACCGCGGAGCGCATGGTGCTGGAGTTGCGCGACAAGTTGCCGGCGACAACTGGGACGGCGGAGACGAGCACCACAGCGGCCTCGCCCGTGGAAGAGGATGTGATCTCCGCGCTCGTTAATCTTGGGTACCAGCGCGCGGCGGCGGAGAAGGCGCTGACTGCCGCGCGGGGCAAGGCATCTGGAGGATTTGAGACTTTGTTTCGCGAGGCGCTCGGGGCGCTGTCCAAGTAAAACTTGGCCGGGGTTGGAGCCGTTCGGCGAGGCGGAGATTTGGGCGCCGCGAACAAATGCATGGGTCCTTCACCCACTCACTTCGTTCGGGCTCAGGGTGACAACACATTAGATAGCAGTAAATATAAATAGCATTGGGTGCGGGGGTTTTTGTGCGGCGGGTTTTTCTTATTGTTTTTGTGGTGGTGGGGATCGCGGCCGCTTTTCTGGCGGAGCTTCCGCAGTTGGTGGATCGGAGCGAGAACAAGGTTCTGGTCAAGCCGCCGTACACCGCGTCCGACAAGGCTTTTGCGCTGCATCGCCAACTTACGATCGCCGACCTGCACGCGGATTCGCTGTTGTGGGGGCGCGATCTGCTGGAGCGCAGCGCGGACGGGCACGTGGATATTCCGCGACTGGCGGAGGGGAATGTTGCGTTGCAGGTTTTCTCTCTGCCTACCAAGAGCCCGCGCGGGCTGAACATCGAACACAATGACGACAAGAGCGACACCATCACATTGCTGGCGCTGGTGGAACGCTGGCCTCCGGCAACGTGGAACAGTCTGACGCAGCGCGCGCTGTATCAGGCGCGAAGGCTGCATCAATTCGCCAAGGGGTCGCGGGGCGGATTTGTGGTAATCGAGAGCGCGGCCGACCTTTCGAGTTATCTGGAGCGGCGCTCGCATAACGGAAATCTCACGGCCGGGCTGCTCTCGATCGAGGGAGCGCATGCGCTCGATGGCAAACTTGAAAATCTTGACGCTCTTTACGGAGCGGGATATCGCATGATGTCGCCCAGCCATTTTTTTGACACTGACATCGGCGGCGCGGCCGCAGGAGTCGGAAAGATTGGGCTGACGGATAAAGGCCGGGAATGGGTTCGACAGATGGAGATGCGGCACATGATCGTGGACCTGGCGCATGCGTCGTCGAAGACAATTGATGATGTGCTGGCGATGTCGACTCGGCCGGTGGTAGTGTCGCATACCGGCGTGAAGGGGACATGCAATAACAATCGTAATCTCAGCGACGATCAGATTCGTGCGATTGCGGCCAAGGGAGGACTGATCGGGATTGGATATTGGGAGACGGCGACGTGCGGAACGGACGCGCGGGCAATCGTGAAAGCGATGCGGTACGTATCGGATCGCGTAGGCGTGGAGCATGTGGCGCTGGGGTCAGATTTCGACGGAGCGGTGACCGAACCGTTCGACACCACCGGGCTCGTGAAGATTACCGAGGCAATGATGGAAGCGGGGTATTCAGAGGCGGAGATCCGGCTGGTGATGGGCGAGAATGCGGTGAAGTTCTTGCGGGAGAATTTGCCGGAGAAGTGATTGCAAGCGCGCTTATCTGCACCTCCTGGCAAATTTCGCAGAAACGAACACGCAGAAATGAACATATGGATCGCCTGATTCCGGCACGTATAGTCACGTTGTTTCGCCCAGTCAGCCTGTTGAAATTACCATGAGTAAACTTCAATAGGACCAGCAGGTGGCAGTGGGGTCCGGCGATCGACACGGTGTAGAGTTTGGCGGACAAAGGTTTTCATGACCGTCCTCACGCAACTAGAGCAATGGAAGAACCAAGGCAAAATTTCGCCGGAGCAGTACGCGCATTTGGCTGGCCTCTCCCGCTCGGAACCATTCTCTCTTTTTCTCGAGCTGAACGTTCTGCTCTACGCCGGTGTAGTGGCGTTCGTTGCCGGACTCGGCTGGACGGTCAGCACCTGGTCGGAGCAACTCGGCGACGTGCTCGTCCAGGCCGTGCTCTCGACCCTCCTCGCCGTCTGTTTTTGGTATTGCTTTTCACGCGCGGCCGCCTGGTCTCCTGCCGAAACGCCCACTCCTAGCCCGATCTTCGACTACGTGCTTTACCTCGGCAGCCTGGTCTGGGGCGTAGAGCTCGCATACGTGGAGAGCCGGTTGCACGTGCTTTCCGGACAATGGGATCTCTATTTGCTGGCGACTGCCGTCTTGTTTTTCTTCCTGGCTTACCGGTTCGACAACCGCTTCGTATTGTCGCTCGCTTTGTCGTCACTCGCCGGATGGTTCGGGCTGACTATCTCGCGTTGGTCGGTTCCTCAGGATGCTGCGTATCGCCAATATGCTCTTCTCTACTGCCTGGTGGTCGGGGTTGGCGCGGCACTGCTTCAGCGCGTGGGCCTGAAACCACATTTCTTCGGTACTTATCTGAACATCGTGGCCAACTTGCTATTTTGGGCGGTGCTCTCCGGCGTGTTCGAGCGGGAGGGTTACGGCATATGGTTTTTCGCTTTGCTAATGGTCTGTTGCGCCTCACTCGGTTGGGGGCTGGCGCGGCGGCAGTTTGCCTTTGTTGCTTATGCGGCCGTGTACGGGTATGTGGGCGTCAGTTCGCTGTTCCTGCGGAACGTCAATGATGCATCCGCCGTGCTGAGCTATTTCGTCATCAGCGGAGTGGCGATGCTCGTGGCGCTGGTCATGATCGGACGCCGCTTCGGGAGGTCAGCGTGAGAGTCTACAGTGCGGCCAGCGAAGAGACTCTGCGCGCCCGCATATTTTTGAAGGACTGGTTTGGCGAGGGATTTCTCACCAAGGCGCAATACCAGGTTCTGGAACGGGAGACCGTCTCCGATCTCCGCACCACCAACGTTTTCCTGCGGCTGGTTTTGTTTTTCTTCACGCTGATCATTGTTGGCGCCGGCGCTCCCCTGTTTTCCGTTGTTTTCCTCCCTCGATCGTCGGATCAAACCACCGGCGTTTTCCTAATGATCTTTGCCTTGTTCTGCTACGCGGCGGCCGAAGCTGCCGTTTCGCAAGCCAGGCTCTACCGCTACGGAATCGAAGAGGCGCTTGCCGTTTGCTCAGTTGGTTTTCTTTGCGTGGGGATGCAGCTCGCTTTTTTTGGCTCCGGCATTTACACGCCGAGACCGGACGCAGCCCAATCCCTGATTCCCGCTGCAGGCGTGGCCTTTTCGCTCTGGATATGGCGTCGCTTCGGACTCTCTTATTTATTTCTCGCCGCGATGATCTTCGTCATATTTCTGCCGGGCTACTGGACCTCATCCCGCGAGGCGCAGCGGGTAATCATCGCGGCGTTTTATGCAATTGGGCTAGCGGGTGTAGCCGCGGTACGCTCGCGCCATCGTTTCGACTACCTCGAAGAGACTTATTCGCTCGCTGAAGCGTTCCTTTGGCTGGGCATCTACCTGGCTATCAATCTTCAGGTTGCGTCCTTGAACCTGCGTGCGCCGTGGTGGGGTGGTACGCGGGCTGCCTCTGAATTCGCAAGGCCGTTTTACTGGGGAACGTGGGTGCTGATCTGGTGCCTGCCGCCAATCATACTTGCGCGCGGCATTCGTCAGAAGGACCGCTTCGTCATCGCGGTGGGCGGGATCGTCACCCTGCTGACATTCGTTTCCAATAAGCCGTATCTCGGCTGGCCGCGGCATTCCTGGGACCCTATGCTACTGGGCATATTGTTGACGGGTGTAGCGGTCTTCCTCCGGCGCTGGCTCGCCCGTGGCCCGGGCGGAATTCGCCACGGCTTTACGGCTGCCCGCTTATCTGGAAAAGACAAACAGTGGATAAACGTCGGGGCAACCTTACTCGGCCCGCTACCCCAATCGATCACTCCAGTCCCGCAGACAGGAGGTCAGGATTTTCGCTTCGGTGGAGGACAAACGGGAGGCGGTGGCGCCGGCGGCGATTTTTGAAGGCGTCCGGTCCTGGCCAACAAAATCAGTTGCCCACGAAGCGGAGATACAAGTCGCGGTCGTGGCGGCAGGCTTCGGCCATTTCTTTTACTTTTTTCCAGGCTTCTTTTTGCGCTTCGTCGCGCACGCGATCCTGGATGCGCTCCCATTCCTCGAGGAAAAATTCCATTTGCAGGTGGTTGAACACGGTCTTGCCGAAGGGATCGATGCCGCTGAGCAGAACAAATTTGGGATCCGTGGAGGCTGGGATCACACCGTTGAGGATGACCCATTCGCTGCGTTCGCCGAGATCGTCTTCCAGCTTCACGACTAGGGACATTGGCGGAAATGTATCAGTGTTGGGATGGGATTCCAAGGGGAAAGGAAGATTGAAAGTAACGAGTGGACGGGTTACCGAGGTGACGCACGACTGAATCGTGATTGTGAGTTCTTGCAGAGCAGGCTCAGTCGTCCCCTCTGGACTTGAGGCAGGCTCTATTTTCCCGGTGCTGAGCGCTGGGCGATTGGCGGTCGTCCCTTCGGGGTTCCTGCATTGTGGTTACGCGGGCGAGTCGCCCGCGTCCACATTTTCTTACGGTTCGCAGGCCGGGGGCGCACCCGCGCTACTCTTCCGGTTGCCTTGCTGGTTTAGGCTTCGGCGGCTCTGGCCCCATGTTGAAAATGGTATTGCAGGATTTTTGCAGCGAGGGCTGGGCTCACCGCTCCCGGTTCGCCGGTCTCGGAGCGGACTACTTCTCCGCGGCAGACTACTTCGGTGGCGGCCAGGCCGGCGATCTCTACCGGCAATACCAGGTTGATTTCCAGTTGAACATTGGGCTGGAGTTGCTCTTCGGCGTGGAAGAGCAGGCCGGAGCGGCTGATGTTTTCGGTGGTGCCGGGACGCCAACTTTTTTCTCCCACCTGGCGATAACGCAGCGGCAGGTGCAGGTTGTAGCGGCGAGCGCGGAAGGGTGGAATCTTCTTTTGTCCGGCCAAGGCTTGTCCGGCGGCGGATTGAGTGCTGTGTTGCATCATGACCTCCTGAGGAATCGGTTCCGAGTCGAGCAACTCCCGCACCCGGTCTTTGAGCGCGGGGAGGCTGAAGGGTTTTTGTAGAAGGTTGATGCCAGCTTCGAGCAGGCCGTCGTGGCCGATGGCATTTTCGGTGTATCCCGACATGTAAAGGACGCGGACTTCGGGACGCTGCGCGGCGATTTGCGTGGCGAGTTCGCGGCCGTTCATGCCGGGCATAACAACATCGGTGAGCAGAAGATCGATTTCGCCCTGGTGGCCGGCGGCAATTTGCAGAGCGGCCGCGCCGTCTTCAGCTTCGAGAATGCGATAGCCCTGTTTTTCCAGATACTGCTGCGCAAGGCGGCGGAGATTGGGTTCGTCTTCGACGAGGAGAATTGTTTCCTGACCGCGTTCGGCGCGGGGAAGGCCAAGATTCTCCTGGGCGGGAGCCGCTTCTTCGCGAGCGTCGGCGCGCGGGAAATAGGCGCGGAACGCGGTGCCGCGCTGGGGTTGGCTGTCAACAAAGATGTAAGCGCCGCTTTGTTTGACGATGCCGTAAACGGTAGAGAGGCCGAGGCCCGTGCCCTTGGCGCCTTTGGTCGTGAAAAACGGCTCGAAGATGCGCGACTGGGTTTCGCCGTCCATGCCGACGCCCGTATCGCTGATGGAGAGCATGACGTAGTCGCCGGGAACGAGTGGGGCGTGGGTGCGGGCGAAAGTTTCGTCGAGCGTGACGTTGGCGGTCTCGATGGTGAGCTTGCCGCCTTGCGGCATAGCGTCGCGCGCGTTGACGGCGAGGTTCATGATGACCTGATCGATCTGGCCGGGATCGGCGCGGACCGCGCCAAGCACCGGGCCGGGAACCATGACGAGGTCGATGTCTTCGCCAATCATGCGGGTAAGCATCTTCAGGTTTTCGGTGACGACCTCGTTGAGATCGAGAACCTTGGGGGCGAGGATTTGCTTGCGGCTGAAGGCGAGGAGCTGGCGCGTGAGCGAGGTAGCGCGGCGAGTGGCGTTGGAAATTTCCTGAGCGGGGCCGCGGAGGCGAAGATCGGGGCCGAGGCGCTCGAGGAGAAATTCGGAGTAGCCGGAGATCACCATCAGCAGATTGTTGAAGTCGTGTGCGATGCCACCGGCGAGGCGGCCGATGGCCTCCATTTTTTGGGCCTGGTGAAGTTGGAGCTCAAGCGTGCGGGTCTCGGTGATGTCTTCCATAAAAATCTCGAAATTGTTGCCTTCGTGTCCGTTTGGAATCACGCGTCCGGAAATGCGGATCACAATCGCGGAAGCGTTTTTTGTTAGGCAGTCGATGGTGAGGTTCGTGAACTCCTTGCGCGCACGAAGATAATCGGCAATCTGGAACCATTGTTGAGTGTCGGTGTAAAGGCTGCCAAGATGGCGGCCAGTGAGCTCGGCGGAACCTGAGTAACCGAACATGGCTACCAGGGCGGGATTCGCATCCTGAATGATTCCGAAGGAATTGCAGCGGCAGATGCCGTAGGGGGCATTCATGACCAGGGAGCGGAAGTTACTTTCGGATCGGCGGAGGCTCTCCTGGGCTGAACGCAGGGCGGCATTGAACCAGCAGATGAGGAGCGCGACCGCGAAGAAGAGAGCGAGGTGAGCAAGCGCGCGGCGGTATTCGGCGGGAGTTTGATCGCCGTTGAAAGAGTAGTACGCGCTGACCGTGAGCGCGAATGAGGTAGCGGCGAGACCGGGTTTCCACCCGCCGTACCAGGCGCTGACCATGACCGCGACCGCGAAGACGACGAGGCGGCTCTCGGCGAGATCCGAAAAGAACAGGGTCGGGATGAGGGCCAGGAGGGTGCTAAGGAGAGCGACTCCATAACGAAGAATGGGAGCGCGTGCAGGAGCGACGGCGAAGGTACGGGGGAAAGAGAATCTCATTATTGTGATTGATGCAGCTTTGTGTCGATGCTATGCGGACATTCGACACGCGGCGAGTTACGCCTGTTCATTTGATCTCCGCATTTTCCTGGCGGCACAGTGGCCAGTGGGACAACGAAGAAATGCGCAGTGGACGAAGGCGTGAAGGTGAAGCGTTGGGAACAGGCTAGTCTTCGACGGGAATTTGGGCAAACGCCGACAGGGCAAAAGTGACGGCAAGGAACAAAGACTTGCAATAGCGGCGTGCAAACTGGAAACTAACGGGGCACGTTAGGAATAAACGGGATGAATATTGGCATTTTCGGGGGACGGTTCGATCCGATCCACCGGGGACATATTTCGCTGGCACAAGCGGCGGCGGAGCGGTACTCGCTGGGGCGAGTGCTGTTTGTGCCGGTGAGTGTGCCTCCGCATAAAGAGCGGCTGGCGATTACAGCGTTCGCCCACCGGTACGCGATGGTGACGCTGGCTACGGCAGAGGACAAGAGGTTTGTGCCGTCATTGCTGGAGGGCCCAGACATTGCGCCGGGCCCTGCGGGATCAGGAGCGAAGGTGCGGGGCGGGCGCGCAGGTGAGGCTTCGCCGAATTATTCGATCGATACGGTGCGCCGGTTGAAGGCTTCGCTGAAGAAAGCGGACCGGCTTTTTTTTCTGATCGGAATTGACGCGTTCCACGACATCGCGAAGTGGCATGAGGCGCGGGCGCTTTTGGGAGAGTGCGAGTTTGTGGTGGCGAGCCGTCCGGGATATTCGCTGCGCGATGTGGCCGAGGCCTTGCCGGAAGAACTGCGGCCTTCGGCGGCGGTGACCAAGCCGTTTCATAAACAGCCGGCGACCGGGGATCTGGTTCTGCCGGGAGTGACGCTGCACCTGCTGGAAGGCGTGCATCAGAATGTGTCGGCGACGGAGATTCGGGCGGCGGCGGCGCAGGGCAAGCCGCTGGCGCGTTGGCTGGATGGGGCGGTCGCGGAGTACATCAAAAAAGTTGGGCTGTATCGCGCGGGCGGAGGTTAGGCTGCCTCCGAGCGATTGCTGAAACCTCTGTGACTCGCAGACAACCAGAACCCGCGTTTCAGGTCTCCGTGAATTCTCTGTCAGTATTCTCGGTGGTTAAAAGCTTTTCCTCGCCCTAATCGGGCCGGATTGTTGCTCGCGGCTCATTTACAATCAATTGAAGTCAATTATGCCCACTAAAAACCCCCTCAAGCAGCAGGTGCAGGAAGCCATTCTTGCGTGTCAGGACAAGCAAGCCGAACAGGTCACGATTCTGGAGCTGGAGAAAGACTCGGGCGCGTTCACGGATTATTTTGTGATGTGCAGCGGGACCAATCCGCGGCAGATTCAGGCGATTGCCGATGCGGTCGACGAGCGGCTGGAGCAGGCCGGCATGCGCGTGACGCACCGGGAAGGCTACAAGCAGGCCGAATGGGTGCTGCTGGATTACGTGGACTTCGTGGTGCATGTGTTCTCGGAGAAGGCACGGCAGTTCTATGATCTGGAGCGGCTGTGGAAGTCGGCGAAGCGGATTGAGGCGGCGGAATTTATGGCCAAGCCTCGGAAGCGGGCGGCGGCTAAGCCTCGGCTAGCGGTGCGGAAGAAGGCTTGATGTCAGCATTTGACCCAGCCGCGAAGAAACCAGTCGCGTCTGACGCGTCAGCTTCGCATTCCACCTCGAAGGCGTCTTCGAATCCATCCTCGAGTGCGTCTTCCTCCAATATTGTGTCCAATCCTGTCTCGTCTTCTGTTACCTCGAAACCGTCGGCGTGGAGTTCCTCTTATCGGCTGGTGGCGGCTGAGAAATGGAAGGCCAAGTCGGCTTGGATGGGGGGCGCGGTTACGATGGCCCTGGTCGATTATTCGCGCCCGGCTGCGGGGATGAACGTGCTGGACCTTGCCAGCGGAACAGGTGAACCGGCGATTAGTCTGGCAGAGTGTGTTGGGGAGAGCGGCGCTGTGATCGCGGTTGACCAGAGCGCGGAACTGCTTGAGATTGCCGATGCTCGGGCGGAAAAGAAAAATCTTCGAAACTTTACCACCCGGCAGGCCGATGCGCATTCACTTCCATTTGACGATGAGAGCTTTGATCTGGCTACTTGCCGGTTTGGAGTGATGTTTTTTGCAGACGCGCTGGGGGCATTAGCTGAGTTGCGGCGCGTACTCAAGCCGCGGGCTCGGGCTTGTTTTGCGGCGTGGGGGCCGGTGGAACAGCCTTACTGGCAGTCAACGATGAAAATCGTCCACCGGCATGTTGGCGGAGCGATGCTAGTCGCGGGCGGCGCGGATCCGTTTCGATTCTCGCGCGCCGGGTCGCTTTCGGAGGTGCTCCGGGCTGCGGGATTTCGGGATGTGGAGGAGTCGACGCGGAACGTGGCGTGGACGTGGCTGGGCGACGCCGAGGAACTGTTCGATTACGCGTGCGCGACGGCGGCGCCGTTTCGACCAATGCTGGAGCGGGTTCCGGAGACGATGTGGCCGGCGATTCGCGCCGAGGCAGTAGCCGCGATGCAGCGGTATCGCGTGGACGATGAGATCCGGTTCGGGGCGGATGTGGTGCTGGCATCGGGAAGAGCGTGAACTTGCGTGAAGATCAAAGTCGCATGGATCGGGAAGACGAAAGAGACAGCAATTCAGACTTTGAGCGATGAATATCTGAAGCGGATTTCGCGCTTTGCTGAGATCGAAGGGATTGCGGTAAAAGATGAGGCGGCGATTCTGGCCCTGGCCGCCGGATCGCGTTGCAAGTTGATTTTGCTGGATGCACGCGGGAAGCAGCATTCGTCGGAGGAGTTTGCCGGGTTGCTGGAACGCGAGCAGGTGAATGCTGTGCCGCTGCTGTTTGCGGTGGGCGGAAGCGATGGATTTGGCGATTCGGCGCGTCGGACGGCGGCGCTTGTTTTGTCGCTCGGGAAGATGACTTTGCCGCATGAATTGGCGCGCGTCGTTTTGCTGGAGCAGATTTATCGCGGGTTTACGATTTTGAAGGGGCATCCTTATCACGCAGGGCATTAGATGGCAGGCCTGGTCTCAGGTCTCAGGTCTCAGGTTTCAGGTTTCAGGTTTCAGGTCTCAGGTCTCAGGTCTCAGGTCTCAGGTCTCAGGTCTCAGGTCTCAGGATTTGGATCGGAGGCTGAGGGATCCGTTGCCCGCGTCTTGCTCTTTTTAGTTTCTTCTTTTGGTCCATTAACTACTTAGATAATGGGCAGGGCCGGTTAGACGGGGCTTTGGGTGCGGGAAACGGGCGGTTGCGATGTACCTCTGAGACTTTGCAGAGCCGGGGTTAGCTTATCTGTGAATCTACGGACGAAGTGAGCATCAGGAAGTAGCGCTGCGAAGTGAGCGCCACGAACGCAGCGTTATAAGTTTCGTCTGAAAATTTTGTGAGGCCCTTCCCCAATGAAAAACCCGTACGACGTTTTACGAGCGAAAGAGCAGGAACTGATCAAGGTCCGAAAAGAGATGGATGCTTTGCGGATCGCGGCACGGTTGCTGGGCGCCGAGGACAAGCATACAGGCGGCAGCAATGAAGGGCAGTCACTGACGCGTGTGGTGGAAATGCCCTAGTTCCGAAATAACAGGTTTTCCCTCCCCCAACCAATTCTCCCCCTTCCTCATCCGCGATGCGGGCGGCCGGCAACGGTCGCCCGCTTTGTTTTGTGCCGATTTGTGGCGCGGGGGTTGGGGTCCGCGTACAATCACAGCTTCGCTCCTTGCTGAAGCCTCTTTATGATGGACGTACGACGCGGTCTGATTATTGTTAATACCGGGCCGGGCAAGGGAAAGACTACGGCGGCCATGGGGACGGCTCTGCGGGCGGTTGGGCAGGGGATGCGGGTGCTGATGCTCCAGTTTTTGAAGGGGTCGTGGCATTACGGCGAACTGGACGCGGTGAAGGCGTTTGGCGACAAGTTCATCATGAAGCAGATGGGGCGCGGCTTTGTGAAGGTGGGCGCGGAAAAACCCGATCCGGAAGATGTGCGAATGGTGGAAGAAGCGTGGGCGGAGGCGGAGCGCGCGATTCAGTCCGGAGAGTGGGACTTGGTCGTGCTCGACGAGATCAATTACGCGATCAGCTATGGAATGCTTGACGCGGCGAAAGTGGCTGAGGCGCTCGCGAAACGGCCGGAGATGGTGCATGTGATCTTGACCGGACGGAACGCGCATCCGACAATTGTTGAGATTGCGGATACGGTGACCGAGATGCGGCAGGTGAAGCATGCTTATGAGAAGGGCGTGATGGCGCAGCGGGGGATCGAGTACTGAGATTTGGTCATTGAAGCTTGGTCATGGAGTCATTAACGCCAGACGCGCACTGCGGTTTCGATATCGCAATGATTCAATGACCGAATGACCCAATGTTTCAATCGTTCTTATGACTTGGTTTAAACGACAATCCGGGGAGATTGATGCTGGCGGGGACAAGAAAGTCCGCACTGAGGGCTTTGGGTTAAGTGCGACAACTGCCGGCAGATCATCTGGAAAAAGGATCTGGAAGACAATCTGAATGTGTGCCCGAAATGCGACAAGCATTTTCGGATCGACGCACGGACGCGGCTGGCGCAGCTTCTGGATGACAATCAGTATGAGATTTTCGACAGCGACCTGGTGTCGACCGATCCGCTGAAGTTTGTGGATTTGAAACCGTATTCTTCGCGTCTGAAACAGGCGAAGGCGGATACCGGGCTGAAGGATGCGGTCGTCAATGCGCAGGGAAAACTGAACGGACGCCCGGTGATTGTGAGTTCGATGGAGTACGCGTTTATTGGCGGGAGCATGGGCGCAGCGGTGGGGGAGGCGATTACACGGGCGATCGAGAAGTCGACCGAGACGCGGACTCCAATTGTGATCATTTCGGCGTCGGGTGGCGCGCGAATGATGGAGGGCGCGATCAGCCTGATGCAGCTGGCGAAGATTTCGGCGGCGCTGGCGCGCCTCGACGCGGTCAAGGTGCCATACGTTTCTGTGTTGACGGACCCGACGACCGGCGGTGTGACGGCGTCGTTTGCAATGCTGGGAGATTTGAATATCGCCGAACCGGGCGCTCTGATTGGATTTGCCGGGCCGCGGGTGATTGAGCAGACCATCCGCCAGAAGCTTCCGCCGGGGTTCCAGCGGTCAGAGTTTCTGCTGGAGCATGGCATGCTGGATGCGGTAGTGGCGCGCAAGGAATTGAAACCTTACATAGCGCGGGCGCTGGATTTTATGGCGGAGCAGGGGCGTAGAATCGTCCGCAGTGCAGCTCGTCATCGTTATCAGCCGTCAGTATGAACGGTTTCGGGCCGCTTCGTCGCTACCTTTCAGCCTCTTTCGGCGCAATTCGATTTGCCGGGACTGCCGTCCTTTTGCGTTCCTCCTTTCAATGTGCATCTGTACCCGGTTCTTCGCGCGTCACTCGGAATATGTGGCAGTTCATGCCTGACGACTGACGCCTGAACGACTGACGAGTTCTTTTGTCTTACGAAAATGCAGTGGCGCAGATGTATGCGTTGGGGCATGAACTAGCCTCTACGCCGGCGCACAAGTTTGACCTCGCGCACATGCGTGTGCTGCTTGCGGCGCTGGGCAATCCGGAGCGTAGCCTTCCTTCAGTGCTGGTCGCGGGGACGAATGGAAAGGGATCGACGTCGGCGACTCTGGCGTCGGTTCTGCGGGGTTCGGGGCTGAAGACCGGGCTTTATACTTCGCCGCATCTGGTGCGGATTAATGAGCGCATACGGCTGGATGGGACGGCGATCTCCGACGACGACTTTGCCTTGTTGCACGATGTGGTGGACCGAACGGCGGAGCGGCTGGTTAGGTGAGGGGGATTTGCCGTTGCATCCGAGTTTTTTTGAGATGCTGACGGCGATAGCGTTTGAGTATTTTGCGCGCAACCGGCCGGATGTGGTGGTGCTGGAAGTCGGGATGGGCGGGCGTCTGGATGCGACGAATGTGGTTAAGCCGCGGGTGAGCGTGATCACGGATATTTCGCTCGATCATCAGAAATATTTGGGAGAGACGGTTCGCGAGATTGCGGGGGAGAAGGCTGGGATTATCCGGCGCGGCGGGGTAGTGGTTACTTTGCCGCAGATGCCTGAGGCTAATGACGTGATTGGCCATGCGATTCTGGATTTGGGAGCGCGGGGCGTGAATGCTGTGCCTTATGTGCCTCCGGTTTCGCCTGGGAGTGATGCGTTCTGGGACGCGGCGCGAAAGACGTCTAAGTTCGGATCGCGCTGAGACATCCGCTGACGTCGAAGAGACGCGCACTACTGGAGTTGAACGAGGCTTGCGGCAAAGATATCCGCTGGCGGTCATGGGCGAGGAAATCATGGTGGACTCGCCTTTGGTTGGGCGGCATCAGTTGCGGAATGTGGCTTTGGCGATCGCGGCGGCGGTGGAGTTGCGAGAGCAGGGATTCTCGTCGATTACGGCTATGTCGATTGAGCGCGGTATCCGAGAGACGCGGTGGCCGGGGCGCTTTCAGGTGGTGCCGGCTGGGGCGGCAAGGCCGGAGATGGTGCTGGATGTGGCGCATAATCCGGCGGGCGCCTGGGCTTTGCGGGCGGCCCTCTCGGCGCAGTATGAGGGACGACCTGTCACGATGGTATTTGGGGTGTTGCGGGATAAGGCCATCGCGGAGATGACGGAGATACTGTTTCCAATCGCCGAGAGGGTCATTGTGACGCATGCGGATAATCCGCGATCGGCTGGAGCGGAGGAGATTCGGCAAGCGGCTCGGCGGGTTTCGGCTGAGATTTCGGAGGCCGAGAACGTGGCCGCAGCGCTGGCCTTAGCCACTGGCTTCGCAGGTCCGGACGGGCTGGTGGTGGTTACGGGATCGATTTACATTATTGGCGAGGCGATGCGAGTAATGGGCATCGGCATCTAAAGAGTGGATAGTATTAGGCATGATGTATCGGTTGCTGCGTACGACACCGAGGTTCAGCTGCGCTTAGGGTGACGAAATTGGGCGGCGGGACTTTCTTACAGGTTGATGAGGAATTTTGAATAAGATCTCCACCACCGTTGAGCCGGAGAAGCGCGGGGTCGAGCCGCGCTCAGCTTGGACTGGCGAGTCGCCCATCCCCACACAGAATGTGCCCACCGCAACTATCTCAACACAAACTGGCGCCGGGAGGAAGCATGGCTGGGGCAGCCGGCTGCGGTCTTATTTTATTTTTAATCCACTCATCTGGGCTTACACGATTGTCTTGGGCACGATCTCGCTGGTGTGCTCGTTCTTTGACCGCGACGGACGAATCCAGCATGAGCTGGCGCGATTCTGGTCATGGCTGGTGATGAAGACGATTTTGTCGCCGGTGACGATGACCGGCAAGCCTGCCGGCTCTGGCGGCTGGTGCCGGAGGCAAGGCTCGCGTTTTTGCGGTGACGCACGCTTCGGCTCTGGATATTCCGATGCTGTATGTGTACTTGCCCTTTCAGTTTCGGATCGTCTTCAAGAGCGAGCTTTTGCATTATCCCTTTGTTGGATGGCATTGAGGCGGTCGGGACAGGTTTGCATCAATCAGCAGAATCCGTCGGCGTCGATCGGCGCGATCAAGTCGGCGCTGAGAGAGTTTGCGCAAAGGCATGCCGCTGGTTATTTTTCCCGAAGGCGGGCGCACGCGAGACGGACAGCTGCAACCATTTTTGCCGGGCGCGTTTTTTCTGGCGATTAAGGCACAGGCGGAGATTGTGCCGATTGCGCTGGTGGGGACGTTCGATCTGCTGCCGATGAACACCTATCACATCAAGTCCCAGCCTTTGGAGATGCGGGTGGGCGACCCGGTTGCGACGGCAGGACTGACCTTGGCGGATACCGAGAGCTGTTTCGGCGCGCGTGAAGGCAGCGATTGAGGAACTGCATAGCGCCGCGGCGAGTTCCCTCAGCCGCTTTGATTCGCTCGATCGCTCGTTGCGAGCAGAATGCATGGGTCGACTTCGCGTCGGAGACAGTTTTTTCCAATTTTGCATCAAAAATGCCCCGAAATTCGTTGCCTTTTGAGTGCCCGTGGCAGGCATCCTTGCCCTGCGTCTGGCTGGGCGCGTATGATGCAGCGTCTATGACAACGCGTGGAGCGGGACGTCCGGTGGAGATTCATCAGAAGGCGCAGCTTATGTCGGCGTCAGAGGTGGAGCGGACGCTGATCCGGCTGGCGCATGAAATTCTTGAGAAAAATAATGGCTGCTGCGGACCTTGCGCTGGTGGGAATCCGGCGGCGGGGCGTTCCGCTGGCCGAGCGGTTGGCGAAGATCATCCAGCGGATTGAGAAGAAACCGGTGCCAGTCGGGACGCTCGATATCACGTTGTATCGCGATGACCTTTCTACTCTCGATTCAAAACCGGTTGTGCAGAAGAGCGAGATTGGCATCTCCGGTGACGGGCAAGTCGGTGGTGCTGGTGGACGATGTGCTTTATACCGGGCGGACAACGCGGGCGGCGATGGACGCACTTGTTTCGCGAGGGGCGGCCGAAGCGGCTCCAGTTGTGCGTGCTGATCGATCGCGGGCATCGGGAGTTGCCGATCGAGGCGCATTCATTGGGCGTGTAGTGCAGACTACCGAGAATCAGATCATTGAAGTGAAGTTGCGCGAAGTGGATGACGCAGAGAAAGTGCTGCTGATGGAGAAGGGATAGGGAAGCTCAGAAAAATGACTTGATTTGAATGCAGCGCGCGGATCGTTGCTCGGCATTGAGCATCTGGAAGCGGCCGAGATTTTGAGGATACTGAAGGTGGCGCGGCGGATGAATCCAGACCGGCCGCGGCCGCTGCTGCGCGGGCGGCGCGTGCTCCTGCTGTTTTATGAAGCCTCGACCCGGACGCGGAGCTCGTTTGAGATTGCCGCGAAGTCGATGGGCGCGCACACGGTGCTGATTCAGGCGGTAGGATCGAGCATCGAGAAGGGCGAGTCGCTGCTCGATACGGGATACACGGCTCGCGCGGTGGGCGCGGACGTGATTGTCATCCGGCATCCGAATGCTGGCGCGCCGCAGGTGATGGCCGCCCATTTGGATGTTCCGGTAATCAATGCCGGGGACGGATTGCATGAGCATCCATCGCAGGCACTGCTTGACGCTTATACGATTCTGCGCAACAAGAAGAGCTTTAAAGGGCTGCAAGTTGCGATTGTCGGCGACATTTTCCATAGCCGGGTCGCGCGGTCGGCTTGCCATCTGCTGTCGAAGTTCGGCGTGAAGATTATTTTGTGCGGACCGGCGGAACTCGTGCCGGAGATTGCGACGACCATCGCTCCCGGTGTGCGCGTGACACGGCATATAGAAGATGCGTTGCGCGGGACGGACGTAGTGATGCTGCTGCGGGTGCAGAAAGAGCGGCTGGCCGGGATGAAGATTGATCTGCCGGAATATATTGGGCGCTACCAGATGACGCTGGCGCGGTTGAAGATGGCGAGGAAGGATGCGATCGTGATGCATCCGGGACCGATTATCCGCGGGCTGGAGCTGACCAGCGAAGTGGCTGACGGGGTACAGGCGCGGATATTGGAGGAGGTTAGGAATGGCGTGCCTACGCGCATGGCGATCTTGGCGCGGGCGGTGGGGAAGATGGGGTAGAAGTCAACTTCTTCTCCGCGGATTACACAGATTTTCGCGGATCAGAACCGTTTTGGGATTTTATAGGATTTTTCTGGAAAGGGATCCGGCGGTTTCTTCGCGGCGAGCGTTCTGATTGGTGGCAGGATCACGGAGAGACTCACAATTCAATTCCGGAGTTGATTTCATGACCTCCACTTCCGATTGTTCGCCACGAACTGCAACTTCGCTTCCACGGGTGCACGCGGATCCTCGCGGATTAAAACATTTTGAGGTTACGGAGAAGATCATTAGCGTTTTCTATGAGGTCTACAACGAGCTTGGGCATGGCTTCATTGAATCAGTTTACGAGCAGGCTCTGGGCATCGCGCTGGCGGAGCATCGCATCTTTTTTCAACGGCAGATCGCGATCCCTGTCTGGTTTCACGGAAAACCGGTCGGAGATTTTCGGGCTGACCTGCTGGTGGATAACAAAGTCATCGTGGAACTCAAGGTTGGACGTGCGATTGAGACGGCTTGGGAGAAACAGTTGCTGAATTATCTGCGAGGCACGGAGATTGAGATCGGGCTCTTGCTGAATTTCGGGCCTTCCGCTCACTTTCGGCGCCTTGTGTTTGATAATGAAAGAAAGAAAATCTGCGAGAATCCGTGCGAATCCGCGGAGGAGTTGACGGTTAAGATTTGAAGGCTCAAGACAAATCCAGTTTGCTGATCCACGGCGGACATCTGATTGATCCGGCGAACCGGATCGATGCGCCTATGGATGTCTTGATCAAGGATGGACGGGTGGCGGATGTGGCTCCGCCTCGGAAAATTAAAGGTGCGGACCGGAAGTTTGATGCTCGCGGGCTGGTGGTTGCTCCGGGATTTATTGATTTGCATGTACACCTGCGGGAGCCTGGGCAATCGCATAAAGAAACGATCGCAACCGGGACCGCGGCGGCGGCGGCCGGAGGATTTACTTCTGTTTGCACTATGCCGAATACCGCGCCGGTCGTGGATTCTCCCGATTGGGTGAAATGGGTGGGATCGCCGGAGCGCGGAGCGGTGGTAAACGTCTTCCAGATCGCAGCCGCTACGCGCGCGAGCAAGGGCGCGGTGCTTACCGATTTTGGGGCGCTACAGACGGCGGGAGCCATTGCCGTCACCGACGACGGGAAGCCGATTCTTGATGACCGCATCATGCGCGAGGCGCTGATTCTGGGCGGGGAGTTGAATTTTCCGGTTGTGCAGCACGCGGAAGATACGCGGATGACGGAGAACTGCTCGATGCATGCCGGAGCGCGGTCTTTTCGCCTCGGATTGCGCGGGATGACGGCAGCCGCGGAGGCTTCGGTGGTGGATCGCGATGTGCAGCTGGCGACGACGATTCCGAATGCGCGGCTGCATGTGGCGCATCTTTCGACCGCCGATGCGCTGAAGGCGGTGCGGCGCGGCAAGCGGGCGCGGGCGCGGATCACATTTGAGATTACGCCGCATCACTTTGCTTTGACCGACGAAGACATGCGCGACTACGACAGCAATTTCAAGATGAATCCTCCGCTGCGGTCGCGGGCGGACCTGGAGGCAATGCTGGTCGCGCTCGAGGATGGAACGGCGGATGCGATTGCCACGGATCACGCTCCCCATGCGGTGCATGAAAAAGAGATGGAATTTGAGCGGGCGGCGTTTGGGATTACCGGGCTCGAGACCGCACTTGCATTGGCGATCACGAAGCTGCATGTGGCAAAGCGGGTTCCGCTGCGGCGGATCGTAGAGCTGTTTACGGCAGGTCCGGCGCGATGTTTTGACTTTCGCGGGCGCGGGTCGTTGGGCCGGGGGTCGTTTGGCGACGTAACCATTTTTGATCCGAAGAAGAAGTGGACGTTTGAGGCGGCGAAGTCGCGATCGAAATCGAAGAACACTCCGTTTGATGGATGGGCGATGACCGGGAAAGTTATGGCTACGATTGTCGGCGGTTTGATCGTGTATGAGGGTTAGGCTTATCTGACCTCGGCGGGTAAAACCGCTGGAAAATGGCAGACTTTATCGCAGCGCCGAAACGCTCCGCCACCCAAAGCCAGAGCTCCACGGGGAAGCACTGTTCGAACTAGAGGCGACCATGAATCAATCTCTTATTGCAATCGCTTTGATCGCGTTGGGACCGGCGTTTGCGCTCGCTCAGTCCAACGGCGCGCAGGAAGTGGAGATTACAGGCGAGCCTTCCCACCATCTAGTGCTGGAGAACGACTACGTGCGCGCCTTCAGCGTATCGGTCGCGCCGCATACGGCGACCCTAATGCACCGGCACCGGCACGACTATGTTTTTGTGACCCTCGGCGACGCGCGTATTTCGAATGAAGTTGAGGGCAAGGAAGCGGTCGAGGCGGTCCTGAGCGACGGCGCCACGCGCTTTACGGCGGGGAATTTTGCGCATATCGCGCGCAACCTTGGAGACACTCCGTTTCGCAATGTGACGATTGAGATAGTGCAGGATGAAAAGCAGAGAGGATCGGCCGCGCATTGGGACAAGGACAGTGGCGAAGAGACGTCCCTGGGGTGGGACAAGAAGATTTTGTTTGTGAAGGATGGGGTGCGGGTTTCGCAAGTCGAACTTGACGCCAAGGCCCGGCTACCGAAAGGCCACGGTGATGGGCCGACATTGCTGGTAGCGGTGAGTGACTGTGAACTGGAGCCGAACGCGGACGCCAAGGGATCCGCTGCAAAGACTCTGAAGGCAGGGGAATTGTGGTGGTCGGATGGCGCGTCGGCGGTCATTAATACGGGAACCGCGCCAGCGCGGCTTGTGATGCTGGAGTTCTGAGGCGGTGTGGGAGTCAGCCCGGCGATTCTTTTAAATCGTTATCTTGTTTCGATTCGTAGCCGCGGCATTTAAGAACTGGCAGGCCCGGATATTTCGGAAAGCTCGTATCGACTCGCGAGAGCTCGCACCTGACAAAAATTGAACCTCGATCGGACTCGATTGCACTCGCGTGACGGCAGGTTGCGCAAAGACCGGAGCGCGAAGTTTTCTTCGATGGGTGGACGGGATCTTCCATTCTTTACCAGTTTATTCGCTTGCGGGCGTGTGTTTCTGATGCGCGTTACAATCATTGACGGGTATTTTCTATGAAAACTTCCGCTATGACTCGTCCGCTTTATGAAGTCGATCCCGAGGTCGCCAACGCCATCGATAACGAGGCGCGGCGACAGCATGAAGGGCTGGAACTGATTGCCTCGGAGAATTTCGTGAGCGAGGCGGTGCTCGAGGCTGCCGGATCGGTGTTCACGAATAAATATGCGGAGGGTTATCCGGGTAAACGGTACTACGGCGGATGCGAGTTCACCGACGTGGTCGAGAACCTGGCGCGCGAACGCGTGAAGAAACTCTTTGGCGCCGAGTACGCGAACGTGCAGCCGCATTCGGGATCGCAGGCGAATCAGGCGGCGTATGCGTCGGTGATTCAGCCCGGCGACACGATTCTCGGGCTGAATCTGGCGCATGGCGGCCATTTGACGCATGGGCATCATCTGAATTTTTCAGGGAAGACGTACAAGATCGTGCCCTATGGTGTGACCAAAGAGACGGAGACGATTGACTACGATGAACTCGAGAAGATTGCCGAGCGCGAGCGGCCAAAGCTGATCATTGGAGGCGGAAGCGCGTATCCGAGGATCATTGATTTTGCCCGAATGCGGCAGATCGCGGATAAAGTCGGCGCGATTTTTCTGGTGGACATGGCGCACTTTGCCGGACTAGTGGCGGGCGGGGCGCACCCTTCGCCGGTGCCGCACGCGCAGATTGTGACTTCGACGACGCACAAGACGCTGCGCGGGCCGCGGTCGGGAATGATTTTGAGCAGGCAGGAATTTGGGCCGGCGATCGATAAGACGGTGTTCCCCGGAATGCAGGGCGGACCGCTGGTGCACATCATGGCGGCGAAGGCAGTTTGTTTCCTCGAGGCCTCGCAGCCGAGCTTTAAGGAATATGCGCGGCAGATTGTAGCGAATGCCAAGGTGCTGGCCGAGACGCTAGCAGCCGAGGGCTTCCGCATTATTTCCGGCGGCACGGATACGCACCTGATGCTGGTAGATGTGTTTGCCAAAGGCATGCTCGGCAGCGAGGCGGAAAAAGCGCTGGGCGAGGCGGCGATTACGGTCAATAAGAATGCGATTCCGTTCGATACAAATCCTCCGATGAAGCCGAGCGGCATTCGGATTGGGACGCCGGCGGTGACGACGCGCGGAATGAAGGAAGGCGAGATGCGGCAGATCGGGCGCTGGATCGCGGAGGCGCTGACCAATCGCACCGACGCGGCAGCGCTCGGGAGAATCCGCAAACAGGTGCTGGGGCTGGCCGAGGAGTTCCCGCTTTACGCGGAGCGCCGCGCGCGGGCGCACGCGCACGAGGAAGTTCGGGCGTAGGTTCGTTGGCTGCGGACGGCAATCCAAATTGCCCCTCGCTCTAGCTCGATTCGATCGCTTGCGGCATTGCTTCAACCACTGAATTCCCTGAATTTTGTGTCCTCTATCCGTTGCCTATGGTTAAATTCTCCTCGTGAAAGTCGCAATCGACATCCGGCGGATGACGGAGTTTGGCGTTGGAACCTACATTCGCAATGTGGTTCGGACGCTGGCGCGACTCGATCAAAACAGCACTTACTTCCTGGTTGGATCGCCGGCAAGAATGGCGGAGTGCGGGCCGCTGCCGGCCAACTTTCAGTCTGTCGAGCTAACGGCGGACGATAACACGTTGAAGGGGTGTGTGGAATTTCGCGCGGTCGTGCGGCGGCTGGGATGTAATGTGGCGCACATCCCGCACATGTTTTGGATGCCGCGCGGGCTCTCCTGTCCTTATGTGCTCACGGTGCACGATCTGCTGGAGCACATGTATGGGTCACGAAATTTCTCGAGCCTGCGGCGGAGCATGCATTTTTACCTGACGCGACGCGTGCTGCGTGGGGCAGCGCGAGTGATGGCCGTCTCGCAATTTACGAAGAATGAGATTGAAAAGCTGCTGGGCGTTGCGGATGATCGAATTGAAGTGGTGTATAACGCAATCGACGAGCGCTTTCTTCATGGACACGCGAGCGATGCAGATCGGCAGCTCATCGCCGAACGGTACCAGGTGAACTATCCGTTTCTTCTGTATGCTGGCGCGATCCGTCCGCATAAGAACGTAGTGCGCATTATTGAAGCGTTCTCGGCGCTGAAAAACGAGTTGGCCAAAGAGCGGCGATATGCTGATTTGAAGCTGATCATTATCGGCGACGATCTTTCGAGCCATCCGCGGCTGCGGCGCACGGTGGTGTCGGGCGGCGTGCAGAACGATGTGCGGTTTCTAGGCTTCGTGCCGATCGAAGTGCTGCGCATCTTTTACGATGTAGCTAAGATCTTTGTGTTTCCATCGCTCTATGAGGGATTTGGGCTGCCGCCGCTGGAGGCGATGGCGCATGGAACGCCGGTCGTGACTTCGAATACCTCGAGCTTGCCGGAGGTGGTAGGCAACGCGGCGCTGATGGTGAATCCGGAGAACGTGTTTGAGATTCAGCGGGCGTTGCAGCAGGCGCTGCTGGATGGCGAGGTGCGAGCGCGAATGAAGAAGCTAGGCTACGAGCAGGCGCAGCGATTTTCATGGGAGAGTTCGGTAGCGAGGATCCTTGAGATTTATCGCGAGGTCGCCGGGGAACGAATAGGGCGGGCGGCGGCGGACTAGGGTAGGCGAATTCAGCATCTAACAGGACGTTCAAGATGGCAATCGTACGGCTGAAAATTGATGTGGGCGGAACCGCCGGCGACGAGGCATGGCGCGGGATCAAACAATTTGATCAAATCCAGAGCGCCGCGTTTGGGCCGCAGTTCGGCCGCGGGGGCGGGTCCAAGCAAGCGGCGGGCGCTTCGTATGGCAAGGGCGAATGGATAGGCGCGGAAATTCGCGTGCAGACGCCACTTCTGGCGCAGTATGCGATCGCGCATTATCTGGAACAGCCGCGCGTACTGGATGCGGACGTGGTGGAGTAGCGGGCACACACTATCTTCCTGATGAACTCCTCTCAAATTCTTAAAGACGAACGAGCGCAGCTTGAGGCCACGAACGAGCGAAGTGGCCGACTCGCGGACTGGCGTCTTGCGCTGCTCGTGCTGACCGGGCTGTGGCTCGCAATTTATGTAGTCGGGTTGGCGCAAGCGCCGTTGCTGGACGATGCAGACACAGTTCACGCCGAGGCGGCACGGCAGATGTTGCAGCGGCACGACTGGGTCACGCTGTACGTGAATGGCGAGCGGTATCTGGAGAAAGCTCCGCTGATGTATTGGAGCGTCGCGGTCAGTTACAAACTTTTCGGCATCAGCGAGTGGAGCACGCGATTTCCGCTGATGCTGGGCGTGCTGCTGATGATTCTAGCGACATACGGACTGGGACGGTGGGCGTTTGGCGCCGAAGGCGGATTGGATTCTGGAGTGGTACTGGTCACCGCGCTCGGCCCATTTTTGTTTACGCGATTTCTGATTCCAGATGTGCTGGTCGGATTATGGCTCACGCTGACGTTCTGGCTTTTTCTCGAATCGCTGGAGCAGGAAAAACCTTCGCGGGCAATTTGCTGGGCACTGGCCACGGTATGCGCGCTCAACGTGCTGACCAAAGGGCTGATTGGGCTGGTGTTTCCGGCGGGAGCGATTGGCCTTTACCTGCTGCTAACCGGAAACTTGCGGCATTTGTTACGGCTGCGACTGGTTTCGAGCACGCTAGTGTTTCTGACGGTGGCTGCACCCTGGCATATTCTGGCGGCTTTGCGAAATCCTCCCCAGGGAAATGTGCGTGGGTTTCTCTGGTTCTACTTTATTAACGAACACGTGCGACGATTTCTCGGCACGCGCGTGCCCCGCGATTACGACACGGTTCCGCTGGTTTTATTTTGGGCGTTGCTGGTGCTGTGGCTGATTCCGTGGACGGCGTTTTTGCCGCAGTCACTGCTGGATGTGCCGCGGCGTTGGCGCGATTATCGATCGGGATTATCGCGACGACAGAGCGCGTATCTGCTGTTTTTTCTGTGGAACCTCGTGATCGTGGGTTTCTTCAGTTTTTCAACGCGGCAGGAGTATTACACGATTCCGGCGATTCCGGGGATGGCGCTGCTGGTGGGAGGATGGCTGGCGCGAGAACGGGCGTCAGCGGCTGGAAGTGGCGAACGGCGGGCAGGACGAATTTCTTCGGCTGCTCTGCTGGTGGTCGGAATCGCGATTGCGGTTGTGGGATTTGCATTGCTTTTCTTCTCGAAGACGCCCGCGCCGGGGACCGATCTTTCGGATCTGCTGCGGAAGAATCCGCAGGACTATGCGCTCTCGTTCGGGCACTTTCTGGATTTGACTCCGCAGGCAATGGGGGCCTTTCGACTGCCGCTGGGGCTTTTTTCTGCGGCATTTCTCATGGGCACGCTGGCAAATTGGTTTTTCCGGCAGACTGGGCGGGTCGGCGCAGGAAATGCGGCGCTCGCTTTGATGATGGTGGTGGTGCTCGGGTGCGTGCGAATCGCTTTCGGAATTTTCTCGCCGATTATTTCGTCGAAGGATCTGGCGCTGGCAATTCAGGCGCAGTACCGGCCTGGGGATCAGGTGGTAGCGACGGGGCTTTACGAGAATGCGTCGACATTGAATTTTTATGGCGGCTACCATCTGCTCAGCTTGCGCGCGCCCGGCGGAAACATGTGGTACGGCGCGCAGTTTCCGGATGCTCCGCCGGTCTGGGAGTCGCAGGCGTCGTTTGTGGAGTTGTGGAATGGGCCGGGGCGAGTATTCTTATGGACGGATCAGGACGATCCGGCGGCTCTGCATGGATTGACCAGCTATGTGATCGCGCGGCGGGGCGGAAAGACGATTTATTCGAATCGGCCAGCGGCGACGACGCCTTGAAAATCAAAAGCGATAACCACGAAGTACACCGAATCGCACACAGGAAGCATTCGTTCGATCAGCCGGAACTATCCAGTCTTGCTCTTCGATAGCCGGCCATCCTTTAAATAGAAATCGTCCCCACGCCAGTGGATGCGCTTGCCAATCAGACCCGCGGCCCAGACCACGGGGGCAATCAGGTCGCGCGCGGGAAGCCAGAAAATGTTTCGCAGCACATGGCGATCGTGAAGGACTTGCGTCGCAGTTATCAAGCCGATTGTTAATCGCGTAGCGTATGTCAGCACGAAGAGAATCCATGCCCAAGCCGCGCCTCGCGATGCAATCAGTGTTGCCAACGACCACGGCAATCCAAAAGTAAATATAAGACCCACATATCCCCAATGCCGCGCGTCGCGGATAGTGCGCGACCAGCGCAGTTGATGCCGCCAGAATTGACTGAGCGTGTAGGCGGGGAGAAACGTTGTGACGGTCGTGGAGCTTAGTTCGACTCGCTTGCCGGTGGCGGCGATGCGGCGGCCCAGTTCGTAATCGTCGGCGAGATAGTCGAGGATCGATTCAAATCCGCCGATGACCGCTAGGTCGGCGCGACGAAAGGCCAGCGTGGAGCCCAATCCAAAGCGCAGGCCGTTCTCGAGGAATCTTGCGGCCAGGACTCCGGGGACGAAGTCGGTGGCGATGCTGAGGGCTTCGAGGCGGGAGCCGAGCGTGCCAGTGGGTTCGGCACGATAGAGGCACGTGACAAGACCTGCTTGCGGGTCGGCTAGCGGCGCGACTACCTGCTGGAGATAGTCGGGAGGCACACGAATGTCGCTGTCGTTGACGAGGAGAATTTCGTGAGTCGCCGCGGGGAGCATCTGCGCGAGATTGCTCACTTTGACATTGGTTCCGAGCGCTTGTTCGCAAACGATCAGTTTGATGGCGCGGCTAGGACATTCTTGCTGCAACTGGCGCACAATCGTGCAGGCGGGATCGGATGGGTCACTCACGCCGAAGATCAGTTCGAAGTCCGGATAGTCTTGTTCGGCATGGCTGCGGAAGCTCTCCCACATTTCAGGGTCTGCGCCTTTTAGTGGTTTCAGGATAGAGACAGGCGGCGGGGATGGGATCGGCTTTCTTTGCCGCTGCTTTAGAAAACTTGTTATGCCGCAGGCGGAAAGAACATAGAAGCAGAGACACGAGATCGTTCCCAGCGCGGTGACTGCTTCTAGAAGAATTCTCAGATGCATGCCTTGTTTTTCTTTCGCCCCTGGGGTTGGGCGACTTCGATAGTCTACCCACGGCCTGCGCCGTGGGTTGTAATCTTACGCCGCTTCGTGGCCACCTTGACTCAGGATTAAGGAGGTGCGACTCGAGTCCTATTCGTAGCGAAGAGACTCGATGGGGTCGAGGTTGGCGGCTTTCCATGCCGGATAGATGCCGAAGAGCAAGCCTTCTGCCGCGGCCGACAGGAAGCCGAAGCTGGCCCAGAATAACGACATGGTGGCAGGCAGCGCATCCCAAACGGTGCGGATAGCGAAAGTTATAAGTGCTCCGAGCAGTACGCCCAGAATTCCGCCGATGGCTGTGAGCGTGATGGCTTCGAGGGTAAATTGCATGAGGATGTCGCCCTTGCGAGCGCCGATGGCCTTGCGGACGCCGATCTCGCGGGTGCGCTCGGTTACGGAGACAAGCATGATGTTCATCACGCCGACGCCGCCAACGATCAGGGCCACGCTTGAAACCGCAAACATGAAAATAAAAATCGCGCCGGTGATCTGATTCCAGACGTCGGAGAGCGAGTCCTGCGTGAAGACAGCGAAATTGTCGGGCTTGTCGGGAGGAACGCGGCGGCGCCGACGCAGCAGTTCACGCATTTCGTCGACGGCCTTCGGCATATCGTCGTGCGAGGTGGCTTTCACGCTGATGAAATGCTGCTTCAGCTCGGGATGCAGCTTGCGCATGGTGGACAGCGGGAAGTACACCTTGTTATCGTCTGGATTCTTGCCGCTGCCGAATGCGCTTTTGACTTTGTTGACTTCACCGATTACTTCGAAGAGCTGGCCTTCGATATTGATTTCCTTGCCGAGCGGATCGGAGTTGCCAAAAAGTTCATCGACCGTATCGGCGCCGAGGATGATGACCGAAGCGCGCCGCTCGTCATCGATGTCGCTGAACCAGCGACCAGATTTCAGATCGAGATCAAAGACATCCTTGGCGGATGCCGTGTCACCCTCAAGGATCGTCGACTTAGCCTTACGATCACCGTATTTCACCGTATAAGTCCCACTACCGAATTGCGGCTCGACGTAGCGAAGGCCCGCCGTGACGGCCTTGACGTGCGGCAGATCCTTCATGGCTTCGGCATCTTCGAAGGTGAGCTCTTTGCGAGTCCGCAGGTCTTCGGTGGGGCGGCCAAAGGTGATCGGCATGTGGAAGGCGAAGATGATGTTCGACCCCATGCTGCTGATCATGCCACTGACGTTGTTGTTAAGGCCGCGAACGATGGAGGAAATTCCGATGACGACGGCGACGCCGATGACGATGCCGAGCACGGTGAGGCCGGAGCGCAGCTTGTTGCTGCGAATGGTGGCCAGCGCCATCGCGATGATTTCACCGAATTCGCTTTTTCCTACCATTGGTTTCAGCTCTTAGCTCTTAGCTCTTAGCTCTTAGCTCTTAAGCTCTTAGCTCTTAGCTCTTAGCTCTTAGCTCTTAGCTCTTAGCTCTTAGCTCTTAGCTAAGAGCTTGACGGTCATTGGTGGAACGCACATCAATTACATTTCAAATCGCAAAGCGGCGATTGGATCCAGCGTAGCCGCTTTTCTCGCCGGATACACGCCGAAGAAAATTCCTACGCTTGCGGCCACGATCAGCCCCGCGAAAACCGCCCACAGTTTTATTACCGACGGCATGCCTACGGCGAAGGTTACTCCCTTGGCTACGCCAATACCGAGCAGCACGCCCATGATGCCCCCGGCCAGGGCAAGAATTACGGCTTCGATCAAAAACTGGAGCAGGACATCGGATCGCCGGGCGCCCATGGCTTTGCGGATGCCGACTTCCCGAGTACGTTCAGTAACCGAAACCAGCATGATGTTCATGATGACGATTCCGCCGACGAGCATCGAGATGGCCGCGATGCCGATCATGGCGATGAAGAACGTGCCGGTAAGGTTCGACCAGATGCTCAGAAGGCTGCTGTTGTTCTCCATGTCGAACGAGTCCTCGCCGCCGGCCAGATCGTGACGGCGCGCGCGCAGAATTACTCGAGCTTCGTCCATGGCCTCGCTCAGAACTGCGCCCGTCCCGACCGCTTTGGCGGAGATGCGCATCTGGGAATTGTAGACGCCGTACTCCTTGAACCAGGACGAGAGCGGCATGAAGGCCCAGTTATCCAGACTCTGTCCGAGGACGCTGCCCTTTTTCTTGCCGACACCGATGATGCGGTAGATCCAACCGTCGATGCGGATTTCCTTGCCCATGGGATCGACACCGGGCATGAGCGTGTCGACGACGTCGGGGCCGACGACCACCACGGGTGAGTCGTTGTCCAAATCGGATTCGTTGACCATGCGTCCGGACTCGATGTCGACGTCTTGCGTGATGGCGACCGCCGGCGTCATGCCCTGCACAATGGTGTCGGTCAGCGACTGCTCGGCATATTTCAGGTGGCCGCTGTTATTGCGGGCGTAGGCTCCGACATAGGCGCATAATTTGCAGCCCTCACGAACGGCGCGATAGTCGTCCATGGTGAAGTCTTTGCGCTTCTGGCCTTCAATGTAGTGATCGACGTTGGTGACGGCGGGCGAGACCTTGAACACGATGAAGACGTCAGCGCCAAGGTTAAATATCTTTTCCGCAACAAAAGAGTTAATGCCATTCACAAAGGTGACGACCGCGATTACGGCGGCGACGCCGATGACCACTCCGAGGAGCGTGAGCGCGGAGCGGAGTTTGTTCGCCCAAAGCGATTGCATGGCGATTTTGATGGCTTCGGCGGTGTGCATGGAAAATGGCTTTCGGCTTCGCTGCCCGAGAGTACAAACGGCCCGGATGTTCCTCGTGATGAGTTTAGCAGGATCGCGGGTTTAGGCGCGTGTTTACAGTGGTTGAGTGTTATGTGCGAGATTTTCTGCTGCCTCGCGTGGCACACCAACATACACGTCAACCCAAGCTTACCGCCGAGACGCAGAGTACATCGAGAGATCCTGGTTTGTTAGTTGTGATTGGTCAGCCGCAATTCTGGATTGGCTAATAAAATTCGGCCGACTTACACTCTGCCGGTCGCGAGACGCATGGAGACTCTCACCGACACGAATGCGGCAAGCAGAGCCGCGGCGGTCCAGGCCAAATCAGTGCCGACGACCCCACGCATAAAAGGCGCCAGCGCCGACCACCAAGACGTTGCAAGCTCAGGAGCCACCGTTTCGCGGCTGATTTGCACGAGGGCTGCGATTCCTGCGATTGTAACTGCGATCAGGGCAATGGCTCCCACCAGCAAAACGGGCAGAGCGCGCGTCCAGGGAAACGGGATAGGCGGCGGAGCGGCGGCTTCGGCGCGCACGGCGTCCATGACGGAGGCGGCGAAGCCCGAGGAGGGCTGGACATCCTCCGGGTGCGAGAGAATGCGGTCCACTTCGTCGTTGTTCATTTTCCCTCCTACGGAAATCATATCTTTTTCGGACGCCGCGCTGAGTGCGGAGGCCGTCGCCTTGGGCGTCGATTCGAATGTCCGCAACCTTGTTGCTTCGGACGTCGCCCCTTCGCACATCATGGCTTCAAATATAATTTCGTCTGACATCATGCTTCCTTGAGGTGCGCCATTGCCAATAGTTGCGGCAGCTTGCCGCGCAATATTTCTCGCCCGCGAAACAACCGCGCCTTGAATGTCCCCTCGGGCAGATCCAGGCTGCGGGCCGCCGCCGGGACATCCATTTCGTGAAAATAAAAAAGGATCAAAGCTTCGCGATACTTTTCCGGCAGCGCAAAAACCGCGCGCCGCACAGCGCGATCGCGATCTTCCTCTTCCAGCCCGCCATCCTGCGCGCGCTGGTCGGCAGGTTCGCGCACATCGTCGATCGGAACATACACCGGAATGCGCCGCAGCTCCGAACGATAGAGATTCGTTGCCAGCGCGAACAGCCAAGTCGAAAAAGCAGCTTCCTTCCGCCACTGCTTCAGATTGCGATAGGCGCGCAAAAACGCCTCCTGCGCCATCTCTTCCGCGCGGCCGCGGTCATGGCAAAAACGAAAGGCCAGATTGACCAGCGGCGATTGCCAGCGTCGGACGATCTCCTCAAAGGCAGAGATGTCGCCTCCCAGTACGCGGTCGACCGCGAGTTGATCGTCGGCAGCGCTCATCGCCATGGCTATTGGATTCCGCCCACAAGGGTACGACAGGAGTCCGCGGCGGCCGGTTGCATTATTTTGGGGCACGGTTCGCTGAGGGCGCACTTCGCTGAGTGAGATTGGGATTTTTCGCCAATAGGCGTCCATTGCTATCGTAAGAGCGTTTGTTTGTGAGGTGAATTATGGCCGTTGCGACCGTCACGAGCGTGAACGTCAAGCAGGCTGTGCCGTTTTTCGGCGTCACCAACATGGAGTCCTCGCTACGTTTCTATGTTGATGGGCTTGGGTTCCAGATGAAGAACTACTGGATTCCGGACGTTGCCTCAAACCATTACCATGCCGATGGGAAAGTTCGCTGGTGTTGGCTTCAGCTTGGCGATGCCGCCATCATGCTCCAAGAGTTCCCGGATGGAGGTAGGCCGAAGGAAGCACTGGGGATTGGAGTAAATATCTGTTTCCAGTGCGAAGACGCGCTCGCTCTTTATCGCGAGTTCAAATCGCGCGGAGTACCGATACGGAAACGTCCGTCTGTGGGAAACCGTCTCTGGGTAGTACCACTCACCGATCCCGACGGGTACCGCATTGAGTTCTCGAGTCCGACCGATGCGCCGGAAGAGAGCGAGCTGGAAGAGTAGGCTTGGTGCGGCCCGACAACTGACGCCATCCGGCGCTTACACATCATGATCGGCCTTCGTCCCGATGTAAGATACGAGGGAAAGATCACTTGCCTATGGAGGAGCATCGTGAAAAGCAATCGGATGTTCGCATCGACAATTGGCGCGGTTTTAGCGATCGGAATAGTCCTGAGCGTCACGACTGAGTCTGGTGGTCAGAAGGCCACCGCTAGTTCGTCTGGCGGGAAGCAATGGCTGGCCAGTATGGACACCGATCACGATGGCACGGTCTCCAAGCAAGAATTCACTACCTACATGGAAGCCCAGTTCGACAAGGCCGACGTTGATCATGACGGAACGCTTGATGCAAAGGAATTGGAACAACTACGAAAGAATTTACTCGTTGTGCCGAAGTAGCAACAACCGATCCAGTCTTTTAGATATATTCAGTGATCACGAGCAGCCGTCTTTCTTGCCGAACGCCAGCAATCCATTGTCGGTTATACCGAAATAGTTGAAGGCGCCCTTGCCGATGTGGCCGTTTTTGTTGGCGCGAGCGGTGAACACGAGGAAGTCACAACAGTCGCCCTCGCCCGATGGAAAGGTGAAAGTTACAGTGATGAGCCCATCGATCACCGTGAAATAGCCGCCATACGGGTTGTTCTGGCCGTTCAGCACGGCTTCGCCGCTGTGCGGCCAGCCATAGCTGCCATCGTCAGTCAGAGTTATGCAGTACGCGCCGTTGTCGCGCTGCGACTGGGTCACGGTCGCCGGCCAACTGCCCGTGAAGCTCTGCGCCATGGCAGCGCTGGTCGTGAGGGTGAAGGCTGCAACCACAAAGGCCGTTGCGATGAATCTAAAGTGCCTGTTCATTTCCCTGCCTCCGATCAGAGTTTAGGTTTCTCGCGCCACGAACATACCTGAAGAAGACTCAGCCAGTTGTCGTGAATATGTAAAACCATTGTAAAAACTGTCTCGAATCGCTTCGCTCATTTTGGAATGTAGTAGCTGTTGGAAACAGACCCTCGCGCTCATTGCCCTTAGCGGCCCGCTCATCCCGCAAAAACGGCACTCAAGAAAATGCAACCGCAAGCCCGCCGTCCCGGTCATACCTTGCGAAACCGAAAGAAGCTGGCGAGGAGGATTCGATGGAAGGTACGAATAGCATTGCGAGCTTGGGGGTTTTTCTGGTTCCCATCGTCGGGAGCATCGCCCTGTTTTCGTTCCTGGCAGTGGCGTCCTGGTCGGACGCCCGGCGCAAGGAGCGCGAGGCTTATTACACGGCGGATGCTTTGAAGAAAATTGCCGACAGCTCGGCTGAAGGTGCGAAGTCCGCTGTCGAGTATCTACGCGAACAGTACAGCCTGGCGGCTCGAAAAAGGGTCGAAGGACTGAAGCTGGGTGGGCTGATTACCGCGGCAGTCGGCATCGGCCTGATGCCGATGCTACACGGGCTTGACCATGACGAACCGTCGTATCTGATTGGGTTGATTCCATTGCTGATCGGGCTGGCGCTAATGTTCTATGGCTTCGTCCTGGCCCCGAAGGCGCAGACTGAAAAGTAGCAGGATCTGAAGCTGGAGGCGCGACTCGGGGAAACAGTTGCCATTGTCCAATAACTCGTTTGTTTGTGATACTTTGGAAGGATCACTCTTTAGAATCAAGACTTTGCGAGGGCGACTCACGGGATCGCTCTAAGTCTTTGACAATAAACGTTTTTGCGACGAACCATAACTCCTTATTTCTCAAAGACTTGGCGAAAATTATGAGCTAACTCTTTTGTTTTCAAAGACCACATTAGGGGGACTTTCTTTACCATTGAGTAAATAGCTAAGTCGAAGTCGTCCAACCAATCGTGCATGACATATCGTCTCGGGGAGAGCCCTCTTTCGCGTCCCCAATGCAGACCCACCTCCCGACTGCACTATAATGTTGCAGTTGGTAGCCGGACCGGACGATCGCTGTTGCAAGACAGAGGAAAGTCCGAACTCCGCAGAGCAGTGTGCCGGATAACGTCCGGGACGGCCGGTTCAAGCCGGCTTTACGGAAAGTGCCACAGAAAACATACCGCCTGCGCCGCAAGGCTCGGGTAAGGGTGAAAAGGTGCGGTAAGAGCGCACCGCCGCGCCAGTAATGGCGCGGGCAGGGCAAACCCCACACGGAGCAAGACCAAATAGGGAGGAAGTTCCGCCGCCGCTGCAAGCTCTTCGGGAGGAATGGAGAACTCGCCGCGAGAGCGCTGCGTGGAGATCTTGCAGCGACGGCGGGCGCGTGCTGGCTCGGTGCGCCAAACCTTCGGGTAGGTCGCTAGAGCCGCGCAGTAATGCGCGGCCCAGAGGAATGATCGTCCTGCCGCAAGGCAGACAGAATTCGGCTTACAGGTCCGGCTGCCAATAAGATTCCAGCCCTCGATTCCGTGAAGAGATCCTTCGGCTTCGCTCAGGATTTCGGCAGCGAGCTCCCGCTTTGCTCACGCCCGCCTAACCCCTCAACTTAGCGCTTCCAAAACACATTAAAGACTCCGAAGCGCGTGGCGTGAGGGAATCGTTTCATCACCTCGGCCTTTACGTCCGGACGCATGGCCGCGCCCGGGAAAAAAGGAGCGTCATTGATGACCACCAGGTTGAGGTCCTCAGCCTGTATAACCTTCAGAATTTCTTCCGGCGACGCGCCAGTATCGTCGCGTGTCACACTCTTTAACCCCGAAAGAAAGTACAGCTCCGGACAATCATTGCCAGCAAACATCAGTCCGTTCGGGCTATGTTCGCGCAGGAACCGAGCCAGGTCGTCGAAGAACACCGCCTCTTCGATCTTTAACCCGCCTGCCCGTGGCGATTCCATCGTGTGCATGGGCCCAACCATCGAGGCAACCTGATAGATATGGAGCGGAACAAGACTGACGACGCCAAACACGAGATACAGTACAGTCACAGATGCCAAAGCGTACGTCCCGCGCCGCTTTTTTCCGGTGGAAACGATGGCCACAATCGCCAATAACGTCAGAGGCACCATGTAACAAAGGTAGATCGGAGCCGCGTACGGATATTGTACGAGGCTGCATGTCGCGGCCAACGAAACCAGCAGCACCACCTGCTGCCGTTGCTGTTTGGTCCGCGCATCCGGACGGTCACGGAACCATACCAGCGTTACGCCCGCGAGCACCACGACTGGCGTCAACACCACTACCGAGCACCAGATCCCGTAGAGGAAATCGAACGAGTACGCAGCCCTCACCACCAACGCGACGGCTCCCAAGGCGAGGGCGCCACCAATGGCCTTCCCCTGGAATTGATCCCAAAACATCGACGCCGCTAACACCGCCACCAACGGCAGGGCATACAGAAGCTGCTCAACTCCCGGCGGACGGACCACCCCGAGGCCGACCGATCTTTCGATCGCACTCGAAGTGACCCCCCAAAAGAACCTTGCCACGCCGCCCGACCGTGCGTACGGGATCAGGAAGACGAGGATTGGGCCCGCGAGCCCGCCCAGAAACGGGACCGCCAACTGAAAGATCGTTCGGAAGCGTTGTCCGGTTCTGACCCGCACTCCTCGTTCCCCGAGCAGTATCAGGGTAACCACCGCCGCTGACGGCAGAACGAATTCGTATAACTCGTTCATGCCCAATTTTGTCCGCAGCAGCAGGATCACTGTCGCCATGAAAAGGAGCAGCGCTCCGATACTGAATAGACGGTACAGCCAGCAATTTTTCAGGCCGTCCTTTGGACCCTGTCCCTCGACGTTCCCCTGCCGACTATCGCTATGACTTTCGCTCTGTTCGAGAAAGGCGAGGAACAGCAGTATTCCGGCAATGTAGTAAGCCCCGATCACCTTGATCAGGATTGAAACCCCGCCGCACGCGCCGGCAATAACCAGCCAGCGCCGCGTACGAACGTCCAGGTAACGCAGCACAGCCGCCGCCCCAAAGGTTGCAAAGAAGAGGTTGTACCAGGAGGGCATCGCCGCCGGATAATTCGGGTAACTCCACACCACCGCCAGCAGCGTGATGAACCCTGCCGCAAGCGGCGAGACAAGCCGCTGGGCAATGTAATAGACGGCCGGAATCCAAGCCAGAAAAAACAGGAATACACAGATGCGCAGCGACATCAAGTTCACGCCCAGAACTCGAAAGGCTAGCGCATGAATAAAGCTTAATCCGCCGGTGTAGACCTCGCCAAAATCGCTGTGCGGAAGTTGTCCCTGCATCACTCGCAGCGCACTTTGGCTCAGCGTGCCGTCGTCGGCCGGAACCCAACCTTGGCCAATGCGCAGGCCAACATAAATTCCCGCGATTGCCAAGACTGCGGCGAGAACAGACACGCGAATGACCCAACCTTGAGGAGCTCCCAGCACTGCATCTTTATACTCGCCGCCAAGTTCCGCGGAACCTGCTTGATCTTGCCGGACGAGTATTTCCACTTTCAAAGGTGGATCAATTTTTGTGTCTGTTTTCAAGGTGGTCATTTCCTGCGTAGTGGAGAAGAAAACGCCCCAGCTTCCGCAGCCCTTTGAGAGGCGTCGGCACGGCTTGTGTTCAGGGCGATCACTCAAGTCGATCAAATTCATACTAGCCTTCGGTCACTTCAGGCGCATGTTACGCAGGTGACCTGGCTCATGCCCGTTCTGCGCGGCCAGACAGCTGAGCAAGATTCCTAGATGTCGGATGTAGACGTCCCATGGTACGATTCCCGCGTGGGCGACTCCGCTTGCCTCCCGAGTGTTGCCTCAGCCGTCCCAACCACTACGGCTCATCCGCGGCACTCTGCCCTGGTTCGCGTCACTCACTGGATCACCACCCTGTGCTTCGTTGCCCTGCTGGTCAGTGGAGTCGAAATCGTGATCTCTCACCCGCGCTTCTATTGGGGCGAAACGGGCAACGATTTGACTCCGACGCTGTTTAAGCTGCCGATTCCGGCCTCGCGGCACTTGGTGCCCACCGGATACGGGTACGTCCTGCCCGACCAGAACGGTTGGAGCCGCTATCTCCACTTCCAAGCTGCCTGGGTGGTGATCTTGACCGGCTTGCTCTATGTAATCTTCGGGTTGGTGTCTGGGCATTTTCGAAGGAATTTGCTCCCGCACAAAGCTGACCTTTCGTGGCGAACGCTCTTCGGGTCAGTCACCGACCATTTGCGCTTCCAGCGGCCGAGTGCGTCAGAAGCCTGGTCATATAACGTGCTCCAGCGCCTCAGCTATCTGTTCGTGATCTTCATCCTATTTCCGTTGGTAATCTGGACTGGCCTGGCGATGTCTCCGGCCTTTGTTTCGGCCTTCCCGGCGACCGTTAATGTGCTCGGCGGCCAGCAATCGGCGCGCACACTTCATTTCTTCGTCTCCTTGGCTCTCGTGGTATTCCTACTGGTCCACGTCGTTATGATTTTTCTTGCCGGATTCTGGAGCCGCATGCGGGCGATGATCACGGGCCGCGCCCGCACCCCGATGGAGCGCATATGAGCGATCTTTCACACCGCGAGCCGTCACCCCGCAAAGTGTCACGACGCAAACTGATCACCACCGGACTTGCCGCGGCGGCGGGCGTAGCGGGCCTCGGCGCGGCCACACGAATCGCACAGAAGTATGGACTCGTACCGCCTGATCACGGCGGAGTGTACGGTCTCGGCGAAACGCTGACCTATGCTTCACAGCGGTTGCTCACCAGGCACTCGTTGGCGCGTGAATTCTCCCGGAGCCAGATTTCGAAGCCTCCGTTCGCCAACGAAGTCGAGCCTCCGTCCGACGAGTTCAAGCGCCTTCAGGCTAGAGGATTCGCTGACTGGCGCCTCTCGGTCAACGGCATGGTCGCGCGGCCCGCCACCTTTTCGATCGATCAGCTCAAGAGCTACCCGTCTCACAGTCAGATCACCATGCTGCAGTGTGAGGAGGGATGGTCGTATATCGCCGAATGGATCGGCGTGCCGTTGTCTCACGTTCTGGATGTTGTAGGAGTTCTTCCGCAGGCCAGGTACGTCGTCTATTTCTCGATAGAACCCGATACGTGGGAAAGCATCGATATGGCCGATGCATTGCACCCGCAGACTTTTCTGACCTATGGGATGAATGGAGACGCGCTTCCCGTGGGCCACGGCGGGCCGCTTCGCCTGCGACTCCCTCGCCAGGTCGGCTACAAGAGCGTGAAATTCATCACCCACCTTACGGTCACCGACAGCCTGAAAGGATTCGGTAAAGGACTGGGCTCGGCGGCTCCAGAGTTTGGCTATGCCTGGTACGCTGGCATTTGACGGGCTCGTTTCGGGAGGCAGGTTCGGCTGCTACCCGTCTAAGGATCCAAGCATTGGTGCGCAAGGCCGAGGCAGGATTGCACTCGGCGGCTTGCGCACAACTTCGATGCGGACGCTCGAAGACGGGATGGCTCTACGTTGACCCAGGCGCCGAAGCTCAAGCCAATATGTTATGACTTTGGCGGGATCGCCAACGTCGCATCCTTCCCTCGCTCCTGCGGGCTCGATCTCTCCTGGGTGGTAGAACTCTCCTCCTCTCGCTCTTGCTCGCTCGATATTTCTTTTTCCTGCGCGCTGGGAACTTGAGGGCCAGGCTCGATCCTGCGTGGCGTCGTTTCTTCGTCTTGAGCGCATTCTTTGGTTAGTTTTGCGTTCAGTTCCGCTCCGAGCAGCAATGCGAACGCGTTCCAATAGAGCCAGGTGAGGAAGGCGGTGAAACCAGCCAGCGTTCCGTAGGTGCGGTTGTAGTTGGCGAAGTGGCGGAAATAGACACCGAGTAGGTAGGAGAGAGCGATCCAGCTGGTTACGGCGAGAAGCGCGCCCGGCAAGGTGGCGAGGAAGCGCTGCCTGACTTTGGGTGCGAGAAAATAGACGGCTTCCACGGCCAGCACAGTGAAAGAAATGGCAACGGTCCAGTGAATGAGTGGCCAAAGGACGACGAATTCGCGGGAAACGGGAATTCTGGTGCCCAGCCATGCGCCAAATTCTGGCCCCACGATCATTACGGCGAGGGCCGCGATCCAGAGCGCGACGCAGACCCCTCCCAGGACTAACGCGAGCAGCCGCGTCTTCCACAAAGGGCGGTTGTCCTTAACATCATAAGCAATGTCTAGGGCCTCGATGGCGGCGTCGAAAGCGGTGGACGCCACCCAGATCAGTCCCAGCGTGCCGAACGACAGCCAGGCTTTGTGATTGGCGCCGATGAGATCGAGGAGCATGGATTGGACAAAGCGCATGGCGTCCGGGGGCAGGACGCGCGCCATGACGTCGAGGGTGCGGGCGAAGAGGTCGGTGAACGGGATCGATCCCGTGACCGCGGAGAGGAAGATCAAGCCCGGGAAGACCGCGAGAATCGTGTAGTAGGAGAGCGCAGCGGCGACCTGGAACGTGTGGTGGTCCTGAACGTCCTGATAAGTGGCGGCAATCGCCCGCTTGAGACCGGCACGCGTCACGAGGGAATTTTACTCGCTCGATTCGTGGGGTGGGAACGAAATCGGGTTCCCCGCTCTGGCTATCTAAGGATTTCCTGTAGTAGTTTTCGAGGAGAGCAAATTGCCCGGCCCGACCACGGAAGTCGTTGGTTGGGCATCTAACGCCTGGCGCGCTGAAACGCGAGCCATTGACTCAGAGCACGGACTTGTCCAGATAAACATTGCCCGTCAAGTCGCGCAAACAGTGAACGACGCCGGGTTGGGGGAACGATTGCCATTAAAAAGAGAGGTGGGGTGGTACAAGAACGCAATCATTTACCAGATCCACGTGCGCACGTTTCTGGACGGCAATGGCGACGGAATTGGCGACTTTCAAGGTTTGGCGCAAAAGCTCGACTACGTGCAAGAGCTGGGAGTGGATGCGATCTGGCTGATGCCGTTCTTTCCATCGCCCTGGCGGGACGATGGCTACGACATTTCCGATTACCGGTCGGTGCACCCGAAATACGGAACACTCGAGGATTTCAAATCATTTCTTGCGATCGCGCATGAGCGCGGCATCCGGGTCATTATCGAACTGGTCGCGAATCATACCTCCGATCAGCACCCGTGGTTTCAGGAGTCGCGGAGTTCACGCGACAATCCAAAACGCGATTGGTACGTGTGGAGCGACACGGACACGAAGTATGCGGGAACACGCATTATTTTTATCGACACTGAGATGTCGAATTGGGCGTGGGACCCGATTTCCAAGGCTTACTACTGGCATCGATTTTTCAGTCATCAGCCCGATCTAAACTACGACAACCCCGCAGTGCGGGAAGAGATGTGGCAGGTGATGAAGTTCTGGCTGGACCTGGGGGTGGACGGCTTCCGGCTGGACGCGGTTCCCTACCTGATCGAGCGCGAGGGCACGTCGTGCGAGAACCTACCGGAGACGCATGAGGTAATCCGCGAGCTACGCAAGAAAGCCGACGAGGAGTTTCCGGGCACGATGCTGCTGGCCGAGGCCAATCAGTGGCCGGCGGATTTGCGTCCCTACTTCGGCAATGGCGACGAGTTCCACATGGCGTTCCATTTTCCGCTGATGCCGCGGATGTTCATGGGGCTACGGCTGGAGGATCGCAAGCCCATCACGGAAATTCTGCAACAGACGCCGGATATCCCACCGAGCTGCCAGTGGGCAATCTTTCTGCGGAATCACGACGAGTTGACGCTCGAAATGGTGACGGATATCGAGCGCGATTACATGTATGACATTTATGCCAGCGACAAGACGATGCGACTGAATCTTGGGATCCGGCGGCGGCTGGCGCCACTGCTCGATAACGACCGCCGACGAATTGAACTGATGAACGGCCTGCTCATGTCGCTGCCTGGCACGCCCATCATTTACTACGGGGATGAAATTGGCATGGGCGACAACATTCACCTGGGAGACCGCAACGGTGTCCGCACGCCGATGCAGTGGACTGGAGGCGGGAATGGCGGCTTCTCGACGGCTGACCCGGAGAGCCTATATTCGCCGCCGATTCTGAATCCGGTTTATGGATACCCGGCGGTGAACGTGCTATCGCAGAAGCGCTTCGACCACTCGTTGCTTTCGTGGATGAAACACCTGATTCAAGAGCGGCAGTCGACTCCGGTGTTTGGCTCGGGCACGATCGAGTTTCTTTACCCCGCCAATCACCGGGTGCTGGCATACGTGCGGCAGCTCGGCAAAGAAACCGTGCTGGTGGTGAACAATCTGTCGAGCGCGGCACAGGCGGTTGAACTTGATTTGCGACGCTACAAGGGAAGCATTCTGATCGAAATGTTCGGCAAGAATATTTTCCCGCGCATCGGCGAACTACCTTACTTGCTAACTATAGGGCCTTACCAGTTTTATTGGTTCCGGCTGCGGCGGATTTGATTTATTAACAAGGTCATTACTACATGGATAGCATGGCCGGCCGACTCTTGCCCGGAGGTTGAATTTGGCGGAAGAAATACTTTTAAACGATGAGTTTCTTCGCCAGCTCATGAATGTGGGCGAGGTGGACATCCTGGTGGGACTGCCCACCTATAACAACGCGAAAACCATTGAACCAGTTGTGCGGGCGATTCAAGGGGGCATTTTAAAGTGCTTTCCTCGCGAACGTGCGGTCATTATAAATGTCGATGGCGGCTCGCAGGATGGGACTCCCGACTTAGTAACTGGCGCGTCGATCGATGATGTGCGGAGGGCTTCGAAGGTATATGCGCTGCGTACACTACACGTCATCACCACGCAATCTGGACGCGGCCCAGAGTCGGGGATCGCCCTGCGAACCATCCTTTCGGCCGCCGACTTACTCCGTGCACGGGCTTGCGTGCTGATATCTCCGGATTCGAGCACGATTGAAGTTGACTGGCTACAGCGACTGGTTCGCCCAATCTACAACGAGGGCTTCGACCTGGTGTCGCCTATGTATAGCCGGCAAAAATTTGCCGGCGTGCTGATGCGCGACCTGCTTTATCCCATGACCCGGGCGGTTTACGGGATTGGAATTCGAGAGCCTTACGCTTCCGAGTTCGCAGTCTCAGGCAGGCTGGCAACGGATTTCCTGAATGGCGAGAGTTGGGACGACGACACGGCTAGAAACGGCGCGGTGATTTTGCTCACGGTTATGGCGATCACGGGAAAGTACCGTATGTGCCAGGCCTTCCTCGGCGTGAAGCCGCCGCAAGATCGAAGCAGCGCCGATCTGGTAGAGGCCATGCGGCGAACCGTGGGAGCGCTGTTTTCTTCTCTCGATGCCAATTTTCAGTTCTGGAGTGGAGTCACGGCCAGCCAACCGCTTCAGACTTTTGGCCCGGAATCGGAGGTGACGCTCGAACCGATTGCGGTGGATCTTGCGCGCATGCGGGAGATGTTTGTCACCGGTGTCGCCGAGTTGGAGGCGGTTTTCAAGTCCGTACTTGACGAGGGGACGCTATCTGAACTCCAGAAGATCGCATCCCTCGAAATCGAAGCGTTCCGGTATCCGGCGGAGCTGTGGGCGAAGACTGTATTCGAGTTTGCCGCTTCGTATCACAAATCGGTAATCAGCCGCGATCACATCGTGCAGGCCCTGGTGCCTCTCTACCGGGGAAGAGCATTGAGTTTTCTGCTGGAAAACCAGGACGCCTCGGCTGAAGAAGTGGAGAAGAACGTGGAATCTTTGTGCGGCGAGTTCGAGCGCTTGAAGCCGTATCTGCTCGAAGTGTGGGCGGATAGAAAGTGAGATGAATATGTGGCAAATCATCGTCAGCGAACTAATGCAGGTCCTGCATGAACTGGCGGCTGGAATAGAGCACTACTTACCGCGCGCGATCGTGATGCTGGTGATTGCGCTGGCAGGTTGGCTGATCGCATATCTACTGAAGTTGCTGGTTCGCAGCATCTTGCGTTGGACGAGGTTTTCCAGGTTCTCCGAGCATGCTGGCGCCGCTCAATTGTTGAACCAAGCTGCTTTGCCGTCATCGAGCGAGTTGTTGAGCCGGGTCGTTTTCTGGGTGGCCTGGGTGGGTTTCGTGCTGATCGGCGTGAGCATACTTGGGATTGTGGGCCTGGAGGAATATACAGCGCGGTTTTTCCTCTTCCTTCCGCGACTGTTCGCGGCTCTCGTAATTCTTTTCTTCGGATTACTGGCCGCCGGCTTTTTCTCCCGCGCCGCACTGTTGGCCGCCGTCAACGCCAACTTCCGGGCGTCGCGTTTGCTGAGTGTCTCGATCCGGGTCTTCATCAGCATCTTTACCCTGTCGATGGCCTTCGAAGTATTGGGAGTAGCCGAGCGCACGATCATGATCGCATTCGGCACGGCATTTGGCGCAGTCATGCTCGGATTGGCGATTGCGTTTGGTCTGGGCGGACAGGATTTGGCTCGGGAGTTTCTGGAGGACCGATTGGACAAAAGAAGGGGACAACAGAAGGAAGATGAGTTGTCCCCCCTATAGGCAGAGCCTTCGGAGATTAAGAACGCTGAAGCGGCTGAAATAGGGAATGAAGTAAGATCAGCTCGCTTTTTTCTCGGGGACTTTCGCGCCTTTCTTGCGGGCTTCTGAGAGGCCGATCGCAATGGCCTGCTTGCGGCTCGTTACCTTGCCGCCTTTGCCACTCTTGCCCGAGCGAAGGGTGCCTTGCTTTTCGCGGCGCATCGCGCTCTCAACAGACTTACTTGCGGCTTCACCGTATTTCCTGCCGCCTGACTTTTTTTTCGCTGCCATTAGAGCCTCCCGTTGTTTAAAGAAATTAAGAAATTTGGCCGTGCCGTCGATGCTCCAAGCTCGCGACAAGTTTGGCGAAAAGTTGCTTTTAGGAGAGCGCCTTTGCCGGCTGACGAGGCCTGATAAATTTTGCCAACACACAAGACCAAGAAGTCCAAAGTGCCTCACTCGTCTCGTTATCGTTGTTATTGCGCGACCGGGCTCGGTTATTGCGCGACCGGGCTCGGTTGTCCGCAAAAGCGGCGCGATGAGGCTCTACCGGCTCGACGGCAAGTTTGACGAGGTGATCGAGGAACGGAGCGCTGAGGCGCATCCTGCGTTCGTACATTTGGATTCGATTCACCGCCGACGAGTGAAGGCGGTCTAAAAAGCTCGCATCTTCAAGTTCATCTTTCGGGCAAGCCGCGAGATTGCGGAACGCATCGAGGAAGATGTCTTGAGTCAATTGCTCGGCGTCTGGAGCGCTCAATGCCGATTGCTGACAAAGCGAATAAACCGTGGCTTTGTGGGAATCAAACAGAACGGCGAAAGCACTGATGTCGCCTTGCTGAACGAGATGCACGAGTTCGGCTTCCGAGGCTGATACATTCATTGGCAGAGCCTCATTTTTCATTTTTGAACTCCTTTGCGTGGCGGACAAAGGATGAATCTCTTCGATCCACGTGGAACAAGAATAGAATTCCGCAGGGCAATGCTCAATCCAGTCATCCTGGTATGCCTCCGGATTCGGCGCTGTAACGGGCCCAGCAGGTGAGAGCCCTACTTTTCCCGGGTCACATGGGTTGGACGAAGACTGGGAGCCCTAGTGATGCTTGAAGTACTGCACCGCCCGCTCGTGGGCTTCGGCGGCGATTCTGGTTTTGAAAGTGCCAAGATTGCGCCGCTTGCCGGTTTTAGCGTCTTTTTTGCGCGAATATAGGCGGTATTCACCCGACTTCATCTTGCGGATCATTGTGGCCCCCTATCGAGGGTTGCGACGTGGCGCATCCCTTCTATTTGTTGTTCATGATCGCGGCAAGGCTTGTGGAATGAAATCGGGTATTTGTCGTATTCGTGTCTTTTAGCGGTATCAGCTTTTTTAGCGGGCTAGCTTTACCAGTCGAGGCGGGGGCCGTCCGGGTCCGATCGGCGGGTTTGATTGCGTCGGTGGCGAACGAGAAAGAGGAACGCAATGGTTCCAAGGGTGGGGGGGATGACGAGGATCAAAATTCCGCTGCGCAGCGCCTCAATCATCTGGCGGCCCGACGAAGCGGCCTGGGTATAGCAGAGCGCGCAGCTTTGGGCAAAAGCGGATACCGGGATTGCGATTACGGCCACTGCAAACAGGGCTCTGGTGACCCGGCGCACTGAGAGTTGGTTGCGGATTAGCTTTGTCATTGTCATTTTCATCGCGCGACCGTTTGGGATTGGGTCTTCGCATAGGGAGCGCCCATTTCCATGCGAAAACTGTCGGTCCAGCCATACTGCATGGCGAGCGTCACGAAAATGGTAAAGACCAGCACGAACAAAAGAAAGCCACGCCTTTCAGCCCACAGATGCATGAAGAACAGAACGGCGAGTCCAGCCTCGGCGATGGCGACAAACAACATGCGGGCGAACATGTGCTCAGCGTCGACGTGGGTGTAGGCAATGAAGAATTGTGCCGCCGCCAGGAAAAGAATGCACGCATAGATCACCAGGTACCGAGTTAGCGGATCCTGGTAGCGAGCGGGCGGTTCGTGTTTTTGCACATCGGGTGCGCTGACCATGGTTGGCTCCCTGGCGAAGTACTAATGACTCAGATTCAAAAGATAGACGAAAGGTACGACGAACATCCAAACGAGATCGACGAAGTGCCAGTAGAGGCCGGTCACCTCGAGGTCGTCGGCGTTGTAGCGGCCGCCGGTATATCGAATGCCAACCACGAGCAGGGCAATCACGCCACCAGTGACGTGCAGCAGGTGGAGGCCGGTAACGCTGAAAAATGACGCGCCAAAAAGTCCGGTGCCCCACGGATTGTGGAAGAGCGTCATGCCTTCATCGATCAGGCCCAGCCACTCATGAATGTGTAAGGCGGCAAAAGCGATGCCGAGGACGACCGTGATCATGGTCCAGCGGAAGGCAGACGGCTTGTCTCCCGCTTTGGCGGCGCGGATGCCGAGCAACATGGTCAAGCTGCTGGTGAGGAGGATGAAGGTCATGATGGAGACATTGGTGATGCTGTGGAAGGGTCTGGGCCAATCGGGCGTGCCATTGCGCAAGAATCCATAGGCTACGAGGCAGGCGGCAAACGTGGCGGCGTCGGCAATAATGAAGAGCCACATCGCCATCTTTTTGGCAGACACTACGAATGGCGGCAGCCCGACGGTCATTCCCGGGGGATGGTGATGCGCCATCGCTATTTCAGCTTCGCTCACAGAGCCTCCTGTTCAATGATCAGAGTTTCATCCACAGCAACGCGAGCAGGTAAATCCAAAGAACGTCCATGAAGTGCCAGTAATGAGCGGTGGCGTCGAGCGTAACGCGACGCAGCACGTGCTGGTTGAGCTTGCGAATTACGCGCGTCATCGCGTACAGGCCGCCCAGCAGGTGCACGGCATGCAGAGCCGTGAAGACATAGAAGAACGAGCTGCTCGGATTGGTCGCGAGATAAAGGCCCTGCGCGCTCAACTGTCGCCACGCCAGGTATTGGCCGGCAAGGAATAAAAAGCCGAGAGCTAAAGTGGCATAGAGCCAGCGAGATGGGCTCGCGGCGGTTGTTTTCGGGCCGCCCATAAAAGCGGCGACTTGGCGGCGGGAGACTTCCAGAGTTACGCTGCTCGCCAGCAGCACGGCCGTATTCAGATAAAGGATGTAGGGCAGGGTGAAGTGGCGCCAGTCTAAGGCTCCGCCCTTGCGGACTACGAGCGCACTGGTGAGCGCCGCAAAGGTCATGCAGACGGCGGCCACGAACACCCAGATGCCGGTCGAGGCGGGCGGTGGGGCATATTTCATCGGCGGATGAACGGTGGTCGCCATTTATGCCTCGTCCCCCTGCGACTGAATATTCCTAGGATCGGTCTGCATTACGTAGTCGCTGGTTGAGTCTTCTATTCCGTATTGATACGGGTCATGGTAGACGACCGGAAGCTTGCCACCGAAGTTATCGAACGGAGGAGGCGAGGTCGTGGACCATTCCAACGAGGTTGCTTCCCATGGATTGTCGGGCGCGGGCTTACCCCAGAATCGGCTGTGAACAAGGTTGTATATGAAAATCAACTGCACGGCACCGGTGCAGATGGCCGCAACGGTAATGAAGCGATGCACCGGAATAAGCGGCTGGAGGTAGTCGTCAACGAATGCCTGGTAGCGGCGCACATTGCTCGCGAGGCCAAGGTAATGGAAGGGCATGAAGATGCAGTAAGCACCCACAAAGCTCAACCAGAAATGGATCTTGCCGAGCGTGTCGTTCATCATTCGGCCGAACATCTTCGGGAACCAGAAGTAGGTACCGGCGAAGATGCCAAACATGGCCGAGACTGCCATCACGAAATGGAAGTGGCCGACCACAAAATAGGTGGCGTGGAGCATGATGTCGAGCGATGGCTGGGCGAGGAAGAAACCGCTGATGCCGCCGGTGATGAACATCGAGATCATGCCCAGGGAAAAGAGGCAGGGCGTGTTGAGCCGCATCTTGGAGCCGTAAAGACTGGCCAGCCAGATCAGCACAATGATGGTGGCGGGAATCGTGATGATCAGGGTTGGAAAGGAAAATGCGATAGAGGAGATCGGATTCATCCCACTGACGAACATGTGATGGCCGTAAACCATGTAGCTGAGCACGGCGATTGCACCCATGGAGTAGACCAGCACGCGGTGACTGAGAAGGGGGCGCCGGAGGGTAGCCATCAGAACGTGCGAAACAATTCCCATTGCCGGGACGATGGCGATGTAGACCTCGGGATGTCCAAAGAACCAGAAGAGGTGTTGCCACAGCAGAGTTGAACCGCCGGAATGCGGCTGGATTTGATCGTTAAGCACGAGATTCGAGGGAACGAAGAAACTGGTGCCGGCGACGTGATCGAGAATGAGCAGGATGCAGGCGGGCATGAGCACGGCGAAAGCAGTTAAGCCCATCATGGAGGTGATGAACCAGGCCCAGGTGGTGAGCGGCATGCGCCACAGGCTCATGCCTTTGGTGCGCATGTCGAGCGTGGTGGTGATGAAGTTCAGCGAGCCAAGCAATTGGCCGATGCAGAAAATGGCGATCGACGACGCCCAGAGAACCTCTCCGAGACCCTGGCCAGGACCGGCCGCCGAGCCAATCGCGCTGAGTGGAGCGTATTGGGTCCAGCCCGCCAGACTTGGTCCATCGGGAACGAAGAAGGCTGCGATCATCACACAAAACGAAACGAAGGTGACCCAGAAAGACAACATGTTGAAGTGCGGGAAGGGCATATCTTCCGCGCCCACTTGAATGGGCAGGAAGAAATTGCCAAATGCGGCAAAGGGTGCGGTGGTGAGCACGAAGAAGACCATGATGGTACCGTGCATGGTCATCAGTTGTAGGTAATACTCCGGCGTCATCACATCGCCGGGCGCGCCGTTTTTGGAGAGCAGATGCAATCCCGGAATGGCGAAGTTCGTCCAGCCCAAATGAATACGCATCACCCAGGAGAGAAACATGCCAATGATCGCTGCCAGCAAGGCGAGACCGTAATACTGCTTGCCGATCACCTTATGATCGAGGCTGAAGACGTGCTTCCGGATGAAGCTTGTCGGTTCGCCGTGAGCTGCATGGGCTTGCGCTGACATATCGTGCATGGGTCCCACCTCTAGAAATTTCCTCGCTACATTGCGAGGCACACCCATTACTGTAAGGCTGCCTCTTTCTTCAGCCAGTCGTCGAAGTCAGCCTGGGATTTCACTTCGAGGTACGCTTTCATGTTGTAGTGTCCGAGGCCGCACAACTGTGTGCAGACGATCTCGTACTTGCCGATCTTAGTGGCAGTGAAATGAACCGAAAGATCCAGCCCTGGAACAAAGTCCTGATGAATGCGAAGTTCCGGGACAAAAAATGAATGCCCCAGATCCTTGGAGTGCATCAGCAGATGGATTTCACGATTCACCGGAATGGCAAGTTCGGCTGTGACGATGTCGTCTTTTGAATCCTGGTCGTGAGTGGTGTCGAGACCAAAGAAGTTTTCGTTGGCTTCGTTGATCTGGTCGGGATGAAGAGGGCCAAATTTTCCGTCGGGACCGGGATAGCGGAAATAGAAGGCGAACTGGCCCGCCTGCACCTGGACGGGAATCGCGTCGGCGGCGGGCGGTGTGAGGTAGATGTTAGCCCAGGCCTTGGCCCCAAAAGCTCCGAGCGCCAGAACCTCCGTGCCGACGAGTAGAAAGGCGGCGATCACGACACCCATGGCTCCGCCGGGAAACTTCCTGATCTTTTCGCTGGGCCGCGGACGCCCGTATTGCCAGATGAAGGCTCCGAGTAGGATTTGCGAGGCCAGAAAAGAAATTCCCGCCTCAGCCATGGTCTCCGACATCTGCTCATCGATAGCTTGGCCGTGAGTGGAGATATCCTCGGGCATCCACCAGGTATGGCGCAGAATGGGAATCGCGGAAGCGATCGCGATTACGATGATGGTCACAGCAAAAAGTTTGGCCATTTGCCCCTCGCGTTCGATCAACTTTCGAGTCTTCCGGGTTGCACCTCCCGGTCTTGCGAAACTAGCTATTCCATCTTCCCGGCAAGCGGGAAAATAATTTGCGGTTGCGGGTATCTGGTCTCGGGTCTAACGAGTTACATCCGCGCATTCATGTTTCAAGCGGTAGCGCGCGGAGGGGCCTTGCCTCCAAAGGATTGAATGGCGCTCGACTCATCTTTCTGAATGTCGAAGACCGCCGACAGTCGCGTGATTTCAAGCAGGTCATGAACTCGCTTGCTCAGGCTTGCGAGTTTCAATTCGCCCCCCTTGTTTCGTACCGTGGTGTGCGTTTTCACCAGCTCGCCGAGGCCTGAGCTGTCAATGTAATGCACCTCATTCAAGTTCAGAACGATTCGATTCGAGCCTTTGTCGGCCAAATCGCGAACGATCTCGCGGAGGATAACATTGCCCTCGCCGAGCGTGATTCTGCCGCTGACATCAAGCACAACGATGTCGCCGACGTACCGTGACTTTGTCGCCATTCTGACGGGCGTCGTGCCCTGCATACCGATTCCCAGGCGGTCGAGAATCGCGCAGGCGGACTTGGCGATCTGCGGAGATTCCGCGCGAACCACGATCAACGAGCGTCCCGCTTTCAGCACTTCGCGAAAGAAATCGGCATCTTGGGATCCTTTTCCTTCGGTGGTGGGCTGAAGGGCATCACGGTCATTGGCGGCGAACGAACCGACACCCGCACCGGCGCCGGCGCCCGCCAGTCCCAGAAGGGCAGCCGCGCCGAAACCCAGGGCAAACACCGCTCCAACTCCGGGAAGCAGCAAGGTCGCGGCTACAACCCCAGCCGACATTCCAGTCGCACCACCCACGAAGCCGCCGACAGTCGCCCCGAATTGTTTGGAGATGGTCTTGGCCTCGCTCTCCGATCGGGTCAGAAAAACGATAGATTGGTCAGGGACCCCCTGCTCGCGTAATTCCCTGACCGCTTCCTCGGCGTGGTCGCGTGCGGAAAATACTCCAATAGCAGTGTCCATAGAGTCCCCGGATAGCGGGCGACGACCTCGAGCTTCGCCGCCCTGGAAAACACTCACAGCTCTACTTTCCCTTGAACGTAAAATCGGCTTTCGCTGCCTCTCCGCCGGCCACGGTAACCTTCGCTGTCTGGGTTCCGAGATCCTCCTGCCAGGCGGTCACTGTGTAGGATCCCGCAGGCACGTTCTTGATGGTGAAGTTTCCGTTGTCATCCGTGATCGCGTAGGGCCCCTTCACGACCACGTGCCAGCCGTGCATCCAGGGATGGATGTTGCACTTGACTGGGATCGCGATCTCCGGATACTTCCAGCTTTTTTCGATCGGCGGAGCACCCGGCGGTTGCGACTGATTCCAGCCAATGTTCCCGGTTCCCGGAGCGGGCAACGGATGGATGTTGTGCGCCGTCTGGTCGCTGGTGACGACCTTGAATTTCTCATCCGGATTCACGGCGATCACATGGGGCGTATACATGCAGCCTTTTTGATCGAAGACGGGTTCCTCCGAGGAAACGACGCTGGCTGCGCTGGCGCTCAGGCCTCCCGAGATATAAAGAACGACATTGTGCAAGCCGTCGTTCGAACCTACCACCACATTTTCTAGAGTGACCGGCTTGTCCTTATGCTGCGAGACGCAGTAAGGATCCTTGCTCATGTCGATTCCCTTCATGTGCGGGGGAGTGCCCGTAAGTTTGACTGTGCCCGTGATGGTTCCGTCGCCAGCAGCCCGGACTCTCTCGCCGACAATAGCCACGACCAAGGCGACAGAAACTATCGCCAATAGTACTGCGGAGGCGAACTTATAACGGTTCTTCATTGAGTATCTCCTGAGCCCTATTTTTACCGCGCCCCTATTGGGACGGCGGTGGTGCGTTCGGGTTAATGGGTTTCAAATTGAGGCCCTTTGCCAGCTCTCTAGCCTTGGTATGAAAGGGCTGAAGTGTGCGCAGGAAGAAAACCAGATCCCACGCCTCATCCGGCTTGATGTTGTCTGCAAATGAAGGCATTGGAGTGCCATCCAGTCCGGTCATGAAGATCTTGTAGAGATCGCCATCGGTAGTACCGCATTTAAAGCGGCCGCCCTCCGAGAAGTTGTAAGGCAGGATCGTGCGGCCCTGATCGTCTTGCAAAGTGGAAGCCGATGGGCCGTTGCCCTTGCCTTCGACGCCGTGACACTTCCAGCACTGCACGCGGTTAAAGACATCCTGGCCAGCCTTGATTCTCTCCACCGTAACTTCGGGTTCCGGGGGCACGACGATTGGTGTGCCCGCTTTCTCGGTTTGCCAGCGCGGCGAATAATGTTTGATCCAGGCTACCAAGTCCGCTCTCATTTGCGCGGGGAAGGTATTCCACGGCGGCATGTTGGAGCGATCCAATCCGCGGGCGATGGTGTCAAACAGATCCTCATCGGTCGGCAGAGTGCCGGTGGGAGTGGAGCGGCATTTGAAAACGCCCAAGGTGAAATCGCGCGGCTTGGGATCGATCCATTGCGCGCTCTCACCATTGCCGTCGCCGAGTTCGCCATGGCAAACCATGCAATAGCGCCGATACGGTTCGGTTGCCGCATGGGCGTTTCCAGTGAGATTTCCGACATGGCTGGAAGCAGCCGGAGAGTTGAGCCATTCCTTTTCCTGATATTCGGTGATTTGCGCTTGAACCAGAGCAGGTAACGCAAAGAAGCAAGCAATCACCACGGAGAACGTCATTTTAAGCAATCGCGAGTTCATCGTTATCCTCTCTAGAAATCGAAATCAATTCCGAGCAGCAGTTCGCTGCTGTTCAGGTTCGTCCCAGGCACAACTCCTGTTCCATCCTGGTGCAGCCAGTTGTACTCCGCGTGGTACGCGAAGCCCGCGCGCGGCGTCATAAACGGGTTATAGCGGTAGCCGAGCGTGTAGGTGCTGAGGTTGCCGTAATTGGACGGAGTGGGTCCGTAGTTTCCCAAAGGATTGATGCCCGTATATTGCGCGCCATCCGCTTGCTGAGACATTCGAACGGTCTCGTAACGCGCGAGCACAATCATCTGCGGGCTTACCACGTAGTGGGGTTCAACCAGCACGCCATTCCAGGTCGGCGCTTGCGATCCGGTGGGAAGGGTCGTACCGGGCGCCCAGTTGTTGGTCGCGATCCCGTCGATGTAGTCGCCGTAGCCTTGGCCGAACCACGCGTTGTCCGAGCCGTGCTGCGTCACGACCGTGACGTCAGCATGTTCGCCAAGGTAAATCTGTCCAACGAAGCCCTCGCGGCTGAAACCCTGGTTGTTGGTTCCGGAGCCGGCAATGGAACCACCGAATCCGCCGCCCGTCGGACCAGTAAGCCACTCGATGGGCGCGCCGCCCACCATCGCATAGAAACCGAAGCGCGATACGCCCAGCCTCCCGAAGTCGAAAGCTTGACTGAATGTAAAGAATCCTGAGTAGGATTCGGCACCGTAGGGCAAGCCGACCTGGCCATCATTGGAACTAAGCAACGAAGCAGAGTAGCGCGTGCGATCGTTGGCGGAGTGGCCCATTACTTCAAGACCGAGTTGGTTGTCGCCCATTTGCCCGAAGATGTTGCCGTCGGCTTGCGGAATGAAATGGTAGATCTGATAAACGCCACCATTGCCGGTCAGCGTCAAGATGCGCTTTTCGGAGAGCAGGTTGTCGAGTTCGAATTTGCCAAACTTGACGTTAAACCAAGGGCTGTTGCCAATGTTGTCGACACGCGCCATGACGGTTTCAAAGTGGAAGGCCGCAGTCGGATCCGAGGACGGCAGCACATAGAACGAGAAGTTCTTCTCGAGAGTGCCGCCGGTGTGGAAGTCGAGACCGCTGAGATCGAAACCGCTGGAGGTGATTTTTTGCACGCCGGTCGGAGATTGATCGGTAGCGACCTGACTCGTGCTGACCCGGTGCCAGATGGGAGTGATGCGGAAGGTCACCGGCCAATAGCCGGGATTCTGCCAGATCGGTGAATCGCGATCGTTCATCAACTGGTAGCCGTTGTCTTTGAATTTCTGGCCGAAGAAGTTGAGCATCGGCCAGCTCTCATGACAGGCGGAGCAGCGTAAGCCGTACTTCCTGGCGAAGGCGGGGATTGCATTGGCTGACTGACTGGTGGCGAGAACCAAGATAGCCAACGCGATTGCAGCGGCAAAAAACGATTTCAGCCACTGCGGCTTCTGACAGAGGTGAGACTGCGCCCACATACGCATGCTGCACTCCTCAGATACTTTGCTAAATTTTGACGTGCCGATAACGCCACAACGACTCGCATTAAACGCCTGACATGGCAGTCAGCAGGCGCTGGTGTTACGAGGATCGCAAAATTTTCCGGTCAAGTAGTCTAACCGCGACCTAGCGCGGGAATATTACTACCGCCTTCGTTCAAAGTGCAAGAGCGTTAGAAAAATTTTTTTCGAGAACCGCGCAACCTCGTAGGCGCTGGCGGCAATTTGCCATCGCGACGAGTACCGTATGGTTGACAGCAAGCGCGCTCCGTATCAGACTCGCATCGGGGTCAATGGAGCCGGTCGTGCCAAGGGAGCGAGGGTTTGAAAGCGGATGCCTGCGGGCGAGGCGCGCGCCCGGCTTCCGTCGGGTGGCCGCGATTTGCCTTACCCTGCTGATTGCTATCCCGCTGCTTGCCATCCCACCCTTCACGCGGGAAAAGAATTCCGCGCAGTATGGAGTTGGGCTGATCATCAATATTCCATCCCCCGTTGACGAAGTGAACGAGGCGGTTGGCGACGTGGTGGGCAACGGCATCATCCGCGGAACGAAGGAATACAACAAGGACGAATACATCAGCGGCGCGGTGGCAGCCACTTCGACTCCCGTATTCCCAACCTGGAAAGAACCCGGCAAAGTCTTCTACAAGGTCAGGAAGGCGGCGCTGAACCCCTGGAACTTCAAGGACAGCGCCGACGCTGGAACTATCGCAGTACGATATGTCGTGCAGCCGCAAGGCGAGAACAACTCGATCCTGCGAATCGACGCCCTTTACGTCGAAGATTTCCGGCACACCGTTCACCAATCCAACGGCTCGGTCGAAACCAGCGAGTATAAGGACATTCAGGATCATCTTGCTCAGATGGAGCTGGTGAAAAAAGAGACGGAAGAGGCGGTAAAAGCAAAACAGGAGCACATCGCCAAAAAAGAATTCGATCTGGGCAGCGACACGGAGTTGCTGAGCACTCCATCGGCGTCGAGTCTGGCGGAGAGTTCGAGCCGGGCTGACAATCCGGGGACGGTGGGCCAGACTCCGTTCGGCAAATCGAGGGTTACATCGGCCACCGCATCGGTACTGGCGGAGGATCCGAATGAAACGCCGGAGCAGCGCGCCGCCCGGCTGCGGCGCGAAGTGGAGCGGATCGTGAAGAAGCCGGGCGCACCGCTCAAATCTGCTCCTTTCCACACCGCTACCACCGTGAAGACGCTCGATCCGGGCACCGAAGTTCTGGTTGTGATTCTGACTCCGTACTGGCTGGGTGTGGAGACTCACGAGGGCGAGCACGGCTGGATTAAGCGGGACGAAACGGAGCAGGCGCCATGAGGCGGCTGCTCCTCAGACACGGCGGAATTGTTTTAACGGCCGGAGTGGCGCTTGCCCTTTTTGCCGTTGGAGTCCGAGGACAAACCAGTCCCGTAGAGCGCACGTTTCGTGCGCCGAGAAGCGCGGTTGAAAAAGCGCTGCAACAACTGCAACCGGTGATGAGCGGACATCTGCCAACGCTTGAGGGGTTCGTGCAGGTGGGCGATCATCCCCTTAGTCACTACCAGCGGGCTTTTTACCAGTGCGCGGTCCAGGTAAACGAGACGCCCGCCGGGTCAGTGGTGCGGGTGAGCACCGATGTTACCGCCTGGTACAAGGATGCGAACTCGGCGCGATCGGGCTATCAACTGCTCAAGTCGAATGGCCGGATCGAGGCCGATCTGCTCGACCAGTTGAGCGACCAATTGTCGGGCCCGCTCAATCATGCGGAAGCGAACGCGGCGCAGAAATCGGCTCGGAACGCTGCGAGAGCGCCGCGCGTTGGCTTTGGATCTGGTTCTGGATCTTCAAATTCGTCGGACCTCCCTGTTATCTCGACGCCGCTGCCGAGCGCGCCCGAGAGCATCGACACAGTCGCGCCTTCGTCGCCCGCTTTACCCGCAGCGGGCAGCGGCATCGCTTCGCAGGCTGGGGTTCCGCGCCCGCCAGCCGATGCAACGCCTGCTGACAAGAAAACGCTGGACCTGCGCGCAGAAGTGTCGAGCCTGGAAGATGCGGTGAGAAATCAATCGCGGCCGAAGAATCTGGTGGCGATAAAGAAATCGGGGACGCCGGTCGTAGCGTCTCCCAGCCTGAGCGGCAAGACTTTATTTCTGGCGGATGCCCAGGACGAATTTGAGATGCTGGATTTCAATGCCGATTGGGTGCATGTGCGCATTTCCGGCCTGTCGCGCGGTTGGATCTGGCGCACCAGCCTGGAGATGCCCGAGGGCATTCCCGATGTTCCGACTCCTGTCGCCACGGCCGCGCCAACCGCCGCCGACCTGTTTCAGGTAAGCCGCGAAGAGATGGCGCCGTTTCCGGGAGATTGGGCGCCGCTTCGCGGCAAGAGTGTAAAAATCATCTCGGTACAGAAAATCCGCGAGGACGAGAAGGGTGGCGGAGCGAGCGCGAAGCTTGAATTCGCAAAGTCATTGCTCGACAGCAGCTATGAAGAACTGGCGAAATCTCCTGACGTGGCGGGACTGGTGTTGATTTTCGATTCGGTGGACGGCGGCATGATTGCGGCCACGCTGCCGACGATTCGGAAGTGGAAGGCCGGCGGTCTGACAGACGCCGCGCTTTGGCATCAATGCTATTTTGATCCGCCGGAAACTTTTACGATCTCGAGCGCGGCCACCGGCCATTAGCGGGTGAAGGTCGCTTGGCGAGCACCGCGACGTCGTGCGAACATGTTTGCATCGATTTCACGGACTGGGAATTTTGTGTTGACATTGGACAAAGGACGCGATACGAATGCTATCCTTCGTAAGTTCCGACCGTCGGCTTGTCTGATCGCAAGTTGGTCGATGATTTTCCGAGTGCCGTTTTGAGCCAGTCGTTCTGTGTTATCACGTGGGGGCAGGATCAAGGCGGAAACGAAAAGCGACAGGTGTGGGGTTCATGACAGGTAAAATTTCTGCCGGGCAAATAGCAGGTCTGGTTCGAGATTACGCCGAACTGACCAAGGCGCGCATTACAACGCTGATCGTGCTGACGGCCTGGTGCGGATATTTTTTTGGCGCGCACCGCGCCGGAGTGTCGTCGTGGACGATCGGGCTGTTCCACGCCCTGTTCGGCATAGCGCTAGTGTCGAGCGGAACAGCGGCGCTGAATGAAGTGCTTGAATCGAACGTCGATGCGCGCATGCGGCGCACTGCCACGCGCCCACTGCCCTCGGGCCGCATGTCGCTGGCTCATGCCATCACTGCCGGACTAGCGCTCACGCTGGGCGGCTCAATCTATCTCGCCATTTACACGAACCGTTTGACGGGATTGCTGGTCTTCCTGACCGCGCTCGTCTATCTCGCGGCCTACACTCCGCTCAAGAAAGTTTCGCCGATATGCACGTTCGTCGGCGCGTTTCCGGGAGCCATGCCAGTCGCGCTCGGATGGACTGCGGTGCGCGGACGTCTCGAAATCGAGACGCTGGTTTTGTTTGCCATTATGTTCGTATGGCAGTTCCCGCACTTTCTGTCGATCGCGTGGCTCTATCGCGAAGACTATGCCGACGGCGAAATTCGCATGCTGCCGGTTGTCGACTCGAATGGAAAGTCAACTGTGTGGCGAATCTTGGCATACAGCGCGGCATTGATTCCTGTAAGCCTGTTGCCGGTCGCTATGGGAATGGCTGGCCGCGTGTATCTGGTGGGGGCAGTGCTGATGGGAACGATGCTGTTCCGCTACTCGATGGGAATGGCGCTGCCGCAATTGCCAGCGACCGCCGCAGCTTCCAAAGCGCCCGCCCGGCGCCTGCTTCAGGCTACAATCGTCTACCTGCCAGCCCTATTCGCTTTGATGATGGTGAACGCTGGACGGTAGAGATTTCGTCTCGTGACGATTCTACTTATAACTTTCTGACCCCCTTCTTAGCCACAGGGTACACGGAGTTCCACGGGGAATTACTCCAATTCCAATTCAACCTTTTTCGCGGCGGCATCTACTTTTGCGATGCGGAATTCCCGGACTTGTCCGGTGCGCAGACCCTCAGGCTTCGTCTCGCTCGCAGCAGCGCCGCTCTTCCACCTTGCCTGCAACATCGAACCCAGCGAGGAAAGGTCAGGCTTCGAAGGCGAGGCCGCGGATGTGGCCGCTTCTTTCTTCGCGCCGCCTTCACTTCCCTCTCGCGGAATTCGGCATTGCGCCTGAATGCCTTCCCCTAATTCGACTCGGGCGCGCTCGCCGGCCACTTCGATGATGCGGCCGGTGACCACGTCACCTGCTTTGTGCTCCGCGAGATACTCGTCGAGGCCGGTGGGCACGAGTTGCTTCATGCTCAGGCGAATGACGCGTTTTTCGGGATCGATCGCCAGCACCTGCGCCTGCACCACCTGCCCGGATTTCAGAACTTCCTGCGGATGATTGATGCGTCTTTCGGCGCTGATTTCGCTGACATGGATCATGCCCTCGATACCTTCGGCGAGTTGCACGAAGGCGCCAAATTTCGTGAGGTTCATGACCGGACCTTCGATCACAGTTCCGGGCGCGAATTTTTCCGATGCTCCCACCCACGGATCGCCGAGGGCCTGTTTCAGGCCAAGCGACATGCGCCGCTCCTCGAGATTGACGCGAAGGATGACCGCGTCGACAGTTTCACCGACTTTTACGAGATCACCCGGATGCCTGACCTTTTTCGCCCACGACATTTCAGAGATATGGATCAGGCCTTCAATGCCGGGCTCGACCTCGACGAATGCGCCAAAATCGGCGATGCGGGTCACGGACCCGCGCACGCGATCGCCCGCCTTGTACTTTTCCACGACCGAATCCCACGGATGCGCCAGCAACTGCTTCATGCTGATCGCGATGCGCCGCTTCTCGGGCTCAATCCGAATGATCTTCGCTTCTATCTGCTGGCCCGCGGAAAGTACGTCGGATGGCTTGTTCACGCGATGCCAGGAAATTTCGCCCACGTGCAAAAGAGCGTCAGCTCCGCCGATGTCAACGAAGGCGCCATAGTCAGTGAGGGTGCGCACCTCACCGTGTACGGTATCGCCCTCCTTGAGTTCGCCAAAGCGGCGCTGTTTGGAGGCGGTCTCTTCGTCTTCGGCAATGACGCGACGGTCGACGACTACATCCTCATCATCCACATCGAGCTTGATGATGCGGCAGCGAATCTCCTGTTCGACCAGCTTTCCCATCTCGACGGCATCGCGTGTTCCAGTGCGCGAAGCGGGCATGAAGGCGCGCACGCCGACATCGACGGTGAGGCCGCCTTTGATCATGCCGGTCACGGTGCCGACGATGGTCGCCTTTTCGTCGAATGCTTTCTTGAGGGAATCCCAGTCGGTGACGCGGGCCACTTTGCCGCGCGTGAGCTGGTAATAACCCTCGGGATCGCGGCCCTTGATCGTGACTTTGAGCTTGTCACCGGGCTTCACCGGTGCGCCGTGCATTTCCGCCAGTGGCAAAAGGCCTTCGCTCTTGAAACCGACGTCGAGAATGATGGAGTCGGCAGTGACTGAGATCACCGTACCTTCGCGGCTTTGATCAGCCTCGGGCTTGCGCGCGTGACTCTTTTCGTACTGGGAGAAGATTTCGCCGAAAGATTCTTCGGGCTCGGAGGCAGACTCCGTGGCCACCGGGGATTCGGGAGATTCAGGGTCGGGAGTCGCTGTTTCCAGTTTTTTCGGATCGGGCATGTTGGATTGGATTCCGCGCTTGAGAATTCGGGACTGGTTGCGCACTCAGGATATCATCGCGGCGCCAGAACTCTTTCGCTTCCGGCCTTTGGGGCGTGGGACGTTTGTTACGCAGTCACCTCTTCCGGCTGCGTCTTTCCGGCCAGCAATTGACGCAGGACATAGTGCAAGATTCCACCGTTAGCGTAATAAAGGGCTTCCTGCGGGGTGTCAATGCGGACTATCGCCTGGAATTCTCGGGTTTTGCCGTCGGCGTTTTTTGCGCGCACTGTGATCTTGCTGCCGGAGGTGAATTTTTCTACTACCTGGCGGATGCCTTTGATTTCGAAAATTTCTTCTCCGGTTAGCTTTAGCGATTCGGCGGTTTCTCCGGGGAGGAATTGCAGCGGGAGAATGCCCATGCCTACGAGATTGGAGCGGTGAATGCGCTCGTAGCTTTCGGCGATTACTGCGCGCACGCCCAGCAGCCTTGGTCCTTTTGCGGCCCAGTCGCGCGAGGAACCGGAGCCGTATTCTTTGCCCGCGAGGATTACCAACGAAATTTTTTCAGAGTGATATTTCTCGGAGGCGTCGAAGATGGACATTTCTGCGCCGTCGGGCAGGTGGCGGGTGAATCCGCCTTCGGTGTTTACCATTTTGTTGCGCAGGCGGACGTTGGCGAAGGTTCCGCGAACCATGACTTCATGATTGCCGCGGCGCGAGCCGTAGGAGTTGAAGTCGCCGGGCTGAACGCCGTGGGAGATCAGATATTTTCCGGCGGGGCTGTCTTTTTTGATCGATCCGGCGGGCGAGATGTGATCGGTGGTGACGCTGTCGCCGAGCACGGCGAGGACGCGCGCGCCCTGAATGTCTCCGACTCCGGAGGGCTGGATCTTCATGCCGTCGAAATAGGGGGCCTGACGAATATAGGTGGAGTCTTTTTCCCAGGCGTAGGTTTCGCCTTTGGGGACGGGCAGGCTGCGCCAGCGTTCGTCTCCCGCGTAAACGTCGGCGTAGCTTTTCCGGAACATGTGCGAGGTGATGGAACTCGCGACAGCATCTTCAATTTCCTGCTGCGTGGGCCAGATGTCGGCGAGATAGATGTGTTCGTCGTGTTTGCCTTTGCCGATGGGCTCTTTGCGGAGGTCGATGTCGATGCGCCCGGCGAGCGCGAAGGCGACCACCAGCGGCGGCGACATCAGATAATTTGCGCGGACTTCAGAGTTGATGCGGCCCTCGAAGTTGCGATTGCCGGAGAGGACGGAGGCGACTACCAGATTTTTATCTTCGATGGCGGCTGAAACCTCGGCGGGCAGCGGTCCCGAATTGCCGATACAGGTCGTGCAGCCGTAACCGACCAGATGGAATTTCAACTTCTCCAGATAGGGCAGGAGGCCGGCGGTTTGCAGATAGTCGGTGACTACTTTCGACCCGGGCGCTAATGAGGTCTTGACCCAGGGCGGCATGGTGAGGCCTTTTTCGACGGCTTTCTTCGCGAGGAGGCCGGCGGCGATGAGAACGGATGGATTCGAGGTGTTGGTGCAGGAAGTGATGGCGGCGATGACTACGCTGCCGTGCTTGAGCGACTTTGCAGAATTCGCGGCAACGTGCTCGATCACATTAGGATCTTCTACGCCGATGGCGGCCGGATTGCCGCCTTCCTGCTCCCAGCGGTTGGAGTTTACGGTGGCGGCGGGCGGCTTCGAGCCGTTTTTCGGTTTGATCAGCGAGGGCAGCGCGCTGGTGAAGGAATCGGCTGCGCTGGAAAGTAGGACGCGATCCTGCGGACGCTTGGGGCCGGCCAGACAGGGCTCGACCGTTGATAGGTCGAGAGTGAGGTGTTCGGAATATTCGGCGGCGGGCGTGCGGGCGTCGTGAAAGAGGCCTTGCTCGCGGGCGTAGGCTTCGACCAGTTCGATCTGCTCGTTGCTGCGGCCGGTGAGTTTTAGGTAGCGCAACGTTTCTTTATCGATGGGGAAGATGCCGCAGGTGGCGCCGTATTCGGGCGACATGTTGGCGATGGTGGCGCGATCGGCGAGCGGGAGATCCTGTAAGCCGGGGCCGTAGTATTCGACGAATTTTCCGACCACTCCGTGGTTGCGGAGCATTTCGGTGATGGTGAGGACGAGGTCGGTGGCGGTTGCGCCTTCGCGGAGACGGCCGGTGAGCTTCACGCCGACTACGAGCGGGATCAGCATGGAGACGGGCTGGCCGAGCATGGCGGCTTCGGCTTCGATTCCGCCGACGCCCCAGCCGAGGACGCCTAGGCCATTGATCATTGTGGTGTGCGAGTCGGTGCCGACAAGCGTGTCGGGATAGGCGGTGCGCTTGCCGCCTTCTTCGCTGACGAATACTACGCGGGCCAGATATTCAAGATTCACCTGGTGGACGATGCCGGTGTCGGGCGGAACGATAGCTAGATTGCGAAAACCGGTCTGGCCCCACCGCAGAAAGGCGTAGCGCTCTTTGTTGCGCTGAAATTCGAGAAGCGCGTTCATGTCGAACGCGCCGGCGGTGCCGAATTCATCGACCTGGACGGAGTGATCGATGACGAGTTCGGCGGGCTGAAGCGGATTGATGAGCGCGGGATCTCCGCCGAGATGGCGCATGGCGTCGCGCATGGCGGCGAGATCGACTACCGCGGGGACGCCGGTGAAGTCTTGTAATAAGACTCGGCTGGGCGTGAAGGCGATTTCTTTTTCGGGCTTGGTGTCTTTATTCCAGCCGGCGAGGGCGCGGATTTCCTGCGGAGTTACGTTGCGGCCGTCTTCGGTGCGCAGCAGGTTTTCGAGCAGGATGCGGAGCGAGAACGGGAGGTGCTTGGTCGAGATGCCCTGCTTGTCGAGGGCGTCGATGCGGTAGAGTTCGTATTCTTTGTGGCCGGCTTTGAAGGTGGCGCGGGCGCCGAAACTGTTCGCTGACATGAATGCCTTCCTGATTTATGGATGACGGGCTGCGTTGATGGATTCTGAATTGGACAATGATTTTGAGCGCTACTACCGACAAATTGACCCTTATAGTTTATTCCTTTGAGGTTACATTTTGTAGGTAACAGGCGGCCCTAAGTCAGCAGATGGGAGTCACACGGGGGCCGATTGTGGGGCTCATTTCGCTTTGAGGAGCAGGACCGGGGCGCTGATGTTGTGGCGAACTCGATCCGCGGTGGCTCCCAGAAAGATGTCGGCCAAGAGGCGGTGGCCATGGGTGCTCATGGCTACCAGATCGCAGCCCTTCCGCTTAACCCATTCGATGATCTGGCTGGCGGGTTCGCCGAAGGCGAGTTCGGCCTGGGCGGGGATACCGGCGGACTCGAATTCGACTCGAACTTTTTCGAGATATGCGGTGTCTTCGGAAATTTCGGGGCTGACGGCGTCGGGGCCGTAGGTGCGGGCGGCCCATCCGTCGGCTACGTGGAGCAGAACGAGGCGGCTATGCGCCAGCTGGGCGAGCTGCTTGATGTGCTCGATGATGGCGCGGTCGCTCGGGGTGCCGTCGAGGGTCACTAGAATTGTGTTGTACATATCAGTTTGTACATAACATGTCGCAGTGGTGCGATTCGTCTTCGTTCCTAATCTCTGTTCAATCTGGCCTTATCCGCCCGTAATCACCTGCCAGGCCGCTTTGATTGAGTCGGGCAGACCATAGACATCCATGGCGGTGATCAGGATAGCACTCGTCCAACCGGCGATGAGCAGGAAGAGACCGTTCTTCCATCGGCCCATGCGCTTGGAGGAACTGGTGAATTGAAGCAGGGGAAACATGGCGAAGGGCAATTGGAGCGCGAGCACTACCTGGCTGAGGGTCAGGAGGTCGGTGACGCTGCTGTCGCCGCGCAAGCCGATGATGAGGACCGCCGGGAGAATGGCGAGGGTGCGGGTTATGAGACGGCGCACCCAGGGCTTGATTCGCCAGTGCATGAAGCCTTCCATCACGACCTGGCCGGCGAGCGTGCCGGTGATGGTGCTGCTTTGTCCGCTGGCGAGAAGCGCGACCGCAAACAGGGTGCTGGCGGCGGTGGTGCCGAGGAGCGGGGCGAGAGTCAAGTAGGCTACTCGGATCCAATCGCTGTTGGCGGTGAAGGTGACTACGTGGCCGCCGGCGACAATGACGCTTTGCTTGCCGAAAAAGACGGTCGCGGCCAATACGAGAATCGCGGCATTGACGAAGAAGGCGACGGTTAGAGCGACGGTGGAGTCGAGGGTGTTGAACTGGATGGCGCGGCGGATCGACTTGTCATCTTTCTGGAGTTGACGGCTCTGCACCAGGGCCGAGTGCAGATAGAGATTGTGGGGCATGACGGTGGCGCCGATGATGCCGATCGCGATGTAGACCATGCCGAAGTGGTTGAGGCGCGGGAGGAGCATGGCTTTGCCCATTTCGAGGAAGCCGGGCCGCGTTTCAGGCAACACAAAGATCTCGATGAAGTAGCAAACTGAGATGGTCGCGATCAAAAGCAGGATTACGGCTTCGATGGTGCGCATGCCGAAGTTTTGCAGGGCCAGCAGTAGGAGCACGTCGAGTCCGGTGATGATGACGGCCCAGAACAATGGGATGTGAAAGAGCAAGTTGAGGGCGACGGCGCTGCCGAGCACTTCCGCCAGGTCGCAGGCACCGATGGCGAGTTCGCTCATGAGCCAGTTGGGCCAGCGGGTCCAGGCGGGATACCAGTCGCGGCAACATTGAGCGAGGTCTTTGCCGGTTACCACGCCGAGGCGGGCGGATATCACCTGCATGAAAATCGCCATCAGGCTGGCGACGCCGACTACCCAGAGCAAGCCGTACTTGAATTGCGCGCCTCCTTGGAGGTCGGTGCCCCAGTTGCCGGGATCCATGTAACCGACGCTAACCAGAATTGCGGGGCCGACGAAAGCGCGCCACTGAGGCCAAAATCCGGCCTCGTGATGCGGGACGGCGATGGTGTGATGGACGCCTTCGAGCGAGACGTGCGAGGTCGGTCGAAGCGCGGTTTCGGGTTGCTCGAGAGGCGGGGCCAGGCGAACTCCACAGTCAACTGGCATATATGCCAGGATATTAACTGTGGTTAATTATACGGAATGATTGGATAAACGCGAAACCCAAATTCTTTCCGCCGCCGAGCGGCCTAGCACCATTGCGCCCTTGGTAGTGCGGATGGAGATGGTTTTGTCGTAATTGCGTTCCACGAGGCTGACCTTGCCTCCGGGGCGAATGCCGCGAGCTTCCAGAAATTCGAGCAACTTTCTGTCTCGTTCATAGATACCGCTGACCGCATAGTTTTCTCCGGCCTCCGCCTCGGAGAGCAACACTAATCCGCGACGGCGGCGGCTGGCCGGACTTTCGAGTTCGCTCAAGTTGCCGTGCGGGCAGGGGCGTCCGCGGCCGAGTTTAGCGACGAGCCGGGCCTCAAAGGCGGGAGAGACTGCATGTTCGAGGCGCTCGGCTTCGTCGTGCACCTGGAACCAGGCCATGCCGAAGATTTCGCTGAGCATGCGCTCGATGAGGTGATGGCGCTCGGTAAGCTTGCGGGCGATTTTTAATCCGGCAGCGGTCAGGCGAACATGGCCGTCGGCGTTGACGCGCACGAGGCCGTCTTTTTTCAGGCGGCGCACGGCCATGGTTACGGCAGGCGGAGAGACGTTGAGCCAGTGGGCAAGGGTCGCTGAAATTACGGTTTCGCCCTCGCCTTCGGCCTCGAGGATGGCCTTGAGGTAATCCTCTTTGGAGACGGTGATCATGTGAGCGAATTATACGGCGGAGGGTTGCGCGCTACTCTCGAACTTTTACCACGGAGGCACAGAGACACGGAGAAAACCAAGGACTTGGAAATTCTTGACTGTTTCGGGAACTACGAGGCGGGCTGACTATTGACGGTGGCGAAGTCCTAATTTTATGGCGGCGAAAAGAATGGTGCAGATGGCGAAATCGACCAGCAGGCCCCAATCTTCTTTGAACATAGCGTGGCGCAGGCCGCGCGGCAGGTGCGGCATCAGGAGAAAATAGATCGCGTTGCCGGCGAGCACGGCGGCGAGCGCGTCGAGGAAATTGGTGAGCGCGTTTCGGGTTGAGGTGCGACTCACTGCGCCGGGTTCCTCCTGCTAACATCCCTTGAGATGCTGGAACCATCGACCGCAGTGCAGTACGTCAAAGGAATTGGCCCGCGGCTGGCCGAGGTGCTGGCCGCCAAGGGCATCCGAACGGTTGACGATCTGCTGCATTATCTGCCTTTCCGATATGAAGATCGGCTAAACCCGCGGTCAGTGGCCGAACTGCGCGCGGGCGAAATGGCGACCGTGATTGCAGACGTGCGCAACTCGGGACTGTTTCGCACCCGGCGGATGCCGATTTTTCAGTTGACCGTCGGGCAAGGGCGCAACCGGCTGAAGTGTTTGTGGTTTAACGCGACTTACCTGCAAGGGCGGTTTCAGCCGGGGCAGATGATTGCGCTCTATGGGAAGGTCGAGGAGGACCGCGACGGACAGTTGCAGATCATCCAGCCACAATTTGAGATTCTCGGGGACATGAATGAAGAAGGAGGCGCGGACGAAGCTGAGAAAAAAGCCGCCGCGTCGCTCGAGATCGGGCGCATTGTTCCGATCTATGAATCAACCGGCCAGGGAAAGCTTACGCCGCGCTGGTTCCGGCGGATCATTCGCACAACTTTGGAGAATCTGAATCCCGATTTGCCCGATCCGATTCCGTCCGCGGTGCGCGCGCACCTTAGTCTGGTTTCTCCGCGCGAGGCTTTGTGGGGAGTTCACTGGCCGGAGGCGGGCGAGAGCTTTGCGGATCTGCAATCTTCGCGGACGGCGGCGCACATCCGGCTAATTTTTGATGAACTGTTTTTTATCGAGCTGGGGCTGGAGCTCAAGCGCCGGGAGCAAAAGGCGCAGACGGGGATCGCATTCAAGCCAGACGACCGGGTGCGGCAGGCCATCAAAAGGATTTTGCCGTTTCATCCGACGGCGGCGCAGAAGCGCGTGCTGAAAGAAATCGCGACCGATATGCAGACGAGCTATCCCATGCGGCGACTGCTACAGGGCGATGTGGGGTCGGGCAAGACGATTGTCGCGTTTGAGGCGGCCATTATCGCGATCGAAAACGGGTACCAGGTAGCGCTGATGGCGCCGACGGAAATTCTGGCGCAGCAGCATTATTTTTCGGCACGGCAGATTCTGGAGGAAGCGGGATACCGCATCGTGCTGCTGACGGGCTCGATGGAGCAGGATCGCAAACGCATGGTGCGGAGGCACATTGCACAGGGGAACGCGCAACTCATTATTGGGACGCACGCGCTGATTCAGGATCGGGTGGAATTTGAAAACCTGGGGCTGGTGATTGTGGACGAGCAGCATCGCTTTGGCGTGATGCAGCGGCTGAAGCTGATGAGAAAAGATAGCGGAGGTTCGTCGGCGGCGGCGGCGGAGCCGGATGTGCTGGTGATGACGGCGACGCCGATTCCGCGCACGCTGGCGCTTACTCTTTACGGCGATCTGGATGTTTCGGTGCTGGATGAACTACCGCCGGGGCGGACGCCGATCGTCACGAAGGCCGTGCCCGACGAGCAGGCGGCTGATGTCTGGGAATTTGTCCGCCGCGAGATTGCCGCTGGACATCAGGCTTATGTGGTTTATCCGGTGATCGAGGAGAGCGAAGAGCGCGAACTGAAAGCGGCCGAGCAGATGCACCGGCAACTGCGCGAGAAGATCTTTCCGAATCTGCATGTCGGGCTGTTGCACGGGCGGCTGGATGCGGTGGTGAAAGAACGGGTGATGGGGGAATTTCAGCGCGGCGAGATCGAGATTCTGGTGGCGACAACGGTGATTGAGGTGGGCGTCGATGTTCCGAATGCGACGGTGATGGTGATTGAGCATGCCGATCGGTTTGGGCTAGCGCAGCTCCATCAACTGCGCGGGAGAATTGGGCGCGGCGCGGCGAAGTCATATTGCGTATTGATGCATGGCGGCAAGGTTTCGGAAGAGGGACAGCGGCGGCTGGATGCGATGGTGCAGAACAATGACGGATTCAAGATTGCGGAGCTCGATCTGGAGCTGCGCGGGCCGGGGGATTTTTTCGGAACGAAGCAGGCGGGGATTCCGAGCTTTCGGGTGGCGAATCTGATTCGCGATCGGCAATTGCTGGAGGCGGCGAAGCGGGAGGCGGCGTTTGTGGTGGCGGGGCCGAATGCCGAAGTGTCGCAATCAGAGATTGATCGGGCGTTGAAGGCGATGCGGGCGCGGTGGTCATTGAGTTATGGGCTGGCGGAGGTCGGATAGGGCGGTTGCCAGTTGTCAGTTGTCAGTTGTCAGTTTTTGAAGCGATCAGCTGGCTTCAACGAGGCCTGTTTTTGGTTCGGGGCTGGATCGTTCTGCTATCATCCGTTTTTGAGTTTGCTCGGCGTTATTTACCACCGATTTTGAGGAGATGTAGTTATGGATGCGTCGGCCCTTTCTCTTGGCAATCGCCGAAATGAAGATATTGCACTTGACCTTATGAAGTTTGTGGCTATGACGACCAGCTATGGCAGAACCAGCGGCGCCGGCGGCAGCGTTGGGTTTCAGGGGGAGCGGCGGTCTCCAAGCCGGAGGAGTATGCCGACCATCTGCTGGAGCTTTACGGGAAGTGTTTGAAGGCGGTGGGCGGGAAGTAGCATCGCGAGCCGCGGAGGGAGCGGAGTGAGACGGGGGCCCCGTCTCTGTCTTCAGCTTTCTTCAGTAACCCCTTTCGCGTGAATCCCTTCGTTGACAACACTGCCTTTGTCACGCTATTCTAAATTCCTTTGGAAGTCCTGCGGCTGCCCGCCCGGAACACCTAAGCGCGCGTTCTGCGTGGATTGCTTTCTTAGATCGATCTTTGCTTGGACTTTTCTGGATCGGTCTTTTACTTAGAAAGATCAGGGCACTCAGCGGTCTTCATCATTAGTTCTTTCAGTCAGGGAGAGTTGCGATGTCTACCTATTTCCCGAAAGAAGGGGAAATTGTGCGGAAGTGGTTTGTGGTCGATGCATCCGGGCAAGCGCTCGGGCGTCTGGCCTCGCGCGTGGCCCGTATTCTGATGGGCAAAGAAAATCCGCAATATACGCCGTTCATCGACACGGGCGATCACGTGGTTGTGATCAACGCCGAGCAGGTAAAGATGACGGGCATGAAGGTCGAGCAGAAGACCTATCACCATTACACCGGGTATCCGGGCGGACTGCGCTCGGAGGATGTGAAGAAGCGTCTGGTGCGCAAGCCGGAGCTGGTTATTGAACAAGCTGTTTCGCGGATGCTGCCGAAGAACAAACTCGGCAAGCAGATGTTCACGAAGCTGAAGGTATATAAGGGCGACAAGCATCCGCACGCGGCGCAGAAACCGGAAGCGAAAGTGTTCGCGTAGGAAGAAGTCGCGAGTTTCGAGTCGCAAGTTTCGAGCAAGAAGCTTCGAGCTGCGGGCTTGAAGCAGACAAGTTCAGGATTTCTTAGAAAGGTTACGCGCCAGACGCTTCTGTTTTCCGGGAGATGGTCGCTCGGGACTCGGTGCTCGTGGCTCGAAGCTAACAATGGCTGAGACGGTTCAATACTACGGAACGGGACGGCGGAAGGCGGCGATTGCGCGCGTTTTTCTGCGTCCGGGCAGCGGCGAGTTCAAGGTTAACGGCAAGGCGTTCGATGAATACTTTGTGACGCCTTCGCAGCGCATCAGCGCCAAACAGGCTCTGGTTCTGACGGATACCGGGGCGAGCTTTAACGTGCTGGCGCGCGTGAATGGCGGCGGCGTTGCGGGACAGGCTGAGGCGGTGCGCCTCGGCATTACGCGCGCGCTGATGCTGTTTAATGCCGAACTGCGCAAGCAGCTGAAGGCGAAAGGCATGGTCACTCGCGATCCGCGCGCGAAAGAGCGCAAGAAGTACGGGCAGAAGGGCGCGAGGAAGAGATTCCAGTTCAGCAAGCGGTAGTCTTCTGATGAATGGGCCGAAGAGAATGAGGTCCTTCGCTTCGCTCAGGATGACAAGGCATTTTTGGCTGTCTACGGTTAAAGTTCACGGCCGAAAGTTGGCAGCTGAGAACTGATGGCTGAAAGCAGATTTTAGGTGTTCAATTCATCCCCCCACCTCCCCTGAGTTGGGGTGGACGGGAATGGCAATCCGGGGCCGGTCGCGTCCGGATGTAGACCACATAAGGAGGTTGATTGGCTAACATCACCATGAAGGAGTTGCTCGAAGCGGGAGTTCACTTCGGGCACCAGACGAAGCGGTGGAACCCGCGCATGAAGGAGTACATCTTCGGCGAGCGCAATGGGATCTACATTATTGACCTGCAAAAGACGCTGAAGATGTTCAAAGAGGCGTCGAAGTTCGTGCAGGACCTGGCGGCCGAAGGGAAAGTGGTTCTCTTCGTTGGCACGAAGCGCCAGGCGCAGGACGCGATTGCTGAGGAGGCGACGCGGTGCTCGATGTTTTATGTGAACCAGCGCTGGCTGGGCGGCCTTTTGACCAACTGGGTCACGGTGCAGAAATCCGTAAAGCGGCTGAAAGAGCTCGATGAGATGGCCACGGATGGCCGTTACGATCTGCTGCCGAAAAAAGAAGTGATCAAGCTGGAGCGCGAGCGCAAGCATCTTCAGGCAAACCTGGCGGGCATCAAGAATATGTCGCGGTTGCCGGATGCGATTTTCGTGATCGATTCGAATAAAGAGCAGATTGCCGTGCGTGAGGCACGCAAGCTGGGCATTCCGGTGGTTGCGGTGGTCGACACAAACTGCGATCCGACCGAAGTGGATTATGTGATTCCGGGCAATGACGACGCGCTGCGCGCGATCCGGCTGTTCACGTCAAAAATTTCGGAATCGATTGCCGAAGGCGTGAATGCGATGGGCGACAAGCAGATGGCCGAACTTCAAGCCGTCGCCGAGCCTGCCGCGCAGGAGAGCGAAGCTGCTCCGGAGGTTGCGGAGGTCGAGGTTCTCGCCGCAAGCGATGGGGTAGTGGCGGGTGCCGCGGCTGCCGCCGTAGTCCCCGAGGGTGAAGACATTCGCATGGAAGACGTGCTCGGCGCGGGAACGCGGAAGCGCCCGGCGGCTGTGGCAGAGGATGTCGACGAGCTCCAGGCCGAGACGCGCCGATCGTAATAACAGCTTTTGGCTATTAGCGATTGGCTTTCAGCAATCTGTGAAGATCTGACCCGCGTGGTTGGTCTGCGCGGGTCTAGTTTTGTAGAGAGGTTTTCAACATTTATCATGAGTACGACTATGGCAAACATTTCAGCTGGACAGGTAAAAGAGCTCCGGGAAAAAACCGGCGCGCCGATGATGGATTGCAAGCACGCTCTGACGGAGGCGAAAGGCGATCTCGAAGAGGCGATCGTGCTGCTGCGCAAGAAGGGCGTTTCAGTCGCGGCCAAGAAGGCGGCCCGGGTAACGAGCGAAGGGTCGGTCGCGGAGTATATTCATGCGGGCGGCAAGATCGGCGTGCTGGTCGAGGTCAACTGCGAGAGCGACTTTGTGGCGCGCACGGACGACTTCAAAGAGCTGATCCACGATATTGCGATGCACATTGCGGCGAGCGATCCGAGGTTCGTGCGCAAGGAAGATGTGACGAAGGCGGACTTCGATCGCGAACGCGAGATTTACATCGCGCAGGCGGTGGCATCGGGCAAGCCGCAGAACATTGCGGAGAAGATGGTCGCCGGCAAGATGGAAAAGTTCTATGAGGAAGTTTGCCTGCTGGAACAGCCGTTCATTAAAGACCAGACCATAAGCATTGCGCAGTTGATTGCCACCAAGATCGGCAAGCTGGGCGAGAACATCGCGGTGCGGCGCTTTGCGCGGTTCAAGGTGGGCGAGGCGACGGCTACCGTTGCGTTCGTCACGGCCAAACCCGATGAGGGTGAGGCGGCTCCCGCTGCCAAGTGAATTGAGGGGCGCTGCGGCGCCCCTTTTGATTTTGGGGCAAAAGGATTCCCTCAGCATCAACGGCCTTCATTTTTGGGTTAGACTTTGTAACGCGCACAGAGTGAGACGCGGCGGGCCGCGTCTCTACTAAAGTTTCGTGTTTGAAACCTCATGTCTACTGCCGTCTTCAAACGTATTCTTCTCAAACTCTCGGGAGAGGCGCTGGCCGCCGACCAGAGATTTGGCATTGACACGCCGCACATTCACTCGATCGCCGGTGAAATCGCCGATGTACACAACCTTGGGGTTGAGATCGCGATCGTGGTTGGCGGAGGTAATTTCTTCCGCGGCGTTGCCGACCAGGCCAAGGACATGGATAGAGTTTCGGCCGATCACATGGGCATGCTGGCCACGGTGATCAATGCGCTTGCGCTACAGGACGCGTTGGAAAAACAAAAAGTTTATACGCGGGTGCAATCGGCGATTGAGATGAACCAGGTGGCCGAGCCGTTCATCAGGCGGCGCGCGATTCGGCACTTGGAGAAACGGCGCGTGGTGATTTTTGCGGGCGGAACGGGCAATCCTTATTTTTCGACTGACACGGCGGCGTCGCTGCGCGCGATGGAGATCAAGGCCGACGCCATTCTCAAGGGCACGAAGGTTGATGGCATTTACGACGCCGATCCCATGAAGGTGAAGGATGCGAAGAAATTTTCGCAGATCACCTATATGGAAGTGCTGCGGCAGGGATTGAACGTGATGGATTCGACAGCGATTTCGCTCTGCAAGGACAATAATCTTCCCATCATTATTTTCAATCTCAACGAGCACGGGAATTTGCGCAGGGTGGTGCTGGGGGAAAAGATCGGCTCGCTGGTGTGCGCGTAAACTTCTCTCCGCGGATCACACGGGTTCGCGCGGATTCAACCAAAAGAAGAATTAAGTCCTATCCGCGTGCATCCGTGTGATCCGTGGAGAAGAAGTTCGGTTTATAATCTACCGTTTTAATTCTTTGTTCCTGGAGCCGCGAAATGGCACAAGCCTCGATGGCAGCGAATCCCGCGCTGAGAGAGACGTACGTCCAACTGAAGACCCGGATGGACAAGGCGGTTGAGGACTTTCGCCGCGAGATGGCGTCTACGCGCACCGGGCGCGCCAATGTGCACATGCTCGACACGATTTCAGTGGACTACTACGGCTCGCAGATGCCGCTCAATCAGATCGCGACGATTCACGCGCCGGAGCCGCAGATGATTACCGTGCAGCCGTTTGATCCATCGGTGCTGCAAAATATTGAGAAGGCCATTCGAAGCGGCGATCTCGGGCTGAATCCGATGAACGACGGGAAGTTGATTCGCGTGCCGATTCCGGCACTGACGGAAGAGCGGCGCAAGGAGATGGTGAAGCATCTTCACAAGATTCTTGAAGAACATCGGACAGCGGTGCGGAACATACGGCGCGACGGAAATGACGCGATCAAGAAGGCGGCGAAGGACAAGAAGATTAACGAAGACGACGAGAAACGGGCGCTGGAAGAGATTCAGAAGTTGACGGATGACGAGATCAAGAAGATGGAAGAGATGAGCAAGACGAAAGAAAAGGAAGTGCTGGAGTTTAAGTAGAGACAGCACTTCAACTTCTTTTCCGCGGATTCGCACGGATTTACGCGGATCAATCCTAAAGATCAATCAGTACTAAAGATCTATCCCTACTAACAGTCAGGCAATAAAAATCAGTTTCCCTCCCGCTGGGCATTTCCCTCGCGGCAGGAGACGGGCCCTATCTTACGTTCAATTTATTTTGGATCCGGCCTCATTTCACCGCTCCTTACTTCTCACCGTCCCTTATTTTGCCGTTACTTTTACCTTCACCGTCGCCGTGCTTCGCCCGTACTGATTGCTTGAATAGAGTGTGTAGGTGGTCGTCTTAGCTGGCGTCAGCATCAGCGACGTTCCGGATGCCACTCCCGCTTGCGGCGAGATGATGTTGTACTCCTGACCTGAAACATTCCAACTCAAAGTGACTGGCGAGCCTGGCGAAACCGTTTGGGGATTGGCGGTGAAACTGGTGATGGTTGGAGTCGCTCCCTGCGGAACATTTTCTTGCGTGTAGAGCGGGCTGATCAGCAGGACGTCAAAGGCCGAGGCGGGCACGCTTTTCAAGGCACCGAGATCGTTGTTGTCCCAGTTGTCATCGGGCGCGCCGCTGATGTAGATGGAGCTGCCGTTGTCGGCCATGATCATGCCGTATTGCTGGAGCGCGCGCAGAATCACCTGCGATTGCTGAGGAAAGCCTGAGATGTCGTAACTCGCCTTGAGACGCATACGCATGCCCATGGGCGCGGCGTATTGATTGGTGGAGTTGGCGGCCCAGTGACTGGCTGGCGGAGTGAATGCGGCTTCGCTGTATTGCAGCGTGAAGCGCAGCGCATGATTGATGGCGCCGGCGGCAACTTCATCGTAGCGCGCGAGGCCGGGGAAGATTGGCAGGCCGGCGGCGTCGGCTGAGGTCCAGGTATAGGGGCGGGTTTCGTCGGCGAGCAGATTCCAGACCGCGCCCGAACCGGCGTTCCAGTTGCCGTTTTTCAGCTCGTGGGAGTCGTAGAGTTCGTAGAGCCAACAGTTGTCGCGATCGAGGACGAGGACGTGACGGTCGCCGTTGCCGGGCTTCGGATAGCCTTCAATAGGCGCGTTCGACGGGATCGGCATTGGTCCCGGATCGCTCTCGTCACCATAGAGCTTGTAGTCGATTTTGACCAGCGGCGATCCGCTTTTGACGATGTATGGAATTCCGATCGACTGGCCGGCGTAGAGGCCGGAGCCGAAATCGGGATGCAGCGGAACATTTGTGCCGATGAAAGTGATGATGGCGTCGGAGTTCGGGTCGACAGGGGCGCTGGCGATGTTCTCGTTCCATAGATTGTCGGCGGGAAACGGGATGAAACCGTTCAGGGACGCACCGATGCCGAGGGACATTTCGCTGCAGGTTTGCGCGGGCGACGCGGTGGAGAGGCGAACAATCACGAAAAGAAAAGCAAGGGTTTTGCGCATGCTGGGACTCCGGCTGGATGTTCTAATGGCGCAAATTCAACATAGCATCAGCCGTGCGCCGCGTGCGTACTCGATTGTTCCATGCGGGGCGATCTTCGGGACAGGGTGAAGAGTGTCTGGTTTCCATACGCGCACGGGAGTTTTCGCGGCCGAATATAAGGGTTCTGGGGCTTCGCGCCCGCCATCTATAATCAAGTCATGAAGTCGGTTGTCCATGCCGCTTGCCCGCACGATTGCCCGGATGCTTGCGCCGTGCTGATTACGATTGAAGATGGGCAGGCGATCAAGATTCAGGGCGATCCGGAGCATCCGGTTACGCGCGGATTTTTGTGCGCGAAGGTGGCGAAGTATCTGGACCGCGTTTATTCGCCGGGGCGGGTGCTTTATCCGATGCGGAGGGTGGGACCGAAGGGGCCGAACGGGCTCGGGGGTTTCGCTCCGCTGGGAGTGGGGGCTGCTGCTGCCAATCCGACATCGCATAAGGCAGGCGAGGCGCCCGTCGCTCCATCTGGATTCGAGCGCATTTCGTGGGATGAGGCGCTGGACGAGATTGCGGCGCGGTTTCGAGGTGTGGTTGACGAGTTCGGGCCGGAGGCGATTCTTCCCTACTCTTATGGCGGAACGCTGGGCGCGCTGAACGGGGCTTCGATGGACCGGCGATTTTTTCACCGGCTGGGAGCTTCGCAACTGGAGCGGTCGATCTGCTCGAGCGCGGGCGAAGAGGGATTGAAGTCTGTGCTGGGCATCAAACTCGGCACCGAACCGGAGCAGTTTGCCGACTCGCGCTACATCATTGCATGGGGCGCGAACATTCACGGCAATAACGTTCACCTGTGGCCGTTCATCGAAGAGGCGCGGCGCAAGGGCGCGAAGCTGGTGGTGATCGATCCCTATCGCACGCGCACGGCGAAGTGCGCCGACTGGTATCTGCCGATCAATCCGGGGACGGATGCAGCGCTGGCGCTCGGTATGATGCACGTCATCATCGGAGACAATCTTTACGACGCCGATTATGTGGCGAGTTACACGCTCGGATTTGAAGAACTGAAGGCGCGGGCCCAAGAGTATTCGCCGGAGAAGGTTGCTTACTGGACAGGTATTTCGGCGAACGACATTCGCAAGCTGGCGCGCGAATATGCGACGGTGCGGCCCTCGGTGATTCGCGTCAACTATGGCATTCAGCGCTCCGAGCGTGGCGGAATGTCGATGCGGGCGGTCACGATGCTGCCCTGTCTGATCGGCTCGTGGAAGGAAGTGGGCGGCGGGCTGCAAATGTCACTGAGCGGGTCGTTTCAGTTGAACAAGGTCGCGCTGGAGATGCCGGAGCTGATGGAGAAGGCGCTGGGACGGCCGGCTCGCACAGTCAACATGGTGCAACTGGGCATGGCGCTGAATTCGCTCGACGATCCGCCGGTGAAGGCGCTGTTTGTTTATAACTCGAATCCAGCGGCGGTGTGCCCCAACCATAATGAGGTGATTCGCGGGCTCACACGGCCCGACCTGTTCACGGTGGTGCACGAGCAGTTTTTCACGGATACGACCGAGTATGCGGATATCGTGTTGCCGGCGACGACTTTTTTTGAGCACAAAGATCTGCAAGCGGCTTATGGACACTACTACCTTCAAGTCTCGGATCAGGCCATGGAGCCGGTGGGCGAATGCCGGTCGAATGTTGAGCTTTTCCGGGCGCTGGCCGGGCGTATGGGGTTTAAAGACGAGTGCTTCGCGGAGACGGTCGATTCGATGATCGAGCGCGCGCTGGATTCGCCGAATCCGCTTTTGAAAGGGATTACGCGGGAGAGGTTGGAAGACAAGCACTGGATTCGGCTGAAATTCGGTGGGAAAGTTAATGATGGAAGGATTGGGAACGAAGGGAAAGAGCATCGTGGCGAGGTTCCTGACCGCACGGGCGAGGGCGGCCGTCCCTCCATTTCCGAGAGCGCTCCGTTTCTTCCGTTTGCTCGAGGGAATTTTGCTACGCCTAGCGGGAAAGCGGAGTTTTATAGCGCGGCGCTCAAAGAGCTGGGGCTCGATCCGGTGGTTGATTTCACTCCGCCGGAGGAGTCTCGGCATGGATCGCGGGCGGCTGGCTATCCGCTCGAGCTTCTGGCACGCAAGGCCGACAATCATTTGAACTCGACCTTTGCGAATGTCGAGTCGGTTCGCGAGATGGAGCCGTGGATTGGAATGTTGGAGATGCATCCGGCCGATGCGAAAGCGCGGGGAATTCGCGATGGCGACCGGGTTCGAGCGTTCAATGCGCGCGGCGAGATCGTTTTGCAGGCGCGCGTGGATGGATCGGTTTCGGCGGGCGTGGTGGCGGCGCGGCTGGATTGGGCGCGTTTTGGCACCGGCGCGCGCAATATCAACGTGCTGACTTCAGAAAAACTTGCCGACATGGGCAACGCGGCGACGTTCTATTCCGTCTGTGTTGAAGTAGAACCTTTTCGGGCGTGACGCGGCGGGAAAAATGCGCGCCTCACCTTGGACGGTTTCCGCTCTCTACCGTATAATTACCGTTTTCCTAACTCTAGTTTTTCGAGGTAGTTGCAATTCATCGCCGTCATCAGGCTATCCCTGTGTGCGCCCCACCCGATGGCCGCCGCAAGGGCCCACATCGGGGCCCGTGCCGCGTTCCTTCCTCTGATATTGGAGGCCGGCGTCACCTTTCGGCCTGGACTTGCATTGTTAGCCTGGTATTGTTGCTGACCTTGGCGATCCCGTCAGCAGGCCAGCAGGACCTGATCGTCGGAATTCAGATTCACGGCAACCGGCGAATCCCCGCGGAAACGATCAAAGCGCGCATCTTCACCAAAGTTGGGGACGTTTACGACACAGCCGCGCTGGAGCGCGACTTCAACGCTCTGTGGAATACCGGCTATTTTGAGGACATCCGCTTCGAGCGTGAAGAGAGCGCGCGGGGCTGGGTACTGCACATCTACGTCAAAGAGCGGCCGACAATTCGTGAGATCAACTATTTAGGGCTGAACGCGGTCTCGACCAGCGATGTGCTGGACCGCTTCAAGGATCGCAAGGTCGGGCTCTCGGTGGAGAGCCAGTACGATCCGACGAAGATTAAAAAGGCCGAGGTGGTGCTGAAAGAACTGCTAGCCGAGCACGGTCGGCAATTTGCGACCATCCGGACGGAAATCAGGCCGATTCCGCCGGCGGCGGTGGGCATCAGCTTCGTGGTGAAAGAGGGCCCCAAGGTCAAGGTCGGCAAGATCCAGTTCCGGGGCAACACGCATATCAAGTCGCGCACCCTGCGGGCGGCGATGAAAAACCTCAAGCCGATCGGAATTCCGCATTCGATTTTTCTTGAAGATCTCTTCTCCAAGACCTACGACGCCACCAAGCTCGACGAAGACACGGAGCGGGTGCGCGCCGAATTCCAGAACCGCGGCTACTTCAAGGTGGTGGTCGAGGATCCGAAGACCGACATTCACGATACCGGCCACACCGGCCTGCACATTCCGCTGGTCCAGGCGGGGGCGGGCAAGTCGGTCGATATCATGATGCCCATCCAGGAAGGCGCACGCTATCACCTGGGCAAGATCACCTTCAAAAACAACAAGGCGATCCGCAACGTCAATGCGCTGCGCAGCCTGTTTCCCATCAAAGACGGTGACATCTTCAGCCGCGAAAAGGTCGCCAAGGGGCTGGAGAACCTGCGCAAAGCTTACGGTGAGGCCGGGTATATCAACTTCACTTCGGTGCCGGACACCAAGTTCGACGACGAAAAGAAGACGGTCGACCTCCTGATCGACGTGGACGAAGGAAAGCAGTTTTACGTTCGGCGCATCGAGTTTGAAGGCAATACTACGACGCGCGACAAGGTTATCCGACGCGAGATCGCGCTCGAGGAAGGGCAGGTCTATAACTCGCGGTACTGGGAGCTGAGCCTGCTGCGTCTGAACCAGCTCGGATATTTTGAGCAGCTCAAGCCGGACGATCCCAATACCACCGAACGCCACCTCGACGAAAAAAATGGCACCGTCGATCTCACGCTCAAGGTCCACGAAAAGGGCAAGAACAGTATCGGATTGCAAGGCGGCGTCAGCGGGCTGGCCGGCGCGTTCGTGGGCCTCAATTACAGCACCAACAATTTTCTGGGCTTGGGCGAAACGCTTTCCGTGCAAGCCAGCCTGGGCGCCCGCCAGCGCGATGTGGTGTTTGGATTCACCGAACCTTACCTGTTTGACCGGCCGATCCAGGCGGGGTTCAACGTCTATCTACGCAAGATCAACTACGACCAGGCGCGGCAATACGCGATCCTTACCGGGCAGAATATAAACGCGTCTTCGCCGTTTTTACAGAATCTTCAGAATTATTCGCAGTCGAGCACGGGCTTTACGCTCAGCCTCAGCTATCCGCTGCGGCGCTCGTTCAAGCGCTTTGGCGTCAGCTACTCGTTTGACAGATCGTCGCTGGTCGCAGTCAGCAGCGCATCGAAGCTGCTATTCGACAACCTGAACTTCAGCGGGATTCAAGGGCCGAACGCGCTCAACGGCATCATCACCAGCAAGATCGTCCCCAGCTTCACCATGAACACGCTGGATGCCGCGTACGCGCCGCATAAAGGCAAAAGCCTGTTTATCGGGGGCGAGATTGCCGGTATCGGCGGCACGGTGCATACCTTTCGGCCGATTATTCAGTACAAGCAATTTTTCCCTATGCAGAAGCGGCGCAACGCGCTCGGCTACAACGTGCAGGCGTCGTTTATTACGGGCTATGACGGGGTGGTGGCGCCTCCGTTTGAACGCGCCTATCTGGGCGGCGAAAACGATTTGCGCGGCTTCGATATCCGCACTGTTTCTCCCATTGCTTATCTGTCAAGCGTGCAGACGGTATCGCTACGCAATCCCGATGGAAGTTTTGTTCCCGCTAATCCCGCTTACCCGGTGCAGAGAAGTGCGACGGGCGCGTGCGTTGCGAACTGCTGGAATATTCCGATTCCCTACCAGCAACTGACTACGCCGGGCGGCGACCTGGCCTTGACCGGAAACCTTGAATATCGCATCACGATTGCGGGCCCGGTTGCGATCGCGCCATTTGTGGACGTCGGCACCGACCCGATTTTGCGAACTTCGCAGCTGCAGATCAATCAGAGCCAGTACGACAGCCTGCTCAGCACGTATTTTGGCTGCCCGGTGCTGACGGCCGCGTTTGGCTGCAATACTCAGTATGCGGTGCAAGGGTCGACGCTGGGGATTTCGCAGTATCTGCGGCCTGTTCCGGGCACAAACTGGGTGCCGCGCATGTCGACGGGACTTGAATTGCAGATGATGCTGCCCGTCATCAATGCGCCCTTCCGCATCTATTACGCCTACAATGCCCTTCGCCTGAACAGCAGCGCGGTCGCGCCCATCAAGATTACGCCCAGCATGTTCCCGAACAGCGGCGCCGGTCTCTACACCTACCAAACAACCATCGATACGCTGAGCTCACCTTATACGCTGCGCGAGCCACGGAAGACTTTCCGGTTTACGGTCGCGACGACGTTCTAGGAAAACAGTTGCCGTTGCCAGTTCCCAGTTGCTAGTCAAAACAAGATGCTCCAAAACTAAGTTTGTTTTTACCGGCAACTGGATACTGACAACTGGCAACTGCCTTACTCGATCTGAACCAATCCGTTGGCTGAGACTTGGGCGGGATGCTGCGGGGCGCGCCAGGCATCGAGGACCGAAACCTGGTGGACGCATGAGACTGTGCAGTGCGGTGCGCAGGACTTTTCGGTGTGAAACTCGCGCCGCAGATCGCTTAACGTGTATTGCTCGAGCGGAATCGCCGGGTATCCGCGCTGCTGCGAGCAGTAGTGCACCAGGCCATCCTCACAAATGTAGAGGTAGCGCCCACCGGCGCGGCAGCGCCATTGATTCGGGCGGCCGAGCGCGATGTTGTCCTGGAAGGCGTTCACGCGCGTGAAGCTACTCTTCTCGAGCTGTTTCATCTCCTGATAGACGCGGCGTTCATCGTCGGCCAGCGGCTGAACCTGGCCGGAGCCATCGTGAATAATTCCGATGGTCGAACTGAACCCGAGTTCCAGCGCTCGCTTGCCGATGGTGAGCGCATCCTGGGGATTGCTCACCCCTCCGCCCACCACTGAATTGATGTTGACATGAAACTCGGCGTGCTCGGCGAGCAACTGGAGCTTGCGGTCGAGAACCTTCAAGCTCTTTTTCGAAACCTCGTCGGGGTTCACATTGTCGATCGAAATCTGAAGCCATTCGAGGCCGGCGCGGTTGAGGCGCTGAATGCGGTCGGCGGTCAAGAGGTATCCGTTGGTGATGAGGCCGGAGACCACATGGCGTTCGTGCATGCGATGGATGATGTCATCGAGATCGGGATGCAGGAGCGGCTCGCCGCCGCTGATGGTGACGACCGAGGTGCCCAGCTCTTTCAACCGGTCGACGCGACGCAGCATGAGTTCGGTGGCGACCGGTTTGGAAAAATCGTCGAACTCGTTGCAGTATGTGCAGGCCAGATTACAGCGGCGGGTGGGGATCAGATGAGCCAGCAACGGGTGGTCAGTCGAGGCCAGGGCCTTGAAGATTTGCCACAATCCGTGGGCGTTGCGCTCAATTGTTTTGAGCTTGCGGCGGAGTTTGACGGCTGCTGTGGGCATGTAAAAGTGTGTTGATAGTATTTCAACATCAGGAGGGGCTTAACGTCCAATTTCAGGCAGCGGTTTGCGATAAACAGGGGTTGAATGGGAGTTGCAACAACCCTGTAACCACAGAGTCCACCGAGGAACATTGAGCAAACCGAGCCCCGAGGAGCGTTTGCGAGAATTCGGCGTCGCTCGGGAGTCTCTGTCATGACGGAGCTTGGCTATTGCGCTGGCGGCTGGTGCTCGCGACAAGGCTTTGGTGACTGGCACTTGCAACAACTGCGGTGCGGGTTACTCCATGTCTCCGCCCATGGGCACGTACTGGAATTTCTTGCCGTCAAAGAAAACTGCCGAGGTGGCGCTGATTTCGCCCGCTTCTTCGACGTAAACTGCTTCGACCGTCTTCTTTTTCAGTTTGAACTTGCGCACGGAGAGCGTGCGGAACGGCAGATTCACGACCACGAACTTTGCTTTGGGAGTTGGGGATCGCCAGGCGTCTGGCCCAGTGCCGTGAATGATGAGCATCACCAGGCCGCGCAAGCCCGGATCTCCGGAGGAAAATGTCGTGGTGACCTGCGGGTTGCCGTAGCCGAAGAAAGCATCGTAAGGATCAATCACCGTGTAGTTGTGATCGCCCTGATCGAGCATGGGATTTTTGCAGCGCGCCGCGATTACTACGTCTTCCACGCCGTCGCCATCGAGATCGCCGTACGCCACGCCCACACTCGGCATGAACGTGAACTGATCTCCGAACTGCTGATGAACAAAATCGTCGTCGATTTTCTCGCGGTCGATCTTCTTGGCCTCGATCTTCTTGGCCTCGATCTTCTTGGCGTCGGCCGCTGGGTTTTGAGCAAAGGCCGGAGCGATCATCGTCAGACAGAGCGCCGCTGCTAGGAGAATTTTCTGCATGAGCCTACTCTAGGCTTCCTAGGGCACTACCGGCAGGTAACCAAAGTCACGGGCTGAGTAGGGAAACTATCCGCGGAAGTGCTCCCATCCTTTTGGCTCGAGCACTTGCCTTGTTCCGTCCGGTTTGATCAGACGCATGCCTTTTTTGCGAGTGATTTGGCCGATGCGCGTGATGGGAACTCCCTGGATGGCTGGAGGAATGCGTTTCGAAGACGTAAAGAGGAGTTCGTAGTCGTCGCCTCCGTGAAGGGCGAAGGTGAGGTTGGCGCGGTTTTGTTTTCGGCCGCCGGACCGCGCGTGAGGGATCGCGTCCGCTTCGATTTCGGCGCCGACGCCGCTCTCGTGACAGATGTGTTCGAGATCGGTGGAAAGGCCGTCGCTGATGTCGATCATGGCGGAGGGAATTTTGTGCTGGCGCAGCCACTGACCCACGCTTACCCGCGGCACGGGATGAAAATGTTTGGCGGATCCCGCCCCCGGTGGGAGCGAATATCTTAGCCGGGACAGGGTGGCGGCTGAAGCGCCAAGAGATCCGGTCACGTAAATCTGGTTCCCCGGCTTGGCTGTGGAGCGCAGCACGGCTGTTCCTTTTGGAACCGATCCTACGACCACGATGTCAGCCTGAATGCCGTCCACAGCTTGTGCTGTATCGCCTCCCGCGAGTGGGACGTCGAACTTCTTTGCCAGGGCGAGCAGGCCCTTGAGGAATTGATCGACCCACTGCTGAGGAGTATCCGCCGCCACGGCCAAGGACAGAAAGGCGGCCCGCGGCTCGCCTCCCATGGCGGCAATATCGCTGAGGCCGCGCGTGAGGCAACGCCAGCCAACGACGCCCGGGGGGTGCCAGTCGCGCCGGAAGTGGACGTTTTCGATGGAGAAGTCGGTGGTGACCAGCAGGTCTTGGTTGGGCGCCAAACGCAAGACGGCCGCGTCATCTCCGATGCCGGTGACCAGGGCCGACCGGGCGGGTCGGCGGGCAAGGCCCGCGCCGGCCTGACGTTGAACGCGCCGGATTAGCTCCTTCTCGCTTTGCGGCATGGCATCACTATAACTCCCAGCCGCATCTGACCCTGCACTCAGCGCGGGGGAGCGCGAGGGGCTCGGGCGACTTGGGGAGTGGGGCGGTGCGGCCGAACGGCTCTTTGGTCACAAAGTAACCTGCCGAGGTAACATGGCCGAAATCGGCAGGATAGACACGGGCCTCGGTAATCTACCCGAAAGTCTGTAGGCGGTTGACAATGAGGAATCAGGTTTGTTACGGTTAACTCGCCGTTAACAGACATCTTTGCCGAACCAAGTCCCGCTGAGTGAATCGGTTGCGGATAATTTGGGTACGGCCTGCCTGGTTCCGTAGGGAATTGGATCCAGTTCGCTCCTGATGCGGCTGGTGGAATCAGGATTCCGAGCCCGAGCATGACGGTACCAGCTCTGGCGGGTTTCCTAAGGAAATGCCAAACTCCTCATTTGGATGAGTCTATTGCGTAAGCGTTTTTACATTTTTTTCGTGGCTCGCGACGAAGCCGGACAGCTTCGCAAGATTTCCATTCCCGTTCATTATCTTTACATTCTGATTGCGGGCATTGCCATCGGGGCGTTTAGCCTGACCGGCATCGCCAGTTCGTACGCCCGCATGCTCCAGAAGATTTCGCACTACAACCAACTCCGGACCGAAGACGCTCAGCTCAAAGACAACTACACAAGGCTAGAGCAGGTTGCCAAGGAGCGTGATATTCAGGTCGCATCGCTCGGATCGCTGGCACGCGAGGTTTCGGCTCTTTATGGATTGAAGTCGAATCCCGCCATGGTGACCGCTTCGAGCGACAAGATCGAACAATCGCAGGTCGACTCCTCGCTGGATACGTTGTACGCGCTGAAAGATACCGCGCTCACAGGTGCAGCGAGCGTGGGCATTTCGATGGGGCTCACCCGGAACTCGACGACGGCTGACTGGATCCGCGCCAATTCGGCTCCGAATCTCTGGCCGGTCGAAGGGCAGATTACGGGCAGCTTCGGCGAGCGGATCGATCCGTTCAACGGTGAGGGCGCGTTCCACTCCGGCGTGGATATTTCCGCCTCGGTCGGCCAGGCGGTGATTGCCCCCGCGGACGGCATCGTGACGTTTGCCGACTTTCTAGGCGGCTACGGACGGGCCGTGATGATCGATCACGGACACGGCATTTCGACGCGCTACGGGCACCTCTCGAGCTTCGCCGTCACCTCGGGCCAATATCTGCACCGCGGCGATACGATCGGGTACGTCGGTTTGAGCGGACGTTCCACCGGGCCTCATCTCCACTATGAAGTACGCATTCATGACACCCCGGTAAACCCCTACAAGTATCTGCGCGTCACCATGGCGCAGGTCGGCGGGTTTGCGGCGGGGTCGTAGGGAAGCTGTCAGCTTCTAGCCGCTACCCACGAGCACCCAAAAACCACAATAACCCTCAAATCCTCGAACACCGCTCGACTTTATCCCTTCGCTTTTTTCACTTCTTCAATGAGCGGCGGCACTATGTCGAATAAATTCCCCACCACTGCGTAATCGGCAATCTCGAAGATCGGGGCTTCGGAATCTTTATTGATGGCGATGATGCTGCGCGCGCCCTTCATGCCGACGATGTGCTGAATTGCGCCTGAGATTCCGAGAGCCAGGTAGAGCTTGGGCGCGACCGTTTGGCCTGACGAGCCGATCTGGCGGTCCATTGGAAGCCAGCCGTTGTCGCAGATGGGGCGCGAGGCCGCTAGTTCTCCGCCGAGCGCGGTGGCGAGTTGCTGCGCGAGTTCGATGTTTTTCTGTTCCTTGATGCCGCGCCCGACCGAGACGATGATTTCGGCCTGAGTGAGATCGACAGCCTGCTTGGCTTCCTTGAAAACTTCCTGCGGATGGTTGCGGACGATTGAGTCAGGCACATCGACATTCACGATTTCGACCGGAGCCGGAGATGCGCCGGCTTCGGCTTTATCGGCGCGAAACGATCCATTCTGAAAGGTCGCGAAGCACGTGCCTGACCCGGCGAAGCTGACGTCGGCGACGAATTTTCCCTGGAACATCTGGCGCGTGAAGAGGAGTTTTCCGCCTTCATATTTGCAAGCGATCACGTCGCTGATGGCGGTGGTCTTGAGGGCGGTCGCTAGTTTGGGCACAAAATCGCGCACCTGATACGTGTGCGGCATCAGCACGAGTTTGGCGGGATGAGTGGCTAGAAATTCCTTGAGGGCGTGAGCGAAGGCGTCGGGCGTGTAGGGCTCGAGCTTCGGCGACTCGACGTCGTACACCTTGGCGACTTTCTTCGTCGCGACTTCGGCGGCGATGGCTGCGACGCTTGAGCCGACTACGGCCGCTTCGAGCGTCCACCCGGTTTGAGCGGCGATTGCCTGGCCGCCGGCAATCGTCTCCCAGGAGACGCGGTTGAGTTTGCCTTCACGTTGCTCGACTACTACGAGGATGGTATCCGTCATTATGAGTTCTCGGTTCCCGGCTCTCAGCTCTCAGCTCTCAGCTCTCAGCTCTCAGAATTCGACGGCGACGTTGCGAGCCGCGATTAAATTGACACCGCTAGTTTGTTTCAGAGCACCCTGACTTCGTTCTTGAGCTTCTCCACCAGCTTCTTGGCTACTTCGGCGGGCGGACCTTCTATGAATTCGGTGTTTTTGGACTTCACCGGCAGATAGAGCTTCTCGATCTTTTGCAGATTCGGGCTCTGGTCCGCTTGCACCTCGGCCATCGTCACCTTGCGCATGGGCTTATTTTTGGCCTGCTTGATGCCGATGAGTGTGGCGTAGCGCAGTTTGTTGATGCCGGATTGGATGGTGAGCACGGCCGGCAGCGGCATGTCGACGAATTGGAAAAATCCGGCTTCGAGTTCGCGTTTGACGCGGATGCCGCCTTCATTTTTTTCGATCTGCATGATGATGGTGGCATGCGGCCAGCCGAGAATTTCGGCAAGGATGACGCCGGTTTGGGCGAAGCCGTAGTCGTCGGACTGTAAGCCGGTGAAGATGAGGTCGAACTTCTCGTCTTTGATGGCGGCAGCGATGGCGCGCGCGGTGTTGTAGGCGTCGAGGCCGACGAAGCCGTTGTCTTCAAGATGAATGGCGCGGTCGGCGCCCTTGGCTAGCGCTTCGCGCAGTACCTGCTGGGCACGCGCGGGACCGGCGGTGATGACGACCACTTCGCCGGAGTGCTTTTCTTTCTGGCGCAGCGCCTCTTCGAGCGCGAAGGCATCGGGCTCGTTCACCTCGTAGGAGACGTCTTCACGAATCCACGTGCCCGCTTCGTTCAACTTGAGCGGGGCGTCTTTCTGCGGCACTTGCTTCATGCAAACCAGGATCTTCACTATTTCGCTCCTGTCCCTTTCTGCCAGACTCGGCAGCGCAAACTGGTAAGTATAAATGTTTATGCTGTGGAGCGGATGCCTCAAGAACTCGGCATGCTCTGCGGTGAATATCTTTCTTATCTGAGATCCGTATCTTCCAGCCTATCCGAGGTCCGGATTCTCAGGCGGAGGAGGGACATCGCGGAAGTCATTCTTCTTGCCGTACCGGGTTCGCGCCATAGGCGGAACTGTTGTTGAAGGAAATTCGTTCTGCATGGTTGAAGGAAATTCGTTCTGCATGGTTGAAGGAAGATTGCCCCGCGGTGACGGGACCTGCGATGGCGGGGCAGGAATGCGAGCCCGACTTTTCAACAGCCGTCGCACGAACGAGAGCAGGATCACCGCAAAGATCGCGATCCTCAACCACGAATCCATCAGGTGCTCCTAATCCAGAAATGCCACGCTTTGCACTCCGGTGATTTCGAAGCGCTTGCGGCAGCGGATGTTTTTGCAGACCATCATGTCGTCGCGGCGCAGCATGTAGGATTGCGCCTTGGCGAATTTGGCGCGGTCGCGTTCATCGGCGCGGGGAGGCAGGGTTTTTTTCTTGGTGCGCACCAGCCACTGGATTTCGTACTCCCCGGGTTGATGGCAGTGCGGACAATTCAGATTCGCCGGTTTCTTGTCGGAACGCTCGTCGAAAAAATCGCGCTCATCCATAATCAGCTCTTAGCTGGTGGCTCCTGGCTCTTGGCTTCCGCTCGCGCACGGACGCGGCAGCGAAAAGCTCCGGTTCTGATTATTGCACTTTTGATTGGGGAATGTGAGAGGATGCTGATGGAATTTCGGTTCGTGCTCGCCTCTGACGCGAAGGCGTCTTGATAAATATTTGCGAAAAGCATTCGTGACGCGAAATCAGCGAGTTTCCGATGCCCAAGAAGCGCAAGAAGAAAAAGTTTTCGGCGGCAACAGTGGTGCGCGAGATGGCACGCGAGCGGGTTGGTTCGCCAAAGCCTTCGCGACTTGTGCCCGCCAAGACCACGAAGGCGGAGAAACACAAACCAACGCTTGGCAAATTGCTACAGGAGGAATGACGTGATCCCCGCGGCTGCGGCGGAGAGATCAAGGTTCCGGCGATCCTGTTTGAGGCGGCCTACTGGAAGGTTGCCAGCACAGCGCTGCCGCCGGATGCGATGGTCACGGTGCAGTTATTCCCCGACTGCGAATCGCAACCGGCCCAGGTGACAGCCGTCCCACCGGCAGGAGTTGCCGTGAGCAGCACCGAGGCACCCACGTCGTAGGGTTCGACGCATTCGCCGGGACAACTGATCAGAACGGGCACGCTCGCTACCGAACCGTTCCCCGTTATGCCAACGCTCAAATTGGCAACCTGACCTCCGCCGGGACAAAGCTTGTTGGTGGGATCGTCAACGGTGACCGTCGCGTAGGCCGAGACGATGTTGCCTGCTCCGCCCGTGCCTTCCGGCACGGTGGCAGTAATGTTGGCCCCGCCGCAGGCGCCGTTCCCCACGGTCGTGATCAGGCCGGTGTTCGTACCGACTTCAACCACACCGTCATCGACAGTCCATGTGGCCAGATCAGTGACGTCTTTTGTGGCGGGCGGATGGATATAGGTGCCGGTCGCCGTCAACTGCTCGGTTTGCCCGGCGGTGGCGGTCAGAAAGGTAAAAGTCTGCGGTTGAATCTGAACACTCTCGAGCTTCTGATCGTGACCGCAACTCGGAAGACTCAGCACCGCACCCATCGCCACCAATGCGCCCATGGCAAGGACGAAATATTTCCGCTTCATACCCACCACTCCTCAGACAGATTTCGACCCATTCCGCTTTGCAGATTCCGGGAAACTTGAAATCTAGTAGATAGCCTTCGAAAAAGCAAGAAAGCAGGCGGATTCGTCTGCGATTCCGGCCAGGCCATTCGCTATTGCAGTCCGGCCTTGGACAGCATCTCCAGAAACTGTCTCTCGGTTCGCATGTCGATCGACTGGGCTACGAGTTTTCCATCGCGATCGTAGACGAAGCTCTTCGGAATGCCCTCGACGACGAAGGTCTCGTTCACCTTTCGGTCGGGATCGAGCAGGATCGGAAAAGTAACTTTTCGCACGCGGATGAAGGGCTCGACCTTCGACAGTTCCTCGTCCGAGATTCCGAGAATCACCAGGCCTTGCGGGCCGAATCTCTCGTAGAGCCTTTCCAGGTCGGGCATTTCCTTCCGGCACGGCGGACACCAGGTGGCCCAAAAGTTGACGAGCACCACTTTGCCGCGCAGATCGGAGAGCGTCCAGGTCTTGCCGTTTAAATCTTTGAGGGCCAATTCGGCGTGCTCACGCTGGCGGTCAACGGCCTCAAGGTGCGCCACGGCCGCGCGATATTGCTCGTCGGCGAGGGACGCCTCGACGTGCTCGTAACGAACCAGGGAAGCGAGTTCAATGTAGGGCCTCGCCGGCTCGCGTGGGGCGGACTGCGGGGAACTGGCGGCGGAACCTGGCTTATCGGCACCGGCGGCAGCTTTCGGCGCCGGCCAGGACAGAGGATGCTCCTGCAAAGTCTGCGCGAGAGTGGTCGCGACCTCTTGCAGAGTGCCGTGGCCGAAGTCGCCCTCGGTGGAGAGGTTCGCCAGTCCGACGGCGAGCCGCAGCTTGTTTTCGGTCGCGGGCAGTTGCCGGATCTTGATCGCGAGATTTCTGGTTGTCTCGGCGCGCGCATCGTCAGGAAGGGCTCTGAGACCGTGAATCTGCTCTGCCAATGGCTTTTCGTCGGCGCTCCAAACGACTTCCTTCTGAGCGAAAGCCAACTGAAACAGCACTACGCCCAGAAGCCCGGCCAGCAACATGCGTAGCGCGCGAATGGAGGTTGGAGCCATCTTCCTTGAGAGAACTTTGTCCATAACAAATTTTCTTTCCCCGTTAGGCTAGATTACACGGTTCGCCGCTTGTTCGTCTCGTTCGCGGTCCGGGGTTACCGGAGCGTTATAGGGAGGATCAACTGGGAGGCGTTGCCCGAAGAATCGAAGATGCAAGGAGAAAACTTACTAAGTAAATAAGAGGTGGAGAAAGATACAAGGACATCTCCTGTTTCTAAACAAATGCGCCATTTATCTATGACGTTCGTAATACTTCGGGCGAGTTATTCATAGAAGGCGAGCGCGCCTGCGCGTAATAGTAAGTGGTACTTCCCGACCGCAGGGGTCCTTCACATGAAATCATCTGGCCGCTATCTAGGCGTGTTTTTTGTCGCCGTGCTCATTTCTTTACTAGTAGCCTGCGGAGCGTCGACTGCTCCCATCGCCATTACTTTGTCACCCAGCGGTTCCAAGGCAGTCGATCAGGCTCAGACGGTGAGCATCACGGCAAGCGTCCAGCACGATGCCAAGAATGGGGGCGTCACGTGGAGCGTGAGCGGTGGCGGGACACTAAGTAACCAGTCCGCAACAAGCGCGACTTATAACACACCAGTCTCGGTTAGTAGCCCAATCACGGCGATGGTAACGGCGACCTCAATCAGCGACACTTCGAAATCAGCCACGCTACAGATCACGGTAAATCCAGTGCCGACGATCGCGACGCAATCGGTGCAAGCGGCAACCGCCGGCACCAACTATTCGGCGACTATCAACGCCAGCGGCGGCACCAGTCCATTCACGTGGAGCTTGTCATCGGGCACGCTTCCGGCCGGGATCACGATGGCAGCGAGCACAACGAACTCGGTGACAATCTCGGGGATGCCGACCGGGCCGGGAACCAGCCCGGTGACCTTTAAGGTCGTCGACGCGACCAGCCTTTCGGCAACCCAGCCAATTTCGATCGTCGTCAATCAACCGCCCGCGCTCACCATCACGACCGGATCCCTGGGAGCTGGCGTCATGGGAACGGCCTATAACCAGACCGTGTCAGCCACAGGCGGCGTCCCGACCTATCACTGGGCGGTAACCTCCGGAAACCTGCCTGCTGGATTGAGCCTGAACACAAGCTCGGGGATGATCACCGGGACACCGAGCGGGACATTCACGGGCACGTCGAACTTTACGATGACGATCACGGATTCCGAAACTCCTACCGCGACCTCGACATCCGCCAATCTTAGTATCAGCGTCACCGCGCCCCCAATCAGCGTGACCACCAACTCGCTGACGGGCGGCACGCTCGGGACAGCTTACAGCGCGAGTCTCGGAGCCACCGGCGGAATTACACCCTACGCGTGGTCGATCAGCGCGGGCAGCCTGCCGGCGGGCCTAACTTTGAATGCCGGCACAGGAGCTATTTCCGGCACACCAACTGGCAATGTGACCGGACCGGTCAACTTCACGGTCAAGGTGACCGATGCGGAAACACCGACGGCGAAGACCGCGACCGCCGCACTGAGCATCACGATCAGCACGACTCCACTAAGCGTGACGACTTCGTCATTGGCCGTCGGAGTCGACGGATCGGCATACACGCAGACCTTGCAGGCTACGGGCGGAGTGTCGCCTTATAGCTGGACCGTTACCACAGGAACTTTGCCAACCGGATTGTCGCTCAACAGTTCGACAGGCGTGATTTCCGGAACGCCAACGGGCTCGAGCGCCACCTTCACAGTCACCGCAACCGACTCGGAGACGCCCACACCGCAGACCGCGAACAAGCAACTGACGATCACGGTGAATCCGCAACTTGCGGTCACGACTGCAAGCCTCCCAGCGGGAACCGTGGGCACGGCTTACAACCAGACACTCGGAGCGACGGGCGGCATCACGCCCTACACGTGGGCAGTCACGGTGGGCAGCCTGCCGGCCGGGCTGACGCTCAATTCCACGACAGGCGCGATCACGGGAACGCCGACCGGGCCGCTCACCGGCGCGGTCAATTTCACGGTTACGGTCACGGACTCGGAGAGCCCGGCGAAGACTGCGAGCGCGGCTCTGAGCATCATCATCAGCGCGACTCCGCTGAGCATCACGACCTTAACGTTGCCCGGTGGAACGCTGGGGACCGCTTACAACTCGACCGTTTCGGCCACCGGCGGCATCACGCCCTACGCCTGGTCGATCAGTGCCGGAGCGCTTCCGGCAGGATTAACCCTGAATCCGGGCACGGGAGCAATCTCCGGCATACCGACCGGCAGCGTAACCGGGCCAATCAACTTCACGGTCAAAGTAACGGATGCGGAAGTGCCAACGGCGCAGAGCGCGACGGCCGCGTTAAGCATCACCATCACGGCAGCGCCGCTCAGCGTGGTCACATCCTCCTTGCCAACCGGCGTCGTCGGCTCGGCATACTCGACGACCTTGCAGGCCGCGGGCGGCGTCTCGCCCTACACCTGGTCGATCACAACCGGGAGCCTGCCGGCAGGATTGTCACTGAATACGTCAACTGGCGTAGTCTCGGGCACGCCGTCCGGATCGGGAAGCACGTTCACGGTGACCGTCACCGACTCGGAGACTCCGACGCCGCAGACCGCGAGCAAGCAGCTGACGATCACGGTCAATCCGCAGTTGACGGTTACGACGAGCAGTCTGGGCGCGGGCGTGGTGGGCACAACGTATAACCAGACGCTGAGTGCAACCGGCGGTATCACACCCTATAGCTGGGCAATCACGGTCGGAAGCCTGCCAGCCGGGTTAAGTTTGAATTCCACTTCGGGCGCGATTACCGGAACACCGACTGGGCCCTTTGTTGGCACAACCAACTTCACTGCGACGGTAACGGACTCGGAGAGCCCGACCAAGACGGCCAGCGCGGCCCTAAGCATCACGGTTAGCGCGGCGACCTTGACCATCACGACGACGACTCTGGGGCCCGGCGTGCTCGGCCAAGCTTACAGTACGACGCTCGGCGCCACCGGCGGAGTACAGCCCTACACCTGGAGCATCCTATCCGGCAGCCTGCCCGCCGGCTTGACGCTCAACCCAGCCACTGGCCAGATCACCGGTATACCAACTGCGACCGGCACATCGAATTTCACGGTCAAGGTGGTCGATTCAGAAACGCCGACCGCGCAGAGTGCGACGGCCGGGCTGAGCCTTTCGATCAATAACAGCCTGCCGCTCCAGATCACGACGAGTGGCCCGCTGACCGGCCTGATCAATTACCCGTACAGCGCAGCGCTCACGGCGTCCGGCGGAATTCAGCCCTACTCGTGGAGCATCACCGGCGGCAGCCTGCCACCCGGGTTGACTCTGACGCTCGCTACCGGCCAGATCTCCGGAACCCCGACCGCGCAGGGCACATTCAACTTCACCGTCAAGGTGACGGACTCGAGCAGCCCGAACCAATCGGTGAGTGCAAACCTGAGCATCACCATCAACGGAGCGCTAACCATCACGACCACCACGCTGCCGAGCGGCACCGACGGCTCGTCTTATAATGCGACCGTAACTGCGAGCGGCGGACTGCCGCCTTATTCGTGGAGCGTCTCCGCGGGCAGCCTGCCGAACGGGTTGAACCTGAACAGCAATACCGGTCAGATCTCAGGAACGCCGACCGCGACCGGAACCTTCAACTTCACGGTCGAGGTCGCTGACTCCGAAACTCCGGCAGCAAACGCCAACGCGAACCTGAGCATTACGATCAATAACGGCGTGCCACTGCAAATCGATACCAACGGTCTACCCGAGGGCAGCGAAGCGACCCAATACTTCGCAACGCTCTATGCGAGCGGCGGCCAGCAGCCTTACACCTGGAGCATTTCAACCGGGAGCCTGCCCTCCGGGCTCTCGCTGAATGCCACCACGGGGGCCATTACCGGAAAACCGACGGTGCTCGGAACGACGAACTTCACCGTGAAGGTGACCGACTCGGGATCGCAGACGGCCACCGAGGCGCTTAGCATTTTCGTTATCACATGTAATAACGACGGCGCGCTTACCGGCGACTGGGCAATGCTGCTGGAAGGCTTCAACAACAATCAGCAGCCCGCGCCGGTCATGGCCGAAGTCGGCAGCTTTGTAGCCGATGGCGCCGGCAATATCACAAGTGGGAGCGTGGATACGAACGACCAGGTCAATGGTCCGGTCAGCGGCACGATCTCGAGCGGCAAGTACTGCATGACCACGAACAATACCGGGCTCGTGACGGTCACTCAAAATGTGCCAGTCTCTAACACCGTGCACACATTTGCGATCGCGCTGAATAGCAGCAACAGCAGTGGCCGGATTATTTACTACGACAACTCCACATTCGTCGCGTCCGGGCCGCTGCGCAAGCAGACCGCCTCGGCATTCGCCACGAACAAAATCAATGGCGACTATGCCTTTGGGCTGATCGGCGCGGATGGCGGTGGACCGGCGACGGTCTCCCGCTTCGGCATGGCGGGAGAATTCACCTCCAACGGCGCGGGCACGCTGAGCGGCATGGCGGATGCCGATGCCGACGGAACTGTCTACCCGCAGGTCACGCTGCAAGCCAGCGACTTTACCGTCTCTTCCAGCACCACCGGTCGAGGCACGGTGAGCATAGATTTCGTCAACCAGGGCACGATCGACTTCGTCTTCTACGTGGTCAATACGGGCGAAATCCTGATGATGGGGGACGACACCAGCACTAATCCGCTTATCGCCGGCGACGTCCTGGAGCAGACCGAAGGCGGGACGTTCACCGATCTGTCGCTCGATGGAACTTCCATATTAGGAGCGCAATCGGTCGACAACAACGGCAGTTCACCTGTCGGAGACGTCATCGGTGGATTCTTGACCACCACCGGCAGCGGCTCTTACAGCATCAGCTTTGACGAAAACGATGGCGGCACAGCCGGAACCGATACCGGATCGGGCACCTATAGTGTCAGTTCCAACGGACGAGTCTCGCTGACCGGAGGCAACCATGCGCCGGTCATCTACCTGATTGGACAGAATCAGGGCTTCATCGTGGGGACCGACACTGGCGTTACCTTCGGCCAGTTCAATCCGCAAACCGGCAGCAGTTTCACGAACGCCTCGATCAGCGGCACGTACACCGGCGGGGGCGACTTCCCTGAAGATGTGAATTCTGGCTCTGAGGTGAATTCTGTGACCGGCAACGCGGCGGGCGGCTTAACCGGCATCTCGCTGAACGACAATGGCGGTGGATCAGGACAATACGGCACGATCTCCGCTACATACACTGTTTCGAGCGACGGCCGTACTATTGTTTCTCAGGGCGGCAACGAGGTTGGGATCATGTACATCATGAACTCCACCTCGGTTCTGTTTATCCCGGCGGGAGGCACGAATGGCAACAACGACCCGACGCTGGAGTGGTTCTTTCAGTAACGAGTAGGTCGAGCAACAAGTTGTAATTCGAGTACGCGGCGCCCCGCTCTTGCGAATCTTTGCGCGAGGGCGGGGCGTTTCGCATTTCGCGCAGTCTCCCCGCTGAAGGCCATCGGAACACGTAAGGGATCGGGCTCGCGAGTCTTTCGGGTCATCAGGCATTTGCTCTGATGACGCATGGCGATTGAACTTTCTCCGCACGCCGTTGTCTGACTCTGCCGTTGTAACATCAATAGACATGGCGTTCGTTCCTCATCCCGTGGCCGAGAGCAGTTCGCGGCTGCTCGAATTCGAGACCCTGCGCGAGTTGCTCACCGGTTACGCGTCGTCGCCGCTCGGGCTTGGCCGCATCGCGGAGTTGCGGGCGTCGCTCGATCGCGCGTGGATTGAAAATCAGCAGATGTTGACCGCCGAGATTCGTGAATATCGGCGGGTCGGCGGGCGGTTTGAATTTGCCGGACTGCCGGAGGTCGATCAAGTGCTCGAAAAGTCGCGCATCACCGGCGCGGCACTTGAAACCACCGACATTCGCGACATTGTTCTGACCGCCGATCGGGCATCGGAGTGGCGCGAGATCGTGCGCCAGCCTCCGGCGGCGATGCGTTCGGACTGGACGGCCGTGAACGCGCTCTCGGCGGGGATCGCGGATTTTTCGAACTTCCTGCGCGCCTTCCGCAACAAGATTCTGCCAGACGGCACGCTCGACGACCGCGCTTCGCCGGAACTCGGCCGCATTCGGCGTGAAATCGAAAAACAAAAACGGCAGATTCAGGAGTCGCTGCGCGGCCATCTGCGCAAACTGGCAGAGGGCGGAACGGTGCAGGATGAACTCGTTACGATCCGCGGCGAGCGCTTTGTGATTCCGGTGAAGGTCGAGCAGAGGCGGCGCGTGCCGGGCGTGGTGCATGGCGCGAGTTCGAGCGGACAAACGGTTTTTGTCGAGCCGCTGGAAACGATCGAACAGAATAACGAACTTGTGCGGCTGTTGGACGAAGAGCTGGCCGAGATTCATCGCATCCTGATCGAAATGACGCGGCAGATCGGGGAGAACGCGGGCGCGATTCTGGCGGCGGCCGATGTGCTTGCGGAGCTGGAGCTGCAATTCGCCAAGGCGCGTTTTGCGGAGGATTACAACTGCGTCGCGGTGAAGCTGACAACGGGCGCGCCGCCGGCAGGAGACGGGGCAGGCCCGGTCTCTACGCTGATTCTTCATCGGGCGCGGCATCCACTGCTGGAACGGAATCTGAAGGCGAAGAAAGCGACCGTCGTTCCGATCAGCATCGAGCTCGAGGGCGAGCGGCGGCAACTCGTGATCACCGGACCGAACACCGGCGGCAAAACCGTGACGCTGAAAACCCTTGGCCTGCTGGCGCTGATGGCGCAGTCGGGAATCCCGGTGCCGGCGGATCGCGCGGATATGCCGGTCTTCGACGCGATTCTGGCGGATATCGGCGACTACCAGTCGATCGAACAGAATCTGTCGACCTTCTCGGCGCACGTTACCAACATTGATTTCATCTCGCGGACGGCGACCGCGAATTCACTCGTGCTGCTCGACGAGCTCGGCTCGGCTACCGATCCCGAAGAAGGCGCTGCTTTGGCGGTTGCGATTTCTGAGCACTTCCGGAAGATTGAGTGCATGACGGTAATTTCCACGCACCATACTTCGCTGAAAGTTTATGGCGCGAATACGGCGGGCGTGGTGAATGCGTCGGTGGGCTTTGACGAGGCGACGCTGCAGCCGACCTACGAATTGAAGATCGGAGTGCCCGGCGCATCGGCCGGCATCAACATTGCGCGGAGGCTGGGGCTGAACCCGGCGATTATCGCGTCGGCGCAGGGGAAGATTGGCTCGCAGACGCAAGACATTTCCCGTTTTCTGGATCGGCTGCATTCCGATCTGCGCACGATTGACGACGAACGCACTCGGATTAAGACGCGGGAGCAGGAACTGGAGCGCGAGAAGGCGCAGCTGGCGAACGAAGGCCGTAAAGAGCAGCAGGCCAAGATTCGCGAGATGGAGAAAAAGCTAGAGACCATTTTTCGCGATTTCGAATATCACGCGCGCGAGGCGGTTGCGGCGGTGCAGGATCGCGCGGCCGCGCAGAAAGTCTCGAAAGAAGCCGAGCGGCGGATTGCCAAGTTGCGGCGGGAGTTTCGCGAGCAGTTCGACTCGGCGGTAGTAGCGCACGCGACTGGGGCGGATCGGGGCGATCCGCATGCGCAGCCGGCGCTGGTGAAGCATGTCTCGGAAGGAGACACGGTCAAGCTGAAGTCGATGGGCCGGGCCGCGGTGGTGAAGAAGAAAGTCGGCGACAATCACTTCGACGTCGAGATCGGCTCGATGAAGATGCGCATCGCGCGCGAGGATATTGCGGAGGTATTGACGCGCGCGGGCGAGTCGCCGGTCGACGCGGCGCGAGCGCGCGGGATCAAAGTTTCGCTCCAGAGCGAGCCGCAGGGCTCAACCACGCCGAGTGAAATCAACGTGATCGGTCGCACTGTCGACGAGGCCACCAGCGAGGTCGAAAAATTTGTCGATCGCGCATTTCTCGCCGGCATGCCGCGGGTGCGGATCGTCCATGGCAGCGGGATGGGGATTTTGCGGAAAGCGCTGCGGGAATATTTGAAAAAGCATCCGCACGTGGAGACGGTGGTGGAGGCGCCCCAGAATGAAGGGGGCGGCGGGGCTACGTTGGTGGAGTTACGGGTATAGGTTGAGCAGGGCGGCGTTTTCCTCAATAACTGCAGAAAATTGCCCATATTCCACATCTTTCCCACAGCTTCCGGCGGTCTTGCGCGCGCCGACCAACCTTTCGGCTTCAAGGCTTGCGCTTCAGAGCCGATAATAGTCTCGGTGCATTCTGTGCCCATGACCTCTTCCGACAACTTCAAAGAGACGCTCAAGCAGCAGGCGGACATCGTCCGTATTGTGGGCGATTACGTGAAGCTGCGGAAGGCTGGCGCGCAGAATTTTTCCGGGCTTTGTCCCTTTCATAGCGAGAAGACGCCTTCGTTCTCGGTGCATGCCACGCGGCAGTTCTACCACTGCTTTGGATGTGGCGCGTCCGGGGATGTGTTCAGCTTTGTCCAGAAGGCTGAGAGTATTTCATTTCCTGAAGCGGTGCGGCTGATTGCGCAGAAGCTGGGCGTGCCGATGCCGAAGGTGGCGTTTTCGAGTCCCGCCGAGGCGAAAGACGCGCAGCTGCGCATGGCGCTGCTCGATGTGCATGAGCGGGCCACGGCTTTTTTTCGCGAAAGCTTGCGGCGGCCTGAAGGCGCGCGCGCCCGTGAATATCTCAAGGGACGAGGGCTCGACGACGAGATGATTGCGCGCTTCCGGATTGGCTTCGCGCCGGATTCGGGCTTTCAGTTGCGCGACGCGTTGCGGCGGGAGTTTGACGAGGAGTTGCTGCGGGAGAGTGGGCTGTTTTCGTGGAAGGAAAGCACTAAGAAGGAAGGCTCTCATCTCTCAGCTGTCAGCTCTCAGGAAAAGCAAGCCCTTCGCTCCGCTCAGGATGACAAGCCTGAAGGGGAACCTGTTGAGGGGCGAGAACCCAATGCCGGTTCTCTTGCCATTTATTCCAAATTCCGCAATCGCGTCATGTTTCCCATCGCCAACGAGCAGGGGAAAGTTATTGCCTTCACCGGGCGCACGCTCGCAGCCGACGAAAAGGCTGGTCCGAAGTATCTGAACTCTCCGGAGACGAAGATTTATTCGAAGTCGCGCGTGCTCTTCAATCTCGACAATGCCCGGGAGGCGATTCGTAAGCTCGACTACACCGTCCTGGTCGAAGGACAGATGGATTGCATTTCCGTATATGCGGCGGGCTTCCACAATGTTGTGGCCAGCTCCGGAACCGCGTTTACCGAGCTGCAAACCAAGCTGCTCGGCCGTTTTTCGAAGAACATCATCGTCAACTTCGATCCCGATACGGCCGGAGCGCGCGCCACCGAACGCACCCTCGGATTGCTGGTGGAGGAGGAATTCAACATTCGCGTGCTGACGCTTGAGACGGGATTCGATCCCGATCTTTTTATTCGGCGCAAAGGAAAAGAAGCTTATGGCGCGGTGCTGAAGAATTCGCAGAAGTACTTTGACTATCTGATTGACCGGGCGCGGGCGCAGTTTGGGGCGCGCACGCCGGAGAGCAAGGTCAAGGCGGTCAATCATCTTCTGCCGCACATTCAGCGCGTGCCCAGCCGGATTGTGCGCGACGAACTGGCGATGGAGATATCGCAGAAGCTGGGTATCGATTCGGCGGTGCTGCGGCAGGAACTGAAACATACCGCCGCCAACCGGTCGGCCAGCGCCGTAAAAGCGCCCTCGGATGCGCAAATCACGGGGGCGGAGCGCGTACTCATCCGCGCCCTGGCGTCAGCGCGCCAGATGCTGTCGGGTGATTCGCGGGTCTCGGCTCGCGACGGCGCCGATGAAGAGTTCGATCCGACGCGGCAGGCGCAATATGCGTTGCAATCGGAACATCTGTATGAAGGGCTGGCCTCGCAGTCTCTGATGGAGGCCCTGCTTGCGGCTGCTGCCGAGACGGCGGATGTTATGACCTTGCCCAAGACGGAAGAAGACCGGCGATTGCTGGCCTCGACCCTGATGCACGAGGAGGAGGAATTGACGCCCGAAACCGTGGAAGGGGCGGTGCGGGCTTTGCGCAGAATCTATCTGCGACGGCGCCTGGAGCAGGTGCAGGTCACATTGCAGCATCCTGGGGCACTGCCGCTGGAGGAAAGACAAGCCCTTTTGCAGGAGAAGGTGCGCTTAAAACGGGCTTTGATGGACCCTAGCCTGGGCGAGGCGGGGAGCAAGGCATCTTAAACGGACTTCTACTACCCCGGCTCGAACCAATGGAACGAAACTGAGTCGGGCGACATCTAAAGATATAGCGGGGAAAGAGATACGGACGGACGGCGGGTTCGGCGTGCTATACTTTTAAGGTTTGCGCGCCGTGTGCGCAGAACTCCGTCACAATCCCACCGCTGAAAAGTTCGTTCGCCGTTCGGCGGACGTTCTGAGGACAACCTGTTTTGGCACTTGATGACAAGTTCGAAGACATAAAAAAGCTGATCGACGCAGGCAAAGAGAAGGGATATCTGACCTATGATCAGGTCAACGACCTTATCCCGCACGATGTGCACTCTCCTGAAGACCTGGAAGATCTGCTAACCACGATCGGAACGCAAGGAATCGATGTACTCGAAGGCAGCAAGATGCCTTCGACCGATCTGGAAAAAAAATTCGAGGAAGTTGATGAGGCATCGGAGGACGTCGAACTCGACCTAACCCCCGGCGCTCTGGAAAAAACCAATGATCCCGTCCGCATGTATCTGCGCGAGATGGGAACCGTGCCGCTGCTCACCCGCGAAGGCGAAGTCGAAATCGCCAAGCGCATCGAGCGTGGGCAAAACCGCGTCCTGAAAGCGCTTTCGCGCTCTCCCATCGTGATTCGCGAACTCCTCGCCCTGGGCGAGGACCTCGAAAAAGGCGTCCGCTCCATCAAGGAGCTGGTCACCTTCGACGAAGAGGAAATCACCGAGGAGATCGTCGACAAGCGGCTGAAGGGTTTTCTCGACAAAATTGCAGTGCTCGACAAGACGTACCGAAAAGTCATGCCGTTCGTCGAGAAACTGGCGGCGGTGAACCAGAAGAAGCGGCCGAAGGACCATCGTCGTTACCGCTTCAACCTGGCGCGCGCCATCGTGCGAACTTCGCTCGCGGTGCGTGACCTGGGATTCACCAACAACGAACGCAAACGCCTGATCGAGCGCGTGAATCGCACGGTCGATGGCATGCGTTCGCTCGACCGGCAGATCCAGAACCTGGAGAAGCGCGCCGAGCAGACACGCAGCGAAGAGCAGCGCAAGGAATACAAGAAGCAGGCACGCGCGGTTCGCGGAGAACTCGAAAAGCTCGAAGTCGATGCCGGCCTGTTGTACCCGGAGCTCAAGCGCACGCAGCGCGAGATCATCCAGGGCGACATGGACGCCGAGCAGGCAAAGCGCGAGCTGATCGAGGCCAACCTGCGGCTGGTGGTTTCAATCGCAAAGAAGTACACCAATCGCGGATTGCAGTTCCTCGACCTGATTCAGGAAGGCAACATTGGACTGATGAAGGCCGTGGATAAGTTCGAATATCGCCGCGGGTATAAGTTCTCGACTTATGCCACATGGTGGATTCGGCAGGCAATTACTCGTGCAATTGCCGACCAGGCGCGTACGATTCGTATCCCGGTCCACATGATCGAAACGATCAACAAGTTGATCCGCACCTCGCGGCAACTGGTGCAGGAATTGGGGCGCGAACCAACGTCGGAAGAAATCGCCAAGCGGATGGATATTCCGGTGGCGAAGGTCCGGAAGGTGCTGAAGATTGCGCAGGAGCCGATCTCACTCGAAACGCCAATTGGCGAAGAGGAAGATTCGCATCTGGGCGACTTCATCGAAGACCGCGCGGTGGTTTCTCCGGCTGAAGCCGTCATCAACGTCAACCTCAAGGACCAGACGGGACAGGTCCTGCGCACGCTCACGCCGCGCGAAGAGAAGGTGATCAAGATGCGCTTTGGGCTGGAAGACGGCTCCGAGCACACCCTCGAAGAAGTCGGCCAGTCGTTCGCGGTCACGCGCGAACGCATCCGCCAGATTGAAGCCAAGGCACTGCGGAAGTTGCGGCATCCGTCCCGCTCGCGCAAACTGCGGGCGTTTATGGATGGAGTAAGGGACTAGGTTGTGGCCGGACGGGGCTATTGCCCGTCCTGTAGAGTATCTCAAGTTTGGGCGCGAGCTATCGCGCCCTTTTTTATTGCGCTTACCATGGTTCTCGGAAGATACTCTTACCCGGGTAATCTTACCCGGTAAACAGGATCATGCCGACTCGTCGCGTATCTCACTTATCCTTACTCGCCATCGCACCCCTCTGGATTGTTTGGATGGTGTTACCGTCCACCAGTTGGGCAATCGACTTTCAGCCACCGTCTCCGGAGGAGATGAGGATGACGAGCGAGCCGAAGGCTCCGGGCGCAGCCGCCGTCATTCTATTTCGCGAAGTTGACCGTGACGACAACGAATTGAGCGCTTACGAAGACGAGTATGTACGCGTCAAGATTCTGACCGAGGAGGGCCGCAAATACGCAGACGTCGAGATTCCGTATTGGAAGGGCGATCTTAAGATAACGAAATTTCATGCGCGCACGATCAAGCCCGACGGCTCGATCGTAAACTTCGAGGGGAAGCCTATCGATAAGACGATAGTGAAGGCGCGGGGTGCAAAAATTCTGGCTAAGACATTCACGATGCCCGAGGTGACGGTCGGCAGCATCATCGAATACATGTACAGGATTGAGTTCAGCGGGGACTACGTGTTCGATTCGCGCTGGATTATCAGCGACGAGTTGTTTACCAAGAGCGCAAAGTTCTCCCTGAAGCCGGCGGCTCACTTCCAGCTAAAAGTGCACTGGAACGGACTGCCGCCGGATCTGCGCCCACTGCAGGAGAAGCGTGATATTCATCTTGAGGTGCATGACATACCTGCGTTCGTAGTCGAGGATTTCATGCCGCCCGAGAATGAGATGAAGGCACGGGTCGATTTCACCTACACTCGTTCGACCGAAACGGATTCCGACAAGTTCTGGAAGTCGTTCGGGAAGGAGTGCGAGTCCTACCTCGATGCCTATATCGACAAACGCAACGCTATGGAGCAGGTCGTCTCCGAGATCGTCTCTCCGAATGATTCGAACGAAGTGAAACTCGAAAAGATATACGCCCGTGTGCAGCGAATACGCAACATATCATTCGAGGAAGAAAAGACCGCGCAGGAGGAGAAACGCGATAAGGACAAGTGGCCGAAGAATGTCGAGGAGCTATGGAAACTACAGCACGGCAATAGTGTGCAGTTAAACTACCTGTTCCTTGCCCTGGTGCGGGCAGCAGGAATGGAGGCGTCAGTTGTCTGGGTGTCAGACCGCTCCAGTTACTTCTTCGACCGTCAAATGATGGATGGAAACCGCCTGGATTCGAACGTCGTCCTTGTAAAGGTCGATGGCCACGACTTGTTCCTCGATCCGGGGTCGCCTTTCATTTCGTTTGGAATGCTGCCCTGGAGCGAAACGGGGGTTAGCGGGTATAAGGTGGATAAAGATGGCGGATCCTGGGTTACCACGACTCTGCCTAAGAGTTCGCAGTCCCTGATTGAGCGGAAGGCGCAGCTAAAGCTTACGGACGCGGGAGACCTGGAAGGCACCCTGACGGTGACTTTCACAGGGTTGGAGTGTTCGAGGCGACGGGCGGAGGAGCGATTCGCTGACGACGCCGCGCGCAAGAAGTACCTCGAGGACGACATCAAGGAATGGATCTCGGCGGCGTCAGAAGTCGAACTTACGACCGCTCCTGACTGGAAAAATTCTTCCAATTCAATGGTGGCAATATTTTCGCTGAAGGTGCCGGGTTGGGCGTCTGCGGCCGGCCGCCGGTCGGTTCTCCCCGTCGGCCTGTTCTGCGCCACTGAAAAGCACTTGTTCGAACACGCCGAACGCGCGCACCCGGTCTACTTCCAGTTCCCTTCCCAACGCAACGACGATGTCACGATTGAACTACCTCCGGGCTGGCACATCTTAAACATGCCGGCGTCACAAGCCATCGACCGGGGCATCATCCTCTACGCCCTACAGACGGCCAATGAAAATGGCACCTTGAAATTGCACCGAACGCTGACCATGGATCTTCTCCTCCTGGAAGCGAAGAATTACCCGGCTCTGCGCACCTTTTTTCAGACGGTGAGAACCTTCGACGAGCAACAGGTCTTGCTCCAGCCGTCGAGCGACAACGCGAGCAACTGAGTTTAGGGCGCTGAGACAATTCAAGCTTCGATTCGCTCAAATTTCCGCCTGGCCCGGGTTGCTTCGCCCTCGCCGCCCGTGGGACAATTGCTCGCTTTTTTTGGAGGCTCGATGAGCAAACGCATTTGTCTTCGTCTTTGCCTGACGCTGATTGTCCTATTCTTGTCTTCGTCGCTGTTGGCTGCGAATTCGCCCGATCTTCGCGACTTCGACGCTTATGTCCAGAAGGTGATGAATGACTGGAAGGTTCCGGGCGCAGCCATCGTCATCGTCAAAGATGGCAAGGTCATTCTCAGCAAGGGCTACGGCCTGCGCGACGTGAAAAATAATTTGCCGGTCACCGAGCACACGCTTTTTCCAATCGCGTCGATCACCAAGTCATTCACCGTGGCCACACTTGGCACACTCGCCAGCGAAGGCAAACTCGACTGGGACAAGCCCGTCCGCGAATATCTGCCGGACTTCCGGCTGTATGACGATGTGCTTACGGCGCGCGTTACCCCGCGCGACCTCGTCACCCACCGCACCGGCCTGCCCCGTCATGATTCGACGTGGTATCGGTCAGATCTCAGCCGCGGAGAGATGTACTCACGCCTTCGCTATCTCGAGCCCAACCGTGATCTGCGGCAAGAGTTCCAGTACAACAACCTCATGTTCATGACGGCCGGTTATCTGGCTGGGAAACTGGCGGGAAGCACATGGGAAGACGCGGTCTCTGCGCGCATTTTCAAGCCGCTCGGCATGACGAGTTCAGGCTTCGATTTCGGCGCATCTTTCAAATCGTCATCCGACGTGGCGCACCCTTATCGCAAAGACGACAACGAGGTCGCCCACGAAGCCCCGATTTATCCGGGCGATCCCGCGCTCGGACCGGCGGGCGCGATTGTCTCCAGTCTTTCCGACATGACTGAGTACCTGCTTATGTACTTGAACCACGGCAAACATGGCGACCAGCAGATCATTTCACAGGCTGACATCCGACAGATGACCACGCCGCAGATGGTGATCCATAGCTCAGGGGTCGATCCCGAAATCGGCTATGCGAATTACGGAATGGGCATGTTCGTCACTACCTATCGCGGCCACAAGTATGTGAACCACGGCGGCAATCTTGATGGCTTCTCGCTGCTCATCTCGTTTCTACCCGACGACAATATCGGCAGCGTCATTCTGCTCAACATGGAAGGCAGCAGCCTGCGCGACGTGCTCGCCTACAACATCAACGATCGCATGCTCGGACTCGATCAAGTGGACTGGAACAAGCGCGACCTCGACCGCTATTTTGCGTTCAAAAAAGCAGCCGACGACGCGCGCGCCAAGGATTATGTTCCGCGGCGCGCGAACACCCAGTTCTCGCATCCCATCGACGAATATGTGGGCGAGTACTCGAATCCCGCTTACGGAGTTGTGGCCATCGAGCGTGCCAGCAAAGAGAATGGACTCAACATCACCTATCACACCATGAAATCGACGGCTGAACACTGGCACTACGATGTCTGGCGGGTGCCGCATGATCCGCTTGACTTGCTACAGGAGACGGAGTTCATGTTCAACACCGACTGGGAGGGCAATATCGCCAGCCTTTCCTGCGGGCTCGAACCGAACGTCAAAGACATTGTCTTTACACGCCTGCCTGATCGCCGCATGCGCGAGCGCAGCTTTCTCGAACCGATTGCGGGCGTTTATCAGGTTGCGGATTTCAAATATGTAATTGCGGTGCGGCCCGATAACGTTCTATCTGTCACGCTGCCAAGCGGCAAGGTCTGGGTGCTCGAACCGGTGCGCGGGAACACCTTTGCGGTCAAAGGCGAAAACGGATTGACGCTGGATTTCAAACGAAATGCAAACGGAGGCGTGACGGAATTTTCGCTGTATCAAGGGGGCTCGAGCGAGATTTATAAGAAGACGCAGTGAGCTTTGGGGCTGCGACTCCGCGGCTTCGCTGCCCGGTGCTAGAATAATGCGTTTGCTCTTCTAATTTCGGTTCTCCAAGAGGATCCATGTCCAGCACTCCGTCCGGAACCATGCTCGCGGTGGTCAAGCCAAATGCCGCGCCGGGCGCGGAAATCCGCGAAGTGAAAATTCCCGGTTATGGCCGCACCGATGTACTGGTCAAGGTTAAGGCCGCTTCCATCTGCGGCACCGATCTCCACATTTACGAATGGGACCGCTGGGCGCAGGGACGCATTCATCCCCCGCTCATCCCCGGCCACGAGTTCTGTGGTGAAGTGGCGGCCTTTGGCGACGAGGTCACGAGCGTGAAGGAAGGCGACTTCGTCTCCGCGGAGATGCACGTTGCGTGCGGGAAGTGCCTGCTCTGCCGAACCGGCGAAGCGCACATTTGCCAGAACGTGAAGATCATCGGCGTCGATACCGACGGAGCTTTTGCCGAATATGTCGTGATTCCGGAATCGAATATCTGGAAGCTCGATCCGGCTATTCCGCAGGAGTACGCATCGATTCTCGATCCGCTTGGCAACGCGGTGCACACCGTGCTCGCGGGAGAGATTGCCGCAAAGACGGTGGCCGTTACGGGATGCGGGCCGATTGGACTTTTCTCGATTGCGGTGGCGCGCGCCTGCGGAGCCACCACGATTTTCGCGATCGAGGTCAACGAGCATCGCCGCAAGCTGGCGACGAAAATGCACGCCGACTTTGCTCTCGATCCTTCCAAAGAAGATGTGCGCGCGATTATCGCCGAGAAAACTGGCGGGCTGGGCGTTGACGTAGTGCTCGAAATGGCCGGACACCCGGACGCCATTCGTGTCGCCTTCGACATTATCCGGCGCGGCGGCCGCATGTCGCTGCTCGGGCTGACCTCAAAACCAATTCCGGTCAACTTCTCCGAAGACATTATCTTCAAAGGCCTGACGATTCAAGGGATCAACGGCCGCCGCATGTACCAGACCTGGTTTCAGATGACGGCTTTGCTGAAAGCCGGCAAGCTCGACCTGCATCCAGTAATCACGGATCGAATCGCCCTTAAGGATTTTTCCAGTGCCATGGCGCGCCTCAAGACCGGTGAAGCGAGCAAGATACTTGTCTATCCCAATGGGACGAAGTAGCCGCCCTTCATCGCGCGGACGAGTTGGTAACTCCACTCGTCACCCTCATCTTGATAAACTCTTGGTAGCCGCGGAGGGATGTGTGAGTGGTTGAAACAGTCGGTCTTGAAAACCGATGTACGGGAAACCGTACCGGGGGTTCGAATCCCTCTCCCTCCGCCAGACAGTCTGTAGTGCTGAGAAATCTGCTGCCTGTTTTCCTGGAAATTTCGCCAACTCCCCGCCAGTTCGGGCGTTTCCCGTCTCAAGCCGAAGCGGAGAAATTATCCTCCGAGGCTCAGTGCACAGGTACTTCCGTTTTCATGGCAGGATGACGAGCTTTATTTTTTCGGTTCACGGTTGGCGTATTGGGATTGCAGTTCGGACTTTACCACTTTGCCGTAAGCGGTGCGGGGCAGGGATTCTACGAATAAGAATTCTTTGGGGAGTTTGTACTTGGCTAGTTTAGCGGCCAGATGGGCGGTCAGGTCTTCGGGTAAGGGGGCAGCTGGCGTGGGAGCCGAGGGCGCTGACGCAGTGTTCGCCACTGGCGCGGCCCGCTTCAGAACAAGAAACGCTACTCCTACTTCGCCCCACGTTGGGTGGGGGACACCGATTATGGCAGCATCGGCGATGGCGGGATGACGGAGAAGCTCCGCTTCGATTTCGGCGGCATAGACGTTCACGCCGCCGCTGATGAACATATCTTTTGAGCGGCCTACGATGTAGAAGAAACCTTCGGGGTCGCGGCGCGCGATGTCTCCGGTGTGGAACCAGCCATTCTCGTCGAGCACGGCAGCGGTGGCGGCGGGATCCCGCCAGTAGCCTTTGGAGACATGCGGTCCGCGCAGGCAGAGCTCGCCTTGCTCCGCACCTCCCATGCGATTTTCCTGGTGTAGTGAATCCTCGTGTTGCGAATTCCTTTTTCCTTCAGGGAAATTTGCGTCGCCCATAGCGCCCGCCAGCTTGGCCTCGGTGAACATCATCGGGCGGCCGATTGACCCCGCTTTTCTCAGCGCATCTTCTTCGGACATTGAAAAACAGTTGACGCCCACTTCGGTAAGGCCATAGCCCTGCTTGAGGATTACTCCGCGCTGGCGGTAGGCATCGACCAGTTCGATGGGCAGCGGCGCGCCTCCGCTGATGAACCAGCGGACGTGGACAAGATTGACTTGAGCGAACTCTGGGGCTTCGAGAAGCATTTTGTAAATCGTCGGAACGCCTAACATCACCGTGCACTTTTCGCGCTCCACGGTGCGCCAGACTTCGCCGGCGTCGAATTCGCGATGGAGGACAATGGTGCCTCCGGCGGCCAGGATGGGCGTGAGAAAGGCGAAGAGGCCTCCGGCGTGGTAGAGCGGCGTGAAGACAGGGCTTACGTCAGAGTCGCGGAGTTGCCAATTGAGGGCGGTGTTGCATGCGTTCCATGCGACCATGCGGTGCGGGATCATCACGCCCTTTGGTTTGCCGGTGGTGCCGCTGGTGTAGAGCAGACAGTAAATGTCTTCGGGATCACAGTGCGGGCTCGACCAGGCAGTTGAGTAGGTAGCGCGCAGTTTGTTGTAGTCGGGGTCGGCCTGATGGGACGGCAAGTCATTGGACGGCGAATCGAGGGCGATCCAGGTTGCGATTTGTTCGGCGAGGGCGGCGTTTTGTTTTAGCTGGTGGATTTTGCTGCTGAGTTCGCCGTCGTACAAAATCGCCTTTGCGCCGCTGCTTTTCAGGATCGCGCCAAGCTCGGGCGCGGTTTGACGGACGTTCAGGGGCACCAGGATTACTCCGGATTTGCCGGCTGCGAAAAAAGTGTCCAGGAACTCAAGACGGTTTTTGGCCAGGATGGCAACGCGGTCAGACTTATGCAGGCGGCAGTAATCGAGGAAGAGGCTCGCGCATTGGATGGCGCGGTGGTTTAGATCGCGATAGGTCAGGCGCTGGCCCTGGACGCAGATGAGCGCCGTCTTCTTGGGGCTGAGGCTTGCGCGTTCGCCAAGGATGTCGCCGTGGAGCATAGGTCTTATCGTGCCGGTTCGTAACACGCGGCGGAGTATTTGGCGGTCCAAAGAAGATGCATGCTTCCTTCGCTTCGCTCCGGATGACAAACTCAGAATCAGATCCTAAAAATGTTCCTACGGCATGCGGAAGGCCACGCCGGCTTGGTTGTAGCCTACTCCGGAGCCTACTACTACGACTAATCCACCCGCGTGCACTTTGCCTTTGACGATCGCGTCATGCAGCGCCATGGCTGTGCACGCTGAACCGGTGTAGCCGCATTCTTCCATGATGGTGTGCGCGCGCTCGGCGGGCTGGCCGAGGTCCGCCATCACCGCCTCGATCGTCGGCTTGCGAACCTGCGTGAAAATGAAGAGCTCCACATCCTGAAGCGCGAAGCCTCCATCTTTGGCCAGGCGGCGCACCAGCGCGGGCCAGCCCTGCTCGTTGATTTCGGGAGGATAGCGCTCGATGAAGCGGACGGCGGTGCGTCCCGCGCGAACGGCTTCTTCGGTGGCCGGCTCAGCGGTACCGCCGGCGTAGATTCCCCAGTTGCGATTGTAGGAACCGTCGGCTTGCATGGCGGAGACGACGAAGCCGGGATGATCGGAGGGCTCGAGAATGGCTGCACCCGCGCCGTCGCCGTAGAAAAAGATGGTCGGGTCTTTTGGATCGGCGAGGCGATGCATCAGGTAGGCGCCGACAACCAGAACAGTTTTGAGAGCGCGGTTGGCCGCGATCAGGCCGGCGGCCGCGGCCAGGCCGGTGGGGAATGAGGCGCAGGCACAGCTTACGTCGAAGGTGCCCGCGTTCTTTGCTCCGAGCTTGTGCTGAACAACTACGCTAGTGGCCGGGGTGATGAAGTCGGGCGAGTCAGTGCCAAGAATGATCAGGTCCAGATCTTCCGCCTTGCGGCCCGCGCGTTCGAGCGCCTGGCAGGCGGCAGGAAGCGCAAGGTCGGAGGTGGCCCAGTTGTCGGGAGCATACCAGCGCTTGCGGATTCCGGTGGCCGCTTCAAGTTTGTCGATGTTGCCGGGGAGGTCAGAGAACGTCTGGCGAAGTTTATCGTTCGAGATTTCTATCGTGGGGAGATAGGAGCCGGTGCCGATGATGGTGGCGTAGCGGGACATGATGAGTTCCTTTGTGTCGACCGCGAGTGGCGCGGAATCATAAAAATGCTACAAAGTCAGGCCGCCGTCTACGCTGAGCACGGCGCCGTTGATGAAGTCGGCTTCCGCGGACGCTAGAAATAGATAGGCGTTGGCTACGTCGCGCGGCTCGCCCAGGCGGCGAGCGGGTGTTTTATCGCGCATGGCTTGCAGCACTTTTTCCGGCATCTGTTTGACCATCTCTGTCGCGATGAAGCCGGGCGCTACCGCGTTTACCGTGATGCCTTTGGGGCCGAGTTCGCGGGCCCAGGTCTTGGTCATACCGATCAGGCCAGCTTTGGCGGCCGCGTAATTGGTCTGGCCAAAATTTCCGAAGAGTCCGACGATCGACGACGTGTTGATGATTTTGCCATGGCCGCGCTCCACCATGTGCGGGGCAACCTGCCGGGTGCAGTTGAAAACGCCCGTCAGATTGACGCCGATGACCTGATTCCATTGCTCCGGAGTCATCTTCATTAATGTCGCGTCGCGGGTAATGCCGGCGTTGTTGATGAGAATGTCGATGGCCTGAAATCGCTCAAGAACCGAGCCGACCATGGAGGTGACAGCGTCAAAGTCTGAGACGTCGCAGGCGACGTAGTGGGCTTCGGCGTTTTGGGCGGCGATGGTTTCAGTGAGTTGTCTGCCCTCGGGGGCAAGGTCGCAGATGGCGACGCGCGCGCCTTCGGCCGCGAAGACGAGGGCGGCTTCGCGGCCCAAACCATTAAGGCCACCGGTGATCAGCGCTACTTTGTTTTTCAGGCGCATGGTGATTGCGTTTCGCTCGCCATCAGAAGTTATATTTCAGTGCAAATTGAATAATGCGCGGACTGGCGACCGTCTGCGTGATGGCACCCACCGGTCCGACAAACACCGGCATCCCCAAATTATTCAATGTGGAAACCGTATTGCTGTAGGGCTGCGCGAAATTCACGAAGTTGAAGAGGTTGAAAAACTCGGCGCGGAATTCGACTTTGGAGCCCTCGGTGACGGGGAAGAATTTGATGACGCTGAAATCGACATTTTTCTGTCCGGGGCCGCGAAGAAAGTTGCGCGCCGAGGTTCCAAACGGAGGGGCATTGGTCGCGGTCGTGTCGAAACAATAATTGAAGGCGGCGGCATTGAAATAGTCGTCCAGGCGGGAAACCGTCGAGCCGGACGAGGTAATAACAGGCTGCCCGCTGAGATCGGCACGGTTGTTCAAGTCCGTGCCGTTCGAGCAATAGACGGTGAAGGGCAGGCCGGTTTGTAGAACGACCATTCCCGATGTCTCCCAATTGTTGAAGGCTGATTTCGCGAAGCTGCTGTTGCCAGCGTAAAACTTCGGCAGATCGTAGACGCCACTGAAGACGAAGCGGTGCTTGCGGTCGAAGTCGGAGGTGCCGAACTGGCTGGCGAGGTTCTGCTGGTCGCCCGGAAGTGGATTGAGTTCGCTCTCGGCGTTGACGATGTTATCGCCCGAGTTGTTGTCGATGGAGTGCGACCACGTGTACGAAGCGAGAAATTGCAGACCGTGCGCGAAGCGCTTGGTCAGGCTGGTTTGCAGAGCGTTGTAGCGCGACTCGGCCTCGGTTTGCACCTGATCGAATCCGAAGAGCGCTTTGTTGTTGGAGAACCCGTCGATCGTGTAAGGCGCGTCGGGGTTTCCGAATGCGCCTTGGTTGAAGTTGTAGAGATTGATGAGGTGGTTCCCGTGATTGCCGAGGTAGCCGATGTCGGCGAGCCATGATTTGGCGAATGAATATTGCGCGTCCAGGTTGTAGACGAGCGTATAGGGGATCTTCATATTGGGCGCCGCGAAGAAACCGTTGATGGGATTCTGCTCGGCGTAGAAATAATTGTCGATCAGGAGGGGTATTGGAGACGGCGCCTGTGCGGGAAGAGGGAAAGTGAATCCGGTCGGATCGGGAAACGGAGTTCCCAGGAATCCAGCAGTGAACAGCCCGGTCAGAATGCTGTCGTACGGATAATTGAAAACTTGCAGGTTGGCGAAGCGATCGGAGAAGCGGTCATAGAACATGCCGAAGCCGCCGCGAATCGAGAGATCGTTTTCCTTGCGCGGACTCCAGGCGAAACCGATGCGCGGCGCAACCGCGTATTTGCTGGGATTCAACTGCTGCCCGGACGAGCCGAGCGTGATGCCTTGCGTGCAGGGAGTGGCGAGTGTGCACGGCATCGTGTTCTCGGCGAAGGTAGCGGCGTCGAAGGATGAGAAGCGGCCGCGAATTTCGCTGTATCCGCCGAAGTGGTCGAGGCGCAGGCCGGCATTAACGGTGAGGTTGGACGTCAGGTGAATGTCATCCTGAACAAAGGCGGCGCCGTCACTGGCACGGAAGCCTCGATCAGGAACGCCGGCGCCGAGCAGAGAAGCGTCGACACTGGAAGGCGAGCCGCCCGCCAGGAAATCCTGAAAGTCGTTGAAGACGATTTCGCCACGCGAGAAGGCGTGGAAGTAGAAGTCGATATCGTAACGGCGGAACTGCGCTCCAAAGCGAATGAAGTGCCGCCCCATGGTGTAGGAGACCATGTCCTGCGCCTGCCAGGTTTGCGTTACCGACTTATTGTCGGCGAGCGGCGATGAGCCGATCGTGAACAGTCCTGGGACTTCCATCGTGGCCATGCCTGGAAAGCTGGCGGCCAGCGGATTGGTGATGCCGAACTGCGCGTTGGTGAAGGGCTCCTGCGGCAGAGAGATTTCGTGAATGCGGCTGAAGCCAAAGCGGGCTTCGTTGATGAGGTTGGGGCTGAAGATGTGAGAGTCGGCGAGGCTCAGAATGCGATTGTGGAAGTCGGGACTACCGCCGTACCCGGGAACCTCGTTCGGATTCGGCCCGAGGAAACCATAGATGGCCTGATATTGCGGATCGTTGGAGAAAATGAACTTGCCGCTAAGTTTGTTCTTCTGCGAAATCTGTTGATCGATGCCGATGTTGAAATAATCTTCGGTGAAGCTCGAGACGCCAGAGATAGGAGTGATCGAGAGCGCGGTTGATCCAGCCAACGGCGATGAGGCGCTGGGAATTGCGAACCGTCCGTTGGGCAGCGTGGCCTGCAAGATGTGGAGGCTGCTCGGGTCGAGGGCTACGCCGTAATCGTTGAGCGCCATATTGGTGAGCGTGGTAGTGCTGCGGTCGTTGGTGAGGTCCTGCGGGATGAGCGTGGTGCCGAGGCTATAGGTCGGCGAAGCGCCATTACGCTCACGGGTTCCCTGATAGGCGAAGAAGAAAAACGTTTTGTCTTTGACGATCGGCCCGCCGATGGTGCCACCGAATTGATTGCGCTTGAGCTCGGGACGGGGCTCTCCGGCTTCGTTCAAAAAAAAGTCGTTGGCGTTGAGCGCGTCGTTGCGGAAATACTCCCAGACATTGCCGTGAAGTCTGTTAGTGCCCGACTTGGTGACGACGTTGACGTTGCCGCCGCTATTGCGTCCCTGGCTGGCGTCGTACATCGACGTTTGCACGATGAATTCCTGGATGGCATCGGGCGGCGGCACGGTCAGGCTCGGAGTGGAGTTGGTGCCGGGGCTGTTGGCTTCGGTGCCGTCGATGACGACATTGTTACTGGTCGAGCGCTGGCCGTTGACGTTGATGTCAGCGTCGCCGCGGCCGAGTTCGGCATTATTGGGTAGGCTGCTGACGGCGCCCGGACTCAGCGCGAGAAGTTGCGTGTAGTTGCGCGTGGGCAGCGGAAGCTGATTGACCTGCGTGTCGTCGATGACGCGGCCTTCGGTGTCGTTGTCCTGCACGACGATCGGCTCGGCAACCACACTGACGGATTGAGTTCCGCCGGCGACAGTGAGCTGAACATCGAGCGCAGTGGTCTCCGTGATCCGCACATGCGCGTCCGTCCGCTTGGCCGATGCGAAGCCTTGCGCCTGTACGGTGAGCGAGTAGGTGCCGGGATCGAGCAGGGGGAAACGGTAGCGGCCGCTGCCGTCGGTTTTGCTTTCGCGGATCTGGGCCGAGGGCGCGGTAAGGGAAATGCTGGCGTTGGCGACGGCCGCGCCCTGCGGGTCGGTGACCTGGCCGGCGATCTCTCCGGTGGTCGGCGACTGGGCGAGCGCGACAGCGGCGCAAATCACCAGAGCGCATGCCGCTAAACTAAAAGACGCCAATCTCGTTTGCATCCTCATTGTTTGCTCCTTCTCGAAGAACTTCGCCCGGATTTTCCATGGGCGGATTTTCCGCCTGAGTTCCAGATTCCTTCGGTTGCGATCTTGATCAGTTGCGCGACGGCGCGGTCGTCGGACATGCCGAGGTGCTCCTTGCCGCCGAAAAGTTTTTCCACCAGGAAATATGTGAATAACTGGAGATAAATGGCCGTGAAGGCGAGCGCGGGATCGACGCCGCGGTTCCAGGTGCGTTTGCCGTTGCGAGTGGACGCTTCGAGCTGCGCGCCCAGACGTTCTCTCATGTTCTTGGCGAGCGAGCGGAAGGTGCCCGCAAAATGTTTATTTCCGAACTCGGTAATGTCGATGTACATGAGGCGCCAGTAATCGGGATTGTCGTAGACGATTTCGCGGATGACGTGCGCCATGCGCTGGAGTTCGGTGGGCTCGAAGAGCCCGGTGATCGGGCCGAGAGCCTTGCGGCGCAGCTTTTCCATGTGGGTTTCGTAGCGCGCGATGATGCTCTCGAAGATTTCTTCTTTCGTGCGGTAGTAGTTATAGAGGTTGCCGATGGAGACGCCGGATTCCTTGGCGATGTCGCGAACGCTGGTGCCGTGGAAGCCGAGTCGGGTGAAGACGCGGAGAGCGGCGTCCTCGATTCTCATCTGGTTCCGCTCGACTTCATGAAGGCGTAGTTTCGGCATGGTGGCTGTAAATAAAAATGAACGATCGTTTTTTATACCTGTCGAGGAATGTTGTCAACTGGAAAGTTTTGGCCGCTTGGGACGTGCACCTCCGGAGGAATGCCTTGCGCCAGTGCGTGCACTCCGCCGGGGCTTCGACTGCGCTCTGGTTTCGCCTCGCTTCGCTCGGGACGACAACCTAAAGACCACCTTGGGGCAGAGACAACTTATTGGAGGGAGAAGAATTGGCGGGTCGCTGCTAAGAAGCCCCGGGGGCATTCCAGTTGAGGGACGTGGCCGCAGTTGGGGATGGTTTTCAGATCGGCGCTCGGGAGTCTGGTCAGGGCTAGCCGCGCTTGCTCTACCGGAAGCACTTGGTCGCTTTCACCCCAGACGAGCAGGGTGGGAGTGTGGATTTCGGGCAGGCGGCCGATCAGATAGCTAGCCAGCGAGAGGCGAATGCTACTGGCCAGGGCGTGAGCGTATGCGGGGTAATCGGGACGCTGGAGTTTGGCATCCTGCTTGGCGAGATAACGAACGCTCGCTTCCGATTGTTTTGTGAAGACTCCACTGAAGAGGAGGGCGTTGATCTGGGGAGTCAGGCCGGCGAGGATTGGCTCGCTGAATCGCGGCTCGATTTGAGAGCGTTCTTCGGCGGTGTATTCGCGGAAACCACCGCTGTTGACGAGAACGAGTTTGGAGATATCATCCGGATGGGCGAGGGCGTAGAGCACGGCAATCTGTCCGCCGAAGGAATTGCCAATGAGGATCGGGCGCTCGAGTTCTAGTTGGCGAAAAAGTTCATGCAGGGTCTCGACAAAGAATTCGGCGGTGTATTCGCGTTGCGGCTTACTTGAATCTCCGAAGCCGGGGAGATCGGGAGCGACGACACGATGCGTGGTCGAGAGAGGATCGAGGACAGGCTCCCAGTCGAGGTAGTCGCCGAACATGCCGTGGATCAGGACTAATGGCGAATTCTGTTCCCGAGTTTCCCCACCATCATAGTATGAGATCGTATCGGAGGCGATAATGCGGGTTGTGATTTGGGAGGTCAGATCTTCAGCTCTCTCGCAGGCCGGTCGAGGCAATTTGCTCCTCGACAGGGTAGTACATCATAGCCAGTTGCGCGGACGTTGGACAGTGGAGTGAGTTGAACCCGGAGTTGTTCCAACAGTGACAGCTGGACTTCAGGTTTCAACGTTGTGATCACCGCTGAGGTTGGACAGGGCCGGTCGACTCCCTCACAATCAACTCCGGTTGCATTGAAATAGAAGGCAACGCATCTCCGTTGCGGTTGGAGATTCGCTGCAATAACTGCTGGGCGGCGAGTTTTCCCATTTCTCGCAGAGGCTGTCGTACAGTGGTCAAGCGGGGAGTCAGGTATGCCGCATCCTGGATATCATCAAAGCCCACCACGGATATATCACCCGGAACCCGCAGTCCCGCATCACTGAATGCGCGCATCGCGCCGATTGCCGAGACATCGTTGAACGCGAGCAACGCCGTGAAACGGCGCCCAGTGTCCAATAAATAACGAGCATTAACGTATCCTTCTTCGGGAACCGAGGGTCCAGGACTGCTCGCCTTCCACTGCAACTGCACCGTCAACTCAGGACTCAGTTCGATGCCGAACGTCCGAGCCGCCAGCAAAATTCCCTTCCAACGATACTCCGTATCTGCGCTGCCCGGATGCCCCTTAAAGAAGGCGATCTGCTTGTGTCCTAACTTGGCCAGATGCTCGAGCGCGAGGAACGCAGCCTTTTTGTTGTCCACCGCGATGTTGGTCACACCCTGCACCCGTCGATGCCCCGAGATTGTCACCACCGGTACGGAAAACCCTCGCACGATGGGAGTATTAATCAAAATGACGCCCTCGACGGCGCGATCAATCAGCAAGCGGGGATATTCCTGGATGAGATCCTTCTGGCCGCGGTGGCTGGCGACGAAGTAGAAGTAGCCTTCCCGAAGCAAGTGATCTTCGATGCCCGCCATAATCGCCGCGGCATAGCCCTCACTGACCTCGGGGGCGAGGACACCGACCAGGAATCCGCGCTTGAGACTAAGAGAGCGTGCGAAGAAGTTTGGCCGATAATCGAGTTTGCGGGCCGCACTGAGGATACGGTCCTGAGTATGGGCCGGAATCGCTCGAGCCGCGGGCGAGTGGTTCATCACGACCGAAACCGTGGCCGGTGACAGTTTCAGATACTCGGCTAAGGTCCTCAGGCTCACCGATCGGGCGGCGGAAGCAACGGGAGACCGCTGATCGGCACGATGCTGGATGGTGCGAGTTTTCTTCATCGCGGTCAAAGAATACTAGCCTATTCCGAACCGTATAACAAAATCTCTTGACAGACGGAAGGATTCAGGTGCCTAATGTCGTCGGCTCAATACTAAACCGCTTTTGTGCCTAACAAAAGCGGTTTTGTTAAGAAAAACGCGAACGCGTAATCATTGACGCCGATCCTGGATTACGCTGGTCTGGTCACGCTTCGCAGAGTCGCGGCGTTTTGGGGTAACGCGCAAACGAGATTCAATCGGGAGGATTGAAATGAGATTAAGGAGCATTGGTATCGGCTTTCTGCTGGTCATCTTCGCGGCTCTGCTCTGGGCGCAATCGGATCGCGCCACCATCACGGGCACAGTCAAAGATTCGTCGTCCGCAGTGCTGCCCGGAGTGCAAGTCCTGGTGACCAACGTGGACACCAATGAAGTGCAGACGACCACCACGGACGACGCCGGCTTCTACCGTGTCGGCAACCTTCCCATCGGCAACTACGCCGTTCGCTTTTCCAAGGACCGATTCAAGACGCTCAATCGCAAGGGCGTCACCTTGTTGATCAGCCAGGTTGCGGAAATCGATGCCGAACTCCAGATTGGCGGGAGAAGCGAAACCATGGAAGTCACTGCTGCGGCCCCAGTCCTGCAAACTTCGGACGCGGTGGTTTCCGCCAATCTGGACAATCAGGCAGTGACTGACCTTCCCTTGAACGTGCAGGGCAGTCGCAATCTCTCTAACTTCATGTTCGCCTACGTGCCGGGTGTCGAAGGCTCTGACTACAGTTCGCACATCAACGGCAGTATGGCACTGACCAAGGAAGTGTTGATTGACGGTACCTCCGCGGTCTCGCAATTGGGCGGCTACATCAGCGAGTCACAGCCCCCGATGGAAGCCATTCAGGAGTTTGAGGTTGATACCGCAGGTATCAGCGACGATGCCGGCCGCACCGGCGGCGGCGTCTTCCGTTATGAAATGAAGTCCGGAGTCAACCAGATTCACGGCAGTTTGTTTGGCTTCCTTCACTCCACCGATCTGGATGCGCTCAGTGCTGCCAACCGCCTGGCGATCATCACCGATCCCGCAAATGCCGGGGCCTATGAGCGCAAGAGCGACTCCCTCTCGGATTGGGGCGGGTCTTTCGGCGGACCGATCATGAAGGATAAGTTGTTCTATTACGCGTCCTTTGAACGTTACATGCAGGACATGTGGAGTGTGGGGCCGAATTCGCGTACGGTACCAACCGATGCCATGATGGGTTTGAACTCGGATGGCAGTCTGGCTCCGTATGCCGACCTGAGTCCAATGTTGTCACCCAGTGTTCCGGTTCTGACTTATGGTGGCACTCCCGCAATCGATAGCTGCGGCAACCCGGTTTACAAGGGAGCGGTCGTCGATCCCGCAACCGCTGTTGGTGGGGCCTTTGGCTGCGTCTTCGTCAACAATCAAATTCCGACCAACCGGATCAGCACAAAGACTGCTGAAATCCTTCAGCTCTACCATCAGTACTACAGCCCGGAATCGTCGTTGACGACCAACGATGCAGCGAATGCCTACTCCCCCGATCCGTGGTTCCACAACACCCAGACCAGCGTGAAACTGGATTACAACCTCAGCGAAAAACAGCACATCAGTGGATCGTTCTACTACGACAACTATCCACGCATTAATGCTGATCAGGGCGGTGTGTGGTCAGCAACGGCTCCCGATGGCGGTCCGATGGCCAACTCCTACTGGCACAACACAACGGCACCGAGCATCCGTCTGAGCGATACTTACACCATCTCGCCAAATTTGTTGAATACCGTAAACGCGACGTTTAACCGCTTCCGGAATCCGAGCATCGCGGTCTCCGAGTCGGGTAAGTGGGACAGCAAGCTGGGACTGTTGAATGGCGCGGGCAACTTCCCGCTGATGTACTTCGATTCCGGCATGTACTTTGGCGGCGCGAACTATCAGAACGGCTGGAACTTCTCTCCTCTCGGTAGCCAGTACAACGATTACTATGCCGGTAACACCTTCATCTATGGCGATGAGGTAGTGTGGAACCATGGCCGCCACAATCTGAAGTTTGGCACGGAATTGCGCGCATTGCAGTTCAATTACCACACGGATGTAGGCACGTTCACCGGCGGATATCCCATCATCTTCGATCCGACCAGCACAGCTCCTGCCTGGTACGATTTCAACGCCTACGATGAGGTCGGCAACGCTTTCGCCAGCTTCCTGCTCGGCGATGTCTACAATGCTGAAAATAACAACCCCGATAACGAGTACGGGCGCCGCAAGGTTTTCTCGCTCTATGCCAGCGATAACATCCGGATAAACCCGAGGTTAACGCTGGATTTGAGCCTGCGTTGGGATTACAACAATCCCTATAAGGAGAAGTACGGTCACTGGTCCAGCTTTGAACTCAACGATCCCAACCCAGTCACAGGGGAGATGGGCCAGTATGAGTACCTGACCGGCGGCGGCCAGTCGTTCGAAAAGCGACAAGACTGGTTCAATTTTTCTCCGCACATCGGCGCAGCATATAAACTGACGGACAAGACCGTCGTGCGCGGCAATTTCGGTATCTTCTTTACGCCTCTGAACCTGAACACCTGGGGCGGCATACCCTATCAGCAAGCCGGCAACGTTGGCTTCCACCCAGTTACCCAGGAAGCCAACTTCAATTGGGATGCCGGATACAATCCCACTTCCACACAGGTAAAGACACCGGAGTACACGCAGGCTGACGTTGTCAGCATCGATCCGCGCGCGTTGACGCCGGGCAACACGCAGCAATACAGCCTGGGTGTGCAACGAGAACTCGACAGGGTAACTAGAGTGGAAGTGAACTGGATTCAGAGCCACAGCTACCACTTGCAGAGCGGAATATTCCAGACCAATCAACCGACAGTAGCCAACATGCAGAACTATGTTCTCAATGGACAGTTTCCATCCTCATACAATCACTACTGGGATGGCGTCGGTCCGGCATGGGCGGGGATCACTCCTTATCCGCAGGCCGAAGCGGGCTATGGTCCGTTGCTCTCGGTCGGAACACCACTGGGCAATGCTAACTACAAGAGCCTCCAGGTAAGTGTTACCCGGCGGGCGGGGCACGGACTCTCACTGCTCGGCAGCTATGCCTGGTCACGCGCGCACGGCGACGTCGACTCGGGGTTTGAGGAACTATGGGGGACCGGTTCGCTACAGAACACTTACGATCTGAGCAACGAGGCGAAGGACATCTCCGATTTTGACATGACGCATATTGTCAAGGGATATGTCATCTATGATCTCCCCTTCGGTCGTGGCAAAATGCTGGGCTCGAATGCCAGCGGCGCGGTCGACAAGATTATTGGGGGCTGGTCTTTGAATGGCGATTTCCACTACAACACGGGAACCCCCATCTCGGTACACTCAGCCAACAGCTATCCGGGCTTTAACGCGGTGTATGTCAATATCGTTCCGGGCTGCAAGCTTACCAATGGCAGCCCAAGCCTGTATAAGCAGTGGCTGAACACGAGTTGTTTCCAGAACCCAGCAGCCGCTCAATTAGGCGATGGAGGAAACTTCCAGGCGGCGGTCAGAAACCCGGGGCTTGCAACCGAGGATCTGGGCCTGCACAAGGCTGTCGGCATGGGGCCAGACGGTCGATACCGTCTCACCTTCCGCATGGAGTTCTTCAACGTATTCAACCGTCATCAACTCGCCGGACCTGACACCAATATTTCGGATGCCACTTTCGGCCAGATCATCGCCATTGGTGGGTTGGGCGGACGCGTTGGCCAGTTCGGAGCACGCTTCACCTTCTAACGCTACTCTTCTTCTACTGGGCAGCCGTTTCGCGGCTGCCCAGTTGGTTCGCAAAAAGTTTGCCGGTGCGCTGCCAGCGCGGCTGGAGCCCGAGGAGGTTCCCCTCATGAGAGAACGTCGACGAGTGTCTCTGTTCCAATCTCGATCGGGGTTGCGGGTCGTGTGGATTCTGGCAGTTGTCTGTCTGGCCGTCCAGAGTATCGCCAACGCTCAAACCTGGAATCTCACGTGGAGCGATGAATTTACTGGCACCCAAGTTGACAGCACCAAGTGGGCATTCGACTATGGCGACCTCAACGTCAACGACGAGATCGAATTCTATTGTGGGCCGGTCGGCGATCCCAACAACCAATCTCCCTGCAACAGCCAGAATCCCAATGTTTACCTCGATGGCAGCGGACACTTAGTTATCCAGGCTTTCGAGATAAGTTCTAGTACCGTGCCTTACAGTAACAGTTGGACGTCGGCCCGTTTGAAGACTGCCAATCTCGCGGCATTTCAGTATGGACGCATTGAATCCAGCATGCTGCTGCCCATCGGCGCTGGACTCTGGCCCGCATTTTGGGCGCTGGGCACGAACATAGGCAGCGTCGGATGGCCGGCATGTGGTGAAGAGGACTACATGGAGAACGTTCCCGCTTCGGCGGGAGAAGGTCCAACGATAATCAGTTCCACCCTGCACGGGCCGACCTACTACGGTACGAACGGTCTCCAGGGCAAGTACACATTTCCGAATGGCGGACGCGTAGACACTGCGTATCACACGTACGGCGCGATCTGGTCGCCCTCTATGGTGCAGTTTTATGTTGACGACCCGACCAATGTCTTTTTCGTCAAGACGGCCAGCGACGTGCCGGGCGGGACCAGCCAGTGGGTATTTGATCACCCGTTTTCCCTCCTCTTGAATCTGGCGGTTGGCGGCACGGGGAGCTGGCCGGGGCCTCCGGACGGCAGCACGCCGACTCCAGCCACTATGACGGTTGACTACGTGCGGCAGTACACGGCATCTCCCGTGACGCCCCCAAGCCTCGGGAGTCCGGCGGCGATCACGGTGAAGGCGGGTGCCACCAGTGGAAACACGAGCACCCTGAATCTGAGTTCCGCCAGCGACATCGGACGCGTGTATCTCACCTGTTCCACGACTGCGCCAGACGCCAGTTGTACCGTGACCAGCAACGACTCGCTCGACATCTACACCGTGAATTTCAGCCAGAGCCTGACGCCTACGGCCACCGTCACAATTACTACCGTTGCGAACAATGCTCAAGCCGGTTTTCTTGTGGGCTCTCGGATGGGAGCGATTGGGCTCATGATTCTTGTACCTCTTCTGGTCTCGCTTTGCATGCAGAGTGGGCGCTCGCGGGTCACGGCGGCACCAGCATGTCTATTTCTTGCTATGCTGTTTGCCCCCAGTTGCGGTGGATCGAGTAGTAACGGTGGAGGCGGTGGTGGTGGCGGAGGTACAACTCCCGGTAGTTACACTATCTCTGTCGGCGCATACACGGTGAGTAACACAGGCGGTGCCGCCGATGCGACAGTGACCATCCCGCTAACAGTGAACTAGGCTCTCCGGCGAAAATGAGCACGGCAACGCGTACCCCATCGAGCTACCGGGAGGATCGACTGAGTACGGTGATCGACAAAATACCGTTGGCAGCTCGAATTTCCATCAAGGAAAAGATCGGATACTCCCTGGGGGATGCATCCTCGAACCTGTACTGGAAAACGTTCGAGTTCTACCTGATGATCTTCTATACCGACGTCTTCGGCATCTCCGCCGCAGCCGTCGGTACGATGTTGCTGGTAACGCGTCTCGCTGACGCGGTCGCCGATCCCGTGATGGGCTCGATTGCCGACCGGACGAATACGCGCTGGGGACACTTCCGGCCCTATGTTCTGTGGTTCGCGCTGCCGCTGGCCGTGGCCGGCGTATTGACCTTCACGACTCCCAACCTGGGTGGCGGCGCCAAGCTCGTCTACGCCTACATTACTTACTGCCTGCTGATGTTTCTCTACACGGCAGTAAACATCCCCTACACCGCGCTCATGGGCGTCATGACGCCGAACTCACTGGAACGTACATCCATTTCTTCGATCCGCTTCATCGGCGCCTTCACCGCTGGCATCTTTGTTCAATACTTCACGTTGCGCTTCGTCAAATGGTTCGGTCACGGGAATGACGCGCGCGGCTGGCAACTCACTATGGTGCTCTACGGCATTCTGGCGGTTTTCATGTTGGCGCTCTGTTTCGCGAGCACACGCGAACGGGTTACGCCACCAACGCAGCAGAAGTCTGACCTCAAACGCGATCTCAGGGATCTTTTCACCAGCCGTCCGTGGCTGGTACTGGTCGGCGTATTGCTTCTGATTCTGGCCGCATTCGTGATCAAAGGATCGGCCTCGGCCTACTACTTCAAATATTTCGTCAAACGCGAAGACCTGCTCGGACTGTTCCTCGTGTCAAACGGGCTGGCTTTTTTGGCAGCGGTTTCTATGGCATCGTATCTGGCGAAGTTGGTCGGCAAGAAGCCACTTTTCATGATGGCTATCGGAATCGGTGGGCTTGTCATCGCGGGCTTCTGGCTGCCTGGGCCCTCGGATATCCGGCTCATGTTCGCGCTTCAGATCGTCTCTAGCTTCGTGATCGGGTTCAACTCGCCGCTGGTCTTCGCCATGTTCGCAGACGCGGCCGATGACGCCGAGTGGCGCACCGGTCGCCGCACAACCGGACTGGTCTTCGCCTCAGCCATCTTCAGCACCAAGGCAGGAGTAGCGATCGGCGCGTGGGTGTTCGGCATCGTCTTCAATTATTTTGGCTACGTTGCGAACGTTGCGCAGACACCTCGCTCACTGCACGGGATCATCTTGTCGATGAGCTGGATTCCATGCACCCTGATGCTCTTTGCTACCGCGCTCATGCAACTCTATCCCCTCGATGAGGCCCTGATGGTGAAGATCGAGGAAGATCTGAGGGTGCGGCGCGCGGAAATCGAGTCGCCAACCTATGGTCCGACGCCGGCTGCCGAGGAGAGTCGATGAACGATGCTTTCGTCGGCGAAGCGACCCTGAAACACTGCCCGCGTAAAGTCGAAGGCGGCCACATCGACATCGGAGGCGAGCGCTTTTACCGCATCGTCAATTACAATGCCATGCCTCCTTTCCTGATGAGCCTGGTCAGCAACTCCAACCACTGGATGTTCGTCTCAAGCACCGGCGCTCTCACAGCCGGCCGCCGCGATCCCGACCACGCCCTGTTTCCGTACTACACGGATGATCGCATCCACGACAGCCAGGATCAGACCGGTGGCAAGACGATCTTGCGGGTCACGCGTGGGGGCCGAACGTCGCATTGGGAGCCGTTCTCCGATCGTTATCACCGTTTGTACTGCGTCACGCGCAGCCTATCGAAGAGCGTCTATGGCAATCAGCTCATCTTCGAGGAAGTCAACCACGACTTGGAGCTGTCTTTTTCCTGCGCATGGATGACGAGCGACTGCTTCGGTTTCGTGCGGCACGCTGCTTTAGTCAACTTGGCCGATGCCGTCGAAGTAGAACTCCTGGACGGCATCCAGAACTTGCTGCCCCATGGCCTGACGCGACGGTTCCAGATGGAGTACAGCACCCTGGCGGATGGATACAAGGAGAACGAACTCGAGCCTGCCACTGGACTGGGTCTCTTCAAGCTCAGTTCGATTCCAGCCGACCGGCCTGAGGCGAGCGAAGTGTTGCACGTGACCTCAGTTTGGAGTGAAGGCCTCGAATCCGTGCGGCACCTCCTGTGTTCGGCGCAACTCGACAATTTCCGGCGCGGTCTTCCAGTAGAGGGGGAAACGCTGATCCGCGGCCAACGCGGCGCGTATTTCATCAACACCCGTCTGCCGCTGCCCGCGGGTGGCCGCAAGGAATGGAGCATCGTCGCTGACATCGATCAGGATGCGGTGCGCGTCGCAGCTCTCTTACAACTCCTTAAGTCTGGGACAAACTTGCGCGCACAACTCGACGAAGACATCGATCGCGGCACCCGGGCATTGGTTCGAATCGTCGCTGCGGCCGACGGTCTTCAACTTACCGGCGACGAACTCAACACATGGCGGCATTTTTCGAACGCACTATTTAACACCATGCGTGGTGGAATTCCCGACTGTGGCTACGCAATATCGCGGGCGGACTTCAAGGCGTTCGTTGCGAAGGCGAACCACCAAGTGTCCGAGAGGCAAGCAGCATTTCTCTCCGGGCTGCCGCCAACGCTGCTTCACAGCGGCCTGCTGGCGCGGGTGCGGGAGCAGCAAGATCCCGACCTCGAGCGCCTGGCACATGAGTACCTGCCGCTGACCTTCAGCCGCCGCCACGGCGATCCCAGCCGCCCATGGAATGTCTTTTCCATCAAAGTGAAGGGCGAGCATGGCGAGAAGATCCTCAACTATCAGGGGAATTGGCGGGACATCTTCCAGAACTGGGAAGCGCTGGCGCTCTCGTTCCCCGGATACGTCGAGAGCATGATTTTCAAATTCGCCGATGCCTCTACCGCCGACGGTTACAACCCCTACCGCATCATGCGCGATGGTTTTGACTGGGAAGTCGTCGACCCGCACGACGCCTGGTCTTACATCGGGTACTGGGGTGACCACCAGGTCGTCTATCTTTTGAAGCTGCTCGAGATTTCAGAGCGTTACCATCCCCACGCGCTACCGAGCTTACTCCCCCGCCGCGTCTTCGCCTACGCCAACGTTCCCTACCGCATAAAGCCGTATCGTGATCTTGTCGACGATCCGCGCAACACTATCGACTTCGACGCCGTTCTCGACCAGAAGATCCGCGAGCGCACAGCCGCGATGGGGACCGACGGGAAACTTCTGCCAGGCCCGGACGGATCGCCGTATCACGTGAACCTGACCGAAAAGCTGTTGGTGGTGGCGCTGGCTCGCCTCTTTAATTACATACCGGAGGCTGGCCTCTGGATGAACACGCAGCGTCCAGAATGGAACGACGCCAACAACGCATTAGTCGGCTACGGAGCGTCGATGGTGACGATCTGCTACCTGCGTCGCTTTCTGTCTTTTTGCCGTACTATCTTCGCTGCTGTCGAGACGTCGACGATCGACGTTTCTTCGGAAGTCGCTGATGCCTTTCATCGCGTTGCAACTGCGCTGGAACAATCTGCAAGCCTGCTCCATGGTCCCATCTCAGACCGAGATCGCAAGGATGTCCTCGATTCTCTCGGCGCCGCCGGCAGCGACTACAGGCTCAGAATCTATAGCAAGGGGTTTTCAGGAAAGCAAACACCGCTCAAAATCAGCGAACTTCGTGTCTTCTACGACGTGGCACTGCGGCATCTCGACCACTCGATTCGAGCCAACCGCCGTCCCGACGGCCTTTATCACGCCTATAACCTGACCAAGATGACCGGCGAGGGCATTGCAATACGGCGTCTCGATGAGATGCTCGAAGGCCAGGTAGCGGTCCTGAGTTCCGGTGTGCTTCCCGCGCGGGAGGCATCCGCGCTGCTCAGCTCCTTACGAAGAAGCAGACTCTACCGCGCCGACCAGAACAGCTACCTCTTATATCCCGACCGAACGCTGCCCGGATTTTTCGAGAAAAACAACATCCCACTTGCGGCCATTGAGGAGTCGAGAACACTCGCCGAGATGATCGAGCGCGGCGACCATCGCATCGTGGTCCGAGACTCGAACAACGTTGTTCATTTTAATGCCACCTTCCGCAATCAGGCGCTGCTTGAGGAGGCCCTTGCGCCAGTCAGCCTGCCCGACGAGGAGCACAAGATGATCCTCGCCTTATATGAGCAGGTATTCGATCACCAGTCCTTTACCGGCCGTTCGGGTACCTTTTATAAGTATGAAGGGCTGGGATGCATTTACTGGCACATGGTATCGAAGCTTTTGCTCGCGGTCCAGGAAGTCCTCGACAGGGCTGCGCGCGCCCATGAGGACGCCTCGGTTCTAGTGCGGCTTCAGAGCCAGTATGCTGAGATCCGCGATGGCATCGGCGTCCACAAGCCGCCCGAGATCTACGGCGCCATGCCTACCGATCCTTATTCTCATACGCCATCTTTCGCGGGAGTCCAGCAGCCGGGAATGACCGGCCAGGTGAAAGAAGACCTGATCTCTCGGCTCGCCGAGATGGGTGTCGCGGTCGAAGGCGGACGGCTCGGTTTTCGTGCCGACCTCGTGAGCCGCCGAGAGTTTCTCGCGGAGCCTAGAACATTTCATTTCTACGATCTCGGCGGCCAGGAGTGCAGCCTCCATCTCGATTCGGGCACACTCGCATTTACTATCTGCCAAGTGCCGATGGTGGCTCACCAGGCAGGCCCGCCGCGAATCGAGATCGCTCGCGCCGATGGTTCCCACTGCACGGTGAAAACTCTGAGCCTTGATTCCACAGTCAGCGCCGCCATCTTTCAGCAGACGGGCGAAGTACGGCGGCTGGATGTGTTTTTCGGATTCGACAGCAGAGTTTAGCGCGCGGCATCGAGTTCCACTCGGTCGTTTCCCCCAAACTTGAATATTTCGGCCGGGCCTCATTGATCAAAACCGTTGTTAAGTCTCGGCTGTGAAAAATCGCGGTTATATCCAAACGCGGGGCTTAAATTTACGGAGGCTGGTGACAGCTAAATGCAACCCGAAGTATAGTTCCATTCAGGCTGACGGTAATGGTTATGGTCTTCCGACCCGAGATTTCGCGCAGGCAATTCATGCAGTCAATTTCAATGGCGACTGCTGGGACTGTGATTCCCGGCCAGTGGATTGTCGGCAATAGTAGTGCGGAGCGCGACGTTCTGCCACTCGAGCAGTTCGAATATGGCGACGTAGTGCTCGCAAGTGATCTGCACGAAAAGCAGCTTGCGCAGACTCATTCCGTCTTGATGGGCCTGAGCGATGACAGTCTGCTCAAACCATTTCGACAAATGAGCGGTCAGCCTGCGCCCGGCGGTGATCTCGGTGGATGGTACAGCTACATTCCAGATTACAAATGGGGTCAAAACAACAATGCCGGCTTTGCTCCCACCTGCACTTTTGGCCAATGGGTTTCGGCACTCGCGCGCATGTATGCGATCCGAAAAGATCAAGCGACGCGCGACAAGGTGATCCGATTGAACCGTCTGTACGCGCAGACGATCTCGGGCGACTACTACGATAAGAACCGTTTCCCCACATATTGCTATGACAAGATCGTCTGTGGGCTCATCGACTCGCACCGATATGTTGAGGACCCTGATGCCTTTCGAATCCTACAAGCCACGACCGATGCCGCCTTGCCACATTTTCCAAAACACGCTGTGGAGCACGGAATGGATTGGCGGTCAAAGAACGACAAGGTCTGGACCTGGGATGAGTCTTACACGATTTCGGAAAATCTGTTTCTCGCATATCAGCGCGGAGCTGGAGAGCGATATCGCGAGCTTGGGCGGCAATACCTTGACGATGAATATTACGATCCTTTAGCCGAGGGTCAGAACGTCCTCGGTGGAAGGCATGCCTACAGCTACGTAAATTCTCTGAGCTCCGCGATGCAGGCTTATCTGACGCTCGGCAGCGAGAAGCATCTGCGAGCAGCCAGGAACGGCTTCGACATGTTGTCGCGACAAAGTTTTGTCACCGGAGGCTGGGGACCGGATGAGTTGCTGCGCTCACCTGACAGCACAGACCTTTACGACAGCCTTACCACAAGCCACGCCAGCTTTGAAACTCCCTGCGGCTCGTATGCCCATTTCAAGTTGACGCGCTACCTGCTGCGGGTTACTCGCGATGCGCGATACGGAGATAGCATGGAGCGCGTGATGTATAACTCCGTTCTCGGCGCGAAACCACTGATGACAGACGGACGAACCTTTTACTATTCCGACTATAACTTCAAGGGACACAAGTTTTATCGTGACGAACAGCATTGGGCATGTTGCTCAGGTACGCTGCCACAGGTTGCCGCAGACTATCGCATCAACACATATTTTCGCGATACAAGCGGAGTGTGGGTGAACTTGTATATTCCGTCTACATTGCGATGGAATCAGGATGGCGCTGAAGTCATACTCACCCAAGGAAGCCAATATCCGTTCGAAAGCGTGGTGCAGTTCGATGTGGAGACCTCGCGAGCCATGGATTTCGCGTTAAGTTTCCGGATTCCCGCATGGGCAAGCAGCGCCACGATTGCTGTCAACGGCCGCCGTGTGCCAACACAGATAATGCCGGGAGCCTTTGCATCGATTCAAAGGCAGTGGAAAACCGGCGACCGCATTGAACTAGAGCTACCTATGACGATGAGGCTCGAAGCCATTGATCCACAGCATCCCCAGATCGTCGCGCTCGCGTTTGGCCCACTGGTGCTCTTCGCCATGACGGACGCCCAGCCGTCCTTAACTCGAGCTGATTTGTTGGCCGCTAGAAGGATGGATCGCCGAAGGTGGCAAGTGAGAACCGCGGGTGCTCCTCTCACAATGCTGCCCTTCGTCGAAATTGGCGACGAGCTATATTCAACCTACCTGCGTGTGACTTAGATACTCCTAAGGAGACCGGCCTACGAACATCACGTCCTACTACTCTTTACTCAGTTATGCCAGGCCAGTCATCCGTGCGGAAGGGAGACGCTGGCAGTCCTTCGGCGTTAAAAAGATTGCAATCGGGACTGTCAGCCCAGGCATAGCGAACAGCCACGGGATCTCGAACATCAGGACTGGAGATGACAACAGAATTGCCGTCGATGGATGCTGAGGCCCAATGGAACTTGCGATCTTTTCCGGCTATTGCGAAACCCTGCAAATCTCCGCCTTTGGCTACTAAGCCGCTTCCGGTATTCGAGAACCGCACTCGTATCGTACTCGCAGCGACGGACATCGATTCGTACAACGGGCCGGAATAAGTAAGTGGCTGATGATAGGTTGTGCCCAATGCCCAGAGAGCAAGCCGGTCGCCGATTTCGGCTTTCCGATGCGGGTGAAGGTCCTTTGGATCACCGAGGTCAATGGTGATAGCCAACCCCACATCGTGCAGTTTCTTCGCGGTCAAGAATTGCGCGGCGCGCAGTTCTGCCCATGCTGATTCAGTGGGCTGCTCAGGAATGGCGCCATGGTTTGGCAACTGTACGATCAGAAATGGCATGTCAGGCTGATGAGACACAGCTCGCCAGCTCTGGATCAACGCAGGCAACAGACTGCGATATTCACGCGCTCTTAGTGCGTTCCCTTCGCCTTGGTACCAGATCACTCCGCGAAAAGCATACCGGAGGAGCGGCGCAATCATCCCGCCATAGAGACTAGTCGCGGGGCGGAGGGGATAACCAGAGTCGGGAAGGCATTCAATGGCAATGCCAGTCAGTGATTGAGGAGTGAACTCTTGCGTCACACCCCACCCTTCCTGACGAAGATCGCGGAACCATATCGTGATCGGCGTCCACTTAGGAGAGGCGTGAAGCAATGCAACACTGTAGTCATCCCAATCTCCGATTGTTGGCTGTAATGACCGAAAACGAAAACTGCCGTTCCCGCGGACCCAGAAACGCACTCCGGCATAGGCACTTAGATCTGCCGGTGATAAATCCTGATGAAACCGCGCCAGCAGGCGGGAGTCATCCGATGCGTCGATTCGGCCACCAACATGGACGGCGAATCCCTTCTCGAGATATCCGGGAGAGGTCAGTTCGAAAGCGGTGTCGGGCGCGGATTGTGCATCGTAAGACCAGTAGCCTCCAAGCGAGTTTCGCGCAGTTCCATCGTCGAAATCTGAAAGAACAGTCGGTGCGCCAGCACTAGCAGATGATCGCAAGAGTTCAAAATCGTCGAATTGCAGGTCGAACGGCTGACGGCCTTGCGCGAGTCCATTGCCTTCGTGAGTATTCCATTCGTCAAGCATCGGTTTGATCGTAGGATCGATTTGAACAGCTTCGGGCGCCATCCATTCTTCGATCGCGGTTCCTGGCCACGCACTTTCTATGATCCCGATTGGTACGTGCAGGTCGCGATGAAGCTTGCGAGCAAAGTAATAAGCAACTGCTGAGAATTCTCGCGCAGATTCGGGCGTGCACGGAGACCATGACGCCGGCAAAGTATCAGACTGCGGGGACACAGTAAGTCGTTTGGGAACCGTGAACAGCCGTATCTCGTTGTAATCGGCTTTCGGCAAATCCTCCGCCGCCGCTGCCGAGTCAGCGAGTGCAAACGTCATGTTCGATTGCCCGGAGGCGACCCAGACTTCGCCGATCAAGACGTCTTCCACGACAATTGTGGCGTTGCCTGCAACCTTTAACCGAAACGGACCGCCCGCTTCCATCGATGGTAAGTCAACGCTCCAGTGGCCGCTGGAGTCGGCTAGGGTCTGAGCCTCGCTTTGCGAAAGACTGACAATTATCTTTTCGCCTGGCTCGGCAGATCCCCAGACATGAATCTTGCGACCTTGCTGAAAGACCACATGGTCGCTGATGAGATGTGGAAGAGATGGATTAGCCCATGCCGCGGTAAGCATCGCCACCGGTAATAACAATAGTATGAACGGGGCCGTCAGCAGCCTCAGCTTACTTGATGTCATCATTTCTTTCTTATAACTTCAGTGAACAAGAGAATAAGTTGCCTGGAGTTCGATTTTGTCAGAAGAGCTACCGACCAGGATGTTGAATGTGCCTGGCTCTGCCTTCCACTGCTTACTCTTAGTGTCATAGAATGAGAACGCACGGCGATCGAGAGTAAGGTCGACGTGTTTGGTTTCTCCGGGCCTAAGTTCAGCTCGCGAAAAGCCCTTCAATTCCTTGACAGGACGCGGCACGCTGGAATGGTTGTCGGAAACGTAGACTTCCGCGACTTCTGCTCCTTCCCTTTCGCCGACATTTCGCAGATCAAAAGAGATATGGACAGGCTGCGCAAGATCGCCGGTCCGCGGAGATACCTTGAGGCCGCTATAGGCGAACTGTGTGTACGAAAGCCCAAAGCCAAAGGGGAATAGGGGTTTCACCGGTGAGCGATCAAAATGGCGGTAGCCGACGAAAATGCCCTCCGAATATTCCACTCCCTTGGCGCCGTCCTTTGGATAATAGCTGTTGAATGTAGCGTTGTCTTCCCACCTGCGCTCGAACGAGGCCGGCAACTTCCCCGACGGACTGTAGTCGCCGAAAAGAATCTGCGCCAATGCGGTGCCGCCCCCCTGTCCTGGATACCAAGCCTCAATTACCGCGGGCACCAAGCCGATCCATTGCGTCATGTCAACCGAGCCTCCGGACGTGATCACGACGATCGTGTTCTTGTTGGTCTTGCTTATTTCACGGATTAGTTCGTCTTGTCCGGCGGGCAGACCGAAAGTACGATCGCTGCCCTCGCCTTCTGACGACGGGCTGAATCCAACACACACGATCGCGACATCGGCCTTCGCGGCGAGTTCCTTGGCATCTTTGCCGACTGCTTGTCGAGCCGAGACAACCCCAAAACCAGCGGTGGCCGCGCCGACAGCTTCGAAGTATTCGAGCCGCACGCGGTATGAACGGCCGGCCTCAAGCTGCCGCTCATAGGTATCGAGCGTCTCGGCATGACGGTGCCAGTCATCAATCACATTCTTGTCATCAAGATAGAGTCGAACGCCATCGTCGGCCGAAACATAAAACTTATATTCGCCGGCAATCTTGGGGACGAAATAACCCGTCCAGCGCGCGGAGAAGTGATCGGTGGGGCCACCGTCAATATAACTCCCGTCTCCCCACTTAAAGTCCACATGCTCGTCAGTCCGAACGAGAGAGGGAGTGCCTTCGAGTTCCTGGTTGTTGAAGTATTCGCCCCGCAGCCCTGGCTGCCCGCCGGGTAATGTCATAAAGTCGGTGTTCTTGAAGATATCTTCAAGAGGTGGGTTGTCGATTAAATACAATACCTTCCCTTTCTCCCCCAAGTAATTGCTGATGCCTTCGAGAAAGCTGACAGCGGCAAACGGCTTCGTCTCGGAACTGCCGCCACCACCGGGTACGGCTGGAAACGCGTCAGGGCCAAACAAGGCTACGGTCGTCATGTTTGATTTACTAAGGGGCAACAGCTTGCCTTCGTTCTTCAACAACACCATCCCTTCACGAGCTTCTTGCAGCGCCACTTGCCGGCCTGGTTGACTATACGTTGGGATGGAGAAATCAGTTTGAGACTCATCGAAGAATCCGAACTCAATCGCCTTTCGAAGAATTCTTCTAACCTTGTCGTCTATGGTTGCGATCGCTACGTTGCCCTCTTTGATCGCCAGGAGCAGGGTCGCAGCATTCATGAATAAGCCACTCGGCATTTCCAGATCGAGTCCTCCGTTCGCCGCGGCAACTCCGTCGTGAGTAGATCCCCAATCAGACATCAGAATTCCATCGAACTTCCAATCGGTTTTTAGAATCTGGTTGTTCAAATAATCGCTCTGCGTCATGTGAACGCCGTTGACCAGGTTGTACGAATCCATCACCGCACCGACATGAGCTTCCTTGACAGACGCCTCGAACGCCGGGAGGTAGATTTCACGCAACGTTCTTTCGTCGATGTCCGAACTAATGTCATAGCGGTTGTATTCCTGATTGTTGGCGGCAAAGTGCTTTGCGGTGGCGATCACGCGGCGGCTCTGTATGCCGTCGATCAACGACACAGCCATTCTGGATGCAAGGAATGGATCTTCGCCGAGATATTCAAAATTTCTTCCGCACATCGGCGCTCGATAGATGTTCATGCCGGGAGCAAGCACAAAGTGGACGCCTCGAGCGCGCGCATCGTCGCCCATCGTCACGCCGACGGCCTGAGCGAGTTTGGTATCCCACGAGGCCGCGAGCGCGATTGGCGCCGCATAAGCCGTGGTCGGGCCGTAATCGTGGACGCCAAGCGGGCCGTCGGACATCTTTAGCTCGGGAATGCCGAGGCGCGGGATAGAACGAATAAAGAATGGATCAACTCCTCCAATGTAAGAGATCTTCTCTTCGATGGACATTTGACTCAGTAAAGATTCCACACGCCGCGTCACATCTGCGGGCGCGGGGCTGGCAGTCTGCGCAGCTACCGCCTGGAGAATAGCTAAAACGATGACTACTGTTCTTACCATTTTCATTCGGCGCCTACTCCGGAAACTCCTGTCGCTTAATTTTCTTCGATTATGACCAAATCCCACGGCTTCAAGGTGACGGATTGGGATGGCGTGACCGCCTCACTCATCAGCAGATCATGGCCCGCGTTATAGACATATTTAAATGTCTGCGGACTGCTCGAATAGTTCATGTAATAGTGAATTGCTCTGCCTTGTAAATTCGTCCCATGCTTTACATGTACGGCCACCGGAAGTTCTTGATCCGGCCCTTTCAGGCTTGCTAATGCAAGTACGTCGAGCAATACCTTTGATTGAAGAGCGTCCGAGAGAACCGTCCCCTCGTACGTCAAGGTACCGCGTCCAAAACCATTTCGAGTTATCGCCGGATACTTTCCGAAGAAAGGATGGTCATAGTAGGCCAAGGGTTGGGCGCCTTCGAGAATCAACATTTCTGCCCAGTCGGAGACTTGATTATCGACGCCTGCAGCGAACGGATCACTCTTGAGCGAAAGCGGCCTCGTAAGGCTCGAAAACTCCTGGTAGCGGAAGCCAGCCGCTTTACGTAGAGGCCCGGGAGCCATGGTCCATCGCACCGTATCGTACTCGTTGGTGAATCCGCTCTTGAAAGTCGTGACCAGGTGACCACCTCCGCGAACGTATTCGGCAAGACGATTCAATAACTCATCGCTAGCCACGTAAAGGAGAGGCGCAATTATCACCTTATAGTTGGAAAGGTCGGTAGTTTCTGGAAACACAAAATCTACGCCAACATTGTTTCGGTAGAGCGCAGAGTACATCTGGTTGAGTAGGGTGCGATAATTCACCTTGTCGCTGAACTTCATGAACTCGATGCCGTCCCATGAGTCAGCACTGTAGAGAATGGCGACCTTGTTGCTTTGGTGCAAATCGACAAGGTGCGGACCAATGCGTTGCAGTTCGTGAGCAGTGCGGCTTACTTCAGCATAGGCACGGTTCGGCTCCAAATCGTGCGAGAGCACGCCCTTCCAGTAGGTTTCCTGACCGTTGTGAATGGAATGCCAGTGCCAGTATTCGACCATGTTAGCGCCCGATGACAGGTGTGTATAAACATCGAGCCGAAGCTGTCCGTCATAAGGAGGAAACTGCTCTTTCGAATCCCAGCCAATCGTCTGCGCATTGGTTTCCGTAACGAGGTAGTTTGTCTTCTTGAGCGAGCGAGTATAGTCGCCCACCATGCTCGAACCGATACCATCGAACTGGTCCTGCGTGCCGTGATAAGGGTTTGCTGCCATGATGTCCATGGAGCGCGCGATGTCTCGCTCGCTGACTTGAGGCCGCGGAGGGCCGGCGAGGTCGTGAGTGATGAATTGGTCGGGACGCTTATAATCGTTTACGATGTTTGCCTGCCAGGCAAGAAAGTCCGTGGTGATCCATTGCTGGTAACGCTGCCACTCAAGCTTCCAGCCCGGATTGATGATGCCCTCTTGCGGAGGAATTTCGGTCCAGTCGTTTAGCCGTTGTCCCCAGTAGTTGAGCAGCCAGTCTTTATTAAGTTCGTCCACTGTTTTGAATTTCTTTTTCAGGTATTCGACAAATCCAGCCTGAACGTCAGGATTCGCGGCATCGCCGGCGGAAGTTTCGTTGTCAATTTGCCAACCGATTACGCTCGGGTTATTTTTGTAATGTTCAAGAAGCTTACGGATTACCCGTTCGCAATAGGAACGATAAGTGGGATTCATCAAGTCGGTGTTCTGGCGATAACCGAAGGTGATTGTTTTCCCGTCAAAGCGTTTAATAAAGATTTCTGGATGCTCTTTATACATCCACGCGGGAACGGAATAAGTGGGAGTACCGAGAATGACCTTTATACCAGCCTGTTGCATCCGATCAATCACGCGGTCCATCCAGGCGAACTCAAAATGACCGTCCTGAGGCTCCCACAAGCCCCAACTGGATTCGCCCATCCTAACCACGCTGATGCCGGCCTGCTGCATAAGCTGCACGTCCCGCTCAAGGCGGTCATAAGGCATGTATTCTTCATAGTAGGCGGCACCGTAGAGGATGTTATCCATCTTATCGGGAGCGAACGAGGCTTTGGTCTGGGCAATAGACAGGGCGGAACAAAGCATAAGAAGCGAGATGGCCAGAGAATGTCTTACCATGAATTGTAACTCCGATATTTAAGTGCCAGAGCCGACTTTCAATGCGCCGCACCGGAACGCGCGATCTGAATCAGCTTTGGCAATACGTCAGCAAAGTCAGCTGAGGTACCAGCTTTCCCGAACCCGAAATAAATCCGCCGATAGAGTGAGTAGAGCTCGTCGCAAACATGCCTCTGACTGGAATCGGGCGCAAACACGGTGTGAGAAGGGCAAATATGCTCTTGCGCTTCTTCAATCGTGCGGAACGTGCGGGCCGCGAGGAACGCAAACACCGCCGATCCGATCCCTGTTACATTGCTGCTCGGCACCAGCACGGGTCGTCCCAACACATTGGCATAGACCTGATTCAGGACCTTGTTATTCTGCGGAACTCCGCCGCCGTTAATCACGCGCGCGGTTGAAGCGCCGTGGTCCGTCATTCGATCCAGAATGACCCGAGTATGAAACGCCGTTCCCTCAATGGCGGCGAATAACTCATCCTGCGCCGTGTGCTGGAGATTCCAACCGAGAGTAATACCGCCGAGATTCGGATTCACCAGAACCGTGCGATCGCCATTGTCCCAGGTCATCCGGAGCAGGCCGGTCTGCCCCACGTGATATCGATCGAGACCATTACTTAGATCAGCAACAGTAGTATTTGCGCGACGGGCGATCGCGCTGAAGATGTCGCCCGTTGCCGAAAGCCCCGCCTCTACGCCAGTATATTTGGGATGAACGCTGCCCTGCACTACTCCACAAACTCCGGGGATCAACTCGGCGTGCTTAACGTAGGCGATGATGCAGGTCGAGGTTCCAACTACATTTACAACGTCGCCTTCCTGAGCCCCTGCGCCGATCGCGTCCCAATGGGCATCAAAGGCGCCGACCGGAATTGGAATGCCGGGCCGTAGGCCCAATTTTTCAGCCCAGAATGGAGATAAGTGGCCCGCGAGGTGATCGGAAGTGACGTACTCGCCGTCGAGCTTATCGCGCACACCCGCGAGCAGCGGGTCAACTTTTGATAGGAAACGTTCGGAGGGAAGTCCACCTAGGCCCGCATTCCACATCCATTTATGACCCATCGCGCAAACGCTACGCTTCACCTTGCGCGATTCGGTGATACCGCACAGCGTAGCGGCCACCATATCGCAGTGCTCGAATGCGGTAACGAACCGCGAGCGCTTGTCAGGATTATGGCGCAGCCAATGCAAGAGCTTGGCAAAACCCCACTCCGCGGAATAGATGCCGCCGCACCATTCGATCGCCTTCAGTCCCTCCTGATGGGCGAGACTGGTGATTTCGGCAGCTTCGCTCTTGGCGCGGTGATCGCACCAGAGATAGTAGTCGTTGAGCGGCTGCAAGCCCTCGCCCACCGGAATGACGCTTGATCCGGTGGTATCGAGCGCGATGGCCTCGACCTGATCGGCCGAGACACCCGATTCCTTTACGGCCCGCCGAGTTGCATCGGCGAGCGCGCGCATATGATCGGCATGGGATTGCGTGGCGTAATCGGGATCTTCGCGTTTCCGGTGGAGTGGATATTCGGCGCTGGCCGAGCCGATCAACCCGCGATCGCTGTCGACGATCGAAGTACGGACACTCAGGGTTCCGAAATCTACTCCCGCAACAATGGCCATAAGTCGCCTAACTCGTGTGCCGATGCATCTGCCACCCGAGATAGCGGGAGCCGGCCTCGAGGATCGCATCCGCAACCGTTGAGAAGTTTGCTGCCACGTGATGCTCGAATCCGTTTTCGCAGATGTAATGAAGAAGTTTTTGCAACCCCGGAATCTCGACGACGCCGGCTCCGCCAAAAGTGTTCAGCGGGTCGTTCGTGAAAGCCCCTTCGCCACTGTAGCCGCGCACAACGCCCGCGGTATCGTCGGTAGAGAAGCGCGTAAAGCTCATCGGGCCCGCCTTTACGCGACCGACACAAGTTCCATAGGTGTTTTCTTTTCCAACCGTGCCGGCGATGATCTCCTGGAAGTCCATACGGACCTCCTGAAAAAAATGTTTGGGCAGATTGCTGCAATGGAAGCAGACAGCCTTATTGGGATCGTCGCCGTAATTGTTGTTCCAATCGAGCAATGCGCTGGGAGTTTCCGAGGCAAGCGCCAGAGCATGCATGCTGATAGTGCCGCAAACATCAACCTCGCACGCGCTGGGTATGAGGTTGTTACTCATCATGCTCATAATGGTGCATGGCACCACACCGAAGAACTCTTCCATTGAGGTCCAGCACTGTACGGCACTGACGGTAACGTCGGCGGCTTTCATCCAGCCATCAATGACAACGCCGAGTTTGGACATCTTGATAAGCGCGGAATCCGGAATGCCGGTCGTCGTTACGTACTTTCGAATCTCGCTCAGCTTGGCTTCGACTGCTGGATCTGAATCCTTGAGACGTGAAATCCTGCCGAAGACCTCCGATAGATCGAGCGTTTCGACCGAAATCCCGTGCGCCTCCAGTAACTTTTCACTGTAGCGAACGGTGTTGAACGCGGCTGGGCGAGCTCCGATGCTGCCGACGCGCAGGTTGCGCAGGCCGTTGGCTATTCGACAAACAGAGGCAAACCAGGCCAGATCCTTTCGAAATCCGTCGGAGTCGGGACTTACGGTGTGAAGGGTCGTAAGAGAATAAGGAATTCCGTATTGCCTGAGATTGTTACAGGCTGACATCTTGCCGCAAAAGCTATCGCGCCGCGAGGCAATCGTCATCTTGCCGGGTGTATCGGGAGTCGCCTGGATCAGCACCGGCACGTTGAGTCGCGCCAATCGAAGAGTGTCTGCAATTGCGCGCTCATCGCCGAAATTGGGCAATGCCACGATGACGCCATCGATCCGATCCCGGTTCTTCTGAAACAGGGCCGCGCAGCGCTTCGCTTCATCGTGGGTTTCAACCGCACCATGCTTACTATCTTCGGGTCCGAGGACGATGCAATCCATCCCGGCATTATCCAGAGCGCGCATCATCTCCTCGCGTCCGGTCTTGGCCAGGTGATCGGGAAAGAATCCGCGATTGCCAACGATCACGCCCATCGTCATTTTCTTTTGGGACATCGGAATGCCTCTCTCCAAAAATCAGAACACTAGGAATGATCAGCCATTCGCGAGCGTTCCCTCGCCGGTGAAAAATAAATGCAATAAAAAATTCCGAGAACCAGCAGGAATCCGCCCCACCAGATGTTGGCATGCACGTCATAGAGCACGACGCGATTTTCCGGGGGCGACGCCAACTCGTAAATTCCCGTCCCGAAGATGAGCGCTCCATTGACCAGCATCGAAACGCCAATGAAGAGCCAGATGGACAGCGATCCGCCAGATTTCATGCTTCCCTACCAGAAAATGATATTTAGAATCACAAACACAACTGCCACGACCGCTCCCCAAAAAAGCGGACAATGAAAGAGTGGAACATTCTCGGTACGTGGAATCGGCGTCAACCCATAGACCAAGCCGGTTAGCTCTGCGTCCGGCTTCGGCTGGGTGACATAACTCACAACGACCGTGACCAGCACGCATACCAGCCAGCACCAGAGCGCACGAAACATGTTCTGCGCCTGATCCTGCGCGCGGGAGGAAAGCGCCAGATAGCGCACCGCGCTCGGATCGAGTTTTGCCCATGTGTACATGCCGACCGACGAAACTGTTCCCGCGAATAGTCCCCAGAATCCTCCTGCCGGCGTAGCTCGTTTCCACATCATGCCGAGTAATACTGTGCCGAAGAGCGGTGCGATGAAGAAACTGAAAAGGGCCTGGACATAATCCATGATGCTTTGGGCATGCATCACCAAGTAGGCCGTGCCGATGCTGATGATCACGCCGACGATGGTGCACACGCGACCCATGCGAACTTTCGATTCGTCGGATGCGTTCTTGTCGATCAACGCGCCATAGATGTCGTAAGTCCAGACGGTGACGAACGCGCTCACATTGCCCGCCATGCCAGACATGAAGCCTGCAATGAGCGCAGTAATGCCAAGCCCTAAGAGGCCGGGGCCGCAGTAACGCGCGAGCATGAGGGGCAAGACTTCGTCGTAGCCGTGCAATCCCTGTGCGCGGCCTGCGTCAGACCACGCAACATCGCCGGGCACCAGCCTGAGCAGATGGCCGGCTGGATCGCGCAGCAATGCGATCCCCAACAGCCCCGGCAAAATGACAATGAAGGGCACCATCATTTTGAAGGCCGCACCGATGATCGGGGCCAGTTCCGCCGAGCGCAGGTCTTTCGCCGACAGCACTCGCTGCACGACGAGAAAATCCGTAGTCCAGTAGCCCATGGAAATCACCGCGCCAAGTCCGAAGACGATGCCGACCCAGTTGATGCCCATCGGATTATTTCCGAAGTCGCCGAGCGTCGACCACAGGTGGGTATACGCGGCGGGATTGGCTACGTGCTGCTCCGTGAGATTCTGGATGATGCGAAGCTTGAGGCCGCTCCATCCGCCGGCCTCGACCAGACCGAGCACGGGGATGAGGATCGCGCCTGCCCAGATCAGAAAGAATTGCAGCACTTCATTGAAGATGGCCGAGCGGAGGCCACCCAGTGCGACATAGACGGCGACCGTGATGGATGAAACGAGAATACTGAAGTTGAGATCCCAACCCAGCACCACTCGCATTACGACGGCCATGGCGTACATGTTGATGCCGCTCATGAGCACGGTCATGAACGCGAAAGAAATGGAAGATAGCGCCTGGCTGGCCGGTCCAAAACGCAGCTTGAGGTAGCCGGGCACCGAATGCGTCTTGCAGATGTGGTAGAACGGCATCATCACCAGCGCCAGGAAAAGCATTGCCGGAATGGCGCCGATCCAATACCAATGGGCCGCGAGAATGCCGTACTTGTAGGCGTTGCCGGCCCATCCCATCAACTCGAGCGATCCTAAGTTTGCCGACAGAAACGCCAGACCCGCCACCCATGCGGTCATTTCGCGGCCCGCCATGAAGAAGTCTTCGCCGGTGTTGGCCTGGCCCTTCAGGTACAAACCGATCACAAGGACGAGCGCAAAGTAGAAGACGATAATGACGAGATCAACCGGCGAAAGATGAACCAGCGTCGTTGCGGCCAGCAAAGGCGTAAGAGTCATTTCGCTTTCACCTGCCCGTAGTAAGCATCGCGACCGTGCTTGCGCAGAAAATGTTTGTCATGCAGTTCGCGGGCGATCGGCTTAGCGTCCGCGATTGTCACCGTGTAGTACGCCATGCGCGCGATTGCTTCGAGGATCACCGCATTGTGCGCCGCGGCGGACGGCGTCGGTCCCCAGCAGAATGGCCCATGTGAGGCGACCAGAACCGCCGGAATGGCGTCCGGATCGCGATTCCGGAAGTAGCGGCAAATGGCGAGGCCGGTATTTTTCTCATACTCCGAGCCGATTTCTTCGGGCGTGAGCGGCGGCGTCACTGGCACCTCGCCGTAAAAATAATCGGCGTGGGTCGTTCCGAAGCACGGGATCGGCGTCTGTGCCTGCGCCCAGGCCGTCGCAAATTCGGAGTGCGTGTGAACAACGCCGCCAACATTGGGAAAGTTCTTGTAGATCTCCAGGTGCGTGGCTAAGTCAGAAGATGGGCGCAGATCGCCTTCTACAATCTCACCGCTGAGGTTTGTGATCACCATATGTTCGGCGCCGAGGGTATCGTAGTCGACTCCGCTTGGCTTGATCGCAACCAAACCCTCGTCGCGCGCGATTCCGCTGGCGTTGCCGAATGTGTAGAGCACCAACCCTCGCCGCACCAGCTCGAGGTTCGCTTCCAGGACCTGCTCTCTCAAACTCCTAAGAAGCATCTCACCGGCCTCCATCGCGGTCGGCCCGCGCTTGAAGTCGCGGCGCCATGGCAGTCGACTCACGCAACACAAGGCTCGTTTTCAGGGTGTATTCGGCGCCATGGGGAGCAGGTGTCTCGCGCTGCACCTCCGACAGGAGCGCTTGAAAGGCGAGCCGCGCCAGTTCCGGCTGCGACATCTGCACGGTCGTCAGCGGCGGCAGAATAAACTGAGCGAGACGAATGTCGTCGAAACCGATAATCGACAACTCATCCGGGATCGAAATCTTCTGGTCGTAGCTCTGTCGCATAACACCAATGGCCGTCATGTCATTGGAGCACATAATCGCAGTCGGCCGCCGCGCGTGCCTCAGCAATGTTGCGGTGGCGCTCATGCCGCCCTCGAGCGTGTGATCCCCTTCGACGATCAGGTCGGGATCCGTCTCGAGTCCGATTTCCTTCATGGCACATGCGAATGCGCTTTTGCGCGCCACTGCAGATCTTAGACCGAGTGGTCCAGTGATGAAGGCGATCCGCTCATGACGCAGGGCGGCCAGATGCTGCACCGCTTGCCGTATCCCGTTGAGATAATCAATGCGAATGTTGCTCACCCTCGGGCGGGCAGGTCCGACGTCTACAAACACCAGCGGCACATTGCGCACCTTCAGGTCTTCGAGCAGCAGCTCTTCCATTCCGAACGTCATGACCGCGACCCCATCGACTCGCCTTTCGATCATGCGGCGAACGGAGGTCTCCATGCGCTTGGGATCATGCACGGTGGATGTAAGCAGGATTTCGTAATCGTGCTGGACGGCAATCGTCTCGAACACCTGGACAATCTCTGGGAAAAAGGGATTGATGATCTCAGAAACGATCAATCCGAAAATCCGGCTGCGGCCAGACACCAACGCCCTGGCCTGCGTGTTGGGATAGTACCCAAGCTCGTCCACAACTTTCCAGACACGGCGGGCAAGCGTTGGGTTCACCGTCGGTACGCGATTGATGGCCCGCGAAACCGTCGCCGTCGAAACCTTGGCACGCTTTGCGATTTCGCGGATGTCCATAAGATGCCGAGCTACTCATTCCCACACACGGTAGCTTCCATCGCTCCGCGATAGTATCCCGCCGCAAAGAAGACAATGTTGCTATACCCTCACTTCAATAAAGGAGCATACATCAGCAAGCGGCCGCAATAGTTCTATCTGCCCGGTGGAAGGGAAAAGTCGCCCCCGAACAAGAAACGCTGCGTCAGAAAATAATTTTGGCCGCAACCTGCAAGATCCTATTGGCGTGACCTCCACAGCACTCGCGCTGGATCTGCCCGAAGCTCGTGCTAGTACCCAGATCGGAAGCCGGGTTGGCGAAGTGCGGTGTGTTCAACGCGTTGAAAAATTCAAACCGTGTCTCCAGCTTTGCCCTCTCTCTGATCGCGAAGTCTTTGAACATGGAGAAATCCGCGTTCACATAGCCAGGCCCTGTCAGTATGTTTCGGGGCGTATTCCCGGGAGAACACCCGCCTCCAGCTGGCGGCGCGAAGGCCGAAGTATTGAAATACTTTTGCAGCGTGCGATCTCCTCTCGGGAGTGTCGGATCCCCAATAAGGTCAGGACGAATGCCGGGACATGACTCGTTTGACCCGTTGGCCGTCACATTGACCGGCGTACCTGAGCGCATCGTAAAGATGCCGTTCATCTGCCATCCACCTGCAACAAGGTCGGCCTTATTACCGACGTTGCCGAAGAATCTTTGACCATGCCCGAATGGAAGGTGATAGAGTCCGCTGAAATTGAAGGTGTGGCGAACATCAAAGTCCGAGGACGCAATCTCGGCAGCCAAGTCATACGGATTCTGCGGTGTGTCGCTGTTGATGTGGCCCAGATCGAACGGAGCAGGCCCGTTATCGATAGCATGCGCGTAGGTCCAGTTCGCAAGGAAATTCAGATTCTGCGAAACCCGCTTCGTAACCTTCACTTGTAACGAGTTATAGTTACTCAAACCCAAATCTGTCAGACCCTGAATCGATCCCAGGTTCGCGTCGATCAGGCCGTCTTTCTGAGTGGCGAAATTCATGTTGAGATCGCCGACTTCATACGACAGTTTGTGGCCTCGAGCCGCAACAAAGGCAGTCTCGAGCGTGAAGTTGGATCCCAGTTCGCGCTGGAGGGCGACGTTGAAATCCTCCGAATATCCGGTTTTCATGTTGGGGTTCACATAAAAAGTCGTCTCGCTGTTGCCATTCGGAATCAAAGTCGGAACGGAAGCGGATGGAATACTACTCGCGCCGGCGGGAATCGGCGGGCTTGAAATTCTGGTGAATCCCTGATCGATTTGATAGTTGAACACCCCATTACATGCGCTTGCATAACACGGGCCGTTATAAGGGAGGTTGGTCCATTGCTGTTGAATCGCATAGGGCAGGTTCTTCGTCAGCAGATCCTCGCGCGCGTCATTCTCGGGCGAGTAGAATATGCCCCAACCTGCGCGCAGCACGGTCTTGGGGGTGATCTGATACGCAAAGCCGAAGCGCGGCGCAAACTGGTTCCAGCGCGCATTGACCAGGCTGTCAGAGTTCCCTCCGCGGCCAGCCAGGAGGATCGTGCCGCCCACCGTGGCATCTCCATTCGGGTTCGGCACGTAGTTGGATGCGAGGTTATGTTCCTCGGAGTAAGGCGCCTGAAAGTCGTAGCGAATGCCGTAGTTCAACGTCAAGCGTGGAGTTACCTTGAACGTGTCCTGAGCGTAGTATTCCATTTCCCAGCTCTTCGTGTTTGGGTTGGTAAGCTGGAGACCCATATACAGGTCTATCGGCAAACCCATCAGCAAATCTGCGACATCGGTGCCGCCGGTTCCATAAAGCGCACTGTAATTATCCAGCGGGCTCGTGTAACTCCAATCGCTCGTCATTGAGTAATAGGGCCCGCCGTAATATTGGAACCCAGTTGGGAAGAGAGAGAAATTTGGGTTTGACCTGAGAAGCCGAAAGTCAGCTCCGAACTTGAATTCGTGTTTTCCTACTCCGCTGAGGATGATATTGTCAGCGAACTGCCAGTTGTTATCTTTGAAATAAAGCGGTTTATAGGTCGAGCCTCCAGTTAGATACCCGGCCCCAAGATAAATGTAGGGATAGGCGTCGGTCGCCGAGAAGCCCGGTACGGCGATGTTAGCCATACCGTACTCCGTGCTGTAATCGTGCCCATCGAGCAGACTGTACTGCGCCAGACTGTAAGTTGTGTATCCCAGCTTGGCCTCGTTGATAAGGCGGTTACTGAATAAGTGCGTCTCGGTAATGCCATACTCCTGTGCGGCGAAGGTCTGGTTATTCGCCTGATCGGCGTCTCCAGCTCCGGGCACAACGGTCCCGCCGTGAAAAGGATCTGTCACCAAGTTATCGCCATTGTTATAGTGGAAAACTGCGGAAAGCCGGTCCTTGCTCGAGAAATTCTGATCGAAACGTGCGTCGGCTGTCTTATTGTGGTCCGTAACCGGCGAGTTCACCGCATAATTGTCGTACCAGCCATTGTCGATTCCGGGCAGGTTCGGCTTAGGGAAGAAGTTCATCAGCGTGTTTAAGCCCGCCGGGCTCACGCGATCCGGAGGAATCACGTTGAAGACTCCGTTGTATGAAATCTGCTGATAGCATCCACCGTAGCAATTGACCGAAACCGCCGGATCATAGATCGGAATTTGCGTTCCGAGCAGCGGATCCACCAGTTTAGTAAGATCGACCGATCCGTCGGGGTTCACGGTAATCTGGCTGGCCGGCGGCACAGCGTAAACGTAGTTGTACGCTTCCGCGTAGTACAGACCTTCGTAGGATGCGAAGAAGAAACTCTTGTCCTTGACAATCGGGCCGCCGACGGTGCCTCCGTAGTTGTGTTGCTTCAGAATCGAGGGTGGAACGTATGCACCGTCGAACCCGAAGTTTTTCGCGGTAGTGAAGTTTGGCCTAAAGAATTCGTAGGCGGTACCGTGCCACGTATTGGTACCCGCCTTGGTCTGAATCGAGACGACACCGCCTGCCGATCTGCCGTACTCGGCGTCATATCCGGAGGTCGATACCTTGAACTCCTCGACTGAATCCACACTGGGGGTCACCGTGACATCGCCGCTGCGATTGCTGGTGCCTTCCAGGCCATCGATCTGAATGGAGTTGGCATATTCGCGCTGTCCTCCAATCGAATAGCTGAAGCTGTTGATACTCCCCCCAGCATTGGTAACTCCGGCCGACAATGCCGTAAGGTCGAAGAAATTACGCCCCAGCAGCGGCAGATTCAAAATATCGTGCGACTGGATCACGTCGCCCTCTTCAGCGCTTTCAGTTTGCAGAAGGGTAGGCGCCTCCGTTACGTTCACCACTTCGGAGGCAGTTCCGACTTTCAGCTCAAAATTAAGAAGCTGCTTTTGATCAATCGTAAGCAGGACGTCTTTGATCGATTCGCTCTTGAAACCATCCCTCGTGACCTCTACGGAATAGGTGCCGGGCGGCAGACCATGGATCGCGTAACTGCCATCGCTGTCCGACTCCCCGGGATATTTGACGCCCGTACTCTCACCGATGACCGTGATCTGCGCGCCCGGAACCACGGCTTGCGACGGATCGGTGACTCGCCCGTAGATGGAACCTGTGGTGGCTTGTGCTGCCGCGCGTTGGCTCGTCAGCATGACGACAAACGCGAGAAGCAAAAAAAGGAGGGAGAACGACGCCCGCAACCTGGAAGTCCGCCGCATAGGGAATGCCTCCTGGAGACTCGACCGTAATCCAAGTAAACGTTTACTCGAATGACTCAGAACCCGTCATCGATATCGCTAGACTTGGGGACGCCCGAAAACATATTCCCATTCCCAGAGGCTTGTCAAGCTGTAATTCGGAGGTGCCCGAATTAGCAGCATCCCGTGCCAGCTTCCCGTAATCGTTTTCTGTACAAATGACTTTAGTCGAGGCGTGCGGAAGACAGGCCAGAGGCCGAATCCGCGTCGATCACCCTGCGATCAACCGAGGATTGCCCCTCAATATTCCACTGCAAAGACCTGTCCATCGAGTTGAACAGGCGCTTCCTCGGCCGACGAGCAATCAATTTCGACCGGCGATCCCGGCTTCAGCGCGCTCTGCCGCACTTCTCCAACCGCCCATGACAAACCGCTCCAGATCACCTTGTCGTAATTGATTTCCACCGGCAGAGGCGTGCCGTTCTGCGAGGCGCTGATGACGAACACCTTGCCCATATTCGTGCCGTTGGGAGGCCCGCCTTTCCAACTCCGCATGATGCTTCCATCCTTCGCCGAGTGCTGCCGCATGATGATGCGCAGATCGCCTTTCGCGGGAGCCATCACCACGGCGCCAATCGAGTTCTTTCCGCTCTCCGAAAACTTGGCCGCTACGGGTGCGATGAACCGCGGGATACGGACATCCTCCTGCACACCCAAGTCGTATTTTTTATCGGCATATTTGCCGACGCCGACCACCGCCATCTGCCCGGGACCCAGTTCGATTGTGTCGTCCGCCAGTGCGGGGTCAAAACCTGCGTCGCGAAAAATAATTCTCGCTTTGGAGATGGCCGGCTGTTCGCTCGACAGCCGCGGTAACCGGATTCTCTCAACGCTCTGCGCCGGGTTCATCGCGACATAGACAGCTCCATCGGCATCCAGGGAACCAAAACCGTAAGGCTGGATATCGCCGGGGATTCCTCCAAATGTTTTCGTCCTTCCCTTGGCCTGAAGCGGCAGATAGAGAGACTGCACCTTGGCGAACCAGCCCACTTCGTCGTCAGTCAGGAATTCGAGGTTGCCATAGACTGTGTTGACCCAGCCGCCGCGTGCCATCATCAGAATGAGCGCGCCCTTCCACGCATGCGCTTTGCGGTAGTAGATCGTGCCCGTGTTGCCCAGCATGAAACCTGTCGAATCGATGCGCTCGAGCGGGAGGAAACTTTGTTCATAGCGCCGGACCATATGGTCACTGTAAATGTCCATCGAACGCCAGAAATTCATCTCGGGTACGTCCGAGGGACGCGGGTCTCCCGAGTACATGGAATCGAATACCTCGAGCCAGCGAAGGTCGACCACGTTGTGAAAGGGAAAATCGCCAGCCGTGGACTCCACATCGCCACCGAAGCCGTTGAAACCGACGAGTACCGCGTCAGGATTCCGAAGACGAAAGTTTTTGAGCGCATCGCGAAATGCACTTTCGTTGCGAGCGCGAATTTCCTCCGGACTCATTTTCTTCGCGGTTTCAGGAGTGGCAGCGCCGAAGTCGACGAAATCGAACTTGTAGATGCGGATGCCCCGGTCGTACCAGTATTGGAGCCTATCCATAAAATTGGGCAGGAATCCGCCTTCGAAGAAAGACATCGAGCCCTTTTTTTCTGTCAAAGAGTCGTGCCATTCCGGAGCGGCATTGATCTTCACAAGAGTGTTCGTACTAAACCACAGCCCCGGCAGGATGCCGTTCTCGCGGCATTTGCGAATCCACGCATCCGGTCCATTCGGCCAGTTGGGCTTCCGCCAGGTGCGATAACCTCCATCGGGATCGAACCAGAACGCATCGATGGTGTAGTAATCGAATCGGACACCGAGACGCCGCCAGCGAAGAATTTCGTCCAATTCCTTCATCGCCAGCTGCTCGGTTAGAGGTATGTTGTCAGAAAGCTCATCATATGCAGACCAGTTGTTGTAGACGAAAATTGGGTCGCGGGCGATCGGAGTTCCAACTTGGATTGCCGTTTGTTCCTGACCCGCGCTCGCCGCCGATTGGGCAGCGAGGCTATGACTGTTCAATGCGATGACCGCAATAATCGTGGCAGAGCAAACGCGCAAAGCGACTCGTTTGAACCTGTAATACATTTGGGAGAGCTCCTTGCATCCGGTCGACTATCTTGGTTGATCGGATGCCGACACAATCAGAATCTCTCAGGCGATACTAAGCGCGCCTGTCAAGTTCGGTGCAACAATTACAATTCTGTCATGCGATATACCCTCGCAAGAATCTCGCTGGGAATCCTGCTTGTCATGGCCGCCACCGCCTGGCCTGACTGGGAATCGCTGGGCACCCTTTTCCCCACCCCCGCAGACTTCACGGTATCGTACACAGCTCGGGCGCAGGAACGTGGCCAACATCAGATGGAGGCAACAGTGGAATCCAGTCCCTTTGGAACTCTGCCCGACGGCACGAAGATTGAGATGTTCACCCTCACGAATGCCCACGGGGCAATCGCCAAGGTAATCACCTACGGCGCGACTCTGACCGAGCTTTGGATGCCGGATCGTGCTGGGAAAATGGGTGATGTCGTCCTGGGATTCGACAACCTCCAGGGCTACCTGGGGAAGCACCCATGGTTCGGTGCCACCGTCGGGCGAGTTGCAAATCGGATTGCGAAAGGCAAATTCACTCTTGACGGCAAAGAATATTCGCTTGAGATCAACGATCCGCCCAACAACCTTCATAGCGGCTCACACGATTTGAGCCGGGTAGTATGGAAAGCTGAGCCATCGCATGATCGTGACTCCTCGGCTGTCCACTTCACTTACATCAGCCCGGACGGAGACGAAGGCTTTCCGGGGACTTTGTCGATATCAGTAACTTATCGACTCACCAATAACAACGAACTGAAGCTCGAATATTCCGCCACGACCGACAAAGCTACTCCAGTAAATATGACTAATCACAGCTACTTCAATCTGGGCGGCGGTAACGACATATTAGGAGAGACCCTATATCTCGCAGCCGAGAACTACACTCCGGTCGATAGCACCTTGATTCCCACCGGCCAGATTTCACCGGTGAAGGGCACTCCGTTCGATTTCACTCACCCCGCCGCTATAGGGGCTCAAATGGCTGGAATAGAGGGCACGCCCGGCGGTTACGATCACAATTTTGTCCTCGGCGAATCAGGAAAACTCAAGCTAGCCGCCCGCGTCGTCGACCCGAAGTCGGGACGGCGAATGGAGGTTTGGACTACCGAGCCCGGAGTACAGCTCTACTCCGGCAACTTCCTGGACGGTACAATTCGCGGGAAGCATGGCGTGGCGTACGGAAAGCATTCTGCGCTCTGCCTTGAAACGCAGCATTATCCTGATTCTGTTAATCATCCGAATTTTCCATCCGTAATTGTTCGCCCAGGCCAGACTTATAAGACCGAAACCACTTACAAGTTCTCAGTTGACTAATGAATAATTGCCGTCGAATCCGCCTGAACATTGTGACCATGCTATTAATACGACACTTGAAGCAAAGCGCTTCGCTCAAGAAGGCTCGCGCGATCGGAGCGCTGCTAGTGTGCTTCGCGTTGAGCGGATGCTCGCGAACGATGCACTCATCGTCTGGTCCGCCGTCATTAAGATCGAGTGCATATTACCTCGATTGTTCGGCGGGCCAAAACGGCAGCGGGGCTGAGGGTTCGCCGTGGAATTCTTTTCGCGCTGTTAATGCACTTACCTTTCGCCCCGGAGATCATCTTTTTGTCAGGCGGGGCACGGTTTGCGACGGGACGCTGGCGCCCCAAGGATCCGGTACGTCGAACGCTGCCATTGTGATCGATGCCTATGGGACCGGGGCGCAACCCGTAATCAACGGCGGAAGCAACGAAGAGGCCCTCAAGCTCTTTAACCAGCAGTACTGGGAAATCAACGATCTTGAGCTCAAGGGCGGCAGGCTGTATGGCGTCTACATTTCCGGCGACACACCGAATTCCACTCTCAATCATATATATCTGAGAAACCTCGACGTGCACGGCGCTACGTTCGCATCGAGCAAGCGCGCGGATTCCGGTGAAGTCTTCATTTCTCCGAAGGGCGCCGCGCAGATTTTGAATGATGTTCTCATCGATCACGTTACTGCCCACGACAGTCATGTCTCGGAAGGCATCTTTGTGAGCGCGGGAGGCGCATGGATTGAAAGGAGTGGCGTCTCGCAGCCCCTGGGAAATAAAGTCACTGTGCAAAATTCGACTGCACATGACATCGACGGCGACGGAATTCTGATCGCCGAACTCACAAACGGATTACTGCAAAGAAACGTCGTTTATGAGAGCGGGCTCTGCAAGCAGTGCACTGGCAGCACGCCTGTCGGGCTTTGGGAGTGGTACTGCCACGTCTGCACAGTTCAATACAATGAGTCCTATGCTAACCAAAGCTGGGAGGGGGACGGCGGCGACTTCGACATCGACTATTTCAATGACGACAACGTTGTGCAATATAACTACGGGCACGACTCGGCAGGTTACTGCGTGGCCTTCTTCGGCGCCGGAGCCAGGGCGAGTCATAACAACACGTTCCGATTTAATGTGTGTTCCAATAATGGCCGGAGGCGTGACCTATCGAAACAAGGAGAGGTTTTTGTTCACACGTGGGACGAGGGCTCACTCGATGGCGTACAGATCTACAACAATACGTTTTACTGGAACCCCGCCGCCAACTCAGCCGCTTTCAATAGCGGCGATGCCCTGTTTTCAGGAAGCGCTCCACGGTTTTTCAAGAACAACATCGTATATGCTACCGTGCCAGATTTGATCCTGGCGACCTCGGCTTTTGCATTCGATGACAACATTTATTGGACGACTTCGGCGTCAGAACCGACCTTACTGTTCGACGGCACCACTTATGCAAGCTTCACCAACTACCAATCCGCGACCAAACAAGATATCCATAGCTATTATGTGGATCCAATGTTAGATAGCGCCAGCTATCATGCAGTTGGAAAGCCCGCGACCGCGTTTCGTCTTTTGCCCGGTTCTCCAGCCATCGAAAGGGGCGCCGATGTCTGCGCTGGAATCAAAGAGTGTTCCTTAGGCAATCAGGATTTCTGGGGAGACCCGATGCCGACCGGAGGTAAATACAACATTGGGGCATATCAAGGACCTTAGTCGGTCAGTAAGTCGCCTTATTTCAACGACAACCTCCGCCACTTATTTCGGGATAGCCAGAAGCCCGCGCCACTCCGTCGTTTCCCCACCCGTGTCGCGAGTCGAGATAGTCGCCTACGATCACGTCCGCGTCGTTGATGTCGTCATTCCTGCTACTTGGACTGCGAGAGCGCAGCGATAGTGCCCTTCGTCGCGAGCAGATAGTCTGCCGGCGCGATCAGAATCTGCAACCCGCGCGCGCCCGCTGAAATCGACACCACCTCAAACAGCTCAATGGTTTCGTCCACAAAGACCGGATAGTCGCGCTTCGCGGCGAGCGCCGTCACGCCTCCGCGGATGTAGCCGGTCAGGGCCTGCAACTCTTTCACGTGCACGAGCTGAATATTCTTTTCGCCAGCCGCCTTCGCCAGGGCTTTCAAATCGAGTTCCTGGTCGCCGGGAATGACCGCCATGACAACTCCGTTGCGGTCTTTGCTGCCAGAGGGACGGGCGACTAGTGTCTTGAAGACTTGGTCGGCGGGCAGGCCGATTTTGGCGGCCACGGTCTCGGCAGCAAGGTCGTCGGGATCGACTTCATAGGCTTTCAGTTCGTATTTGATGTCCAGCTGATCGAGCAGTCGTGCGGCATTGGTTTTCTGGGTCATTCTCTTGCCGCCGTGCCTTTCGCGGGTGCCTTCCCGTTGTATAGTGTCCGAACATCGTTTCCCACTGTGCCACATCAAAGCTACATCGGCGCAGCGGCGAACAAGGGTGCGCGGACTACCGTTAGGGGGTTAACGTGCGTCTTCTTATCCACTGGATTCTAAGCGCAACCGCGTTGTGGATTGTCGCGAATTTTGTGCCCGGCATCTACGTGAGCGGCCCAAAGGCTGCGCTGATTGCGGCGCTTGTCATCGGCCTGATCAACGCGACCCTCGGACTGCTGCTCAAAATACTGACCTTCCCTCTGACGATCCTGACGCTCGGGCTTTTCTGGTTCGTGATCAACGCCCTCATGCTGGAACTGGCGGCGCAATTCGTGCAAGGATTCTCAGTGCACGGATTCATTCCGGCATTGATCGGAGCGGTTCTGATGAGCCTGGTCAGTTCTGTGCTGCAATGGATTTTTATGCCCAAGAAAGAGCGGTAAAGAACTGTCGGCTGTCAGCTCTCGGTTCTCAGTAATATCGACCTGTTTCCGCGGTGCGCTTCTGCCTCGGCAAGTCGCTCATCTTGCAACAGCCGACGGGTCGCCGACGCCACGGTTTCAGGTCTCGCGTGTCGCCGACGATTACTTTGGTTGCTCGCCTTTCTGACTCTTACGACAGCGTCCGTTCTCACTCAGAATAGGGGCGTGAATCCTGGTCCTTCCGCCAAGCTCGGCTTCTTGCTGATCTGCTTATTTGGTCTGCCTTTCGCGGGCTTTGGACTGTTCGCGTTCTCGCAGGCGCTCAAACTGATCGGTGCGCCGCCCGGCGGTCAGTCGTTCTGGGTTCCCCTGATGTTTGGCCTGATTTTCAGCGGCGTTGGATTTGGTCTCATCTTCCTCGCGCTGACTGGCGGCAAGCGTTATGCGCGGCAGCAATACCTGCAAGGCGAGCATCCGGCCGAGCCTTGGCTATGGCGTGCGGACTGGGCCTCGGGCCGTGTGAAGAGTAGGACCGAAGGCAACATGATCGGCACCTGGATCGGCACGATTTTCTGGAACCTGATTTCGTGGACCGTTGCCATTTCTGCCGTGCTGGGGACGGTAAACCAGAAGGGCCCGGTCGTGTATGTAGTGCTGCTCTTTCCGGCCATCGGAATCCTTTTGCTGATCTATGCGATCCGGCAGACCATTGCGTTCTTCGAATTCGGTAAAACGTATTTTGAAATGGCGAGCGTTCCGGGAGTGATCGGGCGCGAATTGAGGGGTTCGATCCAGGCGCGCTTTCCGCATTCGCCCGACCATGGCGTCACGCTGCGGCTCTCGAGTGTGCATCGCTACGTGACTGGTTCGGGCAAAACCCAGACGACGAATGAAAACATTTTGTGGCGCGATGAGGCAGAGCTGAATTCCAACCAGCTTTGCCCGGGGCCGAGCGGCACGACGATTCCGGTCTCGTTTCACGTCCCCTTCAACGCGCAACCCACTGACAAGATGAGTGCGCGCGACGAATTCCTTTGGCTGCTCGAAGCGACCGCCAACCTGCCCGGTGTCAATTACCACGATGTGTTCGAAGTTCCGATTTTTCGAACGGCACAGACCCCCACTGAGGCGGAGGAGGCAGCCGAGGAAGCGACATTCGCGGCGCGCACGCCCGAGACGATGCGCCCGGACCACCTTTCGATACGCGTGCAGCAGGTCGCCGAAGGCACCGAGTTCTACTTTCAGGCGGCGCGCAACAAGAGTTTCGCGGTCTCGACCACAATTTTCGCTGCAGTCTTCGCAGGCATCGGATACTTTCTTACCCACACCCGCGCGCCCTTCATATTCCCTCTGGCCTTCGGAGGCTTCGGGCTGCTGCTTGGCTATTTCACGGTGCAGATGTGGTTCGGCACAACCCGCGTGGTGATTGGCAACGGCCTCACGTTGCAGGCGGGGCTGCTCGGCGGAGGCAAGGTGCGGCGGATCGCCCTTGCTGATATCGCCAGCATCTCCGACAAAATCACGGCACAGCAAGGCGGGGGAACAGGGACTCCTTATTACGACATTGAGATGACACTGCGGGATGGAAGAAGACTTACGCTCGGGCGGAGCGTGCGCGACAAGCACGAAGTGGAGTGGCTGGTGAGCGAGATGCGTCGGCTCGCGGGGTTGAAGGAAAAGAGCGCTGCCGCAGGCATGGCTTAAAACCTCGACTAGAGGTCTGCCACAATCTTCTGTAAAGCACCTGCAATCTCTTCGGGCGGTGTCTCGGGCGCAAACCGCACCGGTTTGCCGATGCGAATTTGAATTTTCCCGGGCCGCGCAACTCTCTTGCCCGCGCGTTTGAGTTCAAACAGTCCATCAATTCGCACCGGAAGAATCGGAATGCGCAAATTGTTCGCGAGCAGACCGACTCCGGTGCGAAATGGGCGTAGCTTTCCATCTTCGGTGTGGCGGCCTTCCGGAAAAACCAGCACGCTGTAGCCGCGGTCAACGGCCTCGCCGGCATATTCAAAGCTCTTGCGGAAACCGGCCGCCCGCGGAAGCGGAAACAGGTTGAGCAACGTGACGCCGAGCGCCCATTGCCCGCGGTCGTAAACGCGCATAAGGAATGGACGTGTACTCGCCGGCGACCGGAGAGCTTCGAGAGCTTCTCCGCCGGTGGCCGTCGCAAGCTTATGGCGAAGGCGCGCGGGCAGCGCGCTTTGGATGAGGCCCGCATCCACATCGCCGATGTGATTCGAGATGACAAGGAGCGGGCCGGAAACTCCGTCGAGATTTTCGCGTCCGATGACGCGCGGCCGCCCCAGCAGAAAAACCGCTGGCTGCATCAGCAGATAATGCGCGGCCAGGCGCAGCCAGGTAGCCGGCCAACGCAGCGTCCAGCGCGGATAGTGAAAGCCGCCGGCAGTGCGGACACGGGACTCCGCTCCACTCGTACCGGTCCGAGCCTCGTTCCCGCTCCAGTCTCCACCCTCATGCCGCAACAGTTTTTCGATGTCGGCAACGGTCGCCGCCACGGCAAAGCTGGTCTCACTCAGATCGACCTGATACCGATCCTCGAGCGCTCCGAGTAACTCGACGCGCTCGATCGAACTCAGACCGAGGTCACGCTCCAGGTCGGCGCCCGGCGCCAGCTTGGGCGCAGGCCGACCCGTCACTTTCGCGACAAGTTCGGAAAGCGGACTGGCAATGGCCTCTCGAGCGCCTGTCCCGCTCAGGCTCGCCGAGGCCGCATCGCGAATCACGTTGCGGCGCGGCTTGCCGGTCGAGGTACGCGGAAAATCATCATCAGGCCACACTAGCCATTGGCGCATCTTTTGATATTCGGCGAGCTTCTGGTTAGCGCCATCGATCGCTTGTTTCGCAACGCTTTCTTTCTCAGCTGCATTTCCCGCCGTAGAAATCAGCACCGCGCAGGCTTCGGCGTTGCCGCCGCGTTCAAGTCCGACCACCACCGCATCGCGCACTTGGCTTTGCCCGCGCAGCGCCGCTTCCAGATCTTCGGGATAGACATTCATACCCGCGGGCGTGACGATGACTTCTTTCTTGCGGCCTTTGAAAAACAGATTTCCCTGCTCGTCGAGCACTCCCAGATCGCCGGTGCCGTACCAGCCTTCGTCGCCTGCGACGGGCACGAGTTCGCTGCCGTTCCAATAGCCGCTGGCAACGCCGCTGCCGCGCACTAAAATCTCGCCGTCATCTGCAAGGCGCAGTTCGCGTCCCGGCAGCACCTTGCCGATCGAGCCGCGACTGGTGTGAAAAGGATGATTCAGGCTGATCAGCGAAGTGGTTTCGGTGAGACCGTAGCCCTGCACGACGGCGTACCCAAGGCGATGCCAGAAATCTTCGGTCTCCCGATCAAGCGCGGCCCCGCCGCTGATGATCGCGAGGAATTTCCATCCGAACTGGCGGCGAATGCGGCGAAATGTCCACCAGCGCCGCAGGAAGTGCTGGCTCGCGGCGCGCGCGTAGTCGATGGCAAATGATTCGTGCTGTCCGCTCGCATCGAGGTCGCGTTCGAGTTTCTGTTTCAGCGAATCGACTAGCCGGGGGACGGCCACCAGCACTGAGACGCGCTCGCGACGGATGGTCGCCATAATTTCGGTGGGATTGAGCGTGTTTTCGAAGACGACAGTCGCGCCCAGCAGCGGAGGCAGAAAGACTCCCAGGAATTGCCCGAAGACATGGCTGAGCGGCAGCAGGTTGAGAAAGCGCAGCGGATGGAAGAATCGTTCGTATTTTAGATACTTCCCGATTTCCGCTGCGATGGGGGCGATATTGCCCGCCACGTTGGCGTGCGTCAGCACGACTCCCTTGGGCTCCGCGGTTGTGCCGGAAGTGAAGACGATCTCCAGCGCATCGGAAGGCACTATCTCTGCTGGCCGAAAACGCTCGCCCGAATGCCGGACGATAGCGGCGGAGAGATCGATGGGATCAATCGACGCGATCGCCGCCGGCTCAAACAACGAAGCGCGTTCGCGCCCGCACAGAACCAGCTTCGTCCGAACCTGTTGACTGACGCGGCGCGCAAAATCGGGGCTGGAAGCGTCATCGAGAGGAACCGCGATTACTCCGGAGAGAGCGCAGCCAAGAAAAGCGGCGACCCATTCGGCCGAGTTCGGACTCCAGAGGAGAACGGCGTCGCCTTTGACAATGCCGCGCGCGGCCAACTCGCGCGCGAATCGGTATGCAGTTGCGGCGACGCGGGCGTAGGGCCAGCGTTCGTGCCGATAGCCGCGCCGGTACACATAGGCGGGCCCGCTGCCCCAGCGTTCGAAATCGTCGAGGTAGTCCAGTAGACTTGCCCGCACACCCTGTTTAGTAGCACAATTCCCGAATCTTTACCCGAAGATCGCAGCCGAAAGGCGCAGGCAAGGGCCGACGGGCGACGGATGGAAGCGAATGACAAGACTTTCTAAGACTCGCGCAAGCGCTCGATTCATCGGGGCGGCACTCTTGGCTGCGCTTTATGCGTTTGCCATCACCTCGTGCCAGCCGTCTGCACCAAACACCCCGAGTTCCGCACCGTCGACCGCGGCGCAACAGCCGACCCGGCCCGAGCATCGCCTGCTCGATGGCCCGAGCCACAATCTCTCTCAGGATGAGCAGGCCGGCGGCCATATTCTGCGCAAGCATGTCGGTCAAAGCGAAGAAGATCTGCGCCGGCGGTTAGGCCGCGAGGAAAATATAACGGGTGCGTCGACCTATACCGATCGCACGACGGCCGAACACGTGGTCGGCGCGGCGCTCGCGCAATCGCAGGACCAGATTCAAAGCTGGCTTGCCCAGAACCGGCATCCAAACCTGGTGCTCGACTATGACGGGACCGAGGCGATCGGGCGCACGATGAACAGGGGCGAGGTCCATTCGCGCCCGTGCACGCACGCGCTGGTGGTGTTAAAGTACGCGGGGGCGAACCGGTACTATGTTTTGACTTCTTATCCGGAGTGCCGCTGATGAAACCGCATGACGCAAATTCGAGAGTGGAGATAACGACGGATGTTTTCCCTGCGCTGCACACCTTCCTGCGCGGATATTTTCACGAAGATGTAGCCGATGAGTACGGCACGCCTCCCGAGGCCGCCGACCAATTTTGCGATGACGCCGAGAGCGACGAGCGAATTCCCGTGGCGCGCGAGTGGCAGGGCGTCGTTGAACTGACGCACGGAGACCCCGCCGCCCTGAACCAGGCTCTCAAGAAGCTGGGCAGCGCGATCCGGCTCAAGGATGACGACATCCCCGCGGTCTCCGCGATTTTCGCGCGCTGCCTGAAGCTGTCGCGCAGGGTCGCCAACGAATAGCGGGAGCGACGAGCAAAGCCGCAGAGAGTAACCGCGGTCCCCGCCGCGACCGTGGCCCAATCCGGTGGCATAATAAAAGGAAGCACCCGGCGAAAACACATTCTGGTGTGACGTAGCTCACCGCGCCGGGGTATTGAAGCCGCTACTTTTCGGTGAATGGGCGCGCGGCCTGCCAGCCGTCGCCCGACCGATCATCTCAGGAGTTCAGCCATGCCGGAAAAGAACAGCCTCTCAATTACCGACAACCGCACGGGCCAGAACTATACCCTGCCGGTTGAGAACGGCACGATCCGCGCAATGGATCTCCGGCAAATCAAAACCGGGCCCGAGGATTTCGGCCTGATGACCTACGATCCCGCCTTCCTCAACACCGCGTCCTGCCGCAGCGCGATCACTTATATCGACGGCGATCGAGGCATCCTGCGCTATCGCGGATATCCCATCGAAGTGCTCGCCGAGCATTGCACCTTCCTTGAGGTCGCGTATCTGCTCCTGTTTGGCGATTTGCCCACCGAGTCTCAGCTCAAAGATTGGGTCAATGAGATCACGCATCACACCATGATTCACGAGAGCACAAAAAAGTTCATGGAGGGATTCCGCTACGACGCGCATCCCATGGCCATGTTCGTCAGCACGGTGGCGGCTCTTTCTGGCGTCTATCCTGACTCGCGCGACGTTCACGATCCCGCCAACCGACTGCACCAGATCAAGCGTCTCATTGGCAAAGTGCCGTCCATCGCCGCCATGTCTTACCGGCAAAGCGTCGGCTTCCCCTACGTTTATCCCGACAACGACCTTACCTATCCTGAAAATTTCATGAACATGCTTTGGAAGATGGTCGAGCCGAAGTATGTCGCCAATCCCGCGATCGCGCGCGCGCTCGATATTCTTTTCATTCTGCACGCCGACCACGAGCAGAACTGTAGCGCCAACGCCATGCGCGCCGTGGGCAGCTCACTCACCGATCCCTATTTGGCCGCCGCCTCGGCCGCCGCAGCACTCTCCGGCCCATTGCACGGCGGGGCCAACGAAGAAGTGCTCCGCATGCTCGATGAAATCGGCTCAAAAGACAACGTGCCCGCCTATATCAAGCGCATCAAGGAAGGCAAAGGCAAGCTGATGGGCTTCGGTCATCGCATCTATAAGAATTACGATCCGCGTGCCAAAATCATCAAATGGACCGCCGACCGCGTCTTCGAAGTCACTGGCCGCAACGCCAAGCTCGAAATCGCACTGGAACTGGAACGCATCGCGCTTCAGGACGAGTATTTCGTCAGCCGCAAACTCTATCCCAACGTCGATTTCTATTCCGGAATCATGTATCAGGCAATGGGCTTCCGGCCGGAGATGTTCACCGTGCTGTTCGCCATACCGCGCACCTGCGGGTGGCTCGCGCAATGGCAGGAGATGCTGAACGATCCCGAGCAGAAGATCGCCCGCCCGCGGCAGGTCTGGATCGGCCATGAAACGCGCGAATTTGTCCCCATGGCAAAGCGCGGCCCTGCCCCAATAGCCGCACGGCAAGGCGGTCAAGATTAAGTTGGGAATGGGGGTGTCGTCGCGCAGACCGGGTCGCGGACCCCAAACCCCATTTAGAATTTGCCGGTGACATCTCCCTCACCCTACCGCGGACGCCTGGCTCCTTCGCCCACGGGCCTTCTTCATATCGGCCACGCGCGCACCTTCTGGATCGCCTTTCAGCGCGCGCTCGAGCGCGGCGGAACTCTGATCCTTCGCAACGAAGATCTCGATCCACAACGCTCGCGGCCCGAGTTTGCGCAGGCCATGATCGAGGATCTCGAGTGGCTGGGCATTCGCTGGACCGAGGGGCCCGATCGCGGCGGAGACTTTGGCCCCTACGCGCAGAGCGAACGGCGAGCGCATTACCTGGAAGCGTGGCGGCGGTTACGCGATGCGGGGTTCATTTATCCGTGCACTTGTTCTCGAAAAGACTTGGCGCAGGCCGCCAGCGCTCCGAACGACACCGATGACGAGCCGGTTTATCCGGGACGATGCCGCGGCCGAACTGACGCAGCCAGCTTCGCGGAACCGGCGGGCGTGAACTGGAGATTTCGCGTTCCGGATGACGAGAATGCAGCAGTCGCGTTCGCCGACTTGAATCTCGGGCAGCAGCGCTATCTGCCGGGCCAGGACTTTGGAGATTTTTTGGTCTGGCGGCGGGACGATGTTCCGGCCTATCAACTGGCGGTGGTGGTCGATGACTCGGCCATGCGCATCTCCGAAGTGGTGCGGGGCGCAGACCTGTTGAAGTCGACGGCGCGGCAAATTTTATTGCTGCGTGCGCTCGGGTGTCAGGCGCCGGAATATTTTCATTGCGAGTTAGTGCGCGATTCGACCGGTGCTCGACTCGCCAAGCGCAGCGACGCCTTGAGCATTCGCCATTTTCGCGCCAGCGGAATGTCGCCCAAAGCCTTGCTGGACAAGGTATTTCAGCCATAGCGGCAAACATCAGATAACCGACTCCCGCCGTGGACTTACGTAACCTGCAACGAGTTACTCGCGTAATCCCATTCTCTTCTCGGGCGGCGCTACGATGGAGCCGAGAGCGGGCTCAATCTTGGGGGCGAATTATGCGCCGAGTTTTCCGCCAGCATTCTGGCATCTCCGTCTTACTGACTCTGGCAACGTTGCTGATGAGCGTTGCCGCCGTTAGCCAATCGCAATCGCTCGGCGATATTGCCCGCGAGAACCGCGACAAGAAAGCCGCCGAGGACTCGACAGCCCAGCCGAAAGTCTTCACGAACTCGACACTCCCCAAGGAGCCCGACGCGGCGACGAACGCGCCGAACAGCCCGAGCAGCACCCCAACTGCAACGACCATGGCTCCGCCATCAACCGCACAGTCACCGTTCAGCGACAGGCCGTCGGCGCAACCGCCCGCGCCCGCGCCCACACCCGAAGACCACGCGACGCCTCCTCACGTGACGCGACAACGCTCGCCCCAGCAACGTTCCGCTCAACAGCAACTCGCCGAACAGCGCGCCGCACAACAGCGTGCAAACGAGCAGCGCGCGGCCGCACAATGGAAGAAGAAAATCCTCCAGCAGGAAAGCACGGTTGCTGGTCTGCGAATGCGGATCGACACGCTCAGAGCGTCAATTCGTTTTGCGGACCCCAATCGTTACGGCAGCGGATCGCCTTCCGATTACTATGCCGGACTGAACTACAATCGCGGCGAGGCGCGGCAACTACAGCGGCTGGCGCAGATGCACCAGCAACTCGATGAGCAGAAAAGAAAGCTGGAGGAGATGCAGGAAGCGGCGCGCCACGCGGGCATGCACACTCTCGTCTACGATCCGTAAATTAGGATTCGTAAATACGATCCATAAACCTCAATTCGTGGCCTCCCGAGCGCTTAGTAGCCGCGCGACCTTGGCTGGTTTCCGAGCATCGACACGCTAGAAATGCGATTTTAAGCTGGTTTTCGAGGGTACCTTCTTGGGAAACCGCATAAAATCTGCATATTTTGCTGGTTTTCCACAGCAGCGTGAGTTAAGATGCGGTCGAAATCAACATTCAGTACGCTTTTGAAGGAGGAATTCATGGCTAGTGGTATGACCAAAACACAACTCACCCGTCATCTCGCCGAGAAACTCGGCTCCAACAACAAGACCGCAGCAACGTTCCTGGAGCACCTGGCTGACACCGCGATCAAAGAGACCAAGAAGAACGGCGTATTCGTAGTTCCAGGACTCGGCCGCTTGGTGAAGGCGCACCGCAAGGCTCGCATGGGCCGCAACCCGCAGACCGGCGAACCGATTCAGATCAAGGCGAAGACCGTTGTGAAATTCCGCGTGGCCAAGGCCGCAAAGGATGCGATCGCGCCCAAGAAGTAGGCCCGCGTAAAACCGTACGTGAACCATCAAAAAGGCCAGCTTAAGCTGGCCTTTTTCTTTGCAGCACCCGACCGTCGGCGCGATCTAGAGGATCAGGCAGGCTTCTTCAAATGACAGGCGCGGGCTGCGCGGGAAGAGTTTGCTTGGGTCTCCGTAACCAAGGTTGCAGAGGAAGTTCGCCTTCCACTTGCCGTCGGCAAAGAACTCGGCGTTGACCTTGCCGGCGTCGAATCCGGACATGGGACCGCAATCGAGGCCCAGAGCGCGCGCGGCCAGCATGAAATAAGCGCCTTGCAACGAACTGTTGCGGAACGCGGTCTCCTGAATCAGCGCCGGATTGCCCGCGAATATAGACCGCATATCGCGATGCGGAAACAGCTTCGGAAGGTGCTCGTGGAACTCGGTGTCATAGGCGATGATGACGACGACCGGAGCAGCCATGGTCTTTTCGAGGTTACCCGCCGAGAGCGCGGGACGAAGGCGTTGCTTGGCTTCGGACGAGGTTACGAACACGAAGCGCGCCGGCGAACCGTTGGCGCTGGTCGGACCGAAGCGCGCGAGATCGTAAATTTGGCGCAGAAGTCCGGCTGAAACCGGCTTGGGCAGCCATCCATTGTGGGTGCGGGCCTCGCGGAAAAGCTGGTCGAGCGCCTCGTCAGAAATGGTGGCCTTCGTCTGGGCGGAAATCGTCGTCGCGTCGGGCATATGATCCTCTTCGTGCGAGTTTGACTGTACAAGTTTTGATTATGGAAAAAATGGTTTGGATGCACATAACGAACGACAATTGCTAGCCAACCACGGGCACGTCCGTCTAAGGACACAAAGGAGCGGAAATCTCATGAAGCGAATGATTGTCGTTATTCTTCTGGCGCTGTCGGCTCATGTATACGCACAGAATCAAAAACCTGCGCCTACTCTTCGCAGCATCCTGCTCGAGCAACTGAAGACCACACACAATCAGAAAGACTGGTTCGTGGATGGCAACACCGCCATGGCTGGATTGACTCCGGAACAGGCCAGTTGGACTGATGGCCACGGCAATCACTCGGTCGGCCAACTCGCCTATCACCTGGTTTATTGGAATGAGCGGAGCCTGGCGAAGTTCAAGGGGCAAACCGCGGCGAAGTACAGCGGCAACAACGACGACACGTTTACTCAATTCGACCCGAAGAACTGGACCGACACGGTACACCGCTTCGACGCAGTGATGACCGAGTTGGAGAAACTGGTCGAGACAGCAGATGAGAAGAAGCTGGAGGAGTGGGCTCCGACGATCGCGCGGATCGGAACGCACAACGCTTATCACATCGGAGAAATCGTCATGGTCCGCAAGGAGCAGGGATCCTGGGATTCGACGAAGGGAGTGAAGTAGGCCGTTTCTCCTCAATCAATGCGCGATGCTACGGAATCACTCCCAGCTCTCCGTAGAGCTCCGCGGGATAGTACAAAACTCCGTCTTTGACCACGACCACGGTCTTCCGGATGTCGCTGATGTTTTTCGTGGGGTCACCGTCTACCAGCGTGAGGTCAGCGAGCTTGCCGGCCGTGATTGAGCCCAAATCTTTGTCGAGGCTCATGATCTTCGCTGCGTTGAGCGTCGCGTCCTGAAGGACTTGGCTGGGTGGAATGCCGGCCTGGACATCGAGCTCCAGTTCGCGATGAAGCGCGAAGCCGGCCATGCTATCCGTGCCGTCTTCGATCGACAGACCGGAGCGATAGAGAAGGCCAGTGAACTCCAGCATCTTGGCGAAAGATTTCTTGTACGTCTCATCCATGCCGGGAGGCGGCGTCATGCCGACAGTGAGCAAGCCGCGGCGCACCTGCGCGGGAAGGCGGTTCGCGACTTTCTCGTACCCGGGAGGAATTTTCCCGATCCGGCCGAGGTACTGATCTTCAAAGACGCTGAGCGTCAAGTCGAGCTTGGTGTGGTGATCCTGGAGGAGCTTGATGAAATCGTGAACCGGCGCCGAGTTCAGATCGAGACCGGCGGTAATCTCGCCCGGTTTGGTAAGTCGCGTGATGGTGTTCGTGTCTTTGATTTCGGGAAAGAAGTTGAGCACCAGAAAATTGATGTGCTGAATTTCATCGTAGCCGAGCCGGACGCATTGATCGGCGGTCATTCCCGCGGGAATGTGTCCGCTGACGCGCAGGCCATTCTTGTGGGCTTCGTCAATGATTGCGGGCACAATGGCGGGCGGAACGGAACTATAAATCTTGATCTGCACGTAGCCCAGGCGCTTGTAGTTGTCAACGGCCGCGCGGGCTTCCGCTTCGGTCGAGACGAGCACTTTCGTCGGGCCTTGATACGGGCCACGGCCGTCGATAATCCCGGCAATCACGATGCGCGTGCCAATTTCTTTTCCGTCGGCGATACGCTTGCGGCGCGCGAGCAGCGAGTCGGTATCGTTGGCGAGATCGCGGACGGTGGTGACTCCGGCTGCCAGATTCAGTAGGCCATCGTTGTCGCCGACGTGGGCGTGCATGTCCCACAGGCCAGGGAGCAGGGTCTTGCCTTTGGCGTCGATGATCTCGGGCCATATTCCGGTCCGACCAGGCAGCGATGGTCCCACACGGGTAATGTGATTGCCCGTTATGAAGACCTCTTGGTCAGGGATGATTTTTGCCGACTCGGCATCGAATAAGTTCACGTGAGTGAACACGATCCCGAGTTTGGGTTGATGCGCCAGCTTCGTGGCCAGGGTTGCCGAGCGCGACTCCTTAACTTCATCCTGCGCGGCGAGCAACGGCTTAACGGCGGACTCCCAGCCATCGGGAACGATCGATCCCCAACTGTCGACCGACGCGAAGAATTTTTCGTGGCCTTTGTCTGAATCGTCGAGCCAGACATAAGTCGGAGCAAAGTCGAGCCCCGTGATCGAATACAGGGCGACTCGCTTTTTTCGCGCGCCGCCTGCAACTTCCAACTCCGATACGCGCTCCACGCGCGCCTCGCCTTCAGGCAGCAGCGCGATCTTGCCCCCATTCTGGAGTGCAGCGTGGGCAAGAAGCGCGATTTCAGAGGGCGCTCCGCCAAGCGAGGTATAGAAGGCGGGCGCGGAGATTTTCTTCTCGCCCTGCTCGGCAGTATTTTTCCAGCGAGCGGTGCCATTGGCGTTGCTAAAGACTTCGTCGACCGGAGATTTCAGGTAATCGTTTCCCGCGATGGTCTCCGACACCGGGATGCCGTTTGAATCGAGCTTGATAATCGAAGTGGTTTTTGGGCCGCGGCCGCGGTCATTGAACTGAAAGAACATGTGGACTGTGCCGTCGGAGGCAGTCCAAACAGCCTGCTGGCCAGCCATGTTGCCCATCATCAACATCGAATAGCGCTCGGCAGTTGCCGGAATCTCCGCCGGCAGCGCGGGCACCGCGGACGCCGCTGGTTGAGCGGCTGCGGCCTGCGTGGTCTGCGACCACAGTGCAGTCGAGACGCTAAGCGCGCAAAAGAATATCAATGCGATAACCGAGGCTCTACGAATTCTCATGATTCCCTTTCACCGGTTTTCCTTAGTTCAGCAACGATTCATCCCAGGGCGTGCGCTACAGTATAATCTTCGCCTCAAGACGAAAACGATATGGGTGACAGCGTAGAGACTACCGAAACGGCTCCAGCGGCGAAAAGTGCAATGGAAATCAATGACATTCTCAGGATTTTGCCGCATCGTTATCCTTTTCTATTGATCGATCGAGTGCTCGAACTGGAGCGCATGAAGCGAATCGTCGCTCTGAAAAACGTTACGATCACAGAGCCTTTTTTCCAGGGACACTTTCCCGACAAGCCCATCATGCCGGGCGTGCTGATCGTGGAGGCAATCGCCCAGGCCGGCGGTTTGCTGCTGCTGACCGAGGTTCCGAATCGCGACGAAATGCTGATGGTGTTTACCGGGATTGAGAAGGCGCGGTTCCGGCGGCCGGTCGTGCCGGGTGATCAGCTGCGCATCGAAGTGGAAGTGAAGGCCTGGCGCAGGACGGCCGCGCGGCTGGAGGGCAAGGCGTACGTCGACGGAAAGGTGGCTGCCGAGTCGACTGTGACTTGCCGGCTGGTCCCGCGAGTCATTGTAAGTGGAGCTGGAACTGGCGCTGCCGAGCCGGCGGGGGGAGATTTGTAATTTCCATTCGCAATTTGTGATTTCGTGCTGTGAAGCCACTGAATACAATTACAGATCACAAATTAACCGATCACAAATTTCGCAATGTCCATTCATCCCACCGCAATTATCGATCCGCAAGCCCGGATTCATCCCTCGTGCGAAGTCGGCCCCTACTGCGTGATTGGCCCGCAGGTGGAACTCGGTGAACGCTGCCATCTGCTATCACACGTCGCAATGGACGGCCCAACGAGGATCGGCGCCGATAACCGGTTTTTTCCATTCTGCTCAATTGGCTTGGCGCCGCAGGACATTTCTTACAAAGGCGAGCCGACTCGCCTGGAGATCGGCGACCACAACGAAATTCGCGAATATGTGACCATCAACCGCGCGACCGCGAAAGCGGACGGCGTGACGCGTGTCGGCAGCCACAACCTGATTATGGCCTACACGCACATTGCCCATGATTGCCGCATCGGAAATCACATCATCATGGCCAACGCGGCCACCCTGGGCGGACACGTGACCGTGGAGGACTGGGCGACTGTAGGCGCGCTCTGCCCCATCCATCACTTTGTGCGCATCGGCACGCACGCATTTATTGGCGGCGGCACGACCGTCACGCGCGACGTGCTGCCGTTTTCAAAAACCTCAGCCGAGCGTGGAACGCGCGCTTACGGATTGAACGCCGTCGGGCTCGAGCGCCGTGGATTCGCGAAGGAGCGGATCAGGAAAATTCATCACGCCTACCGCCTGCTGCTGACTTCCAAGCTGAATACCTCGCAGGCTCTGGAGAAGCTCAAAGCCGAAACCGATCGCGGCGACGACGTGGATCTCCTGATTCGATTTATTGAGGCCTCGGAGCGCGGAGTAACCAAATAGCGCCGTCCGCCCGCTCCACACCAGCTCGCTCCATCGAAAACTCCGTCTCTAACATTCAATAGCCAGAGTAGGGCAATGAGCTAGCGAATGCTTCCCGCCGCATGGAATTGCACGTCGACGAAGCCGGCAACTCGAAGGAAAAGCACGCTCGGATTCTTCATCCCCCACTTCACATACGGCACCGGGAACGCTGCCTTTGCGGACCACGCCTCGCCGTCCAGATGAACCGTCACCGGTATTGTGAGTTCATGATCGGCGCCGTGAATCGAAAAGATGCCGTGCACCTGAAGAGTTGAGTCGCCCGCGGTTGCGAGCGCGCCCTCGGCGTGATCCGGACGGAATGAAATTTCAGGGAACCGGGAACTCTCCAGAACATCCTGGTGCATCTTCTTGTCACGGCTGTCGCTCCCGGTTTTCCCGCTGAGCGCGTCGAAAACAATTTCACCGCTGGCTTTGCCCGAGGCAGGATCGTACTCTACCGAGCCGCGTTTGAGAGCGAACGAACCCTCGACGCTATGAAAATTGCCCGTGAGAAGAATGGCGGCGCCGCTCAGCGACGGATCGAGTTGCAACCGGAACTCATGCGCAGGCGGCGGTGGTCCTTGGGCGAACGCGCGGAGCGAAAATGACAGCACCAAGATCAGCAGAGCAAGAGCTGGACGTTTCAAGAACGTCGATGGCGTCGGCGAGATCACGCGGTGAAGAGTTGCCATCCCAGAGAAATGCCACTCATGATGTGATCGCGCGCGGAGCCATCTCCGACGTGCACGGCGAGCATTCGCGCAAAGGAGCGTGGACTCGATTCGAAAACCTCCATGGCGCGCCGGCGAAGGCGCGGGTGGCGGCCCATCAGGAGCATCAGACGCGACATCATGGCGGGACGGCGAAGCAGGCGGCGATGATCAGACTGATAGCGCGCGAGATTATTGAGGGCGAGGCAATCGGCCAGCAACGCGGACTGGCGAAAAGCCAGGCAGAGGCCTTCTCCGGTGATGGCGTCGACGCCGCCCGAGGCGTCGCCGACGAGAGCAGTGTTCCCGCGGTAGACGCGCCGCAGTCTTCGGCTCGCGGTAATCGCGCCGCGCTCGCTGGAGGCGCCTTCGGCGTGAGCGATGCGGGCGGCAAGTTCGGGAAAGTCGGCGAGCGCCTGATCGAGTCGTAAGTGCGGATCAGAACTGACTACGGTGAGACAGATCTCATCGTGGCCGACCGGCGTGACGTAGATTTGGGAATTGTTGGCCCAGTGCAGTTCCATGAAAGCGACCCAATCCGCGACGCGATAATGGCGGCGGAATCCAAAGCGTATATGGCTCTTCCGGTGAGGCTCGAGACCGGCCCAGCGGCGAACCCGGGAATTGGAGCCATCCGCGCCGACGATCCACCGCGCGGGCACGAGACCCGCGCCAAGAAGCACGCCTTCAGGATGAAGGCCCACAACCGAAGTTTGCCAGAGCATGGAAACACCGCACGCGGCCGCGTGTTCGATAAGCATGCGATGCAGAGCGGTTCGGCGGATTCCGCAGGCAGCGCCGCGCGGAAAGGTCGCTTCGGCGGTTTGTTTGCCGTTGAAAAAACGAATGCCCCGGAACGGGTGGCACGCAGATGCAGTAATAGTAAGGCCCAGATCGCGCAGCGCCGCAAGGCCGTCGGGCATCAGGCCTTCTCCGCACGGCTTGTCGATCGGAGGAGTCGCGCCGTCGGCGATAACCACGCTCAGCCCGCGACGGCGAGCGGCAATAGCTGTTGCGAGTCCAGCTGGGCCGCCTCCGATGACGAAGACGTCAACCGGATTTTCGAAATAGGCTGGCATAGTCGACGCCAATCTTTAGATTGCCGGACGCGGAGTCCTTCAGCCGCTAAAGCTCCCAAGTCTTGCGGGCGTCGCGGCACGATTGAAGCTCGCGCTTCCATATTTGATGCGCGTCGAGTACCACTATCACCATTCCAGCAGAACAAATTCCGAACAAAAACCCGGACCCATGGCGGCGAGAATGCCGAGCGTGCCGGGTGCGGGCCGGCGATTCTTCATCACTTCTTCGAGCACGACCAGCACCGAGGCCGACGAAAGATTGCCGGTGCGCCGCAAGCAGTCCCACGAAGCGTCGAGTTGGCCATTGTTCAGTTCCAGCGCCTCGGCCGTGGCCTCGAGAATCTTCGGCCCGCCGGTATGCAGACACCAGCTTCCTATGTCAGCGCGTGTGAGGGCACGCGTCGCGAGAAACTCATCGACATCATGAGCGAGATTTTGTCGAACCAGGTTCGGAACCTCGCGCGAAAGCACGATGCGAAACCCCTTTTCGGATATGTCCCAGCCCATCATCTCTTCCGTATTCGGATAGAAGACGGAGCGCGTCGCAATAATGGTGGGGCCGGAACTCGGAAGCCCGCATTCGGCGCCCGCCACAATCACCGCGGCGGCGCCGTCGCCGAATAGGCCCGATGAAATCAGGTTGGCGACTGAGAGGTCTTCGCGCTGAATAGTGAGCGAGCAAAGCTCGACCGAGAGCACGACGGCGAATTGATCGGGATAGGCCTTAACGTAATCGGCTGCCCGAGAAATTCCGGACGCTCCCGCCACGCAGCCGAGTCCAAAAATTGGAACCCGCCGAATATTGCGGCAGAGTCCCATTTTGTTGATCAGCAGCGCGTCGATGGATGGACTCGATATGCCGGTTACGGATGTGAAGAAGAACGCGCCCAGATGCTGCGCGTTCAATCCCGCGCCCGCGAGCGCGCCCGCCACGGCTTTTTCTCCCAACTCGGTCGCCGTGTCAATCCAATGGTGGTTCGCTTCGCCCCAGGTCCTCATCGTCAGATATTCTTCTTTGGGGATGGAGAGATAGCGGCCATCGACGCCCACATTGCGATGCAGGCGGCGCAGCACTTCGGGATTCTCCATGCGGTCTCCCCAGAATGCGCGGAGGCCGTCGAGGAGTTCATCCTGCGAATAATAGTGACGCGGAAATGCGCTGGCTGTGCTGACGATTTTCATATGTAGATCGAGTTCCGATCTCCGACACGCCCGTCTGTTAAGAGGAGCGTATCAGTCTTCCGCCCCGCGGCGGTGTCAACAACCTGTAAATCCCGGTCCCGAACTTTCCCAGCCCGGGAAAGACATCTCCCGGGATGGATATCCCATTTTAAATGCGGATTGGAGATTCGTGGGCGCGCTGATCCCATCCCAATCGAAGTCCAAAGCCTTCGACCGCCGAAATCCGCTGAATTGCAAGCCGAGAGACTTCGTCAGCCTTAGTCGGGTGCGCGACGGATTAATGAAATGCTAGAGTTAATCTATCTTCCAGAAAGGCGGGGGTGCCCTTGAAATTCATCGTTGGTTTCGTGCTTGGGATGATCGTGGTTCCGGCGCTGCTGTACTTCTATCTGGTTGGCGGGAGCGCGCCGGTAGCGACCACGGATCCTGACATGCCGTTTGAATCTTACCTGGCGCGCAAAGCCCAACATGCGCGGATCGATAAAGAGATGCCGAAGAATGTGCCCATTCAGCCGAGCGAGACAAATTATCTGGCGGGCGCCGAACTCTACAAACAACATTGCGCGGTTTGCCATGGATTGCCTGACTCGCAGAAGACGGCGATCGCATCCGGAATGTATCCCCATCCGCCGCAACTGTTCAAGGGCGAGGGCGTCACCGACGACGCGCCGGGCGAAAGTTACTGGAAGATATTCAACGGCTTTCGGCTGACTGGAATGCCGGGATTCAGCAAGTCATTGAACGAGACGCAGATGTGGCAGATAGCGCTGCTGGTGGCGAATGCCGACAAGCTGCCGGCTTCGGCAAAGGCCGCACTCGCGGCTCCGGCAGTGCCTGTGAATGCGGCTCCGGCCGTGCCATCGGCACCTCAATCATCCTCACAGCCTCCTCGATGAGCGGAGCGTAGTTATGGCCTTTGCGCGTCCTCGAAAGCTCTTCACCGAACCGGAACTATACGAATATGCGGTCGGAGCACTGGCGCGGCGCAGCCGATCAGTCGCGGAGCTGAAGCGGCTGCTGCGCAACCGCGTGGAAGCCGATACCGAATTCGGCAAGACGCTGGTTGAGTTGATCATCGTTCGCCTGAAGGACCAGGGATATTTGAACGATGCCCGTTACGCGGCTGCGTATTCTTCCTATCGCCGCGATACGGAGAAGTTCGGGCGCATGCGCGTGGTCAGCGACCTGAAGGTGAAAGGCGTTCACGGAGAGGTCATTGAAAAGGCGGTGGCCTCGGCCTACGACGAGGTGAAGGAAGAAGATTTGGCACGCGCTTACCTGAAGCGCAAACGGCTGAAGAAACCGAAGGATCAGAAAGAAACCGCACGCATTTTTCGGAATCTAATGCGCGCGGGATTTGGATCGAGAACCATTTTTACAATTTTGAAAAAATGGGATGTCGATGAAGAGATGCTGACCGAGTTGGAAGCAGAAACGCCTGACGGCAATGGCTGACGCCCCTTGGCTGACTCTCACGTGGAACGCGTGGCGCGGACAGGAGTCCGCACCACACGTTCTCCCATTTAACTTTTATTTGCCTCAGTTGCCCGGCGGTTTTTCTTCGCGTTTCTTCTCATCGTCTTTTTTCTGATTATCTTTCTGCTTTTTGTCCGCGGGCGGCTGCTTGGCCGGCGGCGCGGGACGCGCCGCGGGTTCGTTTCGCTGCGCCGGCTCGGCCGGACGATTCACTTCCGGACGCTGCTGCGGTTGATTCGTCCTTGGCTGCTGTTGCTCCGGGCGATTGGACGGTTGAGCATTCTGCGGACGCTCATTGCGTGCGGGAGCCTGATCTGATGGCGGGCTTTGATTGCGCATCGGCGGCTCGCCTGGACGATTGTTCTGGGCCGGCTGACTCGGCTGCGGACGCGCGGCTGGCGCAGGACGATTTTCCGGAGCTGGACGATTTCTCAGGTGCCGCGCGCTCGCTGGCTGGGGGATTATTCGGACGATTCGAGGGCTGATTTGCCGCAGGTTGATTTCGCTCCGGCTGATTTTGCACCGGCTGATTCGGCATCGGCCGGCTCGACATAGGCTGATTGCCGGGGCGATTCACAGGTGCGTTCGACGGATTGGCCCCGGGCCGCGCCGCTGTGACCGTTGCAGGCCGTCCAACCGGCGCCTGCTTAATTTGCGGACGCGCTACTTGAGCATTCGCCGGTCGAGCTTTTTCCATTTGCGCCATTTGCTGCCTTGCGATCGGCTGTCCAGGATGCGCCGCCAGCACTTGCTGTCGCGCAGCAAACGGAACCGGTGCCGGTGCCGGCGTCGCTTTGGCAATGATGGCACGCCGAGCGATGGCCGCGGGCGGGGCCGCAACATGGCCGGCTGTGTTGAAGCGGGCGCCGAGTAGGCTATTCGGAGTGGGTGCAACTGCTGCCCTCACGCTGATGGGCATGGACGCCAACTGCTTGGCGTTGACTGCGATCGCGATATGAGCAACCGGCTGCGCGCTCACAAAAGCCTGCTGCGGAACAGCGATGATCGCGCCGGCTACGCCCCGGTTCACATACGTCACATTCGTGATATTCGTTTGGTTGCGAATGATGGTGGTGTTATAGACATTCGTGATTACGGTTTGGTTCACGACGGTGCCGCTCATGTTGATGCTGGTCATATAGCCGCGGCTCACGGGATACGAGGGAACGTAAACTTCACGCGGTCCGAGGGCGAACCAGGCAACGTTACCGCCGAAGGCCATTCCGCCTCCACCCACAAAAACCACAAGTGCGGGAGCATAGACGGGCGCGACTTCCATCGGCCCGGGAACCCATCCCCACTGGCCGGAAAAGAACGCCCAACGGCCATAGTGAAAAGGAGCGTAGCCCCAAGGCTCTTCATCGACCCAGGTCCATCCCCACGGATCGACCCAAGCCCAATGGCCCTCGCGGTAAGGAGCCCATCCGGCGGCTACGTGCGGGAACCACACGTTGCCGTAACCGAGCGCCGGACGCCAGTCGCCGTTGTCATCGAGATCTTCGTAGCCAACAACGTCGTTCGATACGTATCGGGCCGAACTGGAATGCTCGTAGTGGTAGTACCGGCCGTAGCACCAGTTGTCGAAGTCGTCAGGTCCGCCCAGGTCTTCCATCTGGGCGTTGAGCGTGTCTGTGCCGTCGAAGGTTACGCGCTGTCCGGCCTGGACGGTGTAGGTCGATCCGTTGCCGGTCGATTCGCCCTCGCCTTCGCGGACGCTGACCACGGTGTAGGTTCCATCGGCGCTGGCTTCGATCCGATACCGGCCAGCCTCTTCGATCGTGAAGGCCTGATTGGGAGTATCGATCTCGAAGTCGTCGTCGCGGCCCAGGCGCCGAACACGAATGTTAATCGCTCCCGAACTGAGCTGGACCTGAATAGTGTGGTCGTCGAGATTGAGGAACGATATGCCGGTGTTGCCGCTGAGATCGATTACGGCCGATCCGAGTTCGAGTTCGGCGCGCGAGTTGTTGTCAGCCCAAAGCTGATCGCCGATCGTAATCGGACGATTGGGAACGGCGTCAACCCATTCCGACTCACCGGCGGGCTGAAATGAAACGGAGCCTTCCAGATAGCCGAGACGGGCGACGCGAGTCGGCGGATCATCCTGGGGTTCATCTTGCGCGAGCGAAAGCGGGCTGAGGGTCAGGCATAAGAGTGCAGCGAAACACGCCGCGAGTGTCCAGCGGCGGAAGTCAGTAAGAATTTTCATATGGGTCATCTCGATGTGGGGAATTGGCCGCTCGTTTCGCGGACCGTTTTTAGAGTTCAGACTCTGAAAAGCATTAGTTGGCTGCGCCCTCAAGCTTACGAACTTTGTAAAGATGTGTAAAGCGCAAGAGGAGATGCCTGTCGGCGTGGACTTACGCTAATATCCTGACAGGGGAGAGCAGCGGTACGTTGTTTTCTCTCCTGCTCTACCGATATCTCAGGGAACAATCAATGAGCCTCATAGAGGTCGCTTTACCCCTTGCTTGACGATTACTGTTTGTTCTTAACCCCGATGACTCCTTGGTGTTGCGCCCAAGTGAGGCGCTATTCCGGCGCAGGGCGCAAGCCAGCATCGGGGTTCACGTTCCTGAAGGCTCTGGCTGGTCGCGGAGGCGTCGGACCACCCGAAAAGCTTCGGGGCATGGTTCCGGGACATGATTTCTTTGTGATATCGTCTGTGCCGCACACTTCTCCCACCGGGAATCGCATCCAACCGTGACTTGCCCGTTTGGAGCTGCGCGATGCGGGGGCGGTTAAGCTCCTTGTGTAGCGCTTAGTTACATAATCATCAGGAGAGAAACATGAGGATGATCTTGCGGGCGGCTCTGGCACTGGCGGTGCTGGCTATGATCGGATCGAACTACCTGCTCGCCGACGGGGTCGCCGACTACAAGGCCCAGCATTGCGCAGCTTGCCACGGCCCCACCGGGGCTGGCGACACGGTCATGGGCAAAAACATGAAGCTCCCCGATTTCGCTTCGGCGGCCGTGCAAATGAAGTCGGACGCGGAACTCACTGAGATTATTACCAAGGGCAAGGGGAAGATGCCGTCGTATCATGGCAAACTGTCTAAAGAGCAGATCGATGGCATCTTGAAGTGGATTCGGACGTTGAAGAAGTAGACGTGACGGTTCTTGAAGTAGCGGCCGGGAGAAAACTCCCGGCCGTTTTCTTTTGCTCGTAGCTGTCTTTCATGGCTGATCAAGAAGTGGCGTGACCAAATGTAAAGCGGACCGAGACTTCGGCCGATAGTGACGAAGAGGATTGCTCTCATGTCACCGAAGAAAAGGTCGATGAGCTTTGACGATGCGGTTAATTGTCACTCGGAATGGAAGAAGAGGCTGCACGGCTATATTGCGCATCCGGATCATAGTCTGAAGGTGGAAGAAGTGGCTGCGGACCACAAGAGCAAGCTCGGAGAGTGGATTCGGGGAGAAGGAAAAAAATATTCGGCTTATCCTGAGTTCGCAAGGCTGACGGTGGAACACAAGCGCCTGCATCGACTGGCGGCGGAGATCGTGCGCCGTGCCGACCTCGGCGAAGACGTCGGCGCGGAGTTTGCGCTCGGAGTGGGGAGCGAGTTTGCCTCGTCATCAGCTGTCGTGGTGCTGGCGCTGATGGATATGAAGAGAAGGCACGAAATCCGGGAACATCGTGGGTGGGAACAAGACCACGCGCACGAGCGAAAGCAGGCAGCAGGCCGGGCGAAGTAAGTGCTTTTTACGTCGTGCGCTTTTCGATCTTGGCCCAGGTATCTTTAAGCGCGACGGTGCGATTGAAGACCGGCTTGCCGGGTCTGGAGTCCGGATCGACACAGAAATAGCCCAGGCGCTCGAACTGGTAACGACTCTCCACCGGCGCGTTGGCCAGCGACGGTTCGAGCTTGGCATCCCTGATTACTTCGAGCGAGAGAGGATTGAGGTTGTCTGTGAAATCTCTTTCTTCCGGTCGCTCGCTTTCCGAGACTTCGTTGGGGTTTTCTTTGGTGAAGAGTTTGTCGTAGATCCGCACTTCGGCATCGATCGCATGGGCGGCTGAGACCCAGTGGATGGTCGACTTCACCTTGCGGCCATCAGGGGCATTGCCGCCGTGCGTGGCTGGATCGTAAGTGCAGTGCACTTCAATGACCTCGCCCTTATCGTTTTTCACCACGCTTTTTGCGGTAATGAAGTAGCCATAACGCAGCCGAACTTCGACTCCCGGCGAGAGGCGGTAATACTTCTTGGGCGGCTCTTCGCGGAAGTCATCCTGTTCGATGTAGAGAACCTTCGAGAATGGAACTTCCCTTTTACCGGCGGATTCGTCTTCCGGGTTATTCACCGCCTCCATCTGCTCTGTCTGGCCTTCCGGATAGTTGTCGATCACTACTTTCAGCGGACGCAGAACGGCCATTACGCGCGGGGCGCGTCTGTTGAGGTCTTCGCGAACGAAGTGCTCGAGCATCGCGAGTTCTAGCGTGCCATTGGTTTTTGAGACGCCAATAGCTCCGCAGAAGTTCCGCAATCCTTCAGGCGTGTAGCCGCGCCGGCGAATGCCGGAGAGCGTGGGCATGCGGGGATCGTCCCAGCCGCTGACTAATTTCTCCTGCACGAGTTTGAGCAGCTTGCGCTTGCTGAGCAGCGTGTAGGTGAGGCTGAGACGGTCGAACTCATATTGCTGCGAGGGAAAAATTCCGAGCTGCTGGATGAACCAGTTGTAGAGCGGCCGATGGTCTTCGAATTCGAGCGTGCACATGGAGTGCGTGACGTGTTCAATGGAATCGGACTGGCCGTGCGCGTAGTCGTACATCGGATAGATGCACCACTTGCTGCCGGTGCGGTGATGGTCGGCATGAAGAATGCGGTACATGACCGGGTCACGCATATTAAGATTGGGCGAGGCCATGTCGATTTTGGCGCGCAGCACGCGCGCGCCATCGGGGAATTCGCCTTTTCGCATGCGCTCGAAGAGGTCGAGATTTTCCGCGGCTGAGCGGTTGCGGTACGGGCTTTCTTTGCCGGGCTCAGTTAACGTACCGCGATACTGGCGGATTTCGTCGGCGCTCAGATCGTCGACGTAGGCCTTGCCGTCTTTGATTAACTTGACGGCCCACTCGTAGAGCTGATCGAAATAATCGGAGGCATAGCGGAGGTTGTCCCACTCAAAGCCCAGCCACTTGACGTCTTTCTCGATCGAGTCGACGTACTCCTGCTCTTCTTTTTCGGGATTGGTGTCGTCGAAGCGCAGATTCGTCTTGCCGCCAAACTCATGGGCGAGGCCGAAGTCGAGGCAGATTGCCTTGGCATGGCCGATGTGCAGGTATCCGTTGGGCTCGGGCGGAAAACGGGTCTGGATGACGGCGTCGCCGTACTTCTTGTCTTTCAGGTCCTCGATCATCGCGTCGCGAATGAAGTTGGAGGGACGCGGCTCGGCAGGCGACTCAGGCGCGGCTTCCGAGGCACCGGACGAAAGTGAATTAGTCGGACTCATGCTCTTGCTATTCTATATGTCGTATGGCGCAGTGCATACAGTGCGGGCGGCAGATGCCGGGCTTGACCTTCGGCAAAAAGATCTGCCCATGGTGCAAACAGCATGAAGCGCAGCAGCGTGGCGAGGGCGCGCAGTATCAGCGGGTGGAAACCGCGCCGTGGGCTCGGCCGCAATCGAGCTCGATGATCGTGACGCAGGTTATTTTTGGCGCCAACGTTGCAGTCTTCATCGCGATGACGCTGGCGATCGGCGGCACGATGCTGACTAATCCGCCGGGGCGGGCGCTGATCGACTTTGGTGCGAATTACGGGCCCCTGACAGTTAACGGACAGTGGTGGCGGCTGCTTACGTGTCTCTTTGTGCATGGCGGCTTGTTGCATATCGGGTTCAACATGTGGTGCCTGTGGGATCTGGGGCGCCTGGCGGAGTCGGTTTACGGCCATTGGACTTTTACCGTTGTCTATTTTCTTTGCGGCCTTTCCGCGAGTATTGGCAGCGTGATCTGGAATCCCGAGGTGCTCAGCGTCGGCGCGTCGGGTGCGATCTTCGGGATCGCGGGGGCCCTAATTTCCTCGTTTTATCTGGGCGAGTTCTCGTTGCCTCGGACCGCCGTCAGCGGCTTGCTGCGCAGTGTGCTCATGTTTGTGGGCTACAACCTGGTTTTTGGGGCGATGATTGCGCACGTCGACAACGCGGCGCATGTCGGCGGGCTGGTGATGGGACTGATTCTCGGCGCGCTGATTGCAAAGGTTGCCCCGGCGCATGATGCGATTCTGCGGCGCATTGCAGTGTTGGTTTTTGGAGCAGTGCTGGTGGCCGGCGGCGGATTGTGGCTGCTGCGGTCGCGAGCTCATTATTTGGTGCAGCGCGGGAGCGGCCTGGCCCGCCTGAATGCCGGCGATCCGGATGCGGCGATTCGGGAACTTCAGAAGTCTGCCCAGCAGCAACCTGACTCCGTTGCTACTCATGGCGCATTAGCGGAGGCGTATTTCGATAAGCGAGACTTTGACAATGCCGCCGTAGAAATGAAACGCGTGCTCGCGCTCGATCCGCACAATGAGACGGCGCAATTCGAGCTTGGGCAGATATACCTCGCGCAAAGGCAGCCGGCAAAGGCAGAGGACACTTTCGCTCAGCTCTTAAAGGCCAATCCAAATAGCGCGAATGGCCATGCGGGGATGGCGCAAGTTTTGACGGCAACGCGCCACTATGCAGAGGCATTGGCGGAGTACAAACGAGTGGCGGAAATCGATTCGCGCTATCCGGGCGTGTATTACGGGATCGGAGTCCTTGAGGCGACGTTGAATCAGCCTGACGAGGCCATCGCAGCGCTCTTGAAGCAGCGCGAGACCTGGGATGATCCGGGAAACGAAACCGCGCTGGCTGAAGTGTATGAGGCCCGGGGAATGAAGAACGAAGCGGCGGAAGCGCGCGCCAAGGCTACCGAGTTGAGTGGGCAGAAGTAGGATTTTTCTTTTGTGCCGGGCGCAACACGTTAACCCGCGGTACACGAGGGCGCACAGACGAAAGCAAACCTGCCCCTGATGGGGCTTCCTACCTTGCTGCGGCTGCAACTTTGAAACGAACTCGCTCTCGGCGTTGCAGGAATTCCACAATTTCAAACAGATTGCGGGCCTGCGGATTCCCGGACGGGCTCAGCATTCGCATCAGGCTTTTGGCCGAATGGTGGGTGGCCTCGGCGAGTTCGACGAAGCCGATGGTCGCATTGATGTAGTCGCGCAGCACCCCCTTGCCGGTTTCGACGTCTCCTGAAAGAAAGCATTCGATTCCCTCGCGGAGCAGTTCCTTGCGGAATGCGGGATCGCGGCGGACTCGGGCTTGGATTGTTTGCTTGAAATCGCGGGTAAGGGGCACTGTGTTTACTTCCTTTCCTTATAGTCGGACCACCGTGTTTGCGCGGTTCTGATATCGCTCTGTTGTCGCTTCTTAGTTCCACCGCCGAGCAGAATTATCAGACAGTCTCCGTCGTTCCCGAAGTAAATGCGGTATCCGGGACCGAAATCGACCTTGTATTCCATCACTCCGCCACCAACTGCTTTGACATTCGAGTGGTGGCCTTGCGCAAGCCTCGTAACGCCAACTGCAACTTTAGCTGCTGCCTGTGCATTCAGATCGTTGAACCAATCTGCATAGGGACTACGACCACCTGGATCCAGGTATTCAAGAATCGTGACCCAATGCAATGGTAACATATGTGATACTGTTGTGAAAGTGCGCTAATGCCGGGACAAGCGCTGCCGGTTCATCTTTTGGCCGTTCAACGGCTTTTCGCAATCGCACGCTCGATTCTCTTCAGCGTTATCTCTTTCCCCAGCACTTGCAGCGTCTCAAACAGCGGCGGGGCGTTCTTCCTTCCACAGACCGCTACCCGGATCGGCTGGAACATCTGGCCGGCTTTCAGGCCTAGATCCTGAGCGGCGGCGCGCAGGGCTTGGTCGAGGGCGTCATGCGTGAACTCGGTTTGGGCGAGGACCTCGCGGGCGCGGGCCAGGGCTTTCTGCGCCATCGCCATGTCGCCTTTTTGCGGGATCAGCTCGGCCGGATCGTAGGGCGGGAGTTCGTCGACGAAGAAAAAGTCGGCCGCGGTTAGGACATCGCGCAGGAGCCTGATGCGCTCGCGGATCAGCGGCGTAATTGCTTGCATCTTTTCGGGCGTGACATTGAAGCCGGCCTGCTGAACGATAGGCAGCAGTTGCGCGCTCAGATCCGCCACCGGAAGGGCTCGAATGTGCTCGGCATTCAGCCAGAGCGCCTTGGGGTCAAAAGTGTCTTCGGGCGTAGTGGCGGGCTCTTTGAAATTCACGACCGCGTTCGCACGATTGATGCCTTCGAGCGAAAAGGCGTCGATCAGTTCCTGTCTCGTCATGACAGTGCGATCATCTTTCGGAGACCAGCCTAACAAGCAAAGAAAATTGATAAACGCCGCGAAGAGAAATCCGGCGTCGCGATAAGTAGTCACACTCACAACCGGGCCGTGGCGCCGCTTGGAAAGCTTGGAGCCGTCCGGCGCGACGAGCAGCGGGAGGTGTGCAAACTGCGGCAACGCTGTGCCTGCGTCTTGCGCGGACTGAAAGATCAGCACATGTTTGTAGGTATTCGAAAGATGATCCTGGCCGCGAATGATGTGGCTGATCTTGAGATCGATGTCGTCAGCGCATGACGCAAGATGATAAGTGGGCATGCCGTCGCTGCGGAGGAGGGCGAAATCCTCGATGTCGTCGGCCAATTTGGATTGATGGCCGTAGACAGCGTCGGTGAAGCTGATGTTTTCGCCAGTGCCGCGCGGGACGCGGAAACGAAGGGCAAACGACTCACCAGCGGCGGCGCGGCGATCGCTCTCGGCGCGACTCATTTCACGCATACCGGAGTTGAAGAGCCATGTTTGATTGGCTCCCGACTTTTCCGCGTCGCCCGCGTGGGCGGGGGTGAAGTCGCGGTAGGCCAGATCTTTTTGAAAGATGGCTTCGGCGATCTGACGGTGCAGCGCAAGGCGCTCAGATTGTTTGTACTCTTCGTCCCAGCCGAGATCGAGCCATCGCAGGCCGTCGAAGATGGAGTTGACACTCGCTTCAGTGTTGCGTTCGACGTCGGTGTCATCCAGACGAAGCACCATGGTTCCGTGGTTGTGGCGAGCATAGAGCCAGTTGAAAATAAAAGTGCGCGCACTGCCGACGTGCAGGAAACCAGTAGGAGACGGAGCGAATCGAACGCGTGGCATAACGCTTGAGTATAGCGGATGAAATCGAGCGCCCGGCTTTGGCGATCTGCCCTCGATCCTTCCTTCGGATTTGGAAAGTGGACTAACTGGTTACCTTCGGTTACCTAGGTAATCTCGGTCGCGCTGATGGCTCTAGCGGGCAGCATCATATAAGAAGATACTGGTGGACAAGAACGATCCGTGCCCAGGCGGAGCTTGCCAGAAGACATCTGTTGTTTGGAGCTGTCTGGTGTGAAACGATGAGGCCAAGTAGTTCCAGCCGGGCCTGCATTGCGTGATCCGAATTTTGGGATAAAGAGTGTTGTAAGAGAACAGAACGTAGAAACCTAATGATCAACATTGCGACAGGTTTGGTATTGATTCCTGGAGCGGTAGCGCTATTGGTGCTGCTGGTCTTCAGCTATCTCTACGAGCAAAGCCGGCAGAGCTATTTCCGCGCCTGGCAAGTGGCCTGGGGCGCGTACACGCTGCACTATGCGGTTGAAGCGTTAATTTATTTTCGCGGACCGTCGGCGGTGCTGTTCTTCGTGGGCTCTCTGCTGCTGGTGGCCGTGGCGATGTGTATCTTCATTTCCACCCGGCTGACGAAGGAACCGTTTCAACTCCAGTGGTACGACATCGCGTTGCTGGGCGCGGGCATTCTGCTGACTTATATCAGCCTGCGCGCGCACATGGTGGACGGCACGTTCAGCCCGGTAGCCACGCCGCTGCCCGTCTATTTGCGTCTCGAAACCGGCCTTGCGGCGGTCCTGTTCTACAGTTCGTTTCATTATTACCGGTACGGATTCCGGAGAGATTCAGTCGCTTTCCGCACCCTGGCATTCTCGCTGGCGCTGTGGGGCGCGCTGATGGGCGCGGGACAATTCCGGCAGTCGTTCATCGAGACGGTCGGACGCCCGGGCGGATTTTTGTGGCCGATTCCTCAGATGGTAATGGCCATCGCGATGGTGATGGTTCTGTTTGAAAACGAACGCAATGCGGTGCAGGAGAACGCGCTCGCATTTTCGACGCTGGGCATCGATCCGCGGCGTTTGCTCTCGGCGAGCGAGCTTGTGCCCAGCATGCAGGCATTCGTGGACCGGCTGGTATCGCCGTTGGCGTCACGCCGCGGCGTAATTCTAGTCTCGGCGCAATGGCGCGGGACGGTCCCCTCTGTGCAAAAAGGGTTTTCGGCAGAGTTCCTGGAGAAGCTTCAGAAGACGGAGGCGGGCGACTACATCTGCGAGTTGGCCTACCGTCGCGGCGGGGTGGTGACGTTCCGGAATCTGGCGGAGATGGAAGAACCCTTGCCGGCGCTTTCCGGCGGGCGCTTCGAGGCATTCAAGCAGACGCTGGTCGGGGGAGGCATCACCGATCTGATGGCGGTGAGCCTGCAAACGCGCGAGCATAACTTTGGAGTGCTCCTCTTCCCGCATGCGGAACGGCGGATGTTCGGCTCGTCGAATTTGCGGCTGCTGATTGGCCTGGCTCTTCAGATTGCGTTGACACTGGAAAATTATGTTGTCATGCACGAGGCCCAGCGCCGAACAAAAGAATACGAATTGCTCACCGAAATCGGGCAGGCGGTCAGCTCGCACTTAAATCAGGATGAGGTGCTGCGCACGGTGCAGGCGGAGCTCGGCCAGATCTTCGACACGAGCGCGTTTTATATCGCTTTTCTGGAAGAGGACGAGATTCACTTTGAGCTGGAGGTCGAGGACGGCCAAGCGCTTCCGAAGCGCTCGCGCAAGGTGGCGAACGGATTGACGGAGTACATTCTTCGAACCGGGCAGCCGTTGCTGATTCAAGCGGACCTCGAAGATGTGCGCGCGAAGATTGGTGTGGATTTTATTCCCGCGCGGCCGGCCCGCTCGTTTTGCGGAGTGCCCATTCTTCTGGGCGGCAGAGCGGCAGGCGTCATGGCGGCGCTGAGCACGGAGCGGGAATTTCTGTTCCAGGAGCGAGACCTGGAGGTAATGCAGACGGCGGCTGGGCAACTCGGAGTGGCGGTTGAGAATGCACGGCTGTTCTCGGAGGAGCAGCGGCGAGCGCGGCATCTGGCGTTTCTCAACAACATTTCGAAGATGGCGATCTCAAGCGAGGACGCCGAGCAGATGATGGCCGACATCGTGCGCGAAATTCAGAAGAACTTCCGCTACGACCACATCGGCATCGGCATCATGGATTACGCGACCAAGGATATTGAGATCAAAGCCGAGGCGGGAACGACGACACAGGCCTTGGGGCGGAGAATCGCGGTGGGGAGCGGTGTGCTCGGGAAGGTTGCGCGCACCGGTATGAGCGCCCTGGTGCAGAACGCCGGGCCGGGCCAATTGGCCGGCGTGGCGCCGGAGTCGCGCGCCGTGCTCTGCCTGCCGATCATGTACGGCGAATCGCTGCTGGGCGTACTGAATGTGGAGAGTCGCTCGGAGAACGCGTTCGCTCCGCAGGATGTGCTGATCTTAAATACGCTTGCCGATCTGCTGGCAACGGCCCTGCACAATTCATTCGTCTTCCAGAAGCTCCAGCAGCAGTCGATCACCGACGGTTTGACGGGGATCAAGACGCGGCGTTTTTTCTGGGAGGCGCTCAGCTCAGAGTGGAAGCGTGCATCGCGCTCGGGCCGGCCATTTTCGGTGGTGTTGGTCGACTTGGATAAGTTTAAAGAAGTAAACGATTCCCAGGGGCATCTCGAGGGTGACATGGTCCTGGCGCGCGTGGGAAGGTTGCTCGAGCAGAAGTGCCGGCAATCGAACGTGGTGGCGCGTTACGGCGGCGACGAGTTCATCATCCTGATGCCGGAAACCGGGATCGATCAGGCACAGGTGCTGGCGGAGAGGTTGCGCTTGTGGCTGGCGACCGATCCGATGCTCGAAGAACACAAGATCACGGGCAGCTTTGGAGTGGCCAGCTTCCCGGTGCACGGATTTGCAATGGAAGATCTGATTCGGGTGGCCGACGCCGGCATGTACATGGCCAAGCATGCAGGCGGGAATCAGGTGGCTACAACGGAGACATTCCGTGAAGGATCGGCCGTGCAGCGGCAGCTGTTGTCCTCCTACATCGAAGGATTCTTGCAACGCGAACATAATGGCCCGGAGCATCTGGAAGAACTGATCGGAACCGTGCGCAAGCTGTGTGGAAGCGAGGATGGCGACACAACGGCGATGCGGGAGGCGGTAGAGACGCTGGCGCAAACCGCGGAGTTGCGGGAGCTGAACGCCTCGGGGCACGGCGATAAGTGCCGCCATTTTGCCGGCATTATTGCACGTGGGCTGAACCTGTCGGCTCATGAGGTGTCAGATGTGGCGTTTGCCGGCTCGGTGCACGATGTGGGAAAGCTGTTTGTGGACGCGAGCATTCTGAACAAGCCCGGACCGCTTTCGGAAGAGGAATACTCGATTGTCAAAACGCATCCCCAGCTGGGAGTTGAGGTCCTGCGCTCCATTCCGCATTGCGAGCGGGCGGCGGAGGCGGTGTTGTCGCACCACGAGGCTTTTGACGGAACCGGCTATCCGTTTGGGCTGCGCGGGGAGAGCATTCCGCTCTCGGGGCGCATTCTCGCGGTGGCGGATACCTATGCCAACATGACCAGTGAGCGGACGTTCGCACCCGCGAAGACACACGAGCAGGCCCTGGCGGAGCTTGAGAAGCTGAGTGGCACGCGGCTTGACGGAATGATCGTACGGCTTTTTGCGCGACTGCTGAAAGCAGAGCGGTCGTCGGTATTCGGCGGCGGAGTCTAGACGGCGCACACGCCACGGTGTTCTTGCCGCTGTTCGGTCGAGCGTCGCGAAAAGCAGATTCCTCGCTTCGCTCGGAGTAAACAATCTAGATTTTGACTCTTGAATGCGCCGCTAGATCAGTGTCAAAGTAAGTGTCGCGTCTTTCGGCAAATAGCTCTTGCGCCGAAACCAGTCTTCCATTGCGTCCCGAAGTTGGTCGAGTGGGACGTTCGTTCCAATTTCCAGAGATCCGTCGGCCACCGGCAGCGTATCGTCGAAGATAGAGGCATTAGTGAAATTGCGCATGCTGAAGTTGTCCAGCCAATGCAACGGACAGGGTTCAAGTTGGCCGTTGTGCTCGTACTGGACGCAGACCTTGCGGGCGAACATAATTTGATTTAAGCACAGAGCCGGCGAAAATCGGCGCGACTCAAACCGCGCCTGTCGCAAACCTTCGGTGAAGCGAAGACGGGCTACTCTTTGTGGAAGCCGGCGAGCTCCATGCCACGTTGTGCTTCGGGGTTTTTCATAAAGGTATTCCAGACGAAGCCCGTGCGCAGATTCTCCGCCATTAGCAGGATGATTCCGGTGTCGATTCCGATCACGTCGGTGTCGTACCAGTTCTGGAGCGGGTTGAACGCATTCACAAAACCGTATCTGGTCCAGGCGTTGGGATAGCGAGTTCGGATCGTCTTCAAAACCCGCATGGTCGCTGACGGCAGAAACGGCAACGAGCCTCCCGCCGCGCTGGGAACGACAGTGCCGTCGATCGGCCCGGTGGCCGGAGGCCCTCCCCATGCGACATAACCATGCTGCGAATCGGAGGCGGTGATCCCCCAAAGGTCGTCGCTGTAGTCGGGAAACTGTTTGCCGAGTTCGATACAGAAACGGCGATGAACTTCTGTCGCGATCACGGAATTCTGAAAATAGTCGGCGTACTTGTCGCGCTTGCCGCGAAAATCGAACCACGCTTGTGAATATTGATGAACGAAGAGCGGCGCGAACGCACCGATATAGCGCATGCCGTCGTATTCAAAAGTCAGGCGCTTCCACGCGTTCCAGGTTTCTTTTTTGAGGGGATGAGCCGACGAGCCCATGCCGAGCAGATACATCATCATCAACTCGCTGTAGTAATCCCACCGCGAAGGCAGAAATCCGACCTCGGGCGTCCAGCCGTGGGTGAGCAGAGAAGTGTCTTCCGAGAGCCACGTCCAATCCACGCGATTGAAAATGAGATCGGCGAGTTCGGCGACACCGCCGTGACGGAAGTATTCGCGGCAGGTCAGAAGTCCACACAGCAGAATGGCGGTATCGACCGACGAAACTTCGGAGTCGAACATGCGCTCCCCGCTCTCGGGATTGGCGAAGTGAAAGAAGAAACCGCGGTGATTGGGCAGCTTCTTCCAGAGAAATCGCAAAGTAGTAAAGACGCGCTCCAGGGCTTTGTCGGCCGGGATGAATCCGCGCTGGGCGCCGATGCAGAGAGCGGTGAGCCCGAATCCGGTCGCTGCGATGCTGGCGGCCGCTGATTGATTGGGATTATGAACGTTGCAGCGGTCCTTCACCATGCCGGTGTTCGGGCTGCCCTGCTCCCAGAAGAAAAGACAACAGGCGTTCTCGATCTCGTTCAGAAACTGATCGTCTTCCGGCGATAACCCGGCGGTTGAGGTCGCTGGCAGGATTGGGCCACCCTTCGACACCGGCGCTGATGCCGGCGTCGCCGCGCAAAGAGCCGGCAGCGCGCCGGCTAAAGCGCCGGCTAGAGGAAGATAAAGGCCCGTCCGCAGAATGTGCCGCAGTACGTGACGACGGGAGAGCAGATTCGGCTTGGCGTCAGACATGCGCGTCGGTTTTATAATCCATTCTGAGTTTATTCCTTATGTGCGATATCCATCTAAGGATGCAAGTGGGGGCTTGATCGTTGCTGTTTCTAACGGAAACGTTTGAGCCGATGCCGACATCTTATAGATGCGACTGATGAAGCGTCGTTGACTGATAGTTAACTCCAAAGATGACTCGTACTCACAAAATCGAAGCCTGGATCGCTTTGAGCGTCACGGTGCTGGTTCTGGCAAGCACTCTGGCGTTGATCAGCTGGCAGCGGCAGAAACCGATCTCGCTGTGGGGAGCCGTCCTCATGCAGAATGCCGACCCCGGCAAGGAGCAGCCGGTCGCCGGAGTCACGGTCTCCGCCGGCGATCTGGCGATCGGGGACACCAGGACGAATTCTTCTGGACTCTTCGTTCTCAAACTGCGCAAACCGATTCGCCGGGGAGAGCCGGTTGTGCTTTCGTTTCGCGGTCCGCAATACCGGCCGCTGGACGTCAATGACGTCGTCTCCAACAAGCTTTATGTCGTGCATCTCGTTCCCGTGTCGAGCACTCCGGCTGCGAGGAATCAGCCGGAGGCGAAGGTGGCGAACGTCCGCGTGCGCTATACCGTCCGGGCCATGACCGAGATAAATGTGGGCAGTGAAGTGAAAACCTTCGCAGTCGAGAACAAGGGTAACGTTCCGTGCAAGGGGCAACGGCCGTGCTCACCAGACGGCCGATGGAAAGCGGCGGTCGCATCGGCCACAATCGACGCGGGCACGGGCAATCAATTGCGCGACGCGCGTGCTTCATGCATTGCGGGCCCATGCCCGTTCACAAAAATTCGCGACGACCACATTTCGGACAATGGACAGACCTACGCGGTCGCCGCGGTCGATTGGTCGGAGACGGCAACTTTTCTATTGGAGGCCGAGGTATTTCGCCCCATGGTGAATCAATCCGAACACTGGTCATATCCGGTCATCTTTGGCGACGGACTCTCGTTCACGCTTCCTGGGGATGCCCAGAGCGTCAGCATCGAAGCGGACCTCGATGGACAGACGATCATTTTCCCTCTTGGGCCATCGCTTTTCTTGAGCTGGGCCGCGTGCGACGAGACCATCAACGCCGATAAGGGGCGCGTCTATCGATGCACGCCCAAGGCGGGGTACCGATTTCAGTAGCCTCACTGCTTTTTTGTGGGCGGTTTTTTGCAGCCGGCGCCATTAGTAGGATGGCCAACACACGCTGCGCCAATTTTTCTCTTCTTCGTCTCTCTTTTCCTCAGGATCCAAACCCGTACCGCTAATGCTTTGACCGGATAGACCTGCGCTACCGGCAATTCTAGAATTCGGCCTGTTAAGTGCACATAGTTAAGACAAACATGGTTGCCGCGCCAGCAGCCACGCTTCAAAAACATATCGATGGTTGAGGAATGAGGCTGTCATTGCCATATATCTGGCGCAAATCCGCACTGGCCCTAGTGCTGGTAATTTTGACCTCTCCCGCGCCGCGATTACACGGTCAGGCTTTACCCAGTCAGACCATGAATGATTCCCCAGCGAACGACGCCAATAATAATGCCAATAATAATAACGACCTCCGGCAGCTCGCGCGTATTCTCGATGGCGCGTATCAGAACTCTCTGATGCATGGCGGCGCCAACGCCAATCTCGAAGCTAGCGACCTGCTGCTGGAAAACGCCTCCATCCAGTTTTCGGCCTATGTGGTCTACGAACTGAAAGAGGGTTCGTGCAATTTGAAGGCGGTAGCTCAGGAGACCGCTCCGGAGAGCACATGCGCCCTGGACGATCCGTCGCTCACGCTTGGCAATTGGGCTGAGATGCTTTCGTATGCGGCGTATCGCCTGGATAATCTGGCGCGGTCGGCATCGACGGGTGAAGCGGCCGAGAATTCGCGCGCAGTCGTGACCGAGCGCATCGAGTCGATGGAACATTTGTATCGCATGGTCTTCGCACTCTCAAAAAGCTATCTCGATCGCACGCAAAGTCTCACGTATCTGGATGCGGCCCAGGAGCAACTGAGGTTGGCGCGCACACACATGGAAGCGGAACATAATCTTTGTGAATGCGACCCATCCGGATATAGCGCGCGCCTGCTCCAAATATCCGAGATCGATAGTCAGATAAACGGCATGAGAGACGGCATCCTGCCCTAGGTCTTAAGCTCAGGTCTCAGGTTTCGGCTCCTGGATCTCAACACCCGTTTCTTTGTGTCTCCGCTCCGCGAAACTGTTTGTCCGTATAATGGCGGCGCATGGGCTTGCCGGCTCCTTCCTCGATTGATTGGCTCTATGGTGCACAGCAGGGAGGGCGCGAACGCCTGATTCCGCGCTGGCTTTTTCTGCGCGCGCTGGGCGGCATTTACTTCTCTGCATTCTTCTCGCTCATCTTTCAGATCCGTGGCCTGATCGGACCTAATGGAATCCTTCCCGCCGGCTCTTATCTTCAGGCAATTGCGCAATCGCTCGGCCAATGGGAAAGAATCTGGTATGCGCCGACTCTGCTCTGGTGGTCGAGCGGCAATGCGGCGTTGAATGCGCTGTGCTGGGCGGGCATGCTCGCATCGCTGCTGCTCGTGCTGAACCTGTGGCCGCGGGGAATGCTGGTCATTTGCTTTGTTTGTTTTCTCTCTTTCGTGAGCGCCGCGCAGGATTTTTCCGGCTACCAGTCCGACGGCATGCTGCTCGAGGCCGGATTCATCGCACTGTTTTTCGCGCCACCGGGACTGCGCCCGGGGTTGGCCAGCTCCCATCCCGCTTCGCGCGCCAGCCTGTTTTTGCTGCTCTGGGAGTGGTTCCGCATTTACTTCGAATCCGGCGCGGTCAAGCTGCTGAGCGGCGATTTCCAATGGCGCCACTTCACCGCCATGGACGAGTATTACCAGAATGGCCCGCTGCCCACGTGGGTCGGCTGGTATCTCCAGCACCTGCCGCATTGGTTTCACGCAGCGACGGCCGGCGCTACGCTGACGCTTGAATTAGTTCTCGTGTGGATGCTCTTTCTGCCGCGCCGCTGGCGCATCGTGTGTTTCTTTATCGTGACGCCCTGGGAGATTGGCGTCATCCTCAGCGCCAACTACACGTTCCTTAACTATCTTGTGCTCACCTTGGGCGTCCTTTTGCTGGATGACGATTTTGTGTTGAGGATCCTGCCGGTGAGATGGAGAGGCCGGTTGGCGGCAACATCTGTTTCGAACGAGGCTTCTCCCGCCCAGCCACCCGCGGGCAGCCGCCTACGCGGGTCGTTGCGCGGATCTTGGAAGATCGCAAAGCTCGTGGCCTGCACGCTGATGCTTAGCTGGATTTTCTATGCGACGACGGCCGAAATGATCTGGATGTTCGCGAAACCGCCGCTGCCGATGTTTCCGGTGAGCGCGCTTGAGCCGTTTCGAATCGCCAATCAATATGGCCTGTTCGCGGTAATGACGCACGGACGATATGAGATCGAATTTCAGGGCTCGGCTGATGGGCAGAATTGGGTCGCGTATCCTTTTCGCTACAAGCCGCAGGAACTGAATCAGGCGCCTCGGATTTATGCGCCGTATCAGCCGCGCTTTGATTGGAATTTGTGGTTCGCGTCGCTCGGCACGTGGCGGGAATATTCGATCGTTCCCAACACCGAAGTGCGATTGCTTTCGAATGAGAAGGATGTGCTCGAGCTTTTTAAGGGCAATCCGTTTGCGCATGATCCGCCACGGCAGATTCGCGTGCTGCTTTGGCAGTATTGGTTCACCAGTATGCAGGAAAAACGCGAAACCGGAATGTGGTGGCGGCGCGAGTTGCTGGGCCGGTATGCGCCCACCATCGAAAAAACGCCCGACGGCCAAATCAAAGTGATTGAATGGCCGAGCGTGGAGCCAAGAGGGTGATGGGAATTCACTGAGTTCGTAATTGAGTGGTTGAGTATCTCGGTAATTTGTTTTCCGACCCTCGCAACCGCGAGCACGGGTTTTAAATTACCGATTACTCAATTGCCAAATTACGCAATTCTACAATCATGGCCGCGATCAAAAAGGCGTGCGTAGTTGGCTCTGGTCCGAACGGGCTGGCGGCGGCGGTTGTGCTCGCTCAGGCGGGCTTGCAGGTCGATGTGTTCGAGGCGGAGCCAACACCCGGCGGGGCGGCGCGCACAATGGAATTGACGCTGCCCGGATTTCTGCACGACTTTGGATCCGCGGTCCATCCACTCGCGGTGGGTTCGCCTTTCTTCTCTTCTCTGCCGTTGCAGGATCACGGGCTGGAGTGGAGCCATTCACCGGCGCCGGTCGCTCACCCGCTCGACGACGGCACGGCAGTAGTTTTAGAGCGCGACCTTCAAGCTGCCCGGATCTCACTCGGCACGGACGGCGACGCATGGGCGAACCTCATGCGGCCATTTGTAGATCACTGGCCGGAATTTGCGCCGGAAGTGCTTCGACCCATTCGACTGATCCCGCGGCATCCCTTGCTGATGGCCCGATTTGGCCTGAGCGCTCTCTTTTCCGCCCAAGCAATCGCGCAGCGCTTTCGGAGCGAGCGTACGCGCGCCCTGTTTGCTGGCCTGGCTGCTCATTCATTTCTCGGACTCGATGAGCCGTTGAGCGGCGCGTTCGGCATGTTGATGGCGGTGAGCGCTCATGCGGTGGGCTGGCCGATTCCGCGCGCGGGGGCGCAGTCGCTGACGAACGCGCTGTGCGGTGTGCTCTCGACATTCGGAGTCAACGTGCGGACGTCGTCGCGAGTCGGGTCACTGGCGGCGTTGCCAGAGTACGACCTGATTCTTTGCGATGTAACGCCACGTCAACTTTTGCGCATCGCCGGCGGCCGTCTGTCGGAAAGTTACAAGTTACAACTGAGTGGATTCCGTTATGGCGAGGGCGTATTCAAAGTGGATTACGCGCTGAGCGGTCCAATTCCATGGAAAGCGCCTGAGTGTCTGCGCGCCGCAACCGTGCACCTCGGTGGAACGTTCGAAGAAATTGCCGCGGCCGAAGATGCCACGCGCCACGGGAAGCCTGCTGATCGGCCCTTCGTTCTATTGGCGCAGCCGAGTTTGTTTGATCCTTCACGCGCTCCCGCCGGAAAACACACGGCGTGGGCCTATTGCCATGTGCCGAATGCGTCACAAGCGGACATGTTACCCAGGATCGAAGAGCAGATCGAACGCTTCGCTCCCGGGTTTCGCGGCGTTGTGGTGGCAAGGCACATTTTCTCACCCGCAGACCTCGAAGTGATGGACGCGAACCTGGTTGGCGGCGACATCGCGGGCGGCGTCATGGATATTCGACAGTTTCTTTTTCGTCCTACCTGGCGGCACTACGCAACTTCGGCGCGAGACGTGTACATCTGTTCGGCGTCAACCCCGCCCGGCGGCGGCGTACATGGGATGTGCGGATATCACGCGGCCAGAGCGGCGCTGTCAAGATTGGGACCCGGATAGAACCTGGACGGAGAGAATGACGCCGCTCGATTCTCCGATCGTGAGACGACACGCTCCCGAGCAGGGCTCGATCAGACCATTTCTTTCGGAATAGCCAGTTCGATCAACTCCGCTGGAGCCACGATGAGTTCCGCCGGAGAAGCGAGGCTGAGCGGCCGAACCTCGGGCTGCCATAGTGACCGCGCGCCCAGCGCGAAAACGGTGAGCATCACCAGGAGCTCCACCGGCCACCGCGCCGGTCCAAATATAGTCATCAGGTTCGGGACAAGGAAACATCCAGCGCCCACGAGAAGCAGCACCCGACTTGAACTCGCGGCGGAATCACTGTCATTCTGAAACACAGCACGCAGCCCTCGCCACGCAATCAGCAGCATCGGTATCGTGAGAGCGGCCATGTCGTACTTCATGATGCGCGGATTAAGAAGGAACGTGCCCACCAGTGCGACGGGCAGCCACAGGTCACGCGAGAAAACATCTTCGCGCACCTGGTACGAGAAAAAGAGCAGAACCAACCCGAGGGTCCCAGCGAACGCTAGATACATGAGGCTGGTCTCGGATGCGTAAGGCAGGCCGTGCTTCCAAAGGAATCGTCCGAGGATGCCGGCGGGGCCGTAGCCGAAATCCGGTATCAAGTCGAACATGACCCGAATGGTCGCCAGATACTCACGAAAAAGTTGGGGCCACAGAAGGGCTTGGGTGGCCATCGCCGAAAGCGCCACCGCCGCCGAGCCGCAGGCGGGGAGCCACTGGCGCTTGCCCACAAGAACAGGAAACGCGAGCAGGGTCAGCAACTGCACCTTGAAGAACGACGCCGCTAGCACCGCTAGGTAAAACCAGAACCACCGTCCCCGCTTCCACCCCGGAACGGCCGCCGCCAGCACCAACCCGTAAAGGAGGTAAGAGACGTTGCCGCTGAGGATAACGTCGTCGGTAAGAAGTCCCGGGAAGAAGGCGACCGCCGGTAGTAACCAGATCAACCACGAGCGCTCCCGCGGATCCGCGAACTGCCATCCGGCCCACAGCTGAACAAAAAATCCGACCGCCAGAGCTGTCCAGAAAAATGCCCTCAATAGCCCATCCGGCAACCAGCTCAGCAACCGCAGCACGGGCACTGTCAGCGGAGAATAAACATAAGTGAAGGGCGCATGCTCCGCGTTCCGGGAAGCAGGACGGTTTATGTAGGCACGCTGCTCGGCGAGGCCGGCGGCGTAGGGATCCACCCCATGGCGAACTGACTGAATAGCCTTTTCGTAGATTCCGGCGTCCCATCCGGCGGGTACTCCGACAGCCATGATCAACACAGTGGCCGAAGCGGCGAGCCAGAACAGGATGAGCACGCGCTCGCGCGCAAACCAGCGAACCGGGGGCCCGGAGACCGATTCGACAGTCGAGGCAAGCGGGCGGAAGTTTTGTCGAGCCCAAGAGTCCAATGAGCACCCAAGCCTATAAAACCCGGATTGATAGAGACTTACTCGGTAAATCCAAAATCAAGCTCGATTGGACTCCCCGATCTCTTGGAACAGCCAGCGTTGAAGCTCTTGCGATCAAAATGAGAGCAGCATTCACAGAACAACCAGAAATACAGCAAAACCAGTAGAGCGGGCCGGATGTAAGCTGCCTTCTTTCTGGCGCGTATAGCTTTCAGAACATTTTGTCTGCGTGTGTTTATCTTAACAGGCGAGTCAAACTTCCCTCAAGAACCAGTGACTCGAGGTTAGGAATAGTGAATCCGCGTCCCAAAACTGCGCTTCACGATCAACCGCTCCCGGCACAGTATGATATTGCGTTATGAAAAAACTCGCCATTTGCCTTTTCTTCTTCTGTTGCTGTTCCGCGCTGCCGGCGTTGGGGCAGCCGTCACCATCGAATGCGCCGGCCGATGCCTACAAGCCCACGCTGGATCGCCTGCAAGCGCTCGTGACCGTGCCGCTGCCGGAGTGGCGATTTCATGGCGATGTGCCGCATCCGGAAGACGCCGGCGTGAACGATGCCGACTGGCCGACTATAAAAGTGCGCGACGAATGGCAAACGGGAGCGCGCGTTCTGCGGCGCTGGATCGAGATCCCCGAGAAGATCAACGGCTATGCCACGCAGGGGGCCCGCGCGGAATTGAATCTCGTCATCCGCAGCGACGATGCAATCATCCTCACGGTTTTTTCCAACGGAGGAATTGTCTATCGCGGCGACGAGGACATGCAGCAGCCGATTGTCCTAACCGAGAACGCGCAACCGGGGCAAAAGTTTCTGGTCGCCGTCCGCGTCGATTGTTCGGCCGTCAAAACGAGCATCTTTGAGAGCGGGCTGACGATCCACCCGCCGTCGAACCGGCCCGACCCGTCGTTCACCCGCATGGAGATGCTCTCGGCGCAGCCCATGATTGGAGCGTACGAAGACGGCAAGGCTGAACGCGAGCAGCAGTTCGACGCGGCGGTAAAGTCCATCGACTTCACGCCGCTGGAGCACGGCGACCAGGCGGCTTTCGATCAATCATTAAACGCAGCCCAGACGAAACTGGAGGCTCTCAAGCCCTGGCTGCGGCAGTTCACCATTCATGCTGTCGGCAATTCTCACATCGATATGGCTTGGCTCTGGCCGTGGACGGAAACGGTGGAAGTCGTCCGCAATACCTTTCGAAGCGTGCTCGATCTGATGCGCGAGTATCCGGACTTCAAGTTCACGATGTCGTCGGCACGAACCTATGAGTGGATCGAAGAAAAATATCCTGACATGTTCAAGGAGATTCAGCAGCGCGTTCGCGAAGGCCGGTGGGAGGTGATCGGCGGCATGTGGGTCGAGCCCGATTTGAACATGCCTGACGGAGAATCGCTGACACGCCAGATTCTGGTCGGCAAGCGTTATTTTCAGAGCCGCTTCGGAGTGGATGTGAAGATCGGATGGAATCCGGATTCGTTTGGCTACAACTGGCAGCTCCCGCAAATCTATAAGAAGTCGGGGATGGATTACTTCGTGACGCAAAAGCTGCTCTGGGCGCACGAGTTCACGACATTCCCCTACAAATTATTCTGGTGGCAAGCACCCGATGGCAGCCGTCTGCTCACCTATTTCCCTCGCGATTATGCGGCCAGCATCGAAGGCCCGAGCATGGCCAAAGACCTGTCCGTGTGGGCCCCGGCGATTTATGGGCCCAAATTGAGTGAGAAGTTAGGCGACACACCCGAGATGCTCCACCTTTACGGCGTCGGCGATCACGGCGGCGGCCCGACTCGCGAGATGCTGGACAACGCGAACCAGTTGCTGTCGCCGAACACGGTGTATCCAAAGTTCGAGTTCGGCACGGCAGCAGGGTTTTTCGAAGAGCTTGGCAAGAAACTGCCAAGCATGACCGTGCCGACGTGGAACGGCGAACTTTATTTTCAATATCACCGCGGCGTGTTTACGACGCAGGCCGAGACCAAGCAGCGCATCCGGCATAGCGAAGAGGTCATGCTCAACGCGGAGAAATTCGCTTCGCTGGCGATGCTCGACGGCCGATTCTATCCGCAGGAGGAGATGAACCGGGCCTGGAAGCGCCTGCTCTTCGACGATTTTCACGACATCATGCCGGGCTCGGGCATTGGCGTGAATTACCTCGATGCGCGGCGTAATTTGCAGGATGTGCAACTGTTCGGGAACAGCGTGATTGAGGATTCCCTTCAGGAAATTGCTGCGCACATCAATACGCAGGCGGCGGGCGCGCCACGAGAAAGCGTTCCAGTGCTGGTTTTCAACTCGCTGGCGTGGCCTCGGACTGCCGTGGTTGAGGTTGACGCGCAACTGCCGGGACCGGCGCGAGCTATCGCGGTGACGGATGCAGCCGGGAAAGAGGCCAAGTCGCAGTTGCTGAGCATCGACCCGGCCACGCACCGCGCACACCTTCTAGTCCTTGCCAGCGCTCCGGCGCTCGGTTACAAGACTTACTTCGTGCATGAGGCCTCGGGCCAAACTCGCGAGCAATCGACTCTCCGGGCAACCGCCGACGCGCTGGAGAACGAGTTCATTCGCGTGAAGATCGACCCGCACACCGGGTGCATGACCAGCCTTCTCGACAAGCACCACAATCAGGAGGCGCTGGCCCCCGCCGAAACCGATACCGGTGGCCCAAAAGATAGGATTTGCGGCAATCTTCTTCAGACCTTCGTCGATAAGCCCAAGCGTTGGGACGCCTGGAATATCGACGCCGATTTCGAACAGCAACATTGGGATCTCGATCAGGCTGATGAAGTGAAGTTGTTGGAGAGCGGTCCACTGCGCGCCGTCATCCGCATCAAGAAACATTTTCAGAATTCAACCTTCATTCAGGATGTGACGCTCTATTCCGGCAGTCCGCGGGTCGACGTCAACATGCAAGTGGAATGGCATGAAAAGCACATTCTGCTGAAAGTTGCGTTTCCCGTCAGCGCGCACAGCGAAACGGCGACCTACGAGATTCCGTACGGGACAGTCGAGCGGCCAACCACGCGCAACACTCCCGCGGAGAAGGCGCAGTTCGAGGTTCCGGCGATGCGCTGGGCTGACATTTCTGACGACAAGCACGGCCTCAGTCTCCTGAACAACTGCAAGTACGGATACGACGCCAAGGGCAATGTGCTGCGGCTCTCTTTGCTGCGTTCGCCCGAATGGCCCGACCCGCACGCCGATGAGGGGCATCACGAATTTACCTACTCGCTCTATCCGCACGCGGGCGGCTGGCGTGAGGCGCTCACGGTGCGGCAAGGATACGAACTGAATTACAAGCTACTCGCCCTGCAGACTGAAAAACACGACGGGGCATTGCCGGCCGAGCATGCGTTTATCGAGGTGAAGCCCGAGAATGTTGTGCTGACCGCAGTGAAAAAAGCGGAGGACGACGACGGCGTGATTCTGCGCTTTTATGAATGGGCCGGCCGCGAAACAGATGTAAAGATTCAGCTCCCGCCAGGAGCCCAAAACGCCCAGGATGCGGATTTGATGGAGCGCCCGATCGGCGAGCTTGCATTACAAGGCGGCGCAGTGACAGTGCATACCAAGCCGTATGAAATCAAAACGGTGAAGGTGCGATTCAGTCTGCCGCACATTCCGGCGCCAGTACAAATTGCCAAATGAGGAGGTCCCGAGGCCAGAAGCAAAACCAGATAACGGTGAAAAAAACACTCTGCTCTATGATGTAGGCGACGCCTTCGCGGGCGAGGCTTCAGGCTGCGTATGATCCTTTAATCTTTGCAACTCGTCCTGCGTCTTCTGCCACGCCGCGGCGTCACGTTTGGTGGCAACGGGAGCGTTCGGGTCACCATAGAAAGCCAGAATGTTCGCCCGCAGATCGGGCGCAGCGTCGTCAAAGTTGTGGCCTGCGAGTTTGTCGAGCAGATAAGCGTATGTCTTGTCAGTGAGCGCGTATTCGCCGGCGCGAGTCATTTTTCCGGTATCAAAATCCGTGTTCGGAAGAGAAAGAGACTTCGTTCCCACTTCGACGAGCAGGCCCCGATAATTGTCGAGCGTGTGGTTGACGCTGGCGACGTATAGATCTTCAGTCTGCTGGGTTGGGATTTTGAAGTCGATCGCCTTGAAGGGGCCAATCTTCGGAACGATTTTCAGAAAGAGCGCCAGTAGGCGCGTGCCGAAGCCCGGCCGGCGATAGCCCTTGCCCCACTCGCGCTGATAGTTCGCTCGCGAGAGATTGTAGCGAAATTTACGAGCGTTGAAATTCGGCGTGGCGGCCACAATTTCCTTCTTGCGCGCCACCAGCGCTACACGCGTCATCTCCGGAATAATTGTGGCGATCGTCCGTCGGAAAGTCCCGGTCGCAAGGCCTTCGTTCGAGACGACGTCGGAGAGCGGAATGCCGTATGTGTCCTGAAAGGCGCGCTCCAGGACAGGCTTTGAAATTTCGAACCCGATGAAGTCATGGTAACGATCCGATGTGTAGTGATTCTTCGCAACCTGCGTCACGTCGAAGCCGAACTCAGTACGGATGTGAGCCTTGGGATTGTTTTCGTAAGTCACTTCGTCGCCGAACTTTTTTCGTAGCTTCGGAAATTCCAGGGCCACCGCGCGGTTCACCGCGGGATGTCCGATATTGTCGGACGAGTAATGCGCCATCGCGCCCAGAGCGAACGCGAATTCGTCAAGGTCGGTCGAGTCGCTGATGAGATTGACGACGAAATCGCCGCTGCGCACGTAGTGAGTCAGATCGCTGAAATTCTTGCTTCCGAATGGATAGTAGCCCATATCCTGCACCAGCGAACCGCCGTAGGCGAACGCGTGCGCTTTACGCAGATCGTCGGGGGTTGCGGACGGAAACCGTTTAACGAGCAACGGCTGAATGTCGTCTTTCCAAAGCAGGTCGACAACTTCTTCGTGCGTCAGCACGGAGTAAGCGCCACAAAACTGCGCGAGTGCAATCGAGAGCGCGAGCACCAATTGGACGCGCCCAAGACGCCGACCTCTTTTACGTTTTGCAGTCATGGTGGTCCGCGCCTTCGCCGAGGGCTGGTGCATGGGAAACAATCTCGGAGCTTGGGCGTCGTTTTTCAAAGCCACCGTAGCACGCTTCCGAAACAACCGGCCGCAGCACACTCTATAGATGCATAATCGGCCACCGCTGGATTTCGCGTGAATTCTTTTGCGACGTGTGCTTAAGGGCAGAGCAGGCTTGTAATCCCGACGCGCCTCGATAGAGACTCGGCAATGCAGGTGCGGCTTAAGAGGCGGTCAATGAGCGACGTGGATTCCTGCTCTTTCTGATTGGCTGCTCTTCGTGATTTGGCGAAGCAGACGACGCTCAGACGGATGATGCTCGCAACTCGGGCCATCACTGTGTCATCACGCCGTGGCCAAGCTTAAATGCGAGGCGGGAATTGCCGCCGGAATGCTGACTTCAATGATCGTCCCCGGATTCGCGTTCACGATCCGCAGTTCGCCCCCGAATTCTCTGACGCGCTCGCGCATTCCGCCGAGACCAATGCCGATACTGCCAGGCTGAAGCTGCATGGTCTGCTCGCCTACACCTTTGCCGTTGTCCCGCACGCTCAGCAGCAGGCCGCGCTCTTTTTGCGTAAGAGTGACGCTGGCTTTTTGCGCGCGCGAATGCCGAAGCACATTGGTGAGCGCCTCCTGCACAATGCGGAAGACCGCTCGCTCGAGCGAAGGCGAGAGGCGCGGGAAATCATCGGGATGAACTTCAAGGGAAGTTTCAATTCCACTGCGCTCGCTCATGCCCTCGAGCAGCCACCGCAGCGCCGAAGAAAGGCCGCCCTCATCCAGCAAAGGAGGATGCAGCAGGTACGACATGCTCCGAACCTGTTGAATGGCTCGGTCGATCATTTCGCTGGCTTCGCTCACGCCATGCTCCTCACGGAACGCGGGCACTTGCGAGAGCCCGTCGAGCATCATCTTGGCGGCCGCCAGATCCTGGCCGATGTCATCGTGCAAGTCGCGGGCAAAGCGGCGGCGCTCTTCATCCTGCGCAGTCATCAGGCGGCTGGAGAGGCGGCGCAGCTCGTTGTTCAGCGTTTCAAGCTGCTGCGCGCGGCGATGCAACTCGGCGAATACGCTGACCTTCGCGCGCAGGAGTTCCGGCACGACCGGAACCGAAATATAATCCACCGCGCCTCGTTGATATCCTTTCAGGTAATCGAGATCGGTGAGGTGCACGCCGGAGATAAAAATCACGGCGATGCGCTGAAACCGCGGATGCTGCCGGATCATTTCCGCAAGTTCAAAGCCATCCATCTCCGGCATGCTCACATCCATGAGCACGACGGCGACATCTTTTTTCAGCAGCAATTCCAGGGCTTCCCTGCCGGAGTTGGCCTTGATGAGATTTTCTCCCAGCTCGGCCAACATGACCTCGTAGGTCAGCAACTTCGACGGCTGATCGTCCACCATCAGAATGTTGACCTGTTCATGTTTGCTCATTGCGTTTTCCCTCAGCCCGCCCGCCAAGGCGCGTCTCCCGGCGGGCGGCGCTACCCACACTATCTGTGCAGCCAGGTTCGTAGAGCTGATAGCAACTGGTCCGTGTTTACGGGTTTGGCCAAATACTCGGAGGCGCCAGCCTCAAGACACTTTTCGCGATCGCCCTTCATCGCTTTAGCCGTCAGGGCGATGATGGGCAGCCGGCGGAGCGCCGATTTTTGCCGGATGACCTGCATGGTCTCGTAACCGTCCATCTCCGGCATCATGATGTCCATCAGGACGATGGTGACGTCCGGCGTCGATTCCAGCAGTTCGATCGCCTGCCGCCCGGTTCCGGCGGTGAGCACGCTCATGCCGCGGCGTTCCAGAACGCTGCTCAGCGCGAAGATGTTGCGCACGTCATCATCGACGACCAACACCTTCTTGCCGATCAGAGCGTCGTCCGAGCGATGCAAGCGGTCGAGCATTTTCTGTTTTTCGACCGGCAGATCGGCAACGACGCGATGCAGGAAGAGCGCAGTTTCATCGAGCAGGCGTTCGGGCGACTCGACATTCTTAACGACCACGCTGCGCGCCAAGGTGTGGAGCTGGGCATCCTCTTCCGATGACAGCTCTCTGCCGGTGAAGACGATGACTGGCAGATCGCCTAGCGATGGGTTGTCGCGGAAGCGCTCCAGAATTTCGAAGCCCGACATATCCGGAAGGCGCAAGTCGAGAACGGCGCAATCGAAGTTTTGCGATTCCACCGCAGCCAGCGCTTCGCCTCCGGTTGAAACGGTCGTGACGTCGATGTCGTGGTAGCCCAGCAATTCCTTGATACTAAGTTGCTCGGCCGGGTTGTCTTCCACGACCAGCAGGCGTTTGCGGCGCGGCGTCGCATACTCCTTGAGCCGGGTGAGAGCGGCGTCCAGCCCCTCGGACGTGGTGGGCTTGGTAACAAATGAAAATGCACCACGCGCCAGGCCGTGATGCCGATCTTCATCAAGAGTCAGCATCTGGACCGGAATGTGACGCGTGTTGGGATCCTGCTTCAGGTGGTTCAGGACCGTCCAGCCCAGCATGTCAGGCAGGAAGACGTCGAGCGAAATGGCGGCCGGATGAAATTCATGAGCGAGCGACAGAGCCTCGCTTCCGCGCCTCGCAACGAGAACCTTGAACCCTTTGTCACGCGACAAGTCGCAGAGCACGCGCGCATAGTGCGGATCGTCTTCGACGATCAGCAATACCGAATCCTCAGGGACCAGATTTTCGCGGTCGTCCGGGACAACCTCCACCGACTCTTCCTTCACGGTCATCTTGGCTAACTGTACGGGCAAGACCGGCAAAGCTCTCTCTGGAAGGCCGACTGCGGACGGCCCGACATAAGTTTGCGGCAGGTAGAGCGTGAATGTGCTGCCGTGGCTCGGCACACTGCTCAACTGGATTTCTCCGCCCAGCAGACTGGCGAGCTCGCGGCTGATCGCGAGGCCGAGTCCCGTTCCGCCGTACTTGCGGCTCGTGCCGGCATCTGCCTGTTGGAAAGCCTCGAAGATGATGCGCTGCTTCTCCGTGGGAATTCCGATGCCAGTATCGGCCACCTCGAACGCAATCACCGAAGCCGCGCTCCCGAGGATCGGGTGATCGTGAGACCATCCGCTCTTGGCCGGTGACACCGTCAGGCGTACTCCGCCCTCTTCCGTGAATTTGAATGCGTTCGACAGAAGGTTCTTGAGCACCTGTTGCAGACGCTTCGAGTCCGTGACCATGCTCCGGCTAAGGTGCGGGTCGGTCGCGACCTCGAAGGTCAGCTTCCGGTTGTCGGCCTCATGCCGGAACGGACGCGCGACCATCTCCAGCACGCTGCCGAAGAAAATTTCCTCGGCTTCGACGGACACCGTGCCGGACTCGATCTTCGAAAGATCGAGAATGTCGGAGATCAGGTTCAGCAAGTCTGTGCCTGCGCCGTGAATCGTGCGCGCGAATTCGACCTGCTTGGCTGACAGGTTTCCTTCCGGATTGTCGCCCAGCTGCTGGCCCAGCACGAGAATGCTGTTGAGCGGTGTACGCAACTCGTGCGACATGTTGGCCAGGAATTCCGACTTGTACTTCGAGGTGAGGGCCAGCTCTTTGGCTTTTTCTTCCAGGGCGCGGCGAGCCTGCTCGATTTCCTGGTTCTTGCGTTCGACTTCAACGTTCTGCTCGGCCAGCTGTTGCGCTTTCTGAGCCAGCTGTTCGTTGGTCTGTTGCAGCTCTCTTTGCTGAGTTTGCAATTCGGTTGCCAGCTGCTGCGACTGCTTCAGCAGGCTTTCCGTTTGCATCGTCGCCTCAATACTGTTCAGCACGATGCCGATACTGGCGGTCAGTTGCTCAAGAAATGCCAGATGTGAGGCCGTGAAGGTACCGAGCGATGCGAGTTCGATGACCGCCTTCACGCTGTCTTCGAAGAGCACTGGCAGTACGATCACATTGCGCGGGACAGATTCAAACAACCCGGAACGAATCGTCACCGTGTTGGGCGGAAGATCGTTGATCAGCATGCGCCGTTTCTCGGCGGCGCATTGTCCGACCAGCCCTTCACCCACATTCAGCCGCCGCAGATGACCTTCGGCCCCGTCGGAAGCGAACGCCGACAGCAGCACCATTCCAGCAGATTCTTCCGACTCCATCTGGTAGATCACGCCTTGCTGCGCGTTAACGAGCGGCACAAGCTCGGAGAGCATCATGCGTCCGACAGTCGTCAGGTCGCGTTGTCCCTGCAACATGCCTGTAAAGCGCGCCAGGTTCGTCTTCAGCCAATCCTGCTCAGTGTTGCGCTCCGTCGTACCGCGGAGGTTGTTGATCATCGTGTTGATGTTGTCTTTGAGCTCGGCCACCTCGCCGCTGGCTTCCACTTGAATCGAACGCGTCAAATCGCCTTTGGTGACGGCCGTCGCGACTTCGGCGATGGCGCGCACCTGGTTGGTCAGGTTGTCGGCCAGCAGGTTGACGTTGCCGGTCAAATCCTTCCACGTTCCGGCGGCGCCCGGCACGTTCGCCTGCCCGCCCAGGCGGCCTTCCACGCCGACTTCGCGTGCCACCGTGGTCACCTGGTCGGCGAAGGTCGCGAGCGTGTCGGTCATGTTGTTGATCGTTTCCGCGAGCGCCGCAACTTCGCCCTTCGCGTTCACGGTCAGCTTCTTAGTCAACTCGCCGTTGGCAACGGCGGTCACGACCTTGACGATGCCTCGTACCTGTTCGGTAAGGTTCGCCGCCATGACGTTGACGTTGTCGGTCAAATCTTTCCACGTTCCGGCGACGCCCGGCACCTTCGCCTGGCCGCCGAGTTTTCCATCGGTGCCGACTTCGCGCGCCACACGCGTCACTTCGGCCGCGAACGCGTTCAGCTGATCGACCATCGTGTTGATGGTGTTCTTAAGTTCGAGAATTTCGCCCTTCACGTCGACCGTGATTTTGCGCGACAAGTCGCCGCGAGCCACGGCGGTTGTAACTTCGGCGATGTTGCGCACCTGCGCCGTAAGGTTTCCGGCCATCGCGTTCACCGAGTCGGTAAGATCCTTCCAGGTTCCCGCGACTCCGGGCACGTTGGCCTGACCACCGAGACGGCCTTCAGAGCCGACCTCACGTGCCACGCGTGTGACTTCAGCGGCGAACGATCGCAACTGCTCGACCATCGTGTTGAGCGTCTCTTTGAGCTGCAAGATTTCGCCGCGGACGTCAACCGTGATCTTCTTGGACAAGTCGCCGTTTGCAATCGCGGTTGCGACCTCGGCGATGTTTCGCACCTGGCCCGTCAAGTTACTGGCCATGAAGTTCACGTTGTCGGTGAGATCTTTCCACGTCCCGCCGACTCCCGGCACCTGCGCCTGACCGCCGAGTTTGCCTTCCGTGCCGACTTCGCGGGCCACGCGCGTCACTTCGCCGGCGAACGCATTGAGCTGATCCACCATCGTATTGATCGTGTTCTTGAGTTCGAGAATCTCGCCTTTCACGTCGACCGTGATCTTGCGCGACAAATCGCCGCGAGCCACAGCCGTCGTAACTTCGGCAATATTTCGCACCTGGCCGGTCAGGTTGCCGGCCATCGAGTTCACTGAGTCAGTAAGATCCTTCCACGTTCCGGCGACGCCGGGGACGTTGGCCTGGCCGCCAAGTCGTCCTTCCGTTCCCACTTCGCGGGCCACACGGGTCACTTCACCCGCGAACGCATTCAGCTGATCCACCATCGTGTTAATCGTGTCTTTCAGCAACAGAATTTCGCCACTGACGTTCACCGTGATTTTCTTCGAGAGATTGCCGCTCGCGATAGCGGTCGAAACTTCGGCGATGTTTCGCACCTGGCCTGTCAGGTTGCTGGCCATCGAGTTCACCGAGTCGGTCAAATCCTTCCACGTTCCGGCCACGCCCGGCACCTGCGCCTGCCCGCCGAGTTTTCCGTCCGTGCCGACTTCGCGGGCCACGCGCGTCACTTCAGACGCGAACGATCGCAGCTGATCCACCATCGTGTTGATCGTGTCCTTGAGTTCGAGAATTTCGCCCTTCACGTCCACCGTGATCTTGCGTGACAAATCGCCGCGAGCCACCGCCGTCGTAACTTCGGCGATGTTGCGCACCTGGCCGGTCAAGTTGCTGGCCAGGAAGTTTACGTTGTCGGTGAGATCTTTCCACGTCCCGCCGACACCGGGTACCTGCGCCTGTCCGCCGAGTTTGCCCTCCGTGCCGACCTCGCGCGCCACACGCGTAACTTCGCCGGCGAACGCGTTGAGTTGATCGACCATTGTGTTGATGGTGTTCTTAAGTTCGAGAATTTCGCCTTTCACGTCCACCGTGATCTTGCGCGACAAGTCGCCGCGGGCCACAGCCGTTGTTACTTCGGCAATGTTTCGCACCTGGCCTGTCAAGTTGCCGGCCATCGAGTTCACGGAGTCCGTCAAATCCTTCCATGTACCAGCCACACCCGGCACGTTCGCCTGCCCGCCAAGTCGTCCTTCGGTTCCCACTTCGCGCGCCACGCGCGTCACTTCACCCGCGAAGCGGTTCAGCTGATCCACCATCGTGTTGAGCGTTTCTTTGAGCTGGAGAATTTCGCCGCGCACGTCGACCGTGATTTTGCGTGACAAGTCGCCGCTAGCGATGGCGGACGCCACCTCAGCGATGTTGCGAACCTGGCCGGTCAGGTTGCTAGCCATGAAGTTGACGTTGTCCGTGAGATCCTTCCACGTACCGCCAACACCGGGCACCTGCGCCTGTCCGCCCAGTTTGCCTTCGGTACCCACTTCGCGGGCCACGCGCGTCACTTCGCCGGCGAACGCGTTGAGCTGATCCACCATCGTGTTGATGGTGTCTTTGAGTTCGAGAATTTCGCCCTTCACGTCGACCGTGATCTTGCGCGACAAGTCGCCGCGGGCTACCGCCGTCGTCACCTCGGCGATGTTTCGAACCTGCGCCGTAAGGTTCCCGGCCATGGCGTTGACCGAGTCGGTCAAGTCCTTCCACGTGCCGGCAACTCCTGGCACTACGGCTTGGCCGCCGAGTTTGCCGTCGGTGCCGACTTCGCGGGCCACGCGCGTAACTTCGGAAGCGAACGAGCGCAGCTGATCGACCATCGTATTGATAGCTTCTTTGAGCTGGAGAATTTCGCCGCGCACATCGACCGTGATCTTCCGCGACAAGTCGCCGCTGGCCACGGCGGTTGCCACCTCGGCAATATTTCGCACCTGGCCAGTCAAGTTGCTGGCCATCGAGTTGACCGAGTCGGTCAGATCTTTCCAGGTTCCGGCCACACCGGGCACTTGCGCCTGGCCGCCGAGTTTGCCGTCGGTACCGACTTCGCGGGCCACGCGCGTAACTTCGGCAGTGAAGATGCCGAGTTGCTGAATCATCGTATTGACGATCTCGGCTGATCGCAGGAACTCGCCTTCCAATGGCCGTCCGTCGACTTCCAGTCGCACCGTCTGCGTGAGGTTGCCCTGGGCCACGGCTGAAATCGCGCGCGTAACTTCTGTCGTCGGGCGGAGCAGGTCTTCAACCAGCGTGTTCACGGAGGACTCCATGTCGCCCCATGCTCCGCGAGACTCATAAAACCGCGCCCGTTCCCGCGTTTTCCCCTGCTTGCCCACCACCTGGCCGAGCCGCTTGAGTTCCAGCGCCATCTTCTGATCGGCGGCGGCGATGTCGTTGAAGGTGTCAGCGATTTTGCCCGCCAAGCCCACCCACGAGCCCGGCAGCCGCACCGAGAAGTCGCCGTTGCGCAAGGTTTGCAGGCTGGCCAGAATGGCTACTAGGTCGGGTGACGCGTCGGAGTGCCCGTTATTTTTCGCTTTAGAGCTCTGTTCGCTGGAAGCCGGGTCACTGACCAGTAATGTCCCGCCGTTCGCATCGGCGGTCGCGGCGCGATTCTTTCTCATCTTCTCCCCCAAAAGGAGCCGTGCGGAAGGGATGCAGTCCTTCCAAGGTTGCTCATTCTGATTTTTTGGATCCACTTCATTTTGTGACGTAGACAGGACTCGACGCTGGCGAGGCTGTCGATTGAACACCGTGCCGTCTGGTCAATGGCGCAAAAACCATGACGGCGGGGAGTGTTCCACAACGAGATGGATATCAGAAAAAACCCAGGAAGGCTCTACAGTGTTTTCTGTAGGTTTCCGGATGCCGAGAGGATGCTGTAAAGCCGTGGTTATAGGTGGGTTGTACGGCGGTATTAGGTCCAGCCCCGGGCCTGAAGCGTTCGGCTCACGAAGGAACGACCCTCATGCGCCGCTTCAATGGCGGATAACAGGTCCAGGCCGGCGTCGGATTTCACTACATATCCATAGGCTCCATTGCGCAACGCGTCTTTCGCAAGAGGTATCGATATGTGCTGGCTAACAAAGATGATCCGCGAGTCCGGCGACACCGTCCGGATGCCTGGGGCGACTTCGATGCCGCTCATGTCGGGCAGGCTGATGTCGAGCAGAACAATATCGGGACGTAGTTCTTCGACCTTCTTCAAAGCCTCCTTACCCTCCGCCGCTTCGGCTACGACCTCAAGGTTCGGATCCGCGCGCAGAACCGACCGCAGGGCGCGGCGCGCAACCTCGTGATCATCGACAAGCACGATTCGAATCAGAGGCATCACCTTTCCATGGGAAGGCCGTGGAGTTTTCAACGTTAGTCACTATATTCGGCGGATTGAAATTTGCCATAGGGTCATTACCCCAGATGACCGTGCGAATGGTACACCAATTTTTCTGCTTCGCAAAGCGTCGCGGACAACGCCAAGCGCCACGCGGCGACGAAACTTGATTCTGACGGTGCGGTAGATGGCCAATCTCAGCTCATGAATTACGCTGTCAAATCGCGCATTGCGCGTGCGAAACTGGTGTCCCATGAAAGTCGTTGCCGTGATTCCAGCGCGGCTCGCATCGACCCGCCTGCCCCGCAAAATGCTGCGCGAAATTGCCGGCGTGCCGCTTCTCGCGTGGGTTTATCGAGGCGTACGGCGTTCGCCGCTGCTCGAAGATGTTATCGTCGCCACGGATTCGCAAGAAATCCGGCTGTTCTGCGAGCAGCAACAATTCCACGTGCGCATGACCTCTCCGGCCTACCGCTCCGGAACGGAACGTGTTCATGAAGTCGCCGGCGCCGTTTCCGCCGACGTCTACCTCAACGTTCAGGGCGATGAGCCGCTGACTCGGCCCGAGCACATCGAAAGCCTCATCGCGGTAATGACGATGAGCGGCGCGAACCCCCAGGTGGGCACGCTGAAAACTCCCGCGGCCGAGGTGGACATCAACAATCCCAGCGCGGTCAAAGTCGTCACCGATAGCACCGGACGCGCACTGTACTTTTCGCGGGCGACCATACCCTTCGATCGCGATGGCCTGCGGCCGCCGTACTACAAACATTTGGGATTCTACGCATATCGCAAAGCGGTTCTCGACCGATTTGTCGCTTGGCCGGAGTCGTCGCTCGAGCGCAGCGAGCGGCTCGAGCAATTGCGTTTCCTCGAAAATGGGATTCCGATCTACGTAGCGGAAACTTCCTTCGACACGGTGGGGGTGGACACTGAGGAAGACTTAAGACGCGTCGAAGAGATTTTGCGGAAGCGGTGACGGTAACTTCTGCAAGCTGACTTCTTACTTCTGCAATCTCCTAGTGCGCTCTTGCCCAACCCTCGGCGGCGGCCACTCGCTTGGCAATCGCGGGATGCGAATGAAACAACCATTCGACCCAGCGCGACGGAGTTTTTTCGGCAAGATTCTGCTCCGCAAGTTTGTTCATCGACGAGATGAAAGGCCCCACGCTGGCCACCGACTCGAAGCAGTAACGATCAGCCTGCCGCTCATTGAAGCGCGAGTACGCGTTGAGCGCGGGCATGAGCAGCAGCGACAATACGGTTGAGACAAGAATAAGCAAAGGGAGATTCGCAAAGTCCGACATCGTCTCGAACAGGTTGCGCCGCTCCACGGCGTAGCGCAAAACGGCGTTCGCCAGCCAGAACCCCAACAGAGTGATCCCCGCCTGTACGAAAATGCTTTTCAGAATGTGCCGGTGCACATGGTGGCCCAGTTCATGGGCCAGCACGGCTTCGATCTCATCGTCGGAATAGTGATCGAGCAGGGTATCGGCGAGAATAATGCGGCGCGTGGCGCCGAGTCCGGTAAGCGCGGCGTTGGCCTTCTTGCTCTTTTCCGAAAGATTCCATTTATAGACCCCACGCACGCGCGTTCCAGCGCGCTCGCTGAGCACAATCAGCCGCCGTTTCAGCTCTTCGTTATCGAGCGGCTCGAATTTGTAGAAAACCGGAAAAAGGATCACCGGCGCCAACTGCGCAAACAGCACAAACAGCCCCATGGACACGGCCCAGGCAATCAGCCACCAATATTGCGGCTCCTGACGCAGCAAGAGATAAATCAACTCGACCACGATCGTCGCCAGCACCAGCGAGATCAGCAGACCCTTGGTCTCGTCCCAAAACCAGGAGCGCAAACGTTGGTTCGAAAGCTGGAAGCGGTGCTCAAGGCGAAACCCGTAAAACTCCAACGGCAGCCCAATCGCCTTGCTGATCAGCATCAGCATGAGCACGTAAAGAAAAACGGCGAAGGTGTAATTCTGCGCGCCGCCACGATACGCCCAGTCGCGCAAAGTGCCCGTCCAGCCGGTCGCGAGCAGCACCACGAGCAGGCCGAAGCCGACCGCGAAATCGGCAACGCTCAGCCAGCGTTTAATGCGATTGTAGCGGCGCGACTCCGCCGAATCGGCAGAATGCACCGGTTGCTCTATGGTTTCTATAGTGCCCATGACCCCTGATGTATTGTCATTATCTTACCGTGTTTGTTCGCGCACCAGACGCGAAAGTAGCGTGTCCATGCGGGCATCAATTCCTAAAGTAGAGACCGCTCCTGTCCGGCTCAGCCGCGCCGGCCGTTTCAACCCTGCACAACAAAACGTTCGGAATTGTCCAGAATCTCCGTGACCAGGTCGGGAGTGGCCGCCTCCACATAAACCCGCAACAGTCGCTCGGTTCCCGAGGCCCGGAACAATACCCACGGGTCCGCGCCGTTGCCATTTTTCGGAGCATCCAGATAAAGTTTCACGCCGTCGCGATTCTGTTTGTTCAGCACCGCGTAGGGACCGATCTTCGTAGTCGCCGGATCGCCGGCGCGCCGCACCGCCCCATTTTTCAGTTCGTCGGAAATGTGCAGATCGCGCCGGCCATAATAATGCGCACCGTACTCGCGTTGCAGATCGGCAACCAACTGGCCCAGCGGCTTGCCTTCGTCCGCCATCACATTCGCCAGCAGCAGCGCATTCAGAATGCCATCGCGCTCCGGCAAGTAGCGTCCATAGCCGATTCCGCCCGATTCTTCTCCGCCGATCAAAATTTCGTGTTCCATCATCAGATCGGCAATGTATTTGAAGCCGATCGAAGACTCATACAACTTGCGTCCATAACGCGCCGCCATGCGATCGAGCATGCCCGTCGTGTTGAACGCGCGCACCACAGCGCCCGGCCACTTTTTGCGCACCAGCAGCCAGTTCAACAGCACGGCAAAACATTTGTGCGCATCGACAAAGCTGCCGTCTTCAGCGACCGCGCCAATTCGATCGGCGTCGCCATCGGTCACCAGGCCGGCATGGCATTTTTCTTTGACGACAGTCTCTTGCAGCAGCGCGACGTGCGGCACGATGGGCTCTGGGTTGATGCCGGGAAAGAGCGGATTCACTTCCTGCCGAATCGCCACATAAGAAATTCCGTTCTTGTCGAAAATGCCGGACAACACGCCGCGTCCCGAGCCATACATCGAGTCAATCGCAAACTTGAAATTCGCCTTGCGGATAACGGCCAAATCCGCGAACTGGCAAACTCCCTCGACGTAAGCCGCTTTCAGGTCGACTTCTTCCACCTGCGCGGGTCGCCCGATGGGCATGGCGCCGGCGGCGAGCTCCTCTTCGATCATTTTCATGATGGCGGGCGTCGCCGAGCCACCAAACTTGGCTTTGAATTTCACTCCATTCCAGTCCCATGGATTGTGGCTCGACGTGACCATCACCCCGCCGGCCGCGCCGAGCTTTTTCACGTTGTAGGAAACCGTCGGCGTCGGAACATAGTCATTGGCCAGTCGCACCGGAATGCCCGCCGCGGCCACAATCTCTGCAACGATCCGCGCCGCGCGATCGGATGCAAAGCGCGTGTCATAGCCGACAATCACGCCATGCGCAGGATCTTCGTGCTTCAAGACGTAGGACGCGATGGCACCGGCAACGCGGCGAACGTTTGCGAAAGTAAAATCGTCCGCAATAATCCCACGCCAGCCGTCGGTTCCAAACTTGATGTCGGTCATGATGTCGTCGTCAGTCGGCGATCGTTGGTGTTCAGTCGTTCGCAAAGCGGTAGCAAGTCCATTGTTGCGTCACTAAGCGCCAATTCGAACTCGCGAGTGTGGCGGGTCTTGCGGCTTGCCAACGACCGACGACTGCCGACTGCCGACCAATGACGCCCCCTCATACCAACCTCTTCAGCTTCTTCTCATCCAGATGCTTCACCACTTTGCCCACATCCTGCGACTGCTCGAGCGTGGTGATGAGCAAAGCATCTTCGGTTACGACCACAACCAGATTATTGACGCCCACGGTCGCCACAAATTTGCCCGGCGCATGCACAAAATTATTTTCAGAGTTCAAGGAGAAGAAGCTCAAGGCAGAGTTCCGAGCAGAGTTCCGAGCAGAGTTCCGATCAATGTTCAGAACAAAGCTCCCAGCAGCGCTTCCCTTGCCGCGGCTGCCTTTCGCGGTGTGGTGCTCGTGCAGCGCGGTCCACGAGCCAAGATCGTTCCAGCCGAAATCGGACGGCAGGCAGAAAATCCGCGATGCGCTCTCCCCTTTCGCCGAGCGCGGCTCCAGAATCGCATAGTCAACGCTGATGTTTTCGCACTGGGGATAGAGCTTGCGAAAAGTCGCGGCGAACTTACGGGTGCCGTAAGCGGCGGCTATTTTCTCCAAAATCGCTGCTGTCTTCGGCAGGTGCTCACGCAGGGCAGCAGCAACAGTGTCGGCGCGCCATAAAAACATTCCGCTGTTCCAGAAGTAATTGCCCGCCTCGACAAATTTCCGCGCCCGCGCAAGATCCGGCTTCTCGGTAAAACGCCGGACGCGGACCGAACCGTCACTCGCTGCTTCATGTGGCAGAGGCTCGCCCGCTTCAATGTATCCATAGCCGGTCTCGGGGCGTGTCGGCCGAATTCCAAGCACCACAACATTCTGGCCCGCGGCCGCGAGCGCAATTCCACGACTCAGCGTTGCCCGAAATTTCTTCGGCTCACCGATCACATGATCGGAGGGAAACATCCCCAGCACCGCCTCCGGATCATGGCGCAGCAGCAAAAATGCCGCGAGGCCAATGGCCGGCGCGGTATTTCGCCCGGCCGGCTCGGCAACAACCTGCCGCGGCGAGAGCTTCGGAAGCTGGCGCAGAATTGCCGGCCGCAGATCGTCATTTGTGATAACCCAACAGCTCTTCGCCGGCGCAAGCGGCAAAAGTCGCGCCAGCGTCTGCTGGATCATGGTCTGCTTGCCGTCGAGTGCGAGCAGTTGCTTGGCGCGCCGCTTTCGGCTCAGAGGCCAAAAACGCGTGCCCCGGCCACCGGCCAGTATCACGGAATAGAAATGTGGATGCGGCTTCACGCGAACTCAAAGCCTATCATCTCGCGGCAAAAACCTTAAATCCCTGCGGACGCAATCTCGCACAAACGTCGCGCAGAGCATTCCCGGTTTCCTCTGTGTGCCTCGGTGTCCTCTGTGGTAAGAGATTTTGAAGTGTGGTGAATGATTTTAAAGACGCGTGGCAGGCTCCGGCGCCGGTTTTCCCGGCACGAACGCCTTCAGAAACTCAACTGCCCATTGCGGACGCACCGTGAATTCGCCCAAGGCTGCGGGAATGACCACCGCATCCCCCTTGGCGAGCGTGACCGGAGCCCGCCCTGCAACTTCCACGATCCCGCAGCCCTCGAGCGCAACAAGAATCTGCACCGAGTCTTTGCCCGACCCGTCCTCACTCGTCTCATCGCGCGTAGAAAAATTGTGCGGCCCCTTCAATTCGAATAGATCGACGGAAAAGTAGGGTGACGCAATCATCGATGACAGCCGGCTCTTGCCGCCATCCAGCGCTGCCGGAGCGGGCCGCACAACCTTGCCCGAAGCCACTTGCTCTTTGATGGACGCGAGTCCGCGTTCCAGGTGCAAAGGCCGCGGCCGCCCGTAGTCATACAGTCGATAGGTTGTGTCAGACTGCTGCTGCGTTTCGACAATCACCGCGCCCGGCCCCAGCGTGTGTACCGTGCCGCCGGCCACATAAATCATTTCGCTCTGATAAACATTCACCCAATTCAGCAATTCTTCCGCGCGCATCTCGTGAATCGCCTGCTCGAATTGCGCGCGCGTGACGCCCGCTTTCAAGCCCAGCGCAATCTCCGCGCCCGGACGCGCATGCGCCACATACCAGCATTCAGTTTTGCCCCACGGTTCGCCGAAGCGCTGAGCGGTCGCATTATCGGGATGCACCTGCACGGAAAGCTTCTCCTCGGGGAAGAGGAACTTGAGCAACAACGGAAAGCGCGCGGCATCGGGTGCCGCCGCGCCCACGAGGGCGGGCCCAAATTCTTTGCTCAAGTCCGCCAGCGTGCGCCGCGCAAGCGCTCCATTTGAAACCAGACAATTGTCGCCGGTTAGCCAGGCCTCGCCGATTTTTTCGTTGAACTTGTGATTGGGATAGATGGGCGCGAGATCAAGCGTTCCCCACGGGCGCGGGTCAAACATCGGCGACATGAGCAGCGGGTAGAGTTGGGTCATGGGCACAACTTAGAAACTTAAATCAGGCGCAGGGATGAGGAACTATCGGCCGCGGTGATGCCTCTTCTGGTTTTCTATGCGCTCCAAAGATCCCAGTTTGAACATTACTATGATGAATAGGGTGCCGAACAGAATTGCGACTGGCCCAAAAACCAAACCCTTCCACCAATTGTGATACACGAAACCAACGTGCCACAGCGAAACGACACCAAACCCAACGACCATAAGGCCGATGACGACGAAGATGGCGCGATTGAATGGATGACTTAGGTCCGAACTGAACATTTCGGGATCCGCGGAGGCCTAGAGCTCCGCAAAATACTTCCGCATTCTCTCCAGCGCCTTATCCAGATTCTCCATCGTGGTCGCATATGAGAACCGCACGTGCTCAGTCGTCCCAAAGCCTTCGCCTGCAACCGTTGCCACGAGCGCCTTGTGCAACAGGCCATACGCAACGTCGGCGCCACAGGTAATTCCGCTCTTGCCGAAGAAAGCCGACACATTGGGATACGCGTAGAACGCGCCCTCAGGATTCGTGCACTTCACGCCGGGAATCGATTGCAGCCCCGCGACAATGTGATCGCGCAGCCGGATATATTCCGCGCGCATGTCTGCCACGCACTGCTGCGAGCCGGATAAGGCCGCCACCGCTGCCTTCTGCACGATCGATGCGGGATTCGACGTCTGCTGGCTCTGCAGCTTTTGCATCGCGCCCACAACCGTCGCCGGGCCAAGCGTGTATCCCAGTCGCCAGCCGGTCATGGCGTAAGTTTTCGACAGCGACCCGATTACCAGAAACTGATCGCGATAATCGTTCAACGATCCCACCGAAAAGTTCTTGCCCGTGTAGTTCAAATACACATAGCACTCGTCGGAGATCACCCAGATGCCGCGTTCATGCGCGAGTCGCACGACTTGGGTCATGTCTTCCGGGCTCATCACCGCGCCCGATGGATTCGACGGCGAATTCAAAATAATGAGCTTCGTCTTCGGTGTGACCAGCCGCGCCACCATCTGCGCGGTCACGCGAAAGCCCTGCGCTTCGTCGGCCTTGAGCAGCACGCACTTGCCGCCGACATAATTGACCATGTCTTTGAAAGAAACCCAATAGGGCACCGGCAGAATCACTTCGTCGCCGTGATCGACCAGCACGGAAATTGCATTGAAGAGCGCGTGCTTGCCGCCCACGGAAGCGCACGTCTCCTCGCGCTTGTAAGCCGATCCAAAATCGGTCGCGTGGCGCTTGATGATCGCGTCTTTCAGTTCTGTCGTTCCGCCCACCGGCGTATAACGCGAAAAATTACCGCGAATGGCCGCGATGGCGGCTTCTTTAATATGTTCGGGCGTCGTGAAGTGAGGCTCGCCGGCGGTCGCGTCGACCACGTCAATGCCCTGCTGCCGCAGCTTATCCGCTTCCGCTACCGCGGCCATGGTTGCCGATGGCTCAATCCGGTTGATGCGCTCCGCCAGTTGCACGGGACGGGACACGGCGCTCATCACTGTACTCATGATTTCCTTTTCCTTTTCCTTGCGTTGGTTTTACGTTCTTTCGTTTTCTGCGCTGACGCCTGTTCGGCGCGTCCCGCCTTCGCTTCCGCCTCGGACGCGCTCCGATTAGCGTCACTGAACTTGTTCGCCACTTCCATTTTCTCACGCAACTTCTGCGCCACCAGATCCGGCACCAGGCAATCGACCGGCCCGCCCAATTGCGCTACTTCGCGCACCAGCCGTGAACTCAAATATGAATATCGTGCCGCCGGCATCATGAACACAGTTTCAAGCCCAGGCTGCAACTTGCGATTCATCAGCGCCATTTGCAGTTCGTATTCGTAATCGCTGATCGCGCGGATTCCGCGCAGAATCGCCTGCGCCTCGACCCGCAGCGCGTAGTCGACAGTAAGCCCGTGGAAGGTATCGACCGAAACATTGTCGAAGCTCCCAGTCATCGACTCCAGCATCTGCCGGCGCTCGTTCACGCTGAAGAGCGGGTCTTTCTCGGGATTGCGCAGGATGGCGACGATCAGCTCGTCAAAAATTTTGCTGCCGCGCTCGATGAGATCGAGATGCCCGTTGGTGGGAGGATCGAACGACCCGGGATAGATAGCCTTGCGCTTCACGCGACCCTCGACGTGGAAAGCCTAGATTGTATGCGGGGGGAAAGAAGAATGGCAATCAAACTCGAAGTGAACTCAGAGTGAAATGTAGGCACGGGCCTTGCACCCGTGCCTCAAGGGAGAAACTTATCGTCTCGCCGCCGGCATCTTCGTAGCCTCCGCAGCAACCGGCATCGTCGCAACCTTGCCGTTCGCGGGTGCGGCAACAGCCTGCGGCGCCGCAACCGGGGCCGCCGCCGGAACCAGCCCCAACGCCTTGCGCACCTCGGCGTCAAGCTTCACCAGCGTGTCTTTATTCTCTTTCAGGAAGGCGCGCGCATTCTCGCGTCCCTGTCCAATGCGTTCGCCCTTGTAGCTGAACCACGATCCCGACTTCTCCAGAATGTTGTTGTTCACGGCCAAATCGAGCAGGTCTCCCTCGCGCGAAATGCCCTCGCCATAAAGAATGTCGAACTCTGACTCGCGGAACGGCGCCGCCACCTTGTTCTTCACAATCTTCACGCGCGTGCGCGAGCCCACCACCACGTCGCCTTCCTTGATCGCCGCAATCCGGCGAATATCGATGCGCACCGACGAATAAAATTTCAGCGCACGCCCGCCCGTGGTCGTCTCAGGATTGCCAAACATCACACCAATCTTCTCGCGGATCTGGTTGATGAAGATCAGGCAGGTCCGCGACTTTGAGACCGTGCCCGTCAGCTTACGCAGCGCCTGCGACATCAGCCGCGCCTGCAGGCCCATGTGGCTGTCACCCATTTCGCCATCGAGTTCGGCCTTCGGCACGAGCGCGGCGACCGAATCAACTACCAGCACGTCAATCGCGTTCGAGCGCACCAGCGCTTCCGTAATTTCGAGCGCCTGCTCGCCATAGTCGGGCTGCGATACCAGCAGGTTGTCGACGTCGACGCCGAGCTTCTTCGCATAGCCCGGATCGAGCGCATGCTCAGCATCCACAAACGCCGCCATGCCGCCGTTTTTCTGTGCTTCGGCAATTACCTGCAAGGCAATGGTCGTTTTCCCCGACGACTCCGGTCCGAAAATTTCAATTACCCGTCCGCGCGGCACGCCGCCCACGCCCAGCGCGGCGTCAAACGAGATCGCGCCCGTCGAGATCACCGCGATCGGAACGATCGCTTCTTTCGATCCGAGGCGCATGATCGAACCTTTGCCAAACTGCTTTTCAATCTGCGAAAACGCAAGCTCGATCGCCTTGTTCCGCTCGTCTCGCTCTGCTATCGGCCATGATGGCTGCTCCTGATATTTGACTCTGAATTGCGGGTTTATAACCTTTGTCGCCTACATCCGACGTAGCCTACACCCGCGGGCTGGAGCGAAAAGTGTTGGCTGTCACATCAATTTCGTTCAGTTTAGCACGAAGCGCGAATCGTAAGCGAATGAAAAGCGAACCCCTATTCCGCCGGCCAGGTTATCGATTCGGCACCCGTCCGCTTTTAACCTGACTGCCACAAAGCGCCATTTTTCATACGCTAAACTGAAAGGTCGGCAAGTCGGAGTGCATGCGCAAAGCCACGATTCTCTTCAATCCAAATTCCGGCCGCAAGGGCAAGAGCCGCGACCGCGAACTCGACATCGCCATTGGCATTATCCAGTCCGCTGGAGTGCACACTGACCTCACCGTCTGTCGCTCCAGCCATGAGGCCACGATTCACACGCGCTACGCGGTCGCAGGCGGCAGTGACACCGTGTTTGCCTGCGGCGGCGACGGCACCATCCATGACGTAATTCAAGAGCTGGCCGGAACGCCCGTCGCGCTCGCCATCTTGCCCTTCGGCACAGCCAACGCCCTCGCTCACGATCTCCGCCTTCCTTCTCGCCCCAGCGCAGCCGCCCGCGCCGCCGTCAATGGCACCGTTCGCCGCATTCCCCTCGGCCGCGTCGAATATGAGGATTTGCACGGCAAGCCTGCGGCACGCTATTTCACAGTAGCCGCGGGCATCGGCGTCGACGCTCACCTGTTTTACAAACTCACCGCCGAAATCAAGAATCGCTCGGGCATGGCCGCCTATTACCTGAAGGCGTGGCAGCTCTGGGCGACATATCGCATGCGACGCTTCGAGGTCGAATATTCCAACGGAACTGGCGTGAAACACACTGCTAACCTTACCGAACTCCTGGCCGTCCGCATTCGCTTCTTCGGCAACGTCCTGCGCGAACTCGTCCCCGGAGCTCATCTCGATTGCCCTGACCTTCGCGCTGTCATGTGCCGCACCGACAGCCGCAACGCCTATCTGCAATATGTGGCGGGAGCGCTACTCGGATGGCGACGCAAGATTGCCGGCATCGATCTAGTCAGCTGCTCCGAGATCGCGTGCCGGTTGCCCGCACAAGGCAACGAAGCCGATCGGGTCTACGTAGAAGCCGACGGCGAACTTCTCGGCCGTCTGCCCGCGCGTATGTCGATTCAGCAGGATGCGCTGTCGCTAGTCGTCCCCGCGGCGGGAAATTAGAGGCAGACCATTCGCCATATCGATTGCAGGTGGCGAAGATGTTAGAACAACTCATGGAAAAAGTCCGCAGGATCACCGTCAAGATTTCCGTCACCCTCCTCGATAGAGCACAGCGCGCCAGTGGCGAGAACATCACTCAGACAGTTCGCACCGGTCTGAAGCTAGTGGCGGCATCCGAAACTCATTCCCATCTCCGCAAGCTTCGAGGCAAGGTTCGCTTCTCGCGCACGCTGGCCAATCTGAAAGCTGATCGATGATCGTACCTCCGATCAGGCAGCCTTCTTGCTAGTGTCCGTTTCGGCGGAGTTCGCTGAATCGTCGTTCGGCCCGGCTGCTTCTTTCTTTGCCTCCGACTTTTCCACTTCAACCTGCTCGGTAGGACTTTCTTTGTCATTTCTCTTTTCGTCCCTCGCCGGCTGGTTGCCCTTCGCCTCTGCGGCCTCGTTTTTCTCTTCCCCCGCGTCTCCGGAATTTCGCTCCCGCTCCTTGTCATCGTCCGATTCCTGCTGCTTCGTCGCAGTCGATTCCTTGCGAGCCCGCTCCTCAGCCTTTCGCGCAAACTCTTCTTCAGCGTCTGCGATCGCCGACGCCAGCAATGCCTCCATCCTGACCCGGGCTGCCCGCCATCGAACGTTGCTCGCATCCGCCGCCTGCTGCAAATAGGGAGCGATCTCCTCGTCAGTAGCAAGTCCCTTCCCTTTCAAAAATTGCAGAACTCCGGCACTCTGCGTCTCCAGGTCTTCAAACGCGGAGAACAACTCGTGTAACAACTCGCCGCCAATCTCGCCATCGGATTCACGATCCATCGCAGTATCTCCTTAAGGTCACCTCTTGGATGCAAACGCCGCGCCTGCCGTTATTTCGTGCAATCGTCTTTACATGTCTTGATCTTCACCTCGTCCCCCTCCCGTCCTGATCTCGGCCCTCTACCTCACCAATCGGCTACACTCTCCACTTGGAACCCGTCACTCATTTTTTATTCGGCGCCAACATGAGCCGAGCCGGCCTGAATCGCAAAACCGCGCTCGCCACCGCCACGCTCACCCTCGCAGCCGAGGCCGCCGACCTCGATGTCTTCAGCCGCTTCGGCGGATCAGCCTTCGCCCTCAATCACCATCGCGGCTTCACGCATTCTTTCCTCGGCATTCCCATCGTCGCCGCGGCGGTCGTCGCGTTCATGTATGGAATCTGGCGCCTGCGCGGCCGCAAAACGCGCAACCCGAATCTCCCCCCGCGCTGGGGACTGCTCTTCGGCTATGCCTGCCTCGCCGGCCTCAGCCACATCCTGCTCGATTACACCAACAGCTACGGCATCCGGCCGTTTTGGCCATTCTCCGAGCGCTGGTACTCCTGGGACATCGTTTACATCTATGAGCCCGTCATCCTCGTCGCGCTGTTTCTCGGCCTGATCGTTCCATCGCTCTTCTCGCTTATCAATCAGGAGATCAGTTCGGGCCGCGCCGCAGACAAAGCCCCGCCCGGCCGCCTGGCCGCATCCCTCGCTCTGCTGGCCGTGTTTGCAACTTGGGGATTACGCGACTACGAGCATCGCCGCGCCCTCGCCGCGCTCGATGCCCGCAATTACCAGGGCGTCGATGCCATTCGCATCTCCGCCTACTCCTACCCGTTGAATCCCTTCCGCTGGTACGCCGTTGCCGAAACGCCCGCGTTCTTTGCGACCATGGACGTCAACTCCCTCATCCCCGAAGTCGATCCCGCGGGCAATATGCAGATTCGCTACAAGCCCGAGGAGACACCCGCCACTCTCGCCGCCAAGCGCAGCTACCTGGGACGCGTCTACTTAAGCTGGGCGCAATATCCGATCACCGAGACGGAAGAGCTCATTCCGGGGATCGATAATCGCCATGCCGCTTACCGTGTCCGCTTTATCGACCTGCGCTACGCCTATCCCGAAGAGGGTTCCAATCCACCGCTGGGTGCCACCGTGCTGCTCACTAGCGATCTCAAGATTGTCAGCGAGCAGATGGGCATGCGCGGCAGCCCGCAGAGCGCAAAGAATCCAAAGCAAGAATGACCGGTGCTAAGAAACAATGATCGGCGCTAATAAAGGGTGCTAAGAAACGGCGCTAAGAACGGGCGCTAAGAACGAATGACCGGCGCTGATGTTACAAACTGTAGACAGTACTTCCCTTGACCAACTCCCACCCCAAGCGCCACAATCCTAGGGTCGACTCTTTGAGGTGATTCATGCTGGCTTATCTATTCATATTCTTCGCGGTCGCCATGCGCATGCCGTTCATGCCGCATCCCTGGAACTTCACTCCCGTAGCGGCCGCCCTGCTGTATTTTGGCGCGCGCCATGCACAGGGAGCCTCGCGCCGCCAGCTCTGGATCCCGTTTGCCATGCTCGCCGTCTCTGACCTCGTGCTCAACAAGTTCGTTTACGCCTACCACTTCTCGTGGGATCAATACATTACCTGGGTGTGGTACGCCGCGATTCTCTGGCTCGGCACCAGCCTGTGCGCCAACACCAGCCTGCGCGAGATGAAAAACTGGCTGCGCATCGGCGGAGCCACTCTTGCCGCCTCAGTTTCATTCTTTATCGTGAGCAATTTTGCCGTCTGGGCTTACTGGCCAACCTATCCGAAGAGTTTCGCAGGACTGATGGCTTGCTACGACGCCGGAATTCCGTTCTTCCGTCATACTCTCGCCGGCGACCTGCTCTTCGCCGCGGCAATGTTCGGCTTGCCAGCTCTGGCCGCGGCGCTCGCGCATTCCGGCGAAACACACGGGACCGCGGCAGCCTAAACGCTACTTCTTCACGAAGATCGCGTGCCCGTTCAAGTTGTAAATAAAGGTCAAGTCACCCCGCACCCGCCACTCATTCACAAATCGCTGCACGCCTTCCGTCCCGCGCGTCCCGTAGTCGTCAAAAACCACCAATCCACCCGCAATCAACTTCGGCCACAGCCACTCAACCACGTCCTTGGCTGACTGGTAAACGTCAACATCGACATGACAGAATCGGAAGTCCCGATCCTGAACCTGGCCCCCGGTCTCTTCCGGAAAAACACCCTTCAGCAAAACAGCGTTGCTCAGTCCAAGCCGATCTAAGAGCTGCTTGACGATCTCGGCCGAAGTATCCGAGTGCATTCCATCTTTATAAATAGTGTCCTGCGCGCCCGTCTTCACTACGCCCGTGAAGGTGTCGCACAAAAATACCTGCGCCGAAGGAATGCGTTGCGCGCTCTGCGCCGCAATCAGCGCGCCCGTGCCTCCGCGCCACACTCCAACTTCCAGCAAGTCTCCCCGATCCAGTTTGGCCGCTTCGCCCACCGCCGACCAGAGTTCATAGCAGCGGTAGATGTCGACCAACGTATTGGCGCGGCATTGCGCGTAGATTCCAGTGAATGCCGAATCCAGATTCCACGGCGCATACGACGCCAGCGGAGCAATCGTCTGATGTTCACCCTGGGTCGCCGCGGGCGCCTTGAAGACTTCGTATCCAAAGCTGCGGATTAGGCCAAGCATCCAACGTTTGAGCATAGGCGACGTTTCCTTGCCGGCCTCAGAGCGACGAGGTGCCGGCCGATTTCGCAGTGCGCGGTTTAACTTTCCGCCAGATAATCCATATCACAGCGACCGAGATCAAGGCCGATACGACCCAAAGTATGTGGTGCGAAAAAAGCTGAGTTGTCAGCGTAACCACCTCCGGCCCAAACCAGAGCGTCAGCAGGGCTTCAATCAGGAAGCGCACGAACCGGCCGGCGAATATCGCAATCAGAAAATGTCCGAAGTTCATCTCAAAGCCCGCCGCCGCCAGCACCACAATTTTGAAAGGAGTCGGCGGTGGCAGCATCGCCGGAAACATCAGCGCCCAGAATTCGTGCTTCTCAAACGAGGCGTGAACCTTGGCAAACTTGGCGGCACTCAGCCGCTTGCGCAGTAGCACTTCGCCGCCCGTGTATCCGATCACATACCAGACAATGCTGCCGAGCGCCGATCCCACCGAAGCAAGCAGGACATAAAGCAGGAATCGCGAACGGTCGGTATAAACATACCCGCAGAAGATCGCATCCAGAGGCATCCCAAGAAACGACCCGTCCACCGCGGCAAACGCCAGCATCCCCCACGGCCCCAGGGGCGCGAGTGCATGCCTGATCCAGTCGCCATAAGCATGAAGAAAATGTGTGAGCTTGTTCAACGAATAAGTTTACGCGAACGTGTGCCGCGAATACCGCCGCGCGCGGCGGAGTGGTTTTTCAATCACCCGATCACCCGATGACCCGATGGCCCGATATGCTCCGTCTTTCCCGCAATCAACTCCAGCGCATGCGGCAGCAAATCAACAATGGCTTCCAGGGATTCAACCGCGCCCACAGGGCTGCCCGGCAAATTCACAATCAGGCTCGTACCGCGGATTCCACACACCGCCCGGCTCAACGCCGCGAAAAGCGTCTTGCGCATTCCCGCGGAGCGCATCTGCTCGGCCATTCCCTCGACCAGCCGATCGCACACCGCGCGCGCAGCCTCCGGCGTAACATCCCGCGGAGCAATCCCCGTCCCGCCCGTAGTCACCACCAGGCGTGCCGGCCCGCAAAACTCAATCAGTTTTTCCTGGATCGCATCCTGCTCGTCGGCCACCAGCGCCCGTCCGACGATCCGAAACCCGCGCCGAGCCAATGCCTCAGCCACGGCCGGCCCAGAGAGATCAACTTTCTCGCCGCGCGCACACGAGTCGCTGACCGTAACCACCGCCGCTGTCATTCCCGCTGCCATAGCCGCGTCAGCTGTCGAGCAGGACATCTTCGCCCTCAGCTTCGCTTTCGGCAACGCCTTCAGCGGCGTCGCGCTGCGCCTCGTCGAGCAAGCGCAGTCCTTCCATCAACAGGCCCTGCGTATTCAGCGTGGTCGTTTCTTTGTCCGTGTTCTTCGTAAAGTCGATCTCAAAATTTCCGTCGGTCCAGCGCAGCACTTTAAAAACCGCCTCGTCGCCCATCGTCGGACCATACGCGGCATGCCTCGCCTGCCCCTGCGTGAAGTAAATCTCGCACTTGTCCTCGGCGTTCGTCATGGTCAGCAGACAGCTCTTGCGTCCCATCTCCAGCGACTGCACCAGGTCAATCACGTTCATCTGCGACAGGCTTCCGCGCAGCACTCCATCCGCCGCCGTCGGAGCTTTCGCCAGTTTCTCAAGCGCAATCCGGTCCACCACGCGCTTGATTCTGCGCACTGCGTCGCGCAGAAAAAACGGCTTCTCCAGAAGGTCTTCGATCCCCTCCTGGAGCGATAGCCGATCGCTGATGTCACCCTTACTCGCCATCAGGACCACAGCAATTCCCGCGGTCGCTGTTCGGCTCTTCAGCTTTTCCACCAGCTGCCGTCCATCCATTCCCGGCATCCGAAAGTCGCTGATCAGCAGATCCGGCACCTCTTCCACCGCCTTCAACAGCGCGTCCGCCGAGTCACTCGCCGTCGAAACCTCCGCCAGCGAAGCAAGCGCCTGTTGTAGCAGCCCCAACACCATGGGGTTGTCGTCCACCACCAGAACTTTTACGTTACTCGGCATAGAACGCGCGATCTATTTCGACCTTAAGCCACTGTCATCTTCAACCTTGAATCCGACGTCATATTCAACCTTGACCAATGTCATCTTGAGCCCGAACGAAGTGAGTGGACGAAGGACCTATGCATTTAGTCGGCAGAGCCCAGCACTCTCATTAGTCCGGCCGAAGTCCGACAACTACAAGATCCGCCAAACTCTACTTCGCCCTGCGATAATCTCCGCTCTTCCCGCCCGACTTTTTCTCCAGCACCACTTCGCGGATTTCGATCCCCTTATCGAGCGCCTTGCACATGTCATACACGGTCAGCGCGGCCACACTCGCCGCCACCAGCGCTTCCATCTCCACGCCCGTCTCGGCGGTGGTCTTAACTTTTGAGCGAATGGCCACGCCATTCTCGCACACGCGTAGGGTCACAGCAATGTGAGTGATCGGCACCGGATGGCACATCGGAATCAGCTCCGAAGTGCGCTTCGCCGCCATGATTCCCGCCGTCCGCGCCACTTCCAGCGGGTCGCCTTTCGGATTCGACGGCAGCGCCCGCACCACCTCAGCCGACATCAAAACCAGCGCCGAAGCCTCCGCCTCCCGTACGGTTCGCGCCTTCGCCGACACATCAACCATGCGCGCCCGCCCGCCGGAGTCGTAATGCGAAAGCTTCTTAGCCATCAAATTCAGGGTACAGCATTCAACCGCCAACCGGCATTCGACCGCCAAGCGGCACAGCCGTGAATTCCTCTGTGTTCCTCAGTGTCCTCTGTGGTTAAAGATTTTTGTGGCGGGTCGAAACTAATCCCGAAGTCGCGAGACCTAAGGCAGCAACACCGAAACCAGCTCACCACCCGGAATGATTTCCCGATCCGGAGGAACCACCAGATAGCAATTCGCCCGCGCCAAAGCCGCAACGTCGCCCGATCCCTGCCAAGCCGCCAGTTCGACCTCCGAGTCTGCGAACTCTCCCGAAATCACCGCCGGCAAAAACCGCGTCAGCCCAATCTTAGCCCGCACGTCAGTCTTCAACCGCGCCTTCAGAAAAATTAGCGGCTCCGGGCGCGCCCCCGCCAAGGCGTCAATCATCGGTCGAGCGAAAAGCCGGAACGTCACCATGGTAGAAACCGGATTCCCCGGCAACCCAAAAAAATAGCGACGTGGCACGAGCTCACCACACAAGCAGCTTCCAAACACCACCGGCTTTCCCGGCTGAATCTTCGCCCCGGTAAAGTAAAACTCCGCCCCAACCTCGCCCAGCACCTGCTCGACCAGGTCATACTTCCCCATCGAAACTCCGCCCGTCAGCAAAAGAAGATCGCACGCCAATCCTTGCTGAATCAGCTCCCGCAATCGCGCCGGCTCATCCGGAGCAATCGCCAGCCGCTCCGCCTCGCCGCCCGCCTCTTCAACCTGCGCCGCCAGCGAATACGAATTCGAGTTCCGAATCTGCGCCGGCCCCGGTGTCGCATCAATTTCCACCACTTCGTCGCCCGTCGAAAGCACGGCCACGCGCGGCCGCCGAAATACCTGCACCCGGCTTTTGCCCACCGACGCCGCAATCGCAATCAGCCGGTGATCCAGCCGCGCGCCCCGCTCCGCCAGCACCTGCCCGGCCCGCGCCTCGGCGCCCCGCGGCACAAAGTTCGCGCCGCTTTTGACCCTTTGCTTGATCTCAACATCGCGCCCGCCCGATCCGCGCGAAAGCTCCGCCGTGTATTCCACCATCACGACCGCATCCGCGCCTGCCGGCAAAGGCGCTCCCGTCATGATCGAAACCGCCTGCCCAGGCCCCACATGGCAGCTCTCGCCCGAGTCGCCCGCCTTGATCTCCCCAATTACCTCCAGCCGCGCCGGCACCCGTTCCACACCCGCCGCCCGCACCGCGTATCCATCGCGTGTGGCCCGCGCAAAAGGAGGAAAGTCGCGATCTGCAATCAGATCCTCCGCCAGAACTCGTCCGCGAGCCGCCAGCAAATCAAGCGCAGTGGTCCCGCCCGCCTCCATCCGCGCCCGGCGCACGCCCGCGGCATGCTCTTCCACAATCCGCCGCGCCTCTTCAAAGCTCACTACGCCCGGCGCCGAAATCGAAGATGCCATCCGCAAATCATAACTCCTCAGGACCGTAGCGCCGGCGTCTCGCCGGCTGTCCGGCGGGGGTCCTCGCCCGACGCCCCATTGCCCGCGCCCGCGAACTAAACGACAATGCAGGGCGGAGCGATTGTGCAGACCCGATCAACCGGCCCAAGATTGGCAAGTCCGCTCGGCGCAAAGCCGGCCGCACAAGCCGGCTTTCAAAACGCCACCCGCATTCACGGCAGCTTTCTCGCCGCCGCCGAAAAGCGCGCCCTCATCTGGATGGCCGAGCGCATGCCGCGCTCCATCAACTCCGACCATCTCACCGCCCTCGGCTTCATCGCCCAGATCGCCACCGGAGTCTGTTACGCGCTCGCCGGTCGCGACCGCCGCATGCTGCTCGCCGCCATCGCCTGTCTCGCCCTGAACTGGTTCGGTGATAGCCTCGACGGCACGCTCGCCCGCGTTCGCCAGCAACAGCGTCCACGCTACGGTTTTTACGTCGATCACATGATCGATTCCATCGGCGCCACCGCCATGATGATCGGCCTCGCCCTCTCCGGCTACATGCATCCCTATATCGCCATCGGCCTACTGATCGCGTTCCTGCTGCTCTCCATCCAGTCCTATCTCGCGACTTACACCATCGGCGAGTTCCATCTTTCGTTCTGGCGCTTCGGTCCCACCGAACTCCGCATCCTTCTCGCCATCGGCAACCTCTCGCTCTTCAAATGGGCCTGGGTCAATTGGACATGGATCATTCATGGCCGCTATCGCCTCTTCGATATCGGCGGCGCCATCGGCCTCGTCGGGATGTCGCTGATGCTGATCGTCTCCACGCTGAAAAACACGCTCCGTCTCTATCGCGAGGAAAGAATCAAGTGAGCGAAGATGGCGGGCGGCCTTTCCACAGAATCTGACGCTAGCCCCGTTCCGCCCTTCCAAAAAACGCAATCTCAAAAAGATTCAGCCCGACAAAACCTCTTCCGCTGGCTCAAATTTAACTTCGTCGGCGGAGTCGGAATCTTCGTCCAACTCGGGGCGCTGGCCTTATTCCGATCCGAGCTGCACCTTAACTACCTGCTGGCGACTGCCCTCGCCGTCGAAACCGCCGTCATCCACAACTTCCTCTGGCACGAGCGCTTCACCTGGAAGGACCGTCCCTCCGCCCATCGCCTCCAGTCGCTCGCCCGCTTCGCCAAGTTCAACGCCACCAACGGAGCCGTCTCGATCGCCGGCAACCTGCTCATCATGCGCGCGCTCGTCGGCCAGTTCCACATGAACTACCTGATCGCAAACCTGATTGCCGTCACCGTCTGCTCGCTCCTCAATTTCCTGCTCAGCGACTGGGTGGTTTTCGAGCGCGAAAAACCGGCTCCGTGATGTGCATTACAGACCTGCGGCCCAGCCATCCAGGGCTCGAATCCACCATTCGTGCGCCATCAGTTACCAGCCAAGGCGTTCTTCCGTAATCTTTTGGGGGTTACGCCGCCGCCCAATCCAAGTTATAATTTTTATGGTTTCCTTATGCGATTGCAGGGCTCCATTTCGGACATGTGCTGGGTCGAAGGACGCGCCTGTCCTCGCCGCTACCTCTGTGTCCTGCCCTCCAACGTTCGCGCCAATCTCTTCGGCAGCGACTAATTTCCCTTCTCCTAACGTTCTGAGGTTGCTCGAAGCTCGCAAATCGCGGCTCGAAACCTTTGGACCGCGCACCGCCCTTACCGGCGCCGAAGGTCCGCCACACAACCAAATTTTTGCCGTCAAAAATCAGGAGAACCTGCCATGACGACCAAAACCATGACCATCGGCCCGAAGATCACAACCGCTCTTCCCGGCCCCAATGCCCGCCGCGTCCTCGCGGGCGACGAGAAATTCATTTCGCCTTCTTACACGCGCTCCTACCCGCTGGTCGCCAAGCGCGGACGCGGCATCGTCGTCGAAGATGTCGATGGCAACGAATTCTTCGACTTCTCAGCCGGCATCGCCGTGACCTCAACCGGCCATTGCCATCCCGAAGTCGTCGCCGCCATTCAGCGCCAGGCGGCCGAACTGATCCACATGTCAGGCACCGACTTCTACTACGAGAGCATGGTCACACTCGCCGAGCGCCTCTCGAAGATCGCACCCATGCCCGGCCCGCACAAAATCTACTACGGCAACTCCGGAGCCGAAGCCATTGAGTGCGCGCTCAAACTGGCTCGCTACCATACCAAGCGCCAGCAAGTCATCGCATTCCTCGGCGCATTCCACGGACGCACTATGGGCGCGCTCTCACTGACCGCCTCGAAGCCGCAGCAGAAACGCCGCTTCTCGCCGTTAGTCCCCGGAGTCACCCACGTCCGCTATCCCGACGTCTATCGCGGCGCCGGCCAGCAAGACGCCGAGGAGTTCGCGCTCAGCTGCGCCCGTTACATTGAAGACAAGCTGTTCAAAACGATCCTTCCGCCCGAAGAAGTCGCCGCCATTTTCGTCGAGCCCATTCAGGGCGAAGGCGGATACGTCGTCGCGCCCACCGTCTTCATGCAGGAGCTGCGCCGCATCTGCGACAAGCACGGCATCCTCCTTGTCGTTGACGAAGTCCAGAGCGGCATCGGTCGCACCGGCAAATGGTTTGCCGTCGAGCACACCGGCGTCCATCCTGACATGGTCTGCATCGCCAAAGGCATCGCCTCCGGCATGCCGCTAGGCATCACCATGACGCGCGCCGAAATCATGGACTGGGTGCCCGGTTCGCACGCCTCCACCTTCGGCGGCAACCCTGTCTGCATCGCCGCCGCCATGGCCACGCTCGACGTGATCGAACGCGAAGGCCTGCTGCGCAATTCTCAGGAGGTCGGCAATCACATGATGAAGCGCATGGCCGACTGGCCAAAGAAGCACAAGATTGTCGGCGACATTCGCGGCCGCGGCCTCATGATCGGCGTCGACATCGTCAAAGATCAGAAGACCCGCGAATATGGCAGCGCCGAACGTGATCGCATCGTCGAAAGCGCTTTCGAACGCGGAGTCCTTTTCCTCGGCTGCGGTCCCAGCACGGTCCGCATCGCGCCCGCGCTCATCGTAACCAGAGACGAAGCCGACGTTGCCATCGATACCCTGGAAGAGTCGATCGCAGCCGTCGAATCCAGTCTCTGATCGCTGCCCAAGAAATGTGGAGTAGAGACGGGGCCTGCCCCGTCTCGGCCACTCACAGACCATGACCCTCCGAAGGACCACTAGGTCCAACGGAATCTCCGAACCTCTCCCAAGGCGCAATCCACACAGGTGACGCAGTCATAACCGCTGCACTGGAGACAGCAAGATGCCCGACCAAGCGTCGCACGAACTCATCCACGGCAAAGGCGCTCACGCCGATCCCGTCGCGTGCATCGAAGACATCTCTGCGGACCTGGCCGCCCGCCGAGTATCCGGCTATCCCCACTCCATCTGGCAAATCGTCCTGCACATGAATTATTGGATGGACCACGACCTCGCCAGCATCGCGGGCAAACAGCCGCGCTATCCCGAACACGCAATCGAAAGCTGGCCCCAACATCCCGAGCCAGCGACCGAATCGCAGTGGGGTAAGGCGCAACAGCGCTTTGCCGATTTATTAGCGCAGATGGAGACGTTGGCCGATTCTGACCAATCCACTCTCGAGCGCGTCGTCGAAGATGTTGGCGCGGCCAACACTCCGCGGCAAGCCGCAATCCGCACAAGGCTCTGGCAGATCGTCGCGCACAATAGTTATCACGTCGGCCAAATTGCTCTGCTCCGCCGCCAGGCTGGCGCATGGCCGCCAAAGCGCGGCGGCGATACCTGGTAATAGATTCGCGGCCGCAATTTCCCTCGCGCAGATCCAGCGACCCGGCCCGCCAAATAACCTACCCAACTCGCGGTGACCGCAATCACCATGACTCCGCCCGAATCTCCACTACCCTCAAACCAAATGCTGCCCGCCCGCGTCACTCAAACCACTCTCCGCGCCCTCGACTGGCTCTCCGCCAAATTCCTCCCGCCCGACGAAACCGCCGAGCATCTCCAAACCGGCCGCCGCGGAGAGGAAGACGCCTACTTCTATCTCCGCCGCCGAGGCTACACCATCATCGCCCGCAACTACCGCTCGCCCAATCACCGCGGCGAACTCGACCTCGTCGCCTGGGTTCGAGAAGAAGCTCGAGAAGAAGCTCGAGAAAAAAATGGTGTTCCGGCAAAAGACGGCGTTCGAGAAAGAGTTCGAAAAAAATCTCGCAAAAAAGACGCCGAAGACGTCCTCTGCTTCATCGAGGTGAAAACCCGCACCACGCGCGCCATCCAGCCCGCCGAAGCCGCCGTCGACCGCGAAAAAGAAGACGACCTCCGCAGAGTCGCCCATGACTTTCTCCGCCACCTGCCCGATCCGCCCCCGGCGCGATTTGACGTGCTCGCGGTATATTATGACCGCGGTTTCAGCAATCCCACCTTCGAGCTGTTTCAAAATGCGTTTTCCATGTCGTACAATCGTGAGCTTGCACGCCGCTACTGAAGCGATTTAGTTGCTGAAAGGATTTCGTAGGTGCCCGAATTAAGAAAAGATCCCATCGTCGGCCGATGGGTCATCATTTCCACCGATCGCGCCAAGCGCCCCACCGACTTCGTGCGCGAGTCCATCAAGATCAAAGGCGGCTTCTGCCCCTTCTGTTATGGCAATGAGAGCAAGACGCCACCCGAAATTCTCGCCTACCGCCCTAACGCCAACGGCAGCACTCCGCAAAAAGATACTCCCGGCTGGACGGTTCGCGTAGTCCCCAATAAATTCCCCGCGCTCGGCATCGAAGGCAGCCTCAACAAGCAAGCCGAGGGCATGTTCGACAAGATGAACGGCGTCGGCGCTCACGAAGTCATCATCGAAACGCCCGACCACAACATGAGCCTCGCCCAGCTGCCCTCCAAGCGCGTCGAAGACGTGCTCTGGGCCTTCCGCGACCGCATTCTCGATCTCAAAAAAGATCGCCGCTTTAAATACATTCTGCTCTTCAAAAATCACGGAGAAGCCGCCGGCGCCTCGCTCGAGCATTCGCACTCGCAGCTAATCGCGCTCCCCATTCTGCCCATCTACGTCCTCGAAGAGCTGCAAGGCGCCAAGCAGTATTACATCTACAAAGAGCGCTGCGTCTTCTGCGACGCCATCCGCCAGGAGATGGAAACCGGCACGCGCATCGTCGCCGAAAACGAAGACTTCATCACCCTCGCTCCCTACGCCCCGCGCTTCCCCTTCGAAACCTGGATTCTCCCCAAGCGCCACGAATCAGCCTTCGAAAATTCCTCGTCGCACATGTTCGAAAACCTCGCCAAGGCCCTGAAGCTCCTGCTGATGAAAGCCGACCGCGTCCTCGACAATCCTCCCTATAACCTCGTCGTGCATTCCTCGCCCGCGCAAGACCCCACCAACGAGCACTATCACTGGCACATAGAATTCATGCCGAAACTGACCAAGACCGCCGGCTTCGAATGGGGCACAGGCTTCTACATCAACCCCACGCCGCCAGAGGAAGCAGCGAAGTTTCTCCGCGAAGCGAGCGTAGAAGATGCAGTGCCGGGAGGCGTGATAACGCGGTAATCGAGAACGCGCCCTACCCGAAGTCGAAGGGCGTGCGATTCGAAAATCAGAGTAAAAAGGAGTTTCGTGGCAGGCCCCAGAACCGAGGTCAATGAGTGTGACGGCAATATTTGCATTACAATCGACCCTAGGTTACAACCAAGATCGTAGACCGCGAAATGTCGCTGAATTCAGAGGGTTCGCTTCCTTTGGCGTTCAGCCATCTCTTCGTACGAATAAATGCGTTTCGATCTCAGGAAGACCAAAACGCTTGTCGGTACCAGCCTGAGAGTAAACCTCAAGTGAGCTGGACGACCTCCTCTTTGAAAGAGAATGATGCCAACGTCCTCTCCATCCACAGTAGCCAGAAAATCGGCAAGGATTTGCTCGGCTTCGTGAGGCACCGGCATCCCCTCGTCTGCGAAATTTACTGTTGGACATCCGCATGAGCATTTCCAGAACACGATAAGAGAATCCAGCTGTTCAAGAAACCGCTCCGAACCGAAAGCGGTTGCCGTGCCGCAGCCACCAATCTTTAGGGCGCGTTCTTTCACTGCGATCGAGGCGGTGGAGGACTCTCCCTCTCGCGTCGTTCATGGGATAAGTCTATCCGACCGATTGTGCCACTTCGAAAGTAGTGCTATGGCTTAGCTCGCCCCTTCAACGCCCTCGCCAATATCATCCCAGACGCTCTTCAATAAGCGCGGCAAATTTCGGCGCTTGCGCGAGATCCCGAAGTCTGGAGACGATATTCTGACGAGGTTCGCGCCTCACAATAGCTTGCAAGTCTATCTTTTCCGTGACCAATGCTGAATTTGCGTGGAATTGATGGACCAGGAAGTCATCGGGATGCAGCCGCAGGATTCCATATTGCGCCAGACATGCCTCTGGAAAATCTCCCTCGTTGAAAGTAACGATGGCATTAGCGTGCCCACAAATAGCCGCGGCTAACACGTGGCGGTCATTTTCGTCTGGGATGCAAGCGAGCGCTTGAGCCATGTCAGGTGGAATACTGACACCAGCTTCGGGAAAGTGTTCGCGCATTACCCTCAATCTTCTCTTACTTTGTTCTTCCGTATACCCCATCCGTCGGATCGCCGTCCCAACCTCAGTGAGAATTTGAGCGCTCCAAAGCGGCCGATAAAGGGACGGCTCCAGAGCCAACCGAAGCAACGTGTCGCAAAGCGGCATTGGAACAAGCACGCAGGCGTCGAGAAGCGCGGCGTATTCGTTATCGGGTGTGAGTATCATCCGGGACCTTGTCGTAGATCCCTTCCTCGAATTCGGCGCGCGCCAGGTCGTCGAGCGCCTTTCTGCGGCCGGCATCGCGCGTTGACTTGTAGGCCATGACGTCCCGTACGTATATTCGGCGATGCGTTCCTACCAGATGAAAAGGGATTTCTCCTCTCTCCAGCAATTGAACGAGGTACTGCCTGGAGACGCCCAGGACTTTGCCAGCTTCAACCGTTGTCAGTTCGTGCCGGTTTTGCAGGATGGTGACGGAATGACCCGCTCGTAAGTCAGCGAGTAGCCGAAGGAGAAACGAGTAAACATTGTTGGGCAGGATCTCAGTCTTTCCATCGGGGCCGATGAGCTTCGCTTCCGCCTCGCGAAGCTTGGTATAGATGTCGAGGATTTCCTTCCGTTCTCTTTGGGAAATATCGACTGCGGACGCTTCGCTGTTTTCGGTCATGGTGGTGTAGCTTCCTCCTTGTGAACTTAGGACTGGTCCACTGAAGCCCTAGGATTGCCTCTATTATAGCCGATCAAGTGCTATAAACGCAAGTTGTCAGTTACCTATGCGTAAAAATATGCAACCAGCCGATGTATTTTACGGCATTTACTTGGTATGCCTCGGATGCAAATGAAGGTAAACAAAGCACTTAGAATTCATGCCTAAGCTGACGAAGGCGGCAGGCTTTGAATGGGGCACAGGCTTCTACATCAACCCCACGCCGCCGGAAGAAGCCGCCAGCTTCTGCGCGAGGCGAGCGTGGCGGGTGCGGTGCAGAGAGCGGTCGTGTCGCGCTGGGCCGGCGTCGCGCAAGGCCGGCGTCGCGCAGGCATTCCTGCCGCGAAGAGAGGGACGCGCGAACGCTCACCCCGCGAGATTTATCAACAGCTGCAGGTACCGGGAATGAAGACCGTACTCAACCGGAGCTTACCTGGTGCCTCAGATCTCGCGCTTTTCGAGACCTGGGATTCCACAGCCACCTCGGCCTTGGGAATTTCGTCTGACTGCGTCCCAATTCCGACCTAAATTTCGGCTTCAGTGCATACCCTGTCAACTTGACAAAATTCAGCCGCTGAAACCCCTATGAAATGGAAAGCAAAAGTAAGTCGGAACCAGTAAGTCCTTTCCTCCGAACACATCACCGTAAGTGCTTCATTTCTAAGCCCTGAACCGGAAATCCACGCTAACCCCAGCATTTTCATATGCCAAAAGACGACCAAAACAAGTTCAAAAAGAGGGACGCCACAACCATATAGTGAACATCCATCAACAAAACTCCCGAATTCGACCCCTTTCACGAAGCCTCGATAATCACATTTATTTTCGGCTCGGCGATTCGTGGTTTCTTCGCCCCACCAATAACAAATGTACGTACAATAATGTCAACCGTTCCACGTGGAGCATTTCACGAAAATAGAAGAGATTGGTCTCGCCGGGAAACGCAAAGAAAAGCAAAAAAGGACAGCCCGGAGCCCCCCAAGGCCGTCCTCATGATCCCTCCCGGTTAGAAGGGCAACTGACGCTAAGGTACCGCGATGACGTTTCTGGAAGGTTGCGGTTCTATGAAAATCCGGTAAATTCCCGCTCTGAAAATCCGGTGAATTCCGCTCCGCCCGCCTTCACAAATCACCGCTCGCAGTGCTCACCCGCCTGGCTGTTAAGTCCTGTCCTCTCTGCTATATTGAAGGAAAATACCAGAGACCCAATGCCCCGCAAAACCGAGCAATCCCGCAAACTGCATAAGCGCGCCGAGCAGCTCATTCCCGGAGGCGTGAATTCGCCAGTCCGCGCCTTCCGCTCCGTCGGAGGCGATCCGCTCTACATCGTCCGCGGCCAAGGCTCCCACATCTGGGACGCCGACGGCAACCAATACATCGACTACGTCGGTTCCTGGGGACCGCTGATTCTAGGCCACGCCGCCCCAACCGTAATCGAAGCGATAATCAACGCCGCCCGCAGCGGCACCAGCTTCGGCGCCTCAACTCCATCCGAAGCCGACTTAGCCGAACTAGTAATCTCCGCCTTCCCCCCCATGCAAAAAATCCGCTTCGTCAGCTCAGGCACCGAAGCGACCATGTCCGCGATCCGCCTCGCGCGTGCTTTTACCAAACGCAAGTACATCGTAAAGTTCGAAGGCTGCTATCACGGACACGCCGACGCGCTGCTCGTCAAAGCCGGCTCGGGTGTGGCCACGCTCGGAATCCCCGGCTCCGCGGGCGTTCCCGAGGAGTTCACGCAGTTCACTCTCGCGCTCCCTTACAACGATCCCGAAGCCCTCGAGCAAGCCTTCGAGAAGTACAAGCACCAGATCGCCTGCGTCATCGTCGAGCCAGTAGTTGGAAACATGGGGTGCGTTCCGCCTGCGCGCGGATACCTCGAAGTACTGCGCGCCATCACCCTGCGTAATAAAGCGCTGCTGATCTTCGACGAAGTAATGACCGGCTTTCGTCTGGCCTTCGGCGGAGCGCAGGAACTATACGCGGTCAAACCCGACCTGACCACCATGGGCAAGATCATCGGCGGAGGATTGCCAGTCGGAGCCTACGGAGGCGCAAGCGAAATCATGGATATGATCGCGCCGCTGGGCCCTGTCTATCAGGCGGGAACGCTCTCGGGCAATCCGCTGGCCATGGCCGCAGGCTACGCAACGCTGCGCTACCTGCGCGAGCACAAAGACGTGTATGCAAAGCTCGGCAAGCTGGCAGGCGAGTTAGTGAGCAGGTGTAAACGCCGCTGCAAAAAACGCAGGCGTCGAGATGTGTCACAACCGAGTGGGGTCGATGTTCACCTGGTTCTTCGCCCGCGGACCAGTGACCGATTGGACTTCGGCCGAGAAGAGCGACACGAAAGCTTTCGGCAGCTTCTTCCGCGCAATGCTCGAAAACGGAATCTATCTTCCGCCATCGCAGTTCGAAGCAGCGTTCCTAAGCGCGGCGCACACCGAACAAGACGTGCAGCAGACAATTGCCGCGGCGACGCAGGCATTCGCAGCCGCGCACGCCGTGTAGCGCGGACACTCCTGTCCGCGGTTGTTGAAGTTCGCTTGCGAGCGGGGAGGATCTGTGCAGGCAGATTTGTTTTCTCAGCGTAATTTCTTCATCACTTGCGCATCGACCGTCTCAAACTCATATCCCTGATCTTTAAATCGCCGGATCAGATTATCCGTAGCAATCACAGTCTGCGCGCGATCCGCGCCCAGCGCGCGGTGTCCACCATCGTGCAGCAGAATGATGTCGCCTCCGCCCGCGTGAATCTGCCGCGTAACCTTGGACTCAATCACCGACGCAGGCAGAGCATTCCAGTCATGACCGGGAACATTCCACATCACCGTTTCAAGACCCAGTTCGCGAGCAATCCGCAGAGTCGCTGGCCGTCTTCCGCCGAACGGCGGGCGAAATAAGTTGGAATGCGCGCCGATCGCGTCTTCCAGCGCCGAGCGGCAACTCGCGAGCTCAGCCCGCGTCTGCGCCTCCGACCGAAAGATGAGCCGCGGATGCGTGAACGTATGGTTGCCAACGACGTGTCCCGCATCGGCGACGGCGCGCGCAATCGAGGGTTGCTCACGCACGTAACGTCCGATCATGAAGAAGGTTGCATGAACGTTGTGCTTTGCCAGCACTTCGAGCAGCTTTAAAGTGTGCGGATCGTTCGGCCCATCGTCGAAGGTGAGCGCGAGCTGCTTGCTGCCGCGCTCGCCCGAAGCCAAGGTTCGTCCGAACCATTGTCCTGTCGGAGACATCGACTGATAGCCAACTGCGCCAGCAGCAGCGGTAGCGGCGAGTCCGACGAGAGCGGGAAGCATGGAGGAATGATATTGCAAAGTCAAAGTCAGAGTCCCTAATCCACAATTGCGCGTTCGACTGAAGCAATATATTCTGCTCACGTCATATTCTGCTTACGTCCTGCCATGGCCAAGCTTTTCGAGCTCCCTCGCTACATCGCTGTCGAAGGTCCGATTCGGGTCGGCAAGAGCACGCTGGCACGGGTTTTGGGAGAGCGGCTGGCCGCCCAACGCGTCATTGAGCCCGAAGATAATCCGTTTCTGAAGGCATTCTATGAGGGCGAACCTGGAGCAGCGTTTCAGGCGCAGCTTTCATTTTTGATCCGCCGCTTTGAGCAGTTGCGCGCGCTCGACCTTGGTCCGCAATCGAATAAAACCGTGGTCGCAGACTACATTTTTGAAAAAGACAAACTCTTTGCCTGCCTGAACCTCAACGACCAGGAGTTGGAAACCTACAACCGCTATTTCAATTTCTTTCGCGAGCAGGTGCCGACGCCCGATCTGGTGATCTATCTTCAGGCGACGCCGGAAGTGCTGAAAAAACGGCTCAAGAAGAAAAACGCGACCAGCGAGAAGTCGCTCAGCGAAGACTATTTGATGGAAGTGGTGAAGGCCTACGAACACTTCTTTTTTCACTACACGCAGTCAGACCTGCTGATCGTGAACACCAGCGAAATCGACTTCGTCGACCGCAACGAAGACTTACAAGAGCTGCTGAAGAAAGTCTCGGCGCCCATCAAGGGCACGCAATACTTCCTGCCTCTGGGCAGCGAGAACGCGGCGAGAGCGTAGCCATCCGTAGTCACGCTGCCCAGTTACTTTTTAGCCTCCCAAAGCTGCTTTTCTACAGCTATAATCCCTCCAGCGTCATCCAATTAGACGCAACAGGCTCTATCCGCGATGCGGAGGGGCACTGGAGGGCATGATGAGTCTTACGCCGATCGGCGGGCATTCGCCCAGCCGCAAAGTTACTACTGCCACCATCCACGAAAAGAAGCTTCAGCACGATCCCATTTCCTGTCTGACCGCTTATGACTACGCTACAGCGCGGTTGGTTGATGAGGCGGGTCTGGACATTATCCTGGTCGGCGACTCGCTGGCTATGACCATGCTTGGCTACGAGAACACGCTCTCAGTCACGGTAGACGAGATGCTGCACCATGTGCGCGCGGTGCGGCGGGGCGTGAGGAATGCCTTGCTGATCGCCGACATGCCTTATGGCTCTTACCATGCTAGTGCGGAAGAGGCTATTCGTAATGCCGCCCGCTTTGTGAAGGAGGGCGGCGCCGAAGCGGTGAAGATCGAAGGCGGAGAAAAGCGGGCGGAGATGATCCGGCGCGTGATCGACGCGGAGATTCCTGTTGCCGGACATATTGGACTGACGCCGCAATCCGTGCATGTGATGGGCGGATACAAAGTGCAAGGCAAAACGCTGGGCGCGGTCGAGCAACTGATGCGCGACGCGGTGGCGCTGGACCGGGCGGGCGTGGCGTGCATTTATCTGGAAGGTATTCCGCGTGAAGTGGGGGCCATGATTACGGCCGAAGTGGATGCGCCGACGATCGGGATCGGAGCAGGCCCCGATTGCGACGGGCAGGTGCTCGTCTTTCATGATCTGGTCAACCTGACGTTTGGGAACCCGGCAAAGTTTGTGCGGCGTTATGGAGACGCGGCGGCGCTGATCACGGAATCGGCGATGGCGTTCAAGGCCGACGTGGAGAATCACCAGTTTCCGAACGACAGCGAGTCCTACCACTTGCCCAAGGAGACGCAGGCCGCACTCGAAACCATACTTCACCGCAAACGCGCGATGCGGTGATAATAGGGAGCGGAGAGAAACTTCGTGCGAACTACGGTCTCGGGAATTGGTAAGTTGCGAGTGCGCGAATCGATGCTGTATCGATGGAGCCGGCCTCTAGGCGTTATCGCGGCACTGGCGTTGCTAATGGCTTTGGTGGCCTGTTCCAAGCCGCCGAACAGCGAACAAGATTCTGCGAGTGCGGCCCCCAAGACGACCGGGCTGGAGTCGATTCCGCCTGCCGATTCGTCGAAGTATCCGCCTTTTCATGACCTGCGCGGCTGGAAGAATCCCTATTTTGTGGTGCGTCAGGACGGCATCGGCTTCGTCGACCTTTCCAACCGCGAGGTTCACATTCTTACGCCCGAGCAAATTCCCGCGGAGCTGGCCTCGCTTGGAATCGCCGCGTGGCCTTATGGGCGCGTCGTTCTGGTTGCGGAAGCTACACCCAAGAGCTCGACGGACGCGGTAAAAGCCGAGATCCGCAAGAATCGCGGGCTTCTGATGGGCACGCTGAAAGATCTTGACGTGGCGGTACAAGAGGCTCCGTGAGCGGCGGTTGATTAGAAAGTCATAGGTCAAAAGGAATTCCAATCGGAAACGCACCTTTCCAGAAAAAGAGCAGCTTGTGAAGATATGCGTGAGCATTGCGGATGCGCGCGCCGCCTGTCGTGTGGCCCGCGTCCAGTTCGAGCGCGCCCGGTTCGAGGGCGCCATAGCGCCTACCGGCGAACAGGGCTCTTCGCGAAGCGGGCTTGGCCTGGTGCCGACCATGGGCGCGCTACATACCGGGCATTTGTCGCTGGTGCGCGCGGCCAAGGCGCGATGCGGCGTGGTAGTGGCTTCGATCTTCGTGAATCCCACCCAGTTTGGACCGTCGGAAGATTTTGCGAAGTATCCGCGATCGTTCGAGAGTGATTGCGCGGGGCTGGCTAACGAGGGGGTTGACGTCGTCTTCGCACCGACGGTCGAGGAGATGTATCTCAAGGGCGAGACCACCTGGGTCACGATGGAGGGAGTGAGCGAGAGGCTCGACGGGGCCTCGCGGCCAGGGCATTTTCGCGGCGTAGCTACGGTGGTTGCGAAACTGTTTCACGTGATTGAGCCGGATGTCGCGTTTTTCGGGCAGAAGGATGCGGCGCAACTGGCGGTCATTCGACGCATGGTGCGGGATTTGAATTTTCCCGTGGAGGTCGTCGGCTGCCCGATCGTGCGCGAGTTTGACGGACTGGCCATGAGTTCGCGGAATGTTTATCTGAGTCCGGAGGAGCGACGACGCGCGCTTGTTCTTCAGCGATCCTTGCAGAGCGTGGAGAACGCATTTCGCGGCGGTGAGACGGATGCTGCGCGGCTGCGCGAAAACGGGCGGGCAGTGATCGCCGGCGAGCCGGGAGTGCGGCTCGACTATTTCGAGATTGTCGATCCGGAGACGCTGGAGCCTGTTGATCGCATCGCGCGTCCGGCGCTGGTCGCGGTTGCCGCTTATGTGGGATCAACGCGGCTGATCGACAATGTTGTGCTTACGCCTTGACGGGAGCGGACTTCGACCTGGACACCGGCTCGGACTTCGGCTTTGAGATCGGCTTGGGCATCGGCACGGACACGAATGGATTGTCGGCGATCACATAACGCAGTTGTTCGGCGGCTGATTTCGTAATCCCGATGCGCGGCCCGACGAGCACGCGGCGTACGCGATAGCCATCGTCAACAATCTGCAAATCAGAGCGCGCGCTCATCAGGTTCTTTCCATTGTCGCGTTCGCGGGTGACGTCGAGGGCTTCGCAGAGGCGTCCGGGGCCGGAAGAAATTTTTCGCAGCCAGTTAACGTTTTTGAGATCGTCTGCGCCCATAACCTCAAGTCCTCGAGCCGCGGCCATTTCCTTCACGCCCGCCAGCGGTTCGAGGGCGCGAAAAAGCACGCCTCCAGCCACGCCGTCAGGCAAGCAGGAAACGTTGAGACAATAATAATTTCCGTAGATGAAATAAACGTAGGCGAGCCCGGGAGGTCCGAAGAGGACCGCGTTGCGTGCTGTTTTCCCGGACGCCGAATGCGCGGCAGCATCGCCCGTACCGAGATAGGCTTCGGTTTCGACGATGCGCCCGGCGAGGATTGTTCGCGGCGTTTTCCGGATCACGAGCTTTCCGAGCAGCGCGCGCGCAACGCGGCGTGGATCGCGGTTGTAAAACGCCACCGGCAGCGGCTTGGCTCGGCGGATCGGAATCACGCGGTCTTCTTAGGTTCCAGCAAATATTCCAGCACTTCCTCCGCGTGACCTTCGGGCTTCACATTGCTGAAGATGTGCTTGATTTTGCCGTCGGGACCGATCACGAAAGTGGTGCGGGCGATGCCCATCACCTTCCGCCCGTACATGTTCTTTTCTTTTACCACGCCGAACTGATTGGCGATCTTCTTGTCCGCATCGGCGAGTAGTGTGAAAGGGAGGCTGAATTTGTCCTGAAACTTCTTTTGCGAGGTGGCTGTGTCGGCTGAGATTCCGGCCAGAATCGCACCGGTTTTTTCGATCTTTTTGTAGGTATCGCGGAAGCCGCAGGCCTCTTTGGTGCAGCCCGGCGTGTCGGCTTTCGGGTAGAAGTAGAGAATAACTGTTTTGCCGCGAAAATCTTTCAGGGCAACCTCTTTGCCATTCTCGTCCGTCGTACTGAAGTCAGGGGCTTTATCATTGATCTGCATGGGAACTCCTCCTCGCCGAACATCGTTATATCGCAGACGGCTTCATGCCGTCATCTGCGCTGCCTGCTTCGCGGTCGTCCATGCCGCGTTCCTGGCGGCGATTCCGGCGGCCATTGGACTTCTCAGTCTTGGACTCGCAACGCCCTCGGCTGGGGCACAGGAGCTCACCCAGCACTTTGATCGCAAGGACGTCGACAAGGGCCCGCGCGCGCTGGGACTGGTGCAGATCAGCGATAAAGGCAAGGCGCGCCTGGTTCCGATTGCGGTCATGATGAATGGCAAGTTTTTCGACGCCGAATCCTACAAAGCGACCCCGGTACCCATGGCGCTCGATTTTGGAATCGTTTATGAAGGATTCCGCGCGGGCGTTTCGCAGGGGATCTTCACGATCACGCAACCGGGACAGCTCAATCGTGAATGGATCGCCGAGGGAACATGGCTGCCCGAGGGCGCGAAACCGAAAACAGACACTCGCAAGTACTCTGCTCCGGTGATCGACGAGGGGGGACGGGATGAGGACCATCCCGTGCTGCATCGGCGAGCGGGCGGAGAAGCGGATAAGGATGACGACAAGGCTGCGGCTCCAAAATCGGGCGCGGCTACGCCATCGTCGACGCCGCCGACATCGACGTCATCTTCGTCTGCGCCTTCCGGTGCGCCCGCTTCGACAACATCAACCGCGACGCCCGCTCCAGGAACAGCGCCGGCGGCGAAACCGGCGGACGCTGGAGCTGCGAAGCCCTCAGACTCGGCCAGCGGCAAGACATCTGACGCGGGCGCGGCCAAGGCTCCGGAGACTGATGCGTCCCGAACATCGGAATACGGTCAGCCACTCAGCGATCCGAACCGGCCTCTTCTGCGGCGCGGCAAGCCCGATGCCAAGGCACATCATGAACCGTTCGTAAACTTCGACGATCCGACCGAGGCGGCGGCAGCGTCGAAGCAAGCCGGCAAAGAAGCGGACGCCGCGAAAGCGGCCGCAGCGGCTTCGGTGCAGACGGTGACGGCGATTTCGGATGCCGGCGGTCCCGATCCGCGGCCTTACACGTACGATTTGAAGCCCGCGGAAGAAGCGATCTACCGCAACAAGATGATTGAGCTGGCTGGGGAGCAACTGCGACCGAGCGCGAAGGGTTCGAATGGGGCTGCGGGCGCGGCTTCCGCGCGAAAGAAAAGTTCTGTTGCCAGAAATGCCGCCGTCAAAAGTGCGAAGCCGGAATTTGAGGACTTGAGCCTGCGCGTTTTCGATCTGTCGAACTCGAATGAACCCGTGCTGGTGCTTTCCGCGCGCACGCCCGTGCCTTCGGCTGCGGCCGCGAACTCGCAATTGCCGCAGGAGATCACGCTGATCGCGCGCACCAATCTTGAAGGCGAATTGCAAAAGCTGTTCTTTCAGCAAACCGATTCGCGGCATCTCGATCTTTCTCCGCGAATGGAGTTGATCGACGCGGTGGATGCCGACGGCGATGGGCGCGGTGAGTTGCTCTTTCGGCGTACCTTCGATTCGGGCAGCGCGTATGCCATCTATCGCGTAACGGCGGATGGGCTATGGCCGCTGTGGGAGCCGACGCCGTAGGGTCTGGCGGTTGACAGTTTCGCGACGCAGCTTTGCGGTGGCGGATGGAATCGCGTCTCCCTCGCGATCGCGACCGCGCAAGTTGAGACTCTTGCACTCCCGTTTTAGCACTCCTAACGGTTCACGTGCGCCGCGAGACGGGACAGGCCCCACCTCTACACGTAACTTTTTCTGGGTTCGACTACAATTTCCCTCTTGGAGTTTATTGGGAGCGATTCATGAAATCTAGTCTCTTGAAAGTTCTGGCGCTTGCGCTGGCTTTGTTTTTCCTTGTCGCTATGGTTTCGTTGTCTGGGTTTGCGGCTGACGGAAAGGCGGTCTCTTACAAATCGGGCGACGAAACTGTGAACGGAGTGATTTACGCGCCGGCGGGCTCGGGGCCTTTTCCGGCTCTGATCGTGATCCATGAATGGTGGGGACTGAACGATTGGGTCAAGGAGCAGGCCTCGAAGTTTGCCGATCAGGGATATGTGGCGCTGGCGGTTGATTTATATCGCGGGAAGGTGGCGGACAACGCCGACCTGGCGCACGAGTTGATGCGCGGCTTGCCGGAGGACCGGGCGACGCGCGATTTGAAGGCGGCTTATGCATATTTGGCGGCGCGGCCGAACGTGAAGAAAGATCGGATTGGCGCCATCGGCTGGTGCATGGGCGGCGGATATTCGCTGGATGTAGCACTGGCGGAGCCGGGACTGGCGGCGGACGTGATCAATTACGGACATCTGGCTACCGATCTCGACGAATTGAAGAAAATTCATGCGCCGATTCTGGGACTCTTTGGCGGACAGGATCGCGGGATCACACCGGACGATGTGAAGAAGTTCCAGGCATCGATGGAAAAGTTGGGCAAGAAAATCGACGTGAAGATTTATCCCGACGCCGGGCATGCGTTTGAGAATTCGACCAACAAGACTGCGTACCGGGCCGAGGATGCGGCCGACGCCTGGCAGCGGACGGTGGCGTTTCTGGCAGGGACGCTGAAGAAGTAGGTAAAGATCAAATTCCTTTTCCACGGATCAACGCGGACTCACGCGAATGCAAAAACATCCGTGAAAATCCGTGCGATCCGTGGCGAAGAAGTTGGGCGGTCGAAAAACCTATAGACTTCGCGCTCGAATTTCCTAGGATTTTGGGCAAATCCCGTGGGTGAGAATTTCCACTTGCCAGACGGTGCCCTTCTGGTTACTATGCACGCATCTTTTTTTGCTTCTGGTTTTTAGCTTCTGGTTCATTTTTTGGGTTCGTGATTCTTCCGGCCTTATGAAAATCGGCGAGACCATCCGAAACAACCGCTTGCAGAGAAGCATGTCGCAGGGCGACATCGAAAAGCGCACCGGCCTGTTGCGCTGCTATCTGTCGCGCGTGGAGAATGGGCACACCATTCCGTCGCTCGACACACTGGCGAAGATTGCCAGCGCGATGGATATGCCGCTGTCGCAATTCTTCGTGGAAGGAAACACGAACGGGCATAAAGGATTGCCGCAGCTCTCTGATGACGAGGTGCGCTTCCTGAGCCAGATGCGCAGATATGCCGCTAATTTGAACGACAGCGACCGCAAACTGGTGCTCGCGATGGTCAAGAAGATGGCTTCCAGCGGGAAGTGAGATAGCTTCTAGCTCTTAGCTCTTAGATTTTGGTCTCTAGCCGCGATGGTCTAGCTGTTGTGCTTGGCCCTCTCTGGACAGCACAGTGCGGTGCTCACGCCGTAAGTTCCTTGCCAACCGATAGTTACTACCTCTCTCGTCCTTGGTGAGAGTTACTCACCCAGTCTTCGCCGCTGCTGAGCGATGGGCTCGCATTCGGTCGCCCTTCTGAGGCTGGCGTTTTGGAGCTGCCTTTTCTTTGGCTTGCATTCAAAACTTGAGTCTCGTAATGACCCGAGAGCGGGGTCCCATATGACCTTCGTACTACTTTCGTCACTGGCCGAGGGGAATCTGCCCTTCTGGAGCTGCCGAAGATTAACCTATGAATCGAGGAATACGTGTGGCCGGAAGCTTAACAGTCGACGAAGAGCTGAACATGCTGAACGAGCAGCTGCGCCGGTTGAAGATCGAGTACGAGATTTTCTTCAATAATCCGACCAAACGGCCCCCGGCAGACGTTGAATGGCGAGTGGTGAACCTGATTCGCAAGTTCAGCGACGGCGGGCGCATGAATTTTGCCCAACGCTACCGGTATAACGAAATGGCGCAGCGCTATGCGATCCAGAGCGACCTGTGGCGGAAGAAGACGCGGATTCGAGAAGAGGGCTACCGGCGTCCGCAGGATGCGATTCTGTCAGTTCAGGGCGTGAACAGTACCGGCGAACGGGAGAGCGCGCGGCCGGTGTACGGCGTGTCGCGCAGCGCTAGGCACGCGGACGAGCCTTTTTCGGTGCAGTGCTCGAACGTAGAGAATGAGCGCGAGAAGGTCGAGTCGCTTTATAAGGCGCTGAACGCGGCCAAACAGACGTCCGGCGAAGGCGCGGGCGGGAGTTTCGATTCCTTTGCGGCGTTCGTGAAAAAGAAGACGAAAGAGATTCGCAAGCAGCACGGCTGCGAAACAGTCGTCTATTCGGTCGAATTGCAGGATGGGCAGGCCAAGCTCAAAGCTAAGGCTAAGAAGTAGGAAGTGAGCTGTCACCTCTCAGGTCTCAGTTACCCGATCCCCCAGCTATTACCCACTCAACTTACAGTTCTTGCGCCAGCTTGCCGAAGTTGCGGTAGGATGTCTCCGGCTGTCCTGTCGCTATGCGCGGATGCTCTGCCGGTGCCGCATTCAGCATGTTGTTTCTGCTCGGGCATGCTCTCGCGCTTCCTGCGCTCGGGGCTAATGAACCGAAAGCCGTCGCTGGGAAGGCCGAGGTTCCCGCCGCTGCCGGTACCCAGACCTCCGGTTCTCAGCCAGCAGCTCTCCAGCCTGCTGATCTGCCTCTCAATCCACGGTCTACCGATCCACAACGCGAAGCGGAAAGTCTGCTGGAGCGGGCGCGGCATCTATCCGACATTCGCGGACCCAATGCGCCGCCTTTTCGACTGAAGGCGACCTTCTCATTTGTGGGCGACGACCTCGAAACCTTCGAAGGGACTTATACGGAATTCTGGGTGTCGGATTCCGAGTGGCGGAAGGAGATCGTCATCGGCGATCGGAAACGGACTGAAATTGGGCGCGACAGTAAGCTTTGGGAGGCGGAAAGCGGGCCGATGATTCCGGAGAAGGCTTCGCGGGTCGAATTTGCAACCAGTGTTTTCCCGGCGCGATCGGCAAAGCTCGATTTCGAGTCGCTAGACGCCGTTGTGAACCAACAGGCTGCGAACGAGCGGGCAACGCGATGCGCGATCACCAAAGCCGCCGGGTCGAGCCAGGAAAGATCCGCGCTGTGCTTCGATCAGACAATCGGTGTTCTGGTGCAATACACGGTTCCCCAGTGGGCGCGCTATCACATTACCGATTTTGCGTGCAGTTATGGCGAGTTCAAGAAATTCGGCGACCAGTGGTTTCCGTATGAGATCACTTGCCGGCAGGGCGGCCATCGCCAAATGGAGGTGCAAGTGGCAGCACTCGACGCCGAGAACTTTAATGATGTAAAGCTGTTCGAGCCACCGGCCGGTAGCATTGAGCTGGGCCGGTGCATCGCCGGAGAGGTCAGCCCAAAACTCGATTACGCTCGCAGTCCCATGGAACTGGCCGGCAATCCGGGGCGCATTTCCAGCGTGACAGTACGTCTCGTCGTGGATATCAAAGGCAAGCCTCAGGACGTGAAAATCGTGCGTTCGGGCGGCGACAAGTTTGACAGGCAAGCTATCGAACTGGTCCGCGGATGGCAGTTCAGAGCGGCCACTTGTAACGGGCAGCCGATGGCGAAACAAATCGAGGTTCAAGTCCCATTCAGAACGTTTTAGACAGTTGAGCTAACGTAAGGTCTTACGGCTTCGCGCCCTCGCTCGCGCGTGCTGCTAGAATTCTTGTTCTGCTTTCGCATTTTCCTTCATAGGGGATTTCCATCATGTCCATTTCCATCATGCCCAAGGTTCAACGGGCCATTCTTAGTGTCACTGACAAATCGGGGCTGGTTGATTTTGCGCGGAAACTTGCAGCGCTTGGGGTTGAACTGGTCTCGACCGGCGGAACCGCAAAGCTGCTGCGCGAGTCGGGAATCAGAGTCAAGGATATTTCCGATCTCACCGGCTTCCCCGAGATGCTGGACGGGCGCGTGAAGACACTCCATCCCAAGGTGTACGGGGGCATTCTGCACCGGCGCGAAGACGCCGGACATCGGGCAGCGGTGGCGGAGCACGGCATACCGGCAATCGACATGGTGGTGGTCAATCTTTACGCGTTCGAGAAGACGGCGGCGAAACCGGGAGTCCATTTTGAGGAGTTGATCGAGAACATCGATATTGGCGGGCCTTCGATGATTCGATCGGCGGCAAAGAATTTTCAGGATGTGGCGGTGGTGACTTCTCCGGCGGATTACGAGGCGATTGCCGAGGAAATGGGCCGCTCGGGCGGTGGGCTGTCGAAGGAGACGAAGTGGCGGCTGGCGCAGAAAGCTTTTGCGACGACGGCGGCCTACGATTCGGCAATTGCGTCGACGCTGGAGCGCATAGGCGAGAACTTTGAGTTGGCACCGAAGGCAGGCGGTAGGGCTCACTTTCCAGCGACGCTGCGCTTGTCCTTCCGCAAGCAGATGGATTTGCGCTACGGGGAGAATCCGCACCAGAAGGCCGCGATGTATGCGGACGATTCGGGCGCGGGCGTAGCGCATGGCGCGCAGGTCCAGGGCAAAGAGCTCTCGTTTAACAACATTGTCGATTTGCAGGCAGCGTGGGACCTGGCGCAGGAGTTCGAGGAGCCGTTTTGCGGAATTATCAAGCACACGAATCCCTGCGGGGCGGCGAATGGAAAAACACTCGCAGAGGCGTACGTGCGGGCGCTGGAGTGCGATCCGGTTTCGGCATTTGGCGGCGTCATCGGGGTGAACCGACCAGTGGATGCAGCGGCGGCGGCCGAAATGGCGAAGTTGTTTCTGGAGGTGATTGCCGCGCCATCGTTTGATCCGGCCGCAAAAGAGCTGTTTGCGTCGAAGAAGAATTTGCGGCTGGTTGAAGTTCCCGCCGGAGAGCAGCGCTGGGTTCTGAAGAATATTTCGGGCGGTATGCTGGTGCAGGATGCGGACCTGCACCGGCTGGCGGAGTCGGATTTGAAAGTGGTCAGCAAACGCGCGCCCACCGCGGAAGAGAAACGAGCTTTGTTGTTTGCGTGGAAGGTCTGCAAGCACGTAAAGTCGAATGCGATTTTGTATGCGCGCGACGGTCAGACAGTGGGTGTGGGCGCGGGGCAGATGAGCCGCGTGGATTCCTGCAAACTGGGAGCAATGAAGGCGCAGCTGCCGTTGAAGGGAACAGTCGCGGCGTCAGATGCGTTCTTTCCGTTTCCCGATGGAGTTGAGGAGATTGCCAAGGCCGGAGCTACGGCGATCATTCAGCCGGGTGGGTCAGTGCGCGACCAGGAGGTCATCGAGGCAGCCGACCGGCATGGGCTGGCAATGATATTTACGGGAGTGCGGCACTTCCGGCACTAGAAGCCTCGCAGAGGGCGTTCTGACTTGCCGCCAGTCAGGCGTCTGCTCGCAAGAACCGTTCAACTCCGCGTTCTTCCACTAGGCGGGAGAGCGGGCGCACACGTGACGCCTATGCGCCCATTCTGGCTACTCCCAAAGCCCCTGTACTTGTGGATTCCGGCCGGTCTGCGCTTTCTTCCCGCTTGCGTCGGGCCAAGGTAGAATATGTAAATCCGGAGGGTCGCGATTCGGCATCCAAGGAAGAGGCGGCGGAGTTCCGCAGGACGGTTCATGAAAAGACAGTTTTGCTTATTGGTTGTTCTTCTTACAGGATTATTCCTATTGGCACAGAACGGGCTCGCAGCGGCTGCGAATTCTCCGGCTGCAAGCATCCTGGCATCAAGTGCCGACTCGCCGACGCAAGCCGGTTCGGGCACTAACTCTTCCTCACAAAACCCAGCTACTAATTCTTCCGGCAACGCTGCGTCTGCCAGTGCTTTGGCCGCAAAGGGCAAAGGCCCTGATCGAGCGGCCGCCTATTACCACTTCTGCCTCGCGCACATGTACGAAGAGCAAGTTGCGACGTATGGGCGCAGCGATCTGGCGAACAAGGCGATTGAAGAATATCGAGCTGCGATCGATGCCGATCCCAGCTCCGCTTACCTGACCTCGGGATTGGCCGAACTGTATGCGAAGACGGGGCGGATTCGCGATGCCGTGGTTGAAGCGCAGGACATCATCAAGAAGAATCCGAATAACCTGGAAGCGCGGCGGCTGCTGGGAAGAATCTATCTGCGCTCGCTCGGCGACATGCAGGCCGGCAACGGCTCGGACAGCGTGCTTAAGCTGGCCATCGAGCAGTATGAGCAGATCGTGCGCCTGGAGCCGGACAGCATGGACGATCACCTGCTGCTCGGGCGCCTCTATCGCCTGAACAACGATCTCCAAAAGGCAGAGGCGGAGTTCAAGACGGCGGTGAAGCTGCAACCGGACTCCGAGGAAGCGGTAACGACGCTCGCCTATCTCTACAACGAACTGGGAGACACGGCACGCGCGACGGAAGTGTTGAGCTCGGTGCCGAAGAATGGGCGCTCGGCAAAGCTTTATTCCGCTCTTGGGTACACCTACGAACAGCAAAAGCAATACAAGAACGCGATCGACGCCTACCGTCACGCAATTGAGCTGGATCGCGACAATCTGGATGCGATTCGCGGGCTGGCGGAGAATCTGCTGAATGACGGGCAGAGCGATGCCGCGCTTGAACAATACAAAGTAATTGCGGATGCGAATCCCGAAGATGCTCAGACCTACGTGCGTATCGCGGAGATTTATCGTAAGCAGGGCAAGTTCGACGCAGCGCTCGACAATCTGAAAAAGGCCTCGACCATGGTGCCGGATTCGTACGAGGTGCCTTACAACATCGCTTCGATTTACCAGTCGCAGGGGCGCTATGACGAAGCCATTCCGATTATGCGGGATCTGCTGAAAAAGACGGAGAAGACGGACGGGAGCTATTCGGGAAGCGCGAAGAGCAACCGGGCGGTGTTTCTGGAGCGGCTTGGAACCATCTACCGCGACCAGGGAAATTATCCGTCGGCGAACGAGACGTTCCGGCAGATGGTGGCGTTGGGTGGCGATGAAAACGTGGAGCGGGCCTATCAAGAGATCATCGACACCTGGCGCGAAGCCAAAGAATGGCAGAAGGCGACTGACGCCGCGAAAGAAGCAGTGCAGAAATTGCCCAACAGCCGCGATCTGAAAATGGTGCTGGCCGCGCAACAAGCCGATATGGGCAAAGCGGACGAGGCGCTCAAAGACGTTCGAGCGATGCTGAAGGGCAACGCCGAGGACCGGCAGGTTTACATCACGCTAGCGCAGATGAATACCCGGCTGCGGCGCTTTCCCGACGCGGAGCAGGACCTCGATAAGGCAGAGCAGCTTTCGACTAAGGATGATGATAAAGAGTACGTGTGGTTCTTGCGCGGGTCGACATATGAACGCGAGAAGCGCTATGCGGATGCGGAAGTGCAGTTCAAAAAAGTGCTGTCGAGCGATCCCGAGCATGCCTCTGCTCTTAACTATCTCGGATACATGCTGGCTGATCAGAACCTGGAACTCGACGCGGCGCTGGAATATATCAAGAAGGCGGTCGACCTCGATCCCGCAAACGGCGCGTATCTGGATTCGCTGGGATGGGCTTATTTCCGGCTTGGAAAATACGATCTGGCGGAAGAGAACCTGCTCAAGGCTTCGCAGAAGATCAACACCGATCCTACCGTGCACGATCACCTCGGCGATCTTTACCAGAAAACGGGACGGCTCAAGATGGCCGTCACGAATTGGGATCGCGCATTGAATGAGTGGAACCGCACGGTGACCGCGGAGGTTGATCCGGCGGATGTGGCGCGCGTGCAGAAGAAACTCGATACGGCCAAGGTCAAGCTCGCGCGCGAAGACGCGACCAAACAGTAGTTCGGTACGCCCACACATTCACGTCGAATCCGCGATCACAAAGACAAGGCAAGCCCCGCGGCTGCTGCTAGACTTTTTCCATGCTAGCCGACTATGCGGTGCGCGTGGACGGGTCGCGGGGACGCCGCTATCCTGAGCCGCCCCATCCTTATCGCGACGACTTTCAGCGCGACCGCGACCGCGTCGTGCACGCCCGCGCATTTCGCCGTCTGGAGGCCAAGACGCAGGTTTTTACGCGGCGTTACTCCGATCATTTTCGCAACCGGCTAACGCACACCATTGAAGTCGCGCAGATATCGCGGACGATTGCCGCACAGCTGGGATTGAATTCCGATCTGGTGGAGGCGCTAGCCCTGGCGCATGACATCGGGCATCCGCCGTTCGGACATGCCGGAGAAAAGGCACTGGACGCGGCCATGCGCCAGCACGGATTTTTTTTCGATCACAATCTGCACGCGCTGCGCATCGCGGAAGATTTCGAGTTGCGCTACGCCGGGTTTCGCGGATTGAATCTAACGTTTGAAGTGCGCGAAGGAATCATCAAACACTCGCACGATTACGATCCGAAAGAGCATCCGGAGCTGGCGGAGTATCTGCTCGATGTGCGGCCGCCGCTCGAGGCGCAGCTCATTGACCTGACTGACGAGATTGCTTACAACACCGCCGATCTGGACGACGGATGCGAGGCGCATCTGCTGGCGGTTGAGCAGATTGCCGAGAGCTCGCCGCTCTTTGATGACAGTTATCAGGAGGCGCGCAGGCTTTACCCCGACGCGGCTGAGAAGCTGCAATTTAACGAGGCGCTGAAGCGCGTGTTTGACCGATTGGTGACTGACTTGATCGCGAACACGCAGGTGCGGGTGTCAGAGGCGGGAGTGCGGTCGGTGGAAGACATTCGGCAGCATCCGCAGCGGTTGGCCGCGTTCAGCGCGGAGATGGACAAAGAGCGGAGGCAATTGAAAGACTTTCTGTATGAAAATCTCTACTACAGTCCGGCGCTGGAAGGCGAGAAGGAAGACGCAGAGCGCATCGTCGGAGAGCTCTTCGCTCATTGGATGGAGGAGCCGGACGATTTGCCGCGCAGCTATCGGGAGAAAGCGCGCAACGAGCCTTTGCCGCGCGTGATTTGCGATTACATCGCGGGCATGACCGACCCGTTTATTTATCAGCAGTATGAGAAGTATTGCCGTGAGTAGACGTGCGACGAGGGCCGTTTAACATTTGCGCTCCCCAACCGTCTAACAGTTCGCTGAAAGTGCGTGTGGAGCGCGCATCAACCCGCGCGCCGATTCACCAGCAATGACGAGATGGGAGGGATGGGCACCATGAAACTAAAGTTGGTAGGAGTTGCCTGGCTGTGGTTTTTGATGAATGCTTCGATGTCGTTCGCGCAGGCCTTGCCCGAGGGAGTCTTTAAAGGATATGCGGGCGAATGGGATCATGTGTCAGAGCAGCTGATTGCGCTGGCGGAGGCGACGCCCCAGGACAAATTCACTTGGCGCCCGGCGGCGGGAGTCCGCTCGACCAGCGAAGTGTACATGCACATTGTGAGAGTAAATTTTTTGCTGTTAAGCGCCACTGGCCTGAAAATGCCCTCCGACTTCAAAGATGAATTGGTCACCACGGTGACGGCCAAGGCTGACGTGCTTCGCTGGCTGAAGCGGTCGCTGGAAGCGGTGAAGGAGGCGCACGCGGCGGAAAAGACCGAGGATCTCCAGAGGAAGGTGCGTATCTTCAACACCGATGCGACGGTGGATGGCATGTTCCTGCGGATCATCATTCATAACAACGAGCATATGGGACAGCTGGTTGCATACGCGCGGATGACCGGCGTCGTGCCGCCGTGGTCAAAGAGCTAGTGGTCACGGGACCAAAAGCACTGACGGCTATCGCTGAGCTTCGCGCGAGCGCCGGTGGCGCATCAGGCGAGGGTACAGATTGCGGAAACAAATAATAGTCGCGACCTTGTTCTTGCTCTGCGGATTGATGGCGGCTCAGGGCAACGCGCCTGAGCGCGTGGTGCGCGGAAATGTGATCACCTCTGAGCGTGATCCGCAGGTGCGGATCACCTTGCCCGAAGCCGTGCATTACGTCGGAGGCGACCGGTGGGTGTTCTACGACATCGCGGACTGCGAACTGCACGCTTTCGTAGAAACCGATGGGCAGAAGAATGTCCAGCACCTGTATTGGGTGCAGTTTGAGCAGTACCTTCCGAGCAAGCCGGATTTGCACCACACCTACGATTCGCCGCGGCACACGCAGATTGGCGGCTGGGACTTCTTTGTTGATACCTGGGTGCGTTCGAGTACGTTCAAGATCGATGCCGGGTCCGACCGCGAACACATCGAAGCGCTCATTCGCGCGAAGGGCTATAAAATGCCGGCGGGCATGATGTATGTGCGGCTGGTGCATCTGCTCGACGATCAGAAACGAAAAGAGCTGATGATTATTTATGGTGAGGATCTGGCCCCGACCGGTTTGAGCGCGGCGGAGCTGGGCGAGGGAGGCACGGCGCATGACCGCTGGCCGAGCATCGACAAGGGGCTCATTGAAAGAGCCCAACGCAAAGTTAAGATTGAGCCAAAGGCAGGACATTGAGCTGCCGCAGATTGAGTTGCACGAGGAGGCTTTGTGGCAAATACCTTTGGCACTGACATTTTGATTCAAGCGAAAGATCCGATGAAGGCGGCAAAATTCTATGTCGACGCGCTTGGATTCGAGATAACGGATAAGAATCCGAAGATGATCGGCCTCCACGGAAAGAACATTAATTTATTTATCGAGCCTGGGCCGCCGCTGGGGCCGGTCTTCGAGGTAACGGTTAAAAACGTGAAGGCGGCCAAGGCGAAGCTCAAGAAAAAAGGCTGCCGAGTGGTCAAAGACCAGCCCGATTGGCCGCGCGTTTACATGAAGGACCCGAATGGCCTGATCTACAACTTGACGGAGTAGTAGATTGCCTCGCACTCGCTGCTCGTCATCAAATGCGAGCCTGCACGCGCGCGGAAAGCAGAAGTCTACTTGCCGTAAGTAATGCGGTAGATCACACCGCCAGCGTCGTCGCTCAAATACATTGAGCCGTCGGCTGCAAAGGCAATTCCTACCGGGCGGCCCATCCAGCGCCCGTGCTTTGTTTCGCCGGGAGCTAGCCATCCTGTGATGAAGTCTTGCGCGCCGCCTACCGGTTGGCCTTTGTCGTCGAGTTTTATGCGCACTATTTTGTAGCCGGTCGGCACACTGCGATTCCAGGAGCCGTGAAAGGCCACGAAGATGTTGTTGCGATAGTCGGGCGGAAACATCGTGCCGTTATAAAACGCGAGGCCAAGTGGAGCTGAATGGGCCTGCATTTGAACCTTGGGCTCGAGCACGCCGGCGCAGCGGTTGTCGCCGGACGGGGCGAAGTTCGAGTCGGGCACGCGGTCGCCGTAACAGTAGGGCCAACCGGCGTCGCCGCCATTTTTGCCGAGATCGTAAATCGTTTCGGGCGGCAGGTCATCGCCCAGCCAGTCGCGGCCGTTCACCGTCACCCAAACCGTATCGGTCTTCGGATTCTCCGCAAGTCCGACGGCATTGCGCAGGCCTTTGGCAAAAATCTTCATTCCGCTGCCGTCCGGATTGAATTCCATCACGGTCGCGCGGCGCGGATCTTTCTCGACGCAGGCATTACAGCTCGATCCGGCGGAGATATACATTTTGCCGCCGCGAAACAGGATGCTGCGCGTGGAATGGCCTCCGCCAGTGGGAAGATCGGCGAGCTTGACGGGATTGGTGGCGTGCAGGGTAGCCTCGTCCCAGTCATAGCGGCGGACTTTATCGTTCTCGGCAACGTAGAGCTTGCCCTGGTAAAAAGCAATGCCATGCGGCTCATTGAGGCCAGAGAGAACATCCACCTCGCGCGCGGCTTTGCCGGTGTGTTTGGGATCGGGCAGCGCCACGACTCTGCCTTCGCCTGATTCACTGACGAGCAGCACCCCGCCCGGAGTGAAGGCCAGCATGCGGGCGCTGTCGATGTTGTCAGCAAAGACCGCGATGTGAAAGCCGTCGGGCAGCTGGAGCTGCTTGAGATTGAAGGGCGTCTTTTCTCCAAAGGAGAATGTAGCGAGCAGAACGGGCAGCAAAAACAGCCCAATTATGAGAGCGAGACGCTGAGGCAAGGAACGGTCGGGGAGGCGTTTAAATCCAGTTTGGTGCATAGTTGATTATTGATTGATGACGGCTTATCGCGAGAGGATGCAATCCAAGGCTGCGAAAAAATGGCGGCGGACGAAGCGCGACGACGAAGGACGCGGCCAGGCGGCCAGTGAAGCACAAGCAGTTTTTATACCGGTTCAAGCCAAAATTACCGTCAAGGGTCGCTCGTGGCGGCTACGCGGCCGCTGGCATATCATTGATAATAGGTGCTTTATTCCCGGGCAGACACATAATGTCATTTGGCATCCAAACTGTTTATGACAAGGGTGGTATCAAACAATTTTCGCGCTAAAACCGGTAGCGTCCGCCGGTAGCAGCGAGTACGAATGACCCGATTTTGAATGGCGCAATTAAAAGCGCGTTAAGCGCGTGGAGTGAAAACCACTCCTTACTGGAGGAAGAATAAATGAAGAACCGAACTCTCCCTGGCTTGCTCATGGGTTTCCTGTTGTGCGCCGCGCTGGCGTTGCCGGTGTTCGCGCAAGACAATTCCAATTCCACCCCAAGTTCCACTCCCCCGGCAACGGTCACGCAGAGCAGCTCGCAGTCTACTTCGCAGCCCTCCGCCACCACCAATGCCAGCGGCAAAGAGCCGTTGCAGCCTGAGGCTCGTGAGGGCTTCTGGGGACGCGTGAATCCGTTCGCGCGAAAAAAATATGTGCAGCGCCAAACCGAGCCGATTCGCGACCGCGTCAACGAACTCGATGAGTTGACCGCGGCCAACACCAAACAGATCAAAGACGTGGATTCGCGCGCGCAGCAAGGGATTCAGATCGCATCGGCAAAGGCTGCCGAGGCTGACCAGCACGCCACCGACGCAGGCAACAAAGCGCAGGCTGCGCAACAGACGGCTGACCAGGCCAGCACGCGCCTGAATACGGTCGAGCAGGTGGTGACCAATCTCGACCAATACCAGCCATCGACGCAGACTGAAATTCGCTTCAAGCCGGGACAGACTGTGCTGAGCAAGAACGCGAAGGAAGCGCTGGATGAGATGGCGACCCCGTTGAAGAGCCAGCGCGGGTATGTGGTTGAAGTGCAGGGCTTCTCGTCGGGCCACGGACAAGTAGCGATTGCCAACTCGCAGAAGATGGCGGAGTCGGTGGTGCGTTACCTCGTGCTCAATCACGATATTCCCGTCTACCGAATTTACCTCGTCGGAATGGGCAATGCTCCGGCGCCGGCAACCACCGCTGATGGCGAGAAACCGAAACGGATCAACGGTGGACGCGTTGAAATCAGCCTGCTGAAGAACAACCTTGAGCAGCTGGCTACTACGAACTCGACGACCGACCAACAACAGAAGTAAGGCCTTCCCCTGGAACAGCCTCCCACGCGAGTGGGAGGCTTTTTTGTTGCGTGCCACATGACGCGTCATAGAAAGACGCGATCGGCGCACGCATTGCGGCGCAAGTGACTGTGTCCGATTCCGTCTATAGTCTCGAAGGGCTGCGTGCTACGCTGGCCGCTGGAGATTCGAGTCATGGAAACCCTGTCTTTCTTCCGAACGTCTTCGCCGGCTGGACCGCTCTTTCTCGTGGCTTCTCCAAAAGGCCTGGTACGCCTTGAGTTTGAAACGCGCGTGATGAACTTGAATCCGAGGAAGTTCGATCTGCGCGAGTCGAAGCAGGCTCTTGCACCTTACGTGCGCGAGTTGGGCGAGTACTTCAGTGGCACGCGCCGCGAATTCTCGATGGCGCTTGATCTTCGCGGGACGCCCTTTCAACTCGCCTGCTGGCAGGCGCTGATTGCCATCCCTTACGGCGAGACGCGCAGTTATGCCGACATTGCCCGCGCCATCCGGCATCCGCGTGCGTTTCGAGCCGTCGGCATGGCCAACAATCGCAACCCGGTGGCAATCGTCGTACCCTGTCATCGTGTAATCGCAACGAGCGGATCTTTGTGCGGCTATGGCGGAGGTCTTGACCTCAAACGCAAATTGCTCGACCTGGAACAGGAGAATGCCGGTGCCCGGCTTCCTCTGCAAGCCAGCGCATGAGATAGTGGCTGGCGAAGCGGCTGGCATATTCGCGGGCAACGTGGTGGAGTCCGTCTCGGCTTTCGCGCATTGAGGTCTGGTTGCGCCTTACGATTGAAAATTTGAGCGCACGCATTCGTCGGGGCGAAATCTCGCCCGTCGAATTGACTCGCGACTACCTCGATCGCATCGAAAGACTCAATCCAAAACTGAACGCCTACATTACCGTCCTGGCCGACTCGGCCCTCTGCGAGGCCCGACACGCCGAGCAGGAGATATTTCGCGGCGATTACCGCGGGCCGCTGCACGGGATTCCGATCGGACTCAAAGACATTCTTGACACAGCCGGAGTGCGCACTACGGCAGCGAGCGCGCTCTTCAAAGATCGCATTCCCGCGGAAGACGCCGAGGTGGTGCGGCGCTTGCGGGCGGCTGGCGCCGTCATTCTTGGAAAGCAGAACCTCCACGAGTTCGCTTACGGCGGAAGTTCGCTGATCAGCTTTTATGGCGAGGTGCGCAATCCATGGGACACGGCGCGGGTGGCGGGCGGCTCTTCGGGTGGGTCGGCCGCGTCGGTGGCGGCGGGCATGGGCCTGGCCGCGGTTGGCACGGACACTGCCGGTTCGGTGCGCTTGCCGGCCTCCTATTGCGGCGTGGTCGGCTTAAAGCCGACCTATGGGCGCGTGAGCGGGCGCGGCGTTGTGCCGCTCTCGTGGTCGTTCGATCACGTAGGGCCGATTACGAATTCGGTTTACGACGCGGCGTTGATGTTGCAGGTGCTGGGGGGCTATGACGCCGGCGACCGTGCGAGCGTGGATGTGCCTGTGCCGGATTATGCACGAGAACTCAATGCTCGCAAGAGCGGTGAGTCTCTGCGGGGCTTGCGCGTCGGCCTACCGCGCGCGTTCTTCTTTGAAGAACTCGATTCCGAGGTAGCGGCGGCGGTCGAAAGGGCGATTCGGGTTTTTCGCGAGCTGGGGGCTGAGATTCACGATGATGTCAGGCTTGAAGTTCCGACGGATCGCACGCTTTCGAGCACCGAGTCGTGGGCCTATCACGAGCCATTCGTTGCGCGCTCGCCGGAGCTTTACCAGCCGGCGACGCTGGCGAGGATTAAATCGGGTGAGAGGATTACGGTGGATGCGGTTGCGCGGGCGAAAAAAGAGCTGAGTGCGAGCCGCGAGGCTATTGGAAAAACATTTGCCGAGTTGGATGTGCTGCTGACACCGACCGTTCCGATTTCGCCGCCACGCATCGCCGACCTACTGAAAAATCCAGACAATCTGCGGCCAACGGAGCTCATGATGCTGCGCAACACGCGGCCATTCAATGTGTGGGGGATTCCGACGATTTCGGTGCCCTGCGGTTTTACAAAAGATGGCATGCCGATCGGGTTGCAGCTCGCCGCCGCGCACTGGAGGGAAGACGTGGTGCTGCGGGCGGCGGATGCCTACGAACGGGCCGCGGGGTGGCCGGTTACTCTTCCGCCAATCTAACTCTCTTTATCTTTCGCCCGAGCCGCAATGTCAGCGTCGCGCCGGCCAAAGCCTTCACAACCGGAGTAATAATTTTCTCGCCGTCAACGTGGACCGCACCTTCTTTAATCTTGCGATCCGCTTCGCTCGTCGATGCGGCAAAACCGATCTTCACCAAAATCTTCGCCAGGCGTACCCCGTCGCGTTCGCGGTTTGCAAATTCTGCAAACGGCACCGATACCGTTTCGATCTCCTGCGGCACCTCATCTTTCTGAAACTGCTTTGCCCAATCTTCCCCCGCCTTGGTTGCGGCCTCGGGCGAGTGGAAATCGGCCACGATTGATCGCGCCAGATCCTTCTTCAACGCCATCGGGTGCGCCGTGCCGCTCGCGGCGTCGGCCCTCATTTGCGCGATTTGTCCGGTGCTCACATCGGTCAGCAGCTCGTAATACCGCCACATCATGTCGTCGGAAATGGACATAATTTTGCCGTACATTTCGAGTGGCGGCTCGTGAATGCCGATGGCATTGCCGAGCGATTTCGACATCTTGTTCACGCCGTCGAGGCCTTCCAGGATCGGCGTAGTCAGCACCACCTGCGACTCCTGCCCGTACGAGCGCTGCAGTTCGCGGCCGACCAGCAGATTGAATTTCTGGTCGGTGCCGCCCAGTTCAACGTCGGCTTCGAGAGCGACCGAGTCGTATCCCTGCGCCAGCGGATAGAGCAGTTCATGCACCGCGATCGGTTTTTCCTCCCGGAAGCGCTTGTGGAAGTCTTCGCGTTCCAGCATCTGCGAGACGGTATATTTCGCGCAGAGGCGGATGAAGTCTTCGGCGGTGAACTTGGAGAACCATCGGCTATTGAAGTCAACGACGGTTTTTTCGGCGCTGAGAATCTTGAAAACCTGTGTCTTGTAAGTCTCGGCGTTCTGTTCGATCTGTTCACGGGTGAGCGGCGGGCGCGTGGCCGAGCGGCCCGTCGGGTCGCCGATCATGCCGGTGAAGTCGCCAATCAGGAAGATGACGGTGTGCCCGAGATCCTGAAAATGTTTGAGCTTGCGGAGGAGCACGGTGTGGCCGAGGTGGAGGTCGGGAGCCGTCGGATCGAACCCCGCCTTTACCCGGATCGGCTTGCCAGTCTTGAGGGAGCGCTCAAGTTTGGCGCGGAGTTCGGACTCTTTAACAATCTCAGCCGCGCCTTTTTTGATGTAGGCCAGCTGTTCATCAACCGGTGGGAAGTTAGGCATGCGAATTGATTATAGCTTTGAGCCGCGAGTCACGAGCCACGAGTAGGAGGTCAATGAGATCGAATCTACAGCTAAGGTCTGTGAAAATGAAAGTGGACGTAGAGAACAAATGTGAGGACGATGCAGCCAATCGCGGAGATCGTAGTCGCCGGGATCCAAAATACGAAGACGCGGATAAATTTGTTGCCGAGTCGTCCCGTTATCCAAAACATCCCGAAGATCACAAGGAAGGAAAGCCAAAACACTGGAGACAATTGCTCCTTGCCAGGAGAGATCACCGCCAGTCCCGTTGCCTGCTCACGATGTCGGATAGCCATGACGATCATTGGGCCAAACACAACGGTCGTCAAGGCTGCGAGCGCGCTGAGCGTTCCTTTCAGATAATTCATTGCAACCACATCAGATCGGCAATTTACATCAATAGAGGGTTAACAGCCAGCCACAAGTCGATAAAAGCCTAATCCGGCGTCGCCCTGCTCCAGCTTGCGATAGCGCTGCAATTGGCCGAAGGCTTCGCCCGGTTCAAATCGTTTTTCGTGTTCGGCAATCAGGAGGCTCGATGCGGTTAGCAGGTTCGACTCGGCTAGGGCATTCAGCGTCTTTGAATACTCCTCCCGCAACCGGTACGGCGGATCGAGAAACACGTAATCCGCGCGCACTCCGGCCGAATCCCACTGCCGCAGCGCCTTTGCAGTTTCTGATTTCACAATCCGAAAGCCGGACGTGATCGAGAGCGACTTCAAGTTTGCGGCAATCAACTCGGCCGCGGCCTTCGACTCATCCGCAAAATAAACCATCGCAGCTCCTCGGCTCAGCGCTTCGATGCCGACTGCGCCCGTTCCCGCGTAGAGATCGAGCCACATGGTTCCAACCAGGGCATCGGGGTTGCCCGCGCAAAGCACGTTAAAGAGCGTCTCGCGCAGCCGGTCCGACGTGGGGCGTATGTCGAGCCCGGGCAGCGAGGCGAGCGGCCGGCTTCGATATTGTCCCGCGATTACGCGCATGATCGTGACTTTCGATTTCAGTCTCCGCAACCCGCGGAGTCTGATCGGTGTCTAATCTGTAGAATACTCAATAGGCATGTCCATGCGCAGTTGGTCCATTCCGGTTGGCCGTCTTTTTGGAATCGAAATTCGCATTCACCTCACCTTCCTGTTCCTGCTCGTCTTCGTGTGGGGCACGGAAGGAGCGCAGGATACGACCACCGCGCTGCGCGGCCTGGCGCTGGTCGGAATTATTTTTGGCAGCGTGATCCTCCACGAACTCGGGCATGCCTTGGTGGCGCGTGGGTCGGGCATTCCGGCGAAGAGCATTATTTTGCTGCCCATCGGCGGCATCACTATGCTCGACGAAGCGCAGGGGATTCCCGATCCCCGCAATGCCTGGAAACGCGACATCTGGATCGCCCTCGCGGGCCCTCTCGTGAACCTCGTCATCGCTGGTATAACGGCGGTGATTCTGCTGGCGGCCATCCCAGGCTTTCGTCTGGTGGTCCACGCCCCCATGCATTCGAGCAATCTGCTGCGCAGCATCGTGTGGGTGAACCTATATCTGGGAGCGTTCAACCTGCTGCCAGCTTATCCCCTGGATGGCGGGCGAGCGCTGCGGGCGATCTTCTCGCGCCGCATGGATATGGTGCTGGCCACGCAGCGCGCGATTCGCATCGGCCACGTTTTCTCGACTCTGTTCATGATGGTCGGAATCCTGATTGGCCAATATTGGCTGGTCCTGTTGGGGTTCTTCCTGTTCCTGGGCGCGCAACTGGAAGAACGCTCGGCCATGTTCCATTCGGTGCTGTTGAGCGTGCGGCTCGAGGAAGTGATGCTGACGGATTTTGCCACGCTTTCGCCGGCGGATACTCTGGAAGACGCGCTTGAAAAAGCAGTGCATACTTTGCAGGACGATTTTCCGGTGGTACGCGGCAGCGACATGGTGGGTGTGATTTCGCGACAGAAAATTCTGGAAGCGCTGCGCGCGGAAGGCAACGGATATGTGCAGGCGGTGATGAACAAGATTTTTGAAGTGGCCGCCAAGCAGGAGTCTCTCGCTTCGGCATTCCGCAAGCTCTCGGCCCGCAATTTGAGCATTATCCCGGTCGTGGACGAGCAGCATCTGATCGGCATTGTGACAGTGCAGAACCTGATGCACTCGATGGCGCTGCTCGCGGAAAGCAGGAAGTTGCGGCGCGCGGCCATGGATTCGTAAACAGTAGCGTCAGGATCGCGGGCTTTCGTCTGCGATCGATTCCCAACGAGATTTCTCAATGGCAGCTCCCGTCGGCCGAATTCGACCCGCGTCTCTTGCCAGCTAACTTTCCAAATCAGACTCCCGCACTAACCCCGCGGAAATTTTCGGGATATACTTCCCGGCAAAGGGGCCGAGGCGATCGGCAGGGGTGAGAATGTGGTGGAAATCCTGCTCGCGAAAATCCAGAGGTTCACGATCGTAGTGCTCGCCGGAATGCTTGTCATCGTCGTCTTGCTCTCCACCGCGCACCTGGGCGTGTTGATAGGCGAAGAAATCTGGAAGGCGCCGCACTTTCTTATTCCCGTGCAGGGCCTGCTCGATGTTTTTGGATATTTCCTTCTCGTCCTAATTGGAGCCGAACTTCTGGAGACGCTCAGGGCTTACCTGAAGCAGGATGTCATCCACGTGCGCGTTGTTTTAGAGGTCGCGCTCATCGCCATGGCGCGCAAGGCCATCATTGCGGAGCCTGCGTCTGCCTCAAGCTGGGAACTGTTCGGCACGGCCGCCTTGATCCTGGCGCTGGCGGTTGCTTTTTACTTCGAACGGCGGACTGACAAACGTCAGGCGGAAGCGTAGATAGAAAAGTTCTCTCGGCTACTTTGGACCACGTGTCCTGGGCCGCGCCGCATAGACTTCCTGTGCGGCGCGGACTGCGCTGCCGAATTCCACTTTTTTCCCGGTTAGCTCCGCGATTACGTTCTCGAGCGCAGCCAGCACTCCCACCGTATCTAAATAATCGTAGTAGCCGATGTGGGCGATGCGGAATAGCTGACCCTTCATTTCAGCCTGTCCATTGGCCACAACGGCGCCAAACTGATCGCGAAAGCGCTTGCAGATGGCGTTTGAGTCCGCGCCCTCGGGTGCCCCGACTGCAGTGAGCGCGGCCGCCGGAGAGCCTGCGGCAAACAGCTTCAGTCCCAGCGCCTGCACTCCGGCGCGCGTCATCGCGGCGCACAGTTCGGCGTTCGCGATCAGGGCATCACGTCCCGCCGCAAGATTTCCGTCGCCCATTTGCCGCACGTAATCGAGCGCGGCCGCCAGTCCGGCAAAGAGCGCGGTTGCCGGCGTGTATGAGGTCTCCGCCTTGGCCGCGGCTTTTCTTTCCTTGCGCAGGTCGAAATAATAGCGCGGAGTTTTCGCCGTCTCCATGCGCTGCCAACCGCGCTCGCTGATTGCGCCATACGCGAGGCCGGGAGGAATCATCAACGCTTTTTGCGATCCGCCGATGATGACATCAATGCCCCAGGCGTCGACATCGAGATGCGTCGTGCCAAGGCCGGTGATGGCATCGACGATGAGCAGAGCATCCGGCGCGGAAGATTGCACGAGTTTGGCAATGGCTTCGATGTCATGCCGCACGCCGGTCGAGCTCTCCGTGGCCTGCACGTAGGCGCAGCGAACATCGGGCGTCAGCTTGGCGCGGATGGCGTCGAGCGCGAACGTCTGACCATAGGGGACGGTCACAGTTTCGACCCCGCAGCCGAAGGCTTTGGCGATCGAGATCCAGCGCTCGCCAAACTTGCCCGCAGTCAGAACAAGAACTTTATCGCCGGGCGAGGTGAGGTTGGTGACCGAAGCCTCCATGAAGCCGGTGCCCGACGAGGTGAGCACCAGCACATCGTTCTTCGTGCCGATGAATTCTTTCAGGTCGGCAAGCACGCGCGTGAAAAGGGCGCGGAAGTCGGCGGTGCGATGATGCATTCCATAGGACGCCATCGCTATCTGTGCGGATGGCAGAAGCGGCGTGGGGCCGGGCGTGAAGAGGCGATTCTTTTTGAGCATCAGTCTTTTCGTCTTCGAATGAACAGGATATTCGATTGCGCGGCCTTCGGGAAGGCGGGTCAGAACAAAGTCAGAAGTTAGAAGTCAGAGTGCAGAAGTAATGCCGAGGCAAATTCCTGTTGCATGGCCGCTCTTTTCAATGGCCGGCCTCACGGTCGCGTGTGGTTTCACTTCTTCAATTTGACTTCTAACTTCTGACTTCGATTCTCCGGCTCTATAATCCCGTCATGCCTCTAATTGATCAGATTCAGAAAGACATCGTCACCGCCATGAAGGCGCGCGAGGAGCAGCGCCTCTCCACGCTGCGCATGGTGAAGTCCGCACTCAAGCTGCGTGAGGTCGACAAGATGGCGCCGCTCGACGACAAAGAGTCGCAACAGGTGCTCTCGACGCTGATCAAACAGCGGAAAGATTCGGTCGAACAGTTCACCAAAGGCGGACGGCAGGAGATGGCCGACAAGGAAGCGGCCGAGATTAAACTGATCGAGACTTATCTGCCGAAGTCGGCGGGCGAAGAAGAAATTGTGGCGGGCGTTCGGGCAGCAATCGCGGAGATGACGCCGCCTCCGGCAATGAAAGACATGGGCTCGGTGATGAAGGCGGCAATGGCGCGCTTCGCCGCGGCCGGCATGCGCGTGGACGGCAAGGTGGTAAGCGAGGCGGCGAAGAAGGAATTGGCGGGAAAATAGACGAGGACTCCGCGGGGGTTGCACTCACCGCTACTTACTCTTCTGCCATTCTCGATACGCCTCGCTCTTCCCAATTCCGAGCTCTTTGGCCACTTTTTTCAGTGCGGCCTTTTCGTCGGCCTTCTCCTCGGTCATTACCTGGCGAACGCGCTGGGCAACGGTTAGCTCGGGACTCGTAACTCGCGGCTCGGAGCTTTCTTGTTTCGCAACCAGGAGCGTGATTTCCCCTTTAACCTCTCCCCTATCCTTCAACTGCGCCAGCACTTCCACCGCCCGCCCACGCAGAAATTCTTCGTGCATCTTGGTTACCTCGCGCGCAACCACTACGTGGCGGTCTCCTCCCAACACCTCGACGACGTCCACCAGTGTTTCCAGCAGCCGATGCGGAGCTTCGTAGAAAACTTGCGTTCGGGGTGACCCGCGCACACTCTCGAGCAGCTTGCGGCGCTGACCGGATTTCGGAGGCAAAAAGCCGCTGAAGCGGAAAGAATCGGTCGGCAGACCGCTCGCCACCAGCGCGGCCAAGTATGCTGAAGCGCCCGGAATAGGCACGACCGGCACGTGATGGCGGATGGCGAGAGTGATGAGCCGGAACCCGGGGTCGGAGATGCCGGGCATGCCGGCGTCGGTGACGAGGGCGATCTTGGCGCCCGATTCGAGATCGACGACGAGCTCGGCCGCTTTGGTCATCTCGTTGTGCTCGTGATAGCTGACCGTGCGGGTGTGGATTCCGTAGTGGTTAAGCAGTTTTTGCGTCTGGCGCGTGTCTTCGCAGGCAATCACGTCGACCTCTTTGAGGACACGCAGGGCGCGCAGAGTGATGTCTTCAAGGTTGCCTATAGGTGTGGCAACGAGATAGAGCGCCGAGCCGGGGCCGAGTGTGCCACGGTCGTTGCCTGACGCGTTTTTCGAGACCGGTTGTAAGTCAGTTGGCATATCAAGTGAGATTTCGTTTTGCGCGAGCGCGTTTGTACTTGAACGCGATCAAACAACCAGAAGTCTAACACCCGCCTGACGCACAACCGTTAACCGAAGCACAGGGCGCTGTTACGCATTCTGGCGCGATCCCCACTCCCACATGCCGAACATCGCCTTTTGCGAGATCGGATGACCCGCCTGCCGGGCGAGCATGGTGACTTGCCCGCGATGATGTGCGTCGTGGGCGATGAGATAGCCGACGAAGCCGGCAACATCGGGACGGAAGCCTTTGATGTGGCCGTCGGCAGCCAGCGAAGCCCGCAAGACTTCGTGCAGCGCGGCGCGGCTCTCCGCGAGGCCTTTACGGGCTTGCGCGGGCGTTACCTTGTGCCGATCGAGCTGCTCTGGAATCTTCGCGTCGCGCTCAGGTGACGCCTTGCCGCCCGCCGCTTTCAGCCACATCACGCGTACGTTATGCATGTGCGCGACGATGGAGGCGATGTCGCGGCCCTTGCCGTCCGGCGGCTCGGCGCGCCACGCCTCGTCTGGCAGATTGTCGATGAGGTAGTGGTTGATGCGGTCGTTGGTGTCGAAGGCCCCGAGCAGGGCGTCGGCGAGGATGACGGGCGGGTTTTTGGGCATGATGGCTCCTCGGAAGCAAACGCGGATCAGACGCCGATCAGGGTAACAGTTCTCTTTTCTGTTTTGCCGAGGGCCAGCGCGATCCGACGCTTAATTCGCCGTCTGCATCATGTTTGTGGCCGCTGGATGGAATACACGTAATGTTGTAGGCCGTGCCAGTTTGTTTCTTTCCAGATCGTCATGCCGTTGCGCTCGGCTACGCGGCGGGATGGAAGATTTTCGGGGAAAATAAGCGAGATCAGGCGATCGGCGTCAAGGTGCTGGAATGCCCAGTCGCGGCAAGCAATAGCCGCTTCCGTGGCCAGCCCCTGGTGCCACTGGTCGCGGCGCAGGTGGTAACCGATTTCGTAAAGCCGCTCGCCCTCGAGTTCCTGACGAGTGATTCCACAATCGCCGATCAGTTGGCCGGTCATTTTCAAAAGCATGGCCCAGAGGCCGACGCCATCATTCTCGTAGCGCTCGCGATTGCGCGCGATCCATTGTTCGACTCCGGCGCGATCGTATGGCGCACGATAGTAGCGCATAGTTTCCGGGTCCGAGAGTATGCGCGCAAGGTCGGCGGCATCCTCGGGAAGGAATTCGCGCAAGGTCAGGCGGCTTGTTTCGATGTTGGGCACGGTGGCGGATCTAACGATCACCCCATATTAAACAGCCGCGAACAGTTGACGTAGACTGAAAACATGGCGGAGATCGGCCGGCTACTCGTGGTTTTCGGGATCGTGCTCGTCGTGATCGGCGGTATCGTCATTCTGCTGGGGCGTACCGGGCTGCCCTTGGGCCGACTGCCGGGAGATATCGTATATCGCGGCAAGAACACGACGTTTTATTTTCCGCTGGCCACGTCAATCCTGCTTAGCGTGGTGCTGTTGCTTCTCTTTTTCCCGATCGGAAGGTTCAAGCGCTAGACGCAACGAGCCGCCTCCCTACAACAATTCTGCGTGATCGTCGCGGTACACTGATGCCGATGGATGCTGGCGACCAACTCGGTTTTTACTTTCGCGCGCCGGAGCGGCAGATTTGGACCGTCCGTGCGCTGGTCACGGCGGTACGCGGGCTGGTCGAGCGGCAGTACTCTGACTGCTGGGTGGAAGGCGAGATTTCGAATTTTCGCAATCCGGATTCGGGGCACCTGTACTTCACGCTCAAAGACCAGGAGGCACAGATCCGGGTAGTGATGTTCCGTTCGTCGGCCCGGCTGCTGCGCTTTCGGCCCGAAAATGGATTGCATGTAACGGTGCGCGGCCGGATCACCATCTATGAGGAGCGCGGCGAGCTACAGATATCCGCCGAATTCATGGAGCCACAGGGCGCAGGCGCATTGCAGTTGGCGTTCGAACAGTTGAAGGCGCGCCTGCAAGCGGAAGGACTGTTCGACGCGGCGCGCAAAAGACCCATCCCGCCGCTGCCGCAGCGAATCGGGATCATTACGTCTCCGCAGGGCGCCGCACTGCGCGACATTCTCAATATTCTGGCGCGGCGGCATCGTTCGGCCAACATTCTGATTTATCCGGCACAAGTGCAGGGCGACGCGGCAGCATCCGAGGTGACGGCCGGACTGCGGCATTTTCAGGGGAGCGCGCAATCCGGGGCCGGTGTCGAGGTGATTATCATTGCGCGCGGCGGCGGATCAGCCGAAGATCTGGCGGCGTTTAATCATGAAGGGTTGGCACGGGCAGTGGCGGCGTCGAAGGTTCCCGTGATCTCGGCGATCGGGCACGAGACTGATTTCACGATTATCGATTTCGTGGCCGATTTGCGGGCACCAACGCCGTCGGCGGCGGCAGAGCTCGTCATTCGATCGCGGCAAGAGATTGAAGCTCACACCGAGGAGCTTGACCGGAGGCTCGAGCGCGCGGTGCGCTATCGCCTACTGATAGCCCGGCAGGGTCTGACCGAACTCGCGCAGCATGGCGCGTTCGCCAGCACGACGGACGGAATTCGGCGCAGCCAGCAGAGGCTAGACGAGCGCAGCTTTCGTCTGGAGAAAGCCCAGCGGCAACTCCTGGAGCGGAACCATCGGCGGCTGGAAACAACGGCGGCGGCCGTGCGGCACTACGATGCTCGGCGCCGGTTGAGCACGATTCGTCAGCAACTGGAGTCGTTCTCCGCGAATCTTGCAGCGGCCACGCGCGCTCATTTGCTCGCCGGGCACGCGGCGATCGATCGCCGAACAGCTAGTCTCGAGGCTCTCTCGCCGCTGGCCATTCTTAACCGGGGCTACGCGCTGGTTTTCGATGCCAATGGGCAATTGGTAAAGGATGCGGCCCGGCTGGCTCCGGGAGACGAAATGTCGGCCCGCCTGGCACGCGGGCAAGTTCGAGCGCGCGTAACAGGCAGCGAGCCTGGATCATCCTAAAACACCGGCACCAAGCGCTTACATTCTCGCCGCAGGGTGCCTGGATTAGAATGAGATTCAACACACCACGACGAGGACACAGTGACAGCGGCGATCCCATGGCCACAAATCTTCCTGAAGCTGTTGGACATCGTGCTCGTCGCGTTTCTGATTTACCAGTTCCTGAAATTGGTGCGGGGCACGCGTGCAGCGCCCATGCTGGTAGGAGTGGCCACGCTGGGTCTGGTCTTTTATTTTGTACGGCTCGGTGAGTTGCCCACCCTGAACTGGCTGCTGAGCACGTTGCTTCCCTACGTGGTTTTCGCGCTCATCGTTGTCTTTCAGTCCGAGATCCGGCACGCGCTCGCGAACCTCGGCCGGCGCATCTCGATGATGCGGTCTTCAAATTCCTCGGCCGACGTATACGACGACATCGTTCTTGCCGCCAATCTGTTCTCGCAAAATCAAACCGGCGCACTCATTGTGATCGAACGGGAAATCGGGCTGCGCACTTATATCGAAAGCGGTGTCGCGCTCGATGCTCGATTATCGTATGACCTGCTGGCGACCGTATTCCGCCCGAGTGCGCCCTTACATGACGGCGCGGTGATCGTTCAGCGTGACCGAATTGCGGCGGCGGCCTGCTTCCTGCCGCTTTCGATGAATCCCATCCTCTCCACGCAGCTCGGAACGCGGCATCGCGCCGCCATCGGGATTACTGAAGAGACCGACGCCGTGGCCGTGGTCATCTCGGAAGAGACGGGATCGATCAGCCTGGCAGTAGCCGGGAAGATTGATCGCGATCTGACCGTAGAACACCTGCGCGAGCGACTGACTACATTGCTGCGGCGCTATGCGCCGGCGCCCAGCCTGCCCAGTCCGGTGGAAGAGAATTTTGTCGATGACGAACCGAGCTCGCACTCCGGGGGCCGTCATCACGATGCCGGCACGCGCTTGAAAGGGGACGACTGAGAATGGCGGGCTGGTTCGAGCGTAGTTTCGTTCACAACTTCTGGATGAAGCTGCTATCCCTGCTGCTGGCGGTCGGGCTGTGGATGGCGGTGGCGCGCGATCCAATCGCCTCGGTCGAGGTCAGGGTGCCGATCGAATTCAGTCTTCCCGACAATATCGTGATGGACTCGAGCACCTTCACGCAGGCGCAGGTGCTGGTGCGCGGACCGAAACGCCTGATGCATCGACTGGAACCGGGAGACGTGCGCGCCGATGTCGATTTGAGCAATGTTCAGCCGGGAGAGAGAACCTTTGAGCTTCACGTGCATGTGCCGCAGGACATGGAAGTCGTCCAGATCATCCCGAGCCAGTTTCATCTTTCCTTCGACAGCCGAGAAACCCGCGCGGTTGAAGTCCATCCACGCATCACTGGAACTTTTCCGAGTGGCGTCAAGGTCGACAAGGTGATTGCCGACCCGCCGACCGTCACGGTGACCGGGCCGCGGAGACGCGTCGATGCGCTGGAAGCAGCCAGCACCGATCCCGTGGATGCAAGTGGAGCCACCACGAGCGCCTCATTTTTAACTCAGGTGTACTTGGCTGATCCGTTGATCCAGGTTGTACATCCCCGCCCGATTCGCGTGACGGTTATGATGGAAGCCGTAGGCGGCAAGAAAAAATAGATAGATTTGTTCGATTTTTCCCTTCTAACTTCATGACACAGACCAGGCAGCTTTTTGGGACAGATGGAATTCGCGGCGTTGCGGGAGAATTTCCGCTGACGCGCGACAGCGTGTACTGGATTGGACGCGCTCTGGGACATGATTTGATGCGCGTGAACGCGAAGGCGAGGGTCGTGATCGGGCAAGACACGCGGACTTCGAGTCAGTGGATTGCCGACCGATTCCTCGAAGGACTAGGCTCGGTAGGGGTGTCGGTCCGGAGCGCGGGCGTGATCACCACGCCCGGAGTGGCATTTCTAGCGCGCTCCCAGGGTTTCGACGCGGGCGTAGTCATCTCGGCGTCCCATAATCCGTGGACCGACAACGGCATCAAGATATTTTCCGGTGACGGGTACAAACTGCCCGACGCTCGCGAATTGGCGATCGAGCAAGAGATCTTCGCGTTGCTGCAAGCCGGTTCGGTTCCGGGCTCTGATTTACCCGCTGGGATTCCGAGCCTGCCCGGCGACGAGGAGCTGAGGCAGGCCTATGTTCGCTGGCTGGCTGCGGGCGTATCTACCGACTTGACAAGCCTGCGCGTCGCGGTCGATTGCGCGAACGGCGCGGCTGCGGCGGAAGCTCCGGCCCTGTTTCGCGCACTCAAAGTGAATACGACTTTTCTGCACGCTGCTCCCGATGGGCAGAACATCAATGAGAATTGCGGAGCCTTGCATCCCGAGGCGGTAGCGCGTTTTGTGGCCGAGCTTAACGGTCAATTCGACGTAGGAGTTACATTTGACGGTGACGCGGACCGCGCGCTCTTTTGCGACGCCGAGGGGCGCGTAGTGAATGGAGACGCTGTTCTGCTGCTCGCCGCGCGCGACATGCAGTCGCGAGGAACACTGGAAAAAGCCACTGTCGTGGCGACGACGATGTCGAATATGGGATTGGAGCAGGCGCTGAAGCGCTCTGGCATTCGCACGCTGCGCGCGAACGTGGGCGACAAGTATGTACTCGAGGAGATGCAGCGCGTCGGCGCCACGCTCGGCGGAGAACAATCGGGACACATTCTTTTTCGCGATGGCGACGCGACAACCGGCGACGGATTGCTCACCGCGTTACGAGTGCTTGAGATCGTAGTCCGTTCCGGCAAGCCATTGGCTGAACTGGTGAGCGACCTCAAAGTGTTCCCGCAAACGATTCGCAATGTTCGGGTACGAGAGAAAAAGCCCTTCGCACAGATTCCCGCGGTCCACGAGGCAATTGCGTCCGCCGAACGCGAACTCAACGGAAATGGACGCGTGGTCGTGCGTTACTCCGGCACGGAAGTGCTGGCTCGCGTCATGATTGAGGCTGAGTCGAAAGAACAGATGGACCGGATCGCAGCCTCGATCTCCGGAGCGATTCAGGCCGAGCTGGGAGTGTAGAGCGATCGGCTCGTACTTTTGGGATCTGACCTCAGAGACCTACCTCTAACCTGCGACCGCACAGTCCGCCTGCTGAGGCCCTCTATCGGGAATTCTTCGGTCGTCATCGCTTGCAAGTACGCCCCAAAGTACGAACTGGTTATCTTGTTTCTACTAAAGAATTCTCTGAGAATGAGAATCGATTTATATTTCGCGCCTTAGAAGACACTCATGAGAATACTTGTCGTGGAAGATGACGTCGCTCTCGCCAGTTTCATCCGCAAGGGACTCGAAGCCGAACACCATGCGGTGGATGCATCCTATGACGGTGAACAAGGCTGCTCGATGGCGATTGCGGTTGATTACGATCTCGTGGTTCTTGACCTCGGCCTGCCTACTCTCGATGGGCTGACGCTCCTAAGAGCTCTGCGGCAGCGCAAACCAAACTTGCCGGTGATGATTTTGACGGCGCGCGGCCGGGTGGAAGACCGCGTCCAGTGTCTGGACTCGGGCGCCGACGACTATCTGGCCAAGCCGTTTTCGTTTCTCGAGCTCGCGGCCCGGGCTCGGGCTTTATTACGCCGTAGCCGGTTGCCATCCGAATCGGTGCTCAAGGTCCAGGACCTGAACCTAGACCGTGTGGAGCGCAAGGTGGAGCGTGGGGGACGGCCCATTGAACTGACGACCAAGGAATTTGCGCTGCTCGAATACATGATGCGCAACGCGGGGCGGCGGCTGACGCGGGCGATGATCATTGAGCACGTCTGGAACCTGACGTTTGATTCCACCACCAATGTCGTGGATGTGTACATCAATTACCTGCGACGGAAAGTAGACGACGGTTTTACGACGTCGCTGATTCACACTATTCGCGGAGTGGGCTATCAACTCAGCCCCGGGGCGCAGGCCTGATGGCGGCCACTGTGACGTCGCTGCCTCAGAACCCGGGGGTGCTTCAGGATTTGCTGCACTTATTAAGCCAGCCCCTGACCACTCTGCATTGCGCGCTCGAGCACTCGCTCACGCAGGATGAAACAGAACGCTCGGAAGAAGTTGTAGTCGCGTTGGAGCAGACTGGGCGGCTCATCGAGGCCGTGCGCCTGATGCGGGAATATCTGGAGGCCGAAGAGGGCTGTTTCCTGGCAGAACCCTTCCCGGTCGGTCTGGCGATGGAGAATGTCCTGGACCAACTTTCCGTGCTGACCGAGGCGCGCGGCATACATCTCTTCGCCTGCGGGGCCTCGAAGGCGGCGATCCCTGTGAAGGGCACGTGGCTCGAGCGCGCGTTGTTTTACCTCATTGGATTGGTACTCGAAGGTGAGCCCGCCGGGCGGGCGATCACGCTCGTACTTGAAGATGGCGACTCTCAGTCGGTCATCAGTGGGCATAGTTTGCCGACGTATTTATCGTCAGCCCGGCCGCCGGATCGCCCATCAGATCTGCTATCACACGTCCATTGTGAGAACTCGCCGGACTCGAACACGCTGCGCCAGGTGAAGATGGAAATTGCCCGTCGCGTGCTCGAATCGTCGGGTGCTTCACTCGAGTTCTATCCCGGGAGCAAGTGCGGCTTTACGATTCGCCTCCCGAAGCCGGGATTCCGGCGCGCCGAAATTCCCGCCTGAGCCAGCTCCCGCCGCCGAATCGGACTCCAAGGAGTACAATCCAGCCTTTCGCGGCTTTTCGAAGCAAGCGCTCGCGGAGGCCTCTATGAAACGTTGGACCGTGCTCCTCACTATTCTTTGTTGTTCCTTCCTGAGTTGGGCGCAAGCGGGTCCCGCATTGAAGCCGCTCACCATCATCAAAGCAGGCACATTGATCGATGGCGTGTCGAACACTGTGCGTCATGACCAGGTCATCACGATTCGTGGCAATGTCGTCGTCGAAGTCGCCAATGCAGCCTCGGCGAAAATTCCTGCCGACTCCATCGTCATCGATCTTTCGAAGGCGACCGTGCTGCCCGGGCTGATCGATGCGCACACCCACATCTTCCTGCAAGGCGAGGATCCAGCTGAGGGCGGCTACGATGTGCAGCTTCTGAAATATCCGCTGGCGTTTCGCGCGGCACGGGCCTCGGTTTCGGCGCGGCGTGCGCTCGAGCAGGGTTTCACCACCATCCGCGACATGGAAACCGAAGGAGCGGGATATGGCGATATCGGCATCAAGATGGCTATCGAGCGCGGCTATATTCCCGGCCCCCGAATATTTGCGGCGACCCGCGCTATCTCTACCACCGGCGGATACGCGCTTGAGGGGTATGCGCCGGAGATCGAAGTCCCGAAAGGCGCGCAGCTGATTGACGGCCCTATCGAAGCCCGCAAGGCCGCCCGCGAGCAGCTCGACCATGGCGCGGACTGGATCAAGGTTTATATGACGCATCGCTCGTGGATCGGCAAGAATGGCGAACTGGTTTCGCAGCCCACGCTCACGGTTGAAGAACTGCGTGCAATTGTGGACGAGGCGCATGGCTGGGGAAAGAAAGTCGCCTGCCACTCCTATGGCGGAATCGGCATGCAGCGCGCGCTCGACGGCGGATGCGATTCCATTGAACACGGGCTGATGCTGACCGACGCGCAGGTCGCGCAGATGATCAGGCAGGGAACGTGGCTCTGCCCCACGCTGAACATCTATTACATGGATTGGGCGCCGGCCGATACTCCGGAAGGTCAGCGCGACCGCAAGCGAGTGTCGGAGCACGAGGCATCATTTCGCAGGGCGCTCGCAGCCGGCGTGAAGATCGCCTTTGGCACGGATGTGGGCGGGTTCTCGTGGAGCGATCCGATTGCCGCGGAATTTTCGCGTATGGCGGAGTTGGGGATGACGCCCATGCAGGCAATTCAGGCGGCAACATCGAAGGCGGCGGAGTTGCTGGAACGGTCGGGTCAGTTGGGCGTGATTGCGCCCGGCGCTTTCGCCGATGTGGTCGCGGTCGATGGCGATCCGCTGGCGAACATAAAAGTTCTGGAGAATGTCGGCTTTGTGATGAAGGATGGGAAAGTTTTCAAGAATGAACTCGCGCAGAAAAAATGAGGCCGCGACCGGTCCAACTCACAGTCGGCCCAACCTTCAGTTATGCGCGTGCGGGCTCTGCGCGGGATTCGCGACAGGCGCGGGCTTTGCCTTGGCGATCTTTACATCAAAACTGATGGGTAAATTTTTCGGCGGATAGCAGGCCTTGTTGTCGCAGGCCTGATATTTCAGAGTTCCGCGCACAACGTATTTGCCGGGCTGCACCGAGCGCAACGGACGAACCAGCACGTCCACCTTGAAATCTCCGGTATACACATTGAGCTTTTCATCCGGCGCAAAGGCAAAGCTCATATCCTTGCCGTCGGGATAGGTGGTTTTCCCGATGACGATATCGGTTGTGGCCTCCACTTTAAGCGCAGTTGGGATAAGGTAATCCGCGTTCGGGTGATTGGAATTGATGTGATAGCCGCCAGCAACATTAAAAGTGAGCGGCACTGGAAGGGCTTTGCCCTGCGTAATGGTAACGACCGGCGCGGTACTCAATGTGACAACCGGACCTTTCGGCCCAAATTCTTCCTGCGCGAATGCCCACGCGAACAAGAGAAGGAACGCGCACAGTAGGTATGTTTTCATGGAGAACTTATCTCTGAGCCCGTTCTGAGCTGCCCGGAGCGAGTGCCTCTTTGATGTGGTCGACAAACACGCTGCGGCTCTGCAAGCCGAATTCACGCGCGATCACCTTGCCGTTGCGGTCCAGAAAGAACGTCGTCGGCAGCACATTGACGCCGCCATAACTCAGGCCGACCGCTTCTTTGCCCAGGAGAATCGGATAGTTCACGCCCATTTCCTTGGCAAATTTTGCGATGTCTTCCGTGCTGGCGTCATCCATCGCCACACCGACGATCTGGAACCCCTGCGGGCCGTACTCTTTCTGCAACTCCACAAACCATGGCATTTCCACCTTGCATGGGCCGCAATAGGTCGCCCAGAAATTCAGCAGAACGGCTTTGCCCCGCAGGCTGGATAGCTTAAGGCTTTTGCCGTCGAGCGCTTCCAAATCGAAATCAGGCGCCGTCGCGCCCATGAGCTGCCCATTCGCTGGACCGTTGGCGCGACTGTTGCGGGCGGTGCGGATCCCCGCAAATAACATAACGGCGACCAAAGCGCCGACAAAAAACAGGATTAACGGATTTCTCTTGACCATAGACTTGAATCCAAGCATCCCACAAGCTGGTTATTCTAATTTTATCCCCTTCTCAAATTGCGCGCACGCAGTGGCGTTCGCGGCTACTAGGCCTAGAGCGCAAAACGGTTCAAGAACGAGAAATAGCCCGCAATTACATTGAATTTCCCTATGACCAGCAAGATGCCCAGAACAATCAGCAGGCCCCCGCTCGCGACCTCCACTGCGTGCATGTGGAATTTGAACCGGTTGTAAAACTTGAGAAAGCGTTCAATTCCGAGTGAGGTAATCAAAAACGGCACTGCCAGCCCGGCTGAATAAATTGCCAGTAGGACAATCCCTTTCCAGACCGTATCCTGCGTCGCGGCAAAACCGAGCACCACTGCCAGGATCGGACCAACGCACGGCGTCCAGCCGAACGCGAAAGCAAATCCAATCGCAAACGCTCCCCACGGCGACGAGCCGCCCTTGAGCGTATGCAGCCGCGTGTCAGCGAGCAGAGCTTTGATCTGAAATATTCCCGTGAGATGAAGGCCGAAGAGAATAATGATCGCGCCCGCAATGCGCGCCAGCAGCGACTTGTATTGTGCCAAAACCTGGCCAACCTCGGTTGAAATCGCGCCTAGCGTGATAAAGACAATACTGAAGCCGATGATGAAGGCAGCGGAATTGAGCATCACCTTGCGAAAAAGGTGCCCTTCCTTGGACTTCAACTCTTCGACGCCGGCGCCGGAGATCAGCGAAACATAGCCCGGCACAAGCGGCAGCACGCACGGCGAGAGGAACGAGATAATTCCGGCGACGAAGGCGGCGAGCGGTAGGGGCAAGGTGGTCATAAACCCTTAGATTCTTCTTAGACTCTGATGACACTCAATTGGAGCGGCGTTCTATTGTAACGGAAAGCGTGTAGCGGACGGCGAAGTTCCTGTCGCATCGTGGAAAAATGGCCAAGGGTAGTCTCGACACAGAAGTCCGCGCAGCGTCGCTCAGTCCCGGTTTGACCCTTCTTTTCAGCCGACTGTAAGATCAAAGTTCATCATTTGCAGACGAACACCGGCCGAAGCGCAGAGCTTTGCGCCTCTGAACGGGGAGTTGCCGTCCCCAACATTTGTTATCTGTCAGGAACGAATGCCTCACGAACTGCCAAAAGCTTACGAACCGGGCGCTATCGAAAAGCGCTGGGCCGACTACTGGATCAGCGAAAAGCTCTTCCACGTTGAGACACCCGCTCCGGGCGAAACGCGCCCAGTCTTCACGCTATTGCTGCCTCCGCCAAACGTGACCGGCCGCCTGCATATGGGCCACATGCTCAACCAGACGCAGATGGACATCCTCGTCCGGTGGCATCGCATGCGCGGCTTCATCACGCTCTGGCTGCCCGGCACCGATCACGCCGGCATCGCCACCCAGATGATGGTCGAGCGCCAACTCGCCAAAGAAGGCAAGAAGCGCCGCGATATGGGTCGCGAAAAATTCGTCGAGCGCGTCTGGGACTGGAAACGCGAGTACGGGGGCGCCATTCTCGACCAGATGAAGCGTCTCGGCGCATCGGTTGACTGGGGCCGCGAATATTTCACGATGGATGAGAATCTGTCGCGCGCGGTGCGCGAAGTCTTCGTCCGCCTCTACGAAGAAGGCCTGATCTATCGCGGCAAGTACATCGTCAATTGGTGCCCGCGTTGCGAGACGGCCATCTCCGACCTCGAGGTCAAGCACGAAGAGGTTCCCAGCAAGCTATGGGAGATTCGTTATCCAGTCATCGGTACACCTCCGGGCAAAGAAGAATTCATCACCGTGGCAACCACGCGGCCTGAGACCATGCTCGGCGATACCGCGGTCGCAGTGAATGCCGTCGACGAGCGCTACACCCACCTGCACGGGAAGAAAGTCTTGTTGCCGCTGATGAGGCGCGAGATTCCCATCATTCTCGACGAGATCGCCAAGCCTGAGTTCGGCACCGGCGCGGTAAAGATTACGCCGGCGCACGACCCAAACGATTTTGAAGCCGGCAAGCGGCACGGACTTCCGCAGATCGACGTCATAGACGTGCACGCCCGCATGAATGAGAACGCGGGCAAGTATAAAGGATTGGATCGGTACGAGGCGCGCACGGCCGTGCTCGCGGACCTGAAAGAACAAGGCTTCCTGGTCGCGGAGAAAGACTACAGTGTTCCGCTCGGCAAGTGCGACCGCTGCGGCACCGTAGTCGAGCCGCGCTTGTCCGAGCAGTGGTTTGTGAAAATCGAGCCGCTCGCGAAAAAGGCCATCGCTGCGGTCGAGTCGGGCGAGATTACCATCGTCCCCGACAACTACAAGCAGATTTATTTGAACTGGATGTACAACATCCATGACTGGACGATCTCGCGCCAGCTCTGGTGGGGCCATCGCATTCCGGTATGGCATTGCACGAACGACAATTGCCGCGAAGTGATTGTCGCGCGCGAAACGCCGACTGCCTGCCCGAAGTGCGGCGCGAAACTCGAGCAGGATACGGATGTTCTCGACACCTGGTTTTCGTCGGGCCTGCTGCCATTCACGACGCTCGGCTGGCCGGAGAAAACTCGCGACCTGGAAGTCTTTTATCCCACCACGCTGCTGATTACCGCCTACGAGATCCTGTTTTTCTGGGTCGCGCGCATGATCATGTTTGGCTGCCACTTTATGGAAGGCCACCAGCAGGATCCGGATATCCGCGAAGCGAATAAGAAGGCTTACGGATGGGCGGACAAGAAAGACGATAGCGTTCCCTTCCGCAACGTCTACATTCACGCGCTCGTCCGCGATGCCGACCGCCAGAAGATGTCGAAGACCAAAGGAAATGTAATCGATCCGTTGGAGATCATTGATCGCTTCGGCACGGACGCGACGCGCTTTACGCTGGCCGCCATGGCAGCCCCGGGCACGGATATTGCCTTCAATGAAAGCCGTACCGACGGCTACCGCGCCTTCGCCAACAAGATCTGGAATGCCGCGCGCTTCATGTTTATGAATGTCGATCGCGTTGCGCCGGAGTTGAGGCCGGATGGAGCGACGGGTGACTTGTCCGTTCATGGCGTGAAGGGCTTTCAGGCGCACACCCTCGAAGACCGCTGGATTCTTTCGCGCTTCAATCGCGCGACTCAAGACGTGAACGCCGCGCTCAATGCCTACCGCTTTCATGAAGCGGCGAACCGCATTTACGACTTTTTCTGGGGCGAGTTCTGCGACTGGTACCTTGAACTGATCAAGCCTCGGCTGTTGGAGACCGCGGAGGCCGAAGTCGCGCGCGCAGCCTGCGTGAATCTGGTAAACCTGTTTGACGGCGCGCTGCGCTTGCTGCATCCCGTGATGCCGTTTATCACCGAGGAGATTTGGCACGCTATGTATGCAGGTGAGCCGCCGCTGAAATCGATTGCGCTGGCGCCCTATCCAGCGGCCGATGAGGCGCAGATTGATCTGGCCACCGAGACCGATATGGCAATCCTGCAAGATCTCATTGCCAGCGTCCGAAACGTGCGCGCCGAGCTTAGAGTTGAGCCGAAGGTAAAGGTGCCCATTCAAATCTTCGCTCCTGAAGCCAACATTCGGCGACTGATCGAAGAGAATCGCGGAGCGGTCGAGCGGTTGGGAGGCGTAGAGTCGGTTAAATTTGTTGAGTCCTCGCTCTCGAAGGTAACCGGGGCGCGAAGTACTGCGCGCTTTGAGGTGCACGTAATTTACGAAAAAAAAGTTGACGTGGCCGCCGAACGCGAGCGCCTGAATAAAGAGCTGGATAAGATCGAGAAGGAAATCGCTAATGGTCAACGCCAACTCGCAAACGAGCAATTCTTGGCGAAGGCCCCGACAAAGGTAGTAGAAGGATTGCGAACCCGGGCCGAAGAATTGAAAGTATTGCGGGAAAAAACCTTGGCGCAAATGCAAGAGATAACTGGATAGCGCCTAGTAGTCAGCGAAGATTTTTAAACTGAAAACGAAAAACTGAAAACTGAGAGCTGAGAGCCGACAACTGATAGCTGGTTTTATGGACTGGAATTCGCGACGCATCTCCGCAATTATCGAGAACGCGCTGAACGAGGATCGGGCGACGCGCGATGCCACCAGCTATGCCTGCGTCGATCCCAATCAGCGCGCCACGGCGACTATCATCGCCAAGCAGGAATGCATCGTGGCCGGCCTGGGCTCCGTGCCGCGAATTCTCGACGTCTACGCGGCGCTGGACGGCGCCGTCATGGCGCACTATGAGGTCACCAGTCATCCCTCCATTTTTGACGGCGTGCGCGTCAATGCCGGCCAGCCGATCGCCGTAGTCCGGCACAACGCGCGAGTAATCCTTTCCTGCGAGCGGGTCATCCTCAATTTTTTGCAGCGCATTTCCGGCATCGCGACCACCACTCGCCAGTTTGTCGACGCCGTGTCCGGTACGCGCGTCCGCATTCTCGACACGCGCAAAACTGCTCCCGGCTTGCGTGTGATCGACAAGTACGCGGTACGTTGCGGCGGAGGGCAGAATCACCGGCTTGATCTGTCGGACGGCGTGTTGATCAAGCATAACCACATTACTTTGGCGGGAGGAATTGTTCCCGCTCTCGAGCGCGCTATCCACAATCGGCGCGGCAATCAGCCGGTGGAGGTCGAAGTGCGATCGCTCGAAGAATTGCAACAGGCGCTCGCGCACGGTGCGGAGGCGATTCTGCTCGACCATGTGAGCGTCGAGTTGGTGCGTAAGGCGGTAGAGATCTGTTCGCGCCATTCGCGACGCATTCCGCTCGAGTGCGCGGGCGGCATGAATCTGGGGAACGTTAAAGCCTACGCCGAAACAGGCGTGGATTTTATTTCAGTGGGCGCGTTGACGCAGTCATTGACGGCGGTCGATATGAGTTTGCGGGTGGCGCCGGCTTAATCGTCGGTCGCTGGTCGTCAGTCGTTCGCCTTCCATCTATGTCCCGCCAACGTCAATCAGCACGCAGCACGTCCAGGACTTTTGCTTCCGGACGACGGCCGACTGGCGACGCCGCTATATAATCCCCAACATCGCCGCCCCCACTAAAACTCGCCGCGCCCTATCCGCGCACCAGGCCACGGACGTGCGTTTGGGCCGCATCGTCCGGCTGCTGATGGATCACGCCACCGTGGTCGCGAGCGGCACGAAAATCGCCGAGGAAATCGGCACCAGCCGGTCCGAGGTCTGGCGGCTGATTCAGCAACTGCGCGGCCTGGGAGTTGACGTTGCCGGGCATTCCGCGACAGGCTACCGCTTGCGTGCAGTTCCGGATCTGCTTCTACCCGAGATGATCGCGCCTCTCGTGAAGGGCACGGTTTTTTCTCCGCCCGACGCCCGAAACGACATCAAGAACATTCATCATTACTGCAAGGTCGGTTCGACCAATTCCGAGGCGATGAATGCCGCGGCCGAGAACGCACCCGAAGGCAGCGTTTTTGTGGCGGAAGAACAACTGGTGGGCCGCGGGCGAGGCGCTCATTCGTGGCATTCGGCGCGCTCGGCCGGCATTTATTGTTCGGTGATTTTGCGCCCGCCGATCCCGCCCTCAGATGCCCTGCTGCTTTCGCTCGCGGCAGGATTGGCCGTTCGTGCGGCAGTAATTGAAGTCATGCCGGTGGCCGTCGATTTGAAGTGGCCAAACGACGCGTTGATCGGCGGCAAAAAATTCTGTGGCATTCTTACGGAGATGAACGCGGAAGTGACGCGCGTGCGGCATCTGGTCATCGGAATCGGAATCAATGTCAATCAGGCCAAATTTCCCGCGGAGTTGCGTGAGACTGCGACCTCATTGCGCCTGGAGACCGGGACGGAGTGGTCGCGGGTGGAACTCTGCTCCGCTTTGCTAAAATCGGTCGATCGCGAGTATCGCTCGCTGATTAGCGAGGGTCCCGCAGCTCGCGGTTCGATCTTGAAGCGCTTCGAGGAGAACTCGTCGTCGACTCGCGGCCACAAAGTCCGCATCGATGATGACAATGGGATCCAGGGTGTGACCGAAGGACTGGATGCCCGCGGCTTCCTGCAAGTGAGAACTACGGATGGGCTACAAACAGTGTTAAGCGGAACGGTCAGAACAATGTCGTAATCGGGTAATTTCGTAATCTCCGATTCGCGAACACTGACTGATCTTAGATATTGTTAGGTTCCAAGTTACTAGATTACACAATTACTAAATTCTTTATGCTGCTGGTCATCGACGTCGGAAATACCAACACGGTGCTGGGCGTTTTCACTCCCGTTCCAAACGTGCATGCGGGTGACGACGTAACCGTTGAGCCCGCGCGCTATGAGCGGATCGCGGCCCACTGGCGCGTAGGCTCGCACCTCACGCGTACGGTGGACGAGTACGGCATCATCTTCCGCAATCTGTTTGCGATCGACAATCTCGATGTTGCCAGCGTCCATGGAATCGCGGTTTCTTCGGTGGTGCCGCCACTAGACCCGGTGGTGCGGCAGGTGTGCGAGCGCTGTTTCAACATCAAGCCACTCTTCATCGAGCCCGGAATCAAGACCGCCATGCCTGTGCTTTACGACAATCCCTCCGAAGTAGGCGCGGATCGAATCGTGAACGCGGTCGCGGCATTCGAAAAATACGGCGGGCCGTGCGTGATCGTCGACTTCGGCACGGCAACGACCTTCGACTGCGTGTCGAAGAAGGGCGAGTACATGGGCGGCGTGATTTGCCCAGGCATCGGCATTTCGGCCGACGCGCTCTTTCAGCGCACCGCGCGCCTGCCGCGCGTGGAGATTCGCAAACCCTCCCGCGTGATCGGGTCGACGACTGTCGGCAGCCTCCAATCCGGACTGTATTACGGCTACCTTGGCTTGGTCGATGGAATTCTCGAGCGGCTGGTGGATGAGCTCGGTGAGGAGACGCGTGTGGTTGCGACTGGCGGATTAGGGTCGCTCATCGGAACCGCTTCGCACTTCATCAAAGATGTCGATGAATTTCTGACTCTCGACGGCTTGCGCATTATCTGGGAACGGAATCAGCCCTACCGCAAAGATGCTAAAACGGCGAAGCCAGCGCAGCCCGTCGATGCAAAGCCCTGGCCATCGGAAAAACCTCCGAAATCGCGCTAGCATTTTTGTGACAACCCATCGTCGTGATGACCTGTCGTGGAAAACTACTTCAATTACTTCACCGAAATCGAGGAGCACTATCATCGCCGGCGCGGCACGACGCTGTTGCTTTCTACGCTCGATTGGGCGTTGATCGAGACCTGGAAGAGTGCCGGTGTTCCGCTGGAAGCGGTGCTGCGCGGAATTGACGAGGCATTCGATAAGTACGATCAAAAGGCTGCCAGAACGAAAAAGGTGAACAGTCTTGCTTATTGCTCGCAGGCTGTACTGACGGCCGCGGAAGACATGAAAGAGGCCGCGGTGGGCGCGGCCTCGCCAGAGAAAACGCCCGAACCGGGATTTGACGGCGCGCAGATTACAACGTTTCTTCGCGAGAATGCCGAGCGCCTCGAAAAAGCCGAGATGCCGGAACGCCCCGGATTCTCGACCGGAGCGCTGGCGCGAGAGACGGCCTCGTCGCTGCGCGAGATGGCTGCGGCCGTCGAAGGCAGCTCGAAACTGCCTCGGCTCGAAGACGTGGAACGGCGCCTCACAGTTCTGGAGGAAAAGCTGTTTGCCGTGCTGATGGCGGCGACTTCCGACGACGATCTGATCGGCGTTCGCGCGCAGGCTGACCGCGATCTGGCGCCCTACCGGCGCAACATGACGGCCGCACAGACCGAGCAACTGCACAAACAGTATGTGCGCAAACGATTGCTGGAGCAGAGCGGCGTGCCGAGACTGAGTTTGTTTTATATGCACTGAGCCCGCCCACGCAGGCGCACGCGCTACACTCAATCGTGCTTCTCTCCATTGAAAAACTGATTTACGGCGGCGACGGTCTCGCCCGCACAACTCCCGGTGCCGATGGCCGCAGCATGGCCGTGTTCGTGCCATTCGTGTTGCCGGACGAAAGGGTCGACGCTGAGATCCGGCAGGAGAAGCCGGGTTTCGCGCGCGGAAATATCACGCGGCTGGTCGAGGCCTCGCCCGATCGCGCCGAGCCGCGATGCCCCTATTTTCAGCAATGCGGAGGCTGCCACTATCAGCAGATCCCTTACCCGCGCCAACTTGAATTCAAGGCGCAGATTCTGCGCGAGACGTTGCAGCGCATCGCCAAAATCGAATTGAAGGAAGAGATTCGCCTGCATCCCTCACCGCCGTGGAATTACCGCAACCGCACTCGCCTTCAGGTGCGGACGACTCCAGCATTCGCGGTCGGATACTATCGCTTTGGCTCGCGCGAATTTTTGCCGGTTCGCGAATGCCCGATCAGTTCCCCGCCGATCAATCGTGTGATTGCGCAGCTTACAGAACTTGGTGGGTTGCAGTGTCCGCCAGCGGTCGAAGAGCTTGAACTCTTCGCCGATGCGCGCGACGAGGAAATGCTGGCCTGGGCCTTTTGCCGCGGCGATGCACCCAAGGACGATCTCCTGCGCTGGGCAGAATCCCTTCGGCGCGAGTCGCCCCATCTGACCGGAGTTAGCTTTTTCTCTTCGCGTCAGCGCGCGGAAGATGAACCGGCGCCAGATCTGAAGATGCTGGTGCAGTCAGGCGCGAGGTCACTTCCTTATCGCGCCGGCAATTATGAGTATCAGGTGAGCGCCGGAGCTTTCTTCCAGGTCAATCGTCATCTTCTGGACGAGTTGATTTCAGTTGTCACCGGCGACGCCCGTGGCGATATCGCCCTCGATCTCTATGCCGGGGGAGGCCTGTTCTCGGTCCCGCTCGCGCAAAACTTTCATCACATTTTCGCTGTAGAGTCGTCACAGACTTCTCTTCCCGACTTGAGACAAAATGTGCCTGCGACCGTAAAAGTGGTTGGCACGCGAGCCGAGCAATACCTGGGAAGCAGGCCGGACCGCAAACGTCCTGACCTGGTCGTTATGGATCCTCCCCGTTCCGGAGCCGGCAAGGCGGTAGTCCGCTCCCTGGTCGAACTTGGAGCGCCACGCGTCCGTTATGTTTCGTGCGATCCGGCGACTCTGGCCCGGGATTTGGTCGCCCTTCTCTCGGCCGGTTATCGCATCGAGGAGACACATTTGTTCGATTTGTTTCCTCAAACGTTTCACATCGAGACGGTGATGCTGCTGGCGCGTTGACCACTTTCGCGGTCGCCTAATTTTTTCTGGAAGACGGGTGGCAGCCGGGAGCCAGACTGACATTGCTACCACCTATCTTTTTTCAACTCCGATTGATTCGCAAATCTAATCCGCCTCGTCAGCCGCTCTTCTGGGCAGCAGTCATCTTTTCACTCGGTCTGTGGACCGGGCTTCGAGCCTGGCGTCCGCCCTCCTGGTGGGCGATGGCCATCGCAATCTTCCTGCTCGCGGCCTGCTGGTTTGTCTCCCGGCGAACATGGCTGGCGAGGGCGCTGGCGTTTGGGGCATGGTTTCTGTTCGGCGCATTCCTGATTCAGATCCGCAGCCGCCCCCCCGCGGATCCGCGGCTGAATGACTTCTCAGGTGGCCAATCCGTCGCCTTGACAGCGCACGTGACTCGCGGAGGATATGCGCACTCAGTCGGACTGCGCTCCACCACTCGATCGATCGACGTGGAGAGTGAAGAGATCGAGAGCGACAGCGAGCGCCTGCCCGTGCGTGCGGGAATTCGGCTGTCACTCTATGACCCCGAAGAGAACTTGGCGACGGCTGCGGAGACAAACACAAAGGCACAGACAAGCGACGAGCGCGCCGATCAGGCAAACAAACAAGGTGCCTCGGACGCAGCCGATCGAACTGGGGTTGCGTCTATCCCAATGCCCGGTCTTACTTACGGCGAGCGGCTCCGCATTCGGGCCAAGCTTCACCCGCCACGCAACTTTCGCGATCCCGGAGCTTTCGATTATGAAGGCTATCTGCGAGAAAGCGGCATCAGTCTGCTGGGTTCAGCACCGATGGCGAACGTGGAGCGGCTACCGGGATTCTCGGGCAACCGCATCGCACTTTGGCGCGCACGCGTGCATGCGAGCATCATTGCGAAGATTCACCAGCTTTGGCCCGCGCCCCAGGCCATGCTCATGGATGCCATGGTGCTCGGCGAAGAATCGTTCTTGCGTAACTCGACGCGCACCGAGTTCCAGCGGTCGGGAACTTATCACCTGCTCGTTGTTTCCGGAATGAACCTGAGCATTCTGGCAGTCGCCATTTTCTGGACATTGCGCCAGTTTCGCCTCGACCCTGCCCTCTCCGCAATCGCAACCGTGGCGGCCTCGTTTGCGTATGCGTTCGTGGTGGGAGTGGGCCCGCCGGTCTGGCGGGCTGCCCTGATGCTGGCGATCTACCTGGGAGCACGCTTGCTCTACCGTGGCCGCAATATGCTCAACGCCATCGGAGCGGCCGCAATCGGCGTTCTGATTGCCAATCCGGACGCCCTGTTCGGCGCCAGTTTCCAACTAACTTTTCTTGCCGTATTCATCATCGCCGGCATTGGCGAGCCGCTGCTCGAGCGGAGTCTGCTTCCTTATGCTCGCGGACTTCGCTCGTTGCAAACGACGAGCTTTGACTTGCATTTGCTCCCAAAGGTGGCGCAACTGCGGCTCGATCTGCGCTTGATCGGCGGCCGGCTATCACGGTTTATTGGCAAGTGGCTCGGCCGAACTCTGCCAGGATTTGCTGCCCGGGTAGTCATCGGCGTCACTGAACTTCTTTTCATTTCGACGCTCATGCAGATAGGTCTTGCCCTGCCAATGGCTTGCTACTTTCATCGCGCCACGACCATGGGGATGCCTGCCAATCTTGCCGTCATACCACTCACGCAGATCCTGATGCCCGCTGGGGCGGCTGCGGTCGGCCTAGGATACTTTTCTCTCACGCTGGCAAAGCCTGCCGTCTGGATCTCTGGATTTGCCCTGCAAGGAATTACGGGAACGGTGCATTGGCTTGGCGGCACACAAACAGCCGCTTCGATTGCCGACTTGCGCGTGGCCATGCCCTCGGCCGCCACGATACTTATCGCGCTCCTGTCTCTGGCGCTGGCAATGCTGGCGGCGCGCCAGGCGCGCATCGCCGCTGTCGCCTCCGTTTTAGTGTTGGCAGGCGTCGCGTCGTGGATTGCATTCGTTCCGGCGCATCCTCATCTTCGCCCTGGCGTCATGGAGATGACGGCCCTCGATGTCGGCCAGGGCGATTCCATCCTCCTGGTCACACCTAAGGGCCGCACTTTGCTGATCGATGCGGGCGGCCTGCCACAATGGATGCACTCCGATTTCGACATCGGCGAGCAGGTCGTCTCTTCTTATCTATGGGATCGCGGCCTCGATCGTCTCGACACGGTCGTGATCACCCATCCTCATGCCGACCATCTGGGCGGCATGCCGGCCATCATCGCCAATTTCCATCCACGCGAGCTTTGGATCAGCATCGATCACCCGGCCGGCGAGCTTCGGCCAATCGTCGCGCAAGCCTTGCGAGCTGGCATGGAGGTGTCAGTAAAAAAAGAAGGAGACGACTTTGATTACGGAGGAGCGCATTTCCACCTACTCGCTCCGGGGCGCGACCAGATCACCGGCTCCATGCGCCCCAATGATGATTGCCTGGTCTTTACTGCCGCCTTCGGCGCAACGACGGCATTGCTGGAGGGTGACGCGGAACGGCCAGCCGAGCGGCGCATCGTCGAACAGCACCCCGAGGCGATGCTCCTCAAGGTTGCGCACCACGGGAGCGCAAGCGGAACTTCAGCCGCCCTGCTCTCCACTGTCCATCCGCGCTATGCCGTCATTTCCGTTGGTGCAAAAAATGTGTATGGGCATCCGCGCCGCGAGGTACTGCAACGTCTCCAGAATGCGGGAGTCATTACCTACCGGACCGACGAGGAGGGCGCAGTGAGTTTCTTTCTGGATGGCAAAACCGTGGCTCCCGACGTTCCGCTGATCCACTAACGGGCCCAAACGTATGCTATCCGGGAATCTCAGCAGTCTCGTCGTCATCCAAAGGAGGCGAGTTGCGGTACTCTTCGATAATCTTCTTGGCCAACGCCGCGTCTTCTTCGCCAACGAGAATGATGTTGCCGCCAACGCCGGGAAATGTATCCTGCACCGCATCGAGAGACTTTAAATCGGCTTCAATGCCCGCCGATTCGAGCAGACCCCTTACTACTATCGCCTCGGTTTCCTGTTCTGAATCGAAAATCTTCACGAGTTTCTTGTTCGGGGTCGGCTGGTCCGATCGAGTCTCGGTATCTGGCATGCATCCTCCGAAAAAACCACTGCTAACAGATTACGGCAGTCATCGCGTCTCTGTCTCGCCAGCACAAAAGTCTAATGCTAACGGCAGCTTGCATTGCGTCGCCAAGATGGCACAATGCCAATAGCAACGCAACGGACAGCGTCAAGTCTACATCCAAAACGAACGCTCCGGGCAACGGACCTGGATTTCAAGGGACAGTAGCGCAGGGAGACGGTGTGCGGAGAATAATATGAATGTGCGGCGGGCTGAGTCCGGCGGTGAGGAAGAACACAGCGCGCACGAGCGGGGAACCGACGACGAAGCCCGAAGAATCCGACGCCTGCAAATCATGATGAGCATGGTCATGTCTGTGATCAGCCAGGATCCGAACCTGACACTCGAAGAGGCCTCTGAAATGGCGGCGAACGCGCGTCGCGCCGCGTTGAGCATGTTTCCGGATAAAGAACTGGCCTACGATTTGATCTATCGTCCGCGCCTGCGGCGATTGATGAACGAACGCTTTCGCTTCCAGTAAGCGTGGGCCTCCGCGCTCAGCCGGGCAGACTCGCAACTCCTCCCTCCGCGAAGGTGCTATCATATTCGAACTCCCCCGCTTTCATGCGGAGGATGCGGCAATCGCCGACCTTCGATGCGCTTTCGACGCAGACTCCCCATCCTGATCGTTCTTCTGCTGTTCATAGGCGCTGTCGCGCTGGTGGTTGCGCTACGCAAGCACGCACCGCCCGAAGCTGCACGCCTGCTACCGGGAGCCGACGGTTTTTTCTACATCAACCTGAAATGGATTCGAACCTTCAACGCCACCGCGCAACTGCCGCCCGTGTCGCGCGACCCTGAGTATCAGCAATTTGTCGACGAGACCGGTTTTCAGTTCGAGCGCGATCTCGACCAAGCCGCCTTCGCGGTGCACTATCCCCAGAACTGGGGTGATGGCACCGCGGGCGTTGCTCCCGAACCGCGTTTCTCCGAAATCTTCGTCGGAAAATTCAACTCTGCGTCGATGGTTTTGTACCTCAAAAAGCATTCCTCCTCAGTCGACAACTATCGTGGCTTCGATATCTATAACATCCCGGTCGAAGGGCGCACGGTCCGCGTGACCTTTCTTTCCTATGACAGCGTCGCCGTTTCCAATCACCCGGATCCGGACGTGATTCGCGGCATGATCGATCGCTCGCGCAAGCTGGCCTCTCCTTTTGGCGGGCCCTCATTGCTCCGCAGATATTACCGCGAGGTGCCGCTGGCGAGCCTGTCGTTCGCCATTCTGCAAGTGAACCCGGCGGCTGCTAATTCGCTGCAAGGCTTCGGCAGCTGGAGCGTCCTCTTTCCCAAGCCGGCTGTCCTCGTGATCTCGGGGCGCTACCTCCGTGCGCTACACCTTCAGGCGGAGGCATTCACCGGCAGCGAATCGGACGCGCAATCAATTGTCGACAAAGTGACTGGCTTTCTCGCCGTTTTTCACGCGGCGGAAGGCAGCGTGGGCACCCACGGTACCGATGCCGACGTGAAAGCCTTTTTTGACAGCCTGAAAGTTGAGCGCTCTCGAGATCGCGCCATTCTGACCGCGACCGTACCCCCGGGCTTCATTAAGAAGGCCTTGTCCGAGGCGCCGACAGACACGGCTCCGGCAGTCGCCCAACCAACGCCCCAAGCGCCCAACCCCGCGACGCCGTCTCCAAAAAAATCAGCGAAGCCGAAAAAGCCATAAGTGCGCATCACGGCGCGCGGCAAACCGCCAGTTCTGAACAATCAAATTTGATCAGTGGGTCGCGTCGTTCCGGGAACTCTTAGTGGAACATCGACGAGAAGAAGTGGCCAAGCTTGTGGAAGAACCCACGCGGATGATTGTCCGCAGAGCTGCCGGCAGATCGCGTAGTTTGACGGTTCACAGGAGGAGATGGCGCAACGCTCAGTACAGGTGCCGGCGTGCCGCGGACGTCAAGCGGCAAGGCCCTCACATCTTCCACCGGAGCCGGCGGAGGGCCGGTCGCATTGAACACCAACGGTGCCGAGATCTGCACGTGCAGCTCATTCGGAACAGGAGCAGGCGCCGCAATTTGCGCCGAGTTTGCCGTCGGAATTCCTCCAGTCGAACTATCAATCCTCGAAGTATCGATCGACGCCGAGTCCGTGCTCTCCGCCGGATGTTTGTTGACGGGCGGCAGCGCTCTACTGGCCGCCTGATTTTCCACCGGCAAATCATTGGAAGCTCTTTCGACTGCCGGTCGCGCAGGCGGACAGCCACATTCGAGCGGCACTGCCATATCCACACGGTCAAGTTGGCCGCCGTGAAACACGAGTTGATCGGTGGCTTTCACCTGGTAGGTGCGATCGCCCAGAAGTTCAGTCACAATCGCCGACGCGGTGTTGCCGGGCAGAGCGCGCACGCATGTGTTGCCCTGGCTGTCAGCGCTGAAAGCGTAATGAAACTCTCCCGGGCCCACCAGAAGAATGCGGAAATCCGGAGTCATCACCGAATCCGACGAGGCGTCGAGCTGCAAATGCGCCTCGAGCGCTCCGGTATTCATGCCCAGCAGAAGGTTGTGCTTGTTTTGCGAAGGCGTGATGGACAGCGTCGTTCCTGGGCAAACTCGCACCTCGCCGCCGCTCGACAAACTGATCACCGCCGTATCGGCGCCAGCCGTAAATGAGGAACCCACGCTCGCCGCGTTTGCCGCCAACGTCAACGGCCCCTCGGCGCGCACAGCCTTCACAATCGGCTCTGGTGTGGGCGTCAGGCTTGCCACGTTTGGCGGCTGAAAAGGTGAACGGCTTGCCTCGTTGGGGTCTTTTCCAAGATGCACCACCAGCCGATTCCCAGCCGATTCCCAAGTGTAGGTGCGGGGCGCGAGCAGATCCACGACCACGCGCGCGACTGGAGGGTTCTCCTGAAACTGGTCCGCGCGCAGAGTAGTGATCTGGTCGGCCTGCACGCTGATGCGCCGGTGGGTAGTGTCGAGCCGCGCATTCGGCAGATCGATCACCAGCCGCGTCGGATCATTGATCTGCTGAATCGACGGAATGATGGGGTGGGTTGCAAGAATCTCGACCGCAGGTCCGGCTTTCTCCTGGATGATCCGAAAGCTCTTGATCGCGGCGATCTTTGGTCCCGTCTTCGTTCCGGCCTTCGTTCGCGCCGGCGGCTGGGGCTGATTGGGAGGACCAGACGCCGTCTGCGCACCGAGCGCGGACGCGGCAAGAGCCAGCGTTCCGGCGGCCAGCGCTCGAACCGCCCATGCCCGCATTCCAAGCCGCCCAAACTTGCCATGCTCGGCCGAGCACGAAACGGCCAGACCTCGACTCGAAGTCGGCATGTGCCGGAACGGGCGATTCGGCAGGAAGTTGTTCACAGAAGCGCTCGGTTGTTTCCTCAACCATACCACTCGAGCGGCCTCGAAAAAAGCGGGGGGGAGCTTACGGATTGGAGGGCTAGTTCTCGGCGAGAAATTCGTATTCGTCAATGACGGCAGCGACCGCCATTTTGCCTGCCGGATTGCCGCCTTCAACGCGCACCACACGGCCCTTGCAGCGCACGCGAATGGCTTCAGTCAGTGTAATCTCAGGTGGCAGGGTGAGCGTGAAATCGATGGCGGCTCCGGCTTGAATGCTGGAATCGATGTAGAAACAGATTCCCCGCGCGCTGACGTCGCGCGTCTGCGCGGCGTGCTCTTCGGAAACCTCGCCGTAGCGGACGCTGACCGGCAAGCGCAGCGCAAAGCGCCGGGTGGCACGTTTGTCTTTCGCCTGAGTCTCTTTGCTTCTCGCCTGGGTCTCGGCCATTGAACCTCCGGAACAGCCTAAGCATGGCGATAAGCCTTGAGCCTGTCAAGTGCGGGCGTTCATTTCTTACCACCCACAATGCCGAACCCGGAAACGCCGATTCATCCCGTTTTTCTGCCCATTCCTGCACGCTCGACCGTGCAGGACTTAGAATATCTCTGTGGTCTTCGTACTCGACAACTACGACTCGTTCACTTACAACCTCGTCCAGTACTTAGGCGAACTGGGCGCCGCGGTTGAGGTGCGGCGCAACGACGAAGTCACGATCGGCGAGATTGAAGCCATGCAACCGGAGCGGATTGTCGTTTCCCCCGGTCCGTGTACTCCGCAGGACGCTGGAATCAGCATCGAGATGATTCGCCATTTTGCCGGCCGCTCTTCGCGCAGCGTTCCGTTGCTCGGAGTCTGCCTTGGACATCAGGCAATTGGCGCCGCTTTTGGAGGCGAAGTAACTCGCGCCAAAAATCTGATGCATGGCAAAACGAGCCCGGTCGAGCATGACGGCCAGACGATTTTTCACGGCCTCGATTCTCCGATGACGGCGACTCGATATCACTCGCTGATCGTCCGCGAAGAGGGCTTGCCGGCCGATCTCGAAGTGAGCGCCTGGACCCGCGATCAGGACGGCACCCGCGTTATTATGGGTCTGCGCCACCGGAAGTTTCCGGTAGAGGGTGTGCAATTCCACCCTGAGAGCGTACTCACCAACTCGGGGAAGCAATTAATTGCGAACTTCTTGAAGATTAGTTCACATTCGCCCGGCTCCGCTTCTCATTAATCGCGCACTTCCAACGTTCCGCCTCCATTTCTCACTTCCGCACGAGAGTTTCTCACAATCTTCGGAGGCAGGACTAGCTGTTTGAGTTAGAATGTCCCTCTTTGCTCTTTGCTGGAGGCCAATAACGATGCGGGTTTCGGGCTTTGCCAACCAACTTTCTGTCGCACGGTGCATAACAATACTTCTTCTTTCGGCGTTGGGCTTCTCAGCGCAAACGGCGTTTGCCCAAACCGGATATATCGGAATTTTTGGCGGCGGCCCTTTTTACAAGAATGCGGCGAATAACATCAGGGAAATACAAAACTCCGGCTTTACGGAAGCTATTGTCTGGAGCGTCGAAGTCAGCAGCACCGGCAACTTGAATCTCAACGGAGAATTTCCGTTAACTTCGAATGGCGTCTACATCGGCAATGAGACGCATCCCGATTTCGCCGGCAACATGGCGCTCCTGAAACAAGGAAACGTCAAGCGAATTACGTTGAGCATCGGATCCTCGAATTACGGTGACTGGGAAGATATCACGTCCCTCGTCAACTCTCAGGGTACTGGCCCCAGTAGCATTCTCTATCAGGACTTTCAGGCTCTGAAAACTGCTATTCCTGCGCTCGACGCGATCGACTTCGACGATGAAAACAGTTTCAATCTGGATACGACCGTGCAGTTTGGCGTCATGCTGGGCAACCTCGGCTATCACGTTTTGCCCGACGCCTATGACAACAACACTTACTGGATGGACGTCGTTTCCGAAATCAACAGCCAGCTTCCTGGCACCGCAGACGGCGTGCATCTCCAGGTATATGCCGGTGGCACCGGCAACAACCCGTGCTCCTCGACTTGGAGCTTCGGCAGCGTCCCTGTCTATCCTGGCCTTTGGGATCACGTCGACTCGACCAAGCAAGTGCAAGCCATCATGACCAAATGGCACGGAACCTGTGGCATTTCCGGCGGGTTCATGTGGATTTACGATGACTTTGTCGGCAATGGTCTGGCGGCAAAATACGCGCAGGCCATGGAAGTCGGCGTCGGGTACAGCGGATTTGCGCTCTCGGGGTCGCCAACTGTGTACCTGAACGAGAACGCGACTGCCAAGACAACAATAAAAATCACGGACCTCGGCGGCTTCGACGGCACAGTAAGCTTGGCTACGTCTTCTTTGCCGAGTGGCGTAACCGCTTCCATCCAGGGCCAGGGCAAGAGCCAGCAAGTAGTCTTTAAAGCCACGCCTGAGGCCGCTACCGGATTCGCGCCGGTGACAGTGACCGGCACCTCCGGCGACGTAACGGATAACTTTACTCTCAGCCTGGCAGTAAGCGCCGCGAAAGGCGGCAAGGGGTCAGGCCAGCAGGTTAATTTGTCGTCGGCCTTCAACGTTTATGGAATCTACAAAGACGGCACTACATATTCGACTGGCGGCCTCGATGGCTCCGGCAATTCGTATTCCGAAAAGTTCCTGAATAAGTTTCGGGTTCTCGACCTCGTAAAGTTCGATCTTGGACCGACGAACGAACCTGACGCGGTCGCCTGCAACGGCCAATCGATCACTTTGCCGTCGGGCAGCTTTTCCGGCTTGACGCTGTTAGCGACTGGCGTGCAAGGGAGTCAATCCACGCAGACCATTACCGTCAACTATACCGACGGCAGCAGCGCGCAATTTGTGCAAAGCTTCAGCGATTGGTCCGCGCCGCAAAATTTCCCGGGAGAGGGCGAGGCCGTCGCCATGTCGTATCGAGATACGGCAACCGGCACCAAGGATGAGGGCACCTTCAACCTGTATGCGTACCAGTTTGCGCTGGATTCGACCAAGGTCGTGCAGAGTATTATGCTGCCTAATGATCCGGACGTCGTGGTGCTCGGGGCCACTCTCTTGAAATGAGTGAGCCGCTCTATCTCGCGGTTTGGGAATTTCAAGTCAAACCAGAATCGCTCGCGACATTCGAACTGAGTTACGGACCAAATGGGCAGTGGTCAAAGTTGTTTCGACACAACTCCGCCTACCGGGGCACCGAACTACTCCGCGATGCATCCCGCTCCGGCAGATATCTGACCATCGATCGCTGGACCTCGCGCGAAGCCTTGCTACAATTCAAGCAGCAATATGCAGCAGAGTACGCCGCGCTTGACGAAACCTTCGAGGAGCTGACCGAATCCGAAGTCTTCATTGGAGATTTTGAGACGGGGGCGAGTTAGTTCTCATTCTTCAACTGCATCCTTCAATTGCGAGCTCATCGCGCTCTCGCTATTTCTACGGCTCTCAGCAGAGCGCGCGATTTGTTCTCCGTCTCTTCAAACTCGCTCTCGGGGTCGGAGTCTGCCACGATGCCGGCACCTGCTTGCAGATAAGCTTTCTTGCCTTTCATCAGTAACGTTCGGATGGCTATACACGAATCCAGATTGCCGGCGAAATCGGCGTAGAGGACCGAACCTCCGTAGACGCCGCGGCGGGCGGGTTCGAGTTCTTCAATGATTTGCATGGCTCGGACTTTCGGGGCGCCGCTCAGCGTGCCGGCGGGGAAGCAGGCGGCAAACGCGTCCATGGCGTCGAGTTCGGGGCGCAGCCGCCCTTCCAGCGCTGAAACCAGGTGCATGACGTGGGAGTAGCGCTCGACATACATCAGGTTGCGCACTTTCACGCTGCCATATTCGCTAACCCGGCCCAGGTCGTTGCGTCCGAGGTCAACCAGCATTACGTGCTCGGCGCGCTCTTTTTCATCAGAGAGCATTTTCTTTTCGAGGACAGCATCTTCCGCCTCGTCTTTACCTCGCGGATGCGTGCCTGCGATCGGGCGGTATTCAAGCCTGCGTCCCGCGGCGCGAACCAGCATCTCGGGCGAAGAGCCGAGCACGTGCAGCGCGGCAGCGGACTTCGTAGAACTCTTTGCTCTCTTTCGAGACTTGGCCGCGCTCGTGGCCACCGAGCCGAAGCGAAGGAAGTACATATACGGCGACGGATTCACAGTCCGCAGCGCGCGATAGAGGTCGAAGGGTGCGACGGCCGGCTCGAAGTCCCAGCGCTGCGAGAGCACGACCTGAAAAATGTCGCCGGCGGCAATGTATTCCTTGGCGCGCCGGACGCTCGTCAGAAATTTCGCTTTAGAGGTACGCGGCCGGACGGCCAGCTTTGACTTGGCTGCGGGTTTTGACCAATGAGAGGGCTCTAGTCCTGCCGCCAGTTTGCGCTCGATTTGAGCAATGTCGCGCAAGGCGCGGTCGTAGGCTGCTCTCGGCGGCTCGGCAGACACGTCCGCTGAGGCGACGATGTGAATCTGATGGCGGAGGTGATCGAAGGCGAGAACGCGATCGAAGAACATGAGAATGCAATCGGGAACATCGAGGTCATCTTCAGCGCAATCGCCGATATTTTCGAGCTGGCGCACGATGTCGTAGGCGCAATATCCGACCGCGCCAGCGGTGAAAGGCGGCAGCCCTTCGACCTGTGCGGGACGATGCTGGTGAAGCAGCTCCTTGATAACCTCCAGGACGCTGGCATTGCGGGTCTCGATTTTCGGAATGACGGACTTTACTCCGGTTTTGGCGCGACTCGACTCTTGGCGAGTCCCACGGGGTGCGCGATGAATTGTGACTTGATCGCCGCGCGATTCGAGACGAAGAAATGGACGTACCCCGAGGAATGTGTAGCGGCCGATCTTCTCTCCGCCTTCGACGGACTCGAGGAGGAATGCGTCGGGCTCGTCGCCGGCGACGGCCAGAAACGCCGAGACGGGCGTGAGCAGGTCGGCGGGAATGGACTTCGCCACCGGTACCAGCGTTGACTGCCGCGCGAGGCGGGCGAATTCGCTATAGTCGGGACAAATCATACAAAGGAAGGCCGCCAAAACGCGCAGAGTACAAGCGAAGTCACTTGCGACGTTACACGCGATGTTGCGCGCAGGATGCCAACTCAAGTCACTGCCAGGCCCCATTATAAGGAAGGACGTTCAAATGCACCGAGGTCATAAGCAAGGCACGCGGAGCACGAGGGCGATCAGGGCTTTGCTCGGGCACAGTGCGGTCATCCCCCCGGGGACGCCTTCGGCTTGCTTCGCCTGAGGGGCATCAATATACTTGCAGTTTCGTTTACCCTAACGAGGTAGCGACCACCCTGCGCCAGCCGGCGCGTAAAACGCAATCAATACGGAGATTCATTATGAAGACGATCGACCTGGAACAGGAGACTAATCCGTGGCAGGCGCAAGAAGCGCGCTTCGACCTGGCGGCGCGCAAGTTGAATCTGGACGAAGGCTTGACGCGGGTACTGCGGAGTCCTAGCCGCGAGATTATCGTTCACATTCCCGTGCAGATGGACGATGGACACTTGGAGGTGTTCACCGGGTACCGCGTGCAGCATTCGATCGCGCGCGGTCCGGCCAAGGGCGGGATCCGCTATGCGCCGGATGTAAATCTGGACGAAGTGCGCGCGCTGGCCAGTTGGATGACGTGGAAGTGCGCGGTGGTGAACATTCCGTTTGGCGGCGCGAAGGGCGGCGTCATTTGCGATCCGCACAAAATGTCGATGGGTGAACTCGAGCGAATGACGCGGCGCTACACGGCGGAGCTGTTCGAATTCATCGGACCAGAAAAAGACGTGCCCGCGCCCGACGTGAACACCAACGAACAGATCATGGCGTGGATGATGGATACGTATTCGATGCACGCGCGTCAAACGGTAACAGCGGTGGTGACGGGCAAGCCGATCAACATCGGCGGATCACGCGGAAGGCGCGAGGCCACCGGACGCGGCGTGCTTATGGTGTGCGATCAGGCGGTGAAAAAGTTGCGGCTCAATCGAGATGAGACGCGGGTCATCGTACAGGGGTTCGGTAATGTGGGTTCGAATGCAGCCCGCCTGATGGCCGAAGCGGGATATAAGGTGATCGGAATCCTCGAAGTAGGCGGCGGGCTCTACAACACGAAGGGCATCGATCTTGAGCAACTCTGGGAGTTCAGGCAACGCAACGGAACGATTCATGGATTTCCGGGAGCGGAGAAATACGATAGCAACGATCTTCTGCTGGAAGACTGCGACATCCTGATTCCGGCCGCGACCGAAAATGTCATCACGAGTCAGAACGCGGATCGCGTGAAATGCAAGATTCTGGCCGAAGGCGCCAACGGCCCGACCACGGCGGTGGCGGACGACATTCTCGCGGAGAAGAAGGTCTTCATTATTCCGGATATTTTGGCCAACGCCGGAGGCGTAACTACCTCCTACTTCGAATGGGTGCAGGACCGCCAGGGATATTTCTGGAAGGAATCGGTAGTCAACGAGCACCTTTCGGACATCATGGTTACGGCTTTTGAAGACGTGGTGCGCTACGCCGAAACACACGGCGTGAATAACCGCATCGCCGCTTATATGCTGGCGATTGACCGCGTGGCCTATACGATTCGGCAGCGCGGAATTTACGCCTAGGTATTTCTCAAGGGCGTCCATCCGGAGGCCGTGCGCTTTTGGAGCAAGGAATTCATCCGGGCGAACCGCCTTTACTCATGAGGGAACAATGACTCACTCCGGAAACAAACTTAGGTTCGCGATAGTCCTTCTGAGTACCGTGTTTGCTTTTATGTGCTCGGTGGACGCCGCTTCGGCACAGGCAACGGCAAGCCCAAACGCATCGTCCACGGCGCCGGCGAAGGCCACGTCAGGATCGACGACCGCGACTCCCATAAAAGACGCGACCGGCAAGCCTTCCAGTTCGGACATTGCCGCGGCCAAAGCCAGCGGCAAGGTTTGGGTTAACACGGTGAGCGGCGTCTATCACAAGGGCGGACGCTGGTATGGCAAGACCAAGCAGGGAAAATTTATGACCGAGGCCGAGGCGAAGGCGGCCGGTTATAAGGCGGCCGCGAAGGAGTAACGGCAGCCGTCCTCATTGCAGCAATCCGAATACACCCACTCCCGTCTGCGTTCCTACATATACTTTCCCGTTGGCGATCATCGGTGTGATGTATTTATTGCCATTGCCGAAGTGGTCACGGCCACCGGAGGCCTGGTTCGAGTTGTAGAGCTCAACCGCAAGATTATCGGCGTTGTAAGCATGCAAGACCGCCGGAGAAACGTTTTCCGCCGCCCACAGAATCAGATCTTTCTTGGTGCTGCCGGAAATACTGGGGGTGGTGCCCGGATAGCCGAACGTGCTACCCGTTTTCGATTGCGGAGTCGAATTCAACTGCGCGCTCGAATTGAATGGGAAGGCTTTGATGTAGTCGCCAACTGCGCCATAGTAGATCGTGTTCCCGCTGAAGGCCGGCGCCGAATACACTGAGCCCGCGAGCGCGCCCGATAATTCCTGATAAATCTGGCTGTTGTTATTCGGATTGAACTTGCCCATGTTGTCGCGGTTTGCAAGATAGATATTCGAATCCTTGCCGGCACCCACCACCAACTGATGCACGCCGCCGCTGGAATCCTTAATGTTGGGGATGACCATGGCGCCGCCCGAGCCCAGGTCTTCATCGGCATCGGACTCGGAGACCGTGTTGTACATGTTGAAGTAGTCGGCGACCACAAGTTGCTTCTTCTTGATCGAGAGCTTCACAATCGCATTGCCATAATCGCCGTCGATGGGAAAACCGCTGCCGGTGAGCGTGGTATCGAATGTGCCGTTGGCGTCAAGGAAGTAGATATTCCCGCTGGAATCGGCGGCAGGTCCGGCGCCAGCTGCCCAGATTGCGCCCTCATTTCCGTTCGGCGTTATGTTCAGCACCCACTGCTGCGCGAGTGTCGCCTCGTTGTAGCCGATGATCCACCCGGTGTAGGGACGATCATCGCAGTGCGACGCCCAAGTCGTATAGATCGTGTGATTGACCAGCAGCAGCGCTGCGCGCTCCTTGTATTGCTTGGGGTCGAAGACGACGTAGCCGTTCTGGTGGTTGTCTCCGGTGCCTGGATACTGAGCGGCGACATCGACCGGACCGCCAAACTGCTCGGCGCCGGTAGTGACGTCGAGCGCGTGCAGGCGCTGATGATAGTTGCCGCTGGAATCCTTGCTCATTGCGACAAGATAAATAGTGCCGTGCGGTCCCGACGACAAATCAATCACCGGCGTCGAAGTGATGCCGATCTTGGGCGTCACTTGGCCGCAACCGCGATTGTCGGACGCCGTTTCACCGGATTGCAAAGCCGTCACTTGCCAAAGCTGCGAACCGCTGTCGGCATCGTACGCATAAACGGTATCGTTCTCGCTGACGACGAAGACCACGTTATGCGCGCTACCGCTAATCGTCAGATTCGGCGCGTACAAAGGCTCGGCGTCGACCAGTCCATCGGCCGTGAGAATGAAGAGCTTGCCAAACGTGCCCGAATTGACATTTTTGAGCGTGAGCGTCGTTTCGCTGATGTTCCGTCCCGTCCGGTCGTTGTCATTGTGCCAGGTGAGGACGCCCTTGAATGCCGGCGCAGCATTGGCCACGGTTTGGTAGCGGATCATGTACGTTGCAAGAGCGGCAAAAAAGAAACCGGCGATGGTGAGCAGCGCGGGGAGGGTTCGCTTCATAAGGCACCTCGTGATCTGGAAGCCGCCATGGGCTTCGGAAGTTGGCTCTGAAACGAAGACGCGCAAATTGATTTTAACGCAAAAGCATTCGATGTGCTGCTCACGCCACTGGCAGTGTGAAATAGAAAACCGAGCCGTGCCCTAACTGGCTGGTCAGCCCCAATCGTCCGCCGTGGGCTTCGACAATCGCTTTGCAAATCGCCAGCCCCATCCCGGTGCCATGGACCTGCACGCGCTGGTTGCGCCCGCGATAGAACTTTTCAAAGACGAGCGATTGCTCGAAGTCGTCAATGCCGGGTCCGCGATCGGCAATGCTGACGGTAAGCATTCCTGGTTTGTTGGTAATGGAGTCGCGCGCTTCGGCAGTGATGCGAATGGGAGCTCCGGCGGGAGAATACTTGGCGGCATTTTCCAGGAGGTGAACCAGAACTTCCTTGATATGCGCGGAATCCATATGAGCAGCCGGAAGGTCCGCCGGGATACGAACATCGACCGGATGGGATGCGAGCAGTTGCTTAAGTTCGTCGAGTGCCTCATCGACGATCGGACGAACAGGCGCAACGACAAAGGTGAACTCCACTTTGTTGGCGTCGAGCTGCGCCATCTCAGCGGCCTCGCCGATCAAGCGATTGAGCCGGTCGCTCTCCTCGTTGATGACGGAGAGCAGCTCATGGGTCTCGGCGGGCGAATGAGAGCCCGCGCCGAGCAACGACGTCGCCGACGCCTTAATAGCGGTAAGCGGAGTACGAAATTCATGGGTGACCGAATCGAGCAGCACCGAGCGAAGCTGTTCGCTCTCGCGCGAGGCTTCCGCGCGGCTGAGCCTTTCGAACGCGGTTGCGCGCTCCACCGCAATGGCGACAAGGCTCCCGATTGCTTCCAGAGTTTGGCGTGAGAGATAAGACCCGGAGACGCCCATGCTGCCGACGACGCGCACTCCGATGCGCAGCGGCATGAACGCAAGCTGGCCGGCGGCATCGAAGCGGGGCTCGCCGCGCAGAGTGACGAGTTGCAGATCATGGGTTTCGAGGCCATCGATGGCCGGACCGGAGCGGTACACATCGGCACGGCTGGAGAGCGCGATGGCAGCGGAGCGGACGCCGAACGATTCGACGATGAAACGCGGAATCAGGTTAAGCAGTTCAGCGGCGTTCTCGCTTGAAAGCAACAACTGGCTGAAATCGTAAAGGCGTTCGAGCTCCTGACGCCGTTGGACTGCGGTGCGTTGCCCCCGCTGGGCGCGGGCCGAGAGTTCACTGGCGGCAACGGCGGTGACCAGGAAGGCAAAGAGCGCAATCCAGTTTTGCGGGTCGGCGATGGTGAGCGTGCCGATGGGCGGCAGAAAAAAGTAATTGAATGCGAGGGTCGCAATGATCGACATGAAAACGGCATGTCGAATGCCAAAAAAAGCGGAGATGCCCAACACGCCTAACAGGAACGACAGCGCGACCGTAGTGGCATTGAGATGAAGCCAGCGGTAGCCGACCAGCGTGACCGCGCCAATCCAGAATGCCGCTATCAGGTATCCGATGACGGGTCGGGCGGCAGATTTCACGAAGAAATTGTAACAGCGAGCCACCGGCCGTGAGCCGCCCTCGACGTGGGCAGCGGTGATTACTCAAGACCCGCCAATCGACAAAGATCGAACTCTCGACGACAATAATCGCAATCTCGATCCTAATGACCAAGACTCCCGAACAGTGGCTTGAAGAAACAGCGCCCGTGGCAAAGAAGCGAGGAGTGTTCAAACTCTTCCTGGGCTACGCTCCCGGAGTCGGCAAGACGCACACCATGCTGACGGAGGCAATCCGCCGGAAAAGCCGTGGTGAAGACGTAGTGATCGGGGTGATTGAAACGCATGGGCGGAAAGCTGTGGGAGAGTTGGTCAGCCAACTTGAGATCGTGCCCCGAAAAGCGATCGAGTACAAAGGCGCGCTGTTCGAAGAGATGGACGTGGACGCGATCCTCGCGCGCCATCCAAGGGTTGCGCTGGTGGATGAACTGGCGCACACGAATATCGAGGGCAGCAAGCATCGCAAGCGCTACGAAGATGTGTTCGAACTGCTCGACTCGGGAATCGATGTGCTCTCGACAATGAACATTCAGCACCTCGAAAGCGTAACGCCGACCGTGCAGGGCGTGACCGGAATTCAGGTGCGCGAGACCGTGCCGGACTGGGTGCTTCAGCGCGTGAACGAAGTGGTAATGATCGATCTGACGCCCGAGGCGTTGCAGAATCGGATGCGGCGCGGAGACGTCTATCCACAGGAGCGGGTTGGGCGTGCACTGGAGAATTTCTTTCGCGAGACCAATCTCATTGCCTTGCGCGAACTCGCCCTGCGGCAGGTGGCTCAGGCAGTCGACGTGAGCCTCGAGCAGCGTCGCGAAGTCCTCGAAAAAAACCGGGCTGCGGTCTCCATCCGCGAGCGTATTGCGGTTTGTATCAGCTCAAACCCGGCGGCTCAGTATCTGATTGCGCGCGGGGCGCGCATGTCGCAGGCGATGAATGCCGAACTATTCGTGGTCTATACCGACCTCGGCCAGGACCAGAGCGAAGAAAATCAGCGGACCCTGAGCGCGAACATTCGCTTTGCTCAGAACGTGGGCGCGGCGATCGTGCGCTTGAAGGGGAAGAGTGTGGCTGAGGCTGTGGCCGAGTTCGTCAACGGAAAGCACATCACTCAGGTGGTATTCGGCCGCTCTGCGACGCGTGGCTGGAAACGATACTTTTATCTCTCGGCGATTCACCAGTTCTTGCGCGATGCTCCGGCAGTGGATGTGCATATCGTGACGCAGGAAAAAGGCTGATGCCGGCGCCGACGGAACACAAACACATTCTGGTGGTGGATGACGAGTCGCAGATCACGCGCGTGCTGCGGACTTCGCTTTCGAGCCACGGCTATGACATTCGTGCCGCTAATGACGGCGAGACTGCGCTCGAAATCATGAAAGACTGGACGCCTGATCTCGTCATCACCGATCTGGCGATGCCGAACATGGATGGTCTGGAATTGTGCCGGCGGCTGCGCATGAAGACGCAGGTTCCAATCATCGTGCTCTCCGTGCGCGGCGAGGAGCGAACGAAAGTGAAGGCGCTCGACGCGGGCGCGGACGACTATGTAACGAAGCCGTTCGGAATGGAAGAACTGCTGGCGCGCGTCCGGGCCAACCTGCGACGACGGCGGGAAGAAGGCTCCGAACCGGCGCCGATCGAAGTGGGCGATTTTCGCATCGATCCGGGAGCGCGCAGCGTTCTCGTCAAGGATCGCGCGGTTCGTCTCACACCGAAAGAGTTTGACCTGCTCCTCTACCTGGCTCGCCACCCCGGTAAAGTGATTACCCATCGAGCCCTGCTCGGCGCAGTGTGGGGTGGTGAGAGTACCGAGCAGGTGGAGTATCTTCGTGTCTTTGTCGGGCAGCTGCGAAAAAAACTGGAAGCTTCGCCGGATTCTCCAAAGTATATTGTCACCGACCCATGGGTGGGTTATCGCTTTGACCCTGGCGAATAGCCTGCAAATCGCGCGGCCTACCAAGAAAGGGCTCCTCCCTCGACCGGAGTCACAACTCAAGTGCCTTCAAAATCACTTACGATTTCCTTATTTTGAATTTACGCACACTTTATGGCCCCTCAATTCAAATGTCCTCCAGGCCGGCACAAATGGCTGGCTGAAAGGGACAAGGTTATGTCGATTGAAGAAGTATCCGCGGAACGGTTCGCGCAATTGTTTCATCACTATCATCAGGTGCTCGGCGATGAGTCTGGAAATGCGACGCGCGTACGCACATGCGATGCGTGGGCGAATGTGCCACCTTCCGAAAAGAACAGATTAATCGCGGCGTGTCGGCTTGCCCTCCTCGAAGTCGAGGTCGTTCCGGGCGACATTCAGTCCGGACGATACTTCGCAAAGCCCGGCGAGGCCGAGTGGGGTTGCTGATCACCGGCCTCAAGGCGGCGTACCAACGGCTGGGTCCTTTACAACTTCTTTAGGAATTCCTTACCGCTCCTTTACGGATGCGCCTGTCTAATCACATTCGGCAACCACTAATTCGGTAAACAGGGCGTCATGGCGTATTTGTGCCTGTTGGTGTGTGCGTTAGGCGAGGCTTTTCTTCTCCGGTTCCTTTTGGCCATGGCGAAGGATCTCCGAAACGCAAAACGCAAACGGGCAGGAGAGCCACGCCGTTCGAGATCCGCGAAAGAAAGCGCAGAACTCTTTCCTATGGCTTTGCAATCACGTAATAAGATGTTCAGCAGCAGACATCAACTGGGCATCAAGACCACAAAGACCAAGACCGCCGCCATCGTTCTGGCGGGCGCGGTGCTATTTACCTTTGCGGCCGCATGTCCGCTGCCTGCGCAGGAGGCAACCGGTCCTTCCCCGGCCGGTAATAGCTCAGCGCAAACTATTCCTCCCGAGCTGGCAAAACAAATCGAGGCCCTGACCAAGCGGGTCGAACAACTGGAACAGCAATTGAGGCAACACGAGGCTGCGGAACAGCCGACTACTGTAGTGCAGTCTGTAAAAGTAACTACGCCCGTACAAACGCTGGTCGAGCCCGCTGCCCCGATTGCGGTTACTGCGCCGGATCAATCTTCTGCGGCACTAGCCAATAAACCCACAAAAATCGCGCCGTTTTCCGATTGGGATTGGACGTGGCTGAACGGCAATCCGCGCAACAAAGATACCGCGTATGACTCAAAGTTCTTTACCCCAGAGATCCGCGCCGACATTACTTATAACTATGACTTCAACAAGCCAATCGACAATTCGATAGGCGGATCGAGCGAAATATTCCGCGCCAACGAGATTCAGCTCGAACAACTCGGCCTGGGCGGCGACTTCCACTACGATAATGTCCGCGCACGGTTCATGACGCAGTATGGTATGTATTCCGCAACTACGCCGCGCAATGACCCAAGCCCCGCCAAGGGCCAATGGGACCTCGATACGGCGGATCGCTATCTGGCCGAGGCCTATGGGGGCTACCACATTGACGCGCTTAACGGAATCAATGTCGACGCGGGAATCTTCTTGTCGTACATCGGTCTTTTCAGTTATTACAACTTCGATAACTGGGCCTACCAGCCATCGTATGTGTCTTCCAACACACCCTGGTTTTTTGAGGGGCTGCGAGTGCAGGTTTTCCCCAATCCTCACTTAAAAATCGAGCCCTGGTTCATCAATGGCTGGCAATCGTACGGCTCAGCCAATTCGAGAAAGGGCGTCGGCGGACAGATCAAGTGGACCCCGAGACCCTGGGTGAACATCATCTCCAACAATTACGGCCTCGGCCACGACGATCTATATATTCCGAACCGCGGCCGCGTTCATACCGACGACAGCATCGAGATCAAGTATTTCGACAGGCCTGGCCAAACTATCGACAAGATGGCGTTCTCGTTCACCGGCGATCTGGGCTGCGAATTTGGCCCCAGCACGGTGACCTCGGGTGGAACATATCTGCAAGGCGTGGGCTGCCACCGCGACACCCGGGATCCGAAGTCAATTGGCGGAGACCATTTTGGAGCGGGAGTAAATCCCAAACAAAGCTTTATAGGCTTCATGCTCTACGACCGCACATGGTTCAAAAAAGACACTTACGGCCTGACGATCGGCGGCGGCATCATCAATAACCCCGGTCGCTATCTGGTCCTTGTCCCGCCTATTAACGGCGAAACCGGTGCCTCCGCCGCCATCAACGCGCCTTACTTCAATGGCAATCCATCAGACCCTTTCAAAGCCTGGGATATGTCGCTCACATATGATTACATGCCGAAGCAATGGCTCACTTTCCGCTGGGAGTACGACTATCGCCACGCGAACGTACCCTACTGGACTGGCCGCGGTGGAATTACTCCGCCGGGCGCGGGAGGAGTGCCCTACACCAATAACGGATATCCCCAGTACTATGCCTGCAACGACGGGAATTCGTCGATGGCACTGTCTCTCAGTGCTGCACAAACAGCGTGCGGAGCGCAGGGCAGCAGCGTATGGTTCCCCGACTTGCGCCGCGATCAATCGATGATCGACATCGATATCATGGTTAAGTTTTGAGTTATAAGTGCTCTTCGTAATAGGGAATTAGCCGAGGGAGAGCATTGCATTGGAGGTAGCAACTTGGCAGACCTGATCTTTGTCGTCGTCACGATCGCGTTCTTTGCGCTGTCGCTAGGCTATGTTCACTTTTGCGATCGCATCCATTGAGGGAGCCGGAATTGAGGGAGACGATATGAGCGCTCAATCTGCCGTCATGCTGGTAATCTGCGTGGGCTTGATGGTCTACCTGCTCTACGCGCTGTTGAAGCCGGAGAAATTCTGAAATGACGGCTAATGGCTGGCTACAGATCGTATTGTTCCTGGCGGTGATTCTCGCCATCACCAAGCCGTTGGGCTCATTTATGGCGAAAGTCTTTAGCGGCGAGCGGACGTTTCTCGATCCGGTACTCCATCCGGTCGAGCACTTGCTTTACCGGGTCACGGGAGTCGATGAAACGCACGAGATGCGCTGGACTGAATATGCCTTCACCATGCTCCTGTTCAGCGGCGTTTCGATGCTCTTGCTCTATCTGATCGAACGCCTGCAATATTTTCTGCCCTGGAATCCGCGTCAGTTTTCGGCTGTGCTGCCCGTGCTTGCGTTCAACACGGCCGCGTCCTTCACAACGAATACCAACTGGCAGAACTATTCGGGCGAGAGCACCATGAGCTACTTCACGCAAATGGCCGGTCTCGCCTACCACAACTTTGTCTCGGCCGCGGTCGGGATCGCGCTGGCAATCGCTTTCGTTCGCGGCATTGCGCGCAAGGAAAAGGAGACCATCGGCAACTTCTGGGTCGACATGACGCGCGCGAATCTTTGGGTACTGTTGCCGCTCTGCATCGTTTATGCCCTCATCCTCGTTTCACAGGGAACTGTACAGAATCTGAAGCAGTACGACACGGCGAAATTGGTCGAGCCGCAACAGGTACAGAGAACTGGACCCGACGGCAAACCGGTGGTCGGCCAGGACGGCAAGCCGGTCATGGACACCGTAACCGATCAGGTTATCGCGCAAGGCCCTGTCGCATCGCAGGAAGCTATCAAAATGCTGGGTACGAACGGTGGCGGTTTCTTCGGGGCGAATAGCACGCATCCATTCGAGAATCCCACGCCACTTAGTAACTACTTGCAGATCATTTCGATCTTCGCGATTCCGGCTGGACTTACTTACACGCTCGGGAGAATGACAGGCTCACCGCGTCACGGCTGGGCGGTGTGGGGAGCAATGGCGATCCTATTCGCGGCCGGAGTCGCGACTGCCTATTGGGCCGAGGCCAGCGGCAATCCCTTGTTGCACGGCGTCGATCAGAAAGTAAGCGCGTCGCAGCCCGGCGGCAACATGGAAGGGAAAGAAGTGCGCTTCGGAATTGCCGATTCCGCACTATTCGCGACGGTAACCACCGACGCTAGCTGCGGGGCCGTCAACGCACAGCACGACTCGTTCACGCCGCTCGGCGGTATGGTCCCGCTCGTGAACATCATGCTTAGCGAAACCGTGTTCGGAGGAGTCGGCGCGGGCTTGTACGGCATTCTCATCTACGTCATCCTATCAGTCTTCATTGCTGGACTAATGGTCGGCAGGACGCCCGAGTATCTGGGAAAGAAGGTCGAAGCCTACGACGTCAAGATGGCAATGCTGGTGACGCTGGTCTTTCCCTTCATCATTCTGGCGCTCACCGGTATTTCAGTGGTCGAGGGATTCGGTACCTCCAGCATCAGTAACACAGGGCCCCACGGGCTTACGCAGATTCTCTATGCCTTTACATCCATGGCCGGGAACAACGGCTCGGCATTTGGCGGATTGAACGGAAATACGCTCTGGTACAACACCTCGGGCGCGATGACGATGCTCATCGGCCGCTTCTTCATGATCATTCCCATGCTGGCCATCGCGGGCAACCTGGCGAACAAAAAAGCCGTGCCTGCGTCGGCTGGCACGTTTCCAGTTACAACGCCGCTGTTTTCTGTCCTGCTGGTTTCGGTCATCGTGATCGTGGGCGCGCTCACGTTTTTTCCGGCTCTCAGCCTGGGGCCGGTACTTGAACACTTATTGATGATGGCTGGAAAGATCTTCTAAGGGACCTATGGCAGAGCAGAAAAGCAAGAGTCTTTGGGATGCGAAGATCATTCGGCGCGCGCTCGTCGATGCGTTGGTCAAGCTTGATCCGCGCACGATGATGAAGAACCCTGTGATGTTCGTGGTCGAGGTCGGCAGTGTGGTGACCTCCCTGCTGCTGATTGGAGACAAAAAGAACTTCGCCTTCAACCTCCAGATCACGCTCTGGCTCTGGTTTACGGTGCTGTTTGCCAATTTTGCCGAAGCCATGGCCGAGGGTCGAGGCAAAGCGCAGGCTGACACTCTCCGCAAGGCGCGCTCGGAAACGGTGGCGCGGCGTCTGCTGCCGGATGGCACGATCGAGAACGTGCCAAGCGCGAAGCTGCGTTCTTGCGACATAGTCATGGTCACCGCCGGCGAGTTCATTCCCGGGGATGGCGAAGTGATCGAAGGCGTGGCGTCGGTCGACGAGTCCGCAATCACCGGCGAGTCAGCGCCAGTAATTCGCGAGTCTGGGGGCGACCGCTCAGCCGTCACCGGCGGCACGCGCGTGCTCTCCGATCAGATCAAGGTGCGCATTACTTCGAATCCCGGCGAAACATTTCTGGACCGAATGATCGCGCTCGTCGAAGGCGCGGAGCGGCAGAAGACTCCCAATGAAATTGCGCTCAATATTTTGCTCGCGGGTCTAACCATCATTTTTCTTCTGGCCGTGGTTACGCTACAACCCTTTGCCATCTATTCGGGATCGCCGCAAACCGTATTTGTCCTCGTGTCTCTGTTGGTATGCCTAATTCCGACGACCATTGGCGGCCTACTCTCCGCGATTGGCATCGCAGGCATGGACCGATTGGTGCAGCACAATGTTCTCGCCATGTCAGGACGCGCGGTCGAAGCAGCCGGTGACGTCAACACGCTGCTGCTCGATAAGACGGGCACGATCACGCTCGGCAATCGGCAAGCTGCGGAATTTATTCCCGCGCCGGGGATCACCGAAGCGGAAATGGCCGATGCCGCGCAGCTTTCGTCGCTTGCCGATGAAACTCCCGAGGGCCGGTCGATCGTGGTTCTGGCGAAAGAGCGGTACGGACTGCGCGGGCGCGAGCTCGCCGCTCATGAAGCCGTGTTCGTGCCGTTTACAGCGCAAACACGCATGTCAGGCGTGAACCTAGATGGCCGCGAGATTCGCAAGGGAGCGGTGGATTCGATTTCGAAATATCTGAATCAGTTTGGCACTTCGCTGCCGCGCGAAATTCAAGCCAGCGTCGAGCAGATTGCGCGCTCTGGTGGAACGCCGCTGATCGTCGCCGAAAATCAGCGCGCTCTCGGCGTCATTTATCTCAAAGACATCGTCAAAGGCGGGATGAGCGACCGCTTCAATCAACTCCGCGCCATGGGCATCAAGACGGTGATGATTACGGGCGACAATCCGCTGACCGCCGCGGCAATCGCACGCGAGGCAGGAGTCGACGACTTCCTGGCCGAGGCGACTCCGAAAGACAAGATGGACCTGATCCGGCGCGAGCAAGCCCAGGGAAAGCTGGTGGCGATGACGGGCGACGGCACCAACGATGCGCCCGCGCTCGCCCAGGCCGACGTCGGCGTGGCTATGAATACCGGAACGCAAGCCGCTAAAGAAGCCGGCAACATGGTGGACCTCGACTCGAATCCCACCAAGCTCATTGAAGTCGTGGCGATCGGCAAACAACTCCTCATGACGCGCGGCGCTTTGACAACTTTTTCAATCGCGAACGATGTCGCTAAATATTTTGCGATTATTCCGGCCATGTTTGCCGGAACTTTCCCCGTGCTGAACGCGCTCAATATCATGCACCTCGGAACACCGCAATCGGCGGTGCTTTCGGCGGTCATCTTCAATGCGCTGATTATTGTTGCGCTCATTCCGCTGGCTCTGCGGGGAGTGAAATATCATCCCATGAGCGCCGAGGTTATGCTGCGGAAGAACCTGCTCGTCTATGGTTTTGGCGGGCTGATCGTTCCGTTCGTTGGCATCAAGTTGATTGACATGCTGATCACGGGCATCAAGCTCGTGTAGCAAAACGGGATCGACGGAATAGATGGACGAAGAAGTTACGAAGAGAGTTACGGCAAGAGATATGAAGAAGCATTTGCTCAACGCTGTCCTGATGACGATTGCGACGACCGTGCTGCTGGGGATCTTGTATCCGCTGCTGATAACGGGACTGGCGCGAGTGTTCTTTCCCTCGCAAGCCAACGGCGAATTGATCAGCCGAAATGGAGTCCTCGTTGGTTCCCGGCTAATCGGGCAGCCATTTACTGGGCCCGGATATTTTCATTCAAGGCCGTCGGCGGCGGGCGAGGCCGGCTATGACGCCAGCGCCTCTTCGGGCTCGAACCTCGGTCCCACGAATGCCCAGCTGATCACGCGCGTCAACGGCGATGTCGCACGCGTGCAAGCCGAAAACCCCGGTATTCCCGTACCGGTGGATCTGGTGACAACGTCGGCATCCGGACTCGATCCTGATATCACTCCCGCGGCCGCGAAGTTTCAGATCCGGCGCGTGGCAGCAGAACGCAAAGTGTCGGAGGCCGGGATTGAGAAACTGGTGTTAGAGCGCACGGCGAATCGGCAATGGGGATTTCTGGGCGAAGCCCGCGTAAATGTGCTGGAACTGAATCTGGCGCTCGATGAGCGTTTCCCACTGGCGGGGAAACCGGCGGCCACACACTGATCCAGCCGGATCTAGGTCGGCAAAGCAATTACCCGTAGCGCGCTGGCCGCGATCGAAACATCCGCGGGCGTTTCGCACACAAATTCTCCATCGGCGTAAATCTCCAGCGGGGTGTCCGTCTCCACCCGCGCCCGCTCTGCCTTCGAGTATTGAACGTTAGGCGAGAGCAGATGACGGCCGGTATATACCGACGGAAACATGCCGAGAAGCTCGAAGGAATTCATGGTCGAAATGCGGCAGATGTCGAGCAGACCATCGGCCATATCAGCCTGCGGCGCAATGCGCATTCCGTCGCCGTAAAACTGCGTGTTGGCGAACGCAGCCAATAACGTAAGTCGGTGCTCACGGTCACGCTGCTCGCCCCCGCCATTCCAGGATGTAATTCGCATCCGATATCCCGGCACTTTGAAAAGCGCAGGCAAGAGCGCGAGTGCGTATCCGCCGTGACCGCGCAGCCAGCGAGGCATTTGATTGGCGCGCCGTGCGGCGGCAGAGTCAATTCCGCAGCCCGCCACGCAACAGAAATAACGCGTGATTTCAGGCGATGCGGCCGGGCGGATGACACCAAGATCGATCGCTTGAGGCTGAAGCTTCCCCGATTCGAACTTGCGCAAGGCGCGCAGCGAATCGCGAACCGAGCGCAGCTTCAGCGCGCGGGCAAAATCGTTTCCGCTGCCGGACGGAACGATCAGCACAGGAAGCTGGAGCCGCACCAGCGCTGGAAGATGCCGATGTATGGTCCCGTCGCCGCCAAAAATGACCACCGCATCTGCTTCGCTTGCTAACGCAGGCAGTCCCTCGGTCCATATTGTCGTAGAGCCGGCCCGGAATCGCTCAAGTTCCTGCGTCGAGGTTCCCAGTCCAAAGATCGCGGCTGCGCGCATGATCACGGCGTCAGGCTTAGCGCGCCCGGCTCTGCGCTATCCTCAAAAGCCGGGCGCGGCAGCCGGTTTACTTCAGGCACTTATCCATAAATTGCACCTCATCTTTCTTCATCTTGTCATGCTCGGCTCGGTCGACGTACACCATGTGGCCGGCATTGTAGGTTGAGAACGAGATGCGTTCACGGCTCTTCGCGTTCAGATTCAAGTGGTCAATCGTCCAGTTGGCGGCGGCGAAGGGCGTAGCTAAATCGTAGTAGCCCTCCATCACAAGAACCTTCATGTACGGATTCTTAATGATGGCCGATCGTAGTCCATCAGCTGTGCTCGGGAAACCCTGTTCGGCATTGCCCCAGTCCCACTGTTGAAACGCCGGCTGATCGTAGGCGAAGACGCGATACGGCGTATCGACTTTGTAATTCAGTTCGGTGCGCAGGTAGTTATTGAAGGCCTGGGTATAGGGCGGCAGGATAGCCGCGCTGGTTGGATCGAAAAAGCGATCGCCTGGATTGGGGCTGGTGAAGCGCCCGTCGAGGCGGCCCGTGATCAGCTTTTGATCGAGCAGCAATTCGCGCATGAACGTGGGCACGTCAATGCGCATGTCGTGCGCCTCGATCACCTCGGGACGCAGGCCGATGTAGCGCGACAATTGCTCGACAATCTTGTGGTGGTCGTCCGCGCTCAACGCATCGCCTTTGCTAAGCGCGAGCGCGTAATCGTTCAGCGCCCAGTGCACGACTTCGTCCCGAGTCTTGGCGATGTCCGCGGTGAGGTCCTCCGGAAGCTTGTGGTGATACGCAGCGATCATGCTGAATGATGGAACAAGCAGGAAGTACGGAAGATCGTTCGAGTCGTTCCATTCCAGGGTCGCGAAATCGACAGCCGTCGACAACAGCGTTACGCCGTTAAACGCGATTCCATGATCGGCGAGATAGCCGGAAAGCCCCGCCGCGCGAGTGGTGCCATAACTTTCGCCGAAGAGAAACAAGGGAGAGCCCCAGCGCTCATAGCGCGAGAGATAGAGGCGGATGAATTCTCCGAAAGCCTGCACGTCGCCTTTGACGCCGAGAAACTTCTTGGTGAGTTCAGCATTGGCGGCCCGAGAGTAGCCGGTCGCCATGGCGTCAACCAGCACGATGTCACTGCGGTCGAGCAGCGTGTCGGGATTGTCCTCCACCCGATAAGGTGCCGCCGGCATAAAGCCGTTCGCTTGCAGAACCACGCGCTTGGGCCCGAGAGCGCCCATGTGCAGCCACACCGATGCTGACCCGGGACCGCCATTGAAGGCAAACGTCAGCGGACGTTTTGTCGGATCCTGCCCGTCGAGCGTGTAGGCGACAAAGAACATCTCCGCCTCGATCTTGCCGTCGGCTCGCTTCAGTGGAAGCCGTCCGGTAGTTGCCGTGTAGGCGAGCGCCTTGCCGTTCACGGTGATCGTGTGATGCGTGATAACCGGCGGAATCTCGCTCACGTCAAAATGTTCTTCTTTGTCGGTGGCCTCTTCGGATTTCGCCGGCTCGGCGGGCTTGCCGCTCTCCGAAGATTTTTCAGCATTGGCCGGCGCCGGTTCCTTTTTTGCCTTGTCTTGATTTTTGTGTGCTGCGGCTTGCTTCGCGCTATCGGGCGTGTCCGACGATTCTTGCTGAGCCACGGCCAATTGAATTGTCAAAACTGCGAAAAGTAGGACTGTCAGAATCTTCATGCCATTCTCCAGGGAAAAGTCGCAAAGCATCATAGCAGTAGAATCCGGCGTGGTGCGCGCCGCCACACGAAATTCGATGAGCCTAGCGTATTTGGACGGCTTACGCCCAGGAACGCAAGCCCAAATATGACCTGACAACACTCAACAATTTGTATAATCTGCCGCTCGCGCCGCAGAATTCTTATGCGTCACCCATTCCGCGATAGCTGCCGAATACATCGCTCTGCGAGATCACGCCTTCCAACTTGCGGAAATCGGCGCGGCTCACAACCGGCACCAGCGGCCAGCGATCTACATAGCGCAATGCCATCTCCAGGGGATGATCGGGATGCAAATAAGGGATCTGGCGGCTCGTCAGCACGGAGCCGAGCGTCAATGTCCCCTTGCCCTCGTTAATCATCGTTTCGAGTTCTCGGCCCGTAATGCAGGCCCAGCCGGTCGGATCCAGCCGAACCAGCATTGGATCTGGCGATTTCCCGTCCACTTGTTGCAACACGCGATCAAGACTCTCCGCGGCCTTCAAGATGTTACCGGGTGGCTGCATGGCGTCCTCCACGTGGAGGATGTTTTCTTCCCGTTGCTCCTCCATGGAAGGCAAGTCGAGCCCATCCTGGCGCGTCAGAGCGTCGAAGATCGAGACCGGCTGCAACGTCCGCGAGATGAAGTACGCGAAGGTATTCGCGACCATAACCGGCAAAATGATCGAGTAGTTCCCGCTCACTTCAAGCGCCATAAAAACCGACGTCATCGGAGCCCGCAGAAATCCCGCGAAGAGCACTCCCATTCCGACCAACGCATAAGTGCCAGGTGAAATCGTCAGGTGGGGAAACAAAACGTGCTCTGCGCCACCGACCGACGCGCCCAGCATCGCGCCGATAAATAGCGTCGGAGCGAACATGCCTCCGGGCGTTCCGCTGGAAAACGATAGCAGAGTAGCAATGATCTTGAGGCCAGCAAGAATGGCCAGCATTTGCCATGTAAATTGGCCGTGCATGGCCTGATCCATGTACTCGTAGCCGGCCCCCATCACCTGCGGATAGCCCGCGACGGCAATAAGCCCGATCAGCAAACCCGCGACCGCCGGCTGAAAGTATTGCGTCCACGCCGGCAGCGATCTCGAGCGAAGACGAAGATTGGCGATGCCGCTCGCAAACGCGACCGAGGCCAACCCCCCGACCACTCCGAGGATGCAATAGGCAATCAGCTCCGAAGGCCGCTGAAGCTCTACCGCGGGAATCCGAAACAGCGGCTCCGACCCCAGAAACCAGCGCATGACAACCACGCTCGACACGGCCGAGAGCACCACCGAGCCGAGGATGCCGGCGGTCCAACGCCCAATCACCTCTTCGATCACGAACAGCACGGCGGAGATGGGTGCATTGAAAGCGGCCGCCAGTCCCGCTGCCGCGCCGACCGGAGCAATCAGCCGCATGCGGTCCCGCGACAGCCGCATTCGCCGTCCGAGCGCGGACGCAATTCCAGCGCCAATTTGCAGCGACGGATCTTCTGGACCTAAAGAGTGCCCCGATCCAATGGCGAGCGCCGCCGTAATGAACTTACCAATTGCTGTACGAAAAGGAATATAGCCGTTGTAGATATACAGCGCGGCCTTCGTTTGGTTGACGCCGCTCCCTCTGGCCAGCGGAAAGACATGGATCACCAAAATGGCGATCACGAGCCCGGCGAGAGTTGGCGCCAGAATGAGCCGCAACGCTGGCGGCGAAACTCCCGACCCGAGGAAATGTATGCGGCACCATTCAATGGCCAAGCGAAAGCAGACGACCGCCAGTCCGGAAAAAATGCCGATAAATACGGAGAGGACGAGGAAGAAGCGCTCCTCTCGAAAGGCGACCTGTAGAAGGCCCGATTTTGCCGGGCTGGCGGCTGGACTCGAGGATGCGATCTTTGCGTCCTCTGCCACCACGCCGGCTTGGGTTTCGGGCTGTAACTTCAAATTAGCTCCCTGCATGCAATCTTGCGATCATAAGCAACGCCAGGTCTGGTCCGCTTGGAGTCCCGCAAAGGGCGCTCGTCTGACGCTCGATATTGAATACCAGTTCCATGGCATTCTCGGCCAAATCCGGATCGCGCCGAATTGCTGGCTCGTCAATGCGAGGCTTCAGTTTTGCCCAATCATCCGCGAGATTCTGTTCGACGCCCGCCTGCTGGGCCAAAGAACCTGGAACCGGGCACGACTTTAGCCTCTCCCCCGCAACGCGAAAATCCTCGACTACCACACGTGCACGCTGGCTAGCCGGAGTCTCGCGCCGAAAGGGATCCATAAAAAGCACATCTTCTGTGCTTTTGAGCTGCGCAGCACTTTGGGCATCCTGCGGGTCCGCGGCCACGGCCTCTTGCAGATATTTCTCCGCCAGGGGATAATGCGCGAGTCTGAACGCGGCCAGCCCGGCCCCCGCCAGGGCGGCATGATTGTGCGGGTCCGACTTTAAACTCAGATGAAACGCGGTCAGGGCGTGCTCGTAGTCCTGCGCGCTCAGGAAGAGATCTCCCAGCTGTGCTTGCTGGGCTGCATCCTCGCCAAGGCTCGCTCCGAGCGCGATGAGTTCCGATTGCGCTTGGGTTTTGGCATTAATTTTTAAGAGGTACCCGATCAACTCCAGACGGGTATACCGGCGTGCGGACTCCTCATCGCCAGACCACACGGCATATACCGCGTTGTGGTAGTAACGCAGCGCTGAATCGGTTTGTCCTTTCTGAGCAGCGACCCGGGCAAGTTCAAGATTCACAAAACCATTCTCAGGCTGGCGGTCCCAGAGGTTGATCAAGTACGAATACGCTCCATCTGCCTTGCCTTGGCCCATCAGCGCTTCAGCCAGATCGAGTTGGTAAGAGTAGTCGTCTCGCGAGTAGCGCAGTGCCGTGCGGAACTCGAGGGCTGCATTTTCGAACCGCCGTGCGTTGAGGTCCGCCACGCCCCGGCTAAACCACCGGGTCGCCAACTCCGCCTGCTGCGCCTGAAAGATTCGCGACAGCGCAGACACCGCTAGAAACGATACAACCGCAACCAAGAAAAGCAGAGCAAGAACCACCGGTCGTCGGGTTAGATAGGGCTCAATCTTCAGCGGCATTTTGAAGTCACTAGCCATGGCAGGGAACCGCGACGCAGTCACCGGCAATTTCCATCTTTACACATTATGCGTGAACGACGTTGGATGACCCGGGATGAGGGCGATGGAAAAAGGCGGCCCGCATAGCAGGGCCGCCCCTTTACGCTCAGTGCGCGAACGTGAAGTGGTCAACCCGATTCTGCTGCCAGCACTGTTCATCATCCTGGTTGCAGAACGGTTTTTCCTTGCCGTAGCTGATGGTCTTGACTTGGTCCGCGGGAACGCCCTCTTGCAGCAGCGTTTGCTTTACCGATTCGGCCCGGCTCGTTCCCAGTGCGAGGTTGTATTCAATCGATCCGCGATCGTCGCAATGACCTTCGATCAGCACATTCATATTCGGATGCTGCTTGAGAAAGGCAGCGTCCCGCTGGGCGATGGTTGTTTCATCGGGCCTGATGTTGGACACGTTGTAGTCAAAGAACACATCCTTCACATTCCTCGCAAACAGCTCATCATCCGACGGAGAATACGCCGTCGCCGTCTTCTGGCTCACGGTCACGCGAGTTGACGCATCTTTGGTCCCACCCGGACCTGCTGCGACCAGCGTGTAGTTTGTCGATGTGCCGGGTGCCACCGAGCGCGAACCGGAGGCCGGCAACGTTCCGAGTCCAGCGATCGTAACTTCAGTCGCGTTACTGGTCTGCCAGGTCAGTGTGGTGGACTGGCCTTGCTCAATCGTGCTCGGGTTCGCTGCCAGAGTGGCGGTAGGCGCGGTCGGAGTTGGCGGCGCCGCGGCGGGCGCCGCTTTCGCAACTTTCTTGGCGCAACCGGCGGACAACAACACCGCAGCCACGACTAAGACTAACGAAGAGAGAAGCAACTTCTTACTGCCTATCTTATTGGTCATTTGGAATTCTCCTTAATGGTACACAGAAGCTTGCAATGGGTGTCATCTCGGCAACCAGCGAAATCGAGGCTTCGAAGCACGATGGCACCAGAGACTTCGGCCTCGCCCATGAACCCCGGCCCGATTCCAGCGCGCACGCTTGCGCGGAATACCGATTCGTGACGAGTGGCGAGATGAAAATTAGTAGCTCCGAGCGGAAAGGAGCAGATCAGCAGCGGAGAACGCTGTCGCATTCCGCTAGGCCGAGAGGCCTGCATTCCGCGACGGCTGCATCTACCGAGAAAAGCGCGAGAAGCGCAGGAAGCGGGAGGTAACTCAAAGATTTGCGAGCCGAATGAACAATCACGACGCGCAGTCGAGCGGCTGCGCGAGCCGCCTGGAGAGCGCTCACCGGGCCGTGTACCGCAGAATACGGACCCTGCATCGCCGGAAACAGAAAGATTGTGAGGACGCAGACCACGGCTAAAACAGCCAGTTCAGGTCCCGTTCGGCCAGACGTCATTGCAGTACCCTCTTAATTATATCGAATCGTGGGCCAGGTTTTAAGCGCTCCGCACCCGGCAGTGCAGCGACTTCCGGATGACGCCCTCCGCCATCTCGCCACCCACCTGGAGTTTAGCGCGCCTTTACGCCATCCCCGCGATTTTCCCCGTCTTTGTCGGCGTCACGCACGAGAGCACAGCGCAACGTGGGCTGGACCTCTGGGCTGCGAAGTTGGGCAGCGCAATGCCCTTTCTATCGCTTGGAAAACGCGGGCCAGAGGAATACAATTCTCGGCGCCCCCGGAAAATCGGAGTTTTCGCTCCGGGGAATCTGTCCGCAAGATCATTCCAAGGAGCAACCAAAAATGAAGAAAGTACTGGCATTGATGTTCGCCCTTGCCCTGACGGTTTCGCTGTCGTCGTTCGGCTTTGCCCAGGCTTCAGGTTCTGACGCAAAGTCCGGCGACAAGATGGAAAAGCCGGCAGACTCCAAGGACAAAAAAGCGACGGCTAAGAAAAAGACCACCAAGAAGAAAGACGATGCCAAGAAAGACGAAATGAAGAAAGACAACATGAGCAAGTAAGCAGCGCTTTCTTTTTGCAAGTTTTAAGCCCGGCGAGTCCCCGCTGGGTTTTTTGTTTGTGAGAAAAAACGCGCTCAGCCGACCCGAGGAAGGAACGTGCTAGAATTTGATGCGCTCCAAATCGTTCCCCGGCTCGTGGCACGCCAAATCTCTCCACCCGGAAATGACGGACTGAAACGTGGCCCAAAACCCCAACCAACCAAGCGGATCGATTACCTATGCGGACGCTGGTGTCAATATTGACCGAGGGAACCGGACCAAGCAGCGCATCAAGTATCTGGCCCACAAAACCTTCACCAAAGGTGTGCTAAGCGAAATCGGCGGCTTTGGCGGGTTGTTTTCGGTGGACAAGAAATATCTCGATCCGGTACTGGTTTCGAGCGTTGATGGAGTCGGCACCAAGCTCAAGGTCGCGTTCGAAATGAACCTGCACCACACCGTAGGTGCCGACCTCGTCAATCACTGCGTCAACGATATTGCCGTCCAGGGCGCGGCACCGCTGTTCTTCATGGACTATCTCGCAACCGGAGTGCTCGAATCCGAGGTAGCGGAGAAGATCGTCGGCGGCCTGGCCGAGGCCTGCAAGCACAATGGCTGCGCGCTGATTGGCGGCGAAACCGCGGAAATGCCCGGCTTCTATCTCAAGGGCGAGTATGACTTGGCCGGATTCATCGTCGGGGTCGTCGAGCGCGAAAAAATCATTAGCGGCAAAGACGTGCAGATTGGCGATTGCGTGCTGGGCTTACCTTCCAACGGCCTGCACACTAACGGATATTCGCTGGCCCGGAAACTGCTCTTTGAAATTGCCGGGTACTCGCCCGAGACCTTCGTCAGCGAAATCAAGAATAAAGTCGGCAACGAACTGATGCGCACCCACCGCAGTTACTGGCCGATCATCCGTAAGCTCGTCGCCGGAGAATGTGTAGCGGCATTGGCGCACATCACCGGCGGCGGCATCACCGAGAACCTTCCTCGCGTTCTGCCCAAAGGCACGGCGGCCGTCATCGAACTCGGCACCTGGCCGGTGCCGCCGATCTTCGAGCATCTGCAATCCCTCGGCAAAGTCGAGCAGGAAGAGATGCTGCGAACCTTCAACATGGGACTCGGCATGTTGGTGGTGGTTCCAGCGAAAAAGTTCAAGAAGGCACAGACCTTGCTGGAGCGCGCGAGCGAAAAGTTCTACAGTGTAGGACGAATCGTGAAGGGCGACAGAAAAGTAATGTATAGCTGAATCATATACAGCTGCTGAAGGTGTGGGGCTGAAGACGTACAGCTGAAAATCCGATTGCTGCGATCATAGAATCAGCAGTCAGATTGAAGAGCTAACCCTCCTTAATCGTCAGTAATCTTCTCTAATGAAAAATCTCGGCATTCTTCTCTCCGGCCGCGGTTCGAACTTCGTTGCAATCGCAGACTGCATTGCCGCCGGCCGCATTCCGGATGCGCGTATCGCAGTCGCAATCTCCAATCGAAACGATGCAAAGGGCATCGAGACTGCCCGTACGCGCGGGTTGAACGCGCTCGTGATTCCCTCCAAAGGGAAAGAACGCGAGCAGCATGATCGTGAAATCGTGGCCGTGCTGAAAGAGCATGAGGTTGATCTCATTTGCCTGGCTGGTTACATGCGATTGCTTTCGCCTTGGTTCGTGCGTCAGTTTCCGCAGCGAATTCTCAACATCCACCCGTCGCTCCTGCCGGCCTTCCCTGGTCTCGAAGCACAGCAGCAGGCTTTCGCGTATGGAGTTAAAGTGAGCGGCTGCACCGTGCATTTCGTCGACGAAGAACTCGATCACGGTGCAATCATCGTGCAAAAAACGGTAGCGGTGCTCGACGATGACAACGAGCACACGCTCGCCGAGCGCATACTCGAGCAGGAGCATGCCGCGTATGGCGAGGCGATAAAAATTGTATTAGCAGGAACGCACAAAGTGGCGAGCCGAAGGTTCGTCAAAGTCAGAAGTCAAAAGTCAGATTGAAGAAGTAAAAACCACACTCCGGCTTCACATAATCAGTTCGTTCCCCGCGCGCACAATCGGGTGCTGCATTACTTCCAGTTCGTTCTTCACCAGGTTCAGCCCATACACGCAATCTTCAAATTTCTGTGAGAGCTGCGCGAACAGCGGCGCGACTTTGGCATATTCGAAGTGCTCGAATTTCGAGACGATGTAATAGCTCTCCTTGCCGGCCTTCACCCACTCCACGAAATTCTCCACGCGCTGGCGGCGCAGCCGATGGTGGTTAATGCTCTCTGGGAACATGCCCGCAAAAAACAGCGCATAATCGCCGATATGCTTGCGCACCTGGCGCTCGCGGTCGAATGACGGCGCCGGCCCGTAAATCGGATCTGATTCGATCAGCATCTCACCGACGTCGTTCAGTGCTCTGCCCTCGGCAGTCCGGATTTTCATCAATTGCTCGGCATCGCAGAACTCGGACAGCAGGTGCGCCACATACCCGATCACCTGTGGATCGTGAATGCCGATCTCCTGCGCGTAATGTCGTCCGACGAGTTCAACAAATAGCTGCTGCAAGGGATGCGTTTCCGGAATCATCTTTGGCCCCCATTCTGTTTTCACTCAATTCATGTTCGCGTTCTTTCTCCAATCGCTATCATCTTTGATTCATCGGAACCAATGCTCATGCTGCTTAGATACTGTAGTTTTCCAACTTAAACAAGTCACTATCGTGCCACCATGACTCGATAGACCCGGCACTGGGCGCTGTGTTTCGCGGAAATATTGCTGGCAGTCGACCACTGTGGCTGCTAATTCGCTCACTTTGTGGAGTCTCGCCGCCAGACGGCTTCATCTATTATGTTCGACCGGCAACGGCGACCGGTATTTCAGGTAGAAATAACAGGAAACGTCCGTAGTCCAAACAGGTGCAAAAAGGGGGAAGCGTGAAGCGAATCAATATTTCCAGTGGGGCACCGTGGGAACCAATCGTCGGTTACTCCCGTGCGGTGCGCATCGGCCACCACATTCACGTGGCCGGCACAACCGCGACCGGAGCCGACGGAAAGATCATTGCCGGTGACGCCTACGCGCAAGCCGTGCAGGCACTCAAGAATATCGAGAACGCGCTCCAGCGCGCCGGCGCATCGCTCCAAGATGTGGTCCGAACGCGAGTCTTTCTTACGAATATTGCCGACTGGCAAATAGTCGGCAAAGCGCACGGCGAGTTCTTTCGCGAGATTCGTCCGGCCAGCACGATGATGGCAGTAACCGCGCTGGTGGCCCCCGAGATGCTTTTGGAGATTGAAGCGGACGCGATCGTGGGCGAGAAAGCCTAAAGGAACACGCGTGCAAATCACGAGGCGGGAACCGAAATCCGGCTCCCGCCCTTAATTTGCGAGCTAAGCTGTCGCGGCTAACTGTTAGCGGCGGCGTTTCTTTTTGGCCGCTTTCTTCTTGGCTTTTTTCGGAGCGGCCTTTTTACCGGCTTTCTTTTTGGCCGCTTTCTTGGCCGGCTTTTTCTTCGCGGCCTTCTTCGCAGCTTTCTTGGGAGCAGCTTTCTTCGCGGCCTTCTTGGGGGCCGCCTTCTTCGGAGCTGCCTTCTTTGCGGCTGGTTTCTTAGGAGGGGGCGCGCTGCCTCCGCCACCGGTCGCTACTGCCGGCACGGGTGGGGAAGGAGGTGCGGGTGCCACACCCGCGTCCTCGTCGTCCGCCAGGGCTGGTTCTTCTTCCTCTTCTTCCTCTTCGTCAAAATCTTCTTCCAGCGATTCGTTAAAGCCGCCGGCATCGCCAAATTCATCGGTTTCATCATCCCGACCGTAGAGGGTCGGATCGTCGAAAGGCATATCTCCTCCTGTATATTTTGGCCGCCACGCAACTCTGCGCGCGAGTCCCAGGGAATTAAGACTACTGTCCGCAATACTCTCCCTGCTTTTTGGTAACGGCCCGCGATTATAGCATGGGCAGTTTCACGGGCAGTATCGTGCATTCCCCCGATATTTGCGAGAAAAAATTATGGGAATGATTCGCCGTCAGTCGCGCCTCGAAATGAGAGCGAATAAACCACGAAACGCCATCGCCAGCCCAAATCCTACTCGTAGGCCAGCGCGTCGATCGGATCCTTCTGGGCCGCTTTCATTGCCGGGTATAAAGCACCGGCAAGGGCGCCAGCGATGGCAATCAGGGTCGCCCGCACAATCCAACCGGGGTCCACGACAACCTGTAGCAGCGGGAGCCAATGGGAAAAACCCGCCCGCGCCGCCATGCTGACGACAATCCCCAGCACAATGCCACCGACGGCCAGAAGAACAGTCTCGCGCAACACAACATTAACAATGTAGAGCTTGGAGGCACCCATGGCCTTCAGGATGCCAATCTCGCGCGTGCGCTCCATGACTGATGTATACATCGCCTGAAAGATGACGATAAATCCGACAACCACCGAGATCCCAACCACCACGTCGATGAACTTTGACAGCATCGGGATATTGGCCGTGCTCATGGCCGCCAGATAGTTGGCCATGGAATTAACGACGTACCGTTGCATGCCGTCGAGGTGCTTTATTTCGTCGACTACTGTGTCCGCATTCGCAGGATCATCGAGCTTGAGATAAAAAATCGTAGCTTTGTCCTTGGCACCGCTCAGGTCCTGCAACGTGCTCAGCGGTACGAATTTACGCGCGCCTTTGCCGTGTTCGACGATGCCGCAGATGCGGAACGGAGTGTTCACTATTTCGATGGTGTCGCCGACCTTCACGTGCTTGGACTTGGCAAAAAGATCGTCGACGATAACGTCATCCGCCCCGCGGAAGGGCCCGCCTTCAAGGTAATGGAAGCCACCGGAAAGGGCCTCATAACTTGGCAGGTCGATCCCAGCGATGATTTCGAGCGTCCCGGCCGAACCGATTTGGGTCACCACCGGCGCGACCCCCGTCACGTGCGGCAGCTTGGCAAGCACGTCTTTGATCTTGATCGGCATGGGGGCGCCCGTGAGTCCGGCGATAAACGAGGATCCCGGCGGAAGCACAATCACATCGGCCCCAATCCCCCCATTGCGCGTTCGCTGGTCCTGGAGCATGCCAAGGCACAGTCCAACGATCAGCAAAATCAGCGTCACCTCAAGGGCGACGGCCACAATGCTGATCAGCGATCGGATCGGCCGGTGCGCCAGGTTTCCGATAATCATGCGATTCATCATGTCTTTTATCGAGAACTACTTCCGACGACTACATACGACGACCGCCCGCCACCCGGCTGCCAATCTACTTCCCCGGGTCTCCGGATTTAGCCGCGTCATCGCCCGGGCCGGGCTTGGCACCTAAATGGACAACCTCCGCGCCCGCTGGCTGCTCCAGTGCGAACTGATCGTCTCCAAGCGGCTTGTTGATGTCGAGCTTCAGAATGTTCAGCGTCATGTCGTAATTCTCGCGCGGCCGATCGATCTCAATCGTAGCCGGAAACGAAAAGCCGCCGAAATCTTTGTAATCCACATAATTGGCGTCGGTCGCGACATTCCCTTGCAAGTCGTAGATCCTCTGCCGGTGCGGCAGCAGGTCAGTGCGGCTGAACTGGATCCGCCGCCACAAATACCACCCCTGCGGCCCCTGCCGGATGACCGCCAGCTCATAGTCGGGCTGCTCGACCCGGTGTTTTCGCGAATCCAGCACCGTCTCGTAGCCATTTTCAAGCACCGCGATCTCGCAGTTCGGCGCCGGGCATTCAGGACCGATCTCCGGCAGCAGCAGCGCCTCATAGATATACTGCGGGCGCATGTTTTCCATGCGCTTGTCGGGCTGGTAGTTGTCGCCGGTCGCCGGACCGATGAAGAATTTATCCTTCGGTGGCACCCAGAGCTTGAACTCCTTGCCGTCGCTCACCATGTCAAAAGCGGTATTCCGCACGACCGGCATCAAGCCCTTCATCCGCAACATGTCGGGCTTGCGGGCCAGGATGTAGCCGCGAATCTCTTTATAGTCCGTGACCCGGCCGTTTTTCGGGTCAGCCGCCGAGGCATCAATATCCACCGTCGCCAGCATGGACTGCACCTTGCCAGCCTGCTGGTTCACGTAGTCGATCAAATCTTTCTGGGTAGCGTTCTTGAGGGGCGCGTTCGAGAACTGGCGCTCCAGCGGGCGCGTGCGGAACAGACAGCCGCCCAGCGGCAACGCAAACGCCACCAGACAAAGCAGCCACAACCGGCGCAGATGAGGGCTATGCAATCCGATTCCAGACCTGGAAGAACTGTGGGCCATTAGCAATCTGATTAGTATAAGGCACCGGAGGATGCCTTTTAGCGCAAGCCAAGCGCCCGGCGATACGCGGCAACGTTGCGATCATGTTCCGCAAGCGTAGTCGCGAAGCGGTGGTGCCCGTTGGCATCGCTAACGAAATAGAGAAATTTTGTGCTTTCCGGGTGCAGCGCCGCCTCAAGCGAGCTGCGACCGGGATTCCCAATCGGCCCAGGCGGCAGGCCAGGCAAGCGGTACGTGTTGTACGGAGAGCTAACCGAGAGGTCGGCATGATGGAGGCTTCCGCTGTACGTGCCAGCCAGCAACTCGGCGTAGATGATGCTCGGATCGGCATCCAGCGCCATCCCCTGCGCCAGCCGGTTGTAGTAGACGCTCGCCACCCGCGCCCGTTCTTCCGGAGCCGCCGTTTCCTTCTCGACGATCGACGCCATGGTGACGACTCGGTTTACATCGACGGCGCTGACATCGGTCCCTGCGCCGCCAACTCCGTTGATCGCATTAAGGGAGCCCGAAAGCAGGCCAATCTGCTGCCCCACCTGCCGGAACTCATGAACCATCGCCCCGGCCTCCTCGTCGAGACTCTGCGTGCGAGTGAACTGGTAGGTGTTTGGGAAAAGATACCCCTCGAGCGATTTGGCCTCCGGAGCAATATCTGACACCAACTGAGTTTGAGTTTCAGCAACGTGAAGAAAATCGGCCGCTGATCCCAGCCCCGCGGCTTCCATAGCCTTGGCGATATCGAAGATCGTATAGCCCTCAGGGATAGTGACCACATGAAAGTAAATATCGCCGTGCGCGATCCGTCCATAGACCTGGGGGAGTGTAGCCTCGCGCTCAAAAAGATATTCGCCCGCCTTCAGCGGCGGCTTCGGCCGCGCAATATGCCAAAGCCGAAAGGCAAGCTCGCTGCGGATGATCCCGGCCTTCTTCAGTTCAGCCGCAATGCGCCGCGTCGAATACCCGGAACGAAGCAGGACGAACGTCTGGCCAGGCAGAGGCGCGACTGGCACATAAATCTGCCAGGCCGCCAACCCGGCGACTACCAGAACGGCAACCAGAAATAGTTTGATCAGCGTACGCAAGGTTCCAGTGTAGAGGGCTTTTCATTTCGCGACAAAGCGGAAAGTTGAACCGGATGGCAACCAGAAACGAACCGCGCGGAGGAGACGCTGAACAGAAGTGAACAGAAATGACCAGAAATAAGTCCTAGGACAAATACCGTAGATCGAAAATTAAAATCAAAAAAAAACGCGCATCCCGCCCGGCTCCAGCGTTCTAAAATAAGAGCATACCGTACCCCTAGGGGGGACAACCTCAACTAACGATGTTGGAGACTGAAGGAGGTCCCCATGAAGTTGAACGACACCATCACGACGTATGACATTGCCGAAGCTCTTCAGGGCGAGAACGGCAAGTTTGAAGTGACCAGCCCAACTGGAGAACGTTACTTCGTCACCTGCCTGCCTGGACACTCAATCAGCAGCCTCGAGTGGGCTGGCGGTGAGCAGAATCTTCAGCCCTTCCTGGTGCGCAAGGTTGCGCAGCCTGTGGCCTCGGAGGGACGAACCAAAAGGTCCGTGGCCGCCTGACACAGACGACCGCCGCAAAATGAAGCCCGGCCATCACGGCCGGGCTTTTGATTTGCACTTTTGAGTTTTGCCGCTATTCCCCCAGCCAGTCCGCATATGGTTTCAGCGATTCCACGTGGTCGCAAATGATCTTGAGCGCGCCCGTGATCGGAATGGCGAGCAACAATCCCACCGCGCCCCAGACCGCTCCCCAAAACAGCAGCGCCAGCGTCACCGCCAGCGGATTAATCCGCAGGCGGCTGCCCAGAAGCTTGGGATAAAGCACATTCAGCGCGATCAGGTGCATCGCTACCACGCTCACGACCACAATCAGCAGGTCGCCCGCCTCCAATTGCCCGAAACCGACGAGGATCGGCGGGAACATAGCCAGCACCACGCCCAGGTACGGCACCAGGCTGAGGAAGCCGCTGAGAAAACCCACGAAATAGAAGAACGGAACATGCAGCAGGCCGAACACGGCCACGCTTAATCCCGAGATCAGCAGGCCAATCAGGAAATTGCCGACGATAAAGCTCTGTAGCATCTTTCCAATCAGGCCCAGCGTCACAAACGCCGTATGCCGGTAATGGAGCGGAAACAGCATCACCGTCGCCGAGCGGGCATGGCTCTGCCACGTCAGCAGAAAATAAGTAAGGAAAGGAACAAACGACGCGGCTAGCAGGCTTTCCGATACCGTGCCGGCTCCGTGAGTCAGCACATCCGTCCAATTCGAGACCTGGCGCACCTGAACGACGTTCTTGTTGTCGGCGGCCGCCACCGCCTCGCCCGTCTTCTCAATCTTTTCCGCCTGCTGCCGGAAGGGCCGCAGAATCGACCCAACCTTCTGCGAATATTTCGGAAGATTGTCGGCGAAGACGATGGCCTCGTTGTATGAGGTGATCGTCACCCCGTAGAGCACCACCAGCAGAAGAACCACGCTCGCCAGCGCCGCCACCGCCCGCGGAATATGCAGGAACTCCAGGGCCTGCACCAGCGGTGACAAAGTGAAGCTCAGCAGAATGGAAAAAAACAGCACGGCCAGAACCGACTCGCCGAAGTAAGCGAATAATATGATCAGCGCGATGCCGATCAACGTCAGCGACCAGTGATGGGAGTTATCTTGCGTCTCCGTTTTCTCCGGCGTCTCCATTCGACTGATGGCGGGCCTCCGCGCCCAGTTGAGCACCAATTTTGCCTGACCAAGCCGCGAATTGCACGAGAGAAAGGAAAACGTTCGCAACAAGCCGCCAGACGGGGAAGGACTAGTGGCTCTCTTCCGGAGTTTGAGAGGAGAAGAATGCGTGCCACTTCCCATCCTCCCAAAGAAAGAAATCGGCAAATCGCCGCGCCATTGCCTTGCCGTCCGGCCCCGTCACGCGAGACTCCCCATACGCCACCGCAACATTGTTGTGCAACAGAACAGTTGCCTTGGGTAAATCGGGGATGGGCAGGTCCTTGCCCTGGTTCTTAGCCGTCATTACGAGCTCGTCGGAAAGAACCTTGAGCTGGCCAGAACGCGTAATTTCCGTGAATTCAGGGACGAGCAGACAGCGCATCAGCTCCGTGTTGCCTCGCAAAAATGCAATCGACCATGTGTTTTCCAAGTGTTGAACGGTAGCTGCGTCTTTCTCCTGATGCAGCAGCTCGGGAAAATCGCAAACCTTGGTTGCGTGCATGGGCAGGTTCCAAAAGATCAGTGAGAGGTAAACCATACTTCTAATGGTCACCTTTGCAAGCGTCATGGCTCCGAACCTCTACCTGAGATAGGCAGGTTAGACGCAGAAGGGGCCAGATCGTCAACCTGCTGCTTGTTTGGAACGCGCTTGACTCTACTCCCCTGCTGGACTGATCTTTATTGTATGAACTCGCTAGCCCGCCGTCGTGTCCTCGCGCTCGACGTCGGCTCGCGGCGGATCGGCGTCGCTGTATCCGACCCTCTCGGCATCACCGCCCAGGGGCTCGATACCATCCAGCGCCAGAACAAGCGCCGCGACTGGGCGGCTCTGGGCGCAGTTCTGGCCAAGTATGACGTGGGTGAGATCGTGGTTGGCCTGCCGCTGCGGCTGACCGGCGCTGAGGGCACTCAGTCCGAAAAGATGCGCCAGTTTGCCGATGAACTCAAAGCAAAATTCGGCTTGCCCGTCCACCTGTGGGACGAGCGCTGGACCTCAACCGAGGCGAACCGTCTGTTGCGGGAGACGAATCTCTCGATCGAGAAACGGGGGAAGGCAGTAGACCGCATGGCCGCGATCTTAATTCTTCAATCCTGGATGGGCGCTCGCGAGTCGGAACTCGCCAGGGCGGAATCCGGCGGGTCTCAGTCAAATGACCAGCCGCTATAGGCAGGTTTACGACGCCAGTTCGGTAATCTCAGGCAGCCGTAGATTACACTTCGTCAGCGCCTTAGTCAGCGCCTCTTCAATGGCCGTCTCGTTGCAATTGCGTGAAATAGCGATCTCGCTCACCAGCAGGTAACGCGCCCGCTCCAGCATCTTCTTCTCGCGGAACGACAGCGACTTTTCCTGCTGCAGAATCAGCAGGCTCTTCAGCACCATCGCCACATCCGAGAGCGACCCGGTGCGCATGCGCTCCGAGTTTTCCTTGAACCGGTCTTTCCAGTCGGCGGCATTGATACACTCGCCTGTCGACAGGTAGTTAACGATCTTTTCGATCTCGCCGTTGCGCACTACTGGGCGCATCCCAACGTTCCCCGCGTTGCTGAACGGAATCATGACCTTCAGGCTGCTGGCGGCGATCTTCAGCATGTAGAACCGCTCCACCGTGGTGCCCATGGTCCGGCTGCTGATTTGTTCGATAATTCCAACGCCGTGATTGGGATAGACGACCTTGTCGCCGATGTGGAAAACTTGGGCGTTACTCATGAAGGCCTTCACCCCAGGAAGGTGTCGCTTCAGTCAGTCTAGCGGACGCCCTCTCCTAAAGCAAACGCAGTCCTCATCCTGGCTACTCCCCCGGTCTGCCAACTTGCGCCGTCTCGCATCGCTCCTTGTCACGATGTCGGCGCCCATGGGATAAGTCATTTCGATTAAACGCGTTAACGCACCCAGTCGCCGGAATCCAAAGCTGAGCGAGGCCGCGCATAGCTGGCCGCAGGGCGTATAATGACCACGCACCCGAAGATGATTTCATGACCGAGCTAATCAAGAAAAAGCTCCAAGACGAGCTGAATACCCTCGAACACGAGTTGGCGTACGACATCCCGCGCGAGCTCAAGAAGGCGGCCGCGCTGGGCGACCTGAGCGAGAATGCCGAATATCACATGGCAAAACAGCGCCAGGAATACCTCAAGGCGCGCCTCCGCCAGTTAGGTCAACGCCTCGCCGACCTCTCGCTGATCAACATGAACAACATCCCGAAAGACAAGGTCGGCCTGGGCTCGACGGTGAAAGTTTATGACAATGCCAAAGAGGCGGAGGTCGAATACCACATCGTGACAACTGAGGAATCCGATGTGGCAGCCGGCAAGATTTCGACCAACTCTCCCATCGGGCGCGCCCTGCTGAACAAAAAAGTCGGCGATAGCGCGATGGTGGTGACGCCCAACGGCAACCGCGAAATGGAGATCCTAAAGCTCTCCACCATTCACGATCTGGAGCTAAACGCGGGCACGGGTTCGAAGTAGAAGAAAACCAAAGTAGAGACGGGGCCTGCCACGTCTAAGGCCGACCGCGTCGCAACGCGAATATCGGCGGCCAAAAACGGTAACTGCAAATATGACCTGGACAAGCGGCGTGGGACGCGTTTGCGGCGTGTTACTAGACAGCATTGTGCGCCTGCTCGCCCTCTCGCGGATCAATCCCAACGTTCTCACCCTGATGGGTCTGGTCGTCAACACCTACGCGGCGTTCCTGTTCGGCTACGCCAACGGCGATAACCAGCGGCGCATGTTCTTCTACGCTGGCCTGGTCATCATCGGCAGCGGTTTCTTCGACCTGGTTGATGGCCGGGTGGCCCGCGCCTCGAATCAGGTCACGCGCTTCGGTGGATTTTTCGACTCCATCGTCGACCGCTACAGTGACGCCTCGCTCTTCCTAGGATTGCTGGTCTTCTATGGCCGCGGCAACCGCTTCTTTTACGTGGTCCTGGCCGCACTGGCCATGGTCAGCGCCATCATGGTGAGCTACGCCCGCGCCCGCGCCGAGTCTCTAATCGGCACCTGCCGCGTAGGCTTCATGGAGCGCCCGGAGCGCCTCGTCCTCCTCATCATCGGAGCCCTCTTCAATGAGATGGCACCCGTTCTCTGGGTAATCGCCGTCCTTTCCACGATCACAGTCATTCACCGCGTCATCTACACCTGGCAGCGCACTACGGAAATGGACGCGCCCGCCCGGGCTGCCTAGCCCTTTTTTAGCATCGCCTGCCTCCCACCCCTCGCACGCATCGCCTCAGCTTGATATGCTGGTCCGCTCACTCTGTCGCCTGCCCGCGGGAGGGACCCCGTGACCTGGTCGCGCGCATATTGGGTAGTAGGGACATTGGCCCTGATCTCTTTTCCCCTCACAGGCCAATACATGCGCCACATAGCCGGAGTTCCTCATCTCGATAGCGTCCCGCGCTTCGTCTTCCGTTCCCGCCACTTGCTGCTCCTCGTCGCCGGAGTCGCCAACATCGCATTGTCCAACAGTCAGCCCTTTCACCGCGCCCAGCGGGTAGCGTCTGTGCTGATCATGATTGCCCCGTTCCTCATCATCGCGGCCTTCTTCACCGATCCAGCGCGAGGCTCAACAGCAGCCAGATTTTTCGCTGGGCAACGTACAGCCTGTAGATCGCAGGCGTTATCCTCGTGATCGTCGATCGTCCGCGCAGCGCGCAACCGCCGCCCGCCCGAATGCTAGACTAGACGCCGAACTTTTCGGAGTCTTCGAACTTGCCAGTTAATTGCTTGCCAACCAATCCCGTTCTGGTCGTTCACGGCGGAGCCTGGGCCATTCCGGATGACATGGTCGAGGCGCACGTCAACGGCGTCCGCAACGCCGCCACCGCCGGTTGGCACGCCCTCGAGCGCGGTGGTTCCGCCATCGATGCCGTCGAAGCGGCCATCGTCGTCATGGAAGACGACGAAACCTTCGACGCCGGCCGTGGCAGCTTCTTGAACCGCGATGGCAAAGTCCAGCTCGACGCCTTCATCATGGATGGCGCGACCCTGCGCGGTGGGGGTGTCGGCTGCGTTGAGCGTCTGCGTAATCCCGTCCGTGCCGCCCGCAAGATCCTGAGTGACAGCCCGCACGTTTACTTCGTGGCCGAAGGCGCGGAGCGCTTCGCCGCCGAACACGGCATCGGACTCTGCCGCAATGAAGATCTGATCATTCCGCGCGAAATCGACCGCCTGCGCGAATACCAGGCCCAGGCCTCCAAGAGCGGCAACGATCTGTTCGTCTCGGAAATCCCGCAGGACATGCTTTCGCACGATACGGTCGGCGCAGTCGCGCTCGACCGCCACGGCAACATTGCCGCCTCAACTTCAACCGGAGGCACCATCAACAAAGCTCCCGGCCGTCTCGGCGACTCTTCTTTAATCGGCTGCGGCTGCTATGCCGACAATGAAAGCGCCGCCGCCTCCACTACCGGCTGGGGCGAGCCCATCATGAAACTGGTTCTAGCGAAGTGGGCAGCCGACCGCGTCGCCGCCGGCAATCTGCCGGAATGGGCGGCCAAGGAGGCCATGAATTACCTGAAGCAGCGCCTGAACGGCCACGGAGGAATCATTCTGCTCGACTCCCAGGGCCGCTTCGGAATTGCTCACAACACCCCCCGCATGGCCTGGGCGGTGCACACCAAAGAAAATCTCGAAGCCGGCACAGAGCACGCCAGTTGAGAACTTAGAACTGGCAACCGGCAACTGCCCCTAAAACTCAACATGCGCCCGAAACGACGGCACCAGCACTGGCCCGCGGTCGCGGTTATATCCCGGGTCGTTAATATGCTGCACTCCGGGCGCAACATAAATCCCGCGCCAGACGTGCGCCGTGTAATAACTCTCAACTATATTTTCGCGGCCGTAATTTAAATTCCCGTCGCCCAGCAAAAACCCGAGCCCACCCAACCGCAGATATTCCTGATGATCTTTGCAGATTCCATTCGTCACGACAGCCACGCCTGCGCGATCCTGTCGCCGATGCCACCACGCTCCGCGCGCGCCTAACCCCGCAGCGAAAGTCTGATCAACCTCCGTGTAGGCAAACGATTCGGTCTTGCCGTTGTCCCAGCCAAAGCGCGCGAAGCCGGTCAGGTTTGCGGCCAGGGGCTGTTCCACATTCACGCCAAATCCATACTTGCGGGTAATGTGCCACGGATGATTCGTAATGTCCGGAACCGCCACCAGCCCCGCTTCAAACTGCGCAACAGCCTCCCGATAAATGCCCATATTTGCGTAATTCGTATAGGCCAGCAGCCGGACCACCCCCGCTTTTTTCGGAATGAAGCCATGCCGCAATTCATATTCGTAATTCTCCGCGTGCACCTGCCACGGCCGCCACACTAGGTCGATGCCGTTGGCAATCTTTGGCATCAGCGCCTCGGCAAATCGAAATCCCCAATTCCTATCCTCATAATCGGCTGTTAGTCCAAACGTGTAGCCGCGCGTGTCCGCCGCGTAATCCCACGCCCCGTTGTTGTCGGTGGTCCAGTTGATGAACTGAAGGTGCGTATCGCTGCCCACCGAGTTGACGTCGAAGAAATCCGGCATGCTGAATTTGCCAAAGCGGATTTCAATCCGCCGTCGCGGCAGCTCGTCAAACAGCGAAAGGAAATTGCGCTCGTTTTCGACCTTGTCTTTGCTGAGAGCGAACACCTTGTGAATCATCCCGCGGCCGAGATAGGGAGCTTTGCTGAGCAGCGGATTGCGCACAATGTCCAGATCTGTGTTCCCCGCCAAGCCGAAGCCAGAGCTGAGTGCCGCGCCCCCAGCCTCTTCAATATCCACCAGGAGTTCGGTCGAGTCATTGAGCCTGACGCCGGTATAGAGCGTCATCACCCGCGAAGTCGCCTTTTCATAATTCGGACCCAGGCTGTGCGTGCCGCTGTAAGCCGCCGAGAACGGTGGATGCGTCTGAAAGATAAAATTCGCCTGCCCTGAGAGCCAAAAGCGCGTGCTCTTGAAGTGGGGAAACATCGCCTCCGTTCCCTCATCGGCGGGAGCGGGATCGGGAGCATCCGCCGCGTCAGGCGCGGGCGACGGCGGCGAGGGCGCTGAGGTTTGCGAAGGCGAAGGCGTCTGCGAAGAAATTTGGGATTGCGCGACCGCGTCCGAATCCGGGCCATCCTGCGCCCAAAGAGGCGAAGCCGCGGCCAGCCAAGCAAGCATGGCACCAACAATGACGAATACGAAGATGGAGGTTCTGGACCACATTAATTGAAGTATAGTATTGCGAATTAACTACAGTTAACAACAATAAAAGATCGTGCGCCCTGCCGGCGAGCGTCCATTCATCCTAAGGCAGACTTCGTTACGGGAAGGTTACAAGTCGATGCCACAGTGAGTGAATGGCTCCCTCCGCCCGAGCCACGCAACAACCGAGGCCCGCGCTATGATTTCTCCATGCCCGACATCGGCTGGATTCGCGAACTCTGCCTCTCATTCCCCGAGGTCACCGAGGATATGCCCTGGAGCGACGATCTCTGTTTCAAGATCCGCGGCAAAATCTTCGTCGGTGTCGTTCTATCCGATGGTCGATTCCCCCGCATCACGCTGAAATCCTCGCCCGAAACCTTCCATGATCTTCTCGAAGCCGAAGGCATCAGCCCGGCGCCCTATGTCGGCCGCTATAAGTGGATTCAGATTGCCCGCTCCAACCTCTTGCCCGCCACCGAACTCGAATCCCTGATTCGCCAATCCTACGAAATGGTGGCCGCCAAAGGCCTAAAAAAGAAAAAGATAAAAAAGAAATCAACCAAACGCCGTGCCGCCAGATAAAGAGGCGTAGTAATCTTGATCGCCATGCCGGAGAATGTTGAGAATCTCGTAACAAATGCCCTCCAGGCGCGCCGCGAGGGCCGCTCCCATGATGCAAGACGCGATCTCATCGCGGCCGTAGACCTCTGTCGGCAAGCCCCCGCACCCGCCGATCTGGCGCGTGCGCTGGCAGATCTCGGTCAGATCGAGCGAGACCTCGGTCGTTTGGACGCCGCGCTCAAACACTATGAAGAGGCCGCCGCGATTTATCGCGCGCAAAATAATCTCCCCAGGCTCGCTCATACAATTCGGCACATCGGAGACATCCACCGATCGGCTGGCCACCCGGCTCTGGCCGAACCCTGCTACGAAGAGGCTCTCATCCTCTATCGCAACGACAAGCAAACAACGCCGCTCGATTTGGCGAACGCAATCCGAGGATTCGCCATCCTCAAAAGCGACGCCGGCGATTCTCCAAAAGCAATCGCGCTCTGGACCGAAGCCCGAGATCTCTACCGCGTGGCCGCCGTAAACGAAGGCGTCGCTGAAAGCAGTCGCCGGTTGGCGCTGCTCACTGGAAATGAGTCGAGCAGTTAAGCCAAAGAGTTTCGTCCGTTAGATTTCTTTTCATCCAGCACGTTTGACTCCTGCCAACACACTAGACTAGCCTCATAACTTCGCTCCCCTAATGCGCACTCGGCTCCATGTCACAGTCTGCGCGCACCTCGTTCTGCTTGCGACAGGCCTCGCCGCGCCGATTCCTCCCGCCCACGCGCCCCATGCCATGGTCGCCAGCATTCGCGAAGTCGCCTCCCGCGTCGGAGTAGAAATCATGCAAGCCGGCGGCAATGCCGTTGACGCCGCCGTCGCCACCGGATTCGCGCTCGCCGTCGTCTATCCGCAGGCGGGCAACCTTGGCGGTGGAGGCTTTCTGCTCCTGCGCACCGCAAGCGGTGAGGTTCACTTCGTCGACTTCCGCGAGAAGGCTCCAGCCGCCGCCGCTGAAAATATGTACCTCGACACGCACGGCAATGTGATTCCCAATCTCAGCGTCATCGGATACAAGGCAGTCGGCGTCCCCGGTTCGGTCGCGGGCCTGGTCTATACCGAAAAAAAATTCGGCAAGCTCACACTCGCGCAAGTCACCGCTCCCGCCATCAAACTCGCCCGCGACGGTTTTCGGCTCTTGAGCGGAGACGCCGCGGATCTCAAACACGACGCCCGTCTCGGCAAATTTCCCGACTCGCGACGCATTTTTCAGCGTGACGGCAATTTCTACCACGCGGGCGAACTGCTCAAGCAACCCGAACTCGCCCGCACTCTCGAGCGCATCGCCAAAAATCCCGATGACTTCTACCATGGCGCGCTCGCCCACGAACTGGCCGCCGCCATTCAAAAAGGCGGAGGCATCGTCACTTCCGCCGATCTCGCCGCCTACGAGGTCAAAGAGCGCGAGCCTGTCCGTGGTACCTATCGCGGTTATGACATCATCAGCGCGCCGCCGCCCTCCTCGGGCGGAACTGCTCTGATCGAGATCCTCAACATCCTCGAGGGCTTCGACCTCGCCAAAACCGGCAACCGCTCCGCCGAAACCATTCACTTGACCGTCGAGGCCTTCCGCCGCGCCTTCTATGATCGCGCCGACTTCATGGGCGATCCCGATTTCTCCAGAATCCCCGTCCCGCAGTTGATCGACAAGAAATATGCGGCTGCCTGGCGCAATACCATCGATCCCGCGCATGCCAGCCCGAGCACGAGTCTCAAGCGTCCGCCCTTTGAAAATCTCGAGCGCGTCGCCGACGTGCGCCGGGCCGCCATCCGCGAACCTCAAAACACCACGCACTATTCAGTCGTCGATAGCGAGGGCAGTGCCGTCGCCGTCACCACCACCCTCAACGACGAATTCGGCTCGCGCGCCACCGCCGAAGGCCTCGGCTTCCTGCTCAACGACGAGATGGACGACTTCGCCTCCAAGCAAGGTGTCCCCAACATCTATGGGCTGATCCAGGGCCCGGCAAACGCAATCGGCCCTGGTAAGCGCCCGTTGTCGGCCATGACGCCGACCATCGTTCTCAAGGACGGCAAGCTCTTCCTCGTCATAGGCTCGCCGGGTGGTCCCAGAATCATCACTACCGTTGCCAACATTCTGATGGGCGTGGTCGACTTCGGACTTGATATCCAGCAGTCTGTCGATGCCCCGCGCTTTCACCATCAATGGCTTCCTGACCAGATTGATGTCGAAGACACGCTCTCACCCGATACAATGAATGTTCTGCGATCCAAAGGCTATAAGTTGAGCGTGAAGCACGGCGTCGACCAATACCCGGCAGATGGCGAGTGCATCATGATCGACCCTAAGACTGGCGAGCGCCTGGGTGCGAGCGACGATCGCGACCAAGGGAAGGCGGTAGGCTACTGATGCTTAAGGCTGTATCGACATACGTCTATGTCAAGGAACGTCTCCATCCGGGCCTGCTCGATGAGCTTGTCCGCGGCGGAGCCCAAGCCATCGAAATCTTCGCTGCCCGGCAGCATTTCGACTACGCCAATCGTAAGCAACACGTCCGTGAAATCGCCGAGTGGTTCAAGACCACCGGCATCCCGCTCAACTCCGTGCACGCGCCCTTATACTCCGACTACGAGTGGGGTCGCACCGGCTCGCCTCCCGTGAATATTGCCTCCACCGACCGAGCCGGCCGTATCGATGCCATGGATGAAATCAAGCGCGCGCTCGAAATCGCAGAACAGATTCCGTTCCGGTTTCTAGTGCAGCACATCGGCACTCCCAACGAAGCCTTCGACGAGAAAAAGCTAGAAGCGGCCATGACCTCGGTCGAGCATCTCCGCGCCTTTGCCAAACCGCTAGGCGTGCGAGTGCTTGTCGAAAACATTCCGAACGAGCTTTCCACGCCCGAGCGCCTCGTAGAATTCATTCACACCATGCACTTCGAGGATATCGGAGTCTGTTTCGATTGCGGCCACGCCCACATGATGGGCGGCATTCCCGAGGCGTTCTCGATCCTGAAGAAGCACATCTGCTCCACCCACGTGCACGACAACCACAAAGACAAAGACACGCACCTCTGGCCGGGCAATGGATCAATCGACTGGAAAGAGACGATGCAGCTCTTGCGCACCGCCCCGCAAACTCCGCCGCTGCTCCTCGAAGTCGAAGGCGAAGAAAAGAAAAACTCCAGCGAAGAGGTAAGCGCAACGTTCCGGAAGCTCGAAGATTCGTAAGAATTCAACCGCAGGTCTCAGGTCTTTGATTCCCCTGTGCGCCTCTGTGCCCTCTATCGTTTAAGTTTCTGATTTTAAGGCTCTTAACCCTATGTCAGCACCCATCAGCACGATCTCAGAAATCGGTAAACACGAAGGCCAGTCCGTCACCATTCGCGGATGGCTCTACAACCTCCGCGAAAGCGGCAAGCTCCTCTTCCCCCAGTTCCGCGACGGCAGCGGCGTCATTCAGGGCGTCGTTCCCAAAAACGCCGTCACGCCCGACGTTTTTGATGCAATCAAAGGTCTTACGCAGGAATCCAGCGTGATCGTCGAAGGCAAAGTGCGCGCCGATAAGAGGGCTCCGGGCGGCTACGAGCTGGACGTATCGAACGTTCAGATTCTTCAGCGCGTGCCCGAGTCCGATCCCTATCCCATCACCCCCAAAGATCACGGCACCGACTTCCTCATGGAGCATCGCCATCTCTGGGTGCGCTCGCAGCGCCAGGCGGCTATTCTGCGGGTGCGCGCTGAGATCATCAAGGCCGCGCGCGACTACTTTGACTCCAACGGCTTCACTTTGACCGATCCACCCATCATCACGCCCGCCGCCTGCGAAGGCACAACCACTTTGTTTCCAGTGGATTACTTCGACGAGCAGGCGTTCCTGACACAGTCCGGGCAGCTCTACATCGAAGCTACGGCTATGGCGCTAGGCAAGGTCTATTCGTTTGGCCCGACATTTCGGGCGGAAAAGTCGAAGACGCGCCGCCATCTCACTGAATTCTGGATGGTTGAGCCCGAAATGGCCTTCGCCACGCTTGACGATCTCATGCAGCTCGCCGAGGGCTTTCTGACATTCATCGTCAAGCGGTGCCTGGAACACCGACGGCCTGATCTCCAAACCATCGGCCGCGATGTGACGAAGCTGGAAAAGATCGAGCCGCCCTTCCCGCGTGTCACCTATGATGAAGCAGTCAAAGCACTTCAGGAGGGCCACGCGCAAGGCAAGCTGGAACACAAATTCGAATACGGCGGAGATCTGGGCTCTCCCGATGAGACTTATTTGTCGTCGCAATACGACAAACCGGTCATGGTGCATCGCTATCCGGCTGGGGTTAAGGCTTTTTATATGGAGCCTGATCCGCTGCGTCCAGATCTGGCGCTTTGCGTGGATGTGCTTGCTCCTGAAGGGTATGGAGAGATTATCGGGGGCTCGCAGCGAACTGCTTCCTATGAGTTGCTGGTGAAACGAATCAAGGAACACAATCTGCCCGAAGAGGCCTTCAAGTGGTATCTCGACCTGCGCAAGTACGGCAGCGTACCGCATTCCGGGTTTGGAATGGGTATAGAGCGTGCCGTTGCATGGATTTGCGGGCTGGAGCATGTGCGGGAGACGATTCCATTTCCGCGGATGCTGTACCGGCTCTATCCGTGAACCTGTCCCAGGTTTTTCCGTTTTCGGACGCTGCGGGAAATGCTACACGTGGAGCAATGGTTGACATTATTGTACGTACATATTGCGGGAGATTTGGCGAACGAAATACGAATCTAAGAGGCGAAAATAAAGTTGGTTTTCGGGCTCTGTGAAATGCGGCGAATCGGGGATTTCTTGTTGGATGGATGTTTACTGTTTGGTTATGGAGCGGCTCTTTTGATTTCCCTCCGATCGATGACAATGCTGGGGTTAGCGTGGATCTCTTTCTCGCGGTTTTAAATTGAGGCGCTTACGGCGAAGTATCTGCTGCTAAAGGACTTACTCGTTTTTGTCCGCTTGGCTTTCCGTGTTTCATGGGGTTTCTGCGGCTGGATTTTGTCAAGTTGACAGAGTATGCAGGTCTGCACAGATTTGCGCCGTCGCAGCAGTCAAGTTCGGGACGTTCTCCGGCGAGATGAGCGATAGAACCCCTGGCTATCGCTCACGGTGATCATCGCGTGGCCGCCACTTTTAGTATACATATCCTATACAATGTGACATCCTATGGGATGTGTTACGAATTGTGCTCGACACCTCGGTCGTGGTAGCTGCATTGCGTACCCAACTGGGAGCGGGGAACGCAGTCTTGCGGCTGATTGCGCAGAGGAAGGTGCTGGCTTTGGCGACTCCGCCGCTGTTTCTGGAATATGAAGACGTGCTGAAACGCCCCGAGCACCAATTGGTTCATCGGCTGACCCCCGAGGCGGTTGACAAATTTCTGGCTGAACTGGCGGCGCTGGTCGAGCCCGTTGAAGTTCATTTCCAATGGCGTCCACAGTCGCGCGATCCTAATGACGAGATGGTGCTCGAGGCTGCCATCAATGGGCAGGCAGACGCGGTGGTGACGTACAACCTGAAAGACTTCGCCGATGCGGGGGAACGATTTAGAATTTCCGTGTTGCGTCCGGGAGATTTGTTGAAGAAGGTGAAAGCATGAGCAAGGCAACTTATCCGTTGAAACTTCCGCTTTCCATCAAGAAGGCCGCGCAACGGCTGGCCAAGGAAGATGGCGTTTCGTTAAACCAGTGGATCGCGGTGGCGGTGGCTGAGAAGGTTGGAGTGGTAGAAACTGCGGCTGACTTCTTCAGTAAGCGCGCTGGAAAGGCTACCGGGGCCGGGTTGATGAGGTTTCTGCGGAGTGCTCCCAAGGCTGCTCCGGATGCGGACGATCGGATCTGAAAATCGCAAGATCGATGCGGCGGTGGAATCCCAGGTCTCAAAGGCGAGACCTGGGGCGGCGTGCAGGTTCGATGGTTGGAATCTGCCGAAGAACGGGCGTAGGATACCGCTGGAGGGATTCGTGGGTTGTCTCGTATTGATTGTCTTTCTTGCGTTTCCTCGCATCGCACTCGTGCTGATGTTCGTCTTCTCCAATTACCTGCAACGGGCGTACCACGGTCTGATATTGCCCTTGCTCGGATTTCTGTTCTTACCGCTCACCACTCTGGTCTATGCGTGGATGGTCAACATGCGGATGCCTATCGCGGGCATTAATCTGTTGATCCTGGTCATCACGGTTGTGATTGACCTCGGCGGGCTGGGGGGCGGCGAATATCATCGACGGAGACGGTACGATTAGGCATAGCCGGAGCGCTCCCAGGGCAGCTCCGGATGCGGATGATCGGATCTGAAAATCTCGAGATCGATGCAGCGGTGGAATTCAATGTCGCGAAAATCGCGAGACCCTTCGACAGGCTCAGGGCAGGCTATGGGGCACTCCGCGCTGAGCTGGGCTACGCGTGTGGCTAGTCGGTGTTGAGATAGAAGAACGATCGGGCGCGCGGGGCTGACGGTCGAGGAGAAGGAGATCCCTCGCTTGGCCGCTCGGGATGACAGTTCATTTGCGGGCTGTGGTTGAAACGCTTGTGCCGGCATCCGCGTGATCCCAGGTTAGCGCCCAACCGCAGGGCGCGAACCTGGGGCACCAGGCACTCGTGTCGTCTCTCTTTTACTTATCGCTGTTTCAAATTACTTATCACTGTTTCAAAAAACCCTCGAGCAACGTATCAAACTTCTCGGGCTGGTCGAGCATGATGAAGTGACGTGACGCATCCACGCGGACCGTCGTGACGTTTGGCATCGGCTTGTAGGCTCCCTGGTAGAGTTCGTCGACATCGCGCGTCGCCGCTGCGCCGCTGACCTTCAGGGTCGAGTCGAAGGGATACAGCATGAGCGCGGGCACTTTGATCTCCGCGAGGTCCGATCTCAGGTCTGTTTGCAGGTCCTCGAAGGTTGCCTCCGCAACTACGTGCGCGTCCGAGTCTTCTGAATTGGCCTCCACGAGCGGGCGTTTCTCCGGATTCAGCACCAGCTTTTCCGCCGTCTGTTTTGCGCCTGCCTTGCGTTTGTCCGCATCCTGCTGCTGGAGTTTGTCGCGCATCTGCTCGGCCTGGGGCTTGATTATGGCGGGAGTCAGCTGCGGCCCGAACAACATTCCCAAAAATGGCAGCGAATCTACGATCACGATTTTCCTGGCATCCGACGGATACTTCGCTGCCAGCATCAGCGTGAGCAGCCCACCGAGCGAATGTCCGATCACCACCGGTTTGGTATTGAGCGTCTCGCAGTACGCATGCAGCTCATCCACAATCGCGGGCAGGATCTCGCCGGTCGCGTTCGGTCCGGCGGGTTGACCCGCAAATCCATTTACCTGCACTAAGTGAAGGCGGTAGTTCGGAGCGAGGAGCTTCGCCTCACCTGCCCAGACCTCGCGCGAACTGGTCAGCCCCGGCACCAGCACCACATCCGGCTTGCCTAAGGTGCCCTCGTCTACAACCGTGAATCTTGTTGGTGCGGCCGCCTTTGGATTTAGCTGCGCCGGCGCGTTCGTCTTTAGCTGCGCTTGGGCGTTCGTCTTTAACTGCGCTTGCGCCTGCGAAGACGCACACAGCAAGAGAATTCCACCCACCACCAACGCTATCGCTGCCAGCCACTGCATTCGTTTCGTCATGGTCATACTCCTTTCTGTTTTTAAGACTCCGTTTTTAAGACATACTTCGCCGTGGGCGCCGCGGACACGAATCGCCGCGGCCCTTGATTACTTCAGTCCGGTTACATTTTTAAGAGCCCGGAAGCGGAAGCTCCAGGCTGGGTTCGGACCCGGCAAACAAGAGGCCTGCCGTCCTACGCATCATCCACGAAGACTTCCTCGATCGTCTTTCCGAACAGTCGCGCAATCTTGAACGCCAAGGGCAGCGATGGGTCGTACCTGCCGGTCTCGATCGCATTCACACTTTGCCGCGAAACCTCCAGCTTCTCGGCCAGCAATTGCTGCGACCATCCCAGCTCGGCGCGTAACGCCTTTAGCTGGTTATTCATCGTTGCCTCCCCGCGAAACCATGTCCTGCACCATTTGCGCGAGGCCGAAAGCCACGAAGAACACGGCGAAGCACACAAAGGGACTGAGGGCCGCGCTATGAGCGATCAGGCGCAGGAAGTCGTTCACGACGATTGTCCCGAGCAGCGCACCCGAGCCCACTAGCAGCGAGCGGGTCGCCAGCATCCTCAGGTATTCGTCGGTCTCTTCCTGGAGATACCGGCCCAGGCTCGCCAGCACGGCGATCACCGGCACCGCCGGCAGCAACGCGACCAGGTACAGCAACCAGCCGTGCATCGGCGCCGTCTTCACCAGCTTGAGGCAGGAAAACAGGATGACCATGTAGAGCGACATAGCGGTCAGTACGCGCCGCCGATATCGCCTCCCTGCGGGAGTGTTGTAACCGATGCACCAGCCCATTCGGCACCTCCTCAATGACAAGGTTACTTTACGACAAGTTTGCTTTCCATGTCAAGTTTATTTGTCACTTTTTGGGAGGGCAGGCGAGGGCCGGGCACCAGGCTACTGTCGAGGAGAAGGAGATGCCTCGCTTGGCCGCTCGGGATGACAAGTTCAAAGGGATTCGCGCGGAATTGTGCGTCTGCGACCACGCTCCGCGCAGCCCGTCGGTTTCACGCGGTACAATGCTGAGTTCTGACCTGAAAACTTACTATGCCCTTACGAACTACTACGTTCAGCAGCATTACTCCGCGGAACATTCGGGTTATTGGCGTTCCTCTTGACCTTGGGCAGTCGCGGCGCGGGGTTGATATGGGGCCTTCGGCTGTCCGGGTGGCTGGGCTGGAGGCTCGGCTTGAGGCGATTGGCCACATCGTTGAAGATGCCGGGAATATTGCTGTTGCTATTCCGGAGCAGAAAAAAGAAGGCGCGGCCAGCGCGAAGTATCTCAAGGAAATTACTGCTACCTGCGTGAAGAGCGCCGACTTGGTGCTCAAGACGCTTGAGGCTGGGAAGGTGCCGCTGGTGCTGGGCGGAGATCATTCGGTGGCGGCTGGAACTGTTTCGGGCGTCTCGGAGTTTTATCGGCGGCAGGGGCAGAAGATTGGGCTGCTCTGGATCGACGCGCACACGGATATGAATACGCCGGAATCTTCTCCCAGCGGCAACGTGCATGGCATGCCGCTGGCTTCGATCATGGGGCTGCCTCCGTTTGAGCTGGGCAAGATTTATGACTTCTCGCCGAAGATCGCGCCGGAGAATTGCGTGCTGGTGGGGATTCGCGACGTCGACAATTTTGAAAAAGAAAATATTCGCAAGGCGGGCGTGGAAGTATTCACGATGCGCGACATTGACGAGCGCGGCATGCGGGCGGTGATGGAAGAGGCGCTACGCATGGCTGGACGCGGGACTGCCGGTTATCACGTATCGCTTGATATGGATTGGATCGATCCGGAGGACGCGCCGGGGGTGGGGACTCCGGTGTGGGGCGGGGCGACTTATCGCGAGGCGCATTTGGCGATGGAGATTATTTCGGATCACGGGCGGATGCTTAGTATGGAGATTGTTGAGGTGAATCCCGTGATTGATGAACGGAACCAGACTGCGGATTTGGCGGTGGAGTTGGCGCTGTCGGCGTTCGGGAAGAAGATACTTTAGGTATCAGGTGTCAGGTGTCAGGTGTCATGTGTCATGTGTCAGGTGTCAGGTCTCTGGTGTCAGGGAAATCCAACCACGATTTCCCTGAGACTGAACACCTAAGAAGTGCTTTTCTACTTTGCCGCCTTTATCGGGTCGGCAATGTTCCGCGCAACGGCTGCCGTTCCGCTCTCGTACACCTCGGCGTCCACAAAAAAAGAGACGGGGCGGGCCCCGTCTCTACTCTATTTCGTGGTGGCGTTTCCGCTTACTGGACGTCTTACTGGACGTCGGAAACTTTTCCGTTCAGGAACGTTACTTTGATGTCTTTGTAGACGTAAATCTGTTTGGCTCCGAGATTGATGATTTTGTCGGGCACGCCGATCGCGTTCTTTACCTGATCGGGCGTCATGCCTTTTTCGATCTGCGCGGGCTCTGGAGCAGGTTGATTCTGGGCTTGGCCGCCTCCGCCTCCTCCGCCGCCCTGGTCGTTACCATTGCCGGCGTTGTTGTTGCCGCCATTGTTGTTGTTGCCCTGGTCGTTTCCGCCGTTGTTATTACCCTGGTCGCCGCCCTGGCTGTTTTGGTTGTCACTGATGGCGAGGAGGCCGGCGATGGCGTCTTCTACCTGGGGCGCGGCCATCTTGGCGAGCCCTCCCTTGTTGAACTGAAAGACTACGTCGGCTTTGTAGAAGGTGGTCGGGCTGATGTTGTTGCAGGAGTCGCAGGAGACGATGCCCAGGACGACTTGATCCTTGTCGGCGTTGACCTGAATCCTGGTGGGATAGACTTTGTTGCCGACCTGGAAAAACTGCGTGGTCTGGGTCTTGCCGAATTTCCCGAGAGCGAAGCCTCGAAGCTTCATGCCTCCGGCGTTGGGCGAGTGCACGGTGCCATCCTGGTATTTGGTGGCCATGGCGCCGGATTGGTCGCCATAGGGGACGCTGAGGATGCCGCCCTTTTTGACCTCGAGAATCGTTCCCGCCTCGATGACGGCCGCGCCGTTCGAATCCTCACCCATCTTGACGAGGTTGTATTGCGCGTTGAGCTGATCGGCGAGGGAGACCTGAGCGCTGAGCAGCGCGGGCGTGAGAGTCATGAGAACCAGAGTGACGATTAGAGCGGGCATTTGGATCTTGTGCCGCATTGAAAATCCCTCCTGTGGTGCTGCTCCTCCGCTAGTGGGGGAGAAGTTTAATTTGGTTGCTCTCCGCGAGGTTGACCTCAGCCCCTACGGTTTGGGGTGAGAACTCAGTCGTCCCTCCGGAGTATGTGTCATAGCCGCTCTTTCGCCCCTTCGGGGCTGGTTCTTATTTCACTTTTAACCCGCGGCTCACGCCGTGGGCTGCATTCTAGCGCGGCTTCGCGGCTATGGCACGATTAGACGCTCCGCGGTTATCCCACGATCAGACGCTTCGCGGCTATGGCACGATTAAACAGCGCGCGCCCCGCTTATGCGAGGCGCGCCTCCAGAGTTAGTTTGGCTGCTTGGCGTCGGCTTCGGCTGCGTCGCCGTCCGCTTGCGCCTGCTTCAGGTCGTCCTGAACGTTTGCATCAGGCGTAGGCGCCGGAATTTCTCCACCGCTGGTCGTGGTATCGGGAGCTTTTGGCAGGCCGTTCTTGCCGTTGTTCTTGGCCATCTCCTTCATACCATCGGCCATGTTCTGGCGCATGTTGTTGTACATGTCCATCACGTCGTCGACGGAGACGCTGACGGTTGCGCCGACCGCGCACTCGTCTTTGCGGCTGGCTTTTACAGTGGCGTCGACCATGTGGTCGTCGTCCGGTTTATCGCCAGTGCGATAGATGACATCGCCGCCGGTGAGCGAGCACTCGGTGCCGTCGGAGGTGGTCAGGTCCTCGTTATTCGCGACCATGAAGTAGCGAATGTTGGGATCGACGGCCGCCGGAGGCCCGTTATCGTTGCCCGCGCTGTCTTTGTTTGCGGCCGAGGTTTTCTCAGCCGCGATCTGGCCCTTGATTTCTTCGGCCAGCGCGTCCTTGATCTCCTTGGTCATGGCAGGTTGGCCGCCGCTGGCGGGAGAGCCGGCGAGCAGCAGCAAGTTGCGCGATCCGTATATGGACGAAAGGTTCGCCGCCACCAGCGGATCAGAGGTTGAGAGGGCCGCGATTACGTCCGAAGACGCCTGGTTGAAGGTTGGAGGAAGAAGTTCGCCGTTATCGTCAGCCGCTTGCTGCTGATCCGCGTAAGCGGACTGAAGGGCAGCCGCGACGAAGAAGTCGGTGAGCCAGAAGGCCGCGCTCGGATAGACCGGGTAAGGATTCCAGTAGGCGCCGTAGTATCCGTACCAGGGCGCTCCACCCCAACCCCAGCCGTAAGCGATCGGCGAAGCCCACGGGTTATAAGCCCAACCGTAGTAGGCGGGGCCCCAGTAATAGGCCGGAGCGTATCCGTAGTAGTTGTAGCCACCCCAGCCATAGCCGCGGTAGCCGTAGGCATAAGAGTGTCCGCCGCGCCAGTAGGTGCGCTGATAGTATTCATGCCCGCCGTGACGATAGAAGGCGCGCTGGCTGTATCCGCCGTGACGGCCGTAGGCGACCGTGCGCCGTCCGTTATGCTCGGAGACGACGCGTCGTCCGCCGTGCATGCCGCGATTGACGGTTACGTTGTGGCCGTTGACGTGTCCTGAGACGGAGCGAACGGAACCGTTGGCGCGCGTCTGGACGTGGTTGCCGCTCTTGGTGACGTGGCTCTGTGATCCTTTTGGAGCATGGTTGCCAGCGGAGCGGTTGCCGCCCGCGTTACCACGATTGCCGCCTGCATTGCCGTGATTGCCGGCTTGCGATCCGCCGCGATTGCCCGCGCCGGTGTTACCGCGATTGCCAGTGTTGCCCCGATTGCCAGCCTGCGATCCACCGCGATTTCCGGCGCCCGTGTTGCCGCGATTTCCAGCCTGCGATCCGCCGCGATTGCCCGTGCCCGTATTGCCGCGATTCCCGGCTCCGGTATTGCCACGGTTGCCTGCCTGCGACCCGCCGCGACTGGCATTGCCACCCGCTCCGCGGTTGCCTGCATTACCTTGACCGCCGCGACTGGCGTTGCCGCCGGGTCCACGGTTCTGGCCCTGGGCTCCACCCGGCCCGCGATTCTGGGCGCCTGCGCCCCCATGACTGCTACCGCCGCCGCTCGGATGGGCTGCGGGTGCGTGCGATCCACCGCCACCCCCGCCATGCGATGCAGGCGCGCTCGGCTTGCTGCCAGCCATAGCGATTGCGGTGAAGATAAAGACTGCGAGTGCGACCGACCAGATCGCGAGAAGAAATCTTTCTGTTCTACTTGAATTCATGAGCGACTCCTGAAGAGATGCGAAGCGTTTCAACTCCGAAAACAAAGAAACACAGGTCGACGCGCGATAGACGTAACCTGAGCTCCAGCCTAGTGTTTTTTCGATGAGCGCTCTTGGGTCGAGTGCCCTTGGGGTAAGGGCCGGCACCGGCCTTCGAAGCGCACTAATTTCACACCGGATTGCTATGCTGTGTCAAGGTTGGTAAACAGAAATCTTGGTGAAGCGGTGGCAATGGGGGTACGTAGGATGGCTTACGGAGGGGCTGGGCGGCCTTCTTGCGAGGTAAGCGCCCCGCTTAAAAATTTCTTCAGCAGGTTGGGAAAAATCCGTGGACGCCTGGCGACGATCCAGAAGTTGATCCTTCAATCACTGTAAACGCGTTTCACAGGACTAATGTCGAGTTCGGTAAAACATTGCTCGCTGAGCGCATTGGCCTGAAGGCAACAGTTGAGCCAAGGGTCACTTAGCCGGAAATGCTAGTATTCGGCCGAGCGGCGAGAAGCCTGTTCTGAGCAGGCCTTCGCCGCCAGCCTCAGCTGCATGTCGCGGATGACGATCGTCAAAACGTCAACGTCCTATTTCGCCTGCGCTAGCCCCGCAATAACCGCAGCAACTTTATCGAGTATCTGGTTCCAGCCCTCCATTTGACCGCTATTTTTCGCGCTCTCCATGGGCTCATTTCCAATGAAGGTGAGCTTCGTCTGGCCGTTCCCGAGATCTTCAAAGATGGTCACGTCGTACGCACCGTCTATGGCCTCATGTTCTATGCCTAATTCTGCAGGCTCAACCTTGTTTCCCTTCGAGTCAGAAAAGTACATGGAGGAAACGATCTTTTCTTGGGGAACAATCTCGTGGTATTCAACCGCATTCCAGAACTCCTGCCCATCCGGCGTTCTCATGCAGAGGAGGGATTTTCCGCCCACGCGAAAATCCATCTCGCAAACGGGCGCAGTAAAGCCCTTCGGTCCCCACCACTGCATCACGTACTTTGGGTCTGTCCACGCCTTCCAAACCAACTCGCGTGGGGCATCAAAAACTCTTGTAACAACCATCCGCTCGATCTCGTTAATCGTGTTTTTTGTCATCTCTGGTCTCCGTTTTTTTCATTTGATTCACAACCACCTCCAGCTTGTCGAAACTTTCTTCCCAGAATCGGCGATAGCTAATCGCCCAGTCGCTGACCCTCTTGATCGCCGCTGGCCTGAGCGTGCACACACTCTCTCGTCCACGCTTCGTCTTGATTACAATCCGCGCCCGCACCAGGTAGGCAATGTGTTTTGAAATCATCTGCTGCGAGAGTGCAAACGGTTTCGTCAATCCATGCACAGAGGCAGGCCCGCGGGAGAGCCGTTCGATCATGGCCCGCCGGGTTGGATCAGACAAAGCCGCAAACGTTGTCCCTAGTTGATCCACAACCATATGGTAGTGGATTATCGGCCAATGTCAAGTGTGACTTTTGCGATCCCTGATTTCTGTTCACCGATCCCAGTTGGCTCGCTACGACAATCGCGAGGAGTGCGAAATCGCCGAGTCACTCATCGACCCTGATTGGTAATGGGAAGTCGGCATAGCGCCACAATTCCAGGATCAGCTAGATGAGATGCGTCGCTCGATGCGCGTTTGTCGTTACGAATCCGTGAGAGGAACCGATAGTTTCCGGTTTGCTCGTAAGAACGAAGCCGCTGGCGCGGCGGACGCTGCCGCGTGGGTGATGTCGACAGTCTTGATGTTCAGTTCAGATAAGTTGTGGGTCACAAGGAGGTGTCCCTGTGACCCATCTACGCAAAATGATGCTGGAAGAACTCCAGCGTCGTCATTACTCGGAAGCTACCACGCAGCGTTACATTCGCTTGATCGAGCGGTTTGCGCAGCACTTCCACCGCTCGCCCGATCGCCTGGGACCGCAGCACATCCGCGAGTACCAAGCGCAGCTCTTCACCCTGCACAAACTGACTCCCGGTTCGGTGACCAATCATCTCTGCGCCCTGCGCTTCTTCTACATCCAGACGCTCAAAAGGCCCTGGAGCATTGCCGACACTCCCTATCCCAAGAAGCGCTATCGCCTTCCCACTATCCTCAGCCAGGAAGAAGTAACACAGCTCATCGATGCTGCGCCGACTTCCTTCTATCGCACCATTTTGATGACCCTCTACGGTACCGGCGTGCGCCGCACCGAGCTCACACGGCTGAAGGTCAGCGACATCGATAGTCGACGCATGGTCGTGCACATTCAGGACGGCAAAGGTCACCAAGACCGCGACGTCATGCTCAGCCCCGTCCTGCTCGAAGAACTGCGTGCTCACTGGCGACGCTTGCGCAAAAAGTCTGTCTGGTTATTTCCCGGCAACCGCTGGCACAGCGCTGATCACCCCATGGATGACAAGACGCCCTACCACGCTTGCGTCGAAGCCGCCCGCCGCGCCGGGATTAAGAAACGTATCTATCCCCACATGCTGCGCCATTGCTTTGCGACCCACTTGCTCGAAGCTGGCGCCGACCTGCACACCATCCAGATCCTGTTAGGCCATCACGATCTGAAAGAAACCGCTCGCTATCTCCACCTCTCGCAACGGCACTTGCATGCCACGCCCAGTCCGCTGGATGCGCTGCTGCTCAAGAAAGGCAGGTCGTCCGAAGAGGAGTAGATGAAGCGGCCACAGTTAGAGGTGGCCGACATCATTCGCGGCGCAGGGGCAGACTTCATCGAGAGGAACCGTTCATGGCTCCGCTGGACACACCTTAAGGTCTTGCTAGCCATCGCACGCTGTCGCACCGCCGCTCTTGGCGGCCATATCGATGAGTGCACTGGCTGCGGACATCGTGCCACCATCTCCTACAACTCGTGTCGCAACCGGCACTGCCCCAAGTGTCAGACCAGCGCCCGGGAACTCTGGATCGCGGCGCGTCGTCGTGAACTGCTGCCCACGCCCTACGTCCACGTCGTCTTCACCCTGCCGCCGCAACTGGCTGCGCTGGCTCTGCAAAACAAAAAAGTGATCTATGGTTTGCTGCTTCGTGCCAGCGCAGAAACTCTGCTAGAAGTCGCGCGCAACCCCGCTCATCTCGGGGCCGAGATCGGCTTCTTCAGCGTGCTCCATACCTGGAACCAGAAACTCCAACTTCATCCCCATGTCCACTGTGTCGTTCCCGCCGGCGGACTCTCCCGCGATCACGCCCGCTGGATCCGATCCCACCCACGCTTCTTCCTTCCCATCGCCGTACTGCGGCGCGTGTTTCGTGGCAAGTTCGTCGCCGGCCTGAAGTCTGCCTTCGAGCGCCGTCAACTGCACCTTGCCGGAGAACTCGCACCCCTCGCCCATCCCAAGTTCTTCGCTGCCTGGCTGCGTCCGCTCTTCCGCAAAGATTGGATCGTCTACTCCAAACCACCCTTCGGCGGACCCGATTACGTCCTGCAGTATCTCGGCCGCTATACCCACCGCGTCGCCATCTCCAACCATCGCTTGGTCACACTGGCGGACGGCCAAGTCACCTTCCGCTGGCGCGACTCCGCCGACCACAATCAGCAGAAAGTGATGACCGTCTCGCGCGATGAGTTTCTCCGTCGCTTCCTACTTCACCTGCTCCCTAAGGGCTTCGTCCGCATCCGCCACTTCGGTATTCTCGCCAATCGAAGGCGCGCCGCCCTCCTGCCACGCTGCTTCGCCGTTCTCCACGCCACTCCACCGAAAAACGAATCGGAAACGTCAACCGCTCCTACAGCGCACCCGCTGTGGCGCTGTCCCAAGTGCGGCGGACCCATGACGGTCGTCGAACGATTTACAGCCGCGCAACTCCAACTCCGTTCTCCACCGCTCCTGGCCACGGCCGCATGAAATCACTCGCCCACATACCGCACTGTCGGCGCGCTTCAGAGCGTCTCGCCGAAGTGTGTCTCTGTTACACCCAGACATCTTCTTCCTCTCCCCGCCCTGCCTCACTTCGGCCATCGATTCGTCTTTGCGCAGGTGCGACGACCTCTCCTCTACCGGACCTGACGATTCCCGCGAACTTCTACACCCTCACTCGCTCCATTCAATTTGCATAAGTCCCGCGTCCGCCGCGCCAGCGGCTTCCTTCTGACGGCTTTTTCGAACGCGACGCCCACACCTTCCTTTAGCCTCAAAGCACTCAACCCGGCGTCGTGTCCGAAAAAGCACTAGCGTGACTCGGGCACTATCGCGAAGGTGACGAGGAGAGCCACATGTCGAGTGTGCAAGCTTTACAGCCAACCGGAGTCAGATGTACATATCCGACTATTTATCGGCCATGACGACGATTCGCACCTCGAGACTTCACCATAGTCTCATGGCAACCGCCTCGAAATATCCCCTTTCCACATTGCTCCAGGGTGTCGCAACGGCAGTTTCGCATCATCTTTTTCAGCAACCCACGCATTGTTTTTATCCCATCCATCAGACCGTCGAGTTCCGCGAGCTTTCTCCTCGACAGCCTTTGCCAGCGTTCTGAAGCCCGAGTGACATTGCCGAAACCGAAGAATAGCTGGTGAACTTCATCCAGCGTGAAGCCGGTCAGCTGCGCCCGTTGAATGACTGCGAGCCGATACACCACAGTGGTGTCGTAGCGTCTCTGTCCACTGATTCGCTGGGCAGGAGGAAGTATTCCAATTTGTTCGTAATAGCGGATAGCGGAGGGTCGAAGGCCCACCTGTTGCGCCACATCGGAAATTGTTAGTAGCGGCATCTGTACATTCTAGGATCGAGGCATTTTGATTGTCACCTCGAATCGACCAATGCCTACCAAAAATACTTCTTGCCTTAAAGTCGGCTTTAACCTGCAAGATGCATATAGCGGGCCTGTAGGGCAACGCTGTCGCTACAAGGGGAAGGCACATGAGGCAAATGAAATTGATATTCACATTTCTGCTTTTGCTTGGTTGCAGCAGTATCGCGCTGGCACAAACTGACAGACCGGACGGAACAGTTTTGGAGGCGCAAAGAGGAACGGCGGCGAATCATCAGGCCGATCAGGGCGCAACTGGTCTGGATGCGCAGCGGGAAAAACGCGCACTGCAGGTCTTATTTAAAGTCGCACAGACGAAAATCGTGTCTGCTGCTGATGCAATGCCTGCCGACAAGTATGGGTTTGTCCCAACGGATGGCGAATTCAAAGGCGTACGAACCTTTGGTCAGGAGGTGAAACATCTAGCAGCGACCAACTTTATCCTGGCGGCGGCCGCGCTGGGTGAGGATCCGCCGACAGACGCAGGAGACGAGACTGGACCTCAAACAGTACGGACTAAAGCCGAGATTCTCGATTACCTCGTTGAGTCATTCGCGCGCATTGGTCAGGCGATCGACGCGATCGGCAACAAGAATGCGGCGGTCAAATCTTCTCCGATCTCGCCCCTCAAGAACGCTGAGGCAACTTGCCTTGCGCTTGCAGTGGAGTCGATGATTCATGCGCTTAACCACTACGGACAAATGGTGGAATACCTCCGAATGAACGGAATCGTTCCGCCGGCCAGTCGCCCTTAGAGCAGGAGTCCAGGGACTTTGGTCCTTGATGCCGTTTCTTAAACGGAGGGTCGGCTTGAACTTGTAGCTTTTTTTTATCGAGACGTGCGGCGTAGAAACAATCCGCGAAAAGGACAATACACTATGAGAAAGACGAATTGCATAATCGCCCTTCCATGAGAAGGCGCTGTGATGTCAACCGAAGTTTGGTGTTGGGCTTCGATTGTGTGCCTTCGTTTTCTAGCGGAGAGCCCCCAGCAGACGGGCGAGGGTTCAGTCAAGGTCGAGCGAAGCGAGCCGAAGGGAAACCTTGACGGGTTCCTTGCCCGTCTGCATCATTCGCCGCAAAACGAAGGCAAAGGGCCGGTGGGGAGTCAGGGACCGACGGTAATCTGGTCACGGCTCAGGAAAGAGGATAGGCTGACCTTCGATCTAGCAAAGTGATCGACATGCGCTTATTCCTGACACTTTTCCTGCTCGCATCTTGCGCCGTTGGCCGTGCCGACACCGTCGTAAAAACTCACAGCGTGATTACAGACACGGGAGCGGCTCCGAATGTGCAGAGCCCTAGCGAGCATCGTGATGTTCGTTACCGAAGAGGAGCCATGAGGAGAAAGGACAGTCTCGGTGACGGGGAGGCAGCTCTTATCTCGAACATTGCCAACTGCGATACCAAGACCGGCTCCTTGATTGACCTAAAAGCACGCGAGTATCGAACCTACAAAGTCGTAAGGTTCTGGCCGATCGCGCAGCTGGATGATTATCTGCAGAAGAATCCCCACGACGCGGTTCAGATTGAGAGCAAGACGATCGAGACTGGTGAACGAAAGATGTTCTTCAATCATTCGGCAAAACACTTTATAACCACGACAAGACGCTCACCGGACGAGAAAGACGCCGGCGGAGAAGAAACGATCGACGGTTGGTACATCGAACATGAGGCCCCGGACAACAACTGCGCCCCTGATTTTGTGCGCAGCGAGCCCTACTACGTCGTCGGGACTGCGCTTGTTATGCCTCCCCAGATTGCTCAGTTTCACCACACTGGGCCAGTTCCCAGTGGCCTGGCGGTCAAGCTGACTGTCATTCACAAAATCAAAGGCAGCAAGGGCACACCTGATCGAATTCTGACAACGGAAGAAACCGTTGAAGAACTTTCCGACTCACCTCTCAACCCATCCTTGTTTGAACTCCCGCCTGGATTTAGCGAGAACTCGCATCTGCTCGGGGGTCGGTAACCGTCTGTGTGTGCTGACAGCGGTGATGACGGCGCAACCCTTAGGTGATTTTTACCTGCCTTTTCCGTGTTGAACTGATCGCCGCGCTTCCATTCGCACTTGGTCGGCTCTTGTCTAGGCCGGGTGCACATTGGGGTTCTCAGTATCAGGTTGGTGCTGCAATCTTTCTGTCGGCCTCGAAGGCCCGGGAAAAAACACGCAGTCACCGTGAACACGGTATCGCTCTAAAACTTCCTCCTGGTAGTAGCTTGCATTTCTAAAATACAGATCCTTTGGGATGTCCACTCACATCGGCAGCGTTGAAAGCGCGTCAAGACATCATGGTGTGACGGAACTGATTGCGACGTTATAAAGAGGATGGTACGTATCACCGGTAACCCACAAGCGGTGGAGGAGAACAGCCAGTTTCCGGGCTACCGCCACAATGGCTCGTTTCTTACTGTTTTTCCCGCCCCGTTCGAACATTCGAGTGCCCCAGCGTTTGAGGTCACTATCTGGCCCGAAACGCCCCAACAGATATTGAGCACACTGAACCAGCAGAGAGCGAAGCTGTTTGTTGCCGGCCTTGCTGATTCTGAGTTGTTGTTCGACCGAGCCAGATTGGTGGCGACGTGGTGTCAGCCCGAGATATGCAGGTACGTCTCTGGAATGAGCGAATCGGCCGGGATCTCCGATGGTGAGCACGTACTGAAGCGCTGTGATCGATCCGACCCCGCTTATCTGGCGGAGGCGATTCGTCTCTGGATAGCGATTTTGCGCCGTGCTTTCGATTGCCTTATCCAAAGAATAGATCTGCTTGTTTAGATGTGAAATCGTCTCCAGCAACGGGGTCAGGCTCGGCTTCAGCTCGTCAGGGACGCACATGGCGGCCTTGCTCGGAAAGCAGGATGTTCCGCAAGGGGACAAACGCAACCCTGTGGACTTCAGAACCCCGCGGACCGCATTCATCAGCCGCGTTCTGTTCTTGACTAAGAGGTCACGAGCTTTCAGCTGGATAATATCGGGGTAACTTTCCTGTTTGCGATGCACTATCGGAGAGAGCAGTTTCGGATCGACACGCGCGAGCCTGGCAAGCATGTGCGCATCGACTTGATCCGATTTGCGAATACTGTCGGCGATCATTCTGAGATTGCGTGGGTTGGCGACAATCACCTCGTGACCCCACTGTGCCAGCAGTTGGCTCAACCACCGAGAGTGGGTTCCCACCTCGATGGCAATGCGCGATGAGGGAAGATCTCGAAAATGACGTGCCATAGTTTCCGGCGTAGAACGCAGACGGCCCTCGGTCAGTATTCTTCCATCTGGTCCCAGTACGCAGCAGTGGCTGAAACGATCTCCGAGATCAATTCCGATCGTGATCTGTTCTGTTGTCGTTTGAAAGCTTGGTTGCAGCTCCTGGCTCTTAGCCAACGTTCCATTCTTTGCCATTGGGAATCCTCCTAGCCAGCGTTTCTATCACGGCACTGCTGGCGCCTTCTCATCCCATCTGATGGTTTTGCTGACGTATTCGAGTGCCGCGCACGCGCAGGCTGGCAAACCGCTTCAGCAGCGTTCCATCGCGGAAGCCTTGGACTCCTGGATCACGACCGCAGAACAGCATGTGGTGCCGGCTGCTGACGCCATGCCTGAGGATAAGTACGCGTTCGCTCCAGACCAAAAGCATGGTGAATTCAAGGGTGTGCGTACGTTCGCCCAGCAGTTGAAACATTTGGCTGCAAATAACTATGGAATGGCGGCACTCATTCTAGGGCAAAAGCGAACCGCTGACATGGCGAACGAGACCGGGCCCGATTCCGTGAGGACGAAAGCGGAAATCATGAAATACGTCAAAGGTTCCTTCATCGCTCTGCACACGGCTGTCGCCACAATCGACGAAAAGAATGTTGTACAGCCAACTGCAAGTCCGAGTCAGTGGCAGAAGACGCGTCTTTCGTTCGCGATGGATGCGATCGCTCATAGCTTTGATCACTACGGTCAACTTGTCGAATACCTGCGCATGAATAGCGTCGTCCCGCCCGATAGCAGGCCTCAGGAACGCTAGCAATGAGGGCGGAGGATTTTTTCGCTCCGGACGGATTGTCGGCTAACCGGAGGTAATCGGGACATGCGGATAGGTAATGAGAAGTCGGCTTATGGGAAGTGATCGCGACTGTCCCCCAGTTGCCGGGCGAGCCGGAGACCGCCGCAGGTCTCTATCGTAAGCGCCCCGGTGAAAGGCACCCGCGTACCAATCCTGTGATTGACGCGGGGCGCTTCGCGCGGCCAGACTGATTTGTTATGGCAAAAATTCGGGTGGGCATTCTTTTTGGCGGGCGCAGCGGCGAGCATGAAGTGTCTCTGCTGTCGGCGGCATCGGTTTTGAAGGCGATCGACAAGACGAAGTATGAGGTGGTGCCGATCGGCATCACCAAGGATGGGCGCTGGCTTACCGCGGAACATGCGGAGAGGCTGCTCAAGGGGGACGCTGGATCCTCTCCGGCGGCGGGGACTGGGGCTGGGGCGGAGTCCGGCGCGGCCGGGAGTGTCCGCGCCACACAATCGCATTTGCGGGCCGGCGATCCGGGGGCTACTCCGGGAGCGGCTGTGCTGGCTTCGGGCGCTTCGGTGGTGGTGCCGCCGGAGCCGGCGCGGCGCGGGGCTGGGCTTGCGCCCTTTCAGACGGACGCGAAGTTGCGCGGGGCAAATCTTGAGGGAGCCGATGCCGTTGAGGCGCAACTGCGGCGGGCTGCCGACCGCGCCATCAACGTTGATGTCATCTTTCCCGTGCTGCACGGGACGTTTGGCGAGGATGGAACGATTCAGGGGTTGCTGGAACTGGCTGACATGGCTTATGTCGGAGCGGGCGTGCTCGGGTCGGCGGCGGGCATGGATAAAGATGTGATGAAGGCACTCTTTCGCAACGCGGGCTTGCCGATCGTGAAGCATGTGACTGTGCTGCGGTCGGCTTGGGAGGGCTCGCCGCGGAAAGTTGAAAAGCTGGTGGAGTCGAAGTTGAAGTATCCGGTGTTTGTGAAGCCGGCGAATCTGGGATCGTCGGTGGGAATTTCGAAGGCGCACGACCGCAAGGAACTTGGGCCGGCGATCGCGGAGGCGGCGAAGTTTGATCGCAAGATCGTGATCGAGGAGGGCGTCGGCGGGAAAAAGAATAAAGCCCGCGAGATCGAATGCGCCGTGCTGGGGAATGACGAGCCGAAAGCTTCGGTCGCGGGCGAAATTGTTCCCTGCAAAGAGTTCTACGACTATGACGCGAAGTATCTGGCGGAGGGCTCGGAGCTGGTCATTCCGGCGAAGCTGGCGAAGGCGGAGATGAAGCGGGTGCAGACGCTAGCCATTGCGGCGTTTCAAGCGGTGGATTGCTCGGGGCTGGCGCGGGTGGATTTTCTGATGGAGCCTGGGTTGCCGAATAAGCCGCGCAAGATCTATGTGAACGAGATCAACACCATGCCGGGATTCACCGCGATCAGCATGTATCCCAAGCTGTGGGGCGCGACGGGCGTTTCGTATCCCGAGTTGATTGACCGGCTGATTCAGCTTGGCATGGAACGGCATCGGGATAAGAAGCGGAATCAGTACAGCCGGTGATGCAGTTGCCAGTTGCCGGTTGCCAGTTGCCAGTACCACTGCCGGCATATGGTTTTGATTCACTGACAACTGGAAACTGGCAACTGGGAACTGCTCTTCTCCAAGTACAATAGACAGGCGTGGCAGTTTAGGACTGCGGTAGCGCGAATCAGGGCGGCATCCCGAACTGCCTTTCAGATGAGGAACCATGTCACAGAATCACTACTCCACCAAACCGAAGCGGCGTCAGAAGAGCAAGAAGCGCGTGGATTTTTCACAAGGGACGATGGCGAAGGTGCGGCAACTTGAAGCGGCGGAAAAGAAGAAGGCATAACTTCGTAAGCAGTCGTAGATGCCGGCTTCAAAACCGCTTGACAGACCGCCTGGTCGGTAATAACATTCATACCTAAGTTTGCTCTTCGTTGAGCAGGCTGGAATTTCATGCAGAGTGGCTGAGGGACGAGCCCAGAGACGCCACGGCAACCGAATCGCGATCATCTATCGCTATTGCAGGTGCCAACTCTCGCCCGGTAACGGGGACCATGAGATTCGGGTAAGCGAACTTATTTGCATTTTTTGCATTTGAGAGTTCCGCACCTCCCGAGCCTCTTTTCCTACCCGGAAAAGGGGTTTTGTAGTTTACGGGGAATTATTTCCCGGCTCGTCCCACAGTCACGGAAAGAAGTTGCAGAATGACGAGTATCTACCAGCTCCGCTGCCGCGAATGCGGCAAGACTTACGAGAACCAGCCGCGCTCGATCTGCGAGTGCTTCTCGCCGCTCGAAGTCAGCTACGATTACACCACTCTCAAAAAGCATGTTTCACGTGAGTTGTTCGCGTCCCGTGCGCCGAATATCTGGCGCTATCGCGAACTGCTGCCGCTGCCAGCGGGGTATCAGCCCTCCCTCCCTGTCGGGTTTACCCCGCTGGTCAGCGCGCCGCGGCTGGGCGAAAAAATCGGCTCGCGGCGGCTATGGATCAAAAACGACGCGGTCTGCCTGCCAACCCTGAGCTTTAAGGACCGCGTGGTCGCGGTCGCGCTGGCCAATGCGCGGGCATTTGGATTCGATACCGTGGCCTGCTCATCGACCGGCAACCTGGCGAACTCGGTGGCGGCGCAGGCGGCGCGCGACGGCTTCAAGGCGTGGATCTTTATTCCATCGGATCTGGAGCCGGCGAAGATTCTTGGCACGCATGTTTTTGGCGCGGAGGTGGTGCGCATCAACGGCAGCTACGATCACGTGAACCGGCTGTGCTCGCAGATCGCCGACGAACATAAATGGGGATTCGTGAATGTCAATCTGCGTCCTTATTACGCCGAGGGTTCGAAGACGGTGGGCTACGAGATCGCCGAGCAACTGGGCTGGCGTCTGCCCGACAACGTGGTGGTGCCGATGGCGGGCGGGTCGTTGATTACGAAGATTAAAAAGGCGTTCGATGAGCTGATCCTGCTCGGGCTGGTTGAGCCGAAGTCAGTGCGCTTTTTTGGCGCGCAGGCCACCGGCTGCTCGCCGATTTCGACGGCGATCAAGCAATACAGCAGCGAGATTGAGCCGCAGCGGCCGAAGACGATTGCGCGGTCGCTGGCGATCGGCAACCCCGCCGACGGACATTACGCCATTAAGGCCATCACCAAGAGCGGCGGCTGGTCGGAGGATATTTCCGATCCGGAGGTCGTCAGCTCGATTCAATTGCTGGCGCAGACCGAGGGGATCTTCACCGAGACTGCGGGTGGCGTGACCGTGGGCTCGGCGCGCAAGCTCATCCAGCAGGACCGTATTCTGCCCGACGAAACGACTGTGCTCTGCATCACCGGCAACGGCCTGAAGACGACTGATGTGCTGGTCGACAGATATCAGGCCGAAAAACCGATTGCCGCAAAGCTCAGCGAGTTTGAGGCTTACCTGGCTGCGAAGCTCTCGGCGGCTCCGGCGGCGACTGTGGCGGCGGCGACCGCGGTGGCGTAGAGACAGTTGCCGGTTCCCAGTTGCCAGTTGCCAGAAAAGCCCGGCACTTTTCTATTCCCGTCGTTTCTGTCCGAGAACCGAGAGCTGGCTAGACTTTATCTTTTGAAGGAGAGATTTATGAGCATTACCGTTCAAATTCCGACCGCTTTGCGACGGCTTACGGCTGGCACTCCGCAATTGACTTGCGAGGCTGCGAACCTTAATGAACTATTCAGCGCGCTTGATTTGAGGTTTCCCGAGCTGAAGACGCACCTGCGGGATGAAGCGGGCGAGGTGCGGCGCTTCCTCAATATTTATGTGAATGAGGAAGATATTCGCTTTTTGGGCGGGAATGAATACTCGTTTCAGGAAGGCGACGAGGTGCTGCTGGTGCCTTCGATTGCGGGCGGCGCGAATTAGGGTAGTGCGTTGAGAAATGGTGATCTTTATAATTTGGCGTCCGACGAGGAAGTCGAAGGCTCGAACCACAGAGGGCACGGAGGATCACAGAGGAACGCAACGACTTATAAACGTCGTGCGATTGCTGCTTTGGTTTCAGGCCGGGCTTCAGCTTAGGGCAGGCACTCTAAGCGCGGGCACTAACAAAGAGCAACTACTAAAGCTAGAGAATTGCTTACTCGCGCTTCAACTCTCCCTCCATCACGCCGGTGATGGTCACGAAGCGGATGACGCCATCGGCATCTTCGAAGACCAGACCGGTGCCCTTTCCGTTGACTACCGCCGCGACCAGGTGGCCGTACGATTTTGGAATTCCGCCCTTGGTTGGAGTTTCATCGTAGCGGTTGAGCTGTCCTTCTTTCATGCCGGTGATGCTGACGAAGCGGATGACGCCGTCTTTGTCTTCGAAGACCAGGCCGGTGCCGATGCGGTCGGCGATGGCGGCTACGAGGCGGCCGTAGGATTTTGGGACGACGCCATCGGCCGATTTAGGCATAGCCCCGTCGGCGGGCGCCGCGGCGTGAACTACGTTGGGCGCGCGCAGATGCATTCCGAGAAAGCATCCGGCGAGGAAAACGAACGCGGCGAAGAGGATGAACAGGGATTTTTTTGTAATGCGGATGGTCACGGCGTCACCTGAAGTGAATTTATGGTTTGCGACTGAGATTGTACGCGAGAGAGATTGAGATTTTGTGCGCGCGATTGAAATTGTACCCGCGAGGCGGAGCAACAAGACGCGGTCATGAGACAGCGGCTTACGGCGGACAAGAGTATCCACGCCACACAAACCTTACGGATCGACTTCAATTTTGTGCATCATGCCCAAATCTTCGTGCAGAAGGATGTGGCAGTGGAATAAGAATGTGCCGGCGATGGTGGGATCGCGGAAGTCCATGCGGACCTTTACGCTGTGATAGGGGCCCGTGCCGCTCCAATAAGGAATTGGAATGGTGTCGAGCATATCGTTATTCGGAACGCGCTTGCCGTCGACTTCGAGCAGCTTGAAGTGAATCTGGTGAATGTGAAAGGCGTGCGTTTCAAGCGCGCGGTTCTCAATCGTCCAGTCTTCGACCGCGCCGACTTTGGTTTTGATCACCGGCTTCTCGTCGGGCTCAAAGACCTTCTGCTTCTGGCCTTCGACGGTGATGTAGAACTGAATGGGGCCGTTGGTGCCACCGAACTCCTCGGAGAAATAGAGCTTGCGTTCCGCCGTGATCTTGGCGTTGTCCTCGTCCGACCATTTCATTTTGACCGCGGGAGTGTGTGAGGTGTCGTCGAAGATTGGTTGCGAGGCTCCGGCATCGGCGATGAGGTCACTTGAAACGGGGTTGATGCTGGCGAGCAGAGCCGACAGATCGGCGTTGCCGGTCGGGCCGGTGTTATAAGGGCCGACCACGAACTCGCCGAAGCCTCCGGCAGGCGGCCCGGTGACGATGAACTCGGCGCGGCCGGCGGGAGGAATGAGAACGGACTCGACATTGCGCGTGTGCCCCAGCGGATAACCGTCGAGCGCGATCAGTTCAAGCTTCTCGGGCTTGCCGTTGATAAGAACCTGGAGCGGCATGAAGTCTTGCAGCGTGGCGTTGGCGACGCGCCAGAACTGGCGCTCGCCGGGCTTCATGTTGATGAAGGGCGATGCGCCGTTCGGAAAGAGCGACACCTGATAATTGAGGCTTAGCTGATAAGGGCCCGGAATCCACGGGACCAGATACTGCTGGCGCACAACAAATACGCGCTCTTTCAGGCCTTTTACCTCGGGCCTTACTTTCTCCATACCGTTCACGACGAGCGCGCCCGCTGCTCCGCCATTGACCTGGAATTCGGTGAAGCCGTGAATGTGCGGGTGATACCAGTACAGGCCGGGCGGCGTGTCGGCAGGAATTTGAATGTTGAAGTTGAAGGCGGGCGAGCCGGGCTGGATGAGCGTATCAATCACGTCATCCTGATGGCAGACCGGCGGAATGGGCATGCCATGAAAGTGCATGTTGGTGGAGCTGACCGTGACCGTGCCGCCGTCGCCGCAGACCGCACCGGAGGCGGCATGGTGCATGCTCATCTTCGAAGCGTCGTTGTCCTGAATAACGTCCGCCAGGTTGAGCTGTAAATTGTCTCCCGGGCTGACGCGAATCGTCGGCGCTTCGACAATGCCGCTCGGCGCCTGATATTGATAACAGTAATGCGTGTAGCCGGCCTGGTCGACGGATTCGCCGAGCGCGAAGTCGGCCGTCAACGTGCCGTTCTGCGATCGGATCGTGTAGGCGTCCTTGACCTCGGAGCCGGAGGCCGGGCGCGCCGGACATTGCGCGGCTGAGTTAATAGCGAGGACGCCTAGAGCGGCGGTTGCGATAAGACAATTTGTAAGACGCATAAGACTCATATTTGAGTAACTCGGTTCCCTCAGGGGCTAAAGCCCCTGTCTTTACTGGCCCTTTGCGGCACGGCTGAAGCCGTGCCCTACCCAAACCCGATTTACGAGATAGCTTCTAAAATCAACTTCAACAAACGAACTTCACTAAAAAGAACGCGGTGGAAATCTGCCGACAGAAAGAAGTCCCAAACTGTATTCATCGGGCGTGGGAGAAGTGCTGGCTTCTTTCAGCGTGCACTTCGAGCCATTGACGGTCAGATTCAACGACGCGATGCCGGAGGGACCGCCGAACTCCGCCACGAACACGCCGCCGCCGTTGCCGGTAATCTGCTGCAAGGCCAGGCCTCCGAGATACGACCACGACTGCACGTAACCCCGTATCTTGGTCGACGTGCATCCGTGCGTGATGGCTCCTGTGTTCTTGTTAAAGAACATGGCTGAAACTACATCGCCCTGCGTGTTGCTGACATAAAGGATCGTCTCATCGGGACTTAGCAGCACATCACTCGAGCTGATGGCGGAATGGGTGCGGTAGACGACCGTCGGAGTAAGTCTGCCGGATGAAATGTCAGAGACCTCGATGACATCGGAGGTCGAAGTGTCTCCAAAGATGGCGAAGTGGCCGTCTTGCGTAATGTCGATGCCGTTGGGATAGGTCTCGCCACCAACTGAGGCGGTGGAGTTTTGTTTGTCACCGTTCGACACTGGAATTCCAGAAGCAACGTTGAAAGACTCGATGGAACCATCGGCATAGGAGGCGATCAGCAGGTTGCCGTGAAGGGCCATGCCGTCAATCGTTCCTCCACTGAGTCCGCCGACCGCGACATCGCCCACGAACGCCAGCGCGCAGGAAGATTGGACCTGGAAGGTGGCAATCGTGCTGGACGAACTGAAACTCGCATACACGTATTGCGTATTGGCTGCGAGGCCGACGCCATTGGCTGAGCCATCATCGGCTTGCGAGCCCGACGCCGATCCGCCCGCCATGCCTGAGCCGGCGACAATCCAGAAGACGTCGCCGGTAAAGGCCTCGGCTCCGTAAATGCACTGCGTATTGCCGCTGTTCACTGCGACTACGCGAGACATTCCGAAGTAGCCGCCACCGATCCCGAGACCGGGACCGGGCACTTCCATAGCAAAGGTGAGCGCGCCGTTGGAACCGATGGTATAGAACGAGACTCCGTTCGTGAAGGAGTCGTCGTTGGTGAGCATGTAGTCCTGGGCGAACGCGTTAAGCGGCAGCGCGACACAAAATGCCAGCGCCAGGGCGAGGAGAATTGCGGTGTGCGCCGAGAGACGCGCGAAGGAAAATGGGATTCGATGGAGACACCTGGGCAAAGCGCAGCGGTAGCTATGGGAGGAAATCATCATAATAAGGACACGGACCGTGCGAGGGGGACGTGGATTGATTGGAACACACGACAGGCGCGGCGTTCAAGGGGAAACTCGCTGGCCGCAAGTAGTACGACTTCGGGTAGTTTACGATGGTAATGGGCTGGTAAGTTACTGGTCATGCGCCGCTTGCATGTAGCCGGGTGCGAAGGAATCATCGGCACGCCAGGGCGCTAGACCGGGACGGGCACGCTCTCGACGATGTCTTTCAGGACCTGCTCGGATTGCTCCGATTTCTTCAGCGTTGATGCGTAGTGCGCATTGACGACCACGCGGTGGGCGAAGACTGGCACGGCCAACGGCTTGAAGTCCTCAGGAGTGCAGTAATCGCGGCCTTCGAGAAAGGCCATCGCCTGCGCTGCGCGGTAGAACATCTGCGAGCCGCGCGGCGAAACTCCGAGAGAAAGATATTCGGACTCGCGGGTACGGGCGACAATGGCGAGCGCGTAGCTGATGAGCGACTCGTCGACGTGGACCTCCGTGACGGCCTGCTGGATCTCAATCACATCGGCGGCATTGAGCACGGGGCGCAGCTTTTCGAGCTGGGCGGTGCCGGCCTCGGAGCGCAGGATTTCGCGCTCGGCGCTCGCCTCGGGATAGCCCATGCGGATGCGCATGAGGAACCGGTCGAGCTGCGACTCGGGCAACGGATAGGTGCCGTGATGCTCGATGGGATTCTGGGTGGCGATCACTAGAAACGGCTGCGGCAGCGGGTAAGAATAAGCGTCCACCGTGACCTGGCCCTCGTTCATGGCTTCGAGCAGCGCGGACTGCGTCTTTGGAGTGGTGCGGTTGATCTCGTCGGCCAGCAGGACGTTTGCGAAAACGGGGCCGCGTTTGAATTCGAATTTCTGCTCGATCGCGGAGTAGATCGAAATGCCGAGCACGTCCGAGGGCAGCATGTCGCTGGTGAACTGCACGCGCTGAAAGGTGCAATCGATGGCGCGGGCGAGCGTCTGGCCCAGCGTGGTTTTGCCGACTCCAGGGACGCCTTCGATGAGCAGGTGGCCGCGGGCGAAGATCGAGACGAGGGCGAGGCGCAGGGCATCGTCTTTGCCGCGAATGACGGTGCGGAGGGCGTTTTCCAGTTGTACCGCGCGGCTTGAGGCGGCACTCGCTGCGTGCGTGGACATTGTCTAAATTCTACTATGCCGATCAGGGCGGATCGTGTTACCGGGGTCATGCACTGGTTCTCAGTTCCCAGTTCTCAGTTCCCGGTTCTCAGTAAAACCGAACCTTCTGCATGGTTGACGGTCACTGCGGTGAGGCGAAGAACGATCCCATAATCGCGAGTGGAGGGAGTATGGGACGTTCCTATCGGGAACTGATCGCATGGCAGAAATCCATGAAGTTTGTCACCGAAGTCTAGCTGGCAACCCAGCAGTTTCCTAGCTCCGAGCTTTACGGACTTACCAGTCAGTTGCGCCGCGCGGCCGTTTCCGTTCCGAGCAACATTGCCGAGGGGCAGGCCCGATTCTCGCAAAAGGAGTTTCATCATTTTCTGAGCCAGGCACGTGGCTCGCTAGCCGAAATCGAAACTCAGCTCCTCATTGCCAAGGAGCTAAAATATCTGCCGCAGCCAAAGGCAGATAGCTTGCTGGTCGCTGCTGATGAACTGGGCAGAGTGTTGAATGGACTCATAGCATCAATCAAAAGCCGCGCTGCGTGACCATCCATGGCTGGCGTCACTGAGAACCGAAACCGGGAACCGAGACCTCGCCTGGGGAGTTACCGCAAAGAGTCTGCCGGACGACCGATCAGCCGCTCGATGCGCTTTGCGGTCGGGGGATGGGTTGAGAAGAGGTTGCCGAAGCTCATGCCTCCGAGGAACGGCTGGATGATGAAAAGATGCGCGGTGGAAGGGGTAGCGAGCAGCGGGCGTTGGTGGGAATAGTTTTCGATTTTTTGCAGCGCGCTCGCCAGCGCATAAGGATTGCCCGTCCAGTGCGCGCCCGTGTCGTCGGCTCCATATTCGCGCGAGCGCGAGACGGCCAGTTGGATGAGCATGGCCGCGAACGGCGCCAGGAAAATCATGATGATCGCGGCAATACCTCCGCCGCGGTCATCGCGATCGCGTCCGCCATAGCCGCCAAAAATCATTCCCCATTGCGCGATATGCGCGAGCCACGTGATAGCTCCCGCCAGCGTGGCCGCAATCGAGCTGATCAAAATGTCGCGATTGCGCACATGCCCCAGTTCGTGCGCGATCACGCCCTCGAGTTCCTCATCGGTGAGCAGGCCAAGAATTCCGTGCGTGACCGCGACCGAGGCGTGATTTGGATTGCGTCCGGTGGCAAACGCATTCGGCGATTCCGTCGGAATGACGTAAACCTTCGGCATCGGCAGTCCGACTTTTTGCGACAGCCGCTCAACGATGTTGTAAACGCGCGGCAACTCTTCGCGCGTGACCGGCTGCGCCCGGTACATAGCGAGCGCGATCTTATCGGAAAAAAAGTACGACACAAAATTCATCACGCCGGCAACAATCAGCGCGATGAACATGCCGTTCTCGCCGCCCAGCGCGCGCCCCGCCACCATCAGCAGCAGCGTCATCACGGTGAGGAGCAGCGTGGTCTTAAAGATGTTGCTCATTAAGTTGCCTCGGGTATTCATTCTATTAGATGAGAAAGATGCGGGCTGGGCTCAAGGCTCAGGATAGCGGCGCCGGATCACGAAACGCCTGATTGCGCCGCAACGTTGTCCGCTGAATGAACCAAGTTGGCCGCTAACCATCTGATTCTCCTGCCCTAAAACAATTTTCTCAAACCATGACCCCCGTGGAGCCGTATTCCCGCTCTATCCAGTGAAGGCGTTCTAAGGAAGTTTGGACGCCAGGTTTGATACTTAAGGAGAGCCAAAATGAAAAATCATATGATCTCGAAAGCCGTTCAAAGTTTTCAGGAAAAGGTAGCGAATGCGATCGGACACAAGATCGCTCTGGGCACCACTTTGGCGCTCTTTGTGTTCGGCGGGATGTTGGGCGGAGTGGCGGGTGCGCAGTCAGCGACCACGGATTTCGTGCCATTCGGCAGCTTCATCGACAAGACCAGCAACGCCGATGCCAATGACTACATGGCGCGGCCGGCCAGCAAAGTACAGGACGCCGCATCATTCGAAGAAATGCGGCAGCACATTCTGAATATGTACCAGGGCGTCGAGGTGAACCACAGCTTCGTGCTTGGCTCGGCCCACTATGACTGCATTCCTGAAATGCAGCAACCTGCCGTCCGGAAGTACGGGCTGTCGTCGATTGCTACACCACCGGCGATCCCAGCGGTCGCTGAACCAACCCACGGCGGTGACGCCAACGCCCCCAGGCGCGCGTCGGTACCGGATGAAGCGTACCCGTTCGACACATTCGGCAACTCCACTCATTGCGAGGAACATACCGTCGCCATCCGCCGGGTCACGCTGGAGACGACGTCCCGCTTTCCAACCCTCAAGCAGTTTTTCCAGAAGAGCGAAAATGAACACATTCCGACGCACCAGGAATATTACACACCGGGTGGAACGTCGCATAAGTATTCCACCGCGTTCCAGGACGTGGACAACTACGGCGGCAATTCGGTGCTGAATGACTGGATGCCTTACGTCGACTTGAACGCGGGCGAAGTGTTCTCGCTCTCGCAGGCGTGGTACACGGGAGGCATCAACAGCGGCAAGCCGCCCTGCGGTGGTTCTGAATCGTGCACCATACAGACTGAGGAAGTGGGCTGGGTTGTGTATGAGGCCATGTTCGGCGATCCGTACACCCACTTCTTCATCTTCTCAACGCCCGATGGCTACAACAGCGGCTGCTGGAACAACGGCTGCGGAGACTTCGTCGTGTGCAGCTCCTGCGATGGCAGCGTGATTGGCGCGCAGATCTCCCCGACCAGCGTTACCGGCGGAGCCCAGTACGAAAGCGAAGTGAGATATTTCTTCTCAGGCGGCAACTGGTGGGTTCAGTTCCAGAGCAACTGGGTTGGTTACTATCCTGGCTCGATGTACAACGGGGGCCAGAATACGAAGCATGCCCAAGAGATCTCATTCGGCACCGAGACCGTGGGCACGACGAAATGGGGTGCGGCAGGCGCGGGACAGTGGCTATCCAAGGGCTACGGGTACGCTGCCTATCAGAGCTACCTGTTTTATTACAACACCAAGTCGGCCGCGATTTGGGATAGCCTGACGCCGGATATCTCATCGCCCAAGTGCTACAACATTCTCGGACCCTACTACGGAGGCTCGGGCGAATGGAACGACTACTTCTACGATGGCGGGCCGGGTGGAACGGGCTGCTGAAGTTCCGGATTGGGCACTGGCGAATGGCCAGAAGCGAAGTTCGGTTTCGAAATAACTTTCGAAATAACACCGAGGAGCAGCCGAACCTGGCTGCTCCTCTTACTTTTGGCGTTCAGTTTTGGCGTTTAGTTTTGGCGTTTCAACGCGCGGTCGAGCGTCTGGTCGAGCGCGGCTTTGGCTTTGTCGTAATCCTCGGGCGTAATTTTGCCTTGGTTGCGCTCGACCTCCAACTGGAATAATTCTTCCTTCAAGGCTTCTAGCAGCATGGCGGACTTGGAGGCGGGGGCATTCGCGGCTCCGGAGGTGCCAGGCCGCGCCGCTGTCGCGCCCGCCGAGCCTGAGATAGCGGCTGCGCCCGGGCCGGTGATGGGCGATCCTAGCGGTCCTGAACCTAGCGTTGCACGCGCGGAGGCTCCCGATGCCGCTGACACTGCGCCTTGCCGCTTGGTGACAATCCACCCGCCGATTCCGAGCAACACGATAAAGGTTCCGATGATCGGCCAGCGATATTTTTCGAGCGGGTCGGGCGCGTCGATGGGCACGCCCAGGCCTCCGCCGGGCCGGCTGCTCTCGGTCTGCGGATTTTCATTCATCGGTCCGGATGCGCCTTGCCCGGCACTGCCTTGCCCAGCAGCGCCCGGCGTTCCTCCTGGCATGCCGCCGCCCTGGCCTTCAGGTCCGGCCGATCCACCTTCTTCGCCTTGCGCCTGCTGCTCGACGACTGTCCCGGTGCCGCTGACCGTAAAGGCGAGCGACTGCCCGACGTGAGTCTGCTGCGCCAGCTCGACCACCGCGTCAGATTGGTTGGGATCCTGCATGGACTTGAAGGTCGCAGCGTCGGCGGCCGAGAAGTGCATCGACTTCGGCAGCATCACCACGAAATGCTCGGCGGGATAGAGCGGCTTGGGATCGATCTTGAGCGTGCCCGTGTAAGGCACGGTGAACTCGAGCTGGAACTGCGTCTCTCCCGGACGGAGCGGGAAATTGATCGCGTAGCGCCCCTTCTCAGTTTGCGGCTCGGCCTCGGTCCCGATCGGCTGTCCATTGGGCGCGCGCGCCTGCACCTGGAGCAGCTTCGCGCCCGCGGGCAGATAAAACTCAAAGTTGTGCTCGTTCAGCTGCGTGACGGGCGGGGTCGAGTTGTTGTCGACCGCGAACAGGCGCATGCCCTGGAGGCTGGTCGAATCCGCCTGGAAGCGGAGAACGTCAGCGGTAAGGCTGAGCGCGCTGACTTTTTTCGCTACGTCGTAAACTTTGACCTCGACGGAACTGGTGCCGGGGGGCGCGATCTGGTGATAGGTCACTCCCTGGTGAATGGCCCGAATAAGATGCGGCCCGCCCGGCGCATCTTTGAGCGCGAAGGTGAATTTCCCAGCCGAATCAACCTTGGTGCTCGCCGCTACCTCCATGCCATTCGTGAGGTTGATAAGCACAACCTCGTCCCCGGCGGCCGGTTTGTTGGTCGTGCCATTGGTGACGGTGCCAGAGAGGGTTTGGGCGTGGGCGGAAAGGGCGAGAAATAAGGTCGCAGCTATTAGTACAGTTTTCTTCAAAATCTCTCCTTCAACAAAGTGACCGAAAAGTTGAGAGCGGCTACGGCTTGCACATCCAGCCTACTTCGATGCGCTCAGTGCTTGCTCAAGCATCAGGCGGATGAGGCGCTGATAGGGCAAGCCGGCGCGGGCGGCGCGATCGCGGACCGCATCATAGAGTTCTTCGGACAAGCGCAGATTGATCGACTTGTCCTTGCGCTTGATCTCGAATCGCACCAGTTTCGCGCCCGAAAGATCGTATTGCGACAGATCAGCTTTATCGACGAAAGCCGCAGCGGCACGGTCGCTCTTAAAGGTTGGGATTTTCTTTTTCATTTGTGTGTGCAAATGCCTGTGACGCCGCTGCTGGCGCGGCTAAACAGCCACCATCTCCAGCCGCCCAATCTCGGCCATGATCGCTGCTGCCTCTTCCTCGAGCGAGTTACGCATGGACTGGTAATCGGCGTCTGGGATCTTGCCGGCTCGGTATTCGAAATTCAGGTCACGCAAATTTTCGTAGACGGAGTCCTTGCGCTCGCGGAGATAGCCTAGACGCGTCTTCTCTTCTCCGGCGTAGACTTCGCCTGGAAAAAAGAAGACGTAGTAGAACGAGACCAGCGTGAAGACTCCGCAGATGAAGTAGATCATGTTCATGAAATTCAGTTGCCAGTTCCCAGTTCTCAGTTCTTAGTTCTTAGTTCTTAGCCAACACATTCATAAGTCCGTCTCTCTGCGGGCCCTTGCCCTGAGGTCGTCGAGGGCATGGCTTTGCTGCGGGATCACTATGCCATCGGCCAGGGCGGGCTCGGGGCGGTTTTTCCAGGTGCGCACTGTGTGAACCGCGAAGGCTATGCCGAGGGCTAAGACTGCAAACGGCATGATCCACGCTACCCGGTTGAAACCCGTTGTGCTGGGAGCGGCAATCACGGTGGGGCCGTATTCCTGGACGAAGCCCTGGAGAATGAGGTCGTCGTTGTCGCCTTTATCGAGGGCGGCCCGGAGTTGGTTGATCATTTTTTCGGAGGACTGGCAGCCGACGTGATTGCATTCGAGGAGGATCTGACCGCATCCGCAGGTACACATCATGCGATGGCCCAGGTCGTGGAAGCGAGCGTCGGGGGTGGGGGCGGCGGCCAGGAAGATGAAAACGGCGGCGGCGAGGATTAGGGCCTGAAGGGCGCGTCTTAGCGTTGAGCGACGGCCCTCAGCGGCTAAAGCCGCCAATGGAGAGACGGCTTTCATCGCAGCGCTGAAGCGCTGCTCCACCCAAGAGCGGGTTTCTTGCGCCCCTCCGGGGCTGGTTCGCTTTGCTTGCCTACCCACGGCTTGCGCCGTGGGCTGCAATCTTTCGCCGCTCTGCGGCTGTGGAACGCAACCAGTCGAAGGCACATCGATCGAAGAGCCGATATGTGTGATCGCACGTTTCATCAGTCCCCCGCTCCTGCATGCGCCTCGGTGCGAACCGGCAGGCTGACCGTTACCGGAACTGGCACGGAATTTGGCACGAGCGCGACTACCGTCCCAAACACCATGATGATCAGCCCGATCCAGATCCAGGGCACCAGCGGGTTCAGATGCGCCTTGATAATCGGCCGACCGGTCGTGTCGTTCTTTCCTTCGTAGACGAGATAAACGTCGTTCACCAGGAATAAATCCTGCCGGAAGCTCGGATAAATCCGTGGCAGGGTTTGCGGCTGGTTGCTCGCCTTATAAAAGCGGCGCTCCGGATACATGGTCGTTATCAGCTTGCCGCCACGGTAGACGTTGATGATGGCCCACTCGTTGGCGTAGTTCGGATTATCGTCCTGCGTATAGGACTGGCAGACGAGCGTGTAAGGCCCGATGTTGATCTTGTCGCCGAAGGCCATCTCTTTTTCGACTTCTTTATTGAAGGGCGTGCCGAGGATTCCAATGACGACCAGGGCGACCCCGAAGTGGACGATGTATCCGCCGTACCGGCGCGTGTTGCGACGGCTGAGCTGAAGCATCGCCGCAAAAATATTCTGGTGGCTCTTGCCCGCGATGACGCGGCCGCCGCGCACGAATTCCGAGATCACGGTGAAGATGACGAGCGCGGAAAGAATCGCGGCCATCGTCGCGTAGAAGTACGACGGATCCTCCCAGGGCTTTACGCCGAATAGGATCATCATCAGGCCGACGGCGACCGCGCCAATCGCGGGAAAAAGAAAATTGCGCTTCAGGCTCTCGATCGACGTTTTACGCCATGCCAGCAGGGGGCCGACGGCCGTCAGGAGCATCAGCAGGAGCGCAACCGGCACGGCTACGCGATTGAAGAACGGCGGCCCGACCGTGACTTTGTGGCCTTGCACCCACTCCGAAATGATCGGGAAAAACGTTCCCCAGAGAATGGTGAAGCAGACCACCAGCAGCAAGAGATTGTTAAACAGAAAACTCGATTCACGCGAGACCAGCGATTCCAGCTTGTGTTCGCTCTTCAGGTGCGGCAAATTTACGATCAGAAAATAAATGCAGACGGCTGCGGTGATTCCGATAAAAACGATGAACCAGGTCCCGATCGAGGACTGGGCAAACGCGTGCACGGAACTGATGACGCCCGAGCGCGTCAGGAACGTTCCGAGCATGGAGAGCAGGAAGGTGGCGAAAACCAGCGCCATGTTCCAGACTTTCAGCATGCCGCGCTTCTCCTGCATCATCACCGAATGCAGAAAGGCAGTGCCGGTGAGCCACGGCATCAGCGACGCGTTCTCGACCGGATCCCAACCCCAGTAGCCTCCCCAGCCGAGCACGGCGTAGGCCCAGTGGGCGCCCAGAAAGACGCCGACGGTGAGGAAGCACCACGTGACCATCGTCCAGCGGCGCGTGATGTGGATCCACTTTTCGCCGGGATACTTCATGATGAGCGCGCCCAGCGCGAAGGCGAACGGGATGGTGAAGCCGACGTATCCGAGATAGAGCATGGGGGGATGGATAACCATCTCGGGATATTGCAGAAGAGGATTGAGGCCGGCGCCGTCGGGAGGGATGCCGCCCTGTTCGATGGCGAACGGGTGCGCGGCGAAAGTGAGAATCAGCAGAAAGAAGACCTGAACGGCGGCGATGATGACGGAGGCGTAAGCGAAGAGGCGCTGATCGGTTTTGTAGCGCAGGCGCAGAACGAATCCGTAGCCGGCGAGAAGCAGCGACCAGAAGAGGAGCGAGCCTTCCTGCCCCGACCAGAGCACGGCGAATTTGTAGGCGGCGGGAAGATCGCGGTTGCTGTGATGGTAGATGTAGGCGTTGGAAAAATCGTCATTGAAGGCACAAGAGACGAGGATGAACGCGGCCAGCAGCACGGCGATGAACGCCGCAATGCCGGCGCGGCGGGCAGTTTCACCGAGACGGGCGGAAGCGGCGTCGCGTCCAAAGAGCGACAGCAGGCCGGCTCCGAAGGAATAGACGCTCAGAGCAAGCGCCAGATAAAGCGCAAAGCTCCCGATGGTTGCCATAAGGAAGAATCCTTGATGCGCCTATCTTTTCAGAGATGGGGCCGGGATGCAATGGAGGGGAGAGGCAGTCGTCAGTCGTCAGTCGTCAGTCGAGGCAAAATCAATATTAACGACGTTTCCACAAGATCGAGAATAATAGTACGTGCTTTCGCTAAATTATTTCCCTTTCTCCAGCGGATAGGATTTCTCGCGCCACTCGCGAATCCCGCCGTCCATGGAGATCACATTGGTGTAGCCCATCTTTTGCAGATTGTCGGCGGCCAGCGCCGAACGAAAGCCTCCGCCACAATAAAGGACGAGTTCGGTGTCCAGCGCCGGATACTTCGCCTCCACGTCGCGCTCAATGATTCCCTTGCCCAGGTGGACCGCGCCGACGATGTGATCGGCATCGTATTCGCGGTCTTCGCGCACGTCGACCAGCACAAATTTGTCCTTGCGATCGAGCCGGGCTTTGATTTCGTCGGCCGTAGTTTCGCGAACGCGGCCGCGGGCTTCGTCCACGATCTTAAGAAAGCGCGGCGGATGATTGGGTGCCATGGCTGGAGTCTCCGGAGAAAATGTTAACAGGGTGGCTGTGGTTTCACTAGCGCACACAGAGCATCCACCACGGAGACACGGGGACACGGAGAAAATTCTTTTTGTTCTTTTCCTCCTCCGTGTCTCCGTGTCTCCGTGGTAGGTTTTTATAGACAGTTGCTGATCATGACGCTCGAAATCCGCAAGTCCGCCATCCACTCCTACGGTTGCTATACCACCCGGCGCATTCGCAAGGGCACGCTGGTTGTCGAGTACGTTGGCGAGCATTTGAGCTACGAAGAGGCCGATGACCTGTATGACGATTTTCCGAATACCTATCTGTTCGGCCTCGACGGCGGCAAGCGCATCATTGACGGCTTCGGCGTGGCCGCGTTCGTGAATCATTCGTGCAAGCCGAACTGCGAAACCGATCAGATCGCGGGCAAGATGTGGATCATCGCGCTGCGCGACATTGAGCCCGGCGAAGAGCTGACCTACGACTACAACTTGTATGACGGCGAGGATGAAGCTCCTTGTTATTGTGGAGCGAAGAGGTGCCGCGGCAGTTTGTACTCAGCGGCGCATTTGCGCAAGCTGAAGAAGAAGCGCGAGAAGGCGGCGGCGGCGGGTAAAACTACGGGAGACTCGATGACCCCCGAAGTCGCGAGAGCCAGTTGAGAGCGGGTCGGCGCGAACCTGGGGCACAACCAACATTTCCGCACAAAGGCAGACAAGTGAGATATGAAAGTTACTGAAAAAGATGTGGCGTATGTGGCCGAGCTGGCGAACCTTGACTTGACCTCCGAGGAGCGGTCGCGCATGCTGCGCGATCTTAATTCCATTCTGGAATATGTGGACCGTCTCAGCGCGCTCGATACCGCAAACGTCGAGCCGATGGCGCAGGTCGCCGACCGCCATGGCGTCGACGAGTCGCGGCAAGGCAGCGAGCGCTTCGCATATGCCATGCGGGAAGATGTGAAAGATGGATTGCGACCGTGTCTGCCGCACGAAGAGGCGATTGCGAACGCGCCCGATACGGACGGAACATTTTTTGAAGTGCCTAAGGTGATTGAGCGATAGACGCGCGACGGGGGCATTTCTGGCCGCGCAGAAAATCGAGTAACGGCGGCGCGGAGAAGAGTGTCCGCGCAGAACTTTGAGTGACGGCGAGCGGCGATGCCGAATGCAATGACCATTGACGGAGTCCGCACAGCGATCGCGGAGCAGCGCACGACTGCGCTCGCCGTCGTCGAAGAGTGCTATGAACGCATCCGGCGCGAAGATGGCGAGATTGGGGCCTTCCTCACGCTCTCGGAAGAGCGCGCCATGGCGCAAGTCGAGCGCATCCACAAGCTGGCGGTCGAGGGCAAGCCGCTGCCGCCGCTCGCCGGCGTTCCGGTCGCCATCAAAGATGTGATGGTGACGCGGGGGGTGCGGACTACGGCCGCATCGAAGATTCTGGAAAATTTCATTCCGCCCTACGACTGCACTGCCGTGGCGCGCCTCGAGGCGGCGGGCGCCGTCATTCTGGGCAAGCTTAACTGCGATGAGTTCGCCATGGGCTCGTCGACCGAGAATTCGGCGTTCCATCCGGTGCGCAATCCGCGGGATAAAACGCGCGTCCCCGGCGGCTCTTCGGGCGGATCGGCAGCCGCGGTGGCCGCCGGCATGGCGGTGGCGACTTTGGGCTCGGATACCGGCGGATCGATCCGGCAGCCGGCCTCGTTCTGCGGCGTTGTCGGGCTCAAGCCGACTTACGGGCGAGTGTCACGCTACGGTTTGATTGCGTTCGCGTCGTCGCTCGATCACATTGGCCCGTTTGCGAACACCGTGAAAGATGCGGCGCTAATGCTACAAGCTATTGCCGGACGCGATCCCATGGATTCGACCTCGGCAGATGTCCCTGTGCCCGACTATGTGGCGGAGATGGAGAAGCCCGTTGCAGATTCGCAAAGCAAAATAAGAGTCGGCGTGGCCAAAGAATATTTCGGCTCCGGGCTCGATGCCGAGGTACGCGCGGCGGTGGAGGCGGCGATTCAGAAGCTGGCATCGCTCGGATGCGAGATCGTGCCCGTCAGCCTGCCGCACACCGAGTATGCGATTCCCGCGTATTACATTGTCGCCACCGCGGAGGCGTCGGCGAATCTCGCGCGCTATGACGGCGTGCGCTACGGTTTTCGCGCGCGCGGCGCGCGAACGCTTGGCGAAATGTATCGCGAGACGCGCGACTGCGGCTTCGGCATGGAAGTGAAACGACGGATCATGCTGGGAACCTACGCGCTGAGCGCGGGATATTACGACGCTTACTATCTAAAAGCGCAAAAAGTGCGCACGCTGCTGACGCGCGACTTCGACGAAGCATTCCAGAAAGTGGATGTGATCGCCGCGCCCACGGCGCCGACTCCGGCGTTCAAGCTGGGCGAGAAGGTGGATGATCCGCTGGCCATGTATCTGGCGGATATTTATACCGTGACGGCGAACCTGGCGGGCATCCCGGGAATTTCGGTGCCGTGCGGCGAGAGTAGTGAACGATTGCCCATCGGGCTGCAGATTTTTGGGCGGCACTTTGATGAGGCGACGGTGCTGCGCGTGGCGCATGCGTTTGAGAGGGCGACGTTGGTTGTTGGTCGTTAGTCGCTGGTCGTTAGTCGTTCGCTGCGTACCTTAAGGTCGGGGATTGTCGCTTCCCCGCGCGTCGGCTAGGATTACAGAATGGGTGCTAACGGGAGTTTGCGATGAACATTGAGATCCGTAATCAGGCCCTTGAGGCGAGGATTCAGAAGCAGATCGAGGCGAGCGGTTCCAACAGTATTGAGGAGGTTTTGCTCCGGCTGTTGGAGACGCAGGAAGAGCAGGATCGCTGGCTTCTGGAAAACCGCGAAACCAACGACGCAAAAATCCGTCGCGGAATTGAACAACTGGACCGAGGCGAGGGAATTCCCGAAGACCGGCTCGACGCTTACCTCGCAGACATGAAGTCCAAGCCTGAACGAGCGCGCGTTACGTCCTCGCGCCCGAGGCCGCGCGCGACCTCGTACAGATCTGGCGGTATCTCAAGAACCAGGGCAGCGTCGAACTTGCGGATCGTGTAGAGTCCGTCATTCGCGAAAAAATCGTTTTCCTGGCAAAGACGCCGGGCGCTGGACACTGGAGCAAGCGCCTGACGAACGCTTCGGTAAAGTTCTTTTCCGTCTATTCCTATCTCATTGTCTACCGGCCAGAGACGAAACCGTTTCAGGTGGTCGCAATCCTTCACGGTCGCAGAGATATCCCACGAATTCTTAAGAGTTGTTTTTAGTGGATTGTGGCTGGGGTCTACAGCGGTTCGTAATACCGCTCCCCGGCGCAAGCCCGGCACAGCACCCGTCCGTCCCGCTCTACTTCGCGGCGGAAGTTGATGCCTTCTCCGCATTCGGCGCAGACTATGCGCTCGCCTTTGTAGCCCGGAAATTCTTCCGCGGGGAGTTCGACCTTTACCCATTGCATCGAAAACAGGTCGTCGTCTTTCATCTCGCGGTAGGCGAGCATCTGCTGCTGGTTCTTGTCCTCGAGCTCCGGATGCAGCTCGCGCGCCAGCTTCTTCGACGATTCTTTCGCGGCGATGCGGATGGCTCTGCCGGTTTCGAGGTCGACGAAAGTCGCGGCCATCTTTCCCCAGTCGCGAAACTTGAGCGCTCGTTTGCCGAGACGGCAGCCCGTGACTACTCCGATGGCATCGGTCGCGCAGCGGTCGATCTCGACGAAGGTGACGAGGCGTTTGCGGTCTTTCTTATTGCCGCGCGGATCTTCGATGCCCAGCTGGGCGAGGCCGAGCATGGCGAGGCGCACGCCGAGGATTTGTCCGGCGCAAAGGTGGCCGTGGGCAATTTCGGCTTCGCGGATGAGGTCGTCGAGGGAAAGCATTTGTAATTTTGTGATCGGGTAATTTGGTAATTTAAATCGCTTTCGTGGTCGTTGCCCGTTCTTTCGCCCCTTCCGGGGCTTGAGGGCTCCCTTTCCCGCACCCACGGCTTGCGCGGTGGGCTGTATTCTTATGCCGCTCCGCGGCTTTTTCTACCTTCTTCTTTACTTTCTTCTACTTTCTTCGCCAGCGCACGCCGTCTTTTGTGTTCTCCACGATGATACCTGCGGCCACAAGTTCGGCGCGGATTGCATCGGACTGTTTGAAGCTTCGCGACTTTCTTGCGGCTTCCATCTCGGACAGTTTTTGGTTTACCTGCCCGTCGGAAAGCTGCGCTGCGCCCGCCATCTCCTCGAGTTGCGGGCTGATGTCCTCGCGCCCCGCGGCGCGCGCCCAGTCGAGGATGGCCTTCATCTTCGGCTGATCGTCATCTTTGAGCACGCCGAAAATGGCGTCGAAGCGATCGAGGGTCGCGAGCAGAGCCTGAGCATCGTCCTCGCGAACTTCGCCGGCGTCGAGCGCGGTATTCGATTTTCGCAGCATGTCGAAGAGCGCGCCCTGCGCTTCGGCGGTATTCAAATCGTCGCTGAGCGCGGCGGTGATGCGCTCCGAAGTCTCTGCGGCCAGCTGCGAAATTGCCGCGTTCGATCCCGCCGGAAATTGCGAACTGGTGAGCCGAAAACGAAAATTTCGCAGCTTCTCCACCGAACTGGCGGCCGCGCTCAGGCCGTCGAAGGTGAAGTTCAGCTGATTGCGGTAGGGCACCTGCGTCAGCAGCCAGCGAATCGACGATGGCTTGTGGCCCTTGAGCACGAGATCGCGCAGGGTGAAAAAGTTGCCCAGGCTCTTGGACATCTTCTGTCCTTCGACGAGCAGAAAGCGCGCGTGAAACCAGTGGCGCGCAAACTGTTGCCCGGTGAGCGACTCGGACTGCGCGATTTCATTTTCGTGGTGCGGAAAAATCAGATCCTCGCCGCCCGCGTGCAGATCGAAGCTCGGCCCGAGCTGCTCCATCGACATGACCGAGCACTCGATGTGCCAGCCGGGACGGCCGGGACCGATGGAAGTCTCCCACGACGCCTCGCCGGGCTTGGGCGCCTTCCAGAGCGCGAAGTCGCGCGCGCTGTCTTTCTCATATTCATCAACATCCACGCGCGCGCCGTCGGTCATGCCGGCAAAATCTTTTTTCGAAAGCTTGCCGTACTCGGGAAATTTGGCGATGCGGAAGTAGTAAGAACCGTCGTCGGTGCGGTACGCAAAGCCTTTCTTCGCCAGTTCGGCGATGAACTCCGCCATCTCCGGAATATGTTCGGTCGCGCGCACCAGTATCGGCTGCGCAATGTTGAGCGTGGCCGAATCTTCAAGAAACGCCTTGGTATATTTCGCCGTGTACTGTTGCACGCTGACGCCGTCGCGGGCAGCGTTGCGGATAATCTTGTCGTCGACGTCGGTAATGTTCATCACGTATTTCACGTCGTATCCCGACTGAAGAAGAAAGCGATACAAAAGATCGACGGCGATGAATGTCCGAAAATTGCCGACATGGCCGTAGTCGTAGACGGTGGGGCCACACGCGTACATGCGGATGCGCTTGTCATCAAGCGGCTGGAGCTCCTCAATTTTGGTGGTGAGCGTGTTGTAGAGACGAATGGCCATAGATAGAGATGAGGATTACGGCATTTGCAGAATCGTTTTATTGTATCGCGGTGTAGTTGCGGAACCGGGGCCGCCTTTTGAGCAGGCCTCATTCGTTGGCTCGTTCAGGCTGCCTCCGTAAGATGAATCGACCCTGGGACCTGGGGTCTCCTGGTGATCGGCCAAACCATCTCTCATTACCGCATCGTTGAAAAGCTTGGTGGTGGCGGCATGGGCGTGGTTTACAAAGCCGAGGACACTGAACTGGGCCGCTTCGTCGCGCTCAAATTCCTGCCGGATGAGATGTCGCGGGACCCTCAGGCTCTGGAACGCTTTCGTCGTGAGGCGCGGGCGGCTTCAGCCCTGAACCATCCCAACATCTGCACGATCTATGAAATCGGAAAGCAGGAGATAGGAAAGCAGGAGACCGGAAAAAGTAGCGAGCTGTCGTTCATCGTCATGGAGTTTCTCGACGGCGAGACGCTGAAGCACCGGATTGGGGCGAAGCCGATGGACAGCGAGACTGTGCTTGCACTGGCGATCGAAATGGCCGACGCCCTGACGGCCGCGCACTCCAAGGGAGTGATCCACCGCGATATCAAGCCGGCCAACATTTTTGTGACGGCCCAGGAGCATGCCAAGATTCTCGACTTCGGGCTGGCGAAGGTTTCGTCATCCGGTGAGCGAGGTTCCGAAAGCGGAGCCGTGCTGGATGCGACGGCCGACGCTCACCCCGCGCAGTTGACGAGTCTCGGCACTGCCCTGGGTACGGTCGCATACATGTCACCCGAACAGGTGCGTGGAAAAGAATTGGACGCCCGCACGGATCTGTTCTCGTTTGGCGTGGTGCTCTATGAAATGGCGACAGGCACCGTGCCGTTTCGCGGCGACACTTCGGGCGTGATCTTCGAGTCAATCCTGAACCGCCCGCCGGCGAAGCTGGCACGTCTCAATCCGGAAGTGCACCCGGAGCTGGAACGGATCAGCGACAAGGCGCTCGAGAAAGATCGCGACACCCGCTACCAGCATGCCGCCGATATGCTCGCCGACCTCAAGCGCCTGAAGCGGCAAAGCGAATCGAGCAGAATCGCGGTCCCCGCGGAGCCCGAAGCCAAACACAACAAGACGTGGATGTGGGTCACCGCCGGCATTGTCCTCATAGCGCTTCTCGCCGCTTCCGCCTGGTACCTGCGCTCCGGTAGAGCAGCGCAGATTGATTCGATCGCGGTGCTGCCTTTCACCAACGCCAGCGGAGATGCCAAGGTTGACTACCTGAGCGACGGCTTCACTGAGTCTTTGATTGCCAGCCTTACACACGTCCCCGGCCTGAAGGTGAAGTCACGCAACTCCGTATTCCACTACAAGGGCAAAGATGTGGACGCGCAGAAGGTCGGCAGTGAACTCGGAGTCGCGGCCCTGGTGAGCGGGCGCGCTACTCCGCATGGCGACAACGTGGAAGTCAGTGCGGAACTGACCGATGTCCGCGACAACACCGAGCTTTGGGGACAGCACTATACCGGCAAAAGCACGGAGATCATCGCGCTGGAGCAGCAGATGGCCGGGGATCTGGCCGCGAAGTTACGCTCCGGTATGAGCACATCCGAGAAGCAGTTGGTCACCAAGCAGGGTACCCAGGATCCAGAAGCCTATGAGCTCTACTTGAAGGGACGCTACGCCTGGAACAAACGAACGGCTGTGGATCTGGAAGCAGCCATTTCGTATTTCAATCAGGCCCTCGCCAAAGATCCCGGCTACGCATTGGCATATTTGGGTCTGGCCGATGTTTATACCGTCTATCCAGTCTATGGCGCCAAATCGAGCGAGGCGGTTCCCAAGTCGAATGCCGCCGCGCGCAAGGCTCTGGAACTCGATCCGACCCTGGCTCATCCCCACGGCGTTCTGGGCGGAACTACATGGAGTACGACTGGGATTTCGCCGGGGGAGAAGCCGAATACAAAAAGGCTTTCGAACTCGACCCGAACGATGCCTCATCCCACCAATGGTACGGGCAGGACCTTGGCTGGATCGGCGGCCGGGAGCAGGAAGCGACGTCCGAGATGAATCGCGCCCACCAGCTCGATCCACTCTCCCCGATCATCTCGGAGAGTCTGGGATTAGTTCAAATCGCGGCGCGAAAGTACGACGACGCACTCGCCACCTGCCAAAAATTGGTCACTGAGAATCCGGCATTCTCCCAGGCACACAGTTGTTTTGTTTTCGCCTACTGGGGCAAGGGGATGTACCCGAAGGCGGTGGAAGAATTCAAGATTCTCGGTGATCTGGATGGGAATCCGAAGGACGCCGAGTTTGCTTCCGCCGTCGAACAGGGCTTCCATTCCGGCGGCTGGAAAGGCGCTCTGGCCAAGGGAATCGAAGTTCGGCTGGCGCAGCGGAAGGCCGGATACTGGTCTGCCTACGACATTGCGACGCTGTACGCCGGGCTGGGTGAAAAAGACGAGGCTTTCCGCTGGCTCAACACCGCCTACGACGAGCGCGACTATCAGATGGAGAGCCTGAGGACCGACTTCCGGCTCGATCCTGTGCGTTCCGATCCGCGCTTCGCTGAGCTCGTACGTAAAGTTGGGCTGCCGCAGTAGTAGTGTCAGAAGTTCAATCAGCTCAGCTATGCCGTTAGCACGGGTGCACCGCATTATGCTGGCCCCGTTGGTGGTAAAGTTTTGGGTGCGGCCCCGTAGCTCAACTGGATAGAGCATCAGTCTTCGGAACTGAGGGTTGGGGGTTCGAGTCCCTCCGGGGTCGCCAGTCTCGATCGATCCTCTTTGTTCCAACTTTTCAACGCGTTGCTTTTCAAGGCTGACTTTTCAGAGCCTAAGCTTTCAAAGGGGGTGCCTGCCCAGGTTGGTGGAGTCGATGCTGCACCAGCAGCGCGTAGTGCACCGCTGAAATAATCGTGAAGAGAAATGTTGCCTGCAAGAACCCTTTCGCGATGATGTACACCCCGCGGAGACTCTCGACCTGCAAGAGCAGAACGAAAAACACCGCCCCAATCTGCGCGCAGGTGTTGGCTTTGCCGAAGATGCTCGGCCGGAAGTCACGCAGGCCGGCAATCATAAAGAGCACGCCGCTGATGATGAGAATCGAAACGTCGCGGCTGAAAACCACGATGGTGTATTTCCAAGGAATTTCGCGCTCGATCGAGAGTACGAGAAACATGGTGCTCATCAGCAGTTTGTCGGCGATCGGATCGAGATACTGGCCGAGCAGCGTCTGCTGATGCAGGGTGCGCGCGAGCAGCCCGTCGAGGCCATCGCTCATGCCCGCGAGAACGAATAGCGCCAGCGCCCATTTGAAATCATGCTTGACGACGTTGATCACGATGAAGGGCAGAAAGATCATGCGCAGCAGCGTGAGCTGATTGGGAGCAGTCAGGATCTGGCGCAGATTCAACTGGCTCGAGTTCAACGCGCGGAGTCTCCGGTCGCTGTTGAGGAGTCTTTGGATTTGGCGTTGGCGTTGGCGTTGGCGTTGGCGTTTTCTTTGCGCTCGGCCGCGCCACCCGCGGCATCGTGGGCGCCCGCGGCATCGTGCGCGTCCGCGTCGTCGCCCGCTGCTGGAAGAAATTCGCTGACCAGAATGGGCGCGGGATCCTGCCCGGTTTTTTGCGCGAAGCGCTGCGCCAGCGACGGCAGAGTGCCTTCGGGCAGGTCGAGTTCGAGGCGTTCGACGCGATGCATGGGGAAGAACATCACCCCGGCGGCAAAGGGCTCGCCATCGCGAATCAGGGCGGTGAAGTCGTCGAACGAAGAGATATCGACGCCGCGCATGCTGAGTCCGCTGGGCGAGAGATTAAGAATTGCGCCCCAGATTTTTTCGCGCGGATTGGCAAGCGTGGCGATGACAAGAGCGCCGGGACGGAAGGGAGCGGCAGGCTCGGGAGCCTGATAAAAGCTAACGCTGGGCACGATGCGATTGTCGTCTGTGAGGGAATAGTTTGCAACTGCTGGCGCTCAAAATCTATCGACGTTCGCTTTCATTCCGCACCGCCTTCAAATCAATTCCTACTTGCTCGGCCTTCTTGTAAAGATGCGACCGCTCCAGCCCGAGCGCGCGCGCCGTGTTTGAAATCTGATTGTGGTTGCGCTTTAGTTCGGCGAGGATGGTTTGCTTCTCGAAGACGCGCACGCGTTCGGCAAGCGGCCCCGAGCCTGCGAATGCCGCATCCGGCGCGGCTGAAGGCGCGGGCAGCGCTAACGCCACCGTCTCCGCGGTGACTTCGTTCGAAGTCGCCAGCAGCATCAGTCGTTCAACGGCGTTGCGCAATTCCCGGATGTTCCCCGGCCATGCATGTTGCTGCAACGCTGCGATCGCGTCGGCGGTGAACTTCATCGGCTTCCATCCATTGGTGGCGCTGGTCTGGGCGGTGAAGTGCTGGACCAGCACGGGAATATCTTCCCGGCGGTCGCGCAGCGGCGGCAGGCGGAGCGGAAAAACGTAGATGCGGTGAAACAAGTCCTGGCGGAATTTGCCCGCGCGCGCCAGCGCTTCCAGATCGCGATGCGTAGCCACCACCACGCGCACATCCACCGCAATCGTGCGACCTCCGCCGATGCGCTCGACCTCGCCCTCTTCGAGCACGCGCAGCAGTTTGGCCTGCATGGTGAGCGGCATGTCGCCGATCTCGTCGAGAAAAATCGTGCCGTGCTGCGCCTGCTCGAATTTGCCGAGATGGCGAGCGGCGGCGCCCGTGAACGATCCCTTCTCGTGGCCGAAGAGCTCCGATTCGATCAGTTCCGCCGGCACCGCCGCGCAGTTGAGCGTGATGAAAGGCGCTGCCGCGCGCGCGCTTCGCTCGTGCAGGGTGCGGGCAACGAGTTCCTTGCCGGTGCCCGTCTCTCCAAAAATGCAGACGCGGGTTTCGCTGGCGGCCACGCGCTCCACCTGCGCCATCACCCTCAGCATGGTGTCGCCTGTCCATACAATTTCGTGCTTACCTAGACGCCGCTCCAGGTCGCGGTTCTGCCGCTCCAGTCGGCCCAGCTTCAAGGCATTTTCCACGGTCAAAAGAAGCTTGTCGGTGGAGATCGGCTTCTCGAGAAAATCGAGCGCGCCGAGGCGCGTCGCCCGCACCGCCATCTCGATGTGCGCCTGCCCCGACATCATGACCACGGGAGTCGCCACGCCGAGCGCCTTTAGTTCTTCAAGCAGTGTCAGCCCGTCTTTGCCGGGCATCACGACGTCGGAAAGAATCAGATCGAACGGCTGATTGGCGGCCAATTCCAGCGCCTTCGACGCGTTGTCGCACACCGCGGCCTCGTGGCCTTCCAGCCGGAAGGCGCGCGCCAGCGTCGCCAGCGTGTTCGGTTCGTCGTCAACAATGAGCAGGTGCGCTTTTTGCGGCACAGTGATTGACCTCAATGATCTGTCTTAGTCCGATCTTTCTGCCAGTAGCAATCCAACTTCTCCTCCGCGGATCAACGCGGATTCTCGCGGATTAAACCCATTCTTTTCTATCTTCAAATATCAACTGGCGCGTTGAATCCGCGCGGCAACTCGATACGAAACGTCGTTCCTTTTTCTTTCGTGCTCTCGACGGAGATCTTACCGCCATGGTCGCTCACCACCGATTGCACAATGGCCAGCCCCAACCCGGTTCCGTGCTGTTTCGTCGTGTAATAAGGAGTGAAGAGGCGCTCGCATTCTTCCGGCGTCAAGCCTGAGCCCGTGTCCGAGACCGAGATCACGACGCGGTCGTCCGGATCGCCCGCCCGCGCTGCGTCTGTTCCGTTTGTTCTGTCCGTTCCGTCTGCCCCGTCTGCTCCGGGAACAGCGGTGCGAATCGTCAGCTCTCCGCCTTGCGGCATGGCATCGATCGCATTGAGTACGAGATTTGAGAGCGCGCGATGCAGCAGATCGGGGTCGGCGGAAATTTCCGGCAGATCGCCTAGCTCGCTGCGCACGGCAATGCGACTGCTCGCCGGCACGCCGTTCGACTGCATACTGTTCGCCTGCATCTGCGCCTGAAACACGCGCAGCACCGAGCGCACCACATCGTTCAGCTGCGTGGGGCGCCGCTGGGGCTGCGGCATTTTCGAGAACTCGCTGAAGCGCCCGACGATGGTCTTCAGATTGTTGATTTCGGCCAGCATGGTAGCCGTGCTTTCGCGGAAAACCTCCTCGAAGATCTCGGGGGATTTTTCTTTCGCGCGCAGCAGATTCTCCACCGTCACCTGCAACGGGAATAAGGGATTCTTCAGCTCGTGCGCGAGCCGCCGTGCCAATTCGCGCCAGGCCGCTACGCGCTCGGCTTGCACCGCGCGATCTTTTTCACGCAGCAAATCGTCGGTCATGCGATTGAAAGAGTCAGCGAGTTCTCCGAGCTCATCGTGCGATTCGACTTCGACTTTGGCGCCGAGGTCTCCGGCAGCGACGCGGCGCGCGGCTTCGGCGAGCGAGACGACCGGCCGCGTCACGCGAGCGGCGAACCACAGACTGGCCAGCACCGCGATCAGAATTCCAAGGCCGCCGACCAGCATCGCGGTCGAGATGATGCGGCCCTGCAATTCGATCAACGGACGGCGCGAGGTCGCAACTAAGAGCACGCCCATCAACGGCCGGTTCTGGCCGTGCTCATCAGGACCGTGCGGGTCAGGACCATGCTGATCCGGACTTTGCTCCTCCCGACCAAAGAGCGGGATCGCATGAAACGTTTCCGCGTCGGCGGCGTCATCGGTCCAGTGAATCGCGGCCTGCGCCTCCTGTCCGGTGTCGCGAACTTTTTCAATCAGCGGAGCGATGCGATCAGCGCCCGCCGCCGGGCCGTTCAGGTCGAGCAGCGATTGCGGATTCCATTTTGCGTCGAGGTTCTGATAGAGCAGAACGCGCGTGCCCGTGGGAATGTCGAGGGTGGAGAGAAATTGCTGATCGAGCCGTTCCCCGCCGATTACAAAAATCGGCTCTTCGCCAATTTGAACGGCACGGATGGCAAACAGACCGAGGGTCGGGCCATTCGGCAGGTCTTCGCGCTTCAGGAAGGCATCGGCCGGGCTGGGCGTGGCCGCGATGGCAGCCTCGGGATATCCAAACTTGGCCTCCCACTGCGCCGAAGAAAGGATCGTTCCCTGATGATCGACGATCTCGAGGAAGTCGAGTTGTTGCTGCGCGGCGAGCGTGCGCGCTTCGGCGAGATTGGCACCAGACTCGGCGGCGCCCGAAGGCGAAACGGACGACGAAGAAGATGACAACGGCAACGAAGCTGACGACGACGCGCGATTGATCTCCAGCGCAATTCGCTGCACCGCTTCACTGGCGGCGATCGACTCCACCTTGCGCGCGACATCCTGGCCGCGGCGCTGGAACTCCGAGCGAAACTGGGCGGCAATCGAGTTGGCGCGATCCTGATTCGCCTGTTCGAATGACTTGCGCATGGTGCTGTAGACCGAGACCGACATGACGGCGACGCACATCAGGATGGTCGCGGCGAAGAGGAGCAGAAGTTTCTGGCGGAAGCTCATCGCGCTTCCTCCAGCCAGATGTCAGCAAGATCCCAAAGGCCGAGCCGGTCGGCGCTCCAGCCGCGAACGCGCGCCGCGGCTGTACTCGCTACCGGAAGATGGAAAAGCGGAATGATGGAGTTGCCTTCGAGCAGCGCGTGCTCCGCCGAATAAAGATCGTCGAGGGAATTTGCGCGCGGCACCGCGTTTGCGAGAGAAAGCCCCGCCAGGCCCAGCTCACGCGCGGCGTCGCGCAGCGCCAGGCCAGGGTCGGGAGTCGTGAGCACAATGCGGACGAGGCGAACATCTTCGGCCCCTGACAACGAGATCTGCAACGTGATGCCGGCTTCGCGGGCGTTGAGCGCAAGCCGTTCCGCGATAAGCTGCGCCTGCGGATCGCGCGGATCATAACTGAGCCTCAGCGCAGGCGGGCTCGACTCGGCGAGCAGAGCCTTGGCGCGCGCGACGTTCGGCTGTGTGGAGAAAGCAGCGCCGTAGCCGGTCATCCAGTTCGGCAGAATGCTCGCGGTCGGCTCGGCCGCGCCCTTTAGCAGCACCATCTGAATCGGCTTGCGATCGATGGAGAGCGCGAGCGCCTCGCGCAGGCGCGCGTCCTGCGTTTTGGAACTGGGAGCTGGGTTGGCGCTGGAGGTCGCGGTCGAGTTTCCTGTAAAGACGAGCGCCATGAGATCGACTGGAAGTGAAGACGAAGTATGACCGCGGGGCGAGCTGCTACCCGCTTCGGGCGCGGCTTCTACGAGATCGACGCGGCCGAGTTCGAGGGCGAGAGACTGTTCGCGAAGTGACTTTCCAAATTCGATTTCGATGCCGTCGATGAAGGGACGGCCGGACCAGCTTTCGTCGGACGAGACGAGTTCGAGCAGTTTTCCCGGCTGAAATTCCATGACGCGAAACGGTCCGGTGCCGATGGGCGTGCCGCTCGCATCGCGCTTGAGAATCAGATTGCGAGGCGTGGCAAGTTCGGCGAGCAGCGAGGGCGAGTCGATGCCGGAGTCGATAATTACGGAGTCTGTGACGGCCGTGCCGGTGGCCGAAGGGAAAAGGGGGACGGGCGAGACGCGCACCGTCCAGTTCGGGTGTAGTGCAGCGAGAATCTGTGCCACGGCAGCGGGCGAGGCCGCACTGCCATCGTGAAACTTAATTCCCGGACGCAGCGTGAATTCCCAATACCGCATGGTGGAATCGTGCATCCACGCGGTCGCTAGCTCGGGCTGCGGCCGGTCTTCAGCATCCACGCGCACCAGCGCGTCGCCGACCAGCGACAGCACGCGCGCCATATCCCAATAGGCCGCCGGGTCTGACGCGTCAGGCAGCGCCAGCGCGTTGGGCGCAGATTGCATCTCGACGCGCAGAATCCCGCCATAGTGCGGACGCGTCTCCGCCCCGGCCGCGCACGCTCCGCTAATTAGCGCAAGAAATAGTAATGCGGCTTGCCTCATACCAACCTGTGTCTTCGCGTTTGACCACGGCCAGCGCGCTCGTGCCGCCGGCGTCGGGCCAAAGAGCGGTGATCGTGCCCTCAAATTCGAGCACCGGGCTGACCGCCACGGGCTCGCGATCCGCAATCTCGAAAGCGCGCAAGTGATCGCGGCTCGCCTCTCGATCCGAGGCGCGCGGCCCCTCGCTCTCGCCCTGGCCCGAAATCAAAAGCTGCGTGCCCGATCCGCAGGTCGAGCGCACCGCCGCCAGATCGCTTCCCCAGCGCGCCCCGCGGATCGCCTGATCGGTGACACCGTCAATCACGTGCGCGGAGCCGTCGACGGCCGCGACCGCCCAGAGCGAGTAGCCCTGCCGCGGAAGCGCAGCCGCCGAGTAGAAGGCAGGCACATTGGAAATTTTTCCAATCCCGGGAGAGAGAGCGCCCGTGAAGAAATTTCGCGACGTCGCAAAGAAGGCGCGCACGCCTGATCCGTCAGCACCGGGCGCAATCGCGCCACTCGCCACCGACCCGGACGTCAGCGGCCCGGAAGGCAGCGGCCCCGCAGTCAGCGGCCAAGGATCATCACTGGCCGCGCACGTCAGCGCGAGAGGCATCACGGCGTTCGATCGGCAGAATGTTCCCGGCAGGTACACGTCGAAGAGATGATCGCGGCGAAGCAGCAAGCGTCCGCGCAGGTCGCGCGGAAACGCGCGCGCAACCGTTATGGGCAGCGACGCTTCGAGCTCCCATCGGCCGCTTTGCTGGCGGTAGGCGGCGACGCGCGTGGCATCGAGCACCAGCAACCGCGCCGACGCCGACAGCGCTGCCCCCGATGTCGCTCCCCCCGGCCCCTCGCCGCCGCTGTCGACCAGGGCGGCGTCAAGAATTCGGTCGGCCTGCGAAAACAGCGGAAGTTTTTTCAACGTGATGGGCAGCGCCGCCGACAACGCCGAGCCCGACGAGCGCGGCAACGATGCCAGCACTACGCGCGGCGAATCCGTGCCAATGGTGATCTCAGCGGTCCACACAAATTCGCGCAGGCTTTCGGAGAGCACCACATTCACCGCGCCCATGGCCTGGTCCGCGCTCACTGTGCGCACACCCTGTGCGCGCAGTTCGCCTTGTAACGCGCTTTTAACTTCGCGCACGGATTTGTCGTCCAGCGACGAGCGGTTGCTGACATCGAGCGCGATCGAGCCTGGACCGGTGACTGCGGCGACGCGATCAGCCAATTGGCGGGCCGTGTCTCCCAGATTCGAGGCGCGGGCATTTGCAGTGAACAGAGTAGTGAACAAGGCACTAAACAACGCAGCGGACAACAAAGAAGGTAGAAAAGGGATCGCTTGAAAAGAAATAAGCCGGCGAGAAATCTCCGACTCCAGCTGGCAACGGCGTCGCATGCGCGCTCGCATTTTTCGGATGAGGTGATTATAGCGCGGCGGGAAAGAGTGACATTTCATGGGCACACGCGAGGGATCGGGGTGTCAGGTCTTACGGTCTTAGCTCCCAGTTCTCAGTTCTCAGAAAAATCAAAAGCGCGCGATCCTGCCAAGACCAGAGATCTGACAGCGCCTGAGACCCGACACCACCGAGCTCCCCGAAAACCCGAGACCTGAGACCTGACCCCTGTCTACTTCGAATCCCCCTCCCCTGCGTCCTCCGCCTGGCTGACGTGATTCGGAGCATTCATGCCGCGCAGCACATCGTTTGTGAAAAAGAATTTGCCGTCGGACGGCACCATCATGATCTGCAACTTGTCTGACAGGCGCTCGGCCACAATTTTATTAATCAGCAGCGGATTCTGTTTCAGAATCGCGGCCTCGCTCGTCATGCGCTCGGCATCTGCCGACGCGGTCAACCGAATCCGCTCCGCCTCAGCCTGCGCCAGCAGTTTGCGGCGCTCGCCTTCCGCCTTGCTGTCGATCAGCTTGGCCTCACCCGCCGCCTCCGCATTCTTTACCGTCGATTCCTTGCGAGCCTCGGCTTCGAGTCTTCGACTGCTGAATCTGTTTTTCTTTCAGCGGCAGCGTGTACTGCATCGCGTCCGACTCGCTCTTGGCCTGCAACACGCGCACCGCCGCCTGCCCCTCCGCCTGCTTCACCTCCGTCACCTTCTGAGCCTCGGCGTCGGCCTCCGCCACCTTGACCTGCTTCTGATGGATCTCGGTCTCGACTCCCATACGATCGTTTTCCTGTTCCTTCACCAGCAGCGACTCGAGGCCCTTCGCATATTCCTCCGGCAGTTCAATGTCGCGCAGCATCACTTCTTTCACCACGATCCCGTCGACCCCCAGCCGTTTGCGAATCAGCTCGGTCGCACGCTGCCGCACTTCTTCGCGCTTTGCCGAGAAGACTTCACGCACCGTATAGTTCGGCACCAGCTCGCGCCACGCGGTGGCGACGACCGGCGGCACAATTTCTTTTTCCAGAGGCTCCGGCAGATTGGCCTCCACGTAGTCCAGCCTCTTCGGATCGAGTTGGTAGCGAACCGTAATCGCGAGACCGAGGGTCAGTCCTTCTTTGGCCTGGACGTGCAGTGGCTCGCCCTTGGCCGCCCTTGCCGAGCGAATCTTCGCTGACGCCGGTAGTGAAGAGCTGATCGCGCGTATTGAAGAGCTCGACGTGCTCCACGAACGGCATAACATAATGGACACCGGGGTAGAGCGTTCCAGCCAGCGTGCCGCGCGTCTGGCTGACGCGCACGCCGCCCATACCGGCGGGCACAATCACAATGGCCGCCGAGGCGAGTAGCGGAGCCCAGGCCAGCATCACCAGCGCGACCGGAGTGCGCCAGCGCGGCGAGGGCTCAGGCGTTGGAGTCGCGCGCTCCGGAAAGACGCGGCGGCGATGGGAGACAAGAAGGTAAGCGTCGTAAGCGAGGATGGCAGCGGCGATCACAAACATCGCGACCCCGGCACCCAGCAGCAAATACTTCACGAACAACATGGCAATTCTCCTTTTTTAGTTCTTAGTTCTTAGTTCTCGGTGTTCGCTCTCGGCATTTGTTCCCGGTTTATTCGTCGCTGCGGTACTGAGAACTGAGAACCGGGAACTGGGAACTCATTAGTCCGCCGCCGCACAAAAGCCAAGCGCACGATTCGTCCGAAAATCAGTTCTTCAACCAGCAGCGACGCGGCCAGCGAAAAAGTCAGACCGCCGATGATGACTAGCCCTTGCAGCATTGCTTCCATGATTCCTCCCGGCGTATCGGCCCTTCTCTCTTCATCTCTGGTTCGCGCCTCGCCGCTTTACACAAAAGCATTCGGAGAGCCGCGGGCAAGGCTCTGAAAATAAAAGAGTTCGAAGTTTTCAACTGTGTCAGCGGAAGCCCGCCCGTGTCGGCCATGACACATGTTTGTAGATCAGCCAGCGGGTCGGAATCAGTGACTTCGCAATCCAGAGATGGTTGTGGGGCGCGACGTTCCTGTCCGCGTGCGTACGGCAAATAGACTACGGACCCAGGCGTAAGGCCAGAGCGCTCAATTACAGACTCGGCAATCCGGAGCTCTCACCGCAGCGTACCCAGTTTGTAACCTATCCGCCTTCCGTTCATCTCATGTGGTAAGTTTTGAGAACGGCAGAGTTTGCATCATGATTACTCGACTGGAAGACCGTGAACTCAAGCGCCGCAGCCGGCGAGAGCTTTTGAAGCTGGCTCCGCTGGCCGCGCTCGGGGTCTTTGCCATCCCTAAGGCTAGCGACTGGCTGGTGGGCGAGGGAGTTCGCTTCAGCGACTGGGCAGCGGGCAAATTATTTCGCCGCGAGCATCTCGCTCCAACTTTTTCGGACGCCAGCGTCGTGCCCTTTGCGAAATTTCCCTACAACGGCTATGACGTGCTCGACCCCGAGGTCGACCTGCCGAACTGGACTCTGACCGTTGAGGGCGATGTGCAACACCCCGGCGAATACAAACTGACACAGGTGCAGGCCCTGCCCAAAATCAATCAGAACACCCGCCACATCTGCGTGGAAGGCTGGGATGTGATTGGAGCCTTTGGCGGAACGCGCATTTCGGATTTTCTGGCCCACGTGGGCGCCAACCCGAAAGCGCGTTTCATCGAGGTCGAATGCGCCGACGATTATTACGAATCGATCGACATGGAGTCGGCCCTGCATCCGCAGTCGCTCCTCTGCTATGAGATGTACGGGCAACCGCTCGATCGCAAGCATGGCGCTCCGCTGCGGCTCCAGATGCCGACCAAACTGGGCTACAAGCAAGCGAAATACCTGGAGACGCTGCGCGTCACCAGCGTGCTCAAGCCTGGCAAGACGGGATATTGGGAAGATCAGGGCTATAGCTGGTTCGGAGGCCTGTGATGGCGGACGGCGAAGAGAAGAAAAACGGGCCAGAGCCGGAAGCACCACAGACCGACGCGATACAGATCGAGGCGGAAGCGCGACAGGCGGAGCCAGAAGCGCCCAAGACAGCGAGTCCGTCGGCCCCGTCAGAAGAGCTTGCGCAACACGAGGAATCTGCGCCGGCTGCCTCGGCTTCGTCGGCCGGGCCGGTGGCGGACGGGACTGCGTCCACCAGAGAGCCCGAGTTGGTAATTGCAGCAAAGGTCGGCGGAGCAACGATCAGCGAAGCCAAAACCAGCGCGGCTGAAGTCCGCGCCGCTTACGAGCATCCCCTGGCGATTCGTGTTACCCACTGGATCAACGCGGTCTGCGTGTTTGTGCTCGTCACCAGTGGCCTGCGCATTTTCCGCGCTTTCCCAAGCTTTGGTCCGAAAATTCCGGAGCAGGATCTCATCGACATTCCCAAGGCGATCACGCTCGGCGGATGGCTGGGCGGCGCGCTGCAATGGCACTTCACCTTCATGTGGCTCTTCGCCGCCAGCGGAGCAGTCTATTTGTCGTATCAACTTCTAAGTGGCCACTATCGCACCGTGCTCTTTACGCCCAAAGATATTCCCGGCGTCTGGCCCATGGTGCGGCATTATTTCCTGTTTGGGCCGAAGCCTCCGGTGACCGGGCAATATAATCCGCTGCAAAAACTGGCCTATACCTCGACCGTCGGATTCGGCATCCTCTCCTTTTTGACCGGCCTCGTCTTGTACAAGCCGGATCAGTTTTCCTGGCTGGCATTTCTTTTCGGCGGATTTCATCTCACGCGCATCTGGCATTTCGTCTCCATGTGCGGCTTCGTGGCCTTTGTCCCGGGACACCTGATCATGGTAGCGCTGCATGGCTGGTCGAATTTCTACTCCATGCTAGCCGGTTGGAAACGCGAGCCGGAATACCAGGACTAACTCACAGAACAGATCGCGGCCTTGTACGTACAATAAGACATGCACATGCTCCGCGGGGAGCGCGAACTCGCCCCGGTCATTTACACTGTGCTCCACATGGAGCTTAGCGACAAGATCGGACTCGACAAAGCCGGGCTCGAGAAGATCGGACTCATCGCCGGGAACGGGAAGTTTCCCTTCCTTGTGCTTGAGGCGGCGCGGGCCCAGGGATACGAGGTTGTGGTGGCGGCGATCAGGGAGGAAGCCTTCCCGGAGATCGAGTCGAAGGGCGCCGCGGTTCACTGGCTGTCGTTGGGGGAACTTTCGAAGCTCATCGACACGTTCAAGCGGGCGGGCGTCACGCGGGCCGTGATGGCGGGCCAGGTGAAGCACAAGCAGATTTTTTCATCGATCAAGCCGGATTGGCGCCTCGGGAAGCTGCTGCTGTCACTGGGGACGCGGAATACCGATTCGTTGCTGGGCGCGGTGGCCAAGGTGCTGGCCGATGAGGGCATCATGCTGGAGAACTCGACGGCGTTGCTCGAGCCGCTGCTGGCGAAGGCGGGAGTGCTGACGCAGCGCGCTCCGACGGAGCGGGAGCGGAAAAATATTGAGTACGGGCGAGCGGTGGCGCGGCGGCTCGGCGAGTATGACATTGGGCAGACGGTGGTGATTGCCGAAGCGGCGTGCGTTGCGGTCGAGGCGATGGAAGGGACCGACGCGACCATCGCGCGGGCGGGGGAGATCATGCGGTCGCTCGAAGGCGAGGCATCGACCCTCGACCGGGCGTTGACGGTGGTGAAGACCGCGAAGCCGGCGCAGGATATGCGGTTTGACGTTCCCGTGATTGGAGTGGCGACGATCGAGGCGATGAAGCGGGCAGGCGCTATTTGTCTGGCGATCGACGCTGAACGGTGCCTGCTGCTGGATGGGGACGCGGTGGCGCGGGCGGCGGATGAAGCGGGGATTGCGATTGTGGCAGGGTAAGAGATTTCGACGAGGTTGTTAGTCTGCGCCTTGTGCGCGCAGGTTGCGCGCTCTGGATTTCGCGGCGGGGCGGACGGGCTTTTTTGGCATCCCTTTGCCTCGTATCTCTTTCCCGGGCATCTCGGCCCTGGCCCGCGACAAGTCGTGAGCCGTCTGAAGGTTCATCCCAGAACTCGGGCGAGTTGCCAAAATATGCCGCCAGCAAAAGTGCGGATTGAGGAGTGATGCCGCGCTTCCCGCCCACCATCTCATTGACGCGGTTCACGGGAATGTGAAGGGCGCGTGCGAGGTCAGCTTGAGTGAGACGAAGCGGGCCGCAGAAACTCCTCTTCAAGAATTGTGCCGGTATGAGTTGCGATGCGGGAATTGGGTAACATGTTTTTTCCTGCGCGATCTAGTGCCCAGGCTAGGGGTTCCAGAAATATTTCTTCGGATATGAGAGGTTAAGTTTTTCTTTCGCGGCCGACTTAATTTGGACTTCATGGGCCGCGTTCTTCGAAGGATCGGGTGGGGCGTAGACCACAAGATACATGGCTTCGATCAAGCCCCGGATGTCACCAAACATCTTTGTCAAATCTTTGTCGCGAGGTTGATCGTAAAACTCGCCGCCCGTCTCCTTGGCAAAGTCGTGCATGATCTTTTCCCCTGCGAACACTCCAGTCTGATTTGCCTCCCCGGTGTGAATTGCAAGAATGATCGCTCCGGCGCTGAGCGCGTCGGAAACGGCTTCCTGCTTCGTGATGTGGCTCTGATTGTCCTCGCCATCACTGATTATTATGAGGACGCGACGAGTTGGTTTATTCCGATCGGGTACACCCATGCGCTCCTTGCAGGCGACAGCCACGGCATCATAGAGCGCGGTTCCACCGCTGAGTTCAACCCGAATTTTGATTGCAGAAAGGTCTTCTTTCCTCAGCCAACGAGTCGCTTTGGTGGTGATGTCGAAGCTGAGGAAGAAAGCGCGGTCGTCGGGCTTGACAACAACCTCCTCAGCAAATTCTTTTGCTGCCAAAAGAACCTCGTCGAGATGAGCGTCGTGTTGGGATCTACTCGTATCGACAAGTATTCCCAACTCGAGGGGAACGTCGGAACCTTTGAGAAGGGTCACGGCCGCCACCGTTGATTTCTGATCGGTAACCACGAGCGAGTCTGCCGAAATAGTGACGGCATGATGGTGCGAGTCGCGTGCGAGCAGAGGAACTGCAACTCGCGGCGCGTTGGACTGCTGGGCAAGCGCGGAGAGTGCCGCAAAAATTACAATTGCCTTAGGGGCGCGAATCATAGCAGTCGCTCAAGAGCATCGAATAACTACAACGCAGTCACATCTAAATCTTGAGTGGGAGCACGAATATGGACAGGAGTATACATATTGCCGATCAATTGCGACGAGCGTTTTATGGGGGCGCCTGGCACGGGGATTCGTTGTTTGAAATTCTTACTGGAGTAACTGCGGCGCAGGCGGCGGCGCGGCCGATCAAGAACGCGCATAGCATCTGGGAGCTGGTGCTGCATATTGCGGCCTGGGATGGGGCGGTGCGGCGGAGGATGACGGGCGTGGCCGTTGCGCTTTCTGATGAAGAGAATTTTCCTCCGGTGGCCGATACCAGCGATGCGGCCTGGGGCCGGACGCTTGAAGAGGTGCGGCGCGTGCATGATGAGTTGACCGCCGCGGTGACGCATTTCCCCGAGGAGAGCCTTGCGAAGCCGGTTCCGGGGAAGCACGGCGCGCATTATAACTTCGCTTACATGCTGGATGGGCTGGCGCAGCATGAGCTTTATCATGCCGGGCAGATTGCTCTGCTGAAGAAGATGTAGAGATCCTGCCGCGGCGCCTGGCACGCGGAAGCATGCGGCTGCGTTTGTCTTGTGCTTGCTGCGGGCTTGCTGCGAGAATAGCGCCTTGCTCTCGGGCGCTGTTCTATTTGTTCTTGCGGAGCTCTTACTCTGAATTTGACTTCTCCCATCAATGTCGCGGTGGTTGGCGTGGGGGCTTTTGGGCGCAACCATGCCCGGGTGTATCACGCTTTGCAGTTGGCCGGCGTCGTGCGGCTGGTGGGGGTGGTTGATCCGGATACTCGAGTGGCTGACTCGGTGGCGCGGGAGTTTGGGTGCAGGGCATTTGGATCGATCGAGCAGATGTTGACCACGCATAGCGAGGTGCAGGCGGCTTCGGTGGCGGTGCCGACGGTGTTGCATCTGGAGGTGGCGCGGGCGCTGATGAATAAAGGCGTTGATGTGCTCATCGAAAAGCCGGTGGCGGCCACGCTGGCTGAGGCGGACGAGTTGGTACGCGTCGCCGCGGAGCACAAGCGGGTGGCGCAGGTTGGGCACCTCGAGCGGTTCAATCCGGCGGTGCGGGCTACTTTGCCACTGGTTAACCATCCGATGTTTTTTGAGGTGCACCGGCTGAGCGTGTTTTCTCCGCGGGCGCTGGATGTGGATGTGGTGCTGGATCTGATGATTCACGATCTCGACATTGTGCTGACCTTTGCGAAGTCGCCAGTGAAAGAGATTCGCGCGGTGGGATTGCCGATTTTGTCGGGCAAGGTGGATATCGCGAACGTGCGGCTGGAGTTTGAATCGGGATGCGTGGCGAATTTTACGGCGAGCCGGGTTTCGACCGAGCGCGTGCGCAAGGTGCGGTTCTTTCAGCCGGGACAGTATATTTCGATCGATTACGGACGGCAGGATGTGCTGGTGTTTTCGGTGGGTGGTGGTGGCACCCACGTTAGCACGCAAAGTACGCGCGCGAACCTGGGGCACCGTCTGGAGGACACCGTTAGTCAGCCTACGGTGAATCCGCAGATTCAGATGGCGAAGCCGGCGGTTACGGCGGAGGAGCCGCTGCTGGCGGAGATTAATGCATTTCTCGAGTCGGTTCGCTCGCGGTCGGCACCGGTGGTCTCACTGGAGGATGGTCGGCGGGCGCTGGCTTTGGGGCTGGAGATTCTTGCGGAGATTGGGCGACATGCGGGGCGGGTTGGGGTTTGAGGGTGAGATTCATCGCTAACGACTTTGTTTAGACTCGATGGAGTCAATTTTTCTTTTCACTGACCTGAGCCACATTATCACCAGCGGAACCGCGCAAACAATGGTGGCAGGGACCGCTGCCAATTCCAGCCAGGACACACCGAAGTCGGCCACCGCATCCGTTGGTTCGAAGTGCCACACTATCCCTGCAACTACCGCCGGTAGCCACACCAGCGTCAGGAGTGGAATCGCAACCCACTTTAAGAATCTGCCAGCGAACATGAGGAATAACCATAACAAATGTCAGCAGTCGATAGTGGTTCCTCGGCTTTCGAGCGCATCAAACTCACGACTCGCTCAAGACGTCCACAGTCGCGAACGCAGAGACTTGGCCCACTCTCGACAAAGTTTTGCTTCTTCACGTAATTCCGCTGCTCGCGGTTCCGGTTCCTTGGCCGCTTTTTCCTCAGCATCCGCAGTTTTCCGCTCAAGATCGGCAACAGTTGCTTCTCGCGGGATCAAGTGCGGCTGAATCACTTTGGCCTTCTCATTGTCTGCCAGAACAGTGACTGTTGTTAAGGGGCGTTTGGGCGCCGACAAGACATTCGCGCCCGGCGCGAGCATCGCGTCTCTTTCTGTCCTCCTCCGCCCCCATTACCCAGGTACCCACTTTTCCGGGCCAAAAGATGCGACAATATTTGGGTACAGGCATAACTCCTCTCGTTTACGTAAATTTACGAAGCAGTGTACGCAACTTCGGGGGTTGCCCGTTGCTCTAAGTGTGTAGCCGCGGTGTTGTGCCTGAGTCGCTCGCTGCCTGATGCCGGTCACCCAAATTCCGCCCCAGACTCCACCCTCGCCGCCTGCTCCGCCGGAACACCGCGAACTGTCGGAAGCGCAGCATTGGGAGTCGGCTTATCGCGGGTTCAATCCGGATGAGGTTCCTCATCTTCTGATCCAGTTGCAGGACGATCTCTCGCGGGCGCGCAAGCGTGAAGCGGCGTGGCTGTCGGTGATTCTGCACTTGCTGGTGGTGATTCTTTTGTGGAACGGCGACCGGCTGGTGGGATTGTGGCCGCATCGCGCGGTGCCGATCGAGTTGCGGGCGGACGCGGATCGGACGAAAGACGCGACCTACCTGGAGTTGCCGCCGGATGAGCAGAAGCCGACGCGGCGTCCGGACACAAAGAACATTTCGGATAAGGACCGGGTGGCGACATCGAAGGCTCCGCAGATCAATCGCGAAGAGCTGAAGAAGCTCTTGCAGAGCAGGCAAGGGCGGCCGGGACCGATTGCGCCGCAGCCGGGAGCGGGGGCTACGCCTCCTCCACAACCGCAGGCGGCGCAGAATGTGCCGCAGCAGACGCCGCAGAATAATCCGCAGCCGAGTACGGGCTTTGAGCCCACGCCGACGCAGACCAACGATCAGGCGCGGTTGCAGGCGCCTCCGCAGGGCGGCGCGAGAGTGCAGCCGAATTTTAATTTGCCGATGACGGCAGGGTCGGCGATTGAGCAGGCGGAGAGAGCGGCGGCCGCAAATCGCGGGCGAGGCGGCGGCGGCGAGGCGGGAGATTATGGCACCGGGCTGAATCGGGGCGGGTTCAAGGCGCTGGCGCCGGCGGAGATTCTGACGGATACGATGGGCGTGGATTTTGGTCCGTATTTGACGCGGGTGGTGCAGGTGGTGAAGGCGAACTGGTACAACATCATGCCGCCGTCGGTTTTTCCTCCGATTCGGAAGCAGGGGAAACTGGCAATTGAATTCACAATTTTGAAGAATGGCACGGTCGCCGGGATGACACTGCGGACGTCGTCGGGCGATGTGCCGCTGGATAGGGCGGCGTGGGGAAGCATAACGGACTCGAATCCATTTCCGCCGCTGCCGCGGGAGTTTGTGGCGCAGTGCGGGGTGCCGATTCGCGATGAGAAGTGCAATCTGGGGCTGCGGTTTTACTATTTCTATAATTTGGACGTGGATAAGGATTTGCAGTAGGTTTAATTCTCACTTCTCCGTGTCTCGTTTAGTCCTCGTTTCTTAGCTCTTACCTCACTCTCGTTACTTCGCAATTCTTATTTCACCTTGCAATTCTCCTCACTTCACATATTCAGGTTCTTTGCCTTGCGACCACGGATCGTAGGTGGCTACGAAGTGGACTCGCTCGGGCCTGGTTGGATGATCGAAGAACCAAGCTTTGGTGAACCAGTTGGGATCGGGATCTGACAGGTTCAGCTCGCCGCTTTTTTCGAAATAGTGGGCCGCTACCTGATTGGCGTTGGGGACGATTCCGTGGGTTACTTCGATGCCGTAGCGGTCGGCCTCGTGCTCGAAGTGGCGGCTGACGGCGTTGAAGGCGGGCGTGGCCAGGAATCCCAGCAGGGTGATCACGAAAATTAACGCGGGCAGCGAGGCCCAGTCTGTTATGTCGCGAATGCCCCATTGGTATCCCCAGCGGGCTAACATGCCGTTTGCGAGACGGTAGCCGAGGTAGAGCAGGACGAGGAGGATAAGCGAGATTATGCCCATCTCTTTTGGGATGTGGAGTAAGACGTAGTGGCCCATCTCGTGTCCGAAGACGAAGAGGGTTTCGGGGATGGTGGCCTTGGCGACGGTGGTATCCCAGATGACGACGCGCTTGGAGGAGCCGAAGCCGGTGACGTAGGCGTTGGTGGAGGTGGTTTTGGTGCTGGCGTTCATCAGGAACATGCGGTCGCGAGGAATGTTGATGCCACCGCGATGGGTGACTTGTTCGATGCCGGCGACGAGAGCGGGTTGAGTGTCGGCGAGCGGGGTGAATTTGAAGAAGAGCGGATCGATAACCACGGGCTGGATGAAGAAGACGATGAGCATGACGGGAATCGAGGCCAGCCAGAAGTAAAACCACCAGCGACGCGGGCTGCGCCGGATGACGGCGTAGAGGATGGCGACGAGGACGGTGCCGATGATCAGCATAATGATCGTGTTGGTGATCCAGTCGCTGAACCAGGCGGGCCATTGCTGGACTGAGAGGCCGTAGGCGCGCTGGAGGGCTTCATCCCAAACGTCGGAGGGGATGGTGAGGAAGTTGATGGTGAGCAGGATGAGGGGCGCGAAGATGATGAGTTGCACGAAACGGTTTTTGGAGACACGCTCGGCGAGATCGCGGAATTTGGGGGCGATGCGCCAGCGCAGGATAAAGAGAAGGACGAGGAATCCGTAGAGCGCGTTGACGAAGAAGTGGGTGTAGTGGGACTGGGAGTAGGCTTTGGCGCGGGCGAACTGGGCGGGCGGCGGAGAGTATTCGAGGATCGGGGCCTGGGCGGAATCGGGCGCGACGGTGGCGGGTGCGGACGGGGCGGCAGCGGTGGGCGAAGGCGTGGAGACGGCTGCGTTCGATTGGGCGTGGGAGAGCGCGATTGCCAGGAGGCAGAAGAGGAAGAGGGAGAGTGGACGTTTCATGGAATTGTTCTCGGGCGAATTATTGCAGAATTTTGGGATTTTGGGGCGGGGAGAGCACGGTGAGAACTCCCTGCTGGACCGTTTTTGAGTCTTGGATGAATGGGGTCCTTCGGCTGCGTTCGGCTCTCGCCTCACTTCGCTCAGGAGGACAGGGTATGGGGTGCTTACTTCATTGCGTCAATCATCACGTAGAGCTGCGAGGTGTCTTTTACCTCCACGAACGGCTTTTCTGGATGCTTGCTGCTGACGATCCAGATGGTTGGAGTGTGATCGATGTGGAGGCTGGTGCCTAGTTCTTTGTCGGCGTTTACTAATGCGATCAGCTTTGGGTCGTTATCTACCGCGAACGGCAGACTGAGTTTGTGCTCAGAGGCGAACTTCTCGGCGAAGGCGTGCAGCGCCATGGGGCTGACGATCTCGTTCTGATGCTCGAATACGGCGAGGCGAAACTCGTTGCCGAGTTCCTTGGAATGCGTGTCAAAGTAGCGCGCGATCACGGCCGCGCTGAAGGACCAGTTGTGCATGGGCAGCGGAAAATCATGCTGGACTAGTGGAATCTTGTAGGTTCGCGAAGCCTGGTCAAGCAGCGGCGCGACCCGCCCGCACTGCGGACATTGCAGATCTTCGAAGACGACCAGAGCCGTGCCTGCTCCTTTGGGCGGGCGAAGGGCGTCGGGGACATCGTCGGCTGAAACCGGGAAGAGCGCCGGCAGGGAAAATGCCAGGGCGAGAGTGAGCACGGAAAAGAGAGCAAAGCGAAGTTGAATTTTCATAACATGACCCGGATGGACACCTAAATATTCTTCTATGTTAGCGAATTCGGGGAATTCGCGCACGTCCTGTGCAGAGCGTTATTCGGTCCAGCGCTTGAAGAGGAGCGCGCCGTTGGTGCCTCCGAAGCCGAAGGAGTTGGACATGGCGTATTCGAAGTTGGCTTTGCGGGCCTGATTGGGGACGAAATCCATGTTGTCGGTTTCTGGATCCTGATTCTCCAGGTTGATGGTCGGAGGGAGAATCTGATCGCGCAGGGCTAAGACCGTTACTCCGGCCTCTAAACCGCCGGCTCCGCCTAGGAGATGACCGGTCATTGATTTCGTCGAGCTGACCGGAACTCTTTTGCCGAATAAATTTCGGATGGCGTGAGCTTCGAGCGTATCGCCGATGGGCGTGCTGGTGCCGTGGGCGTTGAGATAGCCGATGGCTTCGGGCTCGAGATGGGCGTCGCGCAGGGCGTTGCGCATGACTCTGTAGCCGCCTTCGTGCTCGGGGGCGGGCTGGGTCATGTGATAGGCGTCGGCGGACATGCCGTAGCCCACGATTTCCGCGAGGATGGGCGCACCGCGGCGGCGGGCATGCTCGAGTTCTTCGAGGATGAGAATGCCGGCGCCCTCGCCCATGACGAAGCCGTCGCGATCTTTATCCCAAGGACGGCTGGCGCGGGCCGGATCGTCGTTGCGAGTGGAGAGCGCGCGCATGGCGGCGAATCCGCCGACGCCCATGGGAGTGATGGCGGCCTCGGCTCCGCCGGCGATCATGACGTCGGCGTCGCCGTATTGAATGATGCGGTAGGAATCGCCGATGGAGTGGGCGCTGGTGGTGCAGGCAGTAGCGGTGGCTTCGTTCGGGCCTTTGGCGCCGTACTTCATGGAGACGTGGCCGGCAGCGAGGTTGACGATGGCGGCGGGAATGAAGAACGGGGAAATCTTGCGCGGGCCGCCCTCGAGGAGCGCTTTGTGCTCGCGCTCGATCACGTCGAACCCGCCGATGCCGGAGCCGATGTGAACGCCGACGCGCTCGGCCTCTTCGGGCCCTACACAGAGTTGGGACATCTTCATGGCTTCATCGGACGCGGCGACCGCGAAGTGGATGAAGCGGCCCATTTTCTTGACTTCTTTTTTCTCGATGAAATTGAGTGGATCGAAGTTGCGGACCTCGCCGGCAATCTGGCAGGCGAAGGCGGAGGCATCGAAGGCGGTGATGCGGCCGACACCGCTCTTGCCGGCGATGAGAGCCTGCCAGGCTTCGGCAGTGGTGTTGCCGACGGAGCAGAGCAGGCCGATGCCGGTGATGACAACACGTCGCCTCCGGGCACTCTCCGGGGTACTCGCTCGATTACTCGCGAGATCGCTCACCAAATTACTTGCCTGCCTTGGCGTGCTTGCCGATGTAGTCGACGGCGTCGTTGACGGTGCGAATCTTCTCGGCGTCTTCGTCGGGGATTTCGATGTCGAAGGCTTCTTCAAAGGCCATGACGAGTTCGACGGTGTCGAGCGAATCGGCGCCGAGGTCGTCAACGAAGGATGCGCTGGGCGTGACTTCGCCCTCGTCCACACCTAACTGCTCTACGATGATCTGCTTCACTTTCTCGTCAACTGCTGCCATGTTCTCCTCGTTTCTGAATCTGGGGTCGCTCGGCTTGGTGCGGGCCGGCGTTTGCTGATTTACGACTGCATGCCGTTCAACGAATCGAATGAAGTCGAAACCAGTAGTCTAAAAGGGAACGGGAAAGTATGCAAAGGGGTGAAGCAGTTGCCAGCTCCCGGTTGCCAGTGACCCGTTCTCAGTTCTCAGTTGTCAGTTCTCAGTAAAAGCATCCGGCACTTGGAGCTGGGGTGACGGCTCTCGAAATCCTTCCGCCTTTTGTCGAGAACTCCTTTGGGCTTTTTACTGCGAACTGGCAACCTCGATCTTTTTTATTTTGAATACTCGTCTCTCAGCCTGGTTTGGCGACTGGTCATTGGGATTGCTTTGCCTTCTATGTAGACCTGCTTTACGTCGGTCTTCATATCGAGCGGATCGCCGTTGGCTACTACTACGTTGGCGGTTTTGCCTACGTCTAACGAACCTAGCTTGTCGGCTACGCCCCAGATTTCAGCTGCGTTTATGGTGACCGCTTTCATGGCTTCGTCGTAGGGCAGGCCGAAGGCGGTGGCGAATCCGGCGGCGTCGGGCAGATTGCGGACGTTGTGCGCGGAGTAGGAGGCGAAGGCGATTTTTACTCCCCGCTTGTAGAGCTGCGCGGGCAGGCTGTAGACGGCGTCGTAGCGCTCGTCATCTTTGGGGGCTTCGTAAATGGGACCGACGATGACCGGGACTTTGAGGCTGGCCACGTAGTCGAGGACGGGCTGCGAGTGGCTGATGTGGTTGAGCACGAATTTGAGATGGAAGTCGTTGGCGAGCGCGACGACGGTTTCGAGATCGCTCGGAGTTTCGGCGGCGAGGACGATGGTCTTTTTGCCGTCGAGGTAGGGGAGCAGCGCTTCGAGCTTCAGATCGCGCTTGGGAGCCATGGGCGGCGACTTTTTGGATTCTTTGGACTTGTCTTTAGTTTTGCCGTCTTTGGTGTTGGCGCTTTTGTCCTCGGGTTTATTTTTATCTTCGCCCTGGGAGGCGAACTCGGACTTCTTGCGCTCGTAGTCCGTCCACTTCGCTTCGTAGTCTTTGGCATCGAGAAAGGACTGGCGGAGTTGCGAGATCAGGCCCATGCGGGTGGAGGGGAATCTGTGTTTGTCGAAACTGCCCTTGTTGCGGCGCTGGTCGCCGGTGAAATTGAGAGGCATGGCGATGTCGCGGATGAGAAGCATCTCGGTGGCGTCTCGGCCGGCGAGTTGAATGAAGGAATCCTGGCCGGGAAGCGTGTCTTCGCTGTCGGGGGCGACGATGGCGTTGGTGATTCCGTTGAGGCGCGCGACCGGGATGAGCGCGGACTCGGCGTGGAAGGCGTCATAGACGTGCATGTGGGGCATGATCTCGTCGCTCGGCTCGACGAGGTCGTTAGTCATGTTCTCGGCGGAGATTTCGGTAAGACCGAGCTGGGTTTCGGAGTCGATGAGGCCGGGATAGACGGTCATTCCGGTGGCGTCGATGACCTGGGCGTTGGCCGGGATGGAGACGCTGGCGCCGACGGCGGTGATTTTTCCGCCTTGCATTATTACGGTGCCGTTTTCGATGGTGCCGTGGGTGATGGTGAGGAGCCTGGCTCCTTTTAGGGCAACTGGTGTTTCCTGGGCTGCCGCTGACATGGAGAAGACGGCGAGTAAGGTCAAGAGCAAAAGCGACGGCAAAGGCAAGGTCAAAGGCAAGGGCAACTTCAACTTCAAAGGCCGCGGACAGGAGTGTCCGCGCCACATGGGACGATTTGATGGGGGATACATTATTCGCCCTCCTTATAGTGAGTTGTGCCGAGGCCGGGCAGAGAGCGATCGAAGTAGACTTCGCCATCGATCAAAACTTTGTTTGGGACGCCGGTGCTGGAGAGCGGGTAGCCGTCCCAGAGTACGAGGTCGGCATCTTTGCCTACTTCGATGGAGCCGACGCGATTGTCGACGCCGACGATCCAGGCGGGATTGATGGTGATCATTTTTAATGCCTCTTCTTCGGTGGCTCCGCCGTAGCGCATGATTTTAGCGGCCTCCTGATTGAGGCGGCGAGTGTAATCTTCGGAGTCGCTTTTGATGGCTACGCGGACGCCTTTGCGCATGGCGATGACCGCGTTCCACGGGATGGCGTCCCAGGATTCCTGCTTGAAGCCCCACCAGTCGGCCCAGGTGGCGATGGCGACGTTGTTGGCGGCGAGCTGGTCGGCAACCTTGTAGGCTTCGACTGCATGATGGAAGGCGCGCAGGTTGTAGCCGAACTCCTTGGCCATGGCCATCTCGGTGAGCATCTCGTCGGAGCGGTAGCAGTGGATCTGGACCATGAGCTTGCCGCGTAGAACGTCGGCGAGGGCGTCAAGTTTGAGATCGTGGCGGGGCGGAGTGACATCTTTGTCGCCGCGTTTTACTTTTTCGTTGTAGGCGTCCCACTCTTTCATGTAGTCCTGGGCCTCAACGAGCGCGGCGCGCTGGACGGCGAAGTTGCCCATGCGAGTGGAGGGAAGCTGATCGCGGCTGCCGTAGACACGCTTGGGATTTTCTCCGCTGGCGAATTTGATGGAGCCGGGGGCGTTGGGGAAGAGCATTTCGTCGCGCGTGGCTCCGAACTTGTGCTTGATGACGACGGCCTGGCCGCCGATCATGTTGGCGGAGCCGTGAAGGAGCAGGCTGGTGGTGACGCCACCGGCGAGAGCGCGATAGATGGCCTTGTCCTGATAGTCGAAGGCGTCTTTCATGATCATCTGCGGAGTGACGGGGCTGGTGGCTTCGTTGACGTCATCGTCGAGGGCGATGTGCGAGTGGCAGTCTACGATGCCGGGCGTGAGGTATTTGCCCTGAGCGTCGATGACGGCCGCGCCGGGGGGCGCGTTGACGGTTTCGCCGACGGCGGCGATCTTGCCGTCTTTTATATAGACGGAGCCGTTTTTTATGACGCCGTGGGTGACGGTCATGACGGTGGCGTTCTGGATGACGACGTCGGAGTGTTGGGTGGATTGCGCGAAGGACGCTGTCGCCAGAATCAGGGACGCGGAGGCGAGCGCGAGTTTTGCGGTCAGAGTGAATCGCATGTATAGACCCCAGAGGAAGAAGTTCGTGCGGCGAATAAGGATTGTAGGAGGAGTGATGGGAAGAATCAAACGGGCGGATTGTGGGGCAACATAACATCTGCCGTTGTTGCTGATTTCGTCGTGGTCGTGCCACGATTCTGGGTTGTGGCTCGGGTGTTTGAGTTTTGCGGTGCGCGTGAATTTTGTGGATGGAGATTGAATGCGAGCTGTTGTGCAACGGGTGAGCAGAGCTCGGGTTACGGTGGCGGGCGAGATTACAGGCGAGATTGGGCTTGGGTTGCTGGTCTTGCTTGGGGTGGGCGCAGATGATGCGCGGGCTGATGCCGAGTATCTGGCGGAGAAGATTGCCGGGCTGCGGATTTTTGAGGATGCGGACGGAAAGATGAATCTCTCGCTTGCGGAAGTTGAGGGAGCGGTGCTGGCGGTTTCGCAGTTTACGCTTTATGGCGATGTGCGGCGGGGGAAGCGTCCGTCGTTTGATGGGGCGGCTGCTCCGCAGGTGGCGCGGGAGCTGTATGAATATTTTGTGGAGCGGATTCGCGGCGCGGGGCTGCGCTGCGAGACGGGACGCTTTCAGGAGACGATGCGGGTTGAATTGGTGAACGAAGGGCCGGTTACGATTCTGCTGGATTCGGGGAAGGTGTTTTAGGAATTGTCGTCGGTCGTTGGTCGTTGGTCGTCGGTCGTCAGTTTCGCAGTAACGACCCTACCGGATTTGAATTTGACTGAAGACTCGTACTGAATACTTGCACGCACGCGAGAACAACACCTTGCCTTCTAATTTGAGGATTGGACTTGCATGTCGTCGCCGATCGAGAGTTGGGTTGGATATCCCTTGGTGGTGCGGGTGGCGGTGGCGCGGAAGGTGGTGCCGCTGGCTTCGATGTTGTAGATGTAGGGCGGGCGCTCGCTTTTAATGGTGATGTAGTTGCCGCTGATGAGTTCGTCGAGCGAAGCGTATTTGCCCTGAGTGGCCATGTATCCGCGCTCGGCGTTGGCGATGGAGATGAGATCGTTTTTTACCCCGGTGATGGTGGTGATGTCCTGCGGAGTGCCGCCCGCGGCGGCTGTTGAAGGCACGAGGGTCTTGACCTGCGTGGAGTAGAAGTACATGCCGATCGCCAGAGTGATGACCAGGCCGAGAAGGCCGAATGCGCGCATGGATTGCCCCCCTGATGTGCCGACTTTATTGCACCGCGAATGGGGCGGCGGGACAAGTGACGGGAGTGATGGAACGATGAGGTGGGGAGGGGGCCGATTATTAGCTGACGGCGGATGATGTGGCGGCGGGACGCTGCCACGACAGCCGGTGAGACGCCGGCGCTACGGCGCGACGAGACGGTCGTGCTTCCTGCTTTCTAATCTGAGGCACACTCTGAGGCTCGCGGCTGCGCGGAGGGCGTTCACTTTGTAGTAATGTGTTGGTCTGCCGATTCGACGCCTTTGCGGCGGTGGTTAGGCAACACTCCACAATTCGAGGTCAAGTATGACTCGCTTCTTTGCATCCCGCTTCTTCTGTTTATCGCGTCTCTTCTGTATATCCTGTTTCCTGCTTGGCAGTTTGTTTTCGTGGGCTCAGTCCCCTTCTGACACGCCGTCTTCGATACCGCGGGAGATGCCGACGTTCGATATCAATGCCATCGATAAGACCGTCGATCCCTGCGTGGACTTTTATCAATACGCTTGCGGGACATGGAGGAAGAATAATCCGATTCCGCCGGACAAGGCGCGGTGGGGGCGGTTTGACCAGCTCTTCGATCGCAATCTTTACATTTTACGGGACATACTGACGGAGGCGCAGGCTCCGGGAAAACATTCCGCGATCGAGACCATGGTAGGAAATTACTACGGCTCGTGCATGGACTTGAGCACGATCGAGGAAAAAGGGACGGCGCCGCTGCTGCCGGAGTTGAAGAAGATTGATGGCGTGAAGTCGAATTCGGAATTGATTGAGCAGATCGCAACCATGCACCGCAGTGGCACGCCGGCGCTGTTCGCGTTTTACTCCGGCGCGGACATGCACGATTCGGGCGAGACGATTGCGGTGCTGGACCAGGGCGGCATCACACTGCCGGATCGCGATTACTACATAAAGGATGACGCAAAGTCGGTGGAGACGCGGCAGAAGTATGTGGAGCACGTGCAGAAGATGTTTGAACTGGCGGGCGACAAGCCGGAGGCGGCCGCGGCGGAAGCTAAGACTGTGTTGACTGTCGAGACCGGACTGGCGCAAGCATCCATGGACCGGACGGCGCGGCGCGATCCGAAGAACCGCGACCACAAGATGACGGTGGCGGAGATCAGCAGCGCGGCTCCGAACTTTGATCTGACAGTCTACTTTGCCGATAACGGATCGCCGAAGTTTACTTCCCTGAATGTGGGCAATCCTGAGTTCTTCAAACAAGTGAACGCGCAGCTCGACAAAGTTCCGCTGGCCGACTGGAAGACGTATCTGCGCTGGAGGACGATCAATGATTATGCTCCGCAACTGACGAAGGCGTTCGTGGACGAGAATTTTGCGTTCAACGGCACATTCATGTCAGGACAGCAGGAGCTGGAGCCGCGCTGGAAGCGGTGCGTGAAGTCGACCGATGGCGCCCTGGGGATGGCGCTCGGCAAGCTGTATGTGGATCGCACTTTCGGGGCGGACGGAAAAGCGCGCACGTTGAAGATGGTGCAAGGCATCGAGAGCGCGATGCGCCAGGATATCGGGCAGCTGACATGGATGTCAGACACGACGAAGAAAAAAGCGTATGAGAAGCTGGACACGATTGTGAACAACATTGGCTATCCCGACTCGTGGCGCGACTACAGCAGTGTGGTCATCAAGGCAGACGATTATGCGGGCAACGCGCAGCGGGCGACCGCGTTTGAAGTGCACCGCGTCTATGCCAAGATCGACAAGCCGACCGACAAAAAGGATTGGGGGATGACGCCGCCGACGGTGAATGCGTATTACCGGTCGTCGATGAACGACATTAATTTCCCGGCGGGGATTTTGCAGCCTCCGTTTTACGGGAAGCTGATGGATGATGCGGTGAACTACGGCGGCATTGGCGTGGTGATTGGACACGAATTGACGCACGGCTTCGATGACCAGGGGCGGAAGTTCGACGCAGAGGGGAACTTCAAAGACTGGTGGACGCCGGAGGACGGCAAGGAATTTGAGGCGCGAGTCTCTTGCACGGCGAACGAGTATTCGAATTTTGTCACGGTGAAGGATGACAAGGGTGAGGTGAAGTTGAACGGAAAGTTGACGCTCGGCGAAAACACGGCGGACAACGGCGGGCTGAAGCTAGCTTACATGGCGCTGATGAACATCATTGGCACCACGCCGGTCAAGATGATGGATGGATACACGCCGGCGCAGCGGTTCTTTTTGTCGTACGGGCAGATCTGGTGCCAGAACGTGACCGACCAGGAGGCGCGGAAGCGGGCGCTGACGGATTCGCATTCACCGGGACGCTGGCGCGTGAATGGAGCGGTGCAGAACTCGGCCGCTTTCCAGCAGGCCTTTAGCTGCAAGGCGGGACAGCCGATGGTCGCCGAGAACGCGTGCCGGGTTTGGTAGGCAAGCTCTCTGAAGGAAGAGGTTTGAAAGCTTGAAGAACGTCAGGTGGTGGTGGGGTGGGCTGGGTTTGTTTTTTTTGGTCGCTTCGATTGCGGCTCCGATTGGCGGGGTAGCTCAGTCAGTTTCGCCGGATCTTTTTGATGGGCTGAGGTGGCGGCTGATAGGGCCGTTTCGGGGCGGACGCGCGGTGGCGGTGGCGGGCGTGCCGGGCGACTCCACAACGTTTTATTTTGGCGGCGTCGATGGCGGCGTTTGGAAGACCGGCGACGCGGGAGTGGTGTGGACTCCGATATTTGACGGGCAGCCGATCGCCTCAATTGGCGCTCTGGCCGTGGCTCCGTCCAATTCCAAAATCATTTATGCCGGAACCGGCGAGTCGGATATTCGTTCCGATCTCTCGTCTGGAAATGGCATTTATAAATCGCTGGATGGCGGGCGCAAGTGGAGTCATGTTGGACTCGACAACACGCGGCAGATCAGCCGCATCGTGGTGGATGCGCGCGATCCGCAGGTTGTTTATGTGGGCGCGCTCGGACATGCGTATGGGCCGAATGCCGAGCGCGGCGTTTATAAATCCAGCGACGGGGGCGCGCACTGGACCAAGGTGCTCGATCAAGGGCCTGAGACTGGAATCGCCGATCTGGCGATCTGCGCGTCGAATCCCAAACTGCTGTTTGCGACGACTTGGCACACGCACCGCCCGCCGTGGAGCACTTATGCTCCGATTGACGGGGCGGGAGGTGGATTGTATCGCTCGCTGGACGCGGGTAAAACGTGGTCGCGGCTTGAAGGGCATGGCTTGCCGGGCAGCGATTGGGGACGCTCGGGAGTTGATGTGGCGCGGGACGGGCGACGGGTTTACGCGCTGATTCAGGCGCCGATTCAGGCTGCGACGCAGACTCCCACGCGCGTCGCGGGGCAGAAGGAAGCCGGGCTCTATCGATCGGACGACGGAGGAGACTCTTGGACTCTGGTGAACTCTGACTCGCGGCTCACGAACCGCGCGTGGTATTTCAGCGGCATTACCATCGATCCGCAAAATCGGGATGTGATTTACATGCCGAATGTCGCGCTATTTCGCTCGGAGGATGGCGGCCGGACGATTTCGATTGTGCGCGGCGCGCCCGGCGGAGACGACTACCACCAGCTCTGGATCGATCCCAAGAATTCTTCGAGCATGGTGCTGGGCACGGATCAGGGAACGTCGATCAGCCTTGATCGCGGACTGACGTGGAGCACCTGGTACAACCAGGCGACGGCGCAGATTTATCACGTGACGACCGACAATCAGTTTCCGTATGTGGTGTATGGCGCGCAGCAGGATAGTGGAAGCGCGGCTGTGCTCAGCCGCACCGATCATGGGCAAATCACGCCGCGCGACTGGTTTCCCGCGGGAGGAAGCGAAAGCGGATACATGGTGATCGATGCGGGCGATCCGAACATTATTTATCTGAGCGGAACCTACGGATCGGTTTCCCGGTTTAACCGGCGGACGGGTTTCAGCCAGGATATTACCCCGTGGCCGGTGCCGACGTTTGGCACTGAAATTAACCAGCGAAAATATCGGGCGCCCTGGACGCCGGTGCTGGTTGCGTCGGCGGCCGATGCGCGGGCACTTTATTTGGGGACGCAGTACGTCATGAAGACGGTTGACGGCGGCCTGCACTGGGAGACGATCAGCGGCGACCTTACGGGAGCGGCGGAGAATTCGCAGACGACGGCGGGACGAAGCGCGCTGAGCGTTGGTTCGGGCATAGATCCGGAGATTGATGAGGCGAAGCGGCAGGGTTATGGAGTTGTTTCCACGATTGCGCCTTCGCCTCTGGATGCGGGCCTGATCTGGGCGGGCAGCGACACGGGACGAATTCATGTAACGCGCGATGGCGGGAAAAACTGGAACGATGTGACGCCGCCGGGACTGGGCGCGTGGAGCGCGGTTTCACTGATCGAGGCATCGCATTTTGATCCCGCGAGCGCGTATGCGGCGGTGAGCCGAAGCCGGCTCGACGATCAGGCGCCTTACATTTATCGCACGCGCGATTTTGGCGCGACGTGGCAGCTGGTCACGCAGGGAATCGGGCCATCTTCTTTTTTGCGAGCGGTGCGGGAAGATCCGCAGACGAAGGGGCTGCTTTTTGCGGGCACTGAACTGGGCGTGTACGTGTCGTTTGACGATGGCGATCGTTGGCAGCCGCTGCAGCTCAACCTGCCAGTTTGTTCGGTGCGCGACCTCACTCTTCACGGCGACGATCTGGTGATTGCGACGCACGGGCGGTCGTTCTGGATTCTCGATGACATGACGCCTCTGCGGCAGGCACGCGAGGCCGCGAAGACAGTAACACAACCAAATGTGCGCGGGCCGTGGCTCTATCAGCCTGCGGTCGCCATTCGCATCGACAACGATTCCTTTGCAGGAACACCGCTTCCACCTGAGGAGCCGACGGCGGAGAATCCGCCGAGCGGAGCGGTGATTGATTATTTTCTCAAGGCGCCGGCGAAAGCGGTGACGCTGGACATTTTTGACGCGCAGCAGAATCTGGTGAGGCGCTTCTCGTCGGCGGATCGGCCGGCGAAACGCGGACCGGCGGCCATCGCCGATCGTTGGTTTCACGAGCCTGAGATTTTGGCGACGGCAGTGGGCATGCATCGTTTTGTGTGGAACCTTGCCATAGGAAATGCTGCGGCGGCGGCAGACGAGGATGACGAGTCGCGCCCGCCTAATCCACCGAAGGTGCCGCCGGGCGGGTATCACGCGCGGATTAGCGTCGATGGGGAACCGGCGGAGCAACCGTTGCGGGTTGTCATGGACCCTCGCTCGCCCGCGACGGCTGAGGTCCTGACACAACAATTCGCGCTTGCTCAACAGATTTATGGCGAAGCTTTAGTCGCGCGCCGAACGCTGGCTGAGATCAAGTCGGCGCAAAAACAGGTTGCCGGTATTCAGCGCCGAGGCGTGCAATCCGCCGAGTTGAAATCATCCCTTGCTGACGCGCAGGCGACGCTGGAAAAGATTGTCGCGAATAAGGTGAATGGTTCGGCGCACGACCCTGGACTCGAAGGTGCTTCAACTAACTTGGGATCCGCGCTGCGCGTGGTCGAGAGCGGAGATCGTGCAGCGCCGGAGCAGGCCGTAGAGCTTTACGAGGAATCGAGCGAAGAAATCAAAGCGCGCACCGGCGAGTGGGCGGCCTTCAAACAAAAGACATTGCCGGAGCTGAACCGGCGATTGACCAAGGCGGAGCTGCCGGCGATCGCTGTTTCCGGAAAATGAGATTGAGGTCGGCAGGCGGATTCCACTCCGCTCGCGGTGACGCCGGTCCGGCATTCGCATTTCCCCGCCCACTTGAGGCGATTTCCGTGCACAAGTGAGTCAACCACAAGGGCATTTCCTTCATCCAACAGCCGTTTGACCCAGATGAATTTAGTTTTGTCTGCCTTGAATAGAATCGGCTCGCCTGAGCTTACCCGCCGCTTCATCTGAATTGGGCTGTGCCGCTTCGAGTGCTGAGCGAACTTTCCTGGCACGTTGTGATGGCAGATGAAACGGATATCAAAAAAGATGAAGGAGAACCCTGAATTCTGGCGCGGGTGGCGGGAGCGGCTCAGCGCGCTGCGCAATGTTCCGGCGGTGCTGCGGTTCGTGTGGGAGTCGGGCCGCACTGTGGTTGTTTTGGGGCTGATATCGCGAGTGGCCGCGTCGGTGCTGCCGCTCGCGCTCTTCTGGGTTTCAAAGCTCATCATTGACACCATCTATCGCATCCTCACTGCACATCAGCCGGTGGGGGCGCGACTGTGGTGGCTGGTCGGTTGTGAATTTGCGATCGCCCTAAGCATTGCCGTGCTCGGCCGCTTGATCGATTATCTGGACACGCTGCTGGCGGGCAAGTACATGCACCACATCAGCGTTCGCGTGATGGAACACGCGGCCAGCCTCGATCTGCTGGCGTATGAGGATCCGGCATTTTACGACCGGCTGGAGAGGGCGCGCGTGCAGGCGACCGACCGCCTCTACATGATTCAGGCGATTGGACGACTCATTCAGCAAGTGATTACGACGATCACGCTGTCGATTTCGATCATGTTGTTCTCGCCGTGGCTGCTGTTGCTGCTGGTGGTCGGCGTGATTCCGGCGTTTATTGGCGAGACGCATTTTGCGTTTCTGGGATACGCGAAAAACTTCCAGCAGACTCCGGTGCGGCGGCAACTCGACTACCTGCGCATTCTGGGCGGGAGCAAGGAAGCTGCCAAGGAACTGAAGTTGTTTGGGCTGCGCGATTTTCTGACCGGGCGATTCAAAAAGCTCTCGACGCAAGTCTACGAAGAGGACATCGCGCTGGCGCGACGGAAGGTTGCGGCGGGCTCGGTGCTCTCCGCGATCGGAACCGCGGGCTATTACACCGCGTACGTGTTTGCGGTCTGGAAAACGGTTACGGGCGTTTTCAGCTTTGGCACGCTGACTTTTCTGGCCAATGCGATCCGCGACGCGAGTTCAAACCTGCAACAGACTTTTTCAACGCTCTCAACTATTGCAGATCAGGCGTTATTTCTCACTGACCTGATTGCGTTTTTTGAGATGCATCCGACGATTGCATCGAAGCCAAACGCTTTGCCTGCGCCTCGGCCGATCCAGCAGGGATTTGAGTTCAGGAATGTTTCTTTCCGGTATCCGGGGGGCTCGCGGCTTGTTCTGGATGGATTGAATTTCAGCTTGCGGCCGGGAGAGCGGATCGCGCTGATTGGCGAGAACGGCGAAGGCAAGACGACGATCGTCAAGCTGCTGACGCGTCTTTATGACCCGCTGGAGGGAGAGATTCTTCTCGATGGCGTGGATCTGCGCGAGTACAACCTCGAAGACTTGTACGGCGAAATCGGCGTCATTTTTCAGGACTACATGCGCTACGAGATGACGGCGCGGGAGAACATCGCGGTCGGGCGGATCGAGCTGATCGACAACCGCGAGCTGCTGCGGCGCTCGGCCGAGAAGAGCATGGCGGACGACGTGGTGGGCAAGCTTCCGTCGGGATATGAGCAGATGCTGGGGCGGCGCTTTAATGGCGGAGTCGATCTCTCAGGCGGGGAGTGGCAGAAGGTGGCGCTGGCGCGGGCGTACTTGCGCGACGCGCAAGTGCTGATTCTGGATGAACCGACGTCGGCACTCGACGCGCGCAGCGAATACGAGGTGTTTCTACGCTTCGCCGATTTGACTGCCGGAAAGATGGCGTTGTTTATTTCGCATCGCTTTTCGACGGTGCGCATGGCCGACCGAATTGTGGTTTTAGAGAACGGGCGCATTGCCGAAGAAGGAAGTCACGACGCGCTGACGAGGCTCGGCGGGCGTTATGCGGAGATGTTCGAACTGCAAGCCGCGAGTTACCGGTGAGGAAATGAAGAAGTGGAATTGATTCGTTATGGGCACGCATACAGAAATCCAAAGCATCGCGCGCGGTGAAGGGCGGCAGGCTCCGCGCATCGAGGATGGCGCGGCGCATCCGGCGCTTGCGAACGCCGCACGGGAGCTGGCCGCGACGCTGAACTGGTTGCCGGGGGCGTCGGCTTCCGATGTGCTGGCGAAGCGCTGCCGCGAGCTTGCGAATTCGTTGAAGCGAATATCGGGGCAGGTGGAGAGTGCGTACGCCAGGAATTCGTCGTCGGAAGATTTGCTGTGGCTGCGGACTAACGCGCAGCAGCTTTCGTCGTCGGCCCGCCAGGTGATGAATGACCTTGCGCCGCTCGGCACGCTGCCGGTGGTTTCCGACAAGAACGAAATTGCGCCGAGAGTGCTGGCGATCGCGGAGGGATGCCTGAAGGCGGCGGGAACGTCTCTTTCAAAAATGCAGTTCACGGAATTCTGCGTGGCTTTTGAGGAGACGACGCCGCTGGAGTTTCACGAAATCGGGGCGCTGGTGCCGGCGCTCAAGCTGGTTTTGCTGGAAGAAATTGCGGCACGCGGCACAGATCTTGTTGCTAATCGAGCTGCGACGGATTCGGCTAACGACCCCGCGAAGAGAGTTGTGCCCCACATCAAAGTGTTCCAGCATGTGACGCAAACGTCATGGGAGGACGAGCTGGAATCGCTGATACCTTTCGATGGAATTCTGCGCGACGACCCGGCGGGAGCTTATGGCGCGATGAGCGCAGAGAGCCGAAGCATGTATCGTGAGAGCGTGGCGAGAATGGCACGGCGATCCGACCGGACGGAGCTGGAAGTTGCGAAGGAAGCGCTAACGCTCGCGCGGCAGGCACAAAGCAAGACATATGGAGATCCGCGGATTGGATTGCGCGAATCGCACATTGGCTATTACCTGGTGGCGGAAGGGGCGGCGATTCTTGCGCAGCGTGTGGGCTACCACCCTACGATGGGGGAGCGTTTTCGAACGTTGTTGCGCAGGCATCCCGATGAATTTCTTCTGGGCGGCATTGCGGTTCTGACCTTCGCGATCATTACGATTGCCATCTGGCTATTGACACCGGTCACCACGCCTGCAGTGCTGGTGTTTGTTTCCATGCTGATTTTGTTGTTGCCGAGTTCGCAGGCGGCGGTTCAGTTGATGAACTATGCGACGACGAACCTGCTGCCGGCAACGACCTTGCCGAAGCTGGATTTCTCGGAGGGCATTCACGACGACTGCGTGACGATGGTTGCGATTCCTACACTTCTGCTGGGCGAGGAGCAGGTTCACGGGTTGGTGCAGGATCTGGAGGTTCGTTACCTCGGCAATCATGACCGCAATATTCACTTCGCGCTGGTGTCCGATCTGGCGGATGCGCACCAGCCCGCGCCCGAGGAGAATGCGCTGGTGGCGCTGTGCTCAAGGCTGGTGGGCGAATTGAACGAGCGCTACGCGGCGAAGGGAGCGGGAACGTTTTTTCATTTTCACCGGCATCGCGTGTATAACCCGCGCGAGCACGGATGGATGGGCTGGGAGCGAAAGCGCGGAAAGCTGCTCGACCTGAATCACCTGCTGCGCGGGCAGTTTGACAGTTTTCCGGTGAAGATCGGAGAGCTTTTGATTCTGCCGAGTGTCCGCTATGTGATTACGCTCGATTCAGATACAGAATTGCCGCGCGGCGCGGCGCAGCGCATGGTGGGAGCGATCGCTCATCCGCTGAACCAGGCGATCATCGATCCTTCCAGCAATATCGTGGTGGCCGGATATGGAATTCTGCAACCGCGAGTCGGCATCAGCGTGCAGTGCACGGCGCGCTCGCGGCTGGCTGCGCTGTTTGCCGGCGAGACCGGGCTTGATCCGTACACGCGGGCGATTTCAGATGTTTATCAGGACCTGTATGGCGAGGCGACGTTCGCGGGAAAAGGGATTTACGAAGTCGAGACGATGGGCCGCGTTCTGGATCGGCGCTTTCCGCGGAATGCTCTGCTCAGCCACGATCTGATTGAGGGTGCGTATGCACGGGTTGGACTGACGACCGACATCATTGTGATCGAGGATTATCCGTCACACTACAGCGCCTACAACCGGCGGAAACACCGCTGGCTGCGCGGCGACTGGCAGATTGTGGACTGGCTCTCGGACCGGGTTCCGGACGAATCGGGGGCGCGGGTTGAGAATCCGATTTCGCTGGTTTCGCGCTGGAAGATACTCGACAACCTGCGGCGCAGCCTGGTCGAGCCGGCAACTTTTGCGTTGCTGGTGTTTGGCTGGTTTGTGATGGGGCATCCGATTCTTTGGACGCTGGCCACGATTTGCATTTTGTTTGTGCCGGCGTGGGTCGAGCTTGCCTTTGGACTCACACGCGCCGTGCTGGGTCGCAATCCGGGCATGGCGCGCGACGCTCTGAGCAATGTTTTCGCCTCCAACTTTACAGTCCTGCTCACGCTGACGTTGCTGGCACACCAGACACTGTTGTCGCTGGATGCGGTGGTACGGGCGCTGGTCCGATACCTTATTACGCGCAAGAATCTGCTCGAGTGGGAGACGGCTGCGGAAGCGGAGCTGGGGAAGGAGCAGACGCCAATTGACCGATACCTCGACTGGCTGCCGTTTGTAGCGGTCGCAATGGGATTGCTGATTTGGAAGACGCGGCCTGAGGCGTTGCCGGCGGCGGCGCCGATTCTTGCGCTGTGGGCGGGAAGCAAAGGGCTGGCGCTATGGCTGAACACGTGCCCGATTGAGCCGCCGCCGGAGATTACGAACGGCGAAGCGAGACTGCTGCGCAGGTCGGCGTTGCGCATCTGGCGATACTTTGAGGAATTCTCAAACGAAGAACACCATTGGCTGATTCCGGACAATGTTCAGGATGAGCCGCGAAAAGTGGCGGCGAGCGTGTCACCGACGAATGTTGGATTGCTGCTGAATGCGCGACAGGCAGCAAGCGAGTTCGGCTATCTGACCGTGCCGGAAATGACGGAGCTGACGCGGAAGACCTTGCAAACCGTGAGTGGCATGGCGAAGTATCGCGGGCACTTGATGAACTGGTATGACACGCACACGCTGGAGCCGAAGGCGCCGTTTTTTATTTCGTCGGTAGACAGCGGGAACCTGGTGGCATCGCTCTGGACGCTGCAACAGGGATTTCTGGAGCATTTGCATCAGCCGCTTTTTTCACGAGGGTTGACGCAGGGATTTCTTGACTACCTGCGAGAGCTGGTTCGGCTGCGGGCGCTGCCGAAGCGGGCATTGGCGCGGTACGAGGCGGAGATTCGAGGGGAAGACTGGATGACGGCGATCCTGAATTTTCCTGAAGATGCGCTGGAGGAAAAGAAATCGCGGGCGCGCGATGAAGTTGTCGCGGACATTGTGTGGTTCCGCGAGCAGGCTCATGCGCGCGTTCGGAGCCTGCGCGACGCGGCTCGCACATATATGCCATGGCGGTTGCCGGAGTTCTGTGCGCTGCGCGAGACGCTGATGGGCGATGCGCAGCATATTGACGATTCTCTGGCGTTGGAACAGTTGCCTGATCTGGTTGCGGAACTGGAGGGGCGGCTCGACGCCATGCAAGTGGGATCGACGAACGGAAATCAGGCGCTGGGGCAGCAACTAAAGGGGCTGCTTGGCGAGGCACGGCAGAATGCGCGGAATCTGATCGCCGAACTATTGCAAATCGCGCGGCAGGCGCGCGATCTGGCGAATGAAATGGATTTTTCGTTTTTGCTGGACGAGCAGCGGCTGCTGATGTCGGTGGGCTTTGATGCGCAATCGGAAGAACTGCAGCCTTATTGTTACGATTTGCTGGCCACGGAGCCGCGCACCGCAGTTTTTGTCGCGATCGCGAAAGAGGATATTCCGCAAGATTGCTGGTTCCGGCTCGACCGTCCTTTCACGCGGGACCATGGGCGTCCGGTGTTGATGTCGTGGACGGGAACGATGTTCGAATATCTGATGCCTACGATCTGGATGAGGAGTTATCCGAACACGCTGCTGGACCGGGCGATCGTGGCAGCGGTGCGATCGCAACAGGAGTATGCAGCCGAGAAGGGAATTCTGTGGGGGATATCGGAATCGGCGTGCGCGCGCCGCAATGAAGCGGGAGATTATCACTATGAGGCGTTCGGCGTGCCGAACCTGGCGCTGCAGAAAAATGAAACGGAGCCGCTGATCGTTTCGCCTTACTCTTCGTTTCTGGCTTTGAGCGTGGACCGCAAGGCGGCGCTCCGCAACCTGGAGCGGATGAACAGGCTCGGCTGGTTTGGGTCCTATGGATTTTATGAGGCGGCGGATTACACGGTTTCTCGCAAACTGCTCGGACGCAAACCCTACGAACTGGTGCGCTCGTGGATGGTTCACCACCAGGGGATGAGTTTGCTTTCGCTGGCGAACTTTCTTTGCGACAACGTTGTGCAACGATGGTTTCATGCCGACCGGCGCGTGCAGGCGACGGAGCTGTTGTTGCAGGAGAAGCCAATCTCACAGATGGCCGATGCTTAAATCTGGAGTTGCATTCGGCGGTTGCACTTTTGGAATCGATCTCTGGAATTATTATAGGGCGGCGGTGCTGCTGGTACCGGCGGCCGCGAATACGTCGGCGGATTCCTGCTCGGCGATGGGTATGAAGGCTTGCACGACGTCGGTGTCGAACTGGGTGCCGCTGTCTTTGACGAGGCGGCGAACCGCTTCGTCGTGCGGGAGACCGGCGCGATAGCAACGGTTCGAGACCATGGCGTCATAGGCGTCGATGACGCAGATGATTCGTGAAACGAGCGGAATGTCGGTGCCTTTCAGGCCCGCAGGATAACCTTTTCCATTGATCGCTTCGTGGTGGTGCAGCGCGTAAAGGCTGGCCTCTTCGAGGCCCGGAAACAGGCGCAGAATCGACCAGCTATATTCGGGGTGTCGATTGATGAGCGCGCGTTCTTCGGCGGTGAGCGGCCCGTTTTTTTTCAAGATCGAATCCGGAACGCCGATCTTGCCGATGTCATGCAGGAGAGCGGCGACCTCAACCTGGTAGGAGCGGTCTTCCGGAATGTTCATTTTTCGCGAAACGCGCAGCGCCCACTCCGCGAGGCGCGTGCTGTGAACTCCGGTGCTGATGTCCTTGAGGTCGAGCAGTTGGTTGAACGCGCAGACCAGCGAGTTGCGGAACGCGAGATGCTGCTCTTCCAGTTCCTTGACCCGTAACAGCAGTCCCGGCCCTTGCAGCAGCGGATTATCGATGACCGTCATCTCGTGGTCTGCGCGTTGTTCCTTAGAGCAGGTTGCAGGTCAGCATCGCCTGATAGGTATCGAGGCGGCCGTAGCCCAGGTCGAGGTAGCCGATGTAATGGGCGTCGGCCAAACCGACCGGAACCGTCCAGCTCGGGCAGTTGCTGTTGTTGCCCATCATCAAGGCTGCGGTGCCGGCGACAAGCGGTGCGCTGAAGGACGTGCCCGACGCGGCGGCATACGTTCCCCACGGATAGGTGGTGACTACCATTTCTCCGGGGGCAGCCATATACACGGGCGGTGTGCCATAGTTGGTGAAGGACGACTGAGTATCATTGTTGGAGGTTGAAGCAACATCAATGACTCCGGGCAATCCGCCCGGATAGACCATTACGTCCTGGGCGCTATTGCCAGCGGCGGCTACCGAGACTACACCCTTGCCATTCGCATATTTAATGGCCGTGGCAAGTTCGGTGGAGGAGCTGGAATAATTCCAACTCATGCTCATGACCTGCGCGCCGTTGGCGACCGCGTAGTAGATGGCGCGAAGAATGTCAGAGTCGTAGGCGGATCCGCTGGCCGTAAAGACTTTTAACGGCATGATCTTCGCTTGCGGCGCCACCAGATGGACCAGGCCGGCCGTCATGGTGCCATGGCCGAAGTCGGAGTAATTGCTGCCGGCGCCATCGAGTACGGCAACGCTGCGCTGATCGAGAACGGCAACGGTTCGCTGATCGAGCGTGGCCGGAGACGAGCTGCCGGTGTTGGAAGTGTTGCTGGTGACGTCAACATCCTCGTTGCCGCCGGGAGTGTTTCTGGTGAAGTCGTAGCCATCGACTAGCACGCCCTGCAACACGGGATGGTTGACGTCGACGCCGGTGTCGATGACGGCGACGATTACGCCGGCGCCGGTCGCATTGAATGCTGACTGGCTCTGGGCGGTGCGAATCAGCTGATTCGCCGGCTGCACCAGGTAGCCATGCCAGACGGTGGTTCCGTAGTAAGAGACTGGAGCTTCATCGGTGAGATAGGACGGCGTGCCCTGGCTGTTCGGCTGCACGGGGGTGACGACCTGATCGACTTCGACCGACAGGACCCCCAGGTCCAGGCTCAGGCGCAGAAGCGACGTGACCGGATTCAGGAGCGGCGGCAACGTGACCAGGAAGAGCTGGCCATTGGGATCGCCCAAGCCCTCGACGACCTTGCAACCCGCCAACAGGCAGGTCAAATTGAGGCCCGGGAGGCCGAGCGAGTCGCGCACGATGAGGCGGGTTTGCGCTTGTGCCGCAGGCGCTCCTACCGCAACGAGCAGTAATACGAGGCATGCCAGCCATCCCACCCGTTTCGTTCGCATTAGGTTTCTCTGTCCGTTCATGATTTCAGTTCCCTTTCTGAAACGGGCCCCACTCTTGAAGTTCTGTGAGTTTAGCTTGCCTAGTGTTGGCTCGCCACTTACACCCGTAATCTCTTGCGAGTAACCAGTTATCGTTTCTTTCGTAAGGGGAGTCACGTTACTTCAAGTTCACGAGGGGCATTTTGACCCTCCGGACGCCTACTCTCGCGGTGAGCCGAAGACCGTCCGTCGACTCAAATTCGAGCTGAAATTCTCCATGTGAATTCGCGGCGGTGGTGGCCACCAATTGACCGTCTTTGGTCGACACTACGACGGGAGAGCCGGCCAGCCGCGCATGCGGCATCCGGATGTCGAGTATCTGACCGACCGCGGAGACCTTGCCCGAGGGCACGAGAACATCAAACCGCAAATCGACAGTGAGGCCTTCTGCCTCATAAACCACCTGCCGCGCGATGGCGGCGCCGCTGCGCACGCCGGCCAGCAGAGGCTGGGAAATGCTGTCGAAGAGCACGCTGGCCAGAGTCCACTTTTCGGTCTGAAACTCGTGTTTGGCGGTGAATTCGAGCTTTGCCAGACGCACGAGATTTTCAGGAGCTGTGTATGCGCTTTCGGCGACGGCCATGGTTTGCAGGCGGTTCCAGAAACGGCCAGATGACTTGCAATCCATGCAGCCCGCCGCGAGATGCGCGACGATGCCCTGCGCTTTCTGTGACGAGCCGAATCCTCGTGCAAAATCGGCCCACAATTGCTCGGAAAAGTGCTCCATCTGAAATTGGCCTTTCTTCGACTGCTGAATCTTTCTATCTGTTGAATAAGGGAGCCGAGGGCGGCGAAAAATATAGGCAGGGACGAAAATATTCGAACGGAGGCTTAACCCTTGCCTATCAATGAGAAAGGGGCCCAGTGGTAGGGGTGCGGGTGCTTCTGGCGGAGCTCGATCATGGCCGCCTGCATGGCGGCGGATTTGGACTGCCCCTGCTGCAAGCGGGCGTAGAGCGCGATCATGAAATCCTTGGTGCTCTCGTCGTGGACGTCCCAGAGGCTGAGAACGAGCGACTGCGCGCCGGCCTGGAGCAGTCCGCGCGCGAGGCCAATCAACTCGTCACCGGGGGTAATGACGTTGAGGCCGGTGGCGCAACCGCTGAGGACGACCAGCTCGGCGGGCAGCTGGAGGTGACTGAGGTCGTAGAGGCTCAGGTGCGAATCGCCGAGGCGAATTGAGGAGAACATGGGATTGTCTTGCCGGAAATAGCCGTGGGTCGCAATGTGAACGATACGGCTGGCGCGACCGTGGGCTCGCAATACCGCCTCGGTCGCCTGCTCACCCATGAATACCTTGGCGTTGGGAAGCATGGCGCTGAGCACATCAACTTCGGTTTGGATGGAGGGCGTTTGCGCATCGGGCACGCCCAGGATGAGCGGGTCTCCGGTGGCGTTCGCGGGCTTCGACTGGCAGAGCGCGTAGACACTGGCGCTGGGGGCGTAGGAAACGGAAAAGCGGTCGATCAAGTAGGACTCACCGTCGTGCAAGGCGTGGAAAGGCACGTAGTGCAGGAGGCCGTGTTGCACAAAGACCAAATGCCTGGCGTCGAGTTGATGGCGGATGGGCGCGATCAACTCCGTGTAGAGATTTTTGAGATGGGACTCGGTCGCCTCGAGGAGCGGCTGGCTGAAAGTGTTCAGGTATTTTGCGTCGAGGCGGAATTTCGACATCTGAAATTGCAGCAGTTGCAAGAGCTTTTGAATTCTCGGCTGCACGGTGACGGGCGTGATCTGAAGGTCGTCGCGGGTTAGAACACAGGCGAGGTAGTGATCTTTTGCGCGGAAATATTCGACGAGGGTCGTTTCGGCCGGCAGGGCGGATCGGATTTCGCTGAGCGAGACAGGCGCGGCCACTTCGAGGCCGGCTTCGTGGGCCTCGGCGATGGTGGCCTCTTTCATGGCTTTGGTCAGGTCGGTCTCGCGGAGACGCGCCTCTTGCTCGAGTTGCCTGATTCTTTCCTGAGAGCGTTCTTCGGGGCGCAGCTGTTCGCGCTCGATCAGGTTGTAGTACCAGTTGAGCTCTTCGCGGAGATTACGAATGGAGCGCACGAGATCGCTTTGCCCGGCGTCGCTGGCGGACGCGATATGCATGGGCTTGCTGAGGAGATCGGCCAAGGTGCGGGATTTGGCCTGCTCGATGTAGCCGAATGCCTCTTCGAGACTGCCGGGGCGGCGGAGGCAGAGCTCGACGAGGTTTTCATAGACCTCAAGTTTGTTCTGGAAAAATGCGAGCTTGAGTTCTTCTCCGCGGAGGCTGCCGCGCAACCGTTCGACGGCCTCGCGAGCGCGGCCATAAGACTGATAGGCGTCATTATCTTTGCCGGCGGCGCGGGCGACTTCTCCCATCAGAAATTCGGCCTGGTAAAGGAGCACGGGCGAGTCGAAATTCGCGAGGCTGGAGAGTGCCTGCTCACCGTGAGTGCGCGCGCCGGCGGAATCGCTCATGCGGAGAGAGATGCGCGCGAGGAGCAGTTCGGCGAGCACAGCCTTGCCGGGCATCGCGGAGGTGCGAAAGAACTCATGCGTGGAAGCGGCGAGGCGGCGAGCCTCAAAGAGACGGCCTTCATTGAACAAAACGAGCGCTTCGTAGAGGTCGATGAGTGAAGGCCAGACCAGGTTCTTGTCCTGCACGAACATTTCTTTCGACTGCCCGAAGAGCTTGATGCCCTCGAAGGCTTGTCCAGTGCGGCTGGCGGCGATGGCGGCGAAGGCGAGCGCTTTGGCTGCTTCGTAGCCAAAGCCCAATTTCAGAAAACCTTCGTGAGCGGCGCGGCCGAGTTCTCCGGCTTCGGCGCTGAGGTTTAATTCGAGATAAATTTCGGAAAGATCGAGGTTGCAAAGGGCGAGCTGATAAGCGTCATTGGCCTTGCCGGCGCTGGTGGAGGCGTCGCGCAGCATTTGAATGGCGCGGCCATATTCGCCGCGCAGGAAATAAAGATAGGCGATGTTGTAGTCGGCATAGGCGACCAGAATCGGCATGCCGCGCTGCTGGCATTGCTCGCGCGCGATGCGGTGAAATTCCAGCGCTTTCGGGAAGTCGTTGAGGCTGATGTAGCAGAGCGACAGATTGCTGAGGACGGCGGCCAGGGCTTCGCCATCGTCATGCTTGAGCAACTCCTGATAAGCGCGATCGTAAATGGCGAGCGCTTCGGAGAAGCGATCCTGCCGATGATAGATGTTGCCGAGGTTGATTTCGAGGCGCGCCAGGCGACGGGCGTTCCCCTCCTTTTTGAAAATGGCGGCGGCGCGTTCGCCTTTGGCGAGGGCTTCGTCGTAGCGGCCGAGCAGCAGCAGAGGCTGGATCGAGCCGCTGAGGGTGCGCGCGAGTTCGGCTTCATCCCCAACCTGCTCGAAGCAGGCCGCCGCTTTTTCGTGATGCTCGATGGCAGCCGCGTGCTGGTCGAGCGTGTAGAGCGAGTTCGCTTTGGCGCGAAAACTTCGGGCCAGTGAGATCTGGCTGGCGATGGAGTGCGCGACGTCGAGCGCGGCATCAGCGATTCGATCGGCACGATGGGCGTCAATCCGGACGTCTTGCCAGACGCGTTCGGTGAGCGTCTGCACGATTTCATCCCAGTCGGACTGGGCATAGCTGGCTACGAACTCGCGCCGGCTCGCGCTCGTTTCAAGCGCAAGCAGCCGCTCGATGAGCGCGGCGGATTCGGTCTGCTGCTTCGCCCGCGCACTCATCAGAAGCCCTTCTTTTCGAGTTGTTTTTTCAGCTGGGCGAGACAGCGGCCGCGGATGAAGCCGATCGATCCGGTCGCGAGGCCGAGTTCTTTGGCAACTTCGTCATAGGGCCGGGCGGGCGTTTCGAAGAAGAGCATCTGGATCATGCGTTCGCAGCGCTCCGGCATTTCAGCGATGACGTCACGCAGGAGTTGCTCCTGCTCGAGTTGTACCAGCATCTGTTCGGGCAACGCGGTCTCGGCGTTGTCGGCGGGCTTCTCCGCGTGCTCGGGTTCGAGCTCGACGTGACGCCCGACGATGCGACGCTGTTGAAGGCAGCGGTGATAGCAGGTCTGAATGAGCCACTTGGGGAGCGCGCGATGCTCGCGCAGATTGGGCAGCTCTGACATGAGATCGACGCAGACTGCCTGAAAGATGTCGGCTGCATCCTGGTACATGCCGAACTTGACGGGGATGGAATAGATGAGATTTTTATATTTGTCGATGAGCGCAGCCCAGGCCTCAGCATCGCCCTTCAGACAAGCCTTGATGAGCTTTTCGTCTGATGACGATGCACGTTCTTTCTGCTGCCTGGCCGCCGTTCCTGTCATCGCACTCCAGCGTTCTCCATGCCAGCGCTGCGGATATAGAGTTCATCCGCATTCCACAATGTGTACGGGTCGAGCACGGCGGGCTTGAAGTTGCCGACACGCGCATCGGCGCCTGTCAGAATGTTGGGCGTGGCGAGGAAAATAAAGGGCAGATTGTCAGAGATGAGTTGCTGCACGCGATCGTACATCTGTTTGCGTTTTGCGTAATCGAGCGTGACCATCTGCTGCTGCATCAACTGATCGATCTCGCGCTCCCAATCGGTGGCGGGCTGCTTTTCGCCGAGATTCCAGAGATGCGAGGTGCCATTCGACATCCAGACATTCATCTCGGGATTGGGATCGGCATCGCCGCCACCGAGACCCATGATGGCGGCGTCATAATCGAAAGTCTGAAAGACACGATCGATTACGGCGCGGAATTCAAGCGGAACGACGTGGACCTGCATGCCAAGGTGCGAGAGGTCGTCTTGCAGACAGGGTCGCCATCTTCATGCGCTGCGCGTTCGAAGAACTGCTGATGATGGTGAATTCGACTGCCTGCCCCGAAACATCGAGCAGCTGGCCGCTTTTGTTCCAGGAGAAGCCGGCTGACTTGAGGAGCTGCCGCGCGGCATCGAGCGAGCGTTTGGGATGCGGAATTGACTGGTTAACCCAGAGCTTATTGCCGGGGCCAACATTACCCCATAGCGGCGTGCCGCGCGTGCCGTAGACGAGGCGAACGATGCCGTCGCGATCGACGGCGGCGTTAATTGCCTGGCGGAATTTGAGGTCGCCAAACCAGGCTTGCTTGCGGGCGACGGCGTCGAGCTTTTTGCCGCCCAGGTCATTCAGGTTGAAGACGATGAAGTTGTATTCGAGGCTGGGGCCGAGGTCGGCCAATTGCGAGGCGGCGCGCGGTTCTTCTTTGACGAGCAAGTTGTAGTTCTCGGAATTGAGGCGGCTGATGACGTCGGTCTCGCCCGCTTCAAAACGCAGAACCTGCGCGTCTTCCGAGCCGACAGAGAGAAACACGACCGAATCGAGATAAGGCAGGCGGTGGTTGTCGCGATCGACCTTCCAGTAATAAGGATTGCGTTCGAGCACGATCTGCTGACCGGGAGTGCTCTGCTTGAGGCGAAATGGCCCGAGGCCGGCGATCTCTGAGGGTTGGGCATTGAGCGTCCATGCCTGCGCGATCTTGCCCTCGCGGTAGGTTTTTTCGAGAAGATGCTTCGGCAATATCGGGAAGCCATCGAAGAGGCGCTCGGCGGCGGCATAAGGCTTTGGGAGCGTGAAGCGGACGGCGTACGGATCGATTTTGGTGACCGTCATGGGCTTGCCGTCGATGATGAGCAGGTCGCGCTGCGGCGAATCGACGGCTTCATCCATGTAAACGGCAAAGGAGAAGATGACGTCATCGGCGTCGAAGGGCTGGCCGTCAGAAAAACGAATCCCCTTGCGCAGCTGAAGCGTGAAGGTGCGGCCATCGGCCGAGGTCTTCCACGACTTGGCGAGCGCAGGCTCGGTTTTCTGGGTGGCGCGATTGATTTCGATGAGATCGCCGTTGAGGCGCCCGATGATTTCTCGCGAGGCGGAATCGGACTCGGTTACGGGGTTCAGCGTCTTCGGTTCGGCGCGCTGGCCGATCGAGAGCGATCCGCCATAGTGGCCGGAGATGCTCGCTACGCGCTGAAGTTCTTCATTTTTGCCGGGAGTTTGAGGAGTTGGAGCTCCGGCGGAAGGCGTGCCGGCCGCGCAAACACAGGCGAGCAGACATACGAGCAGGGACAGGCGAGCGACGACTTTCATAACACTCTTTCCCCACAGAACTTCCCCACAGAACCGTTATTTTTTGGGCTTATCGAGATTCTAACCGCGAATGAAGGGCGTCGGCGAGGAGGTAATACATGACGGAAGTAACGAATAATGCCGCGGCGGGAGCGAGCAGCCAGCCGTAAGAAATCAGTACGCTGTATTGCTGAAGGGAGCTCAGCATGTTCCCCCAACTTGGCACGGGCTCGCTCACTCCCAGGCCAAAGAATGAGAGCGCGACTTCGGCGGCGATGTAGCGAGGGACGAGCAACGCGGATTGGGTGAGGACAACGCCAAAAGCTTCCGGCAAAATGTGCCGACGCAGGAGATAGAAATCAGAACCGCCGAAGCCGCGCGCGGCCGAGACATAATTTCTGGTGCGGGCACTGAGGACCACCCCCCGGACAAGACGTGCGGGGCGCGCCCAGCCGATCAGCCCGATGACGCAGGTCAGGAGAAGGAAGGTTCGCGCCGGGCTCACGTGGAGCGGCAGGAAGGCGCGCACCCCCAACAGGAAGTAGAGCCAGGGCAAAACGAGGAACAGTTCTGTCGTTCCCATGAGCGCTTCGTCGATCCAACCGCCGTAGTAGCCGGCGATTACTCCGACGACGGTGCCGACGAGGAGAGTGACCGCGGTTGCGACGATTCCGGCGGCGACTGAAATCTGGCCGCCGAGCAACACGCGCGAGAATTCGTCGCGACCGAAGGCGTCGGTTCCGAAGAGCAGAAGCTTTCCCGGATCGTCGACTCCGAAGAGATGGAGATTGCTTTCAGCCAGGCCGAGGAAGCTGTAGGAATCTCCTCGCACGAAGGCGTGAACGGGATAGGCGCGGGTTCGATCTTCTTGATAGCCATCGTCGGTGGGCGTCCACGCATAAACAAAGGGTCGCAGATGAAAACCGGAGGCATCCCAACAATGCAGCCGGGTCGGCGGAGCATAAGGCAGGTCACGGTTCTGGGTCGCTGGATCGTAGGGCGCAACGAATCCGGCGCACAGAATGACGAGGTGCAACGCGACTAGGAGCGCGACTAGTATCACGGTTCTGGTGTGCGCGGCTCTGGCGTTTCTATTGGGCACGTAGGGCTCCGGTTCGAATGCGCGGGTCACACATCATGAGCAGAACGTCGGCAACCAAATTTCCGCCAACCATGAAGAGCGCGGAGAACATGACGCCTCCCATGACGACGAACAGATCGCGGGAAAGAGTAGCGTCGAGGATGAGCGGGCCGAGGCCAGGCCATCCGCAGATTACTTCGACGAGCAGCGATCCGCTGACCAGGCCGGCCAGTGAAAATCCAAAGAGAGAGATGGCGGGATTCGCCGCGGCAGGCAACACGTGGCGGAAGAGGAGGCGGGCGCGGGAAATCCCGAGGCCGCGCGCGGACTGGATATAAGAGGCTCGCAGCGCTTCCAATCCGCTGGCGCGGATGTGCCGGACAATGATGGCGCTCTCGCACAGGACGAGAATCAGCAGGGGCAACTTCAAGTGTGCGGCGATGTCGCCAAGTTTTTTCCAGCCGGAGAGTTCTTCGAAGGAGCGCGAGACCATTCCTCCAACGGGCGCCAGGTGCCAGCGCACGACAATGGCAAGCAATGCCAGGGCAATCACGATCTCCGGCACGGCGATCAGGAGTGAACTGAGGATGGTTACTACGCGATCGAGTATGCCACCTCGCCTCGCTGCGGCGAACAGGCCCAGAGGTACTGAAATCAGCCAAGTGAAGATCAGCGCCGTGACGGTCAGCAGCAAAGTATTTTTGGCGCGGCTCCAGAGCAGCGGAGCGACCGGCGTGTTGTAGGCGATCGAGTAGCCGAGATCGGCGTGCAGTGCGGATTTCATCCAGCGCGCGTAACGGATGGCGAGCGGCTGATCGAGACCATATTGAGCGCGGAGGCGGGCAATTGTGTCGGGAGAAATCTGCGGGTTCTCGCGCATTTCGTCGAAGAAGCTGCCGGGCGCCATCTCAGTGAATAAAAAGCAGAGCACGGAAACGCCCGCGAGCAGCAAGAGGGAACGCACAAAGCGGCGAGCGAGATAACTCACGCGGACGCTCCCGAAAGCGTGGCGAGATTCGATTGCGCCGCGCGCGCCCAGGCCAAGAGGCGAAGCGTCTCCGCGTGTTTTGGAGAAGTCATTATTTCAGAGGCCGGTCCGGTTTCGACGATGCGACCGACGGACATCACCGCGATGGTGTCGGCGAGGCGCGCGACCAGCGGGAGATCATGCGAGATCAGAAGATAGGTGAGCTTGTGCGCGGCCTGGAGATCGAGCAACAAGTTGGCAATCTGAGCCTGCGCCGACAGGTCCAAACCGGTGAGAGCCTCATCGAGCACCAGCAGTCTGGGACGCACGACCAAAGCGCGCGCCAAGGCGAGCCTTTGGCGCTGGCCGCCGCTGAATTCCATGACAGATCGCTCGAGCCAGTCCGCCGATAAACCGACCTCGTTCACGACCGTGCGCGCGGCATCGCGGCGTAAGCGCGCGTCGACGCTCATGATCATCAGCGGCTCTTCGACGACTTGCGCGGCGGTGAAACGCGGGTTCATCGACGTAACGGGATCCTGAAAGACCATCTGTACTCGATTGCGCTGAAGGAGGCGCTCGCGGGCGCTTCGTCTGGCCGGTTCAGCGGCGTCAATGTCACTGTCAATCCAGATTTGCCCGTGGTCTGGCTTTTCGAGCCGCGCTATGCAGCGCGCCACGGTGGACTTACCCGAGCCCGACTCTCCCACGAGCGCCAGTGTCTTGCCAGCGAAGATCTCCAGATCCACTCCTTCGACGGCAGAGACTGGAGTGCGATTGCGCCACAATCCTCCTCGGACGTAGCGTTTTGAAAGGCCGCGCACGCGCAGCAGAGGAGTGGGCAACTCAAGCGGCCTGGGCAAAGTCACTCTCCATACTTGAAGCAGTTGACGGGCCGGGAAGGTTCAGGCAAGTAAGCTTGCGGATAGCGCTGGGAGCAGACGTCCATGCGGTCGGGGCAGCGCGGATGATAGCGGCAACCCGACGGCAAGCGCGAGGGATCGGGCGAATCGCCGGCGATGGCCGAGAAAGGTTGGCGCGCGGCGCGCGCGGACGCTGCTACAGCAGACTTTGCGATTTGGACCAGAGCTTGCGTGTAGGGATGCAAAGGCTGGCGAAAAATCTGGGCGGTGGTCCCGGTTTCAACGACCCGCCCCGCATACATGACGGCCATTCGATCGGCGAAGCCAGCAAATAGCGCCGGATCGTGGCTGATCAGCATAATTGCGAGGCCGTGTTCACGGCGAATCTTCGCGAGGACTGCGACGATTTCGGCTTGTAGAGGAGCATCGAGCTTGCTGGTGGGCTCGTCCGCGATTACAAGCGCGGGCTGGCAGGAGATGGCTTGCGCAATGGCAACCCTCTGCTTCTGGCCGCCGCTCAGTTGATGCGGGTAGGCGCCGTAGATCTCTTGTGGGCGATCGAAACCGACCTCGCCCAGCAACTGCAAAGCACGCGACCGCCTCTCTTTTGCGCGCAAGGGGAGATGCGCCCGCAGCACTTCCGCGATTTGGACGCCGACGCTCATGACGGGATTCAGCGCGAGAGCGGGGTCCTGGGGAACGAGGGAAATCTGACGGCCACGGATTTCGCGCAGGTCGGATTCGGGCATGGTCAACAAGTCGAGGCCGCGAAAGAGGATTGTGCCTTGCTCGCGATCGGCGTGCTCGGGCAACAAGCGCAGAATCGCGCTCGCCAGCGTGCTTTTGCCGCAGCCGGACTCCCCCAGGATACCGACGATTTCGCCAGTGACTATCGTCAGGCTGAGGTCATCGAGCGCGCGAATCCGGGTGCCATCGCGGAGGGTATAGGTGATCGACAATCCCCGGATTTCGCAGAGCTCTGCCATCTGTTCAAGTTTCGTCCGACTGGGATTGATCCGCAATTGGCGAGTTGGGGGCAGATTCGTGCGCAGAAATGGCGGCTTGTCGAGAGATGTCGAAAAGCTTCGACATTTGAGAAGCTTTCTGAAAGGTGGTCGCATCACATTACGCATAGAGTTCTGTCTCCGGACTCGTTTCCGAACGTGGTGTTTGGCCAACGGGACGGGACGAGCAGAGCCAGACGCGCCATTCGGTAGCAACTACTTTGGGACGGACAGAGACCATGGTCACGGCGTCAATCTTTCCGCGCGTGGAAGAGGAACGATATGTGGCGTTGCTACAGGCGGCGAATGCCATCGCCACCTGCGACGATTGCACGGCCGCTTCGGACACCCTGGTCGAGAAGCTTCGCGAAGTAACACCATTCGATTTTCTGCACCTGGTTGCCTTCGACAAAGACACGAACCTGCCGTGCTTCTCGTTGATGGATGCACACAAGACAAGGCTCGACATTCCGTCGGAAGAAGTATTTCCTCTCGCCGATTCGCCGATCCGATGCGTGCATGAATCCGGCGAGCCGCTGATCACACTTGACTGGAGCGGGGAGACGAGATTCGAGAAGTACGGATCGTTTTTGGCGGAGCAGGGCGTGGTGTCGACTTGCACCTTGCCGCTGACGCGCGGGTCGCGCCGACTGGGCGTGCTAAGTCTGGGACGAGGTTATCCGCATGCGTATGACGAAGAGGAAGTTCGCTTCCTCCGTCTGGCGAGCGATCACATCGGGCTGGCGATTGACGCGGCCGTGAATTTCTTCATCTCGCAGCGGGTGCAGGGCCAACTGAAGCTAATTCTTGACCTCAACAATCAGGTGGTTTCGAACCTGGAATTTCACGATCTGCTGCAAGCCGCTTCAGGAAGCGTGCGACGGGTTATGCGCTGCGATGCCGCGGCGGTGATGCTGGTGGATGCCGAGGAAAAATACCTGCGCGTGCATGCGCTCGATTATCCAGACAGCCGCGGGATATTTGTGGAAGGCGCTTTGATTCCGATCGACGGCACCATGCCGGGCGACTCATTCAAGAGCGGCAAGCCGATGGTGGTGAACCGGCTCGACCCGGCCGAGATGCCGCCGGAGATGTTGAAGAAAGCGTCGGCGGAGGGTTTGAACTCTTTCTGCGACGTTCCGTTGATCAGCAAGAGCCGGTTGCTGGGCATTCTGGCGGTCGCGCGGCGCGACGAAGATGCGTTTGACGACGAGGAGGTCGCGTTTCTGGTTCAGGTGGCGAATCAGGTTGCCATCGGAATTGAGAACGCGCTGGCCTACACGGAAATCGCCGAACTGAAGAACCGGCTGGCGCAAGAAAAACTTTATCTGGAAGAAGAAATCCGCGGCGAGATGGACTTTGACGGAATTGTCGGGCAGAGTTCGGGGCTTCGCCATGTTTTGAATCTGGTGGAAACGGTGGCTCCGAGCGATTCGACGGTATTGCTGCTGGGCGAGACGGGCACGGGCAAAGAGCTGATTGCGCGCGCCATTCACGACCGCAGCCGGCGGAAGGACCGCACCTTTGTGAAGCTCAATTGCGCGGCGATTCCTACTGGATTGCTGGAGAGCGAACTTTTTGGGCATGAGCGGGGCGCGTTCACGGGCGCAATTTCACTGAAGATTGGACGGCTTGAACTGGCCGATCAGGGTTCGCTGTTTCTTGATGAGGTTGGAGACATTCCGATCGAGATCCAGCCCAAGCTTTTGCGCGCGTTGCAGGAGCGGGAGTTTGAGCGGCTGGGCAGCACTCATACGAAGAAGGTGAATGTGCGGCTGGTGGCGGCGACCAACCGCGATCTTGAGAAGATGATCGAGAGCCGCGAGTTTCGCAGCGATCTTTATTACCGGCTTAACGTTTTTCCGATTCGCATCCCGCCGCTGCGGGAGCGGCCCGAGGATATTCCATTGCTGGTGCGGTACTTTGCGCAGAAGTACGGGCGGCGCATGGAGAAGAAAATCGAATCGATTCCCACTGTGGCCATGAAGAAGCTTTCGAGCTGGCACTGGCCGGGAAATATTCGAGAGCTGGAGAACTTCATCGAACGTTCGGTGATTCTCACACACGGGTCGGCGCTCCAGGTGCCGATTGGCGAGCTGGGAACGAACGGGAAAGCGGCGCCGGCCCAGGTGACTCGCGACGAGGGTGAGCGCGGCGAAATCATGCGGATCCTCAAAGAGACCAAAGGGCGTGTTGCCGGTCCACAGGGCGCGGCCGCGCGGTTGGGCGTTAAGCGCACGACGCTGATCTCTCGGATGAAGAAGCTGGGCGTCGACGCGAGGAGCTTTTAGTTTTCGCTGCTGGCGGAGGCTGGCGAGCTTCCACTCGCGATCTTGACTAGCGATCCTTCATAGAATCTCACGCGACCGAATTTCACGGCTCCATCACACTGTAAGATCCCACGATAAAACCTCTCTGATTCGATCTTCAAAATAACCGCCGACAAACTCTGCGGAGCGCGAAGTCCGGTGTCACCGGTCTCGACATCTGTCGAAATGCGCTTCGACACTTTTCGACACGCTGGCTGGAGCGAAATTTCCTTGTCAGAACAATTTCAATGACTTACCTCGAAATGTCGTGGACGTATGGTTTGGCAGGGTGGTTGCCATTACCCAGTCATCGGAAACATAAGCAATGTTCAAGATCTCCATTTCTGAGACAGACGGTCAGCGAAGGCTGGTTCTGGAGGGCAAGCTGGTTCCTCCATGGACGGCTGAGGTGGAGAGCGCGTGGCGGAGCGCCGGAGAACAACTTCGGGGCCGAAAGCTGGTGATCGATCTGAAGGACGTAACGGTGATCGGTCCGGACGGTGAAAACACGTTATTCAGGCTGATGCGGGAGGGCGCGAAGTTCTCCTGCGGCGGCGTGCTGACCAAACATGTGTTGAGGCAGTTGGCGCGACGTTGCCGGTGCAAGGGATAGTGCATTCGGCGTGGCGCAAGCAGACAGAGAGCGGCCAGGAAATGGAACGTCGATTCTTACCGGGTTCAAGCGAAGATCGAATGATGGGGAGGGTGAAGATGCTTGGGGCAAATTGCATTACTAATCACAAGGGAAATCACAGAGCAGATCACATTGCTAACCGCGTTGCCAATCAGGTTGCGAGTGACAAGGCGAATCACGGATCCGCAGCATACGCGTCAGGCGCGGACTTTTGCCGGATCTTCAAGGAGGACATGAATCGCTTGTATCTGTTGTCTTTCCTGCTGACCGTAGACCATGCAACGGCTGAAAAATGTTTTGTTCAGGGGCTGGAGGATGCACAGAAAGGCAATCCGGTTTTCAAGGGGTGGGCGCAATCGTGGGCACGACGAACGATTGTTGGGAATGCGATTCGCATGATGCATCCGCGGCCGGAGCTGGCGACGGTGCACCATCCGGTCACCGCGGAGCTGGAACCGTTGCCACCGGGCGGCTCGGTAGAGGCGATGACCCCGGCGCGCGCGGAGACTTTCACGCATGAGGTTGCGGCGATTATCGCGCTGCCTCCGTTCCAGCGCTTCGCCTTTGTAATGTCGGTACTGGAAGGTTATTCGAATCGCGAGGCTGCGCTGCTGCTGGACTGTTCCTTGACCGAACTGGTTACGGCACGGACTCATGCTCTGCAACAGATTGGCGGCCACCCAGAGATTCATCGCAAGCTCGCGGGCATTGACGCGACCGAGGCATCGCTGGCGGATGCGGGAGCGGCTTATGCGAAAGAAGTGATGTCGCATCTCGCGGCTCCGGCATAACAACAAAATTCTTCAAACTGTCTGTGAGGATCGCAATGAGAGAGAGAGAACAAGAGAGAGAAGCCGTGAAGGGAAACATGTTTCGCGGTCAGCGCGCCGTGCTGGCGGCTGCGGCGCTGGCCCTGGCAGTAACGATTGGATGCAGCAAAGGGAATGTTCAGGCGGCGCCGGGCATGCCAATGCCGCTGGTCACGGTGGTGAAGGCCAGCGTGCAGGATGTGCCTCGATATCTCGACGAGATCGGCAGGAATGCGGCCTTTGAATCGGTGACGGTGACACCCCAGGTCGGAGGTCGCATCATGGAGCGCCATTTTTCGGACGGCGAGAACGTCGAGAAAGGGCAGCTGCTTTTTGTGATCGATCCGCGGCCATACCAAGCGCAGGTGGACGCCGCGCAGGCGGCGCTTGCCCAGGCCAAGGCCGCGCTGGATCTGGCGAAGATTCAGTTCGCGCGCGACGAAGAGGTGATTGGCGAGCACGCGATTTCGAAGCAGGACTACGACACAAAGAAGAACACTGTGGATGTGGATCAGGCGCAGGTTGAGGCGGCCGAGGCGAGTCTGGAGACCGCCAAGTTGAACCTTGAGTATTGCTACATTCACTCGCCCATTAACGGCAGAGCGGGCGCGCGCCTGGTCGATGTGGGGAACGTTGTGCAGGCGAATTCGACTTCGCTTCTTTCGCTCCAGCGGCTCGATCCGATTTACGCGGACTTCACGATTACGGAGAGCGATTTGCCGGCGGTGCAGAGGCAGATGTCGAACGGGATGTTGAAGGCGGAGGTTCGACTGCCGTCGGATCCAGAAAACGCTGCGCGCACTGGTCGCGTCGAGTTTCTCGATAACACCGTGCAGAACGGCAGCGGCACTGTGAATCTGCGGGCCACGCTGAGCAATGCCGACCGTCACTTCTGGCCGGGGCAGTTTGTTGACGTAAAGCTCGTACTGTCGACCGAAAAGGGAGCGGTGTTGATCCCGAATCAGGCCGCTCAAATCAGCCAGAAAGGCCCGTTTGTATATGTCGTGAAAGCGGATGACACGGCTGAGTTGCGGCCCGTGCAACTCGGCTTGCGCCAGGGCGACAACGTGGTGGTGACGTCTGGGGTCGCCGCGGATGAGCGCATTGTGCTCGCCGGTCAGATGCTGGTTCGCCCGGGCGGCAAAGTCCGCGTCGGTGGGGAGTCTTCCGCGACGCCGGGGGCAAATGCCGACAACCAGGCCAAAGCGAAGGAGGGGGGCGTGTCGTGAATCTATCCGAAGTCTTTATTCGTCGTCCAGTGATGACTGTTGCGCTGACGGTTTCCGTGTTGCTGTTCGGATTGTTTGCGTTTACACGGCTTCCGGTGAGCGATCTCCCTGCGATCGACTATCCCGTGATTCAGGTGCAGGTGAACTACCCCGGCGCAACCCCGGAGACGATGGCCAACAACGTGGCCACGCCGCTCGAGCGCCAGTTCATGCAGATACCCGGCCTCGAACTCGTCACCTCGAGCAATCTTCAGGGCCATTCCAGCTTTGTGCTACAGTTCGACTTATCGAAGAGCCTCGACGGCGCCGCGACGGACGTGCAGGCAGCCATTACGCGCGCTCAGGGACAGTTGCCAGTTGATTTGCCGAGCCCTCCCACGTTTACGAAGACGAACCCGAATGACCAGCCGATCATGTACATCGCCATCGTCAGCGATACGGCGACGGAGGGTCAGCTCTACGACTACGCCAACACCCAAGTAGGCGAGCGCATCAGCATTCTGCCGGGAGTGAGCCAGGTTGCCATCTACGGAACGCAATCGGCAGTGCGCCTCAAGGCCGATCCTTCGAAGATGGCCGTCCGCAACATCACGCTCGAAGACTTGACCAACGCAGTCAAGAACGGCACCGCCTATACCGGGGCCGGGCAATTCGATGGTCCGCATCGCAGCTTTCTGCTGCAACCGCAAGGGCAGCTGACAACTGCCGACCAATACGACAACCTTATCGTCGGCAATACGAATGGCGCTCCGGTTTACCTGAAAGACGTTGCGAGCTCAAAAGAGGGAGTGCAGGACGAACGCATTGACATGCGTGTCTGGGTTCGCGGCTATCCTCAACCCGGCGCGAACGTCTTCATTGGCGTGTTTCGCCGGGCGGGCGTGAATGCGGTGGAGGTGGCCAAGTCGGTGCGCGACCTGTTGCCATCGATTCAATCACAACTTCCCGGTTCGGTTCTGCTGTTCACAGCCTACGATCGCTCGCAGACCATCGTCACCGGCATCAACGACGTCAAGACCACGCTCTACCTCGCTTTTGTCCTCGTGGTCATGGTCATCTTCGTCTTCCTCGGCCGCGGCACCGACACCCTGATTCCGGCGGTTGCCTTGCCGCTCTCGCTGCTGCTGACGTTCATCTTCATGGACCTTCTCGGCTACAGCCTCGATAACCTTTCGCTCATGGCGCTGACGCTGGCCATCGGGTTTCTGGTTGATGACGCGATTGTGTTTCTCGAGAACACCGTGCGCCTGATGGAAGAAGGGCGGAACGCCTTCGACGCTTCGATCGAATCGGCAAAAGAAATCAGCTTCACCATCCTGGCTATGACGCTTTCGCTCGCCGCCGTGTTCATCCCGCTCGTCTTCATGAGTGGCCTGATGGGGCGCATCTTCCGCGAGTTTTCCATCACGATCGTCATCTCGATTCTAGCCAGCGGCATCGTCTCGCTTACGCTCACGCCGCTGATGACGTCGCGCCTGCTTGGCGAACGCGGCAAGAATGCCAAGAAGACGTGGATGGAACGCGCCTTCGGCGCCATTGAGCGCCGCGTGCTCGATTTTTATGGACGCCAGCTCTGGTTCTTCCTCCGCCAACGCTGGATCTCTGCCGTCATCTGGGTCGTCTGCCTCATCGGCACCGGTTATCTTTTCTACGTCGTTCCCAAGGCGTTTCTGCCGGTCGGCGACAGCTCCTTCATCCGCGGCATCCTGGTCGCGCAGGAAGGCACTTCGCCCGACCAGATGCACGCTTATCAAACGCAAGCGGAAAAGATCATGAGGGCGAATCCCGCCGTCCGCAGCACCTTTACGATGAGCGGCAATGCCGCGTTCCTCGGCTCGAACCAGGCATTTCTCATCGCGTTTCTCAAACCTCCGTCGGAGCGCCCGCCAATCGCGCAAGTTGCCGGACAGCTCATGGGTGGAATCGCTACCACGATTCCGGGAACTGTCGCGTTCTTGCAGCCAAATCCGGCGCTCGAAATCTCGACCGGTGCGACGGCCAATGCGCAGGGACAGTTTGCTTATGCGCTCTCTGGAATCGATCCAACCGAGGTTTACGCGACCGCCGGAAAGATGATGGCGAAGATGTATGAGTATCCGGGATTCCTGTTTGTGAATTCCGATCTGTACAATCACACGCCGAATCTGCAAGTGGATATTCTGCGCGACCAGGCGAAATTATACGGAGTGTCGGAGACGCGCATTCTTACGCTGCTGCACGATGCTTACTCGCAGAACTACAGCTACCTGATCAAGAAGGCGACGGATCAATACCAGGTAATTCTGGAAGTAGCCGATGACAAGCGCTCGGGCCCGGAAGACCTGGGCAAGCTTTACATCAAGAGCGACGACGGTCAGCGCATGATTCCGTTGAATGCGGTGACGAGCTGGCATCCGGTGATTGGGCCGCAGGCGGTGAATCACATCAACCAGTTCACCAGCGTGACCATGTTCTTCAACCTGAAGCCGGGCTATGCGATCGGCCCCGCAACCAACTATGTGGAGACGACCGCGAAGCAGATTCTGCCTCCCGGCGTTCAGGGCGCGCTGCAAGGCGAAGCGCTGGTCTTCCAGAACACGGTTCGCGATCTGGCGATTCTGATGCTCGTCGCCGTGTTCGTCATGTATGTGATTCTGGCGATTCTCTACGAGAGCTATCTGCATCCGATCACGGTGCTTTCGTCGCTGCCGGTCGCATTGCTCGGCGGCTTGCTCACGCTCTGGATCTTTGGCGAGGAAGCTTCGCTTTACGCATACATCGGCATGTTCATGCTGATGGGCATCGTGAAGAAGAACGGAATCATGATCGTCGACTTCGCGGAACAGCGCGTCCGGCAAGGCATTGCGGACGATCAGGCGATTCATGACGCGAGCATGGAGCGCTTCCGGCCAATCATGATGACGACCGCGGCCGCGTTATTGGGCGCGATGCCGATTGCCTTGGGCTACGGCGCGGATGGATCGTCGCGACGACCGCTTGGGCTGGTGGTGGTCGGCGGATTGATCGTTTCGCAGTTCATCACGTTATTTGTGACGCCGGCAATTTATCTGTACCTCGAGGAATTCCAGCAACGTGTGCTGGATCGAGTTTCGTTCCTGCGCTCGACTCGCGAGCCGGCGCCGGCCAACGCCTTCGCGTTGCAGCAGGGACAGGGAGACTAGTCAGATGAATCGGAGACTGAAACATTATTTATCTTGCTTTGGTTTTGTCGGGCTGCTCGGTTTGATTCTGACGGGCTTGATCGGCTGCGCGGTCGGACCGAACTACAAGCGTCCGGCGGTTGATGTTCCGGGGACTTATCGCGGCGCGAGTTCGGAGCCGCCTTCATCGACTGCAGCCGATGCTCAGTCGCAACCGACGGGCACGACAGCGGACACTGTGTCGGACGGGCGCGCAGGCGGGCGATCGCTTGGCGACGAAAAGTGGTGGGAAGTATTTCAGGATCGTGAACTACAGAGCCTGATTCGCACGGCGCTGAAGAATAACTACGATGTGCGCATCGCCGCGACTCGCGTTCTGGCGGCGCAGGCGCAGGTTGGGATCGCGCGCGCCAATCAGCTTCCGACCTTGAGTGGCGGGGGCAACATCACGAGCCAGCAAAGCCCGCAGCTTGGACCCATTCCCGCGTATGAGATCACGCAGGGACAGGTCAGCGCGTCGGCGGCGTGGGATCTCGACTTCTGGGGAAAGTATCGGCGCGCAACGGAAGCTGCGCGCGCTAATCTTCTGGCCAACGAGTGGGCTCAGAAAGAAGTGATGGCGACGCTGGTTGCTAATCTGGCGACATCATATTTTGAACTGCGCGAGCTTGATCTTGAACTGGAAATCTCGCAGCGCACCCTCGATCATCGCAAGAGCTCGCTACAGCTTACGCAGACGCTCGAGCAGCACGGAATCAACTCGATGCTCGATGTGCGGCAGTCGGAGCAGCTGGTTTATACGGCGGCGACGGAGGTTCCCGACCTGGAACGCGAGGTAGCGCAACAGGAAAATGCCATCAGTATTCTGCTGGGGAAAAATCCGGGAGACATTCCGCGCGGGCTGAAGCTGACCGAGCAACCGCATGCGCCGGAGGTTCCATCGGGGCTTCCGTCGGCGTTGCTTGAGCGGCGGCCGGATGTGCACGAAGCTGAACAAAATCTGGTGGCCGCGAATGCCGAGATCGGCGTGGCGCGGGCCGCATACTTTCCCGACATTGCGCTCACCGCGAGCGCTGGCTATGAAAGCCCGGCGCTGACGAGCCTTTTCACGGGCCCGGCCGGAGTGTGGAATATGGCGGCGTCGCTGACGCAGCCGATTTTCCAGGGGGGCGGCTGAAATCGAATGTTCGCCTCGCGCAAGCGCAACGCGATCAAATGGTGCTGACATATCAGCAGACGATTCAAGGCGCCTTCCGCGACGTTTCGAATGCGCTGGTCGCTTATCGCAAAGATCAGGAGTTGAGAGTTCAGCAACAGCACTTGTACGAATCGGCGCAGGATGCGGCGCGGTTGTCGCAGGTGCGTTTCAAAGCGGGGACGGCCGATTATCTGGAGGTGCTGACGAACGAAACCAATTCGTTCTCGGCTGAGTTGGGACTGGCGCAGGCACAGGGCAACGAACTGATTGCGCTGGTGCAGGTTTATCAAGCGTTGGGCGGCGGGTGGCAGTAATTCCACGCCGGCAACGCCCCGGTAAGAACGCCCCTGATCGCGATCTATGTTTCTCCGCCGACGAGCACCGGGCTTATGGTGCGGGAGGGCTGCGCCAGCTTGCGCATCAGACTGGCGAAGCCGTCGAGATCGAGCGACTGCGGCCCGTCGGAGAGAGCGCGCTCGGGACAGGGGTGAACCTCGATCATGAGGCCATCCGCGCCGACCGCGAGAGCGGCGCTTGAGAGTGCTGGAATCAGGCTCCGGCGGCCGGTTCCGTGCGATGGATCGGCGATGACGGGCAGGTGAGAGAGTTGTTTGGCGAGGGCGACTGCCGCCAGATCGAGCGTGTTGCGGGTATCGGTTTCGAAAGTGCGGATGCCGCGCTCGCAGAGAATGACATTTGGATTGCCGCCGGCGAGCAGGTATTCCGCAGCCAGCAACCATTCTTTTACGGTAGCGGAGGGACCGCGCTTGAGGAGAATGGGGCGATCGACGCGCGCGAGCACACGCAGCAGCGCGAAGTTTTGCATGTTGCGCGCTCCGACCTGAAGCAGGTCGGCGTATTCAGCGATGCGGCCGACATCTTCGGTGCTCATAACCTCGGTGACGATGGGGAGGCCGGTTTCGTCGCGGGCTTCAGCGAGCAAACGCAACGCCTCTTCACCCAAGCCTTGAAAATCGTAGGGTGAGGTTCGGGGCTTGTACGCGCCCCCGCGCAACAGGCGGGCTCCCGAGCGCTTGACTGACCTCGCGGCGGATAGAAGTTGATCGCGCGACTCGACGGAGCAGGGTCCGGCGATGACGATGAATTCAGCGCCGCCAATGGGCACGCCGCCGACATTCACCACCGTCGGCTCCGGGTGGACCTGACGGCTGACCAGTTTGAAGGGATGCGTGATGGCGACGACTTCTTCCACGCCGGGCGCGGCTTGCAGCGCCTCGAGTTGAATGCGATTCCCGCCGCTGCCGACGGCGGCTACAATCGTCCGCTCCGTGCCGCGGATGGTATGCGGCTGGTAGCCTGCTTGCTCGACCACGGCAATCACGTGCGCGATCTGCTCTTCTGACGCCCCGAACATCATGTTGATAATCACTGCCGGCTCCTTTTGATTCTGTAATTTGTTTGCGCAAAAAAACAAAAGCCGCGATCTGGAGGTCGCGGCTCGGGCTGAACTTGTATGCGTTGGCTAGCTGGTAATGGGCACGCACACACGATCTACCGTGGCCGCTACTCCGATGGCGAAGTAGCGGTAGGTAAATGAATACGTAAATCGCGGCGTGCGCGGCATTGACTTACTTTTGCATACTATCGAAAGGATCGCAAGGGAGTTTTTGTCTACGACCTTTCCCTCAGGGGCTAAAGCCCCCGTCATCGTTGGCTGTTTGCGGTATGGCTGAAGCCGTGCCCTACACAAAACCAAAGCTATTGACTTACACAAATCGATTGAGGAAATAGCTTCTACGCTCCGGAGTGGCTTTGATCAATCGAACTGGTGATTGCGCCCTCGGATGCCGAACGGACTAGAGCCGCGTACTTTGCGAATACGCCGGTTTTGTATTTTGGCGCTGGCGGCTTCCATTCCGTCATGCGGCGGGCGATCTCGGTGTCTGAGATCTCCAGGTCGAGCTTGCGAGTTTTTGTGTCGATGGTGATACGGTCGCCTTCTTGAATGGCGGCGATTGGGCCGCCCAGCGCGGCTTCTGGCGCGACGTGGCCGACCATCAAACCGCGGGTTGCGCCACTGAAGCGTCCGTCGGTGATGAGAGCTACGCTTTCGCCGAGGCCTTCACCTACGATGGCCGCGGTCACGCTTAACATTTCGCGCATGCCGGGGCCCCCCTTTGGACCTTCATAGCGGATCACGACTACGTCTCCAGCTTTGATTTGTTTAGTGGTCACTGCCTGCATGGCGGCTTCTTCGGAATCGAAGACGCGCGCCGGGCCGGTTTGCGATTGGCGCTCGTGGCCGCTCATCTTCGCTACTCCGCCGCCGGGAGCTAGGTTGCCTTTGAGAATTACGAGACCTCCGGTGGCCTTCAGCGGCTTATTTAGCGGAGCGATCACGGTTTGTCCGGGAGTTTCTTTCGCCTGACTGGCTTCTTCGGCGAATGTTTTTCCGGTGACCGTCATGGCCGAGCCGTGGGCCAGCCCGCCGTCGAGCAGGCGTTTGGCGATTAGCGGAATGCCGCCGGCCGTGTCTACATCGGCCGCTACAAACTTGCCGGATGGTTTCAAATCGGCGAGCAGGGGCGTGCGCTCACTGATGCGCTGGAAGTCGTCGATATCAAGCGGCAGGCCCATTTCGCGCGAGATCGCGAGCAGGTGGAGGACAGCGTTGGTCGAGCCTCCGGTGGTGGCTACGGATGCAATCGCATTCTCGAACGCCGCGCGCGTCAAAATGTCGCTGGGACAAATTCCGCGTTGCAGAAGGTTCATGACCACGGCGCCGCAGCGAAAGGCGGCTTCGTCCTTACGCGGGTCCATGGCGGGAATTCCGTTGAATCCCATGGGCGAGAGGCCGATCAATTCCATGACCGTCGACATGGTATTTGCGGTGTATTGACCGCCGCACGCGCCCGCTCCGGGACAGGCGACGTTTTCGATCGCCAGCAAATCCGCGTCGCTGATCTTGCCGGCGGCGTTGGCGCCGACGGCCTCGAAGACATCCTGAATGGTGACATCTTTGCCGTTATATTTGCCGGCGGCAATGGTTCCGCCGTAGAGGATCAGACCGGGCAGGTTCATGCGGGCGAGCGCCATGGCCGCGGCGGGGATGGTTTTGTCGCATCCGACAATGCAGACGGCGGCGTCGAAAAGCTGGCCGCGGCAGACCAGTTCGATTGAGTCGGCAATGACTTCGCGACTTACTAGCGAAGCGCGCATACCTTCGGTGCCCATGGTCTCGCCGTCGGAGATGGCGATGGTGTTGAATTCCATGGGCGTGCCGCCCGCAGCGCGAATTCCCTCTTTCGCCTTGGCTGAGAGACGCCGCAAATGGAAGTTGCAGGGCATGGTCTCGATCCAGGTGTTGGCGACGGCGATTAACGGTTTGGCGAGGTCGTCATCGGTGAAGCCGATGGATTTGAACATGGCTCGCGACGGAGCGCGGTCGCGCCCGTCGGTGATGTTGCGGCTGCGGTGTTTTGGGTCCATTGAACTAGGTGTCAGGTCTCGGTTGTCAGGTCTCGGTTGTCAGGTCTCGGTTGTCAGGTCTCGGTTGTCAGGTCTCGGTTGTCAGCTCTCAGTTTTCAGCCCTCAGCTCTCAGCAAAACCCTTAAAAGCAGTTGCCAGTTGCCGGTTGTCAGTTGCCAGTAAGACCGAATGCCATCATTTTACGATTCAGTCTCGGCCGGGGCCTCGCTGGTCGTGCTCTGCCGCTCCGTACATTGGCTGAAAGTTTATCAGTTAGTTATATTCCCCCTCTTATAGCGGTCTTTTGGAATCAAAGACTTGGCGAGAGAAGAACACCAGGTCTTTGAGGAATAAAGACTTAGCTGTAAGATGTTTAAAAATCAATAGCTTAGCTTGGATCCGATGCGTAATCTTGAGCTGATTTTCATTGTATATTATTGAGGAATAAATACTTTAGCTCGAATCTCTCCTGAGACATTTCCTCTTTTTGGTCTTGCTGGTCTTGCAGAGTGAAACGTGTCGCGTCCCCGGGGAGCGCGCCCCGTCTGAACCCTTGGACATGTTTAGGCGGTCGCTCTCCGCGCGGTTTCGATTGCGCCTGCCGACTCTGGCGGACGCGGTAGGCTTACGTGCGCGTGGTCCCAGAATTCCTTGATGGGGACGCCGGGGCGGACTTCGATCACGTCCACGATCGCGCGCCAGTCGCGGCAGAGTTGTCCGACTTGCTTGGCGTTGACATTCACTAGCAGCGTGACCTTGTGCGCGTGCTCGGAGGGCTCGGCCTGGACGTAGGCGAGATCGATGGTGCGGCGAACCACGGCGCTTAGAATGCGCATCAGGGTTCCCTGGGTGTTGCGATAGCGGAGATGGAAAACGTGCATGAGCGTACTCCTTCTTTTGCTTACTTTTCTTCGCTTGCTCTTTCTCGCTTACTTTTCTTCGCTTGCTTCGAAAATCATTTCCGAGAGCGCCGCGCCGGAGGGCACCATGGGATACACGTTGGCCTCGGGATGGCATTCGAAGACGAGCAGTTCCGGCTGGCTCGAGGCGAAGAAGCGGTCGAGCAGATTCGCGACTTCGCCCGAGCGTGCCGGATCCAGGAAGATTTCTTCGGCGAGCAGCGACGCGAGAATTTTGTAGGCTTTGGCGATTTCTACAAAATCGGGATTGTCGCTCAGATCGGTTTCGGCGTAGTTGCGCTGGTAGAAGAGCTCCTGCCACTGACGCACCATGCCGAGATATTTGTTATCGATGATGACCATTTTGATGGGCAGGCCTAGGCGGCGAACGGTCGCGAGTTCCTGGATGTTCATCTGGAAGCCGCCGTCGCCCGAAACCGCAAGAACGGTTGTGCCGGGTTTTGCGAGTTGCACGCCGATGGCGGCGGGCAAGGCGAAACCCATCGCGCCGAGGCCGCCGGAGGTAATGAAGCCGCGCGGCGACGAGGCGCGATAGCATTGCGCCGACCACATCTGGTGCTGGCCGACGTCGGCGACTATCGTGCCGTCTTCTGGCATTCGGGAAAACAATTGTCGCAGGAAACTCTTGGTGGGATGGGCGAGACCGGCTGCGCGGGGCTCGGCACGCTCTGGTCCGCACGCCAGCGCGCGCCACGCACTGAAGTTGGGCGGGGGAGTGAGCTCCGCTTCGCGATAAAAAGCGGGAATGGTTTCAGCGAGATTGCCGATGACCGGCAAGTCGCAGGGGCGGACGCGATCGAGCTGCGCGGGATCGATTTCGAAATGGATGATTTTGGCGTGAGGCGCGAAGCGGCTGGGATCTCCAGTAACGCGATCGTCGAGACGCGCGCCAAAAACCAGCAGCAGATCGGTTTCGTCGAGCGCCATGTTGGCCGCGCGCGTGCCGTGCATGCCGACCATGCCGAGGTAATAGGGTGAATTCTGCCTCACAGCGCCGAGGCCGTGGACGGTTGCGAAGGTCGGAATGTTGAGGAGGTCAAGGAGCTGTTGCAGGCTTGCGACTGCGCCCGAGAGACGCGCGCCTGCTCCGACGAGGGCTACGGGCTTCTTCGCCTGTTGCAGTAAAGCGGAGAGAGTGGCGGCGAAGGTGGATTCAGGGCCGACGTGGTTCGTTCGCGCGGGAGTGAAAGAAACGGGGCCGGCAAATTCAGCGCTGGCGCGCAAAATGTCTGCGGGGATATCGATGACGACTGGACCGGGACGTCCGCTGCGCGCCCAGTAGAAGCCTTCCGCGATGATGGCGGGCAGGTCTTCGATGGCGCGCACCAGACGGCTCCATTTGGTAAGCGAGAGAGTCACGCCGAAAACGTCGGTCTCCTGAAAAGCGTCGGTGCCGATGAGATGGGAACGGACCTGGCCGGTTATGCAGACGATGGGAACGGAATCCATTTTGGCGTCGGCGATGCCGGTGACGAGGTTGGTGGCGCCGGGGCCGCTGGTGGCGATGGCCACGCCCACCTGGCCGGTGGCGCGGGCGAATCCCTCAGCCGCAAAGACTGCGCCCTGCTCGTGGCGCGTGAGGACATGGGTAATTTTGCTTCCCTCGAGCGCGTCGTAGAGGGGCATGATCGCGCCGCCCGGGTAGCCGAAGGCCAGCGTCACACCTTCGGCGCGCAGGCATTCGAGAACGATTTGGGCTCCATTAGGCATTCACTAGCTTTCGTTCGCGGGGAGTGGCGGGGTTGATTGCTTTTTTGTTGGCGGTGTTGGTGTTGGAGTCGGAGTTCGGGTTGATTCCCGGCTTGATGTTCGAGGGCAGCCACGACATCATGGCGCGCAATTGTTCTCCTACCTTTTCGATTGGGTGCTGGGCCGCTTGCTGACGGAGCTCGCTGAAGTTCTTGCCGCCGGCTTTGTTTTCTTCGATCCACTCGCGGGCGAAGCTGCCGTCCTGGATTCGGGCAAGCACTTCTTTCATCGCGGTGCGGGTCGCGTCGCCCACAACTTTTTCGCCGCGGGTGAGGTCACCATACTCGGCGGTGTTTGAGATCGAATAGCGCATGCGGCTCAGTCCACCTTCGTAGATGAGGTCGACGATCAACTTCACTTCATGGACGCATTCGAAGTAGGCGATCTCGGGGGCGTAGCCGGCTGCGACCAGGGTTTCAAAACCTTTCTGCATCAGCGAGGTCAATCCGCCGCACAGGACGGCTTGTTCGCCGAAGAGATCGCTCTCGGTCTCTTCTTTGAAGGCGGTTTCGAGGACGCCAGCGCGCGTCGAGCCGATGCCGTGGGCGTAACAGAGGGCGAATTCCTGGGCTTGGCCGCTTGCGTCTTGATGGATGGCGAGTAAAGAAGGGACGCCACCGCCTTGCACATAGACACGCCGCAGCAGGTGGCCGGGACTTTTGGGCGCAATCATGACGACGTCCACGTCTTTCGGAGGTTGAATGGTCTGGAAGTGAATGGCGAAGCCATGGGAGAAGCCGAGAATCTTGCCGCGATGGAGATGCGGCTTGATGGACGATTCGTAGAAGTCGGCCTGAGTTTCGTCGGGGGTGAGGATCTGGAGCCAGTCGGCGCGGCGGGCGGCCTCGGATGGGGGGAGGACGGTCATTCCATCCTGGCGGGCTTGCGCAGCCGAAGTGCGAGCGGGATCGAGGCCGATGATGACGTCGTAACCGCTGTCGCGAAGGTTCTGCGCCTGAGCGTGGCCCTGGGATCCGTAGCCGAAGATGGCGATGGTTTTGGACTTGAGCGCGGAGGGGTCGGCATCATTTTGATAGAAGACTGTGGCCACTGGGAGGCTCCTTTGAGGATCTGCGTAGAAAATCCGGCTGGCGGGTGTACTGACCGACCGGTCGGTTTTTGCATTTAGCGATCCTATCTGCCCGTGGTTTGTGTGTCAACTGTTGTTGTGTGGAGATGCGCCTTAGTGGGCATGACCCTTGAGGTTTGTGTGCAAATCGCTCGGCGAACCAGGGCTATTTACGATCAGCGTAGTGAATTCCGGAGAGATTTCGGAGGGTGGCCGCGGCTGCTTCTGGAGTGATGTCGCGCTGCGGTTCGGCGAGCAGTTCGTATCCCACCATGAATTTGCGGATGGTCGCGGAACGGAGCAGCGGCGGATAAAAATGGGCGTGCAGATGCCATTCGGGGTGAGCGTTGCTGTCGGTGGGCGCCTGATGGAATCCCATGGAGTAGGGGAATGAGGTTTCGAAGAGATTGTCGTAGCGGGTGGTGAGGGCTTTGAGTATTTCGGCGAGGCTGGCGCGCGCAGCGGGATCGAGAGCGAGCAGATCGCGGGCGTGGGCTTTGGAGACGAGCAGAATTTCGAACGGCCAAACCGCCCAGAAGGGCACGAGCGCCACGAAGTGATCGTTGGCGAGCACGACTCGCGTCTGAGAACCGACTTCGAGTTGGAGGTAGTCGCAGAGGAGGCAGGAGCCGTATTTCGCCGAGTAGACGGATTGCGACTCCTGTTCTTTTCGGGGTTCGTTGGGAATGGTCTGGTTGGCCCAGATTTGACCGTGGGGATGGGGATTGCTGCAACCCATCATCTCGCCGCGGTTTTCAAAAATCTGGACGTAATTGATGTCTGGCGATGAACCGATCTCGGCGAACTCGCGAGTCCAGAGGTCGACGACGGCGAGAATTTCGTCGACCTTCATGCGGGCTAGAGTGAGGTCGTGACGCGGAGAATAACAAATTACCTTGCAGATTCCGCGTTCGGATTCTGAGAGCAGGAGGCCGCGGCCGGAATCGGAGTCGGAGTCTGAATCGTCCTTGCGAGCGGGAGCAACATCGGGCTTGAGCGCGGCAAAGTCATTGGTGAAGACGAACGTGGAAGTGTAATTGGGGTTGCGCGCGCCGCCGGCGCGCTCGTTTCCGGGGCAGAGATAACAAGTGGGATCGTAGGCGAGGGCGGGAGCGGGATTGGCGTTTTCAGTTTGGCCGCGCCAGGGGCGCTCGGAACGGTGCGGAGAGACAAGAATCCATTCGCCAGTCAGCGGGTTGAAGCGGCGGTGAGGATTGTCGTAAAGAGTTTTGTTGGTGGAAGCGGCGGGCGTGCTCAAGGGTGAATGCTCCCCTCGATGCCGGCGTTTTGATCGGCGGGCTGCGGCTGCGCGGGCCACGGCTGCGCGCCCTGTGCCGGCTCACAAAGGTAGATTTCGGGAGTGACGCCCATGGCTTCAGCGTACATGCGCGCGATGTCGGATCGGAATGCGTCGGCGTAATCGGAGCGGACGAGATTGACGGTGCATCCTCCGAAGCCGCCGCCGGTCATGCGCGCACCATACACGCCGGGGCGCGTCGAGGCAAGGGCGACGAGCAGATCGAGTTCGCGGCAACTTACTTCGAAATCGTCGCGCAGGCTGGCATGAGAGCGGTAGAGCAAGTGGCCGAAACGGTCGGCGTCTTGAGATTGCAATGCGTTGACGGCGGCGAGGACTCTTTGATTCTCGGTGATGACGTGGCGGCAGCGGCGGAAGACCGCGGCGGGCAAGGCATGCTTATATTTTTCGAGATTGGCGAGGGTGACATCGCGCAGGGAGTGAACTTCTGTGCGAGGATCGGGCAAAAACGACTGAAGAATCTTGACGCCGGCTTCGCAATCGGCGCGGCGGGCGTTGTACTCTCCCGATGCGAGTTCGTGGCGCACCATGCTGTTGCACACGACGATGCGAAGATTGTCGGGGATGGCGAGCAGCTGATATTCGAGGGAGCGGCAGTCGAGCATCAGGGCGTGCCCGGCGGCTCCGAAGCTGGCGACAAACTGATCCATAATGCCGCAGCGAGTGCCGACATATTTGTGCTCGGCGGTCTGACAGAATTTCGCGAGATCGACGCGCGGCACGGCGAGCTCGGCGATCGAGGTGAGCGCGAGGGCAGTCGAAACTTCGAGGGACGCGGAAGAACTGAGCCCGGCGCCGAGCGGAATCTCGCCGTGAATGACGAGGTTGGCGCCGGAGAGATGGTATCCGGCTTGTTGCAGGATGGCGGCGACGCCGCGGATGAAGTCGCTCCAGTGCTTGCGCGGAGGGCCGGCGAGCGCGTCGAGGGAGAGGGATATCTTCTCGTCGAAGTGTTCGGAGTAGACCTCGAGCTGGCGGTCGTCGCGTTTGGCGGCGGCGATCCAGGTATAGAAGCCGATCGCCATCGGCATTACGTAGCCCTCGTTGTAGTCGGTGTGCTCGCCGATCAGATTGACGCGGCCGGGCGCACGAAAGATGTGCGCGTCAGTGCCGAAAAGATCGCGGAACCGGGAGAGCAGGAGGTCGCGACTTAAATCAGGGCGGGAAATACTCGCGGTCATCGCCGCCCATCCGAGGAAGTATTTCCGCCGCCAGGCCGGCTTCGGAGCGGCGGCTCCCACACGAGACAAAACGGGTTGGGGCGATGCGGGATCACGGTGTTAATTATGCCTTCTCGATTGGTGGAATGGCGCCCGGCGTTGCGAAAGCACGCCGGGCCGCGGTGGACAATCCAGACTAGAAAATGAATTTCGCAGCCAGCTGAAGCGTTCTGTGTCCAAGCTTGTTGTCCGTGAAACCGGTCGTGGCCGCGTTGGTTGGCAAGCCCCCATAACTGTTATAGCCGACATATAGATTCGAATCGTACGGCACGAAGGCATCCGACGCGTGGTTGGCAATGTTGAAAGCTTGTGCCCGGAACTGAATGCTCTGCGTCTCTCTGAGTTTGAAGGCCTTGTAAAGTCCGATGTCGTCGCGCTCGTAGCGAGGGCCATGAATGTAGGGAAAATGGTAGGTTCCGATGCTGGGATTGTTGGCCACGGTCTCGGCCTGTGGAGACTGGAAACAATTCGCATTGAAATACTGGTGGGTTTGCAGACCGGAGGCGGGATTGCAAACCAGGGTCGGAGCCCATTGTTCATCCGGCGTGCCCAGAATGTTGCGATTTGAGAAATCGGTGTTGCCGCTGCCGTAGAATCCGATGGTGCGGTTGTGGTAGCCGTCGTACTCGTTTCCGGTGCCTCCATTCGCGGAGGCGGCGGCAGTGATATTGATTGGATTACCGGAGGCGAACTGCTCGATGCCGGTAAACTGCCAGCCGTCGAGAATGCCGTTGAGTATTTTGTTATTGCCAAGATACTTGGCGCTCACATTCGGCAGATTGATCAAGTAGGAGATATTCAGGTTCTGGCTGCGATCGAATGGAGCGGGGCCATAGCAGCGGCGCTCGTCGAAAGGATCCTCGCAGTTATCGGCAAGAGTTTTGCCCCAGGTGTAAGTCGCCCAGAAGTTAAACATTCCCGTCTGTTTGGAAGCTGTAACCTGCGCCGCGTTGTAGTGGGAGCTCAAGTTGTGGGTCATTGTGCTGAGCCCGCCGTCGAGCGGATAGGGTCGACAAAGAGTGTCATTGTAGGAGCCGGTCCCATAGCCTTCTATGTAATCAAGTTCATAGGGGCAGCCTTCAGGGACAACATTGGTTCCGGTATAGCCTGTCAGGTAGCGTGAGGTGTTTCCGGCGTAAGCCATCTCCACATGAATGGAATGCGCGAAGCCCTGTGCCAACGCAAGAGTGTAAGAGTAAGTCACCGGAAGATGATGGTCGTTGATGTCGGCGATACCGTAGGCGCCCAATGGAAGATAGGTATTAATGTTGGGAATACCGCTACCGGGGTAGGCTCCCGGTGAGGTACTCGAGATTGTGTTCAGCTCATAAACCGAGGTGAACGTCTCGTTAGGTGGCGCCTGCACGGTAGAGAAGGCGTTGGCGCCGGGGTCGGCATAGTAGCTGGTACCGAATCCTCCGCGCAGAACTGAGTTACCGTTACCGCGAAGATCCAACGCGAATCCACCCGAAGGCGCGACCTTGAATCCAAGGGGGCGTCCTCCGCTGATGGAAATACTGGGATCGGTCGCGTGTGTGACGAGACCGGGAGCTTCCGCATAAGTGCCGCCGGGGTTGTACTGGCTGGGATCGAAGACCACCATGCGGCCGGCCGGCTCATACCATGCGCCAATGTGATTCACGCGGATTCCAAAGTTGACGCTAAGGCGCGGTGCGACTTTCCATTGGTCCTGGACAAAAAAGTCGATGCGTTTCTCGCGCAGGTTGGCGACGAAGTTATTCGTGCTCTGCTGATAGCCGGCGATCTGTCCAGTCAGCAAGTCGGCGAAGGCGTTGCCGGTGTTGTAGGAATAGCCATACTCTCCCGTGATGATGGTGCTGTTTTCGTTGCCCTGCGTGAGTTGGCCAAACTGCTGGTGTGCGAAGTAAACACCAGCCTTGAGCTGATGAGTGCCGAATATCTTGGTGACGTTTTCATTCACTATATAGATCTGCTGCGGAGCGTTCGTGGTCGGGTAACTCCCTCCGCGCAGGTAGAGCGACGCATAGTGGGCCCCGCCATATCCCGGCTGGACGTTGGGAAGGATGTCAGAATTGTCGGGGTACAGATCCTGCGCGTCGTAACCCAGCACAGACCGGGAAACAGCCGCCTCGTTCTCAAGATCGGTGAGAAAGTTCAGCCGGGTGTAGGCGAAGGTGAACTGGTTGATAAGCGTCGGCGAAAAAGAGGTAGCGAGGTTTGCGACGATGGACTGAGAATGATCGTGGTCGACCTGCTCGCTCGGATAAGCGTTCGGCGTGAAGGTGTTGAAATAGCCGTAAGGGAATGGGACCGTCTCGCTCTCGTGGTTGTAGCGCGTGGAAAACTGGTTCTTGTGGTCGATGTTGTAATCGAGCCTGAAGTCTTCCTGATCGCGCGGCTGAAAGTTGATCACACTTGTGACCAGGTTGTAGCCGCCGGTCTTGGTGGGATCGGCATTGGGCAAAGGCAGGGCATTGATCAATACCTGGCCATTCGGATCGAAATTCGTGATGATGCCCGGCCCCGAACATAGGCTGGTATTGCTGCCCGGCGGCATGCAGGGCGTGACGCTGGCATAGTACGCGGTGTTGTTGAAATTGCTCATGTACGCGGTGTCGCTGAAGTCGCCGCCGCGCATGTTTGGCGTGGGCGAGCCATCGACGACGGAGCCATCCGAGGGAGTGACCGCTTCGCGAATGTCGTTCACGGGATCCTGCACGTGCTGCAGATTCTTCTCAAAAGCGGCGAAGAAGAAAAGCTTGTCGTGCTTCTCATTGAATGAGGTTCCGGGGATGATCACCGGCCCGCCGATATTGGCGCCGAGGTAGTAGTAGCTGTCGTCGGGACTGGGCAGGCCGAGATTTTTCACCCGCCAGTCGGTGGCATCCAAGACGTGATTGCGAACCGTCGCGTAGAGTTCGCCGTGGAAGTCCTTGCCGCCAGATTTGGTTTCCGTCTGCAAAACGATTGGGCCGTTCGGCTGTTCTGACGAGAACGCCGCGGTCTCTACCTTGACCTCCTGAATCATCTCAATGTTCGGCGTCACCGCTGCGGCGCCGGCGGTGTTGACGTCGGTAACGGGAACGCCGTCGCTGACGATTTGGGTGAGGTCGAAGCGGTTGCCGTTGACGCTGTAGGCGCTGGCGTTCGGGGTGAAGCCCGCGACCTGGCCGCTATAGGAGTCTGTGTTGAAGTTGCCGGAGTCAGCCGCGCCGGGAACCAGGCCCAGCAGTTCGGTCGCGCTCCGTCCCATGATGTCGAGGTTCTGGACTTGCTTGGATGTGAGCGTGTATGAAAGTTCGCCGGTTGACTCTGGAGTGATGGCGGTGGTTTCCGCCGTGACGTTGACGGACTGGGTGGCGCCGGTGACGGCTAGCTTTATCTCCGGGATTTCGAGGTGATCGCCGATGTGCACCATGACGGTGCGGCGCAGCTCGCTGAAATCGGCCTTATTGAATTTGATCTCGTAGGTCGCGGCGGGCAGAGCGGTGAAGGAGAAGAAGCCATGGGAATCACTGGAGGCAGTCCGTTGCGTGCGGTTGGCGGTATCGGTGAGGGTGATGGTTGCGCCCGCGATCACGGCGCCGCTCGCGTCCTGCACGGTGCCCGACAAAGATGCCTGCCCGACCTGGGCGATAACCGGGAGCGGTGCCAGGCCAACGAGGGCGAGGATTGCAATCCATAAAGTGCGAAGGGTCAGGTGCTGCGCTTTAAACATAGTGGGCATTCTCCATGGGCATCGCCATGCAAGTGGAAGAGCGCTGCGGTCGTGCCAAACATGACGCTGGGCGCTTTTGGATTTCATTTGCCAGCTCCCGGCTCGGAGTGCAGCCAAACCCGTCGCTGGACAAAAACCCGCTGAAATCCTTTCCGTTAACGCTAACGAAACATATTCCTGTCCGAAAAGCCTGTCAAGGAGAGATTTCACGACCCTCTTGGGCAGGCTGATTCGTGGTTGCAGTTGAGCGCTGGATTTAGCGAAATATGGGAGGAGGAGGGTGAAGCTTTCGATCTCAGATTGTTCGTTCGACGATGGCGTATTGCGTGAGGAAATAGTCGAGGTTCGAACGTGTTACTACGTGGGGCGCGAGCGTGACGCGATCGGTGGGGCAGGTGCCATCGCGCAGAAAGCCTTGCAGAATTCTGAGCGCGAGCTGGCCCTGGGCGCGGGGACGCTGATGGATGGAGGCCGCGATCACACCGGAGCGGAGGTACGGCACAAGATCGGGAAACAAATCGGTCGTGATCACGGTGATGTCTCCTTTTCTTTTTGCTTCTTTGAGAGCGCGCAGGACGGGAATGGAGTTGGCGGTTGTGATGTAGCAGCCGATGAGCGCGGGATGATCGCGGATGGTGCGCAAAGCCTTGTCGGACGCCTCTTTTGCACGATCGTGGGTTTCGATGGCGGGCAGGACGCGCAAATGCGGATAGTGGCGCGCGATGCCGTGAGTGAAGCTTTCGACCTTCTCGACGTGATCGGCGGTGGTGAGTTCACCGGTGAAGACGGCAACTTCGCCACTCTCGCGCAGAAAGCGACCCATGAGATCGCAGACGAGACCTCCGCTGGCGCGCGTATCGATGGTGACGGCGGCGATGCGGTCGGAGCCGGTGGCGTCGGCGACGACGCAGACGACGGGAATATTACGGCGAAGAGCTTTGCGGATGCGGCTGACAAACTGACCGGGATGTCCAACGGCAGTGATGATGCCGTTCACACGCGTTTCTACAGCGTCGTCGAAGGCCTCGACTTCGCCAACACCGAGGCGCGGGAAGCTGCGGAATTCGAGGTCGATGGAGCCCTTGGAGAGGACGGTATGCTCGGACTCGATGCCGGCGCGAACGTGGTTGAAGAAAGAGGCGATCTCTTCAGGAAGATTTACGGAGATGCGGAGTTTGCGCTTGGAAGAGAGAACGCTGGCCGCCAAGTTGGGCCGGTAGCCCATGGACTTGGCCATCTGCTGCACGCGCTTTTTGGTGACGGCATTGACGCCGGGCCGATCATGCAGGGCGCGGTCTACCGTGCCGATAGAGATTTCGAGCGCCTTGGCTATGTCGATCAGCCTGATCATGCGCGACCATTCTAGTGTGTGCGTCGAAAATTGTGACCTTTATAATTCGCGTCAACCTCGGCATTGAATTTGGCGCCTGGCGAGGAAGTCAAAGGCTTTAACCACGGAGGACACAGAGGGTCACAGGGAAACCGACGACTTATCGGCGTCAATCTGTTTGACTGAACGTCGATCTGTTTCGACGCACCACACTTGTGGAACGCGGGAGCGTTACTTCTACTGAGGGCGCACGACGATTTCGTACTCTGGAACTGCCGTGACGGAAGCGACTGCTGCGATCTGGCTGCCCTTGAATTGCGGCTTGTAGCCGGGATCGAAGTACACGGGAGCATCGCCCGGCAGCGGCAACACTTGCAACTTCAGCGGGGCGTCGAGGCTGGGAGCAAAACGTTTGAGGCCAATCACCCATGGGTCGCCGTTATAGAAATTGTCGTCGACCAAGGTTGTGTTCGTGTACAGACGCGCAACGTCGCCTTGATATTGGATTTGTAGAAAGATGTCTTCGACATTCGATAGGGCATCCTTTGGCAACGTGATGCTCCATTCCGCGGCGAATTTCGCCATGGTTTCGTCGGTCGGCGCTACAGCTACGGGTTGCCTTCGCCATCCCGCGGGATTGGCGCGCTCGATGGGCGGGGCGGCGCCGGCGGGCTTTGTCTGGGTGATTGCGACAGGAATTTCGTGGGCATCGACGCGCGCTTCATAGACATGAAAGACGCCTTCGGGCGCTTGTGGTCTAAGCTGCGTAGTTGCTTGCCACTCGGTATCGCGCTCAGCGAGCAGGCCGAAGAAAATATCGGAGCGTCCGGGCGAGCGAACGTGGAGGCTGGCGGCGTCGGCGAAGACATAGGCTCCGGAATAGACGAGGACGTTTTGCCCGCCAATGGTGAGGCGCGTGAGGCGTTCAGCTTGGTCCTGAGTAAGGACAACGAAGTGAGTTAGGTTGCCGGATGCGGAACGAACTGTAAAAGCGATGCCGGTGCCGGGAGTCGGGCGGACTATTAATTCTTTTTCTTTTGCTTTTTCTTTGGGCACGCCGTCGGCCGATTCGCTCACGGGCGTCGCGCCTTCCAGAGATTGCCCGGCATGCAGCGAGAGTGCAAACTCGGGGGCGATTGCGTCCTGCGCAACGAAGAAGACGTAGGATTCGCGCTCGCGCCCGAGCTCTCGTTCGAAATCCGTAATGAGTTGGGCGGTTGCGTAACGCAGCGTCACACCCGACGTCTCGAGGCCTATGGGCCAGATGAAATAGGCTCCCGACGGAATTGTGATTGGTTCGCGCGGCAGCGTGAGATCGCCGGACGGGAGGCGCACGCGCACGCGGAAATTGTTGCGGGCGGGCATCTCATATCCGCGGACGTAATTATTGACGAAGAGAAAGCCGCGATCGCCCAGGCTGCGCACGGCGACACGCGGCACGCTGAAATCAGCGGGGCCGGCGGGAATCTGGGCAGGCGGATGGACGACCATGGGGGCGAGGTCCGAGCCGAATGTGTTCAGAAAATAGTGGAAGAGTTTCAGCTTGCGATACGACTCGCGTTCTTCGCCGTATTGGCCGAGCGCGGCCTGAAAATCGTATGAGACTTCGGGCAGATCGCTGGGCGCGCCGGAGGCTTGCGATTCCTGGAGAGTGGTGAGCTTGCCGGGCGGGTTCGCGCCACCTTGAAACATGTAATAGCCCATGAGATTGACGCCCGAACCGAGTTGAGTGGGCAACATCGCGGCCACGTCGGAGGCATGGATGATGGGGCGGCGGTGATAGGTGTCTTCAATGCCGGTGCCGAATTCAGCGGAAAGAAATGGGTAGGCGACGAGTTCGGCCTGCGTCGCGTGCGAGGGCGGACGACCACCGGGTGCTCCCATATCGCCGCCTTCGCGGCTCTGGTGGCGGAAAGCGTAAACCTCGTTCGGCGGAAGTTTCTGGATCGATTCGTCCCAGGGCCAGTCGGCATAGCCGCCAAACACGGGCAGCACTTCGCGCGGCGGAAACACGGCCCCATCCCATCCCGTGACGGTGTAAAGCGGAGCATCGAATCCGGCGGCGACCGCCATCTGCTTGAGTTTGAGAATGTGCGCGGCTCCCTGGCCTGGGCCCTGCAACGCATACTCATTTTCCAACTGCACGCCGATGATCGGGGCCGCCATCCTTCCAGAATTCTCCTTTGAGTTGCTCACCGATTTGACGATAAAAGGAATCGACAGCCGCGAGATACTGCGGATCGTTGCTGCGGGTGTGAGGCATGCGCTGAACCCAATCGGGGAAGCCTCCGTTGCGCACCTCGGCGTGAGCCCACGGGCCGATGCGGACGAAAACGAGCAATCCGTGTTTTGCGCAAAGCTGGACGAATTCTCGCAGATTGCGGTCGCCGCTCCAGTCAAACTGGCCCTGGATTTCTTCATGATGAATCCAGATGATGTAGGACGAAATTACTTGCACGCCGCTGGCCTTCATTTTGAGGAGCTCCTCTTCCCAATACTGGTGCGGATAACGCGAGAAGTGGAATTCACCCATTACCGGCAGCCACGGCTTGCCATCGCGAGTGAGGTAGCGGCTGTTGACGAGAATCGAGTGGCCGTCTGGAGTTGTGGCTGTGCCCATGGGCAATAGTGGCAGCGGAGATGGCGGCGGAGAATTACGAGCGTCGATGTCAACGGGAGAACGCAGGTTCTGGGCTGAGGTTGCGCCAGCAGTCGCTGGCGATTGCGCAAGAGCGGTTGCGACGGATGCAAGCGCGAGGAGCCAGACCAGTAGCGCGCGACGAGATGCGGGAGAGTTGGACATGGCGGATCTCATAAATCGGTTTTGATGATAGCGCACTACCGGTAATTTCCGTTATCGTTAACGGTATTTTGGCGAATAATTTCCGCGAAGCAATGAGGAAAGGTTTGGCTCATTTCGTTTCGGCTTCGGCCGCTCCGCTTGTGCGCTTTGCGGCGGCGCGATGGTTAACGCTCGCGCTGATGCCGATTATGCTTTGCCATTTCGGCGAAGCCCAACCTACGAATCTTTTATCAAATTCAGGTTTCGAGCAGGCCTCGCCGGCTCCGTGGAAGTTGCGTCCGGAAAAGATGGGGATGGTTACGGACAGGGATTCGGTCGACGGACTGCGCGCCCTGGAGCTCGCGTCAGGAGGGGAAGCATCTCAGGAGGTCTTGCTGCCGGCGGGAGTGTATGAACTGCGCGCCTTTGTGCGGACCGGAGCAGGACAGATTGCGCGACTCGGATTGTGGTGCAAGCGCGATGCGCAATCTGAAGTCTCCACGAATTCGCCGGATCCCAGTTCGCCTCCGCCGATTCAGACGCGCGATACGGACTGGCAGGAGTTGCATGCGCCAATCGTGTTTCTGACGCGCTCACAATCCTGCCGAGCGATGGTCAGCGTGACTGGAAGCGATCGAGTTCACACTTTGGTCGACAGCGTTTCACTAACGCGGCACGAAAATCTTTTGCGCAATCCCCAATTGCTGCGCAGACAAGAAGGTTGGGAGCTTTCGGGCGCGCGTCGCACGTCAAAAAGCCCGGTGGTGTTTGACGCGACAACTCAATCCAGTGCGTCTCATCAATCGGAAAATGAGGCGGCACTGTTTCAGACGGTGCAACTTTCTCCCGGCGATTACACGCTGGCTGCCAGCTATCGATCGAGCGGCAGCCAGAGCCTCGCGAGACTGGAGGCGCGGGGATGCGGGGCGGAGGATGCGATTTTGAATTTGGCTCCAGCATCGCTAGGAGAGACTTACCGGCGCGTGAAGCTGCGCGGCGTTCGCGTGACAAATAAGGCGTGCGAGGTTGGATTGCGAGTGAGATCGACAAGTGGACAGTGGCTGCGGGTTATCCGACCTCACGCTGGAACGCGATGCGCGTCCGTATCAAATGGTCGCGGGCGGCGACGTTACGTTGACCGACATGGTTGAGGAGCATGGCGGGATTTATAAGAAGGATGGGATCGCGGCCGATCCGTTTCGCCTACTGGCCAGGAGCGGGATGAATCTTGCGCGGCTGCATGTGTTTGTCGATCCCGGAAACCCTGAATTTTCGCCGTCGAAGAAGATGCGCGGGGAGTACGGCGATCTCGCCCATGTGCTTCGACTGGCGCGGCGGACGCAGGCGGAAGGGATGAGGATTGAATTGGCGCTGCATCTCAGCGATTTCTGGGCAGATGGCGGTTGCCAGACAATGCCGCATGCCTGGCTGGGGCTTGGGCCGGACGCCCTTGTTGACGCCGTGAGCGGGTATGTGAGCGGTGTGATGCGCGCATTTCGCGAAGGAGGAATTCCTGTCGATTACGTCGCCATCGGCAACGAAGCGGATGCCGGTTTGTTGCGAACGCGCGAGTGCCAGTCTGCGCTGCTTCCGGTGAATGCGGATGCGCGGGCGAATCCTGATCTGCTGGCGCGCATTTACGAGGCCGGGTATCGCGCGGTGCGCGCGGCGTCTCCGGAGACGCTGGTGTTGTGGCATTTGGCAAACATTGGGCGGTACGCGGAGACTCGGCAGTATCTGGATGCGATGTTCTCGCGCGGCGCGCGAGTGGATATGCTCGCCTACTCCGCCTATCCGTTCTGGTCGCGGCAGACGGTGCGTCAGTTTCAGGATTTCGCGAACTACGTGATCGCGCGCTATCACCGGCCCGTGTTTTTTGAGGAGACCGGCTACCCGTGGACGCCGGCAGCGGGAGCGGACAACATGAAAGACGGTGGCCCGGAGCCGTATCCTCTAACGCCGCAAGGGCAATTGGATTTTCTGAACGATGAAATCAGCGCGCTGGGGAGCGCGGATGATGGACAGGCGATCGGATTTTCCTATTGGGACGCAACCTGGATTCCGGCGCCGGGCGCATATGACAATGTGGACAACTATGTTTTGTTTGACCGCGCCGGAAATGCGCTGCCCGCGCTGACTACGGGGTTCCGGCTGCGCCTGTCGACCCAATGAGCGACTCGAGGCAACGAGCAATTAAACGATAACTGCAATTGGCTGGTCGCTGGTCAGTATGTCGGAGGCAGTCATTTGCGATTGTTTTTTGGTCGCCGGTAGAGCCGTGCGGGGTGGGTCATGAATCAAAAGGATTGGCTCGCTAGGGGAGGACAATGTGGATTTGAAACTGGGTGGAAAAGTTGCACTGGTGACCGGATCGACGGCAGGGATCGGGTTTGCGATTGCCGAATCGCTGGCGCGCGAAGGCGCGCACGTCTATGTGAATGGACGCACGCAACAACGCGTGGATGGGGCACTGGCGGCGATCCGGTCGCATGTTGCGGCCGCTAAGCTCGACGGCATCGCGGCGGACTTATCGAGTGCGGCGGGCACGGAGGCGATTGTTGCGAAATTGCCGGCGGTAGATGTGCTTGTGAATAACGTGGGGATATTCGAGCCTAAGCCGTTTGCAGAGATTCCGGATGCGGATTGGTTCCGCTTTTTCGAAGTCAACGTGATGAGCGGGGTGCGGTTGTCGCGGCACTATCTCGCGGGCATGCTGAAGAAAAACTGGGGCCGGATCATTTTTATTTCGAGCGAGTCGGCGGTGCAGATTCCGGCGGAGATGATCCACTACGGGATGACGAAGACGGCGCAGGTCGCGGTGGCGCGCGGGATTGCGGAGTCGGTGGCCGGAACCGGCGTGACGGTGAACAGTCTTCTTGCCGGGCCCACCGAATCGGAAGGGGTGGGCGTTTTTGTCGAGGCGATGGCGAAGCAGCAGAAAAAATCGAAAGCCGAGGTCGAGAAAGATTTCTTTGAGCATGTGCGGCCGTCGTCGCTGCTCAAGCGCTTTGCGACGGTGGATGAAGTCGCAGCCATGGCGACTTATCTGGCGGGCGAGGTTTCTTCAGCAACCAACGGGGCCGCAGTGCGAGCCGATGGCGGTGTCATCAGGGCGATTCTGTGAGTTCAGGTTGCGGAAAAAGTGTTTCCAACGCCGCACCATCACCTCGGCGGCTAAAGCCGGCGCCTAAAACAGCCTAGTTATCGCAGCGGTGAACCGCTGCGCCACCCAAAAACAAGTGCAACATCAGGCAGGTGCACATCACGCAACGCGCAACATCAGGAAGCGACGGCGGTGTCGAAAGTTCGCATGAAATCCTGAATCATGTGAACGACGGCGGCGTCGCCGATGGCGGTGTTGATCATGGCGTGATAAATGGCGCGGTCGGGCCATTCGACGCCGAAATATTTCTGGATGAAGTCGCTGCGTTCGCGGTCGACCGTATCGACGCGTTCTTCCGCTTCTGACGGACTCTTGCCGCGTGCGAGCAACCGCCGAACTTTGTCTTCGCGGGGAGCGTAGAGAAAAACGCGCAGGGTGTCGTCGCGGCTCCTGAGAAAATGTTGCGATCCCCGTCCGACGATGACGGAGTTTCCGGTTTTCGCGGCATGCTGAACGACGCGCTCGGTAATCCTTAAAATGCTTTCGCTGTCTACGAGCTTGAGCTTGTGGGCGTTGATACTTCCCTCGTAGCTGCCGCGCAAGAACGATTTGAAGAGCCGGTAGTAGAGCGGATCGGTTCGTTCTTCATGAACCTCGACAACTGTTTTGGGACATTCGGCGAGCCGCGCGATCTCCTCGGTGAGCAGTTGATCCCAGAGTTTCCAGCCCAGTTGTCTGGCGAGGAGTTGGGCGATTTCGCCGCCGCCGCATCCGTACTCGCGTTCAATGGTTACGATTTTTATTTGGGTTGACATAACTTCACCTTGATCCGGATCGATTCCGTACTCCGCTCGACTGCCACATTATTCACCGTCACTGCACGACTTCGCTACTCCGCTATGTGAGATCCGCCGCCACCGGGGTCGTTTTTCTTCAAAGCAAAAGACAGGCAGAACATTATGGCGGCGCCCACGGCGAGGACTTTGAAGGTATCGATGTAGGCCAAGCTTGCGGCCTGGGCTTGCAGTCCCTGGTAAATGCGGGCATACGCCGTCAATAGGGCTTCGTGCCTGCCAACGCCGCCAGTCGCCAGCTGGCGGCTCAGGCCAGCCGCTGAATTCACAAAGTTAGGATTGTCGATGCGGGCGTTCTCGACCAGCCTGAACTGATGGAATTGCGAGCGGCGGGCAATCAGGGTGGTGACCATCGACGTGCCGACGCTGCTCCCCATGTTGCGCATGAAGTTTATGATGCCGGCGACCGAATTGTTTTTCTCCGGAGCGATTCCGACATAGGCCGCCAGCGTTATAGGCACGAAAAGGAATCCCAGACCGATCACCTGGGCAATACGCAGCCAAGTGGCGGCGCTGAAGCTGATCTGAAGGTCGATGCGCCGGGTGGAATAAAACATGGCGATCGACAAAGCGAACCAACCGAAAGCAATCAGCCGGCGCGCCTGGATCTTGGTCGTAAGCTGGCCCATGATGGGCATCTCGATGAGCAAGACGACGCCTCCCGCTGAAAGCGCGAGCCCAGCCAGTTCGGAGGTGTAGCCGAGGAGCGTCTGAAGGAACTGCGGCATCAGGACCAGACTGCTGAACAGCATAATGCCCAGTACGAACATCATCAGGCTCGAGCTGGCGAAGTTGAAGCTCTTGAACATGCGCACGTCGATGACGGGCGTCTTTTGATAAAACTCCCAGATGACAAGCGAGATCAGAGACACGGTGGAGACGACGATCAGAGTGGTGATGAAGCGCGAGCCGAACCAGTCATCTTCCTGGCCCTTGTCGAGCAGGATCTGCAACGCCCCGATGCCGAGGGCCAGGAGAGTGATGCCGATGTAATCCAGCTTGAGGCCGGCGGCCTTGAGCTTGGCTATGTAAGGAGGATCTTCGACAAAGCGGCGCACGAGAAGCCATGTGATGATGCCGACCGGGAGATTGATGAAAAAAATCCAGCGCCAGGAATAGTTGAAAGTGATCCATCCACCGAGCGTAGGGCCGATGGTGGGCGCCATGATGGCCGTGATGCCGTAGAGCGCGAACGCCAGGCCGCGTTTTTCTGGAGGGAAGGTATCGGCGAGAATGGCCTGGGCCATGGGCTGAAGGCCGCCGCCACCCGCGCCCTGGAGGACGCGAAACAAAAGGAGAAATCCGAGGCTGGGCGCGATTCCGCAGAGCAGCGAACTGACGGTGAAGATGCCCAAACAGGACATGAAAAAGCGCTTGCGCCCCAGGGTACTCGCGAGCCAGCCGCTGATGGGCAGAATGATGGCATTCGAAACCAGATAAGAAGTGAGGACCCAGGTGCTTTGGTCGTTGCTCGCGCCCAGATTTCCGGCCATGTAGGGCAGGGCGACGTTGGCGATGCTGGTGTCGAGCACCTCCATGAAGGCGGCCAGCGCGACGACGACGGCGATCAGCCAGGGATTGTACTTGGGACGCCAGACGTCCTGATCGAGCGTGATTGCGGCAGCGCTCATTTGAGGTATACGTCGGGCACGACGTTCATGCCGGGCCGAAGCCGCCGATCTTTATTTTCGCCGGGCTCAAGAACGATTTTTACTGGAATCCTTTGGACGATTTTTACGTAGTTTCCGGTGGCATTCTCTGGCGGAAGCAGACTGAAGAGCGGGCCGGTTGCTCCCGCAATGCTGTCGACGTGGCCTTTCAGAGTCTGGCCGGTCGAATCGACGTGGATGTCCACTTTCTGTCCGACCTGCATGTGCCTGAGCTGCGTCTCTTTGAAGTTGGCGGTGATCCAAACTTCATCGAGGGGCACGACGGTGAGGAGTTGCTGGCCGTCCTGAACGTTCATGCCGACGACTACGGTCTTATTCACTTCTCCGCTGACGGGGGCGACGATCTTGGTGTAGCCGAGATTGAGCTGAGCCTGCTCCAGTAATGCGCGTTTTTGCTCGACATCCGCGATGGCGGCGCGCACTCGCTCTCGTGTCGAAGACACCTGCTGCGGCCCGGTCTCGGCCGAGCGATGGTTGGCATCGGCTTGCGCGAGGTGGCTGCGCGCCTGTTTTACGAATTCTTCGGCGGCGGATTCACTGGCGTGAGCGGCTACAACCGTCGCCGTGCTCGATTTGGCCGTAGCCAGCGCCTGATCGTAAATTTGCTGCGATACTTCGCGTTTATCGACCAGCAGCTTGTAGCGGTGGAGGTCGTCCTGGGCTTTGACATCGTTGGCTTCGGCGGATTCTACCTGGGAGTGGGCGGCGGTCAGTTGCCGCTCGGCGGCGATGATGCCGGCGTTGGCGTCGTCGACGCCGGAGGCGGCGAATCTTAGCTGGCTGGTGGTGTTCACGGAGGTAATGGGAACCGTGATATTGAGTGATTCGGCGGTCGCTTCGGCGTTGGTGAGATTGGCTTGGGCCTGCGCGACCGCAACCTCGTAATCTTTGGGATCGATCTCGACCAGCACCGTGCCCTTTTCGACCCATTGGTTGTCGCCGACATTGACCTTGACCACGTAGCCGGAAACGCGTGCGCTGACGGGATAAATGTGGAGATCAGCCTGGGCGTCGTCGGTCGATTCGTAGCTGCTGAGCCAGCGCCACAGGAAGATGCCGCCGACCACCAGCACGACGATCACGACTACGATGATGAGGTTTCGGCGGCGTTTGGGATTGCGGCGCACCGGCGGCGTATAGTGCGTGTCGGTGGAGGGCGATGGGGCGATTGATTCTCCGCCTGGCTCCGAGTGAGGTGAGTTTTCTTCTGGCATGCTTATTTTCCTTTGAAGTAGTCCTTGACGCCTTGTTCAGCGAGGCCCAGCGCGCGAGCCAGCGAAATTTTTGCGTAATTGTAACTGTAGAGACTCGATATGTACTGCTCGTGCGCGCTCGCGACTGACTCTTCCGATTGCACGACTTCGACGGTGTCGGTGACACCGGCGCTGAACCGGTCGCGCGATTGAACGAGCGTCTGTTCCGCCAGATCGATGTTGCTGCGAGCGACATTCACCTGGTCAGCGGACGACTGGAGGTTGAGGAGCGCGGTGCGCACGTCGGAGTCGACCTGGGCGCGCAGATTTTCGAGACGCTCGCGACTTTGATCGAGCCTGGCCTCGGCCTGCAACACATCTCCATGCACGCTGCCGCCTTGAAAGATCGGGATGGAGAGTGTTCCGCGCACGTCGGCGACAGGCGTTGCAGTGGAGGGATGCGCACCAGCCAGGCCGTAATCCGCGTTCACGGAAAGGGTTGGGAGATAGCCTCCGATCGCGGCCTTCCTGGAAAATTCTGCGGCGCGCACGTCGGTCATGGCCGCCTGATAATCCGAGCGCGAAGCGTAGGCGCGCTTCAAGGCCTCATCGATGGCGATGGCTTCAAAGGGCTGATAGGGGGACTTGTCGGTCAAGTCGAATTCCTGGCCGGGAGCGAGACCGATGACACGCGCCACAGTGAGCTTCTGGATGGCGAAGTTGTTCCTCGCCTGGATCAACTGTTGCTGGCGTGTTTGAAGTTCGACTTTCGTGCGCAGACCGTCGATGTCTGGCGAGGTGCCGGCACTGACCTGATCGGCCGCCTGATCGTAGAGCGCCTGCGCCGTTTTGACCTGTGCCTCGGCGGTTTCGACGCGGGCCTCATCGGCGATGGCCTGCAAATATGTGTAGCCGACGGCGAGCACGACCAGATCGCGCGCGTCTTTGAAGGTGTAGCTGGCGGACTTTACACTCTGGCTGGCGGCGCGGGTGGCATTGATCGATTTCCAGTCGAACAGGTTTTCGGTCGCTCCGGCGCGGGCGTCGAAGTATGAAAACGGTCCGATCGAAGGTGAAATATGAAAGAGGGTAGCGAGTCCGGCAAATCCGCCCTCGTCGATATTGATCTTCGACTCCCCGACGTAGGGCGAGGCCGTGACGTGAGGCAGGAGGGCGCTTAACGCCTCCCAGCGCTGTCCTCGGGCGGAGCGAATATCGGCATTCGAAAGCAGGAGCCCGAGATTCTGCTTCAATCCGCGGCCGATGGCTTCGTGCAAGGAGAGCGGCAGCACTCCGGGAACGAGCGGCGCGGGCACGCTGCCGGCGAATACGCTCACTCCGCCGGTGCCGGGAATGGATTGGCCCGGAGTACTCGAACCGGAACCTGGCTCGGATTGTGCCAATGCGGGCGCTGCTCCACAGATCAAGACTGCGGAAACCAAGACTCCGGACACTAAGAGTCCGGACATTGAGAGTCCGGACCTCGAGAGTCCACACCTCGGCAAAACGCGGTGTTCGTAATTGAGTCTCAAGGGGAGTCTCCTTCCTATTCGCCGATTACTCCGATCGTCAGACACTAATTTGTCGGACATTGATTCGTCAGACTTTGATTCGCCGACATGTTCATTCGTTACATTTTGATTCGCCGCAATTTGATTTGCTACGGAGGTTTCGCCACGTTGACGGCTTCTGCCGCAAGAGGGTGGAGGAGATGATACGCCAGACGATTGCAGGTATGCACGCGGCTTTCAGCGGACGGGAAGGCGGACTACCTCTCCAACGCTTTGCGATCCCAGTTGGCCAGGTTTGCCCCGGCCTTGTAGGTGCTTTGGCAAAACTCGAGGAGAGTGGCGGTCGGCGATTCGGCTGAGCGGACATCCTCGTACATCAATAGAAACTCGCCGATTTTGTCATAGTGGACGGCGGCGGGCCTGGCGGTTGCGTCCTTGAATCCGGGCGGCTCGGGAGCCATGTAGGAATAAAAGGCTGCCTCTTTAATATCGCCACTGCCCGGCCAGAAGCCGACGCTGCTCACCTCATGGGAGTATGCCTCTCGCGTGATCGCGTCCGCGCCCGGACGCTCTGGCGCCCGGCGACCGGAGAAGCGCGAGACGGCAAGGTCAAAGCTTCCCCAGAAGAAATGCACGGGGCTGGCTTTGCCGATGAACTGCGACCTGAATTGGCTGAAGACGGCGTCGGCCGAGAGCAGAATGCGCCAGAAGGTTTCCATCGCGAGGGGATCGTACGAGCGATGCAGCTGATCCTGGTCGAAGGGAATCGGATTCGGGATCTCGACCGGCATTCGCCAGATTTTGACTTCGATTCCGGCGGATTGCAGCATGGCTATGAATTCCTGGTAGAAATCGGCGACGGAGCGGGGCGCGAGCGCGAGCGTTTTTCGCATGCCGTCGGTCGTCTCGAGCACGAGTTGGTGCGCTATGAAGTCAAAGTTGAGCTCAAATGCTCTTTGCCCATACGGGATTCGAGAGGTGGTGAGTCCGCGCGCCGTTACGTAGAACGGCACGTTCCACCAGTGATTCACGAGCGGCGTCAGACGCATTCGAACCTTGCCGACAATCTGGGTCCACATGTGAACTGTGGCGTAGGTATCTTTCCACGCGTCTAACTTTAGGGCGGGCCAGCATTCGGGGAGATCGGCGGCTAGGGTCATCGTAGGGATTCTAATCAATCTATGGCGGGAAGTGCTTTTCTGATGCCCGGACAAGAAAAGAGCGGCGGGCCTTGCTGCGAAGGCTTGGCCCGCCGCTCAACTCTACTGCGTACGCGTTTGTTTCCCGTTTAGCGATGTTTGATGAAGGCGCCAGTGTGCAGCTCGGCCATCGCTTGCTGCAGTTCCTCTTGCGTGTTCATGACGATCGGGCCATACCATGCCACTGGCTCTTCGATCGGCTTGCCTGATACCAGCAGGAAACGGATGCCTTCGTCGCCGGCCTGGACAGTGATCTCGTCGCCGCGGTCGAACAGTACCAGCGAACGATTGCCGACATCGTACTTCGGCGGAGCGTCGGGTCTTTCCACGTGCTCGGTCAGCACCGCGCGCGGCGTCGACGAGTCGCGGAAGGTGCCTGAGCCGGCGAAGACGTAAGCAAAGGCGTTGCGCGTGGTCTCAACCTTGAGGCGTTTCTTCTGGCCGGGCGGAACCGAAATGTCGATGTAATTCGGGTCGGCGGCCACGCCTTCGACCGGTCCGCGCTGGCCCCAGAACTCGCCGCAGATGACGCGCGCGCGTGTGCCGTCATCGTCGGTGACCTCGGGAATCGCACTCGAGGGAATGTCCTGGTAGCGCGGATCGGTCATCTTCAGCGATGCGGGCAGGTTCGCCCACAGCTGAAATCCGTGCATGCGGCCCTGGGTGTCGCCTTTCGGCATCTCCTGGTGCAGGATGCCGCTGCCAGCGGTCATCCATTGCACGTCTCCGGCGGTCATCTTCCCCTTGTTGCCAAGGCTGTCGCCGTGTTCGACCGAGCCGGCGAGCACGTAGGTGATGGTTTCGATTCCGCGATGCGGATGCCACGGAAATCCGGCGACGTAATCGGCGGGGTTGTCGTTGCGGAAATCGTCGAGCAGGAGAAAAGGATCGAACTCTTTGGTCTTGCCGAAACCGAAAGCGCGTTGGAGCTTCACGCCGGCGCCTTCGATGGTGGGCTTCGGTTGAATGATCTGTCTAACGGGGCGCAATGACATAGGTCTCTCCTTCTTCCAGGTGCGCGGCTAAGCTAAATGCCGGGCGGCAAACGGCTTGGGCTTCTTCTTTGTTTCCCTATTTGTATTAGATGCGTTATGACGATATTCGTCGCAACGACCATTTTTCCTCGAAATGGCGTGGAAAATGGGATCCAGAGGGTGATCGCTTAACCTGATCTCAGGTTGCGGAGTCTTAGGTTATTTTCTGGGTAAGAAGGAGGTCGAAGGCTGTCTTGGCGTCAACGGGCGGGGAGTAGAAGTATCCTTGCACCATTTCACAGTCGAGTTTCTTGAGGGCCGCAACCTGCTCCTCGGTTTCAGTCCCCTCCGCGACAACGCTTAGCCGGAGGCTATGGGCCAGCATGATGATGAGCCGAACGATCTCGTGATTGTCGCGGTCGGTAGTCATGTTGGAGACGAATGTGCGGTCGATTTTGAGTGAATCGATTGGAAAGCGCGGGAGGCGGCTCAGCGACGAATACCCGGTCCCAAAATCGTCGATGCTTAGACGAACGCCCAGCTCCTTCAATTCCGACAGCACCACCAAAGCGCGATCGGATTCTCCCATGGCAATGGTTTCCACGATTTCGAGGCTTATGTTCTGCGGGGACGTTCCAGTCTCCCGAAGAATCGTGCCGATATCGGCCGCCAATCCCGGTTGCGCGAACTGTCTGCGGGAGACATTTACGCTCATCATGAGAGGTGGATCGCAATTCATCTGCGCCTGCCATATATGTAATTGGTCGCATGCTTCCCGCAGGAGTGCGCGATTCATGGGGAGGATCAGACCGGTCTCGTCGGCGACCGGGATAAAATCCGCGGGCGAGATCATTCCGTCGGGATGATTCCAGCGGCTGAGAGCCTCAAAGCCTGTAATCTTGCCGCTGCGCAGGGAAACAATAGGTTGGTAGTAGACGAGCAACTCGCCTCGTTCAAGACCAAGGCGAAGATCGGTCTCGAGCTTCAACCGGCGGACCGCTTTCAGATGCATGCCGGAGTCGAAAACTTCGCAGCGAGCCTTTCCCGACTGCTTGGCGCGATACATGGCAATTTCGCCATCACGAACCATCTCTTCCGGTTTGTTGTAGGAATTTGCACTCAAGGCGGCGCCGATGCTGGCCTTAATGACGATCTGTCGTCCCTTGATCTCGAACGGGATCGCCAGTTTCTCCTGAATTCTCTGGCCGACGCGGATGGCATCGCTGGGGCGGGAAACGTCTTCGAGGAGCACGGTGAATTCATCTCCGCCCAAGCGCGCGACACTGGATGCCCCTAAGTGTTCTTCCACCTCGTTTGGCACTTGCAGGCGGGCAATCATGTCCGAGTCGCGGAAAGAAGCGCTCATGCGTTTTGCGATCTCTACCAGCAACTCGTCGCCCGCGGAGTGGCCTAAGCTGTCATTGACCACCTTGAACTCATCTACGTCGACAAAAAGGACAGCAAATTTGTAATCGATATGCCGCCGGGCGCGCAGCATGGCGTGTTGCAGGCGATCCAGGAATAGCTCGCGATTGGGGAGTTCAGTCAGGCCGTCGTGGAAGGCTCGGTGGGCAAGGGCTTCTTCGGCTCGCTTGCGCTCGGTGATGTCGCGATTGACGATGACGAGCCTGGCGGTCTCGCCCTGTTTGGCTCCGATGGTGTTCGATGTCGATTCCAGAACGCGCCAGGAGCCATCCTTATGGCGCATCCGATATTCCACCTTCTGGCCTTGTCCGGTGCGATACGCCTTTTCTGCCGCGGTCTTCACGCGGTCTTGATCGGATGGATGAATCTGATCGAAAGACGTACCACTACCCAGTTCCTCGGGAGAATATCCGAGCACTTTCTGGTAAGCGGGACTGCTATAGACGCGCTGCCCGTCATGATTGACGACCGCAATCATGTCGGCGGCATTTTCAGTAATCAGCTGAAACAACTCGTCGCGTTCCGCCAGCTGCCGTCGCATCCTTTGCAATTGCAGGTGCTGGTACATGGTGTAGACATCGAACAATAAGACGAGAGCCGCCAATCCTCGAACCCATTCCCGAAGACTGGCCCAGTACAACGAGTTACTTTCAGAATGTGCTCCGGGGAGTACTAGAAAGACGATGGCGGCTGTGAGGCCAACCGTGACAATGATGGCAAATCCCCAAAGCCACCATTCCCGGCGCTCTACTTGACGCACGATGAGCGAGCTGCCCTTTGGTTTTCGACGGCCGGCGTTTTGGGACGGGTAATCCATAATCTTGGAGTGGTGCTCGTTTCAGTTCGCTAATTCGAGGCCACTGATGGCGGAGCAGGGGTGTATCCCGACATCTCCTTTACTGGCATTCGCTCAACCGTGCGATGGCGATGGGCTGATTTAGTGCGACTTTCCGCGGAAAATGTGCGGGGTAGTTATATTCAGGCATTTTCCGCTACCGCTCGCAAGTTACATTCGTGTTTATTAACTTGTCCGGGGTGTCGTCTGTGCCTTAAAGGCCGCGTCCAGAGGCCGTGTTCGGCTTTCGTAACAACAACGTAAGTTGCGCACGGTGGTTGGATCCCCTTCGGCAAATCCGGGCATGCGTTTAGCGTCTATTCTCGAATATCAGCTCCGGGGAATGAGGCCGGGTGTGCTCCAGAAATTAATAAAGGACGCAACCCAGTGGACTACTTTCCGGATGTTTGGATTTCGTAACAAAGAGGGGGGAGTACATACCGGGGACGCGACACTTGAGTGAGACTCAAGTCTAAGGAGCAGCAGTTACCAGATCGTCCTGAAAGGGAGATAAGAGAATATTTCTGTTCTTATCCAGAGGTCTTTATTAGCGGAATCACCAAGTGACCATGGGCTCGCCAAAGTGATGAGATGCACGGCTTCAGCTCAGCAAGGCTCTCCCGTTTGACAAGATTGCCGACACAATCAGGGGTGATCGTCCTGAACAGCTAGTGCAAGGACCGGCGGGCGGGGAAATGCCCTGGGCTACGCGATAGAGGAACTTCTACATGACAATCGGCGTTGCGCTTTTGGTGTCGTCAGATCCAATCGCCATTCGGCAGGTGAGCGATGCCCTGGAGGAGTTTTCTATTTCTCCTGACGTCTGTCAGGAACCGCCAGCGGCGCGTGGTCTATTGAGCCGCCGCAAGTTCGATGCAATTATCGTCGATCTCCAGCTGGGGAAGGAAGCGGGACTGATCCTGGACGAAGTGCGTCTCTCCCCATCGAACCGCACTGCGGTGACGTTTGCCATTCGCGGAGAGGGTGGTGACGACACAGCCCTTCAAGGCAAATCAAGCTTTGTGTTCGAGAGACCTCTTTCCTCCCACTCAATCTGTAGCACGCTGAAGCCTGCTTACGGAATGATTCTGAGAGAGCGAAGGCGCTATTTCCGTTGTCCGGTATCGATCCCAGTGGTGATCGAGAGACGGGCCATGCCAGAGATTCTCTGCCAGAGTGTAAACATCAGCGAAGGCGGCATTGCAGTGCACACTCTCGTTACGTTTAATCCGGGAGAAGAGGTTGAGGTTCAGTTCGCGTTGCCAGGTAATGAATCTCCATTTTCAGCGGAGTCGACGATCTGCTGGTGGAAGGAGAGCCATCTGGGAGTGCGATTCCTGTCTCTTCCGCAAGAACGCAAAAGTGAACTCCAGAGCTGGCTCTCACGAAAGCTAGAAGAGACGCTGCCTGACGTTGTCGCCGAGAAATTTCAGCAGTAGCTAGTGGCGAGCGAGACCGGTCGCCTCCGCTTCTGATTCCATGCACCAATCCTATTCGTGGTGCGATTTCCGAATTGCCGGCGAATCGTTCCGCCTGGTCTCAACGCTTTCGAGTCGGCAGCCCTCCTGGATGTGCCTTGAATGTGCGGAGACAGTTGCGTAGGGCACGCCAAGAAAGCGCTTGGCCACAATGGAGGTCACTTCGAGGCAATTGAAGTTCTGGTACTTTACCTTGCTTGCGATTCGTTCCAATGCTTGCTGGATCTTGCCCGCTCCAATGGCGCCGAAGAAGGTCGCTTTGATTTCGTCGGCCATGAAAAGGAATTTCCATCGTGCCGCCTGGATCTTGTGGTCGAGAGTGAAAACGTTAAGCGCCTTCACCACCCTCCAGTTTCCGAAGTATGGTTCACTCTGGAGAGCCAGAACCTCGGCCATGCGGGGCGACTCTTCGCCGATCAGGACCGTGCCGACTTGAACGATTGGCGTCATGGAAACCTCTGTCACTGCGTAAGCTGGCGTTGAGGGGAAACCCGCGGGCAACCTTGCTATAGCTGCGACTTTAGACGCTCTCCCCCTGCAATTCTGAGCAATTTTGATCAGTGTTCTTGCTGCATTAAGCGAATACTGATCCGAGGGAGAACTGCGGTTCCGCGTAGCGGTCGCCAGGTCGTTCCGGGTCATTCCAGGTCAACTAAGGATATTGATGTCAGCGATAGAAACGGTCCCCCCAGTGCCGGCTCTCGAACTCACGAAAAAAATGCCAGGCACATCCGCGCAGGTGCCCGCGGCACCTATTATGCTGCAATCGAATGCTGGACTCCCGAGCCGGATTGCGGTGATCGGCAACTATCTGCCCAGGCAGTGCGGGATTGCCACGTTTACGACCGACTTGTGTGACGCAATCTCGGGCGTATGTGGCGCGGCCAAGTTGTTCGCCGTTCCCGTCAATGACACGGAGTCGGGCTATGACTACCCGCCGCGGGTAAGACTAGCGCTTGCCCAGGATGATCTGTCCTCTTACGAGCAGGCGGCTGACTTCCTGAATTTCGCGAACTTCGATCTGGTGTGCCTGCAACACGAGTATGGAATCTTTGGCGGCCCGGCGGGCAGTCACATTCTGGCTCTTCTTCGGCGCCTCAAAATGCCCGTTATTACCACGCTGCATACTGTTCTTCGCGAACCCAATCCCGACCAACGGCGAGTAATGGAGGAGATCACAACGCTTTCGGATCGCCTGATCGTAATGAGCCAGCTCTCTTCTCAATTTTTGCAGGAAGTTTTTAAGGTGCCTGGCCGCAAGATCGATATGGTGCCGCACGGCGTTCCGGACCTGCCTTTTCTCGATCCTAACTTCTTTAAAGAGCGTTTCGACGTGGAGGGGAAAGCGGTGCTCCTCACATTCGGTCTGCTCTCGCCGAATAAAGGAATCGAAAACGTGATTCAAGCGTTGCCGCACATTTTGTCGCGGCACAAAAATGTGGTCTACATTGTGGCGGGCGCAACCCATCCTCACATCCTGCGACGCGAGGGCGATCACTACCGCGAGGGTTTACAGGCTTTGGCCAAAGAGATCGGTGTTGAATCGAATGTATTCTTCCACAACCGGTTTGCAACTCCGTCGGAAATGGCGGAGTTCATTGGCGCGGCGGACATCTATATCACTCCCTACCGTCACGAGGCACAGGTAGTATCCGGCACCCTTGCTTATGCTCTGGGGGCCGGCAAGGCCATTATCTCGACGCCGTACTGGCATGCCATCGAGTTACTGGACGACCGACGCGGGGCCCTGGTTCCTTTCCAGGATCCGGAGGCCATTGCGCGCAAAACAGTCGAACTGCTCGATACTCCCGCGATCCGCCACGCAATGCGAAAACGCGCTTACTTATACTCCCGGAAAATGGTCTGGAAGAAAGTCGCACAGGGATACATGGACAGTTTTGCGCAGGCTCGCAGTGACCGCATGCAGTCGCCACGCGTGACAGCCACGGATGGAATGCTGGAAAAATGTTTCAACAAATTGCCCGCGATCAACCTGGACCACTTGCATCGGTTGACGGATGACACGGGCCTCCTCCAGCATGCGACCTTCGCGGTGCCTAACTATTCCGAGGGGTACACCACCGACGATAATGCGCGGGCTTTGGTTCTAACCATCCTCCTCGAGCAACTTGGTCAAACGGAACCGCGGGAAATTCACGACCTGGCCTCGCGATATCTGGCGTTTCTGGGACTGGCTTTGAATCCAGCGAATGGAAGATTCAGAAACTTCCTGAGTTATGCGCGCGTGTGGGGCGAGGTGGAGGGATCTGAGGACTCGCATGGGCGCGCGCTGTGGGCGCTTGGAACTGTGCTCGGGCGATCGAGAGATCAAGCGCTTCGGGGCGCGGCTGGCCGGCTCTTTGAGATGGCTGTTCCCGCGGTGCTTGCCTTCAACAGTCCGCGGGCCTGGGCTTTTGCGCTGCTGGGGATTGAAGAATATCTGAGTTCTTTTTCGGGCGATCGGGACGCCCAAAGAGTGAGTTCGGTCCTAGCCACGCGGCTCATCGACAACTACAACGGGAATCAGTCGCCGGACTGGCGCTGGTTTGAGAATGTTCTGGCTTATTCCAATGCCCGATTGGCCCAGGCTGCGTTGATCGTGGGCTCACGCAATTTAAATCACGATATGATCGCGATCGGCCTTGGCGCTTTGCATTGGCTGAGTGAAGTGCAGCGCGACGAAGGGCAGGATCATTTCGTGCCTATCGGATCGCAAGGGTTTTACCGCAAGGGCGACGCGCGAGCCCGCTTCGATCAACAACCAGTGGAAGCGGGTGGAGCGGTCTCTGCGTGTCTGGCGGCGTATCGCATTACGGGAGACGATCGTTGGCGCAAGGAAGCCTGGTCGATCTTTAATTGGTTCCTCGGAAGCAACGACTTGGGGATTGCGTTGTACGATCCGATCACGGGTGGTTGTCGAGATGGTTTGCATCCGGAGCGCGTGAATGAAAATCAGGGAGCGGAATCTACGCTGGCCTTCCTGATGGCGCAGGTCGAAATGCGCCTGCTCGGAGAAGTCCTTAGTCCAGACGAATTGGTCAGCGCCAGTAGCCAAAAGAATGAGGTCGTCCAACATGCGCTTTGAAGTTGTTTCTCTTTTTTCGGTGAACTCCTTATGACTGTTGCCGCCATCACTGGCCACGAGCCGCTGCTTCTTCGTCATCTGGGCAACCCGATCCTGACCAGCAAGGATTGGCCTTACTCGATCAATAGCGTCTTCAATGCAGGCGCCACCCTGCTTGAGGACGGCTCAACCCTGCTGCTCTGCCGGGTGGAAGATCGGCGCGGACTCTCTCATCTTTGCGCCGCCCGCTCCCGTAATGGAGTGGATGGCTGGCAGATTGATCGCGAGCCGACAATGATGTCGAGCCCGAAGGAACATCCCGAGGAAATCTGGGGCATCGAAGATCCGCGCATCACCTTCGCTCCCGAGCTTCAGCAATACGTCGTGACTTATACGTCTTATTCGCGCGGGGGACCTGGGGTATCTCTTGCTTTGACCAAGGATTTCCGCAGCTTCGAGCGCTACGGCGTCATTATGCCGCCCGATGACAAGGATTCGGCACTCTTGCCGCGCCGGATTAACGGCTACTGGGCGCTCATCCACCGGCCGATGACGCCACTTGGCTCGCACATGTGGATCTCGTACTCACCGGACTTGCGCCACTGGGGACGGCACCGCCTGATTCTCGAAGCACGTCGCGGCGCCTGGTGGGACGCGAACAAGATTGGCCTATCGCCGCCTCCCATCGAAACCACCCGAGGATGGCTGACGCTCTATCACGGTGTGCGGCAGACACCTTCTGGCTGCCTCTATCGCCTGGGCCTGGCTCTATTTGACCTGGAAAACCCCGAGAAATGTCTGCTGCGGGGTGACTCGTGGATCTTTGGGCCGGAGGCCGATTATGAGCGCCATGGCGACGTGAACGACGTCGTGTTTCCCTGTGGCTACACCATGGATCCGGACGGCGATAGCCTCAACATTTACTACGGAGCCGCCGACTGCTCCATCGCGCTGGCTCGCGCCAGCGTGCGCGCTTTGCTGGCCTGGCTGGACGCTAACGGCAATTGCGAAGGCGGGCGTCGAGCCGCGGATTGAGAAAGCGACTCCAAAGCTTATATTCGGGAAGTGAGCTATCTTGCTCAGACGGGCAGGCGTTCACCTATTAGTCTTGAGCTACTGAGTGTGTTGACATGGGCTGCGAACGCTGATTCGCAGTCCTGATTTTTAGGTCGTTGCGGGTGGGGTTCAGAACGAACCGCAAAGCGGCCACATCCAGCCAAATCGGTGCACTTCATCCGTCTGAGCGCCGCCAAGCCTTGCGGCGAGACATGATTCGACCCTAAAAGCCTCGAACAAGAACCTCGAACATTGAAATCAGGGCAGCCTCTTGCCGGATGAGAGGGGTTAGCCCACAAAGAAAGAAGGTTCAAGAATATGCCTTTAATTCAACTCCTGGAAGTTCTCATCGTGGTGGGTGTCCTTCTCTGGCTCGTGAATCGTTTCATTCCCATGCAGGGAACGATCAAGTCGATTCTCAACGGCGTCGTGATCATTGCAGTGGTTCTGTGGCTGCTGAATGTTTTCGGGCTCTTTCACTCTCTTTCCAACATTCGCATAGGAACCTAAACGCAGAACGGAAGTCTTAACCCACCAACACCAGACCGGTACGGCAGACGATAGCTGTACCAAGGAGTCACTTTGAAAACCAAGACTTTGTTAGCGGCGGCAGTCGGAATCACGTTCAGCATCAGCGCATTTGCTCAAACCAATTCCTCAACATCTCTTCGCGTCGAGCCCATGGCTCAAACCCCGTCCTTTCGGGTGATCGTCGTCAGCCGCAACGTGCAGGCCGTGAACTACCGGCACCACAGCGGATCGACCAAGCTCGACTTTGCGGGCACGGACTTGATGCTCTCCGCGAACGGGGAAGCCAAGGTGAACAGCAAACGCGGATCGATGGAGATTGAAGCCGAATTCGGCGATCTTGAACAACCCACGACCTTTGGCACGGAGTATCTGACCTATGTCTTGTGGGCGATTTCTCCCGAAGGGCGGGCTGTGAATCTGGGTGAAGTATTAGTTGGAGACAACCACCGCAGCAAGATTCTCGTCACCACCGATCTTCAGGCCTTCGCGCTGATCGTGACTGCCGAACCGTATTACGCTGTGCGCCAGCCGAGCAACGTGGTGGTGCTTGAGAACGTGGTTCGCGACGACACCAAGGGTACGGTCGAAGCGGTAAATGCGAAGTATGAACTGATGGAGCGCGGCGGGTACATTCCCACCGGCTATAACTTCGATCCGGTCATTCTTAGTTCCAGGCTGCCGCTGGAATTCTTCGAAGCGCGTAATGCGTTCCGCATCGCGAAATCGGAAGGCGCCGAACAGCTCGCCCCCGACAGCTATCGCCACGCGGTCGAGTTGATGAATAACGCCGACGAAGAAGCGCTGAGAAAACACGTCGACAACAAGGCGCTGATCGCAGTTTCCAGGGATGCAGTCCAAACTTCCGAAGACGCGCGCGAGATCGCGGTCAAGAAGATGGATGAAATGCGTCTCTCCAGCGAACGCCAGTCGTCAGCCGACGCTCAGGCAACTGCGCAGGCAGCAACCAGCCAGGCCGAATCCGATACCCGCAATGCTGAGGCTGCAAAGCTTCAAGCCGAGGCTGACGCGGCTAAGGCGCGCGGCGATGCCGCCGATGCACAATCGGCAAATGCGCAGGCTCAGTCCGATCTGGCCAAGAGCCAGGCGTTGTCAGCCAGCGCAATCTCGGCTGCTCAGGCGGATGCCGAGCAGTCCCGCTTAGCCGCAGAAACGGCGCAGGCCAGTGTGCAGCAGGCGGAGTCCGATAAAGCCGCCTTGCGCGCGAAGTTGTCCGAGCAGTTGAATTCAATTCTTCAGACTCGTGACAGCGCGCGCGGCCTCATCGTCAGCATGTCCGATGTGCTTTTTGACACCGGGAAATATTCGTTGAAGCCGGGCGCACGCGAGAAGCTGGCAAAGGTCGCCGGCATTCTGCTGGCCTACCCTGCGCTCAACATCGAAGTTGGCGGATATACGGACAATGTCGGCAGCGATGCCATGAATCAGACATTGTCCGAGAACCGCGCTGGATCCGTGCGTGACTATCTCGTCCAGGAAGGCGTCCTGACGAATTCAGTTTCGGCCAGAGGCTTCGGCAACACTTTGCCGGTCGCCTCGAACGATGACTCTGCGGGACGCCAGCAGAACCGGAGAGTTGAGCTTCTCGTCTCCGGCGAAGCCATCGGCACAGCTGTCAACGCCACTACGGGAAGCTTGCAGTAAGCAACACCGACAAAAATCGATTGTGGAGGTAACACTATATGAATCTAGTTGGATTGTTCGGCACGGCAGTACTGTCTTTGACCCTTGTAGCAGCGGCTCCCGTGTACGCACAGGAGCAGCACGATCAGCAGGAAGATAAAGCCAAACCTGCTGAGGAAAAGAAAGCTCAGCCGGAAGAGAAGAAAGCGCAAGCCGAGAAGTCAAAACCGGAAGAGAAAAACGCGCGGGAAAAGGGTGCACCCGTGCAGAAGGCCCACGCCCAGATTCCTGCGGACCGATACAAAGCCAACTTTGGACAGCAGCACAGGTTTCATGTCAGCCAGGCCGACTATAACGGCCGCCGCTTCTCTTACGGTGGCTATTCGTTCGGGTTCGTCGATCCGTGGCCGAGCAACTGGCTCTACACGCAAGACGTTTATGTGGTCGAGATCAACGGCGTGTATTACCTCTGCAACGCGAGTTTTCCGGGCGTGAACCTTACCCTAAGCTTCACGCTGTAAAAGGCATCCTGGTGCGGGTCCGTGTGGATTCGCACCATCTTTTCTGTCTTTCGGCGTTCGGCGCTCGAATTCAGACCTTCGCGAAAGCGGGAGTTGAATTCACTGGAAAGGAAGTGAAATATGATTGGAATTCTATTGATCGTGATCCTGGTCTTCGCGCTCCTAGGGGTGATTCCCAGATGGCCGCATAGCCGGGGTTGGGGTTACGGCCCCAGCAGCGGCGTGGGCCTGGCACTTATCATCATCGTCATCCTGATGGTTCTTGGCCGCATTTAAGCAGCGATTTAGCCCGGCACGGAGAAAGGCGCAAAAATTCATCGATGAAACCGGCCCTTCGCGATCTTCGCAATCAACTCCGCCGGCGCCTGGCTCCAGCGCGGGAAATGCTTGGGAAAGTACTGGCGATTCTGACGCCGCAGATGCGGGAAATCCGGACGCAAAGGATGTGCCCGTTTTGCGGATTGGTGACGCCTTATTCCAACCGATCTTGCGTGGAGTGCGGGAAGACGCTAGTTGAAGCTAACACTTAGGAAAGATTAGACAGACTTGAAAAACAGACGAGGAGATCAATTATGCTTTGGACAATTTTTGTAATACTTCTGATTCTGTGGCTTCTCGGGTTCAGCCTGCACATCGCCGGCGGCCTGATTCATTTGTTGCTGGTTGTAGCCGTCGTAGTGCTGGTCATCAATCTGGTGAGCGGGCGCCGCGCGGTCTGACACCTATATAAAGGATCGGCATGAAAAGACGATATCTTCATCTCTCCGCCTATCATTGTCATTGGCTGTGATTGCGAAGGGTGCGAGGGCCGTCGTCAGCAGATTGCCGCATGTTCAGTCATGCAGCACGACGTCCAGCAGCGAACTGTGCACCTGCAGGCGGCCCTTGATACCTCCGGCGTACTGAATGAACCCCAGGGTCCGGAAGCGATTCATGAAGAAGTTGACTCGAGCACGAGTCGTGCCGACCATCTCGGCCAGGGTTTCCTGGCTGATCTTGGGGACGACAGTCTCGGGCACGCCTTCCTTGCCAAAACGAGCAAGCATAAGAAGGACGCGGGCCAGTCTCTTTTCGCTGGAATTGAAGAGTTGATCGACGAGATCCTCTTCGTAACGGATGTTGCGAGCGAGCAGGTACGCCACGAACAAATCGGAGAGGGCGTGTTCCCGATGAAGCGCATCCATCATTGCTTTCTTTTCGATCCGCAAAAGATGGCAGTCCGTCATAGCGACCGCCGATCCGATACGGAGAGCCTGGCCGCCCAGGGAGCCCTCGCCAAAGAAATTCCCCTCACCTAGTATGCCGATGGTGGCTTCCTTGCCAGTTTTCGAGACAACCGTGAGCCTGACTTTGCCCTTTTGGATGTAGAAAATCGCGTCCGCAGGGTCACCTTGCGTGAAGATCCGGCCCTTGCGAGGAACTCGCAGGGCTCTCCTTCCCTCTCCAATGGTGGCGAGGAAGGTGGCTGGATTAAACGCACGCTTCCGCTTGGAGGCCGCAACAGTCCTCATCATTCTCGATTGTAGTATTAAATGGGCTGCTTCGAATTGATGAAGGCGCAACGACCGCGACAAGGGGATCAGTTTGGGATATCTACGTATTGGAAGGCGACGCCGGTGTTCAATGGGAACCTACTTGTCCGAAACCGGTAGCCGGCGATCTCGATGGGGTTCCGTGCGCGGCTGGCCGGTGGCCAGTTCACATTTTTCTCCCGGCTTGGCGCCACAGGTGGGACAGCGCGCCGCGAGGGCCTGCTTTTCGGTGACTTTCATTGGTCCATCCTAGGCGTTTGCGCGGCGAGAAGATGGTCAATTTTGACCAATGGAAAGCACTTTCCGGCGTAACGTCGAAGGTTTCCATGATCGGTCAGGTGCCCGATCATAAAGACCTGGTGAACGGGGCGATGGGTCTCCGCCCCAGGCGAAGGGGCGTCCACGCATTACGTCGAAAACAGATCAATCTCCCCAAGCGACTTATCGTTACCGCTCCTACATTAGTTTCGAAAAGAATTGGCATTCTCCGAAGCCCACTGTCTGAGAGGGATTGGTTTGCGTCCTAGAATGCGTTCGACGTCATGCGTGACGCGGGCTACGCGACCTTCTCGAATGGCTCGCCACAACGCGACATGCGCTTCGGTCTCCTCTGGCGAGCCGCTCACCCTGGAATATCGCTGTCGTGCTTCCTCGTCCGATATTGCCTGGAAGGTCAGGGGTTCGCCGATTGCTTCCGCGATGGTGGCGGTCGCTTCTCCGAATGTGAGGGATTCGGGGCCGGTGATCGGTATCGATTGGCCGACGTAAGTCTCGCTGACTAATGCCTCAACCGAGACGGCAGCGATATCGTCGGAGTGGATAAACGGCCGGCGCCCGCTCTCGGCAGAGGATCCGACGATTTTTTCAGTTTTGATGGAGTGCGCCCAGGCAAGCAGATTCGACATAAAGCCGCTAGGACGGACAAAAGTAAATGGAATCCCAGTCGCCCGGATCGCAGCCTCTCCCTTTTCGTGCCAGGCTCCAATCGCGAGGCCGTGCTCGACGTCCAGCGAAGAGAGCTTGACGATTCGCTTCACTCCCGCTTCCTTGGCGAGCGTCGCGGCTGTTTCGTCTCGCCGCGGAATTTCGGGACCAACATTGACGAGATACATTGTTTCTGCGCCCTTGAGAGCATCCCGGATGGAACCCGGCTCGGCCAGATCGCCCACAAATATATCGACGCGGCCGCCGAAAAGAGAGAGGGCCTTTGCCTGGTTGCGCACGAGTACGCGCGGACGGATGTTGCGGTTCAACAAGTGTTCGACGACGCGAGAGCCGACATCTCCGGTTGCGCCTGTAATCAGATGTTTCATCGTTCCTCAATTCCGTGAGCGCGTTTTCTGAGATGAGCGGCCGCAATACACATAAGAAAAGCCTAAAGGCGTAAGGAGCTTTGTCTACTCGCATGTCAGGCGCCGGCTATCTTTGTCACTGTTCAACGGTTGCGCGAATCTAAAAGAAAGCTCACATTTCCATCTATACTGCCGAGATGAAACCGAACGCGAAGAGAAGCGCAACTCGCCGGGCACCGGTTCAAGAGCGGGCCCAGGTGACCGTCGAGGCGATGCTGGATGCGGCCATCAAACTTCTCAAACGCGGAGGCGCTTCTTCGATTACAACCAACCGGATCGCCGAAACGGCTGGGGTCAGTATCGGGTCCGTCTACCAGTACTTTCCAAACAAGCGGGCGATTTTTATCGCCCTTCACGACCGGCACATTCGCCAGGTCGATAGCGTAATGGAGTGCCGAATCGCCGAAAGCGGAGATGCGACGCTGGAGGGACTGATCGCGTCCCTGATCGACGGCATGATCGAGGCGCACGCCGTTGACCCAGAATTGCCGCACTTGCTTCAGGCAGAGGTGCCGCATCGTGCTAACGAAACGCGCGACTTCTCGGTTCGACTGCACGCGGCTTTTCGAACGGCGCTTGCCTCACATGCGCGGGAGTTGGGCGACAGAATTGATCTCGATATGCGGACTTTTTTCGTGAGCAATATGGTGGATGCGCTTGGCCATGCCATTCTGCTTCGGCGACCGACAGGATCGTCGCTCTCACGAGCAAGAGCGGAACTGCTTCGAGCAATTTTGGCTTACCTCCGAGACTGATGGCCAACTGGTCCAAGCGTCGGAGTGACTTCGGGCTAGCGATCGGCACGTGATCATGCGACTATACCTCCACCGAATTAATGGCCGGCTACGCGAAAACAGTTCGCGATGTTGAAATCTACTTGATTGAGGTAAACCATGAAGGGCAGATTCCATCTTTGTAGTGGCTTGATCGTCCTGCTTCTTTCGACCTTTGCCGCGGCGCAGAGTCCGGTCTATGACTTCATCATCTCGGGAGCGCACCTGGTCGACGGCACCGGCGCCCCGTGGGTTGAAGGGGACATTGCTATTGCCGGCGATCGCATCGCCGCCATCGGCGACCTGAGCAAGGCGTCGGCTCGAAAACGCGTCGATGCAACAGGCCTCGTCGTGTCGCCGGGATTTATCGATATGCAGGGCCAGTCGGAATTCAATGTACTGGTCGACAATCGCGCGGCGAGCAAAATTACGCAAGGCGTCACCACCGAAATCACCGGCGAAGGCAGTTCGATCGCTCCCGTCAACGAGCGCATGAAAAAGGAGGACGAAGAAGTTGCGAAGAAATACGGCGTGACTCTGGACTGGTCGACGCTCGACGAATACTTCAAGCATTTTGAACGGACCAAATCCGCCATCAACCTTGGCACCTTCGTTGGAGCGGGCGGCATCCGCAATTATGTAATGGGAACGGTCAATCGACCGGCATCACCGGCAGAACTCGAGCAGATGCGCCAACTGGTCGCCCAGGCGATGCAGGACGGTGCAATGGGAATCAGCACCGCGCTCGAGTACGTTCCGGACACGTTTGCATCCACGGATGAGATTGTGGAACTGGCCAAGGTCGCCCGCCAGTATGGAGGCGTCTACTTCACTCATCAGCGCTCGGAAACGGATGCCATTTTCAGCTCCCTGGATGAGGTTTTTGCGATTGCACAGCGCGCGAACATTTCTACAACGATCTGGCACCTTAAGACCGCGTACCACGAGAATTTTGGAAAGATGCCGGAGGTGCTTCGCCGCATTCAGAACGCTCGCGCACAAGGCATCGACGTGGCGGCCAGCGTTTATCCCTATACGCGCGCCAGCAACGGGCTGGTTGCATCTTTCCCTCCGTGGGTGTCCGAAGGCGGAATCGACCAGATGATTGCGCGCTTCAAGGATCCGGTTCAACGGGAGCGCATCAAGAAGGAAATGGATGAGTCCAGCACCACTTGGGAAAATGAGTGGCTCGGCTCGGGTGGAGACGGCTCCGGCATCATGCTGATTGGCTTGATGAATCCCGAACTCGCAAAGTATGAAGGCATGACGCTGCAAGAAATTGGCCGGCTATGGAACAAGGATCCCAAAGACGTGGCTATGGAAATCGTAATCGCGGATCACGGCCACACCGGACAGGTCATTTCGATCATGGATGAACGAGACGTGAGGGCGGCGGTTTCGAGCCCGATCGTAACCTATGGTTCGGACTCCGAAGCTCAAGCGGAAGACGGCCCTCTGAGCAAAACCAAGGCGCATCCACGCGCGTTCGGAACATTCCCCCGCATCCTGGGAATCTACGCTCGTGAGCAACAAATGATGAGCCTGGAAGAGGCGGTGCGCAAGATGACTTCGCTGGCGGCGAGCCGCGTGGGATTGCTGGATCGCGGCATTCTCCGTCCGGGAACGTTTGCGGACATCGCGGTGTTCGATCCCAAGACCATCCGCGACGTCGCCACATTCAATGATCCCATGCATTACTCCGTGGGTGTGAGGTACGTCTTTGTGAATGGACGTCCGGTGTTGTGGGACGGAGCGATTACCGATGAGCGTCCGGGCCGCCCCGTGCGGGGCGCCGGTTATCAAGCGAAGCGTCCTTAAGCGAGCGATCGTTAGCGGTGGGAAAGAGCCCGCCGGCAGATGCGCAAGAGCGAGTGCTGCCGGTGCTACGAGCTGTACCGGGTGAGCGGCGCTGCTTAGCATGGGTGCTAACCACGTGGGTGCTAATCCATGGGTGCTAAACTTACGGTCGATTTGCATCTTCTTTCAGAGAGGGAAGCGTGACCGATCAGGCGCCCGAGTCTACTCCGCAAAACGCGGGCGGCGCCGGTCCCGATCCTAAGGCTGCCCCTGCCCCACACGCTGCTTCCGTAGAACCTCCCGGGCCCGGCCTGGGTTCGATCGGGCCCTATCGGTCTGATCAGGAAATTGGGAGAAGGCGGGATGGGACAGGTATGGCTGGCGGAACAGTCGGCTCCCGTCAAACGGCAGGTTGCGCTCAAGATCATCAAAACGCTCCGCTACGACAGTTCGGCGCTGGTGCGCTTCGATCTGGAGCGGCAGGCGCTGGCGATCATGGATCACCCCGCCATCGCCAAGGTTTTCGACGCAGGCTCCACGGCGGAAGGTCAACCGTACTTCGCGATGGAGTACGTCCCGGGCCTGCCCATCACGCAATATTGCGACGAGAAGCGCCTCTCGACCAGCGAGCGCCTGCTTATTTTCACAAGAGTATGTGAAGGCGTGCAGCACGCGCATCAGAAAGCGATCATTCATCGCGACCTGAAACCCACGAACATCCTGGTGGTTGAGGTGGATGGCAAGCCGGTGCCGCGCATTATCGACTTCGGACTGGCCAAAGCGATCTCACCACAAACGCCGGGCGGGACGCTGGTGACGCGCGCCGGGGGATTCGTGGGCACGCCGGGATACATGAGTCCGGAGCAGATGGATCCACTGGTGGCCGATGTAGATACCCGAACCGACGTCTATTCGCTCGGCGTGGTGCTCTACGAGTTGCTTACAGGTGCGATGGCGCAGGATGCGCAGGAGTGGGAGAGCAAACCGCTTCATGAAGTGCTGCGGAAGGTGCACGAAGAGGAGCCGACCAGTCCGAGCACAAGGCTGAGCAACGACCCGGCTGCTGTGGCCATCGCGGAAAAACGTAGCACGGATGCACGGCAACTGGCGCACATGCTCCGCGGCGATCTCGACTGGATCACCTTGAAAGCTCTGGACAGGGATCGCGCCCGCAGGTATGACACGCCCGCGGAACTGGCGGCCGACCTCGGTCGCTATCTGCGCAACGAACCTGTTATTGCGCGGCCCCCAAGCGTGGCTTACCGGACAAAGAAATATGTTCAGCGCCACAAGTTCGGAGTGGCTGTGGCCACCACTGCGGCGCTGCTGCTGATTGCGTTCGGAGTAATGCAGGCGATCGAGTTGCGGCGGATCAAGCTGGAGCGCGACCGCGCTGACCGCGTCACGAAGTTTATGACCGGCATGTTCAAGGTATCGAACCCCAGCGAGGCGCGGGGCAACGCCGTCACCGCGCGCGAGATTCTGGATAAGTCCTCGAAAGACATCGACACCGGCCTGCGCAAGGACCCGGAGCTGCAAGCCCAATTGATGGAAACCATGGCGCAGACGTATGCCGGGCTGGGCTTGTATGGCCGCGCACAAGACTTGGTAGAACATGCGCGAGCAATTCAGAGCTCACTATTCGGGGAACGAAACCGGGAAACACTGGCAACCGATAGCTATCTGGCGCAGCTCCTCCGCGCCCAAGGACATTTGCCGGAGGCGGAAAAGTTGTTGCAAAACACAATCGAGACCCAGCGCCAGGTTCTCGGCCCCAATGATCCTGACACTTTGGCGTCTATGGATCGCCTCGGTTATGTTTATGCCAATGAAGCACGTCACGCCGACGCAGAAAGCCTCTTCCGCCAAACACTGAACGCAGAGCGCAGAGTGCTTGGCCCCGACGATCCTCAAACCCTGAGCACTTTGAACGAGCTGGCGGAGGTTCTAACGCCGCAGGGCCGATATAAAGATGCCGATCAGATCTATGGCGAACTGATCGCAGCACAGACGCGAACTCTGGGGCCGGACCATCCAGCGACCCTGCTTTCGATGTCGCACGCGGCTGAGAATCTTGAGGAGGAGGGTCGATTTCCGGAAGCTGAAAAAATGTATTCCGACGTGATTGCCGCTCAGCGTCGCATACTCGGGCCGGAACATCCTCAAACTCTCAGGGCAATGATGATGCTGGCTGTGACGATGATGAAGGAAGGCCATTACGCCGAAGCCGACAAGCTCCAGAGCCAAATTATTGAGATCAAGACCCGCGTGCTGGGGCCAACCCATACCTCCACATTGCAGAGCATGGAAATGGAAGCGCTCGGCCTCAGCCGCGAGGGACACTATGCCGATGCGGAGAAAACGTTTCACGATGTAATCGAGACGGCGGAGAAAACCAATCAGCTAGCGACAGTGGCCGAGGCCTGGTACAACTTTGCCTGCTCTGAGGCCGCGAGAGGTCGCCCGGACGAAGCCTTCGCTGACCTGAACCATGCCATCGAAAACGGCCTCATCTCGCCGGGAGAGCTTTCAGCCGATCCTGAATTGAAGTCTCTTCACAGTGACGCGCGATTCGACGCAGTGGTCGCAAAGGCACGCGAAGCGAACAGCGCCAGGAAAAAGTAGGCAAGAGGTGTTCAATCTATTTCGCCAGAACGTGGGTAGCATCGGTAACCCGGGTATTGTCCCGGTATCAAGCCGTGATATCTTACGTTTTGCACGGGTCAAGTGCCAGGTGGGGCATTGCACCGACCCATCCTCCCCTTGAGGAATTCCGTCGACTTCGAGCCAGTTCTTTCAGCAGCCGGCGTGGGGTGAATTTGTATGAAGGAGAGGCCTGAGCAGCCCGCCTGCCGCGACGCAACCCAGGCGCCGTTGCCGGCAGCGAGCGTACAAGAGGAACTGCAACGCATCCTCGCGTCTCCAACCTTTCTTAATGCTCGGCGACCCAGCCAATTTTTGCGATTCATTGTCGAAGGGACGTTGGCCGGCGAAGACCGTCTCAAGGAATATCTGATCGGGGTAGAGGTTTTTGACCGTCCCCAGGACTACGACCCAAAAGACGATCCGGTTGTGCGGATCGAGGCCGGCCGGCTGCGAAAGAAGCTGGTGGAGTACTACGCTGGACCGGGTGTGAACGACAGCGTCGTCATCGAATTGCCCAAAGGCGGGTACGTGCCGGTTTTCTACGAGCAGCCCGCGACCATTGAGCCCGAGACGACCGAGGCCGAAATGGGCCAGCAGACGACCTCGCCCGCTCGGGGTGGAATGCATCCTGGGCGAAATAAGTGGTTCAGAAAAATTAGTATGGTCGCCGGTGCACTGGCGGCAATCGTGATCGGCGGCGGACTTTACCATCGTTCGTACGGAATCAAGAGGCTCACCGAAAAGGACACCATCGTCCTCTCCGACTTCACCAACACAACGGGCGATGAAGTTTTTGATGGCACGCTGAAAACCGCGCTGCTGGTGGCTTTGAAGCAGTCGCCTTTCTTAAACGTGCTTCCGGACAGCAAGGTCACGAAGATTCTGAAACAGATGACCCTCCCCGCGAACACAAAACTCACGGGCGAAGTGGCCCGCGAGCTTTGCCAGCGCGCCGACAGCAAAGCCTACATCGCTGGAGCCATCGCCAGCCTGGGCAGCGAATACGTGCTTCAGTTGAAGGCCGTGGATTGCCAGAGTGGGCGTACTTTGGCGGAGCAGCAGGGTACCGCTGCGTCCCGGGATAAAGTGATTAACGTCCTGGGTCATGCTGCTTCCCGGCTCCGCGTTGCATTGGGCGAATCGCTGAATACCGTACAGAGGTTTGACACTCCATTGGCCGAGGCGACTACGCCTTCGCTGGAGGCGCTGAAAGCGTTCAGCCTCGGTAGAACAGCCGTGAATGAAAAGGGCGAAGCTGCCGCTCTACCCTTCCATCTGCGTGCCATCGAATTGGATCCGAGATTCGCTACGGCATACCGCGCAGCGGGCTCCGATTACGACGGCATGGGCGAGAACGGACGCGCGGCTGAGTATTACACCAAAGCCTTTCAATTGCGGGAACATGCCACCGAGCAGGAGAAGCTCTTGATCGCGGCTCCTTATTACCAGGGCGTCACGGGCGAGTTAGATAAAGCGGTGCAGACCTACCAGGAGCAGATTCGGAACTATCCTAACGCCGCGTACTATACGGGTCTGGGCAACATGTATCTCTTCGAGGGAGAATACGAGAAGGCACTGGAAGCGCATCGCGAAGACCTCCGCCGGCGACCAGATATCGGCACAAAATATCGCAACCTGGCGATCACCCTGGTTGCCATGCAGCGCTTTGACGAGGCGCGGCACATCATTCAGCAAGCACACGCGCGGAACCTGGATGATTTCGGGATGCGAGAGGTTCTTTACGCCCTGGCGTTTTTTGCGGGAGATTCTTCCGCCATGGCGGAGCAACGCAAGTGGTTCGCTGGCGCGCCGGAAGAAAACTACGGGCTTTCGCTCGAATCGGATACCGCGGCGTATGCCGGCCAGCTGGGCAAAGCGCGGGAACTGACCAAGCAATCTGTCGATTCCGCAATTCATGCCGACAGCAAGGAGACCGCGGCGGGATATCTCGAGAATGCCGCGATTCGCGAGGCGGCGTTCGGTAATATCGCAGCAGCTAAGCAGGCAGCGGCTGCGGGCCGGAAACTGGATCCAGAAAGTGCGGGAGTTTCTTCGGAGGCGGCGCTCGCATTTGCGATGGTGGGGGATAGTACGCAAGCCAAGTCGCTGATACAGGAACTGAACCAGCGTTTCCCGGTGCACACGCAGATGCAGGCTATCTTCCTTCCGCCGGTTCGAGCGCAACTGGCGCTAAAGCGAGGGAATTCCGGTGAGGCGATCAAAGATTTGCAAGCTGCGTCTCCACCGATTGAGTTCGCCCTGATTCCATTCACGGTCAACGCTTCCTGTCTCTATCCCACCTACATTCGTGGCGAGGCATACCTGGCTGCCGGAGAAGATAGCGCCGCCGCTGGCGAGTTCCAGAAGATCCTCGACCACGACGGAATCGTATGGAACTGTTGGACCGGGGCACTCGCGCACTTGGGCGTAGCGCGGGCCAATGCGCTCGAATCGAAATCGCTACAAGGCGCCGAGGCCGATGCCGCCCGTGCACGCGCACTGGCGGCCTACAAAGACTTTCTCAAACTGTGGAAAGATGCCGATCCCAACGTTCCGATCTATAAAGCAGCGAAAGCCGAATACGCGAAGCTGCAATAGACGCGAACGCCCAAGGTTACGTGGCAAAAACAGCCTTGATACCCGCGACTTCGATTACGTCACCGGGCACGAGTTGCTTTTGGTCGGCCTCGATCACGGCATCATTCACTTTGATCTTTTCCCTGCCGCCCGAGCAGGTGATGAAGTAGCAATCCTCGGCTCGGTAAATCGAAGCCACGACTGGAGGAGCGAACCACCGCTTGAGCCGGATACCAGCCATCTTCGACCTTCCTATCAGGGTAAGTTTGCTGGTCAGAATGTACCGCGGCTGGTCGGTTCGGCCTTTGACGATGGTCAGCGTGCCAATGGTTTGATGGACCACACGCGTGACATTGACAGGCGACAGGCTTTGGGCGAGGCCGACTCTCTGAACTACAACCGGGCCTGCGGAAGAGGCGGCCGCGGCAAGTTTAGCCACCATTTCCTTCGCTTCTGCCGTGTCCAGGACAACGGTGCGATCGAGCTGGGGCGGCTTAGGCTTCGTGAGTTGCCCATCAACTCTTGAATCGGACGTTTGCTGTGCGGCAACTTGCTGACGTACCTCGTCGCGAAATTCGATCGTGTGCTTGCCGATGGTCACGTTGTCGCCGTCCTTGAGTACGGCTTTGCTGATGCGTTGACCATTGACGTAGGTCCCGTTAAAGCTCTCAGCATCCTCGATCACATAGAGATCGCCGTCCGCAAAGACAGTGGCATGATGTCCGGAGACGGCGGGATTGTCGACGCAAAAGTTGTTGTCTGGCTGTCGGCCAATTGTCACTGTGCCGCCGGAAAGCAAGAGTTCTTGTAAAACCCGGTCTCCGAATTTGAGAAACAGCTCGGCCATTGCAAGGCTCCATCGTGGGTGATATTTACAAAAGCAATTGTGGCGGCACTGGGGAAGTCCTACCGTTTTACCACTAAACGATCACTATCTATTGTGAACTCGAAAACACTTAAGGGAAGAGTACTAAGGTACTCGAAGGCAGACTGATTTCGCGGGCAGCGCGTGATTTGAGGAGTTACCGGGGAAACAGTTTTTCCAGGCGCTCGGCAAGTCTGCGCACGGCCTCGTTGAGCGCAGGAAGACCGGCGGTATCGAAGTCTATGTCAAGGCTTTCGAGGTCAACCGAGACGTCGTTGATCAGCTGCGTGGCCATTTCAACACGCTGTTTCACCACCTTCTCCATCAGCTTGTAAGGATCTGTTCCTTTGCCCTGCGCATCAAGCCATTGCTGCACGGCTGCGCTTGCCTGGCGCGCTCGCTCGGTCGCGGTCCGGAAATCCATGAGCACCTTCACATTGATCATTCCGGTTTTGACCGAGTTTTGCAGGTTCTTCAGCTCTTCGTTGGTCTTCATTAGACGAGACGAAAGCTCGGGTGCACTCTTTGGACTGTCCGCCATGGTCTTAAATTCCTTTCTGCGGCGTTCCGCCGGTCACAGTTTGGCGTCCACGGAGACTGCGAGATTGAACTGCTCGTGCAGAAACTTTACCGCCTCGGTTCGCTCTGGCGAGGTACCCTGAGGAGTTGAATTTAAGTAGAGCACATACAATTCCGCGGCTTCACTTACGTCGCCTTTTTGCGCCAGCGCTCGCGCCGCCTGGAGCACCGCCACCGGGAGTTCAGCCGCTTTCTCGCGCACTGCTTTGACTAAAGCATTCCGCGCCTCAATTTCCAGATCTGTCAGAAGCTGCGCTCCGTCGGGTTCCACGCCCTGATTGGTAATCCCTGCGGTGTCTTCAGCTTTAACGTCTTGCAGAACAACTGTCGTGCTGTTTTTGTCTTTACGTACATTGGCCGGTTGCCCGATAGAATTACCCGCCCGGTCGTGAAACTGGAACTCGATCTGCGCCGTCGCCGTCAGATCAATCGTCTTCTTTGTGTAGTGATAAGACTCAACCACAGTCTCTACGAGGTTCTGCTCCGTCGTCCCGAGCTTATGCTGCAACTCGTCAACGCTCTTTTGCGCCGCCTCAACAGCATCCTTGTCATCGGCGATGACTTGCTTCTTCCTGTGTTGAGCCTGGTCCTCGTCCAGCGCATGCTGCGCCGAAGTGAGCTTTTGTTGGGCTGATTCATACGCGCTCTCAGCTTGCAGCCATTCCGGACTTTTCGTCTCGTGGGTGCCGGCCCGGTATTTCGATTCTGGAGCCTCCAGGTTCGCTTTCTTGATCACCCGGTGTTCCAGAACCTGTCCAACGAGCGTGAAATCGGGCTGTTGAGACTCCGCACTTTCTGAAGGGTTACGCACGACTGCAATGGGCAGCCCGGAGGAATCGAGGCCGCTGCTGATCGCATCCGCAAGCTGGTCGGCGAAACCATGACTGTCGCGACGTGAAGTCTGATCGCGAACCACGATGCCAACCGAGAGCTGGGTTCGCTGTTGATAGAGTGGTTCGTAACGGGCCATCTGATCTTTCAAACTGTCGAGATCGGTGGTTCCGTAGCGCACCGCTTGTTTCAGGTAGAGCCACCCAACTCCGGCGCCAGATCCCGCGGGTTTCTGAAGATATCGATTGGCTTGTTCGAGGTAATAAGCGCTTATCTTGGCGGAAAGGAAATCGCGCTTGACCGTGATCGCCGGATCATCCCCAAGAGAGCTGGCGCGATCCCACAGGGAGTATGCTTCCAGCGCGGCTTGTTCGTCATCCGCGTTTTTGATCGGCAGATGCGACTCCTGGAGTTTTTGTGCTTGCCGCACCGCCTCGCCGATATAGTCGTGCGAGAGCGCGGTCATCTGTGACGCTACCAGGGCGCGCTGTTTCTCGGGCAAGTCGGCGAGCACATTGTAGGCTTCGACAAACTGCTTCTTCTCAGCGTAGTCGTCGCTTTCCTGCACGGCCGCGTCTGCCGCCTGCTGGTTGCGTTGCGCCTCCAGTTGAGTCGCCGCACGATCGGCGGCGGTCTGGGCGTCCTTACGCTCGGGCCGGATGGCAGACGCTTTGTTAAACTCCGCGATTGCCTTTTCCCATTCCTGATGAGCCGCCAGTTTTTGTCCGTTCTCGAAGTGGAACTTGAACACCGCGCTGATGATGCCATCTACACGAAGCATTTCGGAGGCGAATGCAGTGTAGGGACCCAGGGCTTTTAAGGCCTGGTCGAAGCGCGACTCCAGGATCAACACCTGCGCGTCCACGATGGACTTCTCGAGTTGTCTCTGCTCGGTGGCGGTTTCGCGTTGCAGGCTCAGCAAGGGAGCATAGTCTGGCTGGACTTCCAACAGCCGCTGGATGTGCTGCCTGGCAGCAGACAGTTGCGCATATCCCGGCGTATGGTCTTGCAATGCCTTTCGGTATGCCTGTAGCCGGGTCTGGTCTGGTCGCGCCAGATTGTCTAACTCTCGATCAATGTTGTTTATAAGCTGCGCAGCGGGCTTGTAGCCCGGAGAAGACTGGCTAGCGCCTTGAGTCTCCACATACGCAAGTCGAAGCATGGCGAGATCTTGCGCCTTGGCGCCACTGGAACTCTGATACTGCGCAAAGGCGGCTTCGGCTGCCTGCTGATGAAATCCCGCAATGGCATCTTGCGCGGAGGTCCGGCGCGTGGAAGAAGGATAACGGGCCAGAAAATCCTGCCAGTCTTTGATCGTGTTCGCTCGTTGAGTCCGCAGGAATTCGGCAAGTTCAACGTCCGGAGCAGCCACAAACACTATCTGCACACCGGGCTTGAAGGGCGGGATCATGGCATCGCGAGGCGATGTGGCGACAGGCGTGCCGTGGATCACCGCTTGTTCAGCCGCCTCGGCTGGCGTGAGCTCGACGCCCCGTTCAAATTTTAGATTGCTGGGAACCACGCAAACGGACTTGCCATTTGCCTTCAGCGTGAGCACGCCGTCGGCGCCGCGCTGAAGCGAGCTAGCTCCAGCCAGCGACACGCGCGGTAGGCCGCCATAAACATTTTTGTCGATCCTGGGGATACCGTCGCAGCTGCGAACCTCGATCTTTCCATTCAGGGTTGCGTCGGTGATCTGTATGTACGCTGCGCCCTGCGAGCTGTCGAACAGAACGATGGCGGTTAGTGCGATATCTTTGGCGTAAGTCGCGATCGAAGCTGTCAGGACGAGAGCAACCGCGACAGTGCAGCGTTGCAGACGGGAGATCACGCTCGACCGCCTGGAACGGAAAGGAATAGAGATGGCGTTCCACGACTTCATATAGGGCTGGAAACTACATTTTCTCGCGGAAAGCGGCGGCTGAAGAGAGATCGATGGTCCGATCAAAAACTAAAGTAAGTAGGAAGTAATACCCGCCGGGGCTATCATTAAAATGCAGCGCGCATACTCGATAACTCCCTCGTTTGCGCGTATTTGCGTGCACACTCCATTAGAGATTTCTGCATGGCATTGCCAAAACCGCCAGACCAGCAGCCGAACACGCAGATCGAGCAGCAGGGATCGGCCTCCCTTGGTCGCTATCAGATTCAGGAAGAACTCGGACGCGGCGCCATGGGAGCCGTCTATAAGGCATTCGACCCGGTCATTGCCCGCACCGTTGCGCTCAAGACGATTCTGATCGACGATCATGCTCCGGATCGCGCGCAAATGATCGAAAGGCTCAAGCAAGAGGCCAAGGCGGCGGGCGGACTCGATCATCCCAATATCATCACAATCTACGATGTAGGTGAGGAAAACGGCGCAGTTTATCTGAGCATGCAGTTCATCAATGGAACCACCCTGGCCCAGTTATTGGCTGAGGTCGGAGTGCCTTCTCTGCCAACTCTGCTTTCATGGGCTGACCAGATTTTGGCGGCGGTCGGTTTTGCCCACGCCCGCGGTGTTATTCATCGCGATCTGAAGCCGGCCAACCTGATGGTGACCGAGCAGGCGGCGATCAAAGTTCTCGACTTCGGAATTGCCAAAATCGAAAACACCTCGATGACCCAGACCGGAATGGTTATCGGGACGCCCTCCTACATGGCTCCTGAGCAGATTGCCGGCAAGAAAGTAGATCAGCGCGCCGACATCTTCTCGTTAGGCGCGGTCTTCTACGAGTTACTGACCCGCGAAAAGGCCTTTTCCGGCGACATTGCGACCATCCTTTATAGAATCGTGAATGAGCATCCCGTCGCGCCGTCACTTATTAACCCGGCGATTCCCGGCGGGATCGACGCCGTCATTCGAAAAGCGCTCGCCAAAGATCCGAAAGATCGATTCCAGACTTGCGAGGAAATGCGGCAGGCTTTCCTGGAGCATTCGGCTCGGGCATCGCTGACTCCGACGGTGGGCTCCCCTGCGGAAAAGACGGCAGCGAACCATCCGCCAGCCTCGGCGACCGCTCGTCGCGCCCCTCATCTCGAAGAATCTCCTTCGCGAATCTGGCCACGTCTGGCTCTGGGATTGGCCTTCGCCCTCATCGCGGCTGCGGGTTGGGCTTTCTACGTTCGTTCGAGCACGGGAGCGTTTCCTCCATTGATCGCGCAACTCGAAAGCGAGATAGAACCAGTGCTCACTAGGGTTGCCGGTAGGCTCAATCACTCCGGTCAGGTTCCACCCCGTGGCACTGATGCGCACAGCGTCGAGCCCGCATCCCCTTCGCAAAATTCAGAGACATCGAGTGACGCGCCTGCCACGACACAAGCCGCCGCAGCTCCGGCATCCTCTGCTCCCGCACTCGGAGCAACCTTGCAGCCCGTCGGAGCGCAGTCGCAAAGCGATCATCCTGTGAGCGAAAACGCATCCGTTTCTGGAACACCGGTATCATCTTCTGGAATACCAGCAATCTCCCCACCGGCGGAAACTTCACAGAAACTAATTGGTTCCTCCCGGACCGCCTCAACTCAATCGGCTCAGTCGGGTGACAACAATCAGCCTGCGGGCGACAACGCAGCTGCCCATGGCTCATCTAATTCTGGGCCGTTTGTCCCCCGCGAGGACAAGCAAACTGCATGGTCAGCGGCACGAAGGGCGCCAGCTCGAAAACAAAGTCCGGAGTTGCCTTCGACGGTCGACGGTTTCAGCCGACAGGATGTTCCCGACCTGCTGCGCCAGGCCGATTCCTACGCAGCGCGCGGCGATTATCGCCTGGCGCGTTACGAATATGGACTTGTGCTAAAGCTCGATCGCAATAATTTCCAGGCGCGTGAAGGTCTACGCCACCTGCTGACCGCATTGCAGACCCGCTAACTCCAGTCAGCCGCGAGGTCTATTAGGCGCCCGAATATGCAGATGCAATAGGCCGCGATCGAAACGGGGCCCCTTGACCTTACTGATTCGTCCACGACCCGGTTTTGGCGAACCACCGGTCGTGCTTCAGTGAACGGCGATATACGCGGTGCCATGCGGTAGTGCTTTGATCGCTGCCTGTACTTCATCGAGCGAGTCTAGAACGGGACGGTCTTTCGGACTGCGCTTTGCCGATTGCTCGAGCATCTGTTGAGCGTGCTCAAGGTCTAGGCGCGCCAACTCTGGACGATTCAGATCCACTTCGCTTCTCCCCAGATAAATAAGAGCCACTGCTTCGTCGATTGGATTTATGGTGGAGTCCGGATCCCGCGCAGCGACTTCGCGGTACATCGAGTGAGCTCGCCGCTCAAATGCCTGGGCCTCCCGCGGCGAATGCATAAGATAAAGAGCGATTCCCATGGTTTTATTACCGGAGGCGACATCTGTTTCTGCCTGCACGTCGTTCTTGTCGGACTTCATCAATGCTTCACTGATCGCAATTGTCTTACGACAGCTTCGCAGCGCATCCAAGAATTGACCCGCGTAAGCCAGAGATTTACACAATTCCTCGTCATAGTTGGCGAAAGCTCTCTGAAAGCCGGTATTGTTAGGATCCTGGAGCGCCAGTTCCTCGGCCATGGCGACCGCCACCCGAGCTTCACGTACCGACTCAACATATTTCTTGTCAAGCTTGAGCACGCTGCCAATCCACGCGTGCCCGTTCGCCGTATCACTTTTCTTGGATAAATTTGTTGGATCCGCGTCGAGCAAAGCCTGCACCATGGTTTGCGCCCGCTGTAGGTCGTCGAGCGCGGACTCGTAGTCGCCGAACGTAATCTTCGATGCCGCGATATTGTTCAGCGTGCCTACGATGTTGTATCTCACCCTCTCGGAATCATGGCTTTTCGCCAAACCCTCCAAAAGCTTCAATCGCTGGCGATGAGTATCCAGCGCGTGGTCCTCGTCTCCAAGTTGGGAGTACATGGTGGCAACGTTCCACATCGTGGTATTCAAATCGAATTGAAGGCTTAGATCGCCGGGGTTTGCGGCTGCCAGACGCTGGCGAATCGTCAGCGCCTTTTCGTATAGCTGCTGTGCCGCTTGAAACGATCCGACCCCGCCCAAGTGGGGATGGCCCTCTTCAGACCGAATCAGCCCGATGCGCTCGTAAGCGGAGGCAAGGTTCCGCAGGGTGGCCGGGTCGTTATGCCCCTCCGCCGCGATTTGTTCCAGGTACTCGAGGGCCCTGCGAACAACCAGTTCGCGCGCGGCCGTGGAGCCAGGCAAATTCTGAATGGCGTCATGAAACTCGAAGAGCATCGAATTGGTTAGCTTATTCAAGGAGTCAAAACGTTGTTCCGCGCGAGCCTGCTGCATCCGGGCGATGCGCGCCTCGCGCACAATCGTCACGGCGCCGGCAAGGGCAAGAAGAACGAAAATCGCCGTCACCGCCAGAGAAAGTTTATTGCGCGCAACAAACTTGCCGCCGCGGTAGCTGAAGGTGCCGCGGCGAGCTGACACCGGCAAACCGAGGGCATAAGATCGCAAGTCTTTGGCAAAATCCTGCGCTGAGGCGTAGCGCCGTTGCGGCTCCTTGCGCAATGCCTTCAGCAGAATATGATCCAGATCGCCGGACAATGTCCTGCGCAACTTGTCGGGACTGGTGTTCCGGCAACTGCTTATCGACTGCGGGGTAACTCTGGGTGCGTGGCGGTTGCGGTCCATGATCTGCTTTGGGGATCCGACGGCCGTGCTGGGCTTCTCTGGCTCTGTCTCGCAAATGGCATGTGCCAGGTCATAGGAAGAATTGTTATCCAAATGATAGGGCAGCTGTCCGGTCAATAACCTGTAGAGGACGACTCCCAGCGAATAAACGTCCGTTGCGGTGGTGATAACATCGCCTCGAAGCTGTTCGGGGCTGGCATATTGCGGCGTCATCATGCGCATTGCAGTAGCGGTAGGGTCGCCTTCCGGAGAATAGTTTTCCGGGCTCAGCAGGGTTGCAATGCCGAAGTCGAGCAGTTTGGGAAGGCCTTCTGCCGTGACCAGAATGTTGCCCGGCTTAATGTCGCGATGCACTACCAACCGTTGGTGGGCATACTGAACGGCCGAACAAACACTCTGAAAAAGTTCCAGGCGAGCGGCTACTCCCAACTTGGCCTCATCGCAATATTCATCGATGGGCTTCCCTTCGACGAGTTCCATGACAAAGTAAGGATCGCCTTCGTCGGTCGTGCCACCATCCAGCAGGCGCGCAATATTCTCATGCTCAAAACCAGCCAGAATCTGGCGCTCTTTGCGGAAGCGGCTGTGTACCAACTCAGTGTTCAAGCCCTGCCGAACGAGCTTGATGGCCACTTGCTTTTCATATTGGTCGTCGGCACGAACTGCGCGGTACACATCTCCCATCCCACCCGCGCCTAATTTCCCGACGAGGCGATATTGCGCGATCCTCGAGCCGATCATCTCGTCGGCCTGAATACCATCCTTCGCGCAAAGGTCCTCCGCCAGGGCCGAGGCAACAACTTGCATCACGGGCTTGTCAATGATTTGTCCGGTTTGCCGCGCATAGGCAATCAGCGACTCCACTTCAAGCCGAAGAGTATGATCACCCGCGCACGAGCTCTCAAGGAACGCCGCTCTCTGCCCTTCCCCTTGCTCCACGGCGGTGTGATAAAGCTCTTCGACACGGCGCCAGCGCTCAGGTTGCATGGCGTTGCCCCTCGTCCATTTCACGCAACAGCCAGGCGCGCGCCATACTCCAGTCCCGCATCACGGTCTCGGGCGAGACCTTCAACACTTCGGCGATCTCTTTAACTTTCAGACCGCCGAAAAAACGCATCTCCACGACACTGCTCTTTCTCGAATCTTCCTGCGCGAGTTTGGCGAGCGCGTCTTCCAAGTCCAACAACTGCGCGGGCACGTCAGCGGAAACAATCAGTCCTTCCTCCAACGTCAACTTGCGCTCGTTCCCACCTCGTTTACGGGACCCTCGCGAACGGGCAAAGTCGATAAGAATGCGCCGCATCAGCCGGGAGCAGACGGCATAGAAGTGAGCGCGATCCTGCCATTGCACACTCTGGAATTCAACCAGTCGCAAGTAAACCTCGTTGATGAGGGCCGTTGCCTGGAGGGTATGACCTTCATTTTCGCGGGACATGTGGCGGCGCGCCAAACCGTGGAGTTCGTTGTAGACGAGAGGCGTAAGTTGTTCCAGCGCGCACTGATCCCCTTCGCCCCAAGCCCGAAGAAGTTGGGTGACGGTGCGCGAAGGAATTGGGTTGGCGGTCATTGGACCCTCCAGAGGGGATTGGGAAGGTCTACCTAGGCCCGAAATAGTAGCACAGCCGCGACCACCCTCCAACGGCTTTCCGCAATGGTCGCTTGCCGTTGTGACGCATATTTCTTCGCGCACCGTGCCAGTTTCTTGCCGTGCATTCCGCTATCCCAAATAGACCCCCTATGCTCGCGGGGATCAATTCTGGAGGGCGCAATGAAAAACTTCAATATTCGAATATCGGTTGCGATGCTGGTCCTCACCTGCGTGTTAGGAGCGCGTATCGCCCATGGACAACTTACGCCGAGTGGAGATGCTTACACTAATACTGCTGCGCCTGCCGTGAACTACGGCGCCAAGACGCTGCTCGATGTCGAGAGCGCAACCCAGACGACCTACATTCAGTTTGACCTGTCGGCGATCCCCACGGGTTACACCGGCGCCGACGTCACCAAGGCCTCGCTTAAGCTCTTCGTTAATACGGTGACTAAAGCGGGCAGCTTTAACGTCGATTACGTTAACGGCGCATGGGCAGAGAGCACGATCACCGCCAATAACGCTCCCGCGCTCGGAAACACAATTGCTGGCAGTGTCCCGCTGGTTGCCGCGGATAACGACCAGTACATCCTCATCGACATCACGCCAGCTGTGCAGGCCTGGCTGAACGGAAGCCAGGTCAACGACGGCATTGCGCTGGTAGCCAATAGCCCGCTCAATGCGAACTTCGATAGCAAGGAAAGCACGACGACAAGCCATTCGGCCGAGTTGGAAGTTGTTTTCGCCAGCGGCGGTACGCTAACGGGGATAACGACGGCGAGCGGCAGCGGACTGACCGGCGGCGGCACCAGCGGCACGCTCAACCTGTCGCTGACGAATTCCTGCGCCGTGAACCAGGTGCTGCAATGGAATGGCGGGTCATGGGTTTGCGCTTCGGTAGGCACGGGCACGATCACGGGCGTAAGCGGCACTAACGGAATCAGCGGCGGCGGCACGAGCGGCAACGTCACGCTCTCCCTCGCGACCGACGCCTGCGCGTCGGGCAAGGCGCTGAGTGGTCTGCCGTTTACCTGCTCACCTTTCGCCGCGCTGACAGCTAATACTTTCACGGCCACCCAGACGATTAACGGAAATCTCGCGCTACCTCTCACCAACAGCGCCGGAACGCAGGGCGTGATCTCAGTAAACGGCGTGCCCTTCATTCACGATTACGGGACCAGCGGAAGCTTTAACGCTTTCTTTGGCTTTAACGCCGGGAACCTGACGAACACGGGTCAATACCTTACGGCCGTCGGTGACTACGCGCTGGCCAACAATACTTCCGGCCCCTACAACACGGCCAGCGGCTTCGATGCGCTCGGCAGCAATACCCAGGGCGGCTACAACACCGCCGATGGCTTCCATGCGCTCTACTCCAACACCGCAGCCAGCGGCAACGTGGCTGTGGGGTTTTCCGCCGCCCTAAGCACAACGGGAAACTTCAACACTGCGGTCGGTGACAGCGCGCTCATCAACAACACCACCGGCACCAACAACACAGCGATAGGGATCTCAGCCGGACCGAGTTCGGCCGCTCTGACTAACACGACTGCCATCGGCTCCAACGCCGTGGTCAGCGAAAGCAATGCCTTGGTGCTGGGCGGCACGGGCGCCAATGCCGTGAGCGTCGGCATCGGTACCGCCAGTCCGGCCTACACTCTGGATGTCCAGGGCACGGTGGCGGCATACGGATTCAATGCTCCTGCCGGGGAAACGGGCGGGGTGGGTGTTCTGGCGGTCGGCGGTATTAGCCAGACTGGTGGCGAATTCTGGTTCTCTGAGCCAGGAGGATACTTCACCGGCGGCGCCGGCGTCGGCGGGGGCACAGGAGGCTCTGGAATCGGCGTGGTTGGCGGGAGCAATGGGGGCGATGGCGTCTACGCGACAGCTGGCTCCGGGGGGGGTGCGTATGCCGGGTATTTCGCAGGTAATGTGACCGTAGAAGGCACGCTAACGGCAAGCACCAAGGACTTCAAGATCGACGACCCGCTCGATCCTGCCAACAAGTACCTCTATCACGCCTCGGTCGAGTCCTCGGAGATGAAGAACATCTACGATGGCACCATCACGACGGATGCTCAGGGCGATGCGACGGTACAACTGCCGGCGTGGTTCGAGGCCGTCAACACCGACTTCCGCTATCAGCTCACCGTACTTGGGCAATTTGCCCAGGCAATTGTGAGCGGCGAAGTGAACAACCACCAGTTCAGCATTAAGACGGACAAACCGAATGTGAAGGTTTCCTGGCAAATTACGGGAGTCCGCCAGGACGCCTACGCGAAGGCAAATCCGCTGGTCGTCGAACAAGAGAAAGACGCGCGCGCGCGTGGTCACTACATTCATCCTGAACTGTTTGGTGCGCCCGAGCAGCAGAGCATCGACTGGGCGCGCAATCCAGAAATGATGAAGAGGATGCAGGAAACGAAAGCCCGGCAGTCCGCCTCTCAGGAGCAGGTTACGACCACCGGCGCGGAAGCGCAGCCCCTGGCCGCGCCGCCCAATCTAAGAAACACACGACCGCCAGCAATTCCGGCACCGACGGTGAAGCCCGGTTCACGGCAGAGTCAGGCTGCCAAACAAAGGTAACCCTGCAGGCAAGGCAGACTAAGCAACAACGAGAACGTCCCGTGGGACTTGGCGGTTCCACGGGACGTTTTTGTGTTCCTCTAATTTTTCTGCTCACTGTGCCAGTTTCCGCCGGCGGTTTCCGCTATCCCAAATAGAGCCGATTTTGCTCACGCGTCAATTCTGGAGGGCGCCATGAACAAATTCAAGATTCGAATAACCTTTGCAGTACTGGTTTTTGCCGTCGTGTTGGGAGTAAGTAGCGCTTATGGGCAGCTTACTCCCATCGGGGATTCTTATACCAATACCGCCGATCCCACTACGAACTATGGCGCCAAGACGCTGCTCGATGTCGAGAGCGCCTCGCAGACCACTTATATTCAGTTCAATCTGTCGTCGATTCCCTCCGGCTATACCAGTGCCGATATTACTCAGGCCACGCTGAAACTCTATGTCAACGCCGTCACCAAGGCGGGCAGCTTTAACGTCGACTACGTCAACGGCACCTGGTCTGAGAGCACGATCACATCGAACCTCGCCCCGGCATTGGGATCGACGATTGCCGCCAGCGTACCGCTCACCACGGCGGACAAGAACCAGTACATCCTGATCAACGTCACCGCGGCAGTGCAGGCGTGGTTGAGCGGAACTGCCAACGACGGCATAGCTCTGGTCGGCAATAGCCCGCTCAGCGCCAGCTTCGACAGTAAAGAGAGCACCACTACAAGCCATCCCGCCGAACTGGACATTGTGTTCGCCGGAGGCGGCACGATTACAGGTGTGACGACGGCCAGCGGCAGCGGCCTGACTGGCGGCGGAACCAGCGGCACGCTCAACCTGTCGCTGACAGATGCGTGCACCAAAAACCAAGTGTTGCAGTGGAACGGCAATTCATGGGTTTGCGCTTCCGCGGGCACGGGCACGATCACGGGCGTGACGGCGGGAACAGATCTCAGCGGTGGCGGCACCAGCGGCAATGTGACGCTGAGCCTGAACACGACCGCGACCAACGCTCTGTACGCGCAATTGGCGGCGGCCAACACCTTCACCGGCAATCAAACAGTGAACGGGAATCTAAGCGCGACTGGAGTAGTGACGGGCAGCGGCTTTCAGATTGGAAGCAACCTCTTTGCCTTCGGTTCTTTCAAGAATACGAACGCGTTCCTCGGCTTCGCGGGGAACTCCACCATGACGGGAACGGACAACACCGCGACCGGCCAGTTAGCGCTCGCCACCAACACCACGGGCAATGGCAACGTCGCCACCGGCGGCGCGGCGCTCTACCTCAACACCACGGGTTTCGACAACACCGCCAGCGGGCTCGAGGCGCTCCTCAACAACACCACTGGCAATGACAATACCGCCAGCGGTGCGGCGGCGCTCTACTTCAACACCACGGGCGGCAGCAACACGGCCTTCGGAGACCAGGCGCTTTCCAATAACACCACCGGCGGCGGCAATACCGCCAGCGGGTATAGCGCCGGGTATACGGCCGACGCTTCTAGGGTGACCGGGAACAATAACACCGCTGTGGGGATCGATGCCTTCTTCGGAACCGGATCTCTTTCGAATGCCACGGCTATCGGTGCCAACTCCGAGGTCACAGCCAGCAATGCCATGGTGCTGGGCGGCATCGCCGGCGTGAATAACGGTACCGACACCTTCGTCGGCATCGGCACGACGGCACCCACGAATCTGCTGACTCTCGTGGGTGATATCACCAACGTCGCTGACACTGTGCTTTCAGCAAGCAGCGCGAGCCCCGATGGAACCTGGATCGGCTTGACCAATACTTATGACAGCGGCGGTAAGACCTGGAACATAATTTCCGCCGGCCCGGGCGATGGTGAGGGCGACGGCAATCTGGTATTCACTCGCCTCGGCGGGGGCACCGTCCAGGTTGACGGCAATCTTATTGTGACCGGCAACCTTAGCAAAGGCGGGGGCACATTCCAGATCGATCACCCGCTCGATCCGGCCAACAAGTATCTCTACCACTCCTTCGTGGAATCGCCCGACATGATGAACGTCTACAACGGCAACGTCGGTACCAACCGGAGTGGTCTGGCGACAGTAATCTTGCCCGATTACTTCGAAGCCCTCAACCGCGACTTCCGTTATCAGCTCACCGTGATTGGCCAATTTGCGGAAGCCATCGTGGCCAGAAAGATCGGAAACAATCGTTTCGTCATTCGCACCAGCAAACCGAACGTGGAGGTCTCCTGGCAAGTGACAGGCATTCGGCATGACGCCTACGCCAATGCCCACCCCATCGAGGTGGAAGTAGAGAAGCCGCCGCAGGAGCAGGGGCATTATCTCCACCCGGAGTTATTCGGAGCACCACCGGAGCAGGCAATCGGCTACCACGCAGCACCGTCCGGGCAGCGCGTTGCCCGAACGCAGCCCTCTTCGTTCACTTCGGGCACTCCAGCAAATTAACGGTGCGGGCCGACTAACAGCAAAACCGTCCCGTGGGACTTAGCGGTTCCACGGGACGTTCTTATTCTCCGACTAATTATTTTCGCTCGCAGTGCCAGTTTGCCGCCGTGCTTTCCGCTATCCCAAATAGAAGCACAAAACGCCGAATTGCACCTGAATCGGCGCACAGGAGGCTTAATCATGCAAAACAAGAAATATTCCATCAACTTTGTGATGTTGGCGATCTTGGCTGTGAGTCTGCTGGCGACGGGCACACGCGTAGCCGCCCAGCAAGAACAGATATTGCATAGCCTCAATAGCAAGATCGGGACCCAACCCGCCGCCAGTCTGGTCTTCGATGCTGCCGGAATTCTCTACGGTACTGCGGTATATGGCGGCACTCATGCCTCCGGGACGGTTTTCGAGTTCACGCCCAAGAACGGCGTCTGGGACGCGAAGAGTTTGCACAGTTTTAACAATAATGGCAAGGACGGCACCAATCCCAACGGCGTCATGGTTTCCGATGCCGCCGGCAATCTCTACGGCACCACGCACGAGGGCGGCAAATATAAATGTATCGACGGCTGCGGCACCGTCTTCGAGTTGGAGCGCAAAGCGGGCGGGAAGTGGGCGGAAAAAGTGCTGTATAGCTTCAACAACAACGGCACGGACGGCAACTATCCTGACGGTGGTCTGATCTTCGATGCCGCGGGCAATCTCTATGGAACTACGGCCGGCGGAGGCGCTAATGGCCATGGTGCGGTGTTCGAGTTGACACTGCAACCGAACAAAAAATGGACCGATACGATCTTGCATAGCTTCAACGTCAACGGGACGGACGGTTACTCACCTGAAGCCGGCCTGATTTTCGACGCAGCCGGCAATCTCTACGGCACGACCTACGAGGGTGGCGCTGATTCTTACGGAACGGTGTTCGAGTTGTCGCCCGCTGGGGGCGGCGTCTGGAATGAGACGATACTGCATAACTTCGCCAACGGAACGGACGGGAGCGAGCCCGAGGCCAGCCTGGTGTTCGATGCGAATGGCAATCTCTACGGCACAACGTATCGGGGCGGCACCGATGGCTCCGGCATGGTTTTTGAGCTGACGCCTGCCGGCGGCGGAGTCTGGAATGAGGCGGTGCTGCATAGCTTCGGCAGCGGCACGGACGGGGCCAATCCCTCTGCTGGGCTGATTTTCGACAGCGCCGGTAACCTCTATGGCACGACGAGCGCCAGCGCTTATAACGGCGGTGGCACTCAGTACGACGGTATGGCGTTTGAGTTGACGCCCGCGGGAGGCGGAAACTGGACTGAGACCGTGTTGCATGACTTCGGCGTTGGCACGGATGGGTCCAATCCCTACGGAGCGCTGATCTTCGATAGCGCCGGCAACCTCTACGGCACGACGAGCAGCGGCGGCGCTTATAGCGGCGGCACGGTGTTCGAGATCACACCTTAATCCTTTTATTTACCTGCGACCAAAGGTTCGCAGACTTGAAAAGAGTCACATCGAAAATTGGGACAACCGCGCTTGTGGCCACCGAACTATCGACGTCTACTGATTGGCCACAAGCCGGCTCCCAGGAAAGTGCGCCGGGGTCGGCACGATAGGAATTCGGCTTGTGAGGTTCTGAAGGTGCGCAATGACGACGAGTGCAGACCAGCCCACTCAACTAACCGATCATTTTGCGTTGATCGCCGATGCGGCGCTCGCGTTCGTTTGCAAATCGCTCCACGCCTGCGTAAATCGAATCCGGATCGAGATGCGCTTCCGCGATCACTTCCGCTTCGAGGCCGCCGCTTCTCCAGGAATTGTCGTAGTCGGACGTGAGTGAATAGTCATCCGTCAACGGACCGAGGTTGCGGAGCGGCCACACGCGCCGCGTACCAGTGGATACCACCATCAAATCGTAGCGGGCCTCGGGCGGCAGCACGGAATCGCGATACGCTTGCGGCTGGTGATCGAACAAGTCCTCGCTGATCGCCGCGATCACCTTCACGTTCACGCCCGCCGCTTCGAGTTTCGGGAGCACTTTCACCAGATTGGCAGTGGAGTTCGATCCTTGCGCGATCACGTAACCGTGGCGGGGCTTGCCGGGCGCGAAATCGCGGATCACGTAAAGGCCTTTTGCCGCGGCGCGCAGATCGGAGTCGGCGAATTGGCGGCGGTCCGCGACCGCGAAGTCGGGACGCGCCACTTCCAGCGTGATGATGCCCACGCGCCGATCGCGCGCCGCGATTTCCGCCGCCGCGAAATATCCGGGCGCGACATCGTTGTAGTCCCAAAAACTCAAATTGATCACCTGACCGCGCGGGAACAGCTTCCACACTTGCGGCGCGAAGATGCCGAAGTGCGTGCGCGCATCAGCCGCGGTTTCAGGACCGGAGTGTGCGGCGAGAATATGCAGTACGCCGACGCGAAATTTGCTGTCCTGATTCTGTTGACTCCAGACGCGCGCCGGAGTGTACATCAGGGGCGTGAACGCTCCGTACGTGCCGCTCAAAGCCCAAACGCCGGCGAATTTTTCAGGATCGACGGAAGCGCTTTGACTCACGAGGCCGATGGCGGTCGAAACATTGCCCGCTTCTTGTATGGGCGCTTTCAAGCGCGTGCCCAGCGGATTCTCCGTGGGACTGTAGTGTCCCCACAAACTGCCGTGCTCCACGTTGATCGATTCCGAAAGGTCGGCGGCCACCGTGAAGAATCGTCCTTCAGTGACGTAGTTCATCCACTTGACGATTTCGGAAATCGCGCGCCGCGCTCCGGCCACCTCGCCCGGCTTCTTGAAGAGCGCAATGTTAACCTGCTTCTCCGCGCCGGAAATCGCATTGCGAAGCGAAACCTTCTGCGGCTCTTCCGGTAGCGCCGCGACGCGCAGGCGATCGTCGAGGAACGGGTTACTCGAGGCTGAGATGCGCAACTTCACGTCGTCGCGCACGGTGTCGCCGATTTCCACGAGGCGATCGGCCAGGCGATCGCCCAATCCGTTGCGGTCGAGCAGCGACATTACGATGTCGATGTTTGTCTTGAACTGGATCAATCGCTCGCGATTGTTGGTGACCGGACCCTTGCGAATTCCTTCGAACTCGACGCCATATTGCTTCTCGAAGGTCTGCGCGAGCGCGAGAAAGTACTCCGAGTTCATTTTCAGCGCGTAGGGATGGCTTGGGTAACTCACGAGTTGCTCGCCGCCGTAGCCAGGGATTTTTCCGTCAACCGCGTTGGGCCAGTAGCCCTTGATCGTCTTGCCGATCGCAGCGATAGGACGGCGGTCGTGCGGGTCCACCGCGTCCATCGCTTTCAGCACCGCAGCCACTTGACCATAATCGTTACCGTTCGTCAGCGTGAAGACGTTCCATCCATACGACGTCCATTGGCCCACGATATCGTAGCCGTCGAAGCACGAGGCGATCACGCCGCCAATCTTGCCGCCAATCAGGCAATCGTCGATGCCCGCGTTGTTGTCGGAAATCATCACGCGCAAACGCTTTCCCACTTGCAGCGCGAGCGCCTGCGTCTTGAACTCCTGCGCGTGACCCTCGGTGAGTGCGAATTCGCCTTCCAGCGCGATCACCTTCGGCGAGGCCGGCGCGCCCATCACATCCCAGAACGCCGCCTTACCCGCGGCCGTCGCGATGCCGATGCCCGAGGGCCCGCCGTTCACGTCGTTGGTGCAGTCGGTGCTTTCGGCATGTCCGGAGAGCGCACGAATACCGCGGCCTTTGGCTTGCGCGAATAGCGGATTGTCTTCCAAACCCGCATCGCGCAACAGCGTCTTCAGCGCGCCCGCGCCGCGCCGGAATCCGAGCGCGTCGATCGGCAGCATCGCAACCAGCGGGTCGACGTGATAACGCGGATCGCCCGTCTGCTGATATTTGCGATACAAGGCCTGGCCCATGATCATCCACAGCGCATAGCACGTGGGGATCGAGTGGCCGGCCGCGAGCATGAATTTGTCGCAGTAAGGATGCTTCGGGCGACGGTAATCGTAACGGAGTCCGCCGTTTTCAGGCCCGGCCAGATGCGCCGCCACATTGTATGGTGTGTACGCCAGCGGTCCGCCGAGATGCCCGGTCTGCGCGTAATTCCCCAGCAGCACCAGGGTCATGCAGGTCATGTATCCAACGTCGTCGAGCAGCGGATCGTAGGCTAAAGTTCGTTGCTCAGAGGGAGAAGGAACTACGTGAGTGAGCGATGTCATAAACGGTCTCAAAAATCATAACATCCGCGAAGCAAGGAGCTTCGTAGTCTCACGGGCTGGCTCTGGCAAGGGCAGGTCGAACTAACGGATTGCAAATACGGATTGCAGTTCGTGCAAGTGCTTGAAAACCTGGCGGAGAGGGAGGGATTCGAACCCTCGGTACAGGTGTTAGCCCGTACAACGGTTTAGCAAACCGCCGCATTCGGCCACTCTGCCACCTCTCCGGCGTGCGGAATTTCATTTTACCACTGCGGCAATCGAACCTCTATGCCACGAGTCGCGGGCGCGATGCCTTGATGCGAGACTTATTCGTTTTGCTTTGCGGCGCAGATTCTCTGCGATGCATTATCCTGAAACTTGCCCGCGCGCAATCTCGACTGCATGGCGACAGATACTATCGATCCCCTGCCGGCTTCTTCTCGCAAGCAATTGATTCTGGCTGCCCAGTTGGCATTCCTACCTACTGGGATACTCACCACGCTCCTTGGCCCGATGCTCCCTATTCTGATCGTGCGCTGGTCTTTGAATGACGCGCAGGCAGGCAACCTGTTTCTGGTGCAATTCCTGTCGTCGCTGGTGGGCGTGCAACTGTCGGGCGTTCTGCTCTCGCGGCTGGGATTTCGTCCGTCGTTTCTTTTGGGTCTGTTGTTGATGGCCTGCGGCACGGCCACCCTTTACATGGGATCGGTCAGGCTCGGACTCGCTTCCGTGGCCGTTTATGGGCTGGGACTTGGTCTTATCATCCCCACCGACAATTTGCTGATTGCCGAGATCAGTTCAGCCTCTCGCAGCGGCGCGGTGAGCCTGCTGAATTTTTTCTGGGGCATCGGCGCGGTTTTGTGTTCGCTGATGGTTGCCTGGGCCGCGGATCACCATGCGCTGCCATTTTTTCTGGGCGCAGTTTCGTTGTTTCTGGTGCTGCTGGCGTTCGCCATGCGTGGGCTGCCGTTTCCGCCGGCCGAAGTTTCAAAGGATCGCGCGACCGGCTGGCGACAGATGTTCTCCTCGCCCGCCATCTGGTTGTTCGCTGCGGTATTTTTTCTCTATCCCGGCGCCGAGACTGCCGTGGGAGGCTGGATCGGCTCCTATGTGTCACGATTCGGCGCGCGCGAGGCCGCCGTCGCGCCACTCATGCCAGCGTTTTTCTGGGCTGCGCTTACTCTGGGCCGCGGCTTGGGGACTCTTTTCCTGCATCGCGTGCGCGAGCGGCGCGTGTTGCAGGTGGGTTTTGCCACCGCATCGGCTGGAATCATTTTGATGCTCTGCTCTTCTTCGCTGCCCGGAGTCATCGCTGGAGCGACGATCACAGGTCTCAGCTATGCGACGTTGTATCCCGTTACCGTCGCGCGCTTGTCGCATCGTTTTGGCATGGCCGCGCGCAGCATCGGGGCAGTCATGTTTTCACTCGCATCGCTCGGCCCGGCCGTTATCCCGTGGATGGTTGGCATCACTTCACAATCCACGGGCAGCCTGCGTGCTGGACTCTCGCTGCCGCTGGCCGCGACGGTGATTTTATTTCTGATTCATTTGCGCGATTGGTAGCGAGTACTTGCGGCCCCCGAGTGCGAGTATTCGCGCTCGAACCGCTCTATGACTCTATGAGCGCGACACCTTGGCGCGCCGCACTTTTTCCAGACGAAGGGGCGCGGTGGAGGCCAGCTCCACGCGATTGCGTCCCTTTTCTTTCGCCCGATATAAAGCCTGATCCGCCGCTTGGATGACCTGCTCAGGCTGTCGATTGCGGGTGCTGGGCTCGGCGACCCCGATGCTGACCGTCACCGAGAGCTGGCCCGGCTGCTGGCTCATGAAGGCGGCAATCTTTTTCTTCGATGATTTTCTACGATCAGCCTCGCCCGGCCGCAATATAGTTCTTCTTTCAAAGCCACGCAGCTTGAATTGCGAGCGCTCGATGATCGCACGCAGCGACTCGAGATGCTCCAGGGCATCTTTGGCGGACATCTCACGAAAAATGATGGCGAACTCTTCGCCGCCGCAGCGGAAAGCCTGCCCGCCGCCGCTCACTTTGGAGATTCGCGATGCGACCATGCACAGCACCTGATCGCCGGTATCGTGCCCGTAAGTGTCGTTGAACGCTTTGAAGTGGTCGATGTCTACAATCGCGATCGCATATTGCTGGTCGAGTGAAAGGAGCGCGTCGTTGAACGCCCGCCGGCCGCGGATGCCGGTGAGTTCGTCGTGGTAGGCGAGCACGTATGAGGTTTCGATCAAAGACGCGGCCAGGATGAGAGCGGCGGTGGCAACGTAGGCGTCAGCCATTTTTCCAACAGGCGCGAATTCAAGCCACAAACAGACCGCGGCGGCAGACCAGGCAAAGCCCGGCTCAACCGGTTTCCGGGTTTGCAGAAATCGCCGCATGAAGACTGCGCACGCCGCCACAAATCCCAAAAGCAGCCAGCTTGGGAGCTCCAGGATCGGGGATCGATGGGAGGCCGCGCCGCTGTTTTCGGGGCGGCAAAGCACGGCAAACACTACCGACTCAAAAAACAGGAGACCCGCCCGCGGCACAATTCCCGCGATCACGAGGCCGCGCTCGCGCATGAGCGCGAACACAATAAAGTTGAGCGGGATGAGCACGGCCGCCAGCACGACGGCCATATGCCCGGGCCCATTCGCAGTGCGCCCGCCGGAGAAAAAGTCGACGGCGCGGTGCGCCAGCAGAAGCGTGAGGAGAGAGAACAGAATGCGGCTGGAATGAAATCGCCAGGCGAGAAAAAGTCCAGCGGCGAAGACGGCGACGTAGTAAAAGCCGAGCGAGGGCGCCAACTGCCCAAAAATCGGACTGTTGACCAGCGCCGCCACCAGCCCAAGCAAAAGCCCGCCGGGCACCAGCCACGCTTTCCACGTCTTTCCGTTCACACGGTTCCTGCGCTCGAAATCTTTCTTAGCATACGGCAGCCCAGCGTCGACAAATGGTAATGTTTCCGGCACCGTCCCCGGCCTGTTGGTGCGCCATGCTCGACCCCGGCACGTGCTAGTCTTTTTTGTTCATAGGCTTTCTTTATTCATGGGCTTTCTTATGAGCGCCGCTGCCGGTCCCAACCTGCGAATTGCCATCGACACTGGCGGAACCTTCACCGACTGCGTCTGGGTGGAGAGCGGTCAGCGCAAGACTCTGAAAGTCTTCTCGACCCCTGACGATCCCTCGCGCGCCATCGCCGAAGCGCTGCAAAAAATCGGCGCCGGTGCCGGCCTTACACTCCTGCATGGCACGACCGTCGGCACCAACGCTCTTCTCCAGCGAAAGGGCGCTCGGGTCGCGCTCGTCACCACCGCCGGATTCGAGGACGTAATCGAGATCGGCCGCCAGGCCCGTCCTCAGCTTTATGACTTCTTCTTCGACCGCGTTGCGCCGCTCGTGCCGCCGGAGTTGCGCTTCGGCGTCAAAGAGCGCACCAGTGCCGAGGGCAAAGTGCTCGAATCTCCGACGGAAGCGGAACTGACACGGCTGCGCGAAGCGGTGTCTCGCGCCCAGCCCGAAGCCATCGCCATTTCATTGCTTTTTTCGTTCGCCAACTCAGAGAACGAAACTCGCGTTGCGGCCGCACTGAAAGGCCTCGGCACGCCGCTCTCGGTTTCGCACCGCATTCTGCCGGAGTTTCGGGAATATGAGCGCACCAGCACAGTGGTGGTGAACGCATACCTGCAACCGCTGATGCAAAGCTACATGGAAAAAATCGCCGAGCGGGTTGGGAAGCTCGGACGCGGTGCGACGGCGCGGGGCGGCCGCTCTAGGGCCCGCATCTTCGTTATGCAATCGAGTGGCGGGATCGCCGCCCTCGAATTCGCGGCTCGCGAACCGGTTCGCACCGTTTTGTCCGGGCCCGCCGGCGGGTTGGTCGGCGCCGCCGCAACCGCGGCCCGCAGCGGATTCAAAAAGATACTGACCTTCGACATGGGAGGAACTTCAACCGACGTCGCCGCAGTCCAGGGAGCGCTTCAGCCCGGTGGCCAGTCGGAGGTGGCCGGGCTTCCGGTCGGAGTCCCCATGCTTGAGATTCACACAGTCGGCGCGGGCGGCGGCTCGCTGGCGCGCTTCGATGCCGGCGGATTGCTGCGCGTGGGACCCGAATCGGCCGGCGCCGATCCCGGTCCAATCTGCTACGGCCGCGGGACTCAACCTACTGTCACTGATGCGAACCTGTTGCTCGGAAGATTGCGGCCCAATCGATTTTTGGGCGGCGAGTTCACGCTCGACCTCGAACGGGCGCGCCGCGTCACAACCGAGTGGCTGAAAAAGCAGGGCTCGCGGCTCAGCCTTGAGCGGTTTTCGGCCGGGGTTGTGCGAGTGGTCAATGCGAACATGGAGCGGGCGCTGCGGGTGGTCTCCATCGAACGCGGATACGATCCCCGCGACTTCGCCCTGGTCGCGTTCGGCGGCGCGGGCGGTCTGCATGCCTGCGAACTGGCGGAAGCGCTGGCGATTCCAACCGTGATCATCCCCGCTTTTCCGGGCGCGCTTTCCGCGATCGGAATTCTCGAGAGCGATGTGATCAAGGATTTTTCGCGCACCGTGCTGTGGCGTGTTGCCACCGAGCTGCCGCGTACCGAACTCGAAAAAGAATTCCGCAAGCTTGAAGCAGCGGCGCAAAAAGAATTCAGCAATGAAGAGTGGAGCGGCAAGCCACAATATGAAAGAAGCCTCGATTTGCGCTATCGCGGTCAGGGCTACGAGCTGAACATTCCCGCCGTCGGCGCAAACGTCCTGGCCCGTTTTCACGACGAGCACCAGCAGCGCTACGGATATCACCACGCAGGCCGCGAGATTGAAATCGTCACGCTGCGGCTCCGCGCCAGACTGCGGGCCCCGCATCCCAACCTGGCTCGCGCTACGGCTCCCAGGTCACCCCGCAGCCCGCGGTTGACTCCCATTGAGCACGCGCCAGTGATCTTTCAGGCGCAGAAGCTTTCTACCCCAGTCTATGAGCGGTCCGGTCTTCCGTCCGGCCGAATATCATCTCGCCGCATATTAAGAGGACAGGCGGTGATCACGGAGTACAGCGCGACAACCATCGTCCCGCCTCAAAAGGCATTTCACCTGGATGCTCAGGGCAACCTTATTATTGAGCTGAAAGAACGGGGTGGACGTCAACGAAGGGAACGTCGCCGGCCACGGTGAAATTGAAGTGCTGGGAATCGGCCGACGCGCGGCCGGCGTGGGCTTCCTTGCTCGTCTTATTCCGCGGCTTCCTCGTCCGGGAGCTTATTCTCTTCGATCGCCATATCTTTGAATTCGCTTGACTCGAAGATCTCGCCGCATTCCTTGCACTCGACATACTCGGAGTCTTCGTCGCGGGACACGATCTGAACCTGCGGATGTTTGCATTGTTCGGGAGAGACTTTTTGCTTGGCTGACTGGGCGGGCTGGATCTGCGTCATAAGCTTCGGACTAGGTATCTCGAGAAAGGGACTCGTTTTAGGGAAATTGGCCGTATTTTGAGACCGTCGGTTCAGAAAGTCAAGTCCCCAAGTGGGAGATGACTTTGGTCTGACAGCCGGAAGCGAGGGACATCATAATCGCGCCCCGGTTGAGACCATCTCTGGCTGTTACCCGTAAACCGCTTAATCGAATAAAGTTACCGCCCAACCCCCTTTTTTGGCCGCTGGCTGCCCTCGCTTGCCAGAATGGGGTCCAGCGGTTAGAATAAAGGCGACCGAAAGAGTCGTAGTTTTATCCGACCTGGTTGGTCGCCTTTGCCGAGTTTGCCATGTTAAAGCTGACCAAAAAAGCCGACTACGGACTCATGGCCATGAAGCATCTGGCGGAGCACCTCGACCAGGGCGCCTGTAGCGCCAAGGATGTGGCCGAGGCTTACGGCATTCCGCAGGAAGCGCTGGCGAAAATTTTGCAGCGCCTGGCAAAAGTCGGCCTCGTTCGGTCGCAACACGGCATCAATGGCGGATATACCCTGACGCGCGATCCGCGAACGATTTCGGCTTTTGAGGTGATCAAAGCGATCGACGGTCCCCTCTTTATTACTTCGTGCGTTACGGTTCGTGGCGAGTGCGATCAGAGCGACCGCTGCACGATTCGCGAACCGCTGCGCAAGGTGAATGAGAGCATCGAGCAGGTGCTGAAGAACATCAAAATCTCGCAGATGAGAGAAGAGCCGGAGACGATCGAAGTTAAGAACGAGGTCAGGAAAGCGGACAACCTGGTAGTGCTGACGTAACGGCGGATCTCACTCGGGAATGGAAAGAGTTTTTGAAGGAGAAATGGAATCATGAGTAGCTTAACAGCGACCCCCAGCAGTCACGACCATGGACAGCACACCGCCCCGAACGGCATCAAGCTGCCCATTTACATGGATAACCATGCCACTACCCCGATGGATCCGCGCGTCCTCGAGGAGATGCTTCCTTATTTCATGGAGAAATTCGGCAACTCGGCCAGCCGCAATCATCCCTTTGGATGGGCCGCCGAAGAAGCGGTCGAGCTCTCGCGCGAGCGCATCGCCAAACTGATTGGCGCGACTGCCAAAGAGATCATCTTCACCTCGGGCGCAACGGAGAGCGATAACCTCGCCATCAAGGGCGTCGCCGAAATGTACCGCGAAAAAGGCAATCACGTCATCACGGCGGTCACCGAACACAAAGCCGTGCTCGATACCTGCAAGCACCTCGAGAAATTCGGCTTCCGCGTGACCTATCTGCCTGTGCAGAAAGACGGCCTGGTCGATCTCGATGACCTGAAGCGCGCCATGGACGACAAGACGATTCTCGTCACCATCATGGCCGCTAACAATGAGATCGGCGTGCTTCAGCCCATCGCCGAAATCGGCAAGCTGTGCCGCGAGCGTGGAGTCGTGTTCCACACTGACGCGGTTCAGGCCATCGGCAAGGTGCCAGTCGACGTCAACAAGATGAACATCGACGTTGCCTCGATCACTGCCCACAAGCTGTATGGTCCGAAGGGTGCGGGCGCGCTCTATGTTCGCCGCAAGAATCCGCGTGTGCAACTGGTTCCGCTGATCGACGGCGGCGGTCACGAGCGCGGCATGCGCTCGGGCACGTTGAACGTCCCGGGCATTGTTGGCCTCGGCAAGGCGTGCGCAATCGCTCAGGAAGAAATGGCGCAGGAATCCGTTAAGCTGGCTGGCCTTCGTGACCGGCTGAAAGACAGCATCATGAGCCGGCTGGACGAAACCTACATCAATGGCTCGCAGGAGCACCGTCTGCCCGGCAACCTGAACATCAGCTTTGCCTATGTAGAGGGTGAATCACTCCTGATGGGCATCAACGATATCGCGGTTTCGAGCGGTTCGGCATGCACCTCTGCGACACTTGAGCCATCTTATGTATTAAAGGCGCTCGGCACCGGAGACGACCTGGCGCACAGCTCGATTCGCTTCGGCATCGGCCGCTTCAACACGCAGGCCGAAGTTGATTATGTCGCCGATCGAGTCGTCGACACGGTAGCGCGTTTGCGCGAACTGTCGCCGCTCTACGAGATGGCGAAAGAAGGCATCGATCTGAAGAGTGTGAAGTGGGCAGCGGAAGCGCACTAGGAATTGCTCGTAACTCGAGGCTCGCGACTCGGAGCTTTGATTTTTGAAATCTCTAACGAGGATGGGGACCAAAAATGGCATACAGCGAAAAAGTAATCGATCATTACAACAATCCGCGGAACGTTGGTTCAATGGACAAGGCCAGCACCGATGTGGGCACCGGCCTGGTTGGCGCGCCCGAGTGCGGCGACGTCATGAAGCTGCAGATCAAGGTCAATCCGGAGACCAACGTTATTGAAGACGCAAAGTTCAAGACGTTCGGCTGCGGCTCGGCGATCGCATCGTCGTCGCTCGCCACCGAGTGGGTCAAGGGCAAGACGATCGACGAAGCTCTCGCCATCAAGAACACCGAGATCGTGAAAGAGCTGGCGTTGCCGCCGGTCAAGATTCACTGCTCGGTGCTCGCCGAAGACGCGATCCGCGCCGCGATCGGCGACTGGAAGAAGAAGCAGGAATCGGCGAAGCCAGCGGAATTACAGGCGCGGTAAGTGTAAGCTTTTTGGCGTAAGTCTTTGGTTTATAAAGACTTTATCTCTAAGTCTTTATTTCTCAAAGACCTAGGCCAGTTCTCCGCCCAAGTCTTTCATTCTAAAAGACCGGTGGTGAGGGGTGCCCGCTTTCGTCGCCAGAAATTCGGGCTAGAGTTTCAAAGAATCAACTATGGATCAAGCAGTCAAAGAAGAAGGATTGAAGACACTGCCCGCCTCTCCGGCCAAAGGCCTTCAGGTGACGGAGAAGGCGATCGGCAAAATCCGCACTGCGATGGTGAAAGAGGGCATTTCTCCTGAGCAGGGTGGATTGCGCCTCGGCGTGCAGGGTGGAGGCTGCTCCGGTCTGAGCTACAACATCCGCTTCGACACGCAGCCGCGCGAACGAGACCGGGTTTTTCAGTTCGATGATGTGCGCGTCTTTGTCGACCCGAAGTCGTTCATCTATCTGCACGGAATGATTCTCGACTATCAGGAAACCCTGATCCAGCAGGGATTCGTTTTCGTGAATCCGAATTCGACCAAGTCCTGCGGCTGCGGCAGTTCATTCTCGGCATGATGGTCTCCGCGGGACATTAGAGGCGAGGCTTGCTTCGTTTTCTGGCCGACTTCTGGCCGATGGGGCGCGTTCGCCCGTCCTGACATGATTTCCAAATGGGCGGGCAAAACGTCGCCCTGAATTTTATATGGTGAATACAGACTCCAAATCGTCAGTCATCGTGCCCGTCGAGGCGACCGAGAGTTGCTGGTCGTGTGGCACTTTGCTTGACCAAAAACGGCGCGCCCATTATTTTTGCGGCGCCTGCGGAAAAGTGCAGCCCGCCGTGCCCGTTGACTACTTCACGTTCTTTGGATTCTCGCGCAAGCTTGATCTGGATACGGCCGCTTTGGAGCGCGAATTCTATGCGCTCAGCCGCCGCCTCCATCCGGACGTCTTCGCGCAGGCCGAGCCGCAGGAGCGCGCCTGGAGCCTCGAACAGAGTTCCATGCTCAACGATGCCTATCGTGCGCTGAAGGATCCGATCAAGCGCACCGAATATCTGCTGCGCATGGAAGGCGTGGAGCTTGAAGAGCAATCGAAGCAAGCAACGGAAAAAGCCCGCGCCACGGGCGAGTTGAAAAAGCAAGTTGTGCCGCCCGATCTGCTCGAAGAAGTATTCGAGCTCAACATGCATCTCGAAGAACTGCGCGCGCAAAAGAAACTCGGCGAAGATGATCCCGCGCTGCTCGAAGAGATTGGCAAGGCCAAGCTATCGCTGGAAGAAAAGTACGACGCGCTCTTTAGCGAACTGAAGAGTGAATGGAAAAAGTGGGACGCAGCCGTCGATGGCGGAACAGACGAAGGGCTTATTAAGATTCGCGACCGCATGGTCGATGTTCTGAACCGGCGCAACTACATCCGAAACCTGGTCCGGGACGTTAACGAGGCGCTGGAATAAGGGTTTTGTAATTTGGTTAGCGGCGTTTCGCCGGAATTCCAAATTACACAATTACAAAATTACACATGGCAACTGATTACATTGTCGGCATCGATCTGGGCACGACGAACTCTCTCGTCGCCTATATGCAGGGAGATTCGCCTGCCGTCATTCCCGGCGAAGACGGGTTGAATCTTGTCCCTTCTGTTGTCGCGCTCGATGAAAAGAATCAAGTCATCGTCGGCAACGCAGCCCGCAAGTATCTGATCGAAACCTCCGACCGCGCCGTCTACTCCGTCAAACGCCTGATGGGACGCGGCGTTGAAGACATTCAGGAAGAGCTGAAGTTATTTCCCTTCCGCCTCGCCGACGACATCCACACTGGCGAAGTGCTGCGCATCAAAATCGGCGACCGCACCTACACGCCGCCCGAAATTTCCGCGCTTATCCTACGCCAGCTCAAGCGCAATGCTGAGCGCTTCTTTGGCGCCCCGGTCACAAAGGCCGTCGTCACGGTGCCGGCATACTTCAATGACGCCCAGCGTCAGGCCACTAAAGACGCCGGCCGCATTGCCGGACTCGACGTGCTTCGCCTCGTCAACGAGCCCACCGCAGCCGCGCTCGCCTATGGCCTCGACAAACGTAAGAACGGAATCGTCGCGGTCTACGACCTCGGCGGCGGCACATTCGACATTTCAATTCTCAAGCTGCACGACGGCATCTTTGAAGTCATTGCCACCAACGGCGACACGCATCTCGGCGGAGACGACATCGACAATCTCCTGATCGCCATCGCGCTCGATGACATTCGCGGCGACCTTGGGCTCGACGTTCGCCGCAACGGTGAAGCGGTGCAGCAGATTCGCAAAGCAGTGATCGAGGCCAAGATTGCGCTCTCGTCACAGAACTCGATCAAGCTCGATGTCGAGCTCACGGGAGGCAAACGCTATCGGCGCGAAATCACGCGTGAAATGTTTGAAGGGCTGATCCAGCCGGTCATCGATCGCACGGTTGGTCCCACCAAGCAGGCCTTGAAAGATGCCGGGCTGAAGCCTGCACAGATCGACGAGGTGGTTCTCGTCGGCGGTTCGACCCGCATTCCAAGAGTTCGCCAGCTCGTGCAGGATCTCTTCGGCCGTATCCCGCACACCGATCTGAATCCCGATGAAGTCGTGGCGCTTGGAGCTGCTGTGCAGGCGAACATCCTGGGTGGCGGTTCTGAGATCACGCAAGACATGCTGCTTCTTGATGTCACTCCTCTATCGCTTGGCATCGAAGTCGCGGGCGGCGTCACCGACAAGATCATTCTGCGTAACTCCACGATTCCCGCGTCGGCGACGCAGCATTACACCACGCAGGTCGATGGACAGACGAATGTTGCGATCCACGTTCTGCAAGGCGAACGTGAACTCGCCCGCGACTGCCGCTCGCTGGCGCGCTTCGACCTTAAGGGCGTTCCGCCGATGGTCGCGGGCATGCCGCGCGTTGAGGTCAAATTCCTGATCGATGCCAATGGCATACTGCACGTTTCGGCGCGCGAGCAGCGCAGCGGCAAAGAGGCCGAGATCGACGTTCAGCCGAGTTACGGACTTACCGACGAGCAGGTCGAAAACATGCTGCTGGAGTCGTTCGATTACGCGGAAGAAGATTTCCGGCAGCGGCAGGTGATCGAAGCTCGCCGCGAAGCGGACACGATTCTGGCCGCGCTTGCCAAGGGAAAGCGGAATCCCGCATGGCGAGAGCTCACGGGCGCGGAACGCCGTGAGGCCGAACATCTCGAACAGGTCCTGATCGCTGCGAAAGACGGCGAAGATTATCTGGCGATTCGCAAAGCGATCGACGATCTCAATACGGGCACCATGCGTCTGGCCGAACTGATGATGGATACGGCTGTTTCGACGGCGCTCAAGGGCAAAGATATCGAACACACGGATCTGGAAGATGGACCCGTTGCGGGCCATCCCGTGGCGAAGGCAGAATTTAAATAACTTTTAGCTAACTCTGGAGCATTATGTCGGACGACAAAACTCAATCGAGCGGGACCGCAATCGTGGACGCACCGGGCGAAAACACCATCGAAGTCACCTTCCTCCCCGAAGGAAAGACTGTGACCTTTGAACACGGCAAGCTTCCCTACAAAGATCATGGCAAGAAAGAATCCATTCTCGATGTCGCACTGAACTATGGCGTGCGCCTCGACCACGCCTGCGGCGGCAACTGCGCCTGCACTACTTGCCACGTGTGGGTCAAAGAGGGCGCCGAGCTGATGACCGACATGGAAGACGACGAAGCCGATAAGCTCGACATGGCCGCCGACCTTCAGCTAAACTCGCGTCTCGGATGCCAGGCTGTTATTAAAGGGCCGGGCAAGGTGGTCGTTGAAATTCCGGCTTGGAACCGGAATTACGTATCTGAAGAGCACTAGAACTGCATATCCCTCACTTCGTTCGGGATGACAACTCTAAGAATGTTTGGATCAGGAGCATTCCCCCATGCCAAAAGAACTTACCTGGAGCGACGCCGAAGATCTTGGAATCCTTCTCTCCGAAGTCCATCCTGAAATCGATCCGCTCGCCGTCCGCTTCACCGACCTGCACAAATATGTGACTGAACTTCCCAGCTTCAAAGATGACCCAACAAAGTCAAACGAAGCCAAGCTTGAAGCCATCCAGATGGCGTGGCACTCGGAGTTTCTCGACCGCACGCAGGCATAGTACCCAGGCAAAGAAGCGCAGGCAAAGTACGCAGGCAAAGAGCGGAGGTTTTACCCCTCCGCTCCCGGTACCCGCACGTTTTAGATCATCAACTTTATTTGTTGTCTTCTCTTGCTTCTGCGACATGGGACTGATGTCCGGCTTCGGATACGGCTCTTACAAACGCTTCTCCGCTGGCGGGAGTTGACGCCTTGCCGGAAAGAATTCTGCGAAACATCATGTGCCTGCCGTAAATGGCGCGCGTCGAGTCGTTGTCCTGCTCGATTACCGCACCTTCCAGCGTCAGACCGGCGAAAATGCCTTTCGAACGCGAGTAGGTGAGGACCTCAGTGTTCAGCAATACGTCGGTACCGGCGGATGTGTGACGGCCTACTGGGCCCGCGGCTACCGATCCTTCTCCGGTGAGTTCAAACTTCGTGGACAGCAGGTGCTGCAAACCACGGTCGTTCATGACCAGCATGACCAGGTCGATGCCTTCGACTCCGATTTGCAATCCCCAACTGCCGCCGCCAACCGATACGAATGCGGGAGCGCTCCAGCCTTCCGACGTGCGGCAGGAAGCTACGCCGCGGCCGTGTTTGGCGCCGAAGATGAAGCCGGCTTTGAGCATGTCGGGGACGATGACTATGCACTTGGCGCCGTTCAAAACTTCTTCGGGGATGCCTTTGTCGGGGGTCGACATGATGGACTGCAGGACGTCGACGGATTTTTGCAGGCGGGCGACGGTATCTTCACGGTCTGAGCCAGCCCAGGCGGTTCCGGCCAGGGCGATGACGCTCAGCAGGAGGCCTGACATTAGGAGTGACATTGTTTTTTTCATGAGTTGTCCTTTGTTATCAATCTGCTAAGAGGGGAAGGCTTCAGATGGCTGACTTAGCTCAGGGGATCTGAAAGAGAGGAAGAAGTGCTTATCTCAATCGCGATCATCGCATGGCGGCGAAGGAATAGATGGTCTGGATTGCTCACTTTGGCGGAACCGGCTTTCTGGTTGGGCTGATCTTGGCGCTACTTTCGGCGAATCCTTAAGGCGAATATTAAGCGAACATCATGGGCCGAAAATAAAGTTGTTTGTGAAACCTCTGTTGGAGACTGAATAGGCGATATTTTTCGCTGGCTGGCGGCGGCGTCTGCTAGCGTCTGTTCTGTGCGGGGCCGATTGGAATCAGTGGGTTGACGGCATCTCCTGCCAACACATTGAGCCGCTGGAGCTTGCGGTAAGGGTATTCGGCAGTAAGGGTTTAGAGGCTTCCATTTACTTGCGCTTCGCTTGGATGGCTGTTTTATCGGGCAGTTTTGTGTCAAGTTGACAGGTCATGCACTGAAGCCGAAAACTGTGCACAATTTTTAGGGAATTGGGAGGCCTTCGGAGGCTGGTGGAAGGCTTTCGGCCCCCCGGATTTTGTCCTAGTTTGTGACTTGGGGTTCGGGCGGGCTAGGTCTAGAAGAGGAGTTTTTGATTTTTGGGGCCGGGCGTTGCGGACGATATAGGCCGCGTTATAGTTGGCGCATGGATCACGTTGCAAAGAGCCGACGCTCCGAAATTATGAGCTCGATCAGATCCGGAAATACTCGGCCGGAGAAGGCGGTTCGGTCGATGGTCCACCGCATGGGGTATCGATTTCGACTTCATGTCAAAACGCTGCCGGGCAAGCCTGACATCGTGTTATCACGGCACAAAAAGATCATTCTCGTTCATGGCTGCTTTTGGCACGGGCATGCGCGATGTTTAAAAGGGAGGCCGCCGAAGAGCAATCTCGAGTTTTGGGTGCCAAAGCTGGCTGCTAATCGGGCGCGGGACCGAGCCACCGCTACGAAACTGCGTCGCCTCGGTTGGAGAGTCTTGGTGATTTGGCAGTGTCAGTTGCGCCGGACTGAGATCTTGCGGGCGTCCTTACGGGCGTTCTTGGGCCGCTAAGTCATTTCTGCATATCCACCTGTCGGCCAGTATCGCCGAATATCCTCGAAATTCTTTCTTTCGCCGCTGGGCAGCGGCAAGTCGGAAGGGCGGTAGGTCTCCGCGGCGTCGCATCGGTTCAGCTCTCGCATCTCTTGCGGTGTCAAGAATGGTGGTGCGATTACAAACGGTTCGTTCCCCGATCTAACAAACTTTAGCCCCCCGAAGTCGCATTGACTGAACCGCGGACGTTGCCCTTCGTCGAAAATGACCCACCCGATCGTTAGCATGGGTGCCTTATCGCTGTACTCAAAGTTGAATATCTGCTCGCACGTGATCCGCTGTTCTTTTGGCATGCCGGCGTTCCGCTCGTTAATTCCGTCCGTCAGCTCCTGAGTCATTATTGTCCGGAACACCGATTTGAGTTGGGACATTTTGAGTTTCTTGGCTGCTGCGATGGAGGTAGGTATCTTCGCTTCGGATTCGATTTGGGCGACTAGCTTCTCGAGCACTTTCCGTTTGCTGCTCGCTGCCTCATCATTGAGTCGTGTGTCGACTGTGACGGCGAGCAAGCTGCCGGGGCTCATTCGCGCCCCGAGAAGTTTGATGTCGGTGAGGACGGGGCGAGTAAGGCTGCCATCGTAGTCCAGCCAGCAAATGGTGCGTACGTTGTCCCAATGAAGCTTCGGCAACTCCACGTTGGAGTGGCCGAACTTCAACTCAATGGATCCCAGCGGAACATTAAACTTGAAACGATTCTGTGTCTGTAAATCTTCCGCATCTTCGATGCTTACGAGGTGAGTAAAACCACAGACGGTGTTGAAGAGTGCGAAGTCTGCAAAGTATACCGATCCCATGCCGACGTAACGATAGCTCTCGACACGACCGAATGGCCACAGCCGCAGAAACGCATCGGCCATCATTCGTCTTTCGACGCCTTTTGCAGGCCGTAACCTATAGTTTACCCGCGTGAAGCTGCCGCTCATTCCAGACCCTCGGCTTCGATATAGTACTGGAAAGTTTTTTCACCAACTTCCTTGTTCGCGCTGACCTCTAGTGATTTTTTAACGATTTCGCCTATGTTGGCCGGTACGGCGTAAGTAATGCGCATCATCTTGTCTGGTCGATTGGTCGAGGGCTTAAAGAAGAAGTTTCTATTTGGCGGGAGGTCCCGGAGGGCCACGGCCGCCGCCGAATCCAGTGCGGAACTCAGCGGTGCGTCCCCGTGGGACTCGGACTCGGCATCTACTTGGTTCAGGAAGTCGATAACCTGCCGCATGGCGCTTAGCATTTCACTGCGAATTCGGCGGTATGCGGGCGCTTCGACGTCTAGTCCCGTCTTCGTAGTATTCCAAGGCAATGCGTCTGGCGAATCCGATTTAAAAAACAGGTATCCCCTGAAACGCCGAAACTGCCAATGGACCTTGGGCGTTTTCTGATCCTGATCGAGCGCAGTGTTCCAACCCGTTTTCTCCGTTTTCTCCGCTTGTTCGATCTGCCGGCCGTTACAAAAAACGTACCACCCAGCTTTTGCGAGTTGAGCTTCTCCCACACCGACAATCATCCGAACGTCAACCGTCTTTTTGGACACTTGAAATTTTTCCGCATGTACGATGGGTTTGATCTCATCAGAGAGAAGTAGGGTTTCGATTTCGGCGCCGACATTTTGTCCATTGACCGTGATCGAGAGGCCTGCATTCAGGGCTTCCGTGTGAGCGTGTTTAAGGTGGAGCATTAGTTGCGTTCCGAAAGATGTGCTCGACAGTTGCTCGATCGAGTATTCGGGAAGTTTCTTGGCTGTGACGTGTGTCCCGGATTCTGCTTGACTGTTTTTTCTCTCTGCGACGACTAATGGAAACGTCCAATCCGTGGGGTCTTTTTCCGGCTCGGATTCCCATTTGTCGACATCTACGACAACCCGCAGATGTTCCGTCTTCGTCCAAGATTCGACTTCGAAATATCGACCGATCTTGAATAATGCACGCTTCATCCCAACTCCAAATTCGCCCACACTTCCAGGGGTCGGCGGAGCGTTCTTCGAGCGGCCGAAACGAAACACGAACTCCTTAGCGTCATGAATCGAAATGCCAGACGCATTATCCTTAATGGAGAAATGCTTGTCGTCGTACTCGATCTCCACACGTTTGCCGCTAATGTCTGCTGTCTCGCTGCTCGCACGCACGGAGTCAACGCTGTTGTCGACGAGCTCCACTATGGCGTCCAGGAAGTTGATGTCCTTGATGAGCACTGATATGAAAAAACGCTTTGTTGGCGACGCATCAACAGTCTCATTGTTGGGCACGTACCAGCACCTTTCGCACTCTGCGTAATACTGACTCCGCAACGAGCGGACTCACGCTGTTGCCGATTTGTCTAAACGAGTGCCACTTGGTTTGGTCGAACTGATACCAGTCGGGAAATCCCTGCAGGCGCGCGGCTTCACGAGGCGTGATGACACGTGGGCGCAAGTAATGAATTGGACGGACCGCCTGGAACGAGCCTCGATCAGGTCCAGTACCGGCGCGCAGCGTTGGGCAGTAACCTTTGGGGTCTAGTTTCACAGATTTCGTTTTCTCATCCGATTCGCCGTATTCTAACTCAGCATAACGTCGAATGAGGTCATTGGAGTGACTCGTGCCGATGCAGCCAGTTACGAGATTCCTAGATAGTAGCTCGATGGCAGCCGGATCGCCGACACTAGCTGGAATTCGGGCAGACGCTGCCTTGAAAAAAGCTCCTTGGCGACTGATTCGTACGGTGCGTACCCCGCCCCGGCTTGCAGCCCAGTCCGAGGTGATGTCAGCCGGAAGGCCGTCTAGGGCTTCACGGACAACGGGTGGCTGGGTCGCTTTTGCCGGCTTCCAAAAGTCCGAAACGGCCGCCGCAATTGATTTTCGAAATCCGACGACGAACATGCGCACGCGCAGCGTAGGCGCACCAGCGTCGGTTGCCCTTAACAGCTGCGGATCAAGAATGTCATATGCGGACTCGAGGGGGCGTAGAGCATCGTCTAACACCTTTTTATATCGGTCGTGTAGGAGGGCGGGGACATTCTCGAGAACAAATGCAGACGGCCTGATCTCCTTAACTATGCGAAGGAAATCAGCAAGTAGGAGATTCCGCTCATCTTTAGGATTCCGCTTGCCCATGTTGCTAAAACCTTGGCACGGTGGTCCGCCGACAAAAACGTCGACCTCTCCGGCAGAGATCTTCAGACGTGCAAGAACTTGGCGTCCCGGCATGCCAGCTAAGTCAGCGCGATAGTGGGTGCTTCCTGGGAAGTTACGCTTATGCGATGCGAGTGCCCTTGCATCGAAGTCAATTGCGCCCGCGAGTCGGAATCCGGCACGGGCGGCGCCTAGACTCATTCCACCGCAGCCGCAGAAGAGATCAACAGCCGTGGGTTCATGCATCAGTCAGTCAGGTTGCGCGGCCAATAGAGGCTATCGCTGTCAAGAGCCGCTTATGCTGACAATACTTGTACCCGGCGCTGTTTTCACCAAAATTCGTACTGCTGAACTAAAATTCCTGATTACTTGCAGGCAACTACACTCTAACAAGTAAGGCCGCCTTTAGCATTACTTTTCCCCAAATGGCGAGTTTCAAAACTCTCATCGTGAATGGGCGTGTATTTTGTTCTGATCCTAAGCGATTCCTTGACACCCCCGCGCCTGCTCCCTAGAATTCAGTGTAGGGGCGGTGGAATCCTACATCTAAGCCACTGCATCTAAAGAATTTATAGGAGTTATTCTTTCCTTCCCCCGGGGGAGAGGGTGTCTCCTTGTTATTGTGCCTGGTTATTGTGCTGATTGTTGCCTATGCCACCACCTGGAGCGCCGGGCGGTCGGGAACGTGAAATCCTGACTGCGATTGTCGAGACGTTTATTGCCAGCGGGGAGCCGGTAGGGTCGCGCACGATTGCGCGCGCCAGCCGGGAGGGGCTTAGTCCGGCGACGATTCGGAATGTGATGGCTGATTTGACGGATGCGGGATTTCTGGAGCAGCCGCATACTTCGGCGGGGCGCGTGCCCACGGCTGAGGCCTATCGTTATTATGTCGAGCAGCTGAGCGGCGAAGCGCATATTTCGCACGAGAATCAGAGCATTATTCAGGACACGCTGACGGGCGTGACGGATGTGCAGGAGTTCATGGAGCGGACTTCGCATGTGCTGTCGTTGATATCGCATGGGGTGGGCGTGACGGTGGCGGGCTCGGCGGGGATGACTGGTCCGCGGAATGCGCTGGACCATGTTTACTTTTCGCGGCTGAGCGATCAGAAGGTGCTGGCGGTAGTGGTGACTCGGTCGGGGGTGGTGCGCGACCGGGTGCTGCGGCTGGATATTCCGCAGGCCGATCTGGATTTGGCGGCGCGGTATTTGAACGAAAATTTTCGCGGCTGGACGATGGAAGACATGCGCGCGGAGCTGGAGCGGCGCATCGAATCGGAACGCGGCGAGTATCGGGAGCTGATGAAGTCGATCGAGCGTCTGTATCAGCAGGGAGCGCTGGCCGCGCACGAAGCGACGGATGTGGTGTTTGTGGAAGGCGCGGCCAACCTGGTGGCCAGCGAACTGGGCGCGACGGAAAAAGACCGGCAACGGCTGGAAGACATGCTGCGGACGCTTGAGGAGAAAGAAAAAGTCGTCAAGCTGCTGGGCGCTTATCTGGACACGCGGCAGGAGGCGGTGCGGGTGGTGATTGGACTGGACGAGGCGCTGCCGTCGTCTTCGTTTAGTTCGGGGTTGGGATCATCCGGCTTGGGATCGGGGTTGGGATCGGGATCGGCCTCGTCATTGCAGAACTTTGTGCTGATTGGAGCGCCGGCGCGGGTGGGCGGCGAGGTGCGCGGCTCGCTGGCGGTGATTGGGCCGACGCGGCTGGATTATCAGCACACGATGTCGGCGGTGTCGTATATCGCGCGACTGTTTGACAAACTTTTGAATGAATCGGAGTAGAGAGCGGTATGCGTAAGGGCAACGGAAAAAGCGAAGCGAGCAATCTGGATCTGGAGCGGGAGCTGCCGGCGGCGGAAGGCTCGGACGAGAAAGCATCGGGCGGGGCGGGGGTGGTCGATATCAGCGCGGGGTCGGAGCTTGAGAAGCTGAAGGCGGAGCGCGATGCGCTGCTTGACCGGCTGGCGCGTCAGCAGGCGGAGTTTGACAATGCGCGCAAGCGGGCGGTGCGCGAGCAGGCGGAGTTCCGGGAGTTTGCGGCGGCGGATGTGCTACGCGGATTGTTGCCGGTGCTGGATAGTCTTGAGCGGGCGCTGAAGGCGGGCGGCGATGGGAGCGAATTCAGGAGCGGCGTGGAGCTGATCTATCGGCAGCTTCAGGATGCGCTGGCGAAGGCGGGCGTGCAGCCGATTGTATCGATGGGGCGGCCGTTTGATCCTAAGGTGCATGAGGCGATCGAGATGGTGGATACGACCGAGGCGCCGGACCATCATGTGCTCGAGGAATTGCAGCGCGGATATAAGTATAAGGATCGGCTGCTGCGGCCGGCAATGGTGCGGGTGGCGCGCAACAGCAGAGGGTAGTTGCGTCGAGATACGCGGAACATGAGATTCCTCGCTTCGCTCGGGATGACAATCGTTAAAGCGATGACTTAGGCAAACGAGTAGGAGAGTTTTCTGGCTGCAAATACTAAACGAGATTATTACGAGGTGCTGGGCGTTGGGCGCACGGCCACCGAGGTCGAAATCAAGAGCGCTTATCGCAAACTCGCGCTGACGTATCATCCCGATCGCAATCCTAATAATCCCGAGGCGGAAGAGAAGTTCAAAGAGCTGACGGAGGCGTACGCGATTTTGGCGGATGGCGAGAAGCGGTCACTGTATGACCGTTTTGGCCATGCGGGCGTGGGCGGCGGTTCGGCGGGCGCGGCAGGATTTGATCCGGCTATTTTTCAGGACTTCGGCGACATCTTTGGGGAGTTTTTTGGCTTTGGTGATTTGTTTGGCGGGAGCGGGGGACGGCGGCGCAGCCGGGCGCAGCGCGGGGCCGACCTCCGCGAGGATCTGCACCTGGAATTTGAGGAAGCGGTGTTCGGAGTTGAAAAGCAGGTCAACGTCCGGCGCCACGAGACTTGCGAGACGTGCCGCGGCTCGGGCGCAGCGCCCGGCAAAGCTCCCGTCGCGTGCCGCACTTGCGAAGGGCGCGGACAGGTTCGGTATCAGCAGGGCTTTTTCAGCATTGCGCGGACATGCTCGACTTGCCAGGGCGCGGGCTCGGTCATCACCGATCCGTGCGTGAAGTGCAAAGGCGAAGGCCGCATGTTGCGGGAGCGCGTGGTCGAAGCGAAAGTTCCGGCGGGAGTCGAGGATGGGACACGCATTCGCTTCACGGGCCTCGGCGAGGCGGGGGCGTTTGCGGGTCCGGCAGGCGATTTGTATGTTGTGCTGCACGTGAAGGAGCATTCGTTTTTTGAGCGCGAGGGCAATGACCTGCAATGCGTGGTGCCAATTTCGTTTTCGCAAGCTGCGCTGGGGACGGAGATCATGGTTCCGACGCTCGAAGGCGAGCACAAACTGAAGGTGCCGGAGGGAACGCAGTCGGGAACATCGTTCCGCATTCGCGGGAAGGGCGTACCGGCGCTGAACAGCCACGGCAAAGGCGATCTGTTTGTCGAGGTGCGGATTCAGACTCCGGCGAAGCTCAATAAACGCCAGCGTGAGTTGCTGAGCGAGTTCGGAGAACTGACGCCGGTGGAGAACACGCCGCAGCGGCGGTCGCTGCTTGGGCGGGTGAAGGATATGTTTGTTTGAAAAGCAGTTCTCAGTTCTCAGTTGTCAGTTCTCAGTAAAAACTCACGGCGTCGGCTGACCCTTCCCAAATAGAATGAATCTGACTGGGAACTGGGAACTGAGAAGCTGTAGCTCTCAGTTGCAACCCCTCGGGGCCGGCAGATCTCCCCAATCGCACGGTTTTGTTGAGAACTGACTACTGAGAACTCTCTTTTGACCCGCCGCCGCTGGATCGCCGATGAAGTTCATGGAAATACTGCCGCGCTTACCGGCGAGCACGCTTTGCATCTGAGGCGCGTGCTGCGCGCTCAAATTGGACAGGAGTTTGACATCGCACTCTCGGCGGGCGTTCGCCGCGGGAAAATAGTGTCTCTCTCTGACGAGCGTGTGGAGTTTGCGCTTGGGGATGAAGTGGCTTTGCGGGCTGCGGCCGATCTTACTCTTGTTCTTGCCATCTTCAAGTTTGATCGGATGGAGTGGGCTGTCGAAAAGTGCACCGAGGTTGGAGTGGCGCGGATTATTCCGGTGATTGCGCGGCGAACGGATGCTCATCTGGCTGCGGCCTCTGTTAAGCGACATGAACGCTGGGTGCGCATTGCCCGGCAAGCGGCGGAGCAATCACGGCGCGCAGCGCCTCCGGAGATATTGGCTGCGGTTAGGTTGAAGGAATTCCTGGGCAGCGACGATGGGAAGGCTGCGGAGTTTTCTGTGCCGCGGGTCGTTCTGTCTGAATCGGAAATGGATGCCAGCCTGCGGGATGTTTTGCCGCCTTCTGCTCACACGGCTGTTCTTGCGGTCGGGCCGGAAGGCGGTTGGGCGGAAGATGAAGTCGGTTGGTTTCGCGAGGCGGGATGGAAATTGGCTTCGCTTGGGCCTACTATTCTTCGGGCGGAGACTGCGGCTATTGTTGGGGCGGCATTGGCAGTCGAGATACTCAGTTAGAAACTTGCGACATTGCTGTCAAGGTCACGACGAGGGCGAGACGCCCTCGTAACGGCCGGCGAGTCGCCGGCGCTACCGGTTCTTTCGGCTTGGGTGACCATCATCCCTCCCCGCGCGCCGTTCCACATCTGGCTCTGGTATGCTCCGGCTAATGAGTGCCATGACTGAAGTTGCTTCCAAAAAGATTGCCCCTGACGCTCGCCAGTTGGAGGCTATTGAGCACGTTCATGGGCCGATGGTTGTGCTGGCCGGCGCTGGGACTGGCAAGACTACTGTTCTGATTCAGCGCATCGCGAATCTTGTTCGACAGGGACACGCTCGTCCTGACGAAATTCTTGCGCTTACTTACGCCGACAATGCTGCGGCGGAAATGCAGCAGCGCGTGCGCGCGGAGTTGAAGGGCACTTACATTGAGGATCTTCAGACCTGCACTTTTCACGCGTGGTGCAATGGGCTGCTGCACCGGCGGGGCAAGGCGTTCAGGGTGCTCGATGACAAAGATCTTTGGGTATTCCTGCGGCGGCGGATTCGCGATCTGCGGCTGAAGTATTTTGTGCGGGCGGCGAATGTTGGACAATTTCTGGACAGTCTGCTGGATTTTATGCGGCGTTGCCAGGACGAACTGGTCGGTCCGGAGGAATACGCGGCTTATGTCGGACGACTGGAGCGCGGAGAGATTCCGCTGCCGCGCGTGACCAGTTCGAAGAAGCAAGCTGAGATGGATGATGGCGAGATTCTGGAGCGCTGCCAGGAAATTGCGCGCGTGTTCGCGAAGGTCGAAGAGATGCTTGAGGAGAAGAACCTCGGCACCTTCGGCCACATGATTACGAAGGCTTACCGGTTGCTGAAGGATGATCCGGCGCTGCTGGACGAGGAACGGGTTCGGACCCGCTTTCTGCTGGTCGATGAATTTCAGGACGCGAATTTTGCGCAGGTGGAAGTACTGTCGCTGCTGGCTGGGCCGGGAGCAAATGTGTTTGCGGTGGGCGATCCGGATCAGGCTATCTACCAGTTTCGCGGTGCCTCGAGCGAGGCGTTTACGCTCTTTGCGCAGAGGTTTCCGGGTTTGCGACTTGTCGTTCTGGGCAAGAACCGGCGATCGCTGGCGCCCATCCTCGGTTGCGCTTTTGAGATCGTGAATGAGAACCCGCCGGTGTTTTTACAAAAGGCATCGGCCATCGCGTACCAGCGGACACCTCTGCAGTCGTTGCGCGATGAACAGGCGCGCGAGCGAGGCGAGATTTCGGTTGCGCCTCTGGTTGAGATCGTTACCTGGGGCGATAAGGATGTTGAGGCCGCGGATCTGGCGCGGCGGATCCAGAAGACTCGCAAGGCTGAGCGCTCCGCGTGGAAAGATTTTGCTGTGCTCTATCGCCAGCACAATCATCGCGATGAGTTGGTGAAAGAGTTGGCGGAGCGCGGCATTCCGTTTTCGATTGAAGGGCTGGATGTGCTGGACACTCCCGAGGTGCGGGACGCGATTGCTTGCCTGGCCGCGGCGGTATCTCCGAACGATGCGGCGAGCCTGTTTCGTGTGGCGGCGTTGCCGCAGTTCGCGATTGATGCGGGCGAGTTGCGGGCAGGGATGAGAGCGGCGCGTCGGAATGAGCTGGATCTGCCTGGCATTTTGGGAAAACTCGCGGGCGGAGCGGCGGTGTTGGCGAGCGTGGCGGAGATTCATGGTGACGTAGAGAAAGATGAAGTGCGGGCGGATGCGGCTCTGAACAAGGTCATCCGGCATTTTGATTTGCCGCGCTCGGCGCCGCTGGCAGCGCTCGGGAAGTTTGTGGAGATTTGGCAGGAGAAGGCGATCGTCGAGACCGGTGCGCCTGCCGAGTTTCTCGATTACCTGGAACTTTTTGTTGAGGCGCGGGGCGCGATTGTTTTGCCGCGGAGTACCGAGGATGCGGTACAACTTTTGACCGCACATGCGGCGAAGGGACTTGAGTTCCGGCATGTGGCGGTGATTCGCGGGTCTTCGACATCGTTTCCGTGCAGCTACAAGGAGCCGCTGGTGGCGTTTCCGGCGGAGCTGCGGCGGTCTGGAATTGCGGCGTATGACGACAAGATTCTGCATGAGCAGGAAGAGCGGCGGCTTTTTTATGTGGCGATGACGCGAGCCAAGGATTCGCTGGCGATCTATGCGCATCAGGGGCGGGGGAAGAAGGATCCGAAGCCGACGCAGTTTTTGCGCGACTTCATGGCTCATCATGCTTACCGGAAATTCTGGGCGACGCATTCGGCGGCGGCCGTGCAGGACACGCTGTTTGCCGAGGAGGAGCAGAAGATCGCTTTGCAGCAATCGAACGTGGCGGCGTGGCTGCTGATGGATCCGGCGGCGAATTTCACGACCGGGCTGAGCGCTTCGGCGATTGAAATTTATGAGCAGTGTCCGCTGCGCTTCAAGCTGGAGCGGGAGTGGAATTTGCCGCGCGAGGTTTCGGCGTCATTGCATTATGGAGCGGCGATGCATGGCGTTTTGCGGACTTACTACGACGCGCAGCGCTTTGGGCGCGAGATCAGCGACGAGGAGTTGCTGGAACAGTTCCGGTCGGCGCTCGCGGAGGCGCGGATTGCCGATCGATATCAGTACGAACTTTATCTGCGGCAGGGGAATGAACAGCTGCGGCAGTTTCTAGAGGGAGCGCGAGCTGCGCCGGCGCCGGAGGTGATTGAGACGGAGCGGCGGTTTGAACTTCAGATGGGTGCGACGAAGCTGGCTGGCCGAGTGGATCGGATCGATCGCACGGGCGCGGATACGGTTTGCGTGGTGGATTACAAAACCGGGAAGCCGAAGTCGCAGGAAGAGGCGGATGAGAGTTTGCAGCTTTCGTTGTATGCGCTGGCGGCGAAAGAGGCGTTTGGGACGCGGGCGGATCGGCTGGTGTTTTTTAATCTGGAGAACAACGCGGCTGTGAGCACGACGCGAAATGACGCGCAACTGGAAGAGGCGAAGCTGCGCGTGCTGAACGCGGCGGAGTGCATTGCGGCTGGGGAGTTTGGGCCGAAACAGGGCTACCAGTGCCGGTTGTGCCCGTATCGCAATTTGTGTCCGGCGACGGAGAAGGCGATGCATGTGGCGCAGAAGAGTGCGGGGCGGCGGGCGAATTGAAGCGGGAGGTTCGCGGAGATGGAGGTCCTTCGTCCACTCACTTCGTTCGGGCTCAGGATGACAACGCGTAAAAGAGGATGACTACGGGCGAGGCAGTGGGTTGGGCGCGGCGAAAAGATTTTGCCGCAAAAAACTTTGGGGACGCTCATCGCGTCCCCATGGTTGCCTTACATTGCCTAACAGCTCTTAGTGCTTTTTGCTGCTTTTCTTCTTTGCTTTCTTTTTGGTTGCCATGGATCTATTCTCCCTTTCCATTGTTCATGGAATTTCGCAACGCCATTCTGTTGCAACTAGTTGAATGTATAGAGTCAACGCAGAACGAAGTCAAGAGAAAAATGATCGATCGAGGCGTGCGCAACGCTGCACCAAAGTCACTTCATCTTGCTCGCGCGGAAAATTTCGCGCGCGTGTGGCAACTTCATCCTCATTTTGCGTCATCGTCTCGCGCGCGCGTCTTCATCGCGCGATTTTTCCCGCGGATGTCACCGGCCGCTTCGTTCACGACTAACACTTTGCTCTGGCCGCGCTCGCGCATCTTTGATTGCGCTTCGCCATCTATAATGTATTGCGGTTTTGCAGACGACGAATCATCTGGAGGAGCGCATTTATGCCGGGTTCAAGCGATGTTGTGATCATCTCTGGTTGCCGTACCCCGATTGGAAAATTTCAGGGAAGCCTGAGCGATTTGAAGAGCGCCGGAGCTTGGCGCCGATCGTGGTGCGCGAGGCGGTGAAGCGCGCGGGCATCGATGCGAAGCTCGTCGATGAGTGCATCATGGGCGATGTAGTCACTGCGGGGCTCGGACAAAATCCGGCGCGGCAGGCGGCAATTTTCGGCGGACTCTCGCCCGAAGTGGGTGCCATGACAATCAACAAAGTTTGCGGGTCGGGATTGAAATCTGTCGCGCTCGCGGCGCAGGCGATCGAGACCGGCAACAGTTTTATCGTGGTCGCGGGCGGCATGGAGTCGATGACGAACGCGCCTTATCTTTTGCCGAATGCGCGCAAGGGCTATCGGCTGGGCAATGGACAGCTGGTGGATTCGATGGTGAACGACGGGCTCTGGGATATTTACAACGACTATCACATGGGCATCACGGGCGAGAACGTGGCGGAGAAATACGGGATCACGCGCGAGGAGCAGGATGAGTTCGCCGTGAACTCGCATCGCAAGGCGATCTCGGCGCAGAAGGAATGCCGATTTAAAGCGCAGATTGTTCCGGTGGAATTGCCGGCGAAGAAAAAAGGCGCGGCGCCGGTGATCTTCGATAAAGACGAGGGGCCGCGCGAGGATACGACGATCGAAGTGCTGCGCGCGCTGAAGCCGGCGTTTAAGAAAGATGGGACCGTGACGGCGGGGAATGCTCCGGGAGTGAATGACGGGGCGGCGGCGGTGGTGGTGACGAGCGCCGCGCGGGCGGCTGAGTTGGGCGCGAAGCCGATGGTGCGGATTGTCGCGCAGGCAACCAGCGGAGTCGAACCGAAGTGGGTAATGATGGCTCCGGTCGGCGCGGTGAAGACGATCTGGCAGAAGACGGGATGGAAGAGGGATGAGGTTGACCTCTACGAGTTGAATGAGGCGTTCTCGGTGCAGGCGCTGGGAGTGATTCGCGAACTTGGGTTGGATATGAATCGCGTGAACGTAAATGGCGGCGCAGTTGCGCTGGGGCATCCGATTGGGGCGAGCGGAGCGCGCGTGCTGGTGACGCTGATTTACGAGATGATCCGACGCGATGTGCATCGCGGGATCGCGGCGCTTTGTTTGGGCGGAGGGAATGCCGTGGCTATGGCGGTGGAGCGGTAGTTCTAATCAAACACTGTCGATGATTACAAACTTAGGTTAAGCGTGAAAGAACGCGGCGACATCACTAAGGCTTCGAATCCTCGATTTTCACACCCTCCGGCTTCGCGAAGAGCTTGGGGTCGAAGTCAGCCTGGCCGTAGCCGCTGTACCAATAGAGATCGTTCTTATCCCCGCGTTGTAATCCAACCGCGAGGGGGTGTTGCGGTGTACCGTACGTAAAAAGTGCCAAGGCGGCGGTGCCGATTTTTGCTCGGTATACCATCGTTTCTTGCTTCTGCAAAACAGGTCCTTTTGCTGCCACAGCTCCTCTGGCCTTGAAGAACTCGATCTCTTGGCCGAACTCCAATTCCCTGATCCCCTTCGTTTCCTCGTCCATGGACCCGGGTGCACCATACGCGAAGATCGGAAGGTGACAATTAAAAGTTGGACCCGGATCGATAGCGTGTCGAGCGGTCTTATTTAATAGGTTGACCATCCAATAATCGGGTTCATTCACAATCATCAAATTGTGGACACCTTGATCGGGATCGGGCGCCTCCTCGATGCGACAGTATCGGTTCCCTGAGCGGTAGAAGACTTTCGGTTTCGACGCAAAGCTCCCGGCGACGACCCCGGGACTTCCGAGAATCACCTCTATCTTCGTCATTGTCTTTGGCTGTGGTTCAGCAGCACAGCTGGTAGCAAGCAGACACGCGATAATAAGCACATTTCTCATAATGAATCCTGCTCAAAGTCGAACATAGGATAAAAGGAGAGGTCGAGGAACGCAATTCTGTGCCCGTAAGCGAGGTGGCTTAACTTCATTGCCTATTCGGCCGTCGTCACAGAGCCCACCGGCAGCGTGATAGTAAACACCGCGCCTCCACCGGGGGCTGAGGCGGCTTCGATGTTTCCGCCGTGCTCGCGCATTACTGTTTTGCAGATGCTCAGGCCGAGACCTGTGCCGCGGCCGGGACGCTTGGTGGTGAAGAAGGGATCGAAGATGTGCGCCAGATTTTCGGGCGCGATGCCGGGGCCATCGTCTTCAAATATGACCCACACGGAATCTGGATTGCCGGGAAGGCCGCGTCCCAGGCGAACCTTGATCGTGCCCTTCTCGCCTGTCTCGCGAATCGCCTGCTCGGCGTTGAGCAGCAGGTTCAGGAAGACTTGCATCAGCTGATTGGGATCGGCCTCGACGGCAGGGATCGTTGGCTCAGGCGTGAAATCGACGGTGATGTTGCTCTTGCGCAGGGGATACGTTTGCAGGTGCAGGATGCGCTGGACGAGTTCGTTTAAATCTACCTTGCTGCGTCCGGGGGCGGGCGGACGGGCGAAGTATTGCAGGTTCTGAACGATCTCGGCGGCGCGCCGCGCCTGCTGATGGAGAATCGTGACTTGCTTGCGCGCGCCCTCACTGACTCCGCCATCCTGGAGCAACTCGGCCATGCCGAGAATGCTGGTCAGCGGATTATTGAGCTCGTGCGCGAATCCGCCGATCATCTGGCCCATGGCCGCCAGGCGCTCGCTTTGAATGATCTGGCGCTCGAGTTTTTTCTCGGTCGTTACGTCGCGCACGGAGATGATCACGCCCGCTGGTTTGCCTTCGGCATCGAGCAGCGGACTGGCCATGCCGAGCATGGTGCGGGCAACGCCGTCATGATGCCGCGCCGCATATTCGCATGAGGCGCGCGAATTCTCTCCCGCCGCCACCGTGTGAAAGAGCTTGGCGAGTTCCGGCCAACTGTGCTCGGGATCTTCCACGCTTTTGCCGAGAAGCTGGTCCGGCCCGTAGCCGAGGAGTTCGCGAATGCGCGGACTGACGAAGGTATATTTTCCCTTCAGATCGAGAACGAGGATCAGGTCTGGAAAGCTTTCGAGCAGATGCCGCCGGAACTCTTCCTGACCGCGCAGCTGCCGCTCCATGGCGCGCTTCTCGGTCACGTCGACGAGCGTGCCCTGGTAGCGCACGATCCTTCCTTCTTCGATCACGCCACTGGAAATGTCCTGGCAGACGGCGACTCCGCCGTCTTTTCTTCTTAGCTTGACTTCGCGCGTGCGCGTGCGTCCGCTTTGGCTGCCGGTGCGCCCCAGAACCGGCTCGGGCGCGGCGTCGACTTTGAGCGCATCGGGCGGCAGGTTGAGCAGCTCTTCTTTACTCTCGTATGCCAGGATGTCAACCAGCGCGGGGTTGACCTCCAGCAGCTTGCCTTCGGGACTGCACATGTAGACGCCTTCGCGGAGGCTCTCGAAGAGCTGCGTGAAGCGCTGCTCCTTGTCGCGCTGGTCGGTGATGTTGCGGGCCAGCACGCTGGCTCCGGTCACGTCGTCGCCTTTGACGATGGCGTTGACCATGCAGTCGTAATAAAGGCGTCGAGAGTTGGGAGGATTTTTTGGCTGGATGGCGACCACGCCCGTCCAGGTGCGCTTCTCGAGGAAGCGAGAGAGATCGAAGGGCGTCTCGGTTACGGGCGGCACGACCAGGAACTCGGTCAGCTTGTGGCCGAGCATAGTCGTGTAGGAGACTCCCAGGATCTCGGTGACTCGGCGATTCACGGTGCGGAGTGTGCCGTCGAGAGAGACCGCCAGCGCGACATCGTCGAGCGAATCGATGAGCTCTTTAAAGTTGCGTTGCGAGCGCGAGATGAGTTGCCCGAGCTGATCGAGTTGCTCTTCGGTGGGCGCGGCGCCCGAGCGTTCTTCGAGGCCACGCAAGAGCTGCTTCAGGTCGGAAACTTCGCGCTTGCGACCGAAGGCGTAGGTCGCAAATAAGAAGGAGAGAATGAAGAGGCCGGCAGGAATCGCCCACAGCCGGTACGGCAGGTCCTTGAGCTCGTTCCACGATAAGTAGGCTACGGCCGCGGCCAGCAAGAGGATCAGGCCGAGCGCCCATCGCCAGAGCTGGCTCTCCTCGCGTTCGAGATGGCTCGGGGGAACGCCGGGACTCTTTGGATTGGAGCCCGGTGTGGAACCGTCGTCGGACATTCGCGAGGGCATGGGTCGTCACCGCTGGCGCGGAAAAGCCTGCGGCAAGCGTGCATGATTTTCCGCGGATAGCATAGCCTAGCACCGAACCGCCCTGTTCATGCCTTACATCGCAACCGAGAAGTTCCATCACGGTAACGGGGTGATGGCCGTCACAGCCCGGCCGGTCGCCGCGGGATAGCATGGGCCCTGCGATCTGACCTGCCGCGCCGTCCTCGTAGTGTCTTCGCAGTGCCTTTGGAGATGGAACCGTTTGCAAACGATGGTTTGCCGGTCTTGAAAGTTGCCGCAACCTTATGCTCTATAAAACGCTGAGCGCCGCGGTCTATGGCGTAAACGCCAGTATTATCGAGGTCGAGGTCGACGTCTCCGGCATCAAGCAGAAAGAAGACCGCTTCCACACCGTCGGCCTGCCCGACGCCGCCGTACGCGAGAGCCGTGATCGGGTGCGGGCCGCGCTCAAGAACTGCGGCTATGACATACCGCCGACTGACATCACGATCAATCTCGCTCCGGCGGACATCCGCAAGGAAGGCTCGGGCTTCGATTTGCCCATGGCGCTCGGCATTCTTGGCGCTTACGGCGGGCTGAATAAGAAGGAGATTCCCGACACGCTCTTTGTGGGCGAACTGTCTTTGGATGGCGGGCTGCGCGGGGTGCGCGGAGCTTTGCCGATTGCGCTAGAGGCGCGCTCGCGCAAGGTCAAGCGGCTTATTGTCCCGGAGGTCAATGCGCGCGAAGCCGCCATGGTTGGCGATGTGGAGGTCTATCCGCTCAAGTCGCTGATCGACGTCATTCACTACATCAATTCCGGGAATGGAGTGTCGCGGCTTGAGGTCGATCGCGAGAAGCTGCTGAGCGAGGCGCAGCACTCTCATCTGGATTTCAAGGATGTGCGCGGGCAGCAGACCGCCAAGCGCGCTCTCGAAGTGGCCTGCGCCGGCAGCCACAACATTTTGATGATCGGCCCGCCGGGCTCGGGCAAGACGATGCTCGCCAAGCGCATGCCGACTATCCTGCCGCCGCTCACGTTTGAAGAGGCGCTCGAGACGACTCGCATTCACAGCGTCGCGGGCGTGCTCGATGCGCGGGCCGGACTGGTCGGCGTGCGGCCATTTCGCTCGCCGCATCACACTATCTCTGACGCCGGGCTGATTGGCGGCGGCGCTATCCCGCGGCCGGGCGAAGTTTCGCTGGCTCACAATGGCGTGCTGTTTCTGGACGAACTGCCGGAGTTCCCCCGCACTGTGCTTGAAGTGATGCGGCAGCCGCTCGAAGATGGGACCGTATGCATCGCCCGTGCCGCGATGTCGCTGACCTTCCCAGCGCGCTTTATGCTGACCGCCGCCATGAACCCGTGCCCGTGCGGCTTTCACAATGACGCCAAGCGCGAGTGCCATTGCACGCCGCCTATGATCCAGCGCTATATGTCGAAGATCTCCGGGCCGCTGCTTGATCGCATTGATATCCACATTGATGTGCCGGCCGTGAACTATAAAGAGATGCGCAGCACTAACGAGCCGGAGGGTTCGGGGAAGATTCTGGAACGGGTGGTGCGAGCGCGGCAAATTCAGCTTGACCGGTTTGCAACGCGGAAGGAAAAGCTTTATTGCAACGCGCAGATGTCATCGCAGAATATTCGCAAGTTCTGCACGCTCTCAGCGGACTGCGAACGGCTGCTGGAACGCGCCATGACGCAACAGGGGCTGAGCGCTCGGGCGCATGATCGCATTTTGAAGGTGGCGCGGACGATTGCGGACCTGGAGGGGAATGAGCAGCTCGAGCCTAAGCACATCGCCGAGGCGATTCAGTATCGGACGCTGGACCGGACTTATTGGGCTTGAGGGGCGGGTGCTTCCACAGAGTGGCCCGATAATTGATTGGGCTTTTGTGCGGCTCATCTTTTTCGCGCCTCATGTGGAGCAATCGGGGGCAGGGGTCGGCCGCAAAGCCGTGAAACTAAGGGATTGACACGGGTTGGCAATGGAGGTACTGTTGGGCTCCCTCCTCGATTGCAAGTGAAAAACCTTGCAGCCCCGTATCAGCAAACCCATTGAAAGGCCCATGATTACTGGCCATCAGGAGGCCTCCCATGAACTTGAATCGCCCTGGTTCGCATGGTCGTCTGTTGTCTTTTGTTTCTCTCGTGCTTGTTCTGGCGATCGCCGCATTCGCTCGAATCGGCGCTCCTGGGACGTCCTCGCAGGCTGGGGGTGAGAGAGCCAGTGCCCCGGCGGCGAATCCTCTGGCCTCCGCTAAATCGTTGTTCCTGCCGGCGGTTGCCTATCAGACGGGCGGCACCGGGGCGGGCGCCATGGCGGTGGGCGATCTCAACGGAGACGGCAATCTGGATGTGGCGGTTGCGAATAGCTGCGGCGCCGTCTGCCCGAACGGCGCGGTGAGCGTGTCGCTGGGAAACGGAGATGGCACATTTAAGCCGGCGGTTCTTTACGACACGGGAGGTCAATATAACAATGGAGTGGTAATCGCCGACGTCAATGGCGATGGCCATCCTGATCTGATTGTCACCAACATGTGCGTGATTGGCGAAGCCAATTGTGGCACGGGCCTGGCCGCCGACGGGGTGGTCGGCGTGTTGCTGGGACGGGGCGACGGAACTTTCGAGCCGGTGGTCTTGTACGACGCTGGCGGGGAGACAACCGAGTCGCTGGCGGTAGCCGACGTGAATCGGGACGGCAAGCTCGACGTGATTGTCACCAATTGGGACGATCGCTTCAGCGGCAACAATAGCATCGGCGTGTTGCTGGGGAATGGCGACGGCACATTTCAAGCAGCCTTGCCTTACAGCTCGGGCGGATGCGGCCGCGAGGCATTTTCGGTCGCGGTGGGAGATTTAGACCTGGATGGGAACCCCGATCTCATCGTCGCCAACGCAAACGGCGATATAGGAAGCTGCGGCCAAGGGACGGTGGGCGTTCTGCTGGGCAACGGCGACGGCACTTTCCAGCCCGCGGTGCAGTATGACGCCGGGGGGTTACTTACGAGTTCGGCGATCCTGATGGATGTGAATGGTGACGGCTACCTGGATGCGGTGGTGACTAACGCTTGCGGTCCTTCCTGCCGGGGCACTGGCTCGGTGGCGATTCTCTTCGGCAACGGCGATGGCACGTTGCGGCAGGCTGCGCTTTACAGTTCGGGCAATGCCGGCACGAGTTCGGCGGCGTTTGGCTACGTCAACGGTGACGACAATCTTGATCTTCTGATTGCGAGTAGTTGCTCGCCGACGCCGTGTAAGAAGGGAGCGGTGGGTCTGGCGGCAGGCACCGGTCCCGGAACGTTCGCGAAGGTCAAGGACTACGATTCTGTCAGCGGGGACTCTGCCATCAGAGTAGCCGACGTGAATGGAGACGGCAGGCCGGATCTGCTGGTTACGAATTCGGGAGGCGGATTTAACACGCCCGGATCGCTGCGCGTGTTGCTCAATAATCCCGCAGTGCTCAATACCACCAAGACTACGGTGACTTCTTCTTTGAATCCATCGCAGGCAGGTCAGTCGGTGACATTCACGGCTGAAGTGTCGGTGAAGACAGGTTCGCTCGGTTACGGTGAGTCGGTCACGTTTTTCGACGGCACCACCGAGCTGGCGTCGGTGCCCCTGAGCGGGAACGAGGCTTCTTATACCACTTCCTCGCTTTCGGCGAAAACCCACAAGATCAAGGCCGTTTATGGGGGCGATCCCTGGTACAAGGGAAGTTCGGGGAACGTGAAGCAGGTGGTGGAGAACAGCCCGAAGTAACGATTTGCAGGTCAACTTCGTTTCCACGGATTAACGCAGATTCTCGCGGATCTTTTTTCTTTTCGCGTGCACTTGGCCGCGCTGACTTTGGACCGCTGGGATCTACAAAACCAATGCCTACCACAGAGACACAGAGGGCACAGAGACACCGAGAAAACATGGAATGGTTCCCTTGGCGCTCAGTGCGTGTTTGCGGTCACTGCGTCTTGGCGGTGGGTCTTGGTTTGACTTGGTCTGCGGCTTCGCCGGAAACCTTAGTCTGCGGCGGCGCCGGTTCTTGGCAGGGCTGCGTTTTCGGCCTGGCGGAGACGCAGGGCGCGGTTTGAGGGCAATCCGGCATCGCGAATTTTGTAGAGCAGCGCTCGATAGCTGATGCCGAGCGTGCGGGCCGCCTGCTTGCGATTCCAGTGATGCTGTTGCAGAACCTTCAGAATGACTTTGCGCTCCAGTTCGCGCACGGCCTGGCGCGTGAGCTTCTTCAGCGATACTGGGCCGTCGAATGAGATGTCCGGATTCATATAGTCCGGCTCGCGCTGGACCAGATCGGCCGTGATGGCGTCTTCGTGGCCGAGAATCACATAGCGCTTGATCAGGTTTTCCAGCTCGCGAATGTTGCCGGGCCAGTGATACTTTTGCAGCTCGGCCAGCACCTCGGGTGACAGGGCACGCGCGCGGCAGTTGAATTTCCGGTTGTAGTAGTCGAGGAAGTAGCGGCACAGGTCTTCGATATCGCCGCGCCGTTCGCGCAATGCCGGCATACGCAGGTTCACAACGTTGATGCGGTAAAAAAGATCCTGGCGGAAGGTGCCATTCTCGATCTCGGCTTGCAGGTCGCGATTGGTGGCGCATACTACACGCACTTCAACCTTCTTATCTTCCTGCGCGCCGATGCGGCAGAACTGGCCGTCCTGCAAGAGTTGAAGCAGCTTCGATTGCAGGGAGGAATCGAGTTCAGAAATTTCGTCGAGAAAGAGCGTGCCGCGGTGGGCCATCTCGACGCGGCCGGGCTTCGCTCCAAAAGCGCCCGTGAACGCGCCCTTTTCGTAACCAAACAATTCGCTCTCAAGTAACGTTCCAGGAATCGCCGGACAGTTCACCTTTACATAAGGTCCGACTTTCCAGGGCGAGAGCCCGTGAATGAGGCGCGCGATGATGTCTTTTCCGGTACCGCTTTCACCCGTGATCAAAACCGGAACATTGGCTGCGGCTACGCGGGAGAGCTGCGCCCGGATGGCCTGTACGGCTTCAGAATGCCCAAAAATAATACTGTCAGGAGGTAGTTCGCCCATCGACTGCTGCAATGAAGTTACCGACATAGTCGTCATAAGAGTCCCTACATTCCAAATCGGGGTGATGTCACCCAACGTGCACTAAAAGTGCATCTCGAGCACCAAACGGGGGAAGAGAGAAGAACGGCGTTGCTGATGCCGGATAACTGCGAATACTGAGAGCGACTTAGGCCGATGATAGTCCTTTTCACTCAGGATGGGGCATGGCACGAACGTGCCATGTTGAAGGCGCATCTGGGAGGGTAAAACATTTCACATCGCGGTAAGAGCTTTTCTCAAACGCGCGGACGGGCGTCCACATTGGTGGTCAGAGGTCGCGCAAACTTCAGGCCCAGAAGATGATAGTCGTCCAAGTGCTCTACCCAAACGGCCTTAGCCCGAAGGACCCGGGAGGCGCCGGGCAAACCGTTGGCCGGTCCGATTGGAACGCTGGGGATCTCGAGCGAAATGAGCGCCGATTTGGGCAATGACCGGCGGACCATAACCAGGGCGCCCCCGGCGGAAATATTGAGTGCGGTGGCAAATTCCAGCGAATCCTTGCCGCTTCCGTCTTTGGAGCGCACAAAAATGGGTATGGCTAAGGGTAAACGCTCCCACCTCCGCGCATCCTTATTTGGGACTCGATCTGGGACCCGTTTCTTCAAGACAATCCTTACGTAAACTGAGTAAGACCCGCATCTTAGGGGCCAAACACAGAACAACCCCGGTGATTACCGGAAGATAACCCCTAAACCTCGCTCACCGCGCCGAATCCGCCCCGGTTGTTTGGGCCGCTCGGCGATGCGTTATTGACCGCTGGTCAATAATCAAAAGTGCAATCTTTTTCGCTTCCCTCTCATGCCCTTTCCGATTGACAGTCTGTTGAGCCTGGCTTAACATCGGGTCAATCCCTCGTTCCAGGTGGTAAGGAAAACCCTCCCCGACGTCTCGTGATCGAGTCTTAATGACTCCGCACGAAGGAAGACCAGCCATGTCTACCGGCGCGAGCTCCATGAAAGAGAACCTGCCGTCGAAGTCGCGTGCGCAGATGTCCGAGCCTGCTTTCTCCAACGAAAACGTTCGCGAGCTGGAAAGTCTGCGTGATCGTTATCGCAAAACGACCAACGCGCTCGCCTCGGCCGCGCACGATCTGAAAACTCCGCTCAGTATTCTGAACGGCTACATTGAACTTCTGCAGAGCCAGAAGCTCGGCCCGCTCAATGATCGCCAGCGCGAGGTGATGGCCGACATGTTTTCGAGCGGACAGCGCCTGCAACATTTCATTCAGGATTTCCTGACCTACACGGTGCTCGAGACCGGCGAACTGCGCATGCAATTCGTCGAGAACGACATGAATGTGTGCCTCTCGGAAGTGTGCCGCATCTGGTCAAACCGGTTTCAGGAGCGCGGACTGGCGCTCTACTTTCTCGCCAACGACAAGCTGACGCCGTTTCCGTTCGATGCGCCGAAAGTGCAGCGCGTGATTTCCAATCTGCTGGAGAATGCGAGCAAATATACGCCCCAGGGCGGCACGGTCTGGCTACACGCCGAGCCTCATATGTGGGAGCGCCGCAGCGTGAGCAAGAGCGCCTCTAACGGCGACCGCCGGCGCCAGTCAAACAATGCGCCGAACGCCGTCAAGGTCAGCGTTTCAGACACGGGCCCGGGAATCCGCCCGGAATTTCAGCTGGAAATTTTCGACGACTTTTTTCGCCTGCCGGGCAACGAAGCCACCGATGGCATGGGCCTCGGGCTGGCCATCGCGCGCCGTCTGCTCATGGGCATGGGCGGCAAAATCTGGGTCGAAAGCGAACTCGAAGCCGGCAGCAAATTTTCTTTCCTGATCCCCCTCAACCCAATCCTAAATAGCCCGCCCCGGGGGACCAGCCAATGAGTCAAAGCGCGAACATCCTGCTCGTCGATGACGAACCAGGAATGCTGCGTTACATTCGCACGCTGCTCGAAGTAGACGAGCACAAAGTCCAGACCGCAACCACCGGCGAAGAGGCGCTCGAGCAAGTTCAGAAAGGGCTTCAGCCCGATCTCGTGCTGCTCGACCTGCTGATGCCGGGCATCGACGGTTTGCAGACTCTTGAACAGCTTCGGCAGATGAAGCCCGGCCTGAAGGTCGTTATGCTGTCCTGCGTCAGCGACACGCGCAAGGTGGTGCAGGCGATGCGCCTGGGCGCCATCGATTATCTGACCAAGCCTTTCCAGAAGGCCGAACTCGACTCCGTGATCAGCCAGTGCGTGGGCACCGCGAAGAGCGAGTCGTACGCAGGCGAGGTTGAAGAACTGTGCGACGATGTCTTCTTTGTGGCCGCCAGTCCGGCGATGAAGAAGATCCGCTCGCAGGCCGCGCTGGTTGCCAATGTCGATATCCCCGTGCTTCTGCTCGGCGAAAGCGGAACCGGCAAAGAGGTTCTCGCGCGACTGATCCACAAGCTCTCGCCGCGCGCGCATCGCACATTTTTGAAGGTGAACTGCGCCGCCGTGCCCGCCGATTTGCTGGAAAGCGAACTGTTCGGCTACGAAGCGGGAGCCTTCACCGGCGCCAATCATCCGAAGCCGGGCAAGTTTGAGCTTTGCAACAAAGGCACCATCCTGCTTGACGAAATCGGCGAAATGCCGCCGCTTCTGCAAGCGAAACTTCTGCACGTGCTTCAGGACCAGACGTTCTCTCGCCTCGGCAGCCGCACTGTGATCAAGGTTGACGTGCGCATTCTGGCGGCGACCAATATTAATATTCCCGAAGCTATCGCCACCAAGCGTCTGCGCGAAGATCTCTATTACCGCCTCAATGCATTTACGCTTTCGCTGCCGCCGCTGCGCGATCGCAAAGAAGAGATTCCGATTCTGCTGAAGCATTTCATGTCGCGCATGTCGGAGTCCTACGCGCGTTCGCCGCTGCCGCTCGGGCCTCCGCTCATGGAAGCGTGCCTGCGCCATAGCTGGCCCGGCAATCTGCGCGAACTCAGCAACTTCGTCAAACGCTACCTCGTGCTCGGAGACGAGCTACTCGCCGCCTCGGAACTTCAGCCTCGCCCCGATAGCGGCGGCGGATTGCACTCCGACCCGGAAAGCCGGGCGGCCGCAGCGGCAGGCGACAATCGCGGCGGATTGAAATCCTTGGCGCGCAATGCCAAAGACGAAGCCGAGGCCGAGGCCATTGCCCGCGCTCTCGAAGAGACGAACTGGAACCGCAAGCAGGCCGCGGTGCTGTTGAAGATCAGCTACAAAGCGCTGCTCTACAAAATCCGTCAATACGGAATCGCGCAAAGCCGCAGCACGCACAGGTTGTCTGCCGGCGCGTGAGGTATTGATCCGCGAATTCCGGATGTTTCCCGTCCAACTCATTTGAGTTTCGCCCGAGCACGCGTGACCTCGGCTGCACGAGGTTGCGCGCCCCGAAACTGCCCCGAAATCTGCCGTTGACAAAAGCTCCAAAACGAAAGTATAAGTAATCGTTCATAGCTTCCCGAAAGCTGGCGTTTGCCGTTCTGTTCTCAGGAGCCTTGTCATGCTGAGCTTTTTCCGCAATCTGCGCGTCCGCCCCCTCCCCTTGCTTATGCTTTCCTTTTTTCTGGCTCTCGGCACGCCGCTCGTTGCCCAGAAGGATGCGGGAGCGGTTGTGGGATTGGTGCGCGATCAAAGCGGCGCGGTCGTTCAGGGCGCCAAGGTCACGATCACGGACGCCGATCGCGGCACCACGCTAACTTTGACCACTAATAATGATGGGGAGTATGTCGCGAGCCCGCTTCATATCGGCCGCTATACTGTCACAGTTGAAAAGTCGGGATTCAAGAAGGCGGTTGCGGGGCCGGTGCAGGTCAATGTTCAGGACCGGGTCGGCGTCGATGTGCAGCTTCAGCCGGGCGCAGCCACCGAAGTAATGACGGTTACGAGCCAGGGCTCCCAGCTCGAAACTGAAACCTCCGACCTGGGCCAGGTCGTCGACAGCCAGCGCATCAACGCGCTTCCGTTAAATGGCCGCAACTATGCCCAGCTGGCGCTGCTGGGTACTGGAATCGCCGCCGCCGAACCCGGCTCACGCGTGGAAACCACATACGGCTTCAGCTCCAATGGAGCGCGCTCTCTGCAAAATAATTTTCTGCTCGACGGCATCGACAACAACGCGAACCTGGGCGACGTGCTCAATGGCGCCGCATACGTGGTGCAGCCGGCAGTGGATGCGATCGCGGAATTCAAAGTTGAAACCAACGCCTACAGCGCCGAATTCGGCCGCGGCAACGGCGCCATCATGGACGCCGTCATCAAATCGGGCACGAATCAGATCCACGGGGACCTGTGGGAGTTTCTGCGCAACGAAAAGCTCGACGCCACCAATGCCTTCGACAATCCTGCGACGGGCGGATTCGGCCAGCAGCCCTACAAGCAAAATCAGTTTGGCTTCACGCTCGGCGGCCCGATTGTCAAAAACAAAATGTTCTTCTTTGGAGACTACGAGGGTCTGCGCATCCGGCAGGCGTTGCCGCAACTCTCGACCGTGCCCACCCAGGCCGAGGTGGGCGGAGACTTCTCTTCGTTCCTCGATCTGACGACGACAACCGGCGCGCTCGATTGCAACGGCTATCCGACTTATATGGGAGAGATTTTTGATCCCACGCAGGCGCAGCCCAATTCCGCCTACAATGGCGGACCGTGCAGTCTTCCGATCGGCACGACTGGCCCGGGCTGGACTGGCACTCCGACTAACAAGTTCACCAACCCCGGCGGCACCAGCACTCCCATCGATCCTCTAGCCCAGGAGCTGGCGAATCTGTTTCCTCCGCCCACGCCGAATCTCACTAACCCCGGCGGCAACTATCTCGCCGATCCCAAGCGCAACGAAACGGAAAACAAATTTGATATCCGCTACGATCACAACATCAGCCTGAAGGATAATTTTTTCACGCGCTTCAGTTACGGCAATGACAGCAATTTTCTTCCGTCACCTTTCCAGAACTTCCTCGACGGCGGCAGCTTTCAGGACGGCTACGGCAATAACACCGCGATCGGGCTGGCTGCGAGCGAGGTGCATACATTCCGCAACAACCTGATCAACGAATTTCGCTTCGGCTTCAACCACCTTCACTCGCATCGCTACAATCTGTATTACAACGAAAATGTCTCGCAAGAGCTGCCGATCCCGTTTCCAGGTGTTCCGTATACCGCCTCGGATCAGGATGGCGGCCTGCCTGCGATTTACTTCGGAGACGGCACCGCGGCGATTGGCGCGTCACAATATCTGCCGGCCAATGAACACCAGCACAGCTTCGTTTTCACCGACAACCTGGCTTGGACTCATGGGCGCCATGCGGCGAAGTTCGGGACTGAACTGCGCTTCGAACAATTCACCATCCTTGAGCCGGCCGCCGCGCGGGGCGACATGGGCTTTGGCGACGGATTCCTGATCAACGACAACTATGGCGCCCCTGCCACTGGCGGTGAATCCTTCGCCACTTTCATGCAGGGCATTCCGGACGACGGATCGATCACCAGCGTGACGCCCAACATCATCTACAACCGCCAGATTTACGCGATATACGCGCTCGACGACTTCAAAGTGAGTCCCAAGCTGACTCTCAATGTTGGGCTTCGCTACGAACTTTTCACGACCATCAAAGAGGCAAACAATCAGCAAGCCACGTTCGATTTCAGCTCGCTCTCGCTGATTGCTCCCAGTGGACAGAACGCGCAATTGACGCCCACGCTCGGCACCGAACTCGCGATTCAGAACAACGGATCACGCGGGCTCATTCATCCTGACCTGAATAATTTCGCGCCGCGCATCGGGCTTGCCTATCAGATCGCAGACAAGCTTGTGCTCCGCACCGGCTACGGCATTTTCTACGGTGGTCAGGAGAACGGTCCATTCTCAAATCCGAGTCCGGGATTCAATCCTCCTTTCCTGTCTTCGGAGTCATACAACGCGCCTTGCCAAGCGCCCATTGCAAACCCCGCCTACCCTGCGTTTGATTGTTCTATCTCGGCGGCGAACAACAGCGGTCTGGCGCTTAACCAGTTACAGCAGGGCTTTCCCAACAACACCATCACCGGCCTCAGCCCGCTTGCCGATCCGAACGCGCCCGAACTCTACTCGCTCGATCCGCACCTGGTGACGCCCTACACTCAGCAGTGGCATCTCGGTCTCGAATATCAACTGCCCGCCGCCACCGTACTCGAAGTTTCTTATGCCGGCTCGCGTGGATTGAAGCTCTTCGCTTTTTATAACGGCAATCAGGCCGTTCCCGTCGTTGGAACCGATTCGCTTCCCACAGCGCCGCGACGGCCCGCGCAAGACGAAGCACCCGGGGCTTCCGGACCCTGCACGCTGGCGGAGTCGCAAAATTGCAATCCCGCGCTCGACACCACCATCGATACCTTCCGGTCAAATACATTTTCGAATTACAACTCGCTTCAGGTGCGGCTGGAAAAGCGCTACACGCACGGGCTCCAGTTCGAAGCGGCCTACACCTATTCGCATGCTCTGGACAACGCGTCGAGCGCGAGTCTGGGGTCGGTTAATAACGGAGATTTCGAGGACCAACGCTTTCCGAACGCGAACTACGGCAACGCCGACTTTGACGTGCGCCAGCGATTCGTCTTCAGCTATGTTTATGACCTGCCCTTCGGCCGTGGAAAGATGTTTGCACCGAACTCATCGGGCTTTGTGAACCAGGTGATCGGCGGCTGGCAGATGACGGGCGTCTTCTCCGCCGCCACCGGCAACTACTATACGGCGACTGATATCGATGACGTCTTAGGAGGCGATTGCGGGGGCACGGTCGGGTACTACTGTTCGCGCCCGAATATGATTGGCAATCCGAACGCGAAGCCGTGCGTGCCGGGAACGCTCTTCAACACCTGCGCGTTTGCCGACAACACGAACCTTGGAACCTTCGGCAACGCGGGCCGCAACATCATCGAAGGCCCCGGCTACAAAACCTGGGACACATCATTCGTCAAACTGTTTCCGATCAGCGAACAAAAGCGTTTTGAATTCAGGGCCGAGTTCTTCAACGTTCTTAACCATGTGAATTATTTGTTTGGGCAGTTTGGCGCGATCAGCGCGGAGCCTACTCCGCTGGAGCTTGGACAAGCCGCATTTGGATTCCCGCTGTCGGCTCGCGCCCCACGGCAGATCCAGGTCGCGTTGAAGTTCTACTTCTGAGGCGGCGGGCGGCATACTATTAGGTTTCTTCTTCCGCGGGCAGATCGAAATTAACGAGGTCTCCGCGGAAGCCGCGCGTCTTCCATGCGCCGAATGCGATTCCGGCAGCCATCCAGATCGAGCCTGCGATCATCGCGGGTTTGCTGAGACTCACCCAGAGTAAGAGACAGATTACGAAACCGAGGACAGGCGGCGCGACGAAGGATGGCGTCCATTTGCCGTCGCGGACGACGTAGCGCATGAAAGCGGCGGCATTCACGCCCATGAATGCGATGAGTGCGCCGAAATTCAGCATCTCCGCGCCCAGACCGTAGCTCATCACGAACGCGCCCACCAGCGCCACCGCACCGACGAACAACACATTGTTGCGGGGAACACGATGCTTGCGATCGACCGCTCCAAAAAAAGATTTGGGCAGGGCGTTGCTGCGGCCCATGCCGTAGAGCAGGCGAGCTGCGCCGATCTGCGCGCCCATGCCCGATCCGAAATTGGCGACCAGCAGGGTGAATCCGATGATCCCGAACATCGGCTTCCAGGCGCGAGCGGCGACGTGAACGAAGGCGGTGTCGACGTCGGGAAAAGGCTGCGACGCGGGCCAGATCAATTGCGCGGCGTAGACCTCAAGAGCGGAAAGAATGCCGATCACGAGGCAGGTGAGCACGGTGGCGAACAGAATATTGCGGCGCGGATTTTCCGCTTCTTCCGAAAGCGTGGAGATGCCGTCAAAGCCAATATAGGTGAGCACAGCGATCGACGTTCCGCCGAGGACGGCTTTGGTATTCCACATAGTCGGGTCGTAAAACGGGCGCGTATAGAATTCAGCACCGTCGTGTGGATGCCCGAAGATGTAGCGGGCGGCGACCACAAAGAAGATTGCGATCACCACGCCCATTCCGGCCGCCAGACCGGAGTTTACGCGTGCGGAAGTTTTCACTCCTTGCACGTTCAGCATCGTAAACACCAGCGCGAAGAAGACCGCCCAGACCGCATACGGCACGGCGGGAGCGAACACGTGCGCCTGCTGGCTGCACCAGATCGTGCAGATGATGGGATTGAGCATGTAGTCCATGACCATGCTCCAGCCGGTGACGTAGCCGAGCGCGGGATTAATTTCCTGGCCGACGTAGGTGAAGGCTGAGCCGGCGCTAGGATATACGCGGGCCATGCGGCCATAGCTGATGGCAGTGAAGAGCATGGCCACCATCGCGATCAGGATGGTCGTCACCACGTGACCACGCCCGCGATCGCTGAGCACTCCGAAGACCGACATGGGCGCGACCGGCTGAATCACGATGATGCCGTAGAGGATCAGGTCCCAGAGACTGAGCGTGCGTTTGAGGTGGGGCGCGGTTGCGGTCGGGCCGGTGGTGGGCGAGCCAGGCGTTTTCGAGCCGGGCGTTTTTCCGCGATTCGTCGTCGATTCGCTCATGTTGGCCGTTTTTGCCTTTCGCGCGGCCGAAGAACGATGTCGAAATCATGGCCGGTCAGAATGAAGATGTTCGATACCCACGACAGCATAAATGACGAGACCGGAAGTGAGCCTGGGCTAACCGTATCGTCTTGCGCCCCCGCAATAACGAAATGAAACGAAAGTATAGACGATGCGATACGAAAGACAAGAACAAACTTGACAACAGTTGGTAAGCGAAGTATAAAGTCGAGAAATCTGGGGACGCGAAGGAGAAGCTGTATGACACCCCGCCATGTTTTTCGTTGGCTCCGCCGGTTCCAGCCCACGGCACTTTTTGCGTCCAGGACCCTGCTCGTCATTCTCGGCCTATACCTGAGCCTCTCCACCGCGCTCTTCGCGCATAGCGCGAAAACTTATTACGTCGCCAAGAACGGCAGTGACAGTAATCCCGGCACGCAGGCCGAGCCCTGGCTGACCATCTCACACGCGGCTACCGTCGCGCGCGCGGGCGCGACAGTTTACATAATGGCGGGAGTCTACAACGAGATTGTAAACTTCCCACATTCCGGCACGTCCTCGGCGCCGATCACATTTGAAAGCTATCCCGGGCAGACCGCCGTCCTCGACGGAACTGGCCTGACTGTTTCCGGCACGCAGGGCCTCATCACAATCTCGGGCGCACGCAGTCACATCACTATCAGCGGCTTTGAGATCCGCAACCTCACCACGGCAAGCGGCGGCGCGGTTCCATGCGGCGTCTGGATTACGGGCTCGGGCACGGGACTCCAGATTCTGAATAATCTGATTCACGACATCACGACTACCTCCAAACACGGAAACGCCTGCGGCTTTTTTGCCTACGGCACGAAGCGCAAGCCCATCAGCGGGTTGCTGGTGAGCGGCAATGAACTCTATGACCTCAAGACCGGGGAGAGCGAGTCGCTGACGCTGAACGGGAATGTCACGAACTTTCAGGTCATCAACAATCTTGTTCACGATAATTACAACATCGGCATCGACATCATTGGATACGAAAACACCGGCCCGGTTGGATACGATGAGGCCAGTTATGGCGTGGTGAGTGGCAACACGATTTACAACATCAGCGGGATCGCGAATCCCGGCGAGGGCGCCGAGTACGACGCGGACGGACTCTATTGTGATGGATGCGCGTTCGTGACATTTGAGAGGAATGTGATTTTCCAGGTCGACTACGGCATTGAGACGACCAGCGAGAATCAGATCTGCCTCGCTACCGGCACAGAGTGGCCGGGGCCGGATGGGGTCGGAAAACCTGCCCGGGGGAAATTGCCGTGTTACGGGCGCTACGCTACTGTGCGCAACAACCTTTTCTATGAAGCGAATTCCTGCGGCAACTCGATTGGCGGCTACGCGAAGGCGACGAAGAAGGGCGGCGGCAGCAATGGCGGAGGCAGCAGCTTCGCCGATGTATTCGTGAACAACACGCTCTATGACAACGGCACGCAAGCGGGAAATGATCGGGAAGGCACGCCCAGCGGCGACTTCCAGATTCAGAATCAGGTGGGCAGCGCGCAGGGCGACTACTTCGAAAACAATCTTATTTATTCCGGATCGCCAAATATCTGGATCAACAGCTTCGTCCCGTGCAGCAAGGACTATCCCTGTCCGCCGGCCGCGCTTAACTGGAACTTATACAACTCACTGGACGGTTACATGGAAGGCACTTCTATTCTGTGGGGCGGCCAAAGCAACTTCACAAGCTTTGCCAATTATCAGGCGGTTAGCGGAGAAGACGCTGACTCTGTAAATGCCGATCCGCAATTTATAGGTCTGGGGGATACGCCCCCGGATTTCGATACGCAACTATCTTCTCCAGCGATCGGCGCGGGCAGTACCAGCCTAGCTTGCAACGTCGGCTGGTGCGATCCCAACGGCACCTCCCCCAACTCGATTTACGGCAGCACTGATTTTCTTGGCAATCCGCGAACGAACGGCGCCAGCATCGACATTGGCGCGTATCAGAACACGGGGATGGCTGTCAGCAACACGTTGACGGTCACCTTGTCCGCGAACACCTACACTTTGCAGCCCGGCCAAACAGCCACTTTGACGACCGCAGTCTCCGTTGTTCCAGGCGGCGCTGGAGTACCGAGCGGCACGGTGAACTACATGCTCGGCTCGAGCCTGCTGGCGACGCAAACTCTTATGCCAACCGGTCCGACGAGTTCTGCCGCCAGCATGCCGGTCACTGCCTCGCAGCTCGAATCCGGAGGAAACACCATAACGGCGGTGTACTCGGGAAATTTCATCGCTCCCTGTTGCAATCCGTCAGAACCGCCGGGCGGCGGGACGCCGGTGCCCGTCTATCCGAGCGGAACTTCCGCGCCCATCACAATAACGCTTTCGGGATCTTCGGCAGAATATGGCAGGCACTAGAGTATTTCTTCGGGCGAGATTGAAAATATTCCAACAGAACCGATGGAGGGCCGCAGCTCTGGTGGTCGGGCTGGGCTGTGTTTTGATCACGCCCTTGTATAACGGATATGCCCAGGAAGCACCGGCCAAAGAACAAGGCCAAGGGCAGATCGGCTATCACCCGGCGCCGGACGCAGATCAGCGAAAGACCTTGCTGCTCAAGGATTTTCACCCCAAGTCCATGCTGCACGTTCCCGAGCATTTTCCGCAGCGCGCGAAGTTCTATGTGGTCGACGTTCACAATCACACCAATGACCCGGCCGGCATCGGCGATCAAATGCCTCCGCCGGATGTGGTCAGCATCATGGACCAGACCAACGTGAAGCAGATTGTGATTCTCACCGGCATGTGGGGCGACAAGCTTCAACATCTTATCGATACGATGGTCAAGCCCTATCCAGGCCGGTTTATTGTATTCACGCAGCTGGATTGGTCCAAGATTGACGATCCGAACTTCAGCCAGGAAATGGTGCGCCAACTGGATGATGGTGTCTCGCGCGGCGCGCGCGGGTTGAAGTTCCTGAAAGATCTCGGCCTGGGCGTGCGCGACAAATCCGGCAAGCTGCTGGCGATTGACGATCCGCGGCTGGACCCGATCTTCGACGAATGCGGCCGGCTGGGGATTCCGGTGTTCATCCACACTGCCGATCCCGAGGCATTTTTTCTCCCGATCAACGCCGAGAATGAGCGGTACGAGGAACTGATCGAGCATCCCGACTGGAGCTTTTTTGGTCAGGACTATCCGACATTGCAAGAGCTGCTGGAGGCGCGGAACCGGATCGCCGCCCGGCATCCGGCGACAACGTTTGCTTTTCTGCACATGGCGTGGCCTGAAAACCTGGGATGGGTGAGTGAAGTGCTCGATCGCTATCCGAACGTCATGGTGGAGTTCGGCGGACGCGAGGCCGAACTTGGCCGCCAGCCGCGCGAGGCTCGGCAACTTTTCATCAAGTATCAGGATCGCGTGATGTTCGGCAGCGATAATGGAATGGACACAGCGATGTACAGGAATTATTTTCGCTGGCTCGAAACGGCCGACGAATCTTTTGACTATTGGGGTGCGCCGAGCCAGGGCCGCTGGGAAATTTACGGGCTCGACTTGCCGGATGCGGTTCTGGAAAAAATCTATCATCTGAACGCAGAGAAATTGTTTGGGCAGTTTCGCGGCAAACAGGCAATCAAGGAGGCACGATGAGATCGCAAGCGGCGGGTAAATTGAAATGGCTGGGTGGATTGGGGTCCGTCGCGCTTTTGTTGCTGGCGGTCGGCATTCCGCGCAGAGCGGCGAACGGTGCTCCAGCGGCGGCATCTCCTAACTCCGCTATTCAGGTCGAGGCCGATGCGAAGGGGCCGATCGTGCTGACCACGAAGAGTACAGAATTTCGAGTGCTGCCCTCCGGCTACATTCAGGCGTTCCTGATAAAAGACGGGCACAAGCTAACGCTCGATGATCCGGGCGCGGTCGATGCCGCGGCTGACATGGTTGTTCAGGCGGGCAAGTCCGTTCACTTCTCTTTGGATTTCGCGCATGCGAAAATTTCAGAAGCTTCGGGCAAGCTGGGTGCGGGCAAGCGAGTCGAGATTCCGGGTGAGGCGCTCGGACATACAGGAGAAAAACTCCAGCGCGTATTGACGATTGAAGTCTATGACGATTTTCCGAACTTTCTGCTGTCCTCGGCGGAATATCGCAACGCGGGGAATGCCGACCTCCACATCGACAAGATGGTCGCTCAGCGGCACCGCTTCAACGCTCGCCTTGCTGACGCGAAGGCACAGCCCTACGAAATGTGGTCGTTTCAGGGATCGAGTTACGACTGGGGAAAAGACGATGTTCGCAAGCTCACCTCCCCGTTCTTTCAACCCAATGTTATGGGTGCGATCGTCAAAGGCGGCTATGGAGGCGGCATTCCGGTGGTCGCGTTCTGGACTCGATCCGTGGGAGAAGCGGTGGGTCACGTTGAAACTCTCCCGCTTTCCGTCTCGCTCCCGGTGCGCGTCGGCACCGATCAGCGGGTGCGTACCAGCCTCGACATTTCGGCAGTTACGCTCAAGCCGGGCGAGAGCTACTCCACTCCGCGAAGTTTCGTCGCAGTGTATTCCGGAGACTTTTATCAGCCGCTGCACCTGTGGTCGAGCGTCCTGCAAAAAGAAGGATGGGAACTTACTAAGCCTTCGAGTGAAGCTTACAACGCGAGTTGGTGCGGATGGGGATATGAGTTCAATGTAACGCCTGCGCAAATGTTGGGTACGGTTCCCAAGCTCAAAGAGTTGGGTATCAAGTGGGCCACGCTCGATGACCGGTGGTTCAACAATTATGGCGACTGGCAGCCGCGGAAGGAAACTTTTCCGGACGATTCCATGCAGCGTATGGTGCGCGATTTTCATAAGCAGGGAATGCTCGTGCAACTCTGGTGGCTGCCGCTCGGCGTTGAGGATGGGCAAGGTAGATGGGAGTCGCATAAGTATCTCGTCTCCGATGTCGTGCGCGAGCATCCGGAGTGGCTGATTCTTGATAAAAACGGCCATCATGCGCGTATGACGCGGGATCTCGCGGCGCTTTGTCCGGCGGTACCCGAAGTGCAGGCGTATTACAAGAAGCTTACCGAGCGATTCATTCGGGATTGGGACTTCGACGGCTCTAAGCTGGATAACATCTATACCGTTCCGGAGTGTCATAACCCGGCGCATCATCATAAGTCGCCGCAGGATTCTGTAAATGCAATGGCGGATGTGTATAAGATCATCTATCAGACGTCGCGTGCGCTCAAACCGGAGAGCGTGACACAAAGTTGTCCGTGCGGCACGCCGCCGTCGCTGGCGTGGTTGCCGTATATGGATCAGGCCGTGACCGCCGATCCCGTCGGCGCTGTGCAGGTTCGCCGCCGAATCAAAATGTATAAGGCGTTGTTGGGACCGGAGGCCGCCGTGTATGGCGATCACGTCGAACTCTCGGCCATGACGCGCGCGGGAAATGATTGGATCGAGCACGGCGATGATTTCGCCTCGACCATCGGCGCGGGCGGCGTGGTTGGAACCAAGTTCGTCTGGCCCGATCCCGGCCCGAAATTCAGTCGCGTCAATCTGACTAAGGAGAAGGAAGAGCATTGGAAGAAGTGGATGGCAATCTATAACGATAAGATGCTATCCAAGGGTACTTATCTTCCCTTGTATACCTACGGCTACGATGTGCCCGAGGCGTATGCCATCCAGAAAGACGGCAAGATGTACTATGCTTTCTTCGCGCCAACGGCTGACAAAGAATGGAACGGGGACGTTGAACTTCGCGGGCTTGGTCCGGGAAGTTATCGCATATTCGATTATGCGGATGACAGAGACCTTGGGACAATTAATGTGAGTGCGGATCGCACATCGAGATTGAAGACCGCATTCAAAGGGCATTTGCTGCTTGAAGTAAGTTCGCAGAAATAGGTCTGCGCGGTGGAAGTCAGCTCGCATTGCTTGGGCAGAAACTCTAAGGAGTTCTCAGCCGCGTGTAGATTTAAGAAACGGTGCGTGCCGCGCAAGAAACGCTTCGCGGTGCTCCCGGTCGAGAAATGCTTCCGTGCCTCCGCCGCGTGTGGCGCAAAGAGCTCCAGCCGCATTGCCGGCGACCATGCAATCGCTTAAGCTTCGGCCTTTCAGATAGGCGTGCAGAAACCCCGCGTCGAAGCTATCTCCCGCGCCGACTGGATCGACGACGTTGACGCTTAGGGCCGCGCTTTCAATTCTTTCATTACCGCGAACGGCAATCGCTCCCTGCGCTCCCGCCTTTACGACCAGCAGCGGTACAACCGCAGATAGTTTCTTAATCGCCGCTTCGAGGTCGTCGGTGCCCGTAATCTTGCAGGCTTCCCGCTGATTGGGTAGAAAGATATCTACTGACTCGAGTACTTGGTATAGATCGCCTGCGAAGCGGCCCTCCGGATCGTCGTTCGTGTCCAGAGAAACTGTGAGCCCAGCGCCTTTGAGTCGGCGAAACAGCTCGGCCACATCCGGGCGCAGGCTTGACTGAAGGTAATAGGAGGATAAGTGGAAGTGGCGCGCTTGGCACAGGTAATCGAGGTCGAGATCGCTGATGCCAAGCTTGCTGATAGCTCCCAAATAGGTCAATATGTTGCGCCAGCTATCTCTTTGTAGGATGACGCTCAAGCCTGTCCCTACAGATTTAGTAGCTCTAACTCGACTGGTATCGACGCCGCTTTTCGCCAGACGCTCGAGTGCCAGCCGGCCCAGGTCACCTTCTCCGATGAGTGATTGGAAGCCTACCTTGCTCCCGAGGCTCGCTAGATTGTGGGCGACGATCGCCGATGAGGAGCCCAGGGTAAGGAGCATGTTATCGGCTAAGATTTCGTTTTCGGGCGGCAGTTCCTTCGGCAAACCATAAAGTATAAGGTCGAGATTCAGCTCGCCTGCGATGGTGACGTCAAAACGGGGATTCACGCGACTGGTTCCGGCTTCCTTGAGCTCTTAGTCGAGCCATTGTCTTCGAGAATCACTGCGCGGCTGAGATAGCGCGGCGTGTCGGGATTCAAACCCTTCTTCAGTCCAGTGAACAAGGCCAGCAGTTGCCCCGGAACCAAAGCTGGCGCCAGGCGCGCGAGTTCAGGGAGCGGTAGTTGCAATTCGACTAGCAAGTCGGCTGCCGCGCGCACTCGCGCATTCGCCCGATTTGCAATCACCATGGTCGTCGCGCCCAACGATTTCATCTCATCGAGCAAATCACACTCTGCTTCATAACCTTGATCCGACAGAAAGAAAATCAGAAGCGTCGCGGGCGTTACTACCGACTTAGGGCCGTGCCGAAATTCCAAGGAGTGGAATACTTGAGAAAATGAGAGCGACATCTCCATGATCTTGAGTCCATACTCGCACGCCAGCCCGTAGTAAGGTCCGTGGCCGAGACATACGTAATCGGCAAAGTAATGCCGGGCGACAAACTCGCGAATCTGTTCCGGCGCACGCGCTAGCGCCGGGGCAGCCAAGTCGGGCATAGTGAGGAGCGCGTTGCAGTAACTTTCACTCCCGGCGATGCGGCCCGCCAGAAATTGCAGTGCCAGAAGCATGGACGTAAAAGACCGCGTCATCACTGTGCTTTGTTCATCGGCAGGAAGCGTAATGGTGACCGTGGCCAGCTTTTCGAGTGATTGGCCCCGCGCACAGGAGATCGCGACACAGGGAACGTTGCGCTCCTTGAGTAACTCGGCTGCCTTGAGGACTTCTGAAGTCTGCCCGGATCGTGAGATAAGTACAGGCACATAGCGGGCAGCTGACAATACCAAGTCAGGATACAGCAAAATCTCAGAGGCGGGAACTGCCCATGCTCGCCGCCCGGTGAGTAACTTCATGGTCGCGGCAGCCGCCAGCGCGACATAGTAACTCGAGCCGCAACCTACAAAGAGCCATTCGTCGCTCTGGCTAAAGCGGGCTTCGATCTCCTTCAGAGGCGCACTCTGAACGAGATCGGTGAGGCAAGTGTCCCAGCATTGCGCCTGCGAGAGGATTTCGCTGAGGCTGTGAGTGCCCGGCTCGGCGGAATGCGATGGAATCGGATTCGGTGCCTGCAGATCAGGTTCGGCCGACGCCCGGCCCGCGCCCGAATGCTTTAGTGGATCAGACAATCGTAACCTCGATCCCCGCTTTCTTTAGCGCTCGTAAGTCCGATTTGCTGATCGCACGATCGGTAATGACCTCGTGCATCGCCGAAGTTGGCACAATGAGAGATAAGCTGCGCCGTCCGAACTTAGTCGAGTCGCATACGGTTACGGTGCGCTTTGCTACTTCGACCATTACTCGATTGACCCTCGCTTCGAGAAGATTGGGAGTAGTCAGGCCATAGTCGACGTCGAATCCATCCACGGCGAGGAAAAGCAGGTCGGCGCTCAGATGGCGCAGCGTATCCTCGGCCATCGGCCCAACCAGCGAAAAGGAGTTTTTGCGGAGCGTGCCGCCGGTCAGAATGACCTCAATCGAAGTGCCGGCCAGTTCGGCCGCGATGTTCACGGCATTCGTGACGATGGTCAGATCGCTGAATCTTCGCAGGGCGCGGGCGATTGCCGTCGTGGTGGTCCCCGAGTCGAGGATCACCACCTGTCCGCTGCTGACCATGCGGGCGGCGGCCTCGGCTATGAGAATCTTTTCCTTCTTATGGAGCTGCTCTTTTTCGCGCAGACTGGGGTCGTCGACGGAGCGGGCCGGCAACGCGCCGCCATGAGTACGATGCAACTGCCGCAGGTTGTGCAGGGCCTCGAGGTCTTTCCGGATGGTGACCTGCGAAGTTTCGAAACGCCGCGCCAGGTCGGGTACCAGGACACGTCCGTCTCGATTTACAAGTTCGAGGATGGCTCGTCGGCGTTCTTCGTTAAGCACGATCATCGCGTTGGCCGCCGCGTGATTGCTTAGTTCCGTCGCGGGTGCGCTTTTGGTTTCTGTTTCTTTTTATAACGTTTTCTTTCGTTTGTCAAAACCATTGTTGGCCCCGGGCGGGCGATTGAGGCACCAGTCGGGAACTGCAATGGGAGGGTCGTTCGATCGAAACCAGCCGTCAGCGGCCTATTGGACACTGAAAATAGCGATGGTTTGGGCGGGAAGGGAAACGCGCACCTCGCCATGGTCCAATTCTGCGGGGGTGGCACCATTCCCGGGATCACCTCCGAAGAGCAATTGGAGCCGGTGCGCATTTTCGAGTGGTGTGTCGCTGACCGGAATCGCGAGCGAGCGCGCCTTAGCGGCATTGTTGTAGACAATCAGAAGTTTTTCTTCGGGCAGTTCGCGCACGAACGCGTAGTAGGTCTCGTCCCATCCGATGTGCCATTGTTTCCCTGTACGCAACGCGGGATGGTGCCGGCGCAGATCGAGCAGAGCGTGGACATGAGAGAAGACGTCCTGCTGTGCTGGGGTGCGGCCCGCGGCGGAAAAGGCGTTGTGGCCATCGCCGGGAAAGCCGCCCGGAAAGTCACGGCGGTTATCAGGATCGGCGCCGCCCGGCAAAGCGATCTCGTCGCCATAATAAATTTGCGGAATGCCGCGCAGGGTCAACAGCAGCGAGAAAGCCGCCTTGAGCTTGGCCGGGCTGCTGGCGCTTTCGCTGACGAAGCGCCCGATGTCATGATTGTCGAAGAACGTAACGAGCATTTCGGGATGCGGATAGAACTCGTCGTGGCGAAGAACGGTAATGATTTTCTCGACCGAGTCGCCCTTGATAATCACACCACGCAGCGCGTCACGCAGCGCAAAATCAAAGACCGTCGATAGACCGCTGTCGATGCCATCAAACTGCTTTCTTCCGCCTTCGAAGAAGGCCGTAATCGAAGAGTCGGGATCGGCAACTTCGCCGATGTCGTCGATTTGCGGATAGACCTCGCGAATGCGGGTATGCCAGCCGCTCCAGAACTGGCGCGTCGAGTAGGGAAAAGTATCCAGCCGGAATCCATCGAGCTGCGCGATCTCTGTCCACCAGATGGCGTTTTGCGCGAGATAGAGGCCGAGGTCGGGGTCGTCGGGGTTAAGGTCGGGCAGTCTGTTGGCAAACCAGCCGTCGAGCGTATTGAGATACTCGCGCGGAGAGGCGTGCGGATCGACCAGACCCGTGAAGCTATAGGAAGGCGCAAGGTGATGCGCCGGCGTTCCATGAAACCACGTCGGCGTGGGCGGATCGTTCGCCCAGGGATGCTTTGGCCCGGTGTGATTGACAACGTAATCGATCAGCACTTTCATGCCGAGCTTGTGGGCATCGGCGACCAGCGCCTGATATTCCTGCATGCTGCCCATGTGCTCGTCGAGCGCATAGAAATCGACGCAATGGTAGCCGTGATAGTCGGAGTCGGTACTCTTCCAGACGGGCGTGAGCCAGAGAGTGTTGACGCCAAGATCGTGGAGATAGTCAAGATGATCGCGAATTCCGCGGAGGTCGCCGCCGTGGTAGGCCATGGGACTATTGCGGTCATAGGTGCCGGTCGAACCAGGCAGGCGATCGTTCGCGGGATCGCCATCGGCGAAGCGATCGGGCATGATGAGATAGATGACGTCGTCGAGCGAGAAGGGCTCGAAGTGTCCGCGCGGATCGGCGCGTTGCAAGATCGGCAAGTGAACAGTGGTAGAGCCGGCTGCGGTGTTGATGCGAAGTTCTGCGGTGCCGGCCTGCAACTGGGAAGCAAACTGCAAGTTCGCGAAGAGGTAATGACCGTCGGTGGCTGATTTCGCGCTGACTACCGAGATACCAGCCGTCAAGCTTTCCACGCGTGCGCTATTCAAGTTCTCGCCGGTGAGCAACACCATGAGCTTGGGCGTGTAGTTGGCCCACCAGTTGGGCGGCTCGATCTTGCTGACAATAGGTGACTGCGCTGCCACGCCGGATGGCTGACGAGCGTCAGCGGCACGCGTCTGCGCGCGCGCCGGCAGCGCCATCAGGCAGACGATGAGCAGCGACAGCGCGAAGGTGCGTTTGTCTTTCATAGAAGCCACGGGCATGGCGAGCACTGGCATGGCAGGCACTGGCAAACTCAGCTGAGTAGAGGCACCAAGCGACCCGGGACAGACAAATCAACAAAGACCATCCCGGCTGTTTTTCGCTTCCGAGCCTTCCGAGGCCCAAGCGAAGCGGAGACGACCGACCACCTCAGTCAGGCGTCTCCCGCTCCACAGCCTAGAAGGTTATGCGGAATGCAAGTTCGAGCTCTCGATTGGTGGGCGAGAGCCGGACTGTTGTCAGTTGGCCGAAGTCGCCGTTGTTGTAGTTGCTATCCGGGTCCTGGAACTGGGGCGTATTGGTCAGGTTATAGACCTGCGCACGGAGCTCGGTCTTCACGCGTTCGGTCACGCTGAAGGTCTTGAAGAGCGAGCTATCCCAAGTGTGAGTTCCGGGTCCGGCAAAGTAGTTGCGCGCCAGATTTCCGACCAGCCCAGCAGGAGCCGTAAATGCGCCCGGAGGACAAGCGATCCAGACGTTCCACGAGACGTCGAGTTTACATCCGCCGTGGTAATCGGGACGGCCATTCGGGCTGTTCGGCGCACCTTGAATGTCCATCGGCGTGCCGCTTTGCAGGATGATGATGTTGTTCCACTGCCATCCGCCTACGATGTAATCGAGACCCTTTGGCATGTCGTGGCCGAAGCTTTTTCCACGCCCGAAGGGAAGTTCATAGAGGACGCTGGCGGCAAAAAGGTGACGCTGATCGCTGTCCGAGTTGCCATATTGATAGTTCAGCAGGGGCGTTCCATTGGCGCCGACCACGACGCCATTGGGGGCCGTGCTCAGGGTATCGGCGGAGTTGTCCAGCGAGTGCGACCAGGTGTAAGCCACGGTGAGCAGAAGTCCGTGGTCCATGGCGCGAATCAAACTGGTCTGAAGAGCGTTGTAGTTTCCGCTGCCGATCGTGGCATATTCGTTGATCGCGCCCACGCCGGCCGGGTTGATGGGACCGCCAACCGGAAACCATTGTGCGCCGCCCGAGCCCAGAGCCGTCGAGTTGGCATTGAAGGGGGTCGCCAGATTTCCAACCTTTGTCCCCACGTAACCCAGCTTCCACACGGTCTTGGGGTCAAAGGAATGCTCAATCTGCAAGTTCCATTGCTGAATGTGCGAGTTCTTGCTGTTCTTCGGCCAGTAGACTACGTTGTCGGCGGAATTGACAGCGTTGGGATTGATGCCGATTTTCGGGGGCAAAGCTGCCGTCGCGACGGTCGGATCGGTGCTGCCGAGAGCGCCCTGACCCTGGAATGTGACGCGATAGCCGCTGTTGTCGCCGGCTTGGGCACCCGAGCAATCCACTCCACTCGTCGAGTTGTTGCAGGCGTAATAGGTCTGGCTGCCATTGAAGTCGGGATTCTCGGAAAGCTCATTACCCACACCGCCGCGGTCGAGGTAATAGAACAGGCCGTAGCCGCCGTGGAGCACGGTTTTGCCGGTGCCAAACATATCCCAGGCAAATCCGATGCGCGGACCGAAGTTATGCTTCGGGGTGTCGATGAGAGAGTCGTTGTATCCTCCCCCGTTGCCGGCTTCGATCAGCTCTCCCGTGGAGGGATTGAAGTTCGAGATGTGGTTGCTGGCTTCTTTTGGCCAGGTGAAGAGGTCATAACGCAGGCCGATGTTCAACATCAGCTTATGGGTGACCTTATAGTCGTCCTGCGCAAAGAAGCCATTCTCCCAGCTGCGCGTCTGGTAGAACCCGCTGAATGCGCCGACGGTGTAAGCACCCATGAAGCCGGCCAGCACCTCAGAGTCCTCATAGCCGGTGAAGGTTCCGTGGGCCGAGGTCGCGGTAGGCATGCCGCCGTAATCGCCGTCGTCGATCCAGAAATAACCCTTGGCGCTATTACCCTGCGTCCAATTCACGTCGCGATGAATGATGCTGGCGCCAAACTTGAAGTTATGTTTCCCCTTGCTCCAGGTCACCGAATCGGTGAACTGCTGGGTTGGCTCGACGATAAGGTAAGGGCCACCGTCGCCGACGTAGCTCATGTTTCCGTACCAACCACCGATGATTGGCATGCCGCCCAGTAATGGAGAGGTGTTGGCATTGACGATTCCGAGTTGCTGAGCCAGCGGAACGCTGCTGTCAGGCTGCAAGTACCCGTAATACGGCCGCGAATAGCCGTAGTGGAATTCATTGATGATGGTGTTACTGATCGTGCGGGTATAGCCCACGGCCACCTGCCGCGGATGCTGCGGGTTGGTGCCGTTGCCGGAGGGAAGGAAGTGAGTGGCATCGACCAGGAACGGAGTGTTCTGGAGGAGATCCTGGCCCAGACTATAGCGGGCAAAGATGCTGTCCTTGGACGTAAGCACAAAGTCCACGCGCGCATCGTAGTCGTCCTGTTTCGTAATGTTCTGCTGCGGCGCCTGGAAGTCGAAGCCATTGCCGGCGATGTTGGGGTTGGCAATATTGGGATTCGGAAAAGCGTTCAGATAATTCGCGCCAGCCATAATCTGGTTGGCGCTCGGAATCATGTTGATGGTGGGGCCGGGTGCGTCGGCGCCCGTGTCCCAACCGAAGGGCAGGCAGGTCGTGGGGTCGAAGACGTACCCATAGCCCGCATTGGCGAAGGCATTGGGCTGGGCTGCCATGGCGGCACCGCAGCCCGGTAGTCCAGCATAGGGAATGCTGGTTGCAGAGCCCGTGCCGCTCGGGGACAGCAGTTCGGTGAAATCACCGGTGCGCATCAGGGCGGTCGGCACGCGAGTTTGAACCAATCCCGCCGGTACGTCCTGGCGCCAACCCTGGTAATCGAGGAAGGCGAAAATCTTGTTCTTCCAGATCGGTCCACCCAGCGAGGCGCCAAACTGATTGCGGCTCAGTTCGGGAGCGACGGGATTGCCAAAGGTGTTGGCAGCACCCTCCCTGGAGCGGTTAAACCAGTACACTGCACCGTGAATATCGTTGGTACCCGACTTGGTTGCGACCTGCACCACGCCGCCGCCCGAGCGTCCAAACTCGGCGGGCGGGGTGCTGGTGGTTGTCTTGAACTCGGCGATGTCTTCGATCGCTGGGAAAATGACCAAGGTATTGACCATGGAATCGTTGTTGTCGATTCCGTCGATCATGAAGTTATTGCTCTGGGGGCGGAGTCCATCCACGGCCAGGGCCGCGCCGCCGGATTCGGCATTGCGCCAGGTTTCGGCGTTGTTGTTCGGTGCGCTGGCGTTATTCGAGTACTGGCCGCGGCTCACGCCGGGCGTCAGCAGAGCGAGCACAGTGAAGTTGCGTCCGTTGAGCGGAAGGTCCACAACTTGCTGCCCTTGAATTACCTCGCCCACGGCGGAGGTCGATGTATCCACCAGCGGAACGTCGCCGGTGACGTCGACGATCGTACTGGCCGAGCCCGTCTCAAGCTTCAGGCTCATCTCGAGAACCTGGTCAACTTGCAGTGCGAAGTCGGCAGTGGAGGATTTGAATCCTTCCTGCTTTACCTCGAGATGGTACTTTCCCACCGGCAGAGCGTTGAAGCCGTACTCGCCGGAGGCGCTGGTCTTCGTCGTTATCGTCTGGCCGGTTCCGGCATTGGTCACACTGACGGTCGCGCCCGACAGCACGGCACCCGAGGGATCCGTGATCGTACCGGTGACGCGAGCGGTATCGGATTGGGCGAATGCCGCGGCAGTTAGGCAGAGGACGACGATCAGCACTGTGAAGAATCTGGCCTTCATAATTCCTCCAATTCGGGGGTGGCGGGAAACGGCTTTCAGCACGGCGGCTTTCTCCATTTGGATCGGTCGCATTCTGGCGTTTTGGATCGGTAGCATTCTTGTGTTTTAACGCTGCGTTTCAATGCTTGCGTTTCAATGTTTGCGTTTCAACGTGCAACGGAGCGAACTGAGTGCGCGAAATAAGAGCGGGAAGGCCAGAAACTAGATACACGAAGCCCCAGACGCAAAAATTTGAGTGCAAGTTTTAGTACAAAACCGGCGCCTACGGGAGTTTCATTAGGTTTTAAACGGTTACAGGAGTAAAATGCTGGGGTTGCAACACGATACCTCTGATTGTTACGTCATTGTTAAATGGCTGTGACACGCACGCTCGCCGCTGGTCCCGATCGCTTCTTCCAACAAATAGATCACATTATTAAAAGTCATAGTCTCCGCGGATCGGAATCTCTCTGCAAACTGCTGCAATATCTGGCGAAACAGTCCCTCGATCATCCCGACGCGCCGCTCAAGGAATATCAGATTGCCACCGAGGTCTACGGGCGGCATGCGGACTTTGACCCGCAGTCCGATTCAACCATCCGCGTGCAGGCCGGGAGACTTCGTCTGAAGCTGGCCGAGTACTACGCGACCGAAGGCGCCAACGATCCCATCGTGGTGCGGATCCCCAAGGGCAGTTACCACCTTGTGTTTGAACCGAGGGCGGGCGAGCCCCAGCCCCAGCTCGTTCCGATGAAGGCGCCCGCGGCTGCGAATCAGCCACAAGCCGTGCCAGTTCGCTGGCGGATTGCAGTGGTCACGCTGCTCGCCGGCCTGATCGTTGCTGTGGTCATGCTGGTGAGCTTGCTGTGGACGCGCAAGCAAGCCGACGCTGCGCCCAGCACCGCGCGGCCGGTCACGGGGCCGCTGGCCGAATTCTGGAGACCTTTCACCTCCGACTCCGAGGAACCATGGGTCATCTTCAGCAATGCTGCTTTCATCGGTCGGCCGGAGACCGGCATGCGCTACTACAGCTCCAGCCGTGATTCCAAAACCGCGGTCTACGATCACTACACGGGAGTGGGCGAGGTGCTGGCCGTGCACTCGCTCGACGAGGCCTTCGGCAGCCTGGGGCACAAACTTCGCGTCAAGCGCGGGAGCTTGTTCACGCTCGACGATGCCAACAACGCGAATCTGATTTTTGTGGGCTCGCCTTCGGAGAATCTTTCGCTGCTTGATATTCCGGGCACTCTGGAATTTGTCTTTCAACGCGTGCCTTCGGGGGTCCGCAAGGGCGATCTCGCGATTGTGAGCCGTCATCCCAAAGCGGGTGAGGCAACCGACTATCTGGCCAGCCCTTCAAACGCGACCTTGACGGAAGATTATGCGGTGGTGGGGTTAGTCCCTGGAGTCAGTCCGGGGCGGTTCGTCATGATCCTGGCGGGGACGACGACTTTTGGCACCCAGGGCGCCGTGGAATTTGTCTGCCGGCCGGATTCAGTCCAGAAGATCATGCAGGAGATGCCGGGATCCAAGTCCGAAGTGAAGCCCTTTGAAGCGCTCGTGCGGGTCAAGATCGCGCGCGGCGTGCCGCTCGAAACCGAACTGATCGCGGTGCGGCCCCGATAAAAGATCTCAAGCGACTAATCACAATTTAGCGGGCAGCGCATTAGTGGGCAGAGAAGTGCTCGGCTGGCGCGCATCGTAGAGGTCTTCCACTCGCTGTGTTAGCGCAGCCGCCAATAGAAAAAAGATTCCGCCGGCTACGACTGCCGAGAGCCGGTTATTGTTCAGCAAGTGCCCCATCACCCAGCCGAACACGAGCGATGCGGTGATCTCGGGAATCACGATGAAGAAGTTGAAAATCCCCATGTAGACGCCGGTTTTGCCGTGCGGCAGCGAGCCGGCCAGAATCGAATAGGGCATCGACAGCGTGCTGGCCCACGCTATGCCGACACCGGTCATGGAAAGTAAAAGCAAGTACTTGTCGTGCACCATCGCAACCGAGAGCAGCCCGAGGCCGCCCGCAATCAGGCAGAGGCTGTGCGTGTTCTTGCGCCCGAAGCGCTGGGCAAGCGAGGGCAGAAGAAAAGAGAATCCGAAGCACACCAGCGAATACGCGCCAAAGCAGATTCCAGCCCACTCGACGCCCGCCGAGTAGAGAGGTGAATTCGTATCAGGCGCGCCGAATACGTTGCGCGCGACGGCCACCGGAAAATAGAGCCACATGCAGAACAATCCCATCCAGGTGCAGATCTGCACCCAGGCCAGTTGCCGCATGGTGCGTGGCATTTCGCGGATTGAGACCAGAATCTCTCTCGCGCTCATCATCAAGCCGCCGTGCTCGGCTTTTTGTTTCTGAAACTCGGCAAGATTGTCGGGCGGATATTCCTTGGTCGTGAAGATCGTCCAGAGCACCGCGCCCAGAAATGCCGCCGCACCGATGTAGAAAGAAAGACGCACAGTAAATGGAATGCTCGCAGCTCCCCGATTCGCCACGTGAAAAACATTGGTGAGCAAATACGGCAAAGCCGAGGCAACGACCGCCCCGAGTCCGATGAAAAGACTCTGCATGGCAAAACCGCGCGTGCGCTGAAATTCCGGCAGCAGGTCGGCGACGAAAGCGCGGAACGGCTCCATGCTGATGTTGATGGACGCATCGAGCACCCACAGCAGTCCCGCGGCCATCCACAACGCCGAACTGCGCGGCATCAGTATCAAAGCGGCCGAACTGAGAAGCGCGCCCGACAAAAAATAAGGACGGCGACGGCCGAGCCGGCCCCAGGTGCGGTCGCTGGCATGTCCGATGATGGGCTGTACGATCAATCCGGTGAGAGGTGCGGCCAGCCATAGGATGGGAATCTGGTCGGCACGCGCGCCCAGATATTCATAGATGGCGCTCATGTTGGCCATCTGCAATCCCCAGCCAAACTGGATGCCGAGGAAACCGAAACTCATGTTCCAGATTTGCCAGAAATTGCGCGGCGGCTTGTCCATGCGGATTCCATGATACTCAGCAAATCTGGGCGCGTCATTTTCTTTGTCGGTCGCTGCGCCTTTGTCGGTCGCTGCACCGTGCAATCGCACAGCAGGCCTGAGGCGAGTGCCGTCCACGCGGCGGCAACTTATCTTGTCCATTCCCGGACACGAACGTCCGGTTCAGGATAGTCATGAAGCTTATTGAAGTTCGAAGCGCATCCTATCCGTCCCGTTTCTCGCCAGTTAGCTATCCGAATAGAATGGCATCGCGGTTGCCACCTGCATCGCGGGAGACGTCCGCATGAACGGCTTGCTGCACGATCTTCGTTACGCAATACGCCAGCTTCGCAAGAGCCCTGGCTTCACAGCCGTCGTGGTAGTCACGCTGGCTCTCGGCATCGGCGCCAATACAGCGGTGTTCAGCGTGATCGATGCTGTTATGTTGCGGCCTCTGCCGTACTACCAGCCTGAGCGCCTGATTTCAGCGGAGTCTTTCTACTCTCGCGCTTCCGGCTACGGCGCTCTGTCGTACCCGGACTTTCTCGATTGGCGAAGCCAGAATCACATGCTCTCGCATCTCGTGTCCTACCACGACATCGGATACACCCTCACCGGACTCGATCGTCCCATCCATCTCGACGGCCAGGCGGTCTCGTCGGACATGGTCCCTGCTCTTGGCGTCTCTCCGGAGCTCGGCCGCGGCTTTCTCCCGGAAGAAGAAAAAGCCGGCACGCAGGTTGTGCTTATCAGCCACGCACTATGGGCGACACAATTTGCCTCCGACAAAAATATTCTTGGCCGTCAGCTCAAGTTCAACGGGAGACTCTTTACGGTCGTAGGCGTAATGCCGCCGTCATTTCGTTTTCCGCTCGATCAGCACCAAACCGATTTCTGGACCACGATTGCGGTCGATGACGATCCCACCGATCCCCATTCGAACATGAAGAACCGGGGCGGTCATTTTCTGAGCGCCATCGGCCGCATGAAGCCGGGCGTCACGGTCGCGCAAGTCGACCAGGACGTGAAAGCCATCGCCGCGAATCTCACGAAACAATACCCAGACACCAATACGCATCACGATTCGGCCCGCGCCCAGAGCGCACTAGCAGCCCTTATCGGCGACACGAGATCGGCATTGATCCTGATATTCGGCGCAGTCGTACTGGTATTGCTGATTTCCTGCGGCAATATCGCAAACCTGATGCTGGCGCGCATGCGCGAGCGGCAACGTGAAATTGCGATGCGCTCCGCGCTCGGAGCGGGCCGCCGCCGCATCGTCCGTCAGCTATTAGTGGAGAGCCTCGTCTTAAGTATCTTCGGTGGTCTCGCCGGATCAGGCCTGGCCTTTCTGTGCACGCCAGTTATCCTTCGCCTGATCGGCGACAGCGTCCCGCGAGCTGCCGACGCCGGAGTCGACCTCCGCGTTCTGGCGTTCTCTCTTCTCCTGTCACTCGCCGCGGGCGTCATCTTCGGCATCATCCCGGCGATCGTCTCGTCGCGCACCAACATCCTCTCGACCATAAAAGAGGGTGGACGCAGCGAAATTGCCGGCCGCGACTGGCTGCGCTCGTCGCTTATCGTCGTTCAGGTGGCGCTCGGGCTTATGCTCACCGCGGGAGCTGGTCTTTTGATCTCCAGCTTTGGAAATCTTCGCCACACGAAAGAGGGTTTCAATCCCAACAACCTGATGACTCTGACTTTCGAAACTCCGGATAGCCGCTACAAGACAACGCGGCCCCAGTTCTATCGCGATTACTTCGACAGAGTGCGCGCGATTCCCGGTGTCGAATCGGCGGGCGGCACAATCATTCTGCCCATGACGAACGACATTGCCGTCATCTCGTTCGAAAATCCCGAGCGCCCCGTGCCTGCCGGACAGCAGCCCGGCGCCAACTTCACTCCGATTACTCCTCAATATTTCAGGACGATGCAGATCCCTCTCATTGCAGGCCGCGACTTCACGGAGCGGGATGACGCCAACGCAGCGCAGGTAATCATTATTAATCAGGCGTTCGCGCAGAAATATTTTCCCGGCGAGCAGGTTCTCGGCAAGAAGCTAAAGCCCGGCGCGGGCGATGAAGATAAGGCAGGCGCGCCGTGGCGCGAGATAGTCGGCGTCGTCGGAGACATCCGGCTCTGGGTCACGCAGCGGGAGATGCAGCCCGCAATGTACGTACCCGCAAGCCAGCTCAATAGCTGGTGCTGTTTGGTTTCTGTCGTACGCTCCAAGGTTGACCCGATCAGCCTTGAGGCATCCATGCGCAAGCTCGTATCTTCGATGGATAAAGAGATAGCCGTGACGCATGTTCGCATGATGCCGGAGCTGATGTCCGTTCAACTTTCCGAGCCGCGCTTCACGATGGTATTGATGGGCTGCTTTGCGGGCCTCGCCATCACGCTCACCATCGTCGGCCTCTACGGTGTGATGACCTATTCGGTCACGCGCCGTACGCGAGAAATCGGTGTCCGCATGGCGCTCGGAGCGCAGCGTGGCGTGGTGCTGGCGATGGTGTTGCGCGAGGCAGCCATTTTGCTGGCTTTGGGAATCGCGGTCGGGATTCTGGCAGTGCTTGCTTCCGCCTCTATATTAAAGAGCATGCTCCACGGCATTGGATCGCGCGATCCAATCGTGCTGATCGTCGTATGTATGGGAGTCGCATGCGCCGGCCTGGTGGCCGCTTATATTCCCGCATTTCGCGCCGCGCAGGTTGATCCCATGGTCGCGTTGCGATACGAGTGAAGAAACCAGTGCCGAGTCCCGCTTCAGGCCGCGATCCACAAACGGTTCGACGCTCAGTTGTGTATACTCTGCGACGATGAAACCGCGCCTCAGCTTTTTCCCGCTGCTCTTCCAGATTTTGTTGACGATCATTTTGCTGGCCGTTGCCGTGGCTGCGGAAGACCGCGTGGCGACCGCGCTCGATTCGTTGCCCGCGACCGCGCGGATCGACCAGGTTGCGATCTCGCCCGATGGCGCGCAAGTCGCCTATATTGTGGAGGGCGAACTTTCGGTAACGGCGTTGGCGGATGAAACGACCAATCGGATCGCCCCCGAGCAGACAAAAACGCGCGACGTTGCCTGGTCGGCTGACAGCCGTCGGCTCGCATGGCTCACCGATTTGCCGGGCGACAAACCCGCAGCCCAGTTGTGGACCGCTTCGGCCGATGGAAACGGCGCGCAGCAAGTGACCGCCTTAAATGGCTATGCGGAAACACCGCGCTATTCTCCGGACGGCAGCAAGCTCGCCGTTCTCTATATTGAAGACATTCCGCGCATTGCGGGCCCGCTGCAACCGATGACGCCGCTGGCCGGCGTGGTGGGCGAGAAAATCTTCGAGCAGCGCATTGCGGTCGTCGATCTCAAAACGAAAAAGCTCGCCCGACTTTCGCCCGCCGATGTCTACATCTACGAATACGACTGGACTCCCGACTCCCGCGGCTTCGCTGCGATTGCGGCCCACGGCTCGGGCGACAACAACTGGTGGATCGCGCGCCTCTACAGCATCGACGCAGATGGTGGAAAAACGACCGGCCAGATGCGCGAGATCTACAAACCAAAATGGCAAATTGCCGAACCGCACATCTCTCCCGACGGTAAGAGCGTGGCCTTCATCGAAGGCATCATGAGCGATGAAGGGCTGACGGGAGGCGACGTCTACATAATCTCGATGACCGGCGGCGTGGCGCGTGATCTGACTCCGAGCATTAAGGCATCGCCTTCGTCGCTGGCATGGATAGCGACTGGCCGCCTCGGCGTCATCGCTAACGTCGATGGCAACTCGGGATATGAGGTGGTACCGGCAGCAGGTTATGCGATTGGTTCAAGCTGGAAAGAGCGGTCTGCGGGAGGCTGGACGGGCGAGGAAACCATTGGCACAACTACCGGAGGTTGGGTCCCCAGTGCTTCGTTCTCGCGCGATGGTTCCGTGAGCGCGGTCGTGCGGCAGGCGGCGAGCACTCCTCCCGAAGTGTGGACCGGCAAAATGGGCGCGTGGCGGCAGATCACGCACCTGAACCAGAATGTGAAGCCGTCCTGGGGCGAGAGCCGCAATGTGCACTGGCTTTCCGACAAAGCGGCGGGCGGCGACGACCGCGTCGAAGGCTGGCTCATGCTGCCGGCGAATTACGATCCCGCCAAAAAGTATCCGCTGGTTGTGAGTGTGCACGGCGGGCCGTCATGGGCATGCGTTTCGAAGTGGTCGTCCGGCGGAATGGGCAGCATGACGGCTGCATCGCTCCTTGGCTGGTTTGTTCTCTGTCCGAATCCGCGCGGCAGTTTTGGCCAGGGCGAAGCCTTCACCCAAGGCAACGTAAAAGATTTCGGCGGAGGTGACTATCGCGACATCATGGCCGGCGTTGACGCGATGATCAAGCAATATTCGATCGACCCGAAGCGCATCGGAATCCGCGGGCACAGCTATGGCGGCTACATGACGATGTGGGCGGAGACGCAAACGCATTTCGCGGCCGCCGTTGCGGGCGCCGGCCTCTCGGACTGGCTGAGCTATTACGGCCTCAACGATATCGACGAGTGGATGATTCCGTTTTTCGGCGCTTCGGTTTACGACGATCCCGCGGTCTATCAGAAATCGGATCCGATTCACTTCGTCAAAAACGTAAAGACGCCGACCCTGATTCTCGTCGGCGACAGCGACGGCGAAGTGCCGATGGAACAATCGCTGGAGTGGTACCACGCGCTCGAGACCATGAAAGTTCCGGCGCAGATGGTGGTTTATCCGAATGAAGGGCACGTCTTCAACAAGGCCGCCGACGCGCGCGACTACAGTTTGCGCATGCTGCGCTGGTTCGATGAGTGGTTCGCCAAGGCCGAGTCGAAGAACTGATTATCGATCCAGTTGCATCCGGCCCGTGTAGATCGCCATGCCCACCACGGCATCGACTTTCATGGCGTCGAGCTCGGCGATCTCTTCGGCAGTCGCAATGCCGCCGGCGACAATCAATTGCTTCTCTGTTGATTGCCGCAACTGCCGAACCGTGTCCAGCGGAATGCCCTGCATCAAGCCTTCGGTGTCGATGTGCGTATATAAAAACGCTCCGCACCATTGTTGCAGCGCCGCGATCATCTCTACCGCGGTAATGTTCGTCAGCTCGCGCCAGCCTCGGATCGCGACGCGTCCCTGCTTTGAATCGATCGCAAAAACCAGTTTGTCCGGGCCCACCGCGCTCGCTGTGCTCTCCGCAAAAGCCTGATCTGTCGCGCCGTTTCGAATCAGCGACGAGCCGAGAATCACCCGCCTCGCGCCCGTCGCCAGCATCTCTTCCGCATCGCGCATGCTGCGCAACCCTCCGCCGACCTGGCACGGCAGGCGCTTTGCAAAATCGCCAATCAGCGTTCGATTGTTCCCCGTGCCCATCGCGGCGTCCAGATCGATGAGTTGAATCAGAGGAAACGACGAGAAGCGCGCAATCCATTCTTCAAAGTTGTCGAATTCGAGCGCCTTGCGCTCACCCTGCACCAACTGCACAATGCGGCCGCCCATCAGGTCAATCGAAGGAATCAGCATGGCCACCGCATCGGAATGCCCGCCTCCTGAAGTTCGCGTTTGAGGTCGCCAAGCGCGCGCAGCCCGAAATGAAAAATCGACGCCGCCAGTGCCGCGTCCGCGCTGCCTTTCTGAAATACATCGACAAACGTTTGCGTGTCTCCGCCGCCGCCCGATGCGATCACTGGAATATTCAGCGCCTCTGACACCGTGCGCGTGAGCTCGCAATCGAAGCCCGCGCCCGTGCCATCCCGATCCATCGACGTCAGCAAAATCTCGCCGGCTCCGTGCTGTTCAGCTTCTCGCGCCCAGACCACGGCGTCGCGCCCGGTGGGCTTTCTGCCGCCGCTCACATAGGCTTCAAACCGGGCCCCGAACCGTGTGTCCTCAGGCTGCGGCTGGCCATTCTTGCGCTTCGCATCGATCGCCACGATCACGGCCTGCGATCCATAACGCTCCGCAATCGATGTAATCAAGGAAGGATCGGCGAGAGCAGCGGAGTTGATGCTGATCTTGTCCGCGCCCGCGTCGAACACGGCCATCGCCTCATCGAGCGACCGAATGCCGCCCCCAACCGTGAATGGAATAAAAAGTTGCTGCGCCGTTCGCCGAACCGTATCAGCCAGCGTAGCGCGATTTTCGTGAGTGGCGGAAATATCGAGCAGCACAATTTCATCCGCCCCAGCCTCGCTATGCGCTGCCGCCAATTCCGCCGGATCACCGGCGTCGCGCAGCTGCTCAAACTGCACGCCCTTGACTACCCGGCCGCCGGTCACGTCGAGACAAGCGATGATTCGTTTCGTCAGCATCGGAGCATCTGCACCAAATCAGAATTCCGAACTTCAAAGCCCGCAAAAATTCTCGAGAAGCTTCAAACCGATCGCTCCGGATTTCTCGGGATGAAACTGCACGCCAAATAAATGTCCCTGCTCGATCGCGGCCGAAAACTCGCCGCCATATTCCGTGCGCGCCACCGTCGCCGCCACGACCGGCGCGCGATATGAGTGCGTAAAATACACGAACGAGCCCGAAGGAATTCCGCGAAGCAGCCGCGAACCTTCGCGGCACTCCAGCGAATTCCATCCCACGTGCGGCGACTTCACTCGCTCGGGAAAGCGCTCGCACATTCCCACGCACAGGCCGAGCCCCGCGATTCCCGGAGCTTCCTCGCTCGACTCAAACATCCACTGCATGCCAACGCAGACGCCGAGAAACGGCGCGCCGCGCTCCACTCTTTCCTGAATCGCCGTCCGCAATCCCGTCTCCGCCAGCACCGCCGTCGCCGAGAAGTGGCCAACGCCCGGCAGGATGATCTTGTCTGCCTTGGCGACCACGCGCGGATCGCTCGTCACCACCGTGTCGGCGTTCAAGTGCTCAAGCGCCTTTTTCACGGACGTCAGATTGCCCGCGCGAAAGTCGACGACCGCAATCATCGTCATTACAGCAGTCCCTTCGTGCTCGGGAGCAGACGCGCCATGCGCCGATCACGCCAGCACGCGGCTCGCAACGCGCGCGCAAATGCCTTGAACAAGGCTTCGATCTTGTGATGACTCGACCGTCCATAAAGCACGCGCGCATGCACGCTGGCGCGGGCGCCGCGCGCAAAGCCGTCAAAAAAATCGTGCACTAACTCCGCCTGCAAATCCCCCACCAGACGCGTGCGCACCTTCGTATCCACGACCGCCGACGTGCGCCCGCAAAAGTCAACCGCCGCCAGCCCGAGCGTCTCGTCCATCGGCATCAGAAAATATCCGGCGCGCAAAATGCCGCGCTTCGAGCCGAGGGCCTTGTCAAAGAGCTCGCCCAGCACAATGCCCACGTCTTCCACGGTGTGGTGCTGATCGACGTCGAGGTCGCCCTTCGCGGTGAGCTCGAGATCGAATCCTCCGTGGTGGGCAAAAAGTTCCATCATGTGATCGAAAAAGCGGATGCCGGTCGAAATCTGGTACCGGCCGCGGCCCTCGATCACCAGCGTCGCGCGAATATCGGTCTCTTTTGTTTTACGATGGATCGCGGCTCGCCTCATTTTGCGGCTACCTCTTTCACGCCCATCTCGGCCAGCGTTGCGCGCAGCGCCTCGATCAGTTGCGCGGTGTGCTCCGTTGTTCCGATGGAGATGCGGACGCAGCCCTCGCATCCGTGATCGCGCGAACGGTCGCGCACTAGAATGCCGCGCGCTTCCATTGCGGAAACGAATGCAGCGTGCTGCGGACCAACTCTCGCCAGCACAAAATTGCCGTGGCTCGCCCAGGAAGGAACATTCCGTCTGCCGAGTTCGCGCTGCAACTCTTCCCGGCCGCGCCGAACTTGACTGACATAGTCGCGAACGTAATCGGCGTCCTTGAGCGCGACCGGCAGGCATGCGAGCGCAGCGGCATTCACATTGAACGGAGACGCAACCCGCCGCGCCAACGCGATGTACTCCGCGTCTCCGGCCAGCACTCCCAGCCGGAGTCCAGCCATTCCATAAGCCTTCGAAAAAGTTCGCGCAACGAACAAGTTCGCGAGCCTGGGTTCGCGCTGCCAAGCGCCCATGAGCGTCTCCCCGTAAAACTCAAAATAGGCTTCATCGATCAACACGGCCGCACCCGGCGCCCGGCGCGCGATCTCGATGAGCTGTTCCGCATCCGCCGCAATTCCTGTCGGATTGTTAGGATTCGCGATCGCAATCAGCCGCGTGCGCGGATTGATCTGCGCGAGCAGTTGAGAAAATGGAAAGCGGAAGTTCTCTCCCGCTGGAACCTTGACAATGCGCGCCCCCGTGGCCGCCGCCGTAATCTCATACATCACAAACGTCGGCACAACCAGCAGCACTTCATCCCCCGGTTCCAGAAATGTCTCGCATAGCAGATGGATCGCCTCATCCACGCCATTGGTCAGCAGCACTTCGTCCGCTTTTATTCCGAGATGTTCGGCGACCGCAGCCTCCATCGGTTCCCGCTCGAGATAGTAACCAATCTCGTTGGCGGTAAGTCCTCGCAGCCGCACCAGCACGCGCGGCGAGCAGCCGGCCGTATTCTCATTGAGGTCGAGGCGCAAGCCCTCGCGCCCAACCAGCGGCGGATCATATGCGGGAAGATTTCGCACCGCCTCGCGCGCCTTAAGCATGGCCGCTCCTCGCTCCTCCGCAATCGGCACCTTCGGTCCTCACTCGAATCGATTGAGCGTGCGCCGGCAAGCCCTCCGCTGCCGCCAGCAGTTCAATCGCCGCGCCGATTCGTTGCAATCCTGGCCGCGAAAGTTTCTGCACGCTGATGAGTTTCACAAAATCCAACGTGCTCAAGCCGCCGCGAAAGCGCGCCGCGCCGCCGGTGGGCAGCACATGATTCGGCCCTGACGCATAGTCTCCCGCAGCCTGCGACGAATAGTCTCCGATGAAGAGCGAGCCCGCGTTGCGCACCAGCGCGACATCGCCGCGGTCAATCGTGAGATGCTCGGGCGCAATTTCATTCGCCCAATCAAAACTCTGCTGCCGCGAATTTGAGACCAGCACAATCCCATTGCGGCGTATCGATTCCCGTGCCACCGCGTTCTCACGGCACATCTCGTCCACGCAACTCGCCACGCGTTTCGCGAGCGCACGGTTCGTGGTAATAAATACGGCCATCGCCTCCGGATCATGTTCCGCCTGCGCCACGAGATCGGACGCGATGAACTCGGCTGTTCCCGTATCGCCGACGATCAGCGCCTCGGTCGGTCCGGCCAGGAAGTCAATCGCGCAATCGAATGCGACCTCTTTCTTCGCCACCGTGACAAAAACATTTCCCGGTCCAACAATCTTGTCCACTCGCGGAATGCTCTCAGTTCCATAAGCCAGCGCGGCAATCGCCTGCGCTCCGCCAAGGCGATACACTTCGCGAATCCCCAGCATGGCAGCCGCCGCCAGCACGCTCGGATGAGTCCGCGGCGAAACCACGCGAATCGTCCGGACTCCCGCCACCTGCGCCGGAATCACGGTCATCAGCAGAGTTGAAATCAGCGGATGCCGTCCCGCAGGAACATAACAGCCCACCGAATCCAGCGGCCGCACGATTTGTCCCAGCGAAATTCCCGCGCGCGTGCGCGTCCATTCCTTCGGTTTCTGCATTTCGCAGAACCGCCGGATATTTCCCGCCGCCATCTTGAGAGCGCGCTTCAATTCCGCACTCGCCTCCGCCCCGGCGCGATGAATTTCCTCTTCGGACACGCGCAGCGGCATGCCCGGTTGCAGCCCGTCCCAGCGCTCGGAATATTTGCGCACGGCGCGGTCCCCGCGCCGCCGTACGTCGGCAATGATGCGGCGCACGGTCGGCTCCGCCTTCGCATAGCGCGCGCCGCGCGCCGCCATCTTGCGCACGCTTGCCGCCGCCGCACTCCCCGACGCGATGCGCATCAGAGCACCACCTTGTTCAGCGGATATTCCACAATTCCTTCTCCATTCGCCTCTTTCAACCGCGGAATAATCTGCCAGGCCAGCGATTCGTCGATGATCGTGTTCACCGCCAGCCATTCGTCGTCGCTCAGCGGAGAAACAGTCGGCTTCTGCAATGCCGGCAAAACGGCGAGCACCGCGGCCAGATCCTTTTTGCGCACGTTCAGCATCAGGCCAACACGGTTCTGCGCATCCATTGCGCCGCGCAGCATCAGCGCAAGGTTTTCAATCTTGCGCCGCTTTTCGGAATCCTGCCATGCCGATTTGTTGGCGATGATCTGGGTGTTCGACTCGAGCACGGTATCGATAATGCGCAGCCGGTTGGCCTTCAGAGAACTGCCCGTCTCCGTGACCTCAACAATCGCGTCGGCCAGCATCGGCGGCTTTACTTCGGTCGCACCCCAGGAAAATTCCACCTGCGCGGTCACTCGCTTGTCTTCGAAATATTTGCGCGTGACATTCACCAGTTCCGTCGCAACGATGCGGCCGCCTAGATCCTCAGCGCGTTTGAAGGTAGAATCCTCGGGCACGGCCAGCACCCAGCGCACCTTGCCGCGGCTTTGCTTCGCATAAATGAGATCCGCAACAGCGACCACCTCCAGCCCGCTCTCCACCACCCAATCCAGCCCCGTCAGCCCGGCATCGAGCACGCCGTGCTCCACGTAGCGCGCCATTTCCTGCGCGCGAATCAGCATGCATTCGATCTCCGCGTCGCCGGTCGTGGCAAAATACGATCGCGCCGTCACGAACACCGGCAGTCCGGCGCGTGCAAAAAGGTGCATCGTCGCCTCTTGCAAGCTTCCCTTCGGAATGCCAAGCCGAATCTTCACGGCCGCACCGCCTGCGCGCCGGCGTTCTGTTTTTTGCCCGTGCCGTCGTGCGTTGCGCCATCACCGATAAGTTTCTTTGTGAAGCACGAGCGCGTTCCCTCGTGGCAAACCACGCCTTCGCCTTCGACGTTTACCTGGAGCAACAAGGTATCGACGTCGCAGTCGGTTGAGGCCGAAATCACTTTCAGCCGATTGCCCGAGGTCTCGCCCTTCGTCCAAAGCTGGTTTCGCGTTCGGCTGAAAAATGTCGCGTAGCCGCTGGCCATCGTGCGCTCCCATGAGTCGCGATTCATGAATCCGAGCATCAGCACCTCGCCGTTCGCAGCGTCTTGCACGATGGCAGGCACCAGCCCCTGCATTTTGTCGAAATCGATTTCTACGCTCATACATCCGTCTCCCCAGTCCGTCTCCGCGGTCGCCTATTATGTCGCATCATCCTGAATGCAAAATACTCGCAAAAACAAAAAGCCCGCTGAGCTTGGATGCGTCAGCGGGCTCGAAACTTTTCGGTGTTACGCTAGCTCAGCAAACACCGCCGCCGACGCGCTGTGCGCGTGATGATGGTGATGATGAGCAGCTCTCAACATGCGCTTACCATAGCGAACCCACCGGCCAAAGTCAACCGTTTGCCCTCTCTCCATTTCGCGATTACGAACATCGTAGTCGATTCCGCCGCAATGCCGCGCTCCGAGCGTTGCGTTACTTTTCGATCCTCTGTAGCCGGAACAGCAGCGTGCCCCATCCCAGCTTGGCGCGCATTTGCACCGGCGTGTGGTTTGCGTCGTCCGAGTACCAGACCCAGACTTTGCCTTTCGATTGCAGCGGCCCCGACGTCGCTTCGGCCGTGACCAGCACCGCCGTAAACGTGCCCGCCGGAACCTTGATCTGCTCCCGCTTTTCGACGTTGGCGCGCACCACCGTGGTCTTGCCGTCGCTGATCGGAAACTCGTACCTGGCGCCCAGTTGCAGCGGCAGTGATTGAAGATAATAGAAGCCGGTGATCACGTCGGTCGCACAGCCCGGCATGTCGTTTTCCACGTGCTTGGTCTCGCCCGTCTTCAGATTTTTCTCGTCAAGCACGCTTTTCTTGCGCGCGTAATCGAAGTGGATTGAAGTCTCGCGTTTGCGCGAGCCCTCTTCGCTGTGCTTCAAAATCGAGAGCGAGCAAAACGTTCGCGGATCGAAGTGCGCTTCAAAACGATCATGCACGGGAAAAATAACATTAACCGCCCCTTGCGATTCAGCGGATGCGATCACCTTGCGCTCACCGCCGGCCGTCTCCATTTTCACCAGTCCCGTGCCTGCGGTGATCATGTGCCACTCCGCCGAATAAACATAGCCCTGCCCGTCGGGGAAAGGATAGTTAGGACGAGGAGGAGTGATCTCGGCCGTGGCGGGGCCGATCGAAGGCATTTGATGGCCATACAAAACACCCGCCAGCAAAGAGAGGATCGCACCCAGGGCAACGGCACACAGCGCGCGGTTTAAGCGAGCAAAGGTCAGCAAGATTCGATCCGAGTGACTGTTTTGTTGGCGATTCTTTGCGGCTATCAGCTCTGCATCGAAATCCCAATTGCAGATTACTACACTAACTGATGACCAGCTTCACGATAAGGATGGCCAGCATTACAACACAGCCGATGCTTGCTTCGTATTCGTGATGCTTCCAATAGCGTTCGCGGGAGTAGGCACCTTGCGAACCGTTGTATGGCGTGAGCCGCGGAAAGAGCCTCGGCACGTGACGCGCGTAGTCGTCGTATTCCGGAAATGCGCCGCGCAGATAACGCTCCTCGGCCGCGACCACGGGCACATAAATAACGATAAGCGTCAGCAACATGATGGCGACCACCCACCAGCTGCGCGCCGCGATGGCGAAGCCCGCGGCCAGCAGCAGCGACCCCAGGTAAAGCGGATTGCGCGTGTAAGCGTAGGGTCCGCTGGTGGTGAGCTGTTTGTCTTTTTGCACGTGCCCGGAGGCCAGCCCGCGCAAAATCAGTCCCGGAAGCATGACCAGCGCGCCTACCAGCAACGACAATCGAGTCGGTCGCGCCAGCCACACGAAGAATGCCGCCGACAAAAATCCTAACGGTATCCGGATTCGCCGCGCGATGCGCGCCCAGGTCAACGGCGCGGGCGGCGTGGATTGGGGAGCTTCGCTCAAGCGGACTCTCGCAAAAGCTTTCGCGCGGCGGCCACGACTTCCTCCACCGTGATCTCAAGCAGGCCTTGTTCGGGTTCAGGATATCGCGAGTGGTCGGTCAGGCTGCTCGCGCTCCGCAAAACAATTGCGCGCGTCCCAAATGGCCCGTTGCGCGCCGGATTCGTCGGACCGAAAATCGCCACCACCGGAATCTTAAGCGCCGCCGTCAGATGCAGAGGACCGGTATCGCCGCCGATCAAAAGGCTCGCACGTCGCGTCACCGAAATTAATTCGGCAATCGAGCATGAGATCTTTTGCGCTGCGCCTCCGCTCGTCGCCTCGACGGCGCTGGCGAGTTCTTCTTCTCCCGGGCCGAAGTTGATGAGCGAACGGATTCCATCGCGCGCCAGCTCCTTCGCAACCGCTCCATATCGCTCCGCCGGCCACTGCTTCGCTCCCCAGCCCGCGCCGGGATTCAAAATTGCGAATCTCGCATCCGCGGTAAAACCGGCGATTTTTTTCTCGGCATCTGAATCCACTGGAAAGTCCACGCCACTCACCGCCAGTTGATCCGCGCTGCGTCTCGAACCGGACCGCGAATACTCGCGCGATCCTGGCGTCCGCTCGACCACGGCGCGCGCCAAATCCAGCGCCTGCTCTACCACATGCCTGCCGCTCGTCTCGATCCGCCGCGTATAAAACATGCTGGCCGCATTTTCTCGCGGCTGCGCATCGCCATACAAAACCGGAGCGCCCGACCAGCGCGCGAGCAGCGCCGAACGCACCGCGCCCTGGAAATCGACGGCCGCGTCATATTTCACGCCCCGCAATTCGCTCAGCCCGATAGCAACCTGCTGCCACGTATTGAACGAAAACGGGGAACGCCGGAATTGCCCCATGCTCACCGTATGAACGCGGTCAACCAGCGGACGTTCCGGCGAGCGGCGTCCCGCCCGCGGATAGCGCAGCGTGCAGAGCAGTTCCGCCCAGCGTTCTTCGACGAGCCAGCCCAGCGCGATCTGTGGAAAAGCGTCGCGCAGCGCGACCACCGCGGGCAGCGTATGAATGATGTCCCCCATCGCGCTCAGCCGCACCACCAGCAGGCTTCGAAGGCTCGAAGCGCCCGCCGCTTCCGGCGATGCGCCACTCATCGCGCGCGCCTCGCGCGTTTTTTCGGCGTCATCCGCGAGCGGATAATGTCGGTGGCTGAGTGATTCTTCGGATCGCCGACGATCGCGACGCGTCCTCCGCAGGCTTCAACTTCGTTGCGTTCGGGCACGCTCTCCGCTGTGTAGTCGGTCCCCTTCGCGTGAAAATCGGGACGAATCTCGCGAACGATCGCCCGCACATCCTTCTCCGCAAAAATCACGACTGCATCCACATCCGCGAGCGCCGCCAGAATTTCGGCGCGCTCTTCCGCCGGCATCACCGGCCGGCCCGGCCCTTTCAGCGCCCGTACCGAATCGTCGCTGTTCACTGCGACAACCAGTTTTCCCCCGAGTGCCCGCGCCCCTCGCAGATAACGAATGTGCCCCACGTGCACCACATCGAAGCATCCATTCGCCAGCGTGACGCACTCGCCCGCGCGGCGCCATGCTTGCACACGCCGGCGAAGTTCCGCGCGCGAAACAATCTTCGAATACTTTGATTTACTCAATGACTGATTTACTCAATGATGAACAAAAGCATTAAGCTCTTAGCTCTTAGCTCTCGTCGCTATTTCTGTCCACGCCCCAAGTTCGCCTGACTGAGAGCTGACAACTGAGAACTCAGAACTCCTGGTCAATGCTCGCGCGCCACTGGCGCCGCTTTCTCAATCGCCTCCAGCAATTCCTGCTGGCTTACGGTGGCCGTGCCGCGCTTCATCACCACGATGCCACCGGCATAATTCGCCAGGTGCGCCGCCTCTTCGGAGGTGGCGCCCGCGGCCAGCGCCGCCGCGAAGGTTGCAATCACGGTGTCGCCCGCGCCCGTCACATCGGCCACTTCGTCGCTGCCGTAAATTGGAATATCCACCGGCTTATGGCGCCGCGAGAACGCGACCATGCCATCCTTGCCGCGCGTGATGAGCAGCGACTCCAGCTTCATCTCGCCGGCAATCTGGTCGCCCGCCGCCAGTAACCGCTCCCAGTCATCGCCAATGCGGATGCCGAGCGCTTCCTCGACTTCAGACTCATTTGGCGTCGCCGCCGTGATCCCCGTAAATTCCAGCATACGATGCCGCGAATCCAGCATCACCGGAACTTTATCCACTCCCCGCTTTTCGCGAATCGCATTCAAAAGCGCCGGGGTCGCCGCACCGTATCCATAATCGGATACCAGCAACGCATCCGAGGCGCGCGCATATTCGCGCGCCGCCAGCACCAACTCTCGTCGAAGATGCGAATTCGGACCTTCGGCCGGCTCACTGTCGAGCCGCACGACCTGCTGCCCCGCGGTGTGCGCAAAACCAGCCAGGATGCGCGTTTTCGTTACCGTCGGATAGCTCTTGTCTTTCAAGACGCCGCTCACCGGAATGCGCTTGTGCCGGAAGGCACGCAGCAGCAGCTTCCCGGCCTCGTCCTCGCCAACGATTCCGACCGGCAGCACATCGACGCCGAGGTCGGCGAGATTGCAGATTGCGTTCGCGCCACCGCCCGGCACAACCTTGCGGTCGCGGTGCTTCAGAATCAGAACGGGCGCTTCGCGCGATACGCGCGAGATTTCGCCGAATACGAACTCATCGGCAACCAGGTCCGCGAGCACCGTCACCGTGACTTTTGGGAACGATTCGACAATCTTTCGCAGCCGGTCGTTTTCTTTAGCGTGCTTTGTCATCAGTTCCGTTTGATCTCAAAATGAATTTCAGTTCGAGTCGACCAGGATTTCCGTAACGCAAAATCGCGCCGCCGGAGATCGGTAACTGCGGGTCTCCGGCAACTGAAGATTCTCTCACGAGCCGAGCCTTCACTTCCCGATTCGCGCGAGAATGGTATCAACCACGCCATCTGCATTATCGAGGAAGACATTCAACACGGCAAACGCCAGCGGATGCAATTCGCTCCGCGAGCGTGCCCAGATTGATGGCATCTTTTTCCGTGGTCACGAATCCGTCCGCGCCCGACTTTCGCTTCGCGTCAAGCAAGCGCGTGATGTCGCTTCGCCGATAACTTTGATGGTCGCGGAAGACGACCTCCGCGGCTGGCGCAATACCGAACGCGCGAACCTGCGCAAAAAACTGATGAGGTCGCGCAATTCCGCAAAACACTACCGGCGAGGGCGGCGGCTGAGGGATCGCGATTTGCCGCTTCACTCGCCAGACAAGTTTGCCCTGCAACGCCGCATGGTCGGCGGACAGACCCGCCGGCAACACCACCGCGTCGGCGCGTTTGAGTGCCGTTAGCCGCTCCCGCAGCCGTCCTGAGGGCAGCAGACGGTCTTCGAATTCCTGGCCGGTCAGCAGAACGATGTCAAAGTCGCGAGCCAGGGCGCGATGCTGAAATCCGTCATCCAGAATATGGATCCGCGCTTCGAATTTCTTTTCTGCGAGGCGTCCCGCTTCATACCGGCTCTCTCCAACAATCACCGGAACACCCAGCCGGCGCGAAATCAGTAGCGGCTCGTCGCCAAAATCGGCCGCGCTTCCATCCGCTTCAACCACCAGCGCACCGCGCGTTTTTCTGCGATAACCGCGGGAGAGAACATCGAACGAAATGCCGCGCGCCTTCAGCAGTTCGCCCAGCGCGATTACGAATGGCGTCTTGCCCGCGCCGCCCGTCGACAGATTCCCCACGCTCACCACTGGCCTTGCCAATCTATGCGAGCGCAGCAGGCCGTGATCGTACAAGCCGTTTCGCACACCGCTCGCCGCTGCGTAAATTCCCGTCAGCAGATTCATCGCGCAGCCTTGTCCCTCTCCACGCGCTCACGCTCGGCGCCCGTTTCTTCCATCAGCTTCTTGAGCGCCCGAACCGTTTTCGCCGTGGCGCCGCGTTGTGAATCGAGCGCAGCGAGCGCGTTGCGTCCTAACTTCGCGCGCTCCTCGCCGTTCGCAATCAGCTCCATGAAAACCAGCGCCAGCTCGGCCATCCCAACCACGCGCACCGCGTTAAGGCTCAGAAAGAAATTGACGATGTCGCGAAAGTTCTCGTAGTGATTGCCGGTGACGATCGGCACGCCATACATCGCGGGCTCTAAAATGTTGTGTCCGCCCCGCGGCACAAGGCTTCCGCCCACGAACGCAACCGTCGCCAGCGAATACAGCGCCGCCAATTCTCCAATGCTGTCCAGCACCAGCACGCCGCCCGTCAACGGCTCGCCGCTCCATAGCGAACGCCGCCACACGCGAAAGCCCAGCTGGTCAACCAGCGCTGCGACTTCATCAAAGCGCTCCGGATGCCGCGGCGCCAGAATCATCACCGCCTTCGGATGCGTCGCCAGAATGTTGCGGAACGCTGAGAGCAGCAGACCCTCCTCTTCATCGAGCGTGCTGCCGCAAACCAGAATCGGCCCCGCGTCCCACTCATTGAATCCTGCACGCAAGCTGGTCGCCACGGAGGGCATCGGCGGCGCGGCCACGTCAAACTTTAAATTCCCAGCCACTTGCGCTCTTGCAGAAGGCGCGCCGATCTCCACCAGCCGGCGGCGGTCTTCTTCCGTCTGGGCCAGAAACAGATCGACATTCGCCAGCACCTTGGGGAGCCAGAAGCGCAGCCGCCGGTAGCCGGGAAGCGAGCGGTCTGAAATTCGGCAGTTGATGACGGCAACCCGCGCGCCACTGCGCTTCGCCAGCCGCAGAAAGTTCGGCCAGAATTCCGTTTCCGCGATCACGCAAAGCTGCGGGCGCAAGGCTTCAAAATAAGGACGCATGGCTGACGCGAAGTCGAGTGGAAAGTAAAAAACATTCTCCTCGCCAAACTTCTTTGCCGCCAGCTTCTGCCCGGTGCTGGTAGTGGTTGACACCAGCACCCGATGCGACGGAAATTCCGTGCGCAGCGCTTCAACCACCGCGCTCGCGGCTATTACCTCGCCCACTGACACGGCATGCACCCAGATGTTGCATCCATCGCCCAGTTGCAAGAGATGCGGCGGAACCGCTCCCAACCGCTGGCGCAAACCGGCCCGGTACTTTCCGTGGCGCAACATTTGCAGCAGCCAGTAGGGCAGCGTCAGGACGAGAAATATCGCGAGCAGCGCACTGTAGAGCGCGTACATGAAGGAAGTCCCATTCTAACTGCCGGCGAGCGATCTCCGGCTCAGCAGCAACTTTTCGCGGTAACTTTTGCCGGTAACTCAGTTTGGCAAAGCGATTCCAGCAACACTCGACGCATCCTATAATCCACGTATGCAAAAATCTTGGCGCCTCCGCACGATGACGGCCCGCGCCCATTCCACTTTCTTCGCGCTCGCTCTCCTCTTTCTCTGTTGCCTGAGCGCGGTCGCCGCGAAGGAATTCGTCATGCCCGAGGCGCAGCCTGCCCGCACCTATCCCGCGCACGACGAGCACCCGATGGAAAAAGTTACCATCGCCGTCGATCCTTATGACGTCGAGTACAAAGCCTCGGTCTTCACCGTCAACTATCGCAACTACGGCCTCCTGCCGGTTTTCTTCGTTATATCCAATGACAGCAATCAGCCGATTGCCCTCACCGATATGAAAGCCGAGCTCGTCACCGTCAATCACAGCAAGCTGTCGCCCGAGAGCGTCGACGATATCGTGCGCCGGCTGTCTCATCCCTCGCGCAGCGCAACCGGCGCCAAGCCAATCCCGCTTCCCCTGCCGGGCAGCAAAAAAGTAAAAGGCGCGGTCAGCCAGAAAACCATGGACGAAATCGATCGCTCGCAGTTCGAGGCCCGCGCCGTGGAGCCGCATTCGACGGCCCGCGGATTTTTCTTCTTCGACGTCTCTGACATTTCGAATCCGCTGGCCGGCGCCAACTTCTACCTCACCGAAGTGCGTGACGCGAAAGGCAATGAGCTGATGTATTTTGAAATTGCGCTGGAAAAATACCTGAGCGCGCCGCAAAACGCGCCCGAACAGAAAAAGCCGTGAAATAATCTTCTTCTATGGCGGCCACTCCAGCCTTCTCCGATGCGCTGCTCGCCAAATACGAGCCGGTCATCGGACTCGAAGTCCACGTTCAACTGCTGACCGAATCCAAGATTTTCTGTTCCTGCTCGACGCACTTCGGCGATCCGCCAAATACTAACGTCTGCCCGGTGTGCCTTGGATTGCCTGGCGCGTTGCCCGTTCTCAACCGGAAAGCCGTTGAATTCGCCGCGCTGGCAGCGATGGCGTTGAATTGCCGCGTCAACGAAACCTCGACCTTTGCGCGCAAAAATTACTTCTATCCCGACCTGCCGAAGGGCTACCAGATTTCGCAATATGACCGGCCGCTCGCCGAACATGGATTCATCGAGATCGATAGCAACGGGGCACGAAAGAAAATCGGAATTACTCGACTGCACCTCGAAGAAGATGCCGGCAAGAGCCTGCACGAAGGGTTCCCCGACGAGGCCACCAAAACCGCCATCGATCTCAACCGCACCGGCGTTCCCCTCGCCGAAATTGTCAGCGAGCCCGATCTGCGCTCGCCTGAAGAGGCCTATCAATTCCTGACGCAACTCAAGGAAATCATTCTTTATACCGGCGTGAGCGACTGCAACATGGAGGAAGGCTCGCTGCGCTGCGACGCCAACATCAGCGTGCGCCCGCGCGGACAGCGAGAGTTCGGCACCAAGTCGGAAGTGAAGAACGTCAATTCATTCCGGTTTATCCGGCAGGCGCTCGAGTATGAAATCGAGCGCCACATCGGCGTCATCGAATCGGGCGCGAAGATTGCACAGGAGACGCGCCTCTTCAATGCACACGAGGGCCGCACCTACAGCATGCGCTCCAAAGAGCAGGCGCATGATTATCGCTATTTTCCCGAGCCCGATCTGCTGCCGCTGGTCGTGGATGAAAAATGGCAGGCGCAAATTCGCGCGGCGCTGCCCGAGCTTCCGGAGGCGCGCCGCGAACGGATGATGAGGGATTATGCGATTACCTCGGGAGACGCTTCGGCACTGACTTCAAGCCGCGAGTTGGCTGACCAGTTCGAGTCCGCGGCGCGAGCGGCGAAGAATCCCAAACGTGTGGCGAACCTGGTGCAGAGCGAGCTGATGGGACGGCTTAAGGCGCGATCGCTTGAGCTTGACCAGTCGCCGATTTCGATGGCGGGAGTTGCGGCATCAGCCGACCTCGTCGAATCGGGCGCGATCTCCGGAAAGATGCTCAAGGATTTTTATGACTTGTCATTCGAGCGCGGAAAAGATTTTCCGGCGGTCTACGACGAAGAGGGCCGCCCAGAGCAGTCGCGCGATACTTCAGCGCTCGAAAAACTCGCCGACGACCTGATCGCCGCCAATCCCAAGCAGGTCGAGCAGTATCGTGCCGGCAAAAAAACCATGCTCGGATTTTTCGTGGGACAGATTATGAAGGCGTCAAAAGGGCAGGCCAATCCGCAGCTGGTCAATGAAGTGATGACGAAGAAGCTGGAGAGCGCCTGACGCTTGGAGAGCGCGTTAACCCGGACGCCCGATTGCAATAAGCTGACGGCCCCACCGGTGGCTACTTACTTCGTCATGCCCGCATTCTTCAATATCTCGTCCGCGTAGTAGTTAGTAACTTTGGCATCGTCGCGCAGGCTTTCGTAATATGCGGCTTTCAGCAACTGCTCTCGCCGGTCGCGCAGCTGCTGCCGGATCGCCTGCTGCACCCGCGGATCGTTCAAATCGCGCTGCCCCGCCGGCTCTTTCGCGATCAGCTTCACGATCATGTAACCGTAAGTCTGATGGCTGGCCGGATTGGTGACGGGAATAATCGGCGTGTATTGCCCCGGCTTCAGTTTCATCACCGCGTCGCGGGTTGCGGGGTCCACCGTCTTCAGCGCGGATTCCGGCACCATTCCAAAGTCGCCGCCATTGTTGGCGGTCTCGGGATCCTCTGAATTATTCATCGCCAGCGTGGCGAAGTCGCCGCCGCTGTCGAGCTGATTCGCAATCATCTGGATTTTCTTCCGCGCCTCGGCGTCATTCTGCGCTTTGTTTTGCATATTGCGCCCCTGCGCGTCGACCGTGCCCGTCACCACGATTTTCGCAAGGTGATACCGCGGTTCAACAAGATTAAATTCCGCCTTATGATCGTTGTAATACGCCGCCACGTCCTGATCGGTAATGTTGATGTGCGAGGTAATTTCCTTGTTGAACACCTTGTCTTGCGTCAGCGAACGCCGCAAGTCGTGCTTGAAGTCCTCAAGCGTAATCTTCTTTTCCTCGAGACGCTTATTGAATTGCTCTTGCGTATAGGGCGCCTTGATCTCGTTCAGCTTGCGGTCAACTTCCTCGTCGGTCGCCAGCAATCCCAGTTTCTCGGCCCTCCGCATCAGGATTTCAGTCTGGATCAGTTCGTTCAGAATGCTCAGCCGCAGGCTCACGGCCTGTTCGCCGGTAGGCTGCTGATCCGATCCCGCCGTCGAGTTCGCGTAATACTTGTCGACCTCGCTGCGGTAGATCTTGTGTCCATTGACCGAAGCCATGACGTCTCCGCCAACGCTGTCGCGGTTACACGCCCACAATGAAATCAACAAAACGGCGCTTACGATACCGAGGCCGGCCCGCCAGACGCCCGGCTGCATGCGAATTTTCAATTCTGCCTCCCCACTCCAAACGCAGTATCCCCAACAACAACAATTACAGCTCAGATCGCTCCGCAACAAACCCCCAGAGCTTACTTCGAGGGCGTGGCCGCCGGAGCCTTCGCATCCGCGCTCGCCGCCTTATGTTCCGGCGGAGCCACCCCGGCATCCTTAAGCGCCTCGTCGATCGTCTCCCGCACCTCGTCAATCGGAACCGCGCCATCCAGCTTATGCCCATTCACAAATAATGCCGGAGTCGCGTTCACTCCCAGGTCGTCACCCTCTTTGAGCGAGGCGCGCACGGCCTTGTCATCCTGCGCCTTGATGCAAGCCTGTAATTTCGGTTCGTCTACCTTATGCACCAAACCCTGCTGCGAGGCCAGCCGGTCGAGCTCCGCATTCTCGCCGTTTGTCCCCTTGGATGACACGGCGCGCTGATTAGCATGCAGGTAGTCCGCATACTCCCAATAGGCTTCCACCGACTGCGCCGCCAGGCAATTCGCGTCGATCGCCGCGTGTAATGCCCAGGGATGAAGATCCTCCAGCGGGTAGTCCTTGTAAATGATCAGCACGCGGTCGCCATACTCCTTGAAAATCTCGGGAAACAGAGTCGCGTGCATGCGCGCGCAGAACGGGCATTCGAAGTCGTCGTAATTGACGAGCACCACCTTCGCATCCTTGTTACCGCGCGTCGGCCGGCCACTCACGTCGATTTTCTTCATGGTCTCGGCATAAGGGTCCTTGCCGAGATCCAGCTTCGTAACGCGCAGCAGCGTCTTGTGATCGCGTGACAGCATGAAGTCGTAGGGCTGCTTCTTCTCGGCGGAGACAAAAGTGATCGTCAGCTCGTCGTAATTCGGAAACTCGCTCGGCCGCAGGTTGCTGAGCAACAGCGTTACTTCCGGCGGAAGCGAATAATGCGCGCGCACCTGGCGGTCAATCTGCTGCGCCAACTCGCCCGAAGGCGCGGGCGATCCCGCGGCAGTAGAAGCGGGCAAGGAAGACGCTGCCGGAGCCGCCTTGCTGGGCGCGGTGCCGGAGGACGGCGTCTGGGCCGAGCAGCCCATGCAAATCACCAAAAGCAATACACAAGCACGACGAACCATCATAAGAAAAAGCCACCTGAACAAGCTGGAATTAGTTGATTATCTCACGGCGCGGCGCCGCTGATGGCGGGCGGCAGAACGCCGAAGACCAACCGGCGATGGCGAATCAGAAAAAGAAAAGCCGCGGAGGGACGCCCGACGATTGCCCGACGCTTCAACGCTGGGAAAAGCTTCCCCTCACCAAATCATCCGCGCTCAACAATTGATTCATCGACCCCGACCGGAATCCCTCCAGATCGAGTGTGACAAACTTGAATCCCAACTGTTTAAAAATGGCGGTGAACTCGTGCGCCATCTCTTCGCTCAACGCGCGCGGCATTTCGTCCCGCGCAATTTCGATGCGAACAATTTCTCCGTGGTGGCGCACGCGGAATTGCCGGAACCCGAGCTCACGCAGCGCGTCCTCACCGCGCTCGATCACGCGCAATGCCTCGGGCGTAACCTCGCGTCCATATTCCATCCGCGATGAAAGGCACGCCGATGCCGGCTTCTCCCACACCCGCAGTCCAGCCTCGCGAGCCAGCTCGCGAATCTCCAGCTTCGTGAGCCGAGCTTCCAGCAGCGGCGCGAGCACATGATGCGCGAGCGCGGCCTGCTGCCCCGGCCGAAAATCTCCCTCGTCGTCGGCGTTCACTCCATAGGCGACCGCCGCAAACCCGCGCGCCGCGCGGAATTCCTCGAGCACGGTAAACAACTCATCCTTGCAGTGGAAGCAGCGCATGGCGTCATTGCGTGCGTACGCGGGATTCTCCAGCTCCCGCGTCTCCACCACCTCCACCGGAATTCGCTGCTCGCGCGCAAAAGCTAGCGCATCCTCCAGATGCGTTCGCGCCAGGCTCGCCGAATCGGCAATCACCGCCCGCATGCGCTCACCCAGCACCTCGTGCGCCGTCCACGCCAAGAATGCCGAGTCTACGCCGCCGGAGTACGCGACGATCAGCCCCGACCGCGAAGCCACGATCTCGCGCAGGCGCGCAGCTTTCTCCACGGTGTTTGCTCCGGCGATATTTGCCCCGATCTCCACTGTCTCCATTCTAGTAGAGTCTTTCCTGCCGCTTCAGGTTGCCGAAGCTCGCCACGTTCGCCAGCGTAAACGAGAAGCGATATTCATTCTCATTCCGCACCGCACCGAGCGCAAAGCGCCGATACTCCACGCTCACGCCGCAGCAGTCCCAGTTATAACTGGTCTGCGCGGTCGCGTATTGCAGATTCCCCTCGTTCGCGTCAAAACCAAAGCTGGCCGCCGCGCTCAGTCCGGGCTTGTTGAGCTGCCCGTATCCCGCCAGCACGCGGAACTGGTGGAAGCTCTGTTCACTCGTCAGAATCTTGCCGGGGGCGGTGTCAAGCACGCGCAAAAACGCGTCGCCTCCGCCCACCGTGAACGCACCGTAGTGATAGTTCACCAGCGCCGTGCTGCCATTGATCTGTCCGGTCTTGGTGTCGTAGTCGACGTCCCACTCGGTATTGGTGCGCAGGCTGGTCTCCACCCGTAGGCGCGAAATGATCGGCGCAAAATTGCGCGGCTCGTTCAAAAACGCAATGCCGGTAAAATCCGCTGTGCTCGTAAACACATTGCGCGCGCCCGGAACCAGCGCCCCTCCGAAGGTTGGATCGAAGTAGTATTTCTGCGCAATCTCCCAACTCACAATCTCGCGCGGTCCGGTGGCGCACGGCTGTGTCTCGGGCAGTGGCGGCGCCTCCCACGGCACCGTACCCACCTGCGGAGGCCCGCCGACATTCAACGTGCTCATCCCCTGCGCGTTGCAGTCGACCGCATTCGGATCCAGTCTCTTCGCGTAAATGCGATTCACCACTCCATACTCGATCTCGTTGGTATTGGTCAGCACGTCGGTCGCGTCGAAGCGCACGATGTCGGCAAAATTGTTGATGCCCGTCACATAGTCATAACGCAGACGCGGTTCGATCACGTGTTTCCACTTTCGCCGCAGCCAGGGACGCTCAAATACCTTCTCCACCGACGGCGCCCGCAAATCAAACGACGCCTCCAGCGACTTGCGATTCAAAACGTTGTTCTGCGCCGTGTCGTTGAACGCGTCCAGAGTCTGCGTGTAGGCAGTATCGCGCAGCGTTACTGCCGGACGAACCGACCATCCCTGCCATTCCAGCGGCATCGCCACCGTCGGCGCGAGATCGAATCTTCCCACCAGCGCCGCTGTCCGGAACCCCAGCTGCCTCCGTTGCAGTCCTTCGGCCGCGCTTTCGAACGACCAGTAGAGCGGCGTGTTTCCGAGTTGCCGCTCCTCGCCGCTGATGAACAGGCTGGGCGTGTGCAGAATCCGAATCAGCTCCGTCGAGGTAATGGCCGTGCATCCCGTGGTCGTCCCCGTCTCGGGAACGCATACATCGAAGTTCTGGTAGCGTTCCGCGAGCGCATTGAAGTGAAATCCGTCGGTCGTATTCGAGAGGAAAATCTGCGACTTCACCTCCGAGTCGATCGCCTGCGAGTACACGTCCGTGAACGCGATCCGGTAGACGAATGAACTCAGGTAATCGACATTGGCCACCCCGCGCACCGTCCCGAACGGATGATCGGCCTGAAAACGGGCGTCCTCGCCTCCCTGGTTCTGCGACGTTCCATCGATCTGAATGCCCCGGTCCACCACGCCGGAGTACGAGAAATACAAATATGAGCTTTCGCTCGGCCGCATCCGGAAGGTGCCCTGCTGCGCCCACCCGCGCTTCGAGTAATACTCCGCGCCCGCGGTCAGATCCGTGCTTCGGTTGAACACCCAATAGAAAGAGTCTCCGACGATGTATCCCTTGGTCGACGAGTTGCCGAGGCCGGGCAGCAGCAAGCCGCTCTGCCGCGTGTCCTGCACCGGATGCGTCACATAGGGAAAATAAAACACCGGGATTCCCATCAGGTCGAACGCGCTATCGTGGAGCTTCGCCGTGCTGTCCACGTCCACCGTGATCTGCTGCGCGTTGAACTGCCACTTCGGATGCGGCAAGTTGCAAGTCGTCACCGTTCCCTGTCTCACGAGGTAATGAGTAGGGCCGTGTTTCTCCACAATCTTTCCCGTAAACGCGAACGGATTCGACGACGTCAGCACATATTGCGAGCGGCGTCCCTTAAACCCCAGAGTCCCCACCACGTCATAAAAAATCCCAACCTCGGTCTGGACGTTGTAACTCCCATGGGTCGCTTCCACATGCTCGTCATAAGGACCGCCGTCCAGGATCACGTGGCCCTGCAAATCGCTGTCGCCGGTGTCGGAGTTGTAGGTAATCGCGTCGGCTCGCAGAATGTAGCTCCGGTAGTCGATCTCCGCCTTGCCCCGCAAGTGATAGATCACGCCGGTTTTTTCCTGTTCCACCGCGCGAATCGTAGCCTCTTCTTCGACCTGACTGCCGGCAGCTGAGGGCATGGGATTTCCGCCGTCTGCGAGGGATGGCGTCTGGCTGGCAGGCGTCTGGCTGGTAACTAGCGGAGCGGCGAGAAGCAGGTGACAGAGCAGAGCGGCCGTGATAATGATTCGAGAGCGGGTGGTCATGCGCGGGTGGTCATACGAACTTGGTCACTCGAACTTGGTCACACGAAAAATGACGATTCGCGGCGTTCATTCGCCGACGGTCACGCGCCTATGGCCTGCACTGTTGTCTGCAAGCGCACGCGCCTCCGCCCTACCGTTGTGCTAACTGGGTGCTAACTGGAACGTGTTGACCTTAGCACGCAAACGGCGGGTGAAGCAAAGCCGGATCGCTTCCTGATTGGATGCGGCGTTCGCGCCGAGTTTAGCTTTCGTGGTCTCAACAGTTTTGGTCCAGCCCGCTCTGGCTGGCATTCTCCGCGACCGTTCAACAGGCCGTATAAGACGGCTGAATAAACCGGGCCGATTCAAAACGGCCGAGCAGAAGAACGAGTAAAAAAGATTGAGTAAAAAGATTGGGTAAGACGATCGAGTAAAAAGATTGAGTAAGAAAAGATGACTGGTTTAATGAACACTGCCAGCGACGGCGATCTCGACTCGCCGCCGCAGCTCGGCGACGCGGCGGCGGTGATCGCCGCCTCGGAAAACGCCGTCGCGCCGCCGCTCGAGCTCGAGCCCTGGCGCAACGAAGTCGCGGCCCGCCTCGCCCGATATCGCGCCCGTCGCAAGCCGCGCGCTCCGCGCTATCCATCGCTACAGTTGCCCTTCGATTCCGCCGACAACTGGTCGAGAACGTCGGCCAATGCGTCTCAGTCGGCCGCAACCGTGGCGCAGTCGGGCGCCGACTTCTCGTTCGACCAAGAGCCGGAGGCCGATTACGCCTCATCTCCCTCCGACACTCATCAACCGGCGGCGCCGCATGTCGCTGCCTCAGATTTAGCTCCCGAGCCCTCGGCCAAAATTCTGGAATTCCCGCGCTCCGCCGCGATTCCCATCCTCCATACCAGTTCGCTCGCCGATCCCATCTTTGATCGTCCCCGCATCGTCGAAGCACCCGAAGTAGTGCCGGCTCCGCCCGCGCTTGGCGGAATTCTGATCGAGCCGGCGCCCGCGCTGCCTCCCGAAAGCCGCGCCGCATCCCGAATCCAATCCGCCTCTGTCTCACGGCGCCTGCTCGCGACCGCCGTCGACGGGCTCATCCTTTTCGCCTCACTCTCCGCCTTTGCCGCAGTCTTTCTGCGCTTCAATCCCGCTCGCGGACCGCTCCCGCTACTCGGCGGAGTCGCCGCCACACTCGCCGTCGCATTGTGGTTCGCCTACCAGTATTTATTTATCGTCCATACCGGTTCGACACCCGGCCTGCGCGCCGCTCGCGTCAAGCTCGTGAAGTTTGACGGTTCGCCGGTCACTCGCCGACTGCGCCGCTGGCGCGTTCTCGCATCCCTGCTTTCGGGGCTTTCTGCCGGACTCGGCTATCTCTGGTGCTTCCTCGATCCGGACTCGCTCTGCTGGCACGATCGCATCACGCGCACCCATTTTTGTGCCGGTAAATTGCCCGGTAAATAAGGTCCCTCTTCTTCTCTGTTGCTTCAGCTATGGCGTTCCCAATAGCCTTCCCTACAGCGGCCTGCCATCGCGACAGCACTTCCTATCTCCAAAGGTGCAAGCCTTTTCACATCCCACCCGCTGGGCGCTTGAATTCCCGCCAAATCATTGGGAACCCGGCTTGCAACCAGTGAAACGAGTGGTAAACTCCGGCTAGTCTGTTCGGGCCCCAAGGTTCCCTCAACCAGCCGGTCCCTGCTGTACACCATTCGAGAGCCTTCATGAAATCATTACGAGTCATTTCCGTCGCCTGCTTTGTTCTGGCAATCGCCCTCGGCCTCGCCAGTGCCCAGACCTGGACTCCGCTAACCAATCAGCCCCCAAGATTCCGTCCCGGCACGGCTCTCCTGCTGATGGACGGGCGCGTCCTGGCGCAGGACAACGACGAATCCGATTATTGGACTCTCACTCCCGATAACACCGGCAGTTACCTCAATGGCACTTGGACGCAGGTCGGCTCGCTGCCTTACGGCTACGGCCCTGAATATTACGCGTCGGCCGTGCTGCCCGACGGCCGCGTGATAGTGATGGGCGGCGAATACAATCTCGGGACTACCGAGTGGACTACTCTGGGGGCGATCTACAATCCCCAGACAAATGTGTGGAACAGTGTTCAGGCTCCCGCAGGCTGGACGACCATCGGAGATGCGCAAAGCGTCGTGCTACCGAACGGCACCTTTATGCTCGCCAATTGTTGTACCGAGGATCAGGCTCTGCTCAATGAGCAGAAACTTACCTGGACTCCGACGGGCGCCGGCAAGGAAGACGAAAACGACGAAGAAGGTTGGACTCTGCTGCCTAATGGCGAAGTCCTCACTGTAGATACGAACTCGAAGCGAAACATGGCTTCCGAGATTTACGATCCGGTGGTCGGCGCGTGGTACTACGCCGGCAGCACGGTCGTCGAGCTCATAAAAGTTGCCTTTGGCGAAATCGGTCCCGCGGTTCTTCGGCCTGATGGCACCGTCCTCGCCACCGGAGGCAACGGCAACAACGCGGTCTACGACACTTCCACCGGTCTCTGGTCGGCTGCTCCGCCTTTTCCAACCAACCAGCAAGGCCAACAACTCGACATCGCCGACGGCCCGGCCGCTCTGCTACCCGATGGCAACGTGCTTTGCATGACCAGCCCCAACGTCTACGTCGACGGCGCAGTCTTCTTCGAATGGGATGGCGCCAACTTCAATCAAACCGTTGACATTCCCCGTGCGCCGTTAGACTCGTCCTACGTGGGACGCATGCTCGTGCTTCCCACCGGCCAGATCCTGTTCACCGATGGCTCTAACGACGTTGAGGTCTACACTTCCACCGGAGTCCCCAATCCATCCTGGGCGCCGACCATCACCAAATTTGCGAAGACTATCGTCCACGGCAAGAATTCGATCCTCAGCGGCACCCAGTTCAACGGACTCTCGCAGGGCGCCGCCTATGGCGACGACGCCCAGATGGCCACCAATTTCCCGCTCGTTCGCATCACCAATAACGCCACCGGACACGTCTTCTATGCCCGTAGTTTCAAACCCAGCACCATGGGAGTCGCCACCGGCTCAAAAATCGTCAGAACGCACTTCCAGGTTCCGTCCGGAATCGAACTGGGCGCAAGCCAATTGGAAGTGGTTGCCAACGGCATCGCCTCGAATCCGGTGAGCGTGACGATTAAATAAACTCGGCAGTCGACGATGGTTGAGAGCGTCTGAAAATGTAGCGCCTAAACCAAACTCTCCAGCGCCCCGCGCAGATCCCCATGCTGGAATCGATACCCGCTGGACTCAAGCTTCGCGGGTCTCACCAGCTGGCTGGCCAGAAACAATTCATCCGCCGCCATCTTTCCAAACGCCAATCCCAGAGCAAACGCGGGCATGGGAAAAATCGCCGGCCGCCCCAGAACCGAAGCCAGCACCTTGGTAAACTCCGCGTTCCGCACTGCGTTCGGCGCCACCATATTTACCGGCCCGGCCACCGCCTCCGTCCCAATCGCATGCAGAATCGCGCCCACCAGGTCGTCAATATGAATCCAGCTCCACCACTGCTTTCCTGACCCGATCCGTCCGCCCAATCCCAGCTTGAACGGCGTCAGCATCTTTCCGAGTGCGCCACCTTTCGTGCTCAACACCAACCCCGTCCGCAGATTCACCGTCCGAATCCCCGCCTCGGCCGCAGCCCGGCTCGCTTCTTCCCACTCGCGGCACACCTCCGGCAAGAATCCCATTCCCGGTGCGCTCGCCTCGGTCAAAACCTCCTCGCCCCGATCGCCATAAAAACCAATCGCCGACGCGCACACAAACACCTTAGGTTTGGACTCGGCCCCCGCCAAGGCGGTGGCAAGATTACGCGTACCGCGCACCCGGCTCGCGCGGATTGCATTCTTCTTGCCCGTAGTCCAGCGCCCCGCAATGGTTTCCCCGGCGAGATGTACGACAGCATCAAATCCCGACACCGCATTCGCCGCCAGTCCCGTCCCGGCGGGCTCAGCCAGAGGGTTCCACGAAATCTCCGATGAATTCTGAGCCCGCCCCCGCACCAGCCGCACAACCTGCACGCCCTGTCCCTCAACCTGTGCCGCCAGCGCGGCCCCGATGAGTCCCGATGCTCCGCTTACAAGGATTCGATTCACGGGCTACATCCTTTTCTGATTTCTAAGGTTCCGATTTCGGAGACTTCTTTTCTCTCAAATTCGATAGAGGTCCCGAAACAGGCTTAGATTTTCGTTCGGAAATAACTGGACGATTGGGAACTAGAAAGAAAATGGCATTGATTGATGGTTCAACCCACATTATCATACCAATATGACCACCCATCTCGTTATCGACAAAGCAGGCCGCGTCGTCATCCCCAAGCCTGTCCGCGAAGAGTTGCGCCTGGAACCTGGTGACGCCCTGCAAATGGATACCACCGGAGAACATATCACTCTGCGCCCGCTTCGCGGTACCGGGCCCCTCGCAAAAGAACAGGGCGTCTGGGTGTTTCGCACCGGCAACACGCTCCCCGCCTCTGTCACCGATGACCTCTTGCGGCAGATTCGTCAGGAGCGCGACGAAGTCAACCTCGGCGGGAGCGCCTCTGGCGACAAAATGGCCCGGTCCGGCGCAGGGGTCGGACACGGGACGAAGAAAAACAAAGGCCGCGGCAAGTGAAAGCCTTTTTCGATACCTCGGTGCTGGTTCCCGTGTTCTATGGCGATCATGTCCACCACCGTGCTAGCCTCGAGCGATTCGTCGAATTCGACAAATCGACCGGCTGCTGCGGAGCGCACAGCCTGGCGGAGGTTTACTCAACCCTCACTCGCATGCCCGGCAAACACCGCATCAGTGCTGAGCAGGCAATGCTTTTCGTCCAGAGTATTCGCGAACGGCTTTCGGTCATCGCGCTGACCGCCAATGATTATGCCTATGCCCTCGAAGGCGCGGCTGCCCTTGGAATCGTAGGTGGCGGCATCTACGACGCCATGCTCGCGCACTGCGCTTCCAAGGCTGGAGCGGAACGGATCTACACCTGGAACGCCCGCCACTACGCTCTCTGCGGCCAGGATGTTGTCTCCCGATTGCGCATTCCTTGACCTTCGCGCCCGTCCGCCCTTGACTATGAGTTTTGGCTATGAACTTCGGTCCGTGAAATGCCGTTCGCGTAAGCTATCGGCATAGGTCAACGCGGTATTCTCCTCCCCGGCGCCTGCTGCGGTAAAATCCATCATGGCGACCTTGCGTGAACAAGTCGCGACCGGCGTGCTTACGGTCACCCGCTTCCGCGAGCTAATGCGGAAGCTGCGCGAGAACCGCCCCAACGACGATCTCAACCTGGTCAAGCGCGCCTACGAATTCTCTCAGAAGCACCATGCCGGCCAGCTTCGCGCTTCCGGCGAGCCCTATCTGGCCCATCCCCTCGAAGTCGGCAACGTGCTCGCCGATATGCGCATGGATGCCGTCTCCATTGCCTCCGGCCTGCTTCATGACTCGGTCGAGGATACTTCCGTCACCACCGTCGAAATCCGCCAGGAATTCGGCGAGCAGGTTGCTCACATCGTCGAAGGCGTCACCAAGATCAGCAAAATCGATTTCTCCTCGCGTGAAGAAGCCCAGGCCGAAAACCTTCGCAAGATGATGCTCGCCATGGTCGACGACATCCGCGTCGTCCTCATCAAGCTTGCCGACCGGCTGCACAACATGCGCACCCTCGAGCACCTCGATAACGAGCGCCAGCAGAAAATCGCCCGCGAGACGCTCGACATCTACGCCCCTATCGCCCATCGCCTGGGCATGGGCAAGATTCGCGGCGAGCTCGAAGACCTTGGCTTCAAATACGTCGATCCCATTGGCTACGAGCAGGTCCGCGTCGCCGTCGAATCTCGCCGTAAAGCCGGCGAAGCCTTCATGGCCCGCGTCGAATCCACGCTCCGCGATGGTCTCAAGGAAGCCGGCATCACCGGCCGCGTCGAAAGCCGCGTCAAGCGCCTCTATAGCATCCACAAAAAACTCATTCGCCAGCGCATTAGCGTCGACCAGGTCTATGACCTCTACGCCATGCGCGTCATCACCAATTCGGTGCAGGATTGCTACGCCGTTCTCGGCATCATTCACAACCTCTGGCGGCCCGTGCCGGGCCGGATCAAAGACTTCATCGCCATGCCCCGCCCCAACCTCTACCAGTCCCTGCACACCTCGGTCATCACCGAGACCGGCGAGACTTTCGAAATTCAAATTCGCACGGAAGAGATGCACAAGATGTGTGAGGAGGGAATTGCCGCGCACTGGAAATACAAAGACGGTCCCGTCTCCGCCCAGGACGAGCAGCGCCTCGCCTGGCTTCGTCAGGTTGTCGAATGGCAACGTGACGTCTCCGACCCCAACGAATTTCTCTCCACATTAAAAGTGGACCTCTACCCCGAAGAGGTCTACACCTTCACGCCCAAAGGCAAAGTTCTCGTTCTGCCGCGTGAATCCACGCCCATCGACTTCGCCTACTCCATTCACACCGAAGTCGGCCACGCCTGCACCGGCGCCAAGGTCAACGGACGCATGGTTCCGCTGCGCCACAAACTCCACTCCGGCGATATCGTCGAGATCGTCACCCAGCCGGGACACAAGCCCAGCCGTGACTGGCTCGCCATCGTCAAGTCGTCGCGCGCCCGCAACAAAATCAAGCACTGGCTCAACGTTCATCAGCGCGAGCGCGCCATCGAAATCGGCCGCAAGCTGATCGAAAAAGAAGCACGCAAATATCGCATCTCGCTCAAAGATATCAAAGACGCTGACTGGCAGCGCATCGCCAGCGACTACGGTGTTGGCCGTCCCGACGACCTCATGGCCGGCATCGGCTACGGCAAATACTCCGCTCGCCAGGTGCTCGCCAAATTCGCGCCCGCCGGCGCCGAGCCCATGTCCGACACCGAAGAGCAGGCAGCCTCGCACGGAATCTCCAGCGTAGTCCGCCGCGTTTTCGGAGGAGAATCCAACGCCATCGTCGTCAAAGGCCAGGGCGACCTTCTTGTCTATCGGGCGCGCTGTTGTAATCCGATTCGTGGCGAGTCCATCGTCGGATACGTCACTCGCGGCAAAGGCGTCGCCGTCCACTCCGTCAACTGCCCCAACGTCACTAACCTTCTCTACGAGCCGGAGCGCCGCATCGACGTACTCTGGGCGGGAGACAAAGAAGGCCAGCCCGTCTCCTATCCAGTAAAAATCACGCTTCTCTGTGACGACCGCTTCGGCATGCTGAAACAAATCACCGCCGTCATCAGTGACACCCACACCAACATCCGCGACATCTCAGCTCGCACCGAAAATGGCCAGGCCAACGTCGACGTAGTGCTCGAAATCGCCGACCTCAAACACCTGCAACGCATCATCGACGGTGTCCGCCAGATCCCCGGCGTCCACGACGTGCAGCGCCTTCAGAAAATCTAGGCAACTCGGATCCGATCACGGTGCTGGGCTTTTGAGGTCGCAATTTGCGACCTCAAACATTTGCGGCCGGAAGATCGAATCCGATCTTTCTTCCCGGAGCCGTCGGCGGTTTCATCATCTCCTGAATCGCCTCGACGATCTCCTGAATCTGCGCGTCGTGATCCCCCACTTTATTTTCCAGTTCTTTCAACTTTGCGAAAATCTTCTGATTGGTGGCCAGCGTCTCGCGCATCCGTACGAACGCGCGCACCACAAAAATACTCATGTCCACCGCTCTTTTCGAATTCAAGTACCGTCGCCGCCATAATGGCGCCATGCTCGGTGAACGCGAACGGCAAGTATCGCCGCCCACCGCGCGTTGCATTTTCTTCCTTGGCTCCGCGTTCGCTTGCTCCCTTTGAGGTTGCAATTTGCAACCTCAAATCTTTTTCGTTTACTCGAAACACGAAATCGGACGGAAATCGCTCCTTGTTGCGTTTCACCTGCTGATTCAAGCGCTTCACCTCCACCCCATAGAGCTCCGCCAGCTCGGAATCGAGGATCACCTTACGCCCTCTCATGACCAGAATCTTCGATTCGACCCGTCGCGTTAACACCGTCACTTTCTGTGCCATCGTCTCGCTCCGCTGTTCTGTTTTGATTTTTGCATCGTACACCTCCAGCCTCTCAGATTTCCCTGCATGCGTCAGTGATTTCGAACCCCCGCAAAAGTGATGAATTTTCGGGTTCAACGCAAAATGACTGGCCCTTCGCCCCCGGCTTTGAGGTTGCAATTTGCAACCTCAAACATCGGCCGCTTCAGTTCCAGTTTCTTCCGAATCCATGCCCGACTCTGCACCCATTCACAAGAAGAATTACCTTCAGACCTCCTCGCGACCGGAAGGGGTCGCATTTCACCGACTGCCCCGCTGGCTTCGCCACCCATGAAATCAAGCGTAGCCGACTCAAAATTCGTGCCCGCGTCCGCCTGCTTCGTCGTTCTGTCTCGATCATCCAGATTTTTACTCCTTACCCCCAGGCATTGTCTTTCGAGGCTAGGATCCCATTGGACGCATGTTTTCCAGTATCATAGAGGTACATTCCAGGAGGATTGATGGCGGTTCCCGTAGCTCAGATGTGGACGGTGGCAACCTATGTGCTGCGCCAGAAGCTCGCTGGACGCAAGCGCTACCCGCTCGTCCTCATGCTCGAGCCGCTCTTCCGCTGCAATCTCGCCTGTGCCGGATGCGGCAAAATCCAGTATCCCGCGCACATCCTCAAAACCGATCTCTCCCCGGAAGACTGCTTCAAAGCGGTTGATGAGTGCGGAGCCCCGATGGTCTCCATCCCCGGCGGCGAGCCGCTCATGCACCCGCAGATCGCCGAAATTGTGGAAGGCCTGGTCGCGCGCAAGAAATACATTTATCTCTGCACCAACGCGCTGCTCCTGAAAGAAAAGTTGCACCTCTTCAAGCCCAGCCGTTACCTCAGCTTTTCCGTCCACGTCGACGGACAAAAAGAGCATCACGATTTCTCCGTCTGCCGCGAAGGCGGATTCGACATCGCGCTCGACGGCATCCGCGCCGCGATCGACGCCGGTTTCCGCGTGACCACCAACACCACGCTCTTCGATGGCGCCGATCCCAACAGCGTGCGCACCTTCTTTGACGAGATGATGGAAGTGGGCGTCGAGAGCATGATGGTCTCGCCCGGATACTCCTACGACAAAGCGCCCGACCAGAAGCACTTCATGGGGCGCGCCCGGACGCGCCGCCTCTTCCGCGCCATGCTTTCGAATCGCAAGCGGGGCTGGCGCTTCAACCAGTCGCCGCTCTTTCTCGAATACCTGATGGGCAAGCGCAACTACAAATGCACGCCCTGGGGTATGCCGACCTACAACATCTTCGGATGGCAGAAACCCTGCTACCTGCTCCAGGACGGCTACGCCGAGTCCTACAAAGAATTAATGGAAACGACGGAGTGGGAGAGTTACGGCACCGAGTCCGGCAATCCGCAATGCGCGAACTGCATGGTGCATTGCGGCTACGAGCCGTCGTCGGTCGATGACACCTTCGGATCGCTGCGCGGATTCGCCGACACCATCAAGGCGACCTTCTCGCTCTATCCCGATCGGGAGGCCCTCAACGATCTCGACCGCGAAGTGCGGCCGGTGCACTCCTACAATCCGCTGATCCAAATTAATGACGCCGGACATTCCGACGCGTCCGCAGTCGAAGAAACCCACGCATGAGCGGTCGCGAACACGGCCACGAGCCCCCGCCGCATCACACCTTTCCACCGGCCGCGCCCGATCCATCGCCATCTTCGGATGAACTGGAAGTAGTCCCCGGCTTCGAGCGCGAAAATCTCCAAGGCTGGATCCCCGACCTCGCGACCGAAGCCGACATTCGCGCGGTGATCGAAAAGGCTTTCGACTATCGCGGCGACGTCACCATCACCCGCAAAGACAACTCGCAGATCACCGGCTATCTCTTCGACCGCCGCATCGGCAAAACCCTCAATGACTCCGTCGTCCGCCTGATCCTCGCCACCAGTAAAGATCGCCCCGCCGTTGCCTATTCCGAAATCGCCGGCATAGCCTTCACCGGCCGCGACACTGCTGCCGGCAAAAGCTACGAAGCCTGGGTAAACAAATATTGGGAGAGCCGCGCCAAGGGCGAGAAAAACATCTCCATCGAGCCCGAATCCCTGGAGTAGCGGGCTAGTCAGTGCAGTCGTTTTACTTCTTGTCATCCCGAACGAAGTGAGGGATCTGCATTTCGCTCGCCCAGCAAACCGCCGCTTATCTCTCGTCGCCAGCCTTGAGGAATAGAATCAATCCCCATGCTCGTTCTAGCCTCCGCCTCGCCGCGCCGCCAGGAACTCCTCCGTAACGCCCACATCGCCTTTGAAGTCCAGCCCGCAAACATTGATGAGGACCCGCTTCCGAACGAGTTCGCCAAAGCCTACGCCGAGCGCCTCGCCCGCGAAAAAGCGCAAGCCATCGCACAAAAGCGCCCCCATGACGCCGTCCTCGGAGCCGACACAGTCGTAATCATCGACCATCAAATTCTCGGCAAGCCGGCCAATTCCGCCGACGCCGCCCGCATGCTGCGTCTGCTCTCCGGACGCACGCATCACGTAATCACCGGCGTGTGCCTGGCGGTCGGCGGTCACAACGAAGTAGCCAGCGAGACCACCGCCGTCACCATGTCCGAAATTTCCGAAGATGAAATCGCCGCCTACATCGCGACCGGCGAGCCCATGGACAAAGCCGGCGCTTATGCCATTCAGGGCATAGCTTCGCGCTGGATTCCGCGTATCGAAGGCGATTACAGCAATGTAGTGGGATTGCCGGTCGCGCGTGTTTTCCAAATGTTGCGCAACGCGCACTTGATTTAGGACGCTCTGACTTCAGCTCAGCCGATTTAGAAGTTAGAGCTCATTCGATTAAAAGGCCGAGTTCAACTGATTTGAAAGTAGAGGTCAGCTGATTTAAGGGAGTAGGGGAAAGAGTCTTTGGGTGGCGCAGCGCTTCAGCGCTGCGATCAAGGCAAGGCTCCCGCGCGGCTTCAGCCGCTGAGGCAAACACTCCCACCAGAGAAAACTACGGCTTCTTCTCTTCGTCCTTCTTAGGCTCTTCTTTCACCGCCGACTTGAAGTTCCGGATGCCTTCACCCAGACCCTTCCCCAGATCGGCAAATTTGCCCGGCCCAAACAACAAGAGCGCAATGCCCACGATCAACAGAATGTGCAACGGCTGGAACAGGCCCTCCATAAATTCCCTCCATTGCAGCCTGAACGGACAAAGACAAAGCAACTGCCGTTCAAACCGCAGGGCTTCTCTGACTTAGCTGCGCGCAAACGACAACTCAGAACGCACCCGCCGAGCCGACATCCCCAAATTGAATTCTAGGTGAGTGCAGCACCCCAGTCAAAGCCATACCCACCCACACGACCAACCGAGTCGCTACGCGCTCTCAATCAATCCCGCCAGCAGCGCCGCCCGCCGCGGCAGCTCAGAAATCAAAATATGCTCATGCACGGCATGCGCCCCGTCTCCGACCCCGCCCAGCCCATCCAGCGTTGGAATCCCCATCCCCGCCGTGAAGTTCCCATCCGACCCGCCTCCCACCGCCGCCTCGCCCAACTTCCATCCAAGATCCGCCGCAATTTTAACTGCCGCGGCATAAAGCGCCGCCACGCCCGCCGTCCGTTCCATGGGAGGCCGGTTAATCCCGCCCGAAATCTCGAGCTGGCATCTCCGGTTAAACGCCCGCAGCCCGCGAATCTTCTTATCGATCCCCGCCGCGTCCTTCATCCGCGCAATCCGCACATCCACCTGCGCAACGGCCTCCGCCGGCACAACATTCGTGCGCGAGCCGCCGCTCACAATCCCAACATTCACCGTCAGTCCCTTTTTCAAGTCCGTAAAGCCGGAGACTCTCTCAATCTGCCGCGCCAACTCCAATATCGCGTTCACGCCCTTCTCAAAATCCAGCCCCGCATGCGACGACTTGCCGGTCACCTTGATCGCATAATCTCCCACCCCCTTGCGCGCCGTCTTGACCGCGCCTGCAAATCCATATGACGGTTCCAGTACCAGCACCGCCGCTGCCTTCTTTGCCAGCGATTCCGTAATTGCCCGCGACGAATCGCTCCCCACCTCTTCATCCGAAACCAGCAGTACGGTCACCGACCGCGGCAACCGGCTGCTTCGGACCGAAGCGCGCCAATCGCGCAGCGCCCCAATCGCGCTCATCATAAGCGCGATGCCCGACTTCATATCCAGCACGCCCGGCCCGCTCAGCTTGTCGTCCCGCACCCGGCAAGGCATCGAACCCAGCGTCCCCATCGGATAAACCGTGTCATAGTGTCCGAGCAACAAAACAGGCTTCCCGCCCGCCGCACCAGCAAAATCCACCTGTAGATGATTTCCAAACTTCTCTGCCCGATGCATGCGCACCGCGCCGCCGAGCGCCGCAAATTTGCCGGCCACCACCTCCGCCAGCCTATCCACTGCTGCCTTGTCGTCGCTGGGCGACTCCATCTCCACCAGCTCGCGAATGTTCGCCACCATCGCGTCCAGCCGCTCTTCAAAGTAAGCCAGCCGCCGCTGCGCCTCCGGGCTCGGACTCACGGCCACATTCTTCAATTTCGCTTTCCTGGATTGCGCGGTACTCCCCATCTCTACTCCGTCCCCCAGATTTCCCCAATCACGCGCGCAAAGTTCGCGCCCAGAACTTTCTCGATCACCGCCGCCGGCTGCCCGCGCTTCGCAAGTTCGGTGGCAATCACCTCCATGTGGTCCGGTCCATTCAGATCCGGCACATAAGGATACCGATCCTCTCCCGGCGCCCCGATGCCGAGCTGCTTGCGCCGGGCGATATCTTTATCAAACTCCGCTTTCTGCTCGGGCGTCAGCACCGTCTTCTGGATCGCCCCATCCGAACCAATGCCCACATGATCCGCTCCGCACACGTTGATCGCATGCACCACATGATCGAGCACATGCTCGCGCGTCGGCACGGTCGGCGACGCCACCAGATACGGCATCAGGTAGACCCCAAAATATCCACCACGCTCCGCCAGCGCCTTCAAAATGTCATCGGGCTTGTTTCGCGGATGCGCGTAAACCGCCGCGCACCCCGCATGCGAAATCAGCACCGGCTTCGCCGACTGCGCAATGCCGTCCGACGTCGTCCGATATCCGCTGTGGCTCAAATCCACGGCCACGCCGAGCTCGTTCATCTTTTTTACGGCGGCCACGCCCGCCTTGCTCAGGCCTGCGTTTCCCGGCTCCAGACAGCCATCGCCAAAAATGCTGCGGTTGTTGTAGGTGAGCTGCATGATGCGCACGCCCAGTTGCCGGAAGACGTCGATACGCTCGACATTCTCCTCCAGAAACTCGATGTACTGAAATCCCGGCATGATGCCGATCTTGTTCTCCCGCTTCGCGAGCGCAAGATCCGAATGCCGCCGCACGATCATGAACGCGTCGGGATGCCGGTCCACCAGCTCCTGAACGGTCGCCAGGCTCCCGATCGTGTCTTCAAAGCCGTGCGCGGAGATCGTGAAATTAATCGCCGTGATCCCGGATCCTCGCACCGCCGCCAGATTCTCCGCCGAGGGCGCGCCATCCATATCGTTAAACGGCGCGCACAGCGAATCGATCACTAATGCATTCGCATAAAGCGACTGGATAGACGGCGCGTTTGCGTCGGCCGCAGCGCCGCCAAGGGCAGCAGCCGCACACGCTCCGTTGCCAATGCCACCCCAGGCAATCCGAGGCGCCAGCAGAGAAGCGACAGAAGCTTTCAGAAGAGAAAAATTAAATTCGCGACGAAGCAAGTCATCTCCAAGACAAAAAAGAGTAAGGAAGTAAGAGTAGAAGGCGAGAACCCAGTGGCTCGTTGCTGGTAGCGAGCAGCCAACAGCTGGCGGCTAAACCGCATACTGCGCCACGCCGTTCCCAAACGACCAATTTTCCTTCGCGCACTCCACCAGATTAATCAGCACGTCCTCGCGCCGCACCTGCAACGCCTCGTACAACCCGTCCGCCACAGCTTTGTAGAATTTCTGCTTCATCTCCAGACTGCGCCCGCTGTTCAATGTGATCTGAATAAAAATGCACCCGTCCGTCCGATGTACGCCCAGATACTCGCGATCGAAAAGCAATCCTTCCTTCGAGTGCTCCACGATGACCTGAAACCGGTCATTCTCCGGCACATTCAAAGTCTCGCGCATCGCCCGATAAACGATCTGCCCAACCTCGGCGCGAAACTTCGCCGGCTTGCCTGCCAACAAATCAATCCGAACCAATGGCACAAATCCTCCTCATGCAAACGATAGAAATTTAGTTTTCCACAACGAACAGGTGCGAGTGTCGGATGCGAATCGCCGGACGCACGGCGGGTGCCCCCGTCAAGCCTCCCAACTCCCCGGCACATTCACATAAGACCGATCCAGTTCCGCGACCGACCCGCAGCCCAGCAGCCGCAACGTCCGATCCAGATCCACCCGCAGAATCTCAATCGCCCGGTTCACTCCCGCCTCGCCCGCCGCGGCCAGTCCATACGCATACGCGCGTCCGCAGATCACCGCCCGCGCTCCCAGGCAAAGCGCCTTCACAATATCGGTCCCGCGCCGCACGCCGCCATCCATCAGAATCTCGGTCTGCCCACCGACCGCTTTCACCACCTCAGGCAGCGCCCGCAGCGCGGCCGGAACACAATCCAGTTGCCGTCCGCCGTGATTCGAAACCGAAATCGCCGCCGCGCCCTCGTCCACGGCGCGTCGCGCATCGTCCGCCGTCAACACGCCCTTCACCACGATCGGCCCGCGCCACGCCTCGCGAATCCATTTCAAGTCGCTCCACGTCACCGCCGACTCCGCTAGCGCCGCCGCGATATCCATCAACGGCATCGGCCCCTTGCCCGGCACCACCACATTCGGCAGCGCCATCAGTCCACCATCGCGCACGTAGTCGACCAGCCATCCGGGATGCGACAGAATATCCGGCACAAACGGCAGCTTCTCGAAAATCGTTCCCGACACTAATTCCTTCATCCCGTTGCGGAAGTCGCGCTCGCGAATGCCCGCCACCGGCGTATCAATCGTCACCACCAGCGCCGCAAATCCAGCGACCCGCGCCCGCTCAATCGCCGCCTCTGCCGCCTTGCGCCCGCCCATCAGATAAAGCTGGTAAAAAACCGGGCCCTTCGATCCCGCTTTCACATCCTCGAGCTTGTGGCCCGAAATCGTCGAGAGAATATAAGCTGTACCCGCATTCCCCGCTGCCCGCGCGGCCGCAACCTCCCCGCCCGGATGCATCATCCGGCTATAACCAACCGGCGCCAGCAAAAACGGCAGCGCCAGTTCGTGGCCCAGCACGCGCACGCACAGCCCGCATTTCTCCATCGCCACCGCATGCCGCGGACGAAACGTAATGTCGTCAAACACGCGGCAATTTTCGCGCAGCGTGACCTCGCCCTCCGCGCCGCCATCCAGATAATCGAAAACGGCTTTGGGCACGCGTCCCCGCGCCACCGTCCGCAGATCGGCAATGCAGACCACGCGCGGAGAAGCGACGGATCGAGACAAGCGGCTCATCGAAAATCCAGGTCGGCAATCGCTGAAAATCGCCTGAATGGTATCACGACAAAGTATCGAGGCAGGAGCATCCGAACCCGCAATCCAGCCGACGGCAGTCATTGACCGAACGGCCGCGTCCTCTCGCAAGCGAACGCCGACACCAACATTTCCAGTCGCATCCGCCAGCAGAGACGGGTGAATCTGCCGCGCGTATTCCTACCGTCGATAGGACTACACGGAGCGGCCTACAAACAAATATGGACGATCCCGCCGCGTTTCATCCGTTTAGCAAAAACTCGTACCCATTATCTACCGATACTATCGGGTCTAGTACCGGAAACACCCGGCCCAGCGCCAGCTTTACCCGAAGTCATCGTCCCAACCCGGAAGAAAAAAGTTGATCGATTTCGTCGAATTTTTATGCGTTTTTGACGGCTGAAACTGGTATCCTTAGGCCCTGTACTCCCCTCCCCGGAAATCCTCCGGACATGGCTTCTAGAAGGTATTCCCGTTGTGAGGTGATCATGTCGGCTCCCGTTCGTTCTGTGGAACACTCAACCCTAAAGCTTGTTCACGCGACTCTAACCCGCGCTTCAAATCGCACTCGGTCGTTCCTGTCGGCAGCCGCTATTTTGGCGATCGTCTGCCTGCCCTTATCCGTTGCTTCGGCCCAGAACGATGTTTTGACCCATCACAACGACGTTGCCCGCACCGGCCAGAATCTCAACGAGAAGATCCTCACTCCCGGCAACGTCAACGTCAGCCAGTTCGGAAAACTCTTCACGCAGAATGTCGACGGAATCGTGGCCGCGCAGCCGCTCTACGCCAGCGGCGTGTTGATGGGCGATGGTCTCGTGCATAACATTGTGGTTGTGGCGACTCAGAACAACACTGTCTACGCCTATGACGCCGATAATGATCTCGGCAACAATGCTGCCCCGATCTGGTCGGTCAGCCTGAACGATGGCGGAACAGCCGATCCCATCTCCGATTATGGTTGCACGGGGACGGGGTTCAAACAAATCGGCATTACCAGCACTCCTGTGATCGATTCCGCCAAGACGACGATTTATGTCGTCGCCAAGACCATCAACAGTCAGGGCGTTCGCCAGTTCGCGCTGCACGCGCTCAATATCACCACCGGCGCTGAAACGCTTGGTGGCCCGGTCCCGATTACCGGCACAGTTGGCTCCGACAGTTTTCTGGTGGTTTATCAGATCCAGCGCCCCGCGCTGCTCCTCGAAAACGGATCGATCTATATCGGATTCGGCGGCAACGGCTGCGACATTTATAACTACAACGGCTGGCTTTTCGTTTATAGCTCTTCAAACCTCCAGCAGCAGACGGTTTTTGAAATCGCTCCCAACGGCAAGTGGTCGTCACTCTGGGGAGGTGGCGCAGGACCGGCCGCCGACGAATTCGGAAATATCTATATCGTCACCGCCAACGGAACCTACGACGGCCCCGGCGCCCAAAACGACTATGGCGACAGCGTTCTGAAAATGAACTGGAACGGAAGCACGTTCGGCATCGAAGATTATTTCACGCCCTACAACCAGCTCTATCTCGACGACAACGATCTCGATCTCGGCTCCTCGGGCGCCCTGATTCTTCCCGATCAGCCCGGCAACTATCCGCATGAATTGATCGCCGGAGGAAAAGAAGGCACCCTCTACCTCATCAACCGCGATAATCTCGGCCAGTACAATGGCACAACCGACAATGTCATCCAGGAGATTGCCGGCGCTTCCTCTTTTGAGCTCGATGGCGTCCCCACCTACTGGAACGGCAACGTCTATATTGCCGGCGATCACGATGTCACCAAGCAATACGGTTTGATCAATGGCATGCTGACGACCCAGCCGGTTTCCGAGACCACTGTCATCTTCGGCGGCAACGGCGCGGAGTCTACATCGGTCACCTCCAACGGAACTTCGAACGGCCTCCTGTGGGCGCTCGATCACACCAACTACGTCTTGTATGCTTTCGATCCCAACAATCTTGCGACCGAGTTCTACAGCAGCCGCAAGGCCGCGCATGCTCGCGACCAGGTGGGCGCGATGGTCCGCTTTGGAGCTCCCACGGTTTCGAACGGCAAGGTGTACGTGGGCGGCAAAACGGAGTTGATGGTATTTGGTCTGCTTCCGCTGTTGTCTCCAGCGGCCGGCAACAATCAGTCCGGCTCTCCGAATCAGGTTCTGTCAACGCCCTTGACCGTTTTGGCCGCGGACGCCTATTCGCACGCGCCGCTCTCGGGCATCACCATCACCTGTAGTGACGGACATGCCGGCGGAACATTCTCCCCCGGCACCACCCAGACCACCGGTTCCTCTGGAACCATCACCTTCACCTATCAACTGCCAGGTGCGCCGAAAGAGATCACCATCACCTGCACCAGCCCAACGACCACGACCATGACTTTCAGCGAAGCGTGCATTCCGGGAGCTCCGGCATCGATGAAGGGTACTGGCGGAAATAATCAAAGCGCGCCGCCTCAGACTCCCTTGCCGAAACTCCTGACCGTGAAAGTGACGGATGCGAACGGCTTCAACGTACCTGGAGTCACAGTCACCTTCACCGACAACGGCGCGGGAGGCTCATTCTCTCCACCGTCGGCGGTCACCAATTCATTAGGCAAAGCAAGCACCCAATACACTACCGGTGCGAACGCAGGCAAGATCAGCATCACTGCCTCGGCGCCCGGTCTGAATTCCGTCAACTTCAAGGAGACGGTGAAGTAAGCAACTTGTCGGGTCTCTCCGTCCAGGCTTCGGCCTGGACGGGGCGATCGATGCGGGGCATTCCGCGGCACCAGGTAAGAATTAAGAGGAGGATGGCAATGTTGTGGCGTACGATTTTTGCTTTGCTTTCACTTTCACTCACGGTCTCTGCCCAGCAGTTCCAGCACATCGTGATTGTTATTCAGGAAAATCGCACTCCCGACGACCTTTTCGGTTCGAATCCGAACTTTGAACCGGGCGTCGATATCGCCACTTCCGGACTGGCCAAGACTGTGCAGGTTCCCCTGGAGCCCATTCCGTTGAACGAATGCTTCGACCTGCCCCACTCTCATCTGGCCTTCCTCAAGCAATTCAACAAGGGAGGCATGAACGGCTTCAATCTCAAGCTCTCGCCAAAAAAAGGATGCGTCCCTCCCGCCTATCCCGAATACCTCTACGTCGATAACTCGACTGGCAACATTCAGCCCTATTTCGATATCGCAACCAGCGGCGGCTGGAGCAACCGCTTCTTTCAAACCAATCAGGGACCGAGTTTCCCTGCGCACCAGTTCCTGGTCTCCGGAACCTCTTCGATCTCCGACACCAGTGACATCCTGGCGGCTGAAAATCCGGCCGGCGGCTCCAAAGACACCGGCTGTGACTCTCCCGCCGGTTCGTGGGTCTACACCATCGATCCCAATGGCAAAACCGGAAAAACCTATCCTTGTTTCTCGCGCGTGTCGCTGTTCAATTCGCTCGACGAGGCAAACTTGACGTGGCGCTTCTATTCGCCGAATGCTCAGGTTACGTGGGACGCGCCGTTGTCTCTCGAGGAGTACTACCAGTCGCCAAACAATATTCTTAAGCCGCCGCAGGTTCTCACCGATATTTCCAGTTGCAAGCTGGCGAATGTCGTCTGGGTTACGCCCTCAAGTTATTATTCCGATCATCCGGGCGGCACCAGCACTGGTCCGGCATGGGTCTCGTCCATCGTGAATGCGGTCCGCAACAATCCCGCCTGCGCCAGCGGTGAAGTCTACTGGCAAGATACCGCCGTCCTGATTACCTGGGACGACTGGGGAGGATGGTACGATCACGTTCCCCCTCCGCCCACTACCTCTGCCTGTCCCGCCGCTTATTGCGACGGCTTTCGCGTTCCGTTTCTCGTCAGCTCCGCCTATACGCCGGCCGGATATGTATCCAACACGGTCCTCGATTTCGGCAGCATTCTCCGCTTCGTAGAAGAGAATTTCTCGCTCCCCTGCCTCGGTTTGGGACAGTGGGCAGACTGCACGTCGCCGGGGCTGTCCGAATTCTTTGTCGGACCGCAAAAGCACTATAAGGCAATTAAAGGCAAGCCCTTCGTCGACGATGGAGACGATACTGCCGATCCCGACGACGACTAAGAATAGTCCCCAGTCCAAAGCGGCCAATGCCGTGGTACCAGGGGTGTTGATCAGATTTCCTCTGTGGTCCTCCGTGTCCTCTGTGGTGGAAGGACTTAGGTGTGGTGAAAGGACTTAGGCCCTTGGGTCAATCCCCGCTGTTTACAAACTAAGGTCACTTTCCGCGTACAAGGCGTCCGGGTCTGCTATGATGTTCATGACGCTTTTGCACGGTTTGCTTGCCACGCGGTGGTTGTTCTTCCGACCAGCTTCATCTCCGCCTTTCCTGCCCGCCGTTTTACTGAGCGCCAAATCTAAAACAAATGTGAGCGGCATTGCAGCTCTGCACGTGTATCTAAGTGATGTCTATCAGAGCAACGTGTGTGACCACTAGCCCCTCCAGAAAGAAACACAACTCGAATGACTAAATTTTCAGAACTGCCCCTGTCTTCCGCATTGCAGCAGAAGCTCGCGGCAGCTCAATTCACCGATTTAACACCCATCCAGGAACGTGCGATTCCTCCCGCCCTCGAAGGCCGCGACGTCATCGGCACTGCCCAGACCGGCACCGGCAAAACGCTGGCGTTTCTTATTCCCATCATCGAGCTCCTGAACCGGGAGCCCGCGCGGCACACCCTCGCGCTGGTATTGCTCCCCACCCGCGAACTCGCGATGCAGGTTCACGAGCAATATGAGCAGCTCCGTACCAAGGCCCTGCCCAAAGCCGCGCTGGTCATCGGCGGCGTATCCGAGAAGGCGCAGATCCAGAGTCTTCGCGCCGGCTCAAGTCTGGTGATTGCCACGCCCGGCAGGTTACAGGATCTTATGTCCCGCAAGTTCGCCGACCTTCGCCATATCCAGGTGCTCGTGCTCGACGAAGCCGATCGCATGCTCGATATGGGCTTTCTTCCCGCGATCCGCCGCATTCTCTCAGCGCTCCCCGACAACCGGCAGACGCTGTGTTATTCGGCCACGCTCGAGCAATCCGTTGCCGGGCTGGTGAATGATTACATGCGCAATCCGGTACGGGTCGCGTTAGGCTCGGTCCTCAAGCCCGCCGAGAGCGTCCAGCTCATCGCCTACGAAGTGCGCCCCGGAGAGAAACTTGACGTTGTCCGGCGTTTGCTCTATTCGGAGAAGGGACAGACGCTCATCTTCACCCGCACCAAGCGCGGAGCCGAGCGCCTCTCCAAGGAACTTGTCCGGGAAGGTTTCACCGCTGCCCTGATTCACGGCGACCGCTCGCAATCGCAGCGCAACGGAGCGTTAAGCGGATTTCAGGATGGCCGTTTCCAGGTGCTGGTGGCGACTGACATTGCCTCCCGCGGCCTGCACATCGACGACGTAGCTCATGTCATCAACTATGACGTACCAAAAATGGCGGAGGACTTCATCCATCGCGTCGGCCGCACCGGCCGCGCCGGATTGCAGGGACGCGCTTCCACCCTGGTAGCCGGAGCCGAAACCCTCGAGCTGCGCCAGATCGAACGCACTCTGAAATTGCGCATCGAACGCAAGGAGATTGATTCCGCAGCGGCCGAACCACCGCGGCGAATCATCAGAAACACCTTGGCGCTACGGACGCTGACCGCACTGCCAGGAGAAGTATTCGTTTAGTGCCCCGCGCAAGATAGCCGGGCAAGCCAAGAAAAAGGCCCCGCTCAAAACAACACGAGCGGGGCGCTCCCCAAGAGTTTGTCCGACACAACAATTGCTGAAACCGGGGCTTAAGCCCTCAAGACCAGGTTAGTAAGTGCTCCGTCGACATTCGCCCGTTACACGCTCGCCCAGTTCTCGGGCAACAAACCCGGCCCCAATTCATCCACTACGGCTGGTAAATCTGCACGTTGTTGTAAACCGTGCTCTGAAAAACGCTCCCGCTACTGGCCCCTCCGATGCAATACAGCACGTTCTTATAAACTGCCGAGCCCGGAACCGAGACCGCCAGCGGCATGGGAGCCTGTGTAGTCCATGTGTTCTTCGTTACTTTGAACGACTCGTTGATTCCTTCCGCGGGTGCAGTATTGTCGGCGCCGCCCGCGACGTAGAGCGAACCCTTTGCCGAACCGAAGCAAGCTCCATTGCGCGGATTGGGATCGGTCTTATCCGACGTCCACGAATTGGTCGCCACGTTGTAGACTTCGTTGTCTCCGGTGTCGCCCGATGACGTGTACCCGCCCGAAGCCACAATCGTGGTCCCGACCGTCCCGACCGCAGGCTCCGACTTTCCCACCAGCAGCGGCGCTTCCTCCGTCCAGGTATTAGTCGCGGGATTGTAGGCTTCGACGGTGTTGAGCCGGACGCCGTTGGCGTAACCGCCGACGACATAAATGATGTTCTTCTCTACCGTCGCGACCGCGCTGCCTCTGGCCGTCGGCATCGCCGTCTTTGCCGTCCATGCATTCGTCTTCGAGTTGTAGGCCCACACCGCGTTGCTCACCGCGCCCCCGCCGTCGTTACTGCCTCCGAAGACATACAGGATGTTCTTCACGACCGCGCTCGCTCCCTGGGCCATCGCCGACGGCAGGTCGGCCCCGGTGCTCCAGGTATTGGTGACCGGGTTATAGATTTGGTGATTGGAAACGGCCGCGGTCTCGGTGTAGCCGCCGACGACGTGAATCGTGCCTTTGACCACTCCCATCATCTGGAAGCTGACGGCGGTCGGCATCGGCGCCCCGCTCGTCCAGGTGTTGTGAATGACGGCCGGCTCCGCTTTGACCCCGGAGTCTGTCTGGGCCTGAAGGGTAGAAGCTCCACCCGATGCAAGAAGGAGCACGGTGAGCAAGAACGAAATATCCACAATGCGGGCTTTCCGCTCTGATTGTTTTTCCGAGTGGATCATGAGAAGTTCTCCTTTAAATGAATAATCAAGGGCCAAAACATTGCTGGCACAAATCGATCCGTTGTCCACAAAACTTACTTCTGATAAATCTGAACGTAGTCGTAAGCGACGCCCGAGCCCAGCGCACCCGTGTCCGAGCCGCCGAAGCAGTAGAGGATAGTGCCGACTTTGATTGAATCCGGGCCCGCGGCCGGCTCCGGCATCGATGCCAGCGTCGTCCACGATTTTGTTTTCGGGCTATAGGCCTCGTTAATGGTCAAAGGTCCGCCGCTTCCGGTTCCGCCTGCCACATACAGCGCGCCTGAGATGACCGCTGAACACTGGGCCTGCCGGGCGGTTGGGTCGGCAGTGATGGTCGACCATTTATTTTTCTTCACCGCGTAGCTTTCGGTATCGCCGGTCACACCCGAGTTGCTTAATCCTCCAGCCACCACGATGTTGGCGCCAAGCAGACCGGCAGCCGTTCCGGATTTCGCCACGAGGAGCGACGCCTCTTCTGTCCAGCTATTGGTCGTGGGATTGTAGCTTTCCACGGTCGCGAGCCGGCTGCCGTTGCTGTAGCCTCCAATAACATAGATGATCCCCTTATCAACCACGGCGGAGATACTGTTTCTGGCAGACGGCATCGAGGCCAGTGTTGACCACGAATCAGTGGCGGGATCATAAGCTTCAACGACAGTAAGCGCGTCGCTACCGTTGTCGCTGCCTCCGAAGACATACAGAATGTTGTTCACCATTGCCGACGCAACCGCGAAGCGCGGAGTCGGCATGGACGCGCCAGTCGTCCATGTTTTTGTCTTAGTGTTATAGATCTCGTTCACTCCCGTGACGCTGTCGCCGGTGCAACCGCCAATAACATAGATAAGCTTGCCAACCACACCGATCGCGCCGCTCCAGCGGGCTGTGGGCATTGCCGTCCCGCTTGTCCACGAGTTATGCGTAACCTCAGGAGACTGTCCAATCAGATCGGCTTGCCCGGCCGCCGGTAGCGATGCGCCGGCAAGTACCAGCGCAACCAGGGCGTTTGTAATCATGCTTCGCGTAGATATTAAGAGCATAGACATCGAGAAATCTCCTGGGTCGATATTCGGTTGCGGTGCATTTGAAGAGCGGGGGAAAGACAGACGCGAGTTCCGCAGTTACGGCTGATAAATCTGCACGTAGTTGTAGACACTTCCTATATCGACGCTGTTGCCGCCGAAGCAATAGAGCTTGCCCCCAAAAGTTGCTGAGCCAGGAGTCGCCACTGCATCGGGCATCGCCGCCAGGCTCGTCCATGACTTCGTTTTTGAACTGTAGGCCCCGTTAACGCTTAGCACGGCAGACGAGTTTGCTCCGCCTGCAACATACAAGTCCGTCTTGATGGCGGCGAAACAGGCCTCCAGCCGCGGATTCGGGTCGGCAGCAAGTGCAATCCACGCGTTTTTCTTTACGTTATAGCTTTCACTGTCACCCGTGACGGTTCCGTTAGGCGGTGGCCCCTGCTGTCCGTCCGCTTCTATGATCGCCGCCCCCAGTTTTCCCACTGCCTCCCATGAAGTGCCTGCTGGCAAAGTCGCCTCTTCCGTCCAGGTGTCGGTCGTGGTGTTGTAGCTTTCGACCGTGTCATACCAGAACTGAGTGTTGGGGTCGTATCCGCCTATAACGTAGATGGTGTCCTTATCGACGACTGCCGGCATGCTGTTCTTTGCAGTTGGCATCGGCGACTTCGTCGTCCAGCTATTAGTAGCAGGATCGTAGGCCTCGACCAGACTCAAAGGGTTCGATCCGCCCGTGCTGCCTCCGATGACATACAAAATCCCGTTTACAACGGCAGAAGCGCCGAGTTCGCGCGGCGTCGGATCAGGTGCTCCCGTCGTCCAGGCGTTCTTCTTGATGTTATAAATTTCATTGACGGCGGTAGCCTGGTATCCGGAATTGGTGCCCCCACCGATCACGTAAATGCTGCCTTTGATCGCTGCGGCGAATGCGCCAAAGCGAGCTGTGGGCATGGCTGCGCCGGTGGTCCAGGTGTTATGCGTGACCTCCGGGCTCTCCTTGTCGACTAAGTTGTTCTGGGCGACAGCCGGAAGAGATACAACCAGCAAAATGCATGTTATTACTATGTTCGTGAACATGCTGCGGATCGACATTGAAAAAATCTCCTCTGAGTAAGTCGTACGTTTCTTCAATCTGATTCCAACTTCGTGCGAAAGCCAAAAGCAATGTCACCCTACGGCTGATAAATCTGCACGTTGTCGACGACGACGACATCGCTGTTGTAGCCGCCGAAGCAGTAGAGGCGGCCACCGACTTCCGCGGATTGAGATTCGTCAACGGCGGCCGGCATCGCAGCGAGGGTCGTCCATGACTTCGTTTTTGCGCTGTAGGCTTCGTTAACGGTGAGTACCTCGCTTCCATTCGTGCCGCCGGCAACATACAGTTGCGCTTTGCTGACCGCAAAACATCCGCCCGCTCGCGGCGTAGGGTCGGCGGTGAGTTCCGCCCATTTGTTCTTTTTCACGGTGTAACCCTCGGTATCGCCGACGTAGGAAGAAACGTATCCGTCCGCTGCCACGATGGTCGTTCCCAGCAGCCCGACCGCCGGATACGACTTCGCGACCAACAACGGCGCCTCTTCAGTCCAGGTATTCGTGGTGGTGTTGTAGCTTTCAACGGTAGTCAGTTCGCCAGCGCCGTTATAGCCGCCAATGGCGTAGATGATGTCTTTGTCAGCTACAGCGGAAACTCCCCATCTCGCGGTCGGCAACGAGGCCACGGTCGTCCAGCTATTGGAGACGGGATCGTAGGCTTCAACCACGTTCAGAGCACCGCCGTTGTACCCTCCGATGACATACAAGACGCTATTGACCACAGCCGCACCCGCGAGCGCGCGCGCCGTCGGATCGGGAGCGCCGGTCGTCCATGCTTTTGTCTTGGTGCTGTAGATTTGGTTGAGACCGGTGAACTGGTACGGGTAGACGGGGGAGCCACCGACGACATAGATACTCTTCCCAATCGCTCCCGCGACGCCAAAAGCAGTCCCGGTGGGCATGGCCGTGCCGGTCGTCCACGTATTGTGCGTGACCTCGGGGGTCTGGGCGTTCACCAGCGACGCGGCGCAGATCAGCGCAAGCGATACCAACACCAATCGAAATGTAGTTTTCATTGTTTCTCTCCTATGCAAGCGTTTGGTCGAGCACTAGCGGTTCGCTTGCGTTACGGCTGATAAATCTGCACGTTGCCGATCGGGCTCCCCACCCACGTGGCCCAGCCGCCGATGCAGTAGAGCTGCCCTTTGTAGACCGCCGAACTGCCATACATGGTTCCCTGGGGCATGGAAGCGAGCGTCGTCGTCCATTTGTTTTTCGAGAGCTGGTAGGACTCGTTCACCGACGCTGCTCCCCCGGCATTGTTGAGATAGCCGCCGGCGTCATAGAGCTTCGCACCGATCGATCCGGAGCATGAGTAAACGCGCGACGTGGGGTCCGCGGAGAGTTCGGCCCAGGCGTTGGTGGCAGCGTCATAGCCCTCGGTGTCGCCGGTGATTTGGCCCGGCTGATTGGCGCCGTCCGCGGCCACGATGGTAGTTCCGATCAGACCGGCCGAAGGACCTGCCTTGTTCCCTTTCATCGGAGCTTCCTCAGTCCAGGTATTGGTCGCGGGATTGTAGCTTTCCACCGTCGCAACGAACTCGCTGTCGTTAACAACGCCGCCGATCACGTAAATAATGTTCTTCTCAACCACGGCTCTGCTGTCCCACCTTGCAGTCGGCATGGCTGCCATGCCGGTCCACTTCTTCGTTTTGGGGCTGTACGCCCACACCGCATTCGAGGGCGTTCCGCCACCGGAGGTCCCGCCAAAAACGTACAAAATGTTTTTCACCACCGCGGCGCTCGAACCTGAAATAGCTACCGGATAGGACACACCACTACTCCAGCTGTTGGTTGCGGGATCGTAGATTTGCACGTCGGCGACGTTTTCTGTCGCGTTACCGCCTCCGACCACGTAGATCTCCTTCTTGAGCACTGCCGCCGGCGCGTCAGATACGGGTGTCGGCATGGCCGCGCCGCTCGTCCACGTGTTGTGTGTGACCTCGGGACTCTGCGCCTGCGCCGCCGTGCCGATAAACAAAAGCGATACCAACATCAATCCGATTGCAGTCTTCATTTTTCTCTCCGATATAAATTCTTTTGTTCGCGCAATGGTCTCTTGCCTTACGGCTGATAAATCTGTACGTTGCCGAGGACCGTAGACGAGACCCCAAACACACTCGTGCCTCCGATGCAGTACAACTTTCCTTTGTAGATTGTGTTGCCGGGAAATACGGAGCCCTGCGGCATCCCAGCGAGCGTTGCCCATTTATCCTTGGAGAGCTGGAACGATTCGTTCAGGGTGATCGCCGACGCTCCCTGCCCCCCGGTTGTGCCACCGATCACGAATAACTTCGACCCTACCGCGCCGTAGCAAGACGCACTTCGTGACGTTGGGTCGGGAGTGAGAGCGCTCCATGCGTTCGTCGCGATGTCATAGCCTTCGGTGTATCCGGTGAACCCGGAGTCTTCGGCACCGTCAGCGAGTACCATGCTCGTCCCGACCATCCCGGCCGACGGTTCCGACACGCCAACCAGCATCGAAGCCTCGTTCGTCCAGGTATCGGTTGCGGGGTTGTAGCTCAGAAGATTGGTCGCCCTCAGGTTCTGGGTAGAATTACCTCCCGCGACGTAGATGATGTTGTTCTTGACCGCTACGCCAGCGTCGTGCAAAGCGACCGGCATGGCGGATTTAGCGGACCACGTTTTCGTCTTCGGATTGAAGGCCCACACTGCATTGGTATAGGTGGATCCGTCCACGGTTCCGCCCATCACATACAAGATGTTCTTCACCACCGCCGCCGAGCCGCCCTCGAGCGCCGTCGGCAAAGACACACCCGTGCTCCATGTGTTTGTCGCCACGTTATAGATCTGCGTGTCGGCAATAATCGAAGTCGAAGAATTTACCCCGCCGACCACATAAATCTCCTTTTTGAGCACCGCCGTACCCCCCGGTCCCCACACCGGCGTGGGAATCGCGGCGCCGCTCGTCCAGGTGTTGTGAGTAACCTCGGGACTTTGTTCGACACTCTGGGCCTTCACTAGCACCGCCACCCCGAAGAACGCAAGCGATACCAACACCAATCGAAATGTAGTTTTCATTTTTCTCTCCAATACAAAAGTTTGGTCGCGCAATCGTAGTTCCCTGGCCCTACGGCTGATAAATCTGCACGTTGTCGATGATGGGGCCTCCAAACGATGACCAGCCGCCGATGCAGTAGAGCTGCCCCTTATACACCGCCGAAGCGGGGAACAGGACCGATTGCGGGACGGCAGCGAGCGTCGTCGTCCATTTGTTCTTCGACAACTGGAAATCATCGGCGAAAGTTCCCGCCGAGTTTCCGCCCATGTCATAGAACTTGGCGCCAACGGAACCGAAGCAAGATGCATACCGGGCTGCGGGGTCGGCCGCGAGTGTCGTCCACGTGTTCGTTGTGGCGTCGTATCCTTCGTTGTCGCCGGTATCGCTTCCGTCACTGAGCGCTCCGTCAGCGACCACAATCGTCGTTCCGAGCAGCCCGGCCGCAGCTTGCGACTTGACCACCAGTAGAGGCGCCTCTTCGGTCCAGGTATTAGTCGCGGGATTGTAGCTTTCGACCGCCGCGGTGAAAGTTGGGTTGGCGTTGATGGAGCCGCCGATAACATAAATGATGTTGGTCTTCTTCTCGACCACGGCTGCGGTGCTCCACCGCGCGGTCGGCATGGCTGCTTTCGCAGCCCAGGTTTTGGTCTTGGGGTTGTATGCCCAAACGGCATTCGACGGAGTCTTCAGGTCGCTGGTGCCGCCAAAGACATATAAGACGTTTTTCACCACCGCAGCGCTCGCCGATGCGATCCCCGTTGGATAGGACACGCCAGTGCTCCAGGCGTTGGTGGCGGGATTGTAGATCTGTACGTCGGCAACGACTCCGGACGTACCGCTCGTGCTCCCTCCGACCACGTAGATCTCGTCTTTGGCCACCCCCGCCGCCGCGAATGTGACAGCCGTCGGTAGAGGCGAGCCGCTCGTCCACGTGTTGTGCGTAACCTCGGGATTCTGGCTCTTCGCTAACGAGGCCGCGCCGACGAACAAGAGCGAAAGCAACACCAATCGAAATGTAGTCTTCATCGTTTCTCTCCCATGCAAGCATTTGGTCGAGCAATGGCGCTCTCCCGCCGTGCCGCCGGATCGGTCCGGGGGAGACCGACCACACCGCTCCCGCCCTGCTCTTCGGATTCTTGCTGGCACCTGGGAATCGGCCCCGAACTCGGCGCCCAATCTGCCTTAAACGCGGCGGGCGGTCAATGTTCCGGACGTGATGCGTTCGTGCAGTGAGTGTGACCCGTTAAACGCTTTAGTTGTATTGCGATACAGGAAGTTGTTGTCTGGGGCTGAAGGCTCTGGATAGCCTCCAAACGCAGCCGAAGCGCGGCAAAACTGCTTTCGCCGGCGATTGTTCGATGGTAGACTAGCGGTCTCCCCCGAAACGACCCCGTTCTATGCCTGCCAATTCAGTGAATCGCACGCCGACGGTTGTACTCTTCGGGGTGTTCGAAGCCGACCTGCGCGCCGACGAGCTGCGCAAGAACGGAGTCAAGATCCGTATCCAGGATCTGCCTTTTCGTGCTCTCAAGCTCTTACTGAGTCGCCCCAACGAGGTCATCACCCGCGAGGAATTTCGGCAGACCCTCTGGCCTGACGACGTGTTCGTCGATTTCGATCTCGGCATCCGCAGCGCCATCAAACGCCTGCGTGACGCACTCGGCGATTCGGCCGAAAATCCCATCTTCGTTGAGACCGTCGACCGCCGCGGCTACCGCTGGATTGCTCCGACGCACGTCGAAGCGCCCGCCGACGCAACTCCAGCCGGCGATCTTCTGGATGAGGATCTAGCCGCCGCCGCCGAGCCAACCCCGGCGAGCCGTTGGAGTTGGAGTTGGCGGATCGGAAACTGGCAGATCAGAAATTGGCAGGTCACCGCGCTGCTCGTCACTGTCGCCTTCGCCCTCGGAGCCCTGAGTCTCGCGCTGCTCTATCGTCATCCCGGCACCGACTCCATCGCCGTACTCCCCTTCACCAACGTCGGCGGAGATGCCAACACCGACTACCTCAGCGACGGCATTACCGAATCGTTGATCGGCAACCTCGTCCATGTCCCCGACCTCAAGGTCAAGTCCCGCAACTCTGTCTTCCGCTATAAGGGAAAAGATATCGACGCGCAAAAGGTCGGCCACGACCTGGGGGTGTCTGCGCTGGTTAGCGGGCGCGTAACATCGCGGGGTGATCATCTCGAAGTGAGCGCCGAACTCATCGACGTCCGCGACAATACCGAAATCTGGACGCATCACTACAGCGTTACGAACGCTGACATCGTCTCCTTGCAGACCCAGATCGCCGGCGACATTGCGGGAAAGTTACGCTCGAAGCTCAGCAACGCAGAAAAGCAGCAGGTCACCCGCCAGGGCACGCAAAATCCCGAGGCCTACGATCTTTATTTAAAGGGTCGCTACGCCTGGAACATCCGCACCTATAGCGAGCTTCAGAACGCCATCTCCTATTTCAATCAGGCCCTCGATAAAGATCCGAGCTACGCGCTGGCCTACTCGGGTCTCGCCGACGTCTACTCCGTGCTGCCGAATTATGGCGGCAATCAAAACGAAGACTTCCCCAGGTCGAACGGCGCTGCCCGCAAGGCGCTCGAACTCGACCCAACTCTCGCTCATCCGCACGCCGTTCTCGGCAGCAACGAAATGCAATACGACTGGGATTTCCCCAGCGGCGAGGCCGAGTTCAAAAAGTCCTTCGAACTCGATCCGAGCGACGCCACCGCCAGGCAGTGGTACGCCGACGACATTTCCATGATCGGGGGCCGTGAAAAGGAAGCCATTGGCGAAGTCTATCGCGCGCAGGAGCTTGAGCCGCAGTCGCCCGTCATCAACCGCGTCGTCGGTAGTGTTCTCGTGTGGACGCGCCACTTCGACGAAGCCATCGCGGTCTGCAACAAACTTGCGAAAGACGATCCCACCTTCGCCATCGCGCACGATTGCCTGGCGCAAGCCTATTGGGCAAAACACCTGTACCCGCAGGTGATCGAAGAATGGAAAATCTGCGGACAGTTATCCGGTAATCCCAACGAAATCGGAGCCATGGCCATTATGGACCAGGGCTTTCGCTCTGGAGGTTGGAAAGCCGCCGTCGACAGAGTAGTCGAATACTACAAAGAGGAGCGAAAAACGCACTACTACTCGGCCTTCATCATCGCCACCTTGTATGCCGACGAGGGAGACAAAGAGGAAGCCTTCCGTTGGCTCGACACGGCTTACCAGGAGCACGATTGGCTGCTGATTTCTCTGAAGACAAACTTCAGGCTGGACCCAATACGTTCCGATCCCCGCTTCGCCGAGCTGGTGCGCAAAGTGGGTCTGCCGCAGTAAGCAAGGAATGTGTGGCGCAGGAATGTGTGGCGCGGACACTCCTGTCCGCGTGCGCGGCGAATAAACTGCCGCGCAGACACACGACTAGAAAGTATCGTTAACGATTTTGGCGACTTTCTTTGAGAAATCGAAGGTGGCGCGCAGGTTCTCTCCCATAAAGCGCACTTTACCGCGCACGTCGCGATCCACGATCGGCTGGCCGGTGTGATCCGTGATGTGGACATTCAGGACCAGCGAGGTACCTCCGCTGACGGTGGTCACTTCGCGCTTTTTCTGGCTGCCCTTGGTGAAAGATTTCGCCGTGGTGTGCAGCGTAACCAGATCGGGCGCGCTCGCCGCATCCTTGTCACCGCTCCGATAAACGTGCTGGAACTTGCCCGTCTTCTCGATCTGCGTGATCAGGTTTTCGTAGATGGCCATTCGGAATTCCGGCGGCATGGGCACGTCGCCCGGATCCGTGGGCTCGATCTGGATGGCCGAGGCAGAGAACTTCTGTGTGCTCTTGGTGTCACCTGATTTCGCGCCGGTTGATTTCGTATCGACCGATCCCGGCTGCGCCATGAGAGAGACAGAGCCGACCATCAAAAGCAGAACGCAGGCGAGCGCCATGCGGAAAATAACTAAGACTGCCGTTCGAGCCCGATATTTCCGAGTGTGAGATTTCAATGTTTTTCCTCCTGTTTGTCAGCCGGCGCCGGTTCTGCCAGCGGCACGGTCGCTTTCGCGCCCAGTGCGAGAAGCTGCTTCTTGAACGGAGCGCCCTGGCCCTGAGCCAGCACAAAAACAGTGCCATGAAAGCCGCCGTTGGAGTCCTTGAATTCCACCGTCAAAACATCAACGTGGTGTGAAAACAGGGCCAACACTCGGCCGCCGCCGTAAGGGATGGCCATCGTCGCGAGATGGGCCGCGCCGGTAATATCCTGCCGGCTATCTTCATTCGTGGAGATGTCGAGAATGGATGAGGCTTCCACATCCATCTTTTTCTTCTTGCCGGCCGTAAACTCCAGCGAGTTGCCCACCACTGAAAGCGTGCCTACAGTATTGTTCTTGACGCCTTCGCCGCCGATCACCAGTTTGACCTCGGGTTGTGTCACGCTCGAATCGGCCGGGGGCGTGGCCGCTGCTTGCCCGCGCGCAGGCGCCGGACAAAACATCAAGGGAGCGCCGACCGCCAGAAGGAAGAGTCCGCGCATCCACACTCGTGGCCTGACGGCCTGAAAAGAATTCGTTGCCACTGAAAAATCTACGATCGGATTTTGCATGTTCATCGTTTTGTACCTCATGCGTATCGGCGGGTCGCCTCAGAACGTGCGCTTCAATTCCAGTTTCGGCGACCAACGGAGTGTATGCGACGAACTCAAAGTTGGCAATCGCAATGACAGTGTGCTCGGGAAAGACGCGCCCCGGTATTCCTCATTTCGGACGGAAGCCCCCCAGCCTTGACCCACTCCGACCAGCGAACTAGACTCCGCGAGGGGGTCTTTCCCATGCTCATTCGCAGATCAATCTCGCTCGCCTTCGCGCTCGCGGCCTGCTTCCTCGCCCTGTCTTCCGTTCCGGCCCTCGCCGACGACGATCATCATCACGATATGGCGGAGCACCTCGGCACCGTTCACTTTCCGGTCTCTTGCACTCCCGCCGCGCAGCAGACGTTTGAGAAGGGCGTCGCTCTCCTCCATTCTTTCTGGTACGAAGAGGCCGAGAAGACTTTCGTCGAGTCTGAAAAAGAAGACCCCAGCTGCGCGATGGCCCACTGGGGCGTCGCCATGAGCTTGTGGCATCAGCTCTGGGATTGGCCCAAGGAAGACACACTCAAGCGCGGCGCCGACGAACTCGCCAAGGCCGCGAATCCTCCGGCCAAGACCGAGCGCGAGCGCGACTATATCGCCGCCGCGCGCGCCTTCTATACCCACACCGGCTCCGCCAAAGGTGACGCCGATCACGAGGCTCGCGCCCGCGCCTACTCGGACGCTATGGAAAAGGTCTACACCAGCTTCCCCGACGATCACGAAGCGGCCGCGTTCTATGCGCTCTCGCTCATCGCCTCCGAGCCCGACAACGACACGACTTTCGCCAATCGAAAAAAAGCTGGAGCCATTCTCGAAAAGCTTTTCGACACCGAGCCCGATCATCCCGGCATCGCTCATTATCTGATTCACACCTACGACAAGCCACAACTCGCGCAGCTTGGCCTGCCCGCCGCGCGCCGCTATGCGGCCATCGCTCCGTCGTCTCCGCATGCGCTGCACATGCCCTCGCACATCTTTGAGCGCGTCGGCGACTGGCCCGACGACATCACGTCAAACCTCGCCTCCATCGCGGCCACGCGCAAAACCGCCGCCATGCACATGGGCGGCGAGTCCCACCAGTTCCACGCCATGGACTTCCTTATTTATGCCTATCTCCAAAGCGGCCGCGAAGACGAGGCCGCCAAGTGGATCGCCGAAGTAAAGACGCTCCCCGAAATGAAAATGGGTGACATGGATATGCGCGCCTTCGCGATGGCGAAATTTCCCGCCATGTATGCGCTCGAAATGCATCGCTGGGATGACGCCGCCCATCTCGAAGTCATCGCCGCCTCCGGGCCCGGCGATCACGCCTACACCTATTGGGCAAAGGCCATCGGCAGCGCGCGCAGCGGCGACCTCGCCGCCGCGAAAAAAGATGTCGCCGAAATCGACGCCATCCGCAAAGACTACCTCGCCAAGCACAAAACCTACGCCGCCGAATCAACCGAGATGGTCGAGAACGAAGCCTCCGCCTGGGTCATGCATGCCGAAGGCAAAAACGACGATGCGGTAGCACTCATGCGCAAGGTCGCCGATCACGAAGATGCCGTCGGCGAAGAGCAGACCTCAATCCCGGCCCGCGAAATGCTCGCCGACATGTTGCTCGAAATGCGCAAGCCCGACCTCGCCCTCGTCGAGTATCAAGGCGATTTGAAATTCAATCCCAAGCGCTTCAACGGTCTCTACGGGGCAGCCCAGGCCGCCGAAATATCCGGCAAAGCCTCCGAAGCCAGCGAGTACTACGCGCTCTTAGTAAAGACCTGCGAAGGGGGAGCCTCCGCGCGTCCGGAGTTAGCCAAAGCAAGGCAGGCGGTCGTCGCTCAGAAGTAGGATTCGCGAAAGTAGGATTCGCAAAAAAGTAAGATGCGCGAAACGCGACACCAGAATTCCGCCGTGGCCCCGATCCCTCTGTGGCCTCTGTGCCCTCCGTGGTGAAAGGTTTGAGCCCGCGCCATCTCAATCCACAGTTTGACAACCTCCGCTCCCATCCCTACCCTTAAAAGTTCCCGAATGTCCGGCGCCACAAAAATCCTCGTCATCGGCAGCGGAGGCCGCGAGCACTCGCTCGTCTGGAAGCTCCGCCAATCCCCGCGCGCCGGCAAAATCTACTGCGCCCCCGGCAACGGAGGCATTGCCGAAGAAGCCGAATGTCTTCCCGTCGACGTCAAAAGTCTCGACTCCATGGTCGCGTTGGCCGCGACCCTTCAGCCCGACCTCACCGTCATCGGCCCCGAACTCCCGCTAATGCTGGGCGTAGTCGATGAGTTCACTCGCCGCGGCTGGCGCACCTTTGGACCCACGCAGGCCGCCGCCCAACTCGAAACCAGCAAGAGTTTCGCCAAAGAATTTCTCCAGCGCCATCGCATCCCCACCGCCCATTACGCCATCTGCAATTCCGCCGACGAAGTCCGCGACGCCCTCCCGCACTTCCACACGCCCATCGTGGTCAAAGCCGACGGCCTCGCCGCCGGCAAAGGCGTGGTCATCGCCAAAACTAAAGACGAAGCCGCCACGGCCGCAGCCGAAATGCTAAGCGGCCGCATGTTAGGCGAAGCCGGAGCCCGCGTAGTCCTCGAAGAATTCCTCGACGGTGATGAACTCTCTTTCCTCGTTTTCAGTGACGGCGAACGCGTCGCCCCGCTCGTGGCCGCGCAGGATCACAAGCGCGCCTTCGACGGCGACACCGGCCCCAACACTGGAGGCATGGGCGCCTACACCACCAAAACAATCATCGACAATCAGATGCGCGACTGGCTGGTGACTCACATCGCGCGCCCCGTAGTCGCCGGAATGAAAGCCGAAGGCGTCGAATATAAAGGCGTCCTCTACTGCGGGTTAATGATGACGGCCCGCGGCCCCATGGTTTTGGAATTCAACTGCCGCTTCGGCGATCCCGAAACCCAGCCGATCCTCATGCGCCTCGAAAGCGACTTGGTTGAGGCCATGGAAGCCAGCATCGAAGGCCGCACCAGCGACGGCGATTTCAAATGGTCCGACGACGCGTCGGCGTGCATCGTGATGTCGTCCGGCGGCTATCCTGGCGCATACGAGGCAGGGAAAAAGATATCGGGAATTGACGAGGCAGGAAAAATCGAAGGCGTAAAACTTTTCCACTCGGGGACGACGAAGCGCGATGGCGATTTTTATACCGCGGGAGGTCGAGTGCTCGGAGTGACAGCCAGAGCCGCCGACTTGCAAACCGCGGTAGATCGCGCCTACCACGCCTGTGAGAAAATTCGATTCGAAGGTGCACACTATCGCAAAGATATTGCCGCAAGAGCGCTAAAGAAGGTTTAGGCCAGCGCAATTCAAAACGACGCGAAGCAAACGAAAGGAATTATGTCTAACCCAATAGTCTCAATCGTAATGGGCAGCGACTCCGATCTGGAAATCATGCGCGAGGCCGGAAAGGCTCTCGACGAATTTGGAATCGCCTACGAGATCGACGTAACCTCGGCGCACCGCTCTCCCGACCGCACCGCCGAATACGCCAGACAGGCTGCCAGCCGCGGCATCCGCGTGATCATCGCCGGAGCCGGAGGCGCCGCTCATCTCGCCGGAGTGATCGCGGCCCACACCACTCTCCCAGTCATCGGAGTGCCGATCCCATCCACTTCCCTGCAAGGCATGGACTCGCTCCTGGCAACCGTTCAAATGCCCGCGGGAATTCCAGTAGCGACGGTTGCGATTGGCAAACCCGGCGCAACCAACGCCGGAATCCTGGCTGCCCAAATCATCGGCGTAGCCGATCAAGCGACTGCGAAGAAACTTGCAGCGCACAAAGAAAAACTAGCCAAGGGAGTGGAAGAAAAATCCAGGAAGTTGCAAGCGTCACTGCGTGAGTAGAAATTCTTTCGCGGCGCCGGCATCTCGCCGCGCGCCGCTAAAACTTCAGCGTCTTCAAATATTCCCGGAACGCGCCGCCCAAGTCCTCGCGCTTCAGCGCGAACTCCACCGTCGCTTTCAGAAATCCCAGCTTGTCGCCGGTGTCGTGCCGACGTCCCTCATACACGCACGCATACATCTTCTCGCGCTTGAGTAGTTCGCGCAGTCCATCGGTGAGTTGCAGCTCTCCGCCCGCGCCTGGCTTGATGTTTGAGAGAGTTTCAAAAACCGTCGGAGTCAGAACATATCGCCCGATCACGGCGAGGTTCGAAGGCGCATCCGCGAGCTTCGGCTTCTCCACCAGGTCGAGCACCTCGTAGAGTTTTCCGCCCGAGCCCGCAACTTCTTTTCCCTTGATCACGCCATAAGAAGAAATCATCGGCCCATCGACGGGTTGAATTGCGATGACGGAACTTTGCTTCTCGTTGAAGACCTCCATGAGCTGCTTGAGCACGGGCACCTTCGCGTCGATCACGTCGTCGGCGAGGAGCGCGGCGAAGGGCTCGTTGCCGACCAACTCGCGCGCGGTCAGGATGGCGTGGCCGAGGCCGAGCGCCTCCTTCTGCCGCACGTAGGCGACGTAGATCATGTCCGAGATCTGGCGCACGATCTTCAGCAGGTCGAGTTTGCCCTTCTGCTCGAGCATGGTCTCGAGTTCATAGCTGACGTCGAAGTGGTCTTCAATGGCGCTCTTGCCGCGGCCGGTGATGATAATGATCTGGTCGCAGCCGGCGGCGACGGCCTCCTCGACTCCGTACTGGATGATGGGCTTGTCGACCAGCGGCAGCATCTCCTTGGGCTGGGCCTTGGTGGCGGGAAGAAAGCGGGTACCGAGGCCGGCGGCGGGGAAGACGGCCTTGCGGACGGTGCGGACCTGGCGGCGTTCTCCGCCAACGCGGCGGTCGTGGTCGGGCATCATGGCCGCTCAATTGTAAATGGTCGGCCCGGGACGAGGTAGCCGGGTAGATGCTGTAGATGCGCTCCACCGGGCTTAAATCGGTGCGACTGCTTCCTGCGCCTGGAGCTCTTCTAACAGATCGCGCAGGGTCTCCAGGATTCCTTCGGCGCTGGTTATTTTTATGGTGAACTTCAGGGTTCCGTCGGGAGTGAATTGAGCCTTGGGTTGAGACGCTACGAATCTGGCTAGTTTGCCTGGATCGATGGTCGCGGTGGGCGCGAATTTTATGTTCACTATTTCGCGCTTGCGCTCGATGGCGGTTGCGCCTACCCGCATGGATTGCAGTTTGAGGGCGGCATAGGCCAGCAGATTTCTCACGGCGCTGGGCGGTGCCCCGTAACGATCGATTAATTCATTGCTGACGTCTTTCAGTTGCGATTCAGTTTCGACTCCGGCTATGCGCTTGTACATGCGGAGGCGCTGGTTCTCTTCCTTTATATAGTCGGACGAGATGCGGATGTTCAGGCCGAGGTTGAGTTGGATTTCGGTTACTTCGACTCCGGCTTCTCCCTTCATCTCCCTGACGGCTCGCTCCAGCATCTGCGTGTAGAGCTCGAAGCCGATGGCTTCGATGTGGCCGCTCTGCTCGCCTCCCAGCAAATTGCCAGCGCCTCGTAGTTCGAGATCTAGAGCCGCAATTTTGAAGCCCGCGCCGAGGTCGGAAAATTCTTTCAACGCCGCCAGACGGCGGCGGGCTATCGGGGTCAGCTCGATTTCGGCCGGCAGCAGCAGATAGGCATAGGCTCGGCGATTGCTGCGTCCTACGCGGCCTCTGAGTTGGTAGAGCTCGGAGAGGCCGAAGCGGTCGGCGCGATTGATGATGATGGTGTTGCAGAGGGGAATATCGAGACCATTTTCGATAATCGTGGTCGAGACCAGGATGTCGGCTTCGTGGTGCATGAATTTCAGCATCACTTTTTCGAGTTCGCCTTCGCCCATCTGGCCGTGGCCTATGGTGACTCTTGCGCTCGGGGCAAGGGTTTGCAGCTTGGCCGCAATCTCCCAGATGGTGTCAACCCGGTTGTGCACGAAATAAACCTGGCCGCCGCGCTCGAGTTCCTGTTCGATCGAAGATTGGATCAATTTCTCGTCCCAACTGGCGACTACGGTTTGAATCGCCATGCGATCTTTGGGAGGAGTTTCGATCACGCTCATGTCGCGCAAGCCGACCAGGCTCATGTGCAAAGTGCGCGGGATCGGGGTCGCGGACATAGTCAACACATCTACCTGAGTGCGGATTTGTTTGATGCGCTCTTTGTGACGGACTCCAAATCGCTGCTCTTCATCGACAACCAGCAGACCGAGGTCGGAGAACTTTACGTCTTTGGAGAGCAGGCGATGCGTGCCGATCAGGATATCGACTTTGCCGACCGCCGTTCTTTCGAGCACTTCTTTCACTTGTTTGGGAGTGCGGAAGCGGCTGATCATTTCAACTTTGACGGGGAAGGCCGCGAAGCGCTGCTTGAAAGTTTCGTAGTGCTGGAAAGCTAACACGGTGGTGGGCGCGAGCACCGCAACCTGCTTGTTGTCGCTGAGGGCTTTGAAGGCGGCGCGCATGGCTACTTCGGTTTTGCCGTAGCCCACGTCACCGCAGAGCAGGCGGTCCATCGGGAGCTGGCCCTCCATGTCGCGCTTGACGTCGGCGATGGCTTGCGCCTGGTCTTCAGTTTCGTTGTATTCGAAGGCGTCTTCGAATTCTTTCATCCATTCGGTGTCAGGCGGAAAAACGTGGCCTTGCGCCGACTGACGCTGCGCGTAGAGCTTGAGCAGTTCGTCGGTCATGTCTTTCATGGCCTTCTTGACGCGGGCCTTGGTTTTTTCCCATTGGCCGGTGCCGAGGCGATTCAAAACCGGCTTGGCCCCTTCAGAAGAGCGATATTTCTGGACAAGATCCAGCCGCGTGAGCGGGACGTAGAGGCGGGCGGCTTCGGCGTATTCGAGAAGCATGAATTCGGCGACGCCGTCACCCTGATTGATTTCCTTCAGACCCTGATATTGACCGATGCCGTGTTCTACGTGGACCACGTAGTCTCCGACTTGCAGGTCGCGGAAGTCGGAGAGGAACGCGCTGACTTTGGATTTCTGGCGGCCGGGGCGGCTCGCGACTAAATCGGATTCGTCGAAGAGATCGCGGGCTCCGAAGACGGCCAGGTGAGCTTCGGGGAGAATGAAGCCGTCGGGGATATAGGCCTTGAGGAGCGTGGTGGTGAAGATTTCTCCGGTGAAGTAGGCGGTTTCGTCGGCGTAGCTTTCGCCGCCGCGAGTGCGGCTGCCGAGCCGGAAGCTGGCATTGTATTCAGTGAAAATGTCGGCGAGGCGTTCGACCTCTCCCGTGTTGGGAGCGGCCAGGATGACGCGGGTGCCGGCGCTTGTTAGCTTTTTTACTTCTTCGATCATGCTGGGGACGTTGCCGTGGAAGCGCGGCGCGGGCTGGGAGAGGAATGGAGCTTCGTCTCGCGGGTTGACGGATGCATTGCCCGGCGTGCTATCCGCTGCCGGCGAACTGCGTAGGTCCTTCGCTTCGCTCAGGATGACAGAATGTGCGGCAGCATCGACGGCGGTTGAAGAGGCATGAGTGATGGCTAGATATTCGAGGTCTACTCCGGGCAGGGAGTGGACTGTCTCCTGCCAGGTTTCCGGCGTCAGATAGAGGTCTGTCGGGCGGACGAGGTTGCCTACTCCGCTGCGCTCGTGGGCTTCTTCTATGCGCGCCCAGGTCTTTTCTAATTCTTTTATTAAAGCTTCCGGCTCGTCGAGAATTACTCTGGCTTCGGGAAGCATGGCGAAAATCGTGCGATCGGCTCCGGCTACCGGGGCGTAAAACTCCCAGCCAGGGAAGACGCCTGCTCCGGTATCGCGGGCGGCTTGCTCGATGGCTTCGGTGGTGCCTTCAATTCTTTTGCCGCTCAGGCGGGCGTTGATCGCTCCGAGCAATTCTTCGTTGATGGGCGTTTCGGTCAGCGGGAGGAGAACCACTTCATCCACTGGGTTTGAAGACCGCTGGCTGGCGGGGTCGAACTTGCGCATCGATTCGATTTCGTCGCCGAAGAATTCTATGCGGACAGGACGATCGGATTCGGGCGAGTAGACATCAAGCAGGCCGCCGCGAGTGGCGTACTGGCCGGGCATTTCGACCACGTCGGTGGAGGTGTAGCCGACGGTGTTGAGGTGCTGAAGAAGTTTTTCTAGGTCGAAGGTCTCTCCACGGCGCAGGATGCGCGCGAGATCGGCATAGTAGTCGGGCGCCCGGAGAAGAATGGTGGTCGAGCTGACCGGAGCGATGATGATAGAAGCGCGGCCGGTGGCGATTTTCCAGAGAGCGGTGGCGCGCTCTTCCTGAATTTCGGGATGCGGCGAGAGATTTTGAAAAGGTAGCACGTCGCGCGCAGGGAGCGTGACGATGCTATCGGGATCGGCGGCGCTGGTGAGTTCGGCGAAGGCGGCGAGAACCGGCTGGAGATCTTCGGCGGCCCGGTTGTCCGGAACGACCACGATAAATGGGCGCCCAGAGCGCTGCTGGAGGAGAACGGTAATGAGAGCCTTGGCGGCGGGGTTGAGTCCGGACACACTCATCCGCCCCGTGCTCTCGCGCAGATGGGAGGACGCACGCCGGAAGGCAGGAAGTAGATCCACCTCCGCGAAAATTTCGCGGACGAACGGTAGGAGCATGCTGAAGTAATTTTAGCAGGGGCTTGATTTCTTTGGGCGGGGGTGCAGTGGCTGGATTTTCGGAGAAACGAGATGCGAAATGGAGATGCTTGTTCAGTCAGGAGACTGCGGCTCGGCAGGGCTGAATTACCTCGTCGGCTGAAGCGGCTGAAGCCACTGAGGTCAGCCGCCGCAGCCCAGCCAAACGGCGAAAGCACGTCGGTGAGGACTACGCCACTAACGACATCCGCCGCGCCTCAATCCCGTCCAGCGCCGTCCACAATGCCTTAGCCGCGCCCTCACCCGCCGCCAGCGCACGTTCCGCCGCCTCCGGCTTCGCTTCAATCGTTTTCTCCAGCAACTTGCGCCACACCTGCGCGTGATACACGTCCGCTGTCGCATGCAGCGTGAAATAATTCCGCGTCTTCGCCGACGCCCCGTACAAATCGCGCAGCCCGCGATCTTTCTCCGTCGCGATCCGCGGCACTTGCGATTCATACGCGTAAAACGCCGCCAACGCCTCTTCCGGCGTACCTTCGCCCGCGATCCGCTGGAACCACCCAACCAGCTCCCGAACTTCTTTCACCGGCTGGCGCGTCGTCGCGCGCCGTCCACTCATGCCTTCTACAAAATCCAGCCACAGCTCCGCGTGCGAAGCACCCGGCTCGCCGAACGCGGTCTCTCCGCCATTTTCGTCCGTCATGTTCGCCAGCACAGCCTGCCGCACCTCGCCCTCTTCTAGACGAATTCCAAGCTGCGCCAGGTAGCCGGGAAACGCCTGCACATGACGGTAATAATCCTCGGCATACTGCCGCAGATCGTCGCCCGTCAACTCGCCGGCCGACCACGCCTTATAAAAAGGATGGCAAAGCAAATCATATTTACGAATGCGTTCATCAAGAGCAGCCAGAAATTCCTTCGCGTCCATATTCACCTCGGGCCTTCACTATACGAATTAAGTCAGCCGCATTGCAAGGACGACCCGGGTTCAATCTCTTCCGGCCATCTCCACAACGCCCCGAGAGCAATCCGCCCCGCACCGCCCTTGCTACAATCAAATCAAGGCCTTCCTGCACCACCAAAGGTTCCGAAAGAGCCAATGCCATTCGACGAACATTTCGACGTAGTCGTAGTCGGCGCCGGCCACGCCGGATGCGAGGCCGCCATGGCCGCCGCCCGCATGGGCCTTAAAACTGCCCTCTTCACCCTCAACGTCGATCTCATCGCGCAAATGTCCTGCAACCCGGCCATCGGTGGAATCGCCAAAGGTCACCTCGTCCGCGAAGTCGACGCCCTCGGCGGCATCATGGGCGAGATCACCGATGCGGTAGGCATCCAGTTTCGCCTCCTCAACACCTCCCGAGGTCCAGCCGTCTGGTCGCCAAGAGCCCAGTGCGACAAACAAGCCTATCGCCTCAAAATGCGCGAGATTTTAGAGTCGCAGCCAAATCTAAGAATCAAGCAAGCCGAAGTAGCGGATGTGATCGTCGAGGAGTTCTCAGTTCCCAGTTCGCAGCTCTCAGAAAATGCTGAACCAACTGAGAACCGGGAACTGAGAACTGAGAACCGCCTCACCGGCATTCTCCTCCGCGACGGCCGCCGCGTCTCCGCTCCCGCCGTCATCATCACTACCGGCACCTTCCTCAACGGCCTCATCCACTGTGGAGAGCAGCAGTATCCCGCCGGCCGCTCCGGCGAGCCCGCCGCCATCCTTCTCGGCGAGTCGCTGAAAAATCTCGGCCTGCGCGGATGCCGCCTCAAAACCGGCACGCCTCCGCGCCTCGACGGCCGCACCATCGACTGGTCAAAGTTCGAAGTCCAGCCCGGCGACGTTGACCCCACGCCCTTCAGCTTCCGCACCAGGCGCGTCGCCCATCACGACACGCAAGTCCCCTGCTACATCGCCTTCACCACTGAAGAGACGCATCGCATCATCCGCGAAAACGTCCACCGCTCGCCCATGTACAGCGGCCAGATCCATTCCATCGGCCCGCGCTACTGTCCGTCGATCGAAGACAAAATCGTCAAGTTCCCCGACAAGCTCACGCACCAGCTCTTCCTCGAACCCGAAGGCCTGAACACGCACGAAATCTACGTCAACGGCATGAGCACCAGCCTGCCCATCGACGTGCAGCTCGCCATTCTCAAATCGATCCCGGGCCTCGAAGACGCTGAAATGATGCGTCCCGGCTACGCCATCGAATACGACTCCATCGACCCGACCGAACTCAACCGCACGCTGGAAACCAAAAAAATCGCCGGCCTCTTTCTAGCCGGCCAGATCAACGGCACGTCGGGCTACGAAGAAGCCGCCTGCCAGGGCATCATGGCCGGAATCAACGCCGCCCTGAAAGTAAAAAACCAGCCGCCGCTGATCCTCGACCGCACCGAAGCCTACACCGCGATCCTCATCGACGATCTGATCTCGAAGGGCACGAATGAGCCCTATCGCATGTTCACCTCGCGCGCGGAATTCCGCCTGCACCTGAGAATCGACAATGCCGACCGCCGCCTGACTCCGCACGCCCGGCGAATAGGCTTGATCTCGGATGACGCCTGGGAAGATTTTCTGAACAAACAACGCCGGCTCGAAGAGATGAAGCAGTTGCTCGAGCGCACGAAGCTCAATTCAACGATGGCCGCTCAAATCGAACAGGATTGCCCGGCAGCGGGAGACCTATCTTCTGCGATTGGCCAGCCATTAGCGCAACTGTTGAAGCGGCCCGAGATGACGGCCGAACAACTGATCCCAGCGCTGCGCGATCTAGCCCCCGAATTCTTTGCCCGGAATTCCTCTGTGACCTCTGTGTCCTCTGTGGTAGAGATTTCTTCGGCAATCCGCAACGAACTAAAGTCCATCGAAACCGAAATCAAATACGCCGGCTATCTCGACCAGCAGCAGCGCGCCATCGACCGCCTGAAAAAAGCCGAGCATCGCCACATCCCCGAATGGTTCGACTACCACTCTGTCAGCGGTCTCTCCCGCGAAATGCAGGAGAAGCTCCGCAAGATCCAACCGCAAACCCTCGCCCAGGCCTCGCGCATCCCAGGAGTCACGCCCGCCGCCGTCTCTCTAGTCAACGTCTACATAGAAATTCAGGCCCGCCGCCGCGACCAGGCGGCAGCCCTCTAGCAGCCTGCTGAAAAACTCAGCTTCGTTCTTGGGAGAGTCTGGGTTGGGAAGGGCACAACTTCAGTCGTACCACTAAGTCGCGCGACGCAGCTTTGAAAGGCATTTTTTGCTGGGTGCGTTTTGAGGAAGTGTTTTTGGTGAAGTGTTTTTGGGTGGCGCAGCGGTTCACCGCTGCGATAAGCGCATTCTCCTGAAAGCGGCTTTAGCCGCTGAGGTAAGTTCTGGCCGCAAAACCTACCCTACCGCCGCCCGTCCCCGCCCCGCTGCCTTGCTCCGATACATCAACTCGTCCGCCCGCTTAATCAGCGAGTCCGCGGAATCCTCCGGAACCGACACCGCTCCGCCTACCGATACCGACAAAGCCACCTGCGTCCCATCTCCGTTCGTCATGCCGGTCCGTGCCATCAGCGCGCAACACCGCTCCGCCAGTCGCTTCACAATATCGACGTCCACATGCCGGACCACGGCCAGAAATTCGTCGCCGCCCCAACGCCCCACGATGTCGGTCGTTCGCAGCGCGCCGATTAAAGTTTTGCCCGCTTCTTGTAGCGCCTGATCTCCAAGCGCATGCCCGAAGCCATCGTTGATTGCCTTGAACCAGTCCAGGTCAATCACCAGCACTCCAAAAGAATCGCCGTGCACCTGGTATTCCGTGAGCGCCGTCTTGACTGACATCTCCAGATACCGCCGGTTCGGCAACTGCGTCAGCTGATCCAGAAAAGCCAGCCGCTCCATCTCTTTCGTTCTGCGCGCCGCCGCCAGCCGCGCCGTCTCGTCGGTAAAAATCTCCACCGCGCCCACCACCGACCCGTCGTCTCCATGAATCGGTTGCACTCGCACCAGCACCGGAACCCGCCGTCCCTGCTTGTGCCGCAAAAACACCTGCGCTTCGCGCGCCGTCCCATCGTTAATCGTGGCCGTCAAAGGACACCCCTCGCGGCCCAGGCTCTTTCCCGCGGCGTCCACGTGGCACACAACCTCATCCTGGCAAAATCGGCCCATCACGTCTTCGGACTTATATCCGGTCAATCGAAACGCCCGCTCGTTCCAATACAAAATCCTCCGGTCCCGGTCCACAAAGTAGACTCCGTCGCTCATGTGATCGAGCAACTCTTTGTAAAAACTCGGATCGGATGGCACCCCACAAAAGCCAGTGTTGCCGGGGCTCGACTTCCTCAAAGTGGTCATAGATGCGGATGGCTCCACAATCACGCTCCTGAAAAATCGGCGAGGCTGCCTGACTCAAGGCATTAAGTTATCAGCCAGAGTCTTCCGGCAAAGTCCCGGACAAAGTCTTCGGGACAAAGTCCCGGACAGAGTACTGACAAAAGAGCGCTGTCTTATCGAATCACTAGTCTTCGAGCGCTCGCTCGCGTTCACCGACTTATCGGTCGTTGCTACTACTCAACATAGATTGTAAGTTTGTGTTCAATTGAACAAATTACTTAAGTCATACGTTATTGCTGGTAGAGATTCCGGCAGGCAAGGGAAGGCCGAGAACGCCGTTCGAAGTTCGAATGCGGAGCAAAAACAGAAATCAAAACGGAGATTACCTTAGATTCTTGGCTTTGCTTCTTAACTCTGGTTCTTATTTTTCACTCTGCAATCTGAAATCCAAAAAATAAGCCAGCAACGCTCACTCCACCTTCTCAATCGCCGCTCGCAGTTCCTCATACGTCATCGCGCCCGGATGATACGTCGCCACCTGCCCCGCGCGATTCACCACTACCAGGGTCGGCGTCGTGCTCGCTCCATAACTCTTGAAATTCTGTTTGCTCAATGGCACCGGCATATCCAGGAGGCTCGCATAATACTTCTGCCGCACCGCCTCGATGTAACTCCGCTCCGCCGCCGGCGCTGCGTCCGCACCCTGCGCCGCGTATCCATAAAGCTGTCGTCGGCCCTATCACCACCAGCCCTTTCGGACCAAACTCCTGCCGCAGCCGCGCAATCACCGGAACCTCCGCCTTGCAGTCGCCGCACCAGTGCGCCCAAAAAAATAGCAGCACCGGCGATCCCTTGAGCGCGGTCAGCGCCACCGGCTTCGGTCCCAGATACTGCGTCTCCTCAATCGCCGGGGCCTTCCGCCCCACCAGCGCCAGCACGTTCATATTTTTCTGGAGCCGCGGCCCAATCGACGTAGTCCCATACTTCGCGAGCGCCGTTCGCAGCAACGCGATCGCCGACTGCTGCCGTCCGTTCGCGGCCATTTCTTGCGCCAGCACTTCATAAGCCGCGCCCAGCGCTATCGGCAAATGCGGCTCGGCGTCGAGCTTCCGTTTCGCGAGCTGCTGTTCACAGAGCGTGCGCGTCTCGCGCGCATACGCCGCGGCCTGATCCCACTGCTTCGCAGCCGCCTCGCCCCGCGCCATCCAAGAGAGCGCCTCCACATACTCCGGAGTAGCCCCGTTCCGCGCCTTGTAGTCGCGCAGTTCCGCGTCAGCCGCGGCAAACGAGTTACCGGCAATCCGCATTCGGACGTCGTCAATAAGATCGGCTCGCGAGGTTTGCGCAATACTCAACAGCAAAAATCCGCCCGCGAACGCCAATAAAATCTTTCGAATCTCCATGAGTCTGATAATGAATGACTCGCGCCAAAAAGAAAAGGCCGAGACCTACGAATCCGCAAGGCTTATGGGCCGTACTGCAACAAGACAGCGTTAAACGCAGTTGTAGTTGAAGTGATGAGAAGCCAGGAACTGACAGGAAGAAGTGACACGAAAAAGAAAAGGGCACGATGTCGACCGTGCCCCGACTCACATAAACGGAATTGCGTTTTTTTAGAGCCGCCGCAATTCCGCATCAGAAATCGATCGCCACGCGATATATAGGCTTCGAGAAGATATGACTTATGCCGCGAACCCCTGCGGATAGTCATACTGCGACAGCAGCCCGATCATCTCCTGAATGTTGGCGATCTCGAAGTGCGCCATCGACTGGTACGGAGCCAGCGCCTCCATCACCCGTTCCGTCGGGCTGAACAGCTTCAGTCGAATGCCGTTTTCCCGCGCCCAATGCTCCAGGAAAACCAGCATGCCAAGTCCCCCGCCGCCAATCGCTTCGACCTCCGAGAGATCCAGCGCGATGACGCGCGAATCGTCCTGCGATTGCACCGCATCGCGAAGCTTGAAGACCGCGTCGCTATGGGTGATCCTGCCCTGGCACTCAACCACCGCCAGATCCGTAAAGTTCTCGACGCGTATGCTCAGCACTGGCATCCTCCGAGGGCTTGATCAGCCTTTACGCCATTAATAGGAACGGAATAGCAACGCGCCAGCCAAAGAAGATTGGCTTATTTTTCAGTGAGATACAAGACCCGAAGCCCGTTGACCACGGCCCGGCCCGAGCGAATTTTGCTCAGCCCAGCGAGAAATCCATTCCTACCAAAAACCCTTTGGATTCGCGGCTTTTGGTGACCTTGGGCACGCACGGACGAGGCCGCCGCACGCCAAAATCGCTGGTTTTTGGCGGAGCTGTTTTGCTATACTTTTCGCGCGTTTGCTCTTTGTGGTTGTAAGCAGTACCCCGCTCTACGGCGTGACCTGCCTGCACTACCCTGCGAGCTCCAGCGCATACTTCATCACAAAAGGAACACAGTATCACCATGGCAGAACAAGGAACAGTAAAGTGGTTTAACGACGCTAAAGGCTATGGATTTATCAGCCGCCAGAACGGCGAGGACGTTTTCGTTCACTTCTCCGCCATTCAGGCCAACGGTTTCCGCAGCCTGCAAGAAGGACAACAAGTTCAGTTCGACGTAGTCAAAGGCCCTAAGGGCTGGCAGGCAGAAAACGTCAAAGGCGTCTAAAACCGCTTCACAATTCGATGGAAAGGGCGGCCCAAAAGGCCGCCCTTCTTATTTCAGTGCCTGCCAGGTATTCGCCAATTTCCGCTGAACAAGCCTGCAACCGTCGCGTCAACCTCTTCTCCACAGATCAACGCAGACTCAACGCGGATAAATCATAAAGAAAAATCCGCGCGAATCCGTGTAAATCAGCGGAGAAGAAGTTGATCTCGAACCCCGAAAGCCGACAACCGTCCCTACCCCCCGATGTGAACCATAGTCCGCGAAGCCGGCACAAACCCCGCCTCCCCGATATGGTGCCGCTCTTCTTTCTTCTCGACGACGCCAACAATAAACTCCGCCAGCTCGTCGTCCGAAGCCCCCCGCCGCATCAATTCATACAAATCGTGATCCCATACCGAGAACAGGCAAGTCCGCAGCTTGCCATCCGACGTAATCCGAATCCGGCTACACTGCCCGCAAAATGGATGCGATACCGGCGCAATAATCCCGATCTCCCCCACGCCATCGTCAAACCGGTACCGCCGAGCCGTCTCGCTCCGCCCATGCTCGATCTCCACCAGCGGACGATACTCCGACATCCGCGCCACAATCTCATCCAGCGTCACCACCGTCGCCGGCGTCCACACCCGGTCTTCTTCCAGCGGCATGAACTCGATAAACCGCACCACCACGCCTTCTTCGCGCGCGAACATCCCAAACGGAATCACCTGATCTTCATTAAATCCGCGCAGCAGCACGCAATTCACCTTCACCGGATCAAGCCCCACCCGCCGCGCCGCCCGCACACCCGCCAGCACGCTGTCATATCCATTCGCCACGCGAGTAATCCGAGCAAAGCGCTCCGGATCGACCGCATCCATGCTCACGGTCACGCGATCCAATCCAGCGTCTTTTAAGGGCTGCGCAATCTCCGCCAGCAGATGCCCGTTGGTCGTCAAGGCAATTTCAGGTTTGTCGCCGTCACGACCACCGTCCGCTACCGTCCGCAGCCCAGACAGCTCGCGCACAAAATCCACGATGCCCTTGCGCAAAAGCGGCTCTCCGCCCGTTAACCGAATCTTCGTAACCCCGAGTCCCACCAGCACCCGCGCCATGCGCAAATAATCCGCAAACGGCAACTCCGAATAAACCGCTCCGTTCGTCCCAGTCCGGCAATAAACGCATCGGTAGTTACACCGATCCGTAATCGAGATCCGCAGATCGTGAATCGTTCGCCCGAATTTGTCAGTGAGAGACACAGTCGTTAGTCGTTAGTCGTTAGTCGTTAGTCGTTTATTCGGGTCGCGGTCGTCAGGTTACAACCCCGTGAGTCGCCGTCGGTCAACTCGCATTTCCGAACGACCAATGACTGACGACCTTTATGGTAGGGAAACACAGACAGGCAACAACCCCGCGAGCGTTTCCTTTCCAGGCACGGGAGGCGACGTCGTTTCCACCGTCGCCCTCGGGAACACCGGCCCCACGCCGATCTCCCACGCCCAAGCCGCCAGCATCGCAGGCAGCCAGGGTCGGAAACTCAAACCGATTATATTCCGATCAAAACCATGATGCTCGGTTTGCTTATAGGTCATAGCTCGAGGCTCGTGGCTCGTGGCTCCAAGCTGAACTACAATCTCCCCATGCGCGCTCTCGTCATCCCCCGCTTCGGAGGCCCCGAGGTCCTCGAACTCCAGAACGTCGCCGACCCCCACGCCGGCCCCGACCAGGTCATCATCAAAGTCGAATCCGGAGGCCTCAACTTCGCCGATCTCATGACCGCCCAGGGAGGCTACGCCGGAACTCCCAAACCGCCCCTCATCGCCGGACGCGAATTCGCCGGCCTCGATCCCTCCGGCCGCCGCGTCATGGGCTACACCCAGTGGGCCGCCTTCGCCGAGCAAACCGCCGCCCGCTCCGCGCTGCTCTGGCCGATCCCCGCCGGTTGGACCGCCGACCAGGCCGCCGCCTTCCCAGTAAATTTCTTCACCGCCTATTTCGCCTACTGGAAAGCCGGTCTCATCGATATAGGTAAAGATAAAGATAAAGATAAAGACAAAAATAACGCCCAGCCCGCCCGCGTTCTCATTCACGCCGTAGCCGGAGGCGTCGGCACCGCCGCCGTGCAGATCGGAAAAATCCTCGGCATCGAAATGTACGGCACCTCATCGTCCGAAGAAAAATTAGCCAAGGTCCGCGAGCTCGGCCTTCAGCACGGCATCAACTACAAGCAGAAAGATTATGTCGAAGCCATCAAAGAACAAACCCAAGGCAAAGGAGTCGACGCCGTGTTCGAAATGTTAGGCGGAGAGCACGTCGCCAAAAGTGTCCGCTGCCTCGCCGACTTCGGACGAGTAATCGTCTACGGCGCCGCCACCGGAGAAACTCCCACCCTCGATACTCGCATCCTCTACGCCAAAGGCGCCAGCGTCCACGGCCTCTGGCTCAGCTACCTAAGTCAAAATCGCGAGCTGATGATCTCAGCCTGGCGCCAGCTCTCCGAGTGGCTCGCCGCCGGCAAACTCCATCCCGTAATCGGAAACACCTTCCCACTGTCCGAAGCCCGCGCCGCCTACACCCTCCTACAGCAAGGCAAAAACTACGGCAAAATAATTCTGAAAATTTCCTAGCTAGTCTTTCCTGGCTAGTCAATGACAATTAGTGACTGACAACTAGCCACTCACGAACTGTCGAGCTTTCCTCCGTGCCTCTCTGTGTCCTCTGTGGTAAGGATTTTGCGACTCGGCGAACAAGACTCTCCGACTCCCCGCATTTCCCCCGCAACCCTTCCCCGCAACCGCGTTCCAGCATAAGATGGCCGACTTAGTGGCCAACAACCCATGATCCAGATCACCAACCTCCGCAAAGAATTCGACGACCTCCTCGCCGTCGACAACGTTTCCCTCACCATTCCCGCCGGAGAGATTTACGGTCTGATCGGGCCGAACGGTGCCGGCAAAACAACCACCATCCGCATCGCCTGCGGACTCCTCGAGCCCACCGGCGGCGAAGTCCGCATCGCCGGAGTCGACGTCCTCCACGATCCCGAACACGCCCGCCGCCACATCGGCTATCTCTCCGATTTCTTCTCCGTCTACGAAGACCTCAAGGTCTGGGAGTATCTCGACTACTTCGCCCACGCCTACAAAATGCCCGAGCGCGAAATCCCCGCTCGCCTCACCGAAGTCATCGCCGAAGCCGGCCTCGAATCGAAGCGCGAAACGCTCATCCACGGCCTCTCGCGCGGGATGAAGCAGCGTCTCGGCATCGCTCGCGCCATGATTCACCGCCCCAAAGTCCTCCTTCTCGACGAGCCCCCCTCCGGCCTCGATCCGAAAGCGCGCATCGAACTCCGCAATCTCTTGCGCTCCGTTCGCGACGCGGGCGCGACCATTCTCATCTCTTCGCACATCCTCACCGAACTCGAAGGCCTCTGCACTTCAATCGGCATCATGGAAAAAGGCCGCCTGGTCCGCAGCGGCAAACTGGAAGAAGTAATTTCGGCGGGAGCGCAATCGCGCCAGATCAAGCTGCAATGGCTCGGCGACAGCGGGCAATCGCTCTCCGACTTGCTAACCGCCATGCCCGTCGTCTCGGAAATAAAACTCAACGCCGCCGAAGCCGATTTCCGCTTCTCCGGTACTGACGAAGACCAAGCCCAACTCCTGGCCCAACTGATCGCCCAGGGCATCCGCGTCGTTTCCTTCCGCGAAGTCCGTCAAACCGTCGAAGAGATGTACATGAAGCTCTCCACCCACGAGGTCATGTAATCCATGCGCCTTCTCATGTTCTGGCGAAATCCCGAATTCCTCCGCCACCGCCGCTCCGAACTCCGCAAGGGCCGCGCCATTACAGTGCTCGCCATCGTCGCCGTCATCTGCGTCCTCATCTGGCTGGGCTGCTGGAGCTCGCAGCAGGAGCAAATCGGCGCCATGCGATATCGATCCATGAACTTCGGCACCCCTTCTGCCGCCCGCATTGCCGAATTCGAAGCTCAGGCTCCCGCGGCAGCCTGGTTGGACTTTTATCGAACCATCATTTATGGACAGCTCGCCGTCCTCACGTTCTGGTCGCTCCTCTGCTGCGCCCAATCCATCTCCGGAGAGCGCGAGCGTAAAACCTGGGACTTCCAGCGCGCCACCAGCCTCACCCCCGCCGAATTCCTGGTCGGCAAACTTCTCGGCGAGCCGGTTGTCGCCTGGTATATCGTGCTCTGCGCCTTGCCCATCACCCTCATTGCCGACTGGCAAGGCCACGCCGGCGCCACCAACCTTCTCGCTGCCTACACTCTCATCGTCTCCTCCGCTCTCTTCATTGGATTGGTCGGACTCTGGCTCTCCAGCCTCTTCGAATCGCGCAGCCGCGGCATCGGGTTAATCGGAACCTTCGGCTTCTATCTCCTCATGGCCTTGGCGTTCAGGTTTGAAGGTTCAGCCTTCCCAGGGCTCGCCGCCTTCAGCCCGGTCATGGAGATGACCAAGCTGGTAGAGCCCGCGGCAGAATTCCGCACCGCCACCATCTTCGGCGCCCACGTCTCCTGGCTAGCCATGAGCCTGATCCTCTACTCCACCTTCGGAGCCTGGTTCGTCCTCATGATCCTTCGCGGCCTGAAGAAAGATTTCGATCAGATCAAACCACTCTCTCGCTGGCAAGCCGTCGGCTGCGCCGCCTTTCTCAACTTCACTGTCTATGCTCTCTTTCAGCCCCAGGCTTGGAGCAACCCGGCCACCCGCGCCATCCAATTCCAACCCGCCTCGTTTGTCACCTTCATGGTCGGCATCAACGCCGCCATTCTCTTCGCCATGGGCTTGGCGATGATCTCGCCCTATGATCGCCTTAAAATCTGGTGGCGCGAGCGCCACGGCCTAGAATCGCTTCTCGCCGAAGACAGTCCTCCACTCCCGTGGCTGGTAGTCTCCGCCACCACCGCCTACATCCTTTTAATGTGGGGAATGTTCGCCTGGAAAAACGATGTAGGCTTCGACGCCCGCGCCCTCCTCAGCGGACTCCTTCAGTCAGTCACAATCCTGATCTTCGTAACTCGCGACATCCTCTTTCTGCAATTCTGCCGCCTCACAAAAATGCGCGCCCCGCTCCTGAAGGGCCTTCTCTACCTGGCGCTCTATTACATAGCCGCAATAGTTCTGGTCGTAGTTTTCAGCGCTGGCCCAAACCACAATACCCGCGGAGAAAGCGTCTTGGCATTGCTCACCCCAGCCGGCGTTTTTGAAATCGGCCCCGGAAAAGTCGGCACGCTCCCAGGGGTAGTAGCCGGCCTGGTAATTCAAATAGCGGCAATAATCTTCATGATGATAGCCACAGCCAACAAACTAAAACGCGCCACCATGACCCCGCGCGCCGCGTGAAGACGGACAGCAAAGACGGACGATGGGTGCCCCGGAGGCGGGTGCCCCACGTCTCGTGCTTTTCGAGACGTGGGTACCACAACTGCCGGCACCTAGCCTTCACGCCGCCGCTATTCGAATCTTCACTTGAGATCCCAATCGTTGACCGACGGGTGCCCCACGTCTCGTGTTTTTCGAGACGTGGGTACCACAACTGCCGGCACCCTAGCCCTTACGCCGCCGGTACCCGAATCTTCATCTTGAGAATCTCCCAATCGTTGATTCGCACGACTCCTTCTTCTCCGAGGACATAAGCCCGGTAACTGCTCCACCGCCATAACTCCGGCGACTCGACCAATCCTCGTTTCACCGGATTGCGATGCATGTACCGCAACTTCTCCACCCGCTTCCTCGACGTCCACACATTGAAATCATAGAAGCGCGCCTGCCATACATGCTGCGGACCATGTTCGAATAAGCTGGCCTGCGCCGATTTCCGGCGCGCTCGGTTCTGCGCCAGTACGCGTCGCGCAAATCCCAGCTTAAGAGCCTGCATCGCGGTGCCGGGCGTACGCTCCTGCGGTTCGCTGATCAGAAGGTGAAAGTGCTCGGGCATCACGACATAGCCGACCACCACGAACTGGTAGCGTGTCCGCATACGTTCGAGCACCGACAAGAACAGATCGCGACGCGACGCCGTTCCTAGCCAGGCCTGTCTGCGGTCACAACTACAGGTGATGTAGTGCAGATCTCCGGTGCCATAGTAACGTTGAAGGCCAAGCGGCATAGCGCAATCAGAATAGGGCCGAATAAACCTTCGATACTGTGACGCCAATTACTCTTCGCCGGTGATGATTTCTCCACGCCGCACAAACCCACGTCTCGAAAACCGGACGGGTGGCCCAGTTCTCTGTCTCCTACGGCAAGTACCGCCCAAACCCTGGGTGCCCCACGTCTCGTGCATTTCGAGACGTGGGTACCACAACTGCCGGCACCATAGGCTTCACGCCGCCGCTATTCGAATCTTCATCTTGAGATCCCAATCGTTGACCCGACGGGTGCCCCGCGTCTCGCGCATTTCGAGACGTGGGTACCACAACTGCCGGCACCATAGGCTTCACGCCGCCGCTACTCGAATCTTCATCTTGAGATCCCAATCGTTGACCCGACGGGTGCCCCACGTCTCGCGCTTTTCGAGACGTGGGTACCACAACTGCCGGCACGATAAGGCTTCCCGCCGCGGGTATTCGGATCTTCATCTTAAGAATCTCCGAAATCCTATGACGCAAATTTTGGCCTAACGAGGTGCTTTGGCGAACGCGATCAAAAACACAACCAACTCCGAAGACGAAACTCAACTCACCCCATTTTCCCCGCCCACAAGTCCCGCGTTTTCAGAGCTCTGGCCGCCACGCCCACCAGCCCTCCGCCCAACCTCCTTAGAATCAGGAGCGCTTGACAACCTATGCACTCAGCACAACCAGCGCATTACATTCCGCTAACTATCTGATTCCGTTCGGTCGAGCCTCTCCAAATTTCGCCCTCAAAAAATCATGGAAATATTTATTTTCACGTCGTTTGTAAGTACGGTTATGTAAATACACGGTACGTCTTTTCCATCCGGCCGCAGGCCTCCAACCTCAGACCTCGCCAATCCTCTACAATCGCCAATGTCCGCCAACGACCATGGACCCGTCCCGCATATCCGCTCTCCTCGAACCCTTCTTCGGTCCACCCGGCGACCGCCGGCTGACGACCGGCGACCTCGACAAAATATCGACCTACATCGATCTATTATTGCGCTGGAACGCCCGCATCAATCTCACATCCATCCGCGACCCGGAACAAATCGTCACCCGCCACTTCGGCGAATCGTTTTTTCTAGCCCGCCACCTGTTCCCCGATCCTGCCGGTGTAGAGCGGGCATTGGTAGAGCGGACACCGGGGCCCGCGGAACGCCACGCTTTTCCACGTTCCGGGGAGGAGATACTGCTGTCCGCTCCGGATGCCGCGTTGAACGCCGGCTTTCACCCAGCCGGTGATCGCTCGCGGCTCGTGGCTCGTCGCTCGAAGCTCGTGATCGATCTCGGCTCCGGCGCCGGATTCCCCGCCCTCCCCATAAAAATCTGGGCGCCCCACGTCCACCTGACGCTCATCGAATCGAACCTCAAAAAAGCAACCTTCCTCCGCGAAGCAGCCCGCGCGCTTACATTGACGGACGTCGATGTAATCTCCGAGCGCGCCGAGGCCATAGCCGACCGTGTAGCCGCCCAAATCCCCAATTCAGATTTGCCCGATTCATCCCAAAGCCAACCGAATACCAAGATCGTCGTCCAGCCAGCAGACGTAGTAACTTTCAGAGCAGTAGAAAAATTCACAGAAATCCTGCCGACGGCAGTCAAATTCCTAGCCGCAGACGCCCGTCTGGCAATCCTGATCACAACCACTCAGCAAGAAGCGCTTAAGGCCCTCCCCGAAATGACTTGGCAGACGATACATGTCCCGCGGTCACATTCATCGGTGTTAGCAATAGGACACCACAGCCCGAATCAAAGTCGATAGAAGTGGCAAGAAGATAGCGCATGATCGGCATAAGTGGTAAATGGCACCATGATATTGTCGATTGCAATTGATAAAGTGGTCCGAATCCACAGATCGATGCTATTACTCCGGCTTGGACAGAAATGCTCCACGTGGAGCACAACTCGCACTTCCCGGCATGCTCCACGTGGAGCATTTCCACCGGCGTGCACAAAAATCCCCACTTATGCACAGCACCCAGCATTGTGCTCTTGAACAAAACGGAATATTCTGGCCGCGTCAATTCCAGCCAACTGCTTTAGAGTTCCGAGAAAATGAACTTGTGCTCCACGTGGAACACGAAACGACATATGTTTCATGTGGAGCATGTGGTTAAGATTTCTTCTCGCAAGCAAATGCTCCACGTGGAGCATTTTGCTTCTGAGCCCTCCCGGCTTAGGTTGGGAATGTTTGTTTTTGATTTTTGGGGATGTGATGCCATGGGACGCGTGATTGCTGTTGCCAACCAGAAGGGTGGCGTGGGTAAGACTACCACCGCCATCAACCTAGCTGCTTCTTTCGCGGCCGCCGAGGTCAATACCTTGCTGGTCGATTGCGATCCGCAGTCGAATGCTTCGAGCGGCCTGGGGTTTGTTAAGGATCCCGAACGGGTCAGCATCTATGACGTTCTCATGGGAGCGGCCTCGGCGGAGGAGGCGCTCCTGCTCACTGAGCTGGAGCAGCTCTGGGTGATCCCGTCGCATAAGAACCTGATCGGGGCGAACCTGGAATTAGTCGAGGCGGAGCGGCGGGAGTATCGCCTGCGGGAGGCGCTGGCTCCTTTGCGGGAGCGCTTTCACTTCATCGTGCTCGACTGCCCGCCGGCGCTGGACCTGCTGACGTTGAACGCGCTGGTCGCGGCCGATGCGGTACTGATTCCGATGCAGGCGGAATACTTTGCCCTGGAGGGCGTGTCGGAGCTGCTGGACACGATCGAGCGGATCCGCGCGGCGCTCAATCCCGGGCTGGTGGTTGATGGGGTGGTACTCACCATGTTCGATGAGCGGACGAACCTCGCGCAGCAGGTGGCGGAGGAGCTGCGGAAACATTTTGGGGAGAAGCTTTGCCGGACGACGATCCCGCGAAACATACGGCTGGCGGAGGCTCCGAGCCATGGCAAGCCCGCGCTTACCTATGATGTGCGGTCGCGGGGCGCGGAGAGTTATATCCGGCTTGCGAAAGAGATCCTGGACCGGCAGATGGGAGTGGTGGCGGAGGACGAGAGTCCTCCTTCAGCGCCGGAGCCTGGGGAGGCGGCATAGATTGATATTCGTGAATATTTATGTGTATCGATGTAAGTTTGGGGGGCTCTATTTGAATTCGTGAACAGGGGCGAGAAAAGGTATTGCACCTACATCACGGCCAGCCGTTCCGGAACGTTGTACATCGGGATGACGGGGGTGCCGACAGGCATGGGGTCCTTCGACTGCGCTTGCTTGCTTTGCTCGCCGCGCTCCGCTCAGGATGACAGAGTTGTTGAGAGGGTTATTAAGCGTGACAAGGGTGTATTAGCGATGACGCAATTGACAGGGATAGCACGGGTTGTAGGGATTAAGACGGCTAAAGGGTTGGGGAGGAATTCAAAATGGTGAATGCTTCGAATGCGGTTGCTGCTGGGGAGAAGGCTGGGGCAGAGAAGATCGGCGAGAAAGTTGTGGAGAAGCGGCGAGCACTGGGGCGCGGGCTGGATTCTTTGCTGCCTGGGCCTCGCGTGGTGACTCCGGCGGTGGTTCGAAGTGAGGGTGCTGCTTCGTCGTCTTCTTTTGCTTCGTCGTCTGTTGCTGCTTCTTCTCCTGCTTCTGCTTTTCCTGTCCCGCCGTCTTCTTCTCTTGCGCCGTCAGCTGATGTTGGCGTTGAGAGTGGACGGGCGGGGTCGCCCGTCCCCACATTTGCCGCTCCGGCGCCAGCCGTCGCTGAATCCGCCGGCGCCTCATCTGGTTCGATTGGGGAGATTCGGGCTGCTGGAGAGACTGCCGATGGGGAAATGTTTTACCAGCTTTCGATGAATTTGATTGATGAAAATCCATACCAGACGCGGCGGGTCTTTGATGAAGAGGCGCTGGGGGAGTTGGCGGATTCGATCCGGGCGCAAGGGCTTTTGCAGCCGATCATTGTGCGTCCGGGGAAGGAAGCGGGGCGGTTCACGCTGATCCTGGGCGAGCGGCGGTTGCGGGCCACGCACATCGCGGGGATTGGGACGATTCCAGCGATTGTGAAGCGGGTTTCGGAGCAGCAGGCGGCGGAGATGACGATCGTCGAAAACCTCCAGCGCCAGGAGTTGAATTGCATCGAGCAGGCCGATGCTTTCGCACAGTTGAGCACGAAATTTCACCTGACGCAGCAGCAGATTGCGGATCGAGTGGGAATGTCGCGGGGCGCGGTATCGAATTACATGCGGCTGCTGACCCTGGGAGACGGGATTGTGGGCGCGCTGCAAAAGGGGCAATTGACGTACAGCCACGCGCGACTGCTGCTGATGGTGCAAAACCCCGAACATCGGTGGAAGCTGGCGCGGAAGGCGATGGAAGAAAAGATGCCGGTGGCGAAGCTGGAGCAGCTCGTGATGGGGTCTGAGAGACCGGCCAGCGAGGGTGAGGCGAAGTCGGGGGGGGCGAGATGGGTGGATCCGAATGTGCGGGCGGCGCAGCGGTCGATTGAGGAAATATTGGGGATGAGGGTTCGGATTCGCGATCAGCATGGACGGGGGAAGATTGTGATTGTGTACGACACGATCCAGGATTTTGACCGGGTGGTGGGAATGTTGAAGGGTGGGGCGTAGAAGCGGGTCTCGGGTGTCAGGTCTTAGGTCTTAGGTCTCAGGAAAATCTTGAACCTATTTTGTAACTTGTGGCCAGTTGGTGCGAGTTTCGGAGTTTGTTCTGGGACTAGTTGATGGTTTTGAGCCTCAAGACCTTCGGATAGTGGGGGGCCGAGGCCCGGTGGATTGGTTCTTCTGGTACTTCCTCCGAGGGGAATCTTTTTAGTACAAAGTGGGAAAGTTTACTTTCTGGGTTCCTCCGGTTGTTGGGTCTGATTTCGGGGAATCTTTCTTGTAACAAGTAGGGATTCGGTGCGGTCGCGGCAGAAATTCTCAACCACCGAGGACACAGAGGTCGCAGCTTCATAACTGCTCTTCAAAGCTTAGGGGAGGAGATCGATGAGTTTGGTGCGGGTGTTAGTCGGGACCCGGAAGGGTGCTTTCATTCTTACTGCGGATGGGAAGCGGGATAAGTGGGAGCTAAGTGGTCCGCATTTTGCCGGGTGGGAGATCTATCACATGAAAGGATCGCCGGTGGATCCTGACCGGATCTACGCCTCGCAGACCAGCGGCTGGTTTGGGCAGATACTGCAACGGTCGGATGATGGGGGGAAGACGTGGCATCAGCCGGGGACGCCGGTGGGTGAGGCTCCGGCGACAGGTGGCGGGCCTCCCAAGGCGGCCAGCAATAAGTTTGTTTATGACACTTCGGCGACGGGCGCGCCACTTACTACGCATCAGTGGTATGACGGGACGCAGCATCCGTGGGAGTTCAAACGCGTTTGGCATCTGGAGCCTTCTTTGACGGAGGCAGATGTGGTTTATGCGGGCGTGGAGGATGCGGCGTTGTTCAAGTCTGTGGACGGCGGACAGAACTGGACGGAGCTGGCGGGATTGCGCGGGCATGGGACTGGTCCCAAGTGGCAGCCGGGAGCGGGCGGGATGTGCTTGCATACCGTCGTGCTCGATCCTTCCAATGAGAAGCGGATTTGGATTGCGATTTCAGCGGCTGGGGCGTTCAGGACGGATGATGGCGGGGCAACATGGAAGCCGATTAATCGCGGGCTGCGGTCGGAGTTCATTCCGGATCAGGATGCCGAGGTTGGGCATTGTGTGCACCACGTGGCGATGAATCCTTCGCGGCCCGGCGTCATGTTCATGCAGAAGCATTGGGACGTGATGCGGTCGGACGACGCGGGGGATTCGTGGCGGGAGGTTAGCGGGAATCTGCCGACGGATTTTGGATTTGTGATCGACGTGCATGCACATGAGCCGGAGACAATTTATGTGGTGCCGATCAAGAGCGACTCGGAACACTATGTGCATGAGGGTAAGTTGAGGGTGTTTCGGAGTAAGTCTGGTGGCGGGGAGTGGGAGGCACTTACTCGCGGATTGCCGCAGAAAGATTGCTATGTGAATGTTCTGCGGGACGCCATGGCGGTGGATCGTCTTGATGAATGCGGGGTTTATTTTGGGACTACCGGCGGGCAGGTTTATTGCTCGGCGGATGCCGGGGAATCGTGGAATGCGGTGGTACGGGATTTGCCGTCAGTGCTTTCGGTGGAGGTGCAGACGTTGTAGCTCAGTTCCCAGTTCTCGGTTCTCAGTTGTCAGTTAATTCAGAGTGCGGATTCGTATGATACGCGTTGTGCTTCCATTTCATTTGCGGAACCTGGCACGCGTTTCGGGCGAGGTTGCACTTGAGGTGCCTGCGCCGGTTACGCAGCGTGCTGTGCTGGATGCTTTGGAGCAACACTATCCCATGCTGCGAGGGACGATTCGGGATCATGTGACCAAGGAACGGCGTGCGTTTCTGCGGTTCTTTGCTTGCGAAGAGGATTTGTCGCTGGCGGGGGCGGATACCGAGTTGCCGGAGGCGGTGGTGGCGGGGCGGGAGCCGTTTGTGGTTTTAGGGGCGATTGCGGGCGGGCTGTAAGCTGCGAGTAACTTACTTATTTCTGGTGACTGGCAACTCAATTATTTCTGCTTTTAGTTTTCCTTTCTTGATTTCCAATTTTCCTACGGTGATGGGCAGGTTGAATCTTTTGGGACCGGCGCTGCCCGGGTTGATGTAGAGGACTCCGTTTTTCTCTTCTATTTTGGGCTGGTGGCTGTGGCCGTAGACTACGGCCCCTATTTGGGCGGCTTTGGGCTTTAGATCGAGGTGGGAGAGATCGTGCAGCATGTAGATGGTTGCGCCTTCGACTTCGATGAAGTCGGTTTCGGAGAGAGTCCGAGCCCAGGGTTGAGTGTCCACGTTGCCGCGGATCGCGGTTACAGGGGCGATTTTTTTAAGTGCGGTGAGGATTTCGGGGTCGCCTACGTCGCCGGCGTGAAGGATTTGGTCTACTCCCTGGAGAGCGGTTTGGGCTTCGGGGCGGAGCAGGCCGTGGGTGTCGGAGATGAGGCCGAGGAGCATGGGTTATTTGAGCACGGACGTCTTGAGTGCGCTCAGCGTGACAGAATTTATTTGAGCGGGAATTTCGTCACATTCTTGGTGCTCGTTCGGTCACCGGCATTGTTGGGATGATTCTTTATACTGCTTGCGTGGCTTCTGGATCTCCACGCGGGCGCGATGAGCAACCTTTCTTGATTGACAACTCCGCTGGCTTGCGCGCTGCGCCTCTTGCGATCGGCGGCGCGGCTGCCGTCGACTCAGCGGAAGTTGCTTCCACTCATATTTCTGGCGGATGGGATTTGCTCGCTCCTTTGCGGCGTTATTGGGGGTATGACTCGTTTCGTCCCAAGCAGGAGAACGTGATTCGAAGCTTGCTGGGAGGGCACGATACCTGCGCGGTCATGCCGACCGGGGGCGGGAAGTCGCTTTGCTATCAGTTGCCGGCGGTGGTCTCGGAGAAGACGGTGGTGGTGGTGTCGCCTTTGATTGCGCTGATGCAGGACCAGGCGTCGCAACTGGCGCAGATGGGGATTCCGGCGGCGGCGCTGAATAGTTTTTTGGATTCGGCGGAGCGGCGGCGAGTGATGGCGCGGGCTTGTGCGGGCGAGTATCGGCTGGTGTATTTGTCGCCGGAACGTTTGGCGGCGGAGTCGACATTTGAGTGGCTGGCACGGGTTCCGGTGGGATTTTTTGTGGTCGATGAGGCGCATTGTATTTCGGAGTGGGGGCATGAGTTTCGTCCCGATTACCGGCAGTTGAGCCGGCTGCGAACGCGGTTTGCGGGGGTTCCGATCGCGGCGTTTACGGCGAGCGCGACGCGGCAGGTGCGGCATGACATTTTGAAGCAGTTATCGATGCGGGAGCCTCATCTTTATATCGCGAGCTTTCACCGGAAAAATCTCAACTATGTGGCGCAGGAGTGCGAGCCGCTGACGCAGCTTGGGCTGCTGGGACGGGCGCTGCGGCATTACTCGGCGGGGTCGGCGGCTGGAACGTCGTCAGGATCTGCGGCGGGGAGCGTGATTGTTTATGCGCCGACCATCAAGCGCGTCGAGGACACGATTGAATATCTGGAGGAGATGGGGATTGCGGCAATTCCTTATCACGCGAAGCTGGAGGCGGCGACGCGGCGGGACAACCAGGAACGATGGATGTCCGATGAGGTGCGGGTGCTGGTGGGGACGATCGCGTTTGGGCTGGGGATCAATAAGCCGTCGGTGCGGGCAGTGATTCATTTGTCGCTGCCGAAGTCGATTGAGCAGTATTACCAGGAGGCGGGGCGCGCGGGACGCGACGGGAGGCCGGCGGACTGCGTGCTGCTGTGGCAGAAGCGCGATCATGTGCTGCTGGAGTATTTCATTGGGAAGATTGAAGACAGTGCGGAGCGGGAGCGGGCTTGGGAGCGGAAGCGGATTGTGTCGCGGTTTGCGGATTCGCGCGGGTGCCGGCAGCGGACGATTTGTCTGCATTTTGGGGAGACTCCGAAGTGGGCGAAGTGCGACGGGTGCGACAACTGCGGGGTGCGGCCGGCGTGGGTAGTGGAAAAAGCCGATGAGAAGGCGATCCCTCGCCACGCTCGGGATGACAAGACTGCTAAGAGTCGGGATGACATCGAGCGGAGTCGAGATGGCAACGAACTTAGTCCAGGTGACAAAGAGTCGGGTCGAGGTAGGAATCGGCGGCGGGCGGGATTGCGCGCGGTGCGGGACTTTTTGTATTCGGGATCGGAGGATGTTGAGGTTGGACACGCGGATGATGACGAGCTGGCGGAGTATCTGCGGGAGTGGCGGCGGGGGATTGCGCGCGAGAAAAAAGTGGCTGCGTTTGTGGTGCTGCATGATTCGACGCTCGAGGAGCTTTGCCGGAAGCGGCCTTCGACAATCGCGGAGTTGATGCGGGTGCGCGGGATCGGAGAGCACAAGGCGGAAGTCTATGGGGAGGAGATATTGCAGGCGCTGCGAAATTTTGCGGCGGGAACGCGGGCGATGATCGTGGCGCGGTCGCGGGAGCAAGCTCCGGAGGAGGAGACGCTTCGGCTGTTGAATGAGGGAAAGACGCTCGAGGAGATTGCGCGAATTCGGGCGCGGCAGATTTCAACGGTGATTGGGACGGTGGCTGGATTAATTGAAGCAGGACGGGTGAAGCTGGATGAGCGATGGATTTCTCCGGGAGCGGGCCCGTTGATTGAGGCGGCTTGTGTGGCCCACGGGCTGGAGAGCTTGCGCGATATTAAGGACGCGGTGCCGGCCTACGTTAGCTTTAACGATATTCGGCTGGTGGTGGCGGGGATGCGGGCGGTGGGGAGAGCTGGGCCGGCGGGGCTTGAGTCAAAAACTAAAGCTTGAACCACAGAGGACACGGAGGAACACAGAGGTCGGCTGATGTCCCGCCTCGTGTCTTGTGGACGCAGAAGGGACGTTGACCAGCGGCCCTCACCCTCTGAAGCGACGTGCTATCCAAAATTATTCGTAGCGAAGACTTTCCACTGGGTCGAGCTGGGCGGCTCGAGTGGCGGGGATCGTGCCGAAGATTATGCCTACTAGGGACGAGACTACGATCGCTATGATCGCGCTCAGGCCGCTGATTGGGATGCGGTATTCGGTCAGGAAACGGATGGAGAACGGGATCGCTAGACCTACTACGATGCCGATTACTCCGCCGATCAGGGAGATGAGGATTGCTTCCGAGAGGAACTGAAAGCGGATTTCTCGGTTGGTGGCGCCGATGGCTTTGCGGATTCCGATTTCACGGATGCGCGCGCTTACCGTGGCCAGCATGATGTTCATGATGCCGATGCCGCTGACGAGGAGCACTACGAAGGAGACGGCCAGCAGGATGGCGGTGAGGGCGTTGGCGGTTTTATCGGCCAGCGCCAAGAGCTGGGTTAGATTCTCCACGCGATAAAGAGAGTTTGGACGATGGCGCGATTGGATGACGCGCTCGATCTGCTTCGTCACGGGGACTACTTCAGAGGCGTCGCTGGCGGAGAAATAGAGTTGGCGGACCGAGGGCTTCGCCTGGAAGTACCGAATCACCGAATAAGGAATCAACATGGTGCGATCGGTGACTTCGGATTGGCCGAAGGTGTCGACGCGTTCGCGGAAGCAGCCAATGATGCTGAAAGGCAAGCCGCTGAGCTTGACGGTTTTTCCGAGCGCGTTGGCGCAGGAGCCGTAGAGGTCTTCGGCGAGCTTTTGCATGACGACGCCGACTTTGTTGTGGGCCTGAGAATCTTCGGGATCGAAGAAGCGTCCCGCGAGGACGATGAGATTGCGAACCTGGAGATAACCGGGTTCGACGCCGAGGACCTGGATGTCACGCTCGCGGCCGTTGCCGGTGCCGATGCGCTCATAAATGGGAACCACCGGCGAGGCGGCAGCGATGCCGGGCACCTGAAGCTGGATGGCACGGAGGTCGTCGATGGTGAGATCGTCGGGCACAGTTTCGGCGCCCTGTCCTCCGGCTTCGTATTCGGCCTCAACCATGTTGGTGCCATAACCTTGAATGAGGGTGAGTACGTACTGCTTACCGGTGAGGCTAATCGTAGCGACGAGGATGAGAGAGGCGGTGCCGATCATCATGCCAAGAGCGGTGAGAAGGAAGCGAACCTTGTTGGAGCGGAAGGTTTCAAAGGCGAAAGAAAAGATTTCTCCGAAGACCAGTGTGGGTTTGGGGCGCGCGGCGGTGGCGACGGCGGTGGGCATTAAGCTGGTTAGATGTTACTTGGCGGTGGGAGGGAGCGGCAAGGGGTGGGGGTTTGATTGGGGAGATTAGAGCATAAGGGCTAGATCCGGGGCTGGGGCCTTTTTTCGGGACAGAAAGCCGAATACCGCGTAGGCGGCCAAAATGTTGATCAGCGGATCGAGCGGGCGGATGTAGTAGGTCTCGGGATGCGTTAAGCAATAGACGGCTGGATAGAACAGGAATGCTATGCCGTAGCGCGCGGCCAGGGATGGGTTTTCGCGGGCGGTTTTGATCAGGCCTATTAGCATTAGTATGGTCAATGTTGTACATACGAATATGTTGGGCGGATCTAGCGGTTCTTCTTTCAGGTAGGCTCGGCTCAGGCTCCAGTAGCCGGTCCAGAGGTAGATGAAGCGCCGGACGGTCATCTTGGCGTACCAGGCTGGGTAGGCTTTGATGTAGTCCGTGGCCTGTTCTTGCTTGTGATTCATGTAGGCGATTTCGCCATCGCGCTCGTATTCGGATTGCTCGGCTGCGTTGTGGTTAGGATGCAGGTCGCGGTTGACCCAGGAGAGATCGTATCCGTTGTTGCCGATGTAAAGCTCGAGGCCGAGGCCGCTGCGGACTGGGATTAGTTTGTGAAAGAGTTCATAGTTGCGCAGGGTCCAGGGGGCGATGGTGATGGCTACTGCCAATGCGGTCGTGATTGCGGGGATTAGCCAGAGGCGATGCTGTTTTTGGCGGCGGTAGCAGGTGTAGAGGATCAGGAGCGGGACTACCGAGAGAATGCTGGGCTCGGTTAAGATTGCGGCGCCGGAGACCAACCCGAAGGCAAACCACCTGGCGACGGTCCAACCGCAGAGAACGCGATCGTGTGGTGCACCCGCACGCGGCTTATCGTCTTCGAGATTCAACGCCCACAGAAACAAGCAGCAGAGCAGCAGCGTGATCAGCGGCGTCGACCAGGCCCAGTCCGCCCCGTAGTAGATGCCGTAGGGCGAGAGAGCCCAGCCCCATCCTGCCCACTTGGCGGCACGCTCGCCGAAATTCTTTTTTGCCAGGAAATAAATTGGGATGCAGGTGGCGGAGGAGATGATTCCGTTTAGAACCAGCGCGGCGATGATTGACGATTTTGTATAGACACCAAAGAGCTTGAAAATTCCCGCGAGGATGTAGGGGTAGATGGGCGGGAGCAGGGCCGAGGGTCCGGTGTCCGCTATGGGGTTGCCGAAACCCTGGCCTGTCGCGAGCGAGCGGCCGACGCGTCCAAAGGCCCAGTGAGCCAGGACGAAAGGATCAAGCCATTCTTTGTAGAGGAAGTGGGTTACCGTGACGCGGATGAGTAGGGCTACCAGGAACATGGTCAGGTAGGGCGGGCGGCGGCGGCTACTTGGCGGCATGGTTCTGATGTGGGTGTCCACAGAAGAGCCTAAACCACAGGGGTCACGGAGGTCACGAGGGCAGCACGGAAAACTTCGCCATCAATCTTGCTTCGGACGCTACTCTATGCGGCACACTTTGACGGTCTGATTCTGGTAGGGGCAGACCATATCGGCGGTCCCGTCACTGGCCGCGTTTGATTTTGCGAGGACGACCCAGGACACTCCGAAGGTATTCTTGAGCGACTGGAAATCGGCCGGATGGAAATTTTGCCATTTCTTTGTGGCATTCACTTCGCTTTGCCATCTTTCTGCCAGCGCGGGGACTCGGGCTACCATGCCGGGATCTTTGACCATGTCGGCCAGGGCGCTGCGCTCCGCGAGGGCGCGGAAGCCGTGGAAGTCTTCTCCGGGTTGCTGCATGTAGTAGGGATCGAGCGCGAACAGGGCGTCGGTGGGCGTGTTGGGGCGGGGCTCGCCGTCGACGGTCGTGCTTCCTGGAATCGTTGTCCCTCGAATCGTGCTTCCTCGAATCCAGGCGAAGGCTCGCAGGTAGTCATTGCTGGGCGCGCGGCCGGGGAGTTCGAGATGCGCGGTGGATGGATACATTTGGCGCTGGGCGTAGAACATTCCGACGGAGAGGGGGATGAAGAAGAGAAGCCAACGGTAGACGTGCTTGCCAAGAATGTGCTGGCCGATCAAGCCTCCGGCGATCAGGAACATTAGTAGATAGACGAGGTGGAGAAACCGCATGGGCTCGAATGGGCGGAGGCGCTCTAGTTGCGGCGGGAGCAGGATGAGTAGCGCGACTGTCAGTTGGAAGATGGCGTAATAAAGAAGAGCAGCGGGAGTGGGCGCGAGAGGCGAATTCGGGTTGCGATTCTTGTCGGCTTCGTTTCGCGACTTGCCGGGCGAAGTAATAGAGGATGAGGAATGGGGCGATTACTCCCAGCCATTCGTACCATGCCCAGGCGGTTATGCAGTTGAAATGGCGAGTGGAGGCAGCGGCTCGCCAGGCTTCGGTGGTGGGTTGGAAGAGCCAGGGCAGCGGGAGAGCGACCGAGCGTGAAGATTGCGGCATTGCTGCGGAGTTTCGCTCCGCTAGAAAGCCGAGGGCCGCTGTCCCTACGTCGATATTTTTGGCGGTCAAGTTCCAGATCAGAAAGATGGCGAGGGAGATGCCGAAGGCGGCCATGATTATGTGCATGGTGGCGGCGGCGATCAGGAAGATGCGGCACGCAGCTCGGCGGTGTCCAAGATTGCGATGATGGCGCCGAGAATTGCAGCGGTGGCGAGTGCTCTCGGATGGAGATATTGGTCGGTCAGACTGATGCCTGTGCCGGAGACTGGGATGGTCAGCAGCGCGGCCACGGCGAGGACTGCGGCCCAATGGGCTTCGGGTTTGTTGAAAGCAGCGGCGCGCGATGCTGATGCAGGCAGCGAGGATCGCCAGTGTGTCTGCGACTTGCCAGAGGAAGATTGTCAGGTCCGGCGGAAGATGAGTTAGGCGGATCGATGCGGCGATTAGTTTGTCATAGATAGTGGCCTGGAATTGCAGGCGGAAGAAATCGGCGTCGTGGGGGTAGAGAGCGGGATTCAGATCGCGCTTGATGGCGGCCAAGTAGTAGGCGTCGTCTTCCAGGCCGGGGTGGTAGCCCTGGATGGCGATGGCGGCGGCAGTGAGGAGTAGCAGGAGAGCGATGGTGCGTCGGGGGGTCAAGTCGAGGTTATCTTACCGAAGCAAAGAGCGGAGAGCTACGAGCTGCGAGCAAGCAAAATTGGAGGCGATGCTCCGAATCGTCACTTGCGCCCAGACTTTCGACCTTCGCCCTGGCTATACTTGCACGAGGTAGAGGATTAGGCGACTAATCCACGCGACCCTCGCATTTGTTCTGATGGCCAACTGGACTCTTCAGGCGGAGCACAGAAATGGGTTAACCTCCTTTCCGAGTCAATCCTGAATCTTTGCTCGACTCTGCACGCGGAATGGGGCCAAAGTCGATGGAGGCTGGAAGCTTCAACGAAGATCCGATGTCGATGGCGGTAGAGAAGGCCTGTTGGGCAGACGCTTCTTACCGTGGGTCGCGGATGTGGCTTGCGCGCATTTCCGAAAGCGGCTTCGATCGAGCGATCCTCAGAGCTACTACAGGCAGCACATCGGCGTTACCGTAGCGGGACGGAAGGTTTTGTACATTAACGGAATCTGCCGGGAACCTCCTTCATACTGGAAGAAGGAATTCGTGGTTGTTTGTGATGGAGGCGTTGCGACTGGGGAGTGCTTTACGATCCGAGCTTGCCCGGAGAGATTCTCGCAGTTCACGATCAACGGAGTTGAAGTAACGTCCTGATCCACGAACAGAAATCCCCGGACCTCACAATCCCGATGTCGTGGTCTTCGCGGCGCCGGGTTTGTAGTATTCGGGTTCCAAGTGGCGGCCTTTTTCGCTGAAGATGGAAAACTTCGCCAGGCCCGCGCGCTCCAGAGCGAATTGCATTGTGGTTTTTAATACGCCCAGCCCGTAGGTCACGCTTCTGCGGAAGTTAATGCTGGAGGCCTCTTCGAAATATTTGGTGGGGCAGGAAACTTCTCCGATGCGGAAGTTGAAGTGGACGCATTGGGCGAGCATCTGGTTGTCGAAGACGAAGTCGTCGCTGTTTTCGCCTAGCGGAAGGCGGGTCAGGACCTCGCGGCTGAAGGCGCGGTATCCGGTGTGATATTCGGAGAGCTTAACGCCCAGGAACATATTTTCGAAGGCGGTGAGCAGGCGGTTGGCAACGTATTTGTAGAATGGCATGCCGCCGCGCAAGGCCGTGCCTCCGATGATGCGAGAGCCGAGGACCACGTCATAGACGCCGTAGGCGATCATGCTGGCCATGGCGGTGACCAGGAGCGGCGTGTACTGGTAGTCGGGATGGACCATGATGACTACGTCGGCGCCGGCGGCGAGGGCTTCGCGATAGCAGGTTTGCTGGTTGCGTCCGTAGCCGTAGTTGCGGTCGTGGACGAAATATTGCAGGCCTAATTTTTGAGCTACTTCCACGGTGCGATCTTTGCTGTGGTCGTCGACCAGGATGCAGGCGTCGACGGTCTCCGGAAGCTCGCGGACGGTGGCTTCCAGAGTTTTCTCCGCGTTGTAGGCGGGCAGGACTACGGCTATGCGTTTGCCGTTGATCATGGGAATTGCTGTGTTTGATGATAAATGATTGGCAGGTTGAGCGGGACCGGTTGTCGAGTACGTTGGTACCGTCAGTCGGTGCGGCCACAAACTGTGTGGCGGCGCGCTCAAATGCATAGGTCCTCGCTCCGCGAAGGACGACAATTTCGATAAGATAGATGAAATATGGCTACTCGTAATTTGTTTGACAAGGTTTGGGATGCGCATGGGGTCGCGGCTCCGGCTGGGCAGGCTGCGCTGCTTTACGTTGACTTGCATCTGGTGCACGAGGTGACTTCTCCGCAGGCCTTTGATGGGTTGCGGGCTGCGGGGCGGCGGGTGCGGCAGCCTTTGCGGACGGTCGCCACCGTCGACCACAACATTCCTACTACGCCGCGCGGGTTGCCGATTATGGATGAGATTGCGGCGCGGCAGATTGAAGCTTTGCGGAAGAATTGCCGCGAGTTTGGCGTTCCCTTGTTCGATATGGATTCGGATGAGCAGGGGATTGTGCATGTGATCGGTCCGGAGCTTGGGATTACTTTGCCGGGCATGACGATTGTCTGCGGGGATAGCCATACTTCGACGCATGGGGCTTTCGGCTCATTGGCGTTTGGGATTGGGACTTCAGAAGTGGAGCATGTGCTGGCTACGCAATGCCTGCCGCAGAATAAAGCGAAGTCGATGCAGATTCTGGTGCGCGGTGAGTTGCCGGCGGGCGTCACGGCTAAGGATTTGGCGCTGGGGATTATTGGCAAGATCGGGACGGATGGGGCGACCGGGCATGTGATTGAGTATGCGGGCGAGGCGGTGCGCGGACTCTCGATGGAACAGCGCATGACGCTTTGCAATATGAGTATTGAGGCGGGAGCGCGGGCGGGGATGATTGCTCCGGATGACACTACATTTTCGTATGTACGGGGACGGCGGTTTGCGCCTCGAGGCGCGGAGTGGGATGCGGCGGTTGCGGCGTGGCGCGGGCTGGCCGGCGATCCGGGAGCGCGATTTGACCGGGTGGTGGAGATTGACGCTTCGGCGCTGGCTCCATTTGTGACGTGGGGGACGAATCCCGGGATGGTTGCGGCGGTGAACGGGCGCGTGCCGGCGCTGGAATCGTTTGCGGCGGATGCGGATCGGCGGGCGGTGGAAGCGGCGCTGGCTTATATGGATTTGAAGCCGGGGACTCCGATTGAAGAGATTGCGGTGGACCGCGTGTTTATTGGGTCGTGCACGAATTCGCGGATTGAGGATTTGCGGGCGGCGGCGGGCGTGGCTCGCGGGCGGAAGGTGAATGCAAGAGTGCGCGCGATGGTGGTGCCGGGGTCGCAGGCGATTAAACGCGAGGCTGAGGCGGAGGGACTGGATCGCGTGTTTGTGGATGCCGGGTTTGAGTGGCGGGAATCGGGATGCTCGATGTGTCTGGGGATGAATCCGGACATTCTGGCGCCGGGAGAGCGGTGCGCTTCGACCAGCAATCGAAATTTTGAGGGGCGGCAGGGTAGGGGTGGAAGGACGCATCTGGTGAGTCCGGCGATGGCGGCGGCGGCGGCGATTGCTGGTCATTTTGTGGATGTGCGGAAGTGGTAGGAGGGCGTCGTTGGTCGTTGGTTGTTTGCATGGCAGACGCGGGACGTAATAGCGCTGGCGTTTGCGTCTTTATGAAGACTTAATGGCGCGGGCACAATGCCTAGGTCCTTCGCCCACTCACTTCGTTCGGGCTCAGGATGACAACCCTTAAGAGAGTTTGGACGCAGACAGCAAGAGGGAGAGGTCATGAAGGCTTTTCGGAAACATACTGGTTTAGTGGCGCCTTTGGATCGGGTGAATGTGGACACCGATCAGATTATTCCCAAGCAGTTCTTGAAAAGGATTGAGCGGACTGGGTTCGGGCAATTTCTTTTTTATGACTGGCGGTTTTCGGGGGATGGGAAGGCTAATCGCGAGTTTGTGCTGGATGCGCCGCGGTACAGTGGAGCTTCGATTCTGGTGGCGGGGAAGAATTTTGGATGCGGGTCGTCGCGGGAGCATGCGGTTTGGGCGTTGGCGGATTTTGGGTTCCGGGTGGTGATTGGGTCTTCGTTCGCGGACATCTTTGCCAATAACAGTTTGAAAAATGGATTGCTGACGGTGCGGTTGTCCGACGAGCAGGTGGCGGAGATTATGCGGCGGGCGGCTTCGATTGATGGATATCATTTGACCGTTGATTTGGAGCGGCTGGTGGTGGAGGACTCTGACGGATTTGCGGCTTCGTTTGCGGTGGATGAGTTTGCCCGGCATTGTTTGATGAACGGGCTGGACGATATCGGGCTTACTTTGCAGCGTGAACGAGAGATTGCGGCTTATGAGAGTTCGCATCCGGTGCGGGCGGAGATGCGCGAGTTGGTGTGAGGTGGTGGCGATTTGCTAAGGTCGGTGAACGATGAAATGCGGATGATGTGAGTCCGCAGAACGGTTTGGAGCCCCGCAGGCGCGGGGCTTTTTAGTTGTACACTTTGTCTTCGCCGGTCTGGTAAGCGCTGTCGGCTAGTCTGGTCTGGCAATCGTTTTTGCATTGGGGGAATCGTGAAGGGACTCGGGATTTTCTTTGGGGCTTTGCTGCTGACATCCCTATTGCCTGCGCAGAACGCCGCGCCGGCTAAGGCGCTTACAATCGAAAACATTTTTGTGGATGGGGGAGTAACGGGGCGGGCGCCGGAGACTGTGCAGTGGAGTCCCGACGGGACGAAGGTTTCTTTTGTGCAGCGGGATGATTCGGGAGAGCAGGGGGAGTTGTGGTATGTGGATGCGGCCACCGGGGAGAAGAGAGTTCTGGTCAGCGATGTGAAGCTGGCTCAACTGGCGCCGCCGAATTCGAAGATTCGGGACGAACGCGAGAAGGAGCGGCTTACGCGGTATCGCGTGGCGGCGTATCTGTGGTCTCCGGATTCGAAGCACCTGCTTTTTGATGCGCACGGGCAGCTCTGGTATTACAGCCTGGACACGGGAACGGCGGTGCAGATGACTTCGTCTTCGGAGGCGAGCGGGGATCCGAAGTTTTCGCCGGATGGAAAAAAGATCGCGTACTTGAGGAAGCACAACCTTTATGTTCATCCCGTAGCGACCTATGAAGGCGAGCGGCCGCTCTTGAGCGAAGAAAAACACAAAAAGAAAGATAAGGATGCGAGCGAGCCGAATGATGGGGACATTCTGACCGGAGAAGTGGACTGGCTTTACGAGGAAGAGCTGGGGGTGCGGAGCAATTATTTCTGGTCGCCGGAGGGCGGCGAGATTTTATTTTTGCAGATGGATGAGAGCCGGGTGCCGACGTATCCGATCACGGACTGGTTGCCGACGCATCCGCGGGTGGACGAGGAGAAGTATCCGCAGCCGGGAGATCCGAATCCGGCGGTGCATCTGGGAGTGGTGGCGGGCGATGGAGGCAAGCCCACGTGGATCAAGCTGACGGATGACGCGGACACGTATGTGCCGCGGTTTGGATGGATCCGCGAAGGATGGGCGTGGGCGGAGGTGTTGAACCGGCGGCAGGATGTGATGGAACTTTATTTCATCAACACGAAGACGGGGAAAACGCGCGAAGTGTTGAAGGAGACGGAGCCGGGAGCGTGGGTGAATGTGAACGACGATTTCCGGGTGCTGAAAACGGGCAACCGATTTTTGTGGACGAGCTGGCAGGACGGGCACACACATATTTATGTGTATAGCTTCGATGGGCAGGATCCGACGGCGGGCGAGGCGAAGATGGAGCGCCAACTGGAGAGCGGGGACTATGAGGTGCTGTCGGTGAACGCGGTGGATGAGGATGGGGGGGTGGTGTTCTTTACGGCGAATAAGGATGATCCGCGGCAGGAGAAGGTGTATTCGGTGAAGCTGGACGGGACGGGGATACAGACGATTTCACGCGCGGCGGGACACAACGACGCGCACTTTGCGGGAAATGCGAAGCACTATGTGGAGACGCATTCGACGACGCTCGATCCGCCGAAGATGGCGGTGTGCGCGGCGGCTAGCGGAGGAGCGGGAGGCGAGTGCCATGGGATCTGGGAGGGGCGGAGCGTGGCGGAATACGACCTGATCAAGCCGAAGGAGCTGGAGTTTAAGGCGGAGGATGGGACCGTGCTTTATGGGAGTCTGCTGTTGCCGGCGAATGCGGAGGCAGGCGGAAAAATTCCGGTGATTGTTTTCATCTACGGCGGCCCGGTGGGTCAGACGGTGACAGATGCGTGGGGAGGATCGCGGATGCTCTTCCATGAGATGTTGGCGAAGGAAGGATTCGCGATTTTTTCGGTGGACAATCGCGGCACGCCGAACCGGGGAAAGAAATTTTCGGCGGCGCTTCGTCTTCAGTTTGGCGGAGTCGAGTTGAAGGACCAGCTGGCGGCGCTCGATCAGTTGTGCGCCCAATATCCGCAGCTGGACCAGACGCGGATCGGGATGTGGGGATGGTCGAACGGCGGGTCGATGACGCTGTATGCACTGACGCACTCGGACCGGTTCAAGGCGGGGATTGCGGTGGCTCCGATCAGCAATCAGCGGGATTACGATTCGACTTACACGGAACGGTACATGGGGCTGCTGCCGGAGAACACGAGCGGGTACGACAATTCGACGGTGAGCGCGGCCGGGAATCTGCATGGACGGCTGCTCCTGGTGCATGGGTCGAGCGACGACAACGTGCATTTTCAGAACACGATTCAGATGACGGATGCGCTGATACGAGCGGGGAAGCAGTTCCGGATGATGGTGTATCCGAATAAGACGCACGGGATTGCAGGAGTGGAGACGCAGCGGCAGCTGTATACGATGATGCGTGAGTTTTGGGAAGGGGAGCTGAAATAAGTTCTCAGTTCTCGGTTCTCAGTAACGGCTCTTGGAGTTGGCGGTTGTAGTCATCTTGCATTCGGGTTTGTGTTTCGCATGTTTTTTGCACTTCGATTTTAGCTGACAACTGACAACTGGGTTATCGCTATGCATCGAACTTCGATTGGCGATTTCGAACTTACTGTGGTTTCGGATGGAACTTACGTTTCAGACGGCGGCGCTTTTTTTGGCGTAGTGCCGAAGACCATGTGGTCGCGCAAGGTGACGCCGGATGAGTTGAACCGAATCGATGTGGGTCTGAATTCACTTTTGATCCGGACGGGCGACAAAAACATATTGGTCGAGACCGGGATCGGGAACAAGCTGCCGGAAAAGCTGGTACAGGTCTATACGCAGCCTGCTTTGCTGCTGGAGAATCTGCACGCGGTGGGCCTGGCGCCGGAGGATATCGACATCGTGATCAATACGCATCTGCATTTTGATCATTGCGGATGGAATACGGTGCGCCGAGGAGACGGGTTCGTCGCCACGTTTCCGAAGGCGAAGTATTATGTGCAGCGCGGCGAGTGGGAGCACGGTCGGCTACAGCTGGAGCGGGATGCGGTGAGTTATATGAGCCCGAATTACGATCCGCTGGTGCAGAGCGGGCAGATGGAGCTGATTGAGGGGGATCGCGAGATTGTGCCGGGAGTGGCGGCGCGCGTGTTTCGCGGGCATACGGCTCATATGCAGGCGGTGATCGTTTCGGGCGGCGAGGGTTCCGAGAAAAAGACCGCTTGTTATATTTCGGATCTGATTCCTACCAGCTGGCATCTGGAGCCGACCTGGGTGATGGCGTTCGACTTGTATCCGCTGGATACGATTGAGAGCAAGAAGCGTTATTATGCGTGGGCGATTCCGGAGAGATGGCTGACGGTGTTTACGCATGATCACGCTTTGCCCTGGGGATATGTGGAGCGCGGGGATAAGGGGCGGCTGGCGGTGCGGCCGCTCTGAGGCCCGCGCCGACGGCGAATTGGAGAGAACGCCTTGCTTTGCCGCTGGTCGCGCTAGCAGGCATTCGGTCCCTTCGACTACCCTCACGGGCAGGATCTTCAACAGCGCTCCGCTCAGGATGACAAAGTTGTTGAGGGTGGGAATATTTTTTGGGGGAGGGACGGATGCTGGCTTCAGGGAAGATGATTGGGTTTCTTTTTACGACGGACTACGAGCGGACTAAGGCGTTTTTTGTCGACAAGCTGGGGTTTGATTTTGTCAGCCAGGATCAGTATGGGTTGGTGATGCGGTGCGGGCCGAACATGGTGCGCGTCGCCAAAGTGCCGAACTTTTCTCCGGCGCAGGGGACGGTGCTGGGATGGGAAGTTTCGGGGATTGAGAAGGTGGTGGGCTGGTTGAAGGAGCGCGGAGTGACGCCGGAACAGTATCCGTTTATGAAGGGGGCGGAGATTTTTACTTTTCCTACGGGGGATAAGGTTTGCTGGTTTAAGGATCCGGATGGGAATGTCTTAAGTGTTTCGCAGCACGCTTGAGCGGGCTTTCGAGGGCGAGGAGAGAACTCCCTGCGGCGCCGGTTTGAGATGCTGGGGCCGGGTGGGGTCCTTCGACTCCGCGATGGTCGCTTCGCTCACATCGTTTCGCTCAGGATGACAGCATTTGTTTTGGTGCAACGATCATCGAAAAACTCTTCGACTCGCTTGAGGATTTCGGCTCCGTTGTTGCAGTCGTAAATCGCTTTGCGGAGGGCTGCGCCGCCTGGAATGCCGTGCGTGAACCAGGAGGCGAATTGTTTCATCTTTCCGACCGCGTCGGGCATTTCTTCTTCAAGGAGCATCGCGAAGTAGGTGCGGATCATCTGGTAACGGTCGGCTTCGGTGGGGTGGTCGTAAGGTCGGCCCGCGGAGGCCACATATTGCTCGATCTGGCGGAAGATCCAGGGGTTGGCCGGGGCCATTCTTCCTATCATGACTGCGTCGCAGCCGGTTTGATTGACCATGGCTGCGGCGTCTTCGGGGCTGCGGATGTCTCCGTTGCCGATTACAGGAATTTTTACAGCTTGCTTGACCGAGGCGATCCACTCCCAGCGGGCGGTGCCGCTGTAGCCTTGCTGGCGGGTGCGGGCGTGGAGGGCGACCGCGCCGAGGCCGCAGTCTTCGGCGATGCGGGCCAGTTCGACGCAGACGATTTCGTCGTCGCTCCAGCCGGCGCGGAATTTCACGGTGAAGGGAATTTTGACGGCGGCGCGCACGGATTCGAAGATCTGGCGGATGAGCGGGAGATCGCGGAGCAGGCCCGAGCCTCCATTGCACTTGACCACTTTTTTTGCGGGGCAGCCGAGGTTGAGGTCGACGAGATCGAAGCCGAGGTCTTCGACGAGGCGGGCGGCATCGGCGAGGACCTGCGGATTGCTGCCGAAGAGCTGGGCGGAGATGGGGTGCTCGTCTTCATAGAAATGAAGATAGCGGCCGACGGTTTTTTTGCTGCGGAGGACGCCGTCGGCGGAGGTAAACTCGGTCATGATGAGGCCGCAGCCGCCGAGGTTTTTGATGAAGCGGCGGAAGACGGTGTCGGTGACGCCGGCCATGGGAGCGAGGACGGTGGCGGGGCGGATGGTGACGGGGCCGATTTGGAGGGCGGACGGAAATGGCTTGCCGGATGCGGCGGGCATGGCGTCGGCGGCTTCGCGGACGGAAGCGCCAGACTCGTCTTTGTACCAGTACTTCATTGGTCTTATTGTAGCCGGGCTTGTCGCCGGGCCGGCAATCAAAAGCCCCCGCTTTTGGCGAGGGCTTGATTGATTTCTGAAAAACCTCTTTGTTCTGCGGAGTTCTTGCCCGCACGGGCGAGGCGCCCGTGCCTCCATTTTGCTTTTTTACTTCTTGGCCTGTTCGGCTTTCGCGGCTTCGGCTTTGCCGGCGTCGCTCTTGGCGTATTTGCGGCGGAAGCGCTCGACGCGGCCGGCGGTGTCCATGAGCTTTTGCTTGCCGGTGAAGAAGGGATGGCAGGCGGCGCAGATTTCTACGCTGATGTCGCCCTTGTGGGTGGAACGGGTGACGAAGGCGTTGCCGCAAGCGCAATGGACGCGGATTTCATGATAGTTGGGATGGATGGCTGCTTTCATGGTGGTCAGTGGCCTCGTTTCAATCATTAGATTCTATAGGGGTTGGGAAGGATTCGGCAAGGGTAGCTGCCAGCTTTCGGCTCTCAGCTGTCAGCTTTCAGTAAGTGCCCTTCGGTCCCTCGGTGTCCCAATGCAAAACGGCAGAGCCCTTGGCCCTGCCGTTTGGGGGATGCATGGTGCTGAATTCTGAGCCCGACGTCTTTTGACTAGATTCTTTTACTCTCCTGTAAATCAAGTACAGCTCTATCGCTTGTGTCTATTTGTGTCCATCTCAAATGGACATCGGTTCTGTGACCTTGGGGCTACTTGCCTTTGTTGACTACTTTTTTGAGTTCGTTACCGGGAGTGAATTTCGCGACTCTGCGGGCAGCGATCTTGATGGTGGCACCCGTCTGCGGGTTGCGGCCGTTGCGGGCCTTACGCTGCGAGACGGAAAAGGTGCCAAACCCAATCAAGGCGACCCGGTCTCCTTTGCGAAGGGAGGAGGTTATGCTATCGACGGTGGTGTCGATGGCGGTTGTTGCCTGTGCCTTGGAGATGTTGCAGGCGCCGGCAATCCGGTCAACCAGATCAGCTTTGTTCATGCGCTCTCCTGAGACTTGACGATACGGCGCTTGCGCGGCCGGGTAAAAAATCGAACACGCCAGCACCGAGCATGGTCATTTTCCTCTCTGGGCGCGGATTGTCAAGGGCAAATAGGTGCTAGTTGCTGGTTTGACAAGGGTGCGAGGGGCACGAGAGTGGGGTATTGACGGATGGAATTGCGGATTTGAATGCGATGCCGACTTCAACGACGACGCCTCGGGTGATGTTGCCGCAGCAAAGTGCGGAGGTCCTTTGCTTCACTCACTTCGTTCGGGCTCAAGATGACAGTTTATATTTTTAATCGTCTTCCATCTTTCTATTGTCTTTGGTGTTTCTCATGTTTTTGAACTGCGGCTGGTGCAGTTATTTTTTGCGCGGCGGATTTTCCTCTCTTGTCCACAAACTATCCTTCATCTCCACACCATCTGCACAGAGGCGAGACCAGTTTCCGCTTGCGCGGGATGGGAGGCGGCGTGCATTCTTCAGAACGCACGCTAAAAGTTCATGGCTACTACGTCTGCGACCCTTCGACGAAATCAGGTGCTGGAATGGTTTCCATTCTATGTGCAGCGGTTGGTGGGAGAGGTGCGCTATAAGGCGCTGAAGGATTATCAGCAGGCGTGGTTTTTGAATTTGCTGTTCGCGGCGTGGCAATCGGAGCGGCCTGGGTATTTGCCAGACGACGGGCAGTTGTGGCGCCTCGCGAATGCGCGGACGCGGCAGTTCTTTGAAAAAGAATGCGCCGCGGTTCTCTGCATGTTCGAGCGTGAGGGCACGACGACTGACGGTGCGATCTGGATTTACAATCGGGCGCTGCTGGAGATCTACGACGAACAGGTCCTGAAATTCCACAAGAAGAGGCAGCGATACTCAAAATCCACAAGTGATAACGGAACCTCTTATCTGGATTTTGAAGGTACACTAAACAAAAAAGAAAATGGAAGAGAAGAATGTGCGCTACATCCGGAGTCTGGCCTCACACAGTGGGGAACCTGCTGGGGCTGCTATGCAGAAAAGCACAATAGCACAGCGGTCTGAGGCAGGTATGGCGTGCACGTTATGCGGCGGCTCGGGTTGGAGACAGGTTGCGGGCAGCCGGACGCAGCAGGTGATGCGATGCGAGTGTTTTTCGGAGTCGCAGGTTAAGTCTTTGACGGGTGCGGCCGAGATTCCAGCCCGCTATGCGGATTGCGACTTTGCGAGTTACAAGGCGGAGAACAGCCAGGCGCTGGGCGCGGCAAAGATCACTTTGCAGAAGTGGGCTGCGGACTATCCGCTGAACCGGACCGGGCTGCTCTTGATTGGGCCAAGCGGCGTGGGCAAGACGCATCTGGCGGTGGCGGCGCTCAGGGAAATCATCAAGAAGGGAATGCACGCGCGCTTTTGTGATTATCGCGAGCTACTGAAGCAGATTCAGAATTCTTACAATGCGTCCGTGCAGGCGACTGAGCTTGAGGTGTTGCGGCCGGTGTTTGAAGCTCAGGTTTTATTGCTGGACGATCTGGGCGCGGTGAAGCCGTCGGAGTGGGTGTGGGATACGGTTAGCCTGGTGCTGAACACGCGCTACAACAACAAGCTGACGACCATTATCACGACCAATTTTATGGATGGGCCGGCGGCAGGTGTCGGCGCTCCGCGCGGCGCGCGTGAGGAGACGCTGGGGGATCGGATCGGGGAACGGATGCGATCGAGGTTGTTTGAGATGTGCCGGCTGGTGCAGGTGCAGGGGAAGGATTATCGGCCTAATTTTCGGGCGGCGGGGTTGAGGTAGGAGGCCTCGAGCAAGTGATAGACTTGCGCGGTTATGCTGACGATACTTCGTTTTACATGCGCTCTAATCTTGTTACTGGCGTCTGGGTGCATAGTTAGCCAAACGCAGACACCGCAAAACTCTGGCAGAGGTGCCGGCCCTCCCTCCACATCGACACTTACATTCCGAGTAGGCGGCGGAGTGAGCGCGCCTCATGCTATTTATGCGCCGGATCCGGAATACCCCGAGGACGCCCGTCGAGACGGAATTGAGGGCGCCTGCGTTCTTTGGATTGTTGTCGGCCCAGACGGAAGGCCTCGGAACATCAGGGTTCAGAAAGTGATCGGCCACGGATTAGACGAAAAAGCAATTGAGGCGGTGCGCCAATGGAAGTTTGAGCCCGCCCTCTTAGACGGAAAGCCGGTTGCCGTTCAGATCATCGTCGAGATGTCGTTTCATCTGAACGGTTCTGACCTGCCAAGTTCCACCTACTTTTTTGGTACCGGGACTCTTGAGCTCAAAGAGCAAGCGAGCTCCGGAGATGCAAAGGCCGAGTTGGATCTTGCCGACGCCTATTTTCGTGGAAGCGGAGTGCCGCAAAGCGAAAAGGAGGGATATCGCCTCCTGAAAGAGGCGGCAAATCGGGGCTTGCCCGAAGCTCAGTTTAAGTTGGGAGAGTACATTGTTGGGCACGGAAGCCAGCCGGGAGATTACATCGCTGCGTATATGTGGTACGACATCGCGCAGCGAAGCAGATACAAGCATAGCGATAAAAGACTGAGAGAAATTTCTGCCAAGATGTCGCCAGAGAACATTGCCGAAGCTCAGAAGCTCGCCCAGGATTGGAAACCGTCCAAGTAGAAAACCGAGTCGGGATCCGAATCTCGACATTCAGACCTGAATCCCGCCTATTCTCCCGAAGAGTGATCGTGCACGATTTTCCAGCCTTCCGGGAATTTCTTAAAGATCAAAGTGAAGAGGCCGTGCGGGGTTTTGCCGTCGGGCATTGTCAGATGGAATTCTCCGCGGACGAAGGCTGCGTCGGGGGCGAGTATTTCGATGCGGAGATTTTCGAATTCTAGCTTGCCCATATCATGGCCCGGGCCCTGGTAGGCCTTCTGGTAGCGCTCGAGCGCGGCTTGCCATCCTTTTGTTTCGTGGGCTCCTGAGAAGAAAGTCAGCTCGGGCGAGTTCCAGTATCCGGACATGAAGGCTACCAGGTCGTGGCTGTTCCAGGCGGATTGCTGCTGCACGATGACCTCGCGGATGGCGGCTTGGGCGGGGGTTTCGGAGATTGCCGGCGACGCAATGGCCAGCAGGGCCGCGAGCAGAATAATCCCTCTCATTGACGACACCTTCTTCCTGAAAGTTCAGTGCTGAAATTCGGGAAAAGCTTAAACCACAAAGGGCAGGGACGTACACAGCGGAATTTTGTGCGGTAGGCGGTTGTTGCAGCGGGGTGGGAACAGGATACTACGAGCGCGGGCAGGAATGCCTGCGGCACACATTTCCGCGCCACGCGTTCATTCCTAGGCGCGGCTCTTTTTTGCGGCTGCGGCTTTCACCTTTACCTGTACCGTTTCCCAGGGACGCTTGGGACGATCGACGACTGGTTCGTCGCGGTCTTTGATGCGATCGTAATTGTAGGACTCGCTCACCGTGCCGAGCGACTCGTTGTAGAGGCTGGGCAGAGCCAATGCCTGTTTGAGCTCTTCGGCGAACTGGTGAAGGGCTTTGAGGTGGTCGGCGGTGGCGGGCACTTCTGTTTTCGCGGTTTTGAGGAACTGCTGATAGCCGCGGTTAACGAGCTTTGAGATCTCGCTGCCGATCAGGTAGCCGGGGTAGGCGAAGATCTTGACGCCGCCGTCCTCGGTCTTCTGGATTGCGGCCGAGCAGTTGTACTTCTTCAGGAAAATGCGGGCTTGCGTGCCGGGAGCTTCGATCAAGTCGAAGCCGTGATCCCGTAGCCAGGCTACGGCATCTTCGTAGGTTTTCTGTTCGACTTTCGTGGTCATTCCAATGATCTCGATTCTCTATACGCCAGTTTAGATGCCGCGCGACGGCTCGCGGTGCACAACTGCCGCGAAACGGTGGAACCAAAGCCTGCCGCCGGGAATCTAAACTACGCACAATGTTCAAGCCGGAGTACAGCTATAAGCATGCTCGCGGTCAAATATTACGACGTTTGTATAGATATACCTTTTTAAGATTGCGAGCACATTACTGAGGTCACTGCCTCAAATTTTCTCTCGCGGCCAAAGCCATGAGCACAGCTCCTTCGAAGTCCGCAAGCTTGACCGGCGCGTTGCCTGTTTCAACGCCGGCGACGCCGGCGCTCACGGCTGAGGCAGCCGCTGGCGCGGGCGAGGCCGTGCTGCGGCGAATCGGCAACACTCCGCTGATTGCGCTCGACGGGCTGACACCCGATCTTCCCGCGGTTCGCCTCCTCGGGAAAGCCGAGTGGTACAACCCCGGCGGATCCGTGAAAGACCGCGCGGCGGCCAACATTGTGAGCGAGGCGCGGCTCTCGGGCAAGCTCTCACCGGGAAAAATTCTGCTCGATTCGACCAGCGGCAACACCGGCATTGCCTACGCCATGCTGGGAGCGGCGCTGAAATTTCCGGTGACGCTGTGCGTGCCGGAGAATGTTTCCGCGGAGCGAAAACGCATTCTACAGGCTTACGGGGCAAAGATCATCTTTACCGATCCGGGCGAAGGGTCGGATGGCGCAATCAAGATTGCGCGGCAGCTGGCGGCGGGCGATCCCGATCTTTATTTCTATGCCGACCAGTATTCGAATGATGCCAACTGGCGGGCGCATTATTTGACGACCGCGAATGAGATCTGGGAACAGACTGAGGGGCGCGTTACGCATTTCGTTTCGATGCTCGGGACGACCGGGACTTTTGTGGGGACTACGCGGCGGTTGAAGGAGTTGAATCCGCGGGTGCGGTGTGTGTCGTTGCAGCCGGATTCGGCGTTTCACGGGATCGAAGGAGCCAAGCATTTGCCATCGGCGATGGTGCCTGAGATTTATGATTCTTCGCTGGCGGACGAAAACATTGAGATCGCCACCGAAGACGCGCATGCAATGGCGCGATGGCTGGCGCGCGAGCATGGTCTGCTGGTAGGGGTTTCGGCGGCAGCGGCGGTGGTGGGCTGCCTGCGGGTCGCAGAGGGACTGAAGAAGGGCCAGCCAGCGACGATTGTGACTGTGCTTTGCGATTCGGGAGACAAGTATTTGAGTGAGCGGTTTTGGACGGAAGGGTGAGGGCTGCTTAAGTCAGAAGTCAAAAGTCAGATTGAAGAAGTTAGAGCGTCTGGCTTTCGCAGCCCTGTTTGCGGTTTTTGCCGTTATGCTTGTACTTCTTCAATTTAACTTCTTACTTTTGATTTTTCTTTTCTGATGCTGAATATCTCACAGACTGAGTACGACGTAATCCGGCGGCATGGGGAGGAGACTTATCCTCAAGAGTGCTGCGGCGTGCTGCTGGGGCGGTTTAAAGATGACGCGAAGATCGTTACGCGCGCGGCTCGCTGCGGGAACACTCGGACAGACTCGGCCCACAATCGCTATCACATCGATCCTAAGGAGCTGATTCAGATTCAGCGGGATGGTCGGGAGCGCGGGGAAGAGATCGTCGGGTTTTATCATTCGCATCCCGATCATCCCGCGCAATGGTCGGTGACTGATCTGGCGGAGGCGCACTGGATCGGGTGTTCCTACGTGATCACCAGCGTGCAGAAGGGCAAGGCGACAATCACAAATTCCTTCGAGCTGACAGGTACGGATGAAGTCGACAAGAAATTCGTGGACGAACAAGTTGCAGTGGGAACTAAGGGCTAAGCCAGTACTTTGAGCACGACCGCCGTAATATCGTCGTGCGGTGCGTGACCATCCGAGAAAAGGATCTGGTGATCGAATATGAAATCCAGGGATTCGAGTGCGGATTTGTCCTGGCACTTTGCCCAAACTTCATTCAGATGGTTGTCGCCGAATTCGATTCCCTGCCGGTTGCGCAGTTCGTGTAGACCATCGCTGGCGAATAGAACGCAATCTCCCGGTTCGAGCTGCACGACGTGCCGCTCATAGGTGGCCCCGGAAAGCAGGCCCGAGGGCCAGCCCCCTTCACCGAGATTCCGGCATCCTGATCGGGACAACAACAGCGGCAACGGCATCCCCGCATTAGAGAAGATCAGTTCCCTGGTGTCGGGATTGTAGAGAGCGTACAAGGTTGAGCAAAAGCGTCCGGGGATGGGGCGTTGCACCAGGCGTTCATTTAATCGGACGAGGACATCCGCAGTATTGGTCCCAGTCTTGTGAATCCCGCGCAAGGTTCCCATTACAAGCGCGGCATACATGGCGGCGGGCAATCCCTTGCCCACCACGTCGGCGAGATAGACGGTGACGGCGCCATCGGGCAAAGCGAAGAAGTCCGCGAAATCGCCCCCCACGTCGTAGAACGGCACATAACGGAACGCGATTTCGAGAGACTTGTGGCTAAGAGCCTGGGTGGGCAGCAGCGAGGTTTGGATTATTCTTGCTTCCTCTGCATGTTGGTCATGAGTGTTTCCAAGTGTCGCCTCTTCCATGAGTACAGGGGGGTGCGATGCCATCTTTATTATGTCCTGGTGATTACATCGGCAGAACGCGGATTTCTATTAATGCTGGGGCTGGGAACTGCCACAAGACGGCGAAAGCGTCTATTATTTCGTGCCGGCGGCGAAGTAGTCGCGTACGCCGCTCCTGGTCAAATAGAACAGCAACAGGCCGGCGATCGTCACTCCCACTGCGCCTTTCAGATATTTTCCGAGTCCAAGGTTGATAAGGTCGCCGGCCGCGTTGATGCCGATAATCACCGCTCCGAGGAGCCATCCCCAGTAGCGGCGGCGAAACCATCCGACTGAAGTCGCGGCGAGCGATCCGGAGAGAATCATGAAGGCAGGAGCTGCAATTTTGGCGAAAGGAACGAGTTCCGCATGGCCCCGTGGGTTCAGCCCCCAAAGTGCGTCGAGAAAAGTGCCTGGCCGGAAGAGGGTTACGGTGGCATAGGCCGCCATGGTCGCTCCGAAGATAAAGAAGATGCCGATCGGGATGAAACCGCGCGGGCGGACCGGTTGAATGGTGGACATCATTCCGCCTTTCTCCTTGCAGGCTAGCTTCCCGTGAATCCCTGCCTCAAACCCTAGCATCTTTAGTACATGACACAGGTGCAAATCCCTTCTCCGCTCCGGCAGTACACCCAGAAGCAGGCTTCGGTCAGCGTTTCCGCGAGAACTGTGGGCGATGCTCTCACTGGGCTGGTGACGCAGCATCCCGAGCTCAAACGACATCTTTATGCCGACGACGGGAAGCTGCGCGCGTTTGTGAATGTTTATGTGAACGATGAGGACATGCGGTATTTGCAGAAAGAGGCTACCGCGCTCAACGAGGGTGATACGATTTCTATTGTGCCGTCGATTGCTGGAGGAAGCTGCTAACTGCGCTTGATTCGGGGGCGGGACGCAGGCGCTACTCGAAATGCGAGGCTCCGCGGGCGAGTCGCCCGCGGCCACATTTCTGTTGTTACATTTTTCGCTGGCACATCTTTTGCCGCCACACTTTTGGGCTACATCTTCTGAGGAATTATGGTTACGACTACTCCTACTCGACCTGAGGTTGCTGCAACTCAACCTGACGCTGTTTTGAGCAATGACGAGATCCTGCGCTACTCGCGGCATTTGATCATGCCGGAGGTGGGCATGGAGGGGCAGCTGAAGCTGAAGGCTGCGCGCGTGCTTTGTATTGGGGCTGGTGGTCTGGGGTCTCCGCTGGCGCTTTATTTGACGGCGGCGGGCGTGGGAACTTTGGGCATCGTCGACTTCGATGTGGTCGACTACACGAACCTGCAACGCCAGATTATTCATACGACCGCGGATGTGGGGCGGAAGAAGCTGGATTCGGCGGCGGAGAAGCTGAAGGCGATTAATCCGTTTTTGAATTTGCGGACGTTTGAGACCCGGCTGACCTCGGCGAATGCGCTGGAACTATTTCGCGAATTCGATATTGTGGCCGATGGGACGGATAATTTTCCGACGCGGTATCTGGTGAATGACGCTTGCGTTTTGACCGGCAAGCCGAACGTTTATGGATCGATCTTCCGGTTTGAAGGGCAGGCCAGCGTTTTTGCCACCGAGGATGGGCCCTGCTACCGGTGCCTGTATCCCGAGCCGCCACCGCCGGGGCTGGTCCCTTCGTGCGCGGAGGGCGGAGTTTTAGGAATTTTGCCCGGCCTCGTGGGCGTGATTCAGGCTACCGAGACGATCAAATTGATCCTCGGTCAGGGCGATTCGCTGGCGGGACGGTTGCTGCTGGTCGACGCGCTGGGTATGAAATTTCGCGAATTGAAGCTCAGAAAAAATCCCGATTGCCCGGTGTGCGGGAAAAATCGTACGATTACGAAGCTGATCGACTACGAGGAATTTTGCGGAATTCGAGGCCAGGAGGCTCCGGTGGAAGATGTTGTGCCAGCTATCTCAGTGGAAGAGCTGAAGAAGAAGCTCGATGCCAAGGCGGACATTTTTATTCTGGATGTGCGCGAGCCGCATGAGTATCAGATTTGTAACTTGAACGGGTATCTGGTTCCGCTCGGAGATTTGCCGAAGCGGGTGAGTGAGCTGGATTCGAGCCGCGAGATTGTGGCGCACTGTAAGATGGGCGGGCGGAGCGCGAAGGCGGTACAGTTTCTGAGGCAGGCGGGGTTCAAGAAAGTCTATAACCTGACGGGCGGAATTACGGCCTGGGCTGAGAAGGTGGATGCGTCCATGCCTAAGTACTAGTTGCCAGCTGTCAGTTGCGAGTTGCCAGTTTTGGGGAGCGCTTGCGCTCCCCTTTTTTGTTTTCGTGGTTAGTCTGTCACATCCATTTGGAATCCGAAGGCGTATATTAGGTGCGCCACGATTACGGTTTGGATAGAAACAACAAGATTGACAGAGGACACAATGAAAACACTTCGTCTATTTGCTGCGGTTCTGCTCTGCTTCGTAATCCCCATGTCGCTGTTCGCGAATGATGCCGGCTACAAGGTTATCTATGACGGCGGCTCGCTACCCGATCTAAAGACCGGCACCAACATGCATCTTGTTATTAATAGTGATCGCATAACATTCCTCAACGACAAGAAAGAAGTCGTAACTATCCCTGCCTCGGCGATCACCGAAATAAGCTATGGCCAAGACGTTCATCGACGAGTTGGAGCTGCAATCGGATTGGCCGTCATCAGCTTGGGGATCGGTGCATTGATGGCTTTGACGAAGTCCAAGAAACACTTTGTTGGCCTGACTTGGGTGGATGGAGATAAAAAGGGCGGTTTGGCAATTCAGTGTGACAAGAACGATTATCGGGGAGTCTTAGCGGGGCTCGAGGGCGTGACCGGCAAAAAAGCGGTGGACTCGGACACAATGACGGTAAAGAATTAACTTTCGGTAGTAACTTTCCCGCTTTCCGAATTACAGGAATTCGAGCATAATTCTCCTCTCCCCCAAGGAATGGAGACCCATGTCTGCATTGATTCCCCGCGCCCTGTTTGGCGGAGTCTTTCTCCTCGCCGCTTCGTTTTCACTTCTGGCCGTCGATAATGTTGTGCCCGGGCCTAACTCCGACCCTTTCTATCAGCAACTCCGCAATCTCTCTCTGGGCGGGGAGACTGTAACCGTTACTAACTTGACTTTAAAGCGGGACGCCGGGACCTTTCATTTCAATTCCGGCACGATGTGCTTTGTCGCGCCGGTCAACGGGAAGGTTACGGGGGCGGTGTTCAATGGCGATGGGAGTTTTGTGCTTGATCCACCGAGCGGCTCCGAGCGGGCGAGCCTGAAGCTGCTTACTAAAGAAGATCAATTCAATGAAACTTTCAGTCAGACTGTCTTCCGTTTTACCGATGCGACCTATGACGAGGTGAAAAAATCCGGGGGCGCGCCCGGCGGCAGTTGCGATGCCGGAGCCCTCAAAGACGCGCAGAACATCACACGCCATAAATTCAAAGAAAATATGGAAGCCCGCCTCCTTATCGATGTGCTCAGTCCCGCGCCCGGCGGATATTTTGCGGCGTTTATTCACGGGCGGCGGTATAGCGGGAAGGAAGAATTCGAGATCGATCCTCTGCACGGCACCAACCAGGTTAATTTTTTGACCTTTGAAGACAACAAGTGGGGCGACTGGGTTTCGTTGAACCTCTCGGACGGCAGGATCCCGACCGGACACTCGAGCAAAATCGAGCATCAGGTACTCGACGTGACCTTCGAAAAGAGCGGAAGCCTGGAGGGAAAGGCGACCGCCGAAATCGTTGCGCGGCGCAACGGCTTGCGCGTCGTGCCACTGGATCTGTTCCCAACCCTGCGCGTGCAATCGGTTACTGTCGCCGGCCAGGCCGCCTCGTTTATTCAGGAAGACAAAAATAACGATGCCGACTTCACGGTGATCTTGCCCAAGGCGCTCGCTGCGGGAGACAAGTTCACCATCACCACTACATACGCCGGTAAAGATGCCGTCATCAACACGGGTGGTGGAAACTACTATCCGGTTGCGCGGGAAGACTGGTATCCCAATCAGCGGGGCGCATCCTTCGGCAATTATGTGTTCTATGACATGACGCTGCGCATCCCGAAGGGTATGAAGATGGCGGCCACCGGGATTCTTGTGTCCGAAAGCAACGACGGCGGGCACAACGTTACGGTCTGGAAGAGCGAAGCTCCGCAGACGGTTGCGGGATTCAGCTTCGGCCGCTTCAAAGAGGAAGAGAACAAGCTTACCAAGCCGGACTATCTTATTCAGTCGTACGCCAATGAAGAGTCGCCCGACTGGGTGAATACTTTAAATCGCGCGGCCCAGGGCGATGACATTTCCGGAGGCATCAACCGGTCGCACAGCTCGGAGGTTGCGCTCGGCACGATGAGCACGACGAGCTTGAACAAGAAAGCGCTGGCCGAAGGGGAACTGGCGGTGCAACTCTACACCGACTACTTTGGACCCTCGATGTTCAAGCACCTGCAACTGACGCAACAAACAGCCTGCAATTACGGGCAATCGTGGCCGGAGCTGGTCTGGATCCCGATCTGCTATTACTTCGACAACACGGTGCGGCATGCGCTCGGGCTTGATCATGGCGACCGCGGATATTGGAAAGTAGTCACCGCTCATGAAGTCGCCCATCAGTGGTGGGGTCACACCGTGGGCTTCAGCTCCGGGCGCGATCAGTGGATGAGCGAAGGTTTCGCCGAGGAGTCGGCATCGCTTTATGTAAGCCTGATTGAAAAGAATCCCAAAAAATTTCTTGAATTCTGGAACGACGAGCGCGAGATGCTGCTGGAGCGCAACGCGGAGGGCTACCGCGCGATTGACGTCGGCCCTTTGACCATGGGCTACCGCCTCAACACCTCGCGAACCGGTGGCAATGTGACTCGCGCGCTCATCTATCCCAAGGGCGCCTATATCCTGCACATGGTGCGGATGATGATGTGGGACCGGAAGACGGGCGATCAGAACTTCCGCGACACCATGCACGATTTTGTGCAGACCTATTCTGGTAAGGCGGCCACCACGGAAGACTTCAAGGCGATGGTCGAGAAGCACATGACGCCGGAGATGGACATCGATGGCAACCACCGCATGGACTGGTTTTTCAACGAGTATGTTTATGGGACGGCGCTGCCGAAGTATGCCATTGACTACAAGTTCGACAAAGACCCGAGCGGGGATGTGGCCTTCGGCTTCAAGGTGTCGCAGTCGGGAGTTGATGACACATTCAAGATGATCGTTCCGGTGTACCTTGAGTTGGCGGATGGGCGAATTGTGAACCTTGGGCGCGCACGAATAAAGGGAAACACTTCAGTCGAGCAGAAGGTGACACTTAAAGGCGTGAAGGATGCACCGCGGCGAGCGATGGTGAACTATAACTACGATGTGCTGGCTGATAAGTAAGAGTGCGGACAAATAAAACGGGGAGCGCGCGGGCGCTCCCCTTTTTATTTTGGTGGTGAGTCGAGTTACTTGTTTCCCGGGTTGGACATAGAGGCTTGATCGGATCCGGTTAGCGCGATGGCGCTCTTCTTTCCGGCGAAGCGGATTTGCGAGACCGAGGCTTTGCCGCTGGTGTGGTCGATGACGGCTGCGTCATCGGCGGAGCGGTTGTCGAGATCGATCATTCTGGCGGAGGCCTTGGCTACTTCCTTTTTGCCTTGCAGGAAGCTGAGCTCGAGATTCGAGCCTGAGCCTGTCCAATGCACATTGTAATTGCCTGCGGGGAGTTGCTGTCCATTGACGTCGACGGCTTCGTCGAAGTGCACTGAAGTTTTATTACTTGCGAAAGCACCCGTTGCGAGCAGCAGGGCCAGCCCGAGCACCACAGTCTTTGCCAGATTGGTGAATTTCATGGTTCCTTCTTTCTGCCCGGTTTCTGGCCGGACATCTGGGCGGCTGGTTGGACGGGCGCACGCAGCGGTTGCGGAGATCCAGTGCTGCGCAAAAACCGCTTGCTCGGGATGAAAATCAAACCTACAATGCGCCTGTCAGGGTGACGCAAAAAGACTCGGGCTTACACTCGATCTGATTGCCGGGCTCGCCGCGCCAGGGCCGCCAAACCATGCGCGTGGTGAGTCCTGTCACCCTGCAAAACTCTCAGTTTCTATTTCGTTCTCCTTGGGCCGGAAAGTTTTCTCTCGATACTTCCCGCTGGTCATTCCAGATACGAATCCGAGTGCGGGGAAGTTCCCGACTTCGGGTGATACTCGTTGGACGAGTGAGCGGAGACGGCGTTATCAAATCCACTCAGTTTGCGTTGCGACATCAGCCAAGTGTCTTGTGAATCTGCGCGACTTCCGTCTGTTGACTGGAAGGCAACTCGGATGCCATCCACAATTAGAACGCTAAGTGACGAGAATATTGCGATAACGGCGATAACGTGAATCGCCGGAGTTATGTGATGGACCCTGAAATTGGACAATGGCGTCCGAGAATGGACAGGCGGCACGTTACTTCGGACTCTCCAAAAAGCTTGAACCACAGAGGGCACAGGGGACACGGAGGAAAACCTAAGAGGGGTCAAATTCGGGCTTCAAATTCGACCATCAAATGCGAACGTCGATTTTGACTGTCAATTTCGTCGGGAACTTCTCCTTGGGGGTATGCGTATCTGGGGATGGATGGACGGCGCGCAGACGCCTTGAGGAGGAATTATGGACGGAAATACGATTGGATTTGTGGCGGTGGTTTTGTTCATGGGAATTCCGATGGCGGCGATGTACACGTTCTATCGGGTGCGCAGGTTGCGGACGGACGAGCGGCTGGCGGCATTGGCGCGCGGCGTCAGCGTTCCGATGGAGGCGGAGTTGAGTGAGGGGGCGCGTTCGCGGCGCTGGGGCATTTTGCTGACGGCGGTGTCGATTGGTTATATCGTGTGCTGCGCTCTCCTCGGACGGGCAGACGTGGACATCTGGAGGGCGGCGGCGTTTGGAGTGCTCCCGTTGAGCGTGGGGCTGGGATTTTTTGTAGACTTCGCGCTGATCCGGAGAGATGCGAAACAGATCGGGTGATTTGGGTTCAGTGGTTGAGATTGAGTTGTTGCGAAATTTTGTGATTGGGTAATTGAAGATCGTGGAGACACTCAGAGGCCCCGCCTTTTGGCGGGGCTTTTTGTTTGATATTGGTGTCGGGAACCCTAGGCTTTGCGGCGCTCGCCGCGGTATGTGCGCCAGGAGAGAACCGTGGCGGAGAGCCGGTTCTGGGTGCGGCGCGTGTATTCATGGATGGTGGTTTGCAGTTCGGCGAGAATGGCGGCCACTTCGCACTCTGGCGCCGAGGCCACCCGGGTGCACAGTTCGCGGATGCGATCGTCGATGCGTCGAGTGGGAGGCGTTTCGGGCATGCACACACGAGGGGCCACGCTCCAAGATGGCAGATATGCAGGGTAATTGCGATACAGGCCAGCTTGTAGGGTGAATCGGGGAGATCCGGGCTTCTCCTTTAATACGCGCTTAACACCAATACGCGCTTATGCGTCATGTTGTCTGGTTGAAATTGTCTGCTTGCACGGGGGGCCCTTCGACTTCGCTCAGGGCAGGTTCGTGCCTCCATTTTGCGGCGGGGATATACTCTTGAAATATGGTTTGGAGAGTAATGGTTCGGAGGAGTGGCATGCGGGGCGCGAGGGCGATTGGGTTATTGGTGGGAGCGGGGCTGTTGCTCTCTGGAGTTGATTCGCTGGCACAACGCGGAGGCGGGGGAGGCATCGGCGGCGGCGCGCCAGTTGCGGGCATAGGCCGGCCGGGTGGAGTCGACGAGAAAGATGATCTGCGCGGATTCCATCGCGCGATGGCGGTGCAGGCGACGAGCGAGCAGATTGCAGAATTTCGCGCACTGATGAAAAAGACGGACGCTGCCAGCCGCGAGTTCGACGAGCTGGTGAAGAATTCGGATTCAGATGTGAGCGCGCACATCACCGCGGTGCGGATGGCGATTGAGACGGCGCGAACCGATACCGGAAAGTTTGTGAGCGGATTTTCCGAGGTGCAAAAGACCGGGCTCAAAGAGATCACAGCCAAGCTGATGAAGGCGGAGTCGGAGCTGGGCGAGCAGGCGAAGATGCTGGATTCGAGCGGTGACGCGCGCGAGGAAGCGGCGCGAATTGCGGGGCGTGCGGATGGGCTGCGCAAGGCGCTCGCGAATTTCCGCAACGAGCAGGACGGGCTGGCGGTTGAGATGGGGATCGTCATGTCGGAGGGAGCGGACGAAGTGGCCTTCACCATGCCGGCGCGGAAGTTATCGCTCACGATCGGCGGGCAGGCAATCGGGCTGACGACGTCGGCGGTGGTCATGCGCGCCACGGGAGCGGACGGCCTCTATAAGGTCGAGGCGACCACGGACCTCTCTGATCTCCAGGACAATTTTTCCGGCGTTCTGGGCGCGATGATCGACCGGGAAGAACGCTGTGGAGAGCGGATTCACGTGCAGCAGGCAACGCTCGATCCGGATATTCCTTTGAGCACGGCCATGGCGCGGCTGCACTATGAGCGCTGGTTGTGCAGTGCCGGATATGGCGGCACACGCGAGGTCAGCGAGGGGAACGCGACCGTCAACATGAAGCTGACGGTGGGATTGGATGCGAGCGGGCAGGTGGGAATTTCGACGGAGATCGAACAGGTGGAGGCGGACAGATTTTTCGAAGACCTGCTGAAGTCTGGCGAACTGGGCGCGCAGCTGCGGGCCAAGACATCAGCGGCAGTAATGGCGGCGCTCGCGAGTGTGAAGACAGCGGTGCCGGGCGCGGACGGCGAGACGGCCCGGAGCGTGAGATTCGTCAGTCCGCGTGAGGGCGTGCTGAGCGTGGTGGTTGGCGGCGAGCTGCGCATGTCCGCCGAGCAGGCTAAAGAGATGGAGCGGCTGGTGAAGGCTGAGGCCGTGGTTGTGCAGACTAAGGCGCAGTAGATATTCGATAGAGAACTTAGATTTGGAGACAAAAGCAACTTCTTTTCCGCGGATTTGCACGGATGCTCGCGGATTTTACTTCCTTCTTTTTCGTTGCTTTCTTCCGTGATGGTGCCGGCCAGAGGCTTAACCACAGAGTACACAGAGGTCCACAGAGGAAATCTGCGGCGCATTTTACTTCGACATGCGCTTACGCGACATGCGCTCACGCGAGACGCACTCTCATATTTACTGTCTGATATTCAGTTACATCTTAATGAGATTTATCGCTGGCGCTAAACGGCGGCGTGGCTTCTGAGCCGGGCGGCAGTGGAGAGTTCGCGAATGTCTTGAATGGATGACGTCACGATGGGAGTTTTGTATTCGGGATGGGAGAATTCTAGGCGCATGCCACGGCCAACGAAGTGGCGTTTCAACATGGAGCCTCCCCAGGTGGAACCGGCAATGGCGACCAGTACGGGCTGCGGGCAATATTCGGGATGGCCGGAGATGAGGGCGGACGCGTCATCGATTAACACGGCCGTATAAAGATGATGCTGGGTTTGAATCTGGAGAACGGTGTCAGGAGCGAGATCTTTCAGAAAGACGCCGCCTTCGATCTCCGATTGAATGATGTGGCGGTTGACCTCGTCGCTGAGGTTGAAGTGAGGCACGAAAGAGGGCAAGTCGGCCACGGGAAGGTGATACTGGTCACAGTATAGCCTGCGGAGAGAAATGGGGCTATTGCCTTTGGGACATGGGCGATTGGGGGCCGGCGGGCGAGTCGCCGAGGCTGGGGCAACGTCTTTTTCGCGGATTTACACGAATTCGGAATTCCCTAAATTATCAAATGCCAGGAATTGACGAGGTACGGCCGTTGGTTGCGCTTCACGGTTGATGACGCCCGTCGCCGCGGGCCGCCGCCACAACAGCCGGCAGAGGTGGAGACCTCACAATGAGGGCATCCGACATTACGTCAAGTTAGGCTCGGATCTACTGAACCGCAGGGAGTGTCGCCTGGATTGTATTCAGCATGAACGAGGCTCCGCCACCGTCCTCTTCCTCGCCGCCGTTCGGCGCTAGTACCAGAAAACCGCTGGAACCGCCTGAGCTTCCCCATGTCAAGGTTACGTAGCCGTACGCGTCAGCCGTAATGGCGCTCATATTCAAGCCGGAGAACTCCCCGATTTGCGTGAGCGCGAGATGCTTTTTTGTCACCTCAACGGCTAGCTCATCCTGATTGGTTCCGATGAAAAGGAAGGTGGGATTCGCGGCCATGTAAGCGACAGTAGCGGCACCACCGGTAAGGGGAAGGGGGACAACGGCAAACAGGGTCACGGTGACGGTGTCGTCGCTCTGGGTTATGGTATCGACCTTCTTGTAGGCATAAAGAAAAACCTCATTTGCTCCGGAACCTGCCGCGACATCCACGACGTAGATGTAGCGCGTGACCGTACCCTTCTTGACGCTCTGGACTGGACTGCCCTCAATCGTTGCGCCCACCCTGCCAAACGGTCCCAGAGAGGCCGAGCCGTAACAGCCCTCGGTCTGGGGCAGGGATCCGCACACAACCAAGTTAACTTGCGTTTGTCCCGCCGTATAAGTGGTGAACAGGGTTGAATCGATGGGCTTCGCGTAAAGCGGAACGGCTACCGCGAGCAACAGCAGAGTTCCCCAAACGGCCAGATTTCGTCGAATGCACATGAGTCAGAGTCTCCTTTTTCCGCTTTTCAGCCCGTTGCGGAAGTGCGAAGGATTGTAGCCCGGTTTCGACTCCCGCGGAAGTCAATGATAATCAAGCCGAAAAAGCTGGCAACCAATCCGTTCGCTCCCTGCAACTAATGAATTAGTTACCTTTTGCTGTGGGGCGCGTCTAAAGAAACCAGGAGGGTCGTGGTGCCGCCGAGACAGTCTGAAATTTTGACGGAAGCTGAGCTCCGAGTGATGAAGGTCCTGTGGGAACGCGGCTCGGGGACTGTACAGCAAGTGCTTGATTCCATGGAAGAAAAGCCTGTGCTGGCGTACAACTCGGTGTTGACGACGATCCGCATCCTAGAGCGCAAGGGGTATCTCAAACACATTAAGGACGGCCGGGCGCATGTATACGCTCCCGTGGTGCAGCAGGAGCAGGCTTCGCGCTCGGAGATCGGGCGGCTGGCGAGCCGGTTTTTTGGCAACTCGCGGGAAGACCTGGTGCTGAACATTCTGGAAGATCATGGCATTGGGACGGACGAACTGGTCCGCCTGCGGAAGATGCTGGATCGGGACGGGAAACAATGATTCCGAATGCCCTCCATCTGATGGCCGCGAGCGTGAACGCTCCCCGCATGAGCCTTGCGTTGCCGTCGGGCATTTTTGGATCCGGTGTTTTTGGCTCGGGCTTCCTAGCATCCGGCGTTCTCTCAGCGGGCGTTTTTTCGTCCTTCGAGGGCTGGGCGCAGGTGGCGATTGAAAGAGTCGTGCACTCGCTGCCCGAAGGAATCCTGATTGCCCTCTTTGCCTGGACGATGCTGCGTCTTCTGCCAAAACAAAATTCCGGCACGCGCTTTGGAGTCTGGTTTACAGCGCTGCTCGCGGTGGTGGGGCTTGCCTGCATCGACCTTCCCCAGGCTCTCCACCTCGGAATCGCACCAAACGCGATTTCAGGATGGGGCACCCCGAGATTCGGCGCGGATTTTACTTCGCTGCGGACTGCAATTCATCTGCCCGCGCATTGGGCGGGCTATCTATTTATTGCCTGGCTGGCGCTGGCGGCGATGGGGCTGGCGCGTTTGGTCGCTGGGCTCTGTCATCTGCGCGAAATGCGGCAAAGCTGCATTCCGGTAAATGCGGCTCAGCTCGATCCGGCGATCGTCGCGACGATGGACGAGTTAAATTCGGCGCGCGGATTTGGCTCGCGGCGGGTGACGCTGGCGTCGTCAGAGCGGGCACGGGTGCCGTCAGCGCTGGGACTCTGGCAGCCGATGATCGTGCTGCCGGCGTGGGCGCTCGCGGAACTTCCGGCGAGCGAGTTGAGCATTATTCTGCGGCACGAATTTGCGCATCTGCGGCGCTGGGACGATTGGACGAACCTGGTGCAGAAGATGGTGCGCGCGGTGTTTTTCTTTCATCCCGCCGTGTGGTGGATTGAGAGCCGCCTGGCGGTGGAGCGCGAGATGGCTTGTGACGACATCGTGGTTGCCGAAACTGACAACCCGATGGGGTATGCCAATTGTCTGGTATCCCTCCTGGAAAGAAGTCTCGCGCAACGCGGATGGACAATGGCGCAAGCTATTGTGCATCGCGCGCGCGAGGCTTCGGAACGTGTGGCGCTCATTCTGGATAAGAACCGGCCCGTCGCGCGCGGAATATCGAAGCCCGCTCTGGGCCTGGTGGGGACGTTTGCCGCGTTCTGCGCGGTGATGCTGCCGGCGACTCCACAGTTTGTGGCCTTTGATCGCGAGGCGGGAGCGGAACCGCCATATTCGGCTAGCGTGGCTGGCGGCGCGCACTTCGTGCCGGCGGATTATCGGGACTCGGGGCGTCCGGCGGTGATTGCGGCGGACTTGAGAACTTCGACGCCGCTCTCGAAAACGAGGCTCTCAACACCAGTTACGACAAGTGTTCGGCCAGTCTCGCCTAAGCGCGGTTCAGTTGCCCGGGATTCCGCGGGCGGGCGGATGATCGCGCAGACCAACGAGCAAGGCTCGCGCGCGGAGCTGGCTGACTCGAATTTTGCGTCGACTCCAAAGTCGTCCATGCAAGAGGACGCGGAAGTTCGCGTCGCTTCCAATCGCAACGATCGTCCCGCCATGCAGTTGCTGCTGGTGCGTGAGACGCAATTTGTGACCGCGGAAGTTCCGGTGTATGAGTTGACGGTTGTCGCTTTGCCGCGCGGGCCGGTGCTGGTCTGGAGCGTGCAGATGATGCGCGTAACAGTGGCGGCTCCGGTTTGGAAAGAGATGCGATTGCCGGCGGCGAAGAAGATTTAGCCGAGCTTTTGGTGGCCCATTTTTTTTGGGATTATCAACTAACGATTTAGTTGCAGGAATGAGTGGGATCCGTAGGTTTGACAAACGCAGTTTTTTATTTCAGTTCGTTATCAAAAGGAGAACAGGGCAATGAAGATATGGGAACGTTTGAAATCTCAATTCACTAAATCACAACTAGCATCGCCGGAGAATTCCGCAGAGAATCTCGCGGAGAATTCCCGAGAAAAGACCAGAGCCATCGCCGGCCGCTTTGCCGTCGCTGTGCTGGCAATTGCAGTCGTCGCTTCGCTGGCTACGGTCAGCTTCACCAAGTCGGCGAAGGCGGCTACGCCCGCTCCGGCGGCATCGGCTCTCGATGACAACAGCGTTGAGGCGTTGCTGTCGCTCGATCACGCGATGGAGACCCTGGCGGCGCGCGTAACGCCGGCGGTCGTCAACGTGACCGTTGTTTCAAAGTCGAAAGAGACGGCCGACGACAGCGGCGGCCCGGACATGCAGCAATTCTTTGGACCGAACAGTCCCTTCGGGCAGCAATTTGGACAACAGTTCGGAAGGCAGTTCCGCTTTCAGCAGCAGCCGCAGAACCGGATCGAGCACGGCCTCGGCAGCGGCGTGATCATCTCGCCTGATGGTTACATCGTCACCAACAATCACGTGATCGAAGGCGCGGTCGATATTCGCGTGACCATGAGCAACAAGGAAGTCATGCCCGCGAAGCTGATCGGCGCCGATCCGCTGACGGACCTCGCGGTCATCAAAATCAGCGGCAGCAATCTGCCGAGCGTGCCCTGGGGCAATTCGGCGAATCTGCGGCCAGGACAGACGGTGCTGGCTTTCGGCAATCCCTTTGGATATCAGTTCACGGTGACGCGCGGAATTATCAGCGCGCTCAATCGTGCGAATCCCGATGCGAGCGACCGCCGCAAGCCGGGCGAGTTCATTCAAACGGACGCGGCGATCAATCCCGGCAACTCGGGTGGAGCGCTGGTGAACGCGCACGGCGAACTGATCGGCATCAACACCTTCCTGATCTCAGGTTCGGGCTCGTTTGCGGGCATGGGTTTTGCGATTCCAACTCAGATCGTTGAGCCGACCGTGAACACGCTGATTCGCGATGGCAAGATCACGCACGGCTACATCGGCGTCCAGATTGCCGACGTGACGCCGGACAACGCGAAATTCTTCCACCTGAATAAGGCCGAGGGAGCGCTGGTGAGCGACGTGACGCCGGATTCGCCCGGATCGAAAGCAGGGCTGAAGACGGGCGACGTGATCACCGAACTCAACGGCAAAGCAATCACTGATGCTGGCCAGTTGCAGATGCTGGTGGGGCAGAAGCGGCCGGGCGACACCATTCAGCTCGACGTGATGCGTGACGACAAGCCGACCAACGTCTCCGTTACGCTGGGCGATCTGAACTCGCCGAACGGCGGCGAAACCGCTGGCGCTCCCGAGCACAAAGGGCGCTGGGGGCTGAGTCTCGGCGACCTCGACCAGAATGCGCGCCAACAGTTGCAGCAGGATGGCGCGAACCAGGGCGTCAACATTCACGGTGCGATCGTGAATTCAGTTGTGCCGGGAAGCCCGGCGGATAACGCGGGCATCAGCCAGGGCGACGTGATCATGGAAGTCGATCGCAAGCCGATGCACTCCGCAGCCGACGTGGCGCAGGCGCTGGGCAACGTGCCGAAGGGGCAGGATGCGCTGGTGCTGGTGTGGTCGCAGGGCGGAAGCACGTTCCGCGTGCTGCATCCGTCGGAGTAGATCACGAGTTGCGAGCCGCGAGTCTCGAGCAACCCTGGTTGGCGGTCGCTCGTGACTCGTAGTTCGCCCACGCGCTGCGCCTTGTCCGAGTTGAAGCGGATGAGGCGCAGCTTTTTTATTTCAGTTGCCAGTTGCCAGTGCTCAGTGAAACCTTAACCCTTTGATGTTGTGGCGACCCCACTTCTTCGGTCTCCGCCATCGGCCCTGTGCCCCATTTCTTCAATCACTTAGGGCCCTTCAATCCAAACCGTCGTAATCGGAGTACCAAGAATCAAACGAAATTCCACAAATATCACCCGATAGAATAGGGCAGAGACCGTAAAATAGCCTTCCCGACCGACCCGTCGGGTGGACAAAAGCGGTTTGCGTCGCATCCTAGCTCAGCACTTTTATATTTTTTAACGGAGACATACGAAATTGGAACGAACTAACGACTTGGAAATGGATCAGGAGCGGGTGACTTGCTCGCTCGACGCCAGCTACGTGCTGGAGTTTGACGAGATCGCGAATCTGACGGCGGACTCATCCAAGCCGGCGGAGACGCTGATGAATGTAGTCGCGCTGATTGCGCGAAGATTCGGGACGGATGTGTGCTCGGCGTACTTGCTGGAGCCGGATCGCGCCAACCTGGTGCTAGCCGCGACCCTGGGATTGAGACCGGAGTGCGTGGGCAATTTGCGGATGAGCGTCAATGAGGGTCTGACGGGGCTGGTGGCGGAGCAGGTGCGGCCGGTAGCGGTCGAGCAGGTGCGGAATCATCCGCGCTTCAAATATTTTCCGGAATCCGGCGAGGATCCCTACCAGTCGTTTCTGGGCGTGCCGATTATTGACCGCGGAGTCTTGCAGGGCGTTCTGGTGGTGCAGACCGTCGAGGCGCGCGTCTTTCCGGAGAATGAAATTCGATTGCTGACCGAAGCTGCCAAGCGGCTGGCGCCGGTGATCAGCGAGGCGCGCACGCTCGACCGCTTCATTGCTCCGGTGCAGGAGCGCTTGTGGGCGCTGGCCCGCAATATGTGGTGGAGCTGGGACGCCGACGCGGGACAGCTCTTTCGGGATTTGGATCGGCTGCGCTGGCGGGAGCTGAATCACAGTCCGGTGGGGCTGCTGAACGAGTTTCCCCTGGCCCGGCTGAAAGAGCGAACGGCCGAACTCGGCCTCGACAGCCGGATCAACTACGCGTACCGGCGGGCGCGCGAGTATCAGGAGTCGGAGCATACCTGGGGCGAACGGCGGGCCGGAGTGTTGCGGCCGCGTCCGGTAGCCTATTTCTCGGCCGAGTTCGGCATCCACGAGTCGCTGCCGATTTATTCGGGCGGCCTGGGCGTGCTGGCGGGCGATCACATCAAGAGCGCGTCCGATCTGGGGATTCCGCTGGTCGGCGTCGGCCTGTTTTATGGCCAGGGATACTTCCGGCAGCGACTGGATCTCGACGGCTGGCAGCGCGAGGAGTACATCAAGAACGAAGTGAACGCGCTCGCCATGGAACCGGCCATCGGAAAGAACGGCCGGCCGGTGGTGGTACAGGTGGATACGCGGCACGGGTCGATCCGGGCCAAAGTCTGGCGCGTGAAGGTGGGTCGCTGCGATCTGATTCTGCTCGATTCGAATGTCGAAGGCAACGCCCCCGAGGATCGCGAGCTTACTTCGCGCTTGTATGGCGGCGATGGGCGCGTGCGAGTGCACCAGGAGTTGCTGCTGGGCGTCGGCGGACTGCGCGCTCTGAAGGCGCTCGGCATCAATCCCGGCGTGCTGCATTTGAATGAAGGGCACAGCGGATTCGCCGTGCTGGAAGCGATCCGCATGCGCATGGAAGAAGAAGGGATCGGCTTCGACAAGGCGGTGCCGCGAGTTTCGCGCGAAGTGGTGTTCACGACTCACACCCCGGTGCCGGCGGGCCACGACCGCTTTGATGCCGACCTGATCGAGGAACATCTGGGAACTTTGCGCGAGGCGCTCGGGCTCTCTAAAGAACAGTTCATGGCCCTCGGCCAGGAGAATCCCGGCAGCGACGAGCGATTCTGCATGACCGTGCTGGGGCTGAAGATGGCGCGGCGCGCCAATGCGGTATCGTCGCTGCACGGCGAAGTGTCGCGCGCCATGTGGACAGGGCTGACGCCCGGCAAATCCGAAGACTCGGTGCCGATTGGCCACGTGACCAACGGCGTGCACGTCCCCTCCTGGCTGGCTCCGCAGATGTTCCGCCTGTATGACCGCCATCTTGGCACGGGATGGAGCCAGCGCGGCAGCGAGGCGAAGACCTGGGATGGAATCGAGAACGTCGACGATGCCGAGCTGTGGGAAACGCACTTGAATCTGAAGTCGCGCATGATCGAGTTTGTGCGGCGGCGCGCGATCAAGCAGGCGGAGCGGCGCGATGAGCCGCGGCAGGAATTCCAGCGTCTGGAGCGCGTGCTCAGTCCGGATGCGCTGACCATTGGATTTGCGCGGCGTTTCGCGACCTACAAGCGCGCCAACCTGATCCTGTCGGATCTGGAGAAAATTGCTGCGATGGTGAAAGACCCGACCCGGCCGGTGCAGTTCGTCTTTGCCGGCAAGGCGCATCCGAACGACGAGCCCGGCAAGCGCGTGCTCCAGCAGGTGGCGCAGTTGATGCGCGATCCGCAATTCTGCGACAAGTTCGTGTTCGTCGAAGACTATGACATCAACGTCGGGCGCCACTTTGTGCAGGGCGTCGATGTGTGGCTGAATAATCCGCGGCGTCCGCTGGAGGCCTCGGGCACGAGCGGACAAAAAGTGGTTTTGAATGGCGGGCTGAATCTTTCGGTGCTCGACGGCTGGTGGGCCGAGGCCTATGACGGCCTGAACGGCTTCGCCATCGGCGGCGGCCGGACGCACTCCGACCTGAACGTGCACGACACGCGCGACGCCGAAGACCTGATGCGCGTGCTCCACGAAGAAGTGATTCCACTCTATTACCAGCGCGATCGCGACGGCCTGCCGCGCGGCTGGATCAAGCGCATGAAGCGCACCATCCGCACGCTGGGCTGGCGCTTCAACGCCGACCGCATGGTGATGGACTACACGCTCCAGTGCTACATTCCAGCGGCGGGCGGAACGTCGAGCGAGTCGCGCGAGAAATACTAGGCGCGCAGCGAACCGCAAAATTCCTGGACGCGACGGCACGAGTGGCCTCGCGTCCTTTTCTTCTTACGTTCTAATACGAAGCCGGGCTCACCGCATCCTCCGGGTACGCGGGCATGCCGAACTCCGGCATATCCAGTCCTTCAATCTCCGACTCCGCCGATACGCGCATCGAGCGCACTCTGTTCACTGTCCAGAAAACCGTATAGGTCGCGCCGAAGGCCCAGGCCACGCAAATCGTCGCTCCTAAGAGTTGGCAGAGAAACTGGCTGGCATCTCCGTGGAGCAGGCCAGTGACGCCTCGGCCGGCCTGGCCCAGATAACTTGTTGCGCCGATGCCGTTCCATCCCGCTCCGTAAGTGCCATCGGCGAAGATGCCGACGCAGACTCCGCCGAACCATCCGCAATAGCCATGCACAGAGATTGCGCCGCAGGGATCGTCGATCTTGAGCACGCGGTCGTTGAAGAGCACGCCGCCGCAAACCAGCAGGCCGGCGAGGGTTCCGATCACCACCGCCGAAGTTGGTGAGACAAATGCGCAGCTCGCCGTGATGGCGACAAGCCCCGCCAGCATGCCATTACAGGCCATGGTGATGTCAGGCTTGCCGAAAACAAAATACCAGAGCACCATCGCCGCCGCCGCGCCCGCCACGCCCGCCAGGTTGGTATTGATGGCGATCGACGCAATGCGCAGGTCAGTCGCTGCGAGCGTCGAGCCGGGATTGAAGCCCATCCAGCCGAAGAGAAGAATCAGCGTGCCGGTGACGACGAAGACGATGTTGTGCGCGGGGAAGACGCGGATGCGGCCTCCCGGGCCGTATTTGCCGAGGCGCGGGCCGAGGATGATGGCGAGAGCCATGGCGCAGAATCCGCCCACCGCGTGCACGACGGTCGAGCCCGCGAAATCAACGTAGCCGTGGCCGAGGTGCAGAGTCGATCCGATTTGCGAAAGCCAGCCTCCGCCCCAGACCCAGCAGCCGTAGACGGGATAAAGAATCGCGCCGATGAAAAGTTCGCAGAGTAAAAAAGCTCCGAAGGTGATGCGCTCGCATACCGCGCCCACGATGATGTAGCCGGCAGTCTCCATGAAAACCACTTCAAAGAGCGCGAGAACGTTGCTGGAAGCGTCATAGGCTGGGCCGACCAGAAAGAAGCCCTTGCCGCCGAGAAATCCCCATTGCCCGCTGCCGACAAGAAATTTATTGAGCGTCAGCGCGCCGCCAATGCCGCCGGGCGAGGCATTGATGGCGACAGCTCCAAACTGAAAGGCATAACCGACGGCGTAATACGCGAGGAAAGCGAAAACATACGCGGCGAAGTTAAGCATCATGAGGTGCGCGGCATTTTTCTTGCGCACCAGGCCGCAGGTCAACAACGCGAAGCCGGCTTGCATGAAGAGCACGAGATAGCCGGTGTTGAGCGTCCAGGCGAAGTTGGTGGCGAGCCGGAGATGGCCGACATTGTCGGCGAGTTTGACAGCGAGCGGCTCGCGAGCGGCCTGCGCCTGGTAGTCGTCGGAGGCTTTTTTGCTCTGCGCGTAGTCGGGAGCGGATTTGTCCGCGGGTTCGGGGACGACGAAGGGATTGCCCGCCGAGTCGCTCGTTGCGCCGCGGTCGCCGGTGGCGAGGCCGGAAGGATCGGGCTTGGCCGCGTCATCGGCGCGGGCGGCGACGGGCAGCGCGGCGAGCGCGGCCGCCAGCAACAGAATGATTGCGGGGAATGGGCTGCGCATCGGGCGGCGTTCAGATGGCTTCAGCATGCGATGGCTCCTGAAGGAATGCGGTGTCGCAAATTCGGATGAGGCATTGCTGCTCGAGCAGGCTCGGCACATTTGCCGTTGCGGGTCACGCGTTGCGGGTCGTGCGTGTTTGAGAAGGGCATGAAATGTGGTTACAAGTCTCCTGCGCAAAGGCAAATTGTTGTTCACAGTAAACGCCCGCATAGGGAGGAGTCCAATAGAAATTTCTTTTTGCAGTCATCAGAAAAGACGGGAAAAGGAGGGGGCGTAGATCTCGCTATTTTCATCTCGGACGTTCGCGCAATCGCCAGCCGGAATGACCAACCTGATACCGGCGAGGACATGATTTTGTCTTGACAGCCAGCGTTGCGATTGGGATACTAGATGAATAATTATGCATCATAATGGATAATTATGCCTTCAAGCGAAAAGCGGTGAGGCGGGCGGATTGCCGAAGGTTCGATCTGAACGCTGGATCTGAAGATCTGAACATTCGCTCTGAACTTGGGCTCTGAACACTTGCGATGGATGGAAAACTGAAAACGGCCGTGCTGGGAGCTTCCGGATACTCCGGCGTGGAATTGGTCCGTCTGCTCAGGCGCCATTCTCGTGTCGAGAAGCCGTTGCTACTGCGGCGCAGCGCGGAGACCGGCGACCAGCCTGCATTCCTGGGCGCCTCGGGAAACGGCCACGGAAACGGAAATGGCCATGCTTCGGTTGCGGCATTTTCCTGGGAGGCTTTGCAGGCGCATGGCGTCGAGTTGCTTTTCCTGGCGACTCCGCATGGCGTTTCGCGCGAGCTTGTTCCGGAGGCGCTAGCGCGCGGGTTGCGCGTCGTCGATCTAAGCGGCGCCTGGCGGCTGAAGCAGGCTGAGAACCGCGCGGTCTATGGCTTCAGCGACGTGGACGCGACCACTGCGGCGAAGCTCGATGCGAGCGCTGTCTACGGCCTGCCGGAGTTGAACGCCACTTCCATCGCCGGCGCCGCCTTGGTGGCAAATCCCGGCTGCTATGCGACATCGGTGATTCTCGGCCTCGCGCCGCTGGTGGCGGCAGGCGTCATCGATGCGGAGCGCGGAATTATTTCGGATTCGAAGTCGGGCGTATCGGGCGCGGGCAAAGAGCCGACGGCGCGTACGCATTTTGTTTCGGTGGCCGACAATTTTTCGGCGTACTCGGTTTTTGGACACCGGCATACCGGCGAAATTCTCGAGCAGTTGCGGCTCGACGCTGGGCACTTGATTTTCACGCCGCACCTTTTGCCGATTCCGCGCGGAATCCTGTCGACTATCTATGTGCATTTGAAGCGCGAAACCCGGGCGGAAGAGATCCAAAGCTGTTTCGGCGATTTTTATGGTGACAAGCGCTGGGTGCGGGTTTATCCGGCGGCGACTTTGCCGGAGATTCAATTTTCCGTGCACACGAATTATTGCGATGTCGGCTTCACGCTGGCGCGCGATGGACGGCGGCTGATCGTGGTTTCATGCCTCGACAATCTGCTGAAGGGCGCGGCCGGCCAGGCGGTGCAGAACATGAATCTGATGTACGGGTGGAATGAGAGCGAGGGGATCGAGTGAAGATCGTCGTCAAAATCGGCGGGGCTGCGGTGGAACACAAGCCGACGCTCCAGCGGTGCGCGCAGGCGGTAGTGCAGTTGGCGCGCGATGGGCACCAGTTGGTCGTAGTGCATGGCGGCGGAGGCGCGCTGACGCGCACCCTGAAGCTCATGGGCAAGGAAAGTGAATTTGTGCACGGTCTGCGTGTGACCGATGCCGAAACGCGCGACGTGGCGCTGATGGTGCTGGCGGGAATCGTGAACAAGAGTCTGGTGGCGGCGATTGCGGCGGCGGGACAGCCAGCGATCGGATTGTGCGGCGGCGATGGCGGAGTTTTTCGGGCGCGCAAAAAGCAGGATGCCGATCACGATCTGGGTTTCGTCGGCGAGATCTGTTTCTCGGAGCCGCGCTGGCTCCGGGCCATCTGGGCGGAGGGCGGGATCCCCGTGCTCTCATCGGTGGCGCTCGGCAGCGACGGCGAATATTACAACGTGAACGCCGATCAGATGGCGGCGGCGTGCGCGATCGCGTGCCAGGCCGATGCGCTGATTTTTTTAACCGACGTCGCCGGCGTGAAGCAGGCGGATGGCTCGGTGATGGCGCGCCTGAACACGGCCGACGTGGCCGGAATGATCGAGGGGGCAGTGATCAGCGGTGGCATGATGCCGAAACTCGAAGCCTGCATGCTGGCGCTCAAACGCGGAGTGGGGCGAGTGCGAATTCTTCCGGCGGCGGAGGTGGAAGTCCTGCCGCAGTTCTATTTCACACGCATCGATTGCGGCACGGAGGTGCTGAGGGCATGAGTCTGGATTCGGTGTCGCAGCTCGAGAAAAAGCTTCTCATTCCCACCTATGAACGCCAGCCGATTTTGCTGGAGCGCGGCCAGGGCATCTACGTGTGGGATTCGACCGGCAAAAAGTATCTGGATTTTCTGAGCGGTCTCGGAGTGAACGCGCTCGGGCACAATCATCCGGCGATTCAGAAGGTGATTCGCAAGCAGGCGGCGAAGCTCATTCACACCTGCAACATTTTTTATCACGAGTTTCAGGCGCCGCTGGCGAAGCGCTTGACGGAAATGTCGGGCTTGGATCGCGCCTTCTTTTCGAACAGCGGAACCGAGGCATGGGACGGCGCGCTGAAGCTGGCCCGCGCTTTTGCGCAGATAAATCACGCGCAGAAGAAAAACGGAGCGCGCCCGAAATGGCGCATTCTGGCGATGGACAACTCGTTTCACGGGCGCACCTACGGTGCGATGTCGACGACGGGGCAGAAAAAATATCGCACGCCGTTTGCTCCCCTCGTGCCGGGCGTGCAGTTCGTCACGTTCAATGACGTCGCGGATCTGGAGCGGAAGTTCGATGCGAGCGTTTGCGCGGTGTGCATCGAGGCGATTCAGGGTGAAGGCGGCATTCAGCCGGTGACGCACGAGTTTCTCGAACTAGCGCGGCGCTTGACTGCCGCGAGCGGCGCGCTGCTAATACTCGACGAAATCCAATGCGGTCTCGGCCGTACCGGCAAGCATTTTGCCTATCAGCATTACGATGTGCTGCCGGACGTGGTCACCGTCGCAAAGCCGCTGGCCGCGGGCCTGCCGCTCGGGGCAATCCTTGTGACCGATCGCGTCGCGGCAGCCATGCATCCGGGCCTGCACGGCACAACTTTTGGCGGCGGACCGCTGGCCTGCGCAGTGGCCATCGAATTCCTGCGCCAGGAGCAGAAGCTGCTAAAGCATGTCGTCGCGACGGGCGATTATTTCGGCGCGGCGCTCGAACAACTCGACGCCAGGCATGGCTCGATTCAGGATGTGCGCGGGACTGGTTTAATGCGCGCGATCGAACTCGACTCCGCCGATCTCGCGAAGGCCGTGCTGGTCCGCATGCGCGAAGCGGGGATCATCATCAATCGCACGCACGAAAAGGTTCTGCGATTCTTGCCGCCCTACATTATTGAGAAGAAACATATCGACCAGCTCATCAATGCACTGGATCGGGCATTGAGCGCCGGAATTCAGTCGGACAATAAAGTCAGCAAGCCAAAAACGCGCGCAAAGAAGAACGCCGCCAAGCCCAAGGCAGGCTTGATCGCGGCTCCAAATGCAGCGCTGGCTCGCAAGGACCAAGCGGAGCAGGAGGAGAAGGAGGAAGAATATGCGCACGCGTGACGCCGTTCTTCCCGACGCCGAGCAGATCGAGGCGTTGATTCGCAACTATTCCGGCGACGGCACTTTGCTGCCGCGAACCCTCGCCGAAATTTGCGAGAACGTGCGCGATTTTGTCGTGCTCGAAGACGCGGGCCGCATCATCGGATGCGGCGCGCTGCATTTATACGGCGTGCACCTCGCCGAAATAAGATCGATCACCGTCGATCCTTCGCGGCAGAGCGGAGGTGGCGGAAGGCGGCTGGTGAAGGCGCTTCTGGCGCAGGCCGAAAAACATAATGTAAGTTGCGTCTGCCTGTTTACGCGAATTCCTGAATTCTTTTCGCATCTCGGATTCACTGTGGCGCAGCACACAGACCTGCCCGACAAGATTCACAAAGATTGCTATCAATGTCCGCGCCTGGCGAACTGCGATGAAGTCGCGATGATTCGCGGCGAGTTGCCGGCGTTTGCTATTTTGCCTCCGCCCACGAACTGGGTGTACAAGATTCAGCAGGCATGACCTCTTCCAGGATGCGACGCACTCCCGAAAAAATCCTGTTCCCGCGCGGATTTTTCTTCTCCGCTCTGGCTGCAGGAATCAAAGTGAGCGGTCGGCCAGATCTCGCCCTCGTCGAGATTGCCGGCGGCGCGAACGCGGCCGCGCTCTTCACGAGCAACCGGGTTGTGGCGGCGCCTATTGAGGTCGGGCGCGCAGCGCTCAAAGCCAGCGGCGGGCGGGTGCGCGCCGTGATCGTCAACTCCGGCAACGCAAACTGTGCCACTGGCCCCGCGGGCATCGCGGCATGCGGGCGGGTGTGCGGCGCGGCGGCGACAATTCTCGGCATTCCGGCGGCGGAAGTTTTTCCTTCGTCGACCGGCATTATCGGTGTGCCCTTACCCGACAATAAAATTCGGACGCACCTGCCGGAACTGATTCGCGCGCGCGCGGCCAGTTCGCGCGCCGCTGGCGATTTTGCGCGCGCCATCATGACCACCGACACGCGGCCAAAGATCGCCTCCGCGCGCTTTCGAATCCCTTCCGAACGCAAACCGCGGAAATCCGGATCCACAGCCGCGACGGACGTCACCGTGCTCGGCGTCGCCAAGGGAGCCGGGATGATTCATCCGCAACTGGCGACCATGCTGGTCTACATCTTCACCGACCTGAAGGCCAGCGCTCGTGACTTGCAATCTCTTTTGCGCGATGCCTGCGACGAATCGTTCAACTGCATGTCGATCGATGGCGACACTTCAACGAACGACACCGTGCTGCTCCTGGCGAGCGGGGCGAGCGGCATCGCGGTGCGAGATGGCGGCACCAGAAAAAAGTTTGCTACCGCGCTGAACGGCGTGTGCCGGTCGCTGGCTGAACAGATCATCAGCGATGGGGAAGGCGTGCAGCATGTGATCCGGTTGCACGTCGCCGGAGCCCGCAGCCGCGATGAGGCGTTGACGGTGGCGCGAACGATTGCTCATTCGTTGCTGGTGAAGACGGCCTGGGCGGGCGCGGATCCGAATTGGGGACGCATCCTGGCCGCGGTGGGCCGCTGCGGCGTGGCGATTGATCCGGCGCGGGTGAACGTTTTTATTGGCGGCCAAAAGGTCTGCGCGGGCGGGGTCGCGTGGCCCTTCGACCAGCGGCGGGCGCATCAGGCGCTGGCGCGACCGGAGTGCGATGTGCGAGTTGAGTTGGGACGCGGGCGCGCGTCGGTTCAGTTTCTTACTACGGATTTGACCGCCGAGTATGTGCGGATTAATGCGGATTATTCGACGTAAGAATAGCCGCGAGTTCCGAGAGTCGAGCCTCGATCGCTCTCTACACAAGATTTCATTTTTCAAAAGCTGAACATGGCTTGCAATTCAATTTTGCGGCTGGCGGCTGGGCTCGAGAATGGGCCGCCGGCCAGGCTCACTGATTGTCCGAACTCCCCTGACTTGATGACGCCTATGGGCGTCCCGGCGTTTACGTCGTTCAGCGCATTTCTGGCGTTCACGCTAAGCGTCAAACTGTAGCGGCGATTGGTCGGCGCTCCGCCAAACATTCCTCCCGGACCTCCTCCTCCCCCGTGTCCGAAGCCTCCGCCACCTCCGCCCGCGTGTGCCGCCGGGTTGTGGCCGCTCGGCGAACCTCCCGATTGTGCTCCGGCGCCGCTTTTAATCTCGGGACCGAATCCAAAAGTTTTCGAGAGGCGCAGGTTGAGCGTGAACAGATTGGGGCCAGTCAGATAATTGATCGGAACGGGTGTGTAGGGCGTAGTTGGAACCGTATAGTGGCACGCCGCCAGCGGTGAGACGCATGCACCGGTCGGATTCGGCGCGAACGCGGGCCGCACATTGAACTGCAAATCGCCGGCGAGGTCTTCACCAACCGTGATGTTATAGGGCGCGCCGGAATTGAACACAAGAAATGGACTAAGACGGAATCCGCGCGGCAAGGCTACGCTGCCGCCGAAAAAGACGCGGTTGCGAATGGCGAACGAGGCACGGCCGTAGTCAAGGCCGATGTCGTGTTGATCGGAAGCGAAATTCGTGCTGAACGATCCGCCGCTCGATGAGCCAATCGGGTCGCTGTTGGCAAAATTCAGCGAGTAGTAACCGTGCAGCGAGACTTTGGAGCCGGCCTGCACATTGAAACTCGCGATCAACTGGTTCTGGCGGAAGTTTCCCGCGGAGGCGTACTGGAATGTGTACGAGGGCGGCGTTGTTCCGGAATAATACGGATAAGCCGGGACATCGGGCGCGTTTGGGATGAATGACATCAATTGATGAACGCCCCGCGCATTCAAATAGGTCAGCGTGCCGTTTGCGAATTTGGTGATCTGGCGCTCGAGGCTGACCGCGCTCTGGATGACGTAGGGCGCATGCAGATCGGGCGCGATCTGGTAGACGGATGAAACGGTGCCGGTCGGCAACTGGCTCACCGGCGGAACGGTCGGAAAGAAATTGATCGTCGGGCAGGTGGGATTGCACTCCGTGGTCGACACGGTATATTGCTGTTGCGTTATGCCATTCAGCCGCTCCGCGTTCAGAACGAGGCCCTGCGAGAAGCGGTCATAAAACAGGCCAAAGCCCCCGCGCAGCACGGTTTTCGGCGCATTCTTGCCGCCACCGCCAATGCCCCACGCGAAGCCGAGGCGCGGCGCCCAATCGGCGTGATCGTGAATGTCATTCTGCGTTTCAAAGCGTAGTCCTCCGCTCAGTGTCAGCGTGGGTCGCACCTTCCAGTCATCCTGTACATACAAGCCGGCGTCGTAGACCGTCGCGCTCACGGTGGGAACCGAGCCGCTCGTGGTTGCATCGAGCCCAAATTGCGTGGCTCCCGAGGGCGTGCCGCCCGATTGAAGAGCCGCCACGGCGGCGTTGTATGCGTCGATGGTCGGGAAGGTGAAGGCGCCGTTAAATCCCGCGCCCGACGTGCTGACTTCGTGAGCCGCCCGCAGCCGCCCGCCGAATTTCACGAAGTGCTTGCCTTGCGCGATCGAAGTGTAATTCTGCAACTCGTAATGATCCTGATAGTCGTTCTGAACTCCCGACGCAGCCCGGCCGCCCGTAAACGATCCGAGCACATTGATTGACGCGTTGGTCGTGAAGCCGCTCGGCAGCGTTTGCAGCGGCGAGTTGACCGGGTTCTGGTCGCTGTTGTCGTGCAGATATTGAAAGCGCGTTTCATTGATCATCTTCGATCCGATAACCTGCGTATCGGTGAGTTGCACGGTGTGCTCGGTTGAAGCGGTGTTATAGCCGGCCTCGGGCAGCACCAGTCCGCCGATGCCATCGTTCTGCCAGGTGTCCCGGTAATACTGGTAACGCGCCGTGATCGAGTTGCTGGGCGTGAGCTGGTAGTCGATGCGCGGGCTGAGATTGGTGCGCGTGCGCGGATTCGGAACGCTCTCGGCAAGGTTGATGGCCGGCGCGTCGACGATCGCGATTTCATCGATGTTCCGGCGCTGCACGTCGAAAAAGAACGATGCCTTCTTGTTGATTGGCCCGCCGACGTTCCCCATATAGATCACGGAATAGTAGGGCGACTGCTCGGCGTCGCCAAGGAACGGATTGCGCGAATTGAAGGCGGAGTCGTTACCGACCATGGCAAACTGTCCGTGAAGTTTGTCGGTGCCGGGCTTGGTGAAAATTTCAATGCGGCCGTAGCCGAGCTTGTCGTATTCGGCCGAAAACGGATTCTGGTTGATGCGAATCTCGCGAATCGATGACTTCGGCGGAAGCTGGCCGGCGGTAAAGCCGTCAATGTAGAGCTGGCCGCCATTCGGCCCAGCCGAGGGCCCCGCGAGCGCTTCAAGATCGGATTGCAGTTCGTCGGGATCGTCAGGCAATGCCTCGAGATCTTTGCCGGTCAGGATCACCGCGCTGGCATTGTTCTCCGGGTTGACCTGGACCTGCGGAGTTTCTTCCTCAACGTTGACCTTTTGCTGCTCGACCTGAATTTCAAGCGCGATGTTGAACTGCGCAACCTGGCCCGCATTTACCGCCACGTCATTCTGCACGAAGACGGTGAATCCCTGGGCATTCGCGGTGACCGTGTAGTTGCCGGGTGGAAGATTGCCAATTTCGTAGTTGCCGTTGTTGTTTGTTCTCGCCGAATGGGTCGGGCCGCCGGACTGAAGAATCGCGACGGTGGCATTCGGAACGACTGCACCCGAAGGATCGGCAACTTGTCCGCGCAGCGTGCCCGTGGACTGGGCCTGCGCCGACAAGGCGGCTGCGGCGACCACGACGAGAATCACGACCGCAAGCCGCGCAAAGCGCAAAGCCATGCAGCTGGGGGACAGATTTCTATTTATAGGTGGATAGCTCATGAAAGATGATCGATTACGGCGCGGAATCGCCCTCGCCTCCAGAAGTATTGAGCGACCACGGGGAAAGGAGCGACGCCGAACGAGTGGGCGCCGCCGTGAGAATAGGTTCGACGCCCGCAAGCAATGTGATGGCTGTGACCTCGGGGGGCTGTGCAGTCGCCGCGGGGCTGGACGCCGCGCCGGAATTGTCGCCGGTCGCAACGATCATCACGACTTCGCCTTTGGCGAGATCGGCAAGCGAGCTGTTGGGCAGGCGGCTCAACATGCGCTGAACATCCGGAGCACCACCTCGGCCTTGTGCTCCAGCCGAGCCGCCGGATGGTGCGTCGGCGGAATGCGCGTGCGCGCCCGGTGATCCAGCCTGAGAAGATCCGGCTTGTGAATTGGTGGCGCGGGCGCCTTGTGCCGATGCCGATCCCGGTGGAGTCGCGCCTGGGGCAGCGGCTTGATCGCCGCCGCTCTTGAGCCGCGCCGCGATGTGCTGCGCCATCTCCGGCGTCAACTTTTTCATTTGCGACTCAGGCGACACCTTGACCATCACCGTTGCCTTGGCGATCAGGTCATGCACCGTGATCGTGTTACTCGCGGCATCAATGGCGGTGATTGTCCCCGCAATGTTGCGGAACGAGCCGGAGACAACTTCATCGGCGGTGAGTTCGCTGCCGTCGGCGTTGCGGGTGCCGCGTGCGCGCAACTGATCGCCGACTCTGATCTCGCCGAGCGCGGCGGGCTTGGCATCGTCGAATTTAACCGAGCCGGGCGCGTAGCGGCGCAGGATCGTGCTTTTTACGACGTGCACCACAACATTGTGGCTGGCGCCGAGCCCGCCCGAAGAGATTGTGATGGTGCCAGTCGCGGCATCGACATTCGTGACCAGGCCGCCGGCGCCGCGTTTTTGCCAGTCTTCGCTTTCGCGCTGGCGCGCCGCAGAAACATCGGACTGCTTCATCACGATGACCGCGAGAGCTGCAATTGTGTGACCGTCCGCAGCCAGTGGGCCGCGAACAAGCACGCGATCTCCCGGCTGAAGGTCGGAGGCCTGAAGTGCGGTCGCATTTTTCAGATCTTTTTCGCCCGGAGGAACGCGCAGAATTCTGGTCGTAGGCGCGAGCGTTGCGGTCACGTCGCCCCCCGATTCCGCGGCCACGGTGATCGAGCCGGACTGGACGGTCTTGATCGTCCCCACGGCCTTCGAGACGGCGTCGGATCCAGATCTGGCCTGCGCAGCGGCGCGCGGCGTCACCAGGGCGATCGCGATCACGGCCGCGATTGCAGCCAGGAAAATCGCCGCTCGAGCCGAGCGTCTACCCGACCATCTATCGGACCAACGACGCGCCCATTGACGCGCTAACCGACTCCCGAAGCCCGCGCGGATTCCGCATGCCTGATTGATTTGCCCTGCGTGCATTTCTTTTAATGTAGCATCGGCGGTGGGCTGCAAATCAGGCTTTACGAAGTTTTACTGGCGTTGACGGCGCATTTACGGCGATCATTTATAACTTATTGGCAACTGAAGGTTGTCGGGCGCGCATCCAGTCTCTTAGTTGGGATGACTCCCATCCGGCGCTCACAAAACCTTTAACCCCCGGCACATAGGGGACCACTGACTTTGATTCAACATTTATGATTCGACAGTTATGAAAGCTGTGTTCGAGGCAAGAATGACTTTGCAACCTGCGATGCTTTCGAGACCGATGGGCCAGAGAATGACGAGCCGAAGAACGACTAACTGGAAAATGATAAGCCGCGCGCTGGCCGCCGCGCTGAGCTTCGTGCTGGCTGTTCCGCCGGGATTCGCGCAAGCGCCTCCCGCAAACTCTCAAACCGTCCCGGCTGCCAAAGATGCCGCGCCGAATAGTGCGGCGCAAACTAATACTAATCAAACTAATACCAATAAAGACGCGCAAAATAAAGACTCCGTCGCCACCATCGCCGTCGACGTCAACGTCGTCGCCCTGCCGGTTACCGTTCGCGACAAGCACGGCGCGATCGTCAAAGACCTCACGAAAGATGATTTCACGCTACAGGAGAACGGCCGTCCACAGCCGATCAAGTATTTCTCGCTCGAGTCGAATCTCCCTCTCACCATGGGCTTGCTCGTGGATACCAGCTTCAGCCAGCGCGAAGCCCTCGATCAGGAGCGCAACGCCAGCCACAGCTTTCTCGATCAGATGCTGACGCAGGATAAGGACAAAGCATTTCTGCTCCACTTCGATCATCAGGTCGAGCTCTTGCAGGATCTGACCCACAAGCGCGAGAAGATGCAATCAGCGCTCGATCTACTCAAGACCGGCGATGACGACACCAGCCACTCGAACGATCCGAATACCGACGATTCGCATTCCGGCAGCCGGCACGGAGGCACCGAACTTTATGACGCGGTTTACCTCGCGTCGAATGAACTGATGAAAAAGCAGCCGGGGCGCAAGGCCGTCATCATTCTCTCCGACGGCGTTGACCGCGGCAGCCATACTTCGCTGGAGAGCGCGATTGAAGCGGCCATGCGCTCCGACACCGTCGTGTACTCGATCTACTTCAAAGGGATCGAAGAGCGCCACGATCGTCATGATAACGGCAACGGCAATTCCGGCCGCGGCGGCGGCTATCCGGGCGGCGGTTATCCCGGCGGCGGAGGTGGCGGATGGCCCGGCGGAGGCGGTGGTTATCCGGGCGGCGGAGGCAGCGGCCGGCGCGGCGGCGGGCAGCCTCGCTCGGAAGAAAAGCACGCCGATGGCAAGAAAACTCTGGAGCGCATATCGAAGGAAACTGGCGGACGCTTCTTTGAAATTTCGAAGAAGGAGCTGGCGGGCGATGCCTATACCAGTATCTCCGAAGAGTTGCGCACCCAGTACAGCCTGGGATTCACACCCGACAAAGATGCCGCCGGCGAGGGCTATCACCATATCGTTTTGCAGGTGAAGAAGAAAGATATGGCGGTGCAGACGCGCGCGGGATATTACGGGACCGCCGAGAACTAGCCGATCATTTGTTCGGCCGCAACTGCGTCCGGCTTGAGCGACTACTGCACCGCCAGCTCTTCGCGCAGTGACTTCCCCAGCGCCGTCTGTCCTTCGCCTGTCAACTTGGCGCCGGCTGATGTCAGATAAAAAACGTCAATTGCCATCTGGCCTTCGGTCTCAATCAGCGCGATTTCGATGTTGCAGCTGTGCTTCGATATCACCGAGCACATGCGATAGAGCAGCCCGGGACGATCCTGTGTGAGCACTTGCACCAGCGTGCTGTGCGCCGACGAGTGATCGTCGACTTCGATCTGCGTGGCGATCTTTACTCTTACTTTTGTGCCGCTTGTGTTTTCTGATTTCAAGCGGTCGCGCAACATGCGGGCTAGGTCCGCTTCGCCCTTGACCACGGACGCGATGCTCTTCTTCAGGCGATCCCATTCCTGAATATTCATTTCAAGTGTGCGGAAGCGGTCGGTGAAATAAAACGTGTCAACCACGATTCCGGCCGCGTTTGAAAATGCGTTCGCCTTTACGATATTCATTCCCCAGGCGGCGAGCGCTCCCGAGACCGATGCGAAAAGAAACGGCCGATCCGTCGTCAGCAAAGTCAGCTCATACCAGTGGCGCACCTGCTTGAGGCTGCATTCAACGCCGTTTGCGCCGAGGCGCGAGGCCATGTCGGTGTGCGCCAGCACGTCAGTCGCGCCGTGAATGCGGAGATAGCGCTGCGGCAAGCCCTCGAGAAATATGTTGATCTTTTTTCCCGCGACTCCGGCCAGCGAATGCAGATGAGCGAGATTCTCGAGTCCCGCGCTGGCCGCATCATGCGCGCTGGTGTGCAGGCGTTCGTCGGCGCTGCGGCTCAAGTAATTTGCGCTGGCGATATAAAGCTGCCACAGATTGTCCGCCTTCCACGGCGTCATGGCCTCGGGATTCACCGCTTTGATATCGGCATACGTCATCAGGCAAAGCATTTTGAGACGCTCCGGCGCCCCGACTTTTTCCGCGAACGACTTCACATTCGCCGGATCGAAGACATCGCGCCGTATGGCCGCTGACATTTCGAGATGGCTCGCGACCAGGTAGCGAACCGTCTCGCGGTCGGCTGCATCAAGATCGAGCCGCTCCGCGCAGCTCTCGGTCAGTTGCAGGCTGCCTGCAACGTGATTGTCGCCCGGCAGGCCCTTGCCGGAATCGTGCAGCAGCAGGCTGAGATAGAGCAGCTCCGGCTGTTCAAGTTCGGCCAGCAATTCGGCAAAGCGCTGGTCCCACTCCGATTTCGATTCCTTCAGGCGATGCAGATGTTCGATGGCGAGAAAAGAATGCTCGTCGACCGTGTAGCGATGGTAGAAGTCGCGCACCACCAGCGCTTCAATGCCTTTCAGTTCGGGCAGCAGCAGCGTGAGCAGTCGCAGCGCATTCATGGCGCGCAGCGCGTCGGCGGCGTGCGGCTGAAGCAAAGTTTCCTGCAAATAAAGCCAAAGCTCGCCCCCGCGCGGAGGCGTTGACGCCAGCGCTGGCAGCGCCTGCTCAACTTTGTATTCAGTGGTCGTGCTCAACTTGAGGCCGTGCTCGGCCATGAAGTGAAACAGGCTCAAAAGCTTTTCCGGATCCTGCACGGCGCTCGGCTGCTGCAAAAAAATCAGCCCATCGACCACGGAAAAATCGTTGCTGGGAATCTTGGTGCGCCAACCTTGAAACTGGCGATACAACGACGACCACGCGGCCGGGATTTCCTCGAGCAGCTGGGTGCACACGCGATGCACGCCGCGCACGTAGCCGAAGTAGATGCGCATCCAGTCGGCGGCGCTCGTGATCTCCGCATCGGGCGCGCCGATCTTGCGGGCGGCCGCCTCTTCCTGCGCATCCCAGCTCAGCGTGTTGTCGCCCCGCCCGTGGCGAAAGTGAAGAAAGCAGCGCACCGACATCTGGAAATCGAGCGCGGCCTCGAATGCGCGGCGCGACGAAACCGGCAGCAGCGTGGCGGCGTCCGGCCACATACGCAGCTTCTCCATCGCCGAGATTAGCGCCAGCCAGCAGGCCACGTTATAGTCGCGCAAGCCGCCCGGGCCGTCTTTAACGTTCGGCTCAAGGTGAAAAACTGTATTGGCAAATTTGTGATGACGCGCCCGCGTCAGCTCACCGAGATTCTGGATGAGCGCATGGCATTCGCGCGCGATCAGGCGCGGGACGGCCTTTTCGCGCAGACGCATAAACAGCTCGTGGTCGCCGGCCAGGTAGCGGCAATCGAGCAGCGAGATGGCAAACTCCAGATTGTTCGGATCCAGGCGCTCGCATTCCGCCAGGCTGCGGGTAACGGGGCTGAGTTTCAAGCGCAGGTCCCAAAGCTCCTGCGAGAAGCGGCGAATGGGATCTTTGAATTCAGTTTCGCTGCTCGAATCGGCGTGCAGGAAAAGAAGATCGATGTCGGAATGCGGGAAGAGCCAGCCGCGCCCGTAGCCGCCGGTAGCGACCAGGGCGAAATTTTTGGGAGAGGTGGCGTCGTCCCGGCTGGCGGACGCCGCGCCGCTCAAATCAACGCCAGCCGAACCACCGCCGCCCGAACCAACAACAATCTCGTCCCAGAGCGCCCTTACGATGGAATCGACCAGCGCGGTGCGGCGAGCGACGGCCACGCGGCCGTCGGCATCGACTGAAAATTCCTGCTGGATGGCGGCCGTTTCCCTTACGTACAGCTCTCGCAACTCGGGGTTGACGGAGGCCGCGGCGGTCATAAGAATCCTGGCATCTCGAATTTCTGGCGAGCGGTTTAGGTCTCTACTGTCATAAGACGCTCTCGCCGCGCTCGTCGTTGCGAATGCGGATTGCCTCGTCGATGCGCGACAGAAAAATTTTGCCGTCGCCAATTTTGCCGGTGCGAGCCGCATTGGCGATCGCCTGCACGGCTTTTTCCACCGCCTCGTCCGCGAGCACGATCTCGAGCTTCACCTTCGGAATGAGATCGACCGAATACTCGCGTCCGCGATAAAACTCGGTATGGCCCTTCTGGCGGCCGTGTCCGCGGGCTTCGAGAACTGTCATTCCTTCGACGCCCACTTCGTGCAGAGCGTCCTTGACCGCATCCAGTTTGGAGACCTGAATAATCGCTTCAACCTTTGTCATCGCTTTTTTGCCCTGATTCCGAGCGGCATCATAACAGTAGCTGGCGCACGCCTTGTACGGAAATCGAAAGAATTTATGTTGAGGATTGGAAATGCTTATGCAGCCGCCTCCCGCCGCCTGGCCATCGCACGCAATCTGCGGCTCGCGCTCTGATTGACGCCGACGCCTCTTCTGCGGTTGGATGGATGCTGCGTGGAATCTCCGCCTCCTATCTTCGATCCCGAATCGCGGCGGCTGAGCCGCCTCGATACCATCTGGCTGCTCATCTGGCTCGTATTCATCGGCGTGCTCGCCGCCCTGCCTCCCGAGCTCGAATGGCATAAGCAAGTCATCCTGCTGGCGATTGGCGCCGTGCAGGTGCTGGAGTCGCGCATCGTCGCCCGCTTCGATCGGCGCGGAATCTCTTACGTCATCCTGATGAAAATTTTGCTGGCGGCCCTGCTCATCGACCACACCGGCGAAATCAGCATCAACAGCAGTTACTGGCCCATCTATTTCCTGCCAGTCGTAACGGCCGCGCTTTATTGCGGGCCCTGGATGACGCTGTTCTGGACTCTTCTCGCTTCCGCCACCTACTGCTCGTATCTCTACCCGGCGATGCAGGACTACGAAATCACGGGCGAGGCGATCGGCTACCTGGTGCTGCGCATCATGTTTTTCTTCCTGGCGGCCATGGTCGTCAATCGCTTCGCGCAGCAGAGCCGCCACCAGACCCAGCTTTATCGCGAACTGGCCGAGCGCCTCGCGGAGACGAATCGCCGCCTGGAGCAGGCGCAGGCCGAGGCCCGGCGTTCCGAGCGGCTGGCCGCGCTCGGTCAGCTTTCCGCCGGGCTCGCGCATGAAATTCGCAATCCGCTCGGCGTGATTAAAGGCTCAGCCGAAATGCTGACGCAGAAATTACAGGCCTCGGACGAGTTGTCGCGCGAGCTCGCGGGTTACATCTCAACGGAGGTCAACCGGCTGAGCGCGCTGGTCACCGAGTTCCTGGATTTTGCGCGTCCGCTGCACGCGCAGTTGCAGCCCGGCAGCGTAACGGCGGTGCTCGATCGCGCGCTGGAAATCGTTGCGTTCCGATGGAAGGGCAACCCGGTGCGCGTCGAGCGGCATTATGAAGATGAGCTGCCGCAGGTTCCGCTCGACGAAAGTCTGTGCGAGCAGGCATTCCTGAATCTTGTGCAGAATGCGTATGAGGCAATGGAGGAGCATGGCGGCACCTTGCGCGTGGAGGCTGGCATAGCGACCGTGCATGAGCGTGAGGGCGTGCAGCTCGTCCTGGCCGACACCGGCACGGGAATTCCGGATGCGCTGCGCGAGGAGATATTCAATCCTTTTGTGACGACCAAGAAAACCGGCGTCGGCTTGGGCCTTTCGATCGTCTCTAAGATAATCGACGGCCACGGAGGCTCGATTCACGTAGAAAATAGCGCGCAAGGCGGGGCGGTGTTTACGCTGTTCTTTCCTTTGCAGGAAGCCGGCGAACCCCAACCCGGAAGAACCACCGCGATAGGATAGAAAAAACGAAGACAAATTCCAGTTTGAAAGCGAGCAAAGAGCCAGCAGCGAAGAGCGGACGACTAAGGACAGACGACCGACGACCAACGACAACCAACCAATGCCAACCAACCAATGCCAACCATCCTGATCATCGAAGACGAAGCCAAGATGCGGCGACTGCTTGAGCTGAACCTCGGCGAAGACGGCTTCAAGACTCTCTCCGCAGGCGATGCCGAGACGGGATTAAAGCTGCTCGCCTCCGAGCCCGTGCATCTGGTGCTCACCGACCTCAAGCTGCCCGGCATGAGCGGGCTGGAATTTTTGCAGACCGTCAAGCGGCAGAATGCCGCGCTGCCTATCGTGGTCATGACCGCTTTCGGATCGGTCGAAACCGCCGTCGAGGCCATGAAGGCGGGCGCGAGCGACTATGTGCTCAAGCCATTTTCGCTCGCCGAAATGCGAATGGTCGTCCACAAGGAACTCGACCACTCACGCCTTCAGGAAGAAAACCGGTCGCTGCGCGAGGCGCTCGGCCAGAAGTACAGCCATCCGAACATCGTGGCCCGCAGCGCGAAAATGCAGGAGGTGCTGGCGACGGTGGAGCGCGTGGCGCCCACCAACTCGACTGTGTTACTCGGCGGCGAGAGCGGAGTCGGCAAGGATTTGATCGCCCGCGCCATTCATGAAAAGTCTCGGCGAGCCTCGGGGCCATTCGTCAAGATCAACAGCACGGCGATTCCGGAGAATCTGCTGGAGAGCGAACTTTTCGGCTATGAGAAAGGCGCATTCACCGGAGCCGTCACCAGCAAGCCGGGAAAATTCGAAATGGCGGATAAGGGCACGCTCTTCCTCGACGAGATCGGCGACGTTCCCGCGGCCACGCAGGTCAAGCTGCTGCGCGTGCTTCAGGAGCGCGAATTTGAGCGCCTCGGAGGAACGCGCACCGTCAAGGTCGATGTCCGGTTGCTGGCAGCGACGAATCGCGATCTGCGCGCCGCGCTCGAACAGGGAACATTTCGCGAGGATCTTTATTACCGCCTCAACGTGGTGCCGATTGACATTCCTCCGCTGCGCGAGCGCAAGGAAGACATCCCCGAGCTCGCCAATCTTTTTCTGGCGCGCTTTGCGAAGGATTCCGGCCGGCAGCTTCGCGGCATTGCGCCGTCCGCGATGCAGATTCTGATCGGCCATTATTGGCCGGGCAACGTGCGCGAGCTCCAGAATGTGATCGAACGCGCCTCCGCGCTGGCGGCCGGGCCCGAGCTGACCGTCGACGATGTGCAGCTCGATGTGCCGCGTCATCGCGCTGGAGCGGCCGGCGATCGCTTCTTGCCTGACGGCATGACGCTCGATCAATGGGAGGACGAGATGATTCGCGAAGCGCTCAAGCGCGCGGCCGGCAACAAATCGCAGGCGGCGCGGCTGCTCGGGCTGTCGCGCAATGCGCTGCGCTATCGGCTGTCAAAAATCGGCATTGAGGATAGCGAAGAAGGCTAGGGCTTCCGGGCGGCGGATTTCGGCGTGCAGATTTCAGCTTGCAGAAGTGAATGCCACAAAAACAAAAGGCCGGGCAAATTTGCCCGGCTTTTCGCACTGAGAAACTGCCCGAATGCTGGGTTAAGCTGGGTCAGTTTCCCTTTAGAAACTCTCGTTCTTCCCGTGTGCGCTCGACTCCTATTTGCGCCTCGCCGCGAAGCGGCGGTTAGCCACCCTACATTACCAGCGCCAAAGTTTCCAGTTCGCGCTCGATGACCGGCAGTGAGCAACCGGCCATTTCCACCCTGCCGGCAGCGTCGATGGCCGCTTGCGGAGAAACCCCGTAGCCGCGACCCATCAGGAATACCTGCAACACCTCGGCTGCTTCCCGCGAGTCCAGCATGCCGCTCTGTAGCAAGTCGTTCCGTAAGGCTGACAATTCCATTACTGAAAATCGGTCTTTCATGTCGCCCTCACTTCCCGGCTACCCTTACGCCTATTAGAGTCATCGGCAACCTGCTTCGTTGCATGCAATCTAATTGCCGTAAACTTGGGACCCCTCCATGGGCACTTTCCCGACGCCCACACTATCTAGAACCCGATGATTCGCAAAACGTTGCGGCCCGTGGCCCGACCGGGCTGTAAATGCTTTGCCCAGGAGGGCACCTGACAAACTGACGCAGCGCGTCGTTTTGGCGCCACAAAAAAGCCCACCCCAAAACGGGCAGGACATAGCACTAAAGTCTGGCTCGGAAAAGCCGCGAGCCGCTATTTTTCGATCTTTTTTTCGATCTTGGCGGAGTCGACCAGCATGATGGGAATGTCGTCTTGGATGGGGTAAACGCGGCAGCACTGGCCGCATTTGAGGCTCGTGTCGTTATTGACGAGCGCCACCGGCGTTTTGCAAACCGGGCAAACGAGCATATCGAGAAGATCCTGGGGAACCATAACGTTTGTATTGTAGCGCCGCGCCCAGTTCGCTGCGTATCCGCAATAGCAGATCGAACGATGCGATTGAACGATGCGATAGAATTTCAATTCGCACGGGCGAGGAAGAGCGGGGTGTGGAGAAAATGACGGCAAGGATTCTGGACGGCACAAAAATAGCAGCTGAAATTCGAGCCGAAGTTGCGGGCGACGTAAAGGCGCTGGCCGCTTCAGGAATTCGGCCGGGGCTTGCCGTCGTGCTGGTGGGCCACAACCCGGCCTCGGAAGTGTACGTACGCGGCAAGGTGAAAAGCTCCGAGGAGGTCGGCCTCTACAGCGAGCAGCATTCGCCCCCCGAAACCGCGACCACCGACGAACTGCTGGCGCTCATCGATTCGCTCAACCGCCGCGATGAAGTCGATGGCATCCTCGTGCAATTGCCCCTGCCCCCGCAGGTGGATTCAAAACGAGTGCTGCTGGCGGTCGATCCGGCGAAAGACGTCGACGGATTTCATCCCATGAATGTTGGATATCTTTCCACGCAGCGGCCCGGCCTCGTGCCCTGCACCCCGGCGGGCGTGATGGAAATTCTCCGGCGCAGCGCGATACCGGTTGCCGGGCAGGAAGCCGTGGTTATCGGCCGCAGCGACATTGTAGGAAAGCCGGTCGCCATGCTGCTCTTGAATCAGAATGCCACCGTGACGGTCTGCCATTCGAAAACGCGCGACTTGCCGGGCGTCTGCCGCCGCGCCGACATCCTGGTGGCCGCCATCGGGCGCGCGGGCATGGTGACCCGCGACTTCGTCAAGCCCGGCGCAACCGTGATCGACGTGGGCATCAATCGCGTAACCGACCGCGCCGAATTCGACCGGCTATTCGCCGGGACGCAAGCCGCAAATGCGAAGCGACTCGAAAATTTTCTGGCGAAAGGATCGACGCTGGCAGGCGATGTGCATCCCGAAGTGGCGGAAATCGCGGGCGCAATCACGCCCGTGCCGGGAGGCGTCGGGCCGCTCACGATTGCAATGCTGATGGCGAACACAGTGAAAGCGGCAAAGCTGCGGAGGTCAGGAGTGACAAGTCAAAAATAAGCAGCCAAATTGCAGAACCAACCCCAACCCAGTCCGCCGCCGTGACTTTTGCCGGCCGATTCTCGAGGCCACTTTTTTACCTTCAATTTGACTTCTCACTTTCGGCTTATCTGTCCCGTGATAAATTCGTTCCGTCCATGATCAAGGTTGGCCTGACCGGCGGTATCGCCAGCGGAAAATCGGTTGTTGGCGAAATGTTTGTCAAACTGGGTGCGCACCTCATTCAGGCCGATGCGATCGGGCATTGGCTGATGGAGCCGGGACGGCCGGTCTATCAAAAGGTCGTCGCAGCATTTTCAACCGGCATCCTTAATTCCGACGGGACGATCAACCGGGCGAAGCTGGCGGAAGCGGCGTTTGGGGCTGCGTCTCGGGTGAAAGAGTTAAATGCGATCGTCCATCCAGCGGTGATCGCGCAGGAAAACGAATGGATGGAGGAGATCGGGGCGCGCGATCCAAAGGCGATTGCCATCGTGGAGGCGGCGCTTATTCTGGAGGCCGGAGCGGCCGACCGGTTGGATTACCTGGTGGTCGTAACCTGCCGCGAGGAGCAGCGCGTGGAACGGCTGGCGGGGCGGCTCGGTATTAGCTTCGAAGTCGCGCGGGCGGAGGTTGCGCGGCGCATGGCGGCGCAGATGTCCGACGAAGAGAAGATCAAAGCGGCGGATTTCGTGATCGACAATTCCGGGCCGCTGGATGCCACCGAACGGCAGGTGCGGGAGGTCTACACCGGCTTGCGCCAAAATTTGTAAATGCGAAGGCGCGTGCCTGTGGGCCAGGTTCCGCGCTTTTTCGAAACCTGAGAGTCGTCCATGGCGCGCGTGATTTGGAGTCGTTGCTCTAGTCGGGGCCGGAGAATGCTTTCTACGTCAGCAGCCGCGCTGCGTCCTTGGCGAAGTAGGTGAGAATCATGCTGGCGCCGGCGCGGCGGATGCTGACCAGCGATTCCATCATCACCCGGTCGCGGTCAATCCAGTTATTGCGGGCAGCGGCTTCGATCATGGCGAATTCGCCCGACACCTGATAGGCCGCGAGCGGCACGTCGAAGCGGTCGCGCGCGGCCGCGATAACGTCGAGATACGGCAGCGCCGGTTTCACCATGATCATGTCGGCGCCTTCTTCGATGTCGAGTGCGATCTCGCGCATTGCCTCGCGAAAGTTCGCCGGGTCCATCTGATAAGAGCGGCGGTCACCGAACTGCGGCGTCGAATCGGCCGCCTCGCGGAACGGTCCATAAAAGCCCGAGGCAAATTTGGCGGCGTAAGAAAGAATCGGCGTGTTCTCAAAGCCGGCCTGGTCGAGCGCCGCGCGAATCGCGCCCACCCGCCCATCCATCATGTCAGATGGCGCAATGATGTCCACCCCCGCGCGCGCCAGTGATACCGAAGTCCGCGCCAGCAGTTCAAGGCTTTCGTCGTTCACGATTTCATATTCGGGCTGGGCGGTATTGACCGCAGCGTCCATAGCCGCATTCAACTTCTGGCGGTCCTTCACGACCACGACTTTGGTTTTCGGGATCGCACGCGCAGCTGCTCCCAGCGATCGCGCTGAGCCAGCCTGCCGCACGACTCCGCAATGCCCGTGCGACATGTATTCGCACAAACAAACGTCGCCCATCACGATGACGTCGCGGACCTCGCTTTTAATCGCCCGCGTAGCCTGCTGCACCATGCCGTCATCTGCCCACGCGCCGGTGGCCACGTCATCTTTCTTCTCTGGCAGGCCGAACAGAATCACGGAGAGCACGCCCAGCCGGCGCGCCTCGCGCACCTCTTTAACAACCTCGTCCACCGACAGATTGAACACCCCGGGCATGGACCGAACTTCCCTGCGGACGCCTTTGCCGGGACAGACGAACAGCGGGTAGACGAAAGCTTCTGGCGTAAGCCGGGTTTCGCGCACAAGCGAGCGGAGAGTCTCATTCTGGCGCAAGCGGCGCAGGCGGTTCGCTGGGAATGCCATAAGCCGAATTTTAGCAGCCAGAGGGCCGCTGCTGGCGTCGGCGTCGTCCCCTCGGTCCCAACCCCCTGGTGGGGTCTACTCGGCACCTCACGAACATGGGTCCGCAATCGCCGGTTACTTCGGTAACCTCGGGTACCGCCGCCGTGATCTCAACATAACCTGCCCAAGTCATTAAGATAGACAGCAGTGCCTCTTCGTCCCATGTCGGCAGTAGTGTGTGCAATCGGCCTGCTCGTCGCCTTTGCGCTTGCGCCGCTGGTCTTCCACGGGATGTTCCAGGTCGCCATGGGTGATCTGGTTCCGCTGGCAGTTCTGCTGGCGGCCACGTATTTCTCTTTTCGAAATACCCTCGACGGCCGGGGACATGTCCGGCTGTTTTGGGGACTAATCACCGCCAGTCTGGCCATGTGGTGCTTCAACCAGTTGTGCTGGTGCTGGTTCGAAGTCGTTCTCCACCGCCCGCTGCCCGACCCGTTTGCCGGCGACATCGTGCTCTTCCTGCACGTCGTCCCGCTGATGGCCGCAGTCTCTCTTCGCCCGAGCGATATGGACGGCCATGAAGGCCGGTTCATCAATACTCTGAACGTCCTCATCCTGCTCGGCTGGTGGGTGGTGATTTACGCGTTCTTCGTCTTCCCAGACGAATACCTGGTAACCAATATTGCGATCTATAGCTTGCGTTGGGATCTGCTGTACGTGGTCGAAGGGATGATGCTGGTGGGATTGTCGGCGACCGCGTATTTTGCCAGCGCCGGACCGTGGCGAAAACTCTACGGATGGATCTTCGCTGGAAGCTTTCTCTATACCTTCGCGTCTGAGGCCATGAATGCCGCCATTGCGCGCGGCACTTACCACACCGGCGGTCTGTACGATATTCCGTTCCTCGCCGCGCTATTGACTTTCCTGGCCATGACTCTGATGGGGCGGTCGATGCTGGCCGATAGCACGGTGATGGGGTTGCCTTCGAAGCGCCGCGGCATAGTCGTTCCGATGTTTGCCCAGCTCGCGCTGCTCTCGCTGCCGGTTCTCGGATACGCGGCATTATTCAAGAGTCATGACTCGCGTTATCTCAGTCAGGTCCGCTTCGCCGTGGCTATGGCGGGCGTAGCCATTCTCGCTTTTTTCCTTTTTCTCAAACAATACTTGCTCGATCGCCGGCTGGTCGATCTCCTCAATCAATCGCGCCAGAGCTTCGACAATCTCGAACGCCTCCAGGGACGCGCGATTCTGCAAGCGAAGCTGGCCTCGCTCGGCGAGCTGGTCGCACTGGCCGCGAGTGAGCTCGAGTATCCGCTCTCGGCCATTCTGGAGAGCAGTGAGCGCATGGCGGCCAGCGGCAACCTCTCGTTTGAGCAGCTGGCAAATTCGCAAAAGATCGGACAGCAGGCGCGCCGCACCCGCGAACTGGTCGCCGATCTGCTGAGCTTCGCGCAGCAGACTCCGGGCGAAAAGGTTCCGCTCGAACTCAAGCCGCTCTTGCAGCGCGCCGTGCAGATGGAAGGCTTCAAACTCGAAAACCGCAACATCAGCCTGGTGGTCGAAAATATGGACGCCGTGCCGCGCGTCATCGGCAACTCCAACCAGCTTCTCCAGGCCTTCGTACAGATCGTGGAGAACGCGGTCGACGCCTTGCAGGAAGTGGGAGGCGGCCGCCTCCAGATTGCCGTCTGGCGCGAGGCGGAAGACGTGATCGTGCAGTTCGCCGACAGCGGGCCCGGACTGCGCAATCCGAGTCGTGTATTCGATCCCTTCTATACCACCAAGCCAGTCGGCAAAGGCACGGGCCTCGGACTGAGCGCGACCTACGGCGTAGTACAGGATCACAAAGGACAGATCACCTGCTTCAATCGTCCCGAGGGCGGAGCGGTGTTTGAAATTCGCCTGCCGGCATTCAAATCAGGAGCCGCCGCCGCGGCCATGGCGTAAGACAAAGTAAGAAGTGCAAAGCCAGAAGTCAAAAGTCAGAAGTGAAGATCTTAGCCGTCCGGCGTTTTAACTTTGATTTTTCACTTGTGCCTTCTAACTTCTGACTTCTGATTCGCCTTACCCTCCGCTCGCCACCACCGCATCCACCAGCCGTGCCGCTTCCGAGGCGAGCGCCACGTCGTGCGTCCGGATGATGTGTGCTCCCTTCAGAATTAACAAGCCTTCCGCAGCCAGCGTGCCATAGAGCCGCTTTTCAACGGGCGCATCGTTGCCGTCGCGTGCCAGCGCGCGTCCAATAAAAGATTTGCGCGAGACTCCCGCCAGCAGCGGAAAGCCCATTTGCTGGAGCTCGCCAAAATGCGCGAGCAGCGGATAATTCTCCTCCATCCGCTTGCCAAAGCCGAAGCCGGGATCCAGCACCAGGTGGTCGCGCTTGATGCCGGCCAATCCGGCGGCCTCGGCCCACTGGCGTAGATCGCGCTTCACCAGCAGCACCGGTTCTCCAATCGGAGGCAGCGTGCGCCATTCCTCTGGCCGGCCCCGCGTGTGCATGAGCACGGCGCCGACCTTCAGTTCGGCCAAAGTTTTGGCCATTTTGGTGTCCCACCGAAAGCCGCTGATGTCGTTGACCACCTCGGCGCCCTCATCGACGGCCGCGCGCGCCACGCTGGCTTTATAAGTATCGACGCTGATTACCGCATCGGGGCGGCGTTTTTTCAAATCGCGAATGACGGGCAGAATGCGCTTCCGCTCTTCGTCTTCCGAGATCGCGGTGGGTGCCGACGATACGGGCGCAGACGACGCCGAAGCCGAAGTCGATCCCGCGTCCGCTCCGACGGCGCTCCCTTCCGCATCCGCGCCGACCACCGCTCCCGGCCGCGTCGACTCTCCGCCGACATCAATAATGGATGCACCCTCGTCCAGCAACCGCTCGGCATGCGCGACCGCTTTGGCGGCATCCACAAACAGTCCGCCGTCCGAGAAAGAATCGGGCGTCACGTTGACGATGCCCATGATCAGCGTCCGCCGCCCGAGTTCCAGCGTGCGCGTCCCGATCTTCCATTGAAAAATTGCCCGCATAGTTCCCGTGAAGTTCCCGCGAAGTTCGCGCAAAAGCTTAACGCTTTGCCGTGCCGGTAAGACGCCCCGCTAATATGTCCGTTGCGCCGTACCGCAAGCGATGCCGTTAAGATGTGCCGCTATTGTAGAACGACCTGTATTTACGCGGGTGCTACAATCTGGGGAATGCTTCGCCAGCGCTCATTGGCGCCTCTGCTTTCTGTGGTTGCGCTCGTAGCCATCGCATTGTTTGCGCCCGCCACCGGATTTGCTACCCCAGCCACCGCCCCCAGCGCAACCGGTGCTGCCGCCGGCCCGCCTGCCAAGCCCGCATCCGGATCTACCACTGTACCCGCCAAGCCAATCGCATTTCCGGCCACCGCGCCAGCCGCCTCGTCCGCGGTCGAGCGCCTTCAGACGCGCATCGCCGCACTGCTCAACTCTCCCGACCTCGCCCACGGATTCTGGGGAATCGAAGTCGCCTCGCTCGCGACCGGCGAAGCGCTGTACTCGCAGAATTCCGGCATGCTGTTCACGCCCGCGTCAAACACCAAACTCTTCACCACCGCGGCGGCCCTCGCTCTGATCGGCCCGGATTATAAATTCCGCACCACCGTCGAAACGACCGGCACGCTCGACCGCTATGGGCGCCTCAACGGAGACCTCGTTCTGGTCGGCCATGGCGATCCGAATCTTTCCGGCCGCGAGCTCCCTTACGACGGCAAAACGCAGCGCAACGATGATGCCCTGCTCGCCCTCGAAGCGCTCGCCGATGCGCTCGTGAAGAAGGGCGTCAAATTTGTCGACGGCGACATTGTCGCCGACGATTCCTATTTTGCTTTCGAGCGTTACGGCGAAGGCTGGAGCCAGGACGATCTCGTCTGGGCCGATGGCGCGCCGGTTTCGGCGCTCACCGTGAATGACAATGTAGTCTTCGTGAAAATTCTGCCCGCCGATCGTCCCGGCGAAAAAGCTTTTGTCAGTCTTAACCCTTTCGCCGATTACTACCGCATCGACAATCGCATCGTCACCACCCCCGCCGGCACGGGGCGAAGATTTTTTGTGAATCGCGAGCCCGGCTCGACGGTCGTCACTCTCTGGGGAAATCTGCCGCTCGATGATCCCGGCACAACCGAGGCGCTCGCCATCGAAGAGCCGGCCGAGTTCGCCGCTGGCCTCTTCCGCCAGTTGCTCGAAAAGCGCGGCATCGCCATCTACGGCCATGAGCGCACCCGCCACACCGAACTCGCCTCGCTCTCGACGTTTACCGCGACCGCCATCGCGCCCTCGCGCGGCGGCAGCGGCGACGACGCGGGGCGTCCGTTCGATCGTCCCATGAGGATCGATCAGCCGATCACGCTGGCCAGCTACGAATCGAAGCCGCTCGTCGACGACGTGCGCGTCATCAACAAAGTCAGCCAGAACCTGCACGCCGAAATTCTTCTCCGCCTGCTCGGGCGCGAGCGCGGCAACGCCGGCTCGGTCGAGGGCGGCCTCGAAGTGATGCGCCAATTCCTGACCCAGGCGGGCATCGCGGGCGACCAGTACGCCTTTTATGATGGATCGGGACTCTCGCGCCAGAACCTGGTTACGCCGCAGGCCATCGTGAAGCTGCTGCGTTACGCGTCGTCGCAACCGTGGGGCGCAGCCTACGAGTCGAGCTTCCCGCTCGCGGGAGTTGACGGATCGCTCGCCGAGCGCCTGACCTCGCCGCGCCTCCAGAAGCGCGTCATGGCGAAGACCGGCTCGTTGACCGGAGTCCGCACGCTCTCCGGATACGCGACCACCGATTCGGGGCAGAAGGTAGTGTTCTCGATCATGTCAAATAATCTCAATCTTCCGGCCAAGCGCGTCACCGACACGATCGACGGAATTGTGCAAGCAATCGTGGAAGACACGCCGGCCGCAAAGTAGCGCCCTCGGAGGGGAATCTCCTGTCCACTCTGTGGTCAACCCGGTTGGGATCCCTCTGTGCTTCTCTGTGCCCTCTGTGGTTAACGCCTTTTGCGAGCCGATCTCCTAGCTCAGTATCCCCATCTTCTTCCCCACCCGCCCCAGCACTTCCAGCGCCTGCTGCAATTCGTCTTTCGTGTGCGTCGCCGTCACAATCGTTCGGATGCGCGCCTTGCCTTCCGGTACGGTCGGGAATGCGATGCCGGTGCCGAGCACGCCTTCTTTGAAAAGTTCGCGCGAGAAGTCCATGGTCAGCCGGCCGTCGCCAATAATGATCGGCGTGATCGGCGTTTCGCTCGCGGGAGTGGTCTGGCCTCCGATGTTGAAGCCGAGCAGGCCCAGCTCTTTTTTCCAGAAGCGCGTGTTCGCCCAAAGCTGCTCCATCCACTGCGGTTCGTTCTCCAACACGTCGAAAGCCGCAATGCACGTAGCTGCCACCGATGGCGGATGCGAAGTCGAAAAAAGAAACGGCCGCGCCCGGTGATAAAGAAAGTCGATGAGATCGCGCGTGCCGCAGACATATCCGCCGAGCGCGCCAATCGCCTTCGACAGTGTTCCCACCTGAATGTCGACGCGCCCGTGCATCCCGAAATGATCGATCGATCCGCGCCCCTGCCGCCCCAGCACGCCCGACGCGTGCGCGTCGTCGACCATCATGATCGCTCCATATTTTTCCGCCAGTTCGCACAGGCCGGGCAGCGCGCCGATGTCGCCGTCCATCGAAAAAACGCCGTCCGTGATCAGTAGTTTGTGGCCGGCCTGATCTTTGATGCTCGCCAGCTGCGCCTCGGCGTGCGCCAGGTCTTTATGATTGAAGACCAGAATCTTCGCCCGCGAGAGCCGTGCTCCATCGATGATCGACGCATGATTGAGCTGGTCGGAGATGATGAAATCGTCCTTGCCAAGAAACGCCGACACCGTGCCGGCATTCGCTGTGAATCCCGATTGAAAGACGACGCACGCTTCCACGTTCTTGAAGCGCGCGATCTTCTCTTCCAGGTCCATGTGAATCCGCATCGTCCCGGCGATCGTGCGCACCGCGCCCGATCCGACTCCGAATTTGCTCGTCGCTTCAAGCGCCGCCTCGCGCAGCTTGGGATGCGTAGTCAATCCAAGATAATTATTCGACGCAAGGTTGATGACCTTCTTGCCGTCAAACGTGCACACCGCCGCCTGCTCGTCTTCGAGCACGCGCAGCCTGAAGTGCGTGCCCTTGGCCTTGAGTTCGTCAAGCTGATTGCTGAGGAATAAAAGCGGATCGACACGGACGGCAGTAGGCATAGTTCGTACCTCGAATCGTTATTAGTCTACAACTCGTCTGCGTTTTTGGGTGGCGCAGCGGTTCACCGCTGCGATAACTGCTTTCTTGCAGGGCACGGCTTCAGCCGCTGAGGGGCGGGCGCTCAACATGATCAAGAGAATTGAGAACATACTGCGGATAAAACTGGTGCGGATAAGAGGACTCGAACCTCCACGGCCTTGCGGCCACTAGGACCTGAACCTAGCGCGTCTGCCAGTTCCGCCATATCCGCGATGAGAAAATTATCGGCTGGCCCTTTTTCACGAGGACTTCATCTAATATCTACTGGCTGACGCCCAACTGTCAACGAAACCACCGCACGACGAAAAGCTGAAGACCGAAGACGAACGACCAACGACCAACGACAAGACTAAAGACGAAAAAGCAATGACCTCATCCGATAATCAAATCCCCGGCCAAGAGACTCCCGCCGAAAAGATCCCCGCCGACATTGCCCGCGAACTCCGCACCCTCGCGCACGATCTCAGCAACGCCCTCGAGACCATCATTCAGGCCACTTACCTGATTACGCAATCCGGCCCGCCCGAGAGCCAGAGCCGCTGGGTCCAGCTCATCGATCAAGCCTCGCAGGACGCGGTAAACATCAACAACAAGCTCCGCGAAATCATGCGCAACCACAGCTAGGTGTTCCACAGCGGGGCGTTCCCTGTGTAACTCCGCGTACCAGTGCCGCGACCGCCTTCGACTTTGGCCGCCTAGCCTAGCTTTGCATTCATCGTGATCTTTGCGTTCAGCACCTTTGACACCGGGCATCCCGCCTTAGCATCCGCGGCTGCTTTATTAAATGCCTCCGCCGACGCGCCCGGCACCTTCGCAGCCACATCCAGCACCACCGCCGTGATCGTCCATCCCGAATCCAGCTTTTCCATCGTCAACGTCGCCGACGTGTTGATGCTCTCCGGCGTCAAATTCGCTCCGCCCAGTTGCGCCGAGAGCGCCATCGAAAAGCACGCCGCATGTGCCGCCGCAATCAGCTCCTCCGGGTTCGTCCCCGGATTATTCTCAAACCGCGTCTTGAACGAATAAGGCGTGTTCGACAAAATCCCACTCGCCGACGATACCGCTCCGCTTCCATCCTTCAATCCGCCCTTCCAAACCGCGCTAGCTTTCCGTTCCATAACGATCTCCTCTTTTTTCCAAATGAATAAGAATCAAAACTTCAATCTCAACTATTGTACCGACACCCGGGCGAACTCATCTCCGCTGCCTCTACAATCTACAAAATGGACCACCACACCGTCGCGGCCATCAGCATTGCAGGCACCTGCCTCGATGTGCTCGGCAGTCTTTACCTCGCCTATGACCTGCTCGGCGGACAGCACGGTCCTTTGCGCCTGCTCACCCGCGCTGTCACCTATTCAATTATTTTCGTAGTCGGCTACGGACTTGGCCTCGGCCTATTCTTCGGTGTCGCTGCCGGCATCGCTGCCGGCATTACTCTCGCCATTGAATTCAACCACGCATCCCGCGGACTCGATCACTACTCACTACCATGGGAGTCGCTCTTCTCCGCCATCCGCGGAGCGGCCTTCGGCGTTGGTCTCTACAGAGTTGTCGGCCTCCGCTTCGCCATCGCGTTCGCAATCCTCGTCACTCTCGGCCAGATCGTAGCCTACTCGCAAGGCATGCGTCCATCCATCGACTATGCAGCCGCCCGCCGCCCGCGCTTGACCCGACGCCAGTTTCGCGGCACGGTCATCCGCGCCTTTGGGTTTATGGTCAGCGCTCTCATCTGTAGCGCCCTCATCCGCCACCTCGATCATCCCTGGCTCTTCGCCATTCGCGCGGGACTCGTAATCGGCATCGTCACCGGCGTGGGTGCAACCATAAATCCCTACATCGAGTACTATGCCGACAATCTCCCCGCCCGCCGCCTCGGAGCCTTCGGAATAATCCTGATCTTCTGCGGCTTCGCGCTGCAATCCCTGCAATACTGGCTGACGCTATTCGACGTGCATCTGACGTGAGCGCATCTGACGTGATCGCCGCCGGCCCGACCGCAATCAGACCCCGCCTACCAATTCAATTTCAAAGCAAACTGAAACTGCCGCGGATCATACGCCGCCGTAGCCTGCCCCGCCGTTGACGCCGTCGGGTTCGCCGCACTCGGGCTGCAACACAGCGGATTCACCGCGCCCACGTTATACACGTTCGCGAGGTTGAACATGTCGGTAATCAGATCCATGCTGTAGCGCTCGCCAAAATTCAGCCGTCGCGCAATTCGCAGATCGTTGAATACGTTCCACGGCGCGATCCCGGCATTACGCCCCAGGTTGCCGTCCAGCGATTGCAGCGTCCCGTTAAACTCCGCCGGGCACGGCTCCTGCAGCATTCCCGTCGGCGAAAATTTTGATGAGTAGCCCGGTCCGCAAGCCGCGTTCACAAAAGTATTCGGCCGTCCCGTAAGCGACGAGAGCTGAAAGTTGTCGTCATTGCCGGTAAGGATGTTGAAAGGCCGACCCGACCCGAACTCGATCAGTGGAGCGATCGTCCAGTCGCTGAAGAACTTGCTCCGAAAGCCTGCGCCGCTCAGCTTGCCGCTCTGGTAAACGCCATTGAAGACAAATCGATTCCGCTCGTCAAAAAGCGATGTCGACCGGTCCGCACTCGGAAAATAACTGTCCTGCGGTGTCAGCGTCGATTGCAAATCCGTCGAGTCGTCGATCGCATGCGACCACGTGTAGGACGCCTGCAATTCATAGTGGCGGCTGAAGCGTTTCCGCAGGTTTGCCGTCAGCCCGTTGTAGTTCGAAGTTCCGTTCGAGTAGTTCGCGTCCATGTCGCCGAACGGCACGCAGCCCGTGAAGGTAGCCGGATTGCAGTTGGTATTGAATCCCGGCAGGCTCGCGACGATCTGCTGCGCCAGCGTCACGCACTCAGCGCCCGCGCTCCCGCTCGCCAGGTATGCACCCGCGATCGAAGGGTTCAGCCCGCCAGGGCGGAAGAAATTCGTAATCGCCGAATCTACCCACGGTCCGCCCGGACCAACCCCGCACCCACTCATCGCGAACGGACTTGCAAAACCCGCCCCGGCTGCGTTCGCATTCAAAAAGTTTGACAGCAGCAAGTCGCCGCGCACCGCGTTCGCATTGATCGGCCGGTTCAGGTGCCGCCCACCGTTGAAGTTGTACGCCATGCTGAACGCATACCCAGCGCCCAAATCGCGCTCATAGGTCAGATTGATCTGCTGCGAATACGCATACACAAAATTCTTCGACTGCGGATACCCGAACGGCTGGAATCCGAGCGGCAGAAACGTTGCCGGGTTCAAATAGTTCTGCGTCAGGAAAATCGAACTCGACGGAGGCGACGCCACTCCGCAAGTGGGATCTCCGGTCGCGCACGTAAATCGCTGCTCGTTCGGGTTGTAATTCAGCAAGCCCAGCACCGCCGGGTTCGATGTTGGCGAACAAGGCGACGACACCGATCCCGACGCCGAAGGAATCAGTCCCTGAAAGATCGGCCACGCGTTCAAGTTGCCCGCCTGGCCCGGCCCCCCGCTGCACAATCCTGTCCCGCCAAAAGCCAGCTGGCCGCTGCTCGATCCGTCTGAGGCGTCGCCCAGAAAATAGAGTCCCAGCAGAGGATGGTCGAAGAAAATTCCATATGAAGCGCGGATTACCGTCTTGCCATCACCCTTCGGATCCCACGCCAGCCCGATGCGTGGCTGGAAGTTATTCTTGTCGGTCTTGATTCCCTTCTGCAATCCCAGAATGCCATACGCCGGACCCGCCAATCCCTGCGGCGCCGTAAATTTCGGCGGCTTCTCCACGTCGTACCGCAATCCATAATTGATCGTGAGGTTGTGCCGGGCCCGCCAGCTATCCTGCCAGAAAACTCCAATCGGCAGATTGGTGAATGAATCGGTCGGGCTGCCGAGGCCCTGAATGAAGTCGCTCGGCAATCCCGCGCCGTACGCCTGCACTGGCGACAGTCCGGGGAAGTCCGGCAGAACCCCGGGCGCCGGATTTACAAATCCAAATAGGGCAACTTCGGAGGACGGAATGTCGGCGATGTCATACACGCCCCCGTAGTTCACCGTGAAGGTCGCGTGGATCGGAAGATAGTTAACGTCGCCTCCAAACTTCGTGTCATGCCGTCCCTTCGTCCACGCAAAGTTATCTGTGAACTGGTAGCGCTGCTCCGTGCGCCGGATATAGGAATAAGGTTCGCGTCCAAAATACGCATATCCCGGAATGTTCACCGCCGGGTCCGATCCTCCCGGTATTGCCGTGTTGTAAAAATATTCCAGCCCGCGCCGCGCATACTGGAAGCGGAATTCATTCACGCGGTTGTTGCCGATCGTCCAGGTGTCCTGCACAATTCCGGCCACGTCGCGATACGTCTGTTGCGATGTGCGTGAATATGCGTTTTGGCCGAACGGCTGATCCTGCCCGCTCACTTCAATGCCCGTCACCGTGCTCGGGCTCGCGTGCAGGCTGAGCGTCAAACGGTTGTTGTTGTTTATGTTGTGATCGAGCCGCAGCGAGTACAAACTCGTGCCCTCAAATACCGGGAAATTTCCCTCCTGGGATACCAGCGACTGATACGACGCCGGCACAAAGCAGGTTCCGGGTGTTGTACACGACGTCGGAAATCCGCCGATGCCCGCATTCCCGCCCGTGAATCCCAGCGGCCATGCGCCGTTCACCGCCTGCCCCGAAGATGCGCCGCTCAAAAATACGTACTGGCCCACCTCTTGCGCATAGGCCGGACTGCCCGCTTCCGTCTCCAGCACCAGAGGATTCGTTAAAAACGAAACCTGGTCAGGCGTCAATTGCACCGTGCCAAATGGCAATCCAACCTGCGTCGTATCAAAGTCGGAAAGCCCAAACCCTCCCTGCCCAATGCTCGAGAACCCGGTCTCATGCCGCCGCGTAACTTCATACGAAAAAAAGTAGAACGTCTTGTCTTTCTTGATCGCCCCGCCGAATGCCGCTCCCGCCTGCACCCGCGTGTACGCCGGATTCGAAGTTGTCGAAAACGGATTCACCGCCTGAAAGTTCCGGTTCCGCAAATAGCCAAAAACGTCGCCGTGAAAATCGTTCGCTCCCGAGCGCGTAATAATATTGACCACTCCGCCCGCCGCCCGCCCATACTCGGCCGCGTAGCTGTTCGTAATGATCTGGAATTCCTGCACGTCCTCCTGCGATACCGTCGACCGAACGCCATTCACCGAATTGTCGGTCGCATCCGCACCATCCACGTTCACCAGGTTCGACCGTGCCCGCTGCCCGCTCATGTTCAGCCCCGACGTCGGCGCCGCTCCCGTATTCGGAGCGTTGTCGCGCACCACCTGCGAATCCGTCAGCGTGAAGTTGATATAGTTCCGTCCGTTGATCGGCAAATTTTCGATCTTCCGTTCTCCGATCGTGTCGGTTGTCGAAGTCCGCGAAGTCTCCACCAGCTCCGCTTGCGACGTCACCTCCACCACTTCCTTGCCCGTGGCCACGTTCAGCCCAATCGGCAACTCGGCGAGCTGACCGACCGTGATGTTTACGTTGGTGGCTTCAACACCCGCGAAACCCGCCGCATCCACGGTTACGGTGTACGTTCCCGGAGCCAGTTGCCGCACGCTATACCCGCCCTGCCCATCGCCGCTGCCCGCGCGCTCCACTCCCTTGGCCACATCCTTCACGGTAACGGTGGCGTTCGTCACCACGCTGCCCTTCGGATCTTTGACCGTGACGTGCAGATCGCCCGTAGCCGCGCCCTGCGCGAAAACAATTTGGGAGATCAACAGGAAAATACCGAAGAGTGAAAACAAACGCAGCATAGTCTTCATAGGGCTCCTGAAGTCGTTCGCCCGAAGGCGACAGATTCAAAGGCGCGATCTGACACGCGACTCAAATTGCATCGGATCGGCCTATAACGCGCACATTGTTCGGAAGAATTGCCGCAGATAGGTATATCCAGCCAGGCCTATTTAAGCAAGCGGCAACCTAGATTACCGCTCAAAACCAGTCACAACAGAAAACCAAATCAGGAGCTCGGATATTCAATGTTCAATAGCGCCATTGCTTACATACCATTTTGCTCTGTCGTCAATCTTGGCATCGGGAGTCCTGGGATCACGAGTCGTAGGATCGGACTCGGCGTCGTTCGTTTTGTCATGTTTAGTTATGTATCTTTAGAATTGTGTCATCCTGAGCCCGAACGAAGTGAGTGGACAAAGCACCTATGCATCTGGCAGCGCCGACCAAGCCGTCGAGTTCCACGCAATCCATCGAGACCATGACCGCCCCGCTCCGCCAGGTCCTCGTCTGTCCGCCTGCTAACGCCGGCTGGAACGATCCCAAGAAAACCGCCGCCTGGCCAGACCTCGGCTTCCACCACCCACCCAACTTCGCCGCCGGCGAGTCCCAGCACCAGGCTCTCTGCCATCTCCTCACCCAAGCCGGAGCCGATGTCCTCACCCTCCCCGAAAACAAAACTCTAACCCTCGACGCCGTCTACACCCACGACGCGACTCTGCCTACCAACCATGGCCTGATCCTCATGCGACCCGGCAAGACCACCCGCATCCCCGAAGCTCACGCGCAAGCCGCCTTCTGCGCCCAACACGTCCCAACCTTCGCCGAAATCCAAGCTCCCGCCACCACCGAAGCCGGCGACCTGGTTTGGCTAAATGAAGTCTGGCTCAACGATGCACAGCCCAACAAGATCACCCTCCTGGTCGGCCAGGGCTTCCGCACCAACCAGGCCGGTCTCGACCAGCTCCGCGCCCTTCTCGCCCCCCGCGTCGAAGTCCTCCCTGCCCCGCTCCCTCACGGCCAGGGCCCGTCCGCCTGCCTCCATCTAATGTCTCTAATGAGCATGCTCGACGATCACACCATCCTCGTCGATCTACCCTGGCTCTCCGTCGAAACCGTCCATCTCCTCCGCTCCCGCAACTTGCGCCTGATCGAAATCGATCAGTCCGAGCGTGACACCCTGGCCTGCAACGTCCTCGCCCTCGGCAACAACCGCCTGATCGCCCTCGAAGAAAACGCCGCCACCAACGCCCGCCTGCGCGCCGCCGGCTTCGAAGTCCAAACCTTCCCCGGCTCCGAACTCTGCATCAACGGCGGAGGCGGCCCCACCTGCCTAACCCGCCCGCTCTTAAGAAAGTAGTGCGGTCTTCCCATGCGATACAGACGATGCTCCGAAGCTCAGGCTATACGCGCGTTGCACACCCGATTCTTTTCGCAAACTGCTGCGAGCTTGGAGGTCCCCTGCACTATCATCCTTAATGTATGGCCCACCACATCCCTATTGGTGTTACCGGCGAAGCCGAGGAGACGGTCGAGTTGAAGCACACGCTGGCCGCTCATCATGCGGAGCTGCCGCCGGTTTACTCGACTCCCGACATGATCCGGCTGATGGAGACGGCGAGCTTTGTCGCGCTCCAGCCGTTTTGCGAAGAGGGAGAGATTACGGTGGGGATTTCGATTCATGTGGAGCATCGGGCGGCGACCGGGATTGGAATGCGGATACGGGCGCGGGCGGAGCTGGCGTCGTTTGACGGGCGCTTTTATACCATGCGTGTGACGGCCGACGACGGGACGCAGGAGATTGGGCAGGGCACAGTAGGACGAGCGGTAGTGCATGTGCCGAGTTTTTTGGCGCGGATGCGGGAGCGGGCTCAGGGGAAATAAGACAAGTAAGACAATCAAGAAAAGTAAGGGATAAATGCAAACTCAATTTGAAAAAGCGGTGGATTTGCGGACGCGGCATCGCGGGACTGAGGTGCTGGTTCTGCCGAATGCGTGGGACGTAGCCAGCGCGCGTGTTCTTGAAGAGGCAGGATTTCCGGCGATCGCCACCACCTCGGCGGGGATCGCGTTTTCGCTCGGATATCCGGACGGTCAGCGCATTTCGCGCGAAGAGATGATCGCGCGCATAGGGCGCATCGCGCGCGCGGTAAAGGTTCCCGTCACGGCAGACGTCGAATGGGGTTATGGTTCCACCGCCGAGGAGATTGCGCGGACTACTCGTGAAGTGATCAACGCGGGCGCGGTCGGCATGAACCTCGAAGACACGTCAGGACGCGCGGATCAGCCGCTGCTGGCGCTCGATCGCGTGCTGGACAAGATTAAAGCTGTGCGCGAGACGGCGGCCGCGATGCGGGTGCCCCTGGTGCTGAATGCGCGCACGGATGTCTATCTGCTCGAAGGCGGCGGCAATCGCGATGAGGATTACGCGGAGGCGATCCGGCGGCTGGTGGCCTTTCGCGATGCCGGGGCGGATTGCGTTTTTGTCCCAGGGCTGAGAGACGTGGAGACGATCGGACGGCTCGTAAAAGATGTGGCTTCCCCGGTGAATATTCTGGCAGTGCCGGGGATGCCTTCGATCGCGGAGCTCGGGAAGCTGGGCGTGGCGCGGGTTAGCGTGGGATCGGGATTTATGCGAGCAACGCTGGGCGCTCTTCGTGGCATGGCGGAGGAGTTGAAGAACGCCGGGACGTATTCGGCGCTGGCGAGCGGGATTCCGTATAAGGACGTGAATGAGATGCTGACGGCTCGTCGTTAGTCGTAGTCGTCGCGCGTCGTCGTCAATCGACTCCTCCCCTTGGGCTAGCTCACGTCGGAATGACAGAACTTATCATCAAGCATTCACCAGCGCCATCATCTGTTCCGGATAGCGTTCGCCAGCGGCGGCTCCGTGCGTAAAGATCTCGCTCAGCAGCCGCAGTTCATCCGGGCTTAGTTCGACGTCGAGCGCCCCTACATTCTCTTCCAGATATTTGCGGCGCTTCGTGCCGGGAATCGGAACGATGTCTCCGCCTTGCGCCATAACCCACGCCAGCGCCAGCTGCGAGGGCTGGCATTTTTTTTCTTCCGCCATCTGCTGAACTTTCTTGACCAGAGCCAGATTGAGCTGGAAATTCTCTCCCTGAAAACGCGGCGAGTTGCGGCGGTAGTCGTCGTCGGCCAGGTCGTCGAAAGTTTTGAATTGGCCGGTCAAGAAGCCGCGGCCGAGCGGGCTGTAGGCTACGAAGCCGACTCCGAGTTCGCGGCAGGTAGGCAGAAGTTCCTGCTCGGGATCGCGCGTCCAGAGCGAGTATTCGGACTGCAACGCGGCGATCGGATGAATGTCGAAGGCGCGCCGCAGCGTCTTCATGCTGGCTTCGGAAAGTCCGAGGTAGCGCACCTTGCCCTCTTCAACAAGTTTGGCCATGGCCGCGACGGTTTCTTCAATGGGCGTGTCGGGATCGACGCGGTGCTGGTAGTAGAGATCGATGTGCTCGACGCCCAGGCGCTTGAGACTGGCTTCGCAGGCCTGCTTAACGTATTCAGGCTTGCCGTTGACGCCGCGCTTTTGCGGATTCGACGGATCGCGGACGATGCCGAACTTGGTCGCGAGGATGACCGAGTCGCGCTTGCCCTTGATCGCGCGGCCAACCAGTTCTTCATTGGTGTGCGGGCCGTAGACGTCGGCCGTGTCAAGCAGGGTGATGCCAAGTTCGAGCGCGCGATGAATGGTGGCGATCGATTCGTTGTCGTCGCGTCCGGAGTAGAACTCGGACATACCCATGCAGCCAAGCCCAAGCGCGGAGACTTGCAGGCCGGAGCGGCCCAGTTCGAGGGATCTCATGTATGACTCCAGTGCGAATTGTGTAATTGGAATTTGGTAATTGAGTAATTTGAAAGCGGGTCGACCATCGCGCCGCGCGAGTTTCAAATTGCTGAATTACCCCATTCCAGCATTCAACAATACCAACCGCAGATTAGATGCTACGCCTGCCGAAGGCGTCGTTGACGGCCACTTTTTTTGTGCCCTTAACAAGGGTCTGCTGGCTCGCGATTCTCTTATTCACGACTCTTTTATGTCCGACTCTTTTATTTGTGACTCGCAGGCGGCGCCTCCCGCATCTCTCATTCAGAGAACTTCTATGGCCCAGGTAACGAAGCGGCAGGTAGCAAAGTCGCAAGTTGCGAAGTCGCAGGTTGCAAAGTGGCGGGTAGCAAAATGGTACGACCGGAAGTTTGAGTTCTCGTTTCCCGTGGAGCTGTATCCGGATCTATGCGTGCGGCTGCGGGGAACTCCTGCGCGCCTCGAGGAGATGGTGCGCGGCTGCCCGGCGGAGCGCCTCGTTCGGGCAACGGCTCGGGAGATGCCGCGGGCGATAGTTTCGGAGATAGTTCCGGAGACAGTTCGGGCGACGACGCGGGCAATGCCGCCGGCGGCCGAGGGCAAGTGGTCAGCGCAGGAGCATGCCGGACATATGCTGAACCTGGAGCCGTTATGGCTGGCGCGGGTGGAAGACTACCTTGGCAGCAGGGATGAGTTGTCTGTCGCTGACTTGAGCAATCGCGGGACGTTCGAGGCCCGGTACAACGAACGAGCCCTGCCGGAAATTCTCGCGGCCTTTCGGCGAGCGCGGCTGACGATGGTAGATCGATTAGAGAGAGTGGATACAGAATTGTTTGGGCGGACGCTCCTGCATCCGCGGCTGAAGACGCCGATGCGGCTGGTCGATCATTTATTTTTCGTGGCCGAACACGATGACCATCATCTGGCGATTATTTGGGGGATGATCCGGGCGTGATGAGGCTGGGTCCGGTCGACCTCCCGGACTCTCTGCCGTTGTAGTGCTTTAATGGCGCGAAATGGGAACGCAGGGATGCCGTGACAGGGTGGGGAGTTGTTGATTACGAAGGCGTTACTAAAATAACACTTGACAAGTCATTTTTCTCTTGAAGCAAAGCGAACTCAACGCGCATGATAATAGCTGGATGCCTGTGCTGCTGTGTGCGACATCCTTGATGCTTCCATAAAGGTTCCGGCCCGCTGACACGAACCCTCGGGTTCTTCCGCAAGGATAGGCGGGCAGGTCATTTTAGTAGTATTTCGTACCATCCCCTGCCGCAAAAATATCGAATTCGCTTTTGATGTGGTGCTTGATTAGCTCATGCGACCGAGGATCGTGCCTTTCCCATTTTCTGGCGATTGCCCATCCGCAGTAATCCGCAATTTGGCAGTTAAGGTCAGCCTTGGTCGCATGAAAATAGATGAAGAACTGGGCAGTCGTATGAGCTTTCAGATATTCGACAAGCACCTGTTTGATGGCCCTTTGCCGTGGGTTCGTGAAGAGACTGCTAAGGACTACCACGATTCTCTTTGCCTTTCTGTATTGTGGACGCCGAAAGATGTATTTCAAGAGAGTTCGGCAGATGATTCCATATAGTCGTTCAGGGTTGGTGCGTTGTTGCCAAGCTCCGTCCTTTCGGTACGGCTCTTGATACGTCGATGGATTGGCCTTTCTCTTTTCGGCTATGACCGAATGGATCTCAAAATTCTCAGGCAATTTATTGATGCGAATGAAAACCTGGTCTCGAACCGATTGCAAATCCTCGGTGGCATGAAAACACTCTTGACCCCCACCTGCCGCAGCTAATTCGTATAGTAGCGATATCATCTCATCGCGACCAGCTATTGGTTCCATGGTACACAGAGCCGTTAGAGACCAATAAGCCGATCCGTTAGCCGAGAAATCGAAGTTTCCCGACTCGTCCAAGAATATGAACAGTACGTCCTCGGCCATACATGACGCCCGCGAAAGAGCAGTGACGACATGTGATGATACCGGAAGTTAGATACACAGTTATTTAACGGCATCCAATTAACCACATGTAGAGAGAATTTCTGAGCGCGAGAAACAACCGAAAAATCGCAATGATATGACGGCAACATGAAAGCCCTAGCGGATGAAGATCAAGGGCTTGGCTGCGGCCACGACTTCGCCGATTTCCACTGCCGGTACATCAGCCGACTTGCAGAGATTGGGTAAGCGCAGAGGCATGGCTTGGCGCGACCGAGATCAAGAGCCCTCCGGCAGTCTGCGGATCGAAGAGCAGGGTGCGAATTTCTTCGGGGATGCCATCAGCATAGCCAACCAGGCATTCGGCGAAGTCGCGGTTGGCCTTGAGGCCTCCGGGGATGTAGCCCGCGCGGATGCAGTCGAGCGCGCCGTCAAGGATCGGAATTGCTTTTGAATTCAGGATCAGGCCAACGTTCGATGCCAGGGCCAATTCGCGCGCGTGGCCGATCAGGCCGAAGCCGGTGACGTCGGTGAGGGCATGGATGGGAGAGACGCCATCGGTCGTCGGTCGTTGGTCGTTGGTTTTCGCGACTACTTCGGCTTTTGCGATTACTTCGGCGGCTGCTTTGTTTAGCGTGGTCATCGACTTTACGGCGTCGTCGATCCACGTTTGTTTGGCTGTGCCTTTCTTGATGGCTGTCGAGATCACTCCGGTGCCCAGCGATTTTGTGAAGAGCAGGCGGTCGCCCACTTGCGCGCCTTGATTGGCTAACACGCGTTTCGGATGAATCACGCCTGTGACCGCATATCCGAATTTGGTTTCTTCGTCGCGGATGCTGTGGCCGCCAACGACTGTGCAACTCGCTTCGACCATTTTGGAGAGACCGCCGGCCAGAATTCGCTCGAGGATTTCGATGTCGGCTTTCTCGGGAAAGCAGACCAGAGCTAGCGCGGTTAGCGGCTTTCCGCCCATGGCGTAGACGTCGCTGAGCGCGTTGGTGGCAGCGATCTGGCCGAAGGTGTACGGGTCATCGACGATGGGCGTGAAAAAGTCTACCGTCTGGACCAGCGCGGTGTCAGCGGTGAGTAGATACACTCCGGCGTCGTCGGCGTGATCGAAGCCGACTAGAACGTTGGGGTCGTGTTGCCGGGCTAATTTCCCAAGCACTGTGTCCAGCACCGCCGGACTTAGCTTCGACGCTCAACCGGCAGCTTTTACCGACTCCGTAAGGCGGAATGGTTTGGTTTCTGGCACGAAAGGATTGTAATTGAAAGGGGTTAAGGCCAGAGGTGTGCTCTCAATCTAGTAACGAATCAGTTATATCCCACCGCAACCCCACTAACCACCCAGATACTTGACAACCCATGCCCTTCGCTCTTTCGGCCGCAACTCCTTCGCAACTCCTTACAAATCAATAGCGCAATTGCCGCATTCTCGCCGGTTTTCAAGCCAGTCGTTCCCTTCGCCAAAAATATTTTTAGCAAATAAAAAGAGAACAAATCGCTGTCCATGAGCAAATCCATCCCGCCGCGCTCCACCTTTCCAATAGCAGGGATCCGAAATCTCCCGCGCTCCGCTTCACCAGACGACCGACGACTGACGACAAACGACCGAAGCTGTACAATCGCGCCATGCCCGGCCTGCTCCAACCAACCTCCGCCGATTCCAGCGACTCCAGCTTCCGCCCCATCCTCATCGGAGTCGTCATCGTTGCGGTAGTTGTCGGCGCCCTCCTCCTCGCCTTCCGTTCCGATCAGAAAAAGCCCGCCGAACCCTCGCCCTACGCCGCCAATTTGAAGTTTTCCGATCTCAAAGCCAGCGCAGCGCAAAACTTCGCCGGCGCAACCGTCAGTTATCTCGACGGCCAAATCACCAACAACGGCAATCAAACCGTCATTCACGCCATGGTCCAGGTCACCTTTAAAGACGACATGGGCCAGACCGCCCAAAAAGAAGAGCTCCCCATCCATGTCCTCCGTACCGGTGGACCATACGACGAAGCCGTCGATCTAAACATGTCTCCCCTGCTCCCCGGCCAAACCAAGCCCTTCCGTCTGACCTTCGAAAACATTTCCGCCCAATGGAACCACTCCTACCCAGACATGCAAGTAACGCAGGTGGCCGTGAAGTAGCTGACCGTGAAGTAACTGAGAACGTTCGACTTATTACTGGTCGTAATGCAGTAAAGAGAAGACGTCGTGGCCAGCCAGCTTTTCTCTGCCCTTCAGGAAATCTAGTTCCACTACAAAGGCCAGGCCGGCGATTTGGGCACCCAATCCTTCTGCTAGTTGGGAAGTTGCAACCGCTGTGCCGCCAGTCGCCAAGAGATCGTCAACAATCAGAACCCTCTGCCCATTTTCAATCGCATCTCTATGAATCTCCAGGGAGTTGCTGCCATATTCGAGTTCGTAGCTGACCTTGGCGGTTGGGGCGGGAAGTTTGCCGGGCTTGCGGACGGGGACGAATCCGGCGTTGAGGCGATAGGCGAGAGCCGGGCCGAAGATAAAGCCGCGGGCTTCCATGCCGAGGACGAGATCGATTTCTTTGCCGATGTAGTTGGCGGAGAGCGCGTCGATCAGGCGGGCGAAGCCGAGCTTGTCTTTGAGGAGGGTAGTTATGTCATAGAAAAGAATGCCTTTTTTGGGGAAGTCGGGGACTTCGCGAATGAGCTTTTTCAGGGCATCGCAGTCAGAAGAGGTGATGGTTTCCATTGGGTTTGAGTCCTGTGTAACTTGAGTTTGAGTCATAGCCTCTTGCCGATTAATGTAAGACCCGGCTATTATAAAGAAAGGTAGACATATGGTACAGAAGGCAAGAAACCTGAGTCTCAATGTAAAAGATCCAGAGGCCCACCGGCTTGCCCAAGCGATCGCACAGGAAACCGGCGAAACTCTGACACGTGCAGTAACGGAGGCTCTCCGCGAGCGCTATGAACGTCTGCGCAAGCAAGATCACGAAGCGCTGGCCTCCGAAATCCGAACGATTGCCAAACGCGCTGCCGCGCGTATCAAGCGGCCTTATCTGGATCATGCCGCATACCTTTATGATGAGCGCGGTCTTCCCAAATGATACTTGATACGTCGCCGCTGATCGCGATCCTGGCCGGGGAACCGGATGCCGAACTCTACATCGACGCAATCAGCCGCGCCGCGCGTTCCCGCATGTCAGCGGGGAATTTTCTAGAACTCTCGATTGTCGTCGAAGGCCAATTCGGCGCCGATGTTTTGCGACAATGCGACGCGTTGTTTCGACGAGCCGGAATCGTGATCGAGCCCGTTACTGTCGATCAAGTGCATATCGCGCGCCAGGCTTTTCACGATTTCGGCAAAGGACGACATCCGGCGGCTTTGAACTATGGCGACTGCTTTGCATATGCGCTCGCCAAAAGTACCGGAGAACCGCTGCTGTTCAAGGGCGGGGACTTCAAGAAAACTGACATTCTCTCCGCTCTGTCTTGAGGGCGGCATCGGTGCAACACATCAAAGCTGCTACACGTAACATTACGAGTTTGCAATACCCTTACGTCCGTACTCTACTCACCTTCAATTTGAAAAGAGGCCAGACCAGGGATCGGGTTGGCGTTTTTAACGTCCACTGTATCTACGCGAGCGGCGCGGGGGCCTTCGCGAAGACGCTGGTGCAGGCTGGCCAATTGCTCGGGCGTGCCCTGGGCCAGGACTTCGACCGTGGAGTCGGGATTGTTGCGGACCCAGCCTGCGATCTTGAGGATGTGGGCTTCGCGCTCGACGAACCAGCGGAAGCCGACGCCCTGAACGCGGCCGCGGACGAGGAAGCGCTTCGCTATCGGGTCATCGGGTGATCGGGTCATCGGTGATTTGAGGTGCCGACTCAGTCGTGTCGAATCAGGTCTTCAATTTTCGCCGCGACCTGCAAAGATTCCGACTCGATAAGGTAGCAGTTTAGATCGTCGCGCCGGATAATCACGAATTCCTTTTTGTCAGATTTGGTTAAATTCGCAACTCCCACTATCCGATCGCTGATCCTAATGCGGCCTTTGATCTGATCGCGATCTCTGCTTATGACGCTCGGGGTCGCGCTAACCCATTCTTCAATTTGAAGCTGGGCATCCTGCTCTAATTTGAATTTTACGTCAGAGACTTGCCCCTTAGCGCCATCCGGGGCCTCATAAACCCTAAATCCCGTGGGAACACCACTTATGGTTTTCCCGTTCCCGATTATCTTGAGTGAGAGATCCGTCTCGGCAGTCTTCTCTTGAGCCGCAGCGATGCAGAGACCCGTTAAGCAGAAGGCTGCGACTAAGTATCTGCGTTTCAGCATACAAGTCTCAACTCAAAAGACACCGGGAGGATGACAGATCAACTGAGAATCAATCGTTCGTCTTCGCCAACAACCGAAAAGGCTATGCGCGCGACAGGTACGTGCCTTCGGCGGTGTCGACTTTGATCTTCTCGCCTTCGTTGATGAACGGGGGAACCTGGACCACGAGTCCGGTTTCGGTCTTTGCCGGCTTGGTTACGCTCGAGGCAGTCGCGCTCTTTAGGCCGGGTTCGACTTCGAGCACGGTCAGCACTACCGTTTGCGGCAGCTCGATGCCGACTGCTTTGCCGTCGAAGAATTCGACTTTGATTTGCAGATTGGAGGTCAGGTATTCGACCGCGTCGCCGAGCGTGTCGCGCGTCAGGTGCGTCTGCTCGTAGTTCTCCGTGTTCATGAAGTAGTAGTCATCGCCGTCGGAGTAGAGGAATTCCATGTTGACCTCGTCGACGTTGACCTTCTCGATCGGGTCTGGAGAGCGAAAGCGTTCCACGAACATGGCTCCGGTGCGCAGGTTGCGGAGCTTGGCCTGGATGAAGGCGCGCAGGTTGCCGGGAGTGCGGTGCTCGACGCTGAAGACGGAGTGCAGATCCTCTTTGTGCTTGATGATCATGCCGGGACGGAGCTGGGTTGCTGGAATCGACATTGCTGGTTGAATCTCCTTACAATCTTCAGGAATTATCGCGAGCGGGGCGGGAAGCGCTGTCCGCCGCACCAATGGTTAACTTCTTATTTTACACAGCGGGCGAGGTTTGTGGAATTAGGGTATGCCTATTCGAAAGGCAGCGAGCGTCGTTAGTTGTGGACTAAAATAAAGATGACGGAGGTTCTTATGCGTGAAGGAAAATACGAGAGTTCGGGCGGCGGGGCGGGGACGGCAATCACTTTTTTGCTGATCGGGTTGGGAGTGGGAGCGGCGGTTGGATTGTTGCTGGCTCCGAAGACAGGGCGGCAATTGCGGAAGGACCTGCGGCGTGGGTATGACGACGCGCTGGATACGGTTTCGGACTGGTCGGAAGAGGCGCGAGACCGGTTTAAGGATGTGGTCGAAAAGGGGTCCGATTTTGCCGATGAGCTGCGCTCGAAGGCTGCGCCGTTGAGCGATTTGCTGCGGCGGTCGTAGGAGCATTCAGGCGGTTTATTCGGGCGGAATATCTTCTTCCAGGGTGCGCCTCTTTTTGCGGACGCTGCGGACGACGACGCCTACGGAGAGGCGCAGATTGTCTTGCGTCTGCTTGAAGACGTGGGTCTGAAGGTAATCGGCTTTGAAGCGGAGAGCGAAACGCTCGTTTATCTTGTAGTCGGCGCCTCCGCCCGCAAGGAGCGCGAGGCCGGAGCTGACGACGCTCTCGTCGACGTTGTTCTGGTAGGACAGGCCGCGGACGCCTCCGTGGCCGAACATCAGTTCGCCGAAGGGGGTCCAGCGCTCACGGCGGTGAAACGGGAATTGCAGGCCAAAGAGGACGTTGTATTCACGAGTATCGGCATTGAAGGTGGGGCCGGTGGGGCATCCGACGACGCACTGGGGGAATGGGGCCGGGACCGCGGTAGGGATCTGGGAGTTGCCGAAGTATTCGCTGCCGTCGACCACAAACCCGACGTGGTCAACCATGTTGATCGCGAACGAGCCATTCCATCCATTTAATTGGGCCCAGTGTCCCGCGTTATAGAAGCCAGCCTGGGCGAAGGAGTAGCCGCCGAACAATTCAAGGCGCGGAAACTGAGGTCCGGGCTTGGCGGGTGGGACGGATGTGCTCACGGGCACGGGTTGAGTGGGAGATGGGGTTGGCGCGGGGGTTGGTGGTGGAGTTTGTCCGGAGTCTGGCGCCGGGGTGGAGGTCGTCGGTGGAGTGGAGGGCGGAGTTTGGTCAGGAGCCTGCGACCAAGACATCAAGCAAAGCGCCGCAATGGCAACCAGAACTCCCAGGTATTTCCTCACGAATCCTCCTAAAAGCAGTTCTCAGCTCTCAGTTGTCCGCTCTCAGTAAACCCTACCGCAACATCTTTGAAAATTACTTTACTGCCAAGAGGTGCGGGAACTGAGATCGTTTTTACTGAGGCGTTCTTACTGACTACTGTTTTATTGGTTTTCCGAAAACTGTATTGTAGTGGAGCTTCACGTCTCCGCAGGTACCCTGGTCGGGCGAATAGACGACGCACGAGTCGAACGGGCGCGAATAAACGTGCAGCGATACGGCGCGCTGGTTCGCCTCGCGCGGATTCACGACTCTGTGCACCGGGTGCTTAGGATCCACGGCGCAGGGATGTGCGGGAGACATTTCCACGGTGTTAGATGCGGTCAACCGGCATGTTCCGGCGGCGATGTCCTGAAATTCGAGATGAAAATTCTCCACGAGGAGGCTGCCGATGGGCGTGGCCATCCAACAATTCTGGTCGCGATGATTGTGGACGGAGCTGACCTGGCCGACCTCCCAGCAGATGGCGAGAAGCTCGTAGAGGTCAGTCTTGTCGATGAGGTTGCGGGTGTAGTGCTGCGGGTTCCAGGTCAGGTAGGGGGCGAGGCTGGCTTCATCGACCGGGAACTCGGCTAGGAGGGCCTGGATTTGCTCGGTCTCATTGAAAGCTGAGGGCGGGAGCGCGCGCAGCTTTGCGACCAGCGAGTCTATTGGAACTCTTTTCAAAGCGGTCAGTGTGATCATATCCTTCTCGACAAATTATTGAGTATATCGTGAGCGGAGTGGATTCCGACGCGGATGAGTGGCCGGGCAAAGGAAAAGGCCCCGTAGCCGGAGCCCCATTCTTAGGAATGCTTTTGGCAACCCGCGAAGGTACAAATTCATGGTAGCACGCTTAGTCCACAAACATGCAGTCGCCGTAGGAGTAGAAGCGGTAGCCGGCCTGTACGGCGTGGCGGTAGGCGCGGAGGACGAAATCGGTTCCGGCGAGGGCGGAGACAAGCATTAACAACGTGGACTCGGGCAGGTGGAAGTTGGTTAACAAGGCGTCGACGATGCGGAACGTGTAGCCGGGATAGATGAAGATGTCGGCTTCGCCGCGGCCGGGTTTGAGGTGCGGCTGCTTGAGTCGGCTCCGATTATGTGCGATGGCCTCCTGGGAGGCGTATTCGAGGGTGCGCACGGTGGTGGTGCCGACGGCGACTACGCGGCGGCCAGAGGCTTTGGCGGCGTTGATGGCTTCGGCGGCCGGGACAGAAATTTCGTAGTACTCGCGGTGGAGTTTGTGATCCTCGACGTTTTCGACGCGCACGGGCTGGAATGTGCCGAGGCCGACGTGGAGGGTGATTTCGGCGATTTCAATTCCGCGAGCGCGGATGCGTTGAAGAACTTCGGGCGTGAAGTGAAGACCGGCGGTGGGAGCGGCGACCGATCCGCGGGTTTTGGCGTAGACGGTCTGATAGCGGTCGTGATCGGCGGCATGGTCTTTTCGGTCGATGTAGGGCGGGAGGGGTACGTGGCCGAGGTGTTCGATGCGGGCGAAGAAATCGGGGACGGGCCGAAAGCGGATGCGACGCTCGCCGTAGGATCCGCGGGCGATGACCTCGGCCTCAAGACCGGCGTCGATATCCGCGTGGAGTCGGGCATCTGGTTTGGGCGGGGTGTCTCCTTGTGAGCGCGAATCTGCGAAGGACAGTTTTTCTCCGAGTCCGATTTTTCTTCCGGGGCGGACGAGGCACTCCCATTCGTTTGGGTCTTCGCTGATTTGACGAGTGAGGAGGACCTCGACGCGTTCGCTAAGAAAGTCACGAGATGCGGGATTTTGTGGGCTTACGGGTTGAGCGCGCTCGCTGCTGCGGTGTCCGTAGAGGCGGGCGTGAAATACGCGGGTATTGTTGAGGACGAGCAGGTCGTCGGTGCGCAGGAGATCAGGGAGGTCGCTGAAGAGGCGATCTTGCCAGGATTTGTTTTCGCGCTGGAGATGCAGGAGGCGCGAGGCGGCGCGGTCGGGGAGGGGTTGCTGCGCGATGCTTTCGGGCGGGAGGGCGTAGTGGAAGTCGGAGACGCGCATGGACCGAAGTCGGAAGTCAGATTGCAGAAGCGAAAACCGTTTTATAGGCGGAAGTTGTCTGGGCGCCAGGTTTTGATTTCTTTTTTGATCTGGTCGCAGGTGAGTTTTTCGGTTAGGGCTCGCTGGACGAGGGCTGGGAGTTCGGCGTCGGAGGCGAAACGGAGGCCGATTAGCTGGCTTTCGGTGATCTCCAGGGTGCGGGCGCGGAGATTCTCCGGAAGGAGGGTGGCGAGGCGGAGGCGCTCTTCGAGGCGGATTACGCGGTCCTGGACTTTTAGCGGGTTGAGACGAATTTTGAAGATCGCTCCCAGGGTGGCCAGAGCGAAGAGAATGAGCAGGACTCCGTGGATGGGATGATGGCCGATGTGGGCGACGGCGTGAACTATGGCTACGATGGCCGCGATGATGAAGACGGGAAGAATGAAGAAATGAAACGGGGGATCCCATTTGACGTGATGGGCGTAGGACTGGGGGGTGGGCATGGGTCTCCTTTGGGACACTGGATGGTCACCGGAGAGTTTAGCAGCTTGTGGTGGTGGCCGGAGACCAGGGAACGACGGAAAGTTGGTGCGCTCCGGGCAGGTCGGGCTCACTGTTTTGGTCGCTATGGCACTGGGTTTTACTTAATTTGACAATCTGGAGTCAGCATTTTGTTGTCACCTTTCCGATTGGTGCGATAACATGGCCGGGCAGGGTGTGCTTATGGGGAGCGAGCGCGGGCTACGTGTCGCGATTGTCGAGTTCGGCCGGTTGCTGCACGCCAACGGGTTCGTGGCGGCGACGGATGGCAACCTCTCGGTGCGCCTGGATGAGGAACGGCTGCTGGTAACTCCCACCTGCATTTGCAAGGGGCGGATGAGTCCTTCCGACCTGGTCATTGTCGACATGAACGGGAAACGGCTGGAGGGGAAGCGCCGGGTGTCGAGCGAAATTGGCATGCACCTGCTGATTTACCGCCTGCGACCGGAGGTGCGGGGGGTCGTTCACGCGCATCCGCCGACGGCAACGGGATTTGCGGCTTCCGGACTCGGGCTGAATAGTCCACTGGTGTGCGAGGTGGTGGTGGGGCTGGGATCGATTCCGCTGGCGCGATATGGGACGCCGGGAACTCCGGAGCTCACGGATGCGCTGGAGCCACTCATTCCGCATCATGACGCGATTCTGATGGCCAACCATGGAGTGGTGACTTCGGGATCGTCGCTCGAAGACGCGTTCATGAAGATGGAGACAGTGGAGCACTTTGCGAAGATTGCGCTGGTGACGCACCTGCTAGGGCAGGCGCAGCCGCTGGGCGAGAAAGAAGTCGAGAAGCTGAATGAAGTGCGGCTGCGGTATAACCATTCGGGCGCGGCGCGCAGGCCGGTGGAGAGGGATGACTCGGAGGCCGGCGAGGAAGTGAAGCAGATTGTCGTGCGGCGGTGACGGGGTGTGATTGTTTGTTTTCTTTTGTCGGCATAGATTGTTTTGTGTTTAGTTGTTCCTGCCAGATTTGCTGCCGGTATAGATTTCGTTGAAGGTTAGCGCGGGCGAGTCGCCCGCGCCCACATTTCGCCCGCCCCCAGATCTGGCTTGGTTCTCTTTTACGTTCCGACTGCTTTACTTTTCTCCTCCGAAGCGGAAACGGAAGCCGGCTCGGAAGTTTGCCGATAGAGCTGGGTATCCGAGGACTTCGTTGTAGTGATCATTTAGCGCGTTTTGCACGGCTGCATAGGCCGTGACGTGCGAGTTGATGACATACCATCCGCCGAGGTCGACGCGGGCGTAACCGGCGGCGTGATCGATGTCGCGGCCATCAAAGTCGGAATCGAGCCGGCGGCCTACGAAACTTCCTCCGATGTTGCCTCCCCATTTTGTGCCTAGATAGGTTAGGAGCGTGGTTGCCGAGTGCTTTGGGCGGAGGATCAGCGCGTCTCCGGGATTGTAGGGGAAACAGTAGATGCTGGGCGGCGTGCAGTTGGGATTATCGAGAATCTCGCTGGACGTGTAGGTGTAGGAGGTCGTCAATGAGAGTCTTGATGCGATCCGGCCTTGCAGTTCGAGCTCTGCGCCGTGAGCGAAAGATTGTTCGAGATTGAAGAACTGGTACTCGCCAGTGGTATTTGGAATCGCTTCAATTTGATCGTGAAAGAGATTGTTGAAGTAGGTGGCATTGAGAGCCCAGCGGTTGGCAAGAAACTTTTGCTCGAAGCCAGCTTCAAAGGCGCGGGTGCGCTCGGGCAAGAGGGCAGGATTTGGCGCATAACCATAGCCTGCCTCACCGAAAACCTGGTAGAGGGCGGGCTCCATGAATCCAGTCGCGTAAGAAAAACGGAGACGCGTGCCTGAAAAGAGGTCGCCTCCGCGAGCCGCCAGGAGAGTCAAGGCAACGCGGGGAACACCGGTATTGCCGTAGGCGCTATTGTGAACAAAACGGCCGCCCGCGATAACCGAGAGCCGGCCGAGCGTGACTTGCTGCTGGAGATAGGCTTCCTGATCGAGGCGCTGGCCGGCGGCTTCGGGCGGGAAGTCGGCATCGTTTACGAAGCCGTTTTCATTTTCGAGGCGATATCCGAAAGTGGTGTGCGCCCAGGTTCGCTCGGAGTAGTCGCCCTGATATTCAAATCCGACGCGATTGTCGTGCGTATTGTAACGATCGGGGAAGTCATCGTAACTGGTGGGACTGCTATTCAAGTTCGTATCTGTGTAGCGGTAGAGCGAGTCGAAAGCGACCAGGCGATACTGCCAGCCGGAGGGTGCGCTGACGGTGAGTTCGACGCTGCCGAGGAGATTATTTTGATGCGACCATTCGCTGGGATCGGGAGCGAGAACACGATCACCGTTGAAATCCCACTCTCCGGGAACGCCGGAGTAGCTATTGGAATGGCGCACGCGCACTCGCAGGGCAACCTGGTCAGTGACGGCCATGCCGGCGTTCGCGCCCTGGAGAGAATTCGAGTAGGCATCATTTACGCCCTGGCCGTTGGTATGGAACTGATCGGCAAAGGCGTTGTAGTCGAAGTGACGCCATGCACCGGAGAGAGATGCGCTGCCGTTGGCGGTGCCGAAGTTGCCGCCGTCAGCGGCGAGGCGGAGTTCAGGGATGGGAGTGCTGCCGGTGCGGGTCCAGACTTGAATGACGCTGGTCATGGCGTCGGAGCCATAGAGAGTGCTTTGCGCGCCGCGAACATACTCGAGTCGGTCGGCTTCAGTGAGCGAGAGCGTGCCAAAATCGAATGTCAGGCCCGGATTGTCTATGGCGACGCCATCGACGATCACTTTGTTATAGGTGGACGCGCCGCCGCGAACGAATAGAGATGCAATTCCGCCGTGCTGGCCGGCCGTGTTTATGACGGCGCCGGGGAGAACGCGCAGGGCGTCGTCGGTGCCAATTGGTTGCAGAGTGGTCAGCTCTGCGTTGCTCAGGGAGTCGACGTTGGCGCCGGCGGCTTCTCCGGGAACGGGCGTGCGAGTGGCGCTTACGACGACGGTTTCAGAGGCTGGAGCTACGTGAAGATTTACGGTTAACTCGGATTGAGTGGAAAGGGCGATAGTTTCTTCGGCGAAGCCAGCGGCCAGGACTTTGATTTGGAATGGAGTGGTGGATTCAGTGTGGAAGATTGTTGTGCCTTCGGCTGAGGTGGTGTGAGTGGCGACGATTGTTTTATCGCCGGGGCGTTGAAGTGAGACTTGCGCGCCAGAAACGGCGGCAGATTGTGGATCGAGGACTTTGATTTTGAGATCGATGGCCGAGGCCGAGACGGCGAGAAACAGGAGGATCAAGCAGATTGCAAGACTAGGAAAACCGGCGAGTGATGAGCGCATAACCATTCTCCTTTGCACGCGAAAGGGTTATTGGTGGTGGTCTGCGCCGGTCTCCTGGCTTGCGAGTGAGAGCCATTGCGGGCTCGATGGATGGCGGCGTCCTTCCCAGGACTTCCGGCGTTGCCAGAAGTTGATTCCCAGTGAACGGCCGCGAGTTTCCTCGCTTACAGTTGCGCGGCAGCGCGGGATTTGCACCCGCTTCCCATAGCTCCGGCGAACGGCCGGGCTACGATCTGCGCAAACCTTTAGGTTGAGAAAGAGCAAAACAACAGCTTGGCAAATTTAGCGGGCGGAGGATCGGAAGTCAATGCCGCGGGACCTCGGCGGCTAAAGCCGCCTTCGGGAGGCCGTTATCGCAGCGCTGAAGCGCTGCGCCACCCAAGGGCCGCGCCGCCGAAAGGCTGCGCCACGCAAAGATCGTGCCGCCGAAAGGCCGTGCGTGGTAGCGCTCTTCATGGCGAGAATGACCTCGGGCGCTGAATCTATCTCAGGAAAGGGAAGTCTGGCGAGCCGACGCGGGCTACGTTGGCTTCGGCGAAGGCTGTCACTCGCTCCAAGGCAGACTGCAACTGGCGATGGCAGTCGGCGATCTGGGCATCGTCGGCGTTAGGCGGAACCTGGATCTTTGCGCTGAAGCGCACCAGGGCTTTTGAAAAGGGCTTGGGGATTATCAATCTGTCCCAGGTGTTAAGCACCCAGGGATCGTTTGCGGCGACGAAAAAAGCGGCCATAGGGAGAGCGGTTGCACGCGAGAGGATGACGGGACCCTTCTTGGCGACATATTTCGGGCCACGAGGACCGTCGATCGTGAAGGCGACTAGATTACCCTTTTCCAATTGGGTTTTCAGACCGAGAAGCCCTTGAGCGCCACCGCGACTGCTCGATCCGCGGACGGCGACGAAGCCGAGTCTTTCGATGGTGCGGGCGATGAATTCACCATCGAAGCTGCGGCTGACCAGGACGGCGATGCCAACATTTCTCCAAAGCCAGGCACTGGCGAAGACAGCACGATGCCAGAAGGAATAGATGACAGGCCGTTCGTAGGTGGCGCTCGCATCGAACGGCGGTTCTTCCCACGAGATGGAATAGCGGAGAGTGGGGCCGATGAGGGAGATGGCGAGATAGCTCGCCCAGGTGATCAGCCAGAGAGAGATTTTTTGGCGGAGGGAGAAGCGGCGGGGATCGGAGAGACTGGGCTCGACGGCGGGAGAAATCACGGTACACATTTTAGCTGGAGTGATAGGAGAGGACGTTGCGGTTTGCAATTCGGGGCGATATCGCGCCAAGTTACTTCTCGCGATTCGGGTAGGAATGGCTCGCAAGGCCGTGTTTAGTGGTTCCGGCGCTGGCGCTGCGGTTCCATGGCGAGACATTATATGGCGAGGCGTGGTTAGGCTTCGAGGTAGGCTACGAGCCAGTCTTTCAGCCGCTGGCGGCGGTCGTCAGTTGGGTCGAAACGAATGCCGAAGCTTTTATTAGTTTTTCTCCAGGCGACAATGCCGCGAAGCCAGACGCGGGGCAGGGTGAGAAGAGAAAAGGAAACTTCAACCGCGCTTCCGAGTTCGGGCGGGTGCGCGCTCTTGAGGGACATTCCGCCGGCGCTGATTTCCTGGCTGGTGGCCGTGACGCGGCTGCCGTCCGCCAGCGTGACGCGAACCTCGGTCATGACCGGAATTCGGACATAGCGTTGAAATTCGTGGGCGATCAAGTTGCGACTGGAGCGCACCAACTTGATCGCGGCGGAACGCTCGAGGGGCTCGTGGAAAACAGCATTGAGACAAAGCTTGGAATAACGCAGAGCGTCTTGTGCGGTGCCGCCGAGGCCGTAAATCACCATGCGACTGTTGGAGGCGGAGGCGCGGGCCATTTCGATAACAGGGCCGGCAGAAGGATCGAGCGGTAGAACGCAAGCTTCGAACTTTTCTTTCTGCAAACGGTCGGCTTGCTCACGATGAACCTGAACGGTTTCAACGCCAAATTGACGGAAGCATTCCGTCAATAAGGTGAGGGAGGATTCGGGCAAATTGAACAGCGCGACGCGGGCGACCGTTTTTCTTTGGCCGGCCGCGGGGAGAGCGGGCGCGGTAAGTATTGGCGTGCTCATGAGTCCCAGGGGTTGAACTCCTTAAAACCCCATTCTGACAGGGGTTTTGGCGGATGGACAGATTTCGAAAGGGCGTAGGAGCGGGGCGGATGGTACATAACGAAAGACGCGGTTGGACGGGTTGGGAGTACGTCCTTGGAGTGGCGCGTACGGGAATCACATCATTACTTGATGGTTGGGTGGCTATGAATTGGGTGGACGCGGTGAGTGCGGCACGGGAGAAGCGCTATCTGTCAGGCGTAGGCCAGTTTGGCACGCCTTCCGAGATAGGCAACCACGACCAGCGCGGCGGTCATGGCGAAGTAGAGCGTCACGCGGGCGGAGTCAGACGTTGTGCCGAGGAAATCGAGGCCGGGATTGTGATGCGCGGGTCCGATGTACCACCAGATGGTATAGACGGCTTCGAAGACTTTGCTGGTGCCGCTCCAGATGCCGAGGGCCAGAGCTAAAGAAGGAATGAAGAGAGTGCAGGCTAGCCAGGCCTGGAGTGCGGGATGGTCGCGGGCGATCAGGAGACGGATGGCCAGACCTCCGTTGGTGAGTGCGGCTACGATCACGCCGGCGATCCAGATGGCGGGGAGTTGGCGGACGAGCGAGCGCTGGGAGGAGAAGATCAGCGAAGCAGTGTTGAAGCGGGATTCGCGGGTTCCCATTTGCGACCAGACGAGGATGGGCCAGAGGAGCGCGGCTATGGCTATGCCACGAGATGCGGAGAGTGGCGAGGTGAGGCCGGCAATGAAGAGTCCGGCGGCCACGATGTACCACCACCAGTGATGGCCTTTTAGCATTAGTTTGAGTTCGGCGAGGACGGTGCGGGGGAGCGTGAGGACGGCTGCTCCGGCGCTGCGCGCTGAGGGTGGCAAGGGCGTGAGATGAACGGGCGTCGTCGGCCGAATGAGTGCTGGAGCCTCGCCATTGGCGTAGGCGGTTGCCTGGTTTTGGCGCGGCGCTTTTGGTGTCTTTATTTTCGTGCTCCACTCGCGGGCGGGATCGAAGCGGTGGAAGAAGAGCGCTGCGATGAGCGCGATGGCGACGGCGGCCGCGAGCGAGGCAAGGCGGCTTTCATAGAGCGCGGGGTTGGGGCGCAATCCATTCCAGAGAAATTTCTTGCTCGCTGATTGGTTGCCGATAGTGAGTTCAGCGCCGTTTTTGTAGTCGGGGGCGATGGCTTTCAGATCCTGCTGCATTTGGCCCATGATGGAGACGATGCCGGTGAAGTCGCGGAAGTAGACCGAAGTGCTTACGCCTTGAGCTTTGTCGACGGAGCTGCCGGGGATGGCGAGGAGAGCGATCCACACGAAAAAATAAATGACGTTGCCGAGGCCACCGCGAAGGCCGGGGATGGTTTCGAAGAGAATGGCGAGCGCTCCGGTGAGGGCGACGGCGGGGAGCGCGAAGATTACGAGCGGCGAGAGCAGAGGCCAGAGATGAACGTGCGGGTCTTCGGCTTTGAGCCATTGCATGGCGATAGCGGCGATGGCCATGACTACGACCATGGAGCCGAGGACCGCGAAATTGCTGAGCATCTTGGCGACGGTGTAGAAAGGCCTCGTCATGGGCGTGGTGGCTAGGATCTGACCGACGCGGGTTTCCTGATCGCGCTGGATGCTGCCTTTGACGATATAGAAGCCGAAAAGGGTCAGGAAGAGGGTGGCGACCAGGGTCATGAGGGCGCCGACCCAGGCGGAGTTGTAGACGCCACGGTAGTCGTCGAGTTTGACGATGACTTTTCCGGTGACGGCGCAGTAGCCGAGATAGACGGCGAAGGCTAAGGTGACGAGGAAACTGTAGCGGCGGACGCGCTCCAGGAAGTCGGCGCGGACCAGATGATAGAGGACGCGCAGGTTCATGCGGCGGCTCCGACGCGATGGGAGTTGAGGCAGTAGAGGTAGGCGTCTTCGAGAGTGGGAACTTGCGGTTGCGCGCCGCTGGGGGCGCTGGGCGCGAGCATGCGGACGTGGACGCCATCGGCGCGGCGGGTGGTGCCGCTGACTAAATATTGCTGTTTGATGGATTGCAGTTCGGTGCTGGGGACGATGCCCTCCCATACTTTGCCTTCGACTTTTTGGAGGAGCTCTTCGGGCGAGGCGTGCGCGACTAAGGTACCGCTTGAAATTAACGCGATGTCGGTAGCGGTGGCTTCTACGTCGGAGACGATGTGGGTGGAGAGGATGATGACGCGCTCGCCGGAAAGTTCGGAGAGCAGGTTGCGGAAACGGACGCGCTCTTCGGGATCGAGACCGGCGGTGGGTTCATCGACGATCAGGAGTTGGGGATCGTTGAGCAGGGCTTGCGCGATGCCGATGCGCTGCTTCATGCCTCCAGAGAAGCCGCCCAGCGGACGTTTTCGGACGTCGTTGAGATTTACCAGGTTGAGGAGTTCGTCGATGCGGCGGCGGCTGGTGGCGGCGTCCAGACCTTTTACGGCGGCTAGATATTCGAGGAATTCCATGGCATTGAGATTGGGGTAGACGCCGAAGTCCTGAGGGAGATATCCGAGGACGCTGCGGATGGCGTCGGGGTTGCGGGCGAGGTCGGTGTCATTCCAGAGAATGCGGCCCTGGGTGGCGCGCGTGATGGTGGCGAGGATGCTCATGAGCGTGGTCTTGCCGGCACCGTTCGGGCCGAGGAGACCGAGGACGCCGGGTCGGAGTTCTAGAGTGAACTCGCGCAGGGCCCAGACGTTGCCGCGATATTGTTTGCTGACGCGCTCGATGGTTAGCTTCAAAAGCTGGATCCTCCGCCATGCAACACTACGGCATGGAACGAAGGATGGAGCGGGAAAGTTCCGGAGACATTGCAGAAGTAAAGGCCAAGGATTTGAAAACCTAGTGGTGTTTGCGTTCATGGAACGTTCATCGTCGCTGACGCGTATCCGTTAGTATGATGGCTGCTTCGGTGAGCGGACAGGAGTGTCCGCCCGACACGAGTTGCTTCGCGCCTATGAACGCTTCTACTTCTTCATCTTCCTCGTCATCTCCGCCATCATATCCTTTGCGAGTTGAGGCTCTGGTCAAGCGTTTTGGCGCGGTTACCGCAGTGGATGGCATCACGCTTGAGTTGTTTCGCGGAGAATGCCTTGGGTTGCTTGGGCCTAATGGGGCTGGGAAGAGCACTTTGATTCGCAGCATTGTGGGACGGGTGATTCCGGATGCGGGGACGATTCTGGTTTTTGGGGCGCCGGCGGATTCTGCGGAGGCGCGGAATGCACTGGGATGGGTTCCGCAGGAGCTGGCGCTTTATCCGCGATTGACTTGCCGCGAAAATCTGCATGCGTTTGGGAGGTATCACGGGCTCGCGGGAGCCACGCTGGATGAGGCGGTTGAGCGATGCCTGGAGTGGTCAACGCTGACGGATCGCTCGGCGGAACTGGTCCAGAATCTTTCGGGCGGGATGAAGCGGCGGCTGAATATGGCGGCTGGGATGATCCATGATCCCAAGCTGGTGTTGATGGATGAGCCTACGGTGGGAGTCGATCCGCAGTCGCGCAATCATATTTTTGAAATGATCGAGAAGCTGCGCGATGAGGGGATGTCGATTATTTATACGACGCATTACATGGAGGAAGCTGAGCGGCTGTGCGACCGCGTGGCGATTGTGGATCACGGGAAGGTGATTGCGATCGGGACGAACGCGGAGCTGGTGAGGAATGCGTTTGGGCCGCGGAGCCAGGTGACGGCGCGATTTGCGGACGCGAATGGGCCAGTGGCGGACTGGGTCACGGAGCGGGGCGGGCGGATGGTGGACGGCGCGGCGGAGTTTACGGTGGAGCAGGCGAGCGAGATTGCGACGCTGCTTGACGCTTCGGCTAAGGCTGGGTTTGAGTTAGTAGATCTGGCGCTGCGGAAGCCGAATCTGGAGTCGGTGTTTTTGCATATGACGGGGCGGGAGTTGCGGGATTGAGATGCGGCGTCAGAGCGAATTTGCGATGCCAGTGAGATTGTCATGATGATTTTTGCGATTGTTCGAACTGCGTTGCATCGCTGCGGCGGGACCGGGGCGCGCTGGCGCTTAGTTTTATTTTGCCAGTGGTGTTCTTCAGCATTTTCGCGGTGATTTTTGGCGGACGCGGGAATGGGCCGCGGAAGGTGAAGGTGATTGTTGCGGATGAGGATCGCAGCCGGGCGTCGGAGCGATTGGTGGATGGCCTCAAGGGCGAGAGCACGCTGGCGGTGCTGACGCGGCCGGCGTCGGTGAAGGGCGTGGAGCAGGCGGAGTACACGAGTGCGACGGCGGAAGCGGCGGTGAAGGCGGGAAATGTTTCGGTGGCGGTGGTGATTCCGAAGGGATATGGAGAGCATCCCATGGCGTTTGGGGCGCGGGATGAGAGCCGTCCGACGATTGAGTTGTTGAAGGATCCGAGCGACATGATTGCGCCGGAGGTGGTGACGGGGCTGCTACAAAAGGTGGGGATGACTTCGATGCCGGATGTTTTGGCTGACGAGGGGACGAAGAGTCTGGAGCGGTTTGCGGGGAGCCTGACGAAAGAACAGCGGGAGCGGCTGGATGCGGGAGTGAAATATTTGCGGGAACATCCGAATGCGGCGTCGGGCGCGGGTTCGGGTGCGGGACAGATTATTCCGGTTACGACGCGGGCGGTGGTGGGACAGAATCACGAAGACATGATTTCGTTTTATGCGGCAGCCATTGGAGTGATGTTTTTGCTCTTCACGGCGAGCGGGGCGGCGGGAGCTTTGCTGGACGAGGCGGAGAGCGGAACGCTGGATCGGGTGCTGAGTTCGCGGGTGACGATGACGTCGCTGCTGCTGGGGAAGGTGGCTTACAACTCGGTGCTCGCGTTTACGCAACTGGTGGTGATGTTTTTGTGGGGATGGGCAGTGTTCAAGCTGGATTTCTGGACACATATCCCGGGATTTCTGGTGATGGGAGTTTGTACGGCGGTGGCGGTAGCATCGTTTGGCATGCTGCTGGCCAGCGTTTGCGGGACGCGGGCGCAATTGGGCGCGCTGTCGACGCTGGTGATTCTGGTGATGTCGTCGATTGGCGGAAGCATGTTTCCGCGGTTTTTGATGCCGGAGGGGATGCAGAAGGCTGGCTTATTGACGATTAATGCGTGGGCGATTGACGGGTTCACGAAAATTTTCTGGCGGGATGAGCCGGTTTCGCATTTGTGGCCGCAGGTGGCGGTGCTGCTGGGGATTGCGGTTGTTTTGTTCGCGGTGGCGCGGCGAGTGGCACGTCGGTGGGAGTTTACTTGAGAGCTGTCAGCTGTCAGCTTTCAGTTAAAGCGGAAACCTCGAACGACTCATTCGAATTGTTTGCGGAATCTTCCCAGCTGATCTTTCAGGTCGGATACTTCTCTTTTCAGATTGATCACTTCTTCCTCGAGGCTTGTGATGCGCTCGGGATCGATTGCGCCGTGCGTTCCGGGCGAGCCTGCGATTGGGGCGCTGGTTGCCGGTTCTGGCGTGGATACGTCTCCGGATAGGAGGTGCGCGTAGCGCGATTCTTTTGTGCCGGGCTGGCGCGGGAGAACTTTTGCGAGTGGCGGCTGGCGCTGCATTAGTTTTTGCAGGGCGGACTGGACGTCGTCGAGGGTTTCGAAGTGGTGCATGCGCTCTGTGCGTCCGCGGAGTTCGCCGGGGGTTTGCGGGCCGCGCAGCAGCAGGACGCAGAGGACAGCGACTTCGGCACGAGTGAAGTTGAAGACTTCCTGGGTGCGGTGCTCGTACTTCGCCACGCGGCTGTCGGCCCCTCCGGCGGGGCCGGAGAGGCGATGTTCCTGGAGGCCGGCGAGGGCGTCACGCACGGTGTTTTCGTCGAGCTGCATGACGGGATCACGATTCGACTTTTGATTGCAGGCGTTGACTAGAGCGTTCAGAGAGAGCGGATAGTACTCGGGCGTGGTGATGTCTTTTTCGATCAGAGCGCCGAGAACGCGAGCTTCACTTTCGGTGAGGATGAATTCCATGGCGCTTTGAGGTGGTGCGGGCATCGGCGGTGAATGACAAATTGTACTCGGGACTAGACTGCGACATTTGATCCGACGCTTGCTAAGAGCTTAAACCACAGAGGACACGGAGAAACACAGAGGGTTTCGGGCAGCAGGCTGCCGGGACTATGCTCCGTACTTGTGCTCGGCACTGTGCTAGGCACTATGCTTACGGCGCCGTCAGGATACGGCCTGTAAACTGATTCTGGTTGAGCTGGATAATTTGCCTTCGAGATTGCCCCCGATGCTTCGTCTCCCATTGGCGCTCGCGCTGGTTTTGGCATGCTCGCTGATGGCGCTGGCGCAGTCGCAGCACAAGCCCGCGACAGGCACGCCTTCGTCGAAGAGCGCGGGCGACGCGCAGGTCTACCGGAATTCCGAATTTGGTTTTCGCTATCAAATTCCCTATGGATGGGTGGATCGCACGAAGGAGATGCGCGAGCAGGATGCTGCAAAAGAATCTGACGTGAAAGCAGAAAAGCCGGATCGAAAGGACAAGGCTGGCACAGGAGGCGAGGTGTTGCTGGCGGTATTTGCGCGTCCGCCTGAGGCTGCGGGAGCCAGCGTCAACTCCGCGGTGGTGATCGCGAAGGAAAGTGCCGCGGCATATCCGGGGATGAAGACGGCGGAGGATTACCTGGGTCCGCTGACGGAACTGGCGACGTCGAATGGATTCAAGGCGAATGGCGATGCGTCGGGACTAACGATCGATGAGCGGGAGTTGGTGCGCGCCGATTTCTCGCGTCCACTGACAGACAAGCTGACCATGTATCAGACGACGATGGTGCTGCTCGCGAAGGGACAGATTGTCTCGTTCACGTTTATTGCGGGGAGCGAGGATGAGATCGATGATCTGCTCGACGGGTTGCGTTTTGGCGCGCCGAAATTGACGCACTGATTCTACGAAGCAATTGTGTTCCAGGACTGACGACACGCGGCAAAAATGCGATCTTGACGCGGGCGCACTGCATCGATCGAAGCGAAAAATTCCCCCCTCGGAACGACGCTGCTAAGGCGAACAAAAGCCGCCATTTACGGGCTCGATTCCGGCCTTAAACCGGTGCGCGATTATGGTAAAATAAGGACAGCTCGGGTGATGGCTAACTAGCAGAAATTTCAATAAGTTGAGGTCACCGAGCGGTACCGGCGGCGCACTTCCAGCCTGGCGCCTGACCGTCTTTTTTCACGGAGCAGAATGGCCACCAAAGAATTGAACGCAGAACTCGCCGACGCCAAGAACGCGGCAGCGAAAAATGTGGACGCAAAAACGAAGAACGGCAAGAGCACGAACGGCGACTACACGGCCGACTCGATCAAAGTGCTCGGCGGCATGGAAGCGGTACGCAAGCGGCCCGCGATGTACATCGGGTCGACGGGCGAACTGGGGCTGCATCACCTGGTGTATGAAGTCGTCGATAACTCAGTGGACGAGGCGCTGGCCGGGTACGCCGACAAGATCGAAGTAACGATCCATCTGGATAACTCGATCACGGTGGTCGATAACGGGCGGGGCATTCCGGTCGACAACATGACGCTGGAAAACGGCGATGTGCTTCCCGCGGCGCAGGTGGTAATGACGACCTTGCACGCCGGCGGAAAATTCGACAGCAATTCGTATAAGGTTTCCGGCGGATTGCACGGCGTGGGCGTGAGCTGTGTGAACGCGCTCAGCCACGAACTCGAGCTCGAGATTTGGCGCGACGGATTTACGTGGGAGCAGACTTACTCGAAGGGCGAGCCGGCCAGCAAGCTGAAGAAGACGGGCGCGGCGAAGGTGAAGACCGGGACTAAGGTTCACTTTACGCCGGATCGCGAGATTTTTACCGAACTGGTCTACAACTTCGACACGCTGTCGCAGCGGCTTCGCGAACTGGCGTTTTTGAATCGCGGGTTGACGATCACGTTGACCGACGAGCGCACTTCGGATTCGAAGACGGGCGAGGCGAAGCGGAGCGAGTTCAAGTACAACGGCGGCATTGCGGAATTTATCAAGCATTTGAACCGCGGCAAGCAGACTCTGCACGACAAGCCGATTTACATGGAAGCGGACAAGGACCAGGTACACATCGAGATTGGATTGCAGTACAACGACGCGTATTCGGAGTCGGTGTTCAGCTTTGCGAACAACATCAATACGGTCGATGGCGGCACGCATCTTTCGGGATTCCGCACGGCGCTTACGCGGACGATTAATTACGCCGGACAGCAGATGGGGCTGTTCAAAGACGTCAAGGAAAATTTGACGGGCGACGATGTCCGCGAGGGGCTGGTGGCGGTGATCAGCGTGAAGCTGCCGCAGCCGCAGTTTGAAGGACAGACGAAGGGCAAGCTGAATTCGGACATTGCCGGCGTGGTACAGGCGGTGGTCAACGAGAAGCTGGGCGCATTTTTTGAGCAGAACACTACTGTTGCCAAGAAAATTATTAATAAGGCGATTGACGCGGCGCGTGCTCGCGAGGCGGCGCGCAAGGCTCGCGACCTGACGCGGCGCAAGGGCGCGCTGGATGGCGGCGGGCTGCCGGGCAAGCTGGCGGACTGCTCGGAAAAGGATCCGCAGCGCTGCGAGCTGTTTTTGGTAGAGGGCGAGTCGGCCGGTGGGACTGCGAAACAGGGGCGGGACCGGCGGTTCCAGGCGATTTTGCCGCTCAAAGGAAAGATTCTGAACGTGGAGAAAGCGCGCTACGACAAGATGCTGGCGCATGAAGAAATTCGCGCGATGATCACCGCGCTGGGGACGGGCATTTCAAAAGAGGATTTCGATCCGACGAAGGTGCGGTACGGGAAGATTATTCTGATGACCGACGCCGACGTGGACGGCTCGCACATCCGAACGCTGCTGCTGACGTTTTTCTTCCGGCACATGCAGGAATTGATCAAGCGCAACAACGTTTATATCGCGCAGCCGCCGCTATTCGGGATTCGCAAAGGCAAATCGCACCAGTACATTAAGAACGAGCATGAGTTTGTGAAGGTGATGGTGAAGCGCGCGTCGGAGGGGCTGACGGTTCGTTATGGCGAGGGCGCGGCGAAGCTGGAAGGCGCGGCGCTGACGAAGTTCATGACCGTGCTGAACGAGTATCTCGGATTTTTCGACAAGCTGAACCAGCGGCTGCGCGAGAAGAAGATCACGGAGCTGCTGCCGCGGCTCGATCTCGCGAAGCGCGCCGATTTTGAAGGGGAGAAGAAAGCTGCACCAAAGAAAGTCGAGAAGCTCGAAAAAGAATTGAAGCGGCTACAGAAGGATCTGAAGCTGAAGAGCGTGGAAATGCGCTTTGACGAAGAGCACAACCTTTGGGAAGTGATGTACCTGAATTCGCAGGGGGCGGAGCATATCGTCAACTGGGAGCTGGCGTCGACTCCGGAGGGACGGCAACTGATTTCGAAGTTCAAGCAGATTGCGGAATATCTGGAGCCGCCATTCGTGGTGGAGAGCATGCCGAGGGCTGCCAAAGCTGGCGAGGCGGGGGCGCAGAGTGACGAATCGGCTGACGGCGAGACTGCGGAGGCCGAGGCGGGCGAGACGGGCAAGGCCGAAAAGAAATCGGCGAAAGCGTCGCGGCGGGCCAAGGAGCCGGAGATCGTGGAGAAGGCGACGGCGCGCGAGCTTTTTGACTACGTCTTGAACGAGGGCCGGCGCGAGTACACGATTCAGCGCTATAAGGGTCTCGGCGAAATGACGGCTGAGCAGCTCTGGGAGACGACGATGGATCCGGAGCGGCGCACGCTGCTATCGGTGAGGCTGGAAGACCTCGCGGAGTGCGAGACGATATTCACAACGCTGATGGGCGAGGATGTCGAGGGACGGCGCAAGTTTATTGAAGAGAATGCGCTGGATGTGAAGAATCTGGATATTTAGCGTGGTGCGGGGCCCTATCCCTTCGGATTGCCGCGTGCGTATTGGTGCCCGTCTCTTGCGAGTTGCGCGATTGCGGTTTATTTACTCCTCGTGGTACTTCACTTCTGGATAGGCGCGAGAGAATAAAAACCATAGGGCTGCGATCAGCAGAAACAGAAGATAACTGCCTTCGGGGCCGACTGAGCCTCCGGTGAGCCAATCGGGGCCGTGGAAGGTGGATTTCAACAGGTGGCCAGGGGCGGTGCCTCCGCTGTCGGGGACGGAATAGAGATAGCTTTCTCCCCAATCCCAGGCCATGTGAAAGCCGACGGCGAACCACAGGGTTCCGGTGCGGCGGAGCGTCAGGCAGAAAAAGAATCCGATGGCGACTACGGCCGCGATGCCGATTTTTGCCTCGCCGGGGTTGGCGAGATGCATTGCTCCGAAGAGAATGGAAAGCAAGGCAGCCGCCGGCCAGAAGTGCATTCCGCGGGATAGCACCGACTGCGAATAGCCGCGGAGCAGGAAGTCTTCGAAGAACGCGGCTATCAGGAAAAATACGGCATAGTAAAAAGCAAATTTGAAAATGCGCGAGCCGTGCAGGCTGAGCGAGCCGAAGGAGAACGCTCCTATTGCGGCGAGAACGAGTATGAGCACGGTGAGCGCGGCGATACCCCAGATTGCTCCCATCCAAAAGTCGCGCCCGAAGGCCCGTTTCGCGGGCAAACCAAAATCGCCGAAGGGACGACCCTCTATGCGCCCCATTGCGAATGCGGGCAAAATGGCAGCCAGCATCATGCGGGCTTCGACAACGATCGTCCACCAGGGCGGAAGCGGATTCGGGTGCAGCCCGCTGAGAAGAAAATTCAAGAGCTCGAGTGTCAGATAGGCCAGGACGAGATAAATGAGCCAGCGGGTTGCGGGATAAAGACCTTGAGGGCCGACGAAGATTTCGGCGAGCGGTGAAAGCGCGGACTCGCGGGTGATTTCCGGCAACTGCGTGGGTGGGGAAATCGGCGCGAGACTCGGTGGGAATGTTGAGATGGGATGCCGGGCAGGCTGCGAATCGGACTGGGAATCGGGCGCTGCGGCTTGCCGATCGGCGCTTGGATCACAGTGCGGCTGAGATGGCGGCTCAGAACGCGCTTCAGGCCGAGAATTGAGGGGTGTGACGGGATCGGTATCCATAAGCGTCCTCGACATGGTAAAACACTCCGTTTGAGCTTGATACGCCGATTTCTCGACGCGGACTCGATTGGCAGGCCGCAGTTCATTGCGGGGGCGCTGTTGCTCGCCTATTTGACGCAGTGTGTCTGGTTGATCCGCGCGGAGACGAGACATGGATTTCTACCTGAGTCGGACCACGCGCTGTGCATCTACGACGGGCTGGAACAGTGGAAGGGCGGCGCGATCGCCGGGACGCCCGAGGCGCTGCACGCGGAGGCGGTAACGGGGATGCCATCCGCGGGACGGGCGGGACATCTGCGGGCGCGTGACGGGTATGACGTGGACCGCTCGCCTTTCTATTATCTGATTGCGGGCGCGCCGGTGCTTGCGCAGCCGAAGGCGCTGGCGGCGGATTTGCCGCTCGGACAAGTATGGGAGGCAGCGCCGTATTTATTTTTTGGCGTGATGCTGGGAGCCTCGTTGTGGTACGTGTCACGCCGTCTTTATGGGAACGCCGGCGGATACATTGCGCTCACACTGTATTGTTTTTCTCCCGGGATGATTCTGGGGACGGCCGGAACTGAGAGCTTCGGCGAAATGAGCGGTGTTTGGGGCGTGTTCGGCATCGTCTTCACGGGCATTGCGGTGGCGCACACGTTGTACGCTCCGCGGGAAGTCATTCTGTGGAACTCGCGGCGCATTCTGCTGCTGGGGTTATCGGTCGCGCTCGCGGCCGGCACGCAGTTCTCGCTGGCGCTGGCGGCAGCGGTGGTCTTGCCGGTGATGCTGTGGGTTGCGCCGGTGCGTCCGCGGGCGGTGATCGCCATTTGGGCGGCGGCGATTGCGGTGGGAGTCGTATTCCTGGGCGGCTTTTACTTTTTTCGGTTTGGTCTGTTCTGGGAGGCAATGCGGCGAGCGCGGTGGATTGATTTTGAGCCGCGGGCTTTTGGCACGATGGCTTCCTATTCGCAAACCTTGAAGGCGATGGCGACCTACTCGCCGGCATTGGTGTGGGCATTGCCCGTCGCTTTGATCGCGTACTTAGGCTGGCGGCGGGCCCGCTACTTTGGGAATTCCGCGCCGCTGCTGGTGGCGATTTTGATGTTTGTTCTGGCGGTGGGGTCTCCGGATTTTTCCGGTCAGGGCTTTCACCTGGCGACGCTGGTGTTCTTATTCGTGTTTGTGGCCGGCGTGTTTGCGGATCTGGTGGAGACGCAGCAACGTTTTTTTGTGATCGTGGGAGTGAGCGGATTGCTGGCGGCGGCCGGACTGCGGAATGTGACGGAGTTGTTGCGACTGCGGTAGATTGGGTGCGGAGCCCACTGCCTCGACGGGCTTGCGGTTAACTTCTTCTCCGCGGATCGCGCTGATGAACGCGGATTTTTATTTTCTGATCTTTTGATCTTTTGTTTTCGCTTAGATTGGACTACATGCCTATGCACGACTCTTCGCGAAAGACCATTTATGTAACACGGACTGGTTTGCCGGCCAGCTTTAAATTCGAATGGCCCTTCCGGCATGCCACGTCGGGCGCGGACTTTGACGTTCTGCATGCGGAGATCACGCTAGAGAATTCGGAAAATCTGCGGGCGCTGGTTTCTGTAAATTTGTCGGCGACGTTGCGCGAGATTCTGTCTTCGCTGGAACGCGAGGACACTGAAGCACCGGTGATCAACGCCCTGCGCAAGGAAATCGACAACAAGCAGATCGAATTTGTGAAGTCGGCGAAACTGGTGCCGCTGCCGTTCTCTAGCCGGCATTACGACTTCAAGCGGAACCAATGGGTCTTTGGTAAGGCTACGGACGATGAAATTGGGCGGTTGATCGAGCGCAAGGTGTACTGGCAGACGCGGCTGGTCGGAGGGGATGTTTGGCTGGGGGACGCAACGGAGGCGCTCTACGTGCAATGCAGCGCTGAACACATTGCCGAGATTGCGGCTGGACTTGCGGGGCGCGGACTTTTCACGATGGAGCGTAGGTATGCGATTGCTCGGCCTGTCTTGATGGAACAGAAAGAGCGGTTCGAGGGCGAAGCAGGAGAAGCGCTCCGGCAGTTGGAAAAGAAGCATGCGTTTGAGCGGGGATAGGTTCATGCTCTGAGGACGGTCTCTCACGATTTCGGGCCGCACGGGCGGGGCCCCCTTTCGACTTCGCTCAGGGCAGGTCCGTGCCTCCAGTCTTCTCTTCTTCCTACGCGCCGCTTTCCTATGCGCCACTTTTTCTTACCAGACGCGGCAGCCGTTTTCGCGGACCATGGGTTGGCCGGATTTGCAGTGGAAGGCTTCGCGATATTCCGGCATGTTCGCGACTACGCCATTCGCGCGATATTTGGCGGGAGAGTGCGGATCGACGGTTGCGCGCAGGCGCTTGTTCTCATCGCGCTCATTTTCACACCAGCTCTGGCCATAGGAAACGAAGAAGCGCTGCTCGGGCGTTAAGCCTTCAATGGGCTCGAGTTTTTGACCAGCTGTGTCCTGCTTCCATGCGAGGTAGGCGAGGAGCGTGCCGCCGAGGTCGGCGAGATCTTCTCCGTGGGTGAGTTTGCCGTTGATCTTGATGTCATCGATGATTGTGTATCCGGAGTATTGATCGACGACACACTGAGCGCGCTTTTCAAACTCTTTGCGGTCGGCATCGGTCCACCAGTCGCGCAGGTTGCCGGCGCGGTCGAACTGGCTGCCTTCGTCGTCGAAGGCATGAGTGAGCTCGTGGCCCATGGTGCCGCCGGTGTCGCCGTAATTAGGAGCGGCATCGGAAAGTGAACTGAAGAGCGGTGGCTGCAAGACGCCGGCGGGGAAATTAATTTCATTTTTTTGGTCGTCGTAGTAGGCGTTCACCGTGGGCGGAGTCATGCCCCACTCGTTGCGATCGACGGGCCGGCCGATTTTGGCGAGCCAGCGATGGAACTCAAACCAGAAAGCGCGTTGTGAGTTACCGATATGTTCTCCGCGGATAATCTGGAGCGCGCTGTAGTCGCGCCATTGGTCGGGATAGCCGATTTTGTTGGCTACGGCGTGCAGCTTGGCGAGGGCTTGTTCCTTGGTGGTGGCGCCCATCCAGGGGAGGGTTTGAATCTCGCCTTGCATCGCGGCTTCGATCTCAACGACCATTTTCAGAGCGGCCTGCTTGGCCTCTGGGCTGAAATACTTGGCGACGTAGGCTTGGCCAAGAGCTTCTCCGAGGAGATCATCGACATCGTTGGTGCAGCGCTTCCAGCGTGGAGGAAGGGCTTGCTGGCCGCGGAGCGTCTTGCCATAGAAGTTAAAACGTTCGTTAAGGAACGCTGAGGAAAGATCGTTGGAGGCCTGGTGAACCGCATGCCAGCGGAGATAAGTCTTCCAGTCCGCGAGGCTCTCTGCGCCGATTTCCCCATTTAACACGCGGAAATAATCCGGTGTAACAAGGTTGAGGGAAGCGATGTTTCCGACGCCGGTTCTGTCGAAATATATATTCCAGTTGAAGCCGGGAGCGAGCGTCTGGAGCTCGCGAGCGGACATTTTGTGATAGAGCTTAGGCGGATCGCGGCGCTCGACTTGAGTCATCTGACCTTTGGCGAGAACGGTCTCGATGCGCATTACCGTCGTGGCTTCTTTCTGCGCGTCGGACGGAGAGTCGCCGATCAGTTCGAACATCCTTGCGACGTGCGTGACGTAGGCTTTGCGAAGCTCTTCGGACTTGGGGTCATCTTTTGTGTAGTAGTCACGATCGGGAAGACCAAGGCCACCCTGATCAAGTTCAGCGATGACCTGACTCGAGTCCTTGAAATCCTGGTTAGAGCGGAAGGTAAAGAGCACTCCTCCGCCGTAGAGAGACGGCGGATATTGAGTGCCGGCTACATATTCAGCGAAGTCCTGTTTGGACTTGAGATGTGCGATTCGATCAAGCTCTGGTTGAAGCGGCCGGGCGCCAAGTTTTTCGATGGCAGACTCGTCCATGCAGGAAGCATAGTAGTCGCCAATTTTCTGGATCGCGGCGTCACGGGGGCTGCTGGTCTTGGCTGCTTCTTCAAGAATTGCCCGCAGCTGCGCACGGTTTTCGTCTTCGAGCTTGGAGTAAGTCCCCCAGCTAGCCTGGTCGGGCGGGATAGGATTGTTCTTCATCCATCCCCCGCAGGAGTAGGTATAGAAGTCAACACAGGGGTCGATTGTCTTGTCCATGGCGGTGACGTCGAGCACGGGCTCGGAGGCGCTGTGTTGAGCAAAGCAGATTAACGGGACCAGGGCGGACGCGAGCACCAAGGCAAGGATTTTCGGATTCATAGGTTTTTCGGGCTTGTGCCAAGAGAGACTATCGCTTCGCCGGAAACTACGCAAGCGGCCGACATAAGGTCATTCAACGGTGATCGCTGGAAGATCTACGAGGCGGCTGATACCGACCAGCGTGAAACTAAATCGGCACAGAAATCCACGCCGAGTAACCTCGCGAACGACAAAAACTCTTGACTTAGCTTTCAAGCGGGTCATAGGATCGGTGATTATATGCTGTAGTAATCCACTTACATCGCACGAAAAGGAATACCAGCCATGATAGAGGTTCAGAGTAACCAAACTGAAGAGAGAAACTTCGCCGAGTTTCGACGCAAAGTAAGGTCGGCGGAGGTTCTCTCTGCTTCGACCGGGCAGTTGTTGCGGGGTCTTCACTTCACCGGGCGTTTGAGCATTATCGTCCGAAACGGACTGGTGCTTAAGTCAGGGTATGAAGAGGGATACTTCCGGCAAGCCGGTTCAGACGCAAGCGGCCGACTGCAATAACTGCATCGATCACAATTACATAATCTAAACAGGTCATCGTAAGAGTAACGAGCCCTGGGCCGAGCGAATCGGCACCCAGGGCTCTTTTGTTTTTGTGCGAACTTATTTCCTATCGAAAGGTGAGATATGAATTTTATGAGCGGAGCAAAAGTTGTTGGGGAGTCAGTTGAACTTAAATATTGCGAACGCTGCGGCGGGCTATTTCTCCGGACACCGGGTGACAGCCTTGTGACTTGCCCAGGCTGCAGATCAAGCCTGGCGGCCGAGCCTGATATCGCGGAGCTAAATCGCTCTGGACAACGACGGAGAAGCCGGCCCGTCCGGCTGGCGAAAGGGCCCAAGTCTAAGAGACGAGATCTGCATGGGATAACGCAAATTGGATATTTACAGGGTGTAGCGACAGTGGCGGCGCAGCCATGGTAAGAATTCATGCAATGACGGAGCAAATGTGGAGTTTAATGGGGCAGGCGGAATTGCCGCCCTCAGTGTTGTTCGGGGAAACGGAACTGGATCTGTGGCCTTACCGTCCTCGAACGATGGCGTTGCTGCGGCGCTACCTTCGCGCATCGGTAGAAGTCGGCCGGCTGCCATCGCTCTTGGGTCGCGAGTTCTTCCGGTCGCGAGTTACATCGTATTCGATGAGAAACTTCGAAGATACGATCGTGTTCGTAACCGATATGGAACATACACTTGAAGGGCTCAACGCACTCGAGAAGAAGCTACTGACGATGTATGTTCTCGAGGAATACAGTAGCTCCGAGATCTCGAGGTTACTGTCTTGTAGCGAAAGGACAGCTGATCGTCTGTTCCACGACTCAGTCGACCAACTGTCGCGGCTCCTACTTGCGCGCAAGTTGCTGGAAAAGATGCCTAACTTAGCGGAAACTTTCGGGGTAACACATTCAAAACCACACTAATACTAGGGGGGGGGGTAGTATTTACTTGGCGGGAGGTCAATGAGCTGTCAAGGGGGTAAGAAGGGGGGATTCGGTGTAAGTCATTCAAAGATAACCAGAAATAAATGTTAGAAATGTGACGGAATGCCCCCTCAAATTTGGTATCCTAGATCTAAGAGCAAAAGAAAACGGAAAGTTTGTGAAGGACGCGACGCGAATCGCGTCCCTTTTTATTGGTGGTTGGGTCCGGGATGGACAGTATCAAACGAGTTGCCCACTGAAACAGAGAGCGGAGGCGCTGACGTAGAATTGAGGAGATCGTCGGGCGGGCGGGTGGACTCGCGACTGCGACGGGAAGGCCGACCATCATCATGGATATGACTTGGGTGACGGAGCAGGTCGCATTGGGCGGAGGAATCTGGAATGCGCGAAATATGGAGGAACTGACGCAGGCGGGAGTGACGCACGTCGTGAACATGCAGATCGAATTCGACGACCGACCGCTGGCCGAGCCGCATGGGGTTGAGGTGCTGTGGAATCCGACGGACGACGATTTTCTGCCCAAGCCTCCCGAGCTGTTGAAACGGGGAGTGGATTTCGCATTGGCAGCGTTCGAAGATCCGGAGGCACGATTGTATGTTCATTGTGCCGCGGGAGTGCATCGGGCACCGATGATGACGCTGGCGGTGCTGTGTGCGATGAATTGGAAGATTGGCGAAGCGATGGAACTGATCGAGACGCGAAGGCCAGTGGTGGACTTTGCGGATGTTTACGTGGAAAGCGTGCGGCGATTTCTGGAAACGCGCCGGGAAGGCTCGCAATAGAGTCCAAGCTGGCATCTCAGCAGGAAGTTTCATATTTGAGTCACGAAGACGAGATTCGAAGATCGGCCGCTCAATGGAGCGGCTTTCTTATTGGTCCGAACGGTAGGGTCACGAGGAGAGTGGAGGACATGCGCAGATACTTCGCAGCAGGGCGCAAGCGATTTCCGACAACGGCAGGTTTGGTAAGTCCCGTGTTGATGGCGTTATGTATTGCGCTAATGGTGTCGACAGCTGTGCGCGCACAGGGACCGACCCTTACGACGATCAGCGATACCGTGTACCGCGCCGATGGAACTCCAGCATCGGGAACAGCGTTGATCTCGTGGCCATCATTTCAGACGGGCGCAGGGCAAGCAGTGGCGGCTGGAAACCTGAGCATTACGATCCCGGCGGGTGGAGCATTTCTTGCACAGCTCGTTCCGAACGTCGGCGCCAGCCCGGCGGGAACTTATTACGTCGTAGTTTTCCAGCTTGATGACGGAACCGTGCGGACGGAATATTGGTCGGTTCCGACGACATCGCCCACGACGATTGCCGCGGTGATAACAACCCCGGGCACGGGACTCGGAAACACAGCGGCGACACAGCAGTATGTGAATGCAGCGGTAGCCGGCCTGGCGGTTGACTCCACGGTGGTGCACCTCGCCGGAACGGAGACGATAACCGGCACCAAACAGTTTGCGGTGGCGCCGTCGTTGCCCACACCAACTGGAAGCAGCGAAGCAGCGAATAAAGGCTACGTGGACGCGGCGGTTGCAACCGTAGGATCGGGATCGTACGTCTTGTTGGCGGGTGACACGATGACCGGGCCCTTGACGCTAGCCGGTCCACCCACGTCGCCAAATCAAGCGGCCGATCAGCAGTATGTGGACAACGGACTTTCCGCAAAAGCTGACTTACTGAGTGGAATCGTACCGTCGGGGGAGTTGGGAACTGGAGTTGCCAGTTCGACGACGTGCTTAACCGGGAACTCGACCTGGGGAACTTGCGGAAGCGGAGCACCAGCTGGAATAACGTATGCGACGACAGCGTTGAATTGGTCGCAGACTATTACGAGTCCCTTAACGGGAGGGTCGCAGGCGACGGTAACGCTAACACCATGCCCGGTGGGAGTCGACACGACGAGCGGTGCGGGTTATGACGTTCTTATCTCTGGCGGGGGGAACAGCGAGGCCGTCACCGTTCTTGCCGCGTCGGGAAGCTGCACATCAGGAGCGACATCCGGAACGATTACGTTTACGCCATTCTTCTCCTACGCGGCAGGTTACTCCATTGGATCGGCGTCCTCGGGCATTCAAGAGACGTTGAACGCGGCCTGTGGAACCGACCCGAGCGCATGGAAGAATACGCAGTGCAACGTCACAATTCCATCCAATGGGCCGGGCTATCCGAACCATTCATTAAACACTTATAACGTTGCCGGAACGATCTATCTGCACTCGAATCAATCCATACTCAACGGTTATGGCACGTCATTGAACTGCAACGAGCGCGGGCCTTGCGTGCAGGTTGGCGATCTGACGAATTCCAATGACTACACGAACGACACGATTATGGGGCTGAGCTTGCGCTCGCCCACGAATCTCTCAAGCATTCCGGCATTTGCCGGGAGCGCGGCGACCCAGACACAGCGGCTATCGCAGGTGGTGACGATTACGACGGCCACTCCGCACGGATTCAGGCCAGGCGACATGGTGACGATCCTGTTCACAGATAACAATTCGTTTTGGGGAGACGCGATTGTCACGGCCGTTCCGAGTTCGACGACGTTTCAGTATGCACATTCCGGGACGGATATTCCGGCGCAGACCACGCCCGGAGTGGTTGCGCTGACTTATGTGGCAATCCTTGACGATGCGGTCAATACCCATCTAACTGACATTTCCTACGACAAAGATGGCGAAAATGGCGCCTTCAACAATTTCTTTGACTTATGGGACGACGAAAACGCCAGCATTGACCATTTCAATAACAATGCAATCTCATTGAATAACAGCGGCACGTGGACCGGGTCGTTCGTATTCTCGGCCGGCAATCAAGGAGCCGCACATCAGCTTGCTCCGGTTATTACGCTGAGGGATTCCAGCATCACGGCCAATGCTTCAAATGGCGTGACTGTTTATAACTCGAACGGAATCTATGTTGAAAACACGGTTCTGCAAGCTACCGGCCCGTGGGAAGTGTACTCATCGAACTCCACGGGAAACTATCAGGGGGCATACTTAAAGAACGTTTACTCGGAGAGCGGCGCTCAACTAAATCCGCTGACACCGGCACGATCCCCTTTTCCGGGAACCGGTGTGGCCGGCCTGATTGCAGGGACGTCGAGCGGCGCAGCGGCATTTGCAGTGGCTGGGAACGGCGGACCATTGGGATGGTTCGCGACTGGGGGCAGCGGGTCGGTCAATTACTCTTACTTTGTGGTAGCGAAAGACGCTACCAGCGGGACGCAAACATCTCCGATGCAAGTGCTGAACTACAGCTCGACTGGCACCGACTCGATTCCGGTGCGGTGGCCGCGGGTTGCGAATGGGACCGATGTCATTGCGTATGACCTGATTCGCATTGCAACGCCGAGCGGAGTGGGTGGGACATTCCCGTACGCAGGCGGGTGCGGTGGCGGTTCGACGACGGCCTGCGGGTCGATAACTACGAACGTCACACAGTGCGGCGGGTTGGTATGTACTTATACAGATAGTGGAGCGGCAGTAACAGCGAGCTATTCCATTCTGCAAGGCAACTACTTGGGGAACCTTACGTTCTGGCCAGGATCGATCGTAACGATGAACAGGAGCGTGTCGGTCGACGTAGAAGCTAGCAACGTGGTCGGCATAGGGCTGAACGGGAATCCCGCTCAAGTTGCGAATCAGTGCACGTTCTGGGGCGCGACGTCTCCCGGTGGCTACACGGATTGCACGGCGAGCATGACGTCTTCGAATAACGCGGTCCCGAATCAGACGGCCACGCTGATGACCGATGGCGCGTCGGTTGGTGGGGGCATGTCGCTTTCCAAGGGGCGGCTGAATTTTTCGACAAGCCCAACGGCGAACCTCCAGCCGCATCACATCATTACATTAGTCGACTCGCAGCCAGCGTTGACGCGGTCGACATGGGGATACCGGCCAGCCGCGAGCGCGACGGACACGTGGATTGGAACCGATGTTCCAAGTACTGCGGTCGGACTTAGTCAGGGACAGCTGGCTTTTGGGGCTCCCGTCGCTATTACGAATTACATTGCGGCGACCGGCGATGGCGTCCATGCTAACTGGCTGGAGCGCTTGACGGGGACGTTAAGAGAGTTCAACGTGCCGGTTAAGTTCGATCAGAGTATAACTGCATCAAGCCTGCCGAATGGTTGTCTCAATGTGGCATCGGGAGTAATCGGATCCACGGGAACGCCGTGCGGTTCCGGCGGTGGCGGCGGTGCTGTGAACTCTGTGTTCGGCCGGACAGGAGCTGTCGTCGCGACTAGTGGTGACTACACGGTGTCGCAAGTAACGGGCGCAGCTGTTGACGCGGCCGTCGTGCATAACACGGGAAACGAGACGATCGCTGGAGTAAAGACGTTCAGTAATAACGTGGCAGTAAGTGGCAACTTATTTGTGCCGCAGGCCGCAGGATATGTTCCGGCAGTGGGAGGGATTGGATTTGATACCACGGCCGGGTTGCCTGTTGTAAATGTTAGTGGCACGACGCAACAAATTGCACTGACGAGTTCGAATATCAGCGGCCAGGCGGGGACCGCGCTGGCGCTGGCAGGCGCGCCGACACAGTGCAGTGGAGCATTCGCGACAGGTATCGCGGCGAATGGAAACGCAAATTGCACAACGCCGAATGTGATCCAGCTTGCGGAGACGGCGCAGCCAGCGGGGATTCCGAACTGGGGAGTTTTCTGGTTCGACGCGACAAGTCATACACCGCGAGTTATCGAGAATAACGGCCAGCCGATCCAGTTAGGACTGACTAATCTTTTTAATTCGGATCCGAACGGCGATGTAGCGGATAATCTTGAAGAACGAAATGGCACGACTGCACAGAATCTCCGGGTTTACAACACTTACTCAAGTACCACATCATGGGATCGAATCTCGCTTGGCTCAGAGGCGATCAGCGGGACTAACTACAACGTTTTGCGGAGCGAGGATGCGACCAGTGGAAATGCGCTAGGTATTGGAGTGCACATTGGGTCGAGTATCAAGTGGTTCTTCGGGTCGGATGGATCATTCAAACCGAATTCCGACAACAGCTATGACATGGGAACGGATACAGGACAGGCTATGCGGAGCGTGTTCGCGAAAACATCGTTCAACATGTATGCCGGCGGCCGCCAGGACTTCGAGTATGCGAACGATGGCACGAACGGCACTACTCTCAACTTACTCGCCATTTATAACAGCGGCGCGACCGGGGTTCAGACGGCGACTACGTCGAGTACGGATGGAGTTATCGGCGTGGTGAGTTCGGGAGCGGGCACCAGCGGGAAGGCAGTGGTGACCTGGGCGGGATTCGCGGCATGCAACTTCGACTCGGGATCGCCGACATTGGGCGACTATGTGGTAGCGAGTACGACGCAGGCGGGTAAGTGCCATGACACGGGATCGACTGGCAGACCGAGCGGCGTACAGGTGATTGGAAGGATCGAGACCGGCGGGGGAGTACGGTTAAGTCTTGCGCCGCCGAGTGGCGGAGGGGGAGGCGGTGGCGCGGTTAGTTCCGTGTTTGGGCGAACAGGCGCGATCACGGCGCAAGGTGGAGACTACTCTGTAAGTCAGGTCACGGGAGCTGCACCGCTGGCATCACCGACGTTTAGTGGAGTGTTGACGCATCCGGATGGGACGACCATTAGCACATCGGGGTGGGGAGGAAGTCCGACATTTCTTAGCAACGTTACGATTAATGGCAATCTTAGTATCGCGGGGACTATTAGCCAGGTTAGTAGTAATCCGACGCAATGGTCTGGCAAGGAGTGGACGGCGACGACAACTACTGTGCCGAGTGGCATGGATTATTCGCTGGGCGTTGGATCGGACAATACGTTCAAGTGTCAGTTGGCGAGCGGGGCGTCGTGCATGCCTTCGGGTAGTGGAGCTGTGGCGAGCGTGTTCGGACGGACTGGGACGATTACAGCGCAGAGCGGGGATTACACGGCGGCGCAGGTGACGGGGGCGGTTGCTAATACTACGACTGTCAATGGGCATGCGCTGTCGGCGAACGTTGCGGTGAGCGCTAGCGACATCACCACAGGAACACTGCCACATGCGCAATTGCCGGCGCTGGTGAGTGGAGATATTCCGAACAATGCGGCGAATAGCTCGGGGACGGCGGCGAACTTGAGTGGGACTCCGGCGCTGCCGAACGGGACGACGGGGACTACGCAGAGCGCGGGAGATAACTCGACAAAGCTGGCGACGACTGCGTATGTGGATCGAGCGATGGGGGCTACGTGGGTGCCTGTGTCGTACAGCAGCAGCGGATCGTTTTCATTCTCTTCTACTACGAATAAGGCGGCGGTGTTTGCGCTTACCCTGCCTTACTCGCTGACCGCGACTAAGGTGGTGTATCGAGTGGCGACGGCGGACAGTTCGGCGAACACTTACGCGGTGGCCATCTACAACGCGAGTGGGACGTTGGTAGTACATTATGCAGCGGCCGGGACCTCGTTCGCGCCGACGGCGAGCGCGGTAGAGTCGCAGGCATGGAGCGAGGGGCCGACGGTGCTCGCTCCGGGCAAGTATTTCATGCTGTGGACGTCGAGCTGTACGGCTAGCTGTGCGACTATCAACGCGCAGAACGCGGCCTTTGTGACCTCTTACTCGAATACGGCGTTCTCAGTGACGACGGGCGGGACGGCGCCGACGAGCATTACGGTCGGGACCGGGCTGGAGAGTTTCGCGGCTACGGCGCCGGCCATCATCGTGGAGTGAGACACCAACTGAAGCGCTAACCTAAGGCAACCATGATCAAACGAGTGTTGTTTTTCCTCCTATTGGGGGCGCGGGTGGCGTGTGCCTCGAACTATTACGTGGATTGTAACAACGGGTCGAATGGGAATCCGGGGACTAGCACACAGCTGGCATGGCGGACACTGCTGGAGGTTGGGATCTCGACGTTTCAGTCGGGCGACACGATCAATCTGAAGCGAGATTGCACCTGGAACGAGACTTTGACGCCGCCTTCGAGCGGGACGAATCCGGCGACGGGCGGGGCGTTGATCAAGATCGATACTTATGGAAACGGGCGGCCGGCGCACTTGACTGGATACATGCCGGTCTCAGATCAATGGTGGCAGGCGACTGGAAATCCTAATGTGTTTGCAGCAACGCTGTTTTCGACCACGACCGGATTGTCGACGGTTGTGCAATGTGGAGCCCGGGGATTTTATTGCCTGACACAGCCGCCTTCGCAGCTCGAGTATGTGCGATTTGGGACGGTGTGGGGTATCGCGCAGGCTAGTCAGTCGGCACTTAGCCGGGACCGAGACTGGTGGTACGACTCTACTAACTACATTCTGTATGTGTACAGCGCGAGCGCAACGCCAGCCGTGCACTATGGGACTGTTGCGCCGATCGTGCTGAGCGGACAGACCGTATTGAATTTGAATGGACAGTCGTGGCTGGAGATCCAGCACTTGCAAATTGACTGGTTCGACAGCTACGGAGTGCAGGTACAGGCGACTGCGCCGGCGGTCAGCGATCATATCTGGCTGGCGAACATAGCGGCTGACAGCGAAGTGGAGAACGGGGCGGTGCCGCTGGGCTTTTACATTCATCCGAATGGGACGCCAGCGGATATTCACCTATATAACACCGACGCCAACATGAACTACTCCGGCTACCGGTTCGATGGATGCGGGGCGGGCGGGTGCGCGTTCGAGATCAAGAACTGCCGGGCTTACGGAAACCGGGCGTATGGGATTGTAGACAACGTTCAAGGAGCAGTCAGCTATGACTTCTGTCACTTATATGCCAACAATTTGGCGACCGCGCTGACAGCCGATACTTCTGGGACGCCTGGTCCGACGGCGGGGACGCACAATATTCCGGCGGAGACGCCGCCGTGGATACGTTTATGGCAACGGTGGCCTGCATATACGACGGTGAGTTATGACGATCCGGGATTGGTGCCGTTCAGCGACACTTATATCAGTTCGTTGCTGCCGATGATCGCGAGCAAGAATGTGCCGCTATCGATTGCGGTGGTGACGGGGGGCAGTTACTCGTCGTCAATCATCAGCGAGGTACAGGGATGGATCAATGGGGGTTGGGACGTCAACACGCATTCGATCTCGCACGAGTATTGGGATCCTCCAGCTGCGGGTTGCGGGCCGGGTGGAACGTTCCCTGTGCCTTGCCATGCTTTTGAAAATTTGCAGTATACGGGGGCGATTGCGTCGACTGTGAATCTGACGATTTCGCACTCGCAGAGTGTCTGTGGATCGGGGAAGCTGGCATGTTTTCTGGTGACGACGAGCCCGGACGATCCGGCGGCGGACATCACGTGGAATTTGACGCCGGCTGCGCCTGGCCAGCCCCCGACGGGGTTGGACACGCTGGGCGGGATTCTTTACACGCTGCAACAGCGGGGAGTTTTTTCGGTCACTCTGGATGCGAACGCGAAGAGCACGGCGCGAAGCATATCGCTGGCGGATGTGGCTAGTCTGAACATTGCCAGCGCCCAGCAGAATCTCGATCTCGATGAGACACAGATGGAGACGGAGGAGATGAGCTGGGCGCTGGGATGGATGAATCTGAACTTTACCGGACTGCCTTCGAGCCGCGTGTATGTAATGCCCGGGAGTTATGAGGATCCGGTGACGGAGGGGATCGCGACGGGGTTGGGATATGCGGGAGTGCGCGGAACAGGAAGCCTGAAACCGTGTTGCGGAGCGAATACTACGCTGGCTACCGGCTATGACGTACTGAACATTCTGAGCCAGGGGATTGTGCCGAACTATCAGGGACTGACTTATGGGCAGATGCGGAACCGGATAAGTCAGGACATATTCAAGAATGCGCTGTGGGGACGGCCGATCGGATACTTCTGGCATGTGAATGAACTGCCGCCGGATGAGGTCGAGAACATGATGGATGCGCTGGTACAGGGCGGCGCGACATTGCGGTCGAACACGCAGATGGTGAACTTTCTGCTCGGGTGCGTGGCGAACGACGCCGTGCCCGCGGGATATGTGGCGGGTAGTTATTATGTCTGCCCGTCTTCGGGAGTGGAGGCTGACTTTCGGCCGACTGCGAATTCTCCGGTGCGAGACACGGGGATGAATATGGGCACGGAGTATCAGTACGACTTGATGGGGATTAACCAGAACCTGTTTGGAACGGGGTGGGAGATTGGGGCTTACGTTTATGTGCCGGAGAGCTTGAGCGCAGTGCATTGAAGAGCAGTTGCCGGTTGCCAGCTGCCAGTTGCCAGTAAGACCCAGCTGAGGGCGCGGGTTGCCTTGGTGAGAGGTCGGGTTGAAGGCTGTGGATGAGGTGGGAGTCTTGGGGACCAGCGGGGTTGATGGGGCTAGCGAGAGTGACGGGACAAAGATTGAGCAAGGTGGGAAAGTAAATTCGGATAAAGGTGAGAAAGCGAATTCAGATCGAAGTGAGAACGCAAATTCAGATCAGGGCGGGAACGTAGATCCGGATCGAGGTGAGAAGGCAAGTCCGGAGCAGGGTGGGAAAGTAAGTTTGGGGCGGAGATCGAAGCGGAGATCGAAAGGGAGAGGTAGAAGAAAGAGGCTTGTGAAGGTCGGGGCGGCTCCGGCGGGGAGCGAGCGGGAGCACCTGGAGGCGCTTGCGGGTGGGCGGCCGGAGGACCGGGTGGAATTGGTCAGCGACTGGAGTGCAGAGCATAGTGAGAATGGAATCGATCGGGGGGATGACAATCCGAAGGCTCGGCGGAAGAGCGCCAGGGCCGGGACATCGCGCGAAGCGGAATTAGGGAAGCTGCTGGAGCTGGGGAGGACGCTCGACGATATTTCGGTGCAGCGCGGGCAATTCAGGGAGCCTGACAGTGCGGAAAATTTTCCACTGGAAGAGCGGGACACGAGCCGGGCCTGGAAGCCGACTCGGCGGGACGCGTGGATTGAAGAAAATCTTTTCATCCGAGCGAAGGGGGGCGAGCCGAATCTGATCCGGCTGAACCCGGCGCAGCGGGAGTATTCGCGGGTGTGCCGGGAGGAGAAGTCGAGGAAGAATATTGTGCTGAAGGCGCGGCAGGTGGGGATCACTTCCTACATTGCAGCGCGTTTTTTTGTGCAGACCGTAACACGCAAGGGCGCGCTGACGATGCTGGTTGCGCATAACCGGCTGGCGGCGGAGGAAATCTTTCGGATCGTGCACCGGTTCTGGGATCACCTGCCGAAGGCGTTACGGACGGGGCCGCTGAAGACATCGCACTCGAGCGCGCGGGAGTTGGTGTTTCCGGGGCTGGACAGCGCGTTTTCGGTGACGTCGGCGGACGAGAACACGGGACGGGGACGGACGATCCAGAACTTGCATTGCACGGAGGTTTCGCGGTGGGGACGTAACGCAGCGGAGGCGCTGGTTTCGCTGCGGTCGGCATTGGTTCCGAAGGGCGAGATCGTGCTGGAATCGACGGCGAATGGAGCGTGGGGAGCGTTTTACCAGGAATGGCAGCGGGCCGCGGAGACGGGATACAGGCAGCACTTTTTTCCGTGGTGGATTGAAGGCAGTTATCGATGCAAGACGGGGCTCTCATTTGAGATGACTGAGGAAGAGGCGAAGTTCGCCAAGACGATGGGTCTGGACGCCGAACAGATTGCATGGCGGCGGCAGCAGTGGTCGACCCTGCGGGGGCTGGCGGCGCAGGAATTTGCCGAAGATGCGATGGAGTGCTTCCGGGCGTCGGGCGAGTGCGTATTCGAACTTGAGGTGGTGGAGAAGGCGCTGGAGGCGGCGGGCGAACCGCTGGAGCTGAAAGATAACGGAAGGCTAGCGATCTGGCTGCCGGCGCGGCCGGGAGTGGATTATCTGATTGGAGTCGATCCTGCGGGCGGAGGAGTGCGCGGGGATTACTCGTGCGCGGAGGTGATCGATCGAAAGATGGGGATGCAGTGCGCGGAACTGCATGGACATTTTTCTCTGAAGGATCTGGCCGCGAAGCTGGTGATGTTAGGGACGGAATACAACTCGGCTGTGGTGGCGGTGGAGAGGAATAACCATGGAGCGGGGGTGCTGGCGCATCTGGAAAGGATGAATTATCCGCATATTTATGAGGAGAAGGGGTGGAATGGCTGGAATACCACGGCGCTGACGCGTCCGGCAATGATTGAGACGCTGGTGGCGGTGATGATGGAGGCGGCGGAGATGTTTCGGAGCGCGCGGCTGTGGAATGAATGCCGGACGTTTGTGCGGACGGCGAACGGGCGTCCACAGGCGGCTTCGGGGGCGCATGACGACTGCGTGATGGCGATGGGGATTGCGCTGGCGGTGCGGGATGCGGGTATCGGGTGGAAGGGACCGCGCGAGACGCTTTGGCGGCACGAAAACTGAACATAGATGGTGTGGCGGGGGTCACAGGCGGGATTCGGCGGAGGGGGTAGAGTGCGTGCGGGGGATGGAGTTGTTTAGATGGAGGTCCTTCGCTACGCGGCAGCTCGCTTCGCATCCGCTGCGCTCAGGATGACAACATTACTGGGATAACATTATCGGAGCTATCAGGGCCGGTGATGCTTCGAGAGATCGTTACTTAGTTTGTCGCGATGCCTACGGCTGCGATACAGCACGTTAAGAGGATGCGGGGCGGGGCGCAGGGACATCTTATGCGCTGCGACGATGGGCATTACTATGTGGTGAAGTTTCGGAATAATCCACAGCACGAGCGGGTGCTGGCGAACGAATTTCTGGCGACTCGGTTGGCGGAGCGAGTGGGATTGCCGGTTCCGGTGGCGGAGGTGGTGGAAGTTGCGCCCTGGCTGGTGGAGCATACGTCGGAGTTGACGATCGTGCTGGGGAGTAATGAGATCCGGGTCGAGGCGGGTTTGCAGTTTGGGTCGCGATTTGTGGTGAGTCCGGTGGAGGGGCAGGTGTTTGATTATCTGCCGCCGGAGATGCTGGAGCGGGTGCGAAATCTGGAGACGTTTGCGGGGATTTTGGCGCTGGATAAGTGGACGTGCAATGCGGATGGGCGGCAGGCGGCGTTTTGGAGGAAGTTGAGGGAGAGGAAGTATTCGGCGTCGTTTATCGATCAGGGATATTGCTTTAATGCGGGAGAGTGGACGTTTCCGGATTTTCCGCTGCGGGGGGTGTATCCGCGGAATGAGGTTTATGCGGCGGTGAGCGGGTGGGCGTCATTTGAGCCGTGGCTGTCGCGGATTGAGAAGATCGATGAGGATGCGATCTGGCGGGTAGCGGGGGAGATTCCGCCGGCGTGGTATGGGGCGTCGTGGGATGAGTTAGAAGGACTGGTGCAGTTGCTGATTCAGAGGAAGACGATTGTGCGGGAGTTGATTCAGGCTTTTCGAGGTTCTCCGCGGAGGCCGTTTCCGGAGTGGAGAGAGGATGCTTAGGGCTAGTTGTGGCCGCCGAGTTCTGAAGAGATGGCAGCGAAGAGCTTTTAACCACAGAGGAGACAGAGGGGCACGGAGGAAAGCGGACTGGGATGAGGCCAGTGATGGCTTGATTGATGGCGGAGAAGCGACAGTTTGAACTTTTGTTGTTGCGGTTGGTGCCCCATGCTTTGCGGGATGATTTTATGACCGTGGGTGTGGTGGTGCTGGAGCCTGCGGGAGAGTCTCGCATGACGTCCGGCGAAAGCCGCTCGGACCGGGGAGCAGAGGCTTCCGCTCCAGAGGGGACAGACCAGGCTGGTCCAGACCAGGCTGGACCAGACCAGGCGGATTCACGGGCACGGTTCGCGGATTTGCGGATCACGCGGGATTGGAAGAGAGTGGAATGCTTTGCTCCCGATTTTGAGATTGAGTTGTTTGAACATCTTGAAACGGTGGTTCGAGAGCAGCTAAAGGGGATTCGAGGGCGGCCGGACTTGGTGCAATTGCTCGAAGCGAGATTTGGGAACGTGTTTGAGGTAGGGCCGGCGAAGGCGATGGTGGCGCAGGATCCGGTGGCGGAGATGCGAGTGCTGGAGCGGGATTACCTGGCTCCGATGCTCGGGGCGGCGCAGCCTTTGGAACGGGCGCGGCGGATGGGGCGACTGGGAATTGTGGGGCGGATGCAGGATGCGTTTGCGGCCGCGGGAGTGCTCGGAATGTTGCAGCGCGATTTGGAGATGAAAGAGTTTACGGGCGAGAACGATCCGTTCCGGGTGGATTTCGGATTTCGGGTGGGGAAGGCTTTGAAGATGTTTCATGCGCTCGCGCTGAATGTGAGCCGGGAGCCAGCGGTGACGCTGGCTTATCGGTATTCGAAGATTCAGTTGGGAATGCGGGCGCGCGGTGACGAGGCGCTGATGACGGCGATTATTAATGAGGAGGCGGCGCGGGCGAAGGGCGAGGTTGCGTCGGGGCTGGCGATGCTGCGAGCGAATGAGATTGTGGTGCGGGATGTTGGGGAAATGGGCGAGATTGCGGAGGAAGTGCGGCGGGAGTTGAGAGCCTAGCGGGATGCGGGTTGCAGAGGTCAGAGGGCAGAAGTAAGAGATCCAGGTTTCGATTGAATTCACGGCGCGGCATTAGCTGCGCCGTTTTCATTTTGGGGAACTGTCTGGCGAGCGAGATTGGTTTGTGGTGCTGAGGTGCGCTCGGCTTGCTCCGACGCGAGATGGACGGGCGAATCGCCTGTCTCCACATTTGCAGGGGAGATCATGAACATTCGAGATGCGGTTCGCGGCGCGGCGCGCCGGGTGGGCGAAGTGTCGTTGCGGCAATGGCTGTCCACGGGCTTATTTGCGCGGGGACGGGATGGGCGACGGACGATGGGAACGGGGTCGAACCTGGCTCCGTTCCAATTCGGCGGCTTTCCCGCGGCGATGGTACCGGGGGCGGGCGGACGGGGAGCGTCCGCTGCTTATGCGGCGCTGCCTAAACGATCGCCAGTTAACTTGCGGCGGTTTGCGGAGACTCCGGTGGCGCGGCGAGCGATCAATGTAATTAAGGACCGCATCGCGGGGATGAAGTGGCGTATTCAGGCGCGGAGCGGGCGGTCGATAGCGCAGATTCCTAATGGCGCTTTGCGGGCGCAGATATTGACGGCGAACTTTGAGGCGCCAAATCCGGATGATTCGTTCCGGTCGTTTGTGGAGCAGGTGCTGGAGGATGTGATTGTCGGGGGATTCGGGGCGATTGAACTGGACCGGGTGGCGGGGTGGGAACTGCCTTTGGATGAAACGACGCGGCCAGGCGGCGCTTTAACTGCCGCCGGGGTGTCAGTGGTCTCTTCTGCTGAGCGGCCTGCCGAGCTTCGCTCGGCTCGGACGGGCGAGTCGCCCGTCCCCACATTTCCCGTGTGGGCTGGGAATGCTGCGCCCGCGTTCCCTCTTCTTATGTGGCCGGTGGATGGGGCAACGATTCGGATTCTGTCGGATTGGGATGGGAGGCCGGATTCTCCTCGGTATGTGCAGGTGACTGGATTGTTCGGAGCGGACGGACAGATCGTTTTGAACGATGACGAACTGAGTTACATCCGGCTGAATGCGCGGACACACACGCCGTTTGGGTTAGGGCGCGTGGAGGTTGCGTTTGAGACTATCAACGAATTCTTGAGTGCGCACCGGTATGCGGGGCGGCTGGCGTCAAATTCGGTGGTGCAGTATGCGTTGTGGCTTCAGGATTTGACGCCGGCGAACCATGAGCGGCTGATCCGGTGGTGGCAGGACGAGATCGAGGGAACTGGACGAGTTCCGATTATGTCGGCCGATACGAAGCCCGAGGTACTGCGATTCGCAGCGGGGAACGATGCTGACCTGCGGCTGGCATGGCAGGAGTTCTTAATACGGATTATTGCCGATGCCTTCGACTTACCCGCGCAATTTTTGGGAGTTACGAGCGATGTTAACCGTGCTACGGCGGCGGAAATGACGGAGATGGCTTTCCGGTCAGCGATTGTACCGACGGCGCGGCTGGTGGCGGAACATCTTACTCGCGATGCGATCGGGAAAAAGTTGGGATGGACGGACCTGGAGTTTGTGTTCACCGACGTGGACGCGACCGATGAGATGGAGCAGGCGCAGATTGATGAAATCCTGCTGCGGAATGGGGTGCTGACGGTGAACGAGGTGCGGCGGAATCGCGGATTGGCGGAGATTATTTGAGGGCGTGTTCTGAATGGCGCACTCATTAACCCTTTAACCACAGAGGACACAGAGGAACACAGAGGAAGGCTACTACCTAATGCAAGGTAGCTTTCGCGATTGCGCGTTTGTCGCGCGACAGGACCCTTCGTTCGGGCTTGGGATGACCACAAAACGACATTTGCCAGAGCTAAGAACGGATAAGACGGAACGACTTGGGAGAACCGGATGAGTATGTCACTGGAGTCGATGGCGATTGAGATGCCGGCGGTGTTGGGGCATCCCAATCGGATTGCGTTTCGGGGAGTGCTGACGTTCGTCGACGCGGTGTCGGATAAGGCGCCCGCGGGCGCACGGGGACACCGGGTGATGCTGACCAGGGCGGCGGCCGAGGCGGGGATTCCATCACTGTTGGGGATGGCGCTGGATTACTCTCCTCGGCTGGACGGGCATGACACGCGGCGGAAGATTGGCGTGATTACGCGCGCCGAAATTGTGGGGCGAGAGATTACGGTGGGGGGATTCCTTTACGGGCGCGACTTTCCGGAGATGGTGGAGGAAATCGGGAAGAATCGGGCAGTTGGGGAGCGAGCGCGAACGGCTGGGGACCTCGCATCGCAAAGCGCGCCGAGGAATGGTCAGACGCGACACGCGGACAAGTATGTCCGCGGCACACGACACTACGCGGGCGGGTCGCCCGCGTCCACATCGGGCGGGCCGCGCTCGTCCTCGCCGGCAGGATTGGGGATGTCTTATGAAATCGCGGACGCGATGGTGGAGGATATCAAGGCGAATATTTGGGTGTTGAATCGAGTTACCTTTACTGGGGCAGCGGTGTTGAGACAGGACAAGGCGGCTTATAAGTCGACTTGGATTGAGTTGGTGTGAGGGATAAGTCGGACGTAGTGGCAGGCAAAAGAAACTGGGGCGCGGATGCGGCCTTACAAATGGAGGATAGGGATGAACGAAGAGATGGTCAATCAGATGGTGGCGGCGGCTGAGCGCTTGGCAGCGGCTACTGAGGGGTTGGATCGCGTGCTGGGAAAACTGGACGCGCAACAGGAGATACTGAATGCCAAGGTCGACCGAATTGTGGCGGCCGTGGAGGAGAGCATGGCACAAAGCGGGGACCGCCACAGGATGGAAGCGGGCTCTACGAGTATTGGTTCGCGGATTGCGGAACTGGAGAGGTCGAATGCGGACTTGAAGGCGCAGGCATCGCGGATGGCGCGGAAGACGCTGTCGCCGGTGGTGGCAGCGCTGATCGCGAAGAACGAGATCGAAGGCGAGAAGCTGGATCCGGCGATGTTGAATAAGACGCTGGGCGTGCTGAGCGTGGAACAGCGGATTGCGGTGAAGTCGGAGCTCGCGAGGGCGGGGATGATCGAGTAAGTCGGCGGCGTTAGTCGTCAGTCGACGGTCGTCAGTCGTTGGGCGTTGGGTTAGGGGCGCGATGATCGCGCCCCTTTTTTATTGGTGGCGGGGCGGGGCCTTACATCAGCGGCTAAAGCCGCATTCAGAACACGGCGGGTTATCGCAGCGGTGAACCGCTGCGCCACCCAAAATCAAATGGCGGGGAAAGTAGCCACATCAACTTAGGAGATGACATGAGAGCTAATTTTTTGGATTTGAATGCGGCGGCGGATTATCTGGGGCCGGGAGCGATTGAAATTGAGCGGTACCAGACGGAGATTTTTGACATTGTGCGGCGGCGCGGCGTATTCGGGCAGCGAATCAAGCAGGTGCCGGCGACGGGGCATCCATCACGGTTTTTTGAAGAGACCGCGATTGCTTCGCCGACTGCGGCGCAGGGATTTGTCGATCCGAGAAACATTCAGCCGACGCTACAGACGCCGACGCGGGTGGAGTTCGCGGTTCCGCTGAAGGCGCTGGTATCCCAGATCAACTACAACCTGTTCGACATGGAGGTGGGGACACAACAGAGTCAGTTCGCTTACTTGCAGGCGAAGGACCTGGCGGACTCGGTCGAAGGGCTGATGCGGACGCACGATGTGGCGCTGTGGAATGGCAGCGATACGTCGCTCAGCAATCCGACCACGCCGCAATACTTCGGCGCGATTGGGCAGATCGAGGCGGGCGGCAACAGCACGACGATCGCAACCACGGCGAGCATCGTGAATGGGCTGAAGACGACGATTGCGCAGATGGTCTCGAGCTCGTCATTCGAGGTGAGACCGACGGCAATTTACGCGAATCCGGTGCTGCTCGACCTGATCGACCAGGAGATGAAGGCGGAGTTCAACGTGGTGCTGTCGACCGCGCAGATCACCGGCGGCCTGACCGTGAAAATGCTCAGCACGCAGGCCGGCGATTTGCCGCTGATTCCGGAATGGGCTTTGCCGTACACGGGGACGCCGGGGAGCGGCACTGCGGTGCTGCCGGCGTACATCGTGACGGAAGACCTGATCGAGTATCACTGGTTGACCGATCCGAATCCGCGGGTGTTCAAGCTGGGGCTGCCGAGCTCGCTGATGACGCAGAGCGTGGTTGTGAAGTTCGGGGCACCGGTGGTAAAGGGCGCGGCATTTGCGCACTACGAGGTGAAGGTGCTTCGGTAGAGCAGTTGCCAGTTTTCAATTCTCAGTTTTACAGGCAACACGGGAATTGAAACTCGGGGTTGGACATTGCGGGGACCAAGAGAGACGCGGCTTGCCGCGTCTCTACTTTTTTGGATCGAAACAGACACTTAAGACTGGAACGGATCATGAATTATTTGCAGCCGTCGGAGTATGAGGCTTACGGGCTGGGGGCGACTACCGATGTCGCGTGGGTGACGGGGGCGTCGGCGATTGTGGACGCGCATTGCCGGAGGGTGACGCTGGCGATTAATCAGTTCACGGAGCGGATTCGGACAGAAGGGCAAAGGCCGGTGCGGTTGACTTATCGTCCGCTGACGGCTTTGGCGCCGGCTACTTCGCCGATCGTTTCGGCGCGGGCGCGCTATGCGATGCCGCGGCGTGGCGAATTGCCGGAAGAAACCCTGGCGTGGGATGCCGCGCTGGCGTTCGGGGTTCCAGGGTGGTGGGCGGATCTGAACGTGGGGGACCTCGACTTTTTTGCGGAGACCGGAGAAGTGACGCTGCCGGTGAACGCGCTCCAGTGGGCGTTTAACGAATTGGAAATTACTTATACGGCGGGATGGGGGACGTTTCCAGATCCGGTGAAAGTGGCGTGCGCGCAGATCGCGAGGAATGCGCAGGCCACGCCGGGGTTGAACGTGAAGAAAGGCGTGATGAACAACCTCCAGCTTTGGTACTTCGCGGACACGCTGGTGGACGACATGGTGAGAGAGCTGCTGGCGCCGTTTGTGGCGCAGAAGGTGGGATGACATGACGGGGATGTCAGGAGACGCGGCAGCGCGGGCGGCCGACGCAATGCTGAGAAGCCTGGGCGGCACCGACGTGATTCTGCTATTTGCGGCCGCGGGGCTGCCAGCGGAGGCAGCGGCGGAGCTGGGACTGGTGGATCCGGGAGTGGAGCAAGCACTGATTTCGCCGGTGATTGTGCGGGAGCTGACGACGGAGACGAGTGGACCGCGACGGCGGATTGAAGTGCTGGCGGGGCGTTCGACGATGGCGCCGCTGGTGAGCGAACGGAATGTGGCATCGGCGGATGTGTTATTCGAGACGGCGCTGGGGATCGTGTACCGGGGAGAGATGTTCCACATCGAGGGAATTGTGGTGGAGCGGTTCGGGGGCGTGGCTTATTTGTATCGAGTGCTGGCGGTGGCGTAGCCGCAGTGACCTTTCAGGTCGCGGCAAATCGCGAGTATATAGAGTATCTCCGCGTGCGTGAAGGGTGGTGCTTCGGCGCGCTCGGGATGACATCGACTTACTAACTTACATTTGGTTATTAGTCTTGACTAAGAAGGTTGAAGGATCGATATGCAGGCGGCTAAAGATAGTTTTTACATGGCGCTTCGGGCACGGCTGGCGGCGTTGGATCCGACGCGGACGGTGATGATCGATGGAGTCGCGGTGCCGGGAATCGTGGTGCGGGAGAACCTTGAGCCACGCTTCAACGAGGCGCAGGCCGGAGTGTTTTATGTGGATTGGGGAGACGTACTGATCGCGGAGAGTTCGCGTCCGATGCTGGGAATCGAATGCTCGATCTGGTACGCGAGCGAAGGAAGCGGCGGAACCGGAGTCGATCGTGGGCGCGTGCTGGCAGAGATGGATGTGGAGCTGCTCGAGATTTGCGATCCGCCGCATACAGAGATGATCGATTACAGCCAAACGCCGAGCGCGGATCTGGGAGCGGGAATCTTCTGGACGGTGCCTGCTCTGGGGAACGATCCGGGAAACCTGCCGATCACGAAACAGGAGTGGAGCGCTGACACGGCGCGGATTGCGCACTATGCGCAGCTAAAAGTCTATTTCTTTTTGCCGGAAGTGGAAGGATGACGCGGACAGGGCTAAGACCAGTTGCACGACAGACGCGCGCGTATTTTGCGCCAGTGGATCCGGTGAATGGACCGACTGCGATTTTCGATCCGTCGCAAAACAGCGAATTTCAGCTAGATGCGCCTCCGGCGCCGTGGATCGATCTGGGATGGATTGAGAATTTCTTGCGGACGAGCACATCGCAGATCGAGGCTCTGCCCGGGGGTACGGCTGGCGCCGTGGCAGGACAAGCGCGACGCGGCCTAGGGGCGCGAGTTGAGTTCGAATTCCGCGACTGGGGAAAGTTGCAGATGGCGCTCGCGGGCGGGGCGGAACATATGAACGTACTGGCGACGAATCCGAGCGCATCGCCGGCGGGGTCGGGCGGAGTTCCGCTGGCAGCAGTGCCGCTCCTGGCGGGTTCGACAGCCGAGGAGTTAGTAGTGGGGGCAGGTGCGGTTGCGGGATTTGCGACCGGAGCCTTAGTAGCGTGTGACGTCGACTATGCAGAACAGATTGGGTATGTCGGTACAGGGATCGCGGGAGCGTATGTCGAGAACCCGGCCAATGTTCGCCAGGACGCCAACTATGTGAGGCGAGTCACGTTCAATGTTGGACGAGTGGCGGAAGTTACAAGCACTTCATTAGTGCTGGCACAAGCCCTTCCGGGAGGAACCCCGGCGGTGGGCGCCTCGGTGCAGGAAGTGATCGCATTTGTCGACCGTGAAGGTGGCGCGTTTTTACAGCGCTGGTCGGGCTTGTTTGTGATGGAAGAAGAGTCAGGCGGGAGAGTTTGTTTCTACTATCCGATTCTTAGTCCGTGCACCGTGAAAGCAGCATGGGAGCGGGAGAGCCTTGTGCAGATTCAAAAGCCGATTGGAGAGATGTCGCTCCAGGGGGCTTTTACGGCGTTGCCGACGGTCGACGGTAACGATGCGGCTGTCGTGTTGAGCTACCGGAGCTACTTTCCGGCGAGCGCAGCGGATGTGTATTGAGCAGGTGAATCGACGATGAAATTGCTGATCGACAATCTCGATGGTTTTGGGCCGCAGGACTACAGCGCATACGTAGACATGAGCAAAGGTGCGAGCGTAGTCCGACAGCTGAACACGCCCGCGAAACTCAGCATCAGCCTGGTTGGGACAGGCAGTCATGTAATTCCGGTGAGTGGCGCACGGATCATATTAGTAAGAAACGATAACAGCGATGTGTTCGCTGGTTATCTAACCGTTACGCCATCCTATGAATACTTGGGTTGGGCCGACCACGGACAACAATACAGATATGAATTGAGCGCGCTCAGCGACGTCATGTTACTGGACCAGAAGGCGCCACCGCCGGAGCCACCTTTTGTGGCCCGAAATGCGGGCGGGGCGTTCAACCAGCTAACCCTGGATGCCCTGCCCGGTTGGTTTGATTTAACCGCGGTTGAACAGGGAGATTTGATTCCATACTTCAGCGTCGATCCGTCGAAGAGCTGGGCGGCGTCGGCGCTGGAGATCGCTGTGGCTGCTCGATTCAGCTACCGGGACGATAACGGCAAGCTGTTCTTTGCTCCTCTGGCTCAAAACACCTATGCGCTGGCGGAGAGCGATCCGACATTTTCTCCCGATAACCTAGTACTGCAATGCGTGAACCGGCTGGTGAATGATCTGACGGTTTTGGGACCGCTGGAGCCGGCGGCGCATGTGAAGGATTACTTCATTGGAGACGGATACACGACAACATTTTATATGTCGCAAATTCCGTTCACGCGAAGCAACGAGATCCCATTGTATAGCCGCACGGTTCTCGATGAAGAGTATACGGAGCTGGATCCCACGCACTGGACAGTTACCGCCCCCACGCACGCCTTATCGGTAAGCAATGGGGAGTTACAGGTAGCGGGAGGTACCGGGCAAGATGGACAAACCTCCCTGGACTTTGTGGAACCTGTGGAACTCGGCGGGGCGACGGTTCTTGAACATGGCGACGTGATATTCAATGCGGCGTCGGCGGGAGTGATTGGTGGTCTCTATAGCGGGGCAGTCGGAATCGCCAACTGTGTGGCCGGATTTGAAATCACGCCGTCGGGAGCGAATTGCAATATTCAAGCGCTCGTGAATGGAGCTTTGACGGGAACGCCGCTGGCGACGCAGGCTGGACATCACTACGTATTTACAACTTACTTGTATCCCACTGAGATTTACAGGATGCAGCAGGTATATCACTCGTCGGCGCATCCGAGCGGAAACGCGCGGGGCAGCGCCGCTGTCACTTGCGACGTGCGGGTTGTGCTGCAAGTACAGGATATTGACCCGTCGAATCCGGCGACACAGGTTGCACCGGCGACCGTGCTCTATGACGGAGTTATCAGCAGCGCCCCAGGTTTTTGCAGTTATGCGCTCATCAATGCTGCAAGCATGCAGTGCTCGGTGACCTTTACTTATATCTATCTAGCAATTGACGCATTGGTCCGGACTACGCCGGACGGCGGGAGCGCAGTAACTGTGCAGGCGGGCTCACTCATCAATGGAGCCGAGTGCAGAGTATCGGACTCACCCACGCTCGAGTTCTATCCGGAGTATATTCCGCCGGCGAATGAGGCCATTGAAGTGACTTATCGGAGCCGGGGACATGCGATGGCGCGGGTGGTGAACTCGGCGAGCATTTCAGCGCACCAGCATGGGGCGGACGACGGAGTGCGCGGCGGGGTACGGCAGGTTGCGATTCCGCTACCGCGAACGTCAGCGGATTGCGAGATCGCCGCGCTTGCACTGCTGGACGACGCGGGACAGGGATGGACGGGAGAATATCAGGCATGGAGTAACTTGCTGCCGGGCGGTGCGGCTGACATCTTTCCGGGAGATGGGCTGGCGGTGAATGTACCGTCGCGCGGGGCGGTGTTTCTTGGGATTGTGCGGGAGGCAGACTTGGCTGTACTCGACCTTGCGGGCGAGACCGTGAAGTACACATTCAAGTTTGTGGACGCGGGGGACTATTCGCTGGCATTCGCGTTTGCGACGGCCTTGGTGAAGGAAGCGCTGGTTCCGACACCAATCGATGTGACGGAAGTGGGCACAACTTATCTCGCGGATCTTACCGCGGCGGAGGCCACAACCATCACGTCGACGACAGTGACCATCGACGCGGGTCTCACGCCGCCGGCGGGCGGCGGAATCGAGATCCGATTTTCAGATACGGGCTGGGGGCAGGGAAACAATCGCAACCTGATTGGACGGTTTACAAGTAGTACCTTCACGTTACCGCGATATGCACGGGCACAAGACTATTTCTTACGGAGTTATGACAACAGTTCACCGCCAAAGTATTCGAGATACTCGACGGCGCTGCATGTTGACTATCCATTATGAAAACGAGCGATGAGTTTCGTGAAGGCGGAAATCGTGTGCCGGTCATTGTGCAGACGAGCAGCAATTTTCGGCTGGATGTACTGGAGAAGCTGGGCCGCTTGGACGCTAAGGTCGACATGCTGGTGGGAAACGGACAACCGGGCCGGATGCGGCTGGCAGAGGATCGACTCACCGTGTTAGAGCGGAATGACATCAAGAGAACTGTGTATGACCGCATCACGGCAGGGTTCATTGCATTCGTTGTGAGCGCGTTGATTACGCTGCACGATCATTTTTCGCTGAGGTGAGGGGCGGGGACTGGCGCAAGCCACTTGACGATCAGGGACTTACGTCAATTCTCCTTTCAATTCTGCAATCCTCCGGGGACTGAAACGGCGGGCTAGTGTCCGGCAGGCGTCCGGGGGCCGTTTGTTGCGAAAGACAATAACACAGTTAGTAACCAGGTTAGGAATCAGGAGCAACGATGAACTTGCTAATCAAGTATGGACCGCTCGTAGTTACGGTCGCCGGAACGATTGGGGTGGCGATATTTACACCCACATTTATTTTGGACCATCCGATGGCCTTTGCGTGGGTGAATGGGGTAGCCCAGTTGTTACATGCGATGTTGCCATCCATTTTTAAATCAGAAGAGAGCCAATGATGAAACGACTCATGACGATGTTGACGGTTGTTATGGTGCTTCCGATGCTGGGTTGCTCTCCACTGGAGAACCAGGCGCGGGACACGGCAGCGGCGCTTTCGGGATCGATCGTGGCTGCGCAGAGCAAGTATCAGGCGAGTTGCGTGGCGAATGCGACTCAGGAAGTGTGCCAGGTGATTGACCGGGGAATTTCTGGTGAGAATGCCTTGATCACCGCGGTCGAGGCCTACTGCGGGTGGACGCCGACGCTGGCGCCACCCGATCCGACGGCGACGTGCGTGCCGATCAAGTCGGCGGCGGCGGCGCTGGAAGCGGCGATTGCGAATGCGGCCACGCTAACACTTCAAATCAAAGGAGCTCTCTAAATGGGCGCGACAACACTCATTAATCTTGTGCTTACTTTGCTGCAATCTGTTTTGGCGTCGGCGCAGGTGGGCGGCGTGGCTCCGGAGGTGATTGCCAATATCGATGCGGCAGTTACGAATCTGCTGGCGGTGCAGGGAACGCCGGTTACGTTTGCGCAGCTGGAGGGTTTGCGAGTTACGACGAAGTGGTGAGCGTGCGGTCGTTGGGCGGTCGTCGGCGGTCGTCGGGGAATGACGCAGACAGCAACGCTTTGCGCTGCTGCCTGCGGCGCTCAGGGTGACAGTGTGAATCAGAGGCCGCTGACTCGGTGAATGAGGACAGCTAGCCTACGTCTTCGCTCCAATTTTCCAGCGTCTTCTTTACTAAGGCCATGAATTGGTCGGCTACGGCGCCATCGATTATGCGGTGATCGTAGCCCAGGGTCAGATGGACGACGGAGCGGATGGCTATGGAATCGTTTCCGTCATTGTCGGTTACGACCATCGGCTGTTTCGTGATGCCACCGACTCCCATGATCGCGACGTTGGGCTGATTGATGATGGGCAGACCGAAGACAGCGCCGAATTGGCCGGGATTGGTGATGGTGAAGGTTGCGCCTTCGACGTCGGTGGGCATGAGCTTTTTGTTGCGTGCGCGCTCACCGAGGCCAGTGATGCCGCGCTGGAGGCCGAGGAAGTTGAGCTCGTCGGCGCCTTTGAGGACGGGAACGATGAGTCCCCAATCGAGGGCAACGGCGATGCCGGCGTTGACGTTCTTGTGGTAGCGGATGTTGTCGCCTTCGAGAGAAGCGTTGACGATGGGGAATTGTTGCAGCGCGATGATGGCGGCGCGGACGAAGAAGGGCATGAAGGTGAGGCGCGCGCCATTGCGCTGCTCGAATCCGTTTTTAAGTTTGTTGCGCAGATTAACGATGCGCGTGAGGTCGACTTCGAACATGCAGTGGACGTGAGCGCTGGTGCGGCGAGACTCGATCATGCGCTGGGCGATGATCTTGCGCATATTGCTCATGGGGACGAGGTCGCCGGGGATGGCAGCAGGAGCTGGTGCGGCGGGGCGTGGGGTGGATGGTGCGGGCGTGGGTGCGGCTGGAGCCGAGGAGCGATGCTCGACGAAATCGAGAACGTCTTGCTTGGTGACGCGGCCGCCGGTTCCGGTGCCGCTGACCTGGGCGAGATCGATGTTGTGCTCGCGCGCTAGTTTGCGGACCAGCGGGGAGGAGCGGACGTCGGATTCGTCGTCTTCTTTCGAGGCGACGGCTGGCGTTGACGCCGGCGCCGGAGGGGGCGCTGGCGCCGCTTTTTGGGCAGCGGGAGCGGGCGGCGCTGGAGCAGATGGCGTGGGAGCGGCCTGGGCAGGTTTGGCCGGCGCGGCGGCAGCGGCGGATGCGCCATTGGCATCACCAATGACGCCGACAACGGTGTTTACCTGGACGGTGTTGCCCTCGGAAACTTTGATTTCCTGAAGGACACCGCTGGCGGGGGCGGGAATCTCGGCGTCGACCTTGTCGGTGGAGATTTCAAAGAGAGGCTCGTCGCGCTGAACCTTGTCACCGGGCTTCTTCAGCCACTTGGTGATGGTGCCTTCGAAAATCGATTCACCCATCTGGGGCATGACTACATCAGTCGGCATAGTTCCCTTTCCATAAGGCCGCTCGAGAGCGGTGAGCAAACAAACATTATAGCGAAGGCAAGTCGCGGTCTGGATCTTGGGCGCGGGGCTGGCCCAAGCGGACCGGAGTGTCCGCTCTAAACGATCAGATCTGCGCAAAGCAGGCCAAGGAGAACAGAAGTGAAAGTGCGATGGATTGTGGCGTTGTCGCTGGCGGGTTTGATGCATGCCCAAAGTGTGCAATCCGGACGTTCTGTCATGACGGGAGCGTTCAGTTCACAGAATCAGGCGGCCGGCGGGAGCGGACCTTTGACGTATTCGGCACGCACCGACATGGCTGTGTTTGGGGCGGGGGCGACGGGCGAACTGCTGCCATCGGCTTGCGGGGGTAATGCGGCGTGTCTGGCAAATGCCTACAACGCGAGCGCGACGGCCGGACACCAGGGCGCGGCGTTGAGTTATACGGGCAGCGCTACGCAGGCGCCGCCGGCGGCGGGAACGACCGTGAGCGGGACGAACATCAACGGGCTTAATTCGTATCTGAATGGCTATGGCACGGTTGTAACCGATCCGGATTTTGGAACGGAGATGATTCGCGCAACGGATGCCAGCATGAACGCCAGCGTGCCGTGCCTAGGTGGGGGTTCTTTTGGGGTTCAGTTCAACATGGGCGCGGCGGGCGACGCCCACGATTGGGCGTCGGACATATCAAAGTTGCTTATCCAAAATACCGGAAGCCAGCAGAACTTGCTGGCGTTCAATACGAGCACGGGACAGGTTACCCCGTCGGATCTTTGCGGCAATTACCTTCCCAGTTCGGCGACTTTTGCATGGACTAATGCTCATGAACTTTATGGTATTAACACCGACCAGGAAAATACGGTGCAGTTTTCGTCTCCGACGGGGACGTTTTTAACCGGGGAGACGGTTTCGAACGGAAGCGCATCCGCGGTATTACAGGCGATTAACCCGAGCAGCAACCTCGCGCAATTCGGAATCGTGACGGGAACGGCATCGGGAAGTGTGTGGACCGGACAAACGAGCGGCGCAACTTTGACTGCAACCGCGAACCCACCGGTGAGTGCGGCTAATACTCCGTTTGCCGTTACGCTCTACGAAGGCGTGCTGTGCGACGGATCGAGCGATCCGGTCGAGTCGGTGTGCGGCTCGCGTAACCCGTGGTTTGGGACATCCAATTCGTGTGCGAGCGCGGGTAACAGTTCGAATCCCGCGTGCTGGTACATACAGTGGGAGCTGGTTTTCAATTTTGACTATCTTCCCGCGATGGCGGGCGATGCGCATTTTCCGGCGGCGCAAAACAATTGTCTGCCGCAGAACTACGACTCCAACTATAACGGCGTGTTCCAGGGGTCGATGGACGACACTGCGTTCACCATTTTATTCGGAGATAACGGGCAGGCGAGTCACACAGGACAAAGTGGAGGTTCGGCTCTCACCTGTACGGGTGCGATTGGCAGCGGCGCGGTCGGCAATGGAGGAACGCATACCTGCTCTGGCCCGGTGTGGGTAGCCAATTATCGGCTGGGCTATGGGTGCCGTTCTTTTAACGCGATGACGGATCAGATTGCGGGCGATTGGGGTCCGACGGGGCAAGCGCTGAACGGGCAGGCGGGCGTGATCACGGGAACCGTGACCGGCTCCCCGATTCCGGGTGACGCATGGACGCAGGATGTGACGGGGGCGACGACTCAACTTAACTGCCTGCAAAATTCCAGCGGTCAGTGCGCGACTACGGGATGGACGCAAGCGCTGACCGGGCTGATCTTTGGGACGGCGGATGCGACGCACCCATGGCGCGATAGTAGCAACGGAACATCGAACTATCTCACACCTTCGGCGGCGCCAACGAATCCGCCTTTCTACTATCCCGACGTGCTCCATGACCTTTCACAACGGGCCAATGCGCAGGTTGCAGAGCCGACGCTGGTGCAGCAAGGCAACATGAAGGTTACGCAGGTCGCTTATAACGCGAGCGCGCATCAGACGACAATCAGTTATAGCAATTCGGTTAGTTATAGCTGGGGACAACAATTCATTTTCAGCGGGCTGGCCGGGGCGGATGACACATACCTGAATTGCGTGAGCGCAAATCAGTGTCCGGTGTGGACGGCGGTAGCGGGCGGAGCCCAAAGCACGGGGATTACGATTACGGACACGGCGGGCGGCAGCGCGAATTATAGCGACAGTGAGAGCGGCAGTCCGATCATGACGCCCAACGCCCAAGCGCCGCTGAATGGTTTCTGGGAACTGCCGACTGGTGGATTTGGAGGCCTGCAATATTGGCAGACTCAGACTCTGCTCATCAACGTCGACTACATGGCGACAGGGCATCATGCCAGCGGATATAACTACATTTATCAAGGCAAGTACTACACTGCGTTCAATCAGTTCAATCCCTCTATCCCTTGCGTTACGACGGGCGTTCCGGGCGGACCCAATTATCCGGGGCCAGACTCGCCATGCCCGTCGGCTGACAACCTGAATTTATTGCCTACCAGCATCACTGACGATCAGCATGGGTCGAACAACGATCACGGATCTACCGACAATTCGCCGGTAGCGTTTATCACGACCCAGGTATGCGGGCAGGGGGGTAGCGGCGTTGGCGACGCGGCTTGCGAACCGGAATTCGCTTCAATATGGGATTCGGAAATAATCGCCGTCGAGAACTGGGTAACACGTTCGTCGCCGGGGAACCTGGTTGGAGCCGATTGTAATTATGGGGCAGGCCCGGCGCCGTGCGTCTACCGAGTGGGTCACACGTTTAACACCGACGATAACTGGAACTTCGACGGACAGAACGGGATCGGCAACTGCTCTCCAGATGGAAACTGGTGCGCGTGGGTGAGCGATTGGAATAAGACGCTGGGCTGCGAGGATGGCACCACTTATTGCTGGTCGTCCTGGGAAGCAAGCGCACCCACGGCGAACGGCACGGCGGTGAGTTGGACCAGTGACGGCAGCGGCAATGTGACCATCACCATGCCTAACCAGTTCTGCCCCACGGGCGGGCAGCAATATTGGTGGGTGAGTGGGGCGGTTCAGTCGATATCTTGCGGGACGCGTGCGGGCACGGTGAAACTAACCGGCTTCGCAGAAAGCTGGCTGAATAATCAAACATTGACGCTGGGGGCGAATAGCGGAAACAATTGGGGTTGCGACTCCAGCGATTCGAATGCCGGGAACTGCAATGCGTTTGTTCTAGCATCGGTGCCGGGAGCGACGCTCAGTTCGGGAGGAACGGAAAGCGGCGCGCAGAAGGCCACGCCAACCGGATGCGGAAATGGAGTTCCTTGCCAGCGAGCGGATGTCTTCATCGCCAAGATTTCCTCGGCGCACCAATAAGGGCGGCGCTCCAATAAGGGAGTCGAGCTCCTTGATCGTGCTTATCTTTGTGAACCTTGCCCGGAAACCTTCGCATCCAAAACGGTGATTGTCAAAGTTTGGATTAGGAGGTTTGTATGTTTGTTGTTCTTGGAGCTAGTGGACACACCGGGCAGGTTGTGGCGGAGAATCTTCTGGAGCGCGGGCAAAAAGTGCGCGTTGTGGGCAGAAGCGCGGATCGCTTACAGAATCTTGCAAGCAAAGGCGCCGAAGTTTTTGTCGCCGACGCCACCGATGCGCCGGCACTCACCAAGGCATTCAGAAGCGCCGATGCCGCCTACGTTCTGATTCCACCTAACCCTACGAGCAGCGACTACCGCGGATATCAGGATCACATAAGCGATGCGATTGCCGCGGCCGTGCAGAATTCGGGCATCAAGCGGGTGGTATCACTCAGCAGCTTTGGAGCCGACAAAGCGAGCGGAACAGGGCCGGTGGTCGGACTCTATAATCTCGAACAAAAACTCAAACAGATTGAAGGCACCAATGTGCTGTATTTGCGGGCGGGTTATTTCATGGAGAACACGCTGCCGCAGGTGGCGGTGGTACGCATGCTGGGATCCATGGCGGGGCCGGTTCGAGCGGATCTTAAATTACCGATGATCGCGACGCGCGATATCGGGAAGGCCGCGGCGGATGCGCTGCTGAGCGGCGATTTTCGCGGCCAACAGACGCGGGAACTCCTCGGCCAGCGCGACCTTGACTATAAGGATTTGGCGGCGATTATCGGCAAGGCGATCGGCAAGGCATCGCTCGGATATGTTCAGGCGCCCGACGAGCAACTGCGAGGCGCGATGGTGCAGATGGGGATGTCGCCGAACATGGCCGACTTGATCCTGGAGATGGCGGGCGCATTGAACTCGGGCCACATGAAGGCGCTGGAGCCGCGGTCGGCGAAGAATTCGACGGCGACAACCTTCGAGAAATTTGTGGAAGAGGAATTTGCGCCGGCGTATCGGGAGCAGGTGGCGGCATAGGGATGGGCTGGGAATCCCCTCGCGCTGCAGGAACCAGTTTCACAGCACTCTGGATGACAGTGCTCAGGAAGCAGATGGGTCGTCTGGTCTGCTTATTTAGCTGACGAAGTCTAGCCCATCAACATGCCGCCGTTTACGTTTAGTACGTGGCCGGTTATGTAGGCAGCTTCGTCGGAGGCGAGGAAAGCTACGGCACTGGCTATGTCTTGAGGAGTGCCCACCCGGCCGAGCGGGATTTGTTTTACCGCGGCCTGCTTGAATTCTTCGCTCAGAGCCGCGGTCATACTGGTTTCGATGAAGCCGGGAGCGATGGCATTGCTGGTGATGTTGCGCGATGCTACTTCGCGCGCGATTGCCATGGTTAGACCGATCAGACCGGCTTTCGACGCGGCATAGTTGGCTTGCCCCGCCTGTCCCATCTGCCCGAAAATACTTGTGATGTTGACGATGCGTCCCCAGCGCTGTTTAAGCATGGAGGGGATGACGTTTTGAATGCAGAGATAGGCGGAGGTGAGGTTGGTGTTGAGGACGGCATCCCAGTCGGCGCGTTTCATGCGCATGACGAGCTGGTCGCGCGTGATGCCGGCATTGTTGACGAGGATATCGATCTTTCCGAAATGAGCGATCGCGGATTTTATGGCGGACTTGACCTGGTCTTCGTCGGCGACGTCCATGGGGAAAACGGCGGCTTTGCTGCCATGGGCCACGATCGCGGCCACTAGCTCTTCAAGCTTCTGCTGACTGCGGGCCGCGACGGCGATGCTTGCGCCATGACGGGCTAGTTGAAGCGCGCACGCATGGCCGATGCCTTGGGAGGCTCCGGTGACGAGCGCGACTCGGCCTTCGAGGTTCATGGGGAATCTCTTGAGGTGGGAATTATAAATGGCCGCAGAAATGTGGGGGTTGAAGTTTCACGCTGCTTGCAGCGAGCTGCGAGTTTCGAGCCGCGAGCCTCGAATGTGGCGAAGCCCAATGCGGTCGTCTTGCATGGGTCTGGTGGCGGTTCAGCGTGTTTTCGCGCTGAAGTGCTTAGCCTGCCTGGCCAGCGGCACGGCTCAATGGGAGCACATCTGAGAGCACATCGAAGATTTCTGCAATTTTGTTGACGAGCACCTGCCTGGAATAGGGTTTCGCCAGGAAATATGTATTCGAGTGGGGCTCGTCAGCGGCGTACTCCGCGTGCGTGTAGCCGGAGGTGACGAGCACTTTTACCTTCGGAGAAAGTTGGCGCAGCTCCTCACCCAACTGCCGGCCGGTGCGGCCCGGCAAAATCATGTCGGTCATGACCAGCTCGATGGCGTGCTCGGATTCTTTGTAGACCTTGAGGGCGTCGGTGGCGTCGGCGGCCGACAGGACTTCGAGGCCCACGCTTTCGAGGATGCTGCGAGTGGCTTCGCGCACGAAAGGCTCATCTTCGACGAGAAGAATGATACGGGGCCAACTTCCCCCTGCGCGACCTTCGCTGATCTGTTCACTCCTGGATGGACGCGGCAGCATTGTCATACTTCTCCCCCAGTTTTGTTTTCGCTTGCAGTCGCTATTGTTGTTGGCAATCGAGTGGCCGAGGAGAATTGTGCGAAAAGTTGAGATGGAAAACGGGGGCCGCGGATGGAGCGGCGATCACTTGGGTGAGGTGAGAATCGTCTGGTTCGGATCGATCACAATTTTGTGAACCGCCTCGGGGGCGTCGAAGTGGAACAGAGTCTCCGGGCCATCCGCCAGCACTTCGCCTAGGAATACCAGTGAGTTACCGGTGGTGGCGCCGTAGACCGGAACGGCCGTGACGAGGTTGTCAGGCGCGTTTTTTTGCAGGATCAGACCGGAAACGCTGACCGTTCCGCCCTTGCCGGTGATGCGAACCTCGCGCGTGGCGATCTCGGGTATGGCGGTGCCGTTGATCCAGCCGTCCATAAACCAGTCCAGATTGTGATGATTGTTGTACCAAAGTGGGCGGGGCAGTTCCTCTTCGAAAACCTGTATCAGGTCATGGGTGCTCATGGCCTTACCGGCGTAACGGTCTCTGGCCTTGCGGAGCGCGCGGAAAAAGGGCTCGTCGGGATTAGCGGAGGCTTTACGCGAATGGGAAGCCATTCCGGAATCGCGGAGCATGCAGCGCAGCATGTGAAACAGCCATGTGCCACGCTCGTAGCTGATGGCTTCGTAGCCGCCGGGAAAGTGCGACGAGATCAGCCGCTGGCCAAGGGTGACGGGGCCGGCATCGCGCAGCCACTCGCCATCTTTATTCTTGCTTAGGAGATCCTTGCGGTAGTGCTCCATCACCTCGCGGAATTGCGCGGGATTCTTTTGCTCGAGCATGAGGAGAGACGCATAGTTTGCCAGGCCCTCGGCGAGCCACTGATCGCGGTAGCTTTTCCAAAGGACGAGATCGCCCCACCATTGATGGGCCGTCTCGTGAACGAGAACCTGAAGGTTAAGTTCACGCGTGACGGGGTCGAGTTGCAGATCGCGTTGTTCCTGCGGATTGAGAAACGCGGTGCTCGAAAGAAAGACCAGGCCAGGCCATCCCTGGCTCAAATCGCCAGGCATTTGAGTGAGTGCGAGCGAGCTGAAAGGATAAGGCCCGAACCATTGCGAAAAGGTTTCGATGGCCTTGGCGGCGCGGTTCGCTACCTCCTGAAGATCGTGGGCAGGCGAAGGCGGCGGAGGGGGAGGCGCGACGATGGGCGCCGCCGACTTGCCCCGTGGGAGGGGGATGACCGGCGGCTCGACGACCTCGGCGGGGGGCCTGGGGAACGACTTCTCGACTCCTTTTGTGCCGTAGGCTTCGACCACGACATTACCGGCCTTCGTCTCAGCATGGGAGTAGCGGCCGAGGTTAAAGCCAGCGACGGGGATCGGACGCTCCGAGATCCAGTGGGAGACGTTCTCGCCGGCTGTCTCGGGCTGCGTTTCAAACGAGCGCGAAACCTGTTTGCCGGTGGCGACCAGCGTCCAGGCTGCCGGGTAACGGAACACCATGTCAAACTGGGCGTGACTCAGACCAAAGTTTGGATACCAGGTGCCGCGCTCGCCGACGTACAACAGTCCGCTTCCCGCGTCGGACAAGACGTCGCCTGCGTAGTGAAAACTCAATTTCAATTCCTGTCCGGTCTTGAGCTCCGAGGGAAAGACGACCGCGACCATATCGTTGCCTTTGCGCCGCAGTTGCGTGCCCTCGATCGCCGGATTCTGGATGAAGTCTACCGGGTGACCACTCGACTCGACCGCATCGACTTTTAAATACCGCGATAGCTCGAAGAGCAGGGTGCGCTGCCCGCCGTTGCCAACGCGAAGCAGCAGATCCGCCGATGCTTTCAGCTGGGTCGGCGGCTGGACTGAGGCGCGAATGCGAAAGCTGGCGATCGAGACTTCATGGGCATGCGGGACGGCCGGGGCAGCGCCACTGGGCGCGGGGGGCAGGAACGAGGTCCAGATATCGAAAAAGTCCTCGCCATCCTTTACCTGCGCCTTGCCTGCCCATAAAGGCTCGGGAATCGCGGCATCCCAGAAGACTTCAAATCCGCCGAGTTTCTTCCCAAGCAGATGGGCGTGGAGCAGGGGCGGAAATTTCCTATCCCGCTCGGACGGCAGTTTCGAGGGAAGAAAATGACTGAAGTCTATCAGCAGACGGATGGCGTCGAACTCGGCCAGTTTCGGAATCTCATCCTGCCACTCTTTTAGAAAATCGCCGCTGTCGGAGGCGGGCGACAGATAGGGTTGCAGCAACTCGGCAGTATCGTCGTTGAAGCGGAGATAGCCTGAGTTGACCTGCTCTTCGAGAATCGCCATGCCGGTGAATAATGCGAGCGATCCGCGTTCTACGCGGTTGGGAGGCTGAAGGAGAATCTCGCCATCGCCCACGAAAAAAGCGCCGGTGGTACGGCCGCAGATGTCTTCCGTAAAGGCCAGGGTGCCATCGTCGAAGGTCAGGTCGAGGCTGGGGCGATGGATGGAGGCGCCGCGCACATGGTAAACACGGACGGGATCCAAGCCAACCGTGCGCAGGCGCTGGTAAAGATCAGCGGCTGTTTTGGGGCAATGGTCGGGGGGAGACTGGGCCGCGGCGGTGGAAACGGCGGCAATCAGTAGACAACTGATGAGGGACTGAAAGATGCGACCGCGAGTAAAGGCATGGCATTTCCGAGCGATTAAGGCGGCGCGCACGCAAGTAGAGCCGGGCCGCGCTTCCAGTAACCATCCCCGCCGCAGCCGAACGAGCACCTTGGTCACCTACGAAGCCCTCCGCCGCGGTTGTTAGAATCAGCAAGAATGCGAGTAATGGGTCCCATTCTAGTGCTTCTGGCCGCGCTTTCCGCGCCCGCCGCCGTGATTCACCTGAAAAACGGGCGTACTATCTGGGCCGATCAAGTTCGCGAAGATAAGAATAAAGACCGCGTCGAGTATGACGTAGGCGAAGACACCTATGCCATCCCGAAATCGTCCATTGAAAGGATTGATGCGGGCGGGGCGTCTCCGGTTACTGGGGGTCATGGAACGGCGCCGACTGAGGGGCCGGACTTTGCACCGCCAACGACGTTCAGCCATGAATCCGATCTGAGTGAAAAGATCGTTCGCGAAGGCAAGGTGGACACCGACGCACTGGCCGCGCTGGATCGAGCAGGGAACCCCGAGTTGGCAGCGACCGGATACTTTCTGGCCGGCAAATTTGAATCCGATCATGGGAACTTTCCTAAGGCGAAACTCTATTACGAGTCGGCGCTGCGCTTGCAGCCCGACAACGCCACCCTGCTGATCTATTACGCGGCCAGCCTGATGCGCACCGGCCAGGCCGCGCAGGCTCTCTCCTATGCCGAACACGCCGCGCGGGTAGCGCCCGACTCGCCCGATGCGGTAGCCATGCTCGGCTTTGTGCAGTTCGCCACCGACCATACCGCCGATGCGATCCGATCGTGGAAAAAGTCGCTGGCACTGCGACCGGATCCCACCGTAAAGCAGTATTTGGAGCGTGCAGAGCGGGAATCGAGCGCGGAGTCATCTTTTTCGGAGCGCGAGAGCAGCCACTTCAATTTGCATTTTGAGGGCAAGCAGACGAGCGAGGGATTTCGACGCGATCTGCTGGCCGCGCTCGATGCCGATTATGACGATCTGGTGCGCGATCTTGGGTACTACCCGCACGACAACATCGCGGTTACGCTCTACACGCAGCAGGCATTCTTTGACGTGACACGCGCGCCTTCATGGAGCGGCGCGCTCAACGACGGCAAATTGCGGATTCCGGTGAGCGGAATGGCGACCGTTACACCCGATCTGGCGCGCGTGCTGAAGCATGAGCTTACGCATTCATTCATCGCGCAGATGTCGAGCAGCCGCTGCCCGACGTGGCTGAACGAGGGTATCGCACAGATGGAAGAGGGCAAGTCGAGTGCGTCGAATGGGCATGCGCTCGCGCAACTTTTCAGCGCTGGGGCCGAAATTCCCTACAATATGCTGGAAGGCAGTTTTATGAATTTCTCAGCTCCGGAGGCGATTATGGCCTATGCGGAATCGCTGGCCGCGGCGGAATATATCCGCGACACCTACGGCATGGGGGACATGCAGCGCATCCTGGAAAGCCTGTCACGGGGCAGCGGGACTGAGGCTGCGATGCGAGGGACGATCCACGCCGACTACCGGCAACTTCAGGATGAGATGACGCGCTGGCTGGCTGACCGGTACGGGCGGTAGCGGGGGCCGAGTAATGCCCCTCCTGCACGGACGGCAGTTTCTTGCACATGCAACTCCCTGAAATGATGAGCGTTGGTATGGCCGAAGTTCCGCGCTTTGGTTTCATTGCCCGTTTTTCAAGATTGTGCTAAGTTCGGCTCCTGATGAAGGCACTTTTTTCAAAGTTGTTCAACGCCGCCCCCGGTGCGCCTGCGCAGATCGTGCACACCGAACCGCCTCCTCTCCAGGGGGCCGATATGGCCGTGGCTTTTTTCTCTCCGCAGGCCGGTGGAGATGTGCACGCGTTCTTGCGGGTTAGCCCGACGCGCTTTCTTTTTGGAATGCTCGATGTAGCCGGGAAGCGCGAGACTAGCGGCGGGATTCTCGAAGCGGCGCACGGCTGTTTCCTGTCGTCGGCCGAAGAAATCTTTTCCGCACCGGAGCTGAATGAGCCGGAGGCGATGATCGAATTGTCGCGGCGGTTGAATCTCGAGATCATGCGCGCCGCAGGAGGCGTAAGAAGCTGCCCGGCTTTTGCAGGCTGCTACAACGAGGAGCTGGGCACAGTGTGCTACGTGAACGCCGGGCACACGCCCGGTCTGCTGCGCGACGATGCCAGCGTAGTCGAGTTGCCGGCCACCGGGTTGCCGCTAGGTTTGTTTTCGCTGGCGCCGACCGATGCCCGCGTGGTCGGGATGGGCCCTAAGTCGTCGATCGCGGTGGTTTCGCGAGGCGTGGTTGAGGCGGAGAACAAACGCTCCGAGTTTGGCCTTGAGGGCGTAAGAAATGTTATGCAGGCCGGAGCCACTTCCGCCAAGGACCTATCGCAGAAGATTCTCGAAGAAGTTCAATCCTTCATGCACACGGTGCCGAAGCACAACGACGTGATGGCGCTGGTGCTTTCACGGGCAGCCTGACAAGCTCATCTTTGATGTTGATGTAACGACTTGCGTTTGGCAGCGCTAGCGGGAAGACGTCTGCGAGGACACACCCGCGACCAGCTGCGGTTCCGCACCCGCTGGACGCTTGAACTGCTTGCTCAGAGCCAGTCCTTGTTGCTGGTACGAAGATCCGATGGAAACGCCGTAAACTTTGTCGGGCTCAGAGGACATGTCGTAATAGGCAAGCTTGCCCACGAGCTGATCGTCTTCCAGCAAAACCGGAATTTCGTGCGCCCGGACTTCTAGCACCGCCCTCGTTCCATCAATCTCGCCCTTTTGACCATATCCGAATCCAGGATCGAAGAATCCCGCGTAATGGACGCGAAACTCTCCCATGGTGGGGTCGTAGGGAAACATCTCGGCGGCTTGATCCGGCTTTACGCGGACTTTGTTCTTCGACACCAGGATGTAAAAAGTGTCAGGTTCCAGCACGATCCGGCCAGTTTTTGGCCTTGGTATCGCGTCCCAGAACTCGGCCACTTCATAGTGATTTACTTTGGCGAGGTCGATTGGCGGCTGATGCTTCTTGGCCTTGTAGGCGACGGTTTGCGATTGCCCGTCTCCCTCGAGATCCACCGTGATGGGCCAGCCTCGATTGATTGACGGGCGATCCGCTTCATCATCCCCGACGCGAAGTTCATTCTTAGCGAGGGCTTTCAGCCGGTGGTCTGTGGCGGCCGTCGCAATCCCTTTTACAAACCGGATCTGGTTCAGCTTGAGGCCTTGCCTCACGATGACGGGGAAGGTTCTGGTCACGACCTCGACGTAGAGATCGCCGTGATAGCCCTTGGGCACACGCTCGAATTCGGCGCCGATGATGGGGTCCGCATACTCGGTAATCAGTCTGGTGAAAATGTCGAGCCGGCCAGTCGTGCTCTTTGGGTTGGAGATGCCGTAGACGTCGTCGGGCAGCGCGAGGCTCTCCATCAACTTGATGATGTAGACAGAATTTTCTTTCAGGGTCGCGGCGTTCTCTAAATCCAGCTTTTCGAGAAGCAGATCCGGAGCGGTCGCCTTCGTCAGAAGAGTGGAGGATTCGCCCGGCAAAAAACTTGCGCGCACGCGATAGGCGTCGCGCCCCAGCCGCAGGTCGATGCTAGCCGGTTGAATTTGACTCGGAGTGGGCTCCGGATTTGCGCGAATGATGCCGCCGCTGACAAACTGCTCGATTTCCTGCGCAGGCAGAATCCCCTTTTTGATCGCGCGCCCATTCATCGGAAAAAGCTGCTCTTCACCGCCCAACGTCTACCCCCATGCCTTTACTGATTTGATTGCCAATCGCGCAATGCCGTTGCCGCTATTGCTGGCCGCTGCGGAAGCGCTTGCGACGGGTGGAACACGCCTGACAGTCTTGTTCAGACAGTCTTTTTCAACCCTGTCGATCAGTTGTGCCCACCCATTGATCGGTTCCCAGCCGGCATCTCGTTTCGTCCAGAGTTTCGGGAAGCGGGTCACCCATGCAGAAGACGTATCCCGCTCTCCGCAGTAGTGATTCCAAGGTCGGAAGGGCTCGCTCGAACCCGCTATTAATCTCAACGTATACCGGCACAACGTTGACGCTAGGCACTTTTCGGCTCCTGGTTTTCGGCGTAGAGTGCAGCTCTCGGCTGGGGTTCTAAGTGCTGTTCACTTTATCCGCTGGGGTGCGCGAACGTCAACGCCCCACTTTGGTGCAAGAAGCGTCGCCGAAGCCCTGAAGACGGGAGATTGCGGTGCTGGTCTTGTCATTGTTTTGAACCCCGTGCTTTGAACCACGTTTTCATTCCCCCGACTTGGCCCGGTGCTGGTTCGGGCGTAAAATGCTAAGAAAAACAACTCCCGGGCTTGATACAAGTTCCGTTAACCAAGTTCCGTAAATCAGGTTTTAGAGTTTTAGAGAGAGCCTCAATGAAAAAGACCAGACTCACCCTTTTGTTGTCGGTGTTCGCCATATTGCTGCCCATTTTTCTCTCCGCGGATACCGTGGTCGAAGAGATCGTGGCTCGCGTTAACGGGGGTATCATCACGCGTTCGGAATACGTCCGCAGCCGCGACCAATTGAAGCAGGAGGTGCAGCAGCAGGAGCCGAACGATGCGGACCGGATTTTCGCCGAGAAGCAGAAGGATGTGTTGCGCGACCTGATCGATCAGCAACTGCTTTTGCAAAAGGGTAAAGACCTGGGGATCAACGGCGACACGGAGCTGATCAAGAGGCTCGACGAAATGCGCAAGCAGATGAACCTCGAAACGATGGAGGATCTGGAGAAAGCCGCACAGGCCCAGGGCGCGTCATTCGAGGAGTATAAGGAGACCTTGCGCACCCAGATCATCACGCAGCGGGTCATCGGGCAGGAAGTCGGCTCGAAGCTGGCGATGAACAAAGATGACGAGCAGAAATTTTATGACGCGCACAAGGCGGAGATGGAGCATCCGGAGCAGGTTCGGCTGAGCGAGATTCTGATCGCTCCGAAAATGCCCACGAAGGCGGCCGGCCTCGATGGGAAGCCCATGCCTGTAACGGACGCAGAGAATGAAGCGGCGCTGGCGGCAGCCAAGGCGAAGGCCGACGACCTGGTTGCGCAAATTCGCAAAGGCGCCGACTTTGCTGAGTTGGCCAAGAAGTATTCCGAAACCTCGACCGCTAAAGACGGTGGCGACCTGAGCTTCTTCAAACGCGGCACGATGGCAAAGGAACTAGACGATAAAGTATTCGCGCTGAAGACGGGCGAGGTGACGGACGCGATCCGCACCAAGCAGGGCTATGTGATCCTGAAGGTCACCGATCACCAGATGGCGGGCATTCCCACGCTGAAGGAGGTCGAGCCCCGCATTCAAGACGCGCTCTATATGGAGAAGCTACAGCCGGCGTTGCGCGCATATCTGACGAAGCTGCGCGAAGAGGCGTTCATCGACTACAAGCCAGGCTACATCGATACGGGTGCGAGTTCAAATCAGACCAAGCCGGTTGAGACAGCGAACAAAGAAGATGCGGCAAAGAACGTGAAAAAGAAAAAGAAGCTGGGCGTGTTTTAGACTAAGCTGAGCTGTTGCCTCAGAGCGGCGCGGCCGGCACCCTCGCTGGCGGCCGTTTCCATCGGGCGAACGGATGTTTTCGTCGCGCTCGCGCGTCTGTCCGAAGCGGCAAAGAGTTCGCGGAGGCTCATGAAAGAGTTTTTCATCTGTGAGTGCCATCAGCAGGAAAACAAGATCATCACGTCGTGCTTCGTGGTGGCGTCGAAGCAGGTAAAGCCGAAGAAGAACGGCGAGCCTTACCTGGCGCTCACTTTGGCCGATCGCACGGGGCAGATCGAGGCCAAGATGTGGGATAACGTCGAGGAATATCTCGACGCCTTCGAGCAGGACGATTTTCTCAAGATCAAAGGCCTCATCAACAAATATAAGAACCGGTATCAGCTGACCATCCACAAGCTGCGGCGCCTCGGCGAGGCGGAGGTCGATTACACCGACTACCTGCCGAAGACCAACAAGGACATCGGCGAACTCTGGCGAACGCTGACGGAGTTCGTGGCTAGCTTTCAGAATCCGCATCTGAAGGCGCTGGGCGAGATGTTCATGTCCGACCCGGAAATCGCCGAGCGCTACCGCAATGCGCCGGCGGCCAAAACGCTGCATCACGCCTATATCGGTGGATTGCTCGATCACGTGGTCTCGCTCTGCCGTTCCTGCGATCTGATGTGCCGGAATTATCCGCAGATCAACCGCGATCTGCTGCTGACAGGCGCGTTCCTGCACGACATCGGTAAGATTCATGAGCTGACCTACAACCGGTCGTTTTCATACACGACGCGCGGCCAGTTACTCGGGCACATGATCATCGAACTCGAGATGTTACAGGCGAAACTGGCGAAGCTCCCCGGCTTTCCCCCTGAGCTTAAGACGATGCTCGAACACCTGATCATCAGCCATCACGGCCAATACGATTTCGGATCGCCCAAGCTGCCTATGTTTCCGGAGGCGCTGATGCTGCATTATCTGGATGATCTCGATTCGAAGATGGAGGCGATGCGCGCCCACTTCGAGCGCGAGTCTGGACTGGAGGGTCCGTGGACGAGCTATAACGCGTCGCTCGGGCGTCCGCTGCTGGATCCGCGAAAATTCGAGCAGGGCGAAAAGACGCCGACCGCCAAGGTTGAATCCGCGTCCGAAGAGCTTGAGCCCGCTGCTTCTGCGACTCCTGCCGCGCCGGAGTCGGCGAGTGCGCCGTCGACAACGATTGATTTGTTCAGCGAGCAGAAAGCGTAGGGGGATCGTCGTTGGTCGTCGTTGGTCGCTAGTCGTCGGTCGTTGGCACCCCTGAACGCAACAGCAATCGCTCAAGCGAAATCCGTGCGCTGACGAGCGGGCCGACTCTCCGAACGACCGGCGACCGCTGGCTGACGACTGGGGCTGCAAGACCGAACGCATGGACTTCTCTCACGTCACGACCATCAGCTTTGACTGCTATGGCACTCTCATCGACTGGGAGGCTGGAATTCTGCCCGTGCTGCGCGGAGTGCTTGGCGGCCACGGACACACGCTGGGCGATGCGGCCATCCTTGAACTATATGGAGAATTTGAGGCCGAGGCGGAGAGCGGCGCGTATCAGAGCTATCGCGAAGTGCTGCGATCCGTGGTGCGCGCCTTTGCCGGTTATGTCGGGTTTGATCCAAGCCCCGCCGACCTCAGTGCGCTTTATGAGTCAGTGCCGCGGTGGCCGCCTTTTTCAGATACGGTCGACGCATTGCAGCGACTGGCAACGCGCTACCGGCTCGCCGTCATTTCAAACATTGACGACGATCTGTTTGAGCAGACGCGAAAACATCTGGGCGTGGGGTTCGCGGCTGTGATCACGGCCCAGCATGCGCGAAGCTATAAGCCAAGCCTCCACAATTTCGAACTCGCGTTAGACGAGCTCGACGTTCGGCCGGAACAACTGTTGCACGTCGGGCAGAGCATTTATCACGATGTGATCCCCGCACAGTCGTTAGGCATTTCGACGGTTTGGGTGAACCGCAAATCCGCTCGTCCCGGAGTGGGCGCTGTGCGGCAGGCCGAGGGCCGGCCTGATCTGGAGGTTCCTGATTTGGCTACACTCGCGGCATTGGCGAAATGAACGAAAAGCGGAAGGTCTACATCGGAATCGGCGCAGGAAGAATTTTCTTTTGAATGGCCGCTGTGACCAGTTGCGCCTTGTTGTGAATGTCGAGCTTGCGCATCAAGTTGAACTTGTGCGCTTCGACCGTCTTCACGCTGACTCCGAGGTCGGACGCGGCTTGCCGCACCGTCCGCCCTTCGGCGAGCAACCGCATCACTTCGCGTTCGCGGGCTGTTAGGGTGCTCCGCCGCATCATAACTTGGGTTGCGCCCTCGCGCCGGGTGGTGTTCTCCCGCAATAGATGAACAATGCGCGGACTCCACGCGCGCTCGCCGCGACCCACATCGCGGAGCGCGCGCAGCAAGAGAGTGGTGGGCGTATCTTTCAGCAGGTAGCCGCTCGCTCCCGATTGCACTGCCTGCCGCACGTACTCCTTATCTTCGTGCACGGTCAGATAGACGATGCGGGCGCCGGGGCAATGCTCTGCGATCAGCTTTCCCGCCTCAAACGACGACATGCCGGGCATGCCGATGTCGAGGAGGACCAGGTTGGGACGATGCTCGATAGTGAGTTTCAGCGCCAGCGCGGCGTCGCCGGCTTCCGCAACTACGGCGAAATCGAGCGCATCCTCGAGCAGGCGACGGACGCCGTAGCGCACGAGTTCGTTATGGTCGGCGATCACGCAACGAATGCGTTCGGCGCTTTCGGACGGAATCAGTGCAGTCTTGGTGGCCAACACCGCAGATTACCTCGCGTTCATCGACGGAGTGCGCGATCGATCTCAAGTCAGCCCAGGGCGGCTTTCGACTTGCCCCCGTTATTGTATCCGCATCGGACGCTGGTAGGCCCCAGGGCGGCCGCAAGAGATCAGCTTTTTCCGCTTCGTTTCCTCTTCATTTACAATGCCTTTCACATGCTGCGCTACTTTACCTCCGGAGAATCGCACGGCGAGGCGCTGGTAGGCTTCATTTCAGGGCTGCCGGCGGGGCTTGCCATCGATCAGGCATTCGTCGATCGCGAACTCTGGCGGCGCCAGCAGGGCTATGGGCGCGGCGGGCGCATGAAGATCGAAACCGACCGGGCGCATTTCCTCTCCGGAGTGCATCACGGCAAAACGATCGGTTCGCCGATTGCGGTGCTGCTCCAGAATCGCGACTGGCAAAATTGGCAGGAGTCGCTGCCGGTGGAGACGGGCGATCCGGAGAAACACAAACGCGTCGCCTCGCCACGGCCCGGCCACGCCGATTTGGCGGGGGCGTTGAAGTATGATTTCGCGGAAGCGCGGTATGTCTTGGAGCGAGCCTCGGCGCGTGAGTCGGCGGCGCGGGTTGCCATCGGCGCGCTCGCCAAGCTGCTTTTGCGGGAGATGGGCGTCGAAGTTTTGAGTCATGTCATCGGGGTGGGCGCGGTTTCCATCGCCGATCGCGAAATTGGCTGGGAGCAAATCGAGCCACTGGCGCGGAAAGACGAGGTGCTGCTTTCTTGCGCCGACGCCGAAGCCGAGCAACGCATGAAAGCGGAGGTCGACAACGTTCTGCGCACCGGCGATTCGGTTGGCGGAGTATTCGAGGTGGTCGCGCGGAACGTTCCCCCCGGCCTCGGCAGCTACGTGCAATGGGACGAGCGGCTGGACGGGATGCTGGCGGCGGCCGTCATGTCGCTGCAAGCGGTGAAAGCGGTCGAAATCGGAAGCGGCATTCAGGCGGCGCATTCAGCGGGATCGGCGGTGCACGACGAGATTGGCTACCAGCGCGATGCCGGATTTTCGGGCTTCACCCGCACGCGCAACAATGCGGGGGGAATCGAGGGCGGCGTCTCCAACGGCCAGGAGATTCGTGTGCGCGGATATCTCAAGCCTATTTCGACGTTGCGCCGTCCGTTGCAGTCCGTCGATTTTGCGACGCGCGAGCCCGTCAAAGCGGCCTATGAACGCTCGGATGTGTGTGTGGTGCCGGCGGCGGGCGTGGCCGGTGAGGCCATGGTTGCACTGACGCTGGCGCGCTGCGCGCTCGATAAGTTTGGCGGCGACTCACTGAAGGAAACGAAACGAAATTTGCAGGGCTATCTGGAGCAACTGAAACGGTTCTGACGCGCGGTTGAAGGGCGCTGGCAGCATTCAACTCGGCCGCCCCGCAGATTCGTGACGCATTTAAGATGATTTATCCAATTGTAAAATTCGGCGACCCCGTGCTCGAAAAGCCCGCTGCTGCGGTGACTGAATTCGATGTCGAGCTCAAGCAGCTCATCGAAGACATGTTTGAGTCGATGTATGCCGCGCGCGGAGTCGGCCTGGCTGCGCCGCAGATCGGCATTCCAAAACGGATTGCCGTGGTGGACGTGACCTTCAAGGAAGACCCGGACGCAAAGCTCGTTTTGATCAATCCCCAAATCGTGGGCAAAGAAGGCCGACAGCGCGGAAGCGAAGGTTGCCTTAGCATTCCGGAGTTTCGCGAAGACGTCTCGCGCGCAAAAATTGTTACGGTGCGAGCGCAGGATGCAAGCGGCAAGTTTTTCGAGCACACAGGAGAAGACCTGCTGGCACGCGCGTTTCTGCATGAGACGGATCACCTCAACGGGAAGCTATACATTTCTCACATCAGCGCATTGAAGCGGGACCTCATCAAGCGCAAGATCAAGAAGATGGTGAAGGCGGGTGAGTGGTAGGAGAGCAGGTCTTTCGGTCTCAGGTGTCAGGTCTGAGGTTTTGAGTCTCGGGGTGGCACGCCGAATGCTACTCCAGCACCGCATAAGTTCCAGTGGCGAATAGTGATTTCGTCGCACGGCTTTTCCAGAGACCTGACACCTGCGACCTGAGACCATCTTTATGATCCTGATTTTCTGCGGCACGCCTCGTTTCGCGGTCCCGGCGCTGGAAGCGCTGGTGGCAGCGGGTCATTCGGTGACGCTCGTCGTGACGCAGCCGGATCGGCCACGCGGGCGCGGAATGGAACTGGCCGCTTCGCCGGTCAAGGAATCGGCGATTCGGCTTGGCATTCCTGTGGTGCAGCCCTCGGCTATCAAAAGCAATTCCGAGTTCCGCGCGCAACTTGAAGCTTTGCAGCCAGACGGAATCATTGTTGTCGGCTATGGCCGCATCATTCCGCAGTGGATGATTGATCTGCCTCGCCTCGGAAATCTCAATTTGCACGCATCGCTGTTGCCCAAGTATCGTGGCGCAGCGCCTATTCAGTGGGCGATTGCCAACGGCGAATCCATCACCGGCGTTACGACCATGCGCATCGATGCCGGTCTTGACACGGGCGACATTCTCCTGCAACGCGAGATGCCAATTGCGATTGAGGATACTTCCGAGACGCTTGTGCCGAAGCTGGCAACCGTGGGCGCGGAGCTGATGGTGGAGACTCTGCGTGGGCTTGAAAACGGGCACGTGAAGCCAAGTCCGCAGGATGATTCGCAGGCTACACTCGCGCCGATTTTGACGAAAGAAGATGGCCACATGGATTTCTCGCGGACGGCCACGGATCTGTTCAATCGCATGCGGGGCTTTCGGCCATGGCCGGGCGCGTTCACCACTTTTCGGGCGAAGACTATGCAAGTGCATGGCGCCGCACCTGTGGACAGTGCGAGCCAGTTGGCGCCGGGCGCGATTGCCGTGGACGATGGTCACATTTTGGTAGGCTGCGGCCAAAACTCGGCGCTCAACCTGATCGAAGTTCAACTGGACGGCAAGCGGCGCATGGCGGCGCAGGAATTCGTCAATGGATACCGGCCTAAACCAGGCGAGCGGCTGGGAGAATAACTCGCCCAGAAACGCCGACCCGCTGCAAGCAAGTGGCGAGCCGCGTGGCGTGTCAGAATAGTCGCGATGGCTGTCTCCCCATCTCGCGCCGCGGCATTCGAAATTCTGCTCAAGGTCGAGCGCGACAAATCATACGCCAGCGAGCTTCTGCATTCCGCGGCTTTCACTAGCCTTTCCTCCGCCGATCACGGCCTGGCGACCGAAATCGTGATGGGCGTCCTCCGCTGGCAATCGTTGCTCGATCGAGATCTCGCGCAGGCTTCTTCGCTGGCGCTTGAGCGGCTCGATGACGAGGTGCTCGTCGCCCTGCGCCTTGGGCTCTATCAACTTAAGCTTCTCTCGCGCATTCCGGCGCGCGCAGCAATCTTTGAAAGCGTGGAACTCGTCAAAGCGGCGCGCAAGAAATCAGCAGCTCCGTTCGTGAACGCAATTCTTCGCAAGCTTGCGGGAGGCGACGGGAAGTCAGCAAATCCTGCTTCCGCAGATGCTCGTCCCAGCGAGGCCTTGGCCGCGATTGGCATCGCTCGCGACGTGATCGCTCTCGCCCGCGATGCTTCTCATCCGGAATGGCTGGTCAAGCGTTGGGCCGACGCGTATGGACTTGAGACGGCCCGGCAGATTTGCCTCCACAATCAGAGCCCTCCGTCGACCAGCATTCACATTCACGACGATCAATCTTTGAACGAGCTGGTCGAGGCTGGCGTGGAGCTTGCGCCTGGCCGACTGCTCTCGAGGGCGCGCACGGTCGTTTCGGGCGACGTTACTGGGACGCGGGCTTATCGGGAGGGCCGGATTGCAATTCAGGATGAAGCTTCGCAACTGGTTGCGCTGCTGGTGGGGCGTGGCGAGTCGATCCTCGATTGCTGCGCCGCTCCCGGAGGAAAGACCGCGCTGTTGGCGCGCCGCAATCCGGCATCGACCGTGATGGCCGCCGAGCTGCATCCGCACCGCGCTCGTCTGCTGCATGCGCTTGCGCGAGTTCCGAACATTCGAGTCGTTGCGGCCGATGCCCGCCAATTGCCACTTCTGAAGTCCTTCGACCGCATTCTGGTCGACGTTCCCTGTTCCGGCACGGGGACGTTGGCGCGCAATCCGGAGATCAAGTGGCGACTCAACGCGGAGGATCTTGCTGACTTGCAAGGGCGGCAAATTGCAATTTTTAAGTCGGCGCTTGATCGGGTATCCGTAGGGGGACGGCTGGTTTATTCGACGTGCTCGCTAGAGCGCGAAGAAAACGAAGCCGTGGTCGGAGCCGCGCTCGCCGGGGCTCCTGATTTGTCAATCGTCGATTGTCGGGAAGAACTCGAGGGTCTACGCCAATCCGGTGATTTGTGTGGCACGGACATCGATTCGCACTTATCTGGACCGTATCTGCGAACGATTCCTGGTGTTTCTCCGTATGATGGTTTTTTCGCCGCCATCGTAACCCGGGATGCCGCCCGGGACACCGACAACTCCTCGTCTTCAAATTGAGACAGAAAAGTTTGATATCGCTGTTTATCAGCGAACTTCTAAATTCACGAAGGTGCCGGCCAGGATTTTTTGTCCCGGTGCCGGGGACTGCGTCACGATCATGCTCGCGGAGTTCGGTTGAGCTGGCGGTGCCTGAGGCGAGGGCGCGATTTGCGGCGGGGCTGGCGCCGCCTGTGAGCCGCCCGACACTGTTTGCATCGTGCCGGAAGCCGTATTGCCGGGAGGCCCGGGGATTACGCTCACTTTGCCGACGCGCATGCCCGCATCCTGCAAAGCGAGGGTTGCGCTGCCGAGCGGTTGCCCGGCGAGATTCGGCATGACATAGGCCGCCGGCTCGCTGGCGCCGGTGACCAGGAGATTGATCTTGGGTGCCGCAACTCCATTCGCATTCGCCGGCGGATTTTGGGACACAACCTGGTCGGGTTCCGAGTTCGGCGGCGAATTTGGCGAATCCGCGCGGAAGCCGATCTGCGCGACCGACCCAAGAGCCAAGCCGCGTCGCCGGATGTTCAGCTCCGCGGCGCGCTCACTCTCTCCAGTCACATCGGGAATCACCACACGCTGCGGGCCGAGACTGCGGGCCGCGCGAATCGACCAGCCGCGCCGTACCTTCGTTCCAGCGGGCGGCATCTGGTTGATGATTCGTCCCTCGGGCACATCTGGGCTGTAGAACTCGCGCTCCACAACGACCTGTAGACCGGAAGCGGAACCAACACGCTCGGCCTCGAGCGGACTCATGCCCACCACCTTGGGCACGACGACCTCGCGGCCGTGAATGGCCAGCCGCATGGCCGTCAGCGCCGAAACGAGCGCCACCGTCAGCAGCACGAGCGTCAACAACACAATGCTAAAAAATCGGCGCACTGGTGGTGATTATAGATCGCCGGCTCGAGCATCGCCTTGGCCGAAACTATGAACCGGCGCCATTTTGGCTCTCGGGAGAACTGACACTTTCCTCTTCCCACTGATTGCCGCAGGCGTGGCAAGTCCAAGCCTTGTTGTGAACGGGAATTGGAACGCCCAGATAAGCGGAGCCGTAGGAAAGAAACTTGTTCAACTCCTGAAAGGTGACTTCGAGGGATTGGCAACGCGGACACTTCGGTTGCTCATATTCGCCGATGCCTTCAACGTCTACAAATTCAGGAATGGGTTGGCTCAGGATCTCGTTCGCGGCTTCGGCATCCTCGGCGCGAACCTTCAATTTGATTCCGCCGAGAAGATTGGAATAGAACCAATCGAGGCGGATCATGTTGTCATCGGCCAAAAGCGCCTCAATTCCCGCCGACTCAAGGCTGCCTTTTGCGAGCAGGGCTTCGGGAAGATCGCGGAATTGACGCAGAGTTACGAATTCATCGAGCTCGATGCGATCCTCGCGAGATGGCGAAGCGGGCGCCGGTTCGAGGCCGCGCTTCGAGGTCTCTGCGAGGAGCGCCTCCTGAGCTGCGACGCTCAATTCGTCACCGCTCTCCGAAATTCTGCTGAGTTCCTCATTGCTCATCGCGGAATACACATCTGCCAGGCGGGCGCGCTCCTCGTCATGATCCTGCAACGTCATACTGGTCATGATACTCCGCGAGCGCGTTCAGTTTTGACTCGGACTGGCCTTCGGACTTCCTCCCGCCGGCGCGAGCTGCGCCTTCTGCTGCCCGACCCAGGTGTGGATGCGATCCGAGAGAATATCGAGCGGCAGGGCTCCGCCGCTGAGGACCTCATCGTGAAAGGCGCGGATGTCGAAGCTTGAGCCCAGCTGATCTTTCGAATACTGCCGCAGCTTCAGAATTTCGAGCTGGCCGATCTTGTAACCGAGAGCCTGCGCCGGCCACGCCATGTAGCGGTCGGTCTCGCTCTGTACTTCGGGCTCGTCGATCGCGGAATGTTCGTGGAAGTAATCCACGACCTGCTGACGCGACCAATGTTTGTAGTGGAAGCCGGTGTCAACCACGAGGCGAATCGCGCGCAGCATGTCATCCTGCAAATGACCGTAGAAGCTGTATGGATCCTTGTAGAAGCCCACTTCCTCCCCCAGGCGCTCAGAGTAGAGCGCCCATCCCTCGCCATAGGCGGTATAGAATTCGTGCTGCCGGAACGGGGGCAGCGAGGGCAGTTCCTGCGCAATGGAGATCTGGAGGTGATGGCCCGGGACGCCCTCGTGGTAGGCGGTCGTTTCGATGTCGAGCGTGGTTCGATGCTCGAAATCGCCGGTATTGACCATGACGTGCGCTTTGCGAGACCCGTCGGGCAAGCCCTCAACGTAATGCGTGGAGGCTTCCTTTTCGCGGAATTCTTCAATGGGCATCACGTCGAGACGGCCCTTGGGCAGGTGTCCGAACAAGTCGGGAAGCTTGGTGTACATCTCGTCGATGTGCTTGCGATAAAGATCGAGAATTTCTTCGCGCGAGTGCGGATGCAATTTGGGGTCGGCTTTGATCGCCGCATAAAAAGTCTTTAAATCGGGGTAGCCGAGCTTCTGGGCAACGCCCAGCATACGCGCCTCGATTTCCTTCACTTGTTCGAGGCCGATCTGGTGAATCTCTTCCGGCGTTAAGTCGGTCGTCGTCGATTCCTTCACTCGAAACGCATAGCGATCTGGACCATCGGGAAGCGCCCAAACCCCAGGTTCGCTGCGGCCTTTGGGAGCATATTCGTCGCGGACGAAAGTTGTGAAATTTACATAGGCGGGAATGATCGAATCGCGAATGGCAGCGATTCCTGCATCGTGAAGGCGCTTGCGGTCGGCTTCGGGAACAGCATCGGGAAATTGGTCGAAGGGATGCGCGAACGGACTCTTTTCCGGCGCGGTCTTGGCAAGTCCGTCAGCCTGCGTCACCACTTGATCAAGCAGGATCTTCGGCGGCATCAGCCCATCTGCCATGCCTTTGCGCATTTGAACGATGGTCTGGTCGAAGAGGCGTGGTATCTGCTTCAAGCGGGCGATGTAATCTTCATAATCTTTCACGCTGGCGAACGAGAGCACGCTGACCAATTGAGGGGCGTCGATGTGAATGCCGTTAAATTGATTGACCGGCATCTCCCAGGGCTTGAAGCGCGCGCCTTCTAGACCCATTTTCAGATCGCGCACCATCAGTTCCTTGTTCAGAACCTCCTGGTCGGGGAATCCGGTTGTGTCGATCGCTTCGAAGCGGGTCAGAAAACGTTGCGTCTGGACAAGATTGTCGTCAATCGCCGCCTGCGAGAAGTCGTCGACTTGATCGTTCCAGCGCTTGTCGCCGAGGATCGAAGCGTAGAGCGGACTGGTGCGCATGGTGTATTCCCACTGCTCGTGCAGTAGGTCATTGAGCGCCTTGCGACGGGTTTGGAGATCGGCGGATGGATTCACGGCGGACACGGGAGTGATCAGAACCGTCCCGGCGAGCAGGCCGAGTACGAGTGCACAAATAAGGTATCGCATAACATTGACTCCAGGAATTGTTTCGTTGGGCGGGCAAACCGCTCCCCATCGGATCGTTACTGTTTGACGGATACGTGAGGGAATTGTAATCGGTTCCAGAAGAAAGCCAGCGGCAGGGCCGCCTGGAGCGGGCACTCACCGTGTGACCTTCTAGTTCAGGCTCGTTGGAACTCGAAAGTCAAATAAATCATCTGCCCCATGTGATAGTGGAGGTGGGTCGCGCATTGCAGTACTATTTCGAAGTTTGTCTTTGCATCCACGCCTGTCGCGGTGTACGGCGTCGACCAGCCTTCCGCTGACTGGCTTCGAATGGACCTCAACACGATTTCGATCGCGTCGTCGAACTTCTTTAGAACCTCTTCTTTTGCCGGGCGCGAAATCTCCGAAAATTCCTTCGGACGATCCCGCACATAGCCGGTACCTGCCATCTGCGCTCCAATGTAGTAATTCAAATTCCCCGTGAGGGTGCAAGACGAGGTGACCGAAACTGTTTCCGAAGGGAAACGGCTTGGTCCAGAACTGTTCGTTGGTTAGGGGCGCCGCGAGCTCGTGCATCCAGGTGGCAAGTTTCGCGTACCGCGTTGTCAGGTTTGATGTAATGGTGTCGTTCAAATCGGGCATGATTTCCTCTCCAACCCCCAGCCGGGCGCGCAGGTTTTCGAACGAAGAAAGCCTACGTAAAGTATTATAAAACAATAAGTTACCTTACAATGCGGACCCGCAATTTTTGTGCGTCTTTGGCGTGCTTGCATAGTGTGCCTGCTATGAATACAATGAATGCATGCAATATACCGTTCGAAATGTTCTGCCAGCTTTGGACACGGCTCTCCGCCGCTTGGCGCGTGAACAGGGAAAGAGCCTTAATGAGGTCACTTTGGAATCGCTGGCGCGGGGAGCGGGGCTGAGCGAGCGCTGGCGGCAGCGCGATCTTAGTGACATTGCCGGAAGCTGGCGGGAGGACGCAGCTTTCGACAGCGCCTTGAAGGCGCAGGACACAATTGACGCTGAGTTGTGGCGTTGACTTTGTGGCGATGATTATCCCAGCGCAACGCTATGAGGCGATCGCACCGGCATGAAGCTTGCATTAGACACCAATCGCTACACTGACCTTTGCCGCGGTGATACTGCAGTACTCGAGACAATTGAGGTGGCCAATCAAGTCTGGCTTCCGTTTGTGGTGCTGGGAGAATTGCGCGCCGGATTTGCCGTGGGAAGTCAGGGGCCACGCAACGAATCTGTTTTGCGGCGCTTTCTTTTGAAGGCAGGCGTCGGCGTGCTGTACGCCGACGAACAGACGACCCATCATTACGCGAACGTCTATCGGCAACTGCGTAAGCAAGGAACGCCCATCCCAACGAACGATATGTGGATTGCCGCTCTCGTGCTGCAACACTCATTGAGCCTGTGCGACCGTGACGCTCACTTCGATGCGCTGCCGCAACTGCCGCGGGTGTAGGGATTCACACCCTTGCAAAGAACGCGAAGGTGGGGAGTGGACCAAAACAATTCGCCCTTCAATCAATCGGCAATAATTCGATCACACACCCCGAGCTATCGCACTTCACCACGCCACGCCGCACAATCTTTATGGACGACGCATCGGGGAAGCGGACTGGGAAATCCTTGTCGCGCATCTGCTCGCCGGCCACGCGCAGGCTGTCATCGCCTTCGACGAATTCGGCGCGCTCGGGCTGGGGTGAGCTGTCAAACACCAGATTGAATTTTGCCGACACCTGCTTATTTGTGGTGGCACTCAACTTGAGTTGGCCTAACTTCACCGTGCGCAGTTGCAAAAGTTCTTTCGTCGCGTCGGCAATTTCTTTCTGAGCGAGGGACGAATTCACCACCAGCTTCGCCAAACGCTCGCGAGAATCGGCAGCGCTCGCGCTGCCGGCTGCGACGGCGAGCGCATACATGTGCGTCGCTTTGTCGACCTGGCCCTGCTTTTCGTATACCTGCCCGAGCCGGTTCGCCACCGTGCCCGACTCGCTCAGTAACCACGCTGAATTCAGGAACTGCATGGCTGCCAGATTTTCTCCGCGCAGATATTTCGCCCACCCCAGGCGCGCCCAGCCTAGCGCAACCAACCGCATCGCCGAAAACGCCGACGGCCCCAGCCGATCAAATTCGCCCGAGTCGAATTGCCCGCCAATGTCGTAGAGCACCTGCTGGGCATCGTTCTCGGTTTGCGCGGGATCGATGTCGTCCTTGAGCGCAGCCGCGAAAATGTCGGCACCCGCATCACCGCCGGAGCTTCCGGTCAGACCTTTCATCAGCGCCTGCGACTTGGCGGTCTCGCCGAGCCGCCCGTACACTTGCGCGAGCGCCAGTTTGGTCTCAGGATCATCCGGAGGTATCGCCGCCGCCGCCTCGAGCTCGGTGCGCGCGTCGGCGTCCTTGCCCATTTGCGCGAGCAACAGGCCGAGATCCTTGTGCGACTCCTTTTCATAGGGAGCGATCTCGATCTGCTTTCTGTATGCGGCGAGCGCCTCGTCGGTTTTTCCCATCTGTTGCAGCTCGACTCCCAGCTCAAGATTCGCGAGTTTATGATTTGGGTCTTCCGCGATCTGCTTGCGAAATGCGCCGATCGCGTCGGTGGGATTGTTTGCGCCCGCATAGGCACGCCCCAAGTCGTACCAGCCATCCTTCAGCTTCGCATCGCCATCGGTCGCCCGTTTTAGCAGGTCGATTGCCCCGCGATAATCCTTACTCTCCAGCGCCGAAACTCCTGCCCTGTGCAACTCGGCCGGAGTGCCCGCCATCGTCAAAGCCTCCGCTGAATTTCCCGAGGGCGCGGCGATCGTGCACGAGAGCAGTTGGTCGTCGTTGCTGCGCGTTATGTTGTAGAACGAATCGTAGTCCGCGCGCCGCGACGCCGGAAGTTCATTCACCTTGACCGTTAGCTTGCGCTCGCCCTCGAGCACAATCCCGGCCGCCGAGCCGTTCGCCTTCATCCCGGAAGGGCTCAACGTATAAGATGACGAGTATTCGCCATAATCGCGTGACATCTGTACTGCCAGAGGCGTGTGGACCTCGTAATTCGCAGGGAATTCCAGTCGTACTTTGTAATCCATTTCACCGGCGGGGCCGATATCAATCGGGTCCGTGGTCCTCGCAGACATGCGGGGCGCCGGAACTCCGAGCGGCGGGATCGGGCGGAAATCCACGCTAGCCGACGGCACCACAAAATACCGGTCCTGCTTCAAGTGATATTTCAGGTGGAAAGGTTTCGAGGTGTCTTCGAGGGGATCGATTTGGACGTCGTCCACATCTCCCGGCAAACCCCAACTCGCCGAGACTGCTTTCGTGAACTCCTTCCACTGCGCCTGCGGCACATCGCGATAGCCGGCGCGCATCGGCCAATCACGGTCGCCCTGCGCAGTGAATTCGAGCGTCGCATCCAGCGCGCCATATTCACTCAATTTGCCGTTCAAAACAAAATGCACGAAAGTCTTGATCGGCGAATCCGCCGGGGTTCGCCGCACGCCACCTTCCGCGTCGTCCGAAGCCACGACTGCTTGTTTGTTCCGCAACTGATAAAGCAGCAAGCCGTAGGGCGTTACCTCCTGCGTAGTATCGAGCCAGGTCAGCTTGTCGCCCACCCGCGCCAGCGTGATGACGTGATCGAACTGCGCCGGCGAAGGCTCGTCGCTATCGAGCTTGCGCGAGCTGTCAATCAGCACCGGGTAGCTCTGGATACCCACCGCTTTCAGCATCGCGGCCAGCAGCGTGTGTTTATCTTTGCAGTCGCCGTAGCCGCTTTCGAGAACGTCGGCGGCTGCATGAGGCTGGTACCGTCCAACGCCAAGCGAGATGCTGACATAGCGAATGTTGAGCGCCACAAAGTCGTACAAGCGCCGCGCTTTCTGTTCCGGAGTCGTCGCCCCCTTGGTGATCTCCATCGCTTGTTTGCTCACCCGGTCGTCTACCGTCATGCGCTCGCCCTGAAGTTTGGCGTACCACTCGGCAAGCTGCTTCCAGTCCATGAAGGTGGTCAATTGCACATCCGGACCGGTCGCATCATCTGACTCGTCAGCCTGATCTTTGTCGCGGTCCGGCTCAATATTCTTGATTACCCAGGTGTAGACGCGCCGATCTCCGTTGTCGTGGATCTCCGGGGTGTGCGTAGGCGTCTTCAGCTTGATCTCGCGCGCTTTGGGAACGTCAATCTCCAACCGGTCTTCATTCACTACGACAGTTTTCGGGAAGGTATGCTCATACCAGAAATTTCCCGCGGCCAGCGGAGTGGTGGTGCGCGTGACCGTGCGATACTCCAGTATGTCTCCCGGGCGCAGGGCCGCGACGGAGATATGGCGCTGCCGGTAATCGGTATACATCGGCGCATCTTTCAATACGTCAGGCGCAAAATCCTGGGCAGTTGATTCGGGAGTTACGATCACCTGCCCGTCCGGCTTGCGCACGCGTACATACTCAACGTCCAACTTCTCGGTTGCCGAGGAATAGCCAAACACTAACTGGCCGAATTCCCGGACGCCCGCTTCGCTCTGAATCAGAACTACCGCCTCGGTTTCTTCGACGCTGGTGCCGTCATTTTCGAAGCGCGCGCGATTGAAAATCCGGAGGAATATGGCCGCTTCACCCGCATGGTCATTTTTTTTCGGGGAAGAAACCTGAGCGGCGGCGTTCACAGTCAAAAGGAAGGCACAAAGTGAGGCAAAGAGGAGACAAACGGAGATGGAGCAACGGCGAGGCATATTGAGGTTCTTTTACGCTGCGGACGACGTAAAATCAACCGATGGTGCAAGGATGAAGATGAATCGGAGCGGCGTTGAAATTAGTGTGGCGATGAAGGCTGGGAGAGCCTGGCCAGCCCATGTCGCTCTTGTGGCGGCGCTCCTCGTTTGTGGCGGCGTCTGTCTGGGCGGCGCTGCTGCCGCCGAAACGCCACTCACCATCACGGACGATTCGCTTCCAGCCCTCCACGCGGGCGAGCAATTCAAGGTCGTCCTGCATGCCAACGGCGGAGCGCCGCCCTACCACTGGGCGGTTGACGGCAAGGCTCCGGACGGTATCACGTTGAGCATCGACGGCGTTCTTTCCGGCCGTCCGGCCAAGTCCGGGCCGTTCACGATCATCATCACCCTCGCCGATTCAAGTCATCCTAGCCACGCCGTGCAGAAGACCTTTAACACCGCCGTAGTCGCCTCGTTCACACTTGAATGGCTCGATCCGCCCCAGGTTCGTGATAATCGGATCGACGGCTCCGTCCAGGTTTCCAATGGTTCCAAGGACGAATTCGACCTTACCGTCGTCATCGTCGCCGTTGCTGAAAACGGGCGAGCCACAGCCATCGGGTATGAGCATTTCCCGCTGAAGCCGGAGACCACCAATTTTCCGATCACGTTCGGCAACACTCTGCCGAGCGGTGCTTATGTCATCCATGCGGATGCTATTGCCGAGATCCCCGCGCGAAACAACATTCTTCGCCAGCGTCTCCAGACACCGCAGCCGTTGCGAGTCTCGGTGGGGCCTTAACGGTCAGCGCATGTCCTGGTCCGCGAGTCTTTTATAGTTAGAATTTCCGGCGGTTAAGGTGCACGCCGCGGGTACCATGGTACCCAAACCGCGCATTTTTACTATGCTATCCTTAGCATTCTGAGACATTGGCTGTGTGTCAGGCCACGTTCGCGCATCAAAGTTATAAAAGTTATCAATGTATCTAGTGGAACTTGTTCTCAATCTTTGCTGGCTTGCGCTCGTGCTGCCCGCGTTTGTTCTATGGCGGCGGAGGGCGTCGCTCGATCGCTCCACGCGCGGCTCGTTGCTCTTTGTCTGCACCCTGGGATGCGTGCTGGTTCTGCTCTTCCCCGTCATCTCGGCCAGCGACGATCTGCATTCGAGCAGCCAGGCCATGGAAGAATCAAAACGTATCTTCCGGAGCGGCGATCATTGCAGCCGGCCGACAGTATCTAGTTTTTCACAACCGGCTCTGCCGGCGGCCGGTGCTCTCCGGTTGGCCTTCGCCCAGAGCGCTACGGTTTCGTTGTCTTCGCGCCCTTCCCCCCGAACTTTCGTCAACGCCCGCTGGATGGGCCGCGCTCCTCCTGTGTAAGCTTCCTTCGGCCCATTTCTTCATGGTTTTGCGAATTTATGCTGACAGGCGCGCTTGGGCATTTTTATTCCCCCGGTGCGCAGGGAGTCCTTGATGTACAGGTTTCACAAGCTCGTTCTGCTGGCCGCGCTGTCCGTTGCGGGCGTCGGCGCTCTTCCGGCCTCGGCCCAGCAGGCTCTTACCTGGGAGCAGGTGCGCGAGCGCTTCGAGCAGAACAATCCGACGCTCCAGGCCTACAAGCTGAGCGTCGATGAATCCAAGGCGCAGGAGATCACCGCCTTTTTGCGGCCGAATCCGAATCTTGGATTGGCGGTGGATGGCACTCAGGTCGCCCCCAATCACGGCGTCTGGCAACCGTTCGCCGGAACGTTTGAGACGCCCAGCATCAGCTACCTGGTCGAGCGCCGCAACAAGCGCCACCTGCGCCTTGAAAGCGCGCAAAAAGACACGCTGATTGCCGAGTCCGATTACGCCGATGAGGAGCGCACTTTGCTTTTCAGCCTGCGCAGCGCCTTCGTCTCCACGCTACAGGCCAAAGCCGTGCTTCAGCTTGCCAAAGATAACCTCGTCTACTACGACAAGGTGCTTAAGGTGAGCTCCGATCGCTTCAGCGCTGGCGATATCGCGCGCATCGATTTCGATCGCCTCGAGTTGCAGCGCGTGCAGTACGAATCCGACTTACAAACCGCCGACGTCAACCTGCGTACCGCGAAGATCCAGCTCCTCACACTGCTCAATGACCGGACTCCGATCGAGCAATTTGACGTGCTTGGAACCTACGACTTCAACGATCAGATTCTGCCGCACGAAGACGTGCGCAAGAAAGCGCTCGACACGCGCCCCGACCTGCGGGCCGCCGTTGAAGCGCTCGACAAGGCTCAAACCGAGAACAAGCTCGCGATCGCGAACGGCTCAACCGATCCGACTTTGAGCGCATGGTATACGCACAACTCTTCCACCAACAATCCTTTTGCCATTAACACCGTCGGCGTGAGCGTCAACATTCCTCTGCGTATCTTTGACCGCAACCAGGGAGAAAAACTGCGCACCAAGCTCGATATCACGCGCAGCGAGAAATTGCGCGACGCTGCCGAGGCGCAGGTGCTGAGCGACGTAGACTCCGGATATGCCACCGTCGACAGCACGCTCGCGCTGTTGCGTCCCTACAAGGCTAAGTATCTGGCGCAGTCGGTGCGCGTACGCGATACGATTTTATTTTCCTATCAGCATGGTGGCGCGTCGCTGCTCGATTTTCTGAACGCGGAAAGTGAATACCGCAGCGTGCAGTTGAACTATGTAAATCTGGTGGGCTCGTACTTGACCGCCGCTGCCCAGCTGAACGAGGCCGTCGGACAGGAAGTGATCCAATGAAAACCAAATTCGCCGGCACGATGCTAGCAGCCATTGTGGCCGTTTCGTTCGCTTTGCTCGCTGCCTGCGACCATAAGGAAGACCCCAAAGCCGAGGCACCGCCCAAAGCGCAGGTCCAGCCCGATCTGGATGCCAACAACTTTGCCGTCGAGCATCCGGAGCAGTTTCCCCTCGCAACGGCGGCCGAGTACAAGGCCGCGCCTGCGCTCGATGTTACCGGCGTTGTGCAACCTGACATTTCGCGCGCGGTGCCAGTAATCTCCATCGCCGCCGGCCGGGTTGTCGAAGTCAAGGCCCGCCTCGGCGATGAAGTCAAAAAAGGCCAGGTCTTGTTGCGCGTTCAAAGCAACGACGTATCCGGCGCCTACCAGAACTATCTGAAGGCAGTAAACGACGAGCGCCTGGCGCATCAGCAGCTCGACCGCTCGCAACTTCTCTACGATAAGGGCGCAATCGCTCAAAGCGCGCTCCAGCAGGCGCAGGCTGCCGAAGACGATGCCAAGGTCGATCTCAATGCTACCTCCGAGCAATTGCGTCTCCTGGGCGTCGACAAAGATCACCCCTCTGGCATCGTCAATGTGGTTGCGCCCATCTCCGGCGTGATCATCGACCAGCAGGTTACCAATGCGGCTGGCGTTCAAGGGCTTGCCGGTCCGAATCCGTTTACCGTCGCCGATCTCTCTTACGTCTGGATCGTCTGTGACGTCTACGAGAACGATCTCGACGCCGTGCACGTCGGCGAGCCCGCTGACATTCACATCAATGCTTATCCCGGCAAGGTTCTGAAGGGGCGCGTGGATAATATTCTCTCCGTGCTTGACCCCAATCTCCACACCGCCAAAGTTCGCATCGAAGTCGCGAACCCCGGCATGTTGCGGATCGGCATGTTCGTCACCGCGACGTTCTTCGGCAAGCAGGCGCAAACCTATGCCGCCATTCCGGCGACGGCAATCCTGCACCTGCATGATCGCGAGTGGGTCTATGAGCCCATCGGCAACGGCCACTTCAAGCGCCTGGAGGTGGTAACCGGTGGCACCCTGCCCAACAACATGCAGCAGATAACAAAAGGCCTCAAGCCCGGCGATCAGGTCGTCTCCAACGCCTTGCCACTACAGAACACGGTGGAGAACTGATGACTCGGAGCAACTTTGGGAGCGTCCGATGATTCGCCGTGTTGTTGACTTCGCTCTCGGCAATCGTCTGCTCGTCGTCGGCATTGCCCTGCTGCTTTTTGCCTGGGGCATCATCTCCTTCGAGCGGTTGCCGATCGAGGCCTATCCCGATGTCGCCGACAATTACGTCGAGATCATCACACAATGGCCTGGAATCTCCGCCGAACAGATCGAGCAGCAGGTCACGATTCCGCTCGAAACCGCCATGAACGGCATTCCGCAGATCGTTCACCTGCGGTCGTTCTCGCTGTTTGGCCTCTCCGACATCAAGCTGATCTTCGACGACGATTCCGATAACGCCTGGAATCGCGAGCGCGCCCTCGAACGCCTCGCCCAGGTAACGCTGCCGCCCGGCGTCAATCCACAGATGGGTACGGACTGGAGCCCGGTCGGGCAGATTTATTTCTTCACACTGCACAGCTCGAATCCCGCCTATGATGCGATGGAGCTGAAGTCGCTTGAAGACTGGGTGGTTGAAAAACATTTCAAAGCCATCCCCAACATCGTCGACGTCGCGAGCTTCGGCGGTCCGACGCGTGAATACCAGGTGCGTGTCGATCCCAACAAACTGATCGCCTACGGCCTCAGCCTCGCTCAAGTCGAGCAGCAGCTCACCAATAACAACGTCAACGCGGGCGGCAGTTTTATTCAGGAAGGCTTGCAGCAAATCAACGTCCGCTCAGTAGGCCTGGTTGACCGCGTGCAGGACATCGAGCGGACCGTCATCACTACGAAAAACGGCACGCCCATTCGCATCAAAGATGTCGGCGTAGTCGAGCAAGGGCCCAAAATCCGCCTTGGCCAATTCGCGCGCGCCATTCACAAAGAAGATGGCAAGATCATCGACAACGACGATGTCGTCTCCGGGATTGTCCTGCTCCGTAAAGGCGCGGCGGCCGACGGTGCGCTCGAAGGCATTCACCAGACGGTCGAGGAACTCAACACCCACATCCTCCCGCCCGGAGTAAAAATTGTTCCCTTCATCGATCGCAGCACGCTCGTCCACTTCACGACGCACACCGTGCTGCACAACCTTTCGGAAGGAATGATTCTCGTCTCGCTCATTCTCTTTCTGTTCCTCGGCAATGTTCGCGGCGCCCTCATCGTCGCGGCCACGATCCCGTTCTCGCTGCTCTTCGCTGCCATCTGCCTCGACATCAGCCACATTCCCGCCAACCTGCTCTCCATCGGCGCGCTCGATTTCGGCGTACTCGTTGAAGGCGCCATCGTTCTCATCGAAAATATCGTTCATCATCTAAGTCACCCCGACGGCGGCACCAAGACACCTATCGAAAAAATCAGCGAGTCCTCGCACGAAGTGCAGCGACCGGTTTTCTACGCCATCATCATCACCATTACCGCATTTCTTCCGATCTTCACGCTGCAACGCGTCGAAGGGCGTCTCTTCCGGCCGATGGCCTGGACCATGGCCTTCGCGCTCCTTGGCGCGCTCTTTTTCTCGATCGTCGTGGCGCCCGTGCTCGGGAGCTTCGCCTTCGCCAAAGGCGCTAGCGAGTGGCGTAATCCGCTGATGTCGTGGCTGCTTGAACGCTACCGTATCGGCGTGCGCTGGGCGATTCATCACCGCGCCGTCACCGTCGGAGTTTGCCTCTTCGCTGTCTCCATCGGAGCTTTTCTCGCGTTCAGCGGCGTCATCGGGTCGGAATTTCTTCCGCATCTCGACGAAGGCGCCATCTGGGTGCGCGGCGTGCTCGCTCCGAGCACAGGCCCCGACGAAGGCATCCGCATCGCCAATCAGGCCCGTGTCGTGCTCTGTTCGTTTCCTGAAGTTCCGCAATGCACCAGCCAGGTCGGCCGACCGGACGACGGTACCGATGCCACCGGTTTCTTCAACACCGAATACTTTGTTGACCTCAAGCCGAAAGACCAATGGCGTCCCGTCTTCCACGAAAATAAGGAAGAAGTCATCGCCGCTATGCAGCGCGAGTTGGACAAGATTCCCGGCGTTGTCTGGGGATTCTCGCAGCCCATCGAAGACAACATGGAAGAGGCTGTCAGCGGCGTCAAAGGCGAACTGGCCACCAAGATTTATGGCGACGATTTGAAAGTTCTGGAGAGCAAGGCAGATGAGATTGTCGGGGTCATGCGCCAGATCAACGGCGTCGAAGATCTCGGCGTGTTCCGGGTGCTCGGCCAACCCAACCTGAACGTGTCCGTCAATCGCGACGCGGCCGCACGTCACGGCATCAACGTCTCCGATGTGCAGGATGCGATTCAGACGGCGGTTGGCGGCAATGCGCTGACCCAAGTGTTGAAGGGTGAAGCGCGTTACGACTTGACGTTGCGCTATCTTCCGCAATATCGCGACACCGAAGATGCTATCGAAAATATCCGCCTGCTGGCGCCCTCCGGCGAACGCGTCTCGCTGGCACAGCTCTGCGACATCAAAGTTTCGGACGGCGGTTCGGAAATTTATCGAGAAGGCAACCAGCGCTACATTGCCATCAAATACAGCGTGCGCGGCCGCGACCTGGGCAGCACGGTTGAAGAGGCCATGCAGAAGGTCAACGATAAAGTGAAACTGCCGCTCGGCTACACGCTGCGGTGGGAGGGAGAATATGCCAGCCAGAAGCGCGCCAACGCGCGCCTGCTGATCGTCTTGCCGATCACGATTCTCATCATCTTCGTAATCCTGTTCACCATGTTCAGCTCCTACAAGTGGACGATGCTGATCATGGTCAACATCGCGGTCGCGCCGATTGGCGGCCTGCTGGCGCTCCTTATCACGGGCACACACTTTAGCGTATCGACCGGCGTCGGGTTCCTGGCGCTCTTCGGAGTCTGCGTGCAGACCGGCGTCATCATGCTCGAATACATCAATCAGTTGAGAGTGCGACGGCACAGCATCGAAGAAGCGGCCGTTGAAGGGGCCGTGCAGCGCTTGCGGCCGATCATGATGACGATGCTGGTTGCGACTTTAGGATTGCTGCCGGCCGCGTTGTCGCACGCCATCGGCTCCGATTCGCAGCGACCCTTCGCGATCGTCATTGTGGGAGGGTTGATTGCCGCGCTGATCATGAGCGTCTTTTTACTGCCGACGCTCTACGTGTGGATGGCCCGCGACACAGATGTTTTGCCGGAAGAAGGAGCCTTTGAGGAGGGTGAACATGTGGACTAAAGCCGACCCGGCATCCATTCAGGAGCAGGACGAAAAAGAAAGAGGTTGATGAGTGGTTGTTCGCAGCAAAAATTAAGAGTCCCGAGGTGATGTTGATCTCATTCGTCTCGGCCAGTAGCTCGCGTTTAGACCCTTGCTGACCTCTCTCAGAAGGCTCCCTTGCGGGTATTCCCTCCGGCGATCCTCGCTCGGGCTCCGGGCTCACCGCCAACCGGATAAATCAGTTCAACGCCTCGGGACTCTATCTTGCCTTCGACAGCTGCTCTTGTTCTCCTCGACCAGCGCTTAGCTATAGACCCTTGCTCGCCTTCTCCAACTCGCCTCGCGGCTATCAGAGTGACTTCGCTTGAGCCCCGGACGCTGCACCAACCGGAAAAACTTCAGAACGTGTCAAAGAACGATTATCTTTTTACTCCTTCTATTTTTAACGTCAATCACAATCCCGAGCTTTTAACTCGTCATTTTTCAATCGAGTGCAGCTCATGCACAGGCGCATGCCGCAAAAACAGTGCAACCGTCTTTAGGGCAGCACAAATCCCCAATATCCATGCGGTATTGTCGCGCTCTTTGCCGCCGCCGATTCTCTCGATCCGAAAATGCGCGGAGGACTTCCGTTGTGCAAATCTCCGCGTCACCCGCATGAGATCTGATGAATCGCATGCCCGAACAAACCGCTGATACCATATTTACGTGCCACCGCTCCTCGACATCCGAAATTTGACCGTCGGATTCCCCGGCGTGGGGTCTGCCGACGCCACGACTAGTTCTCTGATGTCGTCCCGAACGGTTGTTGCGGTCCGCGACCTGAGCTTCTCAATCAACCCGGGGGAAGTTCTTGGGCTGGTAGGCGAGTCCGGCTCGGGAAAATCCGTCACGTCGCTGGCTATCATGGGGCTGCTTCCCCCCACCGCGAAGATCTCGGGCGCCATCAGTTTTAAGAATGGAGCGGCTCAGCCCGCGAACCTTACGACGCTCAGCCTTGATGAACTCCGTCACCTACGCGGCTCGCGCATCGCCATGATCTTCCAGGAGCCGATGACCGCCCTCAATCCTGTGATGCGCGTCGGTGATCAGATTGCAGAAGCCGTGCGCGCTCATCATCAGGTCTCCAAGTCGGAAGCCATGCGCTGCGCGGTCGAAGGGATGCGCGAGGTTGCCATCCCCGACCCCGAGCGCCGCTCCCGCAGCTATCCGCACCAACTCTCGGGAGGCATGCGCCAGCGCATCATGATCGCCATGGCCATCGTCAACCACCCGCAGTTGCTGATCGCTGACGAGCCCACCACGGCGCTCGACGTCACTATTCAGCAGCAGATTCTCGACCTGCTCAACGATCTGCGGCGTAAGTTCGCGCTCGCCATGCTCTTCATCTCCCACGATCTTGCTGTTGTCTCACATGTCGCCGATCGCGTCGCCGTGATGTATGCCGGCAACCTGGTCGAACTCGCTCCCAGATCGGCGATTTTCTCCGCTCCCGCACATCCCGTATACCCAAGGCCTGCTGCGCGCGATACCTACGCTTACGACCGATCGCAGCCATCCCCTTGCGACCATCGAAGGCACAGTTCCGTCTCTCGCCGCGGTGCCGCCGGGATGTCCCTTCGAGCCAAGGTGCCCGGATCGTATCCCCACCTGCGCCGCCGCTCTGCCGCCGCTGGTCGAAATTGCTCCAGGGCACTGGGCGCGCTGCCCGGTCGTGAATCCACCTAGTAGATGAACCCCTCGGAATCTGATAAAGATGTAAGACTCATGCCCACCAACCGAGTCGAGGCCTTCAGCGACGGCGTCATCGCCGTCATCATCACCATCATGGTGCTGGAGCTCAAGGTGCCGCGCGATAACAGCCTTGCTTCCCTCCTCGCGATTGCGCCTCAGTTTCTTGCCTACCTATTGAGTTTTCTGGTGGTCGCTATCATGTGGGTGAACCACCATCATCTTCTCCATGCTGCCCGCCACGCCGATGCCCGCCTCCTTTGGTCCAACAACAACCTGCTTTTCTGGATGTCTCTCGTCCCTTTTGTCACCGCCTACATGGGCAACAATTATCGCGACCCGCGAGCCGTCGCAACCTACGGCGTGGTTCTCGTGTTATGCAGCATCGCTTTCCTGATTCTCCGCCGCGCGATTTCCTGCCACCATCGGGAGGACCCCGAACTGGTCGCCTATCATCGTCGCGCGCTGGGTAAGAACCTCTTCTCGACCATGCTCTACGCCGCCTCCATTCCGCTCGCGTTCATCGACGTTCGCATTTCATTCTTTATCTTCGCTTTCGTCGCGCTCTCCTACTTTCTGCCGGAACGCAAGCTGGCCGAGCCCGACGCAGGCTCCCGGTAACCTTGCGCAGTGTCCGGTTTCGAGCTCTTGCAAGCCATTGCCGCCCTCTGATCTGCCATTCCACGCTATAATCCTCCCTTTGCCGTGCGCATCCTTCTTCTCAGCGACATTCACAGCAACCTCGAGGCGCTCGATGCCTGCCTCGCCGCCGCGCCTGCTCACGACCTCGTGGTCAATCTGGGAGATACGGTCGGCTACGGCGGCAATCCGAACGAGGTAATCGCCCGCGCCCGCGAGATGGGAAAAGTTTTTGTCCGCGGCAATCACGACAAGGCCGTCAGCGGCCTGATGGACCTCGAAGACTTCAACCCAGTCGCCGGCCTCGCCACCCTTTGGACGCGCGACCAGCTCACCCATGCCAATCTCGAGTGGCTGCGGTCGCTGCCACAGGGGCCCGTTGAAGTCGAAGAATTGCCGGGCATTCAATTCGTGCACGGCTCCGCGCTCGACGAGGACGAATACATGGTCAGCGTCCGCGATGCCATCGAGCCGCTGATCACCAACGCCGTCCCCGTTACTTTTTTCGGGCATACGCATTTGCAGGGCGGATTCATGCTCCAGGGAGAAATTAGCGAAGCGTATCGCCCCGGATATCGCACCGTCGGACAGGCCGAGACCTCGGACTGGCCGCTGCGCAAGGAGTTTCGTTATCTCATCAATCCCGGCTCGGTTGGCCAGCCTCGGGATGGCGACTGGCGGGCAGCCTTCGCCATGTTCGACAGCGATGCCTGGATCGTCACCTTCTATCGGGTGCCCTATAACCTCCGCGTAGCGCAGGAAAAGATACTGGCCGCTAACCTGCCGCCGCGGTTGGCCACGCGCCTGGCCACGGGACGCTGAACTCATCTATGGACACTTCCGCCGCCTATACCGCCCACGTTGACGGTGGAGCTCGAGGCAATCCCGGACCGGCCGGCTTCGGGCTCGTCGTCCACGATCCTCAGGGCAAGAAGGTTGCCGAACTGAGTCAGTACCTGGGCCACCGCACCAACAACTTCGCCGAATACAGCGGGCTCCTCGCTGCGCTGCGCTATGCCATTGCGCACGGCATTCAGTCGCTCAAAATCATCAGCGATTCGGAACTCATGGTTCGCCAGATGAAGGGCATTTACAAAGTACGCCATCCCGAGCTGCGCAAACTCTACGACGAGGCCCAACGCCTGACCGCGCAGATCGAATATGTGGAAATCCGCCACGCCCTCCGCGAGCACAATCAGTCTGCCGACGGACTCGCCAATCAGGCCATGGACCGAGGCAAGGGCTCACCTCGAGGAGAAGCTCAGCCGCAGCAGAGTCCGACAGGCCTAGGAAGCCCAGCCTCAGCGACTTAGAGAAAAGTCAAAAGCTGTTCACCACAAGGTACACAGACGTGCACGGGGATTTTTCGCCTTTCTCCGTGCTCGTCTGTGTACTCTGTGGTTAAGGGTTTAGGATTTTTCTGTGCTGGCCAATTGGGTCGAATTCGCGCCGGACCGCGATCGTGAGATATTCGCGGCTACCCCGGCCGCGCCCGCGGTCTTCATGCTCCGCGGACCCGATCCGACCGCAGAGCCCTACGTCAGCAAAACCGCCAATCTGAGGCGCCGCCTCGAACGCATGCTCTCCGCGCCCGAAGAGCGTTCCAAGCGCCTCAACTTGCGCGAGCGCGTTTGCTCGATCGAGTATTCGCTCACCGGCTCCGACTTCGAATCCGGATTCTTGCTCTACCGGCTGCTGCGCTCAACATTCCCCAAGACATACGAGAAACGGCTGCGCCTGCGCCTCGCACCGCTGGTGAAGCTGCATCTCGAAAACGAATTCCCGCGCGCGTCATTGACCACGCGTCTCGGCCGGCTCGGCGGCAAGAACGTTTACTACGGGCCGTTTCCGTCGCGCGCCATGGCTGAAAAATTCCTGAATGACGCGCTCGACTTCTTCAAGATGCGCCGCTGCGTCGAGGACCTGCACCCGGACCCACAATTTCCAGGCTGCGTTTATTCCGAGATGAAGATGTGCCTTGCGCCCTGCTTCAAGGGGTGCACCGACGATGAGTATCGCGCCGAAGTTGTCCGCGTAGAAGATTTCCTCGATACGCGCGGCGAATCGCTGAAGCGGCAAATCTCCGTGGAACGCGATCGAGCTTCCGAAGCGCTGGCCTTTGAAGAGGCCGCCAGCCTGCACGCGCGATTGGAAAAGCTGGCGCCGGTGCTCCAACAAATGCCGGAAGCCGTCCGGCGCATCGATCGAATGTGCGCCATCATTGTGCAGTCCTCGGCCATGCCCGAAAGCGTTGCGCTGTTTCGAGTGGATGTGGGAATAATGACCGGCCCGCTCGCCTTCCCGGTCTCAAGCCCTGAACATGCGAAATCGCAGTCGATGGAAGCGCGGATTCAGGAAGTGCTGAGTTCATGCCCGCCATCCGAACCGCACAGCACCATTGAGCGCATGGAACACCTCGCCATACTCAAGCGGTGGTGCTATCGCGGAAGTCGCAAGGGTGAGATTTTTTTCGCGGACATCAGAGGCCAATTGCCGATGCGCCAGATCGTTCGTGGCATTGGCCGCGTGTACAAGGGAGAAAGTCCCGAGGCCGCAACGCCGTTGCCGGAGTCAGCGCCTAAGTTCAGTTAATCGAATGCCAGCTTAGATCTGCCGCCGGCGAAGCCTCGCCGGAGCCTCGCCGGAGCGGGTCCTGTCTCTAGTCCTTGTCTTACTGCTTGGCTTCGGTCCCAGCTTTTCCGTCCTCTTCTACAGCGCCGGGCATCAGGTGCTTGAGAGGAGCCCTGCGCTCATCTTCGAGTTCCGGATGCGGGAGCGGCTTGCGTGGAAGCATCTGATCACGCATGGCGGTGTTGTAAACGAAGATTGCCTCTACTGTCGCCGCCTGCTTCAGGTCGCCCGCCTGCAAACGCTCATAGGTATCCATGTTGGAGTGGTGAGTGCGCGAGCCGTAATCCATTGTGTCCTGAATAAACTGGAATCCCGGGATGCCGACCGCGTCAAATGACTCGTGATCGGTGCCGCCCGTGTTGCGTAACGTGATGGCCGTGACGCCCAGGTCTTTTAAAGGTTCGATCCACTGCTGAAAGATCGGTGCCTCGGCGGCGTTCTCTTGGAGGTAGATGCCGAGAATTTTGCCGGTACCGTTATCCACGTTGAAGTAGCCGGAGATTTTCTGTTGCTCCGGTTTCAACTGAAGCGGGCCAGCGGCCTTGCGCATGAATTCCGGCAGCTTCAACTGATCGGGCGCGGTCGACAGCGGCGCAAATCCGAAATGCTGTTTCACATAGCCGTTCGATCCGAAGAGTCCTTGTTCCTCTCCGGTCCAGAGCGCAATGCGGATCGTGCGCCGCGGCTTGACCTGGAGCGCATTCAGAATACGCATGACCTCCATGGCAACTACCGTGCCGGCTCCGTTGTCGGTCGCGCCCGTGCCAGACGCCCACGAATCGAGATGGCCGCCGACCATAACGACTTCATCTTTCAGCTTGGGGTCCGTGCCTGCAATTTCCGCGATGGTATCGAAGCCGTGTTCGTGATCGCCGGTGAACTTGGTATCGACATTCATTTCAATGCTGACCGGCACGTGGGCTTTCAACAGCCGGTAGACGCGTCCGTAATTTTCGATAGCTGCGACGACAACCGGAAACTGTAAGGCGTGATCGCGCTGATAAGTGAATGGACCAAAACTGCCATCATCGAAAATCGTTCCACCCGATCCGCCGCCATTGTGGCCATCGCGGCTGGGGAGAACGACGGCGAGCGGATGCTCGTCGGCGAAAAACTTGACGGCCTTTAATTGCAATTCGCGGCGCTTCGCGCGGTCCTGCATGTACTGCTCATATTCGCGATTGGGCGCGAGAGGATACTCGACGATCTTGGCCAGGTCTTTCTCGTCCTCGCGCTCGAATAGCGGCTTGTCGACCGGGGGCACATCGCGCATTTCGCCGTAGAGCACGATTTTGCCTGCGATCTTCCCTTTGTACTTGTCAAGATCTTCCGGGGTCTTTACGTCGATCCACACGGCCGAACCATTCATGGGGCCATTCGTCGAGGGCGACCAGGGAGCCGCCTGCGCAATGAAGACCGCGGTGTCAGGCGAACTCATGCGCACCCACGTATTGAGCTGCTGCCATCCCATGCCGAACTCGCCCCAGTCTTCGAGATGCGCGTTCACGCAACCCATGGCGGTGAGTTGTTCGCGCGTCCACTCGTTGGCGCGATGCAGATTGGGTGAGCCCGTGAGCCGTGGTCCGATTCCATCCGCCAGCGCGGAGGCAAATTCCATTACGTGCGAATGGCGTAGACCCTCTTCGCGGATGCGATCGTACATCGCGTAATCAAGCTCCTCTTTCGCGGGCTGAGCCTGTTCGTAAGAGGGCACCGCGGCAGACGCCGCACTGGAGGCTGTTCTTTCCTTGTGTGCATCGGCCTTATTTGCATCGGCTGCCACAACCGCGAGCGGCGCCATCAGGCAAAGCACAAGGATGATCCATAACAAACGGGGCGTGCGTGGAATTTGCATTTCGGGGTTTCCTCAATCTGGAGGTGAAGAGGCAGAGTACCAGAAGCAGCCCGCCAAAACCAATCGCGTCTTCCTCTTTATTCTAAAAGTTCTGTACTACGAGTATTTTATTTCGCATCGCACTCGGCCAGAAAATCGTGCAGCTTTGCAAACGACGTGAACCACGCTTCGACCTCGTGATCGTAACCCTTCAGTTCCACCGATTGTTTTTCGAAATGCGTTTCCAGGTCGCCACTGCCCTTGAGGCACTCGACCGTGGTCCGGCCCAAAGCTAGATCAAAGCCCGATTTCTTTGTCGCCGTCTCCAGGCGGAAGCCGGCATTTACCGTGTCGCCGAGCGGGCTGAAATCGGGATTCTCCTGCGGCCCGGTATTGCTCATGATCGAAATGCCGGTATTCACACCCGCTCCCACGCGCAGTGGCGACGGCAGAGGAAATTGCTGATGCAGCGTGCGCGTGAATGCCTCGATCTCGGAGAGCGCCCTCAGAATGTCGCAAATCTCCGCCGCTTTGGGATTTTGACTGGCGTGTGTCCATACCGCCATCACCGCATCGCCAATATATTTGTCGCCCGAAGCTCCATAGCGGCGCAAGATCGTACCCGCGTGGCGAAACCAGGTGCCGATGGTCTGCGCCAGGACGGCCTCATCCAGTTGCCGCGTCAGCGGGGTGAAGTCGCGAATATCAACCACCAGCACGGTGATCACGCTGCGCGCATACAAAACCATGGTGGCGCCGTCGCTCGTGCCTGCTGAATTGTTCCCGGAGCTTTTTGCGGCATCATGAAAAGCGATGCGCGTCCCACCACACAAAACCGTGTCTCCATCACGCAGCTCGATCGGCACAGTGATTCTGCGTCCATTCAGTGACGATCCGTTGCTGCTGCCCAGATCGATGAAGCAGAACTTTCCCGGCTGAGTTTGCTGAATTACCGCGTGCCGCCGCGACATGGATTTATCCGGACAAATCAGCGTGTTCTCAGCCGAGCGGCCGATCGTCCAAGCCGTCCTCGAATCGAGCGTCAATTCCTGCACGCTCTCCGGAGATGAGGCTACGAGATAGACTCTGCCCAGATTCACGTCGACCTTCTCCCGCTGCTGGTGGACGGCTGACATTATATTGATTTCGTCCGAGATTGATTTTCTTACAGCGCGATCAACCGCGCCGAGACATGGTGGCTCAAGCGGTCTTTTTTTGTACGCGATCGTGTTCAGCTTGCTGGGTCCATGCTTCGATCATTCCCCGCGCGTACTGATAGGCGGAATCCGCCATCTCGCGCGCCCGTCTAAAATCGTCGAAGCGGAATCCCGCCAGCGGTGGTCGAAGATATAAGTCAGCTCCGTCCGCCACCTGCCGCCGGTAAGATTCGCTGCTGAAATCGATCGTCTTCATGAGCACGGTGATGATGCTCGGAGGATAGCTGCCGGAGGAAAAAGGATTCAGTTTGCGCAATAAAAGCCGTCCGCCTGAAAGCGACATGCCGTAATCCTCTGTCTTCGCGGATTCCGGGGTGGAGGCAACGTCGACTGCGATCACGATGCCGCCACCGGAGAACTCCTTCATCACATCCACCGGCACATTATTGATGATGCCGCCATCGACCAACAGATCGTCATCCCAAACGATAGGCGGGAAAACGCCGGGCGCGCGCGAACTCGCCAGCACGCTCTTGGTGAGCGGGCCGCGCGTATGAATCTTGATCTGTGCGCGATTGAGAATTGCCGACACGCAAAAATATGGCGACCAGAGGTCTTCGATCTGCATGTCTCCGCCGACTTCGCTCACCACTTGCCACATCTTCAGCCCGGTGGTGAAGCTTACGAACGGCAGCGTGAAGTCGCGAAAGGCCTTGATCCCTCCGGCTCGCAGGCGCGTGATCATTTCATCGCGCGCCATTCCGAGCGACCACATCCCGCCCACAATCGAGCCCATGCTGGTTCCGCCGATCAAGTCGATGGGGATTCCTGCTTCCTCGAGTGCGCGCAACACGCCAATGTGCGCAATGCCGCGCGCAAATCCTCCGCCCAGCACGAGGCCGACTGCGCGGCCGGTAAAAAAGCGCGCGATGCGGGCAAAGTCGTCGGCGGACACCAGCCGCACATGATGATGGCGATATCCTGCCCGCTTCTCCAGCCATCTCGCGGTTGCTGAAGGATTGCCGGGGCGGTCATAAGTCAAGATCAGGCTGAGGTTCCGACGGCTGGCCTGCGTGGAGCGCGGCAAAGCCGCCTCAGCCTCGCCCAGCGCCGGGTCTGCATCGGCATCGGCCACCACCAGCACATGATCCGCCTGACGCAAGCATCGTCGCGTCCATTCAGAATCGCCGCTGTCCGCCTCATACAGCACATAGCGAAATTGTTCTTCGAGGCTATTCAGCCATTCGGTTACGCGCTGCTGCCCGGCTTGAGTTTCAGCCTGCGACGCTCCCTCCCGGCCGAGCGCCGAATCCACCGCCTCGCTGCTCACGTGGGCTACCGAATCAACCGCCGCCAGGGCTCGCGTAAAGCGGCCGCAAAATTCCTTGAGAGGAGCGCCCGGGTGCGCGGGAATGACCGCCATCGTTCTGAGCGCGGCCGAGTGCGGCTTCGCGCCGGAAATCTGCTCCTGCATCAGCCGGACCATTTTGCGCGTAAAAAACAGCGCTACGACGTCCGGATATTTTTTCAGCAGCCGCTGGAAACCATCGCGCGAAAGGCATGCCAGGTGGGTATCGCGAAACGCATAGACCGTGGCCGAGCGCGGTTCGCCGCTCAGCACCGCCATCTCTCCGAGCGTATCTCCCGACCCAAGCTCCGCGAGAATCCGTTCAGCGCCATCGTTGCCATTGAGGGCCACACGCAGCCGTCCCGCAATCACCAGATACATCGCGTCGCCGGGGTCGCCGCGGCGGAAAAGAACGTCGCCGCTCCCGAGATTCACGAGTTCAAGTTCGGCCTCGAGCGCTTGCAACAGGTCGCCGTCCACGGATCCAAACAATTCGCTGCGTCGCAGGGCCGACGACAGATGAATCTCGCGCGATCTCCGCACAATGCGATCGGCGACAATTTCAATCTCTTCAGAGAAACGCTGAGCCAGCCTGCCGAACGCGCCTCGCGAAATCTTCAGCAAAGAGCAGTCCTTGACCGCCGAGACCGTAGCCGACCTCCGGTCTCCAGTGAGAAATCCCACTTCGCCAAAAGAAGCGCCCGGCGCGAGTTCTATGACGGAATTCTTCCGCCCCTCAGTGCCGCGCGGCGTCAGCCGAACCGCACCCGAAACAAGCACGAAGAAGCAGTCGCTCTCGTCGCCCTCTTGCAGGCAGATTTGGCCAGCCGCGCAGGACGCGGGCTCCGCCACTTCCGCGAGCGCGGCAATAAATTCACTCCGCAGCCCCTTGAATAGCGCCGTGGATGAAAGGCAATCCGCGAATCCACTAAATGCCATAGCAGACATGCTTGAACCAGTAAGTTTGACAACGGATTAGTTAGTGCGGATTTAGACGGGCAAGTCCGCACGTTACCGGGGAGGAGCACCAAGCTTACCGCCCCTTACTGCCAAATTCAACCGAAACCTGCCCGGGTCCGTGGGATCGAGCGTCGGCCAGAACACCAACCGGGCTTGCGAAAGCGGTCCAGGCAGTTGTCAATCCGGCCCTATTTCACGTACTCTGCCGCGCATGGCCTATAGAAAGATTCCCTCGCTTGCCCTCGTCTCGTTTCTCTGCTTATTGAGTTTTGCTTCGCTCTCGTTCGCTCAGTCGTCCGCCGGCTCCTTTACCCTCGAGCAGGTTTTGAGTTCGCCTTTTCCAAGTAATCTGGTGGCCGCCCAACGCCCTGGAAGAATTGCCTGGGTGTTCGACGCGAAGGGCGCGCGCAACGTGTGGGTTGCCGATGCCCCGAACTTCGAGGCCCGGCAGGTCACGCGCTACACCGCCGACGACGGCATGCCGATCGCCGCACCCGCGCTCACCCCCGATGGACACACCGTTGTTTACGCACGCGGCAGTGAGGTCAACAGAGCCGGCGAGGTCGCCGACCCCACCAGCAATGTCGAGAAGCCGCTACAGCAGGTTTGGGCAGTCGATGTGGACAAGCGCGTGCCCCGCCTGCTCGGTGAAATGGGCTGCGACGAAGAGGGATGCGAGGACATCCAGATTTCTCCGGATGGGAAGTTCGCTCTATGGGCGGCGAAAAAGCAGATCTGGATCGCGTCGATTTCGGGCGATGAGATTCCCGGCCCGTCCAAAGATGTGTTTGACAAAGCCGTTTCCAGCGCTGCCTCAAACGCGGCCGAAACTGGCAGCGCTAAGGCCAAGCCCCTGACTTATGTGCGCGGCAACAACTCGCAGCCCAGGTGGTCGCCCGACGGCAAGATGATCGCCTTCGTCAGCGATCGCGGCGATCACAGCTTCATCGCCATTTACGAATTTGGCCATGACACGCTTCACTATCTCTCGCCAAGCGTCGATCGCGACATGTCCCCGCGTTGGTCGCCCGACGGCAGCCAGATTGCCTTCGTACGGCTGGTGGGCAAGCGCGAGAAGCGGCCTCTGATCCCGCAATTGCCGAGTCCGTGGTCGATTTGGGTTTACGACCTCACAAGAGAGTCTGGGCGCGAGATCTGGAAGAGCGGTGAAGGACTGGATGACTCGCTTCCGGAATTGACTGAAGATGCGTCGTTCCAGTTCGCAGCGAAGAACCGAGTCATCTTTTCTTCCGAGCAGGATGGCTGGAACCACCTCTATTCCGTCAGCGCTTCCGGCGGTCAAGCCACGTTGCTGACTCCGGGGAAATTTGAGACCGAAGACGTCGCACTGAGCACCGACAAGGCGACGGTCATTTATTCCTCGAATCAGGCAGTCTCGGATCCAAATGACGTAGATCGTCGCCATCTCTGGCGAGTGCCCACCGACGGCGGCGCTCCAGTGGCGCTTACGCATGGCGAGACTCTCGAATGGACGCCGCTCGAGGTTGCGGGCAAAATCGTGTGCCTCGGTTCGACGGCCACGAGTCCGGCGATGCCATATGTTGTGACCGCGCACGGACGCGAGATGATTGCAAAGAGCGCACTGCCGGCTAGGTTTCCATCGGCAAAATTGGTTACACCCAAACAGGTCATTTACAAAACTGAAGACGGCTGGGAGATTCATGCGCAACTGTTTGAGCCGGCCTCGTCTACGAACAAAAACGGGCATTCCGCCGGATCCGCCGACCGTCATCCCGCGCTCATCTTCATCCATGGCGGGTCGATCCGACAAATGATGCTCGGCTTTCACTACATGGACTACTACCACAATGCCTACGCGATGAATCAATATCTCGCGAGCCTCGGATATGTGGTGCTGGCCGTGAATTACCGAACCGGAATTATGTATGGCAGGCACTTCCGGGAGCCTTCTGATGGTGGATGGCGCGGTGGCGCGGAATACAAAGATATTGTGGCCGCGGGACGATACCTGCAAACCCTGCCCAATGTCGATCCCAAGCGCGTCGGCTTGTGGGGCGGATCCTACGGAGGTTACCTGACCGCAATGGGCCTGGCGCACGATTCAAACCTGTTTGCCGCCGGCGTAGACCTGCATGGCGTCCATGATTGGTCGTTTTACCTGCAAGACGTTCCCAAAGACTCGCCTGATCGTGACGCGGCTTTGAAGCTGGCGTTTCAATCGTCGCCCGATGCGGCGATTTCAACCTGGAGGTCGCCAGTGTTGCTTATTCAGGGCGATGACGACCGCAACGTGTCGTTTTCCGAGACCGTCGATTTGGTACAGCGGTTGCGCGCCCAGAAAGTCCACGTCGAGCAGCTGGTTTTTCCCGACGAAGTGCATGGCTTCCTGATGTGGAAGAGCTGGCTGGGGGCCTATGGAGCTACGGCCGAGTTTTTTGATAGAGAGATGCGGTGAGCATGCACACGCTTGAGGCTTAATTTCTTCTCCACTGATCAACGCGGATTCTCACGGATCTTTTTTTCAACTTCGTGTTTGTGAATTCGGTTATCTGTGTTCATCTCGAATTCAGTGATCCGTGTTCATCCGTGTAAATCGGCGGAGAGGAAGTTGAATTCCTACGTCCGAGGTTACGGCTGTTTATAGACCACTCCGCCCTTCATCACGAAATCGACGTGTTCGAGCACCGTAATGTCTTTTAGAGGATCGCCGGTCACGGCCACGATGTCGGCGAGTTTGCCGGGCTCGATTGTTCCTACCTTATCTCGCATATCGAGAAGCTCGGCGGCTGACGACGTTGCGGTGTGAATTGCCTGCGCGGGCGTCATGCCCCACTTCACCAGGTAAGCGAATTCCTTGGCCGGATCGACCTTCCAGTCAAACCCTCCGGCGTCGGTGCCGAAAGCGATCTTCACTCCCGCCTTTAACGCGCGTCGAAACGTGTCCTCGTGGATCGAGAGCATCTGCACCCAGACGGGGGCGCCCGCTGCCACGCGTCCGCGCGCAACGTAATCGCCGACATAGATCGTCGGCACGTACCAGATGCCCCGGCTCGCCATGGTTTTCAAGTCATCGTCGGCAATGTAGTAGCCATGTTCGACCGTGTCGACTCCAGCTTCCACTGAGTTGTGCACGCCGTGAATTGCCATGGCATGCGACGCAACTTTGTGGCGTTCGCGGTGGGCCTCGTCGACGATGGCCTTTAGTTCATCCATGGTGAACGTGGGGATATCGTCGAGCACGCCGTCGGGCCTGACGAAATAACTGCGATCCGAATAGATCTTTATCCAATCGGCGCCGTGGCTGATCTGCTCGCGCACAGCTTTACGCCCGTCCTCGACTCCATCGACGATCTGCACGCCGTGCGGCACGGGCACATTGGGCGCATAGCCTTGCAATGGGTACGCCCCGGTGACATCCATCGCGCGCGTTGCCACCTGCATCCGAGGGCCGGGGATGATTCCGTTGTTGATGGCCTTTTTTACGTCAACGTCGGCGTAGCCCGCGCCTTCAGTTTCGAGGTCGCGAATGGTGGTGAAACCATACATCAGCGCGCGCCGAGCGTTCACAGTCGCAATGATGGTCCGATATTCCGGCGACTCCTTCAGAAGTTGTTCGTCGTAATCCGCTGCGGTGATGTCCCCTTGTAGAAGAACATGGGTGTGCGTATCGATCAGGCCGGGGAGGCAGGTTTCGCGAGAAAGGTCGATGGTTTGTCCGGAGGCCGAGGCGCTGCCGACTTCCTGAATGCTCTCGCCACTAACGGCAATCATGACATTTTGCCGTGGCTGGTCGGACTTGCCGTCGAACAGCCAGCCGCACTTCAGATAAATGGGCGGAGAGACCGCCGTGGGCGTCTGTGGCAGTGCTAATCCAGTTAGAGCGCCGATTGCTATTAGAGCGATTGTCAATCGCATCGGGATCGTCTTTATCTTTGCCTTCATCTTCGCCTCCGAAATCGCCAAATCCTAAAATTACGCATTCCCCAGGGCCCCGCGAATCCGGGTCCAGGTCACTTCCAGGGATTCCGGCAGGACGCGGGTCTCTCCGATCACGCTCATAAAGTTTGCGTCTGCCACCCACCGCGGAAGTACATGCATGTGAATGTGGCCAGCGACACCGGCGCCCGCCGCCTTGCCAATATTCATGCCGAGGTTCAGGCCGTCAGGGCGATAGAGAGACCTGAGAACGCCTTCCATTCGCTGGGTCAGAGCCATCATCTCGTTCGCCGCTTCAACAGGAAGTTTCTGAAGTTCGTCGAGATGCGCATAGGGCACCACCATCACGTGCCCATTCGTGTAGGGATACTTATTGAGGATGACGTAACAATGCTTTCCACGGTGGACGATGAGCGCCTGCTCATCACTTTGCTTCGGAGCCTCACAGAAGATGCAGCCCGTCGCCGGCTCGGCGCCACTTACATAGGCATAGCGCCACGGAGTCCAGAGGTAATCCATGCGTGGGAAGGGTAGCAGAAATCGGCTCGAAGCCGCGAGTCTTATGCCGCGAGTGCCGAGCGCCCCGAGCGAGCTGCACACCCGTGGACGCGCTCGGAAGGATAATTCCACTCCGTTCGAGTTGTTCGAGACTCGCAGCTCGCGGCTCGGAGCGCAACTGTGACTCCCCGGTTAAATTCCGGACATGTCCGGAATCACGTTTGACACCCTTCCAAAGCGGTTGCTACACTCGAAGAGTCCCCATTGGACGCGGGTTCGATTCGACGTTCCGGCAGCTGGGATTGTACTAGGGTCGTCCGCCAGGGCGGCCTCAACGCAACCTGAAGACCACGCCAGCAGTCCGCTACACACCGTCCCGCAATCGTCGCGCACACGCGTGCGCGGCATAGAGGCTATGACTTTGTACGACGACAAGACCATTCGCAACAGTGATTCCACCCTCGAAACCATGACTCCTGAACATGAATCGCACAATGGCGGATCGGCCGTCCTCGACGCGCCCGAGACCGTACAACCTTCTTCCGCGGAAACGCAAGCTTCCGCCTCAGACGCTGTGACAAACGCAGCCCCAGCCCATACGCCCGACCCTCCAGCCCAGGCCGCCAGCGACGACTTCGCCGCAGCCCTCGAAAATTACACGAGCGAGACGGAAGAGTCGGTCGGCGACGACCACGTGATCAAAGGGACCGTGGTCAAGTTGACGGGTACCCATGTCGTCGTGGACATCGGCGCCAAATCTGAGGGCATGCTGCCGCTCGCGGAGGTCCTCGATCACGAAGGCCAGCCGAGGTTCAAGCCCGGCGACGAAATCGACGTGATGCGCGAGAAGGGCGAGACCGAAGACGGTTATCCCAAGCTCTCGCACCTGAAGGCGCAACGGCTGCGCGCATGGGATGACATTGAGCGCGCGCACAATGAGAAGAAGCCGATCAAGGGCATCGTGGTAGAGCGCATCAAGGGCGGCCTGACCGTGGACATCAACGGCGCCCGCGCCTTCCTGCCCGGCTCGCAGGTCGATCTGCGGCCCATCCGCAATCTGGATGGCATGAAGGGTCAGACCATCGAAGTCGCCGTTATCAAGCTGAACAAGAAGCGTGGCAACATCGTCGTTTCCCGCAAGCAACTGCTCGAAGAAGAACAGACTGAAAAGCGCGGCAAGACGCTCGAGCACCTCGAAGAGGGCGCGGTGCTGACCGGCATCGTCAAGAACCTGACCGAATACGGTGCGTTCGTCGATCTCGGCGGCATCGACGGCCTGCTCCACATTACAGACATGTCTTGGGGCCGCCTCACGCACCCGCGCGACCTGGTCAATGTCGGCGACCAGATTCAGGTGAAGGTCCTCAAGTACGACAAGGACAAACAGCGCGTATCGCTTGGCTTCAAGCAGCTGACTCCCGATCCGTGGCTCGACGCCGAGCATCGCTATCCGGTCGGCGCGCATGTTCACGGACGTGTCATCAGCGTCACCGATTACGGCGCATTCGTCGAGCTCGAACAGGGCATCGAAGGCCTCGTCCATGTCAGCGAGATGACGTGGTCAAAGCGCATGAAGCACCCGTCAAAGCTCGTCAACGTCGGGGACGAGGTTGACTGTGTGGTGATCAGCGTCAATCCGACCGAGCGCCGCATTTCGCTTGGCATGCGGCAACTGGCTTCGAATCCCTGGGACACGCTGCACGACAAATATCCGGTTGGCGCGACGGTCGAAGGTCGCGTGCGCAACCTGACCGAGTTCGGCGCTTTCATCGAAATCGAAGACGGCATCGACGGCTTGGTGCACGTCAGCAATCTGAGCTGGACCACGCGCGTTAAGCATCCTTCCGAGGTGCTCAAGAAAGGCGATCGCGTCAAAGCCGTGATTCTGGCCATTGAGCCGGACAAGCGCCGGCTCTCACTCGGCGTCAAGCAGATGCAGCCCGACGTTTGGGAGTCGTTCTTCGCCCAGCATCGCGTCGGCGACATCGTGCACGGCAAGGTTCTGCGTGTAGCCACCTTCGGCGCCTTCGTGGAAATTGCGCAGGGCATCGAAGGCCTCTGCCATAACTCGGAAGCCGTCGACGCCAACGGACAGCCGATGCACCTTGAGCCCGGCGCTGAATTCGACTTCAAGATCATCAAGATGAATCAGGAAGAGAAAAAAGTCGGCCTGAGCATCAAGGCGGTCGGTGAAGAAGCCTCACGCCAGGAAGTGGAGCATTACAAGCATCCAGCGTCGTCCTCGTCAACCAGTTCGACGATCGGCGATTTGATCTCGTGGAAACGGGCGGGCGGGGACAGCAATTAGCTAAGGACCGTTTTTCGCGAGAAGAGTTAAGGCCACCGGCGACGGTGGCCTTTTTCTTGTCTTTAATAGCAACTGCGCCGATCCGGGTCAGTGAGCGTAACTGAGATTTTGCGCCAGTTACCGGACCCGAACCTTCGAATCAGTGACATCTCGCAAGCGGACGATTCTATTACCCTCGACTCTGCGAAACGGTGTTATACTCCAAGCCACCTCAGGCGGCGGAATCCCTGGTTGCGGGAGCGCGCGATCACATCATCCAGAAAGTTACATTCGCTTCTCGTAGTTTGCCTCTTCTTTTGCTCAGTCGGAGTGATTTATGGACAAGCGAGCTTCACCGAAGAGGTTATAGGTGAATCTACGGCTGGTGCCAACTGCGAACAATATAGCACTACAAAACTCGCGATTTCCTGCACAGGTAGCTGGGCAACAGCCTCCGCAGAAGGTTACGAGATAGCTACAGCAAAAAATGGATTTGGCCCTATGAGGGCTTATTCGTTTTCCTCAGTCACACTCGGAGATGGTGAGCCCGCTGCGGACTCTGCTCCCGTGAATGACATTGTCTTAGACCATCTATCTATCGTCGGATTGAACGGCGAGCCCACAGCTTTCTTGAAGTTCATATTTGAATGTCTGAACTGTATCCAATATGACTATCCGTTTGCATACTATACTGCGTACGCTGGAGCCTACGGTCCTTGCCAAATTTATGGTATTGGGGCCAGCCCACTTTGCACGCTGACCGTTCCGATTGCCTACAACGGAAATGGACAACCCACTCCGGTTTACCTTCAAAGAGAGCTACAGATCAATGCTATAACCAACGTAGTGGGCGGGCCACCGGGGGTAACGATCACGACATCTGTTTGCGTTGGCTACGCTGCGGGCGGCTGCGGCACTATTGGAGCCACGGTGAAGGCGTCTGTTATCAATGCGAAGGGCAAGGTCATCAAGGGGGTGACGGTTGTGGGCGATTCGGGACACTTCTACAATTAGTCGCCGAGAATTTTCTGCCTACGATTGTCGAACCACGCGTTTTCACTCCCGGAGCAACTACGGCAATCTCCTTCTATTTCGCAGCCGTTCTCGGCACAGCCATGATGGTGGCCAGCATGGTTGCAACCACCTTCTCTCTGCCGTCGCTGATGGCAAAGGCATCCGCGGTACAGACTGTCAGCGTCCGTCCCGCTCTCTTTACTTGCGCTCGGGCCGCGAAGAACTCGCCAGCCGCGGGTGCCAGGAGATTCACCTTGAACTCGACCGAGAGGACATCCGTATCGTCCGCGGCCACGGTTAAGGCGGCATAACCGCAAGCAGAATCGAGCACCGCAGTGATCGCACCCGCGTGCAGGTATCCGTTCTGCTGCGTAAGATTGCGGGAAAATGGCAGGCGAATCTCCACCCCGCCTTGAACCACCGCCGTGAGCTCGGCCCCCAAAGTGGACATGAAGGCCTGCCTGGAAAAACTCCGCCGGACGCGTTCCTCGTATGGGGTCACGTACTTGCGCTCACGCCAGCCTATTTCGCGGAGGGTACCTACTTCGTCTCAATCTTCAAATCAATATAAACCTGCTGCCGATCATCAAACTGGCTGACCGTCTTGGTGTGACTCCGGCGCTTGTCGAACTGCGCATAGACCTCATAATCAATGGTCGGCTGGAGCGCCGGAAAGCGAAACGTTCCCTCTGGCCCGACGATGTAGGTCTTCACCGAGTGATCATGGGTGTTGGTCAGGTAGACGACTGCATTCGCCAGGGGACCGTCCCCGCTATCGATTACCTTGCCCGTGAGCAGGCGGGTCTTGTCTTCCTTCTTCGGTTCGCGCCCAAAAAGCTGGGGCGCGGCCACCAGGGGCGCCGGTCGCAACCCAACAAACACCAGCCCGAACAAGCCAAGCGTTATAAGTGCCCTTTTCATACAACCTATTGTGACGGTTCCTGCGCGTAAAGGCTACTGCCAATTCCGCTACTGCCAGGCGAGGTGGAGACTGATGTCCTGGCGCTCGTCACCGTCGACGTGGACCTTGACCTCTTCACCCGCCCGCAGGCGCCGCCCATCGGTGAGTCTATACCCCTTCACATCAGCCCAAACAACGTAGTCGCCCGGTCCGATGGGCACGCGCTGCGCAAACTCTCCCGTATGATTCGAGTAAAGCTCCCAGCGGGCCTTCTTGTCATTGTCACTGGCGCGCCGAATCTTCACCTTTACGGCGTAAAGCTCGTGGCCCTCGGCATCAAAGACGGTTCCGAAGATCAGCGCGTAGGGCTTGGGTTTGCCGGTCTCATCGGCCCGCGCCGCTGCTGGAACGAGCAAAGCACCCAGAAACATGGCGCAAGCGATCCAGCGAGCCAGCACCTGTAGCCGAATTCTCGCCTCGGTACTCAGAGATCGTCCTCGTCGTCGGCTTCTTCTTTGACGGCCTCTTCATCGTCGTCATCTTCGTCGTCGACCTCGTCTTCGCCGACCTTTTTGAGTTCGACAGGATTGACAGTGATTACCTCGAAGTCCGAGCCGCACTCCGGGCACGAGACCACCGCTCCTTCATCGACCTCATCTTCTTCGATGTCCAGATCGGTCTCGCACTCAGGACAGTACACCATTTGTCTCCTCCAGGTTCTTGACCCCCTGTTATATTTAGTTTCTTCGCGAGGAAAAGGTCAAGTGTCCAATCAAGAAAATCCCGAAACTAGTCAGATGCAGTACAAGAGCGTTCGATGCACGTCTGCCCGGCGCAGATTCCTGATAAAACACGGCCGCCGGTTTGCCGGCCTCGTCGCCACTGGGATAGTCGTTCTCATTCTTGTCTTGTGCCCGCCAGCGGGCCTTGCGCAGCAATCGGCGGCGTCTGCCAATGCCGTCGACTCCGGCCGCGTTGATCCGCGCGTCAGTGAGGCCATCAGACATGTGTCCGCGGAGCGCATTCAGCAGACCATCGAAAAGCTGGTCAGCTTCGGCAACCGCTCGACGATTTCACCGCAGGACGAAGCCACCGTCAAGGCGGGCAAAGGCGTGGGCGCGGCGCGCGATTGGATCAAATCTGAATTTGAACGCTATTCGAAAGATTGTGGCGGCTGCCTCGAGGTGAAAACCGATGCTTTCATCGAGCAGCCTCAGGATCGAATCAAAACGCCCACGCAAATCACCAATGTTTATGCGGTGCTGCGTGGATCCGATTCCGCGCAGGCCAATCGAATTGTGCTGGTCACCGGCCACTATGACTCGCGCAACAGCAATACCTTCAATGGCACCGATCCCGCTCCCGGGGCAAACGACGACGGCAGTGGCACCGCCGTCAGCCTGGAGTGCGCCCGGGTTTTGAGCAAGTACAAATTTCCGGCGACGATCATCTTTCTGACCGTTGCTGGCGAAGAGCAGGGTCTGAACGGCAGCAAGCACTTCGCCGAAATGGCCAAGCAGCAGGGCTGGAAGATCGAAGCTGCCCTCAATAATGACATCGTAGGTGGCGACCGCAACCCGGGGCAGGATCCGAGCGTGGTGCGCGTATTTTCGGAAGGCATTCCGAATGCCGCGACTGACGCCGAAAGCAAGCGCATCCGCGCGCTCGGCGGCGAGAGCGATTCGCCCTCGCGCGAGCTCGCACGCTACGTTGCCAGTGTGGGACGCTCCTACGATACCGGAGTAAAGCCGCTGCTCATCTTTCGTCTCGATCGTTTCCTACGCGGCGGTGATCATCTTTCGTTCAATCGGCAGGGCTTTGCGGCGGTGCGTTTCACGGAATTCCGCGAAGACTACAACCACCAGCATCAGAATGTTCGCACTGAAAACGGCATCGAGTATGGGGATCTGCCCAAGTACGTCAATTTTGACTTTGTGGCGCACGTCGCCCGCCTGAATGCCGCGACCCTAGCCTCATTAGCGTCGGCGCCCGCTCCGCCCACGAACGTAAAAATCCTGACCAAACAACTGGAAAACGATACGGCGTTGACGTGGGACCCATCTGAGGGCGCAAGCGGATACGAAGTGGTCTGGCGCGCCACCAGCGCGCCCGATTGGGAGCATGCCCAAACGGTAAGTAGCGGCACGCGTGCAATCCTCCAGATTTCGAAGGATAATGTTATATTCGCCGTCCGCGCCGTCGACGCTGCTGGCCACCGCAGCCTGCCCGTCGTGCCCGAACCCGAAAGGTAAGAGAATCCTTCATGAGCCGCGGCGGCGCCATCTCGTTCAGCTTCCCGCCCTTTGCCGGATGGGTCAGGCGCATCATTTTGACGTGCACGGCAATCTTTTTTGCGGAACTCATACTGCGGCAGGTATTTAAAGCCGATCTCCGCTGGGTTGACGAATGGTTTGCCCTGATCCCCGTTTTCGTGATGAAGGGCGAAATCTGGCAACTCGTTACTTACTCGCTGCTCCATCAAGGCTGGAGCCACCTGTTCTTCAACATGCTCACGCTCTGGTTTATCGGGGCCTATCTTGAGCGCGACTGGGGCCCTCGCCGGTTCATTGAGTGCTATTTGTTTTGTGTGGTGGGCGCGGCTCTGGTAACCATCGCAGTCGCCTACACGCATTTTCTCGGGATGGATCCGCGCACCGGCACGGTTGGCGCGTCCGGTGGTATTTTTGGGCTGCTGATGGCATTCGGCATTCTCTACGCCGACCAGGAGATGTATCTGTTTCCGCTGCCATTTTCGATCAAAGCGAAGTACCTGGTCGGCATCTGGATTGTGATCGCGATCTACGCCATCTTCGATCCAACGCAAAACGGTGTTGCGACCTTTGCCCACCTCGGCGGACTGCTGTTTGGATTTTTGTTCGTGAAGTTCATGCCGCGCCGCGGGTTGAGTCACACGGCTTCCGAGCAATACTTTGGCGTGCGTAACTCGTATTACCGATGGAAGCGTCGGCGTGCGGCGCGAAAATTCGAAGTCTACATGCGCGACCACGATCGCAAAGTCAACTTCGACGAGCACGGCAATTACATTCCACCCGAAGACCAGGACAAGCCCAATGGCGGCGGAAAGTCGGGCTGGGTGAATTAGGTTGCGTCAACGGTCGAGACGCAGAGTGCACCGAGAAAAACCTGTCTAGCTTTGGCCCACTATCCAAAGAACTCGTCGAATTTGGCAAACACGCGCGCGGGTAAACCCGAAGCCTGAACCTTCCCGCTAAATCCCAAATCGTGACCCGCTCCGTCCACCGCTAACAATTGGTGTTTCGCGGGAATCAGTTGGATCGCCTTCTCGATCTCTTCGACACTGCCAAATGGGTCGCGCGTGCCGTAGACGAACAGGCTTGGCGTGCGCAGATCGGGCAGGTGTTGGGTGCGAAGCTGTTCTGGCTTGCGCGGCGGATGCAGCGGATAAGAGAGCAGGAGCAGGCCGGAAACCAGATTGGGCTCCTCAGCGCAGAGCATCGTGGCTTGCCGCCCTCCGTAAGAGTGTCCGCCAAGAAATATCTTTCCGGGTTTGCTCTTCCCGCCCACTATTTTCCGCATCGCTGAGACCGCGTTGCGCAAGCCGGCGCGATCGCGCTCGGCATTGCCGGGAAATGGAGGTCCAAAGCGCCGCTCCTGTCGAAAGGGAAGATCGCACCGCAGAACGGTGTAGCCACGTCCGCACAAAGTCTCGGCGAGCGCAACCAGCAGTGGCGCGTCGCAATTGCCACCCGCTCCGTGAGCCAGAATCAGCGCATCTTCGCGCGGATCGCGAGGCGTGTGCACCCACCCGCGTACGTTTGGATCGACATCCTGATCGAAGATTGAGGTGATCGCATCCATGAAAGTAAACGAACTCCCCCGATGAATTCCCTGTGACCTCCGTGACCTCTATGGTTAAGCTTTTGATCTATGGCGGCGAGAAGTTGCCGGCGCGGCGTTCTCTCCTACCGTATGCAGGCGCATGAAATTTGTTGCGCCCGAGGTGAACTTCGTTCCCGCGACCAGCCCTAACACCTCTCCGGCAGCGATCAGTCCTCTCGGAATCAGTTCATCCTCCGCGGTCTTGAGCATCGACTCCGCCGTTTCCCATTTCTCTTTGTGAATGGGATGCACGCCCCAAAGGGCATTCATACGATTGCAAACTTCCAGATTGCGGCTGAAGGCATAGATACACACCTTCGGGCGGTGCTTGGACAACATGCGCGCCGTGTTCCCGGTCTCGGTGAAGACGGCGATTGCGCGCATCGGCAAGTCCTCGGCGGCGTGCGCGATCGATTCGCAAATTGTTTCGGCGATGGAATATCCGCGCTGCTCATGACGCCGTCGCGGCACCGGTGGGGATTGCGCGATGCTCCTCTCCGCTTCCAGTATGATGCGCGCCATCATGGCCACCGCCTCGCGTGGATAGCGCCCGCTAGCCGTTTCGCCCGAGAGCATCACGGCGTCGGTGCCATCGAAAATGGCGTTGGCTACGTCGCTCGCTTCAGCCCGCGTGGGGCGCGGGTTTTCGGTCATCGATTCGAGCATCTGCGTAGCGGTGATGACCGGCTTCCGCCAGACGCCCGCGCGCTGAATCACCTGTTTTTGAATGATGGGAACTTTCTCAGGCGGCAATTCCACGCCCAGATCGCCGCGCGCAATCATCACCCCATCGGTCACTTCCAGGATCTCCTCCAGTTGCTCGATGGCCTGCGGCTTTTCGAGTTTGGCAACCAGCGGAACCGATCTTCCAAACTCCTCTATCAATCGCTTCGCCATCTGGACATCGTCGGCCGAGCGAACAAAAGAAAGCGCGACCATATCCACTCCGTGATCAAGTCCGAACTGGAGGTCAAGCTTGTCTTTATCTGTCAAAGCGGGTATCGCCAATGCTGCCCCGGGCAGGTTAATGCCCTGATTCTCGCCGAGCATGCCCCCGTTGCGGACCTCGCATTCAACATCCTTTCCGCGAATAGCGCGGACCTCGAGTTCAATTCGACCGTCCGATAAAAGCACGCGCGCGCCCGGCTCGACCTCGCGCGCCAGCCCCGGAAAATCAGTGGAGATGAGCGTCGCGCTCCCAGGGACCGAGCGCGGTGTAATGGTCAGCAGATTGCCCTTTTTGAGTTCAACCGGCGCGCCATCTTTCAATCGTCCTGTCCGGATCTTCGGACCTTGCAGGTCCTGCAAAATGCAGATTGTGCGTTTCAGTTTGCGCGCGGCTTCCCGTAATCGCTGGATGCGACCCGAGTGCTCGGCATGCGTTCCGTGCGAGAAGTTGAGGCGGGCGACGTCCATGCCGAGCCGCATCAGTTCGCCGATGCACTCCGCGGAATCGCAGGCCGGACCGATCGTACAGACGATTTTTGCGCGACGCCCGCAAGCGGCAGGCAGTGGGACTTTCGATTTCATGTCAGCGATTCTGGTCGCTAATGCGCCGCTGGGCTTTCGCGAGGCCGCGCGGAAAGAGCATCGCATTGAATTCTGCGCCAATCAGCACGATCAGCGAGATGAGGTACATCCACGTGAGCAACGCGATGCCCACGCCCAGTGAGCCGTAAATCACGCTGTAGTCCGCGTAGCGTTGCAGGTACCATCCAAAAAATGCCGTTGAGAGCAGCCACATCGCGGTGGCCAGAACCGCACCGGGCAGTACACTATGCCAGGGCTGCGTGCGCGGCACGGCGTTGTGATAAATCAACTGCATGACCGCGATGCTGGTGAGGACGGCAATGATCCAGCGGATCAGTCCCCACAGGATCAGAATCACGGGCCCAAATTCGTGTCCAAGCTGAAAAAGAATGCGTGTTTCAATCCGGCTGCCGAATGCCACCAGAATCGTGGAAAACACAAGGGGTAGCCCAGCCATCAGCACCAGAGACATGGCGATGACACGCTCCTGCAAGAGGCCCCACGTCTTCGGAAGCTGGTAGGCGCGGCGAAACCCGTCCATCCAGGAAATAATCACGCCGGATGCCGTCCACATTGTCAGAAGCGACGTGGTGACCAGCAGACCAACGGGCCGATTGGTGCTGCCCCGCAAGTAGGCAAGAGCGGCTGCACTGCCGGCCGGAAGGATACTCCCCAGCGCGTCGGAGATCTCCCGCAAGTAGACTTCGCCCCGCCGCACGGTCGCCATTACCGACCCGAGCACTAGCAGGAACGGAAAAAAAGTAAGGATGGAAGAATAAGCGCCGCCCTTGGCGGTGGCGAAAGCGTCGTGCTCGAAGGCGCGCCACACCGACAGCCGGAACAGGCGCCAGAAGCGTCCCAGCGCGGGCGCCAGAATAAGGCCGCCCGGAATCGGTTCCGGCGGACGATTCGGATCCGGGGGTGGCCCAGTCAGGCGCTGTGGTTCAAGTGCTAAAGCCATCGGATTGATGGAAACGTGGTGACGCGAATATTATCCACGGATTTGGTCTTTCGTAAATTCCGTTCTGACTATCTTCGATTTTCGAAAGCGTTAGTCGATTTCGAAAAACATTCGTCCGAAAAATAAGGGGCGACTTATGTCGCCCCTATGGTTATCTCGGTTCGCCTTACTCCGCTGCGAGTTCTTCGGTCTCGCCTTCATGCCGCATGAGTTCGAGCGCTCGCTCGGCCTCTTCGTATGCCTGCGAGACTTCCTCCTGCACCTTGCTCGCGGCCTCTTCCATTTCCGGAGAGAGACGCACGTTGCGGTAGTACTCCATGCCGGTGCCGGCGGGAATCAAGCGGCCGACGATCACATTCTCCTTCAGCCCGCGCAGATGATCGACGGCTCCCTGGATCGAAGCTTCGGTCAGCACGCGCGTCGTCTCCTGGAAGGAGGCGGCGGAGATGAATGAATCAGTCGAGAGCGACGCTTTGGTGATGCCGAGCAACAGCGGTCGGCCGGTAGCCGGCTTGCCGCCCTGCGCGATCACCCGCTCGTTCTCCTCGTGGAAGCGGAACTTGTCCACTTGCTGTTCGAGCAGGAACTGCGTATCGCCTACGTCCTCGACCTTTACCCAGCGCATCATCTGGCGCACGATAACCTCGATGTGCTTGTCGGAAATGTTCACGCCCTGCAGCCGGTAAACTTCCTGGATTTCGTTCACCAGGTAAGACTGCAACTCCTTCTCGCCGAGCACCGCCAGAATGTCGTGCGGGTTGAGCGGCCCGTCCATCAGCGGTTCGCCCGCCTTGACGCGCTCGCCTTCCTGCACGTTGATGTGCACGCCGCGCGGAACCGAGTATTCCTTCTCGGTGCCGTTGTCGGCGGTCACGTAGAGTTTGCGCTGGCCCTTGGCAACTTCGCCGAAGCGGACCGTGCCATCGATTTCGCTGATGACCGCCGTTTCACGCGGCTTGCGAGCCTCGAACAATTCGACCACGCGCGGCAGACCGCCCGTGATGTCCTTGGTTTTGGTGGTTTCGCGCGGAATCTTCGCCAGCACGTCGCCGGGGAAGACCGTGTCGCCGTCCTGCACCATCAAGTGAGCGCGCGAAGGCATCAGGTATCGCTTACTCGCCTTGCCTTTGATGACGATCGCAGGCTGGCGCTTTTCGTCGGGCGAATCGGCAACCACGTGACGCGACAGGCCGGTGACCTCGTCCACTTCTTCATGGAGCGTGATCCCTTCCTGTAGATCCTTAAACTGCGCCGTGCCGCCGATTTCCGTGAGGATCGCGAAAGTGTACGGATCCCACTCAACCAGAGCCTGGCCGAGCTGAACCGGACCGCCATCGGTGACCTTTACCTTGGCGCCGTACACGACCGCATAGCGCTCGCGCTCGCGGCCCTTTTCATCGACCACCGCGATCGAACCCTGGCGATTCATAACGACCAGATCGCCGCTCTTCGACTTGACGGTTTGCAGGTTGATGAAGCGCACCAGACCGTTGCTCTTCGCATCGAGGCGCGACTGCTCCGAAACTCGCGATGCCGTGCCGCCGATGTGGAAGGTACGCATCGTGAGCTGCGTTCCAGGTTCGCCGATGGACTGCGCCGCGATGACGCCCGTTGCCTCGCCCAGTTCGACGAGACGTCCGGAAGCCAGGTTGCGTCCGTAGCACATGACGCAAACGCCGCGCTTCGATTCGCACGTGAGCACCGAGCGAATTTTCACGCGCTCAATACCCGCCGCCTGAATTGCGCCGGCCAGGTCCTCGGTGATCTCCTGATTGATGTCGACCACCACCTGTCCGTCGTAGTCCTTGATCTTCTCGAGCGACACACGGCCGACGATGCGGTCGCGCAGCGGCTCGATGATCTCCCCGGCTTCGACGATACCCGAGACGTAAATTCCGTCAACGGTGCCGCAGTCGTATTCGCTGATGATCACGTCCTGCGCCACGTCGACCAGACGCCGTGTCAGGTAGCCCGAATCGGCGGTCTTGAGCGCCGTATCGGCCAGACCCTTGCGGGCGCCGTGCGTCGAGATGAAGTATTCGAGCACCGTCAAACCTTCACGGAAGTTCGCCGTGATTGGCGTCTCGATAATTTCACCGGTCGGCTTGGCCATCAATCCGCGCATGCCGGAGAGCTGGCGAATCTGCTGTTTCGATCCGCGAGCGCCCGAGTCGGCCATGACGTAAATCGGATTGAGTTCGCCTTCCTTGTCCCGGCGCTGCATCTGCCCGAACATTTCGTCGGCAACTTTTTCAGTGATCGCCGACCAGATTTCGATGACCTTGTTGTAGCGCTCGCCGTTTGTGATGGCGCCGTCCAGGTATTGCTGCTGAACCGCGATAACCGACTTGTCCGCGTCTTTCACCAGAGTCTTTTTGTTATCCGGGATGACCATGTCATCGATGCCGATCGAGAGACCAGACTTGGTTGCATAGCGAAAACCGAGCGACTTGATCTCGTCAAGCATCTTGACCGTGGTTTCGAGGCCATATTGCAGGTAGCAGTAATTCACCAGCTGGCCGATGCCCTTTTTCTTGAGCAAGCCATTGATGTAAGGCATCGAAATGTTGACGCCCGCGGCCTTCGGCAGATGGTCGTTCAGAATCGCGCGGCCAACCGTCGTGTTGATGTACTCGCGGTTGAACTCGACGGGATCGGTGTGGTTGATGTCCTGATCGTCGTAGGCCTGCGTCAGGTCGATGACCTGGCCGGTGAAGCGCAGACGAATCGGCGTCAGCGTTTCGACCTCGCCCATTTCGAGCGCGATCACCACGTCGTCGATATTCGCGAACGAACGTCCTTCTCCCTTGGCGCCTGGCTTGACTTTGGTCAGGTAATAAAGGCCCAGCACCATGTCCTGCGTGGGCACGGTGATCGGCTGGCCTGACGCGGGCGACAGGATGTTGTGCGACGAGAGCATCAGGACGCTTGCTTCCACCTGAGCTTCCGGCGACAGCGGAATGTGCACAGCCATCTGGTCGCCGTCGAAGTCGGCGTTAAATGCCGTGCAGACGAGCGGGTGAATTTTGATGGCCTTGCCTTCCACCAGCACCGGCTCAAACGCCTGAATACCGAGGCGATGGAGGGTAGGTGCGCGGTTCAGCATAACCGGATGATCTTTAATCACTTCTTCGAGAATGTCCCAGACGATCGGCTCCTGCTGCTCGACCATCTCTTTCGCTTGCTTGATGGTGGTGCAGTTACCCGTCTGTTCGAGCCGGTGATAGATGAACGGCTTGAACAGTTCAAGCGCCATCTTCTTCGGCAACCCGCACTGGTGCAGCTTGAGTTCCGGTCCGACCACAATGACCGAACGGCCGGAGTAGTCCACGCGCTTGCCGAGCAGATTCTGGCGGAAACGTCCCTGCTTGCCCTTCAGTGTGTCCGACAGCGACTTCAGTGGACGATTGTTCGCTCCACGAAGCACGCGGCCGCGGCGGCCGTTATCGAAGAGCGCGTCCACCGCTTCCTGGAGCATTCGCTTTTCGTTGCGTACGATCACTTCTGGCGCGTGCAGGTCCATCAGCTTCTTCAACCGGTTATTGCGGTTGATGACGCGGCGATACAGGTCGTTCAAATCCGACGTGGCAAAACGCCCGCCGTCGAGTGGAACCAGCGGCCGCAGCTCCGGTGGAATTACCGGTAGCACGTCGAGGATCATCCACTGCGGCTTGTTGCCGCTCTTGCGAAACGCCTCAACCACCTTCAGCCGCTTGGCATACTTCAGGCGCTTCTGGAGCGAGGTTTCGGTCTTCATCTTCTCGCGCAGTTCGACTGACAGGCTGTCGACTTCAATGCGCTTCAGCAGTTCCTTGATCGCTTCCGCGCCCATCATGGCCTTGAAGCCAGTGGGACGGAATTGCTGATCGAGTTCGCGGAACTTCGCTTCGTCCTTTATTACCTCGCGGTCTTTGACCACCGCGTCGCCCGGATCGACGACCACGTAGGCTTCGAAGTAAAGAATCGCTTCGAGATCACGCAGAGAAATATCCAGCAGGTGCCCGATGCGGCTCGGCAGTCCCTTGAAGAACCAGACGTGCGAACATGGCGAGGCCAGTTCGATGTGGCCGAGGCGCTCGCGGCGCACTTTCGAGAGCGTGACTTCCACGCCGCACTTGTCGCAGATCACGCCGCGGTGCTTCATGCGCTTGTACTTGCCGCAGAGGCACTCCCAATCCGTCACCGGACCAAAAATGCGCGCGCAGAAAAGTCCGTCGCGCTCCGGCTTGAAGGTGCGGTAGTTGATGGTTTCCGGTTTGGTTACTTCCCCGTGCGACCAGCTCCGGATCTTCTCGGGGGATGCCAGGCTGATGCGAATGGCGTCAAAGTCGGCAACGGGATTTGCCAAATCAAACGGGCTCGAACGAAACATGTGCCTCCGCTTTCCTCGGCAATAACGCCGCCGCTCGCGGCCTTTGAAGAAGTCGCTAGAGGCTGGGGCCCAGCCTCTAGCTCAATCTCTGACTCGCAGCCTCAAAGGCGATCCTGCGAGTCTAGTTTTCCAAAACTTTTCTCTAAACTTTGCATCGGCTGCGGTTGGTCGCCAACGACTAGCGACTGACGACCAACGACCGCCGGATCAATCCGCCGCCACGGCCATGGGCTTTTTCTCCATAGCCTTGATCAATTCCACATCCAGGCAAAGTGCCTGCAATTCGCGAATCAGCACGTTGAACGATTCCGGCACGCCCGGCTCCATCGCGGCCTCGCCTTTGACGATGGCCTCGTAGATTTTGGTGCGTCCGTAAACGTCATCCGACTTCGCGGTGAGCAGTTCCTGAAGAATGAACGCCGCGCCATACGCTTCCAGCGCCCACACTTCCATCTCGCCGAAGCGCTGTCCGCCGAACTGCGCCTTGCCGCCCAGCGGTTGCTGGGTGATCAGCGAGTACGGTCCGATGGAACGCGCGTGAATCTTGTCGTCCACCAGGTGCGACAGCTTCAGCATGTAGATGTAGCCCACGGTGATCGGCTGTTCGAAGGTCTCGCCGGTCATGCCGTCGCGCAGCGTGGTTTTGCCCGAAGTGGGCAGGCCCGCGCGCTCCAGCAGCGCCTTGATCTCCGTTTCGCGAGCGCCGTCGAACACCGCCGAGCCCATGAATACGCCTTTCGTGAGCGTGGGCGCGACTGCTTCCAGTTCGTCCTCGCTCATGTCGGCGATCGTGTCGGCCAGCACCGTGTCTTTGAAGAGCGCTTTCAGTTCGCGCCGAATCGCTTCCGAGCGCGTGTTCAGCTTGAGCAGTTCGGTAATCTTCTGGCCCAGCTCAAATCCGGCCCAGCCGAGGTGCGTTTCGAGAATCTGGCCGACGTTCATACGGCTTGGCACGCCGAGCGGATTCAGGACGATTTCGACCGGCGTTCCGTCTTCGAGGTACGGCATATCCTCTTCCGGCAGAATGCGCGCGATCACGCCCTTGTTGCCGTGGCGTCCGGCCATCTTGTCGCCGACACTGAGCTTGCGCTTCATGGCGATGTAAACCTTGACGAGCTTAATCACGCCCGGTGGCAGCTCATCGCCCTTGGTCAGCTTGTCTTTCTTCTCGTTGACGATCTTCTTGAGCACGTCGATCTGGCGCGAGGTCATCTCCTCGATCTCGTCGATCTGCTCATTCACCCGCGGGTCCTTGTCGGCGTACTTGATGCGCTTCAAGTTGCGCGTCGAGATGCGCTCGATCGTGTCGCGGTCCAGAATCGTGTCCTTGGTCAAAAGGCGCTTGTTGGTGCGCTCATCGTGCAGGTCTGCTTGCACTTCCTTGCCGCCCAGCAAAGCCTCCAGACGCTTCAGGCGCTCGTCGGTCAGAATTCGGATCTCGTCCGAAAGGTTCTTCTCGAGCTTCGCAACCTGATTGGCTTCGATCGCCTTCGCGCGCTCGTCTTTCTCCTGGCCCTTGCGCGAAAAGATCTTCACATCGACCACGACGCCTTCGATTCCGGGCGGGCAGTAGAGTGAAGCGTCGCGCACATCGCCGGCTTTTTCGCCAAAGATCGCGCGCAGCAGCTTTTCTTCCGGCGTGAGTTGCGTTTCACCCTTCGGCGTTACTTTGCCGACAATGATATCGCCCTGCTTGATGCTGGCGCCGATGCGGATTACGCCCGCCTCGTCCAGATTGCGCAGTGTCGACTCGCTCACGTTTGGAATGTCACGCGTGACTTCTTCCGGCCCAAGCTTGGTGTCGCGCGCTTCGAGTTCGAACTCTTCGATGTGGACGGAGGTGTAGTAATCCTCCTTCACCATCTTTTCGGAGACGAGAATCGCGTCTTCAAAGTTGTAACCGCGCCACGGCATAAAGGCCACGAGTACGTTGCGTCCGAGCGCCAACTCGCCGAAATCCGTGCAAGGGCCGTCGGCGATGACTTGCCCCTTGACCACGCGCTGGCCTTTCTTCACGATTGGCTTCTGGTTGATGCAAGTGTTCTGGTTCGAGCGCTTGAACTTCGTCAGCTGGTAAATATCGCTGCCGACTTCACGCGACAGCTGCATCGGATGGTGCTCGCCTTCGACGCGCACGATGATGCGCTCGGAGTCGACCGAATCGATGATGCCGTTGCGCTTGGCCAGAATGACCGCGCCCGAGTCGCGCGCCGTCACGCCTTCCATGCCGGTTCCCACAATCGGAGCCTGCGCACGCAGCAGCGGTACCGACTGCCGCTGCATGTTCGCGCCCATCAACGCGCGGTTCGCGTCGTCGTGCTCCAGGAACGGAACGAGCGAGGCGGCAACCGATACGAGCTGCTTCGGGCTGACGTCGACGTAATCGACCTCATCGCGATTCACCAGCACGAAGTTGCCCTGCTTGCGGGCGTTCACGAGTTCCGACGCGATGCGTCCTTTTTCGTCCAGCTCGACGTTTGCCTGCGCAATGACGTGCCGGTCTTCTTCCCATGCCGACAGATAGAAGGAAAACGGATCGATCTCGACCGGCTTCTTGCGCCGCTCTTTCAGATCAGCATTGACCTTCTCGAGTTCGCTCTTCTCGGCGTGATCGCCGACTTTGTAATCGCTATCGCCGGCGTTGACCACCTGCACGTAATCCACGACGCGAGCGCCCTTCACCTTGCGGTAGGGCGACTCGATAAAGCCGTAGTCGTTGATGCGCGCAAAGCAGCTGAGTGACGAAATCAGTCCGATGTTCGGACCTTCCGGCGTTTCAATCGGGCAAATACGTCCATAGTGCGTGGGGTGCACGTCGCGCACTTCAAATCCCGCGCGTTCACGCGACAGACCGCCCGGCCCAAGCGCCGACAGACGCCGCTTGTGCGTAATTTCCGACAGTGGGTTGGTCTGATCCATGAACTGCGAGAGCTGCGACGATCCGAAAAATTCGCGGATCGCGGCCATCACCGGCTTGGCGTTGACCAGGTCGTGCGGCATGGCCGTCGACATTTCCTGGTACACGCTCATCTTTTCTTTGATCGCCCGCTCCATGCGCACCAAGCCAATGCGGAACTGGTTTTCGAGCAGTTCGCCGACCGCGCGCACGCGGCGATTGCCAAGGTGATCGATGTCGTCGACCGACCCAATATTCTTGCGGAGCTTGAGCAGGTACTTGATGGTCGCGTAAAAGTCATTTGGATCAAGCGTCCGCTGCTCAAGGCTGGTCGCTTCCTGGTTCTCAAACAGCTTGATGTTGAACTTCAGCCGGCCCACACGCGAGAAGTCATACTTGCGCGGGTCGAAGAACATGCCCTGGAAAAGCGCCGTCGCCGTGTCCAGCGTCGGCGGATCGCCCGGCCGCAGCTTGCGGTAAATCTCGATCAATGCTTCCGAAGGAGTCGTCACGGAATCGCGCCGCAGCGTCTGGCTGATGACCGTGCCAACGTCATCACGCTCCGGGAAGAACACCGTCATTTCGACGACGCCCGATTCCAGAATCTTCGCAACCTTGTCGGCGGTAACCTCGGTGTTCGCTTCCAGCAAAACTTCGCCGCTGGTCGTGTCAACGATATCGCTGGCCGCCCATGCGCCTTCGAGGTCGGTGGTATCGACTTCGATCTCGCTAATCTTCGCCTTCTGAATTTCTTTCAGAATCGCGGTTGAGATCTTGCGCCCGGAATGAGCAATCTCATCGCCCGACTTCGACTTGATGCTGTGCGCTAGTTTCATCCCCAGCAGGTTCGTCGGCTTGTCGCTCGAAGGATCGAGCGTCCAGTAGAGCTTGTTGTCGCGAATCACCAGCCGATCGGTGCTGTAAAAAGTCTTCAGAATGTCTTCGCCCGAACGTAGGCCGAGGGCGCGCAGAAAGATCGTGCCCAGGAACTTGCGCTTGCGATCGATACGCACGTAGAGAACGTTCTTCTGGTCGTACTCGAACTCCACCCACGACCCGCGATACGGAATGATCTTGCCGAGGAAGTAGGTGCGATTGTTGGCCGTCTCAAAAAACACGCCCGGCGAGCGGTGCAATTGGCTGACGATTACGCGTTCGGTCCCGTTAATGATGAAGGTGCCGTTCTGCGTCATCAGGGGAACGTCGCCAAAAAAAACCTCCTGCTCTTTAATGTCGCGAATCGAGCGGTTGCCGGTCTCTGGATCTTTGTCCCAGATCGTCAGGCGCATCGTAACCTTCAACGGCGCCGAGTAGGTCATGCCGCGCTCTTCGCACTCCGCCACGTCATACTTCAGCTGTAGGCCAACCGGGTCGCCGCACTTGTTGCAGAAGTCGGGAGTATTCGCGTTATATGTGCCGCACTTGTGGCAGAGCACATCGCCTGGATGGAACGGGTCGGTGATCACCGTCGATCCGCAATTTTTACAAGTGGTGCGCAGGTGATGGAGACCCTTGAGGTGACCACACTTGCACTCCCAGTTACCAATGGCGTAATCCACAAACTCAAGTTGTGATACGTTGCGGAAGTCGGTAATCGGAAACACCGACTGAAACACCGCCTGCAAGCCGCCGTCTTCGCGTTCGCTCGGCAGCTTGTCCATCTGGAGGAAGCGGTCGTACGAGCGCTTCTGAACCTCGATCAGGTTCGGAATCTGGATGGTTGCTGGAATTTTGGAAAAATCGAAACGTTTACGATGGATGCTCATCTTTGCCATTCGAAGAACCTGCTTTCACGCAGCCTGGGGCTGCCAGTACAGCGCGGAATGTGGGCTACACATAAGGGCGCAAAAATGCCCCGAAGTACAACTAGCGAGCGGGTTGCACGGAAAAAAGACGCGGGCACCTGCATGGACATGACTGCCCGCAGGCGCCGCATTCGACGCTTGGTCTTAAATAAATTGTAAAGTTCCGCGCCAGTTCAAAAGGCCTGTTCCGTCCCGCCGCCCGCGGGACCGGCTGCCAAACTTCAATTCCAGCGAACCTCTTCCGCTTCCCTGGGTATTTTCTGAGGAGTCGGGTTCGCTGTCGCCTCGTTGAGGCCAGAGTAAGCGGGTTATTTATAAGATGTTAACATGCCCGCCAAGGATTCAGCTAGTGTTCGGTCGAAAAATTGCAGGCAGGGACGAAATCCACCCGTCCGAATGGTCCCGCCAGGTAGACCCCGCCTCTCGCCATATGACTACTTCACCTCGACCGTCGCTCCAGCCTCGGTGAACTTCTTTTTGATCGTCTCGGCTTCGTCTTTTGACACGCCTTCCTTGATCGGCTTGGGAGCGCCATCAACCAAATCTTTGGCTTCCTTCAATCCAAGGCTCGTAACCTCGCGTACCGCCTTGATTACGTTGATCTTATTGGCGCCGACTTCTTTCAGAACGACCGTGAACTCGGTCTTCTCTTCCGCCGGAGCCGCGCCCGCCGCTGCCGCGCCGCCACCAGCCACCATCACTGGGGCCGCTGCCGCCGCCGAAACGCCCAACCGAGCTTCCAGCTTTTTCACCAGGTCCGCCGCCTCGAGCAGCGACAGCCCAACAATCGATTCTTCCAACTGCTGTAGATCCGCCATGTCAATTCTCCAGTGTTTTAATAGAGACGCAGCATGCCGCGTCTCGCTTTTCGCTACCGCGTCGCCGGGTTTCCAGTGCGTCCAGGCCCAATTCTCAGCGCCAGACAACGCCAAGTCTCAGCCGCGCAACCCCCGCTTCACGATAACCAAATCTTTTTCACCCGGCTCTCGCCAGCCTGATCTCTTTTGTCATCCTGAGGCGACACGTTCTTCGTCGCCGAAGGATCTGGGCGCGCCGCGCAACGCGCTCGCGTTTCTTATGCGAGCGCATAAATCACGCGTCCGGCACGCTTCCTTTATGCCTCTTTAAACTTCTTCTCCTGCACGCCCTGGTTCACAACCACCGCCAGGTTGCGTCCCACAGCGCCAATCGCCGTAGCCAGACGCTGTGCCGGAGCATTCAGCATGAACAGAAGCTTCGCGTAAATCTCTTCCTTCGACGGCATGGTCGCCAGCGATTCGATCTCCTTGACCGTAATCACGCGGCCTTCGACCACTCCCGCCTTGAAGGTGAATTCAGGATTGTCCTTGGCATACTTCGCCAGCGCCTTGGCCATCGCCACCGGATCGCCGGCCGTGTACGCGATCGAAGTCACGCCTTCGAGCTTCTTCAGCGCTTCTTCGATCTTCGTGCCCTTGGCCGCGCGCTCCGCCAGCGTGTTCTTCACCACCCGATACTTCGCGCCGCTCGTCCGTAGCGCCTTGCGCAGTTCGAAGTCCTTCGCGACCGTCAGCTTCGTGTAGCTGGCGACGATCACGCTCGAAACGTTCTTCAAATCGCCCGAGAGTTTCTCAACCTGCTCAATTTTTTTCGCTCTGGTAACCGCCATATTCAAACCCTTTCAAAAAGTCTTTGGTCGTCGGATCAACGACGGGCTTACGCCTTTGCCGCCGTCTCGATCGGAGTCGTATCCAGCGAGATGCCCGGCCCCATGCTCGAACTCAAGTAGCAAGCCTTGATGTACTTGCCCTTGGCGACCGACGGCTTTGCCTTGATCACGCTCGAAATCAGCGTCGTCGCATTGTCGATCAGCTTGTCGGCCGTAAACGAAATCTTGCCCACCGGACAATGCACCAGCGCCGTCTTGTCGGTGCGGAACTCAACCTTGCCAGCCTTCACTTCCTGCACCGCGCGCGCCACATCCATGGTGACCGTGCCCGTCTTCGGATTCGGCATCAGACCTTTCGGTCCCAAAACCTTACCCAGCCGGCCCACCGACTTCATCATGTCGGGCGTGGCGATCAGGGCGTCGAAGTCGGTCCAGTTCTCTTTCGTGATCTTCTCGACCATATCTTCGCCGCCGACAAAATCGGCTCCCGCCGCTTCCGCTTCGCGCACCTTTTCGCCGCTCGCAATCACCAGAACCTTTTTCGCCTTGCCGAGGCCGTGCGGCAGTACCACCGTCCCGCGCACCATCTGGTCTGCATGTTTCGGATCGACGCCCAGCCGTAGCGTCACCTCAACTGTTTCATCGAATTTTGCGAATTTCACTTTCTGCAGAAGTGGGACTGCTTCCTGCAGCGTATAGGAACGCGCTTCAACTGCTTTGCGCGCCTTTTCAATATTCTTTCCTGACTTCTTCATTTTTCCCTCGTCTCCCACCGCGCATCATTGTTCCGATGGGCCGTGGTGCTGTTGACTACTACAAACTCGATGATCATCCTGAGCGAGACGCTTTTTGTCTCGCGAAGGACCCAGGCCCGCCGCGCGAATTGCCGCGTTTTTTGCGGCGAATTCCTCGCGCGCTTGGCGCGCTTCTTTACCCAACCACTTCAATTCCCATCGAGCGCGCCGTGCCGCGCACGCTCTTGACCGCCGCATCCACTGACGCCGCATTCAGATCGGGCATCTTCTGCTTCGCGATGTCCTCGACCTGCTTCGCCGTAACTTTGCCAACCTTATCTTTATTCGGCGTGCCTGAGCCCTTCGCGATCCCAGCCGCCCGCTTCAGCAGCACCGAGGCCGGCGGCGTCTTCGTAATAAAGGTGAACGTGCGGTCGCTGTAGACCGTAATCACGACCGGCACGATCAACCCTTCGAGTTCTTTCTGCGACGTGCGCGCATTGAACTGCTTGCAGAACTCCATGATATTGACCTGCGCCTGACCAAGCGCTGGTCCCACCGGAGGCGCCGGAGTCGCCTTGCCCGCCGCAATCTGCAGCTTTACCGAACCTGTGACCTTCTTTGCCATGATGCCTTTCTTTCTTTATGCCGGCCCTGAGTCTAGGATTTTCGGCTCAGCGAATCCGGAAAACCTGGTTCTTAGTTTCGCTCATGATCGATCGCTCTCAACGCCAGACCAATCGTTGGAACGAGTCTCTTCTGGACCGGGTCCGCCGCTAAGCCCAGACCTTCGATTGTGTGAACTCCAATCACTTCCATATCGTTGCGCTCTGCGACGACGACCGTGTCCGGGCCATTAAAGCCGTTGCTCGCAACCCATACGGCTGCCGTATCACGCTCGATGATCGATCCATCGATTGCCCGGAAACCCATGCGCCGCAGAGCCACAAAGCCCATCCGCTCCAAACGCTCGCGATGAATCCACGAAAACGCGGCGCCCGTGTTCACGAGAGCCTCGATTTCCTCGACCTTCTCAGGCGAAGCCGGGTTCCAAACTTTTAACTTGGAGCTGAAGCTGCCCATCTCTACGCAACCTTTTCTACCTGCCCAAACTCCAGTTCCACCGGAGTCGACCGACCGAAGATCGTGACCATGACCTTCACAGTCTCTTTGTCTTCATTGACGTCGTCGATCGATCCTTCAAATGTTGCGAACGGCCCTTCGGTAATTTTGACCTTCTCGCCCTTTTCGAACTTGACCTTGAGCTTCGGCTTCTCGCGGCTGTCGGCAACCTTGTAAACAATGTGCTGCACTTCTTCTTCCGAGAGCGGCGTCGGCTGCTGCCCCGTGCCCACAAAGCCGGTCACGCGCGGCGTCGACTTCACCACATGCCAGACCTGGTCGTCCATGTCCATCTCAACCAGCACGTAGCCGGGATAGAACATCCGTTCGGAGGTATATTTCTTGCCGCCGCGAACCTCGGTCACCGACTCGGTCGGAATCAGCACGCGGCCGATCTTCCCCTGCAATCCGAAGGCCTGCACGCGCGATTCGAGCGATTCCTTTACCTTGCGCTCAAATCCCGAATATGCGTGGATGATGTACCACTTCATATTCGGATTGCGGGGCGCCTCGCCCGCCACCGCAACTTCGGCAGGCGCCGCCGCCGGGGCTTCGGAACCAGCCGTTCCGCTCTCGTTCTTTACTTCGTCAACTTTTTCTTCATCCACCATGAAATCGCTTCTTTCCGCCGCTTAATGGTGCGCGAGATAATGTAGCGCCCGCTCCAGCGAGTTTTGGATCGCCAAATCCACCACCCAGAAGAACAGCGCGAACAGGAACACGGTGATAATTACCACCGTGGTCGTCGCCTGTACTTCCTTTAGCGATGGAGACGTGACCTTTTTCATCTCCGTGCGCACGTCGCTGTAGAAAGACTTGATCCGTTCCGGCCATGATTTGATGCGGTCGCCGAAATCCCCACCCGCGGTTGCGATTGAGTTCGCCATTTTCTTCGTCTCTACTCCCATGCGGACCAGCCTTTTCTTTCTCTTCCAAAACCCGTCTTAAAACTGGCAGGGGCGGAGGGATTCGAACCCCCAAGTTCGGTTTTGGAGACCGACAGTTTAGCCGTTGAGCTTACGCCCCTAAAAACAGTTCTCAGTTCTCAGTCAAACCGAACCGCGAAATGCTGGCTACTGGCTGCTGACAACCGGCTACTTCACTTCCTTATGCGGCGTGTGCTTGCGGCACCGACTACAGAACTTCTTCTTCTCGATTCGATCCGGTGTCGTTTTGCGGTTCTTCATCGTCGAATAATTCCGCTCTTTGCAATCGCCACACTGCAACGTAATGATCTCTCGGGGCATACCGAACAACTCCTGTTTCTTTAGCTTCTGGCTGCCAGTCTCTAGCTCCTAGCAACCCTTATTCTTATCATCCTGAGGCGGCTTGCAGCCTCCGAAGGACCTCTGCATTTGCCAACGACCGACGACTAACGACCGACGACGATCTTGCTACTGCACAATCTCGGCAATCGTACCAGCTCCCACTGTGTGCCCGCCTTCGCGAATCGCGAAGCGCAAGCCCTTCTCCATCGCCACCGGCGTGATCAGTTCGATTACCAGGCTGACGTTGTCGCCCGGCATCACCATCTCCGTGCCTGCCGGCAACTCCGCAACTCCCGTCACGTCCGTCGTGCGCAAATAAAACTGTGGACGATATCCCTTGAAGAACGGCGTGTGCCGCCCGCCTTCTTCTTTCGTCAGAATGTAAACCTCGGCCTTGAACTTGGTGTGCGGCGTAATCGATCCGCCCTTCGCCAGCACCATGCCGCGCTCCACATCCTCTTTCGCAATCGAACGCAGCAGCAAGCCGGCATTGTCGCCCGCCATGCCTTCATCCAGCTGCTTCTTGAACATTTCAACGCCCGTCACTACCGTCTTGCGCGTCTCGCGGAAGCCGACAATTTCCACTTCTTCGCCCACCTTCACCTTGCCGCGCTCAATTCGGCCCGTCACAACTGTTCCGCGCCCCTGAATCGAAAAAATATCTTCAATCGGCATCAGGAACGGCTTGTCCAGTTCGCGCGCCGGCTGCGGCACACTCTTGTCGACCGCCTCCATCAAAGCGTCAACCTGCTTCTCCCACTTCTCTTCGCCGTTCAAAGCGCCGAGAGCCGAGAGTCGCACGACCGGCACGTCGTCGCCCGGAAACTTGTACGACTTCAAAAGCTCGCGCACTTCGAGTTCAACCAGGTCGAGCAATTCCGGATCGTCCACCGCGTCGCACTTGTTCAGCGCAACAACGATGTACGGCACACCCACCTGGCGGGCGAGCAGCACGTGCTCGCGCGTCTGCGGCATCGGACCATCCGTCGCCGCCACGACTAAGATCGCGCCATCCATCTGCGCCGCGCCCGTGATCATGTTCTTGATGTAATCCGCGTGGCCCGGGCAATCGACGTGCGCGTAGTGCCGGTTCGCCGTCTCATACTCGACGTGCGCGGTCGCGATCGTGATGCCGCGCGCCTTCTCTTCCGGAGCGTTATCGATCGAATCAAACGACCGGAACTGAATCTTCGGATTGTGCTTCGACAATACCTTCGTGATCGCCGCCGTCAACGTCGTCTTGCCGTGATCGATGTGCCCGATCGTCCCAACGTTGCAGTGCGGCTTATTACGATCAAATTTTTCTTTCGCCATTTCCGTTTTTTCCTTTGTAGCGCCGGCCCAGCCGGCTGTTTCTTTCGTTGTAGCGCCGGCGTCTCGCCGGTAACCTCGAATCAACTACGAATACTGATAAACCTTGTGAAATCTCGCCCGCAGTGCAGGCTCAACCTCTTCGACCTTTGACAGGTAAAACTCCCGAAACTGCCCCTGATCTGACACCGGCAGCGATTCGTATTTTGTCTTCGCTGTCCCAGCCTTATTGCCGGCAGCCGCGTCAATCAAGTTTGCCGCCAAAATCTTATCCAGCGCGCGAGCCCGAATCCCGTGACTCTTCAGCGCTTTCAGATATTTTTCGACCCGCGCGCTCGCGAAAACCAATTCGACAGCCGCTGTTAGCTCATCGAACTCCCGCTCGCTTACAACCTTGATCGTTGCCTGCTCGAAATCCATTGCCTCAATCTCTGGAGCGGGAGACGGGAATCGAACCCGCGACCAACAGCTTGGAAGGCTGTGACTCTACCACTGAGTTACTCCCGCCCAAACCCGCTGTCAGCTCTCAGCTGTCAGCCCTCAACTCAACTTCAGCGGCTGAATGTAATCGTCAGCTGCTCCGTCTTTAAACAATCCCTTCTGGCTGTCTTGACTCAAACCTCTTGCCAGAACTGGGAAACCATACAGGTAAATAACACTCGCCGCCACAAAACAAACTCGCCTTGCCAGGACACTCTCGAAGATGTCTGACACGCAAGTGCCAACAAAATTCCCGAAAACCACCGGCAGAATCAGTCCCAGCCGCAACTGAAACAGCCTGCTACGGAATCTCCAAAATACACCAAACAGAAGCGCCAGATAGCAGGCCGTGACCGCAATTCCAGCCCACTTCACGATCTGCCACGAACCCGTCATCGCATGCATGTTCGCGACTCGAATTTCTGGAGCCGATGATCAGGATTGAACTGATGACCTCTCCCTTACCAAGGGAGTGCTCTACCAACTGAGCTACATCGGCCCTGCCACACCCTCAGCATCACTCCGCCGCCTTCGACCCCGCCTGCTCTTCAATTCGCATCCGCCAGTAAAACAGCGCCGACTTGAAAACCAGCAATCCCAGAATCAGCAGCGTTCCAGTTCGCAGCTTCAGATTCCAACCCGAAATCGGAATCGCTTCATCCGACAGCGTCGTCCAGGCCAAAACGCCCAACGCCGCATACGCGATCAGAGCCAGCACGAACTTCTTTTTGATCGTCAACTTCTTCTACCCCGCAATCGCCAACCTGATCACGGCTCGCCTCAGTTTCGCTGAAGCCTCAACTGGTGCACAGGGGAGGATTCGAACCTCCGTACCTCCTGAGAGGGACAGATTTACAGTCTGTTGGCTTTAACCGCTCACCCACCTGTGCAAATCCGAAACTCCCCGCCCGACATGAAAACAGGACTCAACAAGCACACCTACGTCACAGCTCATGTCGTACGGCACTTCGCAGCTCGGGAAACGTAATGCGGGAACTTCTCGCCTGACAGTTACACTCGCCGGAAAATTACCTGATGAAGTGCGTTATAACCGTTTGCGCCTCTCGCGCGCGTCTCCGCGCCAACCGCCCAGTTCCGGAAACTTATTCCTTGGAGCTGGCGAAGGGATTTGAACCCCTGACCCTCTGATTACAAATCAGATGCTCTACCGACTGAGCTACGCCAGCGGTTGGAAGCAAGTCCTTTCAGGCCCAATACTTCCCTGATCCCTTCCTGATTGTCCGGGACAATTATTTAAGGTATCACAAGGGGTATGGGCCTGCAACCGGAAGATGGGTGGCCTGACGAAAGGCCGCTTTTTGCGGGATTGCTCCACGTGGAACGGTTGACATTATTGTACTTACATTGTTGTTCGATTCCGGCGAACATAATACGAAAAGGCGAGGCGAAAATAAAGTTGGTTTCCGGGCTCCTCTGAAAGTGGCCGAATTGGGGATTTTTTGGGAAGGGATGTTTACTATCTGGTTTGGCTGCCTTGATTGAGCATCTTCTTATGGCTTCTTATTGCATGATAATGCTGGGGTTACGCGGATTTGCGATGCGCGGATTTAAAATGAAGCAGTTACAGTGAAGTATTGAGGAATAAAGGACTTACTGGTTCTGGTTCACCTGGCATTGAGGTGTTTGAGGGGGTTTCTGCGGCCGGATTTTGTCAAGTTGACAGGGCATGCACTGAAGTCAAAATTTTGGTGAAAAACGGTGCGCAATTCGGCTCGAAATTGGGTGCCGGCGCCCGGATGCTAGGGTAGCCCGGCCTCCCGAACGAAGATTCCGAGATTGAGGGCGGGCGCCAAGTCTGACCGGCAACTCCAGAAAAGACCCTCGGCCTCAGGCAACACCTTTGCAATTCTGGCAACATATCCCGCATGAGAACGATTCTGCTTCTGACCTGTTCCAACATCTTCATGACGTTTGCCTGGTACGGCCACCTGAAATACCGATCGGCTCCGCTATTCAAGGTCATCGTCATCAGCTGGATGATTGCCTTCTTCGAATACTGTTTCCAGGTTCCGGCCAACCGCATCGGCTCGTATGAATTTACGCGTCGCTCAGCTAAAACCATTCAGGAGGTGATCACGCTCACAGTGTTCACAGTTTTCTCAGTTCTCTATTTTCATCAGGAACTGAAGTGGAACTATTTTGCCGGCTTCGCGCTGATCGTCTGCGCCGTGTTTGTGATTTTCAAGAAGTGGTGAGACGGGATTTCGAATTGTCTGCTGTTGCGGCCGATTCTCAGTTAGTGCAAACGCCTAGTCGGTAGTGTCCTAATTTGGTTTTGGCGTCATCCTGTCAAAGGGTTTCGGCGGTACCTTTCCATCACCAGTATCGTTGCCTTTCTCGCAAGCGAACCATGCCTTGCCGTCACTGCTCATGGATTTACAGAACGTGGCCCAGTGCCACTGTCTGAAAACATCCTTGTAGACCACCGCCCCATAGACATACACGCGAATCTCCTCTCGCTGCAATGCGTCAAGGATGTTCTGTGTGACCTTTGGCTGAGTCGTGCCAAGCTGTGTAATAGGATGCAGAATACAGATTGCTGCCGCATTCGGAGCAACGACTTCTGGTTCAAAATGACTCGGGGTGCCCCATCTAATTGCAGTCTCGTTGATGGCAGGCTCCGCAGCGCAACCCACATATACCCGCTGCGCTGGCGTTTTGCCCGTGTTCCTGAAGAAAACTATGAGGTCCCAAGGCTTGTCCAATTCCGGGACTGGGCCGATTTCCGTCTGCGATACCCATGCCCTTTGATCCAGACGCATGGCCTCTTGTGTAGCCCCTATTCCGGTTTTGGCGTTTCTCGCAGCGGCTTCGAGTTGTTCGACAGCATCAGACATTCTTTCGTTGATATCTTCGGCAGTATCAGAAAATTGTTGGGCAGCATCGGCTTGGTCACCGGCCGCGTTGGCTTGCACCAAAGAATATCGGACAAGTTTGTCGGTAGCGGTCCCCCCGGCAATCATCTCGTAAAGCTGTCCACCAAAAACCAGCGCGCTGAGCACAGAAACGATGACGGCGGCCCACGTCAAACGGATCATCGACCGTTCAAACGCAGACATTCGCTGCTCTATCTTTTGTTCGGCTTGCTGGAGTTGTCCTTCGGTTGCTGGCTGTATTGTTGGGGCGTTCTGCGTAGTCCCTATCGGAGCGATGCCGTTAACGTGCGGCTCATTTTGGGCGGATTGGCCCTCTTGATCCATGGTGCTTTTCTCTCAATTCGGGGGAGCGCAGAAATTGTAACACAAAAACACTTGACAATTTTATATTAGTGTAATACAGTATTATATATGGCAAACGTACTCCCAATCGACAAGCAAATCGCGGTAGTCGGGCTTTGGCCGAAGGTTCCAGCATTCGCTCAATTGAGCGCATCACGGGTTTTGCATCTCCATCCCATCAAATCGGCATAGGACGCGGTTAAGGCGGCCATTATGCAGGAATACAGGGAGCACAATGCCGAAGCGTAAGAAAGCGGGAAGGCCGAAACTACCGAAGGGAGAAGCCAAGGGCAGGATTGTGCCAGTGCGCTTTACTGGCGACGATCTAAAGGCGATGGAGCAGGCGGCCAAGGCAGGGAAGGTAACGCTGTCGGAATGGATTCGGAGCACGATTCATGCCACGCTTCAACCGTGAGAAATTAGGACACTACCACCTGGTCTCATCATTTGACACCCTTGTTCGTGCAGGTGAGACATGCAGATTGCGACTCTACCTACTGCAGCTTCTCGTACTCGGCCTTGGCTTGCTTCAGGATGGGAATGTCGGGGTCAGCGTCTCTCCACAGGGTGAGGAAGTCTTTTTAGGCGGCAAGCGCCCGGACACGGGCGGCATCAGCCCCGGACGAATTCTTTGCCTGGAGCGCATTTGCACGCGCCACTCCCAGATGAGCCAACGCTCCGGTCCAGCAGTTCCAGACGATTCCGCCGTGGTCGATGATCTTCTAAAACTCCGCGACCGCTTCCTTGCCCTGCCCCGCCGCCGGGTACGCCTGGCCGCGAATGTAGGTGGGATAGAGGCAGGAGAGGTTTACGACAAAGAAAATCTGGCCGTACTCGATGGGCGATACGGCAGGCTGCAGGCTCGCAATCGCGGCAGTGATTCTTTCGGTTGAGCGAGTGCACGCGACAGAAATTATAGTGCGCGAAGTGCAAAGCGCAGGCGGCTTTGAGGTTCGCCAATCAAATTCAGCCACTACCCAAGATGATAGTTCCAGTCCGCGCGGATTATTTCCGTTATCATAATGAGTTTCCCGCTCCGCTCTGCGCCGAGAGATGAGTGGAGGCGTGTGACTTGTTTCAAGCTAACCGCCAAAGGCTCAGAGCCAAATGCTGATCTTCCGCAAACCTCTCCCGAACGTCGAGCACCCCGAAATGCCCGCTGACGTTGTCATCGTCGGCGGCGGCCCGGCTGGCATGGCCTGCGCGCTGCGGCTTTCGCAACTGATTGACGCTCACAACGCCGACGCATCCTGACGCTCAGCTTTCGAAGGAAAACATCTACGTTCTGGAAAAATCGCGGGAGGCCGGACAGCACTGCCTCTCGGGAGCACTGCTTGATCCGCGATCGATGCGCGAACTGCTTCCCGGCTTTGAAAAAGAAGCTCCGCTTGACGCGCAGGTCCATAAGGAAGGCGTTTACTTTCTCACGCGCACCGGTCACTACAAACTGCCGATTACTCCTCCGCCGCTGCGCGATCATGGGAACTACGTGATCTCGATCAACAAGTTTGTGAAGTGGCTGGCCGGGAAGGTTGAAGAAGCCGGCATCACGATTTTCACCGGATTCGCCGGCTCCGAACTTGTCTTTGAAGAGGCGCCAAGGAAGCCCGGACGGGAATCGCGTCGCCGGCGTGCGCACCGACGATAAGGGTGTCGACAAGCAGAACCAGCCGAAGTCGAACTTCGAACCTGGCTATGACGTCAAAGCCAAAGTCACCGTCCTTGCCGAAGGCCCGCGCGGCTCGCTCACCAAGCAGCTTGTCGAAAAATTCGACCTGATGAAGGACCGCAATCCTCAGACCTACGGCGTCGGCGTGAAAGAGTTGTGGGAGGTTCCGGCGGGGCGCATCGAAAAGGGCGAAGTCATCTACACGATGGGCTACCCGCTGACCACGAAAGAATACGGCGGCGCATGGATTTACGGCTCCAGCGAAAACGTTGTCTCGCTGGGCTTCGTTACTGGGCTCGACTATCGGGACCCACGGCTTGATCCGCAGCATGTGCTGCAAACTTTCAAGCAGCATCCGTTCGTAGCCAAGCTGCTGGCAGGCGGCAAAATGATTCGCTACGGTGCGAAGTCTCTGCCGTATGGAGGCTGGTGGTCACTGCCGCCGCTCGCCGGAGACGGCTGGATGATCATCGGCGACTCGGCTGGATTCCTCAACTCGGCGCGGCTGAAAGGCATTCACCTGGCGATTAAAAGTGGCATGCTGGCTGCGGAAACTGCCTTCGAGGCGCTGACGAAAGATGACGCCTCCGCCGCCGTGCTGGGGCAGTTTCAGCGCCGAGTCGAATCGAGTTGGATCAAAGATGAGCTTTGGCCGGTCCGCAACTTCCATCAAGGCTTCAAGAATGGCCTGGCCGCTGGCGTCCTTAATACAGGTCTGCAAACGATCCTCGGCGGCGGCCCGTTCAAGCGCGTCCCTTCGCATGCCGGATATGAAAACCTGAAACCACTTGCGAGCCTGCCCGCGGATGGCGGCAAGGAGGCCAACCTGCTCGGCCCCGTCAAAGGCGACGGCAAGCTGACCTTCGACAAGCTGACTGACCTCTATCACTCGGGCACGAAGCACGAGGAAGATCAACCCGCGCACCTTATCATTCATGACACCAATATTTGCAATGAGCGCTGCGTGAAAGAATTCGGCAGCCCGTGCCAGAATTTCTGTCCCGCTAACGTCTATGAGATGCTCGAAGACTCGTCCGCTCCGAATGGCAAGCGCATCAGCTTGAACCCGTCGAACTGCGTGCACTGCAAAACCTGCGACATTCAGGATCCGTATCAGATCATCACGTGGGTTCCGCCGGAGGGTGGTGGCGGGCCGAATTACGACGGGATGTAGGCTCGGACGGAGGGGGCTTGTCTTACAAAAACTACCCTCGAAATGACCCTGCCAGATCAGGCGGCGCTTACCCTATACCAAAGGGGACTGGGCTTCTGTAAGTACTGGCTCGCCCTTCCGACCCGGTATATACTGCCTCGGTACGATTTGCAGGGGCTCAGTTTCTCGGCTGGGCACGGAGCAACACTTCATCTCTTAATACCGCTCCGTAATAGAACGTCGGCTCAGGGCAATTATCTCATCTCTGTCCTGGAGACTGGCGCGGCGGGAGGATACGCGATTGCGTGGCCTTCCCCCGGTGGAGGTATTGCTGTGGACGTCGTTCTCATACGCCTCGTGTTTGTATTCATCGTGGGCGTTATCTGCTTCGTTATCCGTCCGTTTAATCTGCCTTCCAACTATGACGCGGCGGTCGGCCTGGCCATTGGCGGTGCCATCGTGGTATTCGAGTGGCGCCTGCGCAGCATGAGCCTCAAGCGGCTTATCGGCGCCGCTATCGGCAGCGTGCTCGGTATTTTTGGTGCGTATCTCTTTGCGCTGGTCATCCGCAACGCCATTCCTCCCGGCGCGACGCAAAGTTTCCTCCAGATCATGGTTATGCTGATCATGGCTTATGTCGGACTGGCAGTCGGCGCGAACAAGGGGGACCTGCTTAATCTGGCTGCGCTCGGCGGAATATTCGGCGGCGAAAAGCAGGGTAAGAAGAGCTACAAAATTCTCGACACCAGCGTCATCATCGACGGCCGCATTGCCGACATCGCCGAAACTGGGTTCCTCGACGGCCTCATGGTCATTCCCCAATTCGTGTTGCGCGAGCTTCAACTGGTGGCGGACTCGGCCGATTCGCTCAAGCGCAATCGCGGGCGGCGGGGCCTCGACGTGCTCCAGCGGCTGCAAAAGACAGCGTCGCCCATGATCCAGATCGTCGAAGACGATTTTCCGGCGGTTCGCGAAGTCGATATGAAGTTGATTGAGCTTGCCAAAGTTTACGAAGGCAAGATCATCACCAACGATTTCAACCTTAATAAGGTTGCACAGCTTCAGGGCGTCGCCGTGCTGAACATCAACGAACTGGCCAATTCGCTCAAGCCCATCGTGCTGCCCGGCGAGATCATGCGCGTCTTCATCCTTAAAGAAGGCAAGGAATACAACCAGGGCGTCGCTTATCTCGACGATGGAACCATGGTGGTGGTCGACAACGCGCGCAAAATGATCGGCAAGACGATTGACGTTTCCGTGACCTCGGTGCTGCAAACGACGGCGGGCAAGATGATTTTCGGTAAGTGGGACGAGCGCGGGGCAAGCCGACATGACTCCAAGAGCAGCTCTTCGCCGGTGCCGGTCGTGGTGCCGAGCGCAAGCTCAAGTGGAGGAAGTTCCTCCGATGCGCTGAAGAAAACGCCGCTGCCGATTGAGCGCGCGGCGGACTAAGGTATTGAAGTCCACCACCGCCACTGTGCCCAAAGTTCGGGAGCCACTCTTTTGGCATGCTTGGGACCGATTTACGCGGTCGCGACTGAGGTTGTAAAATTACACAAGCATCGCTTAATCAATAACTTAAATCTATAATCCGGGGGTAAGGGCATGTGCCGCTTTCCCCCGGCTCGCTCGAAACACGAGGCGAAATCGACTTGACGTTAAGGTAGCACCATGCTACCCTGCTGGTGATGGCAGCGCCGACCTACGGCCTTAGACTCATCAAAGGGCTCATGAAGGACGGCAGTTGGTATTTAACCGAAACGGCCCGCGATACCGCCACGGAGTTGGGATTTGATGAGGACGAGGTTTTTGATTGCATAGTAAATCATCTTGAGGAGACACACTTCTACAAGACTATGGAATCGAGCTCTCATTCTGGCTAATGCAGGACGTTTATCACATCACGTACTTAGGCGAGCTTCTGTACGTGAAGCTGCAGATGAACGTCGAGGCAGTTGTGGTCTCGTTTAAAGGAAAAGACGACTAGGGGTGGCCCGATGAAGTGTCCAATGTGCGGCAGTTCGGCAACTGAAACTAAAGAGACTAAGAAGGCGAAGTATCGCGGTGACACAGTTGAAGTCGCGACAGAACTATTCCGTTGCGACCATTGCAAGGAGGGGTTTGTCACTCCAACACAGATGGGTATGCACGTTCGGGCTGTGAAGAATGAAGTGCGCAAAAAAGAGGGAATGCTCCCACCGGAAAGAATTGTCGAAATACGAAAGAAGTTAGAGCTTACCCAGAGCCAACTTGAAGATGTCCTGGGAACGGGTCCTAAGATGGTAGTTCGATGGGAAAGCGGTAAGGTGATCCAGAGCCGGGGCCACGATAACATGCTGCGTCTACTTGAGCGTGATTCGTCCATTCTGAAATGTTTGCAACAAATTCAACAACTCCGAACTGCTGAACAGAAGCAATACGATTCATCCAGCTCAGGTAAGCTGGCCGATCAGGTTGGGGTGTCCGCCTAGCTTTTGTGGGGCCCTGCATAGACTGCTTGACTAAACCCTTACTCCTTCTCAGTCAAATGCCCGCACAACCTAGAGGCGTATACTAGTCGTCCCGATGCAGGTTTTCGTCATCATCCCCGCCGCCGGACTCGGCACGCGCATGGCTCCGCCCTCGGCCACCGCGCCCACCAAGCAGTTCAAGGAACTCGGCGGAGTGCCGATCCTGGTGCATACGCTGCGCGTGTTCGCGGCGACGCCGGCGGTCCACAAGATCATCGTTGCGCTGCGCAAAGACGAGATCGCAGGTTTTCGCGCGCAACTGGAAAAGCAATATCCGGAAATTCTGAAGAAGCCCCTCGAGACGGTCGAAGGCGGCGAGCACCGGCAGAACTCGGTAGCCAACGCGCTCGCCCAACTCAACGCGAGCGCCGACGACATTGTGCTCGTGCACGACGCCGTGCGTCCGTTTATTACGCCGGAAATTATCGGACACGTAATTCAGGCGGCCGAAAAACATCATGCTGCCATCGCGGGCTGGCCCGCGGTTGACACCGTGAAGCAGGTCGAACGAACCGCTGACGGTGCGATTATCAAAGCGACGATTCCGCGGGCCAGCATCGTCATGGCGCAAACGCCGCAAGGTTTTCGCTATGACATCCTGAAGAAGGCGTTTGATGACGCTGCCGTCGATGGCTTTATGGGAACAGACGAAGCGTCGCTGATCGAGCGCTCGGGAATTCCGGTAGCGGTGGTGATGGGGTCGCCGAGGAACATCAAAATCACTACGCCCGCGGATATGGAATTAGCCGAATTTTATTTAGCAAGTGGATAGACAGCTCATTAGCCGACGTATCGTGAAGGTCACAATAAATAATCTGGTGGGTGTACCCGCAACCGCGGTGATGGCCATAGTTCTCTTCTGGCCACTCCGATTGCCCGCCGAATATTACGCGATTCTGATTCGCCGACAGTGGCCGAACGCTTGGTTCTCCGGGTCAATTGTTTGGTACGCTGATTTCATCGCATTTACAACGTCAGTTGCACTCGCTGTTGTTATTCAGTACGTATTCAATCGGCGACGAAATTCGAATTGAGCCACCATCCCCAATTCCGCATCGGCCAAGGCTACGACTCTCACGAGTTCACGCCCGGAATTCCGCTCATCATCGGTGGCATCAAACTTGCGCACGATAAAGGCCTTGGCGGCCACTCCGATGGAGACGTGCTGCTGCACGCCATCACCGACGCTCTGCTCGGCGCAATCGCCGGGCCCGACATCGGTTCGCTCTTTCCGCCCAGTGACCCACAGTGGAAAGGGGCGGACTCGGCCGTGTTTCTGCGCGAGGCTCTGAAGCGCGTTGCGGCCGCGGGCTACACGCTGGTCAATCTCGATTCGACGCTGATTCTGACGGCGCCAAAGATCGGCCCGCACGCCGGCGCGATTCGTAAGCGAGTAGCCGAGTTGTGCGCCGTTCCCGAAAATTGCGTGGGGATCAAAGCAAAGACACCGGAAGGCACCGGGACAGAAAACGCGGCGATTGCGCATGTGACCGTGCTGCTACAGCGGAGCTAGTTCACAGGTTTTTCTTATCCCGCGCGGCGGCGATAAACGCCCGAAAAATTTTCTCCGCCGGCTCCGCCACCTCCGGCCCATCTGTCACCGAGCGCTCCGGATGCCACTGCACCGCCAGCACAAAATGATCCGGCGCGGTTCCCTCCAGCGCCTCAATCACTCCGTCTGCGGGAGAGTGCGCGACCACCTGCAGTCCTTCGCCCGCCACATGCGCTGACTGATGATGCGAGGAATTCACCGCCATCGATTCCCCGCCGCACGCGCCCACAATCTTTGCCAGGCGCGATCCCGCGTCAATTTTTACCGCATGAGCCTTCGCCACCGCCCGTCCCGCGCCATGGTTGATAGGCGAATCGATATGCTGCACGAGCGAACCCGAGCGGTACACGTTCAGCGACTGCAAACCATAACAAATTCCGAGCACCGGCTTGCGCGCGCGATAGGCGTCGTCGAGCAGCAAATGGTCGACGGCCTCACGCTTCGCATCGATCTCGGTCGTTTGCTCGTGCCGCGGTTCGTGATATTTCTGCGGATCCACATCAGCCCGGCTGCCCGGCAAAAGCACAGCGTCGCAATCTTCGAGCTGCTTTCTGACCTCGGCAGGCGACTGCGCTGGTTCGATGCGGACCGGCTCGCCGCCCGCCTGCCGCACGGCTTCCTCATACTGCGCCACCGAACGCTCCGCGTAATCGCGGTCGCTCGAGTGCGGCATGGGAATCGCAATGCGCGGCCTCATGGCCGGACTATTGGATAATTGGGCGGATGATGGGGCGGACGATGGGGCGGATGATTGGGTCATTGCTATGATTTTAATTGCCGAACGTCTGAAGAATTCGTCTGGACGATTCTCAATGGTTCATCGCCGTCCGTTCGATGGCGGCCAGAACCTTACCCTGCCGGTAATTCCGAACTTCCGCCACAACCGTAACCACCAGCACCACGAAGCCCACCGAGAGGGCGATCGGCAATGCAATATGGCGGTATGCAAACACAAGGTTCGGCGTCACATGCCTTACGCCCGCATAGATAACCGTCCCAATGATGCTCAGCAGCAGCGCAACCGCAAACGAGAGTAGGGTCGATAGAAAAGTGAAGGCGAATACCCGGGCCCCGATCCCAACCCATCCCGGCCGCCGTTGCGTTGCCATGGTCATCGATTGTTAATTACATCAGCTATCGGCTGCTCGGCGCAAACCGGATGGCGATTTCCCCGGCCACTAGTTGCCGCCATTATCAGGAGCGCTGGCTAATTTCGAATTCCTCCGCTCTCCTCTATCGCATCCGCCTCCGGCGCATCGGACCGGCCTCCATTACGGCGGTAATTAGCTGCCGCGAACCAGCTCGCATAACATCGAACTGTATTCCCATCGCGAGTTTGTGAAGGGATGGTATGAGGGAGAAATCCGCCACATCGGCAGATTCGGGGGACCTTCTGCGGGCAGACACACCCGTGCACGCAGTGGAGCGCCCCGCCTCGAACCCGGCGGCTGAGGCCCACTATCCGCTTGCGGCCTCCAATCCTGCTGGCAGGAATGGCGATGCCGATCTGCCCTTGCCCGTTGAGAAGGCCTATTTCGAGCAGATCATCGAAAATGCTCCCGAGGCGGTTAGTATCGTCGATGAGGCGCACCGCGTCCTTCGCATCAACCGCGAATTCACTCGCCTGTTTGGCTTTACCGCGACCGAGGCCGCTGGAAAGTCCCTTGAAACCCTGATCGTCCCACCCGACCGCTACGCGGAGACGGCCTGGATCGCTCAAAATGTGACTACCGGCGCCAATCTCTCGCTCGAAACGCGGCGCCAGCGGAAAGACGGATCGCTGGTCGAGGTCCTGGTTTCAACCGCGCCCGTGGTGCTGCACGGAAAACGCATCGGCGGCTACGCGTCGTACCGCGACATCTCCGAGCAAAAGCGTGCCGAGGAGTTGAACGCCGCTCTCTACGCCATTGCCGCCCGCAGCCAGTCGGCCGAGGACCTTCAGCAGTTCTACGCGTCGATCCACAACATCGTCGGTCAAATGATGTGCGCGCGCAATTTCTACATCGCCATCTTCGATCCGCAATCTCAGTTGCTCAGCTTTCCTTATTTTGTCGACGAGGAAGACGGAACTCCAGAACCCAAGCGCCTCGGCCGCGGCCTGACCGAATACGTTTTGCGAACGGGCGAGCCGTTGCTCGCGACTCCTGCCGTCTTCGCGGAGCTCGTGCAGCGCGGCGAAGTCGAATTGATCGGTGCGCCGTCGGTTGACTGGCTGGGCGTTCCGCTCAAGAGCGGCCCCAACTGCATCGGCGTCCTGGTCGTTCAGAGCTATACCAGCAACGTTCGCTTCGGCGAGCGCGACCGCGAAATCCTGAAGTTTGTTTCTCAGCAACTCGCTACCGCCATCGAGCACAAGCGCTATGAAGAGGCTCTTCGCCGCTCCGAAGCCCGCTACCGCTCGCTCATCCTGAGCGCCGTCTTTGGCATTTATCGTTGCACTCTCAACGGACGGTTTCTCGACGTCAATCCCGCCCTGATCGCCATGCTCGGCTATGGCGCAGTCGAGGATCTGCTTGCGCTCGACGCGCGCCGCGAAGTCTACGTCAACCCGGAGGAGATCGACCGCCTTACCGATGACTATCGGCGCAACGGCAGCCTGAACGGCGTCGAAGTACAGTGGAAGCACAAAAACGGCCATACCATCATCGTCCGCCTCAGCGGACGCGCCGCCAGCCTTGCCGACGAACCCGAAGAGGTTCTCGAACTGATTGCCGAAGATATTACCGAGCGTCGTCAGCTCGAAGAACAATTCCGGCAGGCGCAAAAAATGGAGGCTGTCGGCCGTCTCGCCGGCGGCGTTGCCCACGACTTCAATAATCTTTTGATGGTGATCAACGGATACACCGAGGTTCTGCTCGATCAGATCGACTCGTCCAACCCCATGCACTCGAAGGTGCAATCGATCCAGCAGGCTGCCGATCGCGCTGCCACCCTTACCCGCCAGTTGCTCGCCTTCAGCCGCAAACAGGTCCTCGAGCTAAAAGTCATCGATGTGAATTCCGTTATCGGCGACATGGAGCGTCTGCTGCGCCCGCTCATCGGCGAAAACATCGAGCTCGTCACCCACCTCTCCTCGGATGCGGGCCGCACTCGCGCGGACGCCGGCCAGATCGAGCAAGTCATCATGAACCTGGTCGTCAATGCCAAGGATTCCATGCCCGAAGGCGGCCGGATCACTATCCGCAGCGCCAACGTCAATATCCGGCAGAATGTTGGAGAGCATCGTTTTATTCAGCCCGGCCGCTACGCCGTGATCGCCGTCGCGGACACCGGCCACGGCATGGACCGCGAGACACAATCCCGCATCTTCGAGCCTTTCTTCACGACCAAGGAAAAGGGCAAAGGCACCGGGCTCGGCCTTTCGACCGTCTACGGCATCGTTAAGCAGAGCAATGGATACGTCTTCGCCGAAAGCCAGATCGGGTCCGGGACTACCTTCAACGTCTACCTACCGCGCGTAGAAGACGCGGCGTCCGAACTTGCCCCGCTGGCCGCGCAGGATACCGAACGAGGCGGCTGCGAAACCGTTCTGCTGGTCGAAGACGAAGATTCGGTTCGGGAGCTGGTTCGCCTCACGTTGACCTCGCGAGGCTACAAAGTTCTGGAAGCCGAAAACGGCGAGACCGGCCTGCGCATCGCCGATGAAACCAAGGGAACGATCGATATCCTCGTCACCGACGTGGTCATGCCCGGCATCGGCGGCCGTGAGCTGGCGAAAAAAGTGGTCGCCCGCCGACCGTCTACTAAAGTTCTCTATCTTTCCGGCTACACCGAGGACACGGTTGTTACGCAAGGCGCCCTCAGCCCCGGCACCGCCTTTCTCCAAAAGCCCTTCACACTTCAGAATCTTGCCAAGAAAGTTCGCGAAGTTTTGCGCCCGCAAGGCCAGGCCAAGTCCGCGAGCCAATCGAATTGAGCCCTTGAGAGCGCGCAGCGAAATCCAGAGGTGTCCTTTTTTCACCACGGAGCCACAGAGTCACAGAGAAAACCTTAAAGGCGAGTGAAAACCAGAAAGACTGAAGGTTTTTTGCCTGCCCTTGGTTTTCTGCGTGTCACCGTGTCTCTGTGTTAGAAATTGATTTTCGGACACCACCTAAAATTAGGAAGAGGCACCCCGCGATGGTCCGTTTCGGGAGAATCTTCTCTTACATTTATTACAATTGTTTACAGAAACTTTCTAGCAACCTACGGGTTTACGGCATCTTAGAATGGGAAGTGCATTGGTAAATCCATTGCTAATTCCTGCGTGCTAAGCTGAGTACGCCAATCCAAAACCAAGCCAAATCTCTTCCAGGAGATGCTATGTCGCTAGCGAACCGCATTACCCTCCCCTTCGCGCTCTTCGGCCTCGTGCTCCTCGTAGCCTGCGGCACCAATAACAATGGAGTGGCACCAAATAACGAAGGCTTCACCAACGGCAACCTGACTGGCACCTATGTTTTTTCCTCGCAAGGTTACGACGGCGGTTTTTACCCGTTGAACTTGGCTGGCGCCTTCGCAGCTAATGGCAGTGGCGGCGTTACCGGGGGCTCACTCGACGCCGTTGACCCAAACGTCTCCATCGCAACCAATCAAACGATTACAAGCGGCAGCTATTTTGTGAATAACGACGGTCGCGGCCAGGTTCAGCTTGTCAGCGCGGTGGGAACTTTTGTTTTCGATTTTGTTCTCACGTCGGGGTCTGCCGGAGCGAGTTCGCATGGCTTAGTCACCGAGTTCGACAGCAACGGAAGCGGCAGCGGCACGCTCGACTTGCAAACGGCGATCGCCGCCCAGAGTGACATCGCCGGCCCCTACGCCTTCAGTCTCGCTGGCAGCGACACGAACGGGGGCACCTTCGCATCTACTGGAGCCTTTACCCTCAACACCAGCGGCACCATCACTCCGACGGGTGTCGAGGATTTCAGCGACGCTGGTCTCCCTTTTGTCGACGGAACCTTGTCGGGTAGCGCATTGCTGGGGTCGGGGACGAGTCCGGGGGCAATGAGTCTCTCTTCTACCTTTGGCGGGCTCACTTTCGACTTTTACCCGATCGACACGACTCACTTCAAGGTCGTTGAAACCGACGGTGAGGAACTTCTGGTCGGCGATGTCTTTACTCAAACCGGCGCGTCCATCCCCTCGGGGCCTGTGGCCTTCAGCATGGAGGGCGGAGTTAGTGCTCCCCTGGGCGATGGCGGGGTCGCGGTCTCCGATGGAACCGGCAATTTTTCCAGCGGCCTCGAGGATCTCAACAACAACGGTTCTGTTCCTGCCCAAATCTCATTTTCCGGAGCAGCCGCATCCGGAGGCTCTGTCGGCGGACGGGTTCTTGTCAATCTCACTGGCTTTGCTCCCGCTACTCAGTGGGTCATCTATCCCTCCGTGGGAGGCTTGCTGATGCTGGAAACAGATTCGCTCAATACTACCGTTGGCGTTGCCTACGGACAGACCAGCGGCGCAACCTTGTCTACGACTCAGGGCTACGGATTCAATCTGAGTGCCTTTAACACCTCGGGGGACTACATCGAAAACGATATCGCCGAGTTCGCCAGCGGAGCTAACGCCTACACCGGGGCCATGGACATTAACGATGACGACGGAGCCGGCACTGACCTGCTTACTGGTCAGGGATTTGACGTGAGTTTCACAGGTCCGGACTCGACTGGTCGCGGAACTGCCACGACCACCCTTGCCGGCAGCCCCTACCTCAGCTTCGACTTTTACATGGTCGATGACTCGACGGCTCTGGTTCTCGAAATTGATAACAATCAGATCGGGGGAGGGAATTTCGGGCTCCAGACTTCAGGGGGGTCTTCGGTCGCAGGCCGCGCCGTCCATACGATGGCCCGTCCGGTGCACGTAAGGATGTCGAAAAAAGCGAAGAAGAATCAGGGACGATTTAACTAAGAATAAGCCAGAGCCTTCCCCGTCCAGGCAAAACCTGGACGGGGATTTTTTTTGCCGGAGCGCAAGGATTGTGAGTGATGTTAGAGGAACTAAGGCAAATAGGGCTTAACTGAGAGCTGAATTCTCCAATCGCTCTACGCGATTCCCTCAGCTGCCACGGTCTCGGTGACAAACGCCTCGATCACGTCGCCGATTTTTATGTCGCCGTAGTTGGCGATGGAAATACCGCACTCCATGCCGGTACGCACCTCGGAAGCGTCATCTTTAAAGCGCCGCAGCGAGGCGATTTTTCCCTTGAACACCACCACGTTGTCGCGCAGCAGCCGCACTTCGTTGTCGCGCTTGATGTGGCCATCGCTCACGCGGCAGCCCGCCACCATTCCGACCTTCGGGATGCGGAAGGTTTCGAGCACCTCGGCGCGTCCCTGGTAGTTTTCTTTGATGGTCGGCTCGAGCAGGCCCGTCATGGCGCGCTTGATCTCGTCCTGCAACTCGTAAATGATCGAGTGCAGCCGGATATCGACTTTTTCCTGATCGGCCAGTTCCTGCGCCTTGCGCTCCGGCCGAACGTTGAATCCGATGACGATCGCGTTCGACGCCGAGGCCAGCAGCACGTCGGTCTCGGTGATGGCGCCGATGCCCGAACGCAGCAGCTTCAAGCGAACTTTGTCGTTCGAGAGCCGGCCGAGCAGATCGCCCAGCACTTCGACCGAGCCCTGCACGTCGGCTTTCAGGATGACGTTCAATTCCTTCATGCCGGCCGTTTTCATCTGTTCGGCAAGGCCTTCGAGCGAAACGCGTGAACTCTTCGCGAGCGTCGCTTCGCGTGCCTTCTGCTCGCGGTATTCGGAAATGTCGCGCGCCTTCTCACGGTCGGTGACGACCACAAACTGGTCGCCCGCTTGCGGCAGGCTTTCGAGCCCAAGGATTTCAACCGGCGTCGATGGCGGCGCGATCTGCAAAACCTGCCCGCGATCGTCAAACATGGCGCGCACTTTGCCGTAAGCATTGCCGACCACGAAATTGTCGCCGGATTTTAGAGTTCCGTTCTGCACGAGGATGGTCGCCACCGGACCGCGGCCGCGATCGAGCTTCGCTTCCAGCACAACGCCGCTTGCGGCGCGTCCCGGTGTCGCCTTCAGTTCCTGCAAGTCGGCTGTCAGGCAGATCATTTCGAGCAGCAGGTTTAGATTCGTCTTCTTCTTTGCCGAAACGTCGACGAAGACGGTTTTCCCGCCCCACTCTTCCGGGACCAGTCCGCGATCGGCCAGTTGCTTCTTCACGCGCTCCGGCATCGCGTCTGGTTTGTCGATCTTGTTGACCGCGACGACGATGGGAACTTCCGCCGCGTGTGCGTGGTCGATGGCTTCGATCGTCTGCGGCATCACGCCGTCATCCGCGGCGGTGACGAGCACGACGATGTCGGTGGCTTTCGCACCGCGCGCACGCATGCGAGTGAATGCCTCGTGGCCGGGCGTGTCGAGGAATACGATCTCGCGCCCGAAAGCGGGAGATGTGGCGTCGCCGATGCGAACCTTGTAGGCGCCGATATGCTGCGTGATTCCGCCCGCTTCGCCGCCGGCTACGTCGGTCGAGCGAATCGAGTCGAGCAGCGTGGTCTTGCCGTGATCGACGTGGCCCATGATGGTTACAACCGGGGGACGCGGACCGGCCTCGGCACCTTCTTCGCTTGCCTCGGTCGCCTCTTGCGTGTCTTTTGCGGCCTGCTCTTCGAAGGTGATGACTTCCGTCTCCGCTCCGAAGAAGCGCGCCATCTCGCTCGCCAGCTCGGCGTCGAGCGTCTGGTTGATGGTGGCAAACACTCCGCGGACTACCAGCCGCGCGATCAAGTCCTTGGCGCGAATGCCGAGCTTCTCCGCCAGATCCTTCACCGAGATTCCTTCGGTGATAGTGATGTTCTTGGTGATCGGCATCGGCTCGTTGCTGACGATCATGCGCGGCGGCGGAACGTAGCCCTTCATCGGGCCTTCTTTTATTCCCCGCGGCACATATCGTTGGCCGGGACGTCGCGCCGGTCCTCCTGGTCTGCTGCCTGGGCGCGTCGGTCCCGGAGGCGCCATCGGCGCTCCCGGCCCTACCCCGAGCGGACGAGTGCCAGCCGGCGAGACGCGCGTCGGATGCATCGGTCGCCGTTCACCCGGCCGCAGCGGTGGACGCATTCCGGGCGCTGCCGGCCGCGGTGTGCGCTGGAAGATCGGCTGCCCTGGAACGGGTCTTCCGGGCGCAGATCGCAGCGGCGCTCCCGGAACGGGCACGGGCGCTTTGTAGACCGGCCGCGGTCCCGTTTGCGGCATGATCATGCGTGGCAGTGGAGTCGCCGGAACAGGTGGCTTCGGCGGCGGCATTGGTACCTGCACGCCTTGCAGACTGATCCCTTGCGCAGATGGTTGCGTCGGCGGAGCGCTGGTGGGTGTTGAAGCCGCGGGGCGCGGCGGAATTGCGACCGCTGGCGGCACTGCGGCGTGGGTGGCCGCTGGCGATGTGGATGCGGCGGGCGGAGTTGCAATCACTGACGGAACTGGAGCCTTCGGCGGAATTACAACAACGGACGGCGGCCGCATGGCGGCAACCGATGCCGGCGTTACGAGCTTTGGCGCCGGCGCTTCGACAGCAGGCCTGGGCGCGGCTGGCTTGGCGGTGATGGTTGGCGCTTCTTCTTTTGCCTCGATGGAAGGCGCTGCCACCGGCGGTTTCGCCACCGGGCGCGTTGCGGGGCGCTCGGCGGCTTCTCTTTGCTGGGTGATGGCGCGCAGCACGTCACCCGGGCGCGAGATATTGGACAGGTCGATTTTGGTTTTGATTTCTTCTTCGCCGTGGCTGGCGGGGCGCGCGGGTCTGGCCGGGCCCGATCCGGACTCGCGGGAGCGAAGATGCTTGCGAACCAGTTCCGCTTCGTGCTCTTCCAGAGAACTGGAGTGCGTCTTCTTCTCGGTAACGCCCACGACCGTCAGCACGTCAAGAATTTCCTTGCTCTTGACTTCCAGCTCACGGGCCAGATCATTGATTCGAATCTTCATCCGCTCTCGTTTTCCTTTTCGTCCCGCAGTTCGAACTCTACGTTCGCATATCTAACCTCACGGAATCGTTGTTGGTGCCGCTACGAATCTCGGATCGACGATCCGAGTTCAACTCTGCTTGTCTAACTCTGCTTGTCTTCTGCGGCTTCGTTGCTTGATGCCTCTTCGCCGGGAGCCTGCTCGGCTTCTTCGGCGACTGTTTCTACCGTTTCTGGTTCCGGGGAAGTTGTTACCGCGGCAGCTTCGTCTGCACCCGCAGGCTCGGTTTCCGCAGCCGGCGTTTCTTCACCCGCAGCCGCCTCCGGATTTGCTTCCGCCGGGGTTTCCGATTCGGCGGCTACCACTTCTTCTGTTCCTTCGACCGCAGCTTCTTCGGTGGCGTCCGCGTCAGCGACTGCTTCGCCGCCTTCCAGACTGGCGAAATAATTATTGACTGCGATACTGATTTTTTCCACCGTCTTGGGGCCGATGCCTTCGATCGCTTCCAGCTGCTCTGGCGTCATATCGGCCAGTGACTCAACCGTATTGACACCCGCAGCCTTGAGCTTCTCGACCAGCCCTTCGCCGAGCCCGGTAACAATCTCGAGCGGCGTTACGGTCTGCGTCACGAGCGCCGACATCTGCTGCTCCACTTCCTGGCGCTTCTCTTCTTCACTCTTGATGTCGATCTTCCAGCCCAGCAGCTTGGCCGCCAGGCGGACGTTCTGACCCTTTTTCCCGATCGCCAGCGAGAGTTGCGTGTCGTCGACGACGACCTCGAGGTGCTTTTCGCCCGCATCCACGACTGTGACGCGACTAACTTTGGCCGGTTGCAGCGCCTTTTCGGCGAACGTCACCGGATCCTCGTGATACTCGATGATGTCGATCTTTTCGCCGCGCAGCTCGCGGATAATCGACTGCACGCGCATGCCTTTCATGCCGACGCACGCGCCCACCGCGTCCACGTCTTTGTCTTTCGACATGACGGCGATTTTCGTGCGCTCGCCCGCCTCGCGCGCGATTGCGCGAATCACAACCGTCCCGTCGTAAATCTCTGGTACCTCGGTCTGGAAGAGATGCTGAACCAATTCCGGCGCGGCGCGCGAAACTATCACGCCCGGTCCCTTGACCGCTTTTTCGACGCGCGAGATGACGACTCGAATCCGCTCGCCGACGGCGAACGACTCCAGCCGCGACTGTTCCTTGCGTCCCATGCGCGCTTCAGCCTTACCGAGATCGGCGATCACATCCGGCCCTTCGATGCGTTTCACGGTGGCGTTGACGATCTCGCCGACATGGCCGATGTACTCGTTGTAAACGGTGTCGCGCTCGGCCTCGCGGACCTTCTGGAAGATGACTTGCTTGGCAAGCTGGGCGGCAATGCGCCCGAGAATCCCTTCCGTTACCTTCGGGATCAGAAGCTCGCCACCGGCTTCCGCGCTCGGGTCGAGCTTGCGCGCCTGTTCGACCGTCACCTGAAGATTGGGATCTTCGACCTGCTCTGGACCTTCGACGATCGATTTCACCGCATAGGCATTGATCTTGCCGGAGTCTTTATCGAGCACGGCGCGCAGATTTTCCTGCGTCTTGTAATACTTCCGCGTCGCGACCACGATGGCATCTTCGACCGCGCTGACCACGATGCGCGGATCGATGCCTTTTTCCCGGCTCACGCCTTCGATGATGTTATAAAGCTCGCTTGCCATAAAAAATCAGTTCTCAGGAAATCAGTTGCCAGTTGCCAGCTACCAGTTGCCAGTTCTTAGACAGCGACCGACGACGCATACTTGCAACTGGACTGGCAACCGGCCGGCTATATTTCTGGCACCAGATTCGCCTTCTCCACGTTGCCTAACTCAATTTCAACTGACGCTGTCCCGTCTTTTGGACGCATCTTTTTTCGGGCCGCACTCAAATCGAGCGACAGCTTCCCGTTCTCAAAACTTGAAAGCAATCCTTCAAAATGCCGGTTGTTATTTACCGGCTCGTGCGTCATCAGCTTCACGCGATGTCCGCGAAAGCGCTCAAAGTCGGACGCTTTCGTAAGCTTGCGATCGAGCCCCGGAGACGAAACCTCCAGCAAATACGATCCGCCCGACACTGCATCTTCCACATCAATGATCGTTCCGAACTCGCGGCTGAACGACGCACAATCGTCGTGCGTCACGCCGTCCGGGTGATTCGCCGACGGCGCCGCTCCTGGCCGATCGATGAACACGCGCAGTGTCCGGTGTTTGCCCGACCCGAGCAGCTCCAGATCCCAAATCTCAAGCCCGCTCGAGGCCGCTACCCGCTCCGCAATCGCCCGGAGCTTATCCTTATCAAAAGCCATGTTTTCAGCAACTTACTTCACGATCGGTATGCCGAACCTGTCCCCAACTAAAAAGTGGGCTTTCGCCCACTGGTGTGCTTCGACAATCCTGGCACTACGACACAACAGTATTCATCAGTCACTATACGCCGGGCTTCCTGAAAACACAAACTGGCGAGACTGTTAGAATCCATGGCTGATTTGAGGACATCCTTACTTCCATGCGACATGCAATTTTAGGAGCCGGCGGCGTGGGCGGATTTATCGCCTGCTGTCTGGCGCGCGCCGGTGAAGACGTCACGTTAGTTGTTCGTCCCGAAAAGCTCGCCGATCATCCGCCAAAGCTTCAACTCGAGAGCCCCCTCGGAAATTGGACCGCGGATGTTGACTGGGCGGCGTCGATTCCACCGGCCGATGTCTTGTGGTTGACCATCAAAGCCACGCAGCTTGAAGACGCGCTCCGCTCGATCACGAAGCCCGAATCGATTCGAGCGGTCGTTCCTCTGCTGAACGGTATTGATCATTTGCCAGTGTTGCGGTCGACGTTCGGAGCGGACCGCGTCATTCCCGCTACTATCGCCGGTGAATTCGAACGGGTAAGCGCGGGGCACTTTGTTCACCGGACTCCTTTTGCGGTGCTCAACCTGTCGGCTCGCGGCCGCGAACTGCTGGATCCGGTCGTCGAGAAACTTCGAGCCCTCGGGCTTACCTACAATTTTTTCGACGATGAAATGACCCTGATGTGGAGCAAGCTCGTGTTCCTGGCTCCCATAGCCCTGACGACGAGCGCGTTCGATCGAACGGTCGGCGAAGTTATGGCGGACGCGAAAACCCGGCAGCAGATGGAAGACTGCGTGCGTGAAACGTGCGCGATAGGACAAGCCGAAGGCGCCAAGGTGGATGCCGATGCCGTGCTCAAATTGCTGAAGAACGCGCCGTTTGGCTTTCGCAGTTCCATGCAAAAAGACGTGGCGAGTGGGCGTGCTTTGGAGTTAGACGCGATTGGCGGAGCTGTCGTACGCGCGGCTAAACGACACGGACTGACGGCACCCAGTACGGAGGCTCTGATGGCACAAATTGCAGCCAGAATCGAAAAAAGATCGTCTACGATCGACCGCGCGTCTTAGGAGGGGAATTCCGGAATCGAATTCCGGAATGGGATTACGACCTTACTTCATGTGCCCATCGTAACCTTGCGGTCGGGTTACCTTTGCCTCAAGATTTTCTAATGCAGGCCTCCAGGACACATGTAGCGATCGCGCTCACGGCGGGCGGCCTGCTCCTGATCGTCTTTCTCGGCTACATCCATTGGCTCGGCAATCAGGGACCGGTTCTCGCGCGCTCGGAAGAGCGCGACCCCCTGACCAACATGCCGATCTCCATCACGATGAATCCTTTGCGTGATCGCACCATTGAGCGTACCGCCAGCGCCTTTATCAAGCAGATGAGCGATGGCAACTGCCGAATGCTCCTCGCTGACTGGCAACGGGACTACCGCAGGAAGCGCGCCCAATTCATCTGCGATTCTGAAACCCAGCATCCGCTGATTGGTTGGAACATCGTCGAATGGGAAGACGCGCCCCCGCTGGTCATCCTGCACTATAAAGGTAAGCGCTACTCGACGCCTGCGCAGAACGCCACGTATGAGGATCTGTTTTCGATTACGGAGGAAAAGAAGAGTGATGGCTGGGCGGTAACCAAGTACGATTCGTTTTACTGAAGAAAGTTCAGCGAAATAATTTAGGCCGTTTTCTCGGCGTCCGCTACCGTCGCAAAGAACCGGAAGAAATTTTCCACGCGCGTGACCTCCAACGCCTGATGAATTCTCTGATTCACTCCCACCAGGCCCAGACTGCGACCGTCTTTCTGGCGGCTGACGTAGGCGCCGACGAGCGCGCCGATCCCCGCTGAATCCGCGAGCGGCACTGCCGTAAAATCCAGAATCAGCGCGCGCGATTGATCGGCGCGCACCTTGGCCTGGAAGGCAAACACATTGACCAGCGTGAGCGGCCCCGACAGTCGAAAGATATGGACCCCTTCCCGTGAACCGGGCGTTTCTTCAATCACCAGTGGCTGATCAGGCATAGGTGAAATGTTAATGTTGAATGAACGCGCCAGTATTAAAACCACGTGAATTCTTGCGGCGCCGCTTGACGAGGTCAGCCGAATAACACGTCTGCGCGTCAGCGGGAGCAAAAATTAAAGGGCCGGGAGTGTCCTCCCCGCCCTTCTTAACTATTTGGCATACATTATTTGCTACAGCGAACGCAGGAAGTTCAGCAGATCCTGCATCTCTGAGGGACTGAGCGATTCAAAATTGTGAATGACTCCATTGGCCTCCGACTGGCAGTTTCTTTGCCGGCAATCGCTGGAGCTGTGATCCAGAATGGCCTGGAGAATGTCGGATGTGCGGCCGTCGTGCATAAAGAACAAGCGTTGCCCGACGCCCCATAGCGGCGCGGTGCGGAATTGATCTCCCCCCGCCGCTCCCTGCACGATGCCATCGGCTAAGCCGCTGCCCATGTGATGGAGAGCGAAGTCTGAATATGGATGGTAGGAGACTCCGCCCATGCCGGTGTACGCCGACGATCCCGTGGTTAGCGATTCAGAATGGCAGAGAGCGCAGCCGACGTTTTCAAATACCTTCTGCCCGTTTTGCGTGGACTGCGTTGGCGCGGCCGGGGCTGGCGGAGCCGAGAGCCGCGAGAACGCCGCAAAGTTGACCACATCGGACGACATCTCGGAAGCGGTACCGATGGTCGTGTTGTAGTTCGGGCTGCTCGGGTTTTGATTCAGCAGGTTGGTCGAGTCTTCGGGCGAGCCGTTGAAGATGCAGCCTGAAACCGCGTTGCGTTCATTGGTGAAGTTCTCGTTGGAGACTCCGATCTCAACGTTGTAAGCTTCACCGGAAAATATCGCGAGCGATTTGTTTTGCGCTTTCCATCCGAAGCGGGTGATCGTTCCATCGTTTCCACTGGTATTGAACGACCCTCCGATTCCGAGCCGCGATCGGGCGGGCTGGGTCGAAGCGAGATTGTTCTGCAAAGTGAGATCCGGTGTGCTTTCCACCAATCCCAGTCCGAAGAGCGGCGTGGGAACGCGGAAGATTACATTGTGCTCGGAAAGCTGTTGCGCAAAGGGTGGCTGCGCCAGCGCGCATCCGGGAGCATCGCTGCGTCCGGCAATGGTGTACAGGTCGTGGACGCCGCCGTCGAGCGATCCATTGCTATTTTGGATGAAGCGCGCCTCCCGCACTGGTCCAGTCGTGGTGATAAATGACGGCACGCTATTGGTGGCGCCGTCAAGAGTGGCGAGAGCGACTTGCGGGTTGGCCACCGAATTCTGCGGGCTGGCGAGTCCCGGACTGCTGCCGCCGACCGCCGGCTGTGAATGGCACATCGAGCAGCTGTTTCCGTTAAAGCCCGGCCCTAACCCCTTGCCGGCCTCGATCGTACCCTGCACCGAATCGACCTCTTGAAATCGAGCTGTGGCCTGGGTAAAGAACAGCAATTCATTCGCATCGAGCGTGGGATAAGAGCCGCCTGCTCCGGGCGCACCGGGCCTTGGTCCAGGATCCTGCTGCGCCCATGCTCCGGAAATTGTGCAAACGATTACGAGCAGAGTTATGCCGCCGGATTTCCATTTGTTCATTTTCCTCTCTCCTTTGTCGGCCAGACACACGACGGCTTGCGCCGCTGAGGGTGCGAGACGGAGGGCATGAGAGCGAGTGGCGGCTGAAAGGCCGTCGACTTGCCCCGCCAGATTTACCCTTGGGTCTGAGGGCTCCCGAGGAGTGGAGCATTCGCTTAAGAAAAGCGGAATACTCGGAAGAGTTGAGTAGCAATTTATTTCTGAATTGGTAAAGAGTCAATCTGCCGTTAGTTCATGTCGGAACTTAGTAATAACGAGGCGCAATGCTGGCGGGCGATCATGAGGGATAGTGTCCGAATTCCTGGCGCGCATATTCCGAATTCCACATGGCGGCCAAAATGCGCTTTTTATCGCCCGTCCGCGTATCGCCATATCAGCGCCTGTACAATCGGTTGGCAGCAGCTTAGAAAATATGGCTACCAAGAAAAGCGCGAAGAAGAGAAAGACAAGCAAGAAGAATGCCGTGAAGAAGACCGCAGTGAAGAAGACCGCTCCGACGGTCCTGAAAATCAATCGGCAGCCATCGATGTCGTCCGATCAAGCTCTCCGCGAACAGTTGCTTGAGTTGCTCAGCGGCGGAGAAGCGCACACGGATTTTGATTCCGCTACCGGCGACTGGCCGGTGCAACTCGCGGGCGCGAAAGTTGCGAACTTTCCGCACACTGCGTGGATGCTGCTCGAGCACATGCGCATTGCGCAGTGGGACATTCTCGAGTTCAGCCGCAACCCGAAGCACGTCTCGCCGAAGTGGCCTGAGGGTTACTGGCCGGCATCGGAGGCGCCCGAAAATGAGAAAGCCTGGACTACGGCGATCGCCGAATTCAAGAAAGATCTGTGGACCATGGAGCAGTTGGTCGCGAATCGTAAGAGCGATTTGTATGCAAAACTTCCCTGGGGAGACGGCCAGACGCTGTTACGCGAAGCTCTGCTGCTTGCCGACCACAATTCCTATCATCTGGGGCAGTTAGTCATGCTGCGCAAGTGCATGGGGATTTGATCGAGCGCGTGTTTTGTGGTGCCTGTTTGCGGCATCTTGAGAGGGAACTCCCGTCTATGCTTTTCAAGCGCTTCGCTCATGCGCTCTTGAGATTGGCAACCTGATTTCTGGAATCGCGGGCTCGCTTGCGGAAGACAACCCGCAATTCCTCGCGCCACCGTTCGTCGATAGCGAGAAGTTCCCACTCGATTTCCGGCGACAAATATCGCAGGATCGTGTCTGTCGAAGGATGCACTCGCAGCGCCGGAGCGACCAGCATGAGGAGCGGCTTCAGCGGCGAGATTTCGCGGCCGGGAAAATATCCGAACTTTGTCAACTCGCCCCGCTCCTGATGCCACGCCACGCGCGACCAATAGTCGAGACCTTGTAACGGCAGATGAATGTCTTCGTCGGCCTTGAGTTCGATTACGGCCAGGCGCCCATCGCCGGTGGCAGCCAGAATGTCGATCATCGCTCGATCGGCCGCCGAAAATGCCGGCACCTGCCGGTAAACGTAATCGTCTCGCAGACGGCTGTCGAGGGCCGCAATGTTTGCTCCGGCTAATGATTCCAGCCAGCGCTCCGGATGCATGCGCCAGAGGGCATGATTCTTCGGGCCGTCCTTATGCCGCACAGCCGCTGCCAGACGGACCAGATTGGCGAACTGCGCCTCGTTCTGCTCATCCAAAATGCGCTCTTCGGCGCCGACTCCGAAGACAATTTCTTCGCCGATCTGGAAATTTCGCGGATCGTGCGCAACGCGTGCCTGCGCGAACTCAAGCCCAAATCGCCGGAAAGAGACCAGCGCCGGCGACAACGCCACTACTTCCGCCTGGGGCAGAATCCCGCGGATGCGCTCGATCGACAACGCGAAGCGGTCCAACGTGTGCCCTTCATCGAGGGCACGCACCAGGCGCGTCGAGAGGTTGCCGCGGTCGCCGGTTTCCAGGCGAAGCAAAGTATCCTCGCGCTGGTCGAATTCGTTCAGGTGCCATTTCGCCGCTGTGGGATGAAGATGTGCCATGCGCTGCGCGGTGAGAGTAGAGGCGCCTTTTGGCACCACCAGAACCAGGCCTTCGACGAGGCGACGCTCCTGCTGAGCAAGCCGGCACTCGTCGAGCCAAAGAAGTCCGCAGGTCAGCGCGCCATCCACGGTGGTCTGTGCTTCCTGATCGTTCACTCCGACAATCGCCAGCGCTCGCTGACCCTGGCGCATCCATCCGCGCAGGTACGCGGGACCGAACGAGTGTTCCAGGTCCATTCCGGTGGTCAACCGCACGACTGTCCAGCCGGGGAAGTTGCGTTCCAGAACGCGCCGCAAGTGGGGTTCGTAAGCCGCGCGCGCGGCTCGCCGTGCCGCGGGACTGCGCTGATCGCGGTCGCGGCAAATATCGAGCCGCGTCGGACGGCTGTGTCCCATGCGCTGTACTTGCAATCGCAAAGTTGAGCCTTTGATTTCGGAGTCCAGCACGCGCCGCACGATGTTGCGCTCATTCGACCACAGGTGTACGAGGCACTTGTTGTATTCGCCGGAAATGGAATACTTCGACTCAGCCAAATCGAAGACGATGGCGCCGTCCTCGACCACGACCGCGGCGCGCGAGCCTTCGAGAAAGTCGGTCAGTGCCTTGCCGAGAGATTCCGGGGTCATCGAGCCATTATTTGTCAGCCTTGGGACGAGGGCAGTGACGGGCGCACTCTGAATTTGTGTCGAATCGGATTGACCGCGACCACTGGCGTTGAGCTATGCGTGGCAATTCGGCTCGTTTTTTGGCTCCTGCCTCTTCTGCATTCTCGCGTGACCTTCGTGATTGCGCTGCCGCATGCGCCTCTCTCGCTCGTGGGATAATGGAAGCTAGCCCCCGAGTCATTTCGCGGGACAAAGGCATCGAATTATTGTGAGCACACAAGAGCGTTTCTTCTTCCAGCACTACGGCCTTACCCATCAAGACCTTGAAAACTATTTGGGAGCCGCACTTTCAGCCGGCGGCGACTATGCCGACCTGTATTTCGAATACCTGACCTCGACCTCGCTGATGGTTGACGAGTCGATGGTCAAGTCGGCTTCGCAGGGTATCTCGGCCGGTTGCGGTGTGCGCGTGGTTTCTGGCGAGCGCACGGGATACGCCTATACCGACGATCTTTCTCCGGCGCGCATTCTGCACGCGGCGCGGACCGCGGCTCTCATCGCCAGCGCGCCCGCGAAGACCTCCGTTGCCGGTTTCCAGCAGAAGCCCGCACGCAGTCTTTATCCGGTTCCTTTGCCGTCGGTGGATGCCGAGATCACCTCGAAGGTCGATCTCCTGATGCGGGGCGACCAAACGGCGCGCGCCTTCGATCCACGTATTAAAGAGGTCCGCGCCAGCTACGCCGACGAACTGCGTAATATTCTCGTGGTCGGTTCGGATGGCACGTTTGCCGAGGACTCGCAGCCACTCGCGCGTATCAACGTCTCCTGCATTGCCAAGACTGAAGCCGGCTCTGGGCGCGGCACAGCGGGTGGTGGCGGCCGCGTGGCTCTCGATTTCTTCTTCGGTGAAAAGACGCCTGAGTTCTTCGCGAAGGAAGCGGCGCGCCAGGCGATCCTGCAACTGGACGCGCGCGAGGCTCCCGCCGGCGACATGGAAGTTGTACTCGGTCCCGGTTGGCCCGGAGTGCTCTTGCATGAGGCCGTTGGCCATGGACTGGAAGCGGACTTCAACCGCAAAAAGACCTCTGCCTTCGCGGGGCTCATCGGCAGACGCGTGGCCAGCGAGAAGTGCACGGTGGTTGATAACGGAACCATGCCGTGGCGTCGCGGATCGCTCAACGTCGATGACGAAGGGCAGCCTACGCAGGAGACCGTGCTCATTGAGAACGGAATCCTCAAGGGCTATTTGAGCGACAAGCTTTCGGCCAAGCTCATGGGCCTCGCCGACACCGGCAATGGACGCCGCGAGAGCTACGAGCACATTCCCATGCCGCGCATGACCAACACCTACATGCTGGCGGGGCAGGACGATCCGCAGGATATTATTCGTTCGGTGAAGAATGGCGTTTACGCTGTGAACTTCGGCGGAGGACAGGTCGACATCACGAACGGCAAGTTTGTCTTCTCTGCTTCGGAGGCCTATCTCATCGAAGATGGCCAGATCACCGCGCCGATTAAAGGCGCGACGCTGATTGGCAATGGACCGGATGTGCTCACTCGGGTTTCTATGGTCGGCAACGACCTCAAACTCGACGAAGGCGTGGGTACTTGCGGTAAAGATGGGCAGGCTGTGCCAGTTGGCGTTGGCATTCCGACCATCAAAGTCGACCGGCTGACAGTGGGCGGAACCGCGCGCAAGGATGCTGGCGGATACATGCAATAGCACCCCTGGCCGGGCTTGGGATGCTGGCCTTCTAAATGACCGCAGCTGCTACCGAATGAATGTTCTACAATAGCCGCGCCGCTTGCCCCTGCGCCTTGAGCATGTCCACCGCCTTCCGGTCAAACGAAACAAACGTTTCCCCGCCGAGCCACCTTCCTTCATAGGCGATCGCGCCGTCGGCAAAATCTCCGCCAGCATCGAGCATGACCAGTCCCGCCTCAGCCGCCGGCCGGTTGGTTTCGACATTTTCGGCTGCTAGCAACTCGCGTATCGTAGCCGCAATTGCCGAAGGCCTAAACCGATAAACCTGCCGCAGGACCCATACGAATTCGCACAAACAGGAAGTGGCGACGGCGAGTATTTCCGCTTTGAGTATCTTGGAGGCAATCTCGGCCTGCTCGGGATCGTCCTGAACGACGGCCCGCACCAATACGTCGGTATCTACCGCGATCTTCATTTCCTGCCAGCAGGGCTTTTCCTGAATCCGCGAATGCCGGCCCACCCGGCCGCGGCGGCTTCGTTGATTTCTTCAATGGTGGCGATTTTCTTCGTCTTACCCGCCAGCATCCCAATGAAGCTGTCTATCTTTCCCGCCGGCCGTGCCGCCCGGAGCAGGCCTTGGCCATCGGGCAGCAGCTCCAGCTCAATCTTCCCGCCGGGCTCCACACCAAGGTGCTCCATCACCTTCTTCCGGAATGTGACTTGTCCTCGAGCTGTTACGGTTAATGTCGCCATAACGCACCTCTTATCCTCATGGTAATGCAATTATGCATTATTTACAAGTGGACCGAAGGCCATGAATCCAAAGGGTGATTCGCGCACTCAAAACAATTGAGACCCTATCTTTCGGTGGCTGCCTGCTGCCATGGTAGATTCAGAATTAGGAATGACCACAACAACAGACACTAGCACCAGCCAGATCGCGACTGATTTGAAGTCTCTCGCCTCGGACGTTGTGGAGCGCGCGGTGCGCTCGGGCGCTTCCGCAGCGGAGTGCGTCGTCCGCGAAGGCGACGAATTCTCGGCCGTGGTGCGGCTTGGGCAGGTCGAGACTCTCAAAGAATCGGGGGCACGGTCGATCGGTGTGCGCGTTTTCTTTGGACAGCGGGCGGCCTCGACCTACTCCAGCGACTTCTCCGCGGCGGGCATCGATCGGATGTTGTCGTCCGCGCTCGAACTGGCGAAGATTACGTCTGAAGATCCTTTTGGGGGCATTCCCGAAGCCGCGAAACTGGGTTCGATTGCAGGTTCGCTTGACCTCTACCACGAAGATGTCTACTCGCTCCCTGGGCCGGAGCGCATCGACTATGCGCGCCGCGCCGAGAAGGCCGCACTCGATTCCGACCCGCGGCTTAAGAATTCCGACGGGGGATCGTTCGACGCTGCGACCGGGCGCAAAATTCTCGCCAACTCGCACGGATTCGTGGGCGAATATCGCCGCTCTTATTGCTCGGTCGCTGCCGTTCCTATCGCACAGGACGACGAGGGCCACATGCAGCGCGATTACTGGTATTCGGTCGCGCGCAGTCTGGCGAAACTTGAATCGGCCGAATCGGTGGGCAAAGAGGCCGCCCGGCGCACGCTTCGCCGGTTGGGTGCGCGCAGAGGCAAGACCGCGCACGTGCCGGTTGTGCTTGATCCGATGGTGTCCGCCTCCATGCTCGAACATATTTTCGAGGGCGTGAACGGCGACTCGGTTTATCGCGGAGCGTCGTTTCTGGCCGGCAAACTGGGCGAACAGATCGCGGGCTCGAACGTCACCATCATTGACGATGGCACCATGGTTGGCGGTTTCGGCACGGCTCCATTCGATGGAGAAGGAATTCCTACACGGCGCACCGTAGTCGTCGAGAACGGAATTCTGAAGTCGTATCTGCTCAATACTTACACGGCGAAAAAACTCAAGCTCGAGACCACTGCCAACGCCTCTCGCGGGCTGGCTGGCACGCCCGGGATTTCTCCCGGCAACTACTTTTTGCAGCCCGGGACGAAAACTCCGCGGCAGATTATCAGCGAGATCAAAGACGGTCTTTATGTGACCGAATTTCTCGGTCACGGCGCGAACCTGGTCACGGGCGATTATTCGCGCGGCGCGTCCGGGCTCTGGATCGTAAATGGCGAACTGGCCTATCCGGTCGAAGAGATTACGGTCGCGGGCAATCTGAAAGAGATGTTCAAGAACATCTCCGAGATCGGCACTGACCTGGAATTTCGCGGCAGCGTGGCGGCGCCCACCATTCGCATCGACGGTCTGACTGTCGGCGGCGAGTAATTCGGGGCAATTCGGCGCGCGGCTTCCCGGGTTTGTTGCGCGAACTTCTTTCGCGGCCTTCTTCCGTGGACTTTGGATGCCGGGGTCGCGCAGGCTGGTGTAGAATTTCTGAGTCAAGCTTTCGGAGTTAAGGTTTTCGAAGTTGAGCTTTTCGAGTTTAGCTTTTTGAGTTTGGCTGTTTGAGTTTAGCTTTTTTGAGTTTAACCCCACGCTGTTCTCCGCAGCGAATCATGTCGGGACGTAGCGCAGCCTGGTAGCGCACTTGCTTGGGGTGCAAGGGGTCGCGAGTTCAAATCTCGCCGTCCCGACCAAATACTCTTACAAGCCGGGGTCCCTCACGAGTTCGGGATTTTGCCAGCGGGCACCTCCTGCCCTCACGCGTCGGCAGAGGTCCCCACTTTCTCTTCGACCATTACTTAATCGGCAACAATGTTCAATTTTGCACAGTATTGGGTGGTACTCGTGAGTAAGACTTGTCATAACTCGTGTAGTTAGTGGCACCAATGCTACGTGATAAGAATTGTAGAAGTGTCCGGTAGATAGACGCCCGAAGGTATTACATTTCGCCAGGCCTCCCCCGGCAAGGTTGAAGGGGTTAAAAGATTTTGAGCCGGCGACGATTAATAGGGAGGCCAATCGCCCATTGATAGGGAGGCCAATCAATGACACACAGGGCCCTCGTCGTCGAAGATGATGACGCTGTTCGGATGATGCTGCAAGAAGGACTGGAGCGAGACGGGTTTGAAGTTGTAACTGCTTCGAATGTGCGCGACGCACTGCGGCATATCTCAACGGAAAGTTTTGATGTCCTGCTCTCGGACCTGCACTTGCCTCTCGCCGGAGATGGCTTCACCCTGGTCAGTGCCATGCGCCATACTCATCCGCACGCCTTGACCGTGGTGCTAAGCGGGTACCCGGCGCTGGAAGAGGCGATGTCGGCGATTCTGTCTCAAGCGGACGAAATCTTTACAAAGCCGGTTCGAATCGGCAAGCTCAAAGAGCTAATTCGCCAAAGACTAACCGAGCCTAGAAGTCTCAAACGTATAAAGCCGGAATCTGTCGCCTCCATATTGGAGCGCGAGACTGAAACCACGATTCAGGGTTGGCTGGATATTGTGGATCAGGATACGGAGCTGACCTGTATTCCCCTGAGCCGCACGGAACGCACTGGGCACCTTCCTGAACTTATGCTGGACCTGATTGTTCGCCTGCGATTGGACTCGGGATTGCCGGCGTCAACGTCTATGGCAGCCCGCAACCATGGAGAGATGCGGCTCCAACAGGGCTACACCGCTCCTATGGTGGTAGAAGAATCTCGTATCTTGCAGGTGAGCATTTTCAGGACGCTGCAAAGGAATTTGGCCGGCGTGGACTTCAGTCGATTGTTGCTCGACGTTGTGACCATTGCGGATGAAGTCGATTCACAGCTGAAGCAGGCAATGTTCAGCTACGTCACGCCGACGGCTGGGAAAGCTCAGGCGTTTGGATTGGCAGGCTAGCCGCGACCACGGACCGCGCTTCGGCGGAGTTTTCTTTGGTGTCTTCTTTAATGTTTGAGTGTCCGGGTGCGCATTTCCCCGTCAGCCCTGACTTTGTGACCCCTCCTGACTCCATGGCTCTCACGCTTGCAATTCTGCTGGCTTTGGGACTAGGTTTTTCTTAGGCGAAACGGAGGGCCTGCCTACCATGATCTATCTTCTTCTCCACCATGAGGTCGCCGACTATGCGGCGTGGAAGACGGTGTTCGACTCCTCGCTTGACTGGCGCACCCAGCATGGTGAGCGCAACTGCCGCATCTTCCGCGGTGTGCAGAACCCGAACGAGCTCACACTGCTGTTTGAGTGGGAGAGCTTCGAGAAGGCTCATGCTTTCATGGCAGCGGAGGAGTTGAAGGCGAGGATGGCGAAGGCGGGGGTCAAGTCAACGCCGCGCGTCGAATACCTGAATGAAATGTTCAGCCTCCGGAGGAGCGCCGCCGACTGAGGGGGTCCCGGCAGGGCTTTCTTTTTCGGTTTTGTGATCCTTTTGCGCTGGTTGGCATCCAAAAACTGACGCTGGGCAGCTGAAACTCGGGTCTTATTTTTTTGGCGCTTCGTGGTTCGCGCCGTTTCTTTTGATCGCTGGTTTGCGCTGTGCAGGATTCGAATTCCGATTCTTGCAGCAAAATTTCACGCTGCCGTTTCGCGCCACCGTTTCGAACGGCTGTTTCGCACCACCGTTTCGCACTATCATTTCGCAACACTATTTCGCACTATCGAGGAGCAGCTCATGCCTAAGAAAAATTCCAGCAGTTCGTCCAGCAATCCGACAAATCAAGTTTCGCCGAATCAGGGGCGCAAAATTTCTGCCCAACCGCGCTTTCATCAGAGCGGCCGCGAGATCCAGCAATTTGGCACCGTGACCAACATGCAGCCGCTGCAACTCGCTGAGCCGGTGCGGCTGGAGATGACCGAACAACTCAACCTGCTGCTGGCTGACACTATGACCTTGCGCGATCTTTATAAGAAGTCGCATTGGCAGGTCTCCGGGCCGACTTTTTACCAGCTGCATCTGCTGTTCGATAAACATCACGACGAGCAAGACGAACTGGTGGATACGATCGCAGAGCGGATTCAGCTGCTGGGTGGGATCAGCATAGCGATGGCGGCGGATGTGGCGGAGACGACGCGGATTCCGCGGCCTCCCAAGGGGCGCGAGGAGGTGCCGGTGCAGCTTTCGCGGCTGCTGGATGCGCACCAGATCATTATCGAACATGTGCGCGAACTGGCGGAACGCGCCGATAAGATCGGCGATGCCGGAACCAATGATCTGGTGGTCAGCGACGTTCTGAGGACCAATGAATTGCAGGCGTGGTTCGTGAGCGAACATCTGGTCAATGAGCCGCTGGTGGAGGCGGATAGCGAGGGCGAGGCCAGGAAGTCGGCGTAGCGGCAGGTCTCAGCTATTAGCTCTTGGCTTTTAGCTCCTAGCTCCTAATCGCTCTTTGATTGGTGGGGTTGGGGCATTTAAATCGTCGTGAGAAACGCGGATCGGATTTCGGTCCGCGTTTTTTTATTGGGGGCGGAGGCGGAGTGGCGAGCATATCTATGGTGTGCGGACAGGAGTGTCCGTGCCACACGATCTAGTGCCTCGCGGAGAGGATGTGGAGGATCTGCTGGAGTTCGTTGCGGAGATGGGCTACGTTGGGCGCGACGTTTGCCGGGAAAGGCAGCGCGGACTGATTTCGCTCGGGGCGGGTTTCTTCGCGCAGGTGCGCGCGGGCGCCGGCGATGGTGAAGCCGTCTTCATAGAGCAGCTTCTTGATGCGGACGACCGATTCCACGTCGCGCTTGCGGTACATGCGCTGGTTTGTGCTGCTCTTGATCGGCTTAAGCTGGGGAAATTCAGTTTCCCAGAAACGCAGCACGTAGGCGGGCAGGCGGCACAATTCGGCGACTTCGCCGATGCGGAAGTAGAGCTTGTCCGGAATGACGATTTCGGTGTGGCGCGCGGATTTTTTTGTCCCTTTCTTTTGAATTGTCATAGAGCCGTTTCCATTACTTCTGTATAGCCGTTTCTAGCATGATCGGCGTCGCGGGACAATCCCCAAAAGTACCGAAGGCACCTTTGGGTGCATAGTCGCAGGCGGCTCCGGGAATTAGGCCCCGCTCTTTGGCAGGGGCTTCGCCGGTGCCGAGCACTTCGCCGTGGACTTTGCCAGGCCAACGAGACTAATCGAGAACCCGGCCAACATGGTTACGCCAAAAAACGCCAGCGTGGCGTGGGAGACGCCGGCTTTCGCGAGAAATACGAACCAGCGATCCCACCCGAGGCCGAGCCGGGCGGGCTGCGGGCTGGTCAGGTATTTCCAGAATAAGTGGACTGGGCCGCTTAGCGAGTAGTCGAGGCGGTAGGTCCAGTTGGCGGTGTAATAACGGCCGCGCGGAACCTGGTCCTCCATGAAGCTGGTCGCTAGGGAAAGGCTTTGCACGATGGCGCCGAGGATGAGCAGAATGACCGCGAGCCTCTTCAGCGAACGATAATTCTTTTGAGATGCGGCCAGGGCCGGGCCTAGTCCGAGGCAGAGAAATACTACGGCTGGAACCAGGTAGCGCGGACCCACGCAATAGCCGCCCTCCCATTGCGAATACTTGGCGAAGAAGAGCAGGTCAGCGAGCGGGAACAAAACCGCTATGGCCGCGAGAGAGCGATTGCGGCGCCACAGGCCGGCGAGTCCGGCGAGCGCGAGAATTATGGGAGGCGCAAAAATAAATACTGACTTGCCCGGTGAAAAGAGAAATCCGTAAAGGCCGGTAAGGAGCGGCGTATCGAAGCGGTTGAGTTGCTTGGCACCTTCGGCAGCGGCGGGGTATCCAAATGCGAAGGGGCTGCCGAAGAGGACTGCATTGTGGGCCAGGAGGATGGCGACACCGATGGCCGAGGCAACGCACACGGTGAACGCGGCGCGGAGGCCGGCCAATCTGTGGCTGGCTAGAATCGCCAGCGCGAAAACGCCGACGGTCAGAATGTTGGTAGGCCGCACCAGCGTGGCGAGGCCCAGAACTAGACCGCCGGCGGCCGCAGCGCGCAATGACGGTGGGGCGCTGGTTGGCGCGCGCGCGAACAGCAACCATGCCGCGCCCGTAAAGATCGCGGCTGAGAGTGGTTCGGAGAAGAGCCATCCTGAATACGCGAAGATCGGGGTGGCGAGGCCGAGCATCGCGGTCGCGAAGAGCGCGGAGCGCAGGGGAGTTCCGATTCCGAGCAGCAACAAAAAGAAAAAAGTGACGGTTAGCGCGGCGAAGGTGGCGCTGCTCAAGGTCGACGCGAAGGCTACGATGAGGTCGGTGTCGTCGGGCGGAACGCCGGGGAGCCGCGCCAGCAGGTATTGACCCGCGGCATACCAGGGCGTGCAGGCGAGCGCCTGTCCCGGCGGATAGGCGGCGCGCGGCAATCCGTGAACGTCGAACCGCCCATAGAAGTTGTGCAGTGCGACGGCTTGTAGAACGGCCGTTGTGCCGTGCAGCACTAGGCTTTCGGTGGTGTAGAGGGTGTTGTATTCGTCGGCCGTGCGGACGCGGCCGGTTGAAGTCAGCAGGTAAAAAAATTGAAATGCGGCAAACACCCAGAGAGCAATGTGCCGCGAGTGGGTGCACGCTGACGGCGTCGCGAGGTTTTCGGAGGTTGAAGAGGGCAACGTAGTTGAATGGTATCAATTCGACGGAGCGGGGCATCGGCGATGTGAGATTGAGAATCCGCAGGGTTACTAGAAAACCTGCGGACGTGCGCGCTGGCCAAATCGGCGGCAAGCTCTCGTGCGTTCGGCGTTGGGCTGTGGGCTCGGCAATCAGCCGAAGGTGCTAGCGGGCGCAATCTGAGGGGCGGGCATTCGGGGCGGGTAATTCTTCCAGGCAGACAGGTCTCGATTGAGAATGGTTTCGAGTTCTTCGACTTCGGGCCGAAAGGCCTCGCACATCTGATCCGAGGCTTCAGGAGACAGGTCGGCGAAGGGTGAACCGCCGCCCAGGACCAGCTGGCAGAAAGGCGACTGTTTGAAGCGGGCTACCACTCGTCCCAAACGTTTGGCTTTGAACCAGTCGGCGGCCAGGCTCGCTCGCCGCGTGCGCTCGTAATTGCGCGGGTGAGTCATGTGCTCGGAGGTGTTGACGAATCGGGTTTGTGATGCGGTCAGTTGAAATCGCGGGACACCGAGGAAGTCGACGAGGCGATCGATGTAGGTTTGCGGGTGGTCGCGGAGATCGTCATACAAGGTGGCCAAGACATGCTCCGAGCCGAGCATTCGGCGCCAGGCTTTTAGATTGGTCGCGTAGCGTCCCGATTCCATCAGCTCCGGATCGTGAACCAGGGCTTGATCGAAGTTCCAGGGAATCATGCCGTAGGCGATCTTGAGGCGATAGAGAGAGAGCAGGCGCTCGACGGGGTTCCGAAATATGCAGACAATTTTCGCCGTGGGGATGAGCTCGGCGATGCGTTCGCGCGCCTGTGCAGACACGAAATAAGTGGGGGCGATCTCACCCATGCGACGGCCCGCGACTGCATCTTCGAACTGGGCGCGGTACCAGTCTAGGCCGTAGTGAAAGTTGAAGTCGAAAAACCTGGTCTCTTTAATTCCCGGAAGATTGACGCGATCCTTTAGAACCTCGTGCAGCCACGTAGTCCCGGTGCGGGGCGGTCCAACAACGAAAAAGGTAGGCAGCACGGTCACCATCCCGCGCACAGGAATGCTTATGCGCGTATTAGTCAAGTTGGGGTATCGGGTCGATCCAGTACTGCTTATTACTGTTCAGGCGTTGGATGGGTCTGGGTCGGATCGGGTTGTTTGCCAGGGAAGAAAACGTTACGTGTCGTCGCGAAACGGAAAAGCCTCTCAAGAGGTGCTTCTCCTGAGAGGCTCTGGGGAATTTCTGGACGAGCATCCGCTTAGTGTTTCTTTTTCTTCGCGGCCTTTTTCTTGGTTGCCATGAAGTTTGCCTCCGTTGGAACGATTTTTGTTCTCCCAAGGTTCGACAGGGCACCTTGATGCCCGTGCTACCCAACTTGTGGTATGAGCAGCTGTCCTACTACAAGATATTGCCATTCGTATGTAATTTGTCAATATAAAAGTTTCGTTACAGCGCGTTATCGAGTGCGATGACGGTTTGTAGAGGCTCACATGCGTCCGAAATTCGCCGCGCGGCGATGAACATCCGCTGCCGCTCGCTCACGCGCCGGTCCTCGTCGAGGAAGGCATGTGCGATAATTTGAAAAAACTATGACTGAACGCATGGTGTTCTGCACAAAGTTGAAACGCGATTTACCGGGGCTTGCCGAGGCTCCCTTCGACAGCGAACTTGGAAAAAAAATCTACGAGAACGTGTCGCAACAAGCCTGGGGCCAGTGGATGGAACACTGCAAGATGCTGCTCAACGAATACCGCCTGAATCCGGCGCGCAAACAGGATCAGGAGGTAATCGTGCAGCAGATGGAGCAGTTCTTTTTTGGCGAAGGTGCGGAGCGTCCTAAGGAATATGTTCCGCCGACGCACTGAGGAACAGCGGCTGACTTATTAAGGTCGCTTGCGGGTTTTTGAGCATTGGAGACTGCCGCGTTAGGGACTAAAGTCCTTGTCCGTCGCGGTTTCTGGCCTCACTCTCGATGTTGCCGCAACCGGGATTGCTGGATGGGTTATTGCCAATCCTGCGATGCGATCAGTTTGTTTGATTCCGAACCGGTGATTACCGAGCAGTTACCTGCCGTTACCTATTCGTTCCTAATTCATAAACTCTTAACAATAAAAAGAAACAATGAGTAGCGTGGGCGCACCAGTCTACGACACGCTGATTTTGTCGGACTTGCATCTGGGCGCGGATATGAGTCGCGCGCGAGAAGCGCTGCACGTTCTCGAAGAGACACACTACCGTCGCCTGATCTTGCTGGGCGACATTTTTGCCGACCTCAACTTCGGCCGGCTCAAAAAAGAGCACTGGAAATTTCTCGGTTATATCCGCAAACTCTCGAATCCCAAACGACGGGTTGAAGTGGTCTGGGTGGAAGGCAATCACGACCACGGACTCGCGGAAATCATGTCGCACCTGGTTGGCGTGCGCGTGTACCAGGAGTATCAATGGAATTACCTGGGCCTGCGCCATATTGCCGTGCATGGGCACCAGTTTGACGGCTTCATCGTCAAAAATGTCGCGCTGCATTACTGGTTTGGAACGCTGCTTTATCTGCAACTGCAAAAGTGGGATACGAAGAGCAAGACGCTGACGCGTTTTCTCGATCGCCTAGGCACGCGTTGGCAAAGGCTCTCGGAAAAAGTTGCCGATGGTGCGCTCGCGCATGCGAAGCATCGCGAAGCGGAGCGAATTTTCTGCGGACACACGCACGCCGCGCTGCACAAGCAACGCGATGGACGCGATTACTACAATTGCGGCGCATGGATCGACGAACGCCTGACCTACATCACCGTTGGTGAAGACGGCGTTGGGATTCACGAATACGCGCGGCCGAGCGGCCCCGTCGACGTCGATCAAACTGGGCCGGAACCGGTGAGCACAGAGACAAATCCAGATTCTGCGCATGACGGCGTCGAATCCGAGAGTGATTTGGATTTCAGCGATGGAGGTTTTGTCGAGGATGGTGAATATCACGCTATTGGCCGCTGACGGTGCGATTGCCGCGGCGTGCCGGGTGACTTCTTGCGCAAACTGACCATCGCTTTTCATCATGCCGGAGGCGGCCATCGTAATGCGGCCGAGGCGTTGCGTGGCACACTCACTACGCAGGATCATCCGTGGGATGTGACTCTGCTTGACACGCAGGACCTGCTCGATCCGCTGGATGTATTGCGCCGCTTGACCGGCATACGAATTCAGGAGACGTATAACCAGATCCTGCGCCGGGGCTGGACGCGATTCACTCCGCAGCTTCTTCGCATTCTTCAGGCGACCATTCGCCTTTACCATGGGCCCATCGTGAAGGCGTTCGCGGCGTACTGGGCCGAACATCGCACGGATCTCGTCGTCTCCGTTATTCCTCATTTCAATTGCGAACTGGCGGAGAGCCTGCGGGTTGGGTTCGGCGCAAAAAAGCCACCGTTTGTCACGGTGATTACGGACCTGGCCGATTATCCGCCGCACTTCTGGATCGAGAGCGAATCGGAGTACATCGTCGCCGGGACAGAGCGAGCGGCTCTACAGGCGCGGGCAATGGGCCACGAGACCGACCACATCTTTGAAACGTCCGGAATGGTCTTGAAGCCGAAGTTTTATGACCCGAAATGCCTGGCGATGACGCAGGAAGAGCGCATGTCCGAGCGCATTCGACTGGGGCTGGAGGCCAAACGCAAGACGGGAATCGTTTTATTCGGAGGCCACGGAGCGAGCGTGATGGTCGACATTGTCAGGCGACTCGAGCAGAGCGGCGCGGGCGTGCAGCTGATTCTGATCTGCGGACATAACCAGAAGCTGGAATCCGAGATCAGGGCGCTGCCGACGCGCGCGCCGAAGCTTGTTCTCGGATTTACGCAGAATGTCGAACACTACATGGCGCTGGCGGATTTCTTTATTGGCAAGCCCGGCCCCGGCTCCATCAGCGAAGCGCTGCAATTTCACTTGCCGGTCATTGTGGAATGCAACGGAAAGACGCTGCCGCAGGAAAGATATAACGCGCAGTGGGTCGAGGAAAAAGGCTTTGGGGTTGTGGTGCCGAGTTTCCGGGAGATTGGCGAGGCGGTGCAGCGATTGATTGAACCGGGGACGTTCGAAGAATTTCTTGGAAGAACGAAAAGGTATAAGAACCGCGCGCTGGCGGAGGTTTCGGAGATTCTTGAGGAATGTTACGCGAGGACGGATGCTTCAGAGGAGCCGGGCCTCGTTAGTAAAGACGCGGCTTGCCGCGTCTGAGATGGAGTGCGCCCCGTCTCTTATACGTGCTTTGGGACGACGGGATCGGGTTCATCGACCGGCGCGCTCGGGCTTTCCGAATCTTGCGGCGGCTCTTTAACGGGCGGCGGTGTCGGTTCAGGACCGGGCACTGGAGTGTCGGGCTCGGGCGAAATTGAAGGTTTTTTCATGAGTCGCGAAGGGGCTGAACCCAGCGTTTCGCAAACAAAACCGCAAATCGCGAAGCGGAGAGCACTCTGACGCACAGCCGCTATTCGCCGAAATGCACCGCTATCTCAGAAATGCACAGCGATTCCGGTCGAAAACCGCACACCATTTTGCGTGTTGCTATAAAAGCGCGTCTCGACCCAGTCGAGTTGTCCGCGAACTGAGACTGGCCCCGCTATGCGGTAGTCGAGCCCGCCGCCGACGGCGTTCGCGAACGAGGTATCGGAATCGGAAACGCCGTTACTCCGGCTGATGTGCCCTGCGCCGACCAGGAATTCCGCGAACGGGCGAAAGCCGTGCGACTGAAATGACACACGCGGGCCCAAGAGCACGTTATGTTCGGCAACCTCTACGTTGACGCAGGGTTCCGGGCATCCGCTGGTTGCGAAGGTCCCGCTGCCATAGTGGCCGTCAACATCCACGACCAGGCCGAGGAATGGGATCAGCTTTCCTTCCATCGAGGCTTCCCAGCCGTTGGTGTTGATGGCGTCGTTGGTGACAACTGGCGTGCGCTCATAGGAATAGCCAAAAAAGACGTTGCCTTTCGTGGGAACCTGCGCCCATGCCGAACCACCGATCGACAATAATGCCAAAACAACTATCCATAACCGTTGCATTTCGAGACTCCTGAGAATTAGTCACAGTGAGATGCCTGCGGCTACGCACACTTTGCCTGGAAAAATTGTCGAAGCGCTGTTAATGCGCGAGTTGCCGATTTCATTGTCAGTAGATCATTGTCAATAAATTTGACATGAAAGTGACATTTTGTTGACAAGTCAAACCCAGTTGACGGGCTAGAGTTCTGGTGTCGGGGGAGTTTTTCCTGACGGCGCGATCGTCTCTGCAATCGCTTTCTGCGAACTCAACCTGCTTTACGACGCCAAGGTCGTGGGGGACTACACGGGACTTAGCCTCCGTAACGGCAAGTTGGGTTCGTGAAACAAACAGGGGCCGGACCCACACCCGGCCCCTGAGTTGTTTTAACCGTAACCTCAGCGGCTGAAGCCGAATTCAAAACAGTGCGGTTATCGCAGCGCTGAAGCGCTGCGCCACCCAACAACAAGTCGGCCAAAATCCCGCGCAGTGGCTTTTTTCTGCAACTGTCTAGTGTCGCCACGGCGTTAGTACCTTGTAGCGGGGCGTTGCCGTGGCTGTCTTCTTGGATGAGGCGAGCAGCTTTCGCTGAATGAGCCGGGCGACCGCCGCTTGCGCGGAGCTTTTGGAAATTCCGATGGATTCGGCAATGTGGCGATAGCTCGCCTCTACCGTCTTGGCCTTCCGGCTCTCCGCGGCGAACCAGAGATAAACCAGAAAGCTGACGATGTGGCGATCATGCCCGACGAGGTCGCGCATGAGCACGTCAATGATGTAATCGTCGAGTTGAATCATCATTTGTTGGGCCTATATGGCCTGCTGGTATAGTACGTATCAGTATAGCATTGAATAGGTCATTGCATACGCATTTGCAATTCCCTATCCTCTCATCACTTCGCCGCCCCATTTTGGGGTTTGAAAAGAGGAGAAACCAGATGATTCGTGGAGTCAAGTTTGCGTGCGTTCCGGTGCGTGACCAGGAAAAGTCACTGCAGTTTTTTACCGAGAAGCTCGGCTTCCGGGTGATGACCGACCAACCCTTCGGAGAGCAGCGCTGGATCGAACTCGGCATTCCAGGCGCCGATACACAGATTGTTCTCTTCACGCCCAAGGGACATGAAGACCGGATTGGCGGATTCCAGCCGATCGCATTCTGGACCGACGACGTGTTCGCCACGGCCAAGATTCTGAACTCGAAGGGAGTGGAGTACACGGTTGAACCGAAAAAGGAGCCGTGGGGTTCGACGTCGATCTTCAAAGACGTCGACGGCAACCAGTTCGTGCTTTCGAGCAAGTAAAAGCTGACCAGCCAAGACCTGACCGGGAGGAGAGAAAAGCTGAAAAAGCTTCAGCTGAGAAATCCGACCGCGGATTGCCGCGCGGCGTTTACTACTGGGCTGAGCCGCGGCGGCGGTAATAGATGTTGAACTCGAATCCGGCATTCGGCGGGAAAATCTCGGCCACCTTGCGCAGGCGCTCGGCCATGGGAGCGGGCGCCAGAAGCGGATAGTCACGCTCGCGCAGATCGTGGTAATCGACGTCGAGGTAAATCGAGAGCAGGTAGATGGAGATCGCGTCGGCAAAGCTGGCGGAGAGATATTCGTTCTTGTATTTTTCGGTGTCCGGACCGTGACCGGTTGCGAGTTTGCGTGCCTCCCATGCGTCGAGCGAGGTCTCGCCGCGGACACCGGCCTCGACCTGCTGCCAGGCCAGCTCGGCAAAGGCCGCTGAAACGCCGGCGCGCTCGACCAGCGCGTGTCCGACGTTGATATAGAACTCGAAGGCGATGGAAAAAGTGTCGTCCATCAGGCGGGTCGAGATGAAGACGCACTGTGCATCGCCAATGTTGAGGTTGCGATGGCAGACGGCGTTGTCGCTGAGCGCGACGTCATAGCGGTCGGCGATGACGGTATCGTCATTGTGATTGACCGTGAGCGGCACGAAATAGTAGGCCTTGCGGGTGAGGGCGGCTGCGATGGGCGCAGGGACGGCCGCAATCAGCCGGTCGAGATCGTTCTCCGACATGTTGACTTCGCCCGAGCGCGCGTAGCAAATGCCATTGGCGGCCTGCGATACAGGGCTCGATTGGACGACCTCCGCGGGGCTGCGGGTAATCGCCGAAGCTGCTTGCGACATGAGTCGTATTGTAGCGTATGGGACGACGAGGTCTGACTTCGAGCCCGGATTTTGGCGGTTAGACCCAACTCGTTTCAGGCCCACGAATTCCGCGATTAGAGCGTGACAGGCGCCCACCGCGGCATCTAACATAGAGGTTGAGGTGGGGCGGGCAGAGTGCTCGTCTGACCTCTTTTTAATCATCCGACTTTTATGGCTTATCGCTCCAATGCCGCTGAGGCCTGGTACCAGGAACCGCAACCCACGGCGTCGCTGTCCGAGCTTCCGCTGGACCTGCTGCCGCCTGACAGCCTGACGCGGCCGCTTTGGCGGTCGCTTATTGGCAATCTGCGCGACACGCTTGCACCTGAGAAACTGCCGCCGCTGAATCTTACTTCGCGTCCGGTAAATGTTGGGTTGCTGATTGGCGATCGCATCAGCCTGCCGTGGTTTCGCACCGTGTTCACCAACATCGGGGACGTTCTTTCGCCGGAGACGTTGCCGCCGCTCGAATTGGAATCGCATCCGGTGGATGTAGGCGAACTGCTTACGGATCAGCTGAGCCATTTGTGGTTTGGTTCGCTGCTGCGGAATCTGGCAGACCGCATTGCTCCAGAGACGCAGCCTGCACTGCAACTCACGGCCAAGCCCGTTCTCGACATCATTCCGAAAAACTGGATCTTGCTGCCGATGTGGTCGGAGGTTATCGACGGGCCCAAGATATTTTATCCGGACAAGCCGAAAGCGGTCGAGGCTCCGAGGCCGCTCAACTTGAAACCTGTGCCGACGCCGGCGGAAGCGCAGCTGGTTGAGGTTGAAGAACTCACGGCATCGGATCTGCTGCGGGATATTCGGAAGTCGCGCATCCGGCAGCGGATCTGGATGGGGCTGGCGGCGGCGCAGATCGTGTATCTGGTCGCGGCGATGTTCTGGATCCACTGAGCGTCAGGCGACTGCTATGCACTCCGCCGGTTATTGGCGCAGGCCGATCCAGCCTTCGGAGATGACCAGAGAATTTCCAGGATTGCGGGAATCGTATTTCACCGAGGTCGGCACGCCCAGCCGGCAGGAATGCAGGTTGATCCACTGCCGAAGATAGGTAACATCCTGCGAAGCTTCGTAGGAAACGCCTGCCACATCGTACTGGTAGATCAGCATGGTCGCGGCGCGCTGGCCGTCAGGGGCGATCTCCTGCACATCGATGACGGTGCCGTCGGTGATGCGGCCAATCGTGTTGAGCCACACCCTGCGCTCGCGTTCGAGATCGTCGGCGGTTTTCGGCTTGCGGCGCAGCAGCGCATAGCCGCCGAATGCCAAGGCCGCGCCACCTAAAATCATTATGTAAAGACGAAGCGAAATCATGCTTACTGAACCTGGGACTCTCGGGATTGAATTTCCAGAATAAGCCGGAACGGGTATCTATGCCAATGGTACGAAGGTACGGAGTAACTGGCACCGCTGTGAATTTCTTGTCCGGAGGGCGGTAGTTCTCAGTTTTAATGTGCCGTGAAAAGCAGGGTCATTAGTGGGGACGCGAGACTATTTGTTGCTGGCTAACTTTTATTGGCTAACTTCCGGGCAATTTCTTCGACGATCCTCGGGCGAAGATCGGCCATTACTTTTTCCACAATGCTGGCAATATCGGTCTGGTCGGCCGAGTCAGCGTTCTGCCCGGCGGGCGCGGCGGCCGCCATTGCTTTAGGTGCGGCTTCGGGGGTCTCGAGTTCGTGGGCAGCCATCTCTTGAGCCAGACGGCTTTCAACCGCCGACTGAATCGCCAGCATGGAATTTTCGGTCGGCAAGGACTCGATTTTTTCGGCGCTCGCGGCAAAAGCCTGAAACATTTCCGCTTCGAGCGACATGGCCGCTTCTTCGGGAGTCAGAGCCAGCGCTTCGGCCACCCAGCGGGTACCAGCGGCGGCTTCGACTGAATCGTCAGCGGACGCTTGCGCGGCAACTGATACTTTTGCGGGTTCCGGCATCGACTCGGCAGAGGTCGTCTCGGCAGATGTTGACTCAGCGGGTACGGTGGCGGGCATGAGCAAGCGCAGCGCTTCGGCCAACTCCGCTTCGCTTGGCATAGGCGCGTCGCTTGTGGTTTCTTCGGTAGCCTGCGCTGCCGCTGCGCGCTCTGTTGTAATTGGATCGGTAATCGATGCTTCGATGGCGCAGAATTCAGCAGCCGTGGATTCTGATGAGATCGATTCTGAAGAAGTTGATTCGGCTACGGCGGTGCGCGCAAAGGAAGAGTCGAGCGACGAAGATTCTCCCGTCTTCGCTTCTTCCGCGTTTTCGTGCGCTACCATCTCCGGCGTCATTTCTTCGGCGACTGCCGAGGCAAACATCGGCTCTTCTTGTTGGTCGATAGGAGCAGGCTCATCGGCGAAGGAAGCGGCGCTTACGGCCTCAGGTGCCTGGAATTCGGAATCTTGTTCGGATTCGACGGCTTTCGATGTAACCGTTTGGGACGCAACCTCGACGGTTTGGTGGCCGCCGGTCGTTTCAGCTGCCGGCTCTAAATGCGCGACCGGAATCTCAACCACATTCTTCGTTGCGTCCAACGCGAGCGCGGGTGACGTCGACTCCGCGGGTTCGGCCGATGCGGCATGATGTGTCTCCGGTACCGCCGTCTCCGATACTGCGGCGGCGACCGGCTCTCTCGACGTCACGGTAGAAAAGGGGATTGAAGTCGCTGCCACCGTTGCCGCAGCGGGAAGCGCCTCGGCTTGGGAATCTGCCGTCTCCGAAGGCGTCTCTTTCGATGACGTGAAATCTGAGGATGACGCGAAACCTGATTCTGCCGCCGCCGCGCCGGTCAGTTGGGCCGCGACTTCACTTAGCGCACTTAATTCTTCCGGCGTAATATCGCGCGGGAGTTTCGCGAGTGGGCCCGGCTCCTGCGAAGGCTCAGGGGCCATTTCCTCGGTCGAATCGGCGGCGCTGACGGGATCCGTCGATTTTGTTTTGCTCTTGCGGAAGTCTCGGAAACTTGCGTGGTTCGAGAAGCGGCCATCGGCAGGCCCGGAGCCATTGCCGGCATCGGTTGTCGACGCCTCTTTCCTTCTTAGGCCAGAGAGCTTCGCGCCGCGCCCGAGTATTCTGCTTTCTTCCTGATTCGCGAACGATTCATCGGGAGCCGCACCCGAGGTCGCAAAACGCGACTTATGCTGTTGCGGGACGATCGCGTCTTCGAGGCGCGCGATCGCGGTCAGCAATTGGCTCGCTTCGAAGGGTTTCACGATGTGGGCATCAGCCCGCACGCGACGCGCCTCCTGCGGTTTGAAGGGCTCGAGTTTGCCAACCGACAAAAGGACAGGAATGTCAGCCGTCTCCGCCGCCTCTTTCAGCTTCTGACAGACTTCCAGGCCGCTGTAACCGGGCATGTAGACGTCAAGAATGATGAGGTCGGGCGAGGTCTCGGCGATACGCTTGAGGGCAGCGGAACCGTTATTGACCGTGATGACGTCGTAACCGGCGTCAGCCAGGATCTTTCGCCCCATGTTCTGGGCTGTGACACTATCATCGGCAAGCAGTATTTTCCGCGCCAAGTGTTGTCCTTCGACACAAAAGGAAGATAACGCGAAGCTATCGTGTCCTTAGGTACAAGTCAATAATTCGTAAGCCCATGTCCGACTGCGGGCGGAGGAAACACGAAAGTCCATGAACTGCGGTGAGGACGGACGGTTTTGTGGTCGCTCAAAACGGTCACATAAAACAAAAAGGTCGCGCAAAACAAAAAGGACGAGGAGTGCTCGTCCTTGAGATCTGAGTTTTGATTCGTGGCATGGAAAAAGCAGCCCGCGACTTTTTTAGAACGGGTTCAGCTTGGCGATTCCCTTCTTCTTTTTCTTCTTGCTCGATGAAATGTCCGCCAGTTCGTCTTTCGATGAGGAAGACGAAGACGATGAACTGGCATTTTTAGCGCCTCCCGCGGCAAGGCCGTTGGCCAGTTCGTTGTTCTGCTGGAGCGGAGGCAGCGAGGTCGCGTCCTGATCGACGTTGGGCTTGAGTTCGTTGGGATCGGCAACGTTAGGAGTCAACTCGTTGGCCGCCGGAGCGGGCGCTCCTGTCGCACTAGCCGTCGCAGGTTGACCCTGTGTGGCTGTCGCATCGGTGGTGGCTGTCGAATTGTCGGAGCGGGGGGCTTCCTGGTTGGGCCCGACAGCACCGTTGAGAATCGTGGCGTTGAGCTTGCCGCCGCCGCTAGCAGCCAGCGCTATCCCGGAAACGAAATTGGTCGCGGTCTCAGGCTCCGGATCGACCATTGAAGGTTCACCGAAATGCGCGGCCTTGCTGGTATCAGGGCCTTTCGCGAAATTGCCCAGGCTCTTAGCCAGCAGGGTGGATTCCTGACGGCTGGCCTCTTCGCGTTTATTCTGCTCGAGCATTTTGCGGGTGGGGCGGGGCACGGGCTGATGCATGGCTTCGAGCCGGGCTTTGGCGTCGACCGCGCGGTCCATGGCTGGATAGCGCGTAATGATTCGTGAATACGCGTCGGCCGCGTCCTTGGTCAACTTGTCGATCATGCGGGTCTTGGAGACTTCGTCGGTTCGCGGATTCTTGCGGATCAGCTCGATCTCTCCCTCGTAGCTTTTTCCGAGCATGAAGAGCGCCTGATCCGCTCCGCTATAAAGCGGATAGCGATCCACCAGCGTTTTGAGGCGGGCGATGGCAGCGGGATATGCAAGGCGCAGAAAATAAAATTGTCCGACGTTGAATTCGCGCTGGGCGAGGACTTCCTGCACTTCGCGCAGCCGCTGCCTGGCTTTCGGCACCAGCTTGCTGTCCGGATACTCCTGGATCAGAGCGCGATATTCTTCTTCGGCGCGCTCGGCGTGCGTGAAGTCACGATCGGGCTTCTCCATCTGCTGGTAATGGATGTCGGCGACCTTGAGCTGGGCCTCGGCGGCCTCGGGCATATTGGGGAAGAAGGTTTTGAAGTCCTTGTACTGGATTTCAGCCTGCTGGAGGGCGGTGGTGCCACCTTCCGCGTACCAGGAATCGGCCACTGCGAGCTTGGCGCGCGCCACGTATTCGGAGTCCGGATAGGTGTTGATCAGGGTTTGCAGGGTCATGCGCGCGACGTCGAAGTGGTTGTGCTTCATCGCGTCCATGGAGCGATCAAACAGCACCTTATCGGGCTGCTTGGAGCCGACATTGGACAATGGGTTAGTGGATTTCTTATTCGTGCAACCGAGCGCAAATAAGACCGCCGCGATGACCAGACCGAGAATTACATTACGACGCATGAAAAACCTCGTTAACTACTAGGTTTTAGCTGCCAGCTTATAGCCATTAGCTTCTAGCAATCAAAAGCAAATTCAACTACATTCAGCCGAGCTTGCTGGAAGCCGGAGGCTAGTGGCTAGTAGTTCGTTTCACACTCTTTGCAAACTTGCGCTTCGGGCGGCTTCTAGAAGATCGGATGCATTCTTCTTTACATCGCCCTTGCCAAAAACCGCGTTGCCGGCCACCAGAATCTCCGCCCCGGCTTGTACGATTTCCGTTACTGTGTCCAGCGCAACCCCGCCGTCGATTTCAATGCGATAGGCATACCCGCGATGAGATCGAATGTCAGCGAGTTTTCTAACCTTGCCGAGCGTTTCGGGGATGAACTTTTGTCCGCCAAACCCGGGGTTCACGCTCATCACCAGAATGTAATCCACGATGTCGAAAACTTCGCTCAGCGTTTCTACCGGCGTCGCCGGATTGATCACCACCCCGGCGCGGCAGTCATGGCTCTTGATCAGGTGAAGCGTGCGGTTCAGGTGGCGGCAAACCTCCTGATGGACTGAAATCCAATCTGCTCCCGCTTCCGCGAAGTCCCCGATGAATTGATCTGGATTCTCTATCATCAGATGGCAATCAAGTGGCAGCCGGGTTGCCTTGCGCAGGGATTTGACGACCGGGGGCCCGATGGTCAGATTGGGGACAAAATGGCCGTCCATGATATCGACGTGGATCACGGCGGCGCCGCCCGCCGTGGCTTGCTCGACCTGATCCGCCAGATGGGCGAAGTCGGAGGCGAGTATCGAGGGTGCAAGTTCGATCAAAATAGGGTCCCGGAACCAGGGAGATTATTGTCGAAATTCTAGCACGTCAGCGCCGGATGTTCTTTACAACGCAACGTTTGTCGGTTTTGAACATGCGGCTGGATCCGGCTGCTAATGGAGGCGCTCTCGATTGCCGATCATAAATAAGGAGATTTTCCCAACGAGCCGAGGTTTTGCATGGGTACGAGTCAAGTTTCATGAATCCTTCCGTCTATCAACAGGTGAGCTCAGCGCCCGTCGAATCGGAGCGCCGGCGCGATCCCCGGTTTTCCGTGCAGGTTCAGATTGAGTTGCACGAGGAAGGCACTGATATCCCCATTCGCGGGGAAACCGCCGATCTGAGTCGAGGCGGCTGCTACTTGCAGTTGACTTTGACGCTGGCCTTAGGGGCCTGCCTGAGAGGCAGGGTTTGGCTCGGCGATTCGGTCGTCTGCTTTCGTGGACGCGTCGTAACGCTGCACCCCCAATTCGGCAACGGCATTGTGTTCGTAGAATTCGAGGGCGACGGGGATCAGGTGCTGGCCAGCTATCTCGAAAAGTTGCCAGTTTAGCCCACTGGATACTTCCGGGCAGGTGGAACAGGCCACTTCTGGCATCCTCTAATCGACGAATGGGGTGAAAACTCCCACTTATTGGTTACTTGATTCCTTCATTTCCTGAATTCCGTCAGCTGCGCCTTCGTTGATGGAGCAGGAGCGGAGTCAACCACGCTCACGGAACGGGAGTCCCAGTCAGACTCAGACGTTTTTTGCCATGCGGATGATCGGGAGAGTCAGGCCATCTCCCAGTGGGGCGGCGGTCTCTTCCAACTCCGCGTAGCCCTTGGCTTTGTAGAACGGAACACCGGTTAGTGTTGCGCCCATTTCCAACCGGCGGAACCCCTTTGCCTTGGCGGCGGACTCGCAGCCTTCGAGAATCATTCCGCCAATTCCCTGGCGCGCCCAGGTGGGATGAATAAAGAATGCCCGGATCTTCGCCGCATCGGTTGCCGGATCGAGCAAGGAGTCTTCGCGGCCGGCAAACTGGTCGCCACCATATAAAGTCTTCCGGCGACTCCAACCTCCGCAACCTACGATGATGAGCGGCAACTTTTGCCTAGCGTTGTCGGCGCTGGCTTCATGGCTCGCGCCTGCCGTCTTCGGGGCCTCGGCCACGAAATAGGTTCCATCGGCGATGAGCTGCGTGTCGACGCCATACACTGCTTCGAGAGCACGCTTGAGTTGTTGGGGCGAATAGTCGGCGGCCTGGAGGCCGAGTACCGAGGCCTCAATCAGCCGGCGCAGTTCTGGAACGTCGGTCAATTCCGCGAGTCGGATCGAGATTGTCTTTACCGAGACCGTCACTGAATTTTTGTCGTGCATTCGGCGCAGGGGCAGATTTCCCGCAAGTACGCCCACGAATAAATTCCCAGATCGTGATTGTCGTTCCAGGAGAACTTGAGCGCGTACTTGCCGACCGCCTCCGCCTTGAGGGGCTTTGCCGCGGGCTTGAACATGGGAAGCGTTCCGGGAGCAGGTTTCTCGGGCTCGCCGGCTTTCCGCCCGGCTTTGGTCCGCTCATCCTCGCATAGTGCGCATGGGCAAGCGTCGCGCAGGAATTTGAACAAATAGGTGGAGTGATGGCCATCTTTCCAGTCAATCTCCAGGCCGGCGCCGGTGCTCAAATGTACTTTGACACCTTTGGGGTCGTTCGCCAGGCGCGGAGTCGGGTCAACCGTAACCATGAAATCAGTATAGCTGTGTGGCGCGGGGGTCTCGCGCGCGGGAAGCGCCGAGGCGGTGGTAAATGGCGATAGCTGAGAGCTGATGCCGAGAACTAAGAGCTGACGAGCTACTCAGTGGTTTCCGGCCGCAAGTTTGATAGACGCGAGATGGCTGCGACCATCATTCCCGAAAGGAACTGCATGGTAGCGACATCATTATTGTCGAAGGCCTGCGCGGTTGACGAAAGGACCTCGAAGACTCCCAAGGTGCGTCGGAAATGGCGCAGGGGCGCGACCAGAATTGAACGCACTCCGAGCCGCCGGCACGTTGCCGAGTCCACGCGCGGATTCGTTTCGGCGTCGTTGCAGAGCAGAACCTCGCCGGTGCGCACACAATCAGCCGAGAGCCCGCGGTCGGTTTGCAGCCGAACTCCGAGATCGGGAGCGGTGCGGCCGGTACGCGCACGGCAGATGATCTCATCGCCCTTGCGCAATGCGATGGCCGCGCCGGTTGCGCCGGTCAGAGACTGCGCTTTTTCGGCAATGATGCTGATGCCGGGCTCGAGGTCGAGTTCGCCGGGATTTATGTTTACGAATGGCCGCACACCGTTGGGCCCGTGGTGGCGCATGCGCAGGTGATGGCGGGCCGAGCCGGGAGTAGAAAAAGAGGGCAGGCTGGAATATTCACTTTCGAGTTCGTCTTGCGGAACCGTGTGCAGCAGCGACCGAACCAGCCGGTCGAGCTCCGCATCGGCGATCAGGTGCGTAGTCTGGCCACGCATCGATCCACCGAGCACGCGCGAAAGGCTCAACACCGCCAGGCTGCCGCAGGCAAGACAGTGCGTGGTGTTGTTCGCGCTGATCAATTCACACTGCACACAAAACACAGCCGTAGGGAGCGACAAAAAGTTCACGTCAGACGCTCTGAGCGTACCCTGCATGTGAGTGATTCCTTCGGGACGATTGAAGAAACATGAGGGTAAACGCTTGCGTGTGCGCGAGAAAGTGACGGGGATGGTTCCGGTTGTGGATAAGTGTTCTCAGCCACTAGCCTCTGGCTCCTAGCCACTAGCAACCGAAATCATGTTTGCTAGCTAGAGGCTCGAAGCTCGCGGGCGGTCGCTATAATCTGCCCATGTCTTTTCTGCGTTTTCTCATGCTACTGGCGCTCGTCGTCTGGGTCGGCGGAATCATCTTTCTCGCCTTCGTCGAGGCGCCGACGGTATTTTCACCCGGGCTATTGCCGACCCGGCACATGGCTGGATCGGTCGTAGGCCGGACGCTCGACATATTGCACGACATGGCGATCGTCTCCGGCTTCGTTTTTCTGATCGCGTCGATGGCGTATTACCGGATGACGGCGGGCTATGCGCGGCCGCTGGCTTTGCGGCATTTGTTGATCGCCGTGATGCTCGTATTGACTATGATCTCGCAGTTCGCCATCTCGCCGAAGATGCACGCTTTGCGTGCGCAGGCCGGCGTGATTGACAGTCTGGCGCTGAATGACCCGGTGCGCGCCGAGTTTGACCGGCTGCATGCCTGGTCGGAGGATTTCGAGTCGGCGGTGCTCCTGCTGGGGTTGGTCGCGATATTCCGGACCGCGCAAGAGTTGAAGTGAAGCGGGAGTCTGCTTCACAACCCTCTCACCACGGAGTCACAGAGACACGGAGAAAACCAAACATTTTTTTCTTTATTTCTGCGGCTTCATGCCCGCGTGGTGAAATTCGGCCAATGATTTATTCTGAATTGTTGGATTCTGACCTTCCTGAGAGCTGACAACTGAGAGCTGAGAGCTAATTCATGAAAACTGGCATTATTGGCCTGCCGCAGGTGGGCAAGACATCGCTGTTTGGAATTCTTACCAAGGCGCGCCTCTCCGAGCAGGCATTCGCGAACCCGCGCGAGGCGCACATTGGAGTCGCCAAGGTTCCCGACGAACGCCTCGACAAATTGGCCGCTCTTTATAACCCGAAAAAGCTGACGCACGCGTCGGTCGAGTATGTAGACGTGGGCGCGATTGGACAGGATGCGTTGAAGGAAACGGCGTACATAGGCCATCTGCGGCAGGTGGATGCGCTGATTCACGTGCTGCGGGCGTTTGAGAATGACGCGATTCCGCACGTGGGCGCGATCGATCCGCTGCGCGATATCAAGAATGTCGAGTTTGACCTGATGGTTAGCGATCTGGGCCAGATTGAAAAGCGGCTGGAGCGGCTGGAAAAAGATCTGAAGAAGATGAAGACGCCGGAGCTGGAGAAAGAAAACGCGCTGCTGATCAAAGCCAAGGCGCAGATCGAGGCTGAGAAACCGCTGCGCGAAATGGAGATGACGCCCGAGGACAAGAAACGCATCCGCGGTTTTATGTTTCTGAGCGAGAAGCCCATGCTGTACGTACTTAATATCGGAGAGAGCACGGAGCTCGGCAAGGATCTGGAGGAGGCGGTCGCAAAGTACAAGCTGAGCGAGGTGGCGGCGCGTCCGAATGCGGGAGCGAGCGCTATTTGCGGCAAGGTGGAAGCGGAGCTGGCGGAGATGAGCGACGAGGATGCCGCCGAATTTTTATCGAGCTATGGGCTGAAGGATAGCGGGCTGTCGCGGCTGATTCGGAGCAGCTACTACCTGCTGGGATTGATTTCATTTTTCACGGCGGGCGAAGATGAGTGCCGCGCCTGGACGATTCCGGCGAACACGCGCGCGCAGAACGCCGCGGGGGCGATTCACTCGGACCTCGAACATCATTTCATTCGCGCGGAGACGATTCGGTGGGATCAGTTGCTGGAAGCCGGTTCTGAGGCGAACGCGCGAGCTAAAGGGACGCTGCGGCTCGAAGGCAAGGATTACATTGTGCAGGACGGGGATGTGATGCACATAAGACACTCAGGATAGCCGTGCGGCAGTAAGGATTCGAGATATCCCGCCAATGTCCGATCGGGAATTTTGAGTGTAATCGGGATTTCGCAACTATCATCTCGGACTTCGCTGCCATATAAGAACTTTTTCTTTACCGAAACGAATCTCGTTTATACCGTCCTCAATGGGAACATCAACCTGAAAGTTGCCTGTCGTTCCGCCACGAGCCAAGAATACCCGCACTATTACGACTTGGGCCATACCACTTCTTTGTATGCTTATGTCTTTGACCGACAGTGCACTCTCCCCACAAAAACCCGAAATTCGTATGGCAGGCTGGCCGCCACTTTGCACCGCCGTTATTTGGTGTTGGAAAACCCACTTCCACTCAAGCACAGTCGTGTGATGAAGGAACGCCACGACCACCGTGGCGGCGATTGCCAATACGACGAGCGCAATGGTGAGACCAAGTTTCATGGTTTTGGGCGACGTTTCGCCAGGACCCAAAGAACGCCATTTTATGCGATCTGAAGCTGAGTGCTGTTAACGGGCGCTTGCACAAGGTTGCGCCTTCTATGCGCCCTTCAAAACCCGCGACTTGGCTGCCGCGCCAATTTCAACGATCAGCACGTGCCCCTCGCATTCACCGTTTCCGATGCTTCGCTCCTGCTTGCGGCCGTTCCTCTTCAATCAACGCAAATTGAATTTTCTTTTCGACCGGGTCGATGCGATCAACGAGCACCCGCACGCGGTCGCCCAAGCCGTAAGTCTTGCGCGAGCGCTGGCCGATGATCTGGCGTGTATTTTCGTGGTAAGTGTAGTGATCGTCGTCGTGGTCGGTCAGCGTTTGCAGCGGGACCAGGCCTTCGACGAACAGGTCGGCGAGTTCTACGAAGAGGCCGAATTTGGTGACGCTGATGATGAGGCCGTCGAAATCCTCTCCGATGCGGCTTTCCATGAACTTCGCTTTTTTCCATTCCATCAGCTCGCGTTCCGCGTCGTCAGCGCGGCGCTCGGATTGGCTCGACTCGTCGGCGATGGCGTGAAGTTCTTCGAGCGAGAGGGGTCCGCCGAGAGGTTCGAGCGATTTCTGATGTGCGTCGTGGTCGCGGCGCTTCGACCACGGAGATGGAGTTTCTTTGTCCCCTTTGAGCGGATGAGAAGGAGGTCCTTCGCTTCGCTCACGCTGATGAGGGTTTGGGGATTGGAGCGTCCCGATAGGTACTTGTCCATCCAACCTCTCTGGCGAGTCGCGCAGAACTTCCTTCAAAATGCGGTGGACGATCAGGTCGGGATAGCGGCGGATGGGCGAGGTGAAATGGGTGTATGCGGTTGCGGCGAGCGCGAAGTGGCCGACGTTTTCTTCGGAGTAGCGCGCCTGCTTGAGCGAGCGCAGCATCAGGAAGCTGAGAATTCTCTCTTCCGGCTTGCCGGCTATTTTCGCAGTCAGCTTTTGGTACATGCGCGGCGTGATGTGAACTTCTTTAGGCACTTCGATGTCGCGCGCTCGTTTGCCGGTGCCGTGCGTGGCGCGGCGATCTCCTTTGAGTTGCATGCGCTCAATCGGTAACGCGCCCACGCCCAGCGAATAGCCGAAAGTTGCGGCGATCACTTCGAAATCGTAAACGCGCTTGGCATCGGGCTTTTCGTGGATGCGATAAAGCGAGGCGATGCGCTTGTTTTCGAGATAGTGCGCGACACATTCGTTGGCCGAGAGCATGAACTCTTCGATCAGGCGGTGCGCGATATTGCGCTCGGAGCGGGTGATGCTTTTCATCAGGCCGAATTCGTCGAACTCGATGACCGGCTCGGGGAGATCGAAATCGATGGAGCCACGGCGCTCGCGCTTGCGATTCAAAATCTGCGCGAGGTCACGCATGCGCTCAAAGTGCTCAACCTGCGCGACATAGCGCGTGCGGGCTTCCGCGTCGCCTTCGAGAACGGCATTCACCGCGGTGTAAGTCATGCGCTCGGCGGAGCGGATCACGCCTTCGTTGATTTCGTAGCCGGCGATTTCGCCGCGGTGGTCGATCTCCATGGTGCAGGAAAGGACGAGGCGATCGACTTGCGGGCGCAGGCTGCAAAGATCGGTGGAGAGTTCGAGCGGCAGCATGGGGACGGCGCGATCGGGAAAATAAACGCTGGTGCCGCGCAGGCGGGCCTCTTCGTCGAGCGCGGAGTTGGGCGTGACGTAGTGGGCGACGTCGGCGATGTGCACTTGCAATTCGTAATTGCCGTTTTGCAGGCGCCGGACGTGGATGGCATCGTCGAAGTCGCGGGCGGTCTCACCGTCGATGGTAACGATGGGAAGGTCGCGGTAATCGCGGCGATGCGGGAGACTGGCCGCCGGAGTGGCGCTGCCTTCTTGTCGTTCTTCTTCTTTGGCGGCGAGGGCTTGCGCTTCTCCAATGACCTCGGGCGGAAAGCGATGCGGCAGGTGAAATTTGCGGATCATGATTTCGACGTCGACGCCGAAATCGTTTTCCTGGCCGAGGATTTCGACTACGCGGCCGCGGGGGTTTTGTGTGGCGCTTGGCCAGTCGGTGATCTCCACGTCAACGACCACGCCTTCCAGATTCTGCGAGTTGGTGTGGCGGGCGGCCTGGTCGCCGATGACGCGGTCTTTCGACTCTTTGGGGGATTCTTTCGCGCCTCCGGCTTCATTTTTCTTCGATGATTTTCGGGCGCCGCCTGCGAGTGCTTTAACCACAGGGGGCACTGAGGTCAGAGAGGCCTGCGGAATTTCCATGCCCGGCGGAATCTCCATTCCCGGAGGAATGATGATTTCCTGGCTTACTTTTTCGTCGATGGGCCTGACGTAATTGTGGCGGGGATCGTAGTGGAAGACGCCGACCACCGTCGGATGCGCGCGCGAGATTGAGCGCAGGATGCGGCCTTCGGCGCGGCCATCAGGACGAAACGAGGTTACCTCGACGAGCACGCGATCGCCATGCATGGAGGAGCCAGTGGCCGGCGGCGGAATAAAGACATCGCCGGCGAGGCGCGCTTTGAGACTCGGGTCAAGCGTGGCGGCGTCGGGAATTACGAAGCCGTACCCATCGCGATGCATACTGAGACGGCCGACGAGCGTGTTTCGTCCGGGCTTGGCTTGCGCTTGCGGGATTGCATAGTGAGCGCCATCAACCTGACGCAACTCGCCTTTTTTTACGAGAGCGTAAAGGCGGTCAGCCAGTTCGCGCCGCGCATCGCCTCTTGCACCAAAATCATGCAGCAATTGCTTGTGGCTCGCCATTTTCTTGGGCTGGCGCTCGATGTAGCGGAGAATCGTGGAATTGGAGAAAGGCATCGAGTAATTTTGTGATCGAGTAATTTTGTAATTTGGAATGCGGCGATTCTACGTCCAGCCTTTCATGACGTCCGGCTAGGGTCTAAATCACGAAATTGCCCGATTCCCAAATTACAAAATTCCTACCTCAGATATTTCTCCTGCAAAATGCGCCGATGGTGCAGTTCGTGCCCGGCGATTACGTAGATGATGGCGCGGGCGCTGATTTGTTTTTGGTTGGCGGTGCCGCGGCGTTCCGCCGCCTCGGGATCGAGGTGGCGAATCAACTGTATGGTCGCGTTGCGGATGGTCATGAACTCCTGCAAGAGATCATCCAGCGTGCGGCGGCCGAATTTCCCTCCCGCAACGTAGTCGTCCTGCTCGAAGCCTTCGATGGGGGTCTGATCGCCACGCGAAATTCTTAGTACGCGATAGGTCATTATGCGTTCGGTGTCGTTTATGTGGCCGAGGACTTCTTTCACACTCCACTTTTCGGGGGCGTAGCGGAATTCGGATCGTTCGGCGGTGAGATTGGCGAGAAGGTCGCGGGTCTCCTGGGCCTGCTTTTGCAGCGTGGCCGCCATGTCGTCGGTCTGGACGAGCGAAATGTAGCGCTCGTAGTAGGGATCGTATTCGGAGGGATCGGGACGGTGAATGGTGGCTGTGAGCGTGCTTATAAGTGTGGTCATAATTTGGTCGTTGACCCTCTATCAGTTTGATTCCAAACGTTGCGCGACGGTCGCGGTTTATGCGCTTCTTCATAGTAACGCGCGAACTGGTATCGCGTTTATCGTGCCGCGTGGGCGCGGATGCGCTGGTTCGCGCTATCTGAACTTATGACGCTTTTGTGCTACGAAAAAAATGGCACCGGAGTGAAATGATTACTCGGCTACCGGTGGGCGCTGAACCCAGGTAAACAATAGGGAAAAGTACGGGAAGCCCTACAAAAAGCTGGATTTCCACAGCGCTATTGCGGCCACTCGGGAGTAGAATCATTTTGGCCACCGAAGTGCGGCAGTGGTCTCAATCCCTTATAAGGAAAGGATTTCGAGCACAATGTGGAAGCCCACGAATCAACCTGCGACTCCGGGACGACCGACCGAACCCGAGCGTCCGACGACGTCCCTGCCGACGACTGCTCCCATGGCTAGCGAACCGGCTGCGCCGCGTCCGGTAGTGACGACCACTTCCGACCAGGCGACGATTGGAAAGTCGCTGGTGATAAAAGGCGAAGTGACTGGCTCCGAGTCTTTGTATATTGACGGGCGGGTCGAGGGATCGATCAACCTGTCCGGCAACCGCGTTACGGTGGGCCGGAACGGCGTGGTCTCGGCGAACATCAACGCGCGCGAGATTGTGGTCCTCGGCAAGGTGCGCGGCAATCTTACCGCCAGCGACCGGGTGGACATTCGCAGCGACGGATCGCTGACCGGCGATGTGGTTGCGGCCCGCATTTCTATTGAGGATGGCGCATTCTTCAAGGGCGGAATTGACATCCGCAAAGCGGGCGGGAAGCCGGAAGAAGTGAAGGCGGCTTCGGCATCGGTTTCGTCTTCGTCTTCATCGTCATCGGCTGAGCCGGCGATCGCGGCGCGCGCGTAATACCGCTGTCCGCTGGCCGTCGTTGGCCGATCGAGCGACGCTCTCGTCGCGCATAGCATCGCGAAGTATTGGGGCATCCCGTTATTCGGGATGCCCTTTGTCTTGCGTTAATTCCTTCTGTTCATGCCGTCGATTGAACTCAAGATTGAGCGCTTTGAGTTCGCGCGAAAGGCTCTCTAGTTGGGTATTTGTGCATATCTTTTTGTACGGATAATGGATGTTGGAGGTGGCCGGCGTCCGGCTTGTTTTGTCAAGCTTTTACATCTTTGTACTTACATTTGCGTCCGGTATGCCGGTTAACTGGCGGATGACGAATGAGTTGCCGGGGAGGGGTTGAGAACCGCACTGGCGAGGCTGAAAAGTGGAGTGACCGGCCGGTGAACCGTGGGCCTCGGGCGATTTATTCGGCTTTTATTCTCTAAAAATAAATTTCCATGTGGCGAAGAGGTGGCGGGAAAACCGAGAAAACGGTGAAATCTCCGAAATTGCGCGATTGATTTGAAAAGATTTGCAGACTGAAGCGTAAAGGCATGGTTGTCAAGTAGCGTCGTGGTTAATAGAGTTGCGGTGGGAAGTTACTTTTCAGCTATCGGCTTTCAGTCGTCAGCTATCAAGTAAGTCGTTTGTGTGGAGTAACGTGCGTCCTTTGGCCTTAGTTATTCGTTCTTGGACTTACTCCGTTTTCATTTAGACTCGGTCGATTTGGGGCCCTCCTGACAAGCCCGTGCCGAACTATAATCCCGTCGCCTTTTGACCTCTCCTTCCCGATTATCTCTATGAAGCGGCATTATTCTCTATCATCTACGGGATGCCGGTTCCTAAACTCCTGATCCTCGCTGCGGTTTTCTTCCTCACCAGCATTGTGAGCGTGGTGACGGGAGCGACCTCCCTTATCACTGTTCCGGTGATGATTGCGCTTGGCATTGAGCCACACATCGCTGTGGCAACGAACATGTTCGCCTTGATCTTCCTTAGCGCGGGCGGACTGGCTCCATTCTGGAAGAGCGGGATGGTATTGCGCCGTGAACTGCCGCTGATGACGATCCTGACGATTGCAGGCTCGGTTGTAGGCGCGCTGCTGCTCCTGAAAGCGCCGATGCGTGGGCTGCGACTGGTGATTGCGGTTGCGATGATTGCTGTCGCTGTGTTCTCGCTCGTGAAGCGAGAAATGGGTACGACGAGGAACGAGTTTCCCGACTCGCCGACTCAAGCGATTCTCGGATATGCCCTCACACTGGCGTTGGCCGTTTACGGCGGGTTCTTCAGTGGCGGATATGTCACGATGCTGACTGCGGTGTTCGCTGCGTTCTTTCACATGACATTCGTGGAGTCTATAGCTGCGACGAAGCTGATGAATCTGTTCTCATCGATTGTTGCTGTCGCCATATTCGCGGGGCGCGGAATCGTGGATTGGCGACTCGGCCTAATTCTCGGGGTTGCGATGTTCCTCGGCGGATTGTTAGGCGGGACGCTTGCTCTCAGAATGAACGCAGTTTGGTTGCGTCGTATCTTCCTCACTGCTGTGCTGACATTAGCGGCCAGAATGCTTTATGCGGCCCTCATGGCGTAACAACCTCAGGGCTGTCGCCCGTCTGGTGTTCTTTGATCTGGAATCGCAGGAAGTCCTGAATTGCAGCTACAGCGACCGGATTATCGGATTTGATCCGAACCCGGCCGCCCGTTGGCATCTCCTCATACGTGTAGTGAATGTCAGGCTTCATCAACTTCATTGTCGTCACACCGGGGGGAATGCCGTCATGGACGAACATCGGCGTTGAGAAATCGCCGTCGCCGAACATCATCGCGATATGCGAAAGGTGCGAACGAATCGCCGTCGTGTCCGCCTTGTCGCCGGAATCATTTGCCGTAACCTCAATTGCGCCGCCGTCAGCCGCCATTCGGAAATGATGCGTCGTCTTGTCACGCGGGAAGCCCATAGCATGATCGCCATGGCTCTCCACAACTGCCTGATGGGACTGAGCAGCATGTTGCGCGTGCATGGGGCAATCCTTCATTTCATCTTGCTTTGTATCCTGTGCGAAAACAGGCAGCGCGAGTAGCAACAATGGAAGTACGAGACGATTCATGGGCGCAATCTCCTTTTCAGATTGTTTGATCTCTTCGTTGGTGTATCCACTAGCGAATGAAGCAGCATTGCTTTGGTGCCGGGTGGAGTGTGTTTAAGTTTCTTCTTCCATTCCCGAACGAGCAACCGCATGTAGGCTTGGGTTTGTTGGAGCTGCTCGATCTGCCGATCTAATGAGCGGAGTTTCTCTTCTGTCAGATTGAGTACGCGATGACAGGGGGCGCCGCCGTCGTCTCGGATGCGAAGAATCTCGGACAGTTCGTGCAGCGAGAAACCTAATTGGAGGGCGCGCTGCGCGAGCTGAACGCGCTCAACCGCGGTTCGGGGGAACATTCGATAACCGCCCGTCGTCCGCTGTGAGGTAGTCAGAATGCCGAGCTGCTCGTAGTGACGAAGCGTGTCGGCGCTGACACCCGTCATGCGGGCTAGTTCTCCCGAGCGCAAGGTATCGTTACTCACATCCGTATTATCAACCCTTGAATCGGTTCCAGAGTCAAGCCCCTTCTAGGCAACGGCGCACTTACACTTTGTTGATTTGGGGCTTTCCTGCCAAGCCGTTGCCGAAAGAGAATGCCAGCGCCTTTTAGCATCTACCGTCCCAACGATTGACAAAGCATTCATATTTCTGCAATTATGGAAATATGGTTCTTGCAAGCATTAAGAGAAACCCTGAAAAGATTGCGAAGTATGCGGATATGTTCTCGGCGATGGGAACCGAGGCGCGGCTGCGCATCATGCAGTTGCTGCTGGCGGCTCATCCTGACGGACTGGTTGTCAGTGAAATTCAGGAAGAGTTAGATATTCCGAACTCAACCCTGTCCCATCATCTCGACAAATTGAAATCGGAAGACCTCGTGAAGGTGAAGCGGGAAAGCACTTTCCTGCGATACACGGCGAACAGCGATGCGCTTCAAGAAGTGCTCCAGTTTTTGTATGCGGAGTGCTGCACGCGGAATAAAGCAGTCAAGCCAGAGCAGATCGTTCAGATTTGCAGATAGGAGCGATATGAACAGCCCGGACATCAAGGAAGTCGTGAAACAAAAATACGGCGAAGCAGCACTCAGAGTGACGAGCGGCGGAAGTTCTTGTTGCGGAGCCGGCCCATCGTGCGGCTGCGACCCAATCACTTCGAACCTCTACAATGCTGCACAAGCTGGGGAGATCCCGGAAGAGGCGCTGCTGGCTTCGTTGGGGTGCGGAAACCCGACTGCCCTCGCGCAGCTTAATCCGGGCGAGACGGTGCTGGACCTAGGCTCGGGCGGCGGGATCGACGTGCTGTTGTCCGCAAAACGAGTAGGCCCGACCGGGAAAGCCTACGGGCTGGACATGACGGACGAGATGCTCGCGCTGGCGGAAGAGAACAAGCGCAAGTCAGGCATCGCGAACGTGGAGTTCTTGAAGGGCGAGATTGAGAATATCCCGCTGCCTGACAAGTCCGTAGACGTTGTCATTTCCAACTGTGTGATCAATCTATCCGCAGACAAGGACGCAGTTTTGCGAGAGGCGTTCCGCGTGCTCAGACCGGGTGGACGGTTCGCTGTGTCGGACGTCGTCACTCGCGGCGAGATGCTGCCGGAGGTTCGCAAGAGCCTTCTGCTTTGGGTTGGCTGCGTAGCGGGATCGTTAGAAGAGAACGACTACCGCGCCAAGCTGGCCGCGGCGGGATTTGAGCAGATAGACCTTGAACCGACCCGCGTTTATAACGTGAATGACGCTCGCGAGTTTCTTGCCGGCCAGAACATTGACGTTGACGCAATCGCGCCGCAAGTGGATGGCAAGATCATGAGTGCCTTCGTGCGCGCCGTGAAGCCTCGCGGTAACTGACATGAAAGACCACCACAACGTGCTGTTCCTGTGCACCGGCAACTCGGCTCGCTCAATCATGGCGGAGGCAATCATGAATTACAAAGGGCGGCCGAACTTCACAGCCTTTAGCGCGGGGAGTTGTCCCTCGGGCATGGTTCGACCGGAGGCGATTACGGAGCTGGAGAATGCTCATTTGCCCACGGAGGGTCTCCGCAGCAAGAGCTGGGATGAGTTTGCGAGGCCGGGCGCGCCTAGACTCGATTTCGTCTTCACAGTGTGTGATAACGCTGCGAAGGAAGTCTGCCCGATCTGGCCGGGCCAGCCTATGACAGCTCATTGGGGAGTTCCTGACCCGGCTGCGGTTCAGGGCACGACGGAGGAGATCAAGCGTGCGTATCGCGAAGCCTTCCTGATGCTGGAACGGCGGATCGTTCTCTTCCTTTCCCTGCCGCTCGCTAGTATTGACAGGCTGGCAATCAAGAAAGAGATCGACAAGATCGGGCAACAATGAAATTCAAGTTGCGTGCCAGATTGACGGCTGAGTTTGTTGGCAGCGCATTCCTGGTGGCTGCCGTGGTTGGCTCCGGCATCATGGGCGAACGGCTGGCAGGCGGCAATGTCGCCATCGCATTGCTTGCGAACACGATTGCGACGGGCGCTGCATTGGTGGCTCTCATTCTGACGTTCGGCCCGATTTCCGGCGCGCACCTGAACCCGGCTGTTACGCTCGCCGACGCCATTGAACACGGTATCGCCTGGCCGGATGCACTCGCCTACATCGCCGTGCAATGTGCTGGGGGAGTGGCTGGAGCGATCATTGCGCACCTAATGTTCGGGCTGCGCTGGTATTCCGTCTCGACTCATTCCCGGCACGGATGGCCGTTGGTCTTCAGCGAGTTCGTGGCTACGTTCGGATTGCTGTCGGTTATCTGGGGATGTTCGCGTCTGCGCTCAGGAGCCGTGCCGTTCGCAGTTGCCAGCTACGTCACCGCTGCGTACTGGTTCACCGCGTCAACCTCGTTTGCAAACCCGGCGGTGACGATCGCGCGGTGCTTGTCGGATACTTTCGCTGGGATTCAACCGGCTGACGTTCCTCTATTCATCGGGGCGCAACTGACGGGAGCTTTAGCCGCAACTTTCCTGTTTCGGTGGCTCATTCCGCGCCTGCCGGCTCATGCCGCGGAAGTCCTGGTCTCGCATTAGCCGCACCGATTTTGGGCTTTCTTAGGAAGCCAGTGTGCGTCTGAGTGACGGGCGAACCTATGCCAACTGTTGCTGACAGGCAATTACGCTCATTGAGAATTGGATGCCACGCAACCCTGAAATTAGTTCCGGACCAGCAATTGCCGAGGTTTTCAACCTTCTTCTCCTCGCTTGTCTGTTTTTATTAACTGTGGTTAACTATCAATACTAATCCTTGGTTAATAGACGAGAGCTGTGGCACCTTGCCAGTTCAGCACAGAGAAGTGGGGGTATTGATGGCGCGGGCGGCAAACTTTGCTTTAATTGCGTTGGCGGTCGCGTTTCTTCTTCAGGCGAGAGCGCTGGCACAAGGGGAAACCACGAGTGCCATCGTTGGCGAAGTGAGAGACATGACCGACGCCCTGGTCGCGGGCGCCACCGTGACGGTCACAAATCGCGAAACTGGTCTAAAGCGCAGCGCGCAGACCGACGAAGCAGGCCGGTTTAATTTTCCTCAGTTAAAACCAGGCACCTATTCCGTGAGAGTAGTAGCGCCTGGCTTCGATCCGGGGAGAAATGACAACGTCGTTTCGGGCCTGGGCCAGAAGCAAACTGTGGATTTTACGCTCAAGGTAGCGCACTCCAATGAGGTGGTGGAGGTAAATAGCGAAGCGCCGCTCATCAATCCGGAGAACGCAAATACGTCTACCACTTTGAATGCACCGACGCTGGAAAATTTGCCGAATCCGGGCGGTGATTTAACCTACCCGTTGCAGTTTGCCGCTGGAGCTCTGATCAACACAGCGGGCAGCGGCAACGATTTCGTGGGCGGCACGAACGGCTATGGCAACGTGGAATTCAACGGCCTGCCCGCCCTCTCCAACGGCTACATCGTCGATGGTCTGGAGACGAACGACCCGCTCACTAATCTCAACAGCGGCCTTTCGACCAACCTTGTCCTAGGATTGAATTCGATTTCGGAAGTGACGGTCAACACGCTTTCCTATTCCGTCGATCAAGGGAGGTATGGAGCGTCGCAGGTAAACTACGTAACCAAATCTGGCACGAACCAATTTCACGGGAACCTCTACGAGCTGTGGAATGGCGCGCTGCTGGATGCAGCGGACTACTTCACCAATGCGACTCCCGGGAACCACAAACCCAGATCGACGGTGAATCACTTTGGAGGCAGTCTAGGCGGGCCAATTGCGCACGACCGGCTCTTCTTTTTCTTCGACAGCGAATGGGTGCGGATCGCGCTGCCCATCGTCACACCTACCATTGTTCCCAGTGCGGCATTCCAACAATACGTGCTGCAACAACTTCCTTCGGCGTCAGTCCCGTTCTATCGACAGATGTTTTCCTTGTATCAAAACACGAGCGGCACACCGACCGCGATACTTGGATGCCCGCTCGGCGACGCCGGAGATGGTTGCGCGAACCGGCAGAGCGTCTCACATTCCAGCGACGATCACGAACAAGTACAGACGGTGCGCGTCGACTACAACATCAATCAAAGAGATACGACCTGGTTTCGTTTTCAGGCCGACACGGGATTACAAGCCGCCTACACGGATCCCATCAACTCGTTGTTTGATGCGGTCTCACCTCAACCTCTCTATTCGTTTGCGGCGGGCTACACTCACGTCTTCTCGCAGAATCTGGTGAACTATTTCAATCCTGCATTCTCCTGGTACGAAAGCTTGTTCGGGCCCAGCAACTTTCAGAAAACGCTTGCGGCGTTTCCGATTGTGTTAGAAGGCAGCGGCGCAAATGCCTTCACGCCTATCGGCGGCCTCGACAACACCTGGATTCAAGGGCGGCGCGCATCCCGCTTTTTCATCAACGACAATCTCGCCTGGAGTCGCGGCGCTCATGAGCTGCGGTTCGGAACCAATACGCGTATCTTTCGCCTAAACGATTACGACTTCGAAGAAGGCACGGTTCCAACGGTGACCTACGCGAATTTGCAGCAATTCATCGGAGGAGTAGCGAACACCGCGTCAGAGACTTTTCCGTCGAATGCAAATGAACCCTTCAACTTTCTCAATCTCGATGTCTACGCGCAAGATACCTGGAAAGTAACTCGCACTCTAACGTGGACCTTCGGTGTGCGCGACACATTTAATTCCAATCCGCTGAATCCTCATGATCAGGTTGCCCGTCTGCGCGGTTCCTTCGGCTCCATCTCGCATGATGTCAATCAACCGCTGAATGAGGCCATCCAGACTCATCTCGGCAATCTTTTTTCATCTACCCCAATAGCGATCCTTCAGCCAAGAACGGCGATTGCGTGGCAGTTCGAGCCGAACTCCGTGCTGCGGACGGGCTTCGGGATTTTCAGCGACATCTTGCCGGGGACGGTGGCCGACCTGATCGGCACGAACCCTCCTTATGACAAGACGTTTCAGGGCGGCGCGCTTGGCAGCGTGGGCGGCACGGCGATCGCGCCGGGAGTGCCGAACAGCGCAGTCGACGCAACCGTAGCGGCAAATCAGATTTTTACTTCGGGATTTCCTCAAGGACAGCTTTCGTGCGCATCTCCACAGTCAAGTGCCGCAACTTGTCTTCCTGCCGTTGCGATCACGGCCGTCCCGGATGGTAAACTCCACGCGCCCTACTTCATGGAGTGGAGCCTCGGAATCGAACATCAATTTGGAACGACGGGCAGCGTGCAAGCGCAGTACGTGGGCACGCGGGCCCTGAATCAACCATACTCAACCCAGGTCAACGGCTATCGAAACCGTGTGTCAGGGATGTTTTGCGCCGTTTCCCTATTTGCAGTCTACCGACCCACGATTCGGCGCTGTAACGCAGTTCTCCACCGGCGCGAACAGCCATTACAACGGCCTTCAATTGACCGCGATGAAGCGCCTGGGACATGGACTGCAAGGGCAGGTCAACTACACCTGGAGCCGTTGCATGGATACGGTTTCGAACGGAGGGTTCCTTTCGTTTTCCGCAGGCGGGATTCTCTCGCCGCTGCCGGGAGACCTGGCTCGCGATTACGGTCCTTGCGACTATGACATCCGGCACAATCTCAACGCGCAATATGTTTATCAGCTGCCGGTTAAAGTGCGCAGTCATTCGCTGGGCTACGCGCTGAATGGCTGGCAGATTTCCGGAACAGCGTTCTGGCACAGCGGAGTTCCGTTCTCAGTGCTGAGCACGCCTTATTCGGCGATTAATCCGATGACCGGGCAGGCAGAGGGAATTGTGCAGGGCAGCGGACCACAGTTTGCAAGCCTGGTGCCGGGAGCCAACCGATATTGCCGTCATTGCAATCTTCCTTCTACTCCACAGGGAACGATTCAGTGGCTTAATCCGGACGCCTTTGTGTCGGCGGTCGATCCGAGTACAGGGCAGTGCTATGGCGGCGACAGCCCGCAGAATTGCCAATTCGGAAACCTCGGCCGTAATGCTCTGCGCGGTCCTGATTTTCTTTGGAGCGACTTCTACCTGACAAAGTGGTTTCCCCTGAGCGAGCGCGTGAAGCTGCGGTTTGAGGGGCAGTTCTTTAATGTTTTCAATCATCCGAATTTTGCGCTGCCAAGCATGGTGCAGGCGGGCATTCCAGGAAATCCTTCCACGCAGAGTGGATTTGGAGCACTCACGTACACGACCTCTCCGCCGACTGGCCTGCTGGGCGTTGGCTTGGGCGGCGACAGCAGTCCACGTATGATCGCCTTCCAGGCGCGGGTGGAGTTCTGAGCGCAGGCGGCGCTTCCGGAGGGAACAGCCGCCCGGAGATCTGGGCGGCATTGTCTTAGGTGCGAGTTGTTGCTACTTCCGCAGGCAGGTCGATTTCGCGACGCGTTAACCGTATGTTAGGTCGGTGCTCTGTCCGACTTCGATGATATAGCCGTCAGGATCGCGGATGTAGCAGCGGATCTCGCCGTACTTGGGGATCGGCGGCGTGAGGAACTCGGCTCCTCGACTTTTCCATAGTTCATAACAGGCTTGAATATCGGCAACGCGGAAATTCATAAAGCTGTTGATGTGATTCGGGTCGGGGACGCTGAGCGTTACGGTCGGCTTGTCCGGGGTGGGCCCACCACCGACGTTCAGAATCATCCAGATATTCGCGAGCTGAAGGTACGGAGGCGCGTTGCCGTCACCCATGGTCAGAATGCGAGCGCCGAAGACCTTTTCGTAGTAGCGGGCCGATCGCTCGAGGTCGGTGACGGTGAGAAAACACGCGACGCTGATGCCGGTTTTGGGGGGCATCTCATAGCTGTTTTGGTCGATTTGGACGTTGGTCATTGATGGCTCCAATTTCGATAAACGGGATCATCCGCTGATTGTGGTTCTTCCGTGTTCAAACTGCTGCCGATTATGCCTTACGAGGAAAGGCAAAAACAATTGGACCAAGGTATTGCGCGATGCTTTGGTAGTGTTTGTGACCAGTTGTCCGATGAGGCGGTTTAAGATCTCCGAACAATAAACCGAGGCGTTGGCAGCCAAACGGCTATCGCTACATACGCCCACCCAAGATGCGGTCGATCTGCCGAAGATGGTTCAAGTCGTGGGCCGCTTCCAGGCGGACGAACTCCTCGACCGTTTGCCGTCCGCGTACCTCGTGGACCCCATAGCAGTCCACCCACCGTGCGCGCGGGACCGACTCCAGCAGTCGAAGGTTGCTCTCGCGCAGCGCCCGAAAGACCTGTGCCGAAAGGCTCGCATCTTGCTGCGCGTAACCCAAGCGCTCCGCCCATACGGCCTGATCCCACCACGTTAAGGCCACGCCGGGATTCGCCAGCATGTTTCGCAATCGCCACCCCATCGCCAGCTCCGCGTCCGCCAAGTGCGCTACGATCTCGGCAATTGACCACTTTTCAGGTGCCGGACGCCGGATCAACTCCTCGGGCGCGACATCGCGCAGACGCCGATCGAGCTGCGATGGGGTGGCTTGTTGCACACCGATGGGTTCCTCATCGCCAAGATAGCTTAGGACTCGAGTTCGGTATGCTTCGAACGTCTCCGCCATTGGTCCTCCCGGTAGACTGGCGGGCGGCCCGCGCCTAACGATCTTTGCGTGCACCATTCCCCGCTGAGGGTGCCCCATCCTTGCGTTTTTTGCAAGGGTTGGCTGCGATGCTGCGTGTGCTATTTGATTTTGCCGTGGACACGCGATCAAACCCACTTGGCGCCGGCATTTCCCACTCCCGCCCTTTCGGCTGCGCTCGGGGGTAGGCTCTTCAAGAACGCGAAGGACGGGGCACCCAGCTGTGTTGGTAGTGCCAGCGAGATCAAAAGCCTGGGCCACCAGCCGTGAACTATTCATTCTCGGCGATCGACAACTCGCTGGAGGTGATCGCGCTGGTCGGCATGCCTTGGAAAGCTTGCGTGAAGTAGCTAGTCGGGCCCACAGCCATGGTCTGATATGAAATGTTCGAAGTCTCCGCAGTCATACCGACGTCGTTCAAGCAGGGGACTGCGCCCTCAAGTGGCTGGATGGTCTCAGTCGGCGGGATGACGTAGGTGATGATTCCCGCGCCGGACGTGAGCGTCGTCGAGGCTCGGTTCATCCAACCCACGATATCGAGTTGAAATCCGACGATGGGCGTCAACTGGCTCACCTTTATTTTCTTATTTGTCGTGTGGCTTGTCTCGTCTTTCAGGTTGAGGAAAAAATTAGCCGCTTCATTCCCAGACGGATCGTAGATCGTGTAGTTCGCGCCTCCGATAACGCCAGGGACAATGTCTTTCCCCTGGATGGGGGCCAGTTGTAGGACAAATCGATACCCGGCGGGGATGAGGACACCGGGTGTGGTTGTTGCGGGAAGGGTCAACAGCACTGCTCCGTCATTGATAGGGTTAGCTTGACCAACATAACCGTTCACGCCCCATTTAATGACAGGAGGGTGTGAACCAGGGGGAGAGGTGAAAAAGTACTGTTGCCAAGTGAGATAATCGCCCGGAACTGGTGCGCAGTTCAGCTGAAAGGAAATGCCTTGATCGGCCCTGATGTCTTCTGTGATCACAATGGAAACTTCGAGCCCGATAATATTGGCGCAGTTATTGTGTAACTCGATATTCGTACTGCTGCCGATTCCGTTGGGAGGAAGCGCAGCCTGGTCCGCTAATACGGTTCGCTGCCATGCCCCGCTTTCAACGACCCAAAAGATCTCCAGCTGATTGGCAGTGTCGATGAAGAGGACGTCCAGCCGCATAGAGTTGATGCCGGGCCAGGCAAATTGACGTGAGGACGCGAGCGAACAACGCATAGGAACCAGGTGCGGCGGTCCGCCCGACGGATCCTGGATATACCAGCTTTCCACGGTCTTCCAGTCCCAGGCTCCCTCACCCTGCACGAAGAAGATATTCATCGTTCCCGAGGGATCGAAGGTCATCAAATTAGTCTGATTGACCCCGGGAATAAATTGCTGCGATGCAGTGAGCGGCGCCCCAGGCGTCAACTTGATGTCGGGTCTTATCTTCTGATTGGCCCATGCGGCACCCGATGTAGAAAACACGTTCAGAGTGCCATCGGCGTCAATCGCAAACAGATCCAGTTGAGCGGTACCGAATTGCTGAGAGACGGCAAGATATGTGCCAGGCCAGATTATCCTATATCCGTCACCAATGGTTGACGAAAATGTTCCCTGGGCACTGATGACCTGCGTCTGCCAAAGGCCAGTTGCGTCTACCGAATAGGCATTCAGTGCACCGTTAGCGTCGACGAAAAATAGATAAGTCTGGACTGCTACCTCCAGAAAGCCTTCCGTGATCGTCCGCATGCCTGCCGCCAGCGGTGTCCCGGGAGGGGCTATACCACGCGGCCCCACCTTCACTACGTCCCAAAGGCCTTCTCCTACGACGAAGTGAACGTCCAATCCTCCGTCCGCACCTATGACAAAGACGTCCGTTTGGCTGATGAGAGGTCTCACTCCTACGACGTTGCTTTTGGCCAGTTGACCGGCAGCAGCCAGGGGGGCTCCGGGCGGATAGGTTTCGGAAGGGTTGATCTTCAATCGCCGATAGCTCGTTCCGGGCGGCCCGGCGTAAAGAACGTTCAAGGCTCCCTGCATGTCCACTGCGAATACGTCCGTTTGCGGACTGTCTGTACCGAATTGTCCAATCGCTGCCAAGTGCCCCGCCGGCGGAAACGTGTCGATCGGTGTAAGTGGCAGAGGCTGTTGCAATGCCCCCAAGGGAGTAACCCAGGACACTCCAATCTGTCCCGTGGCTCCGATGGAAAAGACATCCGTTTCAGAGTCGCCGAAGCGCTGAGAGGCGGCCATGGGCGCCCCAGCCAGGAAAAAAGCCATACGGAAAACTCCTTCTCGCTGGAGATCAAATACCTGGACTTATCGTGCAACCGGCCGATTCCCTGCCTGCGTTTTCTACGCTGATGAGGCCTATTGCTCTGAAGGATCGCGGTTCCAACCTCATGGTGCGAAATGAAGCCCAAGCGTCCATCTATCCGCGCCGACAGGGGGCCGATCTTCAGGATTTTATTGCAAAGCGCGCTCGTCGTCATCAGGCAATCACTACCGAGGTGCCGGCTTGAGAAAAACTGGGAGAAAAACTGGGAAAAACTGGGGACAGACGGGACGTTCACTAATTTCCATTGCTGAAAAATGGAAAACGTCCCGCCTGTCCCCGGTTGCCTTCCTAATTCTTATGCCGCTGAAACCGACTCCTTCTTCCTGCTGAGTGCCGGTAGAAGAAGTTTCACAAGCGCTTGATCAGAGAACGGGTTCTGGCCTGAGATTAGTTCGCGATCCTGGAGAACATAGCTGCTCCACGGAGCGAGCACACTTACGTCACCGCCCGCCGTTTGCAGGGCGAAGTCCGGGTAGAAGAGAACCTTGCCGCCAATCTCGAGCGGCTCGCGCTGCTGCTCTTCCGCTGTCGAAAAGATCGTCATCTTATATCCGGCGTAGATCCAGCCTTGAGCCTTGGCGTGCGCTCCAGCGGTATCGCCCGCCGCCAGCAAACCGACGACTTCCTTCGAATTCGGAAGAGCCGAGAGTAGTGAAATCGGGCCATGGCAGAGCACTGCCGTGGGCTTGGATGTTTTATGAAAGTGTCGCATCACGGTGCCCGCGTCGGGATCATCGAGAAGATCGATCATCGGGCCATGGCCGCCGGGGACGAAAACGGCGTCATATTGATCGAGGCCGGATGCGATGACATCCGAGATGCGGGATGGATCTCTGAGCCCAGTCAGGCCGTCGCGGAATAACATATAGTCCTCAAGCTTGGCCGCGTCCCCGCCGAAGAAATCGGCGACCTCCGAATGCACATCCACTTGCGGCGTGTTGCCTTTAGGGTTGGCGAAGGTGATTTCGTAGCCCTCCTTCATCAGGGCGCGAACCGGAACCGTCAGTTCGTTGAGATAGTAGCCGGCGCCCTTATAAACCTTGCCGTCTTTCAAGGGCAAACCGCGACCGCTCGAGACTAATACCAGGACTTTTCCTTTGGTTGCCATTTTATTCTCCTCTTTTTGTGCTCGTCTTACTTGTGTCCCTCTTACTTGTGTTCCTCTTTGAAATCGAATCTGTGAAATCGAATTTGTTTCCGGAGATCACTAATTCCCATTTAATGACATTTGGGAGGATCCCGCGGTGCAAGGCCTTGGGTGTGAGTTGCCGTGATTGCACTCCTCACGATCGCTCCTATTTGCGCAAATCAATTAAGCCAGAAGCGCGACGACGAGTCTATTGGACGAACGTATCGACCGATACCAGAGTATGGATGGAAATATAGGGTTCTCTGTTACAATGTAGCCACGTTGCTACATCGAAGGGACTGGCAATCATGGCCATTACGAAACTGTCGAGTCGAGACTTTAATCAGGATACGAGCAGGGCAAAGAGAGCCGCTAAGCGAGGTCCCGTTTTCATCACGGATCGAGGCCGTCCGTCCCACGTGCTGCTTACGGTGGAGGAGTATCAAAGGATCACTGGTGGGCAAAAGAGCGTTGTGGACTTATTGGCGATGCCAGCAGTCGCTGAGATTGAATTTGAACCGCCTCGCCTGCGGGGAAACTTCCACGAACCGGCGGACCTGACCTGATGTACATCCTGGATACCAATGTAATTTCAGAATTAAGAAGAGCCAGGAAGACGCATCAAAACGTCAGGAAATGGGCCGAACGCTTACCCTCCGCGAGTCTCTACATCTCCGTCATTTCGGTACTGGAACTGGAGATCGGAATCGCTCTGCTGGACCGGCGCGACAAGGAGCAAGGCGCGATCCTGCGAGCGTGGATGGATGGTCGCGTGTTGCCCACATTCTCCGGTCGTATCCTGTCGATTGACACCGAGGTTGCCCAGCGATGCGCGATGCTTCACGTACCGAACCCTCGCTCCGATCGTGACGCCCTCATCGCAGCCACAGCCTTGGTGCACGGGCTGACCGTCGCGACCAGAAATGTAGCTGACTTTGAGCGTACGGGAGTCGGTGTCCTCAACCCCTGGGAAGCTTGAGCAGGGCTTCGTGTCAGCAGCTGTCTCTGACTCGCGTAGTGTGGGGTTTCTGCGCTCGTTCACGCAACTCCCGCCGCGACTACCTCTCGTTTTGCGGGCAGAAGCGCTAACAGGACAACTCCGATCACGAGGACTACGATCACATCGGCAAAGTTCCGGTGGACGCCGTGCATCCACGCTTCCACGGTTTGAATAGCCATCACTGCGCCATGGGAGATGTTCCACCAAGCTGCTAGAGCAATCATCGAGCGATGTTCAGACGGTCTCCTCGCGGCCATGAGTAGAAAGACCCCGACCGGAATAAAGAAGCTCAGAAACATCGGCCCGCACTCATTCTTCCGCTCCAAGAGCCAGCTGGAATGCCGCAGATCCATATATAGAAAATAAATTTGGGGCAGATTGAACAGCCCCACGATCACCAGGACGGTCTGTGTCAGGCGTTCTCTTGTTCTTGTCACATTGACCTCATTATTTGAGCGAGCAGTTACGACGTGCGGACAGTCTCAACCCCTGACCAAGTCCACGCCTGCCAGATGATGATCGAGGTGCATACAGTTTCGATCGTCGCGAAGAACAGGTACGGAGGAAGAGCGGGCGTCCTGCCCCATCCGAGCAGAGGCGGAACGAAGGTCAGGAAACCGTTTACAAGGGTCAGAATTGTACCCGCGATGATATTCGCGAGCCGGTTCGCCCTAAAGGGAAGCAGTCGACACGCCACAATCATGGCGATGGGTATTTCCATCAAGACCGACGAAGCCAGCAGAACCCACGGTGAGAAATGTGGGGCGTCGGACAGATTTGGCGAGCCAACAATGGCAAAGAGGGCAGTACAGTCCGCATACAGGTAGTTCAATAACGCGAAGAGCCAGAATAGAGACAACCGCTCCTTTGTGTCGTGCATATTAGCCCCTCCTACGAAAGAGCAATGCGGGATGTGAGTTGCGCTCCGGGGCTCCGTATGGTGCATTTGCGCACTTTGGGAATACGGGCGAGAACATCAAAAGGATGCAAGAGTACGAGGGAGAATCAAAACATTTCTGTGATTGAGATACCTGGCAACACCAACTAGCAACTGCATCTCTTGAGTCTTTTTTGTGCACTCATCCGTATAACGAGTATGGTGGGGGCGACCGCACTATCGCTGGAGGGGCTTGTGGCAGTGGATGCGGATGTGGTCCGGCTTCGCCGAGGCGACCTGGACGCCCTCTCGGGACTGATTACCCGGTACCAGAATCGGCTGTATCGGTACCTGCTGCGTATCGTGCGGCATCCCGCCGAGGCGGAAGACCTGTTCCAGCAAACATGGTTGAGAGTGGTCGAGAAGATTAGCTCTTTTGATGCAAGCCGCAATTTTGACGCCTGGCTGTTCACGCTGGCGCGCAACCTGGCGATCGATCACTTGCGCCGGATTCGTCCGCAGAGCCTGGACGAGCCGCTCGCAAACAGCTGGCATAACGAAACCGCGGCGGACCGGATTCCGAGTAAAGACCACTCGCCGCTCGATCACGCGCTCGAGGCCGAGCGCCGAACGGAGATCAGCGCAGCGATGGCAGGGCTGCCGATGTTGTATCGCGAAGTGCTCACACTGCGGTTTGAAGATGAGATGAAGATTGAGGAAATCGCGCAGGTTACAGCGGTTCCTTTATCAACGGTGAAGTCGCGGCTGCGACGTTCGCTGGAACAATTGCGTTACGCGCTCGAGGCGCGGTACTCCGGAGGTAGATGGCAATGAGCGAGCACGACAAGATTCGAGAGCTGCTGGCGCTGGCCGCAGCCGACGCGCTGACGAGCGCAGAAGAAAAGCAGGTTGCAGAGCATTTGCGGTCGTGCGTCTCCTGCTCGAACGAATTAGACGCTTGGCGGCCGATTGCGAGCGAACTTCGCCGATTGCCGACGCCGCAGCCTTCTTCGTGGCTGGTGCAGGCCACTCTGGCGCGTGCGGAGGCGAAGCTCACCGAACAGGCCGAGCACGATTGGAACCACCGCCTAATGATTATTGTCGTGGCTTTTGCGTGGCTGCTGACGATTGCGAGCTGGGCGGTTTTCCATTTTGTGAGCGGACGCCTCGGCAGCTTGCTCGAGCCGCAGTTCAGCTCTACGTGGATCAGTTTTGCCGCGTTCACCGCGCTAGGGTGGCTCGCGGGAGGGGTAGCCGCAGTGATGCTGGCACTCCGGCAGCGCGGCGAAAGGAGGCTGGCATGAGCCGCTTCACAAAGGAATTGAGCGTGATTCCAAAGGCAGCGTGGATCGTTGCATGGCTCGTCAATTTGTGCTTCACACTGCCGTTGTTCCTCTTCCTGGCACCAACGGATCGGGAGATAGGCAAATGGCCGAGCTGGGGACAAGCGCTGTTAGTGTGCGCGATGTTCCTGTTCGTGATGGCTCTGGTTGCGCTGATCGGATACATCTACGGCGACGCGAAGCGGCGGCAGATGCGGTACGTGATGTGGACGCTACTGGCGATCTTCATTCCTAATGCGATTGGGGTGATCTTGTACTTCATTCTCCGCGACCCTCTGCCGAAGGCATGCCCCGGCTGCGGGCATCTCGAAAAGGCAGGATTTCCATTCTGTCCGCGCTGCGGTGCTTTGTTGCAGCCAACGTGCTCGAAATGCGGTAAGCCCGTGGACCCGACTTGGGTGAATTGCGCGCATTGCGGACAGCAACTGCCCGATCCGGCGACGCGAGCTACTCAAAATCCCTCGGTGGCGACGTGATGCCGTGCACCTTCGCGATTTGCGGTCCGAGATTCACTGGTTTCGGGGGCTGGCCCACACATCGCTTTAGAATCTCGCCGCATCGCCGCGAAATGTGCTGCCCCACTCGTCGCGGTTTTCGACGAGCGTGCACCACGGACGCGTCCAGCTTCGCATCAGGGGCAACCCTCCACCATGCGCGAGGGAAAATTCTCATCAGCGGTTGATGTGGGTTATGGCTGAGGGAATCCGAACATCAGCCACGACTGATTGGCTACCCAATCCGGGTACAGCTCCGTCATCTGATCGAACAGCTGCTGGTCGGAGGTCGTGGTTTTCTGTAGCCGATCGAAGTCCTGGAGGTAACGCTTGGTGTCCTGGATCGTTGAAGGAGAGTCGGGCGCGCCCGTTTTCTTGTGACCGGCTACGACTGTCGTCGGATTGAGCGCCGCTAACCGGTCTAGCGCGGCGATCCAATTCTTTCGGCTCTCGGGAGTGGTGTCGCCGACGTACATGCGGCATTGGTTGTAGACAACGTCGCCAGCGACGACGAGGCCGATCGATGGAACATATAAAGACGTCGAATCGGGGCAATCGGTGCGGCCCTGCTCGATGATGCGCAATTCGTTGCCCTCGAGAGTGAACGTGTCGGGCTCGTAGGGTTGAGGTGGAACCAACCTGGTGGCCACTTGCCCAGGAAAGAGGCGGCGGGCAAGTCGCTCGACTGTGGGAGAGAAAGACATCTGCATGGCATTGACCGCTTTGGGCGTCGCTATTGCTCGAGCGCCGGGGAAACGATCGAGCAGAATGCTTAGACCGTAGAAGTGGTCGAAATGGGCGTGCGTTATATAGATGGTCTCCAAGTTGCGGTTGTGCAGCGCGACCCAAGCCGCGAGCGCCTCGGCTTCAGCGACTGTCCCCATTGCGTCCACCAGCACCGCGTCGTACTCGCCGAAGATTAAAGTCGATGTGATCGGGTCGAAGCCGAACGGTTCGCCGAAGGGCTTGGGCCGCTCGCCGACCATTGTTTTTCCGGGGGCGGTAAAGACGTTCACGCTTAATGCGTTCGACTCAGGTGTGCTCGACTCAGGCGTCTTCGACGCGGCAGGCGCGGTTGCGCGCGTGGTCTCTTTCGGTCCGTTTGTGGCGGCCATTTGGTATCCCTTTCAATGTCGCAGCGAGTGACTGTACAAGGCAAGATTAGCGGAAGAGCGACGATGAATCTATTGGACGAACGTATCAATCACTGCGGGAGAATTGGCCAGATACATCGTGAAGGCGGGTGGCCGAGGCATTTGATCCGTTGCTCTGGCGATGAACCTATTGAACGTCTACTTCGCGGAAACCAAAGCCGTGTAACATGCCCGAGATTGTGCTGCGCGCGTTGTCGGCCGCGGTTTTTAGGATGCCACCCTGGAGCGCGGCTTGCTGGAGCTGGCGCTCGGCTTCTTCGCGGACTTCGCTTTCGAGATTGGGGTCCGGAGAAGAGAACAGGCCGGTGTCACGGGAATAGACTCTGGTCAGTGCATTATCGATTCGCGTGCTGAAGACTTCAGCGGCGGGCAGGTGAATCGACACTTTCTGCCCTTGTATCAGGACATCGCCGGGCTGCAAGGCCGCGAGATTTATGCCGCCCACCACTTCTCCGTGCACCACCAGCAGGAGGCGGTCACCGGCCAGAAATTTCGGCAGGTAAGCATTAGCGTGCTCGCCGGAAATAATCTTATCCATCGTATAGCTGACGGTTTCAAGTCGCTGGAGTTGCCGGACCTGACGAACCACGGTGGGCTGATCCACATTGATCTGCGCGCGTCCTCCGCGCAAAGCGTCCATGAGGTGTAATAGACCGAGCCCAGTTGTCAGCGATAACACTGCTCCCAGAGCAACAAGTGTGAGAACCACGCCCAAAAACGTCCCCAGAACCCAGGAGTACACTTTCGGCGTCTTTCCCCGAGTTGCCGGTTGGTTAGCGTGCGGTGAATTGTCAGTCGCCATCGGTTAGCCTACGCACCTTCAGTGTAGACCAACCTAGGGCGAGTGCAGTGGGGATGGTGAACGCAAAGATCGTTGAGGGTGGACCATGCCGGCCAAAAATTGCAATCAAGTTCAGACGCAAAACAATAAAGATCTATTCACGATTATGGTGTGGCGAGGGGTTTGTAGATTAGACCGATGACTATGCCGACGATAATCCACTGGACGAAGTAAGTCACAGCCTGTACCAAGGCGAGTTTCAGACCGATGTTCAGGTTGACGTAGTTGTGCAGCACGAATCCGCAAACCACGAAAATACCAATGAGAACGCCGAGGCGCGCGCCTTCGATAGTGCCCGATCCGCCCTGGTGTGACGTCATTGCGAAAATTATGGCGACGATCAGGATCGCTATTAAAGTTGCGGCCATCCCGATGGGCATGACAGACATCATTTTTTCCTTGGGCCGGAATACGGCCGGGTATTTGTGAGCTTCATCGATAAGAGCCGGCACCAGCCAAACGAGTAAGAAACCATAGGCAAAATACGCGACCAAGCCACCAAGCGCCGCCAGCGCGAGACTTGAATAGTTCATTGGCACTCCCATGGGCACTCCTCTGGAATCGCGGATCAGAATTAGAGCCGGTTCGGCAAGGATTGTACACTGAGGTTTTCCATCCTTGGCGCTTTCGCTTTAACTGCTAAACCTTCGATGATCTGTGTCGTTGTCTTTGTCGTTGTTCCATAGCTCGAAGCCTCCGCGGAAAGCGTTGTCGTTGTTTCCGAGGCGGGTGCCGGGTGGAAGTTTTTTCAGCTTTTTCGCGTTGCCTCCTCCCAGAACGACGTCTTGCGGCTCGAGGGCGGCAGTTAGTAACGACACCACCTTCGACACCTCTCGCAGCCATTTCTTCCGCCCGAGCCGCTTCAGGCCGCGAATGCCGAGATAATCCTCATAGGTCTTGCCATGCTTGTAAGGCAAGTGAGCGAGCTCCATCGGTTCTACTATTCCGTTCGCGATCATGGCGGAGCCTAAGCCCGTGCCCAAACCGAGGAAGAGCATCCTGCCTTTTTTGTAGCTCCCGAGGGCCTGCATGGCTGCGTCATTGACGATCTTTACGGGGCGGCCGAGCGCTTTACGAAAATTGAAGCCCACCCATCCTTTGCCGAGGTTGTAGGGTTCGCGCAACGGCCTGCCGTGAACGACAGGCCCGGGGTAGCCGATCGAGACGACATCATAGGGAATGGTTTTCACGGTGGCCTTGACCTGCCGGACCATCGACTGCGGAGTCATGGTGGGCCCGGAAGGAATGAGAATGGGCTGCGTCATTATCGGCTTCCCCATCGGCTTGCCCATCGGCTTCCCCCCAGTGACGAGCAGTTTGACGTGGGTGCCACCGACATCCAGGACTAGAATTCTGCGATTTGTTTTCATGTCTTCATCTGCTGTTGGCTTTTGGCTTTTAGCTCTTAGCTCTTGAGTTCAACGATAATTCAGAACCGATCGAGTTGCCATGAGGTTGGGGAAAAAATCGTTGGTGCAGTCATCTGGCTGTATCGGGCAAATTCTCCATGAATGTAAGCGCTTGTTAACAACAGCCCACTTGGACCTGGTGCAAATTTGGGAGTAAGCTGCTGCCGATGGAAACAGCGGCTCTCACACGCCCGACTCGGTTTCTCTTTTTGTGCGCGGTATCATTCTTGCTCGCGATACCGTTCCTCGGGTACGCGCAAAGCATTACGGAACTCAAGAGCAAAGCTGAGGACGGTGATGTACAAGCACAACTGGCCCTTGCCAAGGCGTATCACTTAGGTGAAGGAATCGAGAAGGATGAGGCGAAAGCCGTCCAGTGGTGGGCGAAGGCCGCGGAGCATGGTGATGCGGGGGCGGAAGTCAATCTTGGAACTGCTTATTCACTTGGAGTTGGGGTTCCAAGAAACTACGCCGCAGCCGTCCGCTGGTACACAAAAGCTGCCGATCAGGGCGATGCAGAAGGCCAGCGGAACCTGGCATTCCTCTATGACTCCGGGCAAGGTGTTCCGAAAGACGATGCTGTAGCCTTGCGCTGGTACACCAAAGCCGCCGATCAGGGCAATCTACAGGCCCAGTCGGATCTCGCAGCGCTTTATCACTTGGGTGGACAGGGTGTTCCACAAGACGACGCCGCAGCTGTGCGCTGGTGGAAGAAAGCCGCCGAGCAAGGCGATGTAACGGCTGAAGGCAATCTCGGAACGGCGTATGGCTTGGGAACGGGCGTTACGAAAGATGAAGCGGAAAGTGTGCGCTGGCACACCAAGGCTGCCGAGAACGGCAATGCAGCTTCCCAGTTCAGCCTCGGAATGTTCTACCTCCAAGGCGCAGGAGTTCCGAAGGACGAGGCAGGGGGAGTCAAGTGGCTGCGCAAGTCCGCCGATCAGGGCAATGCAGCCGCTCAGTTCTGGCTTGGAGCTGCGTATTCCTCTGGCACAGGCGTCGCAAAGGACACCGCCGAAGCTTTGCGTTGGTATCGCAAGGCAGGCGCCCAAGGCTACGCAGCGGCTCAATACAATCTCGGGCAGGCTTACAACTTGGGAAGCGGAGTCGAAAGGGATACCGCCGAGGCAGCTCGGTGGTGGCAGAAGGCCGCCGAACAGGGCCTTGCGAAAGCTCAATATAATCTCGGTCTGGCTTACCACGATGGTATAGGCGTACAGAAGGACAACGTTCAAGCCTATTTTTGGATAGCGATTGCTGCGACGTCCCTCGAACAGGGATTTGTGAAGGACCATCGCGACAAAGCGGAAGCGCTGCTCACAGCAGCTCGACTTGCAGATGTGCAGGAACGCATTCGCAAATGGGTAGAGACGCATCCGGCGACTCAGATAGCTCCATTGAATTCCTTACCAAGCGTCCCACTGGATCAACAACAGAATCAGACCCAGGAACATCCGCAAGCACAAGATCTAAGGCCCGTATTTGTCAAAGCAACCAGCTGTGATGGAAAACTCGCGTCTGTCTTGTTCTCTTCTTTCAAAGAGGCCATCTCAACGTCGCAGCGACATGAGCTAGTTCGAGATCTGAGCGACAACGGCAAAATGGACATGGTACTAACCATCCAAATGGCTTGCGAAGAGCGTAACAACTCCGTGTCGGTCAAGAGCGTCTACGGGATGGCGAAGTGTTTCGGTCCTAAGAACTGCCACGCAGCGCTAGACGGCCGCACAGGGAATGTTCTTTCGTGCGACTCAAACGGTGAGCCTATATGCGGCAAAGAACTGTTTAGAGAGTTCGAATATGTGTTAGCCACTACCGGGATCAGTGTGAAATTGGAGTGAGTAGTCAGTTGGCGATCGATCTCTATTACGCTCATTGACCCTGGCCAGGGATTTGAGTGTAATTATCCGGTTTCGACAGTTTGACCGGCCTGTGCGGTATTTGCGGGGCGGGTATGGTCATTGCGAGGAATGAATCGGCTATGACGGGCTGGTTCGCGCGTGCTGTTTTACATGTGTCCGATGTTGAGGCGTCGCTTGGGTTTTATATTGACCGACTCGGCTTCACGAGCCCGTGGCGCTTCGAGGAGGGCGGCATAGTGCACGTGGCACAGGTCGAGCGGCAGGGCTGCGCGCTTATCCTGGCCGACACTTGGCCGGAGAAGATTGGCAAGGGGCTGATGTTCGTTTCGCTGAACGTCGAGCCGTCCTCGCGCGAGGCCGAGGCCGCCGCGCTGGACGCGCTGCGCGCGGAGCTCGAGGCCAAGGGTGCTCCGGTCAAGGAAGGTTCGTGGGGCTACCGGCTGCTGGTGGTCGACGATCCCGACGGCAATCAGCTTTTCTTCAACTATCCGAGCGAGAGTACAACAGGCAAGAGTGCTGACGGTGCAGCGTAATCATCCAGCCGAACCGGCATGGCCATGCCTGCCGAGAGCTCGCACTGCTCCCTGTGGGGCGATTGGTAAAAAATCGCCGGGACACGTATTCGCGCGGAGCGGGCTCATTTGCCGGGATCGGCGAGATTCTCCGCTAGAGGAATCGACTGATTTCGACTGTTGAGACTGGGCAGACAGTAACGACTCAAACGCCGTGAGCGGGGCCGCTCGGGAGTTCGCCGTCGGGAATGGTCAGGTGCGTCCGGGCGACGACGCGGGTAACTATGTCTTCCGCGTAATCGTGGTACAGGGTGTGTAACGTGCTGCGCCAACCTATTAGTTCGCCACGCATCAACTCAGTATTCGCCCCTGCCGGGTCCTTTTCATACTCAACATGGAAGGTCTTCAGAAGCAATTCGCCCTGTTCGACCAGGCGATGGATCGTTTCTGCGTTTTGCAGTGCCATGTGCATGGCTACCCTCCGGGGCGCGAATCGAGTGCGTGCTGTTTGGTGACCCGAGAAGGCGGACGTAGCTCCGCCTTCTCGTGCCCAACCAAAAACAGAGTGTCTATTACGCGGTCACGAGTTCGTGCTGCTGGAGGGTCGAGGTGACAACGTCAAAGGTGTGAACCTGGGGCGTTCCCTCGATGAATCTTGCCAGCGTCTTCAACACTTGCGGATAGGTATTGGTGTTGTAGTTGTCGGCATCTTTCTTGTTATCCCACAGACTGATCGCGACCACATCGACTCCGCCGGGAGCGGCGAAAGTGATTTCGTCTTTAAACCCGTTCTGCTTGCGCAGCAAAGGCAGGACATCTTTTTCAAAAGTGCGCGTGTAATCGGACAACATATTTGACTTCAGATGAAAAGAGACATTGCGTGAAAACATAGCAACCTCCAAAGGTTGTATATCGCTAAGAGGAGAGAACTTCAGATGGGCTGACTTAGGGATCAGGGGACCTGAAAGAGGAGCAGAGTGCTCACTCCACCGTAGAGTTGCATTCAAGTGGCCCTCAGCAGGAAGCGCGTAAGTTGTTGTTTCGATGCGTCAACCGGCGGATATCCGGCGCGCCGACTGGGATTCGGTCGTGTAGTTTCGGCGGGTAGCGAGCACAAAGCGCGGGCCGATTGCGCTCATTGACGAATTCATTCCGCCTTACTTGGAAAGTTATTCCGAATGGCCCCGATCCACTCGGACAACTTGGGGACGTGAATTCTGCGTCGAGGCTGAGCACTGGCGGCATCTTGTAGCAAGTGGACAATCTCGATAGCGGGCACGCGCGTTGCGACCGAGTCCACCGAAGCGTAACGGATGACCTGATCGGTATCAATCACGAAGACGGCTGGTTTGGCGATGCCGCCTCTTTCACCTGAGTTGTAGATGTCCCAATCCCTGACAACGTGCCGTTCGGTGTCGCACAAAATCGGAAATGGCAATGAGAGTTGAGTTCGCAAGGCCTCCGATGTTTCGGGCGGATCCACCGAAACAGCCGCCAGGCTCGCGAGGGCCGATTTGATTTCCAGATAGTGTTCGCGATAATCCGCCAACTGGCGGAGGCAAAACGCTCACCAACTCCCGCGATGGAAGAGTAGAACGAGGCGCTGGTGGGCGATCAACTCCGACAGCCGCCGGGGCGCGCGTGTCGAGTCCAGCAGCTCGAAGCCGCGCGCAATTTCTCCAGCGACAGGAGTTTTTGCCATGGCCCCATTCTAGCTGAGGGTAAACGGCTGATTACTTTGTCTGAAACTAGCCCAAAGAGAGAGGCCGAAATCGCCACGCTCTATGCTTCCCAGCAGGCCGCTAGGGCTGGCAGACACCGTAGTCAGTCCGTATTTTTGCTACTTCCCACCCAAGGGACTCGCCACGATTCGGCTTGATCTTACTGCCTTCTAAGGTCATCCGCTCGCCCGGTTTTACGCCTGCCATATCGCCAGAGAGGGTATAAATAAGTTTGTCTTTTTCATCGTTCACGATCATCCCATTCTGCCCAGCCTTGACACATCCCGTAATCGTCCGCTTTTTCGAGTAGTGAATGGCCACGATGGCGATCACTACCACGGCCGCGACGACTCCTACAATGGCGCCGACGATTGTCCCGTTGCTGGCGCCGATTTGGCCGGAAGCCTTAGCTTGCCTAGGCACGCAGAGAACGAAACCCAGGGCGATAATCAGAACTCCCGAGACATGTTTCGAGGTCATGAATTTCTCCTTAACATATCAATGGCCTTGATTGATGCTGGTCCATTGCCAACTCGATAGGGCTGCGAAAGCCTCTTGAAGAAAAGGGATTGACCGGCGGAGCGGCCCCTGTAACGCGCCAGTAACAGTGCGCGCCACGGGAGCCATTGTCAAGGCCCATGAATCTGCAAATGGTGGCCTGCGGCTTTTCCCGATGCGACTGAGAAATGGGATAGTCGGCGTAACATCGCGATTTCACTAACTACCGAACGCTCAGTTGGTCGTGAATGTAAACGTGGGTTGGCGGCGGTCACCTTGGTTTTGATTTGCTTCTAGGGCTCTGTTCCTGAAGACATGGTTTCTGTTGCGGAGCCTTCGGCGACTTGGGGGAAGGTTGTGGGCTTTCTTCTTCGGAGATCGGCGGGCAATTCTGAGCGCAGCAGCCACAGGCCCGCGGCCACTGCTGCGGCCCAGGTCAGCGAACCTAGAGCGAAGGCGGCGATGTCGGCGGTGCGCCGTCCATTCAGGGGTACGTTGCGCATGACTGCGTAACTCAACCCGGCGGCGATCACGCTGATGAGCGCGGCCTTGCTTAGTTCCTTCCAGTTCAATCCGCCGAACGGAACCATTCCTCGAATGTGGAGGAGTGACGCGATGACGATGGTGTTGGCGGCGATGCCGAGATCGGAGGCAATCGCGAGGCCGGTGACTGAGAGGGTGCGAAATAGGAGCGCGTACATTGGCAGTGACGCGAGCGTGATCAGGCTGCTGGCGATCATTGGGGTGAGCGTGTTGCCGGAGGCGTAGAAGGCGCGCGCGTACAGGGCCTGGCTTGACCAGAGAGCGAGCGAGAGCGAGAACCAGAAGAAATAAATGCCGGTCGATTTGGAATCGGCGAAGGTGAAGTGTCCGCGGCGATAGACGAGATCGATGAGAGGGACGGCGATGGCCATCATCCATCCGGTCAAGAGGAGTGACGCGGCGGTGATGCGATAGACGGAGGCGTTGACGATGGCGGCGAATTCTTCGAATTTCTTTTCGCCGTAGAGGCGAGAGAAAAAGGGCAGCGATGCTTGCCCGACGGCTTGGCCGAGAATCGCGATGGGGACGGCGAAGAGGCGCTTGGCATAGTTGAGGCGGGCGATGTCGCCGATGCCGCTGGAGGCGAAGTAGCGGAGGATCCAGTCGTCGGCGGCGACGAGGGAGACGCCGAGCATCAGCGGAATTGAAAGGTGGACCCACTCGCGAAAGGCTGGATTCCTGATATCGAACGAGATGCGGTAGCCGGTGCCGATTTTGGCGGCGCCGATGGCGTTGATGAGAAATGGACCGACGACGCTGCCGACGAGCGCGCCATACGCGAGGGATGCGATGCCGAACTGACGGCCTCCGATGACTCCGCCAACGATGATGAAGACGTTGTAGATCAGCGGGCCAAAAGCGGGCAGGAGAAATAGCCGGTGCGAGAGGAGGACTGCGGAGACGACTCCGCCAACGTAGAAGAAAATTTGCGCGGGCAGCAGGATGCGGGTGAGGTGGACGCAGAGCTGCATCTGCGCGGGGGTGAAGCCGTGGAACATCCAGCCGCAGAATTGCGGGGTGAAGATTTCGGCGACGATGGTGCCGGCGATCAGCACCGTGGTCATGACGGTGATGATGATGGAGAAGGTGGTCTGAGCGTCGCGCTCGCGCTTTTGGGCGACAAAGCGCGTGTAGATGGAGATGAACGTGATGGCGGCCGAACCACCGGCAACCATGTAGTTGAGCCAGTCGGGCAAAGTGAAAGCGGCGACGTAGGCGTCGGTCTGCTGGCCGGCACCGAAGGCATAGGCGATGTAGGCCTCGCGAATGTAGCCGATGACGCGCGAGAGCGTGATGGCGGTCATCATCAACAGCGTGGCCGTGTAGGCCGTGTGCTGGTGAGAGGGCCGAAAGAAACGCAGAAGGCGCGTCAGCATTATTGGCAGGGTAACGCATCCGGTGCAGGGTATGGCTTGCGGATCGGTGGATTGAACCGGGAAAGGCAATTGGGAGCGAAGCGGGGTTCATTTCGGGAAGCCGCGGTTGTCGACGAGATTCGTCACTTTTTTGGTGTTAGTGCGTCACAGGCAAGGTTGGTCGTTGAGGCTAGGCTGAGAACTTCTGGAGGTAGCCGATGCCGATTGCCGATGCTGTCAAGACCTTGCTCAAGCGACGAGTCTTCTCGTCTGTTTCGGTTCCGCTGGCGAGCGGGCTGGCGCGTTTGCATGGGCGCGGAGTGCAACGGATATTCCTTGATGACGGGGTATGGATGCACCAAACGTCGCGCGGCTATTTTGCCTATCACCAACCTTACCTGCGACTGGACCTTGCGCAGATGGATGAGGCCGCGCGGCGTCACTTCTTGTGGGGATACACGCCCAAGGACGGCGATGTTGTGATGGACGTGGGCGCCGGCGCGGGCGAGGAGACGTTGACGTTCTCTCACGACGTCGGAGAGTGGGGGAAGGTAATTTGCATTGAGGCGCATCCGCGGACTTATCGGTGCCTGGAAAAGCTGGTGCGATATAACCGGCTGGAAAACGTGATTTCCATTCATGCGGCAGCGATTGAACCGGGACGTTCGGTGGCCTGCATTGGAAACGAGGATGAGTATCTGGCGAACCGGCTGGATGAGGCCGCGGGAATTTTGGTTCCGGCGACCACTGTCGATGAGGTGCATCACCGGCTGAATCTGGGACGGGTCAACTTTTTGAAGATGAATATTGAAGGCTCGGAACGGATGGCGATTCTGGGGATGGGTGCGACGCTGCCGCAGACTGAAGTGCTGTGCGTGTCGTGTCACGATTTTCTGGCGAGAACGGGAGCGGATGAGGGGTACCGGACGAAGGAGCTGGTCCGGGAATTTTTGCAGGAGACGGGGCTTGAGATAGTTGAGAGGAACGAGCCTGGGCTTCCTCCTTATATAAGGGACCAGGTCTGGGCGTATAACCGGCGGCTTATTAGTGAGCCGGCGGCGTGAGTTGGCGGCATTCGCGGACTTTGAGCATGGCTTGCTAAACCTTTCACCACAGAGTACACGGAGGAACACAGAGGAGAGCAACAGTTGAAGACCGGTACGACGCTGGTGACACATCGCGGCCGTGGCCGGGGGCGGTGGAAGTACTGGTGGAGATCGGGCCTCAGCGGCTAAAGCCGCTCAACAAGGACCGCGTTTATCGCAGCGCTGAAGCGCTGCGCCACCCAAAAGCGAGTTGCGAAAGTGATTTCCTCGGCCACGAATGGCTTAGTTTCGCGCTAATTCCTGACTGAGAACGGTGGCGTTGCTGGCGAAGCAGAGGGCGGTTTCTGAATCGACTATGCCGGCGCGGACGAGCTTGGCGATCTCGGCGTCGAAGTGCTGCATGCCTTCACTCTCGCCCACCTTGATGCAATCGAGAAGAGTGCGGCCGGGACGTTCGCCCTGCTCGACGCAATCGCGGGTGCGCGAATTGGATTTGAGGATTTCAACGACCGCGATGCGCTCTCCGCCGTCGGCGCGGGGAATGAGGCGCTGCGCGATGATGTAGCGGAAGGTCTTGGCAAAGCGCTCGCGCATGGACTGCTGCTCGGCGGCGGTGAATGAGGCGACGATGCGTTCGACTGTCTTCAGGCAATCAACGGTGGTCATGCTGGAAAGAACGAGATGGCCGTTTTCGGCCGCCTCCAGCAGAATCTCGAGAGTCTCGCGATCGCGGATTTCTCCGACCATGATCACGCGTGGCGCCTGCCGCAGGGCCGCCTTCAAGGCGAGCGTGAAATTGGGCGCATCGCTGTGCAGTTCGCGCTGATGCACGGTTGACTTCCGGTGGCGGTGCAGAAATTCGATCGGGTCTTCGACGGTGAGGATGTGGTAGCAGTGCTGATCGTTGATGCGGTCGATCAAAGCGGCCAGGGTGGAAGACTTGCCCGATCCGCTGCCGCCGGTCACGAGAATGATGCCGTTGCGCACGTTGGCCGCATCTTCGAGCTGCGGCGGCAGGTGCAGGGAACTGAAAGTGGGAACGACGGTGGGAATGACGCGCATCACGATCGCGCAACTGCCGCGCTGGATGAAGACATTGACACGAAAGCGGGCGGTGCCGGGAAGTCCGTAGGAGACGTCGCAGGAGCCCTGCTCGCGCAGCGTGTTGATGGCCTGCTTGTTGGTGCCGATCACGTCGGAGGCAATGCGACGGGTGTCATCGGCGGAGAGCGTACCGACGCCCGGGAGCTCGACGGCACTCAGCTGGCCGTGAATCTCGACCTGGGGCGGGCGGTTGGGCGAGAAGATCAGGTCGCTCACCTTTTGCGAGGTGCGCAACATGCCTGCCAGCAGAACCGAAGTCGGGATCGAGTCCCGTCCGGTCGTGCCCTCGAAGGGAATTGAAACAGTCGCATTCCCCGGAGCTGCCATGCCATGACTCCAAAATGATGCGGAGATTGGTGCCATCGACCGGCGTCGTGGCTTCTAAAGGAAGCGAGCCAAACGCGCCATCTGGGCGTCGCAAAAAACGCGACGCTTGGCGCGGCTCGCCCGGATCCTTCGCTTTCGCTCAGGATGACAATCCGTGCGCTGCCAGCCGATGGAACTACACTTTGAATCTATCGCGAATGCCGCTGGGAGCGAAGGACAAGTAGGTCATAGACCTCAGTAACGGGTTGAAAGAGAAAGGCGCAGCCGGAGCCGCGCCTTGGATGAGCGGATTGCGACTCTATTGTTTTTTCGTGGGCTTCTTCTTGGTCCCGAAGGTGGTTTCGATGGGAGCGCCGATGTGGGCGAGCATGTCCTTGGCGTTCTGGGCCATGGGACCGTTGGGATCGACCTCAAGGTATTTTTGAAAGGCCTCGGCTGTGCCGGGCGCTTCGACGGGCTTGTTGTCCTTGCCGAGCGTTTCCTTGCCGATCAGGTTGATGCCTTTGTAGTAGTAGGCCAGCGCTTTGGTTGGATCGGCGGCAATGACCTTATCGAAGGCCACGACCGCGTCGTCGACTTTGCCGGCGTTGGTGAGAACCGCGCCTTCGTTGAAATAGTAGGTAGCCGCACCTTCCGGGTACAGTTGCGCCGCCTGGTTATAGGCGGCGATGGCGTCGTCGAGTTTGCCGTCCTTGCCGTCCGCTTCGGCCATATTGTTGTAGTAGGCGGCGAACTTCTTATTGTTCTCCGGATCCTTGGCTGCCTGGTCGGAGGCTTTGCGCAGGTCGATCGCCTTCTGATAGTCGGCGATGGCGGTTTCGTAGCGTTTCTTTTTTTCGTCGGGATCGGTCTGCTTGGCGGCCGACATGCGGTAGGCATCGGCCAGCCGGTCCCAGACGAGATCATGCGAGGCGTCGATTCCATTCGCTTCGGTCAGGGTTGCGATGGCTTTGTCGAAATCGGCGGCGGCAATCTCGGTATTGGCTTCGGTGAGTTTGTCGTTGATCGCCTTGATGGTATTACTCTCTTTGCTGATTTTCTGGCGCTGTTCTTCTTCGGCCTTGAGTTGTTCCGGTGTCTTGCCCTGACCGGTGGCGGTGAGGGCCTGCTCTTTCTTGAGATCGATATCGATCGGGGCTGGCTGGTCGCCCGAGACGATTGCGACGCCATTCAGAGCGTAAATCTGTTTGCCATCCTTGCTGAGCTTGACGTTGTATTTGCCGGGGATCAGGCCGAGCGAGAAATATTCGCCCTTGCTATCGGTCTTGAGCGAAAATTTGCGGCCGTTGTCGAGGCTGACCCACTCGATGTCAGCCCCGGCAATGGGCTTTCCATCCAGATCCTTGCAAACTCCGCGCACACTGGAGGTCTGAGAATGGGCTAATGGGGGCGCCAGCACGACGGCGAGCGCGATCAGAAGAGGAAAGACGAAAAGCTTATTCATGATGTGCCTCCAGCGAGATCTCGAATTTTTGCCGATCAGATTCTCAAATCGTCATTGTGGCTGCCCACTAACTTGTGCGAGCCGCGACTCCGACATACGGAATCGGATCGTCGGCGACAGCCTCGCGAAAGGCCCGCAGGCGCAGCACACAACTGTCGCACACACCGCACGCCTGATCCTCGCGCTGATAGCATGACCACGTTAAATCGAAGGGAGCATTCAGTTCAAGGCCAAGGCGCACAATCTCAGCTTTGCGCATGGCGATGAGCGGCGTGACGATGCGAATTGCGCCCTCTTTGGTGCCGGTGCGGACGACTTCGTTGAAGGCACGATAATACTCCGGACGGCAGTCGGGATAGCCGGAACTGTCAGGCTCGACGGCGCCGATGTAAACCTTTTCTGCGCCCAGGACCTCGGCCCAACTGACCGCGACGGCGAGAAAGTGGGCGTTGCGGAATGGGACGTAGGTGACGGGAACGCCTGCGGCGATGGCGTGCGAGTCGTTATTGTGCGAGTCAGTGGCATGCGATTCGTTGTCACGAAATTCAGCGGCGTGCGATTCGGGGACGGCGATCGTTTCGTCGGTGAGGGCGGAGCCGCCGATGGCGCGGAGGGCTTCGTTGCGGACGACCAGGCGATGGCGGATGCCGAGACGGTCGCAGATGGCTTCAAAGGCGCGCCGTTCGCGGAGTTCGGTGCGCTGGCCGTAGCTGACGTGGACGGCGGCGGCACGATGGTCGCGGGCGGCGAGAGCGGCGCAGACGGCGGAGTCCATGCCTCCGCTGAGGAGAACTACATTGATCGGGTCATCGGGTGATCGGGTCATTGAGTCATTGAGTGATCTGAAACCGTTCTTGATTTTACGCCGCGTGGCTGAGGCACGGCAGCGGGTGACGGAAACGGTAGCAAGTCGATTCGAAGAGGCGAGTTTCGATGACCCGATGTCTTCACACGCCTTTGGCGGCGGGATCCCAGATGAATTTGTGGATTTGGAGGCTGAGGCGGGCGGGGATGTTGTCGGCCAGGATCCATTCGGCGAGTTGCTGGGGGTCGAGGAGGCAATGGGAGGCGTCGCGGGCGCCGCTGGCTTCTTTCTTGAAAGCTGGAGAAAAGAGAATGGCATTGACGCGGCTGGCGAGATCGTGCTCGCCGATGAAGTCGCGGGCGAATTCGTAGTCGGTGCGATCGGAGAGAACGAATTTCAGTTCGTCGTGAGCGCGAAGCGTGTTCAAATTCTCGAGCGCGAAGGTATCGGGTTCGCCGGAATGGGGACACTTCACGTCGACAATCTTGATGACTTTTTTGGGGACATGCGCGAGCGGGCGCTCGCCACTGGTTTCGAGCAACACCTGGTAGTCGGCGTCAAGGAGCTGTTCCATGAGCGGGATTACTTCGCGCTCTTGCAACATGGGTTCGCCGCCGGTGATCTCGATTAACCCACCGCTGGGGCTGAGGCGCGCGATTTCGCTCAGCACTTCGTCGATGGTCATTTTGCTGCCGCCGTAGAAGCTGAATTCGCTGTCGCACCAGGTGCAGCGCAGATTGCAGCCGGTTAGACGGACGAAGACGCAGGCGAGGCCGGCGTGGGTGGATTCGCCCTGGAGCGATTTGTAGATTTCCGAGATCTGCATAGAACAGTTGCCAGTTGCCAGCGGCCAGTTGCCGGTAAAACCTGTTGCCAGTTGCCAGCGGCCGGTAAATCCGGTTGCTGGTTGCCAGCGGCCAGTTGCCGGTTACCCCTTCTATTCCGTCGCGTTTGGCGGCTTACAGATGGACGCTAGCAGACCGTTCAAAATTCTGCCTATTTCGGCGCATGCTTTCAGTAAGATGCCCGTCTTTTCTGATTCCAGGTACCCGAGGTTCTGCGCGATTTGCAGTTGCGTCTCAACTTCCATTAGCGATCCTCCGGCCTGCCCCAAAAAGTAGCGAAATTCCTTTTCCCCCAGCCGGCCTTGCCCCTCGGCGATGTTGCTTGGAATCGAAACGGCGGCGCGCTTTAGTTGGGACGTCAAGCCGAATTGCTCGTCCTTCGGAAAATCTCGCCTGGCCTTATAAATGGCTGTCACGAGATCCATTGACTTCTGCCAGGCTACCAAGTCTTTGTAGGATCGGCCCACGTTTGCTCGATTCTGGCAACTGGCTGCTGGCAACTACTCAGAGTAAGTCGCTGTGGTTGTGTCGGTCTCGAAGACTGTCACGTCTTTTACCCGGACTCGGCCGTTGGTGGTATTTTTCAGGCGGGCATTGGTCTCGTCGTAGAAATACTTCGACAGGTTTTCGGCGGAGGGATTCAGGACTGTGAAGGGTTCGATGTCGTTGATCATCTGGTGATCGAGGCGATCGATGACGTGCTTCATTACGTCTTTCAGATCTTTGAAGTCGAGGAGGAGGCCGGCTTTGTCGAGCTCGGCTCCGGCGAGCGTGACGCGAATTTTGTAGTTGTGGCCGTGCGGGTTCTCGCACTTCCCCTTGTAGTTGCGGAGGTAGTGGCCGGCGGCGAATGTGTCTTCTACCGTTACTTCGTACATGGAGCGCTCAGTCCCCTCAAATCCTGATCGGCGTTCCGCAAAATGCTTAACCACAGAGTGCACGGAGGAGCACAGGGGAATCGATCGGAATTGCTGGGGTTATTGTACCTTTTGAGGAGTCGAGAGACACGCCGTCGTCATTGAAATGCCTGTCGTTGTTTCGACTGCCAAGGGTTCGACTGGCCAAGGGTTCCACTGCCTGAGGTCTTTGGTCGCGTGCCTGAATGCGGCAGCGAGTTACGAATAGCTTCGGAACTCATCCATCTATTGGGCGTGGTAGTGTGCGAGGCAGTAGAGGATGAGCAATCCGCCGCCAATCGCAATCAGGTCTTCGGCAACGGCCGCGGCGAGGTCTGGCACATGTGCTTTGACGACCACAAAATGACGGGTGTGATAACCGGCAAATGCTCCGACGACCGCGCCGATCGCGGCAAGCAGCGCTGAAAGATACAGGGTTGTACCGGCACTCGTGGCAAGTGCCAGACCACAGGCCCCTCCAAGGAAAATACGCGCGCTCAGGCCAAGAGGCGCCGTACGCGCGGGCGTGTTTGGCAGCTTGTCTGCGATTAGCTCGGCGACTGCCAGCAACGTGAAGATGACCAGCGTGGCCGGATGGTTGATGAATGCGAGCCTTGTTCCGGCGAAATGTAACCAGCCAAGATACGCGGCCCAACACACTAATGCTGGAGGTGTGAGCGACCGCAGGCCATCTACGAAGCCGAGAAGGAACGTTAGGAGGAAGGCCATATTGTTTTCGTTGCCCCGTGGAAACTTGATTTTATGATAAATGTCGAGAACGCGGAGGAAGGCAAAAGCTTCTACCACGGAGGACACAGAGAGACACGGAGAAGGCAAAGCCTCGACCTTGGAGGACGGGAATGGGAATTCATGGATGACACGGCGATCACGATTCGTGAGGGTGGGTCCGGCGATCTTGAAACTATCCTGGATCATCGGCGGTCGATGTTTCGCGATATGGACGAAGGGTCGGTTGAGGAATTGGATCGGATGGTGGAGGTGGCTCGGCCCTGGCTGGCGCGGGCTTTGGGGGATGGGTCGTATTGTCACTGGCTGGCGGTTGATTCGTCTGGGCGCGTGGCGGGGGGAGGTGGAGTGTTGCTTTCGCCGTGGCCGGCGAATCCGTTTGACCCTTGCACGGAGCGGGCCGTGATTCTTAATGTCTATACCGAGGCGGAATTTCGTCGGCGCGGAATTGCCCGGCGGGTGATGGCGGTGATTCTTGCTTGGGTTGAAGCGTATGGATTACGGAGCGTGAATTTGCATGCCAGCGATGAGGGACGGGTGTTGTATGAAAAGTTGGGGTTTGTGCAGACGAATGAAATGCGGCTGAGGTTTGGGATTAATGAGTGAGGCGCTTACAGTTCATCGGGAGAATGCCTTGCGGCAGCAGATTGAGAGTGAGAGAGCGTAGGGGTCCTTCGACTTGTTCGGCTCGCTTCGCTCACCTCACGGCGCTCAGGATGACAGAGCGTTTCTGGATCCTGAGGTATCGGAGTATCAAGGAGCAGGTGCTCGGGTTGTGCGTTGCAAGATTGTGCGGCACAAAGTTTTTGGCTCAGGGGGTGGAAGTGTCCACATTGTCCGAACTTGGACATGCCTTGTTTTGAAGGTGTTATGCAACCCAAGGGCCACTCTTTGGAATCGTGCTAACGTTCTAGTTCCTGTTCCGTCTAAACCCCTGTAACGCGAGGTTATTTCGCTTGTAGAGGACAGAGACGGAACATGCCGGCCGATTCGCTCGTAGTATCAATTCCGGTTGGCGACACGGCCCGCAACGTGCGGGCGCACGAGGAATATCGGACCCAGAACGCCACCGTGAGGGGCGCATTGGCAGCGCAAGGCAACCGCATCGACGACACGAGCTTGATTCGTGAGGCGCAGCAGGGAAACCGCGCGGCGTTTGAGGTGCTCGTGCGCCACTACGATCAGTCGGTGCTGCGGCTAGCGCTGCACCTGACGCAGTCCGAGACGGACGCGCAGGATGTTTATCAGGAAGCCTTCCTCAAAGCCTACAAAAACCTCGGCAGCTTTCGGTTTGAGTGCTCCTTCTATACGTGGATCTACCGGATCGTTACTAACCTCTGTCTCGATCATTTGCGAAAACGGAATGTGCGCAAGGAAGATTCTCCGGTGGCGACGGACAGCTCTGGCGAAGAGTACAGCGTGATTGAGCAGTTTGCGGATGTGCGGGCGGGAGCGAATCCGGAACGCGATTTGATGCGGCGGGAGCTGGGAAAGAAGATCGGCGCGGCCTTGTCGAAGCTGACTCCGCGGGAGCGGATGGTGTTTGAGTTGAAACATTATCAGGGGCTGAAGCTGCGGACTGTCGGAGAAATGCTGAACACGACGGAAGAGACGGCGAAGAATACGTTGTTTCGCGCGACGCAGAAGTTGAGGAGCGCGCTGGCGGAGATGCGGTGAGGGCAGTTGCCAGTTGCCGGTTGCCAGTTGCTACGCACCGGAGATGAGACGAAAGGCAGCTGCGAGTTTTCGAATTACGAGTCGCGAGCTAGCAAGTCCTGGAAGGCTCGCCGCACATGCGGAGATGAGATGAAAGGCAGCTGCGAGTTTCGAATCGACTGCTCGGAAATTTATAGGGTACGAATATGAAATGTGATTGGGTACGACAAAATATCCTTTTCTACGTTTATAACGAGCTGGAAGACGATGCTCGCTATGAGGTGGAGCAGCATCTGGCGCGGTGTCCGGAGTGCGCGGGCGAGTTGAAGGCGGCGCGGAATTTTCACACTGCCATGTCTCAGAACCCGGTGACGGAGCCGACGCCGAATCTGCTGGCTGCTTCACGCATGCGGTTGCAGGAGGCGCTTGAAACGACCGCGCAGGGCGGATTTTTGCGGCGGCTGATTTTTGAGCCGACGACGTGGCTGCGGCAGGTGCGGATGGCTCCCGCGATGGCGGCGGTGATTTTTATTGTTGGATTCGGCGGCGGGATTGGGGCGACTTACAATTTCATGGCGAATCGGCTGAGTGGCAATGGCACTGGGGTTGCGCTGGTCGATTCGAATGCCGCACAGGCGCCGGTTGACGCCTCGGCCATCACCGGCATTCGTTCGGTGACGCAGGAGCCGGGATCGAACCAGGTCAGCATCAAGTACGACACGATTTCTACACAGGAAGCACAGGGTTCGCTGAACGATCAGCGCATCCAGCAGTTGCTGCTGTTCGCGGCGCGCAATAACTTCAATTCGGGCGTCCGCATGGATTCGGTCGATGTGCTGACGCAGACGCCGAACGACTCGCGAGTGCGCGAGGTGCTGATGTATTCGCTCCAGAACGATACGAATGCGGGCGTGCGCATGAAGGCGCTCGATGGATTGAGCGGACTGGTGCGGCAGGATCCGCAGGTGCGGGATGCGGTGTTGCAGGCTCTGGTCAGCGACGGGACTCCCGCGGTGCGTTTGCAGGCATTGCGGCTGGTGGAACCGATGAGGGCGGACAGCAAGGTGCGCGCGGTGTTGATCCGGGTATCGAAAGCGGATCAGAATGCTTCGATCCGCTCGCAGGCGCAGACGATGCTGGAGCAGACACCGGAGTTGGATTAGGGGAGACCGTCGTTGGTCGTCGGGAAAAACATCGGCGGCGGATGAATGGCGGACGACGAATAGCGAACGGCGAACTACCGACGATTGACGACTAACGACAAGACGACGAATTTATTAAGGAGAACATTCATTGAAATACGCAATTAAATTGGCTGGCGTGACCACGGTGGTGCTCGCGCTTGCATCGCTGGCTCTGGCCCAGGAGGGCAGGGTCTACCGCGAAGGCAGCAACTGGGTACAGGAAGTCAAGGGCGAACTCACCGGGGCGAGAAATCTTCGCATAAAGCTGGATGCGGGCTCGGTCAAGGTCGAGGGTGGATCGCAATCGAATATTACATACGTTCTTCATCGTCGTGCTTATACCTCGTCGGAACAAAGCGCCCGTCGTGAATTCGAATCGAACCGGATTACGACCATGATCAAGGGAGACACGGCGTGGATTGTGGCCGAGGGCGGCCACGAGAATCGCAAGTGCTCCGACGATCTGGTCATTAACGTTCCGCGGCAGATGGATTTTGCGCGCGTTGAGACGGGCGGCGGAAACGTGAGTGCAACCGCGCTTGCCGGGCACGTGGAAGTTGAAACGGGCGGCGGGACAATTCACGTCGATGACATCGGCGGAGAAGTAAGGGCTGAGACGGGCGGCGGAGGGATTGAAGTTGGCACGGTGGGCGGCGATGTAACCCTTCAAACCGGAGGAGGCAACGTGAAGGTTGCGGCCGTGAAGGGCAATATCAAGGCGGAAACCGGCGGCGGCAACTTGGTGGTTCTTTCCGGCCTGCAGGGTGCAGTGCTCGAGACTGGTGGTGGCAGCATTCGGCTGGATCGCTGTAGCGGGCACGTGAAGGCTACGACGGGCGGAGGCAGCATTGACCTCGGCGAAATCGGCGGGCCGGTGGAGATGGAATCGGCTGGGGGCAGTATTCGGCTGGCATCGGCGCAGGGCCGGGTTGAAGCTCAAACCGGAGGCGGCTCGATTCAGCTGGATCACGCGACCTCAGTGCGGGCCGAAACGGGCGCAGGCGGGATTATTGTGAAGCTGGTCTCGTCTTCGGATTTGCGTTCAAACTCTACCCTGGAGACGTCAGCTGGCGATATCACGGTCTACCTTGCCAAGGATCTGCCGATCACGGTGCGCGCTTCGATTGAGATCGCCAACGGACATACGATTCGAAGTGACTTCGGCGATATTCACGTATCGGGCGAGGCTGGGACCTGGCCGGGACCGCGAACTGTAACCGCGGACGGAAAGTTGAACGGCGGCGGACCGGTGCTGAAGGTGCGGACGAGCTCGGGAAACATCAGCTTCCTGCGACTGACTCAGAAGTAGAAGGGCGTCGTGCTTAGTCGTTAGTCGTCGGTCGTTCGCAATCCGCGTATGATCTTCGGCGCTGAGGCGCCTCGGATCCGGCGTTGAGTTTGGCGTCCGACAGGAAGTCAAAGGCTTGAACCACGGAGGACACAGAGAATCACAGAGGAACCCGACGACTTATGAACGTCGATCTGTGTGATGCACTGCAGTAGCGCGGAAAAGATTAAAGGACGAAGTAGGGATTACTTAGAGGTAAAGAGCGGAGACGAAACAACCAAAGACTCAGGAGGATTTATGAGCCATCGCTTCCTGCTTGGCATGTTGCTGCTGTTGCTTGTGATCAGCGCGCCGGCTGCCCAACGGGCTACTGACGGAACCGGCGAGAGCTGGATTTTCAGTTCGGACGAAGGCGGAAGCGGGTCTTCGTACCTGGGTGTCGATATTGCCGATGTGACTGGGGAGCGGCTCTCTGCGCTGAAGCTGAAGGAAGAGCACGGAGCGGAGATCACGATGGTGGATTCGGACGCTCCGGCCGGAAAGGCTGGCCTGAAGGAGCACGACGTCATCCTCAGCCTGAACGGAACGGCGGTGGACAGCGCGGCGCAGTTGCGGAGGATGATCAAAGAGACTCCGTCGGGACGGGTGGTTTCGCTCGGCATCAGCCGCGACGGCCAGCCTATGACAATCAAGGTGCAACTCGCGGACCGCAGGAAATCGGTCTCCTGGGCGCCGGAGGCTCACGAATACAAGTTCGAAATGCCGCAGATTCCGGCGATGCCCGATATCGATATACCGATCTCGGTGGTGATCGCGCATTCTTCGCTGCGCAGCGGGTTGATGGTTGAGAACATCACTCCGCAGCTGGGAGATTTTTTTGGCGTGAAGAGCGGCAATGGCGTACTGGTGCGATCGGTGGAAAAAGGCAGCCGGGGCGAGAAGGCCGGCTTCCATGCGGGCGATGTGGTGATCAAGGTCAGCGATCAACTGGTGCACGATTCGTCCGATTTCATCCACGCCTTGCGCGAAGCCAAGGGCGGTTCGGCGGCGGTCACGGTGATACGGGATAAGAAAGAGCAGACTTTCACGCTGACTTTGCCTCCGCGGAAGGATTCCGGGCGGTTGTTGGAGAACGCGCTTGACGTTGATTTGACGGCTCGGCTGCGCAGCGCTGAAAACACTATGAAGACCGTTTCGCCTGAAATTCTTGAGAAGTCGCTCGAGGATGCGGCGCGCGCGCAGGATGCGGCCAAGGAAGCCGAGGACGCCTGCCATGAGCAAAAGGACATGGAGAAGCGGCTTCAGGATGAGCAGGAGCAGTTTCGCGATCGGCAGAAGATGATGCAGGATCGTCAGCAGAAGCTGCAGCATGAAATGTCGGGGGAGTGGACTGAAATCTGAGAGTTTTGGCGGATGGTTTCTAGCTGAGGTTGGGCGCGGCCTTACAGGTCGAGAAAAAGTGTTTCGAGCGCCGTCAGCGTCGCCTCAGCGGCTAAAGCCGGCGTTCAAAAGAAGCCTGTTATCGCAGCGGTGAACCGCTGCGTCACCCAAAGGCAGGTGCTCCACCGAGGCAGGTGTCCGCCCCCAAGGCGAGTGCGCCATCAAGGCGAGTGCGCCACCCCGAAGTTCTTTGATCGGCGAGTTACTCAAGTACTCTCTTCGTTCTGAGTGGCGTGTCCGCTGGGCCTTGGTGGTATGGCCACATTCCACAACGGTGCATTAACTACGGTTACCTATCGTCGGTATTGATCTGTCGCTAAGCTTGATGTGCGATGGCTTTGCGCGCCTTATTCTTCTCCAAGAACCCGGATATCAATGCGATCCTGACGACCGTCTGCCAAAGCGCGGGCGTGCGCGTCGAGATCTGCGATGACATCTTCACGGCCATCGAGAAAGGCACGAGGCAGCCCTTTGAGATTCTGCTGGTGGATTGGTCGAGCCAGCCAGAGGCGGGCTTTCTGGTCAAGCGGGCGCGGGAATCGGGGCCTAACAAGCAGTTCGCGGCGATCGCCGTCGTCAATCGCGATCCGACGGCGGCGGAGATGCGGGAGCATGGGCTGGAGTTCCTGATCCATCTGCCGGTGTCAGAGACGGAAGCGCGGGATGCACTCGCGAACGCGACGCAGAAGATGCAATCTGGCGGCGCGGACAGCATGGCGAGTGCTGAGGTGGGCGGAGGGTCGGGTGAGGTCGCAGCGCCTTCGGCCGCGAGTTCGCAGGAATCAAATGCAGACCAGGCAGCGCAGGGGGATGCAAAGTTCGCGTTCGAGTGGAGCGAGGACCGGCCCAACGAAGGGGAGACTGCCGGCGACGTTGAGATAGCTCCTCCGCGCAACTACGTTCTGTTTGCGCAGCGGACATTGGCCGGGGCGCTGGTGCTGGCGGCTGCATTTCTTCTCTGGACCGGGCGCGAGCTGATGATCGGCTTGGCGACATCTTCGGAGAGCAAGGGCGCGGTGCTGAAAGAGTCCGTGGTTGACTTCTTTCACCTGGAACCGCCGGACGTGATGCCGGTGATCGGCGCCCGGCGAGAGGTTGCATCGGGTTCATCGGCGGCGCCTTCGACGGGCGAGGGTTCGGCCGCGCAGGGCCCGCAGTTGCAGGTGGTCGAAGGCGAGCCGGCGCTTGATGACTCGCATGTGCAGTTGCGCCAGGCCGCGGAGCTCCCGTTACCCGCGCCGCAACTGGCTGCTCCGGCGCTCGCGCCGTCAAGTGCGCGCCGGACGAGTATTCCGGACAGCATTCGCGCTTCGGCTCCGATTGCGCCGCCCATGGTCGTGACCGCGAACCCGTCGCAGATGATGCCAGTTTCATCGCCATCGATTCCAGCGCCGTCGTCGCAGACATTCACCGAACCGGTAACGGTAAGCGAGGAGATCGAGCGTGGGCTGCTGCTGCACAGCGTGAATCCGGATTATCCGGCGGAAGCGCTCTCGCAGAAGCTGCACGGACCGGTGGTCTTGCAGGCCACGATTGGGCGCGACGGCAGCGTCGAAGATCTGAAGTTCATTCGGGGATATTTTGTTCTTGGTAAGGCGGCGATCGCGGCCGTCAAGCAGTGGCAGTTCAAACCTTACAGCGTGAACGGCCATGCCGCGCGGACGCAAACCGTGATCACGGTGATGTTCGATCTGCCGCGGAGCTAAACTGCGGCCGTTGCTTCTATTCAACAATTCATTTCAACAATCCATTTTCAGTAATCCATTTTCTATAAATCAGTGGTGATCGTGGTGGTCGCCTTTTTCCGGGATGGGGGCGGAGACTACGGGCGCGCCGGCGGTGGACTTCTTCCAGTATTCCTGCACTCCGGGGGGAAGCTTTTCGATGCGCGAGAGAAAGGCTGTTAGCTTCCACATGTCATCGCTGGAGAGCGACTTGTCCCATGCGGGCATTCCCGAGTAACGAACACCATTCTTGATGACATAGAAAATGTGCCACTCGGGATCGTCGTCGGGATCGGAGATGAGATTCGGAGGCGGAGGATAAAGCGATTGCGCGAGTTGTGAGGGCTGGCGATCGAGGCCTCCATGGCAAAGGGCGCAGTTCATGGTGTAGATCTTCAGGGCATCGATCAGGTTATCGTCGGTGACGGGAACCGGATTGGCCAGACGCGGAGCGTGGCGCTCGATAGAACTGTCGAGCGCGCCCATGGCGACCTGGCCCTCCAGTTTCGACGGAGAAGAATTGGCGCGCATGGGCAGAAAACCGAGCAAGGCGCAGCCGATCGCGATCAGCAGCAAGAGCACGACAGCGAAGACGATCCCCAAAATAAATTTGCCCACGATAGAACCTCAGCTTCCCAGGCGCCCGCGGACCGAGCGGGAACGGAGCCTCGCTTTCGGCAATATACATCACAAAGGTTGCGGGTGTGTTGCGAGGGTGGTTGCTGGGAGCGTTTAGTTTGATGGTCGCGCTGGTCATTGGGATTGAAGTTGCCGGATTGAATCCGCGCGGACTTGGGTCGTTTGCCTCGCGAAGGCGCTGTGCCAGAAATGACAAATGCTTTAGTAGGCGTGCAGGCGGCGCGCTTCGCGGACCAGGTCGCTTACTTTGGGCAGAAAAAATTCCTCCTGCGGTGGTGAGAACGGCACCGGCGAATCGAGCGAGGCGATGCGGACGATGGGGCCGTCGAGATCGTCGAAGGCCTCTTCGTTGATGATGGCGGCGACTTCTCCGGCCAGTCCTCCGGTGCGGCTGTGCTCGTGAAGGATGATGACCTTGTTGGTCTTCTTGACGGTCGCGGTAATGGATTCACGATCGAGGGGAGACACGGTGCGGAGATCGAGAACTTCCAGTTCGATTCCTTCCTTGCTCAACAAGTCAGCGGCCTCGAGCGCGGTGTAGAGCATGGCAGCGTAAGTGATGACGCTGAGATGGCGGCCTTCGCGCGCGACGCGGGCCTTGCCGATGGGGACGGTGTAATCGCCGGCGGGGACTTCATCTTTGATCCGGCGATAGAGATATTTGTGCTCGAAAAAGATTACCGGGCTGTTGTCGCGGATTGAAGCTTTGATCAATCCTTTCGCGTCGTAGGCTGTTGCCGGGCAGACGACTTTGAGGCCGGGAGCGCGCACGAACCACATCTCGGGATTCTGCGAATGAAACGGGCCGCCGTGGACATTGCCTCCGCTGGGTCCGCGGATGACGAGGGGCGCGGGCGCCTCCCAGCGGTAGTGCGACCCGGCGACCATGTTGACGATCTGGTTGAAGGCGCAGCCGATGAAGTCCATGAATTGGAATTCGGCGACGGGGCGCAGGCCCGTGAGCGAGGCGCCGAAGGCCGCGCCGACGATGGCGGATTCGGCGATGGGCGTGTCGATGACGCGCTCGGCGCCGAAGCGGTCGATGAAACCGTCGGTGACTTTGAACGCGCCGCCGTAGATGCCGATGTCTTCGCCAATGCAGAAGACGGATGGGTCGCGCTCCATCTCTTCCCAGATTCCCTGGCGGATGGCTTCGAGGTAGGTTAGGGTGGGCATGGGTTGGTCTCAGTCGTCGGTCGTCAGTTCTCAGTTGCCAGTTGCCAGTTGCCAGTTGCCAGTTGCCAGTTGCCAGTTGCCAGTTGTGGCTGGCGATGCGAATTGCTGGCTTGTTGATTCTTCTTTGCTTGCCTTTAAAGTCTACCCTACGACAAATTCAAATTGGGCGCTCGGCTGGTTAAGATATATGCGGCGCCGTTCACGTTCCGGTGCGGCTGAATGGAATTGTCCCGCCGACGAACTGGCGAATCCGGGGCGATCGGGCTGCGATTGACTGACAGTGGGGCACTGAAATGATCGTTGAGATGCGGACTTATAAGACTAAGCCGGGGATGCGGGCGCGGTTTTTGGAGACTTTCTTTGCCAAGTCGATACCGGCACATGCGGAAATCGGAATGAAAATTCTGGGGCCATTTCTCTCCATCGAAGATCTGGACACGTTCTTTTTCATGCGCGGATTTCCAGACCTTGAATCGCGCGAGCCGATGAAGGCGAAGTTTTATGAAGGCGAGCTTTGGAAGAATGAGCTGGAAGGCATCCTGATGCCGATGCTGGAAAAGTATGACGTGGTGCTGGTGGAAGATCGCGAGGGAAGAATCCGGTGGTAAGTGGCAGGAATGAGCGCGATGCGTATCAAGGGTCTTGTGTTGCCGGCTTCGCGTTCGCGTGAGAAGCTGATTCGCCTTTGAGGGTACTCGTTGTGAGCGGATTATGACTAAAGCGCAAAGATGTGCAGCTTTTGTTTTTTGCCGATGCGGGAGATTAATCCAGAAATTCCTTGACATCCCGATTAGTATGCTCTCTACTGGGTGACGCTTCAGTGTCGATTTTTTTTGTTCCCTCCCCAGACGTCTGAAGTACAAGTCACGAATCATAATCGCCCCTGGGTTTTCTCGCGCACGAGACTGCCCGGAGGCAAATTTCCGCCTGCGAAGATCGCAGAAAAGAGGAGTCACTGATCCATGAGAAACAATGTTCACATGAAAAGCGTTTGTAACCTCGCCGTGCTGATGCTGATGATGTCCGCCATGTCGGTGTACGGATTCTCGCAGACGACAGTCACCAAGAAATCGCCAGAAACCACCACGCAGAACCTGACGCGCGGAGTAATCGGAGCGGTCTCATCCAATAGCGGTTGGGCAAATTATTCGGTGCTGAACGGCATTCCGGGTTCGTCAATCTTTCCAATTACCAGCACGAGCACGGTGTTCTATTTCGGATTCACGGCTGGAACCGAGGCTGACATCAGCAACATGGTTGTCTACACGACGGCGCGCGGAAGCCTGACGGTCACTGCCGTGACGCCCGTGAAGCTCGGCGGCGTCAGCAACCCGAGCATTCAACTCACCAACACGTCGGTCTGTCCAGTGCAACCGGTGTCCTCGACAAATCCCTGCATTGTGCGTTTTGATCCGACGACGCTCACGCTCTCGCCGGCGTCAGACTATTACTTGATGGTTTTCTTCACGAACGACTCGAACAATTCGGCGATTGGTGCAGCGCAACCTATCAGCGCCGCCTATACCAGCCTGGTCGGGAGTTACTTCGGCGGGACTGACTACACCCACCTCACCGTTGGTCAGTCGTTGCCCGGAGGAGGCAACCGTTCGCCAGACTTCCTGATGTATGTGATGAACAACTAGGGCCAGCGGGATGATTCCGGCATGGATTCGCCGGTGTTCCGTCCAACACGAAATTGAAAGCGCAATTCACATTTTAAATATATGGAGATTCCCATGAAAACTGTTTGTAGGTTCGCAATGCCAACTCTCATGATGTTGGCTATTTTGATGTCCTGCGTTTCGCAGGCGGCAGCGGCCGCTTCCAAGGCCGAAAATCTGGAGCGTGGAGTGATCGGCCCGGTTTCGGCGAATGTAAGTTGGGGCGGCTTTTCCGACCTGAGTCTTGTTCCCGGCGCGGGGTTGATTCCGATCAGCAGTACGCAAACTGTGTTCTACATCGGATTCACGGCCGGAGCCACGGCGGACGTCAATAATATGGTTCTGTATACGACGGCGCGCGGCAGTTCAACCATCACCGCCGTGACACCCATCACGCTCGGGGGCGTCTCCAATCCGAGCATTGACCTTGCCAACCCGACGGTCTGCCCAGTGATTGAGATTTCCGAGTTCAATCCGTGCATTGTGCGGCTCGATCCGACGAAACTCGTGCTTTCGGCTCTTTCGGATTACTACCTGGTGATCTATTTCACGCCCGATGACTCGAACAATGGCGCCATTGGCGCGACCGTGCCCCGCTTTTCGCTGAGCAGCCTGAACGGGTGGTACATATCGGGCGACGAGAGCCGACTCACCGTCGGTGCGTCCATTCCGTCCGGAAATGACGGTGGACAACCCGATTTCCTGATGTATGTCATGAATGACTAGGGGCGGCCGGATGAGCGCAGCTCGATTCGACCACGGTAAGCGAAGGACACATCTTAAATACACATTTCGAATAATGGAGATTCCGATGAAAGCTTTAAAACCGCTCGCAATGTTCGCACTGATGATGGCTGTACTGGCTGCGTCTGCTCTTGCGCAGGTTCCAGCCACCGCGCTGGCAAATATCACAGAGGGCCAAGGAACGATTACCAGCAGTTCCAACCCTCAATGGGACGGCATGTCTGAACTGGTCCTGATACCGGGGGCGTCGATGCTGGGAGCAGCCCCGGCCAGCACGGCCCTCTACCTTGGATTTACCGGGGGCAGCGAGGCCGACATAGGCAACATGGTGCTCTACACAACTGCCCGCGGAAACACCGTTATCACCGCGACCAAGAAAGTGACGCTGAACAAGCTTGCGGATCCGAGCATTAACCTGGCCAGCACGTCGGTTTGCCCCGTGCAGCCGGTTTCCGTCAGCAATCCGTGCATCATCCGGCTCGATACAGTTACCGGGAAACTCTCACCCCTGGACGACTACTACTTCGCGGTGTATTTCACGCTCGATACCAACAATGAAAAAATCGCTGGCGCGGGGCTGTCGACCGCGCAGGGCGCATTGACGGGATGGTATCTGTACGGGGATCAGACTCGGGTCGGGAAAGATGGGGCCCTCCCATCCGGAAACAATGGACAAGCGCCATTTTTCCTCCTGTACGTCGCGAACCAGTAAGCAATCAGCGGAGCGCGGCCCACGGCCGCGCTCCGATGCCTTACAATCCCCCTCGATGACCGTTGCGGTTCGTTCTTTTGCCAAAATCAATCTTGGACTCTATATCGGTGCGCGCCGAGCGGACGGGTTTCATGAGCTGCGCACGGTGTATCAGACGATTGCGCTGCATGATGTGATTCGGGTCAGCGTGGCTGGCAAGGCGCGCGGCGGGATTGAGATTCTTTGCGACGATCCGCGGGTGCCGCTGGATTCCTCGAATACTTGCTATCGCATGGCTGCGCTGGTGATGAAGGCACTGGGTGCGCGTGGCAAGGTCACGATTGAGATTGAGAAGAAGTTGCCGGTGCAGGGCGGGTTGGGGGCGGCTTCGTCGAATGCGATGGCCGCGATGGTGGGATTGGAGCGCGTTCTCAGGAAGCGGCTGAGCGGAGCGGAGCGGTTGCGGATTGCCTCCGAGGTGGGATCGGATCTGCCGCTCTTTGCGATTGGCGGGACGGTGCTGGGCGTGGGGCGCGGGGAAGAAGTTTATCCTTTGGCGGATTTGGCGGCGATGGCGATGGTGGTGGTTACGCCGGACGTGGGCGTGTCTACCCCTCGGGCGTTTGCGGATTGGGATGAGCTGGTGGCCGATGAGAAATCGGCAAAGAGCTTTGAACCACGGAGGACACGGAGGAACACAGAGGATTCGGCTGCCAGGGAGAATTCGGCTGCCGCAGAGGGTTCGGCTGCGAGAGGGGATTCGGGTGCCGCTTCGATACTCCCACGCGTGGGCGAATTGACGGGGTCTGGCTCGTCCGATAGACTGTTTGAGGTTGGCTGCGCGCTTTCGGCGTGGCTGAGCGGTTGTAGTAATTTTGGTTACCCCAAAGCTGGTGCTCCCGCTAAAGGCGGGGGCCGGGTTGGAAGCCTACTATCCGACCTTGTCCGAGCCGGGATTGAAAACGATTTCGAAAAAGTCGTCTTTTCGCAATTTCCCGAACTACGAGACATGAAGCGTGCCTTGGTCCGCGCGGGGTCGCGATACGCGTCGCTGTCGGGATCGGGTTCGACCTTGTATGGGTTGTTTGGGTCAGCGGCCGAGGCGGAGCGGGCGGCAGTGCGGTTGCGGAAGCAGGGGCTGCGGGCGACGGCTACTCGGACTTTGACGCGGCGGGAGTTTGGGAAGAAGTCGCTGGTCGGCGGTCGTTAGTCGGCGGGGTTTGGTTCACGGGCCTTGGTTGCGGCGGCATTTTTTTGTTGTTTGCGGATGGATCGGACTTGGGCATACTAGTCACCGACCACTTTGCATAGGTTTTGGGCCGTCGACTAATGGTAGGTCAAGTGCCTTTCCACCCCATCGCGCCAAAAGAGGGCGCGACGGGGACCCCGGGGTCGAGGGGAGTCGATGTGGAGAGTGAGTTGGATTGGGCCGTCGACTAATGGTAGGTCAAGTGCCTTTGGAGCACTTTGTCTAGGTTCGAATCCTAGCGGCCCAGCCAGAAAACCAGTTCTCAGTTCCCGGTTCTCAGTTCTCAGCGAGAACCAGAGCCAAAACTGAGGGCTGAGAACCGAAGACTGAGATGACCATGGCGACTGCGACAACGACGGCGGAGAAGTTGGAAAAAAAGCCCACTCCGGACGAGAAGACTGAACGCAAGCCAGTACGAGCGCGCGTCGACGACCGGTTCAAGATTTTTTGCGGGACTGCGAACGAGGCATTGGCGGATGAGGTCTGCGCGTTTCTTGGATTGACGCGCGGGCAGGCGCAGGTAACGCGCTTTGCCGATGGCGAGTGTTATGTACAGATCCAGGAGAACGTGCGCGGGGCTGACGTTTTTGTGATGCAGCCGACGTGCCGTCCGGTGGACATGCACCTGATGGAACTGCTGCTGATGATGGATGCGCTGAAGCGGGCGTCGGCGCGGCGGATTACGGCGGTGATTCCGTACTTTGGATATGCGCGGCAGGATCGGAAAGATAAGCCGCGGGTGCCGATCTCGTCGAAGCTGGTGGCGGATTTGCTGACGGCGGCGGGCGCGGATCGGGCGCTAGTGGTGGATTTGCACGCGCCGCAGTTGCAGGGATTTTTCAATATTCCGGTGGACCATTTGTTCGCGTCGCCGGTGCTGGTGGATTATTTCCGGAAGCTGAGTTTGCCGGATCTGACGGTGGTTTCGCCGGACGCGGGCGGCGTGGAGCGGGCGCGGTTTTTCGCCAAGAAGATGGACGCGGCGCTGGCGATTGTCGATAAACGGCGCGTGGAGATGAACGTTGCGGAAGTGATGCACGTGATCGGCGACGTTGAAGGCCGGACGTGCTTGATTATCGACGACTTGATCGATACGGCGGGAACGCTGGTGAAGGTGGCGCAGGCGCTGAAAGCGAATGGCGCGGGGACGATTTACGCGTGCTGCTCGCATCCAGTGCTTTCGGGGCCGGCGGCGGAGAATCTGTTGAATTCTCCGATCAGCGAAGTGGTGGTGACGAACACGATTCCGCTGAACGAAGCGGCGCGGAATTTGCCGAAGATCAAAGTGCTTTCGATTGCCGGGCTGATTGGGCGAGCGATTCAGTCGATACATGAAGAGACGTCGGTGAGCAGGTTGTTTATTTAGAACGCGACCTCAGCGGCTAAAGCCGGAGACAAAAGGTGGTGTTTATCGCAGCGCTTAAGCGCTGCGCCACCCAAAAACGATTAACGAAGGACGGAAAAGGGATTATGGCTACAGCAACGGATATCAGCATTCTGGAAGCGCAGACGCGCGAAGTGGGGAACAAGAACTCAGCGCGACGCGTGCGTGTGGGCGGGAAGATTCCCGCGGTGGTTTATGGCGCTGGGAAAGACACGGCTTCGGTGGCGGTCGATCCGCGACAGGTGCTGCGCATTCTGCATTCCGAGACCGGGCACAATACGATTTTTGATCTGGCGCTCGACAGCAGCCGCGTGAAAGCGATGATCGTGGACTGGCAGTTCGAGCCGATCAAAGGGAAGTTGCTGCACGTCGATTTGCAGCGCATCGCCATGGACAAGAAGCTGACCGTCACGGTGCCGGTCGTCCTCAAGGGCGAAGCGGCGGGCGTGAAGCAGGAGGGCGGCATTCTCGAGCACTTGCTGCGTGAGATCGAGATTGAGTGCCTGCCGATGGATATTCCGAAGTCGATTGAGGTTGATGTCAGCCATCTGACATTCGGGGTGGGCGTGCGCGTTAAGGACTTGCCGCACAGCGACAAGCTGAAGTTCCTGACCGACGAAAACCAGATGATTGCGCACGTTACGGCAGTGAAGGAAGAAGTGGTGGCCACACCTGAAGCAGTGGCGGCGGATGCGACTGCGACTCCGGCTGAGCCTGAGGTTATCAAGAAGGGCAAGCAGGAAGTCGAAGGTGAGGAAGAGGCCGAGGGCGACAAGGGCAAGGGTAAAGCCGAGCCTAAGGCTGAGAAGAAGGAAAAGAAATAGCGTGAGTGTACCCAGGTTAGCGCGCAAAGGACGCGCGCGAACCTGGGGCACCAAGCACACTCGTCACACTTGAGCTGAATTCGCGTGAAACTGATCGTCGGTTTGGGCAATCCTGGAATCGAGTACCAGTTCACGCCCCATAATCTCGGGTTTTTGACGATTGACCGGATCGCTGGCGATCGCGGGATTGAAATTCGCAATCGGCAGTCCCGGGCGCTGACGGCTCGGACTGAAATTGCCGGGCAGCCGGTGATTCTGGCGAAGCCGGAAACCTACATGAATTTGAGTGGGCTTTCGGTGCGTGAGCTGGCCGAGGAATATCAGGTCGACGTGAAGACGGACCTGATTGTGATTTACGACGAACTGGACCTGCCATTCGGAGCGATACGGATCCGGCAGCGGGGGAGTTCGGCGGGGCACAACGGAATGGAATCGATTCTGGGCGCGCTCGGGAGCGATGAGTTTTTACGGATACGGCTGGGAATTGCTCCGGAGCGCAAGGTTGGCGACGGCGCGAAGTATGTGCTGACGCCGTTTCGCAGGGCGCAGGACAAAGTTGTAGATGAGCTGCTGGATGCGGCAGCGCAGGCGGTAGAGGTGATTTTGAAGGATGGTCCGGCGGCGGCGATGAATAGGTTTAATCGCAAGAATGAGCCGGAAGGGTAGGGGTGTCGTTAGTCGGTCGTCGTCAGTCGTTGGCGAACGGCTTAGTTATGATCCGCGAACGGTTGACGACTAACGACTAATGACAGACGACCGACGACGGTTAAAGATTTTTGGAGAAAAAGCATGAATCGCAGCTATGAAGTGATGTTCATCGTCCGACCGGATATGGTGGAAGAGGATTTGAATAAGTTGATTTCGACGCTGGAGTCTTCGGTGACATCGGCGGGCGGGACGGCGAAGAGCGAGGTTTGGGGCAAACGCCGGCTCGCATACAAAGTGGCCAAGTTCAACGACGGCATTTTTGTGCTGATGCAGATCGAGGGCGCGGGCGCGACTGTGCACGAGGTGGAACGGCGCTTGCGCGTGACGGAGCAGGTGATCAAGTTCCTCAGCGTGCGCACGGATGAAGAGTTGAAGCGGCTCGACAAGGTGAAGAAGCTGCGGGACGCGAAGAAGAAGACGAGCGCGATGCCGGCGGCTCCTGCGCCGGTTACTCCGGAAGCAAGCGGAGAACCTACCGCGGCACCGACGGCCTAGGAGTCAATGCCGGGTCGGTCTTCAATCGTACGGGGATGAGACGGGCGTGGCGCCCGCCGCTCCACCGAGATTTAAATTCGAAATTTCTATAGGAATTAAGGAGCACTATGGCAGACGAAACGAAAGCGGCAGGAGCGCCGGAAGGCGGCAGCAGCAGTGGGGGTGGCCACAGCGGCGGTGGTGGAAGTCGTCCGGAAGGACGGTCTGGTGGCGGCGGAGATCGGGGTGGACCTCGGGGTCCGCGGCCGGGCGGCGGGCCGGGTGGTTCGCGCGAAGGCGGGCGGAAATATTTCCGGCGCAAGAAGGTTTGCAAGTTTTGCGTGGAGAAAATTGAAGCCGTCAACTACAAAGATGTGCGGCTGCTGGTGCAGTTTGTCGCCGAGAGCGGAAAGATTACGCCGCGCCGGTTGACGGGCGTGTGCACGCCGCATCAACGGCGGCTGTCAAGGGCGATCAAGCAGGCGCGGAATATCGCATTGCTGCCGTTCGCGGGACGGGCGCAGTAGGGGCAAGAGCGTCGTTGGTCGTCCGTCGTTGGTCGTCTGCAATCGAAGTGTGGCGATTGACTGACCCGGAATTTCCGAACGACCGACGACCGACGACTAATGACATATTAAGGAGTTCATCTCAATGGAAGTCATTCTTAAAGAAGATGTGGCGAAGCTGGGCAGTCGCGGCGAGGTGGTCAAAGTCGCGGAGGGATATGGGCGGAATTTTCTTTTGCCGCGGAAACTTGCGATCGAGGCCACGGTCGCCAACAAGACTGTGATCGAGCAGATGAAGGCCGCGTCCGTGCGACGCTCGGCTAAGGAAAAGACGGAAGCCGAGTCGTTGTCGAAACAGTTTGACGGGCTGGAAGTATCGTTCACGCGCAAGTCGGGCGAGAACGATCAGCTGTTCGGGTCGGTCACGGCGAGCGATATTGCCGAGGCGCTGGAGAAGAAGGGCTTCCACATCGATCGTCGGAAAATTCAGCTGCATGAGTCGCTGAAGACGGTGGGCGAGTTCACGATCGCCATCAAGCTGCACAAGGACGTGACTACGCATTTAAAGGTGCTGGTTGCGAAGGAAGCCACGGACGAGTAAGCGAGGGCTGGGACCGGCGCTCGGGCGGTCCAAGTATCAAGATGCGCGGGCGTACCAGAACTCAGCCCGCTTCTTGTTTTTGCGGACGCCGCGACCGGTTTCGTAGAAGTAGGCCACGTTGTGCGCGGCATCCTTGTGCCCGCGTTTTGCCGCGCGTAAGTACCATTGAAAGGCTTGTTCGGGATCCGGAGCGACGCCTTCGCCCCGACTGAAGCACACTCCAACAGAAAACTGCGCTTCTTGCTCGCCTCGCTTTGCCGCCCGCAACTCCAGTTTGAATCCCTTCTTAACGTTCCTTGTCACACCCCAGCCGTATCGGTGAGCCATGCCCAACGCGTGCAGGGCGGTAGCGTCGCCATGCTTAGCGGCCCGTCGAAACCACGACGCCGCGAGGCGATAGTTTTTGCGAACAGAAATGCCCTCGTGGTAGAAGACGCCGACATGATATTCGGAGTTGGCGTTGCCCGCGTCTGCCGCAGTCATATAGTGCTTGAAAGCCAGGCGGTGATTGGGCCGGGTTCCGTAGCCGTAATCGTAGACGTAGCCCAGCCATTCATGCGCCCGAACGCATCCTTGCGATGCTGCTCGTTTCAAAAGAGCGAATCCGGCCTTGTCGTCTTGTGGGCCCGAGCTCTCGTTAAACTTGCGCTTTGCCGCTACAAAAATTTGCCTTCCAAGACGGGTGGAGGGGGGCTCTTTTTTGGCGCGAGGCGTCACTGTGCATTTGCCTTTCGTCGATGATCAATGAGCACGCTATCACTCGGGCATCGCAGCCCCGAAGAACTGTTCGACCTTTCTGATGTCTGTGGTCTTTGTGTAGTTCGGCAGGCTGTCTACGAAAACTCTTCCGTAGGATTTTTTCAGAATGCGACTGTCTAGCAGGGCTAGCAGGCCGCGGTCGTGGAGGGAACGAATGAGGCGTCCGAAGCCTTGTTTGAGGGTGATGACTGCGCTGGGAACTTGGTAGTCGCTGAAGGCGTTGCCGCCGGAGTTGTCGATTGCTTTGACGCGCGCGGCTACGATTGGGTCGCTCGGCACCGCGAACGGCAGGCGGTCGATGATCACGCAGCTGAGTTGCTCGCCCTGCACGTCGACACCTTGCCAGAATGAAGATGTGCCGAAGAGGACGGCATTGGGCGTCAGGCGGAACTCTTCGAGCAGCGCGGATTTTGGGGCGTCTCCCTGCTTGAGCATGGGGAACTCGATGAGGCCGAGGAGGCGATCGTAGATTTCGTTCATTTGCGCGTAGCTGGTGAAGAGGACGAAGGCGCGGCCGCGGGTGATTTCGAGCAAGCGGCGAATGACGTCGGTTGCCTCGGCGGCGAATTGCGGCGTGCGCGGGTCGGGCAGGTTGGGCGGGACGTAGAGGATGGCCTGGCTCTCGTAGTCGAAGTGCGAGGGGATGACGAGTTCGCGCGCGTGCTCGAGGCCGAGGCGCTGGCGAATGTAGCTGAAGCTGCCTCCGACGGCGAGCGTGGCCGAGGTGAGGACGGCGGTTTCGAGTTTGGACCAGAGGCACTCGCCGAGGATGGCGCCGACCTCGATGGGCGTGGCCTGGAGGTGGACGTTGGTGCGACCAGCGGTTTTTTCTTCCGGCGATCCGCGCCTGCTTCGCCCAGCCCTTCCGCCAGCCCTTCCGCCGGCCGTTCCGCCGGCCGTTCCGCCACGGCCGCCGCGGCGCTCGATCCAGAAAACTGTGTTCGGGTCTTCGTTCTCCATTACGAAGCTGAGCTGCACCTGAAGTTGCTGGGCGCGGCGGGCGAGCGTGAAGACTTCGTCTGGCTTTTGCGGGAGCTGCTCGAATTCGGCGGTCAGGCGGATGAGCGCCTGATTGAGCGCGATGAATTCTTCACCGTTTTCTTCGAGAAACTCGCGGCGGCCATCGAAGGCGCAGCGGCCTTCCTGTGCGGGCAGGAGCGAGAAAAATAATTGCGAACGCTCGCGCAGAGATTGAATTGCGCCTGACATCTGCGGCGTGTAGAGCTTTTCGCGCTGGAGAAGATTCTCGGTGTCGCGCGCGAGTTCATCCATGCGGAAATTGCTGACCGAGATGCCGAAGTAGTTGCCGGCTACTTCTTCGAGTTCATGGGCCTCGTCGAAAATTACCGCGCCTGCATCGGGGAGGACGCCGGCATCGGGCGCGTGGTCGGCTTCGAGCTTGATGGCGAGGTCGGCGAAAAATAGATGATGATTGACGATGATGATGTCGCTCTCGGCGGCGCGGCGGCGCATCTCGGTGATAAAGCAACGGTCGTATTCTTTGCATTTCTGGCCGAGGCAGGTGTCGGCACGGGCGTCGAGCTTGTGCCAGAGCGCGCTCGCCTCGGGCAGTTCGGCGAGTTCGGCGCGGTCGCCGGAGTGCGTGGTTTTTTCCCACGCGGCGATGGCCTGATAGTGTTCGATTTCTTCGAGGCCGCTGAGGACGGGCTGGTCGGTGAGATCGTAGAGCTTTTTGCGGCAGAGATAATTGTTGCGGCCCTTCATGTAGCAGACGGAGAGTTTTCGATCTGCGTCAGGGGAGAGGGCGCGCTCAAGAAAGGGAACGTCTTTGAAGTAGAGCTGCTCCTGCAGATTTTTTGTGCCAGTCGAAATGATTACGCGCTTGCCGGAGCGGATGACAGGCAGTAAATACGCCAGCGTTTTTCCGGTTCCGGTTCCGGCTTCTACGATCAGGTGCCGCTTTTCTTCGAGCGCTTCTTCGACGGCTTGCGCCATCTGGAGCTGTCCGCGGCGGAACTCGTAAGCGGGATGACTCTTCGCGAGGACGCCGCCGGGGGCGAAGAATTGGTAGAGGGAAAATTTGGCGGCAGACGCGGATTGGGAGGTGGATGGCACGAAGTCTCTATAATAGCTAACCAGTTGCCAGCCGCCAGTTGCCAGTGAAACAAACCTCATCAAATTCGAATGCTTTGCCGCTGATTGCGATTGTTGGGCGGCCCAATGTTGGCAAATCTACCTTGTTCAACAAGCTGACTGGGTCGCGGCGGGCGATTGTTGGCGACGAGCCGGGGATTACTCGCGACCGGCTTTATGGCGAAGTGGAGTGGCGCGGGCATGCGTTTCGCGTGGTGGACACGGGCGGCATCGTTCCGGAGGATAAGGAATTTATTCCGGCCGAAATTTTCCGGCAGGCTAAGGTCGCGCTCAAGGAAGCGGTCGGCATCATCATGGTGGTGGATGCGCGGACGGAACTGGCGGGGCCGGATCGTGAACTGATTCGGCAGCTTCAGCGCATGGGAAAGCCGCTGTTTCTGGCGGTGAACAAGGTGGACAGCGACAAACAGGAATCGCTGGTTGGGGAATTTCATGAGCTGGGGATTCGGGAGGTGTTCGGGATTTCGGCGGAGCACGGGCGCGGGATTGACGATCTGCTGGATGCGGTTTTGCCTTTGCTGCCGGCGGTTGAGAAGATCGACGCGAAACCTTCAACCACAGAGGACACTGAGGTCACTGAGAAACGCGCCCGGCAATCCGCGAAAGGCGAAGCGCGAACAGCGGGCGGCGAAGGGATTGCGAGCCGCGATGGGCTAACGGCGGACAGCGAAGGACTCGCGACGTCCGACGACGAAGGACTGGCGACCGACGACGCTCCTCCTCATGAAATTAAGGTTGCGATCATCGGACATCCCAACGTCGGGAAATCTACTTTGCTGAATCAGCTGACCGGCGTTGATCGCGCGATTGTCTCGCCGGTGGCCGGAACTACGCGCGATTCGATTGATGAGGTTATTGAGTATAAGGGCCGCGCGATTCGCTTCATTGATACGGCCGGGATTCGGCGCAAAGGCAAGACTGAGTTGATGGCGGAGAAGCTGTCGGTGGTGATGGCGCGGAAGAATATTGAGAGCTCCGACATTGTGCTTTTCATGGTGGATGCGACCGAAGGCGCCAGCGGGCTGGACGCAAACATTGCGGGCTACGCGCATGAGAGCGGGCGGTCGGTGATCATTCTCGTCAATAAATGGGACCTCATTATGAGCGGCGAGAAGCGAGCGATCAGCCAGTCGAGGGCGGCGCGCATTCAGGATGCGAAGCGTCCGCAGGATCGCAAGCTTTATGAAGAGCGGCTGCGCTATGGGCTGAAGTTTTTGAGCTATGCGCCGGTGCTGTTTATTTCCGCGTCTACGGGCAAGGGCACTGACAAGATTCTGCCGCTGATCGAGAAGGTGGCGGCGGAGCGGCGCAAGCGCATTTCGACCAGCGAGATGAACCGGTTCATGAAGACGATCGATTTTGATCGCGCGTCGGTGCCGGTGAGTAAGCGCGTCCGGATTTATTACATGACGCAGGTGACGGTGGCTCCGCCGACGTTTGTGCTATTTACGGATCGGAAGGTGAAGCTGCATTTTTCTTATGAACGGTTTATTGAGAACCAGATTCGGGCGGAGTTTGAATTTTTGGGGACGCCGATCTGGATTAAGAGTCGGGCGAGCTGAGTGAAGGTCATGCCAGAGGATAGATTATTAAAAGTCTTATTATCAGCATGATGGGATGGTACATATTTGCCTTGATTTATCAAGATTGGCTAATTACGCTCATGGGAGCAGTGAGAGGGCATGCTTTGGCCCTAGGCTGCCGGTGCCCCTAATTCGAGGCGTCGAAATTGTGTTGCCGCGGGCGAACTGCAGATCCCTCACTGCGTTCGGGATGACAAGGGTTATAAAGTGACTACGAAGAAATTCACTCCTGAGATCGACGGGCAGCTCTACGACGAGTTCGTGGCGGTGGCGGAGCAGAATGGGCAGACGAAGCGGCATGTTCTTGAGCAGGCGCTTCGGTTCTACCTGCACAACGTGGTTCCGTCGCAGCATCTGGTTCGCGCTGAAGTTATGGATTCGTTCGAGCAATCGGTTGCTCGTAACCGTGACCTGCTGGAACGTCTCGCCAAGTAATGTCCGATTACCTTACGGTCGCGGAAGTTTACCGAATGCAGCATCGGCTGATCGAGCTATTCGGCGGACTTCACGGTGTGCGCGACAAAGGTGCGGTCGAGGCTGCCGTATTTCGTCCGCAAATCGGCTATTACAACTCCATCGAAGAAGAGGCGGCGGCGCTGATGGAGTCGCTCGCAAACAACCACGGCTTTGTCGATGGCAATAAGCGAATCGCGTTTACGGCAGCTGATGTCTTCCTGCGACGCAATGGTTTTCACGTTATGGTCGAGGCCGCCGAGGGGTATGCATTCATTACTGGCTCGATGGAGCGGGGCGAATTTCGATTTGGGCAGATTGTGGAGTGGATGCGGGGGCACGTGAAGCCGCTGGTGTAGATCGTCTTTGTTGAGAACCTTGATCGTGCGCCTTAGATTCCGTGGCTGCGAAGCCACGTACCAATTGCTACTCCCAGCGCGAGCATTCTAAACCAACAAAGCAGTGCATGGCTCGATCCAAGTCATGTAGCGCAGTAGTTCTGCTATGTTAGACTCTGCCCGACCAGCTTTGGAAATTACTATGTATAGAAATCTGCCGCCGATCTTATTATTGCTTGCAGTATTAGGCGGCTGTACTAAGAAAGTTCAGCAAGTGCCTCCTCCAGCGCCGCGTCCGTTAGGGGAAAGACAATGGAGTGATACTCATCCACCTTTTCGGCCCGTGTCGATCGCTGCCATTGGCAACACACTGTGGATATGTGGCGCAGACGAGATGATCGCATCATCATCGGACGGTGGAACTACATGGAGAATTAAACATCAAAACCGTGGCGGAAGAGGGCTCGTGAGTATCGGTTTCGTGAACGAAAAGCTAGGCCATGCGAGCGGTGATTCCGGTTTGTTGCTCTCAACGAGGGATGGAGGCGAAACATGGTTATCTCAAGATCTCGGAACCGTCACGGTACGAACATTTTCTTTTTCGGATGCCGCTCATGGGATCGCAGTGTTGTCTGATCGCGTGGGGAGACCGGAAATCGGAATCTTAAGTGAGGTACAGGGAGTTCCATTCTTGCAAACTACAGTGAAAGTAACGAGCGATGGAGGGCAACACTGGCAAGAAGCTTCAGCCTTGAAGATGACTGACGAACTCCGGCTCTACACAGAAGTGCTCTCCGCCGCGGCGCTCGATCCGATGCATTACCTCCTTGGAATCCGACAACCTCAGGTTGCGGTCGGGTATGCGGTTACCACAGATGGGGGAAATACTTGGAAGCTGGTGCATTTGGACAACGTGTTTGCGACGAAAGTGTTCGTGCATGATGGTGAGTATTGGGCGTTCGGGATCGAATACCTTAATCGTGAAAAAGGTGGCGGGTACGGCGCGCCTGTCTCGTTACATTCAACGGATGGCCGGACGTGGGTTCATGGTGTGCGTGGCCCGAGCGAATTTTCCAGTTGCACATCGCAAGGGTGCTATCTATGGGACGGGGTCGTTGAGGATCTTTATGGAGAACAGCCAAAATTTTGGGTGCTCCCACAAGATGGCACCATGACACGAGAATGGGCGATTGCGAAGAGCCATGCCTGCATGATCGACGGATCTACGAAATGCGGGCCAGCAGAATTTACGGAGCATCTTCTCTCCCATCCATAACTAAAGCATTGGAACGGCGAGCGCGGACCCTTATCCGCCAACCTGCCCATGCTTCCCATCCTCCGTCAGCAATCCCACGCGGTCTGCTCCTGCGATGTAAGTTCATCAGCCACAATACGGCGCAAGACTCGGCCCCATAATCGTTCCGAGAAATGTTGGCGGCAGGTCCCCGCTATCTTAGGCACTATGGGTATGTCCCGAGGCTACCGGTTCCTCGTACTGGCTGTCCCGCTGATTGTCGCGAGGCCGGCTCTTGGGTGCGAGCCCGTTGTTCCGTTTATGCAGGTCATGGCTCCTGCACTCGCCCTTTCAGGATCGATTCTCGTGCTGGCGGCGGCCGTGGTGGCGAAATCGGCGTTGTTCGCATTCTTCGAGCGACGTCTTCCGCATCTTCGTGCCGCTTGGCGAATGTTTCTGGGCAATGTGCTGACGAGCTTTGTCGGCATCCTTGTGGGAGTGATGATCGCAAGTGGGGCTGGTGCTTGGCTTGTCGGAGTGCCGGTCGTCTGCCTTCTGTGCTGGCTGCCTTCCAAGAGGCTCGTGCGCGTGGCTCCTTTGGCATGGCTGGGGCGAACATCCCCCGCAGTCCTAGCCGGGATCATGACTGGCGCTCTGCTGGCGAGTTGCATCATGTTCATGGTGGGCCGAGCTGCAATGGAAAATCATCAACTCATTACTTACTGGATCATCAAGCTGGCAGCCATCTTTCTGGCTTTGCTCGCGAGCGTGATGCTTACTACAGTCTGGGAGGAGTGGGTCATCTGGCGTCTTAGTTCGCGACCCGAGGACACTAATTTTTTCGGATCTGTTCTTCGTACGAACTTGTATATTCTGGTGCTTGTCATGGCGGTTCCCGCTGTGCTCATTTTGCCAAAAAGGCTCAAGTCGCCTGACTTTTTAGCCAAGCGCCGCAATCCTACGGTTGCACAAACAACCGCTCCGCATCGGTGAGCGGTCGAGACCTTCATCCCTTCACCGCTTCATGTTTCCCATCCTCCGTCAGCAGTCCTACGCGGTCGACTCCTGCTACACGGGCGATTGCGATTACGTCGGCTACGTCCTGGAAGTCGATGTCGTCGTCGGCTTCGATGAAGGCTATGCGCTCCACGCGAATGGCGAAGATGTCGGACAGGCGCTGGCGCAGGTGATCCCAGGGGACGGATTCTTCGTTGATTTTTACTTCGATGTTTACACCGGGATGATCGTCGCCAGGATGATCGGCGCCAGGATGATCGACGTCGGTATGCTCGTTGCCGGGCTTTGCATGGGTCACCCGGATTACGATTGTCGTTTGCGGGGGAGGAATGTTATTCGCCACTTGCGGCGCTGGTTGCGGGATTTCGGCCTTCAGCCCGGTTGGACGTTGCTCGATTACTACCACCATGAAGACGATGATGAGGACGAGCAGAACGTCAATCAGCGGAGTGACGTTCATCTGCGGAGCATTTGGGTTACTGCCTGAGAATGCCATTGGGATTTCTCCCTCTCGTTTTGTCTCAGGCACGCGCGTGTCTTGAGGTATTGGACACTCGCCGAGAGGATGTTGTTCCCTGCGATTTTGGGGGACGGTTACAGAGAAGAGCGTTTACCACAGAGGGCACTGAGGACCACAGAGGAAAGCCCGCGAGAGGCCGGCAGACCTGTCTCGAATGGAGCGCGCTCGAAAAAAGGCCTGGATTCGGTTTTTCGGCGCGCTATCCGATTGGTTCGGGAGTGGGCGGCAGAGGTGGTGGTTCGAAGGGCGGCGGCGGTTCGGGAGTTGGTGGCAATTCGGTGGCGGGTATGGGAGTGACTGGTTGCGCCGGGTGCAGGATGGCATCGAGACGGGGATAGCGCGCAGCGAAAAAATGAATGGCGAACGCGGGAAAGAAGACAGTGGACGGCACGCACACGAAGGCGATTACGTAGATCAAAAGGGCGAGCAGCAGAGTTCCGAGAATTACGGCCAGGCTGACGGTGGATGCGCTCCAGGCGACTCCCGCAGTGTGCGCGGCGATTACCACGAGCACGGCGGGAACGACGATGACGACTGCTGGAATGAGCGCCGCAATGCCGAAGACAATCTCGGCTGCGATCGCCAAGGCAAATTTCAGCAGAAGATAAACGGCAAAGGTTCCGGGTTCGGGGCGGATGAGGGCGATCAGGCGGCTCCAGCCATCGGCAAAATCGACATCCTCGAACGCCATGATGGGAACGAGAAAGTCTTTTGCGAGTTGCTGGACGACCACGGCTACCAGCAAACAAAAAAGAAACAGGCCGATCAGCATGAGCACGCCGATCACGCTTCGGGCGATGTGCTGGTCATAGTCGTGGAACCATCCGAGTGCGGCTGCGATGGCGAGCGGCACGGCAATCACCACGCCGATAAACAGTCCCTGGCCGATGATCAACACAATTCGCCAGAGGAAATACCTGCGGCCGGCGCGACGCCACCGGTGCCAGCCTTCGCCGATCGAGCAACGCTTGTTGAGAACGGAATCGTACAGGATGAAGCGGAAGACGCTGCTGATATAGAGAAAGATGACGGCGACGACGAACGCGAGCACCACGACGGCGACGATCAATCCGGCAAATTGTGCGATGCGTGCAGGGTCGAATTGGTCGAGGCCTGGGAAGGGCGCGGCGGTGAACTGATGGCCGCGGGTGGTTGGCGGCCAGTGCAGATTCGAGTGGGGAATGCTGCATCCGCTGCTGTGCACTTCGGCCGCGAGGATGCCGACGAGGGCCAGACGCGACCATTGTCCGAAGCGAAAGGGGCGGAAGAGTTGGTCGCGGGTGTGCTGGATGGCGGGTTGGACGCAATCGACGGCGGAGACGGGCACCGAATTACCTCGCGCCGCCAAGGTATCGCTTGGCGAGTTCGGGCGTCAAGGATAGGGAGGGATTCGAGGCGCCCTATTCTGACTTTCTCACCACAGAGTCACGGAGCCACAGAGAAAACCTTGACGACCAAAGCTTCAAGTTGCTGCGGGTTTTGAGCCGCGAGTCGTTATGCAAACTAATCAGGATAAGTACTGAATGTTTTCTGATCTTGCAGCCAGACTTGAAAATCTTGCAGAGCCTTTTCGCATTGCAGGCGATGACGCTCTTTGCGGTCGCGGACGCGGGTTTCGAGTTGAGGCAAAAGATCGAAGGTGATGTTGGCGGGCTGGAAGTTTTTGCTGTCAGCCTGGGTGATGTAGTGCACGAGCGAACCGAAGGCCGAGGCGCGCGGCGGAGGCGCGGGTTGAATATTCGCGGCGAGCGTGGCCGCGTTGATGCCAGCGAGAAGGCCGGTCGCGATCGATTCGACGTAGCCTTCGACGCCGCAGATCTGTCCGGCGAATAGGACGTGGGAGTGCGCTTTCATTTGCAGCGTGGGAGTGAGCAGCGTGGGCGCATTGACGTAAGTGTTGCGATGGATCTGGCCGTAGCGCAGGAAGCGGGCGTGCTTGAGGCCGGGAATGAGGCTCAGCACGCGGGCCTGCTCGCCGAATTTGAGGTGATTTTGAAAGCCGACGAGGTTGTAGGAATCGGCGCGCAGATTTTCCTGGCGTAATTGCACGGCCGCATACGGGATTCTTCCGGTGCGCGGATCTTTCAGGCCGACCGGCTTCATGGGGCCGAAGCGCAGCGTGTCACGGCCGCGGCGCGCGATCTCTTCGATGGGCAGGCAGCTTTCAAAGTAGTTCAGGTTCTCCCAATCTTTTTGGTCGACGGACTGGGCGGCGATGAGGGCGTCATAAAAAGTGTCGTATTCATCGCGGGACATGGGGCAGTTGATGTAGTCGGCCGAACCCTTGTCGTAGCGCGCGGCGAGATAGACCTTGCTCATGTCGATGGAATCGGCCTCGACGATGGGGCTGATGGAATCGTAAAAGTAGAGTTGGGCGGCGTCGCCATTGTCGGAGCAGATACGCCCAATTTCGTGGGCGAGTGCATCGGAGGTCAGCGGGCCGGTTGCGATCACGGTGATTTCCGCGTCGGAGATTTTGGTGGCTTCCTCGCGACGAACGGTGATCAAAGGCTCGGCCGAAATTGCATCGGTTACCTGGCGCGAAAATTCAGTGCGGTCCACGGCGAGGGCGTGCCCGGCGGGAACGGCTGTGGCGCGGGCGATTTCGAGGAGGCGCGAACCGGCGCGGCGCATCTCTTCCTTGAGCAGCCAGGGCGCGGTGTTTTCGCTGTCGGATTTCAGAGAGTTCGAGCAGACGAGTTCGGCGAAGTCGGCTGTCTGGTGCGCGGGAGTCGGGCGCACGGGCCGCATTTCGACCAGGTCGACGGCGACTCCGCGGCGGGCGCACTGCCATGCTGCTTCGGATCCTGCGAGGCCTGCGCCGATGATTTGGACTTTGAGCATGCTGCCCGAAAAAACCTTTCACCACAGAGTACACGGAGGGGCACGGAGGAGAGCAACATCGCCCGGAGTTTGTCTCGACGAGCCGAAACTTGACGATTAGAGGATGATGCGCTCGTCTCCTACGCGGCGGGTCACTCGTTCGCGATCGAGATATTCGAGCAGCGGGATGGCATATTTGCGGGTGACGCCGAGTAGTTCTTTAAATTGGGCTACGTCGATCTTTGTTACGTTCATCTTTGGAGTTGAGCCCTTGAGGGCGATGATTTTCTGGCGGAGGTCGGCGAGTGCGCTGTTGTGGAAGACGAGATCGTCGGAGATTTTGATGAGCACTTTGTCGCGCAGTAGGAGAGTCATGATTTTTTGCGCGCGCGAGATGTCGATCTTGACGCCTGCCAGCACGTCTTTGAGGAGCGGCACTTTGAGGCCGGCCGATTGGAATGCGTGCTCGATAATCTTTTTTGATTCAGCTTCGTCGTCTTTCATGACGATGCCGCGGCCTGGCAGGCGCGCGAGATCGCCCGTGGACTCTAGTTTTTTCTCAGCGGCGAGTTGGTCGAGTACGCCGTCGAAAACTTCGGGGCCGAGGTTGACGCGCTCACGCAGTTCTTCTTTACTCATGCCGGCCACGAGCGGATTGACGTCATGAAACTTTTTGACGGCCGCGAGTACTTCGGTTGCGGCTTTTGCGAAGGCTGGCGGGGCAAGCAGCACCTGGTTGCACCACTGCAATCTGGCCTGGTCGGCCAGCTTTCGGGCGTCTTCGCGCCGCATGTTCATTTCTCCGGGGACGTCATCGAGGCGCAGACCGATTGTGCCGCGGCGCGCGACCCTTGCTGCCACCACTTCGGCGGGCGAGCCGTCTAGCATGACTTTTAGAAACGCCGTCGCATCTCCGGAGGTCCGCTTGCGAGGCGCGGGTGAAGCATCGAGTACGATGCCTCCGCCGATCGTTATGACCGGCGAAAACTGGCGGATGATGAAGCGATCTCCGGGCAGGAGGAGCACGGGCCCGGCAAGTTTGAGTTGGGCGAAACTTTCTTCGCCGGGTTTGAGGAGCTTCGTTCCGTAGAGGCGCGCTTCGGCGACCGTCTCCACGGTGAAAGCGTGGAAGTGCACACGGGCGACGTCTTTGAGAGGCTTGGCGGCCTTGAGCAGGGAGAGCCGGGCGTCGATTCGCGAGGTGGAGCGAAAGGTGCCGGCGGTTGCCAGCGTCATGCCGCGCGCGAGGTCTTCGGTTGAGACGCCGGCGAGATTGAGCGCGGTGCGCTGGCCGGCGATGGCTGCGTCGGCGGGCGCGCCGTGAACTTGCACTCCGCGGATGCGCACTCGTTTGCCGGCGGGAAATAATTCCAGTTCATCTTCTTTGTGAATCGAGCCGGCGACGAGCGTTCCGGTGACGACTGTGCCGAAGCCTTTCATGGTGAAGACGCGATCGATAGGCAGGCGGGCGAGCGCGGTCGAATCTTTGGATGTGGTTTCGGATGCGACCTTCGCGAGCGCTGCTTTGACGTCGGCGATTCCCGCGCCGGTAAGTGAGCTTGCCGCGACGAGGGGCGAGTGCGCGGGATCGAGAAACGATCCGCGGAGAAAATCGGCGACCTCGGAGCGCACTACTTCGAGCGTTTCTGCATCGACGGCGTCGGATTTGTTGAGGACGGTGATGCCGCGGCGAACGGCTAACAATCGGCAGATGTCGAAGTGCTCGCGGGTTTGCGGCATGATGCCTTCGTCGGCTGCAATCACGAGCACGACGAGATCGATGCCGCCGATGCCGGCGAGCATGTTGCGCACGAAGCGCTCGTGTCCGGGCACGTCGACGAAACCGAGGCGGAGCTTTTCGCCGTTCGCGGCGGGCAATTCGAGGTGAGCGAAGCCGATGTCGATGGTGATGCCGCGGCGCTTTTCTTCTTCAAGGCGGTCGGCGTCGGTGCCGGTGAGGGCTTTCACGAGCGCTGTTTTTCCGTGGTCGATGTGGCCGGCGGTGCCGACGATGACGGACTTCATTGCGAACAGTATAGACGCGGTCGTCGGCCGTTAGGCGTCGGTCGTTGGTCGCTAGTCGTCAGTCGTCGGCCGTTAGTGGTTGGGCGTAGATTTAGAACTCGGCGAGAAGCTACGAGCTTCCTGACGACTAACGACCGACGACTGGCGACCGATAACCGACACCGATCTCAACCTGGAGTTACCGCGGACACTTACGCGGTTCTCGCGATTCAGCGCCAGTGTTTTAGTTGTGGCCAGAGGTTGGTGAGCGTGCCGAATTTTGGGCCGTGGCAGATGTTTACTGAGATTTCTGTCTCGAGCGCATAGGGGTTGGCGGCTGAGTTGCCGCGATAGTCCACTTGCTCGAAGAGCTGATGGAGGCGTGCCTGCTCGTCGCCGAGGATGATCATGCAATTGCCGGAGTAGCCGCGCGGTCCCCAGATCCAATAGGTGCGGTCGCCGCTCAGGGCGGGCGGCAGGCCGTATTTTGGCCCGAGGAAATCAATCGCGCCAGCCTGGCCGTAGTCCTGCGCGAAGATGGCGCAGTCTTGGCGATCAGCGGAGGGAATCGTTTTCCAGGCCTCGGCGGTTTTTTCCACGATCTCATTCCATCCGAACTGGTCGGCGTAATGCTGCGGGAGTGCGACGCGGGCGTGATTGTATTCACTGCGCGGAACTTTAATCGGGAACCACTCCATGTAGCGGACGAACTGGTCGATCGGCAAAATCGGCATGGCGAGCGGGGCGGCGAGCGCGCCGCCGACGAGAGATAGGGCGAGGATTACCGGCTTCAACCAGCGCTGGCGAATGCGATCGATGGCATTGTCGATGACTACGCAGCCGGCGGCGAGGTAGACGGGGTAGATCGGCGCCAGGTAATAATTTTTGCCTTTGAGGATAACGAAGACCGCGAAGCTAATGAGGTACGTCCATCCCAGAAAGCGGAGGGGCTTGAAGCGGCGCGCGACTAGGAAGGCGATGATGCCGGTGATCCAGAAAACCGACGATGTGTGAAGCAACAAAAGCATCTGCTGCGAAAAATACTGCCAGGGCGAGAGCACAACGTCGCGGCCTTCAGCTTTGATATTGCGCATCAGTTCGACGAAGGGCCAGTGGTGGGCGACGTTCCAAAGCACATTCGGCAAAAAGATGAGGAAGGCTGCCAGGCCGCCGAGCCACATCCATTTGTTGAGGAGTTGACCGCGCTCGGCCGTGAGCAAGAGGCCGATGACGATCGCGAAGCCAAGTATGAGAATGGAGTATTTTTCTTCGAGGCCGATGCCGGCGATGACGCCGAACCACAGCCAATACCTGGGCTGGTCGCGCTTGATGGCGAGGATGGCAAAATAGACGCAGCCCATCCAGAGCAGGACTTCGAGATCGCAATTGCTGGTGAGGAGGCTGCCGCCCGAGAGATAAATCGGAGCGATCAGCACGGTGATGGCGCTGAGCGCAACGGCGAAGCGTTTGCCGCCGAGTTCGCGAGCGATGAGGCCCGTCAGAACGATGAGGGCGGCGCAAGTGAGCGCGGGCACGAGGCGCACGCTGCGCAAGGACTCGCCAAAAATCGCGAGGCAGATGCGGCTTAGAATCGGGAGCAGGGACGGCTGATCGACGTAGCCCCAGGCCGGGTGACGGCCGCAGCTGATGTAGTCGAATTCGTCGCGAAAATATCCGTAGCGGTTATTGCAGGCGACGTGCAGAGCGAATGCGGCGAGGGCGATTCCGTAGACGGCAAGCATGCCATCTGCCGGGAGGCGGCGCCGGGGTGGCGCGGCAGTGTTCGACGTGACCGGGGACCAACTCGCCATTTGCGGCCCCTTTGTTGCGCCAGAATGAGCCCGGAACGACACCTTAGCACATACGTGGGGGAAGCGGCGAAGGTTCCGCATGTAAAAAATCGGTCAAAATGCGACAATAGTATTTCCCGACATGCCCACTGCCACGATTCCTGCCATTACACCCGAAGTGATCCGGGAACACGGGCTCACGCCGGACGAATTCGAAAAGATCAAACAACTGCTCGGCGGCCGCGAGCCGACGATTACCGAACTCGGCATCTTCAGCGTGATGTGGAGCGAGCACTGCTCGTACAAGTCGTCGCGTGTACACCTGAAGCGGCTGCCAACGCGCAGCAAGCTTGTGCTGCAGGGCCCAGGAGAGAATGCTGGCATCGTCGATATCGGCGACGGGTGGGCCTGCGCCTTCAAGATCGAGTCGCACAATCATCCATCATTTATTGAGCCCTTTCAGGGTGCGGCTACTGGCGTGGGCGGAATTTTGCGCGACATTTTTACGATGGGCGCGCGGCCGGTCGCGGTGATGGATTCGCTGCGCTTTGGGCCGATCACCTTGGGGCGAGAGACGCAGCATGCCGAGTCTGGGGTGGCGACGGCCGAGACGGGGCAGTCCCCGTCTCTACAGGAGACGATTCACAAGAATCATTCCGTGATGGAAGGCGTGGTCAGCGGCGTCGCTTCTTATGGAAATTGTTTTGGCGTGCCGAACCTTGGCGGCGAGGTGAAGTTTGAGCCTTGCTACTCGGGCAATCCGCTGGTGAATGCGTTTGCGCTGGGACTGGTGCGGCGCGACCAGATTTTCTATGCGCGGGCTGCGGGAGAAGGCAATCCAGTTATTTATGTCGGCGCCAAAACCGGGCGCGACGGCATTCACGGCGCGACCATGGCAAGCGAGGAGTTCAGCGAAGGCTCGGAGGCGAAGCGGCCGAATGTGCAGGTGGGCGATCCGTTCCTCGAAAAGCTCTTGCTCGAGGCCTGTCTTGAAGCCATGCAGACGGGCGCAATCATCGGCATTCAGGATATGGGCGCGGCTGGGCTGACCTGCTCGACCTGCGAGATGGGTGCGCGCGGGGGCACCGGGATTGAAATCGAGCTCGATCGCGTTCCGCAGCGCGAAACCGGCATGAGTCCTTATGAAATCATGCTGAGCGAGTCCCAGGAGCGCATGCTGCTGGTGGCGCAGAAAGGCCGTGAAGGCGAAGTCTTCCGCGTATTTGAAAAGTGGGGGCTGGACGCGATCGAAGTTGGGCAGGTGACGCGCGATGCGAAGATGCGCGTGCTACAACATGGCGAGGTGGTTGCTGAAATTGCGAATGCGGCGCTCACCGATGATGCGCCGGTTTACAAGCGGCCCCTGGCGCGTTGGGAGCCTCCCGTGGAACGCGAGAAACCGCAACACATTGAGCTGGCTGCGAGCGGCGATCTCACGGCGCGGCTCAAGCAATTGCTGGCGAGCCCGAATGTCTGCTCGAAGCGCTGGGTGTGGCAACAATACGATCACATGGTGCAGACGAATACGGTCGATGCGCCGGGCGCGGGCGATGCGGGTGTGATCCGCATCAAGGGCTCGAAGCGCGGGCTGGCGATGGCGCTCGATGGCAACGGGCGGTGGTGCTATCTCGATCCGAAGCTGGGCGCGATGCACGCGGTGGCGGAAGCGGCGCGCAAAGTGGCGTGCGCGGGCGCGACTCCGATTGGCGCGACGAACTGCCTGAACTTTGGCAATCCTGAAAAGCCGCACATCATGTGGCAGTTTTCGCAGGTGATCGATGGCATGACGAAGGCCTGCGAAGAACTCGATACGCCGATCACAGGCGGCAACGTGAGTTTTTATAACGAAACTTTGGGCGAGGGAATTTATCCGACGCCGGTGATCGGGATCGTCGGGCTTCTCGAAGACGTGCACAAAGCCGCGAAGATGCACTTTGCGCAGCCAGGGCGCAAGATCGTGTGGCTGCGCGCGAATAACGTGGGAGACTCGGTCGATGCGGAGTCGGAGTTTGGCTCGTCCGAATACGCGAAAGAAATTCTGGGCGCGGTGTGGGGCTATCCGCCGGAGCTGGATATCGAGAAGGAAGCTACGCTGCAACGGGCGATTGTTGCGCTGATTCAGGCGGGGCTGGTGGATTCGGCGCATGACTGCGCCGATGGCGGTTTGGCGGTGGCGCTGGTGGAATGTGCGCTGCCGGCGGGGATTGGCGCGCGCGTTAATCTGGCTGGGAAGGGGCTTGCGGCCGAGTTTCGGCTCTTTGGCGAAGATGCGAGCCGCATCGTGCTAAGTTGCGACCCGGTTCACCTGCCGCGAATCAAACAGGTAGCTGAGGATTTTGGAGTGAAGGCCGACGTGCTCGGCGAGACCGGCGGCGAGCGACTGGAAATCGCGATTGACGGTAAGCCGGCGATTTCAGCGAGTGTAGAAGAGTTGAGCGGGGCGTACGAGGGCGCGCTGGAGAAGGCGCTGCGGACGGAGATGCAAACAGCCGCTGATTTGAAGGGGTAGCCGATTTTGACAATTCGAACGGAGGAGGCGGTCATGGACTTTCTCGACGAGGCCATCGCTAAACTTTCTTCAACTCCGCGGCGCGCCGAAGAGATGACCGAGGGTCTTTCGCAGGCGCAACTTTCATGGAGAGCTGACCCGGCGGTGTTTTCGCTGCGCGAAAACGTTCTCCACCTTCGCGACATCGATGTCGAAGGTTACGAGAAGCGGATTCGTCTTATTCTGACCGAAGACAACCCTGTGCTTCCGGACGTCAATGGACGAAAGCTGGCTCAGGAGCGCGACTATAACTTGCAGCCCTTGCAGCCTGCTCTCGATGATTTGCGACGCTCACGTGCGGCGAGCATGGAAAGCCTCAAAGGCTGCTCGGTTGAGGATTTGCAACGTCAAGCCCAGATGCAGGGCGTTGGAGTTATCGGCTTGCGGCGGCTGCTGGAATTGTGGATCGAGCACGACGCTCAGCACATTGCCGACATGGCTGAGCTACGTCGGGCCATTGAGACTGGAGAGGGACCATCTTTCGTTCAACACCAGGCAGCGTAGGATTACGGGGCACGGAAGGCTGAGCGACTAATGCCAACTATCGACAAATTTCGCGATGAGTGCGGCGTGGTAGCTATTCACGCGCATCCCGAGGCCGAGAAGCTGGCGTACCTCGGGCTGCATGCTTTGCAGCATCGCGGACAGGAATCGGCGGGCATTGTTACGTCTGACGGCGAGCGTTTGCGCCAGCACAAATCGATGGGGCTGGTGGCCGATATTTTTGGCGAGGAAGTGCTGGCATCGTTGCGTGGCACTCTGGCGATTGGCCACACTCGCTATTCGACGGCGGGCGATTCGGCATTGCTGAATGCGCAGCCGATCATGGTGCAGTCGAACAAAGGGACGATCGCCATCGCGCACAATGGCAACCTCGTCAATGCGCTGGAGATTCGCCGGAAGCTCGAAGGGCAGGGGTCGATCTTCCAGACCAACAGCGATACGGAAGTTCTGGTTCATCTGATTGCGCTGTCACGCGAACAAACTCTGCCGGATGCGATTGCCGACTCGTTGCGGCGCGTGGAAGGCGCATTTTCATTGGTCATGATCAGCCGCGACCGCATCTTCGCGGCGCGCGATCCGCGCGGTTTCCGGCCACTCGCCATGGGACGCATACCGGCGGTTGCCGGCGAAAAGAAAGACACGATCGTTTTTGCATCGGAGACTTGCGCGTTCGATCTGATTGGCGCTGTTTACGAGCGCGATGTTAATCCCGGTGAGCTGGTGATCGTGGGGCCGGAGGGCATCAGTTCGCGCATTTACTCGCCCTCGTTGGCGCGATCGAGCTGCATTTTCGAGCACGTTTATTTTTCGCGCCCGGACAGCATCGTCTTCGGGCGGTCGGTCGATCAGAGCCGCGACAACATGGGCCGGCAATTGGCGCGCGAGGCTCCGGTCGACGCTGACATTGTGGTTCCGGTGCCGGATTCGGGCAATACAGCCGCGATTGGATATGCCGCCGAGAGCGGAATTCCCTTTCGCCTGGGCCTGATTCGCAATCACTACATCGGGCGGACGTTTATCGAGCCGCAGCAATCGGTGCGCGATTTTGGCGTCAAGCTCAAGCTCAACGCCGTACGCAGCCTGATCGATGGCAAGCGCGTGATTCTGGTCGACGACTCGATTGTGCGCGGCACCACCAGCCGCAAGATCGTGCGCATGATTCGCAACGCGGGGGCAAAGGAAGTGCATATGCGCATCTCCTGCCCGCCGACGATTTCGCCGTGCTTTTATGGAGTGGATACGCCGTCAAAGAAAGAGCTGATCGCGGCCAACAAGTCGGTGGAGGAGATTCGCAAATTCATCGATGCTGACTCGCTGGCTTATCTCTCGCTCGAAGGGCTGAAAAAGGCCTGTGCCGACGGCGATAAGACGACCTACTGTTCGGCTTGCTACACCGGAGACTATCCGACCAAGATTGACGTGGAGGAGATTCTGCCGGCGGCCGCTGCGACGTAGGCGCCGATTCCTGCCCCGAAAGCTGCGCTGTGAGCCGCCGATAATCGGCGGAACTTCGAATCGCAGACGGACAAAAGTGTGCAAATTCTTGCCGCTGCTCTTGGGAAATCTGCGTGGTTTGGTTCGTTTGGGAGATGGCATACGCCAGCGCGAGTGATATAGTTTGACGGCGGATGTTCCCGCATCTTTAAGGTGAAGTTTGGTTCTTGCTTCAAATTGCATGACGACAAAATTCTCGATTTTCGGATCCAGTTCCACGCCACTGCTTGGCCCGTTTGAGCAGCAATTGCTGCGCAAACTCTGGTCGCGCGGTTCGGCCACGGTACGCGAAATGGTGTCCGACACCGGCATTCATCAGGCCTACACGACGGTCATGACCACCATGGACCGGCTCTACAAAAAGGGCCTGCTTGATCGCGTAGCCGAAGGCCGGGCATTCCGCTACACTCCGCGCCTGACCTCGGAAGAACTGCAACGCGGCGTGGCCCTGGATGGCATTCGGCAATTGCTGGGATCGAACGACACCTCGGCGCTGCCGCTCTCTTATCTGGTGGAGGCGTTAAGCGCGCACGACGCGCAGCTGCTCGATGAGCTGCAGCTTTTGATCGAACGTAAACGGCGTGAGCTTAAAGCAGGCGAAGGCCACGCTCCGGCGCCCAGGTCCAAGGAGCGGCGCTGATGTTTGCGCTGCGGGGCATTGCCGTTTCCCTCACTTTTTTTGTTCTGCTGTATTGTCTTCTGTCGGCGCTGGTGGTGCTTTCGTGGCGCTGGCTGCGGTTGCTGCATGCGGCCGAGCAAAGCGTTGCCGACCTGCTCTTCGTCCTGCGCGTCTTTCCGTTCTTCGCGTCCATTTTTATTACGGCGGCCTTTGTGGTTCCGTCGTTCGATATTCTGGAGCCGCGTTCGGTTGACGAAGGCATGGGCAAGCTGACCCTGGCGTTTGGGATTTCGGCGCTGCTGCTGATTGTTTATGGCTTCTATCGCGTGATCACGGCGCAGGTTCGGACCTCGCGTATCGTCGCGCGCTGGCTAGAAGGCGCGAGCCCGCTGGAAACCGGCGCCCCGGCGGCCACGCTGCGTTCGCGCCGCGAGGCTCCGCCTCTAATGCTGATCGGCATGCGTGAACCGCGCGTGCTGGTGTCTGAGGCGGCGGTGGCCGTGCTTGCCCAGGACGAGCTTCTGGTTGCGCTCAAGCATGAACTGGCACACATTCGCTCGTGGGACAATCTGAAAAAGTTGGTCTTTCGTTTTGCGCCGTTTCCCGGTCTCGCCAAGCTCGAAGCTGCCTGGTCGCAGGCGGCGGAACTGGCGGCGGATGATGCCGCGGTTTCGAACTTAAACGACGCGCTTGACCTGGCAGCCGCTCTGGTCAAACTCTCACGCCTTGTCCCGGTTGAATCCGCGCCGGCGTGTACGGTTGGCTTCGTCACCGGATCGATCCGCGCGCGCATTGCCCGTCTGCTGGCGTGGGATGAAGGCAGCAAAGAGCGGCAGCGGCGCATTCCGCGATGGGTTGCGATTCCTCCTGTGCTGGTTGCCGGCTTCTGCGCGATTGTCGCCTACGGGCCCGTGCTGGCGTTCACGCATGAAGTGACGGAGTGGCTGGTTCGTTAGGTTGTTCGACAGCATCTTCTCCTCTTGGCTCTCGTCCCTCGCGTTCTTTTCTGTTTTGTCTCCTCCCCGCACCGACGACTACTGCTGGTAGTAACGCGCTCTACGCCTCTATTCTTCCTGAGAGCCGGGTCTGCTCGGCCGCTGCTTAAATCGTTCCCTTACATTCGGATCACGGCGGCAATCTCTGATTTTCGTTGGATGGATATTCATGAAAATTGCATATGCAGGACTGTGCGCCTCGCGCCGGCTGCTCGTCCCGACCGCCGTACTACTGTTGCTAGTATCAGTTTCGTTTCACCTCCAGGCGCAGAATCCGAAGGGCGCCGTGCGCGGCGAAGTGCAGGACGCCAGCGCAGCGCGCGTGGCTGGAGCTCACGTTACGCTGCAATCCGCAGGGTCTTCGATTACTCGTGAAGTGACCGCGAATGAGAGTGGGGAGTTTCGCATTGAGGGTCTTTTGCCCGGACGCTATCACATGGTGGTGGGCGCGAAGGGCTTCGCCGATGCGAGCGCGGACGTGGATGTAGAGGTCAGCGTGGTGCGCGACGTCTCGATTACGCTCCAGCCGCAAGGCGCGCGGCAGACCGTCAATGTGCAGGGAACGCCTTCCTCGATTACGACGGAAACGGTGGACACTTCGACCGCTACGCGCGGAGGCGTGGTGGGCAAGCAGGATCTGGACACATTGCCACTTCCGGCGCGCAGCTTCGCGAACATCGCTTATCTTGTGCCTGGGACTGAACCGGTGGAGCCGTCCGATCCGACCAAGGCGCGCATCACAGCTGTCTCAACGGGCGGAAGCTCGGGATTAAACAACGAGCTGTCGGTGGATGGCGCCGACAATTCCGACGACTGGATTGGCGGATTTCTACAGAATTTTTCGCCCGACTCGCTCCAGGAATTTGCAGTGCGCACGTCGAACGAAGATGCCGACACCGGCTGGACGACCGCCGGATCGGTCGTGATCACCACCAAGACCGGAACTAACGACTGGCATGGGAGCGCGGCTTTCTACGAGCGCGACGCCGATCTCAATGCGCGGTTCCCTATCGAAAATCCAGCCCAGACCTGCACGGATGGAACGTGCGTGAACAATCCCAAGCAGCCGTTCTCACGCCAGAACTATGTGGGAACGCTGGGCGGTCCGATCGTGAAGAACAAGGCCTGGGTTTTTGCATCATTTGAAAACGTGCATGAGAATGCCAGCATCGCGTATAGCCCGGACAGCTATTCAGAATTTACGGATCTGGCGGAGCTGGCGGTGCTCTCGCAGCCGCCGTACGATTATCCGATAACGGGCTTTCCTTCGACCATTCCGCAAAATGTTCCGATCCCCTTCCGCGATTACGTAGGCACGGTGCGATTTGACCTTGCACAATCGCAAAAGTCGAATTGGTTCCTGCGCACATCGATGGACAGCTACCTGACCCACAACGCGCTGGTGCAACAGGCCACGCTGCCCTCCACCGGATTGACCACACACAATAATTACTGGAACGTCGCACTCAGCAACACGTACACCTTCGGCCCGAACTGGGTCGGCACGCTGGTGCTGGACGCCAGCCTGCTCCATCTGACGCAGACCCGCAACTCAGACCTCGGCTTCGCCATTCAATTTCCTTTCAGCGTGACGGCGTTGACCGTTTCCGGATTTGAAACGTTCGGCGACAATCAGTTTGCTACTCCCATTACGCTGTTTCCCGATCTGCGCAATCAGGATAAATACCAGGCGCGCTACGATCTGAGCCACATCATGGGCAAGCACACGCTCAAGTTCGGCGTCGACTTTATTCACGAACCAGTGCTGGGCGGGTCGTTTGCGGCGACGGCGGAGCAGTTCATCACCTATCCCAACAATCCCGATTACTACGTGGCGAACCCGTCGCAGTTCTACTTCGTGCCGCCGAATCCGAATGACCCGTGCGATCCGATGCCGGACCCGATCTTGAACCCCGGCATTGGTTGCTCCTTCACGCCGGCCGGCGACGGCAGCTTTTCGCAGAATGTGCAGCGGCTGGGACTTTACGCCGAGGATTCATGGCGAGTATCGCACCAGCTGACGATCAACTACGGATTGCGCTACCAGAACACCTGGGGGCTGATGATCGGATCGGGGCGAAGCGAGGCCCAGAACAACGCGTACCAGACGCTGCAAGCGCTCCAGATTCCGATCGTGCCGAGCGTTCCGACCGATTACAACAAACAGATTGCGCCCCGGCTTGGAATCGCGTACTCGCCGGGCAACAGCGAGAAGACCGTTATCCGTGCGGGTATCGGCATTTATTACGACGATCTCGCGCAGAACGGATGGGCGACGGCCTTTCAGGGTGTGAACAACACGAATGCAATCAGCGGAACGTGCACCTTCAGCGGGAGTCCGGGAACTTATGCTTTCAGCGGGCCGGGGTGTTTACAGGGCGGTGCCGGAGCGACAGGGAATCTGATCGGTTCGGATTACAAGACGCCGTATTCCATCCACATCACGGGCGGGGTTCAGCATGCTTTCAATCAACATTGGATGGCGAGCGCCGATTACGTGCACGAGCAGGGCAATCACGGATACCGCGGCTTTCCCTATACCAGCGGCTCAACGATTACTTCGCCGCTGATTCCGGCTTCCGACGGAGCCGACCAGGCGGCGTTTGTGCCGAACGTGAATGTGTTCGAGTCCGACAACCGCTCCAGTTACAACGCGCTCATGCTGCATGCACAGGGCAACATGCGCCGCTTCAATCTGGTCGCAAATTACACGTTCTCCAAGGCCCAGACGTGGGGTTGCCTGCTGGGCGAACTGTTTGACTATGTGGACGGCGTTTGCACGGACCCCAACACCGGACAATTGAACGCGTTCGGACCCGGCGACTACGGGCCGTCGGGCGAAGATGTGCGTCACCGCCTGGTGCTTGCTGGGATCGTTCACATCCCCGGCGGTATCGAATTGAGCACCATCAATCAATTCGAGAGCGCGCGTCCCATCACGATCACGACGGCGGACAATACCGGCCGCATTTATGTTAACGGTGTGTATACGAGCCTCGACGAATTCCGCGGCACGCCCTATATCCAGTCTGATCTCCGTGTTGCGCGCCCGATCAAGATCAACGAGCGCTGGCAGCTTTATCCGTTCGCAGAGTTCTTCAACCTGTTCAACCGGAACAATCCCGGGGCGAACTTTGCGGTGAACATTGAACAGATTCCGGGCGTGGAAACCGATCCCTTGAATCCCAACAACGTTATTGGAATTTGCAATCCGACCTGCGTGCCCATCACGAGCCTCAAGCAGCTCGAAATACCCGAGGGCGCGTTGGGAGACTTCTTTGGGCCGGGAACGACGGTGGGTATTCCGTTTGCCGCGCAGTTGGGCGTGCGGATAACGTTCTGATGCAGATCACGTTCTGATGGTGTGGGGCGGACATTCTTGTCCGCCCCGCTTTTTCTTTGAGCGTGGCCCGCGGCTTAGGGACGACGTCTGGCTGCGCGGGAGTGCTTAGTTGTCTCCGGCTTTTTGAGCTATGGCCACGCGCGGAATTCCCTGCAAGTCGTCTTTGATCGCGACCTCTTGCCATCCGGCGAGCAGATCGCGAACGCGGTCGGCAATCGTTCCGCTGATTTCAAAGACGAGCCAGCCGCCGGGTCGCAAGGCATCATGCGCCTGCGGAATTAGGCGCTCGATTATTTCGAGACCGGTTGGTCCGGCAAAGACCGCGCCGCGTGGCTCGAACTTGCGGACCTCAAGCTGAACCTGGTCTTCCTCGGATTCACCCACATACGGAGGATTCGAAACCACGAGGTCGAGGGTGCCGGGTGGCAGGTGTGCAAGCAAATCTGCCTGATGAAAAGTAATGCGCGAGGTTAACTCGTGCCGAGCCGCATTGGCGCGAGCCACTTCGAGCGCGACGCCGGAAATGTCAGTCGCGTGAATTTCGGCCGATGACAGCTCTTTGGCTAGAGCGAGCGCGATGGCTCCCGAGCCGGTGCCGACATCGACGATGTTGACGGGCGAGGACGATGGTCGCTTCAGAGCACTGGGCTTCGTCAGCTCCAGCACGGCTTCGATCACATGCTCAGTCTCGGGACGAGGAATGAGCACGGACGGAGACACGATGAGATCCATGCCCCAAAATTCCTGATGACCGGTGATGTACTGCGCCGGAACGCCGGTGGCACGCCGCGCGACGGCAGCATCATAGCGGGAGGTTTCGTCCGCGGTAAGCTCGCGTTCCGGGTGCGCGTAGAGATATGCGCGATCGCAGTCGAGCGTAAACATGATGAGCAGCTCGGCATTCATGCGCGGAGAGGGAACGTGTTTGCCGGTGAGACGGTCGATCGCCGCGTTGAGAGACTGGCGCAGTTGCACCTGACTATTTGAACACGGAAAGAAAAATCAGAAGTCAGAAGTCAAATTGAAGAAGTGAAATCGCCAGAATCCAACGAGAATTAACGTTTGCGATCTGACTTCTAACTTCTCGGTTGCCTCACCCGACGCTGGCAGTTTCCTGCTTCAACTTTTCCGCCTCGAAGTGCGTAATGAGCGCGTCGATGAGGGGCTGAATTTTGCCGTCCATTACTTGCTCTAGCTGGTGAATGGTGAAGGCGATGCGGTGGTCGGTCAGGCGATTCTGGGGAAAATTGTAAGTGCGAATCTTTTCCGAGCGGTCGCCGGAGCCGACCATCTGCCGGCGTTCTTTGGCGAGCGCCTCCTGCTGCTTTTGCATTTCGAGTTCGTAGAGGCGCGAGCGCAGAACTCGCATGCCCTTTTCGCGATTCTTGATCTGCGATTTTTCGTCCTGGCAACTGACTACGGTGTTGGTCGGAATGTGGGTGATTCGAACCGCGGAATACGTTGTGTTGACGGACTGGCCGCCGGGACCCGATGAGCAGAAGGTATCGATGCGCAGATCTTTTGCTTCGATCTTGATGTCCACATCTTCGGCTTCGGGCAGCACAGCCACGGTGATTGCCGAGGTGTGCACGCGTCCCTGCTGCTCGGTTGCGGGCACGCGCTGCACGCGGTGCACGCCGCTTTCATATTTCATGCGCGAATAGACGCGCTCGCCTTCTATGAGCGCAATGACTTCTTTGAGCCCGCCGACGCCGGATTCGGAGGTGGAGAGCACTTCTACCTTCCACTTCTGACTCTCTGCGTAACGGTTGTACATGCGGAAGACTTCGGCGACGAAGAGCGTCGATTCGTCGCCGCCGGTGCCGGCGCGGATTTCGAGGATCACGTTCTTTTCGTCGTTCGGATCTTTCGGCAGTAGCAGGACTTTCAGAGCTTCTTCCACGCCGCCGACGCGCGCTTCGAGTTTGGCCAGTTCTTCCGCGGCGTAGGCGCGCATTTCGGCGTCGGTCTCTTCGGCGACGAGCGCTTTACTTTCGGCGATGCCGCGCTTCAGATCTTTGAACTCGCGATATTTGTCGACGATGGGTGCGATTTCACTATGGGCCTTGGCAGTCTTCTGGTATCTCGCCGAGTCGCTGGTGATTTCCGGCGAGGCGAGAGCGTTGGTCAGCTCATCGTAGCGGGCTTCGATTTGTTCTAATCTCTCGAACATGAGTTCTCAGTTTCTGGTTCTCAGTTCTCAGAATATAAAACGATACGGATCGCCGCGTAGAACCCAGATCCCAGAGCAGCTCCTCGATTTTCTATTGTAAGTTGATTTACTGAGAACCGAGAACTGAGAACTGAGAACTGAGAACTAAATTAGCGGCGGGCGCCGCTAGGCAATCACCAATTCGCCGCCGTGCTGTTTTTCTAGAGCCATTGCGTGGTCGAGTGCGATCATTGCGCATTCGACCTGGCCGTCATCGGGAGGCTGGGTTGTGATGCGTTGCAGCCACAGGCCCGGCGCCGTCATCAGCGAAAAGAGCGAGCCGCGATGCTTGGCGGCATAGCGAATAATTTCGTACGAGACTCCCGCAATCACCGGCAGCAGCGCGATGCGCTCGCCGAAGCGCGCCCAGAAGGTGGTCACCGGAATGAACATATAGACAATCATCGAGATGATCATCACCGTCATCAGGAAGCTGGTGCCGCAGCGCGGATGATAAGTCGAATACTTTTGTACAGCCGCGGTCTGAAGCGGGTCGCCATTCTCGAAGGCGTAAACCGTTTTGTGCTCCGCGCCGTGGTACTCGTACACGCGGCGAATGTCTTTCCACAGCGAAATGCCCCATACGAACAGAAGAAACATTGCGATCCGGATCACGCCATCGACGAAGTTAAACAGAAACTGCTCGCCGAAGATCGGGTTCACGCGCTTCAATTCGGTGGTGGCCAGCAGCGGCAGGTACTTATACATGAAGATGAAAAACAGAATCGAGAAAGCCATGTTGAGACCAGCCATCCAACCCGTGATCTCGAGCTTTTTGCTCGGATCTTTTATCAGAACCTCGTCACCTTGAGCTTGGCCGGAATTCTTGCTGTCCGGGTCGTCGGCGGAGATTTCTTCGAGGACGGCGTTGGCGGAAAACTTCAGCGCGCGAAAGCCAAGCGTCATTGCATGCCCGAGCGTCATTACGCCGCGAACCACTGGCCAGCCCATCCATTTATGCTGTTCGGAAGGGCGTTCGAGCGGCTCGCTATGAGTGACGATCTCTCCCGACGGCTTGCGGACGGCGATCCCCCAGGCGTGGGGCGAGCGCATCATCACGCCCTCAAGCACGGCTTGCCCGCCGACCAGAGTGGTCTCTTCGCCACTTTCAAGGGCCGGGAGCAGTTGCACGGCCACCAAAAAACGCAGGATTTGCCGCCAACGTGTCATAGAAAAGCGTGTCATAGGAAACCGGGTAACGCCTATTGGATGTCGCTGCGGGGCGGGACGACTCCTCGGGTTAGAATAGCACAAAGCCCTTGATTTCACTGCCTTAATCGGCCCGCGCCGATCCCACGTAGAATTCTAAATCCATGCTGCGATTCGCCCAGACCGCGGAATCGATTGCCGCCACGAACAGCAAACTTGCCAAGACGGCGCTGGTCGCGGAGTACTTCCGCTCGCTTCCTGTAGGCGAGGCCGCCATTGCGGCGATCTTCTTTTCGGGGCGGCCGTTTCCGAGCTATTCGGAGGCGACTTTGCAGGTTGGAGGCGCCATGCTTTGGCGCGTTATCGCAGATCTGTCGGGCAAATCGGAGCGAGAGCTATCCGAGATCTATCGCAGTCGGGGCGATGCCGGGGCGGTTGCGGCGGACGCGCTGCCGGCGCGGGTCGGGGCGTCGCTGTTTTCGTTTTCGGCTTTAACTTTGGCCGCGGTGCAACACGCGTTCGCCGAAATTGCGACCACGCGTGGCCCCGCCGCCAAAGCGGCTCTGCTGCGGCAACTGCTCGAGCGCGCGATGCCGCTCGAAGCCAAGTACATCGTGAAAATCATCAGCGGAGACCTGCGCATCGGTCTGAAGGAAAGTTTGGTGGAAGAGGCCATCGCGCAGGCTTTCGACGCGCCGGTCGATCTGGTGAAGCGTGCCAACATGCTGCTCGGCGACATTGGCGAAACGTTGCGGCTGGCCTCCGCGGGAAAGCTGGCCGATGCACGGCTGCGACTTTTTCACCCTATCGATTTCATGCTGGCAAGCCCGGTGGAATCCGCGGAAGAGGCGGTTGGTTATTTCGGCAACGCGGCGGTGGAGGATAAGTACGACGGCATTCGCGCGCAGGCTCACATTGGCGGCGGAGAGGCTCGCCTCTTTTCGCGGACGCGGGACGAGATTACGGAATCGTTCCCGGAGCTGCCGGCTGTTCTGGCCGGGCTTCCGGAGGGCGTGATTCTTGACGGCGAGATTGTGGCGTGGAGTGGGTTGGATGGGGCGAGCGAATCCCACGGCCGCGCGCTTCCGTTCAGCACATTGCAGCGGCGCCTCGGACGAAAAAAAGTCAGCGAGCGGCTTATTCACGAAGTCCCGGTGGCCTATCTTGTTTTTGATGTTCTCTACGCGAACGGCGAACTCCTTGTCGATCAATCGCTGCGCACGCGGAGACGAATACTCGATGAGTTGTTGGCCCGTCCGCGCGTGGCATCCGGGCGAGTAGCTGCCGGCCAGTCGACTTTGCCGTTCACGGAACCGGACGACGCACCTCGAGCTCGCGTCATCGCCGCGCCGGTTGTTATCCCGCACACACCAGTCGCGCATGCCCCTGTCGCGCACACGCCGGAGGATCTCGAACGGCTCTTTACGGCGGCTCGGGCGCGCGGGAACGAAGGGCTGATGATCAAGGACCTCGATTCTTTTTACACGCCGGGCCGGCGCGGCAAATCTTGGCTCAAGATGAAGCGCGAGTTGGCGACGCTCGACGTGGTTGTGACCGCGGTCGAGTACGGACACGGCAAACGCATTGGCGTGCTGAGCGACTACACGTTCGCCGTTTGGGACGGCGATCGACTGGTGAATATTGGCAAGGCATACTCGGGGCTCACCGACGCCGAGATTGCCGAGATGACGAAATGGTTTCTGGCGCACAAAATCAGCGAGCAGGGATTAAGGCTGGAGGTCGAACCGAAGATTGTTCTTGAAGTTGCTTTCAACAACATGATGCTCTCAACTCGCCATGAGAGCGGATATGCGCTGCGCTTTCCGCGCATCGTGCGGCTGCGTCCGGACAAACTTCCCGAAGATGCGGATACGATCGAGACTGTCAAAGAGATTTTCGAGCTGCAACGCCAGTGACTGATTGGCGAGGGCTTTAATGCCGGTGCTCGCGAGGCTCGTGCTCGAAATGAACGTGCTCTGATTCGCGCTCGTCGCGGACCGCAATCACGCAGGCGTGCGCCGTCTCGCAGACGACGTGCTCCAACTGGATGGTGGTGTGGTGGATGCCAAACGTCTGCCCCAGTTTTTCGTTGATCTCGCGCAGGATCATGTCGCTCTCGGACGTCGGCATGTCGGCAATCTTCACGTGGGCCGAGAGCGCGTGATTCTCCGACCCGATGCTCCAGACGTGCAGGTCGTGCACATCGCTGACGCCGGTGATCGCGCGCACTACCGATTCGACTTCCTCGACGCTCATGCCGCGGGGCGTGCCTTCGAGAAGAATGTTGAGCGTCTCACGCACGATGCCGAAGCTTGACCACAGAATCAAAATGCCGATCCCGAAGGATAATGCGGAGTCGATCCAGGATTGTCCGGTCCAGAGGATAACCCAGCCGCCGACGATGACTGCCGCGGTTGAAACCGTGTCACCGACTTCGTGGAGCAGCGCGCTGCGCACGTTGACGTCGCGGCCAGATCGCCAGAGGAGCAGGGCGATCGCGCCGTTCATGACCACGCCCGCGGCGGCCACCCAGATCATCAGGCCGGCACGAACATGCTCGGGATGCTGAGCGCGGCGGAAGGCCTCGTAGAAAATTAGAAACGACACGACTACCAGCGAGAGCGAATTGACGAGCGCGGCCAGCACTCCCGCGCGGCGATAGCCGTAAGTTTTCGTCGCGCTCGGCGGACGGCCTTCCAGGTAGACGGCGGCGAGCGACAGCAAGAGCGCCAGGAGATCGGAGAGATTGTGGCCCGCCTCCGAGAGGAGAGCGAGAGAATGCGCGCGGATGCCGGCCACTACCAGCAGCGCAATGTAGAGCGCAGTGACGACCAGCGAAATCTGGAGCACGCGGCCGGTGGCGTGTGAATGTGCGCCGTGAGAGTGTCCGCCGTGGGCTTGTTCGTGCGCGTGCATGTAATAAGTGTAGCGCGGAACACATAGGGAGAGCCGCCGATTGGGATTCGGCGTGGCAAAGGGCCGGAGGTCGTGTGGCGCGGAGACTCCTCTCCGCGTTATGCTGGCAGCGCCTCGGAGGATGGCCTATGAAACTCACTTTTGTTCTACCTCTCGTTTTGCTCGCCGCGTCCGCAACCGCTCAGGTTAAGAACCCGATTGCAACCGCCCTCAAAGACACTTTTCCGAATCGCCAAAAGAACACCATTGCGGCGGTCGAAGCCATGCCGGCCGACAAGTTCAGCTACAAGCCGAGCGCCGACCAGATGACATTTGGGCATCTTGTGGCGCACATGATCGAAGCGAATTACGGGCTGTGCGCCGGCGCGACGGGCGTGGCCGCGCCCAAGGTTGACGAAGCAAAGGACACGGATGCGAAAGACAAGCTGGTGGCCGAGCTGAAGGCGTCATTCGATTTCTGCGGCGACGCGCTTGGCAAAATGGACGATGCGAAGCTGGGCGAAACGGTGACGGGACATGAGGGTCAGCAGTCGACGCGCGCGCGATATGCGCTCAGCATCGCCAGCAACTGGGCCGACCACTACGCCGAGGCCGCGATGTATCTGCGGCTGAACGGAATTTTGCCGCCGACCGCGAAGCACTGAGGGTGGACCGATGGATTCCACCTCATTCTTTGGTGCTGAGCTACACCAAAACGCGCTTTCACGAAATCCGCCTCCGGCTCGAAGAGCATGTCTCGACGAGCCGGCTCAATGGATTTCTGTGGGAGTTCTTTCTCTTTGGACTTAAGCAGGCCTGGGCGTGTCTTTTTGGCGCGACCATCTTAGCGCTGGTGCTGCTGACGAAGTGGTTTTGGCCACAGCACTTCTGGCTGGCGCGCTATGACTTCCTGTTTCTGGCGGCCATCGGCATACAGGTTTTGCTGCTGGTTCTGCGCATGGAGACGCTGCGCGAAGCCAAGGTCATCTTGATTTTCCATATCGTTGGCACGCTGATGGAGCTTTTCAAGACCAGCGTCGGCTCCTGGACTTATCCCGAAAGCAATTTCTTCCGGATCGGTCATGTGCCGCTTTTTTCCGGATTCATGTACTCATCGGTGGGCAGTTACCTGGCGCGGGCTACGCGCATCTTCGACGTGCGATACACGCGTTACCCGAATACTTACATGACGGTTGCGCTGGCGATTCTGATTTATGCCAACTTCTTTACACATCACTTCATTCCGGACTTGCGCATTGCGTTGTTTGGCGCGGTGGTGGCCATGTTTGGACGGACGTGGATTTACTATCGCCCATATCAGAAATTCCGGGGTATGCCGTTGCTGCTGGGCTTCGGGCTGGTCGCGCTGTTTATCTGGGCGGCGGAAAATGTTGGCACCTTCGCTGCGGTGTGGGTTTATCCGCATCAGAGAAACGGATGGCAGCTTGTGCGTTTTGGAAAGTATGGCTCGTGGCTGCTGCTGATGATTATCAGCTTTATTCTGGTTTCTTTGGTGCATCGGCCTCGGTTGCCGGATGTGGAGGGGGAGGCTGCGGAGGCTTTGGCGTGAGATGGCTGATTTGGCAGGCGCTGAGGAGCGTCACTGCTACTTCACCAGCTTTTCCATCTCTTCCTCGTCGATGACGCTGACCCCCAGCTCGCGCGCCTTATCCAGCTTCGATCCCGCCTCTGTGCCGGCCACTACATAATCGGTCTTCTTGCTCACCGAGCCTGAGACGCGGCCGCCGGCGTCTTCGATCATCTTCTTTGCTTCATCGCGCGTATGGCGGGCTAGCGTTCCGGTGAGCACAAATGTTTTGCCTACTAGCTTCGTGCCTTTTTCTTTTTTCTGGCCGGTGAAGGTTAAGCCGGCTTTGCGCAGATCGCCGACGAGCTTGCGATTATGTTTGTCGGCAAAAAATTCGACGATGCTCTCTGCTATCCGCGGGCCGACTTCGTTTACCTCTTCGAGTTCTTCGGCGCTCGCATTCATAATCGCGTCGAGCGAGCCGAAGTGTTCGGCCAGGAACTGCGCTGTGCGCTCACCTACGAAGCGAATTCCCAGGCCGTAGATTACGCGTTCCAGCGGCAGTTTTTTCGAGTCGGCAATTTCTTTGAGTACGTTGTCCGCTGACTTCTCGCCCATGCGTTCGAGCGTCAGCAGATCTTCTTTCGTCAGGCGGTAGAGATCGGCAACGTTTTTCACCAAGCCGCGCTCGGTGAGCTGATTGACTAACGCTTCGCCGAGGCCGTCGATATCCATCACGTGGCGAGAGGCAAAATGCAGAATCGTGCCCTGGAGCTTCGCCGGACAATTCGCATTCACGCAGCGATGATCGGCCTCGCCCTCGGTGCGGACCACGTTGCCGCCGCAAACCGGGCAATGCTCGGGCATTTTGAATGTCTTGTGGCCGCGCGGGTGCTCGGCGTCCTCGACGACCTTTACGACTTTCGGAATCACGTCGCCGCCGCGCTCGACTTCAACCCAGTCGCCGATCTTTACGCCCAGCTCATCGACGAAGTCCATGTTGTGCAGCGTGGCCCGCGAAACGGTTGTGCCTCCGATTGGCACCGGCTTGAGCCACGCCACTGGAGTGAGTTTGCCGGTGCGCCCGACCTGCGGGACGATGTCTTCGACTTGGGTGACCGCGCCATGCGCGGCAAACTTATAGGCAATCGCCCAGCGCGGAGCTTTGCCCGTGAACCCCAACTCGCGCTGGAGCGCGGTGCGATCGACCTTCACCACGATGCCGTCGATCTCATAGGGCAGAGTCTCGCGTCTGCCTTCCCAGCTCTCGATAAACTTCCAGACTTCATCGAGATTCTTTGCCAACTTGCGATTCGGATTGACTTTGAACCCGGCGGCTTCGAGCGCGTCCATGGTTTTCGATTGACGATCGAGATAGGTGCGGCCGTCTTTGAGCAGCATGTAGGCGAAATAATCCATGCGGCGCTGGGCGGTGATGCTGGGCTCGAGCTGACGCACGGTACCAGCGGTGAAGTTGCGCGGATTCGCAAATGTGGCCAGGCCCTGCTTTTGACGCTCTTCGTTCAACTTGCGGAATGCCGCGATCGGCATCAGCATTTCGCCGCGGGTTTCGAAGTCAGCAGGGATGCCGGACTTTTTTAATTTGTCTTTTGAAACCGACAGCGGAATCGAGCGCACCGTGCGGACATTGAGCGTGACATCTTCTCCGACTGTGCCATCGCCGCGCGTGATGCCGCGTTCGAGGCGTCCGTCAGTGTAGACGAGCGCCAGCGACATGCCGTCGAGCTTGAGCTCGCACATGTATTCAACGTCATCGCGGCCGCTGAGTTCGTGCACGCGGCGCTCCCAGTCGCGCAGCTCTTCTTCGGTGTAGGCGTTATCGAGCGAGAGCATGGGCGACGAATGCTTCGCCCTTGCAAATCCCTCGCGGGGCTTGCCGCCGACGCGCTGCGTGGGCGAATCCGGCGTGATGAGCTCGGGATGCTCAGCCTCGAGCCGCTTCAACTCGTTCATCAGCTTGTCGAAGTCGGCGTCGGTGAGCTCGGGATTGTCTTGTACGTAGTAGAGGTACTCGTGGTGACGAATTTTTTCACGCAGGGATTCGATTTTCTTTTGGACAGAGGCCGGAGACATGACGGGAAGATTATAGAAGTTCAGTTGCCGGTTGCCAGTTCTCAGTTGCGACTAAGCTTTGTATGGTGAGCGGCTAACAAGTAGCTTCTGGCAACAGGCTACTGCTTTTTCTTCCGAATGCGGTCGCGTCCGGGCACTACGCGGCCCACGCTGGACGGCGGCTTTCGGCCACCCTCCAGCAGTTCTTTGAGCACGGTTGCGTTATTGTGCTCCTCGTTGCGCGAGGCATAGAGCAGTGTCAACTTCTTTTTCCCTTCGGCCAAATCGTGGAGCTTTTCGACGGCAGCGGTCGCCTCGGCGCTGGTTAGTTCCTTCAGATAACGCCTGCGAAAGAGCGCCCAGGCCTCGGGATTGGTGTGGTACCACTGCCGCAAGTCATTGGAGGGCGCGACCTCGCGCAGCCAGTGTTTCACCGCCGCGTCGGCTTTGGTAAGTCCACGCGGCCACAGACGATCAACCAGCACTCGCACGCCGTCCGCCGCCGCGGGTGTTTCGTACACGCGTTTGATAGCAACCGCCATCGCGTCACGTATTATTATCCTACTTTGGCCTTTGGCGCGCTGGTAGCAGTCACGCGCGCTTGCTACGAATGGTTTGTGATAATACGGTCGTCATCTTGAACTTTCAATTCATCTTGAGCTTTCAATTCCGCAATCTGCAATCGAAAATCCGCCATCGCCCTTTTTTTGGTGTCGTTGTTGCCGGGCTGATTGCAATTGTTTTCGCCCTTGCCGGCTGCGATGTGGAGCGACGGAAGTCTGATGCCGAGCTCGGCCTGAACCCGCAACAGGCCGCGGGGCGCAAGCTTTACGACAATTATTGCGACCGCTGCCATGAGCCGTACTCGTCGCGCGGCAAGAAGGGCCCCAGCATGAAGGGTGTTTTCAAGCGGCAGTATCTGGAGCTCAGCGGTCTTCCCGCCAACGACGATCGCGTGACCGACATCGTGCAGTACGGGCGCGCGAAGATGGAAGGCTTCGGCCAGGTCATGAGCGATCAGCAGATCAAAGACCTGCTTGCGTATTTGCACACGCTGTAGCCAGTTTGGAGCGGACACTGCTCTTTGCTCCGTGTCATAATCCCGTCGATGTCCTCGATTCCAAACGCGCTGTATCGCAAGCTGCCATCGACGGACGAACTTCTGCGCCAGCCTGCGATTCGCGTCTTTGTAGAACGCGAAGGGGCGGTCGCTGTCGGGGATGCGATTCGGGCTGTCCTTGAGCGGCTGCGGGCGGAAATCGCCAACAACCGCCTCGACGAAGATGCTCTGGGGTTGGCCCTTACAGGCCTACCCGTCGCCATCGAGCGCGAGCTCCGACGGGCGCTTCGCTATTCGCTGCGAACGGTTATTAATGCCACCGGTGTCATTCTGCACACCAATCTGGGACGCGCGCCGCTTGGCGCTGATGCGCTCGAGCACATTCGCGAGACGGCGGCCGCTTACTCGAATCTGGAATTCAATCTCGAGAATGGCGAGCGCAGCCAGCGCGACGTTCATGTCGATCGACTGTTCAAGAAACTGTTCCAGGAATATGGAGGCACGGGCGCCCCGCCCGTTCAGGCAGGAGATGCGGGGACAGCAATCTCCACTATCGTCGTAAACAACAACGCCGCCGCCGTGCTGCTTGCTCTCAATTCGTTTGCTGAAGGGGGAGAGGTTATCGTCTCGCGCGGCGAGCTGGTGGAGATCGGCGGCTCGTTTCGCATCCCGGACGTGATGTCGAAATCGCAAGCCACGCTGCGCGAGATCGGGACGACCAACCGCACGCGTATTGCCGATTATGAGCAGGCCATCACCGAACGCACGCGCCTGTTGCTGCGCGTGCATCGCTCGAATTTCGCGATCACCGGATTCACCGAGCAGCCTGCGGTTGATGAACTCGTGGAACTGGCAAGGCGGCGGAGTGTTCCTCTTGTCGAAGACCTGGGCAGCGGGGCGCTCTTTGATCTGCGCGAGATCGGCATCGGGAACGAAGCCAGCGTTTTTGACAGTCTGCGCGCGGGCGTCGATATCGTGACGTACAGCGGAGACAAGCTGCTGGGCGGGCCGCAGGCGGGGCTGATCACCGGCCGCAGCGATCTTGTCGGGCGCATGCGTGCGAATTCGCTGTTTCGTGCGCTGCGGGTTGACAAGCTCACTTACGCGGCGCTCGAGGCAACGCTGCTGGCCTATGTCAAGCATGATCACGCGGGCGTGCCCGTGCTGCGCATGATGCATTTGTCGAAAGATGAGATTGCGGCGCGGGCGGAGGCGCTTGTTTCGAGAATAAATTCGGCCGCGGCCGCCAAGCTCAAGCTGGAGTTGATCGACGGCGAATCGGTTATCGGAGGCGGCGCTGCTCCCACGGCCGTTTTGCCGACGCGGCTGATTGCTCTCTCACATCAAGAACACAGCACCGACGAGCTTTGCGCCCGACTGCGTCAGAGCGATCCGCCGGTGATTGCGCGCGTTGAAGACGGGCGCGTGCTGCTCGATCTGCGAACTGTTTTTCCTGAACAGGACACTGCCGTCGTGGAAATCCTAAACAGCCTGATGTGATTCACGGCGGACGCCGGGGGCGTTGACGGGACTCTCTGTCGGCAGGTCTCCGAGGTTTCTGGTTTTCCCGCGTCCTCGCGTCTCTGTGGTGAAATAAGAAGTTGGCGACTCTCTACACCATCGGACACTCCACGCGTACCCTCGATGAACTAGTCTCCGCGCTTAAGGCTCACGGCATCGAGACGCTGGTCGATATTCGCGCGTTCCCGATGTCGCGCCGGTTGCCGCACTTCAATCGCGAGACACTTGAGAGTGAACTGGCGAAGCACGGCATTCGCTACGTTTGGATGAAAGCGCTTGGCGGCTACCGCAAGGCCACGCGCTCGGATTCGCCGCACACCGCTTTGCGCAACGCCAGTTTTCGCAACTATGCGGACTACACGCTTACGCCTGAGTTCGAGCGTGCAATCGGAGAGTTGCTGCACATCGCCGCGGGCTCGCGCACGGCTTACATGTGCGCCGAGCGCGTCTACTTTCACTGCCATCGGATGATCGTCTCCGACTGGCTGGTCGCGCACGGGCACGAGGTTCTGCACATTGACGCCGAGGGTCCCGCACGTCCGCACAGGTTGATGGAAGAGGCGCGCATGATCGACGGCCGGATGGTTTATCGCGGCGATCAGCTTTTCTAGAGGCTCCAGGCCGTCGGCCGCAAATACGAATTACAAATTTGCAATCAGCAATTACCATGGCTGCATGATTATTGGCACGGGCGTGGACATTGCCGAGGTTCCCCGCATTCGCGAATCGATCGAGCGCTATGGCGACCGCTTTCTGCGCCGCATTTTTACCGAGGGCGAGATTCGTTATTGCGAGGCGAAGGCCAGCCGCTTTGAAAGTTATGCTGCGCGTTTCGCCGCGAAAGAAGCGGGTATGAAGGCGCTCGGCACCGGCTGGAACAATGGCGTGCGCTGGCGAGACATCGAAGTTGTGCGCCCCAAGGGACAGCGTCCGACGCTGCAGTTGCATGGGCAGGCAGCGGCCATCGCTGCCAAACTCGGTTCCAAAAACATTGCGCTCTCGCTCACGCATACTTCAGAGCAGGCGCTGGCCCACGTTATTTTGGAAAGCTAGATTCTGGAGAGCCGGACTTTGGAGAACTAGGTTTTAGAGAATTAGCGGCCGCGCTATTTTCGCGAACCGGCTGTGCTCCCTGCGATCGCGGCTTTCGCCGCCGGCGCGTTCTTGACGTATTTGTCCATCCAGGTATCCATCTCCCAGAACATGTGAAGGACCGATTCGCGCCCCGCGTAGCCGTGCGATTCGAGCGGCAGCAACACGAAGCGCACCGTGCCGCCCTGGCCCTTGATTGCGCTGAAGAGGCGCTCGCTTTGGATCGGGAACGTCCCCGTATTGTTGTCGGCCTCGCCGTGAATGAGCAGCAGCGGCGTTTTGATTTTGTCGGCATACGAGAACGGCGACATTTTGTAATAGATCTCGGGCGCCTGCCAGTAAGTGCGCTCTTCATTTTGAAAACCGAAGGGCGTGAGCGTGCGGTTGTAGGCGCCGCTGCGCGCGATGCCGGCCTTGAAGAGATCGCTGTGCGCCAGGAGATTCGCGGTCATGAACGCGCCGTAGGAATGTCCCATGACGGCGACGCGATTGCGGTCGACGACTCCGAGGCGCGCACCTTCGTCGATGGCAGCCTGGGCGCTCGCGACAAGCTGTTCGACGTAGGTGTCATTCGGCTCGGCATTGCCTTCGCCAACAATCGGAATGGTCGCGTTCTCAAGCACGGCGTAGCCCACGGCGGTAAACGGAATTGGGGAGCCCCAGCTCAGAATCGGAAATGCATTTGGCGATCCCTGCATCTGCCCGGCGGCCGATTTGGTTTTGTACTCGGTTGGATAGGCTTCCATCAGCGTGGGCAGTGGACCGTCGCTCGGCTTGTAGCCCGGAGGCAGATAGAGATTCGCGCTCAGGTCGACGCCATCAGCGCGCTTATATTTAAGCACTTGTTTCTTCGGCAGCGGCGCGTTGCCATATGGGCTCGGGAAAAATGTCACCTGCTTCAGTGCGTCTCTTCCGGCCGCGTTCCCTGCTATGGTCACGAAGTAATTCGGGCTTGTCTCCTGCGACTCTTTGCGGATGAGGATGGCCGCGGTCGCCGGATCAAGCACGGCATTCGGAAGCTCGAAGAACTTAGCCTCCGATTGCCAGAGGCGCTTGCTCTCGCCGGTGGTCGCGCTCATCACCGCAACGAACGGCCGGTCGCCCTCTGGAGACGCGCCACGCGCGTGCAGGTAAATGCCGCCGTCGGGCGAAGTTTGCAGGACCTCTTTGCCGGCCGCGTTCGTTTCGGTGAACGGTTGGCCGGGATCGTGATAGCGGTCTTCGAACGAGCCTTCAAACAAAGTCGCGGCTGCGGTGCCGCCATCGGGCGCGAGCGCCAGCATCACGCGCTTGCGGTCTTTCCATCGCCGCTCTTCGACGAGCGCGAGACGTCCGCTGCCCCACACGACGCTTTCGAATCGTACCGGCGCATTGGCCAGCTTGCGCGGGTGGGCATCGAAGGGCGCGCCCTGCAAATACAGTGTGTCGCGCACGGCAAGATCCTTGCGGGGATCGCCGCCGTCGGCGGCTTCGACCCAGAACACCGTAGCGGGTGCGTCGCTGCGCCACTCGAACTCGCGCGGACCTGCGGCAACCGCGTCGTGAATATTCGGGATCGTGTCTTGAAGCGGCTTATCGACCAGTTGCTTGCTTGCGCCGGTCGCGAGGTTGATGGTCAGCACGCGCTCGGGGAAGAACGGATAGGGCAGCAAGTATGAGTAGGGATGATGGCGCTCGTCGATGAGTACGTAGTGTCCGTCGGGCGAGGGCGATGCGCTCTCGATGACGGCGGCTTCGCCGATGACTTTGCGCTTGCCGTCAAGATGGATCAGTTCGACTTGCGATGTTGCGTAGTAATCGAAGATCCGTTCGTCCTCGGGACTCTTCAGCAAGTCTTCATAGGTTGGGCCGGGTGTGACGCGGCCCAGGTTTTCCTGCACCACCGGGCCAGTCGGAACTTCGGCGCGCTTGGGCGCGTCGTCGCGTTTTTCTCCCTTCGCTTGCGGAACGGTCTTGCAGATCAGGCTGGCGCTGTCGCTCAGCCATTCGCAGGGAGAGCCGAAAAGTCCGTTGAGGCGGACTCCGGCGATACGCTTTGCGCTTGCCGACGCCACGTCGACGATCCACAAACTCAATCCTGCATCCGCTGCGTCGTCGCTGGTGTTGACGAAGGCTACGTGGCGCGCGTCGGGCGACCACTCCGCGAACCGAATCTTCGCGTTCGCGGGCGCGCCCGTTATGGCTTTTTCTGCGCCGTCCGGCAGCATCTTTAACTTGAGTGCGGTGATGTAGCGCCCGCGGCTCGGACCGTTGGTCTTGGGATTGAAGCGCAGGCCAGCCAAACGCAGCTCTGGCTGGGCCAGGTCGGTGATTGGGGGCAGGCCGGAGATTTCTTCGATCAGAATCCAATGCCGGCCTTCTTTGTCTTTGGGAGAGACGTCGACCATCGGAGTCGGGCGCGAATCGACGAGATCGACGATCGCCTTCGGAGGCAACTGATACTTTACGTCGGTCTGGGCGTGAGTTGAAACGGCGGGGAGAAAAAGCAGGAACGCAGCCGAGAATGCGAGCGTGAGGGGACGGATCGTGCGCATGAGCTCTCCGATGAATCGGGAAATGTTCGCGCGCACATTGTCCCTTCAAAGGCCAGCGCAAAGCAACCCGGAACTTGATCTCGACGATCGAGCCGTGAAATCACTACAGTGAACCCGCTACTGCTTTCACCTCATCCAGCCAACCGTCTGTGAAATTCCGCATCTTACAGCCCGGCAGAAACTATGGCGCGCGACTGGTGTTTATGTCCCTGAGTTCGCATGTAAGAAAGTTTGCGCCATTAAAAGGATCCCTATGAATATGACACGCACAACTCGATGGGTAATATTTGGAGTTTTCATGTTGTCCCTTACAGCGGTATCGTTCGCGCAAATTGGAATTGGTATCTCCGTGCGCTTCGGACCGCCCGCACTTCCTGTGTATGAACAGCCTGTCTGTCCGGGCGCCGGGTATTTATTTACTCCCGGATATTGGGCCTGGAGCGACGATGGCGGCTACTACTGGGTGCCCGGAACGTGGGTGATGGCGCCGGTGGGCCTGCTCTGGACGCCCGGCTACTGGGGATGGAACGACGGCGCCTATCTCTGGAATGACGGCTACTGGGGCCCGACGGTGGGCTTCTATGGCGGCATCAACTATGGCTTTGGCTACACCGGCGCTGGATACTTTGGCGGAGAGTGGCGAGGCGGAGCGTTTTTCTATAACAGCGCGGTCATGAACGTTCGGGGAACGCGCATCACGAATGTCTACGAGCGCAATGTTGAGGTGAACAACAGCCATGTCGCTTTTAACGGCGGCGAAGGCGGAATTTCCGCGCGTCCTAGCGCGGAACAGGAACGGTTTGCGCACGAGCATCACACTGCGGCGGTCGCTGCGCAGCGCGAACAGATGCGCGATGCCAGCCATAACCGGGCGCTGTTTGCCTCCTCGAACCATGGCCGGCCTGCCATTGCGGCCACTGCCCGTGCCGGCGACTTCAAGAGCCACGTAGTAGCGGCCCGGGAAGCGGGCGGCGAGTATCATGCGCCAGCCATGACGCCGCGCGAGGCGCGAGCCAAGCCGGGTGAGAAACGCGAGGCCGGACGGACTGAGTCTGAGCGCAAGGAAGCCGAGCGCAACGAAGCCAAACCCAACGAAGCAAAGCGCAGCGCGGCTGAACAGCGGAAGGCGAATACGGCAGAGAAGCGCAATGCCGAGAAGGCCAATGCGGAAGAAAAGCGTAATGCCGAGAAGGCCAACACGGCAGAGAAGCGTAACGCTGAGAAGGCCAACGCCCGCGAGGAAAACCGCGAAGCCTCTCGCGATAACGCCAAGCGGGAAGCTCAGGAACAGAAGACGGAGCAGAAGACCGCTGAACGGCAGGAGGCTCAGCAGAAGAAGACTGAACAGAAGAATGCTGAGCACCAGCAGGCTCAGGAACAGAAGACTGAGCAAAAGAACGCTGAACGCCAGCGTGCACAACAACAGAAAGCGGAGCAGAAGAACACTGAACGGCAACAGGCTCAGGAACAGAAGACTGAGCAGAAGAACGCTGGACACGAGCGTGCGCAGCAGCAGAAAACTGAACAGAAAAATGCTGAACGCCAAGAAGCTCAGCAGCGGAAGACGGAACAGAAGAGCGCCGAACGTCAGCAAGCTCAGGAGCAGAAGAGTGAGCAGAAGAACGCTGAACATGAGCGCGCTCAGGAACAGAAGACTGAGCAGAAGAACGCCCAGCGACAGCAGGCTCAGCAGCAGAAATCCGAACAGAAGAATGCCGAACATCAGCAGGCCAAAGAGCAGAAAAGCGAGCAAAAAGAGCAGCAACATGCCCAGAAAGCTGAGCAGAAGCAGTCAAAGCCGGCGGCTGCGCACGAGCAGAAACCGACACGGGAAGCTCAGAAAAGCGCTAGCAAGCCAGAGAAAGGCCCGGGCCGCTAACAGGTATTCGAACCTTTGACCCCGAGGCTCCCGGTGGCTCGCTTGCAGCGCGCCGGGGGCCTTTTTTAGGCTGGCGGTCTCCCAATCTTCCCCCAAACCCGGACCCCAATCTTCCCCCCAAACTCGGACCCCCTCGCCTCTCCTAAAGACTCACCCCTAAAACTCACCGCTTGAAATCTGGTTTCCTTTGCTATCATGCTTCTTTCGGTTTACGGAACCCCGTGCCTAGTCAAAAACAGCTCAAATGGTCGCAGCTTCGCGTTGGACTGACCGTCGTGGTCGCCAGCATCATCCTGATGGTTCTGATCTTCATGATGAGCGGCACCGGCGGCTGGTTCACCCGCAAAATCCACCTTACCGCCTACATCGATGACGCCGGCGGCCTGCGCGAAGGCGCGCCCGTCCGCCTGGCCGGCGTCGACATCGGCAATGTCACGAAAGTGCGCATCAACAGAGACCGGCCGCAAACCCCGGTCGAAGTGGACATGAAGGTCGCAACCACTTACGCCTTCGCGCTGCACCGCGATTCGGTCGCCATGCTGGCGACCGCTGGTGTGCTCGGCGAAACCTTTGTCAATATCGATAGCTCCCTTGCCAAGGGTCCCGGGGTGCAGGACGGCGACACCCTGGAGGCCAAGTCCGTACCCGACATTCAGGACGTGGTGCGTTCGACTCAGGGCACGCTTGTCAATGTCGACGCGCTCATTAAGCGCCTCGACCGCATTATCGGGTTTATCGAAAGCGGACAGGGTTCGATCGGCAAGATCATCTACAGCTCGGATATGTATGACCGCTTGAACGCCACGGTCGCCGAATTCAAGAGCCTAATGGATGACATTCAAAGCGGCAAGGGCTCCATCGGACCGCTAATCACGAGCGATGAAGCCTATAAGAAAGTCATCGCGGCGATTGACAAGGTCAACGCCATGATCGACGACATCCAGGCCGGCAAAGGCTCAGCCGGAAAGCTGCTCAAGGATCCTGGGCTCTACGACAACACCAACAAGACGATGGCCAACATTCGCCAGTTGACCGACGACATGAACGCCGGGAAGGGCGCGCTGGGCAAGTTTACGCACGATCAGGAATTCGCCAACAAGCTCCAGGAAACTTTGAATAACCTGACCGCGCTGACCGACCGGCTGGAAAAAGGCGAAGGCACTGCGGGTATGCTCTTCAAAGATCCCGCCCTCTACAACAACAGCAATCAGATGCTGGTGGAGACGCGCGAACTGGTCAAGGCGATCCGGGAGAATCCGAAGAAGTATCTGACGTTCCACGTCAAGGTATTTTGAGACAAGTCGTGTGGGGCGGACACTTCTATCCGCCCAAGGTTTGTCCGCCCGCTTTTGTGCGCCCAGTCTTGCTGCTTGAGGTACTCACGAATTTCAAAACGCAGACGATACATAACAACCGGTTGACCAATTTGTCTCTCCCGCGTCAAACTTTTTCAGTCCCGCCGCTGTTCGATATTCAATCAGAGGAAATTTATGCACTCTAAGAACTTGTTCGCCGTCATCATCACGCTTGCGCTCTTGACTGTGGCCGCTCAGGCTCAAGATCAAGATAAGGACAAAGCCGCCGGCGCCAGCAAAACCGCCGCCGTTCGCTTCTCAGCCGATATGCTCGATAAGGCGGTCGATCCCTGCACCGACTTCTACACCTACGCGTGCGGCAAATGGAGCGTCCAAAACCCGATCCCGGCCGATCGCTCATCCTGGGGACGCTTCGACGAACTCGCCGAGCGCGGCCAATATATCGTGCGTGACATCCTGGAGAAGGCGGGGGTTGAGCGCGCGGATCGCACCGCCAACGAGCAGAAAATCGGCGACTATTACGCGAGTTGCATGGATGAGAGCGCCATCGAAAAAGCCGGCACGAATCCGCTGAGTTTTGATTTTCAAGATATTGCGGCCATGAAATCGAAGAAGGACCTGCCCAGGCATATCGGATATTTGCAGAGCACCGGCGCGGATGTGCTGTTCGGATTCGATTCCGGCTCCGATTTTAAAAATGCCGACCAGGTCATCGCTCAACTCGACCAGGGCGGCCTCGGCATGCCGGACCGCGATTACTACTTCAAGGACGATCCGAAATCAGTGGAGCTGCGCCAGAAGTATGTCGCGCACGTGCAGAAGATGTTCGAGCTGCTGGGCGATAAGCAGGATAAAGCCGCGGCCGAGGCCAGGGTCGTGATGGAGATCGAAACCGGTCTGGCCAAGGGCGCTCTCGACCAGACCAGCCGCCGCGATCCGCAGAAGGTCTATCACAAGATGTCGGATAAAGAGCTGGCCGAGCTCAATTCGATGTTCGACTGGGGCGCCTACTTCGAGGCCGTGAAGGCGCCCAAATTCGATTCGCTCAACGTGGTCGAACCTGAGTTCATCAAGCAGATGCAGTCTGTTCTGGATGCGCATTCGCTGGACGACTGGAAAACGTATTTGCGCTGGCATGTTGTACACTCCGCAGCGCTTGTTCTTCCGTCTGCATTCGTGAATGAAAATTTTGAGTTTTTCAGCGAGACGCTCCAGGGCACCAAAGAGCTGCGGCCGCGGTGGAAGCGCTGCGTCAGCTATGCCGACGACGATCTGGGTGAGGCGATCGGCCAGATCTATGTGCAGCAGACTTTTGGCGCTCAAGGCAAAGAGCGCACGTTGGCCATGGTGCAGGCGCTCGAGAAGTCGCTGGGAGCCGACATTCAATCGCTGCCCTGGATGGGCGACGACACCAAGAAGCAGGCGCTCGTTAAGCTGGCCGCCATCACCAATCGCATCGGCTATCCCGACAAATGGCGCGACTATTCGGCGCTGAAGATCGTTCGCGGGGACGCCTTCGGAAACGCGGAGCGCGCCAACCAATACGACATGCACCGGCGCCTGGATAAAATTGGCAAGCCGCTCGACAAGCGCAACTGGCCTTATCCGCCCATGACCGTCAACGCTACCTACAACGCCAACGAGAACAACATTACTTTTCCGGCCGGCATCCTCCAGCCTCCGTTTTATGACAACCAGGCTGACGACGCCATGAACTTTGGCGCGATCGGCGCGGTCATCGGCCACGAACTGACGCACGGCTTCGACGATCAGGGTAGCCAGTTCGACGCGGAGGGCAACTTGCGCGATTGGTGGACAGCATCGGACAAGGAAAAGTTCGAGGCGCGCACAGCCTGCATCCGCGATCAGTACGGCAGTTTCGTCGCCGTGGATGACATCAAGCTGAATGGCAAGCTCACACTCGGCGAAAACACGGCTGACAACGGAGGCATGCGCATTGCCTACATGGCGCTTTTGAGCGCGCTGGCCGGGAAAGAACCTGCGCCAGTTGATGGCCTCACGGCCGAGCAGCGCTTCTTTCTGGGATGGGCAAATGCCTGGTGCCAGAACCGGGCAGACGCATTGAAGCGCATGCTGGCCAACATTGATCCGCACTCGCCGGCGAAGTATCGCGTGAATGGCACGGTGTCAAACATGCCCGAATTCCGCGAAGCTTATCATTGCGCGGCGAACGCGGCCATGGTGAACCAGAACGCTTGCCGAGTGTGGTGATGGTCGTCAGTCGACGGTCGCTCGTCGTTCGCGATCGGCTTCTGGGTGGGATTATTTTGAGTAGGAATTGGGCGACGCCTGGCTGCGGCAGGGTTTCCGAACGACTGGCGACCAACGACGGCCTACCTCGCCGCCACGTCCGCCTGCTCATGTGCGTGGTAGCTTGACCGCACCAGCGGCCCCGACTCCACATGGCGGAATCCGAAGCGCAGCGCTTCTTCCTTCAGGAAGATAAATTCTTCCGGCGTGTAGTAGCGCGTCATCGGCAGGTGATCCTTCGATGGCCGCAGATACTGGCCGATCGTGAGAATGTCGACCTCGCGCTCGCCCAGGTCGCGAAACACATCAATCATTTCGCCGGTCTCTTCGCCGATGCCAACCATGACGCCGCTCTTCGTAACCGTCGCGGGATCCCACGCCTTGGCGTTCGCCAGCAGATCGAGCGTGCGTTCGTAGCGGGCGCCGGAACGTACAGCTCGATACAGCCGCGGCACTGTTTCGGTGTTGTGATTGAGCACATCGGGCTTGGCCTCGAGCACGATTCGCAGCGGCTCTTCGAGTCCCTGAAAATCCGGAATGAGCACTTCGACGCGGCAGCCCGGCACCTGCTCGCGGATCTGCCGGATCGTCTCGGCAAAAATCTTTGCGCCGCCAACGTTGTCATCATCGCGGTTCACGCTCGTCACAACTGCGTGCTTCAGACCGAGCGTCGCCACTGCCTCGGCCACACGTCGAGGCTCATCCAGGTCGATCGCTTCCGGGCGCCCCTTCGGTACGGCACAAAAACCGCAACGCCGCGTGCAGATATCGCCCAGCAGCATGAAGGTCGCGGTTTTGTGATTCCAGCACTCGCCAATATTCGGGCACTGCGCCGACTCGCAAACAGTGTGCAGACCGAGGCCGCGGGCTAGCCGTTTCAGATCGTGAAAATTATCGCCCACCGGCGCCTTCGCCTTGAGCCACGACGGCTTCGGCGTAGGAATGCGCGGCCCGATGTCGATCTGAACGAGTTGGGAAGAGGCGGACATCAGCTATCACTGATTTTATCAGCTACCGCAGATGCACCGGGGCGTCGCCAGCTTGCAAGCCACGGCCCTTTCCCGCCCGCGCCTTCGGCATTGCGTATTTCGGCTTGATCTCATGACAGCCGTTTTCGCAATACAGGCCGCCCTCGGCGGATTCCGGAGTTGGCATCGGCGAGTTCACGGCAAACTCGCGCTCGACTTCGAGTTGGCGCTCGACGTCGGCGATCAGCTTTGCATTGTCGTCCGCCGTCAGCCACTTCTTCTTGTTGACGAGATAATCTTCCAGCCTTGCGATCGGATCGCGCTTCTTCCAGTATTCAAAGAGCGGTTTCGGCACGTAGTCGGCAGCGTCGTGGATGGCATGGCCCTTCATGCGCATCATTTTCGCCTCGATCAGCGTCGGCCCTTCGCCGCGGCGGGCGCGCTCGACCGCGTCGTGGCAGGCGTCATAAACCTGGCAGGCATCGGTGCCGTCGACGATCACGCCGGGAATGCCGTAGGCGATCGCACGCTCGGCCAGGTCCTTCACGCGAAACTGCATGTCGGAGGGAGTGGAATATCCCCACAGATTATTTTCGACGATCAGCACGAGGCCAAGTTTTTGCACGGCCGCAAAATTCAGGCCTTCATAAGTCACACCTGTCGACTGGCCGCCGTCGCCGATCCAGGTCATCGCCGCGATATTTTTTCCCTGTAGACGCGCGCCCAGCGCCACTCCGGTCAGGACCGGAATCAGGTCGCCGAGCATGGAAATGGGTGCAACCACATTGCGCTTTTCGAGATCGCCGAAGTGCGAGGTAGTGTCGCGTCCGCGGGTGGGCGAGCCGGATTTCGCCATGTACTGCATCATGATGTCGCGGGGCGCAAACCCGCGCACCAGCAGGGCGCCCTGGTTGCGGATCATCGGGCCCATCCAGTCGTCTTTGCCGAGCGCGTAGGCCGAGGCGCACGAGCAGCCCTCCTGGCCAAGGCCGAAATAAACGCCGCCGACCACCTTCCCTTGCTTGTAGAGATTTTCGAGCGCCGTCTCCATGCGGCGGTTGAGAATCATCCAGCGATAGATTTCGACGAGTTGCTGCTTGGAAAGATATTTCGATTCGCGGATGGGGCGCGCGGGCCGCGAGAGCTGATCCTTCGAGAGGTCGCCGCTTTCCACTTCGTAGCGGGTTTCGTCGCCGATGCGGACCTGGCGGCAGGTGAAGGTTGGTTTTTCGAGGCGGTAGTCGAGGATGGTGTAGGTGCGGGAATGGCTGTTCGCGGCTCGCTGCTCGCTGTTCGTCTGGGGGGCACGGTTCGTCCGCTTAGCGGGCGACGCGGCAGGGCTGGTCTTTTTCTTTGGAATCGGCTTCTTCTTCGACATGATCGGTCCGCGAATATGCTAGCAGAGTCTTGGAGATCCTCTTGCTTCTGTCATCCGGCGAAGAAACTTTTACGCGAGGAATAAATCGTCAGCATTAGCATCGTGCAGCCGCCGCAAGTCCTCCGGAGTTCTCATGGGGACGCCCACGGTTTGTCCGATCAACGCGTCGATCGAATCGATCCATAGCATTTGCTGCCCGAACACGACTCCGAAATTGCGCGAGAGGGATTGCGCGACCGCATCCACGTCAACTTCGTGCCCGAGTTCCTTCTGCATCGATGTTACCGGCTTGGCTGCGATGCCACAGGGCACG
>CAWDNK010000007.1:0-477500 GCA_963803645.1 uncultured Acidobacteriaceae bacterium | reverse complement strand
AGGGTAGGGGTGAAAGGCTAATCAAATTCCGTGATTGCTCGTTCTCTCCGAAATAGCTTTAGGGCTAGCGTCGTATGATTTGTCTCGGCGGTAAAGTACTCGATGGACTATGGGGCTTTCCAGCTTACAGAATCCAACGAAACTCAGAATGCCGAGAACAACCAGTACGGCAGTCAGACAGCGGGGGCTAAGCTTCGTTGTCGAGAGGAAAACAGTCCAGATCGCCTGCTAAGGTCCCAAAATACAAGCTAAGTGGGAAAGGAAGTCGGAACGCCCAGACAGCCAGGAGGTTGGCTTAGAAGCAGCCATCCTTTAAAGAAAGCGTAATAGCTCACTGGTCAAGCGGTCCGGTGCCGACAATTTAACGGGGCTTAAGCTTGTTACCGAAGCAGCGAATGCACACCTTAACCGGTGTGCGTGGTAGGAGAGCATTCCCAACGATTTGAAGCCAGACTGAGAAGACTGGTGGATTGTTGAGAAGAGACCCTGCCGGCATAAGTAGCGATAACGGAGGTGAGAACCCTCCGCGCCGAAAGTCTAAGGTTTCCTGAGAAAGGTTAATCCGCTCAGGGTCAGGCGGTTCCTAAGGTGAGGCCGAAAGGCGTAACTGATGGACATCCGGTTAATATTCCGGACCTCCCGTGTGGTCGTTATTACGATGGGGAGACGCAGAAGGATAAGCAGGCCGTCCTATGGCTATAACGGTCGATGCGTGTAAGGTGTTTCTCGTAGGAAAATCCGCGAGGAAGTTATCACTGAGACGCAAAGCAGTAACCCGTATGGGTGAAAGCTGCTGATTCCACGCTGCCGAGAAAATCCTCTAAGGAGAACATATGGGATCCGTACCTCAAACCGACACAGGTAGACGAGATGAGTATTCTAAGGCGCTCGTGAGAACAGTTGGTAAGGAACTCGGCAACATAACCCCGTAACTTCGGGAAAAGGGGTGCCTCACTAGGATGCAAGTCCGAAGAGGCCGCAGAGAAATGCGCACTGCGACTGTTTAACAAAAACACAGGTCTCTGCTAAGTCGAAAACGACGTATAGGGGCTGACGCCTGCCCGGTGCTGGAAGGTTAAAGGGAGAGGTTAGCCGCAAGGCGAAGCTTCGAACTGAAGCCCCAGTGAACGGCGGCCGTAACTATAACGGTCCTAAGGTAGCGAAATTCCTTGTCGGGTAAGTTCCGACCTGCACGAATGGCGTAACGAAAGTGCGACTGTCTTGCCAACTGGCACGGCGAACTTGTAGTGCCGGTGAAGATGCCGGTTGCCCGCAACTAGACGGAAAGACCCCGTGCACCTTTACTATACCTTTACTATGAACTATGGCACTTGCTGCGCAGGATAGGTGGGAGGCTTTGAATCCAGGTTCTCGGACTTGGAGGAGCCACCGGTGAGATACCACCCTGCGAGTTCTGTGGTTCTAACCTATTCCCGTAATCCGGGAAAGGGACATAGTAAGGCGGGTAGTTTGACTGGGGCGGTCGCCTCCTAAATTGTAACGGAGGCGCGCGAAGCTACGCTCAGGCTGTTTGGAAATCAGCCGTCGAGTGCAAACGCACAAGCGTGGTTAACTGCGAGACCTACAAGTCGAGCAGATACGAAAGTAGGCGTTAGTGATCCGGTGGTTCTGCATGGAATGGCCATCGCTCAACGGATAAAAGGTACGCCGGGGATAACAGGCTGATCGGAGCCAAGAGTTCATATCGACGCTCCGGTTTGGCACCTCGATGTCGGCTCATCGCATCCTGGAGCTGTAGAAGGTTCCAAGGGTTAGGCTGTTCGCCTATTAAAGCGGTACGTGAGCTGGGTTCAGAACGTCGCGAGACAGTTCGGTCCCTATCTGTTGTGGGCGCAGGAGATTTGAGAGGGCCTGTCCTTAGTACGAGAGGACCGGGATGGACGAACCTCTTGTGATCGAGTTGTCATGCCAATGGCACCGCTCGGTAGCGAAGTTCGGTTGTGATAACCGCTGAATGCATATAAGCGGGAAGCACTCCTCAAGATGAGATCTCCCAACCCTTAAGGGTAATGAAGGGCCCAGGTAGACTACCTGGTTGATAGGCAGGATGTGAAAGCGCGGTAACGCGTGTAGCTTACCTGTACTAATCGCCCGTTCGGCTTGACCATAAAATTTACTCGGTGCATTAAAAGCAGTTGTCAGTTCTCAGTTGCCAGTTCCCAGTTCAAACCTGAGCTGGAATTAGCAATGCTGTTAGGAAGTCGTCAGAACCTGGATGACTGAGAAGCAAGCTACTGACGACTGCGCGCCGACGAAAACGATATGTCGAGTATTTAAAGTAGTACCCAATCTATTCAGTTGTGAGGCATCGTCCTCAGGATCTTTGAAAGCAAGCTCTCAGCTCTCAGGTCTTAGCTCCAAGCTCTCAGGATCCACTCTCGAGAAATTTCCTTGAGATTGTCATTCTGAGCCAGCGAGGGATCTGTAGTTGGCTGGGACCATCAAGTTTGCAGCGAGGTCTTTGGCTAACGACTAGCGACCAAGGACTAACGACCGCTGCTACGACTTGTCGGTGATCTTACCGCGGGGGTTCCACCCGTTCCCATCCCGAACACGGAAGTTAAGCCCCGCTGGGCCGATGGTACTGCATGCGAAAGTGTGTGGGAGAGTAGGTAGTTGCCGGCATTAAATAAAGGCCACGTTCTTAATTGAATGTGGCCTTTTCCGTTGCGGGGGTCCGTCTTGCCCAATAATTCGCTTGTTCCGTTTCGTCACCATCGAACCGTGTTCCGGCTCACTGCAAGAGAATTCTGGGGCCGCCATAATTCTCCAGCGGCGTTAATCAGGAGGAGAGGATGTGCATCGTCTGTGAACGCGAACTGTGGGGTGAGCACCGAGCGCTCGAAAGCGAATTCTTCAAGCCATGCAAGAAATGCAAGAAGTTCCCTGGCGCCAGCACCCAGGGGACCTGTTATCACTGTTTCGCTGTTGGCAACATGATTGACAAGTGCCCCGAGTGCGCAGGGAAACCATGGAGTCGAGAATTCCTCGAAGCCAAAGAAGAAATCGAAGGCCCCGACAAGTCGCTGGCCCCGTTCTAGCGCGAATCCGAGGTCAGATCTTCACGCCTTCAGCCAAACCATCGCAACCCCATGCCCGAGCTTGCGAAAGTCGGAATCACTGGTGAGGAGCGTGGCCTTGTACTCGATCGACAGGGCGGCGGCGAAACTGTCTACGTAATAGAGTTTGTATTTGGTTTTCACGTTGGCTGCGTGAACAGCTCTTTGGGGAGTTGCATCCACGAGGCGGATCGGCAAGGGCTGAACGGCGCTCATGGTTGCGGCGGCACGGTCTGGGCCGTGCTCGCGGAGGATTGCGCCGTAGACCTCTCCGTAGTTCACCGCCGACATCAGGATCTCGGCGCGTTCTCGCACCGCCTCCTTCAGCAACTGGTTCACCTTGTTTGCGGCGGGTTTGTTCTGAAGGAATACGTACAAGGCGCTGGCATCGAGCACGTAGGTCTTCACAGTTTGTGTTTGCCTACGTCGCCGCCGTCGCCTGCGCCTTCCTTGCGATGCTCGACTTCCCACTTCGCCAGCAGGTCGGGTCCATCCGCGAGGCATCCCTGGACGCGATCAACATAGTCTTCGGTGATCGGCTGGAGAACAATCCGGCCGAACTGATCTTCCAGAAACCTGATCTTGGTTCCAGCCTCAATCCGATGCTTGCGGCGCAACTCCGCTGGAACGACAAGTTGGCCTTTAGAGGTTACCGTAGCACTTAGCTCTGCCATGTCTTACATTCTACCATTAGTAAGACACCACCGCTACGGGGTCCGACGACGGATGTTTTGCCTGACTGAGGATTGCTGAAAGATCCTCGGCAGCAAACGCGGTACGTTCTACGGGAGGCAGTTCTGTAACTGAATTGGAAACCGGTGCGGGAATACTCAGTGCGCTAGTTCACCGCACGTCGCGGATGACTAGAATCATTCCTGGACGCAGGGTTGCGGTGTTGCGGTTATCGTGCTTGAGGGCCGTCACGGTTGTGTTGTAGGAATTCGCGATCGAATAGAGCGTTTCGCCGGGCCTTACTTTGTGGTGAACGAGTCCGGAGGAGGACGCTTGAGATTGCGGGTGGCTTGAGGCGCTTGCCGTTCGTTGCGGCGCCGCCGCCGTCCGAGCTGGTGTTCGCGCCGATGTTCCGGATGACATTCTTGCCGAAGCCTGCTCCGAAGAACTTCGCCCCGACTTGTGCGTCGAATGCTTTGACGCAACCTTTGTCTCTCTCGCGCCCGGCGACACCGGCAAATGTACAAGCAGGATTTTCCTGCCGGTCAGGCTGTCGCCCTTGAGGCGATTCCAGCTGCGAATCATCCTCGCGGAGACGCCGAAATTTTCGGCTACCGACTCGACCGTGTCTCCCTTGCGGATCTTGTAGTGCGTGATGGCGCGCGCATAGGTTGTCGAATCGGTCACTTTGCCCGGAGCGATCGGAATGATCAGGCGGCTTTCGGGAACGAGCACGTTGCCGTCGAGGTCGTTGGCCTGGGCAATCGACTTGGGCGCAGTGTGATAAGTGCGCGCGATGGAAGCCAGCGTCTCTCCCGCTTGCACTTTGTGGTAACGCCACCAGACGCGCTTATCGACTGGAATGGATGCGACCGCGCTCTCGAACTTGGCGGCAGTTCCGGCGGGCAAGTGCAATTGGAACTCGCTCCCGTTGCCCTGAAATTTTGGAGTCGTCAGGCGCAGCAGGCTGGGATTGAGATCCTGGAGATCGGCGGCGGAAGCGTCCACGCATTCGGCCACCAGACGCAGGTCGATCGGATAGCTGATCTTCACCGTATCGTAAGGAACCGGTTTTTCTTTTACCACTGAAGCGAGCCCATACTGCTCGGGATTTTTCGCCATGATGGTGACCGCCAGAATAATCGGAACGTAGTTGCGGGTTTCCTTGGGCAGCACGTTGCGCCGGTAGAGCTCCCAGAAATCGGCATAGCCGGTGCGCTTGACGGCGCTCTGTACTGTGCCCGGGCCGGAGTTGTATGCGGCCATCGCGAGATACCAATCGCCAAACTGGTTGTAAAGATCGTGCAGATGGTGAGCGGCGGCGCGGGTCGCTTTTTCGGGATCCTGGCGCTCATCCATCCACCAGTTGCGCTCGAGGCCATAGCCTTGCGCCCGGCTCGCCATGAACTGCCAAATGCCGCGCGCGCCAGCCCGCGAAACCGCCAGCGAGTGGAAACCGGATTCGGCCTGCGCAAGATAGATGAGATCCTGCGGAACGCCTTCCTGCTTGAGCGTCCGACGAATCATGTCCTCGTATTGCCCGGAGCGTGCCAGCGCATGCTCGATAGTGCCGCGTCCGCGATTCGAGAAGTAGTTGATGTAGCCGGCGACCTGGTCGGTCATCATCAGCGGCAGGTCGGAACGAGTGGACTTTATCTCCGCTTCGGCCTTCGCCTTTACGTTTTCGTCGACTGCCGGAGTGGCTTCGTTGGCTTCGTCGATGGGCGCGGGCTCCGATTGCTGCTCGGAGAATCCGTCTCCCTGTTGGAGGGCCGCGATCTCAAGTTCGTTCACGCCATCGAGAATTCGGTTCAGCTCCGCTTCCAGCCGGTCGTCCGATTGCAGATCGAAGCCGCTGCCGAGGAGCTCATTGAATGCCGAGTCGAAATTCTGCTTGGCAGCTTCCATGTGCCCGTCGCGATAGTTTTCCTGGCCGGTGCGATATTCCTTTTCGACCCGAGCGATCAAGTCGCCCACGGGATCGACGGCCAGCGCTCGCGCCGCCTGAGCCTGAGTTTGCGATTCCTGGGTCTGCGATGCATTGCCGGAGGAGGCCAGCGGTTTTTGCGGGTTAGGATTGGGAGCCGCACCCGCAAGGACCGCGGGCGCCTGGGCCTGTACCGGGGGCAAAAAAGTAGACGGCTTCTGCGCGCTCTGGCACCCCAGAGTCGCTGCCAAAAAGCCGCATATCAGAATCGCCGAATACCGGTCGGAAAACCTCATAGCATCAAGAACTTGCGAACGCCGTCTTTGGGCGCGGGATCGGCCTTTTGGGCGTGCCCAGTCAAACAGGTACTTATAAGTCAGATGTTAATATCGCAAAATCAGTTGGGTCAACGCTACAGGAGGAGCATGTACCCGATTACGTTGGGAACCGGCTGAACATGTTACCACGGTAAGCGGACCTCCAGCCCGGCGCAATCGCCGAATCCGCATGTGGGAGTTTTGGTGGAAGAGCGGTGATTTAGAGGATGCCCTGAGCTCGCCGAAGAGGCCGCATCGTCCGATCGAATCAATCGGGGCTTTATCCCCGGCTCGTGAGTCTCTTTAAATTCAGAGGGCATCAAAGGCACCTATGAGAGCGATCCAGATTAAGCAAGTCGGCGGGCCTGAGGTCATGGAGCTGGTCGACCTCCCGGTCCCGCAGCCCAAAGCAAACGAAGCCGTCGTAAAGATTCAGGCCGCGGGCGTCAACTTTATCGACATCTACAACCGTGAGGGCCGCTACAAACAGCCTCTGCCGCTGGTGCTGGGACAGGAGGGCGCGGGCACGGTTTCGGCGGTGGGCGCGGACGTGCACAATGTCAAAGTTGGCGATCGGGTAGCGTACACGATGGCGCTCGGCAGCTATGCGGAATATACCGCCGTGCCCGCTGACAAACTGGTGAAGATTCCGGAAGGCGTGAGCGAGCGTGAGGCTGCGGCCGCCATCCTGCAAGGAATGACCGCGCACTACCTTGCGTATGACACGTATCCGCTGAAGAAGGGCGAGACGGCGCTGGTGCACGCGGCGGCGGGCGGAGTTGGATTGCTGCTGGTGCAGATGGCGCACAATATCGGCGCACGCGTGATCGGCACGGTGTCGACCGAGGAGAAGGCGAAGCTGGCGCGCGATGCGGGAGCGGACGACGTTATTCATTATACGCAGACGGATTTTGAAGCGGAGACCAAACGCCTGATGAATGGCAAAGGCGTCGACGTGGTGTATGACTCGGTGGGCAAAACCACTTTCGACAAGGGCCTGAATCTGCTGCGGCCGCGTGGCATGATGGCGCTCTTTGGAGGATCGAGCGGAGCGGTCGCGCCCATCGACCCGCTGGTGCTGACGCAAAAGGGATCGCTGTTCCTTACGCGTCCGTCGCTCGGCGCGTATGTTCTTACCTCCGAGGAATTGCAGAAGCGCGCCGGGGCGGTGTTCGGGATGATTCGCGATGGCAAGCTGAAGCTGCGCATCGAGCACATCTATCCGCTGGAACAGGCGCAGCGGGCGCATCGCGATTTGGAAGGAAGAAAGACGACTGGGAAACTGCTGCTGATACCGAACTAGCTGTGCGACGCTGCCGCTCAATCACTACCGCGAGTAATTCTGCACATAGGACGGCACGCCGCGCTGACAGCGTTCATCCGTAATCGGCGCGCCGACTGTCATCTCCAGGGGAATCACTCCCGCCCAGGTCGGAAATGAATAGTCCTCGTCGTCATCGATCGCTGGCCCCATGCGCACTTTGGCGGAGAACTCCGTAATCGGAACCCGCAGCACCGACGTTACCTTCAATTCCTTCTCATTGGGCTGGCGCGCGTCATCCCATCGACCGGGCACGATATGCTCACTCAAAGCGCGCAAGGCCGCGATCTTCTCCGCGGGATCATTGACGAGTGTGGCCGTGCCCAGAATGACGACTGAGCGATAGTTCATGGAGTGATTGAAGACGGAGCGGGCGAGCACGAGTCCGTCGAGTAGCGTAACCGTGATGCAGACGGGAATGCCCTGCTGAAGATTTCGCAGCATGCGACTGGCCGCCGAGCCATGAATGTAGAGCACGTCGCCGTCGCGGCCGTAAGATGTGGGGATGACGTAAGGCTGACCGTCGGCGACGAAGCCGACGTGGCAGAGAAAAGCCTCATCGAGAATCCGGTTGGCGGTGTCGCGGTCGTAGACCCCCCGAAGCGATTCGCGCACCACGCGCGTACGGGGAGTGGGCACAGGAGTTGCAGTGGGTTTTTCGGACATGAATCGGACTTCCTAGGCAGGCGCCAAGAATGGGTAACAGTGAAGGGAAATTCTAGCAGGTGCAGCGCGAATGACTGTGTGGGGCATGCCCGTGCGGCACGGACATTCTTGTCTTGTCCGCGGAGGCCGCTCATGTGCTGTACACACGCGGACAAGAGAATCCGCGCCACACATCCCAAATGCACGCGCACTAATGCACATGGAAGAATCGGTCGAGCACGAACATGAAGGCTGCGCCGACAAAGACGAGCAGCGCCATGCGCACTCCAGTTTCTTGATTGACTTCGGGAATTAAGTCAGACGCGGCTACGTAGATCGTTACGCCCGCCGAAAGCGGCAGGCCGAAGCTGACCTCGCGATGGAAGACGGCCATCGTCATCACGCCCGCGACAGTGGCGGCTCCCAGCATGACGGAGGTGCCCCAGGCAAAGCTGCGGCTGCGGCCGCTCGCCAGCATCACCGATGCGATGGTGAAACCCTCCGGAATTTTATGCAGAAAGACGGCGATGAAGATGACCCAGCCCAGCCAGTTGGAGACGATGAAGCCGGAGGCGATGGCGATGCCGTCAAAAAATGTGTGGATGAGCAGGCCGACCAGCACCGAGTAGCTCTTGTGAGTGTGGAGAAATTCGTCGGCGTGCGTTTCCTCTCCGAAGTGAAAGTGCGGCGTGACCGTGTGTTCGCAGAAATGGACGAGCAGATAGCCGAGCAGAATGAGAAAGCCGGCGCGAGGGCCGCGGAGTGCGATGCTCTCGGGCACCATCTCAACCATGGCAACGGCCAGCATGAAACCGGCGCCGAGCGCGACGAAATAGCGGAGGTAGGCGCGCTCCCAATGCTTCTGAACAATGATCGCGCCGCCGAAAATGTTGGCGCCTGCGGCCGTCAGGCCAAGGAGCACACTGGTCACAATTGGGGACATGAGTGATGAAGGATATCAGAACGCCGCGAGCAGGACCGATTCCGGCCGCTGATTCAATCGAGGCGTCGCCCCAGTCGTGCTTACTAACGACGAGGCAGTTTCACTTCGCAGGCGCTGTATCGGTCGCGCAGGCGGTTGTGGATTCGTCTTTTGTTGGCTGTACGATCTCATAACCTGCCGGCGGCTGGAAGACAGACGGATCGGGCTCGCTTCGTTCAAAGCTCGCCAGTTCTTTGGTCTGCTTGCCTGAGCGCGCGTCGTCACTTATTTCGCGCACAAGCAACCGGTTCAGCCCGGCGTCGAGCGCTGTCCATCGTTCAACCGTGTTCACCAGCGGCGCTTCGTTTCCAACCGCGCCGGCGGGGATGGTAATCGTTGTTCGCGTGCCCTTTGCCTCAAGGCCCTGGATCGATTCGGTTCCCAGATTCTCGACCGTGGGTTTGCCATCGAAGGCCCGCGCCGTCCCATGCACCTCCGTCGCATGGGTCGAACAGCCGGGCATTGCCTGAGCCGCGCCCATCGCTCGCACGGTCGCCTTCTTGTCGAGAGAATTCCAACGTGTGATGGTCCGCGCCACGGGGTCAATCACATATACGTTGGTGATCGGAGTGTGGTCCTTGGACTGGCGCGTGGTTGTCGTGGCGGTCATCTCGCGTCCCTGCGAATCGATCGCCTTCACTTCGGTGTCGTCGCGAGTGATCGTGTTTCCGTTGGCCAGCGTTTGCACAATCGAAATTGTGTACTCCGCGGTGTAAGGCGTTTTTGCGTGAGTCACATGAGTTGGCGTGCTCACAGCGGTGCGACCCCGCGTCGCCTGGCCCGCGGCCAACAATGCCAATCCAGCGACTGCGACCAACATCCATGCCATCGACATGTTTCGACGCATAACTCACGCTCCGGTATTCAACTCGCTGACGACAGTCTGACACCCGGCAGAGTGCAAGGCAACTGCATAAAGCGCAGGATCGCCGGATGCGCCGCAGGTGTTTCCCGATCGCCAGCTATAATCCGACTTAACTGAAAGCTGACGACTAGAGCCGGACGACACAAGGACCGACGACCAGCGACTCCTAAATGCGCTTCGAACTTTTCATCGCAACCCGCTACCTGCGCGCCAAACGGCGGCAGGCATTCATTGGCATTATCACGGCGATTTCGATTGCCGGTGTTGCCGCAGGCGTCGCTTCGCTTATTGTTGCGCTCGCCGTCAACAATGGCTTTCGGCAGGATTTGCAGGCGCGGCTTTTGGGATCGACCGCGCACATCAGCCTGCTGCGCGTGGAGAGCGACGGGATTCCCAACTGGCGTCCGCTGCTGGCGAAGCTGGAACATGAGCCGCACGTGGTGGCTGCCGCTCCGGCGATTTATGAGCAGGTGCTGATTTCGCGCGGGCCGCGCGCGCGGGGCGCGGTGCTTAAGGGCATGCTGCCGCGCTACGAGCGCAAGGTCAGTGACCTGCTCCAGACGGTGACACTCGGCTCGACGGCGGATTTGGCGGAAACGCCCGCGGGCGGGACCGAGGAATCAAAAACAAATTCAAACGCAACGGCCGCGGACGAGAGCGTCCGCGCCATGCAACCAGAATCCACACGACCAGGATCCACACAGCTAGGATCCACACGACCAGAATCTGCACGACAAGAATCCACCGCGACATCCACCCAGTCTCCCGACGATCTCGCGGGCGTTTACGCGCGCGTGGCGGCTATGCCTCCTATTATTTTGGGCAAGGATTTGGCGGAAGGAATCGGGGCGACCGTGGGCTCGGTTGTGCTGGTCACTTCGCCGCAGGGCGAGCTGACTCCTTTTGGAATGGTGCCGAAGTACATTCGCTTTCGCGTGGTGGGCATTTTCAACTCCGGCTTCTTCGACTACGACTCTTCGTGGGCTTTCATCAAGCTTGCCGATTCGCAGGAGTTGTTTGGCCTCGGCGATGTGATCTCGGTTATTCAATTCAAGCTCGACGATATCTATCGCGCTCCCGAAGTTGGGCAGGAGCTCGAACGGGCCGCCGACAGCGCCGCGGGCGGCGGCTTCATGACCAAGAACTGGATGGAGGGTAACAAGGCTCTCTTACACGCGCTGAGCCTGGAGCGCCGGGTCACCTACATTACCATCGGCCTCATCGTTTTCGTGGCAGCGCTCAATATTCTGACTTCGCTGACCATGATGGTGATGGAAAAAACTAAAGACATCGCCGTGCTGATGTCGATGGGCACGAAGAAGCGGCAGATTCGCCGCATTTTCATCGCGCAAGGTATGCTGATCGGCATCATCGGAACCCTCGTCGGACTCGCCCTCGGCTACGGCATCTCGTGGGTGGGCGGACACTACCACCCCATCTCGCTCTCGCCCGAGGTCTATTCCATCGACTACGTTCCATTCGCCCCGAGTCCCTGGGACGGCCTAATCGTAGCCCTAGTCTCCATCGGCATCTCTTTTGTGGCAACGATCTATCCGTCGTGGGCGGCTGCGCGAATTTTGCCGGCGGAGGCGCTGCGGTACGAATAGATGTTTGTTGATAGCCGGCCTTCAGACCGGCGTCATTGATGGTCGCGCGCGCAAAAAATCGGCGGGCGCGAACGCCCGCCGAAATCGTCGTCGAGACGACGGTGCTTATGACAGTCTGGTGCAGACTGATTTGGTCTGGGTGTAGAGGTTGAGGACGTCTTTGCCCATTTCGCGGCCCCATCCGGATTGCTTGTAGCCTCCGAAGGGCAGCGCGGCGTCGAAGACGTTGTAGCAGTTGATCCAGACTGTGCCCGCGCGCAGCATTGCGGCTGTGCGGTGGGCCTTGGAGATGTCGTGCGTCCAGATGCCAGCGGCCAGGCCGTAGATTGAATCGTTGGCGCGCGTAACCATTTCCTCCGGATTGTCGAACGGAATCGCCGCGACCACCGGGCCAAAGATTTCTTCCTGCACGACCTTCATATTTTCTTTGGTGTTGGTGAGAACTGTCGGCTCGACAAAATAGCCTTTGTCGCCAATCTTCTTGCCTCCGGCAACGGCCTTCGCGCCCTCTTTGGCGCCGAGGTCGAGGTAGCCGCAGACGCGCTGCAACTGCTCTTCGGAGACCAGCGGACCCATTTGCGTGCTGGCGTCGAGGCCTGACCCCACGCGAATCTTCTTGGCCTTTGCAGCGACGCCTTCGACTACCTGATCGAAGACTGGACGCTCGATGTAGAGGCGGGAGCCGGCGCAGCAACATTGTCCGTGATTGAAGAAGATGGCGCTGGCGGCGCCGGCGATGGCGCCGTCGATGTCGGCATCTTTGAAGACCACGTTGGGCGATTTGCCACCGAGTTCGAGCGAGACCTTCTTCAGGTTGCCGGTTGCGGCATGCACGATGAGCTTGCCGACTTCGGTCGATCCGGTGAAGGCGATCTTGTCGACCAGATCGTGGGCAGCGAGCGCGGCGCCGGCGGTTTCTCCGTAGCCGGGGACGATGTTGACGACGCCCTCGGGGAATCCGGCCTGCTGGATCATCTCGCCGAGAAGGAGTGCGGTGAGCGGCGTTTGCTCGGCGGGCTTGAGGATGACGGTGCATCCCGAGGCGAGCGCGGGCGCCAGTTTCCAGGCGGCCATGAGGAGCGGGAAATTCCAGGGGATGATCTGCCCGACCACGCCGACCGGTTCGCGCAGTGTGTAGGCGTGATACATGGCGTCGGGCGTGTAAGGAACGGAGAGCGGGATGGTGGTGCCTTCGAGCTTGGTGGCCCATCCGGCCATGTAGCGGAACATGTCGACAGTGAGCGGAACGTCGGCGCCGCGCGCGACCGTGAGCGGCTTGCCGTTGTCCAATGTTTCTAGTGTCGCGAACTCTTCAATGTGCTCCTCGATCAGGTCGGCGAGCTTCCAGATGAGTTTGCCGCGGGTGGCGGCGGTCATGCGCGACCAGGGCCCGCTGTCAAAGGCTTTGCGGGCGGCCTTAACGGCGGCGTCGATGTCAGCCTTGTCGCCTTCGGCGACCTGGGCGAGGACTTCTCCGGTGGCGGGATTGTAGGTGGGAAAAGTTTTGCCTGAGATGGCATCAACCCATTTGCCGTTGATGAGCATCTTGCGTGGTTTTTCAATGAACTCGGTTACGCGGGAATCGATGCCGGTAGGGGAAACTGCGGTTGCCATGAAGCCTCCTTGGGAATGCGAAATTCTGCCAGACGAAACAGACGAAAAAGAAGTCCTCTGCGGTGAAATGAATTAAGAAAATGGTAATCCCCGGAGGAGGAGATGGCAAGGTGGGGGAAATAAAGGAAGCGAGCCGAACGCGCCATTTGTGCGTCGCGATCGCCCCGCGACGTTTGGCGCGGCTCGCCCAGATCCATCGCTCCGCAAAAGCGCTTCGCTCAGGATGACAGCCGAAACCGGTTTGCCAAGCTTGCAAACGGCGTGGTAGTTTCGGCATCTGAACACCACAAGGAGGAACTGTCATGACAAATAAGTTGTTGGTCCTGGTTCTCGTGCTGGCTTGTGTGTTGCCTGTGATGGCGGAAGATAAAGAAGAAAAGGTGGATGACCGGATTGCGGAGTCCGCGACCGTGATGAAGGAAATTCTGGGGATGCCGGAAGGGATTCCGAGGGACCTGCTGAACAAGGCGAATTGTATTGTGATTTATCCGTCGGTGAAGAAAGCGGCGTTTATCGTGGGCGGCAGCTATGGGCGCGGCCTGATCACTTGCCGCCGGGGAATGGATTTCTCCGGGCATTGGAGCGCTCCGGCAATGTTTGCGCTGGAAGGTGGCAGCTTCGGATTCCAGATTGGTGCGCAGGCAACGGACTTTGTGCTGCTGGTGATGAACGAGTCGGGCGCGAAGTCGGTGCTGTCGAGCAAGGTGAAGATCGGCGGGGATGCGTCGGCGGCGGCTGGACCGGTGGGGCGCGATACATCGGCGGAAACCGACATCGTGTTGAATGCCGAGATCCTGTCTTATTCCCGGGCCAAGGGGTTGTTTGCGGGCGTGTCGCTGGAAGGATCGACGATGCGGTCTGACGATGGCGCCAACAAGTCGCTCTATGGAAGGGATCTCAGCGCGCGGGAGATTGTGCGCGAGGGGAAGGTGAAACCTCCGGCATCGGCGGCCCGGTTGCTTGCGGTGCTGGACCGGGCATCGCCGCATCACGTTGTCAAGAAGTAGTAAGGACGCTCATCAAGAATAGCTGAGGCGAAAATGGCGAGATGCCCCTGCCGGACAGCCGCTGGCGGCTGTCCGGCGCGGGCCGGGATGTCTGTCTTCGTATCGGGAAGGTAAGCGCAGTGCGGCTATGCCTTCGTGCTCGGTTCGCAGTCTTTGAGAATGAGTCCACATAGTTGATCGGCGAAGTCTTCGGTGAGCTCGGCGTGGCGAATCAGAAAGCGCATGTAGATTGGACCGTAGAGCGAGTCGAGGAGCAGATCGAGATCGCTGTCGGCGGGGAGCTCGCCGCGGGCAATGGCTCGTTCGAGAGTCTTGTAGGCCTGCCGGCGCTTGGGCCACAGGAAGCGTTCGCGAAAGGCCTCAATGAGTTCGGGATCGGATTGACCTCCGGCGAGCAGGGCCGCGACGATCTTGCCGCGCGGCGAGCGAAAAAGGCGGATCACGCGGCGCATCTGCCGCGCCACATCACCCCGCAAAGAGCCGGTGTCAGGAAACTGGAGTTCCTGTTCGACGCTGGCCGAAAAAGCGTCGGCCACCAGCGCCGCCTTGGTCGGCCACCAGCGGTAGACGGTGGCCTTGCTGACCTTGGCGTCGGCGGCCACAGCCTCGATGCTAAGATCGGGGAATCCGCCGGGCTGGCGAAGTAATTTCAACGTGCTGCGCAGAATGGCCTGGTGGGAGTGCTCGCTGCGCGGCCGCCCCGGCAGCCGTTTCGCGTTGGCTCCGTTGTTATGTGTCGTAGATCGAGGGTAACTTTGTGGCATGCAGAGGATCCATTATAATTTAAATCCGAAACGTATTGTTTTGAATCTACGTTTAAGTGCACCCTGGGTAACGAAGCCACATGGGTGACGGATCCGCCGGGCGACGATGCGTCCTCTCTTCGAAGAGCATCTCATTTACTTTGCCAACGAAGAGTGTATGCGTAGTGGCCCCCGAGATTAATCAAAGCCGTAGTTTTCTTCTCTAGAAGTTGCAAGGGTAGAAGTTGCAAGCCTTATGTGGATAGTCGCGTTAGCGCTCAGGCGCCCTTATACGTTCGTTGTGATGGCGTTACTGATCATTATTCTTACGCCCATCACCATTCTGCGCACCCCGGTCGACATCTTTCCGAACATCAATATCCCGGTCATCAGCGTGATATGGAATTTCGACGGAATGACGCCGGAAGAGATGGCGAACCGCATCGTGAGCAACGCGGAGCGCGGGTACACGATCACGGTGAACGACATCGAGCACCAGGAATCGACGTCGGTGACGGGAAAAGCGATCATCAAGATATTCTTCCGGCCGGGCGTGGACATCTCGATGGCGATGACACAGGTGACGGGGATGAGCCAGACGATCTTGCGGGGTTTGCCTCCGGGCACGACGCCGCCGCTGGTGATCACCTATTCGGCATCGACCACTCCAGTGGTGCAACTGGGCTTGAGCAGCAAGACGTTGCCGGAAAACCAGCTCTTCGATCTGGGCAACAGTTTCCTGAGAACACAATTGGTGACGGTGCCGGGCGCGGCGACTCCGTACCCATACGGCGGCAAGATACGGCAGGTCCAGGTGGACCTGGATCCGGTGAAACTGCAAAAGTACGGTCTGGCGCCGGCGGACATTGTGAATGCAGTGTCGGCGCAAAACCTGGTTCTTCCGGCGGGCACGACGAAGATTGGGCCGACAGAGTACAGCGTGGAGATGAATGGCGATCCGTCTACGATCGCGGCGCTGAACGATCTGCCCGTGAAGACGACGAATGACTCCACGCTCTACCTGCGCGACGTGGCGCATGTGCGCGACGGATACTCTCCGCAAACCAACATCGTGAAGCAAGATGGCGTGCGTGGAGTGCTGATGTCGATGTACAAGGTGGGTGGCACTTCGACGCTGGCGGTAGTCGATGCCATTAAGGCGCTGGTGCCGAAGGCGGCGCAATCGCTTCCGCCCGAGCTAACGATCAAGGCGCTTTTCGATCAGTCGTTGTTCGTGCGGGCGTCAATCCAGGGCGTGTTGCGCGAAGGCTTGATCGCGGCAGCTCTGACGGCGGCGATGATCCTGCTGTTTCTGGGAGACTGGCGTCCGACGATCATCATCTCGATTTCGATTCCGTTGTCCATTTTTGTCTCGATCATCCTCCTGAGCGCGCTCGGCGAGAGCCTGAACATCATGACGCTGGGAGGTCTGGCGCTGGCGGTCGGAATTCTAGTGGATGACGCGACCGTCGAAATTGAAAACATCGAGCGCAACCTTGCCATGGGTAAGGAGATGAAGCAGGCAATTCTGGATGGCGCCTCGCAGATTGCGGTTCCGGCGTTTGTTTCGACGCTTTGCATCTGCATTGTGTTCGTGCCCATGTTCTTCCTGGCCGGAGTGGCGCGCTTCTTGTTTGTCCCGATGGCTGAGGCTGTCTCGTTTGCCATGCTGGCGTCTTACCTGCTGTCGCGGACGCTGATTCCGACCATGGTCATGTACATCATGCGCGGGCACGAGCACCGGGCAGCCGAGCCGAAGAGCTATCTTGGAAAATTCCAGCGCGGATTCGAACGCGGCTTCGACCGCTTCCGCGGGAGCTACCAGCAATTACTGGAAACGACGCTCAACAATCGGGGGCTGTTTTGCGTGTGCTTCTTATTATTCTGCGTGCTCTCGATGGGGTTAGTGTTTTTTCTCGGCCAGGATTTCTTTCCGTCCGTGGATGCGGGACTGATCCGTTTGCACTTCCGCGCGCGGCCGGGGTTGAGGGTGGAGGAGACGGCAAAGCTCTGCGACGAGGTGGACCAGGAACTCAGGAGCGAAATTCCGCGCGAAGACTTGCAGACGATACTCGATAACATCGGGCTGCCGAATTCGGGCATCAATCTGAGCTACAGCAGCTCGGGTGTGATCGGGACAAGCGATGCCGAGATTTTGATCTCGCTGAGTCCGGAGCACCATCGCACCACGGCGCAATACGTTCGACAGTTGCGGCGCGAGCTGCCACGGCGTTTTCCGGGAGTAGAGTTCTTTTTCCAGCCAGCCGATATCGTTTCGCAGATTTTGAATTTCGGTCTGCCGGCGCCGGTCGATATCCAGGTGGTGGGCGCGAATATGGAGGCGAATTACGAAATCGCGCAGAGGATCGCCAACCGCTTGCGCACGATCCCCGGAGCGGCCGACGTACACGTGCAGCAACTGATGAGCCTGCCGACGCTTTATCTCGATATGGACCGCACGCGCATCAACCAGGTCGGGCTAACCGCGGCAAATGTGGCGCAAAGCGTGCTTGTGAGTTTGAGTGGAAGCTTCCAGACGGCGCCAAATTTCTGGCTGAACCCTAAGAATGGAGTGACCTACAACATCGCCGTGCAGTCGCCCCAGTACCGAGTGACTTCGATGCAAGACTTGATGAACACTCCGGTGACAAACGGAACCCCGCAGTCCTCGCAGGTGCTGGGCAATCTGGTGCAGGTGACGCCGACGGCGCGCCCCGCGGTGGTAAACCACTACAACGTGCAGCCTGTTATCGATGTGTATGCGAGCACGCAGGGGCGCGATCTGGGCGGAGTTGCATCGGACATCACGAAGGCGCTGAAGCCGTTTCAGGAGCATCTACCGAGGGGGACGAGCATCGTGGTGCGCGGGCAGGTTGAAACGATGCACTCGTCGTTTTTTGGGCTGGGCGTCGGCTTACTGGGCGCCATCGTGCTCGTCTATCTTCTTATCGTGGTGAACTTCCAGTCGTGGCTCGATCCGTTCATCATTATTACGGCGCTGCCGGGTGCGCTCGCGGGCATCTGCTGGTTCCTGCTGGTGACGCGCACCACGCTGAGCGTTCCGTCGCTGACGGGCGCGGTGATGTGCATGGGCGTGGCGACGGCCAACTCGATTCTAATGGTGTCATTCGCGCGCGATCGCATGGATATGGGTGTGCCCGCGTTGCAGGCCGCGATTGAGGCGGGTTACACGCGCATCCGGCCGGTCTTGATGACGGCACTGGCGATGATTATCGGCATGTTTCCGATGGCGCTCGGCCTGGGCGAAGGCGGCGAACAGAATGCGCCGCTGGGACGCGCCGTAATCGGCGGATTGATGTTTGCGACGGTGGCAACTTTGTTTTTTGTGCCGAGTGTGTTTGCGATCATTCACGGCCGCCGCCAGGCACGGATACAGGCGAGGCAAGAATAGGATTTGGGGAGAATGTCGATATGTCCGTGGAACAACCGCCCGTGATGGCGCATCAAAACGAGACGCAGGATCAAGCGCACCCCGTGCACGCGGAAATTGAGCGTCCTCCCGACCTTCCGCCCGCGCCCGCCGGCCGCGCCAAAATTATGGTGGGCATCGCGCTGCTCATTCTATTGGTGGCGGGTCTGGTCACATTTCTCTCGCGCAAGAGCGAGACCGATGCGCTGGCGAAGGAAACCGATGCGGATGCCGTCCCAACCGTTGCCGTCGTGCAACCCAAGCCCGTAACGGGCGATAACGAACTGGTGCTGCCCGGCAATCTTCAGGCATACATTGAGTCTCCCATTTTCGCGCGCACCAATGGCTACCTGTTGCGCTGGTACAAGGACATCGGCAGCAAGGTGGAGAAGGGAGAACTGCTGGCCTCGATCGACACGCCGGAAGTGGATCAGGAACTCTCACAGGCACGGGCGACGCGGGAGCAAATCAACGCGGCGCTGGGGTTGGCGAAAATTTCCGCTGACCGGTGGGCGAACCTGCGGAAGAGCGATTCGGTTTCGCAACAGGAGGCCGATCAGCAGGCGAGTGGCTATGTGCAGGCGCAGGCGAACCTGGCGGCGGCCGATGCGAATGTGAGGCGGCTGGAAGAGATGGAGTCGTTCAAAAATGTTTACGCTCCGTTTTCCGGCGTGCTGACAAGACGCAATGTGGATCCGGGAGCGCTGATCAATTCCGGTGCGCAGGCGAATGGGCGGGAGCTTTTCGATGTTGCGCGCGTCGATCCGCTGCGCGTCTACGTGCAAGTGCCGCAGGCTTATGCGCCGTCGATGAAAGTTGGCGTCAAAGCGGCTGTCACATTGCAGGAATTTCCGGGGCAGAAATTTACCGGCACGATTGTACGAACCGCCGATTCGATCGATATGGCTACACGCACACTGAACACAGAAGTGGATGTGCCCAATAAAGACAGCAAACTGCTGCCGGGTTCGTTTGGGCAGGTACACTTTGCGGTTGGCGATGCCGTGCAACGAATCACGGTTCCGGTGAATGCGATGCTGTTCCGCGCCGAGGGTCCGCAGGTCGCCGTGGTCGGCAGCGACGATAAGGTGGAACTGCGATCGATTGTTATCGGACGGGACTTTGGCGCAACGCTGGAGATTCTTGGTGGGCTGAGTGCGAGCGATCGCATCGTTATTAATCCGCCGGATTCGCTTGAAGCGGGGCAGCAGGTGCGGGTGGCTCAGCCCGATCAGCCCAAGCCAAATCAGACTCAGCCTAGCCAGGCTCAACCGAATCAGGGAGCCAGCCACTCGTGAGATCTCCACAACTTAAGGCTCGTGTGGCGCGGATACTCATGTCCGGGCCAACTTCTTGTCCGCTGCATGCGTGCGGGCATGAGTCTCCGCGCCACACAAGCACCTTCGCTTTTCTTGTCTTGCTCGCGGTTACGTTGTCGACCGGGTGCGCGGTTGGGCCGAACTACAAGCGGCCGTCGGCGGATGTCCCCGGCACGTGGAAGGGCGAGGGACCCTGGCAAGCGGCTGCGCCGAAAGACGCGATTCCGAAGGGCAACTGGTGGGAGGTTTATCACGATGCCGCGCTCAATGACCTGGAGCAGGATCTGATTCAGGCCAACCAGTCGTTGAAAGCCGCGCAGGATCGATTGTTTCAGGCGCGCGCTCTGGCTCGTGTCGCTTCCGCGGGATACTTTCCGACGGTCACCACTGACCCTAGTGGCGAGCGCGAACGCTTTTCTGGCAATCGTCCGCTTGAGGGCGCTTCCCCGTCGCAGGTTCGAACCGATACTGAAAATAATTTTGTCGTTCCGTTCGATGTCAGCTACGAGGTTGACCTGTTCGGCAGCGTGCGCCGAAATCTTGAGGCGGCGAATGCGTCACTGCAATCGACCGCGGCCGATCTTGGAAATGTTCGCCTGGTATTGACGGCGGAGCTCGCCGCTGACTATTTCAATCTGCGCGAACTCGACCGGGAAGCGGGCGTCGTGCGCCAGTCGGTGGAGATCCAGCAGCGAGGGCTGGATCTGGTCAATCATCGTCACGATGGCGGAGTCGCCTCCGGCCTCGAAGTCGCGCAACAGGCCGCGCTGTTGGATTCGACGGCCACGCAGCTCCAACTGGTTTTGCAGCAGCGCGCACAATACGAACATGCGATTGCTGTGCTGGCGGGCAAGCCGCCGTCAACCTTCAACGTCGCCGAAGCGCCGTTCAACGCCGCCCCGCCGGCGGTTCCAACGGGTGTTCCGTCGGAAATTCTGGAGCGCCGGCCCGATATCGCGACTAGCGAACGGCAGATGGCTTACCAGAACGCGCAAGTGGGCCTGGCGAAGGCGGCATTTTACCCGCACATCACATTGAGCCCCGGCGGAGGAGTGCAGAGCCGGGATATCGCGACTCTGGTCAATGCTCCGAGTTTATTCTGGGCGCTGGGCGGCGATATTCTCCAACCGATTTTCAACGGCGGAAAAAATCGCGCCAACCTGGCGGCGGCGCGGGCGACCTACGACGAGTCGGTCGCGACCTATCGTGAGTCCGTGCTGGAGGCGTTTCAACAGGTGGAAGATGGACTCTCAGGCCTGACCCTGCTCGATCGGGCAGCACAGACCCAGCAAAAAGCAATCGAAGATTCGCGGCGCGCTCTCGACATCGCGAATAGCCGTTACGTCGGCGGCGTGACCACCTACCTCGACGTCATTACCGCGCAGTCGACGCTTCTCACCAACGAGCGGATGGCGACCCAGCTACTCGGGCAGCAGATGGTCACGTCAGTCTACCTGGTCAAGGCTCTGGGCGGAGGCTGGGATGTCTCCCAGATACAGAGCGAGCAGGTTCGACCGCAGGCCATTCAGGCCGTGCAGCAGTAGCTCCATTCACTTGTAAAATGCACGGCGGTTCCAGGCAAAGCAATTCCGAGGCGATCCGGTCGATCGGCCCAGCCTGCCTTCCTGACTGACGTCTCTAACTAGCTGCTGTGCGTCGCCGCCAAGGCGGAATCCTGGCGTGCGTGGCGCACTCGGACTTCGCGCTCCGCAACAATCCAATCCGCAGCCGGATCGCCAGGGGCGCCTTTGCGCTCCAGATACAACTGATAAGCACGGCGGCGGATTTCCTCGTCCAGATTCGCTTTGTCGAGATTTACGTTGCCGTTCTGCGTCTTCTTGGCTACCGGCTTGACCGGCGCTACATTGATCGGCGTCACATTGCTGCGATGCTCGGAGACGCTAATTTCGGGGTTACGAACTTCGGGCAGAGCCTGTTCCGTAGCCGGTTGTACAGCGGCTGTTTCAGTGGGAGAGTTAACTTTCTTACGTCGTGAAGCGACGGTTCCTTCTGTTTTACGGGCCATGCGAATGCTCCTTGCAGATACCTGATTCCATTAATGGTTTTTGCGTAAAAGAGCAACGACATCGGTGTTACCCATGAGTTGCACATTTACAACGAGGTATCCTTCTACTATATCGCGCGCGGCTGTGAAATTGTGCGGAATCGCCATCGAAAAAACTTCTATTTGCTATAAGCATGGAGCGTGCACGTGCACGACAGCGGCGCGGCGAATTTCGCGACCGAGAGGTGTATTTTCGGTCGGGCATACAACAAGTACTGTAGTAACTTGTCCAACTCTCTACCGTAATCGCAGTATTAGGGTAGCTCGCGAGAACAAGTCGAAGGATTAGCGCAACTCTATGGCAAACACTGGCAGTCAAGCAGCAGCTAAAGCCGCAAAGACGGACATGACCGAGCTGGAGAGCATGATCTCCGAGTCTCAGACATCGGAGAAGGTCGGCTTGAAACTGGCGAGAATTCTGAATGTTCACCGCAGCGAGGTTGCGCTCCTGAGATTGGAGAAGGGCAGCCTGCGCTTCATTTTCCCGGTTGAACTGCGCTCCGCGGGCGTTTTGCCGCTCTCCGGATCGGCGGTGGCTGCGCGCACGGCCGCTACGCGTACTCCGCTGATGTCGAATGCTTTTATGCGGGTCAGGCATGCCAGCCTGTTTGAAGCGGTGAAGCTGTCGACTGCGGAAGAAGACCGCAGCATGGAGCAGCTGCCGATTCAGAAAATCATGTCGGTTCCGGTCGCGTCGAAAGAAGGTGTCGTGTGCGGCGTCATTCAGGTTTCGCGCAAGGGCCTTGATGCGAAAGTTTCCGGACCGGACTTCACCACCGACGACCTCAAGAAACTCGAACAGGCCGCCGAGATTGTCTCGCGCATGCCGTTCATGCGGGAAGGCGCGGAGTTGTAGAGGCCGCAACTGTCTGTAGTCCTGGGAATAGTCACTGAGTTAGAAGTCAGATTGAAGAAGTAAAACGACGAACCTCACTTCTTCAATCTGACTTGTGCCTTTTGACTTGCTTCTTCAGATTGCCTGGCCGGCGCAAAATCCCGAGGCCCATGCCCACTGAAAGTTGAAGCCGCCGAGGTGGCCGGTCACATCGACAACCTCGCCGATAAAGGACAAACCCGGCACTTTGCGTGATTCCATGGTGCGCGCCGAAAGCTCGCCCGTATCAACGCCGCCGACGGTCACTTCGGCTTTGCCATAACCCTCGGTTGCGACTGGTTTCACAATCCAAGAATGCAACTGCCGCTCGGCCTCGGCCAGCGCCTGAGCCGAGTTGCCGGCGAGAGGATGCATTTCCAGCCATCGATCCGCCAGACGCCGCGGCAAGATTTCGCGGAGCAGAGTCTTCCAACTCGACGGGTCACGGTGGCCGCTTTCTTGGAGCCGTGCATTTAGCTCGTGTCCGGGCGCGAGGTCGATTGAGATTGATTGGCCTTCAGTCCAATACGAGGAGATCTGGAGAATCGCGGGCCCGCTGATGCCGCGATGGGTGAACAGCATCTTTTCGCCAAATGATTGTTTCCCGGCGGAAGCGACCACTTCGGTTGAAACTCCGGTCAGGTCGCACCAGCGCTTGCGGTCTGCTTCGCTGAACACGAAAGCAACGAGCGCTGCGCGCTGCGGCTGTATCTTCAGTCCGAATTGCTCTGCCAGATCGTATCCAAACGACGTGGCGCCGATCTTTGCAATCGACAAGCCGCCCGTCGCGACCACCAGTCGCGGCGACGAGATCGTGGCGTTCTCTGCGTGCACGGTGAATTGATCGGACTTTTCAACTTTGTCGATTTTTGTGTTGACGCGAATCTCAACTCCGGCGGCGCGGCATTCCTCCTCGAGCATCGCGACAATGTCGTTTGCAGAGCGATCGCAAAAGAGCTGCCCGAGCTTTTTCTCGTGATACGGGATGCGATGCTTTTCGACGAGCTTCACAAATGCTTCGGGCGGATAACGAGCCAGTGCGGACTTGGCAAAGTGGGGATTCGCGGAGATGAAATTTTCCGGCGCCGTATACAGATTGGTGAAATTGCAGCGGCCACCGCCGGAGATCAGAATCTTCTTGCCGGTGCGCTCAGCGCGTTCCAGCACCAGAACGCGCCGTGTGCGGCGTCCGGCTTCGATGGCGCACATGAGCCCCGCCGCGCCGGCGCCGAGGATGATCGCATCGTATTGTGGAGTGGAGAGGTTCATCGCGGCAAAAAATGCCTCCGCGAAATTATGCCTTATGGCGCACTGTTCAAGTATCGTTCCAAGTACCGGCCCAAGTATCGGCGACGATGGCAGCCGTTAAGATCAGAGCCAATGCATTGCCTGCCGGTCGTTGCCGGGACAATCCACGGCCCTGACAATTCATGCCTAGCGCTCGTTTGATCAAAGTTCGCGGAGTCGTGCAGGGCGTGGGCTTTCGGCCCTTCGTCTATCGCATTGCCACCGAATTGCATACGACCGGATGGGTGCTGAATGGAGAGGAAGGCGTTGCCATCCATGTTGAGGGCGACGATTCCGTCCTCGAAGAATTTCTCGGGCGGTTGAAGGCTGAAACACCTCCCGCAGCACACATTGTCGAAATCGAAGTTGCCGCGGCCGCTCCCGAAGGCTTTCAGGAATTCTCCATCAGAGAGAGCGAGCGGAATCGTCGCCCCACTGTTCGCATTTCGCCCGACCTTCCTGTATGCGACGAGTGTGTTCGCGAAATGACGGACGCCGGCAATCGCCGTTTCGGCTATCCGTACATCAACTGTACGAACTGCGGGCCGCGCTACACGGTCATTCTGGCGCTGCCCTACGACCGCCCGAATACGACGATGAAGGACTGGCCGTTTGACGAATACTGCGATCGCGAATATCACGATCCGGCCAATCGCCGCTTTCACGCGCAGCCGGTTGCGTGTCCGGCGTGCGGTCCGCATTATTATCTGCGAATCGGAGAGGAGACACTGCGCGAAGACTCGATCGTAATTCGTAAAGCCGTCGACCTACTCAACGAGGGCAAAATTGTTGCCGTTAAAGGGCTGGGCGGTTATCACCTGGCTTGTGATGCGAGAAATGCCGAAGCCGTGGCGGCCATGCGCGCGCGCAAATTTCGCAAAGAGAAACCGTTTGCCGTGATGGTCGAGCGCATTGAAGATGTCCATGCGCTCGCTGATCTTTCTCCCGAGGCGATTGCGCTGCTCACTTCCGTCGCTCGGCCTATCGTGCTTGCGCCCGCCAAGGTTGAGCTTGCCGGAGTTGCTCCCGATAATCGCGAGCTCGGCATCATGTTGCCCTACACCCCCTTGCAGCATGTTCTGTTTGCGGCGGGCGCTCCGTCCATTCTTGTGATGACGAGCGCGAACCGATCGAGCGAGCCGATCGCGTATGAAGATCAGGATGCGATGGAGCGGCTCTCGGGCATCGCTGACGCATTTCTCATCGGCGAACGGCCCATCGCTCGCCGGGTCGACGACTCGGTCGCTCGCGTCGGAACGTTTGGGCCCGCGATTCTCCGCCGTTCGCGCAGCTACGCGCCCGGAGTGGTCGCCAGCTTTCCGGTGAAGGCCTCAACGAATCGGCCTATTCTTGCCGTCGGGCCGGATCTTAAAAACACTGTGACGCTGGTGGTCGAGGGACAGGCCTTTGTCAGCCAGCATATCGGCGATCTCGATCATTACGAGGCCTTCCGCGCATTCGATGAGACGATTCGCGACCTGATGACGATGTATGAGATCCGCTGGGAGGATCTGCTCGTGGTCCACGACGCGCATCCGGAATATCGTTCCACGGTCCACGCGCTGGGTTTGCCGGCGGCGGAGAAACTCGCCGTTCAGCATCATCGCGCGCACGTTGCCTCCGTGCTCGCCGAACGTGGCGCATGGGATACGAGAGTTCTGGGAGTCAGCTTCGACGGCACTGGCTATGGAGACGACGGCGGCATTTGGGGTGGAGAAATATTCGAAGGTAGTTTGTCCACCGGATTCATCCGCATCGCGCATCTCAGGCCGGCGGCGCTTCCGGGAGGCGATGCGGCCGCACAATTTCCTGTGCAGGCGGCGGCTGGTTTTCTGGCGCAGATCGAAGACCTGCCTGACCTCAGCGATCCGCCATTTTCATTTCCGCCTCGCTATGAAACTGCGTTGCAACTGGCTCACAAGAATGTACGTACATTTCGGACGACCTCGGTTGGGCGGCTCTTCGACACGGCTGCGGCCCTGCTTGGCTTCACGCGCGAAATTACTTTTGAAGGCCAGGCTGCGATGTGGGTTGAGCACATGGCGCGGGCCGCGCGCGAAACCGACTGCTATCCGTTCCCTTTCTTAAACGGGGAACTCGATTTCCGTCCGCTGCTGCACACGATTGTGACGGATCGCCAGGACGGACGCAATCCCAAGGAAATTGCGCGAGCCTTCCAGCGTGGCATTGCGCGTGGAGTCGCCGAGGCGGTGCAAGATCTCGGGAGCGAGCTTGGCATCGAGACGGTCGTGCTCTCGGGAGGCGTCTTCCAGAACGAACTCTTACTCGAAGATCTGAAAGATGAGCTGGGCCCTACCGCATTGCAGATTTGGACCAACCGGGCCGTTCCGGCTAACGATGGCGGCATTAGCCTGGGCCAGGCCGCGCTGGCCGCGGTCCGAAATCAATAGGCAACTGAAAGGTTGTCAGAAAACAAACTTGATGGCGGCCTGCATCAGCCGCGGCGGCTGAGCGCTGACCACGTGGCCAAAGCACGCGGTTTCGGTGGTGATTGATCCGCCGGAGAGCGGACAAGCATCATTGATATTCCCGTCGACCGCGCTCGGGCCATAGAACTGGGTATGGTTGAAAATGTTGAATGCCTCAATGCGGAAACTCAGGGCCTTGGACTCCGCCAGCCGAACTTCTTTCATCAGCGCCATGTCGTAGTTATTGAGGCCCGGGCCATAGAAGAAGCGGCGCGGCGCGTTCCCCGGCGTGCCCAGCGGCTGCAAGCTGAAGAGTGAAGTGTTGAAGTATACGTTTCCGTTGCGCGGGTTGTGGTTCAACTGGAGCGGCCCCGGCGTGTATTGGGGCTCGTCGACGCCGTAGTTATTAATGCCGTTCGGCTCTGCCCCGAGCAATGAATTGTCGCCATAGTTGACCAGTGTCACGGGAAAGCCGGTGCTGAAGTGAGTTACTCCCGAGAGGGTCCAGCCCTCAGTCCAACGATTTGAAGCGTGGATGAAACGTTCAAGAGGCAGCCGGTAGTCATAGCTGACGACGAAGTTCTGCCGGGTATCGAATGACGATAAAGCGTAACTGAGAGCAGGATTGATCGGATTCACCTCTTCGCCCAAATTCGAAGAATCGTCCATCGATCTGCTGTAGGTGTATCCGGCCGCAAGCTCGAGGCCTCCGCTTCTGTGGCGCAGGCTGAGTTGAAGGGCGTTGTAATTGGATTTGCCGACCGTCTCCTGATTTGTGTCGCTGCCGAAGTTGAAGCCCAGCGGCCCACGCGTGCCATAGATTGTCTGGCCCGCCGCAGTTGTAAAGATGTTGCTCTCCCCGAATGGGCCGCAGGTGGGTGATCCTGGCGCGACGTCGCCGGGCTGACTTAAGCTCAGGCAAAGCGCGGGATCACCGGCGTTGGCCTCAACCATCACCAGCGATCGATGTCCCTGAGTGCCCACGTAGCTGCCGCTGAGCACGGTATTCGCTCCCAGTTGACGTTGGATCGACAACATATACTCTTCGACATACGGGATGCGGTTCGACGCGGAATATCCCGGGATGCCGCTGATGGGCTCGTACTGCGCCCAGTTGATATTCGGGTTCGGATTGCGGCTTGTTGCCATGCGCGTCGCGAGGGTGACTGGAAAAGTCTGGCCAAGATTCTGTCCGGTCGCGGCAGTCACGAAAGGCGTGGCAAAGAGCGGCGGCGCGGGACTCGAATAGGTGATGCCGAAGGGCGCGTTGCCAGCCAGGATTCCAATCGTCAACGCTTCAATCTGCGTGTAAAACATTCCGAAGCCAGCGCGGATACTTGTCTTGCCGGCATCGCCGAAGACTTTTCCCAGAAACGTGTCGTGGGCAGCGTTTGGCGAATAAGCCAGCCCAATGCGAGGAGCGAAGTCGAGATTCCCAGGGGGCGCCAGTGTGCGAGGCACGCCCGCATCGGTCGGAAATAGAATGCCCGCCGGCGCGCCTGGGAAAACCGCCGTCGACCTGCCGGGTTCGAAGGTAGAGATTCCATTATTCTTTTCATACCAGGGCTCGATGCGATCCCATCGCAAGCCGAAATTGAGCGTGAGATCGGAGCGGACGCGCCAACTGTCCTGTGCGTAAAGACCCCAGTACCGATTGCGACCATAAAAAGGTTGCAACTGGCTCTGGTTGTACTGGCTCGGAATTCCGAGGAGGAAGTCGGCGAAGTCGGAACCGGTCTCACTTCCGGTGAACAGGAAATTGCCGTTGAATTGCGCGATAGCATTTGTGTTGACCTGATCGTAGTGAAACTCCGCGCCGAATTTCATGGTATGGCGGCCGATCACTTTGGAGAAATTGTCGATCCATTGAAGTGTGTTGTTCGCCTGCTTCAACTCGTTGGCATTGGTCCCGATTGAAAAGGCGTTGAAGACAATGTTTTCGACTCCCTCGCCGCTCGGGTTGAGCGGCACGATGCCGGGCGTGCCCGCGCCGGTCACGAATCCCTGCGATGCCAGGCTGATTCCGAGTCCGCCAACCGGACGGCCGAGATCATTGGAGTCGCGCATGTAGCTCAAGTGAACTTCGTGGACGGTGTTCGGTCCGAAAGCCTTGGTGTTGGCCAGACTGAACAATTGCGCGCGACCCAGATTGAGAGCATTGAACCCCGGCACGCTGGCCCCGCTCTGCGCCACCGGATATGGATTGTTGAGCGTGTAGTCGTCGAGAAAGTAATAAGCGGAGAAAACCCCCCAGCGGCTATTCGCGTCGAGGCGGTAGGCACCTTTATCGTCGCGCAGGTTTTCGTTGGATGCGGAAGTGGCAAAGCTGTTGGCGCTCGCGTTCGGCGATGGAATGTATTGCAGCAGATTCTGTGCGGGTGCGGACCACGCGGTGCTCGGAATCGTCGCATTTGGAAAGACGCATTGCGATGAACTGATGCATCCCGAGGTGTAGTAAGGTTCGCCGGGAGAAACGGAATACTTGAGTTCGTTCGAGAGTACGTCGGCCCAGCAGGTAGCGCCCGTTGGGCAAGTTGGGGGGCTGGTGACGGAGCCTGTCAATGAGCTCGCCAAGTCGAGCAGATTTCCGGAACGATCGAGCGCCGAGGGAACGAGAATTCGTCCGGTGTCGATGCCCTCGGTTAGCCGCGTGCCTTGATAGTCGGCGAAAAAGAATATCTGATTGCGCCGGATCGGTCCGCCGAAGGTTGCACCGAACTGATTTTGATTGAAGAGGCCTCGCGTGGGCGAAAAATAGTTGCGGGCGTCGAGGGCAGTGTTGCGCAGGAATTCAAAGACGTCGCCGTGAAATTGGTTGGTGCCCGATTTGGTAATCACATGGACTTGTCCGCCGCTGTGCCCGCCCGATTCCGCGTCGAAATTATTGGTCAGGATGCGGAACTCGGCGATCGAATCGAGGTTGGGAATAATGGCTGTGCCCGAGTTGACGTCTTCTTCGGCATCGCTTCCGTTCACGGTAAACGCATTCGAGAACTCTCGCTGGCCGTTGACGGAGATCGTGCCAGGGTTGAGGCTACCGGAGGGCGAAAGAGCGCTGACGCCGACATCCTGTTGTGTGTTCGAGGTAAGCGAGGTTGCCGGAACCACTCCCGGTTGCAGAGCAAGAAGATCGGTATAGCTGCGGCCGTTTAGCGGAACCGCCTCCAATTGTGTGCCCGCGATGATTTCGCCCATCTGGGTATCGGAAGTTTCCGTGTGGACGGCATCTTCGAGCACTACGACGGAGTCGGCCCTCGCGCCCACCTCCAGCACAGCATCGACGATGAGTGCACTGTCGGCGTCAATAGCGACTCCGGCGCGGCGGTACGGTTTGAAACCTGGGCGGTTGATTTCGATGTCGTACTGGCCGGCAGGCAGCACGGGGAAGGTGTAGGCGCCCTTGTTGTCGGTGGTGACGGTGGTCCGAATGCCCGTATTGGTATTGATGGCGGTGACCATAGCTCCCGAGAAGACGGCGCCGCTGGCGTCTTTGACCGTGCCACGAACGCTTCCACCCACCCCGGCCGACGCGCTGGCAACAGATAGGAGTACAAGCATAAATGTGCGGATGCACCAGCTCCGCGGATTGAAGAAGCCAGTCATTTGCGGAAAATCAGTTTGAACAGGGCCCATAGGATTCTCGATTACGACTCCAACTAGTTGCAACTGAGTCGCAACTAGGCTTACAATTAAAAGGTAGGGTTTGCGGTCTGATTTCGTCAATACGATCCGCAAGATTCTGTCGCAATTTGCTTGCAAAGAGTTGCAACTCGCGAGTTGAGATCGCACCATGCCGCTACCACAAACAGAGATTCCCGGCCGCCTGCAAACTCAATTGGCGGGCCGCGGAATTCGCATGACCGCGCAGCGCCGCGCGATTCTGAGCGTGATCGAGATGGCGACCAAGCACCTCGACGCCAGCCAGATTCTTCGCAAGGCGCGGCACGTCGATCCGACCGTCGATCGCAGCACGGTCTACCGCACGCTCGACTTGCTCAAGCGCCAGGGACTGGTTGATGAGCTCGATCTGATGCACATCAACGGCGAAGGCCATTACTACGAGCGCAAGCTGGGCCGCGACCATATTCATATGGCTTGCCTGCGTTGCGGGAAGATCACCGAATTCGTGAGCGAGACTTTTGACGCGCTGAAGAAACAGCTGGAACGCGATTGCCGCTTTCATATTGTGGTTTCGCGGCTCGAGGTTGGAGGATACTGCTCGGGCTGCCGGCGCTAGCGGCTCGCCCGCTGGAGGCTGTTCTGTTGTTGTAGAATGGGTGTGGCGGCGGCTTTACGAAATCCGAAAATTACCGCCCCGCCACTCGTCGGATAGTAAACTTCCGCAATCACACGCGCGGTCCCTACCGATGAGAAAGCAGTGTCAAAATGCCGCCGCAAGCTGTTACGAAAACCGAACAAACAGTTGAAAAGCGCTGCATAAACTTGGTATAAGCATGCACAAGGGCGTTGCTAGCTCGGCGGGTGAATCTGCTTCGATTTTCATCGCGGAGACCAAACTGGGAATTGCCGTCGCTTCAGACGGCGGTTGATATTCTTTGGGAGACGCCACAGGGTCGGAGTCTACATGCTCTCGGCAGGGATAGATCTTCGCAAGATTCGGGACCGGCTTGGCCTTACGATGCGGGATGTGGAAAACGCCAGCTTGGCCATTTCCCAGCAGCGCGGCAGCGAGGAATATCTGATTCCGCCGAGTCGGCTCTCCGACATCGAGACCAAGGGCGTCGTTCCCAGCGTCTATCGTTTTTATTCACTGGCGGCGATTTACCGCAAACCATTGGCGACGCTGCTCCGGCTCTACGGAATCGATCCTGATGCGATCACGTCCGAGTGGTCCTCCTCGCAGCCCGCCCACTCGCATGTCGTGTCAATTGAGAGAGATCAGGACTCTTGCAGCATTCCCGTCAAGCTCGACCCGGGCTTCGATCTCAGAGCAACCTCCGATCTTGGCCGCATGGTACAGCAATGGGGCACGGTTCCACTCTCCATGCTGAGCCATCTGGCTGCTCAGGACTACACCTACGCCTTTATTGGCCACGAAGATTTCACCATGTACCCGATCCTTCAGCCCGGATCGTTTGTGCAAGTGGATGAGTCGCGCACACGTGTAGTCGAGCGGCAGTGGCGCTCCGAATACGAGCGCCCGATTTACTTCGTCGAAACGCGCGACGGATTCACCTGCTGCTGGTGCTCTTTCCGGCTCAACTCCCTCGCCAACTCTCTCGTCCTTCAGCCGCACCCCTTGTCGCCGACGCCGGTGCGAATTCTCAGGCACCCTCAGGAGGCGGAGGTGATTGGCCAGGTGGTTGGGATTGCGATGAGGATTGGGGATCCGGCTGCGGTTGCCGATTTTGAAGAACCGAGAGAGTTTGCACAACAGAAACCAGGTGTAGCTCTGTCACCTTCGAACAGCCTGAAGGAAGTAAACGGTACAGACCTGCCGCCAATTTCGACGCGTAAGAAGCTGGGCTGATCCCCTCCGCTTCGCTGGACGTCGTAAGATCCTCCTGCAACAGGCGCAATCGCGTCCGCAGAATCGTTCCAATCAGGGATTGATGGGCGCGCGCGAAGGCGTGATGCGCCGTCGTCGTTCCGTGCGTGCGCTCAAAGCCCCAATGCCGATAGCCGCCTTCCAGTGATCGCCGTTCGGCGACGTAGATCAACCTTCTCCACATTCCCTCGATCTTGCCAAGGGTTCGTTGTCGAAGATCGTCATAAGCCGATTTCAGGGCCATCTCCGCACCATTTCTGACAATCGCTACATTTTCCGAAAAACCGACTAGATCGCGTTTTTCGATTCGCCGCCCGCCGCCGGCCCGAAACTCACAGCCACTGAGCCTTTTACATCGCTACGACTGAGAGGATACCTGTGAATTCACTGAAAGCAAAGCTCGCTGTTCTGCTGTTCGCTTTGGCCATGTTGGCCGCGATTCCAACCCAGCTTCACGCCGATGGCAACCCGATTCCCACTTGCACGGGTAACGTTTGCCTTCCACCCGGCTAAAATCTTAGCTTGAGTGCTATCACGGCAGGTGGTAGATTCCGTCGGTAGCACTCAAGCGATGCCTCTCCCGCCCCCACTTTATACCTACTTATGGGTAGCTCCGCACCTGTTACTCGTTGCGGTCGCGGTAGTAATGTTCCGCAAGTCACTGCATAGGGAATTTCCCATATTCTTCTCCGCGGTGATCTATGAGTTCCTGACGTTCGCCATTCTTTTTATAACAAGGCTGAACGCGCCTCTCTGGTATACAAAGGTCGACTTCTACACCCGAGCCGGCAGCACTGCCTTTCATTTCGGAATACTCCAGGAACTCTTCGAAGCTCCGTTACTGCATAATGCCGCCCTGCGCCGAACCAGCGCCCGCATTCTGAGATGGGTTACTGGTTCATTGATCGTATTAGCACTGGTATTCATCGGACTCGAGTATTACAACAGCCAAGGGCACCGGTTATTCCCACCCTTTGCTACACTTGAGGCGATGGGCATTGCTCAATGTTTTGTGCTCGTTTTGGTTTTTCTGTGGCACCGCTTTCTTGGGCTTAGGATGTCCGATTTCGCCTTTGGAATTGCGGCCGGAGTCGGCCTGACAGCGGCTCTAGAACTACTTATTGCGGCATGGAAGGACTTAGTGGGACCGTCCCGTGCCGGCGACTACTTGCAGATGGGCATTTATCATTGTACTGTCCTGATATGGTTGTATTATGCGCTCGCTTATAAAAACGAGCCTTCGGGATCTGGCGACGGGTCCGGCAACGGCCTGATGCTGAAGATGGCTGCGCGGCCGCCGATATGGAGGGAATAGTTCACAAATGATCCCCGTGATCATCGTCGCAGCGGTCATGGCTCTGTCGCTCTCGGTCTTTTTGGCCTGGCAGCTCTTGGAGCGTCACCGCGGCGACGCCGAACTCACTCCGGTAGATCTCGAAGCCTTCGAAAATCTCACCGACCCGGAAGAAGAGCACTTCCTGCGGACCAATCTGTCGCCCACGGAGTTTCGCAGCGTGCAACGCGGTCGAATCCGCGCCGCCAGGCTCTACCTCGCAGCCCTGTCACAAAATGCCGCGGTGCTGGAAGCGGTCGGGAAAAACGCGTGCTCCAGTTCGGACTCCGAGATTGCCGCCGCCGGACAAGAGTTGGTGCAGCGGGCGAACCACTTGACGAACTCGTGCCTGTTCTCCCGATTGTGCATGGAGGCCGCCTTCGTCCTACCGGCTCAGATATCCCTTTCCGGCAAAATCGTTAATCAATACATGCTCGTGACCTACATGGCCGCCAATTTGCCGAGAAGTCGCCGTATAGCGACGAACCCCGCATAACTTATTGATACTGATCGGCAGACTAAACGGGATGCGAAACGATGGGGCGACCGCTATTTGAGCCTGGGTGGTCGGAAGGGCGTGGCGGAACCGTTTTGAGGGGGTACTCGAGCACAGTCCCGCCCCGCCTCATACTGCGTCTCCAATAGTAGGGGGTCGCCGCCAGATCGCTGGAAGCAACCTATTACTTGTTACGGAAACCGAACAAGCCTGATTCTTTAGGGGGCACCGGCTGCGATTTTCGGCGGCTTCCCGAAATGGGATTATCGTTGGCATCCTCTTACCGGCCCCGACGATCCCCTCTTTTGTAGCCTAAGTCCATATCGGGACGCCCTTTACGGTTGCCGCCACGAAGTATCCTTTAGTAACGGTTACCAATGGCGCCCAACCACATTACCAAATGCCTACCCCACCCTTATTTTGGGCCATGTACTTTCGTTTACCCCTGGCCTAATCTGGACCCACTGGACAACCTGGCTAACAGGAACCAGATCAGAAGCGGGGGCCAAATGAAGCATCTTTGCCTAATACTTTTGGTATGTGCAATCGCTCAGGGTGAGAATTTCGTAGCCAGCACCGGCGCTGTGCCCGATGCGCCCAGCCATCGCCCATTTTGGACCTTCGAGAACAAGGTAAGTTTCAGCGCGCTCGCGGGACTAATCGCCGCTGATGCCTTCACGACGCAACGAGGCCTGAGCCAGGGCTATCGTGAAGCCAATCCACTGATGCGTCCCTTCGTCACTCGCGGCGCCGCCGGAGAAGCCGTAGGCTCCGCCCTCGGATTCGGCGCAGGCTTGGGCACAGTTTATCTGCTCCACCAGACTCATCACTACAAAGCCGAGCGCATCGCGATGCGCCTGATCGTAGGCGGCGAAGGCGCGGTGGTGGGACACAACGTAGCGATCCTTCACTAAATCAGAAAGGTAAAGCGGGTGTTCGGAGTTGGCTTCGACGGCAGCAGCCAGGGCCAGCAAATCACTCTCGTTGCTGCCCTGGGCGGCCGCGATCCCAGACAATTCTGGCGACCAACGCGTGAGGGTCCCGGTCTTATCGAAAATCACCATGTCCAAATTGCGGGTGCGTTCGAATGCGAGTCTGTCTTTAACCAGGAGACCATTCTGGGCTCCGATTGATGTCGAGATTGCAATCACAAGCGGAATGGCCAGTCCGAAGGCATATGGGCACGCGTTGATGAGGACCGTTGCAGTTCTGATCAGGGCATGTTCTTTATCCCCTGCAAGCCTCCAATAAGCGAATGTGATTTCCCCAGATGCTACCGCCACGTGGAAAAGGATTGCGGCGGCACGGTCGGCGAGAACCTGAGTGTGAGACCCAGAAGCCGGCACAGCAGCGACGAGCCGCATGATGCCGGACAGGGCGGTCTGCTCTCCAACTGCCGTAACCCGGACTCGAAGGCTTCCACCGGCGGCGATTGGTCGGGCCAGAGTGAGCACTCTTGCTCAGACCACCAGCAGGTCGGTTGATAACCTCGGTACGGAGCCTAAGAGGTCACAATGAATAGACGCGGCTGGCTTGTCGTAGGTCCCAACGTTTCGGAAGAATAAGTACGGCTTTCAAACGAAAAAGTGAGGTGTGCCGGTGATTGAACGTCTGAAGGAAACTGGAGGAGTCGCGTTCGGCTTTAAGGTCGTCGGAAAGCTATTGGATGAGGAACTCAAGACATTCGAGCCGCAGCTTGAGTTCTTCATTGCCCAGCACAAAAAGCACCCGATCGGCATCCTGGTGGACCTGACGGAAATGCACGGAGCCGAATGGAAGGCACGCTGGGATGACTTGCGGTTTCTCCAGAAGCACACAAGTCGTATCGCTCGTATGGCAGTCGTCGGAGCCCACCGTTGGGAAGAGGTTGTGGAGCTGTTTACTACCGGAGCCGCCGTTCTCCAGTCAGAGACGCGCTACTTCGAATCCTCCGAAATTCAGCACGCCTGGCAATGGGCGAGGACCGCGAAGCACGCTGAAGATGCTCCCGTCCGTGTGATCTCGCCGGCTACCGGGATTTGGAAGGATTACCGTCCCGAATTCATGGGCCTGTAGTCGAACTTCGAACAAAACATTGACAGTATGCAATAACGACCAGTCTTCGTTCGCGGATCATAAATGGATCAAGAATGAATCTGGGGGTTCCAGCTGTCCGCATCACCGCTCACTCTGCCCTTTGTGAGTCAAGTCCTCGGGCGATTCCACGTACCCGTGTTTCGACGCGACGGTGACGGGAACAGAACGAATTCTCAGCTCAACACGGCTCGCCCTCGAGGCATTGGCAGCCGGGGTTCCAAGGTTCCAACCTCTTCCGGAGTGAACGGAGAGGGCGTTCGATACACGGCGACAACAATCGCCGTGCTAGCAGTTTGCTCGAACCGGACATCCGTTAAGTAGGCGCCTTTGTGAGTAGTTTTCTCCAGGATGCGACGTACTGAAGCTTGGTAGACCTGCTTGGCAATCAACTCGCGAAGCGCAGTGCCGAGTACCACCGTGAGAATTACCAACAGCAGCGCACTGATCAGATTTCTTCTCAGTTGTCTGCCGCGATGTTTCTCAGAAATCCCGCGGTAGCCGGCAAGCCACATGACCAAAGAACATGCCACTTGAATGGCAACGATGTTGGTGAATGCCAGGAGTAATGCGCCAAATGCCAAACGATAGTCGCCTCGGGCCAAACAGATCGCACTCGAAGCGAGAGGCGGGACCAAAGCAGTCGCAATAGCAACTCCGACGAAGGCGACGCTAAGCCGAGGAGTAATCATCGCATAAGCTCCGGCAGCCCCACCCCCAAGGCCAATCATCAGGTCCATAAAATTCGGTGCGGTCCGCGAATAGATTTCGTCAGTTAACGGGAAATCGTGGTGGATGGCCCCAAGTACGAAAGCTACAACGTAGACGACCCCGATGCCTCTGCTAGCGTCCAGAAGGCTTTCCTCAGCCAGTCATTATTATTGTCAACGAGTCCTAGGGCAACACCGGAAATAGGTCCAAGAAGCATGGCAATGATCATCGCCCCGATCACAACTGCCGGACTGTTTTCGAATAGTCCATAGCATGCCACCATGGCCGCAAGACCGTTCATTACTATGTATGCGAGATCAAACTCTGAATTGACCTGTATGTCCGCTCTCGCTGCTGCCCGCGAGTCGGCAACTGCCCCAGCTTTGATCGCCATCGGTCTGTCCTTTCGTGAAGACCCTCTGCCTCACGGTCAACAAATTTACATTTAGGCTATGACGCCTCCGCTCCTTGTCCCGAGAACCTCAGCAATTTGAGCAGGGCTCCGACCTTCAATACCTGCGCGAGCAGGTGGCCGAATAGAGCAGTTCCCGAGATCATAAAGATAAATTGCCGCGGCTCGGGCAGTTAACAATAGAGGAAGGAGCCCCCTCTACACAAACTGAGCAATAGCGACCAGTTTTTCAATCATGGCAGTGTCATATTTTGAGTTCGGACCTTTTTTGACGGTCCAACAATAATGGCGAAGTGCCAAGGAGAGCAGACATGTCTGTAGAAAATTCAGTTGTCGCGATTTATCACACTCATACGGATGCGGATCGAGCGGTCAAGGAACTTCAGCGCGGCGGAGTCGACATGCATAAGTTATCCATCGTCGGCAAAGGCTACCACACCGATGAGCAAGTGGTCGGCTACTACAATACCGGTGACCGAATGAAATATTGGGGCAAGGTTGGTGCGTTCTGGGGAGGCTTTTGGGCCCTCTTATTCGGATCCGCGATGTTCGTGATCCCGGGGCTCGGCCCAATTTTAGTGGCTGGACCTCTGGTGGCGTGGATTGTGGCAGGACTGGAAGGTGCCGTAGAGGTAGGTGCATTGGGTGTTTTGGGAGCCGGTCTATTCAGCATAGGCATTCCGAAGGACAGCATTGTGAAGTACCAGACGGCGCTCACGACAGATCAGTTCCTGCTGATCGCCCATGGCACGGCTGCAGAAGTCGCCAAGGCGAAGGAGATCATCGAAAGCACGAATCCCGCCCACTCCGCACTGCATACCGCGGAACCGGTGGCCGCGTAGTACCCAGAGCTGCAGAAATGCGGTAGCTCATCTCAAACGAGGCAAGAACCATGGTTGCAGATAATCGGCGCGACAACGAGCGCGACGAAGAGGAACGTGAAACGAACTCGGCCGGGCAGTCCGGCGACAATCAGGGCATGTCGCGCCCGGCCGAAGCGGATTCCGAAAGCGTCGAAGAATTAGTGGAAGAGGGAAACGCTTTTGAAGCCTCGATTGTCGACGGTGTAGAGAACGCCAAGGATCCAGATGTCTCAGAGGTCACGACCCGCCAGGTGACGGAGGACGACGTTCCCGAAGAGTATCGAAATGACAACGACCGCGTTGCATAAACCGTCGCCCCCTAAATGTCGAGAAATGGGTCAGCCTGAGCGACGACACGTGCGATAAACGCACAGTGACGAGGAGAAGAATCATGTCACAGAGACCACACGAGCGAGCTGCAGAACTTCACAACCTTGCGGCCCACGCGCACGCGGCGGCGGCCATCGCCCACGGCAAAGAAGATCACTTGACCGCTCACGAGCTGAGCAAACAGGCGCACGAGCATTCGATGAATGTTCACAAGCTCACCCAGGAGTTGGGCCAGAAAACAGCGCAGCTTCAAGGCGAGGAAACTCCAACTCAGAAAGTATCGTGAAGTGCCGCCCATTGTGACGTTCTTCCGTAACTACGGACGTTTCTCACGGAGATCAGCATGACTATGCACAACACTGAACACCCCCATCCCAACGGAGAGAGTCACCATAGCCATCACGGCGAAATCCCTTACTGGCGGCGCGCGCATCACGATTGGCGGTTCTGGGTCGGCCTTATCGCCATCCTCGTTGCCATCACTGTTTACGTCGGAACCAACAACTTGTCGATGGTTCCATCCGGACAGCAGAAGCAGATGCCCGCTGGCAGCCGTCTTCCATGAACTTGGGGCAGCCGTCGACGTTCGCCACAAAGCGGAACCTCATCGCGCGGTCTGGTTCATTTTTCTAACTCTTTCTCGTTTTCTTCTTGCACCGTGGGATTAACCCATGGTCCGTCGCTGCCGATGAGATGCTGAGCCTCGTCCGGTCCCCAAGTCCCCCGCTCATAGGGATGCACCGGCGTCACGTTGCCCAGAATCGGATCGACCGCACGCCATTGCGCTTCGACCACATCTTGACGGGTAAAGAGCTCAGTCAACCCGCGCATAGCGTCGCCCAGCAGCCGTTCGTAAGGAGGCATGTCGTTGGCGGCTTGCTCCGTGAGTGTGAGTTCCACGTCGCTGCCCGTCATCTGCTCGCCCGGCGTCTTCACCCGCACCCCCATTCCGATGGCGATGTCTGGACTCATACGCATGCGCAGATGTGCGGACGTGGCAGGCACGGTTTCGCCAAAGCTCTCCATCGGCGGCCGTTTGAATTCAACGAACACTTCGGTCGCGGTAACTGGCAGCATTTTTCCGGAGCGGATGTAGACAGGCACGCCCGCCCATCGCCACGTTTCAATAAAAAGCCTCAGCGCAACGAAAGTCTCGACCGTCGATGCTGTGTCTACACCCGGCACCGACCGGTAGCCTTTGTATTGGCCGCGCACAACGTCCCCCGGAGCAATCGGCCGTACCGCCTTGAGCAACGCGGCCTTCTGGTCGCGCCACGCGTCGTGAGCCTCGCCGGTCGGCGGATCCATGGTCAGGGTTGCCAGGACTTGCAGCAGGTGATTTTGAACCACATCCCGCACCGTGCCGGTTTGGTCGTAGAACTTGCCGCGGTCCTCGACTCCGAACTTCTCCGCCATCGTGATCTGAATGCTTCGCACGTAGTTGCGATTCCAGATCGGTTCAAACATCGGATTCGCGAAGCGGGTATAGAGAATGTTCTGTACCGGTTCCTTCCCCAGAAAATGATCGATGCGGAAGATTCGTTCTTCGGGGAAATAGCGGTGCAGAATTCGGTTGAGTTCTTGTGCCGACGCCAAATCATGCCCGAAGGGCTTCTCCACCACAACGCGCGCGTTCTCAGCGCAGCCCGACTTGGCCAGCCCCTCGGCAACCGTGCCGAATAAGCTGGGTGGAATTGCAAAGTAATGCAGTGGTTGTTTCGCCGCGCCCAATTCTTTACGCAGTTGAGCGAAAGTTTTCGGATTGTTGTAATCGCCATCCACGTAGCGCAAAAGCCCCGTCAGTTTGTTGAACGCATCCTGGTCGAGGCCGCCGAATTTTTCGAGGCTGTCCTTGGCGCGCGCTTTGAGTTGATCAAGATTCCAACCTGCTTTGGCGACGCCGACGATTGGGAGATTGAACCCTTCATCGCGAATCAACCTCTGCAGCGATGGAAAGATCTGTTTGTGCGCAAGATCGCCGGTGGCGCCGAAGAACACAAAGGCGTCAGACTGGAAATCAGCCATCAGGCCGCCTCCTGTTTGCCGGCAACTTTCTCCTTGTGCCCGCCGAATTCGTAGCGCATCGCCGAAAGCAGTTTCGTAGCATATTCCTCGTTGCCACGTGAGGCAAAACGCGAACTGAGCGCGGCGCTGATCACCGGCGCCGGAATGCCCTCATCTACCGCTGCCTGCACCGTCCACCGTCCCTCTCCGGAATCCGACACGCGGCCCGCAAAATTCGAGAGGTCAGGATTTTCTCGCAAAGCCGCGGCAGTCAGATCCAGCAGCCACGATCCGATTACACTACCGCGCCGCCAGACCTCCGCGACCTCCGGCATATCCATGTCATATTGGTAAAGCTCCGGATGGCGCAGCGGGGTTGTCTCGGCGTCCTCGTCGCGCTTCATCTTGCCGACGTTGGCATTCTTAATGATGTTCAATCCCTCGGCGAAGGCAGCCATCATGCCGTATTCGATACCGTTGTGGACCATCTTTACGAAGTGTCCCGCGCCGTTCGGGCCGCAGCGCAAGTAGCCGTTTTCCGATGTCGAAGGCTCGCCGGTCCGCCCTGGCGTCCGCGCCGCTGAGCCAACACCCGGAGCCAACGACTTGAAGATCGGATCGAGATGACTCACAATCGCTTCCTCCCCGCCGATCATCAGACAGTATCCCCGCTCCGATCCCCACACGCCCCCGCTGGTCCCGCAATCCACGTAGTGGATTCCTTTGCTCTTTAATTCACCGGCGCGACGGATATCGTCGTGATAATAGGAATTGCCACCGTCGATTACGATGTCGCCCGGTTCCAGCACAGGCTCAAGTGAAGTCAATACCGAATCGACGACCGCCGCCGGAACCATCATCCACACGGCGCGCGGTTTGCTGAGTTGTTTCGCAAAATCCGCAATGCTGTCGGACGACTTCGCGCCTTTCGCCACCACATCTTTCACGGCTTGCGGATGCGTGTCAGACACTACGCACTCGTGGCCGGCTTTCATCAGCCGTTGCACCATATTCGAACCCATTCGTCCCAGGCCTATCATTCCGAGTTGCATTCGTTTCCTCCTCAAATAGTGGTTGGTTGGGTATGAGAATACTCCCGCTTGCCATTTTGACTGCAATCGGCGAGGGGAGAACTTTTCAGTGGTACAGGACGCAGAGCTGGGCCCTCCTCTCAATCACCATACGGTTCTTATCGATAATGACCTTCTTCGCTTGTCCGGGATCGGAAATCTTTATGTTCTTCAGTTGCGTGTCGAAGCCTTCCGCTGTGGCTTTGGCGCCGGTTAGCAGAGCGATGTTTTGCAACCAACTTCTGTGCCGATTACTCAAACCCGGAACGCTCATGGCCGCAACTTTCAGGGAACCACTGAGCTTCTTCACGACGAGAGTAGCCAGTGCTTCGCCTTCAACATCCTCTGCGATGATAAGCAGGGGTTTGCCGTTGTCCGTGAACTGCTTAAGCAGGGGGCCAGGTCGTTCCTGGAAGTGATCTTCCCTCGATGAAGCAGGATGTAAACCTTCTCGAAAGCAGCTTCCATACGTTCCGGGTCAGTGATAAAAGACGGTAAGAGGTATCCGCAATCGAAGCGCATCCCGGCAGCCAGCGGTGTTTCGTTGGCTCTGGAGGAGCAAATGCACCCGTAAGGAATCGTACCCGATCCTTCGGAATGAGCCGAAATGTGTTCGTCTACTGTCGCTAGTTTTGCGACCATGATTGCAAACCTCCGTATTCCTGCTTCTGGGCTTCAAATAAAATGCATGTGGCTCTCCATCGGTGTGGTCTTTCGTTCGAATAGCAAGTATTAAACTTTGGGTGTCGGAAAACTGATCAGAATGGAACATTTGAAAGCTGCGGAAGATCGCATCATATCGAATGAAGACGACTTCCGAGCACCACATCCCTGCTTAGGTAACCGCGCGCCATTGGCGCCATGTAGACCCTAGTGCTTCATTACGACGGCCAGCACTCCGTTCAATGAATCCTGCCATGCGTGGGCGATCATTCCTGGGCGAACGCTTCCGCGCCAATAGGCGAGAATCCCGAACATGGCGCCGTAGAGGGCGATCAAAATCATCATCCGCAAGCCCTGGTAGGCGTGAGCAGCACCAAACGTTGCGGCAGAAAGAAGAATGCCGGCGGGAGCGCTCTTAGTCAGGGCCATGAACTGCCGTTGCAGGTAACCTCTAAAGATTGTCTCTTCGCAAATACCGGCGGTAAGGGAGAGTGCTATCCAAAATGCCAGTTCGATACCTCGCTGGGGGAGCATGGACACATTGCGACCCAGCGGGCCGATGCGCAGGAGCCAGCCGAATATCCAAAGGAGCGTCGCCGCAACGACCCAGAACCCGACGGCAATTCCAATATCCCGAAGCACCTGGCGGACGGAATGCCAATGATCTCCGAGAACGATGAGAGCAGACGCGCCACGACGCCGCACGCCCGCCACCACCAAAACGAACAAGAGCCATTCAAAGAAAAGAGTGGCCAGATAAAAGCGCACGCGGTTCGGATTAGCCGCCACGCTCAATTGATCCGTGGAAATCTTATGCCAGAACACCCAACCGCCCAACACCGTGAGCACCAAGATCGTGTGGATTGGGCTAGCGACTTGGCAATAGCGGTCTGATGCGGACTCACCCAAAGCAGAAGTCTCCGTGATCACCTCATTAGCCACAACGCTCTCTTCGCTCACTGTATCCGCCCTTTGAGGCCGAAATGTGCTTCGGCGGAGAACGGTTCAACAACGTGCGCTGCCCTCAACGCTCGGCCGTGCTATCGTCTCGCCGGGCGAAGTCCTTCCAATCTGGAACTGTGGAAGCGAGGTTTGAGCGCTTGCCCTAATTGAGGAGTCGCCCAAACCGCTGCAATCGCGTCTTCGCCACGAACCACTATTCAGCCCTGGCGATGTGAGTGTATCCGCCAAGTTCGTCCACCAGTCCTCGGGCCGATTCAGGTACGGCAACTTTGCCGTCAAGAATTTCGTGGCGGTTTACATCGTCGCCATACATGGCTTTGTCTCCACTTTTATCGGCTTGCATTACAGCGCCATCCAGGCTCACCCCCGCAAAAACGCCTTTCGATCGCGAGTAAGACAGAATCTCCGCGTTCAATTTAAGGTCAGTGCCAGCAGCGGCATTCCGGCCCACGGGTCCGGCAGCCACTGAAGCGTCTCCTCCAAGCTTGAATTTGTCGCTCATCAGGCTTTGTAGAGCGTGATCGTTCATAAAGAGCATCACAAGGTCGGTGGACGAACCCCCGATCTGATAACCCACACTTCCGCTATCAATCGCCACAAACATGGGAGCGCTCCAGCCATGCTCGGTGCGACAGGTTGCCAGTCCCCTGCCGTAGCTGCCACCGAATATGAAGGCAAACTTCTTATCCCCTGGAATGATGGCGATACACTTCGCCGACTCCAGAAGACCCGACGGGATGCCCTGATCCGGAGTATTCATGATCTCCTTGAAGACCTGGGCAGCTTTCTGAGTACGGTTCACATCATCCTCGCGGTCTGAGGCGACGGCGGTTAGACTTGCAATCGCTATCAGAGTTGCTACAGCCAAAATTCGTTTCAACATTTTTATCTCCATTCAAGTTTGAACTCGTTAAAAGCAAGGGCTCGCTCAGAGCAGAACCGTACGCTTCCACAGCGCAAGTCGCTCCAACGCACGCCAGTGCCGATTGGATTTGACTCGTCGCATTTCGTTTTCTGCTGGTCACAGCAGCGGCCTTAGACAAATTCTAGGCGTTACTAACGGGCCATTACTGGTCAATAGTGAGCACTGCAACCGTTTGATTTATTCACTACAACGGCGGGCTGGAAGTCCACAACTCGCTTCTCAGTGTTGTTCTGTACGATTTGCTTCTGCGCCTCAACCGTCACGCCTAAGACCGATCCAGCGGAAGAAGGATTAGGGAACAATCACTGCCGATCCCAGTTCTGTTTCTTCTTTCACAGCGAGCAGCGCCTTATTCGCATCATCGAGCGCGAATATTGTAGCGTTCGGACGGATGTGGAGGTCACGAGCAATCTTGAGAAAGTCGCGCGCATCCTGCCGCGTCATATTGGCCACACTGCGGATCTGACGTTCGCCCCACAGCAGCTTGTCATAGTCAAAGGCCGGCATATGATCGAGATGGATGGCGTTAATGGCGACCACGCCACCCTTCCGCAGACTCGCAAGGGCGCTGACTACTACTTTTCCGCTGGGCGCGAATGTGATTGCGCGGTCGAGCGTCACCGGTGGCATTTCATCTTCTTTGCCAACCCAGGTCGCACCCAGCGAAGTTGCGCTTTTCCGATGGGATTCACCTCTGGTTACCACATAAACCTCGCATTTCCACGATTGCAAAATGGCGATCGCCAAGCTTGCGGAACTGCCAAAGCCAAAGAGTCCGACTCGCTCACCCTTTTCAACCCCTGCTATTCGTAAACTGCGAAAGCCGATGATACCGGCGCACAGCAAAGGAGCGGCATGTGCGTCATCCAGGCCAGGGGGCAACGGGAGAGCGAAGTCCGCGCGCACAAGAACATATTCGGCATAGCCACCATCCACTGTGTAGCCCGTGAACGTAGGTTTGTCGCAGAGATTCTCCATGCCACGACGGCAATACGGGCAATCGCCATCGACGCCACCCATCCAAGAAACGCCGACACGAGTTCCCGCCGGTAATTCCAGGGTCGCGCCCTCGATTACTTCTCCCACGATTTGATGGCCCGGAGTCAGGCGCGGACGAAGCGGCAAAAGATCTCCTTCAACGATGTGAAGATCAGTGCGACACACTCCGCAGGCGACGACCCGCAATAACAGATGGCCCGCTTCCAGTTGTGGACGGGGTACATCTTCGACATGGAGAAACGATTTGGGCGCAGTGTGAATTGAAGAGAAAATAGCAGCTTTCATTTGTCTCGGCTCTCCGAGGCTCGGTCCGCCGCGCCAAATCGGAACTTCGCGCAGCTGCGAATCTACTTGCAGATGGATGCCGGTGTTGAGCAAAACGGAACAGATTATTGCTGTCGTCGATGTAATGCCGACCTAGCTTCCGGAGAAAGTTACGAGACTGTCGCGAGCCCTTGCGAAGAAGGTGTCTGGATCGCGAGATTCATCACTTTATCTATGAGGGGAAGGATCCTTCACTCGTGCGGCCACTATGGTCAAGCCATTTCTCCCACCTTTTTCCCACGTTGGCAGCGGTAAGAGGAACTTCTCAACCGCCGGAGAGAAGCCGCTTCGGAAGGAGTCCCACGCTCCGAAGAAAAAGCGGTTGATTTCGCTTGTACTGATGATTAGGACACCGCAATTCATCCGATCTTGTGCCACCGATGTTCCGTGTCAACGCAAGCGTGGCAACCTGTCGCTGTCCTATGGCTGTCCAACAACGATTCCTTGACGCCTCTTCTTACTAGGTTTTTCCAGGGCCACCCCCGTCTCGGCGCCGGTCGGCCATAAGCTCACAGACGCCAAGTCCTCCGCTTCGCGTGAAATCAAAAGGTAACAGCTCATAAATGAAGTGGTAGAATTTTGTGCGGGTGCCTTTTATGACTGGGCTATGGACCCTTCGCCCGAGAATCGCCGGCAAAGCGCGTCACGGGCAAAATGACAACGAACTGTGGAAATCAACAGAAAGTGACACACTTTCTTACACAGTTGCACATTCGTCATTTTGGATGAAAAAGGAACGTAGCCATAAACACGTCGTAAGATCAATCACTTGCAAGCCGGGATGGCGGAACTGGCAGACGCAGCGGACTCAAAATCCGCCGACCTTCGGGTCTTGGGGGTTCGACTCCCCCTCCCGGCACCACTTCAAAAACCCAGTGAATACGCGGCTAGCAAGCCCAGTTCTCTTCATGCGATTAGATTCTGGGCAGACGCAGCGGACTTTTTGTTTTATCATTCACAGTCGTAGTCATATCCCAATGAAATGATTGAGCTTATTCAAGCGTCAGAGCAATCCGGACCTGACCATCTATTACACACTTTCTCGGCAGGAAGGAATTAAGTTTTCCGGTTCTTTCCCCACGGACCGCCCGGCTGCCAGACTTGGTTTTCTTCGTTCCCACTCAGAACGCCGTCCACAACTGGCATTAAGAACTCTCGGATGACTTCGATAATTTCTTTGAGCGAAGAATCTGCCTTAAGCTTGCTCTTCTGCAGGAACGCTCGCCATTGCGGCTGCTTCGTTGGAAGTTCATAGAACTCAGTCCGCAGTGCTAGCGGCGACGATCTCGGCAGAGCCGTGCGCCGCGTCTTGAAAGTCGACTGAATGGCCGCAGCGAGAGTGCTACTGTCGAATTCGAACCTTTGTGCCAATACCCAGAGATCGTAGAAGTCCTTCATTCGGCTATTCGCGACACCGAGTTTGACCGTGGCTTCGAACTTTTCCGCAACCACACTCTCCTTGGAATAGGCGTGCAATTTGGGTGCAGGAAATTCAAGGAGCGTGGGGTACTCCACTTCCTCTGATGCGGGAACGATCGTGTCTCCGAGACCGACGTCAATCTGGAGAGGAACGCGCACATTCCCAAGCCGCGCTTCCGTGCGTACCCGAACTCCTTCGTAGGCTTCCTCATCACGGATTCTTTCCACACGAATGTTGTCTGGTAGAAACGTCAGGCCATCGTCTTCCACATTTTGCGAGCACACCTCTGTGAAGACTTTTCGGAAGTTGATATCGGACGGCCCCCGTCCGAGCAGATCGAGATCTCGGGTCGGACGATACGTCTCCGCGGTCCAGAGTTGCAGTAGCAGCGCACCCTTGAGGACAAATGCGTCTCGATGGGGAGAAATGCTCAAGCGATAGAGGAATCGTTCCAATCCATAACGGGTCAGAACAAGCCCAAAATCTTCCTTGCGTTCCGTCGCCAGATTCAACAGCCGCTGCCGAACGGAAGCCGACAGATTTGCAACAGGCTTCTTCACGTGAGCGACTCCAGGTATGGTTGTATCACCCGTGCCACCCGGCAGACTTTCGCAGCCATGAAGAGTTCATCCATCGTGGCTTTCCGCTGTCGGTAGCAATCGCGCAGCGCTTCCAGAGCGACGTCCAGCCCTATCTTGTTGCGGTATTTGAAACAATCGGCGACAGTCTTTGCAGGACCAAATACTCGCACGGCAACTCCCTCGAGTTTCTTCTCCTCGATGCCATAGGAAAGGGCGTTTCCGGAAAAATGCACAACACGCATCAGCGGATAATCCGCGCGTGGGCGACGAGCATTGTGGGCAATCGCTATCCAAACCTCACGCGGCGATTGCGTAGTGAGCCCGTGGAAGCGCAGCGCAGAGAGCAGGCAGATGACACCACGCGGTACGCGTTTCGCTGCCTCCACAAGCGTATGGTGCTCGGTCACCCGGCTACCATCGGCCACATAAAGTCCTCTCCCCACTTGCCGCACTAGCCCGCGGTCTTTCGCCTGGCGGAGATATTCCCGAGGGATAGCTACCCGATCCAGTTCGCGCGGCCGGAATACCCCAGCCTTCCTGACCATGCGGGCTACGAGTTCTGCCTTCGAAACAGTCATGATGCCTCATTACTATATGCATGCATATTACAACAAATGACAGCATATCGTAAAATAGGGTTCATGGCGATATCGATACGCCACAAAACGTTGCGGTGGATGCTAATCGTAGGGAACTGCTGGAGCTATTTCTCTTGAGGCCAGACCCGATGATAACGATGCCGTTGGGGCTTGAAGTGGAGGTTGAGATAAGTGCCTTTGGACTCGTCGGCGAGCAAGGCGGTGTGCTCGTTGGCGGTCACATCGAAGTATTGATAGACCTCTCCACTTTGTCTAAATTCTAGTTCCAGCACCTGTTGCTCACGAGCATAGCCGATGCTTGCGATACTGCTGGAATCTACAGAAACTCGCTGCATAGTTTCTTGGATGCGGATGAAGCTACGAAGTATCAGATGCGGCCGCCTCTGCTTCAGGTTCCCAAGGCATCTGTTCGCCGGATCAGATGCGGAGAACGCGCAGCGGTCTCGTTCATGCCGGGAGGAGGGATCCGTCTAATTCGGATTGATGGATCGTCCGATCCGGAGCGCAAACTGAGATGGTTTCGGGAATCGGGTCATCCCGTCCCTCTCCATAAACAAGTGACGTTTGTGGAAAAAGGCGGAGCGAGATGAGCCATGAAAATCCGAGAAACTTACACAGTAACTTTCACACTTTCATATTCTGTTTCCGGATATGTCCTGTGTTATCAATAGTTAGCTGAAATACGCAGCGGACTCAAAATCCGCCGACCTTCGGGTCTTGGGGGTTCGACCCCCCCTCCCGGCACCATGTCAAATGCCTCGTTTAGTGGTGGAGAGGTTGCGGATGTTTCGCTCAAGAGCCTCAATTCTAGTTTTATTTGCTTTCGTCCCTTTCGTTGTTGTCCTCTATATCTCTAACTAGCGTCGATTCTTTGTTTACGCAAGGCCCGCTTTCATTCCACCGGTTCCTAAGGCGTCCCCCTGGAGTTTCCTGTGACGACTCGACAATATCAAGCTTGATATAACATGCGCGGCGGCGACGTCGCGGAATCCCGCCTTGCCACTGGCACGAGCGGGATTCCGCCAACCCAAGGCTGTCCGGCCCAGTTACTTCCCCTTCCAGTAGGCGGCAATATGAGCCGGATGCGCGACAAAAACCTTGCCCACTAAACTTCCCGTCCGCCGAGGCGGCTCGAGATACATGGCCTCTGCCAGTTCATTGGGCGGCAACCCTCGTTGTTGACCCTCCTCCTTATTGTGAAACAGGAAGAATCCGTCGTGGGTCTGGCAAAAGACCTCGGGAGGCCCGGCCACATAATCTCGAATCTGCTGGGGCGAGGACTCCTCATCGTCCGGCATAGCCGGCACAATCTCGCCGCTCGTCTTGATGATAAAACTCAAAGTGATCAGCCCGCCCGCTCGCTCAGTATTCATCTCACTCTCCCGAAATCAGCCGCTGATCGCCTCGAAAGACTACTACTATAGTAGACAATATAGACATTATTTAGGAACCTGTCAAGCGGAAAAATTCAACAGGAATTCGCCGGGCCGCGGGGCCCAGCCTCATTTCCACATTTCCACCTTATCTTCCTGAGGACGGCAAGCATTAAGGCGGAGGGTCAATTCCGCCGATGGAGAGGCAAGGCATGGGAAGCGGTGCTTTCGCCCAGGTGGCTCGTCTGTTGCGCGTATCGAGGCAACAGCGACAAAAGCACTATAGGCTCGCGAATCAATGAGAGACACACCAACGCGGATTCTTCTGGTGGAAGACAATTCACTGGATGTTCGTCTGCTCCGCGAGATGCTCAATGAGCAGGCACAACACCGGTTCGCCTTGGCTGAAGTCGGATATATGAGCGAGGCGGAGAGCCACCTCGCGACGAATGCCGTGGACGTTATCCTGCTTGACTTGGGGTTACCCGACGCCCATGGACTGGAAGGCGTGCAGCGCGCGCACGCAGCCGCGCCTCGTACCCCGCTGGTCGTGCTGACCGGATGTGACGACGAATTCATGGCCGATAAGGCTTTGCGGGAGGGCGCCCAGGATTTTCTGGTCAAAGGCACAATCGATTCACCGGGTCTGGTCCGAGCCATACGCTACGCCACCCAGCGTATGAAAGCGGAAGTCGAAATGCAGAAGGCCCAAGAGGATGTGGAAGCCGCGAGCCGCGTCAAAGGTGAACTCCTCGCCGAGCTGAAGGCCGCACACGCGGAGACCGAACTGTTCCTGCGCTCGATTCCTTCCATCCTGATCGGCCTGGATTCCCAAGGCCGCATTACCCGGTGGAACCTGACTGCGACCAACACTTTCGGGATCGATGACAGCAGCGTACAGGGCCGGCCGATTGAGGACTGTGGAATCCGATGGCTGCATCCCGACATAAAGGCGGAGATCACACGCTGGCTGGGAACCGAAACTTCGTATCGTTGTGACAATCTGCCCTATGAGCGGGAAGGCGAGACGCGGTTATTAGGTTTGTATGTCTTACGCATTCTGGCGGAGCGCGACGAGCCCACGGGATTCATCATTACCGGAGCCGATGTCACCGAACGCATGGGCCTGGAATTGCAACTTCGGCAGGCGCAAAAACTCGAGGGCATTGGTCAACTGGCGGCCGGCATCGCGCATGAGATCAACACTCCCACGCAATTTGTCGGGCATAGCATCCGGTTTCTGAAGGATTCCTGGGGCTCAATTGCGGAATTTCTGAACTTTTGCGGGACGATGCAAGCCGAATGCGCCAGCGGATCGGTTTCCCCTGAACATCTGCAGCAGTTCTGCGAACTCCATCAGAAGTGTGATCTGGAATACCTGTTAAAGCATATTCCGGAGGCCATCGACAACTCGCTGGAAGGCGTATCGCGAGTCGCCAAGATCGTAAAAGGATTTAAGGAATTTTCCCATCCCGGCTCGGAGGGAAAGCGCGTCATCAACCTCAATCAGGCAATTGAAACCACCATCTCAGTCGCCAAACACGAATGGAAGTATTGTGCTGACGTGGTTACCGCTTTCGATGCCGATCTGCCGCTCGTCCCGTGCCTGGCCGGCGAGTTCAACCAGGTGATCCTGAACTTGATCATCAACTCCGCCCATGCCATCGGCAATGTGGTCGAGAAAAATGGCAAAGGGAAAGGCACCATCACGATCAGTACGCGGCGGGAGGGCGAGTGGGCCAGAATCGCAGTGGCTGACACCGGCGCAGGTATCCCGGTCGAAATACGCTCTCGAGTCTTCGAGCCGTTCTTCACGACTAAAGAAGTAGGTAAAGGCACGGGTCAGGGGTTGGCCCTAGCGCACGCGGCGATTGTCAATCGCCATCAGGGACAGCTTTGGTTTGAAAGCGAAATGGGGCAGGGCACGACCTTCTTCATTCGACTTCCGCTGGAGATGGGAGCCCTTGTGTCATGAAAAGAGTCCTCTTTGTCGATGATGAGCCCATGATTCTCCAAGGTATTCAGCACAGTCTGCGCGGCATGCGCGCAGTGTGGGAGGTCGAGTTTGCTAACAGCGGTGCCGAAGCCCTGGAGACCATGGCACGAGCCCCATTTGATGTGGTGATCACTGACATGCGTATGCCCGCGATGGATGGCGCTCAGCTATTGGAGTTGGTCAAGGCGAAATTTCCGCGGACCATCCGCATCATTCTTTCCGGGCAATCGGATCGCGAGACGATTTTGCGTTCGGTGGGCCCCAGCCACCAGTACCTGTCGAAACCGTGCGACATCGATGAGCTGAAGGAGAGGCTGACGCGCGCCTTCACGTTGCGCGAGATGCTCGACAATCCCCGCTTGAAAGAGGTCCTCTCCTGCCTGAAATCGGTGCCCAGCCTGCCCGCGCTCTATTTAGCGGTAACCGAGGCATTGCGGTCCCCGAAAACCTCGCTCACAGAAATTGGCGACCTGATTGAAAAAGACATGGGTATGTGCGCCAAAGTGCTCCAGTTGGTCAACTCGGCGTTTTTCGGACTTGCCTGCCAGGTTTCTAGCCCCCAACAGGCCATCGCCATGATCGGATTCGAGAACCTAAAAGCACTGGTTCTGAGCGTGGAGGTATTTTCCGGGTTCGGAGGACAGCGCACGCAGGACATGAGCTTCCTCTGGAAACACAGCATGGCCACCGCCTGCTTTGCGAAGGCCATTGCGAAAGTGCAACGGTCCCCGCGCGAGATGACGGATGATACCTTCACCGCCGGTCTACTCCACGATGTCGGCCGGTTAGTGCTGGCCTCCGCTTTTAGCGACGAGTATCAAAAAGTTCTACGCCGGGCAGCAGAACCGGGAGTTCTGTTGGCGGCGTGCGAGGAAGAAGCGTTTGGTTGTACCCACAACCTGGCGGGGGCGTACTTGCTCGGACTGTGGGGACTGGCGGATTCGGTCATCGAGGCGGTCGCCTGGCACCATCAGCCGTCGCACGCCCAACCCACTTCATTTTCCGCGCTGATCGCGGTCCATGCCGCGGACTACTACGAAAGCCAGATGCATCCTGACTCCGGCTTCGGAGAAAACTCGGCGATCGACGAGCCTCTTATGATCCAGTTGGGTCTGCAAACGCAGATGGCATCATGGTCGAATGCTTGTCAGGAAGTTACTTTGAGGAGCGGAGCTCATGCTTGAGAAGATTTTAATGGTTGACGATGAAAGCAAGGTGCTGGCGGGATATGAGCTCCTATTACACAAGGAATTTCAAATCGACACCGCAGCCAGTGGAACAGCGGCCCTAAGCGCGCTCGCAGCGACTGGACCGTATGCGGTGGTGGTCTCGGACATGCGGATGCCGGAAATGGATGGCGTCCAGCTCCTGACGAGAATCAAACAGCTCGCGCCCGATACGATTCGCATCATGCTGACCGGCAATGCCGAGATGCAAAGCGCCGTGAGTGCGGTCAACGAAGGCAGCATCTTTCGCTTCCTTACCAAGCCCTGCGACAAGGAGACTCTGGCGAAAGCCTTGAGTGCGGGACTGATGCAGTATCGTCTGGTCACGGCGGAAAAAGAACTATTGGAAAGCACCCTGCAAGGCAGCATCCAGGTGCTCACCGAGATGCTTGGACTGGTCAACCCGGCAGCCTTCGGCCGCGCCCTGCGGGTCCGCCGCTATATGCATTATGTGGTCACGCACATGGCCCTGAAAAACCCCTGGAGGTTTGAGGTCGCCGCCATGATGTCGCAGCTCGGATGCGTCACTCTTCACCCGGAAACCGTTGAGGCAGTCCAGGCCGGTCGGCCAATTTCTCCGGGCGAGCAAGCGCGCTTTGACTCGCACCCGAATGTCGCCCATGACTTATTAGCGAAAATCCCGCGCTTGGAACCGATCGCCTGGATGATTGCCCATCAGAATGACTCCGGCCCGATCGAAGGTGACGCTGCGGATTCAGAAATGGGAGATCTCCGGCTGGGCGCCAACCTGTTACACGCAACGTTCGCTTTTGATGACCTGGTGGGGAAGGGTCTCTCCAAGGCGGAAGCGGCCAACCAGCTGTTGCAAGAACACAAGGGATTCGATCAGCGAATCTTCTATGCGCTGCGGGAAATGAAATTGGATATGGAGAAAACTCAGACCGTGGTGCGGACCTGCAATATTGATGAGTTGGCTCCGTTCGGTATGGCTCTGGAACACGAGTTGCGAACGAAGGCTGGCGTATTGCTGGTGGCCAAAGGCCAGGAAGTCACCTCGGCCCTCATTCTCAGGCTGAAGAGCTTTGAAGAATACGGCACCATCGGCCCCACCGTAACGGTAGTAGCTACGGTGACCGCGAAACCGGCCATGGCCGCGACCGCCTGAAACGGCTGCGCCGGGAACCGTCCTGAAATGGGAATACGGTCCTGCCGCGATCTCAACCTTCGCTGCGGATTTCACCACTAAAGCTCACCTCGAGGGTGGCCGATATCCCTTTGATACCAGCAGCAGGTTATTGCTCGAGCAAATGCTGTGACCAAATATCGAAAACGTATACCTAAGTGCCGTCAGTAATACAGCATTTGTGGCAAGCTCGCTCTAAGTCGCGATCAACCTTTTCAAAGTAAGAAGCCGTTGAAAATGAAAACTAAGTCGCCATTGAACCGGGGAGTGCAAATCGGATTCGGGTCCGCCATTGTGACCTTGCTGGTGGTGGGCGCAATCTCTTACCGGGCCATGGTCGTGTCCAGCGAAAGCGACCGGTGGCTGCGGCATACCCACGAAGTGATCGCGGAGCTCCGCGAATTGCGCCTGGCGATGGAAACGGTGGAAGCGAACTGCCGCGGATTTTTGCTGACCGGCAATGAATCCTATTTCAAGACCTGTCTGGCCAGCCGGCAGGATGTGGCCAGCTACGAAATTGCCGTCCGAAACCTGACGGTCGATAACGCTGCACAGCAAGGTCGCCTTCCGGAGATTGAAAGTCTGACGACGGAGAAGTTCGCGCTCGCCGACAAGGCTCTCGATCTGCGCCGTGCCCAGGGTACCGAGGCGGCAGCGGACGCCATTCGCAGCAGCCGCGCCCAGGAAATCACGACTGAGTTCTTGGGGTTAGTCGGCCAGATGGAGGACGAAGAGGAGCGTTTGCTGATCGTGCGCGACGCGGACGCGAAACGGCGCCTCGGTCAGACCAAAACGGTGCTGTTTCTCGGAACCCTGCTCGGAGTGTTGATCGCCGCGGCGGCGGGCTGGTTGGTCCGCCATGACGCGGACGCTCGAGATCGGGCGGTGGATGCGTTGCGCGAAGGCGAGGAACGCTTTCGCGACATGGCCAATAACATTTCTCAATTGGCCTGGATGGCCGACGAGAAGGGTTACATCTTCTGGTACAACGACCGCTGGTTTGATTACACCGGGACCACTTTGGCGGACGTAGTCGGGTGGGGCGGCCAAGAAACGCTTCATCCTGACCACCGGCAGCGAGTGATGGATAAGATCAAGCGCAGTTTTAAGGCGGGCGAGATCTGGGAAGACACGTTTCCCCTGCGCGGGCGGGATGGCAGTTATCGCACGTTCCTCTCCCGGGCGGTTCCGATCCGCGATGCCGAGGGCAAGGTGTTGCGCTGGTTTGGCACGAACACCGATATCAGCGAGACCAAGGAGTCGGGCGCGAAGTACCGCGGCCTGCTGGAAGCGGCACCGGACGCGATGGTGGTGGTGGACGCAGCGGGGGAGATCGTTCTGCTGAATGTTCGAACAGAAAAAGAGTTTGGCTACAACCGCGATGAACTGGTGGGGCAGCCGGTAACGAACATCATTCCCGAGGGCTTCGCGGAACGCCTGATCAGCGACGGCACGCGCAGCGCAGCCGAAGCGCTGGCGCAACAGATCGGCACCGGGATTGAACTCATCGGGCAGCGAAAAGATGGCAGCAAGTTTCCTATCGAGATCATGCTGAGCCCGCTCGAAAGCGCGGAAGGCATTCTGGTGACGGCGGCGATTCGCGATATCAGCGTGCGGCGGGCGGCGGAGAAGCATCTCGGGCAGATGGAGGGCCGATATCGCGGCCTGCTGGAAGCGGCTCCGGACGCCATGGTGGTAGTCAACACCGCGGGCGAGATCGTGCTCTTGAACGTGCAGGCCGAGAAACAGCTCGGCTACAAGCGCGACGAACTGGTGGGGCAGAAGGTCACGAACATTATTCCGGAGGGCTTTGCGGAACGGCTGATCGCCGACGGCACGCGCACGGCAGCCGAGGCGCTGGCGCAGCAGATCGGCACGGGCATTGAACTCATGGCTCGGCGCAAAGACGGCAGCAAGTTTCCCATCGAGATCATGCTGAGCCCGCTCGAAAGTGCGGAAGGCATTCTGGTGACGGCGGCGATTCGCGATATCAGCGTGCGGCGGGCGGCGGAGAAGCATCTCGGGCAGATGGAGGGCAGATATCGCGGCCTGCTGGAAGCGGCTCCGGACGCCATGGTGGTAGTCAACACCGCGGGCGAGATCGTGCTCTTGAACGTGCAGGCCGAGAAACAGCTCGGCTACAAGCGCGACGAACTGGTGGGGCAGAAGGTCACGAACATTATTCCGGAGGGCTTTGCGGAACGGCTGATCGCCGACGGCACGCGCACGGCAGCCGAGGCGCTGGCGCAGCAGATCGGCACGGGCATTGAACTCATGGCTCGGCGCAAAGACGGCAGCAAGTTTCCCATCGAGATCATGCTGAGCCCGCTCGAAAGTGCGGAAGGCATTCTGGTGACGGCGGCGATTCGCGATATCAGCGTGCGGCGGGCGGCGGAGAAGCATCTCGGGCAGATGGAGGGCAGATATCGCGGCCTGCTGGAAGCGGCTCCGGACGCCATGGTGGTAGTCAACACGGCAGGCGAGATCGTGCTGTTGAACGTGCGTGCGGAAAAACAGTTTGGCTACAACCGCGACGAATTGGTCGGTCAAAAAATGACGAACATCGTTCCCGACGGCTTCGCGGAACGGCTGATCGCGGACGCGTTGCGCTCCACGGCGGACGCGCTGGCGCAGCAGATCGGTACCGGAATCGAGCTCACCGGCCGGCACAAGAATGGCAGCGAGTTTCCGATCGAGATCATGCTGAGCCCGCTCGAAAGTGCGGAAGGCATTCTGGTGACAGCGGCGATTCGCGACATCAGCGTGCGCAAACAGGCGGAATTGAATCTGCTGCATAAGATCGAGGAATTGAACCGCTCCAATGAAGAGTTGGGGCAGTTTGCCTACATCGCCTCGCACGATTTGCAGGAGCCGCTGCGCATGGTCGCCAGTTACACGCAGCTTCTGTCCCGGCGGTATAAGGGCAAGCTGGACGCGGAGGCCGACGAGTTTATTGCTTTCGCAGTGGATGGGGCGGGCCGCATGCAGCGCCTGATCCAGGATCTGCTGGCCTTTTCGCGGGTGGGAACGAAGGGCCAGGAAATGCTTGACACTTCGAGCGAAGACGCTCTGCAGCAGGCCATCATCAATCTGCGGGGCGCCATCGAAGAAAGCGGGGCGCTGGTGACGCACGATCCGCTGCCCGGGGTACTGGCCGATGAGATGCAACTGACGCAGTTATTTCAAAACCTGATCGGCAACGGCATCAAGTACCAGAACCCGGGCATTCCGAAGGTCCACATCTCGGCCACCCGGAATGGCGGCAAAAAGTGGACGTTCGCGGTGAAAGACAACGGACTCGGAATCGATTCGCAGTACTTCGAGAGAATTTTCGGTATGTTTCAGCGCTTACACAAACGGGAAGAGTTCGCCGGCACCGGCATCGGTCTGGCCATCTGCAAGAAGATTGTGGAGCGGCACGGCGGCACCATTTCGGTCGAGTCCCAGCCAGGGCAAGGGTCGACCTTCAGCTTCGCCTTGGCAGGAAATGAGAAGAAATCATGAAATCCCCAGAAGAAGCAAATCAGTTCCTCAACGTTCTTCTCGTCGAAGACAGTCCCGGCGACGTTCGCTTGACGCAGGAAGCCTTCCGCGACGCCAACCTGGCGGTTCGTTTACACGTCGCCAATGACGGCGTGCAGGCCATGGCGTTTCTCCGTCAGGAGGGGGACTACGCCGAAGCCCCGCGTCCCGATCTGACCTTGCTCGATCTCAACATGCCCAAAATGGATGGCCGTCAGGTTCTGGCTCAGATCAAGGCGGACGACGTCTTGAAAACCATCCCCACCGTGATCCTCACTACCTCCTCGTCGGAAGACGACATTTCGAAATGCTATCTGTTGCAGGCCAACTGCTACCTCACCAAGCCGGTGCAGCTCGACGCGTTCGAGAACCTGGTGAAGAGCGTCAACGATTTCTGGCTGGCCAAGGCGCGCTTGCCGAACCGGCAAGCCGAAGACTGAGCGGGCGCGAATTGAGGCCGACATAGTTCACGAGAAGTGCACTGGAAGTGCATGAGTGATGCACCAAGTGACCCAAGGCAGTGGGAGAAAAATAATGTCGATACAGGTTCTCCTCGTCGAAGACAGTCCGGGAGATGTGCGCTTGACGCGGGAAGCCTTCCGCGATGTCAACGCCGCGGTTCAATTGCACGTCGTTTCCGACGGGGTCGAGGCCATGGCATTCCTGCGTCATGAGGGAGTGTACGCTAATTCCCCGCGTCCGGACCTTACTTTGCTCGACCTCAATCTGCCCCGAATGGATGGCCGCGAGGTGCTCGCTTGCATCAAGGCGGATGAGATGCTGCGAACCATCCCGACCGTGGTCCTGACCACCTCGGACGCGGAAGCGGACGTAGCGAGAAGCTACCAACTCCAGGCCAACTGCTACCTCACCAAGCCGGCTAAGTATGACGACTTTGCGGCGCTGTTGCAGAGTGTCAACGATTTCTGGCTGACCAAGGCGCAGTTGCCGCAGCAGCGGGCCAGCGCATGAAGCATGAACGAGAACGCGAGTTCGGGAAGCGGCCCGGAAGGACTTCTTTCGGTCAAAGTGAAAACGGTAACCAGGAACGCATCGTAGGTTCCGCGAGACGTCCAGCGAGCCCGGCGTTGGCCCGACCGAATTAACGCAGTTGGAGCGTCCGGATAGCACGGGAAGCAAGCCGAATGGGGGAAGACATGAGTGTCATCGGAGGAAGTGGCATGGCAATAAACGTTCTTTTAGTCGAAGACAGCCCCGGTGATGTCCGGCTGACGCAGGAAGCGTTCCGGGACGCCAATCCATCCATCCGTCTGCACGTGGCTAATGACGGCGTGGAAGCCATGGCCTTTCTGCGGTTCGAGGGGCAATACGCCGATGCACCGCGCCCGGATCTTATTTTGCTGGATCTCAACCTCCCCAAAATGGATGGCCGGGAAGTTCTGACTCACATCAAGGAAGACAGCAGCCTGAAGATGATCCCGACTGTCATCCTCACCACCTCCGACTCGGAAGTGGACATTGTAAAAAGCTATCAACTGGCCGCGAACTGCTACCTCACCAAGCCGGTGCAGCTGGGCGCGTTCGAGAGCCTGGTGAAAAGTATCAATGACTTCTGGCTGACCAAGGCCAAGTTGCCGCCCCAGGCATAAAACGGATGTCGAAGAAATCCATATCCGCACTTCTCCTCGTCGAAGATAATCCCGGAGACGCGCGCCTGCTGCGCGAAATGTTGAACGACCAGGGCCTGCACCAATCCAAATTGACGCATGTGGAACGCCTGAGTGACGCCGAACGGCATCTGGCGGAACATGAAGTTGATCTTATCCTGCTCGACTTGGGATTACCCGATGCCCACGGACTGGGAGCGGTGCAGCGCACCCACGCCGTCGCGCCCCGGGTCCCTTTAGTGGTGCTCACGGGCTTGGATGACGAGGCAATGGCCACGCAGGCCTTGCAGGAAGGTGCCCAGGACTATCTCATCAAAGGCCAAATCGATGGGCGCTCGCTGCTGCGGTCGATGCGCTATGCCATCGAACGCAAAACCATGGAAGAGGCGCTGTTCGTGGCCACCGAGCGCGCCCAGGTTACGCTCGACTGCATTGGCGATGCGGTGGCCTGTTCGGACATTGCCGGGAATATAACTTTCCTCAACCTGGTCGCGGAAAAAATGACGGGCTGGCCGTTGGAAGAAGCGGCCGGCCGGGCAGTGGCCGACGTACTCCGTATTCTGGACGCCAGCACACGCGAGACCATCCCGAATCCAATGGAAATGGCCATTGGACAAAACCAGATCGTGCATCTGCCCTTGAACTGTATCCTGATGCGGCGCGACGAATTTGAAATCCCGATCGAGGATTCCGTCGCTCCCATTCACGACCGTGAAGGGCGTGCCACCGGAGCGGTCATCGTTTTCCGCGACATTAGCGCGGCGCGCGCCATGGCGCTCCAGATGGCTCATTCGGCCCAGCACGACTTTCTGACCGGGTTACCCAATCGTATGCTCCTCAACGACCGGGTGAACCAGGCGATCGCGCGCGCCCCCCGCCACGATAAGAAAGTCGCTGTGCTGTTTCTCGATCTGGACGGCTTCAAACATATCAACGATTCTCTGGGACATCCGACCGGCGACAAGCTTCTGCAATCCGTGGGGGAGCGCCTAGTGGAATGTGTGCGCGCCTCGGATACGGTCAGCCGGCAGGGGGGCGATGAATTCGTAGTGCTGCTTTCAGAAATGGAACAATCGGAAGACGCTGCCATAACAGCGCGAAGAATGCTGCACTCGGTCTCCGAGGCTCATTCCATCGACCAGCATGATCTGCACGTCACCACCAGCATCGGGGTGAGCGTCTATCCCGATGACGGTCTGGATGCGGAAACGCTCATCAAGAACGCCGACACCGCTATGTATCAGGCGAAGGAAAACGGGCGGCAGAGCTATCAGTTTTTCAAGTCCGCCATGAACGTGCGGGCAGTAGAGCGGCAATCGATCGAGGAGAGTCTGCGGCGTGCCTTGGAGCGGCAGGAATTCGCGCTCCACTACCAGCCCAAGGTCAATCTGAAGACGGGACAGATCACGGGCGCCGAAGCCCTATTGCGGTGGACTCATCCCGTTCGCGGACTGGTCCCTCCGGGACAGTTCATTCCGGTCGCGGAAGACTGTGGCCTTATCCTGCCGATCGGCAACTGGGTTCTCCGGGAAGCCTGCAAACAGGCCCAGCTCTGGGCAGACGCTGGCCTGCCCGCGTCGACGATGGCGGTCAACATCTCCGCCATGGAGTTGCGTAACGAAAGCTTTCTGGAAGGTGTGTTCTCCGCCCTTGAGGATACCGGGCTGGATCCGAAATCGCTGGAGCTGGAGCTGACTGAAAGCGTTCTGATGAAACATGCCGAATCCGCGGAATCCATCCTGAGAACTCTGCGGGCGCGGGGGGTGCATTTGGCGGTGGATGATTTTGGGACTGGTTACTCTAGCCTGAGCTATTTGAGAAAGTTTCCGGTTGATTCGATCAAGATTGACCAGTCATTTGTGCGCCAGATTACCACCGCTCCGGGCGAGACTACCATTGTGACTGCGGTGATCAGTATGGGACGAAGTTTGAAGCTGCGGGTGGTGGCGGAGGGAGTGGAGACGCGGACGGAGCTGGACTTTCTTCAATCCCATCAATGCGATGAGGCGCAAGGGTATTTTTTCAGCCGGCCCGTGCTTCCCCAAACGTTCGCCCGGCTTCTTGAAACCGGGATGACGGCAGCTGCCCACAACTGAAGAAGGTTGATCCGAATTCAAAGGCTCGGAACCCGCGAGAAATACGCGCGCCTCGAAAGCGAATGGCGGGCGAACAAAATATTGTTTGGAATACAGATGTGTACGTACATGCGGGGCAGGGGCAACAAATGAAAAGGGTTGGGAGGTTTCCGGGAGTCAAATCGCGCTTGACAAGGTGTGTTATGGAAAATCGGCGTAGCGGGACGGTTTTTGTTCGGCTGTTGGAGGGGTTGAGCGCCTGATTTTCTCCTCCTTCACGATGTGATCATTATTTTCTCCAGCGTTTTCTCCCAGCGTTTTCTCTCGGCGTTTTTCTCAGCTACGGTCGATAGAGTTCCAGCCCGAGTACCTTTTGATAGCGGTCAAAGTCCGAGTCGGTGGTGAAGATCTGCCAGCGGCGGCGGACGGCGACGGCGCAGATTAGGAAGTCGATGGCTGAGCCCGCGACGCCGCGGCTGCGGCAGCGATTGTGGATTTGCGCGGCTTCTTCGTAGTCGCTCGGGTCGAGGCGGACGTCGTCGAATGCATGCAGAAGGTTGCGAAGCTGGTCGAACTTCTCCGGTTCGCGGATGCCAGAGAGCAACTCCTGCCGAACGAGGCCGATCAATTGGGCGCGGCCGTCGCGAATGAGTTCCGCGAGTGCGAGCGTGAGGGACTTTTCGCGGGCGCTCAAGTCAGCCGATTTGCGGCGCAAGGCGAGCGACCAGATCGAAGTATCGACCAGGATCATCATTGACTATGTTGGGGGCTACGTTTGGGGCTATGTTTGGGGCGCGACCGGCGGCGTTCGGACTTGTAATCGTAGGAGGGATCGAGGTCGAAAGTTCCAAAGGCATCGAGAATGCGGAGCTGCTTGCGGCGCTTGACGTACTCGGCGAGGGCGGCGGTTACGGCTTCTTTCTTGGTCTTGTGCTTCCCAACGCGCTGGGCTTCGGCGATCAGGTTGTCATCGAGGGCGAGGTTGGTGGGCATGTGTATAGTTTCACACATGGAGATGTGTAGAGCAAGGGGAGTGCGAAATTCTAATTGGACGGGACTGGGAAATCCCACTAAATGCAGCCCCGCGCCAAGAGTGTAAATTCTGTGGAAATAAGAAATATATAATAGGCGAAGGGAAGGCATATGATCGCTAGCCTCAGGGAGTTGTAGCTATGGCGGACCGTCAACAGTTTTTTCGTCCAGTGGATGCAGATCCAGAATTAACCAGAATCCTAGAGACGTCTCGGGCAACCCCAGTCACTGAAGAAGAATTGCGGGAGCAGCGGATTAGTTTTGCATTCGGAAATGCCCCTCAGGATTCGCAGGATCGTATCACTAAGGACAGTGTTCGGCTTGCCTCGGAACACATAAAACTGCTGCCGTGAGGTAACGGTCTTCTCTTTAAATTCATGTCCGTTAGAGAAAACGACGATCCCGCCTTATACACCAAAATCCAGGAACAAAATCTACTGCGACAGTACGATCTGTTGTCGAACTGCGTTGAAATCGGACTCAAGAAAGGTATTGAGGCGTTCGACAAATACACCTTGTGGGCATTGAACTATGCAGCCGTTTCAAACATCTGCCAACTGGGCGGGCGGTACCGGGAAGGTCCAATTAGAGTAGGAAACCATGTGCCTCCGCACTTTCATGATGTACCTCGACTCCCCATGGATGCGTTCTTCTCGGTGATCCACGAGAATTGGACCATCATGGATCACCCAACTGCGCTCGCCGCGTTTGCCCTGTGGAATTTGAATTGGGTCCATCCCTTTATCGAGGGGAACGGAAGAACGGCAAGGGCAGCTTGCTATTACCTGATTTGCATGAAACAGGGAAGAATTCTCGGTGGCAAGAAAACCGTGCCGGAACGGGTTCGTGAAAACAGAGCGCCCTACATTGCTGGTTTGAAGGCAGCAGATCGCGCGTACGAAGGCGGGCAGTACGACATCACCGAGTTGGCTAAGTATTTGGAGGAGTTGCTAAAGGGCCAACTGTCCGAGAAGCTCTGAGTGATCCGTGGCGACGATCTACCAACAATCCCAAGAGGAAGAGGACCGTGGAATCCCACCTTTCGAAAGGCGCGAAAGGTGGGGCACCCGTCAGTGCGGATAGGGCTTAGAAGTGGGCCACCCGCCGAATCGCGGGGGACAGTTCCCACATCACCGATTCGCCATTGGTTCCCAGAGCTCGACTTCAACGTCATTATCAGAGTCGCGACGAAAAATAGCGGCCAGTTGAACGCTGTGGATTATTCCGCAGATCACTATGACACTCTGTGCGTCATGGATTTCTTGCGTGACACGTTCAAACATGTATTGCTCACGTATCTTATCCGAATCTATGCGGGCTTCTAACTGCACCCACCCGTTGCCAACATTCCTTTGGTAGCCTTGTGCGGTGAGTTCAGTCTTGGCATCGTTGCCCACATAGTGAGGCACACAGGGGCGGTTTCTTTGCTCCTCCGCAATGCCCTGAGCCTCCCTCTCCGCATCGGGCATGTCGATGTTCTCGGTGCGATGTCCTAAGAGTTGAGCAATGGTCCGAGTTCCTGCCTTCGCTTCTTCGCCAATAAAGTCCACTTTTCGTTCAGCAATCCGGGAGCTTAGGAGGACCTTGTACTCAGCCTTAAGCAGTTTTCGCCGTGGATTATCATCAGGAGACTCGATGTACTGTACGTCATGACCAGCGCCATTGCCGAGAACGAGAACGCGCATATTGTAATCTCTAGCGATTTCCCTCACCCTTACAAACCCGCGATCTGTCGGGTAAGGCCAGCGAGGCTTGTTTCTCGCTTCGAGCCCGGGATGTGCTGAACATGGCCTAGGCTGATGCTCTGCGGATGGCTTGCTCGACGGCTTGCGGCAGCTTTACGGGGACGAAGAACTCTTCCGGGTAGAGGTAGTCTTCGCCGGATTCGTCGATGACTCGAATCTGATGAAGCTTTAGCGCGGCCTTGTCGGGGAGCATCTGATAGATCTTGCGCAACTCCAGCGAGGCGGAGTAGCCCTTGTTGCCGATGCAGACTACGAACTGTCCTTCGCGTTTCATGTCAGTCGAGGATGCGCTTGAGCTTATATTCTTTCGCACCGATGCCGTGGGCTTCATACCAGTGGATCTCCGCATGGCGTATCGTACCATTTGAAAATTCCACGTCGGCCATGCCTTTCATCTTGCGCCAGCGTCCTTTTCCGTAAGCCTTCCACAAGCGCTTGCGCTCGCGGATGGCAGTGCCGGTCGCAATCGACTTTATGTCCGTGATCGGACCGGCGATTTTGAAGTGCATGTGTCAGCACCGCGACGCCCGCAGAGCGCTTCCCCACGTGAGTTTTTGCATGGACGGGCGAGTCGCCCGTCCCCACATTGCGCTTAGCTGCAGCCACTCGTGCTGCCGCAGCTCATGCACTTGTAGCAGCTTCCGTTTCTTACCATGATTGAGCCGCAGACGTGGCAGCTGGGAGCGTCGCCTAGGTCGATCATTCCGGCCAGGGCGTCGGCGGCGTGGATGCTGCCGGCTCTTGTATCGCGGCTTTCCGTTCTTGTATCACGGCTTGCGTCACGGCCTTCTGCTCTTGGGTCACGGCTTGGATCGGTGGAGGCGTTCATGTCGCTTGTCTCGCCGGAACTGGGCAACGGCTTTGGGCGCAGGTTTTCGAATAGGAATTGCTGTTGGCCGGTCAGGAAGCGCATTTGGAGCCAGCGGAAGATGTAATCCATGATCGACTTGGCGAAGCCGATGTCGGGATTCTGGGACCAACCGCTGGGCTCGAAGCGGGTGTGCGCGAATTTTTCGCAGAGCACTTTCAGCGGGACTCCGTGCTGCATGGCTAGCGAGACTGCGAGCGCAAAGCTGTCCATCAGGCCGGAGACGGTTGAGCCTTCTTTGGCCATCTTGATGAAGAGTTCGCCGGGCTCGCCGCTGGGATAGAGGCCGACGGTGATGTAGCCCTCGTGGCCGGCGATGTTGAATTTGTGCGTCACCGACATGCGCTCTTCCTGGAGCTTGTGGCGGACGGCGCGGGGCGGTCCGTTGGGATTGTCTTCGGCCAGGTGGGCGGATGCGGCGGCGTTGCGGGCGTCGTCTTTGGTGGAGTTGGCGGTCTTGCTGCCCGCGGCCGAGAGCGGCTGCGACTGCTTGCAGCCATCGCGATAGACGGCGACGGCTTTGAGGCCGAGCTTCCAGGCTTGCATGTAGGCCTCGGAAATATCTTCGACCGTGGCTGAGTTCGGAAGATTGACGGTCTTTGAAATTGCGCCGGAGATGAAGGGCTGCGCGGCGGCCATCATCTTTAAGTGGCCCATGTAATGAATGGAGCGCGTGCCCTTGGCCGGTTTGAAGGAGCAATCGAAGACGGCGAGATGGTCGTCTTTAATGTGCGGCGCGCCCTCGATGGTGCCGGTGGCGTCGACGTAGGAGACGATGGCGTCGGCCTGTTCGTGGGTGTAGCCGAGCTTGAAGAGCGCGCTGGGCACGGTGTTGTTGACGATTTTGATCATGCCTCCGCCGACCAGTTTTTTGTATTTGATCAGGGCGAGGTCGGGCTCGATGCCGGTGGTGTCGCAGTCCATGAAGAAGCCGATGGTGCCGGTGGGAGCTAGGACCGTGACCTGGCTGTTGCGGTAGCCGTGTTTTTCGCCGCTCGAGAGAGCTTCGTCCCAGCATTGCTTGCTGGCTTCGTAGATAGGAGCGGGGACGTTTTTGCTGTTGATGTTGTTTACGGACGCGCGGTGCATTCTTATAACGTCTAAGAACGGCTCGCGGTTGAGATAGAAGCCGGGGCAGGCTGCTCCGGGCATATCTTCGGAGTTAGTAACTCCGAGGCGGGTTTGTACTGTGCTGGTTGCGGGACCGATGGGCTCGCAGAGTTCGGCGATGCGGCTGGATTGGAGATAAGCCTGGCCGCACATGATGGCGGTGACGCAGGCGGCGTAGTCGCGTCCGGCATCGGAGTCGTAGGGAAGGCCGGCGGCCATTAGCAGCGCGCCTAAGTTGGCGTAGCCTAGGCCGAGCGGACGATAGTCGTGGCTGTTCTTGCCGATCATCTCGGTGGGATAGCCGGCGTTGTCGACTAGAATTTCTTGCGCGGTGATGAGGACGTCGACCGCGTGGCGGTAGGCTTCAACGTCAAACGTGCCGTTGGGCGCGAACTTCAGCAGGTTCAGGCTGGCGAGGTTGCAGGCCGAGTCGTCGAGGAACATGTACTCCGAGCAGGGGTTCGACGCGTTGATGCGGGCGGTGTTCTTGCTGGTGTGCCAGCGGTTGATGGTGGAGTCGTACTGCATGCCGGGATCGCCGCAATGCCAGGTGGCTTCGGAGAGCTTGGTCAGTAGTTCCTTCGCGGGATAAGTATTGATGACGCGGCCATCGACGATGGAGCGGGTGGAGAATTCGGTGTCGCGCAGAACGCTGACCATGAAGTCGTCAGTCACACGGACGCTGTTGTTGGCGTTTTGAAAGAAGATGGAGCTGTAGGCGTCGGAGTCGGGGTGCGATCCGTCGTAGCCCTGCTGCACCAGGGCGTGCGCCTTGGCCTCTTCTTTTTGTTTGCACATGATGAAGTCGACGATATCGGGATGGTCGATGTTGAGGATGACCATCTTGGCGGCGCGGCGAGTCTTGCCGCCGGATTTGATGACGCCGGCGAAGGCGTCAAAACCCTTCATGAAGCTGAGCGGACCACTGGCGGTGCCGCCGCCGGAGAGCGTCTCGGTCGAGGAGCGCAGCGGCGAGAGATTGGTGCCGGTGCCGCTGCCCCACTTGAAGAGCATGCCTTCGGTCTTGGCGAGGGTCAGGATCGAATCGAGCGAGTCTTTGATGGAGTTGATGAAGCAGGCAGAACACTGCGGACGGGTGTATCCGGTGACGCCGAATTCGATTTGCTGCGTGGCGGCGTTCCAATGCCAGTTGGTGGCGTCGGAGGTGGGCTCGATGCGATCGCAGCCGACGTTGAACCAGACGGGCGAGTTGAAGGCCGCATACTGGCGGATGAGGAGATGAACGAGTTCGTCGTGGAAGATGGCGGCGTCGTCGGCCGAGCGGAAATAGCCGTCTTTCATGCCCCAGTCGCGAATCGTCTCGGCGACGCGGGTGACGAGCTGGCGGACGCCAGTCTCGCGCTCGCCGGTATCCATGCGGCCGTGCAGGTATTTCGAGGCCACGATGTTGGTGGCGGTCATCGACCAGTCTTTGGGGACCTCGACGTTCTTCTGCTCGAAGATGATTCCGCCTTGCGAGTCGGTGATGGAGGCGGTGCGGAGCTCCCATTCGACGTCGTTATAAGGAGAGACGCCGGGCTTGGTGAACAGCCGGCGGAAGGCGAGCCCCGGCGCCTTCTTCTTATTGGTGGGGGGCGCGACGGACTGCGTTTTGACCTGGGCGTTTTCTGGGACTCTTTCGGTCACGTTTTCCTTAACTTTTCCCTGCACATTTCCCTGCACTTCTGGCATGGCTCTCTCTCCTAGATTAGATGATGGCGAAATGAAATCGACTTCGGTCGAGCAATGTTGCACCAGCAATGTTGCAGCCCATTTTGGAACGGATGGGTTCATACGGCATGGACATTATGGTCCATGCTTCCAGCAGCTTGCGGCCCAGCCTAGGTGGCGAGGCCGGCGTCCGGCTTCTTGCGATAACTGTGTTCGGGGAGCGCGGCAGGTTCAATCGGCGAGGTCGCGGTTGGTGCCGCAACAGGCGTCGCCTGCCCTACCGTCTTTGAGTCGGCAGGGGGGCATTCGATGCCATGGCGTACAAAGGAGGCGTCAACGAGTTCGATCAATTCATCCATGGGGGCTCCTCGACTGCACAAAATCATGCGAACAAACCACGTCAAGCTGACAGCTTCGTCCGCAAAACTTTAATGAATTCCCCCGGGGGGATTGCCTGGACGGGGCCAATTGGCCTCACCAGTCCAAGGGGGAAGTCATCATGAAACTCCATCCGTCAGGGGGATGGTCCCGTTAAGGAGCGAGCGCCAAGTCACCGCAACTTTGAGCGCCGCCCCTGGGTTTTTGATCTGCCTCCTTAAAGTGGAGGTCTATTGAAAATGCCCTTGGGATGCTTAACGTACAACCACCCGTAGTGCGTGTCAAGAGGAAATCGCAATATATAGTGGCTCTACCGTGCTATGGGTACCCGATTTAAGACTGCCAGAAGACCGGCGGTTTTAGAGGCTGCCGGATCAAAACACTGGACCGTGACCTCAGCCGGCGCTGAAAACAATTCAGTTATCGCAGCGGTAAACCGCTGCGCCACCCAAAAGCAAGTGCGACGGCCGAGTTTTTCGGCAGCCGTCTTTTTCTTTGCCATCGCGCGTTCTATGCCATCGCGCTCGGCCGGTCTTCAACAAGACCTCTGGCTATCCCGCTGGCAGTACCTCTGGCAGTCCCGTCGGGCGGCTGGCCGGCGGATCCGGGGACTATGCCGCGGGCGGGGCGCCGACGTAAATCTGAGTCCGCTAACTCGGGTCCGGCGGCTGAGAGCGGCACGTAGGCATCTTCAAAAAAAGCACGCGTTGCGATGCGGCGAATTCCGTTGGAGGTTTCGACGAGATAGTCGCCCGGCCGTCCAACGTGTTCGTGGCCGAACGGATCGGTGAACGCGATCGGCTCGGTGAGGCGCCGGGCGCGAACCAGAAAACGCGTGCAGTACACATTCCAACCGTTCTTGCTGATCATGACTTTCTCACTGATGATTGCGTACTTTCTCACTGACGATTTGCGGTTGAGGTTTCCGCGCCGGTTTTGCCGGGCAAGTTTTTTAGTGAAGTGGTGTGACTGTACGCGCAGAATCGGTCGGGGTCAATTACACATGAATGGTGCAACGGTGGATTTCCGGGAAGGAAATATTGATGAAGAGTTGCGAGGGAGCGTGAAGCGAAAGCGGGCGTCAATGGCGCGAGAGCGGGGGATTTTGGGCTGGCCGGAGATGGCGTTGGTGAGTCGGGAGGCTCGCGGCAATCCTGATTTGCACATTGGTGCACAGGAGAGGCAAGAGCGAATGCAGAAATCAGATTGAAGAAGGAAGAAGGGAATCGCGAAATCTTAAAACCTTAAAACCCTTAACCACAGAGGACACAGAGGACACAGAGGACACTGAGGAATGCAGGAGCAAGAGTTCCGGATCCTTGAGCTGGCCATAACACTCGGCCAGGCGCAGGTAATCTCCGGCGGCATCCGCTGCATGCATAGTGGTCGAAATGATATACCCGGTCGCGGAGAACTGGCACGCGGCCGAAAAAGCCCACTCATCGCGAGACACACGATGAGTGGGCTAACAACGGTTGGTCGGGGTGCGCGCCCAGTTCCGATTTGCGGAGGTGTTGCTCCCGCACTTCGGCTGTCTACTATTCTGCTGGCTTCTGCTCTTCTACCGACCGTCTTCTACCGATCGTCTTCTACCTACTGAAGATTAAGGCTGAACTTGCTCGAAATTTTCGAGGGCCCAACCTTGGTGGTCACGACGATGGTCGCCGTGCCCGCCAGCGGATCGGAGCAGGTTTTCTTGCTGCCGTCGCAGTATCCATTGTTCTTGCCCGTCTCGCCGAGGGTGCCGAAGGCCACGTCGTCAGAGATCACGATCACCGAGCCGGCCGGGAAGGGGTTGGGGCCGAAATCAAAGTTTCCCGTGTCCAGAATAATGTTCGAGCCCTGCTTCGCGACGATCGAAACGATCAGATCATCGGTGCCGTCGCCGGTGTCGTCTTCGTAGAACCAGAAGATCTGTCCGCAATTGGCGCTGGACGGCGAGTTCGCATCGCAGGCGGCGTAGGACCAGGTGAATGCGGGGGTGCCGATGACGACTCCGCCGGGAGAGATCTGCGAGCAATCGGCGCCATTCGCGTTTTGGTTCGGGAAGCACGGCCACTCATCGTAGTCACTGCCATCGACTGGTGGTAGAGCTCCGAAGCCCGACGAGAGCTCGAACAGCTCGTCGTACTTCTCAACTGCGTTGCCATGAGGTACGACCGCGCCCGACACCACGCGCGCCGTGAAATGGTGACGGCTTTGCGCCATTGCCTGCTGGCCGCACATCAAGAATGCGACGACCACCAGGCACAAGAGAACCTGGAACAAACGAGACTTCGACATGGAAACCTCCTCCTAAAAATTTGGGGGCCGGCGGAAATTGATCCGCAAGCGGGCTGAAGGCGGCAAGTATGCGGCAGCCCAAATGCCTTGTCAATGGCCGAAGTGAGGCAAATCGCGCGCGATAAAAGAGGTCACGAAGCAGCAGATTTACTGCAATAAAGTGCACATGGGATGCGAAGGTTCAACGCCGAAAAGCGCAGAGGAACTTCGCGCAGGAAATTCGCGGAGGAAGTAAAGATAGAGGAAGCAAGAAATGAAAGAGCTCCCGGCACTATCGCAAGCGGCGGGAGCTCTAACTTCTGGAACCTGACTTCTAAGTTCTAACTACTTCTTACTGCATCCCTGCCCGTTTGTAATGCTGGTAAGGATGTTATTGGCGGCGGTCAGCGACTTGCTGTAGCAGTAGCCAGCATTGTTATAGGCGTAGTAGCTCTGTGCGCTGGACTGATTCTCGTTGCCGGTGATCTGGAAACTGGAATTGAATTCGAGCGTGTCGGTGGGCGTGACTCCGTTGTGCACGTTGCTGAACGATACGACGTTGCCGTTGAGGGTGGCCTCATCTTCCACCGCGTAGTTCTGGTTGACGGTTGTGGTTTGCGTGCCAGAGCCATCGGAATTAAAGGCGAGCACGATATCCATGCTCATCGGCCAGCCGGTGGTGACGTTATCGACGTACGTTCCGGCCGAGTCGACCACCGTTGTGGTGGCGCTGATGTTCGTGTTCTGCGTGATGTCCTGCACGTAAGCCACATCGTTGATCGTGAACTTTTGCAGGTTGGAAAAATCAATACTCTGCGCGAGCGTGGTTGTCACCGTGCCCGCCGAGGTGTTGACGTATCCGGAGATGGTGAAATCGTGAGTGTTTACGGTGTTGACCGTTCCGCCGATGCTGTTCCTCGATGAGCTGATCTTCTCGGTGATCACAGGCGAGGGCGCGGTCAGCGTGTTCTGCGTTACGGCTCCGGTCACTTGCGTTGAGCCGTGATCGAGATAGAGCAGAAGCGAAGCGGTCGCCGAGAAATAATCGTCGGCATTGAAGACGCTCATGGCGATAGTGTGCTGATTGCCATCGTCAAGCAGGCTGGCGAAGGGCGACAGGTCGACGCGATAGGGAATGAAGTTGAGCGTCTGAACTCCGGGAATCGGGAACCAGAGATAGGGGTCGATGCCGCCGGTGAAGATCCAGGGATAGACGGGGGCGACGCCGGCGGGATTGCCGTCGATCGTAATCTCCGATTCGCGGAAGGCAGTGTTGGGGCAGCTTTCGAGCTCTGAGGCAACGTTGTTGGGCACGCAGGTGTACCAGAATTCGTCGTCATTCTGGCTTTGCGCAAAGACGTCGAGATAGGCCTTCTGAATATTGGTCGGCAGCGTCAGAGTCTGCGAGAGCGACGGCTGGCAGCATTGTCCGGTGGCGTCGAGGGCGACGGTGCCGCCGGTCGGCCCGCCTGAAAAGGCGATGACCTGATCGGCGGTGACGGGCGCGGACGCCTTCGCCGACGGAGGATAAAAATACATGGTGACGGTTCCGTAGATGACGCCGGTGTAAGTCTTGTTGACGAGGTTGCCGATATCGGCTGCGCCATCCTGCGCGGTGGTGAAGATCGAGCTGTAGTCGGTGAGATCACGCTGAATGGTCCAATGGCGCGAGTCGCTCGGATCGGGCTCGGAGGTGGTGCCGAAATAAATATTGGTGGGCCCCAGCCAGATGTTGGCGGTGCGGTCGTATTGAATGCCCTCGCTGACCGAGAAATCTCCCACCAGAATTACTTTGGCCCAGGGGGCGGGGCAATCGGCGGGCGGCGCATAGGAAAAAGGCTGCGCGTTGAAGTCGGCAAAACGCACGTGGGTGAAGAGAACAACCTTGCAAGGCTGCGTATGCGGGTGGGGCACCGGCGGATCGGCAGTGGCCGTGTTCGAAGATCCGACGCCGGCGAAGGCGAGGGAAGAAAGCGCAAAGAAGGACAGAAGCCAAGCGAATTTCGAAAAGCGGGAGATCATTGTCGGAGCCTCCTAGAGGGTGTCGAAGCCGGGTGCTGGTTGGAGTGTGCTTCACCGCGAAAAGCCGCGGTGGGAGAGGAGTTTAGTCGCTTGCGGGCTGGGGCGTCAAGGGGGTGGCGCGGGCTGAATTATGGTTGGCGATCTGGAAGGGCGGGGCAGAAGGTGGATTAGAGGTCGGGGCAGAAATCTTATATTCTTTTATTCTTTGCTCTGGTCGTGGAGGTGAGGACTTGGCGCCAAAGAGAAAGTGGAGAGTTACTGTTGCCGCAGCCGCAGCTCTGATGATGGGCTGCGCCTTGGCCGGAGCGGAGGCGGGAGAAGAGATGGGGGCAGCTGGGCAACCGAGTGCCGCGCCGCCCGGAACGCAGGTTGTGATGTTGGGGTCGGGCACGCCCGTTCCCGATCCTGAGCGGTCCGGGCCGGCGGTCGCGGTGGTGGTGAACGGGCGCGCTTATCTCATCGATTGCGGACCCGGAGTGGTGAGGCAGGCGGCCAAGGCGGCTAAGAAAGATGGCATCCCGGGGCTTGTTTCTGCCAAGCTGGATATTGTGTTTATTACTCATCTGCACTCTGACCATACGGTCGGATATCCTGACCTGATTTTTTCTCCATGGGTGCTGGACCGGCCGGTGGCGCTCGAGGCCTACGGTCCGCACGGCTTGAAAAATATGACGGCGCACATCGAGCAGGCGTGGGTGGAAGACATTCACGTTCGCCGCGAGGGATTGGAGCAGGCGAACGCCGCGGGCTATAAAGTTAACGTGCACGAGATTTCGCCGGGCGTTATTTATCGCGACGAGAACGTGAAGGTAACCGCATTTTTGGTGAAACACGGAAGCTGGAAAGAGGCCTATGGCTACAAATTCGAAACGAAGGATCGCAAAATCGTCATCTCTGGCGACACCGCTCCGACCGACGAAGTCGTGAAGGCGTGCGATGGATGCGACCTTCTGCTGCACGAGGTCTACAACCCGAATGGGAAGCAGATGCAGACTCCGCACTGGCATGAGTATTTCAAGAGATTCCACACTTCGCCCGCGGAACTCGGAGACATCGCGCGCCGCGCTCGTCCCAAGCTGCTGGTTACATATCACGAGGTGCTGCTGGGATTGCCGGAGGCAGATCTGGCTGGCCAGATTAAGAGCAATTACTCGGGCCGGTGGGTCTCTGCTGAGGATATGGCGGTGTATTGAAAGTCTTTCACCACAGAGGCACAGAGCCACGGAGAAGACCTTGAAGATAAAACGCGCTCGCATGATGACATAGCGGGCAGGGGCGGCAATCCTCCATACTTGGAACCATGTTCAGAACACGATTTGCGCGCGACATTGTTACGGAGTTCTTGCCGTCGGCTGGGCGCGGCCGAAAGGGGCGCGTCATTATTTTGTGTGACGGCATGCCCTCGATTCCGCGGAAGCAGCCACTCGCTGAATTTCTTTCGGCTAAGGGATACTGGGTCTTCTATCCTCGCTATCGCGGCGCGTGGGAGAGTGGCGGCGAATTTCTGGAGCGCTCGCCGCATCTGGATATTTTGGACGTGATCGACGGCGTGCAACGCGAGTTTCGCGAACTGGCATTCGGGCGCCGGTTTCGGGTGCGGGCGGACGAGGTCTTTGTGATCGGCGGAAGCTTCGGCGGGACTGTCGCGCTTTTGTGCTCGCGTGATTCGCGTGTGAAGAAGGTGATTGCCAATTGTCCGGTGGTGGATTGGTCGATTCTGCCTCGCGAGCAGAAGAAGGAGACGTCAAATCCGAGTTATGCGGCATACCTTCGTGAAGCATTTGGGCAGGCTTACCGGCTGTCCGAACGAAACTGGAAAAAGCTGAGTCAGGGAAAGTTCTTTAGTCCTATTTATCATGCGCGGGAGATGAATGACGCCAAGATCATGATGTTTCACGCGCAGGATGATCCGTTTGTGCCGTATCGTTCGGTCGTGAAGTTTGCACGGGTCACGGGCGCGGAACTCAAACTATTTCGCCGGGGCGGGCATTTGAGTACGGACATGATTGTGCGGAAGCATTGGCCCCGGGTTGCGGAATTCTTTGAGAGCTAGTCTTCGCCCGTCGCTATACGATCCTGCCCCGATCAGAGTTTGTTCAGGCCGTCTAATGCGGCGACTTTATAAGCTTCGGCGAGCGTTGGGTAATTGAAGATTGTGTCGCGGAAATATTCGATTGACCCACCCATGGCGAGCACCGCTTGGCCAATGTGAACGATTTCAGCGGCGCGGTCCCCGATGATGTGGACGCCGAGGAGTTTGAGCGTGTTCGGGTCGAAGAGAATTTTTACCAAGCCTTGTTCGTCGCCGAGCATCTGGCCTTTTGCCAGCTCGGAGTAGCGCGCCAGTCCGCTTTCGTAGGGCGCTTTTTTCTTCGTCAGCTCTTCTTCCGTTTCGCCGACCATCGAAATTTCCGGGATCGCATAAATTCCGTAGGGAATCAGATTCGAAACCATCTTGCTGGGCTTGCCAAACATGTGGCAACTGGCGAGGCGGCCCTGTTCCATGGAAGTTGAGGCGAGCGCGGGGAAGCCGATGACGTCGCCGGCGGCGTAGATATGCGGGACGTTCGTCTGATAGTGCTCATTGACGAGCAGCTTGCCGCGGCCGTCGGGCACGACGCCGGCCGCGTCGATGTTCATCTTGTCGCTGTTGGCCTGACGGCCCACGGAATAAAGGAGCGCCTGCCCGCGAACGACTTTGCCGCTTTCGAGGCGCGCGCAAACCTGCGAGCGCTCTTCGTCAAAACTGACGGAAACAACTTTTTCGCCCAGGCGAAAGACGGTGCCGAGCTGGCGAAGCTGGAAGCAGAGGCTCTCGATAATTTCGCGATCGACGAAGTCGAGGAGCGTGGGCCGCTGATCGAGCAGCGTGACTTTGACGCCGAGCGCGGCGAACATCGAGGCATACTCGAGTCCGATGATGCCGGCGCCGACGACGATCAGCTCGCGGGGAATTTCGTCGAGGCAATGGATCTGGTCGGAGTCGAAAATTCTTTTGTTGTCGATCGGGATTTCGGCGTCGTGCGCGGGGCGCGTGCCGCAGGCGATCAGAATTTTGTCGCCGCGAACCTGTTGTGTGCCGTCGGAGTTGTTGATCTCGATGGTGTGGGGATCGACAAAGTGGGCGTCGCCCGAAAGCGAAGTTATGTAGTTGCGCCGGATCTGCGCTTTGATGACCTCAACCTCGCGCGACATGACGGATTGGGCGCGGAAGATGAGGTCGGACATTTCGATGCGATCTTTGAGCACATAGCCGCGGCCGTAAAACGTGCGCTGGCGAAATCCGCTGAGATAGAGAACGGCCTCGCGGAACATTTTGCTGGGGATGGTTCCGGTATGCACGCAGACGCCGCCAATGGTGCGCTCGCGGTCGATGATCGCGACCTTCTTGCGCATCTTGGCGGCGCAGATGGCGCCCTTTTGACCGGCGGGGCCGCTGCCGACCACGACCAGATCGTATTCGTTGTTGGACATGGACAGAGACAAGGAGGTTCGCCGTTATTATCGGCGGGAATGGCAAAGCGGTCCAGCGGCGAAGGTCGGAAGGCTTTGGTTCGGAGGGAAATTAATCTAATTTTAATGAGGGAGACTGGAATAGTTCCGCCCAAGCCGAGCTTCCCCATCACGCAAAAGCGGGCGCGATGGGAGCCCGGCTTGGACGGGATACCTGAAGGCTGTTACTTCTTCAGCGAAGCCTGATACCGTTTGTTGATTTCTTCCCAGTTCACGACATTCCACCAGGCGGACAGATATTCCGGCCTCCGGTTGTTGTACTTCAGGTAGTAGGCATGCTCCCAGACGTCGTTGCCAAAAATAGGATGCAGGCCTTGCGAGATCGGATTGTCCTGGTTCGGCGTCGAGATTACCTTTATCTCGCCCTTGCCGTCTCCGACGAGCCAAGCCCATCCGCTGCCGAACTGTCCCGCACCGGCGGCGTTGAATTTTTCCTGAAAAGTCTTGAAGTCGCCAAAGGTCTTCTTGATCGCATCGGCGATCGGCCCGGTCGGCTCACCGCCGCCATTTGGCTTCATGATGTTCCAGAACATGGTGTGGTTGAGGTGGCCGCCGCCGTTGTTGCGCACGGCGCCGCGAATGTCTTCCGGAATCGAGTTCAGGTCGCGGAGCAGATCTTCTACTTTCTTCGAGTGCAGTTCGGGATGCTTGTCGAGCGCCGCATTCAGGTTTTTGACATAGGCGGCGTGATGCATGTCGTGATGCAGATGCATCGTCTTTTCGTCGATGGTGGGTTCGAGAGCGTTGTACGCATACGGCAGCGGGAGCAGTTCATGCGCCATTTTTACTTCCTCCAAAACTTGTGCCATTTCGTTTTCCTCCAAAGCATTAGAGATGACGGGGTGTGCCTGGAAGATTCACGACGGCCGCGCGTGGTTGTCCGGAGCGGCCCATATATTTGTAACACTTTCTTTGCAGGGTTGCGCCAGGGGTCGGCTTCTAGAGCGCGAGCTCCATATACAGAGTCCCCGGCATCGGATTTTTGCGATAGGGCGCGATTTCCTTGAAGCCGAGCTTGCGATACATTGCGACCGCATCCTTCATCACCGGGCCGACGGTATCGAGACGCATGCGCTTATAGCCAATCGCGCGCGCTTCGGCTATCAGGCGCTCCGCGATGGTTCGTCCGATTCGCTGGCCGCGAAACTGCGGACGGAGGTAAAGGCGCTTCATCTCGCAAATATCCGACTCCAAATTCGCTTCCAGCTTGTGCAGCGCGCCGCAGCCGGCGAGCTGGCCGTCGTATTGCGCCAGCAGCAGGCGTCCATCGGGAGGCGCGTAATCGCCGGGCAAGCCAGCGAGCTCCGCGTCGAAATTCTGAAAGCACAAGCTGAAGCCAAGGGACGCCGCATATTCCAGAAATAATTCGCGCGCCTGCGCGATCTGCGCGGGAGAGATCGCCTGAACGATGGTTACGGCCGTCACATCGACATTATCCGTGCCATAAATGAAGATCGCAAATAAGCTCGCGGATGACGACGCCTTATAATCGTGCCTTGTCCCTGATCTCTTATCTTTTATTCTGGAGGATGCTTGAAGGTTTTACTGCTGGAGAACATCAGCGGAGTTGCTGCCTCGCAGTTCGAGGAGGCGGGGTTCGAGGTCGAGTCGCTCAAGGGCGCGCTTGGCGAGGCTGAACTCGCGAAGAAAATTCGCGGCGCGTCGATTTTGGGGGCGCGCTCAAAGACGCGCATCTCGGATGCAGTCCTCGAAGCCGCGCCCGAACTGGTCGCCATTGGAGCTTTCTGCATCGGCGTCGACAAGATCGATCGCGCCGCTGCCAGCGAGCGCGGTATCGCCGTCTTTAACGATCCGCACTCCAACAGCCGTTCGGTAGCCGAGCTCGCGATGGGCGAGATTATTCTCTTGATGCGCCGTACTTTCGAGGCCAGCACGCGGCTGCACAAAGGCGATTGGAATAAATCCTCGGCGGGCTCGCACGAAGTGCGCGGCCTGACGCTCGGAATCGTGGGCTACGGCAAGATCGGTTCGCAAATTTCAGACCTCGCCGAGGCCCTTGGGATGCGCGTCGTGTTTCACGATGTGGCTCACGTGCTGGCGCGCGGCAATGCCCGCGCGGTCAGCTTCCGCGAACTGCTCGAAACTTCTGATGTGATCACGCTACACGTCGACGGCAAGCAGCAGAATCAGAATTTGATGGGCGATGAGGAACTCGCCGCCATGAAGGACGGCGCCTGCCTTATCAACCTCAGCCGCGGATTCGTGGTCGATCATCAGGCGCTGGCTCGTCATTTGAAAAGTGGCAAGCTTTCGGGCGCGGCGGTCGACGTCTTTCCGCAGGAGCCGGAGAGCGGCGGCGCGTTTTCGAGTCCGTTGCAGGGGCTGCCGAATGTCATTTTGACGCCGCACGTCGGCGGGAGCACCGAAGAGGCCCAGCAGAATATCGGCCAGTTCGTCTCCGCCAAAATGGTCGATTACTTTCATAGCGGCAATTCACTGATGAGCGTCAATCTGCCGCACTGTCATCTTGACTACGAGCCGGGCTCGCATCGGCTCATGCACATTCACCACAACGTCCCCGGGATTCTGCGCGCCATCAATGACATACTCGCCGACCGCGGCATCAACATTGAGCGGCAGGTGCTCGACACGCACGACAACCTCGGCTACGCGATCTACGACATCAACCGGGACTGTGACCGGGAGTTGCTCGAAAAACTGCGGAGCGTTCCGCACACCATTCGGGTGCGCGTGCCTGGCAAGATCGAAAAGAAAAATTGACGAAATAGGCGGTCGATTCGGGCTTCTCTGTCGCCCCGGCGTCTCCAAAAGTTCCTCCCTTTAGAACTCTCGCCGCGAACTCTGGTGCTCAATATGCAATCCTTTGCACCTCTGTTTGACGAACTAATTTGACTGTCCGCCCACCGCTGCACTATTGTTCTCCGAGCGTAGTTCGCTCGTCAGAGCAAGCCCTTGTCGCTGGCCGCCGCGGGCAAGCCCCAGTTGAATTCAATCAAGTAGAAAATCTTTCGGGAGAAAGCTGATGATTTTGAGGCTTCGTGCACGTACTCTGCTTGTCCTGCTCTCGTTAGCAGTCGTCAGCTCGCTAGTTCACGCACAGGTACCGGTCACCACCTGGCATTATGACAACCTGCACTCTGGCGCCAACACCAACGAGACGATCCTGACTCCGCAGAATGTGAACTCTCCCTCGTTCGGCAAGCTTTTTACGCAAGCCGTCGATGGCGCGATTACTGGCCAGGCGCTCTATCTCCCCAATGTGACGATCCCGGGCGCGGGCGTACACAATGTGGTCTACGTCGCCACCATGAATGACAGCGTGTACGCATTCGACGCCGACAGCAATACGGGCGCGAACGCCAATCCACTCTGGCATACCAGTTTTCTGTCTCAGGGAGTCACTCCCGTACCGGTCACGCTTCAGGGCTGCGGTGGAACCAGCGGCTGGACGCAGGTCGGCGTACTTTCGACGCCGGTGATCGACCCTAATGCTGGAACTATCTTTGTGGTGGCCAAGACTTATGAGAATGGGAAGACCTTCGTTCACCGACTGCACGCGCTCAATGTGGCGAACGGTCTGGAGCAATCGGGCAGTCCGGTAGTGATCACGGCCAGCTACGAATACGACGGCCAGAACGATGTTTTAGTCGACAAGATGCAGGTGAACCGCCCCGCTCTATTGCTGAACGACGGCACCATCTACATTGGCTTCGGATCGAACGGATGCCGGAGCGGCAAGGAAGAAGGATGGGTGCTCGCCTATAACGAGTCAACGCTTCAGCCGGCGGGCGCATTTGACGTAGAGCCGGAAGCTTCAGCCGCAGCCGTTTGGCAAAGAGGTGGCGGCCTCTCGGCTGACAGCGAAGGCTACATTTACGGAGCCACCGCGGATGGTCCGTTTACCGCCGGCATCGATCTCGGCCAATCCGTTTTCAAGCTTGCTCAGGGCGACGATACCCTTCAGCTCGCCGACTGGTTCACGCCGTGGAACGAGGTCTATCTCAACACGCACGACCTGGATTTGAGCGAGCCGGTGCTCGTCCTGCCCGATCAATCTGGAACCTATCCGCATCTGGCTGCGGCGATCGGCAAGGAAGGAACCATCTATCTTCTGGACCGCGACGACATGGGGCAGTTCTGCTCCACGTGCCAGTCGGGGGATACTCAAATCGTGCAGGAGTTGCAGGATTTCGCGCCTAATACCGGCGCCCTCGTTTATTGGAATAACGCGATCTATACGTCCGCCAACAGCTCTCCCATCACCGCGCTGGGTTTTAGTAACGGTGTTATCAACACCACGCCGCTTGCGCAATCGAAGAAAGTCGCAGGCGGCCATTCGCCGATCATCAGCTCCAACGGCACGTCGGCGGGCCTGGTATGGCAGCTCAACGGCAATACGCTGGAGACTTTCAACGCTACTACGCTCGCCGAACTTTACAAGAGTTCTAAGGCGCGCGGCGGACGAGATGTACTGCCGAAGCTCCCACACTATGCCAACTTCATGGTCAACAATGGCAAACTGTATGTTGGCACCGACAGCAGTCTGGTTGTTTATGGGTTGCTGAAGTAGGGGGCTGCGAGGCTGGCTTGGCGCTATTTCCTGAACGCCGCCCGTCGCAAGCGGTCGTGGACGGCCTCCCACTCGGCGGCTTCGGGAGGCGCGTCAACTGCAATCCAATCGACTTGTGCATCGTCGGCTTCGTGCAGCGCGACGTAAAGCCGTGCGGCATAATCCCGCGCGGGGAGCGGCATCTGGACGACCTCAACGCCTGCGCGATTCGGAGGCCGCGTGTGCTGTAAATAAATTCCGCGACCCGCCGTCGGCAACTCTCCATTCGAAACCAAAAATAGAGGAGTGCGCGGACTGTAATGCCGCGGATGCATTCCGGGTGCGGGGTGCGCATCGGTGGGGACTTCGTCGGTTGTGACGATGGGGCCTATGAAGTGCTCGAGCAGGGCGCGGGGGATGATTCCCGGGCGAAGAAGGAGCGGTTGCGGCTCGGCGAGCGAGAGCACGGTGGATTCGATGCCCACCTCGCAAGGCCCGCCGTCGAGGATGAAGGCGACATCGTTGCCGAGGCTGCGGCGAACATGTTCGGCGGTCGTGGGAGAAAGCTCAGTGAATCGATTGGCGCTGGGAGCGGCCAACGGTATGCCGACCTCGCGCAACAGGGCCAGGGCGACGGGGTGGTCCGGCATGCGCAGAGCTACGGTGGGGAGGCCGGCGGTAACGATGAGGGGGATTCTCGGTGGTTTACTCCACCATCTCCTGTTAGGGTCGCGCGGGTAGTTGAACAAATGTAGCTTGGGTTCGACCGGCGCGCCGTCGGTCTCGCCGTCAGTCTTAATTGGAAGCACCAGGGTCAGGGGGCCGGGCCAGAATTTTTTTGTCAGCCGCGCGGCCGCTTCGGGCCAGGTTGCTACCAGCGACTTCGCCATATCGATCGATGCGACGTGGACGATCAGAGGGCTGGTCGGCGGGCGGCGTTTGACGGCGTAGATTTTGGCTACTGCGATGGGGTCGAGAGCGTTGGCGCCTAATCCGTAGACGGTTTCTGTCGGGAAAGCGACGAGGTGCCCGGCATACAGGAGCGTCGCGGCTTTGTTCATCTCGGCCGGGGTTGGAGAAGTCTGAGGCACACGCCATTTTAGATTGTGGAGTGGTGACATGGGCGGAGAATGCACCAACGACGGCCGCCGGCGTCGAGATGTCTTTTGCGGTAAAGAGCCGGGCGAGTGCCCGGCTCTCTGATGCGCCGAGAGCAACGTTAAGAGGCTCGGGCATTTTGCGCCCAGGATCAAAGCCCAAAGCCGCCCGTCCGTCCGCTATTTCTTCTTGTCGTCTTCGTCGACCAGCAGATTATTTGTCATCGAAAAAACGCCCGGCACGCTGTTGGCCTGCACGCCTGCGATCTGCTTGTCCATGGTGCGCGCTACCGCGCCTTCGAGGGTCACGTGCCCATTTTTCACGATGATGTGAATGGGTGGCACCGCTCGCATCTGGTACTCGTTGAGCGCGGGGTTGCCGTAGATCGCGCGATAGACCTCCCGCCGAATGCGGTCGTCCTCAAATGAGGTCGGCAGCACTTCAATGTTATTCACGACGCGGGGCACGCCCTCAATTCTCTTGACCGCGTTTTCCGCGTCCGATTTCAGCACCGGGCGCGCCACCTGCCCCAGAAGTGTCACCGTCCCATCCGGATCGACCTTGTACGCCAGGTTGTCAAACACTCCGTAGAAAGGAAGCATCACCAGTTCGTGCCGAACTTCTTTGGTGATGCGAGCCAGCGCTTTCTGATCGAGCGCCGGACCACCCTGCGCGACTGCGGCTCCGGACATCAGCATCAACGAACAAATCAACGACGCCGCAAAAACTCTTGCAAGCTGTTTTTTCATAGGTCATCCGCCTTCAATTGAAATTTGGGATTTGCAAACGGAGCCCGGCTCAACCCACTACTCCAGAATCCAATACCTTCAGACGCCGGATGAGGTCAAAACGCTGCTTTTTCGTGACTGTAGATCGAAGAGAGCAATACCGCATGTCCCGGCGGAATTGGCATTAGCCCGGAACGCGGAGTGTCGCTTACGCCGCCGTCTTCCGCTGTCTGCGGCGCTCGCGGAAGCCTTCGATCAGCAAGTAAAGGACAGGAATAAAGAAGAGATTCAGAATCGTGCTCATGATCATGCCGCCAAAAACGGTTGTGCCCACCGAGTGGCGGCCGTTTTCGCCGGCTCCGGTAGCGACGACCAGCGGCACGACGCCCATGATGAAGGCAAACGAAGTCATGAGGATGGGACGGAGACGGATACGGGCCGCTTCGACCGCGGAGTCAAGAATGGTCATGCCGCGCTCGCGAAGTTGCTCGGCGAATTCGACGATGAGGATGGCGTTTTTGGAGGCAAGGCCAACGAGCATGACGAGTCCGACCTGGCAGTAGACGTCGTTTTGGAGGCTACGCAGCCATTGCCCGCCGAGCGCGCCGAGCAAAGCCATGGGCACGGCGAGAAGAATGATGAAGGGGAGCACGAAACTTTCATAGAGAGCGGAGAGCGTGAGATAGACGACGAGGGTTCCGAGGCCGAAGAGGATGAGGGTGGTTGAGCCGGAGGCGAGTTCTTCGAGCGAGATTCCGGACCACTCGTAGGTGTAGCCCTGGGGCAAAATCTTTGCGGAGAGCTGTTGCATGGCGTCGATGGCCTGGCCGGAGCTGAAGCCGGGCGCCGCCGATCCGTCAATTTCAGCGGAACGGAAAAGATTGTAGTGATTGATGACCTGGGGCGCCGTGCTCTGGGTGATGGTGGCGAGGTTTTGGAGCGGGACCATGGCTCCGGAATCGGAACGGACGTAATACTGGCCGATATCCTGCGGGTGGGAACGGAATTGTTTGTCGGCCTGGATGTAGACGCGATAGGAGCGGTTATTGAAATCGAAATCGTTGACGTAGGACGAACCCATGTAGACGCCGAGGGTGTCGGTAATCTGGCTGAGCGGGATGTGGAGGCTCTTGGCTTTTTCGCGATCGATAGTGACGACGTATTGAGGATCATTCGCGGTGTAGGTAGTGAAGAGGCCGGTGACATCTTTTTGCGGACGCTGGCCGGCGGCGCGAACGAGGTCGTGGGTCACCTTGTCGAGATCCTGGAGGGTATGAGCTCCCTGATCGAGGAGTTCGTACTGGAATCCGCCAAACTGGCCGAGGCCCTGGACGGCAGGCGGCTCGAAGGGGATGACGATGGCGCCGGAGATTCCGAAGAGCGGACCACGGAGACGGTTGAGGATGGCGGCGGAGCTATGTGCTTCGCCCTCGCGCTTGCCGTAAGGACGAAGAGGCAGGAAGACGAGGCCGGCGTTGGGAGTGGCCCCGCCAAAGCTGAAGCCCGCGATCGAGAAGGTGCCTTGAACTTCAGGAATATTTTTTGTGATGGCGGAGACTTGCCGACCGATGTCGCGAGTGTATTCGAGCGAAGCCCCGGTGGGAGCCTGGATGGCGACGATGAGATAGCCCTGATCTTCGGTGGGAACGAAGCCGAGCGGCACTTTCGTGTAGACAAGGTAAGCGAGGCCGAGGCCGGCGGCGAACAAAATCAAAGCGAGGACCTCGAAGCGCAGGAATGTGCGGAGAGCGCGGACATAACCGGTGTTGATGGCGTCAAGAGCGCGGTCAACCTGTTTAAAAAACCAGTTCTTTTCTTTGTGTTCGATGCGGCCGAGCAGAATCGCCGCGAGCGCAGGCGCCAGGGTGAGCGCGTTGAAGGCGGAAATGGTGATGGAGAAGGCGATGGTGAGCGCGAACTGGCGGAACAGGATACCGGTGGTGCCGGGGAAGAATGCAACCGGCACAAAGACGGCTACCAGAACCAGCGAGGTGGCGACGACGGCACCGGTAACTTCTCGCATGGCGTCAGAGGCGGCCTTGGCCGCGCTGGGCTCGCCTCCCTGAAGGTGACGTTCGATGTTCTCAATGACGACGATGACGTCGTCGACGACCAGCCCGGTGGCCAGAGTGATGCCAAAAAGGGTCAGCGTGTTAATGGAGAAGCCAAGCAGCTTTATGAAAGTAAATGTGCCGATGAGCGAAACTGGAGTGGCGATGAAGTGAATGATCGTAGTTCTCCAGTCGCCGAGGAAAACGAAGATCACGAGGATGACGAGCAGGATGGCAGAGCCGACCGTAAAAATCACGTCGCGGATGGATTCGCCGACGGCATCGGTGGTGTCAAAGGCGATTTCATATTTCATGCCGGGAGGAAAGTGCTTGGAGAGGCGATCGAGTTCGGCGACGCAACGTTGATGAACATCGAGTGCGTTGGCGGTGGAGAGCTGGGTGACGGCGATGCCGATTGCTTCACGGCCGTTGAAGTCGAGGTCGGTGCCGTAGTCTTCGGCGCCGAGTTCGGCGTGGCCCACATCTTTGAGGCGGACGAGCGTGCCATCGGCGTTGCTTTTGAGGATGATGTCATCGAATTGCGCGGGCTCGGAGAGACGTCCGACGGCGCGCACGCTGATCTGGAATTGCTGGCCGGGGATGGAGGGCTGGGCACCGATTTGTCCGGCGGAGATTTCGACGTTTTGTTCCTGGAGGGCATTGACGGCATCGTCGGCGGTGAGGCCGCGGCCGGCCATCCGCCCGGGGTCAAGCCAGAGGCGCATGGAATACTTGCGCTCGCCGAAGATGATGACGTCGGCAACGCCGGGTACGCGCTTGAGCGTGTCGCGGACATAGACGTCGAGGTAGTTACTGATGAAGAGGGTGGAAAGACTGCCGTCGGGAGAGTAGACCGCGCCGCCGAAGACAAAGTTTTGAGAGGTCTTGGCGACGGTGATGCCGATTTGCTTGACGGAGGCGGGAAGACGCCCGGAAGCGGTGTTGACGCGGTTTTCGATATCGACGGTGGCGAGGTCGGGATTGCGGTTGAGATCGAAGGTCGCCGTGATGGTGCTGACGCCGTCGTTGGTGCTGGAAGAGGTGATGTATTTCATCCCCTCGGCGCCGTTAATTTGCTGTTCGAGGGGGGTGGTGACGGCAGATTCGACGGACTGGGAGCTGGCTCCAGTATAGGTGGCCGTGACGCCAACCTGAGGAGGAGCAAGATCGGGGAATAGTGAGATGGGGAGTGTGGGAATGCAGACCGCGCCGGCGAGAATAATGAGCAGCGCGCAGACGGTGGAGAACACCGGACGATGAATAAAGAAATCAACCATAGGAAGACAGTTCTCAGCTCTCAGCTGCCAGTTGCCAGTTCTCAGCTGTCAGCTTTCGGCTGTCAGCTCTCAGTTCTCAGTCTTTAAGTGCCAGGAGCTATCGATGTGGGACTTTTGTTAGGTACTGCTCTCTTGCGGCACAACCGGCATTCCGTCAATCAAAAACTGCGTGCCCGAAACTACCACCTTGTCGCCCGGCTTCACGCCCTCGAGCACGACATAGTCATTGGCGACGATCTGCCCAATCTGGAGCGGTTTTTGGTGGACGACGTATCCGCCCTTCTGGTCGGGCTCTGCGACAAACGCAAAATACAAGCCGCCGATGCGCGACACGGCCACCACCGGCACTACCGGCTTCTGCGAGCTTCCCCACACTACACGCGCACGAATAAATTGGGCGGTGCGCAGCGCGTCATTCGAGTTCGCAATCTCCGCTTTGGCCAACACCGTCTGGGTGGCGTTGTCCACCTGCGGAGAAATAAACGTGATGTGGCTCGCAGCCAGCAGATTTCCCGCGCCATCCACAATCTGCACGGGCAGATTCATCTTCAGTTGGCCGGACTTTTCGATGGGCACGTAAATGTATGCCTCGAGGCTGCCGGGTCGATCGACCGTCGTGAGCTGCGTGGTCGTCACCACGCGATCGCCGACGCGCACGGGTATGTCGCCTACGATTCCTGCCCGCGGCGCGACCACTTGAAAATAGTGCAACTGCACCTGCTGCTCGTTCACCTGCGCATCCAGCGAATGGAGCTGCGATTGGGCCTGATCGAGTGTTGAGCGCGCCTGGTCGAGATCCTGCTTGCTGACTACTCCGGCGTTCGCCAATCCGCTTACGCGCTGATAATTCTCCTGCGCCCATTTCAGTTGCGCCCGTTGCGCGTTGCGCGCGTCTTCCTGGCTTTTCACTGTGGCCTGCTGCTTCGTCGGATCGATCTGCATCAGCCGCGCGCCATCCGCGACGCGATCGCCCGAGCGCACGAAAATTTGCGTGATGATCCCTTCCACTTGCGGTGAAACTACGGCCGAATCGCGCGACTTGAGGGTCGCGACATACTCCGTGGTGTCATCCACGTTCTGGAGCGCCGCCGTCTTCACCTTCACGGGCATCGCTTGCGAACCGGGGGCGGCCGCCGCCTGATTTTTGCCGCAAGAGGTGGCGCTTGTCGTCGCCAGCAGCGTTACGGCCAAAAGCGCAAGGGACGGACTTGCCCATCCTGAGTATGCTTTTTGCATCCGTGCCTTCGTGAAAAATCGAAATAGTTTCTTACTGTTCATAAAATTCCGCGGCCAGCATCCACGCCGGGCCATCGAACCAAACTAATAGATTCCAGCCGGAGACGCAAAGCTTCTCAATTGTTGTACAGAGCGAATCCGCTTTGAAACGCGCACCGGCCGCTCACGCTCTGCTAAATTGTTTTGTTATGAATCCGCGCCGCAGTTTTGCCAGCGACAACAATGCCAACGTCCATCCCGAGGTGCTCGAAGCCATTGCCCGTGCCAACCGCGGCCACGTTGTCGGCTACGGCGACGACCCTTATACCGCCTCCGCCGTCCAGAAATTTCGCGAGCACTTCGGCGCCGATGTCGAAGTGTTCTTCGTCTTCAACGGAACCGCCGCCAATGTGCTCAGCCTTCAAGCTCTCACCCGCCCCTACCATGCCGTTCTGTGCCCCGAGATCTCTCATATTTATAACGACGAATGCGGCGCGCCCGAGAAGTTCACGGGCTGCAAGCTCATCCCGCTCCCCGCACCCGACGGCAAGCTCACGGTTACCACCGCTGCCCATGCCTACCACGGAATCGGCGACCAGCACCACGTTCAGCCGCGGGTCGTCTCCATTACGCAGTCCACCGAAATGGGCACCATCTATAAACCTGGCGAGGTCGAAGCCCTGGCGCGGTTCGCGCACGACCTGCAAATGTTCCTTCACATGGATGGCGCGCGCATTTCGAACGCCGCTGCCGCGCAAAACATGACCCTTCGTCAGGCCACGCGCGACCTTGGTGTCGACGTACTGTCCTTTGGCGGCACAAAAAATGGATTGGTGGGCGCGGAAGCCGTGGTTTTTTTCCGCCCCGAGCTCGCCGCCGATTTTCTTTTCATCCGCAAGCAGGGCATGCAGCTCGCCTCAAAAATGCGATTTATGGCCGCTCAGATGGAAGCTCTTCTGACTGGCGACCTCTGGAAGCGCAACGCGGACCAAGCCAACCGCATGGCGAGACTGCTGCACGAGCAAATCAAAAACTTACGCGGAGTAAAAATTATGCACCCGGTCGAGGCCAACGGAGTGTTTGCCCAAATTCCCCGCGCCGCTATACCAAAAATCCAGGAGAGCTATTTTTTCTACGTTTGGAGCGAAGAAGAATCGGTGGTGCGCTGGATGTGCTCCTTTGATACCACCGAAGAAGACGTCCTCCAATTCGCCGAGTTCGTGAAAAAAGTAGTTGAGTCAACGCCCAGCTAATCGCAGCCAACGGCCGCGGCCCCATTCCAATAGGCGACAGGCAAACTCCCGACTAACCCTCTTTACTAGAGTCGAGAGTGGCCCGTTCGAATGCTATGTCGCGGGGAATGCTTTCCAGTGGAAGGGGGGCGGAGCCTGTTATAAGGCAGCCCTGGTCTTGCCGGATTAAGCCTTGGATTTAGATTTCTTGCCAGCCCGAATCTTGGCCCAACGCGCCTTTTGCGCGGCCGCGATGCGCTTTCGTCCCGCGGCAGAAATCTTCCGGCGCTTGGGCGCGGGAGCCGCTTTCGCCTTGCTTCCCTGGATGTAAGCTCTGCCAAAAGCACTAAGGGCGGCACTTACGCGGTGCAGCTCATGCTCCAGCCGCCCACGCTCGGTTTGTAGTTGGTCGACAATGGTGTTAACGATCGAATTTGCCATTGTTGGATTCTAACACTCAAATCCGCTGCTCCGCGGGCCGTTCCATAAGATAAGTGCGCGATAAGAGCCGACTGGTTCCGGAACGGTACCTTCTCGAACACGGGAGTTGGACGAATAGTTCGGGCATAGTGGGAATAGTTGGGACGAATAGAAGCTGTCTTCTTAGGACGCCTCTTAGGACGCCTCGCATGAAGACGCCTCGCACTCGCCAGCTACCCATAACTCTGCGATACCATCGATCCATGGAAGTCACGACCATCCAATCCTTGCTCGATTACTTCAACAAAATTCGTGAACGCACCATGCGCCTCGTCGCTTGTATTCCGCCTGACAAAATTGAGTGGCGTGCGGCGCCCGGCAAATTCACGCTCGGCGACCTGGCGCGGCACATAGCCGCTACCGAGAGAAATGTTTTTGCCGAGTGCGCCTGCGGAGGCCATAACCGCTACGCCGGCTGCGGACCCGAACTGGCCGAGGGCCGCGACGAAGTCGTCAAATTCATGGAGCGGATGCACGCCGAATCGCTGAACCTGCTGTTGCAACTAACCGACAGTCAATTACAGCAAAAGTGCCAGGCAGCGGATGGCAGTCCAATCACCACCTGGAAACTCTTGCGCTCCATGATCGAGCACGAGGTTCACCATCGCGGCGAACTGTACGCCTATCTGGGAGTGCTCGGCGTAACCGTGCCACCTCTTTACGGCCTGACCTCGGAACAATTGCGCGAGATAGCTAGTCGTACGGCCGACTTAGCATAACCAGCAGCGGATTATTGGAAGGCTCCGGAAAAAGTTGTTCCCGGTTGTGAGCTGCGACCTCCGCGGGATTGTAAGCCAGCCTGTACGGCACGACGATGTTTGGCGGGACGCACAACGATGTATGGCGGCGCCAACGATAGGGGCACGGCCTTCATGTTCACTGCCCCTGGCGCGATGGCGGACAGGCCGTTGATTTCGACGACTACTGGAGCGTAGTACAGAAAACCAATTGAGTAAGTGCAGAGGAAGGCTCTTAGGGCTTGGCGGGCAGCGGCTGCCAGAGCTCAATCTTATTCCCATCGAAGTCATAGATCCAGGCAAAGCGGCCATAGGATTCATCCATTCGTTTGGGATCAATCTTTACACCCTCTTGTTTTAAGCGGTCGAGCAAAGCATCCATATCGTCCACGATGTAGTTGATCATGAACGGCGCGGGGCTGGGATCGAAATACTTAGCGGAGGCGGGAAAAACGGTCCAAACAGTAACGTGTTCCTTTTGCGGGTCGTCGTGTTCGCGCCACGGAAGCATCACGCCTCCGCCCTCGTCAGCGAGTCCAAGATGCTTCGCATACCACTCGCGCATCTGATCACGATTAGCGGATTTGAAAAAGACACCGCCGATTCCAATGATGCGCCCGCGCTGCTCTATCTTGACAGGCGGTTTCGACTTTTCAGGTGGCGGGGATTTCGCTTCCTGTCCTACTGTTGAGCGGGCCGAGATGAGCAATAGCGACCCGAGCGCAATGGTGCTCCAGGGTATTCCTCGCATGTGCGGGATTATACAGGCGGTGCGCTCAAGGTTGGCCGCGATTTATCTTTTTCAGTTCAGATTGCGCATGAGGACGAGGAGGTTTGGTAGCGCTACCGGGAATCGAACCCGGGTTTGAAGATTGAGAATCTTCCGTCCTAACCCCTAGACGATAGCGCCACGAGAGGCAAGCTGCTGAATTTCCGCCCGATAGACCACGATTATAACAAACGGAATTGCCCCTCCGGGCGCGTCAAAAGCAAGCTGTGCGGCACGCGAGCTAAGAGTATGCCAGCTTGCGCGCGTTGTGGCGCAGCGAGCGCCCTTCCGCGAGGCCGCACACTTCCTCGGCGAGATTCTTGGCATGATCGCCGATGCGCTCCAGGGCCTGGGCCGCCAGCAGAATGTCAAAGTTCTGCGCGCTCCCCTTGGTGGCCGAAGTAGAACTGGTGGCAGCCAGGTGTCGCTGAAAGAGCGCGTGGCACAGGCGATCGACTTCGGGATCCGATTGCAGCACGCTCTGCGCGTTTCCCAGATTGCGCGTCAGAAATCCCTGATGCACCTGCTCCAGCATCTCGCAGAGCAGCGACGCCATCTCGACCAGTTGGCGCGAATCAGCCGCCGGCAGCTTCTCGCGGCGCGCTTCAAGCTGCATCACCGCGCTGTAGGCCAGGTCGCCGATGCGCTCGAGGTCGGTAATAAACTTCAGGCAAGCCAGCAGTTCGCGCGCCTTCGCTTCGCTCACCCGCGTAATCGCGCCCGGAAGCTGTTCGTCGATTTTGCGCTCGATCTGGTCCAGCTCTTTTTCGCAGTCTTTGATGGCCAGAATCGCCAGCTTCGATCCCGATGCAATCGCATCGCGCACATTGAAGACCGCGTCGCGCGCGATCAGGCAAGCCCGCAGCACCATCGCCGAAAGCTCGTCCTCGGAAAATTGCTCGGCGGCCTCGGCGGCCGCAATCGTACGCGCCTCAGCCACTTTCGCGGGAGGTGCGGGAGCGGTCCGTTTGGCGCGCGTCGCTGGTCGAGCCTTCGAGGACATTGCGATCAACTCTAACGCTTTAGCATAGTCCGTCAAGATGAAAGGAGCGTGAAAAATGAGAGGGGCATTCCTGCCGGAACGTGCGCCAATCGGCACACGAAGCGCAAAAAATGCGTCATCGACTTGGGATGACATAGGCTTCGGGGATTCTCGTATCCAGCGTGGCGAGAACCGCTCCATGGGAGCTCGCGAGCCTTACCAAATGGCCATCAGTCGTCTGCTTCGGCGTCTTGACCCAGCTGGGGAGCTGAGAGACATCGTGATCGTCCGGAATGAATGAGAACTTCGGGTCTGCGGCCGCCTTGATGCGGAGCAACGCCGTACGGGCCTGCGCGATGCTAAGCCCGGAACTGGGAACCTGCGCCAATACGCGGATAAATCCCAACTCAGTGATCGAGCACGTGGCGAGAGACAAAGCGTGTCGCACCCGCACCCAGTGCGCGACGCGATCGTGAAACTCATGATGTGCGAATCCAAGCGCAACCAGGGCGTTGACGTCCAGCAGATAGATCATGGAAAGTCGCTCAGAATCTCCGCGACCTCTTTGCTGCTCAATACGGGTGCTTCCAACCCTCCGCTAAGAACTGGCAGCCCGGTGATCGGATCGCTCACTATCCTAATCCGCGGTCGTGGCTTTTTCTGCGGCGAAAGCACGATCCGTCCCGCTTCAATGTTTGCCTCGAGCGGATCGCCGGCGCGAATTCCCAATCGCCGTCGGAGCGGCCCGGGGATGACAACCTGACCCTTGGTGGAAACCTTGGTCTGCATGGTAAGACAATCTTACATTACTTCGCAGACGTATTGCAAGCTACGGAGTTGTTCCGGCTCCACGACCGTCAGCACGATTGGTTCTCCATCGCCATCCAGAGCTCTCCATAATGTCAACAACATCTCCGAAGCCGTAGTGCCAATCCGCCTTTTACCCCGTCTAACCAGAGTTCTTGTGGTTATCCCAGTTAGTGTGAACTGAGATCAAATCTCGGAGAGAGCCTTCAATGTCATCCGCACGCACAATTCTCGCCGCTCCGCGTCCCGTCCCGGCAATCCTGGTCGGCGGCGTCATCGTCGGAGCCCTCGATCTCCTCTATGCCATGGTCGTCTATAGCCCGCATCACCCGCTCGTGATTCCGCAGCACATCGCCACCGGCGTTCTAGGGCCAAGTTCTTACAGTGGAGGTATTCCCACCATCATTCTGGGAGTCATCCTGCATTTCGTCATCGCCATTGGCGCGGCCGCGGTCTACTATCTGGCGAGCCGCCGGCTGCCGTTTCTGGTCGATCGCCCCATTCTCTGCGGAATGATCTTCGGAGGTCTCGTGTACTTCTTCATGCATTTGGTAGTCCTGCCGCTATCGGCAGTGCCCCATCGTCATGCCACTCCGTTCATTTACCAGGCGACCGAGTTCATAGAACATTGGTTCTTCGTGGGGCTGCCTATCTCGTTTTCCGTCCGTCACTATTCCCGCTGACGCAACCGGAGCCTATGTGGAGCGCCCGGCAACCTGAAGTACGCAAACGCGGTAACCGCAAGGGGTGCCTGAGTTTATCCGAATGTTAAATACATAATGATAAGTACAAATAAATCTGTACATGCTCCACGTGGAGCACGTGTTCCAGTGCTTCGCATGGAGCCCTGCCCTGCGGCCTACTTTTTTTCGAGGGCGGTGGCTTTGGCTTCGGCCTTGGCGGCGTCGGCCTCTCGGTGGAGTCCCTTATAGGTTCGGGATAACAGGTGCCAGGCCTGGGCGTTGGACGGGTCGGACTTGGTCAGTTGCTCGAGGTCGGGGCGGGCGGCTGCGAAATCGTCCTTCATGATCTGGGCTTCGGCGAGGCCGAGGCGTCCCTCGACGTTGTCGGCGTCGGCGAGGAGGGCGGCCTCGAACTGGTCATCGGCGCTGTGCGCGTCTTTCAATTTCAAGTAAACCCGGCCTAAGAGGAGGCGCGCGTTGGTCTGGCCGGCGTTTAACTTCAGGCTGGACTCGAGGGCGGCGCGGGCGGCGGCGTAGTCTCCGGTCTTCTCTAAGGCCTGGCCGGCTTCGAAGGCGGCGACTGAGTCGTCGGGACGGAGCTCGATGGCGCGCTTGAGATGGGTGGCGGCTTGCGGGTAGTCAGCGGCCGCGAGTTCGAGTTCTCCGAGTTGGCGGAGAGCGGTGGCGGAAGTGGGATCGACCTCGACCGCCTTCTCTAAGTATTTTCGGGAGTCAGCGGCGCGACCGTCGTCGGAGGCGAGCATGGAGTTATGGAGAAGGTTCTGAACTTCGACTTTGTCTTTGGGGTCGGGGAGATTGGTGGCGAGTACGGGCGTCGCGGGGAGCTTTGATTTCCATTTGGCCATCTCGGCCTGAAGTTCTGCCTGAGTGCCGCGGGTCGCGGAGTTGCCGCCCTGGGCAGGGTTTTCGGCGGCATAAAGATTTTTCAATTCGTGGGGATCGGACTGGAGATCATAGAATTCGGGTTTCGGCGCTTCGATGAATTTCGCGTTCTGCTCACGCAATGCTTTGATCGGCGCCCAGCCCCAGCGGAGGGGATAGTCGGTTTCGCCGAGGAGTTCGCGGGCGGGGTCGCTTTGGCTGTTGATGAGCGGGACGAGCGATGCTCCATTGAGTTCGGGCGGCGCGGGGGTATTCGTGAGCGCGAGAACGGTGGGAAGAATGTCGGTGGTGCGGACCAACTTGTCGATGACCTCGCCGTGATGGGCGTCGGCGGGCAGCTTGACGATCAGCGGAACGTGGAGCGTGGAGTCGTAGAGAAAGAGGCCGTGGGTATCTTCCCCGTGCTCGCCGAGACCCTCGCCGTGATCGCCCACAATAATAATGATGGACTTTTGATAGACGCCGGCTTTTTTCAAGGTGTCGATGAAGTGGCCGAGTTGGGAGTCGGCGTAGGCGATCTCTCCGTCGTAAAGGTGCTTGGCATATTTTTCGGAGAAGGGCGGCGGTGGCTCGTAGGGATCGTGGGGATCGAAGAGATGGACCCACATGAAGCGGGGGGCGGTCGATTGCGCGTCGCGGGGATGCTGAGCGAACCAAGACTCGGCGTGGGCGACTACGGTTTCCGCCCGGCGTTCGACACGGCCGAAGCGGTCTTTACTTTCGGTTTTCGCGGGGAAGTTGTCATAGAAATCGAAGCCGCGATCGAGGCCGGGCGCGAGCTGATTGCTGTCGAGGATGACGGCACCAATGAAGGCGGCGGTCTGGTATCCCTGCTTTTTGAGAAGCTCGGCCCAAGTAACGTGCTGAGGCGCGAGCGGGACGCCGAAGTCGGTGACGCCATGCACGCTGGGAAGCAGGCCGGTGAGGATGGTGGTGTGCGAGGTATTGGTGATGGGGCTGTGTGTGAAGGCTTCGGAGAAGCGGACGCCATCGGCGGCGATGGAGTCTATGGTGGGAGTCTCGACGTCTTTGTATCCGTAACAGCCGAGGTGATCGGCGCGGAGGGTATCGATGGTGATGAGGAAGACGTCGGGATTTTGGGCGGACGCGGGGACGACGAAGAGCGCCGCGAGAGTCAGGAACAGGGCCGCGAATTTCATGTTGGGGTCAGGCTACCACAGCGGCTGCGTGGGCCGAAGGAATGAGACCATTCACCACAGAGACACGGAGACACGGAGAAAAACATTGAAAGTCTAAAAACACAAATGAGGTCTAGAAGCGTTTTGATGACCGTCGAGGGAACAAATGGGTTGGCCGGCGCGAATTCGCGGGGCGCGGAATTCTATGAAGACTCATATATTGGAAGGCGCCGACGTTCCGATTTCCGGAGATTAACCTTTCTGCCACTGACATAACAGTTGTGTAATCAATGCGATATACGTTTTGTGCTTTGGTTACCTGCTTGCACTTTAGTGAGCACGCGTGTCTCAGTGTGCTGTGCGTTTTCTCTTACAGGTTCGATTGCAAAGCGGGTCTGATGCGAAGTTTGCCACCGCTCTGGAATCCGGGTTACTCAAGCGCGAAATTTTGTTGTGAGGAGGCAGGAATGAGCAAGATATTTAGCCAGGGAATTTGGCGGACAATCGGAATGGTCGCCGTCCTAGTATTGACGAGCGCCTTTGTGGTTGGACAAACCGACCTCGGATCGATCGCAGGCGTCGTGAAGGATTCGACGGGAGCGGTGGTGGCCGATGCGAAGATTGTGGCCACGGAAACGTCGACGAACGCGACCCGGTCGGCGGCGACGAACAGCCTCGGTGAATACCACTTCCAGAACCTGCCCGCGGGCACCTATTCAGTGGTGGTTTCGAAGCCCGGCTTCCAGACTTACAAGGCGCCGGTTGAAGTTTCGGTCGGCGGCCATACCACGCTGGATGCGACCATGACGGTCGGCAGCGGAAACACAGTGGTCGAGGTGGTGGCGGGCGCGGGGACGGAAGTCAACACGCAAACGCAGGAACTCTCGCAGCTGATTGACACGCAGCAGATGGCGCAACTGCCCAGCCTGACGCGCAATCCTTATGACTTCGTCGCGATTTCCGGCAACGTGAGCAACGGCGACAGCACATCGAACGGCGAAATGGCGGGACAGGAAGTCTCGAGCCGCGGCGTTGGATTTGCCATCAACGGACAGCGCGAATCGGGCACGGAAATTCTGCTCGACGGCGTGGAGAACGTGGCGGTGTTCGGAGTCTCGGTCGGCGAAGATATCCCGATGGATGCCGTGCAGGAATACAGCGTCATCACCAACAACTTCGGCGCAGAGTATGGCCGCGCCTCGGGCGGCGTAGTCAACGTGATCACGAAGTCGGGCTCCAACAACTGGCATGGCACCGGTTATGAGTTCAACCGGCTATCGGCGTATACGGCGAATACATATAACAACGTCGCGCTCGATGAACCCAAGGGAACTTACACCCGCAACCAGTTTGGCTTCGAGGTGGGCGGGCCAGTGATCAAGAACAAGCTGTTTGTTTCGGAGAGCACGGAGTTCGTGCGGGTGCGCAGCGCTTCAGTCCAAAACGAGGAAGTATTTGACCCGGGATTCATTTCGTTACTGCCAGCGAATGCCCAAGCTTATTTCACGGCATTCGGGACGGGCGCGGCACCGGCAACAGGACTGGTCACGACGGCAGCACAATTGGGTGCGGCGGGTCTTACTGTCAATCCCATTAATGGGGTCACGCCGGTCGCCCCCGGGCAGGCCGTATTTGACCAGGTTTCATTCGGGGCGCCTTTCGATGCGGGTGGTGGCGAACCGCAGAACACCTACTTCCTGGTGGGACGCGCCGACTACAACCTGAGCGAGAAGACGCAAATGTTCTTCCGCGTAGGAAAAGAAAGAATCGATGAGTTCAATGGCACGGCGGCGTATAGCGCATACCCGCAATATGATGTGGGCAGCCTGAGCCAGAACCAGAGCTATCTGTATTCCATCAGCCACACCTTCAATGCCAACCTGCTTAACAACACGAAGGTCAGCTTTACGCGTTTCAACAGCATCAACTCATTTGACAATTCGCTGACCTTTGTTCCGAACCTGATGTTCGTCTCGCCGACCGACCCAGTCACGAACGCCACAATTCAGATGCCGGGCCTGGAGAACTTTTCGGAGCCGGGCGAGGGCGGATTGCCATTCGGCGGACCGCAGAACACGCTACAGTTCGAGCATGACCTGTCCTGGACCAAGGGCCGGCACAACATGAAGTTCGGAGGCCAGTTTACGTACATTCAGCTGAACGTGGCCTACGGCGCCTACAACCAGGCGGTGGAACAGCTTGGCAATGACGGGCAAGACAGCATGGACGACCTGGTGAATGCCGCAGGGAATCCGGGTGGAAGCCAGTTGGGCGGAGACAGCGGATTCTCGGGCCGCGTCAATCCGCAAGGCGCGCTCCCCTGCCCATTTAATATCTGGGGCGAATTTGAGGGGACGCTGGTTGCTCCCGGGACTCCGACCTACGGAGAAGTAGGAACCAACACCTGCCCTGCGACCAGCGCGGTAACCCCCCCGCTGAGTCCGGCGGCCGCCGCACGAAGCTATCGATACAAAGACTGGGCTCTCTATGCGCAGGATAGCTTCCGGTTTACTCCGCGGTTGACTTTGAACTACGGCCTGCGATACGAGCACTATGGCGTACAGCACAACAACCACCAGGATCTGGACTCGAACTTCTACTACGGTGGAGGCAGCGGGCTCTACAACCAGGTGAGGAATGGCGGAGTTCAGATCGCCGATCAAAGCTCGGTGGGCCAGTTCTGGGCGCCGAGCTGGGGTACATTCGCGCCGCGCGTCGGCTTTGCTTATGACGTGTTCGGCGACGGCAAGACCAGCTTGCGCGGCGGTTTCGGCATGAGCTACGAGCGCAACTTTGGCAACGTAACCTACAACGCCAGCTTTAACCCGCCGGCTAGCGCGGTGGTTGAGGCCACCTGTCCTCCGCGGGATGCAAACTGCAATTACCTGGTCACCAACAATGATCTTGGCCCGCTGGGGCAGCCGGGACCGGCGTCGAACCTGCCGCCAGCCGAGCTGCGCATGCCGGATCCGCGGATCCACACGGCGCAGACGCAGTTCTGGAGCCTGGAAGTGCAGCGCGAAGTGGCCCGCAACACGATCGTGAAGTTGGGCTATTCGGGCGCGCACGGCATTCACTTGTATGACATCAACAACATCAACCAAGTCGGCGTCGGCCAACAGTATCTGGGCGACGCTCTAGTTACGACGCCTGACCCGGTCACTGGCGCTCCGTGCCCTTACACAAACTTCAACACGGGTAACCCAGAGTGCCTGACCCGCGCAAATCAACAATATGCTGCGATCAACGACCGAGGCAGCGGCGGCAGCAGTGCATACGACGCGATGAACCTTGGCTTCCAGAGTCAGAACCTGCACAACACGGGCCTCAGCCTGGTCGCGAACTACACCTGGGCGCATTCGCTAGACGACGAAAGCTCGACGTTCTCGGACAGCTTGCAGGGTGGGTCCGGATACATCGGCAGCCTCGGCTATACCGACCTGACGAACCCGAAGCTGGATTGGGGGCCGTCGGACTATGACGTACGCAATCGCCTTGTGATCTCTCCGATCTGGAATCTTCCGTGGTATAAGAGCGGGAGAAGCGCAGAGGCGCAAGCGTTTGGCGGATGGTCGGTGGTTGGAATCTTCACCGCGCGTACCGGGGTGCCTTTCACCGTATATGACTATGACAATATCGAGGTCGGGTACACGGTGCCGCGGTTGACGGCAGCCACACCGATCTCGGATTATCATGTCGCCTCGAATCCTCAGGCAATCGGCCCGAACACGTTCTCGCTGCTGACGCTGCCGGAGCCGGCGAGCTTTGCGCCGCTTAATTCGACCCTCGGCATTTCGGACCTGGGACCGTTTCCGGCTGGCATGACGGGCCGGAATACGTTCCGTGGACCGGGTGCGTGGAACCTGGATTCAGCGGTGGAGAAAGACTTCAAACTGACGGAGCGCTTCGGCATGAATTTCCGCGCCGAGGGTTTCAACATCTTCAACCACCACAACATGTACACCTTTACCCCGGATACTTATTACTACGCGCCGCCCCCGTATCAGGGGCCGCTGACCGTTACCGGGCTGAAGGGTGGTTTGAACACGTTCGCTTCCGGCGGCAACCACGACGAGCGGCGGTTTGGACAGTTCTCGCTGCGCTTCACGTTCTAAGTACCGCGAGCAAGACAGATGCAATTTAGGAGCCCGATTACTCGGGCTCCTTTTTTTGTTGGTGCGAATCTATTTTGGTTGGGTGCGAGGTGAGTGCGGCTGGTGTGCCGCGAGGGCGGAGGGGAATTAGTTTCGGAGGGAATTTGATGATGGAGGTGAGTTAACTATGGATGGGCCGGATTTTGTGCGGATGTTTGCTTACGATTCTTGGGCGAATGTGGAGTGTTTGAAGGCTCTCCGGAAGGGCAGGGCGGACGCGTCGAGATCGCTTGTGGGGCGGATAGCTCATATTCTATCGGCGGAAAGGCTCTGGCTGGAGCGGATCACGCGGGTTCCGCAGAGCATGGCGGTGTGGCCGGGTTCGACGCTGGAGGAGTGCGAGGCGCTGGCGGCGGAGGTGGCGTTGTCGTGGAAAGATTATTTGGCGGGGCTGCGTGCGGGAGGATTGGAAGTGATGGTGGAATACAAGAACAGCAAAGGCGAGGCGTGGCAAAGCCGGGTCGAGGACGTGTTGACACATGTGATTATGCACTCGGCGTATCATCGGGGGCAGATTGCGCTGGAGATGCGGGCGGCCGGGATGGAGCCGGCGTATACGGACTTTATTCATGCGGTGCGGCAGGGTTTGGTGAAGTAGGGGCGCGGAGCTTGGTCGGGTGTTTGCGGAAACCCGCTGGAGTTTGGCGGAGCCTGACGTTTTTGGTTTGGCGCTCTAGTTAAAGCGGATAAACACAGAGAACACAGAGTTGCACAGAGGAACGCGGAGCGGAGATTGAAGGTATGGATCGTGGAACGATTTGGCGGGCATGGGTTCCGCTGATTTTGGGCGCGTGGGCGATCGCGGTCGTGTTTGCGAAGGGCCCGGGACCGCATGGCCCGGCGCGCTGGGTTGGACTGGCGCTGGCGGTGATTGGATTGAGCGGGGTTATCCTGGGGCGATGGACGCTGGGGCGATCGTTCTCGGTTCGCGCGAAGGCCACGGCGCTGGTGACGACGGGGATCTATTCGAAGATTCGGAATCCGATTTATGTTTCGGGAGAGGTGTTTTTGATTGGCGCGGCGATCATGGTGTGGAGGCTGGAGTTTCTGCTGGCGCTCTTGCTGATTATTCCGGTGCAGATTTTGCGGGCGCGGAGGGAGTCGCGGGTTCTGGAGGAGAAGTTCGGGGAGGAGTATCGGGAGTATCGGCGGCGGACTTGGTTTTAGAGAAGAAGCTTCGGGCCGCGAGCCTCGAGCCTCGAGCAATCCCATAGCTCATACTGCTTTTTGTTGGGCTGCTGCTGCATTGGGCCGGCTGCTATCATTTCAGGCGATGAAATTTTATCTTTCTTTTAAATCCGCAGTTTTCTACTCGGCGCTGGTGGCGGTTCTCCTCGGGTTTTTTCTTCCTTACAAATTGCACTCGGAATCGGGGGACAAGATTGGGCCGATGCCGGCAGCGGTTTCCAACAACGCGCTTGCGACTTCTTATGCGGGCGAGGTTGGGCAGAAAATATTTTCGTTCATGGGGATTGGTCCAAAGAAGACCTGGGATGCAGTTACGGCTAGCGCTTACGAACTGGATCTGAAGTCGGGGAAGTGGGCGGAGAAGCGTCCGGTGCCGGGAGTGGCGGGGAGACTGGCGGCCTCGGCGGTGGCGATCAGCGGGCAGGTTTTTGTTTTTGGCGGATATGTGCTGGACAACGATGGGCATGAAACTACGCTTTCGGATTTGAACGTGTATGTGCCGTATGAGGATCGATATTACCGGGGCAAGGATATTCCGGTGCCGGTGGATGGGGCGGTGGTCGGGCTGTTTCGCGATCGCTACATCTATTTGATTGGCGGGCGCTCGAAGGGCGAGCCAGTGCGCAACGTGCAGATTTACGATACGGAGAAAGATCAGTGGATGCAGGCGACTCCGCTGCCGGGGACGGCGGTGTTTGGACATGCGGGCGGGCTGGCGGGCGACACGATTGTCTATGTGGACGGCGCGTACCGGAATCCGGATGCGAAGGGGCCGCAGTATCTGGCTTCGAGCGAGTGCTGGATGGGAAAGCTTCCGGATTCGAAGAAAGGCGACATCACCAAGATCGAGTGGACGAAACTGCCGGCGCATCCGGGGAGCGCGCGCTTTCGGATCGCGGCGGGCGCCGGGCATCCGGAGAAGAAGGGAAAGATTTACTTTTCTGGCGGAACGGATAATCCTTACGACTACAACGGGGTTGGGTATAACGGGCAGCCGAGCGAGCCTTCCACGATGACGTTTGCGTTTGATGTGAAGGGCGGGAGTTGGGAGACGATCAATGAGAATACTGCCGATCCTACGATGGATAGTGGCGGGCTGGCGGTGACGAGCGTCGGACTTGTGATGGCGGGAGGGATGGAAAAGGGCCAGCGTGTAACCGCGAAGGTAACGATTGTCAAGGCGAAGGGCAAGAAGTAACCTTTATAGGGCTTTGTGGCGGGTAGCGCAGATTCCTCGCTCGCTCTCGCTGCGCGCGGCTGCGAATGGCTCGGAGTGACAAGATCGACAAGCGAGTCGAGCTCTTAAATCCGGAGGCAAATCTATGAGTGCAGTGATGGAACCGCCCAAGAAGCATGCGGCGGGCGACTATATCGGCCAGATTCTCAACCTCGTTAAAGCGAAGAATCCGGCTGAGCCGGAATTCCACCAGGCCGTGCTGGAGGTGCTGGAGTCCTTGCGCGTCGTGCTGGAGCGCCATCCGGAATATCAGGAGGCGAAGATACTGGAACGCATCACGGAGCCGGAGCGGGTGTTGATGTTCCGCGTGCCGTGGTTTGACGACAAGGGCAAAGTGCAGGTCAATCGCGGGTTCCGCATTGAGATGAACAGCGCGATCGGACCGTATAAGGGCGGGCTGCGCTTTCATCCGTCGGTGAACCTGGGCATTCTTAAATTTTTGGCGTTTGAGCAGGTGTTTAAAAACTCGCTGACTACGCTGCCGATGGGCGGCGGAAAAGGCGGATCGGATTTCGATCCGAAGGGAAAGAGCGACAACGAAGTGATGCGGTTTTGCCAGAGCTTTATGACCGAATTGTCGCGGCACATTGGGCCGGACACGGATGTGCCGGCGGGCGACATTGGAGTGGGCGGGCGGGAGATCGGGTTTCTGTTCGGGCAGTACAAGCGGGTGCGGAATGAATTCACGGGCGTGCTTACGGGCAAGGGGCTGGGGTGGGGCGGGTCGCTGATTCGTCCGGAGGCGACGGGCTATGGCTGCGTTTATTTTGCGCAGGAAATGTTGAAGACGAAGAAAGACAAGCTGGAAGGAAAAGTATGCCTGGTTTCCGGGAGCGGCAACGTTTCGCAATACACGGTTGAGAAGCTGCTGGATCTGGGCGCGAAGCCGGTGACGTGGTCGGACTCGGACGGCGCGATTTATGACGCGGACGGTATTGATCGCGATAAGCTGGCGTTCGTGATGGATCTGAAAAACAACCGCCGCGGTCGGATCAAGGAGTACGCGGAGAAGTTCAAGAAGGCTGTTTATAACCCGATCGACAAGAAGCTTGACCACAACTGGCTATGGGACATCAAGGCCGATTGCGCGTTTCCGAGCGCCACGCAGAATGAGATCAACGCGAAGGACGCGGCGAACCTCATCAAGAATGGCGTGAAGGTGGTGAGCGAAGGCGCGAACATGCCGAGCACATTGGAAGCGACGAAGTTGTTTGTCGAGAACAAGGTGCTCTATGGGCCGGCCAAGGCGGCTAACGCCGGCGGCGTGGCGACATCGGGGCTCGAGATGGCGCAGAACAGCGCGCGGATTTCGTGGACACGCGAAGAGGTGGACGATCGTCTGCACAAGATCATGATCTCGATTCATAAGAGCTGCCTGGAAGCGGCCGAGAAGTATGGCACGCCGGGCAATTATGTGAATGGCGCGAACATCGCGGGCTTTTTGAAAGTTGCGAATGCGATGCTGGATCAGGGGTTGGTGTAAGTAAGCTTTTAAGACGGGCGCGGGAGGGGCGGTTGTCTCTCCCGCGTTTTTGTCTCTGGATGGCTTAGTTAAGGGAATAAGACCGCTTTACTCATTTCCTCGGACTCCCGCCTGGACTTCCCTTACCATTTGTAATCGGGTGGTTTGATGCCCTTGAGACGCAGGTAGACCTCGGCCTGTCCTCGATGATGCGCCATATGTATCATCAGGCCGAGCATGACCTCACGGGCCTCGAAGTGGCGATCAGCGGTGCCGTGCGCCTTGGCGAGGTCTGCTTCTGTGAGATTGCCGAATAGCTTAGAGCAATAATCGAAAGAGTCGCCGAGGTCTTTCACGATCGTCTCTTTCTTCACTGTCTTAGGGTCTTTCGGTTCTTCGTAGGGAGCCTTGGCATCGGCGATGAAGGCGCAATATCCAAAGTTTGACTGGGTGAGGTGCATCATCTGCTCGCCGAAAGACATTTCTTCGCTAACGGGCTTGAATGCATAGTTTTCTTCGGGCATCGCGTTGGCCACGGCGAGCGTAAGAGTTTTCGCCGTTGCCCAATGCTTGCTGAAGTCATTGATGAAGCTGCTCGCGGGCGCGGCAGCGGTTTGCGCGAACGATGAAATGCTGGCTATACAGAAAATCAGAACGACAACGTGCTTTCGCATTTTTATCTCCAGTGAGTAGAATGCTGTGGGGCGGGTAAGGAGCATCAGTAAGGCGATCTGGGCTCCTTTGTTAGACGTGTGAAGTCGCAAGATGTTTTGTTCGGACCGGGCGTTTTTTCGCACGGCCCGATTCGTCTGATTCAAATCTAATAAGTAAGGAAAAGGTATATGAAGAATCTTACCTCGAAGTGTGCGATGTGGCTGGCGGCATTTTTTCTGATGGGCGCAGCGTTGACCCAGTGCGCGCGGGCAGATGCGGGCATGTGGACGTTCGATAATTTTCCGTCGAAGACGGTTGCGACTAAATATGGATTTGCGCCCTCGCAAGCATGGCTGGATCATGTACGGCTGTCGTCGCTGCGAATTGCGGGCGGATGCTCGGCGTCGTTTATTTCTCCGCAGGGCCTGGTGATGACGAACCACCATTGCGTGGTGGACTGTGTCGAAGAGCTCTCGACGCAAGAACAGAATTTTGTAGACGACGGATTTGTGGCGAAGACGGTGGCCGAGGAGAGGAAGTGTCCGGCGTTTGAACTGGATCAGCTGGTGGAGATTCGCGATGTGACGGCGGAGGTGAAGGGCGTGACCGCCGGCAAGACGGGCGACGAAGCGAACAAGGCGCTTCATGCCAAAGAGGCGGAGTTGCAGCAGAGTTGCGGGTCGGACGCGAGCGTGCGATGCGACGTGGTTTCGCTGTATCACGGCGGGGTCTACGATTTGTATCACTACAAGCGATATACGGATGTGCGGCTGGTGTTCGCGCCGGAGTTCGGGGTGGCACAATTTGGCGGCGATCCGGACAATTTTAATTTTCCACGTTTCGATTTCGATATTGGACTGCTGCGGGCGTATGAGGGAGGCAAGCCGGTGGCGAGCTCCGAGCATTTGAAATGGAGCGCGGGCGGAACGAAGGATGGAGATCTGGTGTTCGTGTCGGGGAATCCGGGAGGCACGAGCCGGCAGTTGACGATGGCGCAACTGGATTACCTGCGGGACAAGGCGTTTCCGACCATACTGACGGAGAGCGCGGAATATCGCGGCGAACTGGAGCAGTTTGTGGGGCGCGGGCCGGAGCAGGCGCGCGAGGCGAACGAAGATCTCTTCTTCGTGGAAAATTCTTTCAAGGCAAATTTCGGGCGGCAGGGAGCGTTGCTGGATCCGAAATTTATGGCGGGCAAGGAGCAACAGGAGCAAAAGTTGCGGGCGGCGGTGGCAGCTAATCCGAAGCTGAGCGCGGACGCTTCGGCGTGGGATGAGATTGCCGAGGTGCAGAAGGTGCGCGAGCGTATGTTCGCACGGGCGTCGGTGACGATGAGCCGCTATTTGAAAGCTGGGCTGCTGGGATATGCGGTGACGCTGGTGCGGGCATCGGAGGAGCGCACAAAGCCAAATCCGCAGCGGCTGCCGGAGTACACGGACCAGGCGCTGGTGCATACGAAGCAGGTGATCTCGTCATCGGTGCCGATCTACAGGGATATTGAGGAGCTGAACCTGACGTATTTCTTTACGATCGTGCGGCGCGATCTGGGAACGGACGATCCATTTGTGAAGAAGATGCTGGGCCAGGAATCGCCGGAAGAGCTGGCGCACCGGCTGGTGAGCGGGACGCATCTGGATGATGTGAAGGCGCGCGAGGAGTTGTACGACGGCGGCGCGAAGGCGGTTGCGGATTCGCAGGATCCGATGATTCGTTTTGCGGCGTCGATCAATGGAGATTTGCTGGCGGTGCGGAAGGAATATGAATCGCGGGTTGACGCACCGACGCGGGCGGCGGCGGAGCGGATTGCGGCGGCGCGCTTTGCCGTGTATGGAACGAGCGTCGATCCGGATGCGACGTTCACGGCGCGGCTGAGCTATGGAACGGTAAAGGGTTTTGAAAACGGTGAAGGTAAGTTTGTTCAGCCATACACGACCATTGGCGGGCTGTTCGCGCGGGCGACGGGAGCCGCGCCCTATAAGCTGCCGGCCACCTGGCTGAAGGCGAAGGGGACGTTGAATTTGTCGCTGCCGATGAATGTCTCGACGACCAACGACGTGATTGGCGGGAACTCGGGGAGTCCGCTGATTAATAAGGATGGGCAAGTGGTCGGACTGATCTTTGACGGGAACATTTATTCGCTGGGCGGCGATTATGGGTATGACGCGGAGCGGAATCGCTCGATCGCGGTGGACAGCCGGGCGCTGCTGGAAGGGTTGCGGAAGGTGTACCACTTTGATCGAGTGGTGGAGGAGATTGAGGCGGGGAGTAAGTAGCGGGCGGAGCGTTGCTGAAAGCTGTTGGCGAACTGGCGATGGCCGGTTCGCCTTTTCTTATCGCGCGCGGGCCAGAACCAGAGTTACGTCGTCGGGCTGCTCGTTGTCGCCGATCCAGTCGTCGACTGCGGCGGTTACGATTTCGGTGATGCGGGTCAGCGGGAGATGGCGATTCTCGCGAACGATCTGAATGAGGCGCTCCTCGCCGAATTCGCCGTAATCGCTTTCGGGTTCGGTGACGCCGTCGGTGTAGCCGACGAAGATGTCGCCGGGGCGAAGCTGGACGGTCGCTTCGCGATAGTCCATGTTATCGAGGAGGCCGACGACTGAGCCGCCGCAATCGAGCAGACGCGTGGAGCCATCTTCGGAGAGAAGAATGGGAGGCAGATGACCGCCATTGGAGTAAGTGAGGCGGCGGTTGATGGCGTCGTAGATGGCTAGAAAGAGCGTCGCGTATTTTGCGTCGGGCGTACTTTCGTAGAGTTGATGATTGAGCAGGCCGAGGAGGACGGCTGGGGAAACTTCGGCGCCCGGCGTGTCGCTGATGGCGACGCTGGAACTGGCGGCGATGCCTCGATCCAGGCTGAGCGCGGATGAGTCACGGCACTCGCGCGACTGGGCCGCGTCGGCCGACATGGACAATTCGCGGAGAAGGGGAATGCCCTCGATGCTGTAGGCGCGGACGGCGGAGTGGATGGTCGCCATCATGAGCGCCGACGAGATTCCCTTGCCGCTGATATCGCCGACGGCGAGGATCATTTTGCCGGAGTTGAGAACGAGGAAGTCGTAGTAATCGCCGCTGACAGTGCGCGCTGGGCGGCAGAAGCCGTGCACCTCAAGGGATTCAAGCTGCGAGATTTCCTTGGGAAAGAGTTGAGCTTGGACTTCCTGGGCGATGGCGAGCTCGTTCTGGAGGCGCTGTTTTTCTTTTTGCTCCTGCACGAGGCGCTCGATGGAGGCCGTCATGGAATTGAAAGAGGTGGCGAGCGCGGCGAGTTGGTCGCTCGACTTGACGGCGATGCGATGGCTGAAATCGCCACGGTTAACGTGGGTGGTTGCTCCGTAGAGGTCGGCGACTGACGAGGTGATGCTGCGCGTGAGCTTGGTACCGATCCAGAGCGCGAGCAGTTCGATGATCGCAAAGACGATGGCGATGGAGAAGAGAATGGATTCGATGCCGCGGGCGTAGTCGCCGAGCGCGCCGAAGAGCCGGGCGTAGAGAACGGAGGGCCGCGTTTCGACACGCGCCAGAGCGCCTTCACGCTGGCGCTCGCCGGTTGTCCAATCGACGACCTGGAGCGGAACCGGAAAGGCAATCCGCAAATCAGTCGCGCTGGTGGCGGCCGGAACACGACCAGCCGAAAACGTGTTGCCCAGGTTGAGTTGGCCAGAGTTCGGGCTTGCAGCCTGATTCGATCGCATTGTCGCGTCAGGCTGCGGAGGCGGCGGGGCGGAATTCGGATTTGCGGAACTCTCGGTGTTGGGGGAGAAAGTTATTTGTCCGAGATCGCCAGCGATCTGCTCGATGAGATTTTTGTCGAGCGGCTCGCTGGTGATGACGCGCAGTGATTCGGGATCAGCGGTCAGGGTGGCGACGCGCAGGTAGAGGGTGCCATGGTCGCGCACGATGTCGGCGAAATCCGCGGTGATGAACCGCGGAAAAGTAAGAACCGGAGAGCCTTCAGGGCCGGTGCAATTGGCCTGCGGCTGATCGCGATACCAGACGCAAACTTCGCGGTGCGTCCATTCGGGACGGCGCGGGCGAATGGGCGCGACGATGGAGGCGTCCGATTTTCCGGCGCGCTCGAACTGATTGACGAGGGAGCGCGCGATGGCACGGTTGGAGGCTTCCATGCTGCGCAGGTGGGTGGCGACGTCAGAGGTGACGACGAAGCCGGCGAATTGGCGAGCGAAGAGATAAACAGAGGTCAGCGAGATTATCAGAAGCAGGAAGACCGGAATGACGCCAATGAAGATGTAGGTGACGATGAGGCGGTTGCGCAGGCGCCACAACAGGTGCGAGCGCATCCAGCGAAAGGCCAGGATGGCGAGGAGAATGATGGCGACGATGCTGAGGAATATGACCCAGCCTCCGAGGCTGGATGAGATACCGGGACGGGCGCGGCTGGTCGCGAGTTGGGCGGCGAAGAAAAGCAGGTCGAGCGCGATGATGTAGAGCGATGCCCAGGCGACGCGCGTTTCGGGCCAGACGCCCTTGTCGCGAAGCTTGCTCTCGAGTTCGAGGGAGATCAGTCTCATGCGCTGGATGCCGTGTTACTGGAAAACTTGTCTCTTGCGAGAAGCATTCTTCTTCGAGTCAGCGTCCTTCCGAATCTGCGATCTGCGGAATGCCCATGGCTGATTTGATGGCGCAGCACGGCGACAGGAATCGGCGCGACTTCAGATTTCAGGATAGAAATCGAAAAAAGCGGACAGACTGGTTTTGAGCTGTTTTTCGATTTCGTCCTTGCCGCCCTCGAGAACGTGCATGGTGACGCGTGCCTCGCGGCCGTTCTTGAGCTTGATGGTAGCGTCGCCGACCTCCGCGAGCTCGTCGGAGGGCAGCAGCCGCAGTCCGTACACCAGGGTCAGATTTGCCATTTGTTGATTGTATGACAGGCAGCGGAGGGAACGAGCGGGAACTCAAGCGGCGATTCGAGGTCGGGCTCTCAACAGCGCAACGGCTGATGCGGCATACATCGCGAGAGCAAGTGCTCTGAGAATGGGAGTGCCGCCAATCATTACCGCATTCTCAAGAAGCCCGCCGAGCACCGCGCCAAAAAGGTTTATTCCCAGCGCTTCGGCCGGAGCACCGAATCGCTGAAGGCTGCCAGAAAACACGATCCCCGAGAAGAAGACCGGGAGGGCTGCCCATCCGCCTCCCGCGAGGAATTTGCTCCCGGCACTCAGGCCGCTGACCAACGAATACGGAAACCAGAAGTCCGCGATCAGAAGAAGCAGGAGGGCGCTGTAGGCGGCAACGACAGAAATTCGGAATGTAGCGGCCAAAGTATTGGCAAGCAGAGCCATGACGAGAAACGAGGCGATGACCACTGAATTGACGATCCACGTGCCGCCGAAGAGCAACGAGAGCTGAGTCACCGCCTTGGTTTCGAGCAATAAAAATCCCGCGCCCAGAAAAAAGAAGTGCAAATGGGGCAGACTTGTTTTCCAGGAAAGGCAGTCGGCCTTTCGCAAGACCAGCCATACTGCCAGGAAAAAGAGTGCGGCAGTGATCAAGACCGTTCCGGGGATGGAACGATCGGTCAGGTACAGAAACGGCCAGTTATCGGTCGCGAGGAGGGTCGGAGAGGTCGTCGTCCGCCTTTGTAACTCGCTGGTGGCGTCGGCGAGTTGAGGAAGCCTGGTATCGCGTGCGCCTCCCTCGATCAGCAATACGCCGTTGACCCAGAACTCCGTGAAGTAAGCGGTGGGCGGGGTGCCGAATGCGGCTGCGAGGGTTGCGTATAACCGGTCGGTCGCAAAACTGCGTCTAGTCGCGAATGAAAGCACCAGTGTGCCGTGATCAGCAAGAAGCGCCTTGGCATTTTGAAAACTCTCGACGGTATAGACATAGTTATCGAGCCGCAGAGAGGAAAAGCCACTGAGCAAAGTGGCGGAATCGAGAAAACCGAAGACGATCAGGTCATACTTCTTTTTCGTTTTCTTCAGGAAAGAACGCGCGTCGTCTTCGTAAAGCGTGACTCTAGGAGAATCGTAAGGATGCTCTGGATGGTAGCGGCGGCCAATTGCGAGGATGACGGGGTCAAGCTCGACTGCATCGATATGCACCGCGCCATGGCGGAGAGCGCCGGCGACGTCGTTTCCGGAGCCTGCCCCGAGAATAAGAACATTTTGCGGATTAGGCACGAGTCGATAGGGGAGTTCGTAGTAGGGCAGCATGAGGCTGTTGGGCTTCGCGGCGGGATACCGTTCCAGAAAGTCAGGCGAAAGATCGGCCAGCCACTGGTACCACATGTGGTTTGCGACGAGAGAATACGCTGACGGACGCGGCCAGCCGCCGGGCGGGGGCAGTCGCGTCAAATCGATTCGATTGTAGGGGGACCAGAGAGTGTTCGGCTCGGGGATGGCGACGACACAAACGACGGCCGCTAGCACGACTAACGTGAGACGATCACTCGACACGAGGGGAGAAAGCAGGAGACATCCCAGCAGCAGCCAAGCGGCGGGTCCCCGGTGCAACATAGCGAGTAAGGAAAAGAGCGCCATTCCCGCGAGGCTGCCGGATAAATTGATTCCGTAGCCTCGCAGAGAGGGCAACTGTTTCATCGATTGTCCAACGTATCCCCCGAGGACCCTGAAGAACGCAACGATCAACGCGGAGTAGCCGAGACCGATGCCCAGGAACCGAATAACATATCCAAGCCGCGAGCCAAGGCTGCCGGGAGATACCAGGGTGTAATTCCACGAGACATCCGTGAAGGACAAATGGAGTGGCGACGCGAAGCGGGGCACAAGAAAGAGAAGCGCGGCGGCGATTGGGAACACGGCTCTGAACCGCATTCTCGGACTTCCAATCAGCATGCCGAGTCCTATGCCGAAGAAACTTGCGACCAGAGGCAGATTCTTCAGGTTTGTAAAGACGCGGATTTCGGAAGAGGCATAGCGAATGATCAGCAGCTCAAAGTAAAGCGTGACCAGGCTGGCAAGAAACAGGGTCAGCTCTTCGCGGCGCGAGTGGACATCTTTAATCTGGACGTTCACTCGTTATCCCGGAGGCCATTGCAGGTTGCGGCCGCCGATGAGGTGCACGTGGAGATGGAAGACGGACTGTCCGGAGCGGGGGCCGACGTTCAATACGGTGCGATAACCGTCTTCGATGGAGCGCTCGCGGGCGATGTGGGCGGCGGTCAGGTGGCAACGGCCGACGAGTTCGGCGTCCTCGGGCTTGGCGTCCTTCAAGCTGGCGAGATGTTTTTTGGGAATGATGAGAACGTGGGTGGGACCCTGAGGGTTGAGATCTTCGAAGGCGAAGGTGTACTCGTCTTCGTAAACTTTTTTAGAAGGCACCTCGCCGCTGATGATGCGGCAGAACAGACAATCAGCCATAGGGTCAAGTTCCGGTTCGGGAGGAGTTCGTGGTGACTAAGTCGGAGCTTGCTGTATTTCCGACAGGAAACAATAACAGAGATATGCAGTAACTGCCAATTAGTAAGTTGGGGACGATAGTGTAACGATTTACTACGTTGGGAGAGAGTTGGTGACGGCGAATGGCTTGGAATGACGCTCGGGAGACGTGAGGCTGAATATTTGCTACTGCTCTAAGTGAGGCGGGACGTATCTAGACGAACTAATCCAGGCGATCTAATCTAGGCGCACCAGGAAGACGGGAGCGGCGGCGATTTCGGTTTCGCGGACTACAGCCTGGGCGCGCTGACGATCGTCATCGGGGACGCGCACGCGCACCCACCAGTTGCCGGTGGGACTGGGAAATTTCTGAACCTTGGCGGTCTGATAGCGGCGCTGGAGGCGGCTGGCCAGGTCGGCGGCACTTTTCTCGTCGGCGAAAGCGCCGATCTGGATGGCCCAGCGTCCGCCAACGTCGAGGGCGGCGGGAGCTTCGAGGACTTCGAGACGAACTCTTGCCGTGCCCGGAAGGTAGACGTCGAGCGCCTTGGCGGCGGCCAGAGAGAGATCGAGGATGCGGCCTTCGACGAAGGGGCCGCGATCGGTGATGCGTAGCAGAGCGGAATGGCCGGTCTTGAGATTGGTGACGCGCACGATGGAGCCGAGCGGCAAGGTGAGGTGCGCGGCCGTCATCGCGTTCATGTTATAGATTTCGCCATTCGAGCCGCGGCGGTTGTGGTACGGCGGCCCGTACCAACTGGCTGTGCCGGTCTGCTCGAAAATGGGCTTGGCACCGGCGCGGAGTCGGATGTCGCCCGCGGACTCGGTGGAGGGCTGGTTACTGGCCGTTTGATTTGCGGCTGGTTGTGCAGGCGCTGGCTCGGGCGGCGGAGGGACGGCGACTTGCGTTTTTTTATGGGCGCATCCGGGCAGCAGAATCGTGGCTAATAGAAGAAGGAGGAGCGAGGGGCCGGGACTGTGGTGGCGGCGGCTCACGAATTTTTGGGCTGCGAATTTTTGTGCTGCGTTTCGAGGAAGTCGGCGAAGTGCGTTAATTTCTCAGACGCGATGCGCAGCGCTTTCGAGGAATGCGTGCGAACCGCGGGAACGACTTCGTCGTTCAAGTAGGTGACGAGTTCGGAGGTCTCTTTCTCGAGGCTGGCGGCGATGTTCGCCACGGAGCGATTGATGCGCGCGGACGCTTCCTCTACTTTGCGGTCGAAGTCGGTCATAGTTGTTGCCATCCTGACAGTGCAAGGTTAAGGATCGCTCGTTTGATCGCGATGGGCAAGGCTTTTCGGCGCGTGTCTATTATCTTAGTTATTTGCTTTATTCATTGCCTATTATCTTTTGGCGCGGGAGGGGCGGTCAATGCGGGCGAACCGATGGAGGCACGGGAATGGGCGCGGAGATTGGAGGCGGTCGCGATACAATCTCGCCATGCGTTTAAGGATGACAGGCGGGGCGGCGAAGGCAGTCGGAATGCTCGTGCTCATGGCGGTGGTGTTGCTTGAGGCGGGCTGCACGATGTATGGCGAGCATCCGGAGAAAGGCTTTGCGGATGCGACGGGCGGCGAGGGACTGGAGCGCGTCTTCTGGAAGAGCGTGGCGACGGCGAACTGGACCGCATTGGAGCGGGTGTTGGCGTCGAATTATTCCGGAGAGACGGCGGGCGCAGCGCTCGACCGGGACGCGGCGCTGGCACAGTATCGGCAGTGGCAGTTGAAGGAATACTCGCTGGGCGACGTTAAGACGGAGCTGAACGGCAGCACGATCGTGGTGACTTACACGATCACGCTAAATGGGAGCGCGGGCGGTGCGGCGCTGCCTGCCGGGCCGCAGCACATGATGTCGGTATGGCAGCAGCAGAAGTCGGGATGGGTCGAGATTGCGCACAGCTCCAGCTTGCCGTGACGGCGGTAACTCAAATCAGGCGCCCACAAAAGATGTCAACCGTAGAGGGCACTGAGGTGCACAGCGGACTTCCGGATTTTTTGTTGGGCGGGAGTGTGGGTGGATTCCGGCGTGCCTTGCTTGGATGGTATGACCGTCAGCGGCGCGATCTGCCTTGGCGGCGAACGCGCGATCCTTATTCGATCTGGCTGTCGGAGATCATGCTGCAGCAGACGCGCGTGACGGCGGTGCTGGAGCACTACCGTATTTTTCTGGAGCGCTTTCCGAATATTGAGGCGTTGGCGGCAGCGTCGGAAGACGAGGTGCTTGCCTTGTGGAGCGGGTTGGGATATTACCGGCGGGCTCGGATGCTGCACAAGTGCGCGCGCGAGATTGTGATGCGGCATGGCGGGCGTTTTCCGGAGACGGCTGCGGAGTTGCGGGAGTTGCCCGGGATCGGGCGCTACACGGCGGCGGCGATTGCGAGCATTGCGTTCGGCGAGGCGGTTGCGGTGGTGGACGGCAATGTGGAGCGGGTGCTCGAGCGAGTGGGCGGCGGCAATTTAACGGCGGCTGAGAATTGGGAGTGGGCGCAGGAGTTACTTTCGAACGTGCGGCCTGGGGATTTCAATCAGGCAATGATGGAGTTGGGTGCTACGGTATGTCTGCCGCGGGAGCCGCGGTGCGAGGCGTGTCCGGTGGGCGCATGGTGCACGACTCTGGATCGCGAGTCGCAGAAAAAAGGAACGGGATTCGGGGCGCTGCGGACGGAGACGGCTCCTCGGCAGAAGAAACGGGAGATATGGTGCTCGCTGGAGAGGCGCGATGGAAGCGTGAGACTGGTGAAGCGTCCGAAAGCGGCGTCGCTGATGGCGGGGATGTGGGAGTTGCCGCAGTGGACGGAGATGCCGGGCGGGGCGGGCGATTCGGCCCCATGGCGGACGTTTCGGCACTCGATCACGGTAACGGATTACAGGGTGCACGTGCTGCGGGACTGGACGGCTGACGGAACGACGAAGAGTGGAGCGGTCCGCGGCAAGTGGATCGCGATTCAGGCGATTCCGGAGCTTCCGATTACTGGATTAACACGAAAAATCTTGAAGGCGGGCGGGATCATCTAATTGGTGAGGGTTTTACTGAGCGCTCGCAAGAAGCTTGAACCACAGAGTTCACAGAGGCTCACAGAGAACATCAGGAACACGGAGAACATCAGGAATTTAGATCGGACTTCATTTAGCCAGCAAGATTCAGCCAGCTAGCAATTTGGCTGGTAATTTCACGGCGAGACATTTCGCGGAATGAGGCGTTCGCTTGAAGTGGCTCCAACAATTATTCGGAGGCGAGAAAGATATGGCGGCACTAACGGCCGGGACGAAGGCTCCCGACTTTTCACTCGCGGGTTTGGATGGCGGCACGTTTTCGTTGCAGGAGGCATTGCAGCGCGGGCCGGTGCTGGCGGCATTTTTCAAGATTTCGTGTCCGGTGTGCCAGTATGCTTTTCCTTATTTTCAGCGGCTGTACAAGGCGCATGGCGGCCCGGTCGTCTCGTTTGTTGCCATCTCGCAGGATGACGCGAGCAAGACGCGCGGATTTTTGAAGGAGTACGGGGTCACGTTTCCCGCGCTGCTGGACGATCCGAATGGTTACGCGGCTTCGAATGCGTACGGGCTGACGAATGTGCCGACGTGGTTCCTGATAGGGCAGGACGGAACGATCGAGTTGAGCGGCGTTGGGTGGTCGAAGAAGGATATAGAGGAGCTGAATACGCGGGTGGGGGAGGCGCGGCGCGATTCGGGCCAGGAGTTGCGGCCGCTGTTTCAGGCGGGAGAAGATGTGCGCGATTTTCGGGCCGGTTGAGGCTCGAAGAATTAATCCCGCGGTCGCGGGAGTAGCGGTACTGGAAAAGAAAAATCTTAACAGCCGAGACGCCGAGAGTCGTCGTTCGACGAGAGAGTTTTTGCGAAATCTCCGAAGCGAAACTTTTATCGGGAGCTTAGGGCTGGCGCTTCGGTTGCCACTTCTGGCAGGCCGGCGGCATGCCAGGCGTCGAAGCCTCCGATGACATTGACGACGTTGCGATGGCCGGCGCGCTCTAACAGGCTACAGGCGATGATGCTGCGGTATCCGCTCTTGCAGTGGACGGCGATGGTTCTCTTGTCGGTTTGGATTTGAGGTAGCGCTCGGGGGAACGCGTCGAGCGCGTGCCACTTTGCGTCGGCGATGTGGCCTGCCTGCCATTCACCTTCGCGACGAACGTCGAGGACGACGACGTCGGCGTTATTTAATTTTTGATGAAGTTCCCGCGCTGACATTTGCGGCGTGCTCAGTACCGGCAGTTCCGCTTTTTGCCAGGCCGCTATGCCGCCTTCGAGATATCCCTCTAAATCTTCGATGCCCACGCGGGCCAGGCGCATGCGGGCTTCTTCGACTTGCGTTTCGCTATCAGCGATGAGAATCGGGTTCGAGTGAATGCCGAGAATCGCTCCTGCCCAGGAGGCGAATTGGCCGGAGAGCGCGATATTGACCGCGCCGGGAACGTGGGCGGCGGCGAAGTCGTTGCCGGAGCGGACGTCAAGGAGCCAGACATTTTGCTGGAGACGCGTCTGAACCTCTTTCGGCGAGAGCACGGGCAGAGGCGCGAGCTCGGTGAGCGCGGATGCGCCGGAGCGATTGATTTCGGCGTCTTCGGCAAAATAGGTGGGACGGGTAGGAAGATTGGTCGTCAGCTGGGCGACGAATTCTTCGCGGCTGGGAATCTGGAGCGCGTAGTTGGTGAGGCGCTCGGTACCGATGGTGGAGGATTTTTCGGCGCGCATGGCACGGCCGCAGAGCGAACCGGCTCCGTGGGCAGGATAGACGAGCGTGGCATCGGGGAGCTCGAGCAGCTTTTTGTGCAGGCTGTCGTAGAGCAGGCCGGCGAGTTGTTGCGGCGTGTGCGCGGGCGAGAGATCGGGGCGGCCGACGTCGCCGATGAAGAGTGTGTCGCCGGTCAGGACAGCATAGGGTTGCGGCGTCGCTGCGGGCGATTTTTTGGCGGAGGATTTTTTTTCAGTCGAGGCGCCGAGGTCGGTGACTGCGAAGCACATGCCTTCGGGAGTATGGCCGGGCGTTTCGAGCGCGCGGATGCGGACCGCGCCGACTTTTACTTCGTCGCCATCGTGGAGCGCGACGTGCGGGAAACCGGCTTTGGCCTCGGCTCCGATGTAGATGGTGGCACCGGTGCGGGCGGCGAGTTCTTTGTGTCCGGAGACGAAGTCGGCGTGGAGGTGAGTTTCAAAAATGTGGCGGATTTTCAGGTGCTGCTCTTCGGCGGCTTGGAGATAAATGTCGACGTCGCGCTGCGGGTCGATGATGGCGGCTTCGCCTTCGGAGCCGATCATGTAAGACGCATGGGACAGGCAGGTTAAATAGAATTGCTCGAAGAACATTGGGACTCCGTGACTGGATCGGGGTTTCCAGACCTTATCCAAGATTATCGCCGTTCAAAGATTATCGCTTACCCATTATGCGTCAAGTGCGCGAACGGGGGGCAAGTTGGTTCCGAAAGAACAGGAACGTCCGGAAAACGGGCGAGGATCGGGCACAGCAGTTTTTGCATGGGGATGGGGCGATGCGGGAAAAATGTCCTCGGGAATCTCCGCGGTAATAATGAGGTGCGTCCCCGATTGCGCATAAGTGGGATTGGCAGGCGCAGCGGGCGATTTGGCGTAACCTTCGGTGCGGCGGCCCAAGGTGTTGAAGGGGTGAGGGTTAAGGTCGAAGCCTTTTACGTACACCTTTTGTAACTTGGAGTTATACATGGTTCGGGCCTACAGTCATGGGGACGTCGGGGGTGGGATTTTCGGACCTCGGCGTGCATCGAATCATCAACGGAAGCGTGTTCGGAGCGGCTGGCGAGGTGTGGTATAGATTGCTGGGTACGGCCTGCTCCAAAGTCGTAGATGAATAAGATCTGGATGAAGACGACGGGAAAATTCGGAGCGAAGCTCGGAGCCACGAAAGTGGCGGCGCTGGCGGTCTATGTAGCGCTGGTGGTCGGCGTTTTTTGCACGGGGGGTAACGCGCAAATCATTGCCTCGCAGATCGGCAACTCGCAGATCGGCGACTATGGTTCGGCGGCATCGGCCATGCTGGCCTCCGACAGCGGCGCGGCGTTTGCATCCGACAATGATGCCAACGATACGATTCTTACCATTCGCAAGCGCGTCGATGAAGTGAACGTGCTGTTCATTGCGACGGACCGGCACGGGAAATTCGTGCGGAACTTGAATCAGAAGGACTTTGCGTTTACCGACGATCACAAGCCGGTGGAGTCGATCATTGCGTTTCGTCCGGAGACGGACTTGCCGATTGAACTCGGCCTGCTGATGGATGTGAGCGGCTCCGTGCAGGGACGGTTTGGATTTGAAAAAGAGGCGGCGACCGGATTCCTGCAACATATTATTCGTCCGGGATACGACAAGGCGTTTGTGGTGGGCTTTAATAAGGACAGCCACCTGGCACAGGACTTTACCGATAACGTGGCGGCGCTGGCGGCGGGCGTGCAGCGGATGAGCGATGGCGGCGGAACGGCGCTCTACGACGCGATCTACAAGGCGTGTAAAGAGAAGCTGCTGCGGGAGCACTCGGATCACCCGATTCGGAAAGCGATCGTGGTGGTGAGCGACGGCGAAGACAACCAAAGCGAGTACACGCGGGCGCAGGCGATTGAAATGGCGCAGCGGGCCGAAGTTTTGATTTATGCGATTTCGACGGACGACAGCGGACTGATTCTGCGTGGCGACAAAGTGCTTGAGGATCTGGCATCGGCCACTGGCGGGCGTGCGTTCTTTCCGTACAAGATGAAGGACATTACGAAATCGTTTGCGGCCATTGAAGACGAATTGCGCAGCCAGTACGACGTCTCCTACAAGCCTGCCGATTTCGACGCCGATGGGCGATTCCGGTCGATTCAAATCACGGCGCTGAAAAAAGATCTGCAAGTGCGGGCGCGGCGCGGGTACTTTGCTCCCAAGCAGTAAACCTTCCTGATCCGGCAATAACCACATTGCAGTCTGTTATCCACGAATCTTCCGTCGCATTGCGCCCCGGTGTTCCTTGTGCTTGAATCGACGTTGAGGTGCGATCTATGGTCTTTGCCTTCATCGCGGTCATCGTTCTGATCGGCATTTTTCTGATCGGAATGTACAACAGCCTGGTGCAGCTCAAGGTGCGCTGCGATTCGGCGTGGTCGGATATCGATATTCAGCTGAAGCGGCGGCACGACCTGATTCCCAACCTGGTGGAAACGGTGAAGGGATACGCGACGCACGAGAAGAGCACGTTTGAAGATATTGCGAAGTTCCGCTCGATGGCAATGCAGGCGACTGGGCCGGCGGACAAGGCGGCGGCAGAGAATCAGCTGACCGGAGCGCTCAAGAGCCTGTTTGCGGTGGCGGAGAATTATCCGCAATTGCAGGCTTCGCAGGAGTTCACGCAACTGCAGACTTCGCTCAGCGCTATTGAGGATGCGATCCAGAACGCGCGGCGTTATTACAATGCGGTGGTGCGCGATTTGAATACCAAGATCCAGTCGTTTCCGACTAATATTCTCGCCGGCATGTTCGGCTTCCAGCAGCGGCAATTCTTTGAGGCGGATGCCGCGGATCGCGAGCCGGTGGCGGTTAAGTTCTAGTTCTCGGTTGCCGGTTGCCGGTTGCCGGTTGCCGGTTGCCAGTTGCCGGTTGCCGGTTGCCAGTTCTCAGTTCTCAGTTCTCAGTTCTCGGTTAACCCTGACCTCGATGAACGGATTTTTGTCCAACCTATGTTTACCGGAAAAATTCTGAAGTGCGCATGCAGCGTTCTGCTGGTGGTTGTGCTTGCGCCTGCGCTCGTATTGGCGCAGGGGAAGAGCTGGCACGTTGCCGACTTCAAGGATTCCATCTCCATTTCCGCTGATGGGTCGGCGCTGGTCAGCGAGAAAATTACGGTTGTTTTTGTGGGCGAGTGGCACGGTATACATCGCACGATTCCGGTGGAATATCCGGGGCCGAACGGCAGCAATTACACTCTCTTTCTCAAGGTCGTCGGGGTGACTGACGAAAACGGAAACAAGCTTAAGTATGACTCGTCGAAATCGGGGGCTTATCGCGATCTGAAGATTTATATTCCCGACGCTGTCGATACTACGCGCGTGGTCAACCTTGACTACACGGTTCGCAACGGTGTGCGTGCTTTCGATGACTACGAGGAGTTTTATTGGAACGTGACGGGCAACGATTGGGCGGTGCCGATCGATCATGCCTCGGCATTTGTGACTCTGCCGGAGGGCGCGACCGGCCTGCGGGCACAGGCATTCACGGGCGCGTATGGATCGAAGGCAAGCGACGCGGATGCGCAGGTGAATGGGGCGGACGTTACGGTTGAGACCGCGCACAGACTTCCCGCGCGCGGCGGGCTGACCATCGACATTTATATTCCGCCGGGAATTGTGAAGGCTCCGAGCGGGCTGACGAAGTTCTGGTGGTTCGTGGGGAGCAATCCGATTCTGCTGCTGCCTTTGCTGACGCTGGTGGTGATGGCGGTGCTGTGGTATTCGGTGGGGCGCGATCCGGATCCGGGAATGTCTGTTGCTCCGCTGTATGAGCCGCCGAAGGGGATGACGCCGGCGGAGGCGGGCACGATGCTGGATGACAGGATTCATCCGCGGGATATTACGTCGACGATCATTGATCTGGCGGTGCGCGGATATATAAGGATCGAGGAGAAGGTCGATACTTTTCTGGTGTTTCACCACAAGGATTACCTGTTTCACAATCTGAAGGCCGGGGCTTGGGGAACGGAACTGTGCCCACATGAACTGGTGATGATGGAGAACATTTTTCTGGGCGGGAACGAGGTGAGGCTCTCGAGCCTGAAGAACCGGTTCTATACGGCGATTCCGGCGATCCGCACGGACATCATGTCGGCGCTGAAGAACAAGGGAGTGTACGCGCTCGATCCGGAATCGGCGAACGGCTACAGCCTGGTGGCTGCGGTCGCGATTGGATTGCTGGTGGTTGCGGTGCAGGTGATGGGATGGATGAACCTGTTTTATGTCGGCGCCGCTGGTGTTCGGGAGCGTGCTGGTTTCGACGGTGATCTGGTGGCTGTTCGCGCGGCAGATGACGGCGAAGACGGTGACGGGCGCGCGGCTGCATATTGAGGTGCTGGGATTTCAGGAGTTCATGAACCGGGTGGATAAAGACCGACTTCAAACCATGCCGCCGGATACTTTTGAAAAATTCCTGCCGTACGCGATGGCTCTGGGGGTTGAGGGACATTGGGCGCAGGCATTTGACGGGATCGTGAAAAATCCGCCGAGCTGGTATGTGTCGCCGAATGGCTATGTTGGATTTACTCCGCTGTACTTTTCGAGCGCCATGCATGGCATGGCGACCGATATGAGCCAGGTGTTCGTATCGGCTCCTCGGGCGAGTTCGGGGGGATCGGGATTTGGCTCGGGCGGGGGATTCTCCGGCGGTGGGTTCAGCGGCGGAGGGTTTGGCGGCGGCGGGGGCGGGGCGTTCTAGGAACAGTTCTCGGTTCTCAGTTCTCAGGTCTCAGTAAAAGCTCTCCTGGGCGGCCGGGTTGGCTTGATTGCTGCTCCCGTTTTAGGCTGTTGACTCTTGCTGGTTGGCTGGGATTGCCCGAACTGCTGAATTATCTGGTCTTGTTTCCCGTATAATCCTTCAAACGATCATGCTGGCTGGAGCGCACCCCCAAACGCTCCTACGCACCCTGCCGGCGGCATGGCCGCAACATTTCAGTGAAGGGTGGTTGGATACAGGATGGGAGTCCCTGCGAAAAAACAGATTGAGTTCCCGTTCGAAGACGATCCGGCGAGTGAGGAGTCGTCCGGGCAGGCAGCAGGGGGCGGCGCTGGCGCGCGGCTTTCTGCTGTGCCGGTGGTTGCGGGAGACGACCTGGGCTTCTGGAAGGATGTGTTCGTTCAGCAGCCGCTGCCTTGGGGACGGTTTCTGCAATCGGCGGTGCTGCACGCGACAGCAGTCGGGCTGATCTGGGGAATGTCGCTGGCGTGGCTGCGGCAGGAGAAGATCCTGGGCCCGGCTCAGTTTGACCGCTCGCAGGTGATCACGTATTCCCCCAACGAATACTTGCCGCCATTGGATACGGGCGCCGCGGCGGCCCCGAAACAGCAGAAGGGCGAGCCGGCGTTCGCCAAGCAGCCGATCCTCTCGGTTCCACGCGAGCCGGACAATCGCTCGCAGACGATTGTTGCTCCCAGCAATTTGAAGCTCGACCACGACGTGCCTTTACCCAACATTATTGCGAGAGGGGCGATCGCTCCGGTGGTTCCGCTGAATGCTACGCGCTCGCTTTCGAGCCGGGTGGCTGCGCCGGATACGCAGGTGATTGCGCCCGCGCCGGATGCCAACTTCACGCGCGAGCATGCGGATCGGGCAGCGCTGAGATCGGATATTATTCCGCCGCCTCCGGAGGTTACGCATGACCGCGCCCGCGGCGTGGCAGGCCCGGAAGCGGCGATCGTTGAGCCGCCGCCCGAGGTGACGACGGCGAAGGGACGGTCGGGACTTATTAATATTGGTCCGAGCCAGGTGGTGGCGCCGGCTCCGCAGCTTATGGTGGCGGAGCAGCACACGACGGGGCGCGGACGGGGCGGCAAGGGCGCGCTTACCGGGAACGTTGAGCCGGTTGGTCCGCCGCCAAGCGTTGCGGCGAGCGGCGGCGGCGCGGGTCAGGGAAGGTTGATCGCGCTGGGAATTCGTCCGGTGACGCCGACCGGGCCGGTCGCGGTGCCGAACGGAAGTCGTGCAGGGCAGTTTGAGGCGGGTCCGAATGGAAAGGCTGGAGCCGCTGGAACGCCGGATTTGAAGGGATCGAAATCGGCGTCGAACGGCGCGGGCGGCACGGCGACGGGGAGCGGATCGAAGGGACGCGGAAATGGGTCGCTGCCGGCGGGCCTGCATGTTGGGGCCGGAGCGGGCGCGACTGGCAACGTGCAGCGTGATGGCAAGTCGCCGAATGGAAGCGGGTTTGGCGATGGCGCGGGGCGTGAGGTGGCGAGCGCTTCGCCGGATAGCCTGGCGGCGAAGCACGCCGGCAAGAAACCTGCCTCGGTTGTTTCCGACGACAAGATCACCGACCTCGACCGGCAAGTTTTTGGCGACCGCCATCCTTACGCGATGACCGTCAATATGCCGAACCTGAATTCGTTTACGGGCAGCTGGGTATTGCGTTTTGCGGAAATGACGCCGGATCAGAAACAGGGCGATTTGCTGGCGCCGGTGCCGATGGAGAAGTCGGATCCGGGCTATCCGCTGGAGTTGATGAAGAACAATGTGCATGGGCAAGTGACGCTCTATGCGGTGATTCATTCGGACGGGAAAGTGGGCGATATTCGTGTGTTGAGCAGTCCGGATGATCGACTGGATCGTTACGCAGCGAGCGCGCTGGCACGCTGGAAGTTCGCGCCTGCCGAAAGGGATGGAAGGCCAGTGGCGATTGAGGCGGTGGTGGTGATTCCGTTCCGGACGCGAAGCGCGTTTTAGGTTTTTTGGGCCGCGGCTGACTTCTCTCCCGGCAGGGCGGCGTAGACGGCGGGATTGGCGCAGACTTCGTAGTAGCAGCGGGCGGTCCAATTCTGGATAGAAAGGTCGCGAACGTCGACCTGAGCGACGCGGCTCTTGCGGATCACGATCTTGCGGAATGCGCCGTTCGAGATGGGAACGGTGCCGAGGAAGAATTCAGTTTTTGGATCGGTCCAGCGGGTGGTCCAGGGATTGGGTTTTTTCACGGGATTCGATTTTGCGAAATCCGTGAAACAGGGCGCCAGCGAAATTTCTTCCTGTAGTTTGCTGAAGGCCGCCTGGCCGAGGCAGATGCCTCCGACGTTATAGCTCAGACGCAAGTCTTCGATTCCGGCATCGTCGGCGGCGCTGGAATCCGCGCCCTCCTGGTTGCCCACGGCGTCGAACCGGTAGACCTGAAAAACGCCAGCGTCTTCCGCCAGCTTTTTGCGGACGCGCTTGCTGCAAGAAGAGAGACGATCACTCTCGTTGATGGCGTCGGAGATAGTGATGCGGTGCTCGCCATCCATCAGGTAAAGAGGCGGCGAATCCTGGTAGGCGATGCCGAGCCCGACCTCCATCGGTGGCAGGCCGGAGCGCTCGAGCAGTTCGTTGTATTCGCGCAGCAGGCTGACGATCTCCCAAGCGAGCACGCAGGTGCGGCCGACGCTCAGCATGGGCTCGGACTCGCGTTCGAGGAGCGCGGTGATGATGGCATCGCCTTCGAGAAATACTTTCATGGCTCCGTATTTCGCGAGCAGCTTGTTGATCGGATCGTAAAAATTCAGACTGAAATATGAAGCGGCATTCAAGCCCTGTTCCATGAGCGAGCGGGTGAGGCGCGACGAGTCGCGAATATCAGCCTTGAGAACGACGTGATGCACGACGCGATCCTCGGCGGGCTTCTGGTCTTCCGGCGGCAGGAACTCGTACAACATGCGGTTGACGGCCGAGAGCTCGCGAACCCTATGGTCGCTAATGAGGTTGATGCTGTCGAAACCTGCGCTCACGGCTTCCAGGCTGCGCAAATCGCGGTGGTAGCAGAAGAGGTCACGCAGAAGGCGGGCGGCGAAACGCTCGCGCTCAGAGCCGCGGCAGGAATCGACGCGGCCAATGGCAGCGAACAGGCGGTCGGGATGAAGGCGCGCCTCGGTGATAATTTTTTCGACACGCTCGGCTTCTTCGCGCTTGATGAGAGCGTTCTTGAGCTGTTGCGGGTTGACGTGGCGCGCGTACTCGGCGAGCAGCGGAACGGCTTCGTAGGAGGCGATTACCTGCTGGATTACCCCGGCCCGCTGGAGGTGGCGGGTCCAGAGATCGAGGCGATCCTTGCGGCTCCGGTCTTCGGCGGTGGCATCTTCGCCGCTGCCGGTACCGACGAGAGCGTCGGCATTTTCGGGAGCGTTCATGGCCTGCTCGAGGAGGTCATCGTCGAGCTCTTCTCCGTAGCCCAGTTCGCGCAGGAAATTGATGGTCAACTGGCGCAACTGCGGAAACCGGTCGGTATCCTGGTCAAAATTGCCGAACATGTAATAGTGCTCGGCGCAGAGATAGTCGTCGCGTCCATCTTCGGTGAGGATGAGAGGATTGAGGAAGAGCTGGTAGCAGTCGGCGGATGAGTCGCCGAGGAGGGAACGGCGGGTGCGCGCCAGCGTTTCTTTTTCAATGACGCGGAGCAGGCGCAAAACTTCCTGGCCAGCGCGGCGAATGATGATTCTCTTGCGCACCTGGAAGGAGGAGACTAGCTCCTGCGTCTGCACCAATTTGAGCTGACGAAAGCCTTCCATGGCCTTCGACTTCATGCGGCACTGCTCGAGGATTTTCGAGAATTGAGAGTGGAGCTCCGAGCGTATGAATTTCAGGACGGCCAGGCGGCCGAGCAAGTCGATCGAGGGATTGCCCTCGGCCTTGGCGCGAGTGAGTATGGCCTGATGGAGCGAGATCAGGATGGTCTTGAGGTCGGCGGGGCCCGGCTTGCGCAGGTTTGTGTCCGTCGCGTCAGATGGACGGACGAATTTGGTGGGCGTGGAGGTCGGGACGTCCATGTCGAAGAGGGCTTCGACTTCGCCGAAGCGGCAGATGTAACGGGCAAGATGGAAGCTCAGCGCGGTGGTGAAACGGACGCCGAGAAAGACGTCATAGCGAAGGTTGTCGACGCCTAATTGCAGATCGCTGAACGACAGGGCAGGCGTGTAACGACGAAGGTCGGGAGGGAGAGGTACCTCAGACGGGCGCAAGCGAAAGATCGGGAGCTTGGGCATGGGTACGCTTCCGGGCAGAGAAGTTAGCGGGTGGGGCGGCGATTTGAAAGACCGCAGTTGCCCACAACTCACTGAAACTGCAACGGTAAGGGCAGATTAGCATGGCCGGATTGCGGGCAAAAGTTACGGTGGTTTCTAGCCGAATGGGCGTGGGTAACGCGAGAGGGGCAGGGCTAGGAAGGTCGCAGAGAAGGGCTAAATCGTTGCGACCAAATGATATGTCGCGGCGCGAGACTCGACGACTCTGCGCCGGCCATGGCCGGGATTTCTTTCGTAGCGGGAGCGGAGCAATCCAAAGCTCTCGAGTAAATCCACGTCACGGGCGATGGCTCGCGTGTCTCGGTCGAGATCGGCGGCGAGATCTGACATTGAGGCCGCCTTTTCACGAGCCACCCGAAGCAGACGAACTCTCTCGGCGGAAAGAACCCTCAACATATCGGAGACGTTTTCAAATGAAACGGTGATTTCCGGGGCGAGTTCTTCCCCTCGATCCAACTTGCGGGCGTGTGCATGGGCGCGCTCGAAGAAGCCACTTACGCCATCCGCGGTGACCCGAAGTTTAGTCGGTTTCTTCATCTTCCATTCTCCAAAGTTGCTGAAGCTCATTCTGAAAGCGGCTCAGTAGGGCATCGTATCCCTGAAACTCAATTTTCTCGACATGGCCCTTGTGGTGCCGATGATGATAGTCGTGGCTGTTGTCGTAGCCTAGAACCCGTCCGTTGTCTACTGAACACTGGCGACGGTTAATATAAGCCAGGTTGTACCTCACCACCTCGCTGCCTTTGTACCAAACTTCTTCGCGCAGACAAGCGCCATGTCTCTTGCCGGTAAGGTACGAAGTCTCGTCGATTCTCTTTTCAACCGGTCGCGACAGCTTGATTCCATCGCGTGTGGTTTTACGGGCCATTTGAGGACATGTAATATCCTAGCTGCTTGCAGGAGGGATGTCAACGGTCACATCTGCCGGCTTGGGTTGGGTTCCATGCCCACTGGCTGAAAAGCACCACCTTGGCTGAACGCGGCCACCGCCTGGGCGGTTTGAACGCCGCAAAATAAAATTCGGCTTTCTCTAATCGATTGAAACTAAATCGGCTAACGAAATCTTGTTTCGCACCGGGAGTTGGCAGGTGGCGTGCCTTCATTGAGGTATAGAAGTTTCGCATTCCTGGGTGGAGGTACGTATGCAGTTTGCAGTTATGACGGTACGAAATAAGATTCTCACGGCACTTTTTCTTGCGCTTGTAGTCGGCGGTTTGTTGTTGGTCTCGGGCAAGGTTCTTGCCCAGAATCCCGATTTGTCGCAGAACCCGGCTCCGTCGCCCGACGTGCAGAGCCAGATGCCGAGCCAGCAGGATCAGACTCCGCAGGATCAGATTCCGCAAGATCCGACGCAGATGCAGCAGCAGGGACAAGATCAGGACGTGATGCAGGACGAGCAGGGGCAGCCAGATCAGGGGCAGGATCAGGGCCCGGCGAATCCGCCGACCTTAGGGCCGCGTCCAGACGACTCGACGCAGCAAGACCAGAACGACCGGCCTCCGATGAGCGAACTGCCCCCGAAGCCGAGTCCGAATGTTGGACCGAATGGCGCCAATCCAGCTTACGGTGGTCCGAATTATGGCGGACCTAATCCCAACTACGGCGGACCTGGACCGAATGGAGCGCCGCCGTATGGAAATCCAAATTCGAGCCGCAATGAGACTGCCGAGAGTAACGGTGTTGGGCGGGTCAGCTTGATTCATGGCGATGTTTCGACGCAGCGCGGAGACTCCGGCGACTGGTCGGCGGCGGCGCTGAATGCTCCGCTGGTGACGGGCGATAAGGTTTCAACCGGCGACAAGGCGCGCGCCGAGGTGCAGCTGGATTACGCCAACATTCTTCGAATTTCAGATCATACTCAGGCCAACATCGTTAACCTGACGCGCAAGAATATTCAGATTCAGATCGGGCACGGGATGGCGAATTACACCGTGCTCGGAAACAGCGACGCCGATGCGGAGATCGATACGCCGAACGTGGCGATTCGGACCGAGCGGCGGGCGGCGAGCTTCCGCATTCTGGTGACGGCCGACGACCACACCGAGGTGCTGGTGCGGCACGGTGAAGTTGAGATCACCACGCCGCAGGGTGGGACGCGGGTGGGCGAGAACCAGTTCATTACGATTCGCGGCACGGGCGACCAGACGCAATATCGCATCGGCGAAGCGCCGGCGCGGGACGATTGGGATCAGTGGAACTCGGATCGCGATCACATGATTCAGGGCTCGGTAGCGCGCCGCCACACCAATGACTACTACACCGGCACGCAGGATATGGACGGCCAGGGCAACTGGCAGAACGTGCCTGATTACGGTTCGGCATGGTTCCCGAATGTTGCGCCGGGCTGGGCTCCGTATAGCGCGGGCAACTGGGTTTGGGAGCCGTACTGGGGATGGACCTGGGTTTCTGCTGAGCCGTGGGGCTGGGCGCCGTATCACTACGGGCGCTGGTTTCAATATAACGGCGCGTGGGGATGGTGGCCGGGACCGGTGTACGGGTATCCGTACTATCGGCCGTTGTGGGCGCCGGCTTATGTGTCGTTCTTCGGCTTTGGCGGCGGAATCGGATTTGGCGCCGGCTGGGGCTGGGGATCGATCGGATGGTTCCCGATTGGGCCTTGTGACTTCTTCCATCCGTGGTGGGGTGGATGGGGAGGAAGGTTCGGGTACACGCGTTGGGGCGGTTGGAATCGCGGCGGCTTCGCGCCGCTGCATGGCGGAACGCGCTTCTCAAACGTGCGGTCGGCAGAGAATGACTCGCACTTCCGCGGAGCGACTGGAGTTGCAGCCGATCATTTTGGCGGACGCGGTGGGGCGTTCTCGCCGGTGAGTCATTCGTCATTGCAGAACGCGCATTTCGCTACGGGGAACTTGCCGGTTACGCCGACGCGGTCGAGCTTGAGCGCGAGCGGACGAGCGGCGGCGGCGGATACGCTTCGAAATGGCGGTGGCAATCAGCATTTCTTTTCGCCGCATGGCACGAGTTCTGCGGCCAGCGGACGTTCGTTTGCACGCGAGCAGGCGCAGGTTTCAAACGCGATGCGGCAGAGCGGAGTTTCTCCGGTGAACGGCCAGCGCGGCGGCGAGAGCCGTAGCGCGGAAAATCGTAGCGGCGAAAATCGGAGCAACGAAGCTCGGGGCAACGAAGCTCACAATAATGCTCGCATGTCTCAACCGGGACTGGGACATCCAACGGCTGAGGCGCGCGGCAACTCGAATGTGGGCGCGGAGTCGAGAGGCGGGTCTTCTGTGGGATCCTCGGGCCGCGAAGGCGGCGGAGCCAGCAACGGTGGATGGCAGAAATTTAGTCCTATGGCGCCGCGGTCTTCGGCGCGATCATCGGCAGAGGAGTCGGCGCGGGCGTCTTCGGAAGCGCGCTCGGGAGAATCGCGCTCCGGAATGGGTGCGGAGAACCGTGGTTCGTATGGTTCATCGCGCGGATACTCCGGCTCTGAAGGGCGGGGATATTCGGGCTCGGAAGGGCGCGGATACGGCGGGTCGCGTCCGCCTCTTAACATGAGGCAGCCGATTGCGACGCCGCGCGGTTACGGCAGCCCGTATGGCGGTCGCGGGGGCTACCCGGGCGGCGGTTATCCGGGCTATGGGGGACGCGCCCCGAGTTACGGCGGTGGGCGTGCGCCAAGTTATGGCGGCGGACGCGCTCCGAGCTTTGGCGGCGGTCATTCAGCGCCGAGCAGCCACGGGGGCGGATCTTCACATGGCGGTGGTGGCGGGTCACACGGCGGCGGAGGCCACGGCGGCCATCGCTAAACGAAATTCTGGCGCTTCGCTGAAGGCGATCTAGCGCCGAAACGATGTCTCTCTTCCCAGGTGGGACGCATCAATTTCGCGTCCCCCTCTTTTTTTGTCTGCTGGAAATTCTATTTTGCGGAAACTCAGTGAGCGAGTTGAGCGCGGGCGGCGAGGAAGTTATCCTGGCACTGCTTGGCGGCGGAAAGTATTTGTGGGTATTCCGGCCAGCTTCGTAGAGGCCCGACCGGAGCGTCTTTTTGCAGTGCAACATAGGCACAAAAGTTGCCCTCAATTGCGCTCTTGATGAGACGTACAGCGATTTCTTTCTGCCCGCAGAAAATCATGTCGCTGCCAAAAGTGTATCTGTTCTCGGGATCGGGGATGGCCAGCATCATAGGTTCAAGCTGGCGCGCCATTTCACCTGTCTTCGCAGAAGACGGATTTTCTACACAGGCCTTAAAGAGCAGGTCGTGAGGGCTGTCCGAGGGCAGACGCCGGACGGCTTCCTGCGCTTCTTTCAATTTACCTTCCCACAGAAAAATCCTTGCGTCGTTGTACATCGACCATTTCGAACCGGTATCAAGGCGAAGAAAATCCTGCGCGCGCGCCATGTTTCCCGCCGATATGAAAGTCCACGAGCACGAGCGCCAAGTGTAGTTCCCGGGATCGAGAGAAAGGGCGGTGTCGCATTCGCGGGCCGATTCGTCGAGCAATCCGGCATAGCGCAGTACATATGCAACCGCGAAATGTGCAGCAGCCTTGTCGGGCTGGCGCTTCACCAGATCCAGGGCGTCCTTATAGGCCCGGATCAGCTCGCCGCGCTCGACGCGATTGGTAACGAGCTGGCTGGCGGCGACGGTCAGGTTGGGGTCGAGGGAGAGCGCGCGTTCATAGGCCGCAGTTGAGCGCTGAAAGACCGGCTCGCCACCGCCTGCATAGGTGGCGTCGTAGTAATAGCGAAGACCCAGGGCGCCCCACGCGGGCGCGTAACTTGGATCGAGACCGACGGCGCGTTCGAGCATGGGGATGGCTTCTTTATTGGGCGCGGGATCGTGCGGCATCGCGAGGCTACGCAGATAGAGGTCGTAGGCTTCTTCGTTATTGGGGCGAGTGGTCGTTTCCGTCGCATCGGTGCCCACGCCGAGCGCCGGGACCAGACCTTGCCGGACCTTCTGCGTGATCTGGCTGCGCATGGCAATCATGTCGGGCGTCGCGACATTCAAAGTGTCACGCCACAGAGTGCGGTTGTTTTCAACGTCGATTGCTTCGAGCGTGATTTCGAGCTGGTCGCCCTCCTTTAGATAGTGGCCGGTGACGATATCGGTGACGTGCATGTCGCGGCCCGCCTGCTGCAAGTCGAGTCCGGCGCCGGTGTACTTGCCGGTGGTGGCGAACGGACGGATTGATAAAGAGTGCATGTAACTGAGGGCAGTGGCGATTTCATCGGGCAGAGCGAGGCTTAGGAAATCGACGGTCTTGTCGGAGCCCATGTTCTGAAAGGGAAGGACGGCGATGGCGGTTGGATTGGCGGAGCTGGCGACGGGAGTAGCCGAGTGCTTTTTCGGCCAGTAGATGAAAGCGAGGACGGCGATCGCGAGGACCGCGACTAGGGCAGCGATGGTGGCTGTGAGCTTTCCGCTGATTTTGGTGGTGGAGGATGAAGACTGATCTGTCTTTTGCTCCGAAGACTGGTGCTGACCTGAGCTGGCGGCCATCGCAGTCTGGCTAACGGCTTGATGGTGGCCGGAACTTGCTGGGGGCGCGGTTCCTGATTGCGAATCGGCAGCGGTCGCAGGAATGCCAGCCGGGACGACGGTTCGCGCAGTATCGGTGTCACGTTTCAGGCGCTGGAGGTCGCTGCGCATCTCGGAGGCGTGCTGGTAGCGCAGATTACGATCTTTTTCTAGGGCCTTGTTGATGATGTCCTCGAGCTTGGCGGGCGCGTCGGGATTCAGGCGAACGACGGCGACTGGGCCGGAGTCGAGAATGGCTTTGAAGATGAGGGCTGAGGTGTCGCCACGGAATGGCAACATGCCGGTCGCCATTTCGTAGAGCACGGCGCCGAAGGAAAAAAGATCGGTGCGAGCGTCGAGGTCCTTGCCTCTCGCCTGTTCGGGTGACATGTAGGCGACGGTGCCGACCATGGTGCCGGGACTGGTCAGGTGGGCTTCTTCGATGGCGCCGGGCATCGGCATCGTTGCCGTCATTGTGTTGGCGCTGGCCGAGGCGTTCTTCGAAGTGCCGGGCGCGACTTTTGCGAGGCCGAAGTCGAGAATTTTGGCATGGCCGCGCTTGGTCACGAAAATATTTGCGGGCTTGATATCGCGGTGAACGATGCCTTCGGAGTGGGCGGCGTCGAGCGCGTCGGCGATCTCGATGGCGAGCGCGATCAGCGTTTCATTATCCATGGGACGGCCGGTGATCACGTGTTTGAGCGTCAGGCCGTCGAGAAATTCCATGGCGATGAAGCGCTTGCCTTCGTGCTCGCCGATCTCGTAGATGGTGCAAATGTTTGGGTGGTTGAGGGCGGAAGCGGCGCGGGCCTCGCGGCGAAAGCGCTCGAGCGCCTGGGCGTCTTCGGCGACGTCATCGGGCAAAAATTTGAGGGCCACGAAGCGGCCGAGCGAGGTGTCTTCAGCCTTGTAAACCACGCCCATACCGCCGCCGCCGAGCTTTTCGACGATGCGATAGTGCGAGATGGTCTGGCCAATCATGCGGACGTGTAATGGTAGGCGGGATGGCGTAGGGAGTCAACGAAAGGCGGATAGGTGTTTTATTTTGGGTAGCAGCTTGCTAACTCTCTGCTAACCCCGCTATTTTCTAGGGAGGCACGGTGGAAAGGAATTTCATGTTTGAACGAGGCTGGCGGATTCTGTTGTTGCTATCGATTGTTTTATGCGCACTTCTTTTATGCACGCTGTTCGCGGGGGCGCAAACCACGCCGGCCGACGCGGAAGGGCATCCCTGGTGGCAGCATGCTGTCTTCTATGAAATCTATCCGCGCAGTTTTGCCGACAGCGATAACGACGGTGTTGGTGATTTGAACGGCATTACTTCAAAGATGCAATACCTGCGCGATCTGGGAGTGGATGCGATCTGGATTACTCCGTGTTATCCCTCGCCGCAGGTTGATTTCGGCTATGACGTTTCCAATTATGAGGACATCGATCCCATGTATGGAACGCTGGGCGATTTTGACCGCATGGTGGCGGAGGGGAAAAAGCATGGAGTCCGCATCATCATGGATTTTGTGCCGAACCATACGTCGGATCAGCATCCGTGGTTTCTGGATTCGAAGTCGTCGCGTACGTCGGCGCACCGGGACTGGTATATCTGGCGCGATGGCAAGGGGCCGGGCGAGCCTCCGAATAACTGGATTTCGCTTTTTGGAGGATCGGCGTGGAAGTTTGATGCGACGACGAATCAGTACTACTACCATTTTTTCTACGCGGCGCAGCCCGACTTGAACTGGCGCAATCCCGCGGTTGAGAAGGCGATGCTCGATACGATGGGCTGGTGGTATCGACGCGGGGTGGCTGGATTCCGGCTGGACGCGGTTGACACTCTGTTCGAAGATCCAGCGCTGCATGACAACCCTGTGCTTGCGGGAAAGAACAAGCAGGGCGATCCGAACATGGAGAACAAGTACAACACCAATTTTCCGGAGGTGCACACCGAGCTGAGAAAGATGCGCGCGGTTGCCGACAAATCGGGCGCGGTGCTGATCGGCGAGACCTGGACATCGAACATCGCGCAACTCGACCAGTACTACGGCGAGGGCGGCAACGAACTGCAAATGCCGATGGACTTCATGTTCGCGACCGTCAACAAGCTGTCGGCGCCGGAGTTCCGGCGGCAGGTGGGAATGGTGGAATCGGGTAAGGGCTGGCCGGTGTTTGTCATCAGCAATCACGACATTGTTCGCTCTTACAACCGCTACGGAGACGGGAAGCACAACGACGCCATCGCGAAATTGATGGCAACTTTTTATCTGACGCTGCGGGGCACGCCGATCATGTATTACGGCGAAGAGATCGGGATGGAAAATAACGATCCGAAGCGCAGGGAGGATGTGCAGGACCCGATCGGCAAAACGGGCTGGCCGGCGGAGAAGGGACGCGACGGCGAGCGCACTCCGATGCAGTGGAATAGCTCGACCAACGCCGGATTCAGTGAGAAGATGCCGTGGCTGCCGGTGCCCCCGAGCTATGTGACGCATAACGTGGAGACGGAGTCGAAGGATCCGAACTCGGTGCTGAGCGTGTACAAGAAGGTGCTGGCGCTGCGGCATACGAATATGGCGCTGGTGGAAGGCGACTACACAGCGCTGAACGAGAATGATCCGAATGTCATTTCGTACCTGCGCAGTTACAGGGGCAAGGCTGTGCTGGTGGTGCTGAATATGTCGGACGCGGCGCGAAAGGTGAAGTTTGATCTGGCTAAGCATGGGTTTGCGACGTTTACGCTTACGCCGCTGGTTGGATCGTTCGAATCTGACAAGCCTGGCGTCTTGGCACTCAAGCCGTTTGGGGCTGTTATCGCCGAAGTAAACCACTAGCTAGATGGACGTCGGCATTTGCGGCTGGTGCGAACAACGGTATGATGAGTGCGAACTAAATCGCTTTATAAGGCGTCGAAATAGCCTGAGGTGGAAATGGCTCAAGCGGAACCGGTCGGAGCGAAGTCTCGAGGCTACAAGACAATTGTTTACGTCATCTGCTCGGTGGCCGCACTGGGTGGGCTGCTATTTGGCCTCGACCAGGGATTTATCGCGAACTCACTCGAGACCATCCAGGTGCACTATCACCTTGGCGTTCAAGGCGGGGAGCATTACTCGTCCATCCTGGCGACCGGCGGTATCGTTGGCGCGCTGCTTTCCGGCCTCTTCGCACGTTTCCTCGGGCGCAAGCGGAGCCTGCTCTTCGCCGGCTTCATCTTCACTGCGGCTTCCGCATACTCGGCTCTGCTCCCGCCGCTGCCGGTGCTCTCCGCCTGCCGGTTCGCTCTCGGCTTCGGGGTCGGCGTCGCCTCCTTCATTGTTCCTCTTTTTCTGTCCGAGACCGCTCCAGCATCCATTCGCGGATCGATGGGTACGCTCTTCCAGTTGATGATCACGATCGGAATATTCCTGATCTCGCTGACCAACGTTTTGATTGTCCGAGCCTTCGTCAATCCCGCCACTTCTCTGCCGCTCATGTTTCTCACCATCACGTTGTTCGCGGCACTCATGTTCGTTGGCGGCTTCATTCTTCCCGAGAGCCCACGTTGGCTAATGCTTAAGGGCAGGAAGGAGGATGCGGTCGCGGTCCTGCGCCGGACGCTGAATACAGAACAGGAGATTGACCGTGAGATCGAGGAGATCGAGCAGGCACTGCACGGGCCGCAGGGCGCGGGTGTGGGAATTGTCATGCGCGGCTACTTTATAAAGGTGCTGGCGGTGGGTGTGCTGTTGCAGGTTTTCCAGCAACTGGTCGGCATCAACATGATGATTTACTACTCGCCAACAATTTTCGGGTACGCAGGCATGAAGGGATTGCTCGCGGCGATGACTGTCCCGACAGTGAACATGCTCTTCACTTTTCCAGCGATCCGGCTGGTCGAGAAGTGGGGACGCAAGAAGCTGCTCTATGTCGGCGCGATCACAATGCTGGTCACCATGATTGCGGCAGGTGTCACTTTCCAGACGATTGGCTCCGTCTCCGACCCATCAATGATTGGTGGCACGCCGAAGGCAGTGCTGCTGGTGTCGGTAATACTCTACATCTTTGGATTTGCGGTCTCGTGGGGACCGGTGGTCTGGCTCGTGTGTTCTGAAATCTTCCCGCTCGAGGGCCGCGAAATCGGGATGACGATCACGACCATGGTCAACTGGACCTTCGCCGGTCTCGTCATGGCGAACGCTCTCTCTTTTATGCAAGCGCATGGCAACGCATCGATCTTCTATGTGTTTGCAGGCTTCTGCCTGCTCGCGGTCGTGTTCGTGGCCCGGTTTGTGCCGGAGACGAAGGGGATCACTCTCGAAGAGATGGAGTTCAACCTTAAAAACGGCGTTCGTCTTCGCGAACTGGGCAACCACGTACCGGGACACTAGGCGTCCGGTCCTGCCTGACGTTTTGCATGGACATGGCAACCACGCCAAGGCAGCGCCTCCTTATCCCATTACTTTGGCGAGGTGGGCGGAGCGCGCCAATTGGCGGCCGGCAGTGGCGCTCGTGATGTGACCGCGCTCTTCCGGCGTCAAGCCCAGGAACTCGAGCCCACAGCGCACATTCGAGGAGTAGCGCACGATAGCGATCAGCTTGAGAATGTGATCCGACAGCGGCAAGTCGATCTCCACTGTCTCGCCCTCGCGGAGGTTGCCATTCATGAGGGCGGCAAACCCGCCTTCGCTGAGATCGAGGCTCATCCCGCTGGATTTCCAACTGAGGCCTGCCTTCAGGTGTTGGAGGGTGATGGGGATACTGAAGGGCATGCGGGGATGCCGGCGGACGCAGCCATTTGTGAACGGCCGAGGGTTCGGAGGGAACTCGGGTGACATGGCAGGCCTCCTTAGTAAAGCGTGCAGGTTGAGCGGTTGTGGCCGCCTCGCGCGGCGCCGGGGTGTCACTTGGGCGGCCGCGCGGTGCGGTGAGAGCTAAGAGCGTCGTTTCAGCACGGAAGCGGCGCGCCGTCGGCATTGTGCATCAAGGTGGCGCGAATGATTTCCAGCAGCTCCGCGTTATCTGCGGGCTTTTGGAAGAAGGAGGTGGCGCCGGCATCGAGCACGGCCTGCTCGGTGCTGTGCGGATCGCGCGCGGTGAGCACAATCACGGGAATCGTCGAGAGTTTGTCATCGCTCTTCAGCCGGTCAAGCACGACAAATCCGTCACCCGCCGGCAGGCCCAGGTCGAGAATGATCAGATCCGGTTGCTCTTTGTAGGCCTGGGCGATCGCCGAGTAGCCGTCGACGGCGTTTACGGTGTCGTAGTGGTTGGCCCGCAGGCGAAGGCGCAGTGCCTGCCTCAGGTCGGAATCGTCATCCACGATTAGTATTTTTGGGACTGATGCCATAAAAGTTCTCCTTGTGAATTTTTTCTCCGACCTTTGTTTTTGCCGAGCTTGTTTTGCCAAATCTGTTTTCGCCAAATCTGCCGCCGAGTAAGGCGTTAGGCTTCGGTGATTCGGGGCAACGCCAAGGCGTCGCGAACCATCTCCGTCACGCGGTCCGCCACAGCCGCCACTTGTTTGTCCAACGACATACCCTCGAGCGAATCCTTGCCGGACGCGGGGGGTAGGGCCACAGAGGTGGCCGAGAGCTCGAACTCGCCGCTCGCTTTGAGTTCCGGCATGTTCTCCATCTGGCCGCGAACGCGGGCCATCATGATTTCGGCGCGTTCGAGGTCGGTGGAGGCGACGACGAAAAAGGACTGTCCCTGACCGGGCGCAGCCATCGGGGGCAGGACCAGGTCTTTATCGAGGTAGACGCAGCGCTGCAAAAGGGCGAGGGCGCGGGAGCAGGTTTCTTTCCAGTTGCCACGAGGCGCTTTGGCGCGCGGTCGCAGATCAAGCCTCATCAGGACTACGGCATCGCGCAGGCGGTTCTGCTGGGTGATGAGCGGGAAGAGCAATTTCGAAAGCACATACAACGGCAAAGTGAAGCAGAAAGTGGCGCCGCTGCCCGGTTCGCTGGTCACCCAGATCCGCCCGCCATGCAGAGCGACTAGTTTTTGGGTGATGTACAAGCCGAGGCCCAGCCCCTTGCGGCCGGTGTCAACGACGTTCGGTTGCTGATAGAGGCGCTCGAAGATCAAATGGCGCGACTCAGGAGTGATTCCCGGTCCCGTATCCGAGACCGAGATGCAGACGAAATCGGGATCGGTGCGCATGCGGGAGGCGAGCACCGTGACCGAGCCATCGGCCGGAGTAAATTTGATGGCGTTGTCGATCAGGTTGATGAGCACTTCGAGGATGCGCTCGGAGTCGCCGAGGACAAAGGGAAGCGCGGGATCGGCAGTGACCTCGAGGCGGATGCGCTTTTCTCGGGCCGCGGCCTGCATCATGGCGCTGGCGGCGCGGAGCGGTTCGGTGATCGAAAGGCAGCGCGATTCGAGCCGTATCTTTCCCGAGTCCGCGCGCGTGGCTTCGAGCAGATCGCGAACCATGGCTCCGAGCTGATTCGCGCTCCGAAGGATGGTATGCAGGTGCTCACCCTGTTCCGCGCTCACCTCGCCCGCCAAACCGTCGATCAGGATGGTGACAAATTGATGGATGCAGGTGAGAGGGGTGCGGAGCTCGTGCGAGACGTGGGAGAGAAACTGGTTCTTGAATTCCAGTTGCTGTTTACGGCTGATCTCGAGCGAAAGCAGAAGCGCCTGGCGCTCGACGGCGTGCCTGATTGCGCGATCCAGTTCGCCGTGGCTGAAATCGCTTTTTACCAGATAGTCCTGCACGCCCTGATTCAGCGCTTTGATGGCCAGCCCTTCATCATCCTGGCCCGACAGGATCACGACTGGAACCTCCGGAGCCTTGGCGAGAACTTTGCGAAAGGTTTCCGCTCCCTGGCTGTCGGGAAGATTCAAGTCGAGCAACACTACGGAGGGTGTTTCCAGCTCCAGCGACGCCAAGCCATCCGCCAGCCGCTCCACCCGGCTCACGCGGGCGGGGAATTTGCTTTCGAAGAGCCGCAGCCGGATCAGTTCGGCGTCGCCGGGGTTGTCTTCGATCAACAGGATGTACTTCGCCGCCTCGTTCATCGCGTTTCCTCTTATCGCGGTGCTCGTAAGTCCCCCACCTTCTCGCCGGGCAGAGTGAACCGGAAGGTGCATCCGTGACCGGGTTGAGATTCCACCCAGATCTTGCCTCCATGCCTTTCGACGATTTTCTTGCAGATGGCCAGGCCGATGCCGCTGCCCGGATACTCGGTGCGAGAGTGCAGGCGTTTGAAAATGGCAAAAACAAGTTCGGCGTGCTCGGGTGCGATGCCAATGCCGTTATCCGCAACCGAAAAGATGGTTTCCTGTTTCGTCTGTTCGGCTGTGACGCTGACGACGGGCGTCTTCGAGCCACGAAATTTGAGTGCGTTTCCGATCAGGTTCTGGAAGAGCTGCACCAGTTGTGTGGGATCGGCTACGACTGCCGGGACTGGGCCGCATTCGACGCGCGCGCCACTTTCCTGGACGGCGGCGCGCAGGTTTTGCAGCGCGATCTCTACGGCTGCGGCGCAGTCGGTGGGCCTGAACTTGGCACCCTGGCTGCCCACCCGCGAGAACGCCAGCAGATCCTTTACCAGAACCTGCATACGGGTGGCGCCGTCGGCCGCATAGTGAATGTACTTGTCGGCGTTTTCGTCGAGCTTTCCCTGGTAGCGCTCGGCCAGCAGCTGGGTGTAGATGGCCACCATGCGCAACGGCTCCTGCAAATCGTGCGAAGCGACGTATGCAAACTGTTCGAGGTCGCGGTTCGAGCGGGTGAGATCTTCCTGGTCGCGACGATGCTCTTCGCGCAGCTTCTTTTCGCGCAGCGCGCGCCCAACAGCGTCCGGCAAACGGAGCAGATGATCCTTGAGAACGTAGTCGGCTGCGCCTTGCTTGATGCACTCTACAGCTCTCAGTTCGCCGAGGTAACCGGAGACAACGATGACCGGGATATCGAGTCCCTCTTCGCGCAGGACCTCCACGGTTTCCATTCCGTTCCATGACGGAAGGTTGTAGCCGGTGAGGATGACGTCGTAGTCGGCATGACGCAGGCGTTCGGTAAACTCTTCTTTGGTTTGTACGGCGGCGTAGACCGCATCGAATCCACCGCGCTGCAGGGCATGCATGGTGAGCTCGATGTCGGTGGGATTATCTTCTACCGCGAGGACCTGCAATTTGCCCCGCGCAGCGCCAACCGGTTTTTCATCCGCGGCAAAGACCTGTACTGGAGGCGGTTCCAAGAGAGCCGCGCCTCCACGCTTGTTGTCCCCGTGACTGGCAAGGGCTCGGGCGTTTGCGGGCGCTGCGGCAAGTCCCGCGGCCATGCCCACAGCAAGACCGACCGGTCTCGCGAGGCGAGCGGCGTCGGCAGAACTTTCCGCGAGGGCTGGCCTGGTTTTGTCTTTCCCGTCGGTCGCTAACATTGAGATGACACTGCGGCGTAATATCCGCTGCATTGTTCATCGACAGGCCGGTTCAAGTCTTGAGGCGAGAAAGACGAGGGATGCAGTCCAAAGTACAGCGTAACCATAGCCCAAATGCACGGACAGCGGCCGATTGGTCATATACGGCGGTGCTGGCCATTTCAACGGGAGACGCGCCGCTGCCTGATTTTGGATGGTGTGATTGGCGGGTAATTGGGAGATTATTAAAAGAAGTGCTGAAAAGGAGACGTCATGGCTCGTGATAATGTTCGTTGCCTGGAATTGAACCGCCGGCGTTGGCTAAAACTCGGAGTGACTTCGGCGGTAGCGGCCTGCGTGCCCAGTGCGCTGGATGCGCAATCGGCACCGCAATCCTGTGCTTCTCCCATTCCGCAGAGTCACGAACCGTCCAACGGCGGTCCGTGCGCGTACCCCATTCCGTGGCTCGACAAGAACGGCAATCACAACCAGCCCGCCATGCCGAATGTAGAGCTTTCAAGCATCTATCACTTCAGGGGAAAGCTGGCACGATGCAGCGGCTTCCATGGCATGGGCACCGACAACAAGGGCAACCGTCTTGCATGGGGCACGCCCACCACCGACTACAGCTACATGGCGGGTGAGTACTGGGCGGCGCGCCAGGCGCACCAAGCGGTCTTCGCGCACACCTGACTCACCGTATTCAGGGGACCGGCGGTCCCCGAGAACCAGGTCCATGATTTTCATTCTCCGATTTCACCAGAGGGCCTGTACTGGGTGACGCCTGTGCCATCTACCGGACTGACATTCAGTCCGGAGGGCAAAACGGCCACGCTACAGATGACGAACGTGCCCATCATTGACCAGCCGCGCTGGCCGGCAATGGATGCGGAGACGACTCCGGCATTCCTGGATTTCAAGCTGGTCTTCACGGCTACAGATGATCCCGTCAAGTATGAAGACCCGACGCGGCAGTATCGGTTCCAAGGCTACAAGGCGAGCGCACAACTCGAAGCCGCGGTTCGAGTGCCCTCGATCGACTTCACCTTCAAGACCGATCCGATAGAGGTGTCCAAGTGCGATTTCGCCGTGATGGGTGACGAGGTGAATGGCCGGTACTACGAGACATCCAAAGGGTGAAAGAGGTTGGGTCGACTTCGATCTGACGCAGGACTGCACGATCTGTTTCGGCACTGCGTTTCTCCTATTTCTTCTTTTCGCCATGCTCCAGCTCGTCTCATACCAGTCTCTCTAACCTTCACCTGCTACAAATTCGCTGGTCAGGTCACCGCGAGAGATCGCTTTCGCTCACGGCGAGTGCGCGTTCCGGGCTTGAATTTAGCAAGAATGTGACTGTTTCGTGACAAGTCCATTAGAGCGCCCGCGCTAAGGTTGCGGCAGCTTAAGTCGACGGCAGTCTGCGGCCTGAACATTTCGGATTTTCAAGCCTGAAAAATTGACGGAGTGTGTTCGGAGAGATTTCTCTCGACTTCGGAAAGATGGGATTGCGCGCTTCAGCCGGCCGGTCGGGATGACTACAAGTTCAACGGCAAAGGAAGTATGAAAGCGAAAAAGTTCAGAAGACTGGGCGTGCGGTTGATGGCTCTGGGGATTCTTTTGACGGGGCTGACGCCGGCCTATGGTATTCCGGCATTCGCGCGGAAGTTCGGGCTGCCGTGCTCGGCTTGCCACGAGGCTTGGCCGATGCTCAACAATTTTGGGCAGACCTTTAAAGACAATGGATACCAGTTAGGCAATGAACGCGATGCTCCCATTTATCAGGACCCCGGGTACTGGCCGGTCATGTTTCGGACGACGCCGGTGTGGCACCGCGAAAACAATAATCGCGATGCGGTGGATGTGGTTCCGGGGAACGCGGGCAGCGGCCTGGTCGAGTCCAGCGTAACTACGTCCGGCTTCGACCTGGGCGGAGTCGATGCGATTACAGCGGGCACGCTTTACAAGAACATTTCGTTCTTTGTGCAGCCATATTTCGGAAACAACAGCGTCTCCGTAACGCAAGCATGGGCGCGCATCGACAACCTTTTAGGTTCGCACTGGCTGAACGTAAAGATGGGTAAGTTCGAACTCGATGAGCCGCTCTCGCAAGAGAGGTTGCTGACGCTCAATAACACCGGCGGCCTCTACTACAACTATTTTTTCACTCCGCCCGGCGATGACAATTTTTTCCAGGGCATAGGGTTTACGCAACTCGGAGTCGAACTACAGGGGCATTCGGACAACGATTACACGCGATATTCGCTCGCGGTCGTGACCAACAGCAATGGCCAGACAGGCTTACCCTCCAGTAACGCATATGACCTGTATGCCAACTTCAACAAGGCTTTTGAGGCGCACTGGTTCGGGCGTCAAGAGGTTGGGGCTTACGGCTACTTTGGTGAATCGCCGACTTACTTCCTGACCAAAGATGGCAACCCGATTTCTGGAGCGGGGCAAGGGAATCGCAGCTTTTCCCGCATCGGAGCGTACGGACACTGGTATGTGAACAAGTTCGATTTCTATACGTTTTACATGCACGGGGAGGACAACGTATTTCTGGGCAACTCCGTGCCTTCGAACCAGCCCGGATTGCTGCCGGCTGGGGCAGTTGCGCCGACCTGGAACGGCGGGTTCGTGGAGGGTCACTACAATCCCACGCCGCGATGGATTGTGCTTGGAAGATATGAATTGACGCGAATGTCGCGGGAGGCGAATCCAGGGATTCGCGACAACGCCGGCAATCTCGATACCTGGACGGTAGGTTATCGCTGGTATCCGATTATGAGTCCGCGGGCCGGCTTCGCGTGGACGCAGGAATTTTCGCGCATCAATAACCCCGGGGCGGCACCACTGTCTGGCCGAGACGACATCCGGAACAGTCTCCTGATGGGTTTCGATTTCGATTTCTGAGGGGAACCCGATGCGCACAATACTAAGGTTGGCAGGCGCGGTGATTCTGGTCTCGATATTGGGCGCGATCGGTGTCGCGCAGGAAAGCCATATTGGAAACCTGACGGGAAGCGCGAAGCGCGGCAAGGCGCTCTACGTGCGCTACTGCATTTTCTGCCACGGTCCGGAGGGGGACGGACGAGGTGAGAGCGCACCTTATCTTGATCCGAAGCCACGGGACTTTACCAAAGCAATGTTCAAATGCCGATCGACGCCGAGCGGAAGCCTGCCTCTGGACAGCGATCTTTATGACACGATCAGCCGCGGTATACACGCCAGCGGCATGCCTTCATGGAAGCCGCTTCTGCGGCAGGAGCGCGCGGACCTCGTGGCTTATATAAAGACGTTCTCCGAGGTGTTTCAGGAAGAGAAGCCCGGCGCGCCGGTGGTGATTCCGCCGGAGCCGCCTCCTTCTCCAGAGAGTGTTGGGCGCGGCGCTGAACTCTTTCAGAGCATGAACTGCTGGTCGTGTCACGGCAAAGACGGGCGCGGACACGGCCCGTCGGCGGCATCCCTCACCGACAGCAAGGGCTATCCCATCACGCCGTTTGATTTCACGAGCGGTACGCGGTTCAAGTGCGGAGAGACGAATCAGGACATGTTTCGAGATCTCGTAACCGGGCTCGATGGCACTCCGATGCCCTCGTTTGAAGCAGCCATGACTGCCGATCAGCGATGGGACGTGGTGCACTATATCCGATCGTTAAGCGCGAAAAAGAGTCGCTCGAAGTTGAAGGATGAAGCAACGGGGAAGTGAATCCGACTGTTTTGCGGAATTGATGGACTACGAGAAAGAGAGATTGCCATGAAATTGAAATTCGCGATTATTCCATGCGCCGCGTTGGCGCTGTGTTTTTTCTCGTTAGCAGGCTGGGCGGATGACGGTTCCGCTTCAGTGAAGGGAGCGGTGAAGTTTGAAGGCGCGGCGCCGAAAGGTACGCGCATCGACATGTCGCAGGATCCACTTTGCGCAAAACAGCATCCGACTCCCGCGACAACGGAAGAGGTGGTGGTTGGAGGCGATGGCGGTCTGGCCAATGTGGTGGTGTATGTCTCCGACGGGCTAACAGCGCACAATTTTCAGCCACCGGAGCAGCCCGCAGTGCTGGAACAAAAAGGCTGCCAGTACAAGCCGCATGTGCTCGCGATACAAGCCAAGCAGAAGCTCAGTGTGGTGAACAGCGACGAAACCACGCACAATATTCATCCGAGCCCGAACAACAACCGGGAGTGGAATATGACGCAGCCGCACGGGATGCCACTGGAGCAGTCCTTTGCACGCGAGGAGATCGCGATTCCGGTGAAGTGCAACGTTCATCCCTGGATGAGGGGATATATCGCGGTTTTCAAACATCCTTATTTTGCGGTGAGCGACAAGAACGGCAACTTCGAATTGAAGGGCTTGCCGCCGGGGACCTACACGATTACGGCGTGGCAGGAAAAGCTCGGGACGCGGACACAGAAAGTGACAGTGGGCGGCGGCGAGGCCAAGACGGTGGATTTCGCATTCAAGCAGTAGGAGGCGGAACGTAGAGCGAGCACACGCATCGCTTGCATGTTGGATTGTTTTCGACGTCGAGGTGTGCGCGGAATTGCAAAGCTGCAGGGCCGTTGAGGATGTCTGCCAACGGCTGACGATGGATATTTCCTTGTACAGGGTGAAAAAAGCACGGGCGAACGTCACCTGACGCTTCGATGACGGCTGAAACCCACGGAGCGTTGCAGCGGGGTGAGATGGGCTCGGCCTCGTGGAGGTGAGCGCGGAAGTGTTGGACGATTCGGCGTAACTTCTGGGGAGATTCGATAACAAATTTCGGTTTCGAATCGGAGTGATATTCGACGATGAGTTGTTCGATCTCGGCTTCGAGCGCGACGATTTCAGTGGGCGTTAAGGCGGTGCGGTCCGCACGATCGGGAAGCCAGCCACCGGGTCGGTTGAACGCACTGGAAGTGAGGTCGGCGGCGAGGAAGGAAATTGACGTCAGGCCGGTGTCTTGCGCGGAGTGGACGGTCGCGCGCAGGAAACGGTGATTGGCCTTTTGTACGGTACAGCGGGCGCGAATTTCCATCTCTGGACGAAGCTGACGCAAGACGGCGATGCCCGCCGCCATTTGTTCGAAGGCGCGAGCTACGCGACGAACTTTGTTATGGATCGGAGGCGGGCCATCGAGGGAGACGATTACGTCATCGACGCTGGCGGCGACCGTTTGAGACTGGGCTTGCAGCAGCAGCCCGGCAGTCAGCAGGGTTACGCGGCATCCAATCGAACGAAGCATTTCAGCGAGGCAGGCCCACTTCTCGTTGAGTTGCGGCTCGCCGCCCGAAAACACGACCCAGCGCACGCCCAGGTCTCTGAAGGAATCGAGATGCTGTTCGATGGCGGCGGGAGTTATTTCTTGGGCTTCCCGAATGCGCCAGATGTCGCACATCACGCAGCGGCAATTGCACTGGTTGTGAGGAAAAATAACGAGCACGGGCAGAGCGTGAAGTTCATGTGAGGCTGTGGCCAAATCGCCGGACGTCGAGATGGATACGAGAGTGCTCATTGCGTCCGTTCCAATTTCACCAAGACGTGATCGCCCAGTAATCGAACGCCCGGGCATGTTGCCATCCACGAATCGAATTGCTCGCAAAGGTTGAGCAGGCGCGGATGACGCTGCGCCGAGGATTCGAGGTAACTCGGCGGGACTGCAACTCCGACTCCTTTGATCGATTTCAGGTGAAATTCCGGCGCGAATTCGGTCGCCAAGGATTTCACAGATGGATAATGCACGCGCAGGGATGCGCCATCGGAGATGCTGGCAGTGACACCCTCGCTGTGCAGACGACGGAAGGCCTTGTCGCGATTGCACTGCGCGAGATACCAGATCATTTCCCATGCACAATAGGGGCCCATCCAGCACAGCAGGGCGCTTGCTCGGGGTTTGAGCAGCCGGGCAAGCCCCCGCGCTAGCCGCTGGAGATCTTCGACGCAATTCAGGGCGCCGAAATTTGAGAACGCTCCGTCGAACGATTCGCCGGCAGGCAAGGCCATAATGTCGGCTGCGCGGAGGGCGAGCGGGCGCACGAGTTGTTGCAGTCCGCGTTCTTTAATTCTGCGGGCGGTCACTTCGATCATTTGAGATGATGCGTCGGTGGCAAGAACGCGAACTCCACGGTCAGCCAGGAAGCATGCATCGACGCCGGTGCCACATCCGATTTCGAGAATCCGGTTGCCGGGACGGAATGTCTTGGCAAGTTCGCCCCATACGGCTGCGCGCTGCGCTTGGCCGATTCGTGTCGAGGTGAAGGTCTCGTCATAGCGGCCGGCGACGGTGTCGAAGGGAGCGGGATAGGCTTGAGGTTGTGCGGCGGCCATTCGTTCAAGCCTCAACTTCGGAATGCGTCGAGTGCAAGCCGGCGCGGGCCTCGGCTATTCCGGCGCGCAACTCGTGAAGAGCCGCGTGGTCCGCATCCGGCTTCAGTTCGAGACGATTCAGTTCCACAGCGCTGCGCAGCAACCTGTCGGCAAACTTGTAAAACTGGCGCGATTTGCGATTGCGAATGCGGAAGTCGCGGTCGGAACTTTCACTCCAAAGCTTAAGGCTGTCGACGCGGTCGGCCACCTCGGCAAAGTAAGGCGTGCCTTTAATTGGATAGGCAACGGTGGTGAAAAAAATGTCGGGGTCTGTCTTCTTCACGTGTTCCACGGTGGCTTCGATATCTGACAGCTCTTCGCCCTCGTAACCCCACATCAGGAACATTCCAGTTTGAATTCCGGCCGATCGACAGAGCGCGACTGCGGTCTGCACTTGTTCCACGGTCACGCCACGTTCCATGGCATCGAGGATTCGCTGCGAGCCGCTCTCGGAACCAATCCACACGCGGAAGCAGCCCATCTGGGCGAGTGTTTCTACGACTTGGCGATTGAGACGGTCGGCGCGCGAAATACATTCGAAGGGCAACTTCACGCAGCGGCGCTTTAGCTCGGCTGCATATTGAAACAGCCAACCGTGATGGATGGTGAAGACGTCGTCCGCCATCCAGGCCATTTGTGGCTGGTAGCGGTCGATCAGCCATTTGAGTTCCTCGGCTACCGATGCGGGCGTTCTGCGGCGGTGGGTTTTTCCGAAAACTTCGTGGCTGCACCACCGGCAGTGGTAGGGACAGCCGCGGGCGGTAATCAGGGAAACCGATCCCATGCCGTGATGATGGCGCCAGACTTCGACATAACGGGCCATGTCGATGGAATCGCGCGCGGGCCAGGGCTGAGCGTCAATGTCTTTAATTTGTGCGCGCGGTTTGTTGCGTACGACTGAACCGTCGGGCGCGAGAAACGCGATCCCGTCGATCCGTGGCAGGTTGTCGAGGGCGCGGGATTTCAGCGCGGGTATCAATTCTTCGAGGGTGATTTCGCCTTCGCCGATTACGACCACATCGGCTCCGGCGGCAAGATATTCGTGAACGTAGGCGCCGGGTTCGGGTCCTCCGACGACGGTTTGCCAGCCGCATTCTTTCGCGAACCGCAGAATCTCGACGACGGTCGAGCGCGTCATCAGATTTGCGTAGACGCCGAGAATAGATGGCGGGCCTTGCCGCAGCACATCCCACAACTGCTGCCGTGACGAAAAGGTGGAATCGAATACCTCAGCTTTTATGCCCTTCTCACGCAGATGGGAGCAGATGTAGAGGATTCCGAGAGGCGGGTAGGGCTTCATGATCTGAAGCTCCTTGGGATCCTCGTACAGGAAATAGCCGTGAGTGAGAAGTATGTCCATGATGGTGGTTAGCTGGCTAGAACTTTGAGGAGTTGGTCGAAACTACTGGCATCGGCGTGAGCTTGCAATTGCACCAGCTTTGTCTCCGTGCTGTTACTGAGAAGTGTCGGTCTTGGATTACGGCAGGTCTTTTCCAAATCCATCACGCGGCGCCAGAGTTCCTCGGGCTCGGCGTGGCCGTTTAGCTTTTGTGCCGTCTGGAGAGAAGATGAATTTCGGGAATTCGAATTCGTGCAATCCACCTGGGCGTGAAGCGCGTCGTGGAGAGCGCGATAGAACTCATTGGTATAGGCGCCCTGAAACATCATGGACAAGTCTTCACTGTCGGACCAGTTGGTCTTTGCTCCGAGTTGGGCATGGACGCGATCAAAAAACTTAGTGCCCGGCAACGGGTAGGAGACGGAAACGCCGATGTCATCGGGGCGCGTTTCTCGAACGAGGCGGATCGTATCCTGAATGCCTTGCCAGGTTTCACCGGGGTATCCGAATTGCAGGAAGTAGCAGGCACGAATTCCTTCCTGTTGAAGATTTTCACGAGCCTCGATGATCTGATCGACCCTCGTGCCCTTGTCCATGGCGTCGAGGATTTTTTGCGATCCTGACTCCGCGCCCATCCACACTTCCGCACAACCCGTGCGACGCAAGGTGGATACATTGTCGGGCGTCATCAGATCGACGCGAGATTGCATCTTGAAAGGAATTGCGGCACTCATATCTTCCACCGCGTCGGCCAGTTCGCGGACCCAACTGGGGCGCAAACCGAAGATGTCGTCGGCGAACCAGAGATGATCGGCGGCGAACTCGTTCTTGAGTTGGCGCATTTCGGCTGCGACCAGCGCAGCGGAGCGCACCGAGAACGAGTCGCCATAGATCGGCTTGGCGCACCAGTTGCAGCGATAGGGGCATCCGCGACTGGCCACAATGTTCAGGGAAAAGTAGCTATGGGCGGACTTCCAAGCGCTGCGATATTGATTGATGTCGATGAGATCGCGGGAAGGAAACGGCAGGTGATCGAGATTGCGCATGAAGCCACGCCGCGCCGTTCTTACAACCTCTCCAGTCTCTTTGTGCAGATAGGCCAGGCCGGGGATATTTTCGAGCGCGTTTTCGTCTCCCTTTGAGAGATGGGTGACCGCTTCGAGCAGCGTCCACTCTGCCTCGCCGAGGAGCACACAGCGGAAGCCTTTTTGCAGATATTCAAATGTGTGGTCGGAAGCGTCGGAGCCGTTGGCGAGCACAGTGGCTCCAGACTGACGAGAGGCCTCAACAATGTGATATGCAACTTCTCGCATCCGAGTGAGGCACATCTTGGAAAGGAAGTTGAAGTTGTCTTCGAAGACCACCACGATTTTCGGCCGATGCATGCGAAGGGCGGCCTGAAATCCTTCTTCCGGATCGTTCAGCGTAGTGTCAAAGACCGCGACTGCCAGACCCTGGCTGCGCAGAAGCGCGGCGGCATAGAGCGTACCGAGCGGGGGATAGGGCTGCATCTTCCGCACTTGTTTGCGGTCGTAATAAAGATGATAAGAATGGGTTAGCAGGACATCAGCCATTTTGCTTTCCTTTTAACTCTCCTTTTAACTCTCCTTTGGCTCCGCCACGATCCATCAACACACTTCCTGGGTGCGATCAGCCAGCGGTTGCCCGGTCAAGAGCGAACGCCGCGTCACAACTTTTTCGACCGCGCGCGATAAATACAGTTCCCAGGGGAATGAGTAGCGGCTCTTGCCGATACGCCAACGGACAGGCGCTCCGAGAAGTCGCCGCACGCCGCGCCGCGCCCAGGGAATCCGGGCGGTCATCTTGCTCGTCATCTTGCGAATCTGGTTGTTCAGCAGGAAGTACTCGAGACTGCGTTGCAGCCGCCGCAACTCCTCGCCGCGAAGCCAGGGGAGAACGTTCGCGCCGAGTGCCAGCGTCTCCCATTCTTCGAGAGACTGGGGCTCGCGGACGCCCATTTCCTTAAGTTGCGGCCAGATTGGAATTCCGGGATATGGAGTAAAAATGTTGGGCGAGAAACTGACGTTGGAATATTCCTTTGCGATATCGCTCATCACGCGGAAGGTCTGCTCACGTTGCGCCTCGGTTTCGCCGGGATAGCCGAGGATGATGTTAAAGACGATGTGAATACCGGCCCGGTTCGTTTTGCGGGCCGTCTCTACCATCTGGTCGATATGCTGGAAGCGCTTGTTCATTAAAGCGAGCACTTCCTGAGAGCCGGATTCGGTGCCGAAGCCGATGTGGTGCACTCCGCTTTCTGCGAGCGACTGAACTTCGTCATCGCTCATGAGCGCGAGGAAATCGGTGGAGGTCTGGAAGTCCCATTGAAATTTGGTTCCGCTGGCAATGATCCCGCGGGCGATGGCGACGGCGCGTTTTCGATCGACGAGGAAATTGGAATCAAAGAAAGGAACGTGTTCGATGTTGTAGCGCGGCACGAGTTCACAGAGATCGTTGACGACGCGATCCACGCGATAGGCATTGAAGCGGCGCTTATAGAAAACCTGGTCGGTACAGTAGTTGCATTGGTAGGGGCAGCCGACGCTGCTGGTGTAAGCGAGTTGCCGCGTGCCCGAAGCGGCCGCGTAAATGCCGGGATCGGCGAGGTGATAGGCAGGTGCGGGAAGAAAATTGATATCCGCCACCGGACGCTCGGGCTCATGGATGATTTTTCCGCCGCGATCCTTGAACGAGAGGCCGCGGACTCCGTGCAGATCTTGTCCACCTGCGAGCCGTTGGGCAAGTTCGAGCAGCGTCAGCTCGCCCTGGCCTCTTACGATGGCGTCGACATAAGGCTCTTGCAAAGTTTGCTGCGTGGCCAGGCTGGCGTGCCAGCCTCCAAACACGATTGGCGTTTTTGTGTTCCGCTTCCTGACAGCTTTGGAAATTCGTACAGCTGCTCCGATGTGTGGCCCCGTCAGCACGGAAATCCCCAATAACAGAGCGTCTTCTGCTTCGCGCAGAATGGCCTTTTCATAGTCCGGGAAAATCAGGTTATCGATGAGCTTGACTTCGAAGCCAGCCTGCAACAGGGGCGATGCGAGACAGAGCAGGGATAGGGGCGCGCCGAGTGGCGGCCCGTCATAGGGCGGGTAGAACAGCACGACTTTGTTCGTCCCAGACAAAATCTTTCGCCTGTGAAAATTTCGGCTATAGAACTCTAGGTTGGCGGAGCAGGACGGATTGTCATGGGATTGTCAAATGTCTGTCACTTTAGTTGCGGCGGAGAATGTGCTTCTCGTCCGCGCGAAAGCGCGACGATGCCCAATAACGTTCGATTGAAAATTGCAGAATGTTGACAAAATCGAGACAAATTGCGGCGGCCCGATTGATACGTTTACCTGCCATAGGTTTATCCGTTGCGTTGGCGTTCGAGGCGGCACACGCGTGCGTATTTTTCGAACGCCGGCGGGGCCTTGCGAATGATCCTTTTCTACAATCCGAAGGCGACCCGACCTCGCAATCGCCGGTTTCCGTTGTCGATCCTTGCGATCGCTGCGGTGGTGGAAGGCAAGGAGGAATACGCCATCGTCGATGGCAACCTCGACCCGCATCCCACCGAAAGTCTGGTTGCGATTATTAAGGAACGCCCAGTGGAACTGCTTGCGGTGACGGTTATGCCGGGCCCGCAGACGGTCGGGGCAGTCGCGAGTTGCCGCGAAATCCGCGCGCGGTTTCCGAACCTGCCGATTGTGTGGGGCGGGTATTTTGCTTCCAACTACACGGCGGCCGCGCTCAACGCGGGATATGTGGACTACGCAGTGCGGGGCCAAGGGGAGCAGACACTGCTGGAGCTGATCGAGGCTATCCGCAACAAGCGCGACCTCAAGGACATTCCAGGGCTCTCCTATAAAACTGCCGACGGGATGGTACGGAATAACCCCGAGCGGCGGATGAGAGGGCTCGACGATTTTCCAACTTATCCGTATCACCGGATTCCGACAGAGCGATATCTTCTACCGACGTTTCTGGGGCGGCGCACGGCGGTTCATCAGGCCAGCCTCGGCTGCCCTTACGGGTGCAATTTCTGTGGAGTGGTTGGGTTTTCAGGCAGCCGCCAAAGAATGGAATCTCCGGAGCGCACCGCGGGCGTGCTGCGACATCTGGTGGAAACTTATGGCGCCGATGCGGTGCAGTTCTACGACAACAATTTTTTCCTGCGCGAAGATCACACGCGCGAACTGGCAGACCGGATGGCCCCGCTCAATCTTCGCTGGTGGTGCGAGGGACGAGCCGACATTTTGATGAAATATTCGGACGCGACCCTGGAATCATTGCGGCGCGCGGGCTGCACGATGATTTTCTTTGGGGCGGAATCGGGCTCGAACGAGATCCTGAAAGAAATGAACAAAGACCTGCGCGCGGAGGACACACTAGCGCTGGCCTCGCGCATACGGCAGTTCGGGATTATTCCAGAGTTCTCCATCATCTTCGGAAACCCGAAAGATCCGGAAGGCGACACGCGGGACTGCATCGCATTTATACGGCAGTTGAAGAGGTTGAATCCGGATGCAGAGATCATTGTTGAGCACTACACGCCGGTGCCGCAGCGCAATCGCATGTATGGCGATGTCGAGGATCAAATGGAGTTCCCGACGACTCCCGATGAATGGGCGACGGAGCACTGGCAGCGCTTCGCAACTCAGAAAGATCCGCAGACGCCGTGGCTGCGACCGACCACCAAGCAGTTGATCGACAATTTCGAGCTGGTCGTGTCATCTCGGTGGCCGACGGTGCAGGACATCCGGCTGCCCAGTTGGGGACGATTGGCGTTGAAGGCGCTGAGCAGTTGGCGTTATCGCATGGGAGTGTATGGCACGCCATTTGAGTTGAGGTGGATGCAGCAGGTGATCGAACTGCGAAAGCCCAAGGCGGAAAGCCTGTGAGCAGCACCTTAAATGCCGGGCTTGGTTCGCGAACGAGTGGCGGATGCTCGTTTCCTGCCGGGGATGATTCTTGTTCGGTTGCGGTGGCCGAAGGTTACGAGCGCTGGGCCCCGATTTATGACCACTTTCCGAATCCACTGCTGGCGCGGGAAGAGCGTTACCTGTTGCCCTTGTTAACGGACCTGGGCGGCAAAATGGTTTTCGATCTGGCTTGTGGTACGGGCCGGTGGCTCGAAAGACTTGTGGCGCTGGGGAGCGCCACGGGAGTGGGAATTGATCGCTCGGCTGCCATGCTGCGGGTCGCACGAAACAAAAGTGCAATAGGGCAGCGACTTGTTGAAGGGGACTGCGACAGGCTCCCATTTTCGCGCGCAGCGTTTGACGTGGCGATGTGCTCGTTTGCCCTGGGACACATTGACGCATTGGGAGCCATGGTGCGCGAACTGGCGCGGGTGACTCGAGACGGCGCCGATGTCTATGTCAGCGATCTGCATCCCGAGGCTTATGCGCGCGGATGGCGAACCGGCTTTCGGAATGGGGGCGTGGCAATTCAAATCGAAATGCGGTCCCGTTCAGTTGAGGAGATTGTGCGGGAGTTTTTCGCAAACGGTTTCGAGTGCCGCAGGCAGGTTTCACTTTGGCTGGGAAAACCGGAAGAGCCGCTGTTTGCGCGGGCGGGCAAATCGCATTCCTTCGCCGAAGCCTGCGCAGTGCCGGCGGTTTTTGTTTGTCACTTTCGGCGGCGGCGGGCGGAGCTACAGCCGTGAAGCGGCTTCCGGCGGAAGACATTGTCGCGTTCCTGAGTTTTTCCAGCGACAGCCGAGATCGCCTTACGGCGGTGAAGGATTTGAGTCCGCGGGAGTGGACGCGTGTCCTGCAATGGCTCGACGGTTCCGGGCTGGCTTTTTACTTTCTGCGGAACCTCGAGGAGACAAACGCGACTGATGCAGTCCCGAGCTGGGTGCTGTCTTACCTGACGCGGAATTTCACCGACAATCGGGAGCGAGTTGAGGCGATGTCGCGGCGGTTCGCGTTTCTTAATCGCAGGTTCAGTGAGGCGGGCGTCCAATATGCCGTTATAAAAGGGTTCTCTCTGGTTCCCGAATTCTGCCCGGATGCGACGCTTCGGCATCAAGGCGACCTCGACTACCTAGTGGAGGGCGAGTTCCCGGCGGACGCGCGGTGCGTGCTCGGCGAGGCTGGATACATCGCAAAGGAATCGCGTTCCAGCACGGAAGAGATTTATGTCGCTCCGGGCGGAGAGCCGTCACTCAGCGCCCGGCAATATTCACCGAGAGCGCCCCACGCAGTTGAGTTGCATTTGGATATCTGGGACAGCGGCATGCATGGAGTGCCGTCGATTTCAAATCTATTTTCGGCGCGACGAGCCGAGATGCAGCACTGGAACGGCTTGACGTTTCCTGCTCTGGCGGTTGAGGATGCGTTTCTCCTCCAGGTTGTGCATGCATGCCACCATCTTTTTACACTCTGGATGCGAATGTCGTGCCTGTTTGAGATCGCATATTTTTTGAACCGGCGAGCGGGCGACACGGAGTTATGGAGTCGAATTGAGGAGTGTGCCGGCGACAACGTGGTGTTGCAAGAATTCGTGGTGATCGTTTCGGAATTAGCGGCGCGGCTTTTCGCGAGCCCCCTTCCGTCGCTGGTCGAACGATGGGGCGACAGGATTCGTCCAGCAGTTCGCACGTGGATTGAGCATTACGCGCGGTACTGGGCATTTTGTGAATTGCCGGTATACCAGTTCAGGTTGTTCCCGCGATCGAAGCTTGCTCTATTCCTTCGTCAGCAGTATCGGGGTGGGTCATCCGCGCCGGTCTCTTCGGAACAAAATCACGCGCCGCCAGCCTCACGCCTTGCACGAATCGCTTCGTCCATAAGAAAAGAGCCGTCGCTGGCTCTGAACTCAGGTTGGTGGAAACGACAGTTGCTGGTTCGGCGCGGCGTTTTTCATGCGCTGGCGGGAGTGCGATACCTTTGCGAAATTCCTCGCTGGCTCTGGCTGAATCAGGCGCGGGCGCGGGCTGGTGCTTCTTCATTGGACGGGCGCATTCGGGGAGTTCTCTCGGCCCCGATTTCCGAGCGGCGAACTGAAAGACCTTCGTGAACCTAAGAGTACAAGCTGTGAAGAACGTCAGTGCTACCTGGCTGGGCCTACTGGTTCATGCGCTGACGGGTTTTTTCCTCTCGCCCTTCATTCTTCACAAGCTCGGCGATGAAGCGTTCAGCTTGTGGGTTCTGGTGTTCGCACTGACCGGTTATTTCGGGCTTCTGGACCTTGGGATTCGATCTTCGATCGTAAACTACACGGCGAAGTTCATCGCGACGAATGATGCTGGTCAACTCGCGCGCTACTTGAGCACGAGTATGGCGTTTTACTCGGCGGTTGGCGCAGTCGTTTTGCTTGGAACGATAGCCGGATTCTTCGAGCTGCACTCGCTGTTCAAAATCACTCCGGCGCTGCTAATGCCGGCTCGGATTCTGTTCCTGCTTTCGGGCGTGTGCATTGCTGTAACTTTTCCTCTCAGTGTGTTTTCGGGAGCGCTTGAAGGATTGCAGAAGTTTTCGTGGCTCCAACTGAGCCAGATTGGAATTACGTTATTGCGCGCCGCCCTGATCGTGGTCGCGGTGATGAGCGGCGGAGGGCTGCTGGCCATCGGCACGATCACGGTGGCGATCAGTATTCTGAGCAATTTGATTATTATGTGCATGGCCCTTTATGCGTTGCCGGTGCAGCCGCGAATGCAGCGGGTTGAATGGGCGGCTTTTCGCGAGATGGCGGGCTATGGAGTGTTTGCCTTCGCGATTCTGGTCGCGGAAAAGCTGCGATTTCAGTCGGACGCCATGGTGATTGGAGCGGTTGTTTCAGCGACCGCCATTACATCGTTCTCGATCGCGGCGCGGCTCGTTGAATATTCAAGCTATGCCGTGCGAAGCATGTCGCAAATCTTTACGCCGATGTCGAGTCAGTTCCACGCGGCCGGAGATTTGGCGCGCTTGCGGCGCACGCTGGTGGCCGGGAACCGCGCGGGCGCGTTCGTCATCTTTCCTCTGTGCATTGCGCTGGTAGTGCTGGGCAAGTCAATCATTGAAGCGTGGGTGGGCGTGCGATATGTTGACAGCTATTCGATCCTGATTCTTCTGATTGTTCCGCGGACCTTGTACCTTGCTCAATCGACTTCGATCCGGATTCTGCTTGGGATGGAGCAGCATCGTGTGCTGGCCTCGGTGTTGCTGCTAGAAGGAGGAGTGAACGTGCTCCTGAGCGTGCTGCTGGCGCGGCGTTTCGGGGTCATCGGCGTAGCCTGGGGAACAGCGATTCCATTGGCCTGCACGAGTTTGTTGTTTCTACCGCGTCACCTCTGCCGCGTGCTTGATATTCCTCTGGGAACGTTCTTGCGCCGAACTTATCGGCTACCGCTATTGCTGGGTGCATTACAGGCCGCGGTGCTCTGGTTTGTCAGTTATGAGTTTCCAGTTCATGGATATGTGGGAGTGTTTCTGCAAGTTGCGAGTTCGGGAATTGTCTATGGTGCGGCTTTGGGCTGGGCGCTGCTCGGCGGCGGGCCTCCGCGTGCACGGTCCTGGCACTCTTTAGCTCAACTGCTAGAACCGAAATGATGTCTTTTGAGTAAGCGCTAGTTCTTGCGCACGTGCCAGGCTGATTTTGCAGATTGTTGACATTTTCGAGACAAGTGCCGGGCTGGCGGTTGATAGATTTTGAGCCTGACTTGCATCGAAAGGCACTGCAGTGAAATCGTCGAAGAAGATCGTGTTTTTCGTGGCCTCATTCTCCAGCATTGAGGCGACCGCACCCCTCGGCATTCTTGCCATCTCAACTCCGCTGATAGACGCGGGATACGAGATCTGCATTGTGGACGCGTCGATTGCGCCGGATTATAAGAAGCGGATTGTGGAGGAGATAAAAGACGCGCTTTGCCTGGGCATTTCGCTGGTAACCGGGCCCATGATCCGGGAGACGGTTGAAGTGGCCAAAGCGATCAAGAAGTGGGATCCGGATTTTCCGATTATTCTCGGAGGATGGCATCCATCGCTGCTGCCGAATCAGACGCTCGAAGCGCCGTATGTGGATATTTTGGTTCGGGCGCAGGGTGAAGAGAGCATGCTGGCAGTGGCGGATCGGTTGCGCGACGATGCATCGCTCGCAGATGTGCTCGGCATCGGATTCAAAGTGGACGGGAAACTTCATTTCACGCCAGAGCGCCCGCTGAAGAGGCTGGACCAGATGCCCGCCAAGGCTTATCAACTGGCGGACTTCGACGCCTACGAAAAAATTTGCGGACGGCGCTGGGCGATGTACGTTTCGAGTCTTGCATGCCCTTTCAATTGTGCCTATTGCACTAACGCGGGCGTGTATGGACGCAAGTGGAACGCGCTGCCCGTGGAGCAGGTGGTTGAAGAAACGATCGAATTGACGCGACGTTACCGGCTCGAACTGTTGTGGATGGCGGACGACAATTTTCTGGTCGATCTCGACCGGTCGCTCAAGATCGCGGAGGGGCTGGTTCGGGCGGGCGCGAATTTCAAGTGGAGCATTCAAGCGACCACCAACCTGACGGCGCGTCTGAGTGTCGAGGAGTTGGCGCTAATGCGGCGGTCGGGGCTGCACCAGATATGCCAGGGAATCGAAACCGCGTCACCCACCGTGATGAAGATGATGAACAAAGATTTCCAGGTTCTCGGGGACATCTACGAATCGACGCAGAGGTGCATAGAAGCTGGCGTGATCCCATCTTTCAATATTATTTTTGGTTTTCCGGGAGAAGGGCCGAAGGAGCGGCGCGAGACGGTGAACTTTATGATGGACATCTGCCGGAAATTTCCAGGAGCGGAGTTCTGGACCAATATTTTTACTCCCTATCCGGGTTCGCCGATTTTTCAGCAGGCGGCGCAACTGGGGATCGAAGCTCCGAGGACGCTGGAAGGCTGGGCGGATTATTTTCCGCGCTATACCGTTCTGCCGTGGCTCAAAGGCAGCGACCACCAGCGGGTGCAGACCATGCGTGATTACCTGCGTATTGCGTTCGATCGTGAGCCCATCGCTACGAATGGCCATGGGCGCTTTGCCAAGATGGTGCAGCACCTCACAGCCTACCCGGCGCGCGTGCGCTTGAATTACGACTTCTACAGTTTTCCAGTTGAACTGTGGATCAATCGCCAGTTGAAGAACATTGTGAAACTGCCCAAGCCGAGCGTGGACGCGAAACGACTACAGCCAGAGACAGCACCGACCTGCAATTAACAAGTATGAATGCGTCAAACTTCATCGCGGCGATCGTTTTCAGGGAAACACCGTCGCTTGTACGAGGGCGGTCAGTCCAAGGCCGCGGCCGCAGTCGGTGGCATACACGAGGCGTTTTGAATCGGCGGTCCAGGCTGGGCTGATCGAGTTGCAATCGCCGGAGGTTAGTTGCAGGTCTTTTTTCCCGAGCACTCCGTTGCCATCGAGATCCGCCACGTGGATCTGCGTGGCGGATCCCTCCTCGCAGCTAAATGCGATCCATTGGCCATCGGGCGAGATCACCGGATAACGCACGCTACAGTTTGGCTTGTTCAGCTCCTTTATTTCTATTTTGTCCGACTGGGTCGCGACGAAAAAGCGGAACCGGTCGTTTCGTTTAGCGCTGAAGATCAGGCGATTGTCGGGAAGAAAAGTGGCTTCGCGCACGTCGTATTCTTCGCCGGCAATTTCTTTCGGTTGCTCGGAGCCGCGGTTTTCGGCCGCGGCGGATATACGCGCGATTTTCTGAACCCATAGGCTGCTTCGACCTTTTACGGGCCGCAAGAAAGCAAAAAACTGTCCGTCGCGCGACGCCACGGGCTGCTCGGCATCTTCAGCTTCTGTGTCGTTGATTGTGAGGACGCTTTGTTGTCCAAGCGTGTCCAACGCAAAACGAACGACGCGTGAACCGTTCCGCGTCGACTGCTCCGCCCAAATCGAGTTGGCATCGCCGGCCGCAGCCGGATGAAACCAATCGCCATTGAGGCCATGCAGCCCTTCGGTTTTGCCATTCTGCTGGCGGCGAATGGTGTATCCCGTCGGAGTCATGCTGGTAAACAGAACCTCGCTTGAAGTGAGCGTCGGGTCGGATGCCAACAGACCTCCGGGCGTGATTGCGGCTCGGGCGTTATAGTTCTCAAACTGGCCGTGGAAATGTCGTTCCGTCGAAATGAAGCCGGCAGCGCTGATCACGAGCAGAGTCAATGACGCAAGGGCCGCGCTTTTGATGTGGAAGCGTGCGCGCAACGATTGCCTTGATCGCAGAACTAACATCCACAACAACACGCCTCCGAATATCGTCATCCATGCCAGCCTCGGGAAAAACAAAAGATTCTGCCAGCCCGTTGCCGAGATCTTTATCCAGGGCAATCGAAGCATGGGAGCACCGATCAGGGCGTACGTGGCGACTGCGATGCCAAGCTGGACGAAGCGCTGGTGAGCGAGCAGGTAATCCACGACCAGGGCCGCCGTCAGTATCAGAGCGACGAAATGATAAGAACCGGGCTGCGAAGACAGGAACAACAACAGGAAGAGAAAAGTCGCCCATTCAATCTTTGTTCTTTCGTCGTCACGCTTTTTGGAGCCGATGGCCCACATGAAGACGACGAAGATGAAGGTGTGAATGAAGGGCTCGAGGAGCGCGTAAAGCCAGGGCAAGTGCGCAACCGGAGCCGGGTTGAGTTCCGGTTCAGCGATAAAGAGGCGTCGCACGAGCGCGGTCCACGAATTCCAGGCGGGATTGTAGGGGTCGAGGGTTTCCCCTCTCAGGCCCGCCGGCAGCACCTGGCGGACGTATAGCAGGCAGGCAGATCTTCCGAATAGGTAGAGCGACATGGCCGCAGCTCCGGCGAGTCCTAGTGCGAGACCGATGGCGGCGCGCCATTGACGTTTCCACGCGAAGTAGATCACAAAGAGCGCCGGGAAGATTTTTAATACGGCCGCCATTGCGAGACTGATGCCCGAGAGGAATTGCGAATCTCTGAAAAAAAGCCACGCCGCGAACGTGAGCAGCAGCAAAACGACGAGGTGCATTTGACCGAAGAGAAACTCGTTGCGTAGTGGAATGAACGCCAGAAATATCAGCAATGCGATTCGCTCCCAGCCCAGCTTTGTGATGCGGGTGAGCACGAAGGCTGTTAAAAGTAAAACCCCCAAATTCAGAATGAGCCAACGCCGTTTTGCTTCGAGCGGTGGGAGAGAGGACCAGGGAGCCACCGCCAAGGCCGAAGGAAGCGTCGAGGGGATGAAACTCACCAGCCGTTGATCAATCCCTTGACGGTCCTTCTGCCGCTGCAACCATGTCCAGTCATAGACGCGCTCCAGCGGATAGCCTGCGCGATACAAGCGCGCGACCAGATAATAGTTGGGGAAATCTGAATTGAGATGACGCCACGCGGGAACGAATCCCTTAACTATGAAACCACCGACGAGGAGCACGAGCAGCAGGTGCTTGATCCATCTCCATGACCGCCGCTTGCCTCGATCGATTTGAAAACTCCCTGTAGCGTGTGCTGTCTCTGTTGTTTGCGTACGTGAAACGCCGTTCAGTCTCTCATCCATAGATGTTAATTCGGGAGCGGCCTGCGACGGCGGCGTGCGGAGCATGAATTCGCCTTCGGTTGATGATTTCCGCGCTTAATAAATTCCTGGAATCACCCGGGCTGTGGTTTGCGCGTATGACTCGTAACGCAGCCCGAATAAATTGCGTAAATGTTTTTCTTCGATGGCGATCTTATTCAGAAGGAGCAGGCCCCAGGCGAATAGCAGGAACCATCCGAAGAGGCTGGCAAAGGTGAGCGCCATCGCCAACTTTCCGGCAATCGCGGCCGCGTAGCGGGGATGGCGGACATAACGGTAAGGCCCGTGGCTCATGGGCAGGAGCGACTGTCCGTTGTGATTGAAGTAGCGCGCCAGATAGGCGTCGGTCCAGATCTGCCAGAAGGTCACGGCGAGATAGATCGAGATGCCGACAATCTGCAAAGCGGGGCGCGACAGCCAGGGACAGAGGTGCCAGTGGCCATAATCGAGAAAGACCACGAGATCGACAGCCATCAGGGCCATCACCCATTGCGGCCCCGCGGGATCGGAATTCAGCGCCCACCATTCCTGCCGCAGCGGACGCGAACGGAACGCACTCAGGCTGGAAACCATTGAATGCAACGAGCCAACCAACCGCAAAGCAAAATAAGTTCCTGCGAACAGGTCGAGGCGTGCCCGGGGATGGGGCGAGTTCCATTGGACAAGACACGCCATGGCCACTGCCAGGTACGCAAGGGAGAAGGCGAGCGTTTTTCCGAACGTCTTTGTCGCTTCGTGCGTCATCTCGTGCGTCGTCTCGCGCTTCATCTCAACAATTCCTCTATCAGGTTCGCTGCGATCTTCGGATCATCGCCATAGCGGAAGTCGTAGATTGGTTTGGCGGCAAGCGCGGTGAGCGCAGTGTCGATCTGGGTTTCAAACCGATCATCTTCGTTGAACAGCATGCAGTCGCGCAGCCGTGAGATTGCCTTATCAGGCGGAAGTAGTTTCAGCTCGGATTCACGGGCTGCGCCGCGATCGAGGAAGAGGGCGCAAACCGGAGTGACGGGCCTGGTGTGGTTCGACTGCCAGGGTCTCTTGTCCAGGTAGTAAAAAGAAAGATCGGCATAGGTCGCGTCGCGCGCCGCGTTTCGCAGTTCGAGCAGGAAGTCTAATGTTTGCGGCCGGAGAACGGCGGGGAAGGGATCACCCCAGGCGCGCAGGAGTTTGCGATTCGTATCGAGGAATACGACCTGATCCGCGTGAAACTCCATACCTCGTTTGGCGGCGAGGTAGCAGGCGGTAGTTTTGCCGGAATTGGGCGGCCCAAAAACAAGAACGCCGCGATCCTCCACGCCGACGCAGCCTCCGGAGAGGGCGACCAGTCCCAGGCTCGAAGCGGTCATGCAGAACAAGATGTCGAGCGGGGGGCGGTGTCCGAATCTGGTGTCGCCCTCGACGAAGCGATCGCCGAGAAATGCGACCCCTTCACGAGCCTCCAGATCGACTGCCAGAAAGCCTCTTTGCCCAATATTGACGTAGCGCAGGCCATGGTCGGAAAACGCGGAGAGCGTCACGTCGGTGCTCGGAACCAGCGGGTCCGGTGTGCAGACGATGCGCCAGAGAAACTGAGGTTTTTCGACGGGCCCGTGCTGATGGTGGGTGAAAAACTCTCTCGCAAGTTCAAGGACAGCTTTGTGATTCGTTTCGAGGCGCACTGTTTTTTGCATCAGCTGCAAGTCCGCGGTGTGGGGAGTGGATGTGAAACGCCGCAGTAGATCCGGGCGCGCCGGCGGGGTTTGGTTGTAGGGCATGGAGAGCGAAGAGACATCTCGCGATGGAGGCGCTTCGGGTTGAAACGGCGCACTCCTCACGATGCCCTCCATTTTGCTTCACCGGAGGGCTGGCGACCGGGTCGATTGAGGAAGAATGGTGCGAGCTGATCGGCAATCACCTGCGGCCGGCCTCCATAGCGGAGGAGGCAGCGCGGCAGGGAGAGAAGCTGGTCGATGCAGCCTGCCTGTTTTCGGATTGCCTCAGGAGTTTCCGCCATCAGGTCTTTTTCGATCCGCGATCTGGCGTCGCCGCGCTTCATGGGGATCACCGAAAAGCCGCACTGCTCTTGCCTTTCAAGAAAGACCAGAAGTTGTGGGTTACATTTTGTGACGCTTCTCTGTTTTGGTTCAAAATGGAAGACGCGTTCGCCGTTCTGAACATCGGTTGGTTCCTGACCGCGAAGATCGTCAAACCAGGATGCCGCTTCGCGCCTCAACTTGAGTGGACGGGGAAGACCCCAAGCTTGTAGTTGGCCATGCGTCAGCGAACAGAACGTACGGTCATCGGAAAGCAATTGGAATCCGGCCTCGGTGAACGCCATGGCGAGCGTCGACTTTCCGGATTGAGAAGGCCCCAACAGAATCAAACCCAACTGATCTTTGGCCACGCAGGAGGCGTGCAGTTCAACGAGCCCGACTGCCCCGGCCACAATGGAGAGCAGCATGGGAAAAATGATCGTCTTCCAATGCCTGGTATCAGCCGCCATCGCGGCGGAGAATCGCCCGAGTACGCGGCGCGTGCGAAGATCGGCAAACAGCGAGCTGCGCGGATCAAGGCCCGCGAACACCATGTGGTCGAGCCCCCGCACGTAAGGTTTCGGCCATGGCAGTCGCGCCTCGTCGTTGCCGTCAACCCAAAATCGCATTGAGAAATCGACCGCGGACGGCGGCGATTCGAGTGGCAGAAACGTACTACGGGCGGCCTCGAGCACCTGCTCGCTGTTGGTCGCAAGACTACAGACGGCACCTGCCGCCATGTAGTGTTCACAGAGCGTTGTCTCCGCGTCCTTGTGCAGAAAATCCTGGCGGCGCATATCAACCCGGCTTTATTCCGGTCATCGATTTCCGAAACGAAAAGCCCTCGGGAAAATCACACCATAGTCGTCAAATCGGATGTGAATCTTGTCACGTTCTTGTCAACAGGTTGTAACGTTTGCGCCGTTCAAATCGCTTCGTGTTTTATGACAGTTTATTTACATCTCTGAGACAAGTCCGACTTCCGTCCGGAGTTTAATTTTCCGCGAAGCGCAAATGCAAAAGGGCTTAGCTCACCTTGCCCTGTAAGTGAGGGGGCGAAGCTACATCCGGCTCTTGAAGGTAATCTCCATGGGCGCGCTCACCGCGGCAACGACAATCACCTCTGCGACAACTGATCCAGGCAGCGCGAACTGGTATGCGCTTCACACCGCCTCGCGTCACGAAAAGCAGGTCGCGGACCAGATCCATCAGCAGGGCATTGATTGCTTCCTGCCTCTCTACCGGTCTGTGCGACGGTGGAAGGACCGGCGCAAGGAACTGGCGATGGTGTTGTTTCCCGGTTACGTATTCGTTCAGATGGAGTCGCAGAATCGGCTACGAGTGCTGCAACTGCCGGGCGCCGTGCGAATCGTGACGTTCAATGGGCAGCCCGCTGTTTTGCCCGACGAGGAAATTGAGAGCCTGAGAACTCGTCTGTCCAGCTCGGGAACGCTTGAACCGCACCCCTATTTGAGTGTCGGACGCCAAGTGCGCGTGCGGAGCGGCCCTCTGCAAGGTCTCGAGGGAATCGTCGTGCGCACCAAGGAGCGCTGCCGGATCGTCTTATCGATTCATTTGATCATGCGCTCGGTGGCGGTCGAAGTGGACGAGAGTGATGTGGAGTTCATGGCGTGAGCGCTCGGAGTTTTGGATTCACGCGCGAGTCGAGAGAAAACGTATGGCGACAAACCTGAGCTTTATTTCGAAGACGATTCCGAAAACGATTTCGAAAGCGCCGCTTGGCAGAGTTGCGAGTTTTATGGCGCTCCTCATTTTTTGCCAACTGCTGTATGGCCAGATGAATGACACCCCGCGCCCCCGGCAAGATTCGTTTTCAGGCGGTAACGGCGGCACGCTCTCAGAACTTGACCAAGATAATCTTGACCACGTAGCAGCTTCGTCCGTGCAGATTCGAGAAATACTCGTGAAAGACGCGGGCTTGCTGGTCGAATTGAAACGATGGGTCGCGAAAGAGGCCAGCAGCAACGGACAGGTCGTGCAAGAGTCGAGCCTGACCGAGCAGGCGATATTCGACCGGCTCGACCGTGATCTGACGTTTCGTTCGGTTGCGACTCGTTTGCTGCAACGATATGGGTATCTGCTGCCGGAGCCGAATCCGGATTCGAATTTTGCAAAAGAACAAGAGTTGGTGTTGAAAGAGCGCGCTCGGCGCCTGGTTGCAATTGAGGCGCAAGAGGATGCCGAGTCGCTTCGGCCGGGCCGGAATCAGGACGAGACAAATCTTGAACGCACCGGGGCGTGCGACGCAGAGAATGATCGCGGTTGCGGGCAGGGACGCGGCCGGAAAGCTGACGCGGTCCGGTCGTCTGGAAAGAGTTCGCCTGACACGACGCCGGATGCAGCGCCCGAGATGCCGCTACAGAGTTCTCCCTGGCGCGCGCTGCGGACGGGAGTTGACGGCCAGCCAGAACAACACGCAGGGTCGTCGCCAGAAATCGAGTTGGCATCCAAGTCCGGGATCGATGCTCCCTTTGCTTCTCAGATTCCTGGCTTTCCCGCGCCAGATGGCTTGATTGCTTCGAATCTTCCGTACCCTGATGCGACGAGCGCACGCGAACTTGTTCCTCGCAACGATATTTCTGAGAGCCAATCGTTTCGCCCAAACGAACGTCCGAATCGCAAGACTTCCGGCCAAGCCGGAGAAGACCTGATGGCGGTGAAGATGGTGCGGCCGGCCAATCCGTATGCCGATGTCCCTTCACTTTATGACATGTACGTACAAGCATCTGCCACACAGCGCTCGGCAGAGCGCTTCGGCCTTGAAGTGTTTCGCAATACGACGAATCAGCCCGATGTGATCCCGATGGACCTGCCGGTTGGTCCGGACTATGTGGTCGGAACGGGCGACAGTCTGGCGATCGATTTGTGGGGCAGCGTTTCGCAGAGACTGGTGCGGCTGGTGGATCGGGAAGGGCGAATTTCTCTGCCGGAAATCGGGCCTCTGCTGGTCAGCGGCAAGAACCTGGGCGATATCCAGCAAGCGGTTCAGCATGCGCTGCGAAGTGCGTTCCGGGACGTATCGGCTGACGTCTCGCTGTCGCGTGTAAGAACGGTACGCGTCTACGTTGTCGGGGATGTGGCGGAGCCGGGCGCCTATGACATCAGTTCACTTTCCACGCCGCTGAATGCGCTTTTTGCCGCGGGGGGGGTTACGGCGCGCGGATCGTTGCGGATGCTTCGGCACTCACGTGGCAAGCAACTGGTACAGCAAGTCGATGCGTACGACTTGCTGCTGCACGGCGTGCGCGACGATCTCAAACGACTGGAAGACGGCGACACATTGCTGGTGCCGCCTCTCGGACCCCAGGTGACGGTGGAGGGAATGGTGCGCCGGCCGGGGATTTATGAGCTGCTCGATGAGAACTCGCTGACTGAAGTGCTCGCACTGGCCGGTGGAATTCTTCCGACCGCGGCGCTGCGACAAGTCGAGGTCCAGCGAGTGGAGGCGCATGAAAAGCGCACGATGCTGACTTTGGACCTTGCGTCAGGCCCTGGCCATGCAGAGGTCGATGCGCAACTGCAGGCATTCAAGATCCAAGACGGGGATCAGATCCACATCTTCCCGATCGCCGCGTACAACGGAGACGCGATTTACCTGCAAGGGCATGTGCTGAGGCCTGGACGGTATTCGTTTAAGCCGGGAATGAAGCTGACGGATTTGATCTCCTCGTATTCCGACTTACTCCCGGAGCCGGCTCCCCACTATGCGGAAATTATTCGTTTGAATGCACCGGATTTTCATCCGAGCGTGGAAAGCTTTGATATCTCGGCGGTACTCACCAATCCGGCTTTGTCTCCGACGTTGAATCGTCTGGACACTGTGCGAATCTTCAGCCGATACGATTTTGAACGGCCACCCGATGTATCGGTAGGTGGGGAAGTTCGCGCGCCTGGAGATTACCGGACGTCGGGCGAGGCTCATCTACGGGATGCAATCTATCTGGCGGGCGGACTCACTCCGGATGCGGCGCTTGATTCGGCGCAGTTGTTTCGCTCGCAGGCTGATGGGAGCCTCAGAATTCTGAGCGTCGACTTGCGCGAGGCGCTCGCGGGAAATCCGATTGACAATATCGTGATCCAGCCGCGCGACCGTCTTCTGATCCATCGAATACTCGCGAAGGTAGATCCCCCAACCGTCAACATCACGGGAGAGGTTGCAAAGCCTGGCCGCTATCCGCTGACCGGAAATATGCGCGTTGCGGATTTGATCAGGGTTGCGGGAGGGCTGAAGAGGAGCGCCTATGCCGGCGCCGCCGACCTGACGCGATTCGCCGGCAGTGATGCCGGTAGCCAGCGCCTGCAGGTGAAGCTTACAGCGGCGCTGTCAGGAGACATCAACGAGGATATTCCGCTGCACGGCGGAGATGTTTTGGCGATTCGGCAGATACCGCAATGGAACGACCAGGGCGCATCAGTCACGGTACGGGGAGAAGTGATGAATCCCGCGACGTATGGAATCGAGCCAGGAGAGCGTCTGAGTTCGTTGCTGATGCGCTGCAACGGTTTTACCGCCGAAGCGTATCCCTATGGGGCGGTGCTGATTCGCAAAGAAGTACGAGACGTGGAAATGCAATCGCATCTCGAGCTCGTGAGCCGGATTAAGGCGGAGGAGAGTTACCTGAAATCTCTGCCCGAGGGAGACGCCGATCAGAAGAACGTGAAGCTCACGGCAATTGCACAAACGGAGACGACGCTGCAACAGCTGGAAGCGACCGCGCCAATCGGGCGGCTGGTGATTCATATTCCTCCAGATTTAAGGAAGCTGGCCGGGAGTATGAATGACCCGCCTTTGCGAGACGGAGACGAATTGATTATCCCGAAGAAAACCAATTACGTAACAGTGAGCGGCCAGGTTTTCAATCCGACCGCGGTCAGCTACCAGCCGGGCAGAAGCGCGAAATGGTACTTGAACCAGTCCGGAGGATTGACGCAGATTGCGGATAAGGACGCCGTTTTTGTAGTGAGGGCGGATGGATCGGTGCTGTCGGCAAAAAACAATTCGGGTCTGTGGCTGGGCGATTCGATGAATGCGGTTCTGAAGCCGGGAGATTCTATTATCGTGCCGGAAAAGGCACCGAAGATCGCAGCCCGAAACTGGGCGCCACTCTTGCAGGCAGCCCAGGTTGCGTCGTCGGTCGCACTTACGGTTGCCTACATCCATCCGTGATTGAGTGCTCAGGGTGAAGGCGACGACGCGATTATTGTTTTTGACGATGGGCATGATTGTATGCCTGGCGTCGTACGCTCTGCCGCAGGATGGAAGCTACCAAAGTCCAATGGCAACGCCAACAAGAAACATGACAGGGGTTCCCAAGGAATACGTGACGGGGAATCTCGGCGCCGGAAGTTTCGAAGCATCTCGCGAATATGCTTCGCGGAGTGGATTGTCCAGCCATTTCGAAGGCTTCTTGCAGGACCAGGGACATATCTGGAGCAGCCCGGCGCGAGTGCGATTCTCCGATGCAACGTGGCTGACGCCGCTCGCCGGCATTACGGCTGGATTGTTTGCGACCGATCGCCAGTACAGCGCCTCCCTTTCGCAGAATCCCGCGACAATTCGGCGCTACAAAACGGTTTCTGACTTCGGGACCGCCAGCCTGGTCGGCGCTGCCGCCGGCCTTTATCTGTTCAGCTATCCCATGCACAACGAGCATTGGAGAGAAACCGGATTTCTGGCGGCAGAAGCGGCCCTGAACAGCCTGGTGACGGCCGAGGCGCTCAAATATACATTGGGGCGAGAGCGCCCCGATCAGGACGGCGGCAGAGGAAAGTTTTTTAGTGGCGGAACATCGTTTCCTTCGGAACATGCGGCTGTGGCCTGGTCGATCGCCGGAGTGATCGCGCACGAGTATCCGGGGACGCTTCCGAAACTCTTCGCCTATGGGATGGCCTCAGCAGTCAGTTTCGCGCGCATAGGCGAGCGTCGTCACTTTCCGTCCGATGTGTTGATCGGGAGCGCGCTCGGCTACCTGATCGCGCAGAGTGTGTACCGGCGACGGCAAGACGAGGAGGTTGGGGGCGGAGCTTGGGAGTCCCCGCATGAATTTGTGAGCGAGCCTGCGATGAAGACGCCGTCGAATCTGGGATCGCCGTATGTGCCTCTGGATAGCTGGGTCTACCCTGCCATGGAACGGCTGGCAGCGTTCGGATACATCAAGAGCGCGAGTTTGGGGATTCGCCCGTGGACTCGGTTGGAGTGTGCGCGCCTGGTTGGCGAAGCGGCAGAGCTTGCTGCTGACACCGACGGACCCGCGGAAGTGCAAGAACTATTTGGCGCGCTGGCGGAAGAGTTCGCTGCCGAGTCTGGACTGATGAGTGGCGAGGGAAACCTACACGCGCAGATGGAATCGGTTTATCAGCGCACGATGGAAATTGCCGGAAAGCCGCTGACCGACGGCTTGCATTTCGGCCAAACTGTCTTGAACGATTACGGCAGGCCAATTCAAGAAGGGTTCAACACGGTAGATGGAGCCTCTGCATGGGCAACGGCGGGCCCGTTCGTAATTTATGTTCGCGGGGAATATCAGCACTCACCGTCTGCTCCGGCCCCATCGCAGGCGGTGCTTGACTTCATCAGCACGGCGGATGGTCTGCCTCCAAACGCGCCTGCCATGCTGGTCGCAGCGATCAACCGATTTCGGCCGCTCGATGTTTACGTTGGAATGAATGTCGGCAACTGGCAGGTTTCGTTTGGACGACAAAGCCTGTGGTGGGGGACCGCGGATAGTAGCTCGATGCTCTATAGCAATAATGCCGAGCCGCTCAATAACATGTTCCGAGTCAATCGGGTGAGCCCGTTTCGTCTGCCCTGGATGTTGCGCCATCTCGGTGACGTGCGGCTCGATCTCTTCATCGGACGGCTCGCCGGACAGGAGTTCATCAACAATGGCGGACTCGGGGCGGTCGCCCAGGGGCAGTACGGCGTGAATCTGAATCCGCAACCATTTCTTAGCGGCGGGAAGATCAGTTTCAAGCTCACGCCGAACCTGGAATTTAATTTTTCTAAGACTACGATTTATGGCGGGCCGGGAAATCCTCTTACTCCCAAAACATTTTTCCAGAGTACTTTTGACCTGCACGTAAACACTGAACCTCTCGGAGACGGGCGCAGCGTTGTGGATTTTTCCTACCGGATTCCAAAGCTGCGCAACTGGCTGACGCTGTACGGTGAGGGTTTCAGCGAAGACGAGGTCATTCCTCTCAATACGGCCGAGACGGCCGCCTGGCAGGGCGGACTCTATTTTTCCCGGTTGCCCAAGCTCTCCCGGCTGGATCTGAGGCTGGAAGGGGGATTCACCGTTCCGGTTGATTTTCCGACCTGCAACGGATGCTTCTATCACAACTTTCAGTACGTGAACGGATACACGAACGACGGACAATTGATCGCCAGCGGGATCGGACGGGCGGCGCAGGGCGAATCGATCATCAGCAACTATTGGCTGAGCGCGACCAAGAAGATTGGAATTGAACTAAGACACCGAAAGATTGATCAACAATTCCTCCCACGGGGAGGGTCGCAAACCGATGTTGCAGTGAACTCAGATTTGTTGACGAGATCGGGATTCCGATTTTCTGGAACGCTGCGATACGAACGCTGGCAGATACCGTTGCTGGCGGCGAATGCTCAGTCCAACCTGACGGCGTCGTTTCAATTCAGCTTCTGGCCAAAGGTACGAGCGAAATGACTCCGACTAACGCCAGCTCCACGGTGCCCGCCGAACCACGACAGGTCGGCGGATACGAAGAGCCTGACGCTCACGTGGCCTTGAAGCGGCTTCGGCTGCTGCTTGATCAGCGCTTTCTTCTGCTCCGCGTCACGGCATATGGGCTCGCGCTGGCGACTCTGCTCGCGTTTCTCATTCCGGTGCGTTACGAGGCGCGTACCCAACTCATGCCGCCGGATAGCGAACTCAGCTCGGGTTTAGCTTCGTTAATGGCGATGTCGACCCGGAGTGGAGACGGCTTGGGCATGTTGGCTGGCGACTTTTTGGGACTTAAGACTTCGGGCGCGCTGTTTATTGGAATTCTTCGCAGCGAAACGGTGGAGGATCGAATCATCGATAAGTTCGATCTGAGATCTGTTTACGGCGTTAAGAGAATGCAGGAAGCGAGACGTCATCTCGAAGAGAACACCGAAATATCCGAAGACCGCAAGAGCGGAATCCTTGTTATCGCGGTCACCGACCACAGCCGGGAGAGGGCAGCCGCCATCGCCCGCGCGTATGTGGATGAGCTCGACCGTCTGGTGGTGGAATTGAATACTTCCGCGGCGCATCGCGAGCGCGTTTTTCTGGAAGAACGGCTCAAGTCGGTTAAGCAGGATCTGGATTCTTCGGCAAAGGAGTTCAGCCAGTTCGCGAGTCGGAACACCGCCATCGACATCAAGGAGCAGGGCCGAGCCATGGTGGAAGCGGCAGCCTCATTGCAAGGGCACCTGATCGCGGCGCAATCGGAGCTCGAGGGACTGCGGCAAATTTATGCCGACACCAATGTTCGGGTTAAGGCTGTTCGCGCCCGGATTGACGAGCTTCAGAAAAAACTTGAGCAGATGGGAGATGGGGATCTTTCGCCCAGCGGGAGCGTGGAAGGCAACTCGCTCTATCCCTCGATTCGGAAATTGCCTCTGCTCGGCGTGACCTATGCGGAACTCTACCGGAACAACAAGGTACAGGAAACGATCTATGAACTACTGACGCAGCAGTGCGAGCTTGCCAAGGTGCAGGAGGCAAAAGAAACGCCGAGTGTGAAGGTTCTGGATGGCGCGACACTGCCCGAAAAGAAATCTTTTCCGCCGCGCCTACTGATCATGTTTCTGGGCGCATTTCTTGCGATGATGACCGGGAGCATCTGGATACTTACGAAAGCGGGCTGGGAGAACGTCGATTCCAGACATCCGGGAAAGGTGCTGGCTCAAGATGCCTTTCTAACCATCAAGGCAGACCTGGGACTTGCTTCTGGAAACGGAACGCGCCTGCACCACGTCCGCGACAAAATTCTCTGGTTCAAACGAAACTCCGACAAGCACGACATCTGATTCGAACAATCACAACGCACCTGCGGCTCTAACCTCTCGATAGACCGTTTCCGAGTTAATTCAGTTTGCAAGACTGCTTGCGCTCGCAACCCTGCAACGTTGAGGAGAAAAAATGAGAATTCTCGTCCTGGGAGGCGATGGCTATTGTGGCTGGCCGACTGCCTTACATCTTTCGCGCCGCGGCTATATCGTCGCCATCGCCGACAGCTTTCATCGCCGGTCGTGGGATCATGAACTGGGCGCACAGACGCTGACGCCGATCCGGCCCTTGACCGAACGATTGCGGGCCTGGGAGCGTCTCACAGGCAAGCAGATCGAGAGCTTCGTCGGCGATATTCTCGATTACGAATTCCTGTCGGGCATCATGCAGGAGTTTGCGCCCGACGCGGTTGTCCACTTTGCCGAACAACGCTCGGCGCCCTACTCGATGATTGATCGCCAGCATGCGATTTTCAGCCAGGTCAACAACGTTGTCGGCACCATGAATGTATTGTTCGCGATCAAGGAATTCCAGCCTGACTGCCACCTCGTCAAGTTGGGAACCATGGGCGAGTACGGCACGCCCAATATCGACATCGAAGAGGGCTACATTCGCATCCAGCACAACGGACGCGAAGATGTACTACCGTTCCCGAAGCAGCCGGGTTCGTTCTATCACCTGTCTAAAGTTCATGACAGCCACAACATTCATTTCTGCTGCAAGATCTGGGGCATTCGCGCAACCGATCTGAATCAGGGTGTGGTCTACGGCACGGTGACGGAAGAGACTGCATTGGATGACGCTCTGGTGAACCGGTTCGACTACGACGAAGTTTTCGGAACAGCTCTGAACCGCTTTTGCGTGCAGGCCGCGATCGAGCACCCCATCACTGTTTACGGTAAAGGCGGCCAGACGCGCGGGTTCCTCGACATCCGCGACACCGTGCGTTGCATTGAACTGGCTTGCTTGAATCCCGCGGCCAGAGGAGAGTTCCGGGTATTCAATCAATTTACGGAACAATTCTCCGTGCTCGGACTTGCGGAGATGGTGCGCACCGCCGCCCAGAGATTTGGACTCGACGTGCAGGTGGATCACTTGCCGGATCCTCGTGTGGAGGCCGAAGAGCACTACTACAACGCTCGGCACACCAAGTTGACTGAACTTGGCCTGCGGCCGCACTTGCTTTCCGAGTCGCTGTTGGATTCGCTCGTCAACATCGCCATGCAGCATCGCGACCGCGTGGATCCAACTTTGTTGATGCCGCGTGTTAACTGGCGGAACAGCCGCAACGACCGGCGTGCTAAGCCAGCGACCGCTGCGGTGGCGGCGGATTGAGATTTCGCGGATGCCGGACATGCTGCATGCCGCGAACCACCGGACAGTCTCGGAAACATCGCTCATGAATCGTCTCGCAAACATGGTGCGGTCCGCTTTGGTCTGGGACTCGCTCAGTTACTTTGGCGGCAAGGTCGTACCGGGATTCATGGGTCTGATTTCGGTTCCCGTCTTCATCCGGCTGATTGGATTAGATCAGTACGGCCGATTCGCGGTCGCCATTGCCATCCTGATGGCCGTTGGCGGCGCCAGCTCCGGATGGCTCGCCCAAGGAGTTCTGCGATTCCATCCGGTGACGGGCGACCTGCAGGGGCGCGAGATAACTTTCAGCAGGGCTGTGAACGCCGGCACGCTAGCGACCGTGCTGTTTACATGCGCTGTGCTGGCGTTGATTCTTGCTGGATCGCACACGCCGCTTCTCGCCTCGTTGGCAGCGTTGGCATTTTGTTTTTCGTTCGTCATGTACACGATCACGCTAGCCAAATTTCAGGCGCAATTGCAGCCCGTTATTGTGTTGCGGCGAGAGATCATACGTTCCGTCGGCAGCTTTGTATTTCCGGTTGCGTTGGTGTTGCTGACCGGCCGCCGGCAATTTGAATTGGTTCTTCTGGGACAAGCGATTGCGTATGCGATTGCCTTCCTGGCAGGGTCTTCGCGGCTGGGTCATGCGAGACTGGGTCTTCTCAGGCTTGATCACGCCAGGCTGGATCGTGCTAACGAGCACGGTGCCGTTCTCCGACAACCTGGAGCAGATACTACGTCGACGAGCGAAGCCATCCGCCAGTTGTGGGGCTTTGGCTGGGCCGTGGGCCTCTGGCTTCTCCTTTCGCAAGGACTACCGGTGATCGACCGCTGGACGATCCAGAAATTTGCCGGTTACTCGAGCGCCGGCATTTATGCGTCTCTGTATGAAGTTGCGATCCGGTCGTTCTCTTTTTTGGTATTTCCTCTCACGCAGGCGGCCCACCCGCGAATCATGCGCGCCTGGAATGAAGGCGAATTCGAAGCCTCGTACCGAATCATCCGCTATTCTGTCCAGACCCAACTCATCATCTTTATGGTGGCACTCGCGGGTGTCGTTCTCGCGGCGCATCGCGTTACCAGGCTTATTCTGGGATTCGACGATCCAGCCGCCGCACGCATCCTGCCCATGCTGTTTATCGGCGGATTCCTTTGGCAACTCGCTCTGCTCGTTCACAAGCCACTCGAAATTGAGCAGCGAACCGGCGCCATGCTGGCCGCCATGGCAGTGGTCGTGATGCTCAATATTGCCGCCTGTTTCCAATTCATACCGCGCTATGGATACCCGGCCGCCGCTTACATCCTGGCATTGTCGGCATGCTGCTACATCACAGTCACGTTGTGCCTGACGCGCTTCGGCGCCTTCCGTAGATTCTCGCCGGCCGAGGCGCAGTCACAGTGACGATGCGAATTGAATGAGAATCCCGTGATCGACGCGATCGCATCTCCCTGGCTGCCCTATGCCGTGCTTCTGATCGTGACTGCGGCTGCACGATTGCTTTGCGAAAGCTGGTTCGCGCCCGCCGCTTTCGTCGGCCTGGTATGGTCGTTCTTCATCGGTGTTTGCCTGTTTGTCGTCGAATATCCCATCCCCGGGCGCGGCCTGTGGATGCTGGTCCTGCTCATTGTCGCGATTCAGCTTGGGGCCCTGATCGTTCATCAGCTTTACTCACGGAGCCGAGGCTCAGTTCATGCCGCGTCAGCCCGCGAGTTCGATTCTTTGATCGCCCCGTGCCGCTGCTATGGTCTGCTCTGCACGGTGGTCGCTTTGGCGGGTTGCGTCTACTTCCTGTTCACCAGCCTCGAAGAATTCGGTTTCCCTTTCACGTGGGTCGGCGTCCTTGAAGTGGGCGCCCGATGGACTCTGCTGAGGTATGACGACGTTTTCGAACCCTGGTCCGTGCGATTGCTCGTGATGTGGCTGCACCCGGCAGCCTTGTTAGGGGGGATTCTGTTCGCGTGCTCTTCGAAGCGTCTCGATCGGGTGATCGGGGCTGCGACCCTTTTACCTGCATTCGCGTACGGAATGCTGACCGCTGCCAGAGCCGCTATTCTTCTCGGATTGACTTGCTGGATTGGCGGATATGTCTCGACCCTGTGCGTTAGAAGTCACGGTCGCCTGCACCTATTCAGCGCCAAGCGCCTCACTTCACTGCTGCTCGCAGCCGCCTGCATTCTGGGGATGTTTGCCGCCATCGGCGGAGTCAGAGACTCAAAGTGGTATCAGGCGTTTGTGCTTGATTTTCAGGAAAGCAAAATATTGGCCTACATGTTCGGCTCACCCGCAGCTTTTGCCGGCTGGTGGAGTGCGACCTCCGGCAGCTCTAGCTTGGAATGGGGAGCGCGGACATTTGCGGGCGAATTCGATATGTTGCGAATAAAGACAAGGACGATCGGCGCGTACACGGGGATGGCCAATGTCGTGATGGGGGCGGAGGAGTCGAATGTTTACACGATATTCCGGGGTCTGATCGAAGACTTTACTCCATTCGGTGCCGTCCTGATTTCTGCCTGCATCGGCGGACTCGCCAGCTGGAAGTATCTGACCAGCTCGGGGAACGTCCGTAGCGCGCTCTTCTGGCTGTCTGCGTTTTACGCGACATTTTTGTTCAGCCCCCTTTTTTCATTTTTCAGTTTTAATGGCGTCATGCTGGCTTGGGTGGTTGGCTGGCTAGTTGTTTACAAAGCAAAGCCTTGCCGCTCGATCCTTCCACTTCCTCCCGCACGGGAGCTTTGGGTTCCGTGAAGAGCATGGCTCCCAAAGTACTCATCATCACTGTCAATTTCCGCCACGCGGAATGCACTCTTCAGTTCTTGAAGAGCGCGTCCGCCATGGAGGGCTTCAGAGATTGTCATCTCTCGATTGTCGACAACAATTCGGGCGACGGCTCAGCCGAATGCATAGGGAAAGCGATCGGCGAGTTCAGCAATGCCGAACTCATGGCCTCTGCCAGCAATCGGGGATATTTTGGGGCTGCGAAATGGGCATTGGACCAATTCCTGGCTCAGCACGGCGCGCCGGATTGGGTGATCGTTTGCAATAACGACATCGTTTTTGAGAGCCCGTCATTTCTCGCGAGGCTTCATGCCCACGATCCTCGCGCCGTCGGAGTTCTTGCGCCGGCGATCATCTCCCGCCTGACTGGCCTCAACTCGAATCCGATGATCCTGCGCAGGCCCGGAAGAATTCGCAAGCTGCGATATCGCTTTCTGGTCTCTACATACTATGTTGCGTGGCTGACGCAGAGGTTAGCGCCACTGGTCCGCAAAGGACGGAGGCGCTTGCGTGCGGGACGAACGAATGGCCCGGACTTCTACACCACGATCTATGCACCTCACGGATCTTTCATAATCTTTAGCCGAAGGTTCTTCGAAGAGGGCGGTTTCATCGACGACGGGTGCTTCCTCTACGCGGAAGAGATTGGTGTGGCGGAGACCTGTTGGCGGCTTGGGCTGCCGGTGATTCACGATCCGCAGCTGCGCGTATTGCACAACGACAGCCAGACCACCGGGAGAACGCTGACCCGCAACGGCTACCTGCTCCAGAGGGAAGGCCTGCACTATGCGCTTGGAAAGTATTTGGAGTCGGGCCGTGGCGCTTGAAGTTTTGATCGGCTGCGCCGGGGTGGTTGTTTATACGTGGATTCTCTATCCGCTCCTCCTGTGGATTTTCAATTTGTGGCATCCGCGAGTTCGGGACACCGCGAGATTCGAGAAGCTGGCTTTCGTCTCCATCATTATTGCGGCGCACAATGAGCAGGAAACAATTGCGGAGAAACTGCAAAATTGCCTGGAACTTATCTACCAGCAAGACCGGCTGGAAATCATCGTCGCGTCGGATGGCAGCACGGATCGCACATCAGAAATTGTGCACTTGTTCGCTGCTCGCGATTCGCGGATCTGCTGGATCGAGAGTGATCGGCGGGTGGGCAAGAGTGGAGTCCAAAACCTGGCCGCCGCTCGTGCCCGGGGGCAGGTATTTCTTTTTACCGATGCGCGCACCGGAATTCCGCCGGGAGTCTTGCAAACCATGATTGACGATCTCGCCGACGCGTGGGTTGGACTCGTCACTGCCACGGTCTTTTTTGGTCATCCTGAGAACGCGATTGAAAAAGGTCAAGGTTTCTACTGGCGCTATGAACTCTTCTTGCGCACCGCGGAGTCCGATCTCGGGATCCTGGCTACTGGAAGCGGGCAGGCCATACTGGTTCGGCGAGAGCTGTTTCGACCGCTGCCGACTTGTTATGGCGACGACTGCATTATTCCGCTCGACGTTCGATTGCAGGGATACCGGGTGGTGCAGGATCGCAAGGCGATTGTTTACGACACCATGCCGCACAGTATCGAAGGCGAGTTGCGCGCCCGGATTCGCATGACGGCACGGAACTGGACCGGCACTTTTTCGCGCCCCGCAGTCTTGAATCCGCTGCGATTTCCGCTGACGGCCATTGGGCTCGTCTCGCACAAATTGCTGCGGTGGTTGACTCCCTTTTTTTTGGCGGCGGTGCTTCTGTCGAGCGCGTTGATGGCCATTAATGGAGAGTCTTCGGTTCTATGGTGGATGCAGGTCGGGTTTTATCTTTCCGCGTTGATTGGCTGGAGGTTGGCCAGAAAGCAGAGGCCTGCCTGGTTATTCAGCTATCCGTTTTCGTTCTGTCTGGCCAACGTCGGGTTCTTGCTGGGGATAGTGAAGGCTCTTCGAAACCAGAAAATCGTGGCCTATTGATGCTGGAGTTCCGTTACACACTGCAACGTTGATCTTTAATTTTCCTGATACCCATGCCGACCAGTCTCCAGCAAAAGTCCGCGAGTATCCCCGCCAGTAGCGAGGAACGGGAGATCGATCGCCTTCGGCGAACCTATGAACAGCGCAGTCATTCGAAGGTCGTCCAGCGATATTTGCGCACGAACCCTGGTCACTTGTACGCCCTCCACGAGCGGGAAGCTACCATGGCAGAGTTGCTGCGCTCGGCCGGCCTCAGGTCGCTGGCTGGTCTCAGGATCCTGGATGTCGGTTGCGGGGCGGGAGCTACGCTTCGCCAATATCTCGAATACGAAGCCGATTCGGACCGGATGTGGGGCATCGATCTTTTGCCGACATTTGTCGAGAAGGCCCGCTTATTGAACTTGCAGGTGGTTTGCGGAAGCGCTTCTAAACTTCCGTTCGCCGAAAGCAGCTTCGATTTCGTTTCGCAATTCATGTTACTCACCTCTGTGCTGGATAACGGAATGAGGAGACAGATTGCGCGCGAAATCGATCGCGTGCTGGCTCCGGGAGGAAAGCTCTTGTGGTACGACTTCGCTTTCAATAATCCCTCGAACCCGGATGTTAGGGGAATTCGCCTGACCGAGGTGCGTCGTCTCTTTCCAGGATTCACCATGACGAGCCGCCGGATCACGCTGGCGCCCCCGCTGGCCAGGATGATTGGCCGTTTCGGTCCGACGCTCTACTACCTGACTTCCAAGATGCGGTTCCTGTGCACTCACTATCTTTGCCTGCTTGAAAAAACCGGCGCCATTCGTTGATTAAGCATTTCACGTCAGCACTTCACTTCACACTTCACATCACTATTTCACGTTACCTTTCACGTCACTACGACCCAGGAGTCTTTTTCCGTCATGCGCAATAAGTTTCTACCGTTCTCGGCTCCGTTAATTGGAGAAGACGAAATCAGCGAAGTTGTGGACACGCTGCGCTCGGACTGGATTACCACCGGGCCGAAGGTAAAGCGCTTTGAGCAGGAGTTCGCGCAGTTCGTCCATGCTCCCGACGCGCTGGCCGTTAATTCCGGCACCGCCGCTCTGCACCTGTCTCTTCTGGCGCTTGGGATCGGCCCCGGCGATGCTGTCATCACCACTCCGATGACGTTCTGCTCCGCCGTGCATGTGATCGAGCATGTGGGCGCGACGCCCATCCTTTGCGATGTCGAGCGCGATACTCTAAATCTGGATCCGAAGGAAATTCGTCAGCAGCTTGAGATCGCCGAGAAGGATCGTGGCCTGCGCGTGAAGGCCATCATGCCGGTGCATCTCTACGGCCACCCTTGCGACCGCGATGCCATTCTAAAGATTGCCGCGGAGCACCATCTAGCCGTCATCGAAGACGCTGCTCACTCATTGCCGGCTGCATACAAGGGCCATTCCATTGGCTCGCTCTCCGCACGAGATAGCGTTCCGGTACTAACCTGCTTCTCTTTTTATGCGACCAAGAACCTGACAACCGCCGAAGGCGGCATGCTCACCGGGCCCAGGGGATTACTGGACGAGGCGCGGCGCTGGACTCTGCATGGCATGAGTCGCGACGCCTGGAAGCGCTACAACGCGAACGGATCGTGGTTTTACGATGTCACCTGTCCGGGCTTCAAGTACAACATGACTGACATTGCGGCAGCTCTTGGGCTGCAACAATTGAGAAAGTTGCCGCAGGCGCAGGCGCGGCGACGCGCGATCGCGCAGACTTACAACCGTGCTTTTGAAGGCCGCGAAGAATTGGAAGTGCCGACCGAGCGTAACGACGTTCAGCACGCATGGCACCTCTATGTGTTGCGGCTGAATCCGGAGCGAACGCGCATCACGCGCGATCAATTCATCGACGAAATGCGGGATCGAAACATTGGCTGCTCGGTGCACTTTATCCCGGTTCACCTGCTTCAGTACTATCGCGACAAATATCAGTACCAGCCGGAACAGTTCCCGATCGCGCTCCAGGAATATCAGCGCCTGGTTTCGCTGCCATTGTCGTCGCGCATGACCGATAAAGATGTGGAGGATGTAATCGACGCGACGATCAGTATTCTGGACGAAAATAGACCTGCAAAATCACTGAGGCTTGCCGATGTCGTCAGCGTCTAGCGAGACAAGGCTGGCGAAGGAATGCGTGCCGGCCTCGGTCAGAACGGGCGCGTTCAATCGCGCCGTTGATGTCTTATGCGCGGGGATGGGGTTGATCATTCTTTCACCTTTGTTTTGCGCGATTGCAGTGTCGATCAAACTCGGCGACCGGGGGCCGGTCTTTTATGCGCAGGACCGCGTTGGTAAAGGCTTCCGGCGCTTTCGAATCTGTAAATTCCGCAGCATGATTGCCGGCGCCGATCGTGATGGGTTACTGACCGCCTCCGGGGACGCTCGCGTGACGCGAATGGGGCGTTTACTGCGGCGATACAAGCTCGATGAGCTTCCTCAATTATTCAATGTTCTCAAAGGCGATATGCAATTAATCGGTGCTCGCCCGGAGGTGGAACGGTATGTACAAATGTTTCGCCCTCAATATGCGGTGATCTTGCAGGATCGTCCGGGGCTTGCGGATCCCGCGACTTTGGCTTACCCGCGCGAAGACGAGATTCTCGCCGCCGACGGAACGGAGCGGCAGTATGTTGAAGAAATTCTTCCGGAGAAACTCAGGCTCTCGCTGGACTACCAGAGGCGGCGCAGCTTTTTTTCGGATCTAGGAATCTTGCTGCGAACCACTGTTGGATTGTTTGGGTAGTTCTTCCCGCATAGTTCTTTCCACCGTCACGAATCGCTTTCACTGTCACTTTGGCGCTCACCATTTGAAACGACCACCTTCAGCCGGATGAAAATCATCAAGCTCGCCCAGACACTGTTGCGCAAGAACTCATGGTTTGTGGGTGCGTTTCAAGCCGTGCTGATCTTCGTCTCGCTCGTTCTGGCATGGTTCCTGAAGTTTGACTTCACGCTGCCGGACCGGCAGATGCTCTTCCGGGTAGGCGGTCTGCTGATTCTGATTCGCATGCTGATGATCGCCGGTTTTGGCTTGCTGCACGGCTGGTGGCGATACACGGGACTGAGCGACACCCTGGATGTGGTGAAGTGCGTGTTCTCCGGTTCTATCGTTTTTATTGTGGTCAACTTTATTGTGATCAACCGGTACGTCATGAACATAGCCCGCTTTCCGCGCGCGATCTATGTCCTGGAGCCGCTCTTAACCGCGGGAATGCTGATTGGGGTGCGGATCTTCTCCCGCGTTTTGGCGGAGTCGGTTCGTCAGGACTTGGCGGCCGCGCGGAAGGTGCTTTTGATTGGGGCTGGAGTTGGAGCCCAAACGGTAGTTCGAGAGATCGGCCGGCCGGGCAGCGAATACGCGCCCATCGGGTATGTTGATGACGATCGCTCCAAGCTGGGACTCAAGATCGAAGGCATTCCTGTTCTTGGGACAATCGATCAGCTTCCCGAGTTAGTCATTACTTATCCGGTCGACGAGATCCTGATTGCGGTGCCTTCGGCTTCGTCGAAAGAAATGCAGCGCTACGTGGAAGTGTGCGAGCGCACGGCGGTGAAGTTCCGCACGGTGCCGGCGCTGCGGGATGTGATCGCGCAAAGGGTGAGCATCAACGATTTCCGCGATGTGAATGTGGACGACCTGCTGGGGAGGGATCCGGTTGAGATCGATCTCCAGTCGGTGCGCAGCGCGATTCGCGGGCAGTCGGTGCTGGTGACGGGAGCAGCGGGTTCGATCGGCTCCGAAATCTGCCGCCAACTTCTCGAGCATGGGCCGGCATTGCTCGTATGTGTCGATCAGAACGAGACGGGCATGTTCTATCTGGAGCATGAACTCGAACCGCGACGCGGCAAAACCGTCCTTCAGTGCCATGTGGCAGACGCAGGTAGCCGCAAGCGCATGGAGCGGATACTTCAAGAGAGCCGACCCGAAACGATATTCCACGCAGCCGCCTACAAACATGTCCCGTTGATGGAGGAGAATGTATCTGCTGCCGTACAGAACAATATTTTCGGGTTAATGAATCTTCTGGAAGTTGCCAGCGAAAATGAGTGCAGACGGTTTGTACTTATCTCTTCCGACAAGGCGGTCAACCCCTGCAATGTGATGGGAGCAACGAAGCGGATCGGCGAACTCATCGTCGCTCACCAGCCCACGAATGGGATGCGTTGTTTATCCGTCCGTTTCGGAAATGTGCTGGGATCGAACGGCAGTGTCATTCCGATGCTCCAGCAGCAACTGCGAAAGAACGAACCTCTAACGGTCACGCACCCCGACGTGAAGCGCTTCTTCATGACGATCCGCGAAGCAGTTTCACTCGTGCTGCAAGCGTCCGTAATTGGGGAGAAGGGCGACACGCTGGTTCTGGACATGGGAGAGCCGATTCTGATCCTGGAGCTGGTAAGAACTTTAATCAAACTCTCGGGCAGGAACGAGAAACAGGTGGCCATCCAGTTCACGGGCTTGCGTCCGGGGGAAAAGCTTTCCGAGGAACTGTTCTACGAAGATGAAGAGGTCGACCAAACGTCGTTTCCCAAGCTCAAGAGGGCACGCGGAATCTTACGAGACTGGGATGTTCTCCTGGGTAAGTTGGAAGAACTCGAAGCCGCACTGTTGATGGACGGACCGAAGGGCGGCCCGGACCTTGTTCGCGCCAAAATCAAGGAAATTCTCCCCGAATACGGCTACGTGCCGGACAAGCAGTCCGAAACCGACGAGGAAGATGAAAAATGGCCGGCCTCATTCGGGCGCAGCGTCGCCTGAAATTCTATTCCCGGTACTTCTAGAAATGCTTTGAGTCGCTCGGCTCAGTCTGTCTCGCGCCGGTCTGCGTCGATCATGACGACTCCGGGCGCCACTCCGAAGTCGCCAGTAACAGGCTCGTGATTTCCGAGCGCAGTGAACGAACTTACTTCTTGCCCGGTTCCCGGTTCGCTGGCTGCTGTCTCTGCTGCAACTGTTGCGTCTGCTGTTGGTGTCTTTGTTGCAATTGCTGCGTCTGTTGCTGATGTTGTTGCTCTACTTGCTGCCGTTGCGTGTCGTTCACATGCTGTTTATCCATCTTCACGTGTTCCTGATCCTGCTTCTGCTGGAGTTTGTCTCGTTCCTGTTGCTGCTTCGCGACCTGTTTTTCCTGCTGTTGCTGGTATTTTCTGTCCAGCTTCGCGTTGCCGGTATTGGGAGTGCTTCGTGCCACTGGCGGAAGGTCACGAGGATGGACGGCTGTGCGAGCGTTGTCTGAACTTCCTTGGTTTCCGCCACGATTGGCTGAATTGTAAGGCGCTCCTGCCTCTTTGGCCGGTACCGCGCCGCGGTCATTGAAATCTCCGGGCCGAGGAGTCGCTGCTACGCCTGGCTTGCCCATGTTCGCCGACGCGCGTTGCTGCGGGTTGGCTCGAGCGGCCTGCGCATGTTGAGTTTGAACCGCTACTGGCGGGATGTGTCTCTCGCGCCCTGCAGCCTCCTCTTCCGCTGTGGGACGCGCGTTGATTCCGCCATTGCCGCCGTTAAAGCTCACATGACTTTCGTTGTGGTTGCGCGCAGGAGTGTCGTAAACATTGTGAATCTCGCTTATGTTCACGTTGTTGACGGAGCGATTGTAGAAAAAGTGTCCACCGTCCCAACGCCCGCCTTCATAACCGTCGCCGAAATATCCGTAGCCGTAATTGATGCCGCCGTAGAAGCCTACGCTCGAACCCCAATAGCCATCATAGAAAACAAACCCGTCGCCACCCCAACCCCAATAAGCTGGAGTCCAGAGGAAACCAACTTCAGGCGACATCACCCACGTGCCCGGCACCCAGTAGTAATCGCTGACGTCGTAATCGTAGCCCCAATAGCCGGGCGTCCAGAGATAGCCATCTCCCGGACAAAGCGGCTGCTCGTAGATGGGCAATGGCGGCGGCCCGATCCTGATGGCCACTCCAATTTGCGCGAACGAGGCTGCCGACATTGACAGCACAACCAGCCCGAATAACAGCGTACGAATAAAGCGAATTTGCATTTGGATTCCTCTGGCCCGTCATCCCTCGCTTGCCCGGTAATGTTCTATTGATGCGGGTTGTGTGGATTGAGGGCCGATTCGGATGAAAACACGACTACGGGTTTATTTCGCTGCCAGGTGTTTCAGACAGAACCTTCTCATTCCAGAGATGCCGAAATCTGAGCAAAATAGCTCACTTTCACCACGCGGCGCTGCCGGTATCGATATGGTTTGCGCCCGTACTCTGCGAGTCGATCTCGGCGAGTCAATCTTGGCGAGCCGATCTTGACAAATCGATCTCGGGAAGTCGAGTCTCTCGCGTTCGCGATCATCAGACCGCGCGCCCGCGACTACTGGGGTTTTGGCGCTGGGTTCGCGGAGGCTTGAACCGGTTGGGCTGGAGCGGTTTTGGATGGGGCACCAGCCTGCGCTTGCTTGGCAGGCGGAACCTCGGTTCCTGCTGGGTAGATGAGGATCTGGATCGTTCCCCAGCCGGCATCGGCGTTGGTGTCCGTCTGCTTGCCCATTCCGAGGGTCTTGAGCTGGCTATCGTCGAATCCGAAGTTCTCGACTAAGTATTCGCGAACGACCATGGCCCGGGCTTCCGTCAGCACCAGGTCCTTTTCGGTATCGCCTTCCATGCCTGCGGAAGCGACGATTACCGCTAGTCCGAACTTGTTATTCGCAAGAAATTCGCCACCACCGTTCAGCGATTTCTGGTTCTTCAGCTTTGCCGAATCAGATTTGTCGAAAAGTTGCTTCGCCGGGTAGGTGAATTCCTTGATGGACGCGCCCTGCGGCAAATGTTCGATCTCGTTTTGCGCCAGCTCGGCGGAATCTTCGTAGCCTCGGTTCTTGTAATAGCCGCGAAGAAAGAAGTTGTGCTTCATGGCTTCCATATTCTCCTGGAAGTCGGTGACGCCTATTTCCGCCTTGGCCATCGTGGCGTGCATGTCGCTCGTGGTCTGTTCGAGGTTGCTGTAGAGCTGCTTATCGTTAACCAGCGCGCCTGCGGTTCCTTCACCGCGATCGATCTTGGAGCTGATCGAATCTAAGTTTGCCGTCGCCCTGGTCGCATTCTGGATTGCCTGCTGGCTGCTATCGAGCAGGCCGCTCGTCTTTTGGAGCAGGTCCGACATTTCGAGCGGCGGTTGGCTTGCGATGGTATCGCCGTTCCTCACATCGGCTTTCCCCGCCGTTCCAAAGGAGACCGCCAGATATTGGTTTCCGAGCAAGCCCTCGGTTTCAATCGTGGCCACAGAATCCTGCTTGATGATCTCGTGGGTCGACTTGGCGAGATCCATGATGACGGTGACTTTTTCTCCGGGCTGATGGGGCAATACGATGCTGGTCACAGTTCCACTGTGAACGCCGCCCACGCGCACGTCGGCGCCCGCATCCAGGCCCACGACATTGTCGAATTGCGTCTTTAACTGGTACGTGGAACTGAAAAGATACTGCTTGCTCCCGATGATGAAGATGCCGGATACGAGAATTGCCAGTGTCGCAACGATGAAAGCTCCCAACCGCGCCGCTCTCGACATATACCCCCCTACGAATGGGCTGAAGATGAATGCCCCAGAAATTCACGAACAAATTCGATGTCACTTTTTTGAAGTTCTTCAAAGCTGCCCTCGATCACCACATCCCCCTCATTGAGCAGAGCCAGACGATTGGCAATCGACTTCGCGCTGTGCAGATCGTGAGTCACCACGATTGAGGCCATGTGATGTTCCGCCTGAAGTTTGAGAATCAGATCGTCGATCTCGCCGGCGCTGATGGGATCGAGACCGGCGGTAGGCTCGTCGAGCAGCAGAATATCCGGCTCCAGGGCCAAGGCACGCGCCAGCCCAACTCGCTTCTGCATGCCGCCCGAGATGTCCGAGGGCATTTTGTCCAGGTGCCCGTCCATCCCCACTTCCGCCAGTAGCTTCTCGACCCGGTCTCGGCGCTCAGACTTCGACATCTCTTGCTTGTGGTGCTGGAGCGGGAAGCCTACGTTTTGCTCGACGGTGAGCGAATCGTAAAGCGCGGCATGTTGAAAAAGAAACCCCATCTTCTTCCTGATTTCGCCGAGCTGGTCGAGAGCAAGGCCGTCGATGTCCTGGCCGTGGATCCGAACCGATCCCGAGTCAGGTTTCTCGAGGCCGATGACGAGTCTCAGCAGGACGCTCTTGCCCGTGCCACTGCGTCCCAACACCGCCAGGGTCTCGCCACGGCCCACGGCCAGGCTGACCCCGTTCAAAACGGTTTGATTTCCGAAGGACTTGTGCAGTCCCTCGACGGCAATCGCTGGCGCACCGCGCTGCTCCTCGGCTTCAGCTTGCTCCGTCGCTATTTGATCGATGGTGTCCATATTTAATTCCCGGCTTCTCTAATCGATGTTCTCGGGCAAGCGATCATGGAAAAAACAGGATGATCAGTTTGACCAGAACCACGTCGGCGAGGATCACGAAGAGCGAGGATAGGACCACCGAACTCGTCGCGGCCCGACCTACGCCCGCGGCGCCGCCCTGGGTCCGCATTCCCTGAAAGCAGGCAATGAGCCCGATGATCAGACCAAACACAGCGGTCTTGAATGTTGGTGGAAGGAAATCGTTGAAATTTGCCGCTTTAAATCCGGCATTGATGAATTGGTGTAGGGAGACCGGCTCACTCAGCGTCTGTGTAACCCAACCCATCATGACTCCGCACGAGTCTGCGGCGAGAGTCAGCAGAGGTAGCATCAAGATACACGCCAGGATGCGGGTCGCCGCCAGCAGCCGATAAGGGTTTACAGCAGATGCCTCGATGGCGTCAATCTGCTCCGTCACCTTCATCGATGCCAGCTCCGCGCCAATGCCTGCGCCCACCCGACCGCTCACGACGAGGCCGGTAATGATCGGTCCGGTTTCGTGGATGACGGAAAACACGATCGCGGCAGGGAGCAGTGACTTGGCGCCAAATCGAGTCAGGCTGAAGCGGGCCTCGAGAGAAAGTACAACTCCAGTAGCCGCGCCGGCCAAGGCGACCAGCGGAAGAGACTTTGATCCGATCTCATCGAGCTGTCGAAATAGTTCGCGGAATTCATATGGCGGCGTCACCGCGGCCCGCACAACGCGCCAGAAAAATATCCCCAGATCGCCGAACCATTCGAAAAACCCGCTGACTGGACCGATGACAGAGCTCACCGGCGGGGACACGAATTGGGCTCGTTTCGCTGGGGCCGGAGGGATCATGCTGGCAGCCGCGCTGGATTCGCTGTCGATCACGGAGTTGAACCTGGATTGGGCACTGCGTGCCCGTTGTTGAGGTGCATGCGAGAAAGCAAGGAGTGGGGGCCGCGGTAGAAGAACTCGAGTCCGATGTTTCCGCCAACATAGCCGAGCATGGTGTAGTTACCCATGCGGAATGCGTCCTTGGCGTTATAGCGGTCGGGATACCATGCATAGACGGCTGTCATCGTGCCCGCATAAGGCGCGACTAGAGAGGCAAAAGAAAAGATGCGATGGCCGTCATCGCCTCGGCGAGCCATTAAGGTGGAGATCACAGCATGGCGCAGCCGGGGAAAGAAGCCCTTGCACTCACAGCTGTAGTACAACGTGTCTTCCTTGAGCGCTTCCGCCAGCACATATCGCGTTGCGGTGCTGACCGACGCGATGCCGAAGTTGGAGCCAAAGCGCTTGCCATAACCCTCAGCGCCCTGCTTCCATTCCGGCGGAGTGTTGTATGCCTGGTTAACGCCAGCCACAACCGCGGCACCAGCGATGGGGTACGGCCCGAACGTGTCGGAGATGTAATTACGGAACATCGTCGTCTGCGACGGACGCGTGTACGTCTGATCTTGTGGTGCCGACGGTGTGCTTGCAATGTCGGCTTCTGAGTCGCCCAGTGTTTGTGCTCTCGCCGGCGCCGACACGGCCGCGAGGCCGGCAAGCGCCAACGATAAAACCATAACTCTGGGTATTCCCATGTCGTATCCCCCGGAGCCCCATCTAGGCCGCCGATGTTTGTATTGCGGCTCTTGAAGATCGCCAACCACTTCAATTCGCCTCTTATATCCTTATTCGTTCAACCGATCAGTGTCCCTGCGGTGACACTGATACTTTTACCAACCGATTGCATGACGCCGCAGTCGTCACCGGTTATTTCTGAGGATGCTCTTCGGCCTTAGGCGCTGGTTTCGCTGGATGCGGAGCGGGCTGCGCTCGAGCCGAAGTCGTCGCGCGAGGAGCTGACTGTGCATGAGCTGCGGGCTGTTCATGAGCCGGCTGCGCGTGTGCCGCGGGCTGCGCATGAGCCGCAGGTTGTGCGTGAGCCGCAGGTTCCTTGTTGGGCTCAGCGGGCGCACGAGCTACTCTGGGCTTTGCCGTCTTATTCGCGGTGGGCTTCTCCTCGTTCGAGCGAGTCGCAGCCGCCTTGTGCGCGGCGGCCTTGTTTTCGTTCGAGCGAGTGGCTGCTGCCTCGTTCGCGGCGGCCTTGTTCTCATTCGATCGGGTCGCCGCCGCCTTATTCTCAGCGGCCTTGTTCCCGGTCGCCTTAGTTTCAGCGGCTTTATTCTCGGCAGCCTTGTTTTCGGCGGCCTTGTTCTCGCTTGCGGCGCCATTGGCAGCCACTACCCCTTTGCCGCTGAACTCTCCCGGCTTTGAGGTTGCAGCGACTGCCGGCTTGCCATGATTAACCGACGCCAACATTGCGTGGTTCTTGCTGGCGGCCTCTTGATGTCCTGTTTGTGCGGACGTTGCCGGAGTATGACGCTCATGGGCGGCAGTCTCTTCGGCCGCGCTCGGTCGAGCGCTTAATCCGCCCTTGCCGCCGTTGTAGCTGACGGTGGCGGTGGCCCGCTCATTACTTACGGACTTTTCGTAAGTGTTATGAAAGCTGTTTCTATCGACGTTATTGACGGTTACGTTGTAACTGAACTCGTTGTTTTTCCAGTATCCGCCTTCGTAGCCGGAGCCACCGTAGCCATAGCCATAGTTAACTCCGCCATAGAAGCCGATTGTCGTGCCCCAGTAGCCGCCATTCCAGGCGAACGCATTGCCGCCCCAACCCCAATAGCCTGGAGTCCATAACAAGCCAACCGCGGGTGGTTCGACCCAGGTGCCCGGCACCCAGAAATAGCCTTCGCCACCGTAAGCCCAGTAGCCGGGAGTCCACAGATAACCGCTCTGCGGACACAGAGGTTGCGAGTACGCCACCAACTCAGGCGGAGCGATCGTGATCGATACACCTATCTGCGCCGAGGAGATGGCCGATATGGCCAGAATCATGAGAGCTAGCGATAGCAAACGGCTTTTACGCATTTTGAGCACCTTGCCAGATCATCCTTCGATTGCCCGGTGGGTCTTTGCTGCTGCGGGCTGCGTGGATTGAAGCGTGGGACTGCCAGAGCAGATGGTTTCACGGACCGCGCCGCCAAGTCTGTGCACTATGGCTCACTTTTCCAGGACGCCGCAAATGACCCTGAATACCCAGAGTCATCGCCGAAACTTGAAGAATCGCTGTTTTTATACGGTGAGCGGGCAGGGCCCGTGGTCGCACTGGCAGGCGATCTCCACCTCGCTGGAGCCCGCCTCTTTACAGGCTTGGCCACAGTATTTTTCATCGGATTGGACTACGCACCGGCACGGCAGGTGCGCACATTTGTTCTGTTCAGTTGCCGTCGTCATGGGTTTTCCTTTTCCAGGTCGTTATAAGTTGAAGTTCCGTCAGCTATCGCCGTCTCATCGTCCAGCCAATAAGTGTTCCCGCGGTGATGCCTGCCGCGAAGGTGGCCAAGATGGTGAGGGTAAGATGCTTATGGAGCCGATGGGTTGTGTCATCCAGAAATTCGTCAGCAGCGTCGCCGCCTTGCTTGACGGCGCGCCTCACCACTCCCAGAGCATCCTCCACCGCATCGGCAATCGCGCCGGTTGCGCGTGAAGCCTGGCGAACTGACTCGCCAATGTGTTCGGCAGTTGCTTCCACTACGGTTTGTGACATGATTTCTCCTCAGTTTTTCGCGAGCTGCCGTTTGTATCGGTCATTCGCCGACTGCCTTTTCCGCACTGCCAATCACTTGTTGAACTTTGCCGACATTCTTCTCGACGTTGCCTGAGACTTCCAAGTCCGGGTCGTTCGTTATCTTCCCGACCTCTTCTTTGATCTTCCCCTTCACTTCGTGGATTTTGCCTTCGGCCTGGTCAGTTGTACTGGGCTTCATAGTCATTTCCTCTCTGCCTGCAAATAAAGCGCGGTTGGGGTTCTACTCCGTCGCTCAGGCGTTCGGCGACCGGTTCTCTTTGTAAATTCCACTTCAGACTCAAGAATCGTGGAAGCGCCAGTATCGCGCGTTGTCCGACGCATGACTGGTCAGAATTGATCGTTCTGGAGATTCTCTTCGCCGGCCCGCGAAGAGCGGATGTCTGCCGTTTCGGAAAGTGAGCGATTGTGCACAGCATTATCGAAGCGAGTGAGAGAGGATCTTCCCAGCGAACTCGACAAGGAGACGGCATGTCATTCGGACTTTACGTGAGCGGGTTTGCAATTCTGATTGCGGGGTTGATTTACGGAGCTTTCCTGGCGCACCTGCCCACGCACTGGATTGTCGTGGGCTCGATCGTCCTGCTAGGCGTGGGCATCTTGTCGGCCGTGAAGGCCACACGTCAGAAGGATTCCGCGGAATAGTATTTGGAGGGCTTAAACGCTAGTCGTGAAGGACGACGTTCAGAAGAGAACTGTGAACTCGAAGGCCGCTCCCGCCATAGTCAAGGAAGCCCAGCTTTCTGAACCGGTTCATGAAGAAACTGACGCGCGACCGGGTTGTGCCGATCATCTCCGCCAGGGTTTCCTGACTCATCTTAGGAATAATCGTCTCGGGCACGCCTTCCTTGCCGAAGTGGGCGAGCAAGAGCAGGATCCGAGCCAACCTCTTTTCGCTGGAATTGAAGAGCTGGTCGACCAAGTCCTCTTCGTACCGGATGTTCCGTGCCAGCAGATAAGCTACGAATAAATCCGAGAAGGTGTGTTCGCGGTGAAGCGCGAGCATCATCGCCTTTTTGTCAATCCGCAGAAGTTCGCAGTCGATCATGGCGGTCGCCGACCCCATGCGTAAGGGCTGTCCAGCCAAACCACCTTCTCCGAAAAATTCTCCCTCTGTCAATATTCCGAGGGTCGCTTCCTTGCCGGCCTTGGACACAACGCTAAGCCGGACCTTCCCATCTTTTATGTAGAAGACAGTGTCCGCCGCATCGCCTTGCACAAAGATCGCTTGTTTCTTGTGAAAGTTCACCGCTTTCCTGCCCGTGCCAATGGTGGCAAGGAATTTCTGCGGATTAAACGTGCGTCCCTTCTTCACGGATTTGGTTGGCGACAACAAATGTTTTCTCCAGGGGGAGAGCTACACACCATAGGATTATGCTGGAAACGCAATCGCCGAAAATGTCCCTTTTTGCACACATTTGGCAATAAAGTGCGGGCCTGAATGAACCGTGTCGAGGATCACAATGTTAAGAAATTGAGCACTATTGAACATTTTCCGCCGGTGAAACGCGGCATTATGCGGAATGTGAAGACCAAAGAACTCACTCCAAAACAGATTTTGTCAGTGACTTGTTCAACTTGTGGGGCCGCCATCGGGGAACCTTGTGAACTGCATACCGGGGCGTTGCGGACCGAACCCCATCGAGATCGGAAGCTTTCCGCGGCCGAGGCAGTAGAAAAGAAATCAAGCGGACGATGAGAGGGCTGGGGCACGGTGGGGCGTCCAGCATTTCTGTCCTAAACCGCTCACACGCTTAGAGTCGACAAATCTGTCGCCGATGCCTCATTCGGATGGCTTTGGGGGATCGCATCATTACACACTGAGCAATTTTGAACAGATTTCCGAATTGCACTGTTGTATTTTGCTCTCTCAACGAGCTATGCGGCCCATCCGTGGTCGTTTGCTCCAATGAGCGATGCGGCCCCCCAGCGGTCGTTTCCTCCAAATGAAATGGCGCAGCCCCAGCTGAGGGGTGCGCCATTTTTGTCTTGGTGGAAACGCAGGCGTCAGAGCCGCAATCAATGTGTACGTGATTACGAATGAGATGCCGAAAGCGCACTCGAAAAATGTGGTCGATTGGATCAGAAAAACAGGACGGCGAACGTCTCGTTTGTGACCAAACGGTAACTGGATAAGGCAGTCCAGGAAATCCTCGCAACATCCAACTCAAGACGAGTCCACAGCCACAACTCACTTCCATCACAGCGTTGCCAGCGGATCGGAACTGAATATATAGCGCAAGGCTGAAACAGATTCGTTCATATCACTGAGAACAAATTGGCGGAAGCGAGTGTGAGTCGAACACACCGGCGACAGGAAACCTGCCGCCCGCCGGTTTTGAAGACCGGGAGGATCACCGGACCCCATGCGCTTCCGTATCTGCGCGTCGATGCGCGCCTTATTCATTTTGCATCGCGCTTTGCGGATGACGATCGCTGATGACTATCGCACACCTGCTCCGCGTTTCAGCATCGAGGCAGCGGCCGGAGCGGCGAATGTCAGCGTTACAGTTTGGGCTTCGTTCTTTTTGTAATCGCCGCTGGCTCCGAGCATCACCAGATGAATCGGGACGTTAATCGACACGTTGCCGTCGAAGATCACGCCAAACTGGAGGACGACCGTGAGCTTATTGAAGGCCAGATCGCCTAGTTTGGCCCCGTCTTTTACGGCTGCCGCCGCGCTTTGGAGGTCGGCCACGATCGCGTCGGCCAGCGGCTGCGGCGGAATTCCTTTCACAACATGCTCGCCCACTGTCTTTGGCGGTTTTGGTGGAGGCAACACGTAGGTGAATGACAACTGGTTGGTGACGTCTTTTTCTTTTGAGGCGCCGATTTTGAAGATGAAAAAGCTTACCGTGATGCCTCCGACCTTCCCGGTTGTCGTCTTGAAATCAAATTGAGCCTGCTGCAATGCCGGCAGCGCGTCTGGACCCGAGCCGCGATTGTCCTGATAGCACTTCAGCGCCGCCTCCACAGAGGCGATGACGGAATTGAGGTCAGCTGTTCCTTTCGGAGCATCGACGTTTTCAATTGGCTTCGTCTGGATGGTCGCAACCGGGCAGTGCGTGCTGGTGTCGGCGGTCATCGGCGATCTTGTCTGACCGAGACAGCACGGCGCTATCATCAAGAAAACCGCGAGCGGCGGAAAAACCGCGAGAGTTCGTTTCATTCCGTTTCCTCCCATTAGGCAAGATGGAGCAACCTGGCTCCGGGGAAGGGTAGGGCCGGACTGCGCGGCAAGTATATAGACCGGCGCTTGGCGAGGGCAACGCGTCGCTAGTGGGCTGCGCAAAGCAGCCCACCACTTTGGCTTTTTATGCCCGATGCTTCCCTAGACGCGTCCCGCGCACTACTTCGGCTGGGCCACGGTTCGCAGATATGGCTTGTGCGTTTTGAAACCCGCGGGATATTTCTGTTTCGCCTGCTCGTCGGAAACCGAGGTGGGAATGATGACGTCATTGCCCGGCTTCCAGTTCACGGGCGTTGCCACGCCGTGCTTGGCCGTGAGCTGAAGCGAATCCAGCACGCGCAGCACTTCATCGAAGTTTCGTCCGCTGCTCATGGGATAGACCATCATCATTTTTATTTTCTTGTCAGGACCGATGATGAACACGGTGCGCACGGTGGCGTTGTCGGCGGCCGTGCGGCCTTCACAACTCTCGCCGGCTTCCGCGGGCAGCATGTCATAGAGCTTGGCCACGGCGAGCTGGGTGTCGCCGATCATCGGATAGTTGACCTTGTGCCCCTGAGTCTCTTCGATGTCGGCCGCCCATTTGCCGTGGTTGGTCACCGGGTCGACGCTTAAGCCAATGACCTTGGTATTGCGCTTGGCGAATTCCGGCTGAAGTCCGGCCATGTAGCCGAGTTCGGTGGTGCAGACCGGCGTGAAATCCTTGGGATGTGAAAACAGAATCGCCCAGCCATCGCCGATCCACTGGTGGAAGTCGATTTTGCCCTGGGTGGTTTCAGCGCTGAAGTTGGGAGCTTCGGAGTTGATGCGTAGAGACATGATGGTGAATTCCTTCTAATTCGAAATTTGTGCCGTACCCGCTTCGAAAATAGTGCGCTTCGCGAATAAACCCTACCAATTAAGTAGAGAAATAATAGCCAGCCGCGAAGACTGCGTCAACCTTGGGTGATTGGATGATGCAGCCGAAGCATCGGTCGCTCGCTGGCGCCCATTCTTGCGCCGTCACTTTAATCGTATCGCGAATCGTATCGCAGAGCGACGCGTTCGAGTTGGCCGCAACGCTTTGCCTCGGTAAAATTCTAAGCATGGCTTCGACGCGCAAACTTTCCCTGGTGCAGGTCGACGTGTTTACTGATCGCGCGCTGGCGGGCAACTCGCTGGCAGTGATTCTTGACGGGCGCGGGCTGACGACCGAGCAGATGCAGGCGCTGGCGCTGGAAATGAATCTCTCGGAAACCACCTTCATACTCCCGGGAGATCCGGCGGCGGACAAGGCGCGCGGCACTCGGGTGCGCATCTTCACGGTGCAGGAAGAGTTGCCATTTGCCGGACATCCCACGCTGGGCACGGCTTTTGTGCTGCGCGGGCAATCTGGCGCGGCGGAGGTACCGCTTGAATTAAACGTGGGCATTGTGCCGGTGCGCTTCACGCAGCCGGCGTCGTCGGCAATGGCGTTTGGCGAGATGACGCAGATGGAACCGGAGTTCGGCGAGATTCACGACGCGGAGTCGGTTGCGGGCGTCACCAATCTGAGCGCGAGCGACTTCGAGAGCGTTGCGCCCATCCAGACGGTATCGACCGGCCTTGCCTATACCATCGTGCCGGTGCGTTCGCTCAAGGCTTTGCAGGGTCTTCGGCTGGATGTGCCGCGCGCGCTCGAGTACCTGCAACGCTCGGGTGGAAAGTTCTTTTACTTCGTGAGCCGCGAGACTGTCAATCCCAAGGCCCGGCTGCATGCGCGCATGATTTTCTACAACGGAGAAGATCCCGCGACCGGTTCGGCGGCGGGCTGCGCCTCGGCGTGGATGGTCGCGCATGGCGTTGCCGCGAGCGATGAGCAGGTAATGATCGAACAAGGGCTTGAAATGCATCGCCCCAGTTGCATTTTTGTGCGCGCCACCAAGCGGGATAACCAAGTCGTCAATGTGCGCGTCGGTGGAAATTGTGTAGAAGTTCTTCGCGGAGAGATTACTCTAACCATCTAGGCACGCCTGCCCTGCGCTGGCTGCGGCTCGCACCTGATGGCACTCTAATGCCAAGCACTCGAGTGCCATTGGCATGCGCGGCACTTTACCGGAATCGCGCATGCGATTACGATTCATCTCGCTCTGCATCTCGAAAATAAAAAAAAGTGGCGACAGGTCCCCCGGTACACCGATGAAGCCCAAGAAAACAATTCTCTGCGTTGACGATAACGAACAGGCACTTTCGATACGTAAAATCATGCTGGAAACGCGCGGCTATCGCGTGATCCCGTGCAACAACGGCGAAACTGCGCTGGCGGAATTCCGGCGCGGCAACATTGACCTCGTACTGACCGACCTGATCATGCCGGGACTTGACGGCTCGAAGCTGATCGCGGAAATCAAAGCGCTTTCGCCGCAAACTCCGGCGGTACTCATATCAGGACAGGTAAAAATCTACGAGCGCGACACGCTCGCCGACGTTTTTCTTCCCAAGGGAATGTACGAGCCGGTTGATCTGCTGGAAAAGATTCGAGTGCTGCTGGTGCGCAAGCGTGGGCCGAAGCGGCCGATGGAAGTGAGCGCGCGTCCGGCGGCGCATGCCACGGTGGCGTAAAGAGTCCGCTTCTCTCCTCCTGTGATATCGTTTTCACTGGATCATGGCGACGGCGACAGCGTTCATTGAAGCCCGAGAACTGCGCAAAACCTATCGCGTAGGCAAAGTGGAAGTGCCCGCGCTGCGCGGCATCTCTTTTGCCGTGACCAAAGGCGAGTTCGTGACAGTGGTTGGGCCTTCGGGGAGCGGCAAGTCGACGCTCTTTTATATGCTCGGCGGATTGACGCGGGCGGACTCGGGCAGCGTGACCATTGACGGCGTCGATTTCGCCACGCTTTCCGACGGCGAGCGTACGCGCCTGCGCAAAAGCAAAATCGGATTCGTCTTCCAGAAATTCAATCTTCTTCCGACGCTCAGCGCGCGCGGGAATATTGAGATTGCTTCCGACATTGCGGGGCATGGCTCACCCGATGCCGCGTTCCTCAAACAAATTACCGGGATGCTCGGCATTGCGGGCCGCCTGGATCATCGTCCGAACGAGCTTTCGGGCGGCGAGCAGCAGCGCGTTGCGCTGGCGCGGGCGCTGATCAATCGTCCGGCAATCGTGCTCGCTGACGAACCGACTGGCAACCTCGATTCGAAAAGCTCGGCCGCCGTGCTCAACATGTTGCGGGCGTCGAACAAGGAACTCGGACAAACCGTACTGATGATCACGCACAATCCCGAGGCGGCCGAGTTTGGCGACCGTATCATTCACATGCGCGACGGCGAGATTGTGGCTCCCGAGCAAGATCCGCAGTGGACGCCCCCGCGTTTGGCCGAGGGATTGCGGCCCTAAAAATCTTTTACTGAGTGGCACATCGCAAGGCGGATCGCAATGGCACATCGCGACGAATTCACCAAACCGATTCTTCCCGGCACGGCGGCGAGCGACTACGAACGCTACCTGCGCACCGATGAATTGCTGGCGCTGCAAAAGTCCCCCGCCGATCTTTTGCACAAAGACGAGATGACCTTCATGGTCGTGCATCAGGCGTCAGAGCTATTGATGAAGGGCGCCGCCTTCGAACTGGAGCGTGCGCACGATTATCTGGAGCGCAGCGATTATGGCAACACGTCGCGCCTGATTCGCCGCGCCAATCAGCTCATCGAGCCGCCTATCGGACTGCTCCACATTCTCGAAACCATCACGCCCTATGACTATCACCTCATCCGCACCGGGCTTGGGCATGGCAGCGGACTCGATTCTCCCGGGTTTCTGGCGCTGCTTCACATCGGGCCGCGACTGGGGCAAGCCTTTCACGATCAGCTCGATGCTGCCGGCCTCACCGCTGACGATCTGTACCGCCGGCACGAAGAATTTTTCGGCCTGCACGATGTGGCCGAGCGTCTGGTCGACTTCGACGAACGCATGCAGATCTTTCGCTTCCACCATTTAAAACTCGCCGAGCGCATCATTGGCGGGCGCGTGGTTGGCACCATGGGGACGCCGGTCGAGGTGCTCCAGCAGCGCATGGAACACTGGCTCTACAAAGACCTGTGGGACGTCCGCAACAAGATCACGGCGGCCAGTAATTCGGCGCCGGCAGGAAGGTCCTACTAAGAGCGAGCCTGCGGGGCTTCTCTTTTTCGGCATTGAAGCCTTGTTGACGCGTCGTTTGCCATCCGCTGCCCTAGCGGGTGTACCCTCTTAAAATGATTTTTCCGCCTTTCGAGGTTGCAACCAAAATTGCGATCGCGCTCGGCATCGGCCTGCTGGTTGGTCTGGAACGGGAGTGGTCGCAGAAGGACGTTGGCGTCCGCACATTTTCGATCACTGCGCTTCTCGGTTGTCTCTCGGTACTTATCTCTCCGCAACTGGCCGCCATCTCTCTGGGTGGTGTGCTGCTGCTGGTCGCGTTCATGAATGGACGCAGCCTCCTGGTCGATCGCTCTCTTGAGATGACGACCTCGGTGGCGCTGCTCGTCACCTTCATCCTGGGTGTGCTGGCCGGGCAAGGCCATCTCTTCACTCCGGTTGCATCGGCGATCGTGATGACCATGCTGCTCGCGTGGAAAACGGAGTTGCAGCGTTTTGCCGGAGATTTGAAACTGTCGGAAATTCGCGGCGCGGTGCTGCTCGGGCTGATCGGGTTTGTGATTTATCCGCTCTTGCCGAACCGCTTCATCGACAGCTGGCATCTGTTAAACCCGCGTCAATCCTGGCTGATCGTGATCATCGTTGCCGGCCTCGGTTTCGCCAATTACGTCCTACTGCGGATCTACAGCAATCGCGGCTTGTACTACACCGCGGTGCTCGGCGGCTTGGTCAACAGCACGGCGACCGCCGCTGAGTTGGCGCGAACAGTTTCGCCCAAATCGGAAGGGAGCAACACGCTCGTCGCTCTGGTGCTGCTCACGTCGGTCGCGATGTTCGTGCGCAATCTGGTGATCCTGGCGATTTTCGCGCCGGCCTCCGTATCGATTGCGGCTTGGCCGCTGCTGGCCATGACCGCGGGCGCTTTAGTCTTCGCCTGGAAGGAGCGTGCGCGCGGCGCGGAGCAGGTCAGGAGTCTCGACCTCGACTCGCCGGTCTCGCTGCGGCACGTGTTGAATCTGGGCGCGATCTTTGTATTGATGGAGATTGTCGGAACTATAGGCGCACGCTATCTGGGGAAGTTCGGCTTTCTGGCTCTGAGCCTGCTTGGCGGCACAGTGAGCAGCGCGAGTACGACGGCAGCAGCCGCCACCATGGCTATTCACGGCAAGCTCTCAGCCAATGTGGCCGGAGTAGCAACCGTATTCGCGTCGATCGCCAGCGCGCTGGTAAATCTGCCGCTCGTCCAAAGGCAAGCGCACGACAAGCGCCTGACTCGGAACCTGGCCGTGATCTCGCTCCTGCTGGTCGCCGCCGGTCTGGTTGTTCTGGCCGTTCGCCAGCGCTACTTCTAGAGCGAGATCAAGCCCGTCCGTTATTGCCTAGCGTTTGCCCACTACGTGGCCACGCCCATCGCGGACCTCGTTGCCCTTGAAATGCTGGATGTGGTCGAGACGCTTGCCGGCCTCGGGGTGATCGCCACGGTGAGGCATGGGGCCGTGATAGCCGTGGTCGGGATGGAAACGGTTATTGACGTGTCCATGAAAGCCCTCTGGGCCGTGGAACCACGGTCCGGCGCCAATGAAGACGCCGCCCGAAAACCATTCCGGCCCGTAGTAACCGTAGGGGGCGCAGTCGTAGGGCGGCACAGAATAGTAGCCATATGGGCAGACAGGCGCGACTCCAACTCCAACGCCAACCTCTACCTGAGCCTGTGTATAGGGAGTGGCTGGCCGCGAAACAGATTGCCACAACGGCGGCCAATGTAAATAATTTAAATCCGTTCATTCGATTCTCCTCATTTTTGCAGTGATCGTCATTGTGCGGTGATCGTCGTTACGGTTATCGTCCTCGCTCTCTGTTCTGGTTGAGCGATTCACGTTATGCATGAACTGACGAAGCGGATCAGACGTACGATTCCATTTGGCGGCAATCGGTTGGCTTGCAAGAGTGGCAAAAGCGGAGCAAAGGAGTGGCAAAGGCGGGCGAGCCACAGTCCGTCTCCCGTTTCCCGGTTTGTCGCCGGGGGCGCAGTCGCCCACCAGTCTCCTAACGATATGCAAGCAAAGGGCGGAGGCCTTGGAGAATTGCATGACAGAATCCCTCCGGCGTACGGGCGGCCGATGAACTCATGGTTTGCCCGGCAGGGAGCCCTTCATTTATACTGAGCCAGTTCGAGCGGGAGTAACTCAGTGGTAGAGTGCGACCTTGCCAAGGTCGAAGTCGCGGGTTCAACTCCCGTCTCCCGCTCCAGTTTTGCCGAGCCCCGCGCCCGCGGGGGCTTTTCGTTTTAGGGTAGATTATTATTAGCGAAGCGTCTGGCGCGGTAGCCAAGTGGTAAGGCAGAGGTCTGCAAAACCTCTATTCGTCGGTTCGATTCCGACCCGCGCCTCCAACCTCTTGCGACCGTCCTTTTCCGGATTCTTTTTTCGCAAGGTTGTCGCTCTTGCCGCGCCTTTAACGCGTAAATCTTTTGTAAAAATTTGCAACGCTCGCAGTCCAGGCGGCGCGCAGATCCAATCGCCCCCGGGCTCACCTGGAACCTCTCACCATCCTAGAGCGTGACAACCGGCCTCATCTGTAGAACGAGTCTGACTCAAGCCTCGTGTACCAAAGTGTGCGCCGTGCCGCCCTCTGTGACCCTGGTCACATTGCATTTGTTTTTCAGAGGTATACAGTCTTTCGCATACCCTGTTTGCGCGCTTCAAATCGCAACGACCGGGGATTCCTCCTCGTGATCTAATGGAGCGAGAGCCTGTCTCCACGGTGTTTCATGGTTGACGGCTCCGCGCTTGATGCTTGGGAGGATCGGATTGCATCCAATAGCTCAAGACTCTCTTTTGAGAGTCGAAGGGTTGAGCAAAGTCTTTCGCTCAGGCGAAGCGGAATTGGTGCTCTTTGAAAATCTGTCTTTTCAAGTCGACAAAGGAACCATGCTCGGAATCGTCGGGCAATCGGGTGCCGGAAAGAGTACCTTGTTGCACATCCTGGGCGCTCTTGATCAGCCTTCTGCCGGTGCCGTATACTGCGCGAATTCCCAGGTGAACACGCTTTCCGAAGATGCCGCCGCCGAGTTTCGTAACCGCGAAATCGGCTACGTCTGGCAGTTCCACTACCTGTTGCCCGAGTTCACGGCCCTGGAAAACGTCGCCATGCCGCTGCTGATGCGCGGGCAGGCGCGGGCGACCGCCGAAGAGGAAGCGGCTCGCTGGTTGCGCGAAGTAGGCCTCGAAGCGCGCAGCACGCATCGCTCGGGCGAACTCTCCGGAGGCGAGCAGCAACGGCTCGCGCTGGCAAGGGCGCTGATTACGCAGCCTCAGGTGCTGCTGGCTGATGAACCCACCGGCGATCTGGATGGCCGAACCGCCGAGGTCGTTTTCGAACTGGTCGCGCGCTTGCATCGCGAGCACCAGCTAACGTCCCTGATCGCCACCCACAACCTGGCCTTTGCACGACGGTGCCATAGAGTGCTGCGGCTGGATCGGGGCAGAATGGAAGAAGTGGCGCCGGAATCGCTTCCGGCTTAGGGCCGGGATCGTTTTCGACTAAATGCTAAAGAAGTCGGCTAAAGAAAGAAGAATGTTGGGAAAGACAGGGGGCCTGAAAGTACCCCGCGGAATGAGTCACCGGGGTTACTGGCAGGCGAATATCGCTTAGGAAATCAAGCGGTAAAAAGAGCATAATTGAGGTTGGGTCGGGGGTTTGGCGATGGGCGAGCCTTCGCGCGAAACCCTGGGGGGAAAGAGTTTATGTTTGAACGCTACACGGAGAAAGCCCGGCGTGTAATCTTCTTTGCGCGGTACGAGGCCAGCCAGTTTGGCTCTCCTTATATAGAGACCGAGCATCTGCTCCTCGGGCTGCTGCGCGAAGATAAGGCCCTGACCAACCGGTTCCTGCGCTCCCACGCGTCGGTCGAATCGATCCGAAAACAGATTGAAGGCCACACTACGATCCGCGAGAAGGTCTCTACTTCCGTCGACCTGCCCCTGAGCAACGAATGCAAGCGCGTACTGGCATATGCGGCCGAAGAGGCCGAACGTCTTTCTCATAAGCATATTGGGACCGAGCACCTGCTTTTGGGTCTGCTGCGCGAAGAAAAATGCTTTGCCGCCGAGATTCTGCATGAGCGGGGTTTGCGGCTATCGACTATCCGCGAGGAGCTGGCCAGAACCAGCCAGGAGAAAGCGCAGCCGCAGCGCGGCCAGCGCGAGTCTTCTTTGTTGAGTGAGTTCTCCCGCGACCTGACCCAGGCTGCCATGGACAGCCAACTCGATCCGCTGGTCGGCCGCGAAGGTGAAGTCGAGCGCGTCGTGCAGATTCTGTGCCGCCGCACGAAGAACAACCCCGTGCTGATCGGCGAGCCCGGCGTCGGCAAGACCGCCATCGTTGAAGGACTGGCGCAGCGCATCGCCGACGGCGAAGTGCCGTCGTTCCTGGCCGACAAGCGCATCCTCGCCCTCGATCTCTCGTTGATCGTCGCCGGAACAAAGTACCGCGGGCAGTTCGAAGAACGCCTGAAGACCATCATGAAGGAGTTGATGGAGAACCAGAATTCCATCATCTTCATCGATGAGCTGCACACACTAGTAGGCGCCGGCTCGGCGGAAGGCTCGCTCGATGCCGCCAACATTTTGAAGCCGGCTCTATCGCGCGGCGAAATTCAGTGCATCGGCGCAACCACGCCCGCCGAATATCGCAAGTCGATCGAAAAAGATCGTTCGCTCGAGCGCCGCTTCCAGGCCGTGAAGGTTCCGCCGCCCAACGAAGTTGACGCCATCAAGATTCTGTTTGGGATCAAAGAGCGTTACGAGAAGTTCCACGCCGTCACCTACACCGACGACGCCATCAACTTCTCCGTGTCGCATTCGAATCGCTACATTCCGGATCGCTTCCTGCCGGACAAGGCCATCGATCTGATCGACGAGGCGGGCGCGCGCGTGAAGCTGCGCCAGACGTCTTTGCCGGAAGAGTTGACGGAAGTCCAGAAGCGCATCAAGTTCATCGTCCACCGTATGGAGAACGCCATCGCGAACCACGAGTTCGAGAAGGCGCGCTTCTACTCGGACGAAGAACGCAAGGAGCGCGAAAACCTGCGCGCTCTTCGCGAAAAATACCACCTCGATGAATCCTCCACCGGCGTAGTCGGTCGGGAGGACATCGAGGACGTGGTAAGCCGCTGGACGGGCGTTCCGATCACTTCGATCAAGGAAGAAGAAACCGCCAAGCTCCTCCGCATCGAGGAAGAGCTGCACAAGCGCATCATCTCGCAGGATAAAGCCATCAGTGCGCTGGCTCGCGCGATTCGCCGCAGCCGTGCCGGCCTGAAGAGCCCGAATCGTCCCATCGGTTCGTTCCTCTTCCTCGGCCCGACAGGCGTAGGCAAAACCGAAGTAGCCCGCACGCTGGCACATTTCATGTTCGGCAGTGACAAGGCTCTCGTCCGCTTCGATATGTCCGAATTCATGGAGAAGCATTCAGTCTCGAAGCTGATCGGGTCTCCCCCAGGGTATGTGGGCTACGAAGAGGGTGGGCAGCTCACCGAGCGTGTCAAGCGCGCGCCCTACTCGGTCGTGTTGCTCGACGAAATCGAAAAGGCGCATCCGGATGTCTTCAACATCCTGCTTCAGGTTTTTGAAGATGGCCAGCTAACCGACGGCCTCGGCAATACTGTCGACTTCAAGAACACCATCATCATCATGACTTCGAACATCGGCGCGCGTCACCTGATGAAGCGCGAGGGCCTCGGCTTCCAGTCGTCGAAAGACGAAATGGTCTCCGAGAAGGTCGAAGATCTGGTGAAGAGCGAGGTCAAACGCACCTTCAATCCGGAATTCCTGAACCGCGTGGATGAAATCATCCTGTTCATGGCGCTCAGCGAAAACGACCTCATCCAGATTCTCGAACTGATGGTCAGCCAGCTCAACCAGAATCTCGCGCAACGTTCGATCACGGTAAGCGTGGCCGACGAAGCCAAGAAGTGGATCCTGAACCAGACGCTGACCGACCGCAGCTACGGAGCCCGACCGCTCCGCCGCGCGCTGCAAAAGTACATCGAAGACCCGCTCTCGGAAGCGCTGATCCAGGGCACCATCACCACCCGGCCGGCGTTCATCGAGGTCTTCCTCGAAGACAACAAGCTGTACTACCGACCGGTAGACGCGGAGAAGACCGAGGGCGTGCTGCTGTACGAGAGCTAGTCATGGAGGGACGGGCGCCTCGCCCGTCCGGGCACAGGCCTAAAAGGATAGACAGCCGCCAGTGAAAACTGGCGGCTTTGTTTTGGCGGGGGGAGGCGTAACGAAACAGTTCTCATGTCTCAGTTGAACAAGAGTGTACTGTGTATCTGCCATCCATGACTGGAGGACGAACCTCTCTTTCGAGGATTTCAGCCCGCCATCCCAGCCAAGACTCCTTCAGCAGCTTTTGCGAGTTGACCTTTTTCGCGCGATCGATATAGGCGAGACCGTCCTGCCATTCTTTTTTTGCATTGTGGAAATCACGCCTCGCGCAACTTGTGGCGATTCCTACCCTGATTTTAGCCAGACGAGTGACACGGTTAGGTTTTTGCAATTGAGCAAACCACTTGTCGGCGAGCAAGGCATCGTTTCGAAACCAAGCTGCAAAGACGGTGGACTCCAGTGCCAGGACGTCGCGCGTCGATCTCGGTAGCAAGCGTGCCAATTCAAGACACTTCTCCAGATGAAGCGCTGCAATTGGCGCGTTGTCCCGGCCATTTGCAGAGATATAGGCCAACCAGTTCCCTCGAAAGTTGTCCCGGGATGCATCGTTCAGAGAACTTGCGGCTCTTAGCCAACTGTTCTTGCACAATTTAACAGGGGTGCCTTGGTCATGTGCATGGATAAGCGCTAGGATGTTGAGCCATCTTCGGGCGCGATCGCGCGATCGAAGAAGCATCATGATGCGTGCGCCATCACTGCTCCCGGTCGACGGAAATGGCCACAGGCTGAGCATGCCGAGCAAGCACGAGACAACAGCGAATTGAGCCGCTGGTATCGCGACCCAGGCGTTGATAAGTTGCGGAAAGAAGTAAAGCAGGAGAACCATTACAAGAAGTGAGAGCAAGTTGGTCGCGGGTCCCGCCGCTAGGAAAATGAGCATCCGCCGCCGCAGTCGCCGCAATCGATTCACGTGCATGCCGGCATAGCCCAATGCGGTCATTTCCCGAAGGCGCACGCGCAATCTTCCTTGCGCAATCGACAAGGAAAGTGGTCCAAGCTGGATACGGCTGAAACGGAAGCCCACGGCCCAGCCCGCCAAAAGATGACCGGCCTCGTGGACAAAGGTCGCGACAACCAGAACAAGACAGGCCGAGAGCAGGCTGACGTCTAAACTATCATTGCCCTGCCTGCCGGCCATTATCAAGATCACTGCGCTAAGGAAAGGGACTGTTCCTATAAGGAAACCAAGGAGCAGACTCTGCAAGGTGATCTGCGAAGTGCGCGGCGGCAGCACTCCCGAGTCAAAAATTGGAGTAGACGAATTTGCCGTGGTGTCCTGACTCTCCGGCATCGCCAATGGATGTTACCAAACGGCTTAAGGCGGGCGGAAAGATCTATCGACCGCCGACGTTACCCTTTGCTCCAGTCCTCAACCTTCAACCCCTTCACCCGCCGAAACACATGATCATGCGTGACCAACACCACTCCAGCGGCCACGGCCTGAGCCGCGATCATCAAGTCCAAGTTGCCCATTGGCTCGCCGTCCTTCTCCAGACTCGCGCGGATGCGCGCATATTCCTGCGCGGCCTCTGAATTCCACGCCAGCGACTCCACCCGCAGCAGAAATTCCCCGACCACCTTTTTCAATGTCGCTGCTTCGGGGCGTCTCGCCACCCCGAAACGCAATTCGGCCTCGGTGACCACCGAGATTCCGACCTCTTCCATCGGAACTTTCAGCAGCCGCTCGCGTACCCGCGGAAAGTTTCCTTTGATTACATAGCTGGCGGTATTGGTATCGAGAAGAGAGCGAATAGCCACTTAGAACAAATCGCGCTTTTGTGGAGGCGCGTCCTGGCGATCGGATAGAAAGTCTTCCGGGACGTCGGCGGTCTTCAGAAACGCGAAGAAATCCTTCCAGGATTCAGGCCGCCGCGACAGAATTACATCGCCGGTCGCCGGATCACGCCGCACAAAAACCTCCGATCCCTCAAAGCGATACTCCGAGGGCAAACGCACGGCCTGGCTGCGGCCATTGCGAAACAATTTGGCGGTTCTTGGCATGGTATATATTATGATATATACCGATTTAACTCGTCAAGCCCAATGTCCAGCCGCCGACGGCCCCCTTGCTGGGACGGCCTCCTCATCTTTTGGCGTTTCCCAATGATTGACCCCCAGCCAATCTTATGGTCTACTGCTAGGCAATCGGGGCTGGCTCAGCCGTTGCTTTGCACTTCGTACCACGAATTTCCGGGGCGTGAGACCGAGGTGATGTAATGAAGTCCAGCTCTCTGCGTTCCCTTGTCGTAGTGTCCCTCCTCTTAACCCTAACCCTTCTGATTTTGACCCTGAGTGCCAGCGCGCGGGAGATGATCCTGCCCGCCGGAACGATTCTGCGGTGCACGCTTGATGAACCTAACTTCTCCACGGCTACGGTCGCCATTGGCGACCCCGTGCTTTGCCGACTGCACTCCATGACCGAGTTCGGCCAGCAGGCCTTTCCGCGCGGAAGTTACCTGGTCGGCCATCTTGAGGCCGCGCAGGAGCCCGGCCACTTCTGGGGCAAAGGGTATATGAAGATCCAGTTCGACCGCATCGGCCTGCCGCAGGGCGACATGCCGCTTGACGCCAAGGTGATTGCGACGCGCGGCTACAAGGTCGACAAGTATGGCGACATCGACGGCAAAGGCCATGCCAAGCGCGACATCGTTGAATGGATGATTCCACCGCTCTGGCCATGGAAGATCATCATGCTGCCAGCGCGTGGTCCGCGACCTGCTCTGAAGGGTGAGAGCCAGCTCACGCTGCGTCTCATGGATGACGTGCAGATGCCGCAGGTCTCGCAGGCGTTCGGGCCAGATTGGCACTTCTTCGGGCATCCTTACAACGACCCGTCTTATAACCCGTCTTCTTATGGCAACTCGGGCTACAGCGAGGGCGCCTACAACAACTCGTCATTCAACAACGACTCGTCCAGCCGCTCGTACGGCGCGAATAATGCTGGTCCGCAGTTGGCTGTGCGGCGGATCAGGCCGGCGCAAGGTACGCCTCGGCTGGAGGAGGTTCCGCAGGTTCAGTATGCGAGTTACATGACTGGAAGCTCCGCCTCGTCTACCTTTGCTCAGACCGGTGCGGGCGCTCCATCAGTTGTGGCGACCAGTGTGGTGAGCCCAAATTCTCGCTTCGCCGGTACTTCACCTGGCGTGCCGGTGTTTGTGCTCAAGACTGGTACGGTTCTGGCGGTGGGCAATTACACCTATCAGGACGGACGCATCAGCTATGAACTCGCCAGCGGCGGAAGCGGCGTCATTGGCGCCGACGAAGTCGACTGGACGACGACCACGCAGATGAACCTCCAGCGCGGCGTGCGGGTGTCGTTGCCGAGCGGACATGCTAGCATCGGAGCCGGTTTGTAGAACGCCTATAGACACATTGTAGAGACGCGGCTTGCCGCGTCTGATCTCAGAAATAAAAGCCGCCGGCAGCAACGGCGGCTTTTTTCTTTGCGACTCATCTTCTTTGCGACTGATCTTTCTTTGCGACTGATCGTGCAATCCGTAAATCCAACCAAACAGCAGATGCCCATTCCCGAGGCCAGCATGCACAAGGTCAACATCGCCGACAAGTTCTCGAAGATCACCGAATACTGGAAGCCCTACATCGGAGCCGAACTCAACGGCCAATACCTCAAGTTCGACAAGCTGAAAGGTGAGTTCGTCTTCCATCATCATGACAACGAAGATGAGCTCTTCCTGGTGGTGAAGGGACGCTTCCGGATGGAATTTCGGGACCGCCACGAGTGGATCGAAGAGGGCGAATTCATCGTCGTCCCGCGCGGCGTGGAGCACAAACCCGTGGCCGAAGAAGAATGCTGGCTTCTGCTCTTCGAGCCGGCATCGACGCTGAACACCGGCAACCTCAGCAATGAGCGGACGCACCACGAATTGGAGCGCGTTTAACGGCCCAAAATCCGGCATTGCTGAGAAGCGGAGGGTGTGTACTGATCAGTAACTTAGGCCCCTCTATTGCGGTCTTTTGGAATCAGATGGTTAGCGGTAAGATTCTCCCAAGTCTTTGAAGAATAAAGACTTTACTTCACGCTTTGGAATCAAAGACTTAGCCTTGGAAGGTTGATTGGTCTTTAAGAAATAAGGACTTAGTGTAAAGTATTTATTTTTCAATAAGATAGCGACATGGTGAAGCTACTGGTTGATTTGCTGGGCTGGGTGGGAGCGCTTGTGCTTCTGGGCGCGTATGCCGGCGTATCGTTTAAGAAACTGCGAGCCGATGGCGCGTTTTACCAATTCTTGAATGGACTCGGAAGCCTGTTTCTGGTCGTAAACACGATGTACTATCACGCCTTCCCGTCGGCTTTTGTAAATGTGATCTGGATTTGTATCGCGGTGACGGCCGGGATGCGGATGCGAGGGCAGGCGCGTCAAGCGATGCACATCGATGGCTGATTCCCCTCGCCTCATCGATCTGAGCCACATGATCGAACACGGTCTCGTGACATATAAAGGACTGCCCGGTCCCATCATCTGCGACTATTTGAGCCGGGAGGCGTCGCGCAAGTTCTACGCGGCCGGGACAGAGTTCCAGATCGGCAAGATAGAGATGGTGGCGAATACCGGCACGTACCTGGATTCGCCATTTCACCGCTACGCCGACGGGAAAGACCTTTCGCAAGTCGAGTTGGCGAAGCTTGCCGACTTGCCCGGCATCAAGATCTTAAGCCGCGGCAAACAGGCCATCGATGCTTCGATATTCCCAAGCGCCAAAGAGCTCGCGGGAAAAGCCGTTCTCGTTGAGACCGGATGGTCGCGCCACTGGAACACAGCCGAGTATTACGAGGGGCATCCCTTTCTGACCGAAGATGCGGCCGAACTTCTCGCTGATGCGCGGGTGGCACTGGTCGGAATCGATTCGCACAATATCGACGACGTGCAGGACCCGCGGCGGCCGGTGCACTCCACGCTGCTGGCACGGGAGATTCCGATCGTGGAGCACATGACCAACCTCGCGCAGTTGCCCGAGCGAGATTTCCGTTTCTTTGCGGTTCCGGTAAAAGTCAAGGGTTTTGGAAGCTTTCCCGTGCGCGCCTTTGCCCTCGTTTAGAGAGCGCATGCGGGGCTACGAGTCGGCGGGCTGCGACTTTTGTGCACGGCCGGACATCTACTTTTCAGCTATTCTTCAGACATGCAAGTTACGGTCTATTCCGCGCCCTGGTGTCCCGATTGCCGCGAGGCCAAGCGTTTTCTCGACGGCCACAAGATCCCTTACACCGATATCAATGTCGAGACGACCCCCGGGGCCATCGACGAGGTGGTGAAACATGCCGGCAAGCAGGCCATTCCGCAATTTGTGATCGATGGAGAGTGGGTGCAGCCCTACGTGCCGGGTGAGGGCTTTCTCTATGAGGAGATGGCCAAGCGGCTGGGCGTTAGCGAATCGGTGTAGGCTGGGCAGCAGTTTGTCCGTGTACTCCCCAACGGATTCTCACGGCCAAGGAACCCGTAATCCTTAATATTGACTTTGGCAATTTCGCCGCCAACCTTCGCAATCTCTTGCGCACTCAGTAGTTCATCCTTCGACCGGCAAGTGGCCCCTGCCCCAGACAAACGGCTCCAAATTAAGGTACATTTGTAAGCTAGAGGCGCGAAAAGGACTGGCCCTTCGACTGCGCCGATGCGATATTCCGAATAGCTCGGTGGACGCCGCCAGCGAGCGGGCAACCATCTCGACGCCCAGCGGCTCTACAGAAAAGACCTTCACAAAAAAGACCTCAATCATGACAAAAAAACTCTTATTTTCGGCGGCTTTGTTGAGCATAACGCTACTGGGCGGGTGCGCTAAAGGTGGAAGCGGACCGTGCGCCGTGAACTGCCCGGGAATTGATATCGACCCTCCGATTCAGACTGTGGGCTTGAATGTCTCAGTTCCGTTGACTCTGACTTTTGTCAATGCGACCGCGTCGCCCGTGACTTGGGCTATTCAACCGTCATCTTGCGGCAGCGCGTGCGGGACACTGACGAATGTGACGGGCAGTACGGCTACCTACGTCGGACCGTCCACGGTTCCGTCGAGCCCGTCCACCTTCACGATTACGGCGACCTCGCAGACCGACGGCGGTCTGACGGGCACGACCCAAGATCTCACCATCATCCCCGTGACCGCCCAGGTTGCGCCCCTCACGCCGAATGTGCAGGTGGGCCTTACCGAGCAGTACACGGCGGTGGCGCTGCCGGAGCAAGCGCCCCAGACTTTTACCTGGAGCTGTATGGTGAACGGGGGGCAGTGCGCGAATTTTTCGCCGGCTCCGAACAATGGTGGCGTGGCTACTTACACTCCCACAGCGGGTGAGGAGTGCAGCTCCAGTGGTTGCGTCACGATCTCGGCGACGGCAAACGTCGATCCGACAGGCTGCACCATCAATCCCAAAATTTTGTGCACTCCGTCGCAGACCACGGTAGTAGCTTCGCGCGTGCCGAGTGGGCAGTATGCGTTTCAGTTCTCCGGCTATGACTCGAACGGCAAGGCTGTCGCTGTGGCGGGAACGTTTACGGTCGATTCCGGCGGCTCGATCTCGGGGTATGAGGACGAGTGGGCGGCGGGCACGTTGGCGAAGCGGGCCTTCTCCGGCGGGTCGTATAGCCCCATCTCGGGCAGCAATCCAAATTCGAACAATGCAGGCACGCTCTCATTGAACACGGGCGCTTTTCCCAGCTCATATCAGGTTGTGCTCGACGCCGCCGGCGATATTCAGATGATCGCCGCCGGCGCGGGAGAAAGCGGCTCAGGGATTGCCGAGCCTGCGGCCACGAATAAGTTCAACAAGGGAGCGGGAAATCCGGCAACGTTTGCTTTCGGGTTTACGGGCGTCGATTCGAGCAACAATCGCGTCGGCTATGCGGGCCTTTTGCCCACGGATGGCGTGTCGATGGTCACTGGTGGCTTGATAGACGCGAACGACAACGGCAACGCCACCAATGGTATTTGCAATGTTAGCGCCGCTCCATGCACTGTCACCGGCAGCTATGCCCCCGACGGGACGGTCAGCAACTTGTGGCACCTGACTTTGACTGCGCCGGTCGCCATGACCTTCGATTTCTTCGTGGCTAATGGAAACGAATCGAATGCCAACAATCCTCTGTATCTATACGCCATCTCCACCGACAACAACCCGGCGATGCTGGGAACGATGGTGCTACAGGACTCAAAAATAACCAGCTACGACACCGACGCTTTGTCGGGCGGATCCGTTTCGGCTCTCACGGGAGCCAATGCCAATGTGGCGATTGTTCTCGGCGATTTGAATGGGGGAACCTTCACGGGCAATTTCGGTGAGAACTATAACGGAGCGGTTGTTTTGGTGCCGCCGACGAACCCGTGTCCTACTACGGCCATGCCCATGGAAGTATGCCAATTCGGCAATACCTACGCGGCGACGGGCAGCAACGCCGGCCGTTATACCTTGCCGATGCTGGGCAATCCGAATGCGAGCACGGCGATTGGCCCGATTACTTTCATTCTCTATGCCAGCGGAGCGAACCGCGGATTCCTGCTCGATCCATCCAGTACTGCTGTGTTCACGGGAACGATGAACGGGCAAGTAGCGCCCAAGCAAAACCTGGGTAATTTCGCCGCCGGTTCGGCACCTGGCCCGTATGCGGTGGCCACCTACAGCAGCAGCGCTCCTAGTGACGCGGCGTGTTCATCGTCGGATTCATTGCTAACCGCGTGCTCGGTGACGATGAACCTGTTGCTCACCGAGCCGAGCAGTTTGGTTTACGATGTCACCGGCACGGAGAATCCCAGCACGCCGTTTAGCGCGACATACACGCTCGCTAGTGGAGGGGCCGGAACCTTCGGACCGCTCTCCGGGGCAACGACGCCGAATTATTGGATGTATGCGGTGACCGAAACGAGCTTCTTCCTGATTGATGTAGATACAAACAGTAGTGGACCCCTCGTCGTTAGTCCGATCTTGTTCATGACGCAGTAATACGCGTTACGAATTGTTTTGCGGCTTGGCCTCAACTACTGTCCGCGGATGACTGTCTTTGCCGTTGCAAGGTTGTCGAAGCGGTCATAGGCGCGCACTACTACTACGTGATCTCTGGAGCTTGCCGCGGCCACCGCTGGCGGCGGCGCTTGCGGCTGCGGAACCGCCGCGCGAAAGTCGTAGTCTTCCGTCTTCGCATCCGACAACTGCCCCACCGGCTCCACGAACTGCCAGTCACCGCCGTCGAGCGAATACTCGGCTCGTTTGATATTGGAAAACGAATCGCGGGCGCGGAAGCGTACATGAATCTGCTTTCCATCGAGCGCGGCGTTCAGCTCTTCGATGGCCGGTGCGGTGTTGTCCACTTCAAAGCGCGCCGAGACCTTCTGCGCATACAGGGCTTCTCCCGGCGAGTGCGAAGGCGCGTCGCTGGCGACGATCATCACCGTGTAGCCGCCATCCGGCAGGAGATTCGAATCGAACGAGTAGAAGCGGTCGGTGACGCCATCTTTCAGCAGCAGCCAGCGCGCTTCGCCGTCGCCACGGTAGTAAATGGAGAAGACGAGTTGATCGTCATTATCGTCATGCGCCGACCAGTGGATGGCAATCGAGTCGTGGTCACGCACCGGTTGCGGTGACGGTAGCTCGATCCGAGGCGAGATGGAAGATGCCAGGTCGGTGCCCATCATGCGCGCGACGGCAGGATAGCGGTAGCCGAGTTGCACGCCGATGTCGTCGATTTCGGGGGCGACATTTTTCGGCAGGTAGTAGACGAGAACACTATCGACGCGCGGCGGCGCGCTGCCCGTGTGCAGCACCGACTTCCACTGCACAAAGCGGGCCGAAGGAATTTTCATCTCGGCACTCGCGGCGACCGGAGTCCACGGGCTCCAGTTGCGGTCGGGATTGTCGACGTTGCCGCTGCGCGCGAAGAGTTCGACATTGCCGGAGCTGCGCAGGGATGCGCGTCCCCAGCGCGAAAAAACGTGAGCGTCAAAAACGTCGCTCTCGTACGAGCCCTCGGATTCAGGCGCGGGGCCAAGCAGAAAAATCTTGCCGAGGTTGCTGCTCGAGGCGTAGAGGCCGCCACCGGGCGCGGCCGCGAAAGACGTAATCTGGCTGGCACTGGCGCGGACCAGATCGGTGAAATCGCCGACGCCGTTGATCGCGAAAATATGTCCGCGATTGCCGGTGCCGGCGAGGAGGCGTCCGCGGTGGTCGAAGCCGAGCGCGTAGACCAGATCTTCATGAGAACTCCAAAGCTGTTCGGGCGCGCCGTCGGGCGCGATGCGATAAATTTCCGAGCCGCCCGTGGCTCCTTTTGCGGGCGACGGAAAGGCTTGCGCGGCGGAACTGGGCGCGCCCCCAAGAGTAATGGTCGCGCCGCCCGGGGCTACGCCTTGCGCTGGAGTCAGGCCGGGAATGTTCAATGTGTCGGAAAGCCCCGGACGTTTTTCTCCGGCTCCGGCCGCGTAAATGTTTCCGTCGCCATCGATGGCGAGCGCGGTGATTTCTTTTTTTGGCGCGCTGTAAAGAACAAACGCTTCGCCGCTGGGCGCAATGCGATATACGAGGCCGCTGCCGTCGGAGCCGGCAATCAGATTTCCCTTGAGATCGAGCGCGAGCACGCGGATGTGAACTTCGTCGCTTTTGAAAAAGAGGGAATGCTTGCCGTCGGCTCCGACCTTGAAGATCTCGCCGCGGTCGCCGGTCGCAACATAGAGGTTGCCAGCGTTATCGAGTGCGAGATCCCAGATGTATTTGGCGCCGGGATCGAAATAGACGGAGGCGCTCCACGAGCCGGTGGACGCGTTAGCCGCATTCGCGGCGCTGGACGCTTTTGACGAGCCCGCTTTGGTGGTTGCCAGGCGGTAGACCTTGCCGTCCGGCGCTGTCGCCGCATAGACGACGCCATTCTTTGCAGCCACCAGCGACTGCACCTCGAGTTCCTGAGGCTCGAAGATCGTTGTGGTTTTCCCGTCGGGAGTGATGCGATAGACGCGCGCGGGAGATCCCGCGGCCGCGTAGATGTTGCCGGCGGCATCCGAGGCAATCGACCAGATGTAGGTCGAAGGCGTTGTCGCCAGGGCTTTGAACGCCGGAGCGAGTTCCAGTCCGCCCTCGCTGCGGAAGGCGATCCCGTCGGCTGTGCCCTTGATCAGATCGTCGAACTTCGATTGTTCCCAGGTGCGCGTGCCTTCGGCGAGAGATGTTGCGGAGAACGCGAAGATCGAGAGGGTAAGTGCGGATAGCAGAGCAAGCGAATTACGTGCCAAAATTCTACCTCGGTGAGAGCTGCTGAATTGTCCTTAATGAAAATATACTGAATTGCGATCCCGAGCGCAGCGAGGGGTCTTTAATTTGTGGCAGGTTCGTCACTCCTACGTCTCAGGCTGGCAAAAGCCGGCTGCGGCGCCGGCCGCTCAGAATGAGAATTCTTTTAAAGTGATTCCTGCGAGGCAGAGCGGAATCGTGGATCAAACCGTCGATTAGACCGCCGATTACTTAATGTTAATCGTCAGCATCTGCGCGCCAGAAACGACATAATCCAGCGGCTCCGTCGAAGCTTCACTCACCGACGATTCGCCGAGCACGACCATATCCTGCGTGCCGCGCATATTGTCCATCACGTTCATGACGGAGAGCGGCAGCGTGGGCATGATCTTATCGGCGACCATGGCTTCGGGGTCGGAATCGAACAGCGAAACATAAACGCGATCGTCGGAGCGCTCATTATTCAGCAGTGCGATGGTCGGCCCGAGGCCCATGCCCCGCGTCATCATCGGAACAGCGCGGTGCACGCGGTCGAGGGTATCGCCATCGCTCACCAGAATGCGCAGCGGGCCCTTCGATGCCGTCGTCGGAATGCGAATCGGAATCTGACATACCTGGCGCTCGCCGCGATACGGGCGAATCACCGTCTCGACCGTGATCAGGTCGCCGGGCCGCGCCTCGGTCACATCGGTGCGAGAAGTTTCCAGACGCGCTGAACGACGGTCGCGCACCATGTCGAAGTCGAGCTTCACGCCCTCAACGTCGGGCGCGTCGTACGGATTGCTGTAGATACGCCCAAAGCGGTCGCCAATGCTGGCCGCGGCCAGAGCAGCCGCCGGCTGTCCGCTGTCGAGCGGTGCAAACATATTGCGCATGATCACGTCGGGATAGCCTTTTACACTAAGCACGCCGTTCATGCGATACGTGAGGTCGTCGCCGTAGTCGTTGATGGCGTGCAGCGCGTTGAACACCGTTGCCATCATGGCAAGCGGGCTAAGCTTTGCGTTGTTGAGGACTTCGTAATGAAACTCTTTGATGGCCGTTCCGTTGTGCAGCAGGACGGTCACCGGAATCATCTTCGGCTCGTGTCCCATCTCGCCGAGAATGCCAGCCTGGCGGTCCTGCACAAACGCGCCCACCGTTTCGGTGGTGTTGACGATCTTAAAAGAATTCATCGGCGACGCGAGAGTAGCCACGACATTCGCCTTGGTCATCGGCAGGTCGACTTGGCCAAACTGCATCAGCGGATGGCCGCACGCCAGCAGATGTTTGGCGTCGACGTAGGTGACGGTGCAGGTTGCGGCAATATCCATGTCCCCGCGCACTAGAATCGCGCTCACGGCCGATCCCGGCTCGATCGGTTCCGGCTGTTTCTCGTCGCTCGCGGACCCAGTACCCATGACCGGAGTGATCCCGGCGGCGGCAAATTGATCAGCGTAGCGCTGAAGCGTGGCGTCCGAAAAGCCGCTGAACACAAATGGAGCCTCGATGGGCCTGAGATAGTTTTCATAGCCCGTGCTTGCCGGCGCTGAGCTAATGCCCGGGCTCGCCGTCTCGGTCTTGCCTTGCGCAGTTCCGCCGCTCGCGTGCACCGGAGTTTCGATCGGGCGGCTGTCGAGCGCATTGATCTCGAACATCTCTTCAATCGGCGTCACACCTGCGATCGGCTCCTTTGAAAATTCGCCGATGCGGAAGGCGAGTGCGCCTGCCAGCTTGCCATCCAGATAGACCGGACTTCCGCTCATGCCGGCGACGACGCCCGTATACTCAGGCTTGCTGCCGTGCAGCCGCACCAGGATGATGTCGCCCTTGGGGCCGTTTGCGTTGCGCAGCACTCCCAGGACTTCCACGTCCATCGACTCAGGCTTTACACCCTGAAAAACGGTCAAGGCTGTGCCCTTCATGCCGACGCGAATCTGGTCGAGCGTGATGATGTTCGGCTTGACCGGCGTATCGTTGGTAAGTCTGTCGGTTAGTTTGTCTTGGGCAATCGCAGGCAGGGCGAACACAAAAATCAAAAGCGCGGCGAGAGGCGCCGTAATTCGCATGAATATCCCCGGAGGTCAGAAACGACCACTTACACAACCAATACTGGGTTAGACTCTGTCGGCTGTCGAAATGGTTTTGCAGGAGAGTGGCGATTTTTGTCGCCAGCAAAATATCCCAACCGCAGAGCTGTTGCATCTATACTAACACAGGTATTTTTGAGGAATCCCCATGATTTTTTCCGGTTTTGGCGGGCAAAACTCTGCGCGTCCGGCGCGGCGCGCGCCCCAGTCGTTGCTGACCTTTCTCATCTATTGTCTATTGTTTGCGGGCTTATCGGCGAACGCGCAGGATACTTCGCAGCAGCCCCCGCCCCAGCAGCCTCCGGCCAATCCCAATCAGCAGGAGGCCCCGCCCGCGGCCGGTGGACCGGAGAACGACGTTGGCCCCTACGTCATTCCCAAGAAGAAGGAAGAACCGCCTCCTCCCGCGCCCGAGAAGCCGAAGAAGATCGATAACATGCCCGATTACTCGATCAAGGTCGAGGTGCCTCTGGTAACGCTCGACGTGCTGGTCACCAGCAAAGATGGGCAGACTATCCCAGGGCTGAAGCAGGAAAATTTCAAGATCTTCGAAGACGGCCAAAAGCAGACGATCGCGTCCTTCAATCAGACGCAGGCTCCCATGACGGCTGTTCTTCTGATCGAGTTTGCCTCCGCGCCCATGTTTCGCGATCTACAGGCGTACTCCTACATGTATGACGCGCTCAACGCTGCCTATACATTTGCGAGCGGCCTGAAGAAGGACGACTACGTGGCAGTGGTTTCCTACGATATGAAGCCCAAAATCCTTGTCGACTTCACGCAGGACAAGCGCGCAATTATGGGGACGCTTAACATGCTTCGTGTTCCCGGCTTCAGCGAACGCAACCTCTTCGACGCAACCTTCGACACGCTCGACCGGATCGACCGCATCGAGGGGAAGAAGTACATCATTCTAGTTTCGTCGGGAGCCGATACTTTCAGCAAGCTCACGCTCGACCAGATTCTGAAGAAAATCAAATCCACGCGTGACACGACGATCTATGCAATCAGCATCGGATGGCAATACCGTGAGTGGGCTGATTCGCAGGCCCAATTGCGCGGGGCAAATAATGGCGCTCGCGAGGTCGGATGGTTGCAGAATGATAACCAGCTCAGTACCTTCGCCAAGTTGACGGGCGGCCGCGCCTTCTTCCCGCGCTTCCAGGGCGAGATGCCTGAGATTTTTCAGCAGATTTCCGCCGACATTCGCAATCAGTACACCATCTCGTATCATCCGACCAATGCCAAGCTCGACGGCACTTATCGCAAGCTGAAGGTCGAAATGCAAGCACCCGATGGCGGCCCGTTGAAGGTACGCGACCAGAAGGGCAAGGAAGTGAAGACCATCGTCTACACGCGCGAGGGATACACGGCCAAGCACACGGTGGAGTAGGGTAAGGTGGCGTAGAGATGGCTAGAGTAGCGCTCTGAGGAGTAGTAGCGGGAGGTTTGGGAACAGTGCTCCCTCTGTGTTCTCTGTGCCCTCCGTGGTTGAAACGTTTTTTGGTCCGCGCCCCCGTGCTGGTCCGCTGGCGGCGACCCGCCCGCTGATTTACAATCCTGAGTTCCCAATCCTCGCTTTCGTTCAGGAGAGTTGTCCTTGATCCCACGCTATACGCGGCCTGAAATGGCGCGCATTTGGAGCGACGAAAACCGCTTCCGCACCTGGCTCGCGGTCGAAGTCGCCGCCACTGAGACGCTGGCCGAGGCCGGCATCGTCCCCAAAGATGCCGCCAAGGCGATTCGTGAGCGCGCCAACTTTAACGTCGAGCGCATCTTTGAGATTGAGGCCGAGGTCAAGCACGACGTCATCGCCTTCACCACCGCTGTTGCCGAAATTGTGGGCCCGCACGCGCGATGGTTCCACTACGGATTAACTTCGAATGATGTCGTCGACACGGCGCAGGCCTTGCTGATTCAGCAAGCATCATTGCTGATTGCGGGCGATCTCGAACGCCTGGCCGACGTGCTCGAACGCCGCGCGTGGGAGTTCAAAGACACGCCGATGATCGGCCGCACGCACGGCGTCCACGCCGAGCCCATCACATTCGGCTTCAAGATCGCCAACTGGTATTCGGAGACGCGCCGCAACATCGCGCGCTTTCAGGCCGCAGCCGAGGATTTGCGCGTCGGCAAGTTTTCCGGCGCGGTCGGAACTTTCGCTCACCTCACGCCGGAACTCGAAGAAAAGATATGTGCACGGTTGGGATTGAAGGCCGCGGCTGTTTCATCGCAGGTGATCCAGCGCGACCGCCATGCCTATTATCTGGCGACACTCGCCGTTATCGCCTCGACGCTCGACAAGATTGCGACCGAGATTCGCCACTTGCAACGCACCGAGGTTCGCGAGGCCGAGGAGTATTTCAGCGAAAAGCAAAAAGGTTCGTCGGCCATGCCGCACAAGCGTAATCCGGTGACAGCCGAGCAAATCAGCGGACTGGCGCGTGTGGTACGGGGAAACGCGCAAGCCGGCTTTGAAAATGTTGCGCTCTGGCATGAGCGCGACATTTCGCACTCCTCGGCCGAGCGCGTCGTTATTCCGGATTCGACCACGCTCGCCAACTATTTGCTCAATAAGACCGCGAATCTGGTCGAGACCATGTTCGTCTATCCGCAGCGCATGCTCGCGAATCTGCACTCGACGCGCGGTCTAGTCTTCAGCGGACAGTTGCTGCTCGATCTAGTCGAAAGCGGCATCTCGCGCGAAGACGCTTATCGACTGGTGCAGGGGCATGCGATGCGCGCGTGGAGGGAAGATCTCGACTTCCATGAACTGGTGTTGAGCGATCCGGCGATCACGGGGCGGGTCCCGCGCGCCAAGATCGAGCGAGCATTCGACTTGCAGCGCCAACTGGAAAACATCGACAAGATTTTCGCGAGGGTGTTTCCGGCCAAGGCTGCGCGGAAGCCGGCATCAAAGCGCGCCGCAGCCACCGCCCGGAAGTCGACGAAACGTCACTGACCGGCGCGTTGGTTCGCACTGTTTCCAGTTCGCGCGTTTCCAGTTCGCGCGTTTCCAGTTCGCACGTTTCCAGTTCGAACAAGCTCCAGCAATTCAATTAACTGCTGTAGCTTCTCCTGTCCCACATGCTTCAGGATGGCGCGACCGTGCTTGGCCACGGGCTCATCCATCATGCGCAAGAGTTTCAGTCCGGCCGCAGTGATTATCCCGCGCACCACGCGGCGATCCGCATGGGCGCGCGTCCTCCGGACCAGTCCGCGTTTCTCCAGACGATTGAGTAAGCGCGTTACGTCGGGATCGCGCGTGATCATGCGCTCGCCAATCTCGCTGCATGGCAAGCCTTCGGGTCCCGCTCCGCGCAGGATGCGCAGCGCGTTGTATTGCGTACCCGTCAAACCAAACTCGCCGAGCTTTGCCTCGACACTCGTTTGCAGGGCGTCCGCGGTGCGCAAGAGCGCGAGATAGGCCTCCTGCTCGCGGCTGCGAAAGGGTACGTTCTGCTTTAGTTCAGCTTGCAATCCTCGCATAGTCAAAGATTATTCGTTATCACAAATATGTGTCAAATCAGCAGGTCCCAGGCGGTTTGTAAGAGTTTGTAAAACCCCGCCGCGAGTGCATCTCCGCCAAAGTAGAGGGCATCTATTTAACTAACCGGTTAACGAGTGTGGGACCGGAATTCAAACGAGGATGGCAACCATGAAAAAGCAATTGGCAGCGGTGACCGTGGTTCTGCTCGTCCTGCTGAGCATGACGGCGTTCGCCGCAAACAACGGCGACAATGACCAGCAGATTCAGCAGGCCGTCAGCCAGAAGATGCACGGTTCAAAGCAACTTCAGAATGTGAACTCCAGTGTTGAAGACGGCATGGTGACCTTGACCGGCACAGTGAATCTGTATCAGGACAAGCTCAACGCCGCTAAAAAGATCAAGAAGGTGGCGAACGTTTCCGGTGTTCGCAACGACGTCGTGGTTGCGGGCGCAAAGGTGTCCGACAGCCAGCTCGAGCAGAAACTGGCGAAGAAGCTGGCCTTTGACCGCGTCGGTTATTTCGACAACACCTTTAACTATCTGGCGCTCGAAGTACAAAATGGCGTCGTGACGATCGAGGGCGATACCGTCTATGACACGCCCAAAGATTCAGCGATGGCGATCGTGGCCGGAACGCCCGGAGTCAAGGGTGTCGTTGACAACGTGAAGGTGCTGCCGGCCTCGTTCTTCGACAACTCGCTGCGCGTCCGCATCGCGCGCGCGATTTATCGTGACCCGGTGCTGAGCCGCTACGCGATCGATCCGGTGCATCCGATTCGCATCGTCGTCGATAACGGACACGTGACGCTTTATGGCTCGGTGATGAACACAATGGACAAGAACGTTGCCGGCATTCGGGCGGGGGCGGTTCCGGGCACGTTCAGCGTCGAGAACAAACTGGTGGTGGACAAGAGCTAACTTTGTAGGCTAACTCTGCGGGGAAGCAAAGCTGGTAGGTTGTATCTCTCTCCTGGAGGGGCGCGGCGCAAACCGCGCCCTCTTTTTTGGTGAATTGTTCAGTTAAATTTAAGCCACTCGAATCGGCCGCTTCCATTGATGGACTCAATCGTTGCGCGTCCCCGGCTTCCACTTATTCAAAAACGCCAGAAAGTCATCCTGCGACATGGCGCGGGCATTTTCAAATTCTCCATTCTTCTGGCTGTAGACGAGCTTGCCATTCGAATCAAGCACTGCGAGCCCCGGAATACCGCGCTTCATCGGCACTTCGTATTTGTTCATCAAATCCTGGTTCTTCTGGCCCCTTCCGATATCGACGTGCACAACTTGATAGTTGGCCGCGATGATCGACGCGAGTTCCGGGCGATGAAAAGCTTCGTCGAGCACGTGGCAGTCGAAGCACCAGTTCGCGCCGAAGACGACGATCACGCGCTTGTGCTCAGCCCGGGCCTCTTCAAGAGCTTCTTTGATCTCGGCGTGCGCATTGGCCGTCTCGTCATAGATCTGCTTCTGCTGCGCGGCCGCATGGCCGGAAAAGATTGCGCTCGCCGCAACGACCGCTAGCATCAAGCTCGCAGCCAATAATGATCGATAAAGACTGGTGCCCTGGTTCATAGACCCGATTCTCCTGATTGGAATCAAGTCTACCGCTTACACATAGCTACGGAGCAACTAGCACGCGCATTTTATTTCAGAGTTTGCAACAAAACAGAGGTTGCGTGTGGGGGGCGCAAGGATGAATGCGCGGACCAATGTGTGAATCGTCAATGTGCAGATAGACGCTCGGCCGACATCAGCTTCACTCTGCTCTGCGCGAGTGCACCAGCTTCAGCTTGTCGCCCTGAAGAATGCGCTGGATCTGATGTTTGGCGTGCACCGTCCACGGGCCGGTGGTGTCGAGCCTCACATAGGCGCGCCAGTGTTGCAGCGCCTTGCGCGGCTCGCGCACTTTCTCATAGGCGAGTGCAATGTTGTAATGCGCATCCGCATAAGTTGGAGCCAGCTGAATTGCCGCCTTATAGGTGTTGATCGCCTCTTCGATACGTCCTGTCTCATCGAGCACGTTGCCGAGGTCGAAGTAAGCAAGCGCGTAGCGCGGATCAATCTGGATGGCCGAGCGGTAGTGTTTTTCGGCCAGCCCATACTCGTGCCGGTTGTAATAGAGCGTGCCCAGGTTGATGTGCGCGGCGGCGTGTTGAGGATCCATGTCGAGAACCTTGAGGTAGACGGCAATCGCCTCGCTCTGCGTGGAGGGATCCTCTTCGAGGACGATCCCGCGCGCAAACAGGTCGACGACGTCGGTAACAACCAGTTCCGGGCCGTTGCTCCGGGAGCTGGTCACAATTTTCGTTTCTTCGGATGCGAAGTCGAACATGAATTGGCCGGCGATCGGCTCGAGCAGCCTGCCTTCGTGCCGGAACGCGACCCGATGCCCGCTCAAATAAGCGCCCGCTTCGATCAGCGGGTTCTGCATTCCGGAAGCCTGCTTCAACATGGCCTCGAGCGAACGCCGAATCACCGCGGGTCGAACACGCATTGCGCACAGGTCGCGCACTTTCTTGACCTGCAGCAGATCGAAAAAGGAATACTCTTCGCTCGCCTTGACGAGCCCCGCCTTCTCCCAGTTCTGCAACTGGCGCGGCGCCACCCGCAGAATGCGCAGCAGATCGAGACGGCTATAACGATACATGGCAGTGAAGATGATCGCCCTAAATTATCTGTAAGTTGCGCGGGAATCGCAAGTAGCACGCCGGTGGAGTGCTGTGGAGAACCAGGGTAGAAATAGCACTGAAGTGGTAAGCGAAGCGCCGCGCTGGGCGCAACCGGAGTTCAGGCTAGCGCGACGCCCGCGCGGTTGACTCGCGCACAATCAACTCCGGTTCCACCACGATTTCGCGAGGATAGGAATCATCTTCCGGGCGCGCAATGCGCCGCAACAAAGTCTCGGCCGCAATCGTTCCCATTCGCTTCAAAGGCTGGCGGATGGTGGTCAGCCGTGGATTCTGGAAGGCGGCGCTCTGAATATCGTCAAAGCCGACCACTGACACGTCGCGTGGCACATCGAGTTTCGCATCGCGCAGGGCGCCGATCGCGCCGATCGCGGAAATATCGTTGAACGCGAAAAGCGCTGTGAATTCCTGTTTCTGCTCCAGCAGGCGTTTGGTCACGCGATAGCCGAGCTGCGGTGAAGCCAGTTCGCCCTCCAGTTGCACCGTGAGTTTGGGATAAAGCTTAAGCTTCAGCCGTGCGGCCGCGTCGGTAATCGACTTCCAGCGAACCTCGGTATCTGAACTGAACTCCTGCCCTTTGATGAACGCGATCCGCTCGTGCCCCAGCTGTTGCAGATGCCGCAAGGCGAGTTCGGCGGCCCGCTTATGGTCGAGAAGAATGTTGCTGACCCCGCTTGCCGGGTTGTGTCCGGAAACCGTAAGCACGGGCACGGGCAGGTCGTGATGCCAGGGCGTATCGACGGCGATCAAGCCATCGACGAACCGGCCCATCAGCATCTGCGGATATTCCTCGATCAGATCGGAGCGGTGGTGGTGGCTGGCGACGAGATAGAAATAGCCTTCCTTCAGCAGGTGCTGCTCGATGCCGCTCATCACCAGCGCGGCATAGCCCTCGCTGACCTCGGGAACCAGCACTCCTACTGTGAAGCTGCGTTGTGTCCGCGCCCAGCGCGCGGCAAAGCTCGGACGGTAATTCAAATCGCGGGCGGCGGCAAAGATGCGCTCCTGGGTCGTGCGCGGAATGGAATCGGCCACAGTGGCGCGATTCAGCACCAGCGAAACCGTCGCCGGAGACAGCCCTAAATGATCGGCCAGCATTCTGAGTGTCACCTGCCGGGGACGTCCATCGGCTCGGGGAGTCGTTCGGCCGGATTTCGGTCGCGCGGGCACGCGTGCAGTCTTGCACAGGGAAGGTCAAGGGGCAAGAGTTCATCGGGCAACGGTCTTTTTTTCGGACAACGGAGGTAGTGGGAGCGGTCGTTCACCGATGCCAGTCAAATTGCCAAATGTGATCAATATTGAACATTCCTGGGTGCCGGTCTTGGGGCAGAATTTTCGCTGCAATGACGAAAGAAACGAAGAGAGCGCTACTCTTGTGGAAACCCAAACTACACTACCGCAACCCTCTCTCTCTTGACACCGCTCCCACAACAGTGCTAAAAGCCGTAACGGCTACTAAATCACTTTATTACTGTTTTAGTAGAACAATCTCGTTTTCCCGAATCGCGTCTCTTGAGGGCCACGATTCGTAGCTTCGTCCGGAGGCCGCCATGATTCGTTGCCGCACTCTGTTCCTTTTCTCGCTGGTCGCATTGCTGATCACGCTGTTCGCCGCGCCCGCTCTGGCGCAGTTTTCCGCAAGTTTGCAGGGTACTGTCGAGGATAAGTCCGGCGCTGTCGTTTCCGGTGCCACGGTTACGGCGACCGAAAATGCGACCGCCACCGCCCATATGACGACGACAAATTCCTCCGGCTTCTACAGAATTTCGGAGCTGCCTCCAGGTACCTACACGGTAACGGTCCAGGCGAGCGGGTTTAAAAAGAGCGAAAATGCGACCGTTGAGATCCAGGCCGAATTGCTGCGCGGACTTGATGTAGTCCTCGAAATTGGGCAAAACCAGGAGACGGTCAATGTGACCGAATCCTCCCCGGCGCTCAAAACCGAAGACGCCTCCATTGCCGGTACGCTGACCTCGACAGAGGTGGAAAATCTGCCCACGATCAATCGCGATCCCTATGAATTGCTCCGCCTCGCCCCTGGCGTTTTTGGCGACGGCGCGCGTTATGGTGATGGCCGCTCTGGCGGATTTCCCAACGGCAGCGGCGCCGTCAGCGCTTCCGCCGGTCCCGGCGGATCGAACACCGCTATCTTCCAGATCGAGAACCAGCAACCCATCAGCGCCATGGGGCAACGCGTCACCTCAAATGATTACCTGGTGGACGGCGTCAGCGTGAACAGTTTGGAGTGGGGTGGCGCGGCTGTCATTACTCCAAGCATCGAGTCGGTGCAGGAGCTCACGGTTCTCGCCAACGACTACGATGCCTCGGACGGACGCAGCTCGGGCGCACATATCAAGACCGTCACCAAAGGCGGAACAAATGCCCTGCACGGCGGCGGACTATTCCTCTATCACGACCCGAATCTCAACGCCTTCAATAAGTTCAACGGATACAACGAGGGCACGGGGTATACGCCCGATGTTCGCGACGACGACAACATCCGGCAGTTCGCGGGCAGCCTCGGTGGACCAATCGTGAAAGACAGGCTGTTTTTCTTCTTTAACTATGAAGGCGCACGGGCAAACAATACCGTTTTTGAGAACGATTGGGTGGAAACGCCGCAATTTGACTCCACGGTTCTGGGGTTGCGCGGCGGAACACCGGTCGCTACGATTTTGCAATCAAGTGGTCTCGTACCACGCATAGCACAGGTGCTGACCACGACATGCGCACTTTGGCTTGCGGGAAATCAACCGTGTGTCCAGGTCACGGGAGGGCTCGACGTCGGCTCGCCGGGCGCAAGCTACGGTACGTACATCAACAGCTTTGGAAGCGGTACTTACCCTCCTAACTATGTTGGAGGAGGCCTCGACGGCTCCCCGGATTTGGAGTTCGCCCAGATCGCCGTCCCTTCGACCACGGCTGGGAATCAATACAACGCTCGCGTCGATTACGATCACGGCAAAGATGTATTTTCCGTAAATACATTCCTGACCTTCCTCAATACCCTGTCAGCAAGCTCCGCAGCCCAAGGACGGCCCATGGCAGACTATCGCCTGAAGGATTTCAGCCCGAGCGGTTTCCTTTCCTGGGTGAGAACCATTAGCCCAACGATGATCAACGAGGCGAGGTTTAACTTCACACGCTATGGCTATAACGGCATAACCGATAATCCCCAGGTGAACTGGGCCATCCCGCTCATTGAAATTCAGAACGCCATTCCGACCCAGTCCCAGCGCATCGACTACGGCGCTCCGCAGGGAGACGATAACCCCGCGATCGTCGCAGAGAATACCTTCGGATTTCGCGACGTCGTCTCCAAAGTCGCCGGCAACAAAGCCTGGAAGTTTGGCTTCGAATACGGCCACGAACAAGACAATGACGGCCTAATCGGCGGCGCTCGTCCCGATCAGGTCTTCCAGGGGCTTTGGAACTGGGCCAATGGCACGCCCATCTTTGAGTCGGTCGACGTCAATCCCATCACCGGCGGACCGCCGACCACTAGGCCGCAGTATTACCGTTCCTCCATTTACGGAATCTTCGCGCAAAATGATTGGAAGGTTCGCCCGAACTTGACGGTGAATCTCGGCCTGCGCTGGGAATACTATGCTCCGCCAACTGAGACAAAAGGGCACCTGACAAACTTCATTCCCTCTGATGATCCGGTCCTAGGCCTAGTAAATGGAACCGAAGTGAATCCCAGCCAGCAGTGGCCGTCGAAATGGCGCAACTTCGGACCTCGTCTGGGCTTCGCCTGGAGCCCGGAACGATATAACAACAAGATGGTTTGGCGCGGTGGATTCGGCATCGCTTATGACCGCTTTGACGATAATATCTTCAATCAAACCCGCAACAATCCGCCCTTCGTCGCGAACTATGGAATCTGCTGTGGAACAGCTGGGCCGCCATATGACGGTTTTGGCACGCCATTTGTCGGCGGCGAGATCGCATTCAACCTCGGCACAAGTAACAGCCCACTGAGTTACCCGGTGAACTCTGTGTTGGCAACATCTTTAGGCCCTAACGGGTTGCCTATTCCCACCGGCGGAGCCTATGTTGGCCCTAATATCTATGCTGACTCCCCCAACATGCCGAATCCCTACGTCTATCTTTATTCGTTGCAGGTACAGTACAGCCTGCCTGCGGATTGGGTGTTTACTCTTGGCTATCAGGGCAGCGCTGGACATCACCTAACGCGGCTTGCGAATCTGCAGGAGTTCTATCCGCAACAGAATCCTGACGTAGGCGCTATATTCACCTTCAAGCCTGACACGAACACGAGTTTTAACGCGTTAACCACTGAGTTCCAGCATCTTTTCCGTAAAGGCTTCGTGGCGGATGTTCAATACACTTTCAGCAAATCACTCGACCAGATCTCGGCGGAAGGCCCGGGCTTTGTCACCAACCAGACTTATCCCATCGATGACCACACGGAGCGCGGGCCGTCCGATTACGACGCTACCCACAACTTCCGCGCTTACGGTGTTTGGGATTTGCCGATCTTCCAGCATCGGAGCGATGCCCTTGGCAAGGTCGGCGGCGGCTGGGAACTCAGTGGTATCTATCAATTCCACTCCGGCTTTCCGTGGACCCCGGTGGCCGATAACGTGTGCCCGGTTTTCGGATCGGTTAACAACTGCCCAATCCGGCCAATCGCCTACAACGGGGGTGCGGGAGATAACCATTCGACATCCGCGTTTTTGCCGCCCATCTCCTCCAACTTCCCGAACGGCGGTCCGGCCTACTTCACTCTCCAGGCAACCTGCGGAAACCCCTGCACCCCTGACTTCCCCGGGGTCGGACGCAATAGCTTCCGCGGCCCGCGCTATCAGGACGTCGATATGACCCTTGCGAAATCGTTCGGGCTGCCATCGATGCGTTTTGTCGGAGAAGCCGCGAAACTACAACTGCGCATGACCGCCTATAACGTCTTCAACAAACTCAACCTTGCGCCGTTCAGCTTTGGAAGTAACTCGACGACGGTCAGTTACGGAAACAATGGCACCACGCCCGTTGCTAATCCGTATTTCGGGACGGCAACAGCCGGCCTGGCGGGCCGCGTGCTCGAACTCGAGTCGCGCTTCAACTTCTAGTCAGCATTGCGCTTGCCCGGCGACGACCGATGGTTTTCGTCGCCGGGCTCTCCCCTTCCGCTTCGAAAGGATCGTTTTCATGCGCCGCTATCGCAGACTTGTCGTTTTTGCCATGCTTGCCTTCGCAATCGTGGCGACGCCAGTCTCTGCCCTTGCCGAGAACGGTCCGCAAAATTCCACTGTCGTTGTCATCGATGATTCCGCCCCTGCTCATCCGCTCCCGCATTTTTGGGAGCAGATGTTCGGCTCCGGCCGCGCCATTCTGAGTTTGCGCGATAGTTATCGCAGCGACTTACGCAGCGTGAAGCAGGTTACTGATTTTCGCTACGTCCGCTTTCACGCCATCTTTCAGGACGAAGTCGGACTCTATGACGAGGATGCGCAAGGCAATCCGGTTTATAACTTCTCCTATGTAGATCAGATTTACGACGGCTTGCTGGCGAATGGCGTTCGGCCATTCGTAGAGCTGAGCTTCATGCCCAAAAAACTGGCTGCCGATAAGAATGCGCTACACGCCTTCTGGTACAAGCAGAACGTTTCTCCACCCAAGGACTATGCCAAATGGGATGACATGATCCGCCAGCTCACGCGCCATCTGGTTGATCGTTACGGAGCCGCCGAAGTAGCGCAATGGTACTTCGAAGTCTGGAATGAACCTAACCTGGATTTCTGGGGCGGTGACCCAAAGCAGCCAACTTACTTCGAGCTCTATGATCACACCGCCCGTGCCATTAAGTCGATCGACGCGCACTTACGCGTTGGAGGCCCGGCGACAGCGCAGGCCGCGTGGGCCGATGTTTTTATCCGCCATTGCGTCAATAACAACGTACCGGTTGACTTCGTCTCGACGCACGTCTACGGCAATGACAAATCGGAAGACGTCTTCGGCACGACCGAGAAAATCCCGCGCGACCAGATGGTCTGCCGTGCCGTTAAGAAGGTTCACGATCAAATCAAGTCTTCGCCCAAGCCGAACCTGCCGCTGATCTGGAGCGAATTCAACGCGAGTTATATGAACGAAACCGCGGTGACCGACTCGACTTACATGGGGCCGTGGCTGGCCGACACGATCCGCCAGTGCGATGGCCTGGTCGATATGATGTCGTATTGGACCTTCTCCGATGTCTTTGAAGAGCAAGGCGTCATAAAGCAGCCCTTCTATGGCGGCTTTGGACTGATGGCCGAAGACAGCATTCCGAAGCCCGCATTCGCCGCCTTTGCGCTGCTCCACAAGCTTGGCGAAGAGCGCATTGCGGTTGACTCCGATCTAGCCCTGGCGACTCGCCGCAAGGACGGCACCCGCGTGGTTGCTGTCTGGAACTACTCTCCGCCAACCGAGGTTGGCTCCTCGGAGATGGCGTCTCCAAAGACCGTTATCCTGAAGTTCAAGGGCCATCCGGCCACGCACGTCCTGGTCTTTCGGGTCGACGGCGAACACGGCGATGTGCACTCCACCTATGAGAAAATGGGATCGCCCCGCTATCCAACCGAGGCGCAGATCAATACCTTGCGCAGCGCTGCTCACCTTCCCGCCCCCGAGAGCCGCGACCTGCATAACGGAGAGCTAACGCTCACTCTGCCTTCGCACGGCCTGGCGGTTATCGAAGTAAAGTAAGCATCTAAGTCCACAAGAGACTGAGAAAAAGCCAAGTAGGAAGAAAGTTATTGAGATGGACGCCTGGCCCGTCCCTAAAACAAAGTTTACCCGGCGCGCCGCACTATCGCTGTTTGGCAAGAGTTTACTGGCCTGTCCGCTCCTGAACATCGCCCTGTTGGATGTCTCCTGTTCGGGTTCAAAGAACGCCGGCGAAACGCAGCCGCCTCTCACCGACGATCAATTTCTCGATCAGATGGAGCAAGCCACTTTCCAGTTCTATTGGGAGCGAGCGGGCGCGAACAGCGGGCAGGTGATGGATCGCGCTTATGCCTCGGGCGCAGTCGATTCGCGCACAATATCAAGTATCGCTGCTACCGGCTTCGGCCTCTCTGCTCTTTGCATAGGCGCGCAGCGTGGATACATGCCGGCGTCCCAGATCCAGTCTCGAGTGCTCACCACTCTCAACTTCATCTGGACTCAGTTGGCACAGCAAAACGGTTTTTTCTATCACTTCGTCGATATGAACACCGGCCAACGCGCTGAGCAATCCGAAGTCTCGTCCATCGATACATCGATTCTGCTATGCGGCGTGCTTACGTGCCGGCAATGTTTTCAAGACGCGCAGATCCAAAGCGTGGCCGCGCAGATTTATGAGCGCGTGAATTGGCCCTGGATGCTGAACGGCGGCACGACGTTCTCGGAGGGATGGACGCCGGAGGGCGGCTTCCTGACTGGCCGTTATGACACTTACTGCGAACTTATGATGCTTTATCTGCTGGCGATTGGGTCGACGACGTTTCCGGTTCCAGTTAGTTCGTGGAGTGCCTTTTCCCGCCCACTCGTTACATTTCAAAACTACACTTACATCAGCGGCAACGATCCTCTCTTCACTCATCAGTACTCGCAGGCATGGTTTGACTTTCGCAACAAACAGGACGGTTACGCCAACTATTTTAATAACTCCATTTCCGCGACTGAGGCACACAAGGCGTTCTGTCTTTCTCTCGCCGGGCAGTTTCCAGACTACTCGAATAATCTCTGGGGAATCACCGCATCCGATTCAGTCAACGGCTATGCGGTTTGGGGCGGCCCGCCCTCCATGGGACCGATCGACGGCTCCGTTGTTCCCTGTGCCGCCGGAGGCTCGCTTCCCTTTGATTCCTCTGATTGCATTGCGGCCCTCCGCAACATCTGGGCAACTTATCCTGCGGCGTGGCAGCGCTACAGCTTTGTCGATGCCTTCAATCCGCTGACCAACTGGTATGACACGGACGCACTCGGCATCGACCTCGGCATCACCATGCTCATGGCGGAGAACTATCGTTCCGGTTTTGTCTGGAACACGTTCATGAAGAATCCTGAGGCCCAGGCCGCCATGACGGCGGTGGGATTCAAATAAGAAGAGCCTGACCACCCTTTTATCGCTTCGTCATTCCCAGCCCCGCCGAGTCGCCGGACTCAAGCCGTTAAACCAAGGTCACCTGATAGCCTGGCAAATCTTACGACTGATCGCCCTGGCAATGAAATAATGTCGGGCGAGAGGCAGCGAACCGATGAGACACGGACATTTCGGACAACTTCGTTATTGTGCCGCGTGCGCCACTATTGTTCTTCTTACGTCACTCGGCGTTTGCCAGGTCAACTCCGCGCAGACCAACTCTTCTCAGACAAAAGAGCCGATGACGCCCCAACTAGCCTTGTCCAGGGAACTGGCCAAGTACCCCGGCTTGCTGCCCGAGCTGGTCAACCTGCTGGATAAGCTCAAGCAGGTCCAGTTCCCGCCGGAGCGCCAGCAAAGCAATGTACTGCCTTTAATGCCCTCCTCGACAACTTATTACGTCGGCTTGCCCAACTATGGCGAGGCTGCGCACCAGGCTCTGACGATCTTTCGTGAAGAGCTGAAGTCGAGCGCCGTGCTGCGCGATTGGTGGAATCAGGGCGATATGGCCAAGGGCGGAGCCCGGATAGAAAGCTTCATCGACAAGTTCTACGAACTCTCGCAGTATTTGGGAGACGAATGGGTGCTCGACGGCGAAATAGCTCACAAAGATGCCAAAGATTCGTCTTCGAGGTTGATCTTCGTTGCCGAGTTGCGGAAGCCGGGATTGAAAGACTTTCTCCAGAAGATGCTGAAGGAACTTCCCAGCCCGCCCAACACGGATGTCCGAATTATCGACTTGGAAGAGCTGGCAACTATAAAGGATTATGACGAGGACAAGGTCAACGGCAAGTCAGGCCCGCTCTTCTTTCTGGTGCGCCCCGATTTCGTAGTTGTAGGCTCCGACGCGAGCGTTCTCCGCGGTATGAGCGCACTGCTGGACGCGAAAGCGAAATCAGTGACAAAGACGGGCGAATTTGCCTCGACTCCCTTTGGCGGGCGGCTGCTGCGGACATATCAGGGCGGTGCGTCAGCCCTGGCCGCAGTCGATCTCCACAAGGTAATCAGTCTGTATGCGCCGCCAAACCAGGCGACTCAAAAGTCTTTCGAAGCCTCTGGGTTCAATGACGTGAAGTACCTTGTCTGGGATCATAAGAACGTCGCCGGTGTGCCCGTCGGCGAGATGGAACTGAGTTTCATCGCCCCGCGTCATGGTGCGGCGGCATGGCTCGTGGCGCCGGCTCCGCATGGCAGCCTGGACTTCGTTTCGCCCAAGTCGCCCATCGTCATCAGCCTGCTGCTCAAGAATCTGGCAGAGATCTTTGACGACATGAAAGGTTTTTCCGGGGACGCGAATCCCAACGCCTTTGGTCCTCTTTCTCAAATGGAGCAGGCGATGCATGTCAGCTTCCGCGACGACGTGCTCAGCCAGTTCCAAGGTGAAGTCACATTCGCGGCGGATGACCTCAACGCCACTCCGGCAAAATGGACGACAGTGTTCCGCATCGTTGACTCGGATCAGCTCCAACAGTCGCTCGACAAGTTAATGCACTCTGCGCCAGTGATCGCCAAACAATTCGAGGAAGAAGGCGTTACTTACCACTCCATCATGGTGCCGGCTGGGCAGAAGCCTCTTCAGATCGTCTATGCATTCGTCGACGGATATCTGATCGTGGCTTCTAGCCACGACTCGGCGGCCGAAGCGGTCCGGCTCCACAAATCCGGCGAATCGCTCGCGAAATCCCCGAACTTTCTGGCATCGCTACCGCCGGGCTACTCGCGAGAAGCTTCCGCATTGCTTTACGAGGACGCCTCGACCATGACCGCGTCCCGTGTGCGCCAGTTCTCGCCCGAGATTGCGGAAGCTTTTTCTCATCTGAATCCGCCGCCGTCTCCGATCGTGTTCTGCGCTTATGCCGAAGATAAGGCCATCCGCGGGATCAGCGCCGGCGGCCACGCCGACGCGAGCGCGTTCCTGATCGCCGCGGCTTTCGCCATTCCAAATCTCATGCGCGCGCGAGGAGCCGCCAATGAGTCTGCCGCGATCGGCACCTTGCGCGTCGTCAACACCGCGCAGATTAGCTATTCGGCCACTTATCTCCAAAATGGTTATGCGCGCGACCTGGCCGCACTCGGACCGGACCCGCGCGGAAGCGGCCTGAAAACCATCAACCATGCGGGCCTGATCGACGCCGATCTCGGCAATCCCAAATGTACGGCGGGCGCGTGGTGCGAAAAATCCGGATACCGCTTCAGCGTTACAGGCGTTTGCCAGTCACGGTCCTGCATAGACTTTGTAGCCGTAGCCACGCCGGCATCAGTCAGCACCGGCGCAAGAAGCTTCTGTTCCACCTCTGACGCGGTCATTCGCTTCCAGATGGGACCGGCTCTAATCTCCCCAGTAAGCGCGCAGGAATGCAAAGGGTGGATGCGGCTCCACTAGCGGTACGTTATTTTATTTCTGGACAACTGGCTGCAGCGGTTTAGATTTCGCCGCTTTGTAATTCTGGTCGCTCGAATATGCGACCACGATAGGGAAGCTACCGCTCTTGGTTAGTGCATCGTTCGTGCATCGCTTTGACCTTGAGGCCGCGCTCCATTTGACGATTGCCACGACTATGTTGGATATTGAGACGGGATGGACATTGAACGCACTATTGACGACATCGAACAGCTAGAGGAAATGTTCGAGACGCCGGATATCAGGCCGCTGAGTGCAAGCGACATTTCGGCTGCGAATCGAAGACACGACGACATGCTCGCGCATAGTCCGTGGTTCCGGCTTTGGCAGCGGTATGGCGTCTGCTGCCGAACCGAGCCTCCAGTGCTTCAACTGGGCGAGAGAGACTAATCCTCCTGCGAACGGACGTGAGAAGTGCCGAAGAAGAAAACTGTTAATCTCCCGCCGAAACTCACTGAGATTGAACAAGACCTTCTTTCGCACATCCAAAATGGATACCAGCTTGAAACTGATTCTCTCGGCGGCAACCCGGTTCTGCGGCATTTGAAAGACAATGAAGAAATACGCCCTCTCTCCGCCAATCGCAATACCATCAAGGCGATCGAACAGCGCGGACTCATCAGCCCCGGCAAAGGGCGAGAGCCGCTCACCATCGTGTGGCGTCTGAAAAAGAAGCAGCCTTCTTAGTGAGAGCGGGGAGTTCTTTTGTCTAATGAGCCCAGAACTGGAACCGCATTGACATGAAACGGGCGTTGCTCTCATGGAGCAGTGGAAAAGACAGTGCCTGGAGCCTCTACCTCCTTCGCAAACAAAATGATTGCGAGGTTGTGGGGCTGCTGACTACGTTCAATCAGGAAGCGAACCGGGTCGCCATGCATGCAGTGCGTCGCAGCCTCGTCGAGGCCCAGGCAGAGGCGGCCAGCGTTCCTTTGTGGGATGTGGACCTTCCATGGCCGTGCTCGAACGCCGACTACGAGAACATCATGAAGAAGACGTGCGAATCGGCTGTACGGGCGGGAATCGAATGCATTGCCTTTGGCGACCTTTTCTTGACCGACATACGGGCCTACCGCGAGAAGCAACTGAAGAATTCCGGTCTACACCCAATCTTTCCTGTGTGGGGAATGCCCACTCGGGAGCTTGCACATTCCATGATCGAATCCGGGGTGCGTGCCAAGCTCACCTGTGTTGACCCCAAACACCTGGCGCCGGAATTTGCTGGTAGGGAATTTGATGAACAGCTGCTTTCGGATCTGCCTCCACAGATCGACCCATGCGGCGAGAACGGGGAGTTCCACACATTCGTCTATGCAGGCCCGATGTTCCGGCACGACCTCTCGGTAGAGCCCGGAGAAATTGTCTCTCGCGATGGGTTTGTGTTTGCCGATCTATTCTTAGTCGGGACAAAGTGAACGCCAGGTGATGGAAATGCGAAGCGATGATTGCTCGTGCAGCGATATCGTTAAACTGATTGGTAAGCTCTTGAAAGAATGGAGCCGACGACCAGATTTGAACTGGTGACCTGTCGATTACGAATCGACTGCTCTACCAACTGAGCTACGTCGGCTTTCAGGGTTCTCCCTAGTTTATCAAATCGCTCACGACGATTTTACCCGGAGCGCCATCCAGCGCCCCAGTGAGCACCTCACCCGCGAGTCAACCGAATTAATGAAGAAGACACTAACGGAGAATGAAATGAGCCGTGCCTCAAAAAGTCCGCGAGAATCCGGGCAGATCCGTGGAGAAGAAGTCACCATAATTCACCGCTGGTTAATCCCCCGTTTCGTGACGAGATAAACCGCATAGCTCCCCAGCCAATGGCCGCCTTCGTAATGGGCTCCAGTCACCGCCGCTAGCCCGGCGCGCTGATGCGCCTCGGCTGCGGCCATGATCGCGGGCAGCCGCGGGTCACCCTTGGGCAAGCCTGCCGCGATTCCCTCCAGCATCCAGGCGCGGCTCAGATTGAGCCCATCCAGATGGGCGAGCTTGGGATCGCTCGGATCGGGAGACACCACTGGCTCGAGCCACGCGCCTTTTCCGTCGTTGGAGATCTGCGGCAAAAAACTTCCGAGCCAGCGTCCATACTCATCGCTCGCCAGAACGCGCCGCATCACGTCCGCTTCGCCAAGACACGGCGAAAGAAAGTCCTCCCCCGAGGGTTCATAGTCCAGTGGACAGTTCTTGTCCCCGAGATAGAACTGCCGCGCCTTTGACTCGACCAGTTCGGCAAATTTCCCGTCGCCCGCGGTTCGCGCGTAGTCGAGCATCAAGCCGAGCGCAAAGGCCGTTTGCGCATGCTCTCCAATGCGTACCGGATGCGACAGCTTGGGCAGCCAGTCCCGCAACCGGTCGAGCGCGGCCTGCTCCGCCGGGCGCAAATTCGCTGACATCTCGCGGGCCTGCGGGTCATCCCACTCGCGCAACTCAGCCGCCAGTTGCAGCAGCCACGCCAAACCATAGGGACGCTCAAAGCTCGTCCGCCCCTCCGCCCGCAGATAGGCAGCCTCCTGAATTATGTTTTCCGCGGTCAGGCTCTGCCGGAGCGCCGCTCGCGCCGCGGGCGCAAAGGGGGCGTCCGGAAATGTCCGCACCAGCCGTACCAGCAGCCAATGGCCATGCACCGAAGAGTGCCAGTCATAGCAGCCATAAAAGGCAGGCGTCAGCTTGCGCGGCGGAGCCACGTCCGCATCGCTCATCAAGCTGTGGCTGATCTTATTGGGATATTCCTTGTGCACGCATGCCAGCGCCAGGTTCGCAAAACGCTCCGCCGCGTGCGCATCGAAAGTGGCGTGCGCTGCCATGCCCTGAGCCCCGGCATCGACCATATTCAGACTATAGAAGAAGAAGAGAAGAACCAGGCAGCGAACGCGTTTCATGCAGACACTTTAAATGATTTGAACAAGTGAAGAGCCGGCCGCCTGCCTGTCCCATCCGTACTCGAATGGCAAGCCTTCCGGCATCTGGCCTAGGCCGCCACCGACAATTCCCGATACTCCGCCTCCGACTGCGAGGGCAGCAGCACCCACAGCGTGTAGATCCCGATTGCCGTTCCGATCGGAACATTCACCAGCACCAGGAACCCGAGCACCAGCGCGACCATCCGCGCCCAATCCTCGTGCTGCAAGAGTCCCCAGCCCACCACAAAAGAAACTGCCGCTTTGAGCAAGATCAGCCATCCCACCGTGCTCACTAGCGTCGGCAGCCACTCCATTACCTCGGGCGGCGGACCGTTCGGAATCGCGCCGATTCTCACCACCACGAACTTTGCCGCCAGGAGCACGATCACTCCGCCGATCAGGTAAAACGCCGAGTACGCCATCCATAGCAGCCCGACCATCTTCACGTGTTCGCGCACGCGATTGCGCCCATACTCCGCCAAACCGATCGCCGCTTTTCCGCAGCGCACGCAGTGTCCCTGTCCGGTTTGCAAGTGCGCTCCACACTGATCGCAAAACATGTCTGCCTCCGCACGATTCTCTTCTCTAGACAATACGTCCGCGAGCCGTGTCTGGTTCCATCTGCCGAGTTCCGAGAACTCAGAAGTGACAGCTGACAACTGAGAACCGAAGCTCCCCAAAACGAAAAGGCCACCCGGCAACAGGGAGGCCTTTTCTTTCAAGGGAGAATAGTTCCAACAAGCTTTAAACTCATCAGAACTTTCTGGCGAAATCTTATGAGCCTTAAAAGGTGGGTGTCAAGCAAAATCTATGACTTAAATAGTCTTATTTTCAACAACTTACGGCATATGTCCACAAGTCGGCAAACGCTCCCCAAATGGTCCCAAATCGCTCGTTTCCGACGCTAACGACCCTCGATTGAGCCACTTACCGCCCTCCGGAGGCTCGCGGAGACCGCTCGTCGAGGTGCAGGGAGATGATTTCCGCCCCTTCCGGCCGGTCGAAGACACGACCCGGAAAAAGCCGTTTTGCGAGGATCCGGACGCCTCCAAACCCGACTCCGACCACCAGCGCCAGGCCGATCAGGATGCCGCACAGGACAATCACATTGAACAGCAGGTTCGCCAGATTATCACGCTTGGTCAGGTGAGTGTTTTCGTTCCACGTGACGTCGGTTTCATAGCTGATCGATCCAAGCAGCGCGCGCGCCTCGCCGTGCGAGATCGGCCCGGCCGCGATCACGAGAATGGGCCCAGTACGCTTTGCAGTGAAAGGCCCGACATCGACAATCGAAGCCACTCCCGGCTGTTGCGCAGCCACTTGGTGCGCGGCATCGATCTGCTTCATCTTCTCGATGGCAATCTGGTCCGTCGGATACTCAACCAGCATGAGCGTCGCGTCGCCCGCCGCCACCGAATACTGCGCCAGCAGAACCTCGGCCTCCAATTTGAAGTCCACCACCTGAGCCGGCAGCGGCGCGCCCGCACGGCTTAGCGCAGCGGGACCCAAGATATACTTTGCGGAATTCTTCTGATAGTCGCGCCTGGGCAAATAGCCTCTTAGCGAGGGCAGTTGGCGCGCGTTGCCCGCCGGCCTCGGCAGCATCCCCGCGAGTTCACGCAGTTCCGCCGCTGACATCCCGCTCAGCTTGTCAAAGAGCGCGTCGACCAGCACGTTTCCCTGAAAAAAGAGCACCCGGTTATTGAGCGAGCCGGCCAGGTCGCCAATCTGTTCATCCACCATGACCGGCGTCTGGTAATAAGTGAAAGCGCCATACGCGCCGCTCGCATCGTCAAACACCGCCGCTTTGATCGCCAGCTTGCGCCCGTCGGCGGTGGTGTAGTCGGCTTTTTCAAAGCGCTGGAAGCCATATTCTTTCAGCACCGCCGCGTTCGCCGGATCGGCCGCCGCGGCATCGGTGCTCTTCATGGCCGAGCCGCTAATCTGCCACCCGCCAAATTGGCTGGGAAGAACGGGAGCCGGAGCCGGCGCGTCCGCCGCGAAGACAGTCGAGCAGACGGGGATAGCCGATGGTAGGACAGCCGATAGAAAGACAGCCGATAGAAAAATGATCAAGAACCGGAAGGATTTCATCAGAAGACAACACACCTCTGCTACCAAATTAGACTACCGTCAGCCTGCGAAAGTTTCCAGTCGCGCACCGCCGGAGGTGATCTCTCCCGTCCTTGACACAAACCCTTGAAACAACGACGATTGCCTGCCGCAACCAACCGGCATTTTTCAACCAGGAGAGACAACCATGAAACTAAGAACGATCGCACTGACGATCGCGACCTGCTTTGCCGCCTTTACGCTATGCTTTGCCAGCCCCTTCATAGGTACCTGGAAGCTGAACGAAGCCAAATCGAAGATCCCCGCTGGCGCTCCAAAAAACACCACGGTCGTGTACGAGGCCGCCGGCGACAAAACTAAGGTTACGGTGGATGGCGTCGAAGGCGACGGCAAAGCGACTCACAATGAGTGGACGGGCAAGTTCGATGGCAAGGATTATCCCCTGGTTGGTGACCCGGCGGCCGACACGCGCGCCTACAAAATGATCAGCGCCCACAAGCTGGAGCTTACCAACAAGAAAGGCGGTAAGGTTACCGCCACTGGCACCGTCGTCGTTTCCGAGGACGGCAAGAGCCGCACCGTCACCGTGAGTGGAATGGACGCAGCGGGGAAGAAAGTGCATTCAATCGCAGTTTACGACAAGCAGTAAAAATACCATCCCGGAATTCCACGCCAGACGCAAGTCGAGGGCCGCAAGATTTTGCGGCCCTCTTTTAATCCAAAGTTGTTTTGAAAGGGGCACGGCGCGAGCTGTGCCGCAGCATTTCTCTGGTTACTCTGCGGTTATGAGTTTTGTGGAAGTAAATCGAATGTCAGACGAGACGACGGGCCCCTACTGCCCCTGCGGCTTCTCAAGCTTGCTGGCGACCTTCACCCCGCTCAACCCGCCTGCATATTTCGCCACGCCACGGTAAAGCGATTCGGCAATCCGCTGCCGCTGTTCAGAGGTCTCGAGTTTGCGCTCGTCCGTCGGATTTGACACGAACGAAATCTCCGCCAGAATCGATGGCATGTTCGCGCCGATCAGCACGATGAATGGCGCCTTCTTGACCCCGCGATTCCGAATGCCGGCGCTATTCAGTGACAGCCCACCGTAGAGCGAGTCCTGCACATCCGAGGCAAACTCGCGCGACTCGTCGATCTTGTCTTTCAGCGCGATCTTCTTCACCAGGTCCTGCAACTCGTGGATCGATTTCTCCGACACCGCGTTCTCTCGCGCCGCTACCTCCAGCGCCTCCGGAGACGACGTGAAGTTCAGATAATAGGTCTCGACCCCGCGCGCGTCCGAGTCGCGGCTGGAGTTCGCATGGATCGAAATAAACAGGTCTGCCTGTTCGCGGTTCGCAATCGCCGTCCGCGTCTCGAGGGGAACGAACGTGTCGTCGCGCCGCGTGTAAACGACCTCCGCGCCCAGCCGCGCCTCCAGCAGACGCCCCAGCCGCCGCGCCACATCAAGCACCAGATCTTTTTCGAGCAGTCCGTCCGGGCCAATCGTACCGGTGTCGTGTCCGCCATGGCCGGCGTCAATCACGATCTTTCCAATTTTCAGTCCGAGCGCCCGCGTCAGCGACCGGTCTCCCGACGCAGTCGGACGCGCCTCGCGCATCTCGAGATCCGCCAGATCATCGGCCGATGATGATGACGCCGCGTGAGATTTCCGCTTGCCCGACGTCCCCGACGAAAGAGTGTTCTTCGCGTGTGATTTTGAAGACCGTGTCGCGGGCGAATTCCCCCGTTCCGCCTCGCGCGTGTCGTTCTCCGTATCCGGAGGCAGCGCTCTGGCCTCTTCGGCCGAGGCATCGTCTCGATCATCCGCTACAACGGCACTCTTCGAGCCGTTCTTGACTAGTCTCGTGCGCGACATTCCCGCCGAACTTTGTCCATGCTTTTTGGCTTGTTGCCGCGAACCCGGGGCCACATCGTCGTCATCCGCATCCACAATGGTTTTAGGAATCGTTCGATTTGATCCCTTCACTGCAACGGTTGTTTTGACGACACCCGTTCCTGTCGTCGCTGCATTCTCGTCAACGTTCCCGCCGTCGTCATCTCGATCGCTCTCGCCCGGCAGTAAAGATTCGAGTCTCGCCTCTTCGCGATCCTTCGCCTCACTTGCCTCGTCGGTGGGTTTCACGTTGGCAACGATGGCGTGTTCTTTCTCGGACTTTTTCTGACCCTTGCCCGCGACTGCGTCCATCGCCGCGTCATCCGCTTCGTCGGCAGCCGAGTTCGACGACGCGTCGTCACTTGCCGCGTTCCGCTGCGCCTTCGCCAGCATCGCCGCCCGGCTCTGCTTCCCATGAATGTCAATAATCAGCCGGTAAGGATTGGGCAGCAAAAACGCGTCGTAACTTGAAAGGTCGTCCACCTCAAGCACAACCCGGGTGCGCCCAGGCTTGAACTCAGCCACCCGAATCTTCTTCAAAAATCCGTCGTCAACATCAAACGTCTTTCCCACCAGCGTTGACGCCAGCCTGGTATCTTTCAGATCGAAAAAAATCCGGTCCGGATTCGCAATGCGCTGCGAATCGAATTTCACATCCCGCTCAATGTCAATCGCCACCCGCGTGTAGTCGGGAGTCGACCAGTGCCGCACACCCGTGACCCGTGGCAAATCGCCACGCCGCCCGCCGGCCGAGTCCAAGTTCGACTCCGTGTCCGAACCATCGCCGGTAGATTCAGTCGCCGAATTGGATTCCTCCGAAGCAGAATTCGAAGCGCCGCCACTCGAAGCAGTGTCGTTCGATGTTGCCCTGGTTGACGTTGCGCCGTTCGTCGCGCGCCTCGCCGAATCCGCCTTTAAACTCCCGGCCAGCGGAGCGCCCGACCTGCCGCCAGCGCCTGCCGTTTCTTTTGCGTTCTTCCGCCGCCCTTTATGCCCCGTGCGTTGGGCTTCGGCTGCCGCGTCATCCAGCTCTTTCACGGCCGCGCGCGCATCGTCGGCCAGCCGGTTCCGCGGATAGCGATGCAGGAAATCTTCAAAGGTAGTCCGCGCCTCTTCGGGATCGTTCAGATCATCCTTATAAATCTCTCCGATCGTGAACAGCGCCTCAAACCGGTACTTGCTGCCCGGATACTCCTTGCGCAGAAAACGATACTCGTCGACCGCGCCGCGCAAAATTTTGTTGTCATTGAATCGCCGCCCCATCTCAACCATCAACTCAGCGGTCGCCACCACGCTGGGGTCGGCCTTCGACGATGCCGGACTGCCAAAATAAATGCGCCGGTAAGCATCAATCGCCCGCTGATACTCGCGCCGCGTGCGCTCGCCCGCCGGACGCCCGTTCAAAGCCTCCCGAGTCCGTTCCGCCTTTGCAAATTGAGCCCGCGCCCACGCGTCGTTGTGGTGAACTCGCGCGGCTGCCGGCAGAGCCATTCCGGCCAGCAGACAAAAAACAACGCCCCACCGCGCAATGCGATGCACTAAGCCCAATTGGCCACGAGTTAGGGTCGTAGAAGCCTGGGTCATACTACTGAATCATCGAATCATTCGATCATTGAGTCATTGCCATTAAGTGACCGCCATTACTAAGCGGTTGGGTACCATTGATTCAATACCTCAATCACGCAATGATTCAATGCTCAAGTTAATCCGTATTGCTGATATAAAGCACGCCGCGAGCGTCCCGCTGCACGTGCACCGGCTCGCGCACCGGGCCAAAGGTCACGTGCGTCCCGCCGCCTCCGCCCGCGTATAAATCGGTGATCCGCCGAACATAATTCTGGGTCTCGGCATACCTCGGAATCCCCGCGCTCCGCGCCACCGCCCCCGCTCCCGCGTTATAAGCGGCCAGGGTCAGGCTCACGTCGCCGCCATAGCTCTCCAGCAGCTTCTTCAAATGTCGAACCCCGGCATCCACGTTTTGTTGCGGGTCAAAAGGGTTCGAAACATTCAACGACCGCGCCGTAGCCGGCATGAGCTGCATCAGCCCCATCGCCCCCTTGCGCGACACCGCGTTGGGATTGAAATTCGACTCCACCTTCACCACCGACCGCACCAGGTTCGGATCGACATCATGCCGCTCCGCCGCCTGCTCGATTGCCGCATCAACGTCCGCCGCCGTAAACGCAACATTCAGCGTCTGGTGTCCGTAAGGCTGTGCGCTCCGCTTATCCCCAAGATAAGTATTGACTTCCGAAGCCGCCGACCGGGCTGCCCGCATCAACGCCCCATTCGTCGGAACCGGTTTGTACCGGTGCTCAGTCGTACTCCAATACATGAGTCCCGATCCGCCGCCCGCCGATCCGCCACCGGACGAAGAGCCAGCTGATCGGCCGTTAGCTCCGCCCGCCGCCTTCGCCGGTCTCGTCGAACTGCCTGATCTATCATTCGACCCGTCGTTCACATAGATCTTCCGCCCGCTCTCGTCGGTCGACGCGGTAATTCCGCCCGACTCAGCCCGAGCCACCGGCCCAGTAATAATTGTTGTGAGGAAAGCGGTCGCCGTCAAACCGGCCATCAAGACGTTTTTCAGGTTTCTAAGCATACGGGATCAGCGTTCCGCCAAAAGGCACACCAAGACCTTTGGGTCACCTACCCGCAAACCTGACGGAGAATTCAGAACCAGAGTGTCTAGATTATAGGTCGGTCCCCGCCCCACAGCAATCTATCCGAAGGGCGTAGAACCACTGGAGTAATCTCGCTAAGATATTGATAACGCAGGCATTCCCGGCAGGCCGTCGAGCCGGGTCTTTTCCAGGCCGGATTTCAAGTCACCGATAGCGTCTGCCCTCAAACCGCCCACCCGCCGGCCCCGCTACAATAACCCTCACATGAACGCTGCCGCTCTGACTCGCCTCTTCAAAGAAGTCCGCGCCAAAAAGCTCTCCCCCGACGAAGCGGTAGCCCGCCTGCGCCATCTCCCGTTCGAAGACCTCGGCTTCGCCAAGATTGATCACCACCGTGCCCTTCGCCAGGGCATGCCCGAAGTGATTTTCAGCCAGGGCAAGACGCCCGCCCAGGTGGCGAAGATTTTCTCGAAGCTGTCCGAACACGAAGGCAATGTCCTGGCCACGCGCGCGACCGAAGAACAATTCGACGCTGTGTCGGCTCAAATCCCCAAAGCCGTCTACCGCCCCGAAGCCCGAGCCATCACCCTCCACCGCGACCGCCAGCTCCACGGCAAAGGCGTCATCGCGGTTGTCTCCGCCGGCACCAGCGACATCCCGGTAGCTGAAGAAGCCGTCGTCACCGCCGAACTCATGGGCAATCGAGTGCAGCATCTTTACGACGTCGGAGTCGCCGGCATCCACCGTCTCCTCGCCCACCGCAGCGTCCTCGCCGAAGCCCGCGTCATCGTCGTCTGCGCCGGCATGGAAGGCGCTCTCCCCAGCGTAGTCGGAGGCCTGGTCGGAGTCCCCGTAATCGCCGTCCCCACCAGCATCGGCTACGGAGCCGCCTTCGGGGGCCTCGCCGCGTTGCTCGGAATGCTGAACTCCTGCGCCAGCAACGTAAGCGTGGTGAATATAGATAACGGATTTGGGGCTGCGTATGTGGCGTCGCTGATCAACCGCAAATAGAAATAGTGTTTAAGGATGGAATAAAAGGGGGGTGGAGCCTAACTCAGGCGCCTCTGCTACGACTCAAGCTACGTTCGTTCCTTCCGGAGCAGGGCCCTCCGGGACAGAATTATCAGGCGACCGCTCTCCGGAGTTTGTCGTCTGCACAATGTTGTTGCGCACGGCGTAGAGAACTAGTTCGCTGACCGAGTGCAATCCGAGCTTGCCCATGATGTTGCTGCGATGGGTCTCGGCCGTCTTCACGCTCAGTCCGAGCAGCGCCGCGACATCTTTGGTGCTTTTGCCCTCCGCCAGCAGTTTGATGACTTCGCTCTCGCGCGGCGTGAGCGTATCTTTTTCGAGCGAGCGCCGGCTGCCCCGCAGATCGGAACCGAAGCCGGCATGGCTCATCTTTCGACTGAAGTAGAGTGAGTTTCGCTGGATCGTTTCGATCGCGCCAATCAGTTCCTTGCCCGCATCGGATTTGAGGATCAATCCCTTCGCGCCCATCTGCATTGCGGTTTTCGACGCCTGATCGGTGTCGTATACGGTGAGAAATAAAATCTTCACCTTGGGATGTTCGCGCAAAATTTGCCGCGCTGCATCGAGTCCATTCAGGTTCGGCATTCCAATGTCGAGCGCAACCAGATCCGGATTGCACTGATCGACCTTCGCCACTGTCTCTTGTCCATCGACCGCTTCGGCGCAAACTTCCCACCCAGCATGCGACTCAATAATCGCGCGAATTCCCTGGCGCACGATCTCATGATCATCGGCAATCAGAATACGGAAGTTCGGCATCGTCTTCCCTTGTAGTCGTTCCAGCCTCTGCAAGTACATCGGTAGAATCCTGTAGCTTTGCGCCTTAGACACTGAAGAGTAACTCTAATGTTTAGTTTCTTCGTCGGTAGGTGTTCGCTTGGGACGAATTTGCTTTCGCCTTCGCATCCAACCCGAGCGAGTTCGAGAGCTAAGCGATTAGCACCACAGCATTTCGCGATCACAAGGCCGAATGGAACGCAGCTTGCTTCTCTACACGCGTCACGACAAGTAAATAAATCTGCGCACCTGCGCAAGGAGAGCGACCAATGCCGTTCGAGAAGCGCGACTGGCGAGAGCTGTGCGAGGCCGCCAGCAAAGAGCAAGACCCGGAAAAGCTGCGCCACCTCATCTCCGAGTTGATCAAAGTGCTCGATGAGCGCAAGCTTCCACAGCACGCTCCAGAAACGACGAGATCCACAGCCGATCCAAAAGCCAGCCTCTAAAGTGTGTTACGAGCTTCCCCTACAGGATTCTCCGTATTCTCTTAGGGCAAGCGACAACCTATCGTTCTAAGGTGTCGCGCCTCACAGAAGAGTGTCCAGTCAGCTCGATCGCTGAATCTCGGGGGAGAGAAAGATGCTCAATGCCTTTGCGAATTCTGCTGGCAGACGATCATGAAGTGGTTCGTCGCGGCCTCAGTGTGCTCTTGCGCGCGAGGTCCGATTGGGAAGTATGCGGCGAAGCGAGTAATGGCCGCGAGGCTGTCGAAAAGGCGTTGCAGCTGAGTCCCGACGTCGTCATTCTCGACGTTGGAATGCCGAATCTGAACGGTCTGGAAGCAACGCGCCAGATCATAAAGGCCAAACCCGAGACTCGCATTCTCATCCTCACATTGCACGATTCCGGCGCGCTCGTGCGCGACGTTGTAAATGCTGGAGCACGCGGGTTTCTGCTGAAGTCCGACGCGGCGCGCGATCTGGTAACAGCAGTTGACGCCTTGAGCGAGAATAAGACCTATTTCACGCCCAAAGTCGCGTCGATGGTGCTCGAAGGTTATCTGCGGAAGAGCGCAGCGGAGACGCCTACGGAAGTGTCGCCGCGCGCCAAGCTGACTCCGCGCGAACGCGAGATCGTCCAGCTTCTGGCGGAAGGGAAGAGTTCGAGGGAGGTTGCCGAAGCTCTTGGGTTAAGTGTGAAGACGGCAGAGACTCATCGCGCGAATATCATGCGCAAGCTGCACCTTCATTCGGTCAGCGATTTAGTGCTTTACGCCGTGCGCAACAACATTGTGCATGTTGTGCGGCCGCCTTTTTGAGTGGAGTTAAGTGCGCGGCTAGGACCGAGATCTTGAGAAGCAAAGGGCGACGCCACTGAATGAGGGTCATCGCCCACGCAGTGAACGTACGTTAGGCAACGTGCCTGCGTCCGCCGGATTTTGCGCTTCGCGCCGTCTTCGCCGCTTGTTCTGACTTCGTGCCGGACGTTTTCTTTTCGCGCCCGGCCGGGTTGAGGGCCTCAGAGTTCAGTTTCTCGGCCAGGCTGGAGAGCGTTTGATCCGCCTCTTTTTCTTCTTCCAGTGTCTGTTCGAGTGCGTTTGCGGCCTCATCATATCCCAGTAACGTGGCGTAGGTTCGAGCAGTTCCATAGCCGGCCATTTCGTAATGTTCCACGCGTTGCGCAGCAGCGATGATAGCCGCATCGCGCACGGACTCGTTCTCTACGTCCTTTACCAGATCGCTGCCTTCCTTGAGGACGCCTTCCATTCCTTTGCACTTTTCGCCGTCGGCGTCGATCCCGAGTTCTCCACAGATCGTTTCTACCCGATCTGCTTGTTTTTTCGTTACTTCCAGGTGTTCCGTCAAAGCATCATGTAGTTCTTCCGACTGGGCAGCCTCGATCATCTTGGGAAGCGCCTTGATGATCTGCTGCTCGGCATTGAAAAGATCCTGCAATTGTTCAACGTAAAGTTCCTGCAACGAATTTACTGCCATGTCGAGCCTCCAAAGTTATGAGTTAGTCCGTCGATTGCAGCTTTCCGAATCCACTTCCCAAGTTTGGCGAGAGGCAAGTGCCGATTGGCCTTCGCCGATCAGCACCTGCCTTGAGGATGGGTATCTGGGGAAACCGCTTTCGATACTGGAGCGAGCATAAAACGCTAGTGAAAGTTCAACAATCCCACCGACCCTGTAGTTCGATAGAACAGTCGCCCTAGTACATGGATTTTGCAGCCGTACGAAGCGGGAACATCGTTCGGGGCCCGTTGAAAGTCAGATTATTCCGCTAGTTAGCAGCTTTACTCAGTAGTACATCAATCTCCAAAAACCTCTAGTCCGACTTACAGCACGGAACTACCCCCGATACGGGGATCACTCGATGGACGATCCGGGCAAGGCGTCCTATCGTCGGCAATGCGTGGGCGTAAGGAATCGAACCAAACTGTCGGACCCAACTATTTTGGGCGTAGCAAAAGGAGCTCAAGTGAAAACTGAAATCAACTCCGCGGATCGTCATCAATCAGACTTGGAACTCGTGCGTAGGGCCAGAGAAGGCGATCCCGATGCCTTTGCCTCCCTGTTTAATGCGCATAAGACCAAAATCTATTCTCTCTGTTTGAGAATGACCAGCAACACCGCCGAAGCTGAGGATCTGACCCAGGATGCATTTTTGCAGGCGTTTCGCAAGCTAGCCACTTTCCGCGGAGATTCCGCGCTCTCGACCTGGCTTTACCGCGTGGCGGTAAATACCGTTCTCATGCATATGCGCAAAAAGGGACTGCGCGTCATGTCTCTCGATCAACCACTCGAGGAGCCCGATGGCAGCGTGAAGCGTGAACAGGGAAAGCTCGACGATCGTCTCTCGGGCTGCGTTGACCGGATTGCTCTGACCCGCGCCATGAAAGAGCTGCCCGCAGGTTATCGAACCATTTTCGTGCTGCATGAGGTGAAGGGCTACGAGCATCACGAGATCGCGCACCTGTTGCATTGCTCGGTGGGCAACTCCAAGTCGCAATTGCATAAAGCGAAGACGAGGATGCGAGAGCTGCTCGGACTCGAAGAGGCGTACGCGCTGAGCAAAGCGCGGCATCGTCAAGCCGGGAACGCGTCAGGTGCGGACTCCTTGCCAGCTCGTAGTGCGAGTTGGGAACTTGCCCAGGAAGCCGCTTAGCGAGGGCCGCCGGTCGGCGCTAAAGCTCAGGGCATGAACTCAACGGTCGAGGTTTTCGTCATGGATGTGAATGCGCCGGATCCATCGACCGTAAAGTTCGAGTCTTATGGTGGAGTACGACCCTCATCAGCACCAGATGCGCGGTTCGTAGGACCAGGTATTGACAGCGATTGCGCAAGCGCTGGAGCGTTATAAGACAAGAACCCAGCGGGATCGCGCGGCCTAATGAGGTGTTGTGAACGACAACAAGGAGGAGCCATGCGCCGAGATGAAATTATGAAAGAAGACCTGTTCAGTGAAATCGTTCTCTTAGGCAGTGGCTTGGTGATACTGTTGTCTCTACTAATGGTCTTGGTGATTGCCGTCACGCAGGTACCCGCGACTTAACTGGCAGATTCCTCTTGAATGGAGAAAAACCGATGGAAGGCAAGAACTCGAAGAAATGCGCTCATCCGCCATGCATATGTACCGTGCCGCAGGGAGACAAATTTTGCAGCCAATACTGCAAGGATGCCGGGGCTGAAGAAGAGGAGATCGCTTGCGATTGTGGTCATCCGGCATGCACGAAGTAGGAAGCCGCGACGTAACGGGGATCGATGTAGCAGCGATCGACGTAGCCAAGGACCTGTCCGCAATAATCTCTAGCTGTAGAGCGCCCATCGGCATCTTCTCTGGTGGTTTGCGCCGTTTGTTCTCCTCGTGACCGGGCGTCACACTCTGTCGCGCAATTCGAAAAAGACTCATGAAAAAGGCATTTTCAGCTGCGACCTCCCTTGGCAGCTCCACATCTAAGGGTTGCAGGACCTTGCATCAATCTGTGTGCGAGCAGGATTGGGTTGTGACGGGTAACATAGGGGAGCAATTTTCTGGGTCTACAAATGCCAGTTGCTCAAAATGACATCGCGGTTCATCACGATTTGGTCGAGCGTGTCGAAGGTGCACGCCGGCAAAGCGATGCGCTCTTTGGCATTGTGCGGCCCGATTCGCTGTATGAGCGCCCGATTCCTGAGCGGAACCGGATTGTTTTCTACATTGGACACCTTGAGGCGTTTGACTGGAATCTGCTGCACGACCATTTGCCTGGACTGAAGAGCTTTGACCCCGAACTTGATCGACTATTTGCCTTTGGCATCGATCCGGTAAATGGCGGGTTGCCTTCCGACTTGCCGTCCGACTGGCCCCGTCTCGGAAGTGTGCGGGAATATGTGGCGAAGATTCGGAGCGCGCTGGACGAAAAAATCGAAGAAAACAGTTTAGGTTCGTTCACGAACGGGCGCGATGGCTTCTCACTTGAGACCTTACTCAACGTCGCCGTTGAGCATCGATTAATGCACGTCGAAACCTTGGCTTACATGCTGCACCAGTTGCCTTCGAACCGAAAGCTTCAGCAGGATGCTCCCGCGAATCTCGTCACATCTCCGGTAACCCACAGAATGCTGGCGATCCCTTCCGGTAAGGCGACATTGGGACTTCCGAGAGGCAGCGCGAGCTTTGGCTGGGACAACGAGTACGAGGCGCATGAGGTCTTCGTGCCGGCGTTTGAAGTCAACCAATACAAAGTAACCAATCGGCAATATCTCGACTTTGTGAATGCTGGTGGCTATGAATCTCGTTCGCTATGGAGCGACGAAGATTGGAAGTGGAAGACCGATCAGGAAATATCTCATCCTGTGTTCTGGAAGAAAGAACGCGATGGGTGGCTCTATCGCGGGATGTTTGAAGAATTTCCGTTGCCATTGGACTGGCCGGTTTATGTAAGTCATGCGGAGGCGATGGCATATGCGCGGTGGACGGGGAAATCACTGCCGACAGAAGAAGAGTGGCATCGCGCTGCATACGGAACAACGGATAAAAAGACAGCAGAACGACCCTATCCATGGGGAAGCGGTCCCGCGGACTCAAGCTTGGGTAACTTCGACTTTGAGCGCTGGGATCCGACTCCGGTAAATGCGTTTCCACGTGGTGAGAGCGCGTTTGGCGCGCAGGACATGTTGGGCAACGGATGGGAATGGACGGCAACCAAGTTTGCTCCGTTCGCCGGGTTTGAACCATTTCCGTTCTACCATGGATATTCAGCCGATTTTTTTGATGGCCAGCACTTCGTCATGAAAGGCGGGTCGGCGCGCACGGCCAGTTGTATGCTCCGATCTTCGTTCCGTAACTGGTTCCAGCCGCATTACCAGTACGTCTACGCGGGATTCCGCTGCGTGACGCGTTAGATAAACATAACCCAGTCCGACCGAGAGAGTTCACGAATGATTGTCCCCGCGATCACCCCCAACACGACTTACGATTTTGCCGACGATGTACGCCGCGGACTTAGCCGCCGCGGACAAAAAGAGCTTCCTTCCAAGTACCTATATGACGAAGTAGGCTCCGCGTTATTTGAAGTCATCAGTCATTTGCCGGAATACGGTCTCACTCGCGCCGATGAGCGGATATTGCGCCGGCATGCCGACCAGATTGTAGATCGCATCGCCAGGCCACTGGCCGTAGCGGAACTCGGCAGCGGCAGCGGCAAGAAGACGCGCTGGTTATTGGAAGCGCTTTGCCGCCGGCAGCGTACATCGTACTATCCCGTGGAAATATCACGTTCCGCGCTCGATATGTGCGAGAGAGAATTAAGGGATATTGACGCGATCAGTATTGTTGGTTTTGAGCGTGAGTATCTCGACGGATTGGCGGAGATCGCAACTTATCGAAAGCAGGACCAGCACCTCCTGGTTCTATTCCTGGGCAGCACGATCGGCAATTTCGATCGGCCGGCGGGAGTGAAGTTCCTGGCCGAGGTGCGTGGCATTCTCGAGGCTGGCGATTTTCTTCTGCTGGGAACGGACTTGGAAAAGCCGGCATCGCAGTTGCTCCGCGCATACGACGACGAGTTGGGCGTTACGGCTGCCTTTAACTCGAACTTGTTAGTTCGAATTAATCGCGAACTCGGCGCCAATTTCGATCTCCGTCAGTTCGCTCATGTGGCAAAGATCAACCGCGAGGCCCGGAGCGTGGAAATGCACCTGCGGTCCAAGAAGCTGCAAAGAGTGAAAATTCCTGCCTCACGCATAACAATAGAGTTTCTCGAGGGTGAGACTATCTGGACGGAAAGCAGCCACAAATACTCGGCGAGGGAAGTTTTCGAAACCGCCGATGCAGCCGGCTTTCGCTGCGAAGCTCAGTGGACTGACGAAGTATGGCCCTTCGCGGAGAACTTGCTAGTGGCGGTCTGACGAAGAGTTATAACACTGAGAGATATAGTTTCAATCTGCCGGCATTGGAGCTGCATCCGGAAGCACTGACCGGAACCTGGGCGTTGCGCGTTCGTCGACGCGATTCTCGAGCCACTTTCGCACTTCTGGCAGCGCGCGCCGCATGGCTTGTTCACCCGCCTTCAGCAATTCTCCGGCACGCTTAAAGTCGTCGTACTGAAAGCCCGCGACGTCGGGTTCAATTACCAGGTCAGCCGCGCGCCTCCACCCATCACTCATCCGATCCTGCGCAATCGCAAACGATTGTCCGATTACGTCAAACAGATGTCGCGGTGCGCCTTGATTGCACCATTGACCCTTCAAGTGAACCGCTAGCACCCGCTGCGCGCCCATCGCCCGCAAGGGAACCGTCGGGACAGGATGCGAAAGCATGCCATCGACGAACCAGCGGCCGTCGATCTCTACCGGCAGGAACATTCCGGGATAAGCGCAACTGGCGCGCACCGGGCCGATCAACGAGCCGCTCTGAAATACTTCTCCGTCGCCGGTGCTGAATTCAGTTGCGGTCACGCCCAGAGGGATGCGCAGTTCTTCAAATGACTTGACCTTGAGCAGACGCGTCAGGAAAGCGACCATGCGGTCATTGGTGGCGAAGCCAAAGCGCGAGAGAGTCCAGCGCGCGAAGGTCGTGAAGCGAACTTTGTGCGCAACCTCGACCAGTTCCTCGAGCGAGAGTCCGCTGCAATAGGCTGCGCCGATCAGCGCGCCCACGCTGGTTCCGGTGATGCACCGAATGGCGATGCCTTCTTCTTCGAGAACTTTGAGAACTCCGATGTGTGCAATGCCGCGAGCGAAACCGCCGCCGAGCGCGACGCCGATGGAGGGCACTGACCCAATTTCCGGATCGGGCTTGCGGGAAAGTTCACGACCAAATGCTTGTACCGACCGTATTACTTTGCCCAGACTCTTCACAAGGAACCCCACGTTCCCGGTTTGCCGCCGGCAAACCTTACGTCTTGATATATAGGATGCCACATCGACATTTTGCGTACAGTCCACCGTCGTGCTATTCGCGGTTACCCCGTAAGTTACTTAGAGGTGACTAGCGGTGACCGTATGATCCGCTAAGTAATTCGTTTAGACAGGCTTGCAGAATCGCGTAGATTCCGCCCCCAGGGGGGCATATGGACTACTGGGTTGTGTGGGTCATCACTCGTCGGGCCGTCGCATTTCCACGCGGGGCTAGAATGCGGAAGGCTAACGAATAGCTAACTATGAATCGTGGCGAAATGTGGAGCCGCATTCGGTCTCATCCCAATGCTTGGGACATGATTGTGGTGGGGGGCGGCGCCACCGGCGTTGGGGTGGCGATCGACGCTGCCGCGCGCGGCTACGATGTGCTCTTGCTCGAGCAGAGTGATTTCGGCAAAGGCAGTTCGAGCCGCAGCACGAAGCTCGCGCACGGCGGCGTGCGATATCTGGGGCAGGGAAACATTGGGCTTGTGTTGGAGGCGCTGAAGGAACGCGGCCTTCTGCTCCAAAATGCTCCGCACGTTGTGCACGATCTGGCCTTTGTAGTGCCGAACTATGATTGGTGGGAGGCGCCATTCTATGGCCTGGGTTTGAAGCTTTATCAATTGCTGGCCGGCAAGTACGGCTTGGGCCCGTCGCGCATCCTATCGCGCGAAGAGACACTCGAGCATCTGCCTACGCTCAAGACAGAAGGATTGCGCGGAGGTGCAGTTTACTACGATGGACAATTTGACGACGCGCGTCTGCTCATTCACATGGCCGCGACCGCCTATGAGCGGGGCGCCACATTGCTCAACTATGTTGAAGTAATCGGAGTAACGAAGGACGCGCAGGGCGCCGTCAATGGTGTCAGCGCGCGTGACGCCGAAACGGGAGAGGAATTTCAAGCGGCAGCCAAGGTAGTGATCAATGCGACTGGGCCTTTCAGCGATCGGTTGCGCTTGAACGCGGAGCCCGATGCCTCGCCCATGATCGCTCCCAGTCAGGGAATCCATTTGGTGTTTGACGGCGCGTTCCTGTCGGGCGAGAGCGCGATCATGGTTCCTCATACCAGGGATGGACGCGTGCTCTTCGCGATTCCGTGGCATGGGCACACATTGGTGGGAACGACTGACACAGCGATTCAGACTGTTCCTCTCGAGCCGTTGGCCATGGAGGAAGAAATCGATTTCATTTTGTCAACGGCGGGAGAATACCTCGCTAAGGCTCCCACGAGAGAAGATGTGCTCAGCGTTTTCGCGGGCATCCGTCCGCTGGTGCGAGCTGCGAATGCGACCGGCACCGCCGAGCTCTCGCGCGATCATGTGATTCAGGTTGGCAGCTCTGGCCTGGTTAGTATCATGGGCGGTAAGTGGACAACTTACAGGTGCATGGCGGAAGATTGCGTGGACCAGGCAGCGGCGCTGGCTCATCTGGCCGAGCGCCCGTGTGTGACGGAGCATCTACACATTCACGGCTTTCGCGAGGACTCGAAGCAATTTGGATCGCTCTCGATGTACGGGACTGACGCCGTTGAGATTGGAAAACTTGCCGAGAGCAATCCAGTATGGCAAGAATCCCTACATCCGGCGCTCCCGTATGTGAAAGCCGAAGTAGTCTGGGCAGTGCGACACGAGATGGCTCGAACCATAGAGGATGTTCTGGCACGCCGGACTCGCGCGCTGTTCCTCAATGCCCGCGCCGCTCTGGACATGGCGCCAGCCGCGGCAGACCTGATGGCAGCCGAACTTGGCTGGAACGAGACGCTAAAAGCCAATCAGATCGCGGCGTTTCGCGACGTGGCCGCGAACTACCTGGTTCGTGCCTGATTCCCCGTTTCCCTTGCGAAGAACTGGGAGCGTCACTTGCGCGCCCTCAGCGCATACAACTAGATGCCGCCATGACTACAGTGTCTACCGGATTATTGGCGGAGACCGTCGATGCTAACCTGGTGATTGAAACGCTGCACTTTGAGAGGAAGGTCTCGATGCTCTGGACGATATTCGTAATTCTGCTGGTGCTGTGGTTCCTGGGGTTAGTGACCTCTTATACGCTGGGTGGATTTATTCACATCCTGCTCGTTCTGGCGGTGATCACGCTTATCTTCAACCTGATATCCGGCCGCAGAAGTGCTATATAACCGCAGCAGATCATAACTACGCGCGGTTTGTTCCGCGCACCAAACGGAGGCTAAAAGTCATGAATAAGTTCTTAAAGCTGTTGCTGGGCACCACCCTTTACGTCCTCGAACAGTCTGACCAATCCACCAGGAAGATGCGCAACCGAGCAGTCGACAATCTCGGCGATTTGCGAGATATGGCTCAAGATAAATATGCGACTGCCAGCGATCGAGTCTCCAGGGCGAGGCAAGCCATTATGGGCGAAGATAGCCAGATCCTCGGCAATGTTCTCAGTCTCGCAGCTGGAATTGGCATTGGTGTCGGTATTGGCCTGATCTTTGCTCCCGCCAGTGGCGAAAAGACTCGCGGCGTAATCGCGGATAAAGTTCAGACCTTCGGCACCAAGGTTAAGAAGCAATTCTCGTCGGAGTCGGACGACTACGCGGCTACCGGAACCAACGGTTAAGTACTTGGCATAGGCACTCAGTGACTTGTGCTGAGTGCCGGCCGATCTCCCTGTTATTGATTTACTGAAGGAAGTCGGAATAGCCATGCCTCGTGCTATCGTTGCGCCTTCCTGATCCGCTGGCTCTTAGGCGTCGTTTTGCACGTCGCGGGCAGCCTTATTCACCTTCTGGTACTGGTGGCCTTGATCATCTTTATCGTAGACCTCTTCGACCGCCGCAGAGTGCGGGCGTAGCCTAAAGTAGTTCCCGCTAACGATCTAAGTCTACACTGTAACCAAGCCTAGGAATGCAAAGCCGTCTCAGGCGAACTTATCTGAGACGTTTGCACTTGAATAATATTATTCTGAATTGCGTACACTACCAGGTCGCGGATCGAGTGGAATCCCAGTTTACGCATGATATTGCTGCGATGGGTTTCCGCCGTCTTGGTGCTGAGGTTCAACACGCATGCCACTTCCTTGGAACTCTTCCCCTCCGCCAGCAGTTGAATTACTTCATGCTCCCGCGCTGTCAATTTAGGCAAGTTGGGAACTTCGCCCTTTGAGCCGTTGTGTCCTTTGTCAAGAAAGCCCGCCAGCACCATCTCGTTAACTCTTGGCGTAAAGAACATGCGGTTCCGCTGCAGGGCCTCGACGGCCGACACCAGGTCGCGGGCGGCATCCGATTTAAGCACGAAGCCCCTGGCTCCCGCATCCAGCGCCTCTCGTATCACCTGATCCGCGTCGGTGATCGTCAGAACGATGATCTTGTAGCCGGCATCATGTTGGAGTAATTGGCGGGTCGCGGCCAGACCGTTAAGATTCGGCATGCCTACATCGAGAATCACGATCTCGGGCTTCAACGCCTTTGCCTTCTCGACAGCGTCCCGCCCGTCCACCGCTTCCCCGCAAATCTCCCACCCTTCATGCGCCTGTAGAAGCGTGCACAATCCACGGCGCACAACTTCATGATCATCGGCAACCAAAATCCGCAGTTTCATAAGCTACCCTCCGAGAGATTGAAACTTGTTTCTTTTGTCGATATAGCCCGTCAAAATCCACACGTTCGTATCAGTTGGAATGGTTTAACGGATCGGTCTTCCATCCAAACGGCTTGTGTTCGCTTGTTGCCTGTACCGCCCTAACAAGGTCGCGCGCAATATTCGATTTAACCACGTACCCCCGCGCTCCCGCGTCGCCAGCCTCTCGCATCATCTGCTTGGAATCATGCTGCGTTACGATTAACACTTCGCTCTGCGGATTGTTTCTGCGGATCAACCGGCAAGCTTCCAGACCGCTCATTTTGGGCATGCTGATGTCGAGCACGACGATATCCGGAATTAACTGACTCGATTTATCCACCGCTTCCGCCCCGTCCGACGCCTCATCGATTACCTCCCAACCCGGATGAGCGCCGAGCAGGCTCCGCAATCCACGTCTTACAACCGCGTGGTCATCAGCCACCAAAATACGAAGTGTCATAATCTTACTCGGTATGGTGGTGGCCGTAACGCACAGGCGGGCACCGCCGTAGTCAGGGTTTCATGTTCCATAAAATTGGCGGCACTCATAAAAAACGCCCCACCCTGAAGGTAGTAAAGTACCAGAGAGTTGTTTTTTGCCGAATACAGGGAACCCTGTAGACGGGATAGGCAAAAACGCCTACGCGAAAAAGCGAGGATACCCATCAATTCGGGAAATACGTCTCTTCCCGCAGCAAGGCCGAAACTGCGTCTACTACGCAGCTGATGTGGGTTTTCGGGCAAGTGCCTTTGATCCCGGCCTTCCGGGCCTCCGCGGATAATTGCCTGGAAAGAAATAACGTGACCATCAGGATCGGTGTCTGGGGGGATGTCCTGATGATTTGCTTCGCGGCTTCCAACCCGTTCATTTCGGGCATCTGGAAGTCGAGTACGATCAAGTCGTGATGACCGTGTTCGAACCGCTGGACCGCTTCCGCGCCGTCGCTGGCCTCGTCGCAGACGTGCCAGCCGTCCTGCTGTTCGAGCAGGCCTCGCAGGTAGCGACGGACCGCCGGATTATCATCCGCCAATAGAATTCGAATCAAAGTTAACCTTTAGCCTCGTTCGACCGTAACCTGCCGAAGGCTCCGCGGCAATACAGCGGAGTCCTCATTACTTTGGGAATGCCCGCCAGCGAACTGATGATGCAGCCTCGGGCTAATGCGCGATCGCGAAAAAGCCGCGAAAAACGTTGAGCGTAGCTGGAAGGCTGGGTTTCAGTTCGCAAGCCAAGATAGCGCGAGGCCCGACGGAAACTTGTCGCGGCCTCGCGGATCTCCGAACTAAAAATTACGCCGCATTGTGCCGGCGATTTCGAGTTTTCTCGGACTCCGCCGACTCGTCCTCTTGAGCATCGGTAGGTTTGAGCGCGGTCTTGGTCGCATCCTTCACTTTGCCGACCGCGTTCTGAATCTTTCCTTCCGCCTGTTTCGCGGTGCCGCGCACTTGCATTTTCTCGTTGTCGGTCCATTCACCGGCCTGGCGCTCAACACGTCCGGCGACGTCTTTCATCTTTCCCTCGACGCGATCCTTATTCATTTGAATAATCCTCCCTTGTAATTGGGTGTGACTCGATTCGACTCTAAACGCGGCGCCGGGCATGAGCCATAGGGTCGACTCTTTAGAAGTTGTCCAAGCGTGCCTTACGAAGTCGAGGATGGTACCCCTCCCGGAATTCACGCCTCTCTCGCAGAAATAATTACACTCCGAACTCGTAGGGTTCTTCATTTAGTGTGAATCACTTAGCGTGTGGCATAAGACTTGCACTCCGTGTGATAGGAAACGAAGGAGGCTGGAGATGGCTGAGAGCAAAAATACCGACTGGCGTGAACTCTGCTCCGCCGCGGCCAATGAGCAGGATGCTGTGAAGCTGACTTACCTCGTGAGTCAAATCATCGAAGCGTTCGACCAGGAACTCCCGCCGCGCTATGTAAGCGACTCCCGGCGAGCCGGCACTGCAGACTAGGTTTCACACAGCCTGGGTATTTGTCCCCGAGTGCTGCAACACGCGATTGAGTTCCTTTACGGCGTCGTGCGTGTAGTGCCAAAGCCGGTGTCTGCCGTACCGCGTCAGTGTGGCCACGTTAGTGCGGTACCAGCAGCATCGGTCCATCCGGGGAGACAATCCGCAAAAAAAACGAAAGCCGCTCAATGCCGACGGAGAAGTTAGCATTGCCGCCACCAGCCGGTGGTTGCCGTCGAGAATCGTGAAAGGACCCCGCTCATCCATGCCGATCAGCAACACGGCCCCGGCGTAAGATTTGTGCTCCAGACGATCCCGTAGGTCGTCGATTTTCGCCAGGAAAGTTTCGCTCGCGCTGGCGCGATAACGATCGTCGGCAATTCGCCGAGCAACCTGCGTGAGGTCGAAGTCCCCGGCCGCCAGTCTGCGCCATTGAGCTCGCGGGAAAACGCGAATGCGCTCGAGGTCTCTCGGCTCGACTTCCATCTCGTACCATTCGGTGTCCTCGGGCAGTTGCTTCCATAGCGATCTGTGGCGGACATTGAAAAGCGCCCGGCGCACTTTATTCTGGCCCTCGTGCTCGAGGTCGGGCGCCTCCACCAAGTCATGAAGAGCGTTTTGATAGCGCGCGAACTCGGGAGCATTGAAATCGGTTTTCAGGAATTCCGCGATCACCTCATTCTCGTTGACTTGCCTCCGGAGTCTGATAGACCCGGGCACTGTGCTTTGTTCGTCACCGTCATCGCCTCGAAAAATCCGCATTAGATACGGAATCGAAACAAAGAGCACAAGGATCGCCATCATGAAGACCTGCACCCAGATCACCTGCGCCAGCGAAGAGTGGAACCGATAGATGCCTCCCACCACAGCGGCTCCGATGAGTAGCTGAAACCAGCCCGTATTGGCGATTTTGCGTGACATTTCGTAGGCGATCAGGACGACGCTCAAGCTGTAGACGGCGGTCGACAATGCATAGAGGATGAGAAGGTGGCGAAACTCTGTGCCGCCGGCGGCTTGGAATTGCGCTCCGAACAGGCGCCCCCAGATCCAGCCGGGAGCTATGCGCAAAGCCACAATGAAAGTCAGGCAAGCACCGGAGACCATGAGCATGGTGAGGCCAAGAACGCCGTGGTCTTTCCGATTCTGGCTCTTGGTTTGCGCGGAGATCGGAAACATGCTGTTGACGATCGTCCAGGAGAAGGCAAATACCACGCGTCCGACCATCGAGATAGCCGCGTAGAGGCCGGCGGATTCAGGGGAGAAGAAGTGCTTGACTACGACTATGTCGCAGTTATTGATGACGACTTGCCCCGCGAAGAAAACGGCGGCTTGCAGACCCTCGCGAGAATCAAACGAGAGCGCGCGTTCAACGGTGCTCACACGGCTTAACACCGGCCGAGCCAGGAAATAAGCGGTAACCACGGCTGCCGCATTGGCGGCGATCACTCCCGGAACGCCGAAGCCGAGCTTCATGAGCAGGAGTGAGCCGAACAGACGCGTGAGCGCTTCTATGACGAGGTTGCTGCCGAGGCGCCGGAAACTGCATGTCCCAAGGAGATAGCCGCGCCGGGCGCCCAGCGGAACGTAGAAGGTCGTGCCAATCGCCAGCAGAATAATCAGGAGAGGCGTCGGGATATTCAAATACGCTGTGATCGCATTTCGAAGAAGCAGCAACAGTGAGCTGACTAAAATTCCGGCTGCCCAGCCCCAGCGATGAAACTCGTGGTAGGCGAGAGTCTGCAACTCGCCGGTGGCGCACTTTGCCACAATTTTCGCGGTCACGATCTGTACCGAGAGCGTGACTGCCGACGTCAGCACCAACAGCGTATAGACAGCAGTCGTGTGTCCGTAAGAGATTGGACCGAGGATTCTGGCGACCGCGATGTTGTATCCGAAGTTGGCTAGGGTGAGGATGCAGAGAGCGGTGAGCAGAATGGCGCTTCCATTGAGCAGGCGCTCGCGCGGAGTTTTTGTCTTGGCGCTAATGCGCTCTATGATTCTCGAAGGCACAATCAGGCTCCCACTCCCAAGCGGCGTAACGTTGCATCGATGGCACAAAGGGGGTGAGCGCGCACCGATCCAATGGAGTTATGCTTCAGATGCGCCGAATGGGCCTCTAGCTGCCCGCAAATCGTGTGGAAACCAGCGTCCCTGGCTGCAACCCAAACTCCCGTCTCGACCCTCTAACCATTAGTTGCCAATGGCATTTCCTTCCATAACTACCGCGCTCGCTCTGTTCCTGCTGGCTTTCGATGGCTGCACCCATACCGGGTTGCACGGAACACTTCGCGAGCCACCTTCCAACGGCGGCGCGCCGACGAAAGTCCTGGCCGTTTATGAGCCCTGGTTTGGCCATCCCAAGCACATCAATGTCGGATATTCCTCGCAGGATCCGGTGACGCTCAAAAAGCAGATCGAGGAGGCGAAGAAGCTGGGCATCACCGGTTTCGTCGTGGACTGGTACGGAGATCGAGAGCCTTTCATCGACAAGAGCTACGCCCTGTTGCAATCGCTGGCCGCCGAGCAGAACTTCTCGGTGGCGATGATGTACGACGAAACGGATCAGGAGACCGAGGCGGCAACCGATGACGCACTGGTTTCGTTCGACTCGTTTCACGATAGGTACCTGACTCCGGGAGTCGCGGGAAGCCAGGCTTATTTGACATACGAAGGGCGTCCGGTGATTTTCATCTTTCCTAAGGCGAACCATACCGATTGGAGCCGTGTGCGCGCTGAGGTCAACAGGTGGAGCACGCCTCCATTGCTGATCTTCGAATACAGGAAAAGCTCCTACGCGTCAGACTTCGATGGTTTCTATGCGTGGATCAATCCCGGCAGGAAAGGTTGGGCAGCCGACGGGAGCCACTGGGGCGACGACTATCTGCGTGACTTCTATCAGACCATGCAATCGAAGTATCCTGACAAGATCGCGGTCGGCGCGGCTTGGGCCGGATTCGACGATCGCAAGGCGTCATGGGGTCTGGGGCGATATATTTCGCAGCGCTGTGGCCAGACCCTGGCTGACACGATGAAAATCTCACGCGAGTATTTTCCGGCCAGCCATCCGCTTCCGTTTCTTGTGATCGCCACCTGGAACGACTACGAAGAGGGCACCGCCATCGAGCGCGGCTCGTCGAAATGCGACAGCGGGGGCGGGACTCACAATTCGGCAGAGTGATTCAAGCCGCAGGGTATATTCTTCCAACTTTTGTGTCGGTCAAGTCAATTCCTCGCTCGACATTGTCTGCCAAACTAACGTCTGTCAGACGGGCGCCCGTCAGACTGACTTCTCGCTCCGATCTTAATCCTGTAGACGCAAACACCTGCTCGCCCTGGTAGACACGATTAATGATCGACAGTGGACGTGCCCTGACCTCGTCGTAGACGCGGCCCAGGTATTCGCCCATGATTCCTATGCAGAGCAGCGGCAGGCTGCTCATCAGGAATATAGCTGCGAAGAGCGCATAGAACATTCCATTGCTTGCAGACGCGAGTGCCGCAAACGCGAACAAAGTGGCGGCCAGAAATGAGGCTGCCGCCAGAACGAACGTCATCCGCAAGGGCTTGTAGCTGAAACTGGTAATCGCGTCCATCGCATACTTGATGCGGCTCACAAAACTCAGCTTGCCTTCGCCGCCGATGCGGTCCTGCCGGTCGTAATAGACGACCGCGGTCCGATAGCCGACCCATGCCCGGAGGCCTGGAAGATAGCGATTGCCCTCACGCAAGCTGTTCAGCGATTCGAGCACCTGGCGATCGAACAAGCCGAAAATGCCGGCATTCAACGGAATCGGATAGTCGGAAATTGCTCCCATCACGCGATAGAAAAGAGGGAAGAGCACGGCCAGCAGCTTGCGGCTTTCCCGCCGGCTACGGCGAACCGCCGTAACTACCTGCGCGCCGTCGCGCCAGGCATCCACCAGTTTTGGCACCACTTCTGGCGGATCCTGAAGGTCGCCATCCATCAGCACAATCGCCTCGCCGCGGGCCGTTTGCAGACCGGCGTGGATCGCGCCCATATGCCCCCAGTTGCGCGAGAGGTCGACCACCACCACGTGTGGATCACTCGCCTGCAATTGGCGCAACAGGGTGAGTGACGAATCCTTCGAGCCGTCATTCACATACACAACTTCCCAAAGCTCATCAATTTCGCTCATCGCATCGCTGACCGCGCTGTGAAGGAGCGATAGGATTTCCTCTTCGTTGTAAATCGGAATGACGAGCGAGATCACGTCTGGGCTCCTGGGTTAACTGATAACTAGTGACTGATGATTCCTAACCAACCACTGCCTAACTACATAGCTCGCTGACAAGTCACAATCTAAGTCAGCGCTAACGTCATAACGCCCCGCCTTGCAGCACGCGGACCTTCCATCTCGTCTCGGTAGGGCTGAGAACTGCCACATAACGTGCTCGAACGTGCTCCGAGCCAATCGATTGGCCGTCCTTCCTCACATCGACGTCATACTCCACTTCATCCAACAGTTGAATCGACAATCCCTCCGGCGAATAAAACACAACTTTGATGTCATGCGACTTCGGCAGGTAGCTTGTCTCAATCCCGAGACTCTGCTGTTCGTGAACCGTTTCCGCGATCTTCTCTTTCGCTTTCCCTACGAAGACCGTATCCAGCTGGTCAGTCCGGTTCTGGGATAGGGCATCATTCATCGTTTGCCACGAGAGCAGATAGTCGCGAATCACTGATGATTGGGTCTGCTCTTCCACGGGCCGCGGCCCCACCGAATCCATGGACGCCACTCGAACGGTTGGCTCCGTAGAGGCTGAGAGCAGAATGGCCGCCAGAATTGCGCCGACAATTGGCAGCAAGAGAGGCAATTTGCGTGCAATTCTCATCGGCCGCTCCAGCGAATCTCATTGCCCAGCACAACTCCCGCCGCCGCTGAGATCACTGCGCCGTTCTCGGCCGGAAGCTCAGTCTCCGCCACGCCCCGCTTCAGTGGCACATCGACTGTCGATTGCCGGCCCCGGTAGGTTTCTGTAAAGCTCACAATCGTCCCGTCAGGCACGGGATTCCCGCTGCAATCGCGGACTGGATCAGTCTGCAATAGAACTCTTTGGCCGGAGGCGGGTCGCGCGCTCATTCGAATCGAGCAGGGATCGCCGGGAACCTGCTGCACGACACGGGTCGCGTGAACGCTATCGAGCGCGGCTTTGAACTGGGCCGGACCCGCCTTCGGCGCCGAGTTCATCTGCACCCACGCCACCCCATCATGACTGGCCGCGCTTCGGGATTGCGCGACGCCGGTGGCGTCGGAAAGCTGAAAGGAAACTTGCTCGGGCTTCATCACGAGATTGCCGAAGACATCAAAAATGTACGCGACTCCGCTGATGCCATTTTCGCGGTTCACGGCCAGCCGCGAAGGCTTGGCGAGAAAACTCAGCGCTGCCGGCTGCCGGGAAGCCACGACATCAAATTGCGCCGACTGCGATGACGAGCCTGCGGCCAAAATTGCCACGTAGTGCCCGGCATTGTGCAGTTCATCGGCTGCGAAAGTCACGTTCTCTCCCAGATGAACCTTGCGCGCAAGCGCATCGGCGGGTCCGACGATATATAACGTCGCGTCCCCCGATCCCGCAGTTGAAACCGAGAACGCAGTTCCCGCCTCCACCTTAGAGGGAAAGCGCAACGCCGGCTGTGCCGCCGCGAGGCTCGCAAGCGAGATCACGACTATGCACGAAAATAGAGTTCGCGCGGTCATTGGATACGACTCGAAATGTAGGTCGTAGCCACCGTGCGGTAGGTTTTGACCTTGTTGGCGATGTCGGCAGGCAGCGAAATCTGGAACGGCACCGGCGTTCCCGGAAGCAGCGCACGGCTGGGATATTCATCCGCGACCCATACGATCTGTCCGCCGCCGTCATAGAACGTGCCAATTACGTGGGCAACGTTCACAACCTGTCCGCTTTGGTTTACCAGTTGCCCTGTCAGTGAAGCGTCGGGCACGGGGTTCAGCTTCTGCGATTCGATGCCGATCACCGGATCGGCCGACGCGGGCACGAGGTTCGATGACGGCTGCATCCGAATGCTGTCGACCTGCGACATCCGAATGTTATGGAAGTCGATCCGGAATGGGGAGACTTGCTTCGGCAGCAGCACGTGAGAAATTTTGTCGAATGCGTCTTCGGTCCCGAGTGCGTTGCCTTTGCCGTCGAGCAAGCTCGCTTTTACCGTGACGAACGCCGGCACCACGTCCTCGTTCAAGATCTCGCCCATCAGAATGACCTCGCCGGCGCGATCCATGGGGTGCATGGCGACAATGCGAACATGCGGAGCCTCGACATCTTGTGCGCCCCAATCGTCTTCCGGGCCACGGTAAATCACATCCCAGCGCAGGTAGTTCACCGCAATCACCTGGGGTGGAACGCGTGCTTCTTTGACGATGGGCCAGCTCACTTCCCAATGCCGGCCGTTCCGGACCACGCGCAGATCGCGTGAATCTTCGAAGGTGCCGACGACCGACGACCAGATCAGATGTGCGCGGATTTCGGCCTGATCGGCCGATGCCCGCAGCGGCTGAAGATCAAACTGATTCAGCATGGCGTAGCTGCGCAGGCTGCCATATTCTCCCGTCAGGTCGCTCTTGAATTCCGTTTCGCTGAATTCGCCTTTGTTACCCAGCAACTCATAGGCAGAGTGCCATTCGCGGCGAGCGATTTGCTGCAACAGGTCGTTGACGGCATCTTGCGGCGACGATGCGGAAATGATGACGCGCGCATTCGGTTCGGCTACGCCGGAATTCGATTGGTTCGGCCAAATCGTTCCGATCGCAATTAGCGCAACGGTGGCCACGGCCAGCACCAGGCCGAATATGATGCCGACTCCCCGGCTCTTGCCGTGATCGGCGTCCTTGTGATCGGCATTAACGTTGCGAAGGTCGGCGCTCATGAGATGTATCTCCCCAACACGAGATCCTGCTCAGCCGCGGCCGGTTTGACTGGAGGTCGGCCGACTTCCTCGATGCGGCGGCGATTGGGAATAAGCACCAGGAACATCGCGAGCACGCTGCTTCCAATCGGAAGGATTCCCCACAGAATTCCTTGCCACGCAGGAGGCCGCTGCGGTGAGTCAATTGGCGTGGCGGGCGCGACATTGTCCCTCGCCCAGATTGCGATTGTCCGGTCGTTCAGATCTTCAATGCGGCGCCAGCCGGAAAATACCAGGAGTGGTTCGTAATAAGGCTCGCGCACAAAGACCCACTTCAATCCGTACTTGTCGGCATGCTGCAAAACGGCGATCAGAGCATCCATCCCGCCCTTGCCGAAATATTTCGAACTGGTCAGGGCGCCCGCGCCGTGCTCGGTCAATTCGGGAAGTAGTCGTCCGGAATTCCACTCACCATCCACGCTGCCCGCATCGGTGAGCATAGCCAGCCGCGAAATCTGATTGCCAAAGCCGAGAGTAATGTAGCGATAGCGGTCATGGCCGTCGCGATTCAACCAACTGGCAACGGTGTCTACCTTGAAGTTGTCTACTTCAGCTGGACGTACAGTCGCCCACGCGACCGCGCCTGCACAGGTCAAACCCGCAGCCACCACCACGGCGGCGAGTGCGCGCCAACGTGAACGGTCAACTAATTCTTCGGCCAGCAATCCGATAAACGGGAGCGCCAGTAGCGTTGCCCAGTAGCTGAAGCGTTCCATCGTCAGCACTTCGTAGGCGCGCGCCAGAAGAATTCGCGCGACCGGCGTCGTGGACCCGAGGCCAATCAGCAGCGCGACCCAGAATCCGACAAGCAGGGGCCGCAGCCGCGGAATCGAACAGCCCCGCATCAGAATGAACGGGAAGGCCAGGATCATTGCGCCGTACGGGATGATGAAGTAGTTGAACCCGAGTGCTGGATTCAGGATGTAGTTGGCGCGGCTGGGATGTGGAATCGGAACCTGTGTGACCGGATACTTGATGAGAGCCAGCCAGAAAGGCAGCAGTACGATTGCGATCAGCACGCCCACCGCGGCCGCAACAAAGACTGTCCGGAAGGCGAAGCCTTTCACGTACGCCCGGTGGTCTTGACGCATATCAAAAATGGCCAGTGCCAGAACCGGGAGCGCAAAGAAGAACGAACCAAATAGCAATGTGGCGTGGTGAGCAGCCGCAGCGGCAACCGCCAACGCCGTTCCCTTAAGCAGCGACCGCCAATTATTTTCGCGAATCCATTCGTAGATGTAGGGCAGCGCGTTCAGGTAAAGTGGCGCGGCAAAAGTTGTGGCGAGTTGCCCTGCCGCGTAAACCAAGAACGTTTCAGAACCGATGAATATGCTGGCCAACGCGGCATAAGAAGCGGCCCGCTGATCGACCCACAGCCTTGAGAAGCGGTACACGCCCAATGCCAGGAGCAGAATCGCAACAAACTGCACAATCATGTAGCCCATGTCGAGTCCGACCGCGTGCGAGATGACGGCAATCCATTGCTGCGGCAGCGGCGGGTAGGTCGTCTGCGAAAATCCGCCGTACCACTTCGTATTCCAGGGATCGAACCAGTGCTGCGCGTAGTGCGACGCAAAGAAAATATGGAAGTTTGTGTCGTATGACCGAAGCGGAAGCTGCATCAGCAGCAGGGGCCCATGTACTAGAAATGCCACCAGGAAAACTAAACTGAGTGGAAAAGGACGGTCGGCACGGTCGACGAAGTCTAGCCTGGACACAATTTCCTCCGGTTGCCCATCTTGGATTGCCGGTCCCCCGAAGTGGTTGCTCCCAAGCCGCGCTGTTTGTGGGTCTTCGCGAGTTACAACCCCCTCAGCCAACATTGGAGTTCGATGCGCCATCGAAGTATTGCAATCACAGCCAGAAGTTTGGCTGGAGGCGGATTGAACTCCCAGATTTCATACCTCAGGTTCTCGCTCGCGGTGTCGCTTATCTTCGCGATGGCCGCGGTGAGCCGCGCCCAGACTTATAAGGTGAACTCGGGCACAGTGTCGGAGCAGGATCAGCAGCAGACTGATCAACAGAAGAACAATCAAGCGCAAAAAAATGCGCAGTCGAAGCCCCGCCCCCAATCCGACGAGAAGTCGCTGGGCTGGGGTTCGAATATTCAGAACGCGCGCCTGGCGCGCGCCGCGGAGGCGGCGCTCAAGAGCGGAAACTACGCGGCTGCCATGGACTTTGCCGAGCGTGCGGCCCAGTCCGCGCCGGGCGATGAGAAACTCTGGTTCCTGCTCGGCTACACGCAGCGCCTCGGCGGCAAAACGCAGGCTTCAGTCGAGTCCTACGAGCGAGGCTTGCGCATCAATCCTTCGTCGCTCGAAGGGCAATCAGGTCTGGCTCAGACGTACAGCCGCATGGGTCGAAGAGACGAGGCCATCAAAATTCTGACTCACGTGGTCGCGGCCGATTCGCGGCGAATCACCGACGTTCTTGTTCTCGGCGAGATGCTGCTGCAATCCGGGCAATTCGATGAGGCCCTGGCGCAGCTGCAGCGCGCCGAGCAAATGCATGCGGACGCCCGCTCAGAACTTCTGATCGCGATTGCTTATGAGCGTTTGAATCAGGATAAGCAGGCCGAGCGCTACCTCGACATGGCGAAGCATCGTGCGCCGAACAACCCGGAGGTCGTGCGCGCGCTGGCCGGGTTCTATCGTGAAATGGGAAATTATTCCGCCGCGATTGCGGCCCTGAAGTCTCTTCCCCACCAGAGTCCCGAGGTGCTGGGTGAGCTAGCCTACACTTACCAGCTCGCCGGTAAGCAGGATGAAGCCGCAAAACTCTACGTTCAGGCCGCCGACGAAGCGCCGCACGACGTGAACATGCAGCTTTCGGCAGCGGAAGCCGAGTTGACCGCCAACGATGTCGAGTCGACCAACAAATATCTTGATCGCGCCGAGGAGTTGAATGCGAATCATTATCGGCTACACGCGATTCGCGGCGAGGTTGACAAGCTTGAAGAGCGCAACGAAGATGCGGTGCGGGAATACAATGCCGCGATCAGCGCTCTGCCGCAATCTCCGCCTGAGGGCCCGCTCTATCCCATTCAGCTGCATATCAACCTGATACAGATGTACAACCGCCTCGACAACGATTCCGCCGCTTCGAGCGAGTTGGCGATCGCCCAATCGGAAATCAATGCGCTGAATCTCGATGGCAAGAGCCGCGAGGATTTTCTTCGGCTGCGCGCGCAAGTCAAACTCTACGGCGGTGACACCAGCGGCGCGCTACAGGACGTTCACGAGGCGCTCGCGCTGAATCCCAAAGATCCAAACGCCCTACAATTGAATGGCGACCTGCTCGTCAAGATCGACCGCGGCGAAGAAGCGCTCGTAATCTATAAGAAGGTCCTCACGCTCGATCCCGACAACGAACTGGCGCTTACATCGCTCGGGTCGGTGTCACGGCAGCTTGGCCATGACAAAGAGGCTGAAAAATACTTGCTGCGCCTCGCGGCCACGCATCCGCGTTATTACGCGTCGTACCTCGCGCTCGGCGATCTCTACACCGCTCGGCACGACTTCACCAAAGCAGAAACGAATTACCGCAAGGCGCACCGCCTCGCTCCCCGCAACACTCTCGCCATTGCCGGCGGCATGAACGCAGCGATTGAGGCGCATCAGTATCCACTCGCCGGAGAATGGCTGGCTCTGGCCTCGCCGCCCATGCAGCAGGACCCGTACATCATGCGGGAGAAAGAGCGTTACCTGAGCTGGATCGGAAACTACAAGGAGTCCGCGGAAGTTGGACAACAGCTCATTCAAAAGCTGCCCCACGATCGCGATGTGGTTGTCTATCTCGGATACGACTACCTACACCTCGAGCGCTACGACGATCTGCTGGCGCTGGCCACCAAGTATCAGGACGTGCTGCCCAAGGAGCCTGATCTCCCTCTTCTCGCCGGCTACGTCTACAAGCACAACGGCGATCTCCCTGAGGCGCAGGCGGAATTTACGAAATCGATCGAACGCGGTCCCGGCGTTGCCACGGCCTACGTGAATCGCGGATTCGTGCTGCACGATCAACGCCAGGGCGTGGCGGCCGCCGTCGACTTTAATGCTGCATTGAAGATTGAGCCCAAGAATGGCGAAGCTCACCTTGGCCTGGCCTATTCCGACCTCGATTTGCATCGCCCACGTCTCGCGCTCGAGCAAGTCAAACTCGCCGAAAAGGAAATGGGCGATTCGATGGCGGTGCATCTGATTCGCGGAACGGCCTATGGAAATGAAGGACTGCTGAAGCGGGCCATCGCCGAATTCCGCCTCGCGTTGAAGAGCGACCCTGCCGACCCCAAGCTCCATGTGGCCATTGCCGACGCCCTGTATGAGCTGCATGAATATCAGGAGGCGATCAACGAGCTTCAGGATTCCGATAAGCTCGCCCCCGGTAATGGCTTGGTATATGCCCAACTGGCGCGTTGTTACGCCCAGCTTCACCAGCGCAATCAAACAATGCACTACATTCAACTCGCAGAGAAGGCCGGGCCAAGCACGGTCTACGTATCTACCGGGGAGGCGCTCAGCGTTCTTGGGGAGCAAAAAGCGGCCATGGCGCGCTTTGAACGCGCGCTCTCCGCTTCAGGTGCTGATCGCGTAGAAGTTCGACTTGCCATCGCCCATCTGATGATGAAGAAGGGTGAGATCGACGATACGCGCCGCCAGGTGACGCTCGCCTTGATGGAAGCCGGCGCCGGACGCACGGATCCGCCCACTGGCACCGAACTGGTGCAAACCGCTGATGTATTTCTCGGCATGCACGAATATCAACTCGCCCAGGTTTATTTTCAGCGGGCGCTGGCCGCGGGCGCGCCCGAATCCGACGTTCGCGTCGGACTGGCGAACACATATCTCGCGATCGGTGATACCCCTCGCGCTGAGGCGCAGCTCGATCAGATCAGCAAAAACCTGAACGACGACGAACTGAGTTATCAGTACTTGCTCGCCCGGGCAACCGCCCTTCGCCAGCGCCGCCAGAATGCGCAGGCGTTAACAGCGTTTGCGCAGGCAGCGCAAGCCTCGGGCGAAGATAATACCGCTGACATAGAAATGCTGCGCGCCGGAGCCGACGAGGGCCTGAGGCTCAACCACACCGTAAGCTTCCTCTCCGACTACACGCTCTCGCCCATCTTCGAAGATACGACTGTCTATCCGCTGGATGCAGCGCTGGATTCCAGTTCTCCCGCCACGTCCAATAACCTGCCCTTGCCGCGGTCATCGATCCAGAGCCTGTGGACGGAGGCTTTCCATCTCCACCTGCAAGGCTTGCCGGACTCCGGCGGCTTCTTTCAGGTACGCAATTCGCGCGGCGTGATCTCGCTGCCGAGCGCTGACACCATCGTCGACCGCGACACCTGGGACTACAACTTCAACTTCGGAGTCACTCCTTCCCTTCGCTGGGGCGACAACGTTTTCAACTTCAACACCGGCATTCAGGAAACCGTCAGGCGGGATACTCTCGACCCGTACAACATGAATCAGAACCTGTTCCGCCAATTCGCCTACCTGTCGACTACTTCGTTCTTTAACTGGGTGTCGGTGAATGGTTATGGAATTCGAGAGGCTGGACCATTCACGGAGAATGGCCAGCGCAGCCGCGACCTCGCGGGCGCGCTGGAGTTTCACGTCGGCCGGCCCTGGGCAAAAAACGGGCTCATCGTCGGATGGGGAGCGCGCGACGAGCAGTTCTCGCCCATTCCACGCGAGTTTTACTACACCTCAACCTATGCCGGCATCGAGCGGCGCTTCTCGGACCGGCTTAAGATTCGGGCGATCGGCGAGTATCTGCGATCCTGGCGCGTCGAAATAAGCCAGTACGCAATTGCCCAGGCGTTTCGGCCTGCTGGCAATGTGGAGTTTTCGCCCACCCGCAACTGGTCCATCCTGGCCAATGCGTCTTACTCCCGCAATATGGGAATCCACGCCTATGACGCCGTTCAGTCCGGGTTCGCGGTCTCCTATGCGATGCCGATTCACCGGACCTATCAGGAGAACGGCCAGGAACTTCCCGTGCGTTATCCGATCCGCTTCTCCGCGGGTATGCAGCAGGAAGACTTCTTCAATTTCAACGGCCCTGCAAGTCAACAACTCCGGCCGTACTTTCAGGTCAGCATCTTTTAAGAACCACCAAGTGATGAAGGTAAAACTCAAAGAACGGTTAAGAATCGGCCCATGAAAATCTGTCTTATAACCGCATTCCCTCCCAGCGGCCGCCAACTGAATGAATACGGCCTCTACCTGGCGCGCGAGCTTCAGCGCAACCCGCTCATTAATCTTACGATTCTGGCCGATAAGCTGACCTACTATGAGTGGAATACTGACGCCAACGGCCTCCCTATTCACAACCCTGGCCAACAGGAGATGCCGGGGTTCGATGTGATTCGCTGCTGGGAAAGTAATCGAGTGGCTTCTCCGCTGCGGCTTATTAAAGCGGTGCACGACGCGAAGCCGGACGTAGTCTGGTTCAACCTCGTTTACTCGACCTTTGGCACTCCCGAATTTCCGGTCGCGGCTTTCGCCGGTTTGTGCGCGCCGGCGGTCACTCGTGCCATGGGATACTTCACCCATGTAACGCTTCACCACATCGTCGAACACGTGGATTTCCGCGACGCGGGAGTCAAACGGGAAAGGCTCTTCCGCTTCGGAAGCGCCCTCGCCACACGCGTGCTCTTGAACGCGACCTCGGTCTCCGTTTTGCTTTCGGGTTATCGTCGCACCCTCGCAAAGAAGTATTCGGTGGACAATGTTCTCCTCGGCACGCACGGCATCTTCGCGCGTTGCCCAACTCCACCTGACTTTTCAGTGCGCGGCAATCCCGATCAGCGCCTTCTAGCCATCGGGCACTGGGGAACTTACAAACGTCTTGAGACGCTCATGGAAGCGTTTCCCGCTGTGCTGCGCAGAGTGCCAACTGCGCGCTTGATCATTGCCGGATCGAATCACCACACCAAGCCCGGCTACTGGGAGTCGGTGCGCGCGAAGTATGGCCCCAATCCCCGGATCGAGTTTCGCGGCTACGTAAAGGAAGAAGGATTGCCGGAACTTTTCAGCACCGCCAGTATTCTGGTTTTGCCATACGATTCGGCAACCGGTTCCAGCGGTCCCGCGCACCAGGCGTGCGAGTATGGCCTGCCCATCGTATCCGCCGATCTCAGCGACTTCCGGGACATGGCCGCTGACGAAGACATGGCCGTGAGCTTCTACAAGACTGGTGATCCGGTGGATCTCGCCGCGCAGTTGATTGGATTATTGGAATCGCCGCAGGATCAACGCATGGCTGCCGAACAGAATTATGCCGCCGCTGTCCGGATGACCATGCCCCACGTCGTTCGCCACTATCTCCGATGGTTTGAGCTCGAGAGGCGCAGGCGCTCGTTTGGCTCGTCATTTGAGAACCGCCTTCCGCTCATGAGCCGTCGTCGAGCATCGCTGCGGGCAGCCCTGCATGCGCTGCCGCCGGCCGCAAGGATTGCATTCTCTCCTGAGGATGAGACTGGAGATCCGGCGCCAGCAACTTCGCCCTCGCAAACAAGAGACGCCGCGTGACCTGGAAGGTTTTGTGGAGATGCGCTCTCGTGCATCTCCATCATTTACGCTTGCAGCTTAACGTCAGTGGTTACCACGTCGTTAATGATTCGCGATTCGAGTACTGCTCAATCAGTGCACCCGCAACCGACGTGTCCAATTGATGCTGTACGCCCGCGACCGCTCCCCACGCGGGTTTCGGAATCGTCGACCACGACAGTCCGCCGAGATACATGGTCTGACCATCGATCGTCAGCGTTCCAAATCGCAGGTAGCTGTTCGTGTCGGTCGAAGGACTGAAGCTCTGGGGAATCTCCTGGTATCCGGCTGACGTCACGCGTTGGACGAAGTACACCGCGTGATGCCATGCGCCTGTCGAAAAGCGGCAGGGCGACAGGTTGGAGGTGACCCAGGTCAAACGGGAGCCGCTCGGCAGCCAGAAATCCCAGGCATTCTTCGCATAGTCGCATTGCGTCCCGAACATGAACTCGTGCGTGCCGTCGCTCATGGGCACGGTCTGGAAGAGATCGAATTCCATCGCCTGCACGGTGTTCGATTGTGTGGTGTTGGGAACGTAGAACCAGAACTCCCACAAATAATTGGTTGCGCTCTCGAGCGCCTGAGGGTCGGTGGACTTCCAGTAAAAGAGGCTGTCATCGTACTGGCATGTTCCATTCATGACGAAGTGCTGTCCGGCACCGGGAGCGTTCTCGGTGTTGGGGTCCGAGCTGTTGACGAACGAGCCCATGCTGCCGGTGTTGCACTTTCCGCCCACGTCGGGGTTGTTGTCAACGGTCCACGTGTCGCCGTCGATTCCGTTGATTCGCTGCGCCCCTACGGGAGGAGTGGGGGCAGCAAAGCCGGTCACATTGATCTGATAGGTAGCTGTCGCGAGATCGCTGTGGGCATCCCAGGCCTTTACGAGAAGCTTGTGCGAACCGGTGGGGAGCACGATCCACGCATCGACCGTGGAGCTGAAGTTGCGATAGACGTTCACGCCGTCGGCGTAGACAACGTAGCCGGTGATCGGATTGAGATCCTCCGCAGTGGCGGCCACGTGTACGGGTGAGGTCACGTTCGTCGTACCGCTCGCGGAAAGTCCGGGAGACTGAAGCGATATGGAAGTAACTTGAGCGCCAGCGTATGTAGCGCATCCTACATAGAAGGAAGTAAGTACAAGAAGCGACAGGATCGATTGGAGGGGATTGTGACCACGCTTCGAATTGCCCCTGAATGGGCGACCCGCGACTAAGAGGGACACTTTCAATGTTGACTCCAGGGCCCTTACTGTCTTCCGCCCGGTGGTGGGGAGCGAATACATTTTGGGCGATTGCATTTTTTTAACAACTTAGTGTGAAAAATACAGTAGTTACGGTATTGACGCAATTGCTCCATAGGTTCCCTACTTTCGTGTTTTTAAATGTTGCGCATCCGACCGACGTGCACGCGAAGACTATTGTCGAAACAAGGTTGCGGGACAGAGATTCCGGGAAGATGACTTAGGCGATAAGAGTGAAGCGCAGCTTTGGCGAGTTCTCTAGACCCAATGCAGTTAGACGAGAACTCAGAAGCTATTGTTGCGGATTGTCAGGTGGCGGCGGATTCGGCGTCGCGCTCGGATTCTCCGGCGCGTTTGTAGACGATGGTGGAGCCGAGTTCACTGTTGTGCCATCGCGGCGCTTCAGTTCGACCGGGCCACCGATGCGATGTCTTGCCTCGCTGCGGACTTCAACCGCGCTTGAAACCTGACCTTCACTCGAGTCGGCGACGGATGACAACTTCCGCCCTTCGGCGGCCGGACGAGTGGCAATGCCAATGCGATCGTTCGATCCTCCGGCTTCACGCGCCTGGCGATAGAAGTCCTCCGCGCTTTCGAGATCGCCATTGCGCTCGGCCATGAATCCCTGGTTATTCAAGGAGAATGCATTGTCGGGCCCGAGGCGATAGGCCTGTGAGAAATAGTCCTGCGCCGCGCGCCAATCGTTGCGATTGGCCGCCGAGACGCCGCGCAGGTTGAGCAATGTAACTTGTGCCCGATCGCTTTCCAGATCCTTCATGTGCTTGCGGAGTCGATCCGCGCTTGATCGGGCCATATCACTGACCGCTTTTCCTCGCCAGGCGCCGTTCATGGTCACGATCACCGGCTCCTCGACGTGCGCGTTGGCCGCGGCATTGTAATACTTGAGCGCCTCGCCGTACTCGCCCTGCGATTCCCTGGCGACTCCGAGATTGTTCAGAGTGAACGCATTCTTCGGGTCGAGCGCCAGAGTTTGCTGGAGCAGCGTGTCCGCTTCACGCGTTCGGCCCTGCGAGAGCAGTCCCACTGCTTGTACGTTTGCGCGATTCACCTGCATCGGTATGTCATGAGCCGTGCCGAGTGCGCTTGGGAGCGATTCGCCTTTCAGTTCCTTCGTGCTGGCACGGTCGATTCGCGCCTCCGTAGGCTCCGCGGAAGCCATGGCGTAAAAGGTCTGCGCGCGGTCAACCTGGCCTTCGAGTTCGGCGACATATCCGAGGTTGTTCAGCGTAAACGGATCTCCCGGATCGAACAGATATGCCTTGTAGAAAAGCTCTTTGGCCTTGTTGAAGTGGCGTTTGTTGACGGCTTCCACCCCTTCGCGATTCAGGCGCTCAACGGGCGTCAACTCACTGCGCTTCGGGATCGTGATCTTGATGTCACCGATGTTACCTGCATGCAGAAGCGGCGCGAACGCGGCGGTCGTTAATGCAGCAGTAACGAGCGTGGCCGCGAGTGCGATGCGTTTGCCCTCCCGAACTCCCAAAGCAAAATTCCCCATAGAATCTCCGGCTTGGACCTTGCCTTATGTGGCTCATCTTGGATGCCCACGGATGTCTGAATGCTGCCTATTTATAGGGTTTTTGCTGGACTACCACCTGTCGGGTAAAAGCATCCAAATAACGCTTGGGAATCGATCATTGATCTTCAATTCTTGGATATTCAATCCGAGATCGTGATCCGAGATGGGTTTCGTTCCCAGTGGAGGGCTCTTGATTCGGAATGTGTTGCGCTCTATCGGCTGTAGTCTCGCCTTTGCCGCTGTAGTGTGCGTGAGTTGCGGGTGGGCGCAGATCGCCTCTTCGTCGTCGTTGCTCACTACGGACGGGTCGGCGAGCGCCAGTAACATCAGTCCGAGTCCGAGTCCGAATCCGGTCACGCCGAATAACGTTGTGTTGAGCAATCAGGATATGCGCGCGGTGCCCGATCTCCCGCCGCAACCGAAAGGCAAGACGACCCTGATGGGCGGCGAGATTCGCACTGTCGATCATGTTCGCGATCGCATTATCCTCGACATTTTTGGCGGTGGACACCTGACTGTTCTGTTCGACGATCGCACTCATGTCTTCAGCGCGGATCGACCGGGTTCGCTGGATGATTTGAAGGATGGGGAGCGAGCATACGTCGATACCACGCTCGATGGTAAAGACATTTTCGCGCGCAATATCCGCGTGCTTCCGGTAGCGAGCGGTCAAGGTAACGGACAGATCGTAGATTACGATGCAAGCAGAAGGGAATTGATTCTGCGCGACACGCTCTCGCCGCGGCCAGTAAAGATGCACCTGATGGCTGGAGCGACGATTGTGAGAGGCGATCAGTCCGCGACTCCCGATGACCTTCAGCCCGGAACACTGGTGACGGTTGCCTTCGTTCCAGCCAGCGATCGTCAAGGGAAGAATCGTCCGACCAGTAATCAGCCGATGGTGAGTGAGGTTTCGATCCTCGCTTTGCCGGGAGCGACTTTCTATTTCTCGGGCCAGGTGACATTCCTCGATCTGCATCGAGGATTGGTTGTGATTGTCGATCCCCGCGACAACAAGAGTTACGAAGTTTACGTCGATGCGAACGATCACGAACTGGCGCGAAAGATTCAGGAGGGAGCTGACGTTATGGTGGAAGCTCGCTTCAATGGAACGCATTATGAAGCGCGATCGGTGACAGTGAATTCCGCAGCGGGCAAATGATGAGAGTCAGCGGATCGGTGTAAAGTATTTATAATTCAATGACTTATGTTTAAGTCTTTGAATACAGATGGCTTATATTGCAATAAGAGCTGAGTTGAACCCCTCGCCTCCTACCCCCCTCCCTACAGCGGTCTCTTAGAATCAATACTTTAGCCATGTTACCCGCCAGGTCTTTGAGGAATAAAGACTTATCGCTAAAGTATTTATAAATCAATCAGTTGCTACGATCATGCCTGTTTCGAGACGGCTCCCGGGCAGAACGCTCGCAAATTGCCGCTCCTTCTTATTCTAGCAATCTGTGTCAACCCGCTCATTCAGACACTCCCGATCGATTTTCGGACGAGCGCTGCCATTTTCTTGGCGCGCTCTTTTGACGGTTTTGTGACATTCTTGGCATCGCTTCGGGTTAGAGTTTTTTGGGGGGATTCTTCGGTTCCATGAAAAAAATGAGTGGGGACAAGTTCAGACGAGACATGATCCGCAATTTTTGCGTGCCAACACTCGCTGCGGTGATAGCGACGACGATTGTGTTGACACTCGCTTCGCAAGTTTGTGCGGCGCAGGACGTGAGCCTGCTGCATAGCTTTACGGGCGGGAGCGATGGCTCGTATCCGGATGGAAATCTTACCGAGGATGCTGCCGGGAATCTTTACGGCACGACCCAGATCGGTGGCGCTTACGGGGCGGGCACCGTGTTTGAGCTTTCTCCGAAGGCGAACGGCAAGTGGCATTTTTCGGTGGTCTATACGTTTACCGGAGGAGCCGATGGTGGGTATCCGCTGGGCGAGGTGGTGTTCGATGCACCGGGCAATGGTTATGTGACGGTATCGGGAGGCGGCGCGGACGGACTTGGAGCGGTGGTCGAGTTGAGCCCACGGACGCCTGCCGATTCGGGGCAGCCGTGGAACGAAAAAATTCTGTATAGCTTTCAGGGAGGAAACGACGGCGCGCTCCCGTTCGGTGACGTGGTATTTGACGCGGCGGGAAATCTTTATGGGACGACGTCGATCGGCGGGCGGCCGCATATTGGATGTCCTCCCGCGAAGGGCTGCGGAACGATTTACGAGTTGTCGCCCGTGAGCGGCGGTGCGTGGAAGGAGCGCGTGATTCACAAACTTTCGGACGCGTTCGGCCAGGGCGCAGAGCCACGGGCCGGGCTGGTGATGGATGCGGCGGGCAGTTTGTATGGCACGACCTATGAGGGCGGAGATAACCTCGCCTGCAACGGCTATGGTTGCGGCACGGTCTTCGAGTTGGTGCGCCCCTCGAAAGGAAAACATTGGGGCTATAAGACGCTGGTTGATTTCAATCAAAATAACGGAGCGCTAGTGCGCGGAGGTTTGACGTTGGATAGTGCCGGGACGCTGTGGGGGACGACGACCTATGGCGGGACAAATAATGCGGGCATAGTCTTTTCGTTTACCCAGGAGTCGGGCACCCCGGAGTCGGGTCGATGGACGTTTAACGAGGAATATAACTTCGATGGAATCGACGGGTTGCAGCCGTCGGGGAACGTGGCGTTCGATGGCTCGGGCAATTTATATGGGGCAGCTTACCAAGGGGGCGAGAGTGATTCGGGAGCGGTGTTTCAGTTGATTCCGAACGGTGGTGGGTGGACTGAGAATGTGCTCTACAACTTCGCGCTGACCGGCAAGAAGTTTGGGGAGAATCCGCTGGGTGGTGTGATGGTCGATTCCGTCGGCGACGTTTATATGACGACAAATCAAGGTGGAGATCTAAAGGATTGTGCGCCGAATCCGGGGTGTGGGACGGTGATTAAGGTTAGCGGGGTGCGTTGAGGGCGCGAGCCTCGCCCCTCAGCGGCTAAAGCCGGCGCTAAGCAATCCAGCTATCGCAGCGCTAAAGCGCTGCGCCACCCAAAGGCAAGTGCATCGTCAAGCAAGAGCAACGTCGGGGCAAGAGCAACAATGAATTTTCGGCAGTGTGTTAGGGACTAACTAGTCGGGATTCATCTCGTCCTGGCGTGGCGGTAAGGCTGGGATTTCCGGATGATCTTTGTCGCGCCAGAAGGCTTTGAAGCATTCACCGTTGTTTTTGGGCAGCCATTTTGTGCCATCGGCGTAGGTGATGGCGGTTGGAATGAAGACCCAGCCCAAGACGGATTGTGCGAGGGCCGAGGCATAGGCTGGCCTCTCGATCTTATGTTCCCCGTTCGCGGGAATGCCGTCATTCAACGACCAGTTGCTGTCGAAGGGCAGGCGAAGATCCTGGGGTGCAAGAAAGTGCTCGGCGGTGAGGGTGAGGCTTTTGATCGGCTTGCTGGTCGCGTTCTTTACCGTGAGCGTGAATTTGCCGCTCGAACCCCAGAAGTCTCCGGCGGAAAATTTTACGGGACAGGATGGGTTGGGCGGCGGATAGATGGTGTAGATGGCCATCATTCCGGCCTCCATGTGGTCGCCGACATGGCAGTGGAACATCCAGGAGCCGGGATTGTCGGCGAGCATCTCGACGGAGACCATGCTGCCGGGGAGTAACTCGATTACATCTGTATTACGCGTACCCGTGCTTACGGTCTTGCCATGCCAGTGCGGGCTATGCAGGTCTTTTTCGTTGCCCATTCCGAGTAAGTACCATCTTACTTTGTCGCCCTGCTGCATCATAAGTCCTGGTAAGTTGCCGAAGATGTATCCGTTGATGGCGTAGAAGAGGCCGTCGTCGTTGCCGGCCAGCTCGTCGAAGATCATAAAGGCGGCAACGAATTCGCGGTCGACCCCTTTGGGCGTGCCGTCGGCGTTGGCCTTGCCTTTGGCGGTGATGATGATCGGACCCATGAGGCCGGCGTTGGTTTCACTGTCTTCATCCACGTGCCCGTGATACCACCAGACGACGGAGCTCAACTGGCCGGGACCGGGACCGCTGCCCTGATCGGCGAACCAATGATAGGTGAAGCGATGACCGGTGGCGACGAGGTCGCCCTTGCCGACCGGAAGGTAATAGCTGCCTTCATTGTTTTTATCGTAGCGCAGGCCGTGGGGGTGCATGTCGTGCAGGCGTTTGCTGCGATTGAGGAATTCGACGACGAATTCGTCGCCCACCTCTCCGCGAATGATGGGGCCGAGGATGCCGAGCCAGTCGGGCTGCGGCTTTTTGGTGGTGAAGGTCGAGTCGGTGTATTCGATGAAGCGCGTCTTTGGCCAGCGGGTATGGCCGATCCAGGGCAGCGAGAGCGGTTCGGCGGTTAGGAGATCCTGGCCGCTGGGGGCGAAGTCCCAGGTTACGTCTTCGGCCGCGATGTAGTAGTGGCGGACGGCGGCGTGACAGAACGGGGCGCAGAGAAGGCAGGCCAGCAGAAGCTTCGCAGTTCTCACATTCGTATTATCACATCTGAGTGCGTGCTTAGCGGGCACCAGGCGGAGAATGCCGGGGCCTGCGGTTGAGAGCCTCGTTGCTCCCGCGTTTGCCTAGCCCCGGAGCGTTAGCACGCACGGGCGAGGCGCTCGTGCCTCCATCTTCTATGGCGGTGGCGGGTTGAGGCTGCATGTTCCGCCCATGTTCTGGGCCGGCGGCGTAGGTGGCGTGGCCCATGGGATATTCACGAAGTCGAAGAACTCGGTCATGTCGTACTGAGCGGCATCGCGCTTGGTGAGGGCGGGAATATTGAAACGGGTCTCGATCAACTTGAGTATGGATGTGCTGTCCGCCACGGTATGGGAGACATAGTTTTTCTTCGTGAACGGCGAGATCACGACGAGCGGAATGCGGTAGCCGGTGAAGACGAAATCGCAGGTTGGACCGGTGCCGGTCGTGCAAATGTCTCCGGCGCGCAGATCCTGGGGAGTGATGCCATCAGGACTTGGCATAGGCTGGGGCGAGACATGATCGTAGAGCCCGCCGAATTCGTCGTAGGTGAAGACCATGGCTGAATCTTTCCAGCTCTGGCTCTTCATAAGCGCCGTCATCAAGCCGTAGCTGAAATTCGCGCCTTTCTGAATGTTTTCCGGAGCGTTATCGTCGACGGTTGGATGTTCGTCGAGGCCGGCGTCGGTGGGCGACTCGATCCATGCGACCTGGGGCAGTGTGCCGTTGGCCACGTCTGTCGCGAACTGCGACATGGGAACCAGATTCTGGCTCAGGGTCGGATCATTTATGACTGTCTTGCCATAGCTGAACATCTGCAAATAGCTGCCGGAGTCGATGAACAAGCACTGCGGAGTAGTCGCATTGGGCGCGCAGTTGCCGACGGCCTCGGGGTCGGGCTCAATGTAGATTTTCCAGGTGATGCCAGCGTTTGTGAGAGCCTCGAAGATGGGAGGAGCGGTCAGCGGGCTTTGATCGTAAGGATTGCTGCCGCCGAGGGGATAGGCATGGCCCTGAGAAGTTCCGGCCATCAAGTACATGCGATTGGGCTCGGTGCGCGACATGGTGGGCGAGAAGAAACGGTCCGAGGTCGCGAAGTTCGACGCCATGAAGTAGTAGAAGTTGAGATCGCCGGGATCGGTTGGATCACTGGGGTTGCCGCCATCGTAGTAGCCCATGGCGCGATAGCCGTTGGTATCGAGGAATGGAGGCTGATTTTGGCGGGCGTCGTTGGCGGCGGTTTGCACGAAGCCATTGAGCGCGGCCGCGCTGTTCCCGGTCGCATCGTTGTAGGCCCAGTCGACGTGGCTTTCATTCCAGGAGGGGCTCGGGTTCTCGATGCAGACGCTGGGCAGATGGTCGGACGGGACCGGTGTGCCGTTCGGGTCGGCGTCGCAGTAGCTGGTCGGGTCGGGATTCGAGCAAGGCGGATTGGTGGGCGGCGGTGAACTGCCGGCGGGCGGATTGAATTGCGGCAGCCCGTCGAGGGCCTGATCGGGATAGCCGTTGTCAGCCCAGTATTGGCGGAGCTCGCCGAAGTAGTGGTCGAAGGAACGGTTCTCCTGCGCGAAGAAAATGATGTGATTGATGGCGGGATTGAAGGTCGCGGTCACGGTCTGATTGGCAGTCAAAGTCAGAGCGCAAGTGGCGGTGGTGCCGGTGCAAGCGCCTCCCCAACCGGCGAACATGGAGAAAGTTGAAGGCGCGCCGGGAGTCTCGGTCAGCGTGACTTGCGTGTTGACAGCGAAAGTTGCCGAGCAGGTGCCGGGGCAAGTGATTCCAGCCGGAGAACTGGCAACCGTGCCTTGAGCAGGCGCGGTGTCACTGGCGGTGACGGTCAGGGTAACGTTGCCCGATTGTTGACCGAAGGATGCTGAGGCGCTCTGATTTGCGTTCAACGTGACCGTGCAGGTTGATCCTGTGCCACTACAGGCTCCGCCCCAGCCCATAAATCCAGAACCCGCGGCTGGAGTTTCGGTGAGGGTGACTTGCGTGCCGGTGTTGTAAGTTGCGGAGCAAGTCGACGGGCAGTTGATACCGGCGGGCGAGCTGGTGATAGTACCTGTGCCGGACGCTACGCTTACCTGAAGGGTATCGGTTCCGGCTTGAGTCGGTCCGCTGGAGACGCCGCGACAGCCGACGGCGAATACGATGGCCAGAGCACAGGTTGAGAGCAGCAGTAGACGAGTTCCAGACGTGAGCATATTTAATCCAGGCTTTGATCCAGACTTTGATCCAGACTTTGATCCAGGCTTCGATCCAGACATAGGGGGCGCGTTCGCTCCGGTAATTTCCTACGGCGATGCTTGGATGGTGGGTGGGATGGGGTGGTTGTCCCGCCTACGGTGGCGCCCAAACCCGCGTCTTTACTGGCCTTTTGCGCGGATGCCGGAATGTGGGATAAAGGTTTGATATCCGACCATTTAATGAACTTTCGATTGTTGCTACTGGGATTTAACCGTATTACTGTTTCGTCACTGCTTCACGAAATTTCTGGGAGCGATTAGCCGGGTTTGAGCCGATGTTGCGTTCATCCCGGGCAGCAGCCGTTTCTCCCGTGCGCGGGTATTTTGCAGTTTGGAACCCCAACAATTTTTATTTTTGCAAGGAGTCGAATAGTTCAAATGAAGTGCTTAAGCCCCTGCCGCATCATTCTGCTTGTCAGCCTGGCCGTGCCGGCCTTCGCTGGCGTTACGGTCAGCGCTCCAAGCAATGGGGGAACCGTGAGTTCTCCCGTCAATTACGTAGCCTCGGCTACCTCGAGCTGTTCGAAGGGCGTGGCGTCGATGGGCGTGTACGTCGATAACCAACTGCAAACCGTCGTTGATGGCAACGCGATGAACACCAATGTCACGATCAGCGATGGCAGCCACAACACGGTGGTCCAGGAGTGGGACAACTGCGGCGGCTCGACTACCGCCACGGTTGATCTGACGGTCACCAGCGGGGGCAAGTCGGGAGTAACGGTAAGTGCGCCCGCGAGTGGCGGAAGCGTGAGCAGCCCCGTGAATTATGTGGCCTCGGCGACCTCGACCTGCGCGAAGGGAGTCGCTTCGATGGGCATTTACGTCAACAACACGCTGACGTATGTGGGGCAGGGTGCGAGCCTGAACACGAACTTGAACTTGAATACCGGAAGCTACAAAACCGTCGTGGAAGAGTGGGACCGCTGCGGCGGCGCATCGTATACGCCCGTCAACATCACCGTGTCGAGCGGTGGCGGCGGTGGCGGCGGCAACGAGTTCACGGAACTGCAATCCAGCAACGGATGGATCGCATATGGGGAATATCCGCCGAAGTACGACATCTGTACCGATTGCGGAGGCGGAGTGACCTGGTCGATCAAGCAGCATCAGGATTCGCCTTCCGAGAGCGGAAATTCGACGGAGTATACGATCGGCGGAACTCACGCCTACGCCGATGTGCTCTTTACGATTCCGCTCATTGGCACGAATTCGTCGCAGGGCATGCCGGATCCCGATCACAAGATCGTCCCCAACCTGCACGACTTCACGTATGACGTTTATTTCTACGGATCGAATCTGGCGCTATCCGAGGTGCTGGAGTTCGACATCAACCAGTTTTTCGACGGCATGGGTTTCATCTACGGTCATCAGTGCGAGATCGCAGCCGGCCACCAGTGGGATATCTGGGACAACGTCAACAAACACTGGGACCATACTGGAATCGCCTGCAATCCGATCAGCGACGGCTGGAACCATTTGACGCTGGAGGTCGAGAGAACCTCGGGCAACGAACTTCTCTACAAAACGATCACCTTCAACGGAACAACGAACACCCTGAATAAGACCTACCCGCACTATAACTCGGGTGATTGGTATGGCGTGGGTGTCAATTTCCAGATGGATGGGAACTCTAAGCAGGATTCCTATACCACCTATTTGGACAACTTTACTTTTACGTACCAGTGAGCAGTTCGGGAACCGGCCAATCGGAAGAATGGCCAAGCTTGTTCGCCAGCACACGGCGAACGCTGTCACTAACCTCCTGCTGAGTGCCGGCATGAATCACATTCATGCCGGCCATTTTACTTATGGCGAGATAACAGGCGCGGGCGTTGCGAAGAAACTCGATAGGGTATTCAGGTTTGCGGGCGCGGGCAAGTGACGGATCGGCGTCGAGCAGGTATGCAATGTCGGGATGGGGAATCATCTTGAGCAGAAACCGCGTGTAAATGCGGGACGCGCGATGGTGGATTCCAAGATTGACGAGTTGGTCGTAAAGATAGCGATCGAAGATGATGACGTCGGCGTCGCACGAGCGCCGGACTTTCGCGATCGTAAATTTCATGCCGGCGGCATCGATGAGGCAGAGCAGCATGCGGGCGGAGATCGTGAACGGGTTTTGAATGTTCTTGTCTCTGCGATGGACCGGTTTGTCAGGAGAGCCGACGCCCACTTCGCCGCGGAAGACTGCGTGGCCGAGGGCTTCTCGCAGGCGGCGGAAAGTCGCGATGTCATCCCAAAAGGCGATGAGGCGAACGCGCAGTCCGGCCTGCCGCAGGCCTTCTATCAGGCTCTCAATCTGAGTCGTCTTGCCGGCGCCGTCGATGCCGGAAAAGCTCACGAGCAATGGGCCAGATCTTAAGATTTTCTGACCGGGCCATTGGGTAGGATTGGTATTCATCAGTCTTTAGCTTATTGCGCGCCAGCTTTAGTGCGCGCCCGGAGGCTTGCTCGGGCTTGCTTCCGTCAAGGCCATGGTGATTCCGAGTGCAGCGGCTGCGCCGACGATGGCGCCCGTCCGAATTAAAAATGAACGAATGCGGCGCTGCTTACCCGGAGCCAACGCCGCGCCTGCGGGCCGCGACGCGGCCACGCCCATTGTCGGGACAGTCTCGGCAGCGGCCGTGCCCAGCGGCTCTTTAGGGAGCGGTGCGGGGAGCGGCGGCACGGCTGGTTGGGCGGACGGCGCAGCTGCCGGTTGAGACTGCGTGGACTGCTGCGTTCCGGCGGGCTCCTGTGTTTCGAGCTGAGCCGACTGGATTGCTCCGGGGCTGTCGGGCAAAAGACTGTCGGGCACCGGAGTGTCGGGTACCCGATTGTCATGCAAGAGATCGTTGGACGGCGCAGCGGATTCCGCGGGATCAGGCGGCATGGGCGGAACCGGCGCGTTATCGCCATCGGCAGCGGGCGCGGGTTGCGACGCCGGCGCAGATTGCGAGCTCTGCGCCTGTGTGGATTGTGAAGCCTGCTGCGTAGTCTGCGGCGACTGCGCGATACTCTGCTGAGGCTGCGCATACGCCAGCGGAGTCAGCAGCAAAGCCAGGATCAACGCCGGGAACTTTATCCCTATCCCTTGGAGCGGCAAACCATTTGTGGTTGTCACGAGTTCTCCAGTTAGAGCAACGTGCGCAGACGAGTTAGAGAGCCTCATGATGCGCTTCTCCTGAGCTGATAGTTCGTCCTGAGCGATAAGTTTGCTGGTCGCGCTAGTCATCACCTTCGGCTCGATGGATCGCGACCGTTTTAAATGAGGGCGCGACGGGCTGCATGGCGGCTGGTGAAAAGCGATGAAAGCTTTCCACCGCGGCGTTGCAGTTATCAAAAATTTCAAACAGGCGATCAACTCTTGTCATTTCCAGAATGACGGCCATTTGCGGCGAAAGCGCCGCCAGTTTGAGGTCGCCGTTCCGCTTCATGGCTTCTTCCATGCAGCGCAACAGCAATTCGACGCCCGCGCTGTCAAAACTGCGCACGCCCGTGAAATCGAAGACGAGCCGCGGCCGGTCGGTTTCCAGCGCCGGCTGGAGCTCGCGAAACAAAGCCTGCGCCTGCTGCGTGCCCACCCTTTCAGGGAGCTGCTTCACCACTACGGCTTTTCCGGTCGTCATACTCCACCCTTGAAGACTTCGAGCAGGCGACCTTTAGCGCGTGAGAGATATTCGAAGTACTCGAGGCCGGCGTCGGCACTGGTCCGATCCACTTCTTCGTACTCGGGGAGGTAAGCAGGAACGTACTGTTTCTGGGGCGGCACATCGGAAATCAGACTTGGATCCTGAATGCGCAGCGTTATATTGCGGCCGAGGTCGGTGAAGTCGGTGCGGTCGACGAGAGCTGACGAGACATCCAGCCCGCGGCCGATCAGGGTGTGCGGAAGAAGCGAAGCATCGGAAACCACACTGCCCTGGCCGACATGGCAGTTGCGCTCGAGGTTGCTGAAGCGCGTGATCACTGCTCCAGCCTGAACGCGGGTATTGCAACCCACATAGGTTGGCGCTACCAGACGCGCCGTTTTGTGCAAACGAGCGCCGTCCTCGATCCACACGCCGGGCTTGATCTCGCGGCCAGTAGGCCGAATGGCGCAGCGTCCGAGAAATGCGTCGACAACCAGCCGGCGGAAATCGGCTGCATCGGCCAGGCGATTCACATACCCTTCGACCTGATATGGCACCGGTGCGTCCACGATTCCGTGGTCCGGCGGAAGAGAAAAGTTTTGATCGGCGAGCACGCGCGCCGCGTCCACGATCCAGTAAGACAGGGAGCCCTGCGCGTCATGGATGGGAGTTACGGCTTGCGCCATGGTCCGGTGAAATTGCAGCGCGGCCGGCAGGTCGAGTTCGACATAGGCCCCGAGTTCGGCGATCAGCACCGTGTCAATGCCGTTTTGTAGATCTTTGAGAAGCGCCCGTTTTACGATCGACCAGCGATCCTCGGCACGCTTGGGAATTGCGATTCGAATATCTCTCGTTTCGTGAAGACTGATGCAGTCCGATGCCGCGATTACCGAGATCGTGCGGAGCCCTGCTTTTTTGCAACGAGCCACGGTTCTTTCCAGGACAGATTGTCCGAAAAGCTCCACGCACGCGAACGACGGCTGCAATGTTTGACTGGGTGAGAGGCCGGCATCCCAGTCCATGTCACGAAGAGCGGCGTTTGAAGCCGCGTTCGTCGAATGCCCTGGGATGAAAACCGATGGGCACTTGCCGCCGAGAAGGATCGCGCTGAAATGCACCGAGGGGCTCCTTGCTTTCATAACCTTCGATGGCCGCCAGCCAAAGTTGGTTGGTCAACCTGCGAAGGCAAAACGTGATTGCCCGGAATTAGTTCCGAGTCGTTGCTCGCTAACCCGACGTTCGACGAAAAGTCGCGCTGGTTGCAGCATAGAACTACTTTAGGACGACAAACTCGATCGGTCATTACGGTATTTGCTGTAGCGCAAGAGGAATTACTTCGCACCCGAAACTTTTTCGCGCAAACTCTTTTTCGCGCAAACCAATGTATGGTGCGCTTCATCAAAGCGACTTCAGGAGAAAATGGTAGAAATGAAAAGCGAATCGCAATCGGCTAAACACATGGAGGTGCTTTCGCGCCTGACCATACGCGTGCAAGAGGCAAACACGGCAGCGGAGAGCTGCGTCCTCGAAAAGCTGCGGAGAGAATTGCGCTATGTGGCGAGGCTTAGCGAGCAGGAGTTCGCGAACTTTGCCGAGCTGGCGAATACTCATCATGTGATCGTGCGTGCGCTCAACGTTGTGCAAAGCATTGCCGCCTCAGGAACAGAAGCGCTGGTTTCGGAATATGAAAAAGAAGTTGTGGAACGCTGCGAAAGCGCTCTGGCCGCGGAGCGCGCCCGCATTGACCGCGCAATTGGGCACCTGCATTCCATTTGCAATGTGCTGGAAGCGCGGGGCTGCCGGGTTGCAGTGATCAAATCGCTCGATCATTGGCCCGATCTTGGTTCCGATCTTGACCTCTATACCACGGCGGATGAGTCGGCGGTCGGGCAGGCGATGCGCGAGCAGTTTGGAGCACAGCGCGTGGAACGAAGTTGGGGCGACCGCCTGGCTCACAAGTGGAATTACAGCGTGCCCGGCCTGCCGGAGCTGGTCGAGATACACGTGCAGTACTTGGGCCAGACGGGCGAGCACGCCGAACTGGCGCAGCGCGTCATCGAGCGCAGAGTGCCGAAAAGCGTGGGCGGCTACGATTTCCTGGTGGCTGCGCCCGAGGAGCGGGTGGTTATCTCAACCCTGCAACGAGTGTACCGGCATTTCTATTTTCGGCTGTGCGACATGATCGATACGGCGGCATTGCTGCGAAGTGGCGCCGTCGATTTTGACGAACTGAAGCGAGCAGCGAATTCGGCGGGAATATGGCCGGGTGTGGCGACCTACCTCCGACTTATTCGGAACTATGTTCAATCTTATGGAGGAATTGTGGTGCTGCCTGATGCGGTGATGGAGGCGGCATATTCTCCCGACTCGAAGGTACAGTTAAAGGGCGGGTATCTGCGGGTATCGAAAGCGACGGGCGCAAAGTTGTATTCATCGCAGTTGCTTCAGGCCGGGAAGCATGGAGACGTTCGTGCGCTCCTCCGGCTGCCGTTGCTGCCGCCATTGGCCATCTCAGCGCTCGTGGCGCACAGTTTGACCGGAGATGATAAAGGGATCTGGTGAGCGCGCGCCTGACGCCTTTCCGAGCAACTGACGCTATACCTTCCGCAACTAAAGCGGCGTCATAAGATCGAACCAGAGTGTGTAAACCTCGGAGTTTGTTAACGTCGCCTCCGCTCACTTCAATCCACACACAAAAAAGGCGCTCCGTGAGGGGGCGCCGTTAGTGTGGTCCAAGGAGAGAGCTTTAGATGCTTGTGCCGCGCCGGCCGATCCCCATGACGAGCGCCACGAGGAAGAAAATCAGAAACAAATAAAACAGAATCTTGGCAACGCCCGCGGCGGCTACCGCTACGCCCGCGAAGCCTAGAATCCCCGCGATAACCGCAATAATGAAAAATACTGCTGCCCAGTAAAGCATGAGTTACCCCTTTCCCGATGCAATGTGAGCATAGGCTGGGGCCCAGCGAGTGGTCCATCAGGTGAATGCGGTAGGCCATCGCCTACGTCGCAGTAGGCCGGCGAGTTATGCTCAGCGGACTTATTCCGGCGGCCTGATGCCAATGAAGCTGTCGAATTGCTGAAGTACGGCATAGCATTCGCAGGCCGACTCTTCGAGTAACTTCCGGTTGACGATCCGGACTGCGCCACGGCTGTATTCAATGGCGCCCTTTCGCTGAAGCAGCGCGGCGGCCAGGCTCACGCTGGGTCTGTCGGTTCCGAGCATGGTGGCCAGAAAGTCGTGCGTAATGGCTAAGTGACCGCTGTCGACGCGATCATGCATCATCAGCAACCAGCGCGCCAGGCGTTGTTCGATGCCGTGAAGCCGATTGCACGCCGCCGATTGCGCTGCCTGCATTCCCTGGAGCACGGCATGCCGGCTGACGATGTTCTGAAGGTACGGACACGAAGGAAGAAGATTTCGCAACACCTCGGCGGGCATGCGAAATCCGTCGCCTGCGATCTGCACGACGGCGCGATGGGGATCACGTGTGAGCCCGGCAATAGCGGCTATGCCGCTCAGTCCTTCATTGCCCACGACTCCTACCTCTACAGTTTTGCCTTCGCGAGTGACGACCACGATCGACACCAGGCCGCGATTTGGAAAATGCACAAACTCAAGTCTTTCTCCGGGCTCATGCAGGCTGGTGTGGCTGGGGAGGTACTCGAAAGTGAGCATCGGGCGCGCCAATTGAAACTCCGGATCCGGGAGAGAGAGAAGGATGATATTGCCAATCGGCCGTCCTTCGAGGCTGGTGCGCTCGCCGACTCGTAAAGGAGTGGGCTGGGCACTCGCCGAAAACTGCGTCGCGCCGAGAATCTGCTTGTTGTGCACGGCTCTTAAGATGCAGACAAATCGATAGAGAGCGTATTCTCCCGCGAGATCGTTCCAACCTTTAGGCGCAATGACACCATCCGGCCCTTTTACGCTACAGATATTTAGCCGTAGGCATAAGGAGTTGACCCTATGTTGCTCTCTGGGCAGGGCAGGTATTCTTCGGACAGATGGTAACGAGACTGAACATAGACGGAGATTCTAAAGCCCGTATGAGAGTTCGCAGCGGCTCAAAGTCTCCATTCAATCAAATCTACATTTCCGATCAGCGACTCTGAGGAGCGAATAATGGCAAGCAAGACGGCAGTATTTGGAATCTATCCGGCGTACGCAAGTGTTGAAAACGGCGTTGAAGGGCTGCGAGTGGGTGGATTCAACAGCGGCGACATCTCCGTTTTATTTCCTGAGGGGACTGGAACACGCGATTTTGCGGTTGAGAAAGGAACCAAAGCACCCGAAGGGGCGACGACCGGCGCTGGCACCGGAGCGGTAGTCGGTGGCACGCTCGGATGGTTGGTTGGCATTGGTACGCTCGCAATCCCTGGAGTAGGACCGTTTATTGCGGCGGGACCGCTGGTAGCGGCACTGGCCGGAGTCGGCGTCGGAGGCGCTGTGGGCGGCATCGCGGGTGCGCTAATTGGAATGGGCATTCCCGAATATGAAGCGAAACGCTACGAGGGCCGGGTGAAAGATGGAGGCATACTGCTTTCAGTCCACTGCGACAACTCGGATCTGAAAAAGCGCGCGAAAGACATTCTGGAGCGCACAGGTGCAAAGGATATTTCGTCGACCTCTGAGGCGGCATCGGATGAGCCGAGGTATCAGAATCTTCCCAAGGCGAGCTAAACGCTTCCGGGAAGCAATGTCATTCATTCATTGGAGGTCCAAATTAGATGAAAGCGCTGCTCGCCGTAGGACTAATAGTACTGATCATCGGAGTTATCTCGTTCGTTATGCCTTTTCCCCACGCTTCGCATCATGAGTTACGCTCTGGCGACGTCCATGTCGGAGTTACTACCAGGCACGACGAAAAAGTGCCGCCGATGGTGAGCGTATTACTCGTGGTTGTCGGCGCAGGGATCATGATCGCGGGTCGCGGAAAAGCGTAGGCACAGTCATGCAGGGTCTGTCAGTTTTGGCGTGATCCGCGAGCGGCGTTCGTCAAACTGGTTTTTTATGTACCAAAGACTAAACGATGCACAAATTTGCAGGACCTGTGCCTCGTGTTGAAGTTACTTAAGGAGTGATTCTCATGGGAAACGAACCGAACAAGCAGCAAGGGCAGCAGGGACAACAGGGCCAGCAGGGCGGGCAGTCGCAATCCCACCAGCAAGGTCAGCAATCGCATCAGCAGGGTCAGAACCCGACGGGTACGGTCGACACCTCTGACAAGTGGAAGTCAGGTCAGCAGTCCGGCGAGCAAAAAGGCACGCAGGATATGTCGAAGAAAGACCCTTCGAAGCAGCAGGGCGGCCAGCACCAGGAGCAGGACGACGAAAAGCGGCGTGCGTCCTAGTATCCCGTAGTCAAGTCTTCATTCTTTCGAGAGCCACGGTCAACCAGCCGTGGCTCTTGATGTTAACTGGGCATGTAGATGATATTCGCTCATAAGTCATAATTGGTTTTCGACCTCTCCTAGTTGAACACATCCAAGAAGCCTCATTTAATCCGCAAGGCAGCGGCTTAGTAAGCCTGTAGGGAGATAGCGCTGCGCACACTACAGAGTCAACCGGATAGACCCGGGAGGAGTACCACTCTATTCTCCGTAGCATGATGAACTTAAACGCTTCGAACACCGAACAATGTTTCATTTAATTTAAAGGAGATCCAAGTGCCAATTCCTCTTCCCCTTCCCGTCGTCCCAGAGGCCGAAATCATTCGGCGCGCTCAAAAAGGTGATGCCGAGGCATTCGGGCTTCTCTTTGAGAAGCACAAAACACGCGTGTATGCGCTGTGCCTGCGGATGACGAGGAACACTGCTGAGGCGGAGGATCTTACCCAGGATGCTTTTCTTCACGTCTTCCGCAAGTTGGCAGCATTTCGAGCGGACTCGGCGCTATCCACGTGGCTTTACCGCGTAACCGTCAACACGGTGCTGATGTATTTCCGTAAGAAGTCTCTGGCCCTGGTTTCCGTCGACCAGCCCGGAAACGATGACAACCCGATGCCCAGGGAATTTCCGACGACGGATCGCCGACTGACCTCGTGCGTCGATCGCATGGCCTTGAACCGGGCGCTCGCCGAGCTCCCGAACGGTTATCGAAAGATATTCCTGCTGCACGAGATCGCGGGATATGAACATCGAGAGATCGCGAAGTTCCTGGGATGCTCGGTGGGTAATTCCAAATCGCAGTTGCATAAGGCACGGCAGAGAATTCGCGAACTGCTGACACCTTCGGCGACGCTGCAAGCTGCGCGTAGCGTTCGCGACAAGATTGGGTTCAGCCCGCGGTCGGCCCGCCAGTGGAATCGCTCGAACGTGATCGATCTCGGTCGCCTGACGCCGCGACCGCCTCATCCCGTCAACCCGGAGCAGCGAAGATGGGCGAATGCCGCCTAAGGCATGTTCCCGCCCCGCCTACAGCGCCGCTCCGATGGAAGGGAGCCACGTGTGGCGAATAAATTTGTGAGTGTTGGGTCTTGAATTGAAAAGGTTTCAGTAGGTGGGGCCCGTTGGGGCTCGGAAAGAGGTTTATCCGTGAAATTGAAAAATAAGGCAAGACAAATGGCCTTCATGTTTCTTGGGACTGCGGTCCTACTGCTGGCCAGTTCGGCGAGCTGGGCTGCTGACAACGACAAAGACGAATCCGATATCGTGAAGCGCATTCACACTTCCGCCGATGTCCTCAATCAAATCATGGCTACTCCGGACAAGGCTATCCCGGACAAAATCATGAGCGATGCGAAGTGTTTGGCAATTGTGCCGTCCATGATCAAGATTGCTGTCGGGTTCGGTGGTAATCATGGACGAGGCGTGGCGACTTGCAGAACGGCGAATGGCACTTGGAGCGCTCCGGCTCCACTTACAATTACTGGTGGCAGCTGGGGACTACAGCTAGGCGGCGAAGCGACCGACCTTGTGCTGGTGGTGATGGATCAGAAGGGCATGGATCATTTGCTGGCCAGTAAGTTCAAGCTGGGCGCCGATGCCTCCGCCGCGGCAGGTCCGGTAGGCCGTAACGCGGGTGCAGATACAGACTGGAAAATGAACTCTGAAGTATTGAGTTACTCGCGCTCGCGCGGCATCTTCGCCGGTATTGACCTGAACGGCGCCGCGATTACGCAAGACAAAGATTCCACTCGACTCCTTTATGGGAAAATGGTCCCCTTCCGGGTGATTTTAAACGGCAAGATAGCACCTCCAAGTGGCAGCCATGAATTTCTGGCTGCAATCAGAAAGTACTCGGAGCAGGCGCATGATCACGCGGGAATGTGACGTGCCTAATTGTTAACTGATCGCTGAACAAGAATTGATCAACCGGGGATAGCTACGCTGACTAGAGCGTAGCTATTTCTGTTTTAGGGGAGTGCTCGCTTTCCGGTACGCATTGAAAGCCTCATTTGTACAGGTTCCACTCGATTTGAAGAAGGCGCTTGCGTTTGTACTCTGCTTAAGAGTCAACGGAGACGCCTGTTTGGTCGTCTTCGCGCCAGGGCAGACGCGAGCCACGCTTACGTCCCTGGCATAGTGCCAGCACCGGCTACGCGTCGCCAGGTGACTTCTGCATTCGTGGGAGGAACTCTATGTCAACTATTCTGCTGGTCATCCTGGTCTTGTTGTTAATCGGCGCACTTCCGACGTGGCCGTATAGCACTGGTTGGGGGTATTATCCGAGCGGCGGGCTTGGCCTGGTGCTTGTCATCGTGCTGGTTCTGGCACTGATGGGTCGGGTGTAATGTACCAAGCTGAGCCGACTTATGGGGCGCAATTAATTGCTGTTTGCGCGCGAGTTGGCCGTGAGATATTAGTCCGAGTTCCAATGGAGGAGGGCGCGGTCCAGGTTTTTGTCGTTTCCCTGGTTCATGACTCGACCGAAGCCGAACGACTGTCAGGCGAATCGACGCTCCCTCCTTCCATGGGAAAAGTCCACTGGTTCTCCATTGCTTCGGTTTCGCAGTTCCGCGTCTTGTCCCCAAGCGCCTGTGGTAATACTGGTTCATGACCACCGAGGCAAAAGTTGGCGGCGACACTGCGGGACGCCGACTTCGCGGGTGGATCGCAGCTGTAGTTGCGGTCGTCCTGCTCATCACTTCGGCGGTTGGCTGGTATTTCCTGAAGGCTCATGCCGAGCCCATTCTGCGCGCGCGCGTTATTGAAACTCTAACTGCCCGCTTCCAAACCAAAGTTGAGATGGGCGACTTTCACGTTTTTGTGGAGGACGGGTTGGCCGTGTCGGGCGAAGGGCTGAAGATTTACGGGAAGACCGATCCTAACATTCATGAGCCGGGCGTACAGCCGCTGATCGGCATCGAAGAATTTCGTTTTCAAACTGGCTTGCTCACGCTGCTTCGCTCGCCCATGCATGTGCATAGTGTTCGGCTGAAGGGATTAGTGCTGAACATTCCGCCGGCAGGCGAGAGGCAACAGATGCAAGGTATGGGGTCAGAAAAGGGCAAGATCAAAATTGTGGTCGATGAATTTGTCAGCAAGGATGCGCAACTCGTGATTAATACAAATCGCGAAGATAAGCTACCGCTGGAGTTCAGCATTGAAGATCTGAAGATGCAGGATGTGGGCCCCGGTCAACCAATGCACTTCGAAGCTAAATTGTTAAACCCGAAACCGATCGGGAGCATTTCTTCGAACGGCTCGTTCGGGCCTTTGCAGATGGATCGCCCGCGCGACACGCCGGTGAAGGGCACGTACTCATTCAGCAACGCAGATCTGGCTACCATCAAGGGGATTGCGGGGATTCTTTCGTCGACCGGGCAATACTCCGGAAGTTTGGGAAGCATCGTGGTGGACGGTAAGACCGAGACGCCGGATTTTCGTCTGACGGTAAGCGACCATCCCGTGCCGCTGAATACTGAATTTCATGCCATCGTCGACGGCACCAGCGGAAATACATATCTCCAGCCCGTTAACGCGAAGGTGCTGCACTCTTCATTTGTGGCGACGGGTTCGGTCGTGCGCCTTAAGCCGCAGGGACACGAGGTGGCACTCGATGTGACGATCGACCATGCTCGCATCGAGGACCTTCTTACAATGTGCATTCGTACTGAGCCTCCCATTATGAGCGGCGCCGTGCAATCGAAGGCAAAGCTTGATCTCAAGCCCGGGCCTGAAGATGTTGCCGAGCGTTTGCGCCTCAGCGGGAACTTTCAGGTGACGGGCGCGCATTTCAGCAATGAAAAAATTCAGAAGCGAATTGACGACCTGAGCCTGCGCAGCCAGGGCAAGGCAAAGCTGGTGGAGGCGGGCGCAACGGATGTGGTGCAATCAGATTTGAGCGGCGTTTTTGACCTGAAGCAAGGGATCATGTCGTTTTCGAAGCTGCACTTCGAGGTGCCGGGCACACAGGTGGACATGACCGGCCAATACGGCCTCGATGGAAACACTTTTGATTTTCGCGGGAAGGTCCGCCTTGATGCCGAGCTGTCGCACCTGGTGACGGGATGGAAGTCGGTGCTGCTGAAGCCGGTAGACCCTTTCTTCAAGAAAAACGGAGCGGGGACGGAAGTTCCGATCAAGATCAGTGGCACAAAGGCAGAGCCGCATATCGGCCTGGATTTTGGCCACAAGAGCGACAGCAAGTAATAGCCGGCATCAGCGCCCAGTCTCGAAGCGATAGCCGATCCCGCGCAGCGTCTTCAGGTAGCGCGGATGGCGCGGATCGCGCTCGATCTTCTCGCGCAGGCGGCGCACAAAAACATCAATCGAGCGCGGCGTCACGAACGAGCCTTCTTTCCAGACCGCATCAAGAAGCTGGTCGCGGGTGAAGACGCGTCCACGATGGCGGACGAGGTATTCGAGGAGCCGGAACTCGCGCACGGTCGTTGGCACGGTTTTGCCCTGCACGGTCACCGTCATGGAGGCGATATCGATTTCAAGCTCGCCCAGCTGAATCAGTTCGCGGAGGGGAGCCTCTTTCTCGGCGCGAAGGATGTTGCGAACGCGAGCGATCAACTCGCGCGGGCTGAAAGGCTTGGTGATATAGCCGTCGCCGCCGGCATCGAAGGCCTGGAGGCGATCCATCTCCTGGGTACGAGCGGAGAGAAAAATGACTGGCGTCTTTCCGAGTTGTTCGTGCTGCCGAATCTGGCGGCAGAGGTCGAAGCCGTTCATCTCGGGCAGCATGATATCGAGAAGGAACAGCGCGGGCTGAGCCAGCGCTGCCGAAGTTACAACCGGCGTGCCAGAGAAAAATGTCGAGACATCGAATCCCGCGGTGCGCAAGTTATGTTCGATGAGGCGAGACACATCGAGGTCGTCCTCGACCACGTAGATGAGGTCGGGGTGACGCGGACTGTCGGTCGTCTCCTGGGAATACATTGTCGTAGAAGGAATCAATTGTTCGCAGTGATGAGGTAAAGAGTGACAGTGCGACACTAACGGGGGTGTGTTGCGGCAATGTTGCGCCAGTGTTAAAGGAGGGTTAATTTGATCGCCTCGTGGCATAGAATCGTGGTGATGAGCTCTCCAGATCCACCCCGTTCGAACTTCATCCGGCTTTTGCCAAAGGCTGAGCTTCATTTGCATCTGGAGGGATCGATCGAGCCGTTGACGTTGCTTGATTTGCGGCAGCGGCACGGCATGGACGCGGCTCTGGTTGAGGTTGAGCAGCTTTATAAGTTCACCGATTTCGCGGGGTTTCTGGCTACTTTTAAAGACGTTACTGGGCACTTGCGCACGCCGGATGATTACGAACTGATTACGTATCGGTTGATGGAGCGGCTTAAGGCGCAAAACATTTTGCACGCAGAGGTTACCGTTTCCGTGGGCGTATGTTTGTGGCGGCAGCAGGATTTCGGCGCAATTTTTGAGGGACTGGAGCGCGGGCGGTCGCGCGGCGAGAAAGATTTCGGCGTTTCGGTGCTTTGGATTTTTGACGCGATCCGCCAATTCGGCGCGGAGAAAGCGCAACCGGTGCTTGATTGGGCGATCCAGCTGCGCGACCGGAACGTGGTTGCCTTTGGCATCGGCGGGGACGAGGTGAAAGGGCCTCCTGAGATGTTTGGCGAGGTGTTCGCGCGGGCGGCGGAACGTGGGTTGCATTTGACGGCGCATGCCGGCGAAAGCGCTGGGCCGGAGTCGATCTGGGGCGCGCTCAATTTGAAGGCCGAGCGGATCGGGCATGGGCTGACTGCCGGACGCGATCCCGAACTGATGGAGGAACTGGCGCGCCGGCAGATTCCGATTGAGATTTGCGTGACCAGCAATCTGCGCACGGGATGCTGCGCTGCGCTGGCCGAGCATCCGGTGCGGCGGTATTTCGATCAAGGCCTGATGCTGACTATTAACTCCGATGATCCGGCCATGTTCGGATCGTCGCTCGTCGACGAGTACGAGCTGGTGCAACGGCAATTTGGATTCTCCGACGACCACCTCCGCGAACTGGCGCGCAATTCGTTCGAGGCATCGTTTCTTGACGCCGAAAAGAAAGTAGAGTTCTTGAATTTGTTCGACGCAGCGATGGTGCGATAAGGCGCGGTCGCATTCTCGAGACGTCCCATCGCAGCGTCCTGCCTTCGTGAGACCGGCGTTCGTCACACGCCAATGTTTTCCGCTCGCCTATAATGTGTCGCTATGAAACTTGAAGACAAGATTGCCGAGCTTAAGAAACGCGACCAGCTTGCCGAGCAAGGCGGCGGCGCCAAGCGCCAGGAGCGGCAGCACAAAGAGGGCAAGATGTCGGCGCGCGAGCGGGTGGAGTTTCTGCTCGACGAAGGGACATTCGAAGAGACTGACAAACTGCGCACCCATCGCTGCCACGACTTTGGAATGCAGGAGCAGAAATATTACGGCGACGGCTTTATCACCGGCTATGGGCGAGTGGAAGGGCGACTGGTGTTTGTGTTCGCGCAGGATTTCACCGTATTTGGTGGGTCGCTGTCGGAGACGAATGCGCTGAAGATCGTCAAGATCATGGACCTGGCGGCCAAGATGGGCGCGCCCGTGATCGGACTGAACGATTCGGGTGGGGCGCGCATTCAGGAAGGCGTGATGTCGCTTGCGGGCTACGCCGAAATCTTTTTGCGTAACACCATTTACAGCGGCGTCGTGCCGCAGATCTCCGCCATCATGGGGCCGTGCGCGGGCGGCGCGGTTTATTCTCCGGCGATTACCGACTTTATTTTGATGGTCGATAAGACCTCGTACATGTTCATTACCGGGCCGGACGTGATCAAGACGGTGACGCATGAGGAGGTCACAAAGGATCAGCTGGGCGGGGCGCATACGCACAACGAGACTTCGGGCGTGGCGCACTTTTTGTGCCGCGACGATGCGGAGTGCCTGTCGATGGTGCGCGAGCTGCTGAGTTTTATTCCGTCAAACAACCTGGAAGACCCTCCACGCAAGGTTTGCAACGACCCGATTGATCGGCTCGACGAGAAGCTGGACACGCTGATTCCGGAACAGTCGAACATGCCGTATGACATGAAGGACATTATTACGACCGTGGTTGACGACGGATATTTTCTTGAAGTTCATGAGCACTACGCAAAGAACATTGTGGTCGGATTTGCGCGGCTGAACGGGAAGCCGGTGGGAATTGTGGCGAATCAACCTGCGATGCTGGCGGGGACGCTGGATATTAATGCGTCGGTAAAGGGCGCGCGTTTTGTACGCTTCTGCGATTGTTTCAACATTCCGCTGGTGACGTTTGAGGATGTGCCGGGATTTTTGCCGGGGACGCAGCAAGAATATGGCGGGATTATCAAGCACGGGGCGAAGCTGCTGTATGCGTTCGCCGAAGCGACCGTTCCCAAGGTGACGGTGATTACGCGCAAGGCTTATGGCGGAGCTTATTGCGTGATGGCTTCTAAGCATATTCGGACCGACGTTAATTATGCCTGGCCAACCGCGGAGATTGCGGTGATGGGTCCGGAGGGCGCGGTCGACATTGTTTATAAGCGCGAACTGGATGCGGCGAAGAATGGCGGGAGCGGGTCGGAGCGCGAAGCGCTGCGGGAGGCCGAAGAACTGCGCCAGCAAAAGATTGAAGAGTTCCGTGACCGGTTTGCTAATCCTTATATTGCTGCGGATCGCGGATTTCTGGACGCCGTGATTCAGCCCCGGGAGACGCGGAAGAAACTGATTCAGGCGCTGGAGATGCTGGAGACTAAGCGGGATAAGAATCCGCCGAAGAAGCATGGGAACATTCCGCTGTAGGGAGGTAGGTCCGCCGATTAGAAAAAATCACTACACGGCCCGCTGAGGAACAATCCCGTGGCCAGCCGTATACTTATTTCGCGCTTTCTTTTCGAGGTCGCACATGGGGCGTTACAGCCGAAGCCAAATCTTCCTGGATATCGCCTACTGTATATTTATTTTCCTAGTAGCGGACTCTCGTCCGCTCCTGGCGGGTAGTTTCTTCAAGCTAATCGCTTTCATGGCACTGGTCTGTCTCCTCGCTTTTGTCGTTGTTCACTCGGCGAATATCTGCAAGCTCATAATTTCCCGGCTACAGGTTCTTTCAGAGTCTCTGTTCCCCTTTGCCTTTGGCCGCCGCTGGTCAAACAGACCGCAGGTCACAATCGTAATTCCAGACGAACCTCATCTCTCTTCGCTCTTTGAACGTCCCCCGCCTTTTTTCGTTTAGCTCCCTTTAATTTCCGATTGTTGATCCGACGCGCAAGCCACCATTGGCAGAGCGCCGCCTTCTGATTTCCCTCATACGAACGGGGCTTGTTTGCCCCTGGAGAGACGCGCCATGAATGCTTTTGACAGCTGGGAGGGAGCCTCCGCTTCGGCTTCATATGAAAACGCTGAAAGTGAATATGACCGACGCTTTCACGCGCGACAATGGCAACTTTCGAGCATTGAGAACTTGCACTGGCGCCTGTGGGCATACTTGGGGTTGGCCGCCCTGGGCTGCATAGGAGTAACTTGGGCAGCCATTTCATCGCACTTGATTTCCAAATTATGGATCCTGTTGCCTTCCTTGGTAGCGCTGTCCGTCCTCCGGGCGCTTGCGAGAAACGCGCAACTGCATGGTGGCGTGGAACGCATTCTACGGTTCTACGAACTTGGCCTGGCGCGCTTGAGCCACCAATGGCAGGGACGCGGGGACGGCGGCGGCGAATTGCGGCCCGCTGACCACGCTTATGCTTCCGATCTCGACCTGTTTGGCACGGGATCACTTTTTGAACTCTTATGCACGGCTCGAACGCGCATCGGCCGAGCTACCTTGGCGAATTGGTTGCTCTACCCGGGGCAATGCGAGGAAGTCGCGGAGCGACAGGCAGCGATCACCGAGCTACGCGGGGCGCTTGACCTTCGAGAAGAGTGGGCGTCGGTAAAGGGCGGAGCGCTGGATCAGGGCGCAACATCGGTTCGAGAGTGGGCGAGCGCCCCCGCGATTCATTTTCCGCTCTACGCGAGGGCATTCGCGATCATCCTACCGATTTGCCTGATCGTCCTTTCATTGCTTGCTGGCACAGGAGCACTCGGCCAAAATGGGGAGTGGGTGGTCGCCGTTCCCGCCGCGCTGGAAGCACTGTTGGCAGTTTCTCTTCGAAAGAAAACGAACCTGATCGCGGTTGATCTGGTAGTACCGTTATTCGAGCTTGAGCTCCTTGCGCCCTTGCTGCTTCGCGTTGAAGGAGCTAGTTTCCCAGTGTCCGTTGCTCAAATCGTTGCAGTTGCAACTCGCGGTCTCTTCCGGACACCCCTCAAGACAAATTCGACAATTACGCGTTTGGGGCTGGCTACTTCAACTTCGGCGATTTGAGTATTTTGCCGTGCTTGTCTCCCCGTTTCTATGGGGAACGAATCTCGCAATCTTGGCTGAACGGTGGCGACAGAAAAACCGGCCGAGCCTGGACCGGTGGCTGGATTCGCTCGGCCAGTTTGAAGCTTTACTCTGCTTGGCCCGGTACCACTATGAGAACCCCGACCACGTTTTTGCAGTGATCAAAGACGCCTCGTCTACGTTGTTCGAGGCCGAGGGCATGGGGCATCCCTTATTGGATCGCCGCGCATGCGTTCGTTGCGACGTACAACTGGACGCACGGGGACACAACTGATCATGGTGAGCGGTTCGAACATGTCGGGTAAGAGTACACTTCTGCGCTCCGTCGGCCTGAACGCCGTGCTGGCAATGGCGGGAGCCCCGGTGCGCGCCACGCGGCTCAACATGTCCCCACTAAAGATCGGGTGTTCGATTGGCGTTCATGATTCCCTCTTACAGGCGAAGTCACGCTTTCAAGCGGAAGTAGAGCGGCTGACTTTGGTCCTCGATCTATCGCGTATGAACAATCTCCTCTTTCTGCTGGACGAGGTGCTGGGCGGGACAAATTCCGCCGACCGCTTGTTCGGAGCGCGGGCGCTGATCCAGCAATTGATGGCGAGTGGTGCGGTTGGCGTTGTAACGACGCATGATCTAGCGCTGACCGAGGTGGCAAAGGATTTCGAAGGGCGGGCGATCAATGCGCATTTTGAAGAGCACTATAGGGACGGCGAAATGCGCTTCGACTACCGAATGCGACGCGGTGTGCTTGCGCGCACAAATGGCATTAACGTGATGGCTGCGCTGGGACTACTACCGAGCGGGCTTCGGAAAGAGAATCCGTAGGCCGAACGTACAAATAGAGAGTCCCGAGGGGATGTTGAACTTATTCGTCTCGGCCAGTAGCTCGCGTTTAGACCCTTGCTGACCTTATTCCTGCAACTCCCTTGCGGGTCATTGCTGGCCGATCTTGCTCGGGCTCCGGGCTCACCGCCAACCGGATAAATCAGTTCAACGCCTCGGGACTCTATCTTGCCTTCGACATTGTGTTCCTGTTCGCCTCAACCAGCGCTCAGCTATAGACCCTTGCTTGCCCTCTCTTACTGGCCTCGCGGTTTTCAGAGTGACTTCGCTCGAGCCCCGGACCTTGCACCAACCGGGAAAACTTCAGAACGTGTCAAAGAACGATTATGGTTTTACCACGCCTGTTTTTATCGTCAATGGAATTCGCGGGATTGTAAGTACTGATCTGTCAATCGAGTGCAGCGCGTCCACAGGCGGGTGACACGGGAATTGTGCACTCGTTCGGGCGATGTGCGTTGAGGCCAATGTTTATGCGGAGTTTTTGCGCGTGATTGGATATCGGCCGCAATCCGTGGTGAGGATTCCGATTGTGCAAATCCTGCGAGAATGTAGTCGGGGTGCGGGGTTTCGGCTGACCTCCGGCGTGGACGGGCACGGGTGGCCGCCGCTTAACATCATTCCGTGGATCGTCACCCTGTACATCGTCATCCTGTAGAATTCTGACCGTTATCGGTTGGCCCCTAGGTTGACTCCTAACGATGACGAAGATGACGACTGACACCTTTACTCGCGCCGAATCGGCCGCCGCGTTCGTTCTCTCGCGAACCGCGCTACGCCCTAAAATCGGGCTGGTGCTGGGCTCCGGCCTGGGCGCGTTTGCCGACGATCTCTCGGATGCCGTCTGCATTCCCTACGCGCAGATTCCGGATTTCCCGCGCTCGACCGCGATTGGCCATGCCGGCCAGTTGGTGATCGGAAACTCAGGAGGCATCCCGGTCGCGGTCATGCAAGGCCGCGTGCATCTCTACGAGGGCTACTCCGCAGCCGAGGTCGCGTTTCCGACGCGCGTCCTCGGACGAATGGGCGTCCGCACTTTGATCCTGACTAACGCCGCGGGCGGCATCAATGTTGACTATGGCCAGGGAGCGCTGGTCATGCTGCGTGACCACATCAATCTCCAGGGGCAGAATCCGCTGACGGGCCCGAACGATGAGCGCTTCGGTCATCGTTTTCCGGACATGAGCTTTGCCTACGCCAAGGGCCTGCGCGAGATTGCGCTCGAAGAGGTGCGGCGGCTGGGAATCGTTCCGCATGAGGGCGTGTATGCGGCGCTGGCCGGGCCGAGTTACGAGACGCCGGCGGAGATTCGCTACTTGCGCGCGATCGGTGCGGATCTGGTGGGCATGTCGACGGTGGCGGAGACGATTGCGGCGCGCCACATGGGGATTGAGGTGCTCGCGATTTCGTGCGTCACCAACATGGCGGCCGGGATTCTGGACAAGTCGCTCGATCACGAAGAAGTGCTGGAAGTTGGCCGACGCGTGATGGGGCAGTTCGTGGGATTGCTGCGGGCAGTGCTGCCGAGAATTCAGCTGCTGGCCTCTGGCTCCTAGCACCTAGCCATTCGCTTTTAGCGCCTCGCTTCCGGCCAGGGGCCGGTCCGCCGGCGAACACCAGCGAAATTTCAACTTCAGAGCAAGGGATCTAAGCCCTGACACAAAGGTCTTGCGCTATTCCTCTCTTGGCGGTATATTCTGTAGTGACAGAAATAACTGATATTACAGACTGCGAGATTCGTACGATGCCGCTTTCGCCAATCGATCAACGGTTCGTTCTGCACTGGGGCGAAATGGGGACGCGCTGGGGAATCAACCGGACCGTGGCCCAGGTTCACGCGCTGCTGTTTCTCTCTCCCAAGCCTTTGCCCGCCGAAGAGATTGCGAACACGTTGACCGTGGCTCGTTCAAACGTCAGCACCAGCCTGCGCGAGCTCCAGGGGTGGGGAATCGTGCGCGTGGTGCACGCGCTCGGCGATCGCCGGGATCATTTCGAATCGGTGAAGGACGTCTGGGAGATATTTCGGATTGTTGCCGAAGAGCGAAAGCGGCGCGAGATTGACCCTACACTGCGCGTGCTGGAAGAGTGCGTTGGCGAGTTGAAAGGCGCCGGTGCCGCGAGCGCCTACACGCGCGAAAGGCTGGAAGAGATGCTCGACTTCCTGACTACGACCTCTGGATTGTTTGAAGAGATTGTACGTTTGCCGCCAGCCAAGCTGAAAGGAATAGCCCGGCTGCGCGGAAAACTGAGCGTGATGTTCGGCAAGGGAAAAACGTCACATAAGTGAGGGAACGATGATCTCGCTGGCATCGGAAATGACGGATCGGAAAGGGAAGCACGCGCGCGGCTGGCTCTTTTTCGACGCAGAGTGCGCATTTTGCACGCGGATCGCGCGGTTTCTGGCTGGCCCGATGCGCCGCCGCGGATTGGCCGTGGCCGCCTTGCAGGATCCGCGGGTCAGTGCGTTGCTCGGACTCCCGAAGCAAGAATTATTGCGTGCCGTGCGCTTTGTAGCCGCGGACGGGAGCCACTGCGCGGGCGCGGATGCACTCTTCGCGGTGGCGCAAGAGCTGTGGTGGGCATGGCCGCTGGCGTGTGCGGCAAAGATTCCCGGAATATTGCCCTCAATGCGCGCGGCATACCGATGGGGCTCGGCGCGCTGGAACTGTAACGCTGATCGTTGCCTCGCGGATCATAGTCTCGCTGATCATTGCTTGGCGGATTAGTGCGTCGCAGATTATTGACTTGCGGATTAATCCAAGTCCGTTTTTACCCTCTCATCGAGTCACGCCGTCACGGCGGATTCTTTTACTTCCGCCTTGGCGCAGATTGGCGGTGTCACGACATTCGCGTCGACGTTTGCCGGCATCTATAATCTAGTGACGATCCCTTATAGGAGAGCAGCATGTCGAGTGTGATTCCCGAGAAGTACCGTGATCTTTTCTCGAAGAAGGCTTTTGCAAGTCTTGGAACTTTAATGCCGGACGGCCGGCCGCAGGTGACTCCGGTATGGTGCGATTTTGATGGCGAGCATGTAATTTTCAACTCGGCGAAAGGCCGGCAGAAGGATAAAAATGTACGGCGCGATCCGCGCGTTGCCCTGGCCATCATCGATCCCGATAATCCATATCGTTACCTCGAGATCCGCGGCACGGTGGTCGAAATTACCGAAGAGGGCGCGAGCAAGCACATCGACAAGATGGCGAAAAAATATCTTGGAGCCGACAAATATCCGTACGCGCAGCCCGGCGAGGTGCGCGTGATTTACAAAATTCGGCCCGAGCATACGACGGTGATGGGATAGGCAGCCGCGGGCGGTCACCCGAGCGCGGTCCGTAGGCGAATTCATTCGAACGCGCACGTCGGTGTTTGTCGCTTGCACCGCAGCTGTCCAATTACGGACATTTCTACGCCGCTGTTGTTTCTACGCGCATGTTGGTCCTGCAAACATGATGGTCTGAAGCGGTCCAGCGACTGTTCGTCGAACAACGCTTGCAAACAGCGAATGGCGGCCCGCAAACCGCGGTTCTGTTTGCTTTCCTTTTCCCGCTGACTGCGTCCAAACACCAAGTAGTTGTTGGCTCTTTCCTTTTGCTTTTTATTCAAGCGGGAGCTGCGTTCCGCCGCATCGTTCCGGGTCGCATCCTGGGCGGCAGCAGGGAACTTTGCAGCGGCGCTTCCCGTATGTAGTGGAAAGGGACGGCTGGTGGTCGGGTCGCATTTCGTGTGGGGAGGATTTATGGAAGTGGCAAAGAACGGTCATGACGGCTTGCACGACGTAAATGTGCTGGCGAATAACGTGTCGGTGCATCAGGTCGTGAAGGCGGCGCATGAAGAGCTGCGGCAGCTTTTGCATCAGCGGGCCGAGATCATGAAGCGTATTGGAACTGTGAAGCAGACGATCACCGGACTCGCGGACCTGTTCGGCGAGGAGGCGCTCGGCGAGGAACTGCTCGACCTGATCGACCGCAAGCCGAACGGCAGGCAGCCCGGGTTCACCAAGGCGTGCCGGCGCGTGCTGATGGAAGTGCGCCGTCCCATGGGGGCGCGCGAAGTTTGCGCCGAACTCGAGCGGCAGGCTCCGGCAATTCTGGCGCGGCACAAGGATCCGCTGGCGTCGGTGACCACCGTTTTGAATCGGCTCGTCGATTATGGCGAGGCGCGCAGCTTGTCAAATGATCGCGGGCGCCGTGTGTGGGAGTGGGTCAGCGAAGGTGAGCAGACGGCGGGACAGAGTGTGATGACCGCTCGGATTCCTGCGTAGAGGCGGGGTTCGCGGAGAAATACAGAGTACAGCGATCCGCGCTTCGCTCAGGATGACAGACCTGGGATGACCGGTTTGGCATGACCGCTCTGGATGACGGACTTGGGGGTAAAAGCTTGGGATGGCAGCCTTGCCATCTTATGCCGGCAGCAGTCGTCCCTTCTCCAGATGCCGGATCACATGCGCGTACTCGGCGGCGTGCGGGTCGTGCGTGACCATGATGATGGTCTTGTGAAAGCCTTCGTTCAATTTCTTCAGAATCTCCAAAATTTCTGTTGCCGAATGACTGTCGAGGTCTCCGGTCGGCTCGTCGGCGAGAATCAGCGTCGGGTCGCTGACGATGGCACGAGCGATGGCCACGCGCTGCTCCTGGCCTCCAGAGAGCTGTTTGGGCAGATGGTTGACACGCTCTTCGAGGCCGACCAACTTGAGCGCGGTCATGACGTGATCGCGGCGCTGCTGCGGCGTCATCTTCGTCAGGAGCAGCGGCAGCTCAACATTTTCGAATGCGGTGAGCACCGGAATCAGATTGAAGGTCTGAAAAACATAGCCGACGTGCGTGTTGCGCCAGTGCGCGGACTGGCTGTCATTGAGCTTGAAAATGTTGTCGCCCATCACGAGCAGATCGCCAGAGGTTGGGCGGTCAATGGCGGCGATCATATTGAGCAGCGTTGTTTTGCCCGAACCTGACGGACCCATGAGCGCGAGAAATTCGCCGGCCGCAATGTCGAGTGAGACATTGTCGAGCGCGGTGACCTGGAACGCGTCGCGCTTGAATATTTTGCTGACACCGCGCGCCTGCACGACCTTGCTGCCCACGGCGGGTTGCACGGGAGTTGGTGAAGCTACGCTCATGATTGCCCCTTGACGATGATATGAATTTTTTGCCCGTCTTCCAGATTTGCGGGTGCGCTCGTGATCACACTTTCTCCGCCGATCAGCGAATCGACCAGATAGCCGCCCGAGCGCTCGCCTTTGACGTGAACGTCGCGGCGCAGCGCCTTGCCGTTGAATGCGATCAGCACATACTTGGCGCCGTCTTTGTCGCGAACGGCCGCAGTTGGAACAAAGACGTAAGTTTGCTTGCCGGCGTTCTTATCGTCTTTGGTGGCCGGCGCTTTGAATTGCACGGTCGCGTTCATCTCGGGGCGCAGATAAGAATCGGGTTGCAGGATCTGCACTTTAACCTGCACGGTTGCCTTCTGACGATTCGCTTCGGGCGACATCTCGGCGATCTCGCCTTTGTAGGAGCGGTCTTTGAAGGCGTCGAGGGTGACGATGCCCTCCTGGTGCGGCGAGAGCTTGGCGAAATCGTCCTGCGCGATGTCGAGTTCAACCTGAATGTCGTTGAGGTCGGCGAGCGCAACGACCGAGCCGCGCGGGCCGCCTTCAGCTCCGCTCGCAAACTGCGCGGTCACCAGCTCTCCTTTTTCTGCCGTACGCTCGAGGATGGTGCCCGTTACGGGCGCGCGAATCACGGTCGCATCGAGTTGAGATTTCGCGTAATCCATTTGGCCTTTGGCGGTATCAACATCGGCACGCGCGCGATCGATCTCTTCCACGCGCGGACCGAGCTTCGAAAGCTGGTAGGACTGGGCGAGCGAATCGGTTCTTTGCTGGTCGGCGTCGTACTTGGCCTGCGCGTCGTCGAGATTTTGCTTTGACACGACGCCCTGGGCGAAAAGATCGTGCGTGCGGTCGAGCGTGACCTTGTCGTTGGCCGCGGTAGCGCGGGCCTCGGCTAAATTATGATCGGCCTGCTGAATTTCTTCCGGCCGCGACCCGTGCTCGGCCTCGGCGAGGCGCGCTTTGGCGCTCTCCCATCCACCCCGGGCCTGCTCGTACACCGCGCGGAATTCCTCGTCTTCGAGGCGGACCAGAACCTGACCCTCTGTCACCTTGTCGCCTTTTTCGACGCCGATCCACGCCACGCGCCCAGTGACTTTTGAATTCACGCTGATCTTATGGTGCGCGACGATGTAGCCGCTGGCCGAGAGGACCGTGCTGCCCGCGGCATCGCCCGATTCGGCGGTGGCACGCACCACCTCGACCTCGGCCGTGGGTGAGGCGAGCAGGCGATAGGCAAGAGAGACGAGACCAAGAAGAACGACAACCGCGATGCCTCCAATGATGATGCGACGCGACCACGGGGATGGCCCACCGCCGTCTCCGCGCAACGTGTGATCGATGCGCAGGCTTTGCAGATCGTCGTGTTTCGTGTCGTCGTGGCGAATGTCCAGCGGCATTCAGTTATCCGATGTTTCCGGTGTCATTGAGATACAAATTCTACGGTTGTGCTCGGTCGGCCGCGCGAACACTCGCAACTCACGCCCGCAACGACGTCAATATGTCCTGCCGGGCTGCTTGCCAGGCGGGCGCGAATCCACCAGCCAGGCCCATTACCAGAGCAAATAATATTGAGACGATCATCACTCGCCATGTCAGTTGCAAACTGAAGACTGTTTCGCTGAAGGTCAGCGAGTTGCCGATGCCGGTAGTGTGCCCGTTAAAGGGCAAAACAAGAAGAATGCCGACGATGGCTCCAAGGAGCGAGAGCAGCAGGGCTTCCAGCACGAACGAAGTCAGAATGCTCGCCTTCGAAAAGCCGATGATGCGCAGCGTGGCGATCTCGCGCGAGCGATAAGCGACGGCCGCATACATGGTGTTCATGGCGGCGAAGCTTGATCCGATCGCCATGATGACGGCGACGACCAGCCCAATGAATTTGATGGCGCCGCCGGAGCTTGTCTGCTTTTCGTAATATTGAGTTTCGAGCGTGCCTTCGAGCTTGATGCGCTGATCGTCGGACACACGATGCACGAGCGCGTCGGCGGCGACGGGATCGGTGGCGCGCAGATAGACGGACGCGTAGCCGCCCTGCCGGTCGAAGTCGACGGCGATTTGATTGACGTCGCCCCAGATTTCGGAATCGTAGGCGGTGCCGCCGTCGTCAAAGATGCCGACCACTGTCCACTTGCCCTTGGCGAAATCCATGGTGTCGCCGACATTGGCGCCGGCAAAGCGGTCGTGAATCGACTTGCCGACCACCACTTCGCGCTGGCCGGTGTTGAACCAGCGGCCTTCGATCAGCTTTAATTCCGGCTGGCCATGGCGATCTTTTTCCATCTGGCGCATTTCCACTCCGGCCGGCATGAGGCCGCGCACCGAAACGTTCACATCTCCGGTTCCATCTTTGCGTGGAAGAACGACGACGACCACCCACTCGCCGGAGGCGAGCGGCTGGCCCTGCGAATCGGTGGCGATGCCGGGCAGAGTCTTGAGCGTGGGGAAAAGATCCTGGTCGAATCCTCCCGAAAGCTCGGCGGTCGAGCCCTTGCGCATGACGAGAACATTGAGGGCGTCGCCGCTCGTCATGAAGGCTTTGTCGAGTCCCGCGAGCAGCGCCATCAGGAAGACCGCGGTGGTGACGGTTAGAGCGATGCCGAGTGCCGTCATGACGGTGAGGCCCTTGCGCAGTTTGAGATTGCGGATGTTGTAACTGATGGGGATTGCCATGGGGATATTTCGCCAGTCTTTTTTCGTTAACCGAAACAACGCTCGGTCAGCCGATGTGGCGCAGGCCCTCCACGATATCGAGTTTGGCCGCGTGATACGCGGGGAAAACGGCACTCAGCAATCCGACCACGCCGGCGACCACCAGTGAGAGAAGGAATGTTCCCGGCGTAATTTTCAGTCCCGAGAGGAAGAAACTCATGCCCGGCGCATGCGCCATGAGTGCAATCAGGGCGATCGCGAGCACGCATCCCGCCGCCCCGCCGATCAATGAGACCGTAACGGCCTCGCTAAGGTAGAGCCGGAGTATGGATTGGCGCGTGAAGCCCAGTGTCTTGAGCACTGCGACCTCGCGGGTGCGCTCACGAATCGACATCGCCATCGTGTTGGCCGAAACCAGTAGGGTCGCGAAGACCACCGCGAAGCAGATGCTCAGAATGAACGCCTTCACGTTGCCGATGCTGTTGATGAAGCCCAGCTGAAAAGCCTTCTCGCTTTCGGTCTTGGTCGGCTCGGGAGCCTCGTGGAACATGGTGTCGACGGTGGAGGCGATCCTGGAGACGTCATCCGGCGAATCGGCCAGAATGGCAAACATGCCGGCTTTTCCTTTGACAAAGGGAATCGCCTCTTCAACGTAGGTCTGATTGTAGTAAAGCGATTCGGTGTCGACCGGCCCGGTGTAGATTCCGCGAATCGTCAGTTCGAGATTCATGGGATAGATCGTGCCCTGCAGCGCAACGTGATCGCCGATTTTCCACCCATGCTTGTTTGCCAGGTTGGCATCGACGATTGCGCCGGCGCGGTCGCGCTGCCAGGCCTCGACCTGATCGGGAGGAATCTTGAAGTCGGTGAAGACCTTGAGGAATTCGTTGGGATCGGTGCCGAACTGCGCGAACATGTTCTCCGGCTTCTGATCTTTATAGATGCCGCCAAACCAGTTATTTGGGACGACGGCAACCACTCCGGGCACGGCGCGGATTCGCTCGCGATAGAACGCGGGCATGGATTCGGTCAGCGAAACGCGGTGCCGGGTGACCAGTCGCTGCGCGGATTCGGCGCTCGCCTTATCGATGTAAAAGGCCCGCCAGACGGTCATCATGATCGTGAGCAAAAGAAGCGAGAACGTGATACTGAGCACGGTCAGAGTGCTGCGCCGCTTGTTACGGAAGGCGCTTTTCGTGACAAAACGGGTCAAAGTCATGCCAGATCGAACTCCGGGGGGGCCCACTGCTGGCTATCCCACGGCGGTATCGGGAAGCCAAGCACGTTGTTCCTTGAGCATAGAACAGCAGTTACGCCGTGACAACCGCGGGAGGCCGTGTTTGCAGCGAACTTCGCCCGCCGCCGGGAGCGCTGCCGCTTGCCTGGCAGTAGTGGTGGAGACCCGCAACCACGCTCCTGCCCAGCGGCGCGGGACGACTGTTCCCCGGGGCTCCAAACCCCTTGGCATCAGGGGGTTTCGGCGGCTGTTAACGCGGTGAAACATGGCGTTTTACCACTCACTTTCGTAACTCCCCACCGTAGGGTGGCTGACGCTATCCTAGATGCGGCTCCTCCCTGAAGATCTCAGCCAACCTATCAATTGGGTGAAGTGCGACTGGCAGTGCCGCGAGTCTGTTTGATCGTCACTGCCGCCAGAACCGCGAGGCGACTGCAATGGCAACCATGTTTGGGCGATTCGACGTCCAGAATGAGATTTCGAAATCGGAGACCGCCTTGATCTACAAGGCTCTCGATTCGGAAAGCAACCAGGTAGTGGCGCTTAAGACGCAAAGGCTTGCGCCGCTCGGCGACCGTTCCGCCGCTTTTGTGGAAGCGCTACTGGCCGAGGGCGAAGTCGCCCAGCCGCTGGCGGGCCAGAACATTGCGCAGCTCTATGGCGCCGGAGAGATGGAGGGACAGTTCTGCGCCGCCATGGAATACATCCAGGGCAACAGCATTACCACGATGCTGGCCCGCAAAGAGGGATTTTCCATCTGGGATCTGCTCGACATCGCGCGCCAGGTTTGTGCCGCGCTCGAAGCCGCCGGCAAGCTGGGCATCGTGCACTCGTCACTCGAGCCGGACAAGATCGTCGTGCAATGGGATGGTTTGGTCAAAGTGGTCGGATACGGCATTTCGAGCATGAGCCTCATCAACGCAGAAGCGGGCAATGGCCTGGGACGGCTGATGCCGTACTGCTCGCCTGAGCAGATTCGCGGCGAAGCGATGGATCAGCGCTCGAATCTGTTTACCGTGGGCGCAATTCTCTATGAAATGGTCGCGGGGCGCAGGGCTTTTGACGCGGAAGATCCGGTTGCTCTGGTTGATCAGATCGAAAATGAAGTGCCGCCCGACCCCGTTTCGCTGAATGGCAAGGTTCATCCCGGCGTCAATGCGCTGATCATGAAGTCGCTCGCCAAGGATCCGGAGCAGCGTTATGCGACGGCGCGCGAACTGGTCGACGACCTTGAAAAGTGCAAGGAAGTCGATCACAAACCGTCTCCGGAGGCGAAGAAAGCTGCCAGCATGAGAGTGGATGCGGCCGCCAAGGCTGCTGCCGCCATGAAGTTTGTGACTGCGGCGACGAGCGCAGGCGGATCCACCGCAGCGGCTGGAACGAGCCTGCCGAAGCCAGTGGCGCGCGAAAGCGCTGCCCCCCGGACAGCGGCTCCCATGTCGTCGCCGGCTTCCGCATCATCTTCGTCTTCATCTTCATCAACGACCGCTTCACCTGATGCTTCGGGAAAGGCATATGCCGCTCGCGCGGGCGCAAGCTCCGGTGCGCGATCGGGATCGACTCCAGGCTCAGGATCAACTCCGGGCTCAGGATCAACATCGGGCTCTGGAATTGGGATGAGTGCGAGCGCAACTTCAGGAGCGCGTTTGATCGGAGACCCTGCTGTTGGAGGCGCCGAACATTCCCACGCTGATTCCTCTGCCAGCCCGAGGTACTCGGCCGGCGGCAACGTGCCCGCCGCGGCCATGTCTGCGGCCGCTCCTCCACAGGAGGCGGAACCGCAAACCAGCGGCCCGGTTGGCGATCCCATGATGTTGGGGCCGGCACCGGGGCAGGCGCACGTGAGCTTCTCCGAAATGGACGAATTGCCTCCTCTGAAAGAGCCAGTGTTTGAGTCGCGGCCCGCGGTCGAGCCAATGGAACTACCGCCGCCTGCGTTTCAGCCTTCGCTTTCTCAACGGCTCTCCGCGAAACAGAAAGAAGAGAAGCCCAAGATTCAGCCTCGCGAACTTGCGCAGAAGGCGATGCACGAGGTGACGACCGTTCCGCCGCGGCTGCTCTTGTTCTCGATTCTGGGCGCGATCACAGTGATTCTCGTGATTGCGGTGGCCATGTTCTTCCACGTGCGGTCCGAAGATGATGGGTTGACGGCGGCTCCGCGCGCGGTCGCGTCCTCGAACCCCGCGCCGGCTGCTTCAGATGCTGCTCCTGCGCAGGCAGCGCCCGCGCAAACTCCGGCTCCGCCGCCAACGGAACCGCAACCGGATTTGAAGTTACGCCAGGTTCCGAAGCGCGCTGCGAGAAGCCGCATGCCCGCGCCCGCGGCGATTCCGGTGGTGGTTCCTGGCGGAGCGTTGGTCGATTCGACGCCTCAGGGTGTGCAGTTTGAAGTCGATGGGAAAAGCGATCCCTCGTGGGTCACGCCCTTCAATGTCACGGGCCTCGCTCCGGGTAAGCACCTCATCTCGGCGATCAAGGCAGGCTACTCGTCGGAGATCCGTTCGGTGGATATTGCTTCGGGCAGCAAAACGTCCGTTGTCTTTCATCTCGCGCCGGTGAATGCGCTGGTTGTGGTCAACAGCACCCCTCCGGGAGCCGACATCACACTCGATGGCAAGCCCACACATAAGGTGACGCCCGCCCAATTCGCGGTTGAAAAGGGAACACACACCGTCGTTCTCAAGAAGCAGGGATTCCTGGACGAAACCACGACCGCCGACCTTGGTCCGGGACAGAACTTCCAATACGCGCCCGCGCTGCGTGCGCTCGGAGATTCGGAAGCGATCCGGACGGTGGGCCGGTTCAAGAAGCTGTTTGGCTCCGGCGGTGAGAGCACGGCCGGCATGGGCTCGGTGAGCATTCGTACGCGGCCCAAGGGCGCGCAGGTTGTCATCAACCAGCGCATCCTCGACAAGATGTCGCCCGTTGAGGTCATGATGGGGCCGGGAAATTATGTCGTCGACATCACGCTGACCGGTTTCAAGCCGGTGCACAAAATCATCGATGTAGAAAAAGACGGCAAGGTCGTAATCGACGAGACGCTGGAGCGCGAGTAGCCGCGTCTCGCGCGGCTCTTGGCTCACGATTTTCGGCGCGCCGCGCCGCAGGTTCTTTTCGTGTCGTCGAGCGAGTATTCTCGAGTCCCGGTCCCTTACCGATTCAAACCGGCCAAATCCGGCTCCCGTTGCGGCAATCGCTATTTATTCCTGATTTGTGACAGGCGTCACCGTGCGCGGCGCGCCAAAGCCTCACGATAATCAGAGACATGATCGGGAACCTGGAAGGAGTCATCCATTGGCTTCCGAATTTATGCGCGCAAGGCTGAGTCCGGAGCTCGAGCAAGCCCTTCGGCCGATCATGACGCTCCGCGACTTTCCCAAGGGATCGACGCTGTATCGCCACGGAGCCGTGGCCTCAGGACTCTACCTGGTAGAAGTGGGCGCTGTTCGGGTGTTGTTGCCCGCCTCCGACAATCAGAGCCAGTTGCTGGAAGTGGCCGGCGCGGGCGCGATTCTGGGTTTGAGTGAAAGTCTCTCTGGCGGCAATTACCGCGTGACCGTGCAAGCCGACGAACCTACCACCGCAGTCTTCATTGCGCGCAAGGATTTTGTGCAGCTGCTCGATGGCCACCAGGAATTGTGCATGCAGGTGGTGCGGCTGCTGAGCGAGAGCCTGCATGGGCTGTATCACAGGTTCCGCAGTGTGAGCGCCCATCCCGGGCGTCCGCGGCGGCGTTCGCTGAATGAGAAGTTGAATTAATTTCCGCCGAAGCGGCCAACTGCCGGCAAGCACATTAGTCTTGCTTGAAGTTAATCGTGATCTGCGTCTGGATCGCGACCGGCTCGCCATCCAAGTAATAGGGCTTGTATCTCCACTGGCGAACGGCTTCGAGAGCGGCCGGCGCAAGCAGAGGCGACCCGCTCAGGACCTTGGGACTGACGACGCGGCCTTCCTTGTCGATCGTAGCTTCAATCTGCACCGCGCCCTGCGTGTGGCTCGCCAGCGCATTTGCCGGATACCGTGGCTGTACGGTCTTGATTAGCAGTCCCTGCGAAACGCCTTGCGAAACTCTAACCCGGGCGAGGGAAGGTTTGGCAGCGGTGGCGGCCAGCACGCCGTTTAAAGCGTTGTCGCTCGGTGAAGCCACGCCCAGCGGGCTCGGAGGTTGGACCGAAGCTTCTTCAGTTTGATTTTGAGTTTGAGGCCGCTGAACGGCGGCAGCGCTGCCGGGCTTTACCAAAATTGGAGCGGGCGAGGGAACGGGCGAGGCCTTTGCATCCCGCGACTCGGAGGGCGCGGCGCTCAGAGTTACCGTTGCCGTCTCGGCCGGCGAATGGCCGCTCTGCGGAGATCCGGTCTGTGCCGATCCGATCTGCACCGGTGAGGATGACGCGGTGTGGGCAGTCGCAGCGGCTGCGCCGCTATGTGCCGCCGGGGCGGTTGATGGTTGCGCCGTGGCCGGCAGAGAATGCAGATTGGACGCGGCGTCCTGCGGCGTCTGGGGCGCGCTCGCAACCGATGCCGAAATTGAAGTCGGAGTTGGAGCGGCGTTCGACTGTCCGAATTTCGTCCAGCCAAAATAAGCGGCGATCACCAGAAAGACGGCGACCGCTCCGATCAGAACTTTCTGCCCGCCCGAACCGCCGGTATTCTCCGTAATGGCGGAGAACGATGGCCCCTGCGACATCGCTGCATCGCTGTTAGAGTTCGCGCGCGGCGCCGAAAACGAATCGACTTCCAGGAAATCTTCTTCGTCTTCCTCATAGGCCGGTTGCTTCGGCATTGCGATTTCTTTGGCCCGTGCCGGCGCCGCCGCGGCGCCCTGGAAACCGGCCGCGCCGCTTGTCGCTCTAGTCGCCGCACTGCTTGCCGCATTAACGCTCGTGGCATTAACGACGGGCGCGACACTCGGTTTGGGCGATGCCACTTCGGTCACACCGTGTTCCACTGGTCGCGGATTTGCTGGCGCCTGGAAAGCGCCCATGGGCGCCGGTGCAGCTGGGGGTCGTGCGGCCGGCGTGCGGCCGGCCGGAGTTTGTCCGGCAATCGAGGTCCACGACGTGGCCTGGACCGCTGGAACATGAATCGCAGTTCCTTCGCTGCTGGCAAATGCGGAAGCCGCCGTTGCCGGACTGCCGCCTTCCGGAGAACCGTATGCCGGAGAGCCGTATTGCGGAGCGCCGTTCTGCGCGCCGTGCTCAGAATTGGCTCCGACACTTTGATTGGTTAACTCAATCGGATGAGCCGTTGCCGTTGGCCTGGTTGCGACCGGTGCGGCGTGGCTGGCCGCGGCTTCAGCGCCTTTACGCAGAAGTCCACGGGCGACGCGCAGAGTTCCCTTGGCTTGCTCCACATTGATGGGCTTGGTCAGCACCAGGTTGGCGCCCATGCGATACGCCTTGGCGACCCCCGACTGTCCTTCCACCAATCCAATGGCCAGCGAACCTTGATTGAAGCTCGAACTGCGAGCGCTCTTGATAAGCAGAGCGGCGTTCTGCTCGTTTTCGCAGTCAACCACGATCGCATCGTAATGCTGCGCCATCACGTTCTTTACGGCGGCAAAAGGATCGTTGACAGGCAGGATGGCGAATTCGAGTTCACTGAAAAGCTGGCTTGCGACCCGGGCGAGTTTCTCGTCCACACAGAAGAGTAAAGCTTGGTAACCCATAATGAGGCAATCGTAGGCAGGCCGGTAAGTAGCGGCAAGTTACGTGCGTAATAAGATTCAGTTCGATTTCCAGCGGGTGTGCAGGAAATTGGACTTTCCCGAAAGTCACTCGGCAGCGAATCAGTTCTGCGGCGGTGTCGCCGTGGACGCCGGCGGCGCATGTTTCAAGGTCTTGGGCGCTGGCTCCGCAACCGCGGAAGGCGAAAGATCGATTCGCGTGACGCCGGACTTGGCAGCAGTATTCGCCGCGCTAGAAGCGGGTTGGCCAGCTCCAGCCGCAGCCGAAGTAGATTGCACGGCCGCGGACGGCGCCGGCTGCGCACCGGTTGTTCCGGCTGGATGTGTAGATAAGGCCGGCGATGTCGACGTCGAAGTTGCCGGTGAAGAGGTCGCCGGTGAAGAAGTCGCGCCCGGCGCGGCATTCGAGCCTACGCCCGCCGGTTGTGACGGCTGGGCAGCATCTGGAGTGCTGGTCTGGGCTGGAACTCCGGCGCTTGGTTTGGCGGTTGGAGCGGCGGGCCGCACCGGAGCCGGAGCCGCGGGCTGCGGCTGGGGGGCCATGCCAACAAGGACTAGAAAGTGATTGATCTGCGATTTCGCGAGCGCCTGGAACCCCGGTTCGTACACCCATGCGGCGTAGAAGGCGCCACATGTGACCAGCAACGCTACGAGCGTGACCATCCGTCCGTGCGACTTCTGACCCGGTTTGGTTGCGCTCTTCTGCTCGCTTTTCTGTTCGCCTTTCTGTTCACTCGCGCTGGACTTCGCGGCGCTCTGCGGAGCGGCGGAAACGATGGCCTCAGCTTTTGCTTCCGCTTTGGTTTCGCTATCCTTCGCGCCGGCCGTTACGTTGACTTTCTCTTCTTTCTCGTCTTTCGGCTCGATTGCCGCAGTCGTTGCGACTTCAGTCTTTGCTACTGCACCCGTCGAAGAGGATCGCGCCGACGAAAGATATGCTACTGCCGCCGATACATTGCCCGAGCGCGACGCATTGCCTTCGGGCGCAGAATCCGCTTCCACGATTTCAGGTTCAGGTTCAGCAACCGCGGCGCTCATTGTCATCGAAGCGTTGGTTTCGCCCGCAGTTGGAGCCGGATCCGAGAATGACGTCAGCGAAATGGAACCGGCGCTGGCAGTGGCGGCGAATGCGCGCTCCTGCGCCACGGCCAACTCGGCTGCGTCATCGGCGTGCTGCTCGATCGGCGTACTAAAAGACTGCTGGCCGTCCGCGATGAGATTCTCCTGAGTGGCTACCGCGTGCGCCGCGCTCTCCTGAGCCGAAACCACCGCAGCTTGGACGGACTCCTCTTTCTTTACCCGGCTGATGGCGGTGCGAATCGTGACCCGAGCCTGATCTTTTGCGACCGGCTTGGTCAAAATCAGTTCTGCGCCCAGGCGAAAGGCGGTTGGCAGACCGGCTCGTCCGTCGACGACCGCGACCGGCACGGGGTGGCTGCCGTCCTTGCGGTTGCGGCACACGTCGAAGATAAGCTTGGCGGCGGGAAGATTCTCGCAGTCGACGAGCACGAGATCGAAGCGGTTAGAATTCAGCTTCTGCGCGGCCGAGGCGCCATCCAGCGGGCGCTCGCAGGTTACGGACATTTCTTCCAGCACGGCAGTGATGGCGCTGACGGCCTGGTCATCGGGCGAGAGTAAAAGAGCGAGAGGCATGGCTTTCTAATGCTAGAAACCGTTGTGCAAGCTCGCAAGTTACATTGGTAAGCAGGATGGAGCAAGGGTGACCCGCCCATTCGTGCGCACGGACACGCGCATCTTCGAAAGTGTGCACTCGCCAACGCTCAACTTCGCTTTTTGGACAGCGCAGATTCAGGCGGAGGATAAGGGATCGACCCTCGAAAAGAGGCTTTGTCAGGGGGAGCAAAGTCCGGAAACGGCAACTGATGCTGGTCGCGCCACTCGCCCACCTGTTTTTCGGCGGCCGCCGCTTTTTCGGGGTCGAGTCCGTGATCGCGCGTCATGTACAGTGTCTGACTCGGGAACGCAAAGCCGGTGCCCGAACGCCCCACGATTTCGCTGATGCGGAACAGCAGGTCTTCGCGGATCGCGGCATACTCGTTCGAGTCGGTCGTCAGCACATACGCAGTGATTTCAAGCCTCAGCGCGCTCGGATCGATATTCGCGAAGCGGATGCCGGCCGTCTCGGGCTCAACCTTCGGATGCTGGTAGAGCAGGCGGCGAATCTCCGCCAGCAGATAACGAAGCTGGTCTCCGGTCGTTTCATAGCGGATCGCGAGCACGGGATTAAAAATGATTTTGTCGCGGCGCGTGTAGTTTTCAATGCTCATGGTAGCGAGTGCGCCGTTCGGAATCGAAAGCTCGGTGCGCGCGTCGGTGCGCACCCGCGTGGAGCGCAGGCTGATGTCCTCGACGGTGCCGGTTTTGTCGCCGAAGCGGCAGTAGTCGCCCACGCGAATGACCTCGTCGGCCAGCACGGAGATTCCGCCGAAAAGATTTTCCAGGGTCTTCTGCGCCGCGAAAGCGATGGCAATGCCGCCGATGCCAAGACCGGCGAGCACGGTGGTCAGGTTGAAGCCGAGAATGGAAAGCACCGCGAGGACGCAGATCACGACCACCAGCGCGGAGAGCAGGCGTTCGCCGAGGACGATGAGCGTTCCCGTGCCGCGGCGGCCGATGCCGATGGCATGCGCGCGAAGGCGCTGCATCGTGACGCTCGTCACGCGCAGCAGAAACCAGAACATGCCGATGCAGACCAGCACAGCCATGGTGCGGGCGTAGTAAAAACGTGTGAGCAGCGGCAGGCCGAAGTAGTGTGCGATAACGCGGTGTGCGATCGCCGAGAAGCAGAGCAGTAGCGGCATCGAAATGCGCCGGTAAGAATGAAGATCGGGACGCTTTCTGAATTTGAGATAAAGACGCCGAGGAATCGCAAGCAACAGAACGATTGCCCATCCAACGATAATGGCCACCGGAATGGCGGCAAGGAGCGCCAGCCACTGCCAGTACGGCATCCCGAGCCAGCCGTGTATGACCAGAATTTGCGGCAGCCTGGTCTCGACCCGGTGGGCTTCAACTGTGTCGTAGAGATCGGGAACCTTGCTGAGCGTGGTGGAAGAAAACAGCCAGATCTTGCCGGCGCTCGGATCGGTGACGCGCACCAGCACCGCCGGAACGTCGTTGTCCGCGCCCTCGCTCGCAATCGAAAACACGCCGATGGTTTGCTGATCGGGACCGCCAACGTCGGGATTGCCTTCGGGATTCGTGCTGAGGCGGCGCAGGCTGCCCACGAAGGCAGCGTCCATGAGAGCCTTGAGTTTGGTGGCGACGTCCGCCCCTTGTGATTGGCGGCGAGCCGCGCTCATTTGCAGGTAATCCGCAGCCGCCTCGTAATCTCCTGACTGGGCGGCTTGAAGGAAGCCCAGCACCGTGCCGGAGGGTGTTTGGCGGCCGAGCGTGTCGGTCGATGTGGAGGCCGCGTTCTTGGCGGAAGAGCCGCCAACCAGGCCAGTTACGGACTGCGCCGCAAGGCAGGAGGTGGCAGCAACGAGGATCAGGAACAAGAGCGCGAACTTTTTCATCTTCATCTTTGCCAGAGTTGGATGGTCATGCGCTCCCAACCGTTGGTAGACGGCGCTCACTTCTTCGGCCGGTAAATATCCGTCGCCTGCCCGTAGAAAATTTCCGCCGCCTCCATCATCGTCTCCGAGAGCGTTGGATGCGGATGGATGGTCATGCCAACGTCGGCCGCCAGCGCGCACATTTCGATGGCCAGCACGCCTTCGGCGATCAGATCGCCCGCGCCGACGCCCACAATGCCGACGCCGAGTACGCGTTCGGTTTTGGGATCGATGATGAGCTTCGTCATACCTTCCGGCCGGTCGAGCGTAACGGCGCGCCCCGATGCAGCCCACGGAAATTTCGCTACGCTTACCTGTCGCCCCTGTTCTTTGGCCTGCGTTTCGGTGAGGCCCGCCCACGCAATTTCAGGATCAGTAAAAACGACGGCCGGAATCGCAGCCGGCTCGAAGGCAACTTTGTGCCCGGCGATGGCCTCGACGGCGGTGCGGCCCTCGTGCATCGCTTTGTGAGCCAGCATCGGCTCGCCCGCCACGTCTCCGATCGCATAAATGGCGGGGTCCGCCGTCTGGCGCTGAAGGTTGACTTCAATGAATCCCTTGGCGTTGACTTTGACTTGCGTCTTGTCGAGGCCGGGGATTTCAGAATTCGGCCGGCGGCCGACCGACATCAGCACACGATCAAAGACCTGCTCTTTCTCTTTTACATCTGGACCTTCGAGCGTGACGCGGATCCCGGTCTTTTCGTCCTTGAGCGATTTAACGGTAGTATTCAGCAGAATCGCCGAGAAGAGTTTTTCCAGCCGCTTGTGCAGCGGGAGCACGAGGTCGCGATCGGCGCCCGGCAGAAGTCCGGAGAGCATTTCAACGCAGGTCACTTTTGTGCCGAGCGTAGCGTAGACCGAGCCGAGTTCTAGCCCGATGTAGCCGCCGCCAATGACGAGCAGCGTCTTCGGAATGTCGGCGAGATCGAGCGCACCGGTCGAATCCATCAGGCGCGGGCTGTCGATTTTGAGACTCGGCACGACCGTAGGGCGCGAGCCGGTCGCGATGACGATGCGATCGAAGGTAAGCGTTTCATCGCCGCCTTGGACTTTTGTCACTTTGAGCGTGGTCGAGTTCACAAAGGCAGCTTTGCCCTGGATAAACGTCACCTTGCGCTGCTTGGCGAGTTGGCCGAGGCCGCCGGTTAAACGCGTGACGACGCCCTCTTTCCATCCGCGAAGTTTGGCGAGATCGATTTTCGGCGCGGCAAATTCGATGCCCCAGTTCTTGGCCTGCTCAGCCTCTTCAAGCAAGCTGGCGACATGTAGCAGCGCCTTCGACGGAATGCAGCCGCGATAGAGGCAGACGCCGCCGGGATTCACTTCTGGATCGATGAGCGTAACTTTCATGCCAAGGTCGGCTGCGAGGAATGCGGCCGCGTAGCCCCCGGGGCCGCCGCCGATCACTGCCACACGAAGATTGGAGTTGGTTGCCATTTTGATTCCTTATCTTTACCTATGCATTGAGCCAAAGCGTATGACACCGCGCGAGACCCTGAGTGCGCGGAGGAATTCTTAACGAATGAGAGGCTAGCCAGAATTTCTTGGCGTTCTCGGTGTCTCGGCGGTGAATATTCACTATCCCTGCACACTCAGCAAAAACGGCTGCTCGAACGCCTCCGCAATCCAGCGCAAAAACCGCGCGGCGTCAGCGCCATCGATCAACCGGTGATCGTACGAGAGCGAGAGCGGGAGAATCAAGCGCGGCTCGAATTTGTTGTTCACCCACTCCGGTTCCATGCGCGAACGAGACAGCCCCAGAATCGCGACCTCGGGATGATTGACGATCGGCGAAAAGCCCGTGCCGCCGATGCCGCCGAGATTCGTAATCGTGAATGTGCCGCCTTCCATCTCCGCCGGCGTCAGCTTGCGGTCGCGCGCTTTTTTCGAGAGCTGCGTCATCTCCGCAGCCAGTTCGACAATGTTTTTCTTGTCAACGTCGCGAATCACCGGCACAAGCAGTCCGCGATCGGTGTCCACCGCCACCCCGATGTTGATGTACTGCTTGTAAATAATTTCTTCTTTCCCCATATCAATAGATGCATTGAACTGCGGAAAGACTTTCAGCGCGGACGCACAGACTTTCAGGGCGATGGCGGTCACGGTCATCTTGCCGCCGGCCTCTTCAGCGCGCGGAGCAAAGCGGGCGCGAAGCTGCTCGAGTTCGGTAATGTCGGCGCGGTCTTGCTGCGTGACGTGTGGAATCGTATTCCACGCCTGGCGCAGATGCTCGGCGGTTTTGCGGCGCACACCGCGCATCGAAACGCGTTCGGTCTTGCCCCATTTGGAAAAATCGGGCAGCTCAGGCTCGGCGAAACCTACGCGCGGCGCCGTTGCGGCCGCGGTTGCCGTGGCCAATGCATTCTTCGCGTACAGCTTTACGTCTTCTTCGCTGATGCGGCCGCCGGGCCCGCTGCCCTGCACGCCGTGGATGTCGACTCCGATTTCGCGCGCCAGCCGCCGCACATGGGGCGCGGCCGGAACCGGATCGCGATGTTCGGTGCCCGCAACTTTGCCGAGCTGCACCGGCATGGAAAATTCCGGTGGCGCAGTTTGCGGCTGCGCTTCCTGCGGAAAATCGGGAGGCAGCGCCTGTTCTTCCGTTTTCCCCTCGGCCTTCATGGCGAGCTGGAACGCAAGCCGCGCCGCCTGTTGTCCGGAAATGTGTTCAACCGGAGCGTGCCGCCGTGGCGCCTCAACCGGCGCAGCCGCCCCGCCTTCGAGCGTGAAGATGACCTGCCCGACTTTTACTTTTTGTCCCTCTTTGACTTTGACGTCGCGCACCACTCCGCTGACCGATGATGGCACTTCTACGACAGCCTTGTCGGTTTCAAGTTCCATCACCGGCTGGCCTTCGGCGACGCGCGCACCGGGCGAGATCATCAGCCGCACCAGGTCGCCGGAGTCGATGTTCTCGCCAAGTTCAGGGAGTTTGAATTCGGTCGGGGCAGGCGCATCGGAGGACCGGCGATTAGTCGCGGGCGAAGCGGGTTGAATCGGCGCGGATGGGACGGTCTTCGGAACCTCCGACACCGTCTTGTCAGCGGTCTGAGAGGGCCGGTCTTCGCTAGTAATTTGGTCAGTAACTCGGCTAGTAACTTGGGTGCCGATCGGGTTAGCAACTTCGGGAGATGCTGCAGCCTTGGCGCTGCCGGCCCCGTTTTCTACCGTGAAGATGACCTGGCCAACGCGCAGCTTGTCGCCTTCTTTCACGCGAACTTCGCCGACCGTGCCCGTCACCGACGATGGCACTTCGACCACCGCCTTGTCGGTCTCGAGCTCCATCACCGGCTCGCCTTCAGCGATCGAGGCGCCGGGTTGGATGAGCAGACGAACGAGATCGCCGCTTTCAATGTTCTCGCCCAGTTCGGGCAGTTTGAATTCCGTCGCCATCCTTATTAGTGATCCTCAATCCCTGTTTGTCGTGAAATGTTCATTGTGAAAAGCTCATCATGAAAAATTAATCCGCGAAAAATCCGCGGAGAAGAAGTTAGCTGTTGGCCGGGTTTCGCTTCTCCGGACTGATGCCCAGATCGCGAATCGCTTTTTCCAGCACATCGTTGCCGACCTTTTTCTCTGCCGCCAGCGCATGCAAGGTCGCCAGCACAATGTGCTTGGCATCGACCTCGAAGAAGTCTCGTAGCGACGCACGATTCTCGCTGCGCCCGAAGCCGTCGGTGCCGAGCGCAACCAGTTTGCCCGGAACCCACTGTGCAATACACTCCGGCAGAACCTTCATATAATCGGAGGCCGCGATAAACGGTCCCGGCGCGCCTTCTAGCGTCTGCGTCACATAGGGTACCTTCGGCGTCTGCGTCGGATGCAGCATGTTCCAGCGCGCGCAGTCGTTGGCCTCGCGATAAAGCTGCTTGTAGCTGGTCACGCTCCACACGTCGGCGGCCACGTCGTAGTTGCTCTCGAGAATCTGCTGCGCCTTCAGCACTTCGAACATGATGGTTCCGCTGCCGAAGAGTTGCGCCCGCAGCTTCGCGTCTTTCTTCTGTGAAACGTGATAGCGATACAAGCCTTTCAAAATGCCTTCGCGCGTGCCGGGCGCGGCGGGCATTTCCGGCATCGGCAACGGCTCATTCGTGACCGTCAGATAATAGAAGACGGATTCGCCGTCCACATACATGCGCTTGATGCCATCCTGAATGATGACCGCGATCTCATAGGCAAACGCCGGATCGTACGCCAGCAGATTCGGCACCGGCAGCGCGAGCACGTGGCTGTGCCCGTCCTGATGCTGCAATCCTTCGCCGGCCAGAGTCGTGCGGCCGGCCGTGCCGCCGATCAAAAATCCGCGGCAGCGCATATCGGCGGCGGCCCAGATTAAATCGCCGATGCGCTGAAATCCGAACATCGAGTAATAAATAAAGAAGGGAATCGTGTTGATGCCGTGATTGGCATAGGCCGTGCCCGCCGCGATAAACGAGCACATTGATCCCGCTTCGGTGATGCCCTCTTCCAGAATCTGGCCGTTCTTCGCCTCCTTGTAATAAAGAAGCGTGTCCATATCGACCGGCTCATAGAGCTGGCCGACACTGGAATAAATTCCGACCTGGCGGAAGAGCGCCTCCATGCCAAACGTGCGCGCCTCGTCGGGAACAACCGGGACGATGAATCGCCCGACCTCCGGATCGCGCAGCAGCTTGGAGAGCAGTCGCACAAACACCATGGTCGTCGAAGCGTCGCGGCCCTCGGTGCCTTTGAAAAATTCTTCAAACACCGAATCCGCCGGAGGCTTCATTGGCTCCGCGCGTTCTTTGCGTACCGGCATGTAGCCGCCCAGTTGCTGGCGCCGCGCCTGCATGTATTTGATTTCGGGACTATCATCGGCCGGACGATAAAACGGCGCATTGTGTAATTCGCCGTCCGGAATCGGAATGCCAAAGCGCGAGCGAAAAACTTCGAGCTCGTCGTCGTTCAGCTTTTTCTGCTGGTGTGTAATGTTCTTGCCTTCGCCCGCTTCGCCGAGGCCGTAACCTTTGATTGTTTTGGCAAGAATGATGGTCGGCGATCCAGTGTGATCGACCGCCGCACGGTAAGCGGCGTGTACTTTGATCGGATCGTGCCCGCCGAGCCGCATGCGAGCCAGTTGCTCGTCCGAAAGATGCTCCACCATCTTGAGCAGCCGGGGATCGGTGCCAAAAAAATTCTGCCGGAAATACGCCCCACTCTCGACGAAATATTTCTGATACTGCCCGTCGGTGATCTCGCCCATGCGGCGCACCAGCAATCCATCGCGATCCGCTTGAATAAGCGGATCCCAATCCCCGCCCCAGATCAGTTTGATCACGTTCCATCCGGCGCCCCGGAAGATCGCTTCGAGCTCCTGAATGATCTTGCCGTTGCCGCGCACCGGGCCGTCCAGCCGCTGCAGGTTGCAGTTGACAACAAAAATCAGATTGTCGAGCCGCTCCCGCGACGCGAGCGTGATTGAGCCTAGCGATTCGGGCTCGTCCATTTCGCCGTCGCCCATGAACGCCCAAACCTTGCCGCCGGTTGCAGTCTTCAATCCTCGATTCTCGAGATACTTGATGAAGCGAGCGTGATAGATCGCTTGAATCGGTCCCAGGCCCATCGAAACGGTAGGGAACTCCCAGAAGTCGGGCATCAGCCACGGATGCGGGTAAGACGACAGCCCGCCGCCCGGCTTCATCTCGCGGCGAAAATTTTCCAGCTTTTGTTTCGGAATTCGCCCTTCAAGATATGCGCGCGCATAGATGCCGGGCGCGGCGTGCCCCTGAAAGTAAACGATGTCGCGGTCGCCCGACGCTGTGGCCGCCTGAAAAAAATGATTGAAGGCAACTTCGTAGAGCGTAGCCGCCGAGGCAAAGGTGGAGATGTGCCCGCCGATGCCCTCCTGAATCTTGTTGGCGCGCACCACCATGGCCATTGCATTCCACCGGACCAGGCTCTTGATGCGGCGTTCCATCTCCTGACTGCCCGGAAACGGGGGCTGCGTATGAGCCGAAATCGTGTTCTGATACGGCGTAGTCGCCGTGAACGGCAGGTTGACGCCGGCTTCGCGCCGCGCATGCAGCGCCAGGTGTTGCAGCAGGCGTCCGGCGCGGTCGGCGCCGCCGTGCGAAAGCACGTAGTCAAGCGAATCCAGCCACTCCCGCGTTTCCAGGACTTCAATTCCGTTGGTCGGTTGCGTCAGCGTCTCAGCCACTCTATTACCACCCCGCATAAAGATTGCAATTCTTCATCATAAGCAATTGGCAGGAATTTTGCTGGCCTCGGCGCGACGGAATCAGAGCGCAGCCGAACGTTTAGCGTGATTGCATTCCGGCAAAGTGCGACAATAAGGCCGTTCCCATGTCTTCGGCGGCCACACCCGGTTCGCGTCTCTCCTCGGTTGACGCGCTTCGCGGCCTGATCATGATCATCATGGCCCTCGACCATACTCGCGATTTCTTCAACAACTCGGCTATATTGTTCTCTCCCACCGATCTTTCTCGCACCACCGTGCCGCTTTTTTTTACACGCTGGATCACGCATTACTGCATGCCTGTCTTCATGTTTACCGCTGGCTTGGGAATGGCTTTCTTCCGCCAGCGCAACCACACCCGCGGCCAACTTTCGCGCTTTCTCTGGACGCGTGGTCTGTGGTTGATCGTGCTCGAACTTACGGTGATGCAGTTTTCCTACAACTTCAGCTTTTCTTCCAAATACGTGTTATTTCTTCTGGTCCTCTGGATCTTCGGCATCTGCATGATCGCGATGGCTGGGCTCGTCTACCTGCCGGTTCGCTGGCTCGCCGTTCTCAGCGTGGCGGTCATCGTATTTCATAATTGTCTGGATCGCATTCAGGCCGACCGGTTCGGCGGGTATGCCTGGATCTGGAATCTCCTCCATGAGCCCGGCATTCTCTCGATTGCGGGGCGATCGGCGCGCTCCCCTTACACGCTCATTCCCTGGGTCGCGGTGATGGCATCCGGATTCTGCTTCGGAGGCGTTTTCCTCCTTGAGCCCGCCGCCCGCCGCCGCATGATGACGAGGCTCGGTCTCGCGCTGACGGTTGCCTTCATTGTCGTTCGCTGGGTGAATCTCTACGGCGACCCGTTCCCATGGAGCCATCAAAAGTCGGCCGCGTTCACGGTGCTGTCCTTTCTCAATTGCACCAAATATCCGGCGTCGCTTGACTTCCTGTTGATGACGATGGGCCCCGCCCTTATTCTTTTGGCTTACTTCGATCGGCGCACGTTCACGGCGTCCAATCCCCTGATCGTCTTCGGGCGTGTACCGCTTTTCTACTTCATCCTCCACTTTTACTTTATTCACGTCCTCGTCGTGATTCTGGAATGGATCCGTTACGGCACCGCGTTCTCGCTCGTTATGTTCGGACCGAGCCCTTCCATGGGCGGTGCTCAGTCTGCCGCCAATTTTCGTCACGGTTTGGGAGCGGTCTATATCCTATGGATCGTGGTGGTGGTAGTTCTTTACCCGGTGTGCCGGTGGTTTGCAAAGCTCAAGTCCAGGCACACGAATTGGTGGCTGAGCTATCTCTAGTCCGGGCTTCGTGCGCCAGACTTTTCAAGCGCCCGAAGATATTTCTCAACCTCCGTCTTGCCTTCATGCTGCGCCCAATCTGCCGGCGTCGCGTGCCACAGAATATCTTTGAGATCGAGTCTCGCCCCGCGCTCCACCAGCAGCCGCACCTTCTCTTCATTTCCGCGGCCTGCGGTCTGATGCAAGGGCGTCGCATGAGAATGTCCGCCGATCGGGTTGTAGCGATTGGGATCTTCGCCCGCGTCGAGCAGCATGCGCAGGATGTCGATTGCTGCATCGTCCCGGACAACGGAGTCCGCGGCAATGGCGAGCGCCAGATGGCGTTCGTCGTCGCCGGCCGCTCGAAGCAGAAGGCGAAAATCGTCGACCCGCCCCAGCGCCGCGGCAATAGGCAGCGTGACGCGAGCGCCGCGCTTGATTAAATGGCGCACTGCGTCGATCTCTCCGAGCACCGCAGCCACTGGGGCGGCGCTATCGGGGTCAGCTCCACGATCGCAAAGAACATCAATCAGCGGAATCTGCTGGCGGCATTCTCGCGGCACGCTGCCGGTCGCGACCAGCATCAGCGTCTCGTTCATCTCCGGCTTGTCCCGATCCGCGCCCGCGTCGAGAATCACCTTCGCGATCTCGACAATGTTGTTCGGCAGTTTTCCATGCCGAACCGGATTTTCCGCAATAAATTCCAGCAGCGTCGGATTATGAAAGTAGTTCATGCCCTCAAACACGATGTGCTGATGAACAAGTTTCGGATGCTTGCCGAGCCACGCGCGCAATCCGGCTGCGTCGCCTGTGTCAATAAGGTCGACGGCGCGCCGAAACAAGGCGTCTTCAATGCGCTCGTCGTGCCTCAACTCAAGTTGATCGGTGAGCGTGGGTTTTTCGACGCGCCGCTTCAGCCGCGTCCAGCTCTGGAATCCCGATTCGCGGGCAATGGCCAGCTGTGCGTCACTCAGTTTCAAATGTGCGTCAAAAATTTCCGCGTCCGCGGATTGCCGGAACCGGGGATGAAACTCGCGCAACCGTTGCGCGGCCCCTGAGTCGCGCGCGGCATGATCCTTCAGCAGGTCTTTCGCTTGACGCTTGAGATGGTCGAGGTTGGGATTCGCAGGGAGGCGTCGTACGGGCATGGCGAACTTCCTTTCATACGCCCGAGGTCCGCATAAACGGGCAGAAAGTAAGTTCGTAAAGCTCAGTTGTGTCGAGCAGGTGGACTTCTGTCCTTTCCGCGGACCGGATGCGCCCTTCGCGCTCCGCAGATATTATCACGGGGCGGGAGGTTGGGCACGCCATGCTCCTGACGATCCGGTCGAAAATTATTGTTCGCGCAGCAGGTTCGCTGGATCAATATGCAAAGCCCGCCGCACCGGCCCGGCTACCGCGAGCGATCCGGTCAGCCCCATCGTAAACACGACCGCCGCCAGCACAAATGGATCCTGCGCCGAAGCGTGGTAGACGATTGCGGAAAGTATTCGGCTCGCGGCCACGCCCAGCAGCATCCCAACTACCGATCCGGTCGTCAGCAGGATCAGCATCCGGCCGAGTGCCGCCGAGAGAATCTGTTTCGCCTGCGCGCCCAGCGCGACTCGAATGCTCAGTTCGCGCAGCCGCTTGCTGACCGTGTATGACGCCAGGCCGAACGTGCCCGTAATCGAGAGCAGCAACCCAAAAGCGCCGAATAGCCCGAGCGCGACCGTCGCGACCTGCGAGACAAAGAACGTCAGTCCCAGTTGGTTCTTCCACGGGCTCGACTCCCGTACCGGAATGGCGGAATCAAGATCGTGGATCACTTGTCGAATCGTGCCTCCCATTTCGATCGTGGCTACTTCCGAAACATCCGGCCGCATCCTGACAAGGAACGAGGTGTGCGGCGTCGGTTGCTGCGTAATCGGGAAGAACGCCGTGTCTTCCGGATCTTCGGTAAGCGAAAAGTATTTTCCATCGGCCACAATGCCCACGATCTGGATCCGCTGGCCGGAGCTGTTCTTGAAATATCGCCCAATCGCGTCATCGGAGTTGAACAGATGCCGCGCGAAATGCTGATTCACGACTGCCACGGGCGGGGTCGTAGGAGTGTCCGTGAAGCTGACGTCGCGCCCCGCTAGCAACGGCGTTTCAGCGGCCGCGAAGTACCCCGGCGAAACGATGTAATCGTAGGTGTCAAACGCCCGCGTGGAGCGCTTGAATTCGGTGGTCTGTTCGGAGAAGACATCGGCGTCGGTCGTATCGAGAGAAAGCGGCGTCGTGTTCCCGTAGGCCGCCGCGGCCACGCCCGGCAGGTTCGAGACTCTTTCCAGCAGCCGGCGCTGAAAATGTTCGGCGGCTTCGTTCGAGTAGCCCGCCTGGCTCAGCTCGAATTTCGCCAGCACCGCATGCTTCGGATTGAACCCCATGTTCATGGTCATCGCTTTGCCAAGGCCGCGCAGGGAGACAAATGCAGCCGTGACGGTGACGCAGCAGAGCGCAATCTGCGCCGCCAGCAACACATCGCGCAGCGCCCAGCGCCGTCCCGCGGCGGATTGATTTCCGCCGCTCTTAATCGCCTCGTTCGGATCGGTCTTGAAGATCTGCCGCAACGGCATCACCCCAAAAAGCATGCCCGCCAGCACCGAGATCCCCAATCCCACTAGGATCAAAGATGGCTCGGGCATGATCTGGAGCCGCATTGGGTATTCAGTCGGAGGATGCCAGTTCGCGAGGCCCTTGAGTGCCGTCCAGCCAAGCGCGCAGGCGAGCGCGCCCCCGAAGATCGAAATTACAACCGCCTCCACCAGAATCTGCCGGACAACGCGCCAGCGACTCGATCCAACCGCCATGCGGATGGCAATCTCGCGCGTCCGGTCTGCCGTCCGCGCCGCGAACAGGCTGCCGAGGTTGGCGCAGGCCGCGAGCAGCACAATTCCGGCCAGCCCCATCACACCGGCCAGAAAGCCGCGCGCAGGCGCACCAAAAAACTCGCCCATCAAGCCGGGACGGGTCAGCTTCAGCGCCAGCTTGTCTTCCTCTTTCGGATATTGCTGCTTCATGCGCGCCGCAATCGTGTTCAGTTCAGCCTGCACCTGCGGCCCGGTGATCCCGTTCTTGATGCGCACGATCGAGTAGACTCGCGGATCGCTCCGCGCCTCGAGCCAGTCGACTCCGTCCAGCGAAGCTTCATTCGCCATCGGAACATAAATGTCAGTCGTTCCAAGTTTCTCGGTCCCGGCGAAGTCTTCCGGCGTAACGCCGACGACCGTGTAGGGATGCTTGTTAAGACGGATAGCTTTTCCCACGACGTTCGGATCTGCGCCAAAAGTACTCTTCCACGCCGGCCACGAAAGCACCGCAGCCTCTGAAGCTCCCGCATGATCGTCATCGGCCCGCTCCAGCAGTCGCCCGAGGAACGGCTTGATGCCAACGACCTCGAAATATTGCCCACTCACCGCGGTTCCCCAAACCGGGCGGGTAGTGCCGTTGGCCTCGAGACCAAAAGAGTCGATGGTCATCGCGGCGACCGAAGAAAACACCGTGTTTCCGTCTCGCACATCACGAAACTCGGGATAAGAAAAAATCGGATAGGTTCGGTTGGAGTGCGCAAGCGTCATCACCCGCTCGGGATGAGGCACATCGATTGGCCGCAAGATCAATGCCTGGAGCACACCGAAAACGATGATGTTGGCAGTGATCGCGAGCGCCAGCGTGAAGATCGCGGTGAAAGCAAAGCCCGGAGAACGCCGTATCTGGCGAAGGGCGAAGCGCAAATCCTGCAGCAGAGTCGTCATGGTCGGCCTCTGGGCGACAAGGTCGCTACTCCCGAGAATTGCGCTTCGAGCGCCAAAGTCCCATGACGGCGTCGAGGGCGCAACTTTATGACAACGAGCCAGTTGCGCCGATTCAAAGTTGCCAAGAGTCCGAACCCGATGTCCGCTTTCACCGGGAGGTGTCCGCGAATGAACAGGGCATTAGGCAGAACAACCCAATCTTGAAAATCACAACGTCACGCAATGACGCAATTACAAAATGACGTTATTTCTTTAACTCACTTTCCCAGTTGGCGTAAATCGTGATGGGCTCCGAAGTCTGCTCGGGGCGGGTATTAATAAGGAACCGTTGTCCATCCTGTGTCACATCGAACTGGTGCAGATTGTGATGTTGCGTCGTGAGGGCAGTCGTGAACAACTCTTTGGGTTGAGCCGCCTTCAAGGTGCCGCCTGTCGTATCAATACTCACGGCCATCAACTTGCGATCAGGAGTTACATAATAAAGTTCCTTGCCGTCGCCGCGCCACGCGATCTGTTCGCCCCCGGCCGACGACACTTGCCATTTGGCTGACAGACTCGGGAAGGGAACCACAAAAATCTCGTCCTTGCCGGTTTCCTCCGACACATAGGCCAGCCAATGTCCATCCGGAGAAAAGCGTCCACTCTCCTCCGTGAAGTTGGTGCTCAGCAGAGGGTAGTCTTTCTTCTCTGGCGCGGTTTCATGAATCCACAGATGAGGTCCCTTGCCGCCTTTGAAACTCATATACAACAGGAGCTTGCCATCGGGCGACCAATCGCAGGGATACTTCAGATCTTCCGACGTCACCAGCGTTTCCTCGCCACCCAGTCCGCTGCTGGCCTTGGCGTAGAGATCGCCGCCTCCGCGGTTGGTGTGGTAAGCGATGGTCTTGCCGTCACGGGTCCAGACCGGAGCTGTAGCCTGCACCCCTTCAAAAGTAAGGCGGGTCATGGTGCCCCGCGCCAACTCGTAAATCCAGACGTCGTACGAACCGGTCTGATCTCCCACACTGATGGCCGCGCGCTGCCCGTCGGCAGAAAGAGCAACCCCAGTGTAGCTTCCCGGGTGGCCCACTTTTTCCTGTTCCTTTCCATCGCGCGTGTACCAAATAAGCTGACTGTCCGCAGTCGCTCCACTCAGGTATCCCAGCACGCCGCTCGCGCTGACGGCGAAAGCGCCGCTCCAGCGCTCCGGGAAATAGGACACCGCTTCCGCCACCGGAACCGGCGGCCCCAAAAATTTGCCCGCCTCCGGATCGAAACCTTGGGCCATCAGATTGTGCTGGCGCAAATAAAAAAGATGACCGTTGGCATACTCGGCGGACGAATCAGCGGCCCCCAGGCGCGTCTCTTTTCCGGTCTTGCGGTCGAAGAAATAAAGACCCGCGACCGGGTCCTGATCGATATTGGGGGCGTTAAGGGCGCTGCTCATGTAGAAGACAAAATGCCGGCCGTCGGGCATCATCCAGGGAAAGCGGTGGCTGTCCTCTTTCCGCTCCTTGTCGAAATGAGTGGCTTGGGAAACCGGCCCGCCTGCCGACGATACCTGGGACAGACCATCTCCCGAACTTGCGCCCGCGAACACAATCGTGCCGTCAGTTCCCCAGGTGCCGCCTCGGCCCATTCTCACATCCGCCAGCGCGATCACTGGGCCACCGGCAGCGTCGATCTTCTTCAGTTTTCCGTTCGCAAAGAAGGCAATCGTTGCGCCATCCGGTGACCAGAAAGGATAGGAAGCGTCTTCAGTTCCCGAAAGCTCCTGCGCGGTAAGGGAATTCAGCGGCCGCACCCATAAGCTACCCTCTACCTTGTCCGTTGCCGCCGCCACGAATGCCAGCCGCTTGCCATCGGGTGAGATAGCGAAGCTGTAAGGATCGAATGTGCTGTTCTTGGGCGGCAAGAGTGACGCTCGCAACGGAAGATTCTGCCGCGGCGCGCGTAGCCACAAAGCAGCACCGAGCGCCACCGCCGCCACCAGGCAGATTCCCGCTACCGCCCACGCCACTGTTTGCGACAACCTGCGCCGCGCCGCCACCGGAGCCGGCACTCCCGCTTGCGATCCGCCCTCTGCGATCCACTCGAGTTGCAGTTTGACGTCGTGCGCGGTTTGCCAGCGGTCATCCGGATCCTTCGCCATGCACGTCCGCACCACGCGATCAAGCGCTGGCGGCGACATCGGCTGCACCGCGGAGATCGGCTGCGGCTCGGAGGCCAGAATCGCAGCCACGATGCTGGCCTGCGTCTTGCCCCCGAAAGCGCGTTTGCCCGACGCCATTTCGTACAGCACCGCTCCCAGCGCAAAGATGTCGGAGCGCGAATCCGCCTCTTTGCCTTCGAGTTGTTCCGGCGACATGTATTGGAAGGTGCCTACGATCATGCCCTGCGAAGTCAGCGGCTGATTCGCCGAAGGCTTGGAGATCGTCATCGTCAGGCTCGAGGACGGAGCCTGCTGCATCGGCACCGCTTTCGCCAATCCAAAATCCATCAGCTTGGCGCCCGACTTGGTGAGCATGATATTGCCCGGCTTCAGGTCGCGATGGATCACTCCACTCTTGTGCGCTTTCTCCAGACCATCGCAGATCTCGATCCCATACCGCAGCACCTGCTCAGGCGGCAGCGGTCCTTTCAACAACCGCTCAGCCAGCGTCTCGCCTTCCAGATACTCCATCACCAGGAAATCAGCGCCGTCCTGGTGGCCCACGTCATGCAGCGTGCAGATGTTGGGATGGTTCAACGAAGAAATTGCGCGCGCTTCACGCTCGAAGCGCTGCTTGGCCTCAAGATTGGAAGAAAGATGAGAGGGCAGAATCTTGATGGCGACCGTGCGATCAAGGCGCGTGTCGCGCGCGAGGTATACCTCGCCCATGCCGCCCGCCCCAAGGGGCGACTGAATTTCGTAAGGTCCAAGTTTCGTGCCAGAGGTTAACGCCATCGATGCGCGTAATTATAGCCTGAACAGCACGAGGACTAAGAGACAGGAAACTGGACATGAAGGCAGACAAGCAAGCGGGATGAAGTGGATCAGAAGGTGGATCACAAAGTGGTCTGGAAAGTGCCCGCTGTGCCTTTTTCCAAAAGACGCGCATCCAAACACGCCCTGCATCCCGCCGCGCGCCCCTGTTACAATTTCGCCGTGCTCCCAGAAATCCTGCTCGTCCTAGCCATAGCCCAGGCCGCGCCACCGGCCCAGCCAACCCCGCCCGTCAAGGTCAACGTCATCAACGTCTGCACGCCCTCCGTCGAAGAACGAAAAGAACTCTCCGCCGCTCTCGCCAAAATTCCCGCCAAGCCCGCCTTCGCCAAAGACTTCGAAGTTGCCCGCGGACACTCCACCATCGATCCCAGCATTCCCATGCCCGGCATGCAGCAGCTTCCCCCGAACGATGCCGCCTCCGCCGATTGGGTCCGCGTCCGCCGTGAGTTCCCGAACTCCGGCACCTTCAGCAATGTGCAATATTCGTTCAGCACCGACGCCAGCACCATGATCGAAACACTCGTCCTGCGCGTGCGCGACCCGAAAGATCTGATGCAGGTCTCCATCGAAGACAGCGCCTCCGCCGTGACCACCGCTAGCGCCATGCTCAACTCCGACACGCCCGTCAACCGCATCCGCCTCGAGCGCTTCGGCAAATCGTCGGTTGCCCTCGCCCGCTGCCCCGCCGAAGAAGGCCGTCCCGCCACCGATCAGACCGCCTACGAGCCCATCTTCCGCGCCGCCACCATCATCCTCATGCACTACCGCGACGCCCTCGGCGTCCGCAAAACGGTTCCGCAAGAACTAACCAGAATGGGCATAGGCACACAGCCCAAAGCAAAACAGAAGTGATTTGCCTAGAAGTGATTTGCTCCGAAGTGGCTTTTCCAGAAACGCCTTCTCCAGAAATGAATTTCTCCGAGCCCTCAAGTTTTTCTCCGCGCTTCAAGATTTTGACTTCCTCTGTGCCCCTCCGTGTACCCTGTGGTTTAAGATTTTCGCGGCGGCCGAACCCGAAGTCGAGGTCTGCATCCAAATCGCTCCACCGGAATCTACTGAACTGACTCTATGGACATTCGCAACGTAGTCATCATCGGCTCAGGCTGCGCCGGTCACACAGCTGCGCTCTACTCCGCCCGCGCCAACCTCAAGCCACTCGTCATCGAAGGCCACGAACCCGGCGGCCAATTGTCCATGACCACCTCGGTCGAAAACTTTCCCGGCTTCCCGGACGGCATCCAGGGCCCCGAGCTGGTCGAAAACATGCGCAAGCAAGCCAGCCGCTTCGGTGCCGAATACCGCATCGGCCATGCCAGCAAAGCCGATCTCAGCAAGCGGCCGATCGAATTAACCATCGGCAAAGAAATAATTCAGACCCGCACGTTAATCATCGCCAGTGGAGCCTCCGCGCGCTGGCTCGGCCTGCCCAGCGAGCACGCGCTCATCGGACACGGCGTCTCCTCCTGCGCCACCTGCGACGGCTTCTTTTTCTCCGGCAAGGAAATCGCGGTCATCGGCGGCGGCGACTCCGCCATGGAGGAAGCCACCTTCCTCACCCGCTTCGCCAGCAAAGTAACGCTTATTCACCGCCGCGACCAATTCCGCGCCTCAAAAATCATGCTCGAGCGTGCCCAGGCCAACCCAAAAATCGCCTTCCTCAACGACACGGTGGTCGACGAGGTCCTCGATGTCAGCAAGAAAGAAGTTACGGCCCTGCGCCTACGCAATTTGAAAACCGGCGCCAGTTGGGAGTTCCCGACCAGCGCCATGTTCCTCGGCATCGGCCATATCCCCAATGCAAAAATTTTCGAAGGCCAGCTCGAAACCGACGCCGACGGCTACCTCATCACCCACAAAAATGTCTTCACAAAAGTCCCCGGAGTCTTCGCCTGTGGCGACGTGCAAGACCGCCGCTATCGCCAGGCAATCACAGCCGCCGGCTCCGGCTGCATGGCCGCGCTGGAAGTAGAAAAACATCTGGAAGAAGAAGGTCGCTGAAGAGAATCCACCTGACGACCCGGCGATCGAATTTTGAATCGCCGCCCGCGGTGTCCGCGTCTGATTTTGGGTGGTGCAAACGCTCAGGCGTTGCATCATTCTGCACTTGGGTGGCGCAGCGCTTTAGCGCAGCGATCATCCAATAGATACGACAGCGGCTTCGGCCGCTGAGGTAACGCCCTAAGGAGCACGCATGCAATACACCCGCCTCGGCAACTCAGGCTTGATCGTCTCCCGAATGGCTTATGGTGTCATGACCTTCGGCGAGCGCGGGAACTCCAGCAACCCAATGGCCCACGTCTGGAAGACTCCGCAAGCCGAAGCCAACGCCCTCATCCACCGCGCCCTCGACGGGGGCATCAATATCTTCGACACTGCCGACGCCTACACGGAGGGCCGCGCCGAAATCATGCTTGCCGAAGCCCTCGGCCCGCGCCGCAAAGAGGTCGTCATCTCCACTAAAGTCGGCTTTCGCAACGGTCCCGGCCTGCTCGCGACCGGAGGCTCGTATCAGCACGTCATCGCCGCCGCCGAAGCCAGCCTGCGCCGCCTCAAAACCGATTACATCGACCTCCTCTCCATCCATCGCCTCGATCGTTATGCCCCCACCGAAGAAACCGCCCGCGCCCTCGATAACCTGGTCCAGCGCGGCCTCGTCCGTTACGTCGGCTATTCCAATTTCAACGCTTGGCAATCGGCCAAGCTCCTGAGCATTCAGCAGCGCCATAATTATTCGCCGCTCATCGCCGCGCAAATGTACTACTCGCTCGTCGGCCGCGATCTCGAAAACGAGGTCGTTCCGTTCTGCCGCGACGCCGGCATTGGCATCGTAGTCTGGAGCCCGCTAGCCGGCGGCTTCCTGAGCGGCCGCTACACCCGCAGCAATCCGGCAGGCGGCGAAGGCCGTCTCGCAGATGGCGATTTCCTCCCCACCGACAAAGAAAAAGGCTACAACCTAATTGATCGCATGCAAGAAATGGCTGCCGGCCACAACGCAACCGTCGCGCAACTAGCGTTAGCATGGCTGCTTTCGAAAAGTTACGTCAGCACAATTCTGATGGGCGCCAGTAAAGTCCAACAGTTCGACGACAATATAGAAGCCTTCAAAGTAAAGTTATCGCACGCCGAACTAAGCGAACTCGACGACCTGACAAAACCGAATCCCGTCTACCCAAACTGGTTTCAGGAAAGAACGCAAGACACCGCGGTGGTCGAAGCCCTTCGAACTGAAGAGCAAAATGATTGAATGGAATCGATGACCGCAATGTGCTGAGTGGAAGAGCGACCCTTCAGGGCCGCGTGACCCAGCTCAAATAGATGGGGCAATAGCCCCGGCGCCAAAACTCAACAGGAGCACGAAATGCCAACCTGCAAGCACCTCGACACCATCCACAAAGTCACGCCCAGCGGCCAGGGCTGCAAGGAATGCCTCGAAATGGGAGACACCTGGGTCCACCTTCGCCTCTGCCTCGAGTGCGGCCACGTAGGCTGTTGCGACTCGTCAAAAAACAAACACGCCCGCGCCCACTTTAACAAACTCAAACACCCCATCATTCAATCTTTCCAGCCCGGAGAAAACTGGCGCTGGTGCTACATCGACGATACCTACATCGACTGATCGGAACCGATATGTCTGAAGCCACACCCGACGGCATGTCTAACACTACGCACACCGCCTATGCCACCATGCTCGCCCGCATTCAAGCGCAACTGGCCGGCAAAGTCCCGCCGCCGCCCGTCGCGCTGCTTATTGGTTTTCGCCTGATCGCAGTCTCACCCGGATCAGCTACCGTCCAACTCGAAGCCGGCCCGCAACACGTCAATCCCATGGGCACGCTCCACGGCGGAGTCCTCTGCGACATCGCCGACGCCGCCATGGGCATCGCCTACGCCTCCAACCTTGCGGAGGGCGAATCGTTCACCACGCTCGAACTAAAAATCAATTTCCTGAAGCCAATCTGGAAGGCAACTCTCACAGCCGAAGGGAAAGTAATAAAACAAGGCCGCACTACAGGCCTCGTAGAATGCCGCATCACCGACGAAAAGGGCAGCCTGGTAGCCCAGGCAACCAGCACCTGCCTAACCCTCCGCGGCGCCGCCGCCCAGGGACGCTAGTAGTCTGTGTTTTGCTTTACCCCAGCACCCGCCGCCGCGTCGTTAACGGCAAGGTCTCGCAAGCTGTCCGCAAAACCAGCCGCGGAGCCCGCCCCCGAATCTTCATCAAATAAGGCACCGTCCGCCGCGCATCATATTTCGCCGCCTCGCGCAGCAACCAGCCCAGCCCCTTCTGCACCATGTCATCTTCATCGCGGAGGAGCATCTCCGAAGTCCGCACGATCTCGGCAAAAAATTTCTTCTTCCGTGCTCCCCGAATCAGCGCCACACAAGCCGCCCGCCGCCGCCACCGGTTTCGCGACCGCGCCCACCGCAAAACCTCCACACAATACGCCGGCTCTGCGCAAACCATCGGCCCCAGCACATCATGCACCAGCGCATCGTGATCCGACCAATTCGTCACCCGATCCAGCCACGAAGCAAACCGCCGAAACTCGCGACCGCCGAGCGACGCCGTCTGCCCCTCCAAAAGAAAAACCGCAAAGATTTTCTCCTCCAGCACCGGTCCAGAAAAAAGTTCATCCGCCACCGACACCACAAACGGCATGCCATGCTCTTTCTGACCTTGGTCTTTCAACCCACGCTCTTTTAAATAACGTTCTTTCAAAATGTCGCGCCGGAAGTGCACCGCAGCCTTGCGCAACTCCGCAGTCCGCCAACCCCGCGACTTTACCGGCTCTCTAAAAAAGTGCTGCGCCTCCGATGCCAGCGGAGCCGATCCCCCATCCCGTAGCAAGCGCCGAACCTGCCCAGCAAAATAGTCAGGAGTATTTGTGCCAGCAGCCATGAGCGATCAGATGAAACGCCAATGCAGATGTAACGGTGTATGCAGATGTGGTCGCGGGCGACTCGCCCGCGAGGCTCTCGAAAACAAAACTACGCCGCCGTTCCCGCCCGCACCACCCGGTCATAAATCCAAAGCACCACCGCCGTCGCCATCCCGACTGCAGTCACGCAAATCCAGATTCGCGCCGGCTGGTGCGTCACTTCCCCAAAATGATGCACCAACGTTCCGCCAAACCATCCGCCAATCAGCGACCCAATCCCAATCGGCAAAAACGCAAATCCCATATAGGTTCCCTGCTGCCCCGGAGGCGCCAGCCGCGAAATATATTCGTAGTACCGCGGCGACTGAATAATCTCTCCCAGCGCCAGCACAAACAGCGATGCAATTGCTCCATGCACGGTCGGCCAGAACGCCAGCACCAGCCACGCCGCCGAAGTAATCACCGTCCCCAGAATCACGGCCTGAAACGCGGGAATCTTGCGCGTCAAATAATTAATCGCCAGCGTCAGGCAGATCACCGTCAGCCCGTCGGTCACAAGAATCAGTTCCACGTTCGCATTCGGATTCACGTACGCATGAATGAATCCCGGCAGCGAGATGTACTGCTGCCAGAACACTACCCAATATCCAGTGAAGAGCACCAGAAACCACATAAAGCGACTGCTTCCCGCCAGCAACAGCGCCAGCACCGCGATCCATGCCCACCAGGGCACCGTCAGCGAGGAGTCCACAAACTGCGCCACGCGCAGCGCGAGGGCAAGTGCCAGCGCGGGCAAGACCAGCCACGCCTTGCCCACAACCAGGCAGAAATTTTTCGCGACCGTTCCAATCGATGGCGGAGGCGCGTCGTCGATCTTCCGCGGCTCGGGAAAAAAGAAGAGCACCACAAAGAACATCGCGAATACGCTCACCGCCGCCACTCGGAAGACATTTTCCACCCCAAGGTGCGGATCGATCCAGGAGGCGAGAAAAGGTCCGAGGAACCCACCCACATTCACCATCGTGTAATAGATCGAAAAACCAATCGAACGGACGTTCTCCTTCGAAGCGCGCGAAGTCGTCCCGACCACGCACGGCTTGACCAGCGCAATCCCAAAAGCGGGGAGTAACAAGATGAATCCCACCAGCCCCGCCAGCGAAACATGGCTGCGCACGGGCGTCATCCACGGCGCTTCGATCGAGCCCAGCAGAAAATACGAAATCGACAGAATGAGGTAGGCTGCCGCGAGCGCCCGTCGAAAGCCCATGCGGTCGGCAACCGCTCCGCCGAACGGAGCAAGAATCCATACGAACCCGAAGATACCGGTCAGGGTTCCCGTTTGCTGCGTCGAAAAGTGCAGCCGCTCGTGCAGATAGATTGCGAGCGCAGCATACGCCCCGTAGTAAGAAAGGCGCTCGAAGATCTCCGTAAGATTGGCGATCCAGAACGGCCGCTCAAAGCCGGTGCGAATTTCCTGTAGACGTTCCCCGAAGGTCAAAGTCGCTCCTGAATGCGTGGCGCAAAAACAATCGCGTGGGTACTGCGGCCTTTGGCTGTCCAGCGGTGCGAAACGCCGCTATTTCTTATCGGCCAGCCGCGCGTGGACTTCCTCTGCTGATAATCCCTGCACGCGCACAACTTTATTGCGGCTGGTTTCGCCGGAGGCAATAGTAACGGAACTGCGCGGTACCTTCAAAAGTCTTGCAAAGAATTCGATGCAGGCGGCGTTGGCCTTGCCATTGACGGGAGGAGCGGTCAGTGCGACTTTGAGCGCGTCGCCGATTTCTCCGGTAATGGCGTTCTTTTTCGCGCGGGGATGGACCTTGACCGCGAATGTGGCGCCGGTTGCTGAATTCGCAATCGTAATCATCGCGCTCGACGTTTTGTAATTGCCGCCCCCAACGAAGGTGGATCGTCCGCTGCCGAGACGGGGCAGGCCCCGTCTCTACTGAAGATTCTGCCTTTCCCCAAATATCGCCGTCCCCACCCGCACGCAAGTCGACCCCTCTTCAATCGCGATCTCGAAGTCATGCGACATCCCCATCGAAAGCACGTCCATCGAAACCCCCGCCACCTGCCGCGCCGCAATCTTTTCGCGAATCTCCCGCAGCCGGCGAAAATAAGGCCGCGCTCTCTCCGCATCTTCGCTGTAAGGAGGCACAGTCATCAGCCCGCGCACCGCCAGATTCTTCCACGCTTCGGCCTCGATCAAAATTCGCCCCAACTCCCCCGAGCCCATCGCCACTCCGCTCTTAGCTTCTTCCTCGCCGACGTTAATCTCAATCAGCACCGGCAAAATCTTTCCCAATTTCTCCGCCGCCGCATTCAGCTTCTCCGCCAGTTTCACCGAATCCACTGAATCCACCGCCGCAAACAACTCCGCCGCCCGCGCCGCTTTGTTCGATTGCAGATGCCCAATCAAATGCCATTCCGACAAATCAAGCCTACGGAAGCCCTCAACCTTCCCGGCAAACTCCTGCACACGGTTCTCGCCAAACACCCGAATCCCAGCCGCATAAGCCTCTAGCACCGCCTCCACAGAAAAAGTCTTGCTCACTGCCATCAAAGTAACGGCGGACGAATCCCGCCCAGCCCGCCGAGCAGCAGCCAAAATCCGCGCCCGCACAGCCTCAACATTTTCAGAGATCGACACGAAGAGATTTAACCACAGAGGAGAAGACGCAGAGGAGTACAAAAATGCAACAGCCAAAATGCAGAGGTAAAGCCGCCGCACGACAGGCGCGATTCTACTTCTGCAATCTGACCTCTGACCCGCAGATCCCTCACTGCGTTCGGGATGACGGCACGCGGCTCCCGCTTCGTTCACGCGCCGTCACATAATCGCCGTAGGCGGCGCCGGATCCTCCGGCCGTCCCGCATTCGCCAGCGGCACCACCACCATGGCCGTCGCCAGAATAATCAGAGCGGCCAGGGCCAGCACCATCGGTCCAACGCTGCCAGGGTCCCAATTAAGAAGCGTTACATCGTGTCCCGATCCCACCAGGCTCGCAATCACCAGCCCGCACAAAGCCTCGCCCGCAATCAGGCCAGAAGCGGTCAGCACGCCCGCATTCTCCACCCGCGCCTTCTGCGCATCGTTCAGTCCGCGACGGTCGCGCAGCCTGTCCGTGACCCACCGGATAATTCCGCCCAGAAAAATCGCGAACGTCGTGCCCAACGGCAAATACATTCCGACCGCAAACAGCATCACGCTCTTCACCTCGATCATGATCATCCCCAGCCCCAGCAGGATGCCCACAATCACCAGCGGCCACGCCATGTCGCCGCCTACAATGCCTTTCGACAGCATCGCCATCAACCCTGCCTGCGGAGCCGGCAAGGCCGCGCTGCCGAAGTGATACGCCTTCGCAAGAATTGCGATCGGGAAAAACAGCACCAGCGACGCCACCACGATCCCCAAAAGATCGCCGATCTGCATCTTTGAGGGCGTACCTCCCAGAATGTGCCCCACTTTTAAATCCTGAAGCATCTCGCCTGCTACCGCCGACGAAACGCATACCACCGCCGCCACTCCCAGCACCGCCGCCACTCCGCCCGTGCCTGAAACTCCCAGCGCCACCATCAGCAGCGCCGCAATCACCAGCGTGCAAAGCGTGAGCCCCGACACCGGATTATTCGAGGACCCGATCATGCCCACCAGGTTTCCCGAAACTGCGGCAAAGAAAAATCCCACCACAATCATGACTCCGGCCGCTACCAGCGAACCCGCCAGCACTCGCGATGACGACAATGTTCCCGCCCCCGCAATAAAGTAGTGATACAGCAGAACCATGGCCACAAAAACGACAACGATCCCGGCAAACACGGCCTTCGCGGGCAGATCCCTCTCCGTCCGATTCGTTGCCGCGTGCGCCGTAGCCGACTTTTTCAAATCTGATACCGCGCGTCCCATGCCAAGCGCGAGTTGCTTGCGCATTTTGAAAAGCGTGTACGACGCGCCCACTAGCATGCCTCCCACGGCAATCGGTCTCACAATCGAAAAATAAATCGATGTCGCGAGCAGCGGCCATGCAATCGACTGCCCCGCCGGCATCGACGCCTGTATGTAAGGCCCGATCGTGAAGGTTAGTAGCGGAACGAGCAAGCCCCAGGCCAGCACGCCCCCGGCAAAGTTCAGCGAAGCAAGTCTCGGCCCGATTATGTATCCCACGCCCAAGTAAGCCGGGCTGACGTCGGGCGCAGTAAACAGCGTCGCGCCGCCCGTAATCGTCGTTGCCACATTCGGATTCGTGCTCGTCCGCAGCAGCAACTTCTTCCCGAGATTCCCGATCGTGACGTTGAATGTGTTACTCGGACTGAATATATTGACCGCGCCCAGCAGATACATGAAGCCGCCGAATCCCATGTTCGCAAAAAGAATCTTTGCGGCGGTCGATCCCTGCTGGCCCGCCTTGTGAATCTCCGAAGCCGCCACCGACTCCGGATAAGGAAGGTCGGGATCTTCCACCATCACGCGCCGTAGCAGCGTCACAAACATGATCCCGAGCGTTCCGCCAATCATCATCAGCGCCACCGACTTCCAGTATTCCGGAGTCCGCCAACTCGGCGACAACGCCGGCCACAGATCGGCCATCACGAACGCCGGAATCGTGAAAATCGCTCCCGCCGCCACCGACTCGCCAATCGATCCCACCGTTCGCGCAATATTTTCTTCCAGCAGCGAGCCCTTCATCAGCCGCAGCAGCGCCATGCCTATCACCGCCGCCGGATAAGTAGCCGCAATCGTCATCCCGGCCTTCAATCCGAGATATGCGTTCGCCGACCCCAATATCCCCGTCAGCACCAGTCCGATCAGCACCGCCCGAAACGTGAACTCCTTCATCTCCATCGTTTCGGGAACATAAGGACGATGCTTCCGAGGGGCTTCCACATTTGCAACCGGAGCGCTCATGAGAACCTGCCTAAAGGAATTTTCATCAATTGAAACCGATCGCTGACTAGAGTAGCAGAACGGCGCAAGGTACCATGCGGAAAGGGAACATTACAAGGACGTCCGCGGCTTTCATCGGCGAGAGGGAAATTCGAATAGTGGGGAGAAGAAAGCTCAAGACATCAACTAAGAGACTATCGAGGAAGGGAACGACCGTGAGGATCGACGGCTATTATCCCTGACGCGAGACCGCCCCGCGCCGCGCTATTCGCCAGATCATTAGCCTCGCGATTCCGCTCCCGCGGAATCCTCAATATCGCAAACTCCAGGCCCCGCGCCAGCTTCCGGCAAACCCAGTGTAGCGAATACAGCCGCGGACTCCGGCAGGCATACTCCCCGCTCATCTGCCGCACCACCACGTCCGAGTCCGAATACACGCACAGCGAGCGTGCCTTCTGCTCTTGGGCCCATTGCAGCGCCTCGAGCAGCGCCGCGTACTCCGCCACATTATTATCTTGCCAGCCGATCCACTTTGAGATCTGCGTCCGCCGCCCCGCCGCATCCTCAACAATCACGCCGATTCCGGCCGGCCCCGGACTGCCATGCGAACTGCCATCGACGTAAGCTACCAACTGCGCGACATCGCTACACATTTGCTATTGCCTTCACCATCAGCTGGCCTGGATTCGCACTCACTACCTGAACCATGCGTGAACCGCGCGCAACCGTCAAGACCTTATTGTGTTCGTGCGGCGAAATTTTTTCCACAGAACCCAAAAGTGTTTTCCACCGCCTCTTCATGCGATCACCCGAACTCCCTATCCAGCAGGTGCTTTGCCCAGTTTGTTGCGGGACCACTTCTGCACAGGTTGCACCATTTTTGGGCGTTGACGTTTTTTTAAAATCCGCTAATCTAACTCCCGTCGACGGCTGAAAGGGTTGGCTTCAAAAAGCGTAGCCAGTCCGAAGTAGGCTGAGTGATTCGAAAGGCGGGGCAACCCGCTGGACGGCCAGACCCGAAAAATCCGACGAACTCTGCGAGGAGCCGCCGGGGTTTGGGACTGCGAAAGCAGCAATCACATCAAGGACCGCGACGGTGCACGCATCCACGCAGCAGACTCCCTCGCAGGAGTAAGCGGCTAGAGCGTAACCAATGTCGCGGTCTTTTCTATTTCCCGCAAAATCCCGCCAGAAACAATTCAGCCAAGCCCATCTCAGCCAGATGATCCAACCAAATGTCGAGCCCAAAAAATTAGCCGAACAAAATCGTCCGGCTAAAAAACGTCGTGGGTCAGAACTGGCAACCGGCAACTGAAAGCTGGCAACTGCCCTAAGGCACCACCTTAAACACCACCCCGCACCCCTCCGGACACGAGTTGCCAAAGTTCCCGCCAATCTCCGTCGTGCCGTAAAGGTTTCCCGCCGTGTCCATCACCAGGCCGTCAAACGGAGACGCTCCATCCGCTCCGCCTGTAAAGCTGTAAAGCACGCTCTCCTTGCCCGCCGCGGTCAATTCAAATACCGCGCCCACTCCAAACGTCCCGCCAAACGACGTCGTGCCATACAAATTGCTCTTTTTGTCCATCAGCAAACGCCCCACCGGATTCCCCGCGTCCGTCTGTCCCAAAAAGCTGTAAAGCACCTTCTCCACGCCCGCCGTCGTCAGCTCAAAAATCGTGCCGTACCCGTACGCCCCGCCGGCATACGTGGTCCCGTAAAGATTCCCCTTCTTGTCCATGATCAGGCTGTCGAACGGAGACGCCCCATCTCCCTTTTTCGATCCCTTGAACGAATACAACGTCTTCTCCACGCCCGCCGCCGTCACTTCAAACACGGTGCCGCACTGTTCGTAGCATTCCAGCCCCGGCCCGTAGAAACCATCCACCCCGCCTTCGCTCGTCGTCCCGTAGAGGTTCCCTTTCTTGTCCATCACCAGTCCCGCGCTTGGCAATCTTCCATCGCCCTTATACGCGGCAAACCGGTGCAGAATTGTCTCCGCCCCGCTCGGACTCACTTCAAATACCGTTCCCGGCCTCGCACTGCTGCCGCCGCCCCGGTACGTCGTTCCGTAGATATTGCCGTTCGCATCGAGGATCACTCCCCCATTCGGCTCTTGTCCGTCCGATCCTCCCAGGAACGTATACAACACCTGCTCCGTGCCGTTCGAGAGCTTGTAGAGCACGCCGCAGCCGTAAAATTTCTTGCATTTTCCTACGTCGTACCCTCCGCCTGCCGTCGTGCCATAAAGATTTCCGCTCGCGTCGCGCGCCAGACCGCCATTGGGAGCCACTCCCTGCGGGATGGCCGCAAAGTCATACACCAGCGATTCCTGCTCGTCCTTCGAGTTCACCTCAAACACTACGCCGCCATAAAACTGGCTATTGCCGCCCGCCGCCGCACCATAAAGATTCCCCACGTTATCCATCACCAGCGTAGCGTCGGGAGTAGTTCCGTCAGCGCAATATAGCTGCGAGCAAAACGCATAGAGCACGGTTTCCGTCTGTGCCGCCGCGCTCTGCGAGCTGGCTGCCAGCCCCAGCAGCATGCAGAAAGCAACACCAAAAGAGCCGAGTCGCAAAAAGCCCGGCCGCAAACAGCTGGGCTGCAAAAAGCCCGATCGCACTGTCTTAAGTTCGTTAGAGTTCAAGATTCGTTCCTCACCATTCCGTAGATTTTCCGGTGGATTCCGTCCAGAATTAAACAGCCTTCGCCCAGCAGCCTTGCCCAAGCCCAGCCTTGCCGAAGTAAAGAGCCGCCGAAGCAAGCGCCAAAGCAAGGAGTCGCTGAAACAAAAAGACCAGCCGAGGCAAAAAGCCGCGCCGCCTTTCCCAAGCAAGGCCCCCAAATATGGCAGCGCTAACAGGAGTTGACGGGCGGATTCCCGCCCGCAAGTTTGCCAGCTATTGTGTTCGACGGACAACAGAAAGGTCAAGCGAAAGGCAGCCAAAATCAGGACGCAGAAGGGCAAAAACCAAAAAAAGCCGCAAATAACTGCACAATCCCCGCAAAGGGACCACGCTTCAGAGCTCAACCTGAGGCGTCTACCGTGAAGCCACCGACAGCCGGGAACTGGGAACCGGCAACTGCTTCTAATGGCTCTCGCCGTCCCCCGGCGCCACATCCGGAGTATCCACTTTTCGCGACCCCGCCGCCGCCGGCATCTCCGGAGCCGCCGGAAATTCCCCCGCGTCCTTCCCCGCCAGCGCCACATTCATAAACTGCATCCAGATCGGCAGCGCCGCCCGCGATCCTGTCTCCTTCTCCCCCAAAGATTTCTTCTCGTCATACCCCACCCAGACCCCGCAGGTAAGATTCGGCGAAAATCCCACAAACCACGCGTCCGTAAAATCGTTGGTAGTCCCCGTCTTGCCCGCCAGCGGATAAGGCATCTTCGCCGCCGCCACCGCCGTCCCGTGCATCACCACTTCGTGCAGCATCGAAGTCATAATGCGTGCCGTGCGCGACGAGATCGCGTCTTTCGCGTCCGAATAATCCTCCTCCAGAATCCGTCCCTCGTAATCCGTCACCTTCGTGATATAGCGCGGCGCCACCCGCAGCCCATCATTCGGAAACACGCTGAATGCCGCCGTCTGTTCCAGCGGCGTCACCTCCGCCGACCCCAGCGCCACCGGCAAATACGCCGGAATATTCTCCGTCACTCCCATCCGGTGCGCATACTCGATCACCGTCCTGATCCCGATTTTGTCCGCCAGCTTCAGCGCCGGAATATTCCGCGACTGCGCGAGCGCTCGCCGCAAAGTAATCGTCCCCTCAAACTTCCCGTCATAGTTATGCGGAGTGTAGGGCCCCGAAGCCGTCTGAAAAGTAGTCGGCGCATCCACTATGGTGTCATCCGGCGACGCTCCCTCGTCAATCGCCGCCGTATAAACATAAGGCTTGAACGACGATCCCACCTGCCGCAGCGCCTGCGTGGCGCGGTTGAATTTCGAGAGATTAAAATCCCGTCCGCCCACCATCGCCTTGATCTCTCCGGTCGCGTTGTCGATCGCCACCAGCGCGCCTTCCACCCCCGAATCCCGTTCCAGGCTCACATGCGCCCGTCCGCCCGCCTCCATCGCCAGCACCTTCACGTAAACGATGTCGCCCACCTTCAGCAGCGAATCGAACTTCACCTTCCCTTTGAACGCCGCCCATCCCACCACATCCGCCGCGCCCAGCGCCGCCACATGCGACCCAAACTTGATCGCGGCTCCCGTCGCCCCAACCGCCGTCACCACCGCATGCACATATCCGCCAACATCAACCTCTTCATCCCAATCCGCGTCCACATACTTGTCGACCGGAGTCCCCTCGGCCGCCACATTCACCAATTTCCCGCGCCAACCATGCCGGCGCTCATAAGCCGCCAGCCCATCCAGCAATGCCTCGCGCGCCGCCTTCTGCAATTCCACATCGAGCGACGTGTACACCCGCAGCCCGCCCTCATGCACCTGGTCCGACCCATACTTCGCCTCCAGGTACCGCCGGAGTTCCTCGACATAATGCGGCGCCAGTGAATTCGGATCCTTCTGCAAATTGAGCGCGATTGGCATCGCCTTCGCGGCCGCCGCCTGCGCCGCCGTAATTTTCCCATCCTCCAGCATCGCGTTCAGCACCAGGTTGCGCCGCTTCGCCGCCCGCTCCGGATGATTGATCGGCGAATAATACTGCGGAGCCTTCGGCAATCCCGCCAGCAGCGCCGCTTCCTCGAGCTTCAACTGCTTCGCCGGCTTCGAAAAGTAATACTCCGACGCCGCTTCGAAACCATAAGCTCCATGCCCCAGAAAAATCTGGTTGGCATACAAAGTGAATATCTGCGGCTTAGTAAATCGCCGCTCGATCTGAATCGCCAAGAGCGACTCTTGCACCTTCCGATAAAAAGATCGATCCGGCGACAAAAATAAATTCCGCGCCAGCTGCATCGTCAAAGTCGAAGCTCCCTGCACCTTCCCGCCCGACTCAATATCGCGATACGCCGCGCCCACGATCCGCCAGAAATTAATCCCCGAATGCGTATAAAAATCCTTGTCCTCGATCGACACCAGCGCATCCCGCAACACCTGCGGATAATCGTCGTACGAAGCCACCACCCGCCGCTGCAAGGCAAACGTCCCGATCACCCGCCCCGACCCGTCATAAAGCTCGGTCACCGAGCTAGGCCGGTAATGTTCGAGTTCTTCAACTTGTGGCAGATCGGTGGAGTAAACCAGAATCAATCCAGAAGCGGCCCCGACAAAAGCAGCCAGCAAAACCAGCAATCCCAAAAATCCATACCAGACAATCGTCCGTCCGCCAATCTCAACCGGCGCCGGATGTTGAATCACAACTTTCATGCAGGGATAAGTTGAGCATAGCTCAAAAAGCTAGGGGAAGGGGTGACCACCGGAAGGCATTTGAAAGGGCGAGTTGGCGAACGTAAGAGCAAACCTTCGTGATCGCTGATTTCAACAGTTGTAGATGAAGTGAACCACGAAAGTGTGGCCAAGTCGCTGACGCCCTGGCTAAACTTCTGCTCCCATCCTGCATCGTTTGGTATCCTCCTCCACGGAGGCCAAGCGTGGAATCAGAAAAGGGGCGCCTCATCAGTAACCTTCATTCCGTGCTTACTGGCATCTGGCCCAAATTGTTTTTTGTCGGCGTTCTGGGGCTGGCCGCCGCGACAACCAAACCAGTGGAGTACCTCTGGGCCCAGGAGCCGACGACGAAGCCTCCACGAGCGCTTTCTGCTCCGCCGCCTATCCCTCCCTCGAAAACAACCAAACAACGAAAGGTCGTCCTTTCCTTTGTCGTTACCGAGCAAGGAACGGTGCGATATAATGTTGTAAAGCACTTCAAGCCAGACTTCGACAGCGCCGCTATTGAAGCAGTACGCAAATGGACTTTTGAACCCGCCACGAAGGATGGCAAACCTCTTGCAATTCGCTTGGAAACAGAAATTGTGTTCCATCCAAAATAGTTGGCGAAGAATCGCCATTTTCACTCGTTATCCCTGTCCAAAATAATGCCCGCCCCCAAAAAAATCGCCCGCCATCAGGCGGGCGATCCACGCAAACTAAGTCAGCAACTATCCCTTAACATCCCGATTCTTCAAAACCTCCAGCGCCTTATTCAACTGGTCATCAATCTGATTCTTAGGCTTGGCGTTCTTATCCTCGGGAGCAGCCGCCGGCGTCCCATCATCATCCGGCAACCCTCCGTCGTCATCGTTATCGGCAATCATCACATTAGGAGTCACCGCCGCATCCTGAATCGCCTTCCCGCCCGGCGAATAATACTTCGCCACCGACAGAATCAGCCCGGCCCCATCCCGCATCTCGATCACCTTCTGCACCGAGCCGTCTCCAAACGTCTTGTCGCCGACCACGTCCCCGCGCGCGTTCTCTAGAATCGCGGCCGCGACAATCTCCGCCGGCCCCGCCGTCGAACGATTCACCAGCACCGCCACCGGCAGCTTGGTAACGTCCTTCGCCGGGTCTGCGTTGAACGCCTGCCGCGGATACTTCTGCCCCTGCAAATAAGTTATTGTCCCATGATCTAAAAATAAATTCGCCGTCGCGATTCCCTCAGACTCCTCGCCCCCGGCCGAGTTTCGCAGATCCAGCACCAGCTTCTTCGCTCCCTGCTTCTGCAGCTCGCGAATCTTGCCCGCAATATCCTCCGACTCGCCCTGCGGAAACGAGTCCACCTTCACATACCCGACATTGTCTGCCATCATCTTGTCAGCCACCGGGGGAATCGTCACCATATCGCGCGTGATCACGATCTTCGTCGGCTCCGCCTTGCGCGGCCGCACCACCGACACCGTCACCGTCGTGCCCACTTCACCCAGCAAACTCGTCCGAATCTCGGCCAGCGACATATCGTGCGTCGTCTTGCCTTCAATCGATTCCAGAATGTCCGCGTTCTCGATCCCCGCCTTGTCCGCCGGCCCACCCGGAATCACCGCGATCACATCGGCATAGCCAAAGCGCTTCGAAACCGTCGCCCCGATATCCGCCTTGCCCTCCGGCCGCATCGCCTTGTAGCGCTTGTACTCCGTCGCCGAAAGATAGCTCGAGTTAGCGTCTAGCGACTCCAGCAGCCCATGCAGCGCGCCCTCGGTCACACCGGGAATATTCGGCTCCTCGACATAGTCCCCGCGGATGCGCGACAAGACCTCGCTGTAAACCGAAAGCTGCCGGTAAGCCCCATCATTCGAAGAGGCCCGCACATGCACAAAGCTGCCAACAAAAGTAAACAGAAGAACAGCCAGCGAACTAGCCAGAACACCAACCTTCAACTTAGTCGACATAGTGAATTTTCCGCGTCAAAAGCCTTCCGCCCAGGAGACAAGTTCATCCCAGGCTTTCGATCATTATAGATGTTTTGATGCCGAAATCGTGAACACCGAAGCAAAAGCCAAAGTAACCACAAAAATATACAAAAGCTGACCAGGCAGACTTGCGCGGCACGGAGGACACCTATCCCCACGCCCCAGATGTGGCGGCTGCCGGCCATCAGGGTCTGTTGACGATCAGCTTCCACTGGCCGTTGTCGAGGTCGGCGTATAGAGTGTAGTCGCCCTTGGGAATGGCGAGGCCATTCAGGTTGAGGTCGGCGTCGGTGTGCAGAACAGTGGCGTAATCGGCGCCCAGACGCCATACCTTGCCATAGGGCTCGAGCGCGCCGGCGCCGCCGAAAATCTGGCGACCCCTGACAGAGGGGGCGTGGTAGTAGATCCAAATGTTCTTGCCGTTGATAGTGACGGTGGTTTCGGCGCCCGGACTCTTGGTGTTCTTAGTGGCCAGTTCTTCCTTCTTCACCTGGGCGACGGCCAGCATCATGCCGCTTAACAAGAGAGCACACAATAGGATTCGTTTCATTTCCGAGGCCTTTCCTTTCTCTAGGGAGCATGCAACGCGCGCCGCGTCCGCTCCCGCAGGGTTTACAAGTGAAAACGGCACTTTCCAGGTTGTCTTGCCCTATATATCGAAATGTGATATATCAAATAACGATATGGAAGTCAAGGATCGACCGCTATCATCCGCCGCGCTTCATATCCTTCTCGCGCTCGCCGAGTCTAATCTGCATGGATACGGGATCATGCAGTCGGTCAAGCGGCAGTCCGGGGGAAATTACACGTTGGGACCGGGCACGCTGTACGCCAATTTGGATCGCTTGCTGGCCAGCGGCCTGGTGGGAGAGAACGAGCAGCGACTGAAAAATGGCGATACCAGGCGGGAATACTACCTGACACCCAGTGGGGAGCAGGTGCTGCGCCTCGAAGTGCGGCGCCTGCGGCAAGTGGTTGACACCGCGCGGACGCGGCTGGGTAAGTTGGATGAAAGGGGCGCATGAGTACGCGACTCTGCTTGCTATGGGCTTACCGCGGTTTGCTACAGCTGTATCCCCCGGCGTTCAGAAAACGGTTTGCGGTGGAGATGCTGGAGTTGGCAGAAGCAGCCGAACCGAGGGAATGGCCGCTAATCTTCGGCGACACGAGCGTGGCGATCCTGCGCTGCTGGCTGGAGCCGGCGGGAACCAGTTTGACGGTGGTGCCCGCCGGGCCGGATGCTTACCTGGCGCTGGGGGAATCGGGGCTTACGGCATCGAGACTATTGCAGGGTCTCGTCCTATCTACGGCGATCATTGTCGGTCTCTGCTACGCTGGTTCGCTCGGCTACTTGGAGCTCCCAAAATGCCATTCGATCGCGGCTGAAAATGTGTCGCGATGACGGCCACTGCAATTCGAGCCTGAGGCATCTTATTTTCCTCCCGCCGAGGCCAGAATCCGGTCGAGCTTGTCGAGTTGGCTCTTCATTCCCATTGCCGCCCGCTGCGTCCACTCCTCATCGTGCATCGGGTCCAATGTAACAACCATTCGAACGTCGCCACCAGACACACTAAACTCGACTTTAGTCAGTACCTGATAAGCCTCAACCCCGAGGATAAAGTCGGCGGTGTGCGAATAAATCAGCCTTTCCATGGGCACGATCTCTACGAATGTTATCTTTGCCGGAGTTGTCAGCGGCATCCCTGCGTTCTTCATGAAAGCGATCTGCTCGGCGGCTACGGCCGTCATCTCATAATGAAGCTCACCGCCCGGACGGAGATCGATCCTGGACACCTTGGCAGAAAATCCGCCGGGTCCCCACCACGATTCAAATCCCTTCCTGGTTGTCCAGAGTGCCCAGACATCCTTGAGGGCCGCTTGGTAGGTGCGTTCGATAGTTATTGCGCTGCTCATGATCTTGTCCTCTTCCGCTTTGAGTCTCGACGGGCTTTTCGCTCGGCCAGCGCCTCCGCAAACTTATCGAGGCGCGCTTCCCAGAAGGCTCGATACTTTGACATCCAACCGTCCAGCTCCGCGAACGGCTCCCGCCGAAGTGAATACAGTCTCTTTGCCCCGTCCGGGCGCACCTGAACAAAGCCGGCGTCCTGCAAGATGCGAAGATGGCGGGAGACGCCCGACTGATGAATATCGACGCGTTCGACAATATCGCCGACCGCGCTTTCACCACCCAAAAGCGCCTCCACAATCCGGAAACGCATGGGGTCCGCTAATGCCTGGAAAATAATTGGTTGCACGCTCATACATATACACGACTATGCATATGATGTCAAGCCGTGAAAGTGTTGAACATGAAAACGGTCGCAGATTTGAAAGCCGCGCGTTCTGGCGGACGTACTTTGTCCAGTCAGGCTTGGTCGGGTCAGGCTTGGAGCAATCGGGCTCGGACCCATCAGGCATGGTCAGGCCTCGCGATGTGATTGATGGTGAGCACAAACTCATCCCACAAGCTGCGTTGCGCGGCGAGAAACTTCCGGCCCGCCGCCGTCAGGCGGTAATACCTGCGCCGCCGCTGCCCGGCAAGATGAATTGGCTTGTCAGTTGCGGTGGGAGTGCTGGAACGAGGCGAGCGGCCAATATCCCTTGCCGGTCTTGTGCGTCAGTTCCAGCCATGCGGCCCATCGAAGCCACGAACTGACTCGCCCGGTCCAATACGTCAAATGGATTCAAGACAGGCCAGGACTCCTCTGGCCATCATGTTTTCGTGAACCGCATGGCTGACAGAGCTGGGGGAGTCAAAAGCATGAAGCTTACCATCGCGTTGTTCACGGCAATGCTGGCGTTCGGCATTGTCAGTCGAACTGCGGCCCAGCGAGCGCCAGCGCAGTGGCATACGCTGGCAACGGAAGCCTACCCAAAGAAACGCGACGACATCGTGTTCGTTGACGCCTCGACGGGCTTCTACGGCACCGGCAAAGGCAATCTTTATCGCACCCAGGACGGCGGCCAAAGCTGGTATTTAATTTGGTCGAAGCCCGGCACCTTCATTCGCTCCTTGGGCTTCATTGACACAAAACATGGCTTCCTGGGCAATCTCGGCGCAGGTCTTGCCGACATTACCGATACGACGCCACTCTATGAGACGAAGGATGGCGGCGTCACCTGGGAAGCAGCCAGGATCGGCTCCGCAAGCATCGCCGGCGTCTGCTCGATCGACATTTTGAAATCGCGCGCGATCCACGAGGGCGACATTTCTGAGCGGTACTATATCCATGCTGCCGGCCGCGCGAACGGCCCCGCCAAACTTCTAAGGTCAGAAGATGGCGGCCAAAGCTGGGCTCTCATCGACTTGTCGGATCGAGCGGGCATGATTCTCGATGTAAAGTTCTTTGATCCGAATGTCGGTTTTGTCTTCGCGGGAACGAGTGGCGATCTCAGCCAATCGAATGCGCTGATCCTGAAAACCACCGACGGCGGGCGAACCTGGCGGCAAGTCTATCGCTCCAGTCGTCCGAACGAAATCATTTGGAAGGCTTCATTCGCAAATAGCCGAATCGGATACGCAACAGTCCAGAATGACGACGCAACACATCTGGAGCAGCGCGTCGTAAAGACAATTGATGGCGGGGAGCACTGGTCCGAAATCCCGCTGGTTGCGAGCAAGGGCGCTGAGGAATTGGGGATCGGCTTCGTCACTCCGGACAAAGGTTGGGTAGGCACAAGCGTCGGAGGGTTCGAAACGACCGACGGCGGCAAAAGCTGGAGACCATCGAGCCTCGCGCCCAAGGCCAACAAGATCCGCATCCGTGCGGCGGACGGCACTCCCATGATTTACGCGATAGGCAGCGAAGTACAGATCTACCGATAACTCGCAACCCGCATGGATATAGTGCGCGGAGATGGGCTGATCCCTGGTGAAAGCCCAACAAGGTCGCTCTTAACGCTAAAGCACACAAGACGTGAGCTAGAGGAGACTAATGAAGAGATTCATATCCGTTTGTTTGCTGGTTTGGAGCAGTGCGGCATTGAACATCGCGTCGCCGCACGCTCAGTCCGACGCTGCCTCTCATGAATCCAAGGTGACGATTGAAGGTCTGGTTCGAGACATTGCATGTCCCATCCAGAATCTGGAAGCGACCGCGACTCACCTGAGCATGAAGTGTCTGCAGGCGTGCGCGAGAAACGGTTCGCCCCTTATCATCCTAACCAAGGATGGAGAGCTATATGTTCCCATCTCCGAGAAGATGCCCGACACGGATCAACGCCAAAAGCTGATGCCGTTCTTAGGAAAATATGTGCAGGCGACCGGTACGGTCTATGAGAGAAAGGGGACGCATGCGATCGTTATAAATGAGATTCACGAGTTGAAGAATGCGCATTTGATCATAGAAGATCAGTAACATTCAGTGATCGACGCAAGCCCGATCGACGCAAGCCAAAAGGAGCGGAGATGAAACCCTCACGTCGGCAGGTGTTGGACTATCTGCTCTTCTTGTTCTTGTTTTCCTCGGTTTTTTATTTTCTGATCATTCGGGCCGGGCATCTGGGAGCCGGAGCTGGTCTCTACGTCGTCGGCATCATGTGGTGCCCGGCGCTTGCTGCATTCGCCACCTTAAAGCTCAACCATCGCAGCGTGAGGGATTTGGCCTGGAAATGGCCATCCGCAAAGTACGCGCTCATGAGTTGGTACATTCCACTGCTCTACGCAGCCATCGCCTATCTGATCGTGTGGGTGGGCGGATTGGGAGGTTTCCCCAACCACGAATTTGTCGCCTCCCTCACAACTCGCATGGGCCTGCGTGTTTCGCCCGCCGTCTCGGTAATCCTTTATGTGCTACTGGCTGGGAGTTTTGGCATGGCACGTGGTCTTTCTACCGCGCTCGGTGAGGAAATCGGGTGGCGAGGGTTCCTGGTCCCCGAACTCTCCAAGACCATAGGATTCACCGGTACTGCCCTGATCAGCGGCATCGTCTGGTCGCTGTGGCATTATCCGATTCTCATTTTTGCCGACTACAATTCCGGCACGGCAACCTGGTACGCCTTGAGTTGTTTCACGGTCATGGTGATTGCGATTTCATTCGTATTCGCGTGGCTTCGGCTGAAGTCGGGCAGTCTTTGGGCGGGAGCCCTGCTGCACGCCAGCCACAATCTCTTCGTCCAGACCATCTTCACGCCTTTGACCAAAAACACCGGAAAAACGGCGTGGTACATCGACGAATTCGGCGCGGTTCTTCCCCTTGTAACGGTCGTTTTCGCGATCTACTTTTGGAGCCGGCGGAGCGAGATCGCTGTTGAAACTTCCAACGTGGCAATTACGTAACATTGGGAGCTTGTGCGATTCCACCGGGGCTTTGTGTGGCAGAGCCATCGAAGGGAATATGGAACGGATCATCTTCAGAGTCGTCGCTGGCGCCGTAGCTCTCGCGGCGATCTCAGGAGCGGCGCAGAGCCCAAGTTCAGCGCCCTCCCGCCCGGCGGCGGGGCCGGTAATTCACATCGAGGATGTCGATCGCTTCTATAAGGTCTACGACGCCGCAGGCGGACATCCCAGCGCCGATCAACTTCAGCACGACTATCTCGATCCCGGTTCAGACGGGCTTCATCACCTGGCCAAGGCGCGAAACGTCTCCGGCACAACGATAGCCAAAACCTTGGCCGAGCATCCGGAGATATATTCGGACGCCAAGCGTTGCATGGTCGTCTTACCTCGCGTGCGCGAACGCGTGCAAGCCGCGCTCCTGCAATTGGGCCGTCTCTATCCGGAGGCGCGATTCCCGCCGGTCACGATCGCTGTGGGCCGGGGAAAACCTGTGGCTATTGGGGGTCCCGACGACGGCATCCAAATTGGCCTTGAGGCGCTGTGCGCGACTAACTGGCTCAATCCGAACGTCGAGGAGCGGTTTGTGCACGTGCTCGCGCACGAATATACCCACGTGCAGCAGGCGCCGGCTCTCACCAACAATGAGCATCCCACAGTGCTTGAGCTATCCTTGGTCGAAGGTGCGGCCGAATTCACAGCCGAGCTCATTTCCGGCGACGTCGCGTATTCCAACTTCAAAGGGTCGACAACAGGGCGCGAAAAAGAAATCGAGACCGCCTTCGTCGCCGACGAAGACAAGATCGACCTCTCCAACTGGTTTCAGAACAGCACGCGGGAAAAGCCGGGCGACCTCGGCTACTGGGTTGGCTATCGCATCGTCAAATCCTATTATCAGCGTGCCTCCGACAAACGCCGCGCTTTTCGAGAAATCCTCGAAATGACCGACCCGAAAGCATTTCTGACCAAGAGCGGCTGGTATCCCGGCATTCAACTCCAATAGCGCTCATACCGCTGCCTGTTCACAATCCCAAGAAAACCGATTCCCGCCGCCAGCCAGCGGGTGTGACACCGGTGATGCGGTGAATCCATCTGGTCATGTGGGCTTGATCGGCGAAGCCGGTATCTGCCGCGATTTTGCAAAGGCAATCCGCCCCTCGCGTGATTCGCAGCCACGCTTTGCGGGCACGCAGTTCGGCACGCAGCACAGTTGGTGCGATTCCGTAAGCGGAAGCGAATCCTCGAGAGACCGTTTCCCGCGCCAGACCATTCCGCTCTGCCCACGCACCTATTTCGGTGACCGCATTCTCGGCCAAGTCCATCAGCAACAGGTCGGGCCAATCATTTTTTCTCCCCGGAGAAGGCAAGCTCTTCCTTTGGAGCAGGCGCTCTAATAGAAGAGTCGCTTGAGTGACATCTTTTTCGGCAGTCCGCGCCAGTTCGTCCACTTCATCCAAGTGATAAAGACCGCCCACTCCGCTTGCGTCCGGCCAATCCAGCCTTATCAGCTTGACCCCCGCCGAAACCATCAGATTCGCGTGGCAGTCAAGCGCAGGATGAATCAGTACGTCGCCCGCAGTTGCGCATATGCGGCCACTGTATCCCGATTCCTCAAAGGTGCCCGCCAGCACTACGGTCGCATAGGCGCGCAAATGGCGGTGCCGGGGCAAACTGAAACTGCACGGCAGCGTCTCTATTCCAGGCCTGACGTGGCGGAAGTACGAGTTGTTGGTCGCTTGCGACATGTTCAGTCGGGAATCGAAGAAGATACAACGCACAACGACAACCCGTCCTGCGCCATCTCGCCCAAGTCAACTACGTTCAAGACAATACGCCCGAAACGATTCATCCTTCATTTGACGACGCCGTAATCCTTTGGATAGCCGAGTCGGGTGACAAATCAAACAAGGATCAGACGAAGCGAATCGCGAAGAGGCTTTTTTGAATGAACCAGCAATCTCATGTCGCGCCAACACAATTGACTTGTGCTGTGCGTGCCACTCAGCCAGGCGACTGTGACAAGATGGCCAGCCTGGCGGGACAACTCGGCTACGAATGCACGGGTGCGGACGTGCGAGCGCGACTCGCCGAGATGCTGGACCCGAACTGTTACGCCGTTTATGTTGCCGAGCTGCCGGGAGGTCAAATCGCCGGATGGATCGGAGTGTATATGTTCCGAGCTGTCGAGTTAGATAATTTCGCGGAGATAACTGGATTGGTAGTGGACCAGCAAGTTCGCTCTCGCGGAATCGGCATGGCCCTGCTCAGCGCTGCGGAACAATGGGCGCGAGGCCACGGCTGCAACGCCATCTCAGTGCGGTCAAACGTTTGGCGAAATCGCGCTCACGGATTCTATACGAGCAACGGATACGAGCACATCAAAACCCAGAAGGAATTCCACAAGAGTCTCCGACCAAACCCGGTGCACTAAGTGGGGAACGACTGCCCGCCAGGCCGTTCGAATTGTCAGTCGTCAATTTCGCGCCCCGGTTGGCGGTGCGCTCGCTTTCGCGTTCTGCCACAGAATCGTGTTCAGGGCCCGCGGGTCGACAGCGTCGGGGCGAGAGAAATCCATTCGCGATGACTGCTTCGCGCCCGGAGCGCTCTTGTCATTCATTTGATAGAGAAGCCCACTCTGCAGGTTTCTGTCATCGGCCTGAAATGGCGGCTGGCTTCCAGGTCCAGTGAAGAGCGGCGCGAACAGCGGCGCGTGCGTGTCGAACAAATTCATCGGAGGAAGCCCGAGCAGATCCTCCATCGTGTGGACCATGCTCACCGTCGTATAGAAGTTATGGTCAACGAAAGGCTTTTCGGTGCGTGGCGAATACTTGCTGATCACTAAGGCAATCGAGCGATGCGCATCAACGTGATCGGCCCCGTTTTGTGCATCATCTTCCACCACGAAAATCGCCGTGTCGTCCCAGTAAGGGCTATGCGACACCGCATCCACGACCCGTCCGACCGCGAGATCGTTATCAGCAACCGACGCTTGAGGCGCCGGCCTGCCGGCGCGCGTTCCACCGGTATGATCGTTTGGAAGATAAAGCAGAATGAATTGCGGCAGTTCATTCGCACTACCGCGAGCTATCACGAACTTGTCAAACTCACGAAGAAATTCGTCTGCTCGAAGCTGGTCCGGATAGTCGATTGCGAAATCCGGGTAGAGTGGGTCGAAATGATCGCGTTGCGCCTCTTTGGTCGGACCAATGCTTTTTGCCCGCGGGATCGCCCACGGCCACGGGCTCAGTCCGCCAGGAGGATTCCCGACGTTCGCCGGCAACGGCTCTCCCTTCTTGATTTCCGCGGTTGGACACGTACCGGACACTGACGATGGCCTGCCTTCCTTCGGCGAACTCACTTTTTCATCCCTACACCAGGTGACCGCCATCATTTCTCCATAGATACGATAGGTGTAGTGATGCTTTGCAAGATTGTCCCAAAGAAAACCGGTCCCCGGATCGTCCATGTCAGGAACACCCTGATCGAGTGAGTTGCCAAAATCCTCCGGACGGTCGCTCCCACGATAAATAATGGGCCAGATCTTTTCGATGTAATCGGAGGTGGCAGACGCGTCGGACCATAGATGTCCGTTGGCGGAAACGTCTCCGCTGTCGTAGAAATTGTCGAGTACTCCAAACTGGAGGGCGAGTTTGTGCTGATTGGGAGTAATCTCCGCACCATACATGGTGAGCGAAGGATCACCGTCGCCGGCAGGCAAGTCGCCAAAAAGCTGATCGTACGTGCGATTTTCTTTGAGGATGTAGATCACATGGCGTATGGGATTCGTGCCGCGGGCAAACTTAATCCTATCTGCGCTGGCGTGGAGGAGATTATTGTCTTCAACCTGCCGCGTATACATGGGAAGATTTTTCTCGATGTCGCTGAGACCCAGCCGCTGGATCGAGCCGCCGATCAGAGTAGCGATGTACGGATGCGGCTTGGGATGTAACCCGGACTGTACCATTGCCTTCATGCTGTTCGGCCCACTGCCTTCGCCTTTGGCGCTCGCGATGAGCAAATCGTTTCCCACGATGGCCAGGGCGCTCGGATACCACTCCGTGGGGATGAAGCCGATGGGCGATTCAGTGCCAGGCGGACTTGACTCTCGGTGGCCCGTATCGAACACCGCAACCGCATTCAGCGACCCGCTGGCGGCATAGAGACGTTTTTCATCCGGAGAAAGAGCGATGGCAAGCAAAGCGGCGCCCGCGCCATCCATGCGAGCCGTAATACCATAGCATCGCATCGGCACGCCCTTCTTCAAATCCACCGCCGCGACGCCGTCGGCAGTCACCGTTGCCGCGTTCGACATGGCGACATAGAGCACGTCTTCACGTTGATTCAGAAGCATCGCCGTGGGATGTGTGCCCGACGCGACAGGATCTGAAGGAGGCCACAACTCGATTCGGCGTGAGACCTTTCCGGTGTCGAGATCCAATTCGGCCACTGCGGATTCATTCCACAAGCTGACCCATGCCTTGGTTCCCGCTTTGTTGGCAACGACGGTGTATGGGTACGCCGTCGGTACGTATCTGCTCGTGCTCAGATCGAAGCTCTTTAGAATTTGCCCGGAGTTAACGTCGAGGAGCACAACATTGTCGGAAAGATTATTGGCTATCAGCAGCCGGTCGTCGCTGGCCGAAGCCAGCACGGCAAGTCCGGCCGGATACGCTGGCGCAGTTCCCGATTGTTGCCCCTCGAGCTCATAGGTGAGTTCTTTCCCCGGCGCAAGCTTCTCCGCGGGAAGTTTGATCACGCGTTCAGGCGTCACTTCCCCGTCCGCGAACTTGTATACGGCGATACCGCCGTCCGCGACTGATGACATTGAGGCGTAGAGATGTTTCCCATCGCTCGAAAAGGCCAGCCCCACAAAGTAGCTCTGCACGGTAGATTTTTCGTCAGCGCGCAGACGCTCGTCGGGAAAATCGCGCACGACATTGTTGCTGAGGTCAAGAATCGCAATCGACTGTCGCAGCCCATCTTGTTCCGTGCCATACCCCTGGTTGAGCAGGGCGGCGTAACGACCGTCGGGGTGCACCGCGATCGCCGCCGGGTAACTGTTGGTACGGGCAAGTAAGCCGGGCACAGAACTAGTGATGGTCTTGCCGGTAGGGAGATTGATTTGATGCGCGCGCTGGTTGGCGCGCGCGACCATTAGCAAGAGACATGAAAGGGGAAGGGCTGCCCATACAAAAGCGAGGGCTTTTTTCACAGTCGAGGGCCTCTATCGGTTTGTACCGTCCGAATGCAGTAATGATGCCATAGTGAGACTGAGGGGTCTTGAATGGATTTGACTCTCATTGCGCTGCGGGCTCGGGTTCTACTTAAGAAACGCATCCCACTTTTTTGCGAGGGGATCGACTTCGACGATCCTATCGCTTGTCTTTGAGCCTGCCCCAACCACTTCTTTCACCCGCAGCGGGCCGATGTTTGCCGGCAGTGAAACGGACGATGGTGCAAGTCCGCTGGCTCGATCGAACTGCAACCGCCAGCCTCGCGCACCGGCAGGTTCGAGTTCGAGATTGATCCTTCCAAAGCGGGTTGGAGAATTCTCCAGGCTGTAGTGTGCTGTGGGAATCAATTCTGCCGCGGTGATCCCATTCAGAAGTCGAAGCGATTTATCGTCTTCGAGCGCCAGCATGTGTCGCAGGTATCGTACGCATTCGGCGCTCGCCCAATTGTGAGGCATATCGCCCCAGTCCTGACCGACCAACGCATGTTGCAGCGGTTGCTCTTCACGCCAGCAGTAGAGAGGCGATGCATGGTTGAGGAAGCCAGTGAAGGTGCGATGCGCCCAACCGTACAGCCCCGCCCACAAATAGACATGAGCAGTGAATGAGGCGTTGTAAGTCCACAAACTGTCATGCCAGAGCCAGCCGGTTTCGGTGGGAACATCTTCCTGCGTGCATGACTGCATCAGGGCAATGTGTCCGCGCACGATTGGATCATTCTTCTCGAACACTTCGCCAGGGAAAATGGAATGGGAGAGGGCCCACTGAGCGGTCTGCGGGCGAGGGCGGTTCCACCGATCAGGGTCGGCAACCGATGAATCGTCGTGCGCGATCATCGGGAGATACTCGAATCCCGCGGGATGCCGCACCATTTCCCGCTTTGCCATTTGCTGAAATGCGTCGTAGAGCTCGCGAAAGAATTCGCCGGCTCTCGCTAGCGAGGGCATGTTCAATTGATCGGCGGCATTCGCAACCGCGCGAAGAGCCGCCAGCGTCCAGACAGTATTGGTGAACTCGGAGCGGACGCCGCCAATGCCGCCATCGGCGAAACCGGGAGCGAGCAGCCCATAGCGCCCGTTGATACTGGGTCCGGAACGGGCCTGGTCGCGCAGGCTGATCAGAAAATCCAGAGCGTGCACGACATTTGGTTCGAGCTCGCGGAAAAACGTCCAGTCCTGCTTTAGTTCGCATTGGCGTACGAGCGTAAACATGGCGATTGCCGTGTCTTTCCAGTGCTCGCCACCACTTTCCGCGATGACCTGCCCGGTGGGCGCCTGCTTGGACCATTCGGAGCGCAAACCCTCATCAGCATCATGGTCATAACCGAGATATCGCGCCGCCTCAAGAAGAAAGTTGCCGTCGACGATCCACAAGCCGCGATATTGCGTAGGACCAACCTGAAAGACAAGCCGACCATTCTTGACCTCGCGCGCTTGTTGAATGTTGCGAGCGCACGCCGTAAGAAATTCCCCGTGCCGGCCAGGGCAGCTCCAGTTCGTGGTTCCAAAGGGCTTCCAATTTTTCCAGAACTCGCGAGCCTCGTCCAAAAGCATTTCGGCGTCGTGCAAATGTTCGGTCAGGGTTTCGGCTGATTGGTTTTCCTGCGGGAACCGGACGAAATAGCGTGCCGTCAGTTCTTCGGAAGCCTCACCATGCGGCAGATAAAGAGTGAACCCCTCCTCTTCCCACAACATGCAGCTCCCAAGATTGCTGTTGAGTTGCGCGGCGACGAGCAAGGGCGATTTGCTGCCCTGCACGCGAACCGTAGCTGTGGGAACGGTATAGCTCTCAAGTTCGAGCCGTTCACAGGTCTGAATATGAATCTTCGGAACCACGGCAACGCGGCCGGTCTTCGACTCAGACTTTGAATTCAACTTAATCGAAAGCAAGACGTTGTCGACCCGCCCTTCCCCGGCATGCCGGGTTGCGAACGCGATCAGTTCGAAGGTCGCTGCGGGACGGTCGATCAGTGTGTGCACGATGGGAACGGCAGGAGACTCGACCCATTGCCGAAGAATCTTGTCGTCCTGAAAGCCAGCGAGTGAGAATTCGATAACCGTGCCGAAGTTTTCCATGCCGGCAGAGAGCGACTTGACGTACCCGTATCGCAAGTCACCGGCCTGGCCAACGATGGTTTTTTGGGGATCGTCTGGAAAACAAATAGTGGATTGCTGATTGCGTGGGGCGTAGCGGAAATCAACCTTCGTGTTGGGAGGACTCGCGAGGGATGTCGCGGGCGAGGAGGAAGGGAGATTCGCGTCGGTGCTTGCTGCTGGCACAGCGGCGGCAGCCCCGGCTGCAATCAGGGCAGTCACGAATTGGCGGCGGTCCAGGGTCATATTCGTTTTTCCTCGCGAAACTCGATCGCGTATGCGGCTTGTGCCAGCGCTTTTTGAGCTCTGACAGAAGGCTCTGGAAATCAAGCATTTTACTATTTTGTTTGCGCAAAAAACGACCAAAATGATGATCGAAATTTACGAAATAGAAATTCCCCCAACCATTGGAAAGCATTTGTCGAAAATAACGATCTTTTTGTAATCTCAGGAATTCGGAGTAGTATGCTTCAACAGCTTTCGTTTTAAGCTGAATCGCAAGCCGTCGGTCCTGAAGAGTTTCGTTTTTCTTGGCCGGAAGAGATGCGAAGGAACGACCTCATTATGAATCGTGATCGGTCTGCGCGGCCAGGAATGGGCCCGAGTGGACAGCAAGAATCCGAAGGCGCGACCCAGGATAAACAGCGGGTGCGCTTCACCGCGATTCTCACCGGCCTCCAGCAAACCGGAAGAGTTTCCGTGGAAACTCTCAGCGAACAACTGGACGTCTCCGTCGTAACCGTACGGCGCGACCTGGATGCGCTGGAAGAGAAGGGACTGTTGCGGCGCACCCACGGCGGGGCCGTGTCGATCGAACCGCTGTTTTACGAGCCATTCCGGCGGGATCAGTCATTCATGGCGCAGGTCGAGCATGCCGCCGACGAGAAGCGCCGCATTGGTCGAGCTGCCGCTGCCCTTATCACTGCTGGAGAAACGATCGCGTTAACTCCCGGAACCACGACCACCGAAGTGATTCGCGGGCTGCCGATCAACTACAACATCACTGTCGTCACGAACACGGTCAACGTGGCGATGGAGCTCTCCCAGCGCAAAGATGTATACGTTTTTGTGACGGGAGGACATCTTCACGGCGAATGGTTCTCGCTGGTCGGAACGGCCGCGTTGCGCTCGCTCGACAACATGCTGATCAACACGATGTTCATTGGGGCCGATGGCATGGATGCGACATGGGGCGCAAGTTGTTTCAATGCGGATGAGGCTGAACTCAATTCGACGATGATGAAGCTCGCGCGGCGTCGCGTCGCAGTGGTCGATAGCGGCAAACTGGGAGTGGTGGCCAACTGGCGAATCTGCAAACCGGAAGAATTGCACGTCCTGGTCACCGACACCGCGGCCACCGAAGAGATGGTTGCGCCTTTCATCAAGCTGGGCGTCAAGGTGATGCGCGTCTGAGTGACGCGTCTGAGTAGATCGGTTTTTGAGCGCGTCACACTTTCTCGCGCCGTGCTCCATCTTTCGTGATCGTGTACAAACCTCCCTGGTAGCGCACTCCCTCTAATCGCGCATTCGAATCGAAACTGCCGAGGTGGGAGTTCACCCTGATTCCATCCGAAAGAGTAAGCTCCGCGCCGAAGATCGAGTCAATCACGAGTTCCGTAAAAGCGCCGGCAGCAATGCAGCACCAGTCTTCAATGAAGGGCGCATCTTCCGATGACTTGAAAGCTCCACCATTGACTGGCGGATATACATCCTCGACGAAATGCGCTTGGCCAATCGGACCTTGATTGCCGGCTTTTGCCACCTCGCGCAGCCAAGGCGAGATTCGCTCCGGCGAGTCGATCTTATATAGCGCCTTGGCCGACATCGGCGGCCATGCTGCATAGGCGCCCAGGCAGCTGTGGTCGGGGCGGATGTTCCAGGTCGCGTCGGCGTCACCCTGCGCGAGCGCTCGCATCCATTTCTCGCTATGCAGTTGACTCCAGAAAAACCCGCTCATCTCCTGTTTCTGCGCCGGCGTGAGATCTTCCCCCATATTGTCGACGACCGCGAGAAAGTCATAGCAGTGCCGAACTCCGTTAAACGTTCCATCCGGCTGGCCGCAACGCCAATACCCTTTGCCATTGACGTAAAGAAGACGATTGATCCGTTCCGCCAGATCAGTTGCCTCGCTGCGAAGTTGTTTGGCGCGCACCGCATTGCCGCGACGTTCGTGAAGATCGGCAACCACACGCATGCTGCGTACGTTGCCGGCATTCATTCCGGCTACCTCGTGCAAATAAGTGCTGACGACCTCGAGCAGATTCTCGATCGTTCCATAGTCGGCGAGACCGTGCCCCAGGTGATCGAGTTTCTTCCAATAGACGGCATGCTCATCGAGGTGATCGAGAACGGTGCGATCGGAAATCTTCTTGTCCAACCAGGCAAAATCTCCGGTGACCGAGAGATAACGCCAGGAGCAGCGAACAATCGCGGTGTCGTTCGCCGCGTACCACGGACCCACCGGCTCTCCCGACACATAATCGGTGGAGTGATGTTCGTGCATTCCGCCTTTCAGCCAGACTTCGACCAGGTTGCGCAGCGGAATCGGATCGAGCAGCGCCAGCGGCAGAGAGGTCAGCGAGGTATCCCACGGAAAACTGAGAGTCGGCAGCACATGCCCGCTCAGTGTCAAGTAGGTCGAGCCGTAGGCTGAGTCAGGGGAAAGCCGCCGAGCAAACAGCAGATTGGCAAAACCGTTGTGGTATAGCTTCCAGAGCGATTCATCGTTTGTAATCAGCCGCGGCAGATTGCCGCTGAAATCTGAATTCCCCGGCGTGAATGCCGATCGAACCAGGCTCGCAAAAACTGTCTCGTTCTCCTTCTCGAGATCGGCAAGACGTGCTTGCAGTCCATCGTAAAGTTCGATTGCGGCACGGCCATTGTCAGCAATTGCGAGCACGAAGTTAAGTTCCTTCTGTTCCCTCGGGCCGAGTTCCATGTCGAAGTGCAGCATCCGCTTTTGCTCCACGCGACTCGGCGCGGGATGGAAACCCTGCGCCGCGGCAATCTCGGAATGTTGCGCCTCAAAAAGAAGGCAGCCTCGCTGAGCATCCCAGGTAACGCGGTTGTCAGCCTCGCCGGGAGAATTTACGAACCACGGCTTGGTTTTCTTAGCGACAGCTCCCCGCATATCGAATGCCAATGTGAAGCGGCGCTGCGAGGCGCTGAGATTTTTGACGATGATCGATTGCACGACGGCGCGATGCTTGTTCGGGAGGAACATGCGCGTGGAAAATTGGAGGTTCTCGGCCGTTTGCGTGCGAACAACACAATGTGGAAACCACTGATACTCGACATTGCCGTCGGGGGAAGCTGCAATCGCGAGGAAGCGGCCATTCAGAAAAAGTTCACAAGTCAGCAAAAAGCCGGGACTCCATGCAGTCTCAGGCACACCGCTACACGCGTAAGGCGGAAACGAAATGGCGGTAATCGCGGAGACCGATTTCGCAACTTGCGCGTAGCCCCACTCGTTCATCGCCACCGGGCAATTGAAAAGATCGCGAAGCCGATAGGTCAGCCGATCCCCACCCATATCGGCCAAGGTTGGCGGAGACGAGAGCGTCCGCTTGGTGCCTACGGAAGCTCCGCCCATCGAAGGGTTGATCGCGGCCACAGCCGTTCCGGCCGCCCCCAGTTTCAGGAAAGTGCGACGATCCAGCTCCCTGCTAGAACGCATCGATACTCCTCAAAGCGATACTCCGAACGGTCAAAACTCGCTGTTACCAATAGCAAGTCATCGTAAGTTTATACCGTCTATTCGCGCTATTTCGTAGACCATTTTTGTTCTTTTCGCTAATATTCGTTCATTCATGTGAGGAAACGGGACTCATGGGAATAAACGGATATCTGGTGAAGAGCACCTTCGTGAGTGCTCTCGGCGGCCTGCTCTTTGGGTTCGACACTGCCGTCATCGCCGGAACTACCCACCAATTAACCGAGGTCTATAGGCTCACTCCTTATTTATTAGGAATGACCGTCTCCAGCGCTTTGTGGGGCACTGTGGTCGGCGCGATAACGGCCGGATATCCCGGAGAGCGGTGGGGGCGGCGCGACAGTCTGCGAATTATGGCTGTGTTCTATTTTTTGTCGGCGCTCGGCTGCGCGTTGTCATGGAATTGGGGATCGCTGATTGCCTTCCGCATCATCGGAGGCTTAGGCATTGGCGGGTCGTCGGTGCTTGCTCCCATGTACATCGCCGAGTTGTCGCCTGCCCAGTGGCGCGGACGTCTGGTTGGCTGCTTCCAGGTCAGCATTGTTGCGGGCATTCTGCTGGCCTACTTGTCGAACTTCCTGATCGTGCGAATGAATCTGGGGTTGCTGGAATGGCGTTGGATGCTCGGAGTTGCCGCTGTGCCCGCGCTCTTCTTTCTCTTGATGTTGTTTTTCATTCCGCGCAGCCCGCGCTGGTTGGCCCTGAAGAATAGGACGCAGGAAGCACTCGACGTTCTACGCCTCACCGGCAACAAAACTCCCGAGCAGGAGCTGAACGCGATCGTAGCCTCGATTCATCTGGAGCGCAGTTCCGTGCGCGAGTCGATTCTTCAGCGCAAATATGCGCTGCCAATATTTTTGGCCGTGACTGCGGGAGCCTTCAATCAGCTGACCGGCATCAATGCCTGCCTGTACTACCTGAATGACATTTTTGCGGCCGCCGGAGCGAGCAAGTATTCGGCCGGCATGCAGTCGGTGACCATCGGGTTCACGAACCTGATCTTCACTCTGATCGCGATGACCATGATCGACAACTTTGGCCGTAAGAAGCTTTTGCTTACCGGAACCGCCGGAGTCTGCATCTTCCTGGCTGCCATCGGAGAAATGTTTCGCACCGGCACGCACCAGTCATGGCTGGTCTGGATGGTCATGGCATTCATGGGTTTCTTCGCCATCTCGCAAGGTGCCGTGATCTGGGTTTACATGAGTGAAGTCTTTCCAACGCGCGTTCGCGCCAAGGGCCAGGCGATTGGCACATCGACACTGTGGGTCATGAACGCGTTGATATCCGCTATATTTCCGGTACTGGCCAAGAAATCGAGCGCCACGCCGTTCTTCTTCTTCGCGAGCATGATGCTGATTGACTTTATTCTGGTCGCCGCCATCTATCCTGAAACCAAAGGAGTGTCGCTGGAGCAACTGGAGCAGAAACTCGGCGTCGCTAACTGAAGTCCTTAGCTCATGTTGCTCGATGATGTATTGGCTGATGTCGTTCGCAGATAAAGCGCGCGCATTCAATCCAGGCCTACATTTCGAAATTAGTCCACACCGATGCGGCGCGTGCCGGTTCCGAGACCCATTGCACGCTGTCGGGATTGTTGGCGAATTGCTGATAGATGGGTGTCGACGGATCCAATCCGAGTTCCGGGTAGGCGCGCGGGGCTCGAATCGAGAGGTCTTTGGACCGAGAATCTCTGGACCGATAAGAAGGATTTGGCTCCCAGTGAATCTTCTGCTGACCGTCCTGGGTCTGACGATCTGAGTTCTGACGACCAAAGATCGGAAACCATGCCAGACCATGGTGTTTACGGATCGCGTCATAGACAAATCCGTACTGTCGATCGCACCACGCCCCAAACATCATGCGAGTCTTAGGATCGGCATTGATAACCGCATGCGCCCAGCCCGGCGGCACGACGACCTTGTCTCCCGGCCCGGCCGTTAAGGCGAAGCAGCGTCCCGGATCATCGTCTGCACTCTCCTGCGCATAGATGATCGCGCGTCCTTCCCATATCTCGAATAGTTCCGGAGTCGACCACCCACAATGAGGTGCGACGGCATGAATATGACCCTGGCTGCGAACTGGTTCCTCTCCCAGCTGGCCTGCGGCATAAACGACGACGCCAAACAAAAGCATGCGCCGCGCAAGTTCATCCTTGTGTTCGCCCCGTCCAACATCCATCACGATCGAGTACACCGGGTCCGGGCCATCGCAGTTGGGATCTCTTAAACTGGGGCGAATTTCATCGAGACGCCGGAATTCTGGCTGCGGCCCGAACACACCTTCGTCGTAACTGAATGCCAGATCATCGGCGTGACTGTGCACCCCCAGCTTGGGATCGAACTTTCGCTCCAACTCGACGGACGACTTCTGGCTATCACGGCTCACGCATTCATTCCTGGGCACTCACGAGGACTGGGGCGCCTCGTTCTTCAATGATCCGCGCCCCGAATCCACGTCCCCCCCAAACTTCATAATCGTGACCCGCATCGCTCGGCCAACAGGCCGTCACGCGAATTGGCTTGTCGCCGGTATTCACGATGCGGTGAGCAACTTCGCCGGCGATGTAATGCAGGCTGCCGGGCGTCATATCTTCGGCCCAGGTATGACCCTCGCGATCCATGAGAAGAAGTTTGCCGCTGCCCGCGACCGTGGCATAGAATTCGGCGCGATTGCGGATCACGTGCCAATGCCCGCGCGTCATGAAATACTCGTTCCCGACCCGGCCAGGTTGGATTTCGGTGAGCCCCCAGAACAAACCGCCCTCCGTGCCGGGTGCGACCGGTTCCCACCACCAGACTCGATACACTATTGTCTCGGGATCGAGTTGCTGCCAGGCTTTATGGTCGCGAAAGATTCCAGTCAGTTGACCGAGTTTCTTTTCCGATCGCTGGAGTCCGGGGACCTGCAACGCGCCGTCGGTCCAGTTCACGAAGGCAGGAGCAGGGGTCATAATGGCAATAGGCTAATGGCAAAAGCCTCTCGAATGCAAACAAAAAGAACATTTTTTTGATCATTATCAGCTCAAAGCGAATAATATTACGTTGTTTGATACCTCGAAGCGATCCATTTTGGAAATAGCTCTTTGATATGACGGCCCTGATAAGACTGCTTTGATATGACTGCTCTGACACGAAAACGACCGGCCTTAGGAATCGATCTTGGCGGCAGCCATGCCACCATCGCGCTCGTAAGCGACGACCAGATTCTCGGCTCTCGCCGGGTCTCCCTCGATTCGGCGCAGCCCCTCCGGCCAGCGCTCGCTGTCTTCGCGGAGGCGATTCGCAACTTGCTGGCAGAACTTCAAATCGACGCCGCCGAGTGCGAAGGCCTGGCGCTTGGATTCTGCGGGCTCGCCGACGCGCGGATTGGCCGAGTTGTCTCGACCAACAAGAAATACGAAGACGCGCCATCGATTGATTTTGACGCCTGGTGCAGGCAGGAACTTGGCGTGCGCTTTGCCATCGAGAACGACGCCCGTATGGCGCTGCTTGGAGAACGTCACGCGGGAGCCGCGCGAGGTTGCGACAATGTGGTAATGATCACGCTAGGTACGGGGATCGGTGGCGCCGCGATGATCGAGGGCAAACTGCTGCGCGGAAAGCATGCGCAAGCGGGCTGTCTGGGTGGTCACTTGCCGGCAAAAGTCGGTGGCCGTCCCTGCACCTGCGGGGCGATCGGATGCCTTGAGGCCGAAGCGTCAGGTTGGTCGCTGCCTCTGCTGGCGCGCGAGTGGCCGGGGTTCTCCGCGAGCAAGTTGGCGGGTCAGGACAACATAGATTTCAAGATGCTCTTTGAGCTGGCTGACGCCGGGGACCGCGTCGCCGTCGAGGTTCTCGACTACTGTCTGAAAGTTTGGGCAACCGGAGCGGTGGGATTGATTCATGCCTATGATCCGGAGCGAATCGTAATCGGGGGCGGCGTAATGCACCGCGCCGCCCTCATCGTTCCTTATATTCAAGCGTACGTGAAGCAGCACGCGTGGACGCCGTGGGGCACAGTCGAGATCGTCGCCGCACAACTCGGAAACAACGCTGGACTATTTGGCGCGATTCCGCTGCTTACCGGAAACGTATAGGACCCGCATGGCGAAACAATTCCCCAATGCCCAGCTTTCGCGTCCGATCCCGGGAAATGAGAGTCTGCGCTTTTTGAATTTTCGCGGTGACGCGTTAGGCTCTCGCGGCGACGTCGTGCTGTTCAGCCCGCCAGACCTGGAATCGTTGCAGCGCGTGCCGCTGCTGCTGCTGTTGCACGGCGTCTACGGATGCCAGTGGAACTGGTGGCTGAATGCCGGCCTCGACACCATCGCGATGGAGATGCTACGGGAGGCAACGACCGTTCCCTTGATGATTGCCATGCCGTCGGACGGACTCTGGGGCGACGGCAGCGGCTATGTTCCCCACGCACACGCCGACTACGAAAAATGGATTGTCGATGACATCCCGCGCTGCCTGCGCGAGTTGTTTCCCCAATTACATCCGCAAAAATTTCTTCTCGCGGGCCTCTCGATGGGTGGCTACGGAGCTTTGCGCTTAGGCATGAAATATGCCTCGCAAGTGCAGGGAATTTCCGCGCATTCCTCGATCACGAAGGTCGAACAGTTGTCGCAGTTCATTCCGTTCCCGCCGCAGGCATTTCAATATGCGGGTGCCGTCGATACCGACTTGCTGCACTGGGCGAAGGTGAATCATGCCACGCTTCCGCCCATCCGCTTCGATTGCGGAACAGAGGATCCGCTCATTGAGCCGAACCGTATGCTGCACACGGCGCTCACTGAATTGCGAGTGCCTCATGTCTATGAAGAGTTTCCCGGCGGCCACGACTGGCCGTATTGGACACAACACATCCTGCGCACTCTCGCCTTCTGCAAACTTGTTCTCGACTAACTACTTCTTCGCCACATCCGGCATCGGCATGCGCACCACCTGCGGAAAATAAATATTGGTCTCGGCCGACAGCTTCTTCGGCTTCATCGTGTTGCACACATAAGTGAACAGCAATTCGCCCGGTTGCTCGAACTCAGGGTGCTCCTTGCCCGCGTAGCAGAAAGTGTCGGCATCGTATTTCGGATCGCTCTTCTGGAGGATCGGGATGCGATAGATCACCTCGCCATCGGTCCACGGGCCGATCATGCTCGGCGCCGTCCGAAGAATCACTTTGTCGGAAAAGATCTGCGGATCGACCATCACAGCGATCCACTTCTTAAGCTCCGGGTGATAGCGCACCGACATCTCCGAGGCCCCGGTCTTCATGATGATTTTTGCCTTAGCAGGCTCAATCCCGTCGTGCCACTTGTCGTCGCTGCCGAGATACTGGAGGTTCTTTCTGGGGTCGCCCAGACCTTGCAGCGGAATTCGCGTGAGGATCTGCGGCCTGCCTCCCACTTCGTACAGTGTGTAGATGTAAAGGTAGTCGTCCTCGATCAACGCGGAAGCCGAAGGATTCGCGTGCACGCCCTCCGCAACGAGAGGGAAGTACGCAACCTTCCAGTTCTGAGGATCGCCTTCCAGCCCAGTTACGCGGGCGAGATCGGTTCCGCAGATCTCAAAGCCGAGCGCGAAGGCGTTTGAGTTCGGCACATTGCGTACGCAGACGAGAGTGATCCAAAGTTCGCGATCATGTTCGACTCCATCGAGCGCCCAATAGTAGGTACCGTTGTTCTGCTGCGGCTTAAAAAAGCTGTCGGGGTTGCCTTTGGCGTCTTTTTTGATCGTGTAGTCGATCTTCCACTTCCCGTCCTTGCACGTAGAGATGCCGATCGTGTTATGCACCATGCGCGGCTCTTCGCCCGTGACCAGGCGCGCATCGCCGTAGAGGGTATCGCCGAAGATCCAAGCCACGCGGCCATCTTGTAGCGGAATCGAATAGGCAGCGTCAGCTCCTTGCCACTCCTGTTGAAAAGGGAATGAGGGCACGCAATTAAAGTGCGGGTTTTCGGCGAGCATGACGCCCGCGGAAAAAAGAAGAAAGACAAATGAAGTGCAATGCAATGCTCGTCTCATAAGATGCTCCCCGAATTTCGGCAGGACCGCTGAAGACCGCTTCTGCAAAGCGATCCAGTGCGGCTTCACTATAATGTTCAAATGTCCGACAAACAAGTAGAATAGCCGAGATTTCCTTCGCTACGGTTCGCTATGCAGCCCCAAATTTCATTGCAGAAATTCGAAGTCTTTGCGGACGGGCTCGACCATCCCGAAGGCCTGGCATTCGATGCTGACGGGAACCTGTGGGCAGGCGGCGAACTCGGACAGATCTACAAGATTAATCGAAAAGGTAAGGTCCGAATGGTCGCCACACTCGGAGGCTTCAATCTCGGGCTCACGTTTTCCGCGCACCAGGATCTTTTCGTTTGCAACTTCAAACTGGGCGCGTTGATACAGTTGGATCGCTCCGGCAAAACGATTCGTTCCTGGGAACGAGCCGGACGATATCGCCTTCGCACTCCGAATTTTTCCGTGTTCGATCGCGAGGGCAACCTTTACTTCAGCGATTCGGGCGAGTTCAATAAAAATGACGGCTTTCTTTTTGTCTTAAGGCCGAATGGCAAGATCGAACAGCTGCTCGACCGCCTGTCGTTTCCGAACGGACTGTCGCTGAGCGCTGACGAGCGTACGCTGTACGTCGTGCAGAGCACAAAAAACAATGTGCTCGCGGTGCCGCTTGTCGATGCGGGAGCGATCGGAAAGCCGCGTGTTTACGCTGCCGGATTAAATAATGTGCCGGACGGCGCGGCGCTCGACCGAGATGGCAACTTGTACGTGACTTGTTACGCTTCGCACAATGTGTACCGCGTGACGCAGGATGGGAAAGTTTCGCTGTTCGCGTCGGATCCGGAAGGAACGATGTTAGCCAGCCCCACGAATGCAGCGTTCGGCGGCGCAAATTTTGACGAAATGTATTTTGCCAACCTGAGCCGCTGGCATATTTGCCGGGCGCGGGTCGGCATTCGCGGACAACGGCTTGCGAACCAACGCTAGCCGGCCGGAGACACAATACCCGGAGACACAATGAAGATTACTAACATTCGCTGGACTCCTGCCTTCATCCCGATCGAAGCGCCCCTGCGTTACTCGATTGGATCCCATCCCGGATTTTCGCGCATCGTCATCGAGATCGAAACCGACGAAGGCATCACGGGCCTCGGCGAGTGCTACAGCGGCGCCAGCCGCGCCGGCCAGCTCGCGGAGTTGAAGCCGCTGTTGATTGGTGAAGATCCCATGAATCTCGAGCGGCTTCGCTGGAAGGTGGCGGCCCCGAGTTCGGAAAAGCTTTTTGGTTTTGTCCTTGGCTTCGCCGGGCTTGAATTTGCAATCCTCGATATTCAAGGAAAAGCGTTGAAGCGTTCGGTGTGCGACCTGCTCGGAGGTCGCATTCGGAACGAGGTTCCGTTCGCCGCCTATCTTTTTTATCGCTATGCGAATGACGACGGCATGGGCGAAGTATCGAACATCGAACAAATGGTTGCCTTCGCGAAAGAAGTCGTCGGCAAGCATGGCTTTAAAACATTAAAGTACAAAAACGGTGTTCTTCCTCCGGATGAAGAAGTCGATACCTTCATCGCGCTCCGCGAGGCGTTCCCGAAGCATCGCATCCGCCTCGACCCGAACGCGGTCTGGACGGTGACTACGGCCATCGATGTTGCACGTCGTTTGCATGACTTCAACATGGAATACCTTGAAGACCCAGTGTGGGGGATGCGCGCCATGAAGCGGGTCAACGCCAAGGTGCCGTGGGTCACTTTGGCTTCGAATATGTCGGTGTTCGCGTTTGAGGACCTTGCGCCCGCAATCATGGGCGATGTGCTTGATGTTGTCCTGCTTGACCCGCACTGGTATGGAGGCATTCATCGCGCTAAACTCGCGGGCCAGATTTGCGAAGCGATGGGTGTCGACGCAGGCATGCACAGTGGCGCGGAATTTGGCATCTCGCAAGCCGCCATGCTTCACCTCGCTGCCTGTCTTCCGAATCTCGTGCTTGCCCCCGACTCGCATTATCACCACCTCACCGACGACATCATTGTTGGCGGCAAGATGCAATATAAGAACGGCGCGATGGTGGTGCCAACTGGTTCGGGGCTCGGAGTGGAACTCGATCACGATAAGCTTGCCCGCTATCACGAACTCTCCAAACGACATGAGATGGGCGCATGGACGGACGATCCGCGCCGGCGCGGCGCTGTGATCACGCAGCCGAAATGGTAGCCACGAAAAAAATTCGCAAAGTAACCACGATTCGCAAAGCAACGGCCGCTCTCTTCATGGCGGTCACACTGACTGCGGCCGCGCACGCAACCGAGAAAACTCTCTGGACGATCGGGACCTTCAACGGATCCTCCGGCGAATTTAAGAGTCAAGACATCGACTATGCCGATCCCAAGAGCGACCCTGTTTTTGTCGTCGGCCAAAGCAGCGATAGGGATTGGAATCGCTTTCAGCCCGGCCCGGCCAACGGGATCGCCGGTGGACGCCTGCATCCGTTCACGGTGAAATTTGTGCTGAGCGACGCTCCGCTCGGCGTTTATCGGCTGAGGCTCGCCATTCTGTACGAGACTCCGCGTCTGTCATTCTTGAAGTTGGAAGTTAATGGGCACGCGGGTTTTTTCTACTTCCATCCCAAACTCGATTTTCGAGCCGGCGATTGGGAAGGAACATTCGTTCCCCAGACCTCCGTCGACGAAAAAACAATTTCGATTCCCGCCGCCTGGCTTCGGAAAGGAGAAAACGCCTTCATTCTCACCGCCATGGACGATCCGGCCACGGCTCAAAATTCCCTCGGCGCAATTGCGCCTGGGCACACCGGCTTGATCTACGACGCGCTCGAATTAGTTCAGGACGATGCCGGGCAATACAACATAAATGCCTTCACTGCTCAAATTGAGCCAACCATCTTTTATCGCGATACCAAAGCGGGGACGGCAGAAGTAGTGGATGTTTTCATCGCGGCATCCCGATTCTCCGCGGGCGACTCAGTCGAACTTCGCGTCACCGGACATTCCTTCAGCAAGCCGTTGTCGACGACTAACGAGTTCGGCGAGGCGCGGTTCGCGTTTGAAGTGCCCGAGTGGACAGGCGCCACCGAAGCCACGGTGCGCACTGGAAAATTCTCGGCCGCGGCAACAATTGAACCCGCTAAGAAGTGGACGATTGCGCTCATACCGCACGAGCATCTCGATGTTGGTTTCACAGATTACCCTGCTAAGGTCGCCGAGCTTCACTCCCAATCTATCGACCAGGCAATGGGCTTGATCCGGAAGACGCCGGATTTTCGTTGGACACTCGATGGGAGTTGGGTCGCCGATCAATATCTGAACGGACGCAACGCGGAGGCGCGGGAACAGTTTTTCGAACACGTTCGCGGCGGCAGTATCGTCATTCCGCCGGAGTTCGCCAATCAACATACTGGAAACGCATCGTGGGAAGGCCTGGCTCACTCTCTCTATGGCGAGCACAATCTCGCGCGCGATTACAAATTGCCGGTCGCCGATGCGGCGCAAATTGTGGATGTCCCGGCTTACACGTGGGGGTATGCTTCCGTTCTGCATGACGCGGGCATCAAGTATTTCGTAGCGGCCAGCAACAGTTGGCGAGCTCCGGTGATGCTGCTGGGGCGATGGAACGAGAAGTCCCCCTTCTACTGGGAAGGTCCGGATGGCGGCCGCGTGCTCATGTGGTACTCGCGTGCCTATCTGCAAGCCCACACACTGTTTGGCGGCCCGTGGCGAATGGAGTCGATCCGCGATTCGTTGCCGGTTTTTCTCCAGGCATATACTCGTCCCGACTATACGGCCAGTACAGCGATCATCTTCGGCACACAGCTTGAGAACACGCCGCTCGCCCCGGAGCAGAGTGAAATCGTCGCAAGTTTCAGCCATGAATTTGCATGGCCCAGGTTTGAATTTTCTACCGTGCACTCCGCGATGCAACAAATCGAGCACGAGTGGAAGGGCGAATTCCCAGTTTTTCGAGGCGACTTCGGCCCTTATTGGGAGGATGGATACGGCTCCGATGCCGCGCACACCGCCATTCACCGGGAAAACCAACATCGCATCGCAACCGCCGAGATCATGGGCGCCGCTGTTTCCTCGATCGACACGCGGGTGCGGCCAGACAAGGCTATGCTCGACGATGCCTGGCATAACGAGCTTCTCTATGACGAGCACACGTGGACGTACGTCAGCGCGACCACTCAGCCGGAGCACCACCAGAGCGAAGACCAAATCGCGCTCAAAGGATCTCGCGTAGCGCGAGCGCGCGACGATATCAACGAATCGATTCAGCGCGAGTGGGCCCAGCTTGAAGCGCTGGTAAGAACCAACGACAATTCCGTTGCAGTTTTCAACTCGTTGAACTGGATACGCTCCGGTATCGTGGAGACCGACTTGCCAGACGGCACCACGCTCGTCGACTCTTCAACCGGCGCCGAGGTTCCGGTGGAAATACTCTACAAAGGTAAAGGAATCTCACTGCCGGGGTTCGGCCCGGGCAGCGTCCGTGTGCGCTTCCTGGCCGCGGCCGTGCCCGCGGTGGGATACAAACTGTACGCCATCAAGCCGATTGTGAAAGAGCGAGCCGCCTCAGTCGATAATCGAGGGAACATTCTCGGCAATATTCTCGAGAACGAATTCTATCGAGTTGTGCTTGATCCGTCCTCTGGAGCAATCGCGAGCGCGTTTGACAAACAACTCCGGCGCGAACTCGTCGATTCGTCAAGCCCATACAAATTTGGCCAGTATCTCTACGTCACCGGTGGAGACAGCTATCCAGAGAACTCGCTTTATCGGTTTGGGGCTGGACTGAAACCTCCGGAGTTGACTGCTCATCCGGCAAGTTCAGGAACACTGATATCTGCGACGAAAACGCCGATTGGAATCGTCGCAACTCTCACTTCATCCGCGCCAAATACGCCATCGATTCAGACCGAGATCCTCCTACCGGACTCTACGAAAGAGATTCGGATTACTTATCATTTACACAAGGATCGCGTGCTCACAAGAGAGTCCGCCTATATAGCGTTTCCTTTCGCCGTAACCGCGCCGTCGTTCACCTACGGTTCTCAGGCGGCATGGGTAAATCCGGCGAAAGACGAGCTTCCTGGCGGAAGCCGCGAATGGTACCTGCCCACAACCTGGGCTTCTGTGTACAATTCGCAAGTGGCCGCGACCGTCGTTCCGCTCGACGCTCCTCTGGTTGCCTTTGGAGACATTGTTCGCGGCAACTGGCCCGCGGAGTTCAAGCCAAACAGCGGCGCGATTTTTTCCTGGCTCATGAACAACTATTGGGGTACTAACTTTCCGGCATGGCAAGGCGGCGATTTCACCTTTCGTTACGCCATCACGAGCAGCGCCCAGTTCAACGCTCCGTCGCTCACACGCTTCGGATTGGAAGCACTAACTCCTCTCGAACGGGATGATGTGCCAGGTACGCAGGATTCCTCTTTGTTGCCAAGCCAAGGAGCCAGCTTACTGGAGATTGGGAATCCGGGAGTAACCATGCTGACCTGGAAGCGCGCGGAAGATGGCGATGGAACGATTCTTCGGTTACAGGACACAGCGGGTGAGGCATCGAACATCAAGATCCATAGCCCGTTCCTGGCGTTCGAGCGGGCCTGGCTGTGCAATTTGCTTGAAGACAAACAAGCCGAAATCACAATTGAAGACGAAGACCTAAGCGTTCCGATCAAACCGTTCCAGGTGCTCACTCTGAGACTTCACACCACATCGCGCATCAAGCAAGGTAGTGCCCAATGAACCTCGATTTCACAGGGAAAGTCGCTATCGTGACGGGTGGCGCGATGGGAATTGGAGAAGCTACGGCCCGAAAGCTTGCCGACCTCGGAGCATCGGTCGCCATCCTCGACATTGACCGCGATGCGGGATCGAAGAGTGCTGCCGCGATTGCGACGAACGGGCGCGCCTGTGAGTTCTTTCCCTGCAACGTAAGTGTTGGCACCGACGTCTCGCAAGCGGTTGCCGCTGTAGTTAGTAAGTATGGAGCAATCGACGTACTGGTGAGCAATGCTGGCATCCAGCTTTATGGTGACGCAGTAACAACCAGCGAAGAAGAGTGGGACAGGCTGATGGGTATCAACCTCAAGGGATGCTTCCTGGTCGCGAAGTATGCCGTTCCGCACCTGACGGAGCGGGGCGGCGCCATCGTGATCGTTGGGTCGGTGCAGAGCATGACGGCAATTAGTAACTCTATTGCCTATGTCGCCTCAAAGCACGGGTTACTTGGACTAACTCGGGCTATGGCGCTCGATTATGCACATAAGGGCGTTCGAGTGAATTGCGTGTGCCCTGGCGCGATCGATACTCCCATGCTTCGCTGGGCGGCCGGATTATCGGACGATCCCGAGAAAGTGATACAAACTTGCGATCGCATGCACCCACTGGGTCGCATTGGAAAGCCGGAAGAGGTGGCTGATGCCATCGCTTATCTCGCGTCTCCAATGGCATCCTTCATCACCGGCGCGGCATTACTCGTAGATGGCGGCATGCTTGTACCGGCCGGTGGAATGGGCTTCCAGGAGGGCGGCACGGGGGCGGCCACCCACAAATGAATCTCCAGAACTGCGCCGTCGTTCCCGTTCTGTGGAACAATCGCCGCGCCTACCATTTATCGAATGCCAACCTAGAACTTACAGTGCTCGTCGGTGGTGGACACATTGCGGATTTTCGTCTCCGCGGCTCTCCGGTCAATGTTCTTTGGGAGTCGCCATGGCCTACGATCGAGCCTCAGACATTTTCTTCGCGCGAGCACGCGCCACTCTACGGAGATGGCCCTGTAGGCCGCTTTCTGTGCAGCTACACCGGCCATGCCCTGGCGCTCGGTTACTTCGGCATGCCGTCATCGGAGGAAGCCGAGCGAGGAATGGGCCTGCACGGCGAAGCGGCCAACTCGGAGTGGCAAGTTGTTTCCGCGGTCGCCGATGATGATTCGGCGACTCTGATAATGGAAGTTACGCTTCCTGTTTACCTTCTGCACGTTCGGCGTGAGATTTCGCTGTCGCGCCAGGCCTTCACTGCTCGTATCACAGAAACTGTCACCAATCTCAGCGAGGCCGCGCTCGAATTTCAATGGGTGCAGCACACAGCTTTCGGTGAGCCATTCTTCGCAAGTGGCGAAGCTACTCTCTTTATATCCGGGACCCGTGGAGTAACCTGGCCCGCGGGATATGAAGGCCACGAAATTCTTGCGAACGGCCGCGAATACCAGTGGCCGTATGCAAAATCCATCGATGGTGAGCCGATCGATCTCTCGCAACCATTTGTGCGCGATGGAACGGGCTTTGTCGCGGCCTTGCTCCTCGACTCGGATCGTGAGAATGCTTTCGCCGCCGTTCACAACCGGCGACTCCAACTAGTCGCAGGATATTCTTTTAATCCCCTGCTTTTTCCCTGGATTGTCATGTGGGAGGAAAATCGCGCGCGCGCCTATGCTCCGTGGAACAAAAGAACAAGAGTTCGTGGCGTTGAGTTTGGCACCAGTCCCATGCCGCTCGGGCTCGCCCACGCCCGCGAAATGCGTCGCTTGTTCGACACGCCCGTGCTTTGTTCTATCTCCGCAAGTGCGTTCCTTCAGGCGCAGTACGATTTGTTCGTTCATCCCGCACCTCCCCAATGGTCCCAGATCAAAGATGTCCGGCAAACAGAGCACACTCTCGTCGTACGAGGGGATTGCGATCGAGGGAATAACGGTCGAGGGGACAGCGCTGACGAAATCGCGCTTCAACGCGGCAAGCCACGCCATTAGGCCTATGGCAGCAGTCCATGGGAATGCAGGAAAGCGTGGATCCTTTGATAGGCATCTTCCAGTTCTGCATCCGTAAACTGCCCGTGGCCCCCGCCTTTGATCGTCACCAATTCGTTCGGCACGCCCGCCTCACTGAGTGCCTTATGCAGTCGCACCGACTGCTCGTAAGGTACGACGGGATCTGCGTCTCCATGAATACTCAGGATCGGCGGCAGTCCGGCTCGCACATAGGTCATTGGCGAGACTCGCTTTGCAATCGTAAGTGCATCGGGCTGACTTCCCATCCACATCACCGCGTAGTTTCTCCGATTCTGGCCCTGCACCAGATCGGCTACGTCGCTGATGCCATACCAGTTGATGATCGCGGCAACTTTGAGTTTTTCGGTCCCGTCGCAATTGTTATCGAGCCCTGTACCTTCCGGCAGCATCCCCGTAATTAACGACAGATGTCCGCCCGCGGAGTGGCCGGTCAAAACGATGCGATTGACGTCGATGTTGTACTGCTTCGCATTCCTCACCGCCCAGCGCAGAGCGCAACGGCAGTCCTCGACGGCTGCGGGTGCGAGCGAAACGTTCGCCATTCGGTATTCAACGTTGATGACATTCCAGCCCATCTCCAGGAACGGTAGAAAAAGAAGTGTTGAGCCAGTGCGGTCGCCGAAGACCCATCCACCGCCGTGGTAATAGATCAAAGTCGGCGCGGCGGTTTTTTGATTCGTCCGCTGCCACACGTCGAGCTTCAGCGTGTAGTTGTTTGCGACGCTATAGGTAATGTCAGGTTGAATCCAATATTGCCCATTGGCTGTGGAAGCCCAACGCGCAGTGTCAGACAGTGCCGCAGTTTTCTCTTGAGAAAAGGCCGGAAAGGAACACAACGTACACAGCAGAATGAGATACAAAGGAAGCGCTGATTTCATAAGGTTTTCCATCGGATAAGAATAAAAAATCCTGTTACGCGTTCGTGCGCACATAAGCTTTGATCGTGGCGCATTGTTGCCCTTCGGAAGGGCCATGGGGACGAATCACATAATCGCCCACGGCAGCGGGAACAATAAAAGTTTCCGCATAGTGGACAACTAACGGAGGAAACTGGCCGGCCGGGCTCTCCACCATTGCTTCACGTCCTTCGCAGAGGTTCAGGACATTCACTCCACCGTTTGTCGAATGATGGACCGCCGCCGTAAACCAGTGCCGGCGTGTCTCGATAAATTCACGTTCGTGAAGGCCGGTGCGCTCTTCGCGCCAATCGGCGCCTTTGGCGACGGGCTCAACTACACTAACTAGATTCTTCTCAACCCACGGTGTTGTCCGGTCCCATTGGATGTTTCGAAACCCATGCTGAAGATGGATTGGCCGTGGCGTGCCATCCATACCGAGCCGTCCCCAGTCCCACATTTTGAAAGTGAAGATATACGGAGTCGCGCTGATTTCAAGCACCATGCTGTTCTTGCCCGAGCAGTGCGGGGTTCCGGCCGGAATCAGAAAGTGGTCGTGCTTCCTCGCGGGGAACCGGTTGACGTACTTGTCGGCGTCAAATTGAATTGTGCCCTCCTGCGCCTGGAGCAAGTCAGCCGTCATTTGCTTGCTATCAATGTTCTCCTTCAGGCCCAGGTATACGCATCCTCCCTCGCCCTGCATCCAGAAGGTAGTAACTCTCATCCTGCGTATAGTGGATTCCAAACTGCTGCTGGATGTACTCGGTCAGGCGGGTGCACCTGAAAAGAAAGATTGCCACCATCCATCGTGTCGAGAAAATCGAAGCGGATCGGAAACTCGGTTCCAAAACGCGCATGTACCGCCTCGCCCAGTAACTCATGCGGACGTTGAAATACCACATTAATGGATGGAATCTCTACGCTAACATCGCCGAAGCCAAGCAGAAGACTGTTCTCTTCCGGTACGCAATCAAAACACCAAGCGTAGTTCTCGGCCTCGCGCGGCAGATCGCACACTTCTTTCATCCACTGTCCGCCCCACGGTCCCGGGATCGAAAAATGGCACGACGCGAAACGGCCTACGCGCCGCATTGTTCAACCCCTGTAGATGCTGCGCTCCGGTGATCATCTTTGGCTGGTCGCGTTCATTCGTGTCCAGCAGGAAATCGATTCTCGGAATCAGATCTCTCTTTAGCCGGTCGGCGACGCGCCAGTCGACGAAATAGGCTCGCTTATACTTTGCCTGCGGACGTTCTGTGGCATTCTGCAACCCAAGGTTCGTAACTTCGCCGACTCGCTGACGCTGCTGGATCTCCCACCTCGCCATGTCGCAATAGACGAGCAGGTCCCACTGCTGGGCAAGAAGTGTTGCGCCGGTGCCAATGACGATCGCGAGGCCCGATGCCTGCCGCAGGTGGCTTCGTTGTTTCTCAAGCTTGGCTTCGTCGAGAAATTCCGACAGTTCATACTTGCCCATGAAGGCGAACACGGGATCGTCGCCGAGATCGCGCGCACAGAGAGATTGAATGGCGTTCTCGGGCAAGTAACACTCGTCAGCGCGCAGCACGATCTGAGGCTGGAGCGCGCTGACCAGCTGTTTTTCAATATCCTTTTCAAAGCAGCCGGGGTAGCACTCGACGCAAATCACGAAACGTCCGGGCCGTACGCTCGCCTTCAGAAGCCCGCCAATCCCGTCCCAGCCCATCTCGCAGCCATCCCGCGAGTCCGACACGCGAACCACGGGATGCTTATCGTAATTCGAGATATACGGCTTCGGCATCTATCCTCGGGCGGGGCTGGTGTTTGATCTTGAAGATACGGCAGCGACGGTCGAGGTCGCTGCCGTGGTAAGCGGGGGCTGAGTGATTAGAAAGTGAATCTGAGCGCGAACTGGACTTGCCGCGCGGTGCCGCCTCCGATTTGCGTTCCGTCTGCATCTGCGATGGTTTGGCCGACGCGACCGAAATTGCCGTTTGGAGTGCAAGTTCCGGCCCCAACCGCCGTGCAGATTCCACCATCAGGACCGCTGAAATTCGGATGGTTGAAGAGGTTGAAAATCTCCGCCCGGAACTGCATCGTCACCCTTTCGGTGATGGCGAAGTTCTTGGCTTCGGACATGTCGAGTTGGAAGAACGCCGGACCGCGCAGAGCGTTGCGTCCGACAGTTCCGATTGTGTCACCCGGAGTCCCGTCGTACGTCGGTTCGATGGCAAAGGCATTAATGTTGTAGCTCGAACCTGGCCAACTATGGTTCGGAACCCATAAGGGCTGGCCGGATACGTAGTCTGGACGCACTGGATTGCCGAAGAATCCGCTCACCAGCGTAATGTTCGTTGGAAGTCCCGATCGCGTCTGGATAATCCCTTGCGTTTGCCACCCGCCCAGCGCTTTCTGAACGAAAGCGTTCGAACCCTTCAGTTCGGGCAGGCTGTAGAGCGCGCTGCCAGTCAGGTTGTGCCGCACGTCCCAATCCCCACTGCCGCGATCGAAGGCCGGAGTGTACGGATCCTCGAAGCCTGGGCTGAAGACGTTGAGCATATCGTCGATTTCGTGGGACCAAGCGTAGTTCGCCTCAAGATCCAGTCTTCCGACCTTGCGCTTTAGTGTGACTTGCAGGGCATTGTAGTGGGAGCCGAGTGCGTCGGCGAGAACATCCTCATTCGCAAAGCCCGAATATGGACGAGCATCGGTGAAGACGTTTGCCGGGTTGGCGTTCAATGAGGCGAAGTCAACGCCCGACTGCATATGGTGCGCGTTATTGCCGACGTAGTTGATCGTCAGGATGGTGTTGCGCGCGACTTCCTGCTGGATGCCGAACAACCAATTTGTCGACACGGGGTCTTTGGGATGCGTCGGGAATGCGTTTACGTTTTGCGTTCCGGCAATGAGCGGAGGATTGGGCGAAGGATAGTCGATCGATGCCTGAAAGAAATTGTCACTGTAGCTCGCGAGCGCGGGCACGTTCGTCGTTGTGGCAAAGTTGAAGTGCATTGGATTGTAGAAAAGCCCAGCGTACGCATGAACAACGGTCTTTCCTTTGCCGTTCGGGTCCCATGCGAAACCCACCCGAGGTGCCCAGTCGCCTTTCGGAGCGCTGTATGCTTTCTGGTTGAGCGGAAGCACGGTCTGAGTGGCCACATCGAAGTTTTGGCCCTGGTCCACTCCGGTGGTCCACACCGTGTTGTAGTCGTACCGGAGTCCAAGATTCAAAGTGAGTCTGTTATTCACTTTCCAATCGTCCTGGACATAGAAATCCCAGTTGGAATTGCGGTTGCCAACAAATCCCGGGAATCCGATTTTTTGCAGCACAAACACATTGTCGTTCAGGAGATCGCTAATTATCTGAGGACTCTCGGCGGCGAAATCGTAGGTTTGTTGCGGGCGCAGCCACTCATTGTTCCGGTTAAATCGAATCTGCGTGCCAAAATGTAGCGTGTGTCTCCCGATGGTCTTGGATACATTGTCAAAAATCTCAAGGTCAGTGAACGGAGTGATCTGATTGAATGTGTTCGGTCCGGGCAGCGAACCCATGTCCGTGAAAAAACCTGCGAAGCCGGCGAGTGGCGTCGGAGTGTCTGAATTCGTATTCGAGTAGAAACGGTTGATGGCAACGCTGAATTCATTCAGCAAGGTCGGGGTGAAGGTGTGAGTCTCATCGATCTTGGCCAATTGTGTTCTCAGTGCCTGCGGTGACACCTGGCCTTCGTTCATGCCGTAGGTATAGAGAGTGTTCGAATCGTTGATGTTGTAACGGAAGAAAACCCGGTCCTTCTGTGAAACGTTGTAATCGAGCCTCACAGAGCCTGTATCTTCCCGAAGAATATTGGGCAGCACCGCCGGATCGTAGATCATGTCCGAACCCAGGGCTGGATTCGGGTCTGGAAAGTTCAACATTGTAGTCCCGGTACCCACACATTGAGCAGGAGCCGGAATAGCGTTACAGCCCGCCGGAATCGGCGCAAACTGCGCCAACACTGGCTGCATGGCCGGCACGAACTGTTCTCGTGCGGCCGCGCTCAATGTATGGTTCAGAGCGTTGAAAAGAGTGACATGCGTCCGGTCACCCTCATAGTTCGCGAAAAAGAACACCTTATTCTTGATGAGCGGGCCGCCCAAGTTTCCGCCAAACTGGTTAAGCCTCAAAGGCTCGCTCGCGGTCGCAAAGTAGTCTTTCGCGTCTACCGCGTCGTTGCGGAGGTACTCAAACACTGTGCCATGAAAAGCGTTCGTGCCGGATTTTGTGATGATGTTCATCTGTGGGCCAAGCGAATGACCAGTTTCCGCCGTGTAGCCGCTATTTGAGTAATCAATTTCCTGGATGCTATCCACGCTGGCTCGCGTGATGCGCGCGGCTTCCTGGCCTTCCGTATCCAGGAATCCATTGATGTCGCCTCGCATCGCGCTCTGGCCGTCGAGCGTAATGTTCAGGCCGGTAAAAATATTCTCCATCCCGTTGACGCTGCCCTGGAAGTATCCCGTCGAGTCCACCGATCCGGGGGCGATTTCGAGGAATTCGCTTACATCCCGTCCATTGATTGGCAGGTTGGCAATCTGAGCCGAGTCCAGCGTTGTGCCGGTCATACTCGATGACGTATCAACCGTCGTAGCTGTGCCGTTAACTTGAACGCTTTCCTGTGACGCCGCCACCGCAAGCGTCAGATTCACTTGCACGGTCGCGCCTACGCTCAGCACTACGGGTTGACTCTTGCTCTCCGCGAACCCGGTCGCGCGGGTCGCGACCACATAGGTTCCGTACGGCAATGAGGAAGCCACGAAAATACCGCTCTGATTCGTGACCATGCTCTTTTGAAGGCCCGTGCCCACATTGGTTACCGTGATCGCCGCACTCGGAACAATCGCTCCGGAGGTATCCGTCACTGTGCCGGTGATCGTGCCGGTATCGAATTGGGCAAGCATCGGCAGCGCGCCGAAAACAACGACCGCCAGCAATGCGATCGCATGAAAAGCCCTTCTGGCCCACGTTACTCCTGACAACTGCGCATTTTGCATCATGGCAATTCCCCCTCGGCGTCGGTTAAGTTCACGTGGACTTAACGCGTGTGCAAACTTAATCACCCGGAATCGTAATGCGGTTCCCCGCCAACAGTCAATGATTTTGTTTCTTTTGCCTCCAAAACGATCTACAATTTGTTCTTTCGTGGCTATTAAGCCTCTATTTGCTTCCAGGCGACATCCGCTCCTTATTATTGTTATCGTGAGTAGTGGTCACGATTCCGCGTGCGAGCCATTTAAAGATGACCCAGGCGCATAGTGCCTCACGCGCTAAACTGTCGAATTGCGGCCACTGATCTTGCGGCCATCGATGTTGCGGCAAACGATCGCTCCCATGAAAAGCCTTTCCAGGTTTTCCACCCGCGCAATGCTCTCGAGGATTGCCATGATTCTCGGGAGCCTGATTTTCTGGACTGGGCATTCCTTCGCCGCCCCCCCAAGTCCCCCCACGCCGGGGCATTTCGTCGACGTCACAGAAAAACTTGGAATTCACTTCCGCCAGCAGGCTTCTCCCACCAGCAAGAAATACCTGCTTGAGACCATGGGCTCGGGCGTAGCTTTGTTCGATTACGACAACGATGGCCGCCTCGACATCTTTTTCGCCAACGGCGCGCGGCTCGACGATCCAACACCGAAAGGCTCGATTCCGAAGAAGGACGACCCGAAGTACTGGAATCGCCTCTATCACCAGAAATCGGATGGCACCTTCGAAGATGTCACGGAACGCGCGGGCCTCAGTGGCATCGGATACTCCACCGGCGTAGCGGTTGGCGATTACGACAACGACGGATTCGAAGATCTCTACGTAGCCGGATACGGCCGCGGCACCCTCTATCACAATAATGGTGACGGTACTTTCACGGACGTGACCGCCGCAGCCGGCGTCGCTGGTTCAGGATGGATGACGAGCGCCGCATGGGTGGATTACGACAACGACGGGCGACTTGACCTCGTGGTTGCCCGCTATATGCAGTGGGACTTCGACGATATATTTTGCGGCCGTCCCGGAAAAGATGGCTTCCGTTCTTATTGCCATCCCGATCTGTTCAAGCCGGAATCGCTACTCCTGTTCCACAATGACGGCGGTGGGAAGTTCACCGAGGTCTCGCATCAGGCTGGAATCGACAAGCCGGGAAAAGGTTTGGGTCTCGCGATCGCAGATTACGACCACGATGGGTTCATGGACATCCTCCTCGCCAATGATTCCATGCCGGAATACCTGTTTCACAACCGCGGCAACGGAACCTTCGAAGAGGTTGGGTTGTTCTCCGGAGCCGGGCTCGATAGCAATGGCGATACCTTCGCCGGCATGGGCGTTGATTTCGAGGACTACAACAACGACGGGTGGCCCGACATCATCATTACCGATCTTGCGAATCAGCGTTACGCGCTCTATACAAATCTGAAGGATGGGACTTTTGACTATTCGACGGCGGTCACGGGCCTGAGCGCGATTACTCTTCTGCATTCCGGCTGGGGCGTGCGTTTTTTCGACTATGACAATGATGGGTGGAAAGACCTGCTGATCGCGCAATCTCATGTCATCGACACGATTCAGCTCAGCCAGTTAGGTTTGCGCTATCTGGAGTCGCCTTTGCTTTTGCACAATGAGCAAGGCAAGAAATTCGTCGATGTTTCCGCGCTTTCGGGTGAGGTCTTTCCATCAGGAATGGGCGGCACGCGGGTTGGCGATTGGAGACATTAATAATGACGGCAAGCTCGACGCCGTCGTCACCTCGAATGACGGGCCGGGGTGGGTCCTCATGAATGAGACAGAAACTGCGAACCACTGGATCACCCTCAACCTGGTAGGCGTGAAAAGCAATCGAGACGCCATTGGAGCACAGGTGAAAGTTTCGACTGTTGCCGGCGATCAATTCGCCACCGTAACTACCAGCAGCAGCTATCAATCCTCAAGCGACAAGCGATTACACTTTGGCTTGGGGACCGCGGCTTCCATCAGCGAGATCGATATTCGCTGGCCAAGCGGGATTCGCCAAGTCCTGCGCGATCAGAAGCCGGATCAGATTGTCACCATCACCGAGCCGCTAAAATAAGCCGAAGGCAGTCTCTCGGAGTCCGAAACAGAGTGCGAAACCAGCGTTCGAAATAGCGTCCGAAACAACATCCGAAACGGCCTGCGAAATAGAGTGAGAAATAACGCCCAAAACAAACTTCTCTGCGGCAAGCTTCTCTGCGCCGTCGTCTTGCTCCTCTCGAGCCTGACGCCACTGGCTCAGGTTTCCGCGGGCGCGAGTGCGTCCCTTTTGCAGGACGCGGCTCAGGCAATGACGGCCGGGAAATTAAGTCTTGCAGAAAAAGATCTGCAATCTATTCTTCGTACCGCGCCCCAGGATTATCGAGCGCTCGATCTGTTGGGGGTCGTTCGCGCACTCCAGCATCGCGAGCCCGAAGCCGAAGAGCTCTTCAGCCGCGCCATCCGGAAAGATCCCGATTTTGCGCCTGCGCACGCTCACCTCGGCTTGCTCTTTGTGCAGAAAGGCCGCGCCGAGGAAGCCGCTCCCGAACTGCGCGAAGCCTTGCGGATCGACGCCTCGCGCCACGACGCTTCGGATGCTCTTGTCCCAATTCTGCAGGACCAGGCTCGCGCCGCGGTCGCCAGTGGAGATTACTCAAAAGCTCTCCCATTGCTGACCGAGGCAGAGAGATATGCGCCGGACGATTTCGACGTTCAATTCGAACTGGGAACCGTTGAGCTGCAACTGTCCTTGTGGGAGAACGCAGTTGAGACCTTCCAGCAAACCCTGAAACTCCGCCCCAACGATCCGCTCGCGACTTACAACCTGGGACGCGCCTTCATGGGATTATCGAGATTCGACGAAGCGCGCCAGCAGTTTGCTCGTTATGCCGAATCGCGCCCCGATGATGCATCCGGTCATTGTGCGCTCGGCATGACCCTCGCGGCTCTGGAGCGTGCGCCCGAGGCACAGAAACAATTTGAGCGATCGATCGCCTTGGCGCCCGAGCAGACGGAATCCTACTTCCGTCTAGGCCTCATCGAACTCAATGAGAAGGACCTCGACGAAGCGGCGAGAAACTTCCGCCAGGTACTGACTCATGACTCGAAGCACGCTGCCGCTCTGTCCGGCCTCGGGAGAGTAGCTTTTGAACAGAAGCGTTACTCTGACGCCATCGACCTGCTGCAACGCGCGATAGCGAGTGACGATTCGTTGCGCGAAGCTCATTACTATCTCGGCCTGACGTTTGTTCGCGTAGGCCGCAAGGAAGAAGCCGACAACCAACTTCAGATCGCAACCCGCCTGGAGCATGACGAAGCCCAGCATCGAAGAACGGTGCTGCGGATTCAGGGTGGCGAGAGCGCCAATCCTAACTCAGACCCAAAGAAGTGATACCCGATCTCTCCCTCCCGTCTCCCGAAAATTCGCATCGCTCTACGGCAAGCCCAAACTCCCATATGATCTCGGGTACGTCACAATGCCCCACGGCAGTTTGAACCCCTCGATGGTCCCGGTCGCTTTGTACGCATTGGCGTCGACCACCACCACATTGTTTGACCGCCCGCAGGCCAGCAGGATCTTCGAATCGTCCGGTGTAAACGTGAAGTGCCAGCATCTTTTTCCCGTCGGCACCTCGGCCAGCAGTTGCAGCGAGTCCGCCGCAAACACTTGCAGCTTGCCTGCCAGCGCCGCGGAAACGAAAATCCGCTTGCCCGCCCGGTCGAATGCCAACCCGTAAGGCTTGGCTCCCGTCGGCACCGCTTTGATGACGTTGAAATTCTGATCCATCGTCAGTAGTGTGCCCGAGCTCTCCATCGTCACCGCATACCCGTTGCCCTGCGGAGAAACTTTCACCCCGCGCGGGCGGATTCCATAAGCCTTCAGGTCGACATCACGTATGTGCTGACCCGTGACTTCGTCGAACACGCCAATGCTCTCCTGCGATTCGTTCGCCACCAGCATCAGCTTTCCGTCGCGCGAGAATTCGATGCCTTCCGTCTCCTGGCCTGCAATGGAAGACGGGCCCGCGACCCAATCGCCAATGTGGAACGATGCAATCTGCGCGGGTGGCCCGTTTTCGTCATTGTCATCGGCACCAGGTTTCGCAGTTCCCGGAGGTCCGCCCTCCGAACTCGGTTCAAAAGTCGCAAAAACTCGATCACCGGCCGGATTGATCTTGATGAATTCAGGGTTGTCTCCGATATGCATTCGTTTGACCAGGCTGAGCTCCGGCGTACGGAAGACCGCGACATCGCTGGTGTTCTTGTTCGACGTGATGACGTATTTTCCGTCAAAAGTCACTGCGAGGCCACGCGGCGCGACATCGCTCGGCTGCACCCTGCGGATCAACTTCAGCGTTCTCAAGTCGATCACGCTGATCCCGCCCTCTTCCTCGCTCACGTAGGCAACGTCGCTTGGAACTCTCAAGTAGCGCGTCCACAGGAGCGCCGCCGCCACGATGACCACCACTGCCAACAACAACCAAAGACCGATTTTCTTCGAACCCATCACACACTCCCGAATCCGCAGTCAATTGAGTCAACAACGGGAACGTCCGCTGGAACGTCCCACAAAATCCACTATAGCAATGGAAACGGACAAACCAGTTCCCTAAAAGAGTCCTACAGTGAGTCTTTCCGGTACTTTGCCGCGATCTGTAACTTTTCCAACGCTTTAGAATCTAAAATATGAATCTAAGCGTAATAGATTGAAAATAAGAAGGTGCCGTCATGAGTGTTGAAGCACGCAGGGTTGAGTCAAAGAATTCGCCGCCGAGTGGCCTGAGCGGAACAGTCGCGGTCCTGCTCGCAATCCTCATTCTTGCAGCTGTCATAGGCTATCGGGTCCACGCCGCCGAGCCTGCTGTCCTCCTCCCCAATCCTGCCGTCGACGCTCCTCTGGCGGCAAAGTCAGAAAAGCAAACGGCAGTTTTTGCGGGTGGCTGCTTTTGGGGAATCCAGGCCGTTTTCCAGCACGTAAAAGGCGTCAAGGATGCCACCTCGGGATATTCCGGCGGCACGGTCTCTGCACCGATGTATGAACAGGTAAGCACCGGCAAAACCGGTCATGCGGAATCCGTGAAGGTCACTTTCGACCCCTCACGGATTTCCTACGGCCAGCTTCTGAAAATATTTTTCTCCGTGGCTCATGATCCCACCGAGCTCAATCGCCAGGGCCCGGACACCGGCACCCAATATCGCTCGGTGATTTTCTACACCACTGAAGAGCAAAAGCACATTGCCGAGGCTTACATCGTGCAGCTTGACCAGGCCAAATCGTTTTCCAGACCGATCGTCACCCAGGTGGTTCCGCTGAAAGCGTTCTATGAGGCCGAGGCCTATCATCAGGACTACGCCCGCCTTCATCCCGACAACCCCTACATCGCGAACAACGACGCTCCCAAGGTAGACCATCTCCGTGAACAGTTTCCCGACCTCTACAAAAAGTAGGCAAGCATAAGAAGTAGGCGAGTATAAAAACGAGTAAGAGAAGAAAGACAATCGTCCTAATGCCCTCGCACACAAAAATTCGGAGACCGAGCTAGACACGTCCCATGCTGATTTTCTTGTTAGCTTTCGCGGGTGGTGCGCTGACTATTCTCAGCCCGTGCATACTGCCGGTTTTGCCCTTCGTCTTCGCGCGCTCCGACCAGCCATTTCGCTGCTCCGGTTTGCCTCTGCTTACCGGCATGGCGCTTACCTTTTCAGTCGTCGCCGTCGCAGCCGCATTTGGAGGACACTGGGTGGTCCGCCTCAATCAGGGCGGGCGCTACGTCGCGATGATCGTCTTCCTCATCCTTGGAATCACTCTGCTTTTTCCATCCCTCGCCGAAGCGTTGACTCGCCCTCTAGTCCGCGCCGGCGGCCGTCTTCAGAGCACCCCATCAACCGAGTCCAGCATCGGCAAATCTTTTGTGTTGGGAGTTTCAACTGGTCTGCTCTGGGCTCCGTGCGCAGGCCCGATTCTTGGACTCATCCTGACCGGCGCGGCGATTCAGGGTCCGGGCGCCCGTTCATCCCTATTACTACTGTCTTTTGCGCTGGGCGCCGCTACTTCTCTTGGCATCGCCCTGTTCGCGGGCAACCGCGCTTTTGCCGCCTTGAAGCGCTCCCTGTCTTTTGAAGTCTGGATCCGCCGCGCCCTGGGCGTCGCCGTGATCCTGGGCGTAGTCGCCATCGCGCTCGGCTGGGACACCAACCTGCTCACGAAATTCTCGTTCGTCAACACCGCCAAAGCCGAGACGCATTTGATCAACGCATTCGGTCCCATGAGACCAACCCTTCTTCCGGTCAGCGCTGCCGGCCCTCCATCCACTCCGGCTCTCGATGATGAAGGCCCGATGCCTGATCTTACCGGCGCCGTCGGCTGGGTCAACTCACAACCGCTGACCCGCAATTCTCTCCACGGCAAAGTTGTGCTGATCGATTTCTGGACCTACTCCTGCATCAACTGTCTGCGCGCGTTGCCTTACGTTGAAGGCTGGGCGGAAAAGTATAAGTCCGCCGGCCTGGTCGTCATCGGTGTACACACCCCGGAATTCGCCTTTGAAAAAGAGCGCAGCAACGTAGAAAAAGCGGTTCGCGATCTCAAGATCACCTATCCCGTCGCCATCGACAGCGAGTACAAAATCTGGCAGGCCTTCAACAATCAATACTGGCCTGCGCATTACTTCATTGACGGCAAGGGACGCATTCGCTATCACCACTTCGGCGAGGGCGAATACGACGAATCCGAGCGCGTGATTCAGACTCTTCTCAAGGAAAACGGCGCCGAGTCGGTTTCCGATTCTGTGCTCAACGTCTCCGGCAACGGGGTAGAAGCGGCTCCCGAAAAAGGCGGCCCAGCTTCGCCCGAGACCTATATCGGATATGAGCGCGCCGAACATTTTGCCTCCGCCGTGTCTATCGCCCGGGATGCGCGTAAGGTCTACACTCCGCTCCCCAGGTTCTCCCTGAATCAGTGGGGCCTCGGCGGTGACTGGAGAGTCGGCGCCGAGAGCGCCGTGCTTGCGGCAGCTCCCGGGAAAATTTTATTTCGATTTCATGCCCGCGATCTCCACCTCGTGCTGGGTACGGCTAACGGCAAACCGGTTCGCTACCGCGTGAAACTCGACGGAACCCCGCCCGGCGACGATCACGGCAGCGATACCGATGCAAACGGCGCGGGTACAGTTCAAGGGCATCGTCTGTATCAGCTCATCCGGCAAAAGGGGCCGGTCGAAGACAGAACCTTCGAGATTGAATTCCTCGATCCGGGCGTGCAGGCCTTCGCTTTCACCTTTGGCTGATTTCTTTTAGTTGTTCGTAATGTTGGAGGGACCATGAATCGCAGAAGTTTTCTAACCAGCTCCGCAATGGCAGTCAGCGCGACCGGTCTGGCCGCATGGCTCAGAAGCCCCATCCTCGGTCTGGCAAAAGCCCAGTCCTCGGATGACAAAGACACAGTGACGATCATCCAGTTCAGCGACACCGGCCAAAATCTCGGTCAGGCCCGCGTCAAGAAAGTTCATAAGACCGATGCCGAGTGGAAGCAGAAACTAAATGCCTTGCAGTTTGAGGTCACGCGCAAGTCGGGAACCGAAAGAGCCTTCACCGGCGACACTTACAACCTGCACGACAGGGGCCTCTATCGCTGCATCTGCTGCGATAACGCGCTCTACAGTTCTGACACGAAGTTTGAATCGGGCACCGGCTGGCCGAGTTTCTGGGCGCCCATCGCCAAAGAAAATATTCGCAAGTCCGCTGATTCAAGCTTTGGCATGACCCGCGATGCGATCTCTTGTACCGAATGTGACGCGCACCTCGGCCACGTCTTTGACGACGGACCCAAGCCGACTTATCTGCGTTACTGCATGAACTCCGCGGCCATGCGGTTCGTTAAGTACGTCTAAGCTGCCCGGGCTACTCGGCAGGCACGCCCGCACGGCAAAACACGATACCGCGCCGTGCGGGCGCGCCGACAAGAGAATCCGCCAATCATCCCTCGAATCCCGGGCTGGTTTAGGATGTAGCCGGGAATCCAAATGTATATTCCAAGGCACAACGAAGAGAAACGCGTTCCCGCGATGCACGCGTTGATCGTTGCAAATCCGCTCGCAACCCTCATAACTCTGGCATCTACCGGCCTCTTTGCCTCGCATATTCCCATGGTCCTCGAAGACGACGGCTCAGAGTTCGGCGTTTTGAAGGGGCACATCTCGCGTGCCAATCCGCAGTGGCGCGATCTCAATCCGGCCGTGGACGCGCTCGCAATTTTTGCCGGACATCAGCACTACATCACCCCCACCTGGTACCCCGGAACAAAAGAACACGGCAAAGAAGTGCCCACCTGGAATTACGTAGTAGTTCACGCTTACGGTCCGTTGCAAGTGACCCACGACCACCAGTGGCTGCTAGCCAATGTTGAAAAACTAACCAACATCCATGAGCAGAGATCGCCGGTCCCCTGGCGGGTCAGCGATGCGCCCCAAGATTTCATCGAATCTCAACTCAACGGAATTGTCGGCCTCGAACTACCCATCAAGCGGCTCGAGGGCAAATGGAAGGTCAGCCAGAACCGAGACGAAAACGACCGCCAGGGTGTGATAAAAGGACTGGCGAAACTCGATACTCCCGAGAGCCTGGCCATGAAGGCCCTGGTCGAGGACGCATCTAATCATCACAACGGAGAGTAAGTCAGCAGAACTCTGGCCGCCGCGCCTACAGAATATCCCGATACCGTTCCAGCGCGACCCGAACCAGTTGACTGCGCGTGCGCACTTCGGTCTTCGCGAATAATTGCTGCAGCGTGTTTTTGACCACGCTCTCTGAGACATTCAACCGCGCCGCAATTTCCTTGTTCGTCATCCCTTGCACCAGCAGTTTGAGCACCTCCGTCTCTCGGGCGTTCAAAGGAACACTCTCTTGCTGGTCGGACTTGGCCGACGTCGAATCGTCCGCCGCGCTCCGTTCCTCCGTTACATCGGCAATGATGGCCGCAAGTTTCGGGGTCGGCCCTTCTTTGTAGCTGGAGAACCACACCTCCGCCAGAAACGACTCGCCATTCCCGCGATGTCCGCGGCATTGCATCGAAGTCCTGAACTGCGGCCCTTCTTCCCACCGCAACGCATGATGCAGCTCCGGCAAAAACGCTGCAATCGGCTGCCCGATCAGTTGCCCATCCCGCGGAGTCAGAAGTTCGGCCGCCGCATGATTCGCAAGTTCAATGAACCCATGATCGTCCACCGTAACAATCGCCGCTGGGCTCGTCTCCACCAGCACCCGCAATCGCTCCTGCGATGCCAGCCTCAGCCGCCGGTTGCGCAGCACTTCTGAGATGAACAATCCCGAGCCCACTAGCGCCAGCGCCTCAAAGCTCGTCCGCAGCGGAGCATCCGCCGGATCGAGATTACTGAAGCGTTCGCTGAGCAGTGCGCAGGTCACGCCCAGGAAAACAATCGCCCACCGGGGAATGAACCCGGCCGCCAGCATAATCGGAAACAAATAAAGAAAGCCCAGCGAGACATAGGGCTTCGTCCACCAATCCACCACCGCGATTCCGAGCACGATGCCGAAACTCGCCAGCAGAATGGCGGTTCGGTGTTCCGGTTCCCAGATCCATTCCAGGTTCAACATTGGTTTTGACCGAACGCTGATTATCCCACCACATATTGTTGATTTCTAAGCCAATCGAATGATTGCCAGAGAGATTCAAGGTTCCGCCATCGCATCGACGATTCCTCACACGGCAACCGCCGCGCGTTCCACACGTTTCCGAGCCTTAATCGGACGATTGCCAGATTGCACGACTTACTGAAATCTAAAGACTCGCCGCTCCACCGTTTGAGTGTCTTCCATCAATCCGAACTAAAGGATACACATGATCTAGACCCCGAGATGATTCGCCGAGTCGTTGATTTTGCTCTTAATAACCGCCTGCTCATCCTGGGCTTCGCCGTCCTGCTTTTTGCTGGCGGCATCGTCGCCTTTCACGATCTTCCCATCGAGGCCTACCCCGACGTCGCCGACAACTACGTCGAGGTCATCACGCAGTGGCCGGGCATCTCAGCGGAACAGATTGAGCAGCAGGTCACTATTCCCCTCGAGATCGTCATGAACGGCATCCCACATGTCGTTCACCTGCGCTCATTTTCGCTCTTCGGACTTTCCGACATAAAACTAATCTTCGACGACAAATCCGACAACGACTGGAATCGCGAGCGCGTCCTCGAGCGCCTCAGCGAGGTCACATTGCCCCCCAACGTTGTCCCGCAAATGGGCACCGATTGGAGCCCGGTCGGCCAAATTTATTTCTTCACCCTGCACAGCACCAATCCCGCCTATGACCCCATGGAACTGAAGTCCATCGAGGACTGGGTCATCGAAAAAAGTTTCAAAGCCGTTCCCAATGTCGTTGATGTCGCCAGCTTCGGTGGCCCGACGCGCGAATATCAGGTTCGTGTCGATCCCAACAAGCTGGTGGCTTACGGCCTCAGCCTGGCCCAGGTCGAGCAGCAACTGACCAACAACAACGCGAACGCCGGAGGCAGCTTCATCCAGGCGGGTCTTCAGCAGATCAACGTCCGCTCCGTCGGCCTGGTCGACCGCGCTCAGGATATCGAACAGACCGTCATCGTCACCAAAAATGGCACGCCGCTCCGCATACAGGATATTGCCGTCGTCTCCCAGGGTCCAAAGATCCGGCTCGGCCAGTTCGCCAAAGCGATTCACCGCGAAGACGGAAAAATCATCGACAACGATGATGTCGTGTCCGGCATCGTGCTCCTGCGCAAGGGTGCAGCTGCCGACGGCGCCTTGCAGGGCATCCACAAAAAAGTCCAGGAATTGAACGATCATATTCTCCCGCCGGGCGTGAAGATCGTTCCCTTCATCGATCGCAGCGATCTCGTTCACTTCACCAGCCACACCGTGCTCCACAATCTTACGGAAGGAATGATCCTGGTCTCGATCATCCTCTTTCTCTTCCTCGGCAACGTGCGCGGCGCTCTCATCGTTGCCGCCACCATTCCGTTTTCGCTCCTGTTCGCCTCCATTTGTCTCGACCTGCGCCACACTCCCGCCAACTTGCTCTCTCTGGGTGCGCTCGATTTCGGCATGGTCGTCGATGGCGCGGTCGTGATGATCGAAAACATCGTCCGCCATCTAAGCCACAAGAACGGCGTCAGGACTGCTCGCGAGCGCATCGGCGAAGCCTCGCACGAAGTCCAGCGCCCGGTTTTTTACGCCATCGCCATCATCATCACCGCTTACCTGCCGATCTTTACGCTGGAGCGCGTCGAAGGCCGCTTGTTTCATCCCATGGCTTGGACCGTAGCCTTTGCGCTGCTTGGCGCGTTGATCTTTTCGATTCTGATCGCGCCCGTGCTCGCCAGTTTCGCCTTCCAGAAGGGCGCCGACGAATGGCACAACCCAGTCATGCACTTCGTCATCGAGCGTTATCGCGTCGCCGTCCGCTGGGCCATTCATCATTGCGCAATCACCGTCGGCGCGTGTGTGTTCATGGTGGCCATCGGAAGCTATCTGACCTTCAGCGGCGCCATCGGGTCCGAATTTCTTCCTCATCTCGATGAAGGCGCGCTCTGGGTGCGCGGCACGCTCGCGCCCAGCACTGGACCTGACGAAGGCATCCGCGTAGCCAATCAGGCTCGCATTATCCTTTGTTCATTTCCCGAAGTTCCGCAATGCACCAGTCAGGTCGGGCGTCCCGATGACGGCACTGACACAACCGGGTTTTTCAATACCGAGTTCTTCGTCGACCTCAAGCCGAAAGAGCAATGGCGGCCGGTCTTCCACGAGAACAAAGACGAACTAATCGCCGCCATGCAACGTGAACTCGACAAAATCCCCGGTGTAGTCTGGGGATTCTCTCAGCCCATTGAAGACAACATGGAGGAAGCCGTCAGCGGGGTAAAAGGCGCGCTCGCCACCAAGATCTATGGCGACGATCTGAAAGTTCTCGAAGAAAAAAGCGATGAGATCGCCACCGTCATGCGCCACATCAATGGCATCGAGGATCTCGGCGTCTTCCGCGTTCTCGGCCAGCCCAATTTGAATATAACGGTCAATCGCGCCGCCGCCGCCCGCTATCAGGTCAATGTCGCCGATGTGCAGGATGCTATTCAGACCGCGGTTGGCGGCAACGCGCTCACGCAGGTTCTTCAGGGCGAAGCCCGCTACGATCTCACCCTGCGCTATTTGCCCGAATACCGCGACACTCAGGAAGCCATCGAAAACGTGCGTCTCCAGTCGGCCTCCGGAGAACGCGTCTCGCTCCAGCAACTCTGCAACATCAGTGTGACCGACGGCGCATCGGAAATTTATCGCGAGGGCAATCGGCGCTATGTCGCAATTAAGTACAGCGTCCGCGGCCGCGATCTCGGCAGCACCGTCGAAGAGGCGATCAAGAAGGTCGACGAGCAGGTTAAATTACCGACCGGATACAGCCTCGACTGGGAGGGCGAATATGAGAGCCAGAAAAGAGCTAATCAGCGCCTGCTGATCGTGCTCCCCATCACCATCCTGCTCATCTTCGTCATCCTTTACACCATGTTCAAATCGTTCAAATGGGCACTGCTGATTCTGGCCAACATCGCCATCGCTCCCATCGGCGGCCTGCTTGCCCTCTTGCTCACCGGCACGAACTTCAGCGTTTCTTCGGGAGTTGGATTCCTCGCGCTCTTCGGCGTATCCGTGCAGACGGGAGTGATCATGCTCGAATACATCAACCAGTTGCGCGCCCGGCGCTATTCCATCGAAGACGCGGCCGTCGAAGGCGCGGTTCTGCGTCTGCGTCCCATCATGATGACCATGCTGGTGGCGACTCTTGGCCTGCTGCCGGCCGCTCTTTCACACGCCATCGGCTCTGACTCGCAGCGTCCCTTCGCCATCGTGATCGTCGGCGGCCTCATCGCTGCTCTTCTGATGAGCGTCTTCCTGCTGCCAACGTTATACGTGCGGGTGGCCGGGGAGCGCGATGTGCTCCCCATTGCGGAAGGAGATTTCGAAGAGGGCGAGCACGTCGATTAAAGGCCGCAACATCTAGCCCTCAAAGATCTAACCTTTGGTGTGGGACCGCCTCAGGTTGCGACGATGCGCGCGTTTTTTGCGCTGTTTGTTGGCCATTCTCTTGGCCGCGAACTTATTCAGTGGAGCCGCCACGATCGCGGCCTCCGGTTTCGCTTCCGTTACGACTTTTTCTTCCATTGGACTATCCATTCACAATTCTCCTTGGTCCGATCCATCGGTTCGTTTCGTTCGCCCGGTTATGTATGCTCGACGACGTTCGCGTCAGCGTGCCTGCCTTGGCGAAGCTGGTCGGCGGTAAAGACCTGTCCACAGGTGCTGCAACGCCATTTCGAAGTCGCTCTCCCCGGATTGCTCGCGCCCGGCGTGGCGCGCGCATTTTCACTGGGATTAAATGCCATCGCCAGTTCACCACCGCATCCCAGGCAAAGTCGCTTTCGCACGTTATCGTGATCCCACACGTAGTTCGATCCTACACATTGCAGATCCGTCGAACTGGTCAGACTTGAACACTCTTCAACCTCATGTTCCCGCTGGTAACGAATACCGGTTGTACGAATAAAGACTCCGGCGTCTTAGCCCGTAACCACCCTACAAATATGAATGTGATGAAGAAAGTTAAATGATGATCTGAAGTGACCCGGCCCGCTCACGCCAGCCGTGTCTTCAGTCGCGCAGTACCATGTCGGGTAGGGAGCCGTGAACCTGTAATCCGCCCTCGATACATCCAGCATACTGGATGGAAGCTCGTTTGAGGAACCAATTCCTGGGTTGTGGGCGGGTTAACGGGGAGAAGGATAGTCAATGGCGACCGGAAAGCAGTCAAAGTCAGGAAGATCCCCAGGCGGATGTCAGCCGGATCCCAGGTTGCCAGCCGTCAGTCGCCGTGCTGCCCTGCCGCCCGCGCCGCGGGAGCCGTTTCCAGGCGGTTCCGTCCGCCTGCCTTGGCCGCATAGAGGGCCTCGTCGGCGCTGCGCAGGAGCGCCTCACAATCCGGCGGATCGGCGTCTCGAGGTTCCAGCGAGGTCAGCCCAAGGCTAAGCGTAACCGGGATCTGCCCCGCGCCGGTTTCAATCGCTTGAACCGCGATCGAGTGCCGCAAGCGCTCTGCCCCCGTGACCAGATTGCTGACGCTACACCCCGGAAAGACGATCAGGAATTCTTCTCCGCCATAGCGCCCGATTGTGTCGTAAGGTCTCAGGTTCGCGGCCAGCCGCCGTGTTACCTCTTTCAGCACCGCATCGCCAATCAGGTGGCCATACGTGTCGTTGACTTTTTTGAAGTGATCGATGTCCGTCATGACGATGCCGAGCGAGCCCCCGGTTCGTTGCCGCCGCGAAAGTTCTCCCTTCAGCAACTCGATGATCGCGCCGCGATTCCACAGCCCAGTCAGCGAATCGTGGTCCGCCGCCGATCGCAAGTCATGTTGGGCTCGAATTAAAGCCGCCTGTAGATCCAGAATCCGCTCGCCCGCCCGAACCCTGGCCCGCAGCTCGTCCACGTGGAACGGTTTCGTCAGATAGTCGTCGGCGCCCGCTTCGAGACCTGCCACCACATCCTGCTTATCGTCTTTGGAGGTCAGCAATAAAAGGTATCGATAAGGGCTGCGCTGCCGGCTCCGGATCGTGCGGCAGAGCTCGAGCCCGTCCATCCCTGGCATCATCCAATCGAGAATCGCCAGCGGCGGAGCATCTTCTCTTTGCAGCGCGTCCCACGCATCCAGCCCGTTCTCCACGGTCGTGACCTCATAGTTCCATTGCTCGAAACAGTGCTCGAGAACCCGCCGAAAAAGCGCATCGTCCTCGGCAATCAAGACAGCCTTGCGTGTGCTGGCTACGCCCTCAACCGGTGCTCCCGGATTCCCGGCCCCACCTGCTGGAATCTCAGTCATGGTGCGCCGCCTGATAACGCGCTTCGGGCAAGCCTTTCAGGTCGAGAAGCAGACCCGCCATCTCCCGTTCCAGCACCGCCAGCCTGTCGCCGGCGCGCGAAAGATTCCGCCTGCGCCCCATCTCCTCGAGTTCGCGCGCCGCCTGAAATATCTTGCTCGCGCTCAGGTAACTCGATTGGCCTTTAAGGCTGTGCGCTGCACGCATCACTTCTTCGGCGTCGCCCGCCGCTATCGCCTGTTGCAGCTTCCGCAGCAACTTCGGAGCCTCCTGCCGGAAGATCTGGCAAACTTCCTCGAACAGCTTCTCATCGCCCTCCACACGTTCCAGAGCTTCAGCCTTGTTCCAGAATGACGCCACCGCAGCCGGTGCCAGCGCATTCTCGAGCGCGTGCCCGGTTACTCGAGGTTGACCCGGTGTCTCCAGCGAGCCCGTCAAACCCGCCAGCGTTCGCTCAATATCGCTGAAGCGCAGCGGTTTTGTGATGTAGCCATCCATGCCCGCTTCCAGACAGCGTTCCCGGTCACCCGTCATGGCATGCGCCGTCATCGCGAAAATCGGCAGGTGCGTTCCACTCTTTTTCTCGCCTTCGCGGATCGCCGCAGTCGCGGCCAGTCCGTCCATCTCGGGCATTTGCACGTCCATGAAAGCAACGTCGAACTGTTCTGCGCTCGCGAAGCTCAGCGCTTCTCTGCCGGTTTGCGCCGGCACCGGCGTGTGCCCCATCTTGCGCAGCAGGCGCAGTATCACCGCCTGGTTCACGGCGTTGTCTTCCGCGACCAGGATCCTGAGCTTACGGCGCGACTCGCGCAGGCTGTGGCGAGTGACCAGCGTGGACCTGGCGCTCTTGCCCTCGTTTAACGCCGTCCGGATGGCGGCCATCAGGTCGGCCTTGAGCACCGGCTTAACCAGGTAGGCTGCGACACCCAGCTTCCGGCAGCGCGTCGCTTCTCCCGGCTGTCCGCCCGAAGTCAGCATCAGGATGGTCGCTTCTCTCTCACCCTTCGGCACGCTGCGTTTCTGTATCCGTCCGGCTAACTCGAACCCGTCCATCTCGGGCATGTGCCCGTCGATCAGAACCAGCCGGAAAGGATCTCCACTTTTCTGTGCCGCATCCATCGCGGCCAGCGCCTTCGCGCCGCTTTCCTCCGCGCACGGCCTCATCCCCCAGCTCCGCGTCATCCCGCACAGGATTCGCCGGTTGGTCTCGTTGTCGTCCACTACCAGCACCGCCAGGCCCCGCAACTCTGCTTTCTGAGCGGTCGAGGCCGAGCTGTTTGGCTCCGCCGTCGCAAAGCGCGCGCTGAAATGAAACGTGCTCCCTCTCCCTTCGCTGCTCTCCAGCCACATCTTCCCTTTCATCAATTCCACCAGGCGCGACGAGATCGCCAGTCCCAAGCCGCTGCCCCCGTACTTGCGCGTGGTGCTGCTGTCCGCCTGCGAAAAGGCGCTGAATAGCAGCCCGTGTTTCTCCGCTGGAATTCCGATGCCCGTGTCTTTCACTCGGAAATGCAGCTCAACTTCTCCCGCTCCCTGCGACCGCTTCTCGATCGCCACCAGCACCTCTCCATCCTTCGTGAACTTGATCGCGTTCCCAACCAGGTTGACAAGAATCTGCCGCAGCCGTCCGGGATCGCCCACCAGTCGCGACGGCACCTCCGGATCGACCTCGTAGGCCAGCTCCAGTCCCTGCTGATGAGCTCGCAGCGCCATGGTTTTCATCGTCTCGCCCACGCAGTTGTAGAGATCGAATTCGATCGTCTCCAGATCCAGCTTGCCCGACTCCACCTTGGAAAAATCCAGAATGTCGCCGATCACCGACAGCAGCGACTCGCTCGAAGACTTCACCAGCAGCAGGTAATCCCGCTGTTCCGGGCTCAACTCGGTATCCAGCGTCAATTCAGTCATGCCCATAATGCCGTTGATCGGAGTGCGGATTTCGTGGCTCATGTTGGCCAGGAATTCGCTTTTCGCCCGGCTGGCCGCTTCCGCCGCCTCCTTGGCCAACTTCAGCTCCGAATTCTTTTCCACCAGCTCGTTGGTACGGTGAGTGACTTCCCGCTCCAGGTTGTCCCGGTGCTGTTGTAGTTCCAGGTCGCGCCGCTCAATCTGCTCCAGCATGCCGTTGAGCTCCGTCGCCAGCGTTCCAAACTCGTCGCGATTCGGAATCTCCACCCGGATCGAGTAGTCGCCCCGCCCCGAAACGGCCTTGGCAGTTGCCACCAGCTTCAGCACCGGCTCCGAAATCGGCCTTTGAAAGCGCGACGCCAGCCCGAAAGCCAGCGTGAACGTGACCAGCAACGTCAATGCGAAGTTGAAGGCATAGGCGCGCACGCGCGCATGCAATTGTTCCAGATCCGATTCGATGTAAAGCGTCCCCACCATCTCACCCGCCAGCACGATCTTTCGAAACTGCACCAGATGATCGTTCTTGAACTCATCGCTCTCCGCCTGCGGCAAAGGCGGCCTAAGACCGGCATCCTTTGCGTCCCGCGCGTACGTCGCAAACGGCTTGCCATCGGAGGTATAGATACAGGCCCTCGTCACGTTCGGCTCCGCCCGCAACGCCCGCAAAACCTCACGCGCCTCTTCCGCATCGTGAAAGGTGATCGCGGCCGTGCTGTTCCCCGCCAGAACGTCGCCCACCACCGCCAGGCTCTGCACCATGGTCTGCTTGAACTTCGCGACCTCATAAATCGCCATCGGGCAGGTGACCGCCAATGCCGTAACCCCGCTGATCGCCATGAAGAGCGCGGTCAGCTTGCGGCGGATCGACAAATCACGAAAATGACGCATCACGTTACTTCCGGCCTCGGGTTACCCGATCACAAGTACGGCTACGCTCAATAGCTTGGAGCTGATCCTCAGCCCGGTCTGCTCGGCTGCTGTCTGGTTCACCTCGAAACGCACCCGGTCATCTTCCAGCACAAAATTGATCATCCCGCCCATCTTCGCGAATCCTTTAGTGTCCCCTACGGTAAGAACATCGGCGCCCCGCAGACTTTCTACAATCTGTTTCATCTCCGCTTTTTTCGAAGACGCAATAAAGAGGATGTGACAGCTCCGCGCCGCCATCAGATCGGCCACCTCATCGACCACCAGTTTCCGTCCGTTTATGATCTTGTCGTTGGCGATGTGGTGCAGCTCTTCGCCGAAGGGATCCTGCCCAAAAACGCAGATCCGCAGCGGTGCGGCACGGTCCGCGAAACTGCCCGGCGGCCACTCCACAAACTTCGCAAAGTTGTACAAGAAGGCCGCCTTCACCTGATACTCCCCGGCAGCTGGGGATTGCGCGGACATCCGGCTGAGCACAAGCACCACCACTCCCAGCACCCATAGGCCTCGCCCTGGACCCCGCCCTCCCATAACCTTCGCCGGAGTCAAATTCGCAACCTTCATCTCGCTCTCGAAGCGCACCAATGTATGCGTTGAGTCCTGAAACCAAACGCCGGCTCGTCCGCCGACGGGCGCCTGATGTCTTTTCAAAACCGTCCAGTGATCTTGATCCGAATACTTCTTCCATCCTGTTGAATTGCATTTTCCGGATCTTCCGGCCGACCGGGATCGAAGTATTTCTTGTCCAGCAGATTAAAGACGCTGGCCGCCACGTCCAGATGTTTTCCGAGCGTGTGTCCGAGCAGCGTGAAGTTGAACACCTGATAACTGCCCAGAGAATTTTGCAGAAGTGTCAAGCGTCTTCCCATGAATTGCCCTTCGATGCCCGCGGACAACGATGGCCCGGCCAATGGGATACCGAGATCCAACTTCGCCATATGGCGGGGGGAGTTATCCAGTGGCGGGTGCCCGGCACTGTCGTTATAAGCATTCACGTAATCGAAGCTGGCCTTTCCCTGCCAGCCGTTGGTCGCGTGTCCACTGAGTTCGACGTCCATTCCGGTGGCTAATGCGTCGCCGTCATTCTGGTATTGAAAATTGCCATCGCCGGGAACGGGTTCAAGCGAAATCAGGTCACTGATCCGGTTACGATACACACCGCTCGAGAGTTGAAAGTATCGTCCAAGTCCCTGGTCTACCCGGGCCTCCAGAGTCTGAATGTGCTCGGGCCGCAGGTTGAGGTTGTCGTCATAAAACGATCCGAAGTCCGGGGTGATCTCATAAACATCGGGAGCGCTGAAAGCATCGCCATAAAGCAACTTTAGGCTGGTCTTGCCGGCGGGACGGTAGATCAGCGCACCCCGCGGGTTGGTGGTTCCGCCAAAAGTGGAATAGTGGTCGTAACGAACGCCCACGTTAAGCGTAAGACGGCTCGTAATGTTGAATTCGTCCTGGGCATAGAACGCCGCGATGACGGAAGAGTTAGCATCGGTGGTAAACGCATTGGGAGGATTCAGCAGGTCGCCCTGATCTTGCCTGACGTTATCCCGTATCTCCGTGCCGAGCGTTAGGTGGTTTCGTTCAAAGAGGTCGCGGCTTACCTTGACTTCTCCGGTCCACCAGTTTCCGCGGAAGGAGAAAGTTTCCAGCACGACCGGGTCGCCTGTCATCGCGGGCGTCAACGGCACCGGCCCCTGCAAACGAGCCTGGTCATAGCTCGTGTGGGCGTCCACCTGCCATTTTCCAAGCGCGTGCTGGTAGCCGAGATTCAGGTACTGATGGCTATCGATGTTGAAATCGGCGGGATCATTAAACACGCCCCCGAAATACGCGGTCGGAACGCCCTTATCGCGTGTGCTGAACAATCCCTGAAGTGTGAACCCATGAAGTGTAAGTGTGGCCAGAATGTGTGTGTAGGATTCGTAATCCGTGTTACTCGTGATTCCATTGTTAGTGGCTGGACTATCGAACTCCGGAAAAAATAGAGTCTGGCCCTTACTGTCATAGAAAGTGCCCGAGAGAAGCACGCCCAGGCCATGAAATTGATGGCCATAAGTCGCCCTTCCTTCATAAGTGCCAAAGCTTCCCGTTTGAAAAGAAAGTTCCCAATCCTTCACCTGTTTCGCAGTACGAGTAATTACATTGATCACCGCAAAAAACGCGTTGGCGCCATAGAGCGAGGAACTGGGCCCGCAGACAATTTCCACCCGGTCGATCATGTCCACGTCCACCAGAAACTCATTGCCCAGCATCGCCTGGCCGAGAACGTTATTGTTGATACGATGGCCGTCGATCAATACCAGTATCCGGCTGTTCCAGTCTCCGAGACGCCCAAAACCGCGCACGCCCACAAATGTGTAATCGCGATCATAAGTGACATAAAAGCCGGGCACACTGCGCAGGATGTCGGCCAAATTGCGATAACCGAATTTTTGGATCTCATCGGAGCTGACGACCGTGACCGAAGCCGGCGCTTCGCTGGCGCTCTGCATGTGCTTCGAAGCACTATAAACCTGGATGTTGCTCAGCTCTTCCAGGCTGGCGTCACTCAAGTCCTTCGTCTTCTCCTCGGCAACCGCAGTCGCCGTCAACGTGAAGATCGCGATCACGAAGACCGCGAACCATAAGACCGTAAGCAATGAGACCGAAAGCAGCCCAAGTCCACTCCGAAGCTCCACCCATCGCCGCGCCAGCGGCGAACAAGGCGAGACCGCTGAGTACGGTAGGGGTGAGCGCATAGAACTTCTCCAGCTTTCGAAACACGTAAACAGAAGGGTGCACGGGCCCAGTAAGGGCCACACAGAGTTTTTCGGCTGGATATGGGCGGTTCTTTACGGGTGGGGCAGTTACTGTTCGCCGGAGAATGCTAAAAGACGCCAGGAAGGCGCGAAAAACGCGGCATCAAGCGCAGCGCGTTCGGAAGCAGATGACCATTCGGACGACACTTGATTGAGATAACAACTCCGCCAAGCCCCGGCTTTAGCCGCTAAGGTAAGTTCCAGGCCCCGCTCCCGCGGGGCCCGGAAAATCTAGAAAGGATTCACCGTCACCGTCACTGGCGGGTTCTGTCCGGAAGAATTGCTGCCCGAGTGGTTAGCGTCTCCTCCGTAGCTCGCCACGATCGTCCGTGTGCCCGTCGTTGTGAACGTCAGCTTGCAGCTGCCGTTCCCGCTGGTGGCATTCAGGACTCCCGAACAAACCTCGCCGGTGCTCGCCGTCAAAGTGACGCTGCCGGTTGGTTTGTACGATGTGACATTGAAATCCAAAGTCGCCGTGGCCACGCCATGCGCGTTCAGTTTCACCGTGTCATCCGAAGAGGTGATCTTCGTAGTCGTAGTCGCCGGGAGCACTTGCAGCGTGACCGTATCGGTTGTGCTGGCGTAATTCGTGCTCGTCGGCTTGAAGGTCACCTTCAGCGAGTCATTCCCGGCCGTCTCGATCTTGCCTGCTGCCGGTGCATAGGTGAAGGCTCCAGCCACATTCGCGGTCGCATCCAGCTGGGTTCCACTGAGCGCCGTGCCGTAGCTGATCGGAGCCGGAGTCGCCCACGTAATTACAGGCGTCGCCTTCTCCGCGGTCGTGTTTTGAGTCGCGGTCGCAGGATTGTAATTCTGGTCCGCTCCCCATTGCGCCGTGAAGGTGCACTTGCCGGCCGCTTTCAGCATCGTCACGGTGACCGGCGAATAAGGCCCGGACAGCGAGCAAACACCCGCATTGCTGGTGGTGATATACCCCACCGTCGAAGCGTTGGTGCTCGCCAGCATCACGAACGTGCCGTTGTAAGGTGCCATCGCAGGCGCGCCCGTAAAGCTTACCGTTTGGTTGGCCCGCACCGCGGTGGTCGATTCATTCACAGGCGTCGCCGCCGAATAATCGTTGTTGCCCGGTTGGCTTGCAGTTACCGTGCACGTGCCTGTCCCGCTCGTCATGGTGTAGGTCGCGCCCATATTGCTGCACGCGCCCCCGCTGCTATAAACGATTCCTAGCCCGGAGCTCGCGCTCGCCGCCACCGTAAAGCTCGTACCATAAACCGCAGTGCCCGGAGCGTTCGTCGTAAAGGTGATGGTCTGGCTCGCCGGATTGACTACCTGGCCACCACTCAACGTTCCCGTGCTTCCGCTGTGATTGCTGTCACCCGAATAGGTCGCCGTAATCGCATCGGTCCCCCCTGCGAGGCTGGAGGTCTTGCACGTCGCCACTCCCGGATTGCCTGTCGTCACCGGGGTTGTGCCACAGCCGGTATTCGCGCTCCACGTGACTGACCCACTCACGTCCTGCGGTCGTCCCTTGATCTGCGCTCGACCAACCAATACTCGACCGAGCACGGCTCCGTTGCCTCCCTTGACCAATCCGTACTCGCCGTCGATCGTGGCTGTGAACGTCACTGCCTGGCCATACGTCGAGGGATTCAGGTTAGAGGCAACGCCCGTGCTTGAGGTCGCCTGCGTGATCGTGAAGTTGTTGGTCTGAGTGCTGCTTGAACCGCTGTAGTTGCTGTCTCCCGCGAACGTCGCCGACTCCGTGTAGGAGCCCACCGTGTCCGCGGACGTAGGTGTATAGGTGTTCGTGCAGGTGATCGTGTCGCTGCTGGGCGCGCCGCAAGTCGTCGTGCCATAGCTGCCGCTCGGTCCGTTGCCGGCAATGGTTACAGCGCTCGCCGTCGGCGCAGTGCCGCTGCCCGTCCACGACAGTACTGCCGTGATCGTGATCTGCTGATCCTGGCCGTAGGCCTCCGAGGCCGGGCTCACGTTGGTCACGTTGATCGACGTCCCAGCCCCTGATTGAACCACCTGGCCGCCACTCAACGTCCCGATACTCCCGCTGTGGTTGCTGTCACCCGAGTAGGTCGCCGTAATCGTGTCGGTCCCCGATGGGAGGCTGGAGGTCGTGCACGTCGCCGTTCCCGGATTGCCTGTCGTCACCGGAGTCGTGCCGCATCCCGTGTTCGTGCTCCACGCCACCGTCCCGCTTACATCTTGCGGTTTCGTGCCTTTCTTGCCCAACGCTTCTCGCTTCTTCGCCAGTCCGTACTCGCCGTCGATCGTCGCCGTAAACGTCACCGACTGCCCATACTGGGAAGGATTCACGCTCGAGGCAACGGATGTGCTTGAGGTCGCCTGCGTGATGGTGAAGTTGTTGGTCTGCGAGCTGCTCGACCCGCTGTAGTTGCTATCCGTCGTAAACGCCGCAGCCTCCGTGTACGAACCCTGCCCATCCGCGACAGTAGGCGTATACGTGTTCGTGCAGGTGATCGTGTTGCTGCTGGGCGCGCCGCAAGTCGTCGTTCCATACGTGCCGCTCGGCCCGTTACCGCTAATGGTCACATTGGCCGCGTTCGGCGCGGCTCCGCTGCCTGTCCACGACAGCACTGCCGTGATCGTGATCTGCTGATCCTGGCCGTAGGTCTCCGAGGCCGGGCTCACGCTGGTTACGGCGATCGTCGTTGCGGCCTGGTTCACCACCTGGCCTCCGCTCAACGTCCCCGCGCTTCCGCTATGGTTGCTGTCGCCCGAGTATGTTCCCGTAATCGGGTCGTTCCCTACGGCGAGGCCGGAGGTCGTGCAAGTCGCTGTTCCCGGATAGCCCGTCGTCACCGGAGTTGTGCCGCACCCGGTATTCGTGCTCCAGGTCACCGAACCGCTTACGTCCTGCCGTTTCGCGGCTTTCTTGCCCTTCCCTTTAACCTGACCGTTCTCAGCGTCAATAGTCGCCGTGAACGTCACCGGCGAGCCATAGGTCGACGGATTATTGTTAGAAGCAACCGCTGTGGTTGTGCTCGCCTGATTGATGGTGAAGTTGTTGCTCTGCGTGCTGGCAGAACTACTGTAGTTCCCGTCAGTCGCGAACGAAGCCGTCTCCGTGTAGGAGCCCGTTGTATCCGCAGACGTAGGTGTATAGGTGTTCGTGCAGGTGATCGTGTTGCCGCTGGGCGCACCGCAGGTCGTTGTTCCATAGCTGCTCGGCCCGTTGCCCCCAATGGCTACACCGCTCGCCGTGGGCGCAACGCCGCTGGCTGTCCACGACAGCACTGCCGTGATCGTGACCTGCGCGTCCAGTCCGTAGTCCTCACTAGCCGGGCTCACGACGGTCACACTGATCGACGTGGCTGCCAGAGTTGCATTTGTGGTTTTCGTAACCTGCGGTGCAGCCAGGTAGTTGCTGTTCCCCGCCTGGTTCGCGATCACGGAACACGCAACCGTACCGCTGGTCATGGTGTAGTTTGCGCCGGAGTTGGTGCAGCCTCCCGCGTTGGTGAACACCACCGGATTGCCGCTTGCGCCGCCCGTGGCCGCCACCGTGAAGCTGCTGCCAAAGGCGGCGCTCGAAGGCGGATTCGTAGTGAAGGTGATGGCCTGGCTCGCCTGATTCACCGTCAGCGTCACGCTCGTGTTTTGCGTGCTGAAGTCCTTGTAATCGGCTGGCGTGAACGTCACCGCCAGATTCTGCGGGCCCGCGTTCAGCACCGTGCCCGCCGGCGGGTTATAGACATACGTGCCGGGGATCGTGTCCGTCGCATTCAACTGCGTCGAACTGAGAGGCGTCCCATACGAGATTGCTGCCGGCGTGCCCCACGTAAGCGTGGGTGTGCCGCCGACAAACACGGTCTGCGTGTTGGAGGTCGACGCTGGGTAGTTGGCGTCGCCCGGATACTCCGCGGTGATGGTGTGCGTCCCACTCGAAAGCGTATTGACCGTCACTGACCCTTCGTAAATGCCATAGCCGTCCAACCCGGTGGCAATGCTTGTCAGTTGGCCCGATCCGATTGGGTTCGCGCCATCAAAGAACAGTATCGCTGCGGTTGGCAGGAACGCCGTATTGGTGGAGCTCGGCGTGATGACATCCGTGAAAGTGTAATTCTGTCCCGTCAGGCCGACCGTCTTGGCCGTCAGCTCGTGCGTGATCGTGCCCTGCGTCACCGTCTCCACCAAAACCGGCGAGGTGCTGGGTGCAAAGGTGCTTGCAACTCCGCCAAAGGTTGCCGTGATGTTGTGACTCCCGCCGTAGAACGGGAATCCGCTCGCCGGCCGGAACGTCGCCGTGTGGCCGCTCCCAACAGTGCCAGTTCCGAGCACGGTTGTGCCGTCATAGAACGTAACCGTCCCCGAAGTTGGACTCGTCGAGCCAGTAACCGTAGCCGTAAACGTTGGGCGCCCGTTGAGTGTGGTTGGGTTTCCATTCGAAGTGACGGCGGTCGCTGTCGCGTTCGTGTAGGTGGCCACTGTGACCGAAACTGCCGAAGATGTCACCGGAGCGAAGTTCGTGTCGCCGCTATATGTCGCCGTGATGGAATTTGCTCCGGCGGTTGTAATGCCGGTGGTCTGTAGTTGCGCCACTGACGCGAAGCTCGTCAGTTGCTCGTTGATCTGATAAGTGAGAGTTGACACCACCGGCGCCGTGCCGAGCACCGTGCTCGTTGTCGTATCCGTGAAGGTCACCATTCCCGTGGGAGCCGCCGTTCCGATCTGCTGGCCTGTGGCCGGCAGCGATCCGAAGGTTGCGGTTAGCTGATCGTTGAAGCCTGCGGTGATCTGTGTCGCCCCAGCCGCCAAACTCAGCGATGGAGTAACTTGAGTCACAGTAATGTTGGCCGTCGCATTGGTTGGGTCAAAGGCAGAGTCGCCAGAGTAGGATGCCGCAATCGCGTGCGCCCCGCCCACGATGGTCGCGGTATTTGAGTAATCGTATCCGAACAGGCAGCTGGACGTCCCGATTGAGCCCGAGAGTGCAAATGCATGTCCGTTCGGGTCAAGCGTCAACGTAGTGTATGGATTCCCGTCGAGCGTGATGACGATCGTGCCCGTCGGAGCGCCTGCACCGGAATTGGCGGTAGCCTGCGCATCCAGCCAGATGTCCGAGTCATAAGCGAACGTGCTGCCCGAGGTGAGCGTACATGCCGATCCGTTGAGCGCGTAGGCCGCCAGATTCAGCGTGTCATTCTCCGCCTGAACCGTCACTTGTGTGGGCGTCGAGTAACTCGAGCCGTAGGTCTCATCGCCACCGTAGCGCGCGGTCACATAATAAGTGCCGCCCGGCAGATTGTTCAGAACTGCGGAGTACGATCCTCCGCTCAGCGTCGTAAAGGCCGCTGGCCCGTTCAGCGCGCCCGTATCTGTATTCACTGTGTCGCCGATCGCTCCCTGGCTCACGATGAAGGCCACGTCCCCGGTCGGCGTACCCGATCCCGAACCCGGAGCCACCGTGCCGCTTAATGTAACCGCTGTTCCGTGGACAAACGAAGTTTGCGAAAGTCCGAGTGTTACGTTCGAACTCGCGAAAATCACCGAACTCCACTGGCTCGCCAGGTTCGCGGCGTTCACCGAACCGAGACCGGTCGCCATGTCATAGCCCGTGCCCGCCTGGAAGCCGATCTTCGCTGCCGGCGTAGTAGTCGAGCAACTCGACAAGCCGCAGATCAGGTTGTTGCCCACCGTAATGTCCTGGAAAGCGCAGCCCGAACTATTCGTGGGGGGCAGGGAAGAGTTGCAGTTAGTCGTGTTCTGGTTCGCCGCCAGTGTGTAGTAGATATAAGCCGGCATGCCCTGCCGGCCGCCGTTGGCCTGATCGATCAGTGCCTGCACGCCCGCCATGCTGGGAGCCGCCACCGAAGTTCCGCCCACGATTCCCGCGTCCTCCAGTTGTCCGCTTCCATTGATCTCGCAGATACCTTCGCTACAGAAAAGGGTGCCGTCATGATCGGCGGCCGCGTTCAGCGCGACGTCCGGCGTCAAGCGATGCGGAACTCCCGAGATGAGCGGCGCGGGATTCTGCATCTGCCCGACTAATGCGGTCGCCGCAGCCGTCGTGCCTCCCGCTGGCGCAGCCCCGAATGCGATCGTCGGCGCCGAAGTGCATCCGAATCCCTGTCCACTCTTGAGCGAGCCGCCCTGTGTGCCGTAATTGAAGACAATTCCAGTAACCGCGCCGCCCGAGATGACGCTGGTGGCGGTTGGTTCGGAGGCACATCCGCCGCCCGTGAAAGTTACGCTGGGCGCGCTCGTGTATCCACTGCCGGCGGTCGTGATCGTGATTCCCGTAACCCATAAGCCAGTCGAGCCGTTGCCCAGCGTCAACACCGGATCGGACGCGCCGATTCCCGGGCCGCGCTGCCACGAAGGTTGCAGGTAATACGCGCTGATGCCGCCGCTGCCCGACCACAAACCTGACAAATCACTGGAACCCGTAGACGTAGGAGTGGCGCCTTTCGCCTCGTTCCAGGGATATTCCGGAATGTACGAAAGAGCAGACTCAAGATTCAGCGCATTACTGTTGTTCGCCCAGTAGGTTCCGGATCCCTCGTTAAACTGCGTTCCGCCGACCGCCACGCCATAGGGCGTCGAGCCCTCGGCTCCAGCCGCATAACCCAGCACTTCATAACTGTCATTCGAGTCGTCGCAACCCGAAGGTCCGTTGTCGCCCTGCGCGATAAACACACTGATGCCTTGCGCGGCCGCCTGCTCGAACATCTCGCTGTTAAAAGAATTCCCGCCCGCGCCTTCATTCGCCTCGCAGTCGCCGTAACTCAGGCTCATGATGTCGGCTGCGTTGTTCTCGACAATGTACTGAATCGAGTTCGTGATGCCATCCACCAGGAACGTCGGCGTCCCGATGACAAATTTCACGGTTGCGCCCGGTGCTATGCCTCCCGAAATTTCAACGTCCAGATCGGACTCGCCATCGTCTCCCGGAAGCACCCCTGGGTCCTGTCCCGCATGAATGAAGATCGGATCATTCACCGGAAGATTGAAAAGCTGCCGGTAAGTCTGCACATCGCTCAGCAGAATGTCGGAGCGCCCGACGATCGCGATCGTCACTCCGGTTCCATCAATCCCCTGCTGCAAGAGCGGGGCAGTGTTATAGATCGTCGCAAAATCGGCAGGGCCTACATAGTTGGTGCCGGAGCCGTTCGAGAACGCCGGGCCCAACCGCATTCGGCTCAGTCTTTCCATCTGGCTGTGCGTTTTGCGGAAGAAGTTATGCAGCGTCGGAACGCCGGCAATAACCGGCGCAAGCGCCGACGGCACGCTGATGTCGCGGTCGTTCGAGACGTGAATCTCCCCGTTCGGCATCGCGAAATAGTGCATCTCGGTGTGGAAAGCCTGCTCGATCTGTCCCACCGTTCCCGAGAATTGGATCGCGCGCTTAGACTTGGTCACGCTTTCAACCGTGAAGCCCTGACTGCTCAGCCATGCCTTCAGGTTCTCCAGGTCGGAATCATGCACGCCAAAGTGCGCGCCGAATTCCTCCGGCTTCATCCACTGATGAAAGTTGCCTGTTCTCCGGTCCTGCTGCTCGTCCACCACCCGGCGGATTTCGCGCTCCTGGTCGGGACTCGACTTAAGAGCCAGAATCAGGTGTTCGGCGGCCGTGCTCGGATCGACGCGCCCGAGTTTGGTCGCGTGTCGAAGAGCGCGAGGTACGTGCCCGTAGAGAGTCTTGCGTATGTTGTTGTCGACCCGGCTCGTCACTCGAACCTGGGGTGTCGCCATCGTTCTTACTTCGGCGGACGCTGTTCCCATGAAGGGAATCAGGCAAAGAAGAACGGTGGTAACGACAAACAACGCACGGACGCAGAGCGAAGAAGTGGCTCGCATAGTCAGCCTCGCAGGCAGGATTTCAATTAATTTTTGGAGTACAAGCAGGCAATTCCTACTTAGGGGGCCGTTTTAGGGGGAGTAGCAAAACGGTGGAATAACCCGGCCCAACCGTTTACGCTGTTGAGAAGACAATGTCAATAGCTATTTTGTGGATTTAACTCAAAAACACCCGCCCCGCCTGCCATTAGAGCCGCCTAAGGCTCCAGCCGTCTACAATCCAGACAACCTCTCTCAAACGGGATAAGTCGGCATAAAGCCAATACCCGACCCCAAGGTCGAGCACTAAGTCGAGAACCAGCCCCCCCAAACAGGCATAAGAAAAGCCGCTCGGATTGCAGCCGAGCGGCATCATACCTTCACCGAATAGCTTTAAGCAGCCTTGCTTTGGGCTTTAACTCTGGCCCACCGCGCGCGTTGCGCGGCTGCGATCTTCTTCCGCGCGGCGGCGGACATCGTTCGCTTCTTGGGCATAGCCACAATGTTCTGCTTACCGCCCTTTAACTTCGCCCAGCGTGCCCTCTGCGCAGCGGCTATGCTTCGTCTCCCAGCCGCCGACAATTTCCGTACGGTCGCTTTCTTCTCCGGCGCCGTGCCAAACGCCGCCAGAGCCGTGTGTACCGTTCCTAGTTCTCGCTTCAATCGTTCTGCTTCTTTTTTCAGCTGCTCTACAATTTGAGATAAGTTAGCCATATCTGATCCCCCTCGGCCCTGAATTGTATCAGGGGTGCGCGATTAGTGGTGAAATAGCTTACTCATAAATCATTTTCCTCTTACAGCCAGATCTGCCCCCGGACAACCAATCTGTCCCGACTCGCAATCGAACCTTATTAGCCGGCGCGCAGTCCACAAAGTCGCCAAATAAAACGTTGTGACCCTGAGCCTTGATTTTAGAGTTGTCATCCTGAGCCCGAACGAAGTGAGTGGACGCAGAACCTATGTATTCTGCCGAAAGCGTCGGTGCTCCCGCATCAACCACACAAGCTTGTACCGCGCTCAACAAGCAGCCCCCGGAAATCAAAGCCGCCGCGCCTACCGGAAATTACACAGACCCTCCCCGACCCCACCCAGTCGCTCCGTCAGTGCATTACAATACTTCCGTCGAGCCCGGTCATGGGTTTCGTCTCTGGAGGATGACCTGACTGCGACGGAGCATGCTGCACTGCTCGTTACGTTTGACCCTCCGCCGGAGATTTGCTGCACCAGAGTCAGGCCACTTTGATCTCAACCCTAATTCGCTCCCGGTACTTTCGGATCATCGCCCCGGCCATCATGTTTTTTTTGCTGGGCGCGCCCAGCGGTGGACAGAATACGAAGCTGATCACTCTCGATGAGGCCATCGATTTGGCCCTCGCCCATAACCATTCCATAAAAGCCACGCGCACCATGATTCTTCAGAATCAGGCGCAGGAGATTACCGCCAATCTCCGTCCGAATCCCACCCTCGGCGCCGATTCGCAGTTCGTCCCGTTCTTCAGCCCGCAGGATTTTTCCGGAGACAACCTCAACAACGTTCAGCAGTTCGACATCGGTCTCGGGTACCTCTTCGAACGCGGCCGCAAGCGTCATTGGCGGCTCCAGGCAGCCCGCGATCAGACCGCCGTAACTCGTGCCCAGGTCACCGACGCCGAGCGCACTCTGGCCTTCAACGTGGGCCAGCAGTTTGTCAGCGTGGTCCTGGCGGAATCCACTCTTGAGTTCGCGCTCCAGGATCTGAAAGGCTTCCAGCAAACGGTCGATATCAGCGAGCTCCAATACAAGGCCGGCTACATCGGCGAAGGCGACTACCTCAAGATCAAGCTCCAGCTCCTTCAGTTTCAGACCGACGTATCCTCCGCCCGCCTCGCGAAAAAACAGGCGCTCGTGGCTCTGCGCCAATTCCTCGGCTATGATGCGGTGCCCGCAGACTACGATGTCGTCGGCGATCTCGCCTACCGGCAGCTGAAAGCGACCGAGGAAGACTTACAGATGAAGGCGCTCACCAATCGTCCCGACTTCCGCGCCGCCGAGCTTGGCGTCACCGCGGCGCAGAGCCAGATCTCCCTCGCCAAAGCGAACGCCAAGGTGGACATAAACGGCACCTATGATTTCACCCACGTATCCGGTGAGAACACCGCATCGATATTCGTTAATTTTGAGCTGCCCATCTTTAACCGCAATCAGGGAGAGATCGCCCGCACCGGTTACGCTCTTACTCAGGCCCAGGAGCAGCAGCAGTCCGCCAGTGATACCGTTCTCTCCGACGTCGCCAACGCCTTCGAGGCCGTCCGGAGTAACGAAGAAGTGGTGCAACTCTATACCTCGGGCTATCTCAAGCAGGCGCAGGATTCGCGCGACATCAGCGAATATGCCTACAAACGCGGGGCCGCCAGCCTTCTGGATTTTCTCGACGCCGAGCGCAGTTATCGCTCCGTTCAGTTGGCCTATCGGCAGGCGTTGGCCTCTTATATGACTGCACTCGAGCAACTCAAAGAAGCGGTCGGGACGAGGAGCCTGCCATGAACCTGCGTAAGCATCTCCCGCAAATTGTCGAGAAGAGTGCTGAGAAAAATGCTGCGCGGACCGTGCGCCGAACTCTAATCGCATTCGCCGCCGCCTCAGCCGTCATGCTCATCCTCGCCGGTTGCGACAGCTCAAAACCAACCGCTGCTAATTCCAGCCCGTCGAACTCACAAAATCCCGAACTCTTCACCATTCCGCATGACCAGATGTCGCATGTCCAGGTGCTGACCGTTCAGCCGACAACTCTCACTCGGTCTCTGCGCCTGACCGGTGCCGTCGCTTACAACAGCTTTCGCACCACCCCGGTCATCACTCAGGTAAGTGGACCGGTCAGCCGCGTAGTCGTCGTTCCCGGACAGAAAGTAACTCAGGGCGAGCCCATGCTCTACGTCTCCAGCCCTGACTTCTCGCAGCTTCGCACCAACTATCTCAAGGCCAAAGACGCGTACGCCTTGGCTGAAAAAGCCCTCGCCCGTGCCAAGGACCTGTATGCGCATCATGCCATCGCCGAACAAAATGTGGAGCAGGCCGACTCCGCCGACGTGCAGGCCAGTGGAGACCTCGTCGCGGCCCAGGCTGCCTTAAAGGTCATGGGCGTCACCGATCCCGACGCGCTCGTAAAAGCTCCGCCCTCTTTTGAGGTTCCCGTGCGGGCGCCCATCACCGGCTTGATCGTCGAGCAGGATGTATCGGTCGGACAGCTCCTTCAGCCCGGCACCACTCAATGTTTCATGATCTCCGACCTCAGCACCGTCTGGGTGCTGGTCAATATCTATCAAAAAGATTTGCCCTATGTCGCCGTCGGAGATCAGGTCACCATTCAGACCGACACTTATCCGGAAGTTTTCCACGGCCGCATTTCATACGTCGCCGCGTCTCTCGATCCCGGCACGCGCACGCTCCAGGCGCGCATTGAGACCAGCAATCCCGGCGAGAAACTCAAAAAAGATATGTACGTGGTTGCCACCGTAAACGCCGGCGCCATTCCCAATGCCATCGCGCTCCCGGATGCCGCGGTCCTGCGTGATAGCGAGAATCAGCCCTATGTCTATGCCGCTGCATCTCCGGACCAGTTCGGCCGGCGCTCCGTGACGCTCGGCGAAAGTCTGAATGGGCAGACCCAGATCACCAGCGGCCTGAAGGCTGGCGATCAGGTCATTGGCAATGGCAGCTTGTTCCTGCAGTTTGCAAATTCGTTGCAGCGCTAACGTGTCGCGTTTTTGAAACAGTGTTCTATAAGCACGAGCAAGGATAGTGTTTACCCAAACTAAATGATCCATCGGATAGTCCAAGCGGCTCTGCGGCAGAGGTTCCTGGTACTGATGCTGACCGCATTCATCACCGTCGCGGGAATCCTCTCTTTTCAGCGGATGCCCGTCGATGCCTATCCCGATCTCTCGCCTCCGCAGGTCGAAATCATTACCCAATGGTCAGACCACGCTGCCGAAGAGGTCGAGCGCCTCGTCACGCTTCCCCTCGAACTCGAGATGAACGGCGTCCCGCACATGGTGGTGATGCGTTCCATCTCACTCTATGGCCTATCCGATGTCATCCTCACCTTCGAAGAAAGCACCGACGACTACTTCGCCCGCCAGATTGTCTTTGAACGTCTCGCCCAGGCCACTCTGCCCACCGGAGTAACTCCCTCCCTGTCGCCCCTCTTTAGCCCCAGCGGCCTCGTCTATCGCTATGTGCTCGAAAGTCCGGACCGCTCGCCCCAGGAGCTGAAGACGATCGAAGACTGGGTCGTCGAGCGCGCCTATCGTTCCGTTCACGGAGTGGCCGACGATTCCGGCTTCGGCGGCACGGTCATGCAATACCAGGTGCTGCTCGACCCGGCCCGCATCTACGGTTATCACCTCACCATTCCGCAAGTCACCACTGCGCTTGCCGCCAATAACTCCAATGCCGGCGGCGGCTTCTTCTCTCAAGGTGGACAGTTCTACTACGTGCGCGGCATCGGGCTCGTCAAAAACACTGACGACATCGGCAACATCGTGGTCGGCGCCAATAAAGGTGTGCCCATCCGCGTCCGCGATGTAGGAGAGGTAGTCATCGGCCACGCGCCACGTCTCGGCGAATTCGGCTTCCAGAAAAATGACGATGTGGTCGAAGGCGTCATTCTCATGCTCCGCGGCGAGCAGACGCAGAACGTCCTCAAAGGCGTGGAAGCCAAAACCGAAGAGCTCAACCAGCAGATCCTTCCGCCTGACGTCAAAATCCATCCTTATTATGACCGCAGCGAACTCGTTGCCCTGACCACCGACACCGTCGAAGCCAACCTGCTCCGCGGCATGGTGCTCGTTCTCGTCGTGCTGATTTTCTTCCTCGTCAGCTTCCGCGCCGCCGTCATTGTCGCTCTCACCATTCCGCTCTCGCTTTTGTTTGCCTTCATCGTTCTGCACGCGCATGACGTCGCCGCCAACTTGCTTTCCATCGGCGCCATCGACTTCGGCATCGTCATTGACGGCACGGTGGTCATGATTGAAAACATCTATCGCGAGTTAGCCCTCCGCGAGGGGCAGACCTACAACCTCAACGAAGTCATCCTCGCCGCCGCCAAAGATGTCGATCGCCCCATCTTCTATTCCGTCGCTGTCATCCTCGCCGGCTACCTCCCGATCTACGCCTTGACCGGCCCCTCCGGAAAACTCTTTCACCCCATGGCTGAGACCATGTCGTTTGCCCTGGTCGGCGCTCTCATCCTCACCCTCACGCTCATTCCCGTCCTCGCGTCCTACTGGTTCAAAAAAGGTGTCCGCGAAAAACCGAATCGTCCGTTCGAATGGATGAAGCGCAAATATGCCGTCCAGCTCGATTGGGCGCTCGACCGTCCCCGCACTACCATCGCCATCGCAACCCTGATATTCCTTGCGGCTCTCCTGCTCGTGCCCTTCATCGGCGGCGAGTTCATGCCCCACCTCGACGAAGGCGCGCTCTGGGTGCGGGCCACCATGCCCTACACCATCTCCTTCGAGGAAGCCAGCAGCATCGCTCCGCAAATCCGCGACATCCTTATGTCTTATCCCCAGGTCACCGTCGTGGGCTCCGAATTAGGACGCCCCGACGATGGCACCGATCCCACCGGCTTCTTTAACTGCGAGTTCTACGTCGGCCTCAAGCCCTACAAAGACAAAGCCTGGACCGGCGACCTCAGCGAGAAAAAGCAGCTCATCGAATCGATCGATAAAAAGCTGAAGGCTTTTCCCGGCATCATCTTCAACTACACTCAGCCCGCCGAAGATGCCGTCGACGAGGCGCTCACCGGCCTCAAGAGTTCGCTTGCAGTCAAAATCTACGGTGAAGACTTGAAAGTGCTTCAGGACAAGGCTATCCAGGTCAAAAACACACTCGCTGCCGTGCCCGGATTCACCGACCTCACCGTAGTCCGCGAACTCGGCCAGCCCAGCCTGCTCATCGACGTCGATCGCGACAAGATCGCGCGCTATGGAATCAACGTTGCCGATGTCGAAGCCGTGATCTCAGCAGCCGTCGGTGGCCAAGCCGTCACGCAAGTCATTCAAGGCGAGAAGTTGTTCGACCTCGTCGTCCGCATGCAACCCCAGTTCCGCAGCAGCGCGCCCGAGATCGGCAACTTACTGGTCGGCACTCCGGATGGGACGCAGATTCCGCTCAGCCAGCTCGCGACCATCACCCAGGGAAACGGCGCGTCTTTTATCTACCGCGAAAATAACTCGCGCTACATCGGTGTGCAGTACAGCATCGAAGGCCGCGACCTGCAACGCGCTGTCCAAGAGGCACAGTCGGCCGTCAAAAAAGCCGTTACGCTCCCGCAAGGCTACCGCATGGAATGGGGCGGCGAATACAGCCAGTTCCTCGAAGCCAAAGCCCAGATGTACTTCATCGGCCCGCTCGCCATCGTCCTGATTTTCATGATCCTGTTTGCGCTCTACGGAAATTTCAAATTCCCCGTCACCATCGCCATCGGCGTAATCATGACGGAACCAGTCGGCGCGCTCGTTGCCCTCAAACTCACGCACACTCCCTTCAGCGTCTCCTCAGTCCTCGGGTTGCTGGCACTGCTAGGCGTCTCCGTCGAAACCGCCGTCATTCTCGTCTCCTACATCAACAAGCTGCGCGGCGAAGGAATGGAAATCCGTCCCGCCACCCGCGAAGCCTCGCTCCTCCGCCTTCGTCCCATCATGATGACGGCTCTAGTCGCCTGCCTGGGATTGCTGCCCGCCGCGCTCTCCACCGGCATCGGCTCAGACACCCAAAGGCCGTTCGCCATAGTAATCGTAGCCGGCCTGATCTCCCGCCTCTTCATAGGATTCTTCGTCAATCCAGTCCTCTACGAAATGGTAGCCCGTCCCGGCGACGTATTGCAGGTCTAGAATGCCAAGGCGCTCGACGTGCGATCCCCACGCCATCCCGAACCTCGAACTTGCCCGTTCCCCCGCCCTCCGCTAAAGTAACTCGCAATGGCGACCCCCGAAATTCGTCGCGCAACCGACACCCCGATCGCCGAGATCGAGGTCCTCTGGATCACCGCCGGCCTCGGCTGCGATGGCGACACCATCGCCATGACCGCTGCCACTCAGCCCAGCATCGAAGATATCCTTCTCGGCCAGATTCCCTGGATCCCAAAAGTCACCCTCCACAATCCGTTCCTCGCCCTCGCCAATGGCGACGATTTCATGCAGCCCTTTCATCAGGCCGCAGCCGGCAAAATGGAGAATTTCATTCTGGTGGTCGAAGGCTCCATTCCGAATGAACATAATAAGGATGAAGGCTATTGGGCCTCTCTCGGCACCGACCCCAAAACCGGCCAGCCCATCACCACCTGTGAATGGATCGATCGCCTCGCTCCCCAAGCCTGGGCCGTAGTCGCCGCCGGCACCTGCGCCACTTACGGCGGCATTCACGCCATGGAGGGCAATCCCACCGGCTGCATGGGTCTGCCCGATTACCTTGGCTGGAAGTGGACCTCGCGAGCTGACATTCCCATCGTCTGCGTGCCGGGCTGTCCCGTGCAGCCCGATAATTTCATGGAGACGCTTCTCTACCTTCTCCACATGGCCTCCGGCCGCGCGCCCATGATTCCGCTCGATGAGGCCTTGCGGCCCAGGTGGCTCTTCGGCAACACTGTGCATGAAGGTTGCGACCGCGGCGGATTCTACGAGCAGGCCCAGTTTGCCGACGAGTACGGCTCTCCGCTCTGCATCGTGAAGCTCGGTTGCTGGGGGCCGGTTGTTCAGTGCAATGTCGGCAAGCGTGGTTGGATGGGCGGCATCGGCGGCTGTCCCAACGTAGGAGGCATTTGCATCGGCTGCACCATGCCCGGCTTTCCCGACAAGTTCATGCCTTTTATGAATCAGCCGCCCGGTTCTCTGTTGTCGTCGGCCGCCGTACAAACTTACGGGCGCGCCATTCACGCTCTGCGCCGTTTCACGCAGGCGTCGCTCAACAAGGAACCCAGCTGGCGCAAGCCGAACCGCTAGCGTGGGAGCAGCGTAGGGATAGTGTCGGGCGGACATTGTTCTTGTCCGGCAGTGTGAGGGCGGGCACTCTGGTCCGCCGTCGTTGTCGTTCTTTGGGTTTGGAGTTGATACTTTGCCATCCATCGGTCCAGAATGCGGCTTGCCATGAAAGAGCCCGAGTCCAATGCGGCCGCGTCACCGTTCAAGCATGGCACTCTCACGGTTGCCGAGCCCGACCTCAATCCTTCCGAGGCGGAAGAAATTCTCCAGAGCCTCGCCGCCGTCTTCACCCACCATCTCAATCCCGCTAGCGCCCGCCGTATCGTCTATCCGCCCGCCCCATCCGGCCAACCCTGGTCGCCAGACTCGCAAGAAGCCTCGCCGCCAGAATTTCCGCCAGGTAAACCAACCGATTCCATCCTCCCGGACGCTCCTCCACTCCCCAATCTCGAAGCCCGCTACCGCGCCCTCGTAGAGCAAATTCCCGCTGTAGTCTTTATGGCCTACCTTGATCGCGGTATCGGCGAAGCCTACGTCAGCCCGCAGATCGAAGCCGCCCTCGGCTTCTCCCAGGAAGAATGGCTGGAAGATCCCATCCGCTGGTACAGCCACATTCATCCCGACGACAAACAGCGCTGGAGTACCGAAGCCGCCGAAATGTTTCTCACCGGCAACCCGCTCCGTTCCGCCTATCGCGTCGTCTCCCGCAGTGGCGAGGTCCTCTGGTTCCATTGCGAAGCCAAGATGATTCGCAAGTCCGATGGCGAGCCCTGGTTCATTCACGGTGTCGGCTTCGATATCACCGATCTCAAGCGCACCGAAGAAGCCTTGCAGGGGGAGCGCAACGTCAGCAGACGCGCCGAAGCCAAATTCCGTGGACTGCTCGAAGCCGCGCCCGACGCGGTCGTAGTCGTCAATCCCGAAGGCCGGATCGTTCTCGTCAACGCACAAGTCGAAAAATTGTTCGGCTATCGACGCGAAGAACTCCTCGGGCAGCCCCTCGAAATGCTGGTGCCGCCGCGTCTCCGCCACAAGCATCCCAAACACCGCCAGCGTTTCTTCCACGAACCGCGTGTGCGTCCCATGGGCGCAGCCGGCGAAGAACTCTACGGCCTGCACAAAGACGGTCACGAATTCCCCGTCGAAATCAGCCTCAGCCCGCTCGAAACCGAAGAGGGCGTCCTCGTCTCGAGCGCCATTCGCGACATCACCGAGCGCAAGCAGCTCGAGAAAACTATCCTGGAAATCAGCGCGCGCGAGCAGCGCCGCATCGGCCAGGATCTGCACGATGGCCTCGGCCAGCATCTCACTGGCATCGCCTTCATGACCAAAGTCCAGGAGCAGAGATTGATGGAAAAAGGCCTGGCCGAAGCTGGCGACGCGGCCAAAATCGTAAGCCTCGTCAACGAGGCGATTTACAAGACCCGCGAACTGGCGCGCGGCCTGCTCCCGGTGGTGTCCGACGCCCAGGGCCTGATGTCGGCCTTGCAACAGTGGGCGGGCGAGGTGGAAGATCTATTCGGCGTCAGTTGCCGGTTCCAGTGTTTTACCCCGGTGCTGATCCACGATGACACGGTCGCCACTCATCTTTATTATGTTGCTCGCGAAGCCGTCAACAACGCCATCAAGCACGGCCACGCCCGCCAGATCGTCATTCGCCTGGCCGCCGACGGGCACCAGGGAGCGCTTACAATTCAGGATGACGGCTCTGGCATCGGCAACCACGTTCCCGGCAACAAAGGTATGGGGCTTCAGCTCATGAACTATCGGGCCCGCATGGTCGGAGGTTCTCTCGACGTCCGCCAAGTCCCCACCGGCGGAACTCTAGTGACCTGCTTGTTTCCGGTGCTGCCGCGCGTAGCACCGAACCCGTGAAGCAACATCGTGACCAGCCAATGATCTAACTATGAATGTGACTCACAAATCGCAATCCCGCGCCCCGCAACCTCAGCCCGGCGCCAAGAAAAGAATCCTCGTCGTCGATGACCATCCCATCGTCCGCCAGGGTCTGGCGCTGCTCATCAATCGTGAGCCCGATCTTGTGGTCTGCGGCGAAGCCGAAGAGGCCACCGGTGCCATGCACGTCCTCGCCTCCGCGCATCCCGACGTCCTCATCGTCGACATCTCGCTCAACGGCCCCGACGGCCTCGATCTGCTGAAAACCATTCGCACCACGCATCCCGTTCTGCCCGTTCTCATTCTCTCGATGCACGATGAATCCATCTATGCCGAACGCGCCCTCCGCGCCGGCGCCAACGGCTACATCATGAAGCAGGAGGCCACCGAAAAAGTGCTGGTCGCCGTGCGCCGCATTCTGAGCGGCGAGATCTACGTCAGCGACCGCATCGCCAACAAGATGCTCAAGCACTACATCACCGGCTCCGGAACCCTCCGCAACTCCTCTATCGCCGATCTCAGCGACCGCGAACTCGAAGTCTTCCGTCTCATCGGCGAAGGCCACGGCACCCGTCAAATTGCCGAAGATCTCCACCTCAGCATCAAAACCGTCGAATCCTACCAGGCCCACATCAAAGAAAAATTATCCCTGCGCAGCTCCCGCGAACTGATGCAGCGCGCCATTCAGTGGAACATGAACGAAAAAACCGCGTAGAAATCTTCCTCTCACCTCACTCCAATCCCGGCCTAACCCGCCATTTATTACTCTGCCGCCATCGGGGAATCCCCCATAACAAAATTAGCGATACCACTGACCTTAAAAAGTGGCGCTCCCGCTTGTGGCCGACCCTCTGGGTGATTGATCCTAACGCCGCACACAAGTGTCGTTTCTCGAGACGATTGCGATCAAGTTGAGAGGAGAACGCAGTTATGGCACCGGAAACAGTTCCCTACGGTCGGGTTACGCAAAAACCTTCGCCTGTCGCCGAGGTGCACATTCTCTGGATCACCGCCGGCCTCGGCTGTGACGGAGACTCGGTTTCAGTCACCGCGGCTACTCAGCCCAGCATTGAAGACGTCCTCTTAGGAGCAATCCCCGGACTCCCCAAAGTCCATCTCCACAATCCCGTGCTCGCCTACGAAAACGGAGATGACTTCCTGAAATTCTGGTACATGGCCGAAAAGGGTCAGCTCGAGCCCTTCGTCCTCGTCGTCGAAGGTTCGATTCCCAACGAAAAAATCAAGAAGGAAGGATACTGGGCCGGGCTCGGCACCGATCCAAAAACCGGTCAGCCTATCACCACCAATGAGTGGATCGATCGCCTCGCGCCCAAAGCCCTGGCCATCGTAGCCTGCGGCACCTGTGCCACCTACGGCGGCATTCACGCCATGCAAGGCAATCCCACCGGCGCCATGGGTCTCGCCGACTATCTCGGCTGGGACTGGAAATCAAAAGCCGGTCTGCCCATCGTCAACGTCCCCGGATGCCCGGTGCAGCCCGACAACTTCATGGAGACCGTCCTCTACCTCCTCTATCAGGTAGCTGGCCTCGCGCCCATGATCCCACTCGACGATCAGCTTCGCCCCACCTGGCTCTTTGGCAGAACCGTGCACGAGGGCTGTGATCGTGCCGGATATTACGAGCAGGGCGATTTCGCCGAAGTCTACGGCTCTCCCAAATGTATCGTGAAACTCGGCTGCTGGGGCCCGGTAGTGAACTGCAACGTCCCCAAACGCGGATGGATGGCCGGAATCGGCGGCTGCCCCAACGTCGGCGGCATCTGCATCGGCTGCACCATGCCCGGCTTCCCCGACAAATTCATGCCCTTCATGGATGAGCCTCCCGGCGGCAAAGTCTCCAGCGCAGCTGTCGGTGCCTATGGCCGTGCCATTCGTGCCTTACGCTCCCTGACGCAGTCCACCGTCAACAAAGAACCCAAGTGGCGTCATCGCGGTGCGGAACTCACCACGGGATACCATCCACGATCTTATTAAGTAAAGCTTTCCACTAACAAGACAGGAGCGACCTCCATGAGCACGATTACCGCACCGACAAAAGATGTTCCCAGCAAAAAGGGAAATCTGGTGGAAATGAACTGGGACCCGATCACCCGCATCGTGGGCAGCCTGGGCATCTTTACCAAGATCGACTTTGAAAATCGTCACGTGGTCGAGTGTCACAGCACCTCGTCCATCTTCCGCGGGTACAGCATCTTCATGAAGGGCAAAGACCCGCGCGACGCCCACTTCATCACCAGCCGCATCTGCGGCATTTGCGGAGACAATCACGCCACCTGCGCCACCTATGCGCAGAATATGGCCTTCGGCATCAAGCCTCCTGCCATCGCCGAGTGGATCGTCAATCTCGGCGAGGCTGCCGAGTATATGTTCGATCACAACATCTTCCAGGACAATCTCGTCGGCGTCGACTTCTGCGAGCAGATGGTCAAGGAGACCAATCCCAAAGTCTGGGCGAAAGCGCAATCCACTGCGGCGCCCCACTCCAGTCTGCACGGCTTCCGCACCATCGCCGACATCATGACCGCGCTTAATCCCTTCACCGGATCGTTCTATCGTGAAGCCCTGGTCATGAGCCGCATGACGCGCGAGATGTTCTGCCTCATGGAAGGCCGCCACGTCCACCCATCCACCCTCTATCCCGGCGGCGTCGGGACCGTGCCCACCATCCAGCTCTTCACCGACTACCTCGTCCGCCTCATGAAGTATGTCGAATTCATGAAGAAGGTCGTTCCCCTCCACGACGACCTCTTCGACTTCTTCTACGAAGCCCTTCCCGGTTACGAAGAGGTTGGACGCCGTCGCGTCTTGCTAGCCTGCTGGGGCTCGTTCAACGATCCCGACTATTGCGACTATCAATACAAGAACATGACGGAGTGGGGCCGGAAGATGTTCGTCACTCCCGGCATCGTCGTCGACGGCAAGCTGGTCACCACCGACTTGGTGGATATCAACTTGAACATCCGCATTCTCCTCGGCAGCTCTTACTATGACGAGTGGAAAAATCAGCAGACCTTCGTCAAGACCGATCCCCTCGGCAATCCAGTCGACAAGAACCATCCCTGGAACCAGACCACCATCCCCCGTCCGCAGAAGCGCGACTTCGGCGGCAAATACACTTGGGTCATGTCGCCGCGCTGGCTCGACAAGCGCACCGGCGATCATCTCGCCATGGATACCGGCGGCGGTCCGATCGCCCGCCTCTGGGCAACCGCGCTCGCCGGCCTCGTCGACATCGGATACATCAAGTCAACCGGTCACAGCGTAAAGATGTACCTGCCAAAAACCACCTCACTCCCTGAAGTCGAATTCGAATGGAAGATTCCCAAGTGGAGCAACGCCATCGAGCGCGACCGGGCCCGCACCTACTTCCAGGTCTACGCCGCCTGCGCGGCGCTGCACTTCATGGAGAAGGCGCTCGCCGAACTGCATGCCGGCCACACCAAAACTTGGACCGAATTCAAAGTTCCCGAAGAAGCCATCGGTTGCGGCTTCCACGAAGCGGTTCGCGGCGTGCTCTCGCACCACGTAGTCATTAAGGATGGCAAGATCGCGAACTATCATCCCTATCCGCCAACTCCCTGGAACGCCAATCCACGCGACATCTACGGCACGCCGGGTCCATACGAAGATGCGGTGCAGAACACTCCCATCTTCGAAGAAAACGGCCCCGACAAGTTCAAGGGCATTGATATCATGCGTGCGGTGCGCAGCTTCGATCCCTGCCTGCCCTGCGGCGTGCATATGTATTTAGGCAACGGCAAGGTTCTGGAGACGCATCATTCACCAATGTTCGGCCTCCAGCCTTGAATCTGATTCGTGCGTGATCGGGAGTGAGAGGAGTAGCTGTTAGGAATCGCCGGTGATGGTTCGATGTGGAGTGTGCCTCACAACCATCAGGCGTATCGAAACTGCGCTCTCACTCCATTTGTTTGTGGAAGGGCACAACTTCACCTGTGCCGCTCGGAGTGGATTTTGGGTGGGCATGGCTTCAGCCGTGCCGTAAAGAGCCAACAAGAACTGGGGCTTTAGCCCCTGAGGGAGCATCGTGGCCGAAGCCAAAGACTTTCGCGGAGACATCCAGCGCATCGGCGAACTGGTTCAGGAAATCGAATCCATCGCCGATCCCGCCCTGCGCGCCACCGCCAAGACTCTCGTCCAATCATTAATGGATCTCCACGGGGCAGCCTTCGAAAAAACTCTCGAAATCGTCGCCGACTCCGGCGAGCAGGGAATGACCATCATCGACCGCCTCGGCCGCGATTCGCTCGTCAGCAGCGTCCTGATCCTTTACGGCCTGCATCCCGAAGATCTCGAAACCCGCGTGATCAAAGCCGTAGACCGCATTCGTCCGACGCTGCGCAAACAAGGTTGTGAACTCGAACTCGTGAGCATCAGCGATGGCCACATCCGTCTGCGGGTCGAAACCGGCTCGCATACCTGCGGCTCAACCGCCAAAACCGTGCAGGCTACACTCGAGGGCGCCATGTATGACGCCGCTCCCGACCTCACCTCACTGTCAGTCGAAGGTTTGGAAGAGAAGCCCGCTTCCGGTTTCGTAGCCTTGGACAAGTTAATGGGCGGTTCGCCGATCGCTCTCGAACCGCGCGGCACGGATTAAGTTAAGTATTGCAACTTAGAAAGTGAACTCATGAGTGCCGGACAATTCTCGGAACCCGCGGACGGCTTTGGAGCGCTGCGCCAGTTCGCCCGCCGCGAGCGCCCTCTCGAGCGTTGCGAATTGTGCAGCCTGGGTCTGCGTCCCGATCATCCGCACTTGATCGAAGTTGCCGAGCGCAAGCTGCTCTGCACCTGCGACGCCTGCGCGCTCCTTTTCAGCGGCCAGGGAGTAAAGTTTAAGCGCGTTCCGCGCCGCGTCCGCTCACTTTCCGCTTTCCATCTCACCGATTCCGAATGGAACGCCCTCATGGTCCCCATCAATATGGCGTTCTTCTTTCGCAGCAGCCTCGAGAACCGCATCGTCGCCCTTTATCCCAGTCCCGCCGGTGCCACCGAATCGCTACTCTCTCTCGAATCCTGGAACGACATCGTCGCCCGCAACCCGATCCTCAACGACATGGAGTCCGACGTCGAAGGCCTGCTCGTCAACCGTCTCGGCTACTCTCGCGGCTATTCTGCCGCCGAGTATTACCTCCTCCCGATTGACGAATGCTACAAACTCGTCGGCCTCATCCGCATGCACTGGAAAGGTCTCTCCGGCGGCACCGAAGTATGGAAAGAATTAGGCGATTTTTTCGGCAACATAAAAGCGCGCTCGGTCGAAGTTCCCGCCGAGTCCTCCCGGCCCGTGGAGGAATTCAGTGCCTGACCTGACTTTCCAGATCGAAGGTGCCGAGGTCGTCGCCAACGCGGCTACGCCTCTACTCGCCTTCAAACTTCGCCTGACCGACGCCAACCCCGAGCAGACCATTCACACCGTAGCTCTGCGCTGCCAGATTCAGCTCGAAGTCACTCGCCGCAAATACACCGCCGAAGATCAGGATCGCTTGCTCGACCTGTTCGGCGACCCCAGTCGTTGGGGCCAGACCCTGCGCAGTCTCCTCTGGACGCACGCCAACTTAGTCGTGCCGTCATTCAAAGGCACCACCGTCGTCGATCTCCCCGTGCCTTGCAGCTTCGATTTCAACGTAGCCGCCACCAAATATTTCGACGGCCTCGCCGACGGAGAGGTTCCCGTCTGCGTTCAGTTCAGCGGTACGATCTTCTACGCCAGCCCCGAAAATGGAATGCAGGTCGCGCCCATCTCCTGGGATAAAGAAGCCCGCTTCAAACTTCCCGTGAAAATCTGGCGTGACATGATGCAGGCCTACTACCCCAACACCGCCTGGCTCTGCCTCCAGAAAGACGCTTTCGATCGCCTCTATCAATACAAGGTTCAGCACGGCATCCCCACCTGGGAAGAAGTCCTGGAGAGCATTATTCCCACGGAAGAAAAACTCGAGAAGGTGATGTGATGAATCTCGCCACCGTCAACCAGATCGCGAAAGCCGTCCTTTACGAGGGATACATGCTCTATCCCTACCGACCATCGTCGGTAAAAAATCAGCAGCGCTGGAACTTCGGTGTCGTCTGTCCGCAGTCGTACAGCGAAGCGCAAAACGGCACCGAGGCCTGGACCATGCAGACCGAATGTCTGGTCGAAGCCGATCCCGAGGTCGATCCAACGCCCACCCTCGAAGTTCGCGTCCGCTTCCTCCAGTTAGTCGCGCGCTCCGTCGGCCAACTGACCAAGCCGGCGACCGAGTTGCCGACGAATGAAGCTCCCGACTTCAGTCCCGTTGATAAACTCACCATCGATGGCCGCGTCTATCAGCCCTGGCAGGAAGCGGTAGAGCGAGAAGTAATCCTGCCGCTATCCAATCTCGCTGCCCTCGTGCAGGCCCCGCTGTCCCAGTCGTTCCTCTTTCCCGCAGGTCGCGAACTCGAATATCTGAAAGACGCGCAAGGTTTCATCACTGGCCTAATGATCCGCGATCAAAGCGAGCTGCGCGGAATGATCGAGGCCCGATGCGAACGCGCCGCCGCCGGCCTGTTCAAAGTCAGCGTACGCATTCGCAACCGCACGCCCTTCGCCGACGCCCACCAGGCCAACCGCGAAGACGCCTTGTTAAGCTCCCTCGTCTCGACCCACACCGTCCTCGGCATTCACCACGGAAAATTTGTCTCGCTCTTCGCGCCACCCGACCGTCTTGCCGGTCTCGTCGCCGAGTGCAAAAACGTCGGCGCCTGGCCCGTTCTCGTCGGTGAAGAAGGTCAATACGACACGGTGCTCTCCTCACCTATTATTCTCTACGACTATCCCAAGATCGCTCCCGAAAGCGCCGGCGATCTCTTCGACGGCACCGAGATTGACGAAATTCTTTCCCTCCGCATCATGACCCTCACCGACGAAGAAAAGCGCGAGATGAGCCAATCCGACGAGCGCGCTCGCCAGATGCTCGAGCGCACCGAATCCATGCCGGTCGAACAGTTCATGAAGTTGCACGGCGTCCTGCGCGGCTTGCGCCCGGTCGATTCCAGTTCAACTCAGGAGGAGACCCAATGAACGAATGGGAATGGCAACTCCTCGAAGAAAAAACTCCTCTCGATCATCTCGAAATCTCCGGCGTCGAAGTCCGCCCCGGCTCCCGCGTGCGCCTGCGTCCCCGCAAGGGCGGCGATGTCATGGATATCGCGCTTGCCGGCCAGGTCGCCACCATCGAGTGCATCGAGCAGGATTACGAAGGCAAGCAGCACGTCTGCGTCGTCCTCGATCAGGACCCCGGCCGCGACATGGGGCTGCTTCGCCAGCCCGGTCACCGCTTCTTTTTTGATGCCGAAGAGGTCGAGCCGCTTTCGGATCAGGAATCGCAAGCCCTCCCGGCCGCGCAAAAGCCCACCATCCTGGTCGCCGGAATCGGCAACATCTTTCTCGGTGACGACGCTTTCGGTGTCGAAGTCGCTCGCCGTCTCGCCGCGATCGAACTTCCCCCGGAAGTCCGCGTCACCGACTTCGGCATTCGCGGCTTCGATCTCGCCTACGCTCTCCAGGACGGTTACGAAACCACCATCCTCGTCGACGCCTGCCCTCATGGCCAGACGCCCGGCACGCTCTCCGTCATCGAGCCTGATTTGAAATCTCTCGACGATCCCGCGGTCGCACCCGCCACCGTCGAAGGCCACTCCATGAATCCCATGAGCGTGCTGCGCATGGCCCGGGCCATGAACATCGAAGTAAAAAATATTCTGCTCATCGGCTGCGAACCCGAAACTCTCGGCGGCGAAGAAGGTCAGATGGGACTCAGCACGCCCGTCGAAGCAGCCGTCGATGCGGCAGTGAAGCTCGTGCAATCGGTAATCGACAAGATTTTGGACAAACGTAAAACTGGTCAAGCTAATAAGTTCAACCCAGTAACTTTCCAAGTGGTACAAGGAGACAACCATGGCAATGGAAAATGGTGACGGACACTTCAGCGACAGAGACACGCTCTTCATGCTCAGCGGTGTGGCACTTATCGTTTTCGGGGCGGGCCTGATTCTTTCCAACCCCATCGCGAAGCGCTACCTCGGCCAGTTCGGCCTGGGAGATCTGGCTCAGGGCGCTTTGCCTGATCTCGATCGTTATTTGAAATTGCGGTCCATGTGAGGCGTGGTTTTGACGCAGCGCTGCTCCGCAACCTAGTCAGGGGGATATTCGTTTGTCGATAACCGAAACCCCGCCGGCGACGGCGGTTCGTTACGTCATTGACGCCCAGGGGAGTACTTTCACCGTGAAGGCGTTTGCCACCGGTGCGCTTTCGGTGTTCGGGCATAACCCAACGCTCGCGATTTCGGACATTCAGGGAGAGGTCCAGTTCTCTTCCAGCAGCCTCGAAGATGCTTCCCTGCGGCTCGTCATGCAGGCAAATTCCCTGAAGGAGACCGACGATATCAGCAACAAGGATCGTCAGGACATCGAACGCCAAACGCGCGAAGACGTCCTCGAGGCAGATAGCTTTCCGGAGATTGTTTACGACTGTCCGCGCGTGTCCGCCGTCCAGAAACTGAGCGAAGGTTCATACTCAGTCTCGATGAACGGAGAATTGACTTTGCACGGCGTCACACAGACTCAGCCGGTTGCCGCGCGGGTGACGCTCAATGCCGATACTCTGCGCGCCACCGGAGACTTTTCCATCCTTCAGAGCGACTACGACATTCGCCCAGTCTCTGCCGCCGGAGGAACCATCAAGCTGAAAGACGAGCTCAAATTGTCGTTCGCAATTTCAGCAAGGAAGCAAACGTGACCGGCTTCGCGCTTCAGCATTGCTCAAGTTTTTGGGTGGCGCAGCGGTTTACCGCTGCGATCATCCGGAGCCAATAAAGACGGGGGCTTCAGCCCCCGAGGAACTAAAGATGGACCAAGACGGAGGATGCCGCATGTGTCTAGCCATACCAGGAAAGATTGTCGAGATTTCGCCCGACAACCAGGACTCCGCCCTCGTCGAGGTAGTCGGCGTGCGTCGCCGAATCGACCTTGGTCTCTTGGCCGAGGATAAGCCCGTCGCCGGTGACTGGGTGCTCGTCCACGTCGGCTTCGCCATGAGCAAGATCAGCGAGCAGGATGCCGCCGACCAGATGAACACCCTCCGAATGCTGGGAGAGATCGATGGTGCGATGCAGGAAGTCCGAGGCTACGGACTGGAGGACGTCAATTGACGCCCATGCCTCAATCCCGAAAATGCCGCACCGTACCCCGGAGCCAATCCGTATGAAATTCGTCGACGAATTCCGTGAACCCGAATTGATCTCGAAGACCGCCGACGAAATTCGCCGCCTCGCCGGCACCGCGCGCCATTACCGCATGATGGAAGTCTGCGGCGGTCACACTCACGCCATCTATCGCTTCGGCCTTAAAGATATCCTCCCGGAAAATATCGAATTGATTCACGGCCCCGGTTGCCCGGTCTGCGTCCTTCCGATGGGCCGCATCGACGATGGTCTCGCTGTCGCCCAGGAGCCCGACGTTATCTTCGCCGCTTTCGGCGACATGATGCGCGTCCCCGGCACTCACGGCAGCCCGCTCGAACACAAGGCCCGCGGCGTCGACGTTCGCATCGTCTATTCCCCCTCTGACGCCCTCAAACTCGCCCGTCTCAACCCCGAAAAGCACGTCATGTTTTTTGCCATCGGCTTTGAAACCACCGCGCCCTCCACCGCGCTCACCATGATGCGCGCCCGGTCCGAAGGCATTCACAACTTCTCCGTCTTCTGCAATCACGTCACCATCATTCCCGCTATCCGCGCCATTCTCGATTCGCCCGACATGCGCCTCGACGCCTTCATCGGTCCCGGCCACGTCTCCACCGTCATCGGTTGTCGTCCCTATGAGTGGATCGCTCGCAATGAGCGCAAGCCCATCGTCGTCTCCGGCTTCGAGCCGCTCGACATGTTGCAATCCATCGTCATGCTGCTGCGTCAGTTGAAAGCAGGCGAAGCCAAGGTCGAAAATCAATACAAGCGCGTCGTTCCCTGGGAGGGCAACCGCGCCGCCCTCAAAGCCATGGCCGAAGTTTTTCAGTTGCGTCCCTACTTCGAGTGGAGAGGTCTCGGTTTCATCTCGCAGTCGGCGCTTCGCATCAACGACAAGTATGCCGAGTTCGACGCCGAACAGCGCTTCCAGGTACCCGGCATTCGTGTCACCGACCCGCAAGCCGCGCAGTGTGGAGAAGTCCTCAAAGGCGTGCTCAAACCGCACCAGTGTAAACTGTTTGGGCGCGAGTGCACCCCTGAGCATCCTATCGGCGCACTCATGGTGTCATCGGAAGGATCATGCGCCGCCTATCACAACTACGAACATCGCAAGGCAGCGATGGTGAGTCTGAGTTCGGTAGCTTGAGCGACCCGGCCGCTCCCGCCGCGCTGCTGGCCGATTCTCCCCGCACGCGCTTCCGCGACCCCCAGATCGAAATGGCCCACGGCGCCGGCGGCAAAGCCAGCCGCAAACTGGTCGAAGGTCTTTTTGCTCCCCTATTTTTCGGCAACTCTCCCGGCCCACTCGGCGACGCTGCCCACGTCGAAATCGACGGCGCGAAAATCGCCATCACCACCGACAGTTTCGTCGTAAAGCCCATCACCTTCCCCGGCGGTTCGATCGGCGAACTCGCCGTCAACGGCACCGTCAACGATCTCGCGGTCTCCGGAGCCCGCGCCGAAGCTCTCGTCGTCTCTTACGTTCTCGAAGCCGGCCTGCCCACCCCGATTCTCGAAGCCGAAGTTCGAGCCATGGCCAAAGCCGCGGAGGATGCCGGTGTTCGCATCGCCGCCGGTGACACCAAAGTCGTCGAGCATGGCAAAGCCGATCGCATGTACATCACGACCACCGGCATCGGCCGCCTGCTTCCCGGCGTCACCATCGACCCCCGCTCGGTCCGCGTCGGCGATCGTATTCTTCTCTCCGGCCCGATTGGCGACCACGGCATCACCATTCTCCTCGCGCGTGGTGAACTCGATCTCGAAGCCGATCTTCGTTCTGACACTCGTTCCGTGCTTCCGCTCGTCGAAGCTCTCATTCGCGCCGCCGGGCCCGGTATTCGCTGGATGCGCGATCCAACGCGTGGCGGCGCCGCAACTTCGCTCAACGAGTTGGCCCGCGACTGCGGTCTCGGCATGGTCCTTTTTGAAGATCAGATTCCAGTCCGCGATACCGTCCGCGGCGCCTGCGAGTTGCTCGGTCTCGATCCCCTGCACATCGCCAATGAAGGCCAGTTCCTCGCTGTCGTCTCCCCCGACTACGCCGACGCCGCCATCAACGCCTTGTGTCTCGCGCCCGGCGGAAGCGAAGCGCAGGTCATCGGCGAAGTTCGCGAACAACCCGCCGGCACCGTTCTCGTGACAACCCTTTACGGCGGAAGTCGAATCGTAGATATGCTCGTCGGCGACCCCCTGCCGCGAATTTGCTAGCCGCAAGATCGCCGGACGAACACGTGACGAACACTATGGCAACGGTCTATAAACTCGCCAGCCACGTCGAAGAGCGTCTCCTCGAGCGCAACCCGCTCTACGAGCGCTTCTTCGCGCGTGAGGCGCCGCGTCTCGCCGAGGCCTGCCGCGAAATGTCCGAGCGTTTTCTCCGCGGCGGCCGTCTGCTCGCCTTCGGCCGCGGTCCTTACACCACCGACGCGCAGCACGTTTCCGTCGAGTTCGTGCATCCCGTAATCGTCGGCAAGCGCGCTCTCCCCGCGCTCGATCTCTCCGTTCTCTTTCGCCCATGGATCGATGCCATCCTCCGTCCCGAAGACATCGTCATGGGATTCGGTCCGCCCGAAGGTGATCCCGAAGTCTGGGCAACACTCCAGGAGGCCCACGCCCAGGGCGCGATGACCTTCGCTCTCCCCGGCATCGAAGGCGACTACGCGGCCGATGCGGCCATGCAAGACCCGTTCATGCACCAGGAGCTGATCGAGATCCTCTATCACACGCTCTGGGAGACGGTGCACGTATTCTTCGAACACCGCGAACTAGGCCACGACGTCGGCGAATCCGGCTTTCTCTATCCGTTCCTCGGCACGACAAAGCAGGGAACCACGCACCTGGCGGCCGAAGTCGCCTCATCCATCCTGATGAAGGTCCGCGATGACACTCGCCTTCGCGAGCAGGTGGCTCGTGAAGAAGCCGAACAGATTAGCGCCGCCACGCTCGCTATTCACGAGCGGCTGCGCCTCGGCGGCAAAATCATCGTCTTCGGCAATGGAGGCTCCGCCACCGACGCCAACGATTTCGCCATCGATTGCGTGCTCCCGCCCTCCGGCTATCGATCCATCCCCGCCGTTTCGCTTTCCCTCGAGCCGGCCAACATCACTGCCGTTGCCAACGACATCGGCACCGACGCAATTTTTCTGCGTCAGTTGATCGCGCAGGCTCGCCCCGAAGATATCGCCCTCGGCATCTCTACCAGCGGCGGCTCGCGCAACATCATCATGGCCCTCGAAGAGGCACGCAAGAGAGGTCAGTTGACGGTCGCGTTGCTCGGCTACGACGGTGGAGAGATCAAGCGCAAAGCGCTCGCCGATTTTCCAATAGTCGTCAATTGTGACTACATCCCGCGCATTCAGGAGGTCCAGGCCTCGATCTACCATGTAATCCGCGAATCGTTGGAGGTGCTCAACCAGGAGGATTCGACCCGTGCCTAAGCTCGACCAGGATTTAGTCCATGCCTAAACTCGAACTCTTCGGAACCGCCCGCTGCCCCCACACCGGTGAAATGCGCGACTGGCTCGAATGGAAGCGCAGCGAGTTCGTGGAATACGACGTCGAAGCCGATCCAGTAGCCCGCCTCCGCATGCGAGAAATTTCAGGAGGCCAGCGCACTGTGCCGATCCTCGTAGAAGATGGCAAAGTAATTCAAGTAGGCTGGCAAGGTCACGGCTGCACAATAAGTGACTAACTCGCCGAGAACTGAAGAGGGGCTTTAGCCCCGGAGAGCCAGATTGCACGAACTGTCCATCGCGATGAGCATCGTAGAACTGGCCGAGGAAGAAATCGATCGCCGCGGCTGCCAGATCACGGCCGTCCACCTCAAACTAGGAGCTCTCTCCGGCGTCGTCAAAGAAGCTCTGCTCTCCTGTTACGAAATGGCCTGCGAAAACACTCCGCTGCAAGGTTCGCGCCTAATCATCGAAGAAATCCCCGTAGTAATCTTTTGCCCCAAATGTGAGGCCCAGCGCCCGCTCAGCTCGTTGCAATTATTTTGTTGCTCGGAATGCAATACTCCCTGCTCTGAAATCGTGCATGGAAAAGAACTCGAAGTAGTTGCCTTGGAGATACAGGAATGCGCCCCGAACCCCGTTTGATCGAAGTTCGCAAAAATGTTCTCAAGCAAAATGACGTGATCGCCCGCGGCCTGCGCGACCGCTTCCATGCCGCCGGAGTCTTCGTAATCAGCCTGGTGTCCAGCCCCGGTTCCGGCAAAACCGCGTTCCTCGAAAAAACTCTCACCCTCTTGCGCCCGAACTATCGCGTAGCCGCTCTGGTCGGCGACCTCGCCACCGAAAATGACGCGCTTCGTTTAGCGCGCAGTCAAGCCCCGGTCAAGCAGATCACCACCGGCACTCTCTGCCATCTGGAAGCCGCCATGATCGACACCGCGCTGGCCACAGAAGAAGAACAATGGGATCTCAACCAGCTCGATTTCCTCTTCATCGAAAACGTTGGCAACTTGGTCTGTCCGTCATCGTACGACTTAGGCGAAGACCTCCGCCTCGTACTGATCTCAGTGACCGAGGGCGAAGACAAGCCGCTAAAGTATCCGACCATCTTCAACAGCGCCGACATCGCCATCGTCACCAAACTCGACCTAGCCGAGGCAGTAGAATTCAACTGGGACGCCGCCTACAAAAATATCCAGGCAGTCCGCCCCGGCATGCCAGTATTCAAGCTATCCGCCAAATCCGGCGAAGGAATGGAAGAGTATCTAAAATTCCTGGCCACCCGCATGCAAGAGTTACACCAACCAGCCGCCCTATAAGAGTCCGCGAAAACAGCTCCAGACTCGGCAACGCCGCGCACACTTCGACCCTGCGCCCGGCAGGTTCGCCAGGCGCCAGCCGAAGCAAATTATCCCAGATTCGATTTAGCGCGAAATGACCTACGGCTTAACGATAGGATCGGTCTGCCCCTGCGCCCCCGACGGGTTATTCGGCTTGACGATCGGGTCGGTAAGAGGTTTTGCCTGCTGCGTGTTATTCGGCTTCACGATCGGATCCGTCTGACCGTGCGCTTTTGTCTTGTTTGCCATTGTCTTCTCTCCTAGGTTCGCTTCACTGCGGTGAATTTCTTCCCACTAACTGTCTAAAGCGTGAGTCCTGGCAAAACTCCGCCAGGTCGGGGTCGTTTTCCAGGCTGCGCAGCAGGTCGGGAGTCGCCGCATTCAACACCGCCAGCCCCTCCGCCCGCAAGCCCAGCACTTCATACGTCAGCACCGCGCGGTGAATCACCGTATTGTCCTCGGGAGCCGCCCGCAGCGCCTGCCCAATCTCGTCTTCGGCCCGTTTCTTGTCTCCCAGCCGCGCCGCCGAGTAAGCCACCACCGCCCGCGGATACCCGCTTCTAGGATTCTGATTCAACTCAGCCAGCGCGAAGGTCTCCGCCTTCCGATAATCGGCTTTCGCCTCTTTCATGTTTCCGAGGTGTCGATTCGTATCTCCTAGATTCAGCAAAATAACGTAATCGTTCGCCGTAAGTGCCGCCGCCCGCTGCAAGTAAGTCAGCGCTTCCGCAAACCGGTTATTCGAAAACAAAAGATCGCCCATATTGTTCAGTGCCCGCGGCGTCTCGCGCAGCGCCAGCGAACTCTGCAAAGCCTTAACCGCGTCATCGACCCTCCCCAGCTTCTCCAGAGAGGCTCCCAGATTCGTATACGCGTTATACACTCCCGGCGCCAGGTCGATCACTCGTTGAAACTCCTCCGCCGCCTCCTCATATCGCCCGCGATGAAAATAAAACACTCCAAAATATTCGTGCGGATCGTAAAACGATGGATCCAGCTTCACCGCCTGCCGGTAAGTGGTAATTGCCCGTTCCGGCATATTCTCTTTGTCATACACCCCCGCAATCCGGATCAGAGCATACACATTCCGCGGCTCCAGGTTAGCCACCCGCTCGTACTGGTCAATGGCCTGCGCGTTTTGTCCGCGCGCTTCGTTAAACAAGCCCGCCGCCAGATGCACGCTCACCGCATCCGGATCGAGGTTGTCCGCCATTTGCAAATATGTCTGCGCCTGCTTCATATGCTCCGGCGCGCCCGTTTCATCAAACTTGTCGAGCTCCGCCTCCACCAGCCCGGCCACCGGCAACGCCGACCGCGGATCAAGCTGACTCGCTTCTTCAAATCCGCGGATCGCCTCGTCCACGTTCTGCGACTCGGGCCGCAGATAATAAAGTCCGCGATCGTAAGATTCCGTCGCCGCCGGCGAAATCACTTCGCTCGGCTTGCCGCGTAGGTCGAGCGCGCTCGATACTTCCCCCGCCAGCGCCTCCGGCAAAGCCCCCAGCGTCGTCTTCGAGTAGCGCGCGGAAAAATCCCGCAAATGGTTCTGCGTCTGCAAATCGATGACCGCCCCGGTCACCACCCAATCGTCGCCCTCTTTGCGCATCATCGTTTGCAGCGCGTGCGTAGCATGCACCCTCTGCTGCGCTTGCTCTGGAGTTCGAATCTGCATCTCCCGCGCCTTCGACGGCGGAATGACCGCCACCGTGCGCCGTTCGGCCGTCAAACGCGAAATCCGGTCCGATGCGTCCTGCAAAGCTCCGCCCGAGTCGACCGCCATTCCCGCCGAGACCGACGCGGGCAGCACCACCAGTCGCACGCTCGGCGGTGGCCAAAATTCGTCATGCACTCGCCCGCGAACGCTCGGGAAAGCCAGCGCCGCCAGCACCACAACCAAAACAGAGATAGGGACCAGCCTCAATCGCGACGGCGGTTTCAGTCCGGCCAAAACTTCACTCACGTCTGCCGGGCGCCGTTCCGGTGCGGAATCCACGCAGCGCAGAATCGTTCGCGCCCACCGCCCATGCACTCCTTTTAAAAGCGTCTTCGGACCAGCGTCGTCCGCTTCCGCCGCGAAGCCCGTGGAAAGTTTGCTGGCAAACTCGTTGAGCGGCTGAGAATCGTGCGACGTGCCCGTAAGAATGTCGCAAAGAATGATGCCCAGCGCATAAATGTCGGATGCCCTCGATGCCCGCTCGCCCATCCAGATTTCAGGCGCAATATATCTCGGCGTCCCGCCCAGTTCGCAAGGCTGGGCATCTTCCCCGGCGAGCCCGAAATCTGTAATCACCGCGCGCACGCCGTTCTTCTCATTCCGGCAAACGATCACATTTCCAGTCTTCAGGTCGCGATGCACAATGCCTCGCCGATGAGCCTCCGCCAGCCCTTCGCAAATCTGCCGCGCAATCTCAAGCGCTTCCGGCTCTGGGATTTTCGTTCCATTCGCCAGATAAGAGCTAAGTGTGCCGCCGTCCAGAAACTCCATCGTAAGAAAGTCCACGTCCCCACGATCCGTTTGCGTCGTGTGGATTTCATGGACCCGGCAAATATTCGGATGCGTCACTTCCAGCGCACTTTCGATCTCCGGCGACAGTCGCGTTTGAAAGCCCGGCTTCGCTGCCTTGATCGCAATCCGCCGGTGCACCCTTCGGTCGAAGGCTTCATACACGATCCCCATTCCGCCTTCGCCTATTTCGCGCGTAATCTCAAAGCGCTCCAGCACCGTCTGTCCTGGTTGAAATGGGCGCGGATATTCCTGAAACGCAATCGCCGGATGCAGGAGGAAAGATCCCATCTCTTCCTCGCCCCTGAGCAGGTCAGTGGCTTCCTGAAGTAGTTCTGGATTGTCCCCGCAGATGTTGCACAAGTAGGTTTCGCGCAGTTCAGCTGGCTGTTGCAGGGCCGCCGCCACCAGCTCCATCAAGCCCCGATCGCCTTCGACGCTCCGTCGCATTTTTTTGTACTCAATCGCTCGAACAACCACCGTCGCGCCCGGTACCACTCGCGCTGGAAAGTATGCAGGCTCAGGCTCAGCGCATCCGCCGCCTCTTCATCAGTCAGGCCGAGAAAGAACTTGAGCTCCACCACCGACCGTCTCTGGGGATACTCCTTCGCCATTTCATTCAGTAACTCGTCCACCGCCACCACTAACTCCAGCTTGGTCCGGTTACTCAACACATACTCGGGAATGCCTTCCAGGGCCAGAAAATGAACGTCGGGACGCGCGCGCGCATGGTCGATCAGGTAACGCCGCATTACTCTCGCCGCCAGCGCCAAAAAATGCCCGCGATCCCGCCAATCGACACTCTTGGCAGCGGCCAGTCGAAGAAACGCCTCGTTGACTAGAGCAGTGGGCTGAAGGGTGTGCCCGCTCCGCTCCCGGCGCAGGTAGCGTGCGGCCAGCACGCGCAGTTGAGGCAATACCAGTTCAAATAGCTTCGCTTCGGCCTCTTGGTCACCGCTTTTCCAGCGATGCAATAGCCGTGTGATCTCCGCATCTTGCCCGGCCATAACTGCCTCATCTTGGGTGAGCATATTAGCACAACCTACTCAAGATTGCTCCTCCCAAATCTCTTACTCGGAAATGCTTACTCGCTAAGCCTTTGCCTTGATGTCGCCCTGCCGTTTGATCCGCGCGCCTTTGACGCAGCCCTCGCCTTTGGGTGGCGCAGCGGTTCACCGCTGCGATTAAGTTTCGTCTTTAACTGCGGCTTTAGCCGCTGAGGCAAGAAGCTCAGCCGCGCGCGACCTTCTCACATTCCCCACCTTTTTCCACGCCCCCAGTGGCGGGCTTTTCCTCCAACCGACGCTTTACATCTTGAAAGCGGCAATAACGACATCGGTCTTCGTCGAGCGATACCGTTTGCCGCACACACATTCAAGGAGGATTTATGCCAGACAAGACCGATCAAGTTGCTTCTCTGCTCACCCAGGTAGTGGGCGCTGTCAATGACGTCGAAACCACGTTGCAGACCAGCCCGTCCCACGAAAAGAAAGCCGCCGCCATTGCCGCCCTGCAAGACGCAGTCAACATCGCGGCCAATGCCGCGCCCAATTCCGACGCTCCTCAGCTCAAGAGCGCCACCAGCAACGCCATCGATCTGGTGGTCAACCTGAAGAACGTCTTGGGCATGTTCAAGCGAACCAAGCACACCAAGGCCGCTCCACACGCCGTGCCGTCCAAAAAGACCGCGTGAGCTAAAGCCGTCGGGTGCGCTCGTCCAACCTCAACAATTTGCGGCGGAGACCGATCGGTCCCGCGGGAGAAATTCTATGAGTATCGACCTTAAGGTTTATGACAATGGCGACCATACTTGTCTGGTCTGGCTTCCCTCCGATGCGAAGCCCATTCCCAATTGCCGCGGCTTCGCCATCGAGCGCACCCGAGCCGGCAAGACCGACTATCTTCACGGCTTCGTCGGCTTCTCCGACAAAGACACGCCCGATCAGGCCTGGAAGTTCCCCGTCCAGCGCTACATGTGGTGGGATTACGACGTCCAGCCCGGCGACAGCGTCCAATATCGCGTCCTGCCGGCCATCGGATCCGACCAGAACAACCTTACCCTTGATGAAGATTCGGCCAGCCCGATGACGCCCATTCTGAGCATCACCGGCCAATCCACCGGCCATCTGTCGTCCTACTTCAACCGCGGAATCGTCGCCGCGCAATGGGTTACGCGTGCCATGAGCACGGCTCCGAAAGGTTCCAACATCAAGAAGATCATCGGCACCCTCGGCAATCCTCTGCGCAATGAACTCAGTGGCCTGCTGCGTCCGGAGATCCTCTCTCTGCTCGAAGATGCCAAAAAGCAGAATTGCAAAATCTTCGCCGCCCTCTATGAACTCAACGATCCCGAGTTGATCGCCGCCCTCGAAACCTTCGGCGAAGACTGCAACCTCATCCTCGCTAACGGCGCTTTCAAACCGCCTGACAACGATGAGAACAAGGCCATCCGCGCCACTCTCAAAACAAAAATCCGGGTCTACGACCGTCTCGTTCCCCAGGGACACTTCGCCCACAACAAGTTCGTCGTGGTCTGCGATGCCGATCGCAAGCCGCTCCAGGTCCTTACCGGCAGCACTAACTGGACCATCACCGGCCTCTGCACCCAGGCCAACAACGGTTTGATCATCGACGATCCCGCCGTCGCGCAGGATTTCCTCGATGCGTGGGATCGCTACCAGGCTGCCGGCAGCGCCTATCCTCCAACCCTCGCTGCCGCTGACTCCAAAGCCAACAGCTACCAGGTGGATGGCTGCAAAATCACCCCCTGGTTCGTTCCCACCCAGCACGCCGAGGATCTCGACTACGCCCGTAAGCTCATCAACGCCGCCAAGGACGGCATCCTTTTCCTGTTCTTCAATCCCGGCACCTTCCAGCCCGACGATGAGCCCGAGAAGTGGACCCTCCTCCAGAACGTTCTCAATCGTCATCACGAAGAGAACAACGCCGCCTACAACCCGAATCTCTACATCAAGGGTGTGGTCAACCAGGAGATTCCCTATCTCACCGAAGACAACGTCCCCGCCAAAGGCAAAAAGCCGCCGGCCGCCAGCATGGATCCGACCACGCCGGCGCATTCCATCGCTCTCTACAACAGCGGAATCGAGCCGCCCGTGCGCCTCGGCCATGACGTCATGGTCCCGGCAAACATCAAGAACAACTTCAGCAAATGGGAGACCGAGCTCCTCGGCGCGGGCGTTCATGTCCACAGCAAGGTCATCGTCCTCGATCCATTCGGCGCCAACCCGGTGGTCATGACGGGATCGCACAATCTCGGCTTCAAGGCCTCCAGCAAGAACGATGACAACCTCGTCATCATCGAGGGCAACGCTCCGCTGGCCGCTGCCTACGCCGTCAACATCATCGCGATCTTCCAGTCCTATCGCTGGAACAGCAGCGTCGAAGCCCATCGTCAGAACCCGAAATTCTGGCACGGTCTTGAAGACAACGACACCTGGCAAACCGGTCACCTGACGGGCGACAACCTCGCCGAGCTCCAGTTCTGGTTCGGCAATGAGGAAGCGGAAGCGGGAGCCCAGCCACTAACCATAGCCGCCTCCGCCGGAAGCTCCACCGCTTCAGGTAGCTCCATCGCCTCAGGAAGCTCGAGTGCTTCGAGCAGCTCCAGTGCGACGGGCACCAGCGCGACGGGCGCCTCCGGTGCGACGGCCAGCTCAGCCCACTCGGTTCACACGATCGCATCCCGCACTCGCCATCGCGTGAACGCAGTTTCCACCAAATCGCATCACGCGGCCGCGGTCCACAGCAAAGGCAAGGGCCATGTTCAATCGATACGCGAGCCCGCCCGCGCCGGCCGCAAGGCCAAGAGCCCAGCGCGTGCCACGCACCCGCACACGACGCACACCGCGCATGCCACGCACACGACGCACGTAAAGCATCCGCGCAGAAAGAGCGGCACATAGACGCGGTCGCCGGATAAGAATCGGCGCGGCTGACCGAAAGCTCCGCACCTGGGAGGGACTTACTGGGCGCAGTGATTTTGAGTTGGCTCTTGGGTGGGCGCGGCGATTTCGGCTTTTGGGTGGCGCAGCGGTTTACCGCTGCGATCACCGGGCCACATTGAATTGCGGCTTTAGCCGCTGAGGGCAGGCACTCTAAATCCCGGCACTCTAAACGAAAGAGACCTGCCTGCCCTCAAACCAGAACTTTGTCCAAGAGAACCACATGCCAAAAAACCTGGTCATCTGTTGCGACGGAACCGGATGCAAGTTCGGTGGCGCCAGCACCAACGTCCTCCGCCTCTACTCGGCACTCGAGAAATCTCCGCAGCAGATGACTTACTACCATCCCGGTCTTGGCACCATGGGCTCCAAATTCGCACGCACCAGCCTCAGCCGTCTCTGGACCAAACTCCTCGGCCTGGCCTTTGGTTACGGCCTGATGGAAGACATCACCAGCGCCTACATCTTCCTGATGAAGCGCTATGACGACGGCGACAACCTCTATCTCTTCGGCTTCAGTCGCGGAGCCTACACGGTTCGCGCCCTCGCCGCCATGCTCCACATGTTCGGCCTCATTCGAACCGGCAACGAGTCTCTCATCCCCTACGCCATCGAACTCTTTCGCCAGCGCATCCGCAATCAGCATCTCTTCCAGGTCGCCGACGGCTTCAAAGATACTTTCTCCCGTGACTGCAAGCCGCGCTTCGTCGGCTGTTGGGACACAGTAAGTTCCGTCGGCTGGATCTACGATCCGTTGAATCTGCCTTTCACCGTCCATAACCCCGACATAGCAGTCTCGCGCCATGCGGTCTCCATCGACGAGCGCCGCTGCGCCTTCCGCCAGAACCTATGGCAAGCCCAGCCTCAGCAGGATTCCCAGCAGTTATGGTTTGCCGGCTGCCATTCCGACGTAGGCGGCAGCTTCACCGAAAATGAAAATGGACTCCCCAACATCACCCTCCACTGGATGCTGCAAGAAGCCACCAAGGCCGGCCTCCGCATCGACCCGTCACAAACCGCCGCCCTGGCCAATCTCAAAGATGATCCCTGCGGCCCGATCCACAACTCCTTAACGCTGCCCTGGCGCCCGCTAGAAATTCTCCCGCGCCGCTTTTGGGATACCCAATGGGTCCCAGCCCGCTACCAATGGCACATTCCCCTGGGCGCCCGGAGATACATGGCCCCAGATTCAATTCTCCACAGCAGCGTAAAAGACCGCATGCAAAAAATGAACTACCGTCCATCAAACTTGCCGCCGACCCAAATCGCAACCAGCAAACCCAATAACCAGCAAAGCAATGACGCAACTAACACAAGTAACAATCAACCAATAAGGCGAGCCGGATAGAAAGCAGCTCTACTAACCCGCTCAAATCGCCAACGAGGTCCATATGCCAAGAACCCTATTCTCCATCGGAGCCATCGGAGACATCGTAAGCGAGCTCCAGCAGGCCCTAGTCTCTGACTCCGACTTGAAAGCCGCCGACCGCATCTACGGCCCCGGCACCGCCGCCGCGGTAAAGGAATTTCAATCTCGCAAATCCCTCCCCTCAACCGGAGCGGTCGACGAAACCACCTGGCAGCGTCTCATGCAGCGTCCCGTTCCCGCCGCCGGCGAGCGTGCCCTGCAACTCACCGCCGCCTTTGAAGGTCACGGCTTCGGCCTGGCCGTTGGAAACTTCGACGGCGCTCTTCTCACCTGGGGCATCATCGGTTTCACCATGGCCGCAGGCGAAGTGCAAAGCATCATCGAATCCATCAATAACACTCATCCCGAGCTCGTCCAACAAGCCTTCGGCGACAGCACCAAAGAACTCCTCGCCTTCATCAGCGGCACCAGCCTCGCTCAAAAAGAATGGGCCAACGAGCACACCCTCAAAAGTGGAGCCCTCGCCGAGCCCTGGCATTCCATGTTCGCGACCTTCGGTTCGTTCCCCGAAATCCAGGCCGAGCAGATCAAGCATGTCCAGGCCGATTACCTCACCCCCGCCATAAAAACCGCCACCCGACTCGGATTCACCAGCGAACTCGGCCTGGCCCTCTGTTTCGACATTCACGTCCAAACCGGAGGCATCAAGCCCGCCGTAATGAAATCCCTCCAGCAGCAATTTCAAACAGTCACCGCGGAGCCCGACCGCCGCAAGCTGGTCGCCAACGCAGTCGCCGATTCCGCCAGCGCCAAATGGAAACAAGACGTCCGCCGCCGCAAACTAACAGTAGCCACCGGCACCGGCACAGTCCACGGCCACCTATACCAACTAACTAACTGGGGTCTAAGTGGAGACCAATCCGCGTCCGAACTAACCGCCGCGAGACAAGTAGCAGCCTGAAAAAGATTTCCCGCCCAACGTGGCGGACTTAGCCAGAAGAACCCGCTTCACACATTAGCAACCGAACGATCGACTTCCTGGAGGCCTCTATGCCACCCACGCCCATCAAGCCCACAAAACCCACCGTCGCCGCCAAACCAACCGCTACCACCGCTACTAAGCCAACCACGACCACCACCACCGCCAAAAAACCCGCCATAGAAATCGCACCCGCCATCCTTGCCATGCAGGCTACCGATCTCGCGGCCATGCGCGCCGCGCTCGCGCAGCACAAAGTGCCGGTCGAACAATTCGGCAGCACCTTCACCAAGATCCAGGCGCAGAGTGCGCCCCACGCCGCCACCTTCGCCGCCGCCTACGCCCGCGAACTGCAAACTGTTGAAGAGGCGTCTCACTTCTTTGGAACCGTCGCCACCGCCGACCCCGCCACTCGCAAAGCCATCGTCGTTGCCAATCGCGACAATCACAATGGCATGGGCGTCGTTCATTCCATCGGCACGCTGCCCGCCGCGCAGGCCCGCGTCCTCATGCAGGATTTCCTCGTCCAGGGCAACGGAGTTCATCCCACTGCCATCTTCGACGTCGCCAGTTGGTTTGCCCTCGCCGGACAGACTCTGCTCGCCCAGAATGTCACTCTGCCCGGCCCCAACGCTGCCCATGACGGCCTCTTCGACGACATCGGAAATTTCTTCAAGGGCGCGGTCAGCACCGTCGTCCACGCCGTCTCCACCGTCGCCGATGCGGTCGGTAATGCCGTCGGTGATTTCGTCAAAGGCGTCGGCCACATCGCCAGCGCCGTCGTCGGCTGGACCGCCGCTCAAATCAAGAATCTGGTCCACGGAATTCTCTCCGCCGGAAAAACCATCGGCAATGTGATCGAGGGCGCATTTAGCGCCGGCCTTCAGGCGCTCCAGAAAATGGTGCAGGGCATCATCTCCCTCGGCCATTCCCTCGCTGACATTCTGACCTCGATCGCGAACTTCTCCCTCGACGCCATCTCCGATACTCTCCGCGCCCTGAAAAATCTCGGCCAGCAGATCGTCAACGTAGTCGGCTGGATGGTCGGCAAGGCCTTCAACGTCGTCAAGAATTTCGTCGAAGCCATGATCCACATCGGCGAGCAGATCGGCGACGTCCTCGCCGCCGCCGTTCGCTTCGGCGCCGCGCTCGTCGAAGATACCGTCAAGGCTCTCCTGGCCGTCGGCCAGGCCATCGGCACCATCCTCGTCACCGCCGTGACCCATCCCGGAAATTTCCTCACCGCGGTGGTGCAGGCATTCCAGAAACTCGGCCACAATGCGATGGCTCTTTTAACCAACGTGCGCTCGCAGGGTCTTAACTTCGTCAACGCTGTCGCCGGCGCCGTCGCCAAAATCGGCACTGACTTCGCTGGCCTCGCCGCCTACGTCGCGCAAGCCGCCGCCGACGCCGTCAAAGAGGTCGTCCACGCCGTGCTCAATGCCGGACGCACTCTCGGCGACCTCATCTTCCACATTGCAGCGGCCGCCGTCGGCGCGCTCCGCAACGTGATTCAGGCCGCCTTCGATCTCGGCCAGTCTCTCGTCCAGGTGCTGCGCGGCCTCGCCAACATCGCCGGTCAGCTTTTGGCCAACACTGTGAAAGCCATCTTCGCGCTCGGCAAAACCATGGCCGATTTCCTCAAAGCCGCCATGGACTCTACCGTCGATCTCTCCGAAGCCTTGATCGCCGCCGCCGTGCAAGCCGGCGAAGCGGTCGTCAATGTCCTCGGCACCGCCCTCACGCAAGGCATTGCTGTCGTTCAGCGCGCCCTCGGCGGAATCCTCAGCCACCTCGGCCCCGTCGGCGAAGCTCTCGACTGGATTCTCCAGCAAGCGCAAAACGTCGCGACCGTCGCCTGGAAGACTGTCGATCAGGCGCTCGCCAAAACTGCCACCGGAATCGATGCCGTTCTCAATTGGGCGAAAGCCAAATCCGATCAGGCTCTCAGCGCGGTCGTCACCGGTCTTACCGCCGCCGGCACCGCCATTAGCACAATCATCGGTTGGGCAGGCAAGCTCGGCGACGTCGTCCTGGGAACTGTCTCCGGCATTCTCTTCCGCGCTGGCCAAACCGTCAGCGACATTCTCATCTGGGTGCAGAAAGATGTCGTCACCGCCATTCAATCCGTCGTCGATGCTCTGCTCAAGGCGGGCGCCAAAGTTGCCGACCTGCTGGTCTGGGCCATCGCCGAGCCCGCGCAGATTGCCAGCCAGGTCATCGGCGAATTGATCACCGCCGGCGCCAAGATGGCCGACCTCGTCGCGGACACGCTCGCCCACCCCGGCGATTTCATGAAGAACCTCGTGCAGGCCTTCCAGACTCTCGGCAAGACGACCGTCGATATCGTTCAATCCATCATCGTCCAGCCCACCGAAGACGCCATCCGGCGCGGCCTCGCCGCTCTCAAAGCAATCGGCATGGCCGCGCTCGACGTGCTCAAAGCTGCCTGGCAAGTCGGTGCCAGCGCGCTCGGTACCGCTTTCGCTCTCATCCTCGAGTGGTTCCCGGGCTCGTTCCGCCCGCTCAATCCCACCGAGCTTCAGTACGCCACTGACATCTTCGGCACATCCGTTCCTCTTGCCCAAGTGCGCCTCGCCGTCGTCGACATTCCCGCCGACGTGATCGGCTGGTTCGAAACCGAGTTCATGGGCGGACCAAGGGCCTTCACCACCATGACGTTGATCAACTTCGCATCCTGGGAAAAGGTCTTCACCGATACCGTGATGCACGAACTGACCCACGTATGGCAGAACTTCCAGGTTGGGCCGATCTACATGGTTGAGGCGCTCGAAGCCCAATTCTCGAAGGCAGGCTACAACTATGGCTTTCAGAATACCCAGCAGGGCTGGCTCAACGGCGAAGGCGCACAATCGGCGCTCACTGCGGCAGCGGGAAATTACAACTCCTTCAACCGTGAGCAGCAGGCCATGATCATCCAACACTATTACATGCGGAAATATGGTCCTGCGAAGGATCCCGACAACACCACCAACACCGTCGGCGCGGCCATATACACCGAGTGGATCCCCTATGCCAACATCGTCCACAACGCGCCCTCTGCCGCCGTCGCAGCCTGAGTCGGACGCGTGGGTAGTGGCCGGGCCAAAGTCCGCTTTGGCCCGCCTCTCACCCTTGATCGATGCCCACAGCCGTTGCCGCCGAGTGCGCGTCGTAGAAATCAGCGCGCCTTCCGCGCAGCGGCATCTAAAAATGCAAGACGACGACGCGTCGCTCCTCATCATCGGAGACCCGCGCCGCTCTCCGCGCACCGCCTTACCCGGCATCTTCGTCCGCGCCGCCAACGGCCGCCGCATCCCCACCGGCTGTCTGCCAGACGTCGGCGACCGCCTCTCCGACTACGCCCGCGCCGCCGCCGAAGTGCAACTTCGCTCAATTCCCGAACCACAGCTCCCGAACGAATCACATCTTCACCCGATCAATGACGCACGACTTCGACCTACGAACTCCCCCGCCCCCGGCCCATTCGTCCTCCTCGGAGAATTCGCGCCTCGCGCTCTCCAATGGGCCGAATGGTTCTCCAACGAACTCCCCGATCACTCCATCTTCCAGTGGACCGCCGAGCGCATCACTCGCCCCAACTTAATATCCGGCCTGCGCTTCGGAGCCGGAGCCGCCTTCTATTTCGGTCACGGCACGCCCAACGGCTGGTTCGGCTATGGAGGCTTCGACGAATCCGACGCCCTCGCGTCCCGCGGCCGCCCCATCGGCTGCATAATTTCATTCTCCTGTTCGGTAGCCCGCCGCCCCAACCTAAGCGGCTCCGCCTGTCGACCTGTCCACAACTCCGCCAGATGTTCCACCGACTCCGTCGGCGACCACAGCCAAAGCTCCGCCCGCCCTCCCGCGCAAAGCCTCAATCAAAACCTGAGCTTCTGCGAAGACCTAGTCCTATCCGGACTCTGCGCCGCCGCCATCGGATCCACCCGCCTAAGCCTCCACCATCGCAACGTCGAGTGGAGCCTCGCCCTAGCTCAAATCCTGCATCGCCGCCACGCCACCACACTCTGCGATCTGCTCTCCGATCCGGCCCTGCCCCTGCCCGCCTTGAACTCCTATCGCATTCTGGGAGACCCCATGGCCCAACTAATCGGCGATCCCGAATGCGCATCGCACTCAAGAAAAATCTTCGCCCCCGCTCCCACCGACACCCTGCCCATCCTCCCCCTGTCTGACCTTTGGAGTTTCAGCCGCTGGGAAAACAACTCTGATCAAGCCAAAGGTCTCCTCAGTGCATCTCTGTGCCCTCTGTGGTTGAAGCCGTTAGCCGACACCCGGCCAGACTCCAACCAGCCAAATCTTTTCCGCCCACCGTGGCGAACATTTCAACCACCTTCCGCTTTAGTCATTAAGGGCGTCGCGAAAGCCGTCTCATAACCGGTCTGGGGAGGGTCAAAGGGAAGGGCCCGACTTCATTCGCGGCGCCCAAATACTTCAGCGCCAGGATTCGGCTTTTGGGTGGCGCAGCGGTTTACCGCTGCGATCACCGCCAAATTTGATCGCGGCTTTAGCCGACGCCGTCAAAACTTTCACACGCGAGAAAACTCTATGGGATTCCTCAACTCAACCGTCCTCGACTGGGCCATCGGCATCATCTTCGTCTACCTTCTCCTGGCCATCATATGCACCACCATCAATGAATGGATCGCCGGCATCTTCGGCGTCCGCTCCACAAACCTGGCCAAGGCCATCACCCAGTTACTCGATGCGCAAAAGGGCACCGATCCAACGCAAACCTTTCTCCAGGAGTTCTACGCCCATCCGCTTATCACCGGCATGATGGCGCCCGGCAAAAATCCCGATGCCGCTCACCCGTCCTATCTCCCTTCGCGCACCTTCGCCGCCACCATCATCGACTTAGTAACTCGCGCCAAACAAGGCGCCGTCACCTTCAACGATTTCCAGCAAGGAGTGCAGTCCCTGCCGCCCGGCGATGTCCGCACTGCGCTCCTCGCTCTCATGCGCAACGCCGCCGGCGATCTCGATCGCGCTCAGAAAAATGTCGAAGACTGGTTTGATGACACCATGGAGCGCGCCTCCGGCTGGTACAAGCGCCGCACTGAAATCGTTACCGTCTGCATCGCACTGCTGCTCGTGGTCGGCACCAACGCGGACACCATTCGCATCGCCCGCATCCTCTGGACCAACAACACCGACCGCGCCGTGATCGCTGAAAAAGCCAAAGCCTGCGCCGAAAATTCCGCCAACATGCAAAGCAAGTGCCAGGAACTCAACCAGAATGAATCCCAAACCTTGCGCTCCGTCCTCTCATGGCCATCGCAGGATGAACCCAACCCCGAACCCTGGCACCTCCGCCTTCTCGGCTGGTTCCTGTCGGCGGTCGCAATTTCTCTCGGCGCGCCTTTCTGGTTCGACCTGCTAAACAAGCTCATGAACATCCGCAACGCCGGCAAAAAGCCCGCCAAGGGCGACAGCCAGTCTGACGATCGCACTCCAACCCCGCCACAGCCTCCGGCCCCAAAGGCCGCCCTGAGCCCGCCAACCGCCCAATGAAAAGTCAAACCACATCCTGGGGAGTCGTCAGTGTCCTGGCCGTCGCAGGCATCGTCGGCATGTCCATGCCGTCAGGCAACGGGCATAGTGAAAGCAATTCCGCCACTAGCCAGCAGCGCGCCGCTCACCCGCAAAAGTCGGGAACCAGTAAGGCCACATCCGACGAAAAGCGCGCCTGCGACGACATCGCGCAGGTCTTGCAATCTTTTCTCGACATCAAAAATCCGCCCCGCCCCAAGTCCTGCGGTCCCGCCGACCCAACCGCGGCCACCGCCCAAACGCTCGGCAAAGACCCTCCGCCCATCAATCCAAACTATGTCATCGCCCTCGTTCCCGACCCCATCCACACTCACCTCGCGCTCATGTTCGACCGCATGACCGAGGTCATCCAGCAGGCGGCGCAGGACGAAAACTATTCCTATGAAGATTCCTGGCTTCCCTGGGAAGACTCCAGTCAAAGCTACGCGTTATTAGCCGACGACGACCAAGCCTCCAATCGCACCGATCTCCGCGAATACCAACCCGGTATCCTGGCCTTCCGTAAGGGCTCGCCCGCACCCAACGCCGCGACTAAGGATGCCACTAACAACAAAACTAACAACGCAAATGGCCAAACTAACAAAGCGACTAAAACACCGACTAACAGCGCAACAAATAAAGCCAGTAACAACCACAGCAAGTCCCGCAACGAGCCCAACACAGCCCTGCTCCCTTACCGCGACGGTCTCATAGTCTTCGTCGTCGGCGAAGACCCAACCCGCGGAATCCATCTCCAGCAATTCACCAACGCCCTCGCATGGATTGCCAACCTGAATAAGCTGAGCCCCAACAAATCCGCCCGCACCGTAATTCTCGGCCCAAGCTTTTCCGGATCGTTTCCCTCCCTCGCCAAACTGCTGGCCGATGGCGACTCCGGAAAATACCTGCAACAGGTTCGCGCCCAATCGAAAGCCCCGCTGGCCATCTACACCGGCAGCGCCAACAGCGGCAGAGCAATCACGTCCTTCGACCAGATGAGAAACTCGAGCCCAAGCCTCACCGCCCTCGACATCGACTTCCATAGCTTCCTCGAACGTGACGAGGTCGGCCTCGAGCGCTATTGCCGCTATCTCGATCAGCAACACTACAAAGCCGACTCAATCGCCATCATCTCCGAAGATGAAACCGCCTATGGAGGCAGTGACGGAGGCAGCGATAAAGGCAACGGAGGCAAAGGAGCCGGAGGCAAAGAAGCCGCAGCCCGCGCCCAACCCCCAGCCGCCACCCAGCCAGCCAGCAAAAATAACAATGACAAAAATAGTAACGACGCCGAATGCCTCAACAGCGCCCTCTGGCTCTATTACCCGCGTGACATCTCCGCACTCCGCGCCGCTTATCAAAGCAACTCGGTCTTTAACACCAATGTTGCCCAACAGCCCTCCGACGTCTCCCGCGGACGCCTGCCCACCGATCTCGCCGACCCTGAAGGCAACGAGCACGACACCATTCGTTCCTACGCCGGCAATCAAACGCCGCTCTCACAAGAGGCCTATCTCCTCGGCCTCGTCAACGCGTTGCGTCTGCATCACAGTCAGTACATCGTTCTGCGCAGCACCAATCCGCTCGACCAGCTCTTCCTCGCGCGTTACTTCCGCCGCGCCTATCCTGACGCCCGCATCGTCACCGACGGCTCCGACCGTCTCTTCGAGCGTGACCGCGGCTCCTCCGGCATGGGCGGAGCCATGAGCTTCAGCACCTATCCACTCCTCGAAAAACAGCGCGTCTGGATCGGCGCATCCTCGAGTGGCGACCGCATCTTCAACTCGGATTCAACCGAGGGCACCTACATCGCCTTCCGCCTGCTCCTCCACGCGCAAGCGCTGCGCACCGATCCCGCCGCCGCCGACAATTGCGCCCTGCCTCGTGACACCGGGCAGTTCAATCCATCCACCAGCACCATCGTCGGCTCGTTGCCTCCCTTACCCACCAATTGCCAGCCGGGAGACGTCCCCATTCCCGATTACGGCGCGCCCTCCTGGATGAAGCCGAAGCCCAATCCCGATTCCGATTCCAATTCCAACACCAACGCCTGCGCATGCCCAGACTGCGCATGCCTAGATAATGACAATTCCTGCGCCGCCGCCTGCGCCGCCTCGCGTCGCCCCGCAACCTGGCTTTCAATCCTCGGCCGAGACGGTTTCTGGGCCATCGCAGCCATCAACGAAGACACCATCAACCCCGGCCCGCGCAACCACAACAAAGATCACGCAGAAGCGTCGGTCCAAACTCTCGCCGAAGTCCCCATCAGCCTCCAGCTCTGTCTGCTTCTCGTCGCGCTTCTCACAGGCTTTCACCTCTGGTGCTGCCGCCGGGCGTCCTTCACCGCCAAGCCTTCTTTCCTCACTCATTTCGCCAACCCCGGCACGCGCCGTCACACGCTCCTGATCTTCCTCGGCGGTTTCTTCGCCGCCATGGTGCCGCTCCTCGCTGGCTGGGGCTGCGGAGTTTTCGATCGCGCCTCGATCACGCCCTCCCACTTCTGGCGAGTTTTCGCAGTCGTGCTCATCGAATGCCTCATTGCACTCTCTGCCGGAGTAGTCAACGTCCTCAGAGTCGCCCAACTCGGCCGCGACAACGGCTCCCGCAAAAAACCGCCCGAGCCGCATCTCGATTCCCCCACCCTGATCACCGCCGGCTGCATCGGTTCCGCGCTCGGACTCATCATCTTCTTTTTCGCCTACGCGTTTCCCCTTCAGGATGAGCTGACGCCCGCCAACCGTCTCTTCACCTACTACCGCAACATGCACCTCCTCAGCGGAGTCTCTCCTATGGTCCCGTTGCTCTTCCTCACCATCGGAATGTACCTCTGGTTCTGGCACTCCCTGCATGGCCTCGCATTGTTCGGCCCCGATCGTTGCCGCCTGCCCGCCCGAGCCGACCTCCAATTTCAGATTCCCGCTGCTGACGCCCCATCCTTCGCGTCTTTGGCGAACGGCGGGCTTCCCGACAAGCCGTCCGACATCCTGCGCATGTTCAGTCAGGAAGATGCCGCCGACGACGCCGAAAATGGCGCCAAGCCGCTCGCCCGCAACGTCGCCCTCTTTGTCGTGATCCTCTGTTCGTTGCTGCTCGCCGCCGTTTACATGTTGTCCCGGAGCCTGCCCGTCCGCAGTCTGGGATCGCAACACTACACCTGGGGCTTCGTCATCTATCTCATCTTCTGCATCAGCCTGCTGCTCGCCGAGTCATGGCAGCTAGTCACCACCTGGAGCCGCCTCCGCGAACTCCTCATGTTCCTCGACCGCACGCCCCTGCGCCGAACCCTCGCCGCGCTCCGCGGTTTTTCCTGGGGCAGCGTCTGGGGAATGAGTGGCAACGTCCTCGACGTCCGCTACAAATTGCTCTCGCGCCAGCTAGAAAGTCTGGGCCACACGCTAGCCTCGCTCACGCTGGCCTCGCCCACGCCAGTCCCACCCATTCCTGTCCCACTCAACGCCCCAGCCGCCGGCCAAATTCCTCCCGATCCCATCTGCATCGCCGAGCTCGAGGGCACGCGTCACGACGGCATGAAATTCGCCGGTTGGTACGCCGAGCACTACCGCCAGACCGACGCCGGCAACTTCGAACTCCTGGAAATGTTCCAGAGATCGGTCGCTCAAACCGCCGGCACCTTATTAGTTCGCCTTCTCCTGCCCGAGTGGCGATCCGAAAAAAATTCCCTCATCCTCGACCCCGCGGCCAGAACCGACGGCAGTAACGACGATGGCGACAGTAAAGATGATGGCGGCAGTAAAGACGACGGCGACCGCACGTCGCCGCCCCTCTCCTCAAAACCCTACATCCGAGACGCCGAAGAGTTCGTCTGCCTCCCCTACCTGGGCTTCGTGCAAAACCTGCTCGGCCGAATGCGCACCATGGTGATGAACCTCCTCTGCCTCTTCGTAGCCACCGCGCTCGCCATCTCCACCTATCCCTTCGATCCGCGCCAGGGCCTGGGCATAGCCATGCTCGCTCTGTTCGCCGTGCTCGGCGCGAGCGTCCTCTACGTCTACGCGCAAATGCATCGCGACGCCACCCTAAGCCACGTAACCAACACCCGTCCCGGAGAACTAGGCGCAGATTTCTGGCTGAAAATCCTAACCTTCGGAATCGCCCCTCTACTAGGATTACTAACCACAATCTTCCCGCAGCTAACCGACTTCGTCTTCGGCTGGCTACAACCAGGCCTGAAATCAATCCAATAAAAATTAAGCTAGAGGGGAACGGCAAGAGCCCAGCGCAAACCGGCTTTGGGAGGTGCAGCAGTTTTGAGCGGTGCAGCGCTTTTGGGTGGCGCAGTGCTTCAGCGCTGCGATCACCGCTTTTTTAGACCCGGCTTTAGCCGCTGAGGCCAGACTGCCATCAAAAGAATTGATCAGGAAAGAGAAGGAGGGTTGACTGTTAACTAACGACTAACGATTAACGACTAACGACAGACGACTAACGACTAACGACTAACGACTAACGACCTCCGCCCGCAGCAAACTCGCTATGCCGCCGGCTATACAAAACATAAATCACCAGCCCGATCGCCAGCCAGATCACAAACCGCAGCCACGTAATCACGGTCAGCCCCATCATCAGCCCGCCGCACAGCACCACCGAAATCAGCGGAAACCATGGCACAAAGGGCACGCGAAACGCTCGTCGCCGCTCCGGTTGCCGCCGCCGCAGCAGAATCACGCCCAGCGACACCAGCACAAATGCAAACAGCGTCCCGATATTCGCCAGGTCCGCCGCGTCTCCAATATCCACCAACCCCGCCGGAATTCCCACCGCAAAGCATGCGATCCACGTCGACCAGATTGGCGTCTTGTATTTCGGATGCACGACCGAAAACAGCTTCGGCAGCAGCCCGTCCCGCGACATCGCATACCAGATGCGCGCCTGCCCATACTGAAATACCAGCAGCGACGAAATCATTCCCATCAGCGCGCCCAGCACAATCACCGATCGAAACACCGGGTGCGCCCCCAGTTGTTTGAGCGCATAAGCGACCGGCGCATCCGCCGCTTCGCCCGACACAAACGTCGTGTACTTCATCATCCCCAGCAGCACCACCGCCACGCCGATATAAAGCACCGTGCAGATAATCAGCGACATGATGATGCCGAACGGCAAATCTTTTTGCGGATTCCGCGACTCCTCCGCCGCCGTTGATACCGAATCGAATCCGATGTAGGTGAAAAAAACAATCGCCCCGCCCGTTATAATCCCGGCAAATCCCGACGGCGCAAATGGCGTCCAGTTCGCCGGCTTCACCAGCATTCCTCCCACCACCAAAAACGTCAGGATCGCGCCGATCTTGATCGCCACCATAATGTTGTTGGTCTCGGCTGATTCCTTCACCCCCCGCACCAGCAGCAGCGTCAAAATAAAAACAATTAAAAATCCCGGCAGATTAAAATACGCCCCCGTCCATTGTCCCGACGCCCACACCGGGCTCGCCCACTTCGCCGGCAAATGAATTCCGAACGCCGCCAGTTGCGCGTTCGTATAGCCCGCGAATCCCACCGCCACCGCCACGTTCGACACCACGTATTCCAGAATCAGGTCCCAGCCGATGATCCACGCAAAAATCTCGCCCAGCGTCGCATACGAATACGTGTACGCGCTCCCCGCAATCGGAATCATCGATGCCAGCTCCGCATAGCACAATCCCGCAAAGCTGCACGCGATCGCCACCAGCAAAAATGAAATCGCAATCGAAGGTCCCGCCGGCGGACGCCCATGCATCAGCGCTCCCGCCGTGCTCCCCGTCCGCAAAAAATTCGCCACCAGGTCCAGCACCTGCGCGTGCAGAATCGATGGCGCCTGAAAATATTCCCCCGCCGCCGCCGTTCCCGTAAGCACAAAAATTCCCGACCCGATGATCGCGCCAATCCCCAGCGCAGTCAGCGACCACGGCCCTAAAGTCTTACTGAGCCGGTGCGCCGGATCCTCGGACTCCGAAATTAATTTGTCGATGGATTTACAGCAAAGAAGCTGGCTGCCCGATTGCGCGCCCGCATCGCCTTCATTGACAGGTTGTCCCAAGAGTCAAGCTCTCCTAAACAAAAATAGAGCGACGGGCTACAAAGATGTGGGGACGGGCGACTCGCCCGTCCCTCCCTGAATCGTGAGCCGACAGCCTTGTGCCCCAGGTTCGCGCGCGTTTTGTGCGCGCTAACCTGGGTGAAGCCTACCGCTTCGCCTGTCCGCGCACCATCTTTTTCACCTTGCGCTTCTTCGATCCGCGTGCGTAATCGCGACTCTTCTTCGGCTTCTCAGCCTTGGTCTTCTTGCGCGCCACGCGCTTAGCCTTCTTGCGTTCGTCTTTCGCCAATTTCTTCGTATCTGCCATGAATGCGTTTCTCTTCCTTCTTAATTGAATTGTCTTTCTTTTCCAAATTCTGTCACTTCACTCTTTACATCTTTTAACTCTTGTCATTCCGCCACCGAACGAAGTGAGTGGGCAAGGAACCAGCAGTCCCCACTCGCAACTCGCGGCTCGCAGCTCTCTCAAAACGGCGGAAACCGGTCCGACGATCCCCAGCACTCAATATCGTCGCTGTACCACACCGCTCCATCCTCGTTCGTCTGCACCACCCGCGCATCGGTCGCCGTCACAAACTCCACGTACGGCCACGTCTTCGACTTCGGATCCCGCGTCTGTATCGCTTCGGTCTGCAATTTGTACCAGATCCCGCAATCGCGCGCGTCCTTAGGATTGATATCGTCCTTCCGGTCCTGCGGATGCGCCGTATAGAAATTGAAAATATCCAGCCCCTCCGGCTCCAGGTCCCCATCCGAGTTCATCACCTGCAACTCAATCACGAACTGATAAACATCGATCGGCTTGTTCGTCCCCACCTCAGTGTCGTGATGCAAAGCCAAAGAAATCGGCAGCCCATCCAGAATGTAGTAACCGTTATCCCCGTTAGCCGGCTTAGTCCTCTCCGACTTAGCCAGAGCACCCGCCGCCGGCCGCCGCTGCGTCTTCATAGGCGCCTTCTGCCCAAACCCAACCCCGCACACAACCATCACCATAACCGCGACCAGACCCATCCGCCCAACCGTTCTCATCTTCTTTCCCTTTCCGACGAAGTGGCCCTCGTCGAAGTGTCGTTGCCCAACCTATGCGCTCTCCAACTGCGCGTACTTCTCCACCAATTTCTTCAAACCGAAGCGAGGGAATTGTACCGTAATCTTCGCATCTTCCCCATCCCCTTCGCGCCGATAAACCGTTCCCTCGCCATATTTGGGATGCTTAACCTTCTGCCCCGGCCGAAACCCACGCTTGCCCGAAGGTTCCTGGATCTCAATCTTCGGCCGCGCAAACTTTTTCCCCCGCGACGCAAAAAACTCCGCAATATTGTCAATCGAGTTGTAACTCTGCAAAGGCCGCGCCGCGCGCGAACCCTGAGCACCGCCAGCACCCCGAGCCGTCACTCGCGAAGGATCCCATGCCGCACTCTGATCCTCATCCTCATAAGAATAATGAGTAGCCTCGCGCTCGTAAGAAGCCGCCCGCCGGCCGGAAGCATCCCGAGCCCCACGATCCGTATACGACGGCTTGTCTCCATACGCCGCCCGCTCTCCATATCCCGAACTCCGCCGACGCCCCCCGCCCAACTCCTCCACCAATCCCGCCGGCACCTCATCCAAAAACCGCGACGGCACCGAAGCCTCCGGCATATCCGACCCATACCGCCGCCGGTAAACCGCCCGCGACAACACCAGAGTATCCATCGCCCGCGTCATCCCCACATAGCAAAGCCGCCGCTCCTCCTCAATCTGGTCCGGCTCCATCAAAGTCCGCGAATGCGGAAACAATCCCTCTTCCATCCCCGCCAGCACCACCAGCGGAAACTCCAGTCCCTTCGCGGCATGCAAAGTCATCAACGTAATCTGCGCATGTTCGTCATACTGATCCGCGTCGCTCACCAAGGCCGCATGGTCCAGAAACTGATCCAGCGACTCCCCGCGATCCCGCGAATCCATCGCCGCATTCACCAACTCCCGCAAATTCTCAATCCGCGAAAACGCCTCCGGAGTATCCTCCGCCTCCAGCAACTTGATATACCCAGTCCGATCAATCAAAAACTTAAGCAACTCAGCAGTATTAGCCGCAGCCCCAGGCGCCCGAAACCCGTCGACCGCCTCGCCAGAAGTTTCTTCATCATCTTCAGCGCCAACCTTCGCAGCACCGATCTCCTCGTCCGCACCCTCAACCACAGGCACAACATCTGCCACTTCCTCAGCAGCCCCAAAATCAAAACTAAAATTAGCGGGATCAAAATCAGTCAAGTCGTCAGGAGCTGCGCCGTCAACAGACTTGCTGGTCGCCGATGTGGGTTCAGCCGATGTGGGGACGGCCGACTCTCCCGTCCCAGCCGAGCGAACCTCGGCAGCGCCCTCGCCCGCCGTCTCCGCCAGCCGCTCCCCATAACTCCCGGCCAGCATGGCCCGCCCATCCTCAATCAACTCCCGAAACCCCTTCAGCGCCGCCAACGCCCGCCCCGGCAAAAGCCCCCGCGAAACAGCCTCGCCCACCGCTCCCCATAACGACAATCCAGTCTCCAGCGCCAATCGCTCAATCGTCTCCAGCGTCGACTTCCCAATCCCCCGCACCGGAGTATTAATCACCCGCAGCAATGCCACCGAGTCATCCGGATTCAGCACCACTTTCAAATACGAGATCATGTCCTTGATCTCAGCCCGCTCATAAAACGAAAACCCACCCACCACGTGATACTTCATCTGATAGCGTCGCATCGCCTCTTCAAACAGCCGCGACTGCGAATTCGTCCGATACAAAACCGCCGCCCGCGGCCTCTCTCTATCCGAAGCCCCGCCATCCTCCAAAGCCGCCTTCATATAACGGCTGATCGTGTCCGCCGCAAACAAAGCCTCATTCTCCCCATCCGGAGCCTCGTAATATCCCACCTTCGCCCCGCCTTGACGCGACGTCCAAAGATTCTTCCCTTTGCGCCGCACATTGTTCCCGACCACCGCCGACGCCGCGCCCAGAATATTCTGCGTCGACCGGTAGTTCTGCTCCAGCCGCACAATCTTCGCCTCCGGAAAATCCCTCTCAAATTCCAGAATGTTCCGGATATCCGCCCCGCGCCACGAATAAATCGACTGGTCCTCATCCCCGACCGCGCAAACATTGTGCCGCTCACCCGCCAAAAGCCGCATCAACTCATACTGCGGACGATTCGTATCCTGATACTCATCCACCAGCAGATACTGAAACCGCCGGTTGTAATACTCCCGAACCGCCGCCACCGACTTCAAAAGCCGCGCCGCCTCCAGCAGCAAATCGTCGAAGTCCATCGCGTTCGCCTTAAGCAGTTCCTTCCGATACTCCTCATAAATATGCGCAACGCGCTCCGTCTTCGGATCCGCCGACTGCAAATAAACTTCCTGCGGATTCAGCATGTGATTCTTGGCCCACGAAATTCGCGACAGCACCGTCCGCGGAGTCAGCTCCTTATCATCCAACCCCAGCCGCCGCATCACACTCTTCACCACCGACTGCTGATCCGATTCGTCATAAATCACAAAGTTCTTAGTCAGCCCAATCGGCGCCTGCCCCGGCACAGAAGACGGAATCCGCAAAGCCTCAATATCCCGCCGCAAAACGCGCACGCAAAACGAATGAAAAGTAGAGATAACCGGTTTAGCAATACTCAATCCGCCAACCAGCTTCTCCACCCGCTCGGCCATCTCCGCCGCCGCCTTATTAGTAAAAGTAACGGCCAGAATCGCCTCCGGCATCACACCCATCTTCTCGATCAAATAAGCGATCCGATAAGTAATGACGCGAGTCTTCCCGCTACCCGCGCCCGCCAGAATCAGCACCGGCCCCTCGGTAGTCTCCACCGCCTCGCGTTGTTGAGGATTTAACTCGTCCAGAAACGCCAAAAAGAATAGCTCCAATGATGCGCTACATGAATTTTACAGGAAACGGCAAATGCCCCCGCTGTTCTCAGTCGCGGAGAAACCGGTGATAAAATGCAATGGAGACCCGTTTATGGGCAAGGAAACCACACGTCACTCTTCGTTCGCCGACCGCATCGTTCGAGATCCCCAAATCTGCGGCGGAGAGCCGGTGTTTAAGGGAACACGCGTCCTGCTTCGGACCATCCTGGCCAGTCTTGCCGCCGGCGATGCGGCGGAAGACATTCTCGCTGACTTTCCAACTCTCAAAGCCGACGATGTCTGGGCCGCGATCGCATTTGCCGCCGCTTCCGCCGAGGAGGATCTTCCAGTCCCGGCCACTCCCAATGTCCAATGAAAGTTAAGCTCGACGAGAATCTTCCGCAACGGGTTGCAACTCGTCTGGGGGAACTTGGACACGATGTTCATACAACTGAACAAGAAAATCTATCCGGTTGCGACGACTCCCAACTCTGGGCGCAGGCCCAGCGAGAAGGCCGCGCTCTCATCACACAAGACCTGGACTTCTCCGATAGCCGCCGATTCACGCCGGGTACTCACCACGGCGTCGTTCTAGTTCGACTGCATGCGCCCAGCCGGTCGCGCTTAGTGGAACGATTGGACGAGGTTTTTCAACAGGAAGCGGTTAACGACTGGCCGCGATGCTTCGTCGTCGTGACCGATCAAAAAATCCGCGTTCGCCGCCCGCTCAACCCGCAATCCTGAAATCAAGCCCCGGCGCCATTACGTTCTCGAGAAAATAGCTCATGGATACACTGCTATAATCAAAAATTGCGCTCATGAAAAAAAACACACCAGCATCATCAGGCCCAGTCGCTGAAGAGAAGCCCCGCCGCATCCGCTCCACCACCGTCCTCTGCGTTCGCCGCGACAACACGGTCGTCATGGCCGGAGACGGCCAGGTCACCCTCGGCGAGTCCGTAATCAAGCACGGAGCCAAAAAAATCCGCCGCCTCTACCAGGACAAAATCCTCGCCGGATTCGCTGGCTCCACCGCCGACGCCTTCACCCTCTTCAGCCGCTTCGAAGCCAAGCTCGAGCAATATCACGGCAACCTCGGCCGCAGCGCCGTCGAGTTAGCCAAAGACTGGCGCACCGACAAATTCCTCCGCCACCTTGAAGCTCTACTGCTAGTCTCTGACAAAGATCAAACCTTCCTGCTAAGCGGCCAGGGAGACGTGATCGAGCCTGACACCGGCATAGCCGCCATCGGCTCAGGAGGCCCGTTCGCGCAAGCCGCCGCCCAGGCCTTAGCCGATCACACAAAGCTTTCGTCCCGCGAAATCGCCGAAGAATCAATGAAGATTGCCGGCAAAATGTGCATCTATACAAATGACAAGATAACGATTGAGGAGTTGTAAAAAAAGTTCCCAGTTGCCCGCCTCCAGTGAGAACCAAGGGGTCTTAGGCCCTTGCTGAGAGCTGACAACTGAGAGCTGAGACCTGACCATGGCCATCTATCTACCCGGAACCGCCGAAGAAGAGCAAGTAACACTCGACGAGCTCACGCCCCGCGAAATCGTGACCGAGCTCGACAAGTACGTCATCGGACAAAACGCCGCCAAGCGCGCCGTCGCCATCGCCCTGCGCAATCGCATGCGCCGCCAGAAGCTCACTCCTGAGCTCGCCGAAGAAGTCATTCCCAAAAACATAATCATGATCGGCCCCACCGGCGTCGGCAAAACCGAAATCGCCCGCCGCTTGGCCAAGCTCGCGAACTCTCCATTTCTAAAAGTGGAGGCCTCCAAGTTCACCGAAGTCGGCTACGTAGGCCGCGATGTCGAATCCATGATCCGCGACCTCGTTGAGATCGCCATCGAGATGATCCGCGAAGAGCGCCTCGAAGACGTCTCCGATAAAGCCGAGCTCAACGCCGAAGAGCGTCTCCTCGACATCCTTCTGCCACCGAGCACGCCGCCGTCTTCGTCGAACTCGACTTCGTCAGGCGGAGTAGTTATCGATGCCAGCACCACTCTCACCGAGTCCAGCAGCCGCACCCGCGAAAAACTTCGCCAGCAACTTCGCGAAGGCAAGCTCGACGATCGCACCGTCGAAATCGAAACCCGCGAGCGCAATTTCCCGTCCTTCGAAATCATCTCCAACCAGGGCGTCGAAGAGATGGACGTCAACCTCAAGGACATGCTGCCCAACATCTTCGGCCAGCGCACCAAAAAGCGGAAGATGAAGGTCAACGAAGCTTTCGAATATTTAATTCAGGAAGAAGAGCAGCGCCTCATCGACATGGAGCAGGTCACGCGCACCGCCATCGATCGCGTGGAAAATTCCGGCATCATTTTCTTGGACGAAATCGACAAGATCGCCGGCCGCGAAAGCGGCCATGGGCCTGACGTTTCACGCGAAGGCGTCCAGCGCGACATCCTGCCCATCGTAGAAGGCACCACCGTCAACACCAGATACGGCATGGTCCGCACCGACCACATCCTCTTCGTAGCCGCCGGAGCCTTCCACGTCTCAAAGCCCAGCGACCTCATCCCCGAGCTCCAGGGCCGCTTCCCCATCCGCGTAGAACTGCAATCGCTGACGATGGAAGACTTCATCCGCATCCTCACCGAGCCGAAGTCCTCGTTAACCAAACAGTACATAGCCCTTCTTGAAACCGAGGGCGTCAAACTCGAATTCACCAAAGACTCTCTGGAAGAAGTAGCCAGATTCGCCTTCCGAGTAAACGAAGGCACAGAAAATATCGGAGCCCGCCGTCTCCACACAATCATGGAAAGAGTGCTCGACGAAATCAGCTTCGACGCCCCAGAAAAAAAGGGTCAGACATTCACCATCGACGCCGCATACGTCCAAAAAATGCTAAGCGAAATAGTAAAAGACCAAGACCTCTCCCGCTACATTTTGTAGGCGACCCAAAACTAGCATTCTAAATAGAAAGTGTTTAGAATCTAATTAGAATGGCCAGAGAGAATCGAGTTGAGTCCCTTCCCCTTTTGCTTCGGATTAGTCCGGCGACCGAGCAACTGCTGGAGCAACTCGCTGAAAAGGGGCTCTACGGTAAAAACAAGGCTGAGGTCGCCACATTCATCTTGCGGGAATGGACGTGGAGCAACACTGATAAACTCAAGGATCACGGCGTAGATGTCGATCATCTGGTAAAGAGGACGGGAAAGAACGCCGCTATGATTGCCCGCCGGAAAGGGGCCTGACTAGAATGTTGGAGAAAACCGCAGCTACCGAAAGGGCCTTGCCTGATTTCGAAAATCCGCCTGCAGTTGAAACGCTCATGGGCGTGCACTTTCCCCCTTTGGAGAAATGGAAAACACCGCATTTTGGCCTGTTTTGGGCACGCATCAAGGAGGACTATCCGAGAGTTGAGATGCAGCTCCCGGTTATCCAACAGCCCACACTGGAGGGCGTTCTCTCACGGTTGCAATCGCCAGTCGAATTCCCACAGCGCTGCTGGTTTTTCAACCGTGATGAAACACGTTTAATTCAGGTCCAGAGCAATCTGTTTCTCCACAACTGGAGAAGAACCGCCCGAACTGAACGATACCTTCACTATGACGACCTTCGCCCACACTTTGAGCGCGAATGGCAAGGGTTTCGCGATTTCTTAGAACGTGAAGGGCTTGGTGCGGTCAAGGCTTCAGGATGCGAAGTGACCTACGTCAACCACATCGATCGCGGGAGCGGTTGGGAAACATTTGCAGATCTCTCCAACGTCTTTCCCAACTGGTCTCCAGCAACCTCACATAATGTACTGCCGTCGCCTGAACTCATCGCGATTAACGCCTCGTATCCCATAAGTGACTCGGCGGGGCATCTGCAGATAACCGCCCAGCCAGTCGTTCGGCAGCAGGATGCCAAGGAGTCAATTCAACTCACCCTCACTGCTCGATGCAAGCCTTCGTCCTCCTCTGATGAGGATATCTACCGGAGTCTAGACGAAGCCCGCAAATGGGTTGTCCTGGGTTTCACTGACTTCACTTCTCCGAAAATGCACGAACTGTGGGGGAGAAAGATATGAGCTATTTTGCACCGGTAAGCACGCGGCTTGAGAAACCTGCCCAGAGCCAGTGGAGCAAGGTGACTTTTTTGTTTGCGGCCCCATGGGTTCTCGACGCTCTTGACAGAATCGCGGCCCTGGCGGACCTTCCTGCAAACTGGGACGGGTATGGGAGCCCACGGATCGATGTGAGAGCGAGGGATGCCGCGAGGCGGTTCGTGGCGAGCGTTGCTATCCCCGCCTTGTCTCCGCCTCACATCTCGCCGGTCCTCGGAGGAAGCGTTGGACTTCACTGGCGCTGCGGCGATCGGGAAATTGAATTCACCTTTCAACCGGATGGTACGATCGAGTTCCTCAAAATCTTGGGGCCGGACTTGGAGTCTGATGAGAACATGGAAGCGGGAACTCTGAGACACGAGCCAGAAACCGCCGGCCTGAAGCTGCTGCTCTGGATGGTTGGGACCCGGTAGTTCCATGGACACCGTTACATGTCTCCTCGCCAAAATGATCCTGCAATCGCAGATGATACAGTCTTGTGGAGGGCGATCCCAAGCTCTCAAGTCTGCCGCGGAGACGAAGGAGCAGAGAGACCAGAGTCTTGGGCTTTCCTGAGTGATGAGAACGAGGTCTCGGCTTGGATCGCAGCAGAGACCAATATCGACGCGCTGAAGGCCCGTTTCCCGAATTCTCGAATCGCCAGATTTACCGCGGGAGAAGCGCGAGAATGCGACAACATTATCGAGCGGGACCCCGATGAAGGTGATCAATCGCACGTCGTTATTTGTCCTTCGCCCGGAAAACCTGCCAAGAGAATAAAAAAGGATGCTAGGCGATTAGCTTCAAAGGCCAAGCTGTTCGCGTGAGACGCCAGCCTGCCCTCCCTCGATCACATCTGCCATATGCCCCTCCACTGAGCAAGCAAGGACACGTTCTGGACGAAGACGCAACATCAAGATCCATTTACGAACCCTCTGCCTCTGATACCCTCTTTATTTCCGAGTCGAATGCCCAACAAACTCACCGCGCTAGCCGCCCTCTGCCTAATCCTCGTCGGCTGCGCCCAAACCGGACCGCCCCTCCCGCCCTCCCTCGAACTTCCCAAGCCGCCAACTGATCTCCGCGCCACCCGCAAAGGCAACAAAGTCACCCTCACCTGGAGCGAGCCCGCTCTTACCACCGACCACCAATCCGTCCGCTATCTCGGCCCAACCTTAATCTGCCGAAGCGCCGAAACCGAAATCACTACCTGCGCCAACCAGGTCGCGATCGTCCCGCCTCCCGCCACCATTCCTCAGAAGCCGAAAAAAAATCGCAGCAGCAAAAACCCACCCCGCCCCCGCTCCAGACCTATGCTGACCCACTGCCCGCATCCGCCGAAAGCGATAACCCCGACGCAGAACTTACCTACGCCGTCGAAGTTCTCAACCGCAACGCCCGCGGCGCGGGCCTCTCAAATCGCGTCCACGTGCCCGCCATCGCAACCCTCCCCGCTCCCGCAGATCTTTCCGCCACCCTTAACGAAGACGGCGTAGATCTCACCTGGACCAGCGTCGCCCAGCCGCCTGCCAAACCGGGAGTCGAATATCGCTATCGCATTTATCGCCGGAACAAAAGCCAGAACAACGAACCCGCCGCCCAAAAGCCCGCGGGCAAAAAAGAAAGGAACAAAGACGCCATCGCCGCTGAATTACCCGTAGGCCCGCCAGGTCCGGCCCATTTCATCGACCCCATCGAATGGGAAAAAACCTACCAGTACCGCATCACCGCCGTGACCATCATCACCAAGCCAGAAAGCCAGATCCAGCTCGAAGGCGATGACAGCCCTCCGCTCGAGATCGTAGCCCACGACATCTTTCCTCCAGCCATCCCCGCCGGACTCCAGGCCGTCTATTCGGGCGAAGGTCAAAAACCTTACATCGACCTGATCTGGGCCCCAGTTCCAAGCGCCGACCTGGCCGGCTACAACATCTATCGCAGCGAAGCACCGAACGCCAGCGAAGCGAAGACCAGAGAAGAGAAGAGCAACGAGAAAACCCCCGCTCCGATCAAAATAAATTCCGAGCTGGTAAAAACCCCGTCCTATCGCGACTCGTCAGTGACCATAGGCAAAACCTACAGCTACTCCGTCTCGGCGGTAGACGCCCGGAACAACGAAAGCAAAAAATCAGAAGAAGCCACCGAAACCGTCCCCTAGCAACTGCCGAAACGACTCCGTGTCAGCACAAATCTGTGCAGACCTGCACACTCTGTCAACTTGACCAAATCCAGCCGCAGAAACCCCATAAAACACGAAAAGCGAAGTAACCTGAAATAAGTAACTCCTTTACTCCCGGCGACTTCGCTGTAAGTGCCTCATTCTAAAATCGCAAACCGTAACTCCGCGCCAACTCCAACATTCTCATAAGGAAAACGAAGCTCAAAGCAGGCCAGCACATAACCAGAAGGTAAACATCCCGCCCAAACAAAATCACCGATTCGCCCACTTTCACGACTCCCGAAACTCAACTTTATTTTGTTCGCGGTTTGTTCGTCTATGTAATCACAATACTGTACATACAATAAGGTCAATTGCTCCACGTGGAGCAAAACTCACAAAAGCAAAAAAGCGAAGATATGCTCCACGTGGAGCATTCGGCCGCGCCCCGCCCACGGCCTCGCTAACCCGCAGATTTTCCTTTACCTGGCCAGCAGGCTGGCGGTAGTCTCTGGTTTCTAACCCTATGAGATACTGCCGTTTCCACCTCAATGGCTCCAACCACTACGGCCTCGTCGAGTCGGTCGCCGGCCGCGACGAGATCACCCGCCTCCTCCTCCAGCCGCCCCAGTCGAGCAATGGCGACGTCGAAGGCTTGCCCAGCCGCCGCATGGACCGCATCCCCTTCGCCGACGCTGCGCTCCTCGCGCCGGTCGAGCCCTCAAAGATCGTCTGCGTCGGCCGCAACTATCGCGAACACGCCGCCGAACTAGGCCACGACGTCCCCGCCGAGCCCCTGATTTTCCTGAAGGCGCCGACCGCGCTGCTCGCGCCCGGCGGCACCATCCTGCGGCCGAAAATTTCCGCGCGCACCGACTACGAAGGCGAGCTAGGCGTGGTCATCGCGCGCCGCTGCCGGCACGTGCGTGAGGATGAAGACGTGCGGCCGTACATCCTCGGCTACACGTGCGTGAACGACTTCACGGCGCGCGACCTGCAAACGAAAGACGGGCAGTGGGCACGGGCGAAGAGCTTCGATACTTTTTGTCCGGTGGGTCCGCTGGTTAGTGATGGCGTGGACAGTAATGGTGAAGCTAATGATGACAGTGGGCGCAAACCCAGCCTTGATCCCTGGGCGGGTGTTCCCGTTGAAACGCGCGTCAATGGCGAAATTCGGCAGGCGGGGAATACTCGCGATTTCATTTTTTCGCTGGATGTTATTTTGCGATTCATCTCGCAGGTGATGACGCTTCATCCGGGAGACTTGATTGCGACCGGAACTCCGTCGGGCGTTGGACCGGTGGTGGGCGGGGACGTAGTTGAGATTTCGATTCCTGGAATTGGCGTGCTGCGGAACCCGGTGGCAGACGAAGGGTGAACGCTCCGGGCACGTGCCTCGCGCGCAGGAGTCGCCCGTTGCCTCATGGATTTGTGCGGGTACGATGCTCGAGATAAGCGGGAGATTTCCGTGGCCTGACCCCCGCTCTCGCCACCCATTCAGCAGTATCCGGCCAGTTTTCCATCGCTGCGCAAAACCATTACGTGGCCGACAATCCGCGTTTTTACAATCGTTTTACATTTTCATGACAACTGGCTGAGTCTTTCCAGGTATATCATGGAGCCAGAAAGCACAACTTTGATGGGGAGGCAGGAAATGACCAAACACATACGTAGATTCATCGCGACGGCATTGGCAATTGCGGCCTTCGCCCTCACGACCAGCGCTGCCATGGCACAAAGCTACACCGGCAATTGGCCGGCGACTGTAACCAAGTCGCAGCGCAACAACGGCACGTACTGCATAGCTTTGACCGACGATGGCAGCTACGGCTGGCCGCACAGCGGCGAGGCCACGCTGATCCCCAATAACAGCCCGTACTCAGGCTATTTTACGGTGGTCGATGGGCTTATCACGGTAACTATCACCTATCCATCAGGAGCGGGCGACTGTTGTAGCTTTTTTGTGTTCACGGCTCGCGCCAGCAACGGCAACATCCGCAAGGGCATCTTTAATTATTTCGGCGCATCCGACAACGGTCTACTGGCGTTCGGCAAGAAAGACGGCTGCTCGTAGTCGCGGCACATGTAAAAGCTGGGTCAGCTTATTGGGCAATCGGGCGCTGTCCACCAGTCTCGTCGGCAGCAAAGGCCAGCGATTTGTCGTCGGACGAGAAAGCCGGATTGACGCCGGCTAAATTCCTGGCTGCGACCCAAAATGGGGCGTAGCCGCCTCTACGGGTGGAGCATTTTTTCGATCAGGCTGGAGGCTTTGCCCAGGGTCTTCAGATCGGCCACGCTTAACTTCTTTAGATTTTCTGCCAACGCTTCAATTCTTCTTGTTCTCGCGTCTTGCAGCAGGCGCTCTCCTTTTGCGCTGACCGTAATGGCGATTCTTCTGGCGTCGTCACCGTCATTCTGAACCTTCGCCAGGCCGGATTGCTTGAGGCCGGCTACGATGCGGCTCATGGTGGGGGGCTTGACGCGCTCGGCGGCGGCCAACTGACCTAAAGTCTTCGGGCCTCCGAAAACGAGGACCGAGAGCGCGGAAAGGCGGGCCGGGCCCTGGCCGGACTGGGTGTCGGTTCGGGCGGCGGCGCGCAGGAGGTGGATGGCCGCGGAGTGAAGGCGATCAGCGACCTCGAGGTGGCGTTTCTCGAAGGACGGTGTTTCATTGGGCATCAATAAAGCTTAGCATAGCTAACAATTCTCTTGACAGGAGTGATTAGTTAGCTATGCTAAGTAATGTTGGCGGTCTGTTTTCATAGCCAGGAGATTGAACATGGCGGGTTTTGAGCAGTGTTTGGACCTTTTATCGGCCGGAGATTTGGATGGGCTTCAACGGTTGCTCGCACTGGAGCCGGAATGCGCCGAGGGGCGGGATTCGAATGGCGTGAGCCTGGTGATGCTGGCGCTTTATCGCGGGCGGCCGGATCTGGCGCAGGCGGTTGCTCTAAAGAAGAAGGATCTGGACATTTTTGAGGCGGCTGCCCTGGGGCGGACTGATCGGATCAAGCAGCTGACCGGTAGTGGTTCGGACAGGGGGCCGACTGGTGGTCGAGCGGCTGTGAATGAGCGGTCCGGGGATGGATTTACGGCGCTGCATTTTGCTGGGTTTTTCGGGCAAGGGGAGGCGGCTCGCGTGTTGATTGCGGCGGGGGCGGCTGTGGATGCGGTGTCTGCGAATCCCATGAAGGTGATGCCGTTGCATTCGGCGGCCTCGGCACGGAATCTGGAGGCGGCGCGATGTTTGCTGGAGCATGGTGCGCCGGTGAATGCCCGGCAGGCGGGAGGATGGGTTCCGGTGCATGCCGCGGCCCAGAACGGCGATCGGGCGATGGTGGAGTTACTGCTGCGGCATGGGGCGGATGTGACGCTGGTGAATGATGATGGGAAGACTCCGGCTGCGGTGGCTCGGGAGAAAGAGCATGGGGAGGTAGCTGGGATGCTGGAGGGGGCCGGTCGCGGGTGAGCGTCGCGAGCCCGGTGTAAAAGAGCAGCAAGATTGCCCAGGGGAAACTTGCCTCCGAGCCGGGTTGTTCGGTTCGCTCTCACCCCCGAGTGGGTTCCATTATCTGAAGGGTCTCGCACGACTTGCAGTTCATGACATCTGCTTGAAAATATTGGTCGGGGAGAGAGGATTTGAACCTCCGACCCCCTGGTCCCGAACCAGATTCCATAGCTTATTGAAATTTGTGTTTTTTTGTTGTTCTTAATTGATTGATGTTGAACATGTTGCGGCCTCGCGGACAACGCTGTTGATCTTTGTTGATCTTATGTGCTCCTTGACCTACAAAATCGTCTACAGCCAACTGGGCGAACAAGAAGCGAAGCTAAAAGTGACCGTGACCTGACGACTTTCGAACAAGATCGCGAGCGGCGGTCGTCCATCCGGCCAGCCGTCAGGCTGCCGAGAATTTAGTTTAACTTGAATACCGTCGGATTTGAAGTTTTCATATAATTATCGAATGCTTCGAAAAGCGTTTTTCCGCATTCTGCCGCGCCGCTTGTAGTGCATAACGCCGATTTTATGGACCGCCCATCAACTGATAGATGACAATTCTTTTCGCTGTAGCACTTGGCCAATCCGTAACTGGTAGCTACCGCGATAACGTCGTTACGCTCGACGCAATCCATGTACACTGTTAGCACAATGCCCATGCGACCATCGTCGTCCAACGTGCGAACCAGTTGATATGCTCTGGAGGCTTGAATGCCTTCTCTTAACGAAGAGACCAGTTCGGCCGAGGCCTTACCATCACATCGACTGTGAATAAAGACGGATTTGGGAATTTCGGCACCCTTAGCTTGGAGCACGACACCAAGAATAAACAGCATTGTACAAACCGAGAGGGGTAGTTTGATATCCCTCCGCCCTCTCGTGCGCCTCGACGATCTACCAAACATTTGTCGCCACCTGAAATACTTGGATACTCTATTCGACTACAAACACGGTAGAGCCTACTCTTTGAAGGCGAACAAACAGGAAATGCACCTCGCGATCCTTATGCCGCGTAGCAGGGCAATTCTCATAGATCCACATGCCCGGAAATGTATTCAGAATGCGGTCCATAGCATCCGATAAGGTTATATTTTCGAAAGACTCAGAAATGTGGGGCGCATCGGGTGACCATCGTCCACTGATGTTACCGGGAACCCCTGCGCCCTGCGACGGAAGCTCGATGTGATGATCTCTCATGAAAGACGCCACTTCGGGTAGATGTAAAATGAGGCTTAAGGCGGCATTCGGATTGTATGCAGCCCAGGGCTTGCCCGCCTCGGAAGAACCGTCGAATGAGGCATGACTGATTCTCATATTGAGGATGTCAGTCGGAATCACTTCGGTCATTCGTATCACGCCATCCTCATCTTTCGTCAACTTCATAGCGGGATCACCGCCAAATAACTCTCGCAAGGTTTGAATAGCAGAGTGTCCTGTGGTTGATGCCCTGCGAAGCGCGGGAAGATCTGGAGTATAACCTGCAGGACAACTCCCAGAAAATTCGAGGGATCCTGAGAGATTCTCCTTGGCTAAAACCTCAAGAATGGGCGCAAGTGATGCTGTCCGTCCGGTCACTCCTGCTTCTTGTCCGGGACATTCGAGAATCGAGCCTAAAATGAGAGCAAATAAAAGCCCAACGCGTACCATAATGTCCCCTCCTCGTTCGTCACAATTCCCACCCTTACGCAATCGACGATACAGCTTAAAGGTCGAGCTAGGGTACAGCGATAGCAGGATTCGCCACCACTAAGCTGCCATTCTGAAAAATTACAAATTGATTGATGACCGTCGTTAATGGGATCGGGGCTTGTCCAGGATACGTTACCGTAAAGCTCTGCTGTACCCAATTGTAGGTCGTATTGGTGCTCCCGTTAGGATTTAGCAAAACGCCGATGTTGTCCACGATAGTACCACCTGACCATTGTGGACCAGCGGTGGTTGCGCTAGATACTGTAGTGCACCCCGACAAACTAGACACAAGGGGCCATGTTTGAAGTAAGGGTTAGGGCAAACCGGGCACGAGCGTCGTGCGGGGTTTGTCCGTGGAGTCCGCGATGCGGACGGTCGTGATTGTACTCCTCGATCCAACGAGCGATGCTCAACTCGGCCTGGTCGAAGTTCTGGTATTCGTTGAGCCACACCTCCTCTTCTTTTAAGCTGCGATGAAAGCGTTCAATGTAGCTGTTGCCCTCGGGATGGTTGTAAGCCGTGCGCCGATGGGTGATGCCCAGCCGGTTCAGGGTTTCGACATAACGGGCTGACGTAAACTGTGTGCCGTTGTCCGTCGTCAAAGTCAAACCCGTTCCACGAGAACCGAAAGGCAAAGCCTGCAGTACAGCATGGTTGAGCGCCGCCAGAGCTTCGTCGGTGCGGCAGCGCAAACTCAAGTCCCAGCCCACGATCTCGCGCGTGCAGCAGTCGATGACCGATACCAGATACGCCCAACCCACACTGGGCCCGGCCCAGACCTTGGTCATGTCCGATTGCCAAACGTGATTGGGATGCAATGCTTCCACTTTGCCCCAGTCCTTCCTGCGCGACACCTGAAAGCGACGCTGACGAACCAACAGTCCGCGTTCCCGCATCACGCGTAGAGCCCGCTTGCCATTGACCACCAACCCGTGATGCCGCCCCAACCACCAGACCACCCGGCGATAGCCATACGCCGGCTTCTCGCCACAGGCCAGGATGATTTCCTGATCCTGCGAACGGTCGGCACGGCTGCCTCGCCGTTGCCGCTGATAGTAGAGGCTGGACCGGCTGATCGCCAGCGTCTCGGCCACCAGCTTCACTTCTTTTCCTCGGGCCACCAGTTCCCGTGCCGACGAATGGGCTTGCCCGCAGCTCACTCGCCCAGCACGTTTTTTAAGATCTCGATCTGCAAATGGGAACGGCCCAGTGCTCGCTCCAGCTGTTTGATTCGCTTCTCCTGCTCGGCATCGGGCTGCGCGGCTGCGCTCCTCCCCCCAAGCGCAGCCTTGGCTCCCGCTTCCACTTCATCCTTCCAGCGATAATAGAGATTCGGAGCGATCTCATACTTGCGGCACGTCTCTGCCACGTTGCCGCTCTTCAGACCTTCCAACACAATCTGCCACTTCTCTTCCGGGGTTCTTTGGACTCTCGGCTTTCTCGACATTCTCGCCTCCTGGCGGAGGCCCCAAGCCTAACTAACTTCCGTGTCCAGTTCTACAGGGGTGCACTACACAAGTTAACTACAGCTACGGGCCGCTTGGCGTTATAACAGAAATTGATGAATATGATTACGGCCAATATCCTACTATCACACGATCAACGGTCACAAACTATCAGTCGTTTGGCCCCAATGCGCTCGGATCGACTATCTACGACCGTCCTTGCGAGGTCATTACGTATAGCGGTAGCCCGACGGGAGGGAGCCGTGTGGCAGAAACCGATTACTTATACGATGGGGGCTCCGGCACTTGCATAGCGGGAACGCCTTCGGTGGCGGGTGCGGGAGGGAGCAGTTTGACGGGACACGACGAAGCCCATTACGGCACAAGCTCTCCCACAACACCAAGAGGTAATTTGACGACCGTCATAAAACAGTGTTTTCCTTCAACATCATGTGGCTCGGGTAGTCCAAGAATTACCTATGCTTATGACGAGACAGGCCAGCCAGTCACGACGACCGACCCGAATGGCAACATTACACAATATTCCTTTGCCGATAGCTATTTGAGTACGAACACCGGTCGTTACACGACAACTGCTGGCGCACCCCCGTCGGGGATGGTTACTAATGAATATCTGACAAAAATCACATTTCCCAAGACAGGACAAACCAACCACATTCAAACCTACACTTATGGATACAATGATGGGGAGCTAACCATGGCGACTGATCAAAACGGGCAGTCGACGACCTATCGGTACAATGACAGTCTTGATCGTATCACCGAGACGGACTATCCTGATAATGGTCAGACGATGGCGTCGTACAACGATTTGCCATCGTCACTCAGTGAAACGGCTACAAGACTAGTCACGAACGGCACGACCGTTTCTGCCACGTCACTTATGGACGGCCTTGGCCATCTTACCCAGACGCAGCTCACTACGGATCCCGACGGGCCCACATATTCCTTTACTTCGTACGACGGTTTGGGGAAAATGTATCAGGCTTGGAACCCCACTCGATGCTCAAACCAAGGAACGAACTGCAAGAACGAGACGACCTGGGGAGTCACGACGTACTTATACGACGATCTAGGCAGGACGAAGTCAGTGACCGAACCTGACAATTCCATTGTTGGGACCACATACAGCGCCAACACAAGCTGCTCGCTGACAACGGTGACAGATGAGGCCTTAAGTCAGCGCTCGAGCTGTGCGGACAGTTTCGGCCGTCTAACATCTGTACAAGAGGCACCGAACAACCCCGGCTATAATTATGTCACGAGTTACCAGTACGATTCATTGAACGATCTCTTGGTTGTGACGCAATATGGCAGCGATTCCTCGAATGCTCGCGTTCGAAACTTCGGATACAACTCGCTGGGTCAGCTCGCATCCGCCTCCAATCCGGAATCAGGAACCCTCATTTATACTTATGATGCCAACGGCAACGTATCGAGCAAGGCTGCCCCGGCCCCAAATGGCGCTTCGGGGGCAGTTACGACGTATTATCAATACGATGCCCTGAACCGGCTTGTGGAAAAGACTTACAGCGTGTCATGGATGCCCTCCATTGTCTCCGGGTACGATGGGGTTGTGCCGTCCAACTGCTCTCCAGCGCCGCCCAGCCTAACCGACAGTTACGCTACCGATCGGCGCACGTCGATGTGTGATGGCTCGGGCGCGACTTCGTGGAGTCACGACAAGATGGGGCGCGTAGCGTCGGAGGCGCAAACGCAAAATTCGAACATTACAGAGAGCTGGAGCTACAGCTACAATCTGGATGGCTCAGTGAACCAAATCACCTATCCTAGTGGAAATGTGCTCAACTATACCGTAGGGGGCGCTGGCCGGGTGACTCAGGCAAACGATTCAAACAACACTTACATGGGGGGAGCCGCGAATACCCCGATGTACGCTCCGCAAGGCGCGATTCTGAATGTCGCGAATGGTTCGAGCATCCTAACCTCGAACGCCTACAACCCCCGGCTGCAGCCAACGACGCTCTCCGCCGCGAATTCATCCCAGACGATATTCAGTCTAAGCTATGGGTTTAATCCGGGCAGCGACAACGGGAATGTGGTGCAAATCGCAAATGGTGTTCGAAGTGATGCCACGTCAAGTCTATCCTTTGCATATGATCCGTTGAACCGTATTCAGCAGGCGAACACAACCACGACTGGAAACAACTGCTGGGGCGAGGTTTATACAATAGATGCATGGAGCAATCTGACTAATATTGCAGGTGTACAAACTATGCCGAACTGCAATATGGAAAGCCTGAACAATCCGGTCAACAACACGAACAATCAGATCACGGGATACTGTTATGACTTGGCTGGAAATCTGCTCGACAAGGGAGCTTGTGCTGGGGCATCACACTCTTTTGTCTATGACGTTGAGGGTCAGTTGCAGTCGCCGCCGGTGTCAGGGTTGAATAGTGGAATTGCCTATACCTATTTCTATGATGGTGACGGCAACCGGGTGCAGAAGTGCGACGCGAATCCCTGCACGAATGCAGGTTCGCCGGGTACCTTGTATTGGAGAGGAATTGGAGGTGAAGTGCTGGATGAAAGTAGTCGCACCGGCGCTATGCAGGAAGAATACGTCTATTTTGATGGGAGACGAATCGCTCGTCGCGACATCGGAGCAAATACAGTTCACTACTACTTTTCCGACTATCTAGGATCAGCGAGTGTGATTACCGATAGCAACGGCAATGTGCAAGAACAGACCGATTTCTATCCTTTTGGCGGTATTGCATATACAAGTGGAGGAGATCCAAATCACTACAAGTTCACCGGCAAAGAAAGAGACTCCGAAAGTGGCTTAGACAATTTTGGGGCTAGGTACAACGCATCCAGCCTCGGACGGTTCATGACGCCCGATCCAATCGGCGGGACTCCGCTTCACATCATCAATCCCCAACGTTGGAACATGTATGCCTATGTAATGAACAACCCGTTGACATACATCGACCCCGACGGCAGGGATGCTGCCGTCGCGACTTTTCACAACATGGTGCTAGGGGCCGGGCACGCCGGCATTATATCCATTCACGGGGACGGCACAGCCACCTATGCTAGAACCGGGCCTGCGGTTGCGTCTATGCCCGTGTGGAAGGCCAGCACACCGATTAGCTATGACCTCCCAACAGTACAGTTTGGGCAAGATGGATATCCGACTCCGGCATCCATTGATGCTCTTACTGACAAAGTTGCCGGCATCGAAGGAGAGGACCCAGACTCAGTAGCCATCAGTTATTACAAAACATCTGAAGCCGATACTATTCAGTTGGACAACTTGATACAAGACGAACACGATCATCCGGGTTGGTATAACGTTTTCCTGCGTAATTGCGAGGACTTTTGTGATCGGGCGCTGAGGTCCGCTGGCAGAAATCCGGGATCCGGTTTTTTTCATGCCCTCACTGGCTATATCCCAAACTTGGCATGGTACATGGATATCCATGCAGATCGCCAGTACAATCACAAAACCAAAAAGCAAAAAGAGTCCGTTACACATAAAATCTGTTGGGTCGACCAAGGGAAGCAGCACTGTGAGTAGAACGAAACGGGCATTGGTGGGACTATCGGTATTGCTGCTTGGGACGTGCTTGTGGGTATTGTTCAAAGTGCTACCACATCGACCGCCAAATGTTCCCAAGAATGCCACGCCTGTCTCGGCGCTCTGGGGTTACGACTGGGACTACTGCTGGTTTGACATGAAGGAAAATGCAAGCCACTGTCAGATCTTCAACAGAAACGGAGACAAATTGTATGATGATATTTTTCTTCCGTACGAAGGGAATGGGCCGACATCGCCGGACGACCTTAAGATAAAACACGACCAACATGGAGGTGGCGAAGAATGGATTTACTTACAGAATGGGACAATCTTAATTCCTCGATCTAGCTACGGCCGTATAAAAAACGGCATCGACTGGCAAAATGGAAAGCGGGCCACCCGGAATTGACCTCGACCCAAAGTCGATGCCAGTTCACCCAGCAAAGAACTCGACTCCAAATCCAGCCTTCATAACTTCGTGCGCGGTGCAATGGATCGAAAATGGAACCTGCTTCCATTTTCCAATGGAGGCTTGGGTGCGATTGTTCGAAAGAACGGGAAAGAGGGCATGTCGGGAATGCCCAGAAGAGCATATGTCCGGTGCGCCGAAGCAACTAGACTTCGAAGCCCCAGCAGCGGCCTTTCGGGCGACTGCGCGGAGTACGCCATATGGCATGTGCCATCGGCCCGTTGCCCCAGAGCGCCATTTATTGGTCAAATCAGGGATCGAACAGAAGTAGTTTGTCATATTCTAACGTGAAGGAGAGCGGGGTGAATCAATTTTGAAGGTTCCTATAGAGGGAGAGTAACATAAACCCAAATATGAATTCTGACGTTGGTTTTGCGGAGACAGCGGTTGTCGATACCTAAGAGATGATGCCGCACAATGCTTAGAGTCTGTGCTTTTGGCCATTCTTCGAAGTGGGGTTTACTTGCTGCTGTAGGCCTTCTCTCGTCGATATTTGTAGGATGTGGAGGGGGTGGTAGCGGTTCGTCGCAAATGCCGCCAGGCGACTTTTCCCTTGCTGCTTCACCCGCCGGTCTGACTCTCGGAATTGGTAGTATGTTCCTCGCCAAAATTCAAAGCGCCAAGCGAAAGTTGCAAGCCAGGGTCAGTCATCCATCGGTTGGGATGCGCAGCGCCAGTTACAAATTGGAAGGGATGAAAACGTACCTTCTTGCGCACAGCATGAGTGAGGATATAGACTGTGTCTCGCCAAAATTCAAACTGCCCCGTTGGTACTCCGGAGCAAACCTAGGCAACAATTGAGAAACTATTCGTGGAGGGCGACAATGGACCCCTCCTTATTATATTGCGCCGACGTAGCGTGCCGCCCGCTCAACCGATTCCTAGCCAAACGGCTCTGTTTCCACCTGGCTTCAGTATCTGTTCTCACGCAGCGCGCTCGTATCTGTGGTGCAGTCCGCCGAGTCGCGGCCAAGCAGTGACTCGGCCCCGACTAAGACTTGCAGTTCTGCCTTTGGGCGTGCCCTTGCCCAGCCCCATGTGCGTCCTGTCATTGTGGTAGTAGGAGATGTATTCAGAAAGCAGTCGCCTGAGATGATGTTCATTTAACGCAATCACATGATCCAGCAACTCTCTTCGGCAACTTCCGACCCAGCGTTCCGCTATTCCATTCTGCCAAGGGCAACCAATCGACGTTTGGACGGGCAATACTTCCATGGAACGGATGGTTGCGGGGACTTCGAATCCGTACTTGGCGTCGTGATCAAGGATAAGAAACCTCGGGCAGTCGGCGAAAGGGAAGGCCTCCCGGATTTGCTGACTGATCCAATTGCTGGTTGGGTGTGGCGTGACATTGTAGTGCACGATTCGACGCCGATCATGAGAAATAATGAAGAAGCAGTACAGAATGCCAAATGTCACCGTTGGCACGGTAAAGAAGTCCATAGCAGAGATGGCTTCGCGGTGGTTACGAAGGAATGTCCGCCAGCGCTGAGCCGGCTCCGGGTTTCTTGGAGATCGTCTCATCCAGCGGGAGATGGTTCGTTCCGAGACATCGAAACCCAACATCAAGAGCTCTCCGTGGATGCGAGGAGCGCCCCAACTCGGATTTTCCGCCACCATTCTGAGGATGAGATCTCGAATCTCTTTCGAGACTCGTGTTCGGCCTCGGTTCTCACGAATCTTCGTGAGCATGCTCCAGTGCCATCGAAATCCGGCACGGTGCCATCGGACAACCGTGTCAGGACTGACGAGTATGAGGGATTGCCTCCAGGAAGACCAAAGGAGGCGTGCGAGAAGCCAGAAGCTCCTGTCGAGCGCCGTGAGCCTCGGCCGGGGGTGCTTGCGTTTCAGAACAACGATCTGCTGCCGCAAAGCGAGGTTCTCGATGAGGAGGTCACGACGGGAGCGAAAGGAACGCGCAACGAGTCCGAGCCAGAGGCGAAGCATGAGTCATCTGCATAGCAGATTGCAGCTTGTGGATGCTCTCCCAACCTGTTGATTTCTTGGAGGGATAGAATTTTGGCGAGGCA
>CAWDNK010000006.1:0-131438 GCA_963803645.1 uncultured Acidobacteriaceae bacterium | reverse complement strand
AATCTCGGCGCGCGTTTGAACCGACATGGGCCGCGGAGCGGGCTGGGATGGAGGCGCGGGCGTTGTCGGATCGGCAGATGCGAGGGACGACAAGAGCAGCAAGATGGCGAGCGGATAGAAGCGACGTCCAACACGGGAAGAATGGAAGCACTGCATAACGCACCGCCTAACGCATCCGAAAGCCCACGCGAACATTATATCCCCGGTAGCAAGCGCTGGTGAGACGACCTGCTGGACGGGCATTTGAGGCGGCCCCAGCAGAGCTGGGATGGGCTAGGCGGTGGAGGAGATGCCCACCGAGATTTCGAGGCCATGGCGGGCGACTCTGAGGGGGAGCATGCGGCCTCCGGCCTGGGCTACGGCGCGGGAAACGGCGTCTTTCGCGCCTTCTTCGACCATGAGCAGGACGCAGCCGCCTCCGCCCGCGCCGCAGACTTTGGCGGCTTGGCCGCCGTTTTTCTGGGCGGCGGCAATCAGCTTGTCGATCAGGGGCGTGGTGATTCCGGGGGCATTGGTGCGGCGCAGCTTCCACTCTTCGCGGAGCAGGCGGGCGCCGTCCTGCCAGTCACGCCGGAGGAATGCCTGGTGCATGTCGCGGGCGATGCCGACGATTTTTTCAAAGTTGCGAAAGACAGTTTTGTCGCCATTGATGTGGGCTTTGAAGACCTCCCAGTTATTGATGCCTGACTGGCGAGGCGCGCCGGTGTAGGCGAGGAGGAAGCGTCTTTCGATCTCTTCGTGCGCGACCGGGACGGGGGAGCGATGGACGCCTTCGGCGTCGAGGTGAATGGCGCTGACACCGCCGTAGAGCGCGGGATAGTAATCCTGGCAGCCGGTCGGGACACGGATGATCTGAGCCTCGATGTTCTGGGCGATCACGCGCAATTGTTCGAGATCGAGACTGCGGCCGGTGAAGCGGGCGAGGGCGGCGCAGGTTGCGATCATGAGCGCCGATGAGCCGGAGATGCCGGCGCCGGCGGGGGATTCGGAGTTGGTTTCGAGGCGCAGGCCGCGGTCGGGCGCGAAGAATCGTACGGAGTAGGCGGCCAGCGGATGCCGCGGCTTTTTGGCTTTGATGAGCTCGCCGAGATTGGCGAAAGACTCTTCGCGGCCCGTGTCGAGGGAGCGCAGTTCAATGCGTGTGCCGGGTAGCGGCGTGATGCGGCAGGTGGTGAGAATTTGCAGGGCGAAGTTCAGGGTGAGCGCGCCGGGATGAAACAGGTAGAGAGGCCAGAGGTCGATGGTGCCTCCGGCGAGGTCGGCGCGGCAGGGAGCGTGGGCGGTGATGGTGGATGTTGCCGGCGCGGCGGACTTTGGGGCCATGCAGAGTTTTTATCACGCTTGCGGATGCGCCGCTACGACTGCGGACGAGATGGCAGCGCTACGGTCGAATTCGACCACACACCTTCTCAAGCTCTTGCGCCAGAATTGCCGGGCCGGTGAGCCCGCGCCATTGTTGCGCGATGCTGCCATCCGGCGACAGCAGAATCAACGTGGGAACCTGGGTAACGCCCACTCGCGTGGCCACGCGATTGTCGTCATCTTCCAGCAGTGGGACGTCCAAGTGCCAATCGTAGCTGGCATTGAGCAGAGCGTCGTGACTTGGTGGCTGGCGGGTGACGAGCGCTGACGAATCGATAATCACAATTTTCAATCCGCGCGCGCTGTATTGATGGTTCAGGCTCAGCAGAAAGCCGACCTGCTGACGCGATGGGGTGTCGGCGAGGTCGGGGATGGTTTGCAGGAAGGCGAGAAGCACCGGCTGCGAACGCGCGGCGTGTAGCTCGAACACGCCTCCGCGAACCTGCGGCAAAGTAAAGTCGGCGACGGCAGTCGCGGACTGATCGCGGTGGCAGCCTGGGAGGTAAATGAGAGCCGTGAGCGCCAGCATCAGAAGAGCGCGCGGTGCGCAGGAATTGGGCTCAGGCCGTTTGCGCCCGGCTGCGGTCATCGTCATGGTCCCTGATAGGCTCCGATGTTGAAGCCGGTTTCGGTGGGCAGGGGATTTCCCCAGAAGTCTTGTGTGCCCATGGAGCATCCGCTGATTCCGGTACAGACGTTGGCGCCCGCGCCGGTGGCCGGGGAGCCGGATAACAATTCAAAGGCCGTGGTTGGCCTGCCTGCTTCGTGATAGGTGGGACTGTTCAGCATCGGGTCGGTGTTGTAGCCGTGGAGGTCCTGGCTCGCTCCCGTTTGGTAGGCGCTGAAGCTCGTGTAGGTGGTTGAGCCGACTTGCCACGTGGGAGGAGATGAAGAAATGGTCCAATAAATGTTGTTGTCGAGAAGCAGCGGAGAGGTGGTCTGGATCATGCCCGGGACGGTGGCATAGATGATGTTGTTTTTGAAAAAGAGCGGATCGCTGCCGGAATAGGTGACCGTGCTGGCGTTGAGAAGGGCCCCATCGGAGGCGGGATTCCAATAGAACGTGTTGTTGTAGATCTGTACGCCGTTGAGGGAGCCCTGATCCCAGGTATAGAGGAAGACCTCTCCTTGTGCGGACAACGCGCTTCGCTGGCCGTCATTGGAGCACACGTTGTATCGGAAAACGTTGTCGAGGCTGGCGGCGCCACCGGAGCCAAAGAAAGCCACGCAATAACCCACCGAGTCATGCCCGTAGTTGTACTGCACGGTGTTGTCGTTGTTGTAGTAGTCGATGTCGAAGTCTCCGCCATCGCCGCCCCAGCTTTGATTCGCATATGACTCATTGTTCTGGACGGTGCAGGTGTGGCAGTACCACTCCCACAGGCCTACCGGCGTGCTGCCGGTGCAGTTTTGGCACAGACCGCTGTTGTAGACGACGTTGGTCTGGAGCATTCCGTTATTGAGTTCGGAGATAAGAATTCCGTCGCCGTAGATGTCGTGCGCCGTTGAATTCTGCACGGTGACATTGCTGCCCAGCGGCTGGGATTGTCCATTGCCTCCGGCCCATGCGCCGCCGGCGTTGACATAGATGCCTTCGGAGACGTTGCTGCCGTAGGCGAGCACTCCATCGATTAGAACGTCGTTCACTACCTCGGCGACCGCGGTGGTCGAGATGACGACTTCGCCGGAGTCGCCCCGCGTGGTCGATGTGTGGGTGGCGCCGTGGACTGTCAAATTCTTCAGGTAAATGTGATTGATGCTGACGTTCGGAGTATTGCCGGAAACGAAGACGCCGTAGAGGGTGCCACCGACGATCTCAAGGTTGTTAATCTCCCAGTATTGCTGGTTGTAGAGCGTCAGAGCGGCCTGGGAAGCGCCGCCGTTGATGACTGGCTGCGCGCCGGTGCCGTAGGCGTCAATCACAATGGGGCTGTTGGCGGAGCCGGAACCTTTTGGGGCGAGGGCTTCGGTGCAGGTCGTGCCGCGGTTCACTAGAAGCTGATAGCCGGGGAGGAAAGTGAATGCGTTCACACTGGACGGGGCGTTCCAGGGCGAGGCCTGCGTGCCATTTCCGTTTTGGGGAGCCGAACAATCGAGGTAATAGATGGCCGACGGCGGAGGCGGAGGGGTCATGGACGTTGAACCGGAGCAGGCAGAGAAGGCGGCGAGGAAGAGTAGCGCGGCAGCTGACGTCAGGCTGCTGAGCGAAACGCTTTTGCACGGGAGCCGCATTTGCTCGCTCTTTTGCTCTCTCTTTGTCATGATCGTCTTGTCGTCTGCGGCGGAGGCATCGAGGAAGTTTACCTTGGTTCCCTTGGCTTCGTCCGCCCGCTGGTCCGGCGCTCCGTTCGCCGGCTGGTCCGTGCAGGCGGCTGGACGCGGCTGGCGATGCCCTCACTGACGTAATCTTGGTTTCCCTCCAGACTGGACGTATTGTGCTCGGAGAATCTTCTGCTGGAGGTCTACGACATGAATCTGCCGTGGAACAAGTTCGTTCTGATCGCAGGCCTTGCCGGTGTTTCGTGTCTCTGCGCTGGTGGGCAGGATTCGCAGTCGCTTGGCGATGCGGCGCGGCAGGCGCGGCAAGAGAAGCAGCGCAAGGGCTCGGCGGCCAAGAGCGGTACGGCGAACGCCGTGCCAACATCCGCCGCGGCCACATCCAAAGTTATTACTAATGATGATATCGCCGGAAGCTCGTACGCGGCCGGGGATACGTCCGCGGGCAGCAAGAACCATGCTTCGGCTCAGTTGTCATCTTCTTCTTCGTCTTCGTCCGGACCTTCATCCGGCGAAAAGATGTCGGGGCACGCGTGGAAGTCGCAGATCCAGGGACAGAAGGAAGCGGTCAACGCGCTCCAGGAAAATCTTGACAAGCTCAATAACTCGATTCATTTCACGAACGGCAATTGCGTTTCGGGGTGCGTGCAGTGGAACGAGCGCCAGGAGCAAAAGCAGCAGGAAGCGGAGCGGATGCGTGCGCAATTGGAGCAACAGAAGCAGCAGCTGCACGACATGCAGGAAGCGGCGCGGCAGCAAGGTTATGGCAGCTCGGTTTACGATCCGTAGAGTTCGGTAGCAGACCCGCCAACGGCGAGGCCCGAAACACGGCAGTGAGCGGACGGGGCTAAGCGCCCTTAGCACGCGAAATTCCGAAACGAAGTCTTCCCTACCCGCGGTTATCCCTGACTTGAGTACCTCAGTAACGGTCGGCTGTACTTTAAGCACATGAGGTAACCAGCGGGAGGCCACTTAAAATGAAGGTATCGGACCAGCTACCCCCGCGCTCGGGCCGAACTGGACTGCCTTTTGAAGCTGAAGCTGCCCATACCCGCGCGCATTCCGCTCTTGTACGTCATCCTCGGCGTGCTGCTGGCAATCAGCGTTCTGCCCATGTATTTCTATTCGGCGCAGATCGAGGAGATGAATCGCAAGGCCCTCAAAACCAATGAAAGGCTGCTGCAAAATACCGTTACGCGATCGCTCGCGGACGATATCTCGCAGCACCAGGAAACGCTGCGCATGATGCTGGCGAACCTGTCGTCGTCGGTGCAGGTGCAGAGCGGGAATGACATTGGCGGAGAGAATATTCAAACGCCGGAGTTGCGGGCCCTGCTGGAGGATTTCGTCTCGTCATCGAACGACATTGCCTACGCGACCTTGTTAAATGCCGACGCCAAGGGAATTCGGGCCGGACGCATCGAGCCCGATGCATTCTTGCAGCGAGAACTCGAACGTGGGTATCAAGCCGCGCGCGAGGGGCGCGTGTACAGCGGCCAACCGCTGATGGTGGGTGGCGGCAAGTCGGCTAAGACGGTGATGCTGGTGAGTTCGCCGATCATGTACGGCGGGCGTTTTTTGGGGATGGTTGGATCGGTGGTTGACCTCGGATACCTGATCCGGCGCTTGCAGACTGTCAGCCTGAGCGGGCTGGTGCCCTACGTCGTCGACAGCCAGGGACGCCTGGTGGCCGCAGCCACGCCGCAATACGCCACCGGGCAGGACATGACGCATTTTGAGATTGTCCGCAGCTTTGTGGACGTGGGCGCGAAGGTGCAACTGGCGGCGACCAGCGAATTTACGATTCGCGGTGACAAAAAGTCGCAGGTGATGCTGGGGACGTACAGTCCTGTAACCGCGCTGGATTGGGCGGTGGTGGTGCAGAAGCCGCGCGACGAGGCGTACAGCGGCATTTATGAGATGCAGCGCACGGCGCGCCTGCTGGCGTGGCTGGCGGTGTTTGTCAGCGTGGGATTGAGCATCGTTTCGGCGCGGCGCGTGACGAGCCCGTTACAGGTGCTGGCGCAATCGAGCCGGGCGATTGCACGCGGAGACTTCTCGCAACGCGTGCACGTGAAGACGCGCACCGAGATCGGCGAACTGGCCACGACGTTCAATACCATGTCCGAGGAGCTGGAACAGTTCGTCGAGGACCTGAAGCGGGCGGCCGAAGAGAATAAGGCGCTCTTCATGGGGTCGATCCAGATGCTGGCCGGCGCGGTCGACGAAAAGGATCCGTATACGCGGGGCCACTCCGACCGCGTGACGCGCTATTCGCTGATGATCGCGAAAGAGATGGGACTTGATCCGGGATTCCTGGAGGTGCTACGAGTCTCGGCGCAACTGCATGATGTGGGCAAGATCGGCATTGAAGACCGAATTCTGAAGAAGCCGGGGGCGCTGACGCCGGAAGAATTCGAGATTATGAAAACGCACACGACCAAAGGAGCGAACATTCTGCGTCCGGTCACACAACTGCGCGAGATGCTGCCGGGAATCGAGTTGCATCACGAGGCACTGAACGGGCGCGGGTATCCGTATGGTTTGAAGGGCGACGAGATTCCGCTGCTGCCGCGGGTGATCGCCGTGGCGGACACGTTTGACGCGCTGACGACGAACCGGCCTTATCAGAAGGCGTTCGATCCGGTCGAGGCAGTGCGGATAATTCGGAATTTGTCGGGACAGCGGCTGGATCCAACGGCGGTGAACGCGCTGCTGGCAGTGTTTCAGCGCGGAGAGATTCGTCTTCAGAAGCAGCTTATGGATGCGCCTGCCGTGGACCCGGCTATTCAGGCCGCGGCGCCCACGATCGTTCCGCCAGTTGCGGGCGACGCTTTGGCCGTTGAAACTTCGCGGACTTAGGGCATTGGAAATTTTGTAATTTCGTAATCGGGTTGCGTAATTGTCCGATCACCAAATCCCCCTACCTTCTGCTTGCGCGGGCGGGGCGCCCGTGCCTCCATTCTTTGGGTTCTCTTATAATCGTTGTCTGATGATTCAGACTCTCTTTGGCAGCCTGGACGAGGAAAAGAAGCCGAGTTTTATTGAGCGCATGAAGGAAGCCGTCTCGCGCACGCGCGAGAACCTCGCCGAACGCATTGAGGAAGTGGTTTCGATCGGGAAAGAGATCGACCGCTCCACGCTCGACGACCTGGAAGCGACACTGATTGGCGCCGATCTTGGGACAACCACCACGCAGGAAGTGCTCGAGAAGCTGCGCGACAAGGCCGACCGCAAGCAGATCAAGGACGTAACGGAACTGAAGCGGCTGCTGAAAGAGGAGCTGCTGGCGATTCTGACGTCGACACCGGCGCGGCCCGTCACGCGAGTGGACGGGACGTCGGAGGTGATCATGGTTGTCGGCGTGAACGGCGCGGGCAAGACGACGACGATCGGTAAGCTGGCGCAGGTATTTCGAGGACAAGGCAAGACGGTTCTTTTGTGCGCGGCGGACACGTTTCGGGCGGCCGCGATCGAACAGCTGGAAATCTGGGGACAGCGCACGGGCACGGAAGTGATCAAGACGAAGGCGGGGGGGGATCCGTCGGCGGTGCTGTTTGATGCGTTGCAAAAAGCGGCAAGCCGCAAGACCGATTACGTGATCATCGATACGGCGGGGCGGCTGCATACGAAGCAGAACCTGATGCAAGAGCTGGAAAAAATGAAGCGCACGGCGCAGCGCATTGTGCCGGGAGCGCCGCATGAGACGTTGCTAGTGATGGATGCAACCACCGGCCAGAACGGGTTGCAGCAGGCGCGGCAGTTTACGCAGTCGGCGGGAGTGACGGGGATCGTGCTGACTAAGCTCGACGGCACGGCGAAGGGCGGCGTGGTGGTGGCGATCTCGCGCGAACTGGGATTGCCGGTGCGCTTTGTAGGGGTCGGCGAGAAGGCGGGCGATCTGCTGCCATTTGACGCAAAGGATTTTGTGGATTCGCTGTTTGCGTAAAGATGCTGTTGGCTCTTGGCTTTTGGCCGTTCGCTTCTTCGTCGACGGCCTTCGAAGGACGGTTTATGACTAGAAAATCATCTGCCTTCAGAAAACTTCTTGATCGCATTGCGCGCTTACTTCGGCGGAGACCTGAGCCGGAACCTGAGGATCCTTATGCTTATCGAATGGCGCCTGTGAAACGCCCTCCGCGAGGCCGGAGCGGGGCTGCGGTGGCGGAATTGGACGAGAAGTAGACTCGAACTTTAAGCCTGCGGCACGGCTGAAGTCGCGCCCTTTCAAAGCAAAATTCATGGCATCGGCGAGCTTTCGAGCTGGTAGCTTTGTTCCTTTAGCCTGCGATAGTCTTTAGGGTTCCATGACAACCGACGAACAATTCATGCGGCGGGCGCTTGACCTGGCGCGGGCCGGGGTTGGACTGGTGTCGCCGAATCCGGCGGTGGGCGCGGTGGTGGTTGAACCGGCTGGCAATGAAGCGGGCGCGGGCACGCATACTTACGACGGCATCAAGCATGCTGAAGTGATCGCTTTAGAAAAAGCTGGAGCGCGGGCGCGCGGCGCCACGCTCTACTTGAACCTCGAGCCCTGCTCGCACCTAGGACGGACCGGACCGTGCGCGGATGCCGTGATTGGGGCTGGAATCACGCGCGTGGTGTGCTCGATGCAGGATCCGAATCCGCTGGTCGCGGGACAGGGGTTCGCCCGGTTGCGCTCGCGCGGAATCCATGTTGACATCGGCTTGCTCGAGGCAGAAGCGCGGCGGTTGAACGAAGGTTTCGCGAAGTTCATTCGGCATCGCATTCCGCTGGTTACGCTGAAGGCGGCGATGACGCTGGATGGCAAGATTGCGCCGCCGCCCCCCGGATCGACGAAGGATGGCACGCATGTTCCGGCCGATGTCGCGGCGGGTGGTTCGACGGGCGGTTGGATCACCGGCGAGATTGCGCGGCAGCATGTGCAGGTTTTGCGGCACGAGCATGACGCGATCATGGCGGGCGTTGGGACAGTGATTGCCGACGACCCTTTGCTGACCGATCGCAGCGGACAGGCACGACGCCGGCCGCTGCTGCGCGTGATTCTGGATTCATGGCTACGGATGCCGGAGTCTTCGCGGCTCGTGAAATCGGCGCAGGGCGATGTGCTGGCGCTCTATTCGCAGGCCGATGAGAAGCGGCAGCGCGAATTGGAGCAGCTGGGGTTGCGAGTTGAAAAGGTGGCTGCGCATTCCGATGGACGGCCGAGCCTTCCCGACGTGATGCGGCATCTGGCGAAGTACGATATCACCAGCGTTCTAATTGAAGGCGGTGCGACGGTGAACTGGAATGCGCTGTCGTCGGGAGTGGTGGACAAATTGTTCTTGTTCTATGCGCCGAAGATTCTGGGCGAGGGAGCAGTTCCGTTTGTGGCGAGCGTGGGCGAAGGACACACGCACATTGCCCTCGGCGCGCGGCGGATTCGGCTGCATCAGTTTGGCGAAGACTTTGCAGTGGAGGGATATTTGCGGGACGTTTATCAGGAGTGAGCAATCAGTCGTGGCTTCGGCGGACTTGAACGCATACATCCGTTGCGACCGAGGTCCTTCGCTGCGCTCAGGATGACAACTTATTAAACCTGTTTGTGGGCTGGAGGCCTCATGTTTACTGGCATTGTGGAAGAGGTTGGGGAAATTTCCAAAATCGAGGCGAGGGGAAAGAATCGGCGCGTTACAGTCAACGCGAAGAATACGCCGCGGGAACTTGGCACCGGGCAGAGCATTTCGGTGAGCGGCGTTTGCCTTACTGCGCTGGACATTGGACCGGATTCATTTTGCGCCGACCTGGCTCCGGAGACGTGGGAGCGGACATCGTTTTCGCGCATTCGCGAAGGAGCGCTGGTCAATCTTGAGCTACCGATGAAGGCCGATGGGCGCTTTGGCGGGCACATTGTGCAGGGGCATGTAGATGGCGTCGGAAGGCTGATTGAGCTGGAGCGCATTGCCGATGCCGAGGGGCGGGACTCCGAAAACTGGTGGCTGCATATCGAGATTCCGGCGGAGGTTGAAAAATACACCGTGTTCAAAGGGTCGATCACGATTGAGGGGATCAGCCTGACGGTGGCGAAGCTGGAAGGAAATCGGTGCACGATTGCGATTATTCCGCACACCGTGGAGCTTACCAATCTGGGATCGCTGAAGCCGGGTGATCCGGTGAATCTGGAGGCGGATGTTATCGCGAAGTATGTGGAGAAGTTGATGAAGCGCGATCAAGGGCAGGGTGCGTTCACTATTGAGGAGTTAGTCAGCCAGGGGTTTTGATTTGCAGTTCCATTTGTGAAGCGCCGCGCCGGCTGTCCGTTCGCTAGAGGCGTTGAAGTTGTTCTTAATCAGGCTATCGGCCGCGCCCTCCGGAGAAGGTCGTTCGCGCTCGAGAGCTGCGATCTCAGCGGCTGAAACCGCAATCAAAACAATGGCGGTGATCGCAGCGGTAAACCGCTGCGCCACCCAAAATCGACGGCGCAAGTAGGAGTCGGCTTTTACGCTTTTACGCTTTTACGCTTTTACGCTTTTGCGCGTCTATGCCTCTTTGCTTCTACGCCTCCAGCTTCAGCTCGTCCAACTCCAAAAATTCCTGAATGATTGGGTGGTCGGACTTTTCCATTTCCTTGTAGGTCCCGAAGAAGATGGCTTCGGCCTCGTGGAGGAAGACGAGGCGGTCGGCGAGCTTTTTGGCGAGGCGCATGTCGTGGGTGACTACTACCGACGTGAGGTGCAGTTGCAGCTTGAGGCGGGCGATGAGATCGCCCAGGAGATTGCCCATGAGCGGATCGACCATGGTGGTGGGCTCGTCGTAGAGAACGCACTCGGGCTGGGCGGAGAGGGCGCGGGCAATGGCTACGGAACGTTTCATGCCGGTGGAGAGGTCGGAGGGAAGCATCTCGCGCATTTCTTTTACGCCGACCATTTCGAGGAGGCCGTCGACGACCTGGAAGATCTGGGTTTCGCTGAGCTCACGTTTTTCGCGGAGCGGGAAGGCGACGTTTTCTCCGACGGTGAGCGAATCGAAGAGGGCTCCGTTCTGAAAGACCATAGTGACTTTTTTGTGGATCTCTTCGAGCTGCGGCTCGGTGTAGTCGGTGATGTCCTGGCAGGCGACGATTACGCGGCCGGAGTCGGGCTTGAGGAAACCCATGATGTTGTGGAGGGCGACCGACTTGCCGACACCGCTGCGGCCGAGGATGCAGACCATTTCTCCGGGGAGTACTTCGAAGCTGACGTGCTTGAGGATTTCGCGGGAGCCGAAGGCCTTGGAGACGTCCTTGAATTCGATGTAGGGGGCGGGATTTTCGGGGGGCATCGGCGGGTTTTCGGCCATAGAAGACAGCATGGCATGAAAGCAGGGTAGCGCTCAACCATTTGTTGCGAGGCGATCGGCGGATTGGCGGTCTTCGGGAGTGTTTACGTTGAAGAAGTTTTCTTCGGAAAAAGCGGCGGCAGCCAGTTCTTGCTCATTGATTATCTGGAGTTGGAGGTTGGCGAAGGACGCGTCGATTTTGTAGTTCCCTGCCCTGACCGCGCGCTCGGCGATGGGAGCGAACGCGCGGCGATAAACGGCGCAGAGCGGTTGAAGACCTCGGCTGGTGAGGGGAACGGTGACGATGGAGGTTGAGTCCGCGGCTTTGTCGAGAAGGAATTTCAGTAGACCGGCGGTGACGAAGGGCATGTCGACGGCGAGCATCAGGTTCAGGTCGGACTGGGAATTTGTGAGCGCGGTGTGAATACCGGCCAGCGGGCCGCAGTTGAGGAAGATGTCGGGAATGGCGGCGTGGGGCGCGAAGGTGGCGGGGTCTCCAATGATGGTGACTTGGCTGGATGCCTCGCTCAGCGTGTAGAGCGCGCGGGTCAGCAGAGTCTGGCCGCGGAAATTCAGGAAGGCTTTGTTTTGACCCATGCGGGTGCTTTTGCCTCCGGCGAGGAGGTAGGCGGCTCGGGAGAGTGGGGGAGTGGGCATGGAAGTTGAGAATAAGCATAGTCTGGCCGAGCTTGAGCTGGCGAGCTGCGGTTGCGAAGTAGTTGTTCGCGTCAATGACAGCGGCGGCGACTTTGAGGGTTGCCGTGGTGGTGACACTGAGCGTGCGACGTCGTCGGGACGCCGGCGCTACGGTCTTGAGGCTTGCTTTCTAGAACACTTTGCGGAAGGTCCAGAACAGGAACCCCGACAGGACCATCGATGCGGGGAGCGTCAGCACCCAGGCCATAGCCAGGTTGCGGACCGTGCTCCATTGCAGGCCGGAGTGATTGGCGGCCATGGTTCCAGCTACGCCTGACGACAAGACGTGCGTGGTACTGACCGGGAGACCGAGGTGGTCAGCGCCCCAGATGGTGAACATGGCAGTGATTTCGGCGGCTGCGCCCTGGCCGTAGGTGAGGTGCTCTTTGCCGATTTTTTCGCCGACAGTAACCACGATGCGCTTCCAGCCGATCATGGTGCCGAGACCGAGCGCGAGGGCGACTGCGACTTTGACCCATAAGGGGATAAAGTGGGTCGCGTCGTCGACGTGTTTTTTGTAATTGTCGAGCGTGCCCCAGTCGCCCGCACTGATCAGCGTGGGCTGGCTTTTCTTCATCAGGCGGAGCGTTTCGCTCACGACGTACATGTCATTGCGGAAGTTGCGCACGCGTTCGTGCGGCACTCTAGCCAGTTCGCCGAAGAGAACGGTTTCATTGCCGATGTCGGAGACGAGCTGGCGCAGACCAAGCATGGTGTTGGGTGTGAATTCTTTAGTGCGGATGTAATCGGTCAACTCTTCGCGATCGTCGGCGATCACCGCATTGGGAGTGACATATTTGTCGATGACATTGGCGGCTTGCTGCGAGACGGCAACGAAGTCATCGGATTGCTTGTGCGTGATGGCATGATTGAGCGCGTAGGCGGTGGGAACGGTGCCGACGAGGATCAGCATAATGAGGCCCATGCCTTTTTGGCCGTCGTTCGAACCGTGGGCGAAGCTGACGCCGGTGCAGGTAAGGACGAGGAGAGAGCGAATCCAGAAAGGCGGCGGCTCGGTGCCGACGGGCGCTTCGTAGAGGGCGCGGTTCTTGAGGACTGCCTTCATGAGCCACAAGAGCAGGAAAGCGCAGACGAAGCCGATGATGGGCGAGAACAGGAGGGACTTTCCTATATTGGTGGCCTGCGCCCAGTCAACCCCGCTTGTGCCGCTGCGCGCGGACATCAACTGGTTGGCGATGCCAACACCAATGATGGAGCCGATCATGGTGTGGGAACTCGAGGCGGGCAAGCCGAAGTACCATGTGCCGAGGTTCCAGATGATGGCGGCGACGAGAAGCGCAAATACCATGGCGAAGCCGGCCTTGCTGCCGACCTGAAGAATGAGTTCGACGGGCAGGAGCGAAACGATGCCGAAGGCGACGAGACCGCTCGATGTGAGGACACCAATAAAGTTAAAGAAGCCGGACCAGACGACGGCAATGTGCGGCTCCATGGAGTGGGTGTAGATGACGGTGGCGACGGCGTTGGCGGTGTCGTGGAAGCCGTTGACGAATTCGAAGCCGAGAGCTACGAGGAGCGCGATGCCAAGGAGCACGTATGGCATGATCGGGCTGGGCCCGGCGGAAGCAAGATCGGAGAGCAGCTGATAGCCCGCGTAAATGAACCCGACTACCACCACGATGCCGAAGGTGATCATGCCGATCTTGGCGGCCTTCCCAGGGCTTTTATTGAACTTTGAATCAAGAACGGAGGTTGGAGTGGTTGCCGTTGTCGCCATGGGCCCTCGGTTTAGAAGTCGGAAAACTTGAAATCGGGCTGGAGACCTACACTTTACGGTCTCCGCGGAAGGGAAAATATACGGGAGAATTGTTACCGCAGTATTAATGGAACGCCTGGGTAGTGGCTTAAATAGAGCGTTTAAGACACTACCAACGCGAATCGCGAGCAGCTTGCGGCGCGGCTGACGCCGCGCTTTTTCAAAGCAAATTCAACCGGAGCACGGGCGAATCGCGCGTGGGGTTGCGTCGCGCGGCTTGGTTGTGAGATCACTGATGGAGATCTGTTAGTTTTCTTTTCCTATGCCCACGTTTGCTGCCATTGATATTGGCTCGAACTCGGTCCGGCTGAAGATTGCCCGGTTGCACTGCGGGCATTTGAAGGAGGTGCACGAGGACCGCGAGGTCACGCGACTGGGCGAGGGCGTGTTCTCCGGCGGATTGCTGGCGCCCGAAGCGATGTCAGAGACGGTGCGGGTGCTGCGGCGATTCCATCGGGCGATTCAGGAGTGCGGGACCGATGCGGTGAAGGTGGTGGCGACGGCCGCGCTGCGCGATGCGCGCAACTCACACGCGTTTCTGGAGTGGGTGCGTTCGACGACCGGATGGACGATTGAGATTATTTCGGGGCTAGAGGAAGCGCGCCTGATTCACCTGGGAATCATTTCGCACACGCGGCTGGGGGCAGCCAACGTCTTGCTGGCCGATCTTGGCGGCGGCAGTTGCGAACTGACACTGTCGCGGGAGGGACACATTCGCGATACGGTGAGCCTGCCGCTGGGCGCGGTGCGCCTGACGAGTGAGTTTTTGAAGCATGATCCGCCGCGCAAACGCGAATTGAAGCAACTGCAAAGTTTTGTGACGCGCGAAGTGGGCCGCATTCAGAACAGGATTCGGGCGGCAAGGGTGAGGACGGTGATTGCGACCTCGGGAACGGCGGATGCGTTGGCTGGGATTGCGGGCCACCTCACGCGGACGAAGCGGCGGCGGGCGACAATGCCGGTGACGCGGGAGATGATGCGGCGCATCGTGAAGCAGATCACGCGCATGACGATCGAGGAGCGGCAGAAGGTTCCGGGGATCGGGCCGCGGCGCGCGGAGATCATTTGCGCGGGCGCGATGGCCTATGCGGAGTTGCTGGAGCGCTGCCATTTGTCGGCGTTCCGTTATTCGCCGCTCGGGTTGCGCGATGGCATTCTGGCGCAGATGGCCGCGGAGCACGATCGCAGCACGCGTTCGGGCCGGGCGATCGAGTCGGAACGGTGGGAGTCAATCAAGCGCGCGGTCGAGCATTACCGGGTCGACCTGCATCATGCGCTGCATGTGCGGGAGGCGGCGCTGCTGCTGTTTTCATCGTTGAAGTCCGTACACCAGCTACCGCCGGAGTATCGCGAGTGGCTGTCAGCGGCGGCGATGCTGTATGAGGTTGGTGACTATGTGAACCGGAACGGGCACCACCGGCATACGTTCTACATCATCGCGAATTCGGAGATTCTGGGATACACGCCGCAGCAGCGGAGAATTATCGGGTCGATTGCGCGCTATCTCGGCAAGTCGCGGCCGGCGCCGGGAGATGGGCAGATGAACGCATTGAGCCCCGAGGAGCAGGAATCGATCAAGAAGGCGTCGATGCTGCTGCGCATAGCGCGCGCGGTAAATATCGGGCGGAGCCAGACGGTGGCGCGGATGGGAGTTTCGGCGCGCAATGGGCGAGTTTCGCTGAAGCTGGCGGCGCGCGGGAATGCCAGCGTGGATCTGGAAGTGTGGGCGATTGAAAAGGACCGGACCTATTTTCGCGAAGTGTTCGGGCGCGAGCTTTCGGTGGCCGCGGTGTGAAGCGCGCGCAGAATGCGGGGCGTGATGCACCAACTGAGCGATCCGGCGTTGCGGCGCATTTCGACTTTGGCGACGGCGCCTTTTTTGAGTTCGACGACGGCCTCGCATCCGGAGTCACTGATGACACGGCCGAGAAAATCGCGCAGATTGGGATTGTGGCCGACAAGCAGGATGGAATCCTGGCGCGCGTATTTCTCGAGCAGCTTCTGAAAGTCCGCAAAGCCGGCCTCGGGGCGCAGCGCGTTCTCTTTGACGAGCTTGCCTTCGTGGCCCATTTCATTTCCGACGAGGGCAGCGGTCTGCATGGCGCGCTTGAGCGGGCTCGTAACGATGACTTCGACCTGCACGCCAAGGGCGGCGAGAGCGCGACCGATGAAGCCGCACTGCTCGATGCCATCTTTGTCGAGCGCGCGCTTTTCGTCTTTCTTCGGGCTCGCGGCCGGACTGCGCTGCCCTGCACTGGCGTGACGTAGGAAGTAGACAAACATCTTGGAAAACTATTCCTCTCCGATCAAGAATCTTTCACTCATACCTCGGGATCGGGATGTTCTCGCGTCGAGCGCATGAGCCGAGCCGCGCTGGATCGGCGGCGGGATATTCTCCGGCGACTCTTTTCCTTCCGCGAGCGCGATTAGAAAATCTTGGGCGCTGAAGGCTGCGCGCCCGTAGGGCGGGCGTTTGCTGCGCCCAGCGGGCGATTGCCAGGAGCGCAGGTATCGACCGTCCTTTTGCAGGAACCTTGATTTCAGATTATCGGCGAGATAGGCCGCTAGAATTTCGTGCAGCACACGTTCGCGCAGTAGGCGGTCTTTGAGCGGGAACACAACCTCAACGCGCTCATGCAGGTTGCGGGACATCCAGTCGGCGCTGCCGAGGTAGACTTCGGGCTCGCCGCCGTTTTCGAAACAGAAGATGCGGCTGTGTTCGAGAAAACGGCCAACGATGCTGCGCACGCGTATGCGATGACTGACGCCGCGCATTCCGGGCCGCAGGGAGCACATGCCGCGGACGAGAAGATCGATCTCGACGCCGGCCTGCGAGGCGCGATAGAGAGACTGAATCATCTCTTTGTCGACGAGCGAATTCATTTTGGCGACGATGCGCGCCGGACGGCCTTCGCGGGCGTGCTCAGCCTCGCGTTCGATCAGCGCCATGGTTCGTTCGGCGAGGTCAAGGGGCGCGACCATCAGCGGACCGTAGTCGGGATGCTCCGCATAGGCGGTCAGAAAGCTGAAGACGTCCTGCACGGCGGCGGTAATTTCCGGATCGGCGGTCAGCAGGCTGAGATCGGTGTAGAAGCGCGCGGTCGAGGCGTTGTAGTTGCCGGTTCCAAGGTGCGCGTAACGGCGGGTCAGGCCGTCCGGGTCACGGCGCACGAGCAGCGAAAGCTTGCAGTGCGTTTTAAGTCCGACGAGCCCGTGAAATACCTGCACGCCGGCGTCCTCCATTTCGCGCGCCCAGCGGATGTTGGAGTCTTCGTCGAAGCGGGCTTTGAGTTCGACCACGGCGGTGACTTCTTTGCGCGCGGCAGCGGACATGAGCGCGGGAACAATGAGCGAGTGCTCACTGGTGCGATAGAGCGTCTGCTTGATCGAGAGCACGTGGTCGTCTTCGGCGGCCGATTGAATAAACGAAATCACGGCATCGTACGAATCAAACGGATGGTGGAGCAGGACGTCGTGGCGGCGCAATTCCTCGAACAGGTCGCGGGACTTAGCGGTGAGACGCAGCTCGCGGGGCACAAAGGGGCGGAACTTCAAGTCCGGCCGGTCGGCGCCTTCGTAGACATTGAAGAGGCGCGAAAGATTGACGGGGCCGTCGACCGGAAAAACCTGCCAGGGATCGAGATCGAAGACGGTGCGGAGGCGCTCGATGATCTCGGGATCAGCGGCGGATTCGATCTCCATGCGGACGGCATCGCCCTTGCGGCGGTTGTGGAGCTCGGCGCGCACGGATTCGAGCAGATTGCGCGATTCCTCTTCCTGTAAATAAAGATTGCTATTGCGAGTGACGCGAAAGGCGGCCGATGAGACGATGTCATAGCCCTTGTACATGCGGGTCGCATGGTGAACAACCAGATCGGCGAGGAAGACGAAATCGACGGTGCTCTGCGAAGGCAGCCGGACAAGTCGCGGCAAGGCGCGGGGGACGGTGACGACTCCGGTGTAGGTCAGCGATGAACGGCGGCGGCGGCGCAGCAGCAGGGCGACGCAGAGCGCTTTATTGATGACGCGCGGGAAAGGATGCGCGGGATCGACCGTGACCGGAGTGAGCAGCGGATCGAGTTCGCGCTCGCAATAGTCCGCGACAAAGGCCCGCGCCTCGTCGTCCAGCTCATCGAGGCTCAGGACGCGAATGCCGTGCCCGGCGAGTTCAGGACGCAGACGATCGTTCCAGCAGGAATATTGTTCGTCGACAAACTTGTGGGTGGCGCGATTGATTAGCTCGCGCTCCTCGACCATGGTGAGGCCGCCAGAGGAAATGGCGTTCTGGCCGTCTTCGATCTGCTGGAGCAGGCCGCCGACGCGGATTTCGAAGAACTCGTCGAGATTGCTGGCCGTGATGGCGAGGAATTTGACGCGCTCGAGGAGCGGGTTGTTCGTGTCCTCGGCCTCTTCGAGCACTCGCCAGTTGAACTTGAGCCACGACTCTTCGCGATTGAGGAAAAGGTTGCCGCCGGTGCGAGTCTTCGGGACCATAGCGTTGGAATGTCGAAACTGCTTCCTGCTCCTGCTTGCTTCTCTTGCCTCTGACTGCTCTTGCGGGGCTGGTTGCTTTGGGGGGCGTCCAATTGCGGCGGGTGGTGACAACCTGCACGTCGGCTCCGACCGAGCGCCCTGAGCTCAAGCGGATCCCGCATTTTCGCGGCATTAACAGTATACCAAGAGAAGAAACGGCGCCGGTTTTGTGGGCCGGCGCCGAGTTGGATAGCAAAACAGATGCTGGTTTATGGCCGGCCCCGCGCGTTTGCGGCGAGGGACCGGGTTGGAGGTTACGGGAGGTAGTAGCGGAACGAGGTGAACACCATCCCGTCCAGGCCGTTCGGCTGCAGGCCGGGAGCTCCAGCGGTTAGACCACCGTTGCCCGACCAGGTGTTGCGGGTCACATAGGAGAACTGCGTGCCGTACTGGAAGGCGCCCTTGGGCCCGCTGTAGAACTTGTACCAGAAGCCAAGGGTTCCCTCGATCAGAGCGCGCGTGTCACCGGTGCAAGTGCCGGTGCCGCCGGGACTGAATCCGCCGGAACCAGGAGCGACTTCGGTATAGCAGCCGCTGTTGTTGAAGGTGGGCGCGCCGTAGCCGACGTTCTTGCCGGCGATCGAATCGAAGCCGTAGGTACGAGCAGCGTATTCGACTCCGCCGTAGCTGAAGAGCGTGAGCTTCTTGCCCTTCCATTCGAGAGTACCCAAACCGTGCAGGTTCTTTACAAGGTGAAGGGTTCCGTCGGGGTTGACGGCGGCATCGGGGAGTCCGCCCGGAGCATAACGTCCAACACCGCTGCCACCGAAGCCCTTCAAGCCGAACACAAAGTGGTGAGCGATGGTGATGCGCGCGCTGGCGCCGACGCCCCCGCCTTCCTTGGAGGTGTTGTAAGCGCCGGTCGCGGAGGTGGCTCCGGTTGCGGTGCAGATTGGATTGCCGGTGGCGTACTCGACGCAGGGGAAGACGCGATCCTGGAAACGGTCGAGGAGGCCGTAGACTTCGTAGTGACCAAAGCCCGGATCGAAAGCAACCTTGGCAATGATATCGGGCGAAGGATTGAACGAGTAGGTCGACGTGCTGTTATAGCTGCTGCTTGCGCCAGCCTCGCCGATCAGGAAATTGTTCGCATTGCCGTGAGTGGTCACGGTTGCCTGGTCATTTTCGACCGCGACCGCAGCGGCGAATTTTGTGCCGAAGCTCTTGGTGACCCGTAGGCCATACTGACGAGCGAAATCGAAGCCCACGGAGTAATTCGGGTCGATGGTCTTTGGCCGCGCGTCGTTAGTTTTGCCCATGTCGTCATCGATCGCGATTCCAACGCCGTTTTCGGTGACAAGGCTCCACGACTGGCCAGCCAGGAAGCTAATGCCATTCTGAAACTTGGCTTGTGCCCATGCTTGCCGCATACGCATGGTGTAGCTGTTGGTTTGGGTAGCCGTGGAGGTTGTGCCGGAGGAAAGAAAGTCAGCGGACACGTAGCTGGAGAGATCGACGTTGCCCAGTCGACCGTCAACAAAAGTTGTGACTTTGGATTGCCGCCCGGAGCCGAAGAACTCGGGGATCTGGCTCTGGGACGCACCCGGCATGGTGAGCGAGTTAAATGGGGTGTTTATATCTGCACCGAGGGCACGCGAGCGGCGGACAAATTCGCCGGCCGCGTATCCGCCGGGGGTGATGTTGATGCCGCGGAAACGGATGGTGATGGGGCTCTCCATCTGCTTGTTGTAGACCTCGGTACCTGGGGTGGTACCTGGGGTCTGTTGGGCGACCATGGGTTCCTGCATATTCAGGAGCGCGTTGCGAAGCTCAGGCGGGTTCGAGGACGAAAAGTTCACCGACTTGAGATCGGCCAGATCGGTTTGCAGCGCGTCCACGGACTGCTGATCGTGTTTTGCCTGAACCTGGGCGGCGTCGGCTTTGGCAGCGGCAGCGGTGGCAGTGGTTTGAGCCTGCTGCACGGCCTGATCGCGACGATGCAGCTCATCCTGCAAAGCCTGAATCTGTTGCTGGGCGGCAGCCAAGCCGTCTTTCAGGGCCTGAATGTCAGCCGCAGTGACAGCGGGCTTGGAAGCAGCCGTTGGGGCCTTCTTCTTGGGCTTGACGGGCGTCGGGGCCGTTGCGGTTTGTGCCAGGGCGCCAGTGAGCAGGGCCACCAGGACCAGGGCTACAGTGAACAGTTGTTTGGGTGGTTTCATGAGGGTGCAATCCTCTCCTTGTAAATTGTGTTTTCGGTTCTCCACCGGCATTGAAAGGGGGAAGCGTCCGGGGCAGGAAACCATTTTGTTCCCATAATGTCTATCATACTACTGGATTACATGGACAATGTAGCAATTAAACTGCCAACGGGCCCCGGCGTGGACATGCTAATGACTGTCTGTTTTTAATGAGTTAGGGAGGCCTCGGCGCTCGCGGTCCGGAACAGGACGCAACCGTTTTCGCATTCGATGCCGAGTTGTTCCCGGAAGAGATTGCCATGTTATTGGTGCAACCTGCTCGATGACTCTCGCTTCAGTGCACCTGCTGAATCGCGGCTTTGACCTTCTCGGCCACGCTGGCCGGCAGAGGCGCGTAGCTGAGTTGGGCGGTCATCTTCTGGCCATCCGTTACCATCCATTTCAGGAAGTCGGACAGAATCTTCCCTTTGTTGGGATCCTTCGATTGAACCGGGATGAGCAGCCAGGTAAAGCTTGAGATGGGGTATGCCGTTTTGCCGGGAGCGTTGGTGATCGAGACGCGAAAGTCGGCGGGCATATCTTTGACGGACGCGGCCGCTTCGGTCACGGCGTCGAGCGAGGCCTTCACAAAGTTGCCGGCGGCGTTCTGCACCGAACCAAAGGTGATTTTGTTCTCCACGGCATAGATCAGTTCGACGTAGCCGATTGAGCCCTGCAACTGGCGAATCTGTCCGGCGACGCCTTCGTTGCCCTTGCCGCCCAGGCCGACGGGCCACTTCACAGAGGTTCCCTTGCCCACGGCACCTTCCCATTCCTTGCTGACCTTGGAAAGGTAGTCGGTCCAGATGTAGGTGGTGCCGCTGCCGTCGGAGCGGTGAACGACGATGATCGACTGATTGGGCAGCTTAACGCCCGGATTCGACTTCGCGATGGCGGCATCATTCCAATTGGTGATCTTGCCGAGAAAAATGTTGGCCAGGACGTCGGGGGTAAATTTGAGATCCCCGGTCACTCCGGTGACGTTGTAGGCGGGGACGTCGGCGCCCAGGACGGTGGGGATATGCAGGATCTTAACGGGGGATTCCTTGAGCTGTTCATCGGTCATAGGACCGTCGGTTGCGCCGAAGTCGACGGTGCCATTTAGCACCTGGCGGATGCCGCCGCCGCTGCCAATCGACTGGTAGTTGATCTGCACATTCGGATGCAGCTTGTTGTATTCGTTGAACCATTTTGAATACATGGGATAGGGGAAGGTGGCGCCCGCTCCGTTCAACGTGGTCTGACCGAAAAGCGGCAGGGACAGCGAAAGGCCCGCCAACAGCAGCGCGACGCGTCGGATCACTGGTGAATCCTCCTGAATGTTTCGAAAATATGCTTGTAAATATGCACCCTCGGTTCTAACGGCAAATTATTAAAGAACTGTTACAGAGTGGTGAATTTCTGATGAACGGCAGGTTGGCGCATCGGGCTACGAACTTCGAGCAACGAGTTGCGAACGGCGAGCGTAACCGATTGACGGATCGAGGCTCGAGAGTTGCAACTTGCGGCTGGGTTATTCAGTGGCTCGTGGGTTTGTCGAGGCGGGCGAGTTCTTTGGTGAAGAGAGGATTTCCCGGAAATTCGCGCTGCAATCCGAGGAGCGTCTCCCGGGCACGTGCGGTGTTTTTATCGCGAACGTAGGCGATCGCGAGCAGGATGCGGGCGAAGGGCGCGAGCAGATGGCCGCGTTCGGCGGTGGTTTGGAGTTCGGCGATGCCGCCTTGTTTGTCTCCCTGAACGCCGCCGACGCGGAGGATCCAGCGCACCGGAGCGGACATGGAACCAATGACGTAACGGCTGACACCGCCGGCGAGATGAGCGTCATAGCAGGTGGGATCGATCGCCAGGAGCTGGTTCGCCCAACTGGTGGCTTCTTTTGTGTAATGGAGCGACACCAGGTTTCGTTTCTCGATGAGGGCGGCGAAGTCGGAGCGCAAGCCGGCCGCCATGGTCATGGCGAGGAGCGCGTCGCGGTCATGGGGATCGTGGGCCAGTTTGACTTTGGCGAGGGCCTCGGCGCGATCGAGATCTTGGTTAAAACGGGTGCGCTGCGCGGGATCGGCCTCGTACTTTTTGCGGGCGGCAAAGATGGAATCGTCTTCGTAGAACTGCGCCTCGAGCACGCCCAGGCGGTTGAATTCGAAGAAGAGCACGCCGGCTGCCTCGCTGGCCGGGCCCATGGGATTTTCGGGATTGAGTTTTTCCCAGGCTTCGAAGTCTTTTTGACCGCCGGCAAAATCCAGGTCATAGAGGCGGAGATAGCCATCGTTCAGCTCGGCGGGTGGGACGTCGGCGGGTGCGGCCGCAGCGATCGACAGAATTGTGCAGAGACATGCCAGCATGGAGGCGAGGATAGGCACATGCGCGCGATCACACGGTCGTCGTCTCTCTGGCTGGCGCGCTCGCGGTTTGGAATTCGTTTGGCGGCTCCCGATGTCTTCCGATATTTTCGCAGTTAGATGCATACTGTGCCAGACCGGCGATGAACGCAAGCAGGAATCGCCGTATTCTGGCAAACTGCTTAACGGTGAGGATACCGATTTGGGCGATGATATTCGCTATGCGCCGGGGTGGCCCGGCATCGAACCGCGCTGGACTTCGAGCGCGAAGACGGGCGTAGGCACTGCGCTCAATCTGCACAGCCGTGTCTGGTTGACGCTCAGTCATGGAATTCTGAACGAAATCTATTTTCCCCGCGTCGATCAGGCCTGCACGCGCGACTTCGGGTTGATCGTAACCGATGGGCGCGGCTGGTTCTCCGAAGAAAAACGCCATTGCACGTTTGAAAACTTGCCGATCGAACCGGGGGTGCCGGTCTATGAGCTGAAAAACACGTCGACCGACGGACGCTACCGGATCGAGAAAGAGGTGCTGACCGATCCCTGGCGCAGTGTCGTGCTACAGAAGATTCGTTTTGTGCCGCTGCGAGGGAGCTTACGCGACTACCGGCTGTACGCTCTGCTGTCGCCCCATCTGGCCAATTTCGGACGAGGCAACACGGGCTGGACCGGTCATTACAAGGGCCGGCAAATGTTATTTGCCGAGCGGCACTTTTGCGCGCTCGCACTGGCCTCATCGGCTCCCTGGCGCAAGCGATCGGTCGGGTATGTGGGCACTTCGGACGGTTGGCAGGATCTGTCCCAGCACTTCGAGATGACATGGGAGTATGAGCGCGCAGAGGACGGGAACATCGCGCTTACAGGCGAGATCGATCTGGAGGGGTGCGGCGGTGAGTTCATTCTTGCGCTCGGCTTCGGAGAAATTTGGGCTGAGGCGGGCCAGCAGGTGGTCTCTTCCCTGCTTACGGCCTATGAGAAAACGCGAGACGACTTCGTATTTCATTGGCGGCACTGGCAGAAAGGCCTGAAGAAACTGGACGCGCAGCCGCGCGAAAAGGATTTGTATCGGGCCAGCGTCGCGGTACTGCGGTCGCACGAGTCCAAGGATTTTCTGGGCGGCATCATCGCGAGCTTGTCGATTCCCTGGGGATTCGATAAAGGCGACGAAGACCTGGGCGGCTACCACCTGGTTTGGCCGCGCGACCTAGTGGAAAACGCGGGCGGCCTGCTGGCGGCAGGCGCGCATGACGATGCTTTGCGCGTGCTGCACTATCTGGAAGCGACGCAGGAGGCGGACGGGCACTGGGCCCAGAACATGTGGCTGGATGGGCGTCCTTACTGGGACGGCCTTCAGATGGATGAGACGGCGTTTCCGATTTTGCTGATCGACCTGCTGCGGCGGCAAGCGCCGAACTGTTTTGAGAGTGCCCAGCGCTGGTGGCCGATGGTGCGCAAGGCGGCAGCGTTCATCGTGCTCAATGGGCCGGTCACACAGCAGGATCGCTGGGAAGAGGATGGAGGCTATTCGCCGTTCACGATGGCGGCCGAGATCGCCGCGCTGCTCATGGCCGCCGATTTCGCGGACGAGATGAATTTGCCGCAACCGGCGGAATTTCTGCGCGCCATGGCTGATACGTGGAACTTCAACATGGAGCGGCGAACGTACGCCGTCAACACCGATCTGGCGCGGCAGGTGGGCGTGGAAGGCTACTACGTGCGCATCACGCCTCCGCCGACCGCGGACGGGGCTTCGCCGCTGGAAGGATTTGTGCCCATTAAGAATCGCGCCGTCGACAGCGGGAATGCGGCAGCGGTGGCGATTGTGAGTCCGGATGCGCTCGCGCTGGTGCGCTTTGGCCTGCGCGCGCCGGATGATCCGCGAATTCTCAACACGATCAAAGTAATCGACGCAATGTTGAAGGTGACGCTGCCGTCGGGTCCGAACTGGTATCGCTACAACGGAGACGGCTATGGCGAGCACGAGGACGGATCGCCTTTTGACGGCTCGGGAGTGGGCCGACCCTGGCCGCTGCTGGCGGGCGAGCGCGCGCACTATGAGCTGGCAGCGGGACGGCCGATGTCAGCCGAGGCGTTGCTTACGGTGATGGAGAATTCGACCGGCGACACACGGCTGATTCCGGAGCAGGTTTGGGATGCGAAAGACATTCCGGAGCGCGAGCTATTTGCAGGAAAGGCGTCGGGGTCAGCGTGTCCGCTGGTGTGGGCGCATTCGGAGTACATCAAACTGCGGCGATCTCTGCTTGACGGGAAGGTGTTTGATCAGCCTCCGCAGACGGTGAAGCGCTATCTGGTGGAAAAGAAATCCGCGGAATACTTCAACTGGCGCTTTAACAATAAGCCGCGGACCATGCCAATCGGAAAGAAGCTGCGCATTCTGATGCAAGAGCCTGCGATGGTGCACTGGAGCTTCGATGGCTGGCAGACGAGTAGAGACGGCAATTCGGAAGAGAGCGGATGGAATTGTCAGCATCTGGATCTGCCGACGGAGAGGCTAGTGAGCGGACGGCGCGTCGTATTCACGTTTTACTGGAAGAATGAGGCGCGGTGGGAGGGTCGGGATTTTGAGGTGACGGTAGAGTAGCGAACCTCGACTGCGGGGCTGACGGCTTGCCGGCTCTTGTGGCGGGCGCTCCTAGGCTTGCATGTCGCTGCGTCGCGATAGGTCGCGATAGAGGACTGCTGCGCAGATGACCGAGATTGCGAGCAGCAGCGCGCCTCGACTTCTTGGGCCAATGATCAGCCAGCCGCCTCCGAAGAGCGCGGCATATACCATCACACAGCCGAGAATCCAGCAGAGCAGGTTGCGGCCGAGATCGCGGGTCGGCGCGACATCGGGAGCGAGGCGCGCAATCGGAAGCCATCCGCTGATGTGAGGGCGAACGTGGCGATAAAAAGATACGAGCACGCTCTCAGGCTCGGGCGCGGTCAGGAAGGTCACGACGATCCAGACGAGCGTGGTCAGCGCGGTGGTTGCGATCGCAGTCTTGGCGAACACGACTGGCTGATTGCCCGAGAATGGCAGCCACCAGCGCAGTGCGAGGGCTGAAGCGAGCGCGGTCGCCATGGCTGAAATCTCGCTCCACGCGTTGATGCGCCACCAGTACCAGCGCAACAGGTAGACGCCGCCGGTTCCGGCTCCAACTTCGAGGACAAACTCCCACCCGGAACGGATGGAGGCGAGCTGCGCCGAGACGTAGGCCGAGACAATCACCAGCAGCACGGTGGCTAGGCGCGAAGCGTTCACGTAATGGGCATCGCTGCCATCTTTTTTCAGGAAGCGGCGATAGAAGTCGGCGACCAGATAGGACGCTCCCCAATTCAGCTGGGTCGCGAAAGTAGACATGAACGCGGCCATGAATCCGGCAACGACAATTCCGCGCAGCGCGGGTGGAACATGCTGGGTGACGACCATCATGTAGCCGGCTTCGGGATGCTCGAGTTTGGGATAGAGCACGATGACCGAGAGGGCGGTAAGAATCCAGGGCCAGGGGCGAACGGCGTAGTGCGCGATGTTAAACCAGAGCACGGAGAGCACGCCGTTTCGCTCGTCTTTTGCGCTGAAGATACGCTGCGCGATGTAACCGCCTCCGCCGGGCTCGGCGCCCGGATACCAGAAGGCCCACCACTGCAAGCCGAGGTTCACGAGGAAGGTGAGAGCGGGGAGTGTCCAGAGCGCTTCGGAACTTAGCGGACGGGAGAAATCCGGGAAGAACGAGGTTGCGTCGCCGGCACCGGGACCAGCGGCGGCGCGGGCTGCGGCGAGGCGCGCGAGCAGGCTGCTCATACCTCCACAGGCCTGCACGCCGTAATAGGCGACTGCGATGACGATGCCCATCTTCAGGGCGAATTGAAAGAGGTCGGTCCAGAGGACTCCCCACAAGCCGCCGAGCGCCACGTAGAGGCCGGTGAATGGAATCAGAAAAAACACGCAGACCATGAGCGCGCCGCGGTCGGTGAAGCCGAGGGTGGTAGCGACGATGGTGGTCATGGCCTTGGTGACCCAGCCGAGGATGAGGCAGTTCATCAGCAGGCCAAGATAGAGGGCGCGAAAGCCGCGCAAAAAAGCAGCGGGCTTTCCGGAGTAGCGCATCTCGGCGAACTGCACATCGGTGAGCAGGCCGGAACGGCGCCACAGGCGCGCGAAGAGAAAGACGGTCATCATGCCGGAGAGGAGAAACGACCACCACAGCCAGTTGCCGGCGATGCCCTGCGAATAGACCAGGCCTGTAACGACGAGCGGTGTATCGGCCGCGAAGGTGGTTGCAACCATCGAGGTGCCGGCGAGCCACCAGCTCACGCGGCGTCCGGAGAGGAAATAGTCGTCGACGCTCTTGCCGGAGCGGCGGCGAAAGTAGAGGCCGAGACCGAGCGTGATGAGCAGATAGCCGACGATGGCCGACCAGTCGAGAACGGTGAAGTTCATGGGTTGCGGCAAGAATACGTCACGGACGAAGTTGGGAGAAGTTGCGGGCTCGATTCCCGGGGGAACGCGGGCGCTCCTGATCCCGTGTAGCGCGGACACTCTTGTCTGCGTGCCCGCGACTGATCAGCCCTTCCGCGCGGACAGGAGTGTCCGTGCCACACGGCTTTGTTAGACTTTGGTTTACCCGAGGAGTCCATGCGCAATGTTTGGCTGTTTGCTATCGTCGTTCTAATGACTACTTCCGCTCTGACGACATCATTCGTTCACGCTGAGGCGCTGCCTGCTCCGCAGGCGATTACTGATCCCAAGCAAATTGTGTCGAAACCCGACGCGCGCGTGGAGAAAAATCTCACGATTGAAAAGCTCTACATGACTCGGCAAGTGGGCGGCGCGACCTGGTCTCCCGACGGGCAGACCGTGGCCTTCGTCAGCAATCTGAGCGGACGGAACAACATCTGGACGGTGGCTGCGGATGGCGGATGGCCGATGCAGCTTACGGTGAGCGATCAGCGTCAGACTTCGCCGACGTGGTCGCCCGACAGCAAGTGGATCGCATACATGTCCGATTACGACGGCGATGAGCAGTGGGACATTTTTCTGGTATCGCCGAAGACTGGGAAGGTCGTCAACCTGACGAACACGCGCGAGATTGCCGAGGAAAGCCCAACATGGTCGCCGGACGGGCGCTATCTCGCATACATGATTAAGCCCAAGACGTCGTCGGTGTTCGAGATCGACGTTTATGACACAGTGCTGCGCGATGTGAAGCATGTCACGACCGGAACCGCGAAAGATCGAATGAACGTGGCGCCGATCTGGTCGGCGGACGGTAAATTTATTTTTTATACGCAGGAGCAGGCGAAGGGGACGGATTCGAATATTTTTGTGGGCGAGGTTGAGAGCGGCGTGAGCACTTTGCTCACTCCTCATGAGGGCGAGAAGTTGTACGCGGCGAATGATACTTCGCCCGATGGGAAATATCTGCTGATCACCTCGAATGCGGCCAATGGATATGACAACGCCGGATTGCTTGACGTCGCGACGAAAAAGATTCATTGGCTGACGCAGGATAAGTGGGAGATTGCGGGCGACAGCTTCTCTCCTGATGGCAAGTCGCTGATTTATACCGCGAATGTCGATGGCAACAATGACATTTATTTGTACGAGGTCGCTGCCGGGAAAGCGCGCGCGCTGCCGTTGCCGAAGGGTTTGAACTGGCCGTCGGGCCGGCGGTCTCCATTTACGCGCGATGGATCGCGTCTGCTGTACACGCACACGGGAGCGGGCGCGCCCGGCGATCTTTGGGTAAATACTCTTGCCGACAGCAAATCGCGGCAGCTTACGCATTCGCTGGTCGGCGGCGTGCGGGCAGAGGACATGGTTGAGCCGGCGCTGGTGCATTATCCGAGCAAGGACGGCAAGTGGACGATCTCGGCGCTGGTTTATGTGCCTTACAATTTGCCGCGCAATGGCGAGCACCCGGCGATTGTCTATGTGCATGGCGGGCCCTCGGCGCAGACGGTGAACAGCTTCAACCGCTTCGTGCAGTACATGGTGAATCAGGGATACCTAGTGATTGCGCCGAACTATCGTGGCTCGACCGGATATGGAAAGGAATTTCAGCAGGCGAATCTTTTCGATATGGGCGGCGGCGATTTACAGGACGTGCTGGCAGCGGCGGACTGGATCAAACAGACTGGATATGTCGATCCGAAAAAAGTGATTCTGATGGGCGGCAGCTATGGCGGCTATTTGACGATGATGGGGGTGACCAAGGCTCCCGAGATGTGGGCAGCGGGCGTTCCGATCGTGCCGTTCGTGAACTGGTTCACTGAGATTCAGAATGAAGACCCAATTCTGCAACAGTCTGATCTAGCGACCATGGGCGACCTGGTGACGAACAAGGCGCGCTATGAGGATCGATCGCCGATTAATTTTGTCGATCAGATCAAGGCGCCGCTTTATTTGCTGGCGGGCGGGAATGACCCGCGGTGCCCGAAGACCGAGGCGCAGCAGGTGGTCGATGCGGTCAAGAAGCGAGGCGGCGTGGCGGAATATAAAGTTTACGAGAATGAGGGACACGGCTTTGCGCGCGTGGAAAATCAGATTGACGCGTATAAGCGGGTGGCGGATTTTTTGATTGCGCATGTGCCGCCGGCGGATTGCGGGTGCGAGGTGAAGGAGTGAGGGCAGTGATATCGGCTTCAGACGTAGCCAGGCGTCATCACTCCGGAACGAGATCCCGCGGGAACTAACGCAAGCCAAAATCGACACCGGGCTTCAATTGCATTATTGGGAGTCGTTTAGCCCAGGATTCATTCAAGGAGCAATCCGTGGCATTCCTGCTGGTGGGACTCGCCGCCGTTGCTTGGGCGGGCTATTGTTTGATTACCGGAAAAGGCTACTACAAGGGTTGTCCTCCTGGTGGTTTCGACCGCATCAAGAATCCATTTAATTTTTGGGCTCCGACCATCATCATTTTCGGTATCGGTGTTTGTGCGATTCTGGTCGCTCTGGGCGTGATTCCGATGCCGCAGCCGGTGCATCGCTAATGGCGCTTGTCGGATAGTCCTTCCAGGTGCTATAGCTCTGAGCAGCATACCTTCGCAGCACAGAAGGGCCGCTCGTTCACTAGCGGCTCTTTTGTTTGCACGTGCGGAAGGCGCGAAGCTGTGGCTGTCGAAAGTTACGAAAACAACCGCGACCGAAATAGTCCCTCATTGACGACGAAGGCTGTTTCACATTTGACCTGAACTGAGATTGACGAGACAATAAAACCCGTCTTGACGGCCACAATCGGGTCTAAATCTCAGTATGACTGCGCGCGCTGATGCGGCTAAGAATCGTCAGCACTACTTATTTCACGCGGCATCTTTTTCGGCGCTAACCGATTTCGCTTTCCAACTCGTGTCCGCGCTTGCCATCTGTGTTTTAGCCTCTGGGTCGTTCGCTCAAACTTCAGCTCAAACTTCTGCGCCCGGCAGCATGTCGCTGCCTACCGAGGCACGGGTTCATTCGCCCGGTTGGTGGCCGACAAAAGGGGACGCCACACGAGATAGCTTCGTGGGCACGGCAACGTGCGCGAGGTGTCATGCTTCCAAAGCCGCGAGCCAACAAAAGCATGCCATGGCCCGCGCCGCCGTTCGCGTCGCCGACTCGGGGATACTTCATAAGCATGAGAATCTTTCATTGCGCCTGGGTCCCTACCGTGAGGAGATCGTAACCAAAGGAGAGAAAAGCGTTCTAACGGTCACCGCTGGTGATGGCACTGCGCCCCTGTCCGTCGAACTGCTGTGGGCATTTGGGGTCGGTCACATGGGCCAAACTTATGTCTACGAGAGAAACGGCAGCTTCTACGAAAGCCATCTGAGTTTTTATACCTCTACCCAAGGTCTGAACGTCACTCCGGGGCAATCTCTGGCTATGCCCGGCAACCTTGAAGAGGCCGCGGGACGCCGCATGCCGGCCGCCGAGAGCCGCGCATGTTTTTCCTGTCACACGACAGCATCGGTGACCAACAATCAGTTGGATGTCGATGCGGCGGTGCCAGGCGTGACTTGCGAAGCCTGCCACGGACCGGGCGCCAGTCATGTTGCCGCCATGAAGGCGGGAAAGCAAGAGGACGGTGCGCGCCTGATCATGAATCCGAGCCGCCTGGATCCGGTCGAGTCGGTGGATTTCTGCGGCGCATGCCACCGCACCTGGCGAGAGGTTGCGACGAGCGCTTACATTGAGCTGGGCGAACTGAACCTCCGCTTCGCGCCTTACCGGCTCGAAAACAGCAAGTGCTGGAATAAACCAGACGCTCGACTCACCTGCGTTGCCTGCCACGATCCCCATCAGCCTCTAGACCATGATCCCGCTGACTACGATTCGCGCTGTCTGCAATGTCACGTCAATCAGCCAGGCGCAAAAACAACCGCCGATTACCCGGGAGCGGCTTGCCCCGTAAGCAGGGAGAACTGTACGACCTGCCACATGCCCAAAACGGAGTCTTCCCTGCAGCACTCGACCTTTACCGACCACTGGATTCGCAAACCCGTCAGGTGAAGAGGACAGAGTCGAGAGCTAGTCGTCGTCTCCGTCGTTGTCGGGCGGCTCGGGTGGGCCTTTTTGGACTGACTGCCCTAAGAAGAAGCTTGCCGGTTCTACGGCTACTACCGGCTGGTATTGGCGCTGCGATCCCTGGAAGAAGTTTGTGAGATCGGCGGTGGAACGTGCGTCGGCCACGCCCATGATGCCTTCGGGGATTCCGTAGACTCCCTGGATGGTGCGCAGAATGCTCCCGAAGTCGTAGGTGCCGTTGTCAATGTAGCCCGACGGCGTGTAGGCGGAGATGACCAGCAAGGGCACACGGAAGCCGGTTTGATAATCGGCCTGGCAGTCCATGGTCGTGCAGGGCAGTCCCGGCTGATTGATGGCCGGTTGATTGTCTGACCATCCGCCCCAGTCATCCCAGGTAACGATGATCGCCGTATTGTTCCAGAATGTCTGGCCGTTATCGAGTCCAGAGGTGCAGGTGGGATTCTGGCCGATGGCATTGACAACGGCTGTGACCCAGGACGGACCATACTGATCGTTCGGGCCGGCGTGATCGGACCAGGTTCCGTTGGGAATGACCCAGCTTACGCTGGCGAGATTGCAGTTGGTGATGTCATTCAAAACGTCCGCCCCTTTTAAATTGAGGTCGACATTATTGGTCCACTCCGAGCCGGTGCACTTGAGCTTCGCGTCAGTCTTGTTGGTGAATTTGGGGACGCAAATGTCGGCGATGGAGTTGGGCGCCGTCCAGATGGAGCCCGCCGACGGCGCGTAGTACTTCCAGGTGATGCCGTATTCATCGAGCACCGCTCCCATGTTGGTTTTGGTGTCGCAGAAACTGCCGACCGGATTGCCGACTGGATTGTTGAGCGCGGAATTGGTCAGGAGGCATTCTTGAACCGAGCCGCCGTCGAAGGAATTACCGCCGGAGCAAAGCGTGCCGCCGGAAAGGAGAGGAGACAGGAGGGTGGTGGTCGCGTCGGCCGGTGCGAGGCAGCCAACGGCAGTTCCCTTGGGCTTGTAATTTTCGGAGATGAAGGTGGAAGCGGCGTCTTCGGCGGCGGATCGGGCCGAGGTTCCGCTGAAGATGAACTGATGCGCGGGATAGCTTGGGCCCTGGTTCGTCTGATACATGAAGTTTGCCCAGCCATAGCTCTTTGCATAGGTGAGATAGGGATCGAGCAGATAACCTGACGAACCGTCGTAGTTGGTGACGGCCGTGTTTTCGACGTAGCCATAGGAACCGTTGATCGGCTTGATCTGCCAGGCGCCGTCGTTGCGGCAGGCGTAGTTCATGGTCGGGTCGGGATCGCACATCTCCTCCCACGCAGTGTGGGCATGGCTCGGATCGTTACTGCCGTAGAGCGGGACGGGCTTCAGGGTGAAGGGCTTGACCGTTCCCGATTTGTTGGTAAGGCCGCAGGGCGAAATGTCATAGCAACTGGTAGTGACGGGGCTGGGAGTGCAGGCTGCGAGGCCTTTGGCTCCGCTTGGAATGGAGCAGGCCGGAGTCAAGAAATGGAAAAGATTGTCGGGCGTGCGGTTCTCCTGAAAAATGACGACCACGTGAGTGATCTGCGGAGGGAATAGAGAGGGCTTCGCTTTCTGGGCCAGGACGTTTACGGGTAGAACGCTGGCCGAGAGAACCAGAGTCAAAAGAGATGCGGAGAGAAACTTCATACGACCTCCTTGGGGTAGGCAGGTGCGCGGCGCGGCAGCGTGAGAGGTGCGCGCGTCTCGCGGCTGGGGATACTGGTCGCCGAATGAAAAACCCACCGGCCAGTAAGCAAGCGTGGCGGCAGTATCCTCCACTTAAATCGCGATGTCAATTATCGCCGGTAGGAGGTGCAATCTAATGCGCATTTTGGTGCGGTGAGTTGCATAGCGGTGGGCTTTTTAGGGCTGCACGGCGTGGCGGCGGGCGGCGCGCCGCTTTTCCTCTTCTTCAAAGCGAAGATAGAGCATGTAGAGGACGATAAGAAGATTGATGACTAGTATCGCCAACCGAATCCAGGTGGGGCGGCGAATGAGGTCGTCGATCTCAAATGGAACGTAAATTCCGCCGGTAATGGCCGCCATCCATTCCGCCCAGGGCAAGGCATACCAGAGTCCGTAGGCTTCGATGAAGCGAAGAAGCACGTAGACGGTGGCCACGACGGCGATTTTCCAGAGACGGATATCACTTAGGCGCGACACGAGATCGATAAAGACGCCGACATAATGGTGGTAAGGGCTGACGTGCAGAAATTCGAGCAGGCTCTCGGCTATGCCCCAGATGCCTTTGTGGCGCATGGTGAGCAGGCCCAGACCCGCAAAGAAGACCAGCAGCCCTTTCGCCAGTTCAACGCTCGCGACTGTGCGCACACCTTTGAGGTGGTGACGATCATGGACAACCGGGTGCATCGTAGCCTTGATGAGGGTCGGGGTTCTCACTGCTGGCGGCGCACGCTGGCGCGCAACTCCTCGACGATCTCCTGGGCTGCCTGGTGGGCGGCATCGTTCTGGCTGACTTCGAACGAAATCGCGCCGACGCGCGCGTGGCCGCCGCCGCCGTACCGCTCGCAGACCTTGGCAAGATTGACGGTGGGCTCGCGCCTGGACCAGGGATTGGATCCGACAGAAACTTTCACTCGAAAAGAACTCTTGCTGATGCCCACGCTGTAGATCGACTCGGGATGCAGGTAATACGGAATAAATTTATTGTACCCCTCGAGATCGAGGTCGGAGATGTCGAAGTAAATGGTGCCGTCTTTTTCTTCGGTGCGCTGGCGCAAAATGTCGACCGAACGGCGGTGACGATCGAGCAATGGGGGCAGAACGGCGGCCACGAAGGGTTCTTCGAGGATTTCGCGGAGCGAACGGTAGGCGAGCAGAGGAATCAGCTTCTTCACAAAATCGCGCTCGGTTGAGGCTTCGATGGCCATGGTCAGCTTCATGGCCGGGGCCTGCATTTCGACGGCTGATTTGGCGTCGTCGTACATGGCGCCATCGACAATATCGGTCCAGTGCACGAGTTCGGCGACGGGAAGGGGATCGAAGCCGAAGTGATTTTCGCCGATCATAGCGATGAAGCTGGTGCAGGATTTGAACGCCGGATCATAAAATTTGCGGTTGCTTTGATCCTGCTCGAAGTGGGCGGCGTCGGCGGGAGAAAGAAACGCGCTCTCGTGGTGATCGAACCACCAGATAATTTTTGGCGAACTTGAGTATTTGAAATCGACGATAGCATTCTCGTCGCCGTCGAACTGTTTTTCGTCGAACAAAGAGCCGGCGCGGTGGAGCAGACCGGAATAGACGAAGTCGACGTCGCCCCGCACGCGTTCGCGGTAAAAGCGGCTGAAAAGAGCCGCCGAGCAGGCTCCGTCGAAACACTTGTCGTGATAGAAAACCCGAACTCTCAAAATGTCTTCCTCGACCGCCCTGGAGCGGGAACTGAAAAACAACTAGGGTTGCTGGTTTGGAGGCTTATGTCAAGACTGAACTTAAGTAGGTAGCGTCCTGACCTGATTTTTTACCACGGAGTCACAGAGACACAGAGAAAGGCAACTGCCTGGAAAAAGCTTGCTCTTTGTGTTTGTTGAAGGATCAGGTTTTCTCGTTACCTTCGCTTCCATCATTTTTTGCGCCGCCGGATTTTCAGATCGAAACTGACCACGCCATTCTGGTCGCGCAGCGCCACAATGGAAACATTGCGCGTTATGTTGTACTCGCCCTGGATGATTTGCTGATTGGAGACGGAAACGTTCGTGCTGTACGTGAGAGTGAGATTGCTGACCACCTGCTGCTCCACGGTGAGCTGCGGCCCTTGTGTGCCGCGATAGACGCTGGTTTCACTGTTCAGGCCCTGGGGATCGATCTTGATGCGACTCACGCCAAACAGCCGCTGCACGCGGCTGCTAACGCTGCTGTTGAGCGCTTCATTGAGCAGAAGATTGGAAGCATCGCTGCCAAAGCCGAGCGAACCGTTCGGCTGGGCGTAAGCAGCCTCTTCCTGAGTGCGGCCGAGAGCGAGCAGCGCAATCACGTCCGCTTCGGGAAGCTGGGGTTCGGACTGCCAGGAAATTTTCAGGCCGTTGGGTGCGCTGGCGTCGCCGCGAAAGCGCACCGTGATGTCATAGTCGCGGACGCGCGTGGTGGCCTGGAGATCGATGACGGGCTGCGTCTTCGACGGATTGGCGAAGGTAACGTCGCCGCGTTCGAGCTGATATTTATTTCCGTTGAGGGAAATTTCGCCTTCCAGAACTTCCGCGCGACCTAGGACTACGGGATGATCGGCGGTTCCGCGAAGGTGCAGATCCGCGTTTCCCGAGAGCCGAGCGGTTGCAGTCTGCATTTGCAACTCGGGCGTTGTCGAGACGTGAACGTCGAGCCGCAACCGGTTGGCCAGACTATCTGTTTGCGTGAACACGATGGAGCGGCTGCTGTTCTGGAGGTAGGCGCCGAAATCGAATCCGGGAGTGACGGCCAATTTGGTAACGACCACGTCGCCGCTGAGCACGGCGGAATTCGAAGTGCCGGTCAGGCGAAGATTCGCGGTGGCAGTGGAACTGACTCCGGGCGGATAGCGCAGACGAACGCCTTGCGCGGTGGCTCCAACATCCAACTGGACGACGCCGCGATCATAGTTGGCCGAGCCGCTGAGCGCGATCGTGCCACCGCCGGTGGTCCCGCTCAGATTCTGAATCTGGACGTGATTGCGATCGAAGACGAGGACGCCGTTCAGATCGCTGAGGCCGCTCGGAAAATCGCGGTGACTGAGAAAGGTGTTTTTTACGTCCAGGCGGCCTTGCAAGACGGGCTGCTGAAAACTGCCGCTCGCATTGAGGTTCACGCCGAGCGTGCCGCGGGCCAGAATTTTTGGATTCAGCGATTGCCAGAGGGTCATGTTGATGGTGCCGTCGAGGCCCAGATCAATCTCTTGCGCGCCCGCTAGATGCGCCCGACCATGCGCCGTGAAGTCGGTACCGCTGCCGCCGAGGTGAAAGGCTTCGATGATGAGCGTCTGATCGACTACTTGAAATCTGACAGGCTCGACGCTGTGCACCTGGACCTTCTCGACTTCCGCACTGAAGCCACTTAATTCGGCGGCAGCCTTCCATTGTTGCGGGAAACGCAACGGACCACGCAGTTGCATCGTGCCGTCCATGGGGGAGCGGCCGGTAATATCTCCCGGCAGGTAAATACTGAGCAGCGAGACGACATCGAGGTCGTGGAAATCGAGCTTGAGGTCGGCGGGAAAATCTTTCTGGAGGCCGATCGTACCGGCAATATTCAAGCCGGAGGCGCCGAAAGCGGAATGCGCTTTGATATCGAGCTGGTGTCCCGTGGTCACCGCATCGACGAAGAAATCGCCGGCACGTTGCTGATCGAGAGCGAGGTCTTTGAGGCGCGCGTGGAGTTCAAGCGACGGCTCTTGCGGAGTGCCGCTGACGATAGCCGAAAAATCAATGACGCCATCCATGGTGAAGCGGGTGGACTGGAGGCGCGGGAAATGGAGGAGGTTGAGGTTTTGGCCGGAGAGGCTGAGGTGAAATGAATCGGTGGTCGTGCTGATGCCGCCGCTGGCGGAGAGCAAGGCATCATAGGCTCGCGCCTCGATGTTATTGAATTGCAGTTCGTCGTTGGCGAGGCGCAGGTCGCCCTTGGCGGAAGGAATGGCGACGCCATAGGCTTGGCCGTCGCGCACTTCAAAATGGCCGTCGCCCTGAGGATTGCCTCGCGATCCTGAAAGATTGACCGTCATGTTAAGAGTGCCAGCGAGCGGCCGGTCGACTCCGGCCAGACGAGCGAACTCGGCGACATCGCCTTTTAGAAGGTCGAGGTGGATGGTGAAGGGAGAGTTCTCCTGGAGCTCACCGCCGGTAAGGGTTGCGCTCGCATCGAAATGCGCGAGGGCATGGCCGTGGATCAGGGATCCGTTGTGGGCAGAGATGCTGCTGCTGGAATACTGGAGCGCGGTTGAGAGCGCGTCCCAATGGATGGCTTCAGCGGGAGTTCGCCGAGTCGCGGGCAGGAGTGTCTCGAAGTCGTAGAGCTCGAGATTTCCGTTGAACGAAATTGCCGAGAGATGGCCGCTCGCGTTACCGGCGAGAGTGGCGAAGCCGTGAACAGCGAGGGGCAATTGCGGCGATCCGTAGGCGGCTTCGATGAGCGGTGTCCACTCTTTTATGTTGTGGGTGGAGATCGAGAAGTGAAGCGCGGAATTCTCCGACAGGCTGCCTGCGGCCTGAATCTCGGAACTGGAGGTCGTTACGTGCGACGCGGTTAAATCGAGCTCATCACGGGAGGCGTGGTAGATGCCCTCGACTTTTCCGGTGACGGGAATTCCCTCAGCGACGAGCCGCGACGGCGCAGAGAGATCGAGCTTCATACGGGTTTCGGAATCGCGGATTGAACCGACCCAGGTGAGATCGAGCGCGCCACTGGCATTCGCCACGAAGCTGAGACGATCGAGGGGAAGCCTCGGTGAGCTAAGGGCATCGAGGGCGGGAGTAATCGGGATGCCCGCCACCTGAAGGCGGATCGAGCCGCGCGGCAAGTTTGCGGCGGCGCGCGAATTAACGCGACGCGGGATGACTGGCAACGATTCGATGAGCGTCTCCCAGTTCGTTATCTCCAAATCACCGGCGACATTACCGCCGAGCAGGTTTGCCTTCAGCGCCGGGACGCGCAGGCGCACCGGGTCGAGCGCAAATACGGCGAGCACACGGCCATCGCGCAGCGAGAGCTTTTTCCCGTCTGACCATTCGATCCCTTTCGCCTCCAGATTTCCGTCGGTCGCAAAGGTACGCAAATTCCAGCTGCCTTTACCGGTGAACTGTGCGGTTCCCTGGCGCAGGTGCGGTCCGCGGACGACGGCGGCTAACTCGCCGAGGTCGACGGATCCGCGGTATTGGCCGGCGATTTGCGGATCGCTATAGTTTTCGAGCGTTCCGACAAAATGTACCTCGGAATGTCCGGATTTAAAGGTGACGTCTTTGATGTCGGCGTGATGCCGTGCCAGAACTACAGAGGCATCCGCGCTCCAGACAAACTCAGCGTATCCATCCCACTTTGTCTGCACGGTCCCGGCGGTGAGGTGTGCTTCATAGTGCTGGCGCAGCAGAGAGTAATCGAGGAGCAATGCGAGATTGCCACCGGTGAATTCGAAAGGCACATTTTGGTTTTGCCACAACAAGCGGCCGTCGTGCGCCTCGATGCGCGCGACCGAGAGCGAAATCAGGTGTTCGACCGCGGTGCGGTTGGAAGCAAGCTTGACCGAGGGCGTGGGGATGTTGGTCGTGCCGTCGGGATAGGCAATAACATGGAAGACTGGACGCTCGAGCACGAGGGAATGCAGGCCAATCGAGGTTTCGAATAACGAGATGATCTTCAGCTCGGCCTGTATACGCTCAACTTGCAGAAAGGGCGCCTGATCGGCGGCCTCGCGGCCGTGAATGGTGAGATTGCGGGCGTCGACGCGCAGGCGAAACGGAATGGTGTGCAACTCGCCGAGTTCGACGCGGCCTCCGGTTGCCTGCTCGAGCTCCGCGATGACGCGACGGCGCATGCGCTGCTGAAAAGAGTCGGTGGTCACCCACCAGCCGATCAAGGCGATAGCAAGAACAGAAAACGCGCAGAAGGACAGCACCAAATTTCGCAGGATGCGGCGACGTACTGGAGGAGCGGGCTGCTCGCTCAACGGTTCTGCTCTCCGGATTTCGCGTCAGGGGTGAGGATGTGGCCCTCGGTGCGCAGGCTCGTGAGCCAGCCGGTCAGCAGTTCATTCAGTTTTTTCTCCGCCAGGAGAGTCCTGATTCGACCGTAGACTTCGGTCAGGGGCTTGGCCTGTGCGCCAGCCTTTTTCAGTTCCGGCAACAACTGATCGCGGTAGTAGCCTTCGACGGCCTGCTGATCGATGTGGACGGAGGGACGGAGCCGGTCTTCAACAAGCTTCATCAGTTGAATCTGGTTGCTGAGGCGCGTTTCGAGGTCCTTTTGCGTGAGGCCGTAGCGCTTCAAGGCGGAGCGCCAGGCTTCCTCAGTGGAACAATTCGGTTGCAGTTTGCGGACTTCGGCGACGCGCGACGCGACCTGGTCAGGCGGCGCGGGCTGCGAGGGGCGAACCTGCTCGCGCAGCAATTCCTGATCGATCAGCCGATCGAGCGCGGCCTTGCGCTCGACGTCGGTGAAAGAGGCGGGATCCTTGCCGTCCTCGAACGCCTCAAATGAAACCTCTTCTTCCCAGTCGCTCTGCAAGACGACATGGCCGTTGACGTTGGCGACGACGCGATCGACGATTGGGCCAGCCGCGGCGGAGATCGGCAGCATGAACACAATCAATATGAAGGCGGGCAATATGAACCCGAGCAGGGCGGCCAAGACGCGGAGCTTCGGAGAGAGCGTGCGCCGGAATTTTATTCGCCGGAGATTTATCGGCCCGCGTTTCATTAGAAGGACTGTCCCACGTTAAAGGAGAAATTGAAATGTGACGCCTGTTGAACGCCCCAGATGCCAGTCTCCTGATTATTGACCTTGTTGATCGTTATATTAGTGTAGCTCGGAAAGGCTGGCGGGTTCAGATTGTATCCGAAGTCAAAGGTCAATGGACCAATCGGCGTTTGATACCGAACACCGATTCCGACGGCGTGCGAGACGTAGTTGTAGTTGCAGGTTGAGATCACGCCTTGCGGCAGGGGCTGGAAGCAAGCCTGGCGGTCGGGCTGATGGAACCGGCCGATGCTGGGAAGCATTTCCTGCGGGCGCGCAAAAACATTGCCCATGTCATGAAAAATCGTAAAGCCGATGCTGTCGTGAAGGTATGGAACGGTGACGTTCGGAAACCGCAGTTCGAGATTATTCAGAAAAACCGCACTCCCGCCCACGGGATACCCCGTTATCGGGTCGCGTGGGCCAGCTTGGTTCAATCCAAATCCACGATTAGAGTTGCCGCCGCCGCTGTAGAAGCGCTCAGGCAACGGAATGAGGGACTCGTTCGCGGTCGCTGTCTGGTCAGGGTCTTGCACGACGGTGTTGCCAAACGGATTTTCGATTCCGACGGTGGTGGAACGCGCAAAGACGAATCGTCGTCCCGTCACCGGATTGCGGCCAAACGAGTAGTAAGTTGAGTTCTTCATCAATATTCGGCTGAAGTCGGCCTCCGAACCGAAGGCGCCAGCGGCTACACCTCCTTCGACGGAGGTATAGCTGCCGCGAGTTGTTTCCAAATCGTTATCGCGGCGATTGCGAACATAAAGAAAATTGGGCGAGCCGACGCGCGTCGGTTTGGAGAGCAGCGGAATCAGATCGCTCTCTACCTCAAGATTTGAAGCCTCCACGCGGCGGTAGGTGAAGCCATAAGAGATTGTGGTCAGGTCGCGGTCGTTGCGGCGGAAGAGGACCTGCAAGTTGCGGAGGCTGGCCTCCAGGCGCTGGGAGGTGAAGGTCGCGACATCCACTGTGTTGTCATAGAAGACCGTGAACGAGAGATGAAGATCCTGGCGGTTCAGCAGCTTCGGAATGTCGTAATTGATGAGCGCTCTTTGCTGAAGCCGCCCAACGTTGCCCTTAAAGGTGAGGGTCTGATCACGGCCGCCAACGTTGGTGCGATTGATGGCAAACAAACCGCGCGGGCTGATGCCGGTCTGGCCGAGCGGCTGGTTGGCGCCGACCGCCGGCTGCCCAGTTTGAAATTCGAAGCCGCCGCCGTAATCGAAGGTATATCGTTTGGCTTCGCGCGCGGCGACGACAACATTTTTGCGCGATTCGGTGCCGTCGGGATTCTGGATTGCGGCGTCAACTTCGCTGAACAGTCCCAAATCGTACAAACGGCGCTGGGTCTCGATCAGGTCGCTCTGGCTTAACGGCTCACCCTGATGCACGCGGAGTTCGCGGCGGGCGACTCCCGGACGCGTGTAGTGGAGACCGTCCACGAAAACCTGGCTTGTAAAGAACTGTTCGCCCTCGTGGATGGTGAAGGTGACGCCGACGCGCGGCAAGCCATCCGGGCCGGAAGGCGCGGCGACGTAGGCAACATCAATGACAGCGGTTGAAAAGCCGTTGTTGAAGTACTTGCCGAGAATCAGGTCGCGATCCGCGGCCAGCGTTGATTCGTCGAAGCCCTGACCCTCGGCGGTGGAGATTTCGGGAAGCTGATCTTCGGGCACCGTGTAATTCCCTTCGATGCGCACCCACGCGACGCGGGTCTGCGGACCCTCCTTGATGACGATGTCGATGGCGAGGAGCGACGGATCGTGTTGGTAATTGGTAATGAGCTTGCCAGTGACCTCAGCTTGGCGGAATCCGCTGGCTCGATACAGGCCTTGAATATTGGCGACATCCTGGTCGAGCAGCGCCTGACTGTAGCGGCCGTGACTGAAAAAGCGCCCGGCGGACTGGTCTTGCAAATGATTGCGGATCAGCTCCTCTGGAAAATACACGTTGCCGGAGATGCGGATGGCGGCGAGCTTGTGGCGATCTCCCGGATTAATGGTGTAAGTGATGCGCAGACTTTTGTTGTCGGCTGCGGTGTGCTGGCTCACGGAAACCGTGGCCTCGAAATATCCTTGCGCCTGAATGTGATTCTGGATGGCTCGGGAGCCTTCGTTCAGCAGGTCTTCGTCGACCGCGCCTTCCTGATAGATGGGAACGAGGCGCCGCAGCGTGCGCTGGCTGAGCTTGAAACCGTCGGCGGCAATCTCGACCACTGGGCCGCGGTCGATCTGGAAGGTGTAGTCGACCGCATTGCGTTCGGGATGGTAGTAGGAATTGGCCAGCGAAACCTGCGCCAGAAGGCGGTCCTGCTTTTGGTAGCGGGACCGAATGCGCTGCAAAGCGCGAGTCATCCGGCTGGAGATTACAGGGTCGCCGGAGTGCATCTTTGCGATGTCCTTGATCTCGGCGCGGGAGTAACTAGCATCACCTTCGACGATGACTTCTCCAACCACGGCGCGCGGCCCGAGGACGACAGAGAAAGTCAGGTTGACCTGGTGCTGCACGTCATCATGCTGTTCGTGGGTGCTGATTTTCGGCTGGTGATAGCCGTTCTCACTGAGGATTCGCTGCATGCCGGCGAGGGCGGTATCGAGCTTCTCCTTTGTATAGAGCTCGCCTAATTGAAGGCGGGTGGCGCTGGTGAGCTGCGTGGGAGACGGGTTGGTGGAAGCCCCGTCGACGGTAATGATGCCGACGAAGTAATTGGCCACGGTAATGAAGCGGAGCCGAATGCCGGCCGTCTCGGTGCGATTCACTTCGGCCTGAATGTCGGCGAAGCGGCCGGTGCCGAACAGATCTTTGATGGCGTCACGCAGGGTATCGCGGGTGAGCGGCTCGCCTACTTTGAGCGGCGTTTGCGCGACGAGCAGGACGGCTTCGTCCTGCGGGACGCCGGGCAGGTCAATCTCGTCGATGGTTAACCCAAGATAGGGAGTAATGGCGCCGAACTGGGACGTCGATTCTTCAGGCTGTTCGGCGACAGGAGCTTGCGCGGCCTGCGCTGGCCACGCCGGACTGACTCCCATGGTGAATACGAGTACCAGCAGGGGCAATATCAGCTGGAAGATCTTCAGCGGGAAGATCGCGGGTCGCACGGCGTTTTTTCTTGGCAAAATCTCCCTTCCCGCCGCCCGCTCGTCGAACACTGAACCCTTCGGATTCGATGAACGGATCATTGCCACGCGTTGCTCGGATGAAGTTTGAGGACCGCAACCTATAATAAAGGTTTAAAGGCTTACGAAAGGTAATCGCTTTGGAACGGACGGCACCGGTTGCGAGTTTGGGAGCGGCATCTTGATCATGGGCATCTCGACCACAGAAGACCGCTATTCTCGCCAGGTTCTGTTTCAGGAGATTGGCGCGGAGGGACAGGGCAAGCTTTCACGGGCGCGCGTTGTGATCGTCGGCTGCGGCGCCACCGGCTCGGTTCTGGCCTCGCTTTTGGCTCGCGCCGGGGTGGGAACGCTTCGCATCGTCGACCGCGATTACGTTGAACCGAGCAACCTCCAGCGGCAACCGCTCTTTGACGAGAACGATGCCCGCGAGTCGGTGCCGAAGGCGATCGCGGCCGCAAGACAGATTGCGCGCTTCAACTCTGAGATTGTGGTTGATCCGCAGGTCGCCGACCTGATCCCGCAGAACGCGGATGTTCTGCTGGGCGCAGCCAACCTGATTCTGGATGGCACGGATAATTTCGAAACGCGCTACCTGATCAATGACTATGCGGTGAAGAATTCCCTTCCCTGGATTTATGCGGCGGCGGTCGGCAGCTATGCCGTAACCATGAACGTGCTGCCCGGCGAGACGGCTTGCCTGGCATGCGTTTTCCCGCAGCCGCCGCGTGGTGCGCTTGAGACTTGCGAAACGGCGGGCATTTTAAATTCCGCTGTCAACCTGGTGGCTTCGATCGCCGCGACCGAGGCGCTGAAGCTTTTGGTGGGCGCGCGCGGGAAGATGCGGCGCACTCTGCTCTCGTGGGATGCGTGGGCGAACGAGCATGCCGAAGTCGCTGCGGCTTCGCCACGCACGGGATGCAGGGTGTGCGGCGAGCGGGACTTCGCGCATCTGGCCGGGGAGGGCAGGCCTCACATCACGCTCTGCGGACGAAATTCGGTGCAGATTCACGAGCGCGAAAGGCCAGTGGATTTTGCCGAAATCAGTTCGCGCCTGCAACCGCTAGGGGGCGTGCGCCATAACGGCTTTGTGTTGAAATTCTGGCGGGAGCCGTACGAGATCACGCTTTTTCCGGATGGCCGGGCGATCGTCAAAGGCACGACGGACACGGCGATTGCGCGCAGCCTTTATGCCCGGTATATCGGGAGCTAGAGGTCTGCTCATTCTTCGTTCTGATTGCTGTTTCTGATCGCTGTTCTCGTCATTTTTCTTAACACTCATCTCGTTCACCATGACGGTCGCTCCAACACATCTGTCCTCCTTATTACTCCAAAACGTTCGCTGGTGGCTGCATCTGGCTGCAGGTTGTGCGCATGAGTTTTCACCGGCGGCCTTCCAGGGCCGCGGGCGAATCACCGGGTCTTGGCCGGTCTTTACCCTGTACCGCCCGAAATGCCCGAGGATCACGGGTTTTGGCGGGCCTCCGCGCGACTGGCACGCAAACTGCATCAGATTGGCCAGTGCAGTTTCGTTCGTGGAGGCAGTATGCGACCCTATTTTGCTTTGTGCGCTGTAGTTCTGATTGCTGTTACAGCTTTTGCCCAGGAACCCCATCCTCGCGCCCGGCAGCGATTTTTTGGCGGATATGACTACTCATCCACATATGCGCCGCTCATCACCACACCCATGCTCTCGTTCGAAACCGTCTCACCGAATCCGGTGGGCGCGTCGAATGCCACGACCGGCCTGGTCGCCGGCGCGACCAATGCGACCGCATCAGAAATGCCGGAGGGATTCACAAGCTCGGATTACACAGTGGCGGTGTGGTATCAAGGCGGTTCGCCGTTGATCGCGCCTGAGGTGAGCACTTGGCCAGTGCCGCGCGAGCCTGAGCCGGGCATGATGCACGGCCCAAGGGGCTACGGAATGGGTATGGGGGAAGAGCGCGGCGAAATGAACCGCGAGGGGCGGCATGAGAAGCGCGCCGAGTGGATCTATTTCTCCGGCGCGGAGCACACGGCTGACGTCGCCAGCGCGGCCAAGGGCCCTGGGCCGGGTAAGCACGCCTACACGAATCAAGATGTAACTCGACAGAACGATCAAAACGGCAACGTCAAGTACGACAGCAAGACAGAAAAGATTCAGTAGCAATCGTTCGGTAGTCGTTTTCTTCGAAGTCGTTTTTCCCTCCGTCATGGGGAACGGTGGCTCTCGGTCGCGCCTTCGCAGCGCGGCTGAGGGCCCTTCGTTTTTTGTGGTCTTGCGGCGTGGATGACGCTTGCGTACTCTTGTGAACCGGCTCGTCTAGCCAGGATTCCACTTTCCCTCAGCCGTTCTCCGGTAAAATCCTGGCCTGGAGTTTCGGAAGGAAGGATCATGCGCAAAATCATCTATCCCATTCTTGTGGCACTTCTCTGTCCCCTCGTTCTGGTTGCACAAACTCTCTCGCCGCAGGTGCGCGGATTCGTCAAGACGGACGCTCCCGTGATTGCGCTCACGCATGTGCGCGTGATCGACGGAACGGGCGCCGCCGCGCGTGAAGACCAGACCATAGTGATCGCTCACGGGAAGATCGAGTCGGTTGGCGAAGCGGCTTCAGCCGACATTCCCAAAGATGCGCAGGTGCTCGATCTGCACGGATATAGCGTGATTCCGGGGCTGGTGGGCATGCATGACCACCTCTTTTATCCAATGGGCAATGCGATCTTTGGCGAGATGGCATATAGCTTCCCGCGCTTGTACCTGGCGGGAGGCGTCACAACAATTCGCACCACTGGAGCGCTCGAGCCTTATACCGATCTCGAACTCAAAAAGCAGATTGACGGCGGTCAGACGCCTGGGCCGAAGATCCACGTGACCGGGCCGTATCTGGAGGGCCCTGGGACTTTTGCATTGCAGATGCATCAGCTGACCGGGCCGGACGACGCGACCAAGACGGTCAATTTCTGGATGGATGAGGGGGTCGACAACTTTAAAGCGTACATGTTTATTACGCCCGCCGAGCTTTCGGCGGCAGTCGTTGCGGCCCACAAGCGCGGCGCGAAAGTGACTGGGCATTTGTGCTCGATCGGCTTTCGCGAGGCAGCGGCGATCGGCATTGACGATCTGGAACACGGACTGCTGGTGGATACGGAATTCTATCCGTGGAAGAAAGCAGGGGAGTGTCCGGGGAAATCCGATTACGAGTTGATTTCGAAGCTGGATGTGGAGAGCGGCCCCGTGCACGACATGATTGTCGATCTGGTTCAGCACCATGTTGCGGTTACTTCAACGCTCCCGGTATTCGAGATGAGCGTGCCAGGGCGTCCGCCAATTCAGCAGCGGATTCTCGACGCGCTGACGGCGGACGCGCGCAGTGCGGTGCTCAACAATAAGGTGCGGGCGAGTGACACGAATGCAATCCGGCAGCGCTATCACAGCGATTCGTCGCCATGGCCCACCGCGTTCAAGAAAGAGATGGAGTTCGAGCACGCATTTGCAAAAGCGGGCGGAACGCTGCTCGCGGGGCTCGATCCGACCGGGATGGGAGGGATCATCGCGGGCTTTGGCGATCAGCGCGAGGTTGAACTACTGGTGGAGGCAGGTTTCACGCCGCTAGAGGCGATTCACATTGCGACCTACAACGGAGCGCAATTTATGGGCGACCTCGATCGCATCGGCACCATCGCGGCGGGCAAGCAGTCTGACCTGGTGGTGATCAAGGGCGACCCATCCAAGCAGATTGAAGACATCGAGAAAGTCGAGACCGTGTTCAAAGACGGCATCGGCTATGACTCGGCGAAGCTGATTGAGTCGGTGCGGGGGATGGTCGGTAGCCGCTAAAGCCGGATCAGATTGGGGTAACGTCTGGAACGCTCACGACCTACGGAAAACGGCGAACAGGAGGCGCAAACTTGTGCTAACGCTGATTTCGCCAACTACGAGACGACGACGCCAAGCCTCTTCAGGAGGCGCTCACCGCAGATAATAGCCACCACTCCCGTGAGTATTGGCAAAGTAGCAACCATCAGCCCGAACATAGGGCTGAATCCCATCGTTCGAAGTAGGTAAGCGTTGCCACTCTTTATGCGATACGAGTCCTTGAACCAGAAGTCCGCAGTCGTTGGTGTTTCTAGTTGCACGTCCGTATATCCTTCTCCACGCCTCAGAACTCTAAAGGAAATGTAATCCGACCTTTGGTCGGATACGGACACACGAAGATCTCGATTGACTGCCGCGATGTCATGGTCACTAATCTCCGTGACGAGTTCCGAATCTTCCTCTAGATCGGGGTAATATCCGACCGCGTAACGATTATCTTTTTTCGTCTGGCGAACAAGCACTGAGAAGCCGAGGTCGCCAGCGTCCTGTTTCGACGAGACGTCTCTAGTCAATAGTTTCTCTATGAGCCACCACGAGGGTCGGACGTCTAGGGCGAAGACCGTGACAAACACCACCAGCGCCGCGAGCACTCTGATCAGATTGACAATGATCCGTCTATTCACTCTCTTGTCGCCCATTCAACGTTGCTACGAAAGTCAGATTACGGTGTGGGGTCGTCCTTCGCCACTGACTGTCGTAATATCCCCATTTCACCCAATGTCCTCCATCTAGCCAGTCCCGGCCGGAAAACTGAACCTCGCCAACCGTACACTGAGGACGAGTTCGAGCCATTCAACCCGTTGACTCGTTGCCTACATGACCCGATGACCAGATGATCCCAATCTGCTATCGTCGTTCGGTTGTCCTTTCACCCACATTCAAATGCCATTCTTCCATCCTTCCGGCCGTCCCTACCGCTTCACCATCCTGGCATTCATCAGTCTGATAGTGATGGGAAGCTATTTCGCCTACGACAGCATCGGAGCCCTCGCGCCTACGCTCATTGCGGATCTGCATCTCGACCGCAGCGACATCGGCAATCTTTACACCGCCTACTCCGTGGCCGCCGTCCTTATCGTTTTCTTCGGGGGCATGCTTTACGACAAGCTCGGCCCGCGCCGTTCGAGCTTCCTGTTCTGCATGCTGGTCCTGGTGGGTGCCACCATCGTCGCCATGGCTCACTCGCGCTGGCAACTCTTCGCCGGGCGGTTAATCTTCGGCGGCGGATCGGAAGCGCTGATCGTAGTGCAAAGCGCGATCATCAGCCGCTGGTTCAAGGGTAAAGAGATGGCCCTTGCCTTCGGCATCACTCTCACCATCAGCCGTATTGGAACTCTTTTCAGCTTCAACACCGAAGAACTCATTGCCCGCTACTTCGGAAGCTACCGAATCGCACTTTGGGCAGCGGCAGGCTTCTGCCTGTTCTCCGTACTCTGCAATCTGGTCTACAACGTCATGGACCTTCATGGCGAAAAGGTGCTCTCGCTTCCGACGCCGCAGGGTGGCGACAAGATCGTCTTCTCCGACATCCGGAAGTTCAACTCTTCCTACTGGTATGTTGTCTTTCTCTGCGTCACCTTCTATAGCGCCATCTTCCCCTTCACGGCCTTGGCCACCGACATGTTCCACGACAAATGGGGCCTTCCGCTAGTCAGCGAGTCCACGGGCGGTTTCCTGTCCCAGATCTTTGACAACTTCCGGCACATGTTCTCAACAGCGCCAGGAGTTACCAGCATCGTCATCTTCGCGTCAATGATCTTCGCGCCCTTCGCCGGTAACCTGGTGGACCGCATCGGCCGGCGCGCCACATTGATGGTTGTCGGTTCCCTCATGCTGATTCCCGCCCACCTCGTGATGGGCCTCACCCATTGGAACCCGGTCCCAAGCATGATCGTGCTGGGCGCAGCCTTCGTCCTGGTTCCCGCAGCTATGTGGCCGTCGGTTCCGCTGGTGGTCGAGGAGAAGCGTGTGGGCACTGCCTTCGGCCTAATGACAGCCATCCAGAACGTGGGCCTCGGACTATTCCCGCTTCTCAACGGCAAGCTCCGCGACGCGACCGGAACCTACACTGCAACGCAGATTATGTTCGCGTGCCTCGGCGTGGCCGGACTCATCTTCGCCTTCCTTCTGCTCAAGTCGGATCGGCGTCACGGCGGCAAGCTGGAGCAGGGAAAGGAGAAACAGTCAGCCTGAATAACCCCGAGGGCTGCCGCCTTGGGATGTGGACGTTCTCCGTCCTCGGCTTCTTGGGTGTGCTTTTCGCCTTCCTACTGCATGAGCGGGAGGTCGGTCCGCATGGTCGCGGACTGGAAACCGTTAAGGCGGGTAAGGCATAGGCTGTCGACGGGCGCAGAGACGAGGCTGAATCCGGCTGACTAGCTTGATACCTCGCGCGCGTCTATAAGTGCGTAGGACGTATTACCAAAGTGACCTCGCTCGTCTAACTCGAGACTTTCTACCGGAAAAGAATGCCGACAAATGCCTTGCTGACTACGGTTTTTGGTATTCTGAGCGAGCCGATACGTCGCGGAGCGCCCGCGCGACGAGGTTGGCAAATCAGTACAACGATTAGAGTAAGCAGCCGCATCTGATGCAGTAGCGGCCGGAAAAGGCGACTTGACCGACCAGAAGCGAAGAATCACCGAATTAGAGGCCATTGAGCGGGCGAAGCAGGGCGACGAGGCAGCTTTCGAAACCCTGTATCAACTGCACAAGCGCCGTGTCTACTCCCTATGTTTGCGCATGGTGTCCAATCCTTCGCAGGCGGAAGATCTAGCGCAAGAGGCATTTCTTCAGCTTTTCCGGAAGATCGCAACCTTTCGCGGAGAGTCCGCGTTCTCGACCTGGCTGCACCGCATGACGGTGAATGTCGTCCTGATGCAGCTGCGCAAAAAGGGATTGCCGTCGGTCTCGCTGGAGGAGACACTCGAAGCCGACGAAGAGACGCCACGCAAGGAATTCGGCGCCGACGATGCCAAGCTGAGAGGTTCGGTGGACCGCTTGCAGTTGCAGCGGGCAATCGATCGCCTGCCACCCGGTTATCGGACAGTTTTTGTACTCCACGATGTGGAGGGATTTGAGCATAATGAAATTGCCCAGATGGTGGGTTGCTCGATTGGGAACAGCAAGTCGCAGCTCCATAAGGCGCGGTTGAAGCTGCGGGATTTTCTGAAGTTCATGAGAGCCGAAAAGGCCAAGACTGGTTAGCGTACTGAAGTTATCGGGGAGAGAGTGCATTATGAAGTGTTCCGATGTAGATCGAATCCTGCCCGACATTGTCGATGGCGTCCCCATTGAGGGCAGCCAGCACATCGACGTCCAGTCCCATCTCAAAACCTGCGCGGACTGCTCCGAACTCGTCTCGGATCTCAAGATGATTGCGAGCGAGGCCCGGCATCTGTCGGATAGCGAGAGCGAAGATCCGCCGGCGAGAGTGTGGGCACGGATTGCCGCGGAGCTGCGGGCTGAAGGCCTGATCCGCGAACCCGAGATGACTCGACCGGTTCTGGTGCCTGCGCGGCAGCGGCGATGGAATCCTTTCTGGCTGGCTCCGGTGGCAGCGGCGATTGTGGCCGCCGGATCGTACATGCTGATTCACCGCCCAGCGCCACCGGCAGCTCCGGCGGTCGCGCAACAAGCGCCTAGCCAGCAAACGGAAACGCAGGTAGCCCAGCAAACACCTTCCCAGGCGCCGACCGCCCAAACACCCACTATTAAGCAACCCAGCACGCGGCAGGCGCGGGTGCAATCTTCAAAGCCAGCCTCAACGCAAGCGTTACCGCAACGATCGGCTGCTCCCGAGGTGGCGAAGAATACCTCTACGCCCGATGCTCAGCCCTCTGGTCCCGCAGCGGACGACGATTCCGCGGAACAAGCCCAACTCACCCAGCCGTCGAGCTCTGAGGACAACCAGTTTTTGTCCGAGGTTTCGCAGCGCGCTCCGACCATGCGCGCCACCTATGCAAATCAGCTCCAGGCAGTGAATAATGAAATCCGCGAGACCAGGGCGTACCTGAACAGGTACCCCAGCGATATGGACGCGCGCCAACATTTGCTGGACGTCTATCAACAGAAGGCGATGCTTTATCAGATAGCATTGGACCGCATTCAATAGGGTAAGGGTAGGCCGGCTATGCCGGCTCGAAGGGGCTTTAGCATGGAAAGGCTTCAGCAGACCGCTGTTGTGACGCTCGCGTTGGCCACATGCCTGGCATCGATGGCTCTCGCCGAGTCGCGGAAGGAATACCGCTTTACCGTCGGTCCGAATGCCAATATTTCCGTCGACACGCAGTTTGGAGCCATTTCCGTAAAGCCCGGTGACAGCAAAGAGGTGGTGGTAACGGCAATCTCTCAATCGGATAAAACGGAGGTCGATAAAGAGCAACGGGGCAATCGCATTGAGATTGCATCGCACCTCCTGACGGGAGCAGATCAGCAGACTGGCCGGGTTGATTACGAACTGCTGATCCCGAGGGATGCCACCCTCAGCCTGCGCTCTTCGACCGGCCCGCTGTCAGCGGAGGACCTTCAGGGAGACCTGTCGTTTGAGGGTACCGATGCTGTCGTCAACGTACACAACGTCAGCAACGGTCACGTTCACGTTACTACCATGCGCGGCGCGGTTACGTTGAGCGATGTGAGCAACGGCCACGTAGAGATTTCGTCGATCAGCGGCACGGTAGCTATGAAATCTGTCACGGGACCTTTTGTTCGAGCCAACTCCGGCCGCGGTAAGATTTTTTATGACGGCGATTTCGGCTCGGGCGGCGACTATAAGTTCACCACCCACAGCGGCGATATCGAAGCCGTGGTTCCCTCCAGCACCTCGGCGGCCTTCAGCGCCCATTCCATACTGGGCAAGGTCTACAACGACCTCGACCTGATCCCACAGCACTCGCGCTACCCGTTCGAGCGAGGACGTTCCTTCTTTGGCAGCGTCGGCCAGGCCGGATCCAAGGTAGTGCTGCACTCTTTCAGTGGTAAAATCCGCCTCAAACAAAAATAAGCACAAGTTATCTCTTGAAGGATTCGGGAAGGCATGGCTATTGCCGCGCCTTGGGGAATGAGCGCCATGGGATTGCGCGCCGTGTTTCTTGTAGGCTTCATGGGTTCCGGCAAAAACACCGTTGGGCAGGAACTGGCGCGTCGGCTTGCCTGGGATTTTGTGGACCTGGACGCGCGCATTGAGGCCGGGGAGGGACAGTCCATCGCGGAGATCTTCCGCCGCCGGGGAGAGCCAGCCTTCCGCACTGCCGAGACCAGCGCGTTGCGCGAGCTGACGAGCACTCTGGTGCGCGACAGTGTGGTCGCGCTCGGCGGCGGCACCTTCGTGGCCGAGACGAACCGCGATTTGCTACGGTCGAGGTCTTGGCCTTCAGTGTTTCTGGACGCGCCAGTTTCTGAGCTCTGGCAACGCTGCCTGCAACATGAAGCCGCCGACGGGGGCAGGCGTCCTTTGCGAAACGACCCCGAGCAGTTTGCCCAACTACATGAGCAGCGCCTTCCCTTTTATCGCCAGGCTGCGCTGGTGGTGCAGACCTCGGGCAAGGACGCCGGGGCGATCTGTGAGGAAATTGTGCGCGGGTTGCAGCTGGGCTAGGCCCTGGGACTGATTACTGAAGACATCCGGGGCAAGCGCTTTTGAACACCGCGGGCGAAGCTTTCTCGTTAAGATCATAAGGATAAAGGTTTCGTCCGGCAAGTTCGAGACTAGTCACGTCCGAAACAAGTAACGAGGAGAGTCCCCAGTGAAGTTGCGGCTTTGGTTGATCATTCTTATCTCCGTCATGGCGCTCGCGGTCTGCGCCGCTACTGCGGCGGCTTCGTCCAAAGACAAGGACAAGGATAAAAAAGAGCACGAGAAGCAGAGCATCGACTCCGGCTCATTTGGGGTATTCATGAGCGGCCATCGCGTGGGTACGGAGAAGTTTTCCATCGATCAGACCAACACCGGGAGCATAATCAAATCCGAGTTCACCACCGAAAACGACCCCAACACAGCCATGCAGGAGTCAACGCTCGAGCTCACCGCAGGGGGTGATATCCGGCGCTATGAATGGCAGCAAATCAGCCCGGACAAAGGCCACTCGGTGATTACACCCAACGATCAGTTCCTCAGCCAAAAGTGGAGCGCCGGCCCTGGCGAGAAAGAACACGACCAGCCTTACCTGCTGCCGCCCTCGACCAGCATTCTGGACGATTACTTTTTCATCCATCGCGAAGTGCTGGTTTGGCGATTCCTGGCGGCGACCTGTAAACAGGAAAAGGGCATAGTGCAATGCCCCATTAAGCAGCGTTCGCAATTCGGAACCCTGAACCCGCGGCAGCATGCCTCGTCGCCGCTGAGCGCCGAGTACATGGGACGGGAAAAGATCAACTATAAAGGCACCATGCAGGAGTTCAACAAAGTCGAATTGCGAATGGAGAGCGGCGGCTGGACGATATGGCTCGACGACCAATTCAAGGTAATCCGCATCTCTATTGAAGGCGAAAATACCGACGTGGTTCGCGATTAAATGTTTCGCGATTAAGGGGAAGGCACGAATTTGCCCGTGCCGCCGATAACCAGTGACTCTACTCGACTCACGCACGTCGCGGGTTCTGTTCACGCTCCTGCTATTCGCCCTGGTCCTGGGCTTTCTCTATGCCGCCCGGCGCACGCTGATTCTGTTTCTATTTGCTGTCTTCTTCGCCTACCTGGTAAATCCCGCGGTTGCGCGTCTCGATAAGATCGTGCACGGTCGCACGCGCGCGGTGGCACTCATTTATTTTTTGCTGCTGCTGGCGGTCGGACTTTTCTTCGTACTGGCCGGGCCCAGAATCAGCCGCCAGGGCTCGCGCCTGGGCGAGGCGCTTCCGAGTCTGATGGACAAGGCGGCCAGCGGACAGATCTCCGGACCGATCGGCGACCTGGCGGCGCGCATCAGCGCCGAACACGGCTGGAGCGCGGCAACGCAGGCGCGCATTCAAGGCTTTCTCTACAATCATCGGGGAGACCTGGCGCACTTCGCGCAACGTATCGGAGTGCGGGCCGCGCAAGCCGCCCAGGAGGTCTGGGTTCTCTTCCTGGTGCCGATTCTGGCAATCTTTTTTCTGCGCGATGGCGACATGTTCCACGGAATCGCGCTCTCGCTGATCCCATCGCGCGCGCAGCGCGAGTTTCTCGAAAACGTGCTGAGCGATCTGAATGGCATGCTGGCGCAATTTATTCGCGCCCAACTCACGCTGGCGGCGTTCTCGTTCGTCGTCTATTCATCGGTGTTGGGGGCGATGCGCTTCCCGTTTGCACTCATGCTGGGCACAGCGGGCGGTGCGCTGGAGTTTGTGCCGGTCGTCGGGCCGCTGGTTGCGGGCGTTGCCATGGTGATGGTTGCGGTTCTGACCGGCTATCATCGCTGGCTGCTCCTGGTGATTTTTCTGGTGATCTGGCGAATGATTCAGGACTACGTCATCTCGCCACGCATTATGGGAGCCAGCGTGGAACTGCACCCGCTGGCGGCGTTATTCGGAATTCTGGCCGGCGGTGAAATCGCCGGCGTGCTTGGGGTTTATCTTTCGATTCCGGTTATGGCCAGCTTGCGCATCGTGTGGCGGCGTTGGAGGCTGTACGCCGAAAAGCGCAAGTTCGGCCCGCTCAACGAATATATTCCGCATGAAATCAGCCACGATAGGAGTTGATGGCGCAGGGGTTTAGTTGTCACTCCCGATCTAAATTTTCGTTGGTATAAAATTACCTCTTACCTGTTTATCCAAATATGTCTACGAAACTTCCTGTAGGAATTCTCGGTGCCACCGGCATCGTCGGGCAGCGTTTTATCCAAATGCTCGAACACCACCCCTGGTTTGAGGTCGCATGGCTCGCCGCCTCTGATCGCTCCGAGGGCCGGCCGTATGCGGAGGCCGCACGCTGGCGGCTGAAAACCGCTATTCCCGCGAGCGTTGCGAAGATGACCGTTGCGCCTGCGCAACCCGAGGGCGCGCCGAAAATCATTTTTGCCGCGCTCGATGCCTCGATTGCCCTGGAACTCGAGCCGCGCTTTGCCGACGCGGGCTGCGCGGTAGTTTCGAACTCCAGCGCCCTTCGCATGCAGGCGGACGTGCCGCTGGTGATTCCCGAGGTTAATGGCGATCACATCGCGCTCATCGAGACCCAGGCCTGGCGCAAGAAATCCAAAGGTTTCGCGGTCACGAACCCCAACTGCTCGGCGATCGGGCTGGTACTCGCGCTGGCTCCGCTGCATCGGCAATTTCAGCTTGAGAGCGTGATGGCGGTGACCATGCAAGCTGTGAGCGGCGCGGGATATCCCGGCGTGGCCTCGCTCGACATTCTCGGCAATGTCATCCCCTACATCAAGAATGAAGAAGAAAAGATGGAAGAGGAGACGCAAAAGCTGCTGGGCACGCTCGATGGGGGAAGCGTGGTGCCGGCTCCATTCGCAATGAGCGCGCAATGCAACCGCGTCGCCGTCGAAGACGGCCACACTGAGTCGGTTTCGGTGCGCCTGAAGAAGAAAGCCAAAGCGGAAGAAATTATCGCCGCCTGGAATGAATTTTCGGCCGAGCCGCAGAAGTTGCGTCTTCCCAGCGCGCCGGAAAAGCCAGTTATCTACTTGACGGCGCCTGATCGTCCGCAGCCGCGCTTTGACATCGATCTTGGCGGAGGCATGACAACGGCAGTTGGCCGCCTGCGTCCCTGCAAGGTCCTCGACTGGAAATTCACCATCCTCTCGCACAATACGATTCGCGGCGCGGCCGGGGCGGCGTTGCTGAACGCCGAGTTGTTAAAAGCTAAAGGCTACCTCGGATGAGATGCCCTTTCAGCATTCCGAGCTGTTTTGGCATTGACGCATGAAGAATAGTGCTTAGGAGTCTGGGAATTAAGCCTCGACTTAGCAAAAGCGAAAAGACATGGAAGACGTAAACACGGTCATAATACCCACTAGAGTCAGGGACAAGATTCCCCATGACCAGTCTTTTCCAATTGGGGCTGAGCGGATTTCGATTGCGCTCGCGTCGGCGACGCAATTGCCACTGCTCGTTCTCGATTTTCGTTCGGATCGCTACAAGCAGGTTCGTTTGGGTCATTTGTCTTTCTTCAGCGTCACCTACTCGGGCAAAGATATGTCGAGGGTCAATAGCCTTCTTCGAACTGGCGTCCCACTCTTCAACAAATGGACGATTGGAGTGCGACCCGTCTCACGTACGTCTCGGCATTTCGTTCAGCAATACATTCTGGAAACGGCTCTCCCGCGCGTCAAGGGTTGGCTTGATCAGCGTATCGGCCTAGAGCATCCGGGAGTGGAAGCCATTGAATTCTTCTTCGACGAGGGGAAAGAGGAATTCGTCGAAAAACAAGAAGCACGACGGCAACCGATGAGGGAATCCAATCCGAAGTCGGGGTCGGTAAACGTAGAAAGCCCAAAGGCAGCGTCAACGAAGAAGGATCCCCGCCCATGATCGTGATGAAATTCGGCGGGACCTCAGTGCAGGACGCCAAAGCCATCGACCGCGTCGCCCAGATCGTGCAGGGGCGACTCGCCGATCGCCCGGTCGTCGTCGTCAGCGCGATGGCGAAGGTAACCGACTCCCTGCTGGCTATGGGCAAGGCGGCCGGCGGCGGCGACCGCAAGACAGCACTCAAAATGGCGCGCGCGCTGCGCGAACGCCACTACGAAACCGCCGGGGAGCTACTCGGCACCGCGCTCTTCACCGAATTTCATAGCGACCTGGGCGCCGATTTCGAAGATCTCGATGAGCTGCTCCGCGGCATCGGCGCGGTGGGCGAGATCACGCCGCGCACCTACGACTATGTGGCATCGTTTGGCGAAGTGCTGTCGAGCAAGATCGTGGCCGCAGCCTTTGTGGCACGCGGGCTGCCTGGCCTTCACGTCGATTCGCGCCAGTGCCTGCTCACGGACAGCGCATTCACAAAAGCCGTTCCGCAATTTGAAGAGACCAATGAGCGCCTGAAGAAAAAAGTAGCGCCCCTCATCGAAGCGGGGAGCGTGCCGGTTATGGGCGGCTTTATCGGCTCGAATCGCGCCGGCATCACGACGACCATCGGCCGCGGCGGTTCTGATTTTTCCGCCGCCATTTTTGGCGCGGGCCTGGGCGCGCAGCGCATCGAAATCTGGACCGACGTTGACGGCATGATGACGACCGACCCGCGCCTTTGCCCTGACGCCCGCCGCATCAAAGTCATCAGCTTCGACGAGGCCGCCGAGTTGGCATATTTTGGCGCCAAGGTACTGCATCCGGCGACGGTGCTGCCAGCGATTCAGCAGAATATTCCGGTCTATGTTTTGAATTCGCAGAACCCCACCTGTGAGGGCACCAAGGTCACGGCGCGCGCCCCACGCTGCAAAAATATATTCAAGGCCATCGCGCTCAAAAAGAAAATTACGCTGGTCGAGGTCGCCGCCCCCCGGCGCCTGCTCGTCCACGGGTACCTCAAATCCATCTTTGAACTGTTTGATCAGCACGGCGTGGCGGTCGATGTGGTCTCGACGTCGGAGGTCAGCGTTTCGGTGACTGCCGAAACAAACGAATCTATTCCGGCGCTGGCGGCCGACCTGGCCAAGCTTGCCGACGTGAAGTATGAGGGCCGCAAAGCCATCGTCTGCCTAGTGGGCGTGAACCTGCGCGAAACTCCGGGCATCGCCGCTAAAGTTTTCGGCCTGCTCGAAGACGTGAAGATCCGGATGATCTCGCAAGGCGCATCGGAAATTAACTTGACGTTTGTGATTGAAGAGGACGATGCGACCGAGGTCATTCGGCGGCTGCATCATGCATTCTTTGCCGAGGTGGATTCGGAAGTGTTCGCGTAAAATCGTTTCACCGTCCAGGCGCCGAGTCCGCCGGGAAAATCCAGCAGCAGGTGCTTGAATTGGATTCCAGATTTTCTTTGCGCCTCTGGGGCGGTGAACAGGTTTCCCATGAAGCTTCTTATTCTCGGCCGCGGCAAGACGGGATCTCTAGTCGCCGACCTTGCCCATGAACGCCGCCATCATGTGCAAGTCCTCGGCGGAGCCGACAACTCCAACGCCAGCGCACTTACTCCCGATTTCCTCGCTCCTTATAACGCGGTCATCGACTTCACCACGCCCGCGGCCGTTGTCGCCAACGCCGAGGCCTGCATGCGCGCGCGCAAAAGCATGGTCATCGGCACGACTGGATGGTATGAACAGCTGCCGCGCCTCCGCGAACTCGCCCTTACAGCTAATACCGGGCTGCTCTATGGATCGAATTTTTCCATCGGTGTGAATCTTTTTTTCGAAATCGTCCAGGCTGCCGCGGCCGCTGTGAACTTCGATTACTCCGGGCAGATTTTCGAGCGGCACCATGCGCAAAAGAAAGACGCGCCCTCCGGCACGGCGATGATGATGCAGAACATTATTCACGACTTGAGCAAGCAGGAGCTTGAGATCGTTTCCTTCCGCGAAGGCGACGCCGTGGGCATGCACGAACTGGTATTTAATTCCGCAGCTGACCGGATCTACCTCTGCCACGATTCCAAGTCGCGCCGCGGCTTCGCGGAAGGCGCGGTCCGCGGTGCCGAATGGCTGGTCGGCAAAACCGGCGTCTACGATTTCCGCAAAATCTGGCGCGAGCTTTAATCCGAACTCTAGCCCGAACTCTAGCCCGAACTCTGGCGCGAACTGTAGTCGAATTGCCGACGCGGGCGGTGCTACGATATTTGCGGGGAACACCGAATCGGCGCGAGCGCGTCCGATCTGGTTCTTCCGCGAAAGGAGCGGATCGCATGACCATCGCCATCCTACTGGTCGTGATCGCGATTCTGCTCTTCACAATGCGCCCCGGCCGCAACTACACGCTCAGCACTGGGTTCCTGATTGCAGCATTCACATGGCTGGCGATCGAGATTCACCTGCTGCGGATTCTGCGCGATGTGTTCGCCGTCGCTGTGGAGCACTGGTTCGACACGCTGATGACGTTCGGCGCGGCCATTGTGCTCAGCGTGCCTGCGACCATGCTGTACATCGCTATACGCGACCAATTCGAAAATCGCAACCCCGGTCGAGAGCGCCATCCGTCGCCTGGCCGAGTTCGCAACCAGGTTCTCGACAAGTTCGAGCGCCGGGTCGCCACGCTCATGGCTCTCGGCTACGGGCGAACGCAGGCAGAAACGACAGCCCTACATCAGATGAAGCGCGACCTGGACCGTTGCTCGAGTGCGAGCAGCGTCTCAGGCGATCACGCGTCTCATCACCCATCCCATCACACTTCTGGCCATCACGCCTGAGGACGACGCCGCCGTTCCATCCCACCAATTCCCTGCCCCCGGTCTGACACCTGACACCTGCCGGTCTTCCGCGCTATTCTTAGGATTATGCAACTCCGAGGTTGTGGCACTGCATTAGTTACGCCGTTCACCGTTGACGGCGCTGTCGATGAAAACGCGCTCCGCAGTCTGGTCGCGTGGCAGATCGAATCTGGCATTGATTTTCTGATCCCATGCGGCACTACCGGAGAGACGCCCACTCTCACGCATGACGAGTGGCTGCACGTGATTGATGTGACGGTTGAAGTCGTGGCAGGGCGCGTTCCCATCGTTGCCGGGGCAACGTCGAACTCCACCAGCGACGCAGTCGCCAAAGCTAAAGAAGTTGCTTCGCGCCCAGGCGTCGACGCCATTCTCACCGCGTCGCCCTACTACAACAAGCCGACGCAAGAGGGCCAATATCGTCACTTCCGCGCTATCGCCGAAGCCGTCGACAAGCCGCTGATTCTCTACAATGTTCCCGGCCGCACCTCGGCCAACATTGAACCGGCAACGCTGGCGCGTCTGAGCGAGGTGCCAAACATTGCAGGCGTGAAAGAAGCCAGCGGCAATATTTCGCAGATCGCGGAAGTCTTGAACCTCGTTCCCGAAACTTTTCTGGTCTTCTCGGGCGACGACGTCATTACGCTGCCGGTGATTGCGCTCGGCGGCATCGGTATCGTCTCGGTGGCGTCCAATGAGATTCCGCGCGAAATGGCCGACATGACGCACGCCGCGCTAGCCAATGACTGGTCAACCGCGCGAGCGATTCATCGCAAATATCTGCCGCTCATGCAGGCGAACTTTATCGAGTCGAATCCGTTGCCCGTGAAAGCCGTTCTGGCGATGATGGGAAAGATTCAGGAGATCTATCGCCTGCCACTGCTACCGATGCGCCGCGATACGCGCTCGAAGCTCCAGAAGATTGCGACCGATGTGGGACTCCTGGCGCGCTCGTCCGCGCCCGCCGCGGCGAGCGAATTCTACGTTTACGAAAGCTGGGCTGCCGGTCCGCACAAAGTGATATTGCACCGCGCCTCTTGCGGGCAGTGCAGTGCAGGCAAAGGGCGGCCGTCGGGACATGATCCCAATCACTCGCGGTGGCACGGGCCGTTTACAAATCCCGCCGAAGCGCGTGAGGCGACGCATCAGATGGCGGGCGTGTTGATTCGCAGCGAGTGCAAGTGCGTGGCGTGAAAACAGCTCTTAGCTATTGGCTGTTAGCGTTCCGGATTTGCGTCATGGATGTCGGGTTCACGCTTGGTTCGCGGCGCTTCTTACGGACTACAGATGCCTCGCTTTGCTCGGGATGACAACTCTGACTTTCCTTTGCCTATGTCTGATTCGATCCTGCAATTAAAGTCGGCTGTAGAAGGACTGTACGCGACCTCTCACGTTGGCGATGCCACGGAGGCGCGGCGCGTGTTTGCCGAGTTCCGCGCGCGCCTTACGAGCGGCGAGATTCGCGCCGCCGAAAAAATTGCCGACGATAAAGGAGAGGCTCGCTGGATTACGAATCCGTGGGTCAAGCAAGGCATCCTGCTCGGCTTCCGCCTGGGCGCGCTCAAAGAAATGTCGGATGGACAGGTTTTCAACTTCATCGACAAGGACACCTTTCCCGCCCGTCGTTTAACGCTTGACGATCGCGTGCGCCTCGTGCCAGGAGGCTCGTCCATCCGCGAAGGAGCCTGTGTAGCACCCTCGGTCATCTGCATGCCTCCGATGTTCATCAATGTTGGAGCTTATGTCGATGAGGGTACGATGATCGATTCGCATGCTCTGGTCGGCTCCTGTGCGCAGATCGGGAAGCGGGTTCACCTGAGCGCGGCCGCGCAGATTGGAGGCGTACTCGAACCGGTCAATGCCGCGCCGGTGATCATCGAAGACGACGTTCTGATCGGCGGCAACTGCGGCGTCTATGAAGGCACGCTGGTGAGGTCGCACGCCGTGCTCGGAGCGGGCACAATTCTCACTCGCTCCACGCCGCTCTATGACCTCGTGCGCGGCGAAGTTTATCGGGCGACGCCGGAGCACCCGCTTGAGGTTCCGGAGAATGCAGTGGTCGTTCCGGGCTCAAGAGCCGTGACCAAGGGCAAAGGCAAGGCTGAGGAGTGGGGGCTGTCTCTGTACACGCCCGTCATCGTCAAATATCGCGACGAGAAAACGGAAAGAGGAGTTGAGTTGGAGGAGTGGCTGCGCTAGGACGGGTGCCTGTTGACGCCCCAACAGTGCGATCGCTAAGGCAAAAGCGGCATCGAAGACGCTACCGACAGTCGAGCCTGATCCTCGGCTAATCTGCGCCTGGTCTCCAGGTGCTTGTTGCGGAAGTGCTGTAGAGCGCGGTGTCCCCAGGCGCGCACGAAGAAATAATTCAGTGCGCAGCCAATCGCCGAACTGGCGATCGGAATCAGCCTGCCCGCCCATTTCTCCACCACTTCGGCGCTCGCCCGCGCCGCTATCCGCTGAATCACCTTGGGCACAAAACGGTTGACCACTTCTTTTTCCATCAGCTCGCGGCTGATGTCGACGCCGGCCGCGCTCGCGGCCGCAATCCATAACTCGGCAATCTCGTCGTCGGTATTCAATTCAAATCCGTAAATGAGGCTGAGCTTTTGAATCGTGCGCATGGTGATGGCGGAGAGAATGCCGAGGTCCGGCATGATTGTCAGGATGCCGCCGAGCCCCAGCCCGGCGCCCTCCGCTGCGGCCATCCTCATGCCGCCGCGAATCACCGATTCGGCGGCATCGTCGAGCCGCGATATGTCTACCGAATAGACGCCCTGAAAAGTAACAATCGGCAATCCATACGCGGCGCGCAATTGAAACAGAAAGCGCTCCGGATCGACCTTCACGGTCGCGTAGGCGCGGGTCAAACCGCCGCGGATGGCTTCTTCGGTGCGCCGCCGCAACCAGGATTTCTTTTCGTCGGGCATAGGGTGGGTCGTTGGTCCCTGGTCGTTCGTCGTTAGTCGTCGGTCATCAGCGGCCAGTCGCTAATTTCAGCAGAGTGCCGATCATGGGCGAACAACCGCCGACTAATGACGAACGACCCTTATTAAGTTTATCAGCCGGGTAAGTCGCCCATGTTTTTGGTAGAGACGCGGCTTGCCGCGTCTCCGGCAGCGTCTCCAATGCAGACAAGCAAAGCCCCATCTCTACTCGTGTGCTAGCATCAATTCTTCAATGCCCACTGGAAAACTGCATATAATCCCGCTCGGCGGAATGGGCGAATTCGGCATGAACTGCATGGCCATCCGCTGGGGAGACGACATTATCGTCGTCGACGCCGGTCTTATGTTCCCGGAAACCGAATTGCTCGGCGTTGACATCGTTGTCCCCGACATCTCTTACCTGCTGGAGAATCGCAAGCATGTGCGCGGCATTATCCTCACGCACGGCCACGAGGATCATATCGGCGGGTTGCCCTGGGTTTTGAGCGAACTGAACGTCCCAGTGTGGGGCACCGAGTTCACACTCTCCTATGTCGAGGACAAACTCGACGAGCACCAACTGCTGGACGATGCCGACCTGCGCGATATGCGGGCGGGCGAGCGGTTCACGATTGGGCCGTTCACGATTCACCCGCTTCAAGTGACTCATAGTCTCGTCGATTGCGTGGCTCTTGCCATCCATACGCCGCTCGGCGTCGTGCTGCATACGGGAGACTTCAAAGTCGATCCCACACCCACCGACAATCGCCTCTTTGACCTGCACAGCTTCGCTGAATATGGAAAAGAAGGCGTGCTCGCGCTGTTACAGGATTCAACCAACGTCGAGCGCAAGGGCTATACGCCGAGCGAGCGCGCCGTCCACCGGAAGTTCGAAGAGATTTTTGTTCGCACGCAGCGCCGTCTGTTCATCTCCTGCTTTTCGTCGTCAATTCACCGTATTAAGCTGGCTGTCGACATGGCATGGGAACACGGCCGGAAAATCTGCTTCATCGGCCGCTCGATGAACAGCTCATCTGAGATTGCCGAAGATCTCGGCTATATCAACATTCCCGAGGGCATGCTGATCCATCCCGGCGAGATGAAGAATTTTCCGCCGGAGAAAGTATGTGTGATGATCAGCGGCACGCAAGGGGAGCCGATGTCGGCGCTCTCGCGCGCGGCAGTCGATAACCACAAGCACGCCAAGATTGAAAGAGGCGACACGGTCGTGCTTTCTTCGCGCATCATTCCCGGCAACGAGAAGGCCATCTACCGGATGATCGACCATCTCTTCCGCCGTGAAGCGTTTGTCGTTTACGACGACGGCTCGTATCCGCCGGTGCACGTCAGCGGCCACGGCAGCCAGGAGGAGTTGAAGCTGATCATCAACCTGGTGCGACCTAAGTATTTCATTCCGATCCACGGCGAGTATCGGCAGCTCAAGCTGCATGCGGAACTCGCCGGCACCATGCGGAGCGCGGTTGGCAACGTAATGCTGATCGAGAGCGGTGATGTTCTGGAAATTGACGAACTAGGCGCGCGCAAGGCTGGACGGGTGAATGTAGGCCGGGTGTGCATCGACTCCGGCTCGCGAACCGATGTGGTGGAAGACCTGGTAATCAAAGACCGCCGCCATCTGAGCGAAGACGGCTTTGTGATGCCGATCATCGCGATTAATAAGCTGACGGGGAGAGTTGAATCAGCGGCAGAAATTGTGACGCGCGGCTTCAATCCTGGGGACAATGGTGTGATGGAACGCGCGAGAGAGATCGTCATGGAAACACTTGACGCCTCGAGCGCCGAAGAGAAGGCAGATTACGGAGTGATCAAGGAGAAGATCCGTACTGATTTGAAGCGCTACATCTCGCGGCAGACGCAACGGCGGCCGCTGATTATGCCGGTGATACTGGAGATATGAGCGCTCCAACCCCCGAAAGATAGAGAACTCTGAGAATGGTTTCACTGGCTGATATACAGCAAGCCCAATGCCTCCTTAAGGGCATCGCTACCCGCACGCCGCTCCTCGAGTGGACCGCCCCTGACGCCGAGCGCAAGCTCTTCCTCAAGCTCGAAAACCTCCAGCCCATCGGCGCTTTTAAGCTGCGGGGAGCGTACAACAAAGTTGCTTCCCTCACGGATGAGGAACGCCGCCGCGGTGTCATTTCGTATTCCAGTGGCAACCACGCGCAAGGTGTGGCGTACGCCGCGCGCGCGCTGGGCGTGAAGGCCATCATTGTTATGCCGAGCAATGCTCCGAAAAACAAATTCGAAGCGACCGCTGCCCTGGGAGCGGAAATCGTCATCGTCGGACCGGGGAGCGAAGAGCGCCGCCAGCGCGCCGAGCAACTCGCCGCCGAGCACGGTTACATTATCGTCCCACCCTACAATGACGAAAAAATCATCGCTGGCCAGGGCACCGTCGGCCTGGAGATTCTCGAAGACCTGCCCGAGGTTGAGACGGTCATTGCCCCGGTGGGCGGTGGTGGCCTCATCAGTGGAATTTCGGCGGCCATCAAGCTTACCGATAGCGCCATCAAGGTGATTGGGGCCGAGCCCGAACTCGCCGGTGACGCGCGCGCGAGCCTTCGCGCTGGTCATGTCGTCTGCTACGCTGCCGAGCAGGTCTCGCAAACTTTAGCCGACGGACTGCGCACGCAAAGCATCGGCGAGATCAATTTCGCGCATATTCGCGCCTACGTCGATGACATCGTTTACGTCAAAGAAGATGAAATTCGCGAGGCTACACGCGCTCTCAGTGCGAATTCAAAGACCGTCGCCGAGCCAAGCGGCGCGGTGAGTGTGGCCGCGTTCATGTTTCATTCCGCAGAATTGCCCCCCACTAGAAATAATGTCGCGGTGATCAGCGGCGGAAATATTGATCCGCAATTCCTCGCCGAGATTCGGCGCGCCTGAGTCAAAGTCAAAGCGATCACCGCAGGAACACAGAGGAGCACAGGGAAAGCTACGAATGTACAATTCTGCCTTCCCAACTTTTGGAGGCGCGTTGCACCACTGGCTCGAACAGTTCTTTGAACTCTCTCAGCACCAAACCACCGTTCGCCGCGAAGTTGTTGCCGGGCTGACGACCTTCTTCACGATGTCTTACATCGTGGCCGTCAATCCCGCCGTTCTCAAAACTGCGGGCATGCCGGTGGGCGCCTCGCTCACCGCGACCATTCTCACCGCGATCTTCGGCACTCTGATCATGGCCTTCTACGCCAATCGTCCATTTGCCATCGGCCCTTACATGGGCGAAAACGCTTTTATCGCGTTCACGGTGGTTCATGTTCTGGGCTACACCTGGCAAAGCGCGCTGGGGGCGGTGTTTGTGGCCGGAGTCCTTTTTACTCTCATGACTCTGTTTCGGCTCCGGCAGTGGATGGTTGAGGCGATTCCACCCACGCTGCGCTACAGCTATGCCGTCGGCATCGGACTCTTTCTAGCCTTCATCGGTCTCAATCAAACCGGCATCGTCACGCTCGGATCGCCCGGTGCGCCGGTGCGTCCCGGCCATCTGACTTCGCCCGCGATCCTGCTGGCGATCTTCGGATTTCTGCTTATCGTCGTGCTGACGATTCGGCGTTTTCCGGCTGCGATTCTGGCCAGCATTCTGGTGACGGCGCTCCTCAGCTTTGTGCTGCGGGTGTCGCCCGCGCCGACTGGATGGGTTAGTCGCCCGCCGAGCCTGGCACCGGTCTTCATGCAATTTGACCTGCACAGCCTTCTGAGCTGGGGATTCTTCCCGATCGTCCTAACCATCCTCATCATGGCGTTCGTCGACACCATGGGGACGCTGATCGGCGTTTCGGCGCGCGCCGGATTCCTGGACAAAGACGGCAACTTGCCGCAGATTGAACGGCCCATGATGGCCGACGCCCTTGCGACCAGCTTTGCGGCCGTGATCGGAACCACGACCTCCGGCGCCTACATTGAATCTGCGACCGGCGTCGAGGCGGGAGGGCGAACCGGACTGACTTCGGTGGTCACTGCGCTTTGCTTTGTGGGAACTCTGTTTTTCGCGCCCTTCATTTCGGCGATCCCGCCGCAGGCTTATGGCCCCGCGCTGATCTTTGTTGGGCTACTGATGCTGACGCCGATCGTCCGCATCCCTTTCGACGACCTCAGCGAGGTTGTCCCGGCATTCGGCGTGATTGTGCTGATGGCCTTCACCTATAACGTTGGCATCGGAATGACCGCGGGTTTTGTTCTCTATCCATTTTGCAAACTCGTTTCAGGACGTTTGCGCGAGGTACGGCCGGCGCTTTGGGCGCTCACTGCGCTTTCAGTGCTGTTTTTTGTTTTTTATCCGTACTCGTAGTCGCCGCGCGGAAGGTTGTGCTCGCGGCGTTTCGGAAGTTTTATGCGCATGATTTTTTTTCTCGGTGAGGTTCCATGATTCGTTTTGGCATTGCTGGCTTTGGATTACATGCGGTGAGGCGGCTGATGCCGGGTTTCGCGCTGGCGCAGAATTGCAAGATGGTGGCGCTTTCACGGCGCGATGCAGCGAAGGCGCGCGAGGCCTCGGAGCGCTACTCGATTCCTCACGTTTTTGGCTCGACGGAAGAACTTTGCCGCTGCCCCGAGGTAGACGCGGTTTTCGTGGCCACGCCCAATGCGAATCATCTTGCGGATGTGCGGACAGCCGTTTCCACGGGCAAACCGGTGCTATGCGAAAAACCTATGGGCATGAATGCGGAGGAATGTCGCGAGATGGTCGAGGCCGCGAAGCGGGCGGGCGTTTCGCTGGGGGTGGCGCAGATCTTCCGGTTCGAGGAGAGCACGGCCCGGCTTGGGGCGCGCGTGGAACGCGGAGATATTGGACGGCCGGTGTTCGCGCGCGCGGAGTTCTCTTTCCCCGGCGTCGGACACGCGCGGACATGGATGACAGACAGCCGCGTCGCTGGAGGCGGAGCGATTGCGGACGTGGGCGTACATTGCATCGACGCGCTCCGCTACATCCTTCAAGACGAAGTCGTGCGTGTTTATGCGCTGACACGTGGCGACGAGAACTCGGGCAATGTAGAGGCTGCGGCGGTCATGAGTCTTGAGTTTGGGCGCGGCACGCTGGCTACCGTACTGGTTTCGACGCGCGCTCACTATCGGACTCCGCTTGAGATTGTGGGGGACGCGGGAGTCTTGCGGGCCGACGACGCGTTGAACGTCGACAAGCCGATTCGGATTGAATATTGGCGCGAAGGCAAGCTGGCCGGGGAGGAGACGGTTTCGAATCATCTTGCTTATGCGAGGCAGGTCGATGCATTTGCGGCCGCCGTGGAAGGGCGCGCGGAGTTTCCCGTGCCGGGGGAGGAAGGGTTGAAGAACCAGCTGATTCTGGATGCGGCTTATCGCAGCGCAGCGTCCGGGAAGAGTGAAGGCGTTTAATTCGTGAGCGGCGGTAAACCTGGGGCTCAAGGTTTTGAGGTTGGGTTGGGGAGATCTTGGGTGGGATATTTCAGCTCCAAATAAGAAGCGCCCCGGATTATAAAATCACGGGACGCCCGAACAGCCCTCCCCCAGAACTGCTCGCAACCACCCTATCGCAGCCGGTTCTCGGCCGGAATGCCACTGTTGGGTGGGTATCTGGCACAAAAGAACCACTTGCCAAACCGGCAAACTTTGGTAACATGGCGTACACCGCGATTAGCGGTAACCAGCTGCATCCGGTTACGGAAGCCGTCTCCCAGGCCGATTGACGAGTCTTCCCTCCAATACCTCGAACCCGAAGGATTTCCTTTCTCCGCAGGGAGTTATCCGGGAATTGGCGTCGGATCAGTTGAGAAGGCGAATGTTCTAGGTGTGCAGGCGATTGCAACCATGGTTCCGGAGTTTGGGCGAAGAATCTCTGTATGTTGTTGATAAATATGATCAAGAACAGCATAGGTTGTTTGGAATAGCAAGTGCTCAGAAAGGCGTGGCGACGTATCTCTTCAGTCGTAGGCCTTTAGTTTGGTAAAGGTATAAAACGAGAAACATAAGAAACAGGAACTTTGGGAGGAATTCAAATGAGGCGAGTGTTAGTTCTTGCATTGCTGGCATTGGCGTTGCCGATAGCCGCTTGGGCGGACGGAATCACCCTAACCAATCAATTCGGCACGATTTCAATGTCGACTTCGGGCATCACTTCGAAAGGCTCGGAGCTAACCAGTTTCAACGGAATTCAAGCTCCTCCGGGCCATTCTCTGGGCACGGTCAGCTATTCTACGGGCGCGCTGATCAGCGGCTCGGTTGCCGCAGGCGGCGAGTTCTCGTCGGCTGGCTCGACATTTGATGTTGTCGGCAAAGGCAACTATGGCGAACCGAAGGGCGCAATCTTCACGGGCGGCTTCACTGGCGACATCCAGTGGACCCTGGTGAGCAGCGTCGGCCAAAAGCTGGTGTACACCCTGACTGGCGATCTGAGCGGTCAGTTGTACAACGGCGTGAACGTGACCGGCACGACCACCCAGACCATTACGACTCACCCCGGACAGTTGAACCAGGGTATCGGTCACATCACTCTGGGCACGACCCAACTGACGACCCCGGAACCTGGAACCCTTGGCCTGCTCGGCACAGGGCTGCTCGGAATCGCCGGGATGTTCCGCCGGAAAAAGTCCTAACTTAGCAGTTCGCTCGACACACTCACCCCATCGCCCCGCCGTAAGGCGGGGCTTTTAATTGTCTTGACAGGCTTACACGAGATTTGCGCCGTAGCCGTCATTCAGCCACCTCCGTCCAGCCGAATCCTCATTAACAGACGGAGTCGCACTTTCTTCCGCTTGCTTCCGCCTAGGTGATTACCGCGGTAACAGCCGGCCGGGGCTTTAACGTTGACCTGGCCTCTGTGCAAACTTACATTCTCAAGAAGGAGGGTGTATGAAGGATATTCATGAGGTTCTGCGGCGCAAACAGGCGCAGCATGCACTCCTGGGCAAACAGATTGAGCTTTTGCAGCAGGCCGCCGAAAAACTGCGGGAAGTTGCGCCCCTGCTCGCCGAGAATGATGAAGAAGACACCGCGGTACTGACGGAAGTGGGCGAGGAGAATTCCAAATCGATGGCTGCGGCCGCCGGTTCGCACTCCTCGGGTACAGCCTCGAAGTCGCGCAATGCCACACCACGGTGGCCGTAGAACGTCGCCGCGCGTTTAAAAATTTGAAGGCAGGTCGTTGACACCTCACGATTCGCCAGACGAGACGGCCCCTCATCGCTCTCGACCCAGATCCCAATGATCCAGATTCACTCATTCAAAACCAAAACCAAAACCTAGTCTCGTCTGCGGACTCGAAGAGGCCTTCCGATCGCTTTGTCCAGCCCTGAATTTTCCCAACTGTTTCCGATGCAATAGAATTGCAACTCGCGGCCTGATCGGGCGGAGCGTCCGGCTGAGCGCGCTGCGCAAGGTCCAATCTCAATTCCAGGCCGAACCCTTTTGCTCACGCGCCCGATCACGCGTCTTCTGCTTCTTGCCATCCTCTGTGGGCTGGCCATTACGCCATTCTTGCGTTGGGGCAGTCCGTCGGGACACGACTTCGAGTTCCACGTCTATTCATGGATGGACGTTCTCCAGCAATGGAAGGAAGGCATTGTCTACCCGCGCTGGGCGGCGCAGTCGCAATGGGGATATGGTGAGGCGAGATTCCTGTTCTATCCGCCGGGGTCGTGGACGCTGGGTGCAGCCCTTGGCGCAATCCTGCCCTGGAAGCTTGTTCCTGGCGTGTATTGCTGGATTGTCCTCACACTGGCGGGCGCGAGTATGTATGCGTTGGGGCGGCGGTGGCTAGACCCGCCGGATGCGTTTTTCGCCGCCGCGTTCTATGCCCTCAATCCCTATCACCTGCTGATCGTCTACTGGCGCAGCGCCTATGCCGAATTGCTGGCCGCAGTTGTTGTACCCCTCGCCCTGTTGTGCCTGTTGCGGATCAAGGAAGGCGGTATTGGCCCAATCCTGTGGCTGAGCCTCACCTTGGCGGCCGCCTGGCTCGCCAATGTGCCCGCGGCTCTGATGATCCACTATTCGGCGGCTGGCCTGGTGGTGGTGATGGCGCTCCAGGAAAGATCAGCGGGCGGCGCCACCAGAATAGTGGTCAGAAGCGCGCTCGCCATCGTGATGGGCGCAGGCCTGGCGGCTTTTTATCTGGTTCCCGCGATTTACGAGCAACCCTGGATCAACGCCGCCGCGCTCCTGTCTCCGGGTGTTCGGCCGCAAGATAATTTTCTATTCACCACTATCGCCGACGTCGACCACAACCGCTTTAATCTGCTGGTTTCGCTAGTGGCGTTATCGGAGGTCGCCTTCGTGGTCTTCGTCGTGTGGCTCGCTCGCCCAACCAAGCACGCAGTTGAGAGCGTCGAGACCGCGCGGGATGCGAATCGAATAGTGAAGCAAGAAGTAAAGCGTAAAGTAAAGAAAGACGCGCTCGACCGAAGCGCGTGGATACTGCTCGCCTCATGGGCCGCAGCCGCTGCTTTCGTGACGCTACCGGCGAGCAATCTTATCTGGCAGCACCTGCCCAAGTTTCGCTTCGTGCAACTTCCCTTCCGCTGGCTGCTCTGTCTGAATGCGCCGCTGGCGTTGCTGCTGGCGGTCGCGACCATCCGTTTGTCGACTCAGCACTCGGCAGTGACGCGATGGACTGCGCGTGCGCTTGTGTTTGCCACTTTGCTCGCGATGCTTCTCGTCGCCGGCCACCGCATTCAGCCGCCCTGGTGGGATCAGTCTGCCGACATTCGGGAGATGGATGACGCGATCTCCGACGGCATTGGCTATGAAGGCACCGACGAGTACGTCCCCGCGGGAGCTGACCCCTACGAACTCAACAAAGACCTGCCGCTGGTAAGCGTAGCTGGCGCGGCGCACGCCAATGTTCAAATGCTGACCTGGAACGCGACCGACAAGCATTTTCTGGTGCGCGCCGAGTCTCGGCAGGACCTGACTTTACGTCTCTTCAACTATCCCGCGTGGAGGGTGATCGTAAACGGCGATCTTGTCGGAACGCGGTCGTCGGAGGTAACGGGCTTGATGATCATCCCCGTAGCTGCTGGCGCGAGCGATGTGCAGGTTTCCTTCCGCCGCACGCCCGATCGCGTGGCGGGGGACATTGTCTCGCTGATCAGCCTCGCGGCATTCGCGGCGCTTTGGATCAGAAAAGCGCCTGCGAGGGAGGCCAAGCCCATGAGTCACCGCACAGTGTTTGTCGCGACCTCGAATGCCGGCAAGCTCCGCGACTTCGCCGGAGCAGCCGCCGTCCACGGCGTCACCATCACAGGCCTTCCAGGTTTCGCTTCCCTGCCTACGGTCGTCGAAGACGGCGCCACTTTCGAAGCGAACGCGTGCAAGAAGGCTGAGGAATACAGCCTCGCGGCACCCGGTGAACTGGTGCTGGCCGACGATTCTGGCCTCGAGGTTGACGCGCTCGGTGGCGCACCCGGAGTTCACTCCGCACGCTATGCCGCCCCGGACCTGCACAATAAAGAGCCGCACGCCGCGGACCGCAACACCGACGACGAAACCAACAACTCGCGCGTGCTCCGGGAACTCGCCGATTTGCCGGCCGAGAAGCGCATGGCCCGATTCGTCTGCGTGCTGGCCGTGGCCCGCGACGGCCGCACGCTGGCAACTTTTCGCGGCACCGCTGAAGGCATCATCCTTGATGCGCGTCGCGGACAAAATGGATTCGGCTATGACCCGCTTTTCTACTTTCCGCAAATCGGCAAGACCTTCGCCGAACTGAGCGCCGAAGAGAAATCGCATTACAGCCATCGCGGCGCCGCATTTCGAGCGTTCTTGCGATGGCAGCCGCGCGACTAACCGAAACAAGGCGCCGGAACGAAGTGTTGAAACCAGTACCGGATGAAGTGCCAGAACGAAACGGCGCGCTCAGTTATAGGCCAGCACGATCGTCAGACCGCCCACGGCACCCACTGCCACACCGTCAGTCGCCGGGTAGGTCTCGATGTAATAATGCGCCACCGTATTCGGGTAGACGTTTCCTGCGGCGTCAGTGAAAGTGCCGGTGAGATCGCCACCCATTCGGATATAGCTCGATCCGTCTGAGCGAGTGATTGTCTGCATCGAAAGCTCACCAAACGTGCCTAAGTAGGAGCACCCTGCTCCGGCACAGGCGCCATTCGTAGAGTTGAGCGCGCTCAGTTTGGTGACTCCCGCGACCGTCTGAATCTCAACTGAGTTCGGCGCGTTGGAGAACTTGTACCGCTTGCGTTGTTTGCTGGCGCTAAAGTCAAGCGTGGCGCCGAGCTGAATACTGTATTGCAAAGGTACGCCACTGGCATTGCGGAGAATGTAGGCAGAGGTGGCGGGTTGGTCGAGTTCCTGCGCGGCACATAACCTGCCCGCGAGCAGCAATCCGAAAAGCAATGTCAACAGCAAGATTTGCTTCACGACTCGTCCTTTCGAAACTCCCCGCAACCTTGTCGGTCCGGCGGCCCACACCGACGTCTGAAAGAAGCTGTAACGCTACTGGCGTTCGATGTCAATCGAATCCTGACTTCGAGCTGACCGTGACGAACGTCGCTCGCGTGGTCACGGAGGCCAGTGATCAAGCCCCTCCTTGACGCAGGTTCCGCAGCGCACAGATAATCATGGGTTGCCCTTTTTACTTTGAACCAATAAGGAGTGCTCCCTTTGGCCGCAACTGCCAGCCACGCTGCTCCCACCATCAAGCCTGGAGTCGCTCCCTTGCGAGCGGGCGAGGGCAATTCGTTTCTGCTGCGCCGCCTGCATTCGCTCTCCGGCATCGTGCCCATCGGCGCATTTCTGCTGGAGCACTTCATCTCGAACTTCGAGGCCTTCCACGGACCCGAAGCCTATGGCAGACAAGTCGCGTTTCTGAACAGCCTGCCGTTCGTTCTTGCGATGGAGATTTTCTTTATCTGGATTCCGATCCTCTACCACGGCCTCTACGGCGTTTACATCTGGTGGCGCGGCGATTCGAATATCAGGGCCTATCCATGGGAGGGCAACTGGCTTTATACCTCGCAGCGCTGGACGGGCATCATCGCCTTCATCTATATGATCCAGCACACATACTCTTTGCGCTTCACCGGTGTGCACCTGCCCACGCACCCCATGGATGCTTTCGCCAAGGTGCAGGGCGAATTCCAGCATCTCTGGATGATCGCTTTTTACGCGATCGGGATCATTGCGGCGTCATGGCATTTCGCGTATGGCGTGTGGCTCTTCTGCGCTAAGTGGGGCATCACCACTGGCGAAACAGCGCGACGACGGCTGGGCTACCTGTGCCTGCTACTGGCTCTCGGATTGATCGGTCTGGGGGCAGCGAGCATGTATGGATTCTTAAGCGCTCCCTAATCAGCCTCTCGATTCGAGCTCGCAGAATATCGTTCGATAAGGTGAGCGCGGAGTTGGCGGAGATATGTGCGGCAGTCAACGAATTTGTAGCGTCGGCATCTTGCCGGCTGTCCCGAGGGCGTCTCGCCCTCGGTGCATCAGCCGTACAAACCGGCAGATAGGATTCATAAGCAGATGGCAGCACCAAGAATCATCGTCGTAGGTGGAGGCCTCGCCGGCCTGGCCGCCGTAATCAAGATCGCCGAAATGGGTGGCGAGGTTGACCTCTTCTCGATTGTCCCGGTGAAGCGTTCGCACTCGGTATGCGCGCAGGGCGGCATCAACGCCGCCAAGAACCTGAAGGGCGAAGGCGATTCTACTTACAAGCACTTCGACGACACCATTTTTGGCGGCGACTTTTTGGCCAACCAGCCGCCCGTTAAAAACATGTGTGACGCTGCCCCCGGCATCATCGACCTGCTCGATCGCATGGGCGTCCCTTTCAATCGCACGCCGGAAGGCCTGCTGGATTTCCGCCGCTTCGGCGGGACGTTGTATAACCGCACGGCGTTTGCGGGAGCGACCACCGGTCAGCAACTGCTTTACGCGCTCGATGAGCAGGTTCGGAGGTACGAGTCCGAAGGCAAAGTCAAGAAGTATGAGCACTGGGAGTTTCTCTCGGCCGTACTTGATGGAACCCGCACCTGTCGCGGCATCTGCGCGATGGACCTGCGCACCATGGAGATTCGCACTTTCCCCGCCGACGCCATCATTATTGCGACCGGCGGCATCGGGGCCATTTTCGGGAAGTCGACGAACTCGGTCGTCTGCACGGGCTCGGCGCAGTCGGCGCTTTATCAGCAGGGCTGCTATTACGCGAACGGAGAGTTCATTCAGGTGCATCCCACATGCATTCCCGGAGAAGACAAACTGCGCCTCATGTCGGAATCCGCCCGCGGCGAAGGTGGCCGCGTCTGGGTTCCGAAGACGCAGGGCGACAAGCGCGATCCGAAATCAATTCCGGAGAGCGAGCGCTGGTATTTCCTGGAAGAGTGGTATCCGAAATATGGCAATCTAGTGCCGCGCGACATCGCGACGCGCGCCATCTTCAAAGTCGTCTTCGAGCTCAACCTCGGCATCGACGGCAAGCCGATGGTCTATCTCGACCTGACGCATATTGATCGCAAGATTCTCGACAAGAAGCTCGAAGGCATTCTCGAGATCTACGAGAAGTTCGTCGGCGACGACCCGCGCGAAACGCCCATGAAAATTTTCCCCGGCATGCATTACACGATGGGCGGCATGTGGATCGACTACAAGCAGGCGACGAACATTCCTGGCATTTATGCCGCGGGCGAAGCCGACTATCAGTATCACGGCGCAAATCGGCTGGGCGCGAATTCGTTGGTCTCATGCATTTTTGGCGGGTTTGTATCCGGACCGGCGGCAGTGCTGTACGCAAAGAACCTGCAACCCGCGCCGGGGAATGGCCATTTCGACGCGGAACGAAAGCGGCAGCAGGAAATTAACGACGGCCTGATGAAGGCCGACGGCAACGAAAATCCATTTCTGATCTGGCGCGAGCTGGGCGAGTTGATGACCGCGAACTGCACGGTCATCCGCTACAACAAGAAGTGCCTGGAAGCGGATGCCAAGATCGTCGACATGCTGCACCGTTTCAAAAACATCAACCTAAGCGACCGCACGCAGTGGGCGAACACGACAGTCGCCTTTGCGCGCCAGCTCTACAACATGCTGCAATTGTCGCGAGTAATCGCGCAAGGAGCAGCGATGCGAGACGAATCGCGCGGTTCGCACTACAAGCCGGATTTTCCGGAGCGCGACGACAAGAACTGGATGAAGACGACAAAGGCGACATTCGCGCCGGATGCGGATGAGCCAAAGTTTGAGTTCGAAGCGGTGGACGCGAGTCTGATTCCGCCGCGGCCGAGGAAGTATTGAGATTGTCGATATGTTCGAGTCGCTAAATAGCGGGCATTCGTATTCTCGAAAATATCTCGCTTTGGGGTTTTCAGTGGCAGCCATTTGGATCGCCGAGGCTCTCCGGATGATTGTTCACCACAATGACCTTGGATGGTTCCTCTTGCCGGTCTGGGCCTTTGCGCTAATTGTGTGGCTCAACCGGGCGTTGAAGCAAAGAGCTAGGAGCTAAAAGGCTAGAAGCTAATGGCTAACGATAAAACCGTAATCATCAAAATAAAACGCCAACTCACCCCCGACGCCTCCGCGACGTGGGAGGAATTTGAAATCACCCACCGGCCGAATATGAACATCACTTCGGCGCTTATGGATATCGCGGCCAATCCGGTCACGCGCGATGGCAAAAAGACTACGCCCATCACCTACGACTCGAATTGCCTGGAGGAGGTCTGCGGATCTTGCGCCATGATCATCAATGGCAAGGCCCGCATGGCTTGCTCGGCGCTGCTCGATCATCTCGATAAGCCGATCAAGCTTGAGCCGTTTTCGAAGTTTCCCGTGGTGCGCGATCTTGCTGTCGACCGCAGCGTGCTCTTCGAGAACCTGAAGAAGGTGAAAGCCTGGGTGCCGGTTGATGGCACTTACGACCTTGGTCCCGGTCCGCGCCAGACGGCCGAGGCGCAGGAGCAGGCTTACCCGCTCTCGCGCTGCATCTCGTGCTGCTGCTGCATGGAGGCCTGCCCGCAGTTCACTGAAGGCACGGGCTTCGTCGGCGCGGCCACGATCTCGCAGGTGCGGCTGTTCAATACGCATCCCACCGGCGCGGCCCTCATGCGGGAGCGCCTTTCGGCCCTCATGGGAGACGGCGGCATTCAGGAATGCGGCTACGCCCAAAACTGTGTGGAGATTTGCCCGAAAGACATTCCGCTGACCAAGTCGATCTCCGAGGTCGGTGGCCAGGTGATGAAGCAGGCGATCGGAGATTTGTTCAGAAAATGAGCAAGTTTGCGCCGGCGAAGCTGACGCCTTAGCGTTAGCAAAGTTGCCCAACGCAGCTACAGACGAGCCGCGCGCTGCCGTCATTAGCCCATGGTGAGCTCAAGTCCGAAGAGATCAAATGCCGGCAGGGCAGGGTCCCAAATACAGCGTTCGAAAGGGCTTAAAACCCGTGCCCAGAGCCGGTACCCAGCGCTCGGTTACCCCGTAACTCTCTTCCGTAATGCCGTTTACGGCGATTCCCTTCCCACATATTTTGACCGCTAGGTTACAATTGCCGCACCTTCGGCGACCATCGGGGTTTCCCCTATCGCCTAAGGCCTATGACCCACGGGACAGGCCACTTCGTAGCACGGTCGACAAAGCTGCTCGCGCTGCTTGCACTCTTGGTTTGCGCGCCGGTGTTATTTGGCCTGCACAGCGTCGACCCGCACCATCGCGTGGTGCGCTCGCGCCATCCCCTGCACCGCTTTCGCGGCATTCTCTGGAATCCGCTTTTTCGTCCTTCGCACGATTCCCTGCTCCGCCAAAATGAAGAGATCGACCGCCTGCAACTTCCGCGCATCGTCGATGACGCGCAGCTCGAAGAGTTGAAGGCCGCAGGTGAGCTGGTTCCGCTCGAAGCGAGCGAGACGTTGCGCATCGAACCCAGCCTCGATCCATCACGCCGCTATTGCCGTGTCTGGGCGCGCGATTTTGTTCAGGACCTGTCCGAGGTTTATTACAACCGTTTTCATGAGCAAATTCAGTTGAACTCGGCGGTTCGCACCGTCAAGGTCCAGAAAAAGCTTCGGCGCCGCAATCGCAACGCCGCGCCCGCCGAGGGCGAAACCGCCTCATCGCACCTGGCCGGCATCACCGTCGACCTCCAACGCCGAGGCATGAACCGGGAACAGATTCGTTTCGTTGAGTCGTATCTTTTCTATCTGCGCGCTATCGGCCTGGTTGAACCCGAAGAAGAGCGCCGCCACTGGTGCTTCCACATCATGGTCTCCGACCGCTATGAAGAATGGCGCCAGACACAGACGCTATTGCCGTCGCATCAGCCGACGCACCCTGCCGAAGAGACTGCCGACGCCGCCGGCGCCTCGAACTAAACCTCCAACTCTCGAACTAAGCCCTCTAACAAAAGAAAGCTGCGCGTCGCGAGTTTCGAGCCGAGAGGAACCGTCGGTTCGAATTCATTGGCCAAAAGAAACGCGGACTCTTCAGTTCGCCTCTTCTTCGTATACAATTTCTATCCGATCATGAAGAGTCGGCTGCCAGCTTTACTTCTCTCGCTCACACTTGTTCTGCCCGTTCACGCGCAGACCACCGTCACAACCAAAGCCCGTGCAATCCACAATTCTGCGATCGTCATAGACACGCACGCCGACACGCCGCAGCGCTTTCTCGACGAGAACTTTGATATGGGGTCGACCGATCCGAGCGATCACGGTCACATCAGCCTCGAGAAAGCCCAAGCCGGCAATCTGGGCGCTGAATTTTTCTCCATCTGGGTCGAGCCGGAAACCAATCAGGGCCACTTCGCCCGCCATACGCTCGATCTCATCGACTCCGTTTACGAGCAGGCGGCGCGCCATCCCGATCGCATGATGATGGCCTTCAGCGTAGCCGACATCGAGCGCGCGCACCGCCAGCACAAGCTTGCCGCGCTGATGGGGATCGAAGGCGGCCACTCTATTGAAAATGATATTCACCTGCTTCGCGATTACTACCGGCTGGGCGTGCGCTACATGACGCTGAGCTGGTCGAACACGAACGAGTTCGCCGACTCCTCAGGCGATATCGACAAGCCGAACGTCGAGCACCACAATGGCCTGACCGAAGGGGGCAAGCAGATTGTCCTTGAGATGAATCGCCTTGGGATGCTCGTCGATATCTCGCACGTCTCCGACAAAACTTTCTGGGACACGATCGCCACAACGAAAGCGCCAGTCATCGCTTCGCATTCTTCGGCGCGCGCGCTCAGCAATCATCCGCGCAACATGACCGACGACATGCTGCGTGCCGTTGCCAAAAACGGCGGAGTCGTCGACGTGAACTTCTATAGTGCCTTCCTCGATGAGAACTACCGCATAGCCAGGGAGGCGCAAGCCCGGGATCGCGCGGCCGCCGAGAAGGCCTACACCGACAAACTCAAAACCGAAGGCAAAACTCCAACCTATCTCGATCTGGATCGCATCGACCGCGAATGGGCCGCCAAGATTCCGCGCCCGCCGTTCAGTTCGCTCATCGATCACATCGACCACATTGCCAAAGTCGCAGGTGTGGACCACGTGGGCCTCGGCTCCGATTTCGACGGCGTCAGCGGCGCCACACCCCAGGGCATAGACTCCGCCGCCGACCTGCCGAAGATTACCCAGGCGCTCGTCGACCGCGGCTATAGCGCTGACGACATTCGCAAAATTCTTGGCGGCAACGTGCTGCGCGTATTTGCCGAGGCTGAGCGGGTGAGCCGGGAGATGCAAGCCGCCAAGAAGTGAAACTCATATTAGAGTGCAGCGTCTCGCCTGCGGTCGTGAGAACTGCGCGGCCGGTGTGCTCAACTCGCTCGCCTTGTCGTACAATCAAATACGCAAATTCCCCACAGGAGTCCTGATGCGAACTCTATTTTCCGTACTGACGCTGCTCGCTTGTTTGTCGACGCTCGCCGCTGCCCAGGCCGCCAAGCCGGCCGGCTCAACCGACCCGGTTGCCATCATCCACACCACTGTCGGCGAGCTGCACTGCACGCTCTTCCCCAAGGAGGCGCCGCTCGGCGTCGCGAATTTTGTCGGTCTCGCAGAGGGCACCAAAGACTGGACGAATCCCACCACGCACGCCAAGAAGCACGGCGTGCCGCTCTATGACGGCACCATTTTTCACCGCGTCATCCCCGAATTCATGATTCAGGGCGGCGACCCAATCGGAGACGGCACGGGCGATCCCGGCTACAAATTCAAGAACGAAACGCCCTCGGACCTTAAGTTCGACCGCCCCGGCCGCCTGGCCTACGCGAATTCCGGTCCTGACACCAATGGCTCGCAGTTCTTCATCACCGAAGATGTGGCGCACAGCGCGCATCTCAGCGGCGGCTATACCATATTCGGCCAGTGTGATGAGGCAGCGGTTGAACTCGTCAAGAAAATCGCCCGCATGGACCGCGACCCCAGCAACGATCGCCCCTTCAGGCCAGTCAAGATCACGCACATTGAAATCAAGCACGCTGGCGCAGCCGCTGCCAGGCCGGCGGCGAAGAGGCCGACAGGAACATAGCAATTCTAGGTTTTGCATTTAAGAGCGCCTACACCAGGTAGTCTGGTTTTTTCGATATCTTGGAATTTCGTTCGCCCAACATCACGCAATATTTAAGGAGACTCATGACCCGCACCCCCGGAACCTACGCCGTTTTCGACACCAGCGAGGGCACAATCGTGTGCCGCCTGTTTGAAAAGGACGCACCCAAAACCGTTGCCAACTTCACCGACCTCGCCGAGGGCAAACGCGAGTGGACGCATCCATCGACGCGCAAGAAATCAAAAGATCCGCTTTATCACGGCACAATTTTCCACCGCGTGATCCCCGACTTCATGATTCAGGGCGGAGATCCGCAAGGCACGGGCATGGGCGGCCCGGGCTATCAATTCGAGGATGAAACCAAGGGCTCGCCGCACCGCTTCGACAAATCCGGCAAACTCGCCATGGCGAACGCCGGCCCCAACACCAACGGCTCGCAGTTCTTCATCACGGTCGGCAACACCGAATGGCTGACCGGCAAGCACACCATCTTCGGCGAGGTCGTCGAGGGCTATGACGTGGTCGAAAAAATATCAAAAGCTCCTCGCAATCGCCAAGACCGCCCCAGCAACGATGTGGTTGTTAAGTCGGTGAAGATCGAACGCTAGAACTTGGATCAAATGCGGCGTAGAGACGGAGGCCTGCCCCGTCTCTCTCGCCTTCACAAACGGCTGCCGACGACTGCCGCTCGTCAATCAAGCCCCTGTGGCATGCCTCAGCGTACGCCGTGATAAGACGCGTCGAACTCCTCCGCGCCCGCCGTTATTCTTTATAATTACTTTTCAACCTTTTTGGATTTGCGGAGGCGCAACCATGACGCAATACAACGGAGTTCCGGTGCCGCCGAACGGCCAGAAGATCGCATACAGTGACGGCAAGTATCGCGTGCCCGACCGCCCAATCATCCCTTTCATCGAGGGCGACGGCACCGGCCGCGACATCTGGAAAGCGTCTGTCCGTGTTTTCGACGCGGCGGTTGAAAAAGCGTACGAAGGCAAGCGCGCGGTCGCCTGGTATGAAGTCTTCGCGGGCGAAAAAGCCAAGGCTAAATTTCAGAACTGGTTGCCCGACGACACCATCGCCGCCATCCGCGAGTTTCGCGTCGCCATCAAGGGGCCGCTCACAACGCCCGTCGGAGGCGGTATCCGCTCACTCAACGTCGCGCTGCGCCAGATCCTAGACCTCTATTCCTGCGTGCGCCCGGTCAAGTATTACAGCGGCGTGCCTTCGCCCGTGAAGCATCCCGAGCGCATGGATCTGGTCATCTTCCGCGAGAATACCGAAGACGTTTACGCCGGAATTGAATGGGAGGAAGGTACGGCGGATTGCACGCGTCTCATCGAATTCATCAACAAAGACATGCTGAAGGGCGGCAAGAAACAAATCCGCCTCGACTCCGGCGTCGGCATCAAGCCGATCTCAATCACCGGCACCAAACGCCTCGTGCGTATGGCAATCGAGCACGCGCTTGAAAATAATTGCAAGAGCGTAACGCTTGTTCACAAAGGCAACATTCAGAAATTCACCGAAGGCGCGTTCCGCAAGTGGGGATACGAACTTGCCACCGAAGAGTTCCGCAGCCAGGTCATCACCGAGCGCGAGAGCTGGATCATCGACAACAAGGATAAGAATCCGAACCTCACGGTCGAGCAGAACGCGCTTCTGATCGAACCGGGCCTCGAGTTTGCGACCGACGACTTCCGCAAGGCTTTATATCAAGAAGTAAAAGACTGTCTCGACTGCATCTACGCCACGCATGGACACGGCGCATGGAAGAGCAAGCTCCTGATCAACGACCGCATCGCGGATTCGATCTTCCAGCAGATCGTAACCCGCGCCGACGAATACAGCGTGCTGGCCACGCCCAATCTCAACGGCGATTATATTTCCGACGCGTGCGCGGCCCAGGTGGGCGGACTCGGCATCGCACCCGGCGCCAATATCGGCGATGGCTACGCGATCTTCGAAGCCACCCACGGCACCGCGCCCAAATATGCCGACAAAGACGTTATCAACCCCGGCTCGGTCATCCTGTCTGGCGTAATGATGTTCCGCTTCCTCGGCTGGATCGAGGCTGCCGACCTGATCGAGCGAAGCCTCGAGCGCACCATCGAACAGAGAAAAGTAACCTACGATTTCGAGCGCCTGATGGAAGGCGCGACTAAAGTGAAGACCAGCGAATTCGCGACCAGCATGATCGAAAATATGCAGGTGGGCGTCGCCGCGGACTAAGCCTTACCCTGTGCCCTCTGTGTTCCCTGTGATTAAAGATCTTGATTTTGCCGTGCGAAAGGAACTTCATGCGCAATAAAGTCACTATCGTCGGCTCCGGCAACGTCGGAGCCACCGCCGCTCACTGGATAGCCTCGAAAGAACTCGCCGACGTCGTCCTCATCGATATCGTCGAAGGCGTCCCGCAAGGCAAGGGCCTCGATCTGCTCGAAGCCATGCCTATTGAAAAACGCGACTCATATATCAGAGGCACCAACGACTACGCCGACACCGCGGGCTCCGATATCGTCGTCATCACCGCCGGCATTCCGCGCAAGCCCGGCATGAGCCGCGACGATCTGCTCAACACCAACTACAAAATCATGAGCGATGTGGTCGGCAAGGTTGTGCAGCACTCGCCGAACTGCATTCTCATCATCGTCTCCAACCCGCTTGACGCCATGGCGCAGGCCGCGTACAAGCTCAGCAAGTTCCCGCGCGAGCGCGTCATCGGCATGGCGGGCGTACTCGATTCCGCCCGCTTCCGCGCCTTCATCGCCGAAGAACTCAAAGTCAGCGTCGAAAATGTCAACGCCTTCGTGCTCGGCGGACATGGCGACACCATGGTCCCGCTTCCCCGCTATTCAACGGTCGCGGGCATTCCGATAACCGAGCTGATCGCGAAAGATCGCCTCGACGCGCTCGTGCAGCGCACCCGCGACGGCGGCGCCGAGATCGTAAAATACCTGAAGACCGGCTCAGCCTATTACGCTCCCTCAGCCGCAGCCACCGAGATGGTCGAAGCGATCCTCAAAGACAAGAAGAAGATTCTTCCCTGCGCCGCGTATCTCGACGGAGAGTACGGCATCAAGGGACTCTACGTCGGCGTTCCGGTAAAGCTGGGATCGAAGGGGATCGAGCAGATCATCGAAATCAAACTGACGGCGGAAGAAAAAGCTGGCCTCGATAAGAGCGCCGCAGCCGTCAAAGAGCTGTGTGCGGTGATCGGCGTCTAGCTCGAGGTCCTGACCTGTCAATCAACTGCCCGGTCCAGCCTGCGCGCGGGGCCGGGTTTTATTCTGGGCGTACGAGATTTGACCATGGTCTCTGACCATAGTATACTTCCTCATCCATGAAGGAAATTGCCATTTCCGAGTTCAAGGCTAAGTGCCTGGGCATCCTGGAAGAGGTCCGCAAGACGCGCAGGCCAATTCGCGTGACCCGCTTCGGTAAGCCCGTCGCCGAAGTTGTTCCGCCGTCCCCACCAAAATCTAATGGGAGACGCCTCGGCTGCATGGCGGGAACAGCCGAGATTCTGGGCGACATCGTCGGGCCTACTGGAAGTTTCGATGACTGGGCCGCTTGGCGAAAATGAAATACCTTCTGGATACTCATATTTGGCTGTGGAGCTCATTGCAGCCCGGTCGCCTTTCCAACCGTGTAAGCAAGATCCTTGCCGACCACGAGAATGAGCTTTGGTTGTCGCCGATCAGCGTTTGGGAGCTAGCTCTCTTATGCCGTAAGAAACGGTTCCAGGTGCATCCGGATGTTCCTACGTGGGTGGCGGATTCAATTGCGCAGTTGCGGATTATCGAAGCCCCGCTCACGCTCGAAGTGGCGCTTGCCATACCATCGATCAACCTGCCGCATGGAGATCCGGCCAACCATTTCCTCGCCGCTTCCGCCAGGGTCTTCGGCCTCACGCTTGTCACCGCAGACGAAACGCTACTCGCCACGCCCGGCCTTAAAGTCCTGGCAAACCGCTGATTGAATCATCTCCTTGACCCCGCTATAGTGTGAGCGAAGAATCATCATGGATTTTGATCAGCTCGAAATTTTCCTGGAAGTGGCGCGTCTTTCCAGTTTCTCGCGCGCGGCGGAGAAGCGTTTTCGCACGCAGCCAGCGATCTCATCGCAAATCCGCGCGCTTGAAGAAGAAGTGGGCGCGCGCCTGCTCGACCGCTCGGGCGGACGGGTTTCCGTCACTGCCGCGGGCAAGTTGTTTTTCAAGTACGCCGAGGAGACGATCGAGCACCGCAAAACCATCCTCACCGAAATTGCGGAGACTGAACGCGTACCTCGCGGCGAGATTGTGGTCGGTGCCAACGAAGGCACTTGCCTTCACATCCTGCCTGAGGTGTTTGCCCAGTTCAAACGCGATTATCCAAGCGTCGCCGTCAGCGTCAAGCGTTCCGATTACGCAAAGATTCTCGAATCCATTCTCGAAAATGCAGTCGACTTCGGTTTCGTCTCGCTGCCCGTGAATGACAACCGCCTGGCTGCGCAGATGATTCATCGCGACCATCTTGTCGCCATCACCGCGCCCAAACATCCGCTCGCGGGCAAAAAAAACGTAACTGTCACCGAGATCGCCTCCTATCCGCTCGTCCTTCCGAAACTCGGCCACACTCGCGACGCGCTCGACGCGCTGTTTTATGATCATCATGTGAAGCCAAACCTGGCCATGGAGCTCGATTCCAGCGAACTGCTCAAGCGCTTCGTCGCGGCCGGCGTCGGCGTCGGCTTCATTGCGCGCTCCAATATTGAAGAAGACATTCGCGCCAAAGCGCTCGTCGCCCTCAACCTCGGCGATGTTCAAATTCGCCGCGACCTTGCCCTGGTTTTTCGCAAAGACAAATCGCTAAGCCGCGCCGCCCGCGCCTTCATGGATATTGCCTTGAACCAGAACAATTTCACTCCCGTGGCGGTCCCCAAACGCACCCGATGAAACAGGCGTTCCATCGATCGAAGCCGTTCGTCCTCGCCCTAATCCTATGTTTCATTCTTCTGTCGGGCTTTATTCTGCCGAGGGCGGAGGCTCAAAAGCGTGCCTCTAACGCCAAAACCTCGCCATCGAATGCCTATAAACTGATCGCGGTGAAAACCTCCGGAAGCACGCGCTACACCGACAAGGAAATTCTGGGCGCGAGCGGATTGCGCCTCGGCCAGGACGCCGCGGACGGCGACTTCAAAGAGGCCGCCGAGCGCCTTGGGCAGTCTGGCCTCTTCTCGACCGTTGTGTATTCGTTCTCATTTTCCGGCGCCGGCGTCAAAGTTGAATTCCATCTTGCCGACAACGACAAGCTCAAGCTTCTCCCGGCACACTTTGAAAACTTTGTCTGGTTCACTGACACTGAGTTGCGCACGGCCCTGGAGGAGCGCGTTCCCCTCTTCAAAGATTCGCTGCTGCCAGACTCGGGCCGATTGGCGGACCGCGTAAATGACGCGCTACAAGCGCTTCTCATCGAGAGGCATCTTCCCGGCCGCGTTTCTTTCTTGCGCCAGTCGACACAAGAGGGCGGTGAGTTTACCGGTATCGAGTACCGGGTCGAGGAAGTCAGCATCCACATCCGCAACGTGCAATTTCCCGGAGCCTCGCCCGAGCAGGCCGTTTTTCTTACAGCGGCCGCGCACCAACTAACGGACGCGGATTATTTCCGCTCAAAACTGGCCGCTGTTGCCCAATTCGACCTGCTGCCGCTGTACCTGCAACGCGGGTATTTGAAAGCAGCATTCGGGCCATCGGAAGCGCACGTAGTGAGCGGAGCGGAAGGCAAGGCGAACGACAATAAGACCGACACAGCGACGACCGACACGAAAAGTAATGACTCAAACACGGCCGCGCCCCAGACCGACGACACAAACGCCAATGACATCGAAGTCGACGTCAACCTGCCAGTAGTTCCCGGCAAAGTGTATTCAGTTTCGGGAGTTACCTGGAAGGGGAATTCCGCGGTCACAACCGACGAAGCCTCGCGCGTTTTCCATCTCGAGGTCGGCCGTCCGGCGGACGCCGTACGCCTCACCAACGACCAGGATAGCCTGACTAAGCTCTACCGCAGCAATGGCTACATGACAGCCCAGATCAAGCCTGACGCACAACTCGACGATGAGAAAGGCGAGGTTCACTACGACATTAACGTCACCGAGGGCGATCTCTATAAGATGGGCACGCTCGAGATCGTTGGCGTCGACACGCCCTCCAAAGATCGTCTGCATGATGCCTGGAAATTGCGCGAAGGCCGACCCTACAACGCCGAATATACCCGCCAGTTCCTCGACAATGCCCCGGGCCTTCTGCCGCGAGGCCTGCGGTTTTCCGCCAGCGTAAACGAGGAGTTGGATAAAAAAGAAAAGCTGGTCGATGTAACCATTCAATTCAAAGTGCAATAATGATTTTCAAGGAGAACGCCTCATGAAGCTTCAGCGAATTCTGACCGCAATTCTGGTGCTGGCCATCGCCACACTCCCTTCCCTCGCCGCCGGTAAGACCAAAACCATGACCGGTGAGGTCAGCGACGCCATGTGCGGCGCGAAACATCAAATGCCTGGCGCGGCGTCCGAGTGCACGCGAGCCTGCGTCAAACACGGCTCGAATTACGCCCTCGTCGTCGGTGGTAAGGTTTATACGCTGGCTACGACCGACCAGAAGGCTCTCGATCAACTGGATAAGCTGGCTGGAGCCAAGGCCAAGGTGACAGGAGAAGTGGACGGCGACACAATCACGGTCAAATCAGTCGCGGCCGGATCGTAAGGACGGTCGACAGCCCGGAGAGCCGCGCTTTTCATCGCACAATAAAAAACCAGCAGGCTCGTAACCTGCTGGTTAACTTTTTTTCGATCGATCTCTCTTCGAGCGATCCCTAATTCTGCGTTCCGTCATCGCTGTCCGGCCGGCGCTTCAGCGTGGGCCGATCGTCATCGGAGGTTCCCTGGCCTGATCCGTCTGATTTGTCCGTGTTCGACGTCCGGCGCAGCGTGGGCTTGTTGCCTTCCTTCTGATCGAGCACCTTGTGCCGATTCTCGATCTGCGCCAGCCGCGACTTCACGTCGTCGAACTCCGAGGTCGAAACAATGTACTGAGTCTTGGCCGGCAGGATGGTCGCGATTTCCTTCTGCGACTCCTCAATCCGGTCGGGCGTCTGGGGATGCGATGCGAACGCCTTGGCCAGCGTGCCCGGCTTCTTCTTCTCTTTGGCTTGAATTTTTTCGAAGAAGCTGATGAAGGCCTGCGGGTCGTAGCCGGTCTTGTACATATACTGCAAGCCGAGATAGTCGGCCTCTGCCTCGAAGTTTCGCTGGAACTTCATGAACGTCAGCGGCAGCCCCAGCCCGGCCGCTTCATAAACCGCATATCCGATCCCGCCGCCTACAAAAATCAGCGGAAGCGTCCCGATATTCGCCCAGTTCGCGCGCGTCATCTGCCGCATCGCGTGGCGCGCGCAAACGTGCGCAATCTCATGCGCCATCACGCCCGCCAGTTCCGCCTCTTCGTCGGCCGCCAGAATCAAGCCCGAATTTACGTAGAAGAATCCGCCCGGCAACGCAAACGCGTTTACCTCGTCCGAGTCGATAACCTTGATCGTGAACGGCACCTGCGCATCCGAGTTCCGGACCAGATTCTGCCCGATGCGGTTTACGTACTCGTTCACCACTGGGTCCTGCACCATCTTCACGCTATTGTCGACCTGCATTGCATACTGCTTGCCCACTTTGATCTCGGTTTCGAGCGAATACCAGTCGCCCAAGCCACGGCCGCCGACCTTGCGGTTGCCGATCGCGTCCACGTCGTCCCTGCCCCCAGTATGCTTCACCTGGCTGGGATCCGGCTCCTGCGTTGCGGGCGGATTCACAGATGTGTCCTTCGTGTCCGAAGAATCCGGCGCGGCCGGCGTGTCTGACGTATCCGTCGCCGGCGGAGTCGGCGTGGTGCCCGATGGCGTCGAAGCAGTTGGCGACGAAGCTGCCGGTGTCGAAGACGAAGACGTCTGCCCCGCCGGGCTCACGCTGGTCTGATCTTTGCCTTCCTTGCTGGTCTGATTCGTTTGATTCGTTGTCGATGAACCGGATGTCGAGGTCGAAGGCGCAGTTGGCGTCGAGGCCGGAGCCGACGCGGTGGGCGCCGGTGAACTTGGACTTTGTGAGTTTTGATCTTGCGCTCCGACCAGGCTTGCCGTCAGGAGCAGTAAACTCAGGGAAATCAGCGCTTTACGATACGACATTTTACACCCCGCGGGAAACAGATCCGTTGCGACGAAGCGTTGAATCGATTATACCCCGATCAGGAGCCGGGATTGACGGAATTTCCCACTTAGTTGGACGCTCCCACAGGGATTAGCGTTACCAGTTATTTTGTGCCCGGACGCCCAAACCGACTTGGGCAGATTGATCTCTGGGGTGCTCGTCCTCGGGCTGCCTTCCACCTGCCTCGGCCCGATGTTACTATGGCCCGTTTCGCAAAGTCAGTAGGAAGAGGCCCGCATGCTCAACCGCCGCAATTTTCTGTCGTCATCCCTGGCCGCCACCGCCACGCTCGGCTGGCGTGGGAACGTCTGGGCGCAGCTCGAATCCCTACCCTCGCACATCCCAGATCACACGCTCTATGAGCACGACGAAGACGCCTATTGGCGTGAGCTCCGCAAGCAATTTCTCATTCCGGCCGACGAGATCTACCTCAATAACGGCACGGTGGGATCCAGCCCGGCACCCGTTCTCCGGGCCATCTTCGAAGCTTACGAAACGACCGAAAAGATGAACCAGGCCGATCCCGAGGACTACCCGATCTGGGGCTATGCCGCTTGGAACGAGTTCCGCGATCCACTGGCCGCCTTTGTGGGCTGCAACCGCGACGAGATAGCCCTTCTACGTAATGCCACCGAAGCTAATAGCTACATCGCCAACGGCGTCGACCTCAAGGCCGGCGACGAGGTCCTGATCACCGATCAGGAGCATCCCGGAGGCGAGCACCCGTGGGATCTCCGCGCCAAACGCTATGGCATCGTCGTCAAGAAAATCGTTCTACCCAAGCCGGTCATCAATCCCGCACAGGTTCTCGAACTCTTCAATCACGCGATCACGCCGCGAACCCGCGTCATTTTCTTCAGCCACATCACAACCGTGACCGGAGTCGTCCTGCCCGCCAGGGAAATCTGCGCGCTCGCCCGCAGCAAAAATATTCTTTCCGCGGTCGACGGCGCGCACGTCACCGGAATGATGCGCCTCGACCTGCACGACCTCGGCTGCGACATGTATTCCTCCAGCCCGCACAAATGGCTGCAAGCGACCAAAGGTTCCGGTTTCCTCTATGTGCGCGACGAAGTCATCGATCGTCTCTGGAACACTCTCGCCACCGAAGGCTGGGACGATCCCAAACTCCGCGCCGAGCGCTTCCAGCGCATCGGCAGCTCGAACGTCCCCGCGCTCTGGGGCCTGCGCGCGTCCGTTCAACTCGCCAGCGACATCGGCATCGACCGCATCGAGCGCCGCCATCGCCAGCTCTGCGACTACATTCTCAGCGCCATGATCAAACGCGGAGCCGAATCCTGGAGCTCGCCCGACGCAGCCCTCCGCTGCGCGATCGCGACCGTCAACGTCCCGCCTGTCCCGCGCATGGAACTCGAAAACTGGCTCTGGAAAGAAAAGAAGATTCGCATCCGCGGAGGCGAGCCAAACAAGCTGCGCCTTTCGACGCCGTACTATTTATCGAAAGAGGATATCAACCGTTTTCTGGAAGCCTTCGACGAGTTCAGGAAGAAATCAAAGGCGTAGGATTTTCGCGGGACCGAATACCGCGGTGCGACCACTGGCCTACGGCAGATTCTCTACGTCCACCGAAACCACTTCAGCGCGAGCAGAAAAGAGACTCCGCCCCAAAGCGCGAGAATCAGCAGGCGCAGAGATTGCGACGGGAGCGAAGCTCCTTCCAGAATCACGGCGCGCAGCGCGTCGTTGAGCGCGGTTAGCGGAAGCGCTTTGATGAATGGTTGTGCCATTGCTGGGAAATGTTCGTATGAGAAAAAGACGCCGGAGAAAATCCACATCGGCATCATGACCAGATTGATCAATCCGCTCGCGCTCTCAACTTTCTGCGCTCGGCACGCCGCCAAGAGACCAAGACCTCCAAAAGCTATCGCCGCGATCGAACCCACCAAAGCGAGCGTGATGAACGATCCTGCGACCGGCATATGAAACACCAGCATGCCGAACGCGAGCAGCAAACCGACTTCGATCACCATCAGCACCAGGCGGCTGCTCATCACGGCCAACAAGAAATCGCTGCGCCGCATGGGAGTCGCCACGAAGCGCTTCAGCAGTTTGCGCTGCCGCATATCGACCAGCGAAAACCCTACTCCCCACATTCCGGAGTTCATCAGGCTCATGCCAATCAATCCGGGAATCAGAAAGTCGATGTAACGCGAGCCCGGCGCGCTCGATGCGGAGTTCACCACCTGAAGTTTGTCCGCTCGCCCGACGGACGCTTCCAGCGTATCGTCGGCCAGCACTCGCGCATGTTCGCTCTCCGGCCGCGCGGGATCGTAGTAGAACCAGTAGGTGCCGTCGGGTTTCTGTTCCACCACGACATCGAATTTGCCGAAATGAAATGCTTTCAGCGCGGCTTCACGTTCTACCACTACCACCCGCAGCGGGGAGCGTTTGTCGCCCGAACCACCTAATTGCGCCACAGTCTCATCGGCGTGTGGCCCAGCGACGACCGCCACCGGAACCTGGTCGGCAGGCTTATTGCGGAACGCAATGCCGAGGCCGAGTGAAAGCAGCAGCGGAAATCCGAAAACCCAGAAGATAATTTCTGGCTCGCGCTTGAGTTCCAAAAGCCGAACCCAAAGCAGATGCCGATAGGCAGACCACCGCCCCGCTGCGCGCACCTTCTCAGGCGAACCCTGCCCCGGCCTTGTGCCCAGTGAAGTTGCGCCGGGCGGAGTCGCGTGAGGATTGGGCGTGGTGATTTCGGTGGCCATTTATTCCTCTCTCAGATGACGTCCGGTAAGCCGAACAAATACGTCTTCCAGACTAGCCTGCCGCGTGCTCAGGTGGTCTAGTCGATGTCCGCGGCTATTCAGCGCATCGAGCAGCGCCGGAATCGTGAGATGCGGTTCACGCACTGTCAGGCAGAGCGTCGAATCCTCGAGGCGAACCGACTCAACTCCAGGCAGTGCACGCCACTCGTCGACGTTGCCCGTCCCAGAACTCGCCCCGTCGCCATTCGATCCGCTAGCCTGAAACTCCACCACATGATGTCCGCCCAGCCGCTCGATGAGATCGGCAGGCGTTCCTTCCGCGATGATTACGCCGCGATCCACAATAGCAAGCCGATCGCAAAGCCGCTCAGCCTCGTCCATATAGTGGGTCGTGAGCAGAACAGTTCCGCCTTTCTTCAGAAACACCCGAATGATCTCCCAGAGTTGCCGGCGGCTTTGCGGATCGAGTCCGGTGGTCGGCTCATCCAGAAACAGAATTCGCGGATTGCCCACCAGCGCCGTCGCAACCGCCAGACGCTGCTTCTGTCCGCCAGAAAGTTTGCCGACCCAACTGTCGGACTTTTCGGCCAGTTGCAGTTCGTCGAGCACTTCGTCGGCCGAGCACGGCTGGTCGTAAAAGCTGGCGAAGAGTTCGATGGTCTCGCGCACGGTCAGCTTCTCAGTCAGCCGTGTCTCCTGTAGAGAAATACCGATCCATTCGCGCAACTGGCGTGGATTGTCGGTCCATGCATGGCCAAAGATGCGAACTTCGCCGGAAGTGGGCGCGAGCAGACCCTCGAGGATTTCGATGGTTGTGGTCTTCCCTGCACCGTTCGGGCCAAGCAGGCCAAAGCATTCGCCGGTCTCAATGCGCAGACTGATTCCGCGAACGGCTTCTACTTTGCCGTCGTAGGTTTTGCGCAGGTCGGTACATTCGATCGGAGATCCCACCAAGGAATTTTAGCTTAGTTCCTAAGGAGAGGAATGTGAATGGTCCGCAACCGGTTTCGGCGCGTCGCCCTTGGCGTCCAGCCAGAGAATCGCATTGAGCTTGTTTGCATCGTTCGCATCGGGCCGCGAGAAATCCATGCGCGAAGACTCTTTGGCGCCCGGAGCCTTCTTCGGGTTCACGCGATAGATCATCCCGCCGCGGAGATTGCTTTCATCGGCCTGATATGCCGGCTGTGTTCCGGGTCCGGCCAGGAGCGGCGCCATCAGCGGCGCATGCGCGTCAAACAGGTTCATGGGAGGAAGTCCAAGCAGCGCCTCCATGGTGCGAACCATGTTAACCGTAGCGTAGAAGTGATGATCAACGTAAGGCTTTTCCGCGCGCGGCGAATATTTGCTTATTTCGAGCGCAATCGAGCGATGCGCGTCGACGTGGTCCGCGCCATTCTGTGCGTCATCTTCGATCACGAAGATTGCAGTGTCGTCCCAGTACGGACTATGCGAAACAGCGTCCACCACGCGACCCACCGCCAAGTCATTGTCGGCGACCGAAGCCTGTGGCGTGGGCTTTCCGGGACGCGTTCCGCCGGTGTGATCGTCGGGCAGGTAGAGCAGGATGAATTGCGGCAGCTCTTTTGCGGAGCCGCGAGCTTTGACGAACTCGTCAAACTCACGCAGGAACTCATCGGCGCGCAGCTGGTCGGGATAATCGATCTCGAAATCCGGATAGAGCGGATCGAAGTGATCGCGCTGCGCGGCTTTCGTCGCGCGCATACTCTTGATTCGCGGAACAGCCCACGGCCACGGACTCGGACCACCGCGCGGATTGCCGACATTCGGCGGCAACGGCTCACCAGTCTTAATGTCGGGAGATGTACATTCGCCAGCGAGACCTGACGGCGTGCCCTCCATCGGGGAACTCACGCGGTCGGTCTTGCACAAAGTCAGCGCCATCATCTCGCCGTAGATGCGATAGGTGAGCTTGTTCTTCGCGAGATTATCCCAAAGATAGCCAGTCGCGGGATCGTCCACGTCGGGAATGCCCTGCTCAAGCGGATACTCGTCCGCAACCTGACCACTGAAATCGTAAGTACGCTCCTTGCTGCGATAGGCGATCGGCCAGATCTTCTCGTTGTAATCGGAGGTCGTCGCTGCATCGGACCAGAGGTGACCGTCGCCCGAGACTTCTCCGCTGTCATAGAAGTTGTCGAGCACGCCGAATTGCAGCGCGAGCCTGTGCTCATTGGGAGTGATGTCAGATCCGTACATGGTGAGCGAAGGATCGCCGTCTCCAACGGGCAAATCGCCCAAGATCTGATCGTAGGTGCGGTTCTCTTTGAGAATGTAGATGATGTGGCGAATCGGATTCTTTCCCCCCGCAAACTCAAACTTGCCGGCATCGGTATTGAGCAGATTGTCTTGTTCCGCCTGGCGTGTATAGGCGGGGAGGTTTCTATCGATCTCGGCAAAAGTCAGACGCTGGATCGAGCCGCCGATGAGAGTCGCAATGTAGGGATGCGCGTTCGGGTGCAACTCGGTCTTCAGCGTAGCCTTCATGCTGTTTGGGGTGCTGCCGGTACCTTTGGCGGTGGCAATGAGCAGATTGTCGCCCGCAATGGCGAGTGCGCTTGGATACCACTCGGTCGGGATGAAACCGAGGAATGGGTCGGCCTTTGGCGACTCGGTCAGCTTCGGACGCTGTTCGTCGCTGAGATCAAACACAGCAACCGCATCGAGGCCGCCTAAGGCAGCGTAGAGCTTCATCCCGTCCGGCGACAAGGCGATCGCCTGCGGTATGTCACCGGTTCGGGTCCAAGTGTCACGCACTCCGTAGATGCGCGAAATTGGGGCGCGATCGGAGCCTGTCAGATCGACAGAAACGACGACGTCGGCATTACTCATCGCGACGTAAAGCAGATCCTCATTCCGGCTGAGGAGCATAGTCGTGGGATGTGAACTGGACCGAGCCGGATCACTGTCTTGGTACAGCTTGATCCAGCGAGTTACCTTATTGGTTTGAAGATCCAATTCGGCGATCGACGAGCCATTCCACATGCTGACCCACGCCTTGGTCGCCGCTTTATTCGAAATCACGGTGTAGGGAAAGACGCTCGGTACATATTTATTTCTGCTCAGGTCGAATGACTTCAAAACCTGTCCAGAGACAACATCCAGCAGGACGACGTTGTCGGAAAGATTGTCAGCGATCAGCAGGCGATCGCCGTTCGAGCCCGGCAACACCGCAAAGCCCGCCGGATACGGCGGCGCGGTTCCGGCAGGCGTCTTGCGCTCGCCATAAGCGACGACCTTGCCGTCGGCCACGGGCTGCGGCGGAATCTTGATAAAGCGCTCAGGTGTCACCTGTCCGTCCGCGACTTTATATTCCGCGATGCCGTTGCCGGTGCTTGTCGGCTGCTCGCCGGTGGCGTCGGTGATTGATCCCATGGAGGCGTAGAGATGCTTGCCATCGCTCGAAAACGCGAGTCCGATGAAGTAACTCTGCCGAGTCGATGTTGTATCGGCAATGAGGCGGTCATCGGGAAAATCGCGCAGCTGATTGGTATTGAGGTCAAGAATCGCGATCGACTGGCGCGCGCCACTTTCGATCGTGCCATATCCCTGGTTGAGCAGGGCCGCATATCGGCCATCGGGACTCATCGCAATGGTGGCGGGAAAGCTGTTGGTGCGGGCGATGAAGCCGGGCACGGGCAGGGTAAGCTCCTTGCTGGTAGGAAGATGAATGACTCGCGAGCGCTGGTTGGCGGCGCGCGCGGCAACCATGATAACGATCGCAGCTGAGAGCGCGATTGCCGAGGCGACAAAGACTTTCTTCACCACGCGGAGACCTCGAATGGTTTGTATCATCGGACGCCGCTCAGGAGCAACCGGTCACGACGATCCCGCGCGGGTCAGCGGAGACCGAGGAGGACTGCAACGTACTGGCGGACTTTTGTCGACAAAAGCGGGCGCTGCTCGTAAGTGAAATTTGGCGTTACAGCCGCTCCAATCGGACTCGCCATGTCACCACTTGACGATTTCTTTTCCTACTTCGGAGGTGGTAGTGATCTCCGCGTAATGATTCTCGGGGGTAATTTTGGCAACTAACTGAGCGAGCGTAAGAACACGAACTACGCGCCGCAATTCGACGTGCCCGTCGGCGCCAGACTCGATGTCCAGGGAATCGCCTTCTTTCAGTTTTGCATATTCTGTGATCGGCTTCGGAATTCGGACCGCCACGCTATTACCCCACTTCACCGTGTGCGCTTTCATGCGAATCCTTCGATTGGGGAAACACGCCGCCCTACTGCCGCGCCGACTTGAAGATCGCAAACACCGCGCCTTGCGGGTCGGCGATGATCGACATGCGCCCAACGCCTTCCATGGTCATCGGCGGCATGAGGAGCTTTGCGCCCATTTCTTTTGCTTTGTTGGCGGTGACATCGACGTCATCGACGAGAAAATAGGAGAGCCAGTGGGGAGGTACACCGGGTTGCAGATACTTTGAGGGCGGCAAGCCTCCGATGAAGTGCTCGCCGTTTTTGATGTGGAGGTAGCCCGATTTGTCATTTTCACCCTGCTCAAATTTCCAGCCGAACAGGCCTGAATAAAACTTCTGCGCGCGGTCGGGATCGGAGGTGCTGAGGTCGCCCCAGCAAAGCGTCCCGTGAACGGAATGAATGCCGAGGCCCGCGTTCTTGTTGGGCTGCCACAGGCAGAAGTAGGCGCCGGTTGGATCCTGAATGACTGCCATGCGCCCAGCGTCCATGACGTCGAAGGGCGGCATGACTACTTTGCCGCCGAGTTGCGTCACCTTCGCAGCAGAAGCGTCGACCTTATCCACCTGGATGTAGAGGATCCAGTTCGGCGGAACGTGCTGCGCGACCTGTTCGGGACGGAGAGTATAGCCAGCCGCAGCGTCGCGGCCTTCCAGCCTGAAGATCGTATAGACCGCGCCCGGGCCCATCGGCATGTCGTTTGGCGTCCAGCCGAAGAGCGCGCCGTAGAAGTTTTTGGCGGCGGTTTGGTCGGAAGTGGCGAGTTCGATCCAGCAAAAAGATCCGGCAGGATGCTTGTCGATGTTGGTCATAGCGAAAGAAAGTTTACACCAAACTCAGGTTTGAGAATTATCAACCGGAGGTTAAACCCGTTTAGCCAAGACGCAAACTGCCAAGACAGTGCTAACATGTCTTGCCTTTTCCAATCAAAATGGCGACCCCGGGTCCGAGAACTCATTCCACAGACACTGGAGGCCACAAATGACAAAACTCACAGGTTCCTGCCATCTTAGAATGGCGTCGTATTTCATCGTGCTCGGCTTTTCTCTGTCCCAGGCATACGGGCAACCGAAAGTCACAACCGTTGCCGGCGGGGCAGTACAGAATGGCAAACCAGCTACTTCCGCCGCGCTCACCGACCCGCATTTTGCAGCTTACGATAAGAAGGGAAATCTTTACATCAGCGACGAGTTTGCGCACCGCGTCCGGAAGGTTAGTCCAAGCGGCATCATCACGACCGTTGCCGGTAACGGAATTTCCGGCTATGGCGGCGACGGAGGGCCCGCCAAGGCCGCAATCGTGAGTTTCCCAACGGGCCTTGCTTTCGACACAGCCGGCAACGTCTATTTTTCTGACAGCGGGAATCAGCGGGTCCGGAAAATCGATACGCATGGGAAAATCAGCACCATTGCCGGGAACGGGACTGCCGGATTCGGCGGCGACGGCGGACTAGCCACGGCAGCCGAGCTATCGGAGCCATGGGGCCTAGCGTTCGATGCGGCCGGCAACCTATACATCGGCGACGTAATCAACGAGCGGGTTCGCATTGTGAACACCTCGGGCGTCATCAACACTTTTGCCGGCAATGGGACCACTGGATTCGGTGGGGATGGTGGTCCAGCCACTGCCGCCAATCTTAATTTTCCGTACGGGCTACAGACCGATGGCAGCGGTAATCTCTATATCGCTGACCTTTATAACTATCGCATCCGAATCGTGAACGCAAAGGGAACGATTAACACCTTTGCGGGCAATGGCAACACCGGATGCTCTGGTGACGGTGGTTCCGCTACGGCAGCCGCCATAGGATCGCCGACCGGCCTTACCCTTGACGGAAACAGCCTCCTAATGGCGACCCAGAGCGGATGCGGGAGGATCCGGGCCGTTGACCTTACCAGCAACACCATCACTACCATTGCCGGGTCCGGTGGCGGTTACGACGGAGATGGGCACGCAGCACTTTCGAGCAAATTCGCGGGCCCAAGTGACGTTAAGGTCGATCCTTCCGGCAATGTTGTGATCGTTGATCGCGGAAACGGACGGGTCCGGGAGGTTAACGCGCAAACGCAGATCGTCTCTACTATTGCGGGAGGTTTCACCGGGGACGGCGGAAAAGGCACCTTGTCAAACTTCAATTTCCCAGACGGCATGGGCTTCGATTCGAATAACAATCTCTACATCGCCGACTCCAGTAACCATAGGGTGCGCAAACTCGCCGCAACCGGAACCATAACGACGATAGCCGGTACGGGCGTTACTGGCTACAGCGGCGACATGGGCCTGGCAGCTGCCGCCACGCTCGATGCGCCCCAAGCTGTGGCCGCGGACACGAGCGGGAACGTCTTCATCGCCGATCAGGCCGGCGCCGTCCTTCGTGAAGTGAGTGCGACAACAGGCAAGATCACGACATTTTCCAACGGCGTCTGCTATAGCGGGAGTGCGCCCTTTTGCGCCTTTTCTTCTCTAGCAACGGACGCTTCCGGGAACGTCTATGGGGCGGATCCATATTTCTGCGCAATTTGGCAGATCACTCCCTCCGGGACAGTGACCGCCGTCGCGGGCGCGCCGGACCAGGGGTGTGGTTATAACTCGGATGGCATACCAGCAACGCAGGCCTTGCTTAACTCTCCTTTTGGCGTGGCATTGGATTCGGCGGGGAACATTTACATCGGCGACCAATACAACAATCGTGTGCGCAAGGTAGACCATGCGACTAAGTTGATTAGCACGGTCGCTGGCAACGGCACCGCCGGATTTTCTGGGGACGGCGGCCCTGCTACCGCTGCAACACTCAATTTCAACTCCGGAGTGGCGGTGGATAGTAAGGGTAATCTTTACATTGCTGACTTAGGCAATTCTCGTGTCCGCGTCGTAAATAGCTCGGGCACGATTGAAACTTATGCGGGAACCGGCAGTTTTGCCGGCTACAACGGGAACGGACTGGCGGCGAGCGCGACCAACTTCGACTATTTGAATGCGGTAGTGGTTAATACCAAAGGGATTGTCTACGTACTCGACACTAATCAGTGCCGCGCCAGAAAGATCCACTAGGAATACACACTAAGCAGATCGGGCGGCTCCTGTAAACAAACGAGCCGCCCAATTTTTTCTCGCATTCCTTCTGAAGCTGCGCCCTGCGCTGTGCGATCTACAGATTCTTCGCGGTCCAGGCTTCGATTCTGCTGAGCGCCTTGTTGAGATTCTCCAGCGAATTCGCGACGCTGAAGCGCAAATAGCCTTCACCATGGGCTCCGAAAGCTGTGCCTGACAGGCAGGCAACTCCGCCCTCTTCAAGCAAGGCGTCGGCCAGTTTTTTGGACGGCCAACCGGTCTTCGTGATGTTCGGGAATGCGTAGAACGCGCCCTTCGGCATGCGGCAGGAGAAGCCTTTGATCTTGTTCAATCCGGCAACGAAGACGTCGCGGCGATGCCGGAACTCAGCACTCATTTTGTCGACCGACGACTGATCGCCCCGAAGCGCTTCGATGCCGGCAATCTGCGTGAAGCTGGCCGTGCAGGAGGTTGCGTTGGTCACGAGCCGCGAGATCGGGACGGCCAGATCCGCGCGCATGACGCCATAGCCGAGACGCCATCCGGTCATCGCATAAGTTTTGGAGAAACCGTCGAGCAGAATGGTTCGCTCCTTGAAGCCGGGGACGCTCATGATGGAGAAATGGTCGCCGTCATAGATGAGGCGGCTGTAGATTTCGTCGGACAGAATGAAGATGTTGCGGTCGCCGATGGCTTCGGCGATTTCCAGAATGTCTTTTTTAGTCAGCACGCCGCCGGTCGGATTGTGCGGCGAATTCAGGATGATCAGCTTGGTGCGGTCGTTGATAAGCGAGGTCAACTCTTTCACATCGACGGAAAAATCGCGGTCTTCGCGAATGGGAAGCGGAATCGCTTTGCCGACGGAATAATCGACCATCGACTCGTAGATGGGAAAACCGGGGTTCGGGTAAATCACTTCGTCTCCCGACTCAATCAAGGCCAGGATCGTAAAAAAGATGATCGGCTTGCCGCCCGGAACCACAACTACCTCCTCACTCGAAACCGGCACATTGCGGGTGCGGCTGACGTAGTCGGCAATGGTCTGGCGCAACTCGGGCAGACCCGCAGCCGGGCCGTAGTGGGTCCAGCCATGGTGGAGGGCGTTGACTCCGGCTTCGATCACGTTCGAGGGCGTATCAAAATCGGGCTCGCCGATTTCGAGGTGTACGATCTCTTTGCCCTGCTTTTCAAGGGCGCGAGCGCGATTGAGAACCTCAAAGGCGGTTTCGGTGCCAAGACGCGACATGCGGCCGGCAAGACGCAATTCAAACTGAGTAGTTGGCATAGCGGCGGTTGGCATTATAGAGCCTCGTGAGCCGTGTCAGATAAGCGCTCGCTAAAATCATGGGGCTCGCGGAGCACTGGTGTCAAGGACGTGCGGCCCGCTGCCGAGGCAATGCTCAAATCAGCGGCATGTATAATCCACGCGGGATTTGCGAAGGAGACGAGGCGTGCGAGCCAAGAAAATAATGCGCCAGGCGATCGCGTGTGCGGTTGTGATTCTGTTGGCGGCGCTCTACGGCTTCTCTCAGGCCGCCGACAGCGGCGACGTCGCCGAACGCATTGTGGGCGCTGCCATGACCCGCGGCGGAGCCATTTCTTTTCTCGAAACTCTGACCGATACGATTGGTGGACGCGTCACCGGCAGCCCGGAATCGCTGCGAGCGTCTGAGTTGATCCTGAAAGAGTTGCGCGCCGCCGGATTCGACAATGCCCACATCGAAGAGTATTCTCTGGCATCCCGATGGCAACGCGGACCGGCCTCGGGCTGGGTGGCTAGTCCGGTAAAGCGGCCTCTTTACGTCGGATCGTATGGATGGGCGCCGGGCACCAATGGACGCGTGGAAGTCCCGCTGCTAACCGTGGTAGCAACTGCCGACGGCAAGCTCTCTGAAGCTCCGGCGAAATTGCGCGGAGCCGCCGTGCTGGTCACCATTGAAATCGGTACAAATACGTTTGCGGCAAACTATGTGGTCGTGCGTTCGAGGACCGCTCGGCAGCTGGCCCGTGTGGGTGCGGTTGCGATGCTGATTCCGTCGGAAAAACCCGACCGCATGCTCTACACCTCGGCGGCTGGTCTCTACCCGCACGCGCCCTTGCCGATACTTTCGGTGGCGAAGGAAGACACTCTGTTCCTGCGGCGACTGCTGGCGAAGGGCGAGGTCAAAATCGGCCTCGATGTTCAAAACACCTTTGAAGAGCATCTCGCGGATGGCAGTCTTCCGAAAGAGCGGAACGTGATTGCCGACTTGCCGGGCTCGAGCCCGGAAGAAGTCGTATTGGTGGGGGCGCACTTCGATTCATGGGACCCGGCGCAGGGAGCGGACGACAACGGCTCGGGCGTCGCGGCCGTTCTCGAGGCGGCCCGCATCCTCAAGTCGCTGAGCGTGAAGCCGAGGGCGACGATCCGTTTCGCTTTCTTCTCGGGCGAGGAGCAGGCTTGCCTCGGATCCCGCGCCTATGTCGAAGCCCACAAAGAACAGATGGATCACCTTTGGGCGGCGTTGATCATGGACAATGGGGCGCTCGCGCCCACCGGTTTTTCCCTGCACGGGCGTGATGACCTGGAGACGCCGCTGAAACAGCGGTTGCGCAGCCTCAGTCAAATCGGCGCAGGGGAGATTATGAGTGGGGGCGACTTGTATTCGGACGACGAAACCTTTGTGGTCGCCGGAGTACCGGCGCTCAGCCTGGAGGTGGTTGCGTCCGATTATGACAACCGGCACCACACCATCATCGACACGTTCGACAAGATCGAGCCGCGGTCTCTGGCGCTCGATACGGCAGCGCTGGGACTGGCGTCCTACTTCATCGCCAACGCCGAACGGCCGCCGGGACAGCGTTTGTCACGCGCAGAGGTAGACGTGTTGCTGAAAAAAACGAGACAGGGGGAGTATGTCGATCTGGATTACGGGCGGTCGCCGCGCCAGCCTTGAACTCAACTGCGCCGCAGTCTGGCTCGAACCTCTGATCCTCACTCTGAGATTGTGCTCTCTTCGCTCTGCGCGCGCAGGATGCGATCGACCGAATATGGGACTCGCTGGGATGAAGGCTCGTGATAATGCCGGACTTGCATCTCGCCCAGCAGACCTACCGCCAACAGATTGAGTCCGGCGAGCAGCAGCACCGCGGCAAATAACATCAACGGGCCGTGTTTGGTCATGACGTCAGTCTGGCGCATAAGCTTTTCGACGCCGAGATAAGTGGCGATCGCGAATCCGCTCATGATGCTGAACATGCCGATCGTGCCGAAAAAGTGCAGCGGGCGCGACAGATATTTCAGCAGGAAGCGGATGGTCATCAGATCGAAGAAGACGCGGAAGGTGCGCGAAATTCCATAGTGCGAGACACCGCGCTCGCGATTCACGTTCTTGATCGGGACTTCGATGATCGACGCGCCATGCCACGAGGCGAGCGCAGGGATGAAGCGGTGCAGCTCACCGTAGAGCGGAACCTGCGTGAGGATATCGCGGCGATAGGCTTTGAACGTCGTACCGAAGTCATGGATGTCAACGCCGCTCAGTTTGGCCATCAGCCAGTTGGCGCAGCGCGAGGGAATGCGACGCAGCCAGAAATTATCGACGCGATTCTTGCGCCAGCCGCTGACGATGTCATAGCCCTCGGCGATCTTTTCGAGGAACAGCGGGATATCTGCGGGGTCATGCTGCAAATCGCCATCCATGGCGATGATGTATTCGCCGCGAGCGTGATCGAATCCGGCGGCCAGGCCAGCGGTTTGTCCGAAGTTGCGCCGCAGTTTGACGACGGTCACGCGACTGTCGACCGCGGCGATCTCGCGCAGCAAATTAAACGTGCCGTCGATGGAGCCGTCATCGACGAGAACCATTTCAAAGCTCTCGCCGTTCGATTCCATGACCGATTTCAGGCGGGCGTACAGGTCAGTAACGTTCTCCTGTTCGTTATGGAGAGGGACCACAATTGAATACTTGAGCACAATATTTTAATTATACGACAGCGAAGAGGGAGCTTGGAGTAACTTGCGAGGTTTCGGACGAGACGACGCAAATCGCTGGTGGACGCGGATTCGATTACCTGCGAGTCGACATTCAGGGACGCTTTCAAATTCAGGAATGCTATTCGGCGATCCGTCGCAGCGCTTCGTCTACGCTCGCCCAATCTTTGCTGCCGGTCGCCGGCGCTGCCGGATTCGAGCGCTGCGATCGATGGTCGGCCCATACACGAAAGTAACCTACCCAGTTAGCGGCGCATCGCGGAAGATGGATATGTCCGGTTGGACTCGGACGCTAAGCATTATGCCGCAAAAGCTCATGGACGTTCTCATGCTGGGACGATGTTCTCACGAATTCTCCTGGCCGCGCCGCGCGGCAAATGGAGAGTATTACCAGGTCTGCATGTTGTGCGCGACCGCTTATCAGTACGACTGGAAGACCATGCGCCGCGGCAACCGGGTAGAAGAACCGCTCTCCGAGACGACCACGGTTCGGCGCCGCTCCGGTCAGAAACAGCCGACGTGGGTCCCGCGGGCGCGAAGGTTGAAGGTGAATCTGCCCGTGCGCTATCGCGGAAAGAATCTGAGCACCTGGTACGAGGGCTCGATCCAGAACATCAGCCAGTCCGGCCTTATGTTCTGGGGTCCGCAGCAACTCCCGGCGAATGCCCTTATTGAAATGATCTTTGAGATGCCGGAAGAAATCTCCGGACAGAAAAACAGCAACGTGCTTTGTCAGGGCCGGGTGGTGAGGGCAAAAGACACTCTGAAGAACTCCGCCGCAGCGAAGCCCGTTGAAACTGACAGCGCAGACGACACCTTCACGTTGGCAGCCTCAGTGCTGGACTACAAGTTTCTACACTCCCACTAACCACAAAATACGCCGATTACCGACAGCTAGCGACGCGCTTCCTTAAGAAATCCGGGCGAGCGGTTGCCGGGGGTTCTCTGGGCTGCTAAATTCTTTTCAGCGAGTTCGAGAGCGAACTTACCATCCGGCTGATTTCGGCGAAGGTTGCGGTCCAGCGGCCAGCTCGAACGCCGGGCGTTGAAGACCGGGCGTTGAAGAAAGATGCCGAATCCCAGGGACAATCAGAATTGGGTAGCGCGGAATCGTAATTCCGCGGCCGTGCGGTATGGCGGAGCGGCAGTCGCCGTCTGGCTAGCGCTCAGCCTGTCGACCTTCGCACCTCTGCTCAACCGCCATGCCTTCGCGCTCTGCCTTGGGGCAGTGCTGTTTACGGCCCGATTCCTCGGCTTCGGTCCCGCAATTTTTTGTTCGTTGTTGTCGGCAACCTGCCTTGGCCTCATTCCCTACCGTGTGTTCTCACCGGGCGCGCTGCCGGAGGCGGACCCGGAGCAAATGCTGGTATTTCTGACGATCTCGGTTTTCGCGGGCAGCATGGCGCGGCAACGAACGCTTGCTGAAACGCGGGCGGAGCGCTCGATCCGCGAGATGGCCGCCATTGTGGAATATTCCGGCGACGCCATTCTCAGCACCGATCCGCAGGGCACAATCACCAGCTGGAATCGCGCGGCCGAGCATCTTTTCGGATACACGAGCGAGGAGGCTGTCGGCCTGCTCGGCGCTCGACTCGCGCCCCCGGAGCGTCAAGAGGAAGCTGAACGCAATCGACGGATTTTCAATGAAGGCGGCAATGTCGATCCTTATCCGACCGAGCGTCTTCGAAAAGATGGGACGCGTGTGCCGATTCTTTTGTCGGTCTCGTCGCTGCGTGACGCGCGTGGGCGAATCGTGGGAGCGTCGGCGATCGCGCGGGATATGTCGGCGGAAAAGCAATCGGAAGAAGCGATTCGACGCAGTGAGAAACTCGCAACCGCTGGGCGGCTCGCGGCTTCGATCGCGCACGAGATCAATAATCCGCTCGAGGCGGTGGTGAACCTGCTTTACCTGGCGCGCGAGGACTCTGCAAATGCCGCCCAGTACCTCACCATGGCGGAGCAGGAGGTCGGGCGGGTGGCGCGGCTGGCGCAACAGACGCTGGGCTTTGTGCGCGATACGAATTCTCCGGGAGCGGTAAACACCGGCGCCATAATGGAGGAGATCCTCCAATTGTATTCGCGCAAGATCGAAGCGCGGCAGATTCGGGTGGATCGGCGCTTCCGCGAGGTCGGGAGAATCAACGGCTATGCCGGAGAGATGCGGCAGTTATTCGCCAACCTGGTGGTGAATGCGATCGACGCAATGAGCAAGCACGGTTCGTTGTACGTGCGCGTAGCGCCGGGTCGAGATTGGCACAGCGGACGCGAAGGCGTTCGCGTGACGGTGGCGGACAATGGCAGCGGCATCGCAGCAGCCGACCTGCCGCGCATCTTCGAGCCTTTTTATACGACCAAGAAAGACACCGGCACCGGGCTGGGACTATGGGTATCAAGCGGGATCGTGCGCAAGCATGGCGGCTCGATTCGACTGAGGAGCCGGGCGGAAGGGCCGGGTCACGGGACGGTGTTCTCTGTTTTTCTCCCTTATCGTGGCGAGGTCAGGCAGGCGGCATAGGGTGGGGTGAGGTTCGACCCTGTTGTCTCATTCCCTTCAATAACTTGCGCTCGGTATCGGTACATTACCCCAAGCCGGGACTTTCGTGCTTAGAGCGCGTCCCCCGGCCCCACCTATAATGATTAAAACCTGACAGGATGGGCATTTCGCCGACCGTGGAACTCATTTTTGACGCCGCGATCTTCGCTCTGGGATTGTGCTGGGGCAGCTTTCTGAACGTGTGCATTTACCGGCTGCCGCTGGGCAAGTCGGTGGTTGCGCCACGTTCGGCATGTCCGCATTGCGGGCAGATGATTCCTCTATACCACAATGTGCCGGTGCTGAGCTGGCTGGTTTTGCGGGGCAAGTGCCGCAACTGCAAGGAACCGATTACGCCGCGTTACCTGGTCGTGGAACTGATTACCGGCGCGCTTTTTCTTGCCTGCTACCTGCATTTTGGACCAACGCTCGCCACTGTGAAGTGCGCGGTGCTGGGCTTTTTGCTTTTAGGACTCGTTTTCACGGACGCCGAGACCAAGCTTCTGCCCGACGCGCTGACTTTGCCCGGCCTCGTGATCGGCATCGGCTTCAGCCTGCTCGTGCCGGTAAATGATCTGGCTTCGCGAATCATGCCGGGCCTCGTATCACCCGCGATGCGCGGTGAGATTTCGTGGCGGCTCTGGTCGCTATCGGATTCATTGCTGGGCGCCGCCGTGGGGGCGTCGTTTCTGTATGGCGCGGCCGCGATTTACCTGCGCGCTCGGGGCGTCGAGGGCATGGGCTTTGGCGACGTCAAACTGATGGCGATGATCGGCGCATTCCTGGGCACAAAGCTTACGGTGTTAACGATTTTTGCGGCATCGCTCGGCGGATCGATTTTTGGATTGAGCGCGGTGCTGGTGGTCTGGCTGAAACGCTGGCAGCGGATTGAAGCGCGCGGCAGGCCGGCCATCGAGGCGCGACGCCGGGCGTGGCAGTCGGCGCGCATCATGATGCGCCATTACCAGATGCCCTTTGGCGTTTTTCTGGGCAGCATGGGAATGCTGTCGTTTCTATTCGGAAATGTAGTGCTGCACTGGTACTGGCGGGCGTTGTGAGTCTTTAGATAATGGGAGGAATGATCTTATGAAACGAACGATACCGATTGGAATGGCGCTGGGTGCGCTGTTACTGCTTGGCGTGGGCGCATCGGCGCAGACTTCTTCTTCATCTTCTTCGGCGGCGGCACAATCTTCAGGACCGTCGCTCGGAGACGCGGCGCGCGCGGCCCGCAAAAAGAAGGCACAGTTGGAGCCGGCGAGCCGTGTCTACGACAACGACAACCTCCCCACCACGGAGACACTGAGCGTGGTCGGACCGGACCCAGCGGCAACGGCAGCGGCCAGCGCGGCGTCTGCGTCATCGGCGGCGCAGTCCAAGGCAGCGGCGGAGGAGAAACAGCAGGCGGCCAGCGATATGCAGGGCAAACTGGATGCCCAGAAGTCTAAGATCGACCAGCTCTCTCATGAGCTCGACCTCGACCAGCGCGAATATCGTATGCGCGCTGCTGAGTTCTATAGCGACGCCGGCAACCGCCTCCGCGATGCCTCGCAATGGGACAAAGACGACGCGCATTACAAAGGCGAGATTGAGGCTAAGCAGAAGGCGCTCGATGACGTGAAGGCGCAGCTCACCGATATGCAGGAAGCGGCGCGCAAGGCGGGTGTGAGAGAAAAGGAAAGCGACGCCACGTCGAAAGACAGCGACAAACAGAACAACGACAGCAATAAGTAAGCTCAGCAACAGTGTGGCGAACGGACGCTCGCGAGGGCAATACCTGCGAGAACAGTGCGTGCGTGAGCAAAGCGCCGCCGCTACCGATTCAGCGATTCCTCATCCGCCAGCGATCCGCTGGCGGATTTGCTTTGCGTGGTGGCGCCCGTGGACGAGGTGAAGCTTGCTCCACCCGTTAGCGGTGAGCGGACCGAGGAACGGATGATCCATCAGCTTCGTTCCAGCGCCGAATCGGCGCTTGCAATCGGCCAATGCCGACTCCATCTTCTCGATCTCCGCAAAAATATTTGAGCGCACTTCGTCTGGCGGCAAGCCCCGCGGGATAGCTTGTTTCGGGGCCTGAATGCCATTTGGCATGTGGCCAATATCCACCACCAGCAACTTATCCCGCCACTGCTTCAGCGTAGCGGACGTAGCGAGCGGCGCGCCCTTTTCTAGGCATTTCGCCAGCCCAAAATTCGTGGATTTATAGGAAACGTACAGATGCTCGAGTATCTGCTCCGAGTTCCACTTCCCTGCCGGGCCGCGTTGGAGCGCAATGTAATCCGCTCCGTCGATCGCGTCTTCCAGTTCGCGGCGCAGGCGTTCGAGATGAGAAGCCATATTGTTGAAGAGCGTCCAGTGCCAATTTTATAGGAATCAGCGGCGCTCGTTCAGTACAATGATCGCGGATCAAGTGTCCGGCGTCGCGAGAACCCGGCGAAGACGGATTTCAGGAGGTGACACCTGATCGCGGACATCCGATTCCCGGAACGAGGGCTGAGATGAAAACAATATTCGTGGCGATTCTGGCGGTAGCGATGACGGGATGCTCATCCGCGCCAACTACGTCCACAACCGCAGAAAAACCTCAGCCCAAGGCTCCGGAGACCATCACCGGGAGCAGAGCATTCTTCAAGAGCTTCACTGCGGCTCGAGGATGGGCGCCGGATGCCCAGCCGTTTCGTGTCGAGTCGGCGGCCTCGAAGAGCAGTGACGGAACGGCGGGAGAGTGGCGTTCGGGATTTGCCTCACCGGCGCGACGCGGCACCGAGTTCTACACCTGGTCGAATGGCGACGTCACCCACAGCGTGGAGGACACCTACAGTCCGACCAACTCTTCGACCCAGGTTTTCAATTTTCAGTTTCTGAAGACGGACACCGACAAGGCATTCGCCGTCGCGCAGCAGCATGGCGGCGACAAACTTCTGGCGAAAAGTCCGGATACGCCAGTGCTCTATATCCTCGACTTCAATCACCAGACGAACGAGTTGACGTGGCATGTGATCTATGGAACCGATCGCGAGACGGCGCAGTTGCGCGTGGCGGTAAATGCCTCTACGGGAGAATTTTCACGGGTGGAGAAATAGCGCCTGGCCCCCTGCCCTGCCGCAGTCTTAATGACTCTTGTCGAGTTTTTCCAGCGACGCATGCGCGTTCTTAGCGAGAGGACCTTCCGGCAATATCTTCAAGTATTGCTCGAAGTATTTGCGGGCCTCTGCTTTATTGCCTAACTTCTCCTGGCACTCACCCACGCGGAAGGTAGCGACGGCGTCGCCCTGCTTGTAATAGAGGGCTTCCTTGTAGCGATCGAGCGCTCCCTTGAAGTTCCCGCGTTTGAAGTAGAAATCGCCCACCTGAATATCCTTGCCCGCTTTGTAGGGATTCCAGGGATGGAACTCCTGCACATCGGACGCGGGTGGAGCTTCAAGATCGGAGGTGACGTCGTGACTATACGGATGATTCTTGGCGTCATCCCGCGGCGGAGTCGTGTCCACGCGCGTGTCGCGGCTGGAACTCTCCTGCGGGGTATCGGGCTCAGCCGGCTTGCTGGAGGAACTCGGCGGGTTCGACGCATCCTGCTGCGCCAGACAGCAGGCACTCAAGAGCACGCACGCGAGAAACCACGTGAGAAGCGGCGTGAGAAAAAAAGACCGGCGCATTGGTATCTATTTTAGCTGATTCCGGGGTCGATGCAAAAAATCAGGCCGCCTATATCCGGCGGCCTGGTTTGGCAAAATCCTCCGGGGAGGAGGGAAAAATTGTAAAAGAAAAAATTACATCGACGGCGGATTGGCGGTCGCCGATGGAGTTCCCTGCGTGTCGGTTCCGCTGCCCATGTTGGTCATCAGCCGAATGTCGACGCGGCGGTTTTTGGCGCGGCCGGCGGAGGTCTTATTCGATTCAACCGGCTTATCCTTGCCGAGGCCAATCAGATAGATCTTGTAGGCCGGAATGTTCTTCTCCGATGCCAGATACTGAATGACCGCATCCGCGCGGCGCTGGCTGAGGTCGTAGTTGTAGTCCGCGCCACCCACCGAGTCGGTCGCGCCTTCAACGGTAATGATGTATCCCTTGGTGGACGCAACGCTCTCGGCGAGCTGGTCGATCGCCTCGCGGGCTTCCTTGGTCAGATTGTCCTTGTTAAAGCCAAAGTGCACCGAGGTCTCGGCCACTGAACGATAGTTGTCGAGGTTCACGACCGTGTTGGTCAGAGTGTCGACCCGCTGAGCGGCCGTGTTCGCTGCCATCTGCGCCTTGTCGGCGCTCTGGCCAGCTGCCAGAGCTTTCTGGTCAGCCTGATTCGCGCTGTTTTGCGCGGCCTGAATGCCGGACTGCGCACGCTGATCGACGTCCTTAATGGCTTTCGAGTTCTGGGCGGTCAGATCGTCAAGTTCGTTGGTCTTGTTAACCAGTGGGGTCGTCTGTTGGCGCACGTAGTTCTTGGTCGTGCACCCGATGGATGCGGCGACGGCGAATGCCAGCGTTAGGGTCAAAGCGATGTGCTTCATGCGAGTCAGGGGCTCCTTCCCCATATTATTGCCTTTTGCGAAGACTGCTTTTCGATGTCTATTAAAGCACGAAGGATGCCAATCGAACGTCGTGGATCAGCATAGTAAGAACCTTGATAATCAATAGGTTAGGGGCACGCCGTCAAAAAGATCGTCGGCCGTGGCGGGGATAATCGCGTAACGAAGCGTGGAATTTTTATACGATTGAGGTCTAGGCTGAGCTTCACATGACGGAGGGGACCGTGATCCCCATGATCGCCAGAACGCGGACCAGCTCGCGACGAACGACGGCGGCAGTGGTGAGCAGGAAGCGCTTTCGGCTCTCGTCCGCCTCGGTGAGGATGGGATGCTGGTGGTAAAAGGTGTTGAAGAGCTGCGCCAGTTGAAAGGCATGTTTGGCAAGATAGGCGGGCTCAGTGGTGGCGATGCATTGGCTGACGATATATGAGGTCTTGGCCGCGGCCACCCAGAGTTCCCAGATGCCGTTGCCGGATTCGCCGTCAAGGTATTTTGCGAAGTCGGCTGTAGAGACGCGGCTCGCCGCCTCGGATAAGAACGCATCAGCATCGAGTCCACCCTTGCGAAAAATGTTGGCGGCGCGAACGACCGCGTATTGCGCGTAGGGGCCGGTCTCGCCCTCGAAGCTGAGAGCTTCCTTGAAATCAAAAGCGATCACCGCGGTTTTGGTGAACTTGAGCATGAAATAACGCAGCGCACCAATGGCGATCTGCGTGGCGATCGCAGCGCGCTCTAGATCGCTCAGCTCGGGATGGCGCGAGTCGACTTCGTTACGCGCAGAGGCGATTAGAGCGTCGAGCAGATCATCGGCCTTCACCCCAAAACCCTTGCGGCCGGAGACCTCGATCCAGGGGCGCGCTTTTTCTTCTTCGCTCAGTTGGTAGCCGAGTTCGGCGGCGCAGCGCGGCGTTAGCGCGACCATCTCGTAGGAAAAATGCGTGTAGCGATCCGCGGCTTCGTCGTGGCCGAGGCCGCGCAACGCCTCAATAACGGTGTTCTGGGCTTCAGATTGGCGTGCGTCGATCACGTTGTAGATCTCGGCCACATCGCCGAAGTGAGGGTGATTTTTGGCGGCGCCGGGATCGTCGGGAGTTGTCGAGATCCAGCAGTCGTGCTGATTGGGGTAGCGGAAGAATTTTCGATAGCTGAAGTCGCGGCCGAGCAGGCCGAACTTCCACATGTGATAAGCGATGTCTTTGCCGACGTAGCCGACCGTCCCGTTAGAGCGGACAATGACTTTCTGGTCCTCTTCAGCGATTTCCCCTGCGTTCCCTGTGTCCTCTGTGGTTAAAGACTTTGCAGTCCCCGCGCGGCGCATGACCCAGCAGCCTTTATTTTTTCCCTCGTTTTCGAACGTCAGTACGCCCGCTTCTTTCAGCTTGGTGAATGCGGCATCCCAGAAATGCAGGTGCAGTATCTCGCTCTCGCGCGGCAGGAAGTCGTATTCGATGTCGAGGCGTTCCATGGTCTCGAGATGACGGCGTAAAACGGCGGTTGAAATCAGCTCGGCGATCCGCGAGGTTTCGTTATGTCCCTCTTCGATCGCGCGCATCGTCGCGCTGCGGGCGATGAGATTCTGCTTGTCCTGTCCATACCACCGCGAAACGCTGGCGTAGAGGTCCCAGCAATAGAAATCAAAGCGGGGACCCGCCGCGAGCGCTTCGATTTCGGCGCGTGATTTTTTCTCGACATTGAGAAATCCGACCACCACGTCGGCAACCTGGACACCGGTGTTGTCGATGTAATTCTGAATGTCGACTTCTCTGCCCGCAAAGCGCAGCAGGCGAACGAAGGTGTCGCCGAGAATGGCATTGCGGAGATGCCCGATATGCGCGGCCTTATTGGGATTGATGCTGGAGTGCTCGACCAGCACTTTGCCTCTGGGCACGTCGGCGGGTTCGACTTGATCGGCGGCAAGCGACGCGGCCGTTTCGGCTCGATTGACGCGCACATTTATGTAGCCCGCGCCCGCGACCTCAAACTTTTGGATGCCGGGCACGGAGCCGATTCCGGCGACGATCTCTTCGGCAATCTTGCGGGGAGCCTTGCGCAGTTTGCGGGCGAGCTCGAAGGCGATGGGAAGCGCGTACTCTCCAAACTCAATTTTTGGTGGCTGCTCGATGGCGACATTCGCAATTTCGAGTTGGTAGGCGCGACGCAAAAACTCGCGCACGGCGTCGATGACACGGCCTTCGAGATCTCGATACAAGAAATACCTCTAAGCGATTGAAGAATAGTGATTCTAACAAAGACGCGGCAGGCGGCGGGTTTGACGGAGTGGAAGATCGTTCCCTATGATGAAAATTCGTCGTTAGTCGCTGGTCGTTGGTCGTTCAAAGCTCGGAAATTCTGTTCGCTGGCACAGTACGATCTCCAGGACGCGAGCCCGCAGGAAGCGATTTGTCTTTATCTGCTGCGCGAACGACCGCCGACTAACGACAGACGACTGGCTCCTATGCGCATTGCCTACCTTGACTGTTTTTCCGGCATCAGCGGCGACATGTTTCTAGGCGCGCTGGTGGACGCCGGAGTGTCTGCAAAACTGCTCGAGCAGGCGGTTGCTGCGCTCGACGTTGGGGCGCGGCTTGAGATCTCGCGCGTGACGCGCGGAGGTGTGGCGGCGACCAAGGTTGACGTGTACTCGCGTGGCGAGAAAAATCAGCCACGAAACGATCTGCCACGGGATGTGTTTCGGGGGCAGCAGCAATCCGCCGACGGCGCCCATTCGCATGAGCACGCTGACTCGCTCGGACACGCTCACTGGCATGTGCACGCGCCCGCCGTCGAGTCGCCTCGCGCCCACGCTCGTCAGCACGAGCATGAACATGGGCACGCCCACGGCCGCGGGTTGCGGGAGATTCGCGCGATTATCGAGAAGGCTGCGATCAGCAGCGCGGCGAAGACAATAGCAACCCGCATTTTCGAAGCGCTCGGTGCCGCGGAAGCTGAGATTCACAACACAACCATTGACGAGGTGCACTTTCATGAGGTCGGCGCGGTCGACGCGATGGTGGATATCGTTTGCGCGGCCGTAGGGGCGGAGGCACTGGGCGTCGACCGATGGATTTGCTCGCCGCTCAATGTGGGCGGCGGCACGGTCAAGTGCGCGCACGGGACATTGCCTGTCCCCGCGCCCGCGACCGTAAAGCTTTTGGCGGGCGCGCCGGTGTATTCTTCCGGGCCGCAGGTTGAACTCGTGACGCCGACCGGTGCGGCAATCGTGAAGACGCTGGTGACGCGCTTTGCTGCGTTCCCGGCGATGAAGATCGAAAAGGCGGGTTATGGGGCGGGCAGCCGCGACTTCCCGGAGCATCCAAATCTTTTGCGCCTGACAGTTGGCGAAGCGGCCTCCGCGGAGATTGGGGCGGGTGCGCACGGAGCAGTCGGATCGACGAACGGCATCTCGGTCGACCGCATTGCTGTTCTCGAGGCGAATCTCGATGATCTCAACCCGCAGGTGCTGGGCTACGCTGTCGAGCGCCTGCTGGCCGAGGGCGCGCTCGACGTGTTCAGCATTCCAGTGCAGATGAAAAAGAACCGTCCTGGGACGCTATTGACGGTGCTGGCAAGGCCCGAGGACGCAGATCGGCTGACCACAATCGTGTTTGCCGAGACCAGCACGCTGGGCGTGCGGCGGCGTGACGAACAACGGCGCGTGCTGGAACGACGCTGGGAAACGGTCGAGACAACATGGGGGCCAGTGCGCATCAAGATCGCGAACTTGAACGGCACGGTTTCGAACTACGCTCCCGAATACGAAGATTGTCGCCAGATCGCCTCCGAACATCACGTCCCGTTGAAGACGGTGATGCACGAGGCGCTGCGCGTGTACGCGCAGAACGGCAAAGGTTAAAGATTGAATCGAGAATGACACGGGGAGAGCAAACGAGCGCGAGGACAGGTTCACAATGTAGTGTAGGAGGTGCGATGACAGCGATCTCAGCATTATCATCATTACGTAATCTTCTGGAACTCGTGCCAGCGCGCCTCGGTCAACTTTCTGCAAACACGGTAGAAAGCAAGCCCTCGCCCGCGAACTGGTCGCCGAAAGAGGAATTGGGCCATTTGCTCGATTCGGCCGCCAACAATCATCAGCGAATCGTGCGCGCGCAATTGGAAGAGAATCCTGCGATGCCGGGATACGAGCAGAATCGCTGGGTGGCCGTGCACGCCTATAGTCGCCGCGAGTGGAAAGAGTTAATCGACGTGTGGCGAGCGCTCAACTGGCAACTGCTGGCGGCCGCGGAAACAGTGCCCGCCGACTGCTGGTCGCGTACTCTTACAATCGCCGGTTCTGAGCCGCTGACGCTGCAATTCGTCTTCGAGGATTATCTCGCGCACATGCTGCACCACCTCCAGCACATCGGAATCGAAGTGGACGACATCAAACTGAATCAATCCAAGTCGAGTAAATCCGACGCCGTTTAATGGCGCGGACTCCTAAATCTTTTCAAGGCAGAGTTCAGGCAGAAGTTCAAGGCAGAGTTCAAGGCAAAGAATGACCCAGAAGTTTTACATCACGACTCCGATTTATTACGTCAACGCGCGTCCGCATATCGGAACCGCCTACACCACGATTGCCTGCGACACGATTGCCCGCCGCCACCGAATGTTGGGGCATGACACCTGGTTCCTGACCGGTACCGACGAACACGGACAAAAAATTGAACGCGCGGCGCAGGCCGCGGGCAAGACCCCGCAGCAATTCACGGATGAAGTCTCGGCGCAATTTCGCGGGCTCTGGGACCGCATGGGTCTAAGCTACGACGACTACATCCGCACGACTTCGCCGCGCCACAAGCAAGGCGTACAGTCCCTGTGGAAGAGCATCGCGGACGCAGGCTATATCTATAAGAGCCATTACACCGGCCAGTACTGCGTGTCGTGCGAGCTTTACGTGGACGGCGCTGAACCGGGCGCGCCCTGCCCGACTTGTGGACGCCTCACGGAGACGGTGCAGGAGGAGAATTATTTTTTCAAGCTATCCGCATTTCAAGACCGCCTGATGAAGCTCTATAGCGAACAGCCTGATTTCATTCGCCCAGAAACGCGGCGCAACGAAGTGCTCTCATTCGTGAGCGGCGGCTTGCGCGATCTCTCCATCAGCCGAAGCACATTTTCGTGGGGTATTCCGGTTCCCGACGATCCCAAGCACGTGATCTACGTTTGGCTCGACGCGCTCGCGAACTACATTACGGCACTCGGTTACGGTTCGGACGACACAAGCAAGTATGAGAAATACTGGCCGGCCGACGTCCACATGATCGGCAAAGAGATTGTGCGCTTCCATTGCGTCTATTGGCCCGCATTCCTGATGGCGGCTGGCTTGCCGCTGCCCAAGGGCGTCATGGCGCATGGCTGGCTGCTCTTCGAGGAAAACAAGATGTCGAAGTCGCGCGGCAACATTGTGCGCGCGGAAACAATTCTCGACGTTCTCGGCGCCGACGCGCTGCGCTACTTCCTGCTGCGCGAAGTCGTCTTTGGACAGGATGGCTCGTTCAGCTTTGACGCGCTCGTGCAGCGCTACAACGCCGACCTGGCCAACGGCCTTGGCAATCTTGCCAGCCGCACGCTGACGATGATTACGCGTTATTTCAAGGGCGAGGTGCCGTACCCGTCGCAGGCCGCGCACCGGGCGCAAGATGACGCCATCGCAGATGCGGCTCGAAAGACGATTGCGGATTTTGGGTCCTATTTCGAGCAGTACCAGTTTTCGAAGGCGCTCGAATCGGCCTGGGGACTGGTCGCTATCGTGGACAAATACATCGTCGAAAACGAGCCGTGGGCGCTCGGCGACAAGCAGGACGAGGAGAGCCGGCAACGACTGGCCACCGTGCTTTATACCAGCGCCGAGGCGCTGCGAATTGTCACAGCACTCGCGCATCCGGTGATGCCGGAGTCGACCGCGAAGATCTGGGAACAGCTTGGGCTGGGCGACATCAAGAAGTTCGACCTTACGCAACTACGATGGGGGCAATTGCAGCTCGGCACAAAATTGGGCGACGTGAAGGCCGTGTTTCCGAGAGCTGACAAATCGGCAGTTGAGAGGATGCAGAAAATGGAAGAACAAGGCACTAATGTGGGGACGGGCGCCTCGCCCATCCAGCCGAGCGAAGCCCGCCCGCCCGCCGAAATCGCGACCGGATCTTCGAAAGTGGGACCTGGGTCTGCGGTAAAGCCTGGGCCTGCAATTCCCGATGGCAAGATCAGCATCGATGATTTCGCGAAGGTGGAGTTGCGCGTGGCGCTGGTAAAAGTTGCCGAGCGAGTAAAGGGCGCCGACAAACTGCTGCGTCTGGAGGTCGACCTCGGGACAGAAGTACGTCAATTAGTCGCCGGAATCGCCGAAGCGTATGAGCCCGAATCGCTGATTGGCCGGAAGGTAGTGATCGTGGCGAACCTGGCGCCGCGCAAACTGCGCGGGCTGGAATCGAACGGAATGATCGTCGCGGCATCGGTCGAAGGCGGAAAACCCGTGCTGGCGAGCTTTCTAGAAGATGTGCCGGTGGGCGCAAGGCTGAAGTAAGAGCCGCCACCTCGTCGTAGAGACGCGGATCGGTAGAGACGCGCCTGCCGCGTCTCCGCGGACAGTGCATCTGGCGCACGCCATGAGACGAGGTAAGCCTCGTCTCTACGCCGCGTTACCCAACGACCAACGCGAACGACAGACGACTAGCGATTAACTATCGACGACCGATGTACATCGACTCTCACGCACATCTCGAAGGCAAGCGGTACGACGCCGACCGCGAAGAAGTGCTTGCGCGCGCCAAGACAGCTGGCATCGACGGCTACCTCGCCATCGGCAACGGCGAGGGACCCGATACCGCCGACTGCGGGATTCGCCTGGCGGAAGAATATAGCGGCCAGCCGCAATATCCGGAGATCTGGGCGAGCGTGGGCATTCATCCGCATGAGGCCAGCCTGGCGAACGACGCAGCCGACGCGCAAATGCTTGAATGGGCGCGAAATCCCAAGGTGATTGGCTGGGGGGAGATTGGTCTCGACTATTTCTATGATCATTCTCCGCGCGACGTGCAGAAGACAGTTTTCCGCCGACAAATGGAATTGGCGCAAGCGGCGGAGTTGCCAATCATCATTCACTGCCGTCCATCCGACAACAGCGAAAATGCCTGGGATGATTGCCTAGCCATGATCGCCGAGCATTGGAGCGCCCCGGGCTTGAGCTCGAGCGGCCGCGGCGGCGTGCTGCATTGCTTCACCGGAAGCGTGGAGCATGCGCGGCGCGGTCTCGATCTGGGTTTCATGATCTCGTTTGCCGGCAACATTTCCTTTCCCAAAGCGCAGAACATTCGCGAGGCCGCACAATTCGTCCCGCTCGACCGCATGCTGATCGAGACCGACTCGCCCTATCTTGCGCCGGTTCCGCATCGCGGCCAGCGCAACGAGCCTAGCTTTGTAATTGAGACGGCTCTCCAGATAGGCCAACTGCGAAATCTGTCACCCGAAGAAATCGGCCAGCAAACAGCGGACAATTTCTTCAAATTCTTCAAACTCGCTGACCGCGTCAAACAATAGCGAGCGCTCCTCATGCATGCGCTTTACCTGCCCAGAGTTTGCTTCTTCTGATACCCTCAAGGATACAAATTTGTGCGTGCACAGGGCCTGCGCCGCGAGCTTCGAGCTGTAGATCAGGGGCAAGGTGTAACCACATGAAGTCGCTCCGGTTGGCAGTGCGAATAAGCGGCGAGCACCAAAAAAAACAGGTGCTTCGCCCCGTCCAGCACATCAATCTAAAGTGCAAGGCAGAATCAATGCCCGACAATAGTTTTGACATCGTAAGCAAGATCGACCTTCAGGAAGTAGCGAATGCGATCCAGCAGGCGATGAAGGAAATCACGACGCGTTTCGACTTGAAGGATTCGAAGTCACAAATCGCGCTCGAGGGAAAAGACGCGATCATTCTGCATTCCGCGGACGATTTCAAACTCAAATCGATCAATGACATTTTTCAGCAGAAGCTTGTAAAGCGCGGCGTCCCGCTGAAGGGATTGACTTACGGTGCGGTCGAACCCGCGGCCGGCAGCACCTCGAAGCAGAAGATCACCATGCAGCAAGGCATTCCGATCGAGAAAGCACGTGAGATCGTGAAATACGTGAAAGACTCGAAAAAGAAGGTACAGGCTTCGATCCAGGCCGATCTGGTGCGGGTGAGCGGCAAGGATCGCGACACGCTGCAACAGATCATCGCGCTGCTCAAGCAGAAGGACTTTGGAATTGACATGCAGTTTACGAATTACCGGACGAACTGAAATAAGAACGAACTGAAATAAGAGGTCAGATTGCGGGATTGGAAGCGATTTGAGCACAACCAGCGCCATTAACGGGAAAGAGATTTTCGACCTGCTGCGCGACGACATCGTCGCCATCGAAGAGCAGCTTGGGCAGGACACGGTCTCGAACGTCGCCGCCATCACGGAGATCGGCGAATACCTCCGCGCCGGCGGCGGCAAGCGGATTCGTCCCGCGTTGCTGCTGCTTTCGGCGAAGCTGCTCGGCTACAAAGGCGCGGGCGCGGTCAAGCTCGCGTCGGTGGTCGAGATCATTCACACCGCCACGCTCGTTCACGATGACATCATCGATGAAGCCGAGATACGCCGCGGTCGCCCGGCAGCCAACACGCAATGGGGCAATTCAAAGTGTGTATTGGCCGGTGACTGGCTCTACATGCAAGCCTTCAAGATCGCCGTGCAGGAGCGCAACTTCCGAATTCTCGATGTGCTGATCGAGTTGACGCAGCAAATGGTCGAAGGCGAACTGCTGCAAATGGAAAAACTCGGCAAGCCGATCTCGCTTCCGGAGCATCTCGACCTGATCTATCGCAAGACGGCGTGTCTCTTCTCTGTGTCCATGCGGGTCGGCGGCATTCTTGGTGGCGCGACGACGCAGCAAGAGGAACGCCTCGGGCAATACGGACGCGATCTCGGAATGGCGTTTCAGATCGTCGACGATGTGCTCGATCTGACGGCCTCCGAGAGCGTGCTGGGCAAACCGGTGGCCAGCGACCTGCGCGAAGGCAAGGCCACCATGGCGGTGATTCATGCGCTGGAGCGTTGCACGCCGGCCGAGCGGCGCCAGATCGACTCCGTGCTGCGTGAGCGCGCCTTCAACGGCGTAACGCACGCCGACATCCTCGCGATTCTCAATCGCTATGGCTCGCTCGAGTTCGCAAACAAAGAGGCCGCGCGATATGCCGAATCGGCGCGTCAGGCAATTTGTGTCTTTCCTGATTCGGAGATCAAGCGCGCGCTACTCTGGGCGCCCGAATTCGTGGTGGCGCGGGAAAAGTAGCTTCGAGCTGCTCGGTCGCTCACAGACGATCGCTCAAAAACGACGATTTGTTTGCGTCTTTGAGATGAGCCGCCGCATTTTCGCTATAGTTGCACTGCACAAACTATTTCTCGAATGAGTGACTTGGTCTCGCTGATCTCGCACAACGGCTACCTCTTGCTTGCGGCAATCTGCCTTGCGGAGGCAATCGGCCTTCCGGTTCCGGCGGCGCTCGCGATTCTGACGGCCGGCGCGGTCGCTGCCTACGGTCAACTCCATCTTTATTTCGTTATCCCGGTAGCCATGATGGCGACCCTGAGCGGCGATATCTGTCTGTACTTTGCCGGCCGAGTCAGCGGCTGGGCGCTGCTTGGCATATTGTGCCGTCTGTCAGCGAATCCGGAGACCTGCATTCTGCGATCGGCCGAATATTTCTATCGTCGCGGCAAGCTGACATTGCTGTTCGCGAAGTTCATTCCCGGTATCAACACCATGTCTCCGCCGCTCGCCGGGAGCATGCGCATGCGGCCCGCGCAATTTCTCACTTTCGATTCGCTCGGAGCCGCGATCTATATCGCAACCTACGCCATTGCGGGCTATGCCTTCAGCGACGTTCTGCGAGACATCACGCGCAGATTGCGGACTGCGGGTTCTGCCGCCGAGACCATCTTCGGAGTCGGGCTCGCCGTTTACATCGTGTATCGGATCGTGATCTATCGCCGCTACCGATTGCTCGACGTGGCTCCGCGAGTGCCCGCGGACGAAGTGGGCCGCCGCCTGGCTGCGGCCACACCCGGCAGCATTCTAATCGCCGACGTGCGCAGCCACGGCTACTATGACGCGGAATCGGAGCGCATCGCCGGGTCGATTCGCCTCGAGCCCAACCTCCTCGAAGAAGAGGTCAAGAACCTTTCCAAGGAGCGAGAGATTTATCTCTACTGCACTTGAGCACGCGAAGCCACGAGCGCCCGGGTGGCGCAAATACTGATCAAAGAGGGGTTCAAGGTCTTCGTGATCTCCGGAGGTTTGCGCGCCTGGCGCAAGGCGGGGCAGGCGGTGGAACCGGTGCCGCCCGATGACCTCGTTAAACTGCCCATGTTTAACTGACGTGCATCAGCCACCGAATGTGACCACTATCCTTGTTAGTCGGGATTCAGAATGCTATCTTGCCCTCATGGTTAGAGCCTCGAGTTTGTGTGGCGTGATTCTGGCAGCCGGCGAGTCCTCGCGCATGGGACGCGACAAGGCGCTGCTGCCATGGCCTCCGCAAGCGGCCGGAGGCGCGGGGACGTTTTTGTCGGCGGCCGTTCAGCTCTTCGATCCCTTTGTCGACGTGGTGCTGGTCGTGGCCGGCAAGAATGCGCCGAATCTCGCTCCAGTCATTTATGCGAGCGGCGCATCGCGGATAGTGAATCCTCATCCCGCGCAGGGACAGTTCAGTTCCCTTCAGGTTGGCTTGCGCGAGGTACTGAACCGCGGGCGCGATGCGGCCATGATTACGCTAGTGGATCGGCCGCCGGTTTTACCCGCGACAGTTCAGTTATTGTCAGACGCGTTCGATGAGGCTCTGTTGCAATCGAAATGGGCGGTCGTGCCTGAATACCAGGGAAAGCATGGGCATCCGATTTTTGCGGGCCGCGAGATGATCGAGGCCTTCCTCCGGGCACCTGCCGAGTCTAGCGCGCGCGATGTGGAGCATGAGCATCGCGAGAAGATCGTTTACGTCACGGTCGAAGATTCGCTGATCGTCGCCAACGTAGATACACCCGAACAATACGCGGGGTTACCGGCGCCAGCATAGCCAGATTTTCTTCCAGATCCCAATTCATGACAGCACTCACAGCGAAACAAACTGCCTTCATTGAAAGCGTGCTCGAACTCAGGCCGCGCATTGCGACATTTGACTGTGATGGCACGCTCTGGTCGGGAGACGCCGGCGAAGGATTTTTTTCATGGGAGATGGAGCAGGGACTCGTGTCTCCCGAGATCGCACGTTGGGCGCGCGCGCGGTACGCCGACTACCGTGCGGGCAAGGTTCCCGAGGACGTCATGTGCGGCGAAATGGTCACCATGCACCATGGCCTGCGCGAAGAAGACGTTCAGCGCGCGTGCGACACCTATTTCGCCCTCGGCGTGGAGAAAAGTATCGTCCCCGAAATGCGCGAACTGGTTCTCCGCCTCGGCGAGTCAGGATGCAACGTGTGGGCCGTTTCTTCGTCCAATCAGTGGATCATCCGATCGGCTGTGCGCAGCTTTGGCATTCCATCGGAGCGCATCCTGGCCGCCGAAGCCGACGTTGAAGACGGCATGATTACCGATCGGCTTGTTCGCGTGCCGAGCGGTGCGGGAAAAGTTGAGGCGATCGAAAGCGCCATCAAGGTTCCACCCGATTGCGCATTTGGCAACGCAATCTGGGATCGGGAGATGCTGGAGCTGTCAAAACATGCGTTCGCGATCAACCCAAATCCAAATCTGAAGGAAATTGCGCTCGCGAACGGCTGGACGGTGTACGAGCCGCAGTAGGGCAGCTCTCAGGTCTTAGCCGTCGGCCCCCTTGATATTATGGCGCCGTCGCGCGGCGTAGAAAGCGAGAGTCTCATGCAAGTACAAGGACAACACGATTCTGATTACCGGCGGCGGAAGGGGAATTGGCCGCGGTCTGGCCGAGGCTTTTCATGCCGAGGGAAACCAAGTGATCATTGCCGGCCGTGGGAAGGAGGCGATGGAAGAGACTCTGGCGGCCAACCCGGGCATGAAGTCCGCGTTCGTCGACATCAGCGAAGGCGATGCGATCGTTCGCTTTGCTGAGCAGATGAAGCGCGATTATCCTGCCCTGAACGTGGTCATCCTCAACGCAGGCATCATGCGGGCGGAAGCGGTGCAAGGTGGCGGCTTGGGTGATGCGGAGGCGATCGTGGCGACGAATCTGCTCGGCCCGATCCGTCTGACGGTAGCGCTGTTGCCGATACTGCTTTCGAAGGAACGGGCAGCCATCATGACAGTGTCTTCCGGGCTGGCCTTCGTGCCACTGGCAGTGACACCAACCTATTGCGCGACGAAGGCCGCTATTCATTCCTATACGCAATCGCTGCGCTATCAACTGCGGCACACGCCTGTGGAGGTGCTGGAACTCATCCCGCCCTACGTGCAAACGGAACTGCTGGGACCGGGCGGCCTCACGGACCCGAACGCTATGCCGCTGAAGGAGTTCATCTCCGAAACGATGCGGATTCTGAAGAATTCGCCGGAGGCAACAGAGATCTGCGGTGGAGCGGGTCAAGCCGTTGCGGCGTGCAGAGGCGGCTGGCAACTACGATAGCTTCTTCAAGACGTTCAATGATCGGGCGGCGTCCGCGCACGAGACGTTGTAGGAAGACGTTGCTGTAGTGGCCAGAGCCGGTGATTCGGCCTCAGAGTTTTCGCAGAAGCGCGGTGAGGGCATCCAGTGCGAGGTGGGCGGCATGGCTGGAAGCTTCGGGCAATCCTCCCACTCTTTGCAGCAGCTCTTCCCTTTTAATGGCGCGCGCGGCCTGCACGCTCTTGCCTTGTATCAACTCGGTGATTGCCGATCCGCACGCCATCACCGGAACGCATCCTTTGGCGCGAAAGCGGATGTCGGCGATTCGGGAGCCCTCGAGTTTAAGGCTTAGTTCCAGCACGTCGCCACAGATTGGATTTTCCACGTATGCGCTTGCGTCGGGCTCTTCTATCACGCCCGTGTTCCGCGGATTTTGAAAATGATCGAGTAGTTCGGGGGAGTACACCGACTGATTGTAACTGTGCTCGTACTTGCTGGGGGCATGATCTGGCCGCGGCCCGTCCGCTTCCGCAGCTGGTTCCCCTACAATATGCAGATGCCCGAATCGCACGCGCCGCGGCGCATTGCCTGCCTGCAACCGAGCGCCACTGTCATCCTCGCGAGCCTGGGAGCGCTCGATCGGGTTGTGGCCTGCACGAAGTACTGCACCGAGGTGGTTCGCGAACTCGATACCACTACCCGGCTGGTCATCGCCGATTCGTGGACCGCGAAGGCCAGCGAGATTCTTGCGGCCAAGCCGGATCTGGTGATTGCATCCGTTCCCTACCAGGAAGCGGCGGTCGCGGAAATTCTGAAAGCGGGCGTGCGATTTCTCGGGCTGGTCCCGCACACCCTCGATGACATTTACACCGACATCGCCACCATCGCGGGGTGCGCCGGGCTTGGCGACCGGGCCGATCCCGCGATTTCGAGAATGCGGGCGGAGATCGAAAAGGTGAGGCTCGCGACTAGAACTCTGCCGATCAAGCGCGTTTTCTGCGAGGAGTGGGGTAAGCCGATCATCGCGTCGCAGACCTGGGTGGCGGAATTGGTACGGGCGGCGGGCGGTGAATTCCTGGGCGAGCCGGGCCGACAGATTTCCGCCGATGAGGTGACGCGACTGGATCCCGAGGTCATAGTGGCTGCCTGGTGCGGGGCTGGCGACCGCGTGCCACTTGCAAAGATTGTGCGAGAGCGAAGATGGTCGGAGACGACCGCGGCCAGAAGCTCGCAGGTCTACTGCATCTCCGACGAGCTGTTAAATACACCTGCGCCTACGCTGGTGGCGGGGTTACGCGCGCTGGCAGCGGCGATTCATGCTGACGCGGGCCGCGACGGGGCGGTTGACGGTGCCCAGATTACTCGTGCCCAGATTACCCCAGGGTTGCGGGCAATTACTGAGGATTACCGTCGCTGATCGGGCGTGCGGGATCTTGGGTTAGGATAGATTGCCATGCCCACTTCCCCGAAGCCAGACCGGCAAGACGAGGTCCGCGAGGCGATCGACAGGCTCAATGCCGAGTCGCGTTCCGCCGATCGATTCATGAACGGCATCACGCTGTTGCTCAACGAAAAAATGCTCAAGTACAACTGGGTTGGGTTCTACATGCTGGAAGCCGGCGCCCAGCCGCCGGTTCTTGTCCTGGGACATTTCCAGGGTGCGATGACGCCGCACACCCGCATTCATCTGAATCAGGGAATTTGCGGTGCGGCCGCGTCCTCGGGCAGAACTGTCGTCGTCGATGATGTTTCCAAGGATTCCCGGTATCTCGCGTGCTCGCTCGAAACCAAGTCTGAGATCGTGGTGCCGATTTTCGTACGCGGCGAGGTCGTGGGCGAGCTCGATATCGACAGTCATTTCGCTTCGGCGTTCGCCGGCCAGGATCGCGAACTCGTCGAGTATTGCGCGCAGCTCGTCGGCCAACGCCTGGAGGGCGAACTCGTCAAGGCAGATTGATTCCACCGGCTTTTAATTCAGAAACGATCCCAGTGAAACGCCCCCCATGAAGCAGGTTGTCGCAGCCCTTATCGTTAGCGATGGCAAAATTCTCGCATGCCAGCGGACGCGCCATCAGGCCATGCCGCTCAAGTGGGAGTTTCCCGGAGGCAAGATCGAGGAGGGCGAGCAGCCACGCGATGCGTTGCGTCGCGAACTTGACGAGGAGCTTGGAATCCAGGCAGTGATCGGAAACGAAGTGGCTCGCATTCGACATCGTTATGCGAGTGGCGGCTCAGTGGAGCTGCGATTTTTCGAGGTGTGCGAATACCGGGGCGAACTCGAAAACCGGATCTTCAAGGAGATTCGATGGGTAAAGCGAAAAGAGTTGCCTGAACTCGACTTCCTCGATGCGGACCGCTCGCTGGTCAAGGATCTGGCGGCGGGAAAACTGCTCTAAACAGATGGCTTTCGATTTTCAGGCGTTCGTGAGAACAACTCAACACCAGCGCTGCTGTTATCCTGCCCGTCCCTATCCCTGCCCGCCGAAGACCAGCCCGTATGCATACACAGCGGTGAGGATAATCATAATTGCGGTCGTGGCCCAGGCGATCATATTGAACATTGGCTTATTCACATATTCGCCCATCAGCTCTTTTTTATTGATGAGCAGCAGCATGAAGATCAGCACGAACGGGAGAACGGCGCCGTTCACCACCTGCGAAAATACAGCGATCTTGATCAGCGGAAGGCCGGGTATCATCACGACCGCGGCTCCGGCAGCGATGAGAATCGTATAGAGCCAGTAAAACGCCGGAGCTTCCGAGAACTTGCGTTCCACTCCTGACTCCAAACCCAATCCTTCACACACTGTGTACGCAGTTGAAAGGGGCAGAATCGACGCCGCGAACAGCGACGCGTTGAAGAGGCCAAGCGCAAACAGGATATACGCCCAGTCGCCCGCCAGCGGACGCAGAGATTGCGCAGCATCAGCAGCATCGCGAATATCCCGCACGCCGTGAAGGTAAAGGGTGGCCGCGCAGGCGACGATGATGAACCACGCCACCACGTCGGTGAAAATGCAGCCCACTATCACGTCCAGTTGCGAAGCCTTGTACTGGCGACGGGTTACTCCTTTTTCCACGATCGAGGATTGCAGGTAGAACTGCATCCAGGGCGCGATGGTCGTGCCGACGACGCCGATCACCATATAAAGATAGGGTCCCTGAAAGGTGCCGAGCGACGGCGGTTTGAGCGTGGCCTTGATCGCTTCCATCCATGCGGGCTTGGCCAGAAGGCCGGCAAAAATGTAGGTGACGTAAAAGAAAGAGGCGGCCAGGAAAATCTTCTCGACGCTCTTGTATTGTCCTTTGACGGCGATCAGCCACACAATTACGCCGCAGATTGGCACGGCGATATATTTCGGGACTCCGAACAATCCCATGCTGCCGGCGATGCCGACAAATTCGCCGACGACGTTTCCGAAATTTGTGATCAGAATGCCGAGCATCATCAGAAAGGTGATGCGCAGTCCAAATTCTTCGCGGATGAGATCGCTAAGGCCTTTGCCAGTGACCGCGCCCATGCGGGCGCACATTTCCTGCACCACGATCAGGGCGATCGTAGTTGGAATCATCGTCCACAAGAGCAGGTAACCGAACTGCGCACCGGCCTGCGAATACGTCAGGATGCCGTTGGCATCGTTGTCGACATTCGCGGTTATGAATCCCGGTCCTACGACGGCGAAAAACAGCAGGATCTGGATCTTCCAGCGTTTCAGGAATTTCATGCGCGCAGTTCACTGTCATGCGGATCGAACGGAAATGTGTACAAAGACGCCATAGGATAAACGGAGTCTGCGAATGGAACAAACAAAAACGTACCGCGGGCGAAAGAAAGAGAGACTTGGCTGAGTCTCGGCCTCAGCTTAAAGAGTGGCCAACGATGCGGTCGAGGTCCAGAGCATGTGGGAATAGAAAAGCGCTTGGGTTCGCCCGCCACACGCTGTTACAGCTTGGCGCGCAGCATGTTAATCACGTCGTCGGGAGTGATGATGCCCATCAGGTGACTCTTGTGATCAATCACCGGCAACGTAAGCAGATTGTACTTGTCAAAGAGCTCGGCAAATTCTTTCTCTTTAGCACGTTCATGGACCGAAATCAGCGGCTCCTGCGACAGCGCCAGCAGTGGGGTTCCGAGGGGTGCGAGAACGATCTTGGCCAATGGCACCGCGCCCGATAGAGTGCCGTGTGAGTCGACCAGGAAGATCGTACTCATGCTTTCCATGCCGCCTTCGAATGCGCGCATCATGTCGATCGCATCGCTGGTGTTCGCGCCCACTGGCAGCGCGATGTACTCCGTCGTCATGCGGCCGGCCGCGCTGTTCTCCTTGAATTCGAGCAGGTCAGTAACTTCCTGGCGCTCCTCGGGCTTCATTTGCACCAGGATTTCCGCGGTGCGCTCCTCGGGCAGGTCGGCGAGAAGGTCGGCGGCAGCGTCCGGCTCCATCTCCTCGACGATGTCGGCGGCGCGGTCGGAGTCGAGCGATTCGACGACCGCCTTCTGCACCTTCGGCTCAAGTTCTTCGAGCGCCTCGGCCGCGACTCCTTCGTCGAGCGTTTCGAAAACCGCTTCGCGCTCGTCGGGCGCAAGATCCTCGATAATGTCGGCCAAGTCGGCGGGATGGAGCTTTGCCAGCTTGTCGTAGGAAATTTTCAGCTTCACGCGACGCGCCGCATCCGTTTCAATCAGGTCGACGAAATCCCAGGGAATTTCGCGCGGGGGCACCCGCAGCAGCAACGCGCGCAAAGCCGCAGCCGGAACCACGCCCTTCAACAACCGCCGAACCGCGCCGCGCGCGCCAACGTCCACTCCTCCAACCTTCAGCTGAGGACGGCCAAGGGCGGTGTCCTGATGAAAATCGACGTCATTGACGCGCACAACTTTGCGGCCATAAACGTCAATCACCTGCTGATCGAGCAGGTCGCGGCTAAGGAGCAGCAAGCCTTCCGTGCCGTTGGCCAGAACCCAGTCTCCAGCGACGTTGGTCGTGCGCACACCACCGTTAATATTTGAAACCGCCGTCAGCGGAAGCAGGCGATTGCCGGAGGAGGTCTTCACGATCAGCACGGCGATTTTAGTGCGATCCTCCTGCGGCGCGAGGGCAACTTCGCGCACACGGCCCTGCGCGACGCCGGTCGAGTCGTAGACCGGTGACCCCAACAATTCGCTCAGAGAGATCGTGCCCATAGGTCGACAAGATGCAGACAAGAGAATACAAAACTGTGCAGAGGGAAGCCAGAATATTCCCCGGTGTCGCGCCGAAAACCCCGCTGTAGTCTCCTGTGACGGGTTTGTCGGCAGTTCACGCATCGGAATCATGCGAAAAACATCCTGCGCATCGCCGCGAGGAATTTATTGTGGAAAACCACCGCTATTTGCTGTGGATTGCGCTCCGGACGCGATGATTGACAATCTGTATCGCAGGCGGCATTATTACGTACACCATCTGGCCAAAGAAAATTTCGTCGAACTCGGAGGCGTTATGGTTCAGGTTTTCCGCAACATCTGGCAGGACGAACAAGGTCAGGACATCGCTGAATATGCCGTGATGCTGGCGGTGATTCTGGTGCTGGTAATCGGCACGGTTCGCCTCATTGGAACCAGCGCCAACACCGTGTTTTCTCAGGCGGCCAGCTCGATCCAATAGGGTCAGGCGGCGCAGCTCCAACCCCAATTTACTTCAGGAATAGCCATATTCAGGCAATACCATCCGCCATTGTTTCAGAACCACTTTGCAATATAAAGCCGGCGTTTTCCCGGCTGTGTCAGGCACTTTGACACCTCGCACTTTGACACTTAGCCAAATCTGGAAACAAAATCTGGGCCTCGAACCTCCCGTCTAGTCCTGGTCCAGATATTCTTCCGGAACGTCATCCTCGGGCACTTCGCGGGTGCGAACCTCTCTCTCGGGACGGTCTCCGGCGCGTTCAACGCCCGCAATGGCGTCGGCCTCGAACGCGTTGCCCTCCTCGACCAACTCGTCAACGCTCTCGGAATCCGCGGATTCAACATTGGATAAAGCCTGCGTATCTCCGGACTGGGTTGTCGCGCCAGAGATCAGCCCCTGGACTTCATAGGGCTCGTCGTCAAAACGTCGCCTTCGGGCGGGAGCCCGATTCTTCTGAACCATTGCGTGAACTTTCGCGGTTTTTGCGGTGGCGGCTCTCTTGGGGGCAGCTGCGCCAGCCTTCGCGCCGGCCTTTTTCAAAGTGGGCTTTTTCTTCGCGGCAGGCCTCTTCTTTTTTGCCGATTTCTTTGCCGGCTTCTGGCTCGCCGGCTTCTTGGCACGAATCGTTTTCTTCGAGCTCGTTTTCGCGACCCTCTTTTGTTTCTTCCCGCTTTTCTTATTGGCCATACGCGCAAGTTTACCATCGGACGGGCACTCTAAAAAACGATCCCTGCCGTTGCGATCGAACAGGACACCATGTAAACTTCCGCGAACAACAAACGCAATTTACTTCCCTTCTGCGATTGCGAGCGCAAGCAATTGCGAACCTCAACTCTTATCAGGAGATGCGATGAAATTGGCATTCCAGCCGATCACCAAACTGACCGTACCGATTCTTCTCGCGGCCGCAACTGCGTCGACAGCGTGGGCGCAGCCCGAGGTAATCGCTTCCCGAACCGCGCAGGTAGATGGCATCAAGATGCACTACCTTACGGCGGGTCACGGGCCAGTGGTAATCCTGCTGCACGGCTACACGCAGACCTCGCGCATGTGGAAACCGGTCATTCCGCTACTCGCGGGCAAGTTCACGGTGATCGCTCCCGATCTTCCCGGAATCGGCGACTCGGACATTCCGAAGGACGGGCTGGATATGAAGAATGCCGCCATTCGCGTGCACGCGCTCGTTAAGTCGCTGGGCGTCGACAAAGCGAGGGTCGTCGGCCACGACATCGGTCTCATGGTTGCCTACGCCTATGCAGCAACGTTTCCAGCCGAGACCGAAAAGCTGGTGGTGATGGATGCCTTTCTACCCGGCGTAGCGGGGTGGGAGGATGTCTATAACAACCCGGGAATTTGGCATTTTCGCTTTAACGGTCCGACTCCGGAGGCGCTGGTGCGAGGGCGCGAACGCACATACTTCGATTATTTCTGGAACGACTTTGCGGCCGACAAGACGCATTCGATTCCGGACGCCGATCGCGCCGCGTACACAGCGGCTTATTCTCGTCCGGGACGGATGCACGCTGGGTGGCAGTATTTCGTCTCTTTTCAGCAGGCAGCGAAAGATTTCGCGCAACTCTCGCAAACTAAACTCACCATGCCAGTGCTCGCGATCGGCGGGGAAAAGGCCAACGGTGATGTGCTAGGGAAACAGATGAAGCTGGTCGCGACCAACGCCACGATGATCGTTTTGAAAAACTGCGGGCATTGGGTGCTCGAGGAAAAACAGAAAGAAACTATAGATGCGCTCTTGAAGTTCCTTTGAGTCTTGAAGACAACAAAACGGGGGCACGCGATGCGCCCCCGCGAGACGGGAAAACACAACGAGCTTAGCCAATGTCGTAGCGATCAAGATTCATTACCTTGCTCCACGCAGCCGCGAAGTCCTTCACGAACGCCTCCTTCGAGTCGTTCGATGCATAGACTTCTGCGATTGCCCGGAACTGGGAGTGCGAACCAAACACGAGATCGACGCGCGTGCCGGTCCACTTGATTTTGTCCGTCTTCCGATCGCGCCCCTCATACACGCCCTCGGATGCAGGTGAGGGCTGCCACTTGGTATTCATGTCGAGCAGGTTGACGAAGAAATCATTGGTCAGTGTTTCGGGCCGAGTGGTGAAGACACCGTGCTTGGTCTTCCCGAAGTTCGCATTCAGCGCGCGCAGGCCGGCGACGAGAACCGCCGTCTCCGGAGCAGTTAATGTCAGCAACTGCGCCCGATCTACCAGCAACTCCTCAGCAGAGAGAACCTGCCCGCTGCGGAGATAGTTGCGGAATCCGTCCGCGACCGGCTCCATTACGGCGAACGAGTGCACGTCTGTCTGTTCCTGCGAAGCATCCGTGCGCCCCGGCAAAAACGGAATCTTCACCTCGTGCCCAGCCTTTTTCGCAGCTTCCTCAATGGCTGCGTCACCGCCCAGAACGATCAGGTCAGCCAGAGAGATCTTCTTCCCTTTGTTCCCATTCGACTGAGAGCTGTTGAATTCCTTTTGGATCGTCTCCAGGATCCGCAGAACCTTCGCCAGTTCAGCCGGCTGGTTCACATCCCAATCCTTTTGCGGCGCAAGGCGAATGCGCGCCCCGTTCGCCCCACCGCGCTTGTCGGAGCCGCGGAACGATGCCGCCGATGCCCATGCAGTCGAGGCCAGTTGGGAGATCGACAGTCCGGATTTGAGGATCTTCGCCTTCAGTGCGGAAACGTCCTGCTCGCTGACCAATTTATGATCCACAGCGGGAACCGGGTCCTGCCATATCTGAGGCTCCTTCGGAACGAGCGGGCCAAGGTAGCGCGGGATCGGCCCCATATCGCGGTGCGTCAGCTTGAACCATGCCTTCGCAAACGCGTCCGCGAGCTGATCGGGATGCTCGTAGAAACGCCGCGAAATCTTTTCGTAAGCAGGATCGAACCGCAATGCGAGGTCCGTGGTCAACATAGACGGCGCGTGGTGCTTTGACAGGTCATGCGCATCCGGCACCGTGCCCTTGCCCGCGCCATTCTTCGGCGTCCACTGATGCGCACCGGCCGGACTCTTGGTCAGTTCCCACTCGTAGCTGAAGAGATTCGTAAAGAAGTTGTTGCTCCACTTCGTCGGCGTCGTGGTCCAAATCACTTCGAGGCCGCTGCCGATGGTGTCAGCGCCATGCCCTTTGCCATATTTATTCTTCCACCCGAAACCCTGGTCTTCAATGTCAGCACCTTCCGGCTCATTGCCCACATATTGAGCCGGCACGGCAGCGCCGTGGGTCTTGCCGAAGGTGTGACCGCCGGCAATGAGCGCAACCGTCTCCTCGTCGTTCATCGCCATGCGCGCGAACGTTTCACGGATATCCCGCGCCGCAGCGATTGGATCCGGCTTTCCGTTGGGCCCTTCCGGATTCACATAGATCAGACCCATTTGCACGGCACCGAGCGGAGCCTGGAGATCACGGTCGCCGCTGTAGCGCTCGTCCGCCAGCCATTTGCCCTCAGGCCCCCAGTAAATGTCCTCTTCGGGCTCCCAAACATCCTCACGCCCGCCGCCAAAACCGAATGTCGTAAAGCCCATCGACTCGAGGGCGACGTTGCCGGCGAGAATCATCAGATCGGCCCATGAGATTTTCTTTCCATACTTCTGCTTGATCGGCCAGAGCAGGCGCCGTGCCTTGTCGAGGTTCACATTGTCAGGCCAGCTGTTGAGCGGCGCGAAGCGCTGCTGACCGGCTCCAGCTCCACCGCGGCCGTCGCCAATGCGATAGGTGCCTGCGCTGTGCCACGCCATACGAATGAAAAGCGGCCCGTAGTGACCAAAGTCGGCGGGCCACCACTCCTGCGAATCAGTCATCAAGGCATTCAGGTCTTTGATCACGGCCTTCAGGTCGAGCGTCTTGAACTCTTCCGCGTACTTGAAACCCTTGCCCATCGGATCGGAGAGCGGAGAATGCTGGTGCAGAACTTTCAGGTTTACCTGGTTCGGCCACCAATCCTCATTCGTGCGGGATTTGCGAACGCCGTGCCCCATCGGGCATTTCGATTCGGCTGCGGTGTCTTTTTGTTTTGCTTCGGGGACAACACTTCCCGACGAATTCGCTAGTGTATTTTCCATAATATTTTCGTCCTTCGAGTTTTGGCTCAGTACTGGGTGAAAAAACTATTCTTTGGCGCGGCAGCGGCGACAGAGGCCAAAAACCTCGATCAAGGGCTGCGTCAGATCAAAGCCGTCCGGCACCTGCCGCGACAGCCGTTTGAAATCGATGAACTCTCCTTCGATGTCCTGCACCGATTTACAGCGGGAGCAGACCACGTGGTGATGAGGTTTGAGATTGCCGTCCACAAGCAACGTGGTCGCATGAGGACTGACCTCTCGCAGCATTCCACATTCGATGAAAAGCCGCAGATTGTTGTAGACCGTGGCCAGAGAAATAGACGGAACGCGGCGCCGGACCGTGGCGTAAATGTCTTCCGGAGAATAGTGTCCGTGAGACGCGATAACAGCCTCAAAGACCACCTGACGCTGGTGCGTGACCGCCAAACCGTGCTTAGCGGCCAGCCCGCGGAACTGTTCATGGGAGAGGCGCATAATTATCGGATGAGAATGATTATAAAACGACGTGAAGCCGTGTCAACCGAAATTTTGTAGGTGACGACATAGAGGCCGGCGCAAAATCGGACAGGGAGGGAGAATTCCCGAGTGGGATAGGAATGAACGCGACAGTGCAGCGGATGTGGTCGACCGTAGACGCGAACTGGAGTTCTTAGCGCCGTTCCTTCCAACCTACTGAAAAGAATGGCGGGGACGACGGGACTCGAACCCGCGGCCTCTGCCGTGACAGGGCAGCGTTCTAACCAAC
>CAWDNK010000005.1:0-67287 GCA_963803645.1 uncultured Acidobacteriaceae bacterium | reverse complement strand
CGTGTCGTAATACGTCTTCGTGACATTGCCCGCAGGATCGGTTTCGGTGATGACGCTGAATCCGGCAAGCTGGTGGTCGATTGGGCTGTCATAATAATAAGTTCCGCCGGAATATTGATAGGTCGAAGAGGCAAGATTTCCAAAACCGTCGTTCGTTGTGACTTTCGAAACCACATACACCGGATACGGGCGCGACATTGGCCGGACCCGACGAACCATTCAGATAGTCTGCCGCTGCCTCATACGCGATGGTAGAGCTACCTCCTTGCGGATAAGTGATGCTCGTCAATATGTCGGCCCGATAGCTATTGTTGTTGGCCCACGCCCCATAATGGCTGTTGTCCTCTGAATCGGTCCACCCTTGGATAAGGTGCGGCAGGGCATCACCCTGCGCATCTGCGATGCGCACGCCGGGATCTCCTGGTACGTCAACGTCCGCGATGTCGTTGGCGGATTCACGCGGACTCCTGTTGTACCCGTGACCGTTATTGAGCCACGCGTCATAGTGAGAGTTTTCATCTGCATCAGCCCAGCCCTGTACGATGTCCGGCAAGCCATCACCGTTCACGTCTGCGATGCGCACGCCGGGATCGGCAGGACTCGTCTCATTCGCGAATGTCGTTGGCGAGAGTTTAAGCAGTGTCCTCGCTCTATTTATGACCCGTCATCGAGCCACGCGTCGTAATGTAATCATCCTCCGCATCGCTCCACCCCTGTAGAAGGTCCGGGAGGCCATCACCGTTCACGTCTGCGATGCGCACACCGGGATCGCTGGGCAAAATCGAATTCACAAACGTCGTCGGCGGGTCCCATGCGGTATTTTCCGTCCACCCGTGACCGTTATTGAGCCACGCGTCGTAATGGGCATTTGCATCTGAATCGCCCCATCCATAAATGAGATCTGGCAAACCGTCGCCGTTCACATCAACAATCCGTAGTCCGCTGTCCGCGCCGTTGTTCGAAAAGTGCATCGGTGGGTCCCACGTTGAACTACTCACCCAGCCGCTGCCGGTATTGATCCACGCTCCGGAGGAAAAACCACCGGTACCGTTGAAGCCTGAGAGAATGTCCAGCAAGCCATCGCCGTTAAGGTCAACGAGCCGGACGCCATCATCAACGCCGAAGTCGGCAAACGGTGTCGGCGGATCCCATGTCGAACTGCTCACCCAACCGGCGCCAGTGTCGAGATAAGCCGCAAAGCTATTGCTTCCGCCATCGTCCGTGTAACCGGAGATTATGTCGGCGAGACTGTCCCCATTCACGTCCGCGAGCTCGGTGCCGTTGTCCGTGCCATTATCCGAGAAGGTCAATGGTGGGTCCCACGTGGAGCTAGTCGTCCAGCCCGCTGTTTGTTCTTGGTAGGAAAGGTGGACGACGGGAGTGTCACCACCGTTCCTTGGCTGTTCATTCCCGATTCCGCTATCGAACTTAAGATCGACGTTGACGCATTGTCTCCCACCCCATAGCCGAGTACGTATTTGCGAACCCACGAACCGTTCACCTTTACGTCGATTTCACTGATGCGATAATTGGAACTCACCGGAAAGCCCATCGCCGAGGATGTCGCGTCGTCGGCGCTCGCCGTACGCTGAAAATCAACTTCAAAGATTCCTGTGGAGGAACCGTTACCGGTATAGAGCGTGCTCGAAGGATAAATCTGACCGGAATCTCTGAAATAGTTGTAAGTGATCGTGTTGTTGTTCGTATCCGTGACCTGCTTCAGCATCCATTTATAGGTGTCCGATGCGTTGTTCGGGTCGCTTTGCTGACTGTCCGCCGTCGAGCCGAAGACGTATTGGGTTCCATTTTTGTCGGTCATGGTCCAGCTGTCGGCGGAACTCGAAAACGTGTAGTGATCAAAGGTTCCGTTTTCCGCGCGGGCAACGTAGCTCGAACCGGTGGAGGTGACGGTTGTCGTCGAGACGATCTCGCCGTCGAGCGAAGAAGTGAAGTAATTTACGGTGCTTGTGCTGTACAGCCCATCGGAACCATTGCGATTCAAACGCTCGATATATGGGATATTGATGGACCATCCTTCGCCAAAAATGTCTCCTTGTTGATTGTTTTGGCTGTTGTAGACGAGGTTCAAGTCGGGCTGCAGGTTATTTCTCCCCGGCGGTATGTCGATCGGATAGGAGGTATTCAATGCGCCGGTGTTTTCATCGACTTTCACCAGATCTTTGTCAAACGTATCATTCGCAACGGGTTGCGGATTCGGCCCTTGTTGCGCCGTCTGAGGCAATGGCTCCTCAGGCATACTGCTTGCTTTACCGCCAGCTGGATGTTCTGGGATTACGGTAGCTTTAGAGACGGGTGGAGGGGTCTCCTTCGTCACAGAAGAAGTAATCGGAACATTGCTGTTCGCTTGTAGGTTGCTCGCAGCTGCTCCCTCAACATTCGCGCTTTGAGCAAAGACTGGCCCCAAGGGAACGAAGATGACGGAGAGAATAAGAAATGCCGCTGCACCGTTGACAGCGGCTCGATGCAGACGGTGCTTTGCATATCCCTCTCTCCTGACTCGCCGAAGGTTGCGGAACATGGATGGGGTTGCTAATCGTGGCGGGGTTTAATACCTCAATCCTAGCAACCAAATGCAGGAGCGGCAATGGCAGTGGTTATACACAGGATGGGGAAATCTATAGCTACATGATTCCGTCTAACAAACGATAAGGTGACCGTCTTTGTCGCGGCGCAAGACCATGGGCGGCACTTCTGTAATTGCGTCTCCTTGCAAAATGTAGAGATCGCCAGAGTATCCGGGTCCGCCCGACATGAACTCAAACTTGGCTCCGTAAACAGTGCTTGCAAACTCTAGCGGAGCGGCGTCGTCGTCAAGACCCCACGCTTCGCGCACCGCAGGAAGTGTGACAATCTCCTTCCACTCATTATTCGCAATGGTCTTTGGGCTATTGTTCATTGATCAATCGCTTTACAAATTGATGGTCTGCTTCGATGGTGAATGTTTGCTTTCGTCAGTCAATGTTCCCATCGCGGCGCGGATTAACGATTCCGCAACCAGCGACCGGCTTACCTTTTTCTTCTTCGCAATTGCCGAAATAAGGTCGTATTCCTCTTTGTAGAGGCGAATACCAATGACCTTGCTTTTCCGACGTTTTTCATTTATTACGATTTCCATAATTAAACCTTAACATTCTGTTAAACGCCGTCAAGGACCAGCAAAAACCGTCGCGCGAGATTGATAAGTAAACCTTGCTTTAGGGTTGGCCAAGGTGGTCCCTTAATGAGGCGTGCGAGAAAAACACAATCATGTTTCGCGATGCTATTCGAGCGGTTTGAAATGCGGATTTTGTCCGATAACTTCCAGCGTGTCCGAGTTGATGATTCGGACACACCTGAAGCATACGTACAAGCCGTCCCAATCGGAACCTATCTCTGGCGACATCTCATCGCCATTCTTGTCGCAGGGATAGAATCCATCCATGTGCGGCTCATTGCCACAGAGGCAGACCCAAGCATCGCGGTCTTGAGGCTCACGTTTGATGTGTTCTACGGCAGCAGTCATCTCGTCCTTAATCCTAGGATATCGGGCGGATTTTGCAAATGTGCGCGCAGAGAGCCCGCCTATTCCGCCCGCGCTCGGTGATAGGGTGCGAACTCCTCTGCCAGATCCGTAAAGAAAAGTGGGCGCAGTTGTGGTAGCGCTTTGCGCGCCTCGGAATCTCCGAGACCACGGAGCGATTTGATTTCTTTGACTGTATCGAGCCCAAATCGGTTGGCAACCTCTGGAGAAATGCGGACGACGTTCGATCGGTCAGAAATTAGGTGTTGAGCTGTACCGATAGACGAGGATGATTGCGCCTTCAAAAATACGTCGACGAGCTTTCTCCCCCAGTATGCCCACCCAGATGCGAACCATCCCTCAGGACAAATGTCTAATGGCGTACCTGTGCAGCCGATACCCAGAATCCTCACGTTATCAGCCTTCCATCCGAGAACTCCGATCGCCTCAACCATGGCGACCCCCATCGGGTTATTTGCCCATACTCCACCGTCCACCAAGGGCGTGCCTGCAGCCGAGCGATGTGTAGGGAAATATGAAGGCGCGGCAGTCGTCGCGAGCGCCACGTCTACGGCGCGAGCCTTGTAATCGCGTTCCAACCGCGGATGATGGGCGGTTTTCCAAATGTGGACCTCACCGGTATCGAGATTGCAAGAAGGAATGATGAGTCTTTTCTTGCTTTCGCCAAGAACACGATTTCCGAGGACAGAGTCGAGTGCTCTCCGGAGTGGTTCGCTGCTGTATTTTGAAAATCCGATGTGTCGCAAAACTCGAAGAAGCCGATTGCCGGCAAAAATCTCTGGGCCGTGTTGTTCGTAGAAAGTCAGGATTTCCTTAGCCGACAGCCCTAAGCCGAGCCCCAATGCGATAATCCCGCCAGTGGAAGTGCCCGCGATGAGATCAAAGAAATCGGCAGGATTTTGCCCCAAAGAATCTTCGAGCGACGCCAGGAAAGACGCGGGAAAGACCCCTTTTATGCCCCCTCCGTCAATCGCAAGAATTGTTCTCATGCCGGTTGTTCAGGAAAGTAATCCCCACCGAGAAGCATGCGCCAAAGTCTAATTGCAACAGTCTTGTCCTGCGCATCACGCGCTGCCTGGGCATAAAGCGCCCACCCGACCGTTGCTTTGTGAAACTGGAGCCATGAGTCCAATGTCCATTCGGAACCCGTGAAGATGTCACGCTCGCCGCACGGAGTATTGCACACCCGCTTGTACAGAATCGTCGCGTCTTGACGCGCAATGTGTTGCAATACTCCGGGAATATAATCCGCCGACGAACCGCCGAATAGACTGTCGGAAAGCGAAAACAGCAAGCACTCAATGTGAAACGAAACGGCATTAAGGCCATGGAGCGACCGAAGATGTTTCATCACTTTAATCATGGGGATGAGCGTGCCTCCGGTCTTGTCCTGGTTATTTTTCCACGAGAGCCATTGCTGGTGAAACCGTGCGTAGCCGTCCTCCCAGTCGACCTTCTCAGGTCGATACAGCCTAAACGGTTCATGTAGCGCATCATTATTTCCTGTTTTATAGACCACCGGTAATATCTCAACTTTGATCCCAAGGTCAACCTTGATGCACATACTCTGAGGACCGTAGCGGACCTTTAAGGCATATCGTCGATCAGCTTTCAAGGGCGCGGCAACGATATCGAATATCTCATTTCGGCCAAATGACCGTGTGCCCGTGCCACCGCTGCCCGGCTGCCAGAGTCGGCACAGGGTAACAATATCAACGTCGTTGATGGAATAGATCGCTGTCTGCTGCCGATACGACCCTTGGAGGAAACAAACCGGACTCAGGGCGGCTGCCGGACCCTTAGGGTTCTCGATGAGGTCCTTAATTGTGTTGTACTGACTCGATGCCGTCGCTTCGAAGGACGTACCTGGATTCAAGCGACGGAAGAAACTGGTGAAGTGTTGAGATAAAGCGTGAATGGCCATCTTGGTTGCTACCGTGAATCCTTCTGTGTCCCGCTAAGGTAAAGTAAATTGTTCGGCTCGACCCGCGCATAGGTTTTGACTAGATCATTGTGAATCCTACGCCCAGCCCAAAAGAAGTCAATGCGTGCCAAAATCGGAGTCCGAACGGACCGATTCGTCACCCAGGATTTGGAGGGAAGGACCGCGAGAAGAATCGCTTGAAAAAGAGTGCGAGGGTTTTACCGTTACGAAATCGTCTACACCGATGTAGACGAAAAACCAGAATGGCCGGATATCGTATTGAAAAGATTGGTCGGGGAGAGAGGATTTGAACCTCCGACCCCCTGGTCCCGAACCAGGTGCTCTACCAGGCTGAGCCACTCCCCGACGCACTGCGGAATGCGATCACGACTGGGACGCCGCGACCATTTGGATGCCAACAGTATAGCATTCTGCGTTTGGCGTTTCTTCGGCCATCGCAGGCTCGGAAGCGCCGCTTGATGGCGTGCTGGCGGGCGGTATTGTCACCACCGCCGCTGTCTTTTTATCTTTTTGTCTTTTGATTTCGTGATTTTGTCTGATTTATTAGTCGGCGGCGCTGGTGTCGGATTCCGGGGCTCCGTGACGGCGTAATAGTTGCGGAAGATTTTGCGAGAAGGCGGAGCGGGGTAGAACCATGTCGCATCCGGCTTCGTGCGCTTTCAGCTTGAGGTCGCCTTGAACGTGGGAGAGGAAGCCAATGATGGAGGTTCCTTTTTTCAGCTTGCTTTTGAGTTTTGGAATCAGCGTCAGCGGCTTGGCGTTGGCGTTATTGAGGTCGAAGATTATTAGAGACGGTTTCTCTTCGCCATTGCTCTTCATGCGGTCGGCGAGATCTTTTTCGGTTTTGACGAACTCTACCTTGACGTTCATCTTGCGGCCGGTGTCCTGAATTTTGCTGAGGAAGAAAAGGTCTTCGACGAAGGCGAAGACGCGCGAGGCCGCGTCTTGGGCGGGAGCCGGCAAGGGCTCGGGATCGCCGATCGGATAGGCTGCGGCAAAGCCGGGACGGCGCGGGCCCTTGTTGCCGTTGTCGCCATTCAAGGCGGCGCGGTAGCTGTGATCCATGGGAGCGGTGAAGATGCCCTGGTGCTCCTGACGCGGGCGCGACAATCCGCCGCCTGGGGTGCCGCTGCGTCGTTGCGAACGACGCCCACGGCGCCGTTTGTGCTTACCGCCTCCTTGAGAGGCGTGTCCGGGTCCTGCATTCATAGTCAGCTCTTGTATAGTGCCAGTCCGGATCGGAAGATCCGGAGCCTGATCGTTTCGAGTTTCATTTAGTCGTTGCGATTTGCTTGGCGCTTTGTCTGCGCTTCGCGCCGCGGCGGTGTGATGAATATAGAAGTGATATGCACCGGCACGGCTGGCCGAACCCACTTCGGCTGGATGCTACCTAGAAACGATACCGCTCGAGAATCTATTCAAACTGTAATTGGGCGCCTGAGGTATTTGGGCGCGACGGCCAGCGAGAAGCATAGCCGCTAGAGAACAACTAAATGGTACCCGCGAAAGGGCCCGTTGCGCAAGGGGAGAACACATTAGTTTTGCACAATTTGGACATTACCAAAGATCGCCGGGGAGAGGTTGGAGGACCGCGCATTAAGTTCGGATGGGCGAGTGCCGATACAAGAAGAGTGAGACCCGATGTTTCCACACAAGCGAGCGCGGCCGCGACGTCTTTGTCTTTGGCCGCGCCGGGACAGCGTTTTGTGGCGCGCCAGCCGGTACTGGACCGCGCGCAGAAGGTGTTTGGATACGAACTGCTGTTTCGAAACGGAATCCAAGACTATTTCAACAGCAGCGATCCCGAACAGGCCGCGCGTTCAACACTCGACAGTTCGCTGTTGTTTGGTTTGAGCACGCTCTGCCATAACGGCATGGCATTCGTGAATTGCACGCGCGAAATGCTGCTGAAGGATCTGGTGACGCTTCTGCCGCCCAGCCAGACGGTGGTGGAGATTCTGGAGACGGTGGAGCCGGAAGACCGGGTCGTGGCGGCCTGCAAGCGGCTGCGGGCGGCGGGGTATCAGATTGCGCTGGACGATTTTGCTCCCGACGATCCGCGCATCCCGCTGGTCGAGCTGGCGAACTTTATCAAGGTCGACATGCTGGCTACAAACCAGGAGGAGCGCGCCTGGATGCTGCGCCGGTTCGGCTCGTCGAGGTGCAGGATGCTAGCGGAGAAATTGGAGACGCCGCATGAATTCTACGAGGCGCGGAAGGCGGGGTTCGCGTATTTTCAGGGATATTTTTTCTGCAAGCCGGAGATTGTCACGGGGCGGGAGGTTCCGGCGAGCCGGGTGCATTACCTGCGGCTGCTGGAAGTGGTGTCACGTCCCGAGATCGAGATGCGGGAGCTGGAAACGCTGCTGAAGCAGGAGGCGGCGATCTGCTACCGGCTGCTGCGCTATTTGAACTCTCCCGTGTTTGGGCTGTCGCTGGAGGTGAAGTCGGTGCGGCATGCGATGGCGATTCTGGGAGAGCGGGAACTCCGGCGGTGGATCCGGCTGATTGTGACGGTGGGCGCGGCCGAGCAGGGTTGCAGCGAACTGGTGTTGATGGGATTGACGCGGGCGCGCTTCTGCGAACTGCTGTCGAACCATTTGCACAGCAATAACGACCTGTTCTTGATGGGATTGCTCTCGGTGATGGATGCGATTCTGGAGATCGACAAGACTACGCTGCTGGCGCAGGTGCCGGTGGATCAGGATACGAAAGCGGCGCTTCTGGGGCAGGGGGGAAATCTTGGAACGCTGTATCAGTTGGTGGTGGCGCAGGAGGCTGGCGAGTGGACGCGGGCGGCCGAGCTGACAAAAGATCTGCGGCTGAGTGAAGACTGCGTGGGCATGGCATGGTGGCAGGCGATGACATGGGCGCAGGAGGTCACCGGAGGCATTTAGGAAGTCAGAAGTTAAAAGTCAAAAACCTCGGCGGGCGTGTGCCCGTGCTCCCATTTTATGGGGCTTCTATCAGCTCCATTTTGCCGTCTCGGGTGCGGTGCAGGACCATCAGTTTGCCTTTGGGATCGCGGAAGACGAAGACGTCGCGATCGCGGAAGTGGGCTTCCTTGATGGCTTCTTCAAGCGTCATGGGACGCAGAGCTACTGAGTCGGCGGAGCGGACGAGATGGACCTCGGTGGTTTTGGCAATGGACGGAAATTTGTGGACGGTTACGGAAACGGTGGTGCTATCGGCGAGGCCTAGCACTTCGAGCCGCTCGTTTTCGCGCAGAGCGCCGTCGCCGTTGAATTTCTTGACCGCCTTGCGTTTTTTGCTGAGCCACTTGGTTTTGTATTTGAGCGCCTGGCTGTGGAGATGATCGAGCGCGTTGTTGACTGCGGAGACCATATCGTGAGCCTGGGCGAGGCCGACAATCATGCCGTTGGGCGGATTGATGGTGATTTCAGCTTTGTGGCGGTGCTTTTCGACGGCGAGAATCACCTTGGTTTCGAAGCGGTCACCGAGGATTTTGCGGATTTTGCCGAGTCCGGTTTCAACTGTTTTACGAATGGCGGGAGGAATTTCGTATTGACGGCCGGTGTACTCCACGTTCATGGGGACCTCCACAAAAGTCAGAAGTCAAAATTGCAGAAGTGAGAAGCGTTGCGGCAGAAGCGGCTGGCATGCGCTTCCGCAGTTTGGCTTCTTACTTCTCACTTATTTTTTCACTCTTCTTTGATGCGTACTCGGAATCTTCATGTCTTCGCGGTACTTGGCTACGGTGCGGCGCGTTACATCGATGCCTTGTGACTGGAGAATACGAGTGATCTGTTCGTCGGTCAACGGGCGCGACGGATCTTCATCTTCGATTAATTTTTTTACGCGGCGTTTCAGGATCAAGAGCGACGTGCCCCCGCCTTCGGGGCCCTGGACGCTCTCGGAGAAAAAGTAGCGCAGCTCGAAGACGCCCTGCGGCGTATGTACATATTTGTTTGCGACGGCGCGGCTGACGGTCGAAGGATGCACGCCGATTTCTTCGGCGACCTCCTTGATCATCATGGGCTTGAGCTGATCGATGCCGCGTTCCAGAAAATCCTGCTGGCGGGCGACGATGGAATAGCAGACCTTGGTGATGGTCTGCTTGCGCTGCTCGATGTTTTTGATGAGCTGGATGGCCGACTTGTAGCGGTCCTTGACGTAGTTGCGCGTGTCCTTGTCGTTGCCTTCACGCGTAAGCAGGCGTTTGTAAGCCGGGTTGAGGCGCAGCTGCGGCATGTCCTCATCGTTCATGATGATGAGCCATTCGTCTCCATGCTTGACGAAAGCTACGTCGGGTTCGATCAAGCGGGCGGGAGTTTTGTTGTATTGCAGGCCGGGACGCGGGTCGAGGGTGCGAACGTATTCGAGCGCGGACTGGACGGCTTCGACGGAGCGGCCAACGGCTTTGGCGATTTCCTTGAACTGCTTGAGCGTGACGGCGTGGAGATGCTGATCGACGACGGCGATGGCGTCGTTGAGAACCTGCTCGACAGTGTCGTTGCCGGTGGCCGAGCCGTTGACGGGCACAAGGTTGTTGGTGGTGGATGCTCCGTTCGCGGTGGCGGTGCCACTCGCAGAAGCCGGGGTGGCGCCGTTGCGGTCGCGGCCCTGGTGGAGTTGCTGCATGTGATAGCGCAACTGGCGAAGCAGGCACTCGCGAAGATCGCGACAGGCTATGCCGGGAGGGTCGAGCTGGCGGACGACTTCGAGAGCTTCCTGAAGATCGGGGAGCGTGAAGCTGACCTGCATGCGCGCGGCTGTGGCGGCGTGACTGGACGCTGCACCGTTGCCGGACGCTGCTCCGTTGCCAGACGAAGACGCGCTTGATGAGGGCGCTGCTGGTGTTGTTGCCGCCGCGGCGGCGGGACGTCCGGATGCGCCGTTGTTGGCCGCTGGAGGAGAAGGCGCGTTACGAAACGCCGATTGTGCGGAGGCGTAAGCTGCACGCTGCGCCGCTTCCGCTTGGAGAGCTTCCACTGTCCAGCCTTCGCCGAGGCTTTCGACGGGCGGCTGCTGGAGTGAGGCCATGGATGGTGACGGCGAGCGGTAATGGCTTAGGACTGACCCGCTCACATGGGCGTTGCCTGATATCGGATCGAGCGGTGCGGCATCGCTCTCGAGCGGGAGATCGATTGATGAGGATGCGATTGCCGCCAGATCGGGTGACGCGGCGTGGATCGACACAGAATCAATCGACCCAGGATCGCTTAACTCAGAATCGATTGATGCCGGTTCGTCTGACGCCGGATCGATCAAGGAGGGATCGGGGACTACAGCGGCGATGCCGAGGGCTTCGGCTTCGCCTACGATCTTGGCCTGGGTTTCGGCGTCCGCTTCGGGCGCGGCTACCGGGACGATTCCTAGGATCTCTTCGTCGCTCGCGATGAGGTAACCGTCTTCGTTGAGGTTGCCGATGATGATCTCGGCGGCTTCATGGACGGGCGGGCGGAGGGAGATGGCTCCCAGTTGCCAAAGGAGGTGGTCGGTGAGATTGCCGGGCTTGGAGAGGAAATTTTCGAAGGAAGGCTTCTCGATCTCTTCCATCTCGCCCGAGCTGCGATAGCCGGGGTCGAGATACTCCTGGAAGAAAGAGCCGAAGTCGATCTCTTCGAAGGGATCTTTGGTCTCGGTCGCCGTGATCGGGTTTTCTTCAGTGGTGGCCTTGGCCGCGATGCGGTCGCGCTCTTCTTCCTGGCGGCCAACGTCGTCGAGCATGGGAACCGCGTCTTCGAGTTCTTCGAGGACGGGGTTTTCGACCATTTCGGCCGTGATCATGTCCTTCAGCTCGAGCTTGTTGAGGGCGAGGACGGAGACCATCTGGACGAGGCCCGGCGTCAGGATCTGGCGCTGGGAGAGCTTGACGTTCAGTTTGTGTTGAAGAAGAACCATGTTCTAGATTCTGAATCGCTTTCTACGTTTGTCGTTTGGGGTTAGATGGCAGAGGTTAAAACCCAGGGGTTCTGGAGCGAGGGCTTTTACCTTTGCAATCTGACCTCTTACCTATCTAAGTTCTCATGCCTCATGTCCTTCTGGCGCGGCACGAAGGTGCATTCGGCTTGCGCGTTGGTAACTTTGAAAAAGCTGTTAGCTCTCAGTTCTCAGTTAAACCCCTTGATGCCGCCCGCCGGATATTGTCGGCTTGGCCCGCCGGCTTTCGGCGACCCTGAGCAACGAGCAGCCCTCGCCTAAACCAGCGAGAAGCTTTCGCCCAAATAGACTCGGCGAACCTCTGGATCGCTGCCTAGTTGCTCTGGGGTGCCGGAACGGAAGATTCGGCCCTCATTGATTATGTAGGCGCGATCTGTGACCGAGAGAGTCTCGCGGACATTGTGATCCGTGATCAGGATTCCGATGCCGCTGGCGCGCAGGTCGGAGATAATTTTTTGCAGGTCGAGGACGGCGATCGGGTCGATGCCGGAGAAAGGCTCGTCGAGCAGAATAAATGTCGGATTGATACAGAGCGAGCGGGCAATTTCGACCCGCCGGCGTTCGCCGCCCGAGAGAGCGTACCCCTTGTTCTGCCGAATGTGATCGAGGCCGAGCTGGTCGAGGAGGGTTTCGGTTTTTTCGCGGCGCTCATGCCAGGAAATGGGCTGGGCTTCGAGGACGGCGAGAATGTTCTCTTCGACCGTGAGCTTGCGGAAGATAGAAGCCTCTTGGGGAAGGTAGCTGATGCCATACTGGCGCGCCCGTAAGTACATGGGAACGCTGGTGATATCTTCTTCGTCGTAGAGAACGCGGCCGGTGTCAGGAGGGATCAGGCCAACGATCGCGTAAAAAGAGGTGGTTTTGCCGGCGCCGTTTGGACCGAGGAGACCAACGACCTCGCCCTGAAGAACTCGAAGGCTTACGCCGTTTACAACGCGCCGGCCACGGTAGGTTTTGCCAATCTCGTCGGTGGCCAACGTGTGCATTTATCGTGCCACTTGCGTCCTTGTGACCGCCGGGGACGTCGTCTTTCCTTCTACGAGCACCCTATCATCGTGTCTGTAGAAAGTCAACGAATCGCCCGTGATTTTGCCCTGTTCGGCATCAAAAATGCTAGGCGGTCCGCCGGTCAGGACGTACTTGTCGTCAGCCGCGGTGTAGACAAGGTGATCGCCGGTGGCCCTGCGGGTGGGTTCGACCACGACGACGTTGGTTTCGGCGATGATTTTTTCCACCTGACCGAGGGACGTCGCGCTTTGACCGGGTGCCGGCGACTTTGCAGGTTTGGGGGAGACGGGGCAGCCCCCGTCTCTACACGGAGTTTGGGAAGCTGCGGAGAAGGGGATTCTTGGGGCCAGGTAAACCGTCATCACACGCGAGGTCATGGAGGCGTCGGAGCCTTTGGCGGTTACACCTCCGGTGAGGAAGATTTTACGGTCGCCATCGTTGTAGGTGAGGTGTGCGGAGGTGATGTTGACGGGCGTCGCTTTGCCATCGCTGTCAACTTGCACGATTACGGTTTTGACGGACTGGCTCGCATTGCCCTCGGCGACCAGGGAGCGGTGGTCGCGATCGAACTGGAGGATCGGGGCCTCGACGACATTGCTGTTTTGCCAGAGGCGGGCGTTGCCGGTGTAGACGGCGATAGCTGAGGAGCGATGCGCGGTCATGGTGCGGCTGACGACGTGAATCGGGTCAGACGAGGCGAGCATGGCGCCTTCGGGTTGGGGCTTGAGATCGTTGTAAGTGCTTTTGACGTTAACGTCGGCTACGGCGTCGCCGGTGACGCGATTGAAGCGGATGGTTTGGGCGGTGGTGGTCATGCCTCCATCGACGACGCGGGGCGAACCAGTTAGGACGAGGTTTTGATCGGCATCGGTGTAGACGCCGCGCTCGGCCCAGGCTTTCTGGGTTCCGCTGACGTAGGTTAGGCCCCCTGCCTGAGTGATGGTCGAGACGCCGCCCTGGGGCTGGAATTGGACGTCGAGGGTTGGGCTGGTGGAGATGCGGTCTGGCTGGCCAGGTTGGATGCCAACAATTTTTGCGTTGGGCTCTCCGTGAAGTAGAGAAATGCGATTGTCGGCGGTGAAGGTGGCATGGAAACGGTCGGCGGTGACGACCGTTTTTTGTTTGGTGGCGGGTTGGGTGATGGTGATTTGCGGCGGGCCAGTGGTGGTGGCGGATTCGAGCTGATTTCCGTGTTGGACGAGGAAATCCATGATGGGCGCGGTCATTTCGATGTTCTGCGGGCTGCCGGCGGAGAGCGGCGCTGACGCCGTTTTTGGAATGGACACGGCTGTGGTTGACGAAGATGCCGGCTCCGCCGCGGATTCCCTCTGCTGTTCCAGGCGGACGTCATCTTCGGCGTGCACGGTCTGGAGAATCTGCTTGGGACCGAAATGGAGGGTGGCGCGGCCGGCGTGCGCTTCGGCGGGCTGGGCGCCTTCGGTGTTGAGCTGGACGTTGCCGGTGAGGACGGCGGAGGTCATCTGATTGCGATTGCCGGTGAGAAACATTTCCGCATGATCGGATTTGGAATGGGTATGGGAGGGTCCATCAAATGCGCCTTGCACGTTGCCATCGGCGAGAATGCGCTCAACGGTGTTGTCGTTGCGGAGGAAGAACGTGGCTTCGTCGGACTGGAGATCCTGACCGGCGCGCGTCATGTGGGCGCGGGTGAGAAGGATGGTGTGGGGGCGCTTGTCGATGATGCCGCTCTCGGCGTTGATGTGATAAGGATGCGGCTGGTGGACGCTGACTTCGACCGCTGAACGCAGGGTCATGACGCCAGTATTGGAGATGTATTGGACGCCGATGGCGGAGCCGGTGGCTTCGGGAGTTTCGAACTCGACCTTGCCGGCGGCGGAGGCGTCGCCGGAATTCTTGTTGAAGACGAGGTCGTCGGTTTCGAGGTGAATTGGCTTCTTCAGTTGGGACGGGGGCGACTGGTCGGAACTTTTGCTGCCTTCGGGATTGGCTTCGAGATCGATGAGGACGCGGCCTTTGGCGATAATGTTGCCGGAGGTGGGATCGAATTCAAAGTTTTCTCCGGCGATGCGATCGAAGCGGCTGGAATCTTTGCCATAGACGACGATCTTGACGTTGTGGAGTTCGGCTCGATTGCCCTGTTTGAACTGCACGGCCTTGGAGGCGCTGACCGTGAACTGGGTGCGGCCCTGCTCGGATTTGGAGATGGAAAAGCCCTCGGCGGTTTGCTGAATGTCGATGCCGAGCTTGGCTGGGATCTGGTGGATGGCTTTGCTGACGCGCCAGCGCGCGTAGAAATACATGCCGGCTACGATGGCGATCATCAGAATCGCGCCCGCGGCAAACCACGGACGCAGGCGGGAGACGGGTAGCGGCATGATTTCAGTTTAATGGAATCTGAAGAGCAAGGCAGAAGTTAGAAGTCAGAGTGAAGAAGTAAGAGCCAGCCATGTTGGGAAACTTTTTTACCGCTGAGACGCCGAGAGAATCATACATCTGACTTCTGACTTGATCTGTGCGCTTCGCTTGGCTTAGGTCCTTCTTACGAGGGTGCCCGCGATGATGTCGTGCAGGCCTTGTTTGCGCTCGGTGAAGCCTACCATCATGAAGCCGATGCAAAGGGTCAGTCCAGAGATGATCTTGGCAAAATGTCTTCCAGTGGCTCGGGCGAAGTCGATGCGGTTGCCGTAGAGGTCGGTGACCTTCATGCCGAAGATCATTTTGCCGAGCGTGGCCTGGTAAGAGGAGCTTTCCATGAGCGATTCGTAGAGCCAGCCGACGCCGATCGTGATGAGGCCGAGGGCGCCGCTGCCGAAGAGAAGATAGGGGAGACCGAATCCGTGGTGAAAGTTGTTCGTGCCGAGGCCACCGATCGCTACGCTGAGTCCGAAGATGGCTTTGAGCGGGAAGAGGACGACGCGGATGATAAAGAAGTCGATGATGAAGGCTATGAACCGAATCCAGAAACCGGCGTAGGGGACGTATTGGGCGGCAGGGTAGGGAACCGGTGCGGGATAGCCCGCGGGGACCGTGGGCGGGATGGCGGAAGCGGGGGCGGCGGGATTCGGCGCGGCGGCACTGAAAGGCGCGCCGCAGCGGCTGCAAAACTGGGCGGCGGCATCGTTTTGAGCTCCACACTTGTTGCAGAAGAAGGTTGCGTTCATGGCGGGCAATATACGAGTTTTGCGGGAAGGTGTAAAGGGGTGTGCAGTGACGCGATTGTAGAGACTCCGCGCTTCGCGTGCGCCGCGGTGTACCGCTTTTCTCGCTTTAGGGCTCGCGGTCGGAAGCGTTTTTCCTCAAAAGCGTTCGTCTAATGCGATTTGTTGGACCATCTCGTCGAACTCTTTTCGGCTTGCTCTTGTTTGGCGTCCAGGTCTTCTTTTTCTTTGCTAAGAACGGACATCTGGTCTTCCTGATTGTTCAGTTCGCGCGTGTAGCGCTCGGTCAGAGCGCGTTCTTCGGCGCCGCCCTTGAGGGCTTTCATGTTCTCGCGCAGGCGCGACTGATCCTTCTCTATGGCATCCATCAGCCGCTTCTTGTCGCCGGATTGGCGCTCGAGGGCTGTGATCTCATCTTTTTTTTGCAGGATACGTTGGAGGGCGTCTCTGAGAGCGGGAGTGATGCGGTTGTAAGCGAAGAGATCCGTCAGATATTTCAGGTTGTCGTCATCTAGGTTGGTGAGTTCGAAACGAACGTCCTGAGTGGAAAACTCCTCGACCCGCAAGTCGGCGGATTTACCGGGTTCAACAGGCACGCGGAAGCGATCGAAGCTGATGGAGGCTTCTTCGGGCTTTACGTCTTGGACGAGCGTCCAGCCGGGCCGCACGGGATATTCGACGATCACCTGGCGCGGACTTGTGTCGGAGTTGTGGATGATGAATTTGTGCTCTGACAACAATCGGTGGGAGGCGATCATCACTCCTTCGGACATGACTACACGGCTGACGGCCTGCGGTTCTTCGCGGGCGCGGTCAGCGATGTGGACGGCGGGATCGGCAGCGTAGGAGATGAGACGGTGCTCGCCGGGATGAATGGTTTCGAGCACGCCTTCGCCGGCGAAAGCACCGGCATCGAGCAGATTGAAGGTGCCGTTGTCGAGAGTGAGGCCGCTGGTGTTGTTGATCCAGAGCGCGCGCAACACGTTGTCTTCGCCGGAGGTCCAGAGAGTGACCTTCTCGGCTTCAATTTTTGATTGCAGGATGGGAACGAGAGCGGATTGGTTTTTGCCGATGGTGATTCTTTGTTTGAGCTTATATTCGAAATTGTCGCCTAGACCTTTGGCTTCGGCCTCGGGTTCTTCGCCTTCGGCGTAGCCCCTTACTGAGGATAAAGTCGAGGTCTCCGTATTCACCGACCCTCCCGCGCCCGCCGTGACTTCGACAGTTTCCGATACGCTGCCGACTTCAAGGCGTGCATCGATCTCGTTCATGCGATCTACACCGATGTAGAAGCTGGTGAGCTGAAAACGCTTGAAACCGGGAGCGTCGACGAAGAGGGCGGAATTGCCCGCTTGAATGTTATCGAAGCGATAGAGACCCTGCGCGTTGGTGGTGGCGGTGTGGGATGTGCCGGTCTCTTCGTTGCGCACGGTGATCTTTGCGTTGGCGACAGCAGCGCCGGTGGCATCGCGCACGAAGCCTTGCAGGCCGGCGAGGACGCCGCTTATGTTTCCGCCCGCCGAAACTTCCTTCTTGGCAAACTGCTCGACCGTGGCTTCGTGGGTTTGCGGCGTCAGTTGGGCGGTTTCCGGCAGCGCAATCTCGGGACGGCGAATGTAATAGGGTTGCGAGATATTTTCGACGAAGGACTGCGGCGCGCCCGCCACGAGCGATAACTCGACGTCATTCCAGTCCTCGCCAATCGTATTGTCGACGACCGCCCAGCCCTGGAGCAGCGCTTTCTCGCCGGGCTTTTCAGGCATGAGAATGCGGTAGGTGCTTTTCCAGACGGGAACTTCGCTGATGTAGCTGACGAAGATTTCCCGGTCGCCGGAACCGGCGGCGGTCAGGGTCATGCTGCGGATGTCGGCGGCGCGCGAGGAGCCGACCAGGTTGAGGTATTTGCCGACTTCATCTGTAAGGTCGCGCTCGACGAGGCGCACGCTGGTGGAGGGGTTGAGTTCGAAGGTGTGCAGGTCGCCGCCTTCGCCGACGACGGAGAATTCGGTGACGTCGGTGAAATTGCCGCGCGCGTCTTGCTTGCGATTTTTCTCGACGCTAAGCAGCCTTCCGGTCGCGGAGGCCGAGCCGCTACGAACTTCGACGCGTGCGCCGCGAAGCGCGTTCAGAAAATCGGCGCCCGTGACTTCCTGACCGAAGGGCAGACGCAGGGATTTGAGGCGCTCATTGAGTGGAGCGATCGAGTTGTAGCGGACCGAGGTTATGCGGCCGTCACCCATGTCGACTGCGGTCAGAGATTTGAGCACGTCGTTGAGCTGGCCTGTGGTGAAGTCGATGTGAAGATCCTGGGTGCCATGAACGCGGGCGGTGTGCTCAAAATAGCCGACTCCATTTTTGAAGAGGACGACGCGCTTTACGGGCAGGCGGGCAGCGGTGAGCTTGAACTCGGGAGTTGGCTCGCTGGCAGGCTTTGTCTGCGCAGTGCTTTTGTGTGTGCCGTTTTTCTGTGCAGGGCCATCTTGCGCACTGCTTTCGTTGGGAATGCAGCAAAGGATCAACGAGAGAGAGATGAGTGGTAAGTGGGCGCGTAACATCGGGGCACCTCCCGTGGGAAACGGAGTATAGCATTCGTCTTCGCGTGCGGTCAGCGATGTCCGTTGTTGTTGTGGCGCTTCAGGTCGCGGAGGGTTAGTTCGAGGCCGCCGAATTCTGGGTGATCGTTTATGCCTAGAGTGTAGGCGATGTCGAGGCGGTCTCCGGCGAGGAGTTGGAGGTGGTCGCAGGATTCTTTCAGGTTCCACGCCATGGCTTTGAAGGTGATGTTGCTGCGCCAGGTGGGTGCGGTCTGGCTGTGTGAGCTTGATTCCGCCGGATTTGGTTCTTCCCGATTGGCATGTGCTCGCACGGGCGGGGAGCCCGTGCCTCCATTTGCGGGCGCGATTTTTAGCCGGGCGTGCTTTTCTTTGAGTGCTTGGGGCGGCTGCATCAGGCGGACTGCTTTGGCAGTGAAGATTGGTTCGGGATTTTCCATGCCGAAGGGTTCGAGGAGAGAGATAGCTTTGTGGAGTTCGGGAGTTACTTCTTCTAACGGAAGCTCCTGGTCAAATTGTAGTTGCGGCTCGAAGTCGGCGGTGGTCAGGCGGGCGCGGGCGTATTGGTCCAGATGGTCGCGCAGCTTTTGGATGTTGGTGGTGGGCAGCGCGAAGCCTACGGCGTGGGCGTGCCCGCCGTAGCGGGAGAAGAGTTCGGGGCAGGACTCGATGGCGTTGAGGAGATGAAACGCGGGAATGGAGCGGCCGGAGCCGTGGGCTTCGTCGGCTTCGCGAGAGATGACCAGCGTGGGCCGGCCATAGCGCTCGACTATGCGGGTGGCGGTGATCCCGATTACGCCGCGATGCCATCCGTAGCCATCGACTACCACGCAGTAGGCTTCGCCGAGCGAGGGGTCTTCGGCGAGGCGCTGCTCGATGCTTTCCATGATGCGGCGCTCTTCGTCCTGACGCTCGGAGTTGAGCTTGTCCAGTCGGCCGGCGATTTCTCGGGCGCGCTCTAAATCTTTCACGCTGAAAAGATCGACTACGTCGCGGGCTACGTCCATGCGTCCGGCGGCGTTTACTCGCGGGGCGATGCGGAAGGCTACTTCGGTGGAAGTGAGAGCGCGGCCCTCGCCCAGCTTAGCTACTTCGAGGAGAGCCTTGAGGCCGGGATTGACGGGGCGGCGCAGACCTTCGAGACCGAGTTTGGCGAAGACACGATTTTCGCCGAGGAGCGGAACGGCGTCGGCGATGGTAGCGATGGCGACTACCTTCATGAACGACATGAGCAGGCGCGTTCGATCCTTCGCGTCGAGGCGGCGCTCCATTAATCCCTGAGCGAGTTTGAAGGCTACGCCGGCTCCGCAGAGGTGCTTGCAGGGGTAGTCACATCCCAACTGGTTGGGATTGACTACGGCGAGCGCTTGCGGGACGCCGCCCGGTCCGGGGAGGTGATGGTCGGTGACGATGAGGTCGACGCCAGTGCGGCGGGCAGCGTCGGCGGCGGCGAAGGCGCGGATGCCGGTATCGACGCTGATGATGAGGCGAATGCCCTCGGAGGCAGCGCGCTCGATGACTTCATCGCGCATGCCGTAGCCTTCGCGGATGCGGTGCGGGACGTGGAAGTCGGCAGCGCCTCCGCAGAGTTCGATGGCGGTTTTGAGGATGACGATGGCAGTGGTGCCGTCGACGTCGTAGTCGCCATAGATGAGGACTTTCTCTTTGCGCTCCACGGCGGCTTCGAGGCGGTCGAGGGCAGTTTTCATGCCGGACAGTAATAAAGGGTCGTGGAGATGGTCAAGGCTGGGCGCGAGGAAACGCTCGGCGGCGGCGGGGTCGGTGATGCCGCGGCGAACGAGGAGATCGGCGAGGACGGGCAGGGTTCGCGGCGGGAGGTTCAGTTTCAAATCGGGCAGCGTCGCGGCCAGAGATTCGAGTTTGGGAATTGTCGACGGGTGTAGAGAGCCAGCGCATGAATTCGGGAGGAACTCAGATTAACAGAGGGAGGTGCGAAGTATGAGTTTGGCGCATGCACCCACCCTAACGTCGCAAAAAACCGCCGTCAGGTTGGCGCGCCACTCGCGCATTCACTCTCTCCGCTTGGTCCGCTTCTCCGGGGCACTAATTGAAAATAGGGAACGTGCCGATTGCATGGTAGGCGACAGCCATGGCCAGTTCTCCATCGAGGGCGTTGAATCTAGTTGCACCGGCGTGGAGGCCGGAGCAACTTCCGCCCTTTCCTGCGATTGCGCTGAATGCGCTGAGCCTGATGTCGGGGCGCGATACCTCGTTGCCGGCGCTGTGCAGTCTGGTCCGGTCGGATCCGGCATTTTCGAGTGCCATTCTGAAGATTGCGAATTCTCCGCTGGTTGCGTTTTCGAGAAACATCACGAGCGTGATGCAGGCATCGATGCTGCTTGGCTTCCGTCGGCTGAAGTGCGTGGTGATCACGGTGGGATTGAAATCATATTTGCAGGGTTCGCCGAGTTTGCTCATGCGGTCATGCTGGCAGCACAGCGTGGCCTGCGGGATGATCGCGGAACGGGCGGCGGCGGGAAGCGGGCTTGACCAGGAGTTCGCATACACGGCCGGGGTCATGCATGACATTGGTCGGGCGGCCATGGTGGCGGCTGCTCCGCAGGCTTACGCGCGCGTGACCGAGGAAGAGGCGGACGAGCCGGGCAAGCTGTTGCGACGGGAGCGGGAGTTGTTTGGAGTCGACCACTGCGAGGCGGGAGCCGCGCTGGTGAAGACATGGAACCTGCCGGAGGATTTTCTGGAAATCACGTCATGCCATCACGATCCGTTTCATCAAGATCCGAGAGTGCCGGCGCGCGGCGCAGCCTCGTTGATTGCGCCGAGTTGCCGGCTGGCGGATGCGATTGGATTTGCGCTCGCAAAGTATTCGGCTCTGCGCTATGCGGAGGTGGTGAGCACGTTTCCGGAGCCAGCTCAGAGGGCGTTGCCGCGGGAGGCTGATGTGTTTGTGGCCGAGATCGCGGAGGAGATTCGGGCGATGGATGTGGTTTAGGCTCGGGGTTTTTGGCCGGCGAAATTCTTCACTTTGTCACTTCGTTCGTGGGTATTCCGCACATTTCTATTCTGACGTCTTGAACTTCTCTGACGTTTTTAATTTTCCGAGATCTTCTATTCTGGACATCCTCTTCTGGACATCTTCGGCTGTCGACACAGAATTGTGTGCCGAGCTGTGATCACTTCTGTGCGCCGCAACGTCAATTATTGAGGGACAGATGCGAAATCTTGGAGGAGGAAAATATGCGGACGAGGAACATTGGAAGAACGAACCGCAAGGCGATCAAGAGTTTGTTGCTGGTCGCCGGATTGACGCTGGCGGCGACGGTCTGGTCACTGGCGAGTGGGGCGGCTGATCGCAAGAATGAGGATCGCAAAACGGTGGCCGCGCTCGACACGGAGTATCAGGCGGCGGTCAAAAAGAACGATGCTTCGACCATGGAGCGCCTGCTGGCGGATGATTTCACGCTAGTGACAGGGTCGGGTATGGGCTGTTTTGAAAAATAACCTCAAAAGCGTACCCTTCCACAGTCGGCCCCCCGATTACGGCAGGAGTGTGCGTGGACTCAAGACAACAGCGACAGTTCTTCAGGGAAATGGCTCGGCTCACGAGTGACCCAGAAAAGGCCAGCATCGCCCGGAAAGTATTCTGCTCTGAAGATTCGAAAGTGCAAGACGAAAACGCTTCTGGGGAAGAAGCTAGCCGCGCGCGACTGCTCCACTTTATCGGTATATTCTTGGCATTTTTATCCTGGTGGTACACCCTAGTGAACCCAGAACCCAATTTTTGGATCGGCAGTGCGATTTTGCTGGGGGCAGCCCTATTTCTGCTTTTAGCCGTTTGGGAATCGGCATCATGGAAATATCGAGGAAAAATTGTCTCTGGTGTAATCGTGGCTCTTTTGTTTTTTGGCATGGAATACGGATGGCATTGGCAAAGACTAGCAGTTGTCCGAGCAGCAGAACTCAAGTCACAAACAGATAAACGAGAAGAAGTGCGCAAGTTGTTGGCCGCGCACATGGAATACGATCTAGGAGACACCCCTGTACGATCAGTATTCGTCTATGAAAATAATGCTGAATCTGGGATCATCGTAGATCAAATTAGCGCAATTGTTAAGACGATTTTGTTTGGAGATGGAGGCGCGTTGCATGAAAGCCATCTCGTCGTTAACAGCGATAAAAAGCCCATTGGCGCAAATGGAGACGGTCAATCCGACCCATTTTTAGAGAGATTTTTTGGTCAAACCGGGGGAATCAAATTCAGAGGAGTGAAGGGAAAGCTATTACCGCTAGCCTGCGCCGATGTAGTGATGGAAATCGATTACCATCTGGAATATCAGCCCACAATTAAACAGATCAAGCAATTTCGATTTGCAACTCGACCCACGAAAAACGGAGTAAAGTGGTTAAAAGTAAGTGTGCTACCGTGGACCGATGATTACTGTACTAATTCTTTGTTTCAAAACAAGGCTAAAAATTAGGCAGCTATGGCTTCTTTGCGATCAAGGACCGATACGAGTTCTTGCAGTGTCCACACATGATCTGCCAAACCCGCTTCCATCGCGGGCGTGACGCGCAACGTTTGATGCACCCGGCAGAAGTTGTAGTAGGCATGGTAAATCGCCACCATGTGGCAGTGGTTCTCAAATTTCTTTGAGAATGCATTTGTGAGCCGCGTAAAGCGACGAACGCCCATCCTCAGATTAAGGTTTTGACGCTCTACATAGCTAGTCGAGATATGATCCCGATCAGGGTTTCCGCTTAAGGTGCCAGTGCGAATCCCAATGCACGTTGCGGGGCTGTACCGCGTCTCAGGGTTGTCAGAAGGCGATCCGTACAGCTTTATCAGCATCGCGTAATCCACGTCCATTCCAAAGGCACCTTCAACGGCTTCCGCATAGGCTCGGTGGCCGTCCGTTGTGATCTGAATGCGCGTGGTCACACGCGATGCTAAATCCTCCATGAATTTGCAGGCCCAAGACGCATCTCGCCCGCCACACAGGTACGACAGAATCAGCTTGGAATCCGCGTCAATCGCGGTCCAAGTCCACACGCTGCCCGCCCCCGTCCCCTCTTTTTCTTTGGGTACGTTCTTTTCTTTCGCATAGCAAAAGCTCCAAACTTCGTCGCACTGAACACGCTGGACTGCCACGCCGCGAACAGCCGCATTATGGAATGCCGCACAAGCCGCTCCCATGTCACGAATCAGCTTTAGAACGGCATCCTTGCAGGCACCTGTCAGCCTGCAAGTCGCTCGGATGCTGTTTCCTTCTACCAAAGCGTTTACGATCTGCGCTCTCTTTTCGATAGTTAAGCGATTCATAATACGGATAATATAGCTTGAGCGGGTATGCAGTCAAGAAAATAATGCCGATTGGCATAATTATTTTGGGGCTTTATGACGATTAAGCTTGACGATAATACCAATCGGCATTAGATTTAATGACGAAAGGGAGGGTATATGGATAGTCCTGAATCGGCAGTAAAAGAACCCCTCGAAATCGACGAAAGTCCGGAAGATAAGAGGGAGCGATCCACAATTGAGTTCCCATACCTAGACCTCGATGCCGCCGTTGAAGTGGCTCAGGGTGTCCACCAAGTTGCAGGCTCTAGCTGTGGCTGGGACCAGTTGGCCGCGCAAATGGGGCAGACCGCAAAGGGAGGTGGTTTCCGGCTGAGGGTAATGACGGCGAAAACCTTCGGCTTCGTCACCTATGGGCAAGGAACTGTCACGCTCACTGATCTGGGGCAACGTCTGAACGATCCACAACAAGAGAAGGCAGCTAAGGCCGATGGATTCCTCAGGGTTCCCCTCTACAACAAAATTTACGAGCAATTCAAGAATGGCACCCTGCCACCCGCAGACGCGCTTGAAAACGAAATAGTGAAGATGGGTGTCGCACCAAAACAAAAGGGCAAAGCCCGTCAAGCATTCCAGCGATCTGCCAACTCAGCCGGGTATTTCTGGTCTGGGCCAAATCGACTTGTCCGCCCTGCCATTAAATCGAGCGCCGCTGCTGCGCCAGTGACAAACCAGGGAAGGTTTACAGCAAGGCCGATCTGGTGGAGGAGTCGCGAAGCGGGCGCTATGTTTATGCGCATCAGGAGGACACGGAACAGACCGTACGCGTATGGGGGAATACGGCGGTGGTCACGGCCAAACTGTGGGAACAAGGAATGGAGAGCGGAAAGCCGATTGACTATACGGTCTGGTTCAGCGACACGTATGTGCGAACCGGGAGTGGATGGAAGTATGTGTTTGGGCAGTCGTCGCTGCCGCTGCCTAAGCCGGTGGCGAAGAGTTCGAGCTAGGTCTTACGAGGTAAGTTGACCGAAAAGGCTCGAAGGGAGGAAGGCAAGTTGAACTCGCAACGGACCCGCGTTGGTGGCGAGTCACATCTCCAGGGTGTTTTGTCTTTTGAAATAGCTGGGGTTCGCGTCACTGAAATGGCGCGTGGATATTGCCTGTTGGCAACTTTCCGAGTAAGATCACGGCGTTTGGTGGCGATCGTCGAATCAGGATCAAGGGCTGGGAGAGAAGATTTATGTTGAAGAAAGCGCTCCTGACATTAGTCGCGTTAGCCATGGCGGGCGTGATTTGCTTTGCCGTTGTGAAGGATGAAGTCGTAACGAGTAGCGATGGAAGAATGATGTTTGTCCCCAGGCAAACTGTCTCTGGGCAAACCCAGTCGGTCGCGCGAAACACACCCTCCAGCGCTGTTTTGGTCACGGTTTTTAACAACATCGGAAAGGCTTATCCGAAGGGTTCGTATTCGTGCTGCGACGGCTATATCGTTGCGGGACCGGATGCATCATCCAGCCCTGAGGCCTGGGTGGCCGCCGCTTTCACGCCGCGTGCCGATCATGTTGTAACTGAGGTCGAAGTCGCGCTCAGCGTTCAGGGAGGGACTAACGAACTTGTTCTGAGTCTCAATAACGACGCTGGCGGACAGCCTGGAACGGCTATCAAAACCTGGAATCTGCAATCTTTGCCCGCGGCGGGAACCTGTTGCACGATCGAAGTGAAGAAAGATGGAGCTGGCATTCCAGTCACGCGGGGAACGCGATACTGGATCGTCGTGAGCACGAAGAAGAACTCCGACATCCAGGCGGTGTGGAACGTCAACGATACCAATCAGATGAGCCCGCGGAAGATAGCTTTCTATTGCTCAAGTCAGGTCGGAGAGTGCCAGAACAACGACGCGTGGACGGTTGAAAAACGTTCACCTGCGCCAGCCTTTGCGGTGCTCGGAAGCGAATAAGCTCGGCCGAAAAGAAGAAGGTGAAGGAGAAAGACGTATGCGCTCTAAAACTTTACTCATGCTGCTAATGTTGGTTGCGATAATCCTTATGAGTATCAGTGTGACCGCGTTCGCGGCTGACAAGCATGACGTAGTAATGAGCAAGGACGGACGAAAGATATATGTCACGAAGAGCACCCGCGCGGTTGCGCGAGCAACATCTTCCGAGTCCGGTCTCGTCACCATCTTTAGCAATATCGGTAAGGTGTACCCGCGGGGCACATACTTCTGTTGTGAGAGTTATTCCATCACTGGTCCGAAAGCGTCGGGTCGCCTGCCCGAATACTGGCTGGCAGTTGCTTTCACGCCCACTGCGGATCACGTCGTTACGATGGTTGAGGTCGCCGTCAATCTTCTCGATGGGGCAGACCACCTTGTTCTTAGCCTAAATAGCGATGCCAGCGGGCTGCCGGGCGCGTCGATTAAAACCTGGAATTTACGATCTCTGCCCGAGGCGGGGAATTGCTGCACGGTCGGTGTGGGAAAGGATAGAGCCGGCATTCCGGTCGCAGCCGGAACGCAATACTGGATTGTCTTGAGCACTGACGGCGCGAATTCGGACACCTTTGCCGGTTGGAACGTGGAGGATGTCGACCAGGTGGATACCTACAACGTTCCGGTTGCCTACTATTGCTCCGATGACATGGGAGGGTCTTGCGGCAATAACGACGCGTGGACCCTTGACGGGAGCACCAGCAATCAGGGCCCGGCTTTTGCTGTTTTGGGCCGGTAAAGCCCGCGCGAAATACTCATCCTGACGTCGCAACGGACGCGACGTTCGATCTATCGAGAATTTGTCTGGCGTTCTTGCCAGAGCTGGTTCCGCACGGGCGGAGCGCACGTGCCTCCATTTTCATTGAATCCGCTGGTTGAATCCGCGCCTTGAGTCCGCTCATCCGTTATCCTATACAGATCTTATGGCTACTTCTACTCGTAATGCGGCGGGGGCTTCCGGGCTGGCTGGGGCTCCTGAACTGATGGAAAGTCATGAACGGGAACGGGTGTTCGGGTTGTTCCGGCAGTTCGGATACCTCGAGGCGGAGCTGAATCCGCTGGGGCTGTTGCCTCCGCAGCCGCATCCTGAGCTGGCGTTCGACAACGACAACGAATGTGCGCGCGAGGCGCGGCGGATTTATTGCGGCTCGGTGGGCGCGGAGTTTATGCACATCGCGGACTCGGAGCGGCGGCGATGGATTCAGGAACGCCTTGAGGCCGAGCCGGCCGAGGTGGACCGGGAACGCGCGCTCGACTTGCTGATGCGCGCCGACTTGTTTGAACAGACCTTGCAATCGCGGTATCTGGGCAACAAGCGATTCTCGTTGGAGGGGGGCACGTCTTTATTGCCGGTGGTCGACGAGATCCTGGACGTGGCCGGTGAACGCGGGGCGCTGGAGCTGGTGATGGGGATGAGCCATCGCGGGCGCCTGAACGTGATTATTCACGTGGCGCGGCGTCCGGCGGCGGAAGTGTTTGCCGAGTTTGAGGACGTTGATCCGAGGAGCGTGCTGGGATCGGGGGACGTGAAGTATCACATTGGCGCGACCGGCGACTATGTGACGAAGAGCGGAAAGAACATTCATATTCACCTGGCATCAAACCCGAGCCATCTGGAGGCAGTCGATCCGGTAACGGTAGGGCGGACGCGGGCGAAGCAGGATCGGGCGGGCGAAGGTGGCCGCGCGAAATATTTGCCGCTGCTGGTGCATGGCGACGCGGCCTTTGCGGGGCAGGGAATCACGGCCGAGACGCTGAATTATGCGGACCTCGGGGGCTATACGGTGGGCGGAACGATTCACGTGATCGTGAATAATCTGGTGGGATTTACGACCAATGCGCGCGAGGAACATTCGTCGCGCTTTTCGGCGCAGCTGGCGCGGCGGCAGGCGATTCCGATATTTCATGTGAATGGCGAAGATGTGGATGCGGTGATACGGATTGCGCGTTTGGCGGCGGAATATCGGTATACATTTGGCAGCGACGTGGTGGTGGATTTGATTGGATACCGGCGGCATGGACACAGCGAGGTCGACGATCCGACTGTGACGCAGCCGCTGATGTACAAGGCGATCAAGGAGCATCGCCCGCTGTTTGAGATTTATGCCAAGCGGATTGGGGTGGAGAACTTTGCCGAGCCGGCGGCCGTGATCAAGCGTGAGTTTGAAGCGGCGCAGAAAGCGGCGGCGCAGGCTACCAAGAAGCCCTTGCTGCGCGAGTTGCCGAATTATTGGGATCAGTATTTCGGCGGGCGATATAAGGCGGAATATGAGAAGCCGACGGGCGTGGCGCGCGAGGAGTTATTCGAACTGACGGAACGGCTGACGACTTATCCAGAGGGATTTCATATTCATCCCAAGGTGAAGAAGCTGCTGGAACAGCGCGCGGAGATGGGAACGGGCAAGAAGCCGCTCGATTACGGGATGGCGGAGGCGCTGGCATTTGCGAGTCTGGTGAAGAGCGGGATTCCAGTGCGGCTGAGCGGGCAGGATTCGCGGCGCGCGACGTTTAATCAGCGGCACTCAGTGCTGATCGATACCGAGAATGAGAGTGAATATGTTCCGCTGTCTCACATTGCGGACGGTCAGGCGCCTTGCCAGATTTATAACTCGCCGCTGTCGGAAGCAGGCGTGATGGGATTTGAGTATGGGTATAGCCGCGATTATCCCGAGGCGCTGGTTTTGTGGGAGGCGCAGTTTGGTGATTTTGCGAATGTGGCGCAGGCGGTGATCGACCAGTTTGTGAGCGCGGGCGAGGACAAGTGGGGATTGCTGTCGGGGCTGGTGCTGCTGTTGCCGCATGGTTATGAGGGGCAGGGCCCGGAGCACTCGTCGGCACGCATCGAGCGATTCTTGCAGCTGGCGGCGCGGGATAATTTCCAGATTTGCCAGCCCTCGAATGCGGCGCAGTATTTTCATCTGCTGCGAAGGCAAGCGCTGCGCAGTTGGAGGAAGCCGCTGGTGGTGTTCACGCCGAAGAGTATGCTGCGGAATCCGGATGCGCTGTCACCGCTGGAAGATCTGACGCACCAGCGCTTTTTGCCGGTGATTCCGGATACCGAGGCGCAGGATGCAAAGAGGATTTTAATCTGTACGGGAAAGATCGGGCATGAGCTGCGCGCGGAGCGGCTGCGGCGTCAGGATATGAGCACGGCGATTGTTTTTCTGGAGCAGATGTATCCCTTTCCGGAGGCGGAGCTGGCGGCGGAGTTGGAGCGGCATAGCGGGGCTCGGGATATTGTTTGGGTGCAGGAAGAACCGTCGAATATGGGCGCGCTGTTTTATGTGCTGCCGCGGCTGAAGAGGATCGCTGGGGAACGTCCGGTGCTATCGGTGAAACGGTCGGGAAGTGCGAGCCCGGCGACGGGATCAGCGAAGGCGCATGAGGTGGAGCAGAAGACGATTTTGGCTTTGGCGTTTACCACGCAGGGGTAGGAGATTGAAAAAGTTAGAAGTCAGATTGAAGAAGTTAAAGGTCACGCCGAAGTCAGACGGCGCGAAGACAACTTAGACCAATTGCTTACCGCGTCCACGCGAACGATGGAGGGAAGCTTTTCGCGAAGCAGGCGCGTCCGATCGGAAGCCACTTTTACTCGAGGACATCGGACCTAGCGCCTTTGACCTTTACGAGTGGGAGTGGTAGCCCTTAGCCGCCGGCTTTTCTTGACCCCGATTGTTCCTATGGCCAGCGCTTAGCGGCGTCTTCCCAGCCAGCGGCGCGGCCCGGAGGATTTACGGCCCCAGCGGCTACCGGCGCGGGAATGCGGATCGGCTGCTGCGGATTCGCGGTGGTAAGAGTGGGTTTCGGCGCCTCCATGATCGGTTCTTTTTCTTCGGAGAGCAGCGGGGCGGCAACGCGCAAGGCTTCGACTTCCTTTTCCAGCCTGGTTAGTTCGAGTTCTTTCTGGCGGAGAACCTCATACACATTTTTCATTCTTTTGGCACCTTTTGTCGTTCGATCACTTATGCGCAGAGTATGAGTTTTGGCCGCGGGTTGTCAAGGAAAAGCGGTGTTTAACGAGCTTCCCGCGACTAGCTCCCAATTGCTAGCTACGATCTGCTGGCCCCTTCGGTCGCCAAAACACGCGGGGATGTGAGGCTCCGTTTTGTGGGTTTAATTCGATGATCAATGTTCGATGATCATCGGAAGAAAACCACTGCCGCTACCAGGACCGCTGCGACCAGAACAAGAAATGCTAACAAATTGACGTGCCTGGCCAGCCAGGATTCTTCTACCAGCTGGGGGTTGGTGAGGAACGGCGGCAAGATTTCTTCCGGCGAGTGGTTGAATAAGTCGGCAGAGAGATTGTTGCCGGCCTCGGTCTCGGTGGGATTTGCTTCGGTTGGACTGGTGGTTTGGGCTGCCTCGGTTGTCGGCTCGAGGATCTCCTGGCCGGTTGGTTTTGTGTTAGTTGGGATTGCGTCGGGATTGGCTGTGCGAATTTCAGTGGACGCTTTTTGGCGAGCTTTTTTGTCGGATTCGATTTTCAGGCGTTCGAGGTTTTCGCAATCGAGGCAGAACGTTCTGCCTTCAGAGACAGGAAAACCACAGGTTGCGCACTTCTGAACGCGGCGCATGGCCTCGGGGACAGGTTGCAGCGGGTCGCTTTCGGTGGTTGGCTCGGAGACGATCGGCTGATAGACGATTGGCGGTGTGACCGATGGCTGCCCGACAGTTGGCGGCGGGATGACTGGCGCTGCGATGACTGGCGCTGCGGTGAGTGGCGACGCGATGACTGGCGACGAGATTGGCGGCGTGGAATTGTCCGGGACGGTGCGCGCTGGCGACGCGCTGGCGAGTTGCTCGTCCACGCGAAGCGATGGTTGCGGCGGTGGCGACAGCGGCCTGGGAAGTTCCTTTGCTTGCGGCGCAGTGCTCGCTGTGGGAACCGATCGCGTCTCCGCCGGTCGGCTTTGTCTGGGGGGCGCGAAGGTTACGGAATCGTGTTGCTGCTCGGCGAGGTCGAGCGCGGTGATGGTGAGCGCGGCCATGCGTTCGAGCGCGACCAGGTCGCGCTCTTCGAAGGCATAGGGGTGATCCGAAAATAATTCGAAGAGGGCGCGGACCTCGCCGGTGCGGCGGAGCAGGGGCAAAACTACGATTGAGGCGATGCCGAGGGCGCGGCAGGTTTCGAGGTTGACGCGCGGATCGGTCTCGGCGTTGTCGCAGCGCAGAAGCTGGCGACGGGCGATGCTTTCGCCGGTGAGTCCGGAGCGGACTTGCAGGCGGGCGCCGACAGTGGGCGCGCAGGCTCCGGCGCTGGCGCGGCAAACCATTTCGTCTCCTTGCGGGAGGGCGAGCGCGGCTCCGGTGGCGCCAGTGATGTATTGGGCACGCTCGACGAGAAGCTGGAGCGCGGATTCCAGTTCGTGCTCTTCCAGGTTGGCAGAGAGGTTGGCTGCGAGATGGGCGCGGTCTGGCAGATCATCGGAGGGCTCGGAGTGCGGCCGGGCCGCAGGGATTGCGCCGGGATGGACAGATAACAGCGGGGTATCTGAACCCTGGTCGTCGGACTGGGGGGTGCCGGGCATGATTCGGTTCCGCGCAACGCTTCTGCCGGCGTGGCTATATTTTGGACGGGCTTGGCGCCCATCTCTCGGTTAACGCCTGTGCGGAAGCGGCTGAATCGAGTCTCGCCCTGAGAGCTTAGGCTGTCAAGGGGCGGCGGGTAATGGGATTTCGCGGGCGCGCAGAACTGTTCCCATCATGGTTGACTCAGCGTTAAGGAGACGTCTGATTTGGTATCGGCAGAAGGATTGAAGCAAAGCCTTGCAGAGGATGGCTCCGGAGGTTTCAGAGGACCAAGCGGATTCGCCTTAAAATCGGGTGCGCGCGACCACGATGTGGGGTCGAGGTCGCGCGACCCTTTTTGCCGCACGGCGAAGAACGCGTGAGTGAGAACCACATAACTCGCGGCGGCAAAACACCTTGCAGGGTGTGGCGAGCACGCCCTGGGCGACTTGAGAGCGCCGGAATCCGGCTCTCAGCCAGCGTTCGCAACATCGCGCTCCATGTTCTTTTCGGACGCGGGAACGGCTGCGCGGAGCGAGGAATCGATCCACAGAGCAGCATGTCTGCGAATCTGGCGCAGTTTGCCGGATTCCTTAAGGGCGCAGACGGCGATCATGGACAGAGTGGCGGACCATCCGCCGATTATCAGCATCGTGATAATGGACATAATTGCTCTCCTGTATCAGAGGCCAGCGACCTCGGGATTTCGAGTTCTGCCTCTGCCTGTATAAGCGCGAAATGAGGGTGAAAAGGCTCATCTCGACAGAAAATATTTTTCAAACGATACGGCCGGGAAAATCAGGGACCCTGGGAGTGAAGAACCCGCTATCCGTTCCTCACTATGCGAGGGATATTGAACCAAGTCGGTAAAAAGGTCCATGGAGGTGGGCTGAATTGGTATGAATTGATCTGAAGAGTTCGAGCGGCGCAGATCGCTAAATTGCGGAGATTGAATCTATTGGCTGCTGCTGTCCTTATGCCGCAGCCATTCGATGAACATTTGCTCTTTCGGTTTGTCGTAGGCCATTAACAGGTGGCGGATGCTGCGGCCGCTGACGAAGTGGCAGACCTCTTCGGCCAGGTTTTTGGCGTGATCGCCGGCGCGCTCCAGCGACTGCGTCATGAAGATGATTTGCAGGCTGGCGCGGCGTTCCAGGTTTTCGGGATTTTCTATGTGGCGCAGAAAGATGAGGTTGCGGAGGCGATCCATCTCGGCGTCGGCGCGCAGAACTTCGATGGCTTTCTTGACGTCGCGCTGGGAAAAAGAATAGCCCACGTCGGCGAGCATTTTTTCGAGAATTGTCGCCATGTGGGTGAGATCGCGGGAATCCTGGGGATCGATCTGCGAGCCGGCGGCTTGCGCGCTGGTAGCGAAACTGAGGAGCAGGTCGCCGATCCGTTCGAGGCCGATCATGAGCTTCATGCAGGCGAGGAGTTGGCCGGTCTCTTCGGGCGAGGCGCGGGTGATGATGCGCGTGACGTCGGAGTCGACCTCGACATCGATGGCGTCGAGATCTTTTTCGCACTGGCGGATGGCATTGAGGCGCGACATGGAACCGGTGGCCACGCCTTCGGCGGCGATAGCGGCGGCTTCGCGGGCGAGCTGGCAGGCCTCGACGGTGCGCTTGACGAGTTCGGCGCAATCCGGTTCGGGCGTGGGCGTTTTGATGGCCGTACTCATAGGGGCACTCTACTTATGTTAGACGCGCGATCGAATGGTTTGGCGTCAGATTCCGTTCGAGAGACACCTAAGAAAATCATAGGGCCGGCGGGCGTAGGGAAGATTAAAACACGGTGAATTTCCGTCGAGGGTGGTGTTTATGAGGATGCGGGTTCGGGGTTAACGTTCTCGCGTGTCCCCACACCGCGGGTGCGAGTTACGCTGAACTCGGCTGGGAATTCGGCAGGATGAACAGAAACGTTGAGCCGTGATTGAGTTCGCTTTCAGCGCGGATAGAGCCTCCGTGCGCGAACATTATGTGCTTGGCGATGGCCAGGCCGAGCCCGGTGCCTCCCGATTCCCGGGAGCGGGCTTTATCGACGCGGTAGAAGCGCTCGAACAGGCGGGGCACATGCTCGGAGGAGATGCCTGGACCGAAATCGCGGACGTAGAATTCGATGGCGTTGGGGGTGGGGCGGGCTCCGAGAATGATTTTTTTGCCGGAGGCAGCGTACTTCAGGGCGTTCTCGATGAGGTTGGAAAAAATCTGGTGGATGGCCTCGCGGTCGGCATTGACGTGCGCGTCGGGCGCGCTGTTTTCGACGGCCAGTTCGACTCCGTAGGTGCGGGCGACTTCGCGAAAACTTTCGAGCGCATCCTGCAACAACTCTTCAGTGCTGACCTTCTGAATATCGAATCTCTGTTCGCCGGACTCGACGCGGGCGAGGGTGAGGAGATCCTCGGTGAGGCGCGCCATGCGGGCAGCATTTTTGCGGATGATTTCGAGAAAATCGCGAACGTGAAGATCGGCGAGACCGCTATCAAGGAGCGTCTCGGTGTATCCCTGAATGGAAGTAAGCGGGGTGCGCAGCTCATGCGAGACGTTGGCAATGAAATCGCGGCGGGTTTTTTCCATGCGCTCGGTTTCCGTGAGGTCGCGGAGGACGGCCACGGCGCCGCCTCCGGGCATGGGGGCGGCGGTGACGTCGAAGGTGCGGCCTGGAGTGATGGTGACAGCGCGAGCGGAGGCGACCACCTGGTCGCGCGAGGCTTCCTGAATGGCGGCGAGAAAATCGGGGTCGCGGACGGTGTCGATTAGAGGCGCATCAAGGCGCGGAGAGCGGCGAAGGAGGCTGGTCATGCCGCGATTGGCCCACTGCACGCGACCATCGGCCGCGACGGCAATGACGGCATCCTGCATGCTGTTGAGGAGGGTTTCGAGTTCGCGCTGGCTGGTTTGCAGGCGAGCGAAGCTCTCTTCGACGCGGCGAGCTGTCTTGTTGAGAGCGGCGGCGACCTGGCCGATTTCGTCACTGGATGGCGACGCGATGCGGGCCGTGAGGTCTCCGGCGGCGACGCGCTCGGCGAAACCGACGATGCGCTTCAGGCGGCGGCCGAGATATTGCGCGGTGACGGCGGCAATCAGGAAGGCGATGACGAAGGCGGTGAGCGATCCCCAGAAGAGTGCGCGCGTGAGAGGGCGGTCGGTGGTTTCAATTTCGGGCAGCGGATAGGCGAGGCGGACAGCACCGCCGGAGATGGGCGCGGCCACGAAGAGGAAACCGGTTCCCACGGTGGGACTCTTGCGCTCATCGACGCCCACGGAACCGGCGAGAGCGGCGACGAATTCCTTGCGCTGGCCGTGGTTATCCATGATGTGGGGATCGGCTTCGGAGTCGGCGAGCACCTTGCCGGAGGGATCGATGACGGTGGCTCGTGCGCCGGCGGCCTGACCCTCCTGTGCGGTGATGTCGGCGAGCGAGTGCTGGCGGTCGGCCTCGACGCGATGGGCAAACATGAGCGTCTTCTGCTCGAGGTCGCGCTCAATCTGCTCGTGGAGAGTGCGCTGCCAGACGGAGCGCACGGTCCACTGGAGGGTGATGGCAGTGACGGCGATCACGACCAGGAAGACGAGCATCAACTTGACGAAGATGCGTGGCCTCAATGGGGGACCTCGAAGCGGTAACCGGCGCCGCGCACGGTCTTGAGGTAGCGGGGATTCTCCGGATCGGGCTCAATTTTTTCGCGGATGCGGCGCACGTAGACGTCGACGGAGCGCGGCGTGACGTAAGCGGTGTCGCGCCAGACGGAGTCGAGGAGTTGGTCGCGCGTGAAGACGCGGCCGGCGTGACGCATGAAGTAATCGAGCAGGCGGAATTCAGTGGCGGTGGTGGGAACCTGCTTGCCGCGGACAGTGAGGGTCATGGCCGCGGGATCGATGTGCACGTCTTCAATCTTGGTGGGCAGAAGCGGCAACGGACGCTCGAATCGACGCATGACGGCTTTGACGCGGGCGACCAGTTCGCGCGGGCTGAAGGGCTTGGGGATGTAGTCGTCGGCGCCGAGCTCGAGGCCGAGGATGCGGTCGGCTTCGCCACCTTTGGCGGTGAGGAAAATAACCGGCACGGAGGCAAGCGAAACCGATTGCCGAATCTGGCGGCAGAGCTCGAGACCATCTTTGCCGGGCACCATGATGTCGAGCAAGAAGAGCGCCGGACGCTGGCGCTCGGCATCGGCGACCACGACGTTGCCGGTGGAGTAGAGGCGGACGTTAAAGCCGGCGCCTTCGAGATGATGGCGCACGAGGCGGGAGATGTCGGGATCGTCTTCGACGACGAAGAGAGTTGGCTTCACGGGCAACATTGTAGCTGGGAAATGTAACAGTTTCGTAACAGAAGCAGCGGCGAGCCACAGGCTCCGATAGCGGGCGTGACCTTGAGCACTGCGAGCAAATGCCATAGGTCCTTCGCTTCGCCTAGGATGACAAGAATTATGAGCAGATGTGGAATTCACATCTAGTGATCGCAAGTTGGCCGATTTAGCGGAGCGGAAGGCTGGCTTCGGCGGAGAAATCCACGGGGGCGAATTCTTGACGTAGAAATTTTGGATAGGCTGCGGCCGCGATCATGGCGGCATTGTCGGTGGAGAGGGGACGCGACGGGAAGAAGACTGGGAGGCCCTGCATTTCGGCTTCGCGCTGAAAGGTGGCGCGCAGCTCGCGGTTCGCGGCTACACCTCCGCTGACGAAAAGGGTGCGGACGTCGTATTCGCACGCGGCGGCCAGCGTTTTGGTGACAAGGTCGGTGACGATGGCGCGCTGGAATGAGGCAATCAGGTTAAGCGTCTGGCGGTCGCAGAGACGGAGGTAGTCGTCGAGCGTGGGATTGGCGAGGTCGTGAAGGGCCTTGCGGCGCTGCTCGATCGCCGGTTGAAGATGCTCGGTTTCGACGTAGCGCAGGACTGCCGTTTTAATGCCGCTGTAGGAGAAATCGAAGCGGGGACGGCCATCATCATCCGGATTGTTCTTGCGATCATTACTGCGATTGCGGTCGCGGTGCTTGATTTGGGCGATCTGGAATTTGACGGCTTGCGGATCGCCGTGTGGGGCGAGACGGTCGATGATCGGTCCTCCTGGATAGCCGAGAGCGAGCAGCTTGGCGACTTTGTCGAAGGCTTCGCCGGCGGCGTCGTCGCGGGTATGGCCGATCTCGGCGTAGCTCCAGAGATTCTCTTCGAGTTCGGCAAGGTAGAGATGAGTGTGGCCTCCAGAGACGACGAGGGCGAGGACTGGGAAATCGAGAGCCGCGTTTTCGCCCTGGCGCTGCTCGAGGAGCACGGCGTGAACATGGCCTTCGAGGTGATTGACGGCGATGAGAGGCTTGCCGAGCGCGAAAGAAAGCGCTTTGGCGAAGCTGATACCGACAAGAAGCGCGCCCGCGAGTCCGGGACCCTGAGTGACGGCGATGGCGTCGATGGAGTCGTAAGTTTGGCTGGCTTCGGCGAGGGCTTGGCGAACGACTGGAACGATGGCGCGCAGATGCTCGCGGGAGGCGAGTTCGGGGACGACGCCTCCGTAAGGACTGTGGGTGGCGATTTGCGAGGCGACCACGTTGGATAGGATCTTTTCGCCCGCGCGCACGACAGCGGCTCCCGTTTCGTCGCAGGAGCTTTCGATGCCGAGGATGATTGAGTCGGGCATAATTGAGTGAGAGCTGCGAGCCGCGAGTTTCGAGTCGCGAGCTTGTTGCTTTCAGTTTAGACGATTGGGATGGGCTTCTTGAGAGTTGCTCAACAACACGCCACTGAGATCGTGCGCACGCTCCGTGAACGCGGATTTCAGGCTTACTTTGCAGGCGGTTGCGTGCGCGACATGCTCTTGAGCCGCGAGCCTGCGGATTATGACGTTTCGACTGACGCTACTCCGCAAGAGGTGATGCGGATATTCCCGCAGAGTCTGGCTGTGGGCGCGCAGTTTGGTGTGGTGCTTGTGCCCGAGAAACCGACAACCACAGAGGACGCAGAGGAACACGGAGGAAATGCAGCTGCTGTTGAAGTCGCTACTTTTCGATCCGATATCGGCTATTCGGATGGACGACATCCGGATGAAGTGCGGTTCACTAAAGATCCGCGTGAGGATGTGCAACGGCGCGATTTCACGATTAATGGAATGCTGCTTGATCCGATTACGAATGAAGTTCTCGATTTCGTTGGCGGGCGCGCCGATCTGAAGGCTGGGATTGTTCGCGCGATTGGCGATCCTTCGCGACGATTTGCGGAGGACAAGCTGCGCATGCTGCGCGCGGCACGCTTTGCGGCACGCTTTGAATACACGATCGAGCCCGTGACTTTCGCGGCGATTCAGGAATTTGCTCCGCAGATCCATCAGGTTTCGCAGGAGCGGGTGCGCGAGGAGCTGACCAAAATGCTGACAGAAGGTCGTGCGCGGCGCGCGTTTCTGCTGCTGGATGAGAGCGGATTGCTGCGCGAGGTTTTGCCGGAAATTTCGCGCATGAAAGGTGTTGAGCAGCCGCCGCAGTTTCATCCCGAGGGTGACGTTTTTGTACATACGTTGCTGCTGCTCGACAAGTTGCCGGCTGGCAGTTCGAAGACGCTTGCCTGGGGCGCGCTGCTGCACGATGTGGGCAAGCCGGCGACGTTTCGTGTCGCTCCCGATCGCATTCGCTTTGACGGCCACGTTGATGTGGGCGTGAAGATAGCGGCCGGAATCTGCCGGCGGCTGCGTTTTTCTAACGATGAGACCGATCAGATTCTGGCGCTCGTCGATAATCACATGCGCTTTGCCCAGGTGCGGCAGATGAACGAATCGACGCTCAAGAAATTTCTGCGGATGCCGGCGTTTGATGAGCACCTGGAGTTGCATCGCATGGACGTGCTTTCGAGCAACGGGTTTTTGGATGCGTACGACTACGCTCAGGAGCGGTTAAGGTCGATGCCGCCGGAGGTGATGCGCCCGCGGCCGCTGCTTTCGGGCGACGATTTGATTGCGGCGGGGTATGCGCCGGGGCCGCGGTTCAAGGAGATTCTCGGAGCGATTGAGGACGCGCAACTCGAAGGACGCGTCGCTACTCAGGAGGCGGCGATCGAGATGGTGACGAGGGATTTTCCGCGATGAAGGGACTTCTTTTTCCGCGGATTCACGCGGATCCGCGCAGATGCACTTCTTTCAGCTCCTACGTCTCGAAATCGGGGGGCTGAAAATCCCACCCTAAACGTCGCAAAGTGCGCGCGGTTTAGGATGGGCCACCTCTATTCCACGTCCTGATCTTTGTCCTGCGTGGTTGTCTGGGGCGACGAAGTCTCCGAGGCCGCTAACTTTTGCAGATCGATGGGCGGCTGGCCTGCTTTCTTCAGTTCCTCATTCAGTTGGGGAACATCTTTTGTCTTGAGTTGGCGCCACGCTGCTAGTTGTTCATCGAGTGCTTTTTCTACTTCGCCGAACATTTCCAGTTCCTGGGTGGTGGGGGCGGCGTCGGCGGTGTCGAGCTGGCCCAGCATGGTGCCGAGGCCTCCGTTGAGGCGAGCCAGGCTGCGGCCTTCGGGAGTGCTCATGAAACGCATGCCGTAACCGCCTTCGGTGCCTTCGATGGCGGCGGCTTTGGCTTCGAGATCAGCGGCAATCTTCGCGGCGCCGTCCAGCGCTGTGCTGCTGGCTGCGCTGTTTGCTGATTTTCCTCTTTGCAGCCACTTTATTTGCGCGCGCAGGCTCCGGACCTGTTGCAGGGCTTCGAAGTCGCGATGGAGGGCTTCGGCGATCTTGCGGTCGAGATCGAATTGGCGGCGCAGGTCTTCGGGTGAGGTTTTTACGCGCGGGTCGAGGCGGATTTCGAGGGGCTGCGCGTTGCCCGCTACCAGGTTTGCGCCAGAGTCTGGCCCAGCACTCGAACTGGCGGAGAGTTCCACGGTGTACTTGCCCGGCAGGATGGTCGCGCCCTGGGGAGAGAGCGGCGTGTCATGGTATATGGCGGAGATAGGGAAGTCACGCGACAGCAAATCGGGAACCGGATAGGTCAGATCCCAGACGAAGCGGTGCATGCCGGGCGTGCTCGAAAGAACCTGTGACGGACGCACCCAGTACATCGGAACGTTGATCTCTTTGGGATTGACTTCGTCGGGCTTGTCGGCGCTGGAGAATCGGCGAACCAGGTTGCCGTGCTCGTCCTTGATTTCGATGACGACAGGTCCGGCCCACGCGTCCTTGATCCAATAGTCGATCATCGCGCCATCTGGTGGATTTTGGCCGGCAGGTTCTTCGGGCGGGAGTGGCGTGTCGGGGTTATTGTCGCGGCGAAGGCGATAGGTTAGCTGCGGTTTGAAGAGATGCGCTTGGGCGGCCGTCACTTTCGGGTCGAGTTGCCGCAATGGCGTGATGTTATCCAGAATCCAGAACGACCGGCCGTGCGTGCCTACTACTATGTCGTCGTTGTGAACGACTAAATCGCGAATTGAGGTTGCGGGTAGATTTAATTTCAGCGATTGCCAGTGATCGCCGTCGTCGAAGGAGACGTAGACGGAGCGCTCGGTTCCAGCGAAGAGCAGGCCTTTGCGTTCGGGATCTTCGCGAACGGTATTGACCGGTTCGTTGTCGGGCAGGCCGGTTACGATCTTCTGCCAGGTCTTGCCGTTGTCGTGGGTGCGATAGATATAAGGATGCAGGTCGTCGAGGCGGAAGCGGTTGATGGCGGCGTAGGCGGTTGTGGTATCGAAATGCGACGCGTCCATCTGCGCCACTTTGCTCCACGGCGTGAGATCGGGCGGAGTTATGTTTTGCCACGTCTTGCCGGCGTCGCGCGTGATTTGAATCTGGCCGTCGTCGGTGCCGATCCAAATTAGATTCGCGTCTTTGGGCGAGGGTGCCATGGAGTAGATTACTCCGCGATGTTTGCCCTTGGCGGGATCGTCGTTGACGAAGGGGCCGAGCGTGGCGGGGACGCCGGGGTCTTCGCGGGTGAGGTCGGGGCTGATGATTTGCCAACTGTTGCCGCCGTCGCGCGTGACGAAGAGAACGTTCGAGCCGAGATAGAGCGCGTGCTGATCGACGGGCGAGAAGATGAGCGGCGCGGTGCGGTTGAAGCGATACTGGCCGGTGCGGAGAACGACGGGCCCGACGTCGCGGGTCTGGCCGGTGGTGCGGTCGAAGACGGTGGCTTTGCCGCCGTAGATTAAATTCGGGTGCAGCGGGTCGGGCGCGACGTAGCCGTATTCTTCGACGCCGAGGGTGGTCCAGTCGCGAAAGGTGATTTCGCCGAAGTCGCTGCGGCTGGCGGTGCCGACCGAGCCGCTCTCCTGCTGTCCGCCGTAGACCCAGTAGGGAAACTGATTGTCGGTGATGACGTGGTAGAACTGCGCGGTGGGCTGGTTGTACCAGGAGCTCCAGGTCTGTCCGCGGTTGACGCTGATGGTTGCGCCCTGATCGACGGCGAGGGCGATGATGTCGGGATTTTCGGGATTGATCCAGATGGTGTGGTAGTCGTCGCCGCCGGGCGCGCCTTTGATGGCGGTGAAGTTTTTGCCGGCGTCGGTGGAGCGGTAGGTGGAAGTGTTGGCGACATAGATGACGTCTTTGTTGGTGGGGTCGACGCGAACGCAGCCGAAGTCGTCGCCGCGGCCGTAGATGCGACCTTCGCTGTTGACCTGCTGCCAGGATTCGCCGGCGTCGTCGGAGCGGTAGATGCCGCTGCCCTTTTTCGCGTTCACCCACGCATACATGCGGTCGGGATCGCTCGGGGAGACGGTCTGGCCGATTCGGCCGATGCCCTCGGCCTCGCCGGGCAATCCTTTGGTGAGTTGACGCCAGTTATTGCCGCCGTCGATTGACTTGTAGAGACCGCTGCCGGGGCCGTCATAGCCGCCGCCGGTGGTCCAGGGTGGACGGCGCGAAGACCACATGCTGGCGAAGATGATCTGCGAGTTGCGCGGATCGAAGGTGAGGTCCATGCCGCCGACGTTCTCGTCTTTGTAGAGAACTTTGGTGAAGGTCTGGCCGCCGTCGAGCGAGCGAAAGATGCCGCGCTCGGGGTTCGGGCCGTAGGGATGGCCTTGGGCGGCGACGAAGAGGCGATTGGGATCTTTGGGATCGACGATGATGTTGGCGATTTGCTGGGCGTCGCGCAGGCCGAGATGCTGCCAGGTGTGGCCGGCGTCGGTGGACTTGTAAATGCCGTCGCCGGTGGAGAGATCGGGACGGCGCAGGCCTTCGCCGCTGCCGACGTAAATGATGTCGGGATTGGAGGGCGCGACGGCGACGGCGCCGATGGAGCCTGTGGGCTGGGCGTCGAAGATCGGGACCCAGGTGTGGCCGAAGTCGGTGGACTTCCAGACTCCGCCGTCGTTGGGCGCCATGTAGAAAACATTTTGATGTCCGGGAATGCCGGTGATGGAGACGGTGCGGCCGCCGCGGAAGGGACCGATCATGCGCCAGTGGAGATCCTGATACATGGAGGGATCGAATTGTTGGGCGGAGACGGGCGGGACCGACGAGAGCGCGCCGGTGACGGCGAGAAGGATCAGAACGAGACGAGCTCTAAACGACAGCGGCGGCAGCGATGACAGGGATTGCATTTTCAAAGACGTACCCTCACGGAAAGAAAGGATAAACCAGATCGAGGGATGGTGCGGCGGTTGGTGGCCGACGTGGTTTGGCAGGAGGCAGTAACCACATGACTCTGGTGGGTACCCCTTCGCTGGTTTGGCGAAAGAAGAGTTCGCGGTAGAGTCGTCGAGGCTCCTCTAAAGTTCGCAGGGAGCGAGCCGATCAATTTAATGGGACAGCAACGGAGAGTTGGCGACCGTTGCCGTCATTGAAGGAGAAATTTTATGTCGACTTCTGCTGTTTCCTCCGGTTCGATTTATCAGGAACTGCAAAGCTACTTTCAGCAGCGCAGCAGTGATGTGTCGCAACTCGGGCAGGATTTGAGTTCGGGCAATCTGGCGAATGCACAACAGGACTTTGCGACGCTCCAGAGCTTGGGCCAGGGCGGACCCAATGCGAATGGGGACGTATTCGCGTCGAAGGACCAGCGCGAGCAGGATTTCAACGCGATCGGGCAGGCGCTGCACTCGGGCAACCTGTCAGCGGCGCAGCAGGCCTTTGCGCAGCTTGAGAGCACGTTCAAAAATGGCGGCGGATCGGGTGGGGGAGGGGGAACGGATTCGATCGCGCAGGCGATTCTGACGGCGGCCAGTTCGCCGGCGCCGCCGGCGTCGGCTTCAGGAACGCCCGCCGCATCGATATATCAGCAGGAGCGGGAGTACTACCAGCAGCGCACCGCCGATATCGCCCAACTGGGGCAAGATCTTTCGTCGGGCAACGTCGCCAACGCCGAGCAGGACTTTAGTGCGCTCGAGGCTTTGGGACAGACTGGGCCGTTCAAGAGCGGAAATCCATTCAGCAACAGCGGGCGCGAGCAGGACTTCAGCGCGGTTGGGCAGGCATTGCAGTCCGGCGATCTTTCCGGAGCGCAGTCGGCATTCGCGCAATTGGAGGCGACCTTCCAGAAAAATCAGAATTCGTCGGCTGCTGATTTTGCGGAGAGCAACACGAGCGCGGGCAGTTTGAACGCTACGGCTTGAGTGGCGGCGTTTTTAAGGGCGCGAGGAGAACTCGCGCCCTTTTCTTTTTGCGACTCAGCTTAGTTCACGTGCGTGGTGTAGATGTAGCCGTTGAAGGATTCATCATATCCGGCACACCAGACCTGGTGGCCCGGCTTGACGGTCTTCTCGGCGCAGGCGTCCATTTCGGCACCGGTGTTTACGTCGAGCGACCAGGTGTTGCCGCCGTCGTTTGAGAAGTAGATGCCGCCGACTCCGCTGTAGATGTTGCCGCCGGCTGCCCAGCCGGTTTTCTTGTTGAGGAAGAGAAGCTCGCGAATCGGCCAGGGACCATCGAGCGTGCGGCCGCTCCAGGTCGTGCCGCCGTTGGTGGTGGTGTGAACCCAGCCTTCGACGTTGGGTGAAATCTCGCCGCCGGCGACCCAGCCATCTTTATCGTTGGGGAGGAAAAAGACTTCGCCGTCGAAGACCGAGTCGACGCTGGGGCCGCAGCTCCAGTCGGCTCCGGCGTCGAGGCTTTGGCAGAAGTCGACTCCGGTAGCGCGGGCATGCAGATTTTTGAGGAAGTTGAATTCCAGGCCGAACCAGCCGCCGTCGGTATCGGAGACAACCGTGGTCCAGTCGGAGACGCCTGCGCCACCATCGGTTGTGTACTGCGCCGTGTTTTCCTGGCCGCCGATGAGGTCCATGATTAATCCATCTTTCTTTTCGAAGCGCACGCGCTGCACCCAACCGGTGTCAGTGAGGACGATGTCGCTGCCCCAGGTCTTGCCGCCATCGTGGCTCCAGAGAATGAGGCCGTAGAAGGATGATGAGTCGTAGAAGCCAGAGACGACAATATTTTTCGCGTTGATCGCGTCGACTCCGTAGAAGTAGTAGGGATAGCCGAGATTCAGGGCCTCAGTCCAGTTCTGGCCGCCGTTGGTTGTTTTCCAGACCTGGCCGCCTTCGGCGACGGCGTAGCCGACCAGCGCGGAAGAAAATGAAATGTCGTGGATGACGGCACCCGGCAGCGTGGCTTGGAGAGTCCAGGTGTTTCCGTTGGGGCGCGTGCCGAGTTGCGGCTTGGCGGCGGGCGCGACATAGGGACGATCAGCGGAGAGCTCAGTGGCTGCGCCCTGCACCGGCACTTTGGCGGAGACGTGATGGACGGGCTCCTGCGCGAAGGCGGATACGGAAGCGCACGCGGCTAGAAGAATGAAAGCAGAATTGCGAAGGAGCTTCATGGAGACCTCCGGGGCTGGGAATGGGCTGGCGGCGCGGGTTTCGCGGCGGCCACTTGGCAGCGAAAGTCTAGCATGGGGAGTTGAGGGCGGCAAATTGGGATGCGCCTGCGGGGACGGGTAGGGTTTGAATTTCGATTCTTACCACAGAGGCACAGAGGCACGGAGAAAATCGACGACGAGAGGTAAACCTTCGATCCATGTCAGTGCTTATTGCTCGCAAGGTTTCTTTTTGGATCGACGCCGGGTGAGAAAGTCAAACAGAGGGGAAGCTTCGAAGCTGCCTAATTAGCGTACAACACTTAAATACCGTTGCAAGGCATTCTGCCATAGGGACATCTGGATTCCGGTGGCGTGCAGGCTTTTGGGCGAGAGAACGGAATTGGCCGGCCGGCGGGCTGGGCGCGGGAAGTCGGCGGTGGTTACCGGGTTTACTCTGGCGGCTAATCCGGAAGCGCGCACAATTTCCTTTGCGAACTCGTACCAGGTGCAATCGCCGGAGTTGGTGGCGTGCACGATGCCGCGCGCTCCTTTATGACAGAGCTGCGCGATGGCGGCAGCTAGATCGGTGGTGAAGGTGGGCGAGCCGCGCTGGTCGTTTACTACTGAGATTTGTGGTGCAGCATGTCCTGGCTTCGGCATGGCTAGCTTCAGAATTGTGGCGGGGAAACATTTGCCGCCCGGGCCAAAGAGCCAGGAGGTGCGGACTATGCAGATATCGGGCAGCAAAGCGAGCAATTGCTCTTCGGCTTGGGCTTTCGTCTTGCCGTAGACGTTGATGGGATTGCGGGGATCGTCGCTTTCGTAGGGTGCGGCTTTGGCGCCGTCGAAGACGTAGTCGGTGCTGACGAAGAGAAGTCGGGCTCCGGCGGCGCGGGCGGATTGCGCGACATGGACGGCACCCTGATGGTTGACGGCGAAGGCGAGGTCGGGATTTTTTTCGCACCCGTCAACGTCGGTGTAGGCGGCGGCGAGGATGACCCAGTCGGGGCGTGACTCGCGGATTGCCTGGTCAACTCTTGCTGGGTCGCGCAGGTCGGCGTTACGGGAGGTGAGCGCGGTGAGCTGGTCGTTCCTACGTTGATCGCTGCTTCGTTGTTCGCTGCTTAGAGCGCGAACCAGTTCCTGACCTAGCAGTCCGGAGGCTCCGAATAGCGTGACGCGCATAGCGGCATTGTAGCGGGATTGGGTTTGCGAGAGCTTGGAACGTCAAAACCTTAGAACCTCTAGCCGCAGAGGACACAGAGGACCACAGAGGGACACCGGGCAATTCAGAGGATTCGACGCTACTGATTCGGGGCTTCGGGGCGGGGATGGCGGCGCCTTAGCGCGTGGAGAATCAAGATTCCGCTGACGCCGAAGCAGCTTACTGCGCCGAAAGCCATGGCATCGAGCATGGAGCGGGTGAGGCGCAGGTGATCGCTGAGCACGGTGGCCGCTGCGAATAAGACTCCGAGAGTGTTGAGCCAAAGAGGAGAGCGAAAATCAGGCAGATCCTGGCGAAAGCGGACTTGAAGGAGCAACGCAGCCAGGCCGATCGCGGAGACCACTACTAGTGCGATGGGGCTCATGAGGGCTTTTGGTCCGGTGTAGATCACCACGAGCGCTAGCGCCAAAAGTAGTAAGCCCGAGGCGATTACGGTCCATCGACGCGCCACACTTGAGCCGAAACTGGCTACCGCGTCGCCCTGTCTGGACATGGTGACATTGTATCCTCAGCCCGTTATCGACGGCTGCGCGCGGCTGGGCGGTGTTCCTCCTTCTTCTTTCTTAGGCACGCATGGGAACGCTGGCCGGCATCCACTCGGCGGCGCGGTTTTCGCCGTGCGACATTGCGTAGAGGACGAGCTCCACTCGACTGGAAATTCCTACCTTATCGAAGATGCGCAACAGGTATTTTTTGATGGTGTGTTCGCTGAGGCCGAGTTCGACGGCGACCTCGCGATTGCTGAGGCCGTCGGACACGAGGGCGACTACCTGCTCTTCGCGCGGCGTCAGGAGCAACGTGCCGCTGGAGTTTACGACGCGCAGGGTGGGCACTTCCGAGAGCGCATCCATGACGTAGTGCATCTGCTGGTTGTTGATCCAAATCTCTCCCTGAAAAACCGAATGGATGCATTTGCACAGCATGCGGAACGGATCGTGCATGAAAAGGAAGATTCCTTTTGCGCCGACGCGCAGGGCATTGATGACCATTTCGCGATCGTCGTTTTCGGCGAGCAGCACGGGTGCGACCCTGGGATGAGTGATGCGCAGCCAACGGAGCAGGCCCCAATCGGGCAACTGGCTGCTGGCGATGAGGGCGACGTCAACGGAATTGGTTTGCAGGAAGGCCTCGAGCGCGGCCGTGTTCAAGGAGACGGAGGAGACATGAAGTTCGCGACGGGCGCGGAGGGCGCGGGTGAGTAACTGCGATTGGAGCGGACCGGAATCGGCGACCAGCACCTGCACGACCGGACTCTTTGTTTGAGGGACGCGGTTGTTTTTGGTGGAGCGGATGGATGCCGTGGCAATTGAGTTTTCAGGCCACGGTTTTGGCTGGCGGGCTTTTAGTGAGCTAGGTTTCACTGAAGCATATTGCACTAAAGAGGAGGGACCGGATGTAGGGGCGGTCACACCGTATTAGTGATGAATCGCCGAAGATCGCAGTACTTAGGTAGACCTGCATGGGGAGATGCGCATCTGGGTAGATTTCCCGGGTCCGGCGAGCGCCTTGGGCTGAGAAGCCAACCGGGGCAGGCGATGTGGCGAATTCGTCACAAGCCGATTGCGCGCATTTTCACCGTGTACGTCGGTAGGCAACACTTTACAAGTCTTGTCGGCCTTGAGGTCTAACGATACTTTCGTGCATGCAGCTCAATTGCCCGAGCTGAATCGTTTGCCGTTGAGCAACGGTGAGAGTGCGGAGATGAAGGTAAGCATAAGAAACGTCGTATTGATGGCTGCGGGCTTGCTCAGCTTGCAGCTGGCGGTGGTCACGCGCGCCCAGGAGTCCGGTTCGTCTGCGGTTCCGGGGGCCTCTGCTCAGTCGTCCGGCAAGGTTGCGGCGGCGGAGAGCTCGCAGAGCCCGGAGCGGAACGGTACGAACAGATCCGCGAGCAGCGCGATTACACAGCCCGGGAAAGCGGACGGCATGGGAGATCCTGCATTCGGAGGGGAGCGCCATCCGCTTTACCGGCTCACGAAATCGGATGTGGTGGACGCAAATTTCACCTATTCACCCGACTTTAATCAGAGCCTGACGGTGCAGCCGGACGGTTTTATCGCGCTGCGAGGCGCGGGCACGCTGTTCGCCGAGGGGCTGACGCTGCCTCAGTTGGAGCACTCGATGGCGGAGGCCTATCGCGGCTTTCTGCACGAGCCGGAGATCACGCTGACGTTGAAGGATTTCGACAAACCTTATTTTCTGGCCTCGGGAGAAGTGGCGCGGCCGGGGAAGTACGAGCTGCGCGGCGATGTGACGGTGAATGAAGCGATCGCGATGGCGGGAGGCTTCACGCAACAGGCGCGCCATTCGCAGGTGGTGCTGTTTCGGCGGGTTTCGAGCGAGATGGCGGAGACCCATGTGCTGAACTTGAAGAGAATGCTGGATTCGCGCGATCTTCGCGAAGACATGCACCTTCAGCCGGGGGATTTTATTTTTGTGCCGCAGAGCCGGATTAGTAAGATTCGCAAGTTTGTTCCGACCAACTCCATGAGCTGGTATGTGAATCCACTTCAGTTCTGAGAGAGCCTTTCAGACACGCGAACAAAATTTTCAAGACAAAGGAGCGCAGCTACCGATTGCTTACCAATCAACTGGCCAGCCACTCGCCGCCATCGTAATCGTCTGCAGTACGCGCCATGAACTCCGGACCCACGGGAAGCTCTTCGCTGACCCTCCTGACCCCGCGCGACCTGGCCGCGACATTATTCCGAAGACCGCAGCTCATGATCGGGTCATTTGCGGTCGTGCTCTTGGCTACGATGGCCTTTGTACTCTCCTCCGCTCGCTATGAATCGCACTTCAAGATCCTGCTTCGGAGGGGGCGGTACGACCCGGTTTTGTCGCCGCAGCCGGCGAGCGCAATGGACATCAGCCGTCCCGAAATCAGCGAAGAGGAGCTCAATTCCGAAGTTGAGCTGCTGCGGGACGAAGACCTGCTGAAGCAGGTAGTCACCATGGCGGGGCTGATTCCAGCTGACAGCCCCGCCGGAGAGCGGCAGTCCAGGATCGAGCATGCCGCGCGCAATCTGGCGCGCCGGCTGGACGTAGACGCAATCAAGAAATCGAACCTGATCCAGGTTTCCTACAAGGACTCCGACGCGCAGCGCGGAGCGCGCATTCTGAAGGCGCTTGCGACCGCCTACCTGAACAAGCACATGAATCTGCGGCGGCCGTCGGGGGAGATTCAGTTCTTCGACCGGCAAACCGAGGTGAGCGCGAAACGGCTACAGCAGTCGGAGGCGCAGCTGGTGGATTTCACGCGCACGCGGGGAGTGGTCTCGGCGGCGATGGAACGCGACATCACGTTGCAGAGACTCGGCGAAGGAGACGCGGACTACAGGCTGATCGATCAGGATCGGGTGGAGACCGAGCATGCGATTGCATCGCTGAAGGAGCAGATCAAGGCGTTTCCGTCGCGCTCGGTGACGCTCAAGCGATGGGCGGACAATCCCGAGGTGCTCGAGAAGCTGAAAACGCATTTGCTCGAGCTGCAATTGAAGCGCACCGAGCTTCTGACGCGCTATGAGCCTTCGTACCGTCCGGTGCAGGAGGTTGACCAGCAGATTGAGCAGGCGAAGGCAGCGATTGGCGCCGAGGGGCTTACGCCCGTGCGCGACGAAACCAGCGACAGAGATCCGAACTACGAGTGGGCGCGGATGGAGCTTGAGAAGGATGAGGTGCACCTGGCGGGTTTGCGCGCGAAGGAGAAGGACGCGTCGGCGCAGGTTTCCGCCCTGCGGGCGACGGCTCGGGAGCTGCAATCGAGTTCAATCGACCAGCAGGATCTGATGCGGACGGCGAAAGCCGATGAAGACGCATATCTGCTCTACCTCCACAAGCGCGAGGAAGCGCGGATTGGCGACGCACTCGACGAGCAGCGGATTCTGGACGTGGCCATTGTTGAACCGCCCGCGCCTCCAGCACTGCCGGCGCATTCGACCTTGGCTTATTTTGTGCTGGCATTTGGATTTTCAAGCCTGTTCGCGGTCGGCGCCGCTTTTACGGCGGAGTACTTCGATGCGACGCTGCGCACACCCGCTGAAGCGCAGCAACTTCTGGAGGTGCCCGCACTCGCGTGGCTTCCGGCGCCCGAGAGGGAAATGCCGCGCCTGCTGACGATGCGAGCAAAGCGGCCGGAAGGAGTGCAATGAGCACATTCGGTGACTTGCTGCGGGCTATGCCGCTTTCGGTGAGCGCGACGCGCTCGGCGGAGAAGAACGATGTGCTGCCGTTCCGTCGGGAGGCAGAGATCGAGGAAACGGTGTGGCCAGTGGCGTCGGTGCGCGACGAACAGATTTACGCGCTCGCACAACAGCTCTTTTTTCGGCAGGAAATGGGAGTGGTGAGAAACGTAGGATTCAGTCCGATCGAAGCGTCAGCACAAGCTGCGCCAATGTGCCTCGACTTGGCGAAGGCGCTCGCCAGTCAGGGCAAGTACGACGTTGGGCTGATCGATGCGAGCTCCGATCTGATCCCGCTGCACCAGCAGCTCCGAATTCCGGTTTCCGTGCATTCGGATTCGACCTGGATGATTTCGTCGCGGCTGTGGCTGGTTTCGCGGCAAAGCTGGTGGCGAGAGCCGGGGCTCCAGTCGATGACCGATCAGGACATGGAGCGGCTACGCGACTTCATGAGGGGGTTCGATTTCTCGGTGGTGTACTGCTCGGCGGTTTCGTGGCTGACGCCGAGGATTGCGCAGAGTTTCGACGGGCTGGTTCTGATCCTGACCGCGAATAAGACGCGGCGACTAGTGGCCGCGCAGATCAAAGAACAACTGGCAAAGGCACGTATTCCGCTCCTCGGCACAGTGCTGGCGGAACGGCGACTGCCGGTGCCGGAGGGGCTGTACCGGAGATTGTGAAATGGGAGAATTGGCGAACTCGCGCTGGAGACAAGAACCGTCGGATGATTCGTCGCAGTACGCCCGCATGATTCCGGGCGCTTCGGGGACGCTGCCGCTGCGAAAGCCGGTGGCAGCGGCGGAACGGGCTCCGATGATGGGCGGTCGACAGGCTTCGGCGGAAGCGCAGCCGCGGACGCTATTCGAACTGGCGCTTCCGCATCTGGCCACCGAGCCGCTTCCGCTTTACCGGGCGGTGGTCGCCGATCTCGCGGTGCTGGCGGCGGCGTGCGGCGCGCAAAAGCTGCTGGCTCCGGGCTGGAGTTTAACGGCACTCGAACTGCCGCTGTTTGCGGTGCTGGTTACGCTCTTTGCTTTCGGCGAGGACATCTATGGCAACGACGCCGGGCTGACTTCAGTGCGCAGCACTGCGGCGCTCGGGAGGTCGGTGCTGTTCGCCCTCACGCTGGTTTATTTCACGGGCCGGCAGGAGATGGGCGCGCCGGTGTTTGTGGCAACGTTCATCGTCAGTTTCATCACCCTGATGCTCTATCGGCAGATGCGGCAGGTCGCCAGGGCGCGCCAGGAATCGGAGGTGCGCAACGTGCTGATCGTGGGCGGGGGAACGATCGGCCGATCGATCGCGCGAACTTTGGCCACCGAGCCTTTGCATCGCGCTTTCGTTCGCGGCAGCGTCGATGACGATCTGCCGCTTTCCGCGACCGTGCTGGGGCGGATCGCCGACCTGGACTGGCTGGCGCGTTCGGAGTTCATCGACGAGATCATCGTGGCGCTGCCCGGGCGGCCGGAGCAGGCACGTGAGGCAACCGAAGCCGCGTTTCGAAATCACATCGACATTCGAGCGGTGCCGGACCTTCCGCCGGGACACTGGCCGCAGGCGGGTATCGACTTCATCGGAGACATTCCGGTAGTGACGCTGCACCGCGAGCCGGTGCCGAGCATCGGCCTGTATTTGAAGCGCCTGCTCGACATCATGAGCGCTGGCATGGCGCTGGCGCTGGCGAGTCCGGTGATGGCCGTGGTGGCGCTGCTGATTCGGCTGGATTCGCGCGGGCCCGTCATTTATGGGGCGGAGCGAACGGGCGCGAAAGGCCGACGCTTCCGCTGCTACAAATTCCGCTCGATGGTCTCGAATGCCGATGGGCTGAAGGCCAACCTGCAAGCGCGCAACCAGCGCGAGGGGCCGATATTCAAGATCATCGACGATCCGAGAATTACGCGGATCGGGCACATCATCCGGCGGTATAGCCTCGACGAACTGCCACAGCTCTGGAATGTGCTGCTCGGCGATATGAGCATGGTGGGGCCGCGACCGCATCCCGTGGATGAAGTGAACCACTACGAATTGCACCATTACCGGCGGCTCGACATGAAGCCGGGCATCACCGGGCTGTGGCAGATTACGGCGCGGGATTCGCCGTCGTTTGAACTGAACATGCACCTCGATCTGACATACATCGAGAACTGGAGTCTGCGCCTCGATCTGCACATATTGCTGGGGACGGTACGCGTGCTGTTTCGGCCGGAAGGGAATTGATTGTCCGGGGAGATAACGGAGAAAACAGTGAGGAGCCTGTGACAAGCCGCGCCATGGTCCGGGATCGGGGAGCGGGTCCGCTGTGGGAGGCGGCCGGCCTGGCGATTCGCCCCTTGCATCTGGCGTTGGCGTATCCGTCGATTCTTTATGTGGCGGCGATGACGGTATTTTTGTTTCGGCCGCCAGGTCTGTTTTCTTTTTACGCGGATCGCATTGCTTTCGGTGTGCTGGTGTTCTTTGTGGCGCTGCGCACGATGGCGCTGCGGGAGAAGATCCCGTTTTTTGCGGCGATCACGGTGCCCATGCTGGGCCTCGGGACGCTGGCGGTGATGCGGGCGCTGCGCGAGCCGTTTGACGCCCAACTGTGGAGCATTGTAGCGAGCAAATTCATCGTCCCGTTTGCGCTGTTCCATATCGCGGTGCTGGTTTTTCGCGGGCCGTCGCAACGCCGGCACTTCGCGATTTTTGCCGCGGTGGTGCTGGCTTATCTCATCTTTGTTTCGATCGCATTTCTGGCGAATGCTCGATCGCTTATTTTTCCGCGCTTCATCCTCGACGAGAGCATGGGCTTTCATCCCGATCGCGCGCGCGGGCCGTTTCTGCAAGCGGTGGCCAATGGCGTCTCTTTGAACTTGCTGGGCATTTTGGTGCTGGTACTGGCGCAAAAGGGGAAGAAGCTGGTCTGGCTTTTGTGGCTGGCTCTGCCGGTAGCGATTCTGGCGACGATGACGCGCGCGGTGTGGATCGCGTTCGCGCTTTCGGCTCTGGTGCTGGGATTCCGGCTGATTCGGCGACGACTGACCGCGGCAGTGGTCCTGATCGTAGCGGCGGGGCTGCTGGGCGGCATTGCGCTCGGAGTCAACGATCACGCGTGGAAGGACGCGCTTTCCGATCGCACGAGCGAACGCGGCCCAGTCGATGCGCGCATGGCGGTTTACACCGCCGGCTGGGCGATGTTCGAGGAGCGTCCATTCACGGGCTGGCCAGCGGGACGAATGTACGCTGAGCTGGGCCGGCGCATGGAGGGTTATCACCTCCGCATCTTTTATGTACACAACACCTACCTGGCGCTACTGGTGGAATTTGGCCTGCCTGGGCTGGCGCTATACGGAATTCTTTTCTTCAACCTGTTCCGGCTGGCGCGCAGAGGGTCGCCGAAAGAAGCGGCCGTGATCAGATCGCTGCGCAAAGTGTGGCCGATTCTGTTGTGCGTTTACCTGGTCAACGCGTTCTTTGTCGACATGACATACCAGTTTGTGATCGGTCTGCTGTTTACGGTGGCGGGGATGCTTTGCGCCACCGAGGAGGTGGTTGCATGAATGTTGCCTACATCTCGAACGAATTTCCGTCGCCCGTCGAGCCCTATGTGATGGATGAGATCAACGAGTTGCGCCGCCGAAATGTGAATGTCATCTGTTGCAGTGGCAAGCGCGTCGCGCCGCATGCCCTGAGCCCGATGGAGCGTGCGTTCTGGAAAGAGACACGATACTTCCAGCCGCTTTCGGACGATCAATTGACGCGGGCGGCGCGGCGGCTGGTGTCAAATCGCAACGAGTTGTGGCGTCTGTCGCGGCATTTGCTGGCGGAAAAGGAATCATCGCTTAATCGCCGATTTCGCACGGTCGGTCATACGCTGATGGGCTCGGTGCTGGCCGAAGAACTGGCGCCGCTCGAGGTCGAGCATATTCATTGCCACCACGGATACTTCGCCTCGTGGATGGCGCTAGTGGCCGCTCGCCTGCTCGGAATCGACTTCAGCATCACGCTGCACGGCTCCGATCTGCTGCAACGCGCCGACTTGCTCGAGGCGAAGCTGCGGGAGTGCAAATTCTGCGTGACGGTTTCGGAATTCAACCGGGAATACCTGCTGCGGAATTACCCCTCGATAGCGCGGGAGAAAGTGCTGGTGCAGCGGCTGGGAGTGGATGCACTTTCGTCCGGGACAGTTGGGACAGTGAAGGCGGCGGAGGGGCATCGTCCTTTTTGCTTGCTGGCGGTGGGGCGACTGCATCCGGTCAAGAATTATTCCCTCCTCATTGAGGCTTGTAGCGAACTGCGCGCACAGGGAGTGGACACATTCTGCTGGATTGTTGGGGAGGGCGCGGAGCGGGCGGCGCTGGAGCGCCAGATCGTCAAGCTAAGGCTGCAAGGCTACGTTCAACTGGTCGGTCATATTTCTCGCTCTGAGGTTGGCAACTACTACGGACATGCCGATCTGGTCGTGATGACGAGTAAGAGCGAAGGCATTCCGGTGGTGCTGATGGAGGCGATGTCCCGCGGAAAGCTGGTGCTGGCTCCCGCCATCACCGGCATACCGGAGCTGGTGGAGCATCAGGCGACGGGATTTCTCTACGAGCCTGGTTCGCGCGAGAGCTTTGTGAATTCTGTCCGGTGGATTCAAGCCAACCAGGAGCGGTTGGCGGGAGTGCGGCGTGCAGCGGCAGCGAAGGTCGCCGATTCTTATCACCGCCAGCGAAACGTCCGCGCGTTCGCGGACGGTTTTCTGGCGCGCGTTCCGAAGCCTGGCGGAGACTATGCGAATTCTGTACTGCAACAAATACGACTATCCGTTTAGTGGGACGGAAGCTTATCTCTTCGATCTGATTCAGCGGCTCGACGCACGCGGGTATGAAACCGCGCTCTTCAGCATGGCGCATGGCGCGCCAGAGGCCTTCACGGGGCGCAGCTATCGCATACCTTACATAAATTTCAAAGATCCGAAGGCTGGTTTTCTGAAGAAGGTGCGGCTGGCGGCACACGCGCTTTACTCGCGCTCGGCGCGGCGGGCCATGCGCGACTGCATCAGCGCCTTCGCTCCCGACCTCGCGCACGTGCGCGGCATCTACCACCACCTGTCGCCGTCGATTCTCTGGGAACTCAAGAGTCGGGGCGTGCCGGTGCTCTACCACCTGAATGACTTCAAGATTCTGTGCCCGACCTACAACATGGTCGCGCATGGGAAGACTTGCGACTCCTGCCGGGGCGGCAGTTTTTATCACGTGGTGACGAAGGGTTGCTATGCGGGTCCGCGTTCGAGCGCGGCGGTGCTGGCCGCGGAAGCCTACCTGCACAAATGGTTGCGAACGTATGAAAGTTGCGTCGACTTGTTTCTTGCGCCCAGTGCGTTCGTGAGAAGCCAGCTGATCGACCACGGGCTCCCCGCCGAGCGCATTGAGGTGCTGCCGCATTTCCAGGAGTTGCCGGGCGACGATCAGCTGGCGAATGACGAGGGCTACCTGCTCTACTTCGGGCGACTGTCGCCGGAAAAGGGAGTCGAGGACCTTTTGCACGCGCTGGTTCGCCAGCCGCATATTCCGACGATCATCGCGGGCGACGGGCCGGAGCGGGCGCGGCTTGAGGCGCTGGCTCGCCAATTGAATTTGAGTCGCGTGCTTTTTGCGGGCCACGTGGGTGGCGATAGGCTGAAGAAGTTGATCACCGGGTGCAGCTTTTCGCTGTTTCCGTCGCATGCCTATGAGACGTTGGGGAAATCGATTCTGGAGTCGTATGCCTACGGGCGGCCGGTGGTCGCCTCGGATCTCGGCTCGCGGCGCGAACTGGTTGAGCATGGCGTGACCGGCCTGCTTTATCCGGCGAACGATCGGCGTCAGCTGGCGGATTCGATTGGATTTTTATTTGAACGTCCCGACTTGATCGAAAAGATGGGAGCGAACGGGCGTGCCCGCGTGCGCGAGCAACATGATCCCGAGCAGCACTTGCAGAAACTACTGGAAGTTTACTCGCGGCTGACGTTCGCAGGAAAACTCCTCGCGCCTGCGGCCGAGCCGGTTAGACAGCGTTTGTTTTCCGGTTCGTCGTCCGGTCAGTCTTTCGAGTCGTCGTCTGGACGACGCGAGCCGCCGCGACATGCGCGCGTGATTCGGGTTGCGTTCATCGGCGGGCGCGGGGTGATCTCGAAGTACAGCGGGATCGAATCGTTTTATGAGCAGGCGGGCTCCGAGCTGGCGCGGCTGGGGCACGAGGTCACTGTCTATTGCCGCACGTACTTCACTCCATCTCAAAACGATCACAATGGGATGCACGTGCGGCGGCTGCCGACCATCCGCTCAAAGCACCTGGAAACGGTTGTGCACACGCTGCTCAGCAGCCTGCATGCCATGACGTCAAATTATGACGTGGTGCATTATCACTGCCTGGGGCCGGCGCTATTTTCTTTCTTGCCGCGGCTCGCCGGGAAAAAGACCGTGGTCACGGTGCAGGGGCTCGACTGGCAACGCAGCAAGTGGGGACCGATAGCGGCGCGCGTTCTTCAGTGGGGAGAATCGGCCTCAGTGAGGCTGCCGGATGCCACCATGGTCGTTTCGCGCACGCTGCAACAGTATTATCGCGATCACTACCGGCGCGACACGGTCTACATTCCAAATGGAGCTGCCATCGCGCCGCGGCGCGCGCCTGCGCAGGTGATCGAGTGGGGCCTGGCGCCCGGCAATTACGTTCTTTTTCTAGGCAGATTTTCGCCGGAGAAAAACTGCCATCTGCTGATCGAGGCATTTGAGAGAATTCACACGGATATGAAACTCGTGCTGGCGGGAGGAGCGAGCCACACGGACGCTTATGTCGAGGAGTTGCGGAGCCACGAATCACCGCGCATTCGCTTGCTGCCCTGGGTCGCGGGAGCGGATCTTGAAGAGCTGCTCGCGAATGCCGCGCTCTTCGTTCTGCCCTCCGATCTGGAGGGATTGTCGCTGGCGCTTCTGGACGCGATGGCAGCGGGAGTCTGCGTGCTGACCAGCGATATTCCAGAGAACCGCGAAGTGGTCGATGGCGCGGGTTTTACATTCCGGCGTGGAGATGTGGCCGATCTCGAACGGATGCTCGACGTGCTGGTGCACGATCCTGAACTTCGTCACCGGTTGGCGGAGCGCGGGCAGGTGCGGGTGCAGCGCGAGTACCGGTGGCCGGAGATTGCGCGCTCCATCGAAGCGACCTATTACAAGGTGCTTGACTGGCCCGCGAGTGGACGCGGGCAACACGGATCCGCGGCGGGCGCGGTCTCGGCCGGTGGCCGGGGCTAGTCCGCACTCACGCCGGCCGACATTCGCTTGGACGGCGTTGTCCTGGTGCATTCCGAGTGCGGTCGAACCGTAACCTTAAACGCTGCCACACCACTTTCTCCTGCACTTTGATTAGAATCGAAGAGCCGCCACTTTGAGCCCGAAGGCGAGCGTCTTGAGCCAGTCTAGCATGGGCGATGATTTCGGCGAAGGTTGAGCGCGGCCTTACCGGCATGGAAGATCTCATTCTCGTCACGGGCGGGGCCGGCTTCATCGGCTCGAACTTTATTCTTCAGTGGATCGCCTCCGAGACCGGCCACGTCGTTAATCTTGACAAGCTGACCTACGCCGGCAATCTGAGCAATCTGCTGGCGGCGGAGGCTCATCCGCACTACCGTTTTGAGCGCGGCGATATTCTTGACCGCGAACTCCTCGCAAATCTGCTGAACCGCGAACGTCCGCGCGCGATCGTTCACTTTGCGGCCGAGAGCCACGTCGATAGATCCATTCACGGGCCCGACGATTTCATCCGCACGAATGTCGTGGGCACATTCAGCCTGCTGGAGGAGGCGCGCGCGTATTGGTCGGCACTGTCTGAAAATGATCGCAGTCGCTTTCGCTTTTTGCACGTTTCGACCGATGAGGTTTATGGATCGTTGGGCCCGAACGATCCTGCATTCACCGAGCAAACGCCATATTCACCGAATAGCCCGTACTCGGCGTCCAAGGCGGCTTCTGATCACCTGATTCGCGCGTATCACCATACTTACGGGTTGCCGGTGCTGACCACCAACTGCTCGAACAATTACGGTCCATACCAGTTTCCGGAGAAGTTGATTCCGCTGATGATTCTGAACGCTTGCGAGGGCAAGGCTTTGCCGGTTTATGGCGACGGGCGGAATGTTCGCGACTGGCTCTACGTTGAGGATCACTGCCGCGCGATCCGCACGGTGCTGGAAGGCGGGCGCATCGGCGAGACCTACAACATCGGCGGGCGCAGCGAGAAAAATAATCTGGAGATTGTCGGGGCGATCTGCAAGTTGCTCGATCAGCTTCGTCACGACGACGCGATCGTGCCGCATGAGAAGTTGATTGCGTTTGTGAAAGACCGGCCGGGGCACGATCGCCGCTATGCGATGAACACCGACAAGATCGAGCGCGAACTGGGCTGGCATCCGCTGGAGACTTTCGAAAGCGGGCTGGAAAAAACAGTTCGCTGGTATCTTGAACATGATGACTGGGTGCGCGGAGTGACGAGCGGCAGTTATCGTCAGTGGATGGCGAAGCACTATACGACCGAGCGCTGAGATTCGCGGCGCTCGGAGGTGCGGGTGAGGTGCGCGCTTGAGAGAGATGTTCGACACGAATTGCGAATGACTAAGACTGCAAAGACGGGTTACAAGGGGATCATCCTCGCGGGAGGCTCAGGGACGCGCCTCTATCCCGTTACACACGCGGTCGCGAAGAGCCTGCTTCCGGTCTACGACAAGCCGATGATTTACTACCCGCTGTCGGCGTTGATGCTGGCGGGTATTCGCGAAATTCTCATTATCTCAACACCGGATGATCTGCCGCGCTTTGAGCGGTTGCTGGGCGATGGTTCGCGCTTTGGTGTGCGGTTCGAATATGTGATGCAGCCGAAGCCTGAAGGCATTGCGCAGGCATTTCTGATCGGCAGGGAATTTATTCACGGGAGTCCATGCGCACTGGTGCTGGGCGACAATATTTTTTACGGCCACGATCTGGTGAAAGAGTTGCGCGCCGCGGCCCGGCAGACCAGAGGCGCGCGCGTTTTTGCGTATCCGGTGAACGATCCCGAGCGTTACGGTGTGGTCGAATTCGACGCGCACGGCAAAGCGCTCAGCATTGAAGAGAAGCCGAAGACACCGAAGTCGCGCTATGCGGTCACCGGCCTTTATTTTTACGACCGGCAGGTGGTTGAAATTGCCGCCGGGCTGCGGCCTTCAAAGCGCGGCGAACTCGAGATCACCGACGTGAACCGCGCCTATCTTGAGCGCGGCGAACTGGATGTTTGCGTGATGGGGCGCGGCATGGCTTGGCTCGACACGGGCACGCATGAGGCGCTGATGGAGGCGTCGTTATTTATTTCGACGCTCGAAAAGCGCCAGGGCCTAATGGTTGCATGCCCGGAAGAGATCGCTTATCGCTCGGGCTACATCACGGCCAGCCAGCTCGAAGAGCTTGCGCAACCCATGCGCAACAATTCTTACGGCGCGTATCTGCTCCAGTTGCTCAAGGATCGCGTGTTTTGACGAAAACGTTTGGCGGCACGTTTGACGGCACAATGAAAAGCAACGCCACCGCTCTCCCGGGAGTTCTTTTGCTCGAGCCGCGCGTTTTCGGCGACAGCCGCGGATTCTTTCTCGAGAGTTACAACCAGCGAACGTTCGCCGAGGCCGGGATCGCGGACGCGTTTGTGCAGGACAATCACTCTTACTCCGAAAAGAATGTGGTGCGCGGATTGCACTACCAGATTCAGCAGCCGCAGGGAAAACTGGTGCGAGCGATCACGGGAGAAATTCTTGACGTGGCGCTCGATTTGCGCCGGACTTCGCCCACGTTTGGGAAGTGGGAGGCGTTCAGGCTTTCGGGCGAGAACAAATTGATGGTGTGGATTCCGCGGGGATTTGCGCACGGTTTTCGAGTTGTTTCGGCGGCCGCGCATGTCGTTTATAAGACCACCGACTTTTATGCGCCGGAGCATGAGAGGACGGTTGCGTGGAACGATCCGGGGCTAGGGATTGATTGGCAGCTTGATGGGGAGGCGATTGTTTCTGCGAAAGACCGCCTGGGGGTTAGGTTCAGAGAGGCCGAGACGTTTGAGTAGTTTCGATCGCGTACTACCTCAGCGGCTGAAGCCGCTCTTACCAGGAGTTCGATCCCAAGCGCTATCCCGCGCAACTGATCTCTCGCCAGGGTCATCGCGTCACGTGGTTTCTCGATCAGGCGGCCGCTCCGGAAATCTGAGACTGGACAGCTAGTGCGGTGGCGGAGGCGGTGGTGGTGGCGGCGTAGGCTTACCGTGATCACCCGAGTCGCCGCCGGACCCGTCGCCGCCGCCGTTACCGGAGTCGCCGCCCGTAGGACCGCCGCCGGGAATCTTGCCGTCCTTGCCCGAGCCGGGCAACCTCCGATACAGGACTTCATACACAGCCTGCTCGGCGGCCCGCAGTGCGCTGCGCACGAACGCGCTCTTGTCCACGGTCTGCGCGGCCAGCGCCTGATTCCTGTAAACGCGAATCCATTCGCCCTGGTTCAGCACGCGCCCGGGGCCCGGTTTGATCAGGTGCTCCACCACCACCTGCCCCTCTTCGACGCTGACCAGAGTGGTATCGTCCTCGTCCTCCACCACTACATCGAAGATGGTGCCGCGCACCGATATAACCGCGGTGGGCGTGCGCACGCGATTGTAGTTCGGCTGCCCGCCCAGCTTCTCGATGTGCACCTTTACGCGGCCCAGCAGGACGTCCAGCAGGTCTCTCCAGGAGCCGGCATTCTCGCGGAAGACCGCGCGCGCGTTCGCGAACACTTCAAAGGTGCTGCCGTCGGAAACCTGAAAGACCGCGAAGCCGTCGGGACCCGTGATGACGGTCTGGCGGGGCTGCACGAAATCGCCGACATTCAGGACCCACGGTGCGTTATCGCGCAGAACGGAAACCTGACCGGTAAGAGTGACGACCTTGGCGGCGCCGCTCTGGGCGTAGATTGGGGCGCAACACACGCACACGACTGCCGACAGCAGCCAGAGCGCCGTCCTTCCCCCGCTACGCGAAAACATGATACAACCTTCGCTTCAACCCCACAATACCTTTGAAGTTGTGGTTTTGAAGCTAGTCTAGCACCAAAGATGCAGAGCAGATATCGCGCCGAACAAAATTTACCTGCAAATTCCGTTGATTCAGTTCTTTGGGATAGGAGGGCGGCGCGGGATAGGTTAAAATGGGACTCGGTCGTGTGTCATAAAGAAACAATCTACGGGTGGAGCCTGGTTTTGGCGATACCGCTGGCAGCCGGTGTTCTGTCCGCGCAGACCCCGCCGGTGGAATGGCGGCGGATCGGTAACGCCTCGATGGATGTAGGGCTGGCCTCACCCGCTACGGGGCCGGTGCTGGCCGTCTGGTACTCGGCCGACGGGTCGCGGCTCTACGCGCGGACGCGCGCCAACCGGGTGTTCGAGACCATCGACTTCGAGAACTGGACGGCGATCCAGGGCGCTAGCGAGCCAGCCGATATTCCTCCGCCTGCCGTGGACCGTGTACCGGAATCGGGCGCCAGGCTGGCGGTCTCCCCAATCGAGCCAGGCCGCGTTTATGCGCTGGGAAATCAGCTCTACCGCTCTGACGATGGCGGCCGATCCTGGTCGAACCTGACTGGGTTCCGCAGCCAATCGATCATCGGCACGGGCCAGCGAAGCGTAGCGGTTTCTCCCGACGATCCGGACCAACTGGTGGTGGCCAACAGTTTTGGCGTGTGGCGCTCGATGGATGGCGGCTTGTCTTGGACGGGAATGAATCGATATCTGCCGAACCTGCCCGCCGCACGCATTCTGGCCACTCCCACTGGCAGCCACGGCGCTCGGATTCTGGTACCCGATTTGGGCGCGATGGAGTTGGCGCCAGGGAGTTCCGAAGCGTGGCGACCGGCGGCCGGCGGGCATCCCGACGCCGAGACCAGGGCGCTGCGGAGCGCATCGGCCGCGCTGGGGACGGAGATCACCGCCGTCGCCTCGTCGGGTCAAACAGTGTATGCGGGCGGCGCCGACGGGCACCTCTGGGTTTCGCTCGATGGCGGGCACAACTGGACCTCCTCGCCGCGGCCCGGTGGGAACGGGCCGGTGGAGCGGCTGTTTGCCGACCCCAGTGAGCCTCGCGTGGCCTTGGCCGCCGTGGGTGGCTCGGGACCGCATGTGTTGCGCACCACCAATAACGGCGGATTCTGGGACGACCTGACATCCAATCTACCGGATGCTCCGGCGCACGGGGTGACGGCCGAACGGACCTCCGGCGCAGTTTACGTGGCCACCGATAACGGTATCTACTTTGCAAGCGCCGACCTGGAGAATGCCAGCCCCGCGGCGCCTGCGTGGATTCCGATCGGCAGCCGCCTTCCAGCGGCGCCGGCCACCGATGTGAAGCTGGGTGCGAACGGAGCTCAACTCTATGCCGCTTTGGATGGCTATGGCGTGTACGCCGCGGCGGCGCCCCAGCGCACGGGCGCTTTGCGACTGGTGAATGCCGCGGATTTCAGCGCGCGGCCGGCCGCGCCCGGGTCGCTGATCAGCGTGCAGGGCGGGCGGGTCAGTTCGGCCAGCGCGGGCTCGCTGAGCTTTCCAGTACTGGCTGCCTCCGCCTCCGAGTCGCAGATCCAGGTGCCATTCGAAACTTCCGCCGCAAATCTTTCGCTGGCCCTGCAGACGGAAGCGGGGCGCTTCATGCTGGGCTTGCCAGTACAGGCGGTGTCGCCGGCAGTCTTCGTTAATCACGACGGCTCACCGATGATTCTGGATGCGGATAGCGGCCTCATGCTGGACGGGCGCAGCACCGCGCATTCCAACGCGCGCATCGAAATCCTGGCGACCGGTTTGGGAAAAGTGCGGCCGGACTGGCCCACGGGCATGGCCGCGCCTCTCGAAAATCCACCCGTGGTGGCGGCTACGGTGAAGGCTTACCTGGACCGCGTACCCGTGCCGGTAACGCGGGCCACCCTGGCGCCTGGTTATATTGGATTCTATTTGATCGAGCTGCAACTGCCGGCCATCGTGAATGCGGGTTCCGCGGAGTTCTACATCACCGCGGAGGGGCAGGAAAGCAACCGCGTGCAAGTGGTTCTGGAGCCCTAAAAATCAAAAGGGCCCCGTGCAATTGGGGCCCTTGCTCCGAAAATAATTTGGGACAGTCTAGATCCTGGCAACGTTCTCGGCCTGCAGGCCCTTGGGTCCCTGCTTGACCTCGAACTCTACCTCCGCGCCTTCGTCCAGGGAACGATAGCCATTCGCCTGGATTGCCGAAAAGTGAACGAACACGTCGTCGCCGCTGTTCCTCTGGATGAAACCATAGCCCTTAGCGGCGTTAAACCATTTCACAATGCCTTTTTCTCTCACTACATGTTCTCCTGATTCATCGTTCGCCTTGCCCTTCGGGTCCCAAAAAAGAAAAAGCTACGAGGGAAACTCGTAGCTCGCTCGGAAACTTTCGGTAGCGCGGGGCGAACAACCATTTTCAAACTTCTCTGTCAATTGTCTCAGATGGCAATAGTGCGGTCAAGGACAATTTCGGATAAAATCTTGCCTAGGAATCAGATGCGTGGGGCCCGCTGAGCATGCCGCCAGTTCGCGGCGAGATCGACATTCTGGACGAAATCCGCCGGCGCGCGGCGTGGCCCCGTGGGCGCGGACTGGTGCTGGGTATCGCCGACGATTGCGCCATTTACCGCCCGCGCGGGTCGCCGGAGGATCTGCTCTTTACCACCGATCTGCTGCTCGAGGACGTGCATTTCCGGTGTAGCACGTACCCGCCGGAAGCGGTGGGCCACAAGGCATTGGCGCGCGGGCTGAGCGACATTGCGGCGATGGGAGGCGTGCCCCGCTTTTGCCTGCTTTCCCTGGCCCTGGGCGAGCGAACCGGCCAGGCCTGGATGCAACGCTTCTACGATGGGCTGCTCCGTCTGGCCCGCAAGGTGGGCGCGCCCCTGGCAGGCGGCGATCTGGCGCGCGCCGGCCGCGCGGCGAAGACCGGGTGCGACATCGTGGTCTGCGGGGCGGTGCCGCGGGGTCGCGCGCTGCGGCGGGACGGCGCCAAGGCTGGCGACGCGATCTATGTCTCCGGACGACTGGGTGGCTCGGCTCTGGGTCTCGCAACGGGGAAGGGCGCGGCGTGGGCTCGCCACCTGCGTCCCGAGCCGAGGCTGCGGCTGGGCATCTTTCTGCGGGAGCGGGCCGGCGCATCCGCGGCCATGGATTTGAGCGACGGGCTATCGATGGATTTGCGCCGGCTGGCGCTCGCTTCCGGCCTGGAAGCGCACATCGAGCCGCCGCCGCGATTTCCCGGCGCCAGCCTGGAACAGGCGCTCGATGGTGGCGAGGATTACGAACTTCTGTTCACCGTGCGGCCGCGCGTTCGTGTTCCACCGAGCTTTGAAGGCGTGGCGCTCACCAGAATCGGTAGCCTGCGCAAAGGCCAGGCGGGCGCGGTGTACCTCTTGGACCGCGCGCTGCCGGCGCTCGGTTACGACCACTTCCGAGGCCATACCACAAAAAAACCATGAGCCTTTCCGACCCTGCTCCCATACTTGAATTGATCGACGCGTTTCGCCGGTCGAAAGCCATGTTCACGGCCGTGTCGATGGGCGTGTTCGAGGCATTGCACGAGGGTCCGGCGGATGCGCGCGCGCTGGCCGCACGGCTGCGGGTCAAGGGCCATGCGCTCGAGCGCCTGCTGGATGCCTGCGTGGGAATGGGGTTGCTGCGCAAGCAGGACGGGGCTTACGCCAACCAGGCCGTTGCCGAAACCTACCTGTGCGACCACAGCCCATATTCCCTAAGCGGCTATGTGCGGTACTCGGACGAAGCGCTGTTCCCGATGTGGGCGAACCTGGCGGATGCCTTGCGGGAAGGCACCGATCGGTGGACGCAGACTTTTGGCTGGCATGGCTCGCTCTTCGATCATTTCTTCAAGACCGAGGATCGCAAGCGCAGCTTCCTGCGCGGCATGCACGGCTTCGGGCAATTGAGCTCGCCGGCCGTCGTGGCGGCTTGCGATCTGACGGTTTTCCGCCGCATGGTGGACCTGGGCGGCGCTACAGGACACCTGGCGATGGCCGCGTGCGAACGCTATCCGCAACTGCGCGCCGCGGTCTTCGACCTTCCCCCGGTCATCGAAGTGGCGCGCGAATATCTGGACGCGTCGGCGGCGCGGGAGCGTATCGAAGTTACGCCCGGCGATTTCTTCCAGGACGATCTGCCGGCGGCTGATTTATATTCGATGGGCCGCATCCTGCACGACTGGGGGGAAGACAAGATCCGCTTTCTCCTGCGCAAGATTAGTGAAGCGCTGCCGCCGGGCGGCGGCCTTCTGATCGCCGAGAAGCTGCTCGACGATGACAAATCGGGACCCACGCCCGCGCAGATGCAATCGCTCAACATGTTGATCTGCACGGAAGGCAAGGAGCGCACGCTCAGCGAGTACACTGCGCTGCTGCGAGAGGCCGGCTTTGCATCCGTGGAGGCGCGGCGCACAGGCGCGCCGCTCGACGCCGTGCTGGCGATCAAGCCCGCCTAGTCTGATGTTCAGTGTTTCAGCGTTCCTTTTCCAGCGGACGCACCCATTCGAAGGATTCGGGTTGGCAGCAGTTATTTCGAGGCCAAGTCCCGCGGGGCAGTGACAAAAGCTCCCGGTCATATCCCAGGCCGCACTCTTACATGGGGTGGCGCCGGGTGTCACGCTTCCGTAGACGTAGGTGTTAGTTTCGTCTACTGTGAAATTGTACTGGTTACCATACTGATCCTGAAGGCACGCGGTCTGGCAATAGACCATTCCGGACGCCAGCACGAAGCCTACAAGCAGGCCTGAATAACGTTCGCATTTTGACACTCCTTTCCATATTGCGGGCTAGCTCGAAAGTGACTCACACCGGCCTGGTCCGATTTCAGTGTTTCAGTGTTCCTTTTCCAGCACCTGACTCCAAAACCTTGGCGCCGCAAGCTACCCATGTTCCCGGTTGGTTGGAAATGCCAGTCACGTAGTACCAATTGAAATTCGGCATTATACCCTTTAACGTGAATATCGGGACACATCCATTTGAAGGATCCGGGTTGGCGGCAGTTATTTCGAGGCCGAGTCCCGCGGGGCTAGTGACAAAGCTCCCGGTCATATCCCAGGCCGCACTGTTGCACTGGTGGGGGCCCTGCGTCACGCTTCCATAGACGTAGGTGTTAGTTTCGTCTACAGTGAAATTGTACTGGTTGCCATACTGATCCTGAAGGCACGCGGTCTGGCAATAGACCATTCCGGACGCCAGCACGAAGCCTACAAGCAGACTGAGTAACGTTCGCATTTTGACACTCCTCTCTGTGTCTTAAGCCGGGTTTCCCATTCCGGGCCGCCCGGATTGACACTATTCTATACCAGCCTGTCCCTGCCATCGCGAAAATACCCTCCCTGACGGTGGCGGCTCGGTAAAACTACTCACTCTATTGAGTCTCAGTTCCGCCCTGAACATCGGGACGCATCCAAGCGAACTTGGCTCTGGGTTGGCAGCAGTTACCTTCGAACCGGCCCCGAAGCGGAAGTGACATAGCTCCCGGTGATGGGCCAGGGTCCTCCCGGGCAATAAACGGTCGGGAATGGTCACAGATCCATAGACGTAGTGAGTGCGACCCGGCGAAGCCGCTCGATACCGTGCTGGCGATCTGGTACGCTCCCTGACGGTCGCGGCTCGGTAAAACCAGTCACCAGAGTCTTAGTTTCGCGGGCCCTTCCCGGTAGCGGTAACCGCAGTCTTGCTGCAAGGCCCCACGTTCCCGATTGGGGCGTACTGGACGGGCCAGTCACGTAGTACCAGTCGAAATTCGGCCATATTCCCTTCAGCGTGAATATCGGGACGCATGTAGGCGACCTTGGATCTGGGTTAGCGGCAGTCACTTCGAAGCCGACTCCCGAGGTGGAACTAACATAGCTCCCAGTCATTGCCCATGGCCCTCCTGGGCAACCAGGGTTCGGGGAAATGGTCACCGAGCCATAGACGTAGTTGGTAGCTTTGTCTACGGTGTAATTGTACTGGTCTCCATACTGATCCTGGATGCACGCAGTCTGGCCATAGACCATTCCCAGACCAGCATCAAGCAAACAAGCACGCTGCACAACGTTCGCATTAGACTATTCTACACGCGGTTGTCTCCGCTATCGCGACAATTTAATTCCGGTCTGGAGAATATGTGTGCGGAAGCCCTCATATTGATAGAAAGCCTCGCCGTAGCCATAGAAACGGTATTCCGAGTTCCAGGACAGGTTCTTATGTAGTGGGATAGACAGGCGGGCCAGCGGCTGGTAATAGCTGGTGGGGCGGCTTCCCGAGGAAATGAATAGTGAGCCTCCAAAGGCCAGCCGAGGCGCCAGACCGGAGTAGCCGGGCAAGGCCAGGTCCACCAGCGCGCTGGCGGTATGGGCGTCGTCGCGGTATTGAGACAACTCTGGAATGAGGAACTCGGGCTCCAGATAATTGATGTTGGAGCGCAGCGTCGAGCGGGTGTACTCTCCGAGTACGCTGACGCGCTTGCCGGGAGTCCAGGTAGCCGATAGCGAATTCTGCCGGCTGAGAAAATCGTAGTTGATGCCGGGCGAGGGATTCTGATTGTCGAGCAGCGAGAAACTAGCCTGCAGAGCCAGCTTGGCAGTCACCTGATAGCGCGCGCGGGCCCGCATCTTCTGATAGTTGTAAAGGCTGGTGCGGAAGTAGGCATGCGAGGTCGAAGCAGCCTCGAAATCCAGATTGGCCGATAGCTTCTGGCTGACTCGATAAGTGACTCCCGCGAGGCCGACATTCTGCCGCAACTCACTCGATTCGAGGCCGACGCCGGCGATGAGGGCCGCGGGCGCTTCGGCATCGCCCCAAACATAGCGATAACCGCCGCGCACCATCAGCTTGCGAGTCACATCCAACAGGACGTCGATCTGCTCCTGATTGTAGTTCGTCACCAACTGACCGGACAGAGGCAGCGGCGTGGTTTGGGCGACCGACGATGGCGACAGGATCATGTCGGTCAGCAAGCCTGCCGCCGAGGTATGCAGGCGATCGGTCATGAGAGACTCGATGACGCGCACGCGCTGCCAAGGGCGCAGTTCAAAACCAAAGCTGCCGGTAGTATGCGGCGCCTTGGTTTCAGCGTACTCCAAAGCTTGCTCCCCAGTGTAAAACAGCAGCGAGCTGAGGACTACGAAATTGCCGTAATTGAGCTGGTTGTAGTTTACATTGGTTTCGGGGCGGCTATACAGAAACTGGCCGTAGAGATCGAGCCAGGAGAACGGGCTGGCGGTGAACAGGCC
>CAWDNK010000004.1:0-56307 GCA_963803645.1 uncultured Acidobacteriaceae bacterium | reverse complement strand
TTCATAGGATGACGGTTAACCGCAGCGCTGAAGCGCCGCGCCACCCAAAAACTTTCCAAGGGGTTCAGTTCGAGTTAGTTCAGGCGGAACTCGACGGCGATGGTTGTTTCTACCTCAACTGGTTTGCCGGAGACTTGGTAAGGTTCGAACTTCCACGCGCGAACGCCGGCGATCGCCGATCTTACCAGTTGGTCGTCGCCAGAAACGGGACGCACTCGCGCGACCGTTCCATCGGGCGCAATCACGGCGTCGAGGACCGCGAGTCCATGCTTGCCGGCGCGGCGGGCATCTTCGGGATAGACGGGATCGACCTTTGAAACGATGCGCATCTCCATGGTTTCGGAAGATACGCGAAGGGGCGAGTCTTGTCCGTTTGCATTTGCGGCTTGCGCTCCGATTTCCAGTTCCTTCCATGATCGTTGCCATTGCCACCACGCCAGGCCGGCCAGCAGCAACATCGCGATGAGCAGAAGATAAAAGCGCCGGCGGGAAATTATGATTCGCTTCGCCGGCTTTACCGCCGCGACCGCAAACGAAAGTTTTGGCTGGCGGGCGATCTCATGCGCAGTCTCGTGCGCCGTCTCTTCTGTTTTTTGTTCAGCAAAATCGAACGATGGATTCCTGAGGCGGTAGGCCCAATAGCGGATCATCTCGCGCTGCTCGACCGGAAGGCCGACGAACTCAAATCCACTGCGCAGGTCTCCCTGATAACGAACCAGGGCTCGCGCGCGAACCGGAACGCCGACATTTGGAAGGCGCAGTTCGACCGCGACGTGCTGGCCGACAGTAAGTTCGCCGGCGACCATGCCGCCGACTCCACCTTCGCTGAGGTCGGTGCAACGGCCGGGCAAATTCTCCGGCACGCCGGAGCGCAGGGCAATCACATCCAAAGGTACGCTGATGGAATGTCTTGGAGAATTACGGCGTTGTGTTTTTTCGATCGCTAGGGCTGCAGCTGCACTCATCGGACGGTCTCCGCAAGCTCGAAATCTTTTTTCACGCGGCTGAAACAACGACGACGAAGACGGCGCAGTGCTTAATCGATAGGGGAAGTATAGCGGAAGAAGCCGGGCAAGTTTTCATCAAAATTTCAGTGACCTGCAATTTTAAATGCGACGGGCGATACCAATTTGGTCTTGCCTTTTGTCTTACTCCAGATCGCGCCAGTTCGAACCCACTCCGAGCTCGACGCGCAGCGGAACGGCTAGTTCGCGGACGGCCTCCATATGCTCGCGGACCAGCGTCTTTATGACATCGAGTTCGCGCTCGGCTACTTCGAAGACGAGTTCGTCGTGCACCTGGAGAGTCATGCGCGACTTCAATGAGCGCTGGCGGATTTCTTCATCGATCCGGATCATCGCGATCTTGATGAGGTCGGCAGCCGTGCCCTGGAGCGGAGTGTTGACGGCCGTCCGTTCTGCAAAGCCGCGCAGGTTGGAGTTTTTGCTGTTGATGTCGGGGATCGGACGAATGCGGCCGAAGAGCGTTTTCACACGCTGATCACGGCGGGCCTGGGCGAGGGTGGTGTCGATGAATGTCCGCACGCCAGAATATTTTTCAAAATAGGCTTCGATAAACTTTTTCGCGTCGCTTGGCTCGATGCCGAGTTGCTGCGAAAGTCCGAAGGCGGAGAGGCCGTACACAATGCCGAAATTAACCGCCTTGGCTTGCCGGCGATGATCGGACGTGACCATAAGCGGAGGAACGCCGAAGACCTTCGACGCTGTGAGCGTGTGAATGTCGTCGCCGCGACGGAAGGCTTCGACCAGTAACTGGTCTTTTGAGAAGTGCGCGAGGAGCCGAAGTTCGATCTGCGAATAGTCGGCGGCGAGCAGGACGAAACCGGGCTCGGCGATGAAGGCGGCGCGGATTTCGCGGCCGAGTTCGGTGCGAATGGGAATGTTCTGGAGATTGGGATTGGCGGATGAGAGCCGCCCGGTGGCGGTTCCGGTCTGGCCAAAGGTGGTGTGCACGCGGCCGCTGCCGGCGCGAATCAGGGCGGGCAGCGCGTCAACGTAGGTGGATTTCAGTTTGGTGAGTTGACGGTATTCGAGAACGAGACGCGGCACCTCGTGCTCTTCGGCGAGGCCTTCGAGCACATCGACGGCGGTCGATATTTTTTTGCCCTTGCCGTATTTCACCGGGACGGGAAGGCCGAGCTTGTTAAAGAGAACGTCGCCGAGCTGCTTGGGCGAATTGATGTTGAACTCGAACGAGCAGCGTTCGTAGATGTCGCGGGCTTTGGCGTCGGCTTCGCGTTGCAGCTTGATCGACATCTCGCCGAGCGCCGCGGGATCGATTTTTACGCCTGCTTCTTCCATGCGCGCCAGCACCGGGACGAGTGGGAGGTCGATCTCGTCATAAACCGCAGTGAGGCCCTGCTCATCGACCTCTTGACGCAAAGCGCCCGCCAGGCGGCCGGTCACGTCGGCCGCTTCGGCGAGGTTGCCGCTCAGTTTCAAATTCAAGCGACGCAACGCTACTTCGGGCAGGGAGTGGGCCGAGTAAGTCGGATCGAGGAGATACGAATAAAGCATAGGATCGTGCGTGATTGCGCGTGGTGTAATGCCGAGTTCAGGGAGACGATGAAGGGCGGCTTTGTAATCGTGAATACTTTTGGGCAGGGCCGGATCTTCGAGGATGGCTCTGATGCGATCCGCAACTGACGCGTCGGCGAGCGAAACGAGAGCGCCTTCGCCGGACGAATTCGAGAGCGCAATCTGATGCAGCCACGGGGCGGTCGGATCGTACTCCTCGTCGGTTTCCTCTTCGTTTGTTTCGTCGGCGGGGCGCAAGTCGAGGAGGCCGCTCTGGGCCGGTTCCGGCTCGGCGTCAGCTTCTTTTTCTTCTTCCTCGGATTCGGCGACGCTCTCCGAGACTGGAATGGCCAGCGCGAGAGGCGCGCCCGGCTCGATGCCGCGCAGATAGTCGTCCAGTTCGGATTCTAACTTGATCTCCTGGTAATGGCCTTCTTTGACCTCGACCAGCGGGAGCAGCTCTTTCAGGAGGGAACTGAATTCGAGCTCGGCGAAGAGCGCGCGCAAGGCGTCGGCGTCCGGTTCGCCCGCCTTCATGGCGGCGACGTCGAAGTCGATGGCGACGTCGGTGTCAATCGTGACGAGCTGTTTGCTCAGCATGATGTTGTCGCGATTATTCTGGAGAGATTCGCGATAAGTTTTCTTTTCGACTTCAGCGGCGCGCTCGAGAGCCTGCTCGACGCTGCCGAAGCGGCGGATGATCTCGACCGAACCTTTGTCTCCGATACCTGGTGCTCCGGGGATGTTGTCGACCGAATCGCCGCGCAGCGCCATCACGTCGATAACCTTGGATGGCGGCACGCCGAGTAACTCCTCGACTTTGGCTGCGTCGCAAATCAAATTATCTTTGGGAGGATTCAGCACGCAGACATGGTCGTTCACAAGCTGGAGCATGTCTTTGTCACTGGAGACGACATAGACGGAGTAGGCTTCGGCGGCGGCTTTGCGGGCGAGGGTTCCGATTACGTCGTCGGCTTCGTAGCCCTCGAGTTGAAGGATGGGGATGCGATAACCCTCAAGCGCGCGGCGGATGTAGGGAACCTGCTGCACGAGATCGGGCGGCATTTCGGCGCGGTTGGCTTTGTAGCCGCCATATTGCGATTCCTTGAAGGTCTGCGTCTTGATATCGAACTTGCGAATGGTGGTGATGGCCTCGGCTTGCTGATTGCGGATGGTGGGCGCTCCCACGTCGAAGACGGCGGCCAGGTATTCGGGAGAGAAATCATCACGCAGTTTGCGGAGCATGTTGACGAAGACATAAGTGGCGGCGGTGGGGGTGCCGGTCTTGGTGGCCATGGGCCGCTGGCGCGCCATGGCGTGATAGGCGCGGAAGATGAACGACATGGTGTCAATGAGGAAGATGCGGCCGCTGGCAGAGGCGGGCACAAGCTGGGGCTTGCTGCTCATGGTTGACGGCGGCTGTTCCGGCTCGGCGGCGGGTTTCTGCGAGGATTTCTTTTTCGAAGGCAACGAGAAAAGTTTAGCAGTTCGGGAAGATGCGTGGAGATGGGGCGGGACCGTGCTTGTTTGGACGCGGCGCGGTGCCTCAAGAAGACGGGGCAGGCCCCGTCTCCATTGGTGATTGATGATTGGCAATCGCTGTGAGATGCCTGACTGTCAAATCACAGGAAGGCGCGTATGATGTGAGGCTTTCAGATCGACTAGCGAATGCTTCCTTTCAAACTCATCTATAGCGAAGATTATTTTCTACCGATTGGGGCGCACGTCTTTCCGGCGGAAAAATATAAAGGTGTGCATGACCGGCTGCTGGCGTTGAAAGTGGCGGAGGCGGCGGACTTTGTCGCCCCGCGGGCGGCCGCCGATGAGGACGTTCTGCTGGTGCACACGCCACAGTACGTACAGAAATTGAAGACCGGCACCCTGAGCGTGCGCGAAGAGCTGGAGATGGAATTGCCGTACTCTCCGGAGTTGGCGCGCGCGTTTTGGATGGCGGCGGGTGGGTCGATGCTAGCGGCGGATTGTGCGCTGAAGGATGGCGTGGCCATCAATATTGGCGGCGGATTTCATCACGCCTTCCCGGATCACGGAGAAGGTTTTTGCATGATCAACGATATTGCGATCGCGATTCGGCGGATGCAGCGCGACGAAAAGATCCGCACCGCTATGACGGTTGATTGCGACGTGCACCAGGGCAATGGCACGGCGGCTATTTTTGCGGCGTCGCCCGATGTTTTCACTATTTCTCTGCATCAGCAAAATAATTATCCGGCGTTAAAGCCGCCTTCGTCGCTCGACATGAATCTGCCGGACGGCATGGGCGACGATGAATATCTGGCGTGCCTCAACAGCGCGATGAGCCTGGGCTTGAGCAAATTGAAACCGGGGTTGATTTGTTATGTCGCGGGAGCCGATCCGTACCACGACGATCAACTGGGCGGATTGTCGCTGACGCTCGAAGGATTGAAAGAGCGTGATGCGCTGGTGTTTCGGCGGGCCAAGGCCGAAAGGATCCCAGTGATGGTGACGTTTGCCGGCGGCTACGCGCGGAAATTAGAAGACACGGTGACGATCCACACGAACACGATTGTCGCGGCGAAAGAAGTGTACGCGGGAAAATGATGCTGCTCGGTTTTTCCGTTCAGGCTTGTGAATCAGCGCTTGTTGCTTTGGTGGGCAGCGCGCCAGTTCGTGACCTCCTGCTCTGCCTGGATGATTTCCTGCGCTTTCATGGATTTCTTTAGATCGCTTAATGCGGGCGAACTTTCTTTGATTGAATCCTGTGCCAGCGTCAACCATTTGTAGGCTGCGATGTGGTCGCTGCCGGTTGCACTTTTCGCGAGCATCAGGCCGTAACGGTATTGCGCTTTTGCCATCCCCTGGTCGGCAGCCAGTTGATAGTAATGCGCTGCCTGCTCACGATCGGGAGGAGCGCCGTTGCCCTGCTCGCAGATGATGGCGAGATCATACTGCGCTTCGACCTGTCCCTGACTGGCGGCGGCCGCAAGCCAGCGACGGGCTTGCGCGTAATCGACGGGAACGCCGTGGCCGAGCGCGTAACTGACGCCGATAGCGAATTGGCCGTCGGGCTCGCCCTGCTCGGCAGCTTTTTTGTACCACGCGGCAGCCTGGGCGTAATCGACTTTGCCCTGCATGCCCTTGCTGAAGATGGTGCCGAGGGCGACTTCGGCGACGGCGCTGCCGAGGGTTGCCGCTCTCTGGTAGTAGTCGACGGCTTTGTTGATGTCGGTGGGCAGCGTTGGACTGGGAGGCTGAATTGAAATTTCCGCAAGCGCGAGGAGCGGAGGGATGAGATTCTGGTCAGCCGCGGCTGTGAACCAACGAACGGCTTCGTGGTAATCGCGGGGCAGACCTTCTCCACGTTCATACATCAAGGCAAGGTTGTATTGCGCGGAAGGGTCGCCGCCTTCGGCGGCGCGGCGAAACCAGACGACAGCTTGCGCGGAGTCGCGCGGGATGCCCTTGCCATTGGCGTACAGGAGGGCAATGTCGGTGGCCGCGTCGAGGGAGCCTTGTTGCGCGGCCTTTTTGTACCATTTGAGCGCGTCGGCCGGAGCGGGGTGATCGAGCCCGACGCCAGTCTCCGCAAAAATGCCGAGCGACTCTTCGGCCGCCATATAGCTGCGGGCAGCGGCTTTTTGTAGCAGACTGCTCGCTTCGACGTCGTCTTTTTTCAGTAGCCCGCCGACGTGATAGGCGAGGGCGAGCAGGGTTTGAGATTCGGGATCACCGGCCTGCGCTTTTTCTTCAAGCGATTGGAGATCCTCGAGCTTGAGCGCCTTGGCCTGTTCCATGATCTTGTAGGCGCCGGGCGCAGCAGTAGCGGCGCGGCGGGCGGGTTTGGGCTCGGGCTGCTTTTGAGGTTGAGGCTGGGATGCGGGCTTGGACTCTTGCTCGGACTCGAGGTTCGCTGGTGGTGCCTGGTTTTGGGGCGGCGCCGAGGAAGCGGCTGCGTTTCTTTCTTTGCCCGGGGATACATGCGTTGGAGTGGCGGCCGAGCTTTCTGTTTTTGGGAAGGGGATTTCTATGATGACGATCCCGTCTGCCGAGGGCTTGACGTTAAAAGTGAGCGGCTCGGTTGAATCGACTACTAGTCGCGCGACGGCCGGGTGAACGCTGAATTGGGATGCACGCAATTCCTTGACCGGGCCGCGATTCACGGGGATATGACGACTTGCGCCTTTGAGTTCGCATCCGTGGAAATCGAAGATGAGGCGATCGGGATTGGATGCGCGGCTCGAGGTTGGAACGACCGCAGCGCTGGCAGTGACTGCGATCGTGAGACCTCCAGCGCTGGGGCGAACGTCGATGTTGCCGACGGTTGCAGACGTTGCAGCGGCGGGCGATGGTTGCGCGGGTTGCGCGGAAATCTCCATCGCGAAAAAGCAAATCGGTAGACAGCAGAGAGCCATGCGAAGTCGCGCGATGAATGTGGTCGTTTTGTTCATGCGAGAAAGCAGCATTGTAACGCCGAAACTGATTCGTGCCTGTGATTCGTGGTTGGCAGGACGCAGCGGGAGCGCGCGGGGACGGCTGTTAGAATAGTGATCACGATGTTCGAGAATCTACAGGAAAAACTACAACGCGCGTTCAAGAGCCTACGCGGACAGGCCGTCCTCAGCGAAGAAAACATTGCCGAGGCGCTGAAACAGATTCGTCTGGCGCTGCTCGAGGCCGACGTCAACTTTAAAGTGGTGAAAGAGCTGATCGACCGCATTCAGGCGAAGGCGGTCGGTCAAGAGGTGTTGACGGCGCTGTCGCCGGGCGAGCAGGTGATCAAGATCGTCCGCGATGAGTTGGTGGAGACGCTTGGCAAAGATACGGCCAAGCTGAAGTTTGCTTCTCAGCCGCCGACGGTGGTGCTGATGGCGGGCCTGCAAGGTTCCGGTAAAACGACGACTTCAGGCAAGCTGGCGAACTGGCTGAAGAATGGCGGGCACCGGCCGCTGCTGGTTTCAGTGGACGTGTATCGTCCGGCGGCGCGCGAGCAACTCAAAGTTGTGGCGGCGGCGATCAAGGCCAACATTTATGAGGGCGAGGTTGGCGAGGCGAACACGGCGACCGTTGAGCGGCTGGCGAAAGAGGCGCGCAAGGAGGCGATCAACACGGGCTGCGATGTGCTGATCGTGGATACTGCCGGGCGTTTGCACATCGACGACCAGTTGATGGATGAGATGCAGTCGCTGAAGAAGCTGCTGAATCCGCAGGAAATTTTGTTCGTCGCAGATTCGATGACCGGACAGGACGCGGTGAAGTCGGCGGATGAGTTTCACAAAAAGTTGACGCTGACGGGAGTTGTATTAACAAAGATGGATGGCGACGCGCGCGGCGGCGCGGCGCTTTCGATTCGCCAGGTGACGGGGCAGCCGATCAAGTTTATCGGCATCGGTGAAAAATACGATGCGCTGGAACCATTTCATCCGGACAGAATTGTTTCGCGCATTCTCGGCATGGGCGACATTCTTTCGCTGATCGAGAAGGCCGAGTCGCAGATCGACAAGAAGAGAGCGCAGGAGCTGGCGACCAAGGCGTTTTCGGGCGACGGATTTTCGCTCGAAGATTTTCGCGAGCAGCTGCGGTCGGTGAAAAAGATGGGCTCGATGCAGAGCCTGATCGGAATGCTGCCGTCCGTGGGCGCGTTTCAGGGGTTGCAAAAAGCCGCCGATAAAGTTGACGAAAAACAGATCAACCGCGTCGAGGCGATCATCAACTCGATGACCGGGTATGAGCGCAATCATCACGAGGCGATTAACGGCAGCCGGCGGAAACGCATTGCACGCGGGTCGGGGACGACGGTGCAGGAAGTGAATAATTTGCTGCGGCAATATGCGCAGATGAGGAAAATGTTCAAGCAGATGGGGAAGCCGAGCTTTGCGCGGCGGCTGGCTGGGATGAAGTTTCCGGGGATGTAGATGAACGGTCGTTGGTCGTTTGTCGCCAGTCGTCCGCGACGCGATTTAGCCGATGACTGTCTGCCTGTGAGGCATGCTTCAGCGCTCGGCGGAGCTCTCAGGGAGCGACGATTGACGACCGACGACTAGCGACTTAATCATGAAATGGCGCTCACTCCAGGAGTCGGGTTCTTATAGGGACGTCCGGCCGCTCTCGGAAATTTTTGCCGAGCGCAAGGAGACGATTGCCAGGTATGTGCCGGCTGAGGTGCAGGCGATTCATCGGCGTACGGTTGATGAATTGAGGGCGCAAAATCTAGCTGGGCACGCTCTTGGAGTTGGGGCGCGGGCACCCGGTTTCGAACTTTCCGATCACGATGGCAAGCGCGTTTCTTCCGCGGATCTTCTCGGCAAAGGGCGGCTCGTGATTTGCTTTATTCGCGGACGCTGGTGTCCTTTTTGCGTTGGACAGATGGAGGCGATGAATTGCGTCGCGCCGCAGATTATGGCGGCGGGAGCTGCGCTGGTGGCCATTTCTCCGCAGATTGAAAAGCAGGCGTTTTTTATGCGCGATCAGCATGCACTTGGGTTTCCATTGCTGGTGGATGCGCGCAATGAGGTCGCGCGCCAGTTTGGGCTCGTCTATCGCGTGCCGGAAGAACAGCAGAAACTTTACCGAAGGACGTTTGTGAATCTTCCATTTGTGAATGGCGACGAGAGCTGGGAGTTGCCGATTCCTGCGACTTATGTAGTCGATACCGACGGGACGGTTCTCTTTGCGTCGGCGGATGAGGATTACACGGCGCGGCCGGAGCCGCTGGAGATTGTGAGCTTTCTTGAACGCGGAGCATAGCGCATAAAAAGCGCCGGGAGGCGATCCTGGCGCACTTTACCATGGCGATCGTTACAACTGTCCAACCTAACAACTATCCAACTAACTTCACACGTCGGCTGACTCTACTTCAGCGAGGCCATGTCGATTACGAAGCGATACTTCACGTCGCTTTTCAGAAGACGTTCGTAGGCTTCGTTGACTTTCTGGATCGGGATCATCTCGATGTCGGAGGTGATGTTATGGTCGGCGCAGAAATCGAGCATCTCCTGGGTCTCGCGGATTCCGCCGATGATGGAGCCGGCCAGGCTGCGGCGGCGGAAGAGGAGGCTGCCCACGCCTACCGGCAGAGGAGTTGAAGGCGCCCCGACCATCACGAGGGTCCCGTCGAGTTTTAGCAGATCAAGATAAGCATTGACATTGTGAGTCGCCGAAACGCAATCCAGAATAAAGTCGAAGGTACCCGCATGCTTTTGCATCTCCGCTTCGTTCTTCGAGATCACGACTTCGTCCGCGCCGAGTTTGAGAGCATCAGCGGCCTTGTTTGGCGAGGTGGTGAAGAGCACGACGTGCGCGCCGAAAGCGTGGGCGAATTTGACTCCCATGTGGCCCAAGCCGCCGAGGCCGACGATACCAACCTTCTGGCCTTTGCCGACCTTCCAGTGACGGAGCGGCGAGTAGGTGGTGATGCCGGCGCAGAGCAGCGGCGCGGTCGCGGCGAGATTGAGCTTGTCAGAGATGCGGAGCACGAATGCCTGGTCGACGACGATGCTGTCGGAGTAACCGCCGTAGGTGACGCCGCCGAGGTGCTTGTCTTCGGCGTTGTAGGTGAGAGTGGGCATGCTGTCGCAGAACTGCTCGTTGCCGGCGCGGCAGTTCGGGCAGGTGCGGTCGGAATCGACCATGCAACCGACGCCGGCGATGTCGCCCGCCTTGAATCTTGTGACCTCGCTGCCAACTGCGGTGACGCGGCCGACGATCTCATGGCCGGGGACGCAAGGATAAACGGTTGGCATCATGTTCTCCCACTCGTTGCGGACCTGATGCAGGTCGGAATGGCAGACGCCGCAAAAGAGGATTTCGATTTGCACGTCCTGCGGGCCAGGCGTGCGGCGCTGGATGGAGGTTCCGGAGAGGCCGGAGGTTGCAGTCTTGGCGCCGAAGGCTTTGGCGGTAAAAGATTTTGTGGTCGAGGATGATTTTTGTGCGGGAGGAGTTAGAGTTGCTTGACTCATAGGGGATAATTCCTTTCCTGTTTCTACTGTAGATTGCTCGGCGCGGGCGCGGGATTCAGAAATGGGGCGATGCCCGACTGCGGCGAATCGGCGGCGGTTGCCTTGCTTAAACCGCTAAGCTCCGGCATAATAATGGTTTGTCTCAACCCTGCCGGACTCTTCCGGAACAAAGGAAACGAAGTCAGTGTTAATGATCCGACTGGCGCGCTTTGGTGCGCGCAAACAACCGTATTATCGCGTAGTGGTGATCGAGAAGGAGCGGGCGCGTAATGGGCGTCCGGTGGAAGTGGTGGGCACGTACAATCCACGGACGAATCCTGCGACGGTCGACTTGAAGCGGGAGCGCATCACGTATTGGGTTTCGAAGGGCGCCAAGTGCTCGGAGCGCATGACGAAGCTGCTGGCGATGCCGGTGCAGACGGCTGCGCCTGCGGCGACCGCTTAGTTTTTCCGTCTTCCTTCCGCCAACTATAGATTCCTCCCTTCGGCTTAGCTCAGTGTCGGGATGACAATTCTTTTGGAGATTGAATGACCGAACAGAGTGCCAATCCGCGTGCCTTGATCGAGCATATTGCGAAAGCTCTGGTGGAAGACAAGGCAGCCGTTTTTCTCGACGAGTACGAAGACGGTGATGAGACGGTGATCGAACTGGAAGTGGCGGAGGCCGAGGTTGGCAAGGTGATTGGGCGGTCGGGACGCATTGCTCGCGCTCTGCGCACGGTGCTGGCGGCGGCCGGCGCCAAGAATGACAGGCGCTACGCTCTGGAGATTCTCGAATAGCGGCAGAGAACAAGAGTAAGAATGTGAGCGGCCGCTGGATCACGCTGGCGCTGGTGGTGAAGACGCAGGGACGCCGCGGAGAAGTTGCTGTCGAATTGCATACGGGCGTTCCGGATCGCCTTCGGGCGGGCATGCGGCTTTGGGCGCTGCTGAAAAATGGCGAGCGGCGCGAGGTAGAGATTGAAGAGATTTGGCCGCACAAGAGCTGGCTGATTTTGAAGTTGGGCGGCGTGGACACGATGGACGATGCGGAGGCGCTGAAAGGCGCGGAGTTGCAGGTTCCGCAGAGTGAACGCGCCGAGCTTGAGGCGGGCTGGACTTACCTGAGCGATCTGGTCGGCTGCACGGTGTTTGACGGCGCGCGCGAGATTGGCAGAGTGGTTGATGTTGCGTTCGGCGCGGGCGAAGCGCCGCTGTTGGTGGTGCGACGCGAAGTTCGGGGCGAAGGTGGCGATGAATCGCAGCCCAGCGCGGTGAACTTGCCGTATGAAATTCCGTTCGCCGAAGCGTACCTGGAGCAAGTTGACGTTGAGCGCAAGCAGGTGCGGATGCGGTTGCCGGAAGGGTTGCTGGATGTGAATGCGCCGCTGAAAAAGGAAGAAGGTCGTTAGTCGACGGTCGTCCGGTAAGCGGTGTTCTCAAGAAGCCGTTTTTCCCGACGACAGACGATTGATGACCAGCGACGAAGGACGAGCGACCACCGACGGTTCTCCGCGATGAAGATCGACATCTTAACGATCTTTCCCGATTTTTTTCGCGGACCGCTGGATTTTGGAATTATCCGACGGGCGCGTGAATTGGGGCTGGTCGAGATCGGCATTCACGACCTGCGGAATTTTACAAAAGACAAGCACCGCACCGTGGATGACCGCCCGTTTGGCGGCGGCGAGGGCATGGTTCTGAAGCCGGAACCGATCTTTGAATGTTTGGAGTCGCTGGGCGGATTGGCCTCGCGTGGGGAGCGATTGGCTGCGGCGCGAGACTCCGGCTCCGCGAAGCAGTCGGTGATTTTGCTTTCAGCGCAGGGACGGACGTTGAACCAGTCGCTGGCGGGCGAACTTTCGGCGCTTGATCGAATGGTTTTGATCTGCGGCCGCTATGAGGGCGTGGACGAGCGCATCAGCGAGCACCTGGCGGACCGGGAAATTTCGGTTGGCGACTATGTGCTGAGCGGTGGCGAACTGGGCGCGGCGGTGATCGTGGATACGGTCACGCGGCTGATTCCGGGCGCGGTTGGGAATGAGGCGTCGACGCGGCAGGAGTCGTTTACGGCGGGCGAGAGTGAGGGTGCCCGCGTCACACGCGAGTCGCTGACGTCGCTTGGGGCGGGCGCGGGCGTTTCGGCTACGCGGAAATCGGCCGATTCGACTTGCGGTTCGAGCGGATTGCTGGATTATCCGCACTACACGCGGCCAGCGGAATTCCGGGGCATGGCGGTTCCGGAAGTGCTAGTGAACGGGAACCACGAGGAAATTCGGCGATGGCGTCGCAGGACGGCGCTGGCGAAGACACTGCGCAATCGTCCGGACCTGCTGGAGCGGGTGGCGCTAAGCCGGGAAGACAAGGCATTGCTCGACGACATTAGGAATGAGTTTCAAGTTCCGGCCTCCGGGATTGCTGTTATCGAGAAGACCGGCGACACTGAGAACTAGGAATTGAGAACTGAGAACTAAAAGAGGAAACACTATGCGGAATCAAATTATCGAAAAATTGCTGGCCAAAACGCGGCGTACCGATCTGCCGAAGTTCGCGCCGGGCGACACGATTCGGGTGCAGGTGAAGATTCGCGAAGGCGAAAAAGAGCGCTTGCAGGCGTTTGAGGGCGTGGTAATCGCACGCAGCCGGGGCGCGCAGCCGAGCTTTACCGTGCGCAAGATGAGCTTCGGGCAGGGCGTGGAGCGCATCTTTCCGGTCGACTCGAAGGTCATCGACAAAGTTGAAGTGGTGCGCTCGGCGAAAGTGCGGCGCGCGAAGTTGTATTATCTCCGCAATCTGCGGGGCAAGGCGGCGCGGTTGAAAGAGGTCGAGTAGTCGATTCGTGGGCCCATGTTAGCGCGCACAAAAGGCGCGCGAACCTGGGGCACTATCGAGGGTTGGCGGCGTCCTCGTCGCCACGTCTTGCCATGAACGTCCGTTTCTTCCACTGTGAGTTTTCCACGGACTCCACCCTTGTTTCTTCCTGCGCAGTCGGCGAAGATGCTGAATAGCATCGGTGCCGAAAACCAAAAGAAAATCCGGCAGCATCTCCAAAATCGCAGAAGCCGAGGGCATCTCGCTCGCGTCGGCGAAATTGCGGCTGCTCAAAAAGCTGCGCTGCACACTCAAGTTTGAAAAGCTGGCGTGGGCAACCGGCGCGACGCTGGTTGCGGGCGTCGACGAAGTGGGGCGCGGATCGCTCTTCGGGCCGGTGGTCGCGGCCGCGGTTATTCTCGATCCGAAAGACCGCATTCGCGGGTTGCGCGATTCGAAGTTGCTGCCGGCGGAGCGTCGCGAAGAACTATCTGCTCGAATTCGCGAGCGTGCGGTCGCATGGGCGATTGCCGCCGTGGATTCAGCCCGCATCGATCAGATCAACATTTATCATGCGTCGCGTCTGGCGATGCAGCGCGCGGTTGACCAGTTAAGACCCGCAGCGAGCTTTCTGCTTATTGACGCGATGAAGCTGCACTGCGAACTTCCGCAGCGCGCGATTATTCATGGCGACGCTCTGTCGGTGTCGATCGCGGCGGCGTCGATTATTGCCAAGGTCGAGCGCGACCGCATGGTGGCGGAGTGGGATCCGGTCTTTCCGATTTACGGGCTGGCATCGAACAAGGGATACAGCACGCCCCGACACCTGGCGGCGCTGCGCGAGCACGGGCCTTCTCCACTGCACCGGCTATCATTTGCACCGGTGTGGAGCGCGCCGGTTCCGCAGGAGGTTTTGAGCTTTATGCGGGAAGATGCGGAAGAGGACGAGGAAGCAGTGGGCGCAGCAGCTGAAGTCCTGGCCGAAGAGCAAATCATCGCCTCGTAAAAAAGCTTTTGTTGAGGAACGCCACTCGCCACGTCTCTCGTCTCCGGTCACGCTGCCACCCGCATCCTCCATCCACAATCCCTCCTGCTATCATCCCGACGTGGCGGCGCGCGGAAAATTCATTACATTTGAAGGGCTCGACGGCAGCGGCAAGAGCACGCAGATCGAGAAACTGGCGCGGACTTTGCGCGCGCGCGGAGTCCCAGTCACGGTGACACGCGAGCCCGGCGGAACGTCGGCCGGCGAGAAGATTCGCGAGGTGCTGCTGCATTCGACGACATCGGGGCTCTTTCCGATGACCGAGATGGCGCTAATGTTCGCCTCGCGGGCGCAGCATATTCAGCAGATCATTCTGCCGGCGATTGCCGAGGGCCGCGTCGTGCTTTGCGATCGCTTCACGGATTCGACCGAGGCATATCAGGGTGGCGGGCGGAGGCTGGGGACCAAGCCGGTGCTGGCGCTGCACGAAATTTTATGTGGCGGGTTGCAGCCGGACCTGACGATCCTGCTCGACAACGAAGTGGCGTTCAGCGTGGAGCGGGCGCGGCGGCGCAATCGTCAGCACAAGGCCACGCGGCCGGAGAAAGACGAAAATCGCTTTGAGCAAGAGAGCCGTGCATTTTTTGGGCGGGTGCGAAACGCTTATCTGGCGATTGCGGCGCGTGAGCCGCATCGTGTGCAGGTGGTGAATGCACGTGGCACGCCGCAGCAGACGCATGCGGTTATTATGGAAGTGGTGCGGAAGAAGTTGAAAATCTGAAAGCTGCGAGTCGCGAGTGGCGAGTCTCGAGCCTTGAGTTTGAACCTTTGACAAACAACTCTTGCTGACTCGCGACTCGTGGCTCGGAGCTCGCACCTGGTTTGCAATGCCTTTCTCGGACTTCATTGGCAATTCGGACGTGGTTGGGCGCTTGCGCGAGATGATTGCGCGCGATCACTTTCCTCATGCCGTGATTCTGGCGGGCGCGGGGGGATCGGGCAAGTACACACTGGCGCTCATGCTGGCGCGCGCCATGAATTGCCTCGAACGTACTAATGATCGGCCGACCACCGATGGGCTCCCCGACTTCTGCGGACGTTGCTCGAACTGTGTTCGCATTGCGCTGGCGCAGGATCTGGAGGCACGGTGCTCCGAAGCGATTGAGGCGCGGGAAAATCTCCGCGAGACCGACAAGAAAGAGACGCGCATTTTTGTGCAGACGCATCCCGATCTGCTGGTGATTCCTCCCGACCCGCCGCAGATGATGATCAAAGTCGACCAGGTGCGCCACGTTATTCAGCGCATCTATTACAGGCCAGCGGAGGCGCGGGAGAGCGTCTACATTTTTACCTGCTCGGCATTTTTGAAAGAGGCGGCTAATTCGCTTCTCAAAATTCTGGAAGAGCCGCCGGAGTTTGCGACGATTTTTCTGCTGACGGAGAACGCGGGAGAATTGTTGCCGACGATCCGCTCCCGCTCGGCGACTTTTACGCTGGGCGCTTTGAGCGCGGCGGAACTTGAAAGCCGGTTGGCGAACACGCGATCGGACTGGAATCCGCGACAGCGCGCGCTGGTGGCGCGCCTGAGCGAGGGCGCTGTGGGGCGCGCCCAGTCGTTCGATTTGGAGAGCTATATTGCCGCCCGCGGCCACGCGCTGGTGCTGCTGAAATCGGCGCTCGGCAGCGGCGATCACAGCGAGCTTTTCAAGACGACGGAGACCTACCGGCCGGGCGCGGATGGCCGCCAAAAAATGGATAGCCTGCTGCGCACGCTTTACCTGTTGCTCGAAGACATGATGTGCCTGCAATCTGGAACGGGCCAGTTGGTGCGCAACACCGACGTTCTGGGCGAACTGAAGAAAATGGCTGAAACGGCAGATTTTGCCTGGGTGCAGCGCGCCGCCGGAGGCTTGGGCGACGTGGAGCGGGGGATGCGGCGCAATCTGCTGCGCTCGCTTTCGTTGGATGCGTTTGCTGCGGCGCTTCAGCCGGGCACAGCTTCTGCTGAGCGCCACGACTGAGCTTTTCTTCTGAACGCTTTTACCGAACGACAGACGAGTTACGAATCCCACTTTGGTGCTATCGAGCAGGTGACACAAATCATTGTCAGACTTACTTCGCTGTGGTACCGTACCTCATAAGTTTCCCCAATTACCACAATCACAGGCTCAGGTGTTGTGGCACTTTTGCCGCCCCCGTGCGCAGGTGGTGACACATGAAAGAAACCTTAGAACCCATACCAGCCGAGCGTTCTGCCGAGCAGGCCTCCGACCAGGAAGGCTTTGCCAATCGTAAGCTGATTCGGCCTTCGCTGACCCGCAACAACGACCACGGAAATAACAATAATCACGGCCACGGCCACGCGCCGAACCATAATTCGAGCCATAGTCCCTCGAGCCATGGTCCGAACCATAGTTCGAGCCACGCACTAAACCATAGTCCGTCCGAGCGAAGAGAGCGTGACCGGTCTGCGGCGCCCGCCAAGAAAGTAACGCCTTCGGAACAGACCAACGCCGAGAATTTTTATTATCAGAAGCAGATGCAGACCAAGACTCCCATGGTGGTGGTGTTGCGCGATGGTGAGGAGGTCCGAGGCATCATCGAGTGGTATGACAAGACCTGTATCAAGCTGAACCGCAGTGGTGCTCCCAACCTGATGATCTACAAGCCAGCGATCAAGTACATGTTTAAAGAAGGCGAGATTCGGCGGTAGGCCGCGGAACCGTTCGAGTAAGTCTTTCGTATTCCTCCTGAGAGGAATACGTTCATCGCTACAAGCTCCCAACTTGCCGCTCCTGCCACTCAAGAGCCCGCTCTCCGTCGTATCCTTCGAGCGCTCGTCTACACTCTCACGATTCTCTATCTCGCGGGGACCGTCATGGGCGGCGCGGGGCTGGGCTGAATCGCGGTGCAGAGTACTTTGATTTCGTAATTTGGCAGTTGAGTAATCGAGTAAGTTCAGGACGGCAACGACAGTCGGGCGATTTAAATTTGCGAAATCACTCAATTTTCAATACTGAAATTTCGCAATCACTCGCTCGTCGCCGCTTGTGCCGCCCTGTTACGAGAATGGTCCCCCGGTTGACAATCCTATCTATCTCCCATAGCATCAATAACTTGAAGAACGGCAATTCTTGGGAGAGAGGCGCCCCTTGATTAAGCTAGACATCATCAACGAAGTGGTCAATCGCACCGGCATCACGAAAACTAAGGCGGAATTGGCCGTTGAGACCGTCTTTGAGAGCATGAAGAAAGCGCTCTCGACCGGCGATCGCATCGAGCTGCGCGGCTTTGGAGTATTCAATGTGCGGCCGCGTAAGACCGGTATCGGGCGCAATCCGCGCACCGGCGCCGAGGTTTCGATTCCGCCCGGCAAAGCCGTGCGCTTCAAGCCGGGCAAGGAGTTGCAGTCGATCGACTGAGCTCCGCGACGACGTTGGCCTGCGCCGGTTCGAATTTTCGAATGGGAGGTTGCAGAGGTCGCGTCCCGGGACCACCTCTGCAATCTCACTCTTTGACTCTGACCTTAATTTGACTCTGATCTTATTTCCTCCGTGCCCTAGCGACTTCCGTGGTGAAATAATTTAGCAGCGCCCTGCCCATGTCCGAGACCACGCCAACTTTTCCCGTGCTCGCCGCCGACCGTCCGCCAGAGGTGTGGTTGATCCCGCGGCCGCGTACGAAGTGGTGGTTGTATATTTTGTTTTTTCTACTGACGATGTTCAGCACGACGGTGGTCGGGGCGCGCATGGAGTTCAACTACCAGCACCGGCAACCGGTGCTTTCATTGAATGACGATACGATCTCGTTATTCCCGGTAGGTTGGGCGCTGGAGCGGCCGGCGAATATGCTTTTGGGTCTTCCTTTCTCGCTGACGCTGATGTTTATTCTTTTCGCGCACGAAATGGGACATTATCTTTACGCGCGGCATTATCGGGTTTATGTGACGCCTCCGTTTTTTGTGCCGTTTCCCAGCCTGATTGGGACGCTCGGGGCATTCATCCGCATCAAGAGTCCGATTCCGTCGCGGGCGTCGCTGTTTGATATTGGAATTGCCGGGCCAATCGCAGGATTTATTCCGGCGTGCGGGGCACTTCTGGTTGGGTTATCGATGTCACGCCCGATTGCCGGTAGCGCGCCGGCTCAGTTTCAGCTTGGTTATCCTCTGGTTTTTGATTTTGCGCGTCGCTTGCTGGGCATTCACACTCCGCTTTCTGGGCTGTCGCTGCACCCGATTGCGGCGGCGGCCTGGGTGGGAATGTTTGCGACCGCGCTCAATCTGTTGCCGGGCGGGCAACTGGATGGCGGCCACATTTTGCATTCGCTTTCGCCGCGGCTGCATCGATGGACGACGATCCTGACAGTGGTTGCGCTGGTGCCGCTCGGAAAATATTTTTGGACAGGATGGTTTTTGTGGGCGGTGCTGCTTGCCATCACGGGAAGACATCCAGCGGTGCCGCGTTATCCGAGTGTTGCAGGACGCCGCGCCGGGCTGGCATTTTGCGGACTGATTATGCTGGTGCTGAGTTTTACACCCGCGCCATTTACGCATAGTTCGGGCAAGGAAGTCTGGCCTGAACTTCGCGACGATGGGCGCGACGCCCTGCGCAGCCTTCGCCAGGAGGCACGGCACTTGCTGCATCGCAAATAAAATTTTTCTTGCTGGATTGCTCGCGGCTCGCGGTTCGTAACCCGCGGCTCGTTGCCGAGGTTACATCAGCCAGATCGCATCTACATCCACGACAATCTGCGTCCGCGGAATTTTGCGGGCCGCGGCTTCCGCCAGCATTGCCCGGAGCAGGGTGTTCATTTTTTCGCGGCTGGGCGATTTCAGAATGAAGTGATAGCGATAGTCGCGCTTCAATCTTGTGATGGGCGCGGCTGCGGGGCCAAGGACGCGAATGCCTTCGTGGCGCGTCTTTTCGAACCAGCGGCCGAGTTCGCCCGACCAGGCGAGCGCTTCATCGAGCTTTTCGCTGCGCACGATCACGTTCGCGATCGCGCTGTACGGAGGGTAGTGCATCCAACTGCGGAATTGCAGTTCCTTGTCGTAGAACCCGGCGAAGTCGTGGCGCGCGGCAAACTGCACCGCGTAGTGATCGGGGAAATAAGTTTGCAGCACGACTTTGCCGGGCGAGTTGCCGCGCCCTGCGCGCCCTGCGACCTGGGTCAGCAACTGAAATGTTCTTTCGGCGGCGCGGAAATCGGGCAAGCCGAGAGCAGTGTCGGCGCCGACGACCCCGACCAGCGTTACGCCATGAACGTCGTGGCCTTTGGCGATCATCTGGGTGCCGACCAGCATGTCGAGTTCGCCTTCATTGAGCGCGTTCAGAGCGCGCTCAAAATCTTCGCGTCCGCGCACGGTATCGCGATCGAGGCGTCCGATGCGCGCCTGCGGAAACATGCCGTGCAGCAGTTCTTCTAGTTTCTCCGAGCCGGTGCCCACGAAATAAACGTATTCGCTGCCGCACTCGGCGCACTTCTTTGGCACGGGTACGATCGATCCGCAATAGTGGCACTCCATCTTGTTCTCGCGCTTGTGGTGTGTCATAGAGACGGCGCAGTTTTTGCACTGGAGAGCCTCGCCGCAGGCGCGACAGAGCGCGACCGGAGAGTAGCCACGGCGGTTGAGCAGGACCATCACCTGCTCTTTTTTGTCGAGGCGTTCGCGGATCTCTTCGGCGAGCTTGCGTGAGATGACCTGCTCACGGCCGGTCTCCTGAAATTCCTGGCGCATGTCGAGAATTTCGACTTCTGGGAGCGGGCGGTTTTCGACGCGGTCGGGCAGTTCGATGAGCGTGTATTTGTGTTTTTTCGCATTGTAGTACGACTCGAGGGAAGGCGTTGCCGAACCGAGCACGATGACGGCATCCGCCATTTTTGCGCGCATCACGGCAACATCTCGCGCATGGTAGCGCGGCGTTTCCTCCTGCTTGTAGGAAGAATCCTGTTCTTCATCGACGATCAGGAGCGCGAGATCGGCGACAGGAGCGAAGACCGCGGAGCGCGTGCCGACGACGACGCGAGCCTCTCCGCGCTTGATGCGATGCCACTGCTCGGCGCGCTCGTCGTCGCTGAGGCCGGAATGGAGGATGGCGACTTCGTCGCCGAAGACCTGGATCAAATCGGCGGCCATCGCGGGCGTGAGGCCGATCTCGGGTACGAGCAGAATCGACGATCGCCCCTGTTCAAGCACCTCGCGCATGGCGGCCAGATAAACAGCGGTCTTGCCCGAGCCCGTGACGCCATGCAGCAGCATGCCCATGAACTTGCGGCTGCCGACGGCTGTGAGGATTTTGTTTTGCGCATCTTTCTGAGGCGGATTGAATTCGAATTCAAAAGGCGAGCGGCGAGGCTTGAGCCGGGAAGCCGTGAAACTTTGCGGTTCGTCGATCAGCTCGATCAATCCGCGGCGCGCGAGAGTGCTGAGGGTAGTGCGCGGAATGTCGAGTCCGCGGAGGGCGTCGACGGGGACACGGCCACCCGCGGCCGCGAGCGCGTCGATAAGCGTGCGCTGGTTTTCGTTCAATTTCTTCGGAACGGAGGCACTGGCGCCCTCGGCCGTGCGTTCTCGGACCTCGCGTTCTGAAGCAGCTTCCGCCGACACCAGCACCGCAACTTTGATCGTGCGCGCGGCATCGCGCGGCGCCGATACATCTTCGCGGGCAATCCACCTCTTGCGGATCATTCCGGCCAGGAGAGTCCTTGAAACTCGCGTAGCACTGCGCAGGCTTGCTTCGTTCACGGACGCGCCCTCGCGTTCCGCCAGATAATCCAGCACGCGGAATTCGAGCAACTGATCTTCGGGCGCGCGCTGTGAGCGAGCGGAAGATCCGGCCGTGGCCGCGAGATGCAGCGCCAACTGGCCTTTGTCGGCGATGCGGTAGGTGATGGTGCGCTTGAATTCCGCCGAGAGCGGCAGCATGGTGCGAAAAACTTCGCCAAGCGGGGCGAGGTAATAAGAGGCGATCCACTGGCCGAGTTTCAACAGTTGTTTGTCGAAAACTGGCGACGGGTCGAGGACCTCAATGATTGTTTTGATTTTGACGGCTTGCGATGCGGGCGCGCGGTCATGAAGTTCGACGACAATGCCCGACATGCGCTGCTGGCGGAAGGGCACCAGCACGCGGCCGCCGACGACCGGGTCCATGCCGGGCGGGATGGCATAGGTGAACGCCATGTCGAGAGGCACGGCGAGCGCGACGTCGGCGAAGAGGGGCATCCCTTGGAAGATTAAACCAGATCAGTGGAGGGAGTTTCTGGCGCTGGGATCCGGTCGCCGTGCGATGGGGGTTGCGAGATTACGAGGAAGTGAACTTCGCCGCCCGAATCGTTTTTTATCTGGTGCGCTTCGCCCACCGGAATCCAAATTCCTTCTCCGGCACTCAGTTTGATTGAACGGCTGTCGACTTCCATGACGGCTTCGCCCGCGAGAATGTAGAAGAACTGTTGCGCGCGCCGATGGAAGTGGCGGAGTTCCGCCGTGCCCGCCGGCATGCATTCCTGAATAACGCTCAGCCCGGAATTCTTCAGCAAATGCCAGCCATCGCAGCGGCTGCCCCAGGTGTAGTGCTCGGCGGTCGCTTTGCTGATGGCGTTGATTTCTTCGCTGGGCATGGCTGATTACTGAGTGTCTTTAGCGGGTGCCTTCAGGCCCAGCTCTTTCATCACCATTTGCAAGTCTTTCCAAGCCTCGCCTTTTTGGCGCGGGTCGCGAAGGAGAAATGCCGGATGGTAGGTGACGGCGAGCTTGCAGCTGTTCCAGTTGGAATCATTCTTCGCGCCGTTGCCGCGAAAGCCCGCGGGCGTGAAGTCATAGAAACGTCCGCGGAGCTGGGCCATCGACGAGTTCATGGCGAGCAGCGTCTTTGCGGCGGTCGCACCGAGAGCGACAATCACTTTCGGCTTGATAACTGCGATCTGGCGCATCAGAAACGGCGAGCAGGTTTCGCACTCTTCGCGCTCGGGCGTGCGATTTCCGGGCGGACGGCATTTGACGATATTGGCAATGTAAACCTGTTCGCGCGAGATGCCCATCGCTTTGATCATGTTGTTGAGCAGTTGCCCGGCGCGACCCACAAAAGGTTCGCCCTGTTCGTCTTCGTCGGCGCCGGGGCCTTCGCCCACGAACATCAGCTCCGCCTTGGGATCGCCGACGCCGAAGACGATTTGCTTGCGGCCCTGCTTGTGCAGCGGGCAGCGCGTGCATTCGCCCAGATCTTCGCGGATGACTTTTAACGCTTTGACCGGATCGCTTATGCCATGCTCGGGACGAGGAACGAGCTCAAGTGTGGCTTCTTCTGCGGCAACGGGCGCGCGCAGACCGGCGGACTTCCGTGGACTCATTTCGTCTCCGAATTCGGTTGGAATTTCTGTGACGGCGGTTACGAGCTCGCTTGCCGGCTGGCGGTAGAAATCATAAATGCCCATTTCGTTGTAGTAGCGAATGCGCGCGACGAGAGCGCGACGAAGATCAGGGTTAAGGGTGCGGGGCATTGCGGATAAGAATAACAAATTGCGCCAAGCCGGATGGTTGGTTTGGGAGGGAATTGCTTGTCAGCGGGTTGGCACTTTGGCCTGGTTGCGCAGCTTCACTACTTGGTCGAGCACGCGTTGCGCGACCTCCCACTTTGAGGCTTGGGGAACTTCGATGACTTCGTCGTGCGAGATGATGCTGACTGCGTTGCGGTCGGAATCGAAGCCCAGGCCTTCGCGCGAGACGTCATTGGCTACGATGGCATCAAGCGATTTTGCGGCCAGTTTCTTGCGGGCATTTTCGAGGACGTTTTCGGTTTCGGCGGCGAATCCGATTACGATCTGCGAAGCGCCGCCCGGCGAATGCTTGTGTTCGGCCAGTTCTTTGAGGATATCGGCGGTCGGCTCAAGTTCGAGCGAGATCGCACCTTTGCGCTTGATCTTTTCACCGGCCGCGATTTTCGGGCGGAAATCGGCTACGGCCGCGGTTTTGATTACCACCGTGCTTTCGGGCAGGAGTTTCAAAACTGCGGCGCGCATTTCCTCGGCGGTTTCTACGCGCGTTAGTTCCGCCGCTTCGGGCGGCGTGATTGAGGTTGGACCGCTGACGAGCAGCACGCGCGCACCCCGGCGCGAGGCGGCTTCGGCGATGGCGTAACCCATACGTCCGCTGGAACGATTGGTGAGGTAGCGAACCGGATCGATCTTTTCGCGAGTCGGACCGGCGGTGACGAGGACTGTTTCTCCGGCCAGGTCCTGAGATGCGCCGAGCGCTTCCAGCACGGCCGCCACAATCGTTTCGTTTTCTGCCAGGCGCCCTGGGCCCGTCATGCCGCAGGCGAGATAGCCGCTATCGGGCTCGACGATCCGCACGCCGCGCTGGCGAAGCGTTTGCAGATTTGCCTGCGTGGCGGCGTGGTTCCACATATTCACGTTCATGGCGGGGGCGACTACTACGGGAGCAGTGGTTGCGAGGTAAAGAGTGGAAAGGAAGTCGTTGGCGATGCCCTGTGCAAACTTGGCGAGCACGTCGGCGGTCGCTGGCGCGACTACGAGCGCATCAATTGCCTGCGCGACGGCAATGTGTTCGATGGCGGATTCGAGATTGGCCTCGGACTCGCCGCTTCCAAAAAGATCGGTGATGACATTTTCGCCAGACAGGGCCGCGAAGGTAAGAGGGCGGATGAATTCCTGGGCCGCGCGGGTCATGATGACCTGCACACGGATGCCGCGCTCCTGTAACAGGCGGACGATCTCCGCTGACTTATAAGCGGCAATGCCTCCGGAGACACCCAGTGCAATTTTCATCTTCTATGCGGACAAAGCGCGGTTCCGCGCGTCGTCAATGCGCCTGATCTCTACGCGTCTTCGGTGAACGCTTTAGCCATGGGATCGCCGGCTGCTTCCGCCGCGATTTTCGGCAATTCCGGGATAATCCATTTCACCTTGCCGGCCTTGATTTCATCCTGCGCGATGCGGCATGGCTTGCGTGAAATGGTTTCAATCACCGGTGGAGCGCCGCCTTGCAGTTGCCGGGCCCGCCGCGCCGCCACCAGAATGTAGCGATAGTTGCTGTCAAACCCTTCGATCAGCTTCATAGATTCTCCCCTAGACCTCATGCCACTTGATCGATCTGGAACTTTAGTTACGAATTGGTACCGCACCAAAGGAAGCCAGAATCGGCTGAACCCGATCGCGCGCCTGTTCCAGTTGACACGCTTCGGCGGTTGCGAGCAGCCGCTCTTCGTCCATTCTAGGCTCTTTCCCGCTTCTTTTGATCCGCTCGGCGAGCACGATAGCCTTGAGTTCGTCGGCGGACTGTTCGAGCAGGTTGTTCACTAATATATAGTCGTATTTCGAGTAATTCTCAATCTCTCGCCGGGCCGTGTCCAACCGGCGACGAATGACCTCCTCGGGATCGAGGCCGCGGTTGCGCAAGCGCCACTCCAGTTTGTCGCGGTCGGGGGGGAGAATAAAGATGCTGACCGCGTCGGACAATTTCTCTTTGACTTGAGCCGCGCCCTGGACGTCGATGTCGAGCAGGAGGTCGTGGCGGCGCTGCTCGCTCTCGCGCAGGAACCGCCGGGCCGTGCCATAGTAGTTTCCGAAAACGCAGGCATGCTCGAGGAATTCATCAGCCGCGATCATGGCCTCGAACTCGTCTTTGGAGACGAAGAAATATTCTTTGCCATTTTTTTCGCTGCCGCGGGGAGGGCGAGTGGTGTAGGAGATGGAAAAGTCGAGATTGTGCACCATCTTGAAGAGTTCATTGACGAGGGTCGATTTGCCCGATCCAGACGGCGCGGAAACGATGTAGACAATGCTCATTCGAGGTTCTGCACCTGCTCGCGGGATTTTTCGATCTCCGATTTCATCAGCAAGCCTGCCTCGGTGATTTTCAAGGCCTCGCCGGCGAGCCCCGACGTTTTTGAGAGCAGGGTATTGGCCTCGCGGTTCATCTCCTGCAACAGGAAATCCATTTTCTTGCCTACTTCGCCACTCTGGCCGAGCAGCGCCTCAAAATGGTCGACGTGCGTGTTAAGGCGGACCAGTTCTTCCTGAATGTCGCTGCGATCGACCAGCACGGCGGCTTCCTGAAGGATGCGATCCTTGTCAATCTGCGCGCCGAACATCTCGCGCATGCGCGACTGAAGGCGGTCCGCATAGGTGCGCAAGATGGCGTCGCGATGGATTTCGATGCCGCCGGCCGCCTCGCGCAGGTGCTTCATGCGCTCGCGCAATTCGCGCTCTATGCCGCGGCCTTCGTCCTCGCGCATCTGGTTGAGCCGCGTCATGGCTTCTTCGACGCAGGCCATTACCGCGTCGTCGAGTTCGTCGACGGAACGCTCATTGCCGGAATCCATCGCACCCGGCATGCGCAGCAGCACGTTTAAATCGGGCTCGCCGCCTATGCCGAACTCCTGGGCGGCCGAGCGAAACGCCTGCACGTAACCGGAAATGAGCTGGCGATTGAGGCCAACGCCGTTGGCATTGGTGTAATCGAGGTTGAGCGTCACCTCGACGTGGCCGCGCACCATTTTCTCTTTAAGGAGGCGGCGCAACTTCATTTCAAGCGCGTCGGTGTCGGAGGGGAGCCGGAAATGGAGATCGAGGAAACGATGATTGACCGATTTGAGCGACAGGGCGAAGGCGAGGCGCGGATTGGCCTGGCCTCGTACTTGCGCGTATCCCGTCATGGAGCGAAGTGGCATTTCGAACCCAGTTCTCAGCTTTCAGTTCTCAGTGAAGATCAAGATCGTCTGGTCGATGTGCTGTTCCTAAGTGTTGACTACCTTTGGCGCATCGGCTTCGGCGAATTGCAATTCATAGAGCCGCCGGTATGTGCCAAGTTTCTGAATCAGTTCCTCGTGGGCACCGCTTTCGCTGATGGTGCCGTTTTCAATCACCACGATGCGGTCCGCGCGGCGCACGGTGGAAAGGCGATGTGCGATCACAAACACAGTACGCCCACTCATCAGATTTTGCAGCGCGGCTTGCACCAACGCCTCCGACTCGCTGTCGAGCGCGGAGGTCGCTTCGTCGAGAATCAGGATGGGAGCATTCTTGAGGATGGCGCGCGCGATGGCAATGCGCTGGCGCTCGCCGCCGGAAAGACGGACGCCGCGTTCGCCGATCAAAGTATCGTAGCCGTCGGGCAGCGCGGAGATGAATTCATGGGCGTGGGCGGCGCGGGCGGCGTCCTCGACCTGCTTCGTCGAAACGTGCGGCTGACCGTAGGCGATGTTGTTGCGCAGCGAGTCATTGAAGAGCACGGTTTCCTGGGTGACGATGCCGATCTGCGAGCGCAGGGAGGCGAGCGTCACATCGCGGACGTCGCTGTCGTCGATCAGAATCCGGCCGCCCGTAACATCGAAGAAACGCGGGATGAGATGGACGAGGGTGCTCTTGCCGGCGCCGCTCGATCCGACCACGGCCAGAACCTCGCCGGCCTTTACTACGAGTTCAATGCCGTGGAGAACGTCGCGGGAGTCGTCATCGTTGCGGTAGGAGAAAGCGACATCGTCAAAGCGGATCGTGCGAGTAAATTTGCCGAGCCGCCTTGCGCCCGGCTTTTCACGGACCTCGTCTTCCATGTCCATGAAGCGGAAAATCTCCGACGAAGCGCCGGCCGCCTGCTGAAAATTGTTATTGAAGAGGGCGAACTTGCGGACTGGATCGTAGAGCTTGAAGACGGCGATGATGAAGGCGAGGAAAGTTCCTTCTCTAAAAACGTGGTGATTAATTTGATTGCGGCCGAGGAGCAGCAGAAGCGCAATGGCGACCGAGCCGAGAATATCCATTAAAGGCGAGCTGATGGCGAAAGCCGCGACCAGCCGGAGGTTGGCGCGAAACAGGCGGCGGGCGGCGGCGCGGAAGCGCTGCATCTCCCAGTGCTCCATGCTGAAGGCTTTTACGATGCGATTTCCGGTGATGGTTTCGTGGAGAATATTTTGAATTTCCGCCAGTTTGTCTTGACCGCCACGAGTTGTGCTGCGCACCTGACGGCCGATCCTCCGTGAAGAGTACAAAATGATCGGCAAGAACAGAAGCAACACCCAGGCCAGTTTGCCTCCGAGAAGGATGACAACCGCGGCGGTAAAGAAAAATGTGAAAAATTGCTGAAGGAATTCGGAGAGCACGGTCGACATGGCAAACTGCACGCGCTCGATGTCATTGATGATAGTTGAAAGCAGCGTGCCGGTCGTGTGCCGGGCGAAAAATGCCGCCGACCGCCGCAGAAACGCGTTGTATAAATCGTCGCGCAGATCCGTGATCATGCCGTAGCCGGCGTAGTTCACGAGGTAAGTTCCGACGTAGTCGAAGATACCTTTCAGTACGGTGGCGGCGACGAGGGCGAATGCGACCGCGGTCCAGGGATTTTGAAAGTGCGATGGAATGATCTGCTGAAGATCAAAGGTGCGGTCGGAGTACGGAAGCTTGAAGAGTTGGAGGTTCTTGCCCTGCGATTGCGGATTGAGCACGCTATCGAAGATCGGGCCGATCAGAAGAAGACGAAACGCCTCGAGCAGGCCGACGAAGGCCATCAGAACCACCGAGGCCAGAAATGGCAGCGAATAGGGCAGCAGATAGCGCAGAACGCGGGCCAGTTGGCGAGGCTTGGCCGGTGCTTCCGGAGTTTTTGCGCCCGCCAGTGTAGTGGTTGCCATGCGTTTGAGGCTTAATTCTACCGTGTTGGCGCCCGGTTTGCGGCCCGCGACCAAAGACCAAAGTGCGACCAGCGCGGGCTTTACCGTCACCATCCCTGCGGACATCCCTGCCAACTATCCCCGCGGGCTATCCCGATGTGCAATTTTCACTTTGTATCCCGCCTTGCGCAGTTGCTTGCCTACGTCTTCGGCGATCATCACGGAGCGGTGCTGTCCACCAGTGCAGCCGAAGCTGATGGTCAGGTAACTCTTGCCTTCATGAATGTAGTGGGGAAGCAGGTAGACGAGCAGTTCGGAGATGCGGCTGATAAATTCTTTGGTCTGCGGAAACGAGCGGATGTATTTGGCGACCCGCGGATGGCGTCCGGTGAGCGGACGGAACTCGGGCACGAAATGAGGGTTGGGCAGAAAGCGCACGTCGAACATCAGGTCGGCGTCATCGGGCACGCCGTGTTTGAATCCGAAGCTGACGCAGGAGACGAGCATCTTCTGCTGCGTGCCGGAGGCGTGCTGGAAGCGGTCGGTGAGGTGGCCGCGCAACTCGTGCACGTTGAACTTCGAAGTGTCGATGACGAGGTCGGCGATGGCGCGGATGGCGCGCAGATGGCGGCGTTCGGTGGTGAGAGACGCGCGCACGCTGGTGCTGGTGCCGAGCGGATGCGGGCGGCGCGTCTCGCTGAAGCGGCGGAGCAGCACGGGGTCGGTCGCCTCGAGATAAATGACGCGAGTGGGTATGAGGCGCTTGACCGACTTCAGGATGGCCGGCAGTTTTTCAAGCTGCGTGCCTTCGCGCACGTCGACGACCAGCGCGGTATGCGGAATTTCGCCCGACTGCAAGGCCAGTTCGGCGAAGCGCGGAATGAGTTCGACGGGCAGATTGTCGACGCAGTAGTATCCGAGATCTTCAAATGCCTTGAGCGCCGAGGCTTTGCCCGATCCGCTCATGCCGGTGATGATGACCAGTTCGGAGCCGTCACGATGCTGCTTCACCCGGCTTTCGAGCTGACGGTGTTGTGGCTTCCCGGCGCGGGCAGGCTTGGCGGCAGCACGTCGTTTTTTGGGCTGGGCGCGTAACGCCATGGGCCGAATCTTAGCATCTTGCGGGCTCAGGAAAGTCTACCAACGCGGTAACACTTTCGGGTGAGGGTCAGCCGATCACGAGCCGGGGAATAACGAACGTCGTTGCCGAATTCCTGATTGGCGAGACTCTGGTTGGGGACATCTTGTAACTGGAACTAGATCTCACCTTCGGCGGCGGCTGCGATCGGAGCCGCCTTCATTTTCCTGGGCGGCGCAATGGTGATGACGAGCACGCTGATGAGAACGAAGAGCGTGCCGAGAATGGTACGCAGGCCGAGAGTCTCTCCGCCGAGAAAGTATCCGATTAGAACGGCGACCACCGGATTGACGTAAGCGTAGGTGCCAACCTTGGTGGGCGATTCGTGATGAAGCAGCCAGACGTAGGCAGTGAAGGCGACGACGGACCCGGCGACGATCAGGTAGAGAAGGGCGAACCAGGCCGCGCGCGATACGGCCATCGGATGGAAGTCGCGAAACTCGCCGAGCGCAGCGGCGGCCAGCGCTAGCAGCACTCCGCCGGCAAACATTTGCGCCCCCGAACTCATGACCTTGGAGGACGGAAGCGGCAGCTTGCGCGAGAGCGCGGAGGCGATTGACCAACTGATGCCGGCGATAATGAGCGCAACCGCGCCCGCCCGGTCGATCGCGGCGCCGCCAACATTCAGCGAGTTACTGACCAGCACGGCTACTCCCGCGATGCCGACGAGGAGCGCGATGGCGAGGCGCACCGTGAGGCGCTGCGTGCGCAGAAAAATAATTTCCGACAGCGCCATAAACAGCGGAATGGTGGCCAGCATGACGGCAGCGACGCCGGAGGGAACACGCTGCTCGGCCCAGAACAGCAGTCCATAGTCGAGAACAAAGATGAGCACAGCGAGTAAGGAGGCAGACATCCATTCGCGGCCAGTCGGCGAGCGCTCACCGTGCGCTAGCATCCAGAGGTAGAGGATAAGGCCGGCGGCCAGGAAGCGCATGGCCGCCAGCAGAAAGGGCGGCACCTCGCGGACGCCAATGCGGATGGCGAGAAAAGTCGAGCCCCAGACAAAGTAGATGATCGCGAAGGCGAGGAGAATTTTCCAGGCCGGCGGATGGGAGTTGGTTTGCACGCTCTGGTCTCCAAAACTCTGCTAATAAACTCTACTAATTTTTACGAACGTTTCTCTCGCCGCCGGGTCCACTGATTCGGGCAGTCTGTCGTAATGAACACAGCGAGAAAATACTTGCTCGGCGCGAACTGGACCGGAATACTCAACCCAACTGGTCCGCATCTAACAAGACGCATATCTCAAGGATGCTCAGACGGTTGATCGGAATGCAAAAGTTTTTGCGAGGTGTCGAGAGCGGCACACCGGCGGTGGTGGCGGTGACGATGCTATGTCTGGGGATCGCCATGGCCAGCGCTGAAACGGGCGACTCCGCTCCAGCCACGCTTTCCGTAAATGTGATTGTGCATAACCTCATGGCGGCCAATGCGCAACGCGCCAAAGCGTTGCAGGGCTATCGAGGCAGCCGAACCTACAAACTTGACTACTACGGCCTTTTCGGCGGACACGCCGAGTTGCAAGTCGAAGCGACCTATCGCGCGCCCAACCAGAAGGAATTCCGAGTCATTTCGGAGAGCGGCTCGAAGCTTTTGATCAAGCAGGTTCTGCTGAAGCTTCTGGAGAGCGAACGGGAAGCGCAAGAGGAGCGGAACCGGCAGGCGCTTGAGATCAGTCCGGCAAATTACGTCTTCAGCCTGGAAAGCGCGCAGCACACTCCGGCCGGCGATTTCTACGTGCTCGACGTGAAACCCAGAAGCAAGAGCAAATATGTGTACGCCGGCAAGATCTGGGTGGACGCGCACGATTTTGCGGTGGCCCGCATGGAGGGCACACCGGCTTCTAACCCTTCTTTTTGGGTGAGCCACGTTCAGGTGCAATTCGAATGGTCGAAGATCAATGGCTTTTGGGTTCCGGTGCACAACTACTCAGTTACTAACGTCCGCATGGGCGGCAGGGCGATATTGAATATCAACTACTCGGATTACCAGTTCACGAATGAGAGTCCCGCCGACGCCGCGAAGGTGGGGGAGAAGAGCGCGGTGTTGCCCGACCCCGCATCTTTGACGGTCCAACCACACTAGGTCGATGGAAGCGCGTTCGAGAAGCGCCGCCTAAGCGTAATCGAGTATTACGGACGTAACAACTCTGTTTCGAATATGACCTTGAGAGCGCCTGTCCCCGTCGTACCCTGAAACGAGGAAAACCCTCATCTAAAGGGGTCTCTACCGTTCATGGGCAATCCTCGCGGCAAGCTTCTGGGGAGATACGAAATCGTGGCCGAAGTCGGCCGCGGCGCGATGGGCTCCGTCTACAAAGCCCGCGATCCCAAGATCGATCGATTTGTCGCCATCAAAACAATTCTTCTGCATCAAAGCGTGGTCCATGAGCGGCAGGAATTTCTCCGTCGATTTTTTATAGAAGCGAAAGCCGCGGGTCGCCTGCTGCATCCCGGAATTGTCGCGGTGTTCGATGTTGGTGAGGATCCGGAGACCTCGGACCCGTTCATCGTGATGGAATACATCGAAGGCCTCACCTTACGCGAGCTGCTTGCCCGGAAAGGAAAGAAGCTTTCGCCCGACGATGCGCTGCGCATCGCCGAAGAGCTAGCCGAGGCGCTTGATTATGCGCACGCGCAAGGCGTGGTCCATCGCGACATCAAGCCGGCAAACATCCTTGTCACCAAGGATGGACAAGCCAAGATTGGGGATTTCGGCATTGCGCAACTGGACCTGTCGCACATGACATTGCCCGGCCGCGTGCTCGGGACTCCGGCGTATATGTCTCCCGAGCAATTGGAGGGCGAGCAGGTGGATGGGCGCTCGGATCTGTTTTCTCTGGGCGCAATTCTCTACACCGCGCTGACGGGGTACCGGCCTTTTCAGGGAAACAGCGCGACCACCGTGTGTTTCAAGGTGGCGAACCGCGATCCGTTGCAGGCGACATCGCTCGCTCCGGAACTGCCGCAGGAGATGGATGCGATGATCGCGCGTGCGCTCGCCAAGGATCCCGCGAACCGTTATCAGACGGGAAAAGAATTCGCCGAGGACTTGCGGAGATTACGGAAGCGGACTCCGTTGAGTAAGGAGACGATCTGGTTTTCAACGCCGCCTGGAAAGCGGACGTGGCTGGATGGAAAGGGTGCCAGCGAAGAACCGGCGGAGGCAGTGCCCATCGAGAACGCAAAACCGTTGCGGGCCGCGCCCAAAAAGAAAGCTTCGACTTCGCGGGGCTTCGATTCCATGTTCTCTTCGTGGCAGGCGCAAACGGCGATTGGAGTTCCCCTTTTCGTGGCTGCGATTGCTATGAGTTTGTTTGCCTGGCGGGAGATGCGAAAACAGACTCCGGCGCCGGCGAGCATTGCGGAAAATGTGGGTCGGGGGAGCAGCGCGGAGAACATTCAGAAAACTGCAAGCGGTGCGCCGCGCGTGAGCGCTGCGCCGGACTCCGACGCCGGGCCGGTGGCTCAGACTCGCGCTCCGGCTCACTCCACCGCGGAGATTGACAGTGCGGCTGCCCGGACTTCGACTGGAACTTCTACCGGAGCAGGGACTCAGGGCGCCACTCGAAAAACTTCGGATGCTAGCTTGGCGAAAGCCGCGAAAGCTCATTCGGGCGCGGCCGCAAAGAGCGCCGCGCAAGCGAGTCCGAAGACGGTTGCGAACGCAGGGACGACAGCGAATGCGGACAAACATGCCAGCGGCGCTGCCGACGACGCGGCGCCCCCGGTGGTTGCCGCCGCCGCCACTACGGCGGTTGCCGATTCAAATGTGGATATCCGCATTGAGAGCCGCTTTTCGGACGCAACCTTGAAGATCTGGATCGACGATCGCCTGGCCTATGAACATCCGCTACACGATGGCCGCAAGAAACATCTGCTACTGCTCGGAGGAGCCAAGGAATCGGTGACGATTCCGGTTTCCGCCGGCAAGCACGCTTTGCGCATCGAGGTGCGATCGGCAACGGAACAGTATGACCAAACCAAGAGCGTCGATGGCGAATTTCTGTCGGGCGGCGAGAGAATTCTGTCCATTAATTTTGAGAAGCACACGCTCGAGATGCGGGTCGCGTTGGCGAGCGAGTAATCCCGAGCTGCCCTGGACCTGACGCTCCGATTGAAGTCATCCTGATGTAAGCCCCAAAAAGCTCACCCAACCTGCATTGAGCACGCCACGCCGGAATGTCGCGGGCTCTCTAGCGTTCTTCAGTCCTGCTTCAAAGCCTCAACGGGATTCACTTTGGTGGCGCGTCGAGCGGGCACGTAACTTGCGAACAGGGCGACACAAAGAAAAAGCGTCGGCGTAAGAACGAACGTCGCGAGATCGCGCGTGCCGACTTGATAGAGCATGCTGGACATCAGCCTGGTGAGCAAAATGGATGCGAGCAGGCCGATCGCAATTCCTACCGCAGCCAGCGAAAGTCCCTGGCGGACGACCATACGCAGAATGTCGGCGTGCTCTGCGCCGAGCGCCAGCCGAATGCCGAACTCTTGCCTGCGTTGAGCCACCGAATAAGAGAGCACACCGTAGATTCCGATGATGGCGAGAGCCAGCGCTGCCGCCGAAAAGACGGCCAGCAGCAGCATGGTGAAGCGCGGCTGCGACCGCGAGCCATCCATGAGTTCATCGACGGTTTGAACGTTGGTGATGGGCTGGTCAGGATCGACGGCGGCGATCTGCGCGCGAACCGCCGAGATCATAGTCTGCGGAGGCACGGCCGTGCGCACCAGTAGATTCATGTTGGTCCATGGGATCTGCGGAAATGCAAGATAGAGCTGGGGCTGAGCAGGCTGATCCAATCCATAATTCTTGACGTCGGCAGCGACGCCGATTACTTCAGCGGGCTCGGGCCAACGGCCTACGATCACATGCTTGCCGATCGGGTTCTGGTTGGGCCAGAAACGGCGGATAAATGTCTCGTTGGCGATGACCACCTTTGGCGCCTGCGCGTCGTCGGTGGTGGTGAACTCGCGGCCGTCGCGCAACGGAACGCGCATGGTTTGGAACCACATTGGGCTGATGGCTTCGATGTCAAGGAACGGACGCTCGGAGAGCGGCACGTCGGGCTGGCCCTCCGCTAAAACAGGGGTGATGCGTTTTACGGTGAGCGGCAAGGTTGCCGAGATCGCAGCGCTGCGCACGCCGGGCAGAACGGAAACGCGGCGCAGGATCTCGTCGAAGAATTCGGTTTGCTGCCCGGGCTTCGCGTACTTCACGGTGGGCAGCGACACGTTCATGGTGAGGACGTTCTGCGCGTCAAAGCCGGGATCGACGCGGAGAAGACGTAAGAAGCTGCGCAGCAGCAATCCGGCGCCGATGAGAAGCAGCAGAGAGAGCGCGATCTGGCCGACGACGAGCAGGTTCTTCATTTGGGCGCGGGCGTGGCCGGCGGAAACGCCTCGGCCTTCATCGCGCAAGGCGGTGTTGGGATTGGATCGCGCCAGTTGCAGCGCAGGCACAGTGCCGAACATGACGCCCGCGAAGAGCGAGATGATGACCGTGAACAGCAATACGCGCAGATCGATCGCGATGGGAATGCCGGGAGGAAGCTGGCTCGCGCCCCAGGTGACGAGCAGGCGCGTCGCCGCCCAGCTCAGTCCGATTCCAAGAATGCCGGCGAGAAAGGCCAGCAGCATGCTTTCCGTGAGGAGTTGCCAAACCAGCGTGCTGCGCGTCGCGCCGAGCGCGGTGCGCACTGCGATTTCTTTTTTGCGAGCGAGTGCGCGCGAGAGCAACAGGCTGGCCACATTGGCGCACGCAATCAGCAAAACCGCCGCGACCGCAGCGGAGAGCACCAACACTTTGCCGCGCACATTGCCGACTACGAGGTCGCGCAAAGATTGCGTAGTCATGAACGAGCCGGGGTTGGCGTCAGGCGCGTGAGGATTCTGCTCACGATAGCGCCGATTGATCACGGACAGCTCGGCATCGGTGCGGGCCAGGGTTGTTTCGGGACGCAGGCGCCCGATCATCTGGAGATAGCCAACGCCCATGCGCAGCCGTTGCGGGGTCATCAACGAGTACTCGAAGTAGCGCGGAGTCCAGATGTCGGCTGGACCGACGAAAGGGAATTGGATGTTAGCCGGCAACACGCCGACGACGGTCGACGGCGTCTCGTCGAGCGTAACGGACTGGCCGATGATATTCGGATCGCCGTGAAAGCGTGTGCGCCACATGGCATCGCTCAGCATGACAACCGGCTTGCCTTCAGGACGGCCTTCCTCTTCAGTAAAGCTGCGGCCAAGTTGCGCACGCACGCCGAGCGTGGGGAAAAAATTGGGTGAGACGCGCGCGATCGGCACCTGGAGCGGTTCGCCGTATCCGGTGAGGTTCAGATTGTCATTCGTCCACACCGCCACGGACTGGAACGACTGGCTGACGTCGCGCACCAGTTCGTAACGCATGAGTGTGCATTCGAAGTCGCGGGTATTGTCTTTGGCGATCACGGTGACCAGTTGCTGAGGATCGCGATATGGGAACGGCCGCAGCAACAGCGCGCTGGTCACCGTGAAGATGGCGGTGTTCGCGCCGATGCCCAGAGCCAGGGTCAGAATGGTGGCTGCGGCGAATCCGGGATTCTTGCCAAGAATCCGCGCACCGAAACGGAGATTGCGAAACAAGGCCGGCATGCGTCTAGAATTATAGAGGTTGATGAACGGATCGTTCGCCGGCTCGCCTTTCGTTGACTCCCCGCCCCATCCCACCTACCATGTCCCCACGGCATGATCGGCCAGACCATTTCGCACTACCGCATCGTCGAGAAGTTGGGCGGCGGCGGCATGGGCGTTGTCTACAAGGCCGAAGACACTTCCCTAGGGCGATTCGTTGCGCTCAAATTCCTTCCCGATGAGGTTGCGGAAGATCCGCAGGCGCTGGAACGCTTTCGGCGCGAGGCGCGGGCCGCTTCAGCCCTGAACCATGCGAACATCTGCACGATATACGAGATCGGCGAGCACGATGGCAAGCGCTTCATCGCGATGGAATTTCTGGACGGGCTGACGCTGAAACACCGCATCGCCGGCCGGCCGCTGGAGATGGATATCGCGCTCGCGCTGGCGATTGAAATTGCCGACGCGCTCGACGCAGCGCACAGCGAAGGCATTATTCATCGCGACATCAAGCCAGCAAACATTTTTGTGACCAAACGGGGACACGCCAAGATCCTCGATTTCGGGCTGGCGAAACTGACAGGCGCGCAAAAAGCGGATGCGGCTGGCATCGAAGCGACTGCGGCCGTGAGCCTTGAGCACCTTACCAACCCAGGTTCCGCGGTTGGAACGGTCGCCTACATGTCGCCAGAGCAGGCGCGGGGCAAGGATCTCGACGTGCGTACGGATTTATTTTCATTCGGCGCCGTCTTGTACGAGATGGTCACCGGCTCGGTGCCTTTTCGCGGCGACACATCGGCCATCATCTTTGAGGCGATTCTGAACCGCGCTCCCGTCCAGCCGTTGCGCCTGAATCCTGACGTGCCGGCGCGGCTGGAAGAAATCATGAACAAGGCGCTCGAGAAGGACCGCGATCTGCGCTACCAGCATGCGTCGGAGATGCGCAGCGATTTGAAGCGCGTTCAGCGGGACAGCGGTTCGGGGCATCGGCCGGGAGCGCAGACCGAGGAAACGGCGGAGGGATCGGGAGCGGCGTCGGCGGCTTCTATTCCCGCAGCGAAGACCGCAAGCGGATCGGGCGCGAGCGCCACGCTATCCTCCGCGACTCAAGTTTCGTCGACCGCGGGAGCAAGCAGTTCGAGCGTGAGCGCGGTGGCGCGCGAACACAAATTTGGATTGGCCACAATCGTTGCGGTGGCGTCGATCTTGGCGGCGGCCGGCGGATTTGGCATCTACACGCTGCTGACGCGGAGCGGGCCGCTTCCGTTCCAGAATTTCACGATGACGCAGATTACGAGCACCGGCAAGGCGGAAGACGCCGCGATTTCGCCGGACGGCAAGTACGTGCTGAATGTGCAGAACGACAACGGCCTGCGGAGCTTGTGGCTGCGCAATGTGCCGACGGGCAGCGACGCGCAGATTGTGCCGCCAGCCGCGGCCGTTTACCGGGCGCTGGCCTTCTCGCCGGATGGCAATTACGTCTATTTTCGAAAGGCGGGGCTGGGGACACAGAGTGAATGGGATTTTTACCGCACGCCAGTGCTCGGTGGCGCGCCGCAAATGGTGGTGCGCGATGTCGATAGCAATATCGCGTTTTCGCCCGATGGTCGTCGCATGGCCTATGTTCGTGGGAATGATCCCGACGTCGGCAAGACGCGTCTGCTGAGCGCCAATCTGGATGGCAGCGACGAAACCATCCTTCGAATTGCGCCGCTCAACGATGAGTTTTCTCGTTTTCTCAGTTGGTCGCCGGATGGCAAAAAAATCGCCTTCAGCGCTAACCCCAGCAGCCGTGCGCTGGGTGAGGTGCTGATGTTCGATACGAGCAGCAAACAAGTTCAGCCTTTGGCATCTTTCAACGACGACCAGACGGAGCAGATTTCATGGCTGCCCAATGGCCAATGGTTGCTGATAAGGTTTCTGGGCAAGCATAGTCGAGGCCGCGGGCAGATCGGGCTGCTCTCAAAAAACGGTGGACAGATACAAGCCATTACACGCGATACGAATTCCTATCAGTCGCTCACGCTCTCAGCCGATGGCAAGGAGGCGGCGACCGTTCAGGTCAGGACGACGCGCAGCGTCGATCTGCTCAGCGCCCCTGAAAAAAAGACAAACAGCCCGGTGCAACCCCTACCGCAGGTACAGGACGCCATGTCGGTGGGTTGGACGGGCGATAACAGGTTGCTGGTTTCTGACGGGCAGAGTGTGCAGCGAATTAAACCGGACGGTAGCCTGGACAGCACGTTGCTCAACGATCCAAATGGTTGGATACCAGGATTTTCCGGATGCGGGGATCACTACATTGTGCTCACGTGGGCGTTTCACGGCGGCGGCAACCGGGTGGGAATCTGGCGCTCGAACTACGATGGTTCAAACGCGAAGCAGCTTACCAATGGAGAATTCGATATACACCCCATTTGTTCTCCGGATGGCAAATGGGTCTACTATTACGGCGGAGGGCCACATTTTCTGATGAGGGTGCCGATCGAGGGCGGTGAGGCTCAACCGGTGCCCGGCAGTGACGTTCCGCGGATGTTTGGCGGAGGCGCGGGAGAGGCCATTTCGCCGGATGGCAAGCTTCTGGTTTTCAATGCGGATATCAATTCGATCGAGAATCAACAGACGACGGCTGAGAGCAAGTTGGCGATCGTGAATCTTGATTCGCCGTCGCAATCAACGCCGCGCCTGATTTCTCCGGACCCACGTATTGCGGGCGGACCTAGCAGCTATGACTACAACAACAATCTGAGTTTTGCTCCCGATGGAAAATCGGTGGCGTACATTGTTCGGGATCGGGGCGTGGATAATATTTTTGTTCAGCCGCTGGACGGCTCGCCGGGGCGCCAGGTCACCGACTTCACCTCGGAGAATATCTCCCAGTTTCAATGGTCGCCTGATGGCAAGACTCTCGCCGTCGCACGCGTTCACGACACATCAGATGTGGTCATGCTCACCGAAAAGTAGCCCTCGCCTGCGCGGCGGCGGTTAATTCTTCGCCTCGCCCTAATTCTTTGAGGCTTGCCGACGGGCAGTCACCATGATCTCAACATGGGCAGCAGGCACGGCAAGCGCCGCTACCCCGACCGTAACGCGCGCCGGTCGCGGCGTTTTGAAGACGGAAGCGTACACCGCGTTCATACGTTTGAACTGGGTTATATCGGTGAGGAAGACCTGCGCCGAGACTACGTCCGAGTAGTCCATTCCAGCCGCTTTTAGAACGATGCCGATGTTGTCGAGGCAGGCTTTCATTTCGGCGTCGAAATCTTTTGGGATCTGGCCGGTGTGCAGGTCAAAGCCGATTTCGCCGGACACATACAAGGTGTCGCCCACCAGAATCCCCGGGCTGAAGGGAAGGTCGTCTTTGCCCTGATTCCCAAACTCGGGAGGCGAAATCACTTTAGTCTGCTGCGCGGAGGAAACTCCGGCAGCGGTAATCATAAAAATAAGAATCGTTAAAAGTAGAATCATGCGTAGCTTTGATTGCGTCATGACACACCCTTTCTGTTCCAGATTTCTGCGCCGGAAACCCCGGCCTCACGCCAGCGCTTCGAGCAGCTTATCGATATCACCCATGTCATTGAACACGGATGGCGATATCCGGATATAGCGCTGGGAGACGCGGGCATTGACGCTCGCTTTCTGAAGGCGCTGCTGCACGTCCTTGTAATCCTTAACGGCAAAGGTGGCCAGCGCGGACGTGGACTCGGGCGGAGTCAGCGATTCGAATCCGAGACGCGGCATTTCCTGGTGCAGCCGCTTCAGGAAAGGCTGGCGATGCGCGTGGATATTTTCCACTCCCAGGCGGCGGATGTAAGGCAGCGATTGCGCAAGCACGTGAGCGACGCCGATGGCGTCCGTGCCGGCCTCAAAGTGCCCGGTGGCATTGTTTTCGAGAGCAAATGTATAGGCGTCGCTGCCGGGCGGATCGCCGGGAAGAAAATGCGACTCCATGCTGCTCGCTTCGTAGTAGCCGTATTGAGTGCGTTGCAGGACGCGGTCGAGCAGATCTTCTTTCACGTAGAGGAAGCCCATACCGAAATCGCCCATGAGCCATTTGAAGCTGGAGCAGGCGCAGAAATCGACGCCGCTGGCGCGCACGTCGATGGGAGTATTTCCGGCGGCCTGGACGATGTCCGCGTAAACGTAGGCGCCATGCGCGTGCGCCAGATCGCAGACGGCTTTCAGATCATGCTGAAAACCATTGTGCATTGCGACCAGCGAGACTTCAATCAACTTCGTTTTATGGTCGACCACGCGCTCCAGATCCTTGAGGTCGATGCGCCAGTCGCGCGGCATCACGACGCGAACATCGAGGCCGAAGCGTTGTTGGAGGGCCTGTAAGTGGAGAAGGGCGCCTTCAAAGTGGAGAGCGTCGGTAACGACATTGTCGGATTTGTAATCGATGTTCAGTCCGTTGACGACAAGGTTTTCGCCGGTGCTGGTGTTGGGGATGTAACTGATCTCAGATTCCTTGGCGTTGATGAGCGCGGCGAATTCAGCCTTGATGTTGATCAGTTTCTTGGGCTGGGAGACGACCTGCGGATGAGAGCGAAACTCCGCCCATTCGCGCAGCGCGCTGGCCGCAACGACGGGCATGGGGTGAGTGTAGGCGGAGTTGATATACGTCAGGCCGGCGGGAATCGAGAAATCTTTTTTGGCCGGAAAGGCGGCCTCTATCGCGACATCTGGTGCCGCGTGTAACGCCGGATGGGAGGCCAGGCTGGGAGCGATTCCGATCGCGGCCACACCGCCGAGACCTGCCAAAAGGTCGCGTCGACTCATTGTCATAGCCGTTCCTCTTTTTTCTTTCAGGCCGCTGGTCGTTCTCTACGGGGTGCTTTGGATCAGGGCACGAATGTCGTCGGTAAATTTTTTCGCGCTGCGCTCGACCGTGTAGGCCATATGCCCTCCTTCATAGTATGAGAGCGTGGCTCGTCCCTCGGGCCATCCCGCCTGCCGTACAGCATACTCTGCCGCTCCAACGGTGGTTTGGGTGTCGTGATAGCCGTTGCCGATGAGCACGTGAAAATGCGGATTAGCCTTCATTACTTTCAGCAAGCGATCGCTGTAGGGCCAATCGGCGAACGGTCCCGAGCCGCCCCACTTCCACCCGTCGAGGTTGTCGCCTGTCGCCATCGGGATGTAGGGTTCTGTGCGATCCACTTTGAGGTCGTTGCGAATGTAATCGCTGAAGAGACGCTGAAACGGAGCCATGATCACACTCGAAGGATCGTCGGCCAAACCTTTTTTCGTGATGGGCGCGACATAGCGGCCATCGTTGCGGCCGAGCAGCAGTCCACGCTCTTTGAGCAATTCCCCGCGATATTGCTCTTTACTGATGCGAAGTTCATGCTCGCGATAGTAAGCGGCTGGGATGCCGCTGAAGTCCTCAAGGCGCTTCGCGATGCGATCGCGCTCGCCGGAGTCAAGTTCGCTTCCTTTGAAGAGCGCGGTCAAATAGTCGGTTTCGGCGAAGTGCCATGCATCGTTGACGAATTGTTCCAGGCTCTCTCCCTTGCGGTTGACCTTCTGGTGATACCAGGCGAGCGCGGCGAGAGTCGGCAGCGACACGGCGAAGCTCACGACGTTTTGCGGCCGCTGGCGGTATTCGATGATGTTGATAGCCTGACCCATGAGCACGACGCCTTGCAGCAAAATGGGATGAGGCAGTTCGGCAAGTTGGCCCGCGACTTCGGCTGCGCGAATCGTGCCATAACTTTCGCCCAGCACATACGCGCGCGATGAGAGCCGGCCATGTTGGGTTAGCCATGCATTGATAAAGGCTGTGACCTGCTGCGCGTCGGCAACGACTGAGAAATAACTCTCGGGTGCGGTTCCAGGCAACACGCGACTATAGCCGGTGGACGCCGGATCGATGAACACGAGATCGGCCACATCGAGCGGCGAATAGACATTGTCGACGAGCCGATAGGTGTCTGGATTCGCCGTCAGATCGTCAGGAACGGCTACGCGCTTCGGTCCCATTACGCCGATGTGCAGCCACAAGGAAGCCGTGATCGGTCCGCCATTGAAGACAAACATTACGGGCCGCAAGGTGGCGGACTGGTCGTCGTCGGTATAGGCAAAGCTCACCAGACGAGCCGCCGGTTTGCCGCTGGGTCCGGGAACATCGATGGCTTCGACGGTCGCGGTGTAACGTAGCTGCCGGCCGTTGAATGTTCCAACATGGTGAGTAACTGCGGGTGCATAGGCCGCGACCTGCGCGATCGGTGGGGGAGGGGCGCCAGTCTGGGCAGCGGTTGTGCTCGTGAGACAGCACGACGCGAGCATCGCGGCGAAAACCGCCACCAGCATGGCGGTTCGCGTTGGCGCTAACATCGCCCCTAACATCGCCGCCGAGCGCGTTGGCGTTCTCTTCATTCCAGTGTTCCGGATTCCAATCTTTCCAGCCTTCAATCACTTATTAGAAGTTGAGCTTCAGCGCGAGTTGGCCGATGCGCGAAGGCACCGACGTGCTCGTAATCATGCCGAAGGCCGGGCCGTCGCTGTACGACGTGTCGGGATTGTTGTATTGGGTGCTGTTGAAGGCATTAAAAAATTCCGCGCGGAACTCAAGCCCCATGTTTTCGGCGAGTTTGGTTGTCTTTCTGAGAGAGAGATCAACGTTATGCTGAGATGGTCCGCGCAGCATGCCCGGCTTGGTATTGCCGAAGGCCGTTCCCCCGTCTGAGCTGATGACGGGCGGTTCGCTGAAGCAATTGACGTTGAAATATTCGCCGAGGCGGCTGCGCACCGATCCTCCGAGGCCGATGCTTCCATTGCAGCCCGCGTTCGTGGGATCGAGGTAGGCGAAGTCGCTCGAGGTGCCAAACAGATTGTTCGAGTTGGTATTGAAGAACGTGAGCGGTGTTCCGGACTGGAGCGTCACGACCGCCGACAAGGCCCAGCCGCTGGTGATTTTGTTAGCAAAGCCAGATCCGTGGAAGAAGTTCGGTAGTTCATAAATGGGGCTGACGATCAACCGTTGCGGCCGGCTGAAGTTGGCTTCGCCATAACCGGCATAAAGATTGTTCTGATCTCCGATGGTTCCTCCGCCGAATGTGCTGCCGACGACATTGGACGCGCCGGTAGAGAGAGCCTTCGACCAGGTGTAAGCCGCCAGAAACTGCAACCCGTGGCTGAGATTTTTTTTCAGCGTGACTTCCAGGGCGTTGAAGTTCGAACGTCCCTCCGAACCCTGTCCGAGGAATTGTGCGGGATCCCAGCCTTCGTAGGGAACGCGAAGTGTGAGATTGGACAAGGTGCTGGTCGTTTGTCCGCGGATGGGGTTGCTGGGCGTGGCTAGCCCGGCCTGGTTGATGGAGTGCGAATAGATCAGATGATTGGCGTTTGATCCGACATAGCCGACTTGCAACGACATGGTAGGAGTGATTTCAGTTTGCACGTTGAAGGCGAACTCCTGCGTGATAGCAGGGCGGATCGTCAACTGGGTAGCAATCGAGCTGATATCGCTATCCGGCGTGTAGGGATCGAAGAACGGAAATTGGCTGAGCGGCGGAATCGGCTCCTGGAAGGGCTGTGCCCAGGACGCGCTGCCATTGAAAGGTGGAAAGAATACGTCAATCAGCGCCCACGGCAGGCCCGGTATCGACTGAAATTGGCTGTTGCCGGTGACGGCTGAGTAGTAGATTCCGTATCCGCCGCGCACTACGAGCCGATCATTTTTGGGCAGCGCGCTCCACGCGAAGCCGATGCGCGGACCCCACGTGTTATTTCCGCTGCCGGGAACGAAGCCGTTGATGCTGGATTTCACGACGCCCGCCGGAATCGGGAACGACCAATTCGCCGGCACAACATATCCCGACAAATCGCCGCCGGCAGGTGGATTCGGATTGATCAGCGCAGGATTGATGTTAGTGGCCCGGCCGCCGAGATTGGTAAAGGGTGGCAACCACTCCCAGCGCAACCCAAGATTCAGCGTCAGCTTTGAGTTGACGCGCCAGTCGTCCTGACCGTAGGCCGAAATCTCCCACGTGCGAGCGTGACCCGCGAGCACACCAAGCAATTGGAGCGAATCCAAAACATTGCTGAAGCCGTTGGGCGGAAAAACAGGAATGCCGGCTGTTCCGTTCTGCGCGCCATTCATTCCGAGGAGAAAATCGGGCCACGCTGGAAACGTCACCTGACCGTAATATTCCTCACCGCTATTCACCAGGTAGCTCCGGGTGATGCCGCCTCCGAACCTGAAGCTGTGGCGGCCGCGCACCCACGCGAGGTTCTCCTCGAGATTGAAAAGGTCCTGCGCATTCGGAGAGTAGATGCCGGCGTTAAAGTTGTCGGAACCGGCAATCGTGACCGAAGGCTTGTCGTCGTTCTGCGCGGAACTGTCGACGTTGATTCCGGAAAAAGTAAAGGGGGAGTGGGGCGTTGTTCGGGCGCTGATCCGGTCGTAGCCCAATCGAACCTGATTGAAAAGGTTTGGCGAGAACATGTAATTGTCCGTCAGCGAGGCCACCAGGTAGTTCGCCTTGGTGGTCGAAGGAGTGCCCGGCAGATTCGCGCCGTTAAGGGTGCCGAACCCAAAGGGATCCGTCAGATTGCTGGGTGCGGTGAAGAATCGGCCTTGAATGGTGTTCTTCTGCGACTGTATGTAGTCGAAATTCCCCATGAACTGGTTCTCGCTGAAATTCGAAGGATCACTCAGGGAAACCGTGTCAGTCGCCGGGTTCGCGGTCGGAAACAGGTATTGTCCGTTCGGCAATTGCATCTGGAGAAGGGTGAGCGCGACGGGGTTGATGTTCGATCCATCGGCGGCGATTGGGGGCCCGAAGCCGGGCGGCCCAAAGATGTATTGCAGTCCCTGCTGGCCTGCGAAAAGCGCTCCGATCGAAGCGGCGGAGCGATCATTGGTGGTCAGTGGGGAGTAGAACGTCGAACGGTTGAAAACGCCGTTGATCTGTCGTGTCCCCTGATACGAACCGAAAAAGAGCAGCTTATTCTTGAAGATCGGTCCGCCCAAAGTAGCTCCAAACTGGTTTTGCTTCAGTTCCGGGCGCGATACACCATTCTCGTTCAGGAAAAAGTCGTTGGCGTTCAGCACATCGTTGCGCCAAAATTCGAAAACATTGCCGTGGAAAGCATTCGCGCCCGTTTTCGTGACCAGGTCCACGTTCGCGCCGGCGTCGCGACCATACTCCGCGTCGTACATTCCGGTTTGGACCTTGAACTCCTGGATGGTGTCGGGATTGGGGATCGGTACCCCCGCCCCGGAGGCGTCGTAGTCGTTGACATCGACTCCGTCCATTCGAAAATTGATGTCGCTGGCCCGTGCGCCATTAACGTTTTCTCCCGCTCCTTCGGTGGTCGGAATCTCGCCTCCACTGCCCCGTCCGACTTCATCGCCTCGCGTCACAGCCGCCTCCACTCCCGCGGAGAGCGTCATGATCTGCGTGAAATTCCGGTTCACCAGAGGAAGCGATTCCACTTGCTCGCCCGTCACGACATCGCCGAGCGCGTTCGTGCTGGTCTCGACGACGGGCGCAGTCACCTTCACGTCGACCGTGGTCGATGCGGCTCCCACTTTCAAGGGCACATTTATGATGGTGGTCTCGGTTACGGTGATGACCGCGCCTGCCAGCGAGGCTCGGGCGAATCCGGCGGCATCGACATCGACCTGATAAGTTCCTGGCGGAAGCAGCGGTATCACGTAAGAGCCGTCTTGCCCGGATTTAACGGCGCGCTCTTCGTGCGTATCCTGATTGGTTGCCCGGACTTCGGCGTTGGACACGATGCGCCCGGAAGGATCGGTGACTACTCCTTTGAGAACGCCGCTGGTGGAAGTCTGGGCATTGGCGATCGGGAGCAGGCACAAAACAGCCATCGCCAGAAGCATCGATTGCAGCAAATCTCCGCGCCAAAGCGAGCATCCCGTTCTCGACGATTTCCGTTGCATGGCTCCCTCCAAAGGTGCTGCTGATGCGTTAGCCGTTGACCGCCAGCCTGATCACTGGCCTACGACCATTGAAATTGACTTTTTGTAATGTCCCTCGGGCCTCAATTCAAAGACAGTTGTCAGTGAAATTAGCATCTAACGCACTTAGAATCAGCTAGGACCCAAGATGGGATGCGAGTCTATTCAACAAATAATCCAATGTCAAGACAGTAAATTTAAAATATTATTTGACTGACGAACTCGGCCCGCAGTATGGTCTAGCCTGCCCGACAAAGATGTTGGTTCGAGGAAAGGGGCGTCCGTGTTTTTGTGTTTGGAAGTTTTCGGAAAGTCCGCGCTTCGCGCGTTCGCTCTGCTCCTGTTTTCTCTGATCGCGTTTGCGTCTCCAGCTACTGCGGCGCCGGTAGAAAAATTTTCAATGATCCAAGGAGCGACCACGGTCGGCACAATTTTGGCGGCGACTGACGGAGCGGTGGTCAATGTTGACTACGCCGTAAACGAAAATGGCCGCGGACCGAAGCATCACGAAACGATCCGCCTGGGCGCGAATTCGATTCCTACCGAGTGGACCGTCACCGGCACTTCGCTGATGGGCGGCCCGGTTGCCGAGAAATACTCCTGGCAGTCGGGTCGCGCCACCTGGACGAGCCAGGCGGATCATGGTGACGTCGCAGCCGCGGAGCCAGCTCTTTACATCGTCAATGATGACAGTCCATGGGCAATCTTTGTCTACGCCAGCGCGCTGCTCAAAACGCCAAGCCATACTCTGGACGTGCTGCCGAGCGGCACACTGAGCCTCAGCGAGGTGCGCGAATTGACGGTGGGTGCCGCGAAGGACGCGGTTGCCGTCACCATCTACCGCATCGTGGGCGCAAAGCTCGAACCGACTTACGTCATGCTGGACCGTTCCGGCCGCCTGTTTGCCGCATTTGGCGAAGGTGCGGTGACGGTGCGCGAGGGACGCGAAAGCGACGCGGATGCGATCTCTAAAATTTCACATGATCTCGGCTTTGAATTAGCGCGGGAGGAGCAGCGCAAACTGAGGCATCAATTTGACGCGCCCGTAAGAATTCGCAACGTTCACATTTTCGATCCCCGCAGCGGCCAGTTGAGCGCGCCCTGCACAGTGATCGAGGCGCGCGGCAGAATCGCGGAGATACTTCCGCTAACCGACGCCGAATCCGCGCCGCCGGATGAAGTGCTTATCGATGGTGAGGACGGAACTCTGGTGCCCGGCCTGCATGACATGCATTCGCACTCGACGCTGCAATCGGGCTTGTTCTACCTGGCGGCTGGCGTTACGTCCACGCGCGACATGGGGAATGACAACAGTTTTTTGCTTAACCTGATGGCGCAAATCAACTCGGGTGAGATCGCCGGGCCGCGCATCACTCCCAACGGATTTCTCGAAGGCAAGAGCCAGTACTCGGCTCGCACCGGCTTTGTTGCCGAGTCGCTGCCGGACGCTCTTCGTGATGTGCGCTGGTACGCGGATCGCGGCTATTTTCAGATAAAAATCTACAACTCGATGAATCCTGACTGGGTGAAGCCGATTGCGGATGAGGCCCACCGGCTGGGCATGACGGTCACTGGTCACATCCCTGCATTCGATACGCCTGACCGTGCCATTCATGATGGCTACAACGAAATCACACATACCAATCAACTGATGTTGGGATGGCTTCTAAAGCCGGGCGAAGACACGCGTACTCCTTTGCGGCTGACGGCGATGGCGCGCGCCGCCACCCTTGATCTCTCTTCTGCGCCGGTGCAGAAGACGCTGTCGCTGATGAAGGCGAATCATATCGCGCACGATCCGACGGCGGTCATTCTTGAGAGGCTGATGTTGAGCAGGGCGGGCACGGTGCAGCCCGGCGACATCGACTACCTTGATCACATGCCGATCGGTTATCAGCGTTATCGACGGCGCACATTTGTTCCGATCAACAGCCCAGCCGAAGACGAGGCTTATCGCGCCGCGTTTGCCAAGGTGATCGAGACCCTAAGAATGCTTCACGAAAACGGTATTCGGTTGTTGCCGGGAACGGACGACACGACCGGCTTCACGCTGCAACGCGAGCTCGAACTCTACGTGAAGGCGGGCATGACGCCAGCGGAGGCGTTGCGCGCTGGAACATTGTTGCCGGAAGAATATTTCGGCCATGCCGATGAGCTGGGCACGATCGAACGAGGCAAGATCGCGGACTTCTTTCTGATCGCGGGCGATCCGACGAAGGATATTCGTGCGATCAAGTTTGTCCGAATGGTCGAACAAGGGGAGTCGATTTATTTTCCGAGTGAGATTTATCAGGCGCTGGGCATTAAGCCGTTTGCCTTGCCGCCGGCCATTCGACCCGCCGCGCCCCATGATCACAACCAATCCGAGTCCGCAGGAGGAGCCTATGCGATGCATCAGTGACGCGATTGCGAAATGCAGGGCGACAAGGCCGCGCGCGCAGGGGTGCGCGGCGGTGGTATTAGCCGGTCTTCTGCTTTTGATTTGTGCCGGGAGTGCCGTGGCACAACCGAGCGCCTCGGTGGGGCCTGCCGCGCCCGCGGCGCCGGCATTCTCGCCCCGTGAATTCGTAACTCATCATGAAGGCGTATTTGGCGGCGAGAAGATTCACTACACAGCGATCGCCGGCGATACGGTCCTTGCCAACGACGCCGGAAATCCCGCGGCGACGTTTTTTTCTTTTACTTACCTGCGCGATGATGTCAAAGACCGCACGGCGCGGCCGGTCTTCTTCGTCTTCAATGGCGGACCGGGATCATCGTCGGTGTGGATGCATCTCGGATTTTTCGGTCCCCGGCGAGTCGCCCTCGGCGATGCCGTGAATCCTCCTGTTACTCCTCCATTTTCGCTGGAGGACAATCCGTACACGATTCTCGATATCGCCGACGTGGTGCTCATCGACCCGGTCGGCACCGGCTTCAGCCATCTTCTCCCGGCCGGAAACGCCAAACAATATTACGGAGTTGAACAGGACGGTCGCGCGACGGTCGAGTTCATTGAAGCCTGGCTGACAAAGCAGGGTCGCATGAATTCGCCCAAGTACGTGGTGGGCGAAAGTTACGGCGTCACTCGGGCGATCGTGGTCGCGCGCATGCTGATGGGCGGACCGTTCACCGAAACCGGCCGTCTGACTGCGATCCCGCTGAATGGAGTTGTCATCATGGGCGGCTCGCCCATCGAGAATTATGGCAAAGAGCCAGGGGAGATCTCGTATGCCAACGCGCTGCCCACGATGGCAGCGACCGCCTGGTATCACAAAAAAACGGGAGGCGCAGGCAGCACGCTGGAGAGCGTGATTGCCGAGGCGCAGAGCTTTGCCGGCGATGAATACCTGAAAGCGCTCTATGCCGGCGACCGGCTCGATGCGCAAGCACAGAATCGCATTGCGGCGCATTTGGCGACTCTAACCGGGCTCTCGTCTGATTTCATCATGCATAAAAAATTGCGAGTGAGCATGGAAGAGTTTCGCAAGGAACTGCTGCTGGAAAAAGGGCTTGTCGTCGGCGCCTACGACAGCCGGTTCACGCTGCCCGCCGGAGTTGACGCGGGACCTCTCGACCCGGTGACTGACGATCCGGCGATGGGAAAATTCAGCGCGGCCTTCATCGGTGCGATGGATGTGTATCTGCGCGACGAACTCAAAGTAAAAGTGGATTCGCCTTACGAGGCAATCGCTTTCAAGTCTGTAAACAGCGCATGGGATTACGGCTCGGGCTCAAAGCCGGGCGGGCCAACAACCAGGGCTGAGGATCTGGCGGCAGTGATGCGGCGAAATTCTCGTTTGCAACTTCTGGCGGCGAGCGGCGATTACGATTGCGTGGCCACTTTGGGAGCAGCGGCCTATGGCATCGCGCACAGCGGCCTGGCTCTCGATCGGGTAAGCGTTCGCACTTATCCCGCGGGACACATGGTTTATCTCGGCGATCAAGGCTCGGCTACTTTTGCCGCCGACTTACGGAAGTTAGTGGCAGCAACGGCAGCGCACTAATCACTAACAATAAGTAATTGACAATAAAGAAAGCGTATCAACAAAATGTAAAACGTAATAGGCTAGACTTACAAAAACATTTGACTGCATGCGGCGTTCTGCGTATCGTTAGCCAGAGTTTTAGCGAAACTCAATATCGAGATGCCGCGCTCCGTAGCCACTTCGAAGATGTTCTATCTGATGTTCTATCTAAGGAGAACGTTAGGGTGAAGAAGAGATCGCCAGCCGCCGCGGCGCCCGTCTCCGGCAGTCGCCGCAAACCTGATTCGCGCGCACGCCAATATATTCAGTTGAATCCCAAAGCCCCATTTAGCGATGGTGTGCTAGTCGGAAATACTCTTTATTTGTCGGGCCGCATCGGAGTGGATGAGTCCGGCAATCATGTGCCAGACGACATTGAAACGGAAGCGCGCAACCTGATGGAAAGTGTCGATTCAGTTTTGCGAAAAGCGGGAATGCAGATGGACGATCTGGTTTACGTCCAGGTTTTTTGCCCCGATGTTTCTCTATGGCAACGATTCAACGAGATTTACTGCTCATACTTCAAGCGCAAGACGCTTCCAGCCCGGGCTTTTGTCGGATCGGGCAAGCTGCTTTTTGACGCTCACTTTGAAGTGCAGGGGATAGCGATCAGGGCTTAAGTCTGTCGTGACGATAGCCGAGTTCGAAGCTTGTTAGCAAAGTCGTTCGGATAGCCGTTAGGAAAGTCGAATAGAATAAGTGAATATTTCGATGGCGATCCATTCCACAATGCCAGAATTCCAGGAGAACCGCAGTGAAGCAAACTGAGAAAGAGTATCTTCTCGATTTTGTCTCCAGGCTCGTCGATGCTTTAGGTCAGACGTTCGGCAAGTATTGCGAAATTGTCGTTCACGATTTTAATTCTCCTGAAAGCTCCATTATCGCGATCGCGAATGGCAGCCTGACCGGCCGCAAGGTCGGCGATACCCTGGATGCGCTCGGGTTCCAACTTTTGAAGAACCACCCGGCGGCCGATCTCCTCAACTATCGAACCAAGACCAAAGAGGGGAAAGAATTAAGGTCATCGAGCGTCTTTCTGCGCGATGACAAGGGACAAATCTTCGGCGCGCTCTGCGTCAACGTGGATATTTCGGGACTGCTGAAGGCGCAGGAGTGGGTGCAGGAAGCGCTCGGTTCCGCCAGCACAACGATCGACGAGCGATTCGAACACTCGGTGGACGAGGTCCTGGAAACATTGATCCAGAACGCCATTTCGAGCATTGGCAAGAATCCGCCCGACATGACGCGCGAAGAAAAAGTTGCGATCGTCGCTTATCTGGAGGCCAAAGGGGCGTTTCTGATTCGCTACTCCGTGGAGCGCGTGGCCGAATTGCTCGGCATGACGAAGTACACCATCTACAACTACCTCGACGAAATCAAGAAAAAACAGGATGTCGGCGAGGTCGAGACCGTTAAGACATCCTGAATAGTCTTCTCATCCAATTCCGCTTGCTAGCGTGACGCCGGTGCGCTTGCTCCCGCGGCATTGATATTGACAACGATAAAGTCGTGCAATTCTTGTGACACCCGCCGGCGCGCGTCATCGTCTTCATAGACCGTATGCCCCGCGGCAAAAGCGACCATGCGGGTGCGGTCAAGAGGCACGCCGGCATGCGTCAGTGCGTAACGCTGGTACAGGACCGGCGTCGCCAGGTCGTAATAACCGCTTAGCAAGAGCAGCCGCGCCGCGGGCTTTTCTTTCATCAGCTTTGCCAGGTTGGGAGTGGGATTCAAGTTGCGCAGGTTATCTTCGAGTTTGCGCGAACCGGAATTCCAGTCCCATGCGAAGTTCACGTCGAGCGTAAGCGAGATGTAGTCGAGATCGGTTTTCACTCCAATCTCGTTTCGCAGATAGTCTCGAACGCGCGCGTTCTTGATGACGTTGGAAGCGCCCATGTGAAGCGCCGGATCATCAGCGGCCTTCGGCCGGCCGGCCACCAGCGGCTTGTCCGGCTTGGGTGCGACGACGCGCGTGTCGAGGCGGCCGACCACTTTTCCGGGCAAGAGCTGTTCCAGAAAATCCTGCGTGTCGATGCGCAAGTTCGCGGCAGCGATGGTCGAAGCCGGCAAGCCAATCAACTTCGCCATCCTCTCCGCTAGTCGATCACGATCCGCAGCCGGAAGCGCGGACCCTTGCTGCAGCACCACTAAATAGTCGGTCTGCGCGAAGGCGCGTGCTTCCTCGAAAACTTGCTCCGCGCTGTGGCTAGCGGACTGACCCTTGCCGTGCTCGTATGCCGTGGTCGCCATCGACGGCAGCGTGGAGACGAATCGCTGATCGCTGGCGCCTCCCGCCTCGCCGGACATGTCGGTGCCGGGAGAAACGAGAATGAGTCCGGCAATATTCAGATCCCCAATGTCCTTTGCCATCTCGGCCAGCCGATAGCCGCCGAAGCTCTCGCCGACAATATAGATTGGGGAAGTCGTGCGGCCATGATCACGCAGCCAATCGCGGATAACTGTCTGCGCCGCTTTCGAGTCGCCCGTCGGATTCCAGTATGCATGGCCGGCGCCAGCGCTCAGTTCGCGGCTGAAGCCGGTGCCGACCGGATCGATCATCACCAGATCCGCGACGTCGAGCAGAGTTTCGGAATTATCAACAAAGGCCGACGCGCCATTCGCGTCAGGCGGCATCAGGCGGCGCGGACCAAGGATGCGGAAATGCAAAGGCGTACTCGACGCTCCCGGCCCGCCATTGAAGGCAAACAGCACGGGCCGCTGCACAGGATCGCGAACACCTTCGCGAATATAGCTGGTGCTCGAGATGGTGGCTTGCGGAACGCCGGTCGCATCTTTCAACACGGTCGACGACCAGGTGGCGACATATGAAATGTTGATATCGCCAAGGTGAAGTACATGATGCGACGAAGCCGGCGCGATGAGCTCGGGAAAAACCACGGAAGAATCGGCGGGAAGATTCGCAGTGCCGGCCGCGTGCTCGGCGGGTGGATTTGTCTGTTGCGCTCCGAGAAGTGACGCGGCAGTTAGCACGGCTACGAAGACCGAGCTGGCTTTCGAGAATGAGAACGATGTCATGTGTCTTCTTCTGTTTCTCCAATTTTTCGGCGTGTCGCCCGTACCAGCCTAATCCACAAAATGTGGAAGTCTGGCTGCGTCCGTTCAGGCTCTTCCGACCCCTGGCGAACAGCTATTTGTTCGCCTCGATCAGCGCTTCCACGTCGCGGCTGAACTCGCTGCGGGTCGCGGCATCGAGGTACATCGCGTGTCCTCCTACGTAGCACTTGAAGGTGATCGCTGCATGCAGATTCGGTGGCAGCTGCCGATCAATTTCAGATCCCGTCGCGCACGGCAAAAAAGAATCATACATTCCCGCAGCCACCAGAACCTTCATGCGCGGGTTGAGCGCGAGCGCTTCCTCGGTCGCCGGCAGCGGCGGACCGAGACGCGGCGGTCCATCGCCCCGTTTGCTCGCGTCTTCCATCGCAGCCTTTAATTCCTCGGGCGTGATCTTGGCGGTGGCATAGTTCCAACGCGCGTTCACCGCTTCGGGATACGTTCCGTTTGGGGCGAAGCCCTGCTCCATTTCTTCCAGACCGATATAAGGCAAGCTGGTGTGATAGCCGAGGTCGTGCCGAAAATAATTGAGGATCGCGGGCGTATCTTCTTTCCCGGAAGCACTGGTGCGGCGCAGGTCGAAGACGTACAGTTCCTTGTTCTGATCTTTCAATAGCCCAGTTCGAAACTGGCGTGGCGTGATGGTCAGCGTCTTGCGGTCGATCTGTTCAGGAGAAAGTCCGGTAAAGCGCGACAACTGGGCGGCGATGCTGTTGCGCTCGGCGTCTGACAGTTCCGCGAGCCGGGAGAGCGCGGGAGCGTAGCTTTCGCGCACCCACTTTTCGGCCGCTTGCCGGACGGCTGTTCGATCCTTGCCTAACTCCGACGACGTTTTACTGTAGAAAAGCGCGGTGCTGGCCATATCCACGACACGCAGCGCCGACTGCAATACGGGAGAGCCGTAACTTTTATTGAGTGCCCACCCTCCCGAGATGAGCACGATTCCATCGACCGTGATGCCGCGTTTTTCCAGGGCAAAAGCCACGCTGGCCGCGCGACCAGCACCCCAGCTCTCACCGGCAAGAAAAACGGGCGTCTGTTCGGCGCCGTGAATTAGTCGCCAGACGCGCACGAACTCGCTGACGGAAGCGACGTCGCCTACCGTGCCATAAAACTCGGCGCCATACTCAGCCTTCACAGGACGGCTGAATCCGGTGCCGATGGGATCAACCATGACGAGGTCGGTGAACGGCAGCCAGCTATCCGGATTGTCGACGAGATGCGCGCCCTCCGCGAGTTTGGGGCCGGTAACGGAAAAATGCAGCAAGCTGGAATCGGCACCCGGCCCGCCGTTCCATATGAAAGTTACGGGCCTCGCCGGGCCCGGCGAAGCGATGCGATAGGCCGTATAGCCCATGTAGCCGTGGGGCTCGCCGGTCTCGACGTCGCGGATCGCGATGCGCCCAATTTCCGCCGTGTACCGCACGACCTTGCCGCCGATTCGCGCCTGCTGTTGCGTCACGACCGTTTCGTTTTCTTTCTCGCGGGCATTCTCACTGGCTGCGGCCGATGACGGAGAGAAAAAACTGAGCAGCAACGCGCAGGTCAGGGCGACTAGATTTCCACTGCCGCCGATTCTCCAATTCACGAGCTTCATTTTCGTCCGTCTCCTTGAGGGCGGATCTGGGTCCCGCGATACGCCGGCTGACCATACTCAAAGGTGGATTTCAAGTCAACTAATTTTTAAAATTGTACCCTTGTATGTTAAGTTTTTGTTGATTCCGCGCCGCCAGATCGTGCCAAGATCGCTTCGAGAACCGAGAACAATCATGCCCAAATGCTTCATAAGATCCATTCTGCGGCTTTTGGCCGCCGTCTTGTCCTTGTGTTTTCTGGGAGCGGCCGCATGGACTGCTGACTCCGGCGGCGTCCCGCTCCGCATCACGCTTCGGCCGGCTGGCGCGGACTTGCAGCAGCGTATTCCATACGTTGACATCACGGTGAGCTACACCGCACCGCCCACCGCCGCCGGACAGCCACTTCTGAAACTGGCGCTCGTTACCTCGAATGTTGTCACTGTCGCTACGACGATCGAGGCTCTTTCCGTTAACGATGGCAGCGGCTCCGTACCCGTCACCGTCAAGGACGATCCCGAGAGCGGCGAGGTTGCGTATCGCCACTGGATCGCGGGGCGCGCGACCAGCGGCGCGATCACGGTTCACTATCGCGCACCGATTTCGAATATCGCCGCTCCGCGCGGCGCAGCGCCGCCACTCGAACTACGCTCCGACAGCGGCGCCTTTTCGGGAGCCGGAGAAACCTTTTTACTCTTGCCGGAGCTGGCTTCATCGCAGCCCTCATCGCAGGCTTCATCCCCGCCTTCATCCCCGCCTTCGTCCCAATCGTCATCGCAGACCATGTTTCAGCCCGTCGAAATTCGGTGGGAGCTTGCCGACATGGGCGCGGGCGCGACGGGCGTCTCCAGCCTCGGCAAGGGCGACGTGATCGCGGGCCCGAAGGACCTGCGCTCGCTGCAATCCTGTTTTTTTATGGGCGGTAAGCTTGGTCTCTATCCTTCGATTCCACCCAAAACCGGATTCTTCTCCGCATGGCATGGCTCGGCGCCTTTCGAACTGCCCGCCCTCATGGCTTCGGAGGAGAAGCTTTACGCCTTCTACGGCAAGGTTTTCAAGCGGCCGGCGACCGCTCCCTATGGCGTGTTTCTTCGCGAGAATCCCGTGAATGCCGGTGGGGGCGTGGAACTGTCGGGGTCGTTCGTGGCGACCTTTGGGCCGAAGACCAAGCTTGACGATCTAAAGATCACGCTCGCGCACGAGATGTTGCACACTTTCGTTGGCGGCCTCGATAAGCCTGCCGGCTTGGTGAGTTCGTGGTACGCGGAAGGGATGGCGGTTTACTACGCGCGGCTGCTGGCGCTGCGCGCCGGGCAGATCGCGCCCGCCGAATTTCTGCAAGACCTGAACACGACCGCGGCGCGCTATTACACCGACGCGCTCATCGCTACGCCCAACTCTGAAATTCCTGCCCGCTTCTGGGCCGATACGCGTGTGCGCGTGCTGCCTTACGACCGGGGCTCCATGTATTTCGCGGTCGTCGACGAGGAGGTGCGCGCGGCCTCAGGCGGAAAGCGAACGCTCGACGATCTGCTGCTTGCCATGGTCGACCGGAGGCGGCAAAATCTACCCGTCGACGAATCGGCGTGGGTCGAGATGGTCACCAAAGAATTGGGAGAAAAAGGGAAGACAGAATTCGAGGCGATGCTGGCGGGGGCAATCCAGCTTCCCGAGCCGGGTGGCTTTGGCCCATGTTTCACGCGCACCACCAAGCTGCTGCGCCGCTACCAGCTTGGTTTTGAGCCGAAGGTGCTGACCGAGCCAAAGCGCATCGTGCGCGGATTGATTCCTGGTTCGGCAGCCGAGCGCGCCGGCATTCGAGATGGCGATGAAATCACGCAGCCAGTTCCGCAGGATCGCATCCAGGGCGAGCAGGAGGGAGTGCTGACGCTCAAATTATTGCGCGACGGCAAGCCGCTAGAGATCAGTTATGTGCCCCGCGGCGAGACGGTCGAAGCCTATCAGTGGATGAGAGTTGGAAATCTGCCGGATAGTGCCTGCGTTTTTTAGTTTGGATATTGTTTGGAATGCGCCACGCGGCACGCATTTGGTATTGGCTGCGTGCAGTTGCGATGTCTCCGGAACGGACGTTGTAAGAAT
>CAWDNK010000003.1:0-128207 GCA_963803645.1 uncultured Acidobacteriaceae bacterium | reverse complement strand
GGTGGGCGCTGTAGGATTTGAACCTACGACTTCCACCGTGTGAGGATGGCACTCTACCGCTGAGTTAAGCGCCCAACTCTTTTCATTCAAGCATCTGTTGCGTTTGCCGTCAACCACGCGGCTCGTCAACTGAGACGCTAGTCGTGGTACCGCTGCTCGCCTGCCGGAATCGCCACCATCAGCCGGTTCTGTTGCGGAGGCAGCGGACAGGTGGCGTAGGGCGTGAAGGCGCAGGGCGGATTGATCAGCCGATTGAAATCCAGCCATAACTCGCCGGGCTGCGTCAGGCCGTGGTCGGGCAGAGTGGTGTAGAGAAAACGTCCCGCGCCGTAGGTGCTCGATTTGCTGGTGGCGTCGCGCATGATGAAGAACAGGTCCGTGGCCTTCGGGTCTTCGAGTACAGGCTCGAGGCGCACGGTTTGTCCGTCGATAGTGAACTCGGCCGCGCCGGGCGCGGGCAGGTGAGTGGTGGTTCCGAGCACCGTTGGAATGTCGAGCATTTTCGGAGTGGTGTAGGGAATCCAGCGGGCATGGATTCGGTAGGCAGGGTTGGGCGCGTACCAGCGCAGGCCGTGAAAGCCGGTGCGGGTCGCGGCTTGTGGGTCTTTGATCCTCAGGGCAAAACGGCCGTCGCGATTGATCACGATGATGGTGATACTGCCGACGGTCAGCTTCGAGGGGTGCTCGGCGTCATCAGCGAGGAGATCCTGTTCCTGCGCCGGATGACCATTGACTTGAAAATCTTTTGGAAAGCCGCCGCCCGGTGGCAGCAATCGCAATGTAGTCTTCGTCAGCCGAATAACTCCGACATGAGCAGGAATTTTTGCGCCGATCTGGATGCGATTGTCGGCGTCCGCGCCGAAGGTGTTCTCGCCTTCCTTCAGCCAGTCGAGGCCGATCAGCGAGAGCCAGCCCTCGGGCGCCTGAAGGTTGGTCGCGCGCTGCGCGCGCCACGACTCAAGTTCAGTTTGCCATCCGCTGTCATTCGGAGAGGCGCCAAGAGCGGGCAAGGAGAGTGCGAAGGCCACGAACAGGGCGATGGACAGAGAAAGAGAAATAGCGGGCAACAGCAATCTGTGTTTCATTGCCTTTACTTTGACCTCGGCCTCATTTTTGAATTGAAGACCTCATTTTGAACTGGGCAGCGCTCTCGCAAAACCAATTTGATGATTGTACTTTGCCGGAGGTCGCGCTGGCAGCGAGGCGGGGTGGGTTTTGTGGGGCGTAGCTATGTCGACAGCGGCCGCGTAGGGCGCAGCTTCAAGGCTTAGTTCGGGGCGCGGCGGGTGTTTTCATGGATGAGCAAAGAGCGCAGGGCTTCGAATAGCTGGTCGCGTTCCGTTTCCTCGCCAGCGGCCGTACGGGCAGAGATTTTGGTGAGTCGCTGGTTGATGGCAACACGAGCACGATCACAGAGCGCGGGAACCTTCTCGGAATCGAGCTCCTGAAAGGCTGACCGGTAGAGCTGTTCCCAAGTTTCCGGCATGGAGCGCTCCTTGGATTTAGCTTTGCGGTTGGAAGCTGGACTGCTGCGGGCTCAGTGACTTGAAGTCCGAGAAGAAAGGATGTGAAGGCGGCCTGCGGGTTGCGTTGGCCGGTCCGCATTCCAGCTGGTGAATTGCCGGTTCGCAGTAACAACTCAAGCATAGTCCTTTATGGCGCGCGCGTATGTAGCGCGAGTCACTTTATTCCGGTGTGGCACGACGCCGAATGGTACATACGACAGTACCCGTCGCTTCGCCCTCTTGACCGGTCCAGCGGAGCCCGATAGCCTCATTGTTGACGCTCTTCATGACCACTCCTGACACCTCCGGCCGGAAGCCCGTAAGTGATTCACGGGGAAGTAGTTCCTTGCCGCTGCCAGATAGCGCTGGCGCGCAACTTTCTGGCCAGGATGGGGTTTCCAATGATGTGAGCAGTGTAGCCATCGATCGCGGTCTGCTCGGCTTTGTGGGATCGGCGCCTTCGTCCGGGTCGCGGGCCGCTGTCAATTCAGGTGCTGCAAATTCAGGCGCGGCGAATTCACCCGTGATCGATTCTGACGCGGACGTGATGCTGCGTGTGAGGGGTGGCGACGACTCGGCATTCGGCTTCCTGATTCAAAAGTATCGCCGTCCGCTGGTCGGTTTCATGTACCGGCTGTGCCATAATCCCGCGACCGCGGAAGAGCTGGCGCAGGAAGTTTTCCTGCGCGTGTACAGGTCGCGCACCAGTTACGAGGCGAGTGCCAAGTTCAGCACGTGGCTCTATCGCATCGCGACGAACCTGGCTGTCAATCACGCGCGCGACACTCGTCACGAGCGCCCGGAAAACACCGTGCGCCTGGACGAACCGGATCAGGAGACCGGCACGACTCCCGACCTGGCCGATGACTCGCTCACCGCCGAAGAGCAACTGCTGAAGCGGGAGCGGCTGGCGGCGATTCGCAACAAGGTCAATGCGCTGCCCGAACGGCAGCGCCTGGCTGTGATGATGCACAAGTATCAGCAAATGGACTATCGACAGATTGCCGCCGTGATGAAACTGAGCGAGTCGGCAACCAAGTCGCTACTGTTTCGCGCCTACGAAACGTTGCGCGAGCAGTTGAAAGAATTCGTTTCGGGGAAGTAAGAGGGACGCGGTATGGATTGCAAAGAGATCAAGGAACTTTTGCCGGACCTGGCCGCTGGCATGGAAGTTTCGACGCCGGAGGTTCAAAAGCATATCGCGTCCTGCGACGCGTGTTCTGCCCAGCTCCACGACTTTCAGAAGACGATGGCGCTGCTCGACGAGTGGCAGGCACCCGAGCCGTCGCCTTACTTCGATACGCGGCTTCAGGCGCGACTGCGCGAAGAGATGGCGCGCCCGGCGGAGGCTTGGTATCGGCGCCTTCTGCCGAGCCTGCGCTTGCGCCCGGTGTGGCTGACGTCGATGGCCACAGTTATTTTTATGGTGGCGCTGGCCATCGGCAACAAGTCGTACTTCGTGCAGACCGAGACGATTGCCACCCGGCCGCCGGCGCTCCTCACTCCGGTGCAGCCCGGAACCGCGGTGGGCGATCTTCAGGCGCTCGAGAAAAACGACGACTTGTACGCCGATTTCGACATGCTTGACGAGCTTCAGGTACAGGACGACGTAGCGGCGACAGCGAATCCATAAGCATCGTCCACCGGTCAAGGAGACCAGACAGGCAAGGTCGAAAGGCCGGACAGAAAGAATTCTGAAAGAGAGACAAAGGATGTTGGGGAGGAGACACATTGCGGGCTGTGTGGCGGCAGCGTTATCGCTGCTCGCGCCCGCGTCGGGGCAATCGTACCGGCCGTCACAAGCGCCGCCGGCTCCCCGGTCGCAGCCGCAAGCTGGTCGGCCGCGTGCGCCTCAACAAAACCCACGCAACCAGCCCGGCCACGCCGGTGCCTGGCTGCGCCACTACAAGGATCTGCCACCCGCCGAGCAACGCCGTGCGCTCGAAAGCGATCCGCAGTTTCGGCGGCTGACGCCGCAGCGGCAAAGGCAGTTGCAGAGCCGCCTCCAGCATTTCTCCAACCTGCCTCCCGCCCAGCAAGAGCGCATGCTTGGCCGCATGGAGACGTGGGAGCACCTGACGCCGGGACAGAAGCAGCAGGCGCGCACTCTCTATCGGCAGTTCAAAGAGCTGCCACCCGACCGCCGGCGCGCGCTCAACGATGCGATTCGCGGCATGCGCAACCTGACACCTGACCAACGCAACCGGCTCATCAATTCGGATCAGTTCGCCGGGCAGTTCACGCCCTATGAGCGGAACCTGCTGAGTGGCGCAGCCCGTCTGCCGCTGGCGCCGGGCGGTTTGCAGTAATCCAGGCCCAAGCAAGTCCAAAGCGGCCAGCAAAGACCTGAGACCTGAGCCCTGAGCCCTGAGCCCTGAGCCTTCCTCACTTACGCAGCAGATTCTTCAAAATAAAAAAGGCGTTCGCCGGTCGCTCTGCCAGCCGCCGCATGAAGTAGGGGTACCACTCCGTGCCAAACGGAATATACACGCGCATGCGCCAGCCTTCTTTTACCAGCGACTGCTGCAGGTCTCGCCGAATGCCGTGCAGCATCTGGAACTCGAACGCATCGCGCGCCACGCCTTCGCGCGTGGCAAAGGCCCTGGCCTCATTAATGATGGCTTCGTCATGCGTGGCGAGCCCGTGGTAGACGCCGCTCTTCATCAGCACCTTCATGAGCTTCACGTAGTTGGCGTCGACCTCTGACTTCTTCTGAAACGCGATATTTTCCGGTTCTTTATATGCGCCCTTGCAGAGACGAATCCGAATGCGATCGGCGAGCAGACCTTCGACATCGGCCTCGGCGCTTCGCATATACGACTGAATCACCGCCCCTACAATGCCTGCGTTTCCCGGCACGCGATGCAGTTCGTGCACGAAATTGAGCGTGCGCTGCGTGTAAGCCGATCCTTCCATGTCGACGCGCACAAAGTTCTTCGGCGTCATGCCGGCCGCCTCCGCGACCAGATTGCGCACAATGTCGTAAGCCATCTTCTCGTCCACGTCGAGGCCCATGTGGGTCAGCTTCAAACTGATGTTGGCGTTGAGATTGTTGGCGGCAATGGCGTCGAGCAGGTCGTGATAGAGGCGGGCGCTGGCTCGGGCCTCTTCGGCGTTGGTGACGTTTTCTCCGAGGTTATCGATCGAGACGCCGGCCCCAAACTCGTTGACGGCCGCCGCGGCGCGAATCGCATCGGCGACTTGCGTGCCGGCGACAAAGCGTGCCGATGTGCGCTGCCCAAAGCGCGAGCGTTCGGCGATGGCGCGCAGCGACTTGCTCTCCGAAAGCGCAATAAAAGCGGCTCTCAGCACGCAGCACCCAATTTTGACGGATTAATACCGCTCGAGGCGTTCGTTTGCACTACAGTTTTTTACCACAAACGGGCAACGACCGCAGTCGTCGTAATCGATTCCACAGGCCGACTCGCGGCTCGCTCGCCCTCATGTAAAATAATCCCTTGTCTATGGATCTCCAAGCCATTCAGAACGCTCTCCGCGAGCGCAACATCGACGCGTGGCTCTTTTACGACCATCACCATCGCGATCCGATCGCTTACCGAGTGCTCGGTCTGCCCCAGGATCTCATGGTCACACGCCGCTGGTACTATCTCATCCCGGCGAAGGGCGAGCCCTCCAAACTTGTTCACAAGATCGAGGCCGGACATCTCGACTCTTTGCCCGGCGCCAAGTGGCAATACGCCGGATGGCAGGAGCTTTTCGACAGCCTGAAACGCATACTGGCCGGGCACCGCGATATTGCCATGCAATACTCGCCCAACAACATCGTCTTCACCGTTTCAATGGTCGACGCCGGAACCGCCGACCTGATCCGCGGACTGGGAAAAAATATTGTCAGCTCGGCCGATCTGGTCGCGCAGTTCGAAGCCACCTGGACCGCCGAGCAGATCAAGACGCACTTCGAGGCCCGCGACGCCATCGACGCGATTACCGCCGACGCATTCAAGGAGATCGGCCGCCGCGTGGGCAACGGCGGCACTACCGAGCATGAGATTCAGCAGTTCTTCATGGAAGGCTTCGCCCGCGAAAACCTGGTGACCGACGATCCTCCCATCGTGGCCGTCAACGCCAACAGCGGCAATCCGCACTACGAGCCGCGCGCCGATCATCCCGTTCCGATCCGTGAAGGCGATTTCGTTCTGCTCGACGTCTGGGGCAAAAAAAATAAGCCGGGCGCCGTTTATTACGACATTACATGGGTCGGCGTCGTCGGCAAGTCTCCATCCGACCGTCAGCAGGAAATTTTCAAAGTGGTGCGCGACGCGCGCGACATCGGCGTAAAAACCGTGCAGGATGCCATTGCCGCCCGCAAAGCGATCGCCGGCTGGGAGGTCGATCACGCCGTGCGCGGGCTGATTAACAATGCCAGGTACGGAGACTATTTCATTCACCGCACCGGCCACTCCATCGGCACCGAGGTTCACTCCAACGGCGCCAACATGGACGATCTCGAAATCCACGATGAGCGCCTCATCCTGCCCAATTCATGTTTTTCGATCGAGCCCGGCATCTACCTGCCCGAGTTCGGCGTTCGCCTGGAAGTCGATGTCCTGGTCCGCGACGCAAGCGCCGAAGTCACTGGTAAAATTCAAAAAGAGATTGTGACCATCTGAAAGTAACCTTGAATGCCTAAAGCAGCACCAGAGAAAACCGCGCTTACTCCCGAGTATCCGCTTACTACCAACGCGATCATCGCGCCCATTGTCGGCTGGATCATTCCCGGCGCCGGCCACATTTTCCTCAAGCGCTACGTGCGAGGAATCCTGCTGCTGATTTCGGTGTTTGCCATGTTCTTCATCGGCCTCGGCATGAACGGCCGCATCTACAAGCCCAACGGCGGAGACATACTCGACATTCTCGGCTTTATCGGCGACGTGGGCGCGGGCGGACTTTATTTTCTCGCGCGCATTATGGATTGGGGCAATGCCCTCGCCGCCAACGCGGCCGCCGATTACGGCAAGACCTTCATCATCGTGGCCGGGCTGCTGAACTTTATCGCCGCTGCCGACGCCCATCAAATTGCGCTGGGGAAAAAACCGTGACCTTGACGCTAACCCACTTCTCGGCCGCGGTCGTGTTCGCGCTCTTCACCTCGATCGTCTTCGGCATCACGCAAAAAAACACCGCCAAAGAGCAGGCGCGCTACGGCCTCTACTGCTTCGCCATGTTTGTCGGCGGAGTTTTTGTAGCCGGCTGGCTGATGTGGCTGATCCGGCGCTAGCCCATTTGTTTTTGGGCAGCGATATCCGACCATGGACAAGAGCAAGGGCATATCGCTCATTGTGATTCCCCAGCCCACCTGCCCTGCCGTCCTAGTCTCCGTCACTCACGCTCCGTGGGATTTTCTACACTCGGCGATTCTGCGGAATGCTGGTAAAAAAGCGCTGACTGGTTTCCGCCTTGGATGGTTGACAAGATTTCCATCCCGGGGACCTAGAGTTCGTTTTGGCGTTGCTGTCAAGCTTCCCAAGCCAATTGACCCGGGCGCCACTTGTTCAGCGCCAGCCCAACAAATTGGTCCCGACGATGAGAGGACGGGCCTAGACTTCATGGCCTTTTTTCTCGCGGAGGTGTATCTCGCCAGTGGGAAGCCTTGGAAGGCGGACTTGCGCGACATCTATGCAGCAAACGTATTTTAGCTAGCTGCCTTTTTTCATCGCCTGCGCCGCCCCCGCGCCCAGCGCGGCCGCCACCTTCGCTCCGATCGGCGACCCAAGCCCTGTACATGCGTCCCAACCGGGCCCCGCCGAATACGCGCCATTGTTGCCTGAAGTAACATCGTTGAAGTCCGCGGCCGTCGCCGCGTTCGGATAAAGCAATGGACTGATCAAGCCGGCCGGCTTTCCGTTTGCCTGATTAATAAGCGCGATCAGTGCCGCCCAGAGCGGCGCCACCGCGCTCGTCCCGCCGATCACGCCCGACTGTCCATCGACCAGGGTGTTGTAGCCGGTGGTCGGGTCGGCGTCGCCGGCCACATCCGGAACTCCGCGCCCAACGTGCGCACCCGGATTGGCCGAAGGCGGAACGCCCACTCCGTTTTGCCAACTAGGCAACGGAAACACATCGCTGATGCCGCCTCCGGTTGCGCCTTCGTCGCTCGCGAGTTCGTTCCACACCGTTTCGTTGGAGATGCTGTTGCCCGACGCCACTAGCGTCGTTCCTCCACAGGCCAGCGCATTCGGACTCGAGGCCGGGAAGTCGACGTGGTTCAATCCATCGTCAACGCCATCGGTCGAGCCGTCGTCTCCGGCGGCCACGCAAACCGTCACGCCCATCGCCGCGGCCGACTGGAACGCCTCGTCCATCGATGTCATCGCCTGCTGAGTCCAGGATGATTCCGGGCCGCCCCAGCTAATCGATACGATCGATGGATTGTTGGTCGTGTCGTGCACCGCCGTGGTGATCGCGTTCAAAAAACCAGCGTCCGTGTTGTCCGCGAAATAGGCAACGATCTTTGCTCCCGGCGCAATCGAGCCCGCCACTTCAATATCCAGCATGACTTCGCTATCGGCGGAATTTGGATCGCCAGTGGGACTGTTGCTTCCGCTGCCCACGGAAACCGCTGACACCTTCGGAGTGGTTGAGAGCTTGAGCTGTTTCCAGTACGTGGTGAGATCGGATTGCGTATATCCGCCGCCTAACTCAATCAGCCCGATACATTCTCCGGATCCGTTCACGCCCGTGGGAAAGTCATAAAGCGCGGCGACTTGCGGGGGCGTGTAGGATGCGCTGCCGGCATCGGCATGAGCGCCGGCTCGCGCACGCCGTCTACGAAAATGTGGTTTGGCCTGCGGGCGATTGTCCAGGCCAAAAACGCCTTCGACCACTCCGTGCAACTCCTCGGGCAGTTGAATCGCTCCAATGCGTCCGCGATACTTGCCACCGGGGTGCTGATACTCCTTGAGCTCGACGCCGAATGCCGCGCTCAGCGCGGCAACTGTGCCTGTGAGAATGACAGTGCGCCGAGCCGCGCTCGTTTCCTTGACCGTCAGCTTATGCTCGCGGGCAAAAGATTCGACGCGGGCTATGCTCGCCGGATCGGCGCCGTGCTGGCTCTCGAATTCCGCTCGGGTCAGAATTTTGCGATCTTTGATGGGCTTCCTCAGCTCAGCGTCGGAGACAATCGGCTTTTTGCCGGTCCGGGAACGCAGGCGAATCGTAACGTCAACTTTTTCATTCGGATTCGCCGGACCAATTTCTTGCGCCCCGGGCATGGGAGCGCGCTCGCTGCCGGCAAGTGGAATACGCTTTTTCGGAGTAGACATAATTTCTACCTTCTTTTGTGGGCCCGAACTCCGGACCGAAAGTTCAGGACCGCTGCCCGGAGTCACAATGCGTGAGAGGAGAACGCGGAACCAGGCAGTGAGACATAACTGAACCTCGCCGCAAAACTGACAAGCCGAGACCTTAGAGCTGAGAGCCAAGAGCCAAGAGCTGAGAGCCCAAGATTAAAGCTATCCTACCCCTCCCAAACAAACGCATCAAACACGCGCTTCGACTCGAAGCCAATCCGTTTGTAAAGCGCAATAGCGCGATCATTCGCTTCGGTCACAGTCAGTGAGATGGCTTTGAACTTACGCTCGCGCAAGCTTTTGGTGGTGGCCGCGAGCAGGACCAGTCCGAGTCCAGCCGAGCGGTACTCGGGCAAGATGCAGACCTGCGTGATGTGACCGACGTCGGCGCGGACTTGCGAGCACAAGATAAGGCCGACGAGCGTGCGCGAGCGGCGCTGAAAAATCGCGAACGATGCCTGCGGGTCGAAGGTGCCGCAACCAGGGAAGCGCACGATGTTATTCAGAAAACGGAGCGAGCCGCTGAGCGTGCGGTACTGGTCGTTGATGTCGGAATCGACGTGGCCGCGATAGGCGGCGGTGATAAGCGCGGCGGCGGATTGGTACTGCTCCTCGGACCAAGGACGAAGTTCGAATTCGGGCCCGAGCGGCGGCAGAGTTTGTAGCGAAGCCTGCGGATGCCCCGACATTTCAAAGTTCATGAAGACGCGGCGATGGCGGCTGAAACCCTGCGCCAGAAACGGACGCGAGACTTCTCCCGTCTCGTGGGCCAGCAGTTGCGCTTCGACGCGATGAATGCCGGGCGATTGCTGGAGCGTTTCGATGACGTGCGTCAGCAGGCGCTCCTCGACTTCAAGGCGATTCACGGCGGTGCCGCCATCGTGAACAAAGAGGTCGCCAATCACGCCCTTGCTTTGTTCGTAAACGAAAAATGAATATCCGAAAATATTGCCGCGCTCGATGGCGGCATAACCCGGAAGTATCTTCGCCTCCATGTAGCGGAGAATCATCTCGGCCGATTGCGCATAGTCCCACGCCAGCAGGTTGCCCCATACGGCGATCTCTTCCTCGAGCAGAGCTCGAAGATCGGCGGAAGAGAAATGGCGAAGGTCGAGGATTTCCATAAGGCAGCTCTCGGCTGTCAGCTGTCAGCTCTCAGTTTTCGGCTCCCTGCGATTAACTTGGGACAGATCAATTCGGGTTCCCGCCGATCGACAGGACAAGTTTGCTGACAGCTGAGAGCTGGGAGCTGAGAGCTGCTAACCGCATAAGACGTCATTTCTTTCCTATCCAATATATTTCCAGCTTCTGCGCGGGAAGACTCGTTAAGTATGACACTTTGCGGCCCGGTATAAGCGCGCTGAACCCGGCCTCCGCGTTCGGGGCTGCGAGCAGAAGATGGGCCGCGCCCGGCACTTGGCCCTCGTCGTAAGTCTGCGTCGGACGATTGAGATAAAAATCGAGCCCATATTGCTTCGTGCGGCCCACGTGATAAAGCGCAACCGGCACGCGTTCGAACGAAAATGATTCGTGGGAAAACGATTCGCGCGAATACGAGCGAATGATTTCGGCGATCGGGCGCGCCGACTGCGTGGCGTCGATGGCGGGCGCAGCCAGCCGAATGACCCCAGCGACGCTGACGATGGCAGCCAGCATGGTAAGCGGCCGAAGCAGTTGCGGTCCGGCGGGCAGGATCAGCGCGATCGCAATGCCGACGGCAAATACTGTGGCAATGGCCGCGGCGATATAGGCTCCCTGACTGAAGATCAGATGGTGATTCACCGCGACGAAAGCAGCAGAAGTCGCAGCAGAAGTCGCAGCAAAGAGCGCGGCGAAAATTAGAAGTCCGCAGAGAATGCCGTGCGCTGCGGCCAGCGGCCACGAGATTTTTATATTCCGCTCGCGGCGAGCTGCCAGATATTCACTGACCAGCAGCGCTGCCGCCGGTACGGCCGGCAGAATATAGCCCGGCAGCTTCGATTGCGAAGCGCTGAAAAAAACAATGGGCACCACCATCCAGAGAAGAAGGTAAAGAGACCAGGAATCTTTCTCGCTGGCGAAGGCTTGGGCGCCGGTGAAAGCTTCGCGCCGCTCGCGCCAACTCAGGCGTAGACGTTCGACCACGGCCATGATCAGCCACAACGTCCACGGCATGGCGGCCAGCAGAAAGACCGGCAGATAGAACCAGACGGGCTGCGGATGGTGATAAACATTGCTCGAGAAGCGCGCCAGATTGTGCTCAAGGATAAAGACGCGGAAGAAATCGGGATTGCGCATCTGAACGGCCACGTACCACGGGAGCGAGACGGCAAAGAACAGGACGATGCCGGGAATCCAAAGCGTGCGAAGTAAAACGCTCCAGTCGCGCTTGACCGCCGCGAAAAGCAATACGATCACAGCCGCCAGCACCGGCGCGACCGGACCCTTAGCTAATGTGCCGAGCGCGAGGCACAAATAAAAGATGGCGAGCGCGATGCGCCGCTCGCTCTCATACCACGCATACCAGGCCAGCAGCGCGATCGTAAAAGTTGCGGTCAGCGGCATGTCGGTCGAGGCGGCATGCGCGAATCCGATCACGCCCGCGCAGCTGGCAGTAATGAGCGCAGCGTCAAGTTCGCTGCCAGAGCGGAAATTCCTGCTCACCGCCTCAGCTGCCGATAGGCGAGCGCGCGCATCACGCCATTTGTTTCTTTGCCGCAGAAAAAAATAGATGGCTGCGATCATAAACGCCGCATCGATCGCCCCCGGCAGCCGCGCGCTCCGCTCATCCACGCCATCGCCGCCGTTCGAAAACACTCTGGCCACGCGATACGAGACCATCGCCTGCCAATAATAAAGAGGAGGCTTTTCGAGCCACGGCTTGCCATTGAGCGTGGGCGTGACCCAATCGCCGCGATCGAGCATTTCGCGCGCCACCTGCGCGTAGCGAGGTTCGTCGGCCCCCAGCAAGCCGAAAGCTCCGAGGCCATAGAACAGTAGAAATCCGCAACCGGCCACCAGCAGCAAGAGTTCGGTTCGAGATCGCATGCGAGGTTAAGCCGGCCGCGGACGCGGACGAAAGAGCGCCCACAAACTGACAATGGTCCAAACTCCTTCGAGCACAAGAAATCCGATCTGAAAAGGATGCAGCGCGATCCAAAAAAGAATCGCCGAACCGGCGGCGTTAAGAATGTTGTAAGCGGGCCGTCGCGCATTGATCCATGCCACCTGATGGCCGACATAAGCGATCAGAATGAGGAGCGCGCCGACGAACGAGATAAGTTGCCGCGTCATGTCCATAAGGCTTTGCGATGCTTCACTATTCGGATGCCGAATGCAAGGCCGCCGGCTCAACCCGCAGGCGCTCCACCACCCGCGCGACGGCGATGGCCAGCGGCCCGTCGAGCGAAAATCCGCTCGCGCATTTGTGGCCGCCTCCGCCAAAGCTTTCGGCCACGGTCGAGACGTTGACCTCGCCCTTGCTGCGCAGGCTGACGCGATAACGCCCGTCCGGCAGCTCGCGGAAAAAGATGGCCACCTGCACATCGCCCATCGAGAGCGCGTAGTTGACCAGTCCTTCGCAGTCTTCTTCGCGCGCCCCAAAGCGCGCCATCTGTTCCTGCGTCACCCAGATCCATGCCAGCGAACCTTCGCGATGCAGGTGGCTGAGTGCCGCTCCGAGCAGGCGCATCTTGGCGGTCGAATGTCCAAAATAAATGTGGCGCGCACACTGCGCGGGATCGGCGCCGGCCAGCGCGAGCTCGCGCGCGACCGTGAAGGTGTGCTCGTTGGTGCCTTCGAACATGAACGAGCCGGTGTCGGTCATGAGGGCCGTGTAAAGGCAGGTGGCGATATCGCGATCGATGGGAACGCACGCCACCCGCGCCAGCCGGTAGACGAGTTCGGCGGTGGCCATCACGCTCGAATCGATCCAGTTGATGTGCCCGAAGTTTCGGCCGCTGACGTGGTGATCGATATTAATAAGGAAGCACTGGTCAAGGCCCCCGAGCAGCGCACGCCGCGTGCTGTCGCATTCGAGCAGGATGACGGCATCATTCGTGGGTACGGTCTGCGCCTGAATCGCGCGGTCGGCAAACGGCAGATTCTGATAAATGCGCGGGATACCGTCGTAGATAACCACGTCGGCGTCTTTCCCCATGGCGCGCAGAACTTGACCGCAGGCAAGGGCTGAGCCGATGCCGTCGCCATCGGGCCGAGCGTGCGAGGTCACCACAAAGCGCTGGCGCCCGCGAATCGCATTTAGAACCTGGTCGAGCATAGGGAGCTCTTTGGTCGTCAGTCGTCAGTCATTGGTCGGCGGTCGACGGCAACCGGTTGCCGGTCGTTCGGACTTCGGTTGTTGTCACCCGCCAATCGACCTACCTGACGCGAACGGCTTAGGCCACTGACCAACGACGGCCGGCTGACGACCAACGACCGCCGACCCCCAGCTATTTTTTGCTGCGCTTTTTCGCGCGATCCAGCAACTCCTTCACGCGACCTTCGAGTTGATGCGACCGGTCGATCTGAAAATAAAGTTCGGGTGAGCGGCGCAGGCGCAGGCGGTCGGCCAATTCGCGCCGGATAAAATTCTTGGCGGCATTCAACCCTTCGAGCGTGCTCTCCGCTTCGGCGTCGTCGCCGTCGACCGTGACCATGACATGCGCGGAACGGCCATCCTCCGCCAGGTGCAGGGCCGAAACGCTGGCCAGCCCAATCCGCGGATCGCCCAGCTCGCCTTCGAGGATGGTTTCCAGCTCCTCGCGCAGAGCCTCGCTCAGCCGCTCCCGGTGATATTTGACTCCACGGCGCTCCAAGGCAGGCCTCGATAAGAAAACCGATTAGCATAGCAGAAAAGCAGCTCTCAGGTCGCAGGTGTCAGGCCTCAGGAAAGCAGGTGTCAGGTCTCAGGTTGGGGGCCTGAGATCTGGGACCGAAGACCTGACACCTGCTCTAAAGAAATTCCACAAACGCGTCCGTGATCTCGGCGCCGTGGTTGTTGGCAATGCGAGTGGCGGCCCGCTCCACGTTCTTCATCAGTCCATCGAGATAGTCGCGCGAGTGCGACACCGCGACCACTCCAATGGTGGCCTGATTCCAGAGATTCGAAGGATCGAGTTCGGCGGTCGACACGTTGAACGAGGCGCGCAGCCGGTCTTTGAGGCTGCGGACCACCTGACGCTTGTCCTTAAGCGACTGAGCCGCTTCAATGCGCAGCTCCAGCGTGAGAGAGGCGATCATGGGCGTGTATTCATGCGCATGTATAGTCTAAATGCGGCGTCAGAAGTCTCCTGCGGAGCTAAGTAGAAGGAGACAAGCGGAAGTCCCACGCAAGGCCAGGGTTCTTCAGGTGCTTGCCTGTCTCTGTGTCTCCGTGTCTCTGTGACTCCGTGGTGAAAAACCAGATCAGGACCCCACCCAAACTTTTGACTAAACTTACCTCTCCCGCTTGTGCTATACTATAGGAGCTAAGTTTGACTCACAGTGAGTTGAAGGTCGGTACCGCCAACCAGCGTCACACCACTTCCACAAGCAACGAATCTTCTCAGCACATTTCAATCAGAGACAAAGAATAGGAACATCAACAAATGGCAGAACAAGGAACAGTGAAGTGGTTTAACGACGCCAAGGGCTATGGCTTCATCAGCCGTCAAAATGGCGAAGACGTTTTCGTGCATTTCTCCGCAATTCAGTCAGGCGGCTTCAAGAGCCTGCAAGAAGGCCAAACCGTGCAATTCGACGTGACCAAAGGCCCGAAGGGCTGGCAAGCGGAGAACGTAACGGCTGTCTAAACCAGCCGCGAAAATCTCGAAGCAACAGGTGCCCGGCATTCGTGAGAATCCCGGGCATTTTTGCGTGTGGTATCAGGGATGTTGTCCCCCACGAGCGGTTATCGTGGAGGGTTTTTGACGCACGAGGCTCGTCGGCCCCCTGTTAAGATGAAGTAGGAGAGGGCGTCATGCACAACTTGATTGAGGAAAAGCGGCAAGATCTGGAGCGTATTTGCCGCAACCGCCGCGTGCAGCGCATAGAGCTTTTCGGGTCCGCCGCCGGCCCAGACTTCGACCCTGCATCCAGCGATCTGAATTTTCTCGTGACGTTCCAGGAACTGGATCGCGATCAATACGCCGACACCTACTTTGGCCTGCCCGAGGACTTGCAAGCGTTGTTTCAGCGCCCGGTGGATTTAGTGGTCGCATCCGCCATCCATAACCCTTGCTTCCGCCAGGTTGTCGAGTCTACCAAGACGCTCCTCTATGCGGATTGAGTCGAAGAAATACCTCTACGACATTGCCGGTGCGGCCAAACTAGCTCTCGGATTTATCGCGGGCAAAAGCTTCGCCGAGTACAGTGCGGACCCATGCTGCGCTCGGCGGTCGAGCGGCAGTTGGAAATCGTGGGTGAGGCGCTAGCCCAATTGGCTCGAACCGACTTAACGACCGCGTCTCAGATCAGTGAATATCAGCGCATCATCGCCTTCCGAAACATTCTCATTCACGGCTGCGCCGAGATCGATCATCGCATCGTTTGGAACGTGCTGGAATTCAAACTGCCGATCATCCGCCAGCAGGCCAGCGAGTTGCTCGGCACCAAGGAGCACAGTTGACGACGGGGGAAGGTGGGGATTGGCAATCTTTGCCAATCATGCTATTTTAAATGTGAAAGACGAACATACAAGTAGGGCATTATGCCAACCCGTAACGTCAATCTAACTCACGAACTCGACCGCTTCGTGGCCACCAAGGTTAAGAGTGGCCGCTACGAAAACGCCAGCGAGGTGGTCCGCGCCGGATTGCGAACTTTGGAGCGCCAGGAGCGCGAGTACGATGCGAGGCTCGCCGCTCTGCGTGCGGCCATCGACCAGGGTGATGCCAGTGGCATTGCCGAGACTAATGTCTTTGGCCGAGTCCGTAAGGCGCTCAAGCTTCCGGCTTCCCGCTAATCCTTCCCCGCCAGCCGGGAGTGACTTTAGATGGCTAAGCTTCGATTCTCGCGTCGCGCCGAGGCTGACTTACTGGACATCGCCGAGTACACCCTCAGTAAATGGGGCAAATTTCAAGCAGCCGATTACCTCAACGAGATTGAGAACTGTTGTCGATTGCTCGCCGACAACCCATCGCTAGGCCGGCACTGTGATGACATCCGTCCCGGCCTGCATCGTCATGAGCATGGCAAGCATGTTCTGTTCTACCGGCGGGAGGGCGGCGGAATCCTGATCTCCCGTATCCTTCATGAACGGATGCTGCCAGAACGCCACGGAATCCGCGAGGCAGACGACGCTCCGTGAAAATGAGTCCATGCGTCTTTTCGTCTTTCATCACACCCGCTCCGTGCCCGCCATCACAGACCTCCGAGCAGAACCCGGGTCCCCCAGGTCTCGCGCTTTTTCGAGACCTGGGATTCCCCTGCCCGTCGGTCTTGGGATTCGTCGCTTGGTTTGATCCCAATTCTGCACCCAAATTCCGGTTCAATGCATACCCTGTCAACTTGACAAGATCCAGCCTGAGAAACACCCTATGAAACGGAAAGCGAAGTAAGTCGGAAGCAGTAAGTCCTTTCCTCCGAATACCTCGCCGTAAGTGCCTGATTCTCAAGCCCGAACCGCTAACCCCAGCATTTTCATATGCCCAAACAAGATCAAAACAGGGATGCCATATCCAGATAGTAAACATCAAGCCAGCGAAAAATCCCCAATTCGCCCACTTTCACGGTGCTCCAATAATGAACTTTATTTTCGACTTCCGGATTCGTAGTTTCTTCGCCCAAACCATTCAATAAATGTACGTACAATAACGTCAATTGCTCCACGTGGAGCATTTCACAAAAATGAAAATATTGGTTTCGCCGACGACAACCTCCGAGACGACAACTGAGAGAGGACAGCTAAATCCGAAGCGATCCCTTAAACAGCCAGAACAGCTCGATAATCAGAATAATAACTACCAGAAACTCCAGCACAAACGCCCTGCTTTGATGGAATTGGTCGACCATGAAGCGGTAGAGCTCTTCGGCGGTCTGCACCTTCTGGTTGACGAGGTCTTTGTAGTCCGTGACGCCGATCTTCGACGCGGCGACCTTGTAGAGGCGGGCCGAAAACATATCACTGAGGAACTTGATGGCGTTATCGGCGCGCTCGGTCAACTCGTCCACATCGAGCAGAACGGTGTGCAATCGGCTGGCCCGCCTGGCCGTGCGCCAGCGCGCCCAGATGCCGGAACCGTGATCCATGAAATCGTAAACGCTCTGCAGTTCGTGCGTGAGCAGCTCGTCGTAGTGGCGGAATTCCAGGAGCTGCGAGTTGGCGTATTCGAGGAGTTGGATCGCCGTGTCTGCGCCCGTCTGGTTGTCATAGAGGAACGCGGCGTTCCATCCGATTACGGCGAGGTCGTTTGGGTAGTACGAGATCTTCGACTGGAGGATTTCCTGCCGCTCGCCGTCGGAGAGCGCTTGGTTTTCTCCGCGCACGATCTGGGCGATGCGTCCGCCTTCGGCGGCGAGCAGGTCGGATGCTGAGACATTGCCGGCGCATTCGCGCACATGGAAGATGAAGTAGTCTTCGGTCAGCCACTCGGCATAGGGACTCGGGGCGTCAGCGTTTGCGGCTTCGGATTTAGTTTCGTCGCGAGCGGGATCGTTGAACGTCGATTCGTTCGACTTGGCTTCGGCACGCTTGCCTTCACGCGGATTAACTTCGTACGGTTTGACGAGGGCGGGATAGGCGCGGTCCAGCTTCTGCTCGACTATCTTCTTCGCGAAGGCGGTGAAGTCAGTGTCCCAAACCCAGCGGCTGGCGAGGCGGACGAGCGTATCCCAGTCCCCCGCGAAGGGCAGCTCGAAGACCACGCTGAGCACCCCGTAATCGTAATACTTGATCTGGGCGTCGAGGCGCTCGCCGCTCTCGAGCACGAGCGGCTCAACCCGCTCGACGACTGGTGGACGCTGGTAGCGGACATATCCAGGGGTAGGATGCTTGAAACTTGCCTCTTGTCGGCGCGCGCCAAAGATGGTGCGCAGCAGGTCAAGGCGAATTTCTTCGGAGACGTCGAACTGGATCAGAACGAGCACCGAGCCTTGGAGTGACTTGTCTGGCATCTGCTTACCTTCTCTTCGCCAACGCGAACAGCAGCGCGGCTCCCGCTGCAATCCCTGCCATTCCCAAGCCGGTGCGCTTCATTGATTTCTGGATCGCGGCTTCATGTGGGCCGACCCACGCGTCTTCTGGATAGTGGCGCGGGGCGGCGTCAAAGAGCGGAAGGCCTTCGGGAGTTTCGGTGGATTCGCGGAGAGCCATCTGGAGGACTTCGGCGAGGTGCAGCGCGTGGCGGTCGGTCTCCTGCGCGATCTGCTCGCGGCAACTGAAGCCGTCGGCGACGATGAGCCAGTCAGTGGGCGCCTGACGAACGGCGGGAAGAAGTTCGAGTTCGCCGATGGCGCGTGAGATTTCGTATTTTTCTTTTTCGAAGCCGAACGCGCCGGCCATGCCGCAGCATCCGGGCGCGGGCGCGGTGAAGTCGATACCCATGCGGCGGAGTACGGATTCTTCGGCGGTCATCTTCATCAGAGCTTTGTGGTGACAGTGGCCGTGGATGAGCGCCTTTCGAGCGAGATTCGGAATGGGAAAACCTTTGGCGAATTGCTCGAGAAATTCGCTCAACAGAAAAACTTGTTTGGAGAGCGCGCGGGCGCGCTGATCATTGGGGAAAAGGTTGACGAGTTCGTCGCGGAAGACGGCGGCGCAACTGGGCTCGAGAACAACGATGGGCGTGCGTTGCTCGATGGCAACGTAGAGTTCGTCCATGATCTGTAGCAGCAGGCTTTTGGCGCGATCGAGTTCCCCGACGTCGTAGAGCGGGCGCCCGCAGCAGAGTTGGGCTTTGGGAACGAGGACACCGAAGCCGGCGGCTTCCAGAACCTCCGTGGCAGCGATGGCAGTGGAGGGTGAGAAGTGATTGTTGAAGGTGTCAGCCCAGAGGATGACTGCCGAGCTTCTATCGGCTGCCTCGCTGGAATCGCGCTTCGCTCGACCCGACGGACGCGGGCGTCCGTCGCCATACTGTTGTTTGGCCCACCACTGCTGAAATGTTTGCGGGGCGAAGGCCGGGATTCTGCGGCTCGGCGAAACTCCCGCGACTAGTTTGGTGAGATCGCGCAGGCCGGGTAGTTGCGTGGTCAGATTTACGAGGCCAGGGATGTGCGATGCCGCGCGCACTCCGCGGTCGAAATTCGCGATCGCCAGCGTGTTGAGCGGGCGGCGATTGGCCTCGTAATAATGAGAAAGGAATTCTGCCTTATAGGTGGCTACGTCGACGCCGACCGGGCAATCGCTTTTGCAGCCTTTGCAGGCGAGACAGAGGTCGAGAGATTCTTTGACCGCTTCGTTTTTCCAGCCGTCTTTAATTATCTCGCCTTGCGTCATCTCCCAGAGCAGGTGGGCGCGGCCGCGGGTGGAGTGCTCTTCTTCGCGCGTCACGCGGAAGCTGGGGCACATCACGCCGCCTTCGTATTGGCGGCATTTGCCGACTCCTACACAGCGCAGGGTTGCGCTGGCCAGGCTGCCATGGTCTTCAGGAAATTTGAAATGCGTTGCCGGCTGCCAGGGGTCGTAGTTGGGGCCGAGGCGCAGATTCTCATCGAGCTTGTTCGCGTCAATCAGCTTGCCCGGATTCATCTTCCAGTCGGGATCCCACAGCGATTTGAAATCGCGGAAGGCCTGCATGAGCTCGGGGCCAAACACCTTTGGCAGAAGTTCGCCGCGCGCCTGCCCGTCTCCATGCTCGCCGGAGAGCGAGCCACCGTAGCGGACTACGAGGTCGGCGGCCTCTTCCATGAACTGGCGGAATTTGCGAATGCCTTCGGCGGATTCGAGATCGTAATCCATGCGCGTGTGCACGCACGCGTGGCCGAAGTGGCCGTAGAATGCGCCTTCGTAATGGAAGGCTTGCATCAGAGTGCGCAGCTCGCGCAGGTACGCGCCTAACTTTTCGGGCGCGACGGCAGAATCTTCGAAGCCTTCCCATCGAATGGGTTCGCCGGGAACATGCGAACTGACGCCCAGGCTCGATTCGCGCACGTTCCAGAGGTGCCGCGCCTGGCGTGGGTCGGAGATTAGACGCATCTCGGGCGGCGCTGGGTCGCGGTCGAGCGTCTCCATCAAATGGCGGGCCTTCGATTCGGCTTCCACGATTGTGCCGGCGCCGAATTCGACCATCAGCCAGCCGCAGCCTTCAGGGAGCAGCGCGAGGCCGTCGAGGTTGAGGCCTTTGCTGCGGTTGGCGTTGACGATGATGTCGTCAAAACCTTCAAGGCCGATGGGGCCGTGCTCCATGATCCGGGGGACGTTGTCGGCGCAGATATAGACGTCAGGCCATCCGATGACGACGAGCACACGCGCGGGCGGGCTCTGCACGAGGCGGCAGGTGGCTTCGAGAACCGTGGCGCAGGTGCCTTCGGAGCCGACCAGCGAGCGCGCGATGTGGAATCCATTCTCGGGGAGCAGGTGATTTAGGTTGTAGCCCGAGACGCGGCGCGGAATGTTCGGAAACTGGCGACGGACTTGATCTCCGTAACGGTCGGCGAGCTGCTTGAGGCCGGAGTAGATTTGGGCGCGGCGGCCGCCTTCGCCGACGATGCGGTTGAAATCTTCTTCGCTGGTTGCGCCTACGTGCAGACGGTGGCCGTCGTAGGTGAGGATTTCGAGGGCCTCGATGTTGTCATCCGTCTTGCCCGCCATGATCGAGTGCACGCCGCAGGAGTTGTTGCCGATCATGCCTCCGAGGGTGCAGCGACTGTGGGTAGCGGGATCGGGCGCGAAGGTCAGGTGATGCTTCTCGGCGGCGGCGCGAAGATGGTCGAGGATTACTCCCGGCTGCACGCGCGCGATGCGGCGCTCGGGATCGATCTCGAGGATGTTCTCCATGTACTTCGAGAAATCGAGGACGACGGCCACGTTGCAGCATTGGCCGGCGAGGGAAGTTCCGCCTCCGCGGGCGAGGATCGGAGCGTGATGGTCGCGGCAGAGGGCGACGGTGGCGAGGACGTCCTCTTTGTCGCGCGGGATGACTACGCCGATTGGGACTTGGCGGTAGTTGGAGCCGTCGGTCGCGTAGAGAGCGCGTGTGCCGGAGTCGAAGCGGACTTCTCCGCGGAGATGGCGGTGGAGAGCGGCTTCTAAGGCCGGGGCGTCGACGTGAGCGGGCGGGGCTTTGGTCTCGAGCATGAGCGTACTGAGCATTATTCGAGGTGCTGGGGATTAGCGCAACAACAATGCGACGCGAAGAGGTTACAGCGGAGAGCCGAGGGGAAAGGGAGTGATCTTACACGGCCCCTGCGGCCGGGCGGTTAGTGAAATGGGGATGTTACGCCAACTGCGAATGGCCCTGCACCGTTTAACGGTCGGGTACGGTGAAACGCGCGGCTTGCGAAACGCAAAGACATCCATCAGAATGGTGCAGCCCTTTGGTGATTCCAATGGATTTGGGACATCGCGGAATACAAATCTTTCGGTATCTGGCGGTCCTTGCGGGTTGTTTGAGGCGAGACTTTTCGTTCGCAGTGCGGACGCTTGCGAAAACGCCTGGATTCACAGCCATAGCAGTTCTCATGATTGCCTTTGGGATAGGCGTGAATACGGCGGTGTTTTCGGTAATTGACGCGGTCCTGCTCAAGCCGCTTAGTTATCCCAATCCCCAGGAACTGGTCTCGTTGACAAATACAAGTCCACAAGGATCATTCCCGGGAGCCACCATACCCAAGTTCAGGCTGTGGCGCCAGCAAACGAGCATCTTCCAGCAGGTTGCCGCATATGATTCTCTCGTGGCTGGACTCAACATCACCGAAAGTGACCACCCGCAGCAGGTACAGGGTGTTCACGTATCAGCGGACTATTTTGCGATGTTGGGTGCACCCGTCATCGCCGGACGCACTTTTGCTGCCGGGGAAGACAGGCCAAATGGCGGTCACGTTACGGTGTTGAGCTCTGGGCTTTGGAAGAGCCGCTACGGTGGCAATCCGAATATTGTCGGATCAACCATCCCGCTCGATGGCCAGCCATATCTTGTGGTGGGAATCATTGGCCCTGGATTTGTTACCGATACGCCGACCGATCTCTGGGTCCCGTTCCAGTTCGATCTGAACTCCAAGGACATGGCGAATTTCTTCACCGTCGCTGCACGGCTGAAGCCGGGAGTGACCATTCCGGAGGCCAACGCTCAACTGCGCCTGGTTGCCAACCAGTTTCGGAGACTATACGGCGGTGATTTGCTCCCGCCCGATAGCGGATTCGGAGTTGTCTCCCTCCAGCAATTGATGATTGGCGATACCGGTTCCACTCTTCTTCTGCTTTTCGGAGCAGTCGCTTTCGTTCTCTTGATTGCCTGCGCGAACGTGGCAAACCTTCTGCTCGCAAGAGCTGCCGCACGGAAAAGGGAGTTCGCGACGCGCGCCGCTCTCGGAGCTGGGCGCGGCCAACTCGTCCGCCAACTTCTCGTGGAGAGCCTGACGCTGTCGCTCACAGGTGGTTTGATCGGCCTTGGACTCGGTTTTGCGGGAGTCCGCCTGCTGTTCAGAATGAACCCAGGCGATATTCCTCTCATCGGTCAGAATGGCTCTGGGATTACGCTCGACCTCCGCATCCTGTTTTTTACGCTTGGGATTTCAATCCTGACGGGCATCGTTTTCGGCCTTGTGCCTGCGATCACTGCATCGCGCGGTAGTCTCGCCGCTGCTTTGAATGAAAATGGCAGCCACGCCAGCATTGGCGTTCGAAGCGGCAAGCTTCGTTCTGCGCTGGTGATCGCTGAGATGGCTCTCACTGTGGTGCTGGTCGTCGGGGCGGCATTACTAATCCGCACTTTCATGAAACTCGAATCGGTCGATCCCGGCTTCGCGATGCACAACGTGATCAGCATGTCGATGTCGGTCAGCGGCGACCGGTTTCAAAAGACGGCTCCGGTTGCGCAGATCATCCAGGAAGGAACCGATCGTCTTCACGGAGTTCCCGGAATCATCGACGCGGGAGTGAGCAATTGCCTGCCAATGGCTGGCGGCTTCGGAATGACTTTTGATGTCGTGGGCCGGCCCAAGGGGGATTCGCCATTTACCGGCGGAGCAGGCTTTTGCTCGATTTCATACGGCTACTTCAATACGCTCAAGATCTCACTCCTGCGTGGCCGCTATTTCACGAAACGGGACGATGCTGCCGCACCCGGCGTAGCTGTTGTCAACGAGGCGATGGCCCGGCAGTACTGGCCCAAGAGTGACCCACTGAATGAGCGAATCTTGATCGGCGCCGGCGCGGGTCCGGCCTTCTCTGAAGGCCCACGCCAAGTTATCGGAATAGTGGGCGACACCCATGATGAGGGCCCCAATACCGATCCGGCTCCCATGATGTACATACCGCTTTCACAGATGCCGGATCTGGAGACAGCGCTCAATTCGAAGGTAGCTCCGCTGTACTGGTTCGTTCGTAGCCAGGATCCTCGCACATTGACAACCCCGATCTCTGCCGCTCTCCGAGAGGCAAGCGGAGGCCTTCCGGTTGCGCATATTCGCACTATGGAGGAAATCGAAGCGGCGAATATCGCGCGCCAGCGATTGAATATGCTGCTGTTGACCGTCTTTGGGTTTGCTGGGCTTCTCATGGCCGCGTTCGGCGTATATGGCGTGATGTCCTACTCTGTTCAACAGCGCACAAAGGAACTTGGCGTCCGCATGGCGCTCGGCGCACAGGCCTCGAATCTTCGCAACATGGTCATCCGCCAGGGGATGACGCTCACTCTCATCGGCGTACTCATCGGCGGTGGCGGTGCTTTCTGGCTTACACACCTTCTTGCTGGCTTCCTCTTCGGAGTAAAACCCCTCGACCCGGTATCGTTTATCGCAACTCCGCTGGTGCTGAGCGTAGTCGCTCTATTCTCCATTTGGATGCCTGCAATCAGGGCTACTCGGGTCGATCCAATGGCTGCGCTCCGAATCGAATGAGCGTTCTCAAACAATATGTGGACACCGGACGAAAGTTACTGCGCTGAGCGAGATTCCCGGAGTATTACGCTAGTGCTTTTTCGGACACGACGCCGGGTTGAGTGCTTTGAGGCTAAAGGAAGGTGTGGGCGTCGCGTTCGAAAAAGCCGTCAGAAGGAAGCCGCTGGCGCGGCGGACGCGGGACTTATGCAAATTGAATGGAGCGAGTGAGGGTGTAGAAGTTCGCGGGAATCGTCAGGTCCGGTAGAGGAGAGGTCGTCGCACCTGCGCAAAGACGAATCGATGGCCGAAGTGAGGCAGGGCGGGGAGAGGAAGAAGATGTCTGGGTGTAACAGAGACACACTTCGGCGAGACGCTCTGAAGCGCGCCGACAGTGCGGTATGTGGGCGAGTGATTTCATGCGGCCGTGGCCAGGAGCGGTGGAGAACGGAGTTGGAGTTGCGCGGCTGTAAATCGTTCGACGACCGTCATGGGTCCGCCGCACTTGGGACAGCGCCACAGCGGGTGCGCTGTAGGAGCGGTTGACGTTTCCGATTCGTTTTTCGGTGGAGTGGCGTGGAGAACGGCGAAGCAGCGTGGCAGGAGGGCGGCGCGCCTTCGATTGGCGAGAATACCGAAGTGGCGGATGCGGACGAAGCCCTTAGGGAGCAGGTGAAGTAGGAAGCGACGGAGAAACTCATCGCGCGAGACGGTCATCACTTTCTGCTGATTGTGGTCGGCGGAGTCGCGCCAGCGGAAGGTGACTTGGCCGTCCGCCAGTGTGACCAAGCGATGGTTGGAGATGGCGACGCGGTGGGTATAGCGGCCGAGATACTGCAGGACGTAATCGGGTCCGCCGAAGGGTGGTTTGGAGTAGACGATCCAATCTTTGCGGAAGAGCGGACGCAGCCAGGCAGCGAAGAACTTGGGATGGGCGAGGGGTGCGAGTTCTCCGGCAAGGTGCAGTTGACGGCGCTCGAAGGCAGACTTCAGGCCGGCGACGAACTTGCCACGAAACACGCGCCGCAGTACGGCGATGGGAAGGAAGAAGCGTGGGTGGGATCGGATCCAGCGGGCGTGATCGCGGGAGAGTCCGCCGGCGGGAACGACACAGTGGACATGGGGATGAAGTTGGAGTTTCTGGTTCCAGGTATGGAGCACGCTGAAGAAGCCGATCTCGGCCCCGAGATGAGCGGGGTTGCGCGCGACTTCTAGCAGAGTTTCTGCGCTGGCACGAAGCAGCAAACCATAGATCACTTTTTTGTTTTGCAGAGCCAGCGCAGCCAGTTGCGGCGGCAGGGTGAAGACGACGTGGACGTAGGGCGTGGGCAGCAGTTCACGACGACGCGCCGCGATCCAGAGTTCCCGGGCGCTGGTCTGACACTTGGGGCAGTGCCGGTTGCGACACGAGTTGTAGGAGATGGTGGCACGATGTCCGCAGCCAGTGCACTCATCGATATGGCCGCCAAGAGCGGCGGTGCGACAGCGTGCGATGGCTAGCAAGACCTTAAGGTGTGTCCAGCGGAGCCATGAACGGTTCCTCTCGATGAAGTCTGCCCCTGCGCCGCGAATGATGTCGGCCACCTCTAACTGTGGCCGCTTCATCTACTCCTCTTCGGACGACCTGCCTTTCTTGAGCAGCAGCGCATCCAGCGGACTGGGCGTGGCATGCAAGTGCCGTTGCGAGAGGTGGAGATAGCGAGCGGTTTCTTTCAGATCGTGATGGCCTAACAGGATCTGGATGGTGTGCAGGTCGGCGCCAGCTTCGAGCAAGTGGGTCGCAAAGCAATGGCGCAGCATGTGGGGATAGATACGTTTCTTAATCCCGGCGCGGCGGGCGGCTTCGACGCAAGCGTGGTAGGGCGTCTTGTCATCCATGGGGTGATCAGCGCTGTGCCAGCGGTTGCCGGGAAATAACCAGACAGACTTTTTGCGCAAGCGTCGCCAGTGAGCACGCAGTTCTTCGAGCAGGACGGGGCTGAGCATGACGTCGCGGTCTTGGTGACCTTTGCCGTCCTGAATGTGCACGACCATGCGTCGACTATCGATGTCGCTGACCTTCAGCCGTGTGAGCTCGGTGCGGCGCACGCCGGTACCGTAGAGGGTCATCAAAATGGTGCGATAGAAGGAAGTCGGCGCAGCATCGATGAGCTGTGTTACTTCTTCCTGGCTGAGGATAGTGGGAAGGCGATAGCGCTTCTTGGGATAGGGAGTGTCGGCAATGCTCCAGGGCCTTTTGAGCGTCTGGATGTAGAAGAAGCGCAGGGCGCAGAGATGATTGGTCACCGAACCGGGAGTCAGTTTGTGCAGGGTGAAGAGCTGCGCTTGGTACTCGCGGATGTGCTGCGGTCCCAGGCGATCGGGCGAGCGGTGGAAGTGCTGCGCAAACCGCTCGATCAAGCGAATGTAACGCTGCGTGGTAGCTTCCGAGTAATGACGACGCTGGAGTTCTTCCAGCATCATTTTGCGTAGATGGGTCACAGGGACACCTCCTTGTGACCCACAACTTATCTGAACTGAACATCAAGACTGTCGACATCACCCACGCGGCAGCGTCCGCCGCGCCAGCGGCTTCGTTCTCACGGGCAACCCGGAACCTACAAGTAAATTGACGAAATCGATTACGCGTCTTGCATAGCCGAGGTCTACTCCCCTCTGGGATAAGAGCCGTACCGGCAAAAACTGATTGGATCGCCGCCACAGATGGGAGTACCATGCTTCTTCTGCGGGGGAATGCAGGCGCAATCGTTTCCGGGATTTGAGTTCAACTCTTGAACGCAGTCACTGGGGATTATGAAAATCACTGACACAATCGAAGCGCTGTTGCGAACCAAGGGACACGGCCGGATCTTTTCGGTCAGGCCCGAGCAGTCGGTTTACGAGGCCATTGAAAAGATGGCGCTGGAGGGCATCGGCGCGGTGCTGGTGATCTCGGAGAATAAGCTGGTCGGCATCATGTCCGAGCGGGATTATGCGCGCAAGGTCATCCTCAAGGGCCACTCTTCGAAGGACACGCCGGTGAGCGCGATCATGACTACCCCGGTGGTGTTTGTGACGCCGCAAAACACGGTGGACGAATGCATGGCCATCATGACGAACCGGCGTTTTCGCCATCTCCCGGTGGTCGAGAACGGGACGCCGGTGGGGATCGTTTCGATTGGCGATCTGGTGCGCTGGACGATCTCCGGGCAGGCTCAGGCGATTCAGGAGCTGGAAGGGTACATCTCCGGGCGGTATCCGGGCTAGGCGGTTAGGGCTCCTTTTTACATATTTTTGTGCTTTTTTTGACCGGGTTCCGGGGTACAATTCCCGCGTCGTGCCCGTCTGTTGAGATCACGGGCCAGAAGCACAGCTTTTGCGGACACGTCAGATCTGGATTCTGGAGGCTTGAATGGAAGATGCAACAGCCGTCGGGAAGTCTGTAGATCAGAGTACGGTTCGGCACGAAGATCGTAATTGTTGGATTTTTACGGCCTATGCAATTTGCGGGATCGTGTTTTTCGGAGTGCTGGCTTATTACACTTCGCTGTATCTGGCGAAGTAGTCAGAGATGGGTGGCGGGGACGCCCTGTCCCCGCCTTATTTTGTGGAGCTTAGCCGCAACGACAACCTCAGAGTCGAGGTGTATTTTAAATTCCTGTCAAAGATTTTCTGGTGCGAGACCTTCGTCGTGTACGGGTCTTGTCGGAGGAATTGATGGCGTCTAGATGGACGAAACGCCGTCGCGTTCTTGATCCTGGTCGCGCTTCTTGCCGTAGCGGAAGGCCAAGCCAACGCCAATCGTCATGACGCTGAGAGGCGGAATTGCGAGGATGACGACGCCGCGGGTAATTGCGCGCTGTCCTTCTTTCGAGGTCGCTTTCGCCGTGCTGTAGCACATCGCGCAGGCTTGCGCGAAGGCGGGCGCGGCCGAGAGCATCAGCAACGCGGCGAACACGACGAGGGTGAGTCTAGCCTTCAATGTGGTTCCTGATTTCAATGTACACCCAGGTACAGAATGCGGAACGCATCTGGGAAGAAGACCATCATCATGGCCAGGCAAAACACCAGCGAGCACATGGTGAGATATTTCATGCGCGAGGCCTCGTACTTCATGTGCATGAAATAGCCGATGATGAGCGCGGCCTTGACTATCGAGAGGCACATGAGGATCGAGAGCATGCGCTTGGGCTCCATGTTCTGGTAGCCCAAATAGACCTCGATCGCAGTCAGCACGAGCAGCACTCCCCACACCACATAGAACGGCGTGTGCGAATGATGCCGGTGTTGTTCGGCTACGCGGGCTTCAATGGCTAATTGGGAAGCGTCTTCCATATTTTTGCGTGCTCCTATTTCGACAAGCGCTAAATGATCTTTGTGGACATCAGGTAAACCAACGGGAAGATGAACATCCAGACTAAATCGACAAAGTGCCAGTACAAGCCGGCGACTTCGGTGTCAGCTGCGTCATAAACCTTGGGCTTCAGCCACAAAATCAGCGTGCAGACGAGCGCGGCGATGAGCAGCACATGGGCCCCGTAGTGAAACGGGCTGTAGGACGGCGTTAGCAGCCAGGCCGCGAGCCAGCAGGCGAACAGAATCGGAATGAATTTTTTGCGCAGCGCGACGATGCCCAGATAAACGACGCCCAGCGTCACGTGCAGCATGTGCATTCCGGTCAGAGTAAAGAACGTGGCGGCGAACTGCGGCACGGTCTTGGACACATTGGCGTATTCGGAGGCGCTGTCCTGTCCAGGTACAGCCGGAAAGATCGGCAGCGTCAAGCCCTCGGAGATGAGGTGAGTCCACTCGCGGCCGTGAAGGATAATGAACCCTATGCCGCATGCCATGGTGGCGAGCAGCCATCCGACCCTCGCGCTTTCTTTTCCGCGGGCCGCCGCGCTGACAGCCAGTACCATGGTCAACGAGCTGGTCAGCAGGAACGCGGTCATGATGGTTGCGTTGACGATACTGCCGGAGTGGAACGGTGTTGGCCAGTTCGTGATCGAAATGCGTCCGTAGCTGTAGGCATAGAGCAACGCGCCGAAGGTCAGCGAGTCCGACAGCAGGAAAAGCCACATCCCGATTTTTTTGGAGTACGTGCCAAATAAAGACGGCTCGTAGACCGCTACGTCGTGCGTCACGGCAGCATCCGCCATGCGTTCAGTCTCCTTGGTTCATCTTCAGATCGAAGTACCTCAGCGGCTAAAGGCCGCTGTTCTTGCCTGGCTCTAATCGCAGCGCTCATGCGCTGCGTCACCCAAAACGCGGCGCTAATGTGCGAACTCCATCAAAGTCAGAATGTAGATCCAAAGCAGCGCCATGAAATGCCAATACCACGCGGTGACATCGACCACGATGTGTCGCGATTCGAGGCGGCGGTGCAGAATCACGGTTGAGCCCGCGACCAGCAGAGCCATGATGCCGCCCAGGAGATGAATGGCGTGCACTCCGGTCAGCAAATACACGAACGAACTGCTGGGCCCGGTGGCGACGAAAAAGCCGCGCGCAGCCAAGTCTCTCCATGCAAGAAATTGGCCGATCAGGAAACCAATGCCGAGGATGATCGTCAGACCAAGCCAGGGAAATTCTTTTTCGTTGCCGAGCGAGACTCCGGGAATGGATTGCACCGGCTCCAGGGCAACGCGCTGCGCAATCCTCCGGCGCGCCAATTCCACGGTCACACTGCTGGCGACGAGGAGCAGTGTATTGATCAGAAAGAGCGTGTTCGGCAGCGGAATGGGACGCCAGTCGCGTACAACCGTGTTCGTCCCGGGATCGAAGCTCGGTAATCCCTGACGAAAGACGTAGGCGCTGGTGAAGGAAACGAACAGCATCAGGATGGGAGTCAGCGCGACCAGGAGTCCAAGGCGTGCGCGCCGCAGGCGAACCCTATGGTCCGGGGCGCCGAAATCAGGGCGTCCGTCGTCTCCGCCACCGGGGATCGGCGGCAGATTATTGCGGTCCCCGCGAGAGGTTGCGGGTCGCTGCGCCGGGACGGTTGGAGTAAAGGTTGCCATGACGTCTGGATGCCCTAGTGCGCGACCACTGAAGCCGGATCAGTTTGCATAACGTAATCGCGCGGCGCACCCGGCACAGCATACTCGTACGGGCCGTGATAGACGACCGGCGTGTGTCCGCCGAAATTATCGTGCGGAGGCGGAGTGGTTGTCGTCCATTCGAGCGTGGTCGCCTCCCACGGATTGTCGGTGGCCTTCTTGCCGTTGCGCAGACTCCACAAGAGATTGAAGAGGAATATCAGCTGTCCGGCAATGGTGACAATGGCGGCGTAGGTGATGAACTTCTGGACCGGCAACAGCGGTCTGAGATACGCCAATTCGGTTCCCTGAGAGTAGCGTCGCAGCTGTCCCGCCATACCGAGATAGTGCATGGGCATGAAGATCGCGTAGGTTCCGATGAATGAGAACCAGAAGTGCCAACGCGCCAGGCTCTCGCTCATCATTCGGCCGAACATTTTCGGGAACCAATAATAGGTGGCGGCGAAGATGCCGAAGATAGCCGCGACTCCCATAATGAGGTGGAAATGAGCGGGCACGAAATACGTGTCATGCAACTGAATGTCGAGCACCGGCTGCGCGAGGAATGGTCCGCTGAGGCCGCCGGAGACGAATAGCGATACAAAGCCGATGGCGAACAGCATGGGCGACTGGAAGCGAATGCGCGCGCCCCAGAGCGTGCCGAGCCAGTTGAAGGTCTTGATCGCGGAGGGAACTCCGATGGCCATGGTCATTACGGAAAACGCGAATGCCGAGTAGGGGCTCATGCCGCTCATGAACATGTGGTGTCCCCAGACCATGAAGCCGAGCAGGCCGATGGCGAGCATGGCATAGACCATTGCCTTGTAGCCGAAGATGGGCTTGCGCGCGAATGTGGAGAGTACTTGCGAGGCCACGCCCATGCCGGGCAGAATCGCGATGTAGACTTCGGGGTGTCCGAAGAACCAGAACAGGTGCTGCCAGAGCAGTGGCGAGCCGCCTCTGTGTCCTGTAAGGACGCCGTTGATCGTGCCGAGCGGCAGGAAGAAGCTGGTGCCCATGTTGCGGTCCATGAGCAGGAGAATTCCTGCGGAAAGCAAAACGCCGAAGGCGAGCAAGCCGAGGATGGCGGTAATGAACCACGACCAGCAGGTGAGCGGCATGCGCATCAGGGTCATGCCCTTGGCGCGCATATCGAGCGTCGTCGTAATAAAGTTAAGCGCGCCCATCAGCGAGGCGATGCAAAAAATCGCAATGCTGGTGATCCAGAGATCCGCGCCCAGGCCTTCACCCGGACCTGCCGATTGCAGCGCGCTCAGCGGAGCGTAACCGGTCCAGCCATGTAGCGGCGCGCCACCGACGACGAAGAACGCCGAGAGCATGACAAGATACGCGACGAAGGTGGTCCAGAACGACAACATGTTCAGGACGGGAAACGCCATGTCGGGCGCGCCGATCTGGATGGGAAGAAAATAATTGCCGAAGCCACCCTGCGGCGCCGTGGTCAGCACGAAAAACACCATGATAGTGCCGTGCATGGTGAGCAGGCTGAGATAGGTTTCAGGCTTGATGGCGCCGATCAGCGGTATCGAGGCGCCAGGCCACACCAGGTGGATGCGCATCAGCAGGGAGAGAAACATCCCGACGAAGACCGCCGTCAGCGCGAGAAAGTAATACTGCAACCCGATGACTTTGTGGTCGAGACTGAAAACGTATTTGCGAATGAAGCCCTGGGGCGCCGCGTGTCCGTGAGATTCCTGAGCGACCATTTACTATTCTCTCCGCTTACCGTTCTGCGTTTCTTGTTTCTCTGCTGCTTATGTTTGTTGTTTTATTGCTGACTGCTGTGGCTTATTGTTTGTCGGCCTCGTGCGCCGCGATCCACTGGTCGTATTCGCCCTGGCTGACCACCTTCAAAATGCCGTGCATCTTGTAGTGGCCGAGTCCGCACAGCTCCGCGCAAGCGATCTCATAGCTGCCGGTCTCGGTCGGCGTGAAGTGCATGTGGATGGCGAGGCCGGGCACGGCATCCTGCTTGAAGCGCATTTGAGGAACAAAGAAACTGTGGATGACGTCGTGCGCGCGCAGGATAACCTCCACCTCGCGATTGACGGGCACTTCCATGATGCCGGTGACGATATCGTCTTTCGAAGCGGGATCCTTGGAATCGAGGCCCAGCGCGGCTTCTCCGCCGGAGGACGGGTCTTCGAGTTCGGGGCGGGTGGTGCCGAATTTTCCGTCGGGACCCGGATAGCGGAAGTACCAGGCGAATTGCATGCCGGTGACTTCGACCTTGGTTGCGTCATCGACGGCGGGCCGCCAGCGCTCCGACGCCCAGATCGGCTTGCCAATCAGATTTAATCCGACAAAGAGAATGACGGTGAGAGTCGTCCATACAATTTCAAGCGTGGTGTTGCCATGGGAGTAGCCGGCGCGCCCTGGATTGGCGCCGTCGCGATATTTGAAGACGAGGTATCCGAGCGCCATTTGCGCGGCGACGAAGATGACGCCCATGATCACAAAGGTTATGGCAAACTGGTGATCGATGGCGGCGGCCGCGGCGGAAGCTCCGGTGGGCAACCACCAGGTCTTGGCGACAAAAAAGTAAGTGCTGGCTATGGTAATCAGCCAGATGACACAGAGAAGCAACAGCCCCATGAATCAGCCCCCTGCCGGGATTATCTGAATCTGCCTGACGAAATCGACTCCACGTTTGCTGCGATGCACCGCGCGCCACGCATTTGAACATGCGCCAGCGCATAATCGGGCGAAGTGTATCACAGCTCGATGTGATTTGTGCAATGAGTTCGAGATGCCTGCGCGGAATTTTTTCCGGTGGGATGCAAAACAAAGCGTCGGGCGCAAATTTTCGGGTGCGCTTGAGAATTCGTGCAGAGATACATTGACGCGGGCGACAGTTTTTTTGTAACATCGCGTCGAATCTGGCTTTGGATCTGGGGTAATGGTGAGGATTTCGAAACGTGTTGGTGTAGTACTGTTCCAACTCGGTGGACCGGATTCGCTAGCCGCGGTCGAACCCTTTCTTTATAACCTCTTTTGCGATCCGGACATTATCGACTTCCCGTTTTCGCGGATCGGTCGGCGACCGCTTGCCAAACTCATCTCGAGCACGCGTGCGAAAAAAGCAGCCCAGCACTATGCGGCGATTGGCGGAGGTTCGCCGATTCGCCGGTTCACGGAACGGCAGGCGGCAGCCCTGGAAGAGCAGTTGCTGCACGCAGGCGTGGACGCGCGATGCGTGGTCGCCATGCGCTACTGGCACCCGTTTACCACCGAGGCGATCTTTCAACTGGAAGAGGCGCGCGTCGACCAGATCGTGTTATTACCTCTTTATCCACAGTATTCGGGAACGACTACCGGCAGCAGCTTGAATGAGTGGCGGCGGCGTTGGACGGGCACGATTCCGACTTCATGCGTCGAAACTTTTTATCGCAGCCCGATTTATATTGCCGCGCTGGTGGACCGCATCAATGACGCGCTCGACCAGTTTCCGAATTCTGACGCTGCGCATCTGGTCTTCAGCGCGCACAGCGTGCCGGTGTCGGTGATCGAAAAAGGCGATCCCTATCAGCGGCAGATTGAAGAAACGGTGGAACTCGTAATGGAGCAGGGAGGTTGGCGGAATCTTCACCGGCTCTGCTATCAGAGCAAAGTGGGGGCGAGCCGTTGGCTCCAACCTTCGCTGCATACGACACTGAGAACCCTGGCGGCGGAGAAAGTTCGCGACGTCTGCGTCATTCCGATTTCGTTTGTCTCGGACCATGTCGAGACCCTCGGGGAGATCGATCATTGCGCGCGCGAGGAGGCGCGACTGCTTGGCATCGAGCGCTTCCGGATGACGGAGGGGCTGAACGACTCGCCGAAATTTATTGAGGCGCTGGCGCACTCGGTGCTGGCGTCGATCGGCGCGGGAAGCGCGACGGATGGCAGTTCAGGGGATATAAAAGAAGATGGAGTGAGGGAACGGGCGGCGCTTTCCATGGCTGCCGATTGATTGTCGACGAAGATGAATTGACGCAGGAGGAGGATCATGGCAGAGAATCCGGATGTGGACAAGGCGTCCGCGCCGCCGCCCGAAAAATCGGCGGTGCCGGAAAAAACGACGCCGCCCGCCAAAGCGAGCGCCGCCACTCCCTATGTGGGTTCGGGCGCGGTGGGAACCTCAAAGGCCGCCGCCTCGGCCGGCGTGGCCGCGGTTGGGCCGGAAGACAACACCGTCAACCAGCATCGGCGGCGGTTGGCGTGGGTCTCAGTTACGGCGTTTCTCACTGCCTGGTTTCTGGCTTTCTTTCGCTTCTTCCTGCCGCGCACTCTTTTCGAACCATCTACCGTTTTTAAAATTGGTTATCCGTCCGATTACGGTTTGGGCGTGGATACGAAGTGGCAGCAGAAGTATCGCATCTGGGTCGATCGCCGGCCGGATCGCCTCTTCGTTATTTACGCGCGCTGTACGCACCTTGGCTGCACTCCCGATTGGAAGGCCAGCGAAAACAAATTCAAGTGCCCGTGCCACGGCAGCGGCTATGACGACGAAGGAATCAACTTTGAGGGTCCCGCGCCGCGGCCCATGGACCGCGCGTTCGTGCACCTGGCTCCGGACGGCCAGATTATTGTGGATACTTCCCGGCTCTATCAGTGGCCCAAGGGGCAACCGACCAAATTCAACGATCCGGGAGCATTCCTGCCGGTATGAGTGCGCGCAATTTTGAGATCGGTGGCGGGCGTTCCTGAAGCGGTTTGATGTGCCGAGGAACGCGGCCACAGAGAAGAGATAAAAATGCCTGAAGAGACGAACGGAAAGAACGGGAAATCAACCGGCATCATTGAGCGCGTAACGAGCGGCGTTAAAGAAGATGTCAATTCGCTCAAGACCGACATTCCTGCCAAGGCCAAAGAGCAGATGGATCTGCTCAAGGATCCGACCAAGACCCAGGTCTATACCTCGATCTTCCGGCACAAGCACGACGATACGCCGCGCAATCGCGCGCTGGGCGTGCTTTCCAACGTCTTTCTGCATCTGCATCCGGCGAAGATCAATCGCGATGCGGTGCGCTACAACTACACCTGGGGCATGGGCGGGATTACGTTTTATCTCTTCATCGTTCTGACATTTACCGGCGTGCTGCTGATGTTTTATTACCACCCGACCAAGGTGCAGGCGTTTCGCGATGTGCTCTATCTGGAGCACGATGTGCCTTTCGGCAAGCTTTTGCGCAACATGCATCGCTGGGCCGCTCACCTGATGGTGATTGCGGTCTGGCTGCATATGTTCCGCGTGTTTTTGACCGGCTCTTATAAGAAGCCGCGCGAGTTTAATTGGAACATCGGCGTACTGCTGTTGGTTTTCACGTTGCTGCTTTCATTTACGGGATACCTGTTGCCGGACGATCAGCTTGGATTCTGGGCCGTGACGGTCGGCACCAATATGGCGCGCGCGACGCCGGGACTGGGGCATGAAGGACCGTTTGGTCCGCAGCTCGGCATGACTCCTTATAACGACGTTCGTTTCGGGTTGCTGGGCGGCTCGATCGTGGATGCGAACGCGTTGCTGCGCTCTTATATCTGGCATTGCATCGGCATTCCGATCGTGGCTTCGGTGCTGATGATCGTCCACTTCTGGCGTGTGCGAAAGGACGGCGGCATTTCCGGACCAGCGCCGGTGGTGCTTGCATCCGAGGTCAAGGAGGCACGGAAATAATATGGACTGGAGACAATTGTGGGACATCGCTTCCGCGCCCGACAACGTGCCGATCGTTGGATTGATTCCGCTGCTCGCGTTTTATATCTATCTCGCGTGGAAGCAGGCGCACGCTAACGATGAACTGATCACGCAACTGGAAGGCGATGCCGCGCTCGCGAAGACCCACCATCGCAAGACCTGGCCGTGGCAGGCTGGATGGCAAAAAGAAATTCACGTCTGGCCGTTTCTGCTGCGCGTGGAATTTCTGGCGGCGATCATTGTCACGCTGATTCTGATGGTTTGGTCGATCACGCTCAATGCGCCGCTCGAAGAGCCGGCGAATCCCAACCTGACGATGAATCCGGCGAAAGCGCCGTGGTACTTTCTCGGCCTCCAGGAAATGCTGGTGTATTTCGATCCGTGGATTGCGGGCGTGGTGATGCCGACGCTGATCATCATCGGGCTGATGGTGATTCCCTATATCGACACGAATCCATTGGGGAGCGGCTATTACACGTGGCGACAGCGCAAATTTGCGATTGGAACTTTTCTATTTGGTTTTATCGTGTTGTGGGTCGCGATGATCATTATCGGGACCTTTATTCGCGGACCAGGATGGCAGTGGTTCTGGCCGGGGCAAACTTGGGACCACAATCGTCTTATTTATGAGGTGAACCGCGATTTACCGGACCTTTTCGGAATCACCTCGAATTGGGTCAAAGGAATATTTGGATTGGTGGTGGTCGGCGGATTTTATGCGATCGGCGGGTTCGTGCTGCACTCCTTTTTCCGCCGCAATAATCCGAAAGATTACCAGCGCATGAGCCTGCTCCAGTATTCGATCATGATGTTTTTTGTGCTCACGATGTTTGCGCTACCGATCAAGATGGCGCTGCGGCTCATGTTTCATATCAAGTATGTGTGGATTACGCCGTGGTTCAACGTTTAGCGAGTCGGTCATTAGTCGTTAGTCGATGGTCGTTAGCTCCAAAGCGATTGACCGCAGTCAGAAATTGAAGAATTTGTCACGAGAATTTAAGGACCAAAGACGACTAACGGCAATTAGGAGGAAGTGGTGCCCGAAAAGCCCGTCCCCGAAAATGATCCTCTAGTTCAGAAGTCGCTCGCGACATGGTATGTCGTGTGCATGGTTCTGCTGATGGCATCGCTGTTCTGGGCCTTGTGGGACGAGGCTTTCGGGCAGCGTCCCTGGAAGGCGTACCAGCACGAGTGGGTCGAGCGATACTCCACGTTTCTGAAGACGGCGCGCTCTTCTTCGGCGACATCGGAAAAAGAAGTCGAAAGCAACAGCGACTACCAAAAACTGAAGCAGGATTATGAGCAGGCAGACAAAGCGGCGACACCAAGAAGGAATGAGATTACCGAGCGACTGCGTGATTTGAGCGCGAAGATTCTGGCGGTGCAGAATGTATTCACCGACCGCCGCGCTTATGTCAATGCGCTGACCTACAACATCGAAACGACAGAGAGCGCGTCATCCAAGCAGAGCAAACTCAAAGATCTCGAAGCCTATAAGAAAGAGACTGCCGTCGTCGAATATCCCGACGGAAGTAAGAAGAGTTATACCTTTCCGCAGCTCGAAGAGACTTACAACGACTTAAAAGCCGAACGCACCGCACTCAGCGCGGAACTTGGCGAAGTCATAAAGCCGGTCAGTGAGCGCAAGGAGAAGCTGGAAGCTTACATCTCCGACCACATGGTGAATCTGACGCCGGCACAGATTAGTGGATTGCAGGATAAGACCGAGGCCTGGGATCCGGTGATCATGCAGATCAACGTGGCGGACGCGAACATTGTCGATCGGTGTGAGTCGTGCCACATGGGTATTCGCGAACCGGTGAAGCTGACGGCGGCCGCGATGGCGCCGAAGGGTCGTCACCCCGATGAATATGCGCGCGCGTTCACCAGCCATCCTGAGCCGCAATTGCTGAAGACGCACGATCCCGACAAGTTTGGCTGCTCTCCGTGTCATCAGGGAAACGGGCGTGCCACTACGAGTGTTGAGAAAGCGCACGGAACTTACGAGCACTGGCTCTGGCCGATGTTCCCGAAACCCAATGTTGAAGCGGGTTGCCAGACTTGCCACGCCGCTGACATGGTGCTCGTGAGCGGAGATGTGGGCTGGACGATCAGCGAAGGCAAGGATCTGTACCGGCAACGCGGCTGTGTGGGTTGCCATCGCTACGAGGGTTATGACAAGGAGCCGGAAGACATCAACTCCGTCGCGCAGCAGATCAAGCAGATGGAGACGGAGAAAAAAGATAACTTTAAACAGGCCGCATATTTGATGAAGCAGGCCGATTCGGCGGAGACGAATGCGGAGGCGAACCAGCTTAACGATCAAGCCGTAGGCCTGAAGGTGCAGAACAGCAAACTCGATTTGCGCATCGTGCAGCTTGACCGGACCACGAAGAGTCTGTTGCAGGACGTGAAGAAGGTTGGTCCGAACCTGAAAGATGTGCGGCTGAAGTTGAACAAGAACTGGATTCCGGTGTGGCTGAAGAAGCCTACGGATTTTCGTCCCACGACGCGCATGCCGAATTTCCGCTTGAGCGACGATCAGATCAAGGCGATTTCGGCCTATCTGTGGCAATCGGGTTTGACGGACGAACCAGTCAAGCAAAAGCCCGGAGACGCGGGACACGGCAAGGAATTATTTGAGACTCGCGGTTGCCTGGGGTGCCACTCGATCGAAGAGGGTGATCAGATGATCGGTGGCACGTTCGCCGCGAACCTGACGCGCGAAGGCGAAAAGGCAAACTACGATTACCTTGTGCGCTGGGTGCACAATGCGCGGGAGCGCACGCGTCCATATTGTTTGTACGAGAAGAAAGATATTGGTCCGGAGGATTACGCGAAGAAGGGCTTGCCGTTTGTGTTTGATTTGCAGCACAGCAAGTGTCCGAACGATGGACACGAGTTGCAGGTGCAGAACATGACTGTCATGCCGAGTTTGCGGCTGAGCGATGACGATGCGCGCGACGTTGCGTCCTACCTCATCACGCTGAAGAAGAAAGATCCGAGTTCGTATCCGGATGCTTCGTTCATGGACGATCCGAAGTTGAAGGCGGAAGGGAAACACTGGATTCAGCACTTCGGCTGCGCGGGATGCCATGAGATTTCAGGCCTCGAAGAGGAGGGGCGAATCGGAACGGAGCTTACTTTCGAGGGCAGCAAGCCCATCGAGCGACTCGACTTCGCATTGCTGACTGAGGTTGCCGAGCGCGGAACGGGCGAGCCGATCAAGGATCCGGAGGACCTGGCGCGGCTGCCGGAAGGTCCGGCGAAAGGACCGTGGTACTCACACCTCGGATTTTTCGAGCACAAACTCGCGGAGCCGAATATTTGGGATCAGGGCAAGATCAAGTCGGAGACGGAAAAGCTGCGCATGCCGAACGTGCATTTGCAAGCGGAGCAGATTCGGGCGCTCACTACTTTCCTGATGGGCTCGCAGGAGAGCGCACTTCCCGCTTCGTACCAGTATCGGCCGATGGATTATCGGCGAGACATTCAAGAAGGCTGGTGGGTAGTCAAGAAGTACAACTGCATGGGTTGTCACCAGTTCATTCCGGGGCAGCAGACGGCCCTGATGGGAATGAAGCATTATCAGGAATTTCCTGAACAGTTGCCGCCGAAGCTCTTGACGGAAGGCGCGCGCGTCGATCCGGCTTGGTTGCTGCACTTCCTGACCAACCCGGCGCTCAGCGAGACAGATACCAATCGCGATGGCGTGCGTTCGTATCTTCAAGTGCGCATGCCGACATTCAGCTTCTCGGAGAACGAGCTTGGTAAGCTTGTGCGCTTCTTTGAAGCATTGTCACGGCAGTCGTTCCCATATATTCCGGAGTCGGACACGACTTTGACGGCGAAGGAAACAGATATGGCTCGCAGCCTGTTCTCGAGCACTGCCGCGCCGTGTCTGAAGTGCCACGCGACGGGCGATCCGGCGCACGATCAACACGCGACGGCTCCGAACTTCTTGCTGGCTCGCGGGCGTTTGAAGCCGGATTGGATGGAGCGGTGGATCATCGATCCGCAGGCGATCAGTCCGGGAACGTCGATGCCCTCGGGACTCTTCAAGCGCGAGAACGATCACTGGGTGTTCGCTGGTCCGACTCCATCTTCGTTCGTGGGCTACGACAAAGACCAGACGCGGCTGCTGGTGAATTACATTCTGCAACTTACTCCGGAGGAACAGCGGCGCGTGCAGGGCGCGATGGGACACAATCAGGCGAGCGGGAGCAAGGCTTCTTCCCATGCCAAGCAAACGCGTAACATTCGGACGAACGTTCCTGCTATTTGCAGTCAGCCGATACGTGGTGGTCAGTGAGCGGTAGAATGAGGACGAGATATCGTCTCAATTTTAGGGTTGCCAATTTCAAGATTAACTTTTCACGAAAGGTGCATTGAAATCATGAACCGGAAACTGTGGTTAGTGTTTGCTGGCCTATGCGCGCTTGTCAGCATGGGCCTTGTGCTGCTGACTGGATGCAGCAAGAAGTCGAACGAAGAATCGAACGCAGCGCCCGCTGGAGGCACGATGGCGGCGCCGGCACCGACGGCAACGCCGATTGATCCGGCGACGGCTGCAACCGTCAGCGGAACGGTTACTCTTACTGGCGCCGCGCCGAAGATGGCGAAGATCGACATGACTCAGGATCCCGCCTGCAAGGGCATGAACATGGCGGAAAACGTGGTCGATGACGGCGGCAAACTGTCGAATGTCTTCGTCTATGTGAAGAGCGGGTTGGGCGACCGTACGTTTGGCGTTCCGGCCGATCCGGTGACGATCGATCAGAGCGGGTGCAAATATCATCCGCATGTTTTGGGCGTGATGGCTGGGCAGACGATCAAAATCGTCAACAGCGATCCGACCACCCACAACATTCATCCGACTCCGGCAGACAATCGCGAGTGGAACGAATCGCAGCCTCCGCAGGCGCCCGCGATCGAGAAGAACTTCGCGCGCGAGGAGATCATGTTGCCGGTGAAGTGTAACCAGCATCCATGGATGAAGATGTACGTCAACGTGGTGAAGTCGCCGTTCTATGCGGTGACTGGACCGGACGGGAAATTTGAGATCAAGGGGCTTCCTCCCGGCGATTACACGATTGCTTTCGTGCAGGAGAAGCTGGGCACGCAGGAGCAGAAAGTTACGGTCGCAGCCAAGGATAACAAGACCGTGGACGCGAGCTTCAAGGCGGAATAGTTTTCTGCGAAGGCTGACATTTGAAAATTGGTCGAGCGTGGCGCGGACAGGAGTGTCCGCGCTACACGATCGCGGGATCGAGGAGGGCGGTTGATCACGATGATGCTGGTGATTTCCATTGTCCTGGGAGTTGTTCCGTGGTTCGGCATTGCGTGGACCGTCACGACGGGAACGATCAAGACGCAGGATGGTTTGTTCATGAGCCTGATCCTGCTCACTCTTTCCGCGGTATTTTTTCTGAACGCTTTTTGGGAATTGCGCGACAAAGGCGCGCTGGCGTTTCTGCACAAGAAGAAGGAGGCTGCTCCCGCTGCGAAGGCCGCCGCGGTTCCGGCCGCTCCAAAAGCCCCGCCCAAAGCGGCTTCTGAGGGCAAAGAGGCGTAGTTCGCGACGTCGTTCTTGTGCGGACTTACTGCGGACTCGCTGTCGAGTTGCTGCACTCGGGATCCGAATGACAATTCTTAGAATGACTGGGCACACTGACCAATGGCCACGCAACCCATCCCGCTGATGCCCGCCGAAAATTCTTCAGATTCGTCTGAAGGTCTTCCCCAGAAGCCGGCGCGCCCGCGCATGTCGACGCGCAATCGGCTACTGTTTTTCTTTACCGCGTGGCTGCTGGTGCTGATGCCGTTTCTCTTCTGGTGGAGCACCTGGTTCGGGCGCGCGCTTACTCCAAAAGAGATGAACGAATATCTCAATGACAACGCCCACCCCCGCCATATTCAGCATGCCATTGTGCAACTGGGGCAGCGCATGAGCCAGCACGATGCGAGCGCAGCCGCGTGGTATGGCGATCTGGTGCGGCTGGCTTCGAATTCGCGCGAAGAGGTGCGCAGCACGGACGCGTGGGTCATGGGGCAGGACACTGCCGGGCCCGGCTTTCACGACGCGCTCCTGAAGATGCTGGGCGATTCTTCGATGACCGTTCGCGGCAACGCGGCTTTGTCGCTGGTTCGATTCGGCGACAGCTCGGGGCGGGCGCAGATCGTTTCTCTTTTGCAGCCGGTCGTGATTACGACAGCTTCGGCGGGGCGCGTGATTGATGCGGCAGCGGCCGGCACAATGATTCACCAGGGCGGGCTGATTGCGAAGCTGCAAAGCTTCGATAGCCAGATTCATGAGTTGCGGTCGCCCGTTACCGGGCGGGTTCGGCTGGCTACAGGAACTGGAGCGAAGGTTGCGGCGGGGGCTTCGGTTGCGACCATCGATCCGGGCGAAGAGCAGGTCTGGGAGGCGCTGCGCGCGCTTTACCTGATTGGGCAGGTGGATGATTTGCCGGCGATTCGTCCTTATGAGCGGGAGTTGCCGGAGGTTTCGGATCGGGTGCGGGTACAGGCGGCGGACACGGAGAAAGCGATTCAGCAGAGAGCCGGTTCGCGGTAACTCCTTCGATTTGAGGGGTACCCTCCCCCCACCATGCCGTACAACGTCAATCCTTTAGAATCTGTTAGTTAGAGTAAGTCTCCCCGCAAAATATTCAATTCATACGAGTTACACTTATCTCCTAGAACTCTCTTACTTTCTTGCGTTTAGATTCGATTTCGGCGATTTTTGCGATTTCTGTCGCCGCAAAGTATTCGGAAATAAGGACTTGCAAGTAAAGTATTCAGGAATAAAGACTTAAATCAAGAGATCCGGTCGGGACCTTCGTCGCCCAGTCGGCATTGAATTGTCAAGGATCCGAAGTCCAGGGCGAACCTTAGTGCGCCCTAATTCAGATTGTGGCGATTCGCGGGTTATGCCAATAGTTCTCGTGGGCCGGTCATACGTCTTGCTTCCGCAATTGGGAAGGGAGGCAGGATTTTTTGCTTGCGATCGACGGCAGAAAAGTCGAATATCTTCCTCTCGAAGAGGGCCCTCTACCACGTGCGCTGCGTGGTAATCGCGTGCACGTTGGGGCGGATTTTCAAAAAATGCGAGTCGATCTTTCCGGTCATAGTTTTATTTTTCCTGCGAGCTGCGCGTGCTGCAATGGCGCGGCAGATCAACATCTGACTATCTGGGCAAGCAGATCATCCGGCAAGAGGGTCATTCGTACGGCCGCCAATGCGTGGGACGTTCCTTACTGCTCTGGATGCCTCGCGCACGTCAGTGCGGCAGAATCTGCTAGAAGCCTTGCCAAGGTCTTGACCTTAGCCTCACTAGCTGGCGGGGCACTCCTTTGGTTTACTGTTGACCAAACGATTGGCCTGATAGTGGCGATTCTGGGACTTGCCGGGACGGTTTTTCTTCACAGCAGGCAGGTGGCTAACGCGAAAGCGGGGTGTTGCGCCGATTGCGCTTGCGTGCACAGGGCTATTGCTTATCTGGGGTGGCATGGAACCCTACATCAATTCGAGGTTATGTCCCCGCGCTTTGCCGCTGATCTAATGGCAGCAAACGCACGCAAGTTAGTAAATCTCTCGCGTGAGGCAAGGGACATTTTGGAATCGAGAACTGCTACCGCGAGCCCAAATGCTCCGCGCGCGCCACGAAGATATCGCAGTTAAGAACCGTCAGCGCAAAACGGCGAGCCCCGCCACCAGGACAGCGCCGAGAAGAATGCTGCACATAACCATACAGCCCATAGCCGCGCCCAATTTGCGCTGTCGCCCGCTTCTCGTCAGAGGAATTCCGATCTGTCTCGATATGCGTGATTTGGCCCGTGAAACGCCCAAGAATCTTCGCCAGGAAAACCCGCCTCTGTTCATAAGCGCACTCCTGTCGGCATTGGCCAAATTCGAGCAGGCCGTCTCTCCTAAATGCCCCCGAAGCATAAGGGGAGAATCCCCTACAACGCACTATTAGTAGGTCATCGGGCCGACGGCTTTTTCTACTTCGGCGATGTCGACCATCACGATGGCGTCCCAGGGACAGCCGTCCAGGAAGCTGCCTTCGGGGCCTTTGCTCACGCACTTTTTGCAGCCGATACACAGGATGGGGTCGACTTCGATGCGGCCGAAGGGAGGATGGTCCTCGTCGGTGATCCAGAACATGCAGTCTTCCACGGGGCAGTATTCCACGCAGGCGGGCGAACCCGCACAGCCCGTGCAACACTCGGTGATGACGGCGAGCTCTTTGGGCTTCTTTTTGCGGACGGTGGTCAGGCCTTTTGAGCGCGGTTCGAGCTTGAGCTCGTCGGGCACCATCCCGACTTGTTTGGTTTCCGACCCGGTTGGCATTGTCGGGATTATAGCGTGGATTTGGGGTTCGGGAAACCTCTGAATAAGCGGGAAATTTGCGAGGGTGGAGGCGCCCTTGCGACAGCCGGCGAGAACCTTGGCCCTACACAGTGCGAACGCCGCGAGGGAAAGCTGGGACTACGGTCTGTCGTTGTGCAATCAGTGAGGCTGACTTCTAATTTTGGGTTTCGCACGGGCGGGGCGCCCGTGCCTCCATTATGACCGTGCCTCTTTTATGTCTATGTCCAGAGGCGGGTGGCGAAGTCGGCCATGCTTAGCGCCAGCAGAATGAACAGGAAGAAGATGGCGCTGGCGATTACGAGGCCGGTCAGTTTTTCATGCGTGTACTTCACGTGCATGAAGAAGAGCACGACGAGGATGGCTTTGAAGGTCGCGATGCCGAGGGCGACGATGGTGTTGGCAGGCCCGAGGTCGACGAAGGCTACGGCCGCAGTCAGGCCGGTGCAGATGAGCAGGATGATCCAGATGAGGATCGACGAGCCGATGCTAGAGATGTGCTCGTGGGGGGAATCGTCTTGCGTCGCCGCGACTTGTGGAAGAACGTTATCGGTCATACGTCACCTATAGCTTGAGCAACTTGTTGCGGTCGATCAGATAGAGCAGCGGGAAAAGATAGATCCAGACAATATCGACGAAATGCCAATACAGGCCGGCGTTTTCAATGGGCGTGTAGTAGTTGGCCGAGTATTTGCCGCGCCAGGACCAGACGGCCAGCGTACCGAACAAGCCTACGCCGATGATCATGTGCAGGGCATGCATTCCCGTCATGGCGAAGTAGAGCGAGAAATAAATTTCGGCGTGATGAGGATCGACGGGAACGTCGGGATGGCCGGGCGTGGTTCCCGTGTAGGTGAAGGACGCTCCGGGGACGTGGTGATCTTCGAACTTTTCCTTGTACTCGATGCCTTTGATGCCGAGAAAGACGAGGCCGAGCAGGATGGTCAGAACGAGCCAGCCGGTCAGTGCTTTGCGCTTGCTGAGTTGAGCGGCGCGAACGGCCAGCACGACAGTCAGACTGGAGCAGAGTAGAACGCCTGTATTGATGGCGCCATACCAGATGTTGAGGGTCTGGCTGGCGGAGCCGAAGTCGCCGAAATATTTGTAGCGGTAGATGAGGTAGGCGCAGAACATGCCGCCGAAGAACATCACTTCCTGCGCGAGGAACAGCCACATGCCGAGACTGGCGGAATTCTTCTGCTGCTCTTTGGTCGCGAAGTGATGAAGCAGAGCCGGATCCTGCGGGTGCTCGTCGTTGTGGCGCCCCGCGATGATGGCTTGATTAGTGGCCAAGGGAACCCTCCTGCCCTTCCGGAATCGGGCCCAGATCTTCGTAGTTGTAGGCTTCCCAGGTCACGACCGGCTCTTCTTCGAAGTTTTCGGTCGGCGGCGGCGACGGAATCTGCCATTCGAGGCCGGCCGCGTTCCAGGGATTGGCGGGCGCGGGCGGACCGTAGCGCATGGACCACACGAAGTAGACCATGGGCAGCAGGTAGCCGACGGCAAGGATGGTTGCGCCGGCGGTCGAGAGCACGTTGAGGATCTGGAACTCCGGCGGATAGGCGTGATAGCGGCGCGGCATGCCCATGTAGCCGACCAGGAACTGCGGGAAGAAGGTCAGGTTGAATCCAATGAAGACGATGAGGGCGGCGAGCTTGCCCCATGCTTCGGGATACATGCGGCCGGAGATTTTGGGCCACCAGAAATGCATGCCACCGAGGTAGGCGACGACCATGCCTCCCACCATGACGTAGTGGAAGTGGGCGATCACGAAGTAGGTGTCGGTGACGTGCACGTCAATGCCGAGGCAGGCGAGGAAGAGGCCGGTGAGTCCGCCAATGGTGAAGAGGCCGATGAAGCCGAAGGCGTAGAGCATCGGAGTCTGGTAGGTGATGGACCCCTTGTACATGGTGGCGGTCCAGTTGAAGACTTTGACCGCCGAGGGGACGGCTACGAAGTAGCTGAGGAGCGAGAAGATGAGCGCAGAGTAGATGGAGATGCCGGCGACGAACATGTGGTGCGCCCAGACCAGGAAGCCGAGGACGGCGATGGCCAGGACGGCCATGGCCATGGCTTGGTATCCGAAGATGCGCTTGCGGCTGAAGCAGCAGACGATTTCGCTGACGATGCCCATGCCGGGCAGGATCATGATGTAGACAGCGGGGTGCGAATAGAACCAGAAGAGATGCTGGAAGAGAAGCGGATCGCCTCCGAGGGCGGGATTGAAGATGCCGAGGTGGAAGAGGCGTTCGAGGGCGACGAGGACGATGGTGATCGCGATGACGGGCGTGCCGAGCACCTGGATGATGCTGGTCGCATAGTGCGACCAGACAAAGAGCGGGAGCCGGTTCCAGGTCATCCCGGGGGCGCGCATGCGATGGATGGTGACGATGAAGTTGAGGCCGGTGAGGATGGACGAGAAGCCGGCGATGAAGATGCCGAGCGCGGCGGTGATGACGTTGGTATTGGAGAACTCGGTGCTGAGTGGCGTGTAGAAGGTCCAGCCGGTATCGACGCCGCCGGCGAGGATGGTGTAGACCATCAGCAGTCCGCCGGCGATGTAGAGATACCAGCTGAGCAGGTTGATGCGCGGGAAGGCGAGATCCCGGGCACCGATCATGATCGGGATCAGGAAGTTGCCAAGGACGGCGGGGACGGCGGGAATCAGGAAAAAGAAGACCATCACCATGCCGTGCATGGTGAAGAGTTTGTTGTAGGTGTCAGATTGGACGAGATCGCCGGCCGGAGTGAGGAGCTCGAGGCGAATGAGGAGCGCGAAGATGCCGCCGATGAAGAAAAAGAACGTAATGCTGAGCAGATACAGCATCGCGATACGCTTGTGGTCACGCGTCAGGAGCCACGACTTGAAGCCGTGACCGGCATTCAAGTAGCTCTCGCGTTCGCTCAGATCTCCTGGTACAGCCGTTGCCATGTTTTCACCTGTAAGTCTTGTACGGCGTCCCTCAGGGCTAAAGCCCCTTCTTTAATTTGCCCTAGCGGCATGGCTGAAGCCATGCCCTACCCAAAACCAAGCTAACCACACCCATTCCCGCAACTATTGCGGAGCCGCGGCCGTGCTGGCCGCTGCGGGCTGCGCTTCCGATTGCGACTGGCCGAGCGATTTTACGTAGGCGACCAGCTCGTTGAGCTGATCGTCGCTGATCTGACCCTGAAGAGTCGGCATGATGGGCCGGAAACCTTTTACGACTTTCGCGTTGGGCTCCAGGATCGATTCGCGAATGTAATTTTCGTCGGCGATAACGGTGCGGCCGTCTTCCAGTTGTACCGGCTTGTTATAGATGCCGGTCAGGTTCGGGCCGCGGCCGGGCGTATCGGCGCGATGGCACATGACGCAGCCGAGGTCGCTGAACAGTTTCGCGCCCGTATCCGTCATGGGCTGATTGCCGCCGCCGGTCGCCATCCATGCCTGGTAGTCCCGCGGCTCCATGACGACGACCCAGCCGATCATGCCGGAGTGCTCGGTGCCGCAATACTCGGCGCAGAACAGGTGATAGGTGCCGGGCTTGGTGGCATGGAACCAGGCGGTGGTGTAGCGGCCGGGGAGCACATCCTGCTTGATGCGGAAAGCAGGGACGTAGAAGCTGTGGATCACATCCTGCGAGGTCATGATCATTTTGACGTCGCGCCCGATGGGAACGTGGAGCTCGTTGATTTCGCGCTGACCTTCGGCGTGCTCGAACTTCCACATCCATTGTTTAGCAACGGTGTAGACCTCGGTGGCGTCCTGGGGCGGCGTGCGCTCCTGGAAAAAGATGACGGCGCCCCAGACGAAGAATGCCAGGAAGACTATGAAAGGAATCGTGGACCAGGTGATTTCGAGAACCTTGGAGCCTTCGATCTGCTCGGGCTTAACGCCACGACGCTTGCGGAACTTGACGGCGAAAGCGATCAGCGTCAGGAAGATCAGCGCCGTCATGATGGACGAGACCATCACGAGGAAGATGTAGAGCGCGTCAACGCGGCCCGCAGTGGTGGAGGCGGCGTCAGGCCAAAATGGGAGGTGTGAAAACATAATCAGCTAAGCCTTATTGCTCCTTGGCGGCGGTCTGGGCCGCGGCGCAACAGAACGATGAACAGCATTCCTAAGCAGAGGATGGTCGCGACACCGGCCAGGCGCAGAATGCGCGCGATAGTGGCGCTGTATTTACCTTTTGCGGGGTCGTAGTGATAGCAGTAGAGCAGGATCTCATCGACGACGTTGCCGATCTTTTCCTGCGAGGCGTCGACCAGCGCGAGCCGGAGATCGTTGGGCGGATAGTCGATGCCATAGTAATACTGGGCGATTTTTCCTTGAGGCGTGAGCACCATGATGGCAGTGGAGTGCGCGAACTGCTGGGTTTGCTTGTCGTATTCGAACTCGAAGCCGGAGGCTTTGGCGATCCTGTCGATCGAATCCTGATTGCCTACCAGGAAATGCCAGCCTTGTTCGGCGCCGGAGCGCTTGTAACGCTTCAGGATTTCGGCTTTCTTGTTGTTGGCGGCGGCGGGCGTATCTCTCGGGTCGAAGCTTACGGTGATGACGTCGAACTGGTTGCCGACGTCGAACTTAAGGACGCGCAGGGCGCTCTCGAGGCCGTTGAGCTCTTCACCGCAAAGCATGGGGCAAGTGAAGTAGACGAGGTTGAGGATGAGCGGCTTTTTGCCAAAGTAATCGCCGAGGCGGACGGAGTGGCCGGATTCATCGGTGAACGCGAGGTCGGCGGGAATCTGCTCGTTCAGATTTTGCTGGATCCCGACATGCTGGAGTCCGGGCGGGCGGACGTTGGCTGGCGGTGAGAGGATGCCTCGGGACATGGGTTGAGCGAAGGCCGCGCCAGCCAGGAGCATCGCGGCTGCGCTCAACGCTAGAAGATGCCGGCAAAAAGCTTTCACCACGGAGGACACAGAGGTACACAGAGGAGAGCCGGCCTCTCTTATTGATCCGCTCGAATTTGAACTGCACGAATTTCTTAACTGTTTACTGCGCACTGCTGCCTTCTTTCTGCTGTTGAGCTTCCGGTGATGCGTTACTTTGCGATTTCGCGGCTTGCGGGCGAACGGGCAGTCCGCGCTGGACGATCAGGCCCATAGCGCGGTCGATTGGAATCTGTACGATGCCTTTGTCTTTATCGACCCAGTTATAGGTGGCGAGCTTCCGATCCTGGTCCTCGATAAATTCGCGCAGCTCGGTGCGCTCGCTGACCTCCAGACGAGGCTGCGGAAATGCATGGGTATCGGCGGGCGTGACGGCGCGCGTATCGACTTCGGGCGCGACCATCGGGCTCATCGTGGCCTGATTGGCGTGGTTGTAGGAGTCGAGGAAGCGATACACGCCGAAGGCGACGCCAAAGATGACCAGCAGTAACGCGATCAGGCCGGCGAAGAAATAAATCACGCTACGAGGGCTGAGATCCTGTTTCTCGAAGGAGCCGTGTGTCTCCATTTCGTGATTGCGGACGGGCTCGTTACTCATGGGCGGACTCCAGGACGTCCTGGGCAGTGGCGTCGTAGGCGGGCACGAGCGGCTGCGAGCTGAGGTTGCGGCAGAAGAACCAGATCCAGATGCCGCCCATGGCGAATGGAATGACGATGTCGGCGAGCGAGACGGTGAAAGTCTGCGAGAAGCTGGGCTCGATGTGCCACAACAGGTCGACATAGTGGGCGACCAGCATCCAGCTGGCGATCCAGACCAGGCGCGTTACGTCGCGCTTGAGGCGGCGGGACAACAGCATGAAAAATGGCACGAAGAAATGGAAGATAACGAGGAACAAGCCGACGTATTCCCATCCACCATGCAGGCGGCGGAAGTACCAGGTGATTTCGTCGGGTAGGTTGCCGGCCCACATGATGAGCCACTGCGAGAACGAGAAGTAAGCCCAGACCATGATGAAGGCGAGCATGAAATTGCCGTGATCATGGACGTAGTTGGGCTTGAGCAGGGTCTTCATCGGCTCGTAGTTGAAGAGAATGCGCTCGATGACGATGGCGAAAGCGAGGGCAGAGATCAGTTCCCCGGCGAGAAAGATCAGGCCGTAGATGGTCGAGATCCAGCTGGGGTCGAGCGACATGACCCAGTCGATGACGGCGAATGAGAGAGTGAGCGCATAGAGAATGATGCCGGGAGCGCTGACCATTTTGAAGCGGTTGCTGGTATCAGCGAAGGGCGGCTTGTTGTGCTCGAAGGAAAATTTGCTGAGCAGATATTGCAGCAGGAACCAGATTGCGAAATAGACGATCGCGCGGATGATGAAGCCTTTGTAATTCAGGTAATCGGCGAGAACGAATTTGTGTTTTTCGAGATGCTCGCGGATTGCTGGATTCGCGATGGAATCGAGCGGCATGGCCCAGGGATAGATCTTTGGAACAGCGAAGATCGCATAAGGAATGAAGAGGACGATCATCAGCGGAATCGTCCGCATGGATGCGCCGAGGATGCGGCGGATCACGGTGCCCCATCCGCCGCCCGTCATGTGGCGAACCATGACGATCGCCATGGAGCCGAGGGCGACGCCGAGCCAATCCATGTAGGAGACGAGATAACCGCGGAAAAAGATTGTCGGGTTCGTAAAGGCGATGTAGAGCGCGATGAGGCTGGCGACTCCACCGATGATGAGCGAGCGCTCGCCAATGGTTTTGATGATCGGCGGCGTCGACAGATCGAAGCTGGGCGGATTCGGGACTCGGGGGTGCGCGCTCATTCGGATCCCCCTTTTCCGGATTTCGCCGGTGCCGCTTGTGGCAGAGTGGCGCCCGTTCCGGGCTCGATGAATTCGGGGGCGCGCGATGGGATGGCTTGCCCTCGCGGAACGTCGGCCATGGTGGCGTTCTGGCTCAATTGCAGGGCGCGGATGTAGGCGGCGATGCACCAGCGATCATGGGGTGAGACTTGCGCCGAGTAATCCTGCATGATGCCGTAGCCGTTTGTCATCACATCGAAGAAATAGCCGATGGGAGCTTTCATGAGCCGGTCGATGTGATAGGACGGCGGTTTTTTTGAGAAGCCGCGCGTCGGGACGATGCCGTTGCCGTCGCCCATGCGGGAGTGGCAGGGCGAGCAGTAGATGTTGAAGCGCTCGCGTCCGCGATCCATCACTTCGCGGGTGACAGGGAAGGGCATGTACTCGCCCGGAATGCTGCCGATTTTTCCGGTATAGAAATAAGTGTCGGCGCGTTCATCGCCGCGGGCGACGGTGCCTTCGACGAGCGGACGGGCGGCGCGCTGGTCGGGAAAGAAATCGCTTTTGGCGAGCGGGTTGTAGCGCGGCTGGATGTGCATGTCGAGGCGGCAGGCGGAGGTGGAGAGGATGGCGAGCAGGAGCAGCGGAAGCGAGCCAAACGCGCGATTGGTGCGTCGCGCAAAACGCGACGATTCGCGCGGCTCGCCCAGATCCCTCACTGCGCAAAAACCGCTTGCTCGGGATGACAAGATACCCATTTTTCGGGGCGTCAGCTTCATTTAGCTGGGCACCTCCGAAATGGACTGCGGGTCGAGGCTCTCGAGAAATTTGCGCGTGCCTTGCAGGTCGTATTTGGGATCGGTCGAGAACACCATAAGGAAAAAACGATCCTTGGTCGCAAAGGCGAAGCGCGGAACGTTGAAGACCGGGTGGTAGGGCATGGGCAAGCCGTTAAGCGCCAGCATGCCGAAGACCGCGAAGATTGCGCCAAACAGGATCGTCATTTCGAAGGTGACGATGATGAACGATGGCCAGGAATGATAGGGACGGCCGCCGACGTTGACCGGATAGCTGATCACGGCGATGTAATACTGCATGAGATAGCCGGTGAGGCCGCCGGTGATGCCGCCGATGAGGGTAACGAGCGGAACGTAATTCTTGTGGAAGCCGATGGCTTCGGCGAGCTCTTCGACCGGGAACGGGCTGTAGGCGTCGATTTTGCGATAGCCGGCGGCATGCGTGCGGCGCGCCGCGTCGACCAGGGCTTGCGCGGAGGCAAACTCGGCCATGGTGCCGTAAACGGGAAGCGTCTTCATTCGGGCTTCACCTCCGCTTCGGGCAGCAGCGTGCGCATTTCGAAAATGGAGATCATTGGCAGGATGCGCACGAACAGGAACATGCACATCAGGAACATTCCAATGGTTCCAAAGAAGGTCATGAAATCCCAGCGGGTTGGGTAGTACATGCCCCACGACGAGGGCAGGAAGTCGCGCGTGAGGCTGATGACAATGATGACGAAACGTTCGAGCCACATGCCAACAAGGATCACCAGCGAAATACAGAAGAGCCACACTGGATTGGTGCGCATCTTGCGAATCCAGAGAAGCTGCGGAATGGCAAGGTTGCAGATGAGGAGCGAGTAATACCAGAAAGCGTACGGGCCGTGCAGGCGGTTGTAGAGGAGCGTCTGGTCGTAGCGATTGCCGCCATACCAGCCCATGAAGGCTTCGATGGCATAGCCATAGGCGACGATCCAGCCGGTGGCGAGCATGACTTTGGCGGAGTTCTGCAAGTGGCGGTCGGTGATGAAATCTTCCAGGCCGTAAATCTTGCGGATCGGGATCGCCAGCATCAATACCATGGCGAAGCCGGAGTAAATTGCTCCGGCGACGAAGTAGGGCGGAAAGATGGTGGTGTGCCAGCCGGGCACGATGCCAACTGCGAAGTCGAAGCTGACGACGGTGTGAACCGAGAGCACGAGCGGCGTGGCCAGACCGGCGAGCAGGAGATAGGCCATCTCATAGCGCGCCCAGTGGCGGGCGGAGCCGCGCCATCCCATGGCGAACAGGCCGTAGATTACCTTGAGATATTTATTGTCGGAGCGATCGCGCAGCGTGGCGAGATCGGGGATCAAGCCGACGAACCAGAACATGAGCGACACGGTGAAGTAGGTCGAGACCGCGAAGACGTCCCAGATAAGAGGGCTGCGGAACTGGGGCCAGTACTTCATGGTGTTCGGGTAGGGGAACATCCAGTAATCGAGCCAGGGACGGCCGGTGTGGACGCCGGGGAAGACCCCGGCGGCGGCGACGGCGAAGAGCGTCATGGCTTCGGCGAAGCGGTTGATCGAGTTGCGCCACGATTGACGCAATAACAAAAGGATGGCGGAGATGAGGGTGCCGGCGTGGCCGATACCGATCCACCAGACGAAGTTGATGATGGCGAAGCCCCAGCCGATGGGGATGTTGATGCCCCAGATGCCGACGCCGCGCAGGAAAAGATAGCCGAGCGCGTAAAGCAGCATCATGGTCAGCATGAACATCGCCGCGAAGCCGACGATCCAGCCATTGGTCGTCGGGCGGGTCAGCACGATCGAACTGATCTTGTCGGTCACCGTGCCGAACGTGTATCCGGGCTCGATTACCGGAGCTTTGTTCGCCACCGTCGATTGGTCGATATGATCTGCCATGATTCGGTGCGGCTCGGTTGCCGCCTTTCATCGTTCGAGTCTCTTAATTTCTTAACCTTCGAGTTCGGGGTTCGGATTGCGAATTTCTGCGAGATACGTGGTTCTGGGCCGGGTGTTGAGGTCGGCCAGTAATCCATAATTGCGGTCGAGCGCTTTCAGTTTTGCCACCCGGCTGTTCGGGTCGTTGATGTTGCCGAAGACGATGGCATTGGCCGGACAAGATTGCTGACAGGCGGTCTGCAAGGTTCCATCTTCGATTTTGAACGGACGATTCTCGCGCACGGCGGCGGTTTCTGCATCGATGCGATGCTCGCTGATGCGCTGGACACAGTAGCTGCACTTTTCCATGACGCCGCGGCTGCGCACGGTGACGTCGGGATTGCGCATGATCTTGTATTGCGGCGTCTCCCAGTCCTGGAAGAGCAGGAAGTTGAAGCGGCGCACCTTGTAAGGACAGTTATTGGAGCAGTAGCGCGTGCCGATGCAGCGGTTGTAGACCATGTCATTCAGGCCTTCGCTGCTGTGCACGGTGGCCCCGACCGGACAGACCAGCTCGCAGGGCGCATTCTCGCATTGCTGGCATGGAACCGGCTGGAAATATGCGGTGGGATCGTCGCGATCACCCTGATAGTAGGCGTCGACACGAATCCAGTGCATGTGGCGGCCGACGGTGGTCTGTTCTTTGCCGACAACGGCGATGTTATTTTCCGACTGGCAGGCGATGATGCAATTGTTGCAGCCGACACAGGCGTTGAGGTCGATGGTCATGCCCCATGCGTCGGGAGACTTCTTGTAGTCGTAGGGCTGGTAGAGCGTGAGTTCGGCGGGCGGCTCGTCTTCCTTGGCGAACTTTGGCTCTTTGCGATATTCCTCGAGCGTTGCCTCGCGGACGACGGGACGGTGGCCGCCCTCGTCCGTGTCCATGGTTTGATAGCCCTGAGTCGAGGCGAGCTGGTAGAAGTCTCCGGTCTTGGTGAGCTTCGCGCCGGTTGCGACCCAGAGAGCGCTCGTGGTGCGGAGCGGGTACGCGTCGAATCCGGCACCGGTGCCGGCGCGGCCGGCGGCGCGGCGTCCGTAGCCGAGGTGCACGGTGACGGAGTGATCGGGGTGGCCGGCTTGAATCCAGACGGGGCCAGTCACTTTGCGGCCGTCGACTTCGAGCGAGATCACATCCATCGACTTGATGCCTTCGCGAGCGGCCATCTTCGGGCCGATCTGGATGGCGTTATCCCAGGTCAGCTTGGAGAGCGGCTTGGGCAATTCCTGGAGCCAGCCGTTGTTGGCAAATTGGCCGTCGTAGATGGAGGGATCGCGGCGGATGTTTATTTCGAGAGCGTTCGGATCGGCATTTTGCGTAACGATGCTAGCCAGCTCCGATGAAGGCTTGACATCGTTGCCGAAATGTCTTGAAACAAACTGCTTTGGCGCAAAGGTCGTATCCGCAATGAAGCCGTCGTTAAGGGACTTGCGCCACCATGCTTCGAAGTCCGCGCCGGTGTGCTGCTTTTGCCAGTAGGCCCGGACGATGTCATAGCCGGTAGCATCGGGTTCACCCAGCAGCGCCGACATCAACTCGTGCGCGCTTTTGCCACCATATAAAGGAGCGATCAGAGGCTGAACCAGGCTGACCGTGCCGTCATAGGCGCGAGTGTCGCTCCAGGATTCGAGGTAGTGGGCTTCGTTGATGTTCCAGTGGCAGAGCTGCGCGGTCTCATTCTGGTAGAGGCCGAGGTACACGCGCATGGCGACGTTCGAACTCTTGAGAGCGTCGGCGAAATTGAGATCGGCGGGCGCGTCGTAGACCGGATTGCCACCCATGATGACGAGCAGGTCAACCTTTCCGGCGCGCATGTCGGAGACGAGTTCTTTGATCGAGTCGGTTTGGTTGATTGGGTTGGCGCTGACTGGGTCGGTGTAGAAGACCGTTTTGCCGACGTTGCCGAGCACCGCGTTCATCGCCGTGTGCGGCGGCGTGAACCGCAGGAGGCTGATGATCGCCAACGATGATGATACTCGCCCCTTGATTTTATTCGAGATCCGCTTTGAACGCCCAGTCATGAAACGAGTACTTCTTTTCGGAAAGTCCCTGCATTACTGCTTCCCACGTTCGCGCATTTGACTGCCCGCTCGTGTTCGACAACCTTTCCGGTACTAGGCCTTCGATCTCGCTCGCCCGCGCCGGCAACCGATGATCCGCCTTAACTCCCGTCGAACTTGGCGTGCTCTCGATCACGTAGAGCCGGCTCATTTCCACGTCGGGATTGCGACTGCTGGCGAAATCGCGGATGTAGCGGGTGTTGCCGGGGAAACCGGCGTATAAGAAGTCGGCATCGAGCGAGACGACTACGTTGGCCTTCGAGAAGTCATAGCGCGTCTCAACCGGTTGGCCGAACGCTAGCTTTGCGCCTTCGAGAACGTTGTCGCGATTGATCGGCTCGTAGACGTGCCACTTGGCCTGCGGATAATCGCGAGGAACGACTGCATCTGATCTTTGAAGGTGGGCGATGAGATGGTGGGCGTAAGAATGCGAATGCCCGCGCCGCTCAGCGACTTTCTGAATGGCGAGCGGACCGCGAATCGCGTTATTGAATGAGGCCCACGAATCGACATCGCCGAGGTGCGTGACGGCCTGGAGGCGGTCGGGGTCATACATGCCGAGAATCGAGGCCTGCGCGAAAATGTCGGTACCGCCGAGGCTGGCGGGGTGCAGCGGATTGCCTTCGATCTTGGTGGGGCGTCCGAGATGGCTTTCGACGAGCAACGGGTTCGCGTATCCGCTGAGCGTGAAGGCGGTCGCGTAGAATTGCGGACGTCCGGGAATGACCTGCTCGGGCTGGCGAACGTAGGGGACGATCTCTTCTACCGGCATTTTTGTGCAGCCGGTCATGCCCGCCATGGCGAGCGACGCGCCCATCAGTTGCAGAAAGCCACGGCGGGAGACGGCGTCGAGCCATTCCGATGCGCCCTTGGGAAATTCGCGGTGCATCATCTCGCGGAATTCGGGCGAGCCGGCAAGCTCTTCGAGGCTGCGCCAGTATTCGGGGCCTTTGGTCTCGGCGAGTTGCTGCTCGACGGTGGCGCGGTCGAGATGCTTGCCGGGGCAAACGTCTTCGCGCTTCGATGCTCGCTCGGATTTGGTCGTTTCTTCCATGTTTTTCGTCGTCAGTCGTCGGTATCAGTCATTGTTCATTGCGATCTTGCGTCTTGCGGTCAGCGATGGCAGGTGCTGCAACTCGTAATGTCCTGCACTGTGCGCAATTGATATTTCTTGGTCAGCGCCGCGCCCAGCGAATCCTGATCAGTGAAGCTCTGGCCGTCGAGCTGCACGGGCAGCGACGACGTGGGTTGCTGATAGCGCATATTGAAAACCTGGTCGCGCGGGCGAAGGTGTTGTTCGGGGGCGCGATGGCAGTCGAGGCACCAGCCCATTTGCAACGAGGCTTCCTGATACATCAGGGGCATGCGGTCGACGGGCCCGTGGCAGTCGTTGCAGCCGATGCCCTTGGTGATATGAATGCTGTGATTGAAATAAACGAAGTCGGGAAGCTGATTGACGCGCGACCACTGGAGCGACTCGCCGGTGCGGAAGCTGGTGCGCACCGGTTCGAGCATGGCGGCGTTGGTCCAGATTTGCGAGTGGCAGTTCATGCACGTTTTGGTCGGCGGAATGCCGGCGAAACTCGAGGTCTCTACTGAGGTGTGGCAATAGCGGCAATCGATGCCGAGGCCGGTCACGTGATGCTGGTGGCTGAAAGGGACGGGTTGCGACTTACGCACACCGGCATAGGTGATGTAAGGCGAACTCTGGATTTCAAAGAGAACCCAGAAGATCGCGGCGATCACAAAGACCGCGCCGAACAGCGAGGCCCTCGACATCGCATTCGCGCTGCGCTGAAATATCTGCATTGAATGACGGTCGAATTATGCGGAAAGCGCTTTCACGGCTTCCCGGCTAATCTGCTTGATGTGAACAGCTTGTTGTGAAACCCGTCACAAAGTCGTGTGACCCATGCCGCTAAAACATGTGAGTATAACAGTAGGTCGGCATCCGCGAACAGATAAGCGCCGGTTTTTGTAAGAAAAAATTACAGGCGTCCGCCAGGTTAATTTTTCAACAAAAAATAGCCGTGTTGCAGATTCGGGACAGTTGCTCGTCCGCGTTGCGCGAACAGTTCAGCGCAAATTCATGACTAGAAGTTTTGGTTCTGTCATCTCATGAATTGCATCGCGCAGGCCCTCACGACCGAGGCCGGAATCTTTGACGCCGCCGTAGGGCATGTGGTCGATGCGGAACGTAGGCACGTCGCCCGCGATCAGGCCTCCCACCTCGAGTTCATTGTAGGCGTCGAAAATAAGCTTGGCGTCGCGCGTGAAGAGGCCCGCCTGTAGGCCATAGGGAGAGTTGTTGACCTGCTTGAGCGCGCTCTCAAAATCCGTATAGGGCTCGACCGTCACGACCGGCGCAAAGATTTCCTGGCAATTCACTTTCATGCCGGGCTTGGTACCGGTGAGCACGGTGGGCTCGAACATCGAGCCGTGGCGATGCCCTCCACAGAGCAGGCGCGCGCCACCGCGCACCGCTTCCTGCACCCAATCGTAAGCGCGGATGGCATCGCTCTCGCGGATGAGCGGGCCAACGTCGGTTGTGTCATCGAGCGGGTCGCCGGTTTTTAATTTGCTGACGCCGTCCAGCAGGAACTCGATAAATTTGCCGCAGACCGATTGCTCGACCAAAATGCGCTGCACGGAGATGCAGGTCTGGCCGGCGTAGGAAAAGCCGCCGGTAACGCAGCGACCGGCGGCGTAGGCGAGATCGGCGTCGCTGTGCACGATGACGCCGGCATTGCCACCGAGTTCGAGCACAACTTTTTTCTTGCCCGCATTGTTCTTGATCGCCCAGCCGACTGCGGCGCTGCCGGTGAAGCTGATGAGTTTGATGCGCTCGTCGGTGACCAGCAGGCTGGCGTCTTCATTCAAGAGCGGCAGGACGTTGAAGCCGCCATCCGGCCATCCCGCCTGCTGAATGACTTCCGCAAGAAGCAGCGAAGAGAGCGGAGTTTGCGGGGCCGGCTTCAAAACCATCGAGCAGCCCGCCGCGATTGCGGGAGCGACTTTGTGCGCGACCAGGTTCAATGGAAAATTGAAAGGCGTGATGCCCGCGATTGGACCTAGCGGAAAACGCTTGACGATGCCCCAGCGTCCGGCGGTTGACTGCATCCAGTCGAGGGGGAGATATTCGCCGTAGCCGCGGACGGTCTCTTCGGCCGCGACATTGAAGGTGAAGGCGGCGCGATCGACCTCCATGCGCGCGCTCTTGATGGGCTTGCCGGCCTCTTGGGATAGCGTGCGGGCAAATTCGTCCTTGCGATCGTGAATGCCGTCGGCGATGCGGCGAAGGACGCGCTGGCGTTCGAAGGCGGGCAGGCGGCGCGTGGTTCCGAAAGCCTTGACGGAGGCGGCAATTGCGGCTTCGGCATGTTCGCGGCGTCCCTGATGGACGCTGGCAATCACCGAGCCATCGTAAGGAGCGCGAATTTCGACGATGTCACCTTCATCCAGCCACTTTCCGTCCACATAAAAGCCGTGGGTCGCAACTGGAATCATCGTCATCTGCGCCATGCCTTACCTCCCGGTTCGCGCGAAAGACAACTCGCTCGAACGATTATAAGACTTAGAGTATCGAGGCGGTTCGGAAGGTTCCTGCCAAAGTACGCCATGTTTTGGCGGGAGGTTGGCTTTGCTCTATGGGAGCGGCGGTTTGAAGCGATTATCGATTTCGACCTGGTATCCGGCGACCAGTCGATTGGTTTCGTTGGCCATGCCGACGACGGCCATCAGTTCTTTGAATTGGGCGTCGGTCATGCCTTTATTTTTCGCGGAAGCGGTGTGCGATGCGATGCAGTAGTCGCACTGGTTGGAAACGGAGACTGCGACGTAAATCATCTCCTTGGTCAGGGGATCGAGCGTGCCGGGAGCCATGATCTGCTTGATGCTCTCCCATGTGCGCTTAAGCGTGGCGGGGTCGTGCGCGATGGCCTTCCAGAAATTGTTGATCCAGTCGGTTTTGCGGGTCGCCATGATGTCGTCGTAAACGGCGCGAACTTCGGGGCTGGCGTCGGAGTATTCGATTAGGCCGAAGAGGGACATTTATTTTCTCCTTGCTGGATGTTTGTCGAATGAGAATTTTGTCGCTTCGTGATGCCTGTTGAGTTCTCAGTTCTCCGTTCCCAGTTCTCAGTCAAAACGAAACGATTGCGACCTGGGGTTGGTTTTTACTGGGAACTGAGAACTGAGAACTTTTTCTTACAGCACTGCGGTCTCGTGGATCATTCTGCCTTCGGCGAAACGCGAGAAGTTTAGCAGCGTCGCATCGATCAGGTCGGTCTTTCCGCCCAGAATCAGATCGCTCAGAATTTTTCCGGTGGCGGGCGCGTGCATCACGCCGTGTCCGCTGAAGCCGTTGGCGAAGAAGAAGCCGGGGACCTCGGGCGACTCGCCGAGGATGGGATGGTGGTCGGGCGTCATTTCGTAGAGGCCGGCCCAGGCTCGTTTGGGATTGACGGCGACATTTTCAAAAACGGGCACGCGATCTGCGGCGCGCGTCAGAATTTTTTCGATGAAGCTCGGCTCGAACTCGGTTTTGTAGCCGGGCGTTTCCTCGGGATCATTCCAGGCGAGCAGAAATCCGCGGCTCTCGGGGCGAAAGTGGAAACCGTTCGACATGTCGATGATCATGGGCGCGGTGTGCGGGAACTGGTCGAAGGGCTCGGTGGGCACGAGCATGCGGCGCAGCGGTTCGACCGGCAGCGTGATGCCGACCATGCGGGCGATTTCGGCCGACCAGGCTCCGGCGCAGTTTACTACTGTGGGCGTTGAAATCGTGCCGCGCGTGGTTGCGATGTGGAAAGCATCATCCCGCGTGATGGACTGGACCATTGCGTTCTTCCACAGCGTGGCGCCGTGATCGCTGGCCCATGTCATGAAGCCGATCATGGCGCTATAGGGATCGACGAATCCATCGGTCGAGCAGAAGCTGCCCCCGACGATGTCGTCGCCGCGCATCTGCGGAAACATCGCGCGAATTTCGTCGCCGCCTATCAGCCGCGCGTTCTTTAATCCCATGGCGATTTGCTTTTCGTAATTCGCGCGCAGATAGGCCAGATGCTTGTCGCTGGTCGCGCAAAAAAGATAGCCCTGCGGACGATAGTCGCAGGGATAGCCGAGCCGCTCTTCAAAGCTCGCGTAGAAGGGAATTGAGTAAAGCGACATCTGAATGTTGACGGGAGTAGAGAACTGGGCGCGGACTCCGCCCATGCTCTTGCCGGTAGAACCCTTGCCCTGGGCGGTTTCGCGCTCGAGGACGAGCACGTTCTTGCAGCCGGCGGAGACCAGGTGATAAGCGATGCTGGAGGCGACGATGCCTCCGCCGATTAGGACGACATCTGCGGTGTGCATGATGCGCGGCTCGCGAGCTAGGCGCTCAGCGAGGCCAGCCCCACTTTAATAAGAACCGTGAAAATGAACCACCCGAAGACAATGCCGAAGGCGGTGCCGCGCTTGACCTTCGGCGCGATGCAATAAATTCCGATGGCGACCAGAATCAGAGTCCAAATGGTGATGATGTCGAACGAGCCCAGTAAGGCTCGCAGTATTGGAGAACCGCTTGGGTCCATGAAATATGCGCCGTTAACGGCGAGGGGATTGTTGATGTCAAAGGAGTCGGTACTGACGCCCGCAAGAATAGACACGCTGGATAATATCGCCCTCAGCAATTCGGGCAGCCTGCTGTAAACGATGAGCGCGAATACGGTTTTGAACTGGACGTCGGCATTGGCCACGAACTTAATGCATCCGTACATCACGCCTGCAAAGACTGCGTAGATAATGAGCGCGATTACAGGAACGGTATAGGAAATGAATTTCGTGATAGAGACCTGCCGCTCTATCGCCTGTGCGCGTTTGTCCGGCGGCAGGCTTTCAAGGCGTTCGGCCGCCTTCGGTTGCATTTGTAACTGGTTGTCGACGACTTTCTGAAAGCCGATCTTGTGATCAATCGTATAAACAAAAAGGAAACCGACGATTGAGATGATGATGAACGGCGCCCACCACGCGGCGCTGCGGCGGAGATCGGTGAAAGTTTTGCTGGGCGCGATGAAGGTGTCGAGTAGGCGCTGACCTTCGGAAAGCGGTGCGGGCTGTTGCGGATCTTGTGGTGGGACGATTGCGGCTGCGGCCATTGGCTGCTCCTTGGAGTTGGACATTGGCATTGTAATTTCGATACGGGATGGAGACAACGACAACTTGTCTCGCGAGATGTCAGCTACTGGCGCTTTGGCTGAGCTTCGGGGACAGGCTCAACGCCGAATAAGTCTTTCAGAAGCAGGGCGCCGATTTCATGATCGATGTGGGCGGCGTCGAGTCCATCCATATTCATCATGACCGCGACGGCGAGTTTGCGCGCGGGATAGATGGTGAGGCTGGTACTGGTGCCCTGCTGGGCGCCGGAATGTTCGGCCATGTCCTCGTTCTCAAACTTCCCAAGGCCCCAGCCCAATCCGTATCCCGTCGCCGTGCCGTCGCGCAGTTTTTGCGAGGTCCACATAAGTTTGAGGGTCGCCGGGTTGCAGCAGCGTTCCGGCGAGCAGATCATCCGCAAGAGTGACGAGATCGCCGGGTGTCGAAACGAAACCGCCGCCGGAGATCTTGTAGCTGCTATCCATCAGTCCGGCGTTGATGACCTGTCCGTCCTGCTGGGAGTATCCGCGGGCGCGGTGGGGGATGATCGGGAAAACATCGTCGACGTAGGTGTGCGTCATGTGCGCTGGGAACGAAAACTTCCTGCTGCATGACGTCCGGATACGACTTGCCGGTTGCGCCTTCCAATGCGCATCCGACGACCGAGAAACCATACGTGGTGTAGTGGAATCCGGCGCCCGGTTCGAACAGCAGGCGATCGCTTGCGAAGATGGCGAAGCCGTCAGAGAGCTTCGCGTAGTGATGAGTGTTATCGATCTCGCCTTCTTTGTAGTGGCGGATGCCCGAGAGGTGTCCGAGGAGCTCGCGAGTTGTGATGGTCCACTGCTTTTTCGGAAACGCCGGGCAGTATTTTTGGACCGGAGCGTCAAGGTCGAGTTTGCCTTCATCGACCAAGTCGCAGCGCCGCGACGGCCGTCATCGATTTGGCGATCGACCCGGTGCGGAACAAAGTTTCGGGAGTGGCCGGCAGATTCGTTCTCGAGATCGGCTTTGCCAAAGGCTTTCTGGTATTGCATCTGGCCATTTACCGCGACCGCGACGGAGATCGCAGGGATTCGTTGTTCGGTGATGGTGCGGGCGAGGAGCGCATCGATGCGAGTCGCGGTTTCAGTGGAAATCGTTTGCGCGGCCGTCAGGCGGGCTATGAAGATGACTATTGCGAACAGGCGCGAGGTAGTGCGCAGAGACATGGAGACCTCACTCTCAGAAACAATACACTCGGAGCTTGTATAGATTAATGCAAGGCGCGACTTTGAAGCGGGACGGCACTGGTTTTGCGCGTTTCTCGCGATGGGCGCGTTACGACGCGGCGATTTCGGGCGTGGCTGCGAGCAGGCTTTTTGTGTAGTCGCTCTGGGGGTGTTCGGTGATTTCGGCGATGGTTCCAGCCTCGACTATTTTTCCGTGATACATGACGGCGATGCGGGTCGAGAGATAACGCACGACTGGCATGGAGTGCGAGATGAACAGGTAAGTCAGCCCGAATTCGCGTTGCAGGGATTGCAGCAGATTAACGATCTGCGCGCCCACGCTCACGTCGAGGGCCGAGACGGGCTCGTCGGCGACGATGAACTTCGGGCGCAAGGCCAAAGCGCGAGCGATGCCGATGCGCTGGCGCTGGCCTCCGGAAAATTCGTGCGGGTAGCGAGGCAGGGCGGATTCGTCCATGCCGACCGCGCGCAGAAGTTCGGCGACTCGCCGGCGGCGCGACGCGCGGGTGAGCTTTTCTTCTCCGCTGGAGCCGCGAACGCCGGAGCCATGAATAATGATGGGCTCGGCGAGCACGTCTTCGACTCGAAAGCGCGGGTCGAGCGCGCCGAATGGATCTTGAAAGATGATCTGCATGTCGCGGCGCAGGCGCCGCATTTCGGCGCCGCTCGCTTTTAGAAGATCGATGCCTTCGAAGATGATGCTGCCCGAGGTGGGCTCGATGAGGCGGAGAATGAGACGGCCGAGCGTGCTTTTGCCGGATCCGGATTCGCCGACGAGGCCAAGGGTTTCGCCCTGCTGAATGTCGAGAGACACGTCGTCGACGGCGCGGATCTGATGAGAACGGCCGGCCTGAAGCCTCGGGTTGCTGAAGGCCGATTCCGAGAGGTCGAAAATCTTGGTTAGGCTGCGAACTTCGACGATCGGCAATGTCAACCACTCCTCTCGTGTATTCAGCGTAATGCGACAAAACCATCATATCCATCGAGCGATGCGTTCCATATTGCGGAATCTGGAACGGCAACTTTACCCTGCAATCATGGGCACGGCGGCCAGGGCGGCGAGCATGCCGATGGTGCGGGCGCGGCTGAAATGCTCGCGGAGAAAGATGCGCGCAAGGATCACGGTCACGGCGGGATAGAGCGAACTGAGGACAACGGTGACGTCGAGACGGCCGATCTGCGAGGCGCGGACGAAGACTACGCTGCCGGTGATTTCGAGAATTCCTGCGGCCACGGCAATCCCAAGAACGGGTCGGGCCAGCATGCGCAACTGGCGGCTGGCTAGAACTACCGCGAGCGTGACGATGAAAGAGGCGAAGCGGGAGCAGACGGCGATCCAGAGCGCGGAACCCTGTCCGGCGCGATGAATGCAGAAGAAGAAGCCGGCGAAGCAACTTCCCGACAGGATCGCCAGGCCGATGCCTCGCGGGCGGCCGCTGCTGGTTTCATTTTTTCCTGAAGCGTTCTTTCCGGAGGCGTTGTCTTCGGTGCGTGAGATCAGCCAGACGCCGATTCCGGCGAGCAGGAAGCCTACTAGATGACGGGTGCTGGGAACGCCTTCGGTGAAGGCGGCGACGACGGTTGCGAGGGCGGCGCCCAGGACCGCTGAGATGGGCGCGACGACGCCCATTTGTCCTATCGCCAGCCCGCGATAAAACAGCGCGAGCCCGATGCCTCCAATGGCACCGGCTGCCAGCGCCCAACGCACGCCGCCCGCTTCAGGAAATGGCAGACCGATGGCGAGGGCAAGGGCGGCGGCGATGAGCATTCCGCTGAGGTGCACGAGCGAAGTGAACAAAAATACATTGCCGCGACGCGCACCGATGCCGCCCAGAAAGTCGCTCGCCCCCCAGGCTCCGACCGCAGTCAGGCTGAGCATGGCGGGGAGATATGTAGCGGGGACGGGCACGGGAATTTGAGATTAGCACGAGAAGTTGGCGGCGAAGATTCGGACTTGATGCGACTATAATGAGCCACCGATGCCACTGACCTCCGGCACAAAACTGGGGCCTTACGAAATTCTGGCGCCGATTGGCGCGGGCGGAATGGGCGAGGTCTATCGGGCGCGCGATACGCGACTGGGGCGGGAAGTTGCGCTGAAAATTTTGCCGTCCTCGTTTACGAGCGACGCCGACCGGCTGCGGCGCTTCGAGCAGGAGGCGCGCGCGGTGGCGGCGCTGAATCATCCCAACATTCTGGCGATTCATGACATCGGCGAGGAGGGCGGCTCGCCTTTTATTGTCTCGGAACTCTTGGAAGGCACGAGCCTGCGCAGCGAACTTGAAAGCGGTGCGCTCACGTCGCGGAAGGCGGCGGAATATGCGGTGCAGATTGCGCATGGGCTGGCGGCGGCGCATGACAAGGGCATCATCCATCGCGATTTGAAACCGGATAACATTTTTATTACGCGCGACGGGCGGGTGAAGATCCTGGACTTCGGCCTGGCAAAGCTGGCCCCGAATGCCTCGCCCGATGCGGCGTCTGCTGGATTGACGCTGACCAGTTCGCCGACCGAAGCGGGCATGGTGATGGGCACGGCGGGATATATGGCGCCGGAGCAGGTGCGGGGGGCGGCGGTCGATTCGCGCACCGACATTTTTGCTTTCGGCGCGGTGCTCTACGAGATGGTCTCGGGGCAGCGAGCCTTTCGGCGCGACACGGCCGCCGAGACCATGACGGCGATTCTGAAGGAAGATCCGCCGGAGTTTAGCGAGACGGCACATACGGTGGCTCCGGGGTTGGAGCGGATTGTGCGGCGCTGCCTTGAGAAAAATCCGGAGCAGCGTTTTCAGTCGGCCAAGGATCTGGCGTTCGCGCTGGAGGCGCTAAGTGGGACTACATTTCGAACGGGCGCGCATGCCGCGGTTGAGAGCGACAGCAGTAAGAATCAAAGATCGGCGTGGCCGGTTGGAGCGGCGGCAATTGCGTGTGGGCTGCTTGTGGGCGCGGGAGTGATGTGGTATTTGCGGCCGGCTGCGCCTGCGCCGCCGACGTTTAAACAAGTCTCGTTCGATCGCGGCGAATTGCTCGAAGCCCGCTACGCGCCTGACGGAAAGACCCTGGTCTACAGCGCGCGCATCAACGGCGGACCACTCGATACTTACATCGTGCGCGAGGAATATCCGGAGGCTGTGTCGGCGGGCTTGCATGGCGCGGCGCTGCTGTCGGTTTCGCGGCAGGGCGAAATGGCGGTGCTGGTGCGGCCGCGCTACTACGCGCACCGGCAATGGTTCGGGACGCTGGCAACCTCGCCGCTGGGAGGTGGTGCGGCGCGGGAGATGCTCGAAAATGTGGTGGCGGCCGATTGGTCCCCGGACGGCGGCGAGCTGGCGGTGATCGATTTCAGTGACGGGAAATTCAGGCTGCAATATCCCATCGGGAAGGTGCTGCTCGAAGGCGATAACTGGCTCAGCGACTTGAGGGTCTCGCCGGATGGAAAGCAGGTTGCGTTCTTCCGGCATCCGCCGAATCAGGATGACCGGGGCGATGTGTTGCTGGTAGATCGATCAGGTAAGGTCAGCACGATTTCAGCGGGATGGGAGTCGCTGGAGGGGATAGCATGGACGCCCTCGGGAAAAGAGGTGTGGTTCTCGGGCGCGGAATCGGGTGAGCAATATTGCATTCATGCCGTGAGTTTGTCCGGCAAGCAGCGCACGGTGTATTGCGGAACCTCGCCGACGATCATGCATGACATAACGCCCTCGGGCCGAACTTTGGTCTCCGCGGATTCGAGCCGGGTTGCGATGGCGCTGGTGCAACACGGGTCGAGCGAGGAGCGCGACTTGAGTTGGCTGGATAATCCTTATGGCCCGCAGTTGTCGCGCGACGGGAGCGTATTCTCTTTTACCGATGAATCGGGACAGGCGGGAAACGGCTACGAAGTGTATGTGAGAAGGACGGACGGATCGCCAGCTGTTCACATTGGGGGAGGCGGTTTTGCCAGCAATATCAGTCCCGACGGAAAGTCGGTACTGATCGTGCTGCCCGGAGATCCGGGGGGGCGCGTGCAGATTGTTCCGGTGGGTGCGGGGCAGGCTCGCGTCCTGCACTGGGACGGGCTTCAGGTGCGATGGGCGGATTGGTGTTTTGATGGTAAGCACATTCTGCTGACGGCCAACCAGACGGGACAAGCTGAGACTTTGTACGTGACGGATACGGATGGTTCGACACCCAAGATGCTATTCCCCGGGCAAGCCGGGGCCCTGATGGCTCCGGATGGGCAGTCGCTGTTTAACTTCCGGAATGGAGTTTGGGAGATCAGATCCATTGACGGCAAGAGCGCGAAGACAATCCAGGGTATTCAAGCCGGGGAGTTCCCGATCGCCTGGGCGGACGATGGAAAGCATCTATTCACGCAGACGCCGAGCGCGACCGGGCTGACGATCTATAAGGTGGATGTGGATTCGGGCGCGCGCGAACTTTGGCAGGTCGTCAATCCGAAGGACCAGGTCGGCCTGCGGCCCATGGCAGTTCCATCCGCGATTACGCCGGATGGGCGATGGATGATTTTCAGTTACAAGACGCAGATTGGACAGCTGTATCGCAGCGACACGCTGAAGTAGCGACCGCCGGGGCCAAAGCCCGATTTGGTTTCATGCACTTACGCCCCGAGGGGCTGCTCTTCCGCGGTGGTGCAGACGTTTACTGCGCATGGCAGCAGTGGATGTAACTCAAAACAAAGCTGCTTCTTTTGTTTGACGCGCGGTCACTTCCGGTTATACTTCATGCGATTACTCAATTTTCCGGCCTTCTGCGTTGAGGGGCGCCGAATCCGGAGAGGCGGAATTGCGCGCCGCGGAGAATCGTCTTCGTCCCCCGAGGTCGGTAATTCCCGCCTGTAAGACCTTGGTCTAACTAAGTGAAAAGCAGTTCTAACTCATGACGCATCGGTTCTAAATCATGAAACATGAGATCTGGGGAGATACACGAGCTATGTTCCGGTTCGGTGTGTGGGCGGCGTTGTTGCTGACGGTGTTGGTGCTGGCGGCACAAGAGGCGAAAGCAGGAGCCGGATTCCAACCGATCTCGCAAGACGAACTCAAGATGACGAGCGAGCCGCTGGCACCGGGAGCGCCGGCGATTATTTTGTACCGGCAAGTCGAGCGCGACGACAATCCGTACACCGGCCACGAAGATCAGTATTACCGAATCAAAATCCTTACCGAAGAGGGTCGCGAGCAGGCGAACGTTGAGATCCCCTATTTGAAGGAATTTGCGAAACCGGTAAGGATTCACGCCCGGACTATCCGCCCGGACGGCTCGATCGTGGATTTTGGCGGCAAGGTTTACGAAAAGCAAATTCAGAAAGGGAAATTCAAGGGTTTTCATTACCGGTACATGGCCAAGACCTTCACCTTGAGCGATGTTGAGGTGGGAAGCATTATTGAATACTTCTATTCCATCGATTTGACGGAAAATTATGTCTACGATTCGCAGTGGCTGGTGGGCGAAGACCTGTTTACGAGAAAAGCGGAGTTTTGGCTGAAACCTTTCACTGGAAATCAAATGCAGGGTCTGACAATGCATTGGACCTGGCAAGGCCTGCCCGAGGGGGTAGCGCCGAAAAAATGGCCCGACGGTATCGTGCGAATGGAAGTCAGTAACATGCCGGCATTCCAGGAAGAAGACTACATGCCTCCGCCGAACGAGTTAAAGGCGCGCGTGGATTTTCTGTATGAAGAGGGTTTTTCGGCAAAGGGCCATGAAGACTTCTGGAAAAGCTTTGGAAAGCGGAAGAACGGAGAACTGGAGAGCTTCATCGGGAAACGGTCAGCCATGGAACAGGCGCTCACGCAGATCGTGTCGCCGAACGATCCACCGGACGTGAAGCTGCGCAAGATTTATGACCGCGTTCAGCAGATCCGGAATACGACGAACGAATTCGAGAAGACCGAGCAGGAGGAAAAGCGAGAAAAACCACCGGAAAACGTAGAGGAACTGTGGAAGCGCGGATATGGCAATCGCCAACAGCTGACCTGGTTATTCCTCGCCTTGGCGCGAGCGGCGGGATTTGAAGCTTATGGGTGCTGGGTTTCAAGCCGTGAAGAATATTTCTTCAAACCCAGCACGATGCAAAGCAGCAAACTGAACTCCAATGTAGTGCTGGTCAAGCTGGGCGGCAAAGACGTTTACTTTGAACCGGGAAGAGCCTTTACGCCATTTGGTTTGCTGGCGTGGCAGGAAACCTCAGTGCCGGGATTGCGCCTTGATAGAGAGGGTGGCACATGGATTCAAACCATGCTACCGGCCGCTTCAGAGTCGCGGATCGAACGGACCGGAAAGTTGAAGCTCGGCGATACGGGCAGCCTGGAAGGAAAACTAATCGTTACCTACACGGGCCTTGAGGCCATGCATCAGCGCGTCGAGAAGAGGCACGCGGACGATGTCGAGCGCAAGAAGTATCTGGAAGAGCGGCTGATGGAGCAGATCGGCGACGCCGCGGAGGTGGAACTGACCAACAAGCCGGATTGGTCTGCTTCCGAGACGCCCCTCGTGGCGGAGTTCGACGTGAAAATTCCAGGTTGGGCATCGACTGCCGGGCATCGGGTACTGGCCCCAGCTGCGGTTTTCACCGCCAGTGAGAAAGGCGTGTTTGAACACACCAGCCGCGTACATCCTATTTACTTCGACTATCTTTTCGAGAAGGATGACGACGTTACGATTGAGCTGCCATCCGGATGGCAGGTGAGTAACGTGCCCGCGCCGCAGGATCAGAATGTGAAGGTGGTTGCTTACAGTTTGAAGGTCGAGCCGGGCCAGGGAACGATGCGGCTGACGAGGAACCTCACCATCGGCATTGGTCTTTTGGACCAGAAACTGTATGGACCGATGCGTACTTTCTTTCAGATCGTGAGGACGGGAGACGCGGAACAGGTTGTGCTGCAACCGGGGGAGATCCATGCGAGTAACTAAGTGGGGAAGAGTTCGTTCGGGGCTGATGTTTTTGTCTTGTATGGCGTCGCTGATGGTGGCATTTGTTCCGCGGGCCGCGGCGGGAGATGCTCCGCAGTGGATGCACGCGCTGGTGGGAGCTCAACTGCCCCAATATGACGATAAGACGAGCGCGGTGGTGCTTTATTCCGACATGAGTGTGACGGTCTTGTCGGAGGACAAAATCCGGATGCATGTGCGCGAGGCTTATAAGATTCTGCGGCCCGAGGGCCACGACCGTGGCACGGTCTGGGTAAATTTCAATCCGGAGCGGAAAATAAGTAGTCTTCATGGTTGGTGCATCCCAGCCAGCGGTAAGGATTACGAGGTGAAGGACAAGGATGCGATCGATGTTGCGATTCCAAAAGAAGGTGGAACTCTGGTCGAGGATGAAAGATTTCGACTTCTGCGGATTCCGGCCTCGGATCCGGGCAATATCATTGGCTATGAATACGATGTCGAGGAGAGGCCTTTTTGGCTACAAGATGGGTGGGATTTCCAGCGTACGGATCCCGTTCGAGAAAGCCACTATTCACTGCAATTGCCCGCCGGTTGGGCTTTCAAGACCTCCTGGATTTCTCATCCCGAGATCAAGCCAGAAGAGACAGGCGGCAACGTCCTGAAATGGACGGTCAATGATGTGAAGGGAATCAGGCCTGAGAAAGATATGCCACCGTGGGAGGGTTTGGCGAGCCAGATGATTGTTTCCTTTTTCCCGAACGACACGACCTCGCGAAAGACCGCGTTCGCCACCTGGCAGGATGTCGGCGGTTGGGTGGGGCAACTCTCGAGCCCTCGGATGGACGGTTCCGAAGAAATCAAACAAAAGGTGACCGGCCTTACGGCAGGGAAGACGGGCCAGCTAGAGAAGATGCGGGCGATCGGGTCTTTTGTGCAGCATGACGTTCGCTATGTCGCGATCGAACTTGGGATAGGTGGCTGGCAGCCCCATGCGGCCTCGGAGGTTTTCGCCCACAAGTATGGAGATTGCAAAGACAAGGCGAATTTGACGCGCACCATGCTGCGCGAGGTCGGGGTGGACTCCTACGAAGTCGTCATCAACACGGAGCGAGGTTCGGTCACCAGCGATACACCGGCCCATAACGCGTTTAACCATGCGATTCTTGCGATCAAGCTGCCTGACGACGTTAACGATCCGTCGCTGGTCGCCGTGGTCCGCGATCCGAAGCTTGGGAGAATTCTGTTCTTTGATCCGACCAACGACATAACGCCATTTGGTGAGATAGGCGGGTACTTACAGGCTAACTACGGATTGCTGGTGACTCCGGATGGCGGCGAACTCGTGGAACTGCCGCAGCAGCCGTCCAAAATGAATAGCATCGAGCGGGTCGGGAAATTGACGCTCGATCCGAGCGGCAATCTGAAGGGCGATGTCACGGAAATTCGGCTTGGGGATCAGGCGGCGCTCGAACGCTACCGATTGCGGACGATCACCAAGAGCACGGACCGGATCAAGCCCATTGAAGACCTGCTGGGCGGTTCGCTTTCGAATTTCAAAATCGTGAGTGCGAGCCTGGTCAATGTCGATCAAGCGAATCTGCCTTTCGGTTTCAACTATAGTTTCCTGTCCGCGCAGTATGCGAAGAATGCGGGCAACCTGCTGCTGGTGCGCCCGCGCGTGCTCGGGAATAAGTCGTCCGGCATACTGGAGACGAAAGAGCCGCGCAGGTTTCCTGTAGAATTCGACGGGCCGAAACGCGACACCGACAGCTTCGACATTGCGCTGCCGCCGGGCTATGTGGTGGATGAGCTGCCTCCGCCGATGGATGTGGACTACAGCTTTGCCAGCTATCACAGCAAGACGGAAGCCACCGGAAATGTTCTGCACTACGAACGCAGCGTGGAGATCAAAGAGCTCAGCGTGCCGGTCGACAAAATGGATCAGCTGAAAAAATTCTATCGGATGATCGCCACTGACGAACGGAGCACTGCTGTACTCAAGCCCGCCGGAACGGGGGAGGTTGGCGCGAATGCGGCAACGGCCCAGCCGCTGAAGCCAAATTGATTTTTGGGTTGGGCATTGCGCGAAGTGGACTCCGCTCCGCCCGTCGCGCAAGTGATTGAGGAAACTGGTGGCGGCGGTAGGACTCGAACCTACGACCTACGGATTATGAGACCGTCGCTCTAACCACCTGAGCTACACCGCCAACATTTGGCTACGACTTGCGCAGATTTCGCATGCAGTTGCTGCATCGCGCGTGAAGATGATCTTTTGACCGATGACCCGCTAATCATTGTAAATGTTGTGCCGAAGTGGGCGCAATGAAGGGTTGGGAGTTTTCCACGGATCACTCAATTTATGCGGGAAAGACCCGATTGACGGCGCGGTATGGGGATCGGTTATAACCTTTGACAATCAGGAGAATATTGTATGCAAGCCGTCACCCCTTTGCCTGATGTGCGCCCATGGAAGAGCCTCTACACCGCTGCCCTTTTTGAAATTGATGGCTCCAAATTGCTAGAGCGTATTGCGCGGGCGGAAGCGGCCTTGATCGTGCTAGCGCGGGAGTTATTTCATGCGTCCGGCGACAACATCGAAAAGGAAGAGGCTTTAGATGACGCAATGTACGCTCTGCGGGCGCTGCGAAACACTTATCAATGCCCTCGCACCGCTGTCCAATCCAACCGCGCGGCGGCTTGATTCTTGCATCTAGCTTCAGTCGGATAAACGACCCTCGGCAACGAATTGTGAGATGGATCGACTGTGAAGAGATCCGACTTCGGAGCACTCGATTCGGTGAGACCGTAGGTTTACCAATTCGGCAATACCAGAAATACCCGATTGATCCCGCAATACCGTTGTACGGTATAACTCTATGTGCCAGCCCTCCCCTGAGCTGTGATCCCCTGAAAAGGGCCGTTTTATGACGCTCTCGAAAGATACGAGCCGGGATCTCGGATCGCCGTGTAGTGGCATGTATACCCAGGTGACATTCGTGAAAAAAGCCGCGACTCCGGAAAGCGCCGTGCCAACTCGCGATTGGAAGGCGCTCTTTGAGGCCGCGCTGTTGGAGGACAATCCGGATTTGTTTGCGGTCCGGCTGCAAGATGCGCGCGATGCAATTGTGACCGAAATCGAGGATTCGTTTGATACGGCGTCAATGAGCGAGCGCCGGTTGCTGCTGGCGGCGCTGAATACTATCGGCGGTCTCTATGAGGCTGATGCGCAGCGCTCGCGCGTCCCCGCGCTCGGCCATTCCGCATAGGCCTGCTAGGGCGCAGTCTCGAATGCCGTGCGCAGAAAGCTCGCCAGGTGCCATCCATCCAGGTAGTTGTACGGAAACTCTCCCATTGAATAATGGCCGCAAGGTAGCACGACCACTTTGTGATCGAGATGGTGTGCGGCGAACTCGTCAACGATGCGCCGCGAGAACTCCGGCAAAAACGTCAGATCGTACTTCGCGTAAATGACCAGCGACTTGCGCGGCCAGCGTGAAAACTTGTCGAAGTAGACCATCGGGCTGACGGCCCGCCAGGCGAGCCGCAAATCTTCGACGTCAATCGCCGCTTCGAGCGCCTCGCGAATGTGCCGCGTCGATTGTCCATGCCACACCACGTCGGCGAAGTAAGTGGAGGCATGATTGAATGCGGCGATGCGAATGCGCGGATCGTGCGCGGTGGCGATGAACGCATAGCACGAGCCGAGACTTGTGCCGACAATCCCGAGGCGGTTGTAACCTTGCGATTCCAGCCAGTCGAGGCACGAGCGAACGTCGATCACGCCCTGCCGGACCGCGTCGATGGTGCGGCCGATGTTCGCGGAGACGGCGTAATCCGCGCGGTAAACGCCGGCTGGACGCCGAATATCGTGATAGGGCATGCTGAGCCGCAGCACGGCGATGCCGAGCCAATTCAAAGCGCGGCACAGGCTGTTGTAGGCGAGTGCGTCGGCGTTCCAGTGGGGAAGAACGACTACGGCGCGGCGTCCGCGGGCCGGAAACCAGCGCGCATTGACGAGATTGTTTTCCGGAAACGGAGATGCGACCGGTGAAGTGAAGCGCAAAAACTCGGCATGCGTTCCACGAACTTTTTCTTCCAGCCTGGGATCGGGAATTTCACGCGTGCTGAAAACCTCGACCTCGCGGCGCTCCAGCCGGAAGTCGATGGGCGTCTGATAGGAATAAAATTCGTCGCTGTTTTGAATAATACGATCGTTGAAACGGGCATAGTAATCGGCGAGATCGCGCGTACTTTCCCCACGCGGCCCGCCATTGCGCCCCGGCCAGTCCGACGTCCACTCCACGCCCCACTCGAGCGGGCGCACGACGCGGTTGTTGTCCACCGAAGTGAGACGCGTCTCCCAGTCGTGCATCCATTGTCCGTAGCGCGAGCGCATGGCTGTTTTCGAATATAGCAAACGCAACATTTCAGGTATCGTAGAGACCAGTGGGTGGAGTCGGATATGCGTCGAAAGGACGCAGACGCCCCCCATTCCGGCAAGAAGGGTGAACAGGTATGCTTGGAGCAAACAGGTCAGACAGCCAATCGAGAACGAATTGGCAGCGAGTTGATGCGCTGCGGGATTCGGAGATCGACTTTTCGGACATTCCAGAACTAGGTCGCGATTTCTTCACGCACGCGACTCGCTGGCCGGATGAGAAGCAGCAAATCGCCACAGGAAAAAAAGCAATTTATCCGCCTGAAGTGAAAGCAAAAAGCTAGCTATACACCCGCGGCACTCTCTGCGAAATTCCGCACAGAATCTCGTACGGGACGCTTTCGCACAGGCGTGCGAGTTCGACGGCGTCTACGCTCTTCGCGCCGCTGGCGCCGATCAGGATTACTTCGTCTCCCACTGCGACGCCGGGGATGCTTCCCACGTCAACCATCGTCAGATCCATCGAGACGCGGCCGACTACCGGCGCATATTCGCCGCGCACGATTACGCGCGCGCGATTCGAGAGCAGACGGGGATAGCCATCCGCGTACCCAACCGGCAGCACGGCAATCCGGCTGGGCTGCGGGGTCACGTAGGTTCCCATGTAGCCCACCGCTTCTCCCGCGGCCACATTCTTTACCGTCAAGATCCGCGTCTTCCAGGAGAGCACTGGCTGAAGCGGCAGGCTCGATTCGTTGGTTGTCTCACCGGCCCGCATAGTCGGCAGCGAATATCCGTAGAGCAGAATTCCCGGGCGCACCATCGTCTTCCAGGTATCGGGACGCGCGCTCACCGCCGCCGAATTGCCCATGTGAACGAGCGGTGGATGCAAGCCTCGCTCGGCCAGAATCGCCAGCGCCTCTTCGAAGCGCTTCATCTGCCGCGGCGCGTCTTCCGCATCGAGGACCTCGGCGGATGCGAAGTGTGTGCTTACGCCTTCCAGGCGCAGGTGCTCGCAGCTGGCGAGTTTGTTGCACAACTCGGGCAGCGCCACCGGCGGCACGCCAAGCCGGTTCATGCCGGTATCGACTTTCAAGTGGACGGGCAAGACAGCTTGCTGTTTCCGAGCCGCTTTTTCCAGGCGCTCGATGTGCCAGCTTTCCCAGACGGTCGGCGTCAGGTTGTGCGCGACAATGCTGTCTTCTTCGCCCCGCCAGATTCCGGTCATGAGAAGAATGCGGGTCCAGATGCCGGCGCCGCGCAGCGCGCGCCCTTCGGCGGCGTCGGTTACGCCGAGCCATGGCGCGCCCTCGGCCTCGAGAGCGAGCGCGCACTCGGTTGCGCCGTGGCCATATCCATCGGCTTTCACAACCGCGCAGATGGCTACGTTTGGCCCGACGTGCGCTTGCACTACGCGAAAATTCTCGCGCAGGGTGGCGAGCGAAACTTCCGCCCAGGTGCGCCCATCGAGGGCTACCGAGCGGCGATCAGGCAGGGTTAAGCGTTCCAGGCGAGGAGCATTCACTTCAGCGATTATAGCGATCTCATAATTAGGGGATGCTGGCGAACCAGTTTCGCCGCACACTCTCGTAACGCCTATCTTGCTACGGTCGCGCTGCGGTGAAGCACGCGGCTGACGTCGTATCGACTAATGTCCAGCCAGCATAAAGTTCACTGTGATCTCGGTCTCCACCTCGATCGGCTCGCCGTTCAGCATGTAGGGACGATAGCGCCATTGCTTGACCGCCTCGACCGCAGCCGCAACCAGCATGCTGTGTCCGCTGACGACGGTCAGGTTTTCAATCGTGCCGGTCCTGCTGACGATGGCTCGCAACTGCACCGTTCCCTGAATTCCCGCAGCCTGCGCAACTCGCGGATATCGTGGTTGTACCTGGTAAGCAATGTTGCCTTCAGCCCAGTGCGAAACGCGTAGCGGACGGGTTGGCGCCGGCGGAGGTGGCGGCGCGCAACCGCGGTCGGGCCGCTGATCGCTCCTCCCGGCACTCCGCGTCGCGCCAGATCAGTTCCCTCCGAGCGGTCCGGTTGTCTCGCTCATACCGGGAGCGGCCGGCGCGGGATTCAGATCGACCACTTGCGAGATCGTGTTCGGAATCGTTGTCGGCTGCACCATATGCTCACCGCTCATCTCCGATCCGCGCATGGCCCGCTGCGGGTTTGCCTGAGTGTGAGGCGCGGGCGCAGGCGGCGGCGAGAAAATGCTCGCGTCGATCCACTGCAACCGCGGTGGCCCCTGCACCCAAACCAGCGGAATTGCCAGCAACAAGCTCAAGGCCAACGCCTGCATCGTGAACGATGCCAACGTACTCCAGCGGCGGCGGCCAGATCGATCCCAGGTAGTCTCGAGTGTCTGAAACATGTTGTCCTCCAGGAACGCGCCCGTTGCAGGTAAAGACACCTTCGCGGAGGAATTTGATCCAGACGCCGAATGCGAGGAATTCCTCAGTCAGCCGGAAGATCGGTCAGCGGGAAGAACGAGGAAAAAACCGGAGGAACACCGACAATAGATGCCAATAACAAAAGGACCGCGCAAGCGCGGCCCTTCTTTTCAAAAGCTCAAGTTTTAGGAACCAACTCGCCTTCCGCGGTGTCGCTACTGTTTCCCCGGAGTCGCGGGTTTCGTCGCCGGCCTGCTGCTGGAAGGCGACTTCGTGGCCGGTTTAGCCGGAGTGCTGCCCGCCGGAGGCGGCGCCACGCCCGACTGTGTGTTGTAAGCCTGGACCACCGATTCCGTGATGTCGACGGCCGGCCCATACCAGATCACCGGTCCGCGCGGCCAGGGTTGCGAGGTGTCGACGATCATTCCGTAACCGTTGTCGCCGGCAAACTTCACGATGAGCGGCGCCATCTTGGTCAGGATCTTATTGCCGATCTCGCCCTGCTGATTCTGGTAGTCCTCTTGCGCATCCTGCTGCGAGCGCTCAAAGCTCTTCTGCTTGGTCTCGATCTGCTTTACCAGCTTGTCTTTGGCTTCGTCGTTCAGCTTGTCCTGCTGGGCGTTGAGCTGTTTTTTCAGGCTGTCGATCTCGTCGGCCTTGCCCTTTAGTTCGTCCTGCTTCGGCGCGAACTTTTTGGTGAGTTCCTGAAATTCGCGTTGCCCTTCGTTGGAAGCGAAAATCGCCTGTTCAATGTTGATGGTGCCGACCTTGGTGCCCATCGGCTTGTTGGCGGTTAAGGCTGCCGTCGAGGGCGCATTCGGCGGAGTGGTTGCGGCGGGGGCAGCCTGGCCGGCACTGGGGTCGGTTTGGGCCAGAGCAATAAGGGAGAGGCCGAGCACGACGGCCGCGAAGCGCGCAAGCTTGCTGATCATTGGATCTTGGACTCCTTCGGATTTTCGGGAACGTTGATGCTTCCAACTCGCCAGGCTCTACGACCTGATCGCAACCTTGCCGACCAGACTGCACCCAAGCGCGCAGGCGCGCACCGCGCCCGGCTCTACACGCTCGAAATCAAGCGTGTGTCACCCACATTTCTTGATTGGGGGGTTGACGCTGAGATTATACGGACGCCGGGAAACAGCGTCAAACGACATCCTACACCTTCCGCCGCAAATCGCTGTGAAGCAGCCTTCGTCGTTAGGCAGAGGGGGGCATTGTCCGCTAGTTTGCTTCTGCTGCCGTCCGCGCGCCACTTGCTGCATGCGCTCCATTAGTTCGGTCCAGGTCCAGTTCGTCGACCAATAATTCGCGACCGTGCCATCCGGTGCAATCAGCACAATAACCATAGTGTGAGTGATCACCTTATCGTTCATCTGCCGATCGTCGCCGCCATATTCCAGACCAAATGCCTCCGCTAACTGGTGTAAATCGGCTGGAGCCGCGGAGGCAAAGTCCCAGTGCGAGAATCCGGTCTTATCTTCGTCGAGATAGCCGAGGCCGTATCTGTGCAGCACGCTGGGCGAGTCGTACTTCGGGTCGAAGCTGATGGTTAGCAGATGCGTCTTTTTGTAGTCCTCGGGATTTTTCTTCAGTTCATTCTGAATTCGGGCGAATTCGCTGCTCAGGCGAGGGCAGAAATCCGGCATCGGACAGCGGGTGTAGATAAACGTCACCAGGACTGCCTTCCCATTGAAATCCGAAAAGCGAATCTTTCGCCCGTCCTGGTTCACCAGAGTCACCTCCGGCACCCGTGCACCGATCGGGAGCGTCTTCGAACCCGGCGGCACTTTGATTCGCCCGCGCCCGGATTGGTCGGTGATGCGTATGTTCTCCAGCCAGTAATCGCTGCCTTCGTTGTCACTCCGATCGTTGCGCACGACCACCTCGGCAGAGATCTTGTCGCCGGGTGCGACCTGCTGAACGATCGCCGGATCTTTCACCCGATATGGCATGGCCATCGGCCCCATGAATCCGGGGATATCGCCGGCGTTCACCGTGAGCTGACTGTCGGCCGCATCCTTGGCGACTACTTCGCCTTGCATCGGATATCGATGGGTGTGGTTGCAGGCGACCGTAACTGTCAGCAACATCGCCGCCAAGGGGAGCAGGAATTGAGATTTCATAAGACTGATTTCCTGAAGCTGTCTCGTCTTCTTTTGTTTTTCCTTGATCTTTTTCATCATGCTCGGATTTCAAACTCAGTATTTAAACCGGTAGCGCACCTCCGCATAAATTTGCCGGGGATCGTTCCAATGGAATCCGCCGAACGTAACGCTGTTGTCCAATTGCACGCGACGGTTGGCCACATTCACTCCGGTTAAGGATACGGAGTATTTCTCGGCAAAAGTTTTGCCGAGAGCCAGATCGAACGTGGTATGTGCGGGCAGATAATTCCCGGGATACTGCACGCCTGGCAATCCGTTGGTGAATCCCGAACCATAGTAAATGTTGGTTGCGGCATAGGTCTGCCATGGCAGAGTTGTGTTGTAGCCGAAGTTCAATGTGTTCCTCTGATCGTGATCGACGGGCGAAAGTCCGGGCGGGACGTCGAAGATCAAGCCTCCCGTGATCGGCGAGGTCGCCTGCGCGATTTGATTGGCATAGGCGAGGTGAAACTGCCCGTGATGCCACAAGTTCGGCGAACGCAGCGTCAGTTCCCACCCTTGAATCAACGCGTAATCCCATGTGATGGGCCAGAAGATGTTCGATTCGCCAACGTTGTTATGGTCCAGCCAATTGTGGGCGACGGTTTGATAGGTATCGGCGTCCAGCGTCCAGCCGCGGTACGGAATCATCACACCGTATTGCCATTCCCGGTCGCGCTCGCCGTAAAGAGGAGCAAAGCTAAAACCCTGTTGGACGCCCCCCTGTATCAATTCCGCAGTGGCGGTTGAGAGCGGCGGAGCCTGATAGTAGTAGCCGTAGAATCCGCGGAACACCCAGTTCAGCCGGGGAATCCGAATGGCGACTCCGAAGCGAGGTTCGGCGGTGTTCTCGGATGAGGAGGTAGAGCTGAACTCGGTCGCGCGAAGTCCTGCGATCAGTGTCAGCCAAGGGGTGGCCTTGAATTTGTCGTTGACGAATTCAACAGCCTCACCTCCGTTCACTCCAATCGAGGAAGGCGAGATCGTCGGAAACGTAACTCCCTCGAACGTGAATCCAACATTAGAGAAATAGTTGTACTGATGCTGATAGAAACCATACACCCCTGCCTGTAGATCGTTCCGCCAAAACGTCGAACTGAGTGCAGCTTGTGCACCGAGGTATTGGGCGGTTTGGGTCACATTGCTTATTTCGGCAGGGTCATTGGCTCCGCCGACGTAGTCGGCGCCGTTGTAGTGGTAGAACGGAGAAACGGTTATCAGCGTATCGGGATTGAACGTGTGCACCCAGGAGAATGTGACGTAGCCGTCAGGCTCGCGTTCGGCATCGTGCTGCCCGTTGCTCGGTGACAGCCCGGAGCCAAGCAAAATCTGATTCCCCGACGAATTCGGATCGGGATCAATCGGAATCTGGTAATAATCCCTCCGCAGCTGCGTGACCACCCGAAACTGGTTCTTGGGATCGGGATTGAAGATGAACGACGCAAATCCCCCGATTCCGTTCGCCGCGTCATTGACCACCTGCCCGATCGGGGTCTGTAGCCCGTATTGACTTCGATCTCCGTTCACGCTGGCGTAATAAGCAAAGCGCTGGGTGTGCCCTCCGCAACTGAGCTGGTCGTCCGTTTGATAGAAATTTCCCGCCGTAACCACCAGATCGCATTCCCGGTAACGTTCAAACCCGGTTCGCGGCACCACGTTGAAGACTCCGTAGGTGCGGTCGCCATAATCGGCGTCGTAGCTGCCGCGCTGCACCTCCAGATAATCGATATCTTTTGGATTGATCTGCGGCCCTAGATTGCTGGCAATGTTGGTATTGGGGATGGGCACGCCGTCAATCAGCCAGTCCACCTGGTGGCCTCCGCGCATGTGCAGCATGTCATGGGTGACATAGGCCGCCGGCACGTAATCGGTGATCATCTCCATGCCGTTAGTCCGGTCCGCGCCGGGAGTTTGCTGGATGTCGATCCGGTTCACCGTCGTCGTCGGCGTGACGCTGTCGGTCGTCGCCTCCACTGGAGTTTCCGAGACGACAATGTTCTCTTTCGCGCCCGCGACCGCCAGTTCCACGTGCAATACCGGGCTGGTGTCCGACTGGACGATTACATCCTGGTGCAGATCCTGGAAGCCCTTCGACACGACTGTGACCGTATAACTTCCGAGGGGCACAGAACTGAACTCGAATCCTCCGCTGTTAGTTGAGTCCTGGGACGTGGTCCAGTCCGAGTTCTGGGCTTTCAATGTAACGTGCGCGCCTTGAATGGGACGGTGCTGGGGATCATGGACCACGCCGCGCACGGACCCGAAAATCGTGGCCGACGCGATGCAGGGGATAAGCAGAACGGCAGAAATAACACCAATGAGTGCGAAGCGCGTCATTGTCTCCTCTTCATTTTGTCGAATGAGTTTTATCGATTGACCAGCTACCAAGGCAGCACCGGCGACATGCGCCAGCGACCACATTCCCTAAGGGCGAACTCGCTCACAGGGCTTGCGATTTAGATAGGGGTTGGGGGCTAGCTGCGAGGAGGAGCGCGCGCCGAGTCCGCGCTTATGAGCGGAGACGAAACGCGAGCCATGGTTGACGCGTTAAGCGCCGGCGCGATTGGAAGGTCAGCAAAAGCGAGATGGTTCGAGGCCGGGCGCGCCCATTCCGAGGTCTGCGAGTTCTGGCAGCAACAATGTTGGCCGCAGCAATCCCGCGAGCGCAAAGAATGTTCGCGCGAGTCCGTGCCCAGTGCACTGGTGGCTTGCGCCGATTGTGTTGCAGCGCGGTGACAGTGCATGGGGGGATCGGCCGCCCCGGTGGAGGCGCCCGTAAGCGGACGCCGCATGCAACACTTCATGGGCGGGGGAACGACGTTCGCCAGCGCCAGTGGTCCGAAGACCGGGACGAGCATAACCAGCAACGCGAATCTGGCTGTCCAGCGGTGCATTATTTATTTGCTCGCTTCAAGTACGGGCGCATCCTGCATGCGGATTGCGCGAATCATACCATTGGCGGCGGTGCGAAGGCGAGCGCCGATTCCTGGGAAGAACAAAACAAAGGCTGACAGCCAAAGGCCGAGAGCTGATCACGCGCTCTTCTTGACTTCCACATGCGGCTGATAAGTTCCTGGCGTCGTGCGTCCGGCAATCGCCAGCCGATTCCAGGCGTTGATCGTCGCAACCGCCAGGGTCAAGTCGGCCAACTCTTTCTCGCTGAACTGCTGCTTCGCCTCTTCGTAGACCTCATCGGGCACATGCGTCTCGGCGACGCGAGTCACCGCTTCGGTCCAGGCCAGAGCTGCCTGCTCACGAGCGCTGTAATAAGGACACTCGCGCCACGCATGCAGCGAATACATTCTCTGATCGGTCTCGCCGATCGCCTTCAGGTCTTTCCAGTGCATGTCCAGGCAAAATGCGCAGCCGTGGATCTGCGAGGCGCGCAGCTTAATCAAGTGCTGCAAGCGCTCTTCGAGACCGCACTCGTGCAGATATTTTTCCAGGCCCAGCATTGCGTGGTATGCCAGCGGCGCAACTTTTGCGTAGTGAATGCGTTCTTCCATGATTTTCTCCAATCTATTCAATCGGAAACGGGACAACGTTTGTGCCCCCATTTTCGGTCTTAATTTACTAGATGAAAGAACCCACCCTGCGGGATGCGAAAAGCTGAACCCGTTTTATGGCGAGTCGAGCGCCGGAAACTGAGATCGTTTCATGGCGTGTTAACGGCTGAGAGCCCGCGGCTCTTCCTGTACCATTCTTTCCATGCGGGACCTGCCCGAGCGGCTGCTGGCGACAATTCGGAAGCACGAATCGTTGTGTCCGGGCGATCGCGTGGCCGTCGCCGTCTCTGGCGGAGCCGATTCGGTGGCGCTGCTCTTTCTACTCGAGGAATTGCGCGGCGAGTTGGGCATCGTGCTCTCGGTAGCGCATGTGAATCACAAACTGCGCGGTACGGAGTCGGATGGGGACGAGGCATTCACCACGGGCCTGGCCGCGCGTCTCGGCCTTGAGTTCGACGCCGCGATTGCGCCGATCGAGGCCGGGGCGAGTTGCGTCGAGAACACGGGCGGAAAGCCAAACCTGGAGGCGTCCGCACGAAAAGGTCGCTATGAATTCTTCCGTGGCCTTGGCGAACGCGGCCGCGTTCAAAAAGTCGCGACTGCCCACACCCTCGACGATCAGGCGGAAACAGTTCTTCTCCGCCTCTTTCGCGGCACTGGAATCCGTGGTCTGGCCGGCATTCACCCGCGAATGCCGCTCGGGGGCCGTGGGCCAGGTCGCGTCGCCGAAGTCGTCCGTCCACTGCTGACCTTTCGCCGCGCCGATCTGCGTGAGTATCTGCGAGCCCGCGGTGAAAGCTGGCGGGAAGACTCGTCGAATGCCGATGTGACATTCCTGCGCAATCGAGTCCGCCAGCGCCTGCTTCCCTTGATCACCGAAGAATTCGGCGATGCGGCGCTCGAGCACATGGCAGAGCTCGCAGAGATAGCCCGCGCCGAAGAAGAGTTCTGGTTCGAAAGGGCTCGCGACAACGCAGAAAACGCTGAGACCGCCGCGGCTTCTGCTGCTTCCGGCGCCGGAGTTCTCGATGCGCGGCGTCTGGTGGCGAGCTCGCTGGCGGTTCAGCGCCGGCAAGTGCGTGCCTGGCTCGAGTCGAACGCTCCCGAGGCGAGTCTGTCGTTCCCCTTGGTAGAAGAGATTCTGGAACTAGCCCGCGGCCCAGCCGGCAAAAAGCTGGAGTTGCCGGACCGGGGCGATGCTCGAAACGTGCGCCGCGGCCGCAGCGAGCTAACCCTTGAATGCACTGCCGACGCCGGTTCCGGCGCCAATCGCTGCGACTACGAGTACGCGCTTTCGGTGCCGGGCGCGGTTGCAGTCCCTGAACTGGGCATGAGAATTGAGGCGCGGATCGTGGATACCGAAAACGATCTGGCCGACGACGAGTCTGTTTCGGAAGAGGATACGAAGGGCCTGCTCGATCCAGCCCGAAGTGGAGGCTCCCTGACAATCCGCAACTGGCGGGCCGGCGACCGCTATTGGCCCGCGCACACTGCCAAAGAAAAAAAGGTCAAGGATCTGCTCGCCGACGTTCATGCCGCCGGCCGAAAGAAAAAGTTGTGGCCGGTCGCGGTCAATAAAGAAGGCAGTTTGGTCTGGATGCGCGGATTCGCCGCGCCCGCATCATTTCGACCGCGAGGCGCGAAAGCGGTTTGGCTTCGGGAGATCGCGGGGAAACCCTGAGCGACGAGCGCGGGCCAACCTCATCCCGCCCCTAAATGCTATCCTTGATTCCGCCATGACCACTTCGCCGAACACTGCCTTGCGCCAGGTCATTTCGGCCGACCAGATTCAGAAACGAGTCCGCGAACTCGGCCGCCAGATCTCCGACGACTATCGCGGCCAAACCGTCATCGCGCTCGGCATCCTCGAAAACAGCTTTATGTTTATGGCCGACCTGGTGCGCGCCGTCGACGTTCCCCTGATCTGCACCTTCATCAAGCCGCGCTACAAGCAGCTCAACGAGTCACAGGCCGCCATGCTCGAAATCTTCTTCAGCCACGAGCTCGACATTGCCGGCAAGCATGTGCTGCTCGTGGAGGGCCTGGTGCACTCCGGCGTAACCACTGACTTTCTGATGAGCGATCTCCGCGCCCGGGGCGCCGCTTCCGTCAAGCTCGTGACCCTGCTCGACCGCCAGTCCTCGCGCCGCGTTCCGCTGCAGCCCGACTACTTCGGCTTCCTGGTCGACGACGCCTACCTTTGCGGCTACGGTCTGGGTGGTCCTGAGCAGACGTCGCGCAATCTGCCGCATGTGGCCGCGGCTGCCTGATGCACAGCAGGCCGACGTGGAGGGGTCTGACACCCGTGGGCCTCAGAAAATAAACGAACGTTTGAAATCGAACGCCGACGAACCTGGGTCGCTCTATAACTCGCGGATCGAGACTCGCAACTCGCGGCTCACCCAACTCTGTGACTTCTGTCACCCTCACCGGTTTTCCTGTTTTCCGCGAAAAGGTCTAAAATGAAGACGCGGCTTTCTTCAGTCGAATTTCCGCCGCCGGCATCTAAGGCTTAGTGTCGTGCGGCTGCTTTTCTTCCGCGAACGGAAGGGCTGCATTTTTGAGGAGCTCCAGTGAATTCGACCATCAAGACGGTACTTTTCTGGGCGGTAATTGTGGTGTCGGCTGTCCTGCTGTGGCAGGTGGTGCGCACCGGCACGACCGGCCAAAAGGATAAAGAAATTGGCTTCTCCGAGTTCCTCACCGATGTGGATTCCGGCAACATCCACGACGTGATGTTCGTCGGCCAGGAAGTCCACGGCAAGTACAAGAACGATACGCCCTTCCACACCATCGTTCCGGCCAACTATCCCGACATGTACAAGAAGCTGACTGAAAAGGGTGTGCCCTACAGCTTCAAGGACATCAGCGGCGGCTCGTGGCCGAGCTGGCTCTTCAATCTTCTTCCGTTCGTTCTGCTCGGAGCGCTCTGGTTCTTCATGATTCGCCAGATGCAGACCGGGGGCAATAAGGCGTTGTCGTTCGGCAAGAGCCGCGCGCGCCTGCTCTCGATGCAGCAAAAGAAGATTACCTTTAAGGATGTCGCGGGCGTTGACGAAGCCAAAGAAGAGCTGCGCGAGATCATCGAATTCCTGCGCGAAGCGCAAAAATTTCAGAAGCTCGGCGGACGCATTCCAAAAGGCGTGCTGCTGGTTGGCCCTCCGGGCACCGGCAAAACTTTGCTCGCGCGCGCTGTCGCAGGCGAAGCCAACGTTCCGTTCTTTTCCATTTCCGGTTCTGACTTCGTAGAAATGTTTGTCGGCGTCGGCGCGAGCCGCGTCCGCGACCTATTCGAGCAGGGCAAAAAGAATGCTCCCTGCATCATCTTTATTGACGAAATCGACGCTGTCGGACGTCATCGTGGCGCAGGCCTCGGCGGCGGACACGACGAGCGCGAACAGACCCTCAATCAATTGCTCGTCGAGATGGATGGTTTCGAATCGAACGATGGCGTCATCCTGATGGCCGCCACCAACCGTCCTGACGTTCTCGATCCTGCGTTGCTCCGTCCCGGCCGTTTTGATCGCCGGGTGGTGGTGAATCGTCCCGATGTGCGTGGCCGCGAAGAAATCCTGCGCGTCCACACGCGCAAAATTCCGCTTGCCGATGACGTCGATCTTTCGGTGCTCGCGCGCGGCACGCCCGGTTTTTCGGGCGCCGACCTCGCGAACATGGTCAACGAAGCCGCGCTCGCAGCAGCGCGCCAGAATCGCAAGGCCGTTCTGCAGTACGACTTCGAGGTCGCCAAAGACAAAGTCCTGATGGGCGTCGAGCGTAAGTCGCTGCTGCTCACGGACGAAGAGAAGCGCAACACTGCCTACCACGAGGCCGGACACGCGCTCGTAGCGGCCAAACTGCCGCACGCCGATCCGGTGCACAAGGTCACGATCATTCCGCGCGGCATGGCGCTCGGCTTGACGATGCAGTTGCCGGTGGATGACCGCCACAACTACTACAAGAATTATCTCGACACGCAGATCGCCATCCTGATGGGCGGGCGCATTGCGGAAGAGATTTTCCTGAATCAGATGTCGACCGGCGCCGGCAATGACATTGAGCGCGCCACTGAACTGGCTCGCAAAATGGTCTGCGAATGGGGCATGAGCGACCTGGGACCGCTGACCTTCGGCAAAAAAGAAGAGCAGATCTTCCTCGGCCGCGAGATTGCGCAGCATCGCGATTATTCGGAAGCGACCGCCATCCAGATCGACGAAGAAGTAAAGAAGATGGTGAGCGCCGGCTATGCCACGGCGAAAGATATTCTGTCAGGCAATCGCGACACGCTGGAAAAAATCGCAAAGGCGCTGATTGAGCGCGAAGTGCTCGACGCCTCCGAAATCAAGCTGCTGGTCGACGGCCAGAACCTGCCGCCGCTCAAGCCGCTTCCGGCCAAGACCGACGAAAGCGTGCAGCAGGTACTGAAGCCGGAACGCACGCCAGCCAAAAGCGGCGAACGACCGGCAACGGCGTAAAAACGTTTTCAGTCGTCAGCTTTCAGTTCATGAGGGCGGCCTTCGGGTTCGCGCTTTTAATTGTCTCCCCAAAAGCGATGCGAGCTCTGCGCCAAGCGCGGCCGTGCGAAGTCACCGCCTTTGCTGCGATACTAGTCAGCGATGAACCTTACCCTCGATTCCAAAGTTGCGCTCATCACTGGCGGCTCGCGCGGAATTGGCGCGGCCGCCGTTCGCCTGTTCGTCGAAGCTGGCGCGAAGGTCGTCTTCAACTATCAATCCGCCAAGGCGCAGGCCGACGAACTGGTCCGCGAATGCGGAGCCGCCAACTGCCGCGCGGTGCAATGCGATCTCTCGAGTCCGGCAGCGGCGGGGCAGCTTGTAGCATCGGCGATTGATGCCTTCGGACGGCTCGATATTTTGGTCGCCAATCACGGCATCTGGCCGCGCGAAGATACTCCGATCGACAAGATGACAGACGAGCATTGGCTGCGCACCATTAGCGTGAATCTCAACAGCGTCTTCGGCCTCGTAAAGCATTCGGTGGCGCAGATGAAGAAGCAGGAGAGGCAGATTTTGAGCGCGAAGGGCGATCCTCCTCCGCCTCCAATTGGATATATCGTCCTCGTCAGCTCGACCGCCGGCCAGCGCGGAGAATCCTTCCACTGCGACTACGCCGCCAGCAAAGGCGCAATCATCAGTATGGTCAAAGGCCTTTCCACCGAACTCGCGCGCGACGGGATCCGCGTCAACTGCGTCGCTCCCGGATGGGTCAATACCGACATGTCGACTGCTGCCCTCAACGATCCGCCGACGCGCGCCAAAGTTTTTGCGACCATCCCGCTCGGCCGCGTAGCCACGCCCGAAGAGATCGCCGGCCCGATCCTGTTTCTATGCACGCCGCTCGCAGGCTTCATCACGGGCGAGATCTTTAATGTGAATGGTGGGGCGGTGCTGGTGGGGTAGGAGGAACTATGAGGCCTTGGTTATTTTTCGTTGTCGTCGCCGCCGTTGTCACTGCGATGTCGGTCATGCCTGAGCTTGCGACCGCGCAAGCGCTGGACAACCCGCCACCACCCCCTTTGAACTTTGAGAATGGCGTCATCGCAAACGGCTTCTACTCGAATGTGTGCTTTGGCCTCTCGCTCCCAATACCCTCGGGATGGGAGGTCAACGCAGTCACTGCCAGCGGGAAGGCAAAGCGACGTTCCGACAAGAGCCTTGTTCTGCTTTTTCTCTCGCAATCGGGAAATTCAGCTGGGAAAATTATTTTGAGCGCATCGCTCGCCTCTGACCAAAATTCGAGCGCGCAGAATTTTGTTTCAAGCGCGGTCCACCGTCAGATCAGCGCCTCTGCCGACCGGCAGTTAATCAAGGATGTGGCAGGTGTTGATTTTGGCGGTCAGCACTTCTACCGGTCTGACTATAAGGGCGCGCTGAGCGACAAAGTCCCCTTGTACTTCGCTTACATCTACACCAGGTTCCGCGGATACTATATCGGCGAGACGATCGGATCGGCGTCGCCCCAGGGATTGGACGAAGCGGCCAACTCACTGCAGGCGATCTCCTTCCAGCAAGACCAGGCTGATCCAAATTGCGTCATGGCACCGGACGACGCATCTGCGAGTCCCCCCATGCCTCAGCGTGTGCGTGTTTCGCAGGGAGTTTCCCAAGGCCTGTTAATCAAAAAAGTGACGCCAATATATCCCGAGTATGCGCGGCAGAACCGCATTCAAGGCCAGGTCATCTTGCAGGCTGAGATCAGCAAGTCTGGCGACATTGACCACCTCCAACTAATCACTGGCGATCCGGAACTCGCCCCTGCAGCCATGGAAGCCGTAAAGCAGTGGAAGTACAAACCGTACCTGCTCCAGGGGCAACCTGTAAATGTGGAGACCCAAATCATCGTGAACTTCACGCTATTGGAGCGATGAGTATTGTGGGCTTCAAAAAGCGGCCCGCTCCCGCAACCGGACAGCTAAAATGCTCCCGTACGCTTCTAACAAAGAAGGCCCATGACTCGTTTCGACGCGATCTTATCTTTTCTGCTTCTATCCGCGCTCTCCTTCGCCCAGTCGGGCACGGAGCCGCCGCCGCGCGCTGCGCTGCCGCCCGACTCCAAAACTCCCATCAATCTCAACGACTCCGAGAGCGCCCACAAGGCTCGCGCGCTGCTCGACCAGACCATCGAAACCCTTGGCGGCCAGCGCTACGTTACCTACGAGAGCCGCAGCGAATCCGGACGCTACTACCCGCTCTATCACGGGCGCACCAACTCCACCGGCCTGATGTACAACTACTTTCTCAAATATCCCGACAAAGACCGGTTCGAGGTTCTCGCGCTCAAAGACATCCACGTGCTGCCCGGCACGATCGACATTGGCGGCGTGAAGAGCCAAAAGGTCGATCTGGCCATCGTTCACAACGGCAATAAGGGATACGAGATCACCTACAAGGGAACGGCCGCGCAGGAGAAGCTCGACCTCCAGACTTATCTGCGGCGCCGCGACCACTCGCCCGAATGGGTTTTCCGCAAGTGGCTCAACGATCCGACGGTTGCGCTCTTTTACGACGGCCTCGACGTGGTCGACAGCAAGCCCACCGAAGGTGTCACCCTTCTCAACAACCACGACGACTCGGTGACCGTCTGGATCGACCAGAGCACGCACTACCCTGTCAAAATCAGTTACTCCTGGCGCGATCCAAAAGACAAGCAGAAGAACACGGAGGAAGAGGTCTACGACCATTACAAGCCGGAAGACGGCATCATGACCCCGCACTCCTTCACGCGCTATTTCAACGGAGAAATGTCGCAGCAGCGCTTCATCACGACCGCGAAATACAACGTGAATCTGCCCGACACGCTCTTTGAAGCGAACGTCACCTACGACCCAAAGGTGCCGATCAAGAAGCACTGAGGGGCAAGAAACAGAACGAAGTCGAATCCGGTTTTCCAAAAAGGAACAACCCGCGAGAATCCGTGCAGATCCGTGGAAGGGGTTAACGCCAGCAAATTACACCGACAAATCGCCTCAGAATGCGGGGAAAACCTCGAAAACACCCCGGTTCACCTTTCGTAACCAGGCAATTATCTGCCTTTCCCAGAATGGGTTAGCTGCTTTGGCGACACCCTAAGCCACGAACTGTGGCAAATCTGCCACATACAACAATCCACCCCCACCTGTAAGCTATCGCATAGCCAAAGACTTACAAGTCATTTTTTTCAGCACATCGTCTCGTACGATTTGACTCGCGAACAGACAATTCGTTCTGCCGTGTCTTGCACCGGAATCGGCCTGCATAGCGGTGCCCCGGTCAACCTGCGCATTCTGCCCGCTCCGGCTGGCACAGGCATTGTCTTCCATCGAACCGACCTCGACGGCTTTGCCATCGAAGCCAGCGGCCGCAATGTGGCCCGCGTCAGCTACGCCACCAGTCTGATGAAAAAGGGCGTTCTGATCTCGACCACCGAGCACCTGCTTTCGGCCTTCATCGGCGTCGGCATCGACAACGCTATAGTTGAACTCGACAACCTCGAGCTTCCCATCCTCGACGGCAGCGCCCTCCCGTTCGTTGAGATGATCCAGAGAGCCGGCATACGCCAGCAGCGCAAGGCTCGCACTTATCTGCGCATCGTCAGAGAAATCGAACTCCGCGAGGGCGACAAATTTATTGCCGTCTATCCCGCCGATACCTATTCCGTTTCGTACTCCATCAACTTTCCCCATCCGCTGATCGGCAAGCAGAGCTTCGGCGTGCGCCTTACGAACGGCAGTTATCTTCATCAGATTGCGCCTGCCCGCACCTTCGGCTCACGGCAAGACGAGCAGGCTATGCGCAACATGGGATTGATCCGCGGCGCCTCGAGCGACAACTGCATTGTGTTAACGGAGAGCGGCATCGAGAATCCTCCGCTGCGCTTCGCCGACGAGTTCGTGCGCCACAAGGTCCTCGACCTGATCGGCGACCTCGCGCTCATCGGCAAGCAGATACTCGGCGCGGTAGTCGCGGACCGCGCCGGACACGCCATGCACACCGCGCTCGTCTCGCGCATCCTCCGCGACCGTTCGTACTGGGAAGAGACCACCCTTGAGGAAGAGAAGAGACCGGTGCCTGCGCTGGTCTCCGCGGCCCGGGTTAGCGTCTAGTCTCATCGACCGGCCCGAGCTACTCAAACTGCCTATATTCGTCCATCGAATGGCTCGTCTTTGCGGCCCGCAACCGCGGCCCGCAGCGCGAAGCTAACTTGTAACTTGTCGCGGCATCCCGATATGTCATGCTGATAAGACTCAGCTATGATTACCCTCGACGAACGAATTGCCCGCACTGAGCGTCTTTTGCGTCGACTAGTGGAGGACGAGCCCTATCTTCGAGCCCGGCTGTCGGTGCTCGGAGCTGACCATCGCCAAAGCGCTCATGCCTTCCACGACCGCGTACGCGCCGAAGCCGAGGCCGAACTCGCGCGCCTGCAAGCCGAGCGCATTCCCGCCCTGGAGTGGACCACTCCGCAACCCGCCGATTAGTTCCTGGTTTTGATTTATCGAAACTTGAAACTCGGGACTCGAGATTCGCGACTCGCGGCTGTCCTAGGTCGAGTGCGCCAGCAGGTTATGTGGCATTTCGCCCTTCAGCCGGTCCGTCAGCCATTTGTCGAGCTGATACTGCGAGCTTTGTGGCACCTCAATAAATCGGATCCCGCATTGCCGCGTCCCGTCGATCCACGCCACTGCGCCCTTCAACTCAAGGGTTGTATTGGTCGCCGGCAGAGTGAAGCGCAATGCTACAGGCGTGTCTTTCGTCAACTTCGTTGCTATTCGAATGGCAATGCCGCCTTCGCTCAGGTTGGTTGAGAGGGCCTTGAGTTCCTGATTACGCGGAAGCTTGAGGTGCACCGCAATTTCCACCGGATATCGGAAGTAGCGCCGCCGTTCGCGCACCATGAAATTGAGCGCCGCGTTGAAACAGCGCGACGCATGCAGCGTACTGAGCGGCTTCTGGAGCACGAAATTCGCACCCAACTGAAAAGCCTCCTGGGTGGTGGTCTTGCCGTTCAGGACGGCAAAGGCCACCGACTTCGAATTGCTGGCGGCGGTGCGCAGGTTGCCGAGCAGGTCGATGCCTCCCGGCATGTCGTCGCAGTCAATAATGACGGCGTCAAACTTGCACTTGCGCAGCAACTCAAAGCCTGCCCGGCATTCCGGACACACTTCCATCCGCACCGAGATCTTCTCGAGCGTCGGCTGCAACACTGCCAGAAGCGCGGCATCCCGGCTTATAAGGAGGGATTCCAGTATCATTCCTTTCGATGGTAACGTCTTCCCCCAAAGGGGCGAAAGTGACTGAGGTACCGCACAAAACGTGCGGTATCCTACCAAAACCCGGCAAGACGCCCGAATCTGCATGGACCTGAGTCTGCACGTGTGGCGCGGGACATTCCTGTCGGAACCAGCCTGTCCGAACCAGCAAAGTTATCCCCGACCGCCAATCCGCGACCTAAACTACTCCTCGCCTCTCCCTCTCCGTGATCAAATAAAAATCGATGGCCAAGCGCGTCAGTGTCGATCGCTGGATGTTCACTGTAGTCACGCTTCTCGTCTTCGTCGGCCTGGTCATGATCTTCTCCGCCTCGGCCGTCATGGCTAAAGAGCGCTTTGGCTCCGCGTACGAATTCCTTATCAAACAACTGATCTGGGCGGTCGCAGGCCTGGCTGCCATGGTCATCGCGATGAAGATTGACTACAAGCGCTTCCAGCACCCGGCGCTGGTGTTCACGCTGCTGGGATCCACCACGCTTTTTCTGATTTCCGTCTTCTTTCTTGACCGGGCGCATGGCACGCACCGCTGGTTTCATCTCGGTCCGGTCTCGTTCCAGCCCTCGGAGTTGGCCAAGCCTGCGCTCATCTTGTTTCTGGCCTGGTTCCTGAAGGAAAAGACGCTCGAAAATAAAGCGGCGTCCATCAATGACGTGCGCAACACGCTTCTCCCCGCACTCGTTCCGACCATGGCCTTTCTCGGACTCATCGTCTTCCAGCCCGATCTCGGCACTGCCATCGCGTGCGCCGGAATCACCGCCTGCATCTTCTTCGTCGCCGGCATTCGGCTGCGCTATTTCGGATACGCCTTCGCTGCGTCGCTGCCGGCGCTCTATTTTCTGATTTCGCATGTCTCCTATCGCCGCGGCCGCATTCTTGCCTTTTTAAATCCTTACGCTGATCCGAAGGGCTTCGGCTTCCACATTATTCAATCGCTGATTGCGGTTTCCACCGGAGGAATTACGGGCCAGGGATTGATGGAAGGCAAACAGAAACTCTTCTATTTGCCTGAGCCGCACACTGACTTCATCTTCGCCGTAACTGCCGAAGAGTTGGGGCTGGTCGGAGCGCTTGCTGTCATCATCTTGTTTGCGATCTTCCTATGGCGCGGAACGCGCGCCGCGTTGCGTACGCAGGACAACTTCGGACGATTCCTTGCGGTGGGAATTACCAGCATGATCGTGCTGCAAGCCTTCATCAACATCAGCGTTGTGCTCGGACTGATGCCCACCAAAGGCATTCCTCTGCCGTTCGTTTCTTATGGAGGCTCGTCGTTGTTTGTAACTCTGGCTTGCGTGGGCGTGTTGCTGAACATTACTAAGCAAGCGGAGTAATGAAGGCCGAAGTTATCAGTTGGTAACATATACCCTCTCTAGCGGTCTTTTGGAATCAAAGACTTGGCGGGCAAAAAACGCCAGGTCTTTGAGGAATAAAGAGTTAGCGTAAAGTATTATGGATTCAGTGAGTTAGCGGCATTATTTATGCATTTTGAGAGTTGTTTTACTTGCATATTATTGAAGAATAAATACTTTAGGAGAGATTGGCCATTCGCTGTCCTGATCTTTGGCGGGCGTTTGATCTTTCGACGCAAGATCGGGGCGCGCTAATTGCCCGCCTCATTGACAGCTGGAGGACGAAGGCGCGGAGGAAGCTTGGGCCTCTGAGATCAAGCGCCACGTGGAAGACATCCGTTCCTGGAAAGCGCGCCTGATCCCCGAGGAAGAGGTGCGGCGCCGCGCCGCGGTAGCCCCGAAAAGCGCAAGAACTGAAACCTCCCCGGCCCCGCGGTCAGAGTTTATTGTTCGGCCTTTCTCTCCCGCATCAGTGACCAGCCGCCTTCTGAATCCTCCGACACCCTTAATTCCGACATTCTAACGGTGACGGTCACCAAGACAAAGGTCGTTCAGTAGGATTGGTCAGCGGCCTTCGAGATTCTTTAGCCGGTCTGACAGCGACTCGACTTCGGCATCGAGCGCGCGAAGTGCCGCGGCATGGCTCCGCGAACGCAATTCGGCTGGCGACACGGGAGCAATCATGTTTGCAACGCGTGGGAGACCGATTCCAGGAAGCTGAGAGTTGAGCGCTGCGCGCATTTACCTGTGCCCTGGGACCTACACCTGGGAGCTGCGAGCTTCGACCTGGCACCTGAGGCCTGAGCTTCTGCCGCCGGGCAGCGAAGGCCGAGCCGCCGTGGTAGATTCTGGGTTGACCATGCGCGTCATTATCGCGGGCGGAGGCACCGGCGGACACGTGATTCCGGCGCTGGCCATCGCCCAGCAACTCAAAAAGCAATTCGCCGCCGAAGTGCTTTTCATCGGGACTCCGCGGGGCATTGAGACGCGGCTGGTACCGCAGGCCGGCTTCCCGCTCGAACTCATTCAGGTGGGCGCGCTTAAGAATGTCAGCTTCATGACGCGCGTCAAAACCATGTTTGACCTGCCGCACGCGCTTTGGATATCGGGACGAATCGTCTCCGACTTCCGACCGGATGTGGTCATTGGAGTTGGCGGGTATGCTTCTGGTCCGGCGATGATTGCGGCCATTCGTCGCCGGATTCCGACGCTTGCGTTCGAGCCGAATGTGGTTCCGGGATTCGCCAATCGCCTGGTCGCGCGCTTCGTCTCTGCCGCGGCCGTGCATTTTGATGAGACCTGCGAGTACTTCCGCAACTGCAAGGTGACGGGCGTTCCGGTTCGCGAAGCGTTTTTTGTTCTTGCGCGAGGCGCGAAGGTCCGCAGCGTAAGCGTCCCCACGCTGCTGGTCTTCGGAGGCAGTCAAGGCGCGCATGCCATCAATCAAGCCGTGATCGAATCGCTGCCTGGACTGCGCGCGAAGATTCCCGCGTTTCACATCATTCATCAGACAGGCCAGCGCGATTATGAAGTGGTATTGGCCGGCTACCAGCGATTAGGAATGACGGGCGAGGCCGGCGTCGCCGTGTCTGGCGGAGTGCAATCGGGCAAATTGCAGTCGGGTGAAGTGCATAGGTTTATCGACGACATGCCTGGAACGTTCGCGCGCGCGGATCTGCTGGTCTGTCGCTCCGGCGCCAGCACGGTAGGAGAAATCACTGCGGCGGGCAAGCCCGCGATCTTTGTCCCATTTCCGCGGGCCGCTGACGACCACCAGAACAAGAACGCTCGCGCTCTGGAGAGCGCCGGGGCCGCGGTCGTGGTCGAAGAATCGAATCTCGAAGCCGCATATCTGGTCGAAACGATCGCGGCTCTGCTCAACGATCCAGCGCGCCTGCGCGGCATGTCGGAAGCGGCAATATCACTGGCGCATCCGAAAGCGGTGGAAGAAATCGCGGAGATGGTGGAGCGGCTGGCGGGACGGGAATAGAAGACTTTTTTCACCACGGAGACACGGAGGCACAGAGGAAAGCAATCATAGGTGGTCTCTTCGTGACTCTTTGGCTCTGTGGTGAATGAGTCTTCTGGCAGCGTTCTCCCGTGCTAGCGGAGAAATGCTTTATGATCAGCGTGCATCCGCGGAGATTTCCGCGGAAGGAAATTTTGCCGGCTGAATCCGGCGGCTGAACAATGTTTGCCAAGATCCAGCGCATTCATTTCGTGGGCATCGGCGGCATCGGCATGAGCGGCATTGCCGAGGTCTTGCTGAATCTTGGCTATAAGATTTCGGGCTCGGACCTGAAAAGTTCTGCCGTAACGCAGCGGCTGGCGGGACTGGGCGCGCAGACCTTTGAAGGCCATCAGGCGGCGAACATCGCCGGAGCTGATGTGATCGTCACCAGTTCCGCCATCTCGATTGATAACCCCGAAGTGGCTGAAGCGCGACGGCTGCATATTCCGGTGATTCAGCGTGCCGAGATGCTGGCCGAGTTGATGCGGCTGAAATACGGAATCGCCATCGCCGGCATGCACGGCAAAACTACGACCACTTCGATGGTCGCGGCTGTGCTGGCGGCAGGCGGTCTCGATCCGACTGTGGTGGTTGGAGGGCGTGTTGATGCCATGGGCTCGAATGCGCGGCTCGGCAAATCGCATTATCTGGTCGCCGAGGCGGACGAAAGCGACCGCAGCTTTCTTAAATTAAGCCCAATACTATCTGTAATCACCAACATCGACCGCGAGCACATGGACTGCTATCGCGACATGCGCGATGTGCGACGGACTTTTCTCGAGTTCATGGAGCGCGTGCCGTTTTATGGCCTGGTCGTCGGATGCCACGACGATCCCATCCTCCAGCGGCTGCTGCCGCGCGTGCATCGCCGGGTTATGACTTACGGGACGAGCGCGGGCTCTGATTTTTTGATTTCTATTCAGCCGACGCAATCGACGGCGGAACACGGGCCGCTGAGCCGCTTTCGGGTCATATATAAGGAGAAGGACGGAAGAGAGCGGGACCTGGGCGAGTTCACGCTGCGCGTGCCGGGGGCGCACAACGTGCTGAATGCGACGGCGGCGATCGCGGTCGGCACGGCGCTCGACATTCCGGCCGATCAAATCCGATCGGCGCTGGACGCGTTTCGCGGCGTTGATCGCCGCTTCCAGCTCAAAGGCAAGGCGGCCGGCGTGAGCGTCGTTGACGACTACGGGCACCATCCCACCGAGATCCGCGCCACGCTCGCGGCCGCACGCCAATGTGGATTCCGCCGCGTGCACGTTATCTTCCAGCCGCATCGCTTCACGCGCACGCGCGATCTGATGGACGAGTTCGCGACCGCCTTTGCCGACGCCGACACGCTGCTGCTGCTCGATATCTATCCCGCCAGCGAGAAGCCGATCGAGGGCATCACTGCCGAGGCGCTTGCCGGGCGAATCACGCGGGCAGGGAAGCGCGATGTGGGTTGCGCTCCGTCGTTTGCGAGCGCGGCGGAGCAGGTCTCCAGCAGGGCGTTGCCGGGGGACCTGATCCTGACGCTTGGTGCAGGCAGCGTGTCGCAGCTGGGGCCGGCGATTCTGGAGAGGCTGGAGAAGCAGTCGTTGCAGCAATCATTGAAGCAGTCATTGGCGACTCCTCGTTAGGCACTCGAAGGTGAGTCTTCACGGCTTGCCATCCCTGATATTGCGATTTTGTCTTTGTTATCGCCCGCCGGAAAGCAGGAGAACAATGGATACGGAACAAGTTCACGATCGAGTGATCACGTTGGAAAAGCGGCAGAGGTGGACCACACTGGCCACCGCTCTGGTAATGATTGCGATGGTGGCTGCCCTTCTTGCGCAGTGGAGAGAAATCCGGAGAAGCCAGAACCCGCAAAGGCTGCGGGTGCGCGAACTAGCGGTTGTTGACGAGCGCGGGACGGAGCGAGTCGTTATCGCCGCGCCGCTTCCGGACCCGATGATTATGGGCAAACGCACGAGTCGCGGTGGAACCCTGTCGGGAATCGTCATTGCCGATGCCACTGGCACCGAGCGAGGCGGTTACGCGACTGCTGACGGCTATGCGAATGCGATGTTTACCCTCGATGGACAGGGACACCAGACCGTCCTGCTGCTTGCCGAACCTGACGGCTCGACCATGTTCCGAATATGGAACGGGGATAAAGGATCGCTGACAATGGGCGTGGAAGACACGACGTTTCTCAATCTCAAGCAGAATGGAAAGGCTGTATTCCTGGCGCCGCCGGACAATCCAGAGAGCCGAGATCCGCGCCCGCTTTTTCGATAGACCCTGACTGAAGTCTGTATGGTTTTCCACCCAACATTCCGCTGTTTTGTCTTGTTGACCTTTTTTCGTCCCGACCGTCCAATTCCCTGAATGGTGAGGATTCGATGAACTCGCAAAAAGCCACATACTGGGTCGTTCTCGCACTTGCAGCCTTCGGATTCGACAGCGCTTATCAGCAGGGAACGTTTCCCACTCTCCACCGCGTGGCGACCTGCGCTAGCGCGAGACTGGTGGGTCTGGGCGTAAACGCGGAGCGGACTGTTGCCATGGCGCGGATGACGATCGGCCGGTCTTTCTTATTTCCTGCAAATTTGTTTCCTTCAAACCTTACGCCGCTTCGCTCCGGCCACATTCCGGCGAGCTTTGGTGCAGAGCAACTGGCCGACGCTCGACAACTGGCGCACGATCAGGTCGAAATGGCGCGTGAATTGACTCAAGACCGCGCGGAGATGGTTCGCGATCAGGCTCGCGCCCAGGCCGAATTGATGCGAGCGCAGATGCGATTGCAGGAGACTGAACTGCGGCGCGCTGGGAGAGTGATTCGCATGGTCCCGCAGATTCATATCAGCGACGCCATGCCCGTGATGTCGATTGAGCCTGCCACGTGCACCAAATCAGTTGTCCGGGTATCGCTCGCCGATTCACCCGATGACGATGCAGATTCGCGATAGGTTTTCCACCTGCTGCGCCCAACTTTTCGCTGTCTCGTTCTCCGAAATCGGGTTATAGTTGTTTTGCTCAGCGGTTTTCTGTCGACAACTGACCCGAACGCGTGGCGCGGAAATCAAGTTCCACTGCCGTCCAGGAAGAGTTGTATCCCGTAAATCCACGGGAGAACGCGTCTCGCGAGTACGACGCTCGCGAACACGACGATTCCGCGCGCAACCCCCGCCGCGAATCCTTCGACGACACACGAGTCATCGACCTGGAAGAAGAGCAGGCATCGCCGTTTCTGCGTGGGCAGAAACGAGTCTCGGTCCGGCGTGGGTCACTGCCGAAAAGGACCGTCAATTACCTGAAGTGGGGGGCGCTGGCGCTGGTTATTCTCGCGGTCCTCGGAGCGGCCGGTGCGGAACTCTATCGCTACGGAAAGCACAACTGGCGCTTCCGCATCGAGTCGAGCGAGCAGATCGAAGTGGCCGGCGCGCAACATGTGCCGCATGCGCAGATCATGGAAGTGATGGGCGGCGATATCGGCCGCAACATCTTTTTTATTCCGCTCGACCGCCGCAAACAGCAGCTTGAGCAGATTCCCTGGGTTGAGTCGGCGAGCGTGATGCGCTTTGTGCCCAACCGCCTGCGCATCGAGATCCACGAGCGTACGCCGGTTGCATTTGCTCGCATTGGTTCGCACATTTCTCTTATCGACGCGGGCGGCAATCTCATGGACCTCGAGCCGGGACCGAAGCACAAATATTCTTTCCCCGTGATTACGGGCATGAATGCGGGTGAGCCGCTCTCCATGCGGGCCGCGCGGATGAGAAGTTATAACGAACTCATCCAGCAACTCGACTATAGCGGCGCGCATTATTCGCAAGATCTCAGCGAAGTTGACCTGGCCGACGCCGATGACGTTAAGGTAATGACTGCGGATTCTTCCGGCGGCGTGCTGGTGCATCTCGGCAATGCCAATTATCTCCAGCGCTATCGCGTCTATGTGACGCATGTGGAAGCATGGCGGCAGCAGTTCGAAAAACTCGAATCGGTCGATTTGCGTTTTGATGGCCAGATCATCGTTAATCCAGACCTTCAGGGGATCACTCGCCAACCGGCGCTGACGCAGAGTGCCGCGAAGGCTGCGGTGGCTGCGGGCGTCAAGAATGCGGCGCTCGTCAACTACGAGAAGTTTGTGAACCGTCCGGCGCCGCCAGTTGTTGCTGCCAAGCCGGTGAAGTCGAAAGCGGCTAAGCCCGCGGTTAAGAGCGGAGCAAAGGTTGCGGGAAAGTCAACAACTAAGCCCACTAAGACTGTTGTAAGATCCGCGGCTCACCGCGCGGCGACGAAAGCAAGAGTAAAGCCGGTTGTCGAAAGGCCCGCGGCCGCCACTACGAAGCCAGGCAATTCGAACGCTCCTAAAACGACCAGCCAGCCGCCGCTGAAGAAGGCGTCGAGCGTCACTACAAAGCAGACGGCCCCATCGCCGGCGCCAGCGAAGGCCGCGCCAACAGCATCGCAATCGACAGCCGCCGCCGGCCAGAAAAAACCGAGTCCGGCCATCGCGAAGGAGACTCCGCAGAATTAATTATGCCCAACCACGCGCCCAATTTTATTACGGCTATCGATGTCGGCAGCGCGAAGACCAGCGTGCTGGTCGCCGAACTCAGTGACAATGGCCTGCGCTATCGCGGACACGGCGTCACCGAATCGCGCGGACTGCGCAAGGGCGTGATCACCGAACTCGACAAAGCGGTGGGCAGCATTCAGAAAGCGGTGGAGGCGGCTGAGGATGTGGCCGGCATTCCCATCGAGCACGCCGTGATCGGTATTGCGGGAGCGCATATCCGGGGCATGAACAGCCATGGCGGCCTGAGCTTCGGCACGCGCGCGCGCGAAATTGGCCGCGACGAAATTCGGCAGGCGGTCGAAAAGGCACGCTCGATGCCGCTTCCGGCCGATCGCGAGATTCTTCATTTGCTGCCGCAAGAATTCATTCTTGACGATCAGCCGGGCGTGCAGGATCCGACCGGGATGATGGCTACGCGTCTTGAAGTTCGCGTCCACATTGTGACCGCGCTATCCGGCGCAGCGCAAAATCTGGTCACGGCGGTGAATAAAGCCGGCGTGCACGTTGACGACACGATCTTTGAGCCGCTCGCCTGCGCGGATTCCGTGCTGCGCGCCGACGAACGTGAACTGGGAGTTTGTCTGGCCGATCTGGGAGCGGGTAGCTGCGATCTGATTGTGTTTCAGCAGGGAGCGATTGCGCACACTGCTGTCATTCCGATCGGTGGCGATCACTTCACGAGCGATCTTTCGGTCGGCATGATGACCGGACTCGCGGACGCCGAAATGCTGAAGAAAACATTCGGCAACGCTGTGCCTACGCTTATTCCGGAAGGCAATGAAGTTGAAGTGCCGTCGGTGGGAGATCGTCCGTCGCGCATGATGCAGCAGCGGATGATTGGAGAAATTCTCGGGCCGCGCGCCCGCGAGCTATTCGAACTCGTGCGCGAGAACCTGCGCCAGGCGGGCGTTCTCAATCACTGCATCGCTGGATTTGTGCTGAGCGGCGGAGCCTCGCGATTGCCTGGATTGCTCGATGTGGCCGAATCGATTCTGCGCAAAGCCGCGCGCCTGGCGTGGCCGACTCCGATGGCGAAGATGCCGTCGTTTTTAGCCGAGCCCGAATTCTCGACAGTGTTAGGGATGGTTTATTACGGACATCGCGCGCGATTAGCGCGAGGCATGCAAGAGCCGGGGTTCGGCTCAAGAATGAAGGCTTTGTTTGCAAAAAAGGGCGCGTAAGGGATTTTACTGACGACCGAAAGCTGGCAACTGACAACTGATTTCACGAGGTGCAGCAATGATCGAAGATAACGGACTCCGCATCAGTTTCAACGAAGAATTCAAAAATGACGCGCGTATTAAGGTCATCGGCGTGGGCGGCGGCGGCAACAACGCCGTCAATCGCATGATCGACTCCGGCATGGAGCACATCGAGTTCATCGTGGCTAACACCGACTTGCAGGCGCTGCGCATGTCGCGCGCGGGCATCAAGATTCAGCTGGGCGTGAAGCTGACGAATGGGCTCGGTGCGGGCGCGAATCCGGAGATCGGGCGCAAGGCTGCGCTGGAAGATTCCGACAAGATCATCGAAGCGCTCGAAGGCGCGGACATGATTTTTGTTACCGCCGGACTTGGCGGAGGAACGGGCACGGGTGCCGCTCCGATTATTGCTTCGCTGGCCAGCGAAATGGGCGCGCTCACGGTTGCGGTGGTCACGAAGCCTTTTGCCTTCGAAGGCAAACGCCGCATGCAGCAGGCCGAGCGCGGCATTTCCGAATTGATGGAGTCGGTCGACACGACCATCGTCATCCCAAACGAAAAGCTGCTGGCGGTCGCCGAGAACGCCGGCTTCTTCGAATCGTTCCGCATCGCCGACGATATTCTGCGCCAGGGCGTGCAGGGCATTTCCGACATCATCACGATTCCCGGCATCATTAATCGCGACTTCGCCGATGTGAAGGCGATTATGGCGGGCATGGGTTATGCGGTCATGGGCACGGCAACTGCGGCGGGAGAGCATCGTACGGTCGAAGCAGCGCAGCGCGCCATCGCTTCGCCGCTACTTGAGGCAGGAGCCATCGATGGCGCTCGCGGCATTCTCATCAACATCACCGGCTCGAGTTCGCTGAAGCTGGCCGAAGTGCAGCAGGCCTGTACGATTATTCAAGGAGCCGCGCATGAAGATGCCAACATTATTTTCGGAGCTGTGCTCGACGAGAAAATGAAAGATGCGGTGAAGATCACGGTCATTGCGACGGGATTCAAAGAATCGGAGATGCGGCGCCCGCGGCATAACGAATCTTTCGATCCGATCATTGTTCCGCGCCATCGCGATCACTTTCATGTGACCGATCATGCCGATGATTTTGCGGATGAGGAGGTCGCGCAACGGGCGAAGATCGCGAGCCGGCGTTTCAGGCGGAACCCGCCTTTGAGCCCGATCCTGCGCCTGCCGGCATTTGAGCACGCGCCGACCCCGCGGCGTTTAACTCGTCAGCAGGGCGAAGTCATTTCGCATGGATGGAATGCGGATGTCGGCTCCGACATATCAGGCCGAGGACCTGGATGTTCCGGCGTTCCTGCGCAAGCGGAACGACGTGATGTAGCTGTCTACGATTTATGTGCCGCGGGAGCCCACGCCTGCGTGGGCCAAACCGGCACGATTACGCCGTTGGGACGGTTGCGTGCTAATGGTTTGAACGGAGTCCTTCCAAGAACGCCCAGAAACTTTTGTTATCGCGATACGGTAGAAAAGAGTCATCCGCGGTTGGATCAGGCATGCTTTCGCCGTCTAGAACATTTGCCTTTCTGTCGAATGCCTCTCGCAGGTGTTTGCGGGCGCCCTCCAGATTCTTCTCTTCGGCATCCGCACATGCAAGGTTGTAGTAGTACATCGGATAGCTCGGGTCTTCTGCGATTCCGTTTTCGAAAATTTTCCGCGCCTTCTTGATATTTCCGGACATCCCGTATGCCATTCCCGCTTGGTCGGTCACCACGCGCCGCATCGTATTGAGGTCTACTCCGGGGGCCTGTTTGAGTCGTGCCAGTGCGGTTTCAAAAATTGGCGCTGCCGCCTGGTACTGATGCGCACTGTAGAGGAGTTGCGCATATACAAATGCATCGCCAGATCCTGGAGCATAAGCCTCATCGAATTGATAACTCGCAAATATTCTCTTTAGATCGGCATCTCCAGCGCTGATCGGCGTATCGCTGTAAAACTCCAGATCGCCGCAGATATCCCCGGTCGCCACGAATCCGCGCAGCATGTATACAGGCTTACCACTGCGCCCCTGCGTGGCATAGCTCACCAATGAAATAGGAATGCTGCTGGACTGCGTCAACTCTGAGATACCCAGTACCTTTAGAGTTGAGTTCTTCTTCTTTTCCGGATCAAGAACGCCATCGCGGCACTTCGCACTGGTCAGAGGCGCCAATTCCGGGAACAGGAATAAGAATCCTAGAAAAGTAAGGCGGCCTGAATCGTCTTTGCCGCGTATTCCAATTTCCCGACCATTTGGTTTGGCTGAGGACTGAATGACCTTAAATCCCTCCGCGGACCATCTAAGCTGCCCGGGGTGATCGACGAGTGCAAGTTTGAAGTCAGTGCTACTGGCGGCGTATCCCGAGGAGGTTAGGCTTGCGGCTAACACTACGGCTAAGGCGAGTCTACCTTTTGACATGAGCGCAAGTGTATCGTCAGACTTCCGCAGAACAAAAGGCTTTCTCCAACGCCTTACGCTCTTGCCCTACAGCCCCCATATCCGATTCGCCCCAATCACCAACCCAAGCGTGAGACACGCGATCAGAATCTCGCCGAGCGCCCCAACAATGAACGGGCGCAATCCCTGCTTCGACATCTCACGAATATTCGTCTGTAGGCCGACACCGGCGAAGGTCAGCAGGAATGCCCACTTCGATAGATTTCCCAGCGATCCGACTTGCGCCTTGCTGAACGTATGAAAGCCGACCAGCAGCGAGATGAAGAGAAATCCGAGAATGAACTTTGGAAATTTCTTCCACAAGAATGCGGCTTTGTTGGTGACCACTTCAGCCTGACCTTTTCCGGCCCAATAGATCGCGTAGGCGAGGACTACGAAGCCGATCATGGCGTTGCGCGCGGTCTTTGCCAGCACCGCGACTTTGCCGGCCGCGTCGGAATATAAAGCTCCGGCGGCGGTGGCTTCGGCTGTGTTGTCTACCCCCAGGCCCGCCCACAATCCATAAGACGTGTCATTCATGTGGAGGCCGTGCGCGATTGCTGGAAACGTGAATAGTGCGAGCGCGCCCAGCGCGAGGATGGCGGCGATCGCGAAGGAGGAATCTTCGTCGTCGGCGTCGATCGCTCCCTTGGCAGCAATGATTGCCGAGACTCCGCAGATCGACGAGCCGATTGCCAGGAGCGAGATTAGCTTTGGTTTCAGTTTGAAGATTTTCCCTAGAAAGGTCATCAGGGCCAGCGAGAGGGTGATTTCGATCACGACCAGCGCCAGGCTGATGCCGCCTAGTTTTAAAACGTCAGCGACGACGAAGCGCGCGCCTAGCAGCACTATGCCGAGCTTCAGCCAGAATTCGTAGGTGGCGATGCCCGATTGAAAAATTTTCGGAATCGTCAGGGTGTTCGAGATTACGAGGCCAATCAGAATCGCCCAGAGAACATATTCGATGTTGGGAAATATCCAGTGGTGCGCTTTGGCGTAGGTGTTCACCGTGCGCTCAAGAACTTTCGCGGCGTAGCCGATGCCGCCGAGGAGCAGGACTCCGGGAATAATGCTCAGCGCATTGAGTGCGCGATTATCAGATTCCACATGCGACAACGAGGTTGAGGAAGCCATTAGCGAGTCTCCGTCGGAAGTCGGTATCTCATGCTGCGCGCGTGCTGCATCAGCACGTTTTCTTACCAGGGGATGTTCTTCAGTAAGTCGAGCCTGACGGCCAGCGCCAGCACGAGCGCAACGATGACCGCCCATTCGTCGACCGACAGCAAAGCAGATGTTCGGGGCTTGGGGGATGGATCCTTCGACATGGCCGTTCTCCTGGAGATGTAATCAGGGAATGCGAGTTCAGCGCCGAATGCGGGGGAAACAGGGATCGGCACCTTACATCAAGGCATTAAATCAAGCATGTGATTTATTGTCAAGTGATTTAATGGGAATTATATACAATGAGCAAGAGCGCCTGTCCGGATTCGTGTAAACAAGGCGGTTTCAGCCGATTCCGCCGAGCCACCCAAACTCTCTTCGATATCGCTTACGAAGTGCGTCCCTTAGCGAGTTGAACTCGTTGGAGGTCGCCGGGAAAATCCGGCGATCCCAGCGATCGCTAACGTTACCTCTAGCCGAATCCACCGGAAATCTGCATACTTGAGTCAATCCTTGAACTCTGAGAGCAAACTGCCACACACCACAAACGCGCGCGAAACAAACGCGCAATCCAAGCGTCGCCGCGCTGCAGTCATCATCTCTATTGCGTTTCTTCTGGTTTTCCTGTTGCTCGCCCGGCCCGGCTACACCTATTTGCGGGCGGCCGGGTTGCTGCTTCGCATCGAGAATCCGCAGAAAGCGGGCTGGCTGGGTGGCGTTCACACGTTTCCCATCGTCGAATCACTGACTGAAATCCGCACGCCGTCGGGGCGAATCCGCGCGCGGCTTTACACTCCACAGGGCATTGCTAATGCGCCCGGAATGCTGGTGGTGCATGGAGTGCATCATCTCGGCATCGACGAGCCGCGTCTTGTTGCGTTTGCGCGCGCGCTGTCGGCGAGCGGCATTCAGGTGCTTACGCCGGAACTTGCCTCGCTTGCCGACTACCAGGTCGATGCGCGTTCTATCGACGTCATCGGGTACGCGGCGCGCGATCTCTCGCAGTCGCTGCACCAGAAGGTGGGCGTGCTCGGCATCAGCTTTGGCGGAGGCTTGTCGCTGCTCGCCGCTTCGAAGCCGCAATTTGAACGCCACATTCGTTTCGTGGTCTCGGTCGGAGCGCACGACGATCTGGAGCGCGTGTCGCAGTTTTTCATCACCAATCAAATCGCGCGGCCCGATGGCACGATTTTGCAGATGACTGCTCACGAATACGGACCGCTGATTCTTATCTATTCGCACACCGAAGATTTTTTCCCACCGGCTGACGTTGCGACCGCGCACGAAGCTTTGCGTTTGTTGCTTTGGGAGAAAGTTGACGAGTCGCGAAAGCAGGCCGAGCAACTCAGTCCACCATCGCGTGCGAAGATGGAATTGCTCTATAACCACCAGATCGAACCGCTGGCCGCGGAGATTAAGCGGGTGATTGCCCAGCACCGCGCTGAGATGGCGGCCGTGTCCCCGCATGACCAGCTAAAGTCATTGCACGTTCCGGTGCTGCTGCTGCACGGATCGGCGGATAACGTAATCCCACCGACAGAGTTGCTCTGGCTGCAACGCGACGTGCCGTCTGCGGATTTAGTGCTGGCCCTCACGAGCCCGGTGCTCAGCCACGTGTCGCTTGAGGGGAAACCAACGCTGGCGGACAATCTGCGGCTGGTTCATTTCATGACGAAGATGCTGGAGTTAGTTGACGACCGGCAGGGAAGTCCGCTAATGATGTGAAACTCGCGCTAAAACCATAGGGACCAGATGGCATCTACGCTGGCGTGCGTGATCGCCGAGGCGGGTACACGGCGGTCCTGGCGCCAGGCGCGTCCATAGAAGATGCCCGCGATGGTTGCGAGGATCACGTAGCGCCAGTTGAAGTGGGTGGAGCGTTTGTTGAAATGGGAGAGCCCGAACAGAATGCTTGTGATTACGAGCGCCAGGATTCGCGGTCGGCGGTTCGAATTTTTATTCGCACTCTCATTTGCATTCTCACCCGCACTCTTAGCCTCACTCTCACCCGACGTTTCATCCGTGCGGCGCGCGAACCGCGCGGCGAGGCGCTTTTCAATTAAATTCTGGGCCCACGCTCGAAAGAAGAGCTCCTCAGGCACCGCGATAAAAACAAAAATGTAGGCCCAGGTCAGAAGCATCGAGGGCCGCGGCGCATTGGTGTGCGGGTGCAAAAATCCCAACGCCAGACCGAAGGCAATCACTATCGGCGCGAAGAAGATCAGTTCGCGCAATCCAGTTTTCCAATCACGCCATCGAAAATGAAAGTCGAATCCGGTTCCGCGGAGTTGCCGCATCACGACAAACCCGTAGAGGCCGGCATCCACCAGCAGCAGTTTCCCCAAGCCAGCGAGCCCGCGTGGCCACAGGCTTTCGAGCCAGCGCAGGTCGACGGCCAGCCCGAGAGCGAGCAGGACGAACGCGTCGCGCCAATTGCCGAGTTGATCCGGGTCGGCGGCCGCGGCTTCCTCGAGCAACCACGCGATCGCGATGGGAATGGCGGCGTACAGCGCCGCCCATCTCCACAAAAATATCTGGTGCGAATACGAAATCCACATGTAAGGCAGCGTGCAGAGAGCAGGCAGAATAATGCGCAATGCGCGCGGCCACGCGGCGGCTGCGCGTGCCGCTCGCTCACCGGCAAAACCAAATGCGGCCGCTGGAATCAGTTCCAGCGCGAGCACGGCGACATCGATCGAGGTGTAATTCTGCATTCGTCCCAACTAATATTGCAAATAACCAATGCCCACCCTCATGTGATGCAGCAGGCTGTCGGGCATGGTGAGCGCCACCGTCAACCCCAGCAACGCGTGCGCGACGGCAATCGGATAGATGCTGCGATAGCGGCGGAACATCCCGCAAAAAAATAGCGCCGCAAAAAAAGTAAAAGTCGTGAGCAACGGATTCGGCAAATGCGCCGCCGCAAAGAGCGTTGCCGCCGCCCACACGGCGGCCGCTCCGCCGAACAAGTCTTCACAGCGCGTGAAGAAAAACGCTTGCAAAATAAATTCCTGTAGCAACGCCCACAGACCGTAGACCCACCATTGGCTGAAGGTCGGCCAGATTCCATTGGCTGGAACATCGCCTCCGGCCCAGCGCGCGATCGCGATGAGAAAAATTGCCGCGAGCGCGGTCACCAGCAGTACCAGAGCAGCACCAAGGGTCGTGGGTAGCCCTAACCCTAAGCGTCGCAATGCCGGGCGACCGGACAGGGCAACGTCTAGCACGATAAATAAGACAATTGCGACTGCCGCCGCCAACGCCCACCGGTTGCGCAGCACGAGAGGACGCGACCAAAGCGCGCACTCGATCAAGCTATAGACGACGATCAACTCGAACCATGCAAGGTAGGCGCGACGCCGCGACGGAATCGTGGGAGGGGATGTCACTTTATTAGCTTTCGATACGAGCCAGTCTATTCGTGGCCGGTCTGTCCGTGGTCGGTCTGTCCGAGGCCAGTCATTCGAGGCTACTCCGCGAGGCCAGTCTACTTTAGGTTGGCGTCGCGGTCGCCGGTTGCCGGGTCCGGCGCACACGGGGACAAAGTAAAACTATCCGCGACGTTGTCACTGGAACGATCGTGTCCGCCTTGATCTTTCGTCACTTGAGAGCACTTCAGACCCAAATGTAAGCTTCATTCAGAACGGAGCAAGTCTCTTGTCGAGCCCACCCACATTTCCTGGTGCCAGTTCCGCTGCCGCGGCTGCCGTTGCAACCGCGCCCGCGCCGCCCAAACAAGTTATTCCGACGCCGGCGCTTCTGCTGGCGATGCTGCAAGCCGGCAGCCGCGTGAGCGACCTTATTTTTTCCCCGGCGAGTTTGCCCCACGTCGAACTGAGCGGCCAGCTGGTGCCCGTGAAAATTCCCGGCCTGACCGCTCTTACCGCCGAAGATACGCATCGCATTGCCGGTGAACTGATCGGCAACAACCAGCAGGCTATGGCCGCCTTGCAGCAACAGGGTTCCTGCGATATTTCCTACAGTTTGCCCGGACATTGCCGCTTTCGAGTCAACATTTTTATGCAGCGGGGCAGCCACGCGATTGTAATGCGTGTGATTCCGAAGACTGCGCCCACATTTGCGGATCTGAACCTGCCGCCGCAATTGCTGGAGATCGCGAACCTCAAGAATGGCGTCGTGCTCGTGACCGGACCGACCGGCTCCGGCAAATCTTCAACGATGGCGGCCATTCTCGATCAGATCAACGAAACCAAGGCGTATCACATCCTGACCATCGAAGACCCGGTGGAATTTGTGCATCGCCACAAGAAGTCGATCATTCACCAGCGCGAGTTGCACAGCGACACGCCCACGTTTGCGCTCGCTCTGCGCGCGGCCCTGCGGCAGGCTCCCAAAGTAATCCTGGTCGGCGAGATGCGCGACAAGGAAACGATTGAGATTGCACTGGAAGCAGCCGAAACCGGACACCTCGTCCTGTCGACGCTGCACACCATCGATGCCTCCAAGACGGTGGAGCGCATCGTGGGCGCGTTTCCGCTGGGAGACCAGCAGGTGATTCGCACGCGTCTGGCGAAGAGTTTTCGGTTCATCGTCTCGCAACGCCTGGTGCCGCAGAAAACGGGAGGGCGCGTGGCGATCATCGAAATTCTTACTTCGACCCTGCGGACGCGCGAATATCTCGAGCGCGGTGAGCAGGAGGGGAAGACGCTGCTCGACGCGATGAAAGACGGCGACCAGGAAGGCATGCAGGATTTCGACGGCAACATCGAGAAGCTGATTCGAGCGGGCGTTGTGGATGTCGAGACCGGACTGGCATTTGCCACGAATCCGGGCAATCTGCGGCTCTGCATTTCCGATATTGCGGACGAAACCCAACGCGATGCCGCGGAAAAGGCGGATGCGAAGACGGCACGAGACGTAGCGGCAGCAGCGCCGAAACCGCCAGTGAAAGCGGCACCCATCGCGGCTCCGAAACCGCCGGTGAAGGCGTCTGACCGCGAAGCTGAACTGGTGATTGAATAAGAGCCGCACTAGTCATGGCGCCGGGTAGTAGACGGAAGCGACTCGGGGAACATTTCGCAAAAAACCATCGTTGCACGTCAATAGGACGCTAAGGAGACAGATACGGAGTCCTATTCGTATCTGAGTGCGACCATGGGATCAACTCTGTTCGCGCGGTAAGCAGGAATGCAGCTGGCCAGCACAGCAATCACTAGAAACACGGCCGTGACTCCGGCGAATGTGAGTGGATCGGTGGCGCTTACGCCATACAGTAGAAACGCCAGCAATCGGGTGGAAACCAACGCTGCGCTGAGTCCAATCGCCATGCCGATAGCGGTCAGCTTTATTCCCTGAAGAGTCACGAGCATGAGCACATCGCTGTTCCGCGCACCCAGTGCCCTGCGGATTCCGATTTCACGCGTCCGTTGGCTCACCGTATAAGCCAGCATTCCATACAGGCCGACAACGGCGAGAGCCAGCGCGAGCAAGCCAAAGGTCCCCAGCACAGCTCCAGCCGCCTCGGCAGGAAAGAGAGCCAACCGAATGTGTTCCCGCAAGGTCTGCGCTTGCACTGCCAGGGCCGGGTCAATCGTTGACATGGTGCGGCGAACGGTTTCAACCATCGCTGCTGGTGGACCGCTGGTATGAACCACCACGGCCATCCTTGGTTGGTAGTTTTGCAGCAGCGAAACAAAGACGAACGGCCTCGGGTCTTCTCCCAGGCTGCGGTACTTCCCGGTCCTGACCACACCGATAACCTGGCCTTTGACGTCCGCTCCCGGGACGGGCGTCGTTTTTCCGATCGGATCTTCGCCCGGCCAGGCCTTACTGGCGAATGCCTGATTGACAATGACGGAGGGCGGAGCTGATGGATCGTCGCTATAGCTGAAATCGCGGCCCTTGAGCGGGATAGCCCATGCTGCTTGAAATAGTTCGGACTGACCGCCGCAAAATCGAAAACAAGATTCTGTCCGTTTATTTCAAAGCCACCCTGACTCCTCTGCGTCCCCAGGGGCAGATGATCAGCAAGACCGACCGAATCTATGCCCGGCAGGGAGCCAAGCTTTTCCACCAGCTGTCTTTCGAGCGCTTTCACCGCTCTTCTCGTCGTACCCTGCGGTGGCGAGATCGAACGAAGCCGTCAGCGCATGGTCAAGCCCAAAGCCGGGATCGACGGAACGGGCATTCTGAAGGCTCCGCACGCACAGCCCGGCCACGATCAGCAGCAACAAACCGAAAGCGACCTGCGACACCACCAGGAGATTGCGCAAACGTGATTTGGAGTGGCCGCTGGGATTGACCGCCGCTGGGGTAGATCCCATGAGCATTCTGTTCTTCGTGCTGCGCAGCGCAGGAGCGAAGCCTACTACTATTCCCGCGGCAACCGACAGACCCAGGGTAAACAACAACACTCGCCAGTCGGGTGCAACATCGACGGAAATCGGCAGAAAAGAAGGCTTGAGAGCGAGCAGCAGCGGAGCGGCCGTGAAAGCAATCAGCACGCCAACGGCGCCACCGGCGCACGCCAGCAGAATCGATTCAGTGAGCATCTGCTGGATCACGCGCCGCTTGGACGCGCCTAAAGCGGACCGGACCGCGAGTTCGCCCTGCCGCCGCACCGCCTGGGCCAGAGAAAGATTGGTGACGTTAGCGCACGCAATCAATAACACCAAGACCACGACTACCATCACGAGGGCTGAAATGCCGGTCAGCAAGCCGCGCATTGGAACGGGCGTAAGGTCGGCGGGAACCACCACCGCATCCAGATCCTTGTTGGTCTTGGGATACGCGACGGCAAGTTGCTGGGCGAGCAGCCCAAGCTCAGTGTTCGCTTGCGCCAGACTGACGCCCTCCCGCAGTCTTCCCACCGCCATCAGCCATGATGTGTTCCGCGTTTCCAAAAGGTCGGTGCGGGCGGGCTTCATTTCCCGATACATTGCAATCGGCGCCCAGAAGTCGGGCGCGAATCCCACCAGCATGCCATCGAATTTCTGCGCGGCAACGCCCGCGACCGTGAACTTGTGTCCATTCAACGTCAGCTCTTTGCCAACAATATTGGGATCGGAAGCGAATCGCTGCTGCCAGAACCCATGCCTCAGCACGACGACCGGGTTGGCTCCGGGCACGCGATCGTCATTGGTGGTGATGGTGCGACCCAGGGCGGCATTCACTCCCAGTACGGAAAAGTAATTTCCAGAGATCATTTGCCCCTGGAGATCCTCGCTCTGGTCCCCGTGGTTCCAGCTGACGGAACCGAACTCCGATTCAAAACCGATCATGCCCGAGAAAACGTGGTTGTTCGCGCGGTAGTATTCGAAGTCGGGGAAGGTCAGGGGTGGATAACTATTGAAGCCGCTCTTTGTCCGTACATGGTGCCAGACCTCAACCAGTTGCCCCGGCTTTTCCACCGCTGGAGGACGAAACATCACCGCGTTCACGAAACTGAAAATTGTCGTGTTCACGCCAATGCCAAGGCCAAGCGAAAGCGCGACCACTACGGCAAAGGCCGGCGACTTGCGCAACATGCGCAGGGCGTAGCGAATATCCTGGAACAGAGTGGTCATAAACTGTTTTTCAGTGTTACGCCGGGTGCGGCCCATAGGTGGGGCACGGTTGCTCAACTTCCTTCGACGAAAGAGCATTCTGAAGGCCGAAGACGCGGCAGATTGTAAGCTATTGCAAAAGCGGCATGTAGCCTGCTTAAGCGCACCAAGAGCGTCTGCTCAATGTCCGTTGTTGAACTCAACTGTTCGGAAGTGACCAAGCTAGCTTGTTGTTGGCCCACTCCTCGTATTCGCGTAAGCCTGAATTACTTATTGGCTCGAATCCACTCATCGATTTTCTGTTCCAGTACGTCGAGCGGCAGCGGGCCTGAATCGAGCACTGCATCGTGAAACTTCCGCACATCGAACTTGGGGCCTAGCTTTTTTTGGGCGCGGGCGCGGAGCTCTAGGATTTTCATCTGGCCCATCTTGTAAGAGAGCGCCTGAGCTGGCCAGGCGATGTAGCGATCGACTTCGGTATTGATGTTCTCGTCGTCCATGGCGGTGTGCTCGTGGAAGTAGTCGACCATCTGCTGGCGCGTCCAATGCTGAGAGTGGACGCCAGTGTCGACGACCCAGCGGACGGCGCGCCACATTTCATTCTGCAAACGCCCGTATTCGCTATATGGATCCTGATAGAAGCCGACCTCTTTGCCGAGGCGCTCGGCATAGAACGCCCAGCCTTCGGAGTAAGCGTTTACATCGAGAGTGAACTTACGAAATGGCGGTAAGTCGGTAAGTTCCTGCGCGATTGAAAATTGCAGATGATGGCCCGGGACGCCTTCGTGATAGGCGATGGCTTCGACGTTCAGGAGCAGGCGCTTCTCAGGGGCGTATTCGTTGACGTTGATTCGACCGGGCCGCGAACCATCGCCCGCGCCCAGCGAATAATCGGCAGGGGGAGCGGAGGCGGCGCGAAACGATTCCATGGGCACGACGTCGAGTTTGTTCTTTGGCAAGCGGCCGAAAAGCTGCGGGAGCTTTAAATACATCTGGTCGCGATAGTGGGTGTACAAATCAAACAGCTGCTGCCCGGACTTCGCATGGAGCGCCGGATCCTGCCTTATGTGTTCGTTGAACGACTTGAGATCGCTGAATCCTTGCGCCTTGGCGAGGGTGAGCATTTGCGTTTCAATTTCCGCCACGCTTTTTAGGCCGAGTTCATGAATCTCGGCAGGGGTCATGTCGGTGGTTGTCTGATGCTTGACGGCCAGCAGGTAGCGGGCGTCGCCATCGGGTAGAGCCCACTCGCCGGGATCGAGCCGGCCATGCGGCGCGTAGTCCTCGCGAACGAACTTGGCGAACTTTGTGTACTCGGGCGCGACTTCATTCTTTACGGCGTCTTCAATCGCGGCCCGCAGCCGCTTGCGGTCGGCATCGCCGATTGAGTCGGGGAACTTTTTCAGCGGCTCGCAAAAAGGACTCTTCTCGAGCGAATCGTCGGCGATGCCTTGCGCCTGATCGGCGACTTTTTCGAGCAGGAATTTCGGGGGCATCAGATGGTCACGCAAACCGTCGCGCATGTGTCCCATCGCCTGATCGAGGGCCCGCGGAATCTGATGCAGGCGGGAGATGTAGTCGTCGTAATCCTTGACGTTGCGAAAGGGCGAATCATAGGGCAGCGAGGGATACCACAGATGCACGCCGCCAAATTGCGTGGCGGGCATCTCCCAGTCTTTGAACTTCGCGCTCTCGATCCCTTCGCGCAGGCCGCGCACCATGAGCGCCTGGTTCAGCCGCTCCTGCTCGGGAAAGCCGGCAACATCGATCGCCTCAAAGCGCGCCAGCGACTGCCGGGAGTGTTCGAGATCGTCGGCGATAGCCTTGTCCGACAAGTCGCTCAGCCGGTCGTTATAACGATTGTCGCCGACCTGGGTAGCGAGTTCGGGCGAGTTGCGGAGGGTGTATTCCCATTCGTCGTTGAGCAGACGATTGAGCTGGGCGCGCCGGGCTTCGAGGCTTGCGCCGGACGCGGCGTGATCGGCCGCTTGAGCCACAAAGGTCATCAAGGAAAAATACGCAAGGCCGGCGATGAGTAGTGAAATTCGCAAGAGGGAAACCTCCGATGAGCATTTGAAAATTGAAACGGAGCGCCGTCAAAAAATAACAGAAAATTTCGCGGGCCACGATTCGAGGCGGCATTGATGTCGACCGCGCGGAAGCGAGTATCTCCCGGGCGACGGCCTCATACGACGCTTACTTCCTCTGGTCACTTCAGACGGCTCGCGACCGCAAATGATTGCACAAGCCGGTACCTTTTCAGGTAACAACCTTTGCCGGTCACTGAAGTGTGAACACTTTTAAGAATCGAGTCTAAGCACAGTCCTCTCATAAGCTTACGGCCATTTTCCCGAGATTACCCTCTGCTCACTTTCCGGTTGCTTGGAGGCGGGCAAATCCCCTAGTATCGGACAGTTACGCCGACATGCTCCTTCGGTGCCATGTTTTGGCGGACGTCTTGCTGCATAATTAAAATCAGGTTGAGATCGCTCGACCGTCGCAACCGCCGGGGATGGGTGTTTCGTGAAAGTGAAGTTGGGCACCACGCTAGTTCGTCTCGCACTCTTTGTTGCACTGGCCGTCGCGCTGCGCGCGAGCGTATTCGCAGCCAGCGTTAATCCGCATCCGCTCTCGTCGCACACGCTGCATTCCAAATCGCGCAAAGTTACAGAAAGCCCGCGAGCCCGCCGCCACATGCACGCGCTCGCGCACAGTCGCGCTCCGCTGGCGAAGTCGGCGTCGGCCAGGTATCACCGCCATCGTTACTATGAGCGGTTCTACACGAGCTCATTCGTTACCTCTGACGTCACCGAAGGCGATGTCACCGCCGGCGAAGATCCAACTGTTCGCGCGGCTGCCATCGACGCGCTCGGCAACATGAATGGCACGGTGGTCGCGATCGAACCGACCAGCGGCCGCATACTCGCCATGGTCAATCAGAAGCTCGCGCTCTCGAGCGGCGCGCAGCCCTGCTCCACAATTAAGCTTTCGGTTGCGCTGGCCGCAGTGAGCGAAGGGCTGATCGATCGCGAGACCGAAGTTCCGATCGCCTCGCGCACGCGCCTGAATCTTACCGAGGCGCTCGCACACTCCAACAACGCCTACTTCGAGGCGCTGGGCCGCAAGCTTGGATTCGAGAAAGTCAGCTACTACGCGCACCAGTTTGGACTTGGTGAATACGCCGGCTACCACGTTCCGGGCGAGCAGCTCGGGACTTATCCGGAAGCGGAGATTCCGTCGAAACTGGGCGGAGTCGGCAAGATGTGCTCGTTTGGCGAAGGTATCTCGATGACGCCGCTGCAACTGGGCGCACTGGTGGCGGCTATTTCGAATGGCGGCACGCTCTACTATCTCCAGCACCCGACCTCACCGGAAGCGGTTGCGGACTTTCAGCCGGTCATTAAACGTCATCTTGATATCGCCAACGCCATTCCTGAACTTTCGGATGGCATGGCCGGGGCGGTCGCCTACGGAACCGCGCGTAGCCTGCGCCTTAACTTCAACGAGGAATCGATCCTCGGCAAGACCGGAACGTGTTCGCATGCCGGCACGCGTTTTGGATGGTTCGCCTCGTACGCCAACACCGACATTGGCCGCATCGTTACTGTGGTCTTTTTGCAAGGCGGGCACGCAACCTTCGGGCCGAAGGCTGCGGAGATTGCCGGCCGCATGTACCGCAATCTGTACGACCACAATTTCTTCGTCGCCCGCTCCACCGGCGCGACTCCGGGGTTCAGCTTGGACCGAGGCCTCGCGGCCCCGTTGCCACAACAGTAGAGCGCGGCTCACATTTTTAACATCCTGCGGGCCGGTTTGGCGGGCCACTCCTATTTGGCAGACATTCCCGCATGACCAACGGAACACGCGCCTCGAAGTTCTTCTCGCTCACCCCTGCGCTCGTGGCTCACAATAGTGCCAGGTATGAGTGCGTCTTCAACAGCCGCGGCCAAAACTGCGCGTGAACCGAATGGTTCGGCAAAAAACATGGCGCATGCATCGAGCGCGTCGATGTCGTCTCATTCTTATTGGTCTCCGCAGCGGTCGTCGATGGGGACTCTTCTTTGCTGTCTCGCGCTGATCGCCGTTGTGCTTGCTGTGTATAACCCGGTAATCCATAACAGCTTCGTCAACTACGACGACGAAGGCTACATCGTGCAAAACGCTCATGTGCGCGCGGGCCTTACGGGGGACACCGTGAAATGGGCCTTCACCACTTATGACCAGTCAAACTGGCATCCGCTGACGTGGCTCTCGCACGCGCTCGATTGCGAGATCTTCGGGCTGAATCCCGCCGGCCATCACTACACGAGCGTGCTGCTGCACGCGGCGAACGCTGTGCTGCTTTTTTTGCTGCTGCAAAGTGCAACCGGATTCCGATGGCGCAGCCTGATGGTTGCCGCGTTGTTTGCGCTTCATCCCATCAACGTGGAGTCGGTAGCGTGGGCGGCGGAGCGCAAGAATGTATTGAGCATGATGTTTTTTCTGCTCGCGCTCTATGCCTACACCTGGTACGGGCGACGGCCGGATGTGCGCAGGTATGCGGTGGTGACGGTTGCCTTTGCGCTGGCGCTGATGTCGAAGCCGCAGGTTGTTACATTTCCGTTCCTGCTCTTGTTGTGGGATTACTGGCCGCTGCGGAGGATCGGCGCTGGCTTCGACGAGGCAAGCGCTGCGCTGACGCCAAAACTTTCAATCGGCTGGCTGCTCTTGGAGAAGCTGCCGTGGCTGGCGCTCGCCGTGGCCAGTTCGTTCATCACCATGAAGGCGCAGCGGGCCGGGGGCACTGTCAAAGCGCTTTCGCTCTATAGCCTGCCGCTGCGGATTGAAACGTCGGTCATCGCGTATGCGCGGTATCTCGGCAAAGCATTCTGGCCGGCGAATCTGGTGGCGCTGTATCCGCATCCGACGAAGCTCTATCCTGCGTGGCAAGTGGCTGCGAGCGGGGTGCTGCTGTTGCTGATCACGGTCGGCGTGGTGGTCTTACGCAAGCGACGATATCTGGCGGTGGGCTGGCTTTGGTTCCTTGGCAGCCTTGTGCCGATGATCGGAGTTGTGCAAGTGGGTGCGCAGGCCATGGCGGATCGCTATGCGTACATTCCTTTCATTGGGCTGTTTCTGATGGTGACTTGGCTTGCCGCGGACCTGGCGGCGGGCGTGCGTGACCGTCGAGGGTTGCCGCCGGCTTGGATGATCGTTCCATCCGCTGCCTGCCTGATCGCGCTCGGTGCGGTGACTTACCATCAGGTCACTTACTGGCATGACACCGAGTCGTTCTGGCGCCGTACGATCGAGCTGACCGAGGACAACTATCTGGCGCATGACATCCTTGGCTACTACCTGACTACGCAAGGCCGGGCCGAGGAGGGATCGGCCGAGTTCCGCAATGCGCTTGCCATTCGGCCTGAAGATCCCGAAGCCAACATAAGCCTCGGTCCTTATGAGGAGGCGCATGGCAATCTGGCTGCGGCGATCGAGCACTATCAGAAGGTGGCGCTCTACTCTGCTAATCCGGCGCTGCGCACGACTGCATATTTTGATCTGGGACACGCCTACCGCCGCACGGGCGATCTGCCGCGCGCCAAGCAATACTTTGAATGGACGCTGCAAATGGCGCCAAACGAGGAAACGGCAATGGTCGGGCTGGGGTTGATCGCTGAAGCGAACGGCGATTTTGCGGAAGCGGTTCGTGAATATTCGCGCGCGCAGGCGGTGAAGCCGGACGACTTGGTCTGCTCGATACTGCTGGCCGATGCGTTGCAGCATGCGGGCCGCACCGGTGACGCGAAAGCAATTCTGGATCGCGCCCGCACTTCGCCCAACTTTTCGGAAGCCCAAAAAATAGCGGCCATGCTGCTTGCGGGGAAATGATGTCTCCAGGCACTGGAGCTTGCGCGACGGAAAAGCACACGCTGGACTTTAAACTGAGACCGGGCCTGAGTCTGAGCCTGCTGCTGGTTGCTGCGGTGCTGGTTTGCTACCACCCGGTCATCTACAACGGTTTTCTTAACTACGACGACGATGCCTACATCACGAGCAACGCGCACGTGCGGGCCGGGCTCAACTGGAAAACCGTAAAGTGGGCTTTTACTAGCTATGACGCCGCCAATTATCATCCGCTGACGTGGCTGTCGCACGCTTTCGACTGCCAACTATTCGGGCTGAAGTCCGGCGCTCATCATGAAGTGAGCGTTATTCTGCACGCCGCCTGCGCCGTGCTTCTTTTTCTGTTGCTGCTGCTGGCCACTGGATTCCCTGGGCGCAGCTTCTTCGCGGCCGCTCTGTTCGCGCTTCATCCCGTTAACGTCGAATCTGTTGCCTGGGCGGCGGAGCGCAAGAATGTTTTGAGCATGTTGTTTTTTCTGCTCGCGATGCACGCCTATGTCTGGTATGCGCGCCGACCCCGGGCAGGTCGTTACGTTTTCGTCGTTCTTCTTTTCGTGCTGGCGCTTCTCAGCAAACCGCAGGTCATTACATTTCCATTTCTGCTGTTGTTATTTGACTACTGGCCGCTTTGCCGGATCGGGTCAGCGCAAAGTGAGTCCAGGTCTGATGAGACCGCGGTGGCTGACGAGGAATGCACGGCCCATTCGCCGAGAAAATCTGTGAGCTGGCTGCTCCTCGAAAAAATTCCATTTCTTGTGCTCTCGGTCGCGAGCGCCGTCATTACCATGAGGGCTCAAAGAGCCGGGGGCGCGGTGCAGACGCTTGCTCAATACAGCCCGCTCTTGCGCTTCGAAACTGCCGTCATCGCTTATGTGCGCTACCTGGGCAAGGCATTCTGGCCGGTAAATCTGGTTGCGCTCTATCCGCATCCGACCAGCCTTTATCCTGCATGGCAAGTGGGCGCGGCGCTCTTGCTTCTGACTGTTATTAGCGTCGTCGTTGGCGTCGTCGTTTTTCGCGCCGCCAAACTGCGCGGCGTCAATTCACTTTGCCACTCTCGCGGCTATCTTGTTTTCGGATGGCTCTGGTTTCTGGGCGCGCTGGTCCCCATGCTGGGGCTTGTTCAGGTCGGCTCGCAAGCTATGGCCGATCGTTATGCCTACATTCCGTATCTCGGGCTGTTTATCATGGCGACTTGGCTGGCCGCTGATTTTGCGCGCGCGCGTCACCTTTCCGCCTTGGCGCCCGCAACGCTCGGCGTTATTTGTCTGGTCGTTCTTGGAACGCTTACCTATCGGCAGGTCACCTACTGGCATGACACGCAGTCGTTCTGGCAGCGCACGATCGCGCTTACTAAAAACAACTATGTGGCGCACGATTCGCTTGGAGAATATCTTCTCGAAGAGGGCGGCCGTAACGAACAGGAGGCGGCTGCGCAGTTTCGGGCCGCGCTCGCCATTCGCCCCGACGATCTCCCTGCGAACCTGAACCTTGGAACCTATGAGCACAGCCGCGGAAATTTGCGCGAGGCAATTGCGCGCTATCAGGTGGTTGCTCTTCATGCGGCCGATCTTGCCTTGCGTGCCAAGGCGTATGGCAACCTCGGGTCGGTGTATCGGCAGTTTGGCGACTTGGCCGCGGCCAAGCAGTGTTTTGAAGAGTCGCTCGAACTAGAGCCCGAGCACCCGTTGCCGATGGCGTTTATTGGCCTTGGACTTGTCGCGCAGAAGAGCGGGGATTTTGCGGAAGCTGTCCGTGACTACTCGCGGGCGATGGCCATCGAGCCTACCGATGTCGGATATCTTCTGATGGCGAGAGCGTTAGAGCAAGAGGGACGATCGGATGAAGCACGGGCTATCGAGGAGCGGGTGGCGCGATTGTCGCCCAATCTTGCTGAGGCGCAGGCGACCGCGCGGGCGCTCACCGGCAGGTGACGATTCATCTTTGATTGCTAATCTCCAATTGCCAATCTCCGATCTCTAATCTCGATTTCTAATTTTGGTTTCTATTTTTTCGGTTGCGAGATACTCATCGGAGTTGACGCGATGAAGAGTTTTCCCTGGTCACTGTCGATGGGCTCGACGTCGAAGAAGGTTGGCCCTCTGTAGCCTATCGTCCGCGTCCGGAAGAAATAGACTTTGCCTGCCTTGGCCGTGAAATGCGCCAGACCGAAAACGCTTGACATGCGAGCGAAATGCGACTGCCAGTTGACGCAGAGATGGCGCTCGCCGGGCGCCACCGCGAAAGCCAGATAGGAATTGCTGTGGTTGGCGCCGATCCAGGCGCCGTCAAGGGCGACCTTCGTGGTGAGGCATCCCCCAATGCAAACGACGCTCCCGATTTCCTGAATCACGTACACCAACGCTTTGCCGTCTTCGGGCTGCCCAACCGCGTGCTGTGAGTTGTCGTCTTTTATATTGAACTTCACACCTTTGGGGCCGCAGGCGGACTCGGCGGCAGCGATTGCCGCAGGATCCTGGGCAAAGGCAAATGTCGTGAGAAAAAACAAGGCGAGAAGGGTGCGCATAACTCTCCTCCGAAACCAAAACGCCGCACGCCGTCGATTGTGATCCGAAAATGCTACCGCACAGGTAATTGCAAAATTTGTTTTGCCAGAGTCCGAAGAGCTAGCGTCCTTCTTTAACTTCATCGCGCTCTACTACGCCGTCCTTGATGTAGATGATGCGGTGCGCGTACTCGGCGATGTCGTGTTCGTGCGTGACCAGCACGATGGTATTGCCTTCCGCGTGCAGGCGGTCGAAGAGGGCCATGATTTCATTTCCGGTCTGCGAGTCGAGGTTGCCGGTCGGTTCGTCGGCCAGAATGATGGCCGGGTTATTGACGAGCGCGCGTGCAATCGCCACACGCTGGCGCTGGCCGCCGGAGAGTTCGTTCGGCTTGTGATTCATGCGCGGCTCCATGCCCACCGACGCGAGCGCGCCTTTCGCGCGTTCGAGGCGCTCGGCAGAGGGCACGCCGGCATAGATCAGCGGCAGCTCGACGTTATGGAGCGAGGTGGCGCGGGCGAGGAGGTTGAAGGTCTGAAAGACGAAACCGATTTCTTTATTCCGAATCCGAGCGAGTTCGTCGTCGTCGAGTTCGCTGACCAGTTGCTGGTTGAGCCAGTATTGGCCTTTGGAGGGTGAGTCGAGGCAGCCAATCAAATTCATCAGCGTCGATTTCCCCGAGCCCGACGGTCCCATGATGGCGACGTATTCGTTGCGTTGGATGCGAAGGTTGATTCCGCGCAGCGCGTGCACCTGCTGCTCCAGGCCCATGTCGTAGGTCTTCCACAGGTCCTCGGTCGCAATCATGCAGGCATCGGGCACACCGACCACATCCGACCCGTTCATGGAGAGGATCTCCGCAGTCGCCATTTGTTTCTCCTTATCCGGCTCGGGCACGCACGCTCCTCTGGCCGCTCTTTCTTGGACGCTCGAATCTGGTATTAGTTAGACGCCACAACCCAGGGACGCGGCGGGACTTCTAACTGCTTTCTTCTTCCTTGGCGGGCGTCGAGTTATCTATTTTGACACTCGTTCCGGGTTTCAACGTGCGCAAAACCTTGTAGCTCCCCGTTATCACTTCGTCACCCTCTTTCAAACCTTTAGTGACTTCGATATCGGTGGTGCCGCTGATGCCGGTCTCTACCGGCACAAACTCCGCTTTTTTGTTACGAATTACGAACACGCCCTGAATTTCTTCTTTCGACTTCGGCGCGTCGACCGGGGCTGCAGCGTGGACCGAGCTTGATGCCGTGCTCGTGTTTTTGGGCGCCAGGTCGGCCGGGTTGCGCACGGTTAGCGCCTGAATCGGAATACTCACGACATGGCTGCGCGTGGCTGTCGTTATTTTTGCTGTCGTCGAAAGGCCTGGACGCAGGTCCTGGGGCGGATCGGTCAGCGTGACCACTACCTTGAAATCTTTTGCTTCTTCGCTGGTTGAGGTAGCCTGCGAGGTTGAAACGCCCGTTGAACGCACAATCGCGTTGTCGCCGATCTCGGTCACCGTGCCATGAAAAACCTTGCGGGGAATCGCGTCGATGGTAACCTCGGCCGGCTGCCCCATCTTCACGTTCACGATGTCGGTCTCGTCCACCTTTACTTCCGCCGTGATTACGGACATGTCGGCGATCGTCATCAGCGTGCTGCCCGGCGAGTTCTGGATTCCCATTACCACCGTTTCGCCCTCGCGCACCGGCAGGTTTGTAACCACACCGTCGAATGGCGCCGCATAAATCGTCTTTTGTAGTACGTCGGAGGCGCGCGTCAAGTTCGCCTGGTTCTGAGAAATATGTCTTTGCGCGGAATCCTTCTGCGCCTTGGCCTGGTCGATCCGCGCTTTTGCCTGTGCCAGCCCGGCTTCGGCAGACTCCCATGCTGCTTTCTTGGTGTCGTAATCCTGCTTCGCAATCAAGGCGTCTTTGTACAGGCTCTGGGCGCGCGCCCAATCGAGCGTGGCGTGGTCGGCATCGGACTGCGCCCGGTTCAGATCCGCGCGCGAAGTCTGCAAACCAGCCTCCGAGGCCACGTAGTCGGTCTCGGCGGCTTGCAGGGATGCCTTGTTGGCGTCGACGTCCGCTGTGGACTGCACGTTCTCGAGCTGGGCCAGCACCTCGCCCTTGGACACGCGGTCGCCCTCGCGGACGTGCAGCTTGATGATCTTGCCCATCGCGTTCGCGCCAACATTCACGTATGTTTTTGGCTTGATTTCTCCCGAGGCGCTCACAACGGAGCTCAGACTCTGTTCTTGAGCTTTGCCGGTCTGCACCGTCACCAGGTTCTTATGACTCTGGTAGACGGTGACCGAAACTATGATGGTGAGCGCAAGGACGGCGCCCACTCCGATGGCTACTTTTTTCCAGGTTTTCATGCTGCCAATTTCTTCCGTGGCGCGGCCTTCAGCTCGCCGACAATCGCCTTCAGCGGATCGCCGGCGGTTGGCGATCGATCAGTTCATATCCAGCCCCAAGACGGCAGCCTTCCCTGATCGATACACCTCTCCTGCATATATGGTTACGTTTCGAGGGGAGGCAAAGTTCCCACCCACTCATATGCCGAAGCCTCTGCCAAGAGGCGGTTTGCACGCCAGCGGTTTCCAGATTATCGGATGGCCGGTCAACGGGGACTCGCAGACCCAACCACCCCGGCCCATTATAGCGTGTCGAGTGGAGTGAATCAGCAGGGTGCCAGTGCTAGTTGTGGCGCCGCTTGCTATCCTGGCTCTAAAGGCGCAAAATAAGGATTCTTAAGGGTTTCGTGATTTCGGCTCCGTTCGGAAAATCTTTCTTTGTCAGACCTCTTTTCCTTGCCTTGATGTATCCAATTTAAATAGAATCAGGGTATTGTTGTCTCTCTAGGTAGGCCTCTCTATGTACGCTTTCGATATTAAAAGCCGCCTTTCGGTTGCTATGGTTGCGGGCGTACTCGCCCTCGGTCTTGGCCCGCTTTCCAGGGTCTTGGCCGACGACAAACCTGCGCCGGACAAAGACGACAAGAGCCAGACTGATCCCCTGAAGCGCCCCATCCCCGAAGCCCAGAAAAAGGCGAATGCGCGGGCGCTCAAGCAGGAGTTGAGCAAGACGTATAAGAAGTGGCTGTCGGAAGACGTTGCCTGGATCATCACCGACGAAGAGCGCAAAGCCTTTATGCAGCTCTCGAACGACGAGGAGCGCGACCAGTTTATCGAGGCCTTCTGGCAACGCCGCGACCCCACGCCCGACACCGAAGAGAACGAATTTAAGGAAGAGCACTACAGGCGCATCGCATATGCCAACGAGCATTTTGCGGCCGGCATCCCCGGATGGAAGACCGATCGTGGTCACATGTACATCGTTTTCGGTCCACCCGACGAGATCGATTCGCACCCCTCGGGCGGCACTTACGAGCGCCCACAGGAAGAAGGCGGTGGGGAAACTTCCACTTTCCCATTCGAGACCTGGCGCTATCGTTACATCGAGGGTATTGGCCAGGAAGTGATGATCGAGTTCGTTGACACCTGCATGTGCAACGACTACCACATGACCATCGACCGCTCGGAGAAAGACGCTCTCAAGTACACGCCCAATGCCGGCCTTACGCTCTACGAACAGATGGGCTTGTCGAGCAAGACCAACCGCTTTACCAATGGCGGGCTCGAGCAACTCGGCACCGGGCCATTCAATCAGGATTTGCAGACCAAGGAATTCGACCGCCTTGAGCAGTTTGCCAAGTTGCAGGCCGCGCCGGCCGTCAAGTTCAAGGACCTCGAAGAAATCGTCAGCCACAAGATCAGCATGAACCTGATGCCGTTTGATGTTCGCGCTGACTTCGTTCGCGTGACCAGCGATACGGTGCTGGTTCCCATCACCATCCAGATCAAGAACCGCGATATAACGTTCCAGAATAAGGACGGCATCGAGCGCGGCACCGTTAATATCTTTGGCCGCGTGACCACCTTGACGGGAAAGATTGTGCAGACCTTCGAAGATCCGGTCCAGGTTGACGTGCCGGTCGAACTACTGGCGAAGACCGCCGAGAATTCTTCCGTTTACTGGAAAGCGATCCCGCTGAAGATCAGCCAGAACCGTTATCGCCTTGACGTGGTCGTAAAGGATGTCAATGGAGATCGAACCGGCAGCTGGAATCGCGCCATTGTTATTCCGGATTTCAGCGAGGACCACCTGAGCAACTCATCGCTGATTGTCGCCGATCAGATGGAGCCGGTGGCCGCCAAGAACGTAGGGACTGGCAACTTCGTCATCGGCGCCATGAAGGTTCGCCCGCGCGTGCAGTCCGCCGACGGCAAGCCGGTTGCCTTCAAACGCGGCCAGAAGGTCAATTTCTGGATGCAGGTTTACAACCTCACCGTGGACGAAAAGACGCATAAGCCTTCTGCCACGGTCGAGTACAACGTGACCGATGCGAACAACAAGGCGGTTATCCACACGGTCGAGTCGACCGACACGATGGGCAACGTCGGCGATCAGGTCACGTTGCAAAAGACGCTGTCTGCCGCGAACCTACCGCCGGGCATGTACAAGATCGATATCAAGGTAAACGACAAGCTGTCGAAGCAGACGGTAGATCCATCGGCGATGTTCGCCGTGGAGTAGTTGGTTGCGAAAATTAAAGATGTTGAAATGCCGCAGGTGCGGCACGCGGTAGATTTGGCAAAATGCTTCATTGTCAAATCGGTTCAATGGGGAGGCGGGCGACTCGCCCGTCCAAGCCAGCAGGAAGCAGCCTTCAGTCGGAAAGTTATAGGCTAGGCTGCTCCGATTGCAGATCGACGGCCTCGGCCCGTCAAAGGCAGGCGTGATGTTGCGAAAGCTCGGGATTCTCGCGATGCTCATTCCGTTGGCCCTCCCGGCCTGGACTGAGTCCGCGAAGATCTCCGCGGGCACCATCTCGGGATATGTTCGCGACCGCAGGGGCTCACCCCAAATGGGCGCCGTTGTCGAAGTACTGGGCGCAGCCGCCCGTAAGGTCTTTACTGATGACCACGGCTTCTACTCCTTGGGTGCGGTTGTGCCCGGGATTTACGACATTAAAGTTACCGCGCCATCGTTCCTGCCCACGCTGCGCGAAAAAATCGGCGTGCGCTCGGGCGCGCGGCTCATGGTCAATGTCACTTTGACCAATCTCTTTCAGGCTATTCAACTTGTCACTGTGCCGACCCAGGTCGATCAGGACGACTGGAAATGGACTCTCCGGTCGATCTCGAATCGTCCCATCCTGCGCATCCTGCCGGACGGTTCGACGGCTATTGTCGAGAATGGCAGCGATCTGAAAGGCAACGTCAAGTTGCTGGCAGGCGCGCCGGGCGAAGGCTTTGGCGGCCCGGCGGACATGTCGGCTGCGTTTTCAGTGGAGCGCTCGCTGCTCTCGACCGGCACCGTGCGCTTCAACGGCGACGTTGGATACGACACTGACGGCTCGGCCAATCCGGCCGCGCTTCTGCGGACCACTTATACCAGCCACTACAATGACGTCTTTGAGCCTTCGATTTCGATTTCGGCGCTGCGGCTGAATTCGCCCGATTTCAATACTATGCCGGGCGATTCTCTACAGGCGCTTTCGGTCACCAGTTCGGATCGCGTGGTGCTCGGCGATTTGTTCGAGATGAAGGTCGGCAGCGAGCTCCAGACCATTCAGTTCTTCGGCCGCGTGCACGCCTTCAGGCCTTTTGGTTCGGCCGATCTGCACGTTTCGCCCAACACGGTCGTCGAATATCAGTACGCCAGCTCGGTCCCTGATTCGCTTCTCGAAGATCGTTCCGCCGATTCTTCCGGCGATCATTTCGACTCTGTTTCATCCGATCCGGGCGCTGCCGGCCCGCGCATGAGCATCGTCAATTTCACTCCCGCCGTCGAAAAGGGACGTCATCAGGAAATTTCTCTTTCCCAGCGCGTCGGCAAGAACAGCATGCAGGTCGCGGCCTACTCGGATAGCATAGTCGATCCGGTTCTGACTGGTGTCGGCGATCTCACTGCTGTTTCCGGCGATGTGCTCCCCGACCTCTACTCTGGGACCTTCAGTTATCAGGGCAATGATTTCTCGACCGTCGGGGTACGCGCGGTCCTACAGCGCAAACTTTTGAATGACCTGACCGCGACTCTCGATTACGCATACGGTGGCGTGCTGGACCTGTCTCGGCCCGGAATCGAATTGCAGGATGCCCGCGACTACATTCGCACCGAGCGCCGCCAGGCTGTGGCGGCCAAGTTCAGCGGCAGCATCCCCAAGTCGAAGACGCACTGGGTGGCCTCGTATCGTTACACTGCGGGACACACTCTGACGCCCGTCGATCTGTTTAACACCTCACCCGGAGCGGCCGATCCTTATCTGAATCTCCTCGTTCGGCAGCCGATACCGTCGAAGCTTATTGCCGGACACATGGAACTTCTGGTCGACCTTCGCAACCTGCTCGCGCAAGGTTATGTGCCAGTCATGGGCAGCGACGGCCACACTGTTTATCTGGTGCAATCCTCCGCGCGGTCCATTCGCGGCGGCCTGGCTTTCAATTTTTAGCCTCCCTCCACAAAATCACTTACCTTTTCGGTGCTCTCGTCTATAATGCCCCAATTCTAAAGAGCATTCTTTCCCGTTCGCGGAGCTTGATCTGTCTATCGCGGCGGAGGCTATCTATAACCATATGCTAAACACGCAGACCAATCTCAAGAAGCCCGAGAAGTCAGGAACCGTGCCTAGGCCCTAAAACTTGAATTTCTGACACGGGAAGTTCGGAGACCCGGAAAATTGGAACGCCGCCGCCAAACGCGAACTCCCGTACAAGTGCCGGTCAAGATTCGTTCTAAAACAACCGACGGGCAGGCTGACGGTCAACCCTCGCCGCCAGAACTCTCAGGCCTGACGCGCGATCTGACGTCGTCCGGCATATTCCTCTACACCGATTCGACGATTGAAACGGGCTCGAAGCTGGAACTGGTGCTGATGCTTCCTCCGGGTCTGGGCCTTGGACCCGGCGGATGGACGGTCTGCGAAGCTTCGGTCGTCCGAATCGAGCGGTCGGAGGGAAAAGGAATTGGGGTGGCCGCCACTCTCGATCGAATCGAACGCCTGCCCGAGTTGATGTGAGTCGGGAGTGCGAGAGGGGATTTCCGAACGATCTTTGAAACGACTTCCGACACGAACTTCGACACGACCTCCGACCGACGATCAGGGATTGACGACCAGCGCCGACGTTTCTCAAATTGAGCGCGCTTAAAGAAAATCTGCATATTTTTGCAAAAGTGCTTCCCATGCCCCAAAGTTGGTGCAATAATGGCCGCCTTTGAAGGCAGGCAAGTCCTGATTGATTTTGCCCGGTAGGTCGCTGATGTGGATTGAAAAACTCGCCCACGGCATTCTGGAACTGGACACTCCGGTGGGGCCGCGTTACCTGGAACTAAGTTTTTTCGAGCGCGCTCTCTTGACATGGACGTTCAGAAATTTTTCCTCGCTCCCGCAGGAAGTGCTTCGTCGAAGCGAACGTCGATTGATCGATCGACTCTGGAATGAGAACCGCTTTGTCTCTCTATCGGTTGACGGAGCCAGCGACCGGCCTGTGATCGGAAGGGTCGAACGGCGAGCGCCGACGCCGGTCGAAGTCATGCCAGAACGCAAGCCGCCAGCGGCTTCCAAGCCCGCGCTCGCGGACGAAGGAAGAGAAGCAGTCTCCGCCTGATTTCGCGTTTCGCCCCAAAAATCATTGTGCCGAAATCAACGCGGGCAAGCCAGTTGCGCAAAATTCCGATGGTATAATCAAAAATTCCCTTCACGAAGTCATCCGCAAGGGCGCGTAGCTCAATTGGCAGAGCAACTGACTCTTAATCAGTAGGTTGTAGGTTCGATTCCTACCGCGCTCACCAT
>CAWDNK010000002.1:0-365971 GCA_963803645.1 uncultured Acidobacteriaceae bacterium | reverse complement strand
TGGTCGGCATAATGCATGATAAAGGACGCTATCGCCAACATCGCCCGATAGCGACAGTTCTGCGGGAATGAGCCGTGTCGTGAGGTCTTCACTGTGGCCGGACTCCAATGCTGCAACGAGGAAATCCACGGCCTCTTTGGTGGGTGTGTTGACTTCTTTACTGCTTCACCTCGCTGGAGTCAATGAATATAGGGGGTTGCGCGTCGAGTACCCTTGATGAAATCCGCCAGCAACATCAAGGTGACGTTGTGGTCTTTTCGGTAAACATGCAGTCACAGCTCTCGCTGAGTGCGTTGCCGTCAATTCAGAACTGGGGAACAGGACAAGAGGCTAATTCGCGTCACGATTTGAGATCTTCACGCGAAACACCGGCTTGGCCTTCTCCGAGGCCTCCATCTGAAACGCCTGCTCCTGCTTTCCGGCGTCATAGTCTCGCCACAGCCAGGTCAGCACGTCGGGAAGTTGCGCTTCTACCTGTTCGGGTCCATGTCCGCCGATTCCGAAGCTAAAGTGGAAATCATAGTCTCTCAATTTGAGAGCATTGGCGAGACGAATGTTCCCAAGCGGCCAATTTCCGAACTGAACCTGTTCCAGGTCGTCCGAGCCATCTTGTAGCCACACGCGAATGTTGCGATGCTCTTCACGGAGCACTTTATCCGGGTAATCCTGTGCCCCTTCCTGAAGCTGTGGGCTCTCTGTCCACTGAATACTCGTGTAGCTTCCTATGCCGGAAAGCACCCGGCTGAACGCTTGCGGAAGCTGCCACGCTGCGTTGAAAGAGCAATTCCCGCCTGACGAGAATCCCGCAATGGCGTGGCTGTAAGCATCTTTCCGCACGTTATACTGCGCGCCCACCGCAGGCATGAGTTCGACTGCAAGGAAGTGTGGATAGCGATCGCTTACTGTATCGCAAAGAACGCTCCTGAGCGCATCGTCTGTCGTCCGGTTCCAGTGCTCCGCGTACTCCTTTACCGAAACTGATGTCGGATTGGAAACGAAGGCATCGATCTTCCCCGGATTCACAAAAATGGCGATCATGTAGGGAATTCTCTTCAAGTGAATGAGATTATCGAGAACTTCAAGAGTCCGGCTGCCCCCATCCCTCCCAAGAACCAGATTGCCATCCAGGAAAATCATGGTTGCTGACGGCACCTTCGGATCGTAGCCGTCGGGAACGTACACCTGATACTCGGTCGTCATTCCGTCGTATAGCTTGCTTGTGACTGTCAATTTCGGCGAAAGAGTCCCCGGTTTCACACCAGGTAAACGATAGGACAGCTCGCCAAAGGCCGGCACGTTCACGTTGCCCCCGAATGACTTGCCGTCTATGACATAGTGGAAACTGTGAAGCATTCCAAGGCGATCAATCGTTGGAGCTGCATACCATAGGTCCGTTCCGGGAAGGAATCCATCGCGAGTTCCGGCCCGTCATCGATTACGAGCTGCGGCTTGGAATGAGTGCGAACTGTGAAGAAAAAGTCATGCTGTTGACCCGCCCACACTCTTCCGAGCTCAATCGCGCGGGCTGGGAAGGCGGCACGAATAGCCTGTTCGAGAAGGGGACTTTTTTGCCTTGCCAATTGCACCAATTCCGTCGCGGGCGGACTTTGCGGGTCAGGAGTCTGGGCAGTACAAATCGAGTTGTGTGCGGCGAGCGCGATAATGACCAGGCAGGCGAACCGCATGAGAGCCTCCATCGTCGCTTTCCGACCATATCGGATGCCGACAATAGTGCAACGGTTGGATGTGCGACGACCTCCATCCCTTGGCACCGTTCTTCATCCAGCATCCACTGCGGAATCTTGCCTACTCCGCCGTCTTCGCGAAATTTGCACGACGAGTTTAGCGTATCTATCTCCACGCCAACTTCCGCTGCCGAGAAGATATGCGATGATGGATGCCGTTCATGGAGATCTTGTGAGCCAGGATTCAAGTCGATTGAAAGTGCTTCGCGTCTCGCCTTTAGCCCTGCTTCTGCTGGCGATCGCATGCTTCTCCCAGGCTTCAACGTGTGCGGCCCAAACGGAGAAAGAGCCCGACGAATTTCTCGTTCGGACCAGCAGCGGCCCACTGCGGGGCGTCGCGCGGCCGGATAGTGGCGCTGAGTTTCTCGGGATTCCCTACGCTCAGCCACCTGTGGGCGATCTGCGCTGGCATGAGCCAGTGCCCGTCAAGCCGTGGATTGGAGTTCGTACGGCCGGCAGCTTCGGCGCTCCCTGCGCGCAGCCGGTGCTGGGAGACTGGAACCGGCACGACGCCGAGGCAGGCAAGGAAGATTGCCTCTTTCTCAATGTAATGACTCCGGTCTGGCCGGCAAAACAACCCCTTCCGGTCATGCTCTGGATTCACGGCGGCGGCAATGAGGGCGGCACGGCCTCGAGCGCGCTCTACAAAGACGGAACCCTGATCCGGCACGGCGTCCTGCTGGTCACCGTCAACTACCGGCTGGGCATCTTCGGTTTCTTTGCCCATCCCGCATTGAGCGCCGAATCGGCTCACCAAGGCTCAGGAAACTACGGCCTCATGGATCAGATTCTGGCCCTGCGCTGGGTGAGCGAGAATATCGCGAACTTCGGCGGCGATCCCAACAACATCACCGTCTTTGGCCAGTCTGCGGGCGCAGTGGATATGGGGTTGTTGATGACCTCCGGCCTTTCGAAAGACCTCTTTCGGCGCGCCATTGCCGAAAGCGGCACATCGTTCAGTCCGGCGCTGGCTCCGCTGGCCGCTGCCGAAAAGGCCGGTGAGGCTTTTGCCGCAGGCCTCAAGCTTCCAGCCGGCGAGGAGGGCTTGCAGCAACTGCGTCAACGGACCGCGCAGCAACTGCTGGCATCGCAATCCAGCCAGAGTCCGCGCCCACGCTTTGGTCCGGATATCGACGGATGGGCCATCGCCCGCCAGCCGGCTTCGGTCTTTGCCGCTGGCGAAGAAGCCGCGATCCCCTTGCTCTTCGGCACCACGGCGCGCGAGTTCGGGGCCGCAATCTTTGGTATTCCCACGGCCCAGGATGCCTTGCGCAAGACCATCGCAGATTTCTTCGGCGGGCTTGCTCCGAGGGCACTGGCGGCCTACGGGTTGGCCGAGGGCGCGCAGGCAAGCGACGACCCGCTCTACGGCTCACCGGCCGACCAGTGGGCCGCCGATCTTGTATTTCGTTGCCCGGCCACGGCCCAGGGAACCTGGCACAACGCCGCCCATCATCCAACCTATGAATACGAGTTCGCCCACGCCATTCCCGGCCAGGAGGTGCAGGGCGCCGTCCACTCCTCGGACCTGCCCTATGTCTTCGGGTACTTTCCAAAGTGGGGCAACATCGCCGGCAATTTTACCGATATGGACGTCCAACTCTCCGGCCTGATGGAGAGCTACTGGACCAACTTTGCCAAGACCGGCAACCCCAACTCCGCCGGCCTGCCCGAGTGGCCCCAATTTGGCGTCGAAAGAAAGTTCATTCGATTTCAGCAGGACGGCAAGGTGGTTCCGTTGGCGAGCCTGCGCGACGGCCCGTGCGGAGTGTACCGGGCTTGGCTTGCGGCGCGTACGTCATCAAACTGATATTGATCAACCTGCGGAATTTCATGAGGTGGTCAACAAACTGCCGGCCGACTTGCTGAGGGCCGTCCCGCGGAATGAACTTCGGGACGTTGGCAATCCCACACCATGGCAATCCCGTCCCATCCCGCTGCCGCCATGATTGGTCAAACGCTTGGCCGATCTTAGAGCCGGCTTCATCCCAATTCCATTCCGGCGGTCGGGAACCGACCGACTGATTATGGCTCAGCGCGTACAGGATCAGCTGGACGCGGCCCGAAACTCCCAATCGATTAAAGATACGGTAATGCGTTCGGTCGCAAGTCCACGACCAACTCGCATCATTTGCTCGATAGGCGGGCGGCAAGCCCATTTTCTTGCACGATGTCGCGATAGCGCGGGTCGGAATTGCAGGAGGTCAAAAACGGCTCTTTGTGTACCAAAGGCAGCTCTGGGGCATGCTTCCGATAGCTATCTTCCAAATCCGTGGGAAGCCATCCCTCTGTGTTCGAAGACGTTCAAGGCATTGAGGGCCGTGATAGACCATAAGCCATTGACAATACAATGACTTATATCGACTTGGACTCAGCGACTTTTCTACTAATTGACGACTTCACATATTGTGAAGTACTCTTGGTCAGTGCATATCGTCACGCGTAAGCATCTGAGCGAGGCGATGGAACGCTGCCCGGATGCGGCGAACGAAATCAAGGCGTGGGCGGGCATCGTCGACGCGGTCCGGTGGCACAATTTTGCGGAAGTGCGCGTCATGTTTAAGGATGCCGATTCTATGGATGGCTACGTGATCTTTAACATCAGACAGAACCGCTACAGGCTTATCACCGTCGTCCACTATTCAAAGACGACCGATGACAAGCAGACCGAGGGGCACGTCTACATCCGATCTTTTTTGACGCATAGGGAATACGACAATCGCAGTAACTGGGATAGGAGGTTTGGAACAAAATGAGCACAGTTCTCGCAAACCCTGCGGAAATGATTGCGCAAGGTGCTCCCCACGTCATACACAACGACGCGGAACTTGAAGCCTATACCAACGCTCTCTTCAAACTAACGGCGTTGGAAACCCCCTCCAGCTCTGAAGGGGAAGCAATCGAACTCCTAACCTTGCTCGTGGAACGTTACGAGCAGGAGCATTACTCTATTCCTGCGGCTGATCCGGTTTCAGTTGTGCGGTTTCTCATTGAACAGCAGAATCTCGCGCAACGTGACCTGATTCCTCAATTTGGTTCGGAGAGTGCGGTTTCGATGTTCTTGGCAGGGCAGCGGAATCTCACCATTGAACAAGTACGGAAATTGAGCCTTCGGTTCAAACTTCCCGCTGATGTTTTCATTCCAAAAGGGGGCCGTGGGAGCAAGAGCCTAATACAACAAATGGCGCCTTCGACGCTGAAGAGAAGCTGATAGTGGCGTCCCCGATCCAACGGCACTCTTATTGTCGATTGCGGTGATTTAGATATCGGGGTTCGTAGATGGAGACAGTCCCAGGCTGCGAGGCACAATGGCTAAACTGACGAGCTTTCAAACGGACATTCGACCACTCTTCACGGAACGAGATATTCACGCAATGAGCAAGGCGTTCAATCTCGGAAGTTATGATGATGTAAGAGCGCACGCTGCCATCATCTACGACCGAATTCGGGGGATGGGTGGTGCCGTCATGCCGCCCCCGCCACCGAGAGGAGAAGGTCCTTGGCCTCAATCTCGGATTGAGCTCTTCGCCAGATGGATGTCGGACGGATACCAACCTTAAACGGTCTGGCATCCGCGACTCACTGGCGAGCCTGCGCATGCATGGTTTCGAGAACAGCTACGAACAGCCGCCCGCGCGGTCTGTACGCAGCGGAGCAAGCGCGTGCGAAGCAAAGGCGAATAAAACTTACCGGCAGTTTTACCGGCAGTTGACCTTACCTGCAGTGACTATCAGTGCCTTAGAGCGCCGGAGGCACCTCTAAGTACTTCCAACCACTTCCATGTCGGCCCTGAAAAGGCTTGGCGTCGGCGGTTCAACTGCTTCCCTGGCCACCTTCATTCTAAATAACTTAGCGGAATGCGGCGAATAATCGTCATATTCTCCGCATAAATCGCGGTTAATAGCTTGCCTCTTGCGGAGAATAAAGCTATAATCTCCGCAGGAGATGCGGAGAATGTATATCCACGAACTCGACGGCTGGCCCGGCTTTCACTGGAACAAGGAGCAGCTTGCCGAACCGCTTGCCCACGTCCGCCACCGGCAAGGCGGGCTGATCGGCCACATGGAGGCCCTGGGTTTCAACCTCCAGCAGGAAGCTGTTCTGCAAACCCTGACCGACAGACGTGCTCAAGAGCAGCGAAATCGAAGGCGAGAAGCTCGACGCCGGAACAGGTCCGCTCATCGATTGCCCGCCGCCTGGGCATGGATATCGGCGCACTCAAGCCAGCCGACCGCAACGTCGAGGGCGTCGTTGAAATGATGCTCGACGCCACGCGCAACTACGACCAGCCGCTCACCGCGGAGCGGCTTTTCGGATGGCACGCCGCTCTTGTTTCCAACCGGCCGCAGCGGGATGCGGAAGATCGCGGTGGGAGCCTGGCGGGATGACAGCAGCGGGACCGATGCAGGTTGTCTCCGGCCCGATGGGAAAGGAGCGCGTCCATTTCGAGGCGCCGAAGGCGCCGCGCCTTGAAGGAGAAATGACGGCATTCCTGGACTGGTTCAATGGGCACAGCCGATCTTGACCCTGTCCTGAAAGCGGGCCTCGCTCATCTGTGGTTTGTGACCATTCATCCGTTCGACGACGGCAACGGCCGCATCGCGCGCGCTATCGCCGACATGGCGCTGGCGCGCTCCGAGAACAGTCCGCAGCGCTTTTACAGCATGTCGGCGCAAATCCGGCAGGAGCGCAACGCCTATTACGACATCCTCGAACAGACGCAGAAGGGCGACATGGACGTGACGCCCTGGATGGAATGGTTTCTCGGCTGTCTGGGCCGGGCCATCGATGGCGCGCAAACCGTTCTGGCTGCCGTCCTCGCCAAGGCGCAGCTTCTGGGAGCGCGCGCAGCGCGTCTGCCATCAACGACCGCCAGCGGCTGGTGCTCAACCGGCTGCTGGACGGCTTCGAGGGGAAACTCACGACCACGAAATACGCGAAACTCACGAAGTGCTCACAGGACACTGCTCTCCGGGATATAACCCTACTCGTCGAGTCCGCCCTCCTCGTTCGCAGTTCCGAAGGCGGCCGCAGCACAAGCTACGCCATTGCGCCCGGGCTGACAGGGGAGGCGCCCGAGACAAAAAGTGCGGCCTCGACAGGGGACCTCAATCGATAGGGACGCCTTCCTCGCCATCATGAACGACGCCCTGGCATCGATTCGTGAGTCCCGATTGCTCGAAACGGAGCGGGGGTACCAAGGCGAACTTCTTGCGATGCTTCGACCAAGACTTGTCGGAGCCGCGCTGCCGGGCGATCCGTTTGTCGAACAGGAATACCAGAAACGGATAAACGATCATGGAATTACGATCCGGCCCGGTTACCCGGTTGTTCCGGCGATCGGATCGTCCGTTCCGCTATTGCCATGAGCTTATTGTATGGTCTGGCATTTTTGCGGGGAGTCTTGAAAGGCTGACTACGTTTCCTTGGCTAATCGAGGAGTACTTAAGATGTTGCGCTGGAAGAGATCACGCTGGGTTGTTGGGCTTGTGGTTCCTCTGGTCGCGCTAATTCCGCAGCACGTCGGGGCCGAGGCGCCTGTGGGAATGGACAGCATACAGGTTACGACATACTTTGAGACTCAAACTCCTCCAGGAGAAAACGCCCCCGTTTGTCTAACGAACCGTCTTGACCCAGTCGGCCAGGTTCAAAATGTTCGTCTAGTGCCTGAACACGCTCAATACCATGATCGCTGGGAAGTGGGCATGGCGCTTAAAGCAAGCGAGGTTTCTAAAGTGCGGACGGATTCGATTGTTTATCTCAAGGTGCCTGATCCCAATCAAAGTTGCGGTGGGGCTATACGTGCGCTCTACTTGGAAATCGACGCTGGAACACCCGCTAGCAAACTGATTACAAATCATGCTGTGCTTAAGGGGCAATTTACTTATTTTGCGGAAATCGGATGGCCGCGCCCATCAGAGCCGTGGTGGAGAAAGATGACTGTTTGGGGAGTTTGTCTCGCCGTGATCGGGGTAGCAGCAGTACTTGTCGTCCGCGCTCGCCGTCGCACCTCCGCACGAAGTCAGACCAAGGGCACTGGGTAAGTGAGGCGTGTCAGGCTGGCCAAGCCCTGGCCCGTCTTCGGCGTCGGGAGCAGGGTGGCATGTCATCCCGGATTGGGAGCAGAGCACCTAAGAACAAACCTCTTCGATCCGGTTGCCGGCGACCAACCGCTGGGTTGCGAGGCTTGTAGGAGTTGGGGGGCTTGGGTGTCGCCGTATTCTTCTCAGCCATCGTTGTTCGGCAGTTGTCAAGCTGATTGGGGGGCGTAGGCCGTATTCTGGGGGGCAGACTAACCCGACCAGCTCGAGCAATTTGATCTCTACACTGCGTGATACTTTCATCGTGATTCCTCGATCTTAATATCTTAATGGTTGGCACTTTCAGAGCTCCATCCCCATTCCCTGAACGGCAGACGGGGCTCGATTGATTTCCAAGGCGGAGGTCTTCGAGACATCGGCTCCGAGCTGGGGGCCAGGTTTCGCCTTGTCGTCGGTGAAGAGCGTGGCCTCGTGGCTGGCGCGAGAGATGGAGACGTAGGCGAACCGCGAGTTGAGCAGGTCAGGGTGGACGCTGATGTCGGCGTGAACGAGGACGTGTTCAGCGGTGAGCCCCTGGGAGCTGTGACTGGTGACGGCATAGCCGTGGTCGAAATGACGATGCTCGTTCGGGTTGAATTCGATCTGGCGACGGAGCTCAACGGCGAAGCCGCATATCAATCGGTGCGAAAGCTGGAATATCTCGGCGGAAAGCGCTCTGTCGATGCGCTGGTAAAGGCGCTCGACCTCTCAGCCGACGCCCTGCAGAAGGCGCATTGGAAGGGCTGCGGAAACTCGACGCGTTGCTATCCGGACGTGGGCGTGCAGTGGCGTCAAATCTGGAACTTGAAAATGAATCGAGGAACTTCACCAGGAACTTTGCGAGACGATGAGTTTTCATTCCTGCGTAGTAGGTGTCCTGGGATACATGGCAAAGGATCCCCCTCTACCGCCAGGAGCGGAACCGACACCCGAGAATATCCAGAAATGGAAAGAGTGGTGGGCAAAAAACAAAGACCAAGCCGAATTCGTAGTGAAGCGCGCGCAGATTGCTGAGTAATGTTCCGCACGGCGGCCTGTCCCGCGCGCCAGTCGCGGATTTCGTGCGGCCGGTTCAGGTCATGCGATGAATGGATGTTGGGAGTCAATTTCCGACAAGCCAGTTATCGCATCGACTGTTCGTTTTTGGTCAGCGAGTTTCGATTCCGGACAAAGATCGCGTTGCCGATCGCCACCCTGGGACTGAACTTACTTATGAATCAGTGACTTGAAGTTGGAGCGTTTTGGCTGGCTACGTGCACAGTTCCAAGCAGATCGCACCTCGTGCAGAGACCGGTCAAAGGAGACCTGTGAATCTCAAAGCCCTTCCGGCGCACCCGGAGATCTAGGAGGATTCTTAATGTTCCGATCCATTGCTCGCGTCGTGGTTCCTGTTGGCATGGTATTTGTTTCCGTCTTGGCGTCCTTGGCCAACGCCCAAATCTCGCCGAGCCTGCCCAATCCGATCGCAGCGCCGAATCCGCTGACGACGACGATATCCATTTTTCGTAGCAATATGCAGGACAAGATCATGAATTCGGCGGACGAGATGCCAGAGTCCAAGTACAGCTACCGGCCGACGAAGGAAGTTCGCTCGTTTGCCGAGATCCTGACTCATGTGGCGGATATTTCCTACATTTTGTGTTCAAACGTCAAAGGTGAAGCGACCCCCGGCACGGCTGCCGCGAAGGGTTCGAAGGCCGAGATCAAGGCCTACCTCAAAGGCGCGTTCGATTACTGCGATGGCGTGTACTCCGGGTTCACCGATGCGCACCTCAATGACCCGGCGAACTTCTTTGGCGTCAAGACGAACAAGATGTTCATTTTGACGCAAGTCGGAAATCATGACGCCTTGCATTACGGCAATCTCGTCACGTATCTGCGCATCAATGGCCTCGTGCCATCCGGGGGCTGGTTTTGATGGCCCAGCGGCGCCCGCGTCCCACTAAGCGATTTCGCATCGGCCGGTCCTGCGCGCGTGTCGGTATCCGACTGCGCGCGAGCTGGCTTTTTTGTGCGTGGCGCGGACGAGTGGACGAGTGCTAGGCCGCTCAACACCCGCATGGTCGGCTCCGGGGTTGGATCGTCGGCAAACTCGGACAAATGGTTCCTGTTACCGAAAACAGGCCTTCGCAGTGACTGTGATTTTGTAATACGCGTTTCCAAAGCAGGCCGTGGAAATGACAGAGTATGGAAAGCATGGAAAGCCAAGATAAACTTACTTCCTCTTTATTCCGGCTTTCGGCGCAGCCTGGACATCCAGCAAATGCAGTACGGTTGCGGCGGCGGTAAATTTCACAGCTTCCTGGTCGTCGGACATTGCCAGTTCTGCGGGCTGAAGTAACGACGGGTCTCCACGCTTTGCCAAGGCTTCGAGCGCCGCGGAGCGAACCAGCCAGTTCTTATCGTCGGTGGCAGCGTCGCCGATCGCCTTTCCACTGTCCGGGTCGGGGTCTTTCGCTAGCGCCTTCGCGGCAGCGGCGCGCACGGGCGACGGATCAGTTTTTGTAAGTCGGCGATATGCATCCCAGCCCATGCCGGCGAAGGGAACGAAGCCGATACCTTCCTCGAACCCCAGCAGCGCCAGTTTCTTGGGATCTTTCAAAACGGCGATTTGAGAGGCAATCAAGCCTTTCGATGTCTTTCGCTGTCCGGTCAGGACTTCGTAGTAGACCTCGAAAGCAGCGCCATCGTGCATGAGGTCGAGTGCGTGTGCAGCGGAGAGGACGACCGCGGGCTCGTCATCCGCCAGCGCGTCCTTGAGCTTTGGAATGCTGGAGCGGGCTTGCATCTCGCCGAGTGCCGTTGCCGCAGCGGAACGCACCTCGGGCTTGTCATCCTTCAGCGCCTTTTCCGCCATCTGCTGGGCGCGCGCATTCTTCGGGATGAGGCCGAGGACACGTATCGCGTTAGCTCGACTGGCGGTCTTGTCTTCCTCGGCGGCCGTCTTGAGCATGTTCCAGGCATAGCTCCTCGGGTGCATCGGGATGCCAGGAAGCTTCGCGGCCTCTGCGGTCGCTCTCTTTTCCGGCTGCGTAGCCGTGCCGGGCTGTGCCGCAGGCTTTTCCTGCGGTGTCGTCGGCTGAGGGTTTTGCGGTTGTGCCGGCGGATCTTGTAGCTCCCTTGTGGGTGTGCTTGCAGGCTGCTGCGCGAAAAACAAAGAAGATGCGATCAACACGAACGCACAGGAGATCTTTATTTTCGGAACTAGCCCCGTTAGGGCCTTAGCACTAGATGTCCACATTATCAGGTAGCCTGCCTATCTAGGCGTGACGGAGAAGTCCGGGCCTACTCTGGGCGCAACGGCCGAAGTGGCGATGGAGCGCGCGCCGTTTTTCCCTACTGAGCGGACAGCGAAGAAATGGTTATCGGTTTTCGAGGGACCTTTTCCGTCTGGTCAGGATTGCGAAGCGGCGTTCTGGCTAGGCGCTTTTCTTGGAGCCAGCTTCATCCCAATTCGATTCTGGCGGTCGGGAACTGACCGACTGATTATGGCTCAGCGCGTACAGGATCAGCTGGACGCGGCTCGAAACTCCCAATCGATCGAAGATTCGGTAAAGATAATTGCTGACCGTGTGCTCGGTGACATGAAGCGCCTGGGCGATATCACGGTTCGTCATTCCCTCGGCCAAGAGGAGTGTGACCTCTTGCTCTCGCGCAGTCAGCTGAGACAGCCCGTCGGAGTTTTGCAGTTGCAGAGATCTGGCCTGGCCGAGCGCATCGAGCAGGTAATTGATTTCCTTCGTGCTAGCCCAGACCTGGCCTTCGTGGACGGTGCGAATGCACTTTGCCAGGGCCTTAAAGGAATCCCGCCGGGAAATTACCCCGCGAGCACCCCCACGAAATGACTGGACTACCGTCTCTCGGTCGAGAGCGGGCAGCAACATAACAGGTGCGATGCGTGGATGGGATTCCCGCATCTTTTGCAGGACCAGAAGGCCGGCTCGTGGGCCATCCTCTAGCGCTACGCCGAGGACCACGACATGGGGCTTATGCGCACCCACCATGTGGATCGCTTCCTCGGAACTGCTGGCAAGTCCTAAGACTTCAAAGCGGTCGCGGCAACGTTTGAGGGCGCTCGCCATGAGCTGGCAGCCCATAGAATCGGCATCGACAAAGACGACGCGAATCCCGGCGGATGGAGCACGCTTCTGCAGTCGACATTATTCAATCTCTCCCACCCACAAAGCCGTGCCTGTAAACCAGGCGCCGGCCCCCCTAGCCCATGGAAGTACGAATTCTATCAATGTTTTGACCCTTCGGCCGTAAAAATCGCGTTAAATTTCCGATTTGCGGAATTGCATTTACGACGACGCAGTGCGGCATTCGCAGCGATGCAATCTGGCAACGTTTTTCTCGTCAAGACAACAGCTGTGAATGCATCAACATGTAGCCCAGAAGACATGTCTAGGCTTCAGGATAGCGTGCCTTGGTCGCCGGTGCCGGACTTACCGAAATCTCGCAGGTGCCTGGTCCAAATAGTTAGTGCATCTGTCCGCAGGAGGAGGCGGGGACGGCGTCAAATGCGCTTTCGGTGGGCCCAAGCAATTGCAAACTCAAGGGAAATAGCTCGGCATCCTTTTCGCCAAGCACATTGCACGCCACCGTTATCGATTGGTAAATCAATCGCTTCACCGAGGCCGTGGAGGGCCCACCTAGAGTCCTCATCTGAGTAAGAAATACCTCATTCCTTTCGAGGAGTTTCTACACCTCTGATCCCGATATTGTTCCCTCGCAGGGCCGCATTCTTCTTCCAAGCGATACTTCTCAAGATCTCCCCTCTCAACGCTGGTGCTGGTGAATGGGCAAGAACCGCAAATGCTGGGGCAAAACCTCCCGCACTCGCGACGGGGCGGACTCTCCTTCCGAGTAAGGATCTTCCTCCACTTGTGGCCCATCGATGAGCTCTGTAGTCTTTGGCATCTGTAGTTCTTTGGCAGATGGCGGGTGGAAGAGGATGATCACCCGGCTAACGATAGAAGGCTTGAGAAATTCTTCCCCCCAGTGGAACGCAGGAACGCCATCCGCTATCGGCTCGATACCCCAGTGGTTTTCCGCTGGCAGGACGGTTCCGGCAAGAGGTTGGAGGGGGAAGGCGTAACGCGCGACGTGAGCGAGATGGGTGCGTATGTGTTTACCGCGCGGTGCCCGCCCGTTACACAAGGAAGTCGAGATCGAGATCGTTGTTCCCCCGTTGCACGGGGCGCCTAAGGCTTGGTTAAAGGGAATCATGCAGGTGCTCCGAGTTGAGGCCGGTCCTGGTGGTGGGTTTGGATTTTCGCTCGCAGGCAAGGCATTGGCGATCATCCCGGCCGAACAAGTCGTGGGTTAGAGGGTCGTGAAATTGGCGAGACTATGCTTTTGACGAGAGCCAATATTTTGGGATTTTCCACGTGGTGTCCGTTCGGCCAGCTTTCGCTCGGTGACGTCATGGAACGTGATAACGATCGGAGAATCCCCGGCTCCCTCCAATCGACGTGCGTCAAGTACAAGCGTTCTTTTACCGGTGGGGAATTCGCGGTCGATCTCGACAGCTTGAAATTCGCCGTGACCGGAAAGAGTTGCTTCCACGGATTCCCACACTCCGGAGGTTCCCCATTCGTAGTTCCCCAACTTGCGAATCGAAATGCCCTGCGTCTCATCGCGCGAAATCCCAAATAGGGTGTAGAAGGCCCGGTTGGCCGTCTGTACCTGCAATTTGGCTCCGAGAACAACCACGGGATCAACCACTGTGTTCAGGATTGCCTTCGTGTATTCCCGTTCGTAGATGGCTTGCTCGATACTTGCGCGAAAGGCCGTGACATTCGTGAATGTGAGCACAGCACCCAGAATCTGGCGATCGCTTCGTGTATAGGGAGCTATTCGAAGAAGAAAACGTCGATCACCATCGCGGGTTTCGAGCCGGTGGGGTGCTCCGTCAGTGATGACCCGCGTGCAGATTCTATTGAGATCCTTCACGCCCGCAAGAGTGTTGCTAAGAGAACAACCGAGATCCGAGGCCTTCAGGCCAAACACTGTCATGGCGGCCCGGTTAATGCGGGCAACTGTGCACTCGCGGCTAATCACAATTATCGGAACGTCGACAGCATCAAGCGCACCGATCTCGTTGGCGGTCATCCCGCCCAAAGTGGTAGCGTCGCCTGACGCGGTGCCGGCTGCAGAGTGCTCGTTATTCTTGGCCATGAAGTATCTCTGTCTTTTAACCGGTAGCACGATACAGCGTGCGACTCCGTTGCAGCACGTCATCGGCTACAAGTGGAAGAGTCTGACGCAACGCCAAAAGCAACGCCTGAGATCGCGGCATGTGAAATGCACCCGGATAGCGCGACAGAAGTCGGTCCTCCAGGACCCGTGATTCGTCCGGGCCCACGGCGTCTCGAAGTGCTTCGGACACGGCTCGTTCAAGCCGAGAGTAATCTTCGACGGGAATAAGGTGGGAGTGATTCTCGCCGAGTCTCGGCAGCATACGAGCGTGCACGTCTCCGTTGAAATTATCCATTAAGAACGAGCAGAAGATCGCAATGTCTTGCTGATCCGCGAGTTGGTCAAACAAATCTTCGAGATTCATGCTGGCGGCAATATCCCCTCGTTCCCAAAGAAGGTTAACCATCTCACCCCACCAACGCACTTTCGGGTAACGACCGTCTCCGCGAGCTTGTGAAACAACATTTGCAGCTAAGCCTAGGAAGACAGGCGAATCCGGCATTCCGTCACGCATGAAGGTGGGCAACAGATCGTCCGCGTCAACGATCGTTAGTTGTCCGCGCTTTTCCGCGGCTTTTACATCCACGCCCTCGCTTTCCAATCGGGGCCGAAAAGCGTCCCAATGAGCGATTGTCGGAACTAGAATTACTCCCTCGCCGTTGGCAATCGCCGCAGCCGCAAAGCGACAGACGGCCCGATTGAGAAATTGCTGATCCTGATAAAGCTGGACGATGTGATCGCGCGGCGCAGCGCCGGCTAAAAGGCCGCACCAGGGTTCACCGTTGGCCGCTGCGTTTTTTGTTTCGTCCATCCTGGTGTTGTTTTCCACTGGCACCCTCCGCATCTCCGAGAGCAAATCCCGGGTTGACTGAGATTGACCAAGCCGCTCGCGTCAATGCAGCGGGCTTCTTCGCGAGCAACCCTCGCATCCTTCTGAGCAAGAATGACTATATTGCAATCAGGACTGTCACGCCGAATAATTCGTTTCGTCCCAAGATGTCCATCCGAGGCATACAGTGTTTAGTGTATTGACTCGGAATCGATTGCGTTCGGGCCCGGCGAAGTTAATGCCCCTCCCGAAAACAGCGTTGATCGAATCGAGTTTTGCATATTACGAATGGGAATTCGGCTCGCGGGAAGTGATATCCGCAGTTGACATGCGTTCTAACGGATAACTGGCAACTCGGAATTAATCCGGGTAAGGTAAGGTTTGCCGACAATCCACCAATTGACAAGTCGGATCAGAAAACTGGACGTCAGACAGGATCTACCCACACGACGGCATTTTGGTCGGTTTTTCGGGATTGAGTTTTTAACAGCGACGCCTGTTTACAACTCGCATATAGCTAAGGTGCGCTCGATAAATCTCAAGGCGTGTGCACGGGTTCTTCGATCGTCTGACCCGGTTGCTGGCCAGTGCCCGACAGGAAATCCAGCACTCTCGGGGCAATTCGATCTATACATGTTACGACGGCGATGTGGCCGCAACCGCCGTACACTGCCAGCACTGACTGCGGCGCGGCATGATGCATCGATTCCCCAAGTGAGAGCGGAGTCATGGCGTCCTGCTGGCCCCAGATAATCATCATCGGCATTTTCAGAGCGGAAAATTTCTGATCCAGATAATCTGCTCCTGCGATCAGCGAGGCAAAGGACCGCTGGACTACCCAGCCATCGCGTTTCATCCTTCGTATGAAATCTGCCTTCACGAATTCGGGCATAGGCGGAGGATTGGGTATTACAAGAGACATCAACTGATTCACCTGCTCGCTGGTATGCGGTGTAAAAAGGGTCGTATCGAACTTCAGCTTAAATGACATTCCTGCGCTATCGAACAGCATGAGGCGTGACACACGCTGCGGCTGGTCCAGCGCCACGGCGGCCGCGATCCATCCTCCCATCGATACGCCACCCAGTGCGACCGCGCCTAGGTGATTGGCATCGAGAAACGCTTCGACGAACTTAGTCTCCTCGGGAATCGAATAGGTGTGATCGGCAGGTTTCGCGGATCGTCCGTAACCAAGCAGATCCATCGCGTAGACGTGATACCCGGCCCGAACCAGGTACGGTGCCAGCTTGCCCCAATCGTTTTGCGCCTGAGAACCGAGACCGTGAATAAGCACGACAGGCTGGCCATTCCCGCCTTCGATGTAATGGACGTTATAACCATCGATGATCATCGAGCTGCTGTGAATTGCCGCGCGGTATAGCCGGAACTCCGTGAGTCTTTCAGCGATCCATAAGGGTTCACGCCACAGTATCAGCCCGATGGCAAAAACGAGAACTACACCTCCGATCAGGAGCCAGACGATGATTCGAAAGGCGCGGCGAATCTTGCCGGGAGTGCTCGCGTTCATTGGGGACCGCCGAGGCTCGGCAAGCGTTCGCGTCGCTTCCAGCCAATGGCAGACAGGATCAAGAGCAACACGACGCACACCCACACAACGGCAAGACCGTCGCGCAGGAGAAAAATGTGGGTAAGGATCGCGCCGATCATCGTGCAGGACAACAACACTGCAGCGATCGTTGCAGTCCTCGGAATTAATAGCAAGATCGCACAAACAGTTTCCAGGCAACCCGTGAAATATCGGAACCATTGACCGATGCCGATTTTGCCGAACACCTCGATCCAGTACGAGCCCCCCGCCTTGCCAAACAATGCGCTCCAAAATGAGCCCTCAGGATCAAACTTGTTGGCCCCGAAAATCAGAAACACCAGTGCTGCGAGGACTTGCAACGCCCAAAGTGTGAGGTCCAGAGCTCTCAATACCATCTGCCGAAGAGCTCGATGCGAGGTCGAACCGGAATTGCTGGACATCGCTCGCCCTCGTCCTGAATCTGGAATCCTAGTTATGACTTGGCAAAGTTCTGCGTTTTTAGGTACAGAAACCTGCCCAGCAGCAGCGACGGGCCAGGAAGGATAGACCAGAAGAGCGTGCCGGCAAGAACCAAAGGCCACTGGTGCGAGACATGCGAATATCTTGTGACAACAATGCTTGCTACCAATACCACCCACACTCCGAACATCACGATCGCGGGAAACAAGCTCGCGGTGAGTTCGGTTCGGCGTTCGGCTCCGGCACGACGCGACAGATAAGCGCCTGCGGCGCCAAAGACGGGCTGCGAAAAAAGCCAAACAAGATACGGCATGAACGCGAGTCCCGCGTGCAGCCATGGTCCAGGCATGCCTGGTTTCAGGGTCATTTGCTGCAAGATCATCAGCCAGACCATAGAAGCGGTCAGACCGATTAAACCAGGCAGCCACAGTGCCTTTGTTCGATGATTCATAGTTTCCTCCCCGGCTTTCGCCCTGCGAATCCTCCCGGCCAGTCCTCGCCAGTTGACGATATCCCCCATGCTCTGGCCGATGGCGTCGGCCTCGTGCATTCCTTTTCCGCGCAGTTCCTCATAAAGATCCTCCAGATGGGCAGCCAGTTCCGCGATGATTTCCGCCTCTTCGACCGAGGACGGGTCCACCACGCCCAAGCGCTCCTGAACCAATGCATTCCAATCAGGCATTGCTTACCCCGGCCAGGCAGTCGAGGGCCTGGAAAAAGGAGTGCCATTCTCGTCGTAGCGGGGCAAGTTGGGCCTTGCCTTTGGGGGTGAGCGAATAATAGCGGCGGTCGCGGCCCGTGGTGTTAGGTTGCCACTGGCCTTTGACTAACCCGCGCTTTTCGAGATCGTAAAGCATCGGGTAGAGGGAAGCCAGTTCAAAGCGAAGCGCGCCCTCGGTTCGTTCCTGGATGCGTCTGGAGATTTCGAAGCCATAGAGCGGCTGCTCCGCCAACAGGCTGAGGATGACCAATTCCGTGCTGCCCCGTGCAATATTGGCTCGAATGCGTTTGACCATGAGAAGTATAGGCTTCCTGTATTGCAATATAGTATTCCTATATTCCCGCTAAGATGTCAAAGAAAATTCTTCGGCTTATCGGTACGAAAGTCACTCCGAGGCGATTACTACGTAGATCGTGTTGCAAAAGACACGCGCGGCCGATTGTGGCAAGACGGTGCGCCGAGCAAGGTACCTCGTGGCTAGCCGAAGGTGAGTCAACACAGTGGTGGTGGTGACCTTGCAGCCATTCGCCACGTGGGAAAGAGGCAGCCGGGTTCCGCTTGTTAAGAGTTGGCAACAGGAACAATGCGGATTCTGGGCGGGTAACGCTAGTGCTTTTTCGGACACGACGCCGGGTTGAGTGCTTTGAGGCTAAAGGAAGGTGTGGGCGTCGCGTTCGAAAAAGCCGTCAGAAGGAAGCCGCTGGCGCGGCGGACGCGGGACTTATGCAAATTGAATGGAGCGAGTGAGGGTGTAGAAGTTCGCGGGAATCGTCAGGTCCGGTAGAGGAGAGGTCGTCGCACCTGCGCAAAGACGAATCGATGGCCGAAGTGAGGCAGGGCGGGGAGAGGAAGAAGATGTCTGGGTGTAACAGAGACACACTTCGGCGAGACGCTCTGAAGCGCGCCGACAGTGCGGTATGTGGGCGAGTGATTTCATGCGGCCGTGGCCAGGAGCGGTGGAGAACGGAGTTGGAGTTGCGCGGCTGTAAATCGTTCGACGACCGTCATGGGTCCGCCGCACTTGGGACAGCGCCACAGCGGGTGCGCTGTAGGAGCGGTTGACGTTTCCGATTCGTTTTTCGGTGGAGTGGCGTGGAGAACGGCGAAGCAGCGTGGCAGGAGGGCGGCGCGCCTTCGATTGGCGAGAATACCGAAGTGGCGGATGCGGACGAAGCCCTTAGGGAGCAGGTGAAGTAGGAAGCGACGGAGAAACTCATCGCGCGAGACGGTCATCACTTTCTGCTGATTGTGGTCGGCGGAGTCGCGCCAGCGGAAGGTGACTTGGCCGTCCGCCAGTGTGACCAAGCGATGGTTGGAGATGGCGACGCGGTGGGTATAGCGGCCGAGATACTGCAGGACGTAATCGGGTCCGCCGAAGGGTGGTTTGGAGTAGACGATCCAATCTTTGCGGAAGAGCGGACGCAGCCAGGCAGCGAAGAACTTGGGATGGGCGAGGGGTGCGAGTTCTCCGGCAAGGTGCAGTTGACGGCGCTCGAAGGCAGACTTCAGGCCGGCGACGAACTTGCCACGAAACACGCGCCGCAGTACGGCGATGGGAAGGAAGAAGCGTGGGTGGGATCGGATCCAGCGGGCGTGATCGCGGGAGAGTCCGCCGGCGGGAACGACACAGTGGACATGGGGATGAAGTTGGAGTTTCTGGTTCCAGGTATGGAGCACGCTGAAGAAGCCGATCTCGGCCCCGAGATGAGCGGGGTTGCGCGCGACTTCTAGCAGAGTTTCTGCGCTGGCACGAAGCAGCAAACCATAGATCACTTTTTTGTTTTGCAGAGCCAGCGCAGCCAGTTGCGGCGGCAGGGTGAAGACGACGTGGACGTAGGGCGTGGGCAGCAGTTCACGACGACGCGCCGCGATCCAGAGTTCCCGGGCGCTGGTCTGACACTTGGGGCAGTGCCGGTTGCGACACGAGTTGTAGGAGATGGTGGCACGATGTCCGCAGCCAGTGCACTCATCGATATGGCCGCCAAGAGCGGCGGTGCGACAGCGTGCGATGGCTAGCAAGACCTTAAGGTGTGTCCAGCGGAGCCATGAACGGTTCCTCTCGATGAAGTCTGCCCCTGCGCCGCGAATGATGTCGGCCACCTCTAACTGTGGCCGCTTCATCTACTCCTCTTCGGACGACCTGCCTTTCTTGAGCAGCAGCGCATCCAGCGGACTGGGCGTGGCATGCAAGTGCCGTTGCGAGAGGTGGAGATAGCGAGCGGTTTCTTTCAGATCGTGATGGCCTAACAGGATCTGGATGGTGTGCAGGTCGGCGCCAGCTTCGAGCAAGTGGGTCGCAAAGCAATGGCGCAGCATGTGGGGATAGATACGTTTCTTAATCCCGGCGCGGCGGGCGGCTTCGACGCAAGCGTGGTAGGGCGTCTTGTCATCCATGGGGTGATCAGCGCTGTGCCAGCGGTTGCCGGGAAATAACCAGACAGACTTTTTGCGCAAGCGTCGCCAGTGAGCACGCAGTTCTTCGAGCAGGACGGGGCTGAGCATGACGTCGCGGTCTTGGTGACCTTTGCCGTCCTGAATGTGCACGACCATGCGTCGACTATCGATGTCGCTGACCTTCAGCCGTGTGAGCTCGGTGCGGCGCACGCCGGTACCGTAGAGGGTCATCAAAATGGTGCGATAGAAGGAAGTCGGCGCAGCATCGATGAGCTGTGTTACTTCTTCCTGGCTGAGGATAGTGGGAAGGCGATAGCGCTTCTTGGGATAGGGAGTGTCGGCAATGCTCCAGGGCCTTTTGAGCGTCTGGATGTAGAAGAAGCGCAGGGCGCAGAGATGATTGGTCACCGAACCGGGAGTCAGTTTGTGCAGGGTGAAGAGCTGCGCTTGGTACTCGCGGATGTGCTGCGGTCCCAGGCGATCGGGCGAGCGGTGGAAGTGCTGCGCAAACCGCTCGATCAAGCGAATGTAACGCTGCGTGGTAGCTTCCGAGTAATGACGACGCTGGAGTTCTTCCAGCATCATTTTGCGTAGATGGGTCACAGGGACACCTCCTTGTGACCCACAACTTATCTGAACTGAACATCAAGACTGTCGACATCACCCACGCGGCAGCGTCCGCCGCGCCAGCGGCTTCGTTCTCACGGGCAACCCGGTAGTAATCGGCCGTGAACGGAGCGACGAAGACTGGTCGCCTGAGAATTTGCTGATCCGGTGGACCCCGAGCCGGACCGATGCCGTTTCGGACCAGACAGCGCGACCTTCGAGTGACCAAACTCGACCTCGTCACCAAACTGGCCCCAGCTCCTAGAGAGAGAACTACCCGCCCGCTGGGCAGGCGCCGGATTACGGTCGTTTCCCTGATAATTGTGAAGAGACTGCAGGCAGGGGAGTGGACGACTCGAATTTATTTCCTACGACGCCACGTGCAACCGCCGAAATCTGAATGAGGGTGAGCGACAGGAGGGTGGATTACAAATCATGCGACCGAATCGTATATTTTGCACAAATCCGCCGGCTGAACGCGATAAGGCTCTTGATATTCGTGTTTTGTTCGCATAGAATAATTTCTATGCGGCGGTCGTTTCCATGCCCCTTTCGTCTTCGGCTCGCGTCCATCGTTGCCTGCAACCAACGAGGATGATCGGCACTGGTTCTTTGGCGGAGCGGCCCACGGAGGCCCCGGTTTGTGCAACCCGGTTGCACAAGCCAATTTGCGCACCCCGAGTGCACCGCTCTGCAACCGAATCCACAACCTTACTTGAGACGGACGAGGCATCGTTTGGATCGAGATTCGATGCTGCGCACTCCTAGATCCCAAGCAGACTCCGGACAGTTCGCGACTGAGGAACGGTTGATGGTTGTGTCGCTCCACCTGCCAAAGTAAGGAAAAGTGTGGTAAAGTAAGGAAAAAGGAGATCGCCGTATGCAGAAGCAGGCGAAGATCACAAGTAAAGGGCAAGTCACTGTTCCCCGTGAGGTGCGGCGCATCCTGGGCGTGCGTGCGGGCGACCGCCTGTTGTTTGAAAGCGATGCAAAAGGTATTCGTGTCCGGCCGGTGCGCAGCCAAAACATATTCTCGAAGTACCGCGGTATTGGCAATCCGGGAATCGCGTCTGGCAGAAGAAGCATTGGTCGATGGCTCCGAGAGCTGCGCGGACAATGACAACGGCCGTTGATACCAATGTTGTGGTCGCATTGTGGGACGCAGATCCCAAGCTCAGCTTGGCCGCACAGACGGCTCTGGAGGCGGCATTCAATCGGGGAAGCTTGGTGGTGTCGGCGCCGGTTTTTGCGGAGTTGATGGCTGCCCCAGGCCGGACCGAGAGCTTTGTGAGTTCATTTCTCGAAGCGACGGGAATCGTGGTGGAGTGGGATTTGAGCGAAGGAGCATGGCGTTCCGCGGGGCGGGCATTCCAGGACTATGCGGAACGCCGGCACAAACAACGTGATCGAGGCAGTCGACGAATTCTTGCTGACTTTCTGATCGGGGCGCACGCCCAAACTCGGGGCTATCGGCTCTTGAGTCTGGATGCACGCTTGTACAAGGCAGCGTTCCCAACCCTGACAATAAGCACGATCTAGGAAGGCCCACAAAATTGGGGCCGAGATCAGCCGCAAAGGATACCTGTCCTTTTGCCTCGCAAAAGGACTTGCTGGACAAAGCTTGATCGGCTGACATCCTCCACAAAACTCAGCAGACGTGACTTGGGCGGGTCTCCAACCCGTCACCGCCGATGGTCATCGGACCTTTTCGACAATCGTGAGGTCTTGATTCCAAGTTTTCCGGTTAACGGCAGCAACGCCATAGAATGAAATTGCCTATGGACTGAGTCGATCCTTCCCGGTATTCTAGAAATGCATCAAGAGCGGGCCAGACATGCTCTGGCTCCCCAACCGAGGCGGGTAAAAAGAGCCCACGGTGGTGACAGCCTACGCAGGCTAGATGCGGCAGACTAGGAGGTCTGCAAACAATGAATCCTGACTCAGGCGAGCGCACGTTTGGCATATTTACCCCGAAGAGATCTAACTCTGTTTCCTGCTTCCGGGTGAGAATTTGCAGGAGGGAGAAATGATCACGGACGATGCGCTGAGACAGCACGTATACCGGTTTATTCACAAGACAGCCAACAAACGCCTGGAGCAAGCGATCCCGGGTTCCTCGGAGGGTGCCTTCGCACATTTGTCGCTTGCTGAATTGCTCAGTCTTCTTTTTCTCGTCCGCGGTGACTGGGGATCAATCGGAGACTATGTCACGACACAGCGAGCTCTTCGGGCCACGGTCGGCGATGATCTGCTATGGGCTGATCCGCAGGAGCCCACGCGTACCTCCTCTGGATCAGTCCAGTAGGAGGCACCTTTGAAGAAAACCGCGACCTGCAAAGCATTCACTGTTAGCATCGCCGGCGATCCTGATTTCATTGGCAGAGCAGAAGCGTTACCTATATGGCTGGGTGCACTTCGTTCTTTTGCACCGCGCCTTAACGTGAACGTCCGCAATGTCGTTGCGCGTTTTGTTTAGAGTTCCGCGGACGGAGGTATTGATAAGGAAGCACACTACGTTACCAATAGTCTGCCGCAGAAACCCCGGGCTCTCTGCACGGATACGCAACAAGTCCACTCCGAATGCTCATTCAATGGTCCACTTAGATATTTTTCAATACGACGTATGAGCGTGCTTATTACCCACGTAACCTGAATTTCCGCCAGTGCTCTTGATCGTCCTGATTGCCCCCGGTTTCAATACTAGAAATCTCCAAACAGCCAGGTGGCTTATGCCAGAGTCGACCGAACCTTCCACAACGCAACCTCTTGTCCGCGAAGCGCAAAGTGAAAGCGCTAATGCAGTTCATTCCGAAAACGAAAACTCTTCGCCGCAAAATGTTGTTCCGCCCAATTTTGTCGAGATCTATCAGATACTAAAGCCTGATGTTTCACCTGGCGAAGAGAAAGAGGAAGAAGAGACGGAGGACGCGGTCGACGAAGAGATCTCACCCGATCAAGAACAGGTGACGGTCGAGCCTATACCCCATGAACTGGAGCAGAAGACCACCGAGAAGAAGCCCTTACCTAGTGAGAAAATTGCCGAGGCACTGAGGGAAGCTGGAAATCGTCGCGACATGAACGAGGCCTCCAAGTTAGCATACGAGTACTCGGCGCAACGCGCAGTGGAGGAGAAAGCTGCAAAACAGGCTCAGGACCGGGCAGCTGAAGAACAAAGAGCAGCCAGGGAAGATTCAGCTGAACAGGAGGAAGAGGAGTATTTTGACGACGACGAACCGTCTGAGCCAGAGCCACCGCCAGAGCCAGAGTTTCAATTTGGTGTGAAGATTGGCGGACGTCCCGGAAAGACGGCTGGGCGAATTAAAATAAAGGACCTACTTCGTGTTGACGGCGCAATCGAAGAATTTCGCTTTTCTAGCCCTGAAGACGGCGTCATCAATCTATTCCCTGAACCCCGTACGTTCGTGCCTCTGCGGAGGGACTTCCCAACTTTATACGAATCCTTGATTCTGCCACGCCATGTCAAAAGCTTCCGAACAACACGAGAACTGTTTGATGAGATAGTGGCGCTTTTGCAGAAACATGTGATGCTCCCCCGCAAAGAGTGCTCGCTACTTGCATATTGGGCGATTGCTACCTGGTTCACAGACTATCTCCCTTTCCTTCCTAACGTGGTCATCAGCGGGCCGGCATCGACGGCCGATTTGCTGCTCCGCACGCTGGCGGCCGTTTGCCGTAGGCCGATTCTCCTCGGGGAGCTAAGTCCTTTGATCCTACGCAAGCTTCCGATCGCTTACATCGAGCCGACTCTGTTGATTCGCGCAGTGCAATTGAATCGATACACATCGGCGTTGCTCAACGCATCGGCCCAACCAGGGTATTTGTTTTTTGACGGCGAAAGCCTCGAACAGTTCTACTGCCCGAAGTGCATCTACGTGGGCGAACTCGTCAAAGATTCTCTGGCCACGAGTAATAGTATTCAGATCAACCTCGGTGGGAGTGTGTTGCAATCATCTGGTCCGCCTCCGACAAAGGACGAAATGACCCATTTTCATAATCGACTTTTAGGTTATCGCTTATTGAATCACGACAAGGTGAAGTCCGCGAACTTTCACGTCTCTGGATTCCGACCAGAGATCAGCGTTGCGGCAGACGTGCTGGGTGCCGCTATCGTGGATGATGTCGACCTGCAACGCGGAGTCATTGACGTGTTAAAAGACCGCGATGAGCAGTCGCGAGTTGATCGCGCAACTGGAGTGAACGGACTGGTCTTGCGGGCGGTTCTCTTCCACTGCCATCAAAAAGAAGAGCGGAAATATGTTCGGGAAATTGCGGCCACGGCAAACCGGTTTTACGCTGAAGATGGAGAGTTGCTGAGGGTCAGCAGCGAAACGGTCGGACACGCTCTAAAATACTTGGGTCTTTATAGTCGCCGGCTCGGCAATGCCGGCCGCGGGCTTGTATTTGACAAAGCGACTCAGGCTCATGCGCATCGGTTGAGCCACGCCCACGATGTGCTCACCTCTGAGCCTTCTTGCGAACACTGTCACGGGCTCCAACAATCAGAATCGCAGGAAGTTGTGCAGGATGTGTAGGTGGTGAAGGATTTGGCACACCTAGCAGAACCTGCAATTACCGAATTCAGCCGAATCGGCGGACGGAAGAAATCGTCGTGCCATTGGTGACCGTCTGGACGTGCTGCTGGACTTGAATACGTGCCTGTTCGACAAAGACGACTTTATGAACCATGGTACACCGTAGTACTTTGAGCTTGACTCATGGTGATGAGTCGTTTAGACTCATCATATGACTAAGAGACTACAAGTGATTATGCAGGACCCGGAATATCGGGAGATTCAGCGGGTGGCGCGTTCGCGCCACATGTCGATTGCTGAGTGGGTCCGGCAAGCGCTTGACCTCGCACGCCGCCGTGAGCCCCTGGGTACTATCGGAAAGAAGCTCGAAATCATCCAAAGGGCCACCCGGCATGACTATCCTGTCGCCGACATCGACCGCATGCTGGCCGAGATTGAGGCGGGATACGGAACCGTTGTGCAATCGTGATTTTGGTCGACTCCAATATCCCGATGTATCTGGTCGGTGCCTCTCATCCTCACAAATCTGACGCGCAGCGTTTGCTCGAGAAGTTGGTCACTGACCGTCAGCGTCTGGTTACCGACGCCGAGGTCCTCCAGGAGATCCTCCATAGATATGCGGCAATCGACCGCCGCGACGCGATCCAACCAGCTTTCGACGCTCTGCTCGGTATCGTTGATGAGGTACTGGCGATCGATGGCAGGGTGGTGCAGCGCGCGAAGCAGATTGTGCTAGGGTACCGGCAGTTGTCTGCCCGGGACGCGGTGCATCTGTCAGTCATGGAACAAAATGGAATCGATCGAATCTTAAGTTTCGACTCGGGTTTCGACGCGTTCCCTCGTATAACGCGGCTATCATAACCGCTAGCCGATCACCGCGTGCCTCTTCTTTTCTCGCAACTACCAACCCGATTCTTGTAAATTGCTCACGCTCGACCTCTCGATTTCTAACCGCAGTTCCTAAGCCTGAAACGCCTTCTGGAGTCATGGACGCAATCACGGGTTTGCGCTCATTGACCCGCGACCGGAGTTTTGAATAATATGGCGATTTTTCGCCGGCAACCCGATTGGTTTCCGGATTGCCGGGTGCAGCGAAGTTGTCCGGTTGTGATGAATTCGAGTTGCTGCCACGGCGCAAACGTCCCGATGCGAACGTTAACAAAACCGGCCCTACAAAGACGGGCAGATCGGCTATCGGCGGTTTACTCACGAGTGCCAATGGCGACCCTAGGGCGGAGCCGCTGGAACAGCTTCACGATTCCGGTAACGGTGATTGCTCGGGTTGCCGTTGCGGCTTTCGCCTCAGGACCAACGCAGAGAACAGCGTGATGACGAGCCCAATCGGGAAGGGATGAATGAACGTGAGCACTGCATTGAAGAATGGGTTTTTGTACAGCTCTTTGTATTTTCTGACCTGCTGAAGTTTTTCCTGAACGGCCGCCGGGCTCGCCCCCGAGGCGGTGAGCTTCTGAACCAAATGAGCGCCATATGCGTCCCAGAAACCAGGTAGGAAGTTGTAGTAGATCACTTCCCAGGTTACGACATAGATGATGCAGGATATCAGCGTAATGGAGAGGCCGACGGCAAAAGCCTTTAAAAAGGTAATCTGACCATCGCCGATGTTGTCCCGGTAGGTTCGGATGCCGACAAACACCATCAAGAACGAGAGCACGATAGAGGTGTTGCCGATGATCGCGCCGCGGTCGAAGCCAATCCTGCCGCCGAAGGTCACCAGCGCTATCATCATCAGCGAAGAGATGGCGCCGGAAATCAGCCCGAAGGTGACAATGATCTTTCTCATATCCTTGTAATGTCTTTTATCCGATCCTGAACTCTCCACGCATCTGCCGGCCCCATGCTCATACGGGCTCAGCGACCAGCCACGTCAGCTGGCGACTTGGATGCCGCTGGGATAACTACGATTAGGTTATCGCCTGCTCCGGGGTGAGTCATCCCAAGATAATCGAGGTTCGCGAGCGATTGGGCGTCGAACCCGATGTCTTTCGTTGTCATGTTCGGCGCATAAAACATCAAGTGCGGAGGGAAAATGCCAGTGCCATGTTCGGGGATCGCGCTCAAGCGGTTCCGGCTGGACATCATGTAGAGGAACCCCGGTTTGCTCGGATACTGGTAACGGCCTTCCTTATATCCGTTGGCGACGTCTGCCTTGATTTCGGCCTCGGACTTGCCGTTTGTGCGCAGCTCTTCACCGTGCATGTAGACAAGCAAGAGAGTGCGGCTGCCTTCGGCGTCGAAGCACTGCGGCTCAATGGTCGTTTCTGCGGGCTTTACGAAATGCCGGCCAACAAAACAGCTGAAGCCGTTAGTGCCTTCGCGCGCTTTCTCGTAGCCTTTGGGGCCGAGAACATAAACTGTAGCTTTACTGGATACCTCGGCCGGGGCTGCGCTTTCAGCGAGTGTGATCTGCTGGTCACGTGGCATGGAGGCGTCGTAGACCCGAGGGAGTTCCTGGGCGGTTGCGGGGATGAGCGCAGTGCTTGAAAACAAGCCGATCGACAGAGTACCCACGACAAAGACCCTCATCGAATTCAGAGACTTCATGTTCGCTCCTTCTTTCAAGAAGTTCATGTTTTCACAAACTTCATGTTCGCCCGTATTGAGCGGCTCAACATACCGCATCAGGCGGGGTCGGTGTCGTCATCCTTTTGGCTGATTTTGGCGGCGGAGAGAAAAATCATTCTTTTGGGGGATGGTTATTGGCGCGAATGGTGCTCGTGCACGAGTAAATCAGGGGAGAAGGCCGAATTCCTTGCCGAGTTGCACCGCTTGCGTTCTTCGTTTCGCCCCGAGTTTGTCGAAAACACGGCTGGAATGGGTCTTCACCGTGCTCGGGCTCACAAAAAGCTTCTCGGCGATTTCGCGGTTGCTCAGGCCCTGGGCGATCAGTTCAAGGATCTCAAGCTCACGGCGAGTGATATGGAGGCCCTCACGTTTTCTTTCGTCGGGGATGAACGGTCCCTCGGCAGCGACGGGGACCTCCCTCACAACAATTGTCTGGCGTTTTGCTGTCAGCTTGAGGCCAAGCCAGATGCCAAGAACAGCAAAGGTCGCGGCGATCAGTCCGCCGTAGATTTCAATGGAATGTCCGACGACCAGGAACTGATACTGGGTCCACTGGAGCAGAGCAATCAAAATTCCACCGATCAACCCGTACATGAGGACGTGGCGCTTCATAAGTTGCAGGAGGATTCGTTACCGAAATTATCGCACCCACGGTGGGGTAGGTCCTACTGCTTGCAGGGCAAGATCAACACTTGACAGCCTTGCCCGAGTCACGCTAGTGCTTTTTCGGACACGACGCCGGGTTGAGTGCTTTGAGGCTAAAGGAAGGTGTGGGCGTCGCGTTCGAAAAAGCCGTCAGAAGGAAGCCGCTGGCGCGGCGGACGCGGGACTTATGCAAATTGAATGGAGCGAGTGAGGGTGTAGAAGTTCGCGGGAATCGTCAGGTCCGGTAGAGGAGAGGTCGTCGCACCTGCGCAAAGACGAATCGATGGCCGAAGTGAGGCAGGGCGGGGAGAGGAAGAAGATGTCTGGGTGTAACAGAGACACACTTCGGCGAGACGCTCTGAAGCGCGCCGACAGTGCGGTATGTGGGCGAGTGATTTCATGCGGCCGTGGCCAGGAGCGGTGGAGAACGGAGTTGGAGTTGCGCGGCTGTAAATCGTTCGACGACCGTCATGGGTCCGCCGCACTTGGGACAGCGCCACAGCGGGTGCGCTGTAGGAGCGGTTGACGTTTCCGATTCGTTTTTCGGTGGAGTGGCGTGGAGAACGGCGAAGCAGCGTGGCAGGAGGGCGGCGCGCCTTCGATTGGCGAGAATACCGAAGTGGCGGATGCGGACGAAGCCCTTAGGGAGCAGGTGAAGTAGGAAGCGACGGAGAAACTCATCGCGCGAGACGGTCATCACTTTCTGCTGATTGTGGTCGGCGGAGTCGCGCCAGCGGAAGGTGACTTGGCCGTCCGCCAGTGTGACCAAGCGATGGTTGGAGATGGCGACGCGGTGGGTATAGCGGCCGAGATACTGCAGGACGTAATCGGGTCCGCCGAAGGGTGGTTTGGAGTAGACGATCCAATCTTTGCGGAAGAGCGGACGCAGCCAGGCAGCGAAGAACTTGGGATGGGCGAGGGGTGCGAGTTCTCCGGCAAGGTGCAGTTGACGGCGCTCGAAGGCAGACTTCAGGCCGGCGACGAACTTGCCACGAAACACGCGCCGCAGTACGGCGATGGGAAGGAAGAAGCGTGGGTGGGATCGGATCCAGCGGGCGTGATCGCGGGAGAGTCCGCCGGCGGGAACGACACAGTGGACATGGGGATGAAGTTGGAGTTTCTGGTTCCAGGTATGGAGCACGCTGAAGAAGCCGATCTCGGCCCCGAGATGAGCGGGGTTGCGCGCGACTTCTAGCAGAGTTTCTGCGCTGGCACGAAGCAGCAAACCATAGATCACTTTTTTGTTTTGCAGAGCCAGCGCAGCCAGTTGCGGCGGCAGGGTGAAGACGACGTGGACGTAGGGCGTGGGCAGCAGTTCACGACGACGCGCCGCGATCCAGAGTTCCCGGGCGCTGGTCTGACACTTGGGGCAGTGCCGGTTGCGACACGAGTTGTAGGAGATGGTGGCACGATGTCCGCAGCCAGTGCACTCATCGATATGGCCGCCAAGAGCGGCGGTGCGACAGCGTGCGATGGCTAGCAAGACCTTAAGGTGTGTCCAGCGGAGCCATGAACGGTTCCTCTCGATGAAGTCTGCCCCTGCGCCGCGAATGATGTCGGCCACCTCTAACTGTGGCCGCTTCATCTACTCCTCTTCGGACGACCTGCCTTTCTTGAGCAGCAGCGCATCCAGCGGACTGGGCGTGGCATGCAAGTGCCGTTGCGAGAGGTGGAGATAGCGAGCGGTTTCTTTCAGATCGTGATGGCCTAACAGGATCTGGATGGTGTGCAGGTCGGCGCCAGCTTCGAGCAAGTGGGTCGCAAAGCAATGGCGCAGCATGTGGGGATAGATACGTTTCTTAATCCCGGCGCGGCGGGCGGCTTCGACGCAAGCGTGGTAGGGCGTCTTGTCATCCATGGGGTGATCAGCGCTGTGCCAGCGGTTGCCGGGAAATAACCAGACAGACTTTTTGCGCAAGCGTCGCCAGTGAGCACGCAGTTCTTCGAGCAGGACGGGGCTGAGCATGACGTCGCGGTCTTGGTGACCTTTGCCGTCCTGAATGTGCACGACCATGCGTCGACTATCGATGTCGCTGACCTTCAGCCGTGTGAGCTCGGTGCGGCGCACGCCGGTACCGTAGAGGGTCATCAAAATGGTGCGATAGAAGGAAGTCGGCGCAGCATCGATGAGCTGTGTTACTTCTTCCTGGCTGAGGATAGTGGGAAGGCGATAGCGCTTCTTGGGATAGGGAGTGTCGGCAATGCTCCAGGGCCTTTTGAGCGTCTGGATGTAGAAGAAGCGCAGGGCGCAGAGATGATTGGTCACCGAACCGGGAGTCAGTTTGTGCAGGGTGAAGAGCTGCGCTTGGTACTCGCGGATGTGCTGCGGTCCCAGGCGATCGGGCGAGCGGTGGAAGTGCTGCGCAAACCGCTCGATCAAGCGAATGTAACGCTGCGTGGTAGCTTCCGAGTAATGACGACGCTGGAGTTCTTCCAGCATCATTTTGCGTAGATGGGTCACAGGGACACCTCCTTGTGACCCACAACTTATCTGAACTGAACATCAAGACTGTCGACATCACCCACGCGGCAGCGTCCGCCGCGCCAGCGGCTTCGTTCTCACGGGCAAACCGGAAGTTATGCCGGGCCACAAGTCTGTAATCGGATAAATGAAATCTCGCTGATTTCCCTTGAGGTTGTCGCACGCGGAAATTTCTGGACCACGTCCAGCGATGAGATCTTGTACAACTCTTTCTATGACGACGATGCCTGCGGCAACCTAGTCGATGGCGGGTCAACCGATGTTGCACCCGCTGCAGGAAGTTACCTCGTCAACAATGGCAGCATCTCGATTCTGGCTTGGAAAAGTGCGGCGGACGGCACAATCTGGTGGTTGGATCCGACCACTCTGCCGGCTTGGCCCCCTAACCAGCCGGACCGATCCCATCTTCAAGCGTCAACAAATTCCGGCGAGGAGCCAAGGAGTGGGAACATCCAAATCAAGCGATTTGGCTCCTTACCGGTCAATGAGCGGCTCCGATGGCCGTATGATGTTGTGGAGCTGGAGGATGCTCACATGGCGCTATAATGGCGCGCACTCATGGCTCTAACGTCCGGCACAAAACTTGGTCCGTATGAAATCCGATCGCCTCTCGGCGCCGGGGGCATGGGTGAAGTGTATCGCGCCTCCGACGGAAACCTCGGCCGCGACATCGCGCTCAAAGTGCTCCCCGCCGAGTTAGCGAAGGATCCGGAGCGGCTGACGCGCTTTCGGCGCGAGGCAAAAGCCCTCGCCCAGCTCGACCACCCAAATATCGTCACGATCCACACGGTGGAAGAATTCGACGGCGTCCACTTCCTGACCATGCAGCTCGTCGCGGGGCGGCCGCTCGACCGCGTTATACCTGCCGGCGGCTTTCCTCTCGAACAGACACTTGCGATCGGCCGTGCTCTCGGCGACGCTCTCGCTGCTGCGCATGAGAAAGGGATCGTGCATCGCGACTTAAAGCCCGCGAATGTCATGGTGAGCGACGATGGCCGGGTTCGAGTGCTCGATTTCGGATTGGCAAAAGATCTTCGCGGAGCGAGTCCCGACGCCGCCACACTCACATCTTCCAACCAAACTCAGGCGGGAGTGGTCATGGGGACACCAGCCTACATGTCTCCCGAACAAACCACAGGCCGACCTCTCGATCATCGCACCGACATATTCTCTCTGGGCGTCATGCTTCATGAGATGGCTACTGGGCGGCGACCGTTTGAAGGAGCGTCTTCGGCGGAGTTGATTTCCGCAATTCTTCGGGATACTCCACCTTCAATTACCGATCTTCGACCTGATTTGCCCGATGCTTTGGCACGAATCGTTCGACGCTGTCTCGAGAAGGATCCGCGGGATCGCATACAGACGGCACGTGATGTCAGCAACGAGCTGCGCGACCTGGCGCGATCGACAACACAAAAAGCAGCTCGGGTAACCCCGGGCACGCCGCGTGCTGCGCTCGCGACCGATTCAACTGAAAGGAGACGACGCTGGTTGCCATTAGTAGCAGCTGGATTGATTCTGGCTATACTCGGCGCACTCGGCGGATATGGGTGGCGGAAAGACGGTGCGATCCACGGCGAGCCAACGTTAGCCGTGATCGGCTTTAAGAACAACTCGGGTGACGCGAAGTACGACTGGCTGGGCACGGAACTCAGCGAGAGCCTCACCATAGACCTTGCTGGATCCCAAGGCATTCGCGCGGTACCAACCGAGGAAATTGCGAGCGTCAAGAATGAGTTCTCGGTTGAACAGAGCCAAAGCCTCGAGCGCGAAGACCTGGCGAGCGTTCGGCAGTCGCTGGGCGCCAATTATCTTCTGGAAGGGCGTTACGCCATCGTCCCTCCGGGTCCGAACCTGGAGATGACTGTGCTCCTGCAGGACTCGCTGGGAAAAACCGTTGGCGACTTCCACGAAAGCGGCTCTACTGCCGACTACCGCAAGCTCGTCGCCGACACCGCTTCGCAGATTCGCGAGAAGCTTGGCAGCACGAAGTTTTCTGACACCAAACTCACCGAGTTACAAAATCTTTACCCGCTGGTTCCGGAAGCGTCGCAACTCTACTTCCAAGCACTCGATAAACTGCGTTCCTTCGACCCAACAACCGCTCTTTCGTTGCTGCGGAAAGCCTCTGATCTTGAGCCCAATAACGTGTCTATCCATTGGGGGCTTTCCGGCGCGTGGGAGCAGTTGAAACATGATGACGAGGCGGCCCAGGAAGCCCAAAAAGCGCTAACCCTGGCTCAGAAGGCGTCTCTTCCGCAGGAATATGTCGTGCTTGCCCAGGCACGGGCAGCAGAAATGAACAAGCAATGGGACGTCGCCATTGATAACTACAGGTCGCTGTTCGCATTGTTTCCAGAACATCTGAATTACGGGCTTGGGTTGGCGTCGGTTCAAATTGAGGGTTCAAAGGCGACGGATGCTTTAGCGACGCTCGACAAACTCTCTAAGCTTCCGCGGCCTGCGGGCACTGATCCTCGAATTGAGATGAGCAGGGCAGAGGCATATGGAGCGATGAACGACTACGCCTCCGAACTGCGCGCCGCACAAACTGGACTTCAAGAAGCCAAAAAACGCAACGCCCGGATGATGCAAGCACACGCGGAATTGGAACTCTGTTGGGCCCATCGTAATCTGGGGCACGTAGAGGAGGCCTACTCCGCCTGCGATGAGGCGCAGAATCTGTTCTCAGCCTTCGGCGATAACGTGAGTGCAGCCGTGGCCCTGAATGACATTGCCACATGGCTCACGGATCGAGGTCAATATGCGCAGGCGAAGCAACTTTACGATCGCGTGATTCAAGTAAATCAAACGGCAGGCGCGAAAAAAGACTTGGCGGGTGCCTGCGTCAACGCGGCCCGGGTCCTTGACCTGATGGGAAAGTCCGATGACGCGGACGAGTACATCAAACGGGCTATCAGCGCTGCGCTTCCGATTGGCGACAAGAATGACGAGGCTCTGGCGCGCATCCTTCGGGGAGAAATTCTGGTCAAACAGGGACATCTCTCCGAAGGTGAGCAGGAGGTTGAGCAAGCGCTTACTCTTGCTCGCCAGATTAAGAGTCAGTCGACAGAAGCAATTGCCTTGAGCAATCTGGCAGAGTATCAATCGGAAACAGATTCCGCACGGGCGCTTGTTACCTATCGTGAGGTGCTGCGCTTAAGGCGAAAAAAGGGCGATCAGGCAGCCGTGGCTACATGCCTGACGAACATGGGGAGTGTCTTATTTCGCGGCGGCAATCCAGGTGCCGCAGAGCAAAATTATCAGGAAGCTCTCGTCATCGACACACAATTGAAGAATAATGATGCCATTGCCGTGGACTTGATCTCACTCGCGGAAGTTGATCTTGAACGCCACAACTTGCGCGACGCCGAGATTAGGACATTACAAGCAATCAAGGACCTGAAGGAAAGTCAGGATGAGAATAGCGAGGCGGAGGCCACATCCATTTTGGTCCGAGTACTCGTTGCACAGAAAAACACCTCAGCTGCCGCCTCCCAGGTAGAGCGGATTCAGAAGATCGCAAGCAAAGATCCGGAAACCGACTTCGACGCGCGTCTGAGCATAGCGGAGTACCTGACTGCGATAGGAAAACGTGACGAGGCAATTCAGCTCCTTACGCCTCTTCCGTTACAGGCCGGGAATTTAGGGATGAATTTCATATCTTTGAAAGCGCGTCTCGAACTCTTGCGGCTCCAAATTGGCCAGCGGCCGCCCGTGGAACTGGCAAAAGAACTATCTTCCGTTCGAAACGAAGCCCGGCGCGCGGGATTTGGTTTATTGCTTGAGCAGGCAAAGAGCCTACGCATCTAGTAGTCCGGATGCATCCGATCGTATGATTTCGAACCTAACGCCGCCAAATAATCGCGGTTTTCTGCTGCCCGGAACGCGACCATCATTTAATTCTCATATGTAGCAGAAAAGCCTTGACGAACGCTTCAAAGTGGCTAGACTGAATCAACCTTTCCCCCAAAGTCAATCTAGAGTTGTTGTTCCATTCGCCACAACCCACGTGAGGATTCAGCATGAGGCTCAGTCGTAGAGCACTTGGCGTGCTTCTATTCTTGCTAGTTCTGGTCTCACTCCCGGCGCTTGCTATCCGAAAAAAGGATACCGGCGGATCCGGGAATGGCTCTTTTCTCAACTGTGACGGTGGCAGTGGTGTGTGCGCGTACCTGGGTGCTCACGGAACTGTAACTCTTACTGGTGCAGATCAGAGCGGAAACGCCGTTACGGTCACGATTTACCTCTACGACTGGGGATACTATCCGTGCGGCAATACCTCCTGTAAGCCTGTCATCAATTCCGCAGTACTCGACATCACATTGACCGGAACGGACTCAGCGGGAATTGAATCGCTGGTGATCAAGGGAAAGCTATCGAGTCCTGCCTATGTTTCCTGCGCAGGAGAAGACAGTTCGGAGGGTATTGCGTGCATTTACGCTCCTGAGCCGGATGGACAAGACGTGCAGGAACCTACGCCGATTGCAGGCGCCGACACGGGCGGACATATCAACACCCGATGGGATTTTGGCGGCATTCCCCCGGAGAACCCTCCGCTGCCCGCAATTCCGTTTGACCAATTGGATTGTCTTGGGGACGACGGCGGACCGGACAAGATCTGCGATTATTCCCCGCTGGGGGAGGCCATACTGACCGTCGTAAATGGGGTCACCAAGAACAAACTCGGCACGAGTGCAAGCGACTATCTTGTCACTCTTACCGATGGAACAAAACTTGGAACGCTGGCTGTTCCATCATCTCCGACAAAGCAGGTAGTTAATACAAACAATACACAGGCTACCGCGACTGTGATTAACAAAACGGCATTCAAAGATTACACGGACGCATCGCAGGCCTACCCACTCATCAACGACGACGGCACGGAGCAATATCCGGATGGTTTCACTCCGCTTCCACTGACGAACCCGCCACCTTGCAATCAACTGAATGACAACAGAACGTTTCGCACCGCCTGGTACTCGTACACGCCATCGTCCAATGGTAGCGTCACACTCTCAACGGCGGGCAGCCGTTATGACACTCTTATTTATGTCTTTACAGGGAGCGCCTCCCAACCAACCGTTATCGCTTGCGATGATGATCCTTTCCCGAGCACTGAGCTGCTTCAGGCTGCAACGTCCTTCAACGTAACCCAGGGGACGAACTATCAGATCATGGTCGGTGAGACTCCTACTTTCGTGGGATATGGGGCCTATCCGCTCAGTGTGGACAGCATTCTGTATTTCAATTTCCAGTTCTCGGCCAATTCCGTAAAAGCACCGACCGTAACCACACTAACTTCCTCTCCGAATCCTTCGACGCTCGGACAGACTGCGAATTTCTCCGCCGCCATCGCCACCAACGGCGTTGGCACACCAACGGGCACCGTCACCTTTGACGACGGCTCCGCGGTTCTGGGCACTTCTTCGGTGAGCGGAGGCACTGCATTATTTTCTACCGCCGGTCTGGTGGCTGGCGAACACTCCATTACCGCGACTTACAGCGGCGACTCCACCTTTAGCGGGAGCACCTCACCCGCCTTGTCGCAGGATGTGTTGGCGACAACCACGACGATACTGACCTCCTCCCCAAATCCTTCTAAGCCGGGGGCGTCGGTGACGTTCACGGCAACGGTCACGTCGTCGGCGGGAATACCTATCGGGTCGGTCCAGTTCCTGAACGGCACAACCGTGCTCAAGACGGTCAATCTCGTCTCCGGAATTGCCGAGTATAAAACATCGAAATTGGCAATCGGCTCGAACATCGTCACGGCTGTCTACAGTGGCGACTACTTCGGAAGCACGTCGAACGCTATCAACCAGATCGTGGATGTATACAGCCCCACTATTCTGTATTCGTTTACGGGTGGAACGGACGGCGGAAATCCCTCCGCAGGTTTGGCGCAAGACCCCCAGGGGAACCTCTATGGCGCAACCGCCGAAGGCGGCAATCCTGCCTGCAATAACGGGGGCGGCTGCGGAACCGTGTTCAAGGTCGATACCTCGGGGCACGAGACCGTGCTCTACAGTTTCACCGGAGTCGGGGGTGACGGCATGGGACCCGTGGCACGCCTGCTGCTGGACGCGCAAGGGAATTTGTATGGCACGACTAACGAAGGCGGCGATCTAGCCTGCGGAAATGGGTATGGCTGCGGAACCGTATTCAAGATAGATACCTCCGGCCACGAGACCGTGCTCTACACCTTCACCGGGACTGGAGGAGACGGTGCATGGCCCTCCGCCGGCCTGATCCGAGACGCGCAAAGCAATTTGTATGGCACGACCGGCTATGGAGGAAATCTTGCGTGTGAGGCCGGATCCGGGGAGGGCTGCGGAATCGTGTTCAAGGTGACTTCTGCGGGCCAAGAGACAGTGCTCTACACCTTCACTGGGACCGGCGGCGACGGGGCACTCCCCTATAGTCCCTTGGTGCAGGACGCGCAGGGCAATTTGTATGGCACGACGAACGAAGGCGGGGACCCTGCGTGCTATGGCGGGAATGGCTGCGGAACCGTATTCAAAATAGATACCTCGGACCACGAGACGGTTCTCTACACCTTCACGGGGGCAGATGACGGTGCATACCCGTCTGCCGGCATGGTACTCGACTCACAGGGCAACCTTTATGGAACGACGGCCTATGGTGGCTCTAACTCTGAAGGAAACGTGTTTAAATTGGATACCACGGGCCATGAGAGCGTACTCTACAGCTTCACCGGGTTGGCCGACGGCGGATACCCGAACGATCTAATCCGGGATTCAAAGGGCAACTTGTATAGCACTACTTATGTTGGCGGAGATATCACGTTGTGTTACGCGTATGGGAGCTATGGCTGCGGTACCGTCTTCAAGATCAATCCCTCGAACAAGGAAACCGTGCTTTACGTATTCACAGGCACTGAAGGAGATGGTGCATATCCCCCTGCTGGCGTGGTTCGGGACTCCCAAGGCAACCTTTATGGAACCACCGCCTACGGTGGCGCCAACGGCGACGGAGCGGTGTTCAAGATTGCACCTTTCTGAAACAAGGTTCGAATGCGACTGAGCGGCGCTCCCGTTCAACGCCGCGCTCAACTACGAGGTCTGGATGCGGGCCGCAAGACGCCTGCGCCTGGACCACAGAAATGAGCGCTAAACGCGCTCGCGTTGGCATGAAGTGAGTGCAAAGTCAACTCGGTTTCGCCTTTTCATCGATTTGTGATCGCATAGCATTCGCCTGACCGAATCGTTGAAACCGGACTGGTCCTGTGCTCTTCGGAGAGAAAGGTCTCTAACCCTGCAAGCACTGTTGAGGAAGACGCTTGCCCCTCTGGCAACAACCTTGCACATCGAATGACATTGGGGATTGACACGGTGTTGATCATCTTATTAAATCACTGCGCTCCGCGAGCAGTGCCCGCTCGATGAGGTACAACACCCTTGAGATGCAACACGCTTGAGGCGAAACTCCCAAAGGAGGTTCGTGCTTATGACTGCTATCCGTAACGTTCTGACCCTGGCTGTGTTTTCTGCGCTCCTGCTCATTGCCGCTTGTCCAGCGCTCGCTCAAAGCGAAATCGTGCTCTACAACTTCTGTTCTCAGCCGAATTGTGTAGACGGAGAGGGCCCGGCGTCTAGCCTGACCCGCGATGGCGCGGGTAACTTCTTCGGGACCACCGCACTGGGCGGCGCGACTATGAACGGTACGGTCTATGAGCTCTCTCCAAACGGGGGCGGCGGCTACAACGAGACGGTTTTGTACGGCTTTTGTTCCGTACAGAATTGCGCAGATGGTAACGACCCAAGTTCTACCTTGATTTTCGACGGCGCCGGAAATCTCTACGGGACAGCCTGCTCCGGTGGCGCCAACGGACAGGCCGTCCCCTCAGCATGCGTCAATCCGCGGAAGCTGGCTGACGTGCGACTTCGTGACCCAGGGGAACCTCGAGGCGAATGATGATCGACCCCACAGCTTTTCTGGACACCAGCCGGCTATAGCCTTTTCAACCGTTGGGTAAACAGCTAAACGAGAACTTTCTCGTACTCCTCGTAGGCGCCTTTGAAGTCGGTGATCTTATCATTTTCAAAATGCCACACTCGCGTGGCAACCTCGTCAATCAGATCCTCGTCGTGGGAGACAAGCAGCACCGTTCCCTGATAGCGCTGCAGCGCTATGTTCAGAGCATTGATTGATTCGAGATCGAGGTGGTTGGTCGGTTCATCGAGCACCAGCACGTTCGGCTTTTGCAGCATCAGCTTGCAGAAAAGCAGCCGGGCTGCCTCCCCACCCGAAAGTACGTCGGTCCGCTTGCTGGCATCGTCGCGCGGAAATAGCATCTGGCCCAGCAGCCCGCGAATTTCTTCGGTCGCAGCCCCTGGATCCCACTGATGAAGCCATTCCAGCACGGTCATTCCCGGCTGGACCAAAGCCCTATGGTCTTGGGCAAAATATCCCACCGCCGCCTCATGTCCCCAAACGACCTTTCCGTCACTTATAAACGGCCCGTCGTAGGCGCTGGTCTTGCGTAGTTCGGACTCCGAAACGGTTGCTGAGTTGGCGAGGAGGGCGTTCACCAGAGTCGTTTTGCCGGTGCCGTTCCGGCCCACCAGCGCAATTTTTTCTCCGCGCAGCACGCTCGCCGTGAAGCCGCGAACCACCGCCGTCTCCCCGTAGGTCTTCGTCACGCCTTCCAATTCCAGGATGTGCTTGCCCGAGGGTCGTTTCAGCTCAAACTTCAGAAAGGGCCGCTGGATGTTGGACTTCGCCAATTCCGTCACCTGCAGCCGCTCCACTTCCTTGCGCCGCGACTGTACCTGGCTCGAGCGCGTGCCGGCTGAGAAGCGCGCGATGAAGTCGTTCAACTGCGAGATCTTCTTCTCCCGCTGAATGTTCTGTCCTTCGATCTGCGAGCGCACCTGCGTCTTGGCGATCACCATGTCGTCATAGGTCCCGGTGTAGACGATGATGGTCTCGTAATCGATATCGGCGATGTGCGTGCACACTCCGTTGAGAAAGTGGCGATCATGCGAGATGACAATCAGCACGCCTTCGTATTGGTTCAGAAAATTCTTCAGCCAGTGGATCGAATCGAGATCGAGGTGGTTGGTCGGCTCGTCGAGCAGCAGCGCCTGCGGATTTCCAAACAACGCCTGGGCCAGCAGCACGCGGACTTTTTGCCCGCCCGCCAGCTCTCCCATTTGCCGCTCGTGCAACTCATCGGGAATGTCGAGACCTTGCAGCAGGATAGCCGCGTCACTTTCAGCCGTATAACCATTTTCTTCGCCCACGATGCCCTCTAATTCGCCGAGCTTCATGCCATCGGCATCGGTCATCTCAGGCTTGGAGTAGATCTTCTCGCGTTCGTCCAGCGCCGCCCACAGCCGCTTGTTGCCCATGATGACCGCATCGATCACCCGGTACGAATCGAAGGCAAACTGGTCCTGGCTCAGCACGCCGAGCTTCCGCGGACGCACGATGTTCCCTTTCTGCGGCTCAAGCTCTCCCGTCAGGAGCTTCATGAACGTGGACTTCCCCGCACCGTTGGGACCGGTAAGGCCAAAGCGTTTTCCCGGAGCAAAACTGGTGGAAACGTCGTCAAACAGAACTTTAGCGCCATAGCGCATCGACACATTGCTAACTGAAATCATAGTTTGTAGGAACTGCGGAAATTGCCCAGTCGGAGGGAAACGCAGTGTTGCTATAAGAATATCATGAGGGGTGGACGGGAAATCGGGAACAGACTGAGTTGTCCCTAATTCCGATTTGAATTCGGATTGGGGCTAGGCGGAACAAATGGGGTCAGTTCCGTCTGTCCCCGATTTTTCCCGTCTGTCCCCGGTTTTTATGACTGGGGTCAATCATCACGGGCGCTCCTCCTTCTTCGGCTGACGCTTCGACAGCTCAACCGCTTCATTGAATCCCTTCGCAGTGAGCACATACCCATCCTTCGCAGAGCCGTCAATCATCTTGCGCCTGTAGAGAGAACCCAATGCATTGCGTACATCCTTGTCTTTTCTACGATTGAGGGAGTCCCTAATGGTCTGAAAGCTGGTCACCGTTCCGTAATGGCTATGAAGAAGGATGAGAACCTCTTCAGCAGGACTCTTCACATCGTGCATGACCAAGCGTCGAAAGCCTGTGTCCTCCACCAGTTCACCCACAGGGGCGTTCACCATGTTGATGAGCTGGCCAGCCTCTTGCATACTCAATCCGCTAACCTGGCGTAGGAGTTCGGCAAGAATCCATTGAGCACCATGAAGGGTAAAGCGGAGGTCGTAGCTATTTGGGTCCACGCTGCCCTTGTGCTGCATGTTTCGCTTGTTACGCAGCGTGTACATCGCTCTGCCGACACGTGCAGTACAGATTCGTAATCCGTCGTCCAGGTGCGGAGCCTTCGATTCCAGGGTGTTGAAGTAATTGTCTGGCTTCGGTGGTGGGTCATCGTACTGGTTAGTGTCCAGGAACTGGCAGACCTGAACCACAGTCTCCACGAACTTCCCCTGTGATGAACGACCGAGAGTGTTCGTGCCAACATCCTGACGGAGCGCAACAAACTCGTTAACCAGGTCTTCCGCCAGATTTCGAGGAAGCTTCTTGGCCAGAGCATCTATCAGAGAAGCTTTTTCCACTCTCGCTCCTGCGACTCAAATCACGACTTAAATGTTGCCCCAGTGTGCCATAATTCGTTGGGGGCTAACAACATGGAAGTTTTCAAGTTACGGCTCAAGATAGGGGCTAATGAGTTTGAGGCAGAGGGCTCCGAGGAATACGTTAAAAGTGAACGACAGATTTTTCTGGAGAGTTTCACAGAGGCCCAGAATGAGAAAGCCGAACCGGAAGAGGACGAAAAGGCTCCTCTTGCTGGTGGCGATAAAGGAGGAAAGGCTGCTTCAAATGCCCCCGGTGCCTCCCTAGCACCAGCTGACATGGCAAAGATCGCTGGCCAAGACAAGAACGACAAAGATCTAATCATCCTCACTGCTCTTCCACAGGATGCAGAGACGCAAAAACAGGACGCTCTGCTTCTACTGCTACTTGCCCACAAAATTATGAGGGGCGTAGACAACGTAAAAGCAACAGATGCTCTTAATGGGATGAAGCAATCCGGCATTCAGATAGGCGCCATCTCCCAAGTTACTGACAAGATACCGCAGTGGGTGCTGAAAACCGGAGTCAGGAAAGGATCGAAGTATCGGCTCAGCACTCCTGGCTTTCAAAAAGCGTCGGATATTGCCCAGACTCTCTTGAGCCACGTCACCTAGACACACGGCGGTGCCCCGTCTGTTCCCATATTTCCCTGGTTTTAGCTAATTGCTTTCTTCACCGAGTTCAGAAGCGCTCGACTTTGTGAGGCACAGCGGAGTAGATACCCTTTTTCGAAGAGGCGACGAGTTTGTCCTTGGCCAGTTCCGCGATTCTCGCAGTTATCTGCTTTTCGGGTAGACCGCTGCTGAGCGTCAACTCTGCCATAGACACGTCGCTCTTTATTGTTTCGTCCATCTGTGAGGCTATCGCGCGGGCGGCCAGTATCAGAGACAGCTTTTCGCGGGCGCTGAGTTTCGAGCTGTTGAAGTGAACGTTCCCTTTCTTGTCCACCACGCAATGCTCCAACGCCTTCGTTGCGATTTCTTCCAATCTGTTCTTAAGAACATCGTCGTCAACGATGAACTTCTTTTTCAAGTCTTCAATGCTCATCTGCTGCCTCTCTTCTTTGTTGTCGCTACTACAAAGTTCCCTGTCCTTAACCAGTCGGCGTTCCCCGTTTCAGGTTCGCACCCGGCTGTTTTCAAGCGCTGAGCCAACTCGTTGCGCCGCTCAGCCGTACCGTCCATCGTCACCACGTGCCTTCCATGGATGTCGCTAGCAATGTTGACCGTCCCTACCTTCACCAGCAGCGTGCGGTCCTCCGCTCGGGCAAGCGCCATCCCTGCCTCGATGAGGACGTTCGCACGCGGCTGAAACCCCCGCTCCCTCGCGAACTCATCTTCGTCGGCGCAGAGTTCACGACGCAGCTGGACTAATTCATCAGGCGACAGTAGGACCACGACAGCCTGCGCCATCTTGAAGGCGGCGTCGAGAATCTCACCGACGTAAGGAGATGCCTTCCCCGTGGCTCTGACCGCCTCGCTCCATTCGATCGGATCCAGCTTCAGCGCTCTCAAGAAGTCGAACATGCTGTCGCGAAGCGCCTGATTCCGACCGTAGACGACCATCACCTTCTTGGTGAGTCCCGGAACCGGAGCGGCCTTGGGTGCGGGCGCGGCCTCGTCCTGAACGTTGCCTTCGTTCAAAACAGCGGCCACGGCGACTGGTCCGAGGATCGCTTGGGGGAACACTCCAGTCGCACCGATGATCTGTTCGCGTATCTCTCGGCGAAGCTGTAGCCCAGACTTTGTGTTGACGAATGATCCTGACTTCCCGACAACGTCTGAAATGTTCTTCGGTGCGGAGAGAAGCGCCGTATCGAAGCACTCACGGAGTCTACGCGTCTGTACGGATGGATCTTTGAGCACCTCGGTTAGAAAGAAACCGAAGAACGCCACCAGCTCCTTTTGCGACATGCGGTGGAGGTTGGGAATTCTAGCGAGAAACTGTTCAAGCTGCTGCTTCATCATTAGTCACCTTCGCGGCGCGGCAAATCAAAACGCACGGTGCGGTCGCCGTGCGCCGACAAGCGATACCGCCCTCGCCCCGCCGATTCCAGAAAATCATGCGCATTCTTCGCGTCTCGTAAAGCCTGCGCGACCACCTTCGGCGGACGCACGCCGGCGCGAATGTAGGCGCGCTTAATCTCTTCCTCGCCGAATTCTTCTTGCCCACTCTCGGTCAAGCTGAACGCCAGCACCGCCACGATCTCGTGGTGTCCACGGGGATGTTTCGCCGCGATCAACCCACGCTCGGAAGTGAAATTCGTCGGCGACGGTGCCGAATCCCCATCCGTCAGCAAGAACTTGCTGGCTTGCTTGCTTGCAGTAGGTGCGGTCGTGCGTGGTGCGTACTGCGCGATCTGCTCTTTTATAAACTCCATTGGTCCCTCAAGTACAATTTTTACATCTCCGTAGGTAATGGTCGCTTTGCAAACGTCAGACATGGCCCATGGCTCCTCGCTTATGATTGTCTTGCCAAGAAAGTCAGTTGTCAAGGACTTCCTTGGAGAGGAAGATCCGGCAGGGTCGCGGACGCATTTCACTTCCAAGCGTGAGTTGATCGCGGCGGGACGTGGGACAGCGTCGGCGGACAGCATGGAAATGCAGGGGGGACCTGGGGTACAGACGGGGCGTTCACCAGTTTCTTACGAAACTAAGGACCGAGATCAGGCGCGCTCCCCGGGACCCGAAGCGGGTGGGCGGGTGGCCCACCCTTGAAGTTGATTCTAGTTTGCACCATTCCCACCGAGGGTGCCCCATCCTTCGCGGTTTTCGAAGGGTGGGCAGCACGGATGCCGACACCAAGAGCTTTCAATCAAATCCCTGATACGGTCGAAACACCTATTACGCGTAAAACAGCCACTGCCATCTCGGTCCTGGGATTTCGCCTGAGCGCACCCCAATTTTTCACTCCGAAATTGGTTCCAATGCATGCCCTGTCAACTTGACAAAATCCAGCCGCCGAAACCCCCTGAAACACGCAACCCGAAGTGCACCAAAAGGAGTAAGTCCTCTACGCTCAGATACTTCGCCGTAACTGCCTCATTCCAAATACGCGAATCAGAAATCCGCGCTAACTCCAGCATTTCCTTATGTCATGGGAAGCTCAATCAGAGGGGCGCCATAACCAGACAGTAAACATCCACCCCTCGAAAAATCGCCAATCCGCCCACTTTCACAAAGACCCGAAACTCAACTTTATTTTGTTCGTATTTTATTCGTCAACACCCGGCAACATGTACGTACAAGAATGTCAGCTATTGCTCCACATTTCCGATCGCGGCGGCCCGCCAATCAAATTCATTTTCGCCCCGCAAGAGTCCTTGACTTAGCCGCCCGAAAAGCCCAACCATAAAACCTAACCATAAAAAAAGAGCGAACCAAGCGCCCAGCGCGATTCGTTCTTTGAAACGCGATTTGGTTTTTTGAAACGCGATTTGGCTCTTTGAAAAACGCGATTTGGTTCTTTAAAAAAAGACAAGACTCGAGACACGGGCACCCTCTTTGCAGGCAGATGCCGTGCAGCCTCCGCGCGCGGAGAGCGCGCAGTTAGCGCGGAACTCTGGCGCATAACTCCTTATTCCGGAATACTTTACACATAAGTCTTTATTCCTTAATACTTTGCGGGGGAAGATCCGCAAAATAGCCGACTTTGCCACCTAACCATATTGCACTCAATACTTTACCTCTAAGCCTCACGCGTTCAATACTTTGAGAGGAATTTTCGCTAACTCGATGATTCCAATAGGCCACGGTGAGGGGGGTATCCCGAATGTCCTTGACTGGTACCAGACGAACGAACTGCTGTGGCACGTCACCGCCGTCCGCGAATCGGCAACCCCAATGCCTGCAGAAGAGACTGAAAGTCCAGCGGAAGTTCGCAGTCAAAGGAGACGCTATCTCCCGAGCGTGGATGAATGAACTGAAGGTGCGCTGCGTGGAGAGCCACCCGGGTAATCCGCTGCTCCTGCGCTTCTGATGGATTGTACTTTCTGTCGCCGATCACCGGGTGGCCGATCGCCGAAAACTGCACCCGGATTTGATTCTGTAATCCCGTCACCAGCGACACTCTGACAAGCGATGCGCCGCGCAGCGGACGTTCGACCGAATAGCGAAGTTCAGCGCGAGCCGATTTTGCATCGCTCGCAGTGGTCACCCTTTGAAACATTCCCTCCTGCCGAAAGTAGTGAACCAGCGTTCCTTCTCTAACCCGGAGATGGCCGCGAACCACCGCCAGATATTGCCTCTCCGGAGTGTGGCGCAGAAACTGTTGAACCAGCGCTTCTCGATCCAGCCAGGTTTTCGCAAACAGCAGAATCCCGGACGTGTAGCGATCGATGCGATGGACGACATGGGCCCGTTGCCTCTTTAATTTCAGTTGTGCCAAGAGAAGCGACAGCGCCGACGGGGTATCGGAGTCATCCGCGGGCACCGCCAGCAGCTTGGCCGGCTTATTGAGAACTACAACCGCATCGTCTTCATAAATGACGCGAAGCTGCCGCCGATCCTGCTTTCCCGAACCGCGACCGCCCTTGGGTGGACGTTTCTTCATTGCTGAATAACGATTGCTGAATAACGATTGCTGAATGGCGCATCGTGCCCTTACAGGCAGGCTGCGCAATCCGAGTTACGAAGCAGCGCTCGATGATCCATCGCTATGCTACCAACATCCCGGTTAGTTTTCTTACGGGATATCCGGTTCCAAAGCATAAATGTCGGAGTTGCTGCAAACAAGTGAAGCGAGAGGAGAATCATCGGGTTCCAGGCCGGTCATGCTGTAGCTGAGCATATCGGTACGCAGTATCTGCCGCGAGGACGTAATCTGCTCAACTTTATGCTTGGCGAGACCAGCCCTGAAAACGGGCTGTTCTTCTGCGGCATGCAACTGCTGATAGTAGACATCGTGCCCATCCGCAGGCCAGCGTATTCCCCAGCCAATAGGGAGTGCCATCCGCCAGTCATGAGTGTTAGCCCTTTGTTTTTTCGCTTGCATTTTTCTGAAGGGCAAAAAAAATGTGATACCCTCCCGAGTTAGGCCGCCGGACGTGTCGCCTGGTTACTAATGGAAAAGATCGTTATCAGCCCCGCCGAAGTAGCGGAAACTGAGCTCCCGCCTGAGCGACCCGCGACTCCGGAAACGAAGCTGCCCCCCGCTGTGCCGCGATGGACAAAATGGGCATTGGCTCCTTTCGTGCTGGTCTTGCCGCTCTTATGCGTGGTCGCGCTCGTCATTCGCCTCGCCATGCGCGGATTGCCTCCGCGCAGCCGCCACGCCTGGACCTCGCTTTTGGCTACTCTTCTTATCGTCAGCGGGCTTCTCACCTCGGTGGCAGTTGTCCTGATTTTTTCCTTCGCGCCTCTCCCCTCGGTCGCGGCGACCGGCCTGAGCGAACTCGATGAACGTGTGGACTTCCCGAGACTTCCTTCCTCCACCCCCATGTCCGCCAAAGCCATCGCCGAGACTCTCAAGCCGCTGGTTGCGCTCATTACTCCGACGCGGCGATCGTGGCTTTCAGGTGAACAGATGCCGACCGCGAGTCTTGGAGCCGGAACGCTATTGGAGGCGACTCCCGAGGGATATTTGTTTGTCACAGCTCGGCATGTTATTGACGGTGAAACCTGGAGGGCCGCGAAAGCAGGTTCGCGCGCCCTGATCGCTATGTCGTCAGGAACCTGGGGATCTGCCGAGGTAGTCGCGCGCCACAAATCGCTGGATCTTCTTTTGCTGTGGGTCCCCCGCGAACTCGGAAAAGCGAGCTTCGTTCAGCCGGTCGCGAAAGACATACCCCCGAGCGAAGGGGAGAATGTCTTTGTCATCGGTCATCCAGAAGGGCTTCGGTTTACGTTGAGCACAGGAATTATTTCGCGCATGGAGGGCAGCGTCATTCAGATTTCGGCACCGGTTAGTCCGGGGAATAGCGGTGGGCCCGTGTTCGATGACCGGGGGAACTTGCTCGGAATTGTAACTTCAATGGTGGATAAGCACGGCGATCCCAATGCCGAGAATCTGAATTTTGCCGTGAGCTCGGAATCACTGCTCCGAAGCGGGGACTGGGATTTCTTGAATCGCGGCAACAAGCAGTTAACCGACTACATCACGCAGGACACCGTTCAGGAAAAAGCGGCGCCGGCGCCAGAGCGGCAATAAATCCAATTAAGACTGGACTCATCGGGAATGCCTAATATCAATGTGACAGTTTATGACTCGACGGAGAACAAACGGGTCCCGGTTGAACTCCCGGACGATGCACCGTGTAACAAGATTATCGCGGTTCTGATACAGAAGCTTCGGCTCCCGACAAACGGGCCAGATGGTGCGCCACTCAGTTATAAGTTTCACCATAAGAATTCCGGCCGGCAAATTCAAGACTCACAGACGCTCTCGCAGGCCCAGGTGCAGGACGGCGACATCCTGCGATTGCAGCCCGAGATCACCGCTGGTGCCGTAACGTTGCCATGAGACGAGAGCTTGAAAGCGAACTTCGTGAAGACCGCTTCAGCCGTTTGCGGCTGATTTCCTGGTGGGATCAGGAGAAGATCGCGAAGTGCCGCCTTCTGGTCATCGGCGCGGGTGCTCTGGGCAATGAAATTCTGAAGAATGCGGCGCTGCTCGGCTTCACCCAAGTCGTCGTCGTTGATCTCGATCGCATCGAGGAATCGAATCTCTCAAGAGCAGTTCTGTTTCGTTCGGAAGACGTCGGGCATTTAAAAGCGGAGGTTGCGGCCAGCGCCTATCGATCCATAGCGCCCGACGCCATCGTACATCCCATCGCTGCGAATGTGCTGTATGGCTGCGGCCAGGGCCTGTTTGAGTGGAGTGACGTGATCCTGGCCGGCCTCGACAATCGCGAAGCAAGATTGTGGATTAATCGTTCAGCCTGGAAGGTGAATCGTCCATGGATTGACGGTGCGATCGAGGGGATCAGTGGAGTTGTGCGCGCGTTTCTGCCCGGTCAAGCGCCATGTTACGAGTGCACTCTCGGCGAAGTGGATTGGGCTCTTCTCGAAAGGCGGATGTCCTGTAACTTGCTCATGCTCGAGCCGATAGCGGAAGGAAAGGTTCCCACAACCCCAACCATCTCTTCGATTATTGCAGGGCTTGAGGTGCAGGAGGCGGTGAAGCTTATTCACGGGTTACCGACTCTGGCGAGCAAAGGGTACGTATTTGAAGGTATGAATCACTCGTCTTATGTGGTCGAGTACACGGAGAATAAAGACTGCATGAGTCATTACACGTTGCCGCAGAGCGTGCACCTCAAAGAGAGCTCCGACGAACTTTCGCTTGGCGAGCTTGCTGCGCGCGCTCGACGAGATCTAGCCTCCGCTGATGTCGTCATCGAGTTCAGCCGGGATGTGGTGCAAAAATTCGTTTGTCCGGATTGCAAGGAAGAAGAAGAACTTTACCAGCCGGTGGGTAGTGTTCCCTTTGAGCGGGCGAAGTGCAGGAAGGATGGGCATCTGCGCACTGTAATCTCTCTGCACAAGTATTCCGGCGAACCGGAGCTGGCGGGGCGATCTTTGAGCCATCTCGGATTGCCGCTCCTTGATGTTTTCGTGGCGCGCCATGGGGACAACGAGATTGCCTACATTCCCTATGGCGACGCGAAGCAAGTTTTGGGTCCCCTGGCTTCTACACCCGAGTTCAGGAGCCGCAGGTTTTGAAGGCGAAACAAAAACCGATCCACGAACAGCCCAGTTTGCTGGTGGACAGCGAAGTTGTCCGCCAAATCCGTCAACATGCGCGATCCAGTGCGACAACGGAGATCTGCGGAGTGCTCATCGGCCAGGATCGCGACCGAAAGATCGAGGTGACGGCCTCCATCGAGGGCCAGAATGCCGAAGAAGCAGGTGCCCATGTGACTTTTACGCAGGACACGTGGGAGCACATCTATGCCGTGAAGGACAAAAAGTTTCCCAACGAACGGATCGTTGGGTGGTATCACTCTCATCCCGGATTTGGCGTGTTTCTTTCCGATCACGACACCTTCATCCATAGGAATTTCTTCTCGTCCCCAGGACAGGTGGCGTGGGTCTTCGACCCGCATTCCGATGAGGAGGGATGCTTCGGGTGGGTCGATGGGCGTATCGAGCGGCTGACCCGAATCGGAGTCGTCGATCGTCGCGGCGGAGAGCATGCCGAAGAGAGCACAACTGCGGAACAATCAGCGGCGCCAAGAAAATTTGAAGTGGCTCTCGTTTCGGAGGAACGTGAGCCGACTGCTGTGCGAGTTCGACATCTAGAGGTAGATGAACGAGCCCACGAGAATGGTTTATCGCTGGAGGAACTTGTCACCAGAGTATTCGTGCTGCTGTCGGTGCTCGCGATAGGTTTTGCATTGTCATGGTATCTCTTTCCGCAGGTGAGGGTGATGGTTGTTCCGGTAGACCCGCGCACAGGCATGCCGATCGATCCGTCAACCGGTCAGGTCCTCGATTTACCTGGCGGGAATTCGAATGTACAGCGCGCGGCGCCCAATCAATCTGGCGCGGCCAAAGAAGATTCAGTCAAAGCTGGCCCCAGTCAACCGGCGCAGCAGTCATCGTCGAGCCCAGGCGCCCAGCAAAAAGGAAACGATGCCAAGCCCAAGTGACAGAGAAGCAATCAAGATCACGAGCGAAGATCTTGCGAGCGTTGTGGTTCCGGACGCCGCTCCAATCGCTCCCCCCCCAATGGTGGGGAGCAAGAGCTATGGCACGATCAACGAAACGGCAGAGCAGTTGGTTACAGTGCCGACGGAACACGGCAGCATTCTTCTGCAAGGGTGGTTCTATCTTGGCTTGGCAGGATTGCTGGGCGCGCTGGCTGGTTGGGCGATCTGCGAGCCCGGTTTTATCGACGGCCCGAGAAGCCACAACGGCTGGGGCAATTTGATCCTGGTGCCGGTTATTGTCACGCTCATGTGCGTCGCATTTGGAATTTCAGAAAGCATCGTCGAACGTTCGCTCCGCAAGGCCTTGTTGCGAGGCGCTCTGGCGCTGCCTCTGGGCCTGCTTCTCGGCTTCGTCTTCGACATCATGGCCAACACGGTTTATAGCGTGTTGATGGGCCTCGCGCACGAGGGAGGCGCCCAGACCTATCGCAATCCCGCCGTGTGGATCGCGCGGGGTCTTGCCTGGACGGTGTTTGGCGCTGCCGGTGGCGTGATTTATGGCATTGTGGGGCAGTCGACCAAGAAGGGAACGTATGGCGTGATCGGAGGAGCCATTGGAGCCGGTATCGGCGGGCTGGTTTTTGATCCCATTTCCTTTGCGACTCACGTCGGCTCCGTTAGCCGCGGTGTCGGGTTCGCGCTTGTGGGTCTGGCGACTGGCGTGGGGATGGGCGTGGTCGAAAGCGCGCTCAAGGATCGCTGGCTCTATGTCGTCGCGGGCCCGCTGGCTGGGAAACAATTCATCCTCTATAAAACCGAGACGAACATCGGAAGCCGGCAAGAATCGGATATCTATCTATTCAAAGACCCGGCAATTCTTCCTATTCACGCCGTGATCAGCATTACCGGAGCGCGCGTATCCATGCAGGCCACAGGCCCTGTGCTATGGGGAGGACAACCGATACGGAACCGTGTGCTCCAGGGCGGCGATTTGCTGCAAATCGGGCGGTACGCTTTTCGCTATAAGGAGAAGCAGCGGTCATGACGGGAGATGTTTGTCCGTACTGTAGAACGAAGATAGTCGCCGAAGATGTTCCGATGGCCTGCGAAGGCTGCGGCACTCCGCACCACGCCGATTGCTACGCGGAAAACGGTGGCTGTACGATTTTTGGATGCAGCAAAGCTCCGGGGGACGAGCCGAAAATGCAGGTTTCGACCCCGGAGTTAGTGGCCGCCGGAACGCCCACCGCCCCTACTGCGGTCCCTGAAAGGCGCACAGCACCGCCGCCTCCGCCGGGAGCGGTTGCGGCCGCCACGGCTACCGTTTCTGTTCCTCCTCCGGTTGCAACTGAAGAAGATATTCAGGCCGTGGCACGGCGAGTCGTGCCTTCAATGTTCGGCGGATTCACAGGCGACGTCTCATCGGAGCCCGAGCCACAACCAGAGCCATTGCCCCCCAGAAAACGCACAAACTTCATTATGCTTGGAGCCTTGCTGGGTGCTTTCGGAGCGCATAACTTCTACGCGGGATATTACAAAAAAGCCGGCTTCCAGCTCGCGATTACATTGCTGACATTGGGTTTCGCCAGCCCGATGAGCTGGATGTGGGCGGTGATTGACATATGCACGATCAATAAGGACAGCCGGGGAGTGGTCTTCGAATCCTAGGAGAACGAAATGGAATATTTCGTCAAGCGAGGCGAGGAGCGGTTTGGACCGTACAGCCTATCTGATCTTCAGCAATACGTTCAGGCGGGAAACATAGTTACCGAGGACCTCGCACAGAGCGAGAATATGGCTGAATGGGTACCCGTCTCGCAAATACTGGGCAATATTCCGGCTCCCGCATTCGGTGGTGCAGCGGTGGTAGAGCCTGCCGCGGAGCCGGTCCTGGTCCCTCTACCCCCGAATCTTCACTGGTCGATCGTGCTGATTCTGGGATTAGTAACACGCCAGCTGTTTAATTTGGTGTGGGCACTAATACAGGCTAATTGGGCGAGGCGGTTGTGCGGGGACAACAAACCTCTGGTTTTGGTTGCCATGTATCCTGCCGGCATGGTCGCGGGGGTTCTTACTATTGTGCTCTATCGAAATGCAGCCGCGCTGGGGGGGATTTTCATAATTGCCGGCGCGATCATTTATATCGTTGGAATGTTCAGCATCAAGAGCGCAATGGAGGAGTATTACAACTCCACCGAGATGGTTGGGCTCCAGTTGAGCGGAGCCATGACATTTTTCTTCAGTACCGTTTACATTCAGTACCAAATCAATAAGCTTGCCCGCTGGAAGAAAACGGGCGTTTACCAGTAGCAGCTGTTTTGAACGCACAATGCCTTCGCCGCGCACACGCCGCCTTATGCTGGATGAAGAAACTCTACAGACATTGCTGCACGGTTGGCCGTTGATCGAGATCACCGGAAAGGCTGGCATGCCGCCGGAAATCTACCGGATCACGTACCACTTACGCGGTCTATTTGTCTCCGGTTCAGGCGAAATACTTGAGCGAGATACACATGTCCTCGAAGTGAATCTCACCTTGGGGTATCCTCGCCGAGCGCCAGCCTGCCGAATGCTGACTCCTGTTTTTCACCCCAATTTCGACGATTCCATGGTTTGCATTGGAGATTTCTGGGCTGCATCGGAAGGTCTCGACGACCTGATTATTCGGATCGGTCGGATGATTGCTTACCAGGAGTACAACACGAAAAGCCCGCTCAATGGTTTGGCCGCAAAGTGGGCGATGCAGCACAGTAAGATGCTGCCGATCGACTCGCGGCCAATCGCCCCGCCCCTTCACAAGGAATCGGCAGCAGCGCCTCAGCCCCAGGAGATCGTTGCAGCAAGTCAATCATTGATCAGCCTGCCCGAGCCAAGCGCCGATCCGTGGTCGGAGAAGATTGTGGTTACCCCAGAAACTTAGTGTTTGCAACTGGATTTTCCAAGATCAAAGAAACGACGGTGTGTCCTAGAACGTCAGCCGGAGTGCGAACTGTCCTATACGTGGTGTTGCTCCGCGGAAGCTGCCCGTGGTGGTGACCACGCCGAACGTCGGGCTGTCAATGTTCGTCGTGTTATTGACGACCGTTGGTTGCGCGAACTCCGGATGATTCAGGGCATTGAAGAACTCGGCGCGAAACTCCATCTTGAAGCGCTCGGTAATCGAAGTCGTTTTGGCAATCGCGATGTCGAGATTGGTCAATGTCGGGCCGCGCAGCAGGTTGCGTGGGATTCCGTAAGTTCGATCCGCCGGGTTGTTCACGGGATCGAGTTGCGGAAAGCAGGCATTAGGAACGCCGCCGTCGTAATAGTTATTGTTCTCCAGTGGCACATTCGAAAAACTATTGGGATCAAAGATAAAGTTGCCGGTGACGGCCTGGGTTGTGATCACGCACTGGTATTGGTTCGAGTGCGGGATTTGGACCGAGTTATAAGTAACCTCCTGAATTGTCCGAACGTGCCTGGGGTCGAACGTTCTTATCGGCGCTACCGCCGCCGCCCGCGTGAGGTACGGATCGCCCGCGCCAGAAGTGCCGGGGTTCGTGGGATCGATGGAATCCGGCAACTGGGCTGAGATGTCATACGGGAATCCAGTCCGATAGGTAAAAATTGGATAGAGACTCCAGCCCTTGGTGAGGCGTTTCGGTCCCGCGCCCCACGCGCGATCGATGGGCAAATCCCATCCTCCGCTGATGCTGATGCGATGGCGTACATCGGTGTCACCGGAAGCATAGAAAAGATTAGGCGCATAGACGGGTGTGGAGTAATTGCGCTGCTGAAAGCCCGACGCATTGTCGAGGTTATGGCCGTAGGTGTACGCGACCGTGTAATAGACCGTGCCCAGGCGGGAGTCTTTGGGTTGCCGCGTCAGGCTCGCTTCGAGCGCATTGTAGTTGGCATTAGATACGTTCTGGAATTCTGGAAGCTGACCGAAACATCCCGGGCAACTGCCGTCCAGCGCGTGGCTGGTGGTTCCGAGGATCATGGGGTTGATGTCCTTGAGCGACGTCAGTCCCCGCCCGGTGCTGCCTACGTAATTAGTTTCCAAAACCATGTCGGCGACAAGATTTCGTTGGAGACTCAGGTTGTATTGGTACACATAGGGAGTGCGGAGGTGCGGGTCATCCAGATAGATGGCCCCTGTGCTGTTGATCGGCAGAAAGGGTGTGAAGTCGATGTTAGAGGCTGGCGGCTTCGACGGAAACGTATTGGCCACTCCCAAACTGATGCAGTCGCCGTAGAGATCGAAATTGCATGCATTCTCGAACGGCTGAGTCAGATAAGTCAGCGGCGCAGTCACTGTGCAGCTATTACAGTAGGGCGCATAGTCTGGGGAAGTGTAGTAGAGTCCCGCGGAACCCACGAACGGGGGCTGGCCATTGAACTGAAGATTGTCTTCGCCCTTCAGGATGTCATAGAAAATACCGACTCCTCCGCGCAGGCTGGTCTTGCCGCTTCCCGTTGGATCCCAGGCAAACCCGAATCGCGGAGCGAAGTTCTTGCGGTCGGGGAAGTTGGTCCCTTTGGGAGCGCCGGGATCGCCCGGAAACACCAGTCCCAGCGGCGCATTGACAAATACGTGCGACTGTTCTCCTGGGATTACCGAGAAAGTTCGCCCCTTCGTGTCATACTTGGGCGAGTTGTACTCGTAACGCAAGCCTATCGTGAGTACCAGGTTCTTGCGCATATGCCACTCGTCCTGGCCAAACGCATAAGTGCTCTTACTGCGAATGTTGGAGGGCGCCAGCGCGTTCTGGTAATAGGCATCCGGCGTACCGAGCAGAAAATCCGCATAATCATTTCCCGAGCCCACGAAATTATCCGAGTAGAAATCAAACTCTCCGTTCAAATAAAAGCCATAGTTTAAATTCTCCTGGTAGGGCGAGAACCCGGCGCCAAACTTCCAGTTGTGATTCCCGTGCGTCCAAGAAACCGCATCCGTCCAGGAGAATGTGTTTTCGATAAAGGTTGTGGGGCCGTTTTCCGTAGGGCCAATCAAAAAGCCGTTATCGAAAAAAATGTCCGTCGGTCCCGTCGCCAGGTCGGGAGTGATCTGGATGCCGAGACTTGGCCCGGTCGGCAGTTTGTTCGCCGGTTCGTCCGACAGAAAATTGGTGCGGTGCACGACGAAATGAAATTCGTTGAGTATAGTCGGCGTAAAGATCCGTGTGTATGCCAGGTTGAGATAGTAGTAAGTCTTCTTATTAGTGGCAGGGAAGCCAGGCACGCTGGCGGAGGGCGCCGGGTTATAAGTCCCCGTGAATGGATCGCCGGCACGGTTCCAGCCAAGGGTGGCAGAAATCTTGTCCTTAGCATTGATATTGAAATCGATCTTACTGGTCAGTTCGTTGCGATTGTCTTGTGCCTCTTCCGACGTGGAGAGCAGACCGTTCGGCGCGCTCGGAATCAGGCCGGCTTTGATGTAATTCTGCGCGATGGGATCGATTTTCGTGGGATCGATAATGGCATTGGCCACGCTCCCGTTAGGAGTCGTAAACCACGGATTCGCCGCCAGAAAAGTAACCACATTCGGATCCGGGCATCCGGCGGTCAGTACGCAAACCACGCCGTCATACGGTTCCGCTTCCGAAAAATTCCCCTGCAATTCCTGCGGTGTGTAAACCGGTGAATCAATGAGCGGATAAGCCTGATTCTGTCGCTGCCCCTGGTAGGCGAGGAAGAAGAAAGCCTTATCTTTAATGATCGGCCCGCCGAGCGTAGCTCCAAACTGATTGCGCTTCAAGTCGAGGCGTGGAAGGTCTTGCTGCTTGTTGAAGTAGTCGTTGGCGTCGAAATCCAGGTTTCTTATAAATTCGAACAGGCTGCCGTGGATTTTATTAGTTCCAGACTTCGTCACCACACTAATGATTCCGCCCCCGTTGCGCCCGTACTCCGCCGTGTAATCGCTGGTCAGAATCCGGAACTCTTCGATCGCGTCGGGATTAGGATCGAGCACGTTACTGTTATCCAAGAGGTCGTTATTGTTTCCGCCATCCAGCAGGAAAGTTACCGAGTCTGTGCGCCCGCCCGCGATGCTGTATTTGCCCGCGCCCTCGTTGTCGTCATTGCTCTCTGTCACTCCCGGTTGAAGCAAGGCGAGATCCAGCATGTCACGCCCATTGAGAGGCATGTTGGTGAGCGTTCGTCCCGTGATTGACTGCCCCAGAGTGGGGTTGACGGTTTCGACCGGCGCAGCTTCGGCCCCCACGTCTATGGTCTGACTCTCAGCGCCGACCTCCATCTTGAAATCGATGCGTAGCACTTGGTTGATCTGGAGCTTCTGGTCCTGGCTGACTACGGTACGAAAGCCAGTACGCTCTGCCGTGACCTTATAAGTACCAATCGGCAACCCTAGTAACTGGAAGGTCCCTTCTTTGCCGGTCGTGGCAACGCGTGTTTCCTGGGTGGCGTTGTTGGTCACAGTGATCTGCACCGCGGGGATGACTGCCCCTTGCTGGTCATAAACGGTTCCCACAATTCTTCCAGTCGCATCCTGAGCCGAAGACAACGCGGCGGCCAGCATCACCACCAGCAACAGCAGTACAACCCTCGGAAATTTCATGCCGTCTCCTGAACATCAGCTCTTCAACCGCAAGAGCGCAAATCAAACCTTCCCCGCCACGCCGAAACTAGTCAGTAAATGTCGTGATTGCCTGCCGTACTCTCAATGCGGCCATTCACAACAGAAAGTGAATAGTTCGTTCCACCGGCGCCCGTCCAGGAGACGAGATCAAAGTGTCCACCGGCCGGAACCTTATAAACAGTAATGTTTCGAAATGTAAGAGGCGCGCCCTTTTTGCAAACATCCGGCGCGCGCAACGGTCGCAGAAAGTACGCACCCTTTCCCCTGCCGACCACCGTTCCCGTGCCGTCGGAGTTGACGAGTAACGCCGATCTTTCGTCGATCGCAATCTCGCGTGGAGATTTCGACCACCCATCCTGCATAATTCGGGCGAGAAAGCCGAGGGTTCGTCCCATGCGGTCGCGGACAGCAAAGTGCGAATCTGTCAGCAGATTCGCCAGGCGCGGAACGGTTAAAAATCCCCGCGCCAGCGTCACGCGCTCGAAATAAGGATTAGCCAGAACTTCAGCGGAAGCAAGGTCGTTGTCGTCCGGACGGTCTCCAAGCGCACCGTAGGCAAATTCACCGAGTACAGCGAGACCAGCACTGGTGCCGCCGATCGGCTTCCCATCGGCGATACCGGAATTGATCGCATCCTGGACCGGCGTGTCTTTCCAGCCGCGGAGGTAGTTGGCTTGGTCGCCGCCGGCAATGAATATCACCGTCGCGTGGCGAATAATCTCCACTGCCGCTGAATCTTGCGCAGACTGCCGATCCGGAAGAATGAGCGTTCCCACCGAATTCAGCCTGCACAATCCGTTGACATAAGAGTTGTAGGCGTCACTTCCGGTAGCGCGCAGAATCAGAAAGTCGCCCCCAGCACCCCGCTCGCAGAGCCAGCGGAACGCTTCGTCGAGATCCTCGCCGCCTCCCATCATTGCCGTCCCCGAAACAGGCCTGGTCTGGAGGTCGTTCTTGTTGCCGATGCGAAAATACTGGTAAGAACCGGCGTGAGCAAGGCTCGCAGCCAGCCACAAAGTCAGTAGGGAAGCGGATAGTCGAAAACGTTTCATTTTTCCCGTGCAGCTTTTTCCCATGCCGTTATCGTTTCCGTTTCACTCCGGCCTTTGCCGCAGGCAGACCCGAAAGCGATCCTTGCTGCTGGAGCGATCCCAGAAATACGCTCTCCGCGTTCGCATCTTCATCCAGCCAGAACAACTGCCCGCCATTTGCCTGGTAGATCGCCAGGTTGTAACTCGGGTCAGCCATAACGGTCACGTTGAGCTTCAAGGTGTAGCGGCCAGGATTGGCGCCGTCGGGCACGGCTGAGCCTGAGAACGTCCCAGTATCGGTCCCATCCGGCGGAGTGTTGTTGAAGATGAAGAACGGATCGCTGATAAGTCCAGGCGCCCCGCTGAAAGCGTCACTGCTCACCGATGCCTGCCCAACGAAGTCAAATTCCCAGCCGAGGCTCGGCCCGCGGGCATTATTGTCAGCCTGCGCGCCAAAGGCGTAATTGCCCGCGAAGCTGGCAGTTGCCGTATCTGTTTGCGGAATCAGGATGCCAGTGCCGCTAAGATCAAACCCATCCAACTCAGCGATCAGCGCTCCTCCCAATCCGCTGGTAGTGTTGTTCGGGTCATTGAGGTTAAGAAGCGGGTCCGTCGCATAAACGCCAAAGACGCTGACGTCTCCGAGGTCTCCGGGCGTGATCGTCAAGCTGCCGTATCCGTTGCTTCCAACCGTGTAGTTGCCCGCGATCGAAGCCTTCGGAGCAATGACGCCGTTGTAATATTCGTTGTCATCCGCGACGCCGCTGAATGTGCCGCCGTCCGGAGCCGTTGCCACCATGCCTGCCGCTGCATAGAGATTTCCAAACGAGTTGCTGGCCACGCCAAATATAGAGCTGCCGATCGAAGCGTTGCTGAAAGTCCCGCTACCCTGTCCGTACACCGAGCCCACTCCCGCATCACCAAGATCCGCATCCACATTGACGATCCGTATCGCCTCCGGACCAACCACATAATAATTAAGTGAGATCGCCAGGGCAGAGCTCGCGATGGTGCCTCGCCCAAACGCGTCGGGGCCGGTGATCGATCCGCTAAAAGGCGTTCCCAGCGTCGGAGTCGTCGCAGCTCCCGCGTCATCGACGTCGAAAGTACCCTGCAACGCGGTGCCGCTGCCGGAAATCGAGAACACTCCCCCGACCACAATTGGCAGATACGATGGGTCAACGCCGGAGTAAGTAAACGCATAGTTTCCATCGGTGAGTGCACTCGACAAAGTCTGCGCGTCCATGCTTCCGCTGGATGTCGCCGACCCGTCAAATTGAATGATGAGCGCGTGGTTCGTGTTCACAAATTGAACGCCGAGCGTCTCCACGCCGTTTTGGCCCAGACTCGAGTTGTTGGTCGTCAGGGTGAGCGTTCCCTGGCTGGTTGTGGGATCCACGATCAGCGCGGACGTCGTCGGCAAAATAGTGTCTCCGGAAGGCTCCGGCGAGTTCAATCCGAATCCGTCGTTATAGTCTTGTTCGCCGCCCAGAACGTTGCCGTTGCCGTCGACGCTTACCGATCCTGCGAGTGCGTAGAAATTCGGCCCCGCATTAATCGCCTCCAGTCCGCTCAAGTAGAACGCGTAGTTGATCGCTGTGTTCGTCAAAACGAAGTTGGCAGGCTGCGCGCCATTCGCCACGGTCGCGGTGACCGTGTAGGTTCCGACCGAACCATTGGCTGTGAATGTCGCCGAGGTAGCCACGCCGTTCACGTCGGTCGTCGCCGTATTCACCCCGCCCGCGAATGTGCCGCTTGGGCCTGTCGCTGGAACCTCGAACGTGACCAGCGCCCCGCTCACCGGAGATCCATTCGCCATTACGGTCGCCACCAGTGGCGCCGCAAACGCGGTGTTGACGGTCGCGCTTTGCGGCGTTCCGCCGGTTGCCGTGATCGATATGACGGCTCCGGTTATGTTCGTCAAATTGAAATTGGCGGGCGTGGCTACTCCTGCAACAGAAGCCGTGACCGCATATCCTCCGGCCGTTCCGTTGGCTGTGAATGGCGCTGAGGTGGCCATGCCGTTCGCGTCCGTCGTTTCCGTATCTGTCGCGGTTCCATTCGCGAACGTGCCGCTCGCTCCTGAAGACGGGGCCGTGAACGTCACGGTCGCGCCGCTCACTGGATATTGGTTGCTATCAACGACCGTTGCCACCAGCGGCGCTAGGAACGCCGTATCGATGGTTGCATCTTGCAGGGATCCACTTGTGGCGATGATTGTCGCCGCCGCTCCCGATGTGTTCGTCAATGCGAAGCTGGTCGAGGCGGTCACGCCCGCGACTGTGGCGGTCACAGTATCGGCTCCGATGACTCCATTAGCAGTGAAGATTGACGAGGTAGCCACGCCGTTCGAGTCGGTCGTATCCGTTTCGGAAGCGGATGAATTCGATGAGAAGGTGCCACTGGCTCCCGTCGTTGGAGCCGTGAAAACGACAAACGCCCCGCTCACGGGCGTTCCGCCCATGGTCACGGTCGCTACCAGCTTCGCTGCGAATGCGGTATTGACGGCAGCGCTCTGCGGAGTTCCACTCGTTGCCGCAATCGATTCCGACGGGGGATTGAAGTTCGAGCTATTGCAACCAGGGAACAACACCAAGAGCAACATAACCAGGATCAGGAAAATCGAACTGCGGACATTGGCGTAACCTGATTTTTCCATTTTCATCGCGACTCCCCTGTCTGCCCGGTTTTTTGCTCGGCTCGTTCACGTGCCTGAGGAGACAGCTGCGCCCCGTGCTGGTTGCGGATGGTGTAGACCTCGCCACCCACCTTCAAAGTACGAACCAAAAAGACGTGCTTGTCCTCAATCGTCCTCATGACGCCGGTCACCTCAATCTGTTGCCCGGCCGCTACAGAGGCTGCGCCGTAGCCATGCAGACCGAATCTTCCCAAACTCGCATCCACCGGACCCGAAGAAGTCGCGAGGAGCAAATGTGACCCCGCGATCATTCCCGGAGCAGCTTTTGTGACGATGCTCGTCACCGTGCCTGGCACTGTAACTTCGTCGCGGACGTCGTAGTCGAATGGCGCTGCCGTCCGCGCTACTCCCGATGTTGTCTGCGCCTGAACTGGACGAAGAGATGAAATAACTAATAAGACGGTCAATGCGCATAGCCCGGTCGACAGCCGTTTCATCATTTGCCTCCGAGTGGAATTCTGATTCGGAATTTCCATGCCTGTCTCTCGTTGCGCAGCGGATAGCTTCGCATCTTCAAACTCTGGTGGTCGATTCGAAGACAACGCTGCGGAATCTTGTGGTTAAACTAATGCCGGACAGTCTAACCCCAGTTTCGCGAAAGCAAACGTCAAAATATGTAACTCAACTCAGGGTCACATTTGTCTAGTTGAGATGCCCCGGCGCAAAGTCACACCGCAGTCACGACTGATGACGAGAACAGAAGACTCATGACGAGAACAGATGTGGAGTCGGCGAAGAATACACGAACAGTGCAACATGGTATGTTGGGACCGCTGGTCTATAATCGCGGCGTGTCCGGGGACAGCCAATGACACGCGACGCTCGTGCTGCGACAACCGGCGCCGACCCGCCGCACCGGGCGACGCTTTGGGCCGGTTTCTGCGTGCTCCTGGCCGCGTCGTTGTTAATTGGCTGGCGTTCTTTGCTGGCTACTTTCGCGCTGGCGCTGCACAACGATGAATACACACACATCCTGCTGATTCTTCCCGTCAGTCTTGCTTTGATCGTGGGCGAGTGGCCGTCTCTGCAGGAGAAGATCTCTCCAAATGTGCGGGCCGGCTTTGCCTTAGTGGCGCTGGCCCTTCTTGCTGCGGGCTTCCCGATCATGCGTTCGGGCTCGCTGCCGCCTGATATCACGCTTTCGATCCGCATGTTTGCGCTGGTGCTGTTTTGGGGCGGACTTTACGTCCTTTGCTTCGGGACGCAGGTTGCTCGAGGATTGCTGTTTCCACTTTGCTTCTTGTTCTGGCTGGTGCCATTTCCGCAGGCCGTCTTGACCAGCATTGTCGACTGGTTGCAGCGCGGCTCCGCGATTTCCGCGCACGCGCTGTTCGCGCTCGCTGGCGTTCCTGTCTTGAAAGACGGCGTCGTGCTCAGCATTCCGGGGCTAACCGTTGAAGTCGCCCAGGAATGCAGCAGCATTCGCTCCAGCACAATGCTTCTTGTGACAACAATGGTGCTCGCTCACGTGCTTCTGCGGTCGCCGTGGCGCAAGGCTCTGGTCGTTGCCGTTGCGGTACCGCTCTCGGTGGCAAAGAATGGTCTGCGCATCTTCGTGATTGCCATGCTTGGCATTCGCGTCGATCCGGGATATCTGAACGGGCGTTTCCACCACCAGGGCGGAGTGATATTCTTCGCAATCGCTCTCGCGCTCGTATTGGTGTTGATCTGGTTTCTAAAGCGGTCTGAGGATCGGATGGCGGGCGCTGTGCCGTTGCGCGCTGAAGGTCCGCGGACCGCAAAGCGGTCAGACTCGTGAGAATCGGAATTGGCGACGGAGCGGTTGCGCGCCGGCTTTGCGGTTGCGCTGCACCGTTGTAAGATCAAGGCCGCAACATTACCCGACCGACTTTCCCGCCAGTCCGCTGCGCGTGGCTCGGTCGCCCCGAAACAAAGATGACTAGGAGCCTCGTGAAGCTTAGATTGCAAGCACTCGCGGCCGCGGGAACACTTGTGTTTTTGGTGGCGTTTTGCACCAGCATTGCAGTTGCTCAGGTTCAACCCAGTCCAGCCTCGAGTTCACAGCCGTCGAATACCCCAAAGAAAAATCCGACAACCACTTCGTCCGTAGGTAAAGCTGCGCCCGAGTGTAAGGGAGGAATTTCTGCGGACACCGTGTCCGGGAACCATTCTGCGGGCACCGTGTCTGGGAACCATGACGTGTTTCTCACCTGGAACGCGAATCCTCCTAGTCAGAAGTTAGTTGGCTACTGCGTCTTTCGAAGAACGAAGGCACACATTCCGCCGCACATTTCTGACTGTGGAGATTGTGAGCAACTCAACAAAGTTCCTGTCAAGAAGACGGGTTGCGTGGATACCAAAGCGCCAGACAATGTGACCTATTACTATGTGGTGACGGCGATCTACGACTCAGGTATGAGCCCGGCTTCGAATGAAGCCACTCCCGTTAAGAAGACGCCTCCCGCTGGGCTTCTCCCCTGCCAGTGATTTAAAATAGCCACATGGCGCAAGAACTCAGTCTCGGCCCCTACGTTGACCTCGAGAAAGGGAAGCGCGTTGTCAAAGAACTGATCTTCGGCAATCCCGTGCCCGAAGGCGTTGTGATGACCACGCTTGATTCGACCGTCAACTGGATGCGCAAGAATTCCATCTGGCCGATGACGTTTGGCCTGGCTTGCTGCGCGATCGAGATGATGTCGATGGGCGCATCGCGCTTTGATATTGCGCGGTTTGGCGCGGAGGTTTTTCGCCCGTCGCCGCGGCAGTCAGACCTGATGATCATCGCCGGGCGCGTCTCCAACAAAATGGCCCCCGTTATTCGCCAGCTCTGGGAGCAGATGCCCGAGCCGAAATGGGTGATCTCGATGGGAGCGTGCGCAACCTCAGGCGGCGTCTTCAATAACTACGCGCTGGTGCAGAGTGTGAACCAGGTCATTCCGGTCGATATTTACGTTCCAGGATGTCCGCCGCGGCCGGAGCAGCTGATCTACGCGATCACGCTCTTGCAGGACAAGATCATGACCGAGCGCGGAACGGTGCGAAAAGCTCTGAACCTGGTACCCACCGACCAATAATCTCGAACCGCTACTTTCTCCGTACCATCCACGCAGTGGAAATAACTGCCGCGCTTCCTTACTGCTTATTCCTGGCGACGATCTGCCGCTCAGGCGGTGTCATCTGGTTCCACACCGCCGTTAAATCCTTTTCGAGAATCTGATTATTCGGGTCCACTCGCAGCGCCTGCGCGAACCACGAATAAGAGGTCGGCAGATCGCGCGGCACACAGTGACCGGTCGCGTACATAGTTCCGAACATGCTGCGAGCCTTGGCGTTCTGCATGGCCGAGGCGTCCTTTAAATTCTTGATGGCCTCAGCGCAATTCTCCGGCATGCCCCGCCCGTAAAGATAGGCTTCGCCTCTTTTGTATTCCGCATCTCCTTTATCGCCCGATGCCGGGACGACTGCTGCAGAAAGACGAGGCGAAGGCTTCGCTTCGGCGCGCGCAATTTTCTGAGGACGAGCATTTTCTCGCGCAGGCTTCCGGGCCGCGGGAGGATTCTGGCCGACGTTTGACTCTGACTTCGATTCGGCCTTGTTCGATTCGGCCTTTGGCTCAGCTTGCGGTTCAACTTTCGGTGGTGGAGTTGATCTTGCGGATTCGACGGGCGCGGCTGGCGGCTGCGATGGAGCCGAGTTCGCTGGTGAGCCAGCATTTGGTGAGGACGTACTAGCAATCGATGAGGACGACGCAGCGGCCGGATTGGTGTTACCCGCTGGGCTGTTGGCGTCCGTCCCGCTGGAACTTGGCGGCGGTGCTGGAGTTTGAGCGGCGGTTGGGGAGTCATTGCCATTGCCGGCTGGTTTCACTCCGTTGTAATGCAAGTAGGCCCACCATCCGCCAGCGCCGAGGACGGCGAGCAGCACGAGCAGGAGCACGACGCCGCGGGCGCTGACTCCCGAGTCTTCCGGCTCAAAAAACGAATCGAGTCCAGAGAAAGATTCGTTCGCCGATCCGCCATTGGTGGAATCATTTCCATGTCCATCTGTGAAGGGTTGGTTTAAGCCTAGAAAGGACGGGCTGGCGCTGGCGGTCGATTCGCGTACCGCATTTGTATTCGCGCGGACCGTCGTTTGCGCTGCGGTGCGGTTCGCGTCATTTTGGGCGTCTTCGTACTGCTGCGCGCGCAGCGGATCCGAACTAACAGTTCGCGGCGCGCCGGCGGGGCGACGCATTTCAAGCGAGGTGCCACACATTCCGCAATAGCGAAAATTTGCCGAGTTGTTCTCACCGCAGTTGGGACAGATCACAGTGATTTCTCCACAGCGCGTATCAGGACTAGTTTAACGCGCGGCTTCTTTTTCTGACGGTATTAGAATTCCCGGACCAGGGTTTGTCATGGGGAAACCATCTCAAAGTCGTAACGCGGCTGGTGCCCGGCATTTTCGGGCTACGCTCGAACGCATGCGCTCCCGCCTGAACTGGACAATTATCCGCGTGCCTTTTGATGCAGCCACGGTTTATGGGATGCGTGGCCAGATCAATGTAGTGGGCGAAATTAACGGCTTCGCGTTCCGCACCTGCCTGTTTCCGAGCAGAGACGGCGGACATATCCTATTGGTAAACAAGAAGATGCAGAAAGCGGCTGGCGTTCGGCCCGGGGCAGTCGCAGAATTCCGTTTGCAGCACGATACCGAGAAACGAGTATCGGCTATGCCGGAGCAGTTGAAGCGACTGACGGCGGGAGATAGAGCGCTGGTCCGCTGGTATGACGGGCTGAACCAGTCGACGCGCAACGACATTGCCAAGTGGGTAGGCGAGCCGAAGAGCGAAGCAGCGCGGGTGCGGCGTGCCGAGCAGCTTGCCGAGCGATTGCTGGCCGTGAGAGATGCGGAACAGGAGCTGCCACCCATCTTGCAGGTGGCGTTTGCGCGGAATCCGCGGGCGCGCGATGGTTGGGAGCGAATGTCGGCGGCGCGACGACGGTTACATCTGTTCAGGATTTTCTATTACCGAACGCCCGAGGAACGCGCGCGACAAATTGAGAAGATGATGGAGGCGGCGGGGGCGGATGATTAGTGCAGGTCGGCGTAGAGACTTGCGCGTGGAGGGAATCGAGATTCCGCTACGGATCAGCCATGCCGGCCTCCGGTGAATAACAACTAACGATAGTTTTGAGCGGAGTTCCCGTTAGGGTAAATGACGGTCACCTTCCGCCGAGAAGGTTGCGCAACACGGCCACTTCGGCGGCGATGCCTGTGCGCAGCGCTGGATCTACGTCGGGAGCGAAGAGCGGGGAATGATTAGAGGGCAGCATCGTTCCGGCTTTGTGCGCTTCGGCCAGCTTTGCGGGATCGGCTCCGCCGAGGCTGAAGTAGAGCGAGGGGATGCCCAGTTCGACGAAAAACGAATAATCCTCCGAGGCGGTAATTGGCCCCGGTGTGGTTACGTTGTCTTTGCCGAGCGTCGCTTCGAGAACGCCGCGCAGACGATTGGCGAGCGCCGGGTCGTTGTAGACCGAGTCGCTCCACTCGTAGTGTTCAATCAGTGGTTCGCGAGTAGCCCCACCTGCGAGCGACTCTCCTTTGACCACGCGATCGATGGCGGCGAGAACCTGTTTGCGGATTTCGGGCTTGTAGGTGCGAACGGTCAATCCGAGTTCAGCCTCGTCGGGAATAATGTTGTTCTTTGTGCCCGCGCGTACGTACCCGACCGTGATGACGGCGAACTCACCTGGTTTTACTTCGCGCGAGACGATGGTCTGGAGAGCGAGAATTGTTTTGGCGGCGATCACGATGGGGTCAACGGTGGTGTGGGGCGCCGAGCCGTGTCCGCCTTTGCCATAGATAGTGACGCGCAGCGAGTCGGCGTTGCTGTCGTAGATTCCGGGCGTGATGCCCACAGCGCCGGCAGGAATCTCGTTGCCGACATGCAGCGCGACTCCAACGTCGGGCTTGGGAAAGCGCGTCGCAAAACCGTCGGCGATCATGGCTTTGGCGCCGGAAATAGTCTCTTCAGCGGGCTGACCGATCAGCATGAGCGTGCCGTGCCAGGTATCTTTGCTGTGCGCCATGATCGAGGCGGTCGCAAAAAGCGCGGCCATGTGCAAGTCATGGCCGCAGGCGTGCATGACGGGGACTTCGCGTCCAGCATCATCTTTACTATGCACTTTGCTCGCGTAGGGAAGGCCGGTTTTTTCTTCTACCGGAAGCGCGTCGAGCTCTGTGCGCAGCATGACGGTCGGGCCGGCTCCATTCTTGAGGATGGCGACAAGGCCGGTGCCTCCAACATGCTCGGTGACCTCGTAACCGAGGGTGCGCAGGCGCTCGGCCAGCTTGGCGGCGGTTTGCGTTTCGTGCGACGACAGCTCCGGATGCTCGTGCAGATCAAGATAGAGATCGTGGGCGGCCGGGTAGACTGCATCAATCTCTTTGGAGTGGGGACCGGTTGATGTTTGCGCGACGGAGTACGCTGCGAAGACAAGAAGAAACAAGAAGCTGAGCTTTGTCATTCCTTCGGGATGATAGCTGGCTTGGCGGTTTTGCAGCAAACGGGGACGTGTCAAAATCTTTCAAGCGTCGTCGCAAACTATTCCAGAGCGCACATATCCAAACGAATATAGGTACGTCTTCGCACAGGCGCGGCGTCCACGCCTCCATTTCGAGGCACACTAGCGTGTTTTGCGCGCCGTATGTTATTCTTAAAACCGTTACGAAACGATAAGAGACAGGAGTGCAACAGGTTAGTGCTAGCCAGACAGCAAAAGCAATCCGTCGTTGACACGTATCGCACGCATCCCACCGATACAGGAAGTCCTGAAGTTCAAATCGCGCTGCTAAGCGAGCGCATCGGTCAACTCACGGAGCACTTCAAAGCGCACCAGAAGGATCACGGCTCGCGCCGCGGACTTCTCATGATGGTGAGCCGGCGTCGCCGCCTGCTCGACTACCTCAAGAAGTACGACTCGGAGCGGTATAAGACCGTTATCACGAAACTCGGCATCCGCAAATAATTGTGTCCGGCCCAATGGGGGCCGGCTTGAACCCCGAGCCTGAGCTGGGAGCCCAAGCAAAGTGCGTTTCCCGACTGTGATCGCCACTGGCATTCGCCTATCTGTTTGTTGCCTATCATGCATTCGCACGTCATGCGAATTTCGAATGGGCGCGGTTTCGGATCTGAGACCGGCGCTCCTGCCCCAATAAAAAAGGATGATCTATGAAGCCTGAAGCAACTACAGTTTCCGTCGAAATCGCCGGCGGGAAAACTATCTCATTTGAAACCGGAAAACTGGCAAAGCAAGCCCACGGCTCAGCCGTGGTGCGCATGGGCGAGAATGTGGTGCTGGCGACCGCGACAGCTAACCCCGATCCGCGGACCGGCATTGACTTCTTCCCGCTCACCGTCGACTACCGCGAATACACCTACGCCGGCGGACGCATTCCCGGCGGATTCATCAAGCGCGAAGGCCGCATGAGCGAGCGCGAAGTGCTGACCAGCCGTCAGATCGACCGGCCAATCCGGCCGATGTTCGCCGAAGGCTTTAAGTGCGAAACGCAGGTGATTGCGTTTGTTTTGTCAGCAGACACGGAAAACGATCCGGACGTGGTGGGTATCAACGCGGCATCGGCCGCCCTCACGGTTTCGGACATTCCATTCCTCGGTCCGATTGGCGCGGTGCGCGTCGGCTTGGTGGATGGCCGCTTCATCGCCAATCCCACCTATTCGGAGATGCGCGAGGGCCTGCTGAACATCATGGTCGTCGGCACCGCCGATGCAATCCTGATGATTGAGTCGGGCGCGAAAGAAGTAAAAGAAGAGACGGTGGTTGACGCGATTGAATTCGCGCACACCGAGATCAAGAAAATTTGCGCGGCCATTGAAGAACTGCGCAACAAGGCAGGGAAGCCGAAGCGCAAAGTGACGCCGCCGGAATTCGACCAGCCGTATTACAACGATCTGCAAAAGAAGATTGGCGAGCGGCTGGCGGATGCGCTCGATACGGCCAAGCATCCGAAGGCCGAGAGCTACGAACTCGTGCGGACGCTCGAGAAAGAGCTTCAGGCCGCTCTGCCGGAAGACGATCTGGTGGCCAAGGCGAAGCTCAAGGAGTATTACGAGACGCTGCGCGAGCGCATCTTCCGCGATCAGGTCATCAACAAGAAGCATCGTCCGGACGGGCGAGCATTCGATCAGATTCGCGAGATCTGGATCGAAGCTGGAGTTCTGCCGCGAGCGCACGGAAGCGCGGTCTTTACCCGCGGCGAGACACAGGCGCTGGTGACGACAACCCTCGGCACAAGCGACGATATGCAGCGGCTCGAAGGCTTCGAGGGCGAAGCCAAGAAGCGCTTCATGCTGCACTACAACTTCCCGCCCTTCTCGGTTGGCGAAGTTGCGTTCCTGCGCGGAGCGGGCCGTCGCGAAATCGGCCATGGAGCACTTGCCGAACGCGCCGTTTCGGCGGTGCTGCCGACCGAAGACAACTGGCCGTATGCGATGCGCGTCGTCTCCGACATCTTGGAGTCGAATGGCTCGTCATCGATGGCCACAATTTGCGGTGCTTCGCTTTCGCTCATGGATGCAGGCGTGCCATTAAAGGCGCCGGTCGCCGGAGTCGCCATGGGACTGGTGAAGGAAGGCGATCAGTATGCCATCCTGACCGACATCGCGGGCGCGGAAGATCACTACGGCGATATGGATTTCAAAGTCGCCGGAACGAAAGATGGAATCACCGCTCTCCAGATGGACATTAAAGTCGGCGGCATCACCGCGCAGATCATGCGCGAAGCGCTGGCGCAGGCGCAGCGGGGACGGCTGTTCATCCTCGAGAAAATGGACGAGGTGCTCAGCGAGCAGCGTGTGAAGGTTTCGGCGTATGCGCCGCGCATCTACACGCTCCAGATTCCGGTCGACAAGATTCGCGACGTGATTGGGCCCGGCGGCAAGATGATTCGCAGCATCATCGAGCAGACCGGTGTGAAGATCGACGTCGAGGATTCCGGGAAAGTGAACGTCGCGTCGAACGACGAAGTTTCTGCGAACAAGGCTCTGCAAATTATTCGCGACCTGACGGCCTCGGCCGAGGTAGGGAAGACCTATCTTGGCAAGGTGAGCCGGCTGGCGGATTTCGGCGCGTTCGTCGAGATTTTGCCGGGCCTGGACGGTTTGCTGCACATCAGCGAAGTCGCCGAGCACAGAATTAAGGATGTTCGCGACGAGCTGAAAGAGGGCGATCAGGTGCTGGTTAAAGTTCTCGCAGTCGAAGGCAACCGGATCAAATTGTCGCGCAAGGCAATTCTGAAAGAGCAGCGCGCCAAAATGGGCGGTGGCGCTCCGCCGCCGGAGAGCGATGGCGGTCACGAGTCGGATGAGATTGCCAGTCCGGCAGCCGGTTCAGCGACCTCGCACGGCGCACCGACGGCAGTGATTGAAGGCGGCGCCGAGTTCGACGCCGACGATGAGCCGAACTTTAATCGAGTCGACGCGGCGGTAGCGGCAGAGCCGGGAGCTGTGGCGCGTCCGGAAGCCGGCCGCGACAACCGCGGCGGTGCTGGCGATCGTGATCGCAATCGCCGTCGGCGCGGCGGGCGTGGAGGCCGCGGTCCGGGCGGCGGTAGTGGTCACGGAGGGCAGGGCGGCGGTGGTGGTGGCCGCTTCCGGCGGTAGTATTGGTAAGTGAAAATAATTAGAAGGGTCAGGGCCGCAGAACTGCGGCCCTTTTCCTTTCCCAGAACGTTTTCCAATGCGGCTTTCCAGACTCCGAATTCTTCATCCAAATATCCTTTGACGAATTCCTGGACTTAGCCGCCAGATATGCGTCAAAATAAAAATCTAATTGGGGCAGTTTCAAGATCCGTCCGCCGAGACGGCTCTCGAAACTGCCCAAAACCATTTTTGGAGGTTTCTGCTAGGATAAGTCCTTATTCCGGAATATTTTAGCTATAAGTCCTTTATCTCGAATATTTTGCAAGGGAATCATCGCTAAATCCATGATTCTAAAGATTGAGGGGGGGTAGGGGGTGGGGGTACGGACCGAGACTATCCCGGACATGGCGCGCCCGACACGCCAGTCAATCTAGCTCAGAACGACAAGCGCTTGAAGATAGCTTCGGGGATGTGTTCGACAGCGGTCATAACGTAGCGCCAGGTCTTCGGCGTGTAGAGAACGTCAGGCGAGCGGCGTTCGAGAGCGCGCACAATATCGGCGGCCACGAGTTCCGGATCCGCGAAACGATTAGCGTTCGGAAGATGATCGGTCATGGGGGTCTGCACCGGTCCTGGTTTGACAGTGATCACTTTGACTCCGGCGGGATGCAGACGGCTTCGTAGCCCTTGGAGGAAGACCGAAAGCGCGCCCTTGGCGGAGCCATAGACATAATTTGAGCGTCGGCCCCGATCTCCCGCAACCGACGTGATGGCCGCGAGGCAGCCAGCGCGGCGTCGTTCGAGATCGGCGGCGAACAGCGTGAGCATCGCCGCCGCGCTCACAAAGTTGACATGGAGTTCGTCGAGGAGAAGATCGACGGAAGCCTCGGAATCCTTCTGGTCGTGCATGCTGCCATAGGCGAGGAGCACGGTGTCAAACTCAGGGAGCGCGCGGCCAACGTAATCGAAGATCGCCGCATGCTGTTCGATCGAAGCCAGCTCAGCCGCCCAGGTGAGAACATGCGAGGCGCCCCGCGCAAGCAGATCGGACTGCAAAACAGCGAGCCGTTCGGGCGAGCGAGCGACCAAAAGCAATTCGCATCCTCGGCGAGCCAGGTGACGCTGGACTTCGACGGCGATAGCGGAAGTTGCGCCGAGAATGACAACTTTTCGCGCCGGAGAAGCGGATGACGGCATGTGGGGCGAAATCGTCATCAGTGACCAGCCTCCGTGACGCGACGCCAGAATGAGGATGACATCTTCGGATCGATGTAAGGGACAAAGCTGCGCCAATGGGGGAATGAAGATTCGAACAGAGCCGGGCTCATTCGGGCATCTTTAGCGGGGTAGAGCGCACCGCCGCTGCGCTGAACAATCTCGTCGAGCGAGCGCAGGAGTTGCAGGGTCCGTTCACCGCGCATGGCGAAGTCAAGCGCCAGGGTAAGTCCGGGGCGAGGGAATGAGAGCATTCCGGCCGCCGGAGCATCACCAAATTTCTTCAACACTCCCAGAAAAGAACCCATGCCAGAGCGGGCGATGCGATCGAGCAATTCTTCCAAGGCGTCGAGATGGGTTTCAGGGATTACGCACTGATATTGCAGGAAGCCTTGCTTGCCATAGAGAAGATTCCATTGTCGAATGGAGTCGAGCGGGTAGAAAAACGGTTCGTAGTGAAGAAGCGTTGGACCTTTCCTGGCCGCGTGAACGTGGTAGTAAGCCGCGTTGAACGTCCTGATGGTATGGCGATTAAGCAGCCACTGCGGTAGAGCGAAAGGCAATTTGGGACCGGGCTTCGAGTGAGCCGCTTTGTGCGCTGCAGCCGAATGATTTCCACGGAAGAAGATGCCGCGCGGCGTCTTGCCCGCGAAACAATCGAGCCACGCGACCGTGTATTCGAAGCGGCCGTCGCTTTCGCGGCTGAGATCGAGAAACGACGAAAGCGAGTTGAATGGAACGAGATCGGCATCGATCCATGGGCCGTCTACTCGGCGAAGTTGAATATCGGCCCAGGAGATGACGCCGGTCAAGCCGAGGCCGCCGATAGTGGCGCGAAACATCCCGGGATTGCGTTCAGGGCTGCAAATTACGAGCCCATCGCGCGAACGATGCAGACCGAACTGACGAACGTGCGCGCCGAAAGTTCCGGCACAGTGATGATTTTTCCCGTGAACATCATTGGCGATGGCGCCGCCGACCGTGACGAATTGCGTGCCGGGAGTGACGGGCAGAAACCAGCCCTCGGGCAAAAATAAACGGATGATATCCGCGAAGGTGACGCCGCTTTCGCAGCGAAGCACGCCACTCGATTCGTCGAAGCCGAGAATGCGGTTGAGGCGACGGCAATCGACAAGCGAGCGATCGGCATTAAGGCAGGAATCGCCATAGCTCCGGCCCAAACCATGGGGCAGAAGGGAAGCGCTCGAGGCAGCTTCAAGTATGGCCGGGACTTGATCGTTCCAGGCAGGTTTATAAACGTGGGCGTGAGCTGCAGACGGGTATCGTCCCCACGACAGAGAGCTTTTCGTGGGCTGCGCTACACCGGCTTTTCTTTTCGGGGATGCGGCCGCTTGGGCAGTCATAACTAGAAGTTCACATGAAACATGCTGGCGGCAATAACGAGCGCAGCCGCCAGCGCCACAGCATAGCTAACGCGATCGCGGATAGCGAGAGTGACCGGGTCTTCCTTCAATTCGCCGCGATGCGCTAAAAGCCAGGTCCGGCCAAGCCAGTAAAGTACGATGGGACAAAGTAAGAGCAGCCATTCGGGCGAAAGGTAGAGCACCCGCACATCCTGGCTCTGAACGTAGAGGCTGAAAATGACGACGGCGGAGAAACTGCTGCCGACTCCAAAAGCGAGTAACAGTTCGCGGTCGTCAACATGATAGCCCCGACCCGAATTGCCGGAAGCGATCAAGTCGTTGGCATGCAATAGCTCAGAGTAGCGCTTGGCCATGGCCAGGCTAAGAAAGAAAAACATTGAAAACGCCAGAAACCATTGCGAGAGCACGGTGCTCGAAATCAGCGCGCCGGCGAGAATCCGGAAACTGTAAAAGCTTGAAAGAACGAAGACGTCAAGCAGCGCGATCTTCTTGAGATAAAGCGAATAGAGCATCGTAAGAGCCGCATACCCGGCGAGCGCTAAGCCGAATTGCAGATCCAAAAGCGACCCCAGCCCGAATGCAGCGGTAAGAAGGACGAACGAGACCAAGAGCCCCAACGAGATCGAAAGCTCGCCCGTCGCAAAGGGCCGTTCCTTCTTCCAGGGATGCTCGCGATCGGAATGAAGATCAAGCAAGTCGTTGAGAATGTAGAGTCCGGATGCGCAAAAACCATATAGCACGAAACCAGCTATGGTTCGGAGGAGTGGCTCGATTGCCAGATTATGCGAGAGCAGAAGCGGCAAGAAAAGAAGTAGGTTTTTTGCCCAATGGGTTCCGCGAAGAGCCTTGACCCACGTGTGCAACGACGGCGCCGGATCGATGATGGCCGCCTTGACGGTAGTTAGCGCGCCCGCCTGTTGTGCTCGGGCAGCGGATCCGACGACGTACGCTCCGCGTGCGTGCCGCCAGACTTTCAGGTCGGCCGCCGAGTCGCCGAAATAGTCAAACCCCGTAACCCCGAACTGCTCGATGAGGAACGCGGCCTTGGTTGCTCCCTTAAGGTTTCGCCGGCCATCACTGCCATGAATTTCGTCAAAAAGACCCAGATGGTTCGTGACCGAACGCGCGAGGTCGCCATCCGCCGCGGTTACGAGTACGAGCTGACGACCGGATGCCTTCTCTTGCCGGAGAAGGTCGAGAACCTGCTCCCGAAAGGGAAGGCGAAAGGGATTGAGCTTAACGCGGTCGGCAAGTTGGCGCTTCAGGCAAGCAGGTCCACGAAGCAACCAGAGCGGCATAAGAAAGAGGCTGCCAGGCTGGCTTTTCAGAAGAGCGACCACGCACTCCCACAAAAGATTACCGCGGATCAGGGTGCCGTCGAGGTCGACACACAAGACCGGCGATGCCTCTCTGGCGGCTTGTGTTCCCGCGGCAGATCCCATAAAGAGATCGTCGCAAATGCCCATATAAATAGGTCGAATAAGTAGGACACGTAGGTAACCTGGGTAACATGCGCCGTAGGTGACGGAAGGTTAGTATGAGCTGATTGAGAGTGGAGCGATCGCCCCTGAACACGAGCCACACCCACGACTCGCAAAAGGCCGTAGAACCTGGCGCATCAGAATTGCTGGCCCAGCACCTGCGTCGACCGAGCGTCTTGCTTCCGCTCTTGGGGCTGATCACTTTCGTGATCTATAGCGGCTCGCTCTCCTTCGATTTCGTGTGGGACGACTGGCCACAGATCGTTAACAGTCCGATCATCCGGTCCTGGAACAATCTGCCGCGAGCCTTTGGCAGCGATCTCTGGTATCACGTAGCACGACATCAGGTTTACTATCGCCCGCTCTTCGTCGCCTGGTCGATGCTGAATTACACATTGTTCGGCTTGCGGCCGTGGGGATGGCACCTCGGGGCGGTGTTGTTACATGTCGGAACGGTGGCCTCGGTCTTTTGGCTGGTACGAGGCCTGGGACTCGAATACTGGACCGCTGCCCTCGCCACGCTGATCTTTGCGGTGCATCCCGTTCATATCGAGCCAGTCGCCTGGGTCTCTGCCGCCTCTGACACTATGGTGACGATGTTTGCGGCACTCGCCTTTACCGCATTTCTTAACGGTCGAGAGCGCGAGCGGAAGATGAAGGTGGTCTGGTGGGCAGCGTCGCTCGCGCTGTTGATGTGTGCGCTCCTGACCAAGGAAATGGCTGTCGTCTTTGCCGCGCTCGTGGGAATTTACTCGTGGCTGTACCCTGCAAACAGCAAACTGTCGCCCGCCTACAGATTTGTTGGAACACTAAGGGAAGCACTGCCGTACGCACTCGTCACCGTAGCGTATGCATTACTACGAAGACACGCCTTGCTGCACGCAACCGGCCAGTTCGATCCGAATCACGGGGTGATCGACGTGGCGCGGACCTTACCCCTAGTGCTTTCTATTTATCTCCGGCAACTGCTGGTTCCCATCGGAATGACGGGTCTTTATTACACGCGATACGTTACGGGCGCAATTCTCGGTCAAATCGTATTGCCGAGCGTTGCCCTGGGCGCCGTCGTGGTGGGTTTGTGGTATTGGAACCGGCGAGAGAAAGATTCGATGATCGCGTTTGCCGGACTATGGCTGATTGTAGGCCTCGCGCCGGCGCTGTACTTGCGAAACTTTGGCAACGGCGATTTCGTGCGCGACCGCTACATGTATTTGCCCTCCATCGGATTCTCGATTCTAGCGGCCATGGGACTGCGGCGCCTGCCATCCATACAACGATGGACTGCGCGGGTGGTGCAAGTATCCGTTGTGGTGGCATTGTGCTGCGCTTATGTGTGCGCCTCGATTGTGCAGCAAGCATATTGGGCAAACGATCTGCTGGTGCTTGTGCGTGGACAATCGCTCTATCCGGGAAATCCAATCTCGATGGCAGGGTTGGCGAAAGAATATAGCCAGCGAGGCGCGAATGATCAAGCAATCGCACTTGCGCAGTCGGTTGTAAAGGATCATCCCGATTACGGCTACGGGCCGCTGGCATTGGCCGAGTCCTACATCCGCGCCGGCCGATTCCAGGAAGGTCGCGTGTGGCTGAACCGGGTGAATCCGGATTACGCAAAATCGGAGGTGGGCATGGCAGGAGTCGCCGGGTTGTACGGGGAGATCGGCGACTACGACCACGCGCTGGCACTCTGCTCTGAAGTTCTGGAGAAGGAATCCGATTTGGTTTCTGCGCTCTACAACTGCGGCAACGTTCACTTGATGGACGGCCAGTACCAGGACGCGGTGCAACTGCTGGCGCGGGCTGTGCAGTTGGATCCCGAACAGGCGGCGCCAAAACATTTTCTCGGAAGAGCGCTTCTAAAGGCTGGACGGAACGCGGAGGCACAACCGTACCTGTTGCAGGCGGCAGCCATGGACCCGAAAGTCTGGGACTATCATTATTGGCTCGCCGAGTCCCTTGAGCAGAGCGGAAATATCCCTGAGGCACGCGCTGAATATCAGCGTGCATTGCTGCTGAACCAGGACAGCAAGGAAGCAAAGCTGCGCTTGACGGCTTTGGATGCGAAGTGAAGAAGAAAACGGAAATGACCACCATGAAAACGGACACAGACATCAATCCACCTTTGAAAGTGGAAATACTCGTCCGGCAAGATCAAGCAGGTTCCGCGGAACTTGGCGGCGAGTATAAAGATGCAGTGCTGGGAGCTCCTCAAGGTTGGGTCATTCGCGTGTCTGTTCTCGCCGCAGTCTTGGCAATCGCGGGAATTTATGTTGGCCTGCGCATTGGCCAAGGTTGGGTTCCGGCCGACGACGGCACGCTGAGCCAAAGTGCGCTGCGAGTGATGCAGGGACAACTTCCGCACAGCGATTTTGGCGAGGTCTACACCGGCGGATTAAGCTTTATTCATGCGCTAGCCTTTCGAGTTCTGGGCGTGAACTTGATGTCCTTGCGCATCTGTGTATTCCTGTTTTTCCTGGCTTGGGTTCCGGCCGTGTATTACATTGCCCAGCGGCTTGTCTCGCCGCTTGCGGCAGGGTTCATCACGCTGCTGGCGGTGGTGTGGAGTTACCCGAATTATCCGGCGGCGATGCCCTCCTGGTACAACCTCTTCTTTGCAACCTTTGGGGCGGCGGCTGTGCTGCGTTACCTGGACGTTCGTACGCGGCGCTGGCTGGTTATTGCCGGCGCGTGCGGCGGGGTTTCAATCCTGATCAAGGTGATCGGGGCTTACTACATTGCCGGAATACTGCTGTTCCTCGCCTTTCTCGAACAGAGCGAAAGTCATAGCGATAGTCGGCAGGGGAACGTCGAGGGACAGGGTCCAAAGGACGGCCTGAAAAATTGCTGGCTGTACCGTCTATTCAGTATCGGAGCGCTGCTCCTTTTCATGGCGACAGTGATCCTGCTGCTGCGGACAAAATTGGGCATGAACGAGTTATACGAATTCGTTCTGCCGTCAGCGGCGGTGGTTACCCTGATACTGCTCGGGGAACGAGGAGTGCGGGTCAGAACCGGACAACGCTTCCGAACGATATTTCAGCCTGGCGGTCCCGTTTCTGGGCGGGCTCGCGGGCCCAATCCTCGTTTTCCTGATCCCGTACGCGCGCTCGGGCGGCGTGGCGAAGTTCTTTGCGGGGGTCGCTTCGAGTGCGATCGAAAGATCGATTGGCCTCGGGGTGGTCCGTCCGCTGGGAGTTGAGCAGCTTCTGTATGCCCTGCCGTTGGTGGCGGTACTGGCCGCAGCGATGTATTGGGATCAATTCCAGGGGAAGGCCATTGGTGGCGCCCTCGCCTTGGGAGCCGTCGCGTTGGTGGTGAGGGCTGCGTACTCGTTCGATTTCCTCTACGGGATCTGGTGCTCGGTAGTCGTGTTGACGCCAGTCGTGGTGCTCGCGGGAGTAGCGCTGGTATGGTTCCGTGACCACCCGAAGGTGCGAACTAACGATGCGCGAAGCAAACTGCAGCGACAGCAGGTGGTGCTGCTGGTTTCGTTGGCCGCGACCTGCAGTCTCGTGCAATATCCGTTTGCGGTGGCGATCTATCTCGCTTACATGGTGCCTCTGACCTTGTTGGCGATTGTGGCCATCGTTTCCACGGGAAAGAGGCAGCGGGGAACATATGCTCTCGGATCAGTCGTCGGATTGTATCTCGTGTTCGGCGTGGTCAGTCTTGTCCCGCTGTATATCTATGAACTTACCTCGACGGTCGGCGCCATGCAGACGATGCAATCGCCCCGGGCAGGAGGGTTAAAGATCCAGGGCGCCGTGTTCTTCGATGACCTGGCCCGATTCCTGCGCGAACATAGCCCGAACGGACTGATGTTTGCCGGCAATGATTGTCCGGAGCTGTACTTTCTTTCGGGGTTAAAGACTGTGGCGCATGACGATACCGGCGCGTCACCGGAAGAAATTCTGAAGGTTATACAAGCTGAAAACCTCAACCTGGTGGTCATCAATGACGCTCCTTTTTTCCCGGGTGCGGCCATGCGTCCGGACGTAAAAGCCGAAGTGATCAAACGATTCCCTCACGTCGCGCACTTCGGCATCTTTAGTGTGTATTGGAAGCGCTAGTCGAACGACGTCGAAGGTCGATCAGATGGAGACCGCGATGCTGAGACAGTTCATCCTGGGTACAATCCGCAAATGTGGGTACGAGCACTAGGGCGTCTAAGTCTGCTAGGAATAAACATGAGGCCGTTCTTCCGCTCGCCCGCATTCATTGTTCATTTTGCGCCTTCGGATTGTTGCCGGGCTAGTTGCGGCATGTGTCGTTCGTGATCACGACGTCGTAGATAAGGTGCTCTTCGATGACCCCGTCGTCATACTTTCCAATGATGTTCAGCTTTGCTCCATCCATTTCAAGTTTCCGCAGAAGCCACGTGTCGGGATGGTTGTAACCGCCCAGCACCAGAAAGTGCGGGTGCGCGCCTAAGAAGGTGCAATAAGACTCCACTTGTCCGCTGATCGGGAACGCCGCCCTGACCAGTTCATAGTGATCGAAAGCGGTGGCATGAACGATGGTTGTGGCTGCTGCATGGTTGGTAAGCAAATAGAGACGATGCGTGAGGGCGGCATCCTGGTACTGGGCGAGTTCAAGAAATGTGGGCCCGTTGCCAGCCACGAAAGGGAGGCTGGGGTCGAGCGCCCCAAGCTGCGATACAGCTGGAGCTGTGGACGATTGTTCTTGCAACCCAGGAGGGACGCTTGGTTGCGTCAAAGCTGGCGGTGCAATCGGAGGCAGAGCAAGTACATACATCAGTCTTGCTGCGACGGCAGGGCGCGCGAGGCTGGCGAGTTGCTCGGTCAGCCAAGGTTTTCCAAAGGTATTGAAAATCAGCAGAACGGACAACACAATTACCATGCAGCCAGCCGCCCGGCGGTCGCAGTGCGTGCGACGGGCAAGAAAGATTGCGGGGAGCATCGCGCAGGGAAGGAGTGCCACCACCCCGTAGCGTTCATAAAACGCAGTGCCAGTGCGCGCAAACAAGATTTCAATTTCCAGCGGTACGAGGAACAGAAACAAGAGGAGCCATCGCAGCGAAACATCCGCTACCCGCGAGTCTGAGCGCCGGGTGCTGCCTCTTGAACTCAAAGGCCAAGGTGCCGAGATCAGCAGGAGAATGGTCAAAGGAGTTACTAAAAACCGAATGTGTTCCCAATAGCAGATGGCTAGGCGCCTGGGGCTGGCTTGACTCCACTCCGAGAACAATATCCTTGATCCGTGGCGGAGAAGAGTCAGGTACGTGACGAACGAGATCAGGGGAAGCATCATCGCGAACCACAGGCGCCAGTCCGGCTTCCGGCGGATGCGGAAGCGGATCGATTCCGCGCAGAAAAAAGCGGCATAGGCCAGCACGCCCAGTACATGAGAGAGCAGTAGGCCGAAGCCGCCCGCGATCAGCGTCGTCAGTGCCCACGCCCGGCTGCCCCGGTGTCCTTCGTCGACGAAACGGTACCAGCTCACAAGCATCAAACCAGTAAAACAGAGGACCATGGAATACGAACGCGCCTCGATCGCCAGGTGAGCGTAAGGGCTTATCCAAAGCGTGAGCACGGCCATGAGTCCGTAAAGCGGCGACAGAAGCCGGCTCAAGAAAAGAAACAGAAGTGCACTGAAAGCAAAGAAAGCAAGCAGGAACGGCAGGCGGCACGACCACGAGCTGGCTCCAAAGATCGCGAACGAGGCTCGAACGAATAAATACGAAAGCGGAGGGTGAAGGTCGATGGTGTGAGTGAGCGCAAAGAGCTTCCGGAGACTCGGTGCCTGCGCGATATAGAACGTGAAGAGCTCATCGTGGTCCAGATGGCGCGAGCCCATGCCGCTCAGGTAGTCCCAGCCGAAAAAGAACGAAATTGCGGCGAAGAACGGCCAGCCGTGCGCGTCCGCGAAACCAGCGACGGCATGCAGGAACCGAACCGTAAGAAACGAACTTGCTTCTAGGCTTGGCTTCGCCCCCGGGCCAATCGCTTGAGTGCGGTCAAACGAACTCATCTGGCCTGTAAAGTCTCTTCCTGCCTCCGGATCGTGATGAGAACAGAATCGCGGTCGCAGGCGTCCTTGCAAGGCAGCTCGCATAGAAGGTCGGTGGGATTCAGACGGAAGTCAGGATCGAAAAGATTGGCCATCCGAAAGTGCTTGAGAGGCCGGTTCCTTACCAGGTCGGTATACAGCGGAGAATACGTATAGCTGAATCCTGCTGCGCAGGTGAACACCTGGCCGTCCGGCAACAGGTTGATGTAATTCCGCCCCGCGGAGCACTGCTTGGGGCTGAAGTCGTTAAAATCCACCAGTGACTTACGGTCGGCTTGCGTGTACTTATGTAAAAGCGTCTGCTCTTCCGCACTGTAAACGAATTCGCGATCGACATATGGGTCCACATGCAGACTTACTCGGTGCGTCCTCATTAACTCGTCAATCGCGGAAATCACGGGCAAATTCTCGCGGGTCGCGACGATATTCACATGAACATCGAGAAATTCCTGCAGCTCTTTGACGCGTTCAATAAACTTGTCTGCGCTTACATATTCACGATGAAAGCTGGCGTTGAGGTGAAAAGGGCGTCTAATTTTCCGGTACACGCTTGCAGGCAGCGACACGTTGCTTACAATTCCGAGCAGCTTGTGCTTCCTGGGCAGGTGGTTGACCAACTCCGAAAGGCCGGCATACAAAAACGGTTCCCCACCCGAGATATAGATCAATGCGGGCGGCAGCTTTTCGAGTGCGCTCAGCCATTGCTCAACCCGCTTCTCAGATTCTTTCGGAAATACCTTGGCAAAATCGAACTTTGTGCACACCGTGCAATATGTACAAGCATAGTTACAACGAAACGTGGGCCAGAAAAGGACGTGCAGGCGGTTGCTGAACAGCTTGCGGTAGTGCGGCTTGAGTAGGAATTTTACTCGAGCCGGAATAAAGCGCTGCAAGCTGCCCAAGTTCATTAACAACTCCCTGTGGATGAAGACCGTTCCCCGCGGCAAAGATAAAGACAAAATGCGCTGACTGTAAGAATTGTAGCGTAGGATGCACGGCCTCACGCCGCTGTCCTGTAGGTGGGGAATTACTAAAGATCGGCCTATGACGCACGCCGGTAACAATTGTGGCGAACAGTACGAGTAAAGGGGTAGTAACTCTCTATTTCTGACCTCCCGCAGCCACTCCGGAGGCCAGAGCGCCGGAAGCAAGCGGTTCTCCGGGCTCGTACTGAAAATTCAATCTTTCACGCTCGACCACCAGTGGGCGGTTGTGCACCTGGGTGTGTATATTCCCAATGTACTCGCCGATAATGCCCATGAAGAGAAGCTGGAGCGAGCCCAGAAAGAACATTCCGATGGCGATGGGGGCGACCCCAACCGTGAAGTTTCCCCAAAACATTAGTTTGTAGGCAAAGTAGGCCATGCCGCCGACCAACGACAACAGGGATCCTGCAAAACCGGAAAAAGTAACGAGCCGCAGCGGGACCTTTGACAGCTTGGTAATGCCAAGCATGGCGAGGTCATAAAGCGTGTAGAAGTTATTCTTTGACTTACCGCTCTTGCGGCGCTGCTGCTCGTACTGGATTTCGGTGTGGGGCAATCCAATCTCGGCGATCATGCCACGGAAGTATGGGTAGGGATCGCCAAACTGGCGGACCAGGTCGATAACTTGCCGATCGTAGAGTCCGAAGCCAGTAAAGTTCTCATAAGTCTCAATGTCGTCGGAGAGCCGGTTGACGAGCCGATAAAACATCTTCCGGACAAGAAACATCGGGGCAGATTCGCGGCTCTCATGCTTGACCGCGATGACGATTGGCACTCCCTTCTCCCACTGTTCCAACAGTTGGGCTAAGACTTCAGGCGGGTCCTGCAGGTCGGACATGAGCACAATGACGGCATCGCCGCGAGCCTGGAGAATTGCGTGCATCGGGGAGCGCACGTGTCCGAAGTTGCGCGCATTGCGGATGACCTTCACATTGGAATCATGGGCGGCGATTCCAGTGAGCACGGCGAAGGTCGCGTCGCGGGACGCGTTGTCGATGAAGATGTGTTCGTAGCGGTACTTGCCGAGACCGAGCATCAGGCTGCGTACGCGCTCGTAAACCTCGAGAACGTTGCCTTCTTCGTTAAAGCAGGGCGTGACCACGCTAATTGTCTTCATGTCGAGGCTCTTCAAACAGCTCCGCCGGTGCCGGCTTTGGCGGCACGGGCCGCAGAGGGCTTCGTGGGCAATCCTCGGTTGTAGATCAGGTCCGTGAGCGATGGAATGTTGGCGTAAGGGCTGTCAATGGCATCGATCGTAATGGCTTGATCTTTGAGCACTCTGTTCCGGATCACTTCACCGCGCATCAGTTCACGGCAGGAAATCTGCCCCTGCTGGAGTGGAATCGCGAGGTAAACGTCGGCATCCTGCAGTACGTGACCGGCTGGAAGATCGCGCTTTGCATACACCCCGCGGACAAGAGAGTCGAGATAGCTGATTTCTTTTTGCGGCGGCAGCCGCTTCTGTGTGCCCGGGGCCCCGCACATTCTCTTTGCGCGATGAAAGGCCTTGAACCAGCCATCAACCTGCTCCGGCACGGAACAGTAGGGCGAAACCGTCATACCGTCGGTCTGGATGTCGACGTGACGCTCGAACGTACGCGCGCCCTTGGCATAAGCCATCAGCATCGACGAGCTCCAGTCACGATACTCGTGTGTGGAAAATCCGATGGTGCGGTTGGGGTAGCGATTACGGAGGAAATCGATCTGGTTAAGTTCGATGTCGGAATCTTCCGAGGGATAGATTGAGACGCAGTGGTTAATGGCCAACGGAATGCGGCGGTTATCGAAAAATGCGACTAGATCGTCGATATCTTTGAGAGAAGAGCCTCCCGTTGAAACAATGACCGGCTTCTTCGTCTTCGCGATCTTCTCAATGAGAATCCAGTCATTACAGTCCGAGCTGGCGATCTTGAGAATGGGAATACCGAGCTCGCTGCAGAAATCTACGGAGCTTTCGTCAAAGGGCGTGGCCATCGGGATGCAACTCGCTTCGCGAATGGCCTGCACCATGGTGGCGAAGTCCTCAGTCTTCAGCCGCGTATCGAGCGTCTTCTTGATGTAACGGATATCGTCACGTTGGCGGAAGTCTTTGTGAATAAAATTGTCGATATCGCGCAATTGCAGCTTAATGGCCGCGCGCACGTTATTGAAACGCGCGACTTGCGCGTAGTTGCTGATGATCTTCAGGCCCCGTTGCACATCGCCAAGGTGGTTATTGGCTATCTCAAGAACGAATAACTCGTCAAATATGTCATTACCGGTCATGGTATTACTTGCCTGTCCAGTTGGTTATGTGGCGTTGCTTCCAGTGGTGCGGTTATTAGTATGGTAATGTCCTTATTCCTTGATCACATTGTCCATTAGTTCAGTCGCGTCCAGGAATGGGTACATGTCCTCTAGATTGGGTGAAACAATCCGGCCATCCAGTAACTGCCGGGCTCGTGAGCGTGGTTCGAACTCCTGGTTTGGATCAACTACCACGTCGATGAGTGACGGGCCGGCGGCGGCGAGCGCCCGATCCACCTGCTCCAGTTGCGCCTGGCGGTCAATGCGAACTGACGGAATTCCGTATGCGCAGGCCACTTTGACGATGTCAGGGAGCGAGGCACCGCTCGAAGCGCTTTCTCCGGTCAGACGCCCAAAAAATCCGGATTGCGTCACGCGCATGGAAAGATATCCGGAGTTATTTAGTACAAATATCTTCAGCGGCAAGTGGTGGTGAACGATAGTTTGTAACTCTTGTATGTTCATTTGAATGCTGCCATCCCCCGCAATGCAGATGACACGCTCTCCGGGACGGGCGAAAGCCGCTCCTATGGCGGCCGGCAGGTCGTAGCCCATGGAAGCGGAACCGGAGTTGGAGATAAGACGTTGGTTCTTCTGCAAACGCATCGTCTGAAAAGGGACGATGCAGGAGCTCGCATTGCCGCAGATGATGACATCGTTGTCGGCGAGTCTGGCTGACAGTTGCTCTATGAAGTAGTACGGGTTCAAAGGCGGCCCAGGGCGGCGCTGGCGATCCTGTACCACCGGATAACGCCGAACGCGTTCGCGGCACCAAGCCAGCCATGAGGCGTGAGTGTGCGTGTCCCGTTCATAGTTGGCGGAATCGCACTCGCGGAGTAGCTCCGCTAGAAAGCGCTTCAGGTCGCAGTGAATAGACAGATTCGGCTGGACTGTCGGTTTGTGGAATTCGTGGGTGTCGATATCCACCTGAATCTTGAACGCGCGCGGCGCAAACGATTGCCAGTTGTAACTCGTTTGGCGAATGGCAAGGCGCGAACCGAGGATCAACAGCACATCCGCGTTTTGGACGGTAAAGTTGCCCGCCCGGTCGCCAATGGTGCCCTGGCGGCCGCAGAAGAGCGGATCATCGGAAGCTATAAGGTCGTTGGACCAGGCGGTGGTGACCGGAATTCCCAGCCGGTGGCAAAGCTGATCAAATTCGGATACTGCATGGGCAGCGCGGATGCCAGTTCCAGCCAGGATCACCGGGCGTTTTGCGCCGCGGATCCGTTGTAGGACTTCGTGGCAATAGGACGTGAGACGGTTCGAATCATCACCCGCGGTCTTGTTCCGGGCTGGTTCATCTTCTGCGGGATCATAGCCGCGAAGACTGGCAGGCTCGATCGATGCGGCCTGAACGTCGACTGGTATGTCGAGCCAGCAGGGGCCAGGCCGTCCGCTTTGCGCGAGGTGCCAGCCACGTTCGAGGTGATAGCGGATGGAGAGAGGATCGTCGACCATTACCGCGTACTTGGTGATCTTCTCAACCATGGCGACAATGTCAACTTCCTGATCTCCGAGCTGGCGCAGGCCTGTGATGCCTTGAGCTCGCATGCAGGTCTCGCGCTTGACTTGGCCGGAGATGATGAGCATTGGGACAGAATCGGTCCATGCTCCAAAGACTCCGTTCAGCGCGTTAATGCCACCGGGCCCGGTGGTGACATTGACCACGCCAGGCTGGCCGCTGATGCGGGCGTAGCCTTCGGCGGCCATAGCGGACGCCTGTTCATGGTGGTTGCAGACATATTGAATGCGCGGCTCTTTACCGATGGAGTCGTTCAGGTGCATGGCGCCGCCGCCCGTGACCAGGAAAATGTGGCGGACGCCCCAATCCGCGAGTTGGCCGACGATGTAATCGGAGAGCTTCATGAACGGCGGCCCTCGACGGGAATGTTAGTCGCGTCTGGCAGCAACCAGAGGACGGGGTTGTGCACCCCGAGACGCCTGATCTGAGCGCTGATCTCGTCGGCGTGTAGCAGGGTCGCAATGATGATGGGCTCGCTGGTGCTAGCGATTTCGCTGGGACTTACCACGGGCGCGCCCGCCAAAGTCTTGTCTCGCAGAACCGGATTGTTATCCACCAGAGCTCGAACCTGAGTTTGCGCAAAGCAGGGAAGAGACAGCAGCTTCATCGCGAGCTGGCCCGCACCCCAAACGATGACTCGTTCGACATTCGCGACTTGGGAGGTGAGGTGACGGCTGATCTTTTCCATCAGCTCACCGGAATGACGAACATAAGCGGCGATCCTGGACGGCAACTCTTGATCGCAAACTACCCGCTCATCGGACGGCTGGCCGCTGTCACGGAAAAGACCGAAGACAGCCGGATAGATGGTGTCTGCGGCCGTCTGGAGCAATTTCTGCTCCACGACCACTGGCTGAAAGCCGAAGCGCCGAGCCGCATTTTCCAGTGCACGCGCCGAGAAATGGTTGATGTGCTCTGTATTAAATTCCTGGAAAGGCGCGTAGAGATACTCGTCGTAGCGAGTGGCGTCGGGCGTTTCGAGATACAGGTAGCCGCCGGGCGAAAGCAGCCCACGCGCGGCCATGAAGAAAGCCGGAATATCGTAAACGTGCTCGAGCACGTGACTGAAGACAACGCAGTCAAACTTCGGCATGTTCTGGGGAGCGGAGGCGATCGACCCGATATAAGCCTCAAACCCGCGCGCGTGGCAGGCGGATGCGCAGCGCGGTGAAGGATCAAGTCCGGTGACCGACGCAAATCCGGCGTCGCGAAGAGCCGTAAGTAAGCCTCCCGTGGCGCAACCGGCGTCGAGAATGCTGGCGGCCCGTGAAGGCAGTGCGCGGGCGATGTCAGAGGCAGTGGCGGCAAGGCGAGCCGCGTCGTATGGTGAAAGGCCGCTGCCGGTTGCAGTTTCTGAGTCGTCATACTTTGACCAATCGCAATAGAAGCGGTCATAGTCGGACTGGCTGGCCGCCGGATCGGCATAGACAAATCCGCAGCGCTGGCAGACCACGACGTCGTACTCCTTCGGCAAAGGATATCCGTCGGGAACAATGAAGCGCTGGTGATGACAGATTGTGCTCCTGTTAGCACCGCAGACGCCGCAGGCGCGATGCGGCCGAGGGCTGAGCGTGGCGGCGCTATGCATGGGCACTCCGCGTGGCAACTGAGGTTCGGGCAGTGATATTTGAGGAAGAGGTGTCTTGTGAAAACCAGCGGTGAGTACGACCGATGGCTTCCCGCAAGGGCACTTCGCCGAGCAAGCCAAGTTCTTCTCGCGCTCGCGCGGTGCTGGGCACGTAGCGGTGTAGAGGAGCGTCGGCAATTGATGAGGAAGAGATCCTGACTTCAGGTTCGGGCGGCAGCGCTGCAGCAACTTCGCGCGCTAATGCGGCGATGTTTACCGCTTCTTCGGAGCCGACGTTATAAGCGCGGCCAGGACGTCCTTTGAAGAGAATCGTCCACAGCCAGACCATCAAGTCCGAAGCGTAAAGATACGACCGCACAGCGGAGCCGTCGCCGCGAACTTGAATCGGGCGATCGTGCAACCGATCGGAGATGAAGTTGCCTATGGCGAAGTGAGTGTCGAGCTGCATGTAAGGGCCGACGAAAGCGAAGCAGCGGGCAATAGTCGGCTCGAGGCTCGACGACCGGGCGAGAGCGCACAGGAGCTCAGCGGCACGTTTGCCTTCGGCGTACGCATTGGCCGGATCGAGAGGATTCGGTCCTCCCTCGAAGGACTCGTCGACGTGCGTCACGTTGGGCGGCTGTGTTCCATAAACCGCGCCCGAGCTGACAAAGAGAAATCGGCGGACCGAGCTGTTACTCGAAAATTCCAGCGTGCGCCGTGTGCCCTCGACGATGGTGTCAAACATGACCAGCGGCGCTTCTGTATTGAGCTTTGCACTTGCCTCGGCGGCGGCGTGAATGACGTGCCAGAACTGGCCCGACGGAAACTTTCCATCCCGAATGTCAGCGGCGTGGAGTGTTATCGCCGGATCGCCAGCCAGATGAGGCGCCTTGGCGGCGAGCGTATGCGGATGCCGGGAGAGCGCGACGGTGTGCGCGCCTAGATTCAAGCGCCGATTCGCCCAGGCAAAGCTTTCCAGCAGCCAGCATCCGAAAAAGCCCGTGGCGCCGGTGATCAGAATGCGCCCGCCGCGCAGTTCACTCCACAACGGCTCGGTGCGGGCCAGCATGCTGTCGAGATCGGTGGACAGGCGATTCGTCATATTCGATCGATTCTTTGTTCTTAAGCTCCGAGCGCGGACGCTTTTCGGATTTGGTGGAACGAATCCGCCATGTAGTCGAGCATCGAGGCCGTAAGACCGGGGTAGAGCCCGACCCAGAAAACGTTGTTCATCACAAAGTCGGTATTCGGCAAATCACCCACCGCGCGACGGCGAATTTCGCGATACGCGGGCTGGCGCAGCAAATTTCCGCCGAACAAAAGCCGCGTCGCAATTTTGCGCGCTTCGAGAAACTGCACGACCTGATTGCGCGTAATGGGCGCCTCCTTGCGCACCGCCAGCGGAAAGCCAAACCAGCTGGGATTCGATTGCGCGGTCGCCTCGGGTAGAAGAAAAATGTCGTCCAGATCTTTGAGAGCCGAGTGGAGTTTGGTGAAGTTCTCGCGACGTGCCGCCATGAAGGCCGGCAGCTTCTTGAGCTGTGCGACGCCGATGGCCGCTTGCATGTCGGTCGCCTTCAGGTTGTAGCCAATGTGGCTGTAAATATATTTGTGGTCGTAGCCGGCCGGCAGGTCGCCGAGCTTCCATTCAAAACGGCAACCACAGGTATTCGACTTGCCGGGATCGCACCAGCAGTCGCGCCCCCAATCACGAAACGACTCGGCCAGCTTCTTAAGCGCGGGCGACTGGGTGAGAACGCATCCGCCTTCGCCCATGGTGATGTGGTGGGCGGGATAAAAGCTGGTGGTGGCCAGATGGCCGAAAGCTCCGACGGAGCGGCCTTTGTAAGTTGAGCCCACCGCGTCGCAGCAGTCTTCAACCACCCAGAGGTTGTGTTTGCCGGCAAATGCCATGACGGCATCAAGATCGAATGGATTGCCGAGCGTGTGCGCCAGAACGATCGCCCTTGTGCGGTCAGAGACAGCGTCCTCGAGTTGCGTAACGTCAACGTTGTATGTGGGCAGCTGGACGTCGACAAAGACCGGAACAAGTCCGTTCTGAATAATGGGATTGACCGTGGTCGGAAAACCGGCGGCCAGCGTGATGACTTCGTCGCCCGCACGCAACCTGCGCTCGCCGAGAGATGGAGACGTGAGGCAGGAAAGCGCGACAAGGTTGGCGGAAGATCCGGAATTGACCAGCGAGGCGCAGCGCACGCCCATGAAGGCAGCGAAGTCCCGCTCGAACTCGGCGGCAAATCGGCCCGTCGTGAGCCAGCCATCGAGCGAGGCCTCGACCAGATGCTGAAGTTCGGACGAGTCAATGACCTTGCCTGAAACCGGCACTGCGCTATCGCCGGGCCTGAACCGCTGCGGCGCAAAGGCGGCCTCGTGATATTCCTTGACGAGAGCGCCGATTTCCGCGCGCAGTTGCTGGGGAGACTTAAACATAGTTACAAACCTTGTTGCAAACTTTGTCGCGCTATCCCTTAGCCGTATGCGCTCTGGCGGCTGGCGCGCCGAGGAACTCGCGATACCAGGCAATCGTTCGATCCATCCCCTCATCGAGCGTGAACTTCGGGCTCCAGTTGAGGACGGTGCGGGCGCGCTCAGCGCTGAGGTATTGGTGCCTGATTTCGTTGCTGGCCTGATTTTGAATCTCGGGGCGAAGCGAGGAATTCGTTTTGCGCAGGATGAGGTCGACGAGTTCGAGCACGCTCACCTGACTTTCGTTGGAAAAATTGAATGCCTGACCACATAGCGCAAGATTGGAGGCCAGTCGTTCGGCGAGCAACATGTAGGCGGCCGCGCCATCCTGAATGTAGAAGTAGTCTCGCACGAACTGGCCGTCGGAACGAATGATGGGGCGCTCGCCGCGAAGGATTGATCGAATGGTGCCGGGAACGACGCGGTTCCAGTTCAAGTCGCCGCCGCCGTAGAAGTTTCCGCAACGTGTGATGGCAACCGGCAGGTTATAAGTGGCGGCATAAGTCTGGGCAATCAGGTCAGCGCATGACTTACTCACGTCATACGGGTGACGGCCCTGGAGCGGCATGCTTTCGTCGTAAGGAAGGTGCTCCTGATCGCCGTAGGCTTTGTCGGAGGACGCGACGACAATAGAAGTGACTTTCGGAGAACGGCGACAGGCTTCGAGCAGATTCCAGCTTCCGCCGATGTTCGTGGAAAACGTTGAGATGGGATTGCGATTCGCGATGCCGACAATGGTTTGCGCAGCGAGGTGAAAGACAACCTCGACCTCATACTCCCCGAGAGCGCGTTCGATGAGATCACGATCGCAGATGTCGCCTCGCACAGTTTTCACCTGCTCAATGCGACGCGTGCGTACCAGTTCGCTTTGCGGAACCCAGTCGCGCACCAGGCAAACAACGTTGGCGCCGGCTTCCATCAGGCCGGAAACCAGCCACGATCCGAGCAAGCCCGTGCCGCCGGTGACTAGGACGGAGCGATCTTTCCAGAATGAGTTCATACAGCCCCCGCTTTCTTGGCTGCGGCCATGCGTTGTTCGCTCGGATCTCCCTTGTCCGACCACACTTTCCATGGGGTCTTTGCGCTGGCCCAGAGTTCGTTGAGATATTGGTATTCGCGGAAAGTGTCCATCGCAAAGAAGAAGCCATCGTGGCGATAGGCCATGAGTTCGCCCTCACGCGCCAGGCGTTCCATTGGTTCCCGTTCAAGAATGCATTCAGGGCCGGTCAGGTAGTCAAAGATGCGGCGATTAAACACGAAGAAGCCTGCGCTGATCAGGCCGTTGGCCTTGGGCTTCTCCGCGAATCGCTGAACCTGTCCCCGAGCGTCGGTCTCCAACACGCCAAACCGCGAGATGGGTGGAACCGAGGTGACGGTCGCGGCCTTGCCGTGGCTCTTGTGAAATTCGATAAGCGAGTTGATATTCACATCGCTGAGCCCGTCGCCGTAGGTGAGGAGAAAGGTATCGTCATCCTTCAGATAACGTGCCACGCGTTGCAGGCGGCCACCTGTCATGGTTTCAAGGCCAGTATCAGCCAGCGTGACGGCGAAGTCCTGCTCCTGGTGCGCGCCCATGAATTCAATGTGGGATTTGCAGCCCAGGGAGATTCGGAAGTCATTGTTCATGGCTTCGTAGTTCAGGAAGTAGTCTTTGATCATGTTGCCACGGTAGCCCAGGCAGAGAACGAACTCTCGCATGCCATAGTGGGCATACATTTTCATGATGTGCCATAGGATGGGCCGGCCCCCAATCTCGACCATCGGCTTGGGACGGAACTCGGTCTCTTCCCGGAGACGGGTGCCTAATCCACCGCACAGAACGACAACCTTCATATCTGGGTTCCTAGAACAAGTTCGGCTGATAAGTCTTTAGCGTTAACTGGGTCGACAACGATCTAAGTGCGTAACGGCAAGCTCCGATTCAGTTATTTCATATGGGCGTGTAATAGGCAGGATTACGGAAGTCACCTTGGGTGCTTTCAGGCGCAGGAAACGATGCGATAAGTCAGCGCGCAGCTTCCGGCGACTGCTTTGATCCGCCAAAGGAGAAGTGGCGGTGGCCAAAAAAACTGAAGATGACAGAGAACACGAGCACGATTGCGCCGGCGATGTAGGGCGCGGTGTGCGCGTTTCCCGTCTGCCGGCGAACGATGGGAACAAGGACGGGAAGCGCAGCCGCGGATAACACCATGCTGCCCGCATAGATGCCGACACAACGGATCCATTCTTTGAGGTAATGGCCGTGCGTTTTGAAAACAAACCACTTATATCCAAGAAATGAGAACGTGATGGCGAAGAGGTTAGCGAGCAAGCTAGCCGCAACATAGCCGTATGCGAGGAGCGGCATCAGCAACATCGTGAAAAATGCGAAGCAGCCGTATCCGAAAACCGTATTGCAGGCGCCGACGGCTACAAAACGAATCAATGTAGCGGGGCTGGTCCGAAGCTCAGAAGGCATGGCCATGGCCGTCAAACTCGCCACGCGATCGGGCAAAGACACCAATGCCGAAGCGTGTGCCAGTGTTTGCAGCTGCGATCTTATCCGGACTGGAGCGAGTTCTAAAGGTTACGATCGTTACCAGGTAACATCGTTCATGAGCGATGCGCGAGGTGGAAACCTGCGAGCGCACATTGTTCGCGATCACGCGACGCCGACCCTCTAGATGCCCTGGGCCTTGCGTTTGGGGAAGATGTCGCCGACTCTGCGGATTTCCGCGCCGACGCCTTTCAGCTTCTCTTCGATGTTTTCGTAGCCGCGGTCGATATGGTAGACACGGTCAATGATGGTCTCGCCATCGGCCACCAGCGCAGCCAGCACGAGGGACGCAGACGCTCGCAAATCGGAGGCCAGCACGGCCGCCGCGCTGAGGGGCGTTTTGCCGCGAACGATGGCGCGATGTCCTTCAATCTTGATGTTGGCGCCCATGCGGACCAGTTCCTGTGCATGCATGAAGCGGTTCTCAAAAATGTTTTCGACGACCAGCGACGTTCCTTCAGCCTGCGTCGCCAGCGCCATATATTGCGCCTGCATGTCAGTTGGGAAGCCAGGGTACTCCTCGGTATTCATGTCGGCGGCTTTGAGAGGATGGTCACCCATCACGCGAATGGAATCGGACTTTACCGCGGTCTTCACGCCAGTTTCATCGAGCTTCTGAAGAATTGCGGTGAGGTGATGCGGTTCGCAGCCGGTGACGTTGACATCGCCACCTGTGAGCGCGCCCGCAATGATGAACGTTCCCGCTTCCACGCGGTCGGGGATGATGCGATGCTTGGCGCCGTGAAGTTTGCTGACGCCCCTGATAGTGATCGTCGCAGTTCCGGCGCCCTCGATCTTTGCGCCCATGGCGTTGAGCAGGGCAGCGAGGTCCGCGACCTCGGGCTCGCGGGCGCAGTTCTGCATGATGGTTTTTCCGTCGGCCAGCGTGGCCGCCATCAGTAAATCTTCCGTGCCGGTAACTGTGATTCGGTCGAAGACAATTTCCGCGCCGCGCAGACGATCCGTAGTGGCTTCGACATAGCCATGCTCCTGCGTGATCTTTGCGCCCAGGCGCTCGAGCCCTTTGATATGCAGATCGATGGGGCGCGCCCCGATGGCGCATCCCCCGGGAAGCGAAACGCGGGCGCGGCCACAGCGCGCGACCAGCGGCCCAAGCACGAGCGTTGAGGCGCGCATGGTCTTAACCAGTTCGTAGGAGGCTTCGGGCGCGGCGAGAGCCTTCGCGCAGATAGTGGTGCGGTGCTGCGCGCGTCCGTAGCCGAGTTCGACTTCGGCTCCCATGGCGGCGAGCAGCTTGCGTGTGGTTTCGATGTCGCGCACCTGCGGAATGTTTTCGAGGATGACCGGTTCTTCCGTGAGCAGCGCCGCAGCCATGCAGGGGAGGGCGGCGTTCTTCGCCCCGCTGATGCGTACAGTGCCGAGCAGAGGATTACCGCCGCGGATTATGAGCTTGTCCATATTCGGTGAAAACGCCTGACTTCATTCTAGCGGGGAAGTCAGGCAGATGGCGGGCTTGACCGGGTTGGTGAGTTCCGTTTGTAACCTGGCAAAGCAGCTTGAAGCAATGGCGCCAACATCAGCCACTGACTGGGCGGCCGCGAAGAAGGGCGCGAGGTCTACCGAGATCGTGCTCGTTCGATTGCTTTGCGAACGTGGCCGCGTGATGCGGTCAGAGCATCCAGGGCTTGAACGCGGCTTACTCCCGCTTTCGCCATCACTAACGCGACCGGCACGCTGCGATGCGCGGCCTTTAACACTCTGCGGGAATCAGCGCGGCTGAGTCTGCCAGCTTCTTCCAGAATGCCGATCCCGCGCTCCGCCAGCTTCTCATTCTTCAAGTGCAAATTGACCATGAGATTGCCGTACACATATCCGAGGCGAGTCATCGCTCCCGTGGTCAGCATGTTCAGAATCATCTTCTGCGCCGTGCCCGCTTTCATGCGAGTCGACCCGGCTACCACTTCCGGTCCAACTTCGGCCACGATCGCGAGGTCAGACGCTTTCTCGAGCGGAGAATTGCGATTGCACACAACGGCAACTGTTTTCGCCCTGTGCGAGCGCGCGTATTGGAGGGCAGAGATCGTGAACGCTGTTCGGCCACTGGCTGCCACGCCGACGATCACGTCTTTGTGGCTGGGTTTCTTTTTGGCCATCTCACGGCGACCGAGAGCGCGGGAATCCTCACTCGCTTCGGTCGCCTCCACCAACGCTTTCGTGCCGCCCGCCATGATGAACTGCACCATCTTGAGATTCGTGTTGAATGTCGGTGGGCATTCGGCAGCATCGAGAGCCGCGATGCGGCCGCTGGTTCCGGTGCCGACGTAGATCAGACGACCGCCGCTGGAAAGTGCCTCGGCGATCAGATCGATCGCTTTCGCGATCTCTGGCAGCGAACGCGCGACCGCGCCGGCCACTTTGGCATCCTCGCGGTTGATGATGCGCGCGATCTCGAGCGACGACCGGGTGTCGAGGTCGGCGGAGGCAGAATTCGCCTCTTCGGTCACGAGACTCTGAAGGCCTGGCGCACTCGTTTTACGCGCAGGTTTCTCTTTGCGCCTTGCACCACGCGCCTTCATGATTCCTTCTCGTAATTCGCCGTCGCCGCGTCGCTCTCCAATGCTTGAACGACCGCATCGTGAAACGCCGGCCGCACTTGCTTGATTGCCTGATTCTGACAGTCAGGCCAGGTGCGGTTGGTGAGGAGCGTTATCGAGAGCTGTCGATCCGGATCGATCCAAAGGGAGGTTCCGGTGTAGCCAAGGTGGCCGAACGATCGCGGGCCAAAGTGCTTGCCTGATTGCGACGGAGCGGAGGGCGTGTCCCATCCAAGCGCGCGAGAAGTGCCTTCCGGCGCGGTTTCCCGGCGCGTGAAAAGCTTCACCGTCTCCGGCCGCAGAATCGGATGACCGCCGTTGAGCATCGAGTGCGCGAAGCGTGCCTGGTCGTCGGCGGTTGAGAAGAGCCCGGCATGACTAGCCACACCTCCAAGCACGCAGGCATTTTCGTCCTGCACCTCGCCCTGGATGATGCGATGGCGGAATGTACGGTCGTCGGCGGTCGGAGGAATGCTCTCGCGCAGCGTACTCGGTGGATTGAAGGTGGTATGCGACATGGCGAGCGGGCCGAAGATTTCACGTTGGCAAAAAGAGTCGAGCCGTTCATCGGCGAGCCGCTCGAGCGCCACTCCAAGAATGATGAATCCAACGTCGCTGTATTCTGAGCGCGAGCCTGGGCTCGCCCCGAGCTCAGTGGCGAAGGCTGAGCGGAGAAGATCTTCACGGTTTTGTGCGCGGAGGAATAGTTTTTCATAAGCCGGAAGACCGGAGCTATGCGCCAGCAGCATGCGGAAGGTGACCGCGACGCGGCGAGCATCGGCACCGCCAAATTGGGGGACGACGGCGGTGACCGGGGCTTCCAGATCAAGCACGCCGCGCTCGTAGAGGACCATCGCCATCGCGGTCGTGGCAACAACTTTGGTTAGGGATGCCAGATCAAAGATGCTCGCCACTGTCACTTCGGCCGCACTCGGATCGTAATTGAAACGGCCGAAAGCCTTGTGAGCGACCATTTCTCCGCGATGCGTAACTGCGATCGAGCAAGCAGGGAAGGCGCGGGCGTCAATGGCCTCAGTGAGAATTTCGAACGCGGCGCGGAAACGGGTGTCTTGCGCGGCCGTGTTTTGCAAAAGGAAGGAGAAACCCGGTTGTGAAGTGGTTGACATCAGTAATAAATCCAAGTGTAGCGCGGGCATGGCCTGGCAGACCGAGTTGTCCTTGCGAACGATGTTGCACTCATGGGTGCATCTTAGCCAAGTTACCAAGAGAATGCCCTGCCACTCCTGGTGCTTGAGGACAGTCTCATGCGTCGTGTACAGTCACAACAATCGTGAAAGTTTCGGCATTTCGCCTCACCGCCGCATTGATTGGTGTTCTTGTTTGCTCAGGTGCTGTTTTCGCTCAAGCGCCGCTCGCTACCCGTCTCGCCGTCGTCGATCCCATCGTCGAAGATGCCATTGCCCAACAGCAGATTCCGGGCGCCGTTCTGATCGTCGGGCACAACGGGCAAGTTGTCTATCGCAAAGCTTATGGCAGCCGCGCGCTCGTTCCGCGACGCGAGGTCATGACGCTCGACACGATCTTCGATTGTGCGTCGCTGACCAAGGTGGTGGCAACGACGACCGCCTTGATGCAACTTTGGGAGCAGGGAAAGTTTCGCACCACCGATCCGGTGGCGAAGCACCTCCCTGAATTCGCGCAGAATGGCAAGCAGGACATTACGATTCGCCAACTGCTGGTGCATTATTCGGGTCTGCCCGAAGACCTTGACCTCACCAAGAAATGGGAAGGCAAGGAAACCGCCTACCGCATGGCGTTTGAATTAGCGCCCGATCGTCCTCCCGGTTCGGCATTTGTGTATAGTGACGTCAATTTTATTGTGCTGGGGGCTCTGGTGGAACGGCTTTCCGGCCAAACACTTGACGAATATGTGGCGCAGCATGTTTTTACTCCGCTCGACATGAAGGAAACGCGCTTCCTGCCTCCGACAGCATGGCTGGCTCGTATCGCGCCGACGGAAGACGAGAGCCACCATCCGTTGCGCGGAGTAGTGCATGATCCGACGGCGCGCCGCATGGGCGGCGTGGCTGGTCATGCGGGAATGTTTTCTACCGCCGACGATTTGGCGACGTTTGCGCAGGCGCTGCTCGATGGCGGACGCGGCGTGCTAACCTCGACGACAATTGCGAAGATGACCGCGCCGCAACAGCCGGTGAACGGCACGTCGCTGCGTGGATTCGGCTGGGACATCGATTCGCCTTTGTCCACCAATCGCGGTGAACTGCTGCCCGTGGGCAGCTTCGGGCACACAGGATATACCGGCACTTCGTTGTGGATCGACCCCACGACCCAGACCTACATTGTCCTGCTCACGAATGCTGTGCACATGAATACGATTGCCGGCCACGAGAAGGGAAGCGCGATCTCGTTGCGAACCAGGGTGGCAACTGCGGTGGCCGCGGCGTTGGCGCTCGATCCGGCGGAGGCGGAGAAAATCCGCGCGGCGAGCGTCACCGGCTACAACGAGATGCAAAGTGCGGCGCGCAAGGTGCAGGTGAGGAATGGAACGGTCAAGACAGGCATCGATGTGCTCGAAGCGACGCGCTTTGCCGCGCTGCGACCAACAAAGGGCGGCAGCCCACGGAGCATTGGCCTGCTGACGAACCAGACTGGTCTCGATGGCGCGGGACGGAGGACGATCGATGTGCTGGCGAGCGTGCCCGGCCTTTCTCTCGATGCGATCTTTAGCCCGGAACATGGCGTGACTGGAACACTCGATACGACCGACGTGAGGAATGACAAAGATCAGGTCACGGGAATCGCGGTTTACAGCGTGTATGGCGGCAAGGACTCGGCGCGGCGTCCGCCGATCGACATATTGAAGCGGCTGGACGCGGTCGTGATCGACCTCGCAGATGCGGGCGTGCGCTTCTATACCTACGAAACATCGATGGGATACTTTCTGGAAGCCGCAGCAAAGGCGGGGATTGAAGTCGTCGTTCTGGATCGCCCGAATCCGATTACTGGGTCGTTGGTTGAAGGGCCCGTTTCTGAAGAAGGCCGCCAGAACTTCACGGACTACTTTCCGGAGCCGGTTCGCCACGGGATGACGATGGGTGAACTGGCGAAGATGTTTAACGCCGAGCGGCAGATTGGAGCGCGGCTCGAAGTTGTGCCGATGGAGGGCTGGCAGCGCGGCGATTGGTTCGATTCGACCGGAGTGGCTTGGGTTAATCCATCGCCCAACTTGCGCGATTTGAACGAGGCAACCATTTATCCGGGCGTGGGCATGATTGAAGGTGCGAACGTCTCGGTCGGGAGAGGAACAGATACGCCATTTGAGATTGTTGGTGCGCCCTGGATCAAGGGCCGTGAACTGGCCTCTTATCTGAACGAGCGAGGAATTCAGGGTGTGCGCTTTGTTCCGGTTGCTTTTACGCCATCCGCGAGTAACTTTGCGGGCGAGCGCTGTGAAGGCGTCAACCTCCTTATGCTCGACCGCAATCTGCTGGACGCCACGGAACTTGGCATCGAACTGGCTTCGGCGCTGCACAAACTGTATCCCGCCGATTTCAAACTGGAGCGCATGGCGGACTTGCTGGTAAACCAGACTGTGCTCCAGGCGATCGAGGCGGGAGAGGATCCACGACGCATTGTGAGCGACTGGCAGGAACGGCTTGACTCGTTCATCGCCTTGCGGGAGCGGTATCTGCTGTACAAGTAGAGACGCACCGTCTTTCCGCGAAATCGTAGGTACGCGCGAAATCCACAGGGTGGACGTTGTTCGGCATTCCGGTCGCAACTTGCTGCGTTAAACTGTTGTGAACGGAAATGATGATGTCAGACAATGTTGTGCCCCTCCCAAGTGCCTTTTATCGATGTGCCGGCCCGAATTGCGGGCTGCTCAAGGGCGTGAGCGATCGCTGGTGGGTGATGTGGACCTCGTTCGGCGAGCGCAAGATTCCGCTGATGCATCTGGCTCCCTGGGACGAAAATCTGGCCGTGCAGGAGGGCGCGCTGCACGTCTGTGGCGAGGGATGCGCGCAGAAGCTGCAGTCGCAGTTTATGGGGAATGTGATGTCGAACCGGCCTCGCCGGCGCGAAGGATGAGGCCACAACGTCGGCTAACTTGGCGTTATCGTGACGGCATCTGACATTGCAGCATTGTTTCCCAGCAATCGAAAAGGCAGGCCGTCCATGAAGATGATTGTGCTCGTGCTGCTCAGCGGCATCGCTCTGGCACAGACCGCTGCAACGCCGGACGCTGCTTCCGCTCCCGCTGCCAATTCCGCTGCCGCGACGAATTCTGCCCCTGCTTCTGCTGCTTCTTCTGCTCCAACCGCCGAAGTAAAGCCGGCCGTAACGATCCCGGCGGGAACCAGAATTCCGATCTGCCTGAAGCAGGCGATTTCCACCAAGAGTGCGCGCGAAGGCGATCCGGTCTACGCCGAAACCGTGTTTCCGTTTGTCGTCAATGATCGCGTCATGGTTCCGGTCGGCACCTACATTCAGGGAAAGATCGTGCATGTGCAGCGTGGTGGACACGTGAAGGGCCGCGCGGAGCTCCTGATCCACTTCACCTCGATGATTTATCCGAGTGGCTACACGGTGATGCTGGGCGGCAACATCGACAACGCTCCGGGCGCTGAGAGAACTTCGATGAAGGACCAGGAAGGCACGATCCGCGAGGACAGCGACGCGGGCAGAAAAGCGAAAGAAGCTGCTGGCGGCGCAACGACAGGCGCGGTGATTGGCGCGGTGACTGCCGGCGGCAAAGGCGCTGGCATCGGAGCCGGAGTTGGCGGTGTTGCTGGTCTGGCGGTCGCGATGATCTCGCGGGGCGCCGATGTGAGGCTGGAGCCTGGGACATCGCTCGAGATGGAGATTCAGCGCGAGGTTCCGCTGGATTTGAGTCGCATTAAGGCTACTCCCGCTAAAGACTAAGCAAGCTCTCAGGTCCAAGCTCTCAAGTCTCAGCTCCAAGCTCTCAGGAAAATCACCGACTGACGCGTTTGCCGCTTCAACTTGAATATCTCATTTGTCACTCCCACCGCTTCTCATTACATTTACTTCAAATTAAACATCGCGTTTACGTGCGCGGTGACGGTCACATTCTGCGGAGCGAATTCCTCGGTCGGAGAGGGTGCTTGCATGGCGGTTGCGGCCATGGGCTGGGCGCGGCGGGCGAGCGGGGCGAATATGCGAATGTTCTCCTGGGTATCGACTGACGCGTAGGAGAGCTCGCCTAGCGTTCGTCCGCTGGCTAGCGCCAGGGCTTCGGCGGATGAACGGGCGCGGCTGTAGGCGTCGGCGACTGCTTTGCGTTTTGCTTCGTCCGGTGATTCCAGGGTGTAGCTGAGCGACTGGCTCTGGCCGACGCTGGCATCGGCGAGTTGCTGGGTGATCGGACCGATCTTCGAGAAATCCTTGAGCTTCAGCGTGGCGCTGGTTGTGACCTGGTATCCGATCAGCTTCTGCTTCTGATCGCGGTAGTCGTAGCGCGGGTTCACGGAATAGAAGCCCATCGCGGCCTGTTTTGGATCAATGCCGTTGGCGCGCAGAATCTGGCGCGTGGTTTCGGCCTGTTTCTCGGCCTCGGCGTTAGCCTCTTTGGCGGTGTTTCCCTGGGCCGAAATGTTGAACTGGATAACGGCAGTATCGGGCGCGGTTTCGAATTTTCCGTCGGCTCCGACGTAGATCGTGTTGGGTAGAGCGGTGACGGTGGGATTCTGGGCGAGGACTGGAAGGCTTAAAAGCCCCAGGATGGAAATTACACGAAGCGCGCTTTTCATTTAATCATTCCTGACTTTGCCAAGTTGGCTTCTAGTCGACCGAGAGAATCTTATCCGTTCTTACAGGGAACGCACGGGAGTTGCGGAGTTGCGTTGATGGCAGGCGTCAGTTTTCAGTTGGGTAATTTCCGAGCTGCTATTGCTAACTTCAACCCGCTCTCACAGGGAGGGGGTACCCCCCCCTACCCACTCTTGGAAAGTCTATTGGAATCATCACTTTACGCAAAAGCTTCCCGCCAAAATCTTGAGCCCAAGCGACTTAGAGGTAAAATCCTGAGCGCATGGGACTTAGCAGATAAAAAGTGCCCGATCTTGTTGATTTTGTCCGCAAAATATTCAAAAATAACGATGTAAGAAATAATCATTTAAAAACAATAGCTTAGCGGAGGAGCTAAATCCCTTCGGTATACGATCCTAGATCAACCGTTGCGCGGGGCAAGCCACCAGTGACAGTTTGTTTCCCCAGATTTTGTCAAAGAACGCGTCCGTTTCAGCGTCATGTGTGCTGCATCAAGTTGAGTCCAGCCGCGAGGCTTAAGTCAAGAACAAATCAGTGTTGCCCGAAAATGCTCTTTGCACTTATAACTCAAGTCAGTGAGTGTAATCGCTTCCATGAGAAGGCCGGTCGGAGTCAAGTGGATTCGGTTTTGGTTTTGTTGGACAAGGTTTTTTCTCCCGCCGAGTTTGCCACTGTCGCCATGCTTCCATTCGCACTCTGTATGAGCGATTGGTTTCGCTCGGTGCATGTTGGGCGTTCTCGGTTCAGCCGGTGCTGCTATCTGTTTGGCGCCCTGTGGTTCGGTCCTCGACGAATCGAACCCGGGCCAGGCGATTAACGCAGTCACCGGAACTCGGCTTTGGCTTTTGTCTTTTCCCTTCCTGGAACGGTTTTGATTTTGTTTTGCCTTTCGTTTTACGCGGCTGCTATCATCGTCGGGGACTGGCTGTTGTGCAACGTTTCGTACACTTCTCCACTCACCCAGAGGTGATGCAGCAGCACCGCCAGTTTTCTCGCGGTCGCAACGATGGCTCGCTTCTTTCCGTTTCTTCCTCCTCGTTCCGCTAACTTCAGACCCCAGCGCCTGAGATCGCAGTCGACTCCGAATGGTCCCAAGATATGCTGCGCTCCCTGCACCAACAGCGTCCGCAGATAGGGATCGCCTTCCTTGCTGATGTGCATCTGCGGCTCGCTCTGTCCCGAGTTCCTGCGTCCGGGCTGCAGTCCCAGATAGCCGCCCACATCGCGGCTCTTCGGAAAGCGATGCGGATCTTCCAGCGTCAGTAGGAACGTCAACGCGATCAGGGTGCCGACGCCCTTGATTTGCCTCAGCAGCGCGACTTGCGGATAGCGTTCCTGTGCCAGCTTCTCGATGCGCTCGTTGTACTCGGCAATGCGCTCGCTGACCGATTCGATGGCTGCGAGTAAGGGCTGCAGCGCAGTCTGGAGTTCCGGACTCAAGCTCTCGGCCTTTTCCGGGTTCATGTTGCGCACATTGCACCCGCGCAAGCGTTCGCCATAGCTCTTGGCCAGTCCGCGAGCCGTGTTGACCAGCGCCGTCCGCGCCCGCACCAGTCCAGCCCGCGCTCGAATCATCATCAGGTCCGCTTGCGCCTGCGCAGTGCGATGCTTCACCGGACTCAGCAATTGCGGATCGACCCGGGCTAGCCGCGCCAGTGTCTGTGCGTCCAGCCGGTCATCTTTCTTGCGGCTCTCCCCGATCAGCCGCACTTTGCGCGCATTCGCCACGATCACTTCGTGCCCCAACTCGCTGAGCAAGCGACTGATCCAAGGCGAATGCGTCCCGATTTCCAGCGCGATCCGACTGCGCGGCATTGCGCTGAACACTTCCTGCAACGCCTTCGCATTCGTACGCACTCGCTGCTCTACTTGTATCTGGCCGGATTCGTCCAGCACACAGTACCAGCTGTTGCGATCTCCTAGATCCAATCCGATGGTCAGTCTCAGCTGCGAAATATTCCTGCTCTGCTTCGTCACTACGGTGCTAACCTTCTTCATTGCCGGTCTCCTTCTTATCTGTGCCTTGAGCACGTCGATAACTTGGGAGCGTACACCGCATCCCGTCCGGAGACCGGCCCTCTCATCCCATCTGCTTGCAACAACCAAGCGATGGACAATCACTCGATCCTGCTGCATTATCCTCTGCATGAAACAGTTTCAAGTTCCCGCGACGCTCTCAGGTAAGGACGCTGTAGTTGAATGGTTCGGTGGCTGGCCGGATTTTCACGACGCGGAAGTGGTCAGCCTTACATTAGCCCGTAGCGGCGAATCCCTGTTACGGGTTTATCCGTACTACCCTGCGAAACCAGCGATGGTGGATTTTGTCCTTGATGGGGTGACCGATTTGGAGCTTGCGGATTTTAGTGTTCAGAATGTCATCAGCGGCTTAAGCGTGGAAGGAAGAACTGACCAGACGGGTCAGGGGGCAACTCGCATCAGTATGGGGCCCTGCTTCGGTCTCAGTGGATGGATTGATGCGAAGCGAGTTCGCCTTCAAGTCATCCCCGGACAGCCTTCAACATCCTGACCTACCGGGCTTTGCAACGGCGTAACTCTTGTAACATCGCAATTACACTCATTGACTTCCTTAGGCGTAGAAGACACTTCCGGTGGAAGCGACTTCCGGCGGAGTTAGATCTTCGTGGGTGACGGCCGATCCGGTCCGCTGATGTCTTGGCGCAGATCTTCCCAGATCTTGTCGGGCATATCGAGAAATATTTTTACGATGGCGGGATCGAACTGGCGTCCGGACCAGGCTTCGATTTCCTTGCGGGCGGCCGGAAAAGTTTGTGCCGGACGGTAGGGACGGTCGGAGGTGATGGCGTCGAGCGTGTCCGCGATGGAAAAGATGCGGGCGCCTAGAGGGATCTGATCTCCCTTGAGCGATCGCGGATAACCGAGGCCGTCATAGCGTTCCTGATGCGAGTAGACAATTTCCGCCGCCTCACCGAGGAAAGGAATGTTGCTCAGCAGCTTGTAGCCCGCGTAGGCGTGCTCGCGCATGATCGCCGTTTCCTCTTCCGTGAGCTTGCCGGGCTTGCGGAGAATCTGGTCCGGGATCGCCATCTTGCCAATATCGTGGAGAAAGGCGCCGCGGGCGATCACGTTGATTTCTTCTTTCTGCAAGCCCATCTTGCGCGCGATCGCGATGGTGTAGGCCGTGACGCGCCGGGAATGCCCTTCAGTCTCCGAGTCTTTGAGGTCAAGCGCATCGCCCAGGGCTTCGAGGGTGACGTCGTAGGATTTCTCCAGATTTGCAAGAGCGGTTTTCCATTGCTGGGTGCGGGCCGTCACCAGCGCTTCGAGATTGGTTCGGTAGGCGTCATTTTCGCGCTTTAGGCGGCGATTTTCGAGGGCGCGCCGAACGGTAGCGAGCAGTTGTTCGCGCTCGAAAGGCTTCAGCAGGTAGTCGTAGGCGCCATTGCGCAACGCCTGCAGAGCGACCGAAATGTCATTCATGGCCGTGACCATGACGAAGGGCATGTCGGGATAGCGCTCTTTGGAATGTTCGAGCAGCGCGATGCCATCCATCTCAGCCATCATGAGATCAGAGAGCACGAGATCGAATTCGTCGCCGGACTCGAGGATCGAGAGCGCTTCGACGCCGCTGGAAGCCTGGCGCGACTGAAAATTCGCACCCTTCAACATCGAGGAAACAATCTCGCGGATTGTCTCCTCGTCGTCCACCACGAGAATTCGATCGTATGGCATGGCTATGTCTGAATGGTACGGACATTCTAGGCTCGCCCAACACGTTCCGAAAGTAACCAAGTGGACACGGAAATCGGATACTTCGGGGCGGCGGGGGCCCGATACTTGGGAGGCGTGTCATTCGTCCGTTCATTAACGGGGCTTATTGGATTGCTGGCCGGATTGCTGGCGCAATCGGTGAGCGTTCTCGCTGTGTGGCTGACGGCGCGGGAGACCGCGGCCTTGAGCATGGTAGTGGTCAGCCTGCTATTCTTCCGGGCATTCCGAAAAAAATATCTGCTGGCCTGGGGAACAGGCTGGATCGCCTACACGGCATTTCTCTTTCTGGCCCGTGCCAGCGCCTGGCATCCGGCGTCAGCGATGCTGGCGGCCTATACGCAAGCTGATTTTGTACTGGCCATGGGACTGTTCGCGGCAGCGGCGCTTAGCTGCACGCAATCCCGGCGAACACTCGCGGGCTTTGCGGCGGTCGCATGGGTGGTATTGGTCTGTGCCGCCCTCAGGCCAATCTACTTTCCGGCATCGGTTTCGGCGCAACTCGCTTTGGAAATCAGTTGCCCCGCGCTAGCCGCGGTGGTTGCGCTCCGGTTCATCCTGTCGAGGCACGGGCGGGTCGGCCCGGGGCAGATCCTCTTTGGCGCGGGCCTGGTGGCGCTCAATCTCACCTGGCATCCGTTGACGAGCGGAATTCCGAGCGAAGGCTACCTGCTAGTGGAAATTCTTTTTGGCTCGAGCATGTTGCTGGTCGTGCTGGATGAGTCGCGAGTGCGCACGCGGCGGCTGGCCGTGCTCACCGAATTGTCGTCAACCATCGCGCGCGGCCAGAGTCACGCCACCATCATGCAAACCGCGCTAGCCAAGCTGGGTTCGGCAATTGAAGCGAAGGCATCGTGGTTCTACGTGCTGGAGGGAGCGAATCTCGTACCCGCACAGCATGTGGGACTGTCACCGGAGAGTTTGCGAGTCCTTGGACAAGCTGGGATCAAGGAGACGCTGACGCAGGTCCTGACGGAGAACCGGGCGATCGCGGTGCGGCCATCGGCGATGTCGGAAGACGCGCAGAAGCTGCTGAAAGAGCGCCGCATACGTGAAGTGGTGTTCGCGCCGGTGATCGGCAAGGAATCGCCGATTGGAGTGGTGGCATTTGGCTGCGGGAGACGGCGCCACGACAGTGGTGAAGAATTCGAGTTCTTGGAAACGGCCGCGCAGAAGCTGGGCATTGCGGCGGAGAATCTCAAACTCTCGGAACAGGTGCTGCGCTCGCATCGGCAGTGGGTCAACACCTTCGATTCGATCCCGGATCTGATCCTGGCGCACGATGCCGACTTCAAGATTCTGCGGGCCAATCAGGCGCTGCTGCAACGGCTGGAGAGCGCGCCGTCGGAGATCATCGGTTTCACGTGTGAAATTGCGCTGCCCAAGGCGCAGGATTGGATTGGCTGTCCGTATTGCGAACGCGGCGAGGGTCTGACGGAAGGACTCGATCCGTGTTTTGGCGGAGAGTCGGTGGTCTCGACCGCGACCTTCGCGGAGCAAGGGCAACAGAACGGGACGATCCACGTCATTCATGACACGACGGATCGCCAGGCAGCTGAAGAGAAATATCGCATGCTGTTTGAGCAGGCGCAGGAAGGCGTGTTTGTGGCCACGCTGGAAGGCGATCTGCTGGATTGTAACGACGCGTTCGTGACCATGCTCGGCTACGGCAGCCGCGATGAGTTGATTCCCCTCGACCTGGCGAGCGTGCTGGGCGCAACCACCGAAGAGCGCGAGTCGTTCCGCGACGAAATCGAGGCGCACAACTACGTGCGCAATTTTGAAATGACGGTGCGGCGCAAGGATGGCGCGCAGCTGACGGCCGCGCTCAGCTGCTTTGCCACGCGCGATTCGGCGGGACACATTGAGCGCTATCAGGGATTTGTTCTCGACAATACGGAGAAGAAGCGGTCGGAAGACGAGATGCGCCGCCGGAATCGCGAGCTGAACGCGCTGAATGCGATGGCGGTGATCGCAACGCAATCCTTCGATCTGGACGAAATTCTTAACCTGACGCTGCGCCAGGTGGTCTCGCTGTTTGGAGCGGAGACGGGCTCGATGTATCTGGTGGCGGAGCCGGAGGGAACGTACCGGCGGCGCGCCGGCTGGGGACCACGGAGCGAGGCGCGGGTACGCATGTCGGAGGTGGCATTTCCGGACGGCATGGGTGAACTGGTGATGCGCTCGCGCGCGGAGGTGGTGACCCAGGAGTTTCTTCCGCATCTGCCGCCTGCGGTGGTGGAATTTGTTTGCGCGGACCGGCTGCCTTACTGGATCTGGGTATTGCTCTGGAGCAAGGACAAACCCATCGGATTGATGGGCCTGGCGAGCAGGGAAGACCGGCACTACACGAGCAACGACGAGAATCTGCTGGTGGCCATCAGCCGTCAACTGGCGACCACGGTGGAGAAGGTCCTGCTCTACGAGGAGACGTGCCGCGCCTATGAAGATTTGCGTAAGACGCAGGAGCAACTGCTGCAAAGCGAGAAGATGTCGGCCATCGGCCAGCTGATCTCGGGCGTGGCGCATGAACTCAACAATCCGCTGACCGCGATTTTGGGCTATGCGCAGCTGCTGCAAGGGGCGCGCCTCGACGAGCGTTCGTCGGACTATGTGGCCAAGCTGTTCAAGCAAGCGCAGCGAACCCACCGGGTCGTGCAGAATCTGCTTTCGTTTGCACGCCAGCACAAGCCGCAGAAGGAAGAAGTGGATTTGCGGAGAGTGCTGGAAGAAACACTGACCTTGAGCGAATACGACCTGAAGGTGAATAACATCACGCTCAAGCGCGATATTCCCAAAAACCTGCCGCCGGTGACGGCCGATGCGCACCAATTGGAGCAGGTCTTCCTGAACATTATCAATAACGCGCTCGATGCCATGGGAGAAGACCGAGGACGGGGCTCGCTTAAAGTGCGGGTGGCGGAAAAGGATTCGTTCGTGTGCGTGCAATTCGACGACAGCGGACCGGGGATCAAAGATCCCGGTAAAATTTTCGATCCCTTCTATACGACGAAATCTCTTGGCAAAGGCACAGGGCTTGGCCTGAGCATCTGTTACGGAATCATCAAGGAGCATCTGGGAGAAATCGTTGCCCGCAATCGGCCGGAGGGCGGCGCGACGATTGAAGTACGCTTGCCGGTGAGTGAGAAAGCAGCGGCCGCCGAACTGACGGCGGCGCGGCGGGAGCCAATTCTGGCGGAGCGCGTCCTATTGGTGGAAGACGAAGAGGCAGTACTGGAATTCGAACGCGATGTGCTGGCCGGCGCAGGCGCCGACGTTACCACCTCGATGAGCGTGGAAGATTCGCGCGAGCGGCTCCGCGCCGGGAATTTTGACGTGATTGTAATGAATGGCGGCATGCCGGGCGGACTTAGCCCGCAGGAAGCTTACGAATGGATGGCCGCAAACTGCCCTGGCATGGAAAAGAAGCTCCTGCTCACCTTTGCGAGCGTAGTCGACGAAGAGGCTAGAACCTTCCTGAAGGAGCACGGCGTACCGGCTCTGTCGAAACCATTTGAAGTCGGGGATCTTATCCGCCAAGTGCGCAGCCTGGCGCAGAAGAACAAAAACGGCAAGAGCGACTCGGAAAAGACTTTTGGCGCTGAAGCCGGAAGTTAGCCCGCTTTGGCCTTGTGCCTTCGAACGTCTCCGGTAAATTCTGGCTAGAGCTGTTCTTTCAAACCCTTCATCATCTCAGCAAGCAATTTTTCGTTACGCCGATACCAGCGCCAATGGCCCTCGCGCTCGGCCTCCACGAGTCCGGCCTTCTCAAGGATGCGCATGTGATGGGAAATCGTGGGCTGCGCGAGCTTCATGCGCTGCTCGATATCCGATGAGCAGAGGCCCGTCTCTTTTTCGATCGAGGCTCCGCCCTTTTCTGTGAGCGCGCGCAGAATGCGGCGGCGCGTGGGGTCAGCGATAGCGCGAAGGAAGCGATCGAGATTGGGAGCGGTGGGAGGCATAACTGCATTTTGAAATCAGGTAATTTTGTAATTTGGAGGCCGTACTTTTGGCCAAGGAGCGAATTCTCGATTGCAAAAATTATTCGATTACCAAATTACCAAATTGCTTTCTACTTTTTCACAATCGGGTTGTAGCCGTCGGCTACCAGGCGGGTGCGCATGGCCTCGGCATCTTTCCATTCCGCGTACGGCCCGACTTGCACGTGGTAGAACTTGTCGTTTGCCCCATTGTTTGCCGTAAACGCCGGATACTGTTTTTTCTGTAATGCCTGGACCAGAGCTTCGGCATCCTCTTGCCGGGTGACGGCCGCGACCTGCACAAAATAGGCGCCAGTCGCGGGCGCGGGGCTGGCCACCGGGACCGATGCCGGAGTCGGCACTTTTGATTGATCGGCCGAAACCGGCTGCGGTTGTGACTCTGCGGCCTTAAGGTCGGTGTCGACAGTCTTCGCGCCCACCGACTTATAAAAACTCAAATCAGTGGTTTGCGGCGCGGGCTGCGAGGCTGCGTCCTTGGCTGCCGAGGGGCGGACGACGGTGGCGGGTGCTGCCTGCGCGCCGTTCAGCACATTGCTCGCGCTGACAATGCTGGTTTTTCGGCCGAGCGAAAAGCCGATCGCGAAAAAAACGGCACAGACAAGCACGAAGGTGAAAAAGAGGGCCAGCATGCGGCCGGTGCCGAGCGTGATTTCCGTGTCCTGTGACGAAGTGGGCATGGACGACTCTTCTTGTGACCTCTAGGTTTTGGCTGGCGCGGCCGGACCGGCCAGCATTTTTTGGATGCCAGAGAAAAAATCGACCGGCACCGGGAAGACGACGGTGGTGTTTTTCTCCACGCCAATTTCGGTGAGGGTTTGCAGGTAGCGAAGCTGCACGCTGACCGGCTCCGTCGAGAGCAAATGAGCGGCATCGACCAGGCGCTGTGCGGCGGAAAATTCGCCTTCGGCATGGATGATCTTCGAACGCTTCTCGCGTTCGGCTTCGGCCTGTTTGGCCATGGCGCGCAGCATGGATTCGGGCATATCCACTTGTTTGACTTCGACGTTGGTGACCTTCACGCCCCACGGCGAGGTGTGTGTGTCAAGAATGCTTTGCAGGCGCAGGTTGATTTTCTCGCGGTGCGCGAGCAGTTCGTCGAGTTCCTGTTCGCCGAGCACCGAGCGCAGAGTGGTCTGGGCAAATTGCGAGGTCTGGTAGACGTAATTGGAGACTTCAACGACCGCTTTATTGGGATCGATCACGCGTAGAAAGATGACGGCATTGACCTTGAGCGTGACGTTGTCGCGAGTGATGATGTCCTGCGGCGGAACTTCGAGCGCTTCCTGGCGGAGCGAAACGCGCACGATGCGATCGATCGGGGTGAAAACGAAAATCACGCCCGGTCCTTTGGCGGTCCCAAGCAGGCGGCCGAGGCGAAAGATTACGCCGCGTTCGTACTCCGCGAGAATCTTGATGGAGCTGAGCAGATAGATGATGAAAATCACGGCCACAATGGCCAGGATGGGAAACCCGATATCCGGCATGAACTCCTCCACGAATCCTGTTAAGCGTATGAGCGGATTGTAGCGCAGTTCGAGTTCTCCAGTTCGCGGACCGTGTTGCTTGGTTGAGTCCTCGGGCTCGCTCAGTTTTGGATTGAAGGTTGGACAGAAGTGGATTTGGACTGCTGAAAAGTTTCGGGGCAGCTTGAGGTCCGTCTCTCTGGATGCGGATTTGCTTTGCTGCCCCGACAATTCACCTTGCGGGCACGGTGTTCGGCGCCGGAATGCGTGCCGCTACTCGATCGTTCTGGAATCCGGAAGGGTGCCTCCGCTACCCAGCGGGAGTCTGCACTTGCAGTAGCAGGTGAAAACGCCAATCGGAACCGTGGCTTGCCAGCCGTTACTGGTTTTGCAGCCGCTTACCGGGACTCTTTGGTAGGTTATCGGGCCAACGTCGGTGGCGGTTGCAGTTGCGAGGCAGGAGAGATTGGGGTTATTGCAGTTGCCCGAACATCCCGGGCTGGCCGCGCCGGTGCAGTATCCGTCGCCGATCTGGGCTAGAGCGTTATCGACCGCCTGGACTTTATTGCATCCGGTGCCGACGGTGTTGGAAGTGGTGGTGACGGTGGGCTGAGTTGGTACGGTTGACTTGCAGGCATCGCATTGTTGACCTGCCCAGGCTGCGGACGCGAGTAAGGCCATCAGAATTGTAACGAGAAGGGGGAATCGTTTCATTCAAGGCTCCTTTCGGATTTGGACTGCGGTGTTTCCTCAGCCATCGGTTCTCGGCAAGAGCCGAGCTCGTTCGACGCACGAAGACTGAGAGTTAGTTATTGGCTGAAGGCTGGTGCTTTGCTTCGGAAATACGTGTCATTGGGATAACACCGAAGCATGTTGAGATCATGGCGCATGACGAGGAGAAAGTCAGTAACCGGAAGTATTAGAGGGCGGAGAAGATCGGACAGGTTACGGCGGTAACGCTGGCCGTCTTTGAGTGCGCTAGGACGACACCGGACTCGAGGGAGTTCTCTGGGCTGTTGCTGGTCTCGAGGCTGCAACGGGATCGACCCTGAGCGTCAGGCCGTCGATCTGACGGACTACTACGCGCTCTCCTGCCGGGATGTTCAGCGTCGACACTGCGTTCCAGATTTCGCCGTGGATGAAGATTTTTCCGCTGGGGGACAACGCGGTTTCGGCGACGCCGATTTCGCCTATCAACCCTTGTTGGCCTGTTACTACTTTATTCCGGCGTGCGCGAAGGGCAATGCTCATCAGGAATGAAGTGATCAGACCAAGGGGAACCGCGACGGCGAGCGCGGTTACGAGGCGGACTCGCATCTCGGGGATGGGGCCATCGACCAGCAACAAGCCGCCAATTACGAGGAGGGCGATGCCTCCGATGGTGAGCACGCCGTGAGTGGCAAATTTGGCCTCGAGCGCAAAGAGCGCGAAGGAGCCAAGGATGAGTACGAGCGCGGCGTAGCTGGTGGGTAGAAGATTCAGCGAGAATGCCGCGAGCAACAGAAAGACCACGCCGACCGTGCCGGGGATGACCGCGCCCGGATGATTGAACTCCGTGTACAGGGCGAGCGCGCCGATCGCCAGAAGGATGAAGGCGACGTTCGGGTCGGTGATGTAGGAGAGGATGCGCAACTTGAGCGTCATGGGATAGTCGCGGATGGGTTGGTCTTTGAAGTTGGCGGCGAAGGTTGCGGTGGTGCCGTCGAAGCGCTTGAAGCTTTTGCCGCTGAGCTGGCGGAGAAGGTCCTGCTCGTTGGGAGCGATGTATTCGATCAGGTGTTTGTCGAGGGCCTCTTGCTCGGTGAAGGATTTAGATTCGCGCACCGCGCTCTCGGCCAGCTCGACGTTGCGACCGTGCCTGGCGGCGACTGAGCGCATGAGGGCGGCGGTGTCATTCTCAATTTTCTTCATCATTGTCTCATCGGGTTTGCCGACGAGCATTACTGGGTGGGCGGCTCCGGCATTGGTGCCGGGGGTCATGGCCGCGACGTCGGCGGCCTCGAGGATAAATATCCCGGCCGATCCTGCGCGTGCGCCGGCGGGCGTGACGTAGACGATGACCGGAACGGTGGAATTTGAAAGTTTCTCGATGATGTCGCGAGTCGAGTCGACTAGGCCACCGGGAGTGTTGAGCTCGATGAGGACGGCCTGGTCGTGATTCGCGGCTGCTGTTTCGATCGCACGGCCGATGTATTCGGCCGTGATGGGCTGGATGGCATCGTCGACGACGACCTTTAGAACGTCGGCGTGAGCCGAGGCGATGAGGATCAGCGTGATTAGAAATGTGAGCAGTAGCCGTGCTTGCGAATTGAGAACTGACTGAGGGCTGAGAATCGATTTCATAGCTGGGGCAGCGGCTGCGCTTTCTCCGCGAGCTTGGCTGCTAGCGTTCGCTTTAAATCCTGGGCCGCGGCATTGCGCGGCTCGAGTTGAAGGGCGCGACCAACGGTCTCGACGGCTGCGTCCGTGTGATCTTCGCGCAGGTCGAGACGCGCCAGAACCAGATAAGCCTCGACCGATTCGTGCAGACGAAGTGAGGCTTCGGCCTCAGCGCGGGCCTGGGCCGAATCGCCGCGAGCGTCGTAGACATCGGCGAGCGCCGCCAGCGGAACGGGACTGGATGGATCCACGGTGGCGGCATGGCGGAACTCGGCTTCCGCTTCGGCGGTGAAGCCGTGGGCAAGAAGCTCCTTGCCAAGTTCGATGTGATAGCGGGCGTGCGCATGCGGATCGGAGCGCGCAAATTGCTGCTCGGCCCAGCTTTGCATCTGCGTGGTCATCTGCCGGAAGGCGCTCTCTTCATAATTTCCGTTGAGGCGCTCCATGGGGTTCAAGGGTGACGCCGTACTGGCCGTGGCGCCGGGCGCGGCAGGCATCAGCGAATCAAGGAGGGCTTTCGCTTCTGGATCGTTCGGCTTGTGATCGAGCGCGATACGCAGTTCGCGGGCGGCGCGGGCTTTGTCGCCGTTTCGGCTGAGGACTAGCGCGAGATTGAAGTGGTAGTCGGGATCGCTGGGATCGTTTTCAATTGCACGTTCGAAATCGTCGGCGGCTTTTTTCTGTCCGCGGCGCGCGGCAACTACTCCAAGATTGTTGTAGACCTCGGCCAGCGGCAGACGGACGGCGACGAACTCAAACGCGCGTTCCGATTTGTCGAAGTCGCCGGACGCGTAGCTGCTCAGGCCGAGATAGAAGTTGGCTTCGCGCGCGACTTTCGACGATTCCGGAACCTTTTCGAAGGCGAAGGTCGCCTGCTGATACTGCCGTTGCGCGTAGTACGCCTTGCCGAGTTCGAGCCAGGCTTCGGTAAATGCCGGGTTCAGCCGCGTGGCTTCACGATTGTGTTGAATTTTTTCGTCGGCGGTGGGGGCAACCATTCCGCGGATGTAATTTTCGAGCGCGTCGAGCCGCATCGGCGGAACGCTGGCGATGTAGCGATCTTTGGGAACGCTGAAATTCGTGGAGATGAGCCGCAGAAGATCCCACGCGAGGGCGGACTGAAGAGTACCCAAGTCGTTGAGCGGCGCGGATTCGGTTACGGGATGGGAAAGCTTTTGCGCGCGCATATCGAGTAGTTGGGCAGTTGAGGTCAGCCGCACGCCATCGTAACTGTAGGAGCCGAGCACGGCGTAGTCGACGTCCATCTGCTCGGCCAGACGGTAGATGGTAGCGCGCGAAGGATGCACGCCGGTGGGGACGCTTTGGCGATCGTAGGCGCGGATTCGCTCCTCGCGAGTGGCTACGTAGAGCAGCGGAGAATCGAGTTGCGAGCGAAATGTCGCCGGGAAACTCTCACCCAGCCATTCCAGGCCGGGAGTCGGTGAAGTGTTTTCAAATGGAATAACGACGAGCGTGCGACCGGTGACGGGAGTTTGCTGGGCGGAGAGCGAAACTGCCAAAAACGATGCGAATAGTAACGACGCGAACAGTAGGGAAGCGGCGCGTTTCACGACAGGTTGATTATATCGGGTGAAGCGTGAAGGCGAGGACTGCGTATAGGCAACGGCAAAACCACCCAACGGCAGCGGCCGCGGGGGCAGGAGTGCCCGCGCCACACAAACGTCAGGCGCTGCGCTCCGTGCGTGAGCTCACAGTTTCGGCGGGTGCGTCATTGTTGTGGGGTCTATGGGAATCGCTGATGCTCGACGGGCGCTTCCAGCCGGGCAGATCGTCGCGGCCCGTAATGAGGCGGGCACCACGCTCATATGTTAGATAGGCCCACGCCCAGTTGACCATCACGACGATGCGGTTGCGGAAGCCGATCAGAAAAAGGATATGAATGAAAAGCCACGCCAGCCAGGCGATATACCCCGACAATTCAAGTCCGGCAATCTGCGCCACGGCGGCTGCGCGGCCGATGGTAGCGAGGCTGCCCATGTCGTGATAATGAAATTTGCCGCGCTGCTTTGGCGATGGACTGGCCAGATCGTTCGCGATCATCTTCGCCGCCCACGCTCCCTGCTGGATCGCCACTTGCGCGACTCCGGGAAGCAGCTTGCCTTTTTCGTCGGCCAGCGCGGCGAGGTCTCCGATGACGAATACTTCGGGGTATCCCGGGATGCTGAGATCGGGCTGCAGCAGCACGCGGCCGGCTTTGTCAACCGGTACGCCGAGTTTGCGGCCAAGCTCAGAGGCCGCGACCCCGGCGGCCCAGAGCACAACCGACGCTGAAGTTCGTTCGTTGCCGACCCACACGGTGCCCGGCTCGACCCCGGTGACGATTTGCGAGGTGCGAACTTCGACGCCGAGATCCTCTAGTTGGACTTTCGCTTTGCTTGAGAGGTGTTCGGAATATGCCGGCAGGACGCGCGGGCCGCCCTCGATCAGAATAATGCGGCTTTGCTCAGGCTTGATTTTGCGGAATTGATGCGTCATGGCGTGGTGCGCGATTTCGGCGAGCGTGCCAGCCAGCTCTACGCCGGTTGGTCCTCCGCCGACGACAACAAATTGCAACTGGCGTGGCGGAGCGCCTTCTGCGGCATCGCGCTCTGCCAGTTCGAACGCGAGCAGAACGCGGCGGCGGATTTCGAGCGCGTCTTCAATTGTTTTGAGGCCGGGTGCCAGGGGCTGCCATTCCTCATGGCCGAAATAGGCGTGAGTCGCGCCAGAAGCAAGGATGAGATAGTCGAAATCAAGAGCTCGATCCGACGTGATAACTATCTTTCTATGCAGATCGAAATCGACTACGCTCTCAAGTATTACTTCAACATTGGGTTGACCCCGTAGGATCCAGCGGATCGGGGCCGCGATTTCGCCCGGAGAGAGGCCGGCCGTCGCGACCTGATAGAGCAGCGGCTGAAATGTATGGTGATTCTTGCGGTCGATCACCGTAACATCGACCGGCAGTCGCGCGACCTCGCGAGCGGCGGTGAGGCCGCCGAAGCCGGCTCCAACGATGACGACTTTTGGTTTCTTCGCCACTGTCATTCGCTACTATAGATTCCAAATATGGGCGTCAAGACGAAATGAATTTTGACCAGCCGGAAGCGCGCAGGGAAGCCGGGGCGGAGCAACAGTCTGGGCAACCTTCTGTCATGGGCGTGGCGACTCAAGCACCAGCGAAGGATTCGAGGTCGCTGTTGACGTACGCCGTTCCGTCGGTTCGTGACATCGTCTTCATCTTTTTGCTTTGGTCATTGCTCGCTGGTGCGCTTTCGAGCCGGCCGCTCGCCGATCCCGATATCGGCTGGCATATTCGCAACGGCGAGCTGATGCTCGCAACCCACACGCTCACGCGGACCGATTCTTTCTCATCCACCATGCACGGCCAGAAGTGGTTTGCCTGGGAATGGCTCTATGACCTCATGCTGGGAGCGCTCGATCGCACGTGCGGCCTTAACGGCGTCGCTTGGCTGTGCGCGGTGATTGTTGCGACGACTTTCATTTTTTTGCTTTCGCAGCTGCTCAGACGCGGAACCGGGTTGCCATTGGCGATTGTGCTGATGCTGCTGGCAGAGGCGGCCGCGAGCATTCATCTGTTTGCGCGCCCGCACATTGTGAGCTGGCTTTTTGTGCTTCTCTGGTTCACCGCGCTCGAACGCTGGGCGCGCGGCGACGCGCCACGATGGCTGCCGTGGTTCTTTCCAGTGTCGACCGTGCTGTGGGTGAACCTGCATGGTGGATGGCTGTTTGGCTTCGCTCTGCTGGCGATCTATATCGTAGCCGCGGTGGTGGAGAGCTTGCGCGCCGCCGACCCATTCGCGGCGGTCAAAGCGTGGCAACGCGCGCGGGGCATGGCTTGGGCCGGAGTTGCCTCAGCGCTGGCGACGCTGGTGAATCCGTTTGGCTGGCGCCTGCACGAACACATCTACGCGTATTTGAGCGACCGGTATCTGATGAATCGGATCGCCGAATTTCGCTCGCCCGATTTTCACGGTTGGGGGCAACGCTGTTTTGTGGTGATCCTGCTGCTGACGGTGGTGGCGCTGGCTGGCCAGCGGCGTGGTGCTCGCTCCGGACCTGGTCGTTTCGGGCATACTCGTTTCGGGCGCCTTCGTCTCAGCCATATTCTGGTCGTGCTGTTGACGGTCTATGCGGGCTTGCTCTCGTCGCGCAATCTTCCGGTTTCGTCGATGTTGCTTGTTCTGGTGATCGGCCCGCTGCTGTGGAAGAATCTGGCGGCGCTGGCGAACCGTTCGGGTGCGTGGCCATGGCTCCGCAACGGCACGCGGCGGATGGTGGAATTTTCGGGCCGCATGGAAGAGCAGGAGATGGCTCTTCGTGGCCATCTTTGGCCGGCGATCGCGGTCGTCGCGACCCTTGCCATCTGCCTGCATGGTGGATGGCTCGGCTCGCGCCACCTGATTGATGTACAGTTTGACCCGAAGAAAGTTCCTGCCACTGCCGTCGACTTTCTCGAGAAAGAATCGAATGCCGAGCCGGTTTTCTCAACCGATTCGTGGGGAGGCTATCTCATTTATCGCCTGTATCCATCGCGGCAGGTGGTAGTGGATGACCGCCACGATCTCTATGGATCCAGCAGGATTCGTGAAGTTCTGATTCTGATGCAGGGCGAGCCGGGCTGGCATGATGTGCTCGACAAATGGCACATCCGGACTGTTTTGTTGCCGGCGGGGTCGACGCTGCCCAGTCTTCTGCGCGAACTTCCGCAGGACTGGCGGCTGACTTATCAGGACGATGTGGCGGTGGTGTACGAGAAGAGATAATCTCTGCAACCCGCGCCGATTGGGATCATCTGATGTATTGCGCTGTTGCCGCGGGCGACGCAGGGTATCGCGACGGCGAACGTCGATTGTTGTCTTGCAATCGAAACCTATATAAAGAGAGAGCGTATGCGGATTGAAACTGCATTGCAGTGTCGGTGGTGCCGGTGAGCGCACATTGTGTGCCGTTCCGGCAGATTCCGCATAGCACACGACTCTTTCTCGATTATCTTTCCTATACTCCTTCCGTTCAAAAGTTCTACCCGCGGTCTCCGGTTTTTTCGCAATGGCTCAAAGATGAGGCGGCGCGCGTGGAGTATGACGCGGAGCGGCGCGCGAAGGTCAGTGAAATTCTAGTGCGCCAGAATCGCGCATGGGGAGCCTCCCGGCGCACGCTGGCCAACATTGAGCGGCTGCGAAACGGCGCGTTGGCGGCCGTAACGGGCCAGCAGGTGGGGCTTTTCGGAGGGCCGCTGTTTTCGATTTTCAAGGCGCTCAGCGCAGTCAAACTCGCGGCCGAGGCGTCCGACGCAGGTGTGGATTGCGTTCCGGTGTTTTGGCTGGCGACCGAAGACCATGACCTGGCCGAGGTCAATCATGTATCGCTCGCCACGGCCCAGGGTGCACCGGAACGCGTGTCCATTGAAACTCACGGCGTCGACGACGCGCCGGTGGGCAGGATCAAATTCGGCCCCGAGATTGACCCGGTGGCTCAACATGCTGCGTCGCTGCTAGGGGACTCCGAAGTTGCGACGTGGCTGCGTGAGGCTTACCGACAGGGGGAAACTCTGGGCAGCGGGTTTGCGCGGCTGTTCGCGCGGCTGTTCGCGGAGTGGGGCGTCATCTTACTCGATCCGGACGACCGGGGTTTTCATGAGATCGCCAAGCCCTTATTCCGCGCCGCCATCGAAAGAGCTCCTGAGCTGGATGAGGCGCTGCTTGCCCGCGGCAAGGCAATCGAGGCGGCTGGATATCACCAGCAGGTGAAGGTGACAGCGGCGACTGCGCTGCTGTTTGAGGTCAAAGACGGTGCGCGCACTGCGCTGCGGCGCAAGGGCAATGGGGCAGGCGCTGAATTTTTGTCGGGTCATGAAAAGCTCTCGGCGCGGCAACTGCTCGATCGTATCGATGAGGCGCCAGAGAATTTCAATCCCAATGTGCTATTTCGTCCCGTGGTGCAGGACTACCTTTTGCCGACGCTGGTTTATACGGGAGGCGCCGCGGAAGTCGCTTACTTCGCACAAGTCGGCGTGGTGTATGAGAAATTGCTGGGGCGCGTCACGCCCGTGCTGCCGCGTTTTTCAGCGACGCTGGTCGAGGCAAAGTGCGAACGCATTTTGAGTCGCTACAAGTTGACGCTGCCCGAGTTGTTTCATGGGCCCGAAAAAGTGCGCGAGTTGATTGCTGCCCAATCGCTGCCACCTGATCTGCAAGCGCGGTTTGAAGATGCCTATGCGAGCGTGGAGAGGTCGATGACGGCGTTGCGAGATTCGATTGGCAAGCTCGATGCGACGCTGGTCGGCGCCGCAGACCATGCCCGGATGAAGATGTGGTATCACGTCAAGCGGCTTCACGGGCAGGCGGGGCGGGCTGAAATCCGGCGCAATGAAGTCATCGGTCGCCAGGCCGAGACGCTATCCAACGCACTCTTCCCAAACAAGGTTCTTCAGGAACGCGAGATCGCGGGCGTGAGCTTTGTGGCGCGTTATGGTACGGGCCTGCTGGCGGCCCTGTACGAAAAAATCCACACCGATTGCCACGATCATCAGTTGATTACGGTGCAGTAAGCCTCTTCGGCTCGGCGATTCCTGCGAATTGCTTGGGAGTTCAGTTCGCGTCCGCCAGCATAGTCTGTAACTCGGCGAGCGATTCCACCCGCGCGACTCCTCGTCCGGTGTATGCGCGCGGCACATCCATGAGCACAGCCTGCATGCCTGCCCCGGTCGCGCCCAGGTAATCGACGGAATAGACATCGCCGACGTAGAGGCTTTCTTGCGGTTCGGCATTAAGGCTTTTGAGCGCCAGGCGGAAAATTTCAGGGTGCGGCTTCTCATAGCCCACAAGGCCCGAATCCGTGATGGTCAGAAAGCAGTCAGCAATTCCGCAACGCCGCAACACATCTTCAATGCGGCCATCGGCATTGGAGATGACGCCGATCTGGTATCGCTCGGCGAGACGCAACAGGCGCTCGCGTGTGCCGAGAAGTATCTGATCCCAATTCGCGGATTCACGGATGCCGTTGACGAGTCGATCGCGGAGCGGATCGTCGGTGATGCCAATCTCAGCGAATAGTTGGGTATAGAACATCAGCCAGAAACTGTGATCGTGATTGCCGTCATTGATCATCAGCGAATCGAACTCGTTCTTGATGCGGCATTCGAGAGCGCGCAGTTGTTCGGGGCTGCGAATGGTGCCGCGCTCGGCGAGAGGCGCGTGGATTCGGTCACGATTCGGGAAAAGCAGGGTATTGCCGACGTCGAAGAAGATGGTTTTGACCCGTGAATCCATAGGATGCCTCAACTGCATTGTAATGCCGGGGAGTAAGCAGAAAGGCACGTTAGGCGCTGACGGCGGCACGCAAAACCAGTTAAGATCAGGGTTCAGTTTAGAGTTCAGTTTATCGACCAGGTTTGATTCGGAATTGGGCCGGGGCGTGCCTTCAGCATGAGTTCTTCGTCGCGATTTCGCGCTGCACCGCGAAGCTGTTCCTCGCTTCTTGCCTGCGTCGGGCAGGCGCAGGAATGGGTTGTAGGCGGGCGGCCTCTGCGTGGTCTGGTTGCTGGTGCGGTGCCTGCATTGGCATCGGCGCTCGCGCCGCCGGCGATTTTCCTCGGCGCAACGCGTGACGAAGTTTACAACATCCTCTGGGTGCTGGTGTTCGGATTCGCGACCATCAATATTCTGAGCCTGGGCGCGCGGCGCGTCGATCCGCGGAAAAGCGGATTGCATTTTGGCGAAGTACTGGCGATTCTCATCGTGCTCATTTCGATCGTGCTGCTTGGATGGGAAATGCTGTACGTCTTCCACATTTTGCCCATTCGTCTTTCGCCCCGCTGACCGCGATGCGGTATGATTCGCGTGTGGCCAAACGCGATTCCAATTTCGATGTGACCTGCCCTTGCTGCGGCGCTGTGCTGAAGATTGACAGCGCGACACGCGGCGTCATCTCGCACGTCGCTCCGGTCAAGCCGAAGATGTTTCAGGATATGGAAGCGGCCGCGCGCGCCATGAAAGAACAGGACGGCCGCCGGGACTCGATCTTCCGCCAGTCGGTTGAGGCCCAGAAACATGCCTCGGAACTGCTGGAAAAGAAATTTCAGGAAGCCGTGAAGAAGGCGAAAGAGACTCCCGATACCGGGAAGCCGATTCGCGACTTCGAGCTGGATTGAGTTCTCAGTTGCACTTTCAGTTCTCAGTTCTCAATGAAGCCCGAAGATTGCGCGCGCTCACGATGAGGACTGAGAATTCTGATGATTCTCCTCGGACACCGCGGAGCACGCACCTCTAGTCTGATTCCCGAAAACACCCTGGAGTCGTTTGAACGTTGTGTGGAGCACGGCTGCGACGGCTTCGAGTTTGACGTTCGCCGCTCAGCCGATGGCGTCGCCGTGATCTGCCACGACCCGGAAGTGCGCGGGCTCCAGATCGAAAGCACGCCTGCGGGGCAACTCGCGCTGCCATTGCTCGAAGAGGTGCTGGGAGGATTTTCGACGAGAGCATTTCTCGACATTGAACTGAAAGTTGCCGGCCTCGAGAAACAGTTGGCTGCGGCCCTGCGCGCGCACCCGCCGACGAAAGGATACGTGGTGTCGTCTTTCCTGCCGGTGGCGCTCAAGGCCGTCAGCGAACTAGATCCCCGCATTCCACTTGGATTTCTTTACGAGCGGGAAGATCAAATTGCGCCGATGGAACTGCCCGTGGCGTGGACGATTCCGCACTTCACGCTGGTGAGCCGCGCCCTTATCGAGCGGGCGCATGCCGCTGGATCGAAAATCATGACGTGGACCGTGAATCGCGCAGACGACATGCGCAGGTTCGCGGACTGGGGCGTTGACTCGATCATCTCGGATGATACCGAGCTGCTCGTTCGCACATTTCGTTAACGCGCAGTGGTGCAGTTCGGAAAAAGGAAGCGAGCCACGTGCACGCCATTGCTCTCGCCACCACCCTCATTTACATTGATCGTTCATGTCGAATATCACCTCCACTACCACCACCGGCGGACGATTCGAGCGTGCCGTTCAAATCATGGCGCGGCTGCGGGCGCCCGGCGGATGCCCATGGGATCGCGAGCAGACCTTCGATTCCATCAAGCCTTACACGCTCGAAGAGACCTACGAAGTTCTTGAAGCGATCGAAAATCGCGACTGGCCTGAACTGACCGGCGAACTCGGAGACCTGCTGCTGCAAGTGCTTTTCTACTCGGAGATGGCCCGCGAGGCTGGATACTTTTCGGTCGATGACGTTCTCGATCGCCTTTCGAACAAGCTGATTGATCGCCATCCTCATGTTTTTGGCGACGTAAAGGCCGATACTTCGGCCGAAGTATTGCGTAACTGGGAGGCGCTTAAGGCCCAAGAAAAAGAGGAAAAAAAGAAAAAGCTCGCGGCGGACGATGCAAAATCTGCGGAGGCCGAGTCTGTGCTGGCCGGCATTTCTTCGCGTGCTCCCGCGCTGCTCGAAGCGCAGAAACTCAGCTCGCGAGCCGCCCGTGTGGGCTTCGACTGGCCGGAGATCGAGGGACTGTTCGAAAAGCTGGCGGAGGAGACTGCCGAATTACGAGAAGAGCTGAATAGCGGCGCGGCTGGCGGCATTTCGCCTGCCGGCAAGGGTGTTGCCGGATCAGGCAAACCGCAAGTCTCTCCCGAATTGCATGAACGACTGGAGGACGAGGTTGGAGATCTTTTTTTTGTACTCGTCAACATTGCGCGATATCTCGCTCTTGATCCGGAGCAGGCATTGCGCAAGACAAATCAAAAGTTCAGAAGGCGTTTTCAGTGGATGGAAAAGCAACTCCGCGCAAGCGGCCGCGGGCCCGGGCAGGCGTCGATGGAGGAACTGGAGCAACTTTGGCAGCAGGCCAAGCGGCTGGAGAAATCGGCGTGAGCGAGAACGAGCCCGCCGCCGGCGCGGGGACGCGGCATCCTGGAACGGTTTCCGAAAAAGAAAATGCGTTGACGCTCCGCAAGTGCACATCGCTTGAGGAGATGCAGGCCTGCTTTGCGCTGCATCGCGAGGTGTGGAGCTACTCCGACGCCGATCTTATTCCGGTGCGACTGTTTGTCGTGGCGTCGAAGATTGGCGGACAGGTGATGGGCGCGTTTGATGGGAAAGAACTGGCCGGCTTTGCGCTGGCGCTTCCGGCGATGCGTAACGGCCATTCGTACCTGCATTCGCAGATGCTTGCGGTGCGTCCGCAATACCGCAACGCCGGCCTCGGCCGTCGGTTGAAGCTTTTTCAGCGCGACGACGCTCTGGCCCGCGGAATTGAACTGATGGAGTGGACCTTCGATCCACTCGAAATTAAAAACGCTTATTTGAATATCGAAAAACTGAGTGTGATCGTGCGGCGCTATAGTGTAAACCAGTACGGCGACAGCTCTTCTCCGCTTCAGGGCGGCTTGCCGACGGACCGGCTTACCGCCGAGTGGTGGATGAACTCTAAGCGTGTGCAGTCTGTGATGACGGGTGGGCGGCGGCCAGCTTTCGAATCCAAAATTCAGATCGACGTTCCGGCCGAAATCTATGCCTGGAAGGCCGACGCTGCGACGCGATCGAAAGCCCTGGCAGTGCAGGAGCGTAATCGCGAGCAGTTCATACGAGCATTCGCTTGCGGATTATCGGTCCTTGGCTATGAGCGCGACGCGCGTGGCGATGGACGATTCTTGCTCGGATCATGGGATGAACCGCTCGTCTATTAGCCCTGTCTATTTATTAGTCCGTGTATTGGTTTGGTACGGTGGCGAACAAAGCGTTTGCTTCGGATTTGCTTGCCTATGCGGCGTTGATCCAAATATACTTTTCACGCTCTGGCCGAGCTCCTCAGACGCGACACCTAAGAACTCCCTTACAACAATGAAGATCGAATCGGTGACTCTCCGTGAAATTCAGATGCCACTCGTGCATTTTTTTGAGACGAGTTTTGGACGCATTTATGGACGTCGAATTCTGCTGGTGAGCGTTGAGGCCGATGGCGTCCGCGGATGGGGCGAATGCGTCGCTGCAGAGGATCCGTTTTATAGCGCGGAGTGGATTGAGACGGCGTGGCCCACGATCAGACAGTATCTCGCTCCCACGCTCCTCCACGGTGAAGTACGGTCGGGGCGTGACTGCGGTGCGCTCTTCGCGAGGGTGCGGGGGCATCGCATGGCCAAAGCGGGTTTGGAGAACGCGGTGTGGGATGCGGAGGCACGTCAAAAGCAGAAGCCGCTCTGGGAGCTGCTGGGCGGCGCGCGGCGCGAAATTGCCTGCGGTGTTTCAATTGGCATTCAGGATTCGCCCGAGCAGCTTTTGGAAAAAATTGCGACCGAATTGGACGCGGGTTATCGGCGCATCAAGGTCAAGGTCAAGCCGGGGTGGGACTTGAACGTTCTCGAGAAGATCCGCGCGCGCTGGTCTGACATTCTGCTCAGCGTAGACGCGAATTCCGCTTACACGCTCGATGAAGTCGAGCACCTGCGCAAGTTCGATCAATTCAAATTGCTCATGATGGAACAGCCACTTTGGGATGATGAGATCTATTTGCACGCGCGGCTGCAGAAGGCAATCGAAACTTCGATTTGCCTCGACGAATCCATTCACCATGCTCGCGATGCTAATTTTGCGCTCGAAATCGGCGCTTGCCGCATCCTGAATATTAAGGTGGGCCGCGTGGGCGGCTTTACGGAAGCGAAGAAGATTCACGACGTTGCCGATAAGCACGGCGTGCCCGTCTGGTGCGGAGGCATGCTGGAATCGGGGGTGGGGAGAGCGCACAATATCGCGCTTTCGACACTGGAGAACTTTCGTCTGCCGGGCGACGTATCCGCGTCGAAGCGCTACTGGAAAGAGGACATCATTGAGCCGGAGGTCGAAGTTCGCGCCGACGGGACGATTCCGATCAGCGATGAACCAGGCACCGGATACCGCGTGCGCGAAGATTTAGTGCGGAAGTTCACCGTGCGGGAAGAGACTTTCCACTCCCGGAAGTCGTAAGTTTTTTGCAGAGGTCTTTTGCGGAGCTCTCTTGCTGAGATTCGGCCAGCGCTACTTTTGTCTTTGCGCCAGACTTCCCGCAGAACCATTCTGGGCAAGTGCGGCTTCTTCTTTCTTGAGCAGATCCACCGCCTGCGCAAAAGTCAGATCGTTTGGGATACGCCTAAAGCCGCTATACACCTCGGTCGATTCGATGTTCAGACTCTTTACGAGCAGAATCCTGCCCGTGAAATTGACGGTCATGCTCGAGATTTCCCAGACGTTCTCCACGTCCTGCTGATGGACGATGAAATGGCCGCCAGGGTTCAAGTGGCCGAGAATTCCCCAGCCGAAGCCGACCGATTTGAAAAGCGTCCCGTCAATACTGGCGATGCGGAAATGAACTGCGTCCACCAGAAGGTGTCCCTGCATTCCGGTGAGGACCTCTTCAACACGTGAAGGAGGCTGGTAGCTAGGATTGGGACGAAACTTCAACTTGACGAGCGGATCGCCGGTGTGGCCGATGCCGTCCGATCCGGGCACCTCGCCCGCGTCCTCATAGAGAAATGCATCGGGCAGAGCACGCATGATGCGCGACGTTCGCTCATCATCTTCGCGCTCCTGTGCGCGCTTCTTGCGCAGTTCTTCGGGATTGTTGACGAATCGTTCGAGCCGCGCCTGTTCGGCCTGCTGTTGATCGGCGGTCAGAGGCTTGCCGTCGTAGGCGATCACCAGACCGGCGCTGCCTTCCTTCGTCTCCGCGTAGAGCTTGGTTGTCGATCCTTTGGGTGTGGTCTTAACGCCGCGGAACATGAAATGCTCGGCTACGCCTTGATCGGCTTTGAGTTCGTTTTGCGCTGCCTTTCGAACGAGGTCGACAGGGTTGCCTCGCGTTGAAGTCGATGGTGAAGGGGCCGGGGATTGCGCGAAGGCGAAAGCCGTTGAGAGCGCCATCCACGTTACCGTGCGCAGGATTCCGTGTACCATGCGTGAAATGAAACGATCCGATATCACCGAAGTTAGACGATAGTAGCAAGAGAGGCGTTGCTTTTCGAGCATGTCGCGGCGGTCCGCATTACGATGGTCAATGGGATGAGTTCATTACGGGCGGATCGGCTGAAGTCCACGCAATGATTTACAATCAATGATTCGCGCATGAATGCCGCGAGAGATAGGGGTTGGTCGATGGATGCTACGCAGAATGAGGTTGCCAGAGTCGGCAAATCGGTCGTAATCAAGGGAGCGATTTCCGGCTCCGAAGACCTGTATGTCGATGGCGAAGTGGAAGGCAGTATCGAGTTGCGGAGCAATAGCGTGACGATCGGCCCGAACGGCAAGGTAAAGGCCAGCGTCAATGCAAAATCGATCGTCGTGCAGGGCAAAGTGGATGGAAGCCTGATCGCGAGCGACCGCCTGGACCTGCGGAAGACCGCGGTGGTAACGGGCGACGTGACCACGCAACGGATCGCGATCGAAGAGGGCGCGTTCCTCAAGGGCAAAGTAGATATTCAGAAAGAGGCCGGGAAGGGAATTGCCACGTCGTAAGCGCCGGACGCGGTCTGTTCTGGCCGTGCAGCAGTCAGTTATTTGAAGCGAGCGCCGGTTGAGCGGCGCACGATCGTAGCGAGCCGCGACGAGCCGCCTTGTTTGCCGCAGGCAGAGCGCGGCTGACTCGCTTCCTTACATAATCTATCCGTGGCAGTGGTATCAACATCCATGGCGTCGGTTTCAAACTTGATGAAATTTTTTCGCAACTCTTCGAACCAGACCGCCGAGCCAGCAACCCCGCAGAAATTGAGCCGGCGCTCAAGCGGAGTTGGAGAGATTTCGCGTGTGCTGAATTCGCAGGAGGGACTGTGCGTGCTCGACGTGGGCGCGACCTCCGCGAATAATATTCGCTATCTCATCGATAACGGCCACAAGAACTACAGTGAAGATCTCTTGCGTGCCTCCCTCGATCCCGCGCTCCGCGTTCCGGACAGCGCCGGCGCGGCCGTTGTCGATGGTAAGAAATTCTTCGACGAGAATCTGGTTTATTCGAACAGCCAGTTTGACATCGTGCTGCTCTGGAACCTGGCCGACTACATGGAAGAGAACCTGGTCAAGCCGACCATTGACCGGCTGTGGTCGGTGATGAAGCCGGGAGGCCTGCTGCTGGCGTTTTTTCACACGCGCGACGCCGGGCCGGACTCCACTTGCTACCGCTATCACGTTACCGGCACTGACATGCTGGAGATGCAGCAGATCAAATTCGCGCTGCCCGGAAGCTCGTCATCGGAAAAGAAGTCGCCGCGCCTCCAACGAGTCTTCAACAACCGGCATATCGAAAATCTGTTCCACGACTTCGCCTCGATTAAATTCTTCCTCGCCCGCGATAACATTCGCGAGGTACTGGTCGTCCGCTGATGGACAGATCACGGTACTTCGAGGCCTCCGAAACAACATTCTTCATTCGTTGACTTGCCCATTTCATCCGCCTAACATGGCGCACGAGCATGATCGGACAAACCATCTCGCATTACCGCATCGTTGAGAAGCTGGGCGGCGGCGGGATGGGTGTGGTCTATCAGGCCGAGGATACGCGCTTGCACCGGCCGGTCGCCCTGAAGTTCCTGCCCGACGCGGTGGCGCGCGATCCGCAGGCGCTGAGCCGCTTTCAGCGCGAGGCGCAGGCGGCATCGGCGTTGAACCATCCGAACATCTGCACGATTTATGACATTGGAAACGAGGATGGGCAGGCGTTCATCGCCATGGAATTTCTGGAGGGCGTGACGCTGAAGCACAAGATTGCCGGCCGTCCGATGGAAGGCGAGGAGTTGCTGTCGGTGGCGCTTGAGATTGCGGATGCGCTCGATGCCGCGCACGCGGCGGGCATCGTTCACCGCGATATCAAGCCGGCAAATATTTTTATCACCAGGCGCGGGCATGCGAAGGTTCTGGATTTTGGATTGGCTAAGGTGACCGCGCGCCGCGGCGACTCGGCCGCCCTGGCGGCCACGGTCACCGGCGTGAGCGATGAGCATCTGACCAGTCCGGGGTCGGCGCTGGGGACGGTCGCCTACATGTCGCCGGAGCAGGTGCTCGGCAAAGAGGTGGACGGGCGCAGCGATCTATTCTCATTTGGCGTGGTGCTGTATGAGATGGCGACCGGGACACTGCCGTTTCGCGGGGACAGCTCCGGCGCCATTTTCGATTCGATTCTGCACAAGACGCAGGCGGATCCGATTCGGATGAACTCCGAGCTGCCGGCAAAATTTGAAGATGTAATCGCCAAGGCGCTGGAGAAAGATCGCGAGGTGCGCTACCAGTCGGCGGCAGAGCTGCGCGCCGATTTGAAACGAGTCAAGAGGGATACGGAATCGCAGTCGTCGGTCGCGAGAACGGAGGCGGCGCCGGCCGGAATAAGCCGTGGACGAAGACTCGAGATGACGATCGCGGGCGCAGTGCTGTTAGTGGTAGCGCTGGCGGCCGCTGGGTATCGCGGATACGAGTTGAGGAAGTCGTCAGGCGGAGAATCGTCGGGCGGGCAAAGCACGGGCAATCCGTCATCGGGAAGCACGCAGGCCGGAGCTGGAGTTGCGGCCAAACCGGCGGTGCAGACGATAGCGGTGCTGCCATTTCGTGACATTTCGGCGGCGACCAGTGACAGCTGGGCGATCGGTATGACCGACGCGATTATCAGCCGCCTCACGTCTTTGCAGAATCTAGCGGTCAGGCCCACTACATCGGTGTTGAAATACGCCAAGGACGCGCCGGAGCCGGTGGAGGCAGCGAAGGCCTTAGGCGTCGAAAGCATATTAGAAGGCACGTATCAACGGTCGTCGAGCGTAATCCGAGTGACGGTGCAGCTGATCGACGGGCAGACGGGAACTACGAAGTGGTCGGAGCGCTACGACCTGCACAGTGGAAACATATTGACCTTTGAAGACGAGGTTGCCACCAAGGTAGTCGAGGGCCTGAAGGTGGAAATTTCTCCGTCGGAGCAGAAGGCGATTGGACAGATGCCGACGACGAGTGTGGAGGCCTATAACGACTATCTTCAGGCGCGATTTTATTTCAACGAATACCTGGTGTACTCGCAACAGGAGAGCCTGAGAAAGTCTCGTGTGATGTCGTTGCGCGCGACCGCGCTGGACCCAAATTTCGCCGAGGCCTACGCGCAACAGGCGCAGCTCGACGGATTTGAGGCGGCGAATTTTATAGAAGGCGCAACCGAGAAGCTGAAGGAGGGGGAAGCTACGGCGCTGAAGGCCCTGAAAATCAATCCGCAATTGGCGGAAGGATTGATCGCCTTGGGCGCTAATTATAGCGAAGCCGGGCGAGAGGCTGAAGCGCTACGCGTCCTGCGGAAGGGCCTGACGCTTGCGCCTAATAGCGATACCGCGTGGCAAATGTATGGCTATGCCAACTACTATGCCGGCCTCAATGAGCAGGCCGAAAAGGCCTATACGCGCGTCATTCAAATCAACCCGACACTTCTGCAACCGCACTGGATGCACGCGCGCATGATGCTCTATCAGGGGCGTGCACCCGAAGCAGAACAGGAGATGCGGACGTTGCTGGCGACAAATCCTGACCAGTATAAGGCGCTGTCGCATCTCGGCGAGTCTCTTTACTACGAGGGAAAGATGGACGAGGCGGAACAGGTGATGGACCGCGCAGTACAGGCGGGCGGTGCCACCACTGACGATGGACCTCGTGTGCTGGCTGCGATTGTGTACGCAGCGCGAAAGAAGCCGCAGAAGATTGATCCGAAATTGTTGCGGTTTCGCCCCGACGAGGTAATCGATGGCGATTACGCCTATTATCTGGCGGGAATGTATGCGCTGCTCGGGAAGCGCGAAGAATCGCTCGTCTGGCTAAAGAAGACGGTGGCGCTCGGCGATGTGAACTATCCCTGGTTCCAGCGGGACAAGAACTTCGACGGCCTGCGGGGTGATCCCGAATATCGAGCGATTATGGTGGGAGTGAAATCTCGCTGGGAAGAGTACGAACGCGAGTTCGGGGCGGAATAGTCGCGTCTCGCCGGCTACTGAGAGTTTTCTGCTGCTCTTTTTTCCGCTGCTCCCGGGGGACTTACGCTTCTGATGCTTTCACGCAGGCTGGGCAGGTCTGCGCGTGCGCGAGGCGAGCTTTGCGGGCGCGCTCGTAGGCTTCCATTTCTTCCTTCTGATGCTTGCGCTTCGCCTTCTCTGAGAGCCGTGGCTTAACCTCATTGCGGAAGAGATGCGCCGTCCAGGCCGCGTGGGCCCGGGCTTCGCGATCTTGCAACGCTTTGCACGTGGGGCATTCTGACTCGGACATAGATGTAATTCGACGGGCGGCGTTCGGCAATCTCTTGAAGCCGTTCTCTTGATACTATAAAGGGTCAGGCATCGGTTCCGCGCGACGTTTTCCCGCCAACCCCGCCAGGTCCGGAAGGAAGCAACGGTAACGGGCTCTTTCGTGTGCAGTGGTCGCCGGTGCCTGGCTTTTTTATTTCCTATTCATGACCAAACGCCTTTATTACGATCAACCGGATTTGCTGGAGTTCGATTCTGTCGTGGAGGAGACTTCGGCTGGTTCGGCTCAAGACGCGCGTCCGGCGTTAATTCTTCGCGAGAGCGCCTTTTATCCAACCAGCGGTGGCCAGATTCACGATGCGGGTTGGATCACGATTGCGCACGAACGGCTGCGTGTGGCGGAGGTCGTAGACGCCGAGGATGGGCGCGTTGTGCATTACCTCGAAGCGCCTACCAAGTCGGCGATCGCGCCAGGAACCGCGGTGCATGGCGACATCGACGCGGCGCGGCGTCGCGATCACATGCAACAGCACACCGGACAGCACGTGCTTTCGGCGGCGTTCATCGAGTTGTATCAGATGGCTACGGTTTCGTTTCACATGGGTGACGATTATTGCTCGATTGATTTGTCGACCCCTACCTTGACGCCAGTGCAGGCGGTTGGCGCGGAGCGGAGGGCAAATGAAATCGTATTTGAGAATCGTGAGGTGCGAATTCGCTATGTGCGGCGCGACGAGGCCGAGAAGCTGGGCTTGCGCAAGCTTCCGCCGGCGGAACGGGATGAGCTGCGGCTGATCGAGGTAGCGGATTTCGACCTTTCGGCGTGCGGCGGTACGCACGTGAACGCAACCGGCCAGATTGGGTCGATTCTGCTGCGCAAGACGGAGAAGACGCGACAAGGCATGCGCGTCGAGTTCGTGTGCGGCGGGCGAGCGGTGGCGGCCGCAAGGCGCGACTACTCGACGTTGAGCGAAGCCGCCAGCCTATTTTCGGCAAAGCATGCAGACGTTCCGGAGATGATTCGGAAGACCTTCGACGAATCAAAAGAGCTGCGACGGCAAAAGGATGACGCCTTGGAGCAACTGGCGGGGGCGATGGCGGAAGCTGCGTTGGTCGGGTCATCTGACGGTCCAACTTCGGCGACTCTCACCGGTCCGCGAATCATCACGCGCGTTTTTGCCGATCGCGACGCCGCCTTCGCGAAATTATTTGTCCAGAAGGCGTCCCGCGCCGGTTCTGGAATTGTTGCTCTGGCGGCGAGCAACATGAATCCACCGGGAGTTGTGTTTGCCCAGACACCGGGCGGTCCGGCCGATATGGGCACGCTGCTCAAGCAGGCGCTCACCGCGGTTGGCGGGCGCGGCGGAGGCAGCCGCGATTTCGCCCAGGGCGGAGTTCCGGTGGGTTGTGACCTCGAAAAGCTCTTGCGAGATGCGGCGGACAAAATTGTCTGACTTGGCCAAAGGCGATTGACTCACCTTCCCAGCCTTCGCAATCGAGATCGTCTCTGAGAACTCACAACTGAGAACTGAGATCAGTTCTAGTACGATGATGCCATGCTGGAACCGCGACTGATTCTCATTCACCTTCTGATCAAGCTGGGCGTCGCGGCTACCGTGTCGACCGTACTCGGACGGTCGAAGGAGTTCAGAAAACTTCTCTTTCGCGAAAACCGGTCCACCAAGGAAAAAATTTACCTGGCATTGTGGATGGGGCTCCCGATTGCCCTGGGCGTTTGGATCCGCTTCAACGTGACCAGCTTCGTCTCCGGCGATCTGTCGCTGGAGACGGCGCTGCTGCTGGGTGTGATCGGTGGCCGGGTATCGGGGGGTGTCGGAGGAGCCCTGATCGCGCTGCCGGCGGCTTTTCATCATGAGTGGGCGAGTCTGCCGCTCTATGCGCTGGCGGGCATCGTGGCCGGGCAACTGCGGCGGTTTGCGCCCGAGCAGGAGGACATCTGGTCATTCTCACCGTTTGTGGACCTCACAATTTTCCGTTGGATTCGGCGCAATCTGCCACGCCCTCGCCTGTTCGACTGGCAGGTCACTTTTTTTGTAACGATCATTGGCGTGCGCTTTCTGCAAACAGAAATCTGGCGCGCGTTTCCGACTTCGATCTTCAGTCTTGAGAGCAATAACCTCTGGGTGGAAGCAGCCATCTACATGACGGCCGCCACGGTGGTGGGCACGGAACTCAAAATCTTCAACAATGTGCGCATCGAGTTGAAGCTCGAAGAGCAAGAGCGACTGCTCCTCCATGCGCGCATGGCGGCGCTGCAGAATCAGATCAATCCGCATTTTCTTTTCAACACGCTCAACTCGATTTCGTCGCTGGTGCGCTTCGATCCCGACACGGCACGCGAAATGATTCTGAAACTCGCCGCTATTCTGCGGCGCCTGACCAACAGTACCGATTCGTTTGTGTCGCTCCGTGAAGAGGTGCAATTCATCGACAATTATCTGGATATCGAGGTCGTGCGCTTCGGGCGGGATAAGTTGAAGGTGATCAAAGACCTGGATCCGGCATCGCTGGAGACGATGGTGCCGAGCATGATCCTCCAGCCGCTGGTGGAGAATTCCATCAAGCACGGCCTTGCGCCGAAGGTGGAAGGCGGGAGCATCACGCTGCGCAGCCGGTTGATTAAATCGCGGCTGGTGATTGAGGTTGAAGATGACGGCGTGGGCATTTCTTCAACGGCGGCTTCGACTGCCGCCCACGACGACACAGGGGCGGGGATCGGCATGGCCAACGTAGGCGAGCGCCTGAAGGTTCTTTACGGCGAGGCCGGAAAGATCATCGTGCAATCCCGCGAAGGAGGCGGGACGCTGATCCGGCTACGGCTGCCTATCTTATCGAATCCAGAAGAGCTGGTGGCTGGAGCGCTTTCGTCAGCACCTTCTGGTAAAAATCTTCGTAAAGCGGAATGATTTTCGTTGTGCAGTATTTCGCCTGGCAAACGGCACGTGCCCGCTTGCCCATGGCCCGCAGAGTAGCTTCATCGGAGAGCAGGTCGATGGCGTAACGCGCCATGGTGTCGACGTCCCCGACGTCAGCCATGTAGCCGGTCACGCCGTGGTCGATCACCTCCGGAACGCCGCCGGAGCGGGTCGCGATCGGAACCACTTCGCAAGCCATCCCTTCCAGCGCCGCCAGCCCAAACGATTCGAGCTCGCTCGGCATGAGCAGAATGTCGCACATGGCGAGCTTCTCTCGAATGTTGTCCTGCTTGCCAAGAAAGACAACACGATCGTGGATCCCTTTCTGCACAGCCAGCCATTCAGCCTGCGAACGGTCGGGGCCGTCACCGATCAAAAGCAGCCGGGCGGGAACTTTTTTCCGCACACGATCGAAAATCTCGATGACATCTAGAACGCGCTTGACGGGCCTGAAGTTGGAAAGATGCACGAGCAGGCGTTCCTCGTCCGAGGCATATTCGATGCGATTCGCCAGCCATTCCGGCTTGCGCATGTATTCGTCGCAGTTCACGAAGTTAGGGATGACTTCGATGTTGTTCTTGATGTCAAAAATATTCAACGTGCGGTTGCGCAGATACTGAGAGACCGCGGTAACGCCATCGCTCTGCTCGATCGAAAAGCGCGTGATGGGGAGATAAGAACGGTCGAGCCCGACGAGGGTGATGTCGGTTCCATGCAGAGTAGTTACGAAGGGCAAATGGCGTCGCGGTGGAGTTGCAGCCAGCATCTGGCGGGCCAGCATGGCGCTCACCGAGTGCGGAATCGCATAATGCACGTGCAGCAGATCGAGCTCATAGAGCTGTGAAACCTCGGCCATGCGCGTGGCCAGCGCCAGGTCATAGGGAGGATATTCGAAGAGCGGATAACGCGTAACCTCGACCTCATGGTAGTGAATATTGGGCTCGGAGCCGGTCAGGCGGATGGGCTGGGAGTAGGAGATGAAATGAATTTCATGGCCGCGGCGGGCCAGTTCCAGGCCGAGCTCGGTAGCAACGATTCCGCTGCCGCCATAGGTTGGGTAACCGGTGATGCCGACCTTCATGAGCGCTCCCAGAGTTGTTGATTAGATTCGCGAGAATGGTGCGGGATGCAGGCAGGGAAGTCAAATGGGCCGCTAGTTCCTCGAAACCAGGCCTGTTGCAAACGCTAAGGTGAATTTGTGCCAGACAAAAGGGGAGGCGCGAATGCCTCCCCTAACAATTTGGCTTTAGGATGTACCCTCTAGTCACCGCTCGGCTTCTTCGGCTTGAGATCGCAGGCCTCCCGGACCCGGCCCAAATCAAGGCCGGCAGGAGAGAATTCGGCGATCTCTCGGCCATTCCGCATGGGCAGAGCGATGTTCACGACCTGCCCTCCGATCAGACCGCGTACCGTCTCCTTATCCATGGAGAGGTAGCGACCGCGCAGCCAATTCCAGCCTTTGTAGTAATGGGCGCCGTCGACGCGGACTTCGACTTCAATCTGAGGTTGTCCCCACCAGCCGGGGCGATTGGGCGGAGGCAGCCTGAAGCCGGGATTGAAGTCGGCCAGCTTAAGCTTGCCGTTATCGCAGATCAGATTGACCCGCGGTTTGTATTCGTTATCCTCACGAAAATAGTTATTTGACTGCAGCTCAAAGCGAACTTTTTTCGCGCCCGTCATTTTGTCGGTGGAGTGAAACTCCAGCCAGTTTCCGCCGACGCTGACGCCGTCGGATTCATCCTGATTGGGCGACATCGCGCCATTCTGGGCAAAGGCCAGCCCAGCCCATGTGAAGAGCAGCAAGCACATAACAGCCATCTTTCCGGCCCAGCCGGAGCATGTTGATTTTTGCGAAAAACAAGATTCTGCCAAGATTTCCTCCCGACTTTCTACCTCACAGTATAAGGAACCCAAAAAGCCGGGAAAAGTTGTATGGTGAGCACCCCATAGCGGGGCGTTTAGCGGCGCCATGGAATGCGTGGTCAGTGCGATTCATTTATATTGACAGCACTACGCACCAACCAGCCCGGATGGCGAAACTGGCAGACGCACGGGACTTAAAATCCCGGGTCCCTAACGGGACGTGACGGTTCGATTCCGTCTCCGGGCACCACTCAACCCACTTGTAAGACAATCAGTTAGCCAGGTGCGCAGCGTTGACCTGCACGAAATCCATTCCGTTCTTACTGTTCCAACCCAACGCGCAGCAGCAAATCACGGAAGCGCGCATCGCCGCGTAGCAAGTCATAGGCGGGATCTACCTTCAACGATGTGAGCGCGTTCGAGCGTTGCGCATAAGCTTTCTCCAGCCAGGCAAGGGATTGCTCCTTGTCTCCCATTCCCGCGAAGGCGTGAGCCATTGCTGTGGGGTCAACTGGCGCTGTCTTATCGATTTCCTGCAACTTGTGAATCGCCTGGCGTGCCTCGGTCATTTGTCCCGCGCGGCCGAGAATGTATGCCTGCCACGACCAATAGGCCGCGTCTGAGACCGTTGACCGCAGCTTTTCGTTATCGGCCAGGGCCTCGGCGAACATCCCTTTCTCGACATAAGCCCCCTGGATGAGGTGAGCGCGCAAAAAGTCAGGGTCCATGTCTTCTACAGAACGCCATTTTTCGATCGCGGTATCGTACCTGCGTGAGAAATAGAAAATGGCGCCGTTATCCGCGGCGATGATCAATGAAAGGGGATCCAACTGGGAGGCGCGCTCGCTTTGCTCGAGCGCCTCGTCGAAACGTCCGCGCCACATCAGATGCTCCGCATACCAATGGTGCGCGGTGGCATCGTTCGGATTCAGTTCGATCGCCCGGCGAAATTCCTTTTCCGCGGTCTCCCAATCCCAGTCATAGTTTTGAACAACCAGGGCGAGCGCGGTGTGCGCTTCCGACGAGCTCTCATCAAGTTCGAGCGCCTTCAACGCGGCTGTGCGCGCCTTCGGCATGAAGTCCGCGCCCGACTGGTTGCTGTATGCAGAGAGGATCGCGTACCCCTTCGCGAGTCCCGCATAGGCACGCGCGTAAGAGGGGTCTTTCGCGATCGCCTGCTGAAAGTACTGAACGGCCTCCTGCAAGTCGGCCGGCGTTCTCTTGTTGAAGAAATACAAACCCTTCAGATAGAGATCGTACGCCTCGAAACTTCGCGGCCGGACAGCCGATTGGATTCCCGACTCCTTGCGGCCGTCGAAGGTGAGCTGAATCTCTTGTGCAATCTCCTGGGCGACCTCGCCCTCGAGGGGAAGCAGATCATTCAATTCGCGGTCATACTGACGAGCCCAGATATGGGTCTGGTCTCTGACCTGTATAAGTTGGGCGGTAATTCGCACGCGCTCCGAATCCCGCCGGACGCTTCCTTCAAGCACATATTGCACATGCAACTCGCGCCCGATCTGGTCGAGAGGGGTGCGCGTGTCTTTGTAGTGCATCACCGAGGTGCGGGCAATGACTCCCATGCGCTGGGGATTGAGATTGCCTAATTGCGTAATCATTTCTTCGGTCAGGCCATCGCTGACGTACTCCTGGGCCGCATCTCCCGTGAGGTTCTGGAAGGGAAGGACCGCCAGCATGATTCTGCCGGTCGGCTCGGAAGGCCCCTTCCGTGTCCGCCAAAGCCAGATGGTAAGCCCCGCGATCAGGAGGAACGCAACTGCCGCCAGAGCAATCACGGCCGATCTCCAACCGCGCAGGCTTCGCAGATGCGATTGCAATTGAAGCTCGCGCTCATCTGTCGCGGTAGCGGTCGCAGTGGGAGCCGTCGCAGTGGAACGGACGACAGGCGCGTCTGTCTCGGGCCCGCCAGTGGCTGCTTCCGTAACCGGGGCTTGTGTAACTGGGGCTTCTGTAACGGGAACCACTAAGCGATAGCCCTGGCTCTGCACGGTGAGGATGTAGCGCCGGTCAGCCGTCTCGTCCAACGCTTTTCGCACCATGAAAATGGTCTGGGTCAGGTTTGACTCTTCCACGAAACTGCCCGGCCAGACCGCTTCCATCAGTTCGTCTTTAGTGACAGTCCTTCCCGCGTTTTGAACCAGCAGGAGCAGGGCATCGAAGGCCTTCCTGGTCAGGGGCACAGCCTCTGCGCCCCTCCTGAGCACCCGCCCCTGTGGGTCGAGGCTGAATTCGCCGAACCGGTACAAGCTATTGGTTAGGCTGGGCATAACACGGCTTTTAGAGGCTTTGAGAACTTTTGAACGCCGGTTTTAGGACATTTGAACGACATGTGAAGTAGCGTTTGCCGCTGAGGGAAGGTGGAATGGCGCAGGCCATAAACCAAGCGGAAGTTTATCACGATTGGTCCATACCGCCGGTTCTGGGCTACGAAGAATTTAGGAGCCACCGACTCTCTGTTTCCGTGCTTGCTTTCCCCGCCAACAAAAAATCGTTCGAGGAGATTATTATGTCGCGCAAAACAGCTTGTTTCGTTCTTCTGGTTCTCACCTGCTGGGCGATGCTCGTCGTCCCAGCATCAGCGCAGCATTTTCAGCAGGTCAAGGGCACTCTTGCCAGTGTTTCCGCCGGCCGAAACGAAGTTTTCGGCGTCGATACACATTCCGTGGTTTGGCGACTCAATCCCAAGACGAGCGCTTTCGTCAAAGTAAAGAAGGCGTCGCTGGTCGAGATAGCAGTGGGCGGCGGCACCCTCTCACAGCTTGACGAGGTCTGGGGACTAAATGCCAAGACCGAAATTTTTAGGTTCGACTACACCTCCAAAACCTTCGTTCAAATCACGGGCGAACTCACACAAATTACGGTCGGCCCTGGCAGCCAGGACGATTGCCATCAATATGAAGTCTGGGGAGTCAACCCCGATGACGAGATTTTCCGTTACAACTACTGCACAAACGCGTTCGACCAAGTCAGTGGTTCTCTGGCTCATGTCGCCACCAGCGACGGCGATGTATGGGGGATCAGCAGCTCGGGCACGATCTCCCACTTCAACTTTGCCAAGGGGTTTTTCGTGGGCGTTAGCGGCAACCTGGCACAGATCGCCGTGGGAGTGAACGACTTCTGGGGAGTTAACAGCTTGAATCAGGTCTTTCGCTACGATCCCGCGACCAGCGGGTTCAACGTGATAATGAACAACGTCTCTCAAGTCTCGGCTGGCGGGGACGGTGTTTGGCTCATCGACACATCCAGCAATATCTGGCGCTTTGACTCGGGCAGCGAATCGTTTGTCGAGGTTGGGGGTGTTCTCAAGAGTATTGCCGTTGGATCCGGAACTGGCGTCTTTGGGGTCAATGCCGCCGGTCAGGTCTTCACGTTCCTTCGGCCGTAGGTTTGGCTTGGCAAGCTGCGGAAAGCATGCTTTTGCAAAAGAAAATTTCCCGAAACTTTTCACCAGAAATTAAGGAGAGAAGCATGAAAAAGATAATGTCCATCGCTTCACACATTCCGACGCTGTTAGTCGCCGTCCTGGTATTTTCGTCCCTTGCCTCGGCCCAACACGCCATGGAGCATGCAGGACCGGATCAAACCAAACTCGTTCAGACTGTCCGCAACGCGACGAAGCAGTACCTCGATATCAATCAGGCCACCGCGGCCGGCTATGGGCCGTTCCTCGGCTGTGTCAGCGGCTCCGATCATGGCGCGATGGGCATCCATTACGTCAATCCCAGTTTGCTCAACGGAACGATTGATGCTACGAAGCCGCAAGCTCTGATCTATGAACCGTCCAACGGTCTAATGAAGCTGGTCGGCGTCGAGTTTATTACAGACGCGGCGACCTGGCTTCAGAACAACTCCAGTCCGCCCGTTTTGGAGGGTCAGACGTTTCTGTTCGTCGACAGCCCCAACCGATTCAACATACCGTCGTTCTTCGAACTTCACGTCTGGGCATGGCGGGACAACCCGCTGGGCTCGTTCGTGGACTGGAACGACCATGTGACGTGCGGAAGAGAGTAGATCGCCAGGAAACAGTCTGCCGGGTGCCGCACTCACAGGATCACGCGAGCCGCTCCCCCAGAACGCCATGTGGCTATGGCGTCCTGGGGGTTTCGGTTTTGCCCAGAACATCTATCCGAGGCAGCGAATAGGGAAGCGGTCTTTGTGTGACCTGTTCTCCCGCTTTTGTTTACCCACATACCGTCAAGAGGACCTTCCCCAATTCGGCAAGTCGCGCGCGTTACACTGTCGCGCACGTCGAACTCAAGAGCCGACGAACTTCAGGTCGCATTACTACCGTAACTTGGGTCATCACTGGGCCGCACCGCAATATGGTGCAGGGTCGGGATGTCCGCAAGTACTCAAAGAGCGATAACTCAAGGGCAAGGTATGGGCTTCGACGCCCTATCTTTGCTCGACGACAAGGTGCTGGCCATGATCATCGGCCAGAACCCGCTCGTCCGCACGCTCGAGGCTCTCTGCCGTGAGATCGAGAAACAACAGGCTGGCATGCTGTGCTCGGTTCTTCTGCTCGATCCTGACGGCGTGACCCTGCGGAGTACTGCCGCTCCAAGTCTTCCAGAGGAATACAGCCGGAGCGTTGATGGCATTAAGGCCGGACCGTGCGCCGGCTCATGCGGCACAGCCATTTACCGCAAACAGCCGGTCGTCGTCTCCGATATAGCGGTCGATCCGCTCTGGGCCAATGTCCGCGATCTGGCCCTGCCCCATGGACTGCGCGCCTGCTGGTCCACTCCCATCGCCTCGCAAGACGGCGCTCTTCTTGGGACGTTCGCTATCTATTATCCTGAGCCGCGCACGCCCGATGCGCGGCACCTCCAGATGATCGCTCATGCCACGCATCTGGCGGCGTTGGCCATTGAGCGCGATCGCGACAAGACGCAACTGCGCGCCGCCGAAGACCGGTACCGCACGCTCGTGGAACGCCTGCCGGCCATTACTTATATCGCGGAACTTGGGGCCGATGGGCCGTGGCACTACGTGAGCCCGCAGATCCAGACGATTCTCGGCTTCTCGCCGGACGATTGGCTGAAGGAGCCGTGGAACTGGATGAACCACATTCATCCGGAAGACCGGCCCATTGCCTACGCCGCCGAAAAGGAATTTCAGGAAACCCGGGAACTGTTCAAGGCCGAATACCGGATGTTTGCCGCCGACGGCCGGATGCTCTGGTTTCGCGATGAAGGCGTCATGTTACACGCGCGCCACGATCAGCCTCTCCTGATGCAGGGTGTGCTCTACGACATCACCGAGCGCAAACGCCTCGAAGAGCAGCTCCGCCAATCGCAGAAGATGGAAGCGGTCGGGCAGTTGGCGGGCGGCGTCGCCCACGACTTCAACAACCTGCTGATGCTGATTCAGGCGCAGAATGAACGCCTCCGCGGGCGCTTGCTGGCAGACGATCCGGCCTACGCCGAAACTCTGGAGATCGAACACGCGGTCAAACAGGCGGCGTCGCTTACCAACCGGCTGCTGGCCTTCAGCCGGAGGCAGTTGCTCCAGCTACAAGTGCTGGATCTGAATGTCGTTCTGTCTGACACGGCGAAGATGCTGGAGCGTCTGATCGCGCCCAACATAGTTCTGCATGTGGCGCTGGACTCCTCGCCGCAATGGGTTAAAGCCGATCCGGGCCAGCTCGGGCAGGTGATCCTGAACCTGGCGGTGAATGCGCGTGATGCCATGCCGGAGGGCGGCAGGCTCACAATTTCCGCGAAGAGCGTCGACTTGAACGAGCCTCAACCGGCTCTGCACGGCGCCATTCCGCCGGGCGCGTATTCCGTTTTAGCCGTCAGCGATACTGGCACGGGAATGGGGAGCGAGGTTCAGGAACACATCTTCGAACCTTTCTTCACGACCAAGGCGCCCGGCAAAGGCACCGGACTTGGCCTGGCCATTGTTTATGGTGTGGTCAAGCAGACGGGCGGCTGGCTGACCGTCGCCAGCAAACCGGAAGAAGGAACGACTTTCGAGATCTACATTCCGCGAGCAGAAGAAGGCCTTGCTGATTCGGCGCCGAAGGCCAAACGATCCGCGAATGCCGCGGTCGCTTGTGAATGCAAGGGAACGGAGACCATTCTCCTGGTCGAGGACCAGGAAGGAATCCGTGAGGTGGCGCAGGAGTTCCTGAGAAGAAGCGGTTATTCAGTACTATGCGCCGCCGACGGCGATGAGGCGCTCCGCCTGGCGCACCATCACAAGCACCCCATCGATCTTCTCGTCACCGACGTGGTCATGCCGAACATGGGCGGACCCGAACTCATCCAGCGCCTGTCTCAGGCGCGGCCTCGCACCAAGGTATTGTTGATATCGGGCAATCCGGATCAGGCATCGCTCACCGAGCAACTGGGCGACGCTCCGGTCGCGATTCTACAGAAGCCGTTCCCGCTCGACATCTTCCTGCGGAAGGTTCGCAGCGTCCTCGATCAGTAAAACCTATTCTCTCGATCTGCGACGCCGCGGAGCTCTCATTCGCCTACGCCCACAATCACCGGCGTTCCGCGCGGTGCCTCGTGCGATCCGCTCTCGGGCTCCAGCGTGACAACGAAGTTCTTCGCGTCCACTCCCTCAGGCAGCGGAGGGTTTACCACCGTCGCACTGCCGTTCGCATCCGGCTTGAACAGCCCGGCGGCGATCGGCGCTCCGCCGTTAGAAGGGAAGAGCCAGAGCTCATAAATCTTCTCTGCGGGCAGCGCCGGCAGATTGCTCGCCAGGAAAATCAGTCCACGGGTCCGGCGTTGGTAAATGGCCTTGCCGCGCGGTTGCGGCTTCGCTCCCGCAGCCACCAGCTCAAACTTCTTCGCTTCCGGATCGATCAGAGTCGTCAGAATGTCGTTCGCTTGACGCAGCTTAGCCTCCTGATCTCCGAACTGAGCCTTGACCGACGCAAGGTTGCGCTCAAGCAAGGCATTCTGCCGCAGCAACCCAATCACAACCACAACCAGTGCAGCCGCAGCCGCCCACCGCAAACCAACCCACCATAAGGACGCACGTCGCAGAGCCCCAGGCTTTTGAGCCTCACCTGAAAGTGACGAGGCCGGCAGCCGCGGCTCCTTCGCAATCGCTGACATCAGCCGCTTGCGCGAACGGGCCGGCGGCTGCGGACCAGCCGCGCTCATCGCTACGACGGCCAGGTCGCCGCGTATCACTTCCAGTTCACGGCGGCATGAGGCGCACGTTTCGAGATGCGCTTCGAGCGCAGACCGCTCGTCGCCCCCAAGCGTCCCCAGCGCGTAAAGCGCCAGGTCTTCCGCGAATTGTTCGTGCTCGCTCATGCCGTTAACACCTTTCGCAAAGAGAGCAGCCCGGTGCGAATCCGGGTCTTGATCGTACCCAGCGGTTCGCCGGTTTTCTGCGCAATCTCAGCGTGCGTCAGTCCTTCAAAATACGCCATCTCCAGCGCCGAACGCTGTGGCGGAGCCATCGACTCGAACGCCACACGCACCTTGGCCATCGCGCGCGACCGATCCGCATCCGAGGCCAGATCGGGCTCGACCGAAACAATGACGTTCTCAAAGTCCTCCTCTGGTTTACGCCGGCGCAGCGCGTCAATCGCCCGGTGCCGGGCGATCACCGCCAGCCATGCGGCCATGTTGCCACGGCTCGCGTCGAAGGCTCCGGGATTGCGCCACAGCTGCATGAAGATGTCCTGTAACACGTCCTCGGCGCCCGCCGTGTCCTGCAAAACCCGCAACGCCACCGCATAGACAATTGACGAATAACGATCATAGAGCGCCGCCATGGCTCCCTGATCGCCCGTCCGGATCGCCGTCACCAGCGTCAAGTCGGGCGGCATCGGATTGCGATCCAAGCTCGGCACTCCTGCTCTTATCCTCCTAAAGTACGCCCGAAAACGGGCTTTGGATTGGCCTCCGCGCTGCGCCTCCAACCCTGGCGTTTCGAAATGCCTCAGCTCGCAAAACTAAGACTCAGCCTAGCTTTCCGCGCGGGCCGCTCGGGTCATCAAATCTTCGATCGCCTGCTGCGGCGCTTTGCCCTGTTCAAGAATAGCGAACATCTGCTCAGTAATTGGCATCTCGATATTTTTCTTGCGCGCCAGCCCGACCGCGGCCTTGGTGGTAAAAACGCCTTCCGCCACCGCTCCATGCATGCCCGCAATAATATCGGGAAGCTTGCGGCCTTTGCCGAGTTCGACGCCCACGCTGCGATTGCGTGAAAGATCGCCCGTGCAGGTGAGCACGAGGTCGCCCAGCCCCGCGAGGCCGGCCATGGTATCGAGCCGACCGCCGCAAGCGACCACCAGACGCGCAATCTCGGCGAGGCCGCGCGTGATCAACGCGGCCACCGAATTGTGCCCAAGCTCAAGGCCGTCGCAGACTCCCGCGGCAATCGCGATTATGTTCTTCAACGCGCCGCCCAGTTCGACGCCGATGACGTCATCATTCGTATAAACGCGAAAACGCGAGCTGTTGAAAGCGTGCTGAACCGCCCGCGTCAATTCACTGTCGGACGACGCGACCGTCACCGCCGTTGGATCGCCGCGCGCGACCTCCTTGGCAAAAGACGGACCGCTCAAAGCGCCAACCCGCGGCGAAAACTTCCGCGGCCGCAACACTTCGGCGATCAGCTCGCTCATGCGCAGCAGCGTGCCGTTTTCGAGACCCTTCGTGCAGCTGACGACCAATGTCTCAGGACGAAGCGAGTCGCCGATTCGTTCGAAGAGCGCCCGGCAATACTGCGACGGCATCACGCTGACCACGATCTCGGCTCCGCTGAGCGCAGCATCCAGATCTCGCGTGGCTTCGACCGACAGGGGAATCTCAAATCCGGGAAGGAACCGTTCGTTGACGCGCCGCTGCGCGATGCTCTCGACAACCTCCTCTTCATTCGCCCACAGCTGAATCGAGTGCGTACCCTTGCGCCCGAGCGCGATCGCCAAAGCCGTGCCCCACGCGCCTGCGCCGATGATGGCAATTCGACTCATCCGCGTACGTCTCCTGATCTCTCTGCGAGGTCATGCGGAGGCTTCCGCCCCAGCCGTGACTCCGTGCCCGCCGTCAGCCGGCCAATATTCTGTCGGTGTTTCCAGATGACCAGCGCGGAGACGAGCGCGATGATCAGCAGTTCCAACGGCTCGCGATATTCGCCGAAAGCCCAGACGAGCAACGGAAATGCCGCCGCTACTGCAATCGATCCAAGCGAGACGTAGCGAAACGCGACCGCCAGCAGAATAAACAGCACCACTAGGCACAAAATTGATTTCGGAGTGATAAGAACGAACGCTCCCAGGCTGGTGGCTACGCCCTTGCCGCCGCGAAATTTGAGCCATACCGGAAACAAATGGCCGCACACCGCAAAAAATGCCGCAGTCGTCAATATGAGATGCCGATGCGCGCCGTTGAATGCCAGGCTGGCAAAATAAACCGCTGCCAGCCCCTTGGCTGCGTCCAGAACGAGCGTCGCAATCCCCAGCACGGGCGACTTGCGCGCTACGTTGGTCGCGCCGATGTTGCCGCTCCCGCTCGCGCGCACATCTTCGCCGGTCGTCAAGCGCACCAGCAGATACCCAAACGGGATCGATCCCAGCAGGTAGCTGCCGACAGCGGTGATCAAAAACGGAATGGCGTTCATCGGATTGCGCAAATGATAAGTCAGCGGCTCTCGCCGGCCCGCATCGGAAAGCGTTCCAGCTTCGTGTACTTTGATCCGGCGGGTGAAAGCTGGCTCTGGTAGAGAATAAACTTATCGGCGGCCATTCTACCGAATTCAGGCTCGCCCATCGCCGCCAGCCGCTTTTGCAGCACGGCGAAGATCGAGTTCGGCGCGTCGCCTGCGCGCCACTTCGGATCGCCCGAGCTTCTTCCCGACCTTCCGCCCGCTCGCGCCAGCGTCAGGTGCGGGCTGAATCTTCGCTCTTCGCGGGGAATGCCAAGCTGTGCGACCGCCGCGTCGATATCGCTCGCCAGTTGCGCCAGCTGCGGCCCAGCTTGAATTCCGATCCAGAACACGCGCGGCGATTTCGCGGTCGGAAAGAATCCGTAACCGGATATGTGAACTTCGAACGGATCGCTCTCCACCAGTCGCAGCCGCTGCGTGATCGCCTCGACCTGTTCCTGCTTTTGCTCGCCGATAAATTTCAAAGTAATATGCAGCGACTCAGGCCGCACCCAGCGGGCCTCAGGCGCGAAGCCGCTGACGCCTTCGAGAAAGCGCGCGAGCTTTCCGCGGATGTTGTCGTCGAGATCGATGCCGATAAAGATTCGCATGTGAAGAATCGCATCTACAGCAGCGCCCGGCGAATCATCTCCAGCGCCTGCATGGTCGAAAACTGCCGAATGCGCGCGCGGTCGCCAGGAAAGTTTCGCTCAACGACCTGCGTTCCTTCCTCACCCGCCAGCGCAATATAAACAAGTCCTACCGGCTTGTGCTCGGTGCCTCCGGTAGGGCCAGCCACTCCGGTGATGCCGACTCCAAAGCTCGACAGGCAGCGCTTGCGAATGCCTTCCGCCAGAGCTTGCGCCACCTCGCGGCTCACCGCCCCGTGCTTGTCGAGCAATGCCTTCGGTACATTCGCAAATTGCATTTTGAGTTCATTCGAGTAAACGACCGCACCGCCGAGAAAGTACCGCGAGCTGCCGCTGACGGACGTAATGCGCTCCGCAAGCAGGCCGCCGGTGCACGACTCCGCCGTCGCCAGCGTCATGCCCCGCATCTGCAAAAGGTAGCTGACAATCTGCTCAATCGTTTCGCCCTTGCGCGAGAAAATCGCGTCGCCCATCTCGTCTTCGATCTTCCCGGCAAGTTCTTCGACGCGCGCCTCGGCCTCGGCCCGCGAATCCTTGCGGCAGCGCAGGTGGAGCTGAATCTCGCCGCCTCCGGCAAGAATCGTCGTCTCGACATCAGTGTAGGTTTTGTAGATCGGAGCCACCCGCGCGTCCACCTGCGATTCGGGCAGCATCGCCATTTTGAGTGAACGCGTCGCAATGTGCTGTGCCGGAACCTTCGTCCGCAGCCGCGCCATGCACTCGCCTTCAAAGAGCGCCTTAAGCTCATACGGGGGGCCGGGTAGCAGAATCAGAATTCGTTCCTGGCCGTCGTATTTGCCGCTGATCCATTGGCCGGGCGCGGTTCCCATCGTGTTCGGCAGAGCGATGGCGTTCGCGATCACGTCCGCCTGCTTGGCATTGTTGGGCGGGAATTTGTAGCCGCGCTTGGCGAACCGCTCTTCAAGCTTGGCCAGAATCGTCGCGTCTCGGGCGAGTCCAAGCCCAAGCGCCTCGGCGACGGCCTCGCGCGTCAGGTCGTCCTCAGTAGGTCCAAGGCCGCCCGAGAAGATGATAATGTCCGATCTCGGCATCGCCAGCTTAGCCGCCGCGACAAGATTCTCGCGGTCATCGCCGACGATGCATTTGAACCGCACCTCGACGCCCAATTCGTTCAACTTCTCCGTGAGATAGAGCGAGTTGGTGTCCGTCCGGTGGGGAGTAAGCAGCTCGGACCCCACGGCAATGATCTCGGCATTCACGGATAAAAGTGTAAATGAAAGGAAGCAGGCGGCGTGTTGAGGCCGCAGGCGCCCGTCGCGGAGCCCGAAGCGAATGGCTAAAGCGTGAGAGTGATTCCCGGTTGCTGCTGCGTCATGCAATGCAGCGCCCCGAATCCCCAGATCAGGTCGCCGGAATATATCGGGACGATCTCGCGAGTCGGGAACAGTCCGGCCAACGTGTTGAGCGCGATGCGGTCATTTGGATCGTTGAAGACCGGAACCAGCACTGCTCCGTTCGCGATATAGAAATTCGCATAGCTGGCCGGCAGGCGGCGGCCTTCAAAAACTACTGGGCGCGGCATTGGAACTTCGACGATATTGAGACGCTGGCCGTCCTGGTCGCGCGCCGCGCGCAAACGCCCCAGGTTGTGGTGCAGCGCGGAATAATTCGCGTCCTGCGCGTTAGGCTCGACTATCGTGACCACGGTGTCGGGTGCAACAAAGCGCGTTAGATCGTCGACGTGGCCGTGCGTGTCATCTCCCTCGATGCCCTCGCCGAGCCAGATGACCGACTGAACTCCAAAATAATCCGCAAACATCTGTTCATAGGCAGCGCGATTCAGGCTGGGATTGCGCTGCTGCGTGGTCGAGAGCAGGCACTCTTCAGTGGTGAGCAGCGTGCCCCGGCCGTTGACGTCGATCGAGCCGCCTTCGAGCACGATGGGAAACTCCCTGTGATAGCCGAATGTGGGACGCACCATCTGCGCATCCGCCGCCTTCGCCATGCGCGCGCCGACCTTGGCATCAAGTTTGTAATTGTCGTACTTCGCCCAGGCGTTGAACTGAAAGTGAAGGGTAATAAGCGCAGCGTCGGATCTGGCGCCGCCGTCATCTTTTTGAGACTTGCTTCTGTCGTCGGTCGGCGTCAGAAAAATGCAGCCCGAGTCGCGCATCCAGACGCGATCCGTGCGCCAGCGATGAAAATGAATGTTGTCCGAGAGCGCGTTTGCTTTTTCAAGGATCGCGCGCGCTTTGTTCTCCTCACTGATATTGCTCACGATCAGATCGACACGCTCGTGCCGCGCCAGATTGCGAATGATCTCGGCATAGACCCATGGAATCGGCTCAAATCTTCCCGGCCAGTCGCCTCGGAAATGCGGCCAGGCGAGCCAGGTTGAGGTGTGCGGCTCCCACTCGGCGGGCATGCGGTAGCCAAGTGCGAAGGGGAGTTTGGAGGGACGCTTCATTTTCGATCGATCATTTCCCATCAATCATGCGGCTGGTGATCGGAGCGTAGCTGTCGATGCGCCGGTCGCGCAGAAAAGGCCAGTTGCGGCGGGTATCTTCGATCAGCTTCAAATCGACCTCGCCGAACAGAATCTCTTCTTTGTCATGCGAGGCCTCGGTCAGCACGCGGCCGAAGGGATCCGCCAGAAACGAGCCGCCCCAGAATTCCAGTCCTTTGCCGGGCGCGGATTTGCCTCGAACGTTGCCGGTTTCAAAGCCGACGCGATTCACTACGCCAACGTATACGCCATTGGCGATCGCATGCGCGCGCTGAATCGTGCGCCACGCATCGTGCTGCGCGACACCGAATTCAGCTTTCTCATCCGGATGCCAGCCGATCGCCGTCGGATAAAAAAGAATGCTGGCGCCCTGTAGAGCGGTCAGGCGCGCGCCCTCCGGATACCACTGATCCCAGCAAACCAGCGTTCCAATTTTCCCGGCAGAGGTATCGAGCGCCCGATAGCCGAGGTCGCCCGGAGTGAAATAAAACTTCTCGTAGTAGAGCGGGTCATCGGGGATGTGCATCTTGCGGTAGATGCCGCGCAGAGCACCGTCAGAATCGAAGATCGCGGCCGTATTGTGATAGACGCCGGGTGCGCGCTTCTCGAACAGCGACGCCACCAGCACAACTTTATTTTGCCGTGCCGCGGCGGCGAGTTTTTCTGTGCCCGGTCCGGGAATCGGCTCGGCCAGATCGAACAAGTTAGCATCTTCGCGCTGGCAGAAATATTGCGTCTGGAATAGCTCTGGTAGGCAGACGACATGCGCGCCTTGTCTCGCCGCCTCGGCAACGCGCTCAAGCGCCTTGGCCATGTTCTCGGCCGGTTCCGGGCCACACGACATTTGCACCAGCGCGACGTTAAATTTATCGGGCAACTTTTCTCTCCGCTGCGAGCAGAGACGCGGCGGCCGCGTCTCTATCTGAACTTTTAGAATATCAAACACGCGACGGAATGCTTGTCACACTTCCTTAACAAATGCACGCCCGTGACCCGGTGAGTTCTAGTACATTGGTTCTTCACTCGCACATTCTTTATTTCTCATTTTTGGGGAGGCTAGTTTCGTGGCAGGGAAAAAACAGTCGAAACATGGCAATCATAAGAGCTCGGAACGCACAGCCGGCGCCGGCATCGACCGCAAGTTGCACGATCCGGTTGCAGACAAACTGATTCCGCTGGCTCCGCTCGACTTACGCGAGATTCGCTCGATTGACGACCTGGTGCGCGCGATGGCGCGGACGGCCTTTACCGGACGCCAACTGGGCGAGGCCGCCGATGTGCTCGAGGCCATGGCGCGCGACAGAGATGCGTTTGTGGTGATGACGCTGGCCGGCGCTATGACCGTTGCCAAGCAGGGGTTGATCATCGCCGAGTTAATCGAGCGCGGCATCGTGAACGCGATTGTTTCGACCGGTGCGCTCATGGCTCATGGACTCGTCGAGGCGACTGGCCGCGCGCACTTCCGCCATAATCCCGAGCTTAGCGACGAAGAGCTTTACGAGGCGGGCTACAACCGCGTTTATGACACACTCGAGCCCGAACAGAATCTGGACGACGTAGAACGCGTGATGCATGCGGTGTTTGGGGGATGGGACGCTCATGAAGTCATGTGCTCCTACAAGTTGAACCGGGCCATCGGTGCGTATCTTTCGAAGACGGCGAAAGGGCAGCGCGGAATTCTTAAGTCGGCCTACGAAAATAATGTGCCGGTGTTTGTGCCGGCTTTCTCGGACTCAGAATTGGGGCTGGACTACGCGCTCACCAATCGCGAGCGTGACAAAGAACGAAAGCCGCGCTTTCGCTTTGATCCATTTGAAGACCTGGAATACTTTGCGGCCACGCTTCTGGCGCAAAAGCGCCTGGGAATTTTCACGATCGGCGGAGGCGTGCCGCGCAATTGGTCGCAGCAGTTCGGCCCCTTCATCGAGTTGCGGCATCGGCGGGGCGGGGAAGACCTGCCCCTCAAGCGCTATCACTATGGGCTGCGAATTTGTCCTGAACCGGTCTACTGGGGCGGACTTTCCGGCAGTCCTTACAGCGAAGCCGTATCGTGGGGAAAGTTCGTGCCGCCGGCAGAGGGTGGAAAATTCGGAGAGGTCTTCGTCGACGCGACGATTGGACTGCCGCTGATCGTGGCGGCGGTGCTGGAGAGATTAGAGAACGGTTCGCCCTCGCAGGCAGCGTCGAAAGGCGCAAGCGTTTCCGGCAAAAATAAGAAATAAGGTTGCTACGGACGCGGTGAGACGCGGCAATCCGCGTCCCTACAAATACAGTTTTCCGGCGATGAAAGAGGATTCCAGCATTTTGTACGGCAACCCGCTCTATGTTCGGGCGAAGCGCGGGCTCTTCGAATTCCTGTTTCGCAGTGGCCTGGTAAATCTTTTTCGTCTTCGACACCGCAAGTCCGTGCTGGTTGCGCTCTATCACGATGTGCTGGCTGCCGGTTTCCCGGAAGGCAATCCGCTCTTTGGCATGGCAGTAAGCGTCGAGGAATTTGCCTGGCAGATCGCGTATTTCAAAAAGCACTACCATCCCATCAGCTATCAGCAATTTGCCGACTGGTATCTTCGCGGCGCCGCGCTTCCGCCGTGCCCCGTACTGATTACATTCGACGATGGACACGCAAACAATCTCCGCTTCGCACTGCCCGTGCTGCAAAAAGAGAAGGTCGGCGCAGTTTGCTTTGTCCTGACAGGCGAGTTGGGAACGTGCCGGCAAACGTGGTTTGAAGACGCTTATTACCGGCTGATGTTTTCGATGGCGCACAGTTGGTGCCTGCGCAGCGGCGAGTGCTGGCCGCTGGAAACGAGCGAGCAGCGCGCCGCAGCCTGTAGCAGATTCTTCAGCCTGTGCCGGACATTGCCGCGGGATGAACAACTGGCGGAACTGCAATCGTTGCAAAGTCAGCTGCCGGTGCGTGAAGCAGATGGGGAATTCAGCAACAGATTCGAATTTTTGAGCACGGACGATATTCGCCGGTTGGCTGAGAACGGCGTCGAAATCGGATCGCACACCATCACGCATCCGATTCTGGCCATGCTTCAGACGGAAAGCGCCAGACGCGAGATCGCGGACAGCAAATCGGCGCTTGAGCAAGTGCTGGGACGTCCGGTGCAGACCTTCGCCTATCCGTTTGGAGCTCCGGGCTTCGATTTCAAACCGCGCGATGAAGCGCTCGTACGCGAGAGCGGCTATGCGCTTGCCTTCGCCGTCGAGGGAGGATTCGTGACTCGCGCCAGCAAACGGTTCGCGCTGCCGCGCGTCGGCATCGGACGCATGACCCGCGCTCAGTTTGCCGCCACCGTTACCGGCGCGGTCGACGCGCTAAAAGGCGTTCTCGCGCGCGGGCCGCGAGCCGAATAGACGCGCGTAGAGCGCATCCCGAGCGACTTCGGGAGTAATTCTCGTTGAGCCATCATTCGCCTGGTATGGTGACGCTGGCTGCTTCCAACCTGATCACCTTCGAGGAGCCTAGCCTTCTTTTTCGTACGAGCGAAAAGCGGTGAAGAAAAGCGGCCTTCCGTATGCCGCGCAAAGAAGACTCGTTCGCCGCTGCGCTGAAAATCCAGACTCGCTTTTCCTGTTGCTGCAAGCGCGCCGCTGCCATGCGAATAGCCTCCGCGTAGTAGCCATGCCCGCGATGCAATGCCGGAGTCCAGCAGTCAAAAATCATCACCGCATTCTGATCGGTGCCCGCAAGAGTGTGATCGATCTCCGCGAGATGAAAGCCGTCGTAGCGATCAACCCAAAGAAAGTGCGCGGCCTGGCAGTCGTTAGTTTGCAGAACAAAGCCGGATGCGGTGCCCTTCTTCAATCGGCTAGCGCAGCGTACCAGGTAGTTCAAGGTCGCAGCGTCATTGGCGTTGGCGATGGCGGCATCGGCGAACTGTTTCCAGTCCATTGCCGCCAACGTCAAATTGTGGAGAGGCGGCGCCTCAATTCGAGGAGCCTCAAACAGCAGGATTTCCTCGTTCGCGAACAGATGTTTTGTTCCCCTGCAGAATCCGTGTGCCGCAGTCGCGATCACGCCATCGTCGCGAACCCGCGTTCGCAAGCGGTGGGCGAGTGCTCTCGCTTTCCGCAGCGGCGCTTCCACGCGAAGCCTTCCGGCGCTTTCCACCAGAAGTTGGCGCGCCGCAACTCTTCCGTACTGCGCCAGGCTCGCCGACAATTGCACGTGTCCAGTCGAACATATTGCGTTCGCAAATCTTTCCTTGTAGGCCTCGTCTCCGAGGCCCAGGTCCAATCTCTTAACGGATGCGTCCGCGGCCGCCTCTTCAACCAGCAGGCGCAAAAGGCAAGACCCGGGCGACAAGTCTTTGTACTGAACTTCGAAGGTCGGCAAATACCAGAACCAGCTGTCGCAAAACCGAAACCCAAAATTCCAGGCGACCGGCAGGTTGCCGATCTCTAAACGGCTCACCCGCAGCCACCCCGCCTGCCCGAGAAGCCGACTCAGTTCCTCGAGGAACTGCCGGCGCTGGGGTCGAACCAGAGGGCTTACGCGTCCGGTCGCTAGGAATCGCGAGATTTGCGCCCTAAACATCGCAGCCAGGTTTTCGTCCAACTTTTCTTTCGGAACCTGAGACAAACGCACCATGCCCATCTGAGACATGCGCTTCAGTCCGCGCTTTTCGCGGTCTTTGCGCTTGATTGACTTGAGGAGGGCTTGCTTTTCCGCGGCGTCGCCGAACGCAATCAGCCCGCACTCATAAGCTGCGCGCTCGTGGTAATAAAGGTGATTCGCCTTGGCAATCTTGGTGAGCTGAAGCAGAGTTTGGGAACTTGCCGGGACATTCGCGAGAACGAAATTACGCGCGCCCTGGCGGCTCAATTCTTGAAATATGGCCGCCAGTACGACAGGCTGTAGCGCGGGTTCGCTCACCACGTCGCAGTAATCGGCGGTGCTTGCCGTGAGGAAGAACGCATTTTCCCGCGAATCGTGAAGCGTGGCCAGCGCCGCTACTCCACAGAGTCGATCCGACTCATGGACAAGACAGATAAGGGGCTGCACCGATTCCCGAAAGGCGCGACTCGCAGCCAACGCCCACTGATGGGTATAGAAGACCTCGGGGCGCTCCATCCGCATCACAAGTTCGTTCCAGGAAGCTGCCAATTGCGGATCTTCCGGAACTTCCTTCAGCACGGTTACGTGCAAAGGCTCTCCTGCGACGGTTGAGCGCGTAATGAGGTAGCTCTAATCGAGGTATCCCTAGTCGAAGATCGTCACCGCCGAGGCAATGACGGTCGTCCACAGGCCGCGCTTGTCGCCCACGGCGGACTGGGTCACATTCGCGGTGCGGACGATCTTGTTCGAGATCCGGTAAATTTCTTTTTTCTCGTCCCAGGAACGGTCGGGATCGAACTCCACGTCGAGCGTGGTGGCGAGCATCTCAGCCGCCAGTTCTTCGGCGTAGTCTCCGGCGGCGTCTTCGGTCTCGCCAAAGGAGTGATGCTCGCTCAAATATCCGTAGGTGTTGCGATCGGCCGGAATCGCCACGCCGATGGAGGCGGCCAGCAGGCGATGGGGTTCGTGCGTCGAATTTTCGGCGACCACCGCGAATACCACTTCGCCGGGGTGCAGATATTTGAGCCCCTGCGAGCGCGGAATCAGCTTGCACTGCGGCGGGAAGATCGAGGAGACGCGTACCAGGTTTTGGGCTGCAATGCCGGCGTCACGCAAGGCAAGTTCGAATGAGGTCAAACGTTCGCGATGTTTTCCAACACCCTTGGTGAAGAAAATCTTCTTCGGAACCATGTCCTTGCCCAATTCATTTTCCTCCGCAAATTGTCGGTTGACTGAAAAAATCTAACACAGGGATTTGTAAACAGGGTGTGAAAAATGACAGAAATATCTCAGGACACAACAATTTGCCCAGCGGACGGTCTATGCAGGACTCGAGGACGCATGCTCGGGCAGGGTGTCAAGCGTCAACTCCGGTTACGCAGCCTCTTTCGTGACCAGCGAAGCCGCCGCCTTCTTGGGCTGGAATTCCGCGACTTTCATTTCCTGCCAGTCATAGCTGAATTCCTTGCCGCAATCCAGACAGACCACGTAGGTCCCGGTGCGGGCGACGGCCGTTCCGCGGCGAGCGTTCGCGCGCATGGTGATCGGAAAACTGTAACGGGAGTGCCGGCAGCCAAATACCGCGTTCATCACTTTCGTAAGCATCGCTTCAACCTCTAACAATAAGAGCGAGAAATAATCGTTCATTCAGCCAATATTTCGTCTTCTTTGCTTAATTAGATTCGTATCGCGTGGAAAAGGTTCGGGGCGTGAATCGCGGAAATTTATGATTCGGCGCTGGCGAGTAGCCTGGCCGCAAAGATCTCCGATCTTCGCGCTTCAAGACGACGACTGCGCCCTTAAGGATAAAGATTGCAAGTAACGATGGGGAGGGGGTGCCGAGAACATCTGAGGAATAAGACTGGGCGGACGCAAGCAGAAGGAACGGCCAGGAAGACCGAGGATCAGACCTCCTGCGGCCCAGACTTCTTGTGCTTCGTGCACTTGCTCATGATGGCGGTCTGCAACCGCCCGCGAAGATCATCGGGTAGCTCGTACAGTTCCTGGTTGCGGTAGATCTCGATGGTCTTGCGGGTAGTGTCGCAGACCACGTAGCAGTTGTGGCACCACGCCAAGTGATCCTCGAGCTCGGCTTTCGTCTGCGCGTCGATCACGCCATCGAGGTAATTGGTTAACTCGTCGAGAAACTCAGTACACTTCACTGGTCGCCATCTCCACTGGATTTGTCGCCGTCATTTCCATTCGCCCTCTTCTGGAAGTAGCGGCTGAGCCGTTCGCGCAACTGCAAACGCGCACGCAGCAGACGCGACTTCACGGCCGGAATGCTTAATTCCAACGCCTGGGCCGTTTCTTCGGTCGAAAGGCCCTCAACATCTCGCAACACAAACACCGTCCGAAAACCGGGCGGCAAACCTTGAATCGTGCGCGTCAGAATTTCACGCAACTCCGATTGGTTATACATCTGTTCCGGATTGGGGCTCCAATCCGCAACTTCTCGGGGAAGAGAATCGTCCTCAGTTTTTACATCTTCGTCCAGAGAGACCATTCGTTCCGGCCGTCTCCGGCGTAACCTCATCAGCGCTTCATTGACCGCAATCCGGACCAGCCAGGTGTAAAACTTGGATTGCTCCTGGAACTGCGCCAGGTTTCCATACGCTTTGAGGAACGCATCCTGAACTACGTCTTCCGCGTCCTCTCGGTTCTGCGTGATGTGCTGGGCGATACGAAAAACGTTTCGATCGTATCTCCGTACCAGCTCTTCAAACGCCGAATCGTCGCCTCGTTTGGCGCGCCGGACCAGCTCCATTTCTTCGCTGACCGGTTGCTGTACGTTTGGTTGGATTGCGCTCATGGGTAAGTTGATGCAGATTATTCCGCGATTCCCGTTGCTATTGTAACGGCTGGAAGCGTTTTATGCTGCCCGGAATTGGTTTTCCGGAAGGTGACTGCTGTCGCCGAGCCGTCCGGCCGCTTACTTTCGATACTCCCTGGGTGTGTACCAAAGTGACAGGAAAGCCTGTCCAAACGGACCTACAATAAGGGGTTAGAAGGCCAATCAGGGGTCTTCCAAAAGTTCATCACTGCCGGAGCGGGAATGTCAGGACGCGGCTCAGAACGAGGTTGGATCGAACCACTTGTGGAACGGGTGGTTGACGAGGTCTATCAAAGTCATGCTGTCCAACTGCGAAATGAGATCACGCGCCGGGTCGCCGAAGAGATCGCCTCTCAGCCCGCATCCGCATTCTCATCAGCATCCACCGATCTGGCCCGTGCTATTACCGAGATTCAGCTCGGCTCTTCGCAAAAGGAAATCCTCCGCGCTCTGCTTGACGCAAGCTCCCGTTACGCCGCGCGGGTCGCGCTTTTTGTGGTAAAGGGCAGTAACGCCACGGGCTGGCAGGCGCGTGGCTTTGCGAGCAATGATTCGTTGAAAGATTTTGCTCTCGACTCAAAGGCTGCGGCGGTGGTCCGCACACTCAACGAGCGTGTCAGTGTCGAGGCTGCGGGTGACGCGTTCGACAGCCGGTTTGTCGAACAATTCGGAACCGCGACCGATACTAGGTTGTCGCCCCTCATTCTGAAAGACAAGGTTGCAGCCCTGGTTTACGCCGATGGCGGAGTCGAAGACAAGCCGCTGGATTCCGGCTCCCTTGATGTGCTCGTGCTCGCTACCGGCTCCTGGCTGGAAGTGAATTCGCTGCGCAAGCAGGCGCAGAAAAATCCGTCGGCTGCCGCTGGACCTGGTTTAGGCGGGTCTGGTGCAGCTATCGAAGAGCCTGAGTCGCCGACAAGGACTCCGGCGCCCGTGGTTAACGACCCATTCGCCTCCCACGCGCCGGCTTTTGCGATGGCCGCTGCCGCGACCGGGCAGGCGACGGTTACCGCCGTCGAGCCCGCTCCTGCGCACCATGCTCCGCCGCACCATGCTCCTGCGCACTATGACGCGCCTCAGGTCGACGCGCAGAGCGCGACCGTTGAAGTTCAAAGCGCAGCCGTGGTCGAACCCGAACCCATCGCTGCCGCCGAACCGTTGGCCGTCGGCCATGCTCATGTGGAAGTCGTGCCCGACGCGCCCCCGCCGGGACCGGCCCTGTCGCCCGAGGACGAAGAGGTTCATCGCAAGGCCCGCCGATTTGCCCGCCTGCTGGTGGATGAAATCAAGCTTTATAACAAAGCTAAGCTTGCCGAGGGACGTGCGAACAAGAACCTTTATGATGTATTGCAAGACCCGATCGACAAGAGCCGCGCGACGTACCAAAAGCGTTACGGGAGCACGGTTGCGGGTTCCGGCAATTACTTTGAAGATGAGATGAAACGAAGTCTCGCAGAAGACGATCTAAGTGTGATGGGTCCCAACTTTCAGGTGTAGGTAGGATTCGGTGCGCAGTTTTGCAGTTTGCGTTTTCGCGGTAACATTTTCACTCTTCGCGCCCGCCCTGTTCCAGGCAGACGCTCAGTCCACAGCGTCCCCAGCTGCAACTGCTGGCAGTTCTCCCGCTCCGTCATCGAAAAAATCAGCGCCCTCCCCGACTACAGCGCCGGAGGCCAAGTCGACTCGCAAGAAAGCTTCGCCGCAGCGGGGTGCCAGTACGAAGAGCACCCACAAGGGCCTCTCTGAGAAAACCGGTACCCGGAAGACCGCGGCAACCAAGCGCCGCAAGCCAATTTCGCCGCGCGTGCGGCGCGCGCGGGCTGCCTTCGTGGCCTCCGCCAACCTGCGGCCCATGGCGCAACAGTTGCTCCAGGATCGTACTCCGACGGCCTATGCCGGGGTCGAAGCCTATGCCCGCCGCCACGCCAAAGAAGATGCGGGAGCGTTGGCATGGCTGGTTGTCGGCTATGCCCACACACTCGATCACGATTACGCAAAGGCGATCGATCCATTCAGTCGAGCCAAGGCGGGCGCCAGCGAGCTGGGAGACTACGTCGCTTATTACCTCGGCGACGCGTACATGAAAACCGGGCACAACGCCGAGGCACTCGCAGCCCTCGCGGAATTCAGCAAGAACTTTCCCGACTCGCTCCTGATTCGCGATGCCCATGTCACCTATGCGAGCGTCCTGTTCGATGAGGGTCGCGCGCAGGAGGCCGCGGATTTGCTGGAGAAGGACCGCACGCCCGTGCGCAGCGACATCGAGCTCGCGCTCGGCCGCGCCTACGAGCTGGCGGGAAACCGGCAAAGGGCCGTGGAAGCCTTCCGCAATATCTATTTCAATATTCCCAACAGCTTCGAAGCTGATGCCGCCGGGGCGGAGTTGCGCAAGCTCGGCGTTTCAGGCTCGCCCGCCGAACGCCGTACTCGTGCCGATCTTCTTTTCAAGACCAAGCATTACAGCGAAGCGGCAAACGACTACCGCGATCTGGTCAACGAAGCCGCCGCGCCGGAACGTATCGAACTTCAATTGGCGCTCGCTACCTGCCTGGAAAAATCCGGTCGCAGCCACGATGCGCGGCAATTGCTCTCCTCCATCGGTGTCCAGCAAGGTGACGCCGAGGCCGAGCGGCTTTACCTGCTCAGCGAAACGGAGCGCTCCACCAGCGATGAGAATGCCGTGCTCGAGACCGTGAACCAGTTGCGCCAGTTCGGCCCGGCCAGCCCGTGGCTTGAACAGGCGCTGCTTTCTGCCGGAAACATGTACCTGCTGAAACGCGATTACGATCACGCGATTGATTACTTTCGCGAGTTGCAGGAGCGTTTTCCGCACGGCAATCGGGCCTCCTATGCGCACTGGAAAGCGGCCTGGCTCAATTTTCGGCAGGGAAGAACCGAAGACGCGCGCAAAGGTTTTGAAAACCAGATCGCGCTCTATCCCGATTCCCCGGAGATTCCGGCGGCGCTCTACTGGCGCGCCCGCATCGCCGAAGAAGAGAACAATCCTGCGATGGCGAGCGCGTTCTACCACAAGCTCGCCGACCGCTATTGCAACTACTATTACGCCGAGCTGGGTCGCGCGCGTCTAAAGAACCTGCGCATAAAAGTCGAGCCATCGTCTTCCGACGTGGTGCACTACGCATTGCTTGATCACATAGCGCCGCTCCCGAGCACGCTGAAAATTCCAGAGGCCGAGCCTCCCGACGACAATCTACGCGTGGCCCGCGCGCGGCTGCTTTCAAACGGAGCGCTCGCCGACATGGCCGTGCGCGAGCTGCAAGCGGCGGCGAGCCAGGAAGGTGGAAGCTGGGCTCCACCTGAGATGGCGCGCGTTTATCAGGATGGCGGGCGCTACGATCGCGGCATCGAGATCATGAAGCGCACCACGCCCAACTACTTCGCGGTCGACATTCCAGACCTGCCGCGTCCCTATTGGGAGGCGCTTTTCCCGCGTGCCTACTGGAGCGATCTGCGCAAGTATTCGCTGGCCAACGGGCTCGATCCCTTCCTCGTGGCCTCGCTGATCAGGCAGGAATCGGAATTCAATGCCGGCGCGATTTCACGCGCAAATGCGGTCGGACTGATGCAGCTTCTGCCAAAAACGGGCAAGACAGTCGCCAAGCAGGTGAAGTTGAAAGGCTACAAAGCGCCCCAGCTCTATTCGCCGGCGGTCAATCTGCAACTGGGCACACGCTACTTTAAAGATATGGTCGACAAGTATAACGGCCAGTTTGAATACGCGCTGGCCGCCTACAACGCGGGCTCGGACCGCGTCGCCGACTGGCTGGGCGAAGGCCACTACCGCGATCCGCAGGAGTTCGTCGAATCGATCCCGTTCACCGAGACGCGCGAGTACGTGCAGGCGATTATGCGCAATGCGAGCGTCTACCGGCAGCTCTACCAGACGCCGTAATCAATCTGGTCCTCGGGTGATCGGGCCATCGGGTGATTTGGGAACACGAGATCGGCGAGAAGAGTCATGCCGACTGCCGGCTCGGCGACTTCGTGAACAAAATCTCAAATACCAGCAGGCAGGCTCCGATCACAATTGCGCTGTCGGCAACGTTGAAGGCCGGCCACTGGTAGCGCTTCACATAGAAAAGAAGAAAGTCAACCACGTGTCGGCTCACGATGCGGTCCCACAAATTTCCGACCGCGCCTCCCAGAATTAATGACAAACCGATGCCAGTGGACGTCAGCCGGTGACCGTTTTTCCATAGCAGCATGGAAACAACGGCCAGCGCCAGCAGCGAGAAAATAATCAGCAGCGCGACCTTCCACGGCGAAGGCGAGTCGGCAAAGATGCCAAATGCGGCGCCGGGATTCTCGGTGTGAATGATGCGGAAGAAGCCGGGGATGACCGTGATGCTGTCGTGCATCGTGAGCCGATGCGCGACCAGCCACTTGGTATAGCGGTCGAGGGCAACCACCAGCGCGGCAATCAGGAAAAAGTATTTGCGCATTTTGTGTTTCGAGTTGCTGCCTCTTCAGACTATCGCGTTTCGGGCCTTGCGGGGATTAGTTTGGCAGGTGCCGAGACGCGGTCTGGGGCGCCCGCGCCGCACAATCAACCTTTACTCAATCTGATCTTATAAGTCAGATTTCCTTCAGTACCGCGCTACAACGTTCGCAAACGGTGGGATAGTTCTTATCTTCCCCCACGTGCGTCGAATAATTCCAACAGCGCTCGCACTTCTGCCCGTCGGCTTTCTTTACTTCAACCTTGATGCCGCCGGTGCCGTTGCCCGCGCCCTGCGACAGACTAACCGCGGACAGGATAAACAAATAGCGCAGCTCGGCCTCATGGTGTTTCAAAAGCGCAAACACCGGATCAGGCGCAGTGAGGTGAACCTGAGCTTCAAGCCCGGTGCCGATCAGTTTAGCGTTGCGGGCTTCTTCGAGTGCCTTAAGAACTTCGTCGCGAACCGAGCGCAAAGTGGTCCACTCTTTGTGCTGCTGTTCGTCCTGGTCAGCTACCTTGCCGCCAAGTATCTCGGACGAGGTGAGGAAGCGGGCGACGTGCACGCTCTCTGCGCGGGCTTCCACTTTCGGAAGATAGGGCCAAATCTCTTCGCTGGTGAAGGTCATGATCGGAGCCAGCAAACGCACCAGCGCTTCGCCGATGCGCCACACCACAGTCTGCGCCGAGCGCCGCGCCCGCGATTTGGGCGCCATGATGTAGAGCCGGTCTTTCAGCACGTCAAAATAGAATGCGCTCAGGTCAACAATGCAGAAGTGATTTACGCGGTGGTAAATCTTGTGGAAGGCGAATTCGTCGTATGACTTCCTGACGTCGGCGGCGAAGGCGACCGTTTCGCGCAGCATGTACTGGTCGAGCGGTTCCATCTCCTCAAACGGCACCGCGTCCTTCACAGGATCGAAATCGTACAGATTGCTCAAAATGTACCGAAAGGTGTTGCGGATCTTCTTATAATTTTCGCCAACGCGCTGCATCAACGCTTCCGAGCCGACCACGTCCTCGCGGAAATCAACCGAAGCGGTCCAGAGCCGAACCACCTCTCCGCCCAATCGGCTGGCGATATCGACGGGGTCAACATCGTTGCCGCGCGATTTCGACATGGCTTGGCCTTTTTCGTCGAGCGTCCACCCGGGCGTGACCACTTCTTTATAGGGAGGCGTCGCATGCGTGCCCATGGCGCAGAGCAGGGAAGACTGAAACCATCCGCGGTATTGGTCGCCGCCTTCGAGGTAGAGATCCGAGGGCCAGGGATATTCCGGTTCAGCCGCGACCAACGCCAGGTAGCTCGCTCCCGATTCAAGCCACACGTCGAAGATGTCAGTTTCTTTTTCAAACTTCGTTCCGCCGCAGTGCGGACACTTCGCTCCCGCGGGAAGAATATTGTCCGACTCCGGCATGAACCAGGCGTCGGCGCCCAGTCGTGCAAACAGGTCGACCACCTTGCGGTTGATGGCGGGATCGTTGAGCGGCTTACCGCAGCCCTCGCAAAGGAAGACGGCGATTGGCACTCCCCAGACGCGTTGCCGCGAGATGCACCAGTCGGGGCGCGTCTGGATCATGTTCGACAGGCGCTCTTCGCCCCATGCCGGATCCCATTTCACCTTTTTGATTTCGCTGAGCGTGCGCGTTCGCAAAGTATCATCTTTGCCCTTGCCGCCGGGCATGGGAGTTTCCATCGAGATGAACCACTGCTCGGTGGCGCGAAAGATTACGGGGTTATGGCAGCGCCAGCAATGCGGATACGAGTGCTCCGTCTTCTCGCTGTGGAGGAGCGCGCCCCGGCTTCTTACCAGATCAATAATCGGCTGGTTCGCATCCCAGACGCGCAGGTTGTCATACTCAGGCAGGCCGTTGCGCAGAATTCCTTTTTCGTCGACGTTGCTGGTGGCATCGAGTCCGTACTTGACGCCGGTCAGAAAGTCTTCTGCACCGTGCGAGGGCGCAGTGTGGACGACGCCGGTACCGGTGTCCATGGTGACGTAGTCAGCAAGCACGCCGAGAATTTTGCGATCCAGAAATGGGTGCTGAAAATTCAGACGCTCGAGCCTGCGGCCAGGGAAGTACGCGAGCGGCCGCGGATCGGCGAGATTGCATTTTGCTGCGACGTCGCCCGCCAGTTTCGACGCGACAATGTAAACTTCGCCGCCCGATTCGAGCGCGACATATTCTTCGTCAGGATGAAATGCGACGGCCATGGAAGCGGGCAGCGTCCACGGAGTGGTCGTCCAGATGATGGTCGAAACTTTTTTCCCGGCGAGTGCTGGATCGATCTTCGACGGATCGTCCAGCAGCGCATACTTTACCCAGACCGTCGGGCTGGTGTGGTTCTCGTATTCAACCTCCGCCTCGGCGAGCGCGGTTTCGTCGTGCATGCACCAATAAACAGCCCGCAGGCCTTTGTAGACGAATCCATTCTCATAGAACGAAAAAAAAGTCTTCAGCACGACTGACTCGTACTGCGGAGTCATGGTCGCGTAGGGCTGATCGAAGCGTCCAAAAACGCCGATGCGCTTGAATTGAGTGCGCTGGAGATCGAGATACTTCTGCGCATACTTGCGGCAGGCGTTGCGCACGGAAAGTGCGGGCATCTGCAATTTTTTGCCGCCCAGTTCCTTGTCGACTTTGATCTCGATCGGCAATCCATGGCAATCCCAGCCCGGCACGTAGGGCGCGTCGAATCCAGCCATGGTTTTCGACTTGACGATGAAGTCTTTCAAGCACTTGTTCATCGCCGTGCCCAGGTGAATGGGTCCGCTCGTATAGGGCGGCCCGTCATGCAGGATGTAAACCGGCGCGCCCTTACGTGCGGCGCGAATGCGGTCATAGAGTCGTTCCTGCTCCCAGCGAGCCAGCATTTTGGGCTCATTCTGGGGCAGATTGGCCTTCATGGGGAAGGCTGTCTTGGGCAGGTTGATGGTAGATTTCAGCTCCAGCGGCAATTGCAAGTTCTCCCAAATGGTTGAATCCTTTCATTATAGGGAGCATGGAACAAAGCGTCTATTGGCGAGGAACTTTTGGACATGAACTCAAAAAGTACTCATGGAAATCGCAAAAAAGTGTACAATTTTTCCAAGATCGGAAACCCCGGCGGCATCTAACCGTAACAAGAATGATGGAGATGCCCGCCCGACAACCGGACTGTGCGAATTAAGAAGCGACCGGAGCGGAGGGAGCGAGCATCTAAATCAACGGTTTCCAGATGAGCGAACTGCTTTATTTCAATCGCGAATCTGAGCTCTCGGGAAAATATGCCAGAACTTAATCCACTGCCGGATAAGTCGCCCTTGGACCCGGAACCCCAACTCGATCTGCTGTTGCACAATCAGACCCTCGACGAATCGGTTTGGCGGTCGCTGTTCCGCAATCTCGACGAATTCTTCTTTCCGAAAAAACTGCCGCCTCTCGTACTGACCTCCAAGCCCGTCCCGGTGCGCGACATCTGGGGCTTCTACAACAATAAGGGCAAAGGCGCCATGGGCTCGACGGTTGTGCACATTGTCGCGCTCGCGCTCATTATCATCGGCACGATTCTCGGCCAGCGCGCGGTGAAAGAAATCGTCAAACCGAAAGAATCCGTGGAGCTGATCGCTCCGAGCGACATGCCGACGCTGGAGCCTTCGAAAACACTTTCTGGCGGTGGCGGTGGTGGCGGTGATCGCGACAAGCTGCAAGCCTCGCAAGGCCGCCTTCCTCGGCAGGCGATGGAGCAGTTCACCCCTCCCGTGGTGGTCGTACGCAACGAAAATCCCAAGCTCCCCATGGAGCCGACCGTTGTAATTCCGCCGCAGGTCCACATCCAGCAGCCTGATCTTCCCAACCTCGGCGATCCGCTTTCGCACATGCCGGCATCGGTTCCGTCGAATGGCACCGGTTCGGGTGGAGGCATCGGGTCGGGTAGTGGTGGTGGAGTCGGCAGCGGCGAAGGTCCGGGCTTTGGACCCGGCCATGGCGGCGGCACAGGCGGCGGCGCATTTCGCGTAGGCGGCGGCGTATCCGCGCCCAAGGCAATCTATGCGCCCGATCCGGAATATTCCGAGGAAGCGCGCAAGGCGAAGTTCCAGGGCACATGCGTGCTGTGGCTGATCGTTGGTCCCGATGGCAAGCCGCGCGAAATCCGCGTGCAGCGCACGCTTGGACTGGGTCTGGACGAAAAGGCAATCGAGGCCGTGAAGACTTGGCGCTTCGATCCTGCGTTGAAAGATGGCAAACCGGTCGCCGTGCAGATCAACGTGGAAGTGAGCTTCCGGCTGTACTAATAATCTTCAGGCATTTATACGAGAGCGGCCGCGTCCTGCGGCCGTTTTTTCATTTGCGGCATCGTTTATTCGGCAACAGCCGCGGTGCCCCGCATTCGGCGGCCGTTACTCTTTCAAGTCCACATGCACGACATCTTCAACAGCACGTCCCAAAAACCTGCTTCCCATCTTTCTGAATTTCTCCGCCGAGTCAGTCGCGAAGAATTTGAGTCCGGGGAGGGCCGCGCGCGGCTGCTCGCTCTGAGGCGATATTGATGTTGAGGCCGGTTCGATCTGCAACTGTCGCGCAACGTCGTGCGCGGTGGATTCCGCCGAGTCGACAATCGTAACGTGGGTAGGCGCAATTCGGCCGAGCAGCGGCTTGATGAGCGGATAGTGAGTGCAGCCAAGCACAAGCACATCGGCGTCGCGCGCCTCTCCTGAGAAAGCTTCGTCCAGATAAATTCGTGCGACCTGCTCCGTCACCGGATGCTCGACCCATCCCTCTTCAACCAGCGGCACAAAGAGCGGGCACGCCTTCTCCCTAACCGCCACGCTGCGAGCCTCAAGCGCGCGCAGATACGCATGACTTGCGACGGTCGCATCTGTGCCAATGACGACAACTTTGCGGCTGCGGCTGGCGGCGGCCGCGGCGCGGGCTCCCGGCTCAACCACGCCGATAACTTCCACGTCCGCCGCCGCCTTGATCTCGTCCAGCGCGAGCGCGGTTGCAGTGTTGCAAGCGATGACCAGCAACTCGGCGCCGTGCGATTGCAGGTGGCGAATCGCGCCGACCGCGTAATGCGCAACGGTTTCCGCCGATTTTGATCCGTAAGGCAGGCGAGCCGTGTCGCCAAAATAGAGATAATTGGCGTCAGGAATGTGGTGAAGCAGCGCGGAAAGAACGGTGAGTCCTCCGACTCCGGAATCGAAAACGCCGATCGTCGGCCTGCGACTGTTCGGCCTGCGAATATTGGTCACGTCGCCCTGAACTTAGCCTTCCGCCGTCATCGGTCTTGGGTCTTGAAGATCCGATTTTAACATCGCCACGATTTTGCCCAGATGAGTCGTGCCCGGTTCGCCGTTAGTAGTAATGAAAAGCTAGGTTGATGAAAACCTAGTTCCTGGCCAGCGGCGCGCCCCGCCTGGCATCCGCGTCTTCAAACGAAAACGCAATCGAGACGTTCGGATATGCCTTGCCCGCGACTTCCACGTAAGGATAGACAAAATAGTTGAGCGGCTCGCCAGCTTGCGCGGGCGTCAGCTTCAGGTCGCGCCCTTGCGTGAACTGGAAGCGGTTCACGTCATGCGCGCCAAAGAAATAATCGTGCTTCTCCTGATGCTTCCACGCTTCCGAAATGTCGACCGGAATCCAGCCGATGGAATCGATGTAGAACTCAGCCCAGCAGTGATAGCCGGGAATTTCGCCCGAAGTCTTGTCGGCCGGAAGAGGGAAGCCGATCTGGAAGCGCGCCGGAATTTTCTGCGAGCGCGCCATCGAAATAAAGACAGAATGGAAGTCGGTGCAGTTGCCGTGCTTCGAATCGCAGGCCCAGAGCGTGTCGCCGTGCCCCCAGCCCGTTCCGGTCTTGTCGTACTTCATCGCGTGGAAGACATATTCGTAAATATCCTTGGCCTTTTCGAGCTGCGTTGTCGCGCCTTTAGTTTGCTCGACGGCGAGATCGGCAGGCACGCCCGTGATCGGCACCAGTCGATCGGCCTTGAGATAGCGTGCGAGTTCGATTTTCGGCACCGGGCGAACCCGACTATCCTGGGGCGCGGGTTGCCCGTTCACCAGCACGCGATGTTCTCGGCGCACGACATCGTAGTCCACCGAGAACTTGTATTCCTCTTTATCGGCCTTCCCGGCTTCAGCATAGAGAATAACGTTGCCAAATTCGGATTGCGGAACCTGTTTCAAGGTGAGGTCGCCAGACTTGGCGGTCACTCTCACTTCTTGAAATGCATCGGAGTGCGCTAGCGGGATCCAAACGCGCACGCGCTCTCCCGGCGAGATGTTCTTGACCGTGAAGGCGTAATGAAAAGTGAAATGACGGACGTGCTTTTCCATTCCAAACTGCGCGATCCCCGGCTGAGTGGTTGAGAAGGCAAGCAGGAAGGTCAAAATAATAGTGCAAAAGCGATGCGGCATGAGGGCATCCTTTCAGTTCGCAGAGATGAAAGATGAAAGATGAAAAATGGGAACGGCCGACGGACGTTTCGGAGGATTACAGTCAGGTAAAGCCACGACCGGAGAGGCGAGGCACGGGCCGCATGATTTTCGAAGTGTACACGGCCCCGAGGGTGAAAAGTCAAATAAGCAGCGCGTGAATTCCGAAGGGCGCTCGCCGAGAGCCGGAACATTTTGCTTGTCGCCCGGTCATCCTTTCTCAAGGTCAAATGGCTCGTGACCACGAGGCGGCGTCTTTTCAGTCACTTGGAGCGTCGCTCTCGATGGCAGTGAAGTTGCACTTTCTCGAGCGCAGCGACGTCGTGAACTATTGCAGTGGGGGTGTGCGATGAAGCAGTTGCTTGCAAAACAGTCTTTGGCGAAGCAATCTTTAACGCAACAATCTTTAACGCAACAACATCCGGTGAAATCAAACGCTACTTGGTCCCGGATTCTTCCGGCGCTTGCACTCACGGCATCGATGTTTTTTGCGACTTCATCGATGCGCGCGCAGAGTGCATCCGACAGCGCGCCAGCCGCGCAGCAGCCGGGCGCGGCCCCCGACCAAAATACCGATCAGAATACCCAGCAGACATTCACCGGCGTGATTTCCAAGTCCGGTGACCGGCTGGTTCTAACCGACCCTCTTACCCGAACCCGCTATCAGCTCGACGATCAGCGAAAGGCTCAGGAACTCGTAAACAAGAACGTGAAAGTTACCGGCGTCCTCGACCCGTCAACGGGAACGATCCGCGTGAGCGCGATTGATCCGCTTTAAGCTCCGATTTAGGCACCAGCTCGCATCATCGGGCTGCGCTGCTGGCGAGAGTCTTGTTCGCGCTCGGTACACTCGTTCGCCGCAAAATCTACCGGAACCATCGCCGCCTCGTCCGTTTTGCCATGTAATTTGCTGATATCCCCTTGGGCGCCGCCCTGCATCAATTCGCAAGCAAGCTAACTTAACCAAGGCCTTTTACATCTAAGAGATGCCCATGAGATTGCTCAGTGCTCGATTAATCGTCTCTCTTATCGTCGGCGTCACGCTGGTTTCGTCGGGGTTCGCCTACCTCGAGGCGGTGCGCGAAAAACAAGCGCTCCGCAGCGACCTCCAGCATCGCGCCCAGGTGCTCTCTGAAAGTCTCGTCGGCAACGTCGAGCGCACGTGGAATCATGGCTCCAATCGAGACGGTGAGCTCCAGCAGTTCGTTCAACAGTTCGGCAATCGTGAGCATTTGCTCGGTGTCGCGATCTACGACCGCGACGGAGCGCTCATCGCCATCACGCCCGAACTTCGCAAGACGCTCACCGACCACCCGACGCCGGTCGCGCAGGCGATCAGCGACGGTCACGAAGAGAGCGCTTTCGTCCGCATCGCCGGGCAGCCGCTGCAAATCCTTGCCACGCCCGTTCACCATGACGATCAAATTGTCGGCGGCCTGGCTGTCGTACACGATGCCGGCTACATCCGATCGCAGATTCTGCTCGTCTGGCGACGGTCATTTCTCGGCGTGCTGGCCCAGGTTGTCCTGATTGTTCTGATCACCCTGTTGATTGTTCGCTGGAGCATCGCTGGCCCCATCGCGCGCGCCGCGCTCTGGATGCGCGCCCTCCGCACCGGAAAAGCTTTTCGGCACGACGTGCTCGATCTTGAGATGTTCCGGCCGTTGGCCCGTGAAGTAGCCACCATGGCTGAGAGCCTGGTGCAGGCCCGCAGCGCGGCAGAAAATGAGGCGCGCCTGCGTGACGCCGCCGAATCGCAATGGACCGCCGACCGCCTTTCGGTGCAAGTGCAGACGCGGCTCAATGGCAGCCATCTGTTTGTGGTCTCCAACCGCGAGCCCTATACGCACAATCGCAACGGAAGAAACATCGAGGTGGTCGTGCCGCCCAGCGGACTGGTCACCGCGCTCGAGCCCATCCTGAATGCCTGCGACGGCACCTGGATCGCGCACGGCAACGGCAGCGCCGATGCCGATGTCGTCGATGGACGAAACCGCTTGCGCGTGCCACCCGACAATCCCCGCTACACTCTGCGCCGGGTTTGGCTGACCAAAGAAGAAGAGGAAGGATACTACTACGGCTTCGCCAACGAGGGGCTTTGGCCGCTCTGCCACATCGCTCACACGCGGCCACTTTTTCGCGCCGCTGACTGGCAGCACTACCAGAACGTCAATGCCAAGTTTACCGAGGCGCTGCTGGAAGAAATCGGCGACGAGGAAGATCCTGTCATCCTCGTTCAGGACTATCACTTCGCACTCGTGCCACAGATGATCAAAGAGAAACGGCCCGACGCACGGGTCGCAATCTTCTGGCACATTCCATGGCCAAATCCTGAGGCCTTCCGCATCTGCCCATGGCAGCGGCAGTTGGTTGATGGCCTCCTCGGCGCCGACCTGATCGGTTTCCATGTTCAATCCCATTGCAATAATTTTCTTCAGACCGTCGATCGCGTCGTCGAATCCCGCGTCGATTGGGAGCATTTCAGCGCTCTGCGGCACGGCCACACCACGCTGGTGCGGCCCTTCCCAATCAGTGTCGCCTTTGTGGACGACGATTCAGCGGAGAAAGACCCGGTCAATATTGGAAAAAATAATGGCGACGGCAAAGCACTGTTGTCCTACGAAGAGCGCGCCTCGCTTATGCGCGGCCTCGGCGTGGAGGCCACTTATCTCGGTATCGGAGTCGACCGGGTCGATTACACCAAGGGCATTCTCGAGCGCTTCCTCGCCATCGAGCGCTTCCTGGAAAAATATCCCAGCTATCAGGGCAAGTTCACTTTCGTGCAGATCGGTGCTCCCAGCCGCACGCACATTAAGCGCTATCATGATCTGCTCGCCGAAGTGGCGGCCGAAACGGAACGTATCAACTGGCGTTTTCAGGCAGGGAAGTGGAAGCCCATTGTCTTCCTTCCCCGCCAGCATAGTCATGAAGAGATCGAGCCCTATTACCGCGCCGCCGATCTTTGCCTTGTCACCGCGCTGCACGACGGCATGAATCTCGTCGCCAAGGAATTTCTCGCCGCGCGAAAAGACGAGCGGGGCGTGCTCATCCTCAGCCAGTTCACGGGCGCGGCGCGCGAGCTGCGCGACGCCCTGTTGGTCAATCCCTACGATATCGAGCAGTGCGCCGAAGCCATCCGTGTTGCGCTCGAGATGGCGCCCGAAGAAAAACAATTGCGGGTGCAGCGTATGCGCCGCACGATCAAAGAGAACAATATCTATCGCTGGGCCGGCAATCTGATCGCAGAGCTCTGTGAGGTCCGCTTGGATAAAGATAAGCCGGAAGACCACGAAGAGTCGCGCCGGAAGCTCCCAGCTGGAGTAAGTGCCGCATGATTCTCGGAGAAATGCCGTGCGGAGGGCTGAACCGCCAAAGGGCTGTCGAGGACGCGAAAAAAGTGAAAAGAAGAATTCGAGGAGCCAATTGTTGAGGCCGGAGGTGCAATCCCAACTCGAACCATTTCTTCGCTTCATCGCGCTCGCGCCCGAGTCTGCACTGCTGCTCGATTATGACGGAACGCTCGCTCCTTTTCGCACGCAGCGCAACCAGGCCTTTCCATACCCAGGCATTGCTCTGCTCTTGCAGGAGATTGTGCGGGACGCCTGCTCGCGAGTGGTGGTTATCTCCGGCAGGGAAGTCACCGATCTTCTTCCCTTGCTCAATATTCATCCCCGGCCGGAGATTTGGGGCGTTCACGGGTTGCAGCGCCTGCGCACCGACGGCACCACCGAAATGCCGCATCTCGATGACCGCACCCTGCATGGCTTATCCGATGCGGAACGCTGGCTGAGCTATAAGCACCTGCGCCATCGTGCCGAATTCAAGCCCGGAGGCATCGCCATCCACTGGCGTGGACTCCCGCCGCTGGATGCAGCCGATCTTCGCGCCCGCGTGCTGCTCGGGTGGCGTCCGATCGTGGCGGAGAATGGACTCGACCTGCTCGATTTCGACGGCGGGATCGAAATCCGCGCGCGCAAGGCAAACAAAGGCGACGCAGTCCGCGACTTCATCGATGAAGTCGGAGCGCATATCCCAATAGCCTACCTGGGCGACGACACAACCGATGAGCAGGCATTCCATGCCATGGGAACTCGCGGCCTCACCGTGCTGGTGCGGCCTGAGTGGCGCGAAACCGCCGCTCAATTCTGGCTGCGCCCGCCCGAAGAACTCAGCGACTTCCTCCAGCTGTGGCTCAAACGCTGCAATAAGGGTCACGGCGGAGCCTTCGGAAGCCCCGCGCGACTGGTGAACGGCTAGCGGAGTGGGCGGGGGAGTCGTGATCGGCTGGATGCGATTCGAAGTGGATCTCGTGGGGACGGTCGTGCAGGATATGCAATGTCCGATAACAGGTATTATGTTAATACACTGCGCCGCAGGGCTACTGGTGCAGCAAGACCATCAAATCTGCCCGAAATCGATCTAGAAGTTCGATCTTTTCGGCGGTCGCATCAATAATCTCGGCCTTTGCCTGAAAGACTTTCCGTCCCCGAACCTCTGTGAGTACGCCCATCACTTCGCCCATCCGCCATCCGGGAGTGCCTAGCATCTGAAAGCCATCCACGCCGGGCACAAGCAAAGCCACGCAGTTGTCGCGGATTACGCCCACACACTTCGGGTAACGCTCGAAGGTTTGCAGCTCGAAACCAGCAAGGTAGATGCGTTGCAGTTGTTCGGCGGGATCCATCTACATCTTGTACTTGCCCAGGTCGTCGTCGCCGAGGCCCTCAAGCCACTTGCGCAACTCGTCGCTGGACGCCTTGTCAGCCGGATTGACCGTCTGCTTGGAGTGCTTCAAGACTTCGTCTTCGACAAAAATCGGGCAATCCATGCGCAGCGCCAGCGCCAGCGCGTCTGAGGGACGAGAGTCGATGCTGACCACGCGACCTTCCCTTTCCAGCCAGATCACCGCATAGAAAGTATCTTCCTTCAATTCCGTGACCACCACTTTATGCACCAGCGTATCCAGTCCGGTCAGGACATTTTTGATCAGGTCATGCGTCATGGGACGCGGCGTGCTGACTTTCTCAATCTCCAGCGCGATGGCATTGGCCTCGTACACACCCACCCAGATCGGCAGCACCGTATCGCTGCCCACGTCTTTCAGCAGCACAATCGGCATGTTCGATACCGGGTCCATCATCAGGCCGCGAATTTTCATTTCAACTTCCATCGGAAACCCCAAACCATCGAATCACCTAAGCATTTAGTCATTGAAGCATTGATTTCGAATAATGACTCAATGATCTAATGTTTCAATGATTCAGTTCCTCATCTCTCCCACCAGGCTGTTCGGGAAAATGGCGGTGACGAGCACGTTCACGTAATCTCCCGTCTTGATCTCAACACCCTCGGGCGCCGTAAAGTTCAATACCTTGATCTGTGACGTCCGGCCAACCCATTGTCCCCGCGCCGCGTTCTTCCCTTCCACCATGGCCTCAATAACCTGGCCAAGATGCCGTTGATTTCGATGTGCCGAAACCTGCCGCTGTTTCTCATTCACCAACGCCAGCCGCCGAGCCTTTTCCTCGTCGGTGATCGCATCCTCCAACCCCAGAGCCGGAGTGTTCGGCCGCGGCGAATACTTAAACGTAAACGCACTGTCATAGCCCACCGTCTCAAGCAGCGAAAGCGTCTCTTCGAACTCGCGCTCGGTCTCGCCCGGAAAGCCGACGATAATGTCAGTAGTGATCGAAATGTCGCGCTTCGCTCCCTGAATCCATGCAATGCGTTCCAGATATTCATCGCGCCTGTAGAGGCGCTGCATGGCGTCGAGCACGCGCGTCGATCCGCTCTGCACCGGCAAATGCACATGATCACAAAGCGCCGGCACCGCGTCGATTACATCGACGATATCGCGGCCGAAATCGCGTGGGTGAGAGGTCGTAAAGCGTACGCGGCGGAGGCCTGGAACCTCTGCGACCGCTCCCAGCAATTCCGCAAAGCTTTTCTTTCCCTCGGGATCGCGGAAAGAATTAACGTTTTGCCCGAGCAGTTGAATTTCCGTGTAGCCGAGATCCGCCAGCTGCCGTGCTTCCGCCAATACCGATGCCGACGTCCGGCTGCGCTCCTTGCCGCGGGTGTAGGGAACCACGCAGTAGGCGCAAAACTTGTCGCAGCCCTCAATGATGGTGATGTAACCGCGATGCGGGTTGGTGCGCGCGGTGTATTCGGTCTCAAAGCACAGGTCGGTCTCGCGATCGTCGAGCCCGGTGACGCGCTTCCCTCCCCCGATCTGAGCGTTTTCAATTTGCAGCAGCATCTGCGGAAGGTTGCGGTATGAAGCCGATCCGCACACCAGGTCGACGTGCGGCGCCTTTTCAAAAATCTTCGCGCCCTCCTGCTGCGCCACGCAGCCCAGGACGCCAAATTTCTTCCCCTGCTTGCGTAGCTTCTTGTAGTCATTCAGCCGGTTGAAGACCTTCTGCTCGGCCTTATCGCGGATCGAGCAGGTGTTGTAGAGGATCAACCCCGCCTCATCGACCGTTTCCACCTGCCGATACCCCTGCTGCAACAGCGTGCCGATCACCTTTTCGGAGTCGTGCACATTCATCTGGCAGCCGAAGGTTTCGAGGTAGAACGTCTTCTCAGCGGACTCCGACATGAGTTCAGTATAAACCAGGGTGTCTTCCCACCCCGCAATCCGAAAGGTCTCATCTCATCCGATTGGTGTAAACTTCACCGCGCCAGAGATTCCCGCATGAGCGCCAATGCCAACGCCGCAATCGTCGAACTCCCCCCTGAAGCGCCGACCGCACACTGGAGCGTAGCCAAGCGCATCGCGTTTCGATTCTGCTTTCTCTACTTCGGACTCTACTGCTCTTACACCCAGATCAGCACGGCCCTGATCTCGATTCCGAATATGGAGATCGGTGACCCATCGTCGCATTGGCCGATGCGGCAGATCGTCTTCTGGGTAGCCGCTCACCTTTTCCATGCCAAGCTTCCGCTCGTCTATTCGGGCAGCGGCAGCGGCGATAAGACCTTCGACTGGGTCATGACGTTCTTCCTTCTCGTCTTCTCGGTGATCGCGACTGCTGTCTGGTCCGCGCTCGATCGCCGCCGCGAGAATTATGTAACTCTCTCCAAGTGGTTCCGACTTTTCATGCGTTTCGCTCTCGCCTCGCAAATGATCGGTTACGGCATCGACAAAGTCGTTCCATTGCAGATGCCGTACCCCTACCTGACGCGGCTGCTCGAGCCTTTCGGCAATTTCTCTCCGATGGGCGTCTTGTGGGCTTCGGTCGGGGCCGCACCTGCCTTCGAGACCTACGTGGGTTGCGCGGAAACACTGGCTGGACTTTTTCTCATTATTCCGCGGTTGACTATGGTCGGCGCGCTCATTGCGCTCTGCGATATGACCCACGTCTTCATGCTCAATATGACGTACGACGTGCCGGTCAAACTCTTCTCATTCCATCTCATCCTGATGGCCTTGTTTCTGCTCGCGCCCGATTGTCAGCGGCTGCTGAATTTTTTCTTCCGCAATCGCGCCGTTGCTCCCTCCGCGCACCCTCAGCTCTTTAAGTCGCGCCGCGCGAATCGTATCGGGCTCGCTTTGCAGATCGTCTTCGGCCTCTGGATGATCGGCAGCAGTCTTTATGGCGCGCGCGATTCCTGGCACGTCTACGGCGGCGGTCGTCCCAAATCCGTGCTCTACGGAGTCTGGAACATCGACCAGCTTTCCATCGACGGCCAGCTTCGCTCGCCGCTCGTGATCGACTACGATCGCTTTCGCCGCGCCGTCTTCGATTTTCCGGAATGGGTTTCCTTTCAGCGCATGGACGACACCTTTGCTTCCTTCGGCGACGTCATCAACACCGGCGACAAAACGATCGCACTGACGAAATTCACCGACAAGAACTGGAAAGGCAAATTCAGCTTCCAACGTCCGGCCGCCGATCAACTGATTCTTGACGGCGAGATGGACAACCGCAAGATGCACATGGAACTGCATCTCGTCGATCGCAACAAGTTTCTGCTCGTCAATCGCGGGTTTCACTGGGTTCAGGAATACCCATTCAATCGCTGAGAGTGCCTGGGTTCGCAAAGCAGACCCGGTCACGTTACTTCGCCGCCGCTCTCCCATCGATCGTCTCATCCCGCTCGACATACGCCTGCATCCATCCCAGAACGCGTGTCCAACCGTCGGCATGATTTTTGGCGGCATCCGGCGCGCCGGCGAAGCCCGTGTGCCGAATCTTGAGCATCGTTCCCGTGCCCGCGCGCCTCGGCCCGCTCGGATGCAGCCCGTGGACATCGGTCGGCTCCAGTTCCCATCTCACAACCGTTTCCAGGCCGTCGCTCCAACTGGCCATCCAGGTGTGCACGAGCAGACGCGGCGGATCGACTTCGAGATACTTCCCATCGACTCGGAAAGTATTTCCATCGGCGCCCACTCCGACGCTCGACCACTTTCCCCCCGGCCGCAGATCGGCCTTCCACTCCGTGACGCGATACATCCCCTGCTGTCCCCACCATTGCGGAATCTGGGTGGGGTCGGTGATCGCTTCAAACACACGCGCCGGCGGCGCCGCGATAAATACTTCACCAAGAACTGCATCCTGCGCGGGATTAATGGCTGCGGTGACGTTAGCAGTAGCCATAGTATGTGTTTCCTTTCTGTAATTAATATTTCTGCGTTTTTGAACGCGCCATCAAACCTGTTCCACGGCTTTTGCGAGCGCCTCCAGCACTCCCGGCCACCCACCCGTGTAGGCCGTTTTCGCATCAGGCTCGGTGCTCAATCCACTGTGCGTAAGTTTCACGTGCGTGCCGGTTGTGGTTGCCGTCAGCTCCCAACGAACAATGCTGGTGTGACTGGGGTCGTCGTGGAAGTTGGCGAGCCACGTGTAAACCAGTAGCCGTGGCGGCTCGAATTCCAGTATTTCGCCCTCGTGTCGAATCACCGACACGCCGCGAAACGCCTGTGGTGGACGCATCTCCAGACGCCAGCGTCCGCCCACCCGCGCATCCATCTCAAAGAGCCCGAGTCCGGGCGACCGCCGCCGCGTCTCTTCCTCGTCGGTGAGCGACTTGAATACTCGTTCCGGCGGCGCTGCGATGTCAATCTCGCTGACAACCGCGTCTCGATCGGAGGTGACAATAGCTTTTGACATGACAGTTTCCTTATCCAGCATCCAAAAAGACAAAGTGGTACTCGCCGTCGATCACGCCGGAAGCTTTCGCCGCTAGCGGCTGAAGGTGCGCTGGCGGTTTCGCCCACTTCCCTGCTGAGCCTCGGCCTCGCACCCGGCGTCCGCTACTTCGCGCGCTCGAGCGTGAAGAACTCTTTCATCTCGTTGCCGTGGTCGAGGAATACCCAAGCCTCGGTGTGGTGGTCGGCGTCTGGTTGCGCGAACGTCACATGTTGCATGTGTCCGGCGCCCGGTCCAATATTGGTGCCATCAAAAAATTCGAAGCTGACCGATTTCGCGTCCGCCGTAACGACCTTCATGCGCGGCTGGTTCCCGGCTCCGCAATAATGCGTCATGATCAGGCGATCTCCGTCCATGTGGAACATCGAGATCATGTTCTCGTGGCCCTCGCCGTGAATCTCGCTCATCAGCGCCGAACCACCCGCCGTCATCCGAAATGTGACCTCGATCGGTTGCCCTTCAGAACCTTTCCCCACCCACTTCCCTTCCAGCGCTGCCAGTTGGTGAAATGACTTTTCGGCCTCCGTTTCAGCCAGCACGACGCTCGCGCTCAGCATGGCGACAAGAACTGCGGCTACCACAACGAATGTGCGAAACATTTTCATAACTTCCCTCCTGAATTTATTTGTGTCTGCCCTGGGTCTTGTGCGGAGAAGGCGATTCGTCCCGTCCCTGTTGCTCGCGGGCGTATTCGCTCTCCACAAAATTCTTCAGATTCGCCAGATTGAGTTGCCAGAATTGCCGGTAGTGTTCAATCCACGAATCGACCGCCTTAAGCGGCTCGGGATTGAGCTGATAAAAACGATGCCGCCCGCGGCGATGCTCGACCACCAGGCGCGCTTTACGCAGTTGCCGCAAATGCTTGGAGATGGCCGGCCGCGAAACCGGAAACGACTCGGCGATTTGCCCCGCCGGCCGCGCCCCCGCTCGGAGTAGGTCGAGCACGGCTCGTCGCGTCGGATCGGCCAGAGCGTGAAAAGTAGCCTCGGCCGAATATGTAACCGATCGGTTCCGCATAATGCGTAACTATACGGTTACGCTATTTCCCTGTCAAGAGAAAAATTCATGCTTGGTTGGCGGCGCTCTCGCCCGCGGCTGCCTTACGTCGCATCCAGCGGAAAATTGGGATTCCCGCGCCCGAGTCGCTCGCTCAAGCTGGCGGCGATCAGTTTCCCGTGAAAACGTCCGTTCTCGATAAAGATTTCGCTCGTCCGCGACCCGGCCACAATCACACCCGCCACATAGATCCCGCGCACATTCGACTCCAGCGTCTCCGGGTCGCACACCGGTCGCAGTTGCTCAGACGACAATTCAAGACCGATGCTGCGCAGGAAATCATAGTCCGGATGGTATCCCGTCATCGCAAATACGAAGTCATTCCTCAGGCGCACCACTCCCGACGGCGTTCTCACCACCACGCAGTCCGCGCCAATCTCCTGCACCTGGCTGTTGAAATAAGCCGGAATCTCCCCCGCCTTGATGCGGTTCTCGATATCCGGCCGCACCCAATACTTCACATGCGGATGCATCTGCGCCTGGTGATGCACCAGCGTCACGCGCGCCCCGTGCCGCCACAAATCGAGCGCCGCCTCGGCCGCCGAGTTCTTGCCCCCAATCACCACCACGTCCGTGTCGTAATAGGGATGCGGCTCCTTGTAGTAATGGAAAACTTTGTCCAGATCCTCGCCCGGTACATTGATCATATTGGCGAGATCGTAGTATCCGGTCGCCACCACAATCTTGCGCGCGTGGTAATCGTGAATCTCATCCTGCCGCCCGGTCGTCGTCGCAACAAAGTTGTTGTCTTCTCCAGTAACTGTCTTTACCCATTCGTATTGACGAATCTGTAGTTGATAATGCTCGGCCACGCGCCGGTAATATTCCAGCGCCTCCAGCCGATTTGGCTTCGCCGAGGCCGTGGCAAACGGAATGTCTCCAATCTCTAGCAACTCGGGCGTGGTAAAAAACACCATGTTTGTCGGGTAGTGATAAATCGAGTTGACCAGGCACCCTTTATCGATGATGAGCGCTTTGAAGCCGGCCTTCTCCGCCTCAATGGCGCATGCGAGGCCGGTCGGACCCGCGCCGATGACGATCACATCGGGAGACGACTCCGGCCGTATCTGGCGCTGCGCACGCGTCAGCGTTTCAGGCGCACGCTCGCCCGAGCCCGTTTTTCCGGAAATCATTGTTTCGGAAATCCTGCTTTCGGGAATCTGTTTTACTGGCAAGAGAATAAAAGCCTTTGTCGTGGCGGAATAGAAGCTTGCTATTTTAGCACCGCGCTCTGCGCTACTTCTTGACGCAGACCGCCACTCCGTCGCGCAGTGGCAAAATCGTTGTGAACAAGTCTTTGGACTCCGAAATCAGCCGGTCGAATTCCAGAATCGCCCGCGTCTGCTCATCCGGATTCGGCTTCCGCAGCTTGCCGCTCCACAGCACGTTATCGGCAATGAACAGCCCGCCACTCTTCAGCTTCGGCAAAGCCAGGCGAAAAACGCGCGGATAGTCTACTTTGTCCACGTCATTGAAGATGATGTCGTAAGGCTGCTTTTCCTCGGAGAGAATCTCGAGCGCATCGCCCACGCGCATCACGATCCGTTCGCTGACGCCTGCCCGCTCAAAATACTTGCGCGCTTTGTCGGCCCGCTTCTTGTCGCCGTCGGTGTAAATCACGCGCCCACCCTCGCCCACGGCGCGTGCCCACCAGATCGTCGAATACCCAATGGCCGAGCCCATCTCAAAAACTCTCTTCGCCTTGCTGATAAGCGCCAACTGATAAAGCAGACGCCCCACCGCCGGCCCAACAATCGCCACATGATTACGCGCGGCCTCGGCCTCCATCTCGGTCAAGACTTCGTCGCGCGGCGGCAGCATCGCATAGAGATAGTCTTCAACCTCCGGAACCGTGATCCCGCCCATGCGCCAATCCGGCGCCGCATTTCGATCAGGCATTACTCCCCCTCAAAATTCCTCTCCCGGCGCATCCAAATCTGCGCGGATAGCACGCCACGCACACCGCGGGCCGACCCTACGAAATCGTCTGCCCCGGCTTCATCTCCAACACCTTCACCTCAGGAGCCAGTTTCTGCAGTTCACTCGGCGTCCCGGTCAGCATCGGGAAAGTTCCAAAATGCATGGGAATCACCGTCTCCGGCTTAAGCAGTTTGCAGGCATATGCCGCCTCCCGCGGAGACATCGTGAAATGGTCGCCGATCGGCAGCATGACGATCTTCGGCGCATACAGATCGCGAATGATCGCCATGTCGCTAAACACGTTGGTATCGCCGGCGTGATATATCTTCACGCCATTAGAGAACTCAAGCACGTATCCGCACGCCTCGCCGCCGTAGATCACCTGGTCGCCGTCCTGAATGCCGCAGGAATGCACAGCATGCACCATGGTGATCTTCACACTCGCCACCGTCTGCGTCCCGCCTTTATTCATCGGAGCAATCTGCTTCACGCCCTTCTTCTGAAGCCACGAGCAGAGTTCGAAAATTCCAACCGCGATCGAACCATGCTCCTTCCCGATCTCAACCGCATCGCCGATGTGATCGCCGTGCCCATGCGTGCAAACCAGCACGTCAGCCTTCTTCACATTCTTCTCATTCCCCGGGCACATCGGATTTCCGCGCACCCAGGGATCGACGTAAAACATTTTGCCTTCAGGCGTTTCAATGCGAAACGTAGCATGCCCGAGCCACGTCAATTTGATGCCCTTAAGATCCATAAATTCCTCGCAAACTCCTGCGCCGAACGTCTTCGCGACTATCAAGCCCTTCGATTCGAACGAACATGCCGCGAACGAACAAGCTGCGAAATAACATTCTAGAGATGCGCCGGGAGGCGCGCAACGCACGGCCACATACGACTACCGCGCCGGCAACACAACTCTTTCCGAGCGCCGTGATCTCGACAAATCTCGCCAGGCAGTTTCCGCTTTGGAATCGGTTTTCTCTGTGCAAGAATTGGTCGGCGCGCCAACGGCCGGTTCCCATTCGGCCTGCCAGTAGGTGTCGACGAATGTTTCAAAGGCTGCTCCGTCTTCTTCTCGTTCTCGTGCTGCCGTACTGCTTTGCGCAGTCGACCGTCTGCCAGTCTGCGCCTTCCTCAACCGCCAGTACATCATCCGGCCCAGCTTCCCCTTCGTCGACTGCAACCCCCGTTTCGGACGTCGCCAAAACGTCATCCCCGCCTCCAGCCGCGTCCCTTTCCTTGCCGCCAAACCCCCTCGGCGACGCGGTTGCTCTCTATCGCAAAGGCGACTTCGACGGCGCGCTCGCCAAGTACCACGAATTCTTGCAGCAGAGGCCAACCTCACCCGACGCTCACGCCGGCATCATTCGCGTCTATCTCAAGGAGAAGAAAGTCGACGAAGCGGCCCGTGCCGCCGACCAGGCATTGGCGATCAACGATGCCCCACGGATCCGTGTTGCCCACGCTGAGGTCCTGTTTCGGCAAGGCAGAATCGAAGACGCGGAAAAAGAATGGGTCAGCATCCTAAATTCCGGGAATCCGGAAGCCCGCGCCTATCTGGGTCTGTCGCAGGTACGCCGCGCCATCGCCATGTACAAGAGCGCCCAAACCTTCATTAAGAAGGCGCACGATCTCGATCCCAATGATCCCGACATCACTGAACACTGGGTCGGAACACTCACCCGATCGGAGCGCATCAAGTATCTGGAGGACAAGCTTGCCGGCGAAAATAACTGGGACGCGGACGAGCGTATGGGCGCTAAGAATTATCTGGAGTATCTAAGAGAGCGAGCCAAACGAAAACAAAGTTCCTGCCGTCTTGTAAGCAAGGTGACGGCGACCGAGACGCCGCTTGTCCGTCTGTTGATCGATCCCCGACACCTTCGTGGATTCGGTCTGTCGGTGGAGTTGAACGGCCACAAAAGCTCGCTGATGCTGGACACCGGCGCCAGCGGAATCACCGTCAAACGGGCGATTGCCGAAAAAGCCGGCATCTCAAAGATCAGCGCGTCAAAGATCGGCGGAGTGGGAGACAAAGGCTGGAAAGATGCGCACATCGGCATTGCTGGCTCGATCAAGATCGGCGGCCTGGAGTTTCAGAACTGCCCCATCGAGGTCATCGAAGGCCGCTCCGTGGGAGATGAAGATGGATTGGTCGGTACCGATATTTTCGACGATTTTCTCGTCGACATCGATTTTCCCGACGAGAAGCTCAAACTGAGTGAGCTTCCAAAGCGCCCGGGTGAACCGGAACAAAAATTGGCTCTGAAAAACGAGGAGGATGACTCCGATGAGAACCAGGAGACCCCTCCTGACTCTGGCACAGCGGATGCGAAAAATACCCCGCCCGCACCTTCAGGACCGCAGGACCGCTACATTGCGCCGGAGATGCAGTCTTACACGCGAGTGTATCGCTTCGGACATGATCTGCTGGTGCCCACACAAATCGGCAATGTCCCGCGCAAACTCTTCCTTCTTGATACCGGTGCCTTTACAAATTTCATCTCTCCGGCGGCCGCGCGCGAGGTCACCAAAGTCGGCATGGATCCTGATATGCAAGTAAAGGGGGTCAGCGGAACGGTGAAGAAAGTCTACAGCGCCAACAAAGCAGTCTTTCAGTTCGGCCATTTGCGGCAGGAAAACCAGGACATCGTCGCTTTTGACACAACCTCGCTGAGCGATCACACCGGGACGGAGATTTCCGGTTTTCTCGGCTTCACCATGCTCCGTCTGCTCGACATCAAGATCGACTATCGCGACGCCTTAGTCGACTTCTCTTACGATCCGAAGCACTGGCATTTCTGAGTCGTAAACACCGCCCAAATCCCATGTGGAGTCGTACCGACCCACCCCAAATCTTCATCATTCCGCTCCCGCCCCGCCTCGTGTATAAAATTGCTCTCAATGCCTGACCTCAAAGTCCTGCTCTCCCGCGAACAGATCGCCCACCGCGTTGCCGAACTCGGCGCCGAAATTGCCCGCGACTTTCACGGTCAGGCGATCATCTTCGTCGGCGTCCTGAAGGGTGCCGCAATCTTTCTCAGCGATCTCGCGCGCCACGTTCCTCTCGACGCCACCTTCGATTTTATCGGTGTCTCCAGCTATGGCAATCGCCCCATCGCCAAAGAGGATCCCGCCGGCCACGCTGCCTGGGACTCCCTCGGCGAAGTGCGCGTCACAAAAGACATGGATCAATCGCTCGCCGACCGCAATGTAATTCTGGTCGAAGACATTCTCGACACCGGCCTGACCCTGAACTACATCTCCAAGCTGATTCAAGCGCACCAGCCGCGCTCTCTGCGCATCGCAGCCCTGCTCGACAAGCCTTCGCGCCGCAAGCAGCCCATCAAGGCCCATTACGTGGGATTCACGATCCCCGACGCATATGTCGTCGGCTACGGCCTCGATTACGCCGAAAAATACCGCAATCTCCCGGACATCTGCGTCATCGAAAACCTATAAAATAATCAGCCGCGACCTTCGCCACGAGCCTCGAGCAAGCCCTCGGCAATTTGCTCGTGGCTCGTAAGTCGCGACTCGTAACTCGCCTCCGCTGCTATCATGCTACCTGTGAAAACGACGTCGCCCGCACCTCCAATTCGCCCCTCTGAGGCGGAGCCGCTTCTGCTTGAAGTGGCCGACGTCGTCAACACCACGCTCGATCTCGAGACCACGCTGCGTCGCGTCGCCGAGCTCGTGCGCAAGGTCATCGATTACGAAATTTTCGCCATCCTCCTGCTCAACGAGCCGCGCCAGGAGCTCTACGTGCGCTTTCAAGTCGGCTACCCTCCTGAGGTCGCCGAACGCCTGCGCGTGAAGGTCGGCCAGGGCATCACTGGCCGCGCAGCCGAAACCCGCCAGGCGCAGCTCGTCGCGGATGCAACGCGCGAAGACTTTTACATTGAAGCCCTGCCGAACGTTCATTCCGAGCTCGCCATCCCGCTGATCGTCAAGAATCGATTGATTGGCGTCATCGACCTCGAGGCCCGCCAGAAGGGCTACTTCACTGAAGAGCACAAGCGCTTGCTCACGCTCATCGCGTCGCGCATGGCCGTCGGCATCGAAAATGCACGCCTGCACACGCGCATCACGCGCCAGGCCCGCACTCTGCTTTTGCTCAACGAAATCGCGCGCGAGCTAACGTCGATCCTCAACCTCGACGAGCTCCTCAAACGCATCGCCGAGCTTTTGCGCCGCCTCATCGACTACCAGATGTTCAGCATTCTGCTGCTCGATCAGACGGGCGAAAAACTTCAACACAGGTTTTCGCAGCGCTTTGAAGAACGTCTTCACCTCAAGCACGACATTCCGCTCGGACGCGGCGTGGTCGGCTATGCGGCTCAGGCCAAGGAGGCCGTGCTCGTTCCCGACGTCGCCAAGAGTCCGCGTTACATCGCAACCAATCCTGAAACGCGATCGGAGCTGGCCGTTCCGCTCATCTATCAGGAGAAAGTAATTGGCGTGCTCGATCTGGAGCACACGCGCCGCGGTTACTTCACCGAAGATCACAAGCGCACCCTGACTACGCTCGCCGCCCAACTTGCAATTGCCATCGAAAACGCCCGGCTGTACGAGCAGATCGCCCGCCAGGAAAGCCGTCTGGAGCGTGACCTCGCGCTCGCCCGCGAATTGCAGTTTCGCCTGCTGCCGCATTCGCTCCCCAAGATGCGCAACCTCGAAGTGCAGGCCAAGTTCGTTCCCGCGCGCGCCATCGGTGGCGATCTCTACGACTTCGTTCCCTATTCCCTTTCGCGACTCGGCATTGCCGTCGGCGACGTGAGCGGCAAAGGCGCGCCCGCCGCCATCTACGCGGCACTCGTCAGCGGCATCCTGCGCTCCCACGCGCCCATCGAGCCCGGCCCCGCCGAAATGCTCTCCGCCGTCAATCTCTCGCTCGCCGAGCGCCGCATCGCTGCGCAATTCGTCTCCATCATCTACGCGGTTTGGGATGACGAACGCCGCACCCTGCTCGTCGCCAATTCCGGCCTGCCGCGGCCCCTCTACGTTCACGACGGCAAGATAGAGCAGATCGACGCGACTGGCCTGCCTCTAGGCTTGTTTGACGAAGCCCAATACGACGAACTCCAGTTCAAGGCCAAGCCGGGAGATCTGTTCGTGTTCTTCAGCGATGGCATTCTCGATGCCCGTAACCGTCATGGTCACGCCTTCGGCTCCGAGCGCGTGGAATCAATCATTGCGGGCTGCACCGATAAATCCGCCGATTGCGTGGTTCGGGAGATCTTTAAAGCCGTGACCGAGCACGCCGCTGGAGTCGACGCCTTCGACGATCAGACCGTCGTCGCCATCCGAGTAAAAGACAGCGCGGGCAAGCGGAAGTGACACGAACGAGCGCCGCAGTTTTGAACTCAGCCATGACCGCCGCAGCTAGACAAGTTCGCCCGCCCGCGTTCGTTTACCGGCGCGCAAGCCGCGGAACTTCGCCAACTCTGTTTTGCGAAGGCGCCAGTGTTGAGCGCCTCGCTGCGCGCCATGGAACCCCGCTTTACATCTATTCGGCCGAGACGATTCGCACTCGCCTGCAAGCCTTCAACAAGGCATTCCGCGCGATTCCCCACACGATTTGCTATTCGGTAAAGGCCAATTCCACGTTGGCAATTCTTCGGCTCATCGCCCAACAACGAGGTGGTTTCGACGTTGTCTCCGGCGGTGAACTCGAGCGCGTGCTGCGAACCGCACCGCGCGCCGCCTCAAAAGTAGTGTTCTCCGGCGTCGGTAAAACTGTCCCGGAAATCGAGCTCGCGCTCAAATCCGGCATCCTTCTATTCAACGTTGAAAGCGCATCGGAGCTGAGTGCGCTCGCCTCGACTGCCGAGCGCCTCAACAAAAGAGCGCGCATCGCCCTGCGCGTCAATCCCGATGTCTCGGCGAAAACCCATCCTTATATTTCAACCGGTCTGCATGAACACAAATTCGGTGTACCCATCGCTGAGGCGCGCCGGCTCTATGCCGAGGCCGCTCAGCATCCGCACCTCCGCGTTGCCGGAGTCAGCGTCCACATCGGTTCGCAGATTACCGACCACACCTCTTTCACCGACGCGCTCAGCCGCGTCGCTGACCTCATCCGCGAGCTGCGCGGCGCCGGCCACAACATTCAATACGTCGACGCCGGTGGAGGCCTCGGCATTCCCTACCAGCCCGCGCCACATCCGTTTGCCACGCAGCTCGCTGCCTACGCGCGGGCCGTGCTCGCCCCGCTTCGCCGGCTCGACGTTCATCTTTTACTTGAACCCGGCCGCTCGATCGTCGGTCCGGCGGGCATTCTGCTCACGCGCGTAATCTACCGCAAGACTAATAACAATAAACGCTTCCTGATCGTCGACGCCGCCATGAACGATCTTCTGCGGCCGTCGCTCTATGGCGCGTATCACGAGATCGTGCCGGTGCAGCTTTCGCCCGCGTCCAACCAAGAGACGGAGAAGACCGATGTCGTCGGGCCAATCTGCGAAACGGGAGACTTCCTCGCCCGCGATCGCAAGCTTCCCGTAATGCAGGAAGGCGATCTGCTGGCGATTCTCGATGCCGGCGCATACGGAGCGGTGCTCAGCTCAAACTACAACACCCGCGGCCGCGCAGCCGAGGTGTTGGTCGATGGCGCTAAGTCAACCCTGATCAGAAAGCGCGAAACGACGCTCGATCAAATACGCTTGGAAAGTCGCTAGACGCAACCGCAGAGAGCCCGAGCAACGATAACTGAAAAACGATAACTGCAAACCGACCGCCGGCAGCCGCTTCTACCGGTCTCCCCATTTCAACTTAGTCGAGAGCACTTCGAAGAAAGTTTTCTGAAAGCGCACCAACTTCGCGGGATGCTCCGCCTTCACGCAGCGCACCAAATCGTTGTCCTGGAGCGGCATTCCGACCTGTCCATCCAGGCTGAGATATGCCTCCTCTTGCCCAGTCTTGACGAGGATCTCGATCTGCACCGTGTCGCGCACCACCACCGGCCGATGCGTCAAGCCATGCGGCGAAACAGGAGTAACGACGAAGGCCTGCACATCCGGCTTAAGAATTGGACCGCCCGCGCCCAGCGAATACGCGGTTGAGCCAGTCGGCGTCGCCAGAATCAAGCCATCGGCCTTGTAGCTTGAAACAAACTCTCCATCGACATACAGCTCAAAGTGATTCAGCCTCGAGATCGCGCTCTTGCTCACGACCAGGTCGTTCAAGGCTCTATGGGTCGCCAGCGTCGTGTCGCCGCGAATCAGAAAGCAGGTCAGCATGGATCGGCTGTCGATCACATATTCGCCGCGCTCAATCGATTCCAGCGCGGGATAGAGACCGGTAAGCGGCACCTCCGTCAAAAACCCGAGCGTGCCCAGGTTGACGCCCAGAATCATCGTGCCGCAGCTGGAAACCGCGCGGGCCGCTGACAGCAACGTGCCGTCTCCGCCGAGCACCAGCGCCAGGCCCGGCGCAAACTCGCCAAGTTCGCTCCGCGGAATCACCTTCGGTGCGGAATAGTAAATCGCGCTCTCTTCGTCGATAACCACGGTGTAGCCGCGCGCCAGCAGCCATCGCTCAAGCACCGGCAGAACCTCGACCAGTTCGTGACGGTCGGGCTTCGCGAGAATGGCAACCGTCTTCATCTTTATGTTCGCTTGCGCTACGGGCGTAGAAGTGTCGGGCATGGGATCGCGGTCGAACATCCGATTGTACAGAAATGACGGCCCAGAAGTGCCGACCCGGTGTAGAGCGGCAGCCCGCCGAGCATTCAGCCGAGGTCACCCATCGTTCTTAGTGACCGCGCCGAACACGCCGTGCAGCAAAAATTCCCGGTTGCCTTCGCCTCCAAGGATCGGCGACTCGATACACTCAATATCGGCAGCGCCCAGTTCAACCAGCGCCGCCTGAACTTTCTTTACGGCCGATTGCTGAACCGCCTCGTCGCGCACAATTCCGCCTTTGCCAACCAGTTCCCTGCCCGCCTCGAATTGTGGCTTGACGAGAACAATGGTCTGCCGCGAAACAATCTGCTGCGAGCCGCCCGAAGGCTCGGCGACGCCCGACCGAGCAGTTTCCCTGCCGGGTGCCCCGCCGGATGCGGTAACCGAGCTCAAGTCCGGGAACGCAGCGCGCATCACCGCCGGCAGCACCAGCGTCGCCGAGATAAACGACACGTCCATGGCGATGAAGGTGATCTCTTCTTTCGCGTGGAGCCCAAGATCGTCACGAGTCAGATAACGGGCATTCGTTTTCTCGAGCAGCGCGATCCGCGGGTCATTCCTCAACCCAAAGTCCATCTGCCCATAGCCAGTATCGACCGCGATCACTTTCCCGGCCCCATGTTGCAGCATGCAGTCGCTGAAACCGCCCGTCGACGCGCCAACGTCGAGACACACTTTCCCCCGCAAATCGATCCGCCAATGCTCCAGCGCTTTTTCCAGCTTGAGCCCGCCACGGCTCACGTAGCGCAGATCATCGCCAAGCAGCCGAATACCAACGGACAAATCGACCGACGCGCCCGCTTTATCGATCTTCTGCTCGTTGACCAGAACTTTGCCAGCCAGAATCATCGCCTGGGCTCGTTCACGCGAAGGTGTCAACCCGCGATCCACGAGCAGCTTGTCGAGACGCGTCTTCAAAACGGACCCCGTTGAACGATTGTCCTCTCCTGAAAAAAGCGCGCGACCAATTTCGCGCGATGCGGCAAGCACTTCATACAGTGCAGACAGTAGAAACGATTCGTTAACAAAAGGTTACAAGAATAACTTTCCGCTTTTCCACAAACTTTTCCTCAGCGCTGTTGAAAACTTGCGCACACCGCCCAATCGCGGGCAAGTATCACAAGCCAAATATGCTTGAGCCCACAAAAAAGCCGCCTCAACGGGCGGCTCTTTCACAAAGCGTATTAAAGTTGCGCTTCGACTATCCCGCTGTTACCTCTTCCAGAACCTTCTGATCGATGTCGAAGTTGGCGTGAACGTTCTGCACATCTTCATTATCTTCCAGCGCTTCAAGCAAGCGAATCATCTGCGCCGCCTGCTGTCCTTCGAGCTTGATATAGGTATCGGGAACCATCGCCATGCTCGAAGATACGGGAGTGATCCCCGCCTTCTTTACGGCTTCCAAAACCGTTTCGTAAGCTGTCGGCTCGGTCAGGATCTCCCAATTCTCGCCGTCATCCTTCAAGTCCTCGCCGCCCGATTCCAGGATGATGTTCATCAAATCATCTTCCTTGGCCGCCGACTTCGCGATGATGATGTCGCCCTTCTTGTGGAACATATACGCAACCGCGCCCGCCGAGGCCATGTTGCCGTTGTTCTTCCCAAACGCGTGGCGGATTTCGCTGACCGTGCGATTGCGATTATCGGTCGAAATTTCGGCCAGCAGAGCCACGCCGCCGGGGCCGTACCCTTCGAGCACAAACTCTTCGTAGGTCAGGCCGGGGAGTTCGCCAGTGCCGCGCTGGATGGCGCGCTTGATATTATCGGCCGGCATGTTCTCCGATTTCGCCGCCAGGATCGCCGTGCGCAGGCGCGGGTTCATATCGGGGTCGCCGCCGCTCTTGGCCGCCATGGAAATTTCTTTGATAAGACGGGTAAAAATCTTGCCGCGCTTGGCATCAAGCGCGCCCTTTTTATGCTTGATTGTTGCCCATTTTGAATGGCCGGACATGGGTATACCTCGGATCGATAGAACTTAAATTGCGCTGGTTCTTAGAGCGTCTCTCAGAACTTCTCTCAGAAATGCGAACTCGCCCACGGAGGAGATCATCAGGATAGCCTCGACGGTAAAACCTTCAGGCGAATCAAGATTATAGCATGGGCTGGGGCATACCCTGACCGTCGCAGTGCGATCGTCGTTCGAAGTTTTCAAGCCCATCCAGCGGCATCGAACTTTTGCGGCAGTCTCGCCAAAGTCCGACGTAGGCTAAGCAACGCAATGCCCGTCTCCTTGACAGACGTGAGTGTTCCTTACTATTATGTAAGGAGTATTCGAACTCTATGGCGATCGCAACCCTCACCTCGAAAGGCCAGATCACCATCCCCTCCCAGGTGCGCCATGCCCTCGGCCTGGAGGCGGGAGATCGTGTGGAATTTGTTGAACAGGAAAAAGGTCAATTCGCCATCATCCCGGCGACCCGCTCAATACAAGAGCTGAAGGGGCTGTTTCAAGGCAAGCGAAACAAGCCGGTTTCGATCGAAGAGATGAACGCCGCCATCGCGAAGCGCGCCTCCGGATCCCGATGACGCTACTACGATGACAGCCGTAAGATGACGGTCTCGCCATGATCGGCCTCGACACCAATATTGTCGTCCGCTACCTTACTCACGACGACGCTCCCCAAACCGCCGCAGCAGTGAGAGTCATCGAATCGCTCTCTCAGCATTCGCCCGGATTTCTCTCCCTGATCGTCATTGCCGAACTGGTTTGGGTGCTTGAGGTTTCTTACCGTTTCAAGAAAAGCGAAATCGAGCACGTGCTGGACTCCTTGCTGCGAAGTAAGGAACTCGTGATTGAGCGGTCGGAAATCGTGGTGCAAGCGTTGAGAAAGTTCAGCGCCAGCCGCGCCGATTTTGTCGATTGCCTCATCGAGCGTTGCGGCCGTGCCGCGGAGTGTCAGTACACCGTCACCTTCGATCAGAACGCAGCGAGCGCTGCCGGGATGAAACTGCTGCGCTGATTGTGCCGGAGTTGAGTAAAAGGCTGGGCGTTGCTGTAGGCTAATCAGTTCCGACATGGCCGCCAAATCCCTCGACCGTCGCCTCACCAGCCTCGAAGCCGCCCGCGATCAGTCTGAACCCAAAACTACCGCGCGCATCTTAAGGCTTCTTCGCGCCCTCGAAGCGGCCCGCTTCTCTGATCCGCGCTCGCTGATCCGTTTCCACGAAGCACTCCTCTTTTTCCGCGCCTTTCCCCAAAATGCCGCCGTGCTTCGCGCCGTGGAACGAACCCTGAATAATTTCCACAAAAAAGTCGAGGCCTTGCGTCATGCCGGCGCTGACATGAGCGCGTTCGATACCTTCGAGTTTTCCGGCATCGCCGGCACCACCATGGAAGACACTCTCAGCTTCGATGTCGCGCGCTGGCTCCTCGGCCGAATGCCGCGACAGGTCCAAATCGCGTGGAACAACTACGAGCCAGGCCGCGAGCTGGGAACAACCGGACCCCGATTTATGCCGCTCCTCGAAGACGACGCCTGGGTCGAGGCCGATACTCCGTGGCGTCGCTGGCTGGAGGCGGCCGGAGGGGGCAGAAAAACGCCGAACGATTCCAAATCCCGCGTGCCCGCGTGGCTACTAAGCCGCTTCGAGAATCTGTCCCTTCCCGAAGCGCAGAAGGCCGAACTCTACGAATCCCTGCGCATCCCTCTGCGCTGGAACCTCGGCAACTTGCCTATATCTCGCACGCGCAACTGGAAACCTGTTCGCTCGATTTTCTACCATGACCGCCCGCTCATCAGCCGCAGCGAGGTCTCGCTCGCCGGCCAGTTGGCCCGGCGCCCGCCGTCGTTCACACGCCTTTCGTTGCGCGCGGGCGAAGCCATCGTCGAGATGATCCGCGAGGTCATGCTCGTGCGCTATCGCGAACTCTACGGGACGACGCTCGCCGATCCGCGCTCTGTCGTACGCGCCAACCTTGGCCGCGCCGAACCTGGCCGCATCGATCCTGGCAACGACGAAAGCTCCCGCGGCATCTCCATCTATCTCTGGGGCCTGCCACCCGAGCGCCGTCTGCCGCTGCGCGCCTACGTCGCGGGCCTCACGTTGAAGAACGGCGTGCCCATCAATTACATCGAGGCCATCGGCCTGTGCGAGTGGATGGAGGTTGGCTTCAACACTTTCTACACCTTCCGCGGCGGCGAGGCGGGATGGATCTATGCCCAGGTCCTGCGAGCGCTGTGTACGTACATGGGAACGACGATCGTGTCCGTCTATCCCTACCAGCTCGGGGACGACAACGACGAGGCCATCGAATCGGGCGCATTCTGGTTCTACCGCAAACTAGGCTTCCGTCCCGGCCGCGCCGATCTGCTCGATCTAGTCATGCGCGAGGAAAAGAAAATCGCGGCCGATGCCAACGCCGAAAGCGGCAAAAGGTATCGCACCCCCGCGCGCACGCTCAAGCGGCTCGCCGCCGGTCACGTCTTCTATGATCTGCCGGGAGCCGAGGTCGGCGCGTGGGATCGCTTCTCAACCCGCAACCTCGGACTGCACGTGAACCAGCGAATGGCGCGCGATTTCGGCGGCGACGCCAATCTCATGCGCGAGCATGCAAGCCACGCCCTCGAACGTGATTTGGGAGTGACCACATCGAACTGGAAGCCGCTCGAAAAAACAGCATTCGATAATTTCGCGCTCGTTCTCTCGCGGCCGCCAGGATTGCGCGCATGGACGAGAGAAGAAAAAGCAGGCCTCGTTCAAATCATCCGCGCCAAATCCAAGCCGGACGAAATGCTTTATCTGCACCTAACGCAGCGGCACGAACGCCTGCGGAACGTTCTCCTCAGATTAGGATCAAATCGCTAACGATCAGAGTTCGCGCTCCGCCCCTCAAGCCCGCCCGGCAAACTCCCGCGTCTCGGTCGACACTTTGATCGTCTCGCCTTCCTTAATAAAGAGAGGCACGCGGATCTCTATGCCAGTCTCCAGCTTCGCGGTCTTCGTCACTGTGCCACTCGAGGTGTCGTGTTTGACGCCCGGTTCGGCGTAAGTTACATGCAACTCGACATGCGGCGGCAGTTGCAATCCGATGGGGTTGCCGTTGTACTTATGGATCTGGATGATGCCGCCCTCCACGATGAAGTCCAGCGCATCGCCCATCATCTCGCCAGAAAGAGTGAGCGTCTCAAAGCTCTCCTGGTCCATGAAATGAAAGCCGGCATCGTCGCGATAGAGGTATGACGCCTCGACCATCTCGAGGTCGGGCTCTTTGAACCTGTCACTTGCCTTGAAAGTCTTGTCGAAGACCGCGCGCGTGACCAGGTTCCGCATCTTCAGACGCACCAGCGTCTGAGCGCCCCGCGCGGTAGGCGTTGAAACCTCTGCCTCCAGACACACGAACGGGGTGTTCTCCAACTCGAAAAACATCTTGCGCTTCACGTCGATGGCATCAATGAGTGCGGCCATTTTCTCCTCGGATACCGGGTTCTTTCCCGCCGTTTGACTCGTCTCCCGGCAAGTTCGCGGATGAAACCCCAAACGTCCCTAGGATAACAGGTGAATTTCGGAGTTCTAAGTTCCAGCCATTCGCCTCGAACCTCGCGCGCAGCTCGTCCTCCGAGCCATTTTGTCACCTTGAGCAGGCGCGGAGAGCCCGTCTATTCTTTTGAACCACTTAGCTTCCTTCCGCCCTCATCCACCCGCTCCGGGGCGTCAAGTTGTCCCAATCAAGCCCTTTAGGCTCCCATGGCAATCTACTGAAAACGCTCGGTTTATTGCCCTGCGATTGGAACCGCGATTGCCCCTGGATAGCCGGCGGGAAGGGCGTGCAATTTGCGTCCCTTCGAAAATCGCCGCAAAAACTTATGAGCAACTACAACGCAACGCAGATGCCTAATCGACTCAAGCCTGACTCCATGGGCGCTACCTGGGGCCAGCGGGTCCTTGGTCTGGTATTGCTGATGGCTTTAGCAATGCCAGCTTACGCTGCACCCAAACCGAAGCCGTCCAAGTATTCACCCGACCTTGCCCCTTATGTCGGCACAACTGGCAATGTCACCATCAACGTGCAGTTCAAATCGATGCCCGCCAACGGCAAGTTCAAAACCTGGCAGACCGGCGGAGCGTCCCTGCGATGGAAACTGCCAACCATCACTGCGGCAACCATGACGATTCCGGCGAGCATGCTCCCGACGCTCGAGTCGGAGTCCACCGTTGTCTACATGTCGCTCGATCGTCAAATGACCATGACGTCGGAACCCTCGACCGAGGAGTTCGCAACCGCAGTCGAGGCTGACGTCGCGGCCTCGAATTATGGGCTGACGGGCAACGGAATCGGCGTGGCCGTGATCGACAGCGGTATCGCTTCGCATCCCGACCTCAGCACGAACGGCACCAGTCGCGTCGTCTATAGCCAGAGTTTTCTGCCCAGCGACACGACGACCTCTGACAAGTTCGGCCACGGCACTCACGTCGCCGGATTGATCGGTGGCTCGGGCGCCAGTTCCGGATCTGCCAATGGTTATCCGGGGACCTTTGCCGGCATGGCTCCTGGCGTTAACCTGATCAACCTTCGGGTGCTCGATCAGAACGGCGCCGGCACTGACAGTCAGGTGATCGCCGCCATTCAGGAAGCGATCACGTTGAAGAACACCTACAACATCCGCGTGATCAATATGTCGCTCGGACGCCCGGTGTTCGAAAGCTACACGCTCGATCCGGTTGACCAGGCTGTGGAAGCTGCCTGGCAAGCCGGCATCGTGGTGGTTTGCGCCGCCGGCAATAATGGACGCTTTGCGCCGACAAACGGTTTCGGCACCATCGGCGTTCCAGCCAACGATCCCTCGGTCCTCACCGTGGGTGCAACCATGACCGAAGACACTGCCACTCGGGTCGACGATAAGATCGCCAGCTACAGTTCCAAAGGCCCGACGGCGGTTGATCACATCGTGAAACCTGACCTCGTTGCTCCCGGAAACGCTCAAGTTTCTTTGCGCGTGGCGGGCAGCACGCTCGATACGGCTTTTCCGCAGTATCAAGTTACGCCAACCAGCGGCACTTCGAGATACTTCGTCCTGAGCGGCACCAGCATGGCAACGCCGATCGTATCCGGCGCGGTCGCGCTTCTGCTGCAACAGAATCCCTCGCTGACTCCTGATCAGGTGAAAGCCCGCTTGATGAAGACGGCGTGGAAGGGCGTCGGGCAATTCACGTACTCGCACGACTCCTACGGAAACCTCTACAACAACGAGTACGATCTGTTCACCTACGGCGCTGGCTATCTGGATGTCAACGCCGCTCTGGGCAACACCGACCTGGCTAACGGACTTGCACTCTCCATGACCGCGGTGGATAACAACGGCGTTGTCACGGTTCAGAACACGAACCCCGACTCGGTATTCGCCGGCAGCAGCGTCGTATGGGGAGCCACTTCGGTGGTCTGGGGAAACTCGGTGGTTTGGGGTGCAAACGCATTTTCGGCTACTTCAGTAGTGTGGGGCGCCACCAGCGTCGTCTGGGGATCGGCGTCTGTTTCTGGTTATAGCGTTGTTTGGGGAGCGACTTCGACCGTTCAAAGTGGGGTCGCGGCACTCAGCGAAGGCGATCCGGGGGATAACTAAACCGACGGATACCTAATCGGAGAAAACCCATGACAAACACTATGCCCCTCAAAGCGAAAGTGATGATCGGAACGGTAGCTGTCGCGAGTCTGTGCTCCCTGGCCTTCGGGTTCACTAACCGCCACCTGCCGGCCTGGCACCAGTTGGCGCTTCTCATGATCGCCGCGGTTCTGACCTCGCGGCTCAAGGTGAAGTTGCCCGGTATGACGAGCACGATGTCCGGCAATATGCCCGTCATTCTTCTGGGAGTCACGCAGCTGGGATTGTTCGCGAGCCTGCTGGTAGCTGTTACCGCAGCCCTCGCCCAGTCCTTCGCTTCCGCAACCAAAATGAAACCGGTGCAGTTCCTGTTCAACGTCTGCACCCTGATGAATGCCTGCGCAGTCGCCTTCTTCGCCTATCACAGCCAGTTCCTGCTGGCGCATGGCGGAGCGGCACTGACCATGACGGTTGCCGCGGCGGCTTATTTCCTGGCCAACACCGCACCCGTAGCCGGCATCATCGGACTGACCGAAGCCTCGAACCCTTTGGCCATCTGGCACAAGGTTTTCCTGTGGTCGTTCCCGAACTACGTAATCGGTGCGGGATTGACTGCGCTCGCTTCGTTCTTTGGCTCCGTGGCTGGAGTGGCTACACTCGGAACCCTGATGGTCGTGTTGTTCGGCGTCTACAAGTCCTACAAGATGTATGTAGACCAAACCGGACAGTCCACACCGAAGGCGTTCGCAGTGGCCGCCGGCCGCTAAACAGAGACACCGTATCACCCGCGCGCAGCCCAAAAGGCTGCGCGCATTTTCTTTGTGGAGGCTCGGGCGCTGTGCCCGTCGATCGACGCACTCAACGGTGGCGTGCCCCGCGCTTTTTCTTCGCGCTTTCCTGTTGGAGCAGGGTTAGGGAATCCGCCGCGTTAAACGGATATTCGCGGACGGACTTCTGACCGGTGGTGCTGAGAGTAACATCTACCCGGCGATTGCTCGCGAGAAGAATCGTTTCGAGATGGAGTAGCACCTGTTGCCGTTGCTCTGGAGTTAGCTCCGGGTTCTTCTCGACGGCATCTTTTACCTGGTCTTCGGTTAGGTTTTTTTGCTCGCCAAAGGCCTTGGTTTCCACGCTGGCGGCGGGGACGCCGTGTTCAACCAGGAATTGTCTGACGCGCTCTACTCGCCGTTCCGAGAGCGCCTGATTGTATTCCATCGAGGCTCTTGGATCGGCGTGGCCTTCGAGAGTGAGGTGTGCGTCCGGTTTGGCATCGAGATACTTCTTGAAATCGTCCGCCAGCGCCATGAGCGTTTGCTGCTGGCTTTCGAGCAAGCCGCCTTCGGGATTTGTGACCCTGGGCTGAGCTGTCGGAAAGTAAATGCTGTGCAGCGCAAGCCTGCTCTCCAGTTTCAGGAACTCGGGCGACGGCCGCGGCCTCTCTACCATTACCTGCACGGCTGCTGGAGCGTTCAAGCCGCGCGAGTCGGTGCAGCTTGCACTGACTGTGATCGGGCCGGGTGAAGCGCCGGAGCTATCCAAAGCTTCAGTGTTGCCGCCACTGCTGGAAATGCGTCCACCGCTTGTGGTCCAGCCACCCATCGCAACCGGGACATTGTCCGGGCTCGTACAGGTGCAGCTGACGGCAGATGATCCGCCGCTCGTAACTGTCATTGGATCAGCCGAACACGAAACGAGGGGCGGATGCCTTGGCGGTTCCCGCACGGAGAAGGTCGCCATACAGCTTGCCTGGCCACCCTTTTTCGCGTTGGGGTCGGAAATACTGGCTGTCACCGTGTAACTGCCACTCGCCATGCCATTGGTCGTAATGTTCGCCGTATTGTCGGTGCCTGTAATTCGTCCGCCGTTGCTGCTCCATGCGTAATTCAGCGTGTGGTTGGGATTGAAGGTGTTAACCGCGGCGGTCGCGGTCGCGGGTTCGCCCGCCATGACGTCAGAGGGATTCACCGTACAACTTGCTGAAACCGGCGGCGCAGGCTGTTCGCCCCCAAACATGAATACCAGGCCAGTTTGCAGCCTTGCGCCTCTCACATCCGTAGGGGGAACAATCGACGACGGTCCAAACTGATGATTCGAGAAAACGAAATCGGCTCTCAACACGCGCCAGGCGAAGTGCCGCGTCAGGTTGAGATCGACGCCGCCGCCTGTCATAAACCCGAATTCGTCGTCGTGTCCAAAAACTTCGGAGGCTAAACGATGCTCGCCCACCAGAGCTTCGAGAAACGGGGAAAAATGGTGCGTGCGGAAAGTGATCTTGGGACCGGCCGAGAGGTTGAAAAACTCGACCTGGTCAATTCGGGCAGGCACCCCGCTATTGCCGCTTCCCCACTGGCCACTGCTGTCAAGTGTCAATCCGAACCAGCGGTTAAAGTCGTACGTGATGGAGGCGCCAAGGCCCCGCGGATCCCATTTCACACAACTGCTCACCGGGTCTACTCCTCCCGGAAGCAGGACGTGCAGATCGCATCCCGGATTGAAAGCGGAGTAGCCGCCGTAGAGTTCCCATTTGGGAGCGGGCCGGTCCTGCCCTGCCGCGAGAGTGCCAACGCTGCATAGGACGGCAATTACCGCCAACCGCATCGGTGCGACACGGCCACGAGAGTTATGAGAGTCAAATGACATGAGCGAATTCCTCGGAGCTTCGACAACGTGAAATCATGGGTTTCCTGTCCGTCTGGTGGATCGGCGGCGAGCCAATCCCCCGAATTGCTCACGGACAGGGAGGTACATTCACCGCATTGCTCAGCAACGAGACGGCGCCCGTGCGGGCCAGCGCTCTACCGTTCAGAACCGCGCCCGTGTCCAGCGAGACGGACGCCTGAGCCATGATGGTCCCCGCAAAGGTGGTGGTGGTCCCGAGCGTCGCCGAACTGCCAACCTGCCAATAGACGTTCTCGGAGGTGGCGCCGCCGCTTAGAGTTACCTGGCTGTTGTTGGCGGCTGTCGTCAGTGTGGACACGATCTGGAAGATGTAGACGCCGTCGCCGTCGAGGTTGAGAGTTCCCGTAATTCCGAGCGAGGGCTGACCGCTGGTCGTTTTGTAAACGCCGGGAGCGAGGGTCTCCCCTCCTATATCCGCGGGGAGGATGGCGCCGCCTGCCACATTCGCGGCATAGTCATACGCCGTCGTTAGGTCACCCTGGGCCGTCATGGCAACCGCATCGCCCGCGTGCTCCGTGCCGCTGTAATTGGCCGGCGTGAATCCGGTAATCGCAGCCCCGGGCCACACCCCAATGTCCCCGGTGACGAATGTGGAAATTCCAGAGTTGGTGACGGTCGAGCCACCCAGGATTCCGAACGTGCAGGCCGATCCCAGGGGCACGCCGGACGAACAGGGCGTGGCAGAGGTGGTGAACGTCCACACGTAGTCACTCGTTAGTGAGTTGCCATTGACGTCCTTGGCTCCCGTCGTGATGGCGGCGGTATAGTTGGTGTTCAGCGCGAGAGGATTGGTTGGCGTGAGGACCGCGACAAAGCTGGTCACATCGTAGGTGACTGTTGCTGCGACAGCCACCAGTGGAGTGCCACTTGCCAAAGTGAAGGTTGTGGCATTGATGGTGGAAGGACTCATCGCCCCGCTGAAGGTGGCGACGACTACGGTGTCGGGACAGATACCGCCAACTCCATTCGGTGGGGTGACGGACAGTACTGTGGACGGGGTCAGGTCTGGATTGGCGCCTGGATTACAGCAACCGACACTGACAATGAGCAACAGGGCTGCAAACCAGATCGTGTAACTGTGGTATCTCGGCATGACCGTCTCTTTCTGGTCGCGACCTCGATCCGGTCGAGTACGCCGAAGAGGAGACGTACCGTGCTTTCTTTAGACTCGGAGTCCCGCCATCGAATCATTCTGGGCGTTATTCCGCATCCGAGGTAGTCCTCTTCTGTGACTTACACTTTCGTAGGCATTGCAAGGCGATTCGTCCTCTTTTTTTCGCGGTGCGTATTCTCGCAAAACACCGTCGCTCTGGCGAAGTCATCCATGAAGCGTCATTTATAGTTCGGTTATAGTTCGGTGCTTTTGAGTTCAGGCCGAGTTATCGCTGCGAGGAAGTTCTCTAGCGCCGTTCACTGCTTTCGACCGCCGCGCCTTATACGCATACACCACCGCCAGCAGCGGCGGCGCGAGCAGCACTCCCCAGAACGGAATAACCAAGCCAAGAACAATCGGCGCCAGAATCGAAAGCCACATCGGCACCCGCACCACTCGCCGCATGATGTAGGGCTGGAGCACAAAACCATCCACCACCACAATCACCGCATACAGAATCAGCACATACAACGGATGCTGCCAGTCTCTCCAACTAAGCGTAGCGGCGAGCACCGGGCCCAGCATCCCGAGGATGGGTCCAAAATGTGGGATGACCTGCAACACTCCGGCGACGATCGCCCACAACGGAGCCCATGGCACGCGGATGATCCACAGCCCGATCAGCCACAGGATGCTGACCGCCAGCGAATCCTCAAGTTGCGCGATCGCCCAGTGGCGAAGAGCCGTCGCGGTGATGCGGAGATGGTCTTTGACAGTCATCGTCGGCAGTCAACATCGAATGTGATGCAGCGATGCGCGGTGTCAATCGCTTTGTATGACACAGTCACACCGAAGAGGTCATCCGGAATCTGCCCGCGACCTCCGCCGGCATCGGCGGCGTCGCGCCGGCTTGCGAGCAGACATAGCGCGCGACCTCGTTGGCGAAGGAATTGATCTCGTCCAGATCAAGATTGCAAAGCAGACCCATCACCAGAGCCGCAGTAAACGAGTCGCCGGCGCCGACCGTATCAACAACATCGACCGGGCGCGACCCGCAATCCGAACATTGGCCATCGCGATAAAGCAGGCTGCCATGAGGTCCACGCGTCAGCGCCACAACGCGTTGCGAGAACCTGTTCGCCAACGCTTCGATTTGATCCGCAGTTGATCCGCCGAGTCCAAACATCGCGGCCAGCACCGGAAGTTCGTCGTCATTCAGCTTCAGCACGTTCGCCAGCTTTAGCGATTGCTCAATGACCTCGCGCGAATAATATTGTTGCCGCAGGTTGATGTCGAAGACGCGCAACGCGCCCGCCGGTGTTTCATCGACCAACCGCTGAATAGTCGTGCGCGAAATTGCGTTTCGCTGCGCCAGCGTTCCAAAGCAAATAGCGTCCGCCAAGCGCGCCGCCGACACCGCCTCAGGCGTCACTCCCAGGCAGTCCCACGCGACATTTTCCTGAATCGTGAAATGAGCAAGGCCGTCGCCGCTCAGCCTCACCTCTGCCGTTCCAGTAGGCGCGGCCGAATCCTCCTGCACCGCGGTCGCAGGTAGGCCCAGTTCCCGAAAGCGCCGAAGAATTTCCCGCCCCCGCTCGTCCTTCCCCACCCGAGTAATGGCCAGGCTGTTTGCACCGAGCGCATGCGCATGATAGGCAAAGTTGGCGGGCGCCCCGCCCATCTTCCGGCCGCTGGCGAGCAGATCCCAAAGCACTTCGCCGATCCCAACGACATTGAATCTAGTGTTCACAGTTCAATCGGCGACGAATCTATGCCCGAGCAATCTTAGCGTACCCGACCAGAGCCCCGGGGTCGGCGCTCCCCTTCACACAACTCTCTCCCCTGCCATTTTTGTCGCCCGCCGCAAGCAAGACATCCCTAAAGCCTAATCCCCCATACAATATTTCTCTCGCTCGTTCGTCTATACCAGTAAATGGACGAGGCGCTGAGAAGACAGTGGCCGATGCAAGACCAAGACCAACGGATCTCCGAGGCGGTTTCGCGCGACCGGTCCCGGCTCCGCAGCTTTATCCGGAGACGCGTCCCCGATCCCGGCGATGCCGAGGACATCCTCCAGGACGTTTTCTACGAACTGGTGGAAGCCTACCGGATGATGAAGCCGGTCGAACAGGTCACTGCCTGGCTGTTTCAGGTCGCCCGCAACCGGATCACGGACCTGTTTCGCAAGCGAAGCCGCGAAGGATTGCGCAGCGAACCGGCGCGAGCCGCGCAAAACGAAGGCGAAGATGGAGAGCCGCTTTCCCTCGTGGAACTCCTCCCGTCTCCCGACGCCGGTCCCGAGGCGGCCCATGCCCGCAGCGTGCTGCTGGAAGAGCTTGACGACGCGCTCGACGAATTGCCCGCGGAGCAGCGCGAGGTATTCGTCGCGCATGAACTGATGGGATACAGCTTCAAAGAGATTTCGGCGCGGACTGGCGTCAGCGTAAATACGCTGCTCTCGCGTAAGCATTATGCGGTATCGCACCTGCGCGATCGCCTCCAGGACGTCTACGACGAATTAACGAAACATTAGAACGGAACAGCCAATGGAATATCGAATCGAATATCAAATCGACCATCGTATTAAAAGATAGGACTGAACTATGAGCACAAACCGGTTTGTACGAGCAATGCAGTTTACGTGTTTCGCGATTGTCTTTTTCGTCGTCTTTACCTTTGCGGTCCGCGCCCTCTGGAACTGGCTGATGCCCGCGCTCTTTGGCTTGCATGTCATCACCATCTGGCAGGCACTCGGAATTTTGGTTCTCAGCAAAATCCTTTTCGGATTCCGCGGCGGCCGACACGGAGGAGGCTGGGGTTCGCGCCGCCGGATCATCGAGCGCTGGGAGAAGATGACGCCCGAAGAACGAGAGAAATTCCGCCAGGGGATGCGGGGACGCTGCGGCCCCTTCGGAGCTCCCGCCGACGAGCCCAAGTCCTAAGCGCGGCGCGGTCTCAACCGTCGCCCTCGAACTAAGAAAACTATTTAAGGAGTTGAATCATGCTAAGCGTGACCATTGAAGAGCCGGGTAAAGAAGAGCCGGGTAAAGAAGAGCTGGGTAAAGACGTGCTAGCTAACGAAGAGTTGGGCAAGACCGTCATATTGCACTGCGCCGGCCGAATTGTTCGCGGCGAGGAGACTCGAATTCTGTGCGCGGCAGTCAGCCACGCCGGACAAAACATCGTGCTCGATCTGAGCGAGGTAGATGCGCTTGATGCCGCTGGAATCGGCGCCCTGATCGCCTTGCAGGCGGCCGGCATCTATCTTCAGCTGATGAACCCGCCCAGCGCAATTCGCGAGATTCTGCACGTTACCAAACTGGACTCCGTCTTCGAAATCTGCGGCCCCGCGCTCGCCTGGATTAAGCTCGCTGGAGTTAAGAAAGAGAAAGAAGAAGTGCGCCCGGGAAGACCGTCAGGTCCGATTCTTTCGCCGCTCACCGCCGTCTAAGAAACGTGATCGCGCCTCTGCCGCCGCGACCCTCCACAGACTCTCGTCATCAAACTGCAAACTGGCCAACCGTGGCCCACGCAATCGACAAGCGCTCACCTCAGCCTGTGTGGGTGTCCCATTTTGGTCGCGATTCCGCTTCTAATTTTCCGATCTGAAACTCGGAGTCGAGAAGCTCAAGCTCCCAAACCGGCCGGTCGTCAAATGAAGTCGGGCCATCGAACCCAAAGCGCACGGCTGATCTCGTTAGCAGGCCGTCGCTTGCGCCTGCAACCGAGCACCTACTACCTTTGTGCGCCTCGCGTAGAAATTCCTACTTTCTTCGGCGTCACAGTTGCTAATGAAATCGTGACGCTGATCGACCGGTTAAGAGTGGTCGACCTAAGTGAGGCTGCGAAGCTATGTTCATTGTCCCAAGTCCAACCGCTCGCCCCGGCACGGCAGACGCTCTCTGGGCCGGTGAAATCGCAGCCAATCAAACGAATTGGTACGCCGCCTACACCTACCCGCGCCACGAGAAAAAAGTTCACGAGCAGCTGGCTCTGCGCGAGATTGAAAGCTTTCTACCCTGTTATCGCGCTCGCCATAAGTGGCGGAACGGTTGCACGGTTGACGTGCAGCTTCCCCTCTTCGCCGGTTATGTCTTTGTGCGGACCAGCCTCCGCGAGCAGTTGCGCATCCTTAAGGTGTCTGGCCTCGTGAATCTGATTTCTTTCGGAGGCGTCCCCGCGCCCGTTTCCACGGAAGAGATCGAGACCCTCAAGGCCGTGCTCTCGACCTCCAATGCTGAGCCCCATCCGATGGTGGCCGTCGGCGACCGGGTTCGGATCAAGTCCGGATGTCTGGCGGGCATCGAAGGCATTCTTCTGCGCAAAACAACCGGGTTCCGTCTCGTCCTGAACGTCGACCTGATCCGGCAGGCAGCCGCGATCGAGGTCAGCGCGGACGATGTGGAACCGGTCGCCCCGCTGCCGCATCCCCGTGCGGCATTTCTCAACCACCACCATTGTTAGGAGTTTCCTAACTTCCGTTAAGAGTTTTCTCACTTCCAAGCACACCTGGAGAAACCAATGAGCAACTTATCTTTTCGCATCAGTCTGGCGCTGACGGCTTCCCTCGCATTTCTTCCGTTATGTGTCGCGCAGGACGGCCAAGCGGCCGGCCCCCACCCGCAACCGCCCACCGTCGTAGCAGCGGCCGTCTTTCCGGATGCGCCGAGCGTCCTGAGGATTGCGGTCACAGCGGACACGCCCGGCAATAACAACGACAATGGCAACGACAATAACGCAACCGCGGTTCGTTCCGGCGAAGCGGCGCCGGCAAGCAGCGATGGCTTTGGCCGTACAGTTGACGCCCCGTACCTCATCCAGATGGGCGCCATGTTTGCCTCTTCCATCGTCGCTGTAGAAAAAACCAATACCTGCCTTCAACAGCACACTTGCTCGTTCGTCCCGGTGGCGTTTCGCAGCCGCGGGGCGCTCTACGGGACTGGCATCCCGATCGAACTCGGGATCTCCTATCTCAGCTACAAGCTCAAACAGCACGGACACCGCTGGTGGTTCGCGCCCGCCCTCGCCATAACCGGCGCGAACTCTTACGTGGCCTACCGCGCCGCGACCGAACCCAGCCCTGTCGAGAATCCGCAATGAGCGACATTCCGACAGTCGTCCTCAATAAGAGGAATGAACTCGAGCGCCTCAGCCCCTTCGATGCGCCTGCGTTCACGATCGACGCGCCCAGCGATCAGATTTCCATTGTGCAATTCTGGAGAGTGCTCCAGAAGCGCCGCTGGCTGGTCTTGGGAAGCCTGGCGGCGGTCGTGGTTGTGGTCACCGCCATTTCGCTGATTCTTCCCAAACGCTACGATGCCTCCGCCCGTCTTCTGCTCGACCTCGACGGCAACAACGGCCTGGGCCTCGAACAGGCGGTCGTGTCGATCGGATCGGATCTCAATACCAAGCTCGAAACCCAGATCCGCATCGTGCAGAGCGATGCCATCGCGACCGGCGTAATCGAACAGCTCAATCTGCACCAGAGCCGGGATTTTGCGGGGAGCCTGGCCGCTCCGCCCAGCCAGAGCTTCGACAGTCTGCCCTTGAGGACCCGCGCCACCCTGACGCAGGCCTTCCACAAGTCGCTCAACGTGCAGCTGATTCCGAAAACTCAGATCGTCGAGGTTCATTTCCGCAACCGCGACGCCCGCCTGGCCGCGCAGATCGCGAACGCGGTGGCGGCCAGCTACATTGAATACAATTTCCAGACCAAGTATCGCGCCACCCTGCAAACCTCCGACTGGCTGACCAAGCAACTCGACGACCTCAAACATCATGCCGCCGATTCGCAGGAAAAACTAACGGACTACCAGAAGAAAACCGGCATCCTCGGCACCGACGAAACCCACAACATCATCCTCGACAAACTGGAAGATCTCAACAAACAACTCTCGACGGCCGAGGGCGACCGCATCATCAAGGAGGCGAAGTACCGCATCGGCCTCACCGAGAATCCGGAACTGATCGCGAACATCGTGCCCGAAAGCATCCTGGCCGCGCTCTACACCCAGCGCGCCGAAGCGCGCGCCTCCTACGCCCAGCTCACCGCAAAATACGGGCCCGCCTACCCGCGCGTCGTCCAGCTTCAGTCGCAGATCGCCGAACTGGACGAGGCCATTCAGGGCGAGGTAAAGAAGATTGGCGAAACCATTCGTGCCGACTTCGAGGCCTCGCGAAAATCGGAAGAGATGCTCCAGGCTTCCTTCGACCAGCAGAAAGGCGAAGCCTACAAGCTCAACGAAGACGCCATTCAGTACGCCATCCTGCGCCGCGATGTCGAATCCAGCCGCGATCTCTACGATGGCCTGCTCAAGAAGTTGAAGGAAGCCGGTATCATGGCGGGATTGAAGTCGAGCAGCATCAGTATCGTCGACCAGGCCAGCCAGCCGGTCGAAGCGGTCGAACCGAACATTCCCCTGAACATCGCGCTCAGCCTGATGGGCGGCCTGCTCGGCGGTATCTCCCTCGCCTTCGTGGTCGAGAACATGGACAACTCGCTGCGCACTCCGCAGGATGTCGAAACCTATTGCCAGTTGCCTTCCCTTGGAGTGATTCCAAGTTTTGCGGCCAACGGCCGCACCGGAGCCCGGCAACTGGTCCGCGGGGAGCGTCAGTTCGCCGCGCCCGTCACCATGGAGCATCGCAATTCGGGCAGCGCCGAAGCCTTTCGGGCGCTGCGCACTTCGCTCTTGCTTTCGTCCCCGGTCGCTCCGCCCCAGGTCATTCTGGTCACCAGCGCCATGATGCAGGAGGGCAAGACCTTCAATGCCGTCAACCTCGCCGTGGTACTCGCGCAGACCGGAAAGAAAGTCCTGCTCATCGACTCCGATATGCGCCGTCCCGCCGTGCACCGCTGCCTCGGCATTCCGATCGACAGCGGGCTGAGCGCCTGCCTCGCCGGCACTCAGTCTCCTGATAACGTCGCCGTGCCCGTCAAAAACATTCCCGGCCTGCACGTGATCACGGCCGGCCACATGCCGCCCTATCCGTCGGAGATGCTGGCCTCGGACGCCATGCCGCAGCTCATGCAGCGCTGGCGCCAGGAATATCGCTACATCGTCGTCGATACCCCGCCCGTGCTCGCCGTGACCGACGCGGTGGTGTGCGCTCGCATTGCCGACGTGGTCGTGCTGGTTGCCCGCTCCGGCCAGTCGCGGCGCCAGTCCCTGATCCGCACCCGCGACGTGCTGCGCAAAGTGCGCGCCAATATTGTCGGCGTCATCGTCAACGATCTTTCCTTCGATTCCGTCGAGTACAGCCAATACTACGGCCACTACGGCTCCGAGTACTCGCACTACTATCACGACAATGTCACCGGCAGCGGCAATAGCAACGGCAACGCCGGTTCGAATGGTAACGGTAACGGCAATGGCAGTCATCGCGGCCACGGCGGCGGCGAGGCCCATCCGGTGTGACGATCCAGCGCAACCATGACCCGGCACAACTATGATCCAGCGCAACTACGATCCATCACAACAATGAGGAGCCTTTCATGAAACCCTACCTGGCGATGGTTTTGATCCTCGCGGCGGTCGGCGCCCATGCGCAGCATTCGCCGATGTCGATGTCAATGTCAATGTCGGCCTCCGCTAACGTTCCGCTCAATCTCCCGGGCGGCAGCGGCTTTGGCAGCGGCTCGGCGGGACCGATCGGCAACGGTGATCTCCTGGAGATGTCGGTCTTCGACACCCCCGAACTGAGCGGCAAGCTGCGCGTCAGCAACACCGGCGATGTGGTTCTGCCGCTGGTCGGCAGCCTACAGGTGGCGGGCCTCAAGGCAGAGGAAGCCGCTGCCCTCATCGGCCATAAGTTCGCCGAAGGCGGATACGTCAAAGAGCCTCAGGTCACCGTCTTCATCGCCGAATACGCCACCCAGAATGTGGCCGTTTTCGGCGAGGTCAAAAGCCCGGGCATCTATCCTGCCTTCGGAGCGCATGACCTCCTCGACTACTTGTCGGCGGCGCAAGGACTCACGCCACTCGCGGGCACCACCATCAGCATCACGCACGCGGGCCAGCCCGGCGATCCGGAGTTTGTTACCCTAACCGCCGGCGTCAATCCGAAGGCCGGAAGCAACCCCAAAATTCTGCCCGGCGACCGCATCTTCGTCGGACGCGCCGGGATTGTTTACGTGGTCGGCGACGTCGTCCACCCGGGCGGCTTCCCGCTCGATCACGATGGCCAGATGAGCATCCTGCAAGCCATCGCGCTCGCGCAAGGCACCAATTCGACCGCCGCCAAGGGCTCGGCCCGGCTCATCCGCACCACCTCCGCGGGTCGCCAGGAGATACCCGTCAACCTGAAGAAGATCCTCCGCTCCGAGGCCACCGATCTTGCCTTGCGTGACAATGACATTCTGTTCGTGCCGAACAGCTCCGCCAGAACCACCTTGAAGGATATCGAGCAGGTACTGCCGGCCGCCGCCGGCGCCAGCATCTATCGCATCCCTTAGCGGGGCTCTGCGGCCAGTGCGTTGGCCGAAATGTCTTCGCCGCTTCCCGGCAATCCTCGGTTCCTTCTCAGTCATTCCCAGCCACCATGGCATCGCCTTCGCGCGCTTTACCAGAATCGAGACCCTCCGCCTTTGATCCGGCCGCCGCCAGCGGAAGGGCCGCGCTCCCCCTGCGGGTCGGCTTCACCTGGTCGCTTTTCGGTTGGGCGGGCTATGCTGCCTGCCAGTGGCTCATGCTCTCGGTCATGGCGAAGCTCGGGTCGGCGGAGGTGATCGGACAGTTCGCCTACGCTCTCGCGATCTGCGCGCCCCTCTTCATGTTGACGAACCTTCAGCTGCGCGGAGTGCAGAGCACGGACGCGCTCTCCGAGTACTGCTTCTCCGACTACCTGACCCTCCGTCTCCTCGGCTCGACAGCGGCGGTTCTGCTGGTTGTCGCCGTCTGCCCCTTTCTAGGATTGCCGCGCGCCGCGCTCTGCGCGCTGTTGCTGGTGGCCGCCTTCAAGTCGCTCGAGTCTTTCAGCGACGTCATCGCCGGCCTGATGCAGAAGTTCGAAATGCTCGACTCCGTTGCCATCTCATTGCTGCTGCGCGGCAGCATCGGCATCGGAGCGTTTGGATTGTGCTTTGCCCTCTGCCGCAATCTTCCGCTCGCGCTCCTCTTGTGGATCGGCGCGGTCGCCGCCGTCCTCGCGCGCTATGACTTGCGAGTGGCGCGGCGTCTCGCCCGTTTCGAAGGCGGCATGGCGTTCCGCTTCAACTGGCGCCGACTCGGGACGCTCGTTCTGACCAGCCTCCCTCTTGGTCTCGTAAGCGCCATTGCGTCACTCGGCGCTAACATTCCGCGCTATGCCATCCGGCACGCGCTGAGCGTCGCCGAACTCGGCATCTTCGCCTCCATCGCCTACCCGGTCACGGCCACCACGGTGGTCGCCAATTCGCTCGGGCAGTCCGCGCTGGCCCGGCTCTCGCGTCTCTTCGCCGACGGCCGGATCGGAGAATTCCGGCAGCTGGTTCTCAAGCTGGTCGCCTTCGGTGCCGCGATCGCATTCGTCGCACTTCTACTCGTTTCGGCAGGCGGCAACTGGCTGCTCTCCGTTCTCTATACCCCCGAGTACGCTCGGCAAGGCAGCCTCTTTCAACTGCTAGCCCTGACCGCCGGACTGAACGCCATCGGCTGCTTCCTTTTTTACGCCTTATCGGCTGCCCGGCAGTTCAAGGTGCAACTGGCTATCAGCCTCGCCTCCCTCTTGACCACCTTCGTCTGCTCGACTCTGTGGGTGCCGCGCTGGCGCCTCATCGGAGCCGCGCTTGCCATGCTGTGCGCCGCTGCCGTCGCCATCGCCGCCGCCGGAGCAATTCTTGGCCTCACCATCGCGCAGCACAAACCCCGGCCGCTCGCCGCCGCGCTGCCCATACTATGACGGACAGTCTCGAAATCCTCCGCGACTTCATGGCCCTGCTGAACTCCTCGGAGCAGCTAACGGTCTGGATCGTTGGTCTCCTGGCGCTGGGCTTCTTTGTCTTCTGGGTGGCCGACCCATGGCGCGCGCTGCTTGCCTGGATTACCACCTTCTCGCTCCAGGTCGGGGCCAGTTCCTTCCACCTGAGCGTCTCCGATCTGTTTCTCGTGCCGCTCGTCGCCGGCGCGTTCATCTCCTATCTCGCCCATCCGAAGATCATCAAGCCGCCCACCGCCCTCCTGGTCTTCGCGCTGCTCTTCCTTACCGTCGGAAACCTGGCGACCGCTTTTCAACTGGGCGAGCTGCCGCAGTGGACCTGGCTCAACAAAGACCTCGGGCTGCTCGCTCTGCTGGCGCCCTATTGCGCGATCCTCATCCTCTGCCGCGACCGCGCCCGAACCGAGAAATTGCTTCAGATGTTTCTCGTTTCGCTCTCCGTCGTAAACCTGGTCGGCCTGCTTCTATATGTGTTTTCGATCTTCGCCGGCGTGGAATCCCGTGTGAATTCAGCCGGCATGCGCTTTCGAGGCTTTCTCCTCGATCCGAACGGTTACGGAGGATTGATTGCCGTGGCCGCCACCTTTCAGTTCGCCATCCTGAGCATGAAACCAAAACGCGGGTTAAGCAGCGCCCTGCAAGTCCTCAATGGCTGCGCGCTGGTCGCGGGCTGCGCGCTTACCCTCTCGCGCGGCGGGCTCATCGGACTCCTGAGCGGCGGGATCGCGCTGCTCTTCTTTACCCGGCTCAAAAAGAGTTTCAGCGTGGCTCTCGCCGGCGTCGGCATCGCCGCCTGCATCTTCGCCATGTCGTCGCGCCAGGATCTCCTGACTGCGGCGCGCGCGCGGACCGACGACACCGGAAACATCGAATCCCGTCTCGACTACATGGAGGAAGGGGTTCGCATGTATTTCGATTCGCCGCTCACCATGGCAACCGGCATCGGCATCGGAACCTTCATCCACAAATCGCCCCGCTTCTTTGGCGATATGCACCAGATCCACAACACCTATATCTGGCTGCTCGTCGAAGGCGGACCGGTGATCTTAATGGCTTATCTCCTGGTGCTCTACCGCGCCCTCCGTAACAGCTATTGGATCTGGCGGCGCGTCCCCGATCTGCGCTACGCCGGCGCCGGCTGCTTCTGCGGATTGATCAGCACCATCGCTTGGTGCATGACGGTCGACGGCATGTACCACCACCATGTTTGGATCCTGCTGGCCTTTTCCGAGCTCTTGTACCAGCACGCGCGCGCTGCCTTGTCTAGGACCGTGCCCGCGGTGCCCGCCCTGCCCGCTCATTTATCTTTGTCCGGCGTGGGCTCTCACCCAACAGGCGCGCTTCATCCCGCTTAATGTTCAAAAACGAGACTTTAAAAACCAAACTCCGAAAACAGCACGTCATGGAACAGCCCCTCGTCACCATCGGAATGGCGGTCAGAAATTGTGCCTCCACGCTCGGCGCAGCCATCGCATCGCTGCTCGGGCAGACCTTCCGCGACTGGGAGCTTCTGATCATCGACGACGGTTCGAGCGATTCGACCATGGCCGTCGCCCGTTCGTTCAACGACTCCCGAATTATTACCATCTCGGCGGGCGGAGTGATTCGCGATCGCGGATATTACGGCGTGCCGGTGCGCCTGAATGAAGCCGTAAAACTGTCACGTGGAAAATATTTTGCCCGCATGGATGGAGATGACATCGCCTACCCTGAGCGCCTTGAAAAGCAGGTCCGATTCCTCGACCAACACCCGGACATCGATTTGCTCGCAACCGCCGTGGTCGTTTTCCGTGAGGACGGCCGCCTGCTTGGTTGCCGTCCGACGCCCACCGCTCATGCCGACATCTGTGCTCACCCGCAAGCGGGATTTCCCATGCCTCACCCCACCTGGATGGGGCGCACCGACTGGTTCCGGAAAAATCCCTACCGCGCCGATGCTCGTCGCATGGAAGACAAAGAGCTCCTCTTCCGCACCCACGCTAGCAGCCAGTTCGCGTGTTTAAACGAGCCGCTCCTCGCCTACCGCGAGACTTCGCTTTCCGTGTCCAAGATCGCCGTGGCCCGGGCAAACTTCATCCGCGTGCTGGCACGCAATGCCGGCCGGCTCTGCACGGTGCCGGACGCTTTTTTCGGGATACTCGGTCAGATGGCCCGCCTGGCGCTCGATCTGACCGCCATTTCGACGGGATTAAACTACCGGCTGTTGCCCTATCGCGCCCGTCCCGTCTCCCTCCCGCAGGCCCGGCGCTGGCATGAAGTGTGGGCCGGAATCTCTGCCGCGCGCACCCTTTAGCGCCGCCCCGCGCGCTTTGAAACTGTCTATTCAAACTGTTTATTCAAACGGCTGATTCAAATCGCTGACTCAAACTAACTGTGCCGCCACCATCGCCAACTCGCATCCTGATCGCCGCCACTTCGCCCCTGGCCTGCAATTTCTACGATGGAATTCTGGCGAGTCTCATCCGCGGCGGCTTTGAGCCGACGCTCTTGTCCGCCCCTGGCCCTGCGCTGGTAGAAGTATCGCGCCGGGCCGGAGTGGCCAGCATAGCCGTGCCCATGGAGCGCGAGATTGCTCCCCTCCAGGATCTCGTCTCGCTCTGCCGGCTCTATCGAACCATCCGCCGGCTTCGTCCCATGATCGTGGACGCGAGCACGCCCAAGGCCGGACTGCTCGCGGGAGTAGCAGCCTGGCTGGCGCGAGTTCCCTGCCGCATCTACACGCTCCGCGGGCTGCGCCTCGAAACCACCACCGGCGCCAAGCGCGCCCTGCTCTGGGCCGCCGAGTGGATCAGCTGCCGGTGCGCTCACCGGGTGGTCTGCGTGAGTCCGAGTCTCGGCGCCCTCGCGATCAGCCTGCGACTCGTTGCCCGCGACCGGGCGATTGTCCTCGACCGGGGAAACGGCGGTGTAGACCTCGAGCGCTTCTCACCCGCCGGCCGCGACCTCGAAGCGACTGCCAGTCTTCGCCAGACGCTTGGCATCCCTCCGAATGCGCCGGTGATCGGGTTCGTCGGCCGCTTCGTAAAAGATAAAGGCATCCGCGAGCTGATTGCTGCATTTCGCTGGCTCCGAGGAAAATACCCCAGCCTGCGCCTGCTCCTGGTTGGGGACTTCGAACCGGGCGATCCCGTCGAGGCCGAGACCCGGCAATTGATCGAGTCGTCAGCCGCCATTATTCGCACCGGCTTCGTCGCCGATGCCGCTCCTTACTACCACCTTATGGATGTGCTCGCGCTGCCGACCTACCGGGAAGGATTTCCGGCGGTCCCGCTTGAAGCGCAGGCGAGCGGCGTTCCCGTAGTCACCACTACCGCGACCGGCGCGGTCGATTCCATCCTCGATGAGGAAACTGGATTCTTGGTCCCCGCCGGCGACGCCATGGCTCTGGCGGGCGCCCTTGGGGAACTGCTCGAAGATGCCGAGTTACGCGCCCGCATGGGGCAGGCCGCCCGCCTGCGCATGGAGCGTGATTTTTCTCGCGTCTCCATCGAGCGCGCACAAGTCCGGATATACCGGCGATTGCTGCAAGAGAACGCAGATGCCAACGCCAACGCCTCCGTCCAGAACCAGCTGGCCGCTCCGGACCCCGCGAAGGCCAGGCGCGCCGCGCAACGGGCCTTCGACCTGGCGGGCGCGACCGCCGCGCTGGCAGTCCTCGGGCTTCCGATGTTATTCCTGGCCGCTCTAATAAAAATATTCCTGGGCTCGCCGATTCTGTTTCGCCAGTCCCGTCCCGGCTGGCATGGCCGGCTCTTCACTTGTTTGAAGTTTCGCACCATGACCGATGCCCGCGACCGCGCGGGACAATTACTTCCAGACGACGAGCGCCGGACCCGCTTCGGAAACTTTCTGCGCCGCCGCAGCCTGGACGAACTTCCCCAGTTGATCAACGTGCTCCGCGGCGAGATGAGCCTGGTCGGGCCGCGTCCGCTGCTCAGAACATATCTCGGCCGCTACTCGCCGAAACAGATGCGCCGTCACGACGTCCGCCCCGGAATCACCGGCTGGGCGCAGGTGAACGGACGCAACCGCCTCGATTGGGAGCGGAAATTCGCCCACGATCTCTGGTACGTCGACCACCAAAGTCTCTCGCTCGATCTCGGCATCCTGGCAAAAACGCTGATTCAGATTTTTCGTCGCGACCGCCTCACGAATGCGGGACACGCGCCCATGCCCGAATTTCGCGGCGGCATGCCGCAAGACATCAGCATTCGAGACCTCGCGGTCCATGACATTAGCATCGAGAAGTTCAGGGTTCAAAACAAGGGAGGAATTGCGCCATGCAACATACACGGATTGCGATCGTCGGAGCAGGCGGATTTGCGCGCGAAGTCGCCTGGCTGATTTCGGAGATTGCGCGCGATCGTGCCCAGCGGAAAATCCCGGAGACTCTCGAAGTCGCCGGCTTCCTGGTCAGCGATCTTGCAAAAGTCAGCGAGCGAGACTCGGATCTGCTCGGCGACTTCAGCTGGCTGGAAACCAATCACGTCGATGCCCTCGCCATGGGAATCGGAACGCCCGAAGTTCGCCTGCGCCTCGGCCAGGAACTGAAGCGGCGCTTTCCCCGGATTCCGTGGCCCGCGCTCATCCACCCGAGCGTCCGCTACGACCAGTCATGCCACTTTGCCGAGGGCGTCGTAATCTGCGCCGGAAACATCGCCACCGTTAATGTCAGGGTCGACGAATTTGCCCTCGTCAACCTGAGCTGCACGATTGGCCACGAGGCCGTCATCGGCGCGGGATCGGTCGTCAATCCTCTCACCGCCATCTCGGGCGGCGTAAAGATCGGCAAGGCAGTCCTCGTCGGAACCCACGTTGCCATCCTGCAATACATTTCCATCGGAGATCACGCGGTGATCGGTTCGGGAGCCATGGTCAACAAAGATGTCGCACCGAATATCACCGTGATGGGCGTGCCCGCAAAGTCGAAAGAGCTGCCATCTCCGCGCGTCGCAGCCACTGATGTCACTCTGTCTACCGCGCATCGGGTGTCGCCGCCGTGCGCCGCCGAAACTAGCCAACTCCCACCCCAATAACAGAACGCACGCCACCGATACATCTTTTCTTTTACTGCCAACCTTTTCTGCCCATGACGACTGCCGCTGTTGAACGATCGCTTCCCCCATCAGCTGCCCGCGAGCCGCTGACCTTCTCGCCCTGGCCGTATTTCGCCAGTGACGAGATTGAAGCGGTCACCTCCGTGCTGCGTTCGGGCAAAGTCAACTATTGGACGGGTACCGAAGGCCGCCAGTTTGAAGACGAGTTTGCCGCCTCGGTTGGAACGGCATACGGGGTCTGCCTGGCGAATGGCACGCTCGCGCTCGAACTCGCTCTCCATGCTCTCGGCGTTGGCCCGGGAGATGAAGTGATCACCACCTCACGCTCTTTCATCGCCTCCGCCACGAGCGCCGTCTTGCGGGGCGCGCGGCCGGTGTGGGTAGACGTCGACCGCGACAGCCAGAACATCACCGCGGAGACGATTCGGCCGGCCCTTACGCCGCGCACCAAGGCGATCGTTGCCGTGCATCTCGCCGGTTGGCCCTGCGACATGGATCCTATTCTCCAACTCGCCGCCGAACATGGCATCAAGGTTGTTGAAGATTGCGCCCAGGCCCATGGCGCTTCGTACAAAGGCCGTTCCGTCGGCTCTCTTGGGCACCTGGCGGCATTCTCCTTTTGTCAGGACAAGATACTAACCACCGGCGGCGAAGGTGGCATGGTGACCACCAGCGATGCCGCTCTCTGGAACCGCGTTTGGAGTTACAAGGATCACGGTAAGAGTTACGACGCGGTCTTCCGCCGCCCGCATCCGCCCGGCTTCCGCTGGCTGCATGATTCCTTCGGAACCAATGCTCGCTTGACCGAGATGCAGTCCGCGCTCGGGCGTGTGATCTTGCCGAAACTTTCCCCCTGGGTGGCCACTCGGCGGCAACATGCCAGCGCGCTCAGCAACTTCTTTCGCCAGATACCGGCACTGCGAGTCACCGATCCTCCGCCCGCGATCGGCCACTCTTACTACAAGTATTACGTCTTTCTGCGTCCGGAGCGTCTGCGCCCGGGATGGACGCGCGACCGCATCATGAGCGAGATCGCCGCGCGCGGCGTGCCCTGCTTCTCCGGCAGTTGCAGTGAGATCTACCAGGAAAGGGCCTTTGCCGAGCCCATGCGGCCAGCGCATCCCCTGCCAGTGGCGCGTGAACTCGGAGAAACCAGCCTGATGTTTCTTGTCCATCCCACTCTGTCGGCGATCCACATCGAACGCACCGGTGAAGTCGTCCAGTCTGTCATGCGGGCTGCCTCCGCGTAGCCAGGCTCGCAGCAGTCGCAGCGCAAGACACTCGCGAAGTGGTTGTAACTCACTCCACTCCGCAAGATTCCGCACCACAGAAAGCACCCCAGAAAAGAGATCACGGCCATGTCCCGACCTCATGCGCGCACCCAGATTTGTGTCCGAGTCATCGCCGATCTGGCGATCGTGAACGCCACCTTGCTCTTGTCGCTCTTACCCCAGGTGTGGATGTACGGCAAGCCGCGTCCCTTGCTGAGCCTCTGGCTGCGGGCCGCGCTCCTGCTGAGCTGCCTCGGCCCGGCCATCTCCTACGCCAGTGGTCTCTACACCAAGGGACGCTTCTACGCCAGCAAATACAAGGCTCTCATCGTCCTGCAATCGGTGGCGCTGCTCTTCACGGCCGTCTCGCTCCTGCTCTACTTCGTGCGGCTGGCTCCGTCCTATCCGCGGTCCTCTCTGATCCTCGCGTGGGCTGGAACTTCCCTCTTCATGCTCGGCGCCCGGCAGTGGTCGGGCATCTGGACGCGCATCATCATCGACGAGAGCCGGGCGGAAGCCGTGTCGGTCGAGAACACCTCGCAAAGTGTTCTCGTCATCGGAGGCGGCGGCTACATCGGCTCCGCGCTGCTCCCCAAACTGCTCGATCACGGGTACCGGATCCGTTTACTCGACTGCTTCCTCTACGGCGAAGAATCCATCCGGCCGTTCATGCAGCATCCCAACCTCAAGATTTGCCGCGGAGACTTTCGCAACGTGCATACCGTGGTAGCCGCGATGAAAGACATGAACTCGGTCATTCATCTGGGCGGCCTGGTGGGAGACCCCGCGTGTGCTCTCGACGAAGAGCTCACCATTCAAATCAACGTGGTCGCCACTCGCATGATCGCGGAAGTCGCCAAAGGCAGCGGCATCTCGCGCTTCATCTTCGCCAGCAGTTGCTCGGTCTATGGAGCCAGTGATGAACTCCTCAACGAACGCTCGGCGCTCAATCCGGTCTCTCTCTATGCCCGCAGCAAAATCGCCTCCGAGTGTGTTCTGCTGCCCTTTCGCGGGAACGGCTTTGAGCCCGTCATCCTGCGCTTCGGCACCGTTTATGGACTTTCCGGCCGGACTCGTTTCGATTTAGTCGTCAACCTGCTGGCTGCCAAGGCGGTCGTCGACGGCGCAATCACGGTTTACGGAAAAGATCAGTGGCGTCCCTTCCTGCATGTTCATGACGCGGCCGGCTCCGTCTTGACCGCCCTCGAAGCTCCTTCGGACGCGGTCGGCCCAGTGATCTTCAACGTTGGATCCGACGAACAGAACATGACGCTCGGACAACTGGGAGAGCTGATTCAGCGCATGGTGCCGCGCGCCGAACTTCGCTACGCCGAGGAAAATGTCGATCGCAGAAGTTACAGGGTGGAATTCCGGCGCATTCGCGAAGCCTTCGGATTTCGTCCCGTATGGAAAGTGGAGGCCGGCGTCCAGCAGGTTCTCGATGCCATCAAAAATGGTAAGGTCCGCAGTTATCAGGAAACGCGATACAGCAACGTCAAACTGTTGAGCCAGTCGAGCGCGCGCGAGCAGCTGCCGATTATGGATGACTGGGTTTCAAAGATCCTGCGCATGGGCGAAGCCGTTCCCCTGCAACCGCAAGACCTTCGAACGGGAGTTTAACTGACCAGGGACTGATGGAACGGAGTAGAAGATTGATCGAATCGGAATAGAAAATTGATCGAACCGGAATTGAGGACCGAACGAGTTGGAGTTGAACCGATACTGGTGCGGAAGGGGGGATTTGAACCCCCACGCCTTTCGGCGCCACCCCCTCAAGATGGTGTGTCTGCCAGTTCCACCACTTCCGCACGCTAGAAAATCTTATCACGGCACGCGAACTTCTTCGGAGGCTGCCGCCCGCTCAACCGCCGCTTCAAGGCCGGAACTCGCACCGCGTTTCTCAACAGCTCGCGCGCTCGGCCTGTTCCCGCAATTCAGTGCGGCAATTCAACGCGGCACCAGGTCGCAGCCTTCAAACGGCGCGCCGTCCGCGCGCTTCCCGCTCAGGCAGGCATTGACGCTCTTCGGAGCAATCCCGCTCGCCGCCGGCTGAAACAGCATCATCAGCGCCGGCTTTCCACTGTGCCCGGCGTCTTCGACGCGCACACTCTCGGGCGCCGCGCCGCGCGGTCCAAAATGCAGGCTGGCCTGATCGATCTGGTTCGGATCGAGAAAAGGCGCGCCCCATAAAATTACGCGCAGCTTCTGGCCGTCCGATCGAATCGAGATGCGCGCCAGCAGGTGTCCCCAGACCTGCACGTTGATTCTTGCCGGCGCCGACGGCCCAAAAGTCTTCTCGAACTTCCCCACGCTCGAAAAAATCCGCAGATGCTCGCCCGCTTCCGCCGGAGTCGCCAAGTCATACCACGCATAACCGGCGTAAGGTTCGGCGAGCACGCCGAACTGGATACGCGTCCCACCCGGCACCGACCACTTCAGATCCTCGAAATCAATCTGCCAAGACGGCGATCCCTCGACCGCAGCGCCCGCGGAAATCTCCACATCCCGACTATCAGTCGCATCGCTTCCCGGTTCGATCGCTGCCACCTTGAGCGCAGGCAGATTATGGCAGTCGCAGTCTGGGACGGGTAAAGGCAGGTCGGGCGCGATTCCGCCAAGCAGGCTGATCCTTTTGAAATGATCACCCAGACTATGCGGCGCAGCCCCTTTCGGCTCAGCGACCGCCCAGAGCCGGATGTGGTCAATCACCCAATCTTCCTTGACCGCGCCCAACTCGAAATCGTCGGCCAGAAAACCATCCGCCTTCTTCACGCCCAGCAATTGATTGGACGAAGACGACGGCGCGCGATCAAAGATCAACATCGGCTGCGCGCAAAGCTGTCCCGCCGAAGCGAGGCCAGCCAGAAGAAGCACGAAGAGCTTCAGCATGCGATCCATTCTATTGGTTGTAGATAATTCAATCGAGGTAACCGAAGACTTTTCTCGCCCCGACGCCCCTGAAATTAAAAATCGTGTCGCGAAGCCGCCCTGGCGGCCGTCGCGACACGATGAACTACTTCGCCAATCGCCGGTTAATTTACGGTGATCGTAAACACCTGCGTGCTCTGCACTCCGCTGGAATTAGTGTACGTAGCGGTAAAGACATTGTTGCCGCCACTCAGCGGAATGCTATTGATCTGGCGCGAGGTAGATGTATAGCCGTTCGGGCCAGTCCAGCTCCACGAACCGCCACTCAACGGTTGCGGACCAAGATTCACCGAGCAACCCCAGCTCACCGTCGTGCTGGCGGTCTGCTGCCAGCTTCCTCCGTTCACCTGAATATAAGGAACGATCGGAGTGCCGCTGCCCTGCGAACTGCACGTCGGCGCCGTGATGCTCGCGTTGTTGCAGTCCAGCAGCAGCGTGGTCCCCGAAACGAATTCGCTGGTGTGAGTGCCGTTGGCAACTTTGATCTCCGCACCCGGAGCGAGGAATATGCCGGAGGTATTGGCATTTCCGATGTAGACCTCGTTCGACCCGGAGAAGTTGAACAGCACCTGGCCGGCCGACACACCCGAAAGTGCGATCTTCGCGCCGTTGTCAAGATCCATTCCACTCGCCACGTTGAAGATGAACGTATCCGACGATCCGCCCTGGATGGTGATGGTGCCGCCATACTTCAGGTTGATGCCGCCGGGGACGCTGATCACATTCTGGCCGCCGTTACCCGTGAAGGTAGTCGAAGACTGAATGTAGTTGACCGTCTGAGTCGGAGAAAGTGCCGCGTCGGCGCTTGCCAGGGTCGTCGCCGTCGACTTCAGACCGGACAACGATTGCGTCGTGACGCCTCCCGTCAATCCGCTTCCCCAATCGATTTGAACGCTCGCGCTCGGATCGGCATACAACGTCGAGCTCAGCGTGGCGTAGTTCGACAGATGGAAGTAGCCGCTCGGACCAACCGCCAGGTTGCCGGTCACCGAAATCGGACCCTGTACCTGGAAACTGACCCCATCGAGTCCGATGGCCGCGAAGCTGGCCCCCGACTGGATGAAGTTGTTGAGCGGGGCAGCCGGGCAGGTTGACGAGCCTCCGCCGCCACCACCCGTCTGGCAGACCTGCACCGGTTGGCTGCAACCGGTGAACGTGCCCGTCCAGTTGTCGCCACCCTTGCCGCATCCGCCCGTCACGATGACATACTGACGTCCCTGGAATTCCGGCGCTCCGGCAGCGTCTTTCGAATTGCCCGAGCACAGCGAGATTCCCTGAGCCGGGTTCACTTCCATGCCGTTGTAGTCGGGCACGAAGGGTGACTCGCTCAAAGCCGGGAACTGCACGCCGTCGTACGAGGTCAGCCAGTTGGAAACACCCACTTCCCATGAGACCTTGACGCCCGGCGCGCTCGAGGAAATATCCGCCGACCAGGTCACGCTGCTCGCTCCCTGGAAGTTGCTCGGTAGCTCATAAGCGAGCCCCGCGGCGAAGATCTCATTCGCATTCTGCGCCGCAGACAGTGGAACAGTCGTCTCCCAGCGGTTGAAGGTTGTATTGAACGAGGTTGACGCGCAGCTCACTGACGAGCTGAACGTAATGACGGCGTCCGGCACGGTCAATGTGGTCGAGCCGAGAACGATCTTCCCGCCCGTGATAAAGATCTGGAAGTTCGACGTCGGGATCTGGCCCTGGAGTTGTGTCAGATTGCTGTTGAACCAGGCGATCTGTCCGGCATTGCTCTTCGATTCGCTGACCGAGAACGTGATCGGATTCAGAGAAGTCCCGCACGTCGTGATCGTGATCGTGCAGCTCGCCGACGCAGTGTAGCCGTTGGCGTCCGTCACCTGGATGGTGAAGCTGAACGTGCCCTCCGAACTCGGCGTGCCCGTGATGGCGCCCGTCGATGCATTCAACGTCAGCCCCGGAGGCAGCGATCCGCTGATCACCGCGAACGTATAAGGCGCCGTGCCGCCCGTGGCAGTCACGCCCGAAGAGTAGGGCGAACCAACCTGGCCGGTAGTGATGCCGCAAGTCAAAGTCAGGTTCGGCGGCGAAACCACAATGCTGCAATTCGCCGTCGTCGTGCCTGCCTTCGAACCCGTCGAATCGACGACCTGAGCGGTGAAGTTAAACGTCCCCGCAGTTGTCGGCGTGCCCGTGATCGCGCCCGTCGAAGCGTTCAACGTCAAGCCCGGAGGCAGCGACCCGCTGATGATCGAGAACGTATACGGTGCCGTTCCCCCGGTCGCAACCAGCGCTGAGTTATAAGGAACGCCAACCTGAGCGGTTCCGCCAGCGCAAGCCAGCGTGATTGCCGGCGGCGAAACCACGATGCTGCAATTCGCCGTCGCGGTGCCCGCCTTCGAGCCCGTCGAGTCCACCACTTGAGCCGTGAAGTTAAACGTCCCAGCGGTAGTCGGTGTGCCCGTGATCGCACCCGTCGAGGCATTCAACGTCAGCCCCGGAGGCAATGATCCGCTGATGATCGAGAACGTATACGGCGGCGTTCCACCGGTCGCAACCAGCGCCGAGTTATAAGGAACGCCAACCTGAGCGGTTCCTCCAGCGCAAGCCAATGTGATTGCCGGCGGCGAAACCACGATGCTGCAATTCGCCGTCGCGGTGCCCGCCTTCGAGCCCGTCGAGTCCACCACTTGAGCCGTGAAGTTAAACGTCCCGGCCGTGGTCGGTGTGCCCGTGATCGCGCCCGTCGAGGCATTCAACGTCAATCCCGGAGGCAACGATCCACTGATGATCGAGAACGTGTACGGCGGCGTTCCACCGGTCGCAACCAGCGCCGAGTTATAAGGAACGCCAACCTGAGCGGTTCCTCCAGCGCAAGCCAATGTGATTGCCGGCGGCGAAACCACGATGCTGCAATTCGCCGTCGCGGTGCCCGCCTTCGAGCCCGTCGAGTCCACCACTTGAGCCGTGAAGTTAAACGTCCCGGCCGTGGTCGGTGTGCCCGTGATCGCGCCCGTCGAGGCATTCAACGTCAATCCCGGAGGCAACGATCCACTGATGATCGAGAACGTGTACGGCGCCACTCCGCCCGTCACTATCAGCGCTGAGCTATACGCAACGCCAACCTGAGCCGTTCCGCCAGCGCACGCCAGTGTGATCGGTGCAGGAGCAATCGTGATGCTGCAATTCGCCGTGGTCGTGCCCGCTTGTGAACCGGTCGAGTCGACCACCTGCGCCGTAAAGTTGAACGTGCCGGCAGTCGTCGGCGTGCCCGTGATCGCGCCCGTCGAGGCATTCAACGTCAGCCCCGCCGGCAACGAGCCAGCAATAATTGAGAACGTATACGGTGGCACTCCGTTCTTTGCCACCAGGCTCGAACTGTAGGCGACTCCAACTTGACCCGTGCTCGTGGCGCAAGCCAGCGTGATCGATCCCTTGATTTTGATTTCGCACTTCAACTGGAATGTGCCGCCGAGTGAGTCGGTCACCTCCGCGACATAGAAGAAATTGCCCGCCTGCGTGGGAATGCCGCTGATCACGCCGGTCGTGGGATTGAGAGTCAGTCCGGGCGGCAACGAGCCGCTGATGATGGCATAGGTATAAGGTGGAACGCCGTTATAGGTCGGTATAGCCTGGCTGAAGGGTTCTCCAACCGCGCCCGTATTCTGCTTTGGGCAATCGATCGAGACCGGCTTCGCGATCTTCAAAGTGCATTTGGTGATGGCAGTTGCGCCGCTCGAATCTGCAACTTCGGCGTGGTAATTAAATGTTCCCGCGCCGGTCGGTGTGCCCGTAATGTCTCCCGATGAAGGATCCAGGGCCAGGCCGCCGGGCAGTGAACCGCTGGCTAGCGAATACGTATAAGGCGCGACTCCCCCGCTGGCAACCAGCGCGGAGCTGTATGAAACGGTGACTTCTCCTACATTCGTGCCGCAGGAAACTGATAGGGTCTGAGCAGAAAGCGACGTAGCAAACACTAAACACAACGTCGCAAGTACCACGGTGAACGCACACCGGGAGACGGAAGCAGCTTTCATTGACGGTGCTCCTTAGAAATTTGTAGGGGGGTGGCCAGGGAACGAAACTACCAGCAACAATATGAAAACTAGCGGGAGGGTCAACCATTGTCAAGGCAAAGTTCTGTTAACGTTAGCCCGAACACCTCATCCAACACTTATGTTGCAATCTCTTGCAACATAGGGTGAGCACACTTCTCTTTTCGTTGAAAGAAATGTCACTCCCCAGGGATCGGCGCGGTCGCGGGGCAGATGCGGGAGGCGAGTATGTCACGCCCGGACGGCTCATTTTCTTCACCCACCAGACACAGAGTCGACGCGGAATCAAAGAGACGGCAGCGTACTGCCCTCGCTGCTCTGCTGGTGAAAGAACCAAGCCCAAACGCTGCCCAGGGGCGCAACGTCTTGACCGCAGCGGGCGGTGGATGACACACTATTGACTACAAAAAGAAGTCCACCATTCGGCAATATTTTAATTCCCGAGACTCAAACTGATGCGGGAATATAAAGCGGGCGGCAGCCCCAGGGGAGTTTTGTTGGCATGATGACTATTTTGATCACGATCATTCACGTGCTGGTTTGCTTTTTTCTGATTGCGGTAGTGTTGCTCCAAAGCGGCAAGAGCGGCGACCTGGCCGCAGCCTTCGGAGGACAGGGCAGCCAGACTGCCTTCGGACCGCGCGGTGCAGCCTCGGCCCTTTCCCGCGCGACCACTTGGTCCGCCATCATCTTCATGCTGACCTCAATTACGCTGTCGGTCTATGCGTCGCGCCGCACCGGTCCGTCGTCGGTCTTTTCCGGAATAAAGCCCGCCCAGACCAAATCGCAGCCCGCCCCATCAACGCCGCCAACAGTTCCAGCAAATCAGGCGCCCACCCAGAAGTAGCTCTCAGTTCTCAGTCGTCAGCTCTCAGCAACGTCAAAAGCAAACGATCCCACCACCGCGATAAAACCAAACACAGCCGAAATCTGGATAACTTTACCTGTGATAGGTTTCCTCCGTGTTCCTCAGTGTCCTCTGTGGTAAACGCCGTTGCTTTTGATTTCACCGAGAGCTGACAACTGACAGCTACCTCAAAAACGGATTCCCTTCCCGCTCCTCCCCAATCGTCGTCACCGGCCCGTGCCCCGGAATGACCGCCGTCTCATCCGGCAATGTTAAAACGCGGTCGTGCAGCGACCGCATGATCTTTTCAAACGACCCTCCCGGAAGATCCGTGCGCCCAATGCTGTGCGCAAACAAAGTATCGCCCGCAATCAGCATCTTCTCCGCCGGAAAATACAGGCACACGCTCCCTTCGGTATGACCCGGCGTGTGCAGAACGTTCGCCGCAAGACTGCCGGCGCGCAGCGTCTCGTCGTGCGCCAGCCCAGCCTCGATCTCCACCTCGCCGGGCGGCTTCATGCCCAGCCAGCCCGCCTGCACATCGAGCATCTTCAACAGCGCGTAATCGTTCTGATTAAGCAGGATCGGTGCCCCGGTCTTCGCCCGCAGCTTCATCGCTCCGCCCACATGATCGATGTGCGCATGCGTAATCACAATCTGCTTCACCCGCAACTTATGCTCATCGATGATGGCAACAATGTCGTCGATGTCATCGCCCGGGTCGATGACCATGGCCTCGCGCGAAACCTCGTCGCCAATAATCGAGCAGTTGCACTGCAACGCCCCAACAGGAATGATCTTGTGAATCATGAGTTATTTGTCATCCCAACCACAGATTTATGATTAGTCGTCACAGATTTATGATTTGTCATCCCGAGCGCAACGAGGGATCTGCATCTGATTCTGACACGAAGCAGCCATTGACGCGGAAATCAAAAATCAAATTGAAAACGTAAATCCGCCCCGGCTGCTGACGCCCGTAAGCCCGTCACTTCTTCAATCTGATTTCCGACTTCTGCCTTGCCCTAAGAAGCCGCCACCATCTTCCCCACCCGGCTCTGATCCGAGCGAAACCGCAGCAGCGCCGCAATATTCCCCGCGCGATCCAGCTCTTCGTTGTCCTTAAGATAAAACAGCTCAATATCCCGCCGGATCGCCATCGGAATAATCGCGTCGCAAACGTCCGCGAGTTCGCGCGTCGCGTGCCCACAAGCCACACACTCGGCCACCAGGTGCGCATTGATATAGCCGCAGTGTGGACACTCGACGGCGTGAGCCGAGTAATTCTCCGCCAAAAACAGGCTCTGCACTTCGCCCTCCTCCAGCGCCAGCAGCACCCGCCGCAATCCGGTCACGCCGCGCCCGTTCGCCTTGGCAAAGCCAATCGCCTCTTCCACTCTTGACGACCCGCGTTCAACGATCCATTTCTCAAGCGCCGCGTTGGCATGATCGCGAATTTCGTCATTCGAAACGCTCGCCACGTCCGCCGAGAAGCGCCCAATAACTCGCTGCTTCACATAAGGATGCAGGTGCGACTCGAACTCCGGCCAATTCACATCGTGGCACCCAATAATCAGCCGCTCCCATGCGCCCCGCTCGAAATCTATCCGCAGTCGCTCGGCGACCGCTTTGAAATGCTGCAAAGCTTCTTCCGACACCCGCCGCTCCGCGTGTCCCGCTTCGTACCCGTTGTACCCGTAATTCGCGCCACTCCGCGAGAGCAGGTGAACGATCGACGCGCCCTCGTGCAGATCGTCCAGGCGCTGATCGAAGAAGCGCGCGCGCTGGCGATCGACGACCGCGACACAAAGTTTCGGCTGCGCGCCAAACAACGCCGCCAGCGGCCGAAGCTGAAAACGCGGTTGCAGATAAATCCGCGTCGTTCCGAGCCGCGGAGGCAGTTCAAACTCCTTCCACACATTCTGCGCCGAGCACGCGAACACCGCTCTTCCTCGAGCCTGCCTGCGCAAGTTTGCTGCAAAGTCCAGCACCCGATCCAGGTCGGCATGCACCGATCCGTTCTTGCCCTGCGCCACCGCGCTCTTCAACGCCTGCTTCACCACGTCCTTGGCGACGATGGCCTCGCTACGATGCGACCGGTCCTGCGGAGGCTCGGGCTGAAAGTAAAAACTCAGTGCCGATGCGCCTTTCGATTCGTCCGCCTGAAAAGCGGCTAATTCACGAATTTCGTCCCGTGTCATCATTTCCATATTCTCCTCATTATTTCGCAACCGATTTGCGAGCGACGACGAAGGGAGCGCGGTGGAACTCTCGTGCCACGCTGGGAGCATTGCGCACGCACTCGCGCGCACGCTGTACCGATTCGCCAACGGCCTCGGCGTGCCGCCCGGTGATCGACGCAATCTCATCGACTGAAAATCCCTCGATGCCAAAAAGCAGAAAAGCTTCGCGGTCGATGCGATCCACGCCCTCAAGCGCAACCTGCACCAGCGCGACCACCTCATCCGAATAGGCATTCTGCTCCGGATTCGCCACCCGCCGGTCGGCGATCGCGCTCTCCCGCGTCCAGTCTTCATCGGCCTGATGGAATTGCAATGCAGCCTCGTCAGAGGCTTGTACGTTCTGCTTCCGCCGGCTGCCCTCCAGACGCACCGGCGACTCCAGTTCGTGAAGCCGGGCAGTCATTTCGTTGATCGCCTCCAGCCCCAGACGATATAGCCACGGCTCAAGCGCCATTTTCTCGGGACGGTCCTGGTCACCGAGCGCTCGTGCAATCACCTCATTGACCACTTCAGACGCCACCAGCCGATTGTCAGGTTGCTCTTCCTCCGACTGCCGGAAATACAGTTCGCGATCCACAAAGCGCTCCAGCCGCGCCAGGTTGGCATTGACGTAGGAGCCAATATCATCGGCTGAAATTGTAGGCGCATGCACGGCTGCCAGAGTCTGCTCGAACGGCACGCCCGGTTCGCGAGTCTCCTGCGCCCCTCCGCGCCAGCGCCGCCAGCGATGGTTCGAGCGCAACAGTTCCTTGTGGCGATTGATCTGCTGCATCAGATCGTCAAAAGCGGATTTAATGGCCGCGGCCGCGCTGCCTGCTTTTTCGCTCGCCGCCAGTTGGCCCGACGGCAAGCGCAGGTTCAAGCCAACTTCCGTTCCCTCGCGGGCGGAGTTCTGCTCGAGAACAACCTTTAAGTGAATCAGTTCAGGACGAAAGACTTGCAGCCGTTTTTGAACTTTTTCGATCTGGTGGGTGATTTCTTTTTCGATGTCGTGAGTTTTCGGGATCTTGTAACTGACGTGAACGTTCATTTTTCGAGCCTCGAACGCGGAAGAAGGTTCCGTGAAGCTGCGATCCTGACAAAATAATTGTACACCCGCCGGGAAGGAACAAAACAAACTCAGTCGTGCAAACTACCTTGCAAAAATGGGCTCGGCCGCCAAGAAATTGAACAAGAAAGAAAAGAAACAAATCCGCGAGCATCTGCGTAAATCCGCGGAGAAGAATTAGTAGCCCTCTGCTCCCAGCCTACTTGGCCTCCTCAGTCACCGTAGGCACAACCGGAAAATCCTGCGAAGAGCCTCGCAGCAAAGGTGTTGTCGGCTCCGACCGCCGCGTGCCATCGTGCACGGCAATCGTGTGCGGCTTGCCCGGCTCATAGCCCTCCCACAGCGAAACGCCCGCATACGCGCCGTCTTTGCGCAGAATGTAATACGTCATGTCGACAAACTTAAGCTTCACCATGTCGCCGTTGTAGTTGCGCACAATTCGCTTCAGCGCGTCCATGCCCGCGTCATGCGGCGACATACCACGGCGCATATTCTCGACGATCGTGTGCGCGCCCGCGACCTTGATATTCTCTTCCCCGCTGCCCGTCGCGCCCGCCGAGCCCACATCCTGATCGGTGTAGCACCCCGCGCCAATGATCGGCGAGTCACCGACCCGTCCTGCCAGCTTGAATGCCAGCCCGCTCGTCGTCGTAATGCCGGACATTTCTCCCTTATCGTTCAGCGCCGAGCAGTGAATCGTCCCGGTCGGCGGAAAAATCACCTTGCGGATCGCACTCATGCGAAGCTCCGGCTCAATGCCAAGAGCAGCCGCACGCTCCTCCAAGTGCCGTATCCGCTCCTGCCACAACTCAGATTGCGGCGCAGTAGCCGGTGCCTTCCAGTTCGGATCGTCGAGGCCGGGGCCCCACCAGTCTTCGTTTGAATTATTTTCTTTCCACAACAACCAGACTTTCCGCGAGTGTTCCGTAAGCAGATTCTCGCGCGGAAACCCAACCGCTACCGCGAACCTTTCCGCGCCTTCGCCCACCAGCATCACGTGTCCGGTATGGTCCATCACCGCTTTCGCTACCATCGAGACATTCTTGATATTGCGCACCGCGCCCGCCGACCCGGCCCGCCGCGTCGGCCCATGCATGCAGCAAGCATCCAGTTCGACCACGCCCTCTTCGTTCGGCAGCCCGCCGAGGCCAACGCTAGTGTCTTTCGGATCGTTCTCCGGCCCCTTCACCACACGGATCGCCGCATCCAGCGTGTCGCCGCCGCTTTTCAAAAACGCAAACCCATCGTCAAGATAGTTCAACCCGTTGTGGGCGCTGATCATGATCGGACGCGTAGCCGCCCGCAGCGTCTCGGCCGCGCCAGCAGCCCGCGCGTTGCCATGACCATTGCCAGCGCCATTCGAGGCGTTCACACCTGTAGCAATCGAGGCAACCACAGCAGACTCAATAAATCCCCGGCGAGTGATAGACATGAAGACTCCGTGCAGATGAAGCGAAAAAAGAATACCACGCGCTCCCGATCAAGCTCAGATCATCGCGGACTAAGAGATCGTCGAGGGCGAGTTTTCCTCTGTGTACCTCTGTGGCCTCTGTGGTGAACGATTTTGCCGCCGAACGAAACTGAATTTTGGCGACCGCCTATTTCCCAACGAACTCCAGCAGCCGTCCAATCCCTGAACGAAAAACCTCCGGCTCGGTAATTAAGCTGAGCACAAGGTAACCATCGCCTGCGAAATCATAGAAGTGTCCCGGATGCACGCTCACCTGCGCTTGCCTCAACAACCGAATGGCTAGCTCCTCGTCGCTTTCGACAGCGGGCACGCGCAGCACGGCATACCATCCGCCTTCGACCAGCAACCGCGTGCACGCCGGATGCGACATAAGCCGCCGATCAAGTTCCGCAAGGTTCACGCGCAGGCGATCCAGCAAAATAGGCTGAACGCTCTTGCGGACTTCAAGAAATAACGGTGCAGCCAGTTGCACGGGCGCGTTCATCGACAGAAAAGTATCGGCAATCACTTCGAGCCGCGCACCCGCCTCGGCAACGGCCTCCGCCGGCCCGCTCGTCACCACCCACGCCAGCTTCATCTGCGGCAGCGCGGAAATCTTGGATATCCCGCTCAACGTAAAAGTAAGCGCCGCACTGTTGGCCGCAAAGCTTGGCCGCCCCTCGCCATCGTGCGCATAATCGAGAAACACCTCATCCACGATCAGCGCCGCGCGGTAGTCGCGGCAAAAATCGTTCAGCCCCGCAGTCTCCAAAGCCGAAACATAGGAGCCGGTGGGATTATTCGGATGCACAACAATCACAGCCCGCGTCCGCGGTCCAGCCGCCTTGTAAAGCGAATCGAAATCGATTTGCCACCCGTGATCGTAGATCAGCGGATAAGGCACCAGCTTCACGTCCGAGAGATCAGCCAGAAATTCAAACAGCGGATAACTCGGCTTCGGCACAAGAATCTCATCACCCGGATTGCACAGCAGCCGAAAAACGTACGAGTAGGCTTCGCTCGTGCTGGTAGTCAAAACGATCCGTTCAGGATCGAGATCAAACACCCGGTGTGCGTCGCGATAATAATGTCCAACCGCGTTGCGCGCCGAAAGCAATCCGCGAGGCTGCGGATCATAACGAAGCGCCCCTGAATTCACCAGTGCGCCCAGCACAGCCTCACCATCGGGCCGAACCCCAGCCTCAGTCGGGTTCGAGATGGTGAGATCAAAAATCTCCTGCCCCGCTGCCCGCGCCTCATTCAGGGCGCGGCTCAGCCCGTTCGGAGCAAGGTGCCAGTTCGTGCGATTAGAAAACATGAATTTGTGGCGGCTGTAATGAGATCACATCATAACGCCAGCGGATGCATAGGCCCGGCTCCCAAACCTGCAATTGCTTTGACACAGCCCAACACGGCTATCTACACTTGCGCTATGGAAGTACACTTCAAACCCGAGACGGCATCGCGCCTTGCCGAACTGGCCTCTAAGAGTGGCCGCCCGCCCGATGATCTCGTCGAAGGTGCTCTGGCCGGGTATCTCGCAGAGGTGGCTGAAGTCCGCGAAATGCTCGATCAGCGTTACGATGAGATTAAGAGTGGTCGAGTTAGCCCTATCGATGGCGAAGCGTTCTTTGACGCACTGCTCCGGCGTGAGAATGATCTGCTCGCCAAACGAAATCTAAAATGATTGCCGACCAGGGCTTTGAGCTGCACCCTGGCGCAGCCTCGGATATCACCAGCATTTGGGAGTTTATCGCCGAAGACAACCCTAACGCCGCCGGGCGCGTCCGCGAAGATATTCTTGACGCGATACGCGGGCTCGTCGCCTTTCCAAATCAGGGCCATGCGCGTATGGACCTCACCTCACAGCCGCTTCGTTTTAGAACTGTGCGCAACTACCTGATCGCCTATGCACCGCATGAAAAACCTCTTCTAATAGTCGGTGTGATCCACGGCCCCTCGCAGCCCTCGTGTCATCGCGGCCATCCTCAAGAACAGAAAATAATCCACTCTGATAGACCTCAGTCCCTATGCACTACTTCCCAAACGCCTCCTTATTCACCACATAAGGCATCTTAGTAACATCCCCGCCATAATTCCCTTCCAGCACATCAATCAATCCCTGCACGCATCGTCCCGCCATCCCCTTGTCAGGATCGGACGATAGCCGCGTTATCCGCGCTGCGCTGGCAAAATGCGGAAACAGCCGGCAGCGGTCGGCGATCGCTGCATCGCGCAAGGGCGAATCGGCGGGCAGCGGTTCCTCCTCATACACATCGAGCGCCGCGCCCGCAATCCAATTCTCGCGCAGCGCCTTGGCCAGAGCATTCTCATCCACCACCGGCCCACGCGACGTATTCACGATCATCGCCGTTGGCTTCATCATGCGCAGCGTGCTTTCGTTGATCAGGTGATACGTCGGCGTCGCGCTCTCTCCTTCGCGAAGCAGCGGCACATGCAGGCTGATGTAATCGGCCGTGCTCAATGCATCCTGCAACGTCGTGTACCGGATCGTCGTCTTCTCGCGGCTGATGCCGCGCTCAAAGCGTAGATCCATCGTCTCCTGAATGGCGCGAATGTAATCCCGATTCTCGTATGCCAGATCGAAGCACAGGATATTCATATCGAAGCCCGTGCATTTTTTGATCATGGCCAGCCCAATGCGTCCGGTTCCGATCACGGCCACAGTTTTTCCAGTGACCTCATCGCCCAGAAATGGCAAAAAAGGATGCCACGAGCCCCAGCGGTTCTCGCGCGTCAAATGCTCCGCCGGCCAGAGCTTTCGCGCCAGGGCCCCCATCATGAAGAAAGCAAATTCGGCAGTCGCTTCGGTCAGCACGTCCGCCGTATTCGTGAACGGAATCTTGTACCGATTGGCATCGGCGCGATTGATGTTGTCGAAGCCAACCGCGAGTTGCGCCACAACTTTCAGCGTGCCCGCCCCGGCGGCGAAGACCTCGCCATCGATCGGATCGCGCAGCGTGGTAATCAAACCGTCCACGCCCGATTTCACTTTTTCGATGATCAGGCTTTTCGGAGGCGCTTCCGGACCAGGATAAATCTCAACCGCGTATCCCTTGTTACGAAGAATGTTGATGGCGTCACCAATTTCACAGGTGGCAAAAACGCGGAAAGTCTTGCTCATGATTTAGTCGTCGGCGGTTGGGGGATTTCCGGCCTCATGCGCAGCGGAAAACTCGAATCGCCCAGCGCCACAAAGTGTACCGCAGTCCCTGCGTGGCAAGATTCAGCAAGGTCCAAGGCCTTCAAATTTCAGTTTCGACCGCGAAGGCCGACATCGATCTTCGATTACGTACCGTTAACTACGTGCCAGTCGATTCCGTTCGCGGCGTGCCCGATGCCGCCTGCGCATGATGACGAACGTCCGCACCCAGCACCCAGAAAATTACGTCTTCCGAAATATTCGTTGCGTGATCGGCAACCCGCTCCAGGTTGCGCGCCACCAGCAGCGCATCCAGCGCCTGCTGAGTGCTTTGCGGATGTTCGTTCATGGCCCGCACGAGCGCAATAAAAGCCTCGTCGCGCATCCGGTCCACCACGTGATCCATCTCCAGCACCGCCTGCGCCAGCTCAGCTTTTCCTTCCACAAACGATTCCAACGATCGCCGCACCATCGCGCTCACCGCCGTAGCCATCCGTCCGATGTCGACCGGCAGCACCACCGCCGGCAGTTCGATCATGTCCATCACGCGCTCGGCAATATTCACCGCCTGATCGCCCACGCGCTCCAGATCGGCATTGATCTTGGTGACGGCGAGAATAAAACGCAGGTCGACCGCCGCCGGCTGCTGCGTTGCCAGAATGTCGAACGCCATTTCATCAATCTCGCGCTCCGCTGCATTGATGAGGCTCTCGTTTTCCAGCACCAGCTGGCAACGGTGCAGGTCCCGCTCTGTGTACGCCTGGCAGGCGCGGTCCACCGCCAGTTCCGCCATGCCGCCCATGCGGAGCAACTTCTCCCGAAGCTCCTCCATTTGTTGTTGAAAGCGCGTGCGCATTATCTACAACCTCTTTATCCGAATCGTCCTGTAACGTAATCTTCCGTCCGTTTGTCGGAGGGATTCGTAAACACTTTCTCTGTCTTGTCGAACTCGATCATCTTGCCGAGAAGGAAAAATCCCGTGAACTCCGCGACCCGGGCCGCCTGTTGCATATTATGCGTCACAATCACGATCGTGTATTGCTCTTTTAATTGAAATATCAGTTCTTCGATCTTGCCGGTCGATATCGGATCGAGCGCCGAGCAGGGCTCGTCCATGAGCAGCACTTCCGGTTGCACCGCCAAAGCCCGCGCAATGCAAAGCCGCTGCTGCTGCCCGCCCGAAAGGCTGGCACCCGATTTCTTGTGCAGCGAATCCTTTACTTCATCAAAAAGCGCCGAGCTGCGCAGCGACTTCTCGACCACCTCATCGAGCTTCTTGCGACTCCGAAATCCGTTCAGCTTCAGCCCCGCCGCCACGTTGTCGTAAATCGACATGGTCGGAAACGGATTCGGCTTCTGAAAAACCATGCCCACGCGCCGCCGCAACTGCGTCGCCGACGTTCCGTTATAAACATTGAAGTCGCCGATGCGCACCGCGCCTTCCACCCGCGCCTCTGGAATCGTCTCGTGCATGCGGTTCAGGCATCGGATAAACGTCGACTTCCCGCATCCCGATGGCCCGATCAGCGCCGTCGCATGGTTGGCCTGCACGGTGATATTGACGTCGAACAATGCCTGCGTCTTGCCATAAAACGCATTCAGCTGCTCGACCGTGATCCCGACTCCCATCGTTATGTCCCCGCCAAAGTTCCGCGCCGCACCGCGAATCGAACCGCCGCCACCGCGCCCACAATCAGAACGATTAACACGAACGAGCCCGCCCAAGCCTGCCGATGCCAGTCATCGAACGGCGAAAGCGCGTAAGTATAAATCTGTAGTGACAGCGCAGATGTAGGCTGATTCGGATTCAAATTCCAGAACTGGTTTCCAAAAGCTGTAAAAAGCAGTGGTGCCGTCTCTCCCGCCACGCGCGCAAACGCCAGCATCACGCCCGTGATCACGCCTGAGGTCGCCGTGCGCAACGTGATCGAAATCGTGGTGCGCCACCGCGAAACGCCCAACCCGTAAGCCGCCTCGCGAATCGCCTGTGGAACCAGCAGCAGCATCTGCTCGGTCGTGCGCGCGATCGTCGGCACCATCATAATCGCCAGCGCCACTCCGCCCGCCAGCGCGGAGAAATGTTTCTGCCGGATCACCACCAGCCCATACGCCACAATGCCGATGACGATCGACGGCACACCGTTCAGCACGTCCGACACAAACCGCACCGCATCACCGTAGCGATTGCGCCCGTACTCCGAAAGAAAGATGCCCGCGCCAATTCCGAGCGGCACGCCCATCAGGCTGGCAATCGCGAGAATCACTCCCGATCCGATGATCGCATTCGCCATGCCGCCGCCCGCCTCGCCCACCGGCTTCGGAGTCTGCGTCAGGAACGCCCAGTTGATCGCGCCAATGCCCTTATAAACAAGGTAGGCGAAGATGGCGAACAGCGGCAAAAGCACCAGCGCCACGGTCAACATGGCAACGCCCGTCATCACATGATCGAGCGCGCGCCGCCGCCAGCTGATCGGCGGCATCGTCACCATCATCGTCGACTTTACTGTCGCCTCATCCATAGTGCCTTCGGCCCGCTAAAGCTCGTTTGCCCTGTCAAGTCCGTTTGCCGTTTTAAACCACGCCCCGCGTCGGCTGTCCGCGCGTCACGCTCCACACCATCAGCCGCGCCAGCGCGTTGACGACAATCGTCACCAGAAACAGCGCCAGCCCAATCTCAATCAACGCCGAAAGATACAGATTGCCCGTAGCCTCGCTGAACTCATTGGCCAGCACGCTCGCCATCGTATACCCCGGCGCGAACAGCGACTTCGCAATATCCGGACGATTGCCAATCACCATCGTGACCGCCATGGTCTCGCCGAGAGCGCGCCCGAGCCCCAGGATCACCGCGCCCACAATTCCCGCCCGCGCATTGCGCAACACGCCCAGGCGGATCATCTCCCAGCGCGTCGCGCCCAGCGCCAGCACAGCTTCCCGCTGGTGCTGCGGCACCACCGACAACACCTCGCGTGTAATCGACGAGATGATGGGAATGATCATGATGGCCAGAATCACGCCCGCGGCCAGCATTCCAACGCCGTAAGGAGGCCCCGAGAACAGCGTCGTCCAGCCCAGAGTCTTGGCAAGAAAAGGCTGTACATACAGCCGCAGCACCGGTACCAGCACAAAAATCGCCCACAGCCCGTACACGACGCTAGGAATCGCAGCCAGCAATTCAGTTGTAAATGAGAGCGCCCCGCGCAAACGCACCGGACACATCTCGGTGATAAACACCGCCACGCCCACCGCCAATGGCACCGCGATCACCAGCGACAGCAACGAAGAAACCACCGTCCCGTAGATAAACGGCAGCGCCCCATATTGATCCTCAACAGGATTCCAATCCGTCTGGCCAAAAAACTTCCACCCAAACGCGTGCCACGACAGCTCCGACCCGAGAATCAGTTGATAGACGATGAGACCGAGCAGCGCCACCACGGCCAAGCCGCAAAAGCGCATGGCGCCGCCAAACAATGCGTCGGGGATCTCGCTGACCTTCCCCTGCAACAGCGGCGCTGTAGTGGTTTCGAGTTTCAGGGTCGCCTTGGCTCCTCGCTCCGGTTCGGGAGCCTCAAAACGAGGCCGGGGCAAAGCTCGATTTGCCATTCCATTCGAGCCTAGCAAAGGGTTGTTACAAATCCGTTAAAAAGCAAAGCGGGTAGTGGGCTAACAATTAGCCCACTACCGCAAATCAGGCAGTGTCCTAATGCTGCGTTGAAAAATTGCAAAGCAGAGGGCTAACTCAGAGTTGAATAGTCCCTAACGGATCAAGCCATGCCATGTTTCTTGGCGCAGTCCTGAATCTTGAAGTAGCGAACCATCTTACGAATATGCCCAACTTCGATTTTCTTGGTTTTCGGAAGAGAGGGGTAAATCAAACTGCGGAATGTAACCCTTCTAAAATGATCCGTCATACGAAATGTATATCCAGGCGCACAATCGTTCAACATGCGCTGAATATCGCTGAAGTCTCTCGAGGCTGACATTAGGCAGCTTGTTTATCGGCGACGACATATGTGACAGCTACATTGTCGCTTGCCGTGAACGGCTTTATATTCCCATCCAAACGCTCAACTTCAATTCGAGGAGGTCTAGAATCTGGCGACTGCCGGGGTAATTTAGAGAACGGCTCTGGTGGCTCGATGTGCCCATCACGCACGGTCTTCAAAGCCTCCTCCCATGCATGTTCATCTACGTCGATATCGTCGAAAAAACGCTCAACTTCCGTTCTAAACTCAGCAAAGGTCTTGCTCTCTTGCACGATGTCTAGCAAGACGTTCGTATGCGCTTGTCGAAAGCGCAAGAATGCTTCATCGATCGTACAGCCGGACTCAGCAATCGCAGCAGGGCGCACGCCGTACATCCACCATTTCCGGTCCTCTTCTTGACGCATCAATGTCCGTCCGGACATAGTGACTCTGGCCAAAAAACCATCTCCGGAGACTGTGTCTTGGAGTGTTATCAGTATCGGATGGTCCCTCAAATCGACGGTCGGCTCGGTCATCAACATCATTTCCCTCGCTGGCTCTTCCACGTTATATCGGCAATCTTAATTCTGGGATCAGGGCGCCGATGATTCAACAGTACCAACGACGAAAACGGTCGGTACTGTAGTGCATTTGCACTTTGGATTCCACAATTGGGGAAAATGGTTACTTATGTAACGAAGTGGGATGGTATATCAGTTCCTTCATGGGAATCAAGCGTAAACCTCTGACCCCGTTGATCGTTTTAATTCGCGTAGAGTAATTCCGACATTTTCCAAATTTGGTCGGTCAGGTGCGCGTCCATTGCGGTGGCGCCAGCGTCGCGTGAGCCCTACAAAAATTGTACCACGTAAAATGCAGCGCTACGGCCGCTTTTAAATTCTCTACTTTTTTGCTGAACGCGTTCGTCAGCCTCGTTAGACGACGCATTTGCATTCGCATGTTCAAGTTCCGCCGCTGCACAAGGGAGTTGAAGGCGTGACGAACCGGCGGCCTTTCTTTCCGAGGCCGCCACCAGATTCTTCAACGCACTATCAGGACACTACCGCAGAGCGGGTGCTCGAGGCGCCATCGGCCTGCTCAATCAGAGCTGACCACCTGCCGCCTCGAACTCGCCCTCACACTCTCCGTCAGCACAATCCCCGCATGAAACAAAGTTCCCGCGATCCGCGTCGCAATCGCCACCAACTCGCGTTGTCCATAAAACACCTTCACCAGCGGAGCCCGCGACATCTCCGGCAGATTCACCGCCCGGCCCGTGCGAATGAAAGCCACGTTCTCCTCAGTTGCCGTCACCCCCGGCAGTTGCGGCGCCAGCTTGCGCGGATGCACAAACATCGCCTCCATCGCCTCCGCCCCCTGCCGCATCGCCAGTTCCAACTCCTCCAACCGGCACGCGTCCTCGATCTGAAACTCGGCAACCGCGGTCCGTCGCAGCGCCGCCAGATGCGCGCCGCATCCAAGTTTCTGTCCCATATCATGCGCGATTGCCCGCAAATACGTGCCCGATCCCACGTGCGCGCGAAACGTCAGCCGATCGCCCGCCACTTCAAGAAGCGCAAATTCCTTGATCTCAACCTGCACCGGTTTGAGCGTGACCTCGCGCTGTTTGCGCGCCAATTTGTATCCCGGAACGCCGCCCACCTTCTTTGCCGAAAAAGGCGGAGGCATCTGCTCAATCGTGCCGCGAAACTGAGCGGCCATCGTCTCCATCTCATCCCGCTTCAGCACCACACTCTGCGGAGTCGAAGTCGCCTCGCCATCGGCATCGTAAGTATCGGTGGCAAATCCAAAGCGAATCTCGCCCTCGTAGATTTTCTCCGCGTGCGCATAGAACTGCGCCAGCCGCGTGAAGCTGCCGACCACCAGCGGCAAAACGCCCGTAGCCGCAGGATCCAGCGTCCCTAGATGCCCGACCGAGCGCTCCCCCAGAATTCGCCGCGCGCGGTTCACCACGTCATGCGACGTCAGCCCCTGCGGTTTGTCGATCACCAGAACGCCGTTCATAAAATTAGGTAATTTGGTAACTTTGTTAATTGACTAATTAAGGGGCGGAGGCACCGCCGTCGTTCTCGCGCGATTCGGTCTACAATTCCTCAATTACCCGATCACCAAACTGCCAAATCCAGAATGATTCCCCTCCGCGACGATCAGCCAAGCTTCTCCACGCCCTTCATCAACTATTTCCTGATCACGCTGAACATCCTCGTTTTCATCTGGGAGATGTCGATCGGCCTGAACACGCGCGCCTTCCAGGCCTTCGCCTTTCAATTCGGAGTCGTCCCGCGCCACGCTCTCGCTGTACTCAGCGGCCATTCGCACGATCCGCTCGCCACCGCCATCCTGCCCATCTTCACCTCGATGTTCCTGCACGCTTCATTCTTGCACGTCGGCGGCAATATGCTCTTCCTCTGGATCTTTGGCGACAACGTCGAAGACTACCTCGGTCATTTCCAATATCTAGTGTTCTACCTTCTCAGCGGATTCGCCGCCGCCGTCACTCACACTCTGCTCAACGCCAGTTCCCGCGTTCCCATCATCGGAGCCAGCGGCGCCATCGCCGGCGTCATGGGCGCCTACTTCATTCTCTACCCCAAGGCGCGCGTGCTGGTCTGGTTTCCGCCCATCTTCTTTTTTCATGTTCCCGCCTGGCTCATGCTCGGCTACTGGTTCCTCATCAACTTCCTGAGCGGGACCGTCAACTCCGCCGAAGCAACCGCCGCCTCCGGAGGCATCGCCTTCTGGGCGCACGTAGGCGGCTTCGTAGCGGGCATGTTGATGGTAAAAATATTTCCAGAGCGAAAGGGACGTTATCGGTACGGAACGTGGTGAGATGCGAATGCTTTTCCTGACGACTGACAGCTGAAAGCTGACACCTGACCTACCGCCTCGGTTCCGGTGCCGGACCCGGCGGCAGAATCTCCACTTCGCCTTCGCGCACTTGTCTGCGCGTAACGAACCATACTGCCGCCGTCCACGTCGGAAACAGATCCGCGCCCGGAATCAACTCCGCAGCCAGCGACGGCAGAAACGCCCAATGCCATCCCAGCAACCGGATCAGCACAAAGGCCACAATCAAGTCCAGCACCGAATCCGCCGGCGACGCGCCTCCCTCTACAAACAAAGGAAACGCAAAAATCTGAAGCGCGTCCGCTCCCACCGCCACCAGCCACGCCAGCCGATGCTCCGGCTTGAGCGACTTGAAATATTCCAGAAATGACATCAACTCATCCTTACAGAACCTATCCCTACTGTATTGGATGCCCAAACCCGGCCGGATGTCAGCCACGTACGCCCCTACATCGTCCCACCCGGCGGACGAATCACAATCTTCTCCACCACGCTGTCCGCCGGCAGCATCAGCGCGTCGACCGCCGCCTGCGCTACCGTCGCCGCCCGCATCATCTTCGCTCGCGGCGCTTTCGGCCACATCGTCGTCCAGATGTCCGTATCCGTCGCGCCCGGCAGCAGCGCAATCACGCGAATCCCCTTCGCTCTCAGTTCCTCCCGTAGAGTGTTCGTGAATCCGAGCGCTCCATGCTTGGACGCACAATACGCCGCCGATCCCGGAAACACGCTCTCCGCCGCCACCGACAGATTATTCACGATCACGCTGCCGCGCTTCATCACCGCCAGGCCTGCCTGCGTCACCAAGAACGTGCCCGTAAGATTCGTCTCAATCACATCCCGCCAAACGGGATAAGGCAACTCGCTGACGTTGCGCCCCGGATGCGCGATCCCAGCATTGTTGATCAGAACATCGAGCGGCCGCCGCAAACGCCGCACCAACGCAAAGAGATAATCCACCGAGGCGGGATCGCGCACATCGCAAGTCTGCGCCAGCACCTGCGCGCCCAGTTTCTCGATCTGGCGCGCCGCCTGAGCCAGCGACTTCCCATCGCGCCCAGTCATCACCAGGTCGCAACCCTCGCGAGCCAAAGCCGCCGCAATCTCAAATCCAATGCCACGATTCGCCCCGGTCACGAGCGCAAGACGACGAGCGAGAGGCAATAATTTCTTGGGTTTCACGATGTGCACCAGCCTAGCGCAGCAGGCTCAATGAAAGCCAGCAGGGTTCCTCTGTGCACTCTGTGGTTAAGCCTTTTGCGTGCGCCCGCAAGACTGTCTGCCAAAAAAGAAAGGCCGGACCGGCCTGTTGGAACCTGTTTTCCTGAGACCTGACAACTGAGACCTGAGACCTCGCGCTATACCCCATTCGGCCGCTGCCGAATCAGCGACAAAAATTCCGTTCGCGTCTCCTCTTCATTCCGGAAGCATCCCAGCATCGACGAGGTCACCGCCGCTGAATGCTGCTTCTCGATGCCCCGCATCATCATGCACAAATGCCGCGCCTCGATCACCACGCCCACACCCTGCGGCTCAATCGCCTTCTGAATCGTCTCGGCAATCTGCGTAGTCAGCCGCTCCTGAATCTGCAGCCGCCGCGCAAACACTTCAATCAGCCGAGGAATCTTGCTCAGACCGACAACCTTCCCATTGGGAATGTACGCCACGTGCACCTTGCCGAAGAACGGCAACAGGTGGTGCTCGCACAGGCTGAACATCTCAATATCCTTCACGATCACCATCTCGTCGTAGCTGACCGTAAAGAGCGCCTTACGCAGCAACGCCTCCGGGTCTTCCTGATAACCCTTCGTCAGATACTGCATCGCCTTGTGCACGCGCTCCGGAGTGCGCGCCAGGCCTTCGCGATCCGGGTCTTCACCAAGACGAACGATCATCTCGCGCACCAGATCTTCAAAGCTGGAGCCGGTAAGGGTTGTAGGTTCGGTAACAGATTTCATAGCTTCTCGGTCGTTGGTCGGTCGTCGTTAATCGTCGAAAAATGTTCCTGGCGAACACTGTTCGCAAACGACCAACGACCGGCGACCGTCGACGTTACTCTCCCGCATATTCAAACGAGTTCATCATCGTCTCTTCTATGCGCACTCTCTCTAGATGCGCCGCCCGAAAGCCGCGTTTCATAATTTCGTAGATCGCAATGCACAAATTCTCGGTCGTCGGCACCGCCTCTGCGAAGTCCGGCAGCAGATTCAGGTTCTGATGGTCAAACCGCTCCAGAATCTCGCGCCCCACAAAACCGTCCAGGTCCACCAGATTGCATACCATGCCAGTCTGGTCATCCACCGGCCCGCTCACCGTAACTTCAATATTGTAATTATGTCCGTGTCCATACGGATTATTACACTTGCCATAGGTCGCCTGATTCTCCGCCTCCGACATCTCATCGCTGTGCAGCCGGTGCGATGCCGAAATCATGTACCGCCGCGTCAGGTAAGCCTTCATGCTCGCCCGCGATTCTCTTCCCCACTGCGATTTCCGTCACCACTGCGATTCCCGTCACCGCCGCGATCCTCGTCACCCGGATTCTCCTCACCCCGATCTTCCTCACCAAAAACATCCACAAACAAATCCGGCGTCTCATACACCCGCACCCGATGCAGCCGCGCCGACTTCAGCTTCGGCTCCAATCTCCTCCAGATGGCAATTGCAATATTTTCGGTCGTAGGAATCAGCGTCAAAAATTCCGGCACCTCTTTATTCAGAAAGCGATGGTCCAGCGCCTCCAGCACTTCCCGGTTCATGATCTCTTTCAGTTGCTTAAGATCAACCACAAACCCCGACCGCGGATCGACCGCGCCCTTCACGGTGACTTCAAGCGTGTAGTTATGCCCGTGCCCACTCGGGTTATTGCATTTGCCGAACAGCCGCAAGTTCTCCTCCGGCGAAAATGCCGGGTTGTGATAGTAGTGCGAGGCGGAAAACTCGGCTTTGCGTGTGAGGTAAACCATTCGGACAGTGGTCGGCTTTCAGTTGTTAGTTTCGCAGCCCTGCCGGGGCTGAAGGCTGCGAATATACCCGTCCCTTCCATGATACGTGGCTTTTCCAATGCGCTCGCTTCGAGCGCCAGAGCAGATAGGCGAACATGGGATATCCCGCGATTGCCCCAATCACTTCCATGTCCCAGGTAAAGTTCGCTCGCCTCAGCCGCTGCGTGATAAAGAGGAACCCCAGGATTCGCATCGCATTCCACCACCAGTGTCTCGAAACAGCAGCCAGCGGAAGAAGGTCAGCGTGCGCCCATGCGAGCGATTCAATTCGGCCGGACACTCCCGCCCCAATTGCCGCAACGGCCGGCACCAAGATAACTCCCCATACAAATCCCCACATCAGCAGCGACTTTGCAGCCAGTCGTCCCGGCCGTGGAAACAGCAGCGCCAGGTTCTTCGTCCACCCCTCGCGCAGTTGCCGAAAGTTCCGATACATCCGCGTGCGCACCGCATCCGCCGCATAGCGAAAGCGAATCTTTAATCCCGCGCCTTTCACCGCACGCGCCAGCGCCACGTCTTCCAGCAGACTCTCGGCAATCGCCCGGTGTCCCCCGACTGCCTCATAAGCCTCGCGTCGAATCAAAATGTATTGCCCATTGGCAGCCGCAATCGGCGAGGCAGCATCAGAAACCACCCGCGGCGGATACTCCCGCGCCAATTCCGCAAACACCACCGGCAGCACGGCCATCTCCCAAAATGTCACCGCAATCTGTTCGGGCGAATACGACAGCATATCGACGCCATGCTCCTGCGCCTCCGCCATTGCCCGCGCCAGCGATCCCGCCACATGCACGGTGTCGGCGTCAGTGAACAACAGCCACGAGCCGCGAGCCGCAGCCGCACCGGCCACCACCGCATTGTTCTTCCCCGTCCAACCCGGCGGCAGCGGCGGCGCCTCAATCACTCGCACGCCCTCAAAGCTCTCCGCGATCGTCCGCGTGCGGTCCGTCGATCCATCATCGACCACGACGACCTCGTAACTCACACCCGTCTGGGACGCAAGCGATCGCAGGCAATCTCCAAGATTCGCCTCCTCGTTCCGCGCTGGAACGATGATGGAGACTTCGGGATTTGCGCTTCCGGACGGCTCAGGCAATGAAAGACTCCCCGCGTCTTCGTTATTATAAATCTGTGAAACAAACGTCCCTCGCCGCCCTTGCATTGCTGGCCCTACTCATCTCATTCCTCGCCGCCTGCTACAGCGGCAGCCGTCCCGGCAGCATCGGTACTGCCGCGCCCGACTTTACCGTGCAGGATTCCGACCACAAAGTCACGCTCAGCCAGTTTCGCGGACAGGTCGTGGTGCTGAATTTCTGGGCCACCTGGTGTCCCCCCTGCGTCGAAGAAACGCCCTCCCTCGTCCGCCTGCAAGGCCTCCTCAAAAGTAAAGGAGTAGTCGTGCTCGCCGTCAGTATCGACGAAGACGACTCCGCTTATCACAAATTCCTCAAAGACTACGGCGTCAACATGGTCACTGTTCGCGACCCATCTCGCAAAGCCAGCAGCCTCTACGGCACCTTCGGCTGGCCGGAGAGCTACATCATCGATCGCCAGGGAGTAATCCGGCGCAAATTCATCGGCGCAGTCGACTGGACCAGCCCCGAGATCACCGACTATCTGAGCAAGCTCTAAACAAGGTCGCAGGTCTCAGAGGAGAAAACAACCCCATTGCGTCGATCCCGAGAGGTCTATCTTCCTGACACCTGACGCCTGATACCTGAACCTCATACCTTCACCTTCCGCAGCCGCAGCGAATTCGCAATCACCGACACGGAACTGAAGCTCATCGCCGCCGCCGCCAAAATCGGGCTCAGCAGCAATCCAAAAAACGGATACAGAACGCCCGCCGCCACCGGCACCCCAACCGCGTTATAGATAAAAGCAAAAAATAAATTCTGCCGGATATTCCGCATCGTAGCCTGGCTCAACTTGCGCGCCCGCAAAATACCTTCAAGGTCTCCTTTAAGGAAAGTGATGCCGCCGCTCTCCATCGCAATATCAGTCCCAGTGCCCATCGCAATGCCAACATCAGCCTGCGCAAGCGCCGGAGCGTCGTTAATCCCGTCGCCCGCCATGGCCACAACGCGGCCCTCGGCATGCAGCTTTTTCACAATCTCAGCTTTGTCGGCGGGCAACACCTGCCCCTGAACTCGTCAATTCCAACCCGCTTTCAGCGATCGTCTCGGCATCGAACCGGTTGTCGCCCGTCAGCATCACCACCCGGACGCCCGCGCTCCTCAGTGCGCGAATTGTTTCGGGAGCCGAGGCCTTGATTCGATCGCCAATCGAAATCCTGCCCGCAAACTTGCCGTCAATCGCCACCTCCACGATCGTGTCGCCGGGCGCCCGACCCATCAGGTAAGCGCCCGCCGGCTCCAAAGCTCCCATTTCAACCATTAGTTTTCGATTGCCCGCTGCGACCGCTTTTCCATCCACCACACCCTTCACGCCTTTGCCAACTTCGTACTTAAACTCCTTCGGCTCGGAGAGCGCAAGTCCGCGCTTCTCGGCTGCCGCTACAATCGCCGCGCCCAGCGGATGCTCGCTCGCCCGCTCGACACTAGCCGCGAGCCGCAAGCATTCGTTCACAGCGTTCTCATGCTCGGCACGTTCCGCCGCGTCCATCGCCAGTTCTCCGCGACGAACCCGATCAGCGCGCAGCTTTTGCCCTTCGCTATCGTCCTGCGCCCACGAGATGGAATTCACCTTCGGCTTCCCTTCCGTCAGCGTCCCAGTCTTGTCAAACACAATCGTGTCCACCTTCTCCAGCGTCTCCAGCGCCTCGGCATTCCTGATCAGCACGCCCGCATGTGCCGCCCGTCCCGTTCCCACCATGATCGCCATCGGAGTCGCCAGCCCCAGCGCGCACGGGCACGCAATAATCAGCACCGCAACCGCATTCACGATCGCATGCGCCAGCCGCGGCTGCGGACCAAACACCGCCCACGCCACAAATGTCAGCACTGCAATCGCCATCACCGTCGGCACAAACCATCCCGCCACCCGATCCGCCAGCCGCTGTATCGGAGCCCGCGTCCGCTGTGCCTGGCTCACCAGTTTCACGATCTGCGCCAGCATCGTCTCGCTGCCCACCCGCTCGGCCCGCATCACCAGCGTGCCCGTGCCGTTCACCGTCGCCCCAATCACGCTGCGCGCCGCTAGCCTTCTCCACCGGCATCGACTCGCCAGTAATCATCGATTCATCCACCGCGCTCGCGCCGTCGACCACCACGCCGTCCACCGGAATCTTCTCTCCCGGCCGCACTCGCAACTTATCGCCGACCTTTACTTCCGCCAGCGGAATATCGCGCTCCGACCCATCCGCCGTCATCAAGCGCGCCATCTTCGGACTCAAATCCAGCAGCGCCCGAATCGCGCTCGAAGTCCGGCTCCGCGCCCGCAATTCCAGAACCTGCCCCAGCAGCACCAGCGTCACGATCGCCGCCGCCGCCTCAAAATAAACATCCGGATGGCCGCCCATCATGCGAGGCGACGACGGGTCAATTCCGGGCATGGCTGGAAGCGCCGCTCGAAATGAAGCCGGAAATATTTGCGGAAACGCAGTCGCCACCACGCTGTATACATAAGCCACGCCCGTGCCCATAGCGATCAGCGTGAACATATTCAAACTGCGATTAACGATCGACGCCCACCCGCGCTGAAAAAACGGCCAGCCGCACCAAAGCACGACGGGCGTCGCGAGAATCAGTTCAAGCCACGGCAGAATTGAACTCCACGGCGTCAGCGCAAAGTGTCACCGCGCTGAACGTCGACCCCGCCCTCAATCACGCCCGGCCAGATCATGCTCCCCATCGCAATCGCGAGCAGCGGAGCCGTCAGCGTCACGCCCATCCAGAATCGCCGAGTCATGTCGCGCAGCTCAGCATTCTCTTCCTGCGCAACGCTCACAGTTCGCGGCTCCAGCACCATCCCGCAAATCGGACAACTCCCCGGCTCTGTCCGCACAATCTCGGGATGCATCGGGCAGGTATATTCCGATCTTTGTCGCCGCGAAAGCCGGAGACTCCGGCTCCAAAGCCATCCCACATTTCGGACAAGGCCCGGGCCCAATCTGCCGCACCTCGGCGCACATCGGGCAGACATACACCCGCGAATCCTGCCGCGCATCCCGCCCACTCGCCGCCCCGGAAGCGGCGTTAGTCGCTCCCGCAGCATCCTTCGCCGCCGAGGCTTTCGCAGCCACCGGCATTCCAATCGACACCAGCCCCGAGCCCTTCGCCTTCGGGCCCCCCGCCAGCACCGCACTCGGATCAGCCGTAAACTTCGTCAGGCATCCAGCCGAGCAAAAAAAGTAGTCCCGCCCCGCATGACGGGCCTTGGCGCGAGCTCCAGCCTTCTCGACCGTCATCCCGCACACCGGATCAATCGCGGCGCTCACGCCGACATTCCCTTTTTCCGTTTCGCTCATAGAGTTTCAACGGCAACCGTCAGCGAGGTTTTAATTCACACGCCAAGTCGCCCTTGGAGAAATCACGTCCTTATTAGATACTCAGAGGACGGACTTCGAACCTCAGCCCTTAATAATGAACTCAATATTGAAAATGAGGTGGAGAAACGAAGTCGAGAAAAAAGACCGAGGAAGAAGATCAAGAAACAGAAGGCAAGTCGCTGGATAGACGTCAACGTTAGATAGAGACCCGTACAGGGTCGAAGAGAAGATAAACGGGACGGACCAAACGCTCCGCCTCTAGCCCGATCCTCTGAGCCCAGGAGAACTGCCATGACCTACCTCGAAGCCGCCTTCCGCTACCAGACCGCTCCCGGAGAAACCGCCCTCCGCGCCATCGACACTGTGCGCGAGGTCTATGGCATTCAGCGCGTCCACTTCAACGAAAAAGACCGCACCGTGCGCGTCACCTTCGACGCCTCCCGCCTAAAATCCGACGCCGTAGCCAAGCTCCTCCGCCAAGCTGGTATCGACGTGCAGGATCAATTAGTTCTAGCGTGATGTTAAAGGAAAGTCGAAGGGAATGCAGCAGAAGCGAACAATCTGAGAGCTTGAAAGTTGAGAACCGATGGGGCGCTAAGGGCTAAGAGCCAGAAGCTAACAGCTGACTTAAATCAGCAACCCGCTCCGTCCCCGTCAGTTGGATCGTGTAAACCCCGGGGGAGGGCTGCCAGAGAACGGAGCGAGTGCCTTACAAAACTCTAGGAAATTGCAAAGGGGCATTCGGAAAGACCTCTGGCCGAAGTATTTTCCGTAATGCCCCGTTGCGCGCCACTTCGTCTGCCCTAAAGAGAAGCAGTTCGACTGCCATCGCTAAGACGTTGCAGGCGCATACTCAGAGAACGCGCGAGCAGGTAGCTTTTGCGCGTCGCCGGAAAACTTTACTCGCCTGAAGTAAAACAAACTTGCACACATACCCCGCCAGAACGCCGATCTGACACCCCAATTGGACGGAAACCGTTTTTCATCCAACGCAATTCTCACCCGAAATGGCGACAAGATTTTCGTCGGGATATTCATCGGAGAGAAGAGGAGGCTCAACAACGCCCAACGCAATCACCTTCCGCTATAATCAGTCCACGCTCTCAAAACAAAATCAGCAGAGGAGCGCGGAAAGATTTTCCTCAACCGCTTCATAGTACAATTATTTGCAGGGCCCGTAGCTCAGTTGGATAGAGCACTTCGCTACGAACGAAGGGGTCGGGCGTTCGAATCGCTCCGGGCCCACCATTAGCTTCAGTCGTTGTTCCCTTCCCGATAGTGGCGATCGGACACGAAATAAAAGACTTCCCACTAGCCCGTCCGAGCCATTCCTCCGCAGGCATTCCGCCCTTTAGACTTATCAAAAGCCGACATCGGGGAACGGCCGCCGCGCCCGCGTCCCACGACTCATACGAGCCTGGGGGCGTTTTGTTTTAGCTATACTTCGAACCATCCGTCATGGATCATATTGTCGAAAATCTATGGCTCGGCGGTCAGCAGGATGCCGACGACCTGATCCGCAATAATCCCGAAAACATCACCGCCATCCTCAACGTGCGCGGCCCCGATGCCTATCAGCCGCCCGGCCGCAATCAATCCGCCGAGCATCCCGGCAAAGCTTACAAGTGGATTCCCGCCCCTGACACCGGACTCGTCTCCCCCGGCCACGTCAAACAAGCTGTGGCCTGGCTCCACGAACAGTCTGAAAAACAGCATCGGATCCTCATTCACTGCATGTTCGGCATCTCACGTTCCCCCGGCTTCCTCGCCGCGTTCATGGTGAGCAGCGGAATCTCTTCAACCCTCGAAGAAGCGAAGGCCACCATTTCAGTCCATCGCCGCGTCCAGCCCGCCGCCCAGATTGCTGAACCCGTCTCGCGCGTAGTCTTGATCTCCGCGCTCACCGGACTCCCCAACCGGCAGGCGTTCGACGACAGCCCGCCAAGCCCGTTCGTCGGCGTCGCCGACATCGACCTCATGAAGGCCTTTAACGATTCCTACGGCCGCATTGCCGGCGATATGCTCCTGCGAAGATTCGCCAAGATTCTCATCGGTGTCGGGTTGGACGCCTATCACAACCAGGGCGACGAATTCCTCTGCAAGGGACCGTCCCGCGAAGAGCTGAATGCCCAGCTCTCCCGAGCCCGGCAACTCTTCCGCCAATCCTTTCAGCTCTACGCCGACGGCCGCATTCAGACAATCGAAGATGCCGGTTTCGCATTCGCAATCGGCAGCACCCTTGAAGAAGCGCAGGCCGCGTTGCGCGCAACCAAACAAAGCCAGGCGCGAAATGAATCGCCCGAGTGGCTGCGAAAAATCGTGGCCACCGCCGGCCGCGGCTCATCCTGGTAGCCGGTCCCTCGCCGCCGCACCTTACCCGGCCGCACCTTACTCCCTTGACCTCAAACCTGCTCTCATAGCCTCAAATGTCAGCCTTAAATCCAGCCTCAATCGCCGCCTCGAAACCAGCCTTCATTCGTAAGTTCACTTACTAACCCGTTAGTCTTTGGACCACAGTCATTTGCCCTGTTCCCAACGCGGACCTATCGTTCCATATAGGTACGGGCGGTGTGGGCCCAATCCTGCGATCCCTACTCCCCTGGCAGCCAAATCTGTTCTTAGGAAGACCTATGAAGTCCACGCGAATCCCGTTGATCTGCCTTACATTCGTGACCGTGCTGCTTGCGGCCCAGTTCTGCATTGCCCAGTCCGGCTATCAGGTCATATCCGTGCAGAGCGGCGGAACGATCAAAGGCAACGTCAAGTGGGTGGGCGCTTTGCCTCACCTCTATGTTTCCGAGATTAATAAGGATCCGCAGGTCTGTGACCCGCTCGGCCAGAAGCACCGCGATCTCGAGCGTCTCGAGGTCTCGCCCAACGGCGGCGTGGCCAATACCGTCGTGTATCTCAGAAATATTTCGGCCGGAAAGGCGATGGATTTGCCGGTCGCCCGCCGCTTCCTCAATCAGAAGAATTGCCGCTATGAGCCGCACATCCTGCTCGTGCCGGCCGACGGTACGCTCACCGTCAAGAGTAGTGACCCGGTCCTGCACACCGTGCACATGTCCGGCAGCGCCGATTACAACCTGCCCTTCGTCACCGCCGGGCAGGAGATCAGCCGTCCCATGAACCGCGAGGGTGTCGTCGACCTGCGCTGCAACGCCGGCCATGTCTGGATGAACGCCGAGATGATGGTCGCCGCCAATCCTTATTATGCCGTCACCGATACCGAGGGCAATTTCGAGTTAACCGATGTCCCGCCCGGCCACTATGAACTCGTCGCCTGGCACGAAGGCTGGAGAATGGTCGGCGAGGCTCCTCTTTATGACGTCATGACGCAAGTGCGCGTCAAGCGTCCGGTCTTTTCCGCGCCCGTCACCTGGGGCAAATCCGTCACCGTCCCGGCCAATCAGACGGTGGAAGTCCACTTCACGCTCGACGAGAAGACGCCCCAGCTGGCGCAGGGTCACTAAATCCCCGCGGCAGCGAGCCACAAGCCGGCGGCCTGAAACCAGCCAGGGGTGCGTCTTTAGGTCCGCCCGAATAAATCCCCTTATCAAAGCCCCTCATTAAATCTCCAGCGAATATCCCAAATTCCGGGTAAAATACCCCCACTCGTATCCCGCCCCGTCGCGGAACCTTTGGTCCCGCACGAAACGAGCGTGGTGTTTTCAAAGTGTCTCTTGGTTCGCACCGCTGCTTCGCACCGCGCGGGTGGGATAGTTCGTAGAAGAGCTCGTGGGGATGTTCGTGGGGTTGTAGGGCGAATCATTTCGTCCAACGCAAATCAGTCTGGCCGCATCTGACGGTGATCCGGTTATCCGGCTCGCCGGAGGACAGCACTGGGCAGCGCATCGGAACCTTCGACGGTATGTCGAATTTCCATTTCTGTCCGTCACAGCATTCTCTGTGCGCAAGTTTTGGACTGCGCAGAGATGGCGACGGCCGCCACTTTCGCTCGCTGATGTCGTAATAGTCCCTGAAGTTTTCGTTTTGTTCCAGAACATTGTTCGAGCGCTGATTTCTCAGCCTAACGTTTGACCGTGACTCTCGACCGCTGACTTTATGACCTGCGACTCCCTCCGCCGCGTAGTGGCTGCCCTTGCCTTAGCCCTCCTGTTCATGGCATTCGTCGCGGCCCAGTCGCCCTTCCCGATCTACGCCCATCAGCTGAACGCCAATCAACGCGTCACGTTGACCAGCAAGCCCGCCACGACCGCTAAGGCCGCCGACTTTGCGCGCGCCGTGTCCTACAGCACAGGCGGCTATTACGCTTCCTCGGTCGCCATCGCAGACCTCGACGGCGATGGTGAGCCCGACCTGGTCGTCGCCAACTCCTGCCAGTCCGGCAGCGATGGCGCAAGCGACTGCGCCGCCGGCGGCGAAGTTAGCGTCCTGCTCACCAACGGCAACGGCACCTTCCAGTCATCCGTGACTTACCCGTCCGGGGGCAGCGCCGCTCTGTCAGTCGCAGTCGCCGACGTAAACGGTGACGGCATCCCTGATCTCATCGTCGCCAATGAATGCGTAGGCTCCGCCGACTGCACGACCGGCAACGTCGGCATTCTCCTCGGCGTGGGCGACGGCACCTTTCGATCGGCGGTCACTTACCCAGCCGGCTACGGCTCCTATTCGGTCGCTGTAGCTGACCTCAACGGCGACGGCCATCCCGATCTCGCCATCGCCAACCAATGCGTGAGCGCCAATTCCTGCAACAACGGCGCGGTCACTATTCTCCTCAACAATGGCAACGGCACCTTCGGGGCCGGCGCCACCTACACCTCCGGCGGTCAGGGCAGTGTTTCCGTAGCGATCAAAGATCTCAATGGCGACGGATTTCCCGACATCATTCTGGCCAACCAATGCTTGACCAGATTCAACTGCAACATTGGCGGAATCAGCATCCTGTTCAACAACGGCAACGGCACGCTCAGAACAGCTGTCAGCTATGACTCGGGTGGCTATTCCGCGCTCTCGGTCGCAGTCGCGGATGTAAACGGCGACGGCCAGCCCGATATTATTGCCACCAGCCTCTGTAGCAACAGCACTACCTGTGAGGACGGCGTAGTGGCCGTTCTCCTGAACAAGGGCGGCGGCACGTTCCAGCAGCCGACTACTTACGATTCCGAGGGCTACGGTGCCAGCTCCGTCGCCATCGGCGACCTCAACGGCGACGGAATCCCCGATCTCGTCGTGGACAACATCTGCAAAACCAGCACCAATTGCACCAAGGGTGGAGTCGTTCTGCTCATTGGCAACGGCGACGGCACATTTCAAACGCCCCTGATCTACAGCTCCAATGGAAACGACGCCACCTCAGTCGCCCTCGCAGACCTCAACGGCGATGGCAGGCCAGACATCGTGACCGCCAACGATTGCACCACCAGAAGTAGTTGCAGCGGACTCGTAAGCGTTCTCCTGAATAGCTCCGCGCTCAAAACCACCACCACGGTCTCATCCTCCGCCAATCCCTCAACCGTCGGTCAGCAGGTCACCTTCACCGCCACTGTGACCTCAACCTCCCAGGTTCCGGATGGCGAAGTCGTAACTTTTTATCAGGGGGCAGTCGTCCTCGGCACCAGCACCACCACCAATGGCACCGCCAGCTTCACCACGTCGTTCTCCAAAGCGGCGACCTACACCATCAAGGCCGAGTATCCCGGCGACGCCTTCCACAAAGCCAGCACCGGAAAAGTAAAACAAGTAGTGAACAATTCAGCGCGCGCCGATTAGAGTCCCTCGTTCCGAAGCTGCTACCAAGCAGGCCTGCTCCGCAGTTCCCGCTCTGCTAAAATACCGCCATCTCCTGGGGGACGAATGTTCCGAACCATCGCCCGAATCACCCTGCTCCTCGCATTAGCCCTGCCATCATTCGCCAAACAACCCGCCGATCCGCGCCTCAAGAACAGTTTTCGCGCCCCCGATAAAAACGGCTGGACCTACGTCCACCTCGAAGGCTCACCCGCCGAAATCGGCTTCCAGAATGGCTATCTCCTCTCCGCCGAAATCGACGACATGCTGAAAGTCTTCACCCTCGAAATGACGCACGATAATAAAAAAGACTGGCAATTCTTCCGCGACTCCGCCCGCACCATGATGTGGCCGCACATCGAGCCCGAGTATCGCGAAGAGCTGCAAGGCATCGCTGACGGCGCCAGCGCTCAGGGCGTCAAGATCGACCTGTGGGATGTGGTCGCGCTCAACGCTTCCATGGAGTGGGAATACTATGTCAAGCAATACAACAAAGAGCATGCCATCCAGTCCGCCGCGAGCCTCGTCGCGCCCGAGCATTGCAGCGCTTTCGTCGCCACCGGCAGCTACACCAAAGACGGCAAGGTCGTCATCGCTCACAACAATTGGACAAGCTATCTCGACGGCGCGCGCTGGACCATCGTCTTCGACATCGTTCCCGCCAAAGGCTATCGCATGCTGATGGATGGCCTGCCCGGCCTCATCCACAGCGGCGACGACTTCGTCGAAAATTCCGCCGGCATCGTCATCACCGAAACTACCATCGGCCACTTCTTCGGCTACGATCCCAACGGCATCCCCGAATTCGTCCGCGCCCGCAAAGCCGCGCAGTACTCCAACTCGATCGACGATTTCGCCCGCATCATGAAAGATGGCAACAACGGCGGCTACGCCAACAACTGGCTGCTCGCCGACATCAAGACCAACGAAATCGCCAGCCTCGAACTCGGCCTCAAAAACGTCACCCTAGAAAAGAAGACAGACGGCTATTTCGTCGGCTCAAATTTTCCGGTCAACGAAAACCTCATCCGCGAAGAAACCGACTTTGACCCCAAAGACATGAGCGTGAGTGCCAACGCCCGCCACGTCCGCTGGGAGCAGTTAATGGCCGAGAACAAGGGCAAAATCGACGTCAGCGCCGCCGAGCGCTTCATGGCCGACCACTACGACACCTATACCAAGAAAGAAGATGCCGACGAGCGCACCCTCGACGGCCACATCGATCTCTCTCCGCGCGGATCTCCGCCCTGGCAGCCGCCCCACGGCAACGCAGGCGCAGTGCAAAACAAAGTCGCCGATGCGACCATGATCCAGCACATGTCATTCACCGCCCACGCCGGCCACGCCTGCGGCATGGACTTCAAAGCCGGAGACCAGCTCCGAGAGCACCCCGAATTCGGCTGGGAGCAAGGCGTACTACGCGACATGGACGCCTATCCCTGGACCAAGTTCTCCATCGCAAAGTAGGGGTTGTGCTGGTTCGGACTTCCACCACGGAGGCACGGAGACACAGAGGACATTGAGATGCCTCGCGAGACCTTGCTTGGTTTTTTGCGGTTTAAGAACTTCTCCGTGACTCGGTGACTCCGTGGTGAAAAAAAAGCAAAGAGCACTACTCGAAGGCTGAGTCGTCTGCCCCCTAGCTCACCGCCTTATTCCGAAACTGCCGCAATCCCACCAAGAGCAGCAAAATGTCAAAACCCACCAATGCCACCAGAATCCCCGGCATCCACAAATGCGCGAACTGCGGCACCAGTGTCGCCCGCAGCCCTTCGCTCGCATACACCAGCGGATTGACCAGCACCAGCTTCGCCAGTATCGGAAACGTCTTCAGCGCGCTCCACGGATAGTACGTGCAGCCGAAAAATATCATCGGCGTCATCACCATGCTGAACATCAACCCGATATGCTGCTGGTCCACGCTGCACCCCAGCGCCAGCCCTCCGCACGATGAAAAGCCCGCCACCAGCAGCGTTATAAATAAGAACAGCGCCGGATTCGCAATGTGCAGCTCCAGCCCCGGCCGCAAAATCAGCCACGCCAGTGGAATCACAATCAGCCCCGCCAGTACCGCCTGAATCAATCCGAAGACAACTTTTTCCACCGCCACCCACGCAATATCGATCGGCGCCAGCAGCCGGTCCTCGATCTCCCGCGTGAACTGGAACTCCCCGATCAGCGGCATCGCCACCGCCCACACGCCCGTGAACACCATGCTGATGGCCATGATTCCGGGCAGCAACAGACTCTTATACGCGGCCGGCATATAGCCGCTGCCCACCATCACGCGCCCAAAAATAAACACGAACAGCAGCGGCTGCAAAAATGTCTGAAGAATCAGCGGCACGATATTCCGCCGCGCCACATGCGCGTCCCGCCCCAGCAATGCGAAAAATGTCTTCCAGTTCATTCCCGCAAACTCCTGCCGGTGTGGTGGAGAAACAAGTTCTCCAGGCTCGGCTCCGAAATGTGCACGTCCGACAACTCCACGCCCAGCTCCGCCGCCGCATGCACAATCTCCGGAATCAGCGATCCGCCGCGTCCGGCATAAATATCCACGCCGCTTTCACCCGACGGCCGAACCTCGGTTACCCCCGCTAGTACTCTAAGCCGCTCCAGTAACTCACCCTGGAGGTGACCAAAGCGCACTCGCAGCAGATATCCGCCCGGAATCGAGGCCTTCAATTCCTCCGGCGTTCCCTGCGCAATAATCTTGCCGTGATCAATAATTGCAAGCTGCTCGCACAACGTGTCCGCCTCTTCCATATTGTGCGTGGTCAGCAGAATCGTCCGCCCCTTCTGGTTATATTCGCGAATAATTTCCCACAGCAACAGCCGCGTCTGCGGATCCAGCCCCACGCTCGGCTCGTCCAGAAACAGCACCTGCGGATCGTGCATCATGGCGCGCGCAATCGAAACGCGCTGCATCATGCCGCCAGAAAATCCTCGCACCAATTGATCGGCGCGGTCCGTCAACTTGAAGCGCTCCAGCAAAGTTTTCGCCCGCTCCGAGCGCTCCTGCGAACTCAGTCCAAAGTACGCGCCATGAAAAACAAGGATCTCGCGCGCCGTCAGTGAGAAATCCAGATTCGGCCGCTGCGCCACCACTCCAATCTGCCGCTTGGCTGCGGTCTGGTCGCGCCAAACGTCGAAATCGCCAATCCAGGCCGTGCCCCCAGTGGGCCGCACCCGCGTCGTCAATATTCCAACCGTCGTCGATTTCCCCGCCCCGTTCGGCCCAAGCAACCCAAAAATCTGCCCCGGCGCAACGTCCAGATTGATGCCGTCCAGCGCCTTGATCTCCTGCTTCGGACCTTTGCCCTTCTTGCCCGGCGCCCCCGGAGCGCCGCCCACCGCTGCCGGCGGAGGCGAGTTGTAAACTTTGCGCAGATCGCGCGTTCTGATTGCCGAGTTCATCGCGAGAAATTTCCTGATCTTGTTTTCGACTGCGCCCCACGCGCCCATCATCCAACCAAATTCGTATTGGCAGTATACATAGTGAACATCCCGACTTGCATCGCGCCGCAACCGTCATCCGGCAACCATCACCTCGCCCGCCCGCGAATTGCTGCCCAAAAACCTCGCGCCCAGCGCTCGAAACCTTCACTCGCCGACCGCCGCTCGCGACTCGACCCGCCGACCCCTCTACCCATTTAGTAACCCGCTCTTTCATTACTTACTAACGGCCATTGTCCTAGTGGCCGGTGTACCCCGGTACTTTGACGTACCCACAGCAGGTTCCTAACATCGACTTACGCGACTGTGTATTCCGAGCCGGTCCTTGAGGATCGTCCGGAATTACGTCGCTTAGCTTTGCAGGGATAGGCGCCACCACATGCGATTGAAAAACGGCTTACGAAAACGGCACACCTCCGCCAGCGGCTTCAGCTTGCTGGAGGTGATGGCCGTGGTTGCGATCAGTCTGACGGTCGGCACGTTTGCCGTCCTCAGCCTGGTTCCCGTGATGAATCAACAGCACGTCACCAACGCCTATAACACCACCATTTCGGCCATGCGGCAGGCGCGTGACAATGCCATCTCGCAGCGCACTTCATATTCGGTGACGTTTTCGAATTCTACTGTTCCCAACACCATTGTCGTCGCGCCCACGCTGGCCGGCTTTCAGGGCGACCAGAACACGGCGACTTATCAGTTGCCCTCGGATGTCACCTACAAGATTCAATCCGTGTTCGCTTCCACTACCCCTCCCGACAACTACGGGGCGGGCACCTCTGCCATTGACTTCGGCTATCCCGCGCCCCAAACCGGCACCGGCGGACAGACCTCGGTTTACTTCTGCCCCGATGGCTCTTCGCAAAACGCCACCGGCGCGGGCAGTTGCTCGGGCATGAATTACTGGAGCGGCGGCGTGATCTACCTCGGGCGCGGCACCGACGTCATGAGCTCGCGCGCCATCACCGTGTGGGGCGGCACCGGGCGCATTCATGGCTGGCGCCTCTACAGCAATACGTCAGGAGTCTACTCATGGCTGCGAAATTGATCCTCCAAAATACGATCGCGGACAAATCATCGATGGTCGGCAAGAGAGAGACCGCCGGCAAGCCGTCGATCCGTCGTCGCGCCCAGTCCGGTTTCTCGCTGATCGAGGTCGTCATCTCCATGGCCATTCTCACCACCGGCCTCGTCAGTCTGCTCGGCGTGTTCGGTCTGGCGATGGCTACCACCCAGACTTCGCAGGATGCCATGATCGCCAAACAGCTCGCCAATGAGTCGTACGAGAGCATCATCACGGCGCGCAACACCACCCAGATTGACTGGGACGATATTCAGAATCAGGGTTCCGGGAACTGCCCCATCACCGGCGCTGCCACTTGCGGCATTTTCCTGGCGCCGCTCGAGCCGATTGATAACGCCGGAGTCGATGGAATCTACGGCACCAGCGATGATGCCGCCGCCGGCGTACAGACTCTCCAGGATCCCGGCCCCGACGGCGTCTTCCTCACCGCCGACGATCTCTTCATTCCCCTCACCGGGTTCCAGCGGCAAATCACCATCTCGCCGCTCTACGACGGAAACGGCAACCTGATCAGCACCGTGCGCAGCGTGACCATCACCGTCACGTACGCCAATCCCCAGACCAGGCTGCCGCAAAGTTACATCTTGAATTCTTATATTTCGGAATACGAGTAGAAGCCGGGTAACGGCACAAGAGGCGCCATGAGCAACCGTTTAACAACACGCGAAAGTGGATTCAGTTTGGTGGAGATGATGGCCTCCGTGGCCCTCGGAGCCATCGTGCTGAGCGCCGCCGTGCAGATGTATACCAAGGGCCTCTCCGCTACCTGGATGGTGACGCAGCGCGCCGAGATGCAGGAAGACTTCCGCGCCGCCTCCAATATGATGACCAAGGATCTGAGCCTGGCCGGCGCCGGACTCGGCACCGGCGCGGCGATCGCTCTACCCTCCGGCAGCACTCCGCAATACGGCTGCGACCAGACCAAAACCTGCTACATCAACAGCGCCGCCGGTCTCTATCCGTTGAACGGAGGCGTTCCCTACATGTACGGGCTGATCCCCGGATACAACAAGGGGCCCATTCTTAACGTCACCCAGGGAGCCACCGACGTCGTCACTACCATCTACACCGACTCCAGTTTCTATCTGAACTGCTTCACGCCTCAGGTCACTTCCAAGGGCGTCGTAACTTTTTCGCAGCCCGTCTCGCCCAACACATGGGGGACTGAAGGCTGCTTGCCCTACCCGGTCACTGTGCCGCAGTCCCCCAACGATGCCGCCGCCGGTCTCACCCCCGGCGACGTTGTCATGATGACTCTCAACGGCAGCACCATCGTGGCTGAGGTCACGGGCGCAGTCTCGACCAGCGGCAGCGGAGCAACCATGACTTTCTCCGTGCCCTTCGCCGATAGCGATCCACTCAAATTCAATCAGACCGGCGCCGGCACCGGATTGAACAGTGTGCCCTTGAACGCCGTCGGCGCATCTTCCGCCGCGCCTTGCGGAGCGCAGGGTCCCTGCCGTCTGCTGATCGTCACCTATTACATTGACAACACCGTTTCGCCCCCGCGCCTCATGCGTCAGGTCAGCGGACACAGCCCCATGCCGGTCGTCGAAAACGTCGCCTGGATGAAGTTCAGCTTCGACCTCTTCAACGACTCGACCGACTCGCCGGCCACCGGTTGTGCAAACCCCGGCGTTGCCACTCCCGCGTGCACCTCCGGGAGCTCGGTGGGATTGCTTCCGAACCAGATCAGCAAAATCAACATTCTGAACATGGCCATCAACAGCACTCAGTTGGGCTCTCAGTTCGGATTGAATAACGGATATCAGCGAATGGATTTGCAGACCTCGGTCTGTGCTCGAAATCTGACTTACAACAACGACTACCCCAATTAGCGCGCTCGCGAAGGGGTGGCCGGAGACGGAGTAAAACGATGCGGATGGAAACCATAAAAACCAGTAGCGCCCGGAGTCGAAGTGATAGCGGCGGATTCACTCTGGTCGCGTCCTTGCTGTTGCTGCTGCTTTTGTCCGGGATCGCCCTCGGTCTCATGATGATGGTCAACACCGAAGGCAAGGTCGGCGGCACCGATCTTCAAAACAATCTCGCCTTCCACGCTGCCGAGGGCGGCATCGAGAAGATGTATTCCGACCTCAGCGCGGTTTTCCAGAGCACGCAGTCGCCGTCCCCCACGCAGATCTGCAACGTCGGTTCCACCTCGAACGCCCCCGCGATCGTCGGCGTTACCTGGACGCAATATTCCGTCATGCCCGGCACCACCCAGCAGTCCACTTGCCCCACCACGCTCACCTCCGTCTGGGGCCAGATTAGCGGCAACGGTCCGGATGCCGGCCTCTGGGCTCAGGTCATGCCCGTCAACATGCTGGTCACCGCCGCATTTCCCGGCGGCCAGGAAGTCAGCATGACCCGCACCTCGCAGGTGGCTCTCATTCCCGTATTTCAGTTCGGCGTATTTTGCGAGGGCGACTGTGGCTTCTTTGACAGTCCCAATCTCACCTTCGGCGGACGCGTGCACACCAACTCCGATCTCTACCTCGGTGTGTCCAACGGTGCCACCCTCGTCTTTAACAACAAGCTCGAAGCCTATGGCAACGTCGTCACCGAGAAGCTCCCGAATGGCTTGGGCTCGACCGGCGGTAACTGGGACGATACCGGGAACGTCTACGTCCCAACCCAAAATAATGGTTGCAGCAACCCCGGCGTAGTGACCACCGATTGCACTCTCAAGGCCGCCAACAGCGATCCTGTCTCCAGCCCCTACGGCGATGGCAGCGTGCAGGGCGTCGGCGGCAACCCCGTGCAGTCCACTTACAACGCAAGCGTTTGGAATACCTTCTCGAAGACCACCACCAACAAAATGGTGATCAATGGGAACTACGGCAGCCTGACCAACATCGGCACCGGGGCCAAAAAGCTCTCCATGCCCTTCGTTACGGGAACAACTTTCCCCTACGAAATCATTCGCCGCGCCCGCTCCACCGACTCGTCCGCTCTCAGCCAGTCGCGCGAAGAGAACCTCGCCCAGATTCACGTGCTCCTGAGCGACGATCCCGCCGAATTGCCCAGCGGCTCGGTGCGTCTCGCCAACATCAACAGTTCAGAAAACGGCGGCGCCAGCAATCCTTACGGCATCGCGACCAGCCGCCCAACCGGCACCAACTCCTATTTCCCGACCGCACTCTCTTCGCCCGCTGGCGGCAACAGCTACGCCATGTACTTCGCAGCCGCCACCAACGGCTGGCTGCCCGATCCGACCTCTTGTGCGGGCGCGGCCTGTCCCATCCTCAAATGCACAGGCGGCGTCACTTGCTCCACCCAGTATCTCCCGCCGGATTGGTACTTCGCTCCTTCGCCCGCCCCGTCCGGTGCGCAGACTCTTCAACCTACGACTTCGCCCGCCGCGCCTCTCGAAGTGGTCGGCACGACGAACCCGAGCGTGAATTATTATCCGACTTTTGCGCTCTGTTACCCAGTCAGCGGAACCTGGCCCAGCGGTTGCAGCACGACCGCGCCCGCCTATCCTTACTTCGTCGTCCAGAACCAGAACAACGCGGCTGTCTGGAACTTGATCGATGGCTACCTCTACGTCGAATACGAAGACTCGAGCGGCCTCTGGCATAACGTCACCAATGAATGGCTGGGCCTCGGCTTCGCTCGTGGCATGACTCCGCCAACGGCGCCCGGCACGAATCCGATCAATCCGAACGCCATTCTCCTGTTGCAAGAACCTGCCGATCGCAACGGCAACTCTTCGTTCAGCTCTCCGGTTGGCGTCCCCGATCCGACCGGCATCGCGCCCCATTGCAGCGCCTGGAATGCCGGTCACACTGCTTGCACCGGCACCTGGACCATGCCTCTGCCGCCCGAAGTTTTTCCCGACGCCGCCAGCGGCACGCCCTATTTCGGCCTTACCACCACCGCTACTCCCGCGCCTGCCACGGGCAGCACCACCTACGCCCCCAACGGGCAAAGCATCTCCATGTTCAACTGGTACCCCATCAACTTCTATGACGCGCGTGAAGGCGAAGTCCGCGCGGGCGACCAGGGCAATAACAGCTGCACCACCAACGGCCTGCTGAATGCCGTCGAAATTGACGTGGGCAACCTCAATCAGTGGCTGCTCGGCAACATCGGCACCAGCGGCAAGAGCGTCAACACCGTCACCCAGAATGGATACATCCTTTATTTCTCCGATCGCCGCGGCATGCTTCCCAATCCCGGCGTCGGTTACAAGACCGGTGAGTCCGGCCTTGAGGATGTGATCAATGCCAATTACGCCGGAGATAACTCCGTCGGCGCTCCCGACGGCCATCTTGAGCCCGCGCCGGCCGGCCACAGCACTTCGCCGGAAGACGTCAATCAGAACGGTACGCTCGACATGTTTGGCACCGCCAACCTCGGGCTCGGCCAGTGGAGCGGTACCATGGCCAACGCCACCGGCCTGATCGGCAGCGCGGCTAACCAGAATGTTCAGATCGTCGCCGCCACGCCCGACAATCCTTTCAGCCCGCGCATGGCCGCTTGCGCCTCCACCGCGCGCAAGAATTGGGTGAGCGGCGCGCGCCACGTCCTGAAATTAGTCGATGGCTCGCTCGGCAACGTTCCCATGGGCCCCACCACCACCGTCGTTGCGGGCGTCACCTACCATGGCGGCTTCACCGTTGCCTCCGAGAATCCGGTTTACATTCAGGGCAACTACAACAGCAACTCCGCTGACACGTTCTTCACGAAGGCCACATCCACCGGCGTCCCCGGACCCGACATGACCTCACCGTACCATTCCGCCGCCTCGGTCATCGCTGACACCGTCACCGTCCTCTCTAACGAGTGGAACGACGAGACCAGCATGGTCGGCATCAACGGCAACTCGGATGTCACCTATGCTCCGAGTGGCGGACCCTGGGCTGGCAATCGCGAGATCGTCAACGACAGCTATTACCGTCTCGCGGTGGCTGCCGGAAAAAATATGGCTTTCACCTTCCCATCCTGGGCCAATAGCATCGACTACGGCTTTGGCACCGATGGCGGCATCCACAACTTCCTGCACTTCCTGGAAGACTGGTCGGGCAACAAACTCAATTATGGAGGCTCGCTCGTCAGCCTCTATTACTCCACCTACAACACCGGAGTCTTCAAATGCTGTACCTACTCCGTGTACTATCCGCCAACTCGTAACTATCTTTTCGACGCCGATTTCACCAATCCCGCGGGTCTGCCTCCGGGCACGCCCATGTTCCGCGACGTCGAGAGCTTGAGTTACCGCCAGATGTTCACGGCGCGCGCCTCCGGTCAGTAAATTCCAGAGCAGCGCCGAATCGTCACCAACCCCGGTCCGCAAGGATCGGGGTTTTTATTTGTGATGCAATTTATGTCTCGTAGCGCAAACAGCTTCTCATGAAGAAAACAAAAAAAGATTTTCTCCGTGACTCTGTGGTGAAACAATGTGCGTCGCAATAAATCTCGCGGTTCGTTCCCTTCCGTTCCGTTTTTTCTACGCCTTTCACCGCTCTGTTTCCCGTTTCCTCATTGTTTCGCACCCGCATGAAATCTTACGATTCCACATAGTTTTGTGCTTTTAGTTGCAAACTCTTTCACTCTATCGCCTGCGATAAATCCGGTGTAAACTCGGCCAACAGATCCGTGCTGTGGATTCTGGCAGAGACTCTACGCCAGGTTGGATCTTCCAGCGGTTGCTACCTAAAAAGGAGAAGTCATGATTCGAAGAGCAAGTGTGTTCTCGCTTACTGCCCTCACGATTCTGTTGGCAGCGAGCATGGTCTCTTGGGGACAATCCCAGTCTCTGTTAACGCGCCACACGCGCGACGTAGTGGTCAGCGGAGAGGCGCAATCGCTCGGTCGCCTGCCCGCCTCCAAGACCCTTCAACTCGACGTGATGCTCGCGCTCCGCCATCAGCCTGAACTCAAAAACTTCATCGACGCGCTCTACGAACCCGGCAACCCCTCGTTTCATCACTTCCTCTCCGTCGAAGAATTCACCGCGCGCTTTGGCCCTACCCAGGATCAATACGATGCCGTCACCCGCTTCGCGAAAGAGAACGGCTTCAAGATCATCAGCGAGCCGGCTCGCAACCGCATGGTCATTTCGATGACCGGATCCGTGGGCAGCATCGAGAAGGCTTTCCACGTCGAACTCGGTCTCTATCAGCACCCGACCGAGAATCGTTCCTTCTACGCTCCCGACCGTGAGCCCTCCGTCGACCTTCCCTTCCAGCTCTGGCACGTCGATGGACTCGAGAACTATTCCATCCCGCGTCCCGCATTCGTGAAAAAGCCGACCGGAACGCTTCCAGATGGAGCCCATGACAACGCCACCACCGGCTCCTGTCCCTCGCAGTCCTTCTGCGGCAGCGATATGCGCGCCGCCTACTATGAGGGCACCGCTCTCACCGGCGCCGGCCAGACCCTCGGTTTGTTCGAGCTCGCGGGCACCGACCTCGTCGACCTCACCACTTATTACGAGGGCGCTGGTCAGATGCTGAATGTTCCCATCACTCTGCAATCCGTAAACGGAGCCCGAACAAGCTGCACCAACCCCTGCGATGACACCGAGCAGACGCTCGACATGACGCAGGCTCTCGGCATGGCGCCAAACCTTGCCAGCCTCGTCATGTATATCGGAAATACTCAAACTCCCATCTTCAACGCCATGGCGACCGCCAATCCGCTCAACGCGCAGTTGAGCTGCTCCTGGTACTGGGGCCCGGCTGATCCCGGCACCCTCGATCCTATCTTCGAGGAGTTCTCATCCCAGGGTCAGAACCTGTTCGACGCAGCCGGCGATGATCACGACTGGCAGATTAGCGGCTCCATCTGGCCCGCCGACGATGCCTACCTCGTCTCAGTCGGTGGAACTGATCTGATCACCCAGAGCGCGGCCGGTCCATGGAAGTCGGAAAGCGCATGGTCCCAGGGCGGCGGCGGCATCTCGCCGAACAAAATCCCGATTCCTTCCTGGCAGGTCACCACGGCTGAGGGCTGCTCCAATTGCTCCCAGACTTATCGCAACGGTCCCGACGTTTCCGCAAACTCGAACTTCACTTTCTACGTTTGCGCCGATCAAACCGGTCTAACTGGATGCACTGCCAACGAGTATGGTGGAACCAGTTTCGCCGCTCCCATGTGGGCCGGCTACCTGGCTCTCGTGAACGAGCAATATCTTTTGAACGGTTCGTCCACCACGCTCGGTTTCATCGACCCCGCGCTCTACGCCATCGGGCTGAGCTCTAACTACACCACTGATTTCCACGACATCACCACCGGCAACACCGGCTACGCCGCCACCACCGGATACGATCTGGCGACTGGTTGGGGCAGCCCGAACGGTGCCAACCTCATCAACGCTCTCGCCGGACCTGTGGGCCCGGGGTTCTCGCTCTCCGCGAGTCCGAGTTCCGTTTCGGTTGCGCAGGGCAGCTCTAGTAGCTCGACCATCACTGTCACTGATTCCGGCGGATTCAGCGGCAGCGTCACCTTGTCCACGTCGACTCTGCCCTCTGGAGTATCGGCTGGCTTCAATCCGAATCCCACTTCCACCACCAGCATGCTGACCTTCACGGCCACGGCGGGCGCCACCACCGGTACCACCTCCGTCACCGTTACGGGTACCTCCGGCAGCATCACCGCACAAACCACCATTTCGCTGACCATCACTGCCGCCAGCGGAACGCCGGTTGTCACGCTCACCCCGGCCTCGGTGACGTACGCCAACACACTCGTCGGCAAAACCTCCGCCGCCAAGACCGTCACACTGGCCAACACCGGCAGCGGAACGCTTGACATCAGCGGTATCGGAACAACTGGCGACTTTGCCGTCAGCTCCTCTACCTGCGGCAGCACCCTGGCGGCAGGCAAGAACTGCAAAATCAAAGTCACCTTCACGCCGACCCAGATTGGTTCGCGGACCGGCTCGCTCAACATTACCGACAACGCCGCTGGCAGTCCGCAGAGCGTGTCGCTGAGCGGCACCGGCCTCGTATCCGTCACCTTGACGCCGGCTAGCGCTACCTTCCCCAAAACAACTGTGGGAACGAGCAGCGCCGCCAAGACGTTCACCCTCCACAACAAAGCAGCCAGCACGCTGACCGGCATCTCGCCCTCCACCACGGGCCCGTTCGCCGTCTCAGCGACCACCTGCCGTTCCACCCTGGCCGGAGCTTCCACCTGCACCATCAGCGTGGTCTTCCAACCCACGCAGACAGGCGCAGCCACCGGCACGTTGCAGGTTAGCGACAGCGCACCCGGCAGCCCTCAGACTTCAAACCTGAGTGGCACCGGCAAGTAACCAACAAACAATCTGTCCAATCGGGCGGGACTTCGGTCCCGCCCTTTTTTTGTCCGAGCAAACGAAGACTCGCTCAGCCTTTGGGTGGCGCGGCGGTTCGCCGCTGCGATTGACAACCTTGCGCAAGCCCGGCTTCAGGCGCTGAGGTCATCACATGCACTGAGGTCATCCCACGCAATGTGCAAAGAACTTCTTCTTTTCTAGTGAAAACACTCTTTCCGCATTATTTTCCTCAACCTTTTTGCCAATTCACGTATAAACTACGGACGCTAGTAAACCCCTTTTCCTCCCCAAGAGAATTAACTTATGGCGCCGTCAGTCTCACGCTCAACCGCGCACTTCCACCTCGACTCCACTAGGACAAAATCCATGCTTCGCAAAATGCTTTGCAGCGTCGTTCTATGCGGTTTGGCGTTCACCACGCTCGCCTTCGCTTCAACCAACAAGAGCAAGACGCAAGTCACTTATCCCTCCGCCTTCGGCGTCTCCCAGCGGCTCTCCGATCTTCCCGTCGATCTGTCATCGTTTCCCAACCATGTAATGCCCGAGCCGCGTCCGAGTGCGCTCGCCTTTCACGCCACTCCCGGCCCCTGGCAGCACGATCCCGTTCTCCAGACCGAAGTCCTGCCTGAAGTCAGCGCCACCCCAGGCCTCAGCTTCGACGGCATCACCCAAAGCGGATGGATTCCTCCCGATAACAATCTCGCCATCGGTCCTACCAAAATTTTCATCACCGTCAACACCGACGTCGCCGTCTATTCGAAGACCGGCACACTTCTCTCCGGCCCCACCAACATTCCAACTGTGTTTGCCCCGATCGGTGGCCTCTGTACCACTTACGTGGTCGATCCGATCGTGCTCTATGATCGCCCTGCCGATCGCTGGGTCATCGCCGGCATCGGCGACAACTACGACGGCAGCTATGGTGAATGCGTTGCTGTCTCCACCTCCAACGATCCCGCCGGATCCTACAGCCTCTACTTCTACAACTTCGGTAGCACGCTGAACGACTACGACAAACTCAGCGTCTGGGCCACCACCACCAACAGCGCTTACCTCGCCACCTACAATCTTTACCCGCCCAGCGGCTCCGGCGGAGCCGACCTCTGCGGCTTCGACCGCACCGCCATGCTCGCCGGCAGCGCCAGCGCCGCCATGCTCTGCAAAGAAACGCCCTCCACCGAGTTCAGCTACCTTCCCTCCGACATGGATGGCCCCACCACTCCCGTCGACGGCACGCCCGGACTCTTCATCACCTGGCAGAACAATAATCCCGGTCAGCTCTATCTGCGCAAGCTGACGCTGAATTTCACCTCCGGCAAAGCCACGCTGTCCAGCGCTACCGTCATCAGCGTCGCCAACGACAATCTCTCCTGCGGAGTCGGTTTCGGTACCTGCGTTCCTCAGCCCGGCACCACTCAGGAGCTCGACACACTCGGCGATCGCATGATGTATCGCTTCGCCATCCGCCACTTCGCCGATCATGATCGCGCCGTCTTCAGCCACGCGGTCGAAAACGGCAGCGAAGTCGCCGTCCGCTGGTACGAGCTCTACGATCCCGCCGGCAGCGTCGCTCTCAATCAGCAAGGCACCTTCGCCCCCGATTCCACTTATCGCTGGATGTCCAGCCTCGCCGAAGATCAGAGCGCCGACATCGCTCTCGGCTACAGCGCCGCCAGCACCAGCGTCTATCCCGCCATCCGCTTCACCGGCCGCGTGCCCTCCGATCCGCTCGGCACAATGGAATCCGAAGCCAGCATCATGGAAGGCTCGGGCTCGCAGTCCGGTGGCTCCTCCGCCAATCGCTGGGGAGACTACACCGCCATGCAAGTCGATCCCACTGACGACTGCACCTTCTGGTACATCGACGAGTATCAGCAGGTCACCGGCTATGAGAATTGGACCACCCGCATCGCATCCTTCATCTTTCCCACTTGCGGCAGCACCGGAGGCGGCCCAGTCATGAGTCTCGCGCCCTCCTCTCTGAAGTGGGGCAAGATCGCGGTTGGCACGACGGCCGCCGGCAAGAAGAAAGTGACGGCCACCAATACCGGCAGCTCCGTTCTGTCCATCACCAACATCGCGACCACCGGCGACTTCGGACTAGTAGCCGTCAAACAGACCAAAAAGATAACGCCCTGTGCCAACGGCACCAACCTCAATCCCGGCGCAAGCTGCGAAATCAAAGTCAGCTTCACGCCCACGGCAACCGGAGCCCGCACCGGCACCCTGAACTTCACCGACAACGCAGCTGGTAGTCCGCAAGCAGTTACTCTAGCGGGCACGGGTAAGTAGTTCCGGAGGGACGACTGAAAATTCCCCGGCGCTTCAGCGCCGGGGAATCAACACGCACGACTCTATTTTGAAAAAGGGCACGGCTTCAGCCGTGCCGCTCAGAGCCAATAAACACGCGGGCTTCAGCCCTGGGGCGCCAACCACCCCCACTTACGAGCCAGCGTAGTTGTGCAGCTTCAGTGCAACGTCTTTCACTCTATTGCAAACCAGAAATCGGTTGTACACTTCGTTGAGCAATTGGTCTGTTCTGGTTACAACTTCCTGCCAGACCTTTTTCCCCAACACGCGGCAATTCATCCTGGAGGTTCCATGATTCGAAGAATAGCTGTGCTCCTGTCTGTTCTCACCACGATGTTGCTCGTCTTCACTATTTCATCTCTCGCTCAATCGCAATCTTTGCTGACGCGCCACACGCGCGACGAAGTAATCAATGGAGAGGCCACATCGCTCGGCCGTCTCCCCGCTACCGAATCCATGAAACTCGACCTCATGCTCGCGCTCCGTCATCAGCCCGAGCTCGAAAATTTCCTCAAGGATCTCTACGATCCCACCAGCCCGTCCTATCGCCACTTTCTCACCGTCGAAGATTTCACCGCGCGCTTTGGCCCCGGCCAGGATGAGTACGATGCCGTAGTTCGCTTCGCGAAAGCCAACGGCCTCCAGGTCACCGGCAACCGCGCCCGCAATCGAATCCTCGTACAGGTCTCCGGAACCGTCGCCAGCATCGAGAAAGCTTTTCACGTGCAACTCGGCCTCTATCAGCATCCCACCGAAAATCGTACATTCTACGCCCCAGATCGTGAGCCGAGCGTCGATCTTCCCTTCCAGCTCTGGCACATCTCCGGCCTCGACAACTATTCCATCCCGCATCCCATGATCGAGAAGAGACCGAGTCAGCCGGGAAAGACCCAGCCGAAGCCCGCCGGCGCGCACGACAACGCCACCACCGGCTCCTGCCCGTCAGCATCCTTCTGCGGGAGCGACATGCGCGGCGCTTATTATGAAGGCGCTTCGCTCACCGGCGCCGGCCAGTCGCTCGGCCTCTTCGAATTCGTCGGCACCGATCTCGCCGACCTCTCCACTTACTACACGAACGCCAAACAAACGCTCAACGTTCCAGTTACCCTTCTCTCCGTCGACGGCACGCCCACCAGTTGCCTCGCGGCGCAAGGCTGCGATGACACCGAACAAACTCTCGACATGACTCAGGCCCTCGGCATGGCTCCCAATATGTCCAGCCTCGTCATGTACATCGGCTCCAGCGATTCCGCCATCTTCAACGGCATGGCAACCGCCAGTCCTCTGAACGCTCAATTAAGCTGCTCGTGGGGATGGAGTCCCGTCGACCCCAAAACCGACGATCCCATTTTTCAGGAGTTCTCCGCGCAGGGTCAGAATCTCTTCGCCGCCGCCGGTGACAGCGGCGTATGGCGCGGCAATGGCGCGTGGCCGGCTGACGACGATTACCTCGTCTCCGTCGGTGGCACCGACCTCACTACCCAAAGCGCCGGCGGTCCTTGGGCCTCTGAAACCGCATGGTCCGACGGTGGCGGCGGAATCTCGCCCGATAAATTCCCGATTCCCTATTGGCAGGTCGCGGCGGCCGCTGGCTGTTCCGGTTGCTCGCAAACTTATCGCAACGGTCCCGACGTTTCCGCCAACGCCAACTTCACCTTCTACGTCTGCGCCGATCAGGATGGTTGCACCGCCAACGACTACGGTGGCACCAGCTTCGCCGCTCCCATGTGGGCCGGCTATCTGGCGCTCGCCAACCAGCAGGCGGTGTTGAACGGAAATCCCGCGCTCGGCTTCATCAATCCCGAGATTTATTCCATCGGCTTAAGCTCGAGCTACACCACCGACTTCCACGACATCACGCAAGGCAACAACGGCGATGGCGCTGGCCCTGGCTTCGATCTCGCATCCGGCTGGGGCAGTCCGAACGATTCCGGCCTCATCAACTCGTTAGCCGGAAAGTTCTTTACTCTCACTCCCAACCCCTACATCCTTAGTATTCCGCAAGGTGGCAGCAACACCAGCGCCATCACCGTATCCACCGTCAACGGCTTCAGCGGCAGCGTCACCTTGTCGGCAACCGGTCTGCCGAGTGGCGTATCCGCGTCCTTCAACCCCAATCCCGCAACCACCACTAGCACGCTGATTCTTACCGCAACTGCCGGCGCGACCCTGGGTGAGACCACCATCTTCGTGAACGGCACATCCGGAAGCCTCTCCACTGAAACCGGCATCCAGCTCACCGTCGCGGGCGCAGCGCAAGCCGTTCTGTCGCCAACCTCGGTGGTATTCGCCAACGAAGTGGTCGGCGGAACCTCTGCCGCTAAAACCGTTACTCTATCCAACCCCGGCAACGCGACGCTCAACATCGGCGGCATCGCGACCAGCGGCGACTTCGCCGTCGCCTCCAAAACCTGCGGCGCCACGCTTGCGGTCGGCGCGAAGTGCACAATCAAAGTAACCTTCAATCCCACGCAGCTCGGCACCCGCACCGGCTCGCTCTCCGTCACCGACAACGCCGCGGGCAGTCCGCAGAGCGTGTCCCTCTCCGGTACCGGCACCACCGACGCCGCCCTCACTCCGGCCAAGGCAAGCTTCCCCAAAACAGCCGTGGGAAGTCAGAGCGCTGCCAAAACCTTCACTCTGTCTAACAAGGAGAGCGTTGCGCTGACCGGCGTCTCGCCTTCCACCACCGGCAACTTCAGCATCTCCGCCACCACCTGCGGATCAAGTCTGGCCGCCAAATCGAAATGCACCATCAGCGTAGTCTTCAAGCCGACCGAGACCGGTGTTCAAACCGGCACGCTGCAAGTCAACGACAGCGCCTTCGGCAGCCCGCAGGTTTCAACCCTGACCGGGACGGGCAAATAAGTTACACAGTGGGCGGGACGCTAGGTCCCGCCTGCTCCAGGAGTTCGTTTCAGCAGTGCAGCTTAAAGCAGTGCAACTTAAAGCAGTGCAGCTCAATGCAGTGCAGCTCAATGCAGTCCAGTCTCAGATGATGTGGTCCACCTAAAGGAGAATTCATGATTCGAAAGTTTCTATTCGCCGCGATGCTTGCCGTCTTGGGCATTGCTTCTCTGGCCCAGGCGCAGTCTCAGCCTCTGCTCACCCGTCACACACGCGATGCCGTCACCAAAGGCGAGGTGCAGACCGTCGGCCGTGTTCCCGGCTCCCAGGTCATGCACTTCGATATCGTCCTCGCCCTTCGCCACGCTCCCGAACTTCAGAACTTCCTTCAGGACGTCTACGATCGCAACAGCGTCAACTATCACCACTTCGTCACCGTAAAAGAATTCACCGAGCGCTTCGGCCCCAGCCAGGAAGACTATGACGCGCTCGTCCAGTTCGCGAAAGCCAGCGGCTTCACGATGACCGGCGGCTCGCGCGATGCCATGGATGTTCGCTTCACCGCGCCCGTCGCGGCCATCGAAAAAGCCTTCCACATCCAGATGAATCTGTATCAACACCCGACCGAAAACCGCAGCTTCTATTCTCCCGATCGCGAGCCCACCATCGATCTCCCGTTCCAGCTCTGGCACATTTCGGGTCTCGACAACTACACCATTCCGCGCACCGCTCTCTCGCACCGCACCTCGGGAGCCAAGTCCAACGCCACTACCGGCTCCGGACCCGGCGCTTCCTACCTCGGCAGCGATATGCGTGCCGCCTACTACGGTAACGGTCCTCTCACCGGCGCCGGCCAATCCATCGGCCTGCTCGAATATCAGGGTACCGATTTAGCCGACGTCACCACCTACTACAAAAATGTTAGCCAGTCCCTCAACACTCCCATCACTCTTTACTCCGTCGACGGAACCGGGACCACCTGCCTCGCGTCTCAAGGCTGCGATGACACCGAACCCACCATCGATATCACCCAGGCCCTCGGCATGGCTCCAAACACCGAAAGCCTCGTGATGTTTATCGGATCCACGGACACCGCGCTCTTGAGCAGCATGTCCTCCTACAGTCCTCTGCCCGCGCAGTTGAGTGCCTCCTGGATCTGGGGAACCTCCGCTTCATCCGACGATCCTTATTTCGAGAAAATGTCCGCGCAGGGTCAGAACTACTTCAACGCCTCCGGTGACGATGCCGAATTTAACTCCGGCTATCCCACCTGGCCCGCCGATTCCGCCTATGTCACTTCCGTGGGCGGCACCGACGTCAACACCCAGAGCGCCGGTGGTCCCTGGGCCTCTGAAACCGCATGGGAAGATAGCGGCGGCGGTTACTGGCCTCCCGATGACATCCCATTTCCTTCCTGGCAGAATGGCGTCGTCAATTCTCAGAACGAAGCCTCTTCCGTCTATCGCAACGCCCCTGACGTTTCCGCCAACGCCAACTGGTCTTTCTATGTCTGCGCCGACCAGACCACTTGCTCCGAAAACGCGTACGGTGGAACCAGCTTCGCCGCTCCCATGTGGGCCGGCTACCTCGCTCTCGCCAATCAGCAGGGCGCGCAAAACGGCCAATCCTCGCTCGGCTTCATCAATCCGTCCATCTATCAGGATGGCCTCGGTTCGAGCTACACCACCTACTTCCACGACGTCACCAGTGGCAGCAACGGCTATCCCGCAGTCGCGAACTATGACCTCGTCACCGGCTGGGGCAGCCCGAATGGAGCCGCCCTCATCAACGCTCTCGGTGGACCTCCGGGACCGGCATTCACTCTGAGCGCCAACCCGGCTGCGCTCACCATTCTCCAGGGCGAGAGTGGCTCAACCACCATCTCCGTCGCCGACTTCGGCGGCTTCACCGGATCCGTGACCCTGTCGACGGCCAACGTGCCGAGCGGCGTCACCGCCGTCTTCAACACCAATCCGACCACCTCAACCAGCATCCTGAACATCACCGTTTCGGCCAGTGCCGCAACCGGTACGTTCACAGTGCTCGTCAACGGTGTCTCCGGCAGTATCACGGCGCAATCGGGCGTACAGCTCAACATTGCTCCCGCTCCTGCCGCCGTCCTCAACACGTCTTCCTTGGCATTCGGCAATGACACAGAAGGCACAACGTCGAAGATCAAGAGCTTCACCATCACCAACACCGGAAAAGCGTTGCTCAAATTTACGAGCGTCGTTGCTAGTGGCGATTTCGCCATTGAGCACAACACCTGCACCGGCCAGCTCGCTGCCAGCGGTGAATGTGTAGTCTCCGTCACCTTCACGCCCACTCAGCTTGGGGCGCGCACCGGTTCCGTCACCGTAACCGACAACGCTCCCAACAGCCCGCAGGTCGTCGCGCTCTCCGGCACCGGCACTGCGGATGCAACCTTAACCCCGGCCACTGCGAAATTCCCCAAGACAAAAGCGGGAACCAGCAGCGCCGCCAAAACCTTCACCTTCGCCAATAAAGAAAAGACCGCATCGCTGACCGGCGTCTCAGCCTCAACCACCGGCAACTTCGCGATCACCTCCAACACCTGCACATCGACCTTGGCCGCAAGCACCAAGTGCACGATCCAGGTAACGTTCAACCCAGTAGGAACAGGAGTACAAACCGGCACCCTGCAAGTAAGCAGCGATGCCTTCGCCAGCCCGCAGACCTCAAACCTGTCGGGCACCGGCAAATAAAAAAGCAAGAAAGAAAGACAAGAAAGAAAAGAAACGCAAGCAGCAAAAAGGGCGGGACCAAAAGTCCCGCCCATTTTTTATTTAATCAAGCCGCCGACAGCTTTTGGGTGGGGCGGTGCGTCAGCCGCGCGAACCGCAGCCAAGCCAACGCTCAGTCAATTTCAAACTTAAGCAGGCATCTTAGCTCGCGAGCTAGTAGCTAGAAGCTAGCCGCTGCTTTCCCCGGCTTAAAAATCATCCCCTCCCGCGCCTTCCCATTCATCACCACCAGCAGCGCCTCATCCAATCGCAGATGCCGCACGCATCCGCGCTCCTCCGCCGATTTCTGCTCCCCCAGCCACGGCCAATCCACCGATCCCTCGCCGGCATCCGGATTCACCGTAAAATATCCCACCTGAAACGCCATCAAATTCTGAAAAAAATGGCTCCCCTGCGATGGAGTCACCCGAAAATCCCTGAACCCAGCCTCCACAATCACGCGCGCTCCAGAAATTTCATCCCACTCCACCGGAATCCCCAGCCAAGGATCATTCGATCCCAGCCGTCCCACACCAATCAGCACATAAGGACGATTCTCCAGCCCCAGCTTCGTGTTGAAGTACGCCACCGCCTCCGCCACCTCCTGGCTGCGACCGCGTTCAAACCGATGGAAATCCACCACCACCACATCCATCAGATTCTGAATGCGTCCATTCCCCAGCACCATCGCGCTCCGGCAAATCAGGTCGGCCGCGTCCACATCGCCCATCCGCAACTCTTCGCCCTCGTGCGAAAGCACCAACGGACGGATCTGCAAAAATCCAAACTCCGCCGCACCCACAGCCCCATCCCCGCCAACGCCCGCGCCCGCCCGCGGCAAACTCACCGCAAACTCAATCTCCACCGGCTGCCCGAGCGCGTCTTCACCCACGCGCGCCAGTTGTTGCAGAATCGGAGCCAGTGGAAACACCTCCTGCTTCAGCACCGGAGCAAAGCTCACCACCCGTGTCCCCGGCCTGCTCACCCCGTCATACACCGCATCGTTGTCGCGGCTGTAAGTCGAAGCCACCGCCCGCAGCGTTCCATCCGCCTCCGCTTCGTCCAGCGAATAACGAACCTCGCGCAACTCTCGCAATCGGTCGTCACCCTCCAAAGCCTGCCCGTGACGATCGCCACCGTCGGCCCGCGAGCGACTCCCGCGCCCGTCGCCATCTCCCGTCATCTCCAGCGCCCAGAACTCCGACTGCGAATTCGACAAAATATCTTTCACCGTAGAAAACTGCACGAGGCTCCGCGGATACCGCGGACAAAACGTCATGCACTTCCCGCCTTCCACCACTTCCCTGCCCATCCCAAGCGCCACCGCCGCAATCCCATCCTCGGGAGCCATCGGCGGCACCGGATAAAAATTCCGCGACCGCACCACTCCCGAAAAATCCGGATAAAACCTCTCCCCATGCATCCCGCCCACCACCCGCTGCACAATCACCGCCATCTTTTCTTCTTCCGTCCGATATGGAGTCGCCCGCACATACGCCTTCGCATGCTGGCTGAAGGTCGACGCATAAATCCGCTGGATCGCCTCCGTCAGCCGCGCCAGCCGCGCATCCAACTCCGCCTGCTGATTGCCCAGCATGAACGTCTCATACACGCCCGTGAATGGCTGATACTGCGAATCCTCCAGCAAACTAGACGACCGCACCGCCAGCGGCCACTTCGCCTCGTTCAAAAACGCCGCCAGGTCGTTCTGTAAAAATGCCGGCAGCGGCGCCGCCAGAAATCGCGCCTCAATCTCCGCGTCATCCTTGCAGTGAATCGCAAACTCCAGCAGGTTGTTCTCCGCCAGAAACCGGTCAAACACATCCGTGCTCAAAACCAGCGCCGGAGGCACCCCGATCTTCACTCCCGGAAAGCGCCGCGAAAATTGCCGCTTATAAAGCAGATGTCGCACAAACGCCAGCCCGCGCGCCTTTCCGCCCAGCGAACCCGCTCCCACCCTCAAAAAGAAATTACCCTCCGCCTTGAACGTCCCCGCGTTGAAATCCCCAATCAGAAATTCGCTCTGCTCCCGCCGGTATTCATTAATCGACGAAATCAGATCCGACCGCAGCGCCTCCAGATCGGGAAAATCCGAAACCTTCCGCGGCCGCAACTTCTGCGCCACCGCAAATTCCGTCCGCGCCGTCAGCCACCGTGAAAAATGATTTCTCTGGCTGTGATAACTCAAACTCTCCGCCGGAACCGTGTGCAGCAACGCCTCCAGCGAATTCATGTCGCTCGCCCGCGCCACCTCGGCCCCGTCCGGCATCCGAAAAATAAAGTCTCCAAACGCGCACTGTTGAGTCAGCAGCCGCCGGAAATCCCGCAAAAATGTCGGCGACCGCTTCTGCAAAAACGTGAATCCCTCCGCGTACGCCCGTGTCCGGTACTCCGTGTGACTCGAATGCAAAACGATCGGCACATCCGGCACCGACTCGCGAATCACATGCGCCAGCTCAAATCCCGCATTCTGATCCACCGTCCCGCCCCGCGGAAACTGCACATCCGACACCACCGCCAGCAGGTTCTCCCGATACTCCATCGCCTGCCGCGCCGCGTCCTCATAATCCGAACAAAGCAAAATCTTCGGCCGCGCCCGCTGCCGCACCAGCTTGTGCGCCACATTAATGCCCTCGCGAATCACCCGTCGCGACTGGCTGATCAGCTCCGTATAAATCACCGGCAAAATCGACGAGTAATACCGGATGTTGTCTTCCACCACCAGCAGCACCGGCACGCCCAACGCCTTCGCGTCGTTCCCGACATTGCGCTTGTCCTCCACATACTTCACAATCGCAATCAGAATCCGCGCATTCCCCTGCCACAAAAATATCCGGTCAATATCGGTCACCGGATTCCGCGCCACAAAACTCTTCACCTCGCGATAGTCATAAGCCAGCACCACCACCGGAATATCGCGCCCCAACTTCTTCACCTCGCGCGCCAGTTGCGCCGCATTCATCTCGCCCACCGCCAGGTTCGTGACAATCAGATTGAACCGCTCCTGCGAGCGCGCCAGTTCCAGCGCCTGCGAACAGCTCGAGACGTGAGTAATTCCAGGAATTTGTTGCAGATTAAGTTCGCGCGATTCGCCGATCAGCAGCTCATTCAGCCGCCCATCCTCGCGCAAAATAAAAGAGTCATACAGATTGGAAACCAGCAGAATATCCTGCACGCGGAACGGCATCAGCCGCTCAAATCCCTCAAACGCATCCTCCGCGTCAAACACCAACTCGGCTTCGTCAATCGCGCCCATGCCAACCCACAATCAATGCAGCCGATTGTAGCAAGCAAAGCCAGTCGTTACTGTGAGAGATAAACGCCGAAGTGATCGATAAGTGCCAGTCAGCGCTGGGACATTTAGCTGTGATAGATAACAGCAACGTCCGGCGCCGGTTCGCGGGCCAAGAATTCCTCCGTGAACTCTGTGGCCTCCGTGGTTAAAGCCTTTCGCGGCCGCCATCACAAGGCTGCCATCAAATCACCCCGCAGCCGCCACAACCACCTCGCGCACCCGGCCAAACGCCGCCCCCGGGTTCATCGGCGAAGGATCAATCAACTCAAAATGTCCGGCCCCGGCAATCTCCACCAGCTCAACCTTCTCCCGCCGACCACCCGAAGTCTTCCACCGCACATACCCCCGCGAAAACTCCGGAGGCACCACCTCATCATCCCTCCCCACCACAATCCACTGCCGAGCCCGCGCAACTTCCACCTCCATCGGGTCCGCCTCCCGATAATGCTCCGGCACCGCATCCGGCTTCCCGCCCAAAAACTCCACCACCGCGTCATTGCTCAAGTGCAACGCGTAAGCCTTCTTCAAATCCAAAACACCCGCCAAAGAAATCACCCGCCGCACCGAATCCTCATGCGCCGCCAGACAAACCGCCAACTGCGCCCCCGCCGAATGCCCCATCACCACGATCCGCGCCGCATCCACCCGAAACCGCGCCGCCTGCTGCGTCACCAACCGGTAAGCCGCTCGCACATCCTCAAACGACCCCGGCCATCCGCCGCCAACGTTTCCCACGCGCCGGTACTCAACATTAAAAGTAGCCAAGCCCGCGAGCCGCAGCGCCTCGCACAAATGCCCCGCATGCGCCAAATCATATTTGGCCCGCCAATATCCCCCATGAATATTGATAACCGCTGCGTGGAGCACTTCAGACCCGCTCGATCCAAATTGCCGAGAACCACTCTGGCTCGCCGCAGCCCGCGCAGCATCGGTCCGCGCGCCATCCGACCGCGGCAGGCGCACTTCAATAAACTGCGAAGCATCCGCGCCATAAGCAACGCGTTCATCAAAACCCGGTTGCGTTTTGGAAAGAATATCTTCAGAGAACACGAATCACTCCAGCCCGCAAGACCTGCAAATCGACCCGCGCTCTGCGTTCGCCTTGATTTTGGGTGGCGCAGCGGTTTACCGCTGCGATAACCGCAATGTTGGAAAAGCGGCTTCAGCCGCTGAGGGCCGCGCAACCACAAATCAGTTTGCTAGAAGCCAGTAGCTAGCAGCTAGTAGCTAGAAGCCCGCTACTCCTTCAACTTCAACTTCCCCTTATTCGCCTCCAGAAACGCCTTCAACTCCTCCGCCGCCCCCAGCAGCCGCGTCCACTGCTCGTAATACAGAGTCACCGGAAACCGCCCCAATCCATACACGCTCACGCCGCCCTTTTCGCTCACCCGAAACTCCATCGCGCCGCTGCGCTTTCTGGTGTCCACCTGCTTTTCCAGCTCCTGGAGCTTCGCTTTCAACTCTTCATAAGTTGGTTCAGTCATGAATGCACCTCGTATGATTTTTCTCCATGATAGGTTGCCGCCCGCCCCTCCGTCGAGACAAAGCGGCAAAACTCTTCACACCGCCCCCCGCCGCGCAGGTTCATCCCGCGCCACTTCAGTAACTTGCGGCCCAATTCCCGCCTTTGAAGTGGAAGTGGGAATGCTAAGATATATAAAAGCAAGGTTTAAGGGACAATCGCGCGACCAGATAGACAAAAGATCCTCAGTCATCACAAGGTGAACACCGTGAACAAGAAGAAATCGATTTTAGAAAATGTAATTATGCTGCTCGTACTCGGCGTCCTTGCCGGAGCAGTAGGCGCTCTCGGAATCGGCGTAATTCAGCTGCACTCCATGCAAGCCGCATCCTCGGCGGCGGCGGCCGGCGGCCCACCTAAATAAAAGCTGCTCAATCGCTGCATAGCTGGCTAGCTAGGCGCAGCGAATTCCCAGGTGCGCCGAATTTCTCCGTGCACTCCGTGTCCTCTGTGGTTAAGATGTTCGACCGGCAGCTGAATCCCGAGTTTCCTGAGAAATGCTTTCTGAGAATTGGAGCGGGAGACGGGGATCGAACCCGTGACATCCAGCTTGGGAAGCTGGCGTTCTACCGCTGAACTACTCCCGCTCAACTTCGTTAGACTATCACCCGCTCCCATCCGAAAACAATCTTCGCCGTCACGACTTGGCTCGTGTCCCGCCTCAACGCCCAGGCGCCTTAGCGTCGCTCGCGTTCGCGCCAGCGGCATTCGGGCCGCGCACATTAGTCGCGGGCGGACCCATCGCCGGCGCATTCGTCAACGGCACCGTCGGCACCCTCCCGCCAATCAGCGGCTCCGTCAACGACTCCGGCGCCACTCGCGATCCCTCCGGACGAATCCCCTTCGCCGACACGATCGACCATCTCCAATCTTCATCCGGCCCCGGAGTCACGCCCACAAACTCCCGCAGCGTCGCTCGATCAAAAGGCTTGGTCTCCGTCTTCAAATGAAACAGCAGCGTCACATCCGACCGGCGCTCCACCAGCGGCACCGCGTCGCCCGCCACCGCCGGCAAAACCTGTGCCAGCGCGGCCGTCTCCGCATCTTCCCCCGGACGCCGCTCCAGCGTCAGCCCCACCGTTATCTCCCGCAGAGCCCATTCCGTCCCGTTGAAAACATCCAGCTGCAAATTATCATCGTGAATCGACGCCGGCCCATCCAACTTCACCACTTCCTCCGCCGGCAAATCTTCCACCAGCACCGGCTTCACGATCAGCGAGCTCGCCCGCGCAGTGAATGACATGCTGCAAGTCACGTCCGGCGACGACACCGTCAACTTGTTCCCCGAAGCATCCAGCGACAGCACCGTCTTATCCGGCGCCACCGGCTTGAGCTTGCGCGCATCCTCCATCACCTGCGAAAGATTGTCGTTGTCGACCACCGTCCGCAGCGCCGGAGGAGCCGGCGCCGAAGCCTGTTCCTGAGCCTTCTCCCGCCGCAAATTGCGCGCCACGGCACCCAGCGACTGCTCCCCATCCTGCCCCGTCGAATCCTGCGCAGCGCCCGCCTGATCCTGCGCCGCCCCAATCGATTCCTGCGCAAATCCCGCCCGCGGCAAACTAACCACGCAAGCCAGCGCAAGAACCACGAAGAGCCCAATCCGCCAAGCTAACTCCGAAATTGAATTCCAGCGAACCATCAACCCCCGTTACAAATAAGTAAACAAGCCAACCCTGAGGCCTAAACCGGGCGCAGGCGTGATTCGACCAAAGCACAAGCCGACCCGTGCATCTCGGGCCTCTCACTCAAATTCTAGGCGGAACGTAACAGGAAGAAAGTTACCAAAGGCACCTCAAAGTGCTTCGACTTCCAGAAAAAGCCGAAAGCCGCCCAGGGCACCACAAATCAGACAAATCGAAGCCGAATCGCCACAGGAAGAAATACGAAAGGGGCAGGAACCGCGCTCAGATCGAAGCGGTCGCGCAACGGGGCGCGATTCCTGCCCTTCCTAACCGCAAATCTACAACAGGCCAGAACTGCGTAGACGGTTTACAGGGTCCATCGGCACGGCCTGACGCTTAAAAACCCAGCGCGCCACGGCAATTCCTAGCGCCGCGTAGCATAAATGCCAGATTCTCATAGTTCGCTCCCCACGCCGGAACCGACCTCGGGGAGCGCTTCGCCCGTTCCGTCGTAAGCCCAAATTACTGCGGACCCGCGCCAAGGTCCAGTCCACGAAGGTGCCATGGCACTGCCCAAAAGGTCATCTCCGCAGTAACTTTTCTCCGATAACCAAAGAAACCCATGCCCATCCCGGCGCCCCCGTCGTCGTCCGTGCATCACGGCGTCCGCTCGCGACAGAATCCGCGCCCGAAACCGAGTCCCCTCCAAGCCAACCAGCAATCGAACATGGTAGGCTTCTCATGCTCGCATCGCAGTAGCGCGCGATCGCAGTGGGTCGATCGCAAATTGGTCAATCGCAATAACGACCAAACAGCCACGGGGTCAACCGATGGACTTCGAAATCTCGGCCGGACAACTTAAAGCTCTCCAGAAGACCGGCGAGCCATTCCTCCTGCTCGACGTGCGCGAGCCCTGGGAATTCGACACCGCCAAAATTGAAGGTGCCAAGAACATCCCCATGGGCGATATTCCAACCCGCGCCAACCAGGAGCTCGATCCCGACTCCCACATCGTCGTCGTCTGCCACCACGGCGTCCGCTCGCTAAGCGTCACCAACTGGCTCCGCCAGCAAGGCTTCGAAAAAGTCCAGTCCATGCGTGGAGGAATCGACGGCTGGGCCCGCACAGTAGATCCAAAAGTGCCGTTGTATTAAAGGTCAGCGATCACCTGTAGAGTTATGAAAAGCTTTTCACGAGCGATCTCCATCGGCCCGCTCTCACTGAGAGCTGAGAGCTGAACGCCTTTACTGAGAACCGAGAACTGAGAACTGGGAACTGACCTTGATCACCGACTGCCACGTCCACATCGAGCCCTACGAAATGTTCACCCCCGCCGCCCTCGCGCTCATGAAGGCCAAGCGCCCCAACTTCGACGAGATCGAATCCTACTCCCGCTCGCCCAGCGCCTTCCTCAAATACCTCGACCGTTGCGGAGTCGAGCGCGCCGCCCTCATCAACTACGTTGCCCCGGAAGTCATGGGCTTCGGCCCGGCCGTCAATCAGTTCGTCGCAGACTACGTCAAAGCCGATCCCCGTCGCCTAATCGCGTGCGGCTCCGTCCATCCCCGCCACACCAAAAACATTCTCGCCGATGTCGAGCACATCCTCCGCCTCGGCATCCGCATGATCAAAATTCATCCCCCGCACCAGCTCCTCTACCCGAACGACTACGTTCACGGCGTCAAAGAACTCGAAATCATCTATCGCGCCGCCGAAGCCAACGGCATCCCCGTCATGTTCCACACCGGCACGTCAGTCTTCCCCGGCGCGCGCAACAAATACGGCGACCCCATCTACGTCGACGACGTCGCCGTCGATTTCCCCAAACTAAAAATCCTCCTCGCCCATGGCGGCCGTCCTCTCTGGATGGACACCGCCTTCTTCCTCCTCCGCCGCCACAAAAATGTCTATCTGGACATCAGCGGCATCCCGCCCAAAAAGCTCCTAGAATACTTCCCGCGCCTCTCCGAAATCGCAAACAAAACTTTATTCGGCACCGACTGGCCCGGCCCCGGAGTCCCCGACATTGCCGAAAACGTCAAAGATTTCAAAGCCCTCCCCATCACCGAAGATATGCGTCAGCAAATTTTCTGGGATACCGCCGCCACCCTCTGGCCCGCCTAACCGCGAAGCGGGAGTCTGATTGGGAGGTCTGATAAGGTGCGTTGGAATTTCGTTCTCGGCCCCACGGCTCGTCATTGCGCGCCAGAACTTTTGTTCCACCCTCTGCAACCGCGCGCCAGCTCACCTTGTCTTAAGGCTGAGGTGACAAAATGAGCTACACAGTCGGCGATGGTATGGTTGTGCTGGCGTTGGCGGCGGGCGTGGTTGGTTATCTCCACGTGAAGCATCAAACCCGCAGGAAGCGGCTCGAACTCATTCATCAGGAGCGGCTCGTGGCGATGGAAAAGGGTATCCCCTTGCCTGAATTTCCGCTGGAGCAAAGGCCGAATCCGGGTGTTCTCGATCCGACCGGGGTCCTCCCGATCCTCGGTACCATCCTGTTCTGCCTTTCCCTGGGAACCATGATTGTGCTCTATCGGACTCTTGACGCGGAGGCACGTTCGTTTTGGATATCACCGCTGCCCTTCGCTTTTTTGGGCGTGGGCCTGCTTGTCTTCCATTTTCTCAAACGCGATGCCGGCCATTGATACGGGTGGATAGCGATTCTCAACTCGTGGCCCGTGCGCAAGCGGCCGACCAGGACGCTTTTGCGGAGCTGGTTCGCCGCCATAGCGACCACGTGTTTCGTCTTGCTCTCTCGATTCTGGGGCAGGGATTCGCGGCTGAGGCAGAAGACGTCGCCCAGGAGGTGTTTCTGAAGGTTCATCATGCGCTTCCATCATTTCGGGGCGAAGCCGAGGTCGGCTCTTGGATTTACCGCATCACTTTCAACCAGGCGGTGAACTTGAAGGCGCGGGCTCGTTTCCGAAGGCCACACTTGGATGACACGGTGCTTTCTCAGGTGGCGGCCGCGGAGCCCGGGCCACGCTCGCTGCTCGAAACAGCGCAGCGCGATCAATCCCTTGCGCTATGCATTCAAACCCTACCCGAGGTCTACCAATCAGCTCTCCGTCTCTACTATTGGCTGGGAGCAAGTGTCGCTGAAGTGGCGGCCCTCCTCGACGTTCCGGAGAATACAGCCAAGTCGTATCTCCACCGCGCCCGCCAGCTTCTCCACGGCCTGCTGAAAGAGAAAGGATATTCTTATGTCTGAGCCCATGTCTGAGATGGACCCGCGCGAAGTCAAAATCGATAGCTTGCTTCGGCGATCCATGGCCGCGCCCGTCCCAAGCCTGCGGCCGGATTTTGATCAGCGCTTGATGCGCGAGATGCGCCGAAGGTCTCAGCCTTCCAACCAATTCAGCCGGATTTTGCTCGCCGGCTACGGTGGGCTGTCAGCGGTGATCTCTACCGTTGTGATGCGCGGCCAAGGGCTCGGCTGGGGGGCAATAACAGTGATGATACTCGGGCCGCTCACCTTGGTTGCCACCGTACCCTGGGTATGGCGCGCAACCCATTCAACAACGCGACACAGCGCCGAGTAGACCCGGCGAACAGAATTTCAAATAGAGCGGTCCGCGCGATTTGTGGACGGATCACGGGCCCCGCCTCTACCCCTTAGCCTTAAACAATCCAACCGTATTCCCTTCCGGATCGGCAAACCACGCAAACGTTCCCGTTGGAATCGTCACCGGCGGCACCACCATCTTCCCGCCGAGCGACGCAGCCTTGTCCAGATAAGCCTGCACATTATCCACCGCAACATAAAAAATCGTGTAATGATGAGGCTCATGCCCGAGCGCGGTGATGTGTCCGCCAATGGGTGCACTGCCGCTTCCAGCGCCCGCATCAATCATCGTCGCCGGGCCCATCGCCTGCATCTTCCAGTCAAAGAGCTTGCTATAAAACTCGCCGGTCTTGCCGCTATCACGGCATCCAATTTCAAAATGGCAGATAGGATTAGGCATCGGTTCTCCAGTTGAAGTCGCAAAGTCAGTCGCAAATTTTAACACGACCCCAGCTCCAGGTTTTCTCTGTGTCTCTGTGACTCTGTGGTGAAAAAACCAGATCAGGAAACTACCCCCGCCCCCCGCCTTGGAATCGCCCGCACCAATAGCGTATAAAAGAAGGTTGCCCTGTGGCCGCTGCAAAGCCGCCGCCGGGCCTGCGAATCCAGTCATTCGCATCCAAGCGAGGGGTCATGTCGACGGTCACGGGAGTGCAAGCGCCAAAAGGTCTCGAGGGAATCGTCGCCACCACCTCGGGCATCTGCTACATCGATGGAGACGCGGGCGTCCTCGCCTATCGCGGCTACGACATTCACGATCTCGCCGAGCATTCCACCTTCGAAGAGGTCTGCTATCTCCTCTGGTTCGGCCGTCTCCCCAGTGCCGGCGAGCTGCGCCAGTTGCAAGAGCGTCTCGCCGCCGCCCGCACCCTCGATCCCGCCATTATCGCTCAGCTCCGCGCCGTGCCCCGCCACGTGCCGCCCATGGATGCCCTCCGCACCCTCGTCTCCGCGCTCTCCTACTACGATCCCGACAGCGCGAAAAACGATCACGATTCGAACATCAACAAGGCCATCCGCCTCACCTCGCAGATCGCCATCCTGGTCGCCAACTACGATCGCGTCCGCAACAACAAGCCCCTGGTCGAGCCCGACGGCTCACTCTCCCACGCGGCCAATTTTCTATTGATGCTCAACGGCGTCAAACCCTCCGCAACCGCCGAGCGCGCCCTAGACATCGCTCTGATCCTCCACGCCGACCATGAGCTCAACGCCTCCACCTTCGCCGCCCGCGTGGTCGCGGCCACGCTCTCCGATATGCACTCCGCCATCACCGCGGCAATCGGCGCGTTAAAAGGTCCGCTCCACGGCGGCGCCAACGAAGCCGTCTTCAAAATCCTCATGGAGATCGATAAAGCCCACGCCGACCCCGTCGAGCACATTAAAGGAATGCTAGCCCAGAAAAAGAAAGTCCCTGGATTCGGCCATCGCGTCTACCACACCGAAGATCCGCGCGCGACCCACCTCCGCAAAATGTCCGAGGATCTCGGCAAAGCGAGCGGCAACCCGCAGTGGTTCGACTATTCCAGAAAGATCGAGCAATACGTCAGAGCCGACAAAAAGCTAAACGCCAACGTAGATTTCTATTCCGCCTCCACCTATCACACGCTCGGCATCGCGGTCGATCTCTTCACCCCGATCTTCGCCGTCTCCCGCGTAAGCGGCTGGACCGCCCACGTAATCGAACAACTAGACGACAACCGCCTAATCCGCCCCCGCGCCGACTACATAGGCCCAGAATATCCCCAGCACTACGTAGGCATCGAGAGCCGTTAGCATAAGTCACGCATTCCTCGCGCTCAGGTCGATTGCTAGCTTTTCGCCAGCCGCCCATTTCTAGTCACAAACTCACTGCGTTTGGATTGATTCGACTCCATCTTGTCTGCTCGGCCCAATCGTTATTTTTAATCTCCTCGTCTGTAAGCTAACAAGCAAATCCTGGAGTATGCTGACAGCGCAGTTAGGTGAGACGCTGCCATGATGAATGCCATAATTCGATTTACTGCATTGGCCATTCTCTTGCCGAAGCTGATTGCCCCGGTGCTTTTTGCCCAGAACAACGTAGAAACCATTGCCGGCGGTGGGCCCAACAATCTTCCCGCCTTGAAGTCCAGCATGGGCTATCCCACTGGTGTTGCGGTGGACGGCACAGGCAACCTCTACGTCGCCAATGCCTACTACGGCCGGGTGTTCAAAGTAGATACCACTGGGAATGTCACCGTTGTGGCGGGCAATGGGGCATGGGGAAGCGTTTCTGTCGGCGATGGCAGTCCAGCCGTCGGCGTCAGGCTTGAATATCCCTCCGGCGTGGCCGTGGATGGCTCCGGAAACATTTTCATAGCCGATAGATCCGATTGTAGGATCCGTGAAGTCTCCGCTCAGACCGGCATCATCTCCACCGTGGCGGGCGCGGGCACCTGTTACTATTTCGGCGACGGCGGACCAGCCACCAGCGCCTGGCTCGATGACCCCTCTGGCGTGGCCGTGGATAAACACGGGAACATCTTCATAGCGGACACCTTGAACTGCTTGGTCCGTGAGGTCTCCGCCCAGACTGGGAACATCTCCATCCTGGCAGGAACGCCTCCAGATCAGACGGGGTTGTTACACTGCGGATACTCGGGGGACGGCGGCTTGGCCACGAACGCCAAGGTCTGGTTTCCGAACGACGTGGCCGTGGATGGCTCCGGAAATGTCTTCATCGCCGATACGAGTAGCTGCGCGATTCGTGAGGTCTCCACTTCTACAGGCATCATCTCCACCGTGGCAGGCTCCGGCAGCTGTGGATACTCGGGCGATGGCGCTCTTGCCACCAGCGCCCAGATCAACTTGCCCAACGGAGTGACCATTGATAGCTCCGGAAACATCTTCATCGCCGACACCTCGAACTGCCTCATCCGCGAAGTCTTTTCTTCCAGCGGCAATATCTCCACCGTGGCAGGCGACTACAGCCTCGGATGTGGATACTCGGGCGACGGCGCCCCAGCCACCAGCGGCACACTGAACGAGCCGTACGGCGTTGCCGTGGACAAATCCGGCAACGTCCTGATTGCGGATTACGAGAACTCCGTGATCCGCGAGGTCTCTGCGCATGCGGGCAATATCTCGACCTTTGCCGGCGTGGCGATAGCCGACCCGGAGCAGGCGGGACAATTGATTGCCTTCCCCGCATATAGCGGCGATGGCTACCTTGGCACGGATGGCGAGATTGGTTTTTTGAATGACTCTCCCTGGTCTGCTGGACTCGCTACCGATCATTTCGGGAACGTGTTTATTGCGGATACAGCCAACGACGTCGTCCGTGAGGTCTCAGCTTCCACGGGAATCATCACCACCGTGGCCGGAAACGGCCTGGTTGGCTATTCCGGTGATGGGGGCCCGGCTACGAGCGCGGAATTCTGGGATCCGAGGGACGTAGCTGTGGATGGCGCGGGAAACGTCTTCATTGTCGATAGCGGCAATTGCATAATTCGCAAGGTTTCCGCCTCGACTGGGATCATCTCCACAGTAGCGGGAACACCGCCGGACAGTTTCGGCAATTATTATTGCGGCTATGCGGGCGATGGAGGGCCGGCCACCAGTGCCCAGATATATCCCATTGACCTTCTATCCGCCGCAGGCGGCGTGGCTCTGAATAGCTCCGGCAACATCTTCATCGCCGACACGGGGAATGGCGTGATTCGTGAGGTTTCCGGCTCGACGGGAATTATTACCACCGTGGCCGGAGTCGCGAACAGCTTGGACCACGGGACCGGCGATGGGGGGCCGGCTACAAGCGCCACATTCTTCGCTCCCTACGGCGTAACCGTGGATAACTCTGGGAACATCTTTGTCGCAGACAACTACGATTACGCAGTCCGCGAGGTTATGGCGGTTAACGGCAACATCTATACCATCGCGGGCAACATGGCTCTAGGCCAGGGTTTTTCGGGTGACGGTGGTCCCGCCGACCTCGCCCAAGTCCGCAATACCTTTGGCCTCTTCCTGGATCCCGCGGGCAATCTCTTCATTCCCGATTCCGCAAATTGCGTGGTTCGCGAGGTTTCTTCCTCCACGGGATTCATTTCTACAGCGGCGGGCACACCGAACCCCATGGGCACTTATTTTTGCGGCTATGCGGGCGATGGCGGACCAGCTCTGAGCGCCGTCTTTGATAATCCAGGAGCCGCAGGCGCAGACGCCTCCGGAGACCTTGTGGTGCTCGACAACATTCGCGTGCGTAGCGTAGCTGGCTTAGTGCAAGCGTCTGGGGCTGGCGCCGTGGCTTTTCCCAGCACTCTGACATTCCCCTCGACTCTCGCAGGAACATCGGACACCCTCGCCGCAATTCTCAGTAATCGAGGATCCTCACAAACCACTGTTTCGAGCGTAGCCATCTCCGGCACGAACGCCTCCGATTTCTCAGAGACGGACAATTGCCGCAGCCAGCCCCTGGCGGCCGGCGGCGGCTCCTGCGCGATCAACGTCAAATTCACCCCTTCCACCACCGGCACGGAAATCGCCCTCCTCACAATGACCGATACTGCGGGCACCCAAACGGTTAACCTCTCTGGCCTCAGCGGCGCCTTGACGCTTTCGACGAATTCTTTGACGTTTGCCGCTGATCCGTTGGGAACGAGAAGCGCGTCGCAGCAGGTAACGGTCACTAATCCCGGAACCTCCCCTGTGACCGTCCCGGCAATAACCGTCTCCGGTACGAATGCAGTCGATTTTTCGGAGGGAGACAACTGTGCGGGCCTGACTCTGCAAGGAGGAGGTTCCTGCACGATCAACGTTGTCTTCGATGCTTCCGTCACCGCTGCGGAGAGCGCACAACTCAGTGTCGGCGGACTACTAGTCAGCCTCTCAGGGGCAGGGATTGACTTCTCGGTAGCGGCAGCGACCGGAGGCTCGCTCTCAGCGACGGTTACCCAGGGCCAGACAGCCAGCTACTCGCTACAAGTGACGGCCATTGGAGGAGCCTCGCCCAGCGATCAGGTAAGCGTTAGCATGGCTTGCGCCGGCCTGCCGTCAGAGGCATTTTGTTCGTCAACCCCGCAGCCGGTTGTTGCAACAGTTGCCACTCCTGGCGCATTAACGGTTTCCGTGAACACCACGGCTCCTTCACAGGGGATGGCGTTGCCACCGATCAACGGCATTAAACCTCCGGTTCGACCCGGACTGCTGGCCATCGGCATTGCCTCGTTGTGGGCACTCTCGTTATTTGTCTGGATGCGCGGCGCGCGAGCGGCGCGCCCGCGGCTTGCGTGGTTAGCTGCCCAAGCTTCCATCGTTCTCGCCACCGTCCTAATGGTTGGGTGCGGGGGCTCGTCGAGCCAGTCATCACCGCCGACCGGCGGAACGCCAACGGGAACCTACACGCTCACGCTCACGGGCACCGCAGGAAATGACAGGCACTCAATCCAACTTACTCTTGTCGTAAACGCTGACTAAGGCGTGAAGTCGGCGTTTGGCCGCGCGCTAACTATCGAAACATTCCCATTACGCTCATTAACCGGATTCAGTGGCAACCCACGCTCAGACAACTGGATGAGCTATCCTAGTCGGATGAATCATCCCGAAGTTCTGCGCGACGAGATCGGGCGCCTCCGCGTAGAGATTGCTCGGACCCAAGAACTGAACGAGGAGTCTCGTCGTCGAGACACAAGCAAATCAGACGCGCCAGTCGGTCACGGTCAGAGATCTCGGTAACCAAGTCGCAGCAGACCAACCAACTAAATGACACCCGACCACAACTCCCGCTCCGCCACCCTCCCCATCCTCGCCATCGCCACCGCCACCGTCCTGGTCCACCTCCTCGCTCACCAGTACGGCTTCCACCGCGACGAACTCGCCACCCTCGAAGACGCCCGCCACCTCGCCTGGGGATTCGTCGCCTATCCACCCATCACTCCCTTCTTCGGCCGCCTATCTCTCATCCTCTTCGGCACCTCAGTCGCCGGATTTCGTTTCTTCGCCGCCCTAGCCGAAGCCGTCGCCCTGGTCTTCATCGGCCTGATGACGCGCGAACTCGGCGGCCATCGCGGCGCGCAACTCCTCGCCGTCGCCGCGGGAGTTCCCTTCTGCCTCGTCGGCGGCGCGCTCATGCAATACGTTTCGTTCGATTATTTGTGCTGGGTGCTGGTCGCCTACTTCATCATCCGTCTGCTCAAAGCCGACGATCCCCGCTGGTGGACCGCCATCGGTGCGGCCATCGGCCTCGGCATGATGACGAAATACACCATGGGCTTTTTTGTCATCGGCGTCGTCGTCGGAGTCATCGCAACCCCCGCCCGCAAATATTTCGCCAGCAAGTGGCTCTGGATCGGCGTCGCGCTCTCGATCCTAGTGTTTCTGCCCAACCTGATCTGGCAGGCCCAGCACCATTTCATCTCTCTCGATTTTCTAAAACACATTCACGAGCGCGACATCCGCTGGGGACGCACCAAAGATTTCCTGCCCGATCAACTCAAACTAACTCTCTTGGCTTGCCCGCTCTGGCTAGCCGGCCTTTACTACACAATGATCACGCCCGCTGGCCGCCGCTTTCGCATGCTCGGCTGGATGTACCTAGTCCCGCTGATCCTCTTCATCATCGCCAAAGGCCGCGGATACTACCTCGCCGCCGCCTATCCCATGCTGTATGCCGCCGGCGCAGTCTGGGGCGAGCAGCAACTCGCCTCACTCGGCAAACGCTGGTCCGCCGCCCTCCGCACCATCGCCTGGGCAGCCCTCGCCTTCGACGCCCTCCTCGTCGGCGTCATCGCCATGCCATCCGCGCCCATCAATTCTCCGCGCTGGAATTTTGCCTTGAAAAACAACGGCGATCTCGTCGAAGAACTCGGCTGGCCCGAACTCACCGCCGAGGTCGCCCGCATCCGCGACTCCGTGCCCGCCGCCGATCGCGCCAGCGTCGGCATCCTCGCCGCCAACTACGGCGAGGCTGGAGCCATCGCCCTCTACGGCCCGGCCTACAACCTCCCGCGTCCCATGAGCGGCATCAATTCGTTCTATGCCAAAGGCTACGTCACTCCCGCGCCCGACACGCTAATCGTCCTCGGCTTCTCCGACCACTTCAGAGCCGCCAACTTTGCAGACTGCACCATAGCCGGCCACGTCCCCAATCCCTACAACATCGAGAACGAAGAAACCCACGAGCATCCCGACATCTACCTCTGCCGCGGCCTCCGCCAAACCTGGCCCGACTTCTGGAAAGATTTTCAGTACTATGGCTAGCTCTCGCTCGATCCGCCGCGTTCTGCCGCGCAGCATCAAACTCTCGCGCAGGCTGAAAGACTTTGCTGACCTCTTGATTTCGGTCGAGCAGTAGATTCTGGGTCGCGCAGTAAATCTTCGGTCTCGCGGCGGATTTTGGGTGGCGCAGCGCTTCAGCGCTGCGATAAGAGGCCATCTTCAACTGCGGCTTTAGCCGCTGAGGGTCCCTTAGGCAAGTAAGTTTAGATTTTCAGCCGTCCGCGCCCCGCGCTCCACCCGGTACAATAGAACTAACAATGCCGCGCCGCGTCTATCTCGATAACAACGCCACCACCCCGGTTCTGCCCGAGGTCGTCGACGCCATGCGCCCTTATTTTTCCGACCGCTTCGGCAACGCTTCGTCCATCCATTCCCACGGACAGCAGACTCGCGCCGCGGTCGAGCACGCCCGCGAGTCCGTCGCCGCGCTCATCGGCGCCCGCGCCTCCGAGATCGTCTTCACCAGTGGCGGCACCGAGGCCGATAACCTCGCCATCTTCGGCCCGCTCCAGACAAACCGGCTCGACGCAAACAAGTCGCGCTCACAAAAGACGCACATCATCACCTCCACCATCGAGCACCACGCCGTCCTCAACGCCTGCCGCCATCTTGAGTCCACCGGCTGCGAGCTCACCTCGGTTCCCGTCGACGCCCGCGGCCTCGTCGATCCCTCCGACGTTCGCCGCGCCCTTCGGCCCAACACCAAGTTGATCTCCATCATGCTCGCCAACAACGAGACCGGAGTCCTCCAGCCCGTGCGCGAGATCGCCGCCATCGCCGCCGAAGCCGGCGTCCTTTTCCACACCGATGCCGTCCAGGCCGCCGGAAAAATTCCCCTCCGCGTCGCCGACATCGGCTGCGACCTGCTCACGATTTCGTCCCACAAGTTGCACGGCCCGCAAGGCGTAGGCGCACTCTTCGTAAAAAAGAACACGCCCATCGATGCCATGCTCCACGGCGGACGCCACGAGCGCTCCCGCCGCGCCGGCACAGAAAATGTCCCCGGCATCGTAGGTCTCGGCCGCGCCGCCGAGCTAGCCCAGGCCAGCCTCCAGCGCCAGGATGCAGATCGAGACATATATAAGGATGACGACGACCGGCCAGCCGCCGACCGTCCGTCCGCCGACCGCAGCAACGCCGACAACATCCAGTCCCTGCGCGATCGTCTAGAGTCCAGACTCCTCCAGCTCGACTCCGCCACCGTCAACGGAGCCGCCGCCCCGCGCGTCCCGAACACGACCAACATCTGTTTCGAAGGCATCGACGGCGAAGCCCTCGTAATCGCGCTCGATCTCCAGGGTCTCGCAGTTTCAACCGGCGCAGCCTGCTCCTCCGGCGCAATCGAGCCGTCGCACGTCTTGATTGCCATGGGCCTGTCCCCCGATCGCGCCCGATCCAGCATCCGCTTCAGCCTCGGCAAACTAACCACAGCCGAAGACGTAGACTTTGCGTTATCGATAGTTCCAGAAACCGTAGCCCGGCTAAGAGACCTGTCGCCAGTATGGAAGGCAACCGCCAACTGCTAGCCGCAGCAAATGGTTTTAGAACAGAAAATGTTTTTGAAGAGGGCGCCCGTTCAGTCGGTCGCAAGTTTTGAAAGGTCAAGGCGTTAGCCGTGCACCAAATCTGTTTTGAAAGGGCGCGCCTTCAGGCGCGCCGCAGCGAGTCCGAAACAAAGGGGCTTTAGCCCCTGAGGGAAGAAGTAGCCAGGAGCTAAAAGCTGTGTCTCAACCCACCATCGCCGTAGCCATGTCGGGCGGAGTCGATTCCTCCACCGTCGCGGCCATGCTGCGCGCCGAAGGCAACAACGTCATCGGCCTCACCATGCAGCTCTGGAATCAGCGCCGCCTCGCCGGCCACGAGGGTATGCCCGAGTCGGTCACCGGACGCTGCTGCTCGCTCGACGATGTTTACGACGCCCGCCGCGTCGCCGAGACCATCGGCATTCCCTACTACGTCGTCAATCACGAAGAGCGCTTCGAGCGCGATGTCGTCCGCCCCTTTGTCGAGGAGTATCTCGCCGGCCGCACTCCCATTCCATGTAGCCTCTGCAACAATCATCTGAAATTCGATCAGCTTCTGATCGTTGCCCGCCAGATCGGCGCCGAGCACATCGCCACCGGCCATTACGCCCAGGTCGCCTTCGATGATGCCACCAGCCGCTGGCTCCTCAAGCGTCCCGTCGACCGCTCCAAGGATCAAACCTACTTTCTCTTCGGCCTCACGCAAGATCAGCTAAGCCACACGCTCTTCCCCCTCGGCGGCATGAACAAGCCCGAGGTTCGCGAGCTGGCCCGTAAGTACAATCTTGTAATTGCAGAAAAGCCCGACTCCCAGGAGATATGCTTCGTCCCCGGCGGCGACTACAAAAAGTTTCTCGACGCCTACCTCGGCGAGCAGGGTTCGCCAGAGCGCTTAGAAGTCGGTGGCGAAATGGTCACCACCAACGGCCATGTTATCGGCGAGCACAACGGCGTCCACAATTTCACCGTAGGACAGCGCAAGGGCCTCGGCGTAGCCACCGGCTCGCCGCTCTACGTGATTCAAATCAACAACGACACGCGCCAGGTAGTAGTCGGCCGCGACGAAGAACTCTACACCCGCACTCTGCGCGCCACCCGTGTAAACCTGATCTCCACCACCGAACTCAAGCAGCCCATGCGCGCCGGAGTCAAAATCCGCCACAAGCACGCCCCCGCCCCAGCCACCATCGAAAGCCCCAGCCCAGACGAAATCCTTGCCACCTTCGACGAGCCCCAGCGAGCCGTAACCCCCGGCCAGGCCGCAGTCTTCTACGACGGAGACACAGTAATAGGCGGCGGCTGGATCTCCTAGGCAAAGGGCGTATCTCCCATGTAGCGCGGGATTTCCCCATGCGAGCGTGGGCTCTCTGCCTGGCATACTGAAAGGCTCCGGACCTGGGCGCGGACGGGAAGGGCACCAGTTCATCTCATTCGCATTATTTTGTCGGCTAGAATTTAATGATGCCGACCGGTCCCCGCCACGAATGTCTAAAGGAGAGAGATGGCAAGTCGCCCTGGGAATTGGGACTTTCTTCGTCACCTTCGTTGGTGCATTGATGGCGGTTTTACACGAGGCGGAGCACCATGAGGGCCTTTGGACAACTACCCTAACGATCTCCGCGGCCCTCGGACTACTTGCATTGAACGGATACTCCATTTATCGCAATCTACATGATGCCAACCGCGTTAAACGAATGGCGGAGCAGGCAGAAAGAGAAAGGAAGGAGCAAAACGAAAAGTTAGTCAAATTAATTGATGATTGCCAATGTGCCGGCGGTCAGGCTTCGCTGTTGTGGCACTTCGAGAATACGGCTCGTCAAATCATCGAATTTCTGCAATCAGCGTGGCATCACTGGGATAACTCAGGCGAAAAGCTAGCTCATCCAGTAGGTGCAAAACTGGAGTTAAAGGATTTCTCTCTAGAGAACTCCCGCGCACTCATTGACGAGCGTAGGGATCTGATGCTCCTTTACTCCCATCACTTGACCTGGATTACCTCTGAACTCCCAGATTTTGAGTCCGCAATAACAAAGGGAGGCTATCCTTGCGAGAGTGAATATCCTAAATTACTCGCCGATTTAGAGCAGCACGCTAATGCCCTAAGAAACTTGGCGGAAGAGGTTTGGGAGTCAGGGAAATTGCTAGATAATTAAAACAATGACGAAACAATTGGGATTGAGCTACACACTGAGTTGTATCAACTAGTTTGTCGTTTGATCCCGGAGCAAGCCGTCCCCAGCATAAGCACTTTTGCCCTCCAGAAAGCTGTGGAGTACGCTTTCACCTCCATTCACCGACGCCATAAATACGGTGCCATAGCGATGCTTGCCGCCATCCCTGGTTTCTCCGTAGAGAAAGCCGCTCGCATCCAGGATCAAACCAGAGTCGGGCTCGGCCCCGTCCGCGCACGAGGGCATGGAGCAAAACGAATAGAGCACGGTTTCCGTTTGTGTCTGTGCGACTTCGCTCGTCGCGAAACAGCAGCCCAAGCGCGACCTGGGTCGCACTACCTTCGATCAGCATCTGTTATTAAACGCGGCCTCAGCCGCAAAGCAGCCAGCAAACCGAAACCGGCATAACCCGATCGCTCCTCATTACTTGCGCCGTTACTTGATCAACTCCAACTCACTCGCCAAAGCCCGCGCCCGCGCCGCGTCCACCACCTCATAGCGCGACAGCACCAGCTGCCCCATCGTACGATCCGTCTGTGCTTTCGCCGCCAACCGGAAAGCCGTGTCCCGCTCTTTCGCGTCCGCCACCACAAACACCAGCGTATCCGCCGCCGTCACCGGCGTCAGATAATCCAGACTCTTCGGCGCTTCCGCCGAAATTTTCACCGGCCGGCTCATCTCTTCGGTCAGAAAGCTAATCACCGTGGCCCGTGCCAGCGGCAATCGCCCTCCCATCTGGATCAGAAATTGCCTCTCCGCCCAATACTTCACCGGCAACTTATGAAACCCGCTGCGCATATCCGCCAGCGCCGGCTCCGGCGTCTTCCGCAGCGCCGCTAGATCTTCCGCCATCTGCCGCGCCTCCGGCACGTCTCCCTGCCGCAGGCCAAACGGCACCAGCGTCGCCACCCGCGCCAGTTCCGCGCCCGTCGCCGTTTGCGGAAAAGCCGCCCGCATATCACTGTCCTTCTGCTCCAGCCTCAGCTCTTTTACCATCTCCGCATAAGTCTTCGGCGCGCGCTCCTCCGCGCGGATCGTCGATGTCTGATTCGTCGCCCCCGCCTTGTCGCCCGTCTTCGGCTGCGTTTGTGCCGTCGCGGCGCAGGCCAGCGCAACCGTCAGCCACCAGCCAACCACCTTCGCGCGTCTACGCCTCACCCGTTCACCGCACGCTCGTTCACTGCGCGTCCTCTCGCATTGCCGCGTTGCCCAAATCATAAGCGCCTCCCTACGGCACACTCAGCGTCTCGTAGGCGTCGATAAACACAATGTTCTCTCCGTCCACAATGTCCCAAACCGAATTCACCGGCGAGCTTCCCGCGTCCGGCCATATCGCGCCCGTCGTCCAACCCGTACCCGGCAGCGTCAACGTCCGGCTCAGTCCGCTTTGGGTGTAGGTCCCATTCGTCACGTTCAGCATGTCAATCCATTCCGCCGCGCCATATACCGGATTGAGCACCTCCACCGATTGTGTCACGCTCACCCCTCCGATCGGATTTCTAAAGGTCGAAGAGATGAACCCCGTTACCGCCAGGCAGTGTCCGTCTCCCACCCACGTAAAAGTGACCGCGTCCGCATTGCTCCCCGTCGACGCCACATGAGCCTGCCACGTGTGAATCGCGATCACAATCACCGAGCCTGCACTGATGTCGTTGACGAATGTCGAATTGCTGATGTTATTCGCTGATCCGATCGCCCCAGTCGCCGCCGGAGTAAAGTCGCCAAGAATACTCTGGATATGATCGAAGTTTCCTCCCGCGCTCGGGTTCGTCCCCTGCGCCAGCGCCATGTCGATCACCCGCTGTATGTCCGCCGCCAGCATGTGCGTTCGCGTATCCGGCACGAACGGAAAAATCGGCCCCGTCTGATTCGTCAACCCCGACGACGGCGGCGTCGGTGGTCCCCCCGCATAGAAGTTCGCCGTCCATCCGCTGATCGTCGTGCTCGGTGACTTATTCGCAATCGCTCCCATCAGCGCCATCGATTCCGCCGTCGGACAGCAAGTCGCGCTCCACCACCACGAATTAAAAGAATACGCATCTCCCGGAATCGGGCCCGCCGGCAGCCACGAACCGTCAAACGGATTCCCGCAAACCACCGGGGGCGAGCATACAATCAAGCCCTGCATCGGCGTCGGTACAGGCGTTCCCGTGTCGTAGACCGCGCCCGAATCGGAAGTGGTCGCAACATTCGCGTGCGAATACAGCGCACCAAATGCCGTACCCGATAATCCGTCGCTGGCAACCGTCAACTCTGTCCAGTTGAGAGTTTGTCCAACCGGACTGGACAATCCGGTTACGACCACCGTATCCCCGGGCGAGAATCCGTTATTTGCCGTAAAGGTAACTAAATTATCGTGAATCTTAAACGCCGTTACAGTCGCGGTATAAGTGTTGTTCGCAACGTCGTTGACCACCGTTGTCGGAGACAGATAAGCCGCAAAGTTGGGATTCGTCTGGTCATACGCCGGCATGGGATACCAGCACGACCTCGGATACACGCCACTATAAGGTGGATGGAAAAGAAATGAGCAAGTCGGCGGCCCCCCATAGGCGGTGCCAACCATCGCTCCAGTGAGAAAGATCAACAACAACCCGCGCAGCATCGTAAAGAGGCAATTCATGCCGCCCTCCACGCTCAACCCTGGGTTATGTCCGAACCTTGCGTGGGAATGTAACACATTGCGCGCGCGAATGCGAGAGTTACTAAGAGAGATAGGTCAGTTAGCGCGCCAAAACAAGTCCGCCATAACTGCTGCTCGGACGGTCGCGTGTGGAGCGCCGGCGCCTCCCGCACGCCCGGTTTTGGCGTGATGGGGTGGAGCGGTTTCCGCTGCGACCAAGAAACTCTTATTGGGGAGCGGCTTCAGCCGCTGAGGCAAACCTCCACGCCCCTAACTTTCCTTCTCCCGTCCCACCGTCAACAAACTCAAAAGCCCCGCCAGAGCCCAAAGCATGCCCGTCGCCACCCGGGCCGCGCGCACATCCGCATCCGGAACGGTTTTCCACAACGTCAGCCCGAACCCAATCAGAAAATTGATCACCAGCACGCCAAAAAAGAGCCGCTCGCGCAAGCATTGCGTGTCCACCGTCAACGCCGTCAGCAGCACCACCCACACCGCATACGTCGCCGCCGTCCAGGCATCGTGCGGCCACGCATACGAGTTGCTCACCACATGGCTGAACGCCACCCACGTAAAGTAAGCGCAAGCCAAAAATCCGGCCACTCCCCAAACCGAAGCGCGGCACATCAGGTGCCCCGAACTATAGGGCCCCGGCCTCCGCTCAAGCGTCGCCCGAGCGTCCAGTTGAGCCTTCAGATTGTTATCGGAATCGGCTACAAGTCACCTCGCACCCTCAAATCGCCTCCAACGCATCTGCCGCAATATAACAGACCGGCGCCGCCGAGCGCCGTTCCTTTTGTCCAGCCCGCACTGCCCCATTCAATCTACCGCCGAGTCATACGCTTAACCCGCCACATATCGGGGAAAGCTCAGCGTGGAAACCTCTCGTGCCGATAAAGGCGATCAAAGATCCAAAACATCAGCCCGATCACCACAAAGACCATCCAGCTGGCTTCCGGACCCAGCAGACCTCCAGTCAGCCGCTGCGAGCCCTGCCAGCGGCTCTCAAGCAGATGGCCTACGGCGTACTCGCCAGCGTTTTGCCCCGACCATACGAATAGGTTGGCGAAATCAAAGGCAGCATGAAAGCCGATGGCAAAGGCCAGCGAGCCGGTGCGGCGCAGCGTGAGGCACATGAACAAACCCAGCAGACCGGTGGAAGCGAAGTCTTCCCAGCGCTCGTGCGGCTTCAGAAAATAGTGCAGCGCTCCGAAGCCGACGGAGAGCAAAATCGCCGCTGCCCAAAATCCAATACCATCGGCCAGCGTGGCGAGAAGATAGCCACGAAATTGAAGTTCCTCCGAAAATCCAATGAGCAGACTCGCAATAACCCACAACCCAAAAAAGTACCAGATCGCGCTGCCATGCAGGGCGAGCCCGAGCATGCGATAGCCGCCGAAGGCCGCAATCAACCCCACCAGCAAAGTAGTGGACGCCGCGCCCCAGGCAAGTCCCACCCAGAAATCGACTCCAAAGACATTACGAACCGGAATGCCGTAATCGGAAAAGCGGCGGCGCTCCATGCGCGCCATAATCCAGGTTGCAATCAGCACCTCGATAAGATCCTGCAACTCGTCGAAGATGCTGCCCACAGGATCAAGGAACGGCCGCTCCTTGAAATGAAAGATCTTCGGCACGATCCAGTTCGCCAGGAATCCGAGTCCTACGAAAATGCCGACAAAAATGAGCAGCCGCCATCCGGCGCGCAAGCCACGCGAGTTGAAGAAAAGTTTTCTCATATCGTGGGCAGCTTCCAGCTGAGATAGTTGTCTACAACCGGCGATTTCACCGTTCCAAGAAATCCGCTGCCGCCTGGCCGATCTTCGTCTGTTCGCGCTGGTGAGCACGGTGGCCACAGTTGCTGTCGAGCACCAGCAATGTCGCTTTCCCACGCTTCGCAATCTGAAGCTTCGCAAACTGAATCGAAGTCAGCGGATTGACCAGACGATCCTGACCATTAACCACGATCAGCATTGGAACATTGATAGCCTCTGCCGCCCGTTCCAGTGAACCGCCGAACCGTGCGGCAATGTCCTGTGTGAGAATTGCCTCAATTTGCCAGATGGTGTCATTGGCATCGAAGCTGCCGTCATCTGCTTGTTCGGCAAAGTATTTGTCAAAGTCCTTCGCAGGCGTTTTGGTTGCGACGTATTCCGGCGTCGTGAGTGCGAGCGCAAAAACGCTGTCCATCAGGTGGAGTTTTGGCGCCTTCGTATAGTTCCCATGGTTCCATTCCGGATCGCTCTCCGCCGCCAACAATTCCGTGCGCCACAACAGCATGTCCCACGATGTGAGCTGCGGCGACCCAACAATAGAAATGATGCTGTCCATAAACTCCGGATAGGAAACGGCCCATTCAAACGCCTGCATTCCGCCCATTGAAAACCCCATGATCGCGTGAACATGCCTCAGATGAAGCGCATCGTTCAGCATCGCGTGCTCGGCGTTGACCATATCCCGGATAGAGATTTTCGGAAACAGCGCCCCCGCTTGTGTCTTGCTGTTCGATGGGGAGGACAAAACTCCATCCGCCAGAGAGTCGATGGCGATCACGTAATATCTCGTGCTGTCCACCAACTTGCCCGGGCCAATTCGATCTGCCAAATCGGCGGAGCGTCCACCGAGAAAGGTCGGGAACACCACCACATTGCTTTGGTTGGCATCCATCTGCCCGAACACGCGATAACCGACAGCGCAATCGCGTATCACTTCTCCATTGTCCAACTTCAAGTCTCCGATTTTCGCGAATTGCTGCTCTTGTGCATTGACGAACGACAAGAGTGACGGAAGCAGCAGAAACTGCAAGAGCATTCTTTTCATGGTGGAACACCCCTGCAAATCTGAACATATTTTTCGGGCTACTGTCGATAACAGGCGATCACGCTCAAAATCCGCGGCGCAGGGGGCGCTCGACCTCAAGGTTGTGGGGCATTTAAACTCATTGAAAAAACTTGTCTGATTTGGGGTCGAAAGTGTAACGGCGATTTTTCGCCAACAACGTCTTAGCGTCGCCAAAACACAGGCTGGTCTTCACTTGCGGTTTTATTTCAAGCCGAGCTCGCCATCGAACTGTTGGATAACCCCATAGCATTCGCAGGCGGAGTTTTCGAGTTTCTTGCGATTCACGATCTTCACTGCGCCGCGGGTATACTCGATGAGCTTCTTCTTCTGCAAAACACCAGCTGCCTCGCTCACGCTGGGTCGATCTGTCCCTAACATCGTCGCGAGAAAATCATGAGTGATGAGCAGCGACTCTGAATCCACTCTATCCTGAGTCATTAACAACCACCTTGCAAGGCGTTGCCCAATATCGTGCAGCCGATTGCACGCCGCTGTTTGTGCAACCTGCATCCCTTGAATTGCGGCGTAGCGGCTTAACATCCGTTGCATGCGTGGAGCGGATTCCAACGTGTTCTGCAAAGCGCCGACCTCAATCCGAAACCCATCCCCCGTAATTTGCACTACCGCATGAAGCGGGCTCCTGCTCAGCCCAACCGCCGCCAGTGTGCCTGTAAAGCCCTCACTTCCAACTATGCCAGCTTCGGCCGTTCTTCCATCTTTCATTACGACTACAAGCGAAATCAAACCTCGATTCGGGAAATACGCAAATTCCAGCTTCGCACCCGCCTCATGAAGTACCAGATGGTTTGGCAAGCTGACGTATTCCAGATGGGGACGCAGTGAGCTGTAGTCGCTATCGGCAATCGATAGCAGTATGAGGCTGCTGACTGGTTTCCCGTGGGTATTCGTCCGCTCGCCAGACTGCACAACTTGACTGCGTTTGCCATTCATAGATCATCCTTTTGGTTATCGTCCGTTCATCGAATCGCCGGGATTGATCGCCAAGATAAAGATCCAGGCTCACTCGCCCGAGACTTCTCTCCCGCCACTCACGAAGGTACCTCGAACTCGAAAGCCGAGTCTGAGCAATAACGCACTCTCAAGCAGGAGACGTTTTAAAAGCGCAGAACGCGATCAGAGCGGTTGGACCGAGCCATGAGAGCGGAGTTCCCCGGCGGCGTTCACCCGAACAGAACCGAGGTATGTCGGACGCCCGACAGACCGATCAAAATTTGCCTGTGTAGACTGCGGTCCTTATCCGTATCCCTGTGACACCAGGAGCGCACATGTCGGCGCAGCGACAGAGGCAGCCATGAGCAGGAAGCTGGTATGGATCGAGCTGACGCGTTTTCGGGGCTTTGGTTGCTCCGAATGTGGATGGCGGTTCAAACCTTCCGGTGCTCCGGAAGGAAAATCTTTCGATGAAATGATGCGCAACTTCGAGTTGAAGCGCGACCAGGAGTTTCAATCGCACGTTTGCACAGATCACGCTGCCCGCAAAAATCCACGATAGCTTGCGTAACCAGCGATTACACCAACTGAGAAATTGGCCGCTTGGTCAATTAGTGTAATCGCGATTTATCGACAACAACTCCTACGAGACCCAATACCACAAGGCAGCGCCTGGCGGCCCTATGGTTTAAGGCTGTAGCTATCGCCCAGTTTTCCCGCTGCCTGCAGGTGTCTTCGCGCTCTTACCAGCTCAGCGATCTGCCGGATATGTCCCAGATCGTGCATGGCCCACTCATGCAGCATTTGTTGCAGGGTGATTTCGCCGGCCTCCTGGTGCCTCGCGCGGCGTTCACCAGCGCTTCGCGGCAAGGTCCGCAGATACTCCACGTTGGTCTCGCGCTGCTCTTCAAAATCGTCGAAGGCATCTTCCGCATTGGCATTGCGGTACAACTCCAGGTACATCTGCGCATCATCCGGGTCGAACTCCGGCAGTTCCTCACTTACGAACCGCCCCACGCGTGTTCGATAGCAGTGGCCCTCGGAATGGGAAAGATGCGCGAGCACTTCCGCTACCGAAAAGCGGTCGGGCGCGGGCTTCCATTGGGTATCTTCGACCGACAGGTCGCACATCAACCCGCGCAGGATCGCGGGGGTCGCTTCCAGCTGGTCGAGGCAGTCTAATTCCAATTCTTGCGTCATGCGATTCATCCTACGATGTTCTCTTCGCCCTCTACATGCAGCGTATCGCCAGTGAGCCAATAGGTGGCCGGATGGAACAAGGCCGCGCGGCCCGGACGGGAGGGTCAATGGGTGTAAACGCGATTTTACGCCAACAATGTTCGGCGGAAGTCGCTCAATCGGATGAAATCCATGACCGTCAACCATTTCGCTCGGAGCGGAATGGTTGCGGCAGAGAGAAGGACCTTGCGCAAAATACAGCCATCATCCCAATCCACGCACTCGTGACACGGGTCCATAGGTTGGGAAACATTCTGTACTCGCCTTCGCTGATGACCCTGATGACGTGGTCCTTGTACTTTGAAACGTATTGACCATCGACGATCCCGACGCTAGATGCTCCACCCGTCGTCTTGTAGAAATAGACGAAGGTGACGAGGGCATAGATAAGAAGTGCCCAGCCGAGAAGTGCGACCTTGTCCTCGCGTAGAGCCAAGCGGGGCCTGGGTTCTACTGCCTTGGAACAGAGCACAGCACCCGCAACAAGCAAGAAAGGGGGAACAATCCACAACAGCGAAATAATCGTTAGGAAGGTTGCCACATGCAAAACCAGACACATAGCGGCTGCGCCAACACACAATGCCAAGCCCAATCGGTCTAGAGCACCCCGCCATTCCATGTTCGGCACCTTAGGTGTTGCGTGTCTGGTCTGGCGGTAATTGTACAGAGCAAACGCTCAATGGACGAAAACAGGCGATTGCACCAACTGAGATTTGCCGAGGGTGGGTTGGTGAACTGACGATATTTCACCAACTTGTGATTGACCTCGGTCACATCGCGACCGCGCTCATCGAAGTAGGTGAATCCCGCCATATCCCAAGAGCACGAGGCCGCAGACGATCAATGCGGCTGAGAACTCAATTGGAGGTGGATCGCTTTGCTCGGACACTTCGGGGAGTCCACGAACACCTACGCCCTTCCGGCTAATCCCAGACCAAATCAGCACCAATCCGAAAACGCAAGCACCGATGCTTCGGAAAATATCGTAGGTCAAGATCGTTCTTTTGGAAGTCGTCGTAGACGCACTTCAGTATAACTGACGAAATCAGGCGTTTTCACTAACCGAGATTTTCAGTCCCGGTAGTTGGTGTAATGGGGATGTCTTAAAAGCGGATGTCCTTTAGGTGAGACAGAAGTTCCAATTTCCCGTCTGCTATGCCTAGACTGGCCAGATAATATTCGACGATTCCACCGCCAGAAACTGGTTTTTGGATTCCTATCTTCAGATACAGTGTCTGCCCATCGTCGGAAAACGAGACGAGCGTCAACACCCAAGACCGCAGGTGAGGCTGGGGAATGTTCAGCGAATCCTTCGGAACACAGATGCTAAGTTCTTTGGTTAGGAGATTAAAGGCGTAGACACCGTCAGAATCTCCGCCGCTACCTTCCCATTTCACCGAATTGAAGATGATGATCGGCTGTTTTTCGCTGGTCACGGCAGCCTCGTAAGAAACATTATCGGCGGGATTGCCAATTTGCTCATAAGCGTCCGCACTCCTGTTGCGCATAAACAATCGCGACATCGGCAGATGCCCCGTGTCAGAGCGCGCCATCTCGACAATGATCGTTTTGTCCTGCCTCAGTTGGAAATGGAGAAAGCGTTCGTCCGTTAAGATAACGGAGCGAACGTATGAGGAAGGAACGGAAGCATTTTACTCCGGAAGAAAAAGTAGCCATCCTGAGGCGGCATCTCGTGGACAAAGTACCCGTCTCGGAGCTGTGTGAAGAACTGGGCCTGCGGCCAACCGTGTTCTACCGCTGGCAGAAGGAGCTGTTCGAGAACGGAGCCGCCGCTTTGCAGTCGCAAGAGCGTCCCCACCGCCAAGTGGAAGAAAAGCAGAAACGGATCGAGTTCTTGGAGAAGAAGGTGCAGACCAAGGACGAGGTACTGGCTGAGCTGATGGCTGAGCACATCGCGCTAAAAAAAAGTCTTGGGGAACTCTAACCGGTATCTGGGTGCCGCATGATGTGCGGGATCTAGTCGTGGATTTCGTCCGACGCTGGTCGGAGAAGACGGAGATCGGCGTCGGACGGTTCATCCCTTGGCTGGGCGTGACCGCCGGCAAGTTCTATGACTGGCGGCAGCGGTACGGGTGCGTCAACGAGCACAACGGTTGGGTTCCCCGTGATTTCTGGTTGGAGCCGTGGGGGAAAGAAGCAATCGTCGGGTTCCATCTGAAGAACCCGCTGGAAGGCTATCGGCGGCTGACGTTCATGATGCTCGACGCTGACGTTGTGGCCGTCAGTCCGGCGAGCGTTTGGCGGGTGTTGAAGCAAGCTGGGTTGTTATCCCGGTGGAAGAAGCGACCGTCGCGCAGGGGAACCGGTTTCGAGCAGCCGCTACAGCCGCACCAGCACTGGCACATCGACGTTTCTTACATCAACCTGTGCGGCACGTTCTATTACTTGTGCAGCATTCTGGATGGGTTCAGTCGTTTCCTCGTGCATTGGGATCTGCGTGAGTCCATGCGAGAAGCTGATGTCGAAGTGATCCTGCAGCGAGCCAAGGAGAAGTACCCGGAAGCGAAGCCGCGAATCATCTCCGACAATGGGCCGCAGTTTATCGCTCGCGACTTCAAAGAGTTCATTCGCGTCTCGGGCATGACTCATGTCCGAACTTCACTCCACTATCCCCAATCGAATGGAAAAATCGAGCGTTGGCACAAATCGCTGAAGAGCGAGTGTATTCGGCCCGGAACGCCGCTGTCGCTGGAAGATGCGCGGCGTCTGATCGAGAGCTACGTGGAGTATTACAACAACGTCCGCCTAAACAGCGCCACGGGCTACGTCACGCCGAAGGACGTGCTGGCGGGGCGTCAGCAGGAGATCCACGCAGAACGCGACCGCAAGTTGGAGGCCGCCGGACAGCAACGCAGGAGTCAACGCCAGCAAGCCGCGTGAAGAGCGAAGCGGCCAGCCGCCGCGCGGTGTCGGAGAGCCAAGGAAAGCTATTTTGACCCACTGTAGATGAGTGCTATCTCGTCATCCATGTCATGAGGGTCTGAGTGTAATCGCTCGTTAGCTGGACGAACCGCAGGCGGGTACATAAGGCGCATAGTGGCGTTTGCTGAACGGAATACCAAACATTGGCAAGTCCGTTACTCTGTAAGTGTAGTCGCCGACATGAATCTTGGCAGTCAGCCACAAAAGTCCACGCCCTAGTTCACAGTTGCCTGCGATAATAGCTCTCGACATCTCCTCAATCTCCGTAAGGACATCCTTCTCGTCCTTCCGGTAGCGTCGCTCCCACGGGAATTCCCAGTTTGACACAGGCCCAAATCCGAACACGTACACTTGAGTTTCATCGGCCAGAACTCGGAAGTCAGTCGATGCAGGATTGTTGGGCTTCACTTCAATTGCGCTAACGTCAGCATCGCGTGGGAGTGAATGTGTATGGACGGTCGCTGAACCCGGTGGAAGCTCAGCGACGAGACGCTCAAGAAGCGATTTCACGCCGGCAGCTATGCCATCCATGACTTTGATTTTACTGCCTAATGGTTGTGAACAGACAGATTACACTCACGATTAGGGTCTGGGTTTTGGCGGAATCACGGGCCAACCCGATGTAGAACCGGCAGGTCGTTGCGGAGCTACAATGATCTTGCCGGGCGAAACGGAAGCAGGAACTGCGGGGACGCAACCATTGCCGAGGGATACCCCGGTGGGCTCATCGAGACGATGAACGGGGGCGTGAGGACTCGTTCTTGCGCCGCCCAACCTCCATCGGATCGAAAGACCCCATGCCTTGAAAATCCCCGCCCGAAGGGCGGAATACTCACTAACGGAGAACGTCGCTTCTCCATTTCAGGCTGAACCAAGACACCTTTGGCTACCATTCTCCCGCGATCTTCAAGACAATGCCGATGGGGACGCCTCGTCAACTCACGTCGTCAACGCGCCACTAACACTTACGCGGCGGCACGAATAGCCATTGGCGGTACCACGATTTCAACCAGTCCGGTAGCTACGTCATACACGAGACCGGAGACCAGCCACGCATCCGGCAATGCGGGAATCGCCCGCAGCGAAGCAACATCGGCAGCAACCGCCTCGCGCGGATCGGTCACCGCTTTTTTCTTGAGTGCACTTTCCTCTACTTGAAAATAGCTTGCCAGCATCGCGGGAGAGCCCGCCAGTCGCGTCATGCCGCAATCGGTATGCTGAAGCACGATGACGTGAAACTCCCCGCCGCCTCCAGGAATCGCCCCTGCAACCTCACCGATCCGCCCGAGTAGGCCCAACTGCTCCAACAGCCCCGGAGTGATTCGGCCGCCGATGTTACGGATCACAACCGCCTCCCCCGGTTTAATTCCAAGTACATGAGCCGGATCCGCGCGCATATCGGCACAACCGATAATGATTGCCTTCACATTCGGCAAAGCCCGTGGAAGCGACGGCATAAGTGTGCCCGCAGCAGACTGTTGAGCAGCAAAATCCTGGTTGCGCTTTAACATCGACTCCAGATTGTTCACGTTCACCCCTCCTCGAAATCTCGGTTTGGTTAGATAATCTCGTCTGGTTAGATAACCGTGTCGGCCTAAAGGGTTCCCCAGGTTAGTTTTTTCCCGGCAACACAACCAGGCAGCCCGGCCCTTGTCGTCCACCCTTGGACGCGTTATTTCCAAGAGCTCCGCCCCGTGAGGTTCTACAACTCGCCCACGACGATTCTTTTCCCGATACCAACAAAAAAGGCATCTCGAAAGATGCCCTCGTGTTCCGCGCTCGCTATTTGAAACTCAACAATAATCCCGAGCCGGATCATTGCCCTATCTACTTCGTAAAAATACCGCGCTCTTCTTCATTTCGTTTCTGGACTTCCTGACCCTTTTCCGCCATTTCATCCGCATCTTTTTCCAACTGCTCGTCGACAAAGGCCTCCTCAGCGCGACGCTCCTTGGACGGCTGTTGCGATGAACTCGAATCCTTGATATTCGCCATAATCACCTCACTTCATTAGATGTAACAGCCGCAGCCAATCCAGTCACTACCGCGTTCACTGTAGAACGCGCAACCCGGTCGATGAGTGAAATGAGGGATGTTACGTCAACCACAGCTTGCACTTTACGAACCTGATGTTGTGAATCGGACAAGGAAAGAGGGGTGTCGTTGGCCAGTTTTCGTTAGACGCTATCGCGCCTCGATCACGGATGCCTGAAAAACCTGAAGTAGAAAGCTCCGAAGACAAGAACAATGCCAATATTCACTATCAGCCGCTCCCAGAATCGGTCTCTGAAGAACGCGAGGTCTACACCAACGATGACGGCCGCCATCACCACCCCGTAAAGCACAACCGCTACCTGTCTGGCCATTTCAACATTCCTCGCTCAAGGTTTAGCAGTTTGCCCTCAAACCCCTATGAACTCGAGTCCTTGATATTCGGCATAGTCACCTCACTTCATTAGATGTAACAGCCGCAGTCGATCCAGTCATTACCGCGTTCGCTGTAGAAGGCGCAACCCGGTCAACGAGCGTAATGATTCCATAACCATATCGACGAGTTTCCGCCAATGGCAACGTGCCGCGCACCCGTCGGCAGGCACCGCTGCCTCAAGCCGTTTGCAGACGAACTCGCCACGGTGTACACTCCTGCCAGTTTCGGCAGCCAAACCAGAAATGTGTCCGCGAAAGCCTGCGTTTGCGCCGCCCCGCCTTTGCGCCGACGACGACGCGAAGCCGGATTTGATTTGCCAATCCTGAAAGTGAATATGAAGCGCTCCACTTTATCTCTTGTGCTCGCCGCTACCGCTCTTTCTGCGCTGCTCATCCCGGCACTCGCCCGTCAGGGTACCGCCCGTCACGGTACTAAGATGGCGCCCGACGCCAAGCCGACCACCATCGAGGGCGCCGTTCGAGACCTCGCCTGTCCCGTCCAAAATCCGGATGGCTCCGCCACCAGCTTCAGCCTGAAGTGCACCCTCGATTGCGTCAGGCACGGCTCGCCCATCATCATCCTCACCAAGACCGGCCTCATCTATTTCCCAATCTCCGCGGACATGCCCGATTCCAGCCAACGTGAAAAGATGATGCCCTTTGTAGGAAAGTATGTACAGGCAACCGGCCCGGTCTTCGAGCGAAACGGAACGCGCGCGATCGCAATCACCCAAATCGAGGAACTGAAGAGCGTGCACATCGACACGGACGCCCGCTAAGCCTGTTTGTAGTGAATCTGGAAAGAACCTGAAACACCGTCTGCCGCCTGCACTGATGAAACCGGCGTTTATACTAACTGAGAATTCGCTGGTCGATGGGTGAGATGGCGATTTATCGTCAACTACCGCGAAAACTTTTCCGTGGCTGCGCCAAGAGTCGCAGCGAGAATGGCATTCGCGACGATACCAAGAGAAATGTCAAAGCGCTTCCTCAAGCTGACCGCGATAGTCGCCTCAGTGCATGTCCTCGCTACGATGATCTTCTGTTTCCTCGCGCTTAGGACGCTGTTTGACGATGTGTTTGGACACCTTACCTACTCAGAGCGGGCGTAAAACTTCTTGGCAGAACTTTTCGTCCAGCCCTCAACGGCGATTTTGAACTGGTTTGGGATCGACCTTGGTTCCTCCCCGTGGGGATTGGTTTATCTTGTTTTGAATAGCCTCATCTGGGGAGCCGCAATCGCAGCGCTGATTTCGGTGACCGCTCGCCAAATCAAGGCACGCTACCCCAAGAGATAGTCTTGAGCTTGGGTAGGTGGTGAAATGGCGAGATTACGCCAACTTAGGGATGGTTGGTACTTGCCACTCGGGAGGTTCAGTACCGCCAGCCCCTTGGAGTCAAACCAAGCTCCTCCATCCCCTATCATCGCCATACCCTCGTGAACGAACATGTCGTGTGGGAGAGCCGCTTGCAGCTTCGCAATCATCGCTGGTGTGAAGAGATCATTCCAAGCAGTCAAAACGCCGGCGGAGTTCCGAAACTCTCTATGCTGCTGCCCCGGGCCGTTGACCCGCAGCGGGTAACTGGATCAATTGAGCCACTATTGCTTTGTCATTACGTAGAACAGCCCGGATGAGCGATTGAACTCGTCCTTCAAATGCCTCATCACTCTCGTTCGTAACGTCGCGATAGCGATGTCCTTCATCCGTGCTATCTCCAATGGTTGTTCCACGCAGCGACACAGGATAGGTCTTTTGTCCGGTTGTGTCGGTCCACGTTCCCTCCACTCCGACGCTGTTGTCGAAGTCGAGCGGTTGCCCCTTTTCGCTCCCATTGCCAACAAAGTGCAGGTGGAATGTACCTCCGCCCGATTCTGCGAGTGTAATGTGAGAGTTCTCAGTTGCTCCCGTGATCGGAATGTCTCGGAGGTACCTCTGATAGAAGTAATGGCCTCCAACAATCTTGTTGCCCTCGCGCTTTACCGTCAGCCCGATCCTCGCATCCCCAAGGTGTCCTTCGTACTGGTGCAGAACTAGCTCGTCTTGATGCTGACCGGACAAGGGAGTTGGACTTCCTAAGGACGTGACCATAACCGCCACAAGCAAGCCTATTGATCTCACGGCAGCAGCTTACGCTTAAACACAGCGCCATTCCAGATGGTTGACGAAATGCCCTTGCCCAAAAGACGCCAGCGTGTAAAATGCGACCGCAAAAAAGGCGCGGGCGGCGCCGATGCAGTGGCTTGCGCTGGAAATCCCCAAATCGACAAAGCCTACATGAAAATGGAGTAAGCCCAAACACGAATAACTGAGGTCAAAGGACGCACGTTACTCCGCACAAACGACTTACTTGATAACTGACGGCTGAAAGCTGATAGCTAAGAAGTAATTTCCCACCGCAATCCCATTAACTACGACGCTACTTGACAACCATGCCTTTACGCTTCAGTCTGCAAATCCTTTCAAATCAATCGCTCAATTCCGGAGTTTTCACCACTTCCCTGTTTTCCGGGCAACCTCTTCGCTTCCCGAAAAGTTATTTTTAGCGAATAAAAGCCGAATAAATCACCCGCCGCCCACCGTTTAGGGGCCAGTCACTCCACCAAAATCCGACCGCCGCCCAACAAACTGCTTTTCCCCAGTTTTGGAGCCCGTCACTCCACTTTTCAATTCCTTCAGAGGGGGGCGGCGCTCCAAGTTCCGCAAGCCTATACTCGCATCGACCGCCGTAAGCTCGCGGCTCGAAGCTCGAAGCTATTTCTCCCACCTCGCCGATCTCTTCTCCAGAAACGCCGCAATTCCCTCCCGCGCGTCCGCCGTCGAGATCAACTCTTCCAGATAAATCTTCTCCGCTCGCGCGAGCCCTTTGTCAAAATGAATCGCGTCCCATCCATACAGCGCCTTCTTTGCCAGCCCCAGCGCCGTTGGACTCAATTCGCTCAGCGCATCGATCGCCTCCTGAACAAGCCCGTCAACCTCTTCGGCCCGCGCCGACCGTGTCGCGAGGCCAATCGCCGCCGCCTCATCCCCACTGATCTGCCTGCCGGTAAGAATCAGTTCGCTCGCCCGCTTCTGTCCAACCAGAGCCGCCAAAGCCACTGCCGCGACCGGCGGATAACACGCCAGCTTGATCTCGGGAAATCCCCACGTCGCATCTCGAGCCGTATAAACCATGTCGCAGACGAGAGCCAGCTCCGCCCCGCCGCCCAGACAAGCCCCACGCACCGCGGCAATCGTAACCTTCCGCGAAGCAACCACCGCCCGAATCACCGAGTGGAACGAGGCCAGCATGTCGCGCACCTGCTCCGGCACGTGCGCCCCAATATCCACTCCAGCAGAAAACGCCCGCGCATCCCCTTCAAAAACAACCACCGAAACGTCAGCCCGCGCCTCCATCTCCTCCAGCGCAGCCGACATCTCCCGCATCATCGGAACAGTCAGAATGTTCAGCGGAGAATGCCCCAACCGAATCCGTCCGACCATCCCCTGAACCTCAACCAAAATGTGCCCGAAATCAGCGATCACACCCTCCAGAAATCCTAGCGAGCGAGGCTTTTCACCACGGAGACACGGAGAAAAACTAAATTCTCTTCTCTTTTCCCTTTGCTCTTTCCTCTTCAGCAAAACCCGGTTAGCACGAAGGAAAAGAATTCGTTTTTCTCCGTGTCTCCGTGCCTCCGTGGTGAAAAAGCTTTCCCCGGCGTCCCGGCGCCTCGGCGGTGACGACAACAGAAATCCCCGCCAACTCGCAGATTCCCATGCACCTTACATCGTTTGTAAATACACTTACGTAATTATCATAACGTCAACTATTGCTTCGCCGTCGAGGCGCAACCGAACATAGAGCAAGGAGGAAAAGAGGTTGCTTTTCTCTGTGTCTCCGTGCCTCCGTGGTGAAAAAGCCTTTCCCGGCGTCTCGGCGGTGAAAAAGGGCATTTTGTGAGTCGGCCTACAGGTTAATCGCCGACCGCCGTGGCTCGGCAATGGTCAGGAAGGGATCTCGCGCGCCCTCCTTCTCCTTGATCCACTTCTTCTCGTTCCGGATGATGTCGAGCAGCAAAATCTTGTCCTCCGCGCTCGGCAGGCACTCGGCCACATGCTCCTGGTAGGCGCGCTCGTCCAGCGCCTCGCCCGTCTCCGAGTGGAAGCTCTGCCCTGTCCATCGCCCAATGCTGCGGTTGAACTTGATGTCAGGCGCGTAAAGCTTTTTCTCCCCCGGCCTCTGGAATGAGTTCAGGCGCTCGATCAATCCCCCCACCTCCTCGCGATAGAGATGGCGGTTGTAGTCGTTAAGGTCGTCGAGATCCACCGTCTTTTCATTTTGCGGCTCGTCGTAACGTCCTTTAATTCCCCACACATAAGCCCAGTGCGCCGACGATGAATGATCCGTGCCAAAAAGGTCATACGAGCTAGAAATCCACTTATTCAAATACTTTTGCAGCAGCCACTGCGGAATCACTCCCGCCTCAACGACGCGCCGAAGGCCGTCGTTGCCAGTGCCCATATGAAAAGCTTCCTCGCGCAGCATGTATGAAGTAGAACGGCCCAGCGGCGCAAAAGACGAATACTTGAGCATCTGCAACTGAAACTTCCCATCGCGGTCAACAAAGTCCGTGTAAGTGAAGAAATCAAGCCAGTTATCGACATCGACGTTAAAAGTCCCAAGCAGCCGCTTATTTTCAAACGCCCGCCGCTCCAGCATCTTCTGCGCTTCAACCTTCCCCGAAGACCCGAAAAAGTCGATGAGCAGCGCACACATCTGCCACCCATGGCGCATCTCTTCGATCATCACGCGAGTCAGCGCCCGCCGGTCCCAGTCGGTAGGCGCAGTCTCAAAAAGATTGCGCTGCTGCTCGACGCTGGCAAACTCGGTATCACCCTGGTAGATAATCATGTTCATCAGAGCGTCCCGCATCTGTTGAGTAGGAATCTGGCGCAAGTTTTCCCACTTTCGCCGCCCCTTGTACGACCCAAACTGGATGTCGTCCGTCTCAATCGCCCCATAAAGCGTGTCAAAGTGGAACTTTTCCACATCTTCCTTGTCGACACCAACTTCCTTCCGCCACTCATTAAACAACCCTTCCCATTCCCCAAACGTTCCGATCTTTGGTACTTTGCCAGGCATATTGTCAAAATCCTTTCACCGCCGAAAGCGCCGAGAAAACACCCTTTCACCAACAGAGAGACGGAGAAAAACAAACCTTCCTCGTCTTTTTTTCTCTATGCCTCGCGCCGAACGTGTGTCTTCCGTTCAAGTCTGTGCATGCACGGGCGAGGCGCCCGTGCCTCCGTTTCTTATTCTTATTCTTACTTCGCTTTGAATTCGGCTGGACGTTTTTCTACATACGCGGCCAAGCCTTCTTTGGCGTCTTCGCTTTGGAAAAGGATTTGTTGGTTCTCACGTTCTACGGCTAACGCGGATTCCATTGGAATTTCCCAACCCGTCTGAACTGCACGCTTGATGCGGCCTACGGCTTTGGCGGCTTTGTTGGGCGGTGTGAACTGGCGGGCGTACTCCATGATGTTTTCCATGAAGCCTTCGCGTTCGAAGATGTCATTGACGATCCCGAAATCTTTCGCTTCTTCGAAGGAAAAGGTGTTGCCTGTGACCATGAGTTCAATGGCTTTGCTTTTTCCGACCATGCGCGAGAGGCGCTGCGTGCCTCCGGTGCCGGGAAGAACGCCGAGGTTGACTTCGGGCAGGCCGATCTTGCCCGCGTCTTTTCTAGCGATGCGAATGTCGGCAGCCATGGCAATCTCGAGGCCTCCGCCAACGCAGTGGCCATTGATGGCGGCGATGACGAGCTTGGGCGTGTGCTCGAGACGAAGCAGCATTTCATTGGCGTGGAGGCAGAAATAATATTTGAAGGTTGGGTCGACGCTGGCGAGCATCTTGATGTTTGCGCCGGCGGAAAAGAATTTGTCGCCCGCACCGGTGAGCACAATCACGTGAACGTCGTTCGCCATGCGGGCTTTGAGGATGGCCTCATCGAGCTGGCGATTCATCTCGTAGGTGTAAGTGTTGGCCGGCGGATCGTTCATCTCGATCACGGCGACGCCTTGATCGACGCGGTAGTTGATGAGTTGTTTGGTGGTCTCGGCGGTCGCGGGTTGCATAGTGGTTGCCATTCGTGGCTCCTTAGAGTGTTCGTTTTGCCCGACGCGTAGTGGCGCCGGCAGACTGCAGATCCCTGGCTCGTTCTCGGCTTCGCCTCCGAACGGCTCGGGATGACAAGGGTTGTGGGGTTTGGCTTCGCTTGGCCCCGAGTCGAGATGATGAGGGTTTTAGAGTTGGGCGTCGGACGCGGGCGCTCGCGCTACACACGCCGGAGAGAATGATAGCGCTCATCTGTTGTGTGAGGTCGGCGGCGGTGCCATCCTGGCGCGGGTTGTACCAGGTGTAGATCCAGTTGATCATGCCGAAGAGGCTCATGACAGCGGTGCGGGAATTGAAATCCAGCTTGTGTTTGCGCTTCAGGTCATCCATCAGGCCGAGGCAGATTCGATAGTACTCGCGCTTGATGGCCGCTACTTCTGCGTTGAAACCATTTTTCAAAGCTTCGTCTTCGTGGGCTAGAACTTTGAGGCCGCTCTGGTTGGTGACGAAATATTCGAGATGATTCTGGATGAAGATGCGGATGCGTTCGGCGGGATCGGCGACGCCGGCGAGACGCTTTTTTAGTTCTTCGACGATGGTGGTGAAAGTGTGTTTCTGGATCAAGTAGAGCAAGCGTTCTTTGGAGCCAAAGTAGTGGTAGAGCCCGGCGAGGGACATGCCGGAGGCGCGCGAGAGGTCGCGCATGGACGCGCCTTCGTATCCTTTGTCGCAGAATACGCCGGTCGCATGGGAGAGGATTTCGCTGAGGCGGCGGTCGAAGCGGGAGTCGGGAGCGGGCGCCGACTTGGATTGGCTCACGCGTCTAATGGGGGAAGGCGGCATAGTTCGAACGTTCGTTCTAATAGCTCTCAATCATAGCGCGGAGGGGCGCGTTGCCACAAGGGCTCAGTTTGGCTGGTCTCGCTCGGTCAGAAGGATGCGCTTTACCTGATTGCGGTCGAAGGTTTGAGTGTTACCGAATTTGTTGAGCAGGTTCGCAGATTTCATTGTAACTGCCAGGACGGCGTGCGGAATTAGTCTTCTCATGGAAATTGTCACTGGTGAGGCGAAGGAGATGTGGTTGAGGTGGGTTTTACAGATTTTGCCGATGCGGGCTGGATGATCCGTTCAACCAAGAACATCTTGCTGACAAGGTTGCGGTCGACCTTCTGGTCTTTGCCATCGACGCGAATAGTGATCGACTCGAGGGACATGGAGAGGATGTCGCCGGTGAGGCTGGTTCCGTCGCGCAAGGCGATGACGTCATTGGACAAACCTCCGAGGGTAACCTTGATGCTGCCGCCGGGAGCTTCGTCTGGAGCGACGTCGAACGGAGTGGTGGTCAGCGCATAGCCATCCTTCTGAAGTTCGAGATCGTGGTTTCCGACACCGAAATTTATGGTGAGAGGAGTAAAACCCATATCTTTTCCATCGACCTTGAGGCTCGCACCGACGGGTTCAGAGATGACGCGCATGGGGACTGTTTTGGACGATGTTGGTATGCCACCTTTATTGATGGCCGAGATGGCGAGGGCAGAGGGCATACCAATGGACGCGCTTTGAAAAAGCGCTTTCGCAGACTCTCCCGGACTGAGGTCGTTGACAGCAAGCAGACCGGTTCCGATGCGAACGTGATCCTTATCCAACAAGCGAACTTCGAGAGAAGCACGCGGCATGGGAGTCGAAGAAAGATTCTCGATCAGAACGTCGGCGGTGAACGTCGCCTGTCCGACCTCGCTGCCTTCGTTGCGAAAGTGCGAGAAGGTGAGCTTCAAAGTTGGCTTGGATTTGTCCGGCCAGAGGAGAACTACGCCAGCGTCATCGGCGAAGGCGAACGCGACGAGCAGAGAGATGAGGGCCAACGGAATAATTAGCAAGCGGCGTGCCGACATACGGCCGAATTGTTGCATAGGAATGAGCGTAGAGCAATGGTGATGGGAAGTCGGGCGGGCTCTGGCAGGCAGTTTAGTTACTAAGCTGGTTGCCGCTCCCTAGTTGCGGAGGTTGGCCATGGTTTCTTCTACTACCTTCTTTTGATCGCCGGTCAGGGGGAGGAATGGGAGACGGGCTGGGCCTCCGTAGTAGCCGTTGAGATCCATGGCGTACTTGATGCCGGGGACGCCGAGCTCGGAGACTACGCGCTGGGCAGCCTGTTTGAGGCGCTCCTGTTTTTCGCGGGCCAGTGGGAGGTCGTCTTCTTTTATGGCGGCGTAGATCTCGTAGCAGGTTGTGGGCGCGGGACAGGCGAAGGCGAGGATAGCGCCGGCTGCTCCGAGGGCGAGGGAGGGTTCGAGTTGGTGGGCGGCCCCGACGAGAATTTGGAAGCCCACTTCTTTTTGGCGCGTTTTGAGATTGCCGATGGTGGAGATGGCGGAGGAGCTTGGCTTGGTGGCGCTGGTTGCGCGGAGAGGAATGTCGGGGTCACGCTCCGCCGGCGAATCGGGGGCGGTGCGGTTGGTGGCACCGACCAGAGATTCGACGCTGACCAGTTCCCTGCTTTCTTTTTCTTGCTTTGCGTGCGCGGCGGCTTCGGCTGCTTTGATCATGCGAGGAGTTACGGCGGCGAAGGTTTCGGTTACGGTCGCGGTTCGCTTGATGTGTCGCGTGCCATCTACCATGACCTTTACTTTTTCCAGGTTGCCACTGGACTCCTTGATGGCCGCGATGTTTGGATGATTGGCCAGTTCGGTGACTAACTCGGCGGGCATGTCGTATCCGGTCGCCTGCGGGAAATTGTAGATGACGATGGGCAGCGCGGAGCGGTCGGCAACCGTGCGATAGAAGGCGAGAAGATTTGCGGGATGCATCTGCTTTTTGTAGTAGTGCGGGGTGCGAACCATGGCGGCGTCGTAGCCTAGTTCGGCGGCGTATTCGGTGAGGCGGAGGGTTTCGACGGCGGACTCGATTCCGGTGCCGGCGATCATTACTTTGTGGGGCGCGGCGGCGGCGATCGCAACTTTGAGAACGTCGCGGCGCTCGGCGTCAGAGAGGAGGATGGCTTCGCCGGTGGAACCCTGGACGACTATGCCGGCGACGGGCGTTCGCGAATAGCGCTCGACGTTGGACTCAAGCTTTTTGTAGTAGACGGCGCCGTCGGCGTAGAACGGGGTGGTGATGGGCGGGAAGATTCCGGAGAAAAGCATGGTTTATTTTAGGGCAAGGGCGGCGAGGGCACCAACCCTGGCTTGATTACAAGCGCGCCTTTCACGTTCAATCTAATTTCTGGTTGCGAGTCTCTCGGCGTGGAGTGTTTGCAGGGCTTGCACGCGGATTTCGCCCCGCTGGAGGGCGGCGATGCCTTCGGCGGCGGCTCTGGCGGCGCTCAGCGTCGTGATCGTCGGAATGCGGGCGGTAACTGCGGCGCGGCGGATGGCTTTTTCGTCGAAGTAGGGATCGGGGCCGTGGGGTGTATTGACAATTAAGTGAATACGCTCGGCTTTGATGAGATCGACCGCGTTGGGGCGGCCTTCTTTTACTTTGTAGACGCGATCGACGACGAGGCCGGCTTCTTCGAGACGGTCGGCGGTGCCGTGGGTGGCCACGAGTTTGAAACCCATGTCGACGAAGCGGCGGGCGAGCTCGACTACTCCGGGCTTGTCGTGGTCGGTGACGCTGATGAAGACGGTGCCCTGCGTGGGGAGTTTTTGTCCGGCGGCGATTTGGGCTTTGGCGAAGGCTTCGCCGAAGTTGTCGGCTACGCCCATGACCTCGCCGGTGGAGCGCATTTCCGGACCAAGAACAGTGTCGACGCCGGGGAACTTTTGCCACGGGAAAACTGGAGATTTTACGAAGTAGTTGCGGCCAGTGTCGAGGTCGCGCTGCTGCTCGATGTACTCGGGAAGAAATTCGCGGAGCTTGCGTCCGGTCATTAAGCGAGCGGCGATTTTCGCCAGAGGGACGCCGGTAGCTTTGCTGACGTAGGGAACGGTGCGCGAGGCTCGGGGATTGACTTCGAGCACGTAAACTTTGCCGTGGGCTTCGGCTGGCGCTCCGCTGTCGGTGGTTTGCGCGATCATCCCGATGCGGGGGATGGCGAATTGGACGTTCATCAGGCCGATTACTTTTAGACGCGCGGGCTAACTTGAAAGTGTAATCGCGCATTACGTTGAGTTGGGCTTCGGGGATATCGACTGTGGGCAGCACGCAGGAGGAGTCGCCGCTGTGGATGCCGGCCTCTTCGATGTGCTGCATGATGCCGCCGATGACCACGTCTTCGCCGTCGGAGAGCGCGTCTACGTCAACCTCGATGGCGTCTTCCAGAAACTTGTCGATGAGGATGGGACGGTCTTGTGAGTATTCGACGGCTTGCTTCATGTATTGCATGATGGTGTCTTCGTCGTAGGCTATGACCATGGCGCGGCCGCCGAGAACATAGCTCGGACGAACCAGCACTGGAAAGCCGATTTGCTTGGCCGCTTCGACCGCGGCTTCGGCTGAGGTGACCATGGCTCCCGGGGCTTGGGGGATTTGAAGTTCTTCGAGGAGCGCCCCGAAACGCTTGCGATCTTCGGCGAGGTCGATGGATTCGGGCGTGGTGCCGATGATGTTTATGCCGGCGGCTTTTAGCGGGAGGGAGAGATTGAGCGGTGTCTGGCCGCCGAACTGGACGATTACGCCTATCGGCGCACCGGCGCTGGCCTCGTGCTCGCAGATGGCGAGGACGTCTTCGAGGGTAAGCGGCTCGAAGTAGAGACGGTCGCTGGTGTCATAATCGGTGGAGACCGTCTCGGGATTGCAGTTGATCATGATGGTCTCGTAACCATCTTCGCGGAGAGCGTAGCTGGCGTGGCAGCAGCAGTAATCGAACTCGATTCCCTGGCCGATGCGGTTGGGACCGGAGCCGAGGATGACTACCTTCTTTTTTGAGGTGGGCGCGGCTTCGTCTTCTTCTTCATAGGTGGAGTAGAGGTAGGGCGTGTAGCTTTCGAATTCCGCGGCACAGGTATCGACGCGCTTGTAGACCGGTTTGATCTTGTGCTTTTTGCGGAAGTGACGAACTTTATCCTGGCCGCCTTTGCCGTCGAGACGCCAGGTGAGTGCGAGGCGGCCGTCGGAGAAGCCCATGCGCTTGGCGTCCCGGACGATTTCGGGCGGGACGGATTCCATCGGATGCTTTTCCAGCTCCAGCTGCATGTCGTTAATTTCTTTTAGCTGATAGAGGAACCAGGGGTCGATCGAGGTCATCTTCGCGATCTGCTTGATAGTGTGGCCCTGGCGAATTGCATAGCGTACATATGACAAACGCTCGGGATGCGGCGTGACCAGACGCTGCGTTAGGATTTTGGGCTCGATTTTTTCTGACCCTACTTTTTTGCCGGTGTCGAGGGCGCGGACGCCTTTTTGCAGCGCTTCTTTAAAGGTACGGCCGATGGCCATCACTTCGCCTACCGACTTCATTTGCGGGCCGAGACCCTCGTCGGCGCCGGGGAATTTTTCGAATTGCCACTTCGGAATTTTTACTACTACGTAGTCGAGCGTGGGCTCGAAGCAGGCGGGCGTTTTGCGCGTGATGTCGTTGGGGATTTCGTCGAGCGTGTAGCCGACTGCCAGCTTGGCGGCGATTTTTGCGATCGGGAAGCCCGTCGCTTTCGACGCCAGCGCCGAGGAACGCGAGACGCGCGGGTTCATTTCGATTACTACCATCCGCCCTGTCGATGGATTCACGCCGAACTGGATGTTCGATCCGCCGGTTTCTACGCCAATCTCGCGCATTACTGCGATCGAGGCGTCACGCATCATTTGATATTCGCGGTCGGTGAGAGTTTGCGCGGGCGCGACTGTGATGGAGTCTCCGGTGTGCACGCCCATGGGGTCGAAATTTTCGATGGAGCAGATGATGATGACGTTGTCTTTGGTGTCGCGCATCACCTCGAGTTCGTATTCTTTCCAGCCGAGAACGGATTCTTCGATTAGGCACTCGTGGACGGGCGAGAGGTCGAGGCCGCGGGCGAGGATTTCCATGAGCTCTTCGCGGTTGTAGGCAATGCCGCCGCCGGTGCCGCCGAGCGTGAAGCTGGGACGGCTGATGACCGGGAAGCCGATTTTGCCGGCGAATTCGATGCCGTCTTTAATGTTGCTGACCAGCGCGGATTTCGGGACGTCGAGGCCGATGCGCTGCATGGCGTCTTTGAAGAAGAGACGGTCTTCGGCCTTCTTGATGGCGCTGATTTGTGCGCCGATGAGGTGGACGTTGTATTTCTCGAGCACGCCGGAGTCGGCAAGTTCGATGGCGAGGTTGAGCGCGGTTTGGCCGCCGACGGTTGGGAGCACGGCAAAACCGGCGATGGGAGCCATTTCGCGCTCGAGGCGGATGATCTCTTCGAGATATTCGCGGGTAAGCGGCTCGATGTAAGTGCGGTCGGCGGACTCGGGATCGGTCATGATGGTGGCCGGGTTCGAGTTCGCGAGCACAACTTCAAAGCCCTCGGACTTGAGCGCCTTGCAGGCTTGCGTGCCGGAGTAGTCGAACTCGGCGGACTGGCCGATGACGATGGGGCCGGAGCCTAGGATCAGGATTTTCGAGATGTCGGTTCGTTTGGGCATTAGAAATCGTCGTTGTCGCTAGTCGTTGGCTCTCATTACTCGCGTCCCTCTCGACCGGTCATTTCTTCGATCTTGAGTCTGCTCTCGCAATATTGGGGGCAAGTGTCACTGGCCCCAATGGGCAGTGTTAGCCGGATTCCCTTTAAACCTGTCTTCGAATACCTCACGGGAATCGTCGCCGGACAGAAGCCCTTCGGCCCGACAAAGACGAGACGATATTGCCCGGGATTATGGGCTTTGAGGCTAAATCGCCCGGTTGGATCAGTCTGGGTTACCTCGATGTCCCGGAAATCCCGCCCATGGCGCGCCTGCAATTCAACTTTAACGTTGGATACTACGGCCAGAGTCTCATCCACAACTACGCCCCGTAGCTCCGCGATCTTTTGCGGGCTTCGCGCGGCAACTGGCGGGCACGAACCGACCAGCTGTGCGCTCGGCCGAGCATTCCACGCGAAGAGCAATATGGCTAATGGCAGCAGGCGGTTCAACTCTCGAATCCCTCCATCATGTCCACGGCATTGCGGCGGTCGACGCTGTTCGCCCAAGATTCGGGGACGCCGCCGGCAACTGCAGATCCCTCACTTCGTTCGGGATGACAAGGGTTATGGGAATGGGATGGGACCAACGGGACAGCGCATTCCTCGCTGCGACCGGGACGACAAGGGTTATAGGGTGGAAAGGAAAGCGTCATGCGGTACTCCTGGATGCGTTGGGACGGGCTACGATTTGATCGCCGACGCTCTCCTTTTTCTCTGAGCCGTTAATGGTATCTAGATTCTCTCGACTTACATCTGTACTTCCAGGTGCGGCCTCAACTCTCACTCCCTTGTCATCCCGAACGGAGTGAGGGATCTGTAGTTTGATTGGCTCACCCCAGCCTTCGGCCAGGTCTTGCCAGGTTGCGTTCTCGCTCTTGATTAGAGCGAGTCGTTTTGCGCGAGTCCACGCTTTGATCTGTTTTTCGCGGGCGATTGCTTTGTCTACATACTTGAATTCTTCGTAATAGACGAGGCGATTGATATGGTACTTCTTTGTGAAGCCCTCGATTTCGCCCGCTCTGTGCTGGAGGGCGCGGTGGAAGATGTCTCCGGTGACGCCGGTGTAGAGGGTCAATGAACGGCTTGCCATGATGTAGACGTAATAGCGTTTCTCGCCGCGCATTTTCTCCTCCTTACCGGCGACTGCTTACTCGCCCGTCAGGTCGTTACGCTGTCCGCTGACTCCAGATCCCTCACTACGTTCGGGATGACAAGACTTATAGGGTGTTTGTGATCCTATAAACCTCATTTCCAACAACTATCTTTTGAACTCCTCCATCATCTTCACAAAATCCTTAAACAAGTAGTGCGAGTCGTGCGGCCCAGGCGCGGCTTCGGGATGGTATTGCACCGTAAAGAGCGGCAGGTTCCGATGCCGCATGCCTTCGAGCGTCTGGTCGTTCAGGTCCATGTGCGTCAACTCGACTTCGCTTTGCGGGAGTGAGTCGGGGTCGACTGCGAAGTTGTGGTTGTGAGCGGTGATTTCTACTTTGCCGCTTTGCAGCTGTTTGACAGGGTGGTTGCCGCCGTGGTGTCCGAATTTTAGTTTGAAGGTTTTGCCGCCCAGAGCTATGCCGGTCAATTGATGGCCGAGGCAGATTCCGAAGATGGGTTGGCGGCCCATCAGGCGGCGGATGTTGTCGACTGCGTAGGTGCAGGGCTCGGGGTCGCCGGGGCCGTTCGAGAGGAAGACTCCGTCGGGCTTCAGCGCTAGCACGTCTTCGGCGGTGGTTTGCGCGGGGACTACTGTTACTTTGCAGCCCTCGCCGCGCAGCTTGCGCAGGATGTTTTGCTTGATGCCGTAGTCGTAGGCGACTACGTGGAAGCGCGGCGGCTCATCTTTTACGCCGACGATTTCATCGGGGAGGTGCGAGCGCTCGCCCGTCTCCCAGACGTACGTATTTTTCGTGCTGACTACTTTGGCCAGATCCTGGCCGTCCATTTTAGGGATGGCGCGGGCTTTGGTGATTAGTTTTTCGGCGTCGGCTTCGAGTGTGGAGATCACGCCTCGCATCACGCCGTTGGTGCGCAGATGGCGGACCAGCGCGCGGGTGTCGATGTCAGCGAGGACGGGGATTTTGAACTGCTCCATGAACTCGTCGGTGACCTGCTGCGAGCGCCAGTTGGAGCTGACTTTCGAGAACTCGCGGACGATGAGGCCTTCGATGTAAGGGCGGTTGGCTTCGCTGTCTTCGGGATTGGTGCCGTAGTTGCCGATTTCAGGATTGGTTAGAACGACGATCTGGCCGGCGTAGGAGGGGTCGGTGAAAATTTCCTGGTAGCCGGTAATGGAAGTATTAAAAACGACTTCGCCGGAGCATTCGCCTTTGGCGCCGTAGCCTTTGCCTCGGAAGACTCTGCCGTCTTCGAGGGCAAGCGTAGCTTGCATTGTCACTCCTGAGAGTGGATTTTAGGGATTTTAGCAGAGTGGGGGCTGTGGATTACTGGGAAAGTTGTCAGTTTTCAATAAACGAGCCGCAGTTCTTAATTCCTGGCCGATGTTCGGAATTTTACTGATAACTGACAACTGATAACTTCTCAACGCAACCTTCCCAGCTTCTCCATAGGCCAATACCCAAACACTGCTTTCCCGTAGATGAATCGCTCGTTGACTGGACCGAAGTCGCGGCTGTCGTTGGACATGGTGCGGTGATCGCCCAGCACGAAATAGCTGTTGGCTGGAACCGTTACTTCGGGATAGGAGCGGGCGTCCGCGTATTCGTTGGGGACGTAGTCTTCGTCGAGGGCTTCGTCGTTCACGAAGACCTGACCGTTTTCGATGCGAATGCGGTCTCCGGCGACTCCGATGACGCGCTTGATGTAGCTTTTGGTGGTGTCGCGGGGATAGCGGAAGACTACGATGTCGCCGCGCTGGATGGGCTCCCAGCGGTAGACGAACTTGTTGACAAAGATGCGCTCCTGATCTTCGAGGCCTGGCATCATGCTGGTGCCTTCGACTTTTACGGGCTGGTAGAGAAAGATGATGATGAAGGCGGAGATGGCTAGCGAAACGAGCAGATCGCGCGCCCAGACGGCGACTACCGGCAGCGGACGCAAAGGATTTTGCGTCGGCGGAGTTTGCTCTGGTGCCGAGAGGCTGCCTGGGTCGGACATTGTCACTACATTTTATATGGAAGCGGGGTGAGGAGCGAGGGTTGAGACTCAAATCAGAGGGCAGAGGCCAGATTGAAGAGGTAAAACTCTCTGGACTGGGCTAAACTCGGGACGATCAATTGCCTTTACTTCTGCAATTTGACTTCTGACTTTTGACCTGGAAGCATCCCGGCGCTTGCAACTAGGATGCTTTAGCACGTACAACTGAACACTCATGACGGACTATTCCATCTTCCCCAAAATCAATGCGACTTTGAATGGATGCAGCGCTGTACTCCTGGTGACCGGGCGCGGGTTGATTGCGCGCGGCAAGATCGCGGCCCATCGCGCCGTGATGATTGCCGCGTTTGTGACTTCTTCTGTTTTCTTGGCTTGCTACCTTTACTACCATTGGCCGGGGCACGGGGGAATTGTTTATTTTCACGGGACGGGTTGGTGGCGGGCGGTTTATTTCACGATTCTGATTTCGCATACTACGCTGGCGGTTGTGATCGTGCCGCTGGTGCTGATTACGTTGACGCGTGGGTTGAAGGGACGGTATGACCGGCATCGGGCGATTGCGCGGTGGACTTATCCGCTTTGGCTATATGTGTCGGTGACCGGGGTGGTGGTTTACTTTATGCTGTTTCGGATGTTCGCTTAGCGGGCGGGGTTCGGATTGGCCGTTGCGAGTGCGCGGAGGCTTTTGTGGTACGAACTCCTTTCGTGGCGCCGGAGTGATCGAGAGACATGGGGTCTTTCGACTTCGTTCGGCTGGGCGCCTTACTTCGCTCAGGATGAGAGTGGATTAGGATTCATCACATTTTCCTTGTGCGTTGGACACAGGCTGGGCTGGCGGAAATTCTGATATAGTGAGCGTCTTGAAGGACAGTCTTTTCGAAGGAGTCCGCGATTATGGCCGGCAAGAGCATCAATAAAGTCATCCTTATTGGGAATCTGGGGAAGGATCCGGAGGTGAAATACACGCCGCAGGGCACGCCGGTGGCCAAGATTACGCTCGCGACCAACGAGCGCTTCAAGGGCAAAGACGGCAACTGGCAGGACCGCACGGAGTGGCACAATGTTGTGCTCTGGCAGCGGTTGGCGGAGATTGCCGGAGAATATTTGAAAAAAGGCGGCAAGGTTTACATCGAGGGCCGGTTGCAGACGCGCTCGTGGGATGACAAGACGAGCGGACAGAAAAAATATATGACCGAAGTGGTGGCTAGCGATCTGGTGCTGCTTGGCGGACGCGGCGAAGGTGGCGGCGGGGATTATGCGAGCGGGTCGCGAGCGGCTTCGGCATCGGCCGGGAATAGTTTTGATCAGAGTGCGCCACCCGAGGCGGAGCACGCGCCCGCCGGCGGGTCGCCAATTACGGATGAGGATATTCCGTTTTAGCGGAGCTTTGTGGGCGGTGATGCGCGCTGGTTCAAAAACTTTAACCACAAGGGACACAGAGAATCACAGAGAATCACAAAGGAAAGCAACCCCCAATAAGGGCTTGTGCGGGCGATCATCCTCTCGTGGATGCGACCTGCAAACCTTGATGGACGCAGTTGTGGAGCATGAGGTTCCTCGCTCTCTTTCGCTTCTTTGCGACGCTGGCTTCTCGGTTGGTCGCTCGGAATGACAAGGACTTTCTAATTTGGTGTTCGATACATCAGAGCGCTCGCGTCGCATCTGGGTTTGCATGATATCTGGAGTTTGCATGACATCTGGCATGCATGAGTACATATCTGCGGGATTCGCATGAGAAGTGTTCGCATCACATCCGGAGTGTTGGCATGACTTCTGGAGTGTTCGCATGACATCGTTAGCTGATAAGACTTGCGTTCCCTGCCGTGGGGGAGTTTCTCCGCTGAGGGGAAAAGAGCTGGCAGAGATTCGCGCGCAACTGCCGGAATTTGCGCACTGGAACATTGTCGACGAGCATCATCTGGTGCGGCTCTATAAGTTTCCCGATTTCAAGTTGGCATTGGATTTTGTGAACCGAGTGGGTGCGGTGGCGGAAGAGCAGGGGCACCATCCGGATATTGCGCTAGGCTGGGGCAAAGTTGAGATCAAAACCTGGACGCACGCGGTGGATGGGCTGAGCGAGTCCGACTTTATTCTAGCCGCGAAAATCGACCGGCTGAAGCGGTAGCCGGGGCGGCGACTCCTTACCAAAAGAGTGCAAATCCTTGCGCAGCGGGCGTTTCGAGCGCTTAGGCATGGGCGCAGAACGGGGCGCAAATGGCGCTGAATCGGCGCGGGAAAGCGCGGTTTGTGAATCGTTCTTGAATCCTACGGAAATTGGAAGCCCGCTTGCCCCAGGTAGTGGCGGGGTACTTACCGTGCGTAATCTTGGGTCTGCTATTCTGCTCGTTTCGGTGCTTTTGGTTACGAATTCCTTTGCCGCTCCCCATGTGGTGCGGGCATCGGCCGTGCCGGAACCAGGAATTTTGGTTGCTCTGGGCGGTGGGTTGGTCGGCCTGGCGACTGTGATTCGGCGGCGCTTAGGCCGGTAATTTCTGTCTTCTTCTTGCTGGAGCGCGGAGTTGTTTGACGGGTGACTGCGTGCTCAGGCGCTAAAGCGCCGAATCAGTGGCTTTACAGCCCGAGTGAACGTGCCCTTCCCTTGTTGGGCGCTTGCTTCCTAGGCCTTTTACTTCCGCAGTGGCCTTCGCTGCTTTCCTCGCATTCGCTTTCTTCGCTCAGCTCCTGATCATTTCAAGAAAATATTGATGGATGCTGCGATCGTCGCTGAGCTCGGGATGGAAAGTTGCGGCCAGTGTTTTGCCTTGGCGCACAAGCACGGGATCTTTCTTACTGCCTTCGGTGGCGATGACCTCGACTTCTCTGCCTACGCGCTCGATTTTGGGGGCGCGGATGAAGACCATTTCGGTGAGATGATTTTGGAACTGGCCTTCGCGGATGGAGCTGTCGAGCTGGCGGCCGTAGGCGTTGCGGCGGATGGTGATGTCGAGCGCGCCTAGACTGGGTTGGGGGGGATTTTCTACTTCGGTGGCCAGGAGGATGGCTCCGGCGCAGGTTCCGAAGGATGGCTTGGATTTGACGAACTGTTTTAGTTTTTCGAAGCCGGCTTCGCCGAGGAGTTTTAGGAGGGTGCTGGATTCGCCTCCGGGGATGATGAGGCCGTCGATTTGGTCGAGCTGCTCTGGCTTTTTTACCATAAGTACTTGTGCGCCTAGCTCTTCCAGGCGGCGGCGATGGGCGTCGAAGTCGCCTTGCAGGGCCAGGACTCCGATGGTGGGCGAGGTCGGCATGGGTGGTCTCGTGGGCTATTCCTTTCAATTATAAGGTCGCGGGCACCGCGCGGAAGGATTGACGTTATTGTATGTACAGGGTTGCGAGCGTCAGCGAAAGAAATGCGAACCTGAGGGGGCGAAAATAAATTTGATTTTCGGGTCTCCTGAAAAGTGCCGAATCGGGGATTTCCCTTCGGATCGATGTTTACTACCTGGTACTGGGCGGTGTTCCCCGAACTGCTCTTGGCCTATGAGAATCATGATATTAGAGCGACGCTTGATTAGTTCTTATCAACCTGTTGATACTAAATAACTTATCGCAAGGCGTTGTGGGGTAATGACTTGCGCGTCCGCTTCCGTTTTCAGGTGGGTCTCGGCGGTGATTTTTGTCAAGTTGACAAGGTATGCCTTTTAGGAATTTTTGACTGCTGTTTTTTTGTGGTTCAGGACGCTAAATGAGGCATAAACGTCGGCGGGGTGGATGTCGAGCGGCTTCGTGGGCATTGCGGAGAGCCGAGATTTCGCGGCGCGTTTCGTCCGATGTGATCGGCCTCGACAAATGACTCCGGGTTTGGCGGAGCGTTTTCGGATCGAGTGTTGCGTTGAGATTGGCGCAGTGGTGGATCGCTAGCGCTTCCAACGGGGAGATTTGGGAGTTGGTGGAGCGGTCTGGCCGGACGCTGGGGTTGGATTTGGGGCGGGCGCTGCGGCGGGGGCGGCGGCTGGATGAGTCTTGTTTCCGGTGGATGGGTTGGGGGCTGTGCCCATCATTACGTCTTTGTGGTTGCCCATGGTGTTGCCGGTGTGCGTTGCGGAATTCTGGTTGTTGTCGGCGGCTACACCCATCATGTCTTTGTGATCGCCCATCATGTTGGTGTGCGATCCGGAAGCCTGGTTTGGATTGGCGGCCGTGCCCATCATCATGTCTTTGTGGTTGCCGCTCATGGTGCTGGGGTGTCCGGAATTCTTGGCGACTGCTTCTTTCTGGCCTTTTTTTCTGCTTGAGGGGGCCGTGGCGCTGGTCGCGCTGGCATGACTTTTCCTGGGGGCGCTTTGCGCCAACACCGCGGCGGAGAGTCCTAGAACGATCAGAAAATGTTTCGAGACGGTTATCATGCGGGCAGCGTAGCGCCTTGATGGAGGCGCGGCAAGGAATACTTGACGGTCTGGGTGTCGTCGGTAACTGGGGTTGGTGTTGGGGCAAGTCGTATTTGAGTGGTTTGGCGAACTGGTGGATTATGCTCAGGGGTTTAAATGACGCCTCTTCACATTGCCTTACAGAGTGGCCTACCCGCCGACATGATCCGCGGCCCGCGCACCGAATCACGCTGGGAGTAAACTGATCGGATGCGGAGGGTCTCGATCTTTATTTGGTTTGTCCTGGTGTGCGTTCCAGTCGTTGTTGGCCAGCAGAAGGCGCCCCCTGTTCTTGTTGCAAAACTTTCTTTGCCTGACCCCGCCTATGTCGGGATACCGATCTGGATGCAGGTTATATCTCCGACCGGTTACAAAATCCACTATCCGTCCAGCACGACTCCGAATGATTTCTACTGCAATGAAGTCGAGGTAAAACAGGACGGGCACTTACTGCGGCCACTAATTGGTTTGCCGGCGGAGGTAAGGGGCGGTCCAGCCTGTGGCTGGCTGGGAATTGCGGGCATCGCTGAGTCGAAGCTGCCGATACATCTCGAATACTTGCTGACTGAGCCCGGAATGTACATGGTTCGGTTCACGCGACGCGAATACCGCCAAGCGAGGCAGGGGAGGGAGATTGCGGAACAATCTGGCTGGACGCCCCTGCATCTCCAGGTTGCACCGCCTGGAATGATCGAGCGCTGGCTAACGAACCAGCTTTCTGACCTTCCCGCCATTCCGGGTCGACTACTCGGAGACACGCTTCCGTCTTTGCTGGCCAGCCGCGATCGGCGGGTTTTGCAATTGATGATCGAATCCAGCTACGACGCGGACCCGGCGGTCGCCGCCTACGCGGCAAACAGCCTTAAGATGTTTGATCCTGAACAGGTGCGAGCACAACTGCTTTTAGTTCTCCGGGAACGCGGACCGAACGATGTGCTCGGCTACCTGTTCAGTTCACGCGGGAACATCGCGTTGCCAATTGCTTCCCAGATAGTTGCCACGTCAGAGCAGCACCTTCGTTCACCGGTGCCGGTAGAGGTTGAAGCTGCGGTCCACGTCCTCTCGATCATGCGCGATCCCTATTTCCATCTGCCGGCTGAAACCGTCGCGCAGGCTGTCGGAGCCCTCCAGTCGGAGGTCGATTTCGTCGTCGCCCAGAAGAACGACAAAGCCGCATGGTGGATCGCAAATTTTCTGGGGCAGACGCGCCCGCCGGTTGGGCGTGTTCTGCTTTGGAAACTGAAAGACGCGAAACTGGCAACCGAGCAGAGTCTGATCTGCGTGACGTGGTTCCAGGATCCTTCCGATCTCCCGCAACTTGCTGAGATTGCGAAACAGTACAGTCCGTCTGATCCACACGGATACGCGCACTCCAGTGTTGTGATGCACATGCAGACGCAATACGGGACTGTTGCACTGCCGTACCTTCGAGACATCCTCGCGTCTTCGAAACAGACATGGGTCCGGACCTCAGCGGCCCAGGGTCTCGTCCAGATGAACGATCGGGCCGGATGGGAGTTCTTCATCGACATGGTCAGGCAGCGTCCGTTTTATCGAGATGAGATGGTACGGTGGCTAGGAGAGGTCTTCCCGGTAATTCGCAACGCGGACGACGTAGCGATTAGCACTTTTCTTACGTCAAGGCTCTCCAACACGACAGCTCAGCAATGACTCCGGTGCTTGGCTAGCGGGTCGGTTCAGATCTAGCCTTCCGGTCTTCTCGCAAAACAATCAAACCATTTGTCGATCATGTACTTCCACTGGTAACTGTTAGAGAGTTGCGGGTTAGTAGTATGCTTATTGTGTTTTCGCAGATAACGTACCGACTGGTAATTGTTCAAGCCCCGCCTGACTAGCGCGGCTTTTGATTTTTGGTGACTGAAATAGAAAATTCCCCTTAGAGCTCATCTTCGAATATCGATGCAATGTCGCGCGAACCATGAAGGACACGAACGACTTCAATTCCCCGAGCGCGCGGCAGATAGAAGATTATGTAGCGGCCGACGGTAAAGGTCCGCACGTCGGGCATGAGTTCTGGCCGCGACCGGACCAGGCCAGGCCGCTTCGCCAATCGCTCTAAGTTTGTGTGGACGAGTTTGGCGAATAACTCGGCGTGTTTGGGACTGCCTTGGTAGATGTAGGCGAATATTTCTGTGAGATCCTCAAAGGCTTGCGGCCGTAGTGTGACTTCAGCCATTTATCTTCTATCATCAGCTTTTATCTATTTTGCGGATGCAGCGCGGGTCGCGCGTTTGCGGCCCTCGCGTTTCATCTCCTCAACGTTCCAGGGACGCGCGGGGCCGCTGTCGAGACCTTGCTGAATGTCGTGGCGCAGTTGTTCGAGCTTTAAGGTTCGCAACTCGTCTTGCGCTTCCATCAGGCGCAACGCCTCGCGGACAACTTCACTTGCTGAATTGTAGCGGCCGGAGGAGACTTTTTGGCGGACGAGCTTTTCCAGTTTCGGAGTCAGATTGACGTTTAGGGGCATTCGAATATCCAGTCGGTTCTGAAGCCAGAATTGCATAGCTGGCAAGGATTGTCAATGTTTGACACTCGAAGGGCCTCCGCTCCTCGCTCGACGAAAGTTCCTCGTTTTATGATGATGATGCTTCGCAGATAGCGTACCGACTGGCAATGTTTAGCCCCGCCTGACTAGCGGCGGCTCCACGGTTACAGGAATGGACCCGGCGGATTGTGACACTTGACGCGCGCCAACGCGAGGACGGCTACGGGAGCGAATAATCGAAGGTCCAGGTGTGTTTACCCTGAGCGTCAATATGGATCATGAGCGAACCAGTGATTCCGGTTAGTTCTCCGGTGCCGGAATTGGGCACAACCGTTACACTCAGCTGTCCCGCGGAAGGAGCGTCGCCTTTCATCATGGAGGCGCGGTGCGAGAAGGTGAAGCTGCCTTGCCGGCCGTTGAGCTTGCCCGTCATGCGCTCAATCGCAACGTAGGCCATGGAGCCAGTACTCGCGGTCGAACCGGTGATCATTTCCACATGGCTGACGCCTTCGAAGTCACCGTGCCAGGTTTTGTCGGATGTGAACCGGGCAATGTCGTTCGCCTTCTCGAAGTCGGTCGGTTCGGTGGGAATCATCTTGACATCGAAAGAACCTTGGGCATGGACCATGTGCATCTCCTTCTGGGCTGAGACACTCAGGGCTCCGACACTCAGGGCGAGACTCAGCATTGTCGCTGTCGCTGCCGCCGCCACTACGAATCTTATTCTCATATTGCCCCCCGAAATGCAGCTTACAGAATTCTTTTTGACTTCGAAAACCGCAAAAAATTGTACACCGAGGTTGCATCGTCGAGCCGTGGGTTCGGGCAGGGTCCCACCCTTCGACTCCGCACTGGGCAGGCTCCTTCGAAAAGCGCGAAACGAGGGGCACCCGCCTGAACGGATTACGCCGCTTTGGCTGTCGAGACCTGGCGCGTTGTTGGCTTCGCCGGCGTTATCGCGATCAGCGCCAGGCCCACAATTCCAAATACAAGCACGCCCAACAACTCGCGGCTTTGAATCACGTGCCGGTAGACCTGCACAGCCATGACCCCGGCGTGGGCCAGATTTGCCCATCCGGCGAAGGAAATCAGGCTACGGTGCGCGGCCGGGGCACCCGCCGCCAGCAAAAGGAAAATCCCAAGCGTGACATAGATACTCATGATCATTGCCGCTGCGGGTTCTTTCGCGAAAAACATAACCAGCGGAATCGTCCCCGCCAGGAACAGTAGTCCGGCTGCGACCACCACAGCTTTTTGCACGCGTCCGCCAAGCATGAGCCCTCCAAGTGTTCGTGATGCGAGCAATCATAATCCCAGGTACCGCGCGTGTCGCGCCGGTCGACACTGCCCTGCTCAAACCAAGCATTCCCTCCGATTTTTCATGTCTTACGTATGATACAATGTAAGCATGGTACGACAGATAACGTCAGTAAGCACGAAAGGGCAGTTTGTCATTCCCGCGGAGATGAGAACGTCTTTGGGGATCAAACCCGGTACCCGCATCGCCGTCACGCAGGATGGATCACGGATCGTCCTGGAACCGGTGTCGGAGGAGTTGGTAGACAAGACGCGCGGAATTTTCCGGGGCAAGCCTTCCCTCTCGGCGGAACTTAAGCGCCAGCGGCAGCGGAAAGATAAATGGTAAGGTACGTCCTCGATGCGAGCGCGATTTTGCGGTACCTGGACGATGAAGCCGGCGCGGCGCGCGTGGCGGAGATCATCAAGTTGCATTTGGCGGGAGGGTGCGAGGCAGTCGTTTCAGCGCTACATTGGGGCGAAGTGGCGGGCATCACCTGCAAGGTGCACGGCAGGCCGGCAATGGATTTGGTGCTGTCGCGCTTGGGTTCGTTTGGGCTTCCGATCATTGCCGCCGATGCGGATCGGGCGGTGCGGTCGTCGTTGATTAAGCTCAAAAGGCAAATTCCGTATGTGGACGCCTTCGGAATCGAGCTAGCGTCCGGCTCGCGGAATCACGTTTTTGTGACGGCGGACTTTGATTTCAAACCTGCAAGCCGCGACGTGAAGATTGAGTTTTTGCCGGCGAAGTAGGGCGAAAGGTTGCGTCTGGAGGACGTTTCGAGTGGGTACTGGACGCCGCCTTTCAAGCAGTCGAGTGGCCAAGTCAGCCATTACGGTTCGAGTCCGTCGTCCTCCGCACGGGCTTCTCGACTTACTGTTGGTTCGCTATAATCGAGTTGCTTGAAAGGTAGCGTACCGACTGGCAACATTTGTGAGCCCCGCCTGACTAGCGGGGCTTTTGGTTTTTTGGTGAGAGTGGCGGGAAACGCCGCGGATGGGGTTCGGGTGGGCCATATCGGATTTCGTTTTAGAGACGCCCTTCCCAATATCCGGGGCTACGGTGACCGTGCGCGAAGGCTAGAATTTGGATCGTCGTCGGTTTTTCGTAATAGACAACTGCGTAGGGAAATCGTGAGAGGACAAATCTTCTGGTGCCACGTTCTCCCTGAGGCCAACGCTTCGGGTCGGCTGTGATGAGATCGATCGCGTGATCTATCTGCGCGACGAATGCATCGCCGGCGCTTTCGCTGCGCTGGTCGTACCAGACCACCGCAGACTTGAGTTCCGCGAGTGCGGCGGGGTGGATATCGAGTGGCTTAGCGGCCATTGCGGAGAGCTGAGATTTGCCGGCGCGCTTCCTCCCATGGAATCGGCTTCACTTTACCGGAATTGAGTTCTTCGATGCGGCGGGCGATTTCGCGGCTCCACTCTTCTTCCGCCGAAGCGTCCACGGTTTCGTCAAGACTTTCGAGCAGCGAACCGGCGAGGGCGGCGCGGGCCTCGGGCGGGAGGGCCAGGGCTTTCTTTAGAAGTTCGGTAACTTCTTGGGTCATGGTCGTATTTTACGCTTCGAGCTATCCCACTCAAGCCAAAAACGGGCTCGAATGGGCAACGGTCTTACAACGAATGCAGTCGTGGAATCCCAGGTTTCGAAAAGCGCGAAACCTGGGGCACCCGGCGCAGGTCGGGTGAGCCGCCCGAAAGCTGGGGCGCGCGGCACGAAGGTCACGCGAGGATTCATCTTTTGTGGAGGCTACTTTTGTGGGATTGCGTGAGGATCGTTTCGAGGAATAGTGAATTCAGGCAGGTTGTGTCTGGAGGACGTTTCCAGTGGGTACTGGACGCCGCCTGTCACGCGGTCGAGTGGCTTAGTCAGCCACTACGGTTCAACTCCGTCGTCCTCCGCACGCCCACTCGACCCATTGACTTGGATGTTAGAATTGAAAGTGACAGGCGGCGTACTAACTGGCGACGTTACGAGCCCCGGATGACTACCGGGGCTTTTGATTTTTGGTGGGAGTGATGCCCGCAACTGAACTGCCTCTTTTGGAGCGGCTACTTTTGTGGGATTGCGCATTGTTGCGGCGAAGCGAATATTGAATTAGGCAAGTTGCGCCTGGAGGACTTTGCCAGTGGGTACTGGACGTTACTTGCCAAGTAGTCGAGTGGCTTAGTCAGCCATTACGGTTCGACTCCGTCGTCCTCCGCACGGCCCTCGACTTCGTAACAGTCTTCGAACTTGATCGATGATGTTATAATGGTGGTACTTGGCAAGCAGCGTACCGACTGGCAACAATTGTGAGCCCCGGATGACTACCGGGGCTTTTGGTTGTTTTGGTGAGAAGTGGCGGGAAACGCCGCGGAATGCTTGTTTCGAGAGTTAGATCGTCGGAAGGGTGGGTTACCCGCCAATAAAGCAAATGACCCCGGATAGCCGGGGTCATCTAGAACGTGGTGCAGCACTCTGTCAGTTTCAGTATTGGCGGTGATGGAGACAATGTCAAGTTACTTGGGGAGATTATCTCTGCGTTCTCTCCCCGTACAGAGTTCTCCCCCACAAAGTGGGAGAATGGACCTCACCCCATCCCGCGAAAGTCACGCGGGCTGGGGACCCCGACCCGGCGGGATTCGAACCCGCATCTGCGACTTGGACAGAGTGCTGTGCTCCCATTGCACCACGGGCCCTGTGGGGAGTTTCATCGGAGGCATGGTGTCGAGCAAGGCCGCGGATCACATTGCCTTGGTGACGTTTCCCAATTAGGAATGCCTCGTTTCCCCTGGAGGCATGAAGCCGCGCTGTTAGTTTGCCGTTGCGCGCCGCGACTGGAAGTCGTGACTATCCCGATGAATTAAAAAGCCCACGATGGATGCCTCGTGGAATCCCACGTTTCGAAAACCGCGAAACGTGGGGCACCCGGCGTGCTTGTTTTGAAGGTTAGATCGTTGAGAGGGTGGGCCACCCGCCCCTGGCCTGTCAGTGTCGGGAAGCTAGCACAAACGTGTAATTGGTGGTTTGCGAAGCATGGGCATATAGTTACCGGCGCTGTATTGCGGTGGCGTCTGCGCGCGGTTGTTTCCGGCCCAAGCTAGTCACGTCAATTCCCGAAGGAGGAGATTATGAAACTTGGATTTGCCGCGATTGTGTGCGTGATTTTGCCTTTTATTGCTTTTGCCAAGGATCGTCCAACATTTCAACTTGAGGTGGTTGGAACTGACGCTTGGCAAAGGGATGTGGCCATCCGTCACGCCGCTACGGCCGGAAGTTCGGATACTAATTGCAACACCAATGGGAGTGTTGATGCCACCACATATGGCAATACAACGAGTGGTAGCGTTAACGCAACAACGAACTGCACAACCAATACGACACCCGGAACGCCCGCGTACACCACACATCATGCAATTCAGCAAGAATCGGTGCATGCCATTTTTAACGGACAGCACATAATGTTGTGGTGTCAGGCGGGTTTTCGGAAATGCGCCAACTTGACTCCGGGCACCTACACGGCGGAGGCCGATGGCGACAAGGCCGTGAGGATCTATGTTTACAGCCTCATTACGCACAAACTCATGGGTAAAATGAAGTACAGACTAGCGGGCAGTTGGTAGCTGTTGACCAAACGGCCCATGAGTCGGCACAGTTATCTATTCAGCCCGCCACCATATAAGAAAATCGATTGACATCTCTGTATAGTGCTAGCATTCACAGTGTTTTCTGTCTCGGAGGCCTAAGTGAGTCTTCCCACGAACTACCTAACTAGCACTAAAAATCTACCGGATATCCTTAATGCCTTACGTACAGCGCAAGCACCCAAGAAGTTCAGTTACAGCTTTCTTGAATCTTTGGATTTCAAGAGTAGTTCGGATCGTCTCATCAGTGGCGTCTTGCGCTCCGTTGGCTTTCTAGATTCGAACGGGGTTCCCACTACGCGATATTTCCAATTTCTTGATCAGGGTGAGTCTGCGCGCGTGCTTGCCGAAGGAATTCGGGAAGCATATGCCGACTTATTTCAGCTAAACACGAAGGCTAACGAGCTATCCCGGCAAGAGATAAAGAACAAATTCAAAACTCTGACACAGGGCAAATACAGCGACGACGTTTTGGGCAAAATGGCCGCGACTTTCGAGGCCTTGGTTAAGCAGGCCGATTTCAAGATAGCCTCCCGGAAGTCTGAAACGGGCCAAGGTGAGGCCGAAGAAACCGCCGCCAAAGGTGAGGCTGCTCGCGATGGCACTCTGGAACCCATGCAACAAAAGCCTCAAAAACGTCCCGGTCTGAATATTGGCGGATTGGTTTACAACATCGCTATTCACCTGCCCGAATCGCGAGATTCAGCAGTTTACGACGCGCTCTTCAGAAGTCTTAAGGAGCATCTCATTGACTAAGGAGATCGGTAGAGTTTACGACTTCGTTTTTCGCGGTATGCTCGCGGAGGAATATCTCGACAAAAGCGGAAGGGTTTCCAGCCTTGCGTTTGACGGCTTAGATCAGGAAATCTCCGGCCGCCTTGCCTTAGACGTCATCGACGAATCTTTTGTGGTCGCCGCGCGGCGGATGGCAGTTGTGTATACGGCTGTCGCTGCATTCGAGAACTCGGTGCGAAAGTTGATATCTACGGTTCTCTTAGAGCAGTTGGGTGACAATTGGTGGGAGACTGGTGTTTCTGAAAAGATCCGGCGAAAATCCGAAACACGACGGGTAGAGGAGGAACGCGTCAAGTGGCACACCCAAAGAGGTGCGTCCCCGATAGCATTTGTTGACCTGAGCGACCTCGCGACGATTATCCGAAACAACTGGACTCTATTTGAGGCCTTCATGCCGTCGATAGAATGGGCCAGCAGCGTCTTCGACGTCCTGGAACGTTCAAGAAATGTAATCATGCACAGCGGCGATTTGGGCCTAGAAGATGTTGAGCGAGTCGGTATAAATATCCGAGATTGGGTTAAGCAAGTTGGAGCGTGATTCTCTAAATCGTGGCCTACTAAACCCCGCTACCAACCCCTCGTTTGCAGCATCTGCGCTTCATCCAGCCCAGACACCGCCAGAGCCCTTCATAGCTCCCACTAAGTCCTCGCTAACTTCCAGTAACACCTTCGGGTCCTGATAATGCGTGGCGGCTTTCACGATCGCTCTGGCGCGCTTCTCGGCTTCCTGCCGGGTCGGCGAACTCTGTGGAGCTCTTCATGAAGATTCCGCTGCCTACGAAGACTGCTTCGGCTCCTAGTTGCATTACGAGGCTGGCGTCGGCTGGGGTGGCTATGCCTCCGGCGCTGAAGTTTGGGACTGGGAGCTTGCCTTCTTTGGCTACCATCTTTATTAGTTCGTAGGGCGCGCCGTGCTCTTTGGCTTTGGCGTAGAGTTCTTCTTCGCCGAGGACGGTGAGGATTTTCATCTCCTGCACGATCTGGCGAATGTGTTTTACGGCATGGACTACGTCTCCGGTGCCGGCTTCGCCTTTGGTGCGGATCATGGCTGCGCCTTCGGCGATGCGGCGGAGAGCTTCGCCGAGATTGCGGGCTCCGCAGACGAAGGGGACTTTAAAGTTGTGCTTGTCGACGTGGTGAGCTTCGTCGGCGGGGGTGAGGACTTCGGATTCGTCGATGTAGTCGACGCCGAGGGCTTCGAGAATTTGGGCCTCGGCGAAGTGGCCGATGCGGCATTTGGCCATGACGGGGATATTGACGGTGTTCATGATCTCGCGGATTTTTTTCGGGGAGGCCATGCGGGCGACTCCGCCTTCGGCGCGGATTTGCGCGGGGACGCGCTCGAGGGCCATGACGGCGACGGCGCCGGCACGTTCGGCGATGGCGGCTTGCTCGGCGTTGGTGACGTCCATGATTACGCCGCCTTTTAGCATTTCGGCGAGGCCGGTTTTGAGGCGGAGGCTGGAATCGGAGTGACCGTTGTTTTGGGACATGGTGGCTCTTTTCTGGATTGCGGGATTGCTTGTCGATTTAATTCTACAACGTTGGGGCGGGAGGGCGGAGGGTCGGACGGTGGGCGTTTCGGAGATTGCATCGTTTGTTGCGGGCTTGGCTGGGAGGTGGAAATTGTTTGTTCATCTTCAAAATGCTATTGGTTCATCTTTAATTTGTTCCTGGTTGGTTTCTTGCCGGCGTGGGCGGGGGGCTTGTGCCTCCGTTTTTCCAACGTGCCTCTCTGCAATGGCACTTTGGTGGGGGTACGATTTGGAGACTGCCTTGCATTGACTTGTTAACGCGCGGGATTTGGGGCGCTGATGGGGTACTACTTTGTGTAGTTCCGAATTGGGAGATTTCCACTGAGAGTGCAAGTTCTTTCACACTGTTGCGATGCGGGTAATCGGTGTATGCTTCTGCCACGGGATTCCAGCCTGTGGGTCTGGCAATGCTCGAGCCAGATGGAATCGTCACGGAAGTGCCATCCAAAAAAGGAGAAGTTCATGATTCGAAGATCAGGTATGTACTGTCTCGCGCTCGGCGCTGTGCTGGCTCTCGCGAGTATTGCCTCTCAGGCTGCGCCGCAGCCATTGCTGACCCGGCATACACGCGGGCCGGTGGTGAACGGCGAAGTGCAATTGGTTGGCCGGATGCCGGCGAACCAGACGATGAAGTTTGACATTGTGCTGGCGCTGCGGCATGCGCCGGAACTAGAAAATTTCCTGGCGGACATCTACGATCCGTCGAGCCCGAACTACAAGCACTACGTCACGCCAACAGAGTTCACGGCGCGGTTTGGAGCGAGCCAGGAAGACTGGAATGAGTTGGTTCAGTTTGCGAAACAGAGCGGCTTCGCTGTTATTGGTGGATCGCGCGAAGGAAGCGACCTGCAACTGAAGGGCAACGTCGGGCAAGTTGAAAAAGCTTTCCATGTGGAGATGGGCGTTTACCAGCATCCGACCGAGAACCGGACGTTCTTTGCACCGGATCGCGAGCCGACGGTAGACCTGTCGTTCCGGCTCTGGCACATTTCGGGCCTGGACAATTATTCCCTGCCGCGCACGATGCTGAAACGCAGAGATTCCAAGGTGAACCCGAACGGAGCGCAAGCGACAACGGGTTCTTGCCCGGGCGCATCCTTCTGCGGAAGCGACATGCGGGGGGCCTATTACGAGGGAAGCTCTCTGACCGGCGCGGGCCAGAACATGGCGCTGCTTGAGCTGGCTGGCACCGATCTGGCTGACCTGACCACTTACTATCAGGGCGCCAAGCAAACGAAGCCCTTCACTCCTACGATTCTGTCGACAGGCGGATACAGCACCACCTGCCTTGCTTCGAGCGGCTGCGACGATACAGAGCAGACTCTCGATATGACGCAGGAGATGGGCATGGCGCCGGGCGCAACCATGCTTTACATGTACGTTTGCGGCGATGCTTATGGTAGTGGGACATTCAGCGAGACTGCCTGCTACAGTTCGATGGTTTCGGATAAGCAAGCCCCGTTGAGCCTGCAAATCAGCTCTTCGTGGGGCTGGAAGCCGGATGACCCGAGCACTGACGATCCGTACTTCGCACAAATGGCAGCGCAGGGGCAGAGCTTCTTTGATGCGGCTGGCGACAGCGACAAGTGGGTCGCAGGCGGCTACAACTACCCGGCTGAAGATCCAAACATTATTTGTGTGGGCGGCACGGACTTGACGACGAAGGGCGCGGGCGGCGACTGGAATTCGGAAGTGGGTTGGGCAGACGGCGGCGGTGGAATTTCGCCGGACGATCTTCCGATTCCTTCGTACCAGCAGCTGTCGGGCGTTATCACCACCGCGAACAAAGGGTCAACGAAGTTTCGCAACGGACCAGACGTTTCGGCGAACGCGAACTTCACTTTCTACGTCTGCGCGGATCAAAGTGGTCTGAGCGGATGCACTGAGAACGACTACGGTGGAACCAGCTTTGCCGCGCCCATGTGGGCTGGCTACCTGGCTCTTGCCAATCAACAGGCCGTTGCCAATGGTTCACCGGCACCCGGCTTCATCAATCCGGCCATCTATGCGCTCGGTCTGTCGTCGGGCTATGGCGCGGCTTTCCACGACATCACCAGCGGAAACAATGGATTCCCGGCGACCACCGGCTACGATCTGGACACCGGTTGGGGGAGCCCGAACGGCGCTGGCCTGATCAACGCGCTGGCTCCCGGCGGCGGTGGTGGCGGCGGCACACTCGGCTTCACCCCGACCTCACTGAAGTGGGGAAAGATCGCGGTGGGCACGACGGCAGCTGGCAAGAAGAAAGTCGTTGTCAGCAACACCGGCAGCAGCTCGGTGACGATCAGCACGATCGCAGTCAGCGGCGACTTTGCGCTGGTGGCGGTGACCAAGACCAAGAAGGTGACACCTTGCACGAACGGCATCTCGTTGGCAGCCGGCGCGACCTGCGAAATCAAGGTCAGCTTTACGCCAGAGGCAACGGGAGTACTGACGGGCGATGTGACCTTCACCGACAACGCTTCGGGCAGTCCGCAGAACGTGGCGCTGACCGGAACTGGCAAGTAAGCTGAGTTAGTTTGTAGCAGAGCTAAGGGCGGGACCGTTTCTGGTCCCGCCTTTTTTGTTTGCGGTGGAACAAGTGATGCTGGCCTGAGAACGGTCGAGCGGCCGCACTCGCGACAATCAAACCGGATGGCGCATAATTCCATGTGCGAGGAGATTTGAATTATGAGCACTTCTTCTATCGGAAGGCACGCGCGCACCACGAGTGACCAGCCGGCGGTGCCGGAGCCTTCGTTTGCGGAGCGGGCACGAACGTTAATGTACCTGGGCCGGATCGGGAGCCTCTCGACGCTTTCGCGGAAGCAGCCGGGGTTTCCTTTCGGATCGGTAATGCCGTACGGGCTGGACGAACAGGGGCGGCCGGTTTTCCTGATCAGCACGATGGCGATGCACACGCAGAATTTGCAGGCGGACCCGCGCGCCAGTTTGCTGGTGACGCAGGAGGATAGCACTGGCGATCCGCTGGGAGCGTCGCGCGTGACGCTGGTTGGAAATGTTCAGCGAATACCGGAGCCGGAGGTGGCTGAGGCTCGCGCGCTCTATTTGGCGCGTTATGCCAACAGCAAGTATTGGGTGGACTTCGAGGACTTTTCTTTTTACCGCATGGAAGTGGTGGATGTTTACTACGTAGGAGGGTTCGGGGTGATGGGGTGGGTCGCAGCATCGGAGTATGTGGTGAGCCGGCCGGACCCGCTGGCCGACGCCATGGGCGACATTATTCAGCACATGAACGCTGACCATCGGGATGCGCTCTTGTTGCTGGCGCGGAAGTTTGCCGGCATTGAGGCGCAGGAAGGAACGATGACCGCGGTTGACCGCCTTGGGTTTCAAGTGCGCCTGAAGATGCAGGAGGGAATGCGAGGAGCTCGTATTGCATTCTCGCGGGAAGTTAGTAATTCGGTGGAGACGAGGACGGTTCTGGTGGAGATGGTGCGGCAGGCTCGGGAGGAGGGATGACGGCGTTGTTAGCGATGTTAGTAAGTGAGTTAAGGCTTGCAGTATGTTGTCGTGAGAGATATCGTTTTGGACGCTAGACCAGTCTGAAGGCAGGAGCGTGAGTATGGCAGCTGACGAAAATGTTGAGTTGATACGGCGGTGGTTCAGAGAAGTATGGAATGAGGGTCGAACGCAGACTATTTATGATTTGCTGGCTCCGGATGGGGTCGGAATGGGCGAACTTGAAGATGGCACGCCGCTGCGCGGACCGGCGGAGTTTGCGGCGTTTGCGGAACGCATTCGGGGCGCTTTTCCGGACATCAATATTGTGGTGGAGGATGCCTTCGGAGTGGGGGATAAGGTGGTCGCGCGCTGGTCGGGCACGATGACGCACCGCGGGGATCATCTGGGAATGCCGGCCACCGGCAAAAAGGTGCGAATGACGGGGATCAGCATGGCTCGCATCAAGGATAATCAGATTATCGAGGGATGGGACAACTGGGACCAGTTAGGAATGCTGAAGCAGATCGGGGTGTATGCAGCTCCGCAGAGTTCTCTGCTGAAGAGCGCTTGACATCGCTGGGTCAATGTTCATGATCGCGAATTGAGAATTTGCCGACGGCTGCTAACCTAAACGTCCGACCTGCGTCTGAGTCTACGTTCGAACCCACATGCACACAACCACTCTCGCCACATTTTTTGAGATTTCGCGCACGATGTGCGGCGCCGGCGTTCTCATTTTTCTGATTGCGCTTTGGGCTGCGAGGAGCGATTTTGCGCAGGCCAGCGGCCTGGACAAGATCGTCGCCCTGAGCAATATGTGTTTCGCGATCCCGCTGGCCGTCTTTGGCGCGCTGCATCTGGCGCGAGTGGACTTCGTCGCGCCGCTGGTGCCGAAGTATATGCCGGGGCGATTGTTCTGGGCGTATTTCGTCGGCTTCGCGCTGCTGTCGGCATCTTTGAGCATTGCCACAAAAATTCTGGTGCGCTGGTCGGGGCTGCTGTTCGGGATCATGATGTTTAGTTTTGTGGCGATGATGGACATCCGGTTAGCTTTTGCCCATCCCGAAAACAGGTTGGCATGGACCTATGTGCTGCGCGAACTGGCATTCGGAGGCGGAGGCTGGATTTTTGCGGGAAGCGCGATGCGCGGGCGTGGCAAGATATTCATTACGGTCGGCCGCGTGTTGGTCGGGATGGCCGCAGTATTTTATGGCGTCGAGAATTTTCTGCACCCGTTGAATGTTCCGGGAGTGCCGCTTGAAATGGTGATGCCAGTGTGGATTCCGGGGCGGCTGGTCATTGGCTATGTTACGGCGGTGATTCTTCTGGTTGGCGGGCTATGCATTCTGCTGGCGAAGAAGACGCGGATGGCGGCAACTTATCTTGGGACCTGGATTGTGCTGCTGGTCTTGTTCGTCTACGGGCCGATCATGGTCGTGTCGCTGGCCAATCCGAGCACCGGGGTCAAGGTTGAGGGGATCAACTACTTTGCGGATACGCTGCTGTTTGGCGGAGCTGTGCTGGCGGTTGCGAGCGCTACGGCGCGCAGGGACTAAAGTGGCGGCTGGAGAACAGCCGCCGACTCTGATCGATCAGGCTCTTTTCTGATTCTGCGGTGTCAGGTCTAGCTTCTACTTTCTACGGGGTCAGGCTAAAGACCACGCCTTCGCCAAACGAACCGTTTGGAGCGTCGCCATAATCCATCGTCAGCCCCCACAGGCTTCCATCCGTGCCGGGAATAAGGTCGTCGGAATAGCCGCCAACCGTGGATGTCTGCGAGAACGGCGTTAGGGTCTGGAGCAGGCTTCCATCGGTGGGTGAGAAGGTGAGGATCTGCCCGAAACCAGCATTTGCTCCGCTCTGTTCCATCCACAGATTTCCGTCGCTGCCGAGCACCAGGCCGCTGGTGTTTCCTGAAAACACATTGGAAAGCGCGGGGAATACAACCAGATTGGTGCCGTCGGGTTGAATTTCGAATAATCCTTCACCTGTCCCGGCCACGCCGTAAATCCCGTAGAGATTGCCGTTCGCGCCGAAAACGAGGGAGGAAGCCGAGCCTTTGAAATGATCGGGCTTTGGCAACTTCAGTTTAATGTTTTGCGTTTTCTTCGTGGTTTCGTTGTAAATGAAGAGATTTCCCTGGACCGTCCAGTAGAGCATTCCGTTCGATCCGGCAACCGGGTTTGATGGCGCGGTGCGCGTTACTTTCGCAAGCTTGTATTTACCGGTCGCAACGTTCACGCTAAAAATTGATCCGCACTCGCACTTTGAGATCTTGGCGTAGAACGTTGCCCCGTAGACTACACCGTTGGAGCCGGCGGCCATTCCGAGCGGATCGTAGGCATCGCCGCAGCTGGGACAGAACGAGTGGAGCACCTGGAAGCCAGAGCCGTCGCGGTGGAGCCGGAAAACGGTGCCGGCATTGTTCGCTCCGCCGAGTTGGGTTTCACCATAGAGCATGCCATCGGAACCTTCCACGAGTTGGGCCGGATCTTGTCCATTGGGAAAGTTGTTTCCCTGCCCCGGCTCGAACGTATAGAGCGCCGTGAGCGTGCCTGAGGGTGTAAGTGAAAACACCAATCCGCCAGCCTCTTCCGGCTGCTGTAAGGTCTCACTGGCGGTGCCGTAGAAGTTTCCGTCCGATCCCTGAATGATCGAAGTGGGCACGCCACCGTTGGGACAAGTGCCTTGATCCTGGGGGCCATTGCAGACGAAGGTGTAGACAGGGGCCGGTTGCTGAGCGGCAGCATGGGCGGCACAAGCGATCAACGTGGCTAGAACGGCGAGCGCAGTTTTTAGGGTCATGCTTTTTAGACTCATGGGTTCCTCTTTGTTCGTAGCTAGCTGGTCGGTAGCTACCTGGTTGGTGGCTACCTGCGAAATCGCTCTCGTCAACTTCAAGATCTCGAGCAGCGCCATTCAACGCCAGGGAGACCGATTTTCGCAAATCACTTGTCGCTAACATCCACATCACGGGCTAACCCGCTGATACATCGATGGTTAGCTATGGATATCACTTCTGCTGACAAGCCCTCTCGAGGCTTGACTTCGCCGTTACACTATTCGACAGGTTGATTCACCACGGAAAACGCTGAACGTCCTCCAATTCGGCTTAGGCTATGTCACCAGTTGAGCCCGGCAATTCGGAAAGCGATCGCCTGAACGAAGCTTCGCCAGGCTCCGGCGAGCTGTCAGTGCCCAACCTGCATGTCAGTTTTGGGCTCTATGAATTCAATCTGCAAACGCATGAACTTCGTAAAGGAGGATACAAACTTAGGATTCCGCACCAATCATTTCAAATCTTGGGCATGCTTCTCGAGAGACCTGGTGAGGTTGTCTCTCGTGAGCACCTGCGACGAAAATTGTGGCCGGGCGACGTTTTCGTGAATTTCGAAGCGAGCCTCAATAGTGCCGTGCAAAGATTACGGAGCGCGCTCCAGGACACTTCTCTCGAACCACGCTACATCGAAACCCTCCCCAGGGTGGGGTATCGCTTTATAGCTAGCGTTGAATCGCTGACCCCAGTCCCCGAGATTCTAATCCCCGAAGCTCCAGTCAACGAGATTCAGATCCTCAACGAGGCACCGCCGAGCGTTGCAACCTCGGATTCCGCTGAGGTCCCATCGATCGAAACGGCACCCGACCAGTTCTCGACCGTGGCACCAGGAAAGGCTCGCGCTTGGCTGCCCTGGGCTGCGGGTGTACTTCTGGTAATTCTGTTAGTCGCTTATGTCCGGTATCACGATAGCCGCCGTCAGCATTCGCCGGAGGCGCAAGCTCAGCCGGCTCTCGTCGTTCCACCGAGTGCCGTTCCACCGAGTGTCACGCGTCGATCGGTCGCAGTCATGGGTTTCACGAATGCATCCGGAGATGCGCGGGAAGTATGGTTATCGACCGCCTTTACCGAGATGCTCGCGACTGAATTGGCTGCTGGCGACCATCTGAGAACGGTTCCCGCGGAGGATGTTGCCCGAGCGAAACTTGAACTCTGGCTCACCAATAAAGATAGCTTCGGCAGCAACACCTTTGCAAAAATCCGCCTGGATATTGCCGTTGCGATATGTGGTCGCGGGCTCGTACCTCGCAATCGGGCGAACCGGCAGCGGACGGGTCCGCCTCAATGCCCGAGTGCAGGATCGCAGTAACCGGCCGCATACGATTGCAAGTTTTGCCGCTCTTCGGCTCCCAGTCAGCCCTGTTCGATGCTGGCATCTCGCGCTGGCGAACAATTGCGGGCAAAACTGGGGGTCGGAACGCTGCCTCAACGGAAGCAGAGGAGTGCTGAACTCGCCCTGCCTTCTAATGCAGACTCGCAGCGCGGTTACTCCGATGGACTTGCTAAATTGCGGCTCTACGACGATGTGGCGGCCAGCGATATGCAGGTAAAAACGATGTTCCCATACGCCGATTGCCAAACCGGAATCTTCCTCGGCGTACTCGGCCCTGACGACCGCATGGTCCGATCTCGGCTTCGACGCTAAGGCCACGGCGACGGCTCGAAAGGCCATGGACATGGCCGGCAGCTTGCCACCGCAAGCGCGCCTGCAAACCGAGGCTCGTTATCATGAGATGAATAAGGATTGGACACGGGCAGCCGAAATCTATTCCCGCCTGCACCGGTTGTACCCTGACAATCTTGATTACGGTTTGAACCTCGCCGCCACGCAAGATGCGATGGCCAACAGCGCTGAAGCATCAGCGACACTTGCGGCTTTGCGAAAGTTGCCCGCTCCGGAGAGCGATGATCCGCGAATCGATATTACGGAAGCCAAGATTGCCGGCAACCTCGCAGACTACAGACGAGAGCAAACCTTAGCCGATCGCGCGGCCGTGAAAGCGGAAATAACCGGGGCGCGGCTCCTGCTGGCGCGGGCGAAGCTGATGGGCGGATTGGCTTCGTTTTTTCTGGGAAATCTCAGCAGTGCTGTGGAGGCGGACGCGGTAGCCCAGCGAATGTTCGCCGAATCAGGTGATTTGGACAGATCGGCCGTCGCTTCAATGAATATCGGCGGCGTCTTAGCGACACAAGGCGACATTGCCGGAGCCAGGCACAGCATCGAGCAAGCGTTAAACCTGTTCCGAAAACAGGGTGACCAATTTCGTGTGGCAACTGCGCTCTCAAATCTCGGGGAGATGTACGAGATCGAAGATGACCCGCCAAGAGCGGAGAATCTTTTTCGCGAATCCGTCGCTATCCTCGCCAAACTGAACTTGATGAACCAACGGGACCTGGTGACGAAAAACCTTTCCGACTCGCTCGAGCAGCAGGGGAAGTTTCGCGAAGCAAAAGGCTTGCTGGAGCAACTCCTGGAACATGGTAGCGAAGGGAACAAATCTATTCTCGGGACCGCAACGCAGAGCCTGGGCTCGATCGCGGAAACGCAGGGAGACATGGCCTCTGCATTGCGGCTGTATCAAGAGGCGGTTGCAGTGCTCAAAGAGACGGGCGCGAAGACGGACTATACGGACGCTGAGCGGTCTCTGGGGAAGGCATTGTTAAGGGAGGGAGATTTCGCGGGAGCGAAGCAGCCCTTTCTGAAGCGCTTTCGGTCGATCGTGAAACGGGCGCAAAGACGGACACAGCCCGGGATCAGGTGGCGCTTGCGGAACTTTCACTGGCGCAGTCAGGACCGGTGGATGCGGGCGCGCTTCAATCCGTGATTGATCAGTTCCGACTCCAGAAAATAACGGATGGCGAAATCGAAGCGGAGATCGTACTTGCACGAGAGAACATTCAACAGGTGAAAACTGAAGAAGCTGCGAAAATGCTAGGACAAACCACCGTTCTTTCGGCAAAGAGCTACGATCCGACAATTCGTTTCGATGTCGCGCTGGCCGCCGCTCACCTTCGAGCGGCGCAGCATCGGTTTGACGACGCCAGGCGCATCATTCGGCCTGCGATCGAGAGCGCAGTCACCATTGGTTGTGTGCGCTGCCAGTTCGAAGCTCGACTGGAGCTAGGCGAAATCGAGATCCAAGCGGGAAATGCAAAACTAGGACGCGCTCAATTGCATAAGCTTGCCGACGAAGCGGGGAGCCGGGGATTCCGTCTGATTGCCAACCGTGCTGCCGCTGATGGTAATTAGTCCTCATACTCAGCGGCGCAGAGGTAGGCGGAGCAGAAACCGGCTTCGAGGAAGCTCGAAATGGTGGGCAGTGCAGGACTCGAACCTGCGACCTCCTGCTTGTAAGGCAGGCGCTCTAACCAGCTGAGCTAACCGCCCGATGCGCGGGGACGCTGCGGACTTAATTCTGAGAATAACGGACGGTTCCCTGCTGGTCAACGCGGGGCGAGTGCAAGGTTGCTGCTGAATTCCAGTTGTCCGTTTTTTCAACACACAGATTGAGCGCCTGACGCTGTTACACTTTTTTGAGTGCGGCAATTAATTGTCAATGCGGATGACTTTGGGCTGACCTCGGGAGTGAATCGCGGGATTGTTGAGGCGCACCGGGACGGAGTGGTGTCGTCGACTACGCTGATGGCGACCGCTCGCGAGGATGCGTTTCGGGAAGCGGTTGCGGCGGCGCGCGAGTTGCCTGGGCTTTCGGTGGGATGCCACGTGGTGCTGGTGGATGGGGCTCCGGTTTCGGCGCCGGGTGCGGTGGATACGCTGCTGGCGATTCGGTCGGGCGAGCCGGAATGCTTTTACTCTTCGCTGTCGGCGTTTGCGGCGCGGGCCACGATGGGCGGCTTTGATCGTGAACAGCTGGTCACGGAAATTACGGCGCAGATCAGAAAGATTCAGGCGGCTGGAATTGAGGTGAGCCATCTGGATTCGCACAAGCATACGCATATTTTTCCGGAGATTCTTCGGGCGATGCTGCGGGCGGCCAAGATTTGCGGGGTGCGGGCGATCCGCAGTCCGTTTGTCCCGATGAAGGCAATCATGGCGCAGCAGTTTGCGGGCAAGCGCGTACTGCTGAAGCGATACGGGCAGGTGCGGATTTTGAACACCTTTGCGGGAAGCTTTCGGCGGCAGACGGCGCGGGCGGGGTTGCGCTCGCCGGACGGAGTGATCGGAGTGATCGAGACCGGCTCGATGGACGGGATTTTGCTGCGGCAGGCGCTGAAGGGATTGCCGGAGGGGACGTGGGAGCTGGTTTGCCATCCGGGGTACGCGGATGCCGATTTGCGGGCGGCCCGGACGCGGCTGGTTGAGTCGCGGGACGAGGAGCGGAGGTTGCTGACTTCTCCGGAGCTGAAGGAGTTTTTGCGGGAGCGGGAGATACGGGTGATCGGGTATCGGGAGTTGGGATCGGCGGATGGGGCGGCAACGGCTCGGATCGAGGCGGCAGCGCGGCAAACTTAAGATTGGGTGGTCAGCGGGCAGACGACGGCACGAACCGCTGGAGCGGCGGGCGGGATAGCGATTCGGGCGGTCATAGAACAGCAATTTCAAGGTGGGCCGGGCGGCTTGTGTTCGAAAATGACACTTAGTTCCGAGCTTTTCACGGCACTCTGCGCCGCAACTTGCACCGAAAGTGGTAATCCTCTCGTGTGCTCGCGAATCCCTGACGTAATATCGCGCCGGTGACGGAAGGCTGTATCATTGAGTTATTCCGCATCGTTACTTGAGATGCGAGGAGCAAGCATGTCTGGGCAACAAGCTGCCGAACAGCGCCAAACCGTCGATATACCCGTGCGCATTTGGGGGATGAGCGTACAGGGTCGACCTTTCTCGCAACATGTCCGGGCGCAGAACATCAGCTCCGAGGGCGCATTGCTGAACGATGTGGAGAGTGAACTGAAGGTGGGCGACGTGATCGGCGTGCAGTGCGAAAACAAGAAGGCACGATGCACGGTGATCTGGGCGATGAATACGGGCAGCCTGAAGAGAAATCAGGTGGGAATACGATTGGTGACGGACCAGGAATGCCCGTGGCGAGACCATCTTCCGGAGGGCGCGCAGCAGGGCGAGGCGATTTCGGCATCGAACCGGAGACGCTATCACCGGCACAAGATCAGCCTGCCGATTGAAGTGCGCGACGAGCGGGTGAAGACTCCATCGCGAATCAATGCCACGGACGTGAGCGGGAACGGGTGTTATATCGAGACCATGATGCCGATGCAGACCGGCACGGTATTGCGGATCGATATCTGGATCGACGGCGACCGCATCACTGCGACAGCGGTTGTGCGCACCCACGATCCAGGAGTCGGCAACGGGATCGAGTTCACCGGACTGCCGGCGGACGGACGGATAAAGCTACAGAAGTATCTGGACGCCATTGACCCGACGCGGGGGATCTCCGAGGGCGAGTAGGGCTTCTGGGTTGTTCCGTGCGTTGTGCTTCGTGCGTTGTTCTGCGAAATCAGTTGTTCCTCCTAAAAGCCAAAATCTTAGTGAGAATTCCCTGCTGAGGCCGGTTTGCGGCTTTGGATGGCATGTGGTCCCTTCGACTGCGCTTAGGGCAGGCTCTTCGGCTGCGCTCAGGATGACAGGTCTTTTCTTGTTGGCGCTACACTACGACGACAACGCTTTTCTTGTTTGCTCTCTCGACTACTTAGAAGGCTCTGCGTAGCGGGCCAGGACGATGGCGCGAATCAATCCACCCATGGTGAATTCGCGGGCCTCGATCGAGACTGGAAACTCTAGTTCTCGGAGCGTGGCTGAGGTTACCGGGCCAATTGATGCAAACTGAACGGATTTGAGGGTGGCTGTCTGGGCGGCGGTTTTTGGACGCGCTGCTTTCGCGGGCGGCGTGGGCTTCTTTGTGCCGAGAAGATCGGCGAAGTTGCGCACGGTGGACGAACTGGTGAAAGTTACTATGTGTGGACGGCGAAGCCGATTTTTGAAGAGGGCGCGCAGACGCATTTTTGATTTCTCGGGGACGACGGTTTCGTAGGCTTCGATTACATCGACCTCAGCGCCGGCGGCGCGGAGCGACTCAGGGATGACGTCGCGGGCAACTTTGGCGCGAACGAGCAGGACTCGCTTGCCATTTACTTTGTCGTGCAATCCTTTTACCACCGATTCGGCGACGTACTCTTCCGGCATCATCTTTACTTTGAGACCGTGTTTGACGATGGCGCGCTTGGTGGCGGGCCCGATGGCCGCGATCTGGATGTGTTTGAGGCGGGTGCGCGGAATGCGGAGCTTGCGGAGGCGCTGCCAGAGAGCTTCGACGCCGTTGACGCTGGTGAGGATGAGCCAGTCGTACGTTTTGAGATTGTTGAGAGCGCGGTCGAGCGGAGCGAAGGATTGCGGCTTACGGATTTCGATGAAAGGAATTTCGATGACACTGGCGCCCAGGCTGCGCAGGCTGGTGGAGAGGCTTCCGGCCTGATGGCGGGCGCGACCGACGAGGATGCGGGTGCCGGTGAGGGGACGAGTTTCGTTGGCTTTCGGCATTTGGGATTCAGCTCTTAGCTCTTAGCTAAAGACAAAATCATACATGCCCGGACAAAGGAGTAACTGCCGAGGCACACAAAACCTCGGGCCCGCGTGGGTCTGCTGATGGCTGAGAGCTGATAGCTGAGAGCTTTTTTACGGTTGCTGCGGTAGTGCGAAACCTTCGCCGTAGACCTGTTCGAGAATAACATCGCCGCCGCGGCTTAGGAGCGCCTCGCCTACTTCTTCGCCCAGACGGAGCGGATCCGTGCCGTCGCGCTGCTCACGCAATATTTTTGTGCCCTCGGGATGCGCCACCAGGCCGTTTAAATGAATTGTGCTGCCTCGCATTTCTGCAAGGGCTCCGATTGGAACCTGGCAGCCACCGCCTAATTTATTGAGCATCGCGCGCTCGCACGTTGTGGTGGCGCGGGCGGCGGGATCATCGAGGAAGGCGAGGAGTTTGCGCGTGGTTGCGTCGCTTCGGCGAATTTCTATTCCTAACGCGCCCTGGCCGGCGGCTGGCGTCATGATTTCGGCGGGGATTATCTGTTTTACGAGTTGCGCTTTGCCGAGGCGATTAAGGCCGGCGGCGGCGAGGATGATGGCGTCGTAGTCTCCCGCTTCGAGTTTATGGAGGCGAGTATCGACGTTGCCGCGCAGCGGATGAGTGATGAGATCGGGACGAATGGCCTTTAACTGGGCCTGGCGGCGCAGACTGCTGGTGCCGACGGTGGCGCGCTGCGGGAGTGCGTCGATACTGGCGTATTTTACCGAGCAGAAAACGTCACGCGGATTCTCGCGGGTGGTGATGGCGGTGATTTCGAAATCGGCGGCCAGCTCGGTAGGGAGATCTTTGAGGCTGTGAACTGCCAGGTCGACGCGATTTTCCAGGAGGGCTTCTTCAATTTCTTTGGTGAACATGCCTTTGGTGCCGACTTTGGCGAGAGCGACGTCGGTGATTTTGTCGCCGGTGGTCTTGATGATTTCGAGTTCGACGGTGTGGCCCTGCGCGCGAAGGAGATCGGAGATGTGATGGGCCTGCCAGAGAGCGAGTTGCGAGCCGCGGGAGCCGATGCGGAGACGAGCCATCAGGGTTGAGCTCCGCGAGTGCTGGACGGACTGTTGGACTGGCTGGCGGATTTTGCGGCGGTTTCTTTCTCGATTTGTTTGTTGTCGACTTTATTTTCTGGTTGGGAGTTCTTCGGCGCTTGGCTCGGAACGTCGCTCGAGATGGCGGGCTGGCTGAGTTGCTGGGAGCTGCTCTGGGACTTGCTCGGGTCGTTGCTCTGGATCTGATGGTTTTGGGCCTGATTCTGGTCGTGAAGATTGAAGAGGCGGCGCACAAGATCGACTACCGTGGTCGATTCGGGATCGCGGGCAGCGGTCTTCAGAGTACTGATGGGGGTGTGCATGATCTTGTTGACGATGCCACGAGTGAGGGCTTCAACGGCCATTTCCTGATCGGTGGTCAACGGGCCTAAGCGGCCGCGAACGCGATCGATTTCGGCCTGGCGGATGGTTTCGAGATGATCGTGGAGGCTGACGATGGTGGGCACGACGTCGAGCGATTGCAGGCGCGCATGGAATTTTTGGACTTCGCCATCGACGATGGCCTCGGCTTTTTCAGCTTCTTTTTTGCGGTCGGCGACATGCGAGCTGACGGCCTGCTGGAGATCGTCGATGTCATAGACGAAGATCCCGTCGATCTTATTCAACGCGGGATCGACGTCGCGCGGGACTGCGATATCGATGAAGAACATGGGACGATTGCGGCGGCGGGAGAGAAATTTTTCGGCGTGCTCGGGGCGGAAGATGAAGTGGGGCGCGCCGGTTGAGGTGATGACGATGTCGGCGTTGTCGCAGGTTTCGTAGAGGCGGCTGAACTCTATGGCCTGGCCGTCGAATTTGTGGGCGAGGCGGATGGCACGATCGTAGGTGCGATTGGCGACGAAGATCGAGGTTGCGCCCTGGGAGAGCAGATGGCGGGCGGCAAGTTCGCTCATCTTCCCTGCTCCGACCAGATAGACGCTTTTGCCGCTCAGGTTGCCGAAGATCTTTTGCGCGAGCTCGACGGCGACCGAGGCGATGGAGACGGAGGAGGAACCGACGGCGGTTTCGGTGCGCACGCGCTTGGCTACGGCGAAGGCGCGGGTGAGGAGTTGGTCGAGTTGGGCGCGAACTGCGCCGACAGCGCGGGCGGTAGCATAGGCTTCCTTGACCTGGCCGAGAATCTGCGGCTCGCCGACGACCATGGAATCGAGACTGGCGGCGACGCGGAAGACGTGGCGGATGGCTTCATCTTCGCGGAATTCGTAGAGATGGCTTTCGAACTGGCTGGCGTCAACCTGGAAGTACTCGCTCATGAACTGGCGGAGATCGCCGGAGCCATTTTTCATGTGGGCGATAAATTCGACGCGGTTGCAGGTGGAGACGATCATTCCTTCGGCGACGGCGGGATGCTCGATAAGTTTTTTGCAGGCGTCGGGAAGGCGGGATTCGGGGACGGCAAAACGCTCGCGGACCTCGACCGGAGCGGTCTTGTGATTCACGCCGATGAGCTGAAATCTCATGATGCTACGAACCTGTGCATGGCGCTGAAGTAGTTGGCGATCCAGGCGACGATGGCGGCGACGAACGCGACGCTGGCAAGCATGGCGGCGCGACGGCCGCGCCAACCGGCCTCGAGGCGCGTGTAGACCATGACGAGGTAGACGGCCCACATCAGCACCGAGAGCAGGATTTTTGGATCGAGAAAATCGATTTTGCCGTAAGCGAACTCGGCGACTACCGAACCGGCGAGCAGACCGAGTGTCATGAACGGGAAGCCGAGCATCAGGGAACGATAGCCGATGTCGTCGATGACTTGCAGGGCGGGCAGGCGCGAGAACATTCCGCTGCGACTTTTGGATTTGAGGGCGCGCTCTTGGAGAAGGTAAAGAATGCTGGCGCCGAAACTGAAGAAGAGGGCCGCGTAGCCGGTGAAGATCATCAGGATGTGGACGGCGAGCCATCCGTGCTTGACGGCGACCGAAGTGAAGACGAGCGGCTGCTGGCCGGTGGCCGCGACGAAGGTCAATAAGAAGACGAGCGGAAAGACGACGATGCCGGGCGAGGTCGTCTTATAGATGAGGTAGGCGAGCATGAAGACGACCATGATGAGAAAGGCGAGGAGCGACTCGGCGTTGTGGATGGAGGCGGAGTCGAACTGGCCGGTCTGGACGACAGCTTCGGTCAGCGAGACTAAATGGAAGACCATGCCGAGATAAGCGGCGTGGAGGGCGATCTTGCTTAGGATCTCTGAGGTGCGAGTGAGCGCGACTAGGGCGTAGAGGAGTCCTACGCCGTAAAATGCTAGCGCCACGCGCAGCCAGGTCAGAGTCATAAAGTATTGATTGCTTGCCGGGTGGGGGGTTGGTTGGCTTCGTCCCCTTCCCCGACTGGTCATTATAGTGTGCCGGGGGTGTGGGAGAGGGAAAGCGGTGGGGTCACGGGGGCTTGGGACTGAGGATCGCGGGGAGCGGATTGAGGTCAATGAATGTATTGACGATTTTTCAACAACTAGGCTCGCCGACTGAGCCAACCCGCAACTTCTTCATATATCGGTCGAGGCGCAGTATGCCCATTGTCCACGAAAAGAAAAGCAACCAAACTCCATGAACGGCTGTCCATCCACCTGACTGGATTACGCGATCTGGCGGGGCAACTACTCCGAAGGGATTCTGTTCGGTCTGGCACGCGATAACCGTACAGGGCGCGCTATTTCTGTAATACCCCAGAATGCTGTCGAAAATGAAAACCGATACTCCGTTTTGATGTCCTTCGATTACATTCCAGACCTGTGTGATTTGTCTGCCTGAGGGGTGACAAGCCCTCGAAAACCAACCCGGGAGGGGAGGACTGATCCTAGGGTGAGAGGGGTGCCACCATTTCGGAGCGGAGGGACCGATGTACTGAAAACCCCATCTTGTCGCGAAAGCGCGCATAGCCCGGGCGCGAAACATGAGAAAGATTTTGGTCACGCCGAGGACTGCAGCGACCCCGATTGCGACGTCTAGCACCGCAACACTCTACGCCTCTCGTGAGCAAAGTTCCACACGCCGCATTGTAGGTGTTGAGAACAGGTGGTATCTGCTCAAACTCTCTCTGAAAGTCCATCAGACAGTGCATTGCGCAGAATTCGTATCACTTCTTATTCGACCCCAAGACTGGCGAGTGCCTCTCCCAAAAACTCGAGATCGACCTCAAGTTTGCGGCCCTTGGTCTGCATGTCTTCGATCTCGTCGAAGGCTCGGAAGAGGCGGAGCTTTACGGCGGCGTATTGCTCGGAGTCGCTTAGTGGGCGGCTGTGCGATTCGACCCAGGTATTCACGATCGAGCGCGGGAGGAGGATGCTGACGGAGTAGGTCAGCTTGCGATCGGAGGTGACATCGTAGATGTATTCGATGCTCTGCGGAGGTCCCGGGGCGGGACGCTGTCCGACGAAGTAGTACTGGTAGACGTAGCCTTGGGAGCCGGCGTAGGTTTTTAGGCGGCGGATGGTCATTTGGGAGCAGTTCTTAGCTATTGGCTATTGGCTCTTAGCTCTTAGCTCTTGGCTTACAGCTTCACTTCTACAGCTTTACTTCTACAGCTTTACTTCACGGAGACGTTTTACTGCGGTTTCGGATGTTAGCGGTGAATAATAGGTTTCTTTAAACGTGTACGAACGGGCTTTGGCTTCGAGGATGGGCATGATCTCGATGTGCCAGTGATAGTCCTCGTCGAGAGTCTTCCAGTAGCCGAGCGCCTCGGAGGGATGGTGGCTGTTGGGCGAGGTGTGGAGCACGGCGTGGAATGAATTCGCGACGGTAAGAATGCGCTGAAGCGTGCGTCGCAGGAGCGACGCGAGATCGGCGAGGCTGTTGACGCGCGACGTGCCGGTGGATTCGAAAGACGATTCGTGGGTGCGCGGGAGGATCCAGGTTTCATAGGGGACGCGGGGCGCGTAGGGGCCGAGGGCGATGTAGTCGCCGCGCATTTCGACGACGCGCACGTCCTGACGTTCTTCCTGGGAGATGATGTCGCAGAAGACACAGCGCTCTTTGCTTTGGAAGTAGTCGCGGCCGGCGCGGAGCTCGTAGAGGACGCGGCGCGGAACGAAGGTGGTGGCGGTCAGCTGCGAGGTGGGATGGAGGAATTCCTGGCCGGCGCCTTCTCCATGATTTTTAAAGATACTGACGTACTTGAGGCGGCAATCGCGCTTGAGGTCTTGGATGCGCAGGGCGGCGAGGCGGAGGAATTGCTCGACTTCGGCGTCGGTGGCATTCCAGATGTGGCCGTCGTGGCGGGGGTTTTCGACGAGAACTTCGTGAGCGCCGACGGCACGCATGCGGTCGTATAAGCCTTCGCCGCGGCGTCCGGCGTCCCCTTCGATGTGGTAGAGCGCGTGCGGGTGAACGACCGAACGGGCGGACCAGGGATTGCCGTTCAAGCCGGGGAGCATGGCGACGACCTGCGCGGATTCGGAGGACGGGCCACAGAAGGCGCAGACCTCGGAGCGCGGCGCGGGCTCGGCAACATCGTCGCCGATGATCACCCAGGAGCGGGTGATGGGATCCTTGCGAAGTTCCATGGAGGTAAGAAGAACAAAAGAATTGGTAATTTGCAATTGGTGATTTGTGATTGGGGCAGAGTAAGGCCTATACGAGCCACCTCATAGACGGATTCCGGAATAGAATTGCGGTTTACACAATTACAAATTACAAATTAGCAATCGCTTATGTCGGAACTTTCCACGCCGCTGATGCGGCAATATTCCGCAATCAAGAAAGAGCATCCCAATGCTCTGCTGTTTTTTCGGCTGGGCGATTTCTACGAATTATTTTTTGACGATGCGGTGCTGGCGGCGCGCGAGTTGCAGATTACGCTGACATCGCGGAATAAGGAAAAAGGCGTCGACATTCCGATGTGCGGCGTGCCCTACCACGCGGCGGAGGGCTACATTGGCAAGCTGATCCGGCGCGGATTCAAGGTCGCGGTGTGCGAGCAGGTGGAGGATCCGCGGCTGGCGAAGAAGTTGGTGCGGCGGGAGGTGACGCGCGTGGTCACGCCGGGGACGGCGGCGGACTCTTCGCTGAATGCTGAGGAGAATAATTTTCTGGCGGCGGTGGCGACGACTGGGGATCGGGTAGGTTTTGCTGCGCTGGATCTTTCTACGGGGGAGTTTCGGGCGACTGAATTTACAGGGGAGACGGCCGGGCGACGCATTCAAGAAGAGCTTGAACAATTGCGGCCAGAAGAGTTGCTTTATGGGTCTTCTGCTCCGCTGTTTGAGCTGGCGAAAAAGCCCAGCAGGCGAGCGTCTTTGGGACAGTCGGCTGCGGGCATTGCACCTCGGCCGGCAGATTCGCCTTGGGCTGAGACTCCGTTGGATGACTGGATATTTGCGCCCGATCATGCGATTCCCTTGCTGGAGAATCATTTTGGCGTGCTGTCGCTGGAGGGCTTTGGGCTGGCGGGAAAGCCGGCAGCGGCTTCGGCGGCGGGGGTCATCCTTTATTACATCCGGTCGACGCAGCGGGGCACGCTCGATCATATCGACCGCATCGGATTTTACGAGCGGCAGAATTGTTTGGTGCTGGACGCGGTGACGGTGAGGAATCTGGAACTGATCGAACCGCTGTTTGCGGGGACGGATGCAGGCGTGACGCTGTTTCGCTGTCTGGATGCGACGGTGACGCCGATGGGCAAGCGACTGCTGCGGGCGTGGATGCTGCGACCTTCGGTGGATGTGGGCGAGATCGAGGCGCGGCTGGAGTCAGTTGAGGCGCTGGTGAAAGACATTGTGCGGCGCGAGGAGTTGCGACGGACACTCGAGGGAATTCTTGACCTGGAGCGACTGCTCAGCCGGGTGACGCTGGAGACGGCGAATCCGCGGGACGTGATTGCGATGGGCGCGTCGCTGGCGCGAATTCCGAAAGTGCGATCGACGCTGGCGGGATTCACGGCGGCGCGGCTGACGGCGTTGCATTTGTTGGTCGATGAGTTGGGCGATCTGCGGGCGAAGATCGAGCAGACGATTATCGCCGAGCCGCCGCTTACTTTGAGCGATGGTGGCGTGATTGCGGCGGGGATTGATAAAGAGCTTGATGAGTTGCGCGATCTTAGCCGGAACTCGAAAGAATATCTGGCTCGGGTGGAGTTGCGCGAACGCGAGCGGACCGGCATTGGCTCGCTGAAGGTGAAGTTCAATTCGATTTTTGGGTATTACATCGAGATTTCGAAGGCCAACCTGGCGCACGCGCCGACGGATTATGAGCGCAAGCAGACGCTGGTGAACGCGGAACGATTTACGACTCCTGAGCTGAAGGAATATGAGTCGAAGATTCTGGATGCCCAGGAGAAGATTGTCGAGATTGAGCGGCGGTTATTTGCCGAGTTGCGGTCTGCGATTGCGGCGGAGGCGAAACGCATTCGCCAAACTGCGCTGGCGCTGGCCGAGGTCGATGTGCTGGCGTGCCTGGCGCATATTGCGGCGCTGCGAAATTATTGCCGGCCGAAGTTTGAGGGGGCGCGGGGGGGAATGTCTGAAGGGGCGCGCGAGGACGCGGCGGCGGAGAGATCGAATAAATTTGGCGATCTGGAAATTATTGCGGGACGGCATCCGGTGATTGAGCAGCAGGAGATGGCGGCGGGGAGCGAGCGGTTTGTTCCGAACGACATTTTTTTGAATTCTTCGAGCCACAACATTATTGTGCTCACCGGGCCGAACATGGGCGGCAAGAGCACGTATTTGCGCCAGGCGGCGCTGATCGCGATCATGGCGCAGATGGGCTCGTTCGTGCCGGCGCGGTCGGCGAGGCTAGGGATTGTGGATCGCGTGTTCACGCGCATTGGCGCGAGCGACAATCTGGCGCGCGGGCGCTCGACGTTTATGGTCGAGATGACGGAGACAGCGGCGATTCTGCATACGGCGACGGCGCGGTCGCTCATTTTGCTCGACGAGGTTGGGCGCGGGACGTCGACCTACGACGGACTGGCGATTGCGTGGGCCGCTGTTGAATATCTGCATGCGCGCGTGCATGCCAAGACGCTTTTCGCTACACATTATTTTGAGCTGACGGAACTGGCCGAGCAGTTGGGCGGAGTGAAGAATTATCACGTGTCGGTGAAAGAGGCGGGTGGGAGCGTGGTGTTTCTGCGCAAGGTTGAGCCGGGGGCGGCGGATCGGAGCTATGGAATTGAAGTCGCGAAGCTGGCCGGGTTGCCGAATGAGGTGGTGGTGCGGGCGCGGGAGGTGCTGGCGGAGCATGAGTCGTCGGAGCGTCGGCTGAGCGAGCGAATTACGCCGGGGAGTTCGAATGTGTCGGAGCGGCCGGCGCAGTTGACGATTTTTACGCCCTTGTCGCAGCCAGTGCTTGAGAAGCTACGCGAGGTCGATTTGAATCGGCTGACGCCGCTGGAGGCGCTAAACTTGCTGGCGGAGTTGAAGAAAGAAATCTAACCGCCGAGACGCAAAGTGGACCGAGAGAGATTGGCTCTCCGCAATGTTCGCACGATATACAGATCAGTGTAAAAGAGCGGTCTTCTTCGCACAGCAGACGGCCCTTCACGCCGACGCGAAAGCAATCGATCCCAGCCACCTTCTTCTTGGCCTCCTAATAGAATACCGAACAGGAAACGGAGATATCTTTCGCCTTCGAGAATTGCTACCAGAAGACGCAGGCCACCAGGATGTGATCGCCAGAGAGCGGGTCCTGAAAGGAAAGATTATTCCGTTGAGCGATTCGGGCAAGCGAGTTGTGGCTTACACTGCACGCGAAGCCAATGGGTTACGAGATTACTGGATTGAAACGGAGCACTTGGTTCTGGGGATACTTCGCGAGGACAATAACGCGGCGGCTGCCAGGCTTCGAGAAGTCGGTTTAGAACTCCAACTTTGTCGTCAGCGCGTCATCGACAGTCGAAGCTCGCGTCCTGCGAGACCAAATCCAGTGATATGGTGGGTGCGACAACGATCTTTGAGCGTGATCCTTCCGGCTGTATTCTTGCTCGGCATCATCGTTGCGCTTTTTCTTCTCGGTTTCGGTGCCCGGTAGATGCGAAAACCAATTAGTATCGGCCAGTTTCTCGTCATCGGCTTCGACGGCACGGAGTTGTCTTCGCGGCTCGCTTCCCTGCTCTCGAAGATTCAGCCGGCGGGCGTGATTCTGTTTGCCCGCAATATTACTGGGGCTGAGCAGACGCATCGGTTGCTGCGTGAATGCCAGAGGTGCGTCTCTGCTCCCCTGTTTACTTGTGTTGATTTGGAAGGCGGGCAGGTGGATCGGTTTCGGAATGTGCTGGGGCCTGCGCCTTCGGCGGCTGACGTGTTTGCTACCGGCGATCGGACGCTTTTTCGGAAGCATGGGCGCGTGATTGGTGAGAATTGCCGGGCGCTGGGATTTAATGTTGATTTCGCGCCGGTGCTGGATCTGGCATTTGAGGCTTCGCGCAAGGTGATGAGCTCGCGGGCTGTGTCGGCGGATCCACGCGAGGTTGTCAGTTATGTGCGCGAGTTTTTGCTGGGCTTGCGCGAGGCTGGAGTGCTTGGTTGCGGCAAACATTTTCCGGGGCTGGGTGAAGGCAAGCTGGACAGCCATCTTGAGCTGCCGGTGATTCGGAAATCGCTTAAGAAAATGTGGGTCGAGGATCTGGTTCCTTATCGCACGCTGCGGCAAAAGTTTCCGTTTGTGATGGTCTCGCACGCGGCTTACCCGGAGGTGACGGGCGACGCTGCGCCGGCTTCGCTCTCCAAGAAATGGATGACTGATATTTTGCGCAAGCGGGTCGGATACAACGGGATCATTGCGTCCGATGATATGGAGATGGGCGCGGTGCAGAAGTTTGCCCCGATTGAGGAGAGCGTGGTGGAGCACATTCGGGCGGGTGGCGATCTGGCGTTGATTTGCCATAGCGAGGAATTGATTACTCGCGGGTACGAGGCGCTGGTGCGGGCGGCGGAGACAGATGGGCGGTTTCGGGCTCGGGTTGTGGAGTCTGTGCGGCGGGTTTCGAAGGTTAGGAAGTTGCTGATTGCTTCGTCGCAATTTCGGGAGGTGTCCTCGCCTAGTGTGCACAAAGTTGAGCGACTTTCGCGCGGACTTTGGGAGTTTGGCGAAGAAGTTCGGCTGGCGGCGCTGGACAGACCCCAGGTTATCCCGCAAAAAACGCGGGCGAACCTGGGGCACAGTGCACGGCACAGTGCGCAGCGGCACCGTGCTCAACGGAAGGCCGGGACGAATGAGGCGGAGCGCTCATGATTGTTGCCGGCGTGATGAGCGGGACTTCGGCGGACGGAATCAATGTGGCGCTGGTTCGGATTGGAGAGCCGGGATCGCCGGAAACTTTTTCTCAGGGGCGGCGGCCGTCACGTGGACAGGAATCTCCGCGCCATATGATCGTGCCGGGCCACGCGAGCATGCCTCGCCACGCAGTTATCCCACGCGACTCAAGCATGCCGCGGCACACGCTTCTGGGACATGCGGAGTTCCCATTCCCGGGGCGCGTGCGGCAGGCGGTGCTGGCGGCTATGAATGCTGAGGCGGCTTCGGTTGCCGATTTGGCGCGGCTGAATTTTTTGCTGGGTGAACTTTATGCGGAGGCGGTGGCTCGAACGGCGCGGTCGGCGCGCGTGAAGCTTGATCTGGTGGGGTGCCACGGGCAGACGATTTATCACCAGGGCGAGGCGGCGGCGTTTTTGGGGCGCAAGATTGCGGTCACCTGGCAGACGGGCGAGGGCGCGGTGATGGCGGCGCGGCTGGGCGTACCGGTGGTATCAGATTTTCGTCCGGCGGACATGGCGGCGGGCGGCAAAGGCGCGCCACTGGTGCCGTATCTCGACTACTTTATTTATCGCGACGCGCGGGTTGGGCGGATCGCGCAAAATATTGGCGGGATCGCCAATCTGACGGCGATTCCGGCGGGCGCAGATTTGCGGAGGGTGATTGCGTTTGACACGGGTCCGGGGAATATGGTGATCGATGGCGTGATGCAGGCGTTTTTTGGGCGGCGTTTTGATCGCGACGGAAAAGTTGCCGCTGCGGGGCGAGTCAATGAACGAGTGATCGGGAAGTTGATGCGGGCGGCGTTTTTTGGGCAACGGCCTCCGCGGACGGCGGGACGTGAGGAGTTTGGACGCGAGTATGTGGCGCGTTTTTTGCGGCTTTCCCGTGGTGTGATTGCGGCTGATGTGGTGGCGACTGCGACGGCTTTGACTGCGCGGTCGATTCGAGAGGCGGTGCAACGTTTCGTTTTGCCACGGCAGAAGAGTTATCGCGAATTGATTGTTTCTGGGGGTGGGGCTAAGAATCCTACACTTATGGGGATGTTGTGCGGGGAGTTGGCGCCGCTGGGGATCGAGCTTCGTTTTTCCGATGAGTTTGGCGTGCCGGCTGAGGCAAAGGAGGCGGTGGCGTTTGCCGTGCTGGCGTATGAGACGTGGCATGGGCGGCCATCGAATGTGCCTTCGGCGACCGGGGCGCGGCGGGCGGCGGTTTTGGGGAAGATTTCGTATGCGTGAGACCGTATGTCAGAGAGCGACAAAGAGCTTGAACCACGGAGTACACGGAGGTGCACAGAGGAGTGCCAGATCTCCGCTCGCGTCATGTTTGCTCGCTATTACACTTCTCTTCTCTCTGCTTTCATGTTCGCAGGCTCCCGATCGGAATACGCTGGTGATGATTATTGAGAGCAGCCCTACGAATCTTGATCCGCGGGTAGGGATTGATGCGTACTCGGAGCGTATTGACTCGCTGATCTTCGACGACCTGCTTAATCGGGATGAGCATTTGAATGTGACGCCCGGCCTTGCGGAGCGGTGGGAAATTCCCGATCCGCTGACGTATGTATTTCATATTCGGCGCGGGGTGCGCTTTCACGATGGACGGGCGCTTACGGCGCGCGACGTGAAATGGACCTTTGATTCCTTGTTGCAGGGGAAAATTCGCACTACCCGGGCGGCAGCGTATCGGTATGTGGATCGGGTCGAAGCTCCTGACGACTACACCGTTGTATTTCGGCTTAAGGAGCGGTTCTCGACGTTGCTGTGGAATCTGTCGGCTGGAGCGATGGGCGTTGTGCCGTATGGAAGCCTGACGGAAATCACGAACCGCCCGATCGGCTCGGGGCCGTTTCGTTTTGTTAGCGCGGAGATGGACAAAGAGGTTGTGCTCGAGCGCAACGACGATTATTGGGGCGAGAAGGCGCATGTTGAGCGGGTACGGCTCACGGTTGTGCCCGACACCACCACGCGCGCGCTGGAATTGCGGAAAGGGAGCGCAGACATCGTGAGCAATGCGCTGCCCTCCGATATGGTGCTGACGCTGGAGAATGACCCGAACCTGCGGATCGAACATGGGCCGGGAACGGTGCTGAACTATCTCGCATTTAATTTGCGCGATCCGATTTTGAGAGACGTTCGCGTGCGACAGGCGATTGCTTATGCGATTGATCGGCGCATCATGATCCAGTATCTCTGGCGCAATTTCGCCCAGCCGGCGGCCAGCATTCTGCCACCGCAAAGCTGGGCGTATAACCCGGATGTGCCGAAATACGATTACTCGCCCGAGATGGCGAACAAAATTCTCGATGACGCCGGCTACCCCGAAACGCGGGGCGTGCGCTTCCACCTCACGATGAAGACTTCGACGGAAGAGGCGCCGCGGCTGATTGCGGCGGTGCTTCAGCAGCAGTTGCGCGCGGTCGGCATTGAACTCGATATCCGCACGTTTGAGTTTGCGACCTTTTTTGCCGACGTTACGAGCGGCGCTTACCAGATGTATTCTCTGCGGTGGATTGGCGGCAACGAGGATCCGGACATTTTTGAATACGCTTACGATTCGGAGAAGTTTCCTCCGCACGGCGCGAACCGTAGCTTCTACGTTAATTCCAAACTTGATGCGCTTGTCAACGCGGGCCGGGCGCAAACCGACCTTGCGCTTCGCAAACCTATTTACGGCGAGATTCAGACGATTCTGGCTACCGATCTTCCCTCCATCAACTTGTGGTTTCTGGATAACGTGCTGGTGCATTCCAAGCGGGTGCAGCATTTGGCGCTGAATCCGGAGGGGAACTATGACTTTCTTAGAACGGCGGAGATTGTGGAGTAACAGGTCTCAGTTGTCAGTTCTCAGTTCTCAGAAAACCATAGCAGAGGCTCGATCGCGGAGATTTGATTTTTCTCCCCGAGGGCGCAGCCTTGCCTCTCGTTTTGTCATGGTACCATCGAAATTCGATTGATCCGGCGCGGCAATCGCTCGCAGTTTAACGCTCTATTAACATTCAACACTCTATTAACAACAGACAACTGAGAACTTATTTTGAATATTCTTTTTATTGGCGACATTTTTGGACGGCCCGGGCGGACTATTGTTAAAGACCGTTTGCCGGAGCTGGTGCGTAAGCATGCGGTGGATCTTGTTATTGCCAACTGCGAAAATGCGGCGGCTGGATTTGGAATTACTCCGTCGCTGGCGGAGGAGCTTTTTGATCTCGGGATCGACGTGATGACGACTGGCAATCACGTATGGGATAAACGCGAGATCATTGAATATTTTCAGATGGCGGATGGGAATCCGCATAGTCCGGCACGGCGGCTGCTGCGGCCGGCGAATTTTCCCGCGAACCTGCCGGGCTGGGGCGTTTACGAGGGGAAGAAGAATGGCGTGGCCTATGCGGTCATCAATCTGCAAGGGCGCGTATTCATGGGGTCGGCCGACGATCCGTATCGCTATGCCGACCGGCTGCTGGAGCAGGTCAAGGCGAAGATTGTATTTGTCGATTTTCATGCGGAGGCTACGTCGGAGAAAGTTGCCTTTGGATGGTACCTGGATGGGCGGGCCACGGCGGTGGTCGGGACGCACACACATATTCCTACGGCCGATGAGACGATACTGAGCAAAGGGACGGCGTACATCACCGATGTGGGCATGACTGGGCCTTATGACAGCGTCATCGGCGTGAAGAAAGAGCTAGTCATCGAGCGCTTTTTGACCGGGATGCCGGCACGCTTTGAGCCGGCGGCGGGCGATGTGCGGCTGTGTGGCGTGGTTGTCGATTGCGATGACCAGAGCGGGCGGGCTCGGCGGATTGAGCGGATTATGCTGCGGTGACGAGGCGAACGGCTGTGCCAATTCTGATTAGGCGGCCGGCAAAAGGCTTGAACCACAGAGGACAGAGAGGTGCACTGAGGAACCCAGGAGCTTCATCAAGACTTCTCCTTGCCGGGAATCGCGTCGCCGGAGATCGTCTTATTTTGACTTCGACGCCCGGCCTCGCCTCGCCTGAACTCTCCGCGCCGAATCTCGCTGCCGTTACCGGTATAGTTCCCTAACGAGTATTTCCCTTGCAAGACATCGGCTCCCGGGCATTCTATAGTTTAAGTATGCGGAGATTGGCGGGAGGCGTGTGTCTGTTGCTGGCGGTGGTGTGCGCGGCGGGCATTTGCCTGGCTGACGACACACCCGGGGCCGCGCAGACTCCGGCTGCGGCATCGGTTCCGGCTGCGGGCGCGACTCCGGCCTCGGTCTCTTCGTCTTTGCCGGGGGGTGATTCGACTGCTACTCCCGCTGCGGGGTCTTCATCGGCGTCGTCGCCTTCTTCTGACGCAGTGGTGCCGGCTGCGGTTTTTAGTCCAGCTTCGCGAAAAGATCGCAAGGCGGCGCACCATGCCTTTACGCACGGACTCAAGCTTCAGCAATCGAACCAGCTGGATCAGGCTTTTTACGAGTTCGAAGAGGCTGCGCGGCTTGATCCGGAGAAGACCGAGTACGTCGTTGCGCGGGAGATGACGCGCGAGCACCTGGCCTCGACGCATCTGGACCTTGGAAACACCGAGCTGCTGCAAGGGCGGCAGACCGACGCGTTGGCTGAGTTTCGCGCTGCGCTGAACCTTGATCCGCAAAACGAATTTGCGCAACAGCGCGTGCGGGACGCGTTGGGGCCTCCACCGGCGAGCGGGCCGGGGCCGGCACAGGTGGTGGCGCGCCAGGACGATCTTGCGGTCAAACCGCTGGAGGCGCGGCATGACTTTCATTATCGCGGGGATGCGCGAGGATTGCTGACGGCAGTGGCGACCAGTTACGGATTGTCGGTCAATTTCGATGACAGCTTCCCGACGCGGCAGGTGCGCTTTGATATCGACCAGGCTGATTTCCATACGGCGTTGCAGGCGGCCTCCGAGGTGACGAAGACTTTCAGTGTGGCGGTGGAGGACACAGTGCTGTTTGCGGTCGCCGACACAGTGGACAATCACCGGCTTTTCGACCGCATGGGGATGCGGTCGTTTTATATTCCGAGCGCGGACGCGAGCAAGGATTTGCAGGACGTGATGAATACTCTCCGCAACTTGTTCGAGTTTCGTTTTGTGAGCCTGAATGCGGCGGCGAGCACGATTACGGTGCGCGGACCGATGGGGATGCTGAAAGCGGCGAGCGAGTTTCTGGAGCAGCTCAATTCCGAGCGGCCGGAGGTACTCCTCGATGTGCAGGTGATGGAGGTCGACCACACCTACGCCCGGAACATCGGGTTGCATGTGCCTGATCAGTTCAATCTATACAACATTCCGGCGGCGGCAATTGCCTCTCTGAGCGGGCAAAACATTCAGGATTTACTCAACCAGCTGATCTCCGGCGGCGGCATTAATCAGGCGGGGAATACGACGATTGCTGCGCTGCTGTCGCAGCTGACGAGCCAGCAGAGCGGGATCTTCAGCCAGCCTTTGGCGACTTTCGGCGGAGGACTTACGCTGGAGGGGCTGAGCCTCGACAGTCTGTCGGCAGTGCTTTCGCTGAATGAGAGTTCGGTGCAATCGCTGGATCACGTGACGCTGCGGGCATCGCAGGACAAGGAAGCGACGTTCAAGCTGGGAGCGCGTTACCCGGTGCTGAACGCGAGCTTCTCCCCGATTGCAAACAGCACGGCGATCGCCGGCGTGCTAGGGAACCAGTCTTATACCGCACCTTTTCCGTCGGTTAATTATGAGGATATTGGACTGACGCTCAAAGCGAAGCCGACGGTACACCATAATTCCGATGTCGCGCTTCAGTTGACGGTGCAGTTGCGCGCGCTCGGAGCGACCAACAGCAACGGCATCCCGATCATTAACCAGCGGGAGTTCACGGGCGGAATTCTGCTGAAGAACGGCGAGCCGGCGTTCGTTGCGGGCATGATTACGACGGTGGATCAGCGGAGCCTGAACGGATTGCCGCTATTCGCGCAGGTTCCGGGGTTTGGTGTGCTGACCTCGCAGAACTCCAAGCAGAGCCAGGAAGATGAGTTGCTGATTCTGATTACGCCGCACGTGGTGAGCGAGCCGCAGCGTACTGAAACGCCGATGATTTGGATTAACAAATGACTTTTGACTGTTAGCTTTTGGCTACTGGCTTCTCGCGAACGCTTCACGATTCTGGTCGTTCGAAGCTCGCCGCTCCGAGCTCGCGGATTGTGACTCTTTTACTTTCCGGTTTTTTCTGGACTTCCCTTTTCCTGGCTGGCTTCGAAATCTACAATTTTCTTTAAGGTCTCTAGCGGTGCGGTGGCGCCTACCGAGCGGCCATTGATGAAAAGGGTGGGCGTTCCGGTTACGCCTACGGACTTGCCGAGGGCTTCGGATGCTTCGACGCGGGATTTGGTCTCGGGCTTGGCGGCGCAGACTGCCGTCTCGTCGGCGTTGGCGCCCGATGCGGTCGCAATGGCCTTCAGCTTTTCGTCGACGTTGGCCTCAGTGATGTTGGTCTGGTCTTCGAAGGTTTTCTGAATGAACTTCCACACAGCGTCGTTCGAGGCGTGGCCGACGCAATCCACGTAGGCGGCGGCCTTCTCCGCCCAGTTGTGCATGGGCAGCGGGAAATTTTGAAAGACGAAATGCGCGTCCGGCTCCTGGGCGAGGAGCTGCTCGACGACGGGAGCGGCCTTCTGGCAGTGGGGACACTGCATATCACTGAATTCGACGATGGTAACGGGGGCATTGGCTGGACCCTTGGCCGGGCCGTTGACGCCTTGCGCTAGCTTCTCGCGCGCCTCTTCGTAGGGCTTGACGCCAAAGGGCAGCACCTCGCCAGTGATCGCGTGCTTGCCATCGGAACTGACGAGCAACCGGTTCGCGTTCGATCCCTGCGGCGTGGTGATCACGATATCGACGGAGGCGAGGCCGGAAATATCAGATGGCCGGATATCACCGACCTTCCAGCTGATTGTGGGATCGTAGCCGAAGGTTTGAAAGAGGAACGAGTTGACCGTGTCTTCGGTGGGCAGCGCGGTGGCAGACACGGGCGAAGTCGCCGCTTTGGAAACGGGCTTTGCGGCTGGACGCTCGGAAAACTTGGGCTGGGTTTGAGCTTCGGTTAGAGAGATGAGTGATCCGGAGAGCAAGAGAGCAGTGAGCAGCGTGCGATGGATGCGAGTCATAAGGTTGGATTATTGTCTGTAATTCGATTGTTACAAAAGCTTTGAGAATTGTCATTTCGCGGCGGCGGACTTCATCATTCCGATTTGGCGGCGATGGGAAATCTTCTGCCGTAGCCGAAGGCCTTGGGGCTGATTTTGATTCCGGGAGCGGCTTGCTGACGTTTGTATTCGCTGCGCACGATCATGCGAATGACTCGTTGCACGAGGTCGAGGTCGTAACTATGGGTTGCGGCGATCTGCTCGGCGGAGCGCGAATCTTCGACATATTCTTCGAGAATTGTGTCGAGGATGTCGTAGGGCGGGAGCGAGTCGGAATCTTTTTGATTGGGGCGGAGTTCAGCGGAGGGCGGCTTTTCGATGGTGGCGAGTGGAATGAGAGGAGCGTTACCGCGCGAATTGACGTAGGCGGCGAGGCGAAAGACGAGGGTCTTCGGCACATCGGAGATGACGGCCAGGCCGCCGACCATGTCTCCATAGAGCGTGCAGTAGCCCACGGCGAGTTCGCTCTTGTTGCCAGTGGAGAGGACGAGCGCGCCGAACTTGTTGGACATCGACATGAGCAGCAGACCGCGAGCGCGCGATTGAATGTTTTCTTCCGTCACATCTTCGGGCCGACCGGCGAAGACCGGCGCCAGCGCCTGACGCGCGGATTCGTAGATTTCGTTGATGGAGAGGAGCTCAAAACGAATGCCGAGATTGGCAGCGAGATCACGGGCGTCGCTGATTGAGCCGGGAGAAGAATAGGGACCGGGCATGCCGACACCGATTACGTTTTTGGATCCGAGGGCCTCGACGGCGATGGCGGCGGTGAGCGCGGAATCAATGCCGCCGCTGAGTCCGATGATGGCTTGCTGGAAGCCGCATTTCTGGACGTAATCGCGCGTGCCAAGAACGAGGGCCTGGTAGGCGCTGGCTTCCTCACCTTCCATCTGCGGGTGGAGATCGCCGGTGAGATTCGCGGAGTCGAAAAATATCAGATCTTCTTCGAACGATTTGCCTTGCGCGATGACTCGACCGTCGGGCGCGATGACCAGGCTTGATCCGTCGAAAACCAGACTGTCATTGCCTCCCACCTGATTCACCATGGCGACCGGCACTTTTTGATTCTTGGCGATGGCGGCGAGCATGTTCTGGCGAAACTCGCGCTTGCCGAGCCAAAAAGGGGAGGCCGAAATGTTGAGGACGAAATTGCCGCCGGCGCGGACCAACTCTTCGACGGGGTCGACGACGTAGAGGCGCTTGTTCCAGAAGTGCTTGTCGTTCCAGGCGTCTTCGCAGATGGTGAGGGCCATTTTTTTGCCGCAGAAATCGAAGAGTTGCTGGCTGCGGGCGGGAGCGAAGTTGCGCATCTCATCGAAGACATCGTAGGTAGGCAGAAGCATTTTCGACTGGATGAATTCGATGCGGCCATTGCGCAGCAGCGCGGCCGAGTTCATAACGCTCTTGCCGGACTCGGCGTGGGCGGGCGTGACCATGCCGCAGATCACGGCGATGCCAGCGGTTTCAGCGGCGATTTGCTCGACGGTGGTACGGTTGCGCTCGACGAATGATGGACGCTCGACGAGGTCGCGGGGTGGGTAGCCGCAGACGGCGAGTTCAGGAAAGAGGATCAGGCCGGCTCCGGCGCTCTGCGCCTGCCGGGCGAATTGAATGATCTTCGCGGAATTGCCGGAGAAATCCCCGACGGTGGGATTGATCTGGCCGAGGGCAATCTTCACATAGATAGTTTAGAAGGTCCGGTGAAGGAGGTCGAGACGGGAGTGCTTAGCGGAACAATGCCGACAAGGCGCGAAAGAATTCTGCGGGTGTCGCGATGCGCAGCCTGGTGCGTTGGGCGACAGCCTTTGTGAAATGCTTGGCGTTGTGAGTGAGCAACCAGTCGGGTTTGCTCGCTATGGCAGAAAGCAGCACGGGCACATCTGCCTCGTGACGAATCAAATGCCGGCTTGAAAGCACCAGGGCTTTTTCGGGATATGGAATGAGTTCAGGATTGGTCAGCTTGATCAGGCGACGATAATCGTCAATCAACTGTTCGGCATCGAGCGACCGCAAACGTTCGGCCTGGAGGAGAAGATTTTCCTCGACTTCATCGCGGACCACCTCGGCCAGTACCAACTGGCATACTTTGGCGGCACAGAGCGACAAGGTAGCTTTGTCCAGGCCCCAGGGTGAGACTATGCCACCAGTCAGGACATTCGAGTCGAGGAACAGGCGGATCCGGCGTTGGCTGGTCACCCGCCAGGCCGATTACTTTCCGCGCGGACGGCGCGAAGGGCGGCTGGGCGCTGCGTTTTTGTTGGCCGCTACGGCCTTGCTATAGTGGCGGCTGTATATACGATTGCGGGCCTCCGGGAGGGTCGCGAGGGCATCCTCGGGCGTCAGGCCGGCGGCTGTGAGGGCCGAACCCACGCGGTCGCAGAGACGCTCAAAGCGGCGCTGCTCCGGAAGAAGAATCAGTCCATCCCCCAGGCGCAAGACTGCGAAGGGAGCGCCGTTTCCCAAGCCAAGGTCTTCGCGGAACTGCTTGGGGACGGTGAGCTGTCCCTTTTCGCCGATCCGGGTTGTCGTCATGTATTCGAGGGGTGTGTTCTTGGTTGACATAGGCGGTAGGAAAATCCTACCACAATCTGGCGGAAGAGTTTCAGACTCTTTTCTGGCTATGGATTCGCCCAAAAAACGGCTCGCTTACCTGCCGCTTCCCCAAGTTGGAAGCCAGTTGGGGCCGGGGTCGCCGCCGGGCGGACCGGGGGTTGGGGTGGGCGCATAGACTGGCGGCATGTTGGAGGGAGCCTGCGGAGATGAATCCGGCATCTCTTCACCGGGTCGACGGAGCGTGGGGGCATTGGCGGGATGCTCGCTCTTTTTGGCGACGGTCGTTTCTTCGAGATCGACTTCCTTTTCGACGCGCACGACTTTCTGGCCATCGACTTTCATGGTTTCCACGCGCACGACTTGGTCACCGACGAAGCGCACAAAGTCCACATCTTCCGGAGGCACACCGAAGATCCACTCTTCGTAGTTGGTGTCGCCATCCTGCTCGCGCACACGCTGGGGCGGACGGCCCTTGGCATAGATGACCATCTGCTGGTTCATACCGACGAGGACGTGATGATGCTGGATGGCATCTTTGACTTTGGGGGGAACGGTTTCGAGATAAGCCTCGAGCGCCGATTTCGAATCGAAGTCAAAGACCGGACGCAGCAGTTGCTTGAGTTCGGGGCCAGTCATTTCAGGAACAAACTTATCGAAGTAGAGTTCGACGTAGGAACCATGCGGGTTGGTGGGCTGATCGCCGCCGGGGGTGACGGTCTCGGGTTGCGCACCCTGAATTTGAATGTGGCGGTACCACTTCCCGCGTTTGACAGGACCGCCATTGATTTCGAAACGGATGTAGTTGGGCTTGATGGTGATGTCACTGATGCGAGCCTGATCTCCGGGCTTGGCGGCTGGGCCCCAGAGGGCCATCAACTGCTGAAGGTCCGAGCCGTTCGGAGTGAGGGTGCCGTTCCTGATCTTGAGACCGGTTTTGCCCATCGGAAAATTGGTGCGGATGTAGACCAGTTCAGCGTTGAAGGCGTGCAGA
>CAWDNK010000001.1:0-652152 GCA_963803645.1 uncultured Acidobacteriaceae bacterium | reverse complement strand
GGAATACTACGACCGCAAGCCTGACCTCCCGCGAGCTGGGTTTGAAATGAAGGAAATACCTTTTGTCCTCATGCTGAATCCAGATGGCACACCTATCGGTTTGAATGAAACCTATGAAGGCGAAGGGAAGGCGCGGCGAGCCAAGCGGTATCTTGTCCCGCAAACCGTTAAGCGCGCGGTGAACATCGCAGCCAACTTGCTCTGGGATAATCCCGAATATGTGCTAGGTGTGACTTTGAAAGGACGACCAAAACGCGTGGTAAAACAACACGCTGCCTTCAAGCAGCGGGTCGAAGACCTCGGCCTGATGACCGATCCGGGACTGGCGGCGGTGCGTTCGTTCCTGTCGAGACCGGACAAGGTAAAGGCCCTCAAAGCATTCGGCAGCAGTTGGGAAGAACTGCAAAAGACGAGCGCAAATCTCTCGTTCCAGCTCGCGGGCCAGCCGGGTCTGATTCTCGAACAGCCGTCCGTCCAAGCCGCCGTGGCGACTACAGTTGCGGGAACAGCGGAAGGCAAGAGCATCTGCTTGGTGACCGGTGAAACCCAAACGATGGAACGCCTGCATACCGCCATCAAAGGCGTGTGGGGTGCGCAGAGTAGTGGCGCAAACATCGTTTCTTTCAACTTGGATGCCTTCCGGTCCTTCAATAAGGAGCAAGGTGCTAACGCGCCGGTGGGCAAGACCACTGCATTCGCCTATACCACTGCGCTGAACCAACTACTGGGTAAGAGTTCTAAGCAACGAATGCAGGTGGGCGATGCCTCCACTATCTTCTGGTCGCAACGCCCGAGTGCGTTGGAAGATCACATCGTGGATTTTTTTGGCGAGCCACCAAGAGACGACCCCGACCGCAATGTCCGGGCCGTGGCCAGCCTGTTTCGATCCGTTCACACCGGAGCGTTTTCGCAAGAGGACAGCCAGACGAGGTTTTATGTTTTAGGTCTCGGGCCCAACTCGTCGCGGATCGCTGTACGCTTTTGGATCATGGAAACGGTGGCCGGTATGTCTGGGAAGATTTGTCAGTATTTCGAAGACACACGGATTGTCCACGGGGCACGAGAGCAGGACACGCTGTCTCTGTTCCGACTGCTTGTCTCGACGGCCACCCAGGGCAAATCCGAGAACATCCTCCCAAATTTAGGCGGTGACATGATGCGCGCGATTCTGGAGGGCTTGCCATATCCGCAAACGCTTTTGCAGGCTGTCATTCGCCGCATCCGCGCGGAACACGACATAACCTACCCGCGCGCAGCGCTCATCAAAGCTTGTCTCAATCGTTCAACCCGTTTCAATAACCCCAAGCAAAAGGAGGAACTGCACGTGGGCCTCGATCTGACCAACACTAATATCGGCTACCGGCTGGGCCGCCTGTTCGCCACGCTCGAGAGAATCCAAATTCGGAAGTTCACTCAGAAGGGCGGGAAAGAACCGAATTCAACGATTCGTGACAAGTATTACGGATCGGCTTCGGGGACCCCCGTCGCTGTATTCGGAACATTGATACGTTTGAGCAAACATCATCTTGCCAATCTGGACAACATGGGGGAACGCGTCAATTTCGAGAAACTGCTCGGCGAGATTGTGTGTGGCATCAATGATTTTCCCTCTTATCTTCAACTGGATGACCAAGGGCGATTCGCCATCGGCTACTATCACCAAATGCAAGATTTCTTCACCAGGAGGAATGACAACTATAGCCACCGAAAGGAAACTGACGATGAGTGACCCCGTAAAGAACCGCTACGATTTCGTTCTGATCTTTGACGTCAAAGATGGCAACCCTAACGGTGATCCTGACGCTGGCAATCTACCGCGCGTTGACCCCGAGACCGGTTGCGGCTTGGTGACTGATGTATGCCTGAAACGGAAAGTCCGAAACTACGTCGCACTAACGAAGGAGTACAAATCGCCATTCGACATCTACATCAAAGAAAAAGCTGTCTTGGGGGATGCCCATTTCGCTGCGTTCAAGAAACTCGGCATTGATACCGGCGAAGAATCGCGGAAGCCTGTCCCGACCTGATTTGAAGGGAGCGTTTGCTGATCTCGAATTGCCGGAAGGTCTGACTATCAACGAGGACGAAGAAGATCAAGCTCATGAGCTTGTCGTCTCGCCTGATGCGGATAAGAAAGCGATCTCCGCGTGGCTCAAAGAAGAAAAGCCGGACAAGAGAATTAGCAGTTTGATCAAGAACGCCCTTAAAGACGCGAAGCCTCGCAAACCAAGTGGAGAGGAAACCGAGAAGGGGAAAGACCAGATGTGTCAGGACTTCTACGATATTCGCACTTTCGGCGCAGTCCTCTCCCTCAAATCCGCCCCGAATTGCGGTCAGGTCCGTGGCCCTGTTCAAATGACGTTTGCACGGTCGGTTGATCCCATCGTTTCGCTGGAACACTCGATCACGCGGATGGCTGTGGCGACGCAAGCCGAGTCAGACAAACAAAGTGGCGACAACCGCACGATGGGCCGCAAGAACACCGTGCCTTACGGGCTGTACGTTGCGCACGGCTTTGTCTCCGCGCATCTCGCTGACCAGACCAAATTCAGCGAGGGCGACTTAGAGCTGCTGTGGCATGCGCTTTGTGGCCGGTCGAGCTTGGACGAGCCAGTGCAAGATTCCATGTTCGAGCATGATCGCAGTGCGGCGCGCGGCTTGATGGCTACCCAACAATTGATCGTCTTCAAGCACGCCAGCGCGCTGGGTAATGCGCCTGCGCACAAGTTGTTTGATCTTGTCAAAATCGCACGACGTGGCAGCGAAGATGGAAAGAAGAAGCCGGCACGCGACTTCACGGCGGATTACGAGATTAAGATTGACCGCGCCCTATTCCTAACGGCGTGGAGTTGATCGAGTTGCTATGAGCAAGGCATGAAACTGATAGCGAGCGGTCAATGCCGTTGCCGACATCGTCGTGCCCCGTGGGACACGTGGATTGAAACTCCCGATTGCACACCCAGTGCGCCGCCCCGTTGCTCAGGCCTCGCGCGAGGCACGCGAGTTGAAACGTACATCCAGGTCCGGGACACTACAGCAAATCGTCGCGTCCCGCGCGGGACGCGTGAACAAGCAAGGATGGCGCCGAATATTCGGGAAATGAGTGGTTCCGGCGTACACAGCGTGGATTGAAACGCAGTACTTCTGTTCGATCTCTAGGTCGATGGTGCCCTTACTCGCGTTCGAACGCGTGGATTAAAACTCCAATGACGCTTGTTGCCGCCAACTGCTGGAACGTCGCGCCCCGCGCGGGCGCGTGAATCGAAACTTGCTCATCTGGAGATAGACGCCCTGCACGTCGTTTGGATTGAAATAAGGCCATGCCGTGCTGCATCTGACCCAATGTCGTGATCGCCAGCAAATATGCGCACTTAGTTCGCAGCCGCGTCTTCCGGAGACGTTGTGGATTGAAACGTAGGCGACATGTTCGATTTGTTTCACGAAGCGCACCGCGCCGATGCGGGAGCGTGTGGATTGAAACTGCTTTGTCATGCTCATGAAGGGGCTCTGTGCCTAGTCCTAGCGATGCATAGTACTGGAGGAAAGGGGTGAGCACCTACCGCCTCCCCGGTTACGAATGATCATGGCTTCGAGCTTAAACATTGCCCGGGTGCACAGCAGTGAGACCGCTGAAACGTCCGAAGTCTGTCACGTTCAACGTGAGGATGTGGCTCACGCGGTGGACGTACATTGCTGCTGCTAAACGTGCGTCGTGTACTTGAACGCCCAACACAGCGTGCTGTAGGACGATCCGCCTCCACTCTCGATAGACAGCTGCGCTATCTGGCAAGAAACTCATGCCAGCCTCGATCACGCGGACTTCGCGTTCAGCTTCGGCGACAGTCAACCCAAAACCGTTGCGGGCCTGGGGACGCGTCATTGCATTCCAAAGCTCGGCTATGTTCTGGTGCGTGTAATGAAGGATTGTGCCTTGGCCGGCGAGTCCAGCGAGCGCTGTGTCCACGAGTTGGTGCTGGGGATCCGACCGACGTGTCATGCGTAGCAGGATGTTGGTATCCACCAGACACGACGCAATAGCCATTTAGTCGTGATCCTGGTAAAGCCACTCGCGCGAAATGGTCTCAGGCAACGAGGGAATCTTGTCCGAGAATTGGGCCAGTGAGTCGAGCCAGATGCGAATCTCTTCTTGGGTACGCGGTTGTCGAGTTTGCTGAGGAGGCGCTAACTGTTGCGCCAAAATCTCTTGGACGTAGGCTTCAAGAGACAGGCCACGTGCCTTGGCCTGGGCCGCTAGTTCATCGGGGATGTTGACCGTGACCACCATGTCAAAACTTTAGCACGGATTCAATCATCAGGCTGAAATCCGTGGGCCGTACGGTGTGCCATAAGTGTGCCGTACCGTTCGATCCCATGTGCGCTAACTCGCGTCTTTTCAATACCAGTATAAAGCGCTTCCGTGCGGGCTTGGCTATCGGCAAGTCATTGATTCTTCAGTGCGAAAGTGAGCGCGCGACGGTTTCGGATTCGCCTACTCTTAATCAGTAGGTTGTAGGTTCGATTCCTACCGCGCTCACCATCTTCTAAAACACGAGTTCGGGGGTTGCGCTTGTCTGCGCTCGGTTTAGGGCTAACCGCGTAATTTTCCACTCGCGCGTTCAGCAGGAGGAGCCGCTATGGTGCGAGAATATCTGATGGCTGACACTACCGATCACTTGGCACCCCTTGCGCCTGAAGAATTAAGGAAGACCGATGCGTACTGGCGAGCCTGCAATTATCTGTCGGCGGGCATGATCTATCTACGCGCCAATCCTCTGCTGCGCGAACCGCTGAAGCCTCAACACTTCAAGAATCGCCTTCTTGGTCATTGGGGTTCAGATCCCGGACAATCTTTGATTTGGGTTCACTTGAACCGCCTTATCAAAAAGTATGACCTGAACGTCATGTACATCGCCGGTCCGGGACATGGCGCACCGGCGACGCTCGCCAACTGCTATCTCGAAGGCTACTACTCTGAGATATACCCAGACAAAAGCCAGGACGAGGCTGGGCTTCTGAAGTTCTTCCGCCAGTTCTCGTTTCCCGGAGGCATCGGCTCGCACTGCACGCCCGAGACGCCGGGATCCATTCACGAAGGCGGAGAACTCGGCTATTCCATTTCGCACGCTTACGGAGCAGCGTTCGATAATCCCGACCTGATTGTCGCCGTCGCGATCGGCGATGGAGAGGCGGAGACTGGACCACTGGCGACCTCATGGCATTCGAATAAATTTCTGAATCCGATTCGCGATGGAGCTGTGCTGCCCGTGCTGCACCTCAACGGCTACAAGATCGCGAATCCCACGGTTCTGGCGCGTATTCCACATGAAGAACTGGAGGCGCTGCTGATCGGATATGGCCACAAACCTTATTTCGTCGAAGGCGACGATCCGTCTGTGATGCATCAGAAGATGGCTGCAACGCTCGAGCAATGCATTCTGGAGATTCGTGCCCTTCAGCAGCATGCCCGTACGACCGGTGATGTTACTCGTCCTCGCTGGCCGATGATCGTACTTCGCTCCCCGAAGGGTTGGACTGGCCCGAAGCAGGTGGACGGGCACAAGGTGGAAGGATCCTGGCGATCGCACCAGGTTCCTGTAGGCGACCCAGCCACCAACAACAAGCATTTGAAAATCGTCGAAGAGTGGTTGCGCAGCTACAAGCCCGAGGAGTTATTCGACGCCTCTGGGAGACTAATAGCAGAGTTGCAGGAACTAGCGCCCTCCGGAGCGCGCCGAATCTCGGCTAATCCGCATGCGAATGGTGGACTGCTGCGCAAAGAACTCGAACTACCAGACTTTCGTGATTACGCCACCGAAGTCAAAACGCCGGGTGGGACCTATGCTCCGCCCACCGATGTACTCGCACACTTTCTGGCCGAGGTCATGCGCCGTAACATGAACTCATTTCGCGTCTTCGGTCCCGATGAGACGGCGTCCAACAGGCTGACGGCGATCTATGCCGCTTCCAAGAAAACGTGGCTCGCGGAATACCTTCCAGAAGATGCCGACGGCGGCGAACTCGATGTTGCGGGCCGGGTGATGGAGATACTTAGCGAGCACACGCTCGAAGGCTGGTTTGAGGGCTATGTGCTCACGGGCCGTCATGGTTTTTTCTCGAGCTACGAAGCTTTCATCCACATCATCGATTCCATGTTTAACCAGCACGCCAAGTGGCTGGAGAAATCGAAACTAGAAATCTCATGGCGCGCGCCGGTTCCATCCATCAACCTACTTATCACATCTCTGGTCTGGCGGCAGGATCACAACGGCTTCACCCATCAGGATCCAGGCTTTCTCGATGTCGTCACTAACAAAAGCCCTATTGTAGTACGTATTTATTTGCCGCCCGACGCGAACTGTTTGCTGAGCGTCACTGATCATTGCCTCCGATCGCACGACTACGTCAACGTCATTGTCGCCGACAAGCAGGAGCATCTCCAGTACCTCAATATGGAAGATGCCGTGACTCACTGCACCAAGGGCATTGGAATCTGGGATTGGGCCTCGACAGACGATGGCGAGGAACCCGACGTAGTGATGGCGTGCGCCGGAGACATTCCAACCATGGAGTCACTGGCGGCCGTCGCGATCCTGAAAGAGTACTTCAAGGATCTGAAAATACGTTTTATCAACATCGTCGATCTTTTTCGCCTTATGCCGGCGACCGAGCATCCGCATGGGCTCTCTGATCGCGATTTCGATTCACTATTCACCGCCGACAAACCTGTGATTTTTAACTTTCACTCTTACGCCTCGCTCATCCACAAGCTCAGCTATCGCCGGACCAATCATCAGAACATTCATGTGCGCGGCTACAAGGAGAAGGGCAGCATCAACACGCCGCTCGAACTTGCCATCCTCAATCAGATCGACCGGTTCGACCTGGCCATCGACGTCATCGACCGCGTTCCGCGCTTGCAGGCGATCGGCGCTCACGTGAAGGAATGGCTGAAGGATCAGATCATTGACAGCATCAACTACGCTCACACGGAAGGCATTGATCGGGAAGAGATCCGAAACTGGAAATGGCCGAAGTAGGCGAGCGTGGAAACGTCAGCGGAAAAAAGTGATCTGATTCTTGTGCTGAACAGCGGCTCATCGTCGCTGAAGTTCGGTGTCTATTACCGCGGCGCGAGCGATGAAGAAGCGCTGCTCACTGGAAGCGCCGACGGAATTGGGCACGACAACGGTAGCTTAAATATTCGCGCCGCGGATGGAACAACGCTTGTGCAGCGCGAAAGCGTTCATGAATCGCAGGAACATGCGCTTAAGGTTCTCTATGCGGCTATGGTGCAGCATGTCCATAGCGCACCCGTGGCAGTGGGCCATCGCGTTGTGCACGGCGGACCTCATCTTCTTTCCCACCAACTCATCACGCCGCAGGTGTTGGACCAGCTACGTTCCGCCGTACACTTTGCTCCCCTGCACATACCGCAGGCCCTGACCCTCATCGCCTTTGCGCAGTCGATCTTCCCCTCGGCGGCACAGTTCGCCTGCTTCGACGACGCTTTTCATCAGAGCATTCCTGAGGTCGCAGCGCACTTTGCCCTGCCGCAGCGCTATTTCGACACGGGAATTCGACGCTATGGTTTCCACGGTCTTTCTTACGAGTCCCTGGTGCAGCACTTCGGCACGACGCTTCCTGATCGGGCCATCTTTGCGCATTTGGGAAATGGCGCGAGTCTGTGTGCAGTTCGCGATGGGAAATCGATCGACACTACAATGGGCCTCACACCTACCGGCGGCATCCCGATGGGAACGCGCTCGGGTGACCTCGACCCCGGCGTCTTCCTCTATCTTTTGCGCAATGAGAAACTCGATGCCGACAAGCTTGAAGATATTTTCAATCATCAGAGTGGTTTGTTGGGTCTCTCGTCTGGCGAAAGCGATGTGAAGACGTTGCAGGAACGTGCTCGCTCCAACGATGCGAAGGCGATTCTTGCGCTGAATGTTTTTGCCCTGTCGGTACGAAAGACGATCGGCGCTTACATGGCGCTACTGGGCGGGACCGACTTGCTTATCTTCACCGGAGGCATTGGCGAGCATAGCGACTACATTCGGTCCAAAGCAACCGAAGGCCTTGAACAGATTGGGCTCACCGCGGACAAGATTCAGATTGTCCCGACAGAGGAAGAGCGGCAGATTGCGCGCCACTGCCGCGAGATGATGCTTAAACTGCACAGTTCGAGGCGGTGACCCCACGCGCCTTCCGCGATGCTTTCGTCGCTCAACGGCCCACCATTTTTTGCAGCTCTTCAGGGTACCGGGCTCCTTGTACCGTGATCGATGATGTGGCGCTTGCGAGTTTGCGCAGATCTTCTGGGCTAAGCGTAACGGCGGCCCCTCCGATGTTTTCCTCGAGACGATGCAGCTTGGTCGTGCCTGGAATTGGAACAATCCATGGTTTCTGGGCAAGCAGCCATGCGATCGCCACCTGAGCAGGGGTCGCCTTCTTCTCTGCTGCGAACTTGCCAACTAAATCGACTATCGCCTGATTGGCTTTTCGATTCTCCGCGGTAAAGCGAGGGACGATGTTTCGGAAATCGTTTTTGTCAAACTTCGTATCCTCGCTGATTTTGCCCGTGAGGAAACCTTTACCAAGGGGACTGAACGGAACGAAACCAATCCCGAGTTCCTCAAGCGCCGGTATTGTCTCCGCCTCGGGCTCTCTCCACCAAAGCGAATATTCGCTCTGGAGCGCGCTCACCGGCTGCACGGCATGTGCGCGACGGATGGTCTTAACTCCTGCTTCAGAGAGTCCGAAGTGCTTGACCTTGCCTTGCTGAATCAAGTCCTTCACGGCTCCCGCGACGTCTTCAATCGGTACGTCGGGATCGACGCGGTGCTGATAGAAGAGATCGATGACATCGGTTCTCAGTCGCTTGAGTGAGGCATCGGCCACTTCCTTGACATGTTCCGGCCGGCTGTCAAGCCCGGCCTGTTTTCGTGTGGTCGGATCAAATTTGAATCCAAATTTCGTGGCGATCACGACGCGATCGCGAAATGGGGCGAGGGCTTCGCCGACGAGTTCTTCATTCGCAAACGGACCGTATGCTTCGGCGGTATCGAAGAATGTCACACCGCGCTCGAAGGCGGACCGAATCAGCGATATCCCTTCCTGCTTGTCGACCGCTGGGCCATAGCCGAAGCTCAGTCCCATGCAGCCGAGGCCGATGGCCGAGACTTCGAGGTTGCTCTTTCCTAGAGTGCGCTTCTGCATTGGGACTCCCTTCAATTCGCTCTCTCAATTAACTCGCAGGACTACCAAACCTTGCACACATTAGCGGCAGGTTTCACCATGGCTTGTCCCGGTTTGCAATGGAAGGCGTCCGCAAACTCGGACATGTTTACCACGACTCCGTTGATACGGTAGCGTGCCGGAGAATGGGGATCGGTCATGGCGCGCACGCGCATTTCTTCGGGACGCTCATTGGCACAGTCCCACTGCGCGAATCCGACGAAGAAACGCTGTTCCGGCGTCAGACCGTCGATGGGCTGAAGATTTTTGTCTTTGTCGGCGTCTTTCCACGCGACGTAAGCGAGAATCTCACCGCCCAGATCAGCGACATTTTCGCCGAGGGTCAGCTTGCCGTTGACGTGAACGTCTTCCACCGAAACATAGCCGGAGTATTGATCGTCCACACACTTGGTGCGCGCGTCGAACTTCTCGCGGTCGGCCTTCGTCCACCAATTCTTCAGATTTCCGTGGGCGTCAAACTGGCTGCCCTCGTCGTCAAAGCCGTGAGTGAGTTCGTGGCCAATGGTGCCGCCGGTGTCGCCATAGTTGGGAGCATCGTCCATTTTCAGATCGTATAGAGGCGGTTGCAGCACACCGGCGGGAAAGTTGATGTCGTTCATTTGCGGATTGTAGTAGGCATCCACGGTTGGCGCGGTAATACCCCATTCGCCGTGATCGACTGGTTTGCCGATTTTGGCGATGTCACGGCGGCTCTCGAACTGATGCGCGCGCTCAACGTTGCCGGCGAAATCGTCGCGGACGATTTTCACCGAACTGTAGTCACGCCAGTGATCCGGATAGCCAATCTTATTGCGGATTCCGGCGAGTTTCGTGAGCGCCTGCTGTTTTGTTTCCGGACTCATCCAGTCGAGCGCTCGAATGCGAGCCCCCATGGCGTCCTCAATGCGGCGCACCATGTCGAGGGTGCTCTGCTTGAGATCGGGTGAGAAAACTTTGGCCACATATACCTGACCGAGTGCCTCGCCCAGGTCATAGTTCGCGTACTGGACGCAGCGTTTCCAACGGGGCTGCATCTCTTGCGCGCCCCGCAGATACTTGCGGTAGAAATCGAAATTCTCCTCGACGAATTTCGAAGAGAGGTACGGGGAAGATATGTCGGCGACATGGAAGCGCAAATAAGATTTCCAGGCATCGATCGATTCGGAAGACAAGAGGACGTTGAGTTCCTTGATGAACTCGGGTGTGTCGACGTTGAGTATTTCGATTTCCGGATAGTGCATGTCACGGTAATAAGCGGTCCAGTCAAAATTGGGCGCGAGCTGGATGAGACCCGCGACCTTCATTTTATGAACCAGCTTATGCGGATCGCGGCGGTCGACACGGCTGAGTGTAGCCTTAGCCATGGCCGTTTCAAGGCGCAATACTGCATCTGCGTTCTGTTTAGCGGATGCCGGGCTGTCGCCGATCAACTCGAAAACTCGGCGCACGTGCTCGAGATAGTGCTCGCGCGTTTCCTTAGACTTGGCATCATCTTTGAGGTAGTAGTCGCGATCGGGCAGGGCAATGCCGCCCTGATCCACGTCGGCGATAACCCGTTCGGAATCGTCCGGATCTTGCGTCGATCCGGCCGAAAAAAGCAGGGAACTGTTGTAGGAATATCTGTTGTAAATCAACTGAAGGCGCGCCACGAGCGGCGTGAGTTCTTTCGCCGACTTGATCTGTTCAATCGCTTCCAACTCCGGCTCAATGGTCTTGAGTCCACGTTTTTCTACAGTGCTATCGTCCATGCAGGCGGCATAGAAGTCACCGATCTGTTGCGTCACGGCATTGCGCTGGCCCTCAGGCTGGGCCGCCAGTTCAAGCATGCCACGGAGAAAGGTCAGATTGTCTTGATAGAGCTTTGCGTAGACCGACCATGAAGTCTGGTCGGGAGGGATCGGATTCTTCTTTTGCCAGCCACCGCAAGAATAATGGTAGAGATCCTCGCAAGGGTCGACGGATTTGTCCATCGACGAAATGTCGAGACTGGGACTGTAGGGCAGTATGGGCTCGGAGGAGGGTTGTCTAGATGGCGTTTGAGCATTTAGCGATAGAGCTACGACGAGTGGCAACAACAGGAACGCCGCGTGTTTGCGCATGTTCACCTGGGATGGGGCTCGTTTTAGGAAGTCATGAACCCGCCCATGATATGGGACGCGATTCTCCATATCAAGCGCGGGCAGCCAGAAGAGTGGCGACTCCGGCTATCGTTTTTTAGTTGTTTCGGGAAGGGTTCCGGCTGCCGGCGTTTCCTCCGGCGCTGGAAGAGACTGCAACTCGCGCTGAATCCATTCCAGGTTTTTGCCGTCCTCAAACGCTGCCTTGGACTCGTCCATGTTCTTGTAGAGAATTACGGTTGATCCCGCAGGAACTTCCCCCCGCAGTTTTTCTTGGACGTTCTTGGGCGTGATCTCATCAAAGAGTTCATCGTCAAGCCGAAACTTTTTTGCCTGGATCTTGGGCAGCCAAACGACTGGATCCAGCGTGGCTACCTTCCTTAAGAAATCAGGTTTTGTGTACTGTGCGCGCTCGTTTTCTGGAACCAATGAAGAAGTTGCCAACCAGGAGGGCCAATCACCCCAGGGATCGAGCGCTTCGAGCACCTTGATTCGCGGATCGACTGCCGAAGCCATGATCGCAATGCTTGCGCCTGAGCCTTGCGTGAACATACCAACATGGTCCATATCGAGGTCGCCGCGCGAAGCTAAATAATTCAACACCATCTGCACGTCGTGCGCCGAGGTCGCGAGGCATTCCTGGAGTTCGCTGACGAACCAGTCTTTCATCGAACGATCGTGATAGCGGTGTCCCGTGAGCGCGGAGACGAAGCCTACCGCGGCGAATCCGTTTCTGGTGACGAGTTCCTGATACTCGTCGCGTTTGAAAATATCGGTGTCGGTGGGATAACCGTAAAGATACAAAATGACTGGAGGCTTTTTGACGCCTTTGGGTTTTATTATATACAGGTCGATTGGATCGCCTGTCCGCCACTGCACGCGCAGCAATTCCAACGTGTAGTGAGGAAGATCGCTGAAGAACACCAGCGGCCTTGCCGGTTTTAGGTTACTGGTAGTTAGCGCTGGCGAGGTCCAGTCTTCATGCTCACGATCGAAGTTAGCGGTTGCTGGATCCACCAGCAATGGGGGTGCTGGCGAGATTTGAGCCGGGCTCAACTTTGCCAGAAACAGGAGGCTGCTAATAACCGCGACTATTCTTAGCGATTTGAATGATAGATAACTCGACATCATACTTTTTTCTTGGACTGAGACAGAGAAAGCGGGCCGATAAGCCCGCCTTCTCTGTTCTGTGAAGCCACCCAGTTACGGTCTTACTTGCACACCCTGGATACCCTGGAGTAGCTGCGTGGTTTTCGAGCAATCGGCGGTCGTCGCGCAGGGGAGGATTAATCCACCCGCATCGCCGCCCTTTTCGGTGGTTCCGTGGTTGACGGGAGCTGCGCCGATCAATGCGCCGGATCCGTCGTACTGTTGTGAGTGCGAGCGCACCAGCAGCAGACCAGGATCGGTCTGCGTCTTTCCAACCGTCTTTACGGCCGGAACGTAATCCGGAACGTCGTCGACCACCGCGACCTGCGCGCCCTTAACCAGATTCTTCACCGCGGTCAGTGCCGCAGCGTAACTAACCACGCGTATGAGCGACCACTGCTTGTAGCTACCATCGCGGACGTGCGGCATCGACAAGCCACCGGTGAAGATGTCCTTTTCAGGGCAGGGGAATGATCCGCCGCACGAAGCCGGCAGGTTAGCCGCGGCTGGCAACACACCAGCTCCAGCAGGTTGACCCGGATCGTATCCGGCTCCGGTTGCGCTCTGTGGTCCATAGCTGTTGAAAATCGGATCGACGCCGCCCACCGTTGCGTAACCATAGGCGGGGTTATTGGCAACCGCACTGAAGTTGCCGTAGCTGAAGAACGTGTAGCCGATGCCGTCAGTTCCCAGATTTTTGCCTGAGTTCTGGACCCACTTGGTAATTTCGCTGGCGCCGACACCACGATACCGTCCACCGGAACCGGCCAGACAAGTTCCGGATTGGCCGTTGAGCGGATTGTTGACCGGACCGTTCACGTTGAGTTCCTGGCTCGCGCCAAGAACGGCGCCGGAGCCTGTGCCCGTGTAAGGAGTTTGCAGCCGGAAAGTAGTCATTTCGGTGGCGGTCATCGTGCCCGAAAGAGGCTCGCGCAGGAAGATGCCGATGTTGCCCGGAGTCAGACCGAAAGCGGCTGCGTCGCAATCGGTGCCCGAGAACGCTGCTTGCAGTTGCTGCGGACTGACGTCTTGCAGATTCGTAAGTTGGCCCTTGTCGCGCTCGAAGAAAAAGACAACGGGATCGGCGCCCAACGGTTCAACCGTGTAAGTAGGAATCTTTGTGCCGCTGATTGGGTCGGTACCGGTGATGTTAAAGGCCAGGACGTTGGCTACCGAGGTGCTTCCGGGATATGCACTCTTGATTTGTGTTCCCACGTAGTTCGCTTGCGGCAGGCCCGAAGCTGGGCAGACGCCCGGTTGATTGTTTGCGTTATAGCCGAGGCCGTCGGTCCCATCGGTGGCTGCGCCGGCATAGCTGCCGCCGCCCAGGGCGGAGTTGACGCGGCATGATTCGAAGGCCGCATCTTCCGGACGGACATCACTAGCCAAGGCGTTGACCAAAGTGCCGCTGGTGAAGATGCCGACCACGGTTGACGGCAGAGCCGAATCCGCGCCCCACAGGGACGACGCAATCTGCCCTGAGCCACTGCCCGCGAGGTTGGCCGAAGTAGCGTTCACGTTGCACTGCGGTTGCGCGAAGAAGCAGCGGTTGCCGACAACGGTGTCGACCTTGTCGTCAGACCACACCTTGGTGACGTTGGTGCCCGAGACGGCCCACACTACCCAGACGGTTCCCGGGTCGACGTTGACAGGTGTTACGCGAGTGTCGGTGAGATTGACAACATTGGAAGCGCTCGTCCAATGGAAGCAGTTGCCCGCGCCATTGGCGCTTATGCAGTAGTTATAGGTTCCAACACCGAGTGTCTGCCATGCACCGGAGGAGCCAGCCAGAGTTGCCTGAATTACAGACGCGGCCTGTGCCTGAGGCACAAGGCCTACGATCGCGCTCAACAAGAGCACTACAAATATCGACTTTAGACGCGACATAGTATTGTTCCCTCTCTCAATGGGCGTTAACAATCTATTTAGTGGCGCATGCAGCTTCCCGCCACACGCAAGGAGAAAACCTCAACTTACCCGCAAAACTTTGTCTGAGAGCACGAGAGTGAGTTAGTCCCTGAAACTGTCGATCACGCACATCAACTCATCTCAGCGAAGCATTGCATTTGCAGGCCGAAGTCTATCCGCTCAGTGGGCTGGCAATATTAAGGCTCTGTGACAAGTGGATGAAAATTCGTTAATGTGGGCCGCGAGGAAAGGCGCGTCAATTCATGCTTTTCGCACGCCGCGCTCGCGACAAGTGTGAAATACATTTACGTTTTCGGTCTCGCATGTGGGAAACAAGCCGGAAACTACGCCGAAAGTCGCACCTCTCGGGGAACGAGGGGCTCGCGCTACGCCCCGCGGGCGTCCAGTCGAATTTCACATTTCCTTAACCTTGGGGGCTTGCACCGCCGATAGAATGCGCGCTTGCCGCCGCACTCAAAAACAATGTTTTCCGGAGAGATACGTGTGTGTTCACGCGTGGCCAGCATTTTGTTCCAGGTCATGAAGATCCTGATGCTGGCGTTTCTAGGCCTTTCGCTGAGCGCAGCGCAAGAGCAGGCGCAGATTGAGACGGGTACGGCCGCAATCACTGGTAGGGTGAGCGACCGGACCGGCGCCACTCTGCCGAATGCAAAAGTGGCGTTGAGTTTCATGGGCGCGAGACTTGTAATTCCGGTGAATGACAAGGGTGTTTATTCCATCTCGGGTCTCTACCCGGGGACTTACACCTTAGCGGTATCTGCTCCCAACTTTGCCGATACCGTCTTCGACAACATCTCGCTGACTCCGGGCAAAAAGTTGACGCTCGATGCGCCCTTAGAACCCGCCGGCACAAAACTGGCTGTCGAGGCTGGCGAGGAGCGCATCGGACGGAGCGCTTCACCTCCCGCGCCAAAAATTGCTGGAGATAAGAGCGCAATCACTGGAATAGTGACGGATCAGACCGGAGCCGTGGTGACCGATGCGAAGGCGGTGCTAACCAGTTCCGCAGGCGCCAAGTTTGAAACGCCGGTCAATGATAAGGGAGCGTACTCGTTCACCGGGCTGGAGCCTGGGACTTACAAGCTTGTCATAGCAGCACCCAATTTCTCCGACATGCCCTTCGATAACATCACCCTGACGGCAGGCCTTGAGTTAACACTCGATGCTCCGCTCACTCCAGCCAAAGCCAAGACTGAAGAAGTCAACGTGGAATCCGGCAATATTGAGCAAGTCGAAACCGAGAGTTCCACGGTCTCCGGCACTATTACGCAAAAAGAAGTAGTTTCCATCGGACTTAATGGTCGTAACTTCACGCAACTCATCGCGCTTGCGCCCGGCGTCAGCAATCAGACGGGGCAGGACGAAGCCAAGGTAGGAGTCGTTGGCAGCGTCAAGTACAGCGTTAACGGCGGGCGCGTCGAGTACAACACATTCGAGGTCGATGGCAGCGACGTGCTGAATACCGGTCTGAACGGCGCCGCGAGCACACTCATGGTTTACCCCAGCCTGGACGCGATCCAGGAAGTAAAGGTACTTACTTCCAACTATGGCGCCCAGTATGGGCGAACGGCGTCGGGCACGGTTCAAGTGACTACGAAGTCCGGAGCCCCTAAGTGGCACGGCAACCTGTACGACTTCGTCCGCAACGAGGCGTTTAACGCACGCAATTTCTTCGACATCGTATATTCGAGTCCGCCACCTCCCGGGCAATTAGTGGGCGGGCAGACTTTCGGGACTAAGGCGCCTCTTTATCGGCGACAGGATTTTGGCGGTACAATCGGCGGACCGCTCTACATTCCTGGCGTTTTCAATACCAAGAAGGACAAGTTTTTTTTCTTTTTCTCCGAGGAATTTCGCCTGGAGAAAGCGCCCGTCGATTACAACCAGGCGGTGCCCGGGCTGAAAGAGCGTGGCCTGATTTTGCAATCGGGCGTGGTACAGAAGAACCTGCAAACCAGTTCTAGCGGAGTTGTTTACCAAGCCTTCGATTTCAGCGATGTTTGCGCGATCGGCGGCGCGAGCGGATTTTCCCGCGCACAGTTTCCGGACTGTCCGGCTACCCTCGGGTCAAACGGTCTCAATACATTTCCCGATAATCAGTTGGAAGAAGTTGGGCAGCCGGGTGTGCAATCGACGTTTGGTGTCGACAAGAATGCAATAGCGATTTTGAACTCTAACCTGATACCGCTGCCCAACGCCTCCGTAGGCTGCAACTTCAGCGTGACGAATGTCAACTCTGCAAGCCCCGATCCAACTGATCCCAATCGCTGTTACAACGCCGCCGTTTCGCCCTCCACTTACTGGCGCGAGGAGTTATTTCGCATCGATCAAACCTTGAATGGCAAGGGCGCTAAGCTGTCATTTCGCTACATCCACGATGCCTGGGATACGAGCGTACTGACGCCGGAGTGGGGAATTGTGCAGAACTCATTCCCAACCGTAGAGAACCGCTTCTTTGGGCCGGGGACGAGCCTGGTGGCACGGCTGACGCAGCCTATATCGAACACTCTGCTGAATGATCTGGTTGTCAGCTATGTGAACTCAAACATTACTTTGACGGATCAGAACGGCCCGGGAGGCGTCCAATTTCAGCGCAATCCCTCGCTGGATCAGCCGCTGATTACCGACCCATCGGCCCCCGGACAGTGCAATCCGGTGCTCAGCGTCGATCCTGCGACTCTTCTTCCGCAATGTGCCATTGGCTATATTTTTAACAATGGTTTTGGCGGAAAGATGCCGGGAGTTAATTTTCTCGGCACCAATGCCGCTTATGGCGGTAGAGGTTTTGCTGTCGACCCTTCTTACATGCCTTGGGGCCACTCTAATCCCACTTACTCGCTCCGCGACGATATAGGCAAGGTCATCGGCAAGCATACCCTCCAGTTCGGAGCGCAGTATGTCTACTCTCAGCGCAACCAGAATAACAATGCCATCGGCGCAGCTTCTGGCGATACACAGGGTTTGCTGACTTACAGCAATCTTGCGCACAGCACGGGGAACGCTTTCGCCGACTTTCTGGTCGAGTCGACCCTCGATCCTCCCCATAATCCTCAGGGATATATTCAGAGCTTCACCCAGGATTCCACGAAGGCTCGCTACTACCAGCGCTTTCAGCTCGCTGAGCCATACTTTCAGGATGACGTGAAGGTGACCCATAACCTGACCTTGAACCTCGGGCTGCGCATTAGTCTGTTCGGCACTTATAGCGAGAAAAATCGCAACGCGTGGAATTGGGTCGAATCTCGATTCAATCCATCGCGCTTTGCGGTTGACCCGGTTTATGGGGAACTTCTGGATAAATCCGCCGGGTCGGTGCCGGTGCCATTCAATCCCCTTACATACCAGATAGATTCCGGCGTGGTCAGCGATCTGGGCCTGGTTCGATGCGGTTTCAACGGTACGCCCGGAAGTTGTATGAAGGGGCATCTGTTTAATCCGGCTCCGCGAGTTGGTTTTGCCTGGGATCCATGGGGAGACGGCAAAACGTCGATTCGCGGAGGCTATGGCATCTTTTTTGAACACGGCACAGGGAACGAAGCCAACACTGGCTCCCTCGAGGCGAGCGCGCCGGTCGTGCTTAGCATGACGCAGCAACTTCCGATCAGCTATCCGTGTATTGGAAATGTCGGGTACGGCCCAGCGTTCGATCCGACTAATTCGGCCTGTGTAAGCCCGGCGGCCACGTCCAATTCCGTGCAGCCTGGGCCCGGCAACGTCTTTCCGCTCGATGTCACTTCAATTCCGACCAAAGCGATCTGGCCATATGCGCAGCAATGGAGCTTCGGGGTTCAGCGGGAAGTATCGAAAGGCGTCGTCGTCAACCTTGCATATGTTGGAAGCAGAGGGACTCATCTCACCGTCGAGCGCCAGCTCAATCAGTTGAGGCCGCTGCCGCTCAACGCGAATCCGTTTGGGCCGCAGGAGCCGCTGACTATCACCGACTGCACGGTTCCTTTAAATGGCGCACCCGGCCCGGGGAACTACCCTGGTGATGGCACGACTCCATTTCTTCTTATGAATGGGACCCAGGTTACTCCGCAGAATCCAGCCTATATGTATTTGCAGGCGGCATGCACTAACCCCAATATCCCAAACGTTAACTCCCTTCCTGGTCGACCTTACTCTGGATTAGGAAGAGTTCTTTCGTTACAGAACGTCGCCAATTCGACTTATCACGCGTTTCAGGGCACTCTGCGGCATAACAGCGGGCCGCTCACGGTCGGCGTCTCCTATTCTTATAGCCACTCGCTCGACGACGCTTCCGATCGAAGCGACCCAATACTGGTGAATTCTTACGACCTGGCTGAAAACAAGGCCAGCTCAAGTTTTGACGAACGCCATCTGCTCAATATCAGCTATGTGTACCGGATTCCGGTCAAGGATCTCCCCCGCCGCTTCATGGAGTTCGCGGACGGGCCGAGCGATGGGGGGACTACTCCCAAGTCAAAGTGTTGCTCCGCGCTGGGGAACGCGCTCTTCGACGGGTGGGAACTTTCCGGAGTAACGCTCTATCAGTCGGGCACGCCATTCACGGTCATCAACAGCGCCGGCAACACAGGCATTTCGCTGACCGACAATGCGGGAGTTTCGAGCGGACTCGGCATCGCGGCTTCATATCCCGACGTTGTGAAGGGGCTGATGTCGCCGGGCAATAACTCTCAGAGCTTTGGTCCGCTTATTGGCGATCCATCGCAGTTTGTCGCTCCACGCGGACTGACGTTCGGCGACGCGGGGCGGAACTTTCTGAATAATCCGAGCCGTCTGAATTTCGACATGGCGCTGCTGAAGCATTTCAAGATTCGCGAAGCGGCCGAACTTGAATTCCGAGCGGAGGCTTTCAACATTTTCAACCACACACAGTTCCGGATTTACGATCCCGATAATCCGGGCAGCACAGGTAACAACGTGATCAGTTGCTATGCAGGTCCCGTATATTCCGCGGGGTTTGCAGGCAGTGGAGCCAATTGCGTCACCGGAGCTTCGTTTTTGCATCCGCTCGATGCACATCGGCCGCGCACCATCCAGTTCGGCCTCAAGCTGGGTTTTTAGAACAAGAACATTATGCACACGTTTTCTAAAGACGAGACACTATGCCGGGCCAACCGCGGATCGCGCTCACTGGTGCGCGGCATCTGCGTGAAAGGTCTGCCATGGCTGTTGCTCCTGGGAACAATGGTGCTATCGGCGTGCGGCGGAGGTGGTTCTTCCGCGGTCGTGCCGGTCAATGCAACCCTCTCGGGCAACTGGCAGTTCACCATGGCGCCTCCGGCTGACGGTTCTTACCTGGGCGGCTTACAGGGTGGTTTTTTGCTGCAAGCAAATTCGGCGGCAACGGGAGCTGCGACCTATGCGGTTTCTTTGCCTGAGTTGCCGTATCCGTGCAACAGCGGATCGGCGACTATCACCGGGATGATGTCGACCCAGAATGGGTGGCAACTGACGGCGGTCGCGGGAACACAAACTTTCACGCTCACCGGAACGCTGAGTTTGGACGGCTTGACAATGGCCGGCACTTACAACTCAACGGCAGGCACCGCCGGTGACGGATCTCCGTGCGGGACCGCTCAAACGGGGCTGCAATGGAGTGCAGTTCTCATACAGCCGCTCACCGGTTCGCTGGCAGGGAACTTTCACAGCGCAGGCGGCGCCGCCGGACTGGCCGAGCAAGACTTTCTGGTATCGGGTTCGCTTGTTCAGGCGGCGAACACCGGAAGCAGCAGCGCGGTTGTGACCGGCACTTTGACTTTTCTGAACTCGCTGGCGGATGAAAGCGACTATCCGTGTTTTACGGTCGCGGCGCTGTATGGCCAAGTCAGTGGCAATTCCATCGCGCTCCAGATCACCGGCTCTGACGGAACTGTATGGGGACTCATCGGCGAACCGGTTGGGTCGTTGGGGAGCACGGGCGTCAATCCGGTTACGGTCAACGCCGTGCATGGCGGGTATGTTCTGCAAGGCGCCGGACCGTCGTACTCAGTGGCCACGAACGCTTGTCCAGGTAGCCTCGGAAACCTCTCCGAGGCGGGAGACTTCGGGAGCATCTGCCTCGCGTTGAACGGTGTGAGCGCATGTCAACAGCCCATCACTCTCACTCCCTCGGCCCTGATCTTCGAAACGCAGACGGTCGGCGCGCCTCCTGCCTATCAAACGATCACGCTGGCGAATGCGTCGGGTAATTCGCTGGGCAGCGTGACGTTGAACTTGGTGAATGACAGCGGTACCGCGAACTACACCGAGACGGACGCTTGCGGCGTTAACGGCGCTGCATCGCTGGGCCAGCCGTTCAATCTTGTTGCCGGTCAGTCGTGCGCAATTACGATCGGTTTTGGTCCGCTGGAAACTTGCGCGGTTGGCCTGCCGCCGGACCAATGTCCCTCGCCTCTGAATGCCACGCTGATTGTTACCACCCCCAGCGACGGCATGATTATTTCCATGCCGATCACAGGCACTGCGGTAAGCGAGGACGCTGCTGCGACTGACCAATTTGATTTCGGTTTGGAGAGCATCTTGGAGGCTCGCGTCTTTCCGGCGCCACTGACGAGCGGCGACGGGCAGCCGCCGCGCGCCGTGGCGACAAACGCGAGCGATCGCATCTCGCGGTGTGGAGGAGACCATGCAGAGATTGAGTAGACGCCGGACGCCATACCCCGCGAATCGCGAACTGTCTTTATCGCGCCGACGGCGCGTGGGTAGCCTCATGGCGTTATTCTTTGCGGCCACATTAATAATAATGACCGTGACGCTGTCCGCTTGTGGTGGAAGTGGCGGTAGTTCAGGTGGTTCTCAGCCGACTGGAACGCTCTCTGGAAACTGGCAATTCACGATGGCGCCGCAAAACGATGGGAATCCGGCCGATCCCACGTTTATTGGTGGTTTGCAGGGTGGCTTTTTTCTTCAGAGCAACGGTTCGGTCACCGGCCAGACGGTTTATTCGATCGCATCGTCAACCCCCATCACGGGAGCATGCAACAGCGGTTCGGCTCCAGCAAGCGTAACGATCAGCGGGCAGAGCGTGACTATCACCGAGGTCGCGGGCACCCAGACTTTTACGCTGACGGGGACGCTGGCTTCCAACGGCTCGACCATGATGGGAACTTATACGTCAACCGCTGGTACCGCGGCCGACGGTTCGCCTTGCGGATACGCCGAGACGGGACTTTCATGGAGCGCGGTCTCCGTTCCGCCACTCACCGGATCGATCTCAGGAAGCTTTCATAGCGGCGGTACCGGCGACAACTCAGGCCTGCTCAATCAGGATTTTCCTGTCACGGGTTCGCTTACCCAAGGACCGAACATCGGCGCCAGCAATGCCACTGTCACTGGGTCGCTGAGTTTTATGGATCCGGTGACCGGTTCGAGCGACTACCCATGTATCCCCTCGGGCGTTGTGTACGTCAATGGCCAGATCAGCGGCAATACAGTGATTTTGCAGCTGATCGACGTCAACGGATCGGACGATGGCCAGATCGGCATTCCGTTAAGTCAAGCAAGCACAAATGGCGGCCTCGAAACCGTAACCTTCAACTCCACGACCAACGGCTATGTTCTGCAATCGCAGGGACAAGGCTACGTGGTGAACACGAAGTATTGCCCTAATAACAGCAGCGGTGATTTCGAAGACCTCGGTTACATCTGTCTTGGACTGAATAGTCAAACCGCCTGCCAGGAGCCGATCACGCTCTTTCCGGAAGCGATCACGTTTCCGGCGCAGATGCTTGGAACGGCTCCGTCGCAGCAGACGATCACGCTGGCTAACAATTCCATGGGCACGATCAGCGGCTTGACTCTGACTTTCAGCGACAACAATACCTACGTCTTCAGCGGCGAAAGCGACTTCAACAATCTGCCCAGTTTCACAGAGACTGACGCCTGCGGGGCCGGTGGTACCGCGTCGCAGGGACAACCATTCAGTCTCAATGTCGGCCAGTCTTGTCCAATCACCGTCACCTTTGCTCCGCAGGAATCCTGTCCGTGGATACCGTTCGGTGGCCCGCCGTCGGCGGCCGGCGTCGCGCCGGAGTACTGTCCTTTCGCGATTCCAGGCATTCAGGTGCAGGTTAACAGTCCCTCGAGCGCGGACAACGATAAGTCGTTTGTTGTATCAATCTCGGGCACGGGACTGAGCGCCATCGGGCCCTCGACCCACGAACTCGATTTCAGCGCCGAGGAGCAGTTCGATCCGCCGGAAGCGAGTGTTCCGCAAATGCTGTTGCTCACGAACAACAGCGTGAATTCCGTGCAGATCCTCGGGCGGGCATCCTGCACGAATCCACCCAAGGGCCCGCTTACGCTGCCGGCTCCGAGGCAGGAAGCCCCTGTGGCCGGTCTTCTTGTCGTTGGCACTCAACCGGGCGTGAACAACGGAATCCTGCCGGTTCTTCCAGTGGGCAGCGCTCCGCCCACGATTACATACAACTGCGACGGCGATCCCGGAACCAAACAGTCGAATTTCCAGATCTCGTCGGACACCTGCACCGGGGCCCTGCTCGCCCCGCAGACAAGCTGCAGCGTCGAGGTTACATATGCTCCGCAGCCCGACACATCGATAGCGGGCGGTCTGGATTACTTTCTCGAACTGAATACTCTGCAATGCTGGCCCGCCGGCACTCTTCCTTCCGACTCGAATCCCTGCGAGATCGATAGCGGACGGTTCGCTGTAGAGTTGCGGTCGAACCCGCCCAGTCCACTTCGGCTGCTACCCAGCGCAGGATTGGATTTTGGAAATCAGGCGGTCGGCAAGAAGAGTGCAGCGCAGACGATTACTCTTCTCAACGATCCCAACCTGACGAACACCGAGACAGTAACTTTTGTCGGCAAGATCCAGGTAAGTGGCAGTTACTCGGAATCGGACGATTGCCCTGCCACCCTCGCTCCGGGCGCCAGTTGCACTTTGACCGTAAATTTCAAGCCCGGCGGCGTGGGATTTGCTCCCGGAAATCTCGCGATCAATTACTCGCCGGAACCGACCGGGGTTCCTCAGTTGGTCCGTTTGCGAGGCACCGGGTTGAGCTCTGCTGGGGCCGCGACCACGACTACTCTCTCTTCTTCGCTGAATCCGTCGCAATCGGGGCAGTCAGTGACCTTTACTGCAGTCGTGAGTTCATCGGGTGGACCTCCGCCGGACGGAGAAATTGTGACCTTCGGAGACGGCGATACATTGCTGGGAACTGCGACTTTGAGCAATGGCACAGCAACATTCACAACTTCGACGCTACCGGCGGGTAGTAACAGCATCACCGTGATCTATGGGGGCGACCAGAATCTTAGCAGCAGTTCGTCGTCCCTGGTACAGACGGTTAACTAGCACGTTGCGACGGGAAATCGAAAGTCGAACTAAGCACCTGGTTGTTCAGAAAAGTCGCATTGAAGAATAAAAGTAACGCTCGCTTTGAGAAATTGAGGAGGTCGGCAGTGCTTACTAATCGATGGATTTTCCTCCCGCTGGCGGTGGTCACATTGGTCATCCTCGCCGGATGCGGAGGAAGCACCGACAACGTGCAGAATCCTCCACCGCCGCCGCCTTCGGCCATCTCCATTGCCTTTCAGCCTCAGCCTGGAGGATCGCTCGCTGTCGGCTCCTCCGAAACTCTTACGGCAGTTGTCAGCAATGATCCCCAAAACTACGGAGTAGATTGGAACCTGACGTGTCAGAATCCGCCTAACTGCGGTTCGCTCACCGTCAACGGGAACGCCGCATCGCACACCACCAGTGGCTCTCCTATTACTTATACGGCTCCCTCCACTTTGTCTGGTAACTCCATGGTTGTTGAGATCGCGGCTTTGGCGACTGCCGATCAGACCAAGAACGTCGTCGCTCCCGTCACCATCACGACTTTTAACAGCAGCTTCGCGGCCGGCACTTATATTCTCCAGGCTCAGGGTGTTGATTCCAGTCTGAACCCATACCAGTTTGCCGCAGCTGTTGTGCTCGACGGCAATGGCAACATCACCGGTGGAGAGCAGACGGCGAATTACATTTCGACGGGTTCGTTGTCGGACGCCAACCTCACCGGCAATTATTTCCTTGGGAACGACGGGCGTGGAACGATCACCGTCAACACGAACGACTCCAACATTGGCGGCAACGGTGTAGAAACCTTTGCCTTCGTGTACCTGACAGGTTCCCAGGCCCTGATTTCACAGATGGATCTTTCATCTGCGCTGACTGGCGCCTCCGCCGTCGGCACCATGGATCGCCAGACCAGTACTGCCGCGCCCACCGGCGGCTATGCCTTCGCGGTCAGCGGCATCGATGAGGTCAAGAGTGAGCCCGTAGCCTACGGCGGTGTCATCAATGTCGATTCGCCCAACACTATTTCTGGGAACGGCAGTGTTACCGATGAGATTCTGAGTAAGAAAGTGAACGCCACCGCTCTGCCGCTCTCCGGAACGTTGACGGCTCCCGATCAATTGGGCTCGTTCACGCTGAGTCTGAGCGCCCCCTTCGGAGGCGGCAACAAAGCGATTCCGCTGACATTCACGGGCTATATCGTGGACGCCGTCCACATCAAGCTCATCGAGACCGACACCGTGACGAGCAATGCAACCCCGTTCGGCCTGACCGGCGGACTGGCCATCGGGCAGGGAACTGCAACCGGAACCTTTACCACTAACGCATCGTTCTCCGGGCCTTACGTGTTCGGGATTCTGGGGACAGACCTCAGCAACAGCAATCTCGTGCCCAACACCTTGACGGCAGCTGGCCTCTTCACGGCTGATGGAGTCGGCAACCTGAATGACGGATTCGCCGACACTTTCCTCGACTTGAATTCCGTGCAAGGCACTCCCGACGGCGGCGCTCAAATCAGCGCAGCATTTACCGGAACCTATTCCGTCGATTCCACCGGAACCGGCCGGGCGACCTCGACGTCCATCACTTTCAACCCCGAGCCTAAGTCGGGATACGATCCGCAGTTCTTTTTCTACCTCACCGGCAATGGGAATCCGCCCCTCGTGCTCCAGGTCGGAGACAATCATTACCCATCTGTCGGGGCGGGAATCTCGTATCCGCAATCGGCAGCGGCTGCTGCTTTTACCGGTCCCTATGGGTTTAGCTTTACTCAGGAAGAATTTGGCGGAAGCGAAAATGATGGCACTGCGCAGCTCAATGCAAACCCGGATGGAACGCCGCAATTGTCTGGTCTGGTGGATGCCAATCTTGGTGGAGGCGCTTCACAGGATAACGGCTTCCTCGGTAGCTTTAATATGCCAACATCCAACGCTCCATTTGCGGGAACGCTCTACGCCGATCCGAATGCCCAATTGAATGCGGTCTTCCCGCTGCCTCCGTCTCCGCCGATGACGGTGAATTATTACTTCATCGATCAGGACCATGGCTTCTGGATCGAAACCGACTTGGCGAATCCAACCTCGCCAACGGGGCAGGTCTCGCTTGGCTTCTATGCGGCGCGAACGCCGGTATGCGCAGGCTGCCCGTAGGGAAACATGCCTTCGCCTTTATGAGAAACAAGCCCGGAAGCAAGTTGCGCGCCTCCGACGGGCGGGCATAACATTGCTTTTTCGGAGGCATTGTGACCGACACGAAGGATTCTTCCCGCCGCGATTTTCTGAAAAAATCCAGCCTGTTGGGGGTAGCTGTGGTTGCCGGAAACGTTGTCGCGTCGAGGGACACGGTGCTACCGCCCCTGCCTTCCAATCCCGCCACCGAAAAGGCTATGCCGACTCGCAACCTGGGACGCACCGGCTATCGGGTTGGCATTTTCGGTCTGGGGGGACAAGCCTCCATCGAGCAGCCCAACAACGACGCGATCGCCGTGCCCATCGTCGAGCGAGCTCTGGATCTGGGTGTGAATTACATTGACACGGCTGCGATGTATGGCGGCGAGCAGCGCTGGAGCCAGCGCTACATTGGCCAGGTCATGAAGCGCCGCCGCAAGCAGGCCTATCTCGCCTCGAAGACCCACGATCGCACGCGCGACGGCTCGCTCAAACTGCTCGAGCAATCGCTTACGCTGCTCAACACCGACCATCTCGACGCGTGGCAACTCCACCACATCGATAGTCAGGACGATGTGGATCGCATCTTCTCGAAAGGAGGCGCCATCGAAGCCTTCCAGCAGGCTAGAGAACAAAAGATGGTGCGCTTCCTGGGCGTCACCGGGCACCGCGATCCCGACCTGCTCATCCAATGTCTCGAACGCTTTCCTTTCGATCAGATCCTGATGGCGCTCAATGCCGCCGACAAACACCATCTGAGTTTTCAGGAAAAACTTCTGCCCCTAGCGGTCGAGAAGCAGATTGGCATTATCGGGATGAAGATCCCGGCGCGTGGCCGCATTCTCGCCAACTGGAAACCGGACCCGCAACATCAGGGCGGTTTTGAAGGAAGCGCGCTGGGACCCGGAACGCTGGCCATGAAAGAGGCAATGTACTATGTGCTGTCGCAACCGGTCAGCACCGTGATCATTGGCTGTGACACGATCGCGCAGCTGGAAGAAAACGTACAGTTCGCGCGCGACTTCACACCGCTCAGCGAACGCCAGCTTGCAGCGCTCAGCGAAAAGGCTCAGCCGGTGGCACGCCAGGCGCTGTTCTTCCGCCGGTGGGCGTAGGAGCCGGTAGCGTAGCAATTCGTTTGCTGTAGTTGTTGTTAGTTGGAGAGTCGAATCGGCTAGAGCGCTGCGACGCGCCGTTGCACGACCAGGAAGTAAAGACCCAATATCACCAGCAGCAATCCGTTGACGCCCAATACGATCGGCGCGGTAAAGATGGGCACTAGCCATCCGGAGAGCAGATTCCCCATGGGCATGCCGCCGCGAAAAGCGAAGTTGTAGACGCTCATCACGCGTCCGCGCATTTCGTTGGTCGTGATCAGCTGGACCAGCGAATTCACATTCGCGAAGACGGCCATCATCGACGCGCCGGTCAGCACCAGCATGACGCCGCTAAACGGCAGCCACTTGGAAAGCGCGAAGCCGGAGATGCCGACGCCGAGAGACATCAGAGCGGCGAGAGCAAGCCGTCCTTTTCTCTTGATGTTGCCCAGTCCCGCAACCCCGAGCGACCCGCAGATCGAACCGAGTCCCATCAGCGCGAGCAGGTTGCCGTAAGTCTCCGGGCCGCGATGGAAAATATCCTTCACGAACACGGGAAAATATGTGCGCGCCGGCATGCTCAGGAATGTCATGCAGAAGGCCAGAATGATCAGCGCCTCCATGGAGGCCTGATTGCGGACGAACTTGATGCCTTCTTTTAAGCTCGTGAATACCGACTCTTTCGTTTTTTGCGGCAGGAAGCGAGCGGTGATCAGCGACAGAGAGATGATCGGAGCCAAGAAAGAAACGGCGTTCAGCCCGAAGCACCAGGTCTCGCCGAGTCTCCCCAGCGCTTGCCCGGCCAGCGCAGGTCCCACCATCACTGCTACGTTGAACTGGATCGAGTTCAGGGCGATCGCGTTCGGCATGTCCTCCTTCTCAACCAAAGTAGGAATCAACGCCTGATAAGCCGGGCCGCCAAACGCTTGCGCGAAGCCAGAAACAAACGAAAGACAGAGAATGTGCCAGACGTGCACGCGTCCGGTGAATACAAGGATCGTGAGCAGCCCCGCGCTTGCCATCTGCACCCACTGCGAACCGAGTAGAATCCGCCGCCGCTCCACGCGGTCTGCGACCACGCCGCCAATCAGCGAAAACAGGAAGATGGGAATGCCGCCCAGAAACTGATCGAGTGCCAGATAAAAAGCCGAGTGGCTCAGCCGATAGATCAGCCAGCCCTGCGCGACAATCTGCATCCACGTGCCGATGCTCGACGTGCAAGCGCCGATCCACATCAGCCGGAAGTCTCTATATTGAAATGCTTTGAAGACGCGGGCGATCAATGGAACGTTCCAAATGGCTCCACCGAGGAGCCTAACACGCCGGCGCGCCGCGCGCGGATCCAACGGTGCCAAGAAACCCGCGATCCCCATTTAGCATAGACGTGTGAAGCGAGAGAAGGTTTGTGGGCTGGCGCGGGCGCTGTCGAAATTGGGCTATTGCTCACGGTCTCAGGCAGCCTCATTGGTTAAAGATAAGCGCGTTCGTGTGAACCAGAGAATCATCGCTGATCCGGAGCATGCGGTACGACTTGACCGCGACCGCATCGAGGTCGACGGTTTGGCGATCGGCAAGCGCCCGCCTGTTTACCTGGCCATGAATAAACCGCGAGGCGTCGTGACGACCGCGTCTGATGAAAAAGGACGAAAGACAATTTACAGCCTGCTCGAAACGGGCGTGCCCTGGGTTGGTCCGGTGGGCAGGCTCGATAAGGCAAGCGGGGGCTTGCTGCTGTTGACGAACGATTCCGAGTGGGCGGCGAGGATTGCCGACCCCGCCAGCCATCTCGACAAGGTCTATCACGTCCAGATCGACCGCATGGCCGATGATGATTTGATTGCCAAAATCAAAATAGGATGCGCGGTTGAGGGCGATTACTTGCGGGCCCGGCAAGCAAGCGTGGTACGGAGTGGCGGCCGGAACAGTTGGCTCGAAATTACTTTGGACGAAGGCAAGAACCGGCATATTCGCCGCCTGCTCGAATCGCTGGGGGTTCACGTCTTGCGTCTGATTCGAATATCGATTGGGCCGCTTGAACTTGGCGATCTCAGGAAAGGCGCGGTACGCTCGTTGACCCCAGAGGAAAAGCAGGCGGTGGATCGGGCATTGATGCGAGATGAAAAATGATAGCTGGGAGATGAAAGTGAAAAGACCTGGGCAATAGGTTAATGAAGTCGCATGGATGTTTTCGGAACCAGCCCATGCTCCGCTAAGAACTGCTGCGCCTTAACCAGCACCTTGCGCTCGCCACTGTAAGCCAGTTGCTTGTTCGCTTCGGCGAGCGGAATCCACGCCGCCCGTTTGACCTCGATCCGCATATCCGGAGCGATGTCGCCGATGTCGCCAGACAAATACTTCATGAGGTAGAAACTCACAATTTTGAAAACGCGTTGGCCGTCACCCCAGGTCCGCACATAGACATACTTAATATCGACGAGCTTGGTTACCGCCTCTGCGACGAGTCCGGTTTCCTCGAATACTTCGCGAACCGCCGCAGCCTCGGCCTTCTCGCCGGTGTCGAGCAGTCCCTTTGGCAGGCACAATACCGCTGGGCTGCGCTTGCGTCGCGTCTTTCCAGGCGGAGCGTCTTTGTCTCCAGAATCGGCAGCCTCGGAATCGGCATCCTGTGAATCGGCGTCTCGCGAATCTTCTTTCTGCGGCTCAATCAGCGCGACGTGCCAGACTCCGTCAATCTCACTAACCACCACGCCGCCCGCCGAGATCTCCCGCATCATCGCGCACACAGCCCATTCCCCCAGGTTTCACTTTCCGAGTTTCGCAGTCTCCTCTTGAATCCGCTCCCATGCGCGTTGGACGTGCCGAGCTTCTGTGTTGGTTTGGCCGATGCACATACGCAACGTAAACTTGCCGTCGAGCTTGGTGTGCGTCAGGTAGAGATCGCCGCTCGCATTCAGCCGATCCATCAGGCGTTGATTATCTTCATCGCCCGACCGCAAACGGAAGCACACAAGATTCAGCTTGGCAGGCGCAGCCAGCTCGAAACGCGCGTCGCCGCGTACCCACTCCACAAATTGCTGGGCCAGGCGAACATGCTCGCGAATGTGGTGCTGCAAGCCTTCCACGCCATAATGCCGAATCACAAACCACAACTTAAGCGAGCGAAACCGACGCCCCAACTGAATATGCCAGTCGCGATAATCGATCACCGCGCCCGACTCGCTTGCCTGGTTGCGCAGATACTCGGGCAGAATCGACAGCGTCTGAATCAGGTGCTTGCGATCCGCGACGTAGAAGCAATTGCAGTCGAAGGTGGTGAACATCCATTTGTGCGGATTAAACGTGTAGCTGTCAGCCAACCCCACACCGTCATGAATGAAGCGAAATTCGGGGCAGAGCGCGGCTGTGCCACTCATGGCGGCGTCCACGTGCAGCCAGAGTTTATGTTCGTTGCAGACATGCGCAATTTCGCGCACCGGATCGATCGCGCATGATGAAGTCGTGCCCACGGTGGCGCAGACAAAGCAGGGAACGAGGCCGGCTCTGAGGTCGTCCGCGACTTGCCGCGCGAGTGCCTCCGGCCGCATCGCGAAATTTTCATCGACCGGAATGTGACGGAGATTGTCCGTGCCCATGCCGGCGACCTTCATCGCCTTGTCTAGCGAAGAATGCGTTTGCGTTGAGCAGTAGGCAATCAGGCGTCCATCGCAGCCCTTGCGATTGCTGGCGAAGTGCGTGGCGCGCTCGCGCGCCGCGAGCAGCGCGCAAAGCGACGAACTCGACGCCGTATCCTGAATGACGCCGCCGCCCTCGCTGGAAGAAAGAAATTTCTCTGGGAGTCCGAGCATCGGGACGAGCCAATCGAGCACATGGGTCTCAAGTTCGGTGCACGCCGGGCTCGTTGACCAGAGCATGCCTTGCACGCCCAGGCCGGACGAAAGCAGATCGCCAAGAATCCCCGGACCCGATGAATTCGACGGGAAGAAAGCGTAGAAGTTCGGCGACTGCCAGTGTGTAATTCCGGGCAGCACGATGCGGTCGATGTCGGCGAGAATCTGGTCGAAAGGTTCGCCGGCCGCGGGCGGACTTGCGGGCAGGTGGGCGCGAATTTCGCCCGGTTGCACGCGAGACAGGACAGGGAAGCTTTCGATGCGCGCTCGGTAGTCGGCAATCCAATCTACAACCGCGTGACCCTGGCGTCGAAATTCTTCGGGAGACATGTGGAACGATTTGGAATCAGGCATAGGAATTTGTAATTGATATTTTGTAATCGGCAATTTGAAATCCAAGGCTCAGGTTTAAATTACAAATTACAAATCGCAAATCAGAAATTTTCAGGACAAATAACAACCTACAATTGTCCGTAGTAAACGCGCGTCGTATATTCGAATTCCACTTTGCCACCCTTCGCATGCGCTTGGAAAATTCGCTCCAGTTCCTGCATCATCGGCGCATAGCCGGGATGGCCCTCAAGCGGCGCATAAGAAGACGACAGCAATCTTCCCGCTGCGCCCTCATAATCGAAACGCTGCACCAGTTCGAAATCGCGCTCCTCGCAACCCGCCGGCGCAAAGAACTCGTGAATTATGGCAGTGGTGCGCTCGTGCCGCACTTCTTTGTAATCGGTGCCAAAGGTCAGTAGAAGCTGCTCATACTCGCGCAGAAACGGCGTGCTCTCCGTCAAACGCTCATTCCAGATCAGCACGCACCAGCCGCCCGGGCGCAGGATGCGTAGAAATTCCGCGCGCGTCTTCCCCAAATCGAACCAGTGCGCCGCCTGCGCGGCGGTCACAAAGTCGACTGAATTCGAGCTCAGCGTTGTTCCCTCCGCTGTTCCCGCCACCGACTCAAGACGGTCATAGCCCTCAAGCACGTGCTCGCCCGTCTCGCGCATCTCGGCATTTGGCTCGACGGCAAAAACTGAATTCCCGTTCTCCAGCAGCAGCCGCGTGAAAAAGCCGGTGCCGGAGGCGATGTCCGCGACCACGTGCTCGGGCCGCAATCCACACTGGCTGCGCAGCAGGTCGATGACCTCGGTCGGATAGCCCGGACGGTAGCGAACGTAATTTTCCACCCGATCTGAAAAACGGGCTGTTGGCGCCTTGCTCATACCTTTTAGTGTAACCCGTACGATCGTGGTCCTCGTCGGCGCGATACAATCTTTAACTTCGTGTGCGATATGCTCATTGTGCTCAACGCGAGCGAGCGGTTCGCATCAAAAGAATGCTGAGGAGCGTCATGAAAGTCCCGAGTGCCGCGCTTTTCTTTTTTGTTTTAATCTCGGCCAGTCTTCTGGCCATTAATCTTGATAAGGCGTCCGATTCATCCGCCGATTCGGGAGTGTCGAAGCCGGAGAGCTGGGTCATCAGCGGCTTCCGCGATGTTGCCCATGAGCAGGAAATCGAAAAAAAGTTCATGGCCGTGCCCGATCCCAAGCTCGCGGAAGAGCACCTGCGAATTTTGACGCAAGCTCCGCATGTTGCCGGTTCTCTCGAAGACAAGGCCACCGCCGAATATGTGGCGGGCAAATTCCGCGCCGCCGGCCTTGAGACCTCAATCGCCGAATATAAGGTTTGGTTCAACTATCCTTCTGAGATCAGCGTCGACATGACCGCCCCTGCTGGAGTGGAGATGCACGGCCCGCATCGCGAGCACGTCGATGGCGATCCCTTCTGCGACGATCCGCGCGTCATCACGCCTTACAACGCCATGTCTCCGTCGGGAGACGCCGAAGCCGACGTCGTCTACGCCAACTACGGAACACCCGACGACTTCGACAAGCTGAAGCAGATGAACGTTGATGTGCGCGGAAAGATCGTCATTGTCCGTTATGGCCAGAATTTCCGCGGCGTCAAAGCGTTCGTCGCGCAGGAGCGCGGCGCCGCGGGCGTCATTATTTATTCCGATCCGAAAGATGATGGTTATTATCGCGGCGATCCTTACCCGAAAGGTCCGTGGCGTCCAGCGAGCGGCGTGCAGCGCGGATCGATCGGATTCATGTTCCAATTCCCCGGCGATCCGACAACGCCGGGAGTCGCGTCGACTCCCACCCTGCCGGATTCGAAGCGCGTTTCTCCGGCTGAGTCCGAGCAGTTGTCGAAGATTATCGTCACGCCGCTCTCCTATGCGGATGCGCAGCCGATCCTCGAAAACCTCGGCGGACCAGACTCGCCCCGCGAGTGGCAGGGAGCGCTGCCATTTACTTATCACCTTGGTCCAGGACCCGCGAAGGTGAAGATGCACCTGAAGCAGGATTACAAATTCCGCACCATCTGGGACGTCATCGGCAGAGTGCCGGGAACTTCTTCGCCCGAAGAATTGGTCGTTGCTGGCAATCATCGCGATGCCTGGGTTTATGGCGCGGTCGATCCCAACAGCGGCACGGCCGCAATGCTCGAAACGGTCCACGGAGTCGGCGAACTGCTGAAGTCTGGCTGGAAGCCGAAGCGCACGATCGTGTTTGCGAGCTGGGATGCGGAAGAGGAAGGATTGATGGGCTCGACCGAATGGGGCGAAGACCACGCGCAGGAACTCGCCAATGCCGACGCTTATTTCAATATGGATGTGGGCGTTTCGGGCAAAAAATTCGGAGCTTCAGCGGAACCGACGCTGAAAGAATTTGTTCGTGAGATCACGAAGGCCGTGCCCTCGCCGCAGGGCGGAACAGTGTATGACGAGTGGAAAAAATCTACTCGTCCGAAAGATGATAATCGTCCCCAGGAAAACTCCCGTTCGCCGGCGGCTGAGGTTTCGGGCGATGTTCCTGTCGGCGATCTGGGCAGCGGTTCCGACTACTCGGTTTTCATCGAGCATCTTGGCGTTCCATCGACCGATATCGGATCGAATGGCCCGTATGGCGTTTATCACTCTGCGTTCGATAACTTTGCCTGGTTCAAAAAATTCGGCGATCCCGACTTTCTCTATGAGCAACAGATGGCCCGGGTCTACGGATTAGAGGCGCTGCGCATGGCCGATGCCGACGTGCTGCCTTACGACTACGAGGATTACGGGAAAGAAGTTCTGGTCTATCTCGATGCAGCGAAGAGCAAAGCGCGCGACAAGTTCGGCGATAAAGCGCCCGACTTCTCCGCGGCCGCGGCCGCTGCGCGACATTTTCAGGAAGCCGGCGCGAAAATCTTGCAGAAGCAACGCAAGCTTCCGGCCGCGCTTGAGCGGCTGAATGCGGCGCTCCGTCAAGCGGAGCGTGCTTTGCTGATTCCGGAGGGACTGCCCAATCGTCCCTGGTTCCATCACGCGATATACGCTCCCGGGCAGTACACGGGCTATGCGGCGGTCGTAGTTCCGGGAGTGAGCGAGGCCATTGATCGCGGCGACCTTCAACGTACCCAGCAGCAGATTGGCGCGCTGGTGGCGGCATTGAATAGAAGCACTCAGGTTCTTCAGCAGTACAAGTAGGCGGTCTTCAAAGCGTCGGCCCAAGGATGCGACGATGGTCAGAGAAGAATCGAAATCGGGTGCGAAGTAATCTCATGCTTCTGTGTCGATACTTCCACCGATACTCTCACTTATGTCATTGAACGCGGGAACGGCCCTTCAGCGCGTGTTGCATGACCTGCCGTCAGCGGGCCTGACGACTTATCTCGCTCTTTTTCCGATCGTCAATCCCTTCGGCGGCATTCCGCTATTTTTCAGCCTGACCACCGACTTTACTCCCGAGGAACGCAGTCACACCGCATTGAAGACCGCTTTCTACGTGATTGCGATTCTGGTCATCTTTATGTTGTTCGGCCGATTCGTGCTGAACTTCTTCGGCATCTCGCTGCCGGTGTTGAAAATCGCCGGCGGGTTGATTGTCGCCAACACGGCGTGGGGCATGGTGACGGGCTCGAGCCGACTGACGCACGACGAGAACCACGAGGCGCTGACCAAAGAAGACATTTCACTCACGCCCATGGCGATGCCAATGCTTTCGGGGCCGGGTTCGATCGGCGTCGTGATGGGCCTTGCGGCGAGCGCCGACAATTCGCTCACCTATGTCGGCATGATTCTTGGCATACTCGGCATCGGCCTGACGGTCTATCTTTTTCTGCGGCTGGGCGGCCCATTCGTGAAACGTCTCGGTCCGGGCGCGGTCGGGGCGATCAGCCGAATTTTCGGATTCCTGATTCTGGCGATTGCGGTGCAGCTGGTTTGGGATGGCGTGGCGGATTTCAAGGGATGATTGTGCCCTTCGCGCTCGACCGATATTGTCCCGCTGAGACCTAGTGCGAGGCGCTCGCTTTTTTCGCCGCTTCTGCTGCTTCTTTCTCGATGTATCGGCCGACCAGGGCGGCGCAGGATTCTATGAATTTCTGTTCGGCTGCGTCGAAGGTGTCGTTGAAGTAGCTCTCGATGCAGAGCTCGGCAACGACTCGCCTCTTCACGAAGATTGGCACCACGATGTTCGACTTCACCATGTCTCCGCCGATATAGCGGGGGTCGCTGGCGACATTGTTGACGCAGACGGTTTGCTGGGTGGTGGCGGCGGCGCCGCACAATCCTTTGTCGAGCGGAATACGAACCAGAGGCATGAAGCTGCCGACGTAGGGGCCGAGGACGAGCGCGTCGAACGCGGGCGCATCCATGAAGTAAAAGCCGACCCAGTTGTAGCGCGTCAGTTCTTCATGAAGCCGCTGGGCGACATGCTGCATAAAGGGCTTGAGCCCATCAGCCGTCGGGGTGTGCGCCTCGAATTCATGGAGCAGAAATTCGTGATTGGGCATGCTGGCGGAAGTCTCCTTTTTTGTGGTGGCCAGACTACCCGCCATTGTATGCGCGTTTGGTGGGCTTGCCAGATAGCGGACGGGATACGGCTTTAGCTTGGACCGCGCTACCCGCACAGATATGATGGATGCGCTTTAATCGTGCCGTCCGCCGGTTCGAACGGGGTCACCATGAAAAAACTTCCGCCCATTTTGTCGCTTGCAGCGATGGTCTTGTTACCCTGTGCCGTGGCCCAGTCCACCGCAAATTCGTTGTTTCCGCCGGACTCCGAGATACGCCCGGTTCTGGTTGACCGGATCGACAAGGAACACCAGAGTATTGGCATCGTGGTCGGCGTCATCGAGCCCGCCGGCCGAAGAGTGATTGCCTACGGAAGCCTGGACAAGGGCGACAAGCGAGCTCTCGATGGCGATACGGTATTCGAGATCGGCTCTGTCACAAAAGTATTTACCTCGTTGCTGCTGGCGGATATGGTGCAGCGCGGCGAAGTCGCGCTGACGGACCCGGTCGCCAAGTATCTTCCGCCAGGAGTCAAGGTGCCGGAGCGCGGCGGGCGGCAGATCACCTTGCAGGACCTGGCCACGCACACCTCCGGGTTGCCACGTCTACCACCGAATCTGGCGCCGAAAGATCCGGCGAATCCCTATGCGGACTATTCCGTCGAGCAGCTCTATCAATTTCTATCGAGTTACCAACTTACTCGCGACATTGGTTCGCAATACGAATATTCCAACCTGGGCGGAGGGCTGCTGGGGCATGTGCTCGCACGACGCGCGGGAATGGATTACGAAACATTAGTGCGCTCGCGCATCTGCGAACCGTTGGGAATGAAGAGCACGGGCATCACGCTTTCCGCGGGCATGAAGTCCCGAATGGCGGTTGGACACGACCGCTCACTGGACGCCGTCGAAAACTGGGACTTACCTACGCTCGCCGGGGCCGGAGGGTTGAGGTCGACCGCCAACGATCTGCTGACATTTTTGGCTGCGAATCTTGGATACACGAAATCACCGCTCGCGCCGGCGATGGCGGCGATGCTGGCGACGCGGCGACCAACGGACGTGCCTGGGTTGGAGATCGGACTCGGATGGCACATCCTGACAAAAGATGGCCGCGAGATTATCTGGCACAACGGCGGCACGGGCGGCTTCCGGACATTTATTGCTTTCGACCCAAAGAGCCGGACGGGCGTGGTTGCGCTCTCGAACACCTCGACGATGACGGGAGTGGATGACATTGGACGGCATCTGCTCGATGCCAACGTTCCGTTGGCGCAGCCGCCAAAGGAACACAAGCAGGTGGCGGTCGATACCAAGCTGTTCGATAAGTACGTCGGCCGCTATGAACTGGCACCGACTTTTGTTGTGACGGTGACGCGAGAGGGCGATCGACTTTTTGGGCAGGCTACTGGCCAGTCGAAATTCGAAATGTTTCCAGAAGGTGAGAAGGAATATTTCTTGAAGATTGTTGACGCTCAGATCACTTTTGAAACTGACGGTAATGGGAAGGTAACCGGGCTGATTCTGCACCAGAACGGCGTTAATAAATTTGGGAAGCGGGCGGAGTAGGTTTGCGAGTTAGTAAGTGTTACTTGATCGTTACCAACTTATCGACTAACTCCGAGTAATCCTTCTTATCAAGCCCGTGTACTTCCTTGTTATACTCGTCTACTTTGGCGGAGTAATTCATCGAGCAGAATTTTGGACCGCACATGGAGCAGAAGGCTGCGGTCTTATAGCCCTCTTCGGGCAATGTTTCGTCGTGCATCGAGCGGGCTGTTTCGGGATCGAGCGACAATTCGAACTGCTTTTCCCAATCGAACTTATAGCGGGCATAGCTGAGCGCGTCATCGCGATCGCGCGCGCCGGGGCGATGGCGGGCAATATCAGCGGCGTGGGCTGCGATCTTGTAGGCGATGATGCCATCTTTTACATCTTTGTCGTTGGGCAGGCCGAGATGCTCTTTCGGAGTTACATAGCAGAGCATCGACGCGCCGTACCAGCCGATCATGGCTGCTCCTATGGCCGAAGTGATGTGGTCATATCCGGGCGCGATGTCGGTGACTAACGGACCCAGCGTATAGAACGGAGCTTCATAGCATAACTCGTTTTCTTTCTCGACCTGCTCTTTGATCTTGTCGAGCGGAATGTGCCCGGGGCCTTCGATCATGGTCTGCACGTCGTGCTGCCACGCGATTTTGGTCAGTTCGCCTAATGTTTTTAATTCCGCGAATTGGGCTTCGTCGCTGGCGTCGGCGAGGCAGCCGGGTCGGAGGCCGTCTCCGAGCGAGAAGCTGACGTCATACTTCTTCATGATCTTGCAGATGTCGTCGAAGGCTTCGTAGAGAAAATTCTGCTTGTGGTGATAGGCCATCCATTGGCCGAGGATGGCGCCGCCACGGCTCACGATGCCGGTAATGCGCTTCGAAACCATCGGCAGATATTGAATGAGCACGCCGGCGTGGATGGTCATGTAATCGACGCCTTGCTGGGCCTGCTCTTCAATGACTTCGAGCATGACACTGGCGGTGAGGTCTTCGACGCGCTTGACGCGCGAGATGGCTTCGTAGATGGGCACGGTGCCGATGGGCACGGGCGAGTGTCGCAGGATGGCCTCGCGAATTTCGTGAATGCCTCCGCCGGTGGAGAGATCCATGACGGTGTCGGCGCCGTAGTGCACCGAGGTGTGCAGCTTTTTTAGCTCTTCGTCGACGTTCGAGGTCACGGCGGAGTTGCCGATGTTGGAATTGATTTTGCAGAGCGAGGCTACGCCAATGGCCATCGGCTCGAGTTCGGGATGATTGATGTTGGCGGGGATGATCATGCGCCCGCGAGCAACTTCGTCGCGAATCAGTTCGGGTGTAAGTTTTTCGAGGCGGGCGATGTAATGCATCTCCTCGGTAATCGTGCCCTGGCGGGCGTAGTGCATCTGCGAAAAGTTGCCGTCGGTATTTTCGGCTTTGCGCTTTGCGAGCCACTCAGCTCGCGGCTTGGGGACGTTAGAACCGTTGCCATTCGTACCGTTCGCCGAATTGCCATTGGTCGCAGACATTTTGCGGACACCATCCTTTGCGGAATCTAGAGGGAAATTATACGCCGCGTGCGACGGAGCATTGGCCTTCCCGTGAGGAAAACCTCCAGTTAACTTCACGTGGACAGGGGCTCCAAATTTTGTTCGCGCGTTCGCTGCACGATGGATAAGCAAGTTCTCTGCCAGAAAAAGTGAATCCACGCTCGAAGCACGGGAATCGAACTGTGATAGTTGTTATAACGACAATCTGCCAGCAACCCTGTTTTCCAGGAGGAAATAGAAATGAAGAGACTAATGAGCACAAGCAACGATGTGAGTCTGACCGCGCTGAGGCTTGTTCTGGGAGTGGTCTTCTTCGCGCACGGCGCGCAAAAAATGTTGGGATGGTTCGGTGGATATGGTTTTCACGGCACGATGGGCTTCTTTGAGCACATGGGAATGCCCGCGCCGGTTGCATTTCTCATCATTTGCACTGAACTTTTCGGAGGCCTTGGGCTGATCGTGGGCCTGCTGACCCGAATTGCTGCGCTCGGAATCGGCGTCGAGATGATCGGAGCGATTTTCCTCGTCCATCTGCCGAACGGGTTCTTTATGAACTGGTTTGGCAATCAGAAGGGCGAGGGCTACGAATATCACCTCTTGGTCATCGCGGTTGCGGCGGCGCTGCTGTTGCGGGGGGCGGGGAAGTTCTCGGTCGACCACGCGCTTTCCGAGTAACGGGCCGCGCCGCATATGTCCCGAGGCGCGAGTTAGGCCAACGAGTGCTCCAACTGAGAACTAATTTCTCAGCGTCTTGCCCGTCTTTAACGTGTATTGAATTCTCTCCTGCGTTTTTTTCTCGCCGCAGAGAGATTTGAAGGCTTCGCGTTCGAGGTCGAGCACGTATTGCTCGCTGATGGGCGTGCCGGGCGTGACGTTTCCGCCGCACAGGACTCCGGCGATTTTTGTGCCGAGCTTCTGCTCGTGGTCGCTGATGAAGCCGCCCTGCCGCATCATGTAGACGCCCATCTTCAGCGCGGCCAGAATGTTTTCGCCGGGCGCCGGGATGTCGGTTCGGATGACCGGCGGCTCGTATCCGGCTCGGAAAAGTTCGAGCGCCCGCGCCTTCGCGTCAGAGAGCACACGCTCGCGGTTCATGGTGATGCGATCGGAATTGGACAGAAATCCGAAGCCGCGTGCCTCATTGGCCGAGGTTGCTACTTTTGCGGTCGCAATCGTTTCGAAGGCTTTTTTCATCGCCTCCATGGTTTCGACCGACTCGCCGCGTCTGTCGGGGCGAATTGACGTTGCACTGTCAACGGCGCGTAGCAGCATCTCTTTGCAGCCGCCGCCACCGGGAAGCAGACCGACGCCGACTTCGACCAGGCCCATGTAGAGTTCGGCATGCGGCTGGCGCGCGGCGGCGTGCAGTGAAATTTCGCAGCCTCCGCCCAGCGCGAGGCCGAAGGGCGCGATGACCACCGGCTTGGGTGAAAACTTTACGGCTTGCGTCATGCCCTGAAACTGGCGGATTGCCATGTCAACTTCGTCCCACTCTTCTTCCTGCACCGACATGAGCAAGAGCATCAGGTTTGCGCCGACGGAGAAATTCTGCGCGTCGTTGGTGATGACGAACGCGTCAAAAGCGTCGCCCGCGCCGCCCGGCTTCAATGTTTGCAGGATCAGCGAAACGATGTCGGCGCCGAGCGCATTCATCTTCGAATGAAATTCGATGCAGCCGACGCCGTCGCCCAGATCGATGAGCGACGCTCCGGAATTTTTCTTCACCACGCCGTTGGATTTTTTGGCAACTGCGACTGACCAGACGCCTGCCGGAACAGTTACCGATTGCCAGTTGCCGGTTGCCAGATCGAAGTAGTTGCGTCCGGAGGGCGCCTTTGGATCGTCTTCGTACCAGGTCTTCTTGCCCGAGTTCAGCAACTTTTCTACGTTTGGCGCGATCGGGCGGCCTTCTTTTTTCATGCGTGCGACTATGGCTTCCACGCCTGCCGCGTCCCACAACTCGAACGGGCCTAGCTCCCAGGCGAAGCCCATGCGCATGGCGCGATCGATCTCGACGACGGAGTCGGATATCTCGGGAATGCGATTCGCGGAATAGGTCCAGAGATCGGAGAGCGACTGCCATAGAAAAGTTCCGGCCTTGTCGGGTTTTTGCGGGCCGGCGTTATCCATTCCGAGTAGCATGCGCAAACGCGCGCCCGTGTCCTCAATGTTCTTTGCGATATCGAGCGCGGCGAATTTCGGTTTCTGGCGCGGATGGTATTCGAGAGTTTTCCAGTCGAGCGCGAGGCGCTCGTCGTCTCCGCCGCTTGTTGACTTTGCTTTCTTATAGAAGCCGCCTTTGGTCTTATCGCCCAGCCATTTGCGTTCCAGCATCTGGCGGTAAAAAGCGGGAATCTGTAACTCGCTGCGCTCATCGCGTACGTTCTGCGTCATGTTCGAGACTACGTGCCCGAGAACGTCGAGGCCCACGAGATCGATGGTGCGGAAGGTTGCCGAGCGTGGCCAGCCCACAGCCTGGCCGGTGAGAGCGTCGACGTCTTCTATGCTCAAATCCATTTCCTGCATGAGGCGCATGACATTGAGCACGGAAAAAGTTCCGATGCGATTGGCGATGAAGTTCGGTGTGTCTTTGGCGAAGACAACGTCTTTGCCCATTTGCACATCGCAGAAGTGAGCTACGGTGTCAATCAGCGCCCGGTCCGCTTCCGGCGTGGGAATGAGCTCCAGCAGCCGCATATAGCGCGGCGGATTGAAAAAATGCGTGCCGAACCACGAGCGCCGAAAATCTTCGCTGAAGCCCTCGGCGATTTTCGCGACAGGAAGACCGCTGGTGTTGGTGGTCACGATCGTGCCCGGTTTGCGGATCGCCTCTACCTTCTGTAACAGCGACCGTTTGATTTCCAGATTCTCGACCACCGCTTCGATGATCCAGTCGACATCGGCGAGGCGTTTCAGATCGTCCTCAAAATTGCCTACGGTTACGAGGCGCGCCAGCGACGGTTCAAAAAAGGCAGCGGGCTTTGATTTTTTGGTGGCCTCAAGTCCGGCGGCAGCGATCTTGTTGCGTGCCGAGCCGTCGGCGTCGGGGGGGATGATATCGAGCAGCAGCGAAGGTACTCCGGCATTGGCGAAATGTGCGGCGATGCGGGCGCCCATGGTGCCTGCGCCGAGGACGGCAACTTTGTTGATGCGTTTCATGAGAGATGACTCCCCAAGCTGTGATCAGCGAGTACCCGAAAAAATTGCAGAACGAGATTCCACGATAGTTTATCTATTGCGATGGTGATTGGGTGGGGAAAGACGCGCATCGCCCGTTTGTCCTTTAGAATTCTCGCCTGTGTCCATCTCATTCCATATTGAAGCGAACGCTGGCGCGGGGCGCGCCGGCAAGCTCGTCACTCCGCATGGAGAGGTTGAAACGCCTGTGTTCATGCCGGTGGGTACGCTGGGCTCCGTCAAGGGCGTTTCGCAGGATTTGCTGGAAGAGCTGGGCGTTCAGATTCTGCTCGGCAATACTTATCACCTCTATTTGCGGCCGGGCGTGGAGGTGGTGCGGCGGATGGGCGGGTTGCACCGGTTTATGGCGTGGCCGCGCGCGATTCTTACCGACTCGGGCGGGTTTCAGGTTTTCAGCCTGAATGAGCTGCGCAAGGTGACCGAGGAGGGCGTTAGGTTTCGGTCGCACCTGGATGGGTCTTCACATTTTCTCAGTCCAGAGCGGGCGATGGAGATTCAGATCGGGCTCGGCGCGGACATCGTTATGGCGTTTGACGAGTGCACGGAGTATCCGGCGGACACTGGCCGGGCGCGAGCGTCGATGGAGATGACGCTGCGCTGGGCCGAGCGTTCGAAGAAGTATTTTGAAGAGCATAAGAGTGACGTGCCTTGGGCGAGCTTTCAGCTCTCAGCTGTCAGCTCTCAGCCGAGCGGGTCAAGTGCGGAGAGAGCGGGGGAGCATGAGGTCCTTCGCTCCGCTCAGGATGACAACCTTGGGTTGGGTCAGGATGACAACTTTAGGTTGAGTCGGAATAACAGTAATGCGGAATATTGGGCTGGGAAGACCCAGGCATTGTTCGGCATAGTGCAGGGCGGGATGGATCGGGAGTTGCGGCGGGAGTCGGCTTTGCGGACGGTTGAGATTGGGTTTCCGGGATACGCGATTGGCGGGCTTAGCGTGGGTGAGCCCCGGGAGCTTACGCGCGAAATTGTTGAGTCCACGCTGGAGCATCTTCCGAAAGAGAAGCCTCGGTATCTGATGGGAGTGGGGACGCCGGAGGAAATTGCGCTTTATGCGCGCCTGGGCGTCGACATGATGGACTGCGTTTTGCCGACGCGGGCGGCGCGCCATGGGCTTTTGTATACGTCGGAAGGGCGGATTTCGATCAAGCAGGCCCGTTACGCGGAGGACGCCGGGCCGCTTGATCCGATGTGCTCGTGTGCCGTTTGCAGTCGCTATTCACGGGCCTATTTGCGACATCTCTATGCAGCCAATGAGCTGCTAGCGCAGGTTTTGAATACCATCCACAATTTGCATTTTTATTTGCAGACTATGCGGCGGGTGAGGGCAGAGCTTCGAGGGCACGGGCAGGGATAAAGTGGTTGGCTTTCTGACAGAACCGCGGACGGGCACCCGCGCCACATTCAAACCTTAAGGGTTGGGGACGCGAGCGCGTTCGCACGGTGGGCCGTCGCTGAACCGACGCCGGGACGGCGGCGCTACAATCGCGACGCGAGGAATTAGGACGCCATCCGGTGCACTCAAACCTTGACACTCGGCGGGGGCGTCCGGCATTCTATTAAGCTTGGGGATAGGGTGTGTCTTCTTGCTGTGACGACCCGAAAGGTTGGGTTCGGCATGGCCGGTTCAAACCTGCGGTAGGGTGGTCTTCGTCAGGAAAGATCTGAGGCCCGAAAAACCTGTGGCCGGAAGAAAAAATTCCCGAATTGCAGAGGAACTCGTTCGATGCGGGCTTTTTCACTGCGTCGCATGGGGGATTCGTTTGACTAGGCGGTTTTGATTCACGAGCTGTTCCTGAGGATTCATTTGGCGACAATTTTCGTATTTTCGGGCTTGGGCGGAAAGCTGCTTGCATTCCAGTTGGGCGGCGGGGGATTGCTGGGGCTGGCGCCGCTGCTGTTTATCTTCGCCATCTTTTATTTTCTGCTGATTATGCCGCAGCAGCGGAAGCAGAAAAAATGGCAGGCCATGCTGAGCGAGTTGAAGACCGGCGACAAGATTGTGACCTCCGGCGGGCTGCGCGGAACCATTATTGGACTGAAGGACGATGCGCTGACCCTGCGCGTGCCGCCCGATAACCTGAAGCTTGAAGTGAGCCGTGGATCGGTGGTTTCGGTGGCGACCACGGAAGAGACGAAATAAAGCCATGAGTTTCGAGTCTCCGGCCGCGAGCTAAATCGACGCTGGCTCGGTTGTAAGATTTGAGTTTGCTTGTGGCTCGAAGACTCGCGGCTCATACTTTTAGCGGTGAAAGATAGTTTTTATGAAAAACCTTGGTTGGAAGTTAATCGTCATTCTTGCGGTACTGCTGCTCTTCGTGGCGGGGATCCTTGGCATTCCCAAGGACTGGTCGGGTCAAGGGCTGCTGGCCTCGATGAAGAAGCAGATTAATCTGGGGCTCGATTTGCGCGGCGGAACGCACTTGATTTTGCAAGTGCAGGTGAATGACGCGGTCAATGTCGACTCTGACAACGCGATTGCGCGACTGAAGGAAGAAATGCGGGCGCGCAAGATCGCTTATGCGGATGTCAACAAGCCCGATCCAGCGAACCATCCGGACATGATCGTCGTCAAGGGGGTTCCGCCAGAGCAGACTAACGACTTCAAGAGCATTGTGGCGGACCGCTTGCCCGAGTACGAAGCTTCTTCCGGCGCAGAAAATTCATGGACCATCTCCATGAAGCGCCAGAACCTTGATGAGCTGAAGAGCCAGGCGGTTACGCAAGCGATCGAGACCATTCGCAACCGCATTGACGCACTGGGCGTGAGCGAGCCGGTCATTCAGGAGCACGGACTCGGTGACTATCAGATTCTTGTGCAACTTCCGGGCGTCGATGATCCGGCGCGAGTCAAGGCCATCATCCAGTCGACGGCGATGCTGGAGCTGAGACTATCGATGGGCGGGCCATATCCGAGCGAACAGGCTGCGCTCCAGGACAAGGGTGGTGTGATACCGCCTGACGCCGTGCTGTTGCCGGCCCGGAATCCTCGTGCGGGCTCTGGTGACGAAGGCGAAGTGTGGTACTTCATTTCTCGTTCTTCGGCCGTGACCGGTCGGGATCTGCGGGGCGCCGAGCCGGGACGAAGCGCCGATACTAACCAGCCGCGCGTTAACTTCATTCTGACGGATGAGGGCGGGCGCAAGTTCTACAATTTCACCTCCGCGCACGTCGGCGAGGGACTTGCCGTAGTGCTGGATAACAAGGTGGTGGAAGTCGCCAACATAAAAGAGGCGATTAAGGATCAGGGCGAAATCGAGGGCGGCTTCACCGAGGAGTCCGCGAAGGATCTCGCGCTGACGCTGCGCTCAGGCGCTCTGCCGGCGGGGATCAAGTATCTCGAGGAACGGACGGTTGGTCCGTCTCTCGGCGCCGATTCGATTCGCGAGGGCGTACGGGCGGCGATAGTCGGCATGGTCGCCGTGCTGGCCTTCATGCTGATCTACTATCGCTGGGCCGGCGTGAATGCCGATATCGCGCTCATCCTCAATTTAATTATCCTGCTCGGCTTTATGGGCTATTTCGGAGCTGTGCTGACATTGCCGGGAATTGCCGGAGTGATTCTGACGGTCGGTATGGGCGTCGACTCGAACGTGCTGATCTTTGAGCGCATTCGTGAGGAGCTGCGCAACGGCAAGACGCCGTCTTCGGCGGTCGAGCAGGGCTTCAGTCATGCCTGGATCACGATCGTCGATACCCACGTTACGACTATTGTTTCGGCGGCCATTCTGTTTATCTTCGGAACCGGGCCGGTGAAGGGATTTGCCACTACCCTAGTATTCGGTCTGGCGGCGAATCTGTTTACGGCAGTGTTTGTCTCGCGCGTAATTTTTGATTGGGTGCTGAGCCGGAAGCAACGGGGCGAGGCGCTGAGTATCTAGTCTCGAGCCTCGGGCCTCGAGCTTAGTTCGGATTTAATTTTGCTCGCGGCTCGCAACTCATGACTCGCGGCTGATCTTGGAGTTTGACTTGGAATTCTTTAGAAACGCAAACATCGATTTTCTCGGGAAGAAGTGGTACTTCCTCGCCTTTTCGCTGGTCTTCAGCGTCGCCGGACTGGTATCAATGGGCCATCGCTGGTCCACCACTGGATCGCCGGTTCCGCTGGGCGTTGACTTCCGCGGCGGCACGCTGGTGTATGTGAAGTACTCGCACACGCCCAATCCAGAGGCGATTCACGCCGATATTGAGCGCTTCGGCCTGAAGAACGCGCGCGTGCAGAGGTATGGCGAGGCCGGCGCTAATGAAGTGCTGATCTCGCTCGACATTCAGGAGACAAGCGAGCAGGACCTGAGCAAGGGCAAGGACGAGATCAGGAACGCACTCGAAATCCATGCCGTCGCCGGCAAGCAGGATCTGAATAACTCAAGTTCGCTCACGATCCTGAATTATCTTCTGGAAAAAGATCCACTGCATCTCGGCACCGACGCCAACCAGCGATACACGGCGATAGCTCAGGCAATTGTTGATTATCGCGACAAGAGCAAGAGCGGCGTGCTCAGCTCGCTGGATGAGCTGAAGGGCACGGTTGATCCGGCGGTCATCGCCGCGCTGCAAAATGATTTCTTTGTCTCCGATTTCGGCATCCGGAATGTGGAGATTGTCGGGCCACAAGTCGGAAAGCAGCTTCGCAAGCAGGCCATACTCGCCACGCTCTATTCGCTGGCTGGAATGCTGATTTACCTGGCGCTGCGCTTCGAGTGGATTTATGGCGTGGCTGCGGTCCTCACGGTGTTCCATGACACCTTAATCACGGTTGGCATTTTCTCGCTGCTGGACAAGGAAATCTCGCTGACGGTGATTGCGGCCATTCTGACCCTGATCGGATATTCGAACAACGACACCATCGTCGTGTTTGACCGCATCCGCGAGAACATCAAACTGCTTCGCCGCGAGAACCTGGCCGACATCGTCAACAAGAGCATTAATCAAACTTTAAGCCGAACCATCTTGACAGCGGGCCTGACTTTCCTTACCGTGCTTGCTCTGTTCCTTTTCGGGGGCGAGGTGCTGCATGGATTCAGCCTGGCCCTGGTGATTGGAATCCTGATCGGGACGTATTCTTCGATCGCGATCGCCGCGCCTATCTTGGTTGCTTATCAGGATTGGCGGACAAAGCGCGGCCAGAGGCCGATTTCGATGCCGTTGCGGGCAGGGCCGACCCAGCCGAAGGAGAAAGTCAAGGTTTAAGTGAAGAAAGTTGCAGTGTAAATTTCTGGCAACAAGTTTCGGCCAAATGGCATAAAATCATCAACCTGCGCGCAGAAGCAGGGGACGGAAAGAGCGGGAGCAAGAAGGACGCAGCCGGTGTCTAAGATGTCGTAGGGTCTGGTGTAGGAGAAGCCCATGTTTGAAGACAGTCTCATCGAGTCCGGGAACAGGTTCAAGGCCAAGCGGCGGTTAAGCACAACGATTCTGTCTTTCACGCTGCAGATCGGCCTGATCTGCATTCTGATTTTGATTCCGTTGATTTACACCGATGCGCTGCCGAAGGCGATGACCATGAACTTTCTGGTAGCTCCACCGCCTCCGCCGCCTCCGCCACCCCCGCCCGCCGCCGCTCCCGTAAAGGTCGTGAAGATACAGAGCGAGATGACCAACGGCCAACTTCGCACTCCGACCAAGATTCCCCAAAAGATTCAGATGATTAAAGAAGAAGAAGCTCCGCCGGATCTGGGCGGAGCGGGCGTTCCGGGCGGCGTTCCGGGCGGAATCCCGGGAGGCTCTGCCGGTGGCGTGATCGGCGGCATTCTCAGTTCGCAGCCGGTAGCCGTTCCCAAGGTCGCAGCTCCGACACGCGTCCGCGTTTCGCAGGGTGTGTCGACCGGTCTGCTGATCAAGAAAGTGCAGCCGAATTATCCGCCGCTGGCGCGGCAGGCGCGAATTCAGGGGCAGGTGGTGCTCCAAGCCGAGATCAGCAAAGAAGGCACGATTCAGAATTTGCAGTTGATCAGCGGGCATGCCATGCTGGCGCCGGCCGCAATCGAGGCCGTGAAACAGTGGCGCTATAAGCCCTACCTGCTCAATGGCGAGCCGGTGGCGGTTGAGACCCAAGTGATTGTCAATTTCAGCCTGAATGGCGGCTAAGGCTTTTGCCGATTCTGAGCCCAGCGGGATAGCCGATGACGACTGTCGCTGACTGGCTTCGGACATGGCTTTGAGTTTGTGGCGGTTTTAGTCCTCCTCCGTCTTTAATGCTTGTCCAGACGCGGGAAAGGGTTGTTTTCTACGCCCGAGGGCTATTCTGCTCACGCGATTTCTTTTGGGATGCAACAGTGGGCTCGAACCTGGCTTCTAACCGGGCACGGGTATCGGTTCGCAAGTTTCGGTGGTTCGCTTTCTGGCGGATCGCTCCGAGGCGATGAATGGAATCCGGCCTGGCTGCATCGGGCGGGTCAAACGGAATTTTGAGGAGGGAAAGCAACTCATGGTCGTGAATCTGGCAGCAATCGCATTCAGCAATCTACATATTCTTGCCGCTTGGCTCTTGCAAGAGAGCCAGCCGAGCTGGGACCCGATTTCGCTTTGGAAGCAGATGGGCATTCTGGCGAAGATCGTGGTCGTGATTCTCTTCATCATGTCGGGCTGGTCGATCGGCGTGATGATCGACCGCTGGATGGCGTTCAACGCGGCGCGCAACCAGTCGCGCTCGTTCGCTCCGGCAGTCGCCGGTGCGTTGCGCGAGGGCAAAATCGACGAGGCTATCAAGGTTGCCGAGCGCAACAAGAAGAGCCACCTCGCCAAGGTCGTCACCGCGGGCCTGATGGAATTCAAGGCCCACCAGGACTCTCCGGGCGAGATTCCGGGCGAGACCATTGAAGCTTCGAAGCGCGCTCTGGAGCGCACGGAAGCCATCGTGCACGCCGAACTGAAGCGTGGACTCGGGGGCCTGGCGACGATCGGTTCGACGGCTCCCTTCGTGGGACTGTTCGGCACGGTGGTCGGCATTCTGAACGCGTTCAACGGCATCGCAAAAGAAAAGGCTACCGGTCTGGCGGCGGTCGCGGGCGGCATTTCGGAAGCGCTCGTAACCACCGCAGTCGGCTTGTTCGTGGCGATTCCGGCCGTCATGATGTTCAACTATCTGACGGGCCGCGTGGAAGCGTTCGACGTGGAGATGGATAACTCTTCGAGCGAGCTGATTGATTACTTCCTGAAGCGCCGGAGCCTGCGCCGGTCGTAAGTAAGGCTGCGTCTTACGACGCAACCGCAGACTGAGTTGCTGGCAGGGCGCCGGCGAACACCGGCGCCCGCCCCTCTTCACGGTGGCGGTAACGGAAGCATAGGCAGGAGACGGAATCCAATGGCATTAGCAAAACGAAACGAAGCTGCGAACGTTAGCTCCGACATCAACGTGACCCCAATGGTCGACGTGATGCTGGTGTTGCTGATCATCTTCATGGTGGTCACGCCCATGTTGCAGCACGGCGTCACCGTGGATATGGCCAAGGTGAACAATCCGGAAGCGATGCCGGATGCCGATAAAGAAGATGCGCTGCTGGTCGCGGTGATGCGTGACGGCTCCGTTTTCTTCGGCACCGACAAGATTGCGCCCGCCGACCTGACGCAGAAGATCAAAGACCGGCTGGCCAACCGCACCGATAAGCGCGTCTTTCTCAAAGCCGACGCGCGCGCCAGATTTGGCTCGGTGGTTGAGGTGGTGGATAATGTGCGGGCCGCCGGGGTTGACCAACTCGGCCTTTTGACGGATCAGAAGAAGGCTGGAGCGTTAACACCGCCGCCAACGGGTAATAATCCGCCAGCACCCACGGGCGGGCAGTAGAAATCGCGAGACCGTTAGTCGCCAGGAGATTTTGATATGTCAATGGCCGTCGGCCCCAAAGGGGGCCAAAGCGCGAACATGAATGTTACGCCGCTGATTGATGTGTTGCTGGTGCTGCTTATCATTTTCATGGTGATCACGCCCCTCACACCCAAAGGTTTGGACGCGCTCGTTCCGCAGCCGCCGCCGCCGAACCAGCATCAACCGCCGCCCTCGGACCGCACCATCGTAGTGCAGCTCATCGACCGCGGGGCCGGCAATACTCCGGCGCTCAAGATCAATCAGGACGATGCGACCTGGGAGACTTTACAGGGACGGTTGGAAGATATCTTTAAAACGCGCGCGGAAAAAGTCATGTTCGTGAAGGGCGACGATAATGTGCCCTTTGCCGATGTCGCGAATGTGATCGATATTGCGCACTCGGCGGGCGTCGATAAAGTGGGCTTGATCACCGCTAAAATCGAGGCGGGCGGCTAGGGTTCGGGTTGGATGCACTGCCGTGAGGGCGCAAGTGGCGCGCCTTCGCGCCTCTCAGTTGATGCTCTTGTTTTCCGCTGTAAGGAGATTCATAGCGCAATGAAAACGTCTCGCAGATTCGAGGTTCTTTTTGCCGGTCTGATTCTGGTTCTAAGCGGCACGGGATGCCAGAAGCTCAAGGCGCGCGACCAGCTCAACAAAGGCGTGCAGGCATACAAAAACGTGAAGTACGAGCAGGCGATCGATCATTTCCAGCAGGCCGTGGCCGACGATCCAACACTGCTCAACGCGCGGCTGTACCTGGCGACCGCTTTCGCGCAGCAATACATCCCCGGCGCCGATACTCCTGACAACAACAAGTATGCTGAGCAGGCAATCGAGCAATACAAGATCGTGTTGCAGGCTGATCCCAAAAATATCAACAGCATTAAGGGAATCGCCTATCTCTACCTCCAGATGAAGAAGTTTGATCTGGCGAAGGAGTTCTACAAGAAGGCGTCCGACGCGGATCCAAACGATCCCGAGCCTTACTATTCGGTGGCCGTGATTGACTGGACGCAGACCTATATTCCAAGGCAAGAAGAACGCGCCAAGCTCGGCATGAAGCCCGAAGATTCATTGCCAGCCAAGGACAAGAAGGTCTGTGCCAAGGTTAGAGAGAAAAACAGCGCCAATGTGCAGGAAGGCATCGACAATTTGAACAGGGCGCTTCAGATTCGTCCCGACTACGACGATGCGATGGCCTATATGAACCTGATGTACCGCGAACGGGCCGACATTCAGTGCGACGATCCGTCAGCACGTGCGGCGGACCTGAAAACGGCCGATGAGTGGGTCGATAAAACCATGGCGACCAAGAAGGCCAAAGCCGAGAAGCAGCCGGGCGCGGGCGGCATCGTGATGGACCAGAACAAGTAGGAGCGTCGTTAGTCGACGGTCGTCAGTCGTCAGTTTTCGATGATTAGTAGCCAGTACTCAGCTGGGGAAACCCGCTGCTGCGTACTGGCTATATTTATTTTGGGACACCCTGATTTTGCACCACCTGATTTTGGGCCACCTGCGCGGCCACGCGTCGCAGGTAGAATCATTGACGGTTGAGTGTAGCCGCGAATGAGTCTTAGAAGGAAAGACAAACGGCGAGCGACGAACGGCGAATAGCGAACGACGACGACCAACGACGAACTAAGAAACCAATGTTCAAAAAGATTCTGATTGCGAATCGCGGAGAAATTGCGGTGCGCGTAATGCGCGCCTGCCGCGAGCTGGGTATCTCCTCGGTCGCCGTTTATTCCGAGGTCGACCGCGCTGCGCTCCACGTGCGCAAAGCGGACGAAGCTTATCTCATCGGTCCGGCGCCGGCGTCGGAGTCTTATCTTCGCGCCGACAAAATTCTTGACGTCGCCCGCCAATCGGGCGCCGAGGCTATCCATCCCGGCTACGGCTTCTTGTCGGAGAACGCGAGGTTTGCGCAGGCTTGTGCCGACGCCGGCATCAAGTTCATCGGTCCGACACCGCATTCCATGGAAATGATGGGCTCGAAGACGCGCGCTCGCCAGCACATGGAGAAAGCGGGCATTCCATTTGTCCCAGGAACCGCGCGCGGCCTGACCTCTCCCGAAGAAGCGGAGGCGGTTGCCGATCGCGTCGGCTATCCGGTGATGCTGAAAGCTTCAGCGGGCGGAGGCGGCAAGGGCATGCGCCTTGTCCATACGCGCGAGGAACTACGCTCGGCGCTCGAATCGGCGCAGAGCGAGGCGCAGCGTTCGTTCGGCGACAGCGAAGTCTATATCGAGAAGGCTATCCTCAATCCTCGCCACATCGAAATGCAGATTCTGGCCGACGAGCACGAGAACACGGTTTGGCTCGGTGAGCGGGAGTGCTCAATTCAACGGCGGCACCAGAAAGTTCTCGAGGAAGCGCCCTCGCCGATTGTCGATTCCGACATGCGCCGCAGAATGGGCGAAGTGGCCGTGAAGGTCGCTCAGGCGGCGAACTACACTAACGCCGGCACCATCGAATTTCTGGTCGATCAGCAGAAGAACTTCTACTTCCTGGAAATGAACACGCGGCTTCAGGTCGAACATCCCGTCACGGAGTTGACCACTGGGCTGGACCTGGTACATCTTCAAATCCGCATTGCTGCTGGCGAGAAGCTTCCGTTCACGCAATCCGACGTCAGCATTCGCGGTCATGCCATCGAGTGCCGCATCTACGCTGAAGATCCGGACAACAACTATTTCCCGAGCCCCGGCAGAATCGACGTGTTGCTGCAACCCTCCGGGCCCGGTATTCGTCGCGACAGTGGAATGTACGAGGGCTGGAATGTGCCCATGGATTACGATCCGCTGCTCGCCAAGCTCATCGGCTACGGCACCGACCGGGAGCAAGCCATCATGCGCCTCCAGCGCGCGCTGTACGAATACTTCGTGGCCGGCATCAAGACCAACATTTCGCTCTTCCAGCGGATTCTGCGCGACGCTGACTTCCAGGCAGGAAGACTTGACACTGGCTTTCTCGACCGGCTGCTCGTGAAGGCCGACCCTCCCGAGCCCGCGCGCGTGCCGGAGTCGCGCATTGCCGCGATCGCCGCCGGCATGTTCGCGGTGCTCGATCCCGCTTCATCTTCATCCGGCGCGCGGAACGAGCGTCCCGCGCCGGCTCCGGCCACCTCGAACTGGAAGGAGAAAGGGCGCGCGGAAGCGCTTCGCTGAACCCCATGATTTATGACGTGATCGTCGACGGCAAAGCGCACCGGCTCGAACTGAACAAGGCCGGCGCCGGATGGGCCTGCCGCCTCGACGGACAGGAAATCCATGTCGATGCCGTGCTCCCGCGCCGCGATGTGCTGTCGTTGCTGGTCGATGGCCATGTTTTTGAAGTGAAGCGCGAGCAGATTGTCAGCGATCTGAATCTTCGGATCGGTAGCACGCGCTTCGCTGTCGAACTGCGCGACCCGCGCTCTCTGCGCTCGCGCAAGAGTGGCGCGCAGGACGAGAAAGGACCGCGCAAGATCGTGGCTCTGATGCCCGGACGCGTCGTGCGTCTGCTGGTCGCCGAGCAGGCCGAGGTCGAAGCGGGGCAGGGAATCGTAGTCGTGGAAGCAATGAAAATGCAGAACGAGATCAAGTCGCCCAAAAAAGGGATCGTCAGAAAAATTGCAGCAGCCCCGGGCGCTGCCGTCAATGCCGGCGACGTGCTTGCCATCGTGGAGTAGCTCTCCAGGTGGCCTCTCGTCTGCCACTTGCCACGCTGGCCGCGCCAACTGGCCCGCAAGTTCCCTCACCTCCGTCATCTAAAGTCGCTGCCTGCGCGGGCTTACCATGTAAAACAGAGGTGCTCTCTGAAGCTGCAACGCATCATCAGTTGGGTAACTTTAGCGATCTCGATCCTCACGTTGGTGCTCGTTCTGCGGAGGCCGGCGCCGGTCGCGCCGCCCGTCACACCCGTTGCCGCGGCGGCCAGCGCGCAGTCGTTTCAAGAAAAACTGGACCGCCTTGAACAGCCGAAGCCGACCGGTCAAGGGGAGAGCGAAGTCCGCATGAATTCGGCCGAAGTAAATGGGGCCCTCGCGCAAGCCGCGGGCTTGTTGTCCGGCGGGCCAACTGCTCCTACTACGCCCGTGAACGGTTCCGCTCCGGCGCCGCCCGGTGGTTCGATGGAATTTCCCGGTCCCGTGCCCGGCATCAAGGATTCGCAGGTTTCCATGGACGGCGATCTTGTGCGCGGACAATTTCTGACGCAGATCGCGGGCAAGGATGTTTATCTCACGCTGGCTGGGCATCTGGGAGCCAAAGACGGCTACGCCACCTTTGAGGCCACCGAAGTCAAACTGGGAGATCTCTCCGTTCCAGTAGCACTCGTTAACGACGCGTTGCAGAAGAAACTGGCCGAGCAGCACGATCAACTCAAGTTGCCCGATAACGTCAAGGACGTAAAAATCGAAAATGGCGAGCTTGTTTTCATCGAAAAGTAACCTTGAACGCGTAATGCCTGGCCGCGATAACTCGGCGAAGGCAATTATTCCACCCGGCAGAAGATTCCCACAGGACACACCTCTTCAAATCAAGTAAAGCAATATTTGCCGAGCGCGGCACACCATAGTTTCCCTTCCTCAGATTCTTCTAATGTTTGTCTAATCGCTTTTTAACCTCCGTCGACTTGAATCGAGAACATGACAACTTTTCCAATTCCTCCCAACCATGTAGACCATATCCTGGTGGCCAGTTCGAGCAGTGTGGTTCGGCAGCGGATTCTGGCTGGTCTCAACTTGGGAGCACATTGCGTGGAGCACGCCAACGGCGGCGCGGAAGCGCTTCTTCATCTTGAAAAGGGCTCATGGCAGACGGTATTTCTCGACAAACGCCTGCCTGATCTGAATGCGGAGGAACTGAGTGAGACGGTGCGCCAGCGTTATCCCTCGGTCCATGTCGTGCTGGTGGATCACGAAAACGGCGCCTTCGAGACGCCCGTCCCGCGCTCACCCTGCGTGGAGGGCGCGTTGCGAGAATCCGAATTCCCCGGCGGCGACGGGAAAAACGATCGCGATGGCGCGTGTCTTTACGAAGAGGAGGCGGGATTCCCCGATCTCGACGCTCATGCTAACGCTGACGACAGAGCTAAGGGCAGCGTCCGCGCCAGAGAGTACGACAACGACAATCATTGCGCTGACGCCCACGTCAACGACAACGAAAATGACCAGCGCGCCGAGGCCGCCCTGCCCGGCATGATCGGACGCTCGGCCGCGATGCAGGCCGTCTACCGCAAGGTGCAGCTGGTGGCGCCGCGCGATACGACCGTGCTCATCACCGGGCCGACGGGCAGCGGTAAGGAACTGGTGGCACGCGCGCTCCATGACCTCAGCCCGCGTGCATCGCGGAGTTTTGCGGTGGTCAATTGCGCCGCCATCCCGGAGACGCTGCTTGAGGCGGAACTTTTTGGATATTCGCGCGGCGCCTTTACGGGCGCTCTCCAGTCCTACGCCGGGCGAATCCAGGCAGCCCATCAGGGCACGCTCTTCCTTGACGAGATCGGTGACCTGCCGCTCAACCTGCAGCCCAAGCTGCTACGCTTTCTGGAGCAGAGAGAGCTACAGCGCCTGGGCAGTGCGCAGGTTGTGCGCGTCGATGTACGCCTGATTTCGGCGACGAATGCCGATCTGCTGGCGCTGGTGCGCGCTGGAAAATTCCGGGAGGACCTTTACTATCGGCTCTCAGTCTTTCCGCTGGCCATCCCGGCGCTGCGCGAACGGCCGGAAGATATCGCCGAGCTGGCGGGATATTTTCTGGGAAAATTTTCCGCCGAACCGGGAGCGGCAAGCTTGTCGAGCGAAGCGCTCGCCCTGCTCCAGGGCGGGAGCTGGCCGGGCAATGTGCGCGAGTTGCAGAACGTGATCGAACGCGCGCTGATTTTCGCCGCCGGGCAATCCGTGATTCGGCCCGCCCACCTGACGCTCTCGACGATCGGCCGGGTGGGCAGCGTTGCCGAGCGCAGCGCAGCTCTGCGCTAGGACACCCTCATCGGTGCGGGCCATGAGAGCCTTCTAAGGCAATATGTGCCGGGCTGGCATGGGTTTTGCAGTCAGAACGGTATGTCGACCTCACTGCCACCCGCGCGCGATCCGGCGCGCGAAGCCGACCATCCGCTGGCGCGCGCCTTCCGCTCCTTTACCGATGCGGCCGGCTCGCTGGAACGCACCTACGGACAACTGCACGGACAAGTCGCCCAGCTGCGGCGCGAGCTTGAGGTTACCAACCGCAACCTGACCGTCAGCCTGCGCGAGAACCGCCGCATGCGGGAGCGCTTGCGCCACATCCTCGAAGCCCTGCCCTGCGGCGTACTGGTCATTGAGGGCGGCGGCGAGGGCGGCGGACGCATCTCGGCGTTGAATCCCGAGGCGGTGCGGCTGGCGGGCGGGCGCTTCGAAACAGTGGATGCCTTGCCGCAGGCGCTCGTATCCGCGCTCGAAAGCGCGCGTGCCACCGGCGAAGAGTGCGAACTGGAATTGCCGCCCGGCCCCGGGAACGAACCCGGGAACCAGCACGCGACCAAGAGTTCAGCGAGCCCCGTCTGGATCGCGATCCGGCACGCCTGGATCGAGCGCCGGGCGGAGAACTCCAGTGTATTCATCCTGCGCGATGTGAGCGCGGCCAAGCAGATGGAGCGCGACTCGGAAAATCTGCGCCGCCAGCACGCGCTGGTGGAGATGTCGGCGCTCCTGGCGCATGAGATTCGCAATCCGCTAGGCAGCCTGGAGCTGTTCGCCGGCCTGCTGGCCGAGTCTTCTCTCGAGGGCGAGAGCCGGCGCTGGATCGAACACGTGCAAGCCGGGCTGCGGACGCTTTCCTCGACTGTCAACAACGTGCTCGACCTGCACAACCAGCCACCCGCCGAGCGCGCGCTGATCGATGCCGGCGAGCTCCTCGGGTGGGCTTATGAATTTCTTCTTCCCCTTGCCCACCAGGCGCGGGTCGAGATCCAGATCGTCAACCAGCTGGCCGGCGTGCGGATTCCGGCCGACCGACACCTGCTCGAGCAGGTACTACTGAATCTGGCGCTCAATGCCTTTCGCTTCATGCCGGGCGGTGGATGGCTTTTCATTCGCGGCTTCGACCGCCGGCCCTGGGGAACCGAGATTGAAGTGCGCGACACCGGACCCGGGATAGAGGAGGCGGATCTGCCACATATCTTCGAGCCCGGCTTTACCACCCGGCCGGGCAGTTCGGGCCTCGGACTCGCCGTCTGCCGACGCATTCTCCACCAACACGGCGGACGAATTGCCGTCGAGAGCCGACACGGGCAAGGCGCCACCTTCCGCGTGACCCTGCCGGTCGGGACTCCGCCGGAGCCCTTGCCATGGCAGCCCGCGCTCGCGGCCCTGCCTTCCGGAGCGAGCCTATGAAGCGTCTGCTGATTGCCGATGACGATGCCGGGATGAGGGCGGCGCTCGAAGCGCGTTTCCTGAAGCGCGGCTGGCAGGTGGAACTGGCGGTGAACGGCAGCGAGGCGCTGGCCAAATTTCGTCCCGGGCTGCACACTCTGGTCATCACCGATGTGCGCATGCCGGGTTGCGACGGCTTCGAACTGATGCGCGAGGTGCAGGCCTCGTCGGCGGGCACGGCGGTGATTCTCCTGACGGCGTATGCCTGCGTGCCGGATGCGGTCAAGGCCATGCGCGACGGGGCCTGCGACTACCTGGTCAAGCCGGTTTCATTCGAGAAGCTGGAGGCGACGGTTGAACATCTGCTGCGCCGCGCCGAACTCCAGGCATCGGAGGCAGCGCGCGCGACGGAGTCTCTGATTGGACAATCCCCCGCCTGGCAGCAGGCGCTGGCGCGCGCCCGTCAGGCAGCTCTGAGCGACGCCGACGTGCTGGTCGAGGCGGAAAGCGGAACCGGCAAGGAGCTGGTGGCGCGGCTCATTCATCGTCTAAGCGCGCGTAAGGCGGGTCCGTTCGTGGCCGTCAATTGCGCGGCCTTCCCGGAGACTCTGCTCGAAAGCGAACTCTTCGGCCATGCGCGCGGCGCCTTCACGGGCGCCATCGGCGCGCGCCCCGGCAAATTTGAATCGGCAAGTGGCGGCACCCTCCTGCTCGATGAGGTGGGCGAGATGCCGCTCGCTCTCCAGCCCAAGCTCTTGCGGGTTTTGCAGGAGCGCGAATTCGACCGGCTCGGCTCGAATCACACGGTGCGGGTAGATATCCGGGTGGTTGCGACCACCAATCGTCCGCTCCACGCGGGCATCGCGGAGGGCCGCTTCCGCGCCGATCTTTTTTACCGGCTGAACGTCATTCCGATATCGCTGCCGCCGCTGCGCGAACGCGCGGGCGACGTGCGCGAACTGGCCTGCCATTTCGCCCAGCTTTACGGCGCGCGCGGAGCCGTGATCGAGCTCTCCGGCGCGCTGCTGGCGCGGCTCGAAGACGAACCCTGGCCAGGCAACGTGCGCGAACTCGCGAATTTTGTGCGCCGAGCCGTTGCCTTGTCGGCGGGCGGCGAGATTGGTCTCGAGGCCTTCGAGCATAGTCAGCCCTGTGGCCAGGCGGCAGCCTCATTTCCTCCACCGGTACCGCCTCAATTGCCGTCTCAATCGGCTCTGCTGTCCTCCGGGGCTGCACCTCAGCTCCCGCCACGTGCGCCCGAGTGGAAGGCGGGGCTCTCGCTCGAAGAGATGGAGCGCCGGCTTTTTTCCATGACGCTTGACGCCACCGGCGGCAATCGCGCGCGCGCCGCCGAACTGCTGGGCGTCAGCCTGCGCACGGTGCGCAACAAGGTCCGCGAGTTCGGTCTGCCGGCGCGCGCCGACTACCGGGAGAGGCTGCCCTTATGAGCGACACACCAATCATCGGCAAGGCAATGAACGCCAATGCAATGATCGAAACCCCGCTGATGCGCGGCCTCGAGCGCGTTCTCGATCAGGCCACGCTCCGCCACCAGCTTCTCGCCACTAATATGGCGAACGTGGATACGCCGAGCTACCGCACGCGCGATCTGCCGACCTTCGCGGGCGAGATTGAGCAGGCGATGGCGGGGAGTGGCGACGAGGAGTCGCCCACGCTCCCGCCGCTCATGCCGGTGGCGCGCGAGGTGCGCGGCCTCGTCGAGCGTCCCGACGGCAACAACGTCAGCGTCGAGCGCGAGTCGCTGCTCCTGGCCGAAAACCAGTTGCGCTTCGAAGTTGCGGTGGCCTTTCTCAAGGCCGAGTTTCATCGCCTCTCGACGGCGATTAATGGAGGTATGTCCACGTCATGAATCTCTTTTCCATGCTTGAAGTGAGCGGGTCGGCGCTGGGCGCCGAACGCATGCGCGCCGAGGTGGTGGCCGTCAATATGGCCAATGCCCAGACCACGCGAACCCCCGCGGGCGGCCCCTACCGGCGGCAGATGGTGATTTTTCAGTCGACGGCGCGGGCGCGCTTTTCGCTCGCCCTGGCCGGCAACGGACTTCTGCAAGATCATCCGGCGGCGGTGCGCGTGGCGGCGGTGGTGGGCGATGCGCGGCCTCCCGTCATGCGCTTCGAGCCGGGCCATCCGGACGCGAACGCGCAAGGCTATGTCGCTTATCCGCAGGTCGATCCGGTAGAAGAGATGACTGACCTCTTGAGCGCCGTGCGCGCCTACGAACTGAACGCGTCGGCCGTGCAGGCCACCAAAAACATGATTCAACAGTCGCTCGACCTGCTGCGCTAACGGGCGGACGACAAGGAGCGCCTCGTGAACCAAGCCATTTCGCCGATTCGAATTTTGCCGGCTGACATTTCTCCGCCCAGCGCCGCCGATGCGTCTGCGCGCGCGGGCGGCGGGCAGGACGATTTCCTGAGCACGCTGCAACAGTCCATGGATGCGGTTGAAGGCGCGCAGGGTGACGCGCAGACACAGGTCGCGCAACTGCTCAACGGCCAGGGTGCCGACCTGCACAGCGCCATGATTGCGGTCGAGAAGGCCGACCTGTCATTTCAGCTGATGATGCAGGTGCGCAACAAGATCGTGCAGGCCTACCAGCAGATTTCGAACATGCAGTTCTGAGCGCGCGATTCTGAGTAAACGCTAGGGGCAAAAACATTTGAATGCGTGGCTGAAACAGCTCCAGGATTTTCTCGGCGGCTTAAGCCTCCAGCAGAAAGCAATGCTGGCGGGTGGCACCCTGGCGGTGGGGCTCACGCTCTGGGGATTCGTGGCGCTCTTCGGCCAGGGCAAGAATGTGACACTCTACACCGGGCTGCGGCCGGCCGATGCGCAGTCGCTTAGCACCCGCCTCGCGGCCAAGAACATTCCTTACCAGATTTCTCCCGATGGCGGAAGCGTGCTGGTGCCCGCGGAAAAGCTCGACGCGGCCCGCCTCGAGACCGCCGCCCAGGGCCTGCCGAGCAATGCGCGGCTGGGCTTTGAACTCTTCGACACGCCCAACTGGGCGGGCTCCGATTTCAGCGAAAAAGTGAACTACCAGCGCGCCCTCGAAGGCGAACTCGAACGCACGCTCCAGACCCTGAACGAGGTCGAGGCGGTGCGCGTGCACCTGGTTCTGCCGCGCGAATCGCTCTTCACCGAGCAGGAGCACGATGCCAAGGCCGCCGTCATCGTAAAGACGCGGGGCGGCTCGCTTTCAAAAGAGGCGCAGTCGGCCATCCCGCAACTGGTGGCGAGCGCGGTCGACGGCCTGAAGCCGGAGAACGTTACGGTGGTCGATGCGGATACGGCGACTCCCTTTCTTGCCCGGCGCGGGCCGGGAAACCGGGCCTCGTTTGATGCCGACGAAGAGCTGGCGGCTGCTGCCGTGCATGCCATCGAGCCGGTGGTGGGCGGCGAGCACGTGCGCGCCAGTGTGCACGTCGACTACGATCTCAGCACGAGCGAAGATACCTCGGAGATTTTCGATCCCAAATCGTCGACGCCGCTCTCGCAACAGCATGCCGAAGAGCTGGCTGGGGGCGCGAGCCCGGCGGGCGTGCCCGGGGCGACGTCCAACGTTCCCGGAAGCGCGGGCGCAATTGCGAGTGCGGCTCCCGCTCCGGCTGCGGTTGCTGCTACCGCTCCGACCAGTCCCGGAAGCCCCGCCGCGGCGCCCCCTGTGAATGCGGCCGCGGCTCCTTCCGTGATGACGGGCATCATGTCCGCCCTCGACAACCAATCCTCGAAATCGGAGAGCGCAACGTTCGCGGTCAGCCGGAGCGTGCGCCATGTTTCGCAGCCTGCGGGACGGGTGCGTCGAATTACGGCGGCGGTGCTGATCGACGATGCCGCCGAAAGCCACCTCGAAAAAGACGGCAAGACCACGACCGTGCGCCGCAAGCGCACGCCCGAAGAAATGACGGCCATTGAAAAGCTGGCGCGCGCCGCCATCGGCGTCGACGACCAGCGCGGCGACCTACTGGCCCTCGAAAATCTTTCCTTCCAGGCGCCGCCGGTCGAGGCGGTCTCCATGCCCGGCAAGCTCGACCGCTACCGGCTGCTGGTTCTGCCCTGGGCAGGAGCGCTGCGTTACCTTGGCATCACGCTGCTGTTCGTATTCGTTTACGCGGTGGTGCTGCGACCGGTCAAGAGGCAGGCCCTGCACGCGTTCCGTCAGATTCCGCAGCAACTGGCGCACGCGCCGGCGGGCGCGTCCGTGGGCGCAGGAGGAGCGCTCGGCGGCGCCGAACTCCCGGCCGGCAGCGACGGTTCCCGGCGGGCGCTGGCGCTGAAAAAGGAGTTGGGCGACAAGATCAAGACCGAACCGGCGGCGGCCAGCCGGCTGGTGCAGACCTGGATCCACGAAGAGCCGGCCGCGAAACGGCCGGGCTGAGGAATCTGAAGCGATCGAAAAATAGCGCCGACGGATCAATCCTAGGATGTCGATGGAGAGATAACGCAGTTGACGCCGGACAATCTGAGAGCAGTTTCAGGAAGAGTGACAGGAAGAGTGACAGGAAGAGTGACGGGAAGAGAAGAGAGCCTTTATGGCGCCAACTGACAATTCGGGATTGAATAAGGCCGCCGTTCTGATGGTGTTGCTGGGCGAGGAATCGGCCAGCCACATCTTCCGCCATCTTCCCGAGGCGGATGTGCAGCAACTCACCGCGCGCATCGCCGAACTCAAGCAGATAAAGTCCGAGACCGCGATCTCGGTGCTCGAGGAGTATCAGCAGCTCACGCTCACGCAGGCTTATATCTCCGAGGGCGGCCCGGACTACGCCAAAAAACTGCTCGTGAAGGCGTTTGGGGACGCCGGGGCGCAGCAATTGCTGGAGCAGGTTACACGAGCCGCCGAGATGAGCGTGGTTCAGCTCGAGAGCCTTCAGAAGGCGGATCCGCAGCAGCTCGCCAAGTTTCTCGAGGGCGAGCATCCCCAGACCATCGCGTTGATTCTCGCGCACCTCAACGCGCGCCAAGCCTCGGCGCTGCTCATGAAGCTGCCCGAGGATGTGCGCGCTGGCACGGTCAAGCGGCTGGCCCAGCTACGGCAGTTTTCCCCGGAAGTGGCCAGGAAAGTTTCCATCGCGCTGCACAAACGCCTGGAGTCTCTCGGCGAGCAGAGCCGCCGCGCTTATGCCGGCTTCAAAGGCGCGGCCGACATGCTGAACCAGCTCGAACCGAATACCGGCAAGGGTATTCTCGAAAGCATCGAGCAGGACGACCCCAAGATGGCGCTCGGCATCCGCAACCTCATGTTCACCTTTGAAGATCTGCTGGCCGTGCCCGAGGCGGGGATTCGCGAGCTGCTCGGGCAGCTCGACAAGAAGACCCTGGCCCTGGCACTGCGCGCCGCCTCCGAGGAGTTGAAGAACCTGATCTTCAAGTCGATGTCGTCGCGCGCCGTCGAAATGCTGAAAGAAGATATGGAGGTGCTGGGGCCGGTGCGCTCGAAAGATGTGAACCAGGCGCAGCGCGAGATTGTGGAGTCGGCACGCAAGCTCGAAGCCGAAGGCAAGCTGGTGTTAAGCGCCGAAGCGCAGGAGGAGTATGTCGTCTAGCGCAGCGCGCCTTCAGCGGCAGCAGCAGCAGCCGGCGGCCGCCTCGCCGCACGCCTCGTCGGCCACCCCACCCGCGGCGGCCGAGACTTCGCCTTTTTGTTATGCCGAGGCGCAGCCGCCCGCCGACGTCTCGGGCCAGATTCTCGAACAAGCGGCGGAAGAGCGCAGCCGCCGGGCGCAGGCCGAGGCACTCGAGCGCGGACGCGAGGCCGGGCGGCAGGAGCTGCGCGCTTCGGTCGATGCCGCCCTGGCGCGCCACCGCGAACAGATTGTCCATAGCATCGAGGAGTTTGCCAAAGAACGCTCCGCTTATTACGGGCGTGTCGAAGGCGAGGTCGTGCAGCTCGCGCTGGCCATTGCGCGCAAAATCCTGCACCGCGAGACGCAGCTCGATCCCCACTTGCTGGCCGGCATTGTGCGCGTCACGCTGGAAAAACTCGATTCCGAGACCAAAGTCGATTTGCACGTTCCGGCGCGCGAGACCACCGATTGGCGCCACTACTTTGCCTGCCAGTCCGACGGCATGCCGGTGCCGGAGGTTCACGAAGATGCCGCCTTGACCTCTGGTGAATGCCGCGTTGAGACCGCACTCGGCTCGACCGAAGTCGGGCTGGAAGCGCAGCTCAAGGAAATAGAAACCGGCCTGCTCGATTTGCTCGCGGAACGTCCAACATCGGGCGGCGCGCTCGCGGCAGCGACCACGCCGTCGGCGACGCCCGGGTCCGGCGTGCCTTCGCTAAAACGGTCATGACCATCCTCATGACGACGACCATGACGATGACAGTGACCACGACGACATGACGGCGCCCGCACCAGTTCTCTCCGCTTACTTCTCGCATCTCGAAAGCTGTTCGCCCTTGCGCTGGCGCGGCCGCGTCACCCAGGTGGTCGGGCAGGTCATTGAATCCGAGGGACCGTTCTCAACAGTCGGCGAGGCCTGCGAGATTGTCGATTCAGGCGGCCGCCACTGGCCCGGTGAAATCGTCGGCTTCCGCGGGCACACCGTTCTCTCCATGGCCCTGCGCCGCCCGACCGGAATTCGTTACGGAGATCAGGTGGTCGTCTTTGGCCGCCGTCCATCGCTGCGCCTGAGTGAGCAACTGCTGGGGCGGGTGCTCGATGGCGCGGGCGATCCGATCGACGGAGGCGCGCCGCCGGTCTGCCGCGAGCGCTCGGCGATTGATCGCGAAGCTCCTCTGGCTCTGGCGCGGACGCTCATTCATGAGCCGCTCGGCTGCGGCATTCGCGCCATCGACGGTTTTCTTACCTGCGGACGCGGGCAGCGGGTCGGCATCTTTGGCGGGAGCGGGGTCGGCAAGAGCACGCTCATCGGCATGATGGCGCGCAACACCAATGCGGACATGACCGTGCTCGGCCTGATCGGCGAGCGCGGACGCGAGGTGGGCGAACTTCTGAACGCGCTCGGTGCCGCCGGCCGCGAGCGTTCAGTGGTGGTCGTCTCCACCTCCGACCAGGATCCGCTGCTGCGCATCCGCGCCGGGCTGGCCGCCACCACCATCGCGGAATATTTTTGCGCGCGCGGCAAGCATGTGCTGCTGGTTGTCGACTCGCTCACGCGCCTGGCCATGGCGCAACGCGAGATTGGCCTTGCCGCCGGTGAGCCCCCGACCGCCAAAGGGTATACGCCTTCGGTCTTCACTCTGCTGGCGCGGCTGATCGAGCGCGCTGGCTCTTTCGGCTCGGGTACCATCACCGGCTTCTATACGGTGCTGATGGAAGGCGACGACGAAAACGATCCGCTGGTCGACGCCGCGCGCGCGCTGCTCGATGGCCATGTGATGCTTGACCGGCGCCTGGCGGCGCAGAACCACTACCCGCCTATCTCGATTCTCGACAGCATCAGCCGCATCATGCCGGCGGTCGTCTCGCCGGAGCAGCGCGCGAAAGCGGGCGCAGCCCGGCGGTTGCTCGCGACCTACAAGGCATCCGAAGAGCTGATCCGAATCGGCGCCTATCAGAAAAACAGCGATCCCGATCTTGACCGCGCGATCGCTCTCATGCCCACGCTGCGCGAATTTCTGCTGCAATCGACCGACGACGTGGCTGCCATGAACGATTCCATCAAGCGGTTGATGGCGCTACCCACCTGAACTTATGGCCTTTCGTTTCGCGCTCGCGTCCGTGCTTCGCCTTCGCCAGAGTGTCGAGCGTCAGCGCTCGCTCGCCTTGCGGGACGCCGCGTTGCAGGTCGCGCACGCCCGCGAAACGGTTGCCCGCCTGGACGCATTTCTCGCCGCGTCCGCGATTGCGGACGCTTCGTCGCTGGCCTCCGGACGCACTGGCGCGGAGTTGCAGTTCGCCGCCGTACTTCGAAAACAACTTCAGGAACTTCGAGTCCGCCTGGACGACGATATCGTTTGCCTCGAATCGGTTCGGCAGCAGGCGGCGTCAGCCTATCAGCAGGCGTTCCGTGAACGCGAAGTTCTTGAAAATCTCCGCGCGCGCGAGCAACGCACCTATCAGATCGAGCAGGCGAGGCGCGAGCAACGGCGGCTCGACGCCGCGCACCTCTTACAGCGGTGGCATCGGCGAGACGGCTAATTTTGCCGCCTTCGACCCGGCAGCTCTTGCCGTGCATGCTGGCCAGCGGACGACCGAGCGCCACCTCATCTTGCGCAGTTCCCGGCAGCCTCCGCGTAAGTCGCTGAAACAACTTGCAACACCCATCCCATCGTGCGTTCGCCCTACCGCTTTGGGGTTGGCACATCGCCTGCATTCGGATCCGTGGTCCCCGAATGCTAGTCGACATGCTTGCCATCCCGGATGCCACCTCAGGCTTGAGCACCTCGTCACGCGCGACGAGTTCGTCATTGGCGGGCGGCAGTTTTGCGGAGACGCTGGCGGCGTCGACCAATCGGGCGAACACTGGCAATCGATCCCCACTCGACTTCCGATTTGAGGCGAGCCCGGATGCGAAGGCCGCCGTGACGACGGCCTCCACCACGAATTCTGTTTTGAAGACCGCAGTGGCGGCAGGTTCGGTTACAAGCCTGGTTGCGAAATCGGCGAAGCCAGATTCAAAAACGCAGGGCGGCTCGGCGAACACAAATTCACATGCCGGGACGACGAACTCGTCCGCGCTGTCCGATGAAAGGGCCGATGAGAAGGCTCCAGCGACGGTCTTTCCTTTTCACGTCCAGCCCATTCAGCTCCAGCCCGTTCGCGTTCCATCCATTCGTTCAGACGTGACCGCGCCGCAAATTGCTTCAACCCTGGCGAGCCTGATCGTGAAAGCCGTTCCTCCCTCCGCGCAGCTGGGCAGCGTTCGAGGCGCGACTCCATCGTCATCGAATTCTAACTTGTCTGCCGCAGACCCGACCGAAACAGATGGAACCGCGCCTTCCTCGCCGTCCCTCATCGGAGGCGCGAAGGCCGCGCCCTCGCCGGCTAATTCAGTTGCGTTGCCGCGGATCTCTTCTGCCAGTCTGCTTTCCAACGTAGTGCCTGCTTCCGGACAGCGGCTGATCCCAGACACGTTCGGGTCGTCGGCTCCGGCCTCGGCCCCGACCTCAGAATCAGCGAACCTGCTTGTGAATCCTAACAATGCGGCTTCTTACTTCAGATCCAATTCCGTCACCGCGCACTCCAGCGAGAGCGATGGGTTGAGCCGGGCTTCCACCATTTCTGAACTTGCGGCCGCCAGCGCGCAGACGAGCGCCTATTCGTCCGACAATCTTTCGCCAGATTTTTCACTCACTCCAGCCTCCGGCGATGCCGTTAACCCTGCCAACGCCGAAAACGCGGGCGACACCGACGACAGCCGCTCAGTTAGTGCCAGTGAATCTTGGGCCAGTGAATTTCAGGCCGAGGGGCTCTCGGAGATTCCAAGCCTTCCGCCGGATCTGGCCTCACCCGCCGCTGGATTACCATTGGCAACGCCTTCCTCCGCCGCAGCCTCGGTTGCGGCTGCACAATCGACGACATCCTCCGTCGCTGCCGACTCGGCCCAGAGTGCTTCTGGTTCGCACGCAAATGAATCAGCGGTCGCGCCTTCGCCCGGCGACCTCGCGTCCTCTCAGTCGATGGCATCTGCATTCGCGAACGCGGGTATTCGCGCGGCAGGACTTTTCGACTCACGAGAATTCGACTCGCAAGAAATTGTTTCTCCATCCGCAGGCGCGAAAATCAAGCTGGAAGCTGTTTCCGGAGCTGACGGTGCGCAACGCATTCCATCGCGTCCCGACTCCGCTCCAACGTCATCGTCCGTCTCCGCGAGCCGCGGGGCCACTGCGGAACCGCCCGTGACCGACCTGGCCGCGCCGGCAAGCCCGGACACGTCACTGACAACGTTTCCGGGAGATCCCCTCGCCATGGGTGCGAATTTGTCCGCCAATGGAACGGAAATATCAGGATTCGCGGCGCCCGGTTCATCTGCGACTGCCACTTCCGCCGCCGCCGATTCGCGAGTATCCGCCAACCTCGCCGCGAAAGCGAACGATCCGAGCATAGCGGCCGACGCTTCTGCCCCTGCTTCGCTTTTCGACGGTCAGAGATTAACCTCTTCCTCAGCGTCACTCGCGCCTTTGCTCGCAATTTCTCCCGCCACTTCGTCCGCGTCCTCTCTTGCATCTTCCCTCGCCACTCCCGCCGTCGCATCGACGCATGACGCAGCCGGCAATGCTGCGCTGGTCGTGCCGTCGCCTGTGCCGAGCGGCGCCGACCCAGGCACCGCCGGAAAATCCGCTGCGTCCACGGAGCTTCCGCTCGCGCACCAGATGCTCGATTCCGCGCCGGTCGCTGACGTTGCTGATCCCGCTATTGCCTCGGCCGCTCATTTGACCACCGATCCGGCCGCGCTTCAGATGCATCTTGGCATCCACACCAGCGCCTTCGGGAACGTCGAGATTCACACCGTCATCGAGCAGAGCCAGGTTGGTGTGGCCATTCATGGCGACCGCGATCTGGCGCGCTGGTTCAGTTCCGAAGTGGGGGGACTCGAGACGGGCCTCAAAGGCCAGCACTTGAACCTGACGGGCGTCGATTTCTCAAGCAACCGTTCGGGCGTCCAGACAGCAACCGGCTTTCAGCAGGGACAGCCGCGGCAGAATTTTTCTCAGGATTCAGGTACGTCCGCGGGGGCTGCGCCAGTCGCGGCGGCGCCCGGCCCGTTGAACGAATCGATTTATGAAACCGAATCATCCCCCGCGCTTCCGGTCTTCGGGCCGGAAAGGCGCGTCAGCATTCTTGCGTAGGAGAATTTTATGTACATCCCATTGCTGCGATCGCTCAGTTCCTCCAATGCCGGCATGACTTCGTCCGCAAATTCCGCGTCCGCGGCTTCGTCGCCATCCTCCACTTCATCGTCGTCATCCTCGTCGAGCGATACCACCGGCGGCCTGGATACGGAGTTTCTGCAACTGCTGTCCGCCCAGCTTCAGGCGCAGAGTCCGATTGATCCACTCGATCCCAATCAGTTTGTCGCACAACTGGCGCAGTTCCAGTCGCTCAGCGAACTGACTCAGATCGACCAGTCCATGCTGACCTTGGTCTCCGACCTGACGCCCGCTTCCGGCGCGAGCGCGAATGGCCAGTCCGCTGTCATCCCCCATTCCAGCTCGCTTCCAAGTATCAACATCACAACTCACTAAGGAGCCCGTATGCCATCGTTCTCAGTACCACTTTCCGGACTGGATGCCAGTTCAACCGCGTTGTCCACGATCGCCAACAATCTGGCCAACCTCAACACCATTGGCTACAAAGACCAGCAGGTGCAGTTTTCCGATCTCTTCTATCAGAACCTCGGTTCCGACGGCGCCGGCGATCCCATTCAGCAGGGTGCGGGCGTGCGAGTCAATTCGCAGCCCTCCGACTTCACGCAAGGGGATGTGACCTCGAATGGAATCCCCACGGACGTGGCTATCAATGGCAATGGGTTCTTCGTCGTGCAGCAGGATGGCGTGGAGAGCTTTACGCGCGCCGGCGATTTCGAAGTCGGCACCGATAACCTGCTCGAAACCGCCAACGGCCAGCAAGTTCTCGGATATCCGGCGACGAACGGCGTCGTCAACACCAGCGGCGGCCTGACCGCTCTCGCGCTTGGGGCCGGAACGGTCAGTCCCGCGACCGTGACCAGCAACGTGTTCATGAACTCGAATCTCAATGCGCAATCGGCCGACGGGTCTTCCTATACCACTCAGGTGACAGTTTACGACTCACTCGGCGGTAGTCATAATCTGACCTTCACCTACACCAACGAAGACACGCCGGGTGTAACTGCGGCCCCCGCCCAGGCCGCGAGCGGCGTGCTGAGTATGGCTTCTCTGCCCGCCAACGGCGAGTCCGTAACCATCGGCACGCAAACCTATACCTTCACGTCCACCGCTCCGGGTGCCGGAACCAACGATGTCCTGATCGGCTCCACCACCGCCGAAACGGTCGCAAACCTGGTGGATGCCATCAACGCGAATACCGCGGACGCTGCCGGAGACGGCGCGGGCGGTTACGGTACGGGCACGGTCGCCAATCCAAGTGCGACTGCGGTGGATGCCGGAAACGGCGTCATCGATCTCACGGCAACAAGCACAGGCACGGCCAGCGACTTTGCCGCCACCAGCGCGAGTGCGGGCCTTACCTGGAACAGCGGCGCGGGCGCGAACGGCGCTAACGCGGTCGTCGGTGTCCCCGCCGTCGTCAATACCTGGGGCTATTCGGTGAGCATTCCCGCCGCCGACCTCGGCGGCGCGGCCACTGCCCCGCCCGTCAACCTCGCCACCGGCTCTCTGATATTCAACGGCGATGGCACTTTGCAGAGCATTGCTCCGACGGGTGGGTCCGCCTCTCTCACTAACCCATCCATCACGATACCGCCCAGTGGATCGAGCTTCGCCGATGGCGCCAATCAGCTCAGTTTTACCTGGAATGTCGTCAACACCAACGGCACCGGATTAATCACGCAGGAGGCTTCCGCGAGCAGCACCTCGTCCATTCAACAGGATGGCGCCGCCAGCGGCACGCTGGAGAATTTCAACATCGGCTCCGACGGTACCATCACCGGCGCTTTCAGCAACGGGACGACCGCCGTCCTCGGGCAGATTGCACTGGCCAGTTTTGCCGACGAGCAAGGCCTCTCTCGCACGGGCTCCAACGACTTCGTGCCGACGCTCGCCTCGGGCCAGCCCACCATCGGTGCGCCCACCACGGGCGGACTCGGCACGCTTTCGGGAGGCGCGCTTGAGCAGTCGAATGTCGACATCGCGACCGAATTCGCAAACCTAATCGTCGCTCAACGCAGCTACGAGGCGAATGCGCGCGTAGTAACCACTTTCGACCAGGTTGCGCAGGACACCATCAACCTCAAGCAATAAATTCTGAGGCATGACCTCCCTGAAGCCAGAGGAGCAAGCCGCAAATCAGAAGGGCCGCCGATTAAGCGGCCCTTCTGAAAAATTCTTAATGAGAGCCGTCTCACAAAAGAGCGGGTGTCCTCCGCGTTACGCCTCGCCCGCTTTTCCGAGTTCATGGGCCTTCGGCCAATCCTCTGATTTCAGAATGAGTCGCTCCTGCCCTTTTGGATGATCGCAAGGTTGCACGCGGCCAGCGGCTTGCATTGCCTCTGACATGCCGCCCGATCCGGAAACCAGTTTGGCGTCCGCCGCAACCGCTTCGCCCCGGGGTGTTTCGAACTCCGGCCGGGCGGACGGCGATACGCCGCCTCGTTTGAAGCCGGCCGCTAAATCGGGCTTATGGATTTATGCCAGCTTAGCGCTGGCGATTGCGGGCGGCGTCTTCTTCTGGCTGCATTCGGCGGGCGGCAAGGGGACGGGGGATGCGGCCGGGGAAGTGACGCTGCCGCTCGAGACCTTCGTCGTCAACCTCGATGGTTCCGGGCAGCGCGCCTATCTTCGGGCCGGCATCACTCTCGGGCTGTCGCGCCCGGTGCGTGGCTCCAAGGACGATGTGCCGGTAGCCGCTTTGCGCGACACGATTCTTTCGGTGCTGGCCAGCGCGCGGGCCGACCAGTTGCTTACGGCGGATGGTAAAGAGCGGCTCAAGGCCGACCTGCTGCACGCCCTCACCGATCGCGTGCCGCAGGCCGGAGTGCAAAGCATTTATTTCACCGAGTTCCTGGTGCAGATGTGATGGCCGCCGCTGCCGTTCAACCCAAACCCGAGCCCGCCGTTGCCGCTCCCGCTCCCGTTTCTGATCCTTGGACGCGCGTGGAGGTCTTGCCGTGCCTACTGGCGATCGAGATTGGCGTGCCGGCCTTCACGGTCGGGGATCTGGCCACGCTCGAAGCCGGCCGCCTGATCGATACCCGTTGGACGGTCGGTCAGGATGTTCCGCTGCTCATCAACGGGGAGCTGGTGGCCTGGAGCGAATTTGAAATTGTGAACAACCACGTGGCAGTGCGCTTGACGGAGCTTGCCTGAAATGGAGCTTGCCGAAATGGACATCACGCCAGTTCCACTGACTCTGGCCGGCACACGAACCGGTAGCCGCAAGGGCTTCGCGCGCGGGCTTGCCGCGGCCTGCCGAGGCTTCGAAAATTTCTGGCGCGCGCTGCGCGCACGCTCCCGCCGCCGTCCGAAGTTGCTGGCTCTGGTGGAGAGTTCGCCGCTCGGCGATCGGCGTTTTGTCACGGTCGTGCAGTTCGAAGGGCAGCGCTTTCTGATTGGTTCGAGTCCGGCTTCGATCACGCTGCTGGCGCGCCTTCCGGATGCTGGCCCCAAGGCGGCGGACGCCGACGACTCCAGTTGTGCCGGAGAGAGTCAATGACGCGCGCGTGTTTCTGGTGGAAATCCGGCATCGCCGGAGCGCTGCTGTTTGCGGTCGGCACGCCCGACCTGTGGGCGCGCGCGCATGCTCCTGCGCTTGCCAGCTCCCCGCTAAATGGTCTTCCGGTCAGTTCCGTTCCCTGGAACATCGTCGTTCTTCTCACTCTGCTGACGCTGGTGCCGACGATTGTTCTCTCTATGACGCCCTTCGTGCGCCTGCTGGTGGTCTTTCACTTTCTGCGCCAGGCCCTCGGCACGCAGACCGCGCCCTCGAACCAGACGCTCATCGGGCTGGCCCTCATTCTTACGTTCTTTCTGATGCAGCCGGTGGGCGCGGCCATTTACGCCGACGCCCTGGTGCCGCTCCAGGACGGACACATTACCGCCCTGACGGCGCTGGCGCGCGCGGCCGTCCCCATGCGCCATTTCATGCTGAAGTACGCGCGCGAAAAAGATCTCGAACTTTTTGTGGGGCTGGCGCACATCCCGCGCCCGGCACGGCCCGAAGATCTAGACATGCGCATCGTGGCCCCCGCCTATCTGCTCTCCGAACTCCAGACCAGCTTTCGCATCGGGGCGGCGCTCTTTCTCCCGTTCCTCGTGATCGACATGGTGACGGCCGCTATCACGACCTCGGTGGGCATGATGCAGCTGCCGCCGGTGGTGATTTCGACCCCGCTCAAAATTCTGCTCTTCGTGGTGGTTGACGGCTGGCATCTGCTGGTCGGTTCGCTGCTGCGGAGCTTTGCCTGAAAAACACTATGGAAACAGCCCAGACCATCGCTCTCCTGCGCAGCACTCTCGAAGTCGCCTTTCTGCTGGCGGCGCCGCTGCTCCTGATCGCGACCGCGGTCAGCCTCCTCGTCAACGTGGCTCAGGTGCTCACGTCCTTGCAGGACCAGACCATCTCGCAGGTGCCGCGCCTGATCGCCATGGCGATCGCCTCCGGCTTGCTTTTGCCCTGGATGCTGCGCCGGCTGGTGCTTTTTACGGTTGGCATCTGGAGCGATTTCCACTACCTGGTGCGATGAAAAACGTGATGAAAGCCCGGTGAAAGGACCTCTCGAAACGGAATGACGTCTGACTCACTCTTCGGGATCTCGATCGACCATGCGCTCGTGGCCTGGATGATTGCCCTCGCGCGCGTCAGCGGATTGCTGGTGGTGGCGCCCTTCTTTGGCAGCATCACGATTGCGCCCCGCATCAAGACCGCGCTCGCGCTGCTGCTCACGGTCTTCATGGCGCCGCTCGTAGCTGTGCCGGCCGGCGCTCTCGCCGCCGCCGACATCGTTTTCATGCTGGCCCGGGAATTCGGAGTCGGCTTCATTCTCGGCTTCACGCTACAGCTTCTCTTCGATGGCGCCTTGCTCGCCGGGCAGGCCTGCGGTGTGCAGATGGGCTATTCGCTGGCCAGCGTTCTCAATCCCGACAGCCAGGCCGACTCGACCGTACTCTCCACCTTTTTTCAGCTTTTTGTTCTGCTCCTGTTCATCCAGTTGAGCGTGCCGCACTGGCTGCTCCGCGGGCTGGCCCGCAGCTTCGTGTATCTCCCCCCCGGCCGTTTTTCTCTTACCTTGCCGGCGACCGCGAAGCTCCTGGAATTTTCCGGCGGAATGTGGATCACCGGCGTGCAGATTGCCGCGCCCGTCATTGTGGCCAGCTTGTTTGCGGATGTGGCGCTCGGCTTTCTCGGCAAGGCTTCGCCGCAGCTGCCGGTTCTCTTCATCGGCATCTCGCTCAAGAACCTTCTCGGCCTGGTCTTGCTGGGCGGCGCCATCTCGTTCTGGCCACGCTTTTTCGACACCCACTTCACGAGTGCTCTGGAAGCCTCGGAAAGGATTCTGAAGCTCGCTCACTAGCGCGGCCCGCGTCCCTTTTATGCCCGAATCGAACCAGACCGAACAGGCCACGCCGCGGCGCCGGCAGAAGGCGCGCGAGCAGGGCCAGGTTCCGCGCAGTCGCGATCTGATCGGCGCGCTGGCGGGAGTTGCCGCCAGCCTCGTCCTCCTCACCGGGGCGTCGTCGCTGCCGGGCGCCTGGCGCAGCTTCTTTCGCGACTGCCTGGAGGGAGCGGTTTCGGGCAGCCTGCGCATGCAGCCGGTGCAGCCCTTTGTTACCCACCGCGGACTTTTTCTGCCGATCGCCGCCGCGCTCAGCCTGGGCTGGATCGCTGCCCTCGCCTCGGCCGTCGCCCAGGGGGGACTGGTCTTCGCCCCCGCCTCGCTCTTGCCGAAGCTCTCCCGCATCAGCCCCGCGGCCCGCACCCGGCAACTGTTTTCGATTACCGCATTGCGCTCGCTTTTGAAGTCGCTACTGCCGGCGGGCGCCGTCGTCTACATCGGAGTGCTTTGCCTGCGCCGCGACTGGCCGGCGCTCTTGGGGCTTTCGACGCTGAACGCGCGCGGCGTGCTCCGCTTTACCGGTAGCCGGGTTTTTGAAATGGCCTGGAAATCGGCGGTCGTACTGCTGCTCTGGTCGTTTCTCGATTACCTCTTCGAGCGCCGCCACCTGGCCAACGAACTGATGATGAGCCGCCAGGAGCTGGTCGACGAATACAAGGCGACGGAAGGCAATCCCATCATCAAGTCGCGCGTCCGGCGCCTGCAACGCCAGTTGCGCCGCCGCCGCATGCTCGATGACACCAAGCGCGCCGCGGTCGTGATCACGAACCCCACTTCGTACGCAATCGCGCTTGAGTACAACCCGTTGCTGCCGGCACCGGTGGTGGTTGCCAAAGGACGCAACCGGGTGGCCGCGGAAATCAGGGAGATTGCTCTCTGGAGCAGCATTCCGATCGTCGAGAACAAGCCGCTCGCGCACCTCCTGTACCGCACGGTGGACGTCGGCGGCAGCGTCCCTCCGAAACTTTATGCGGTGGTCGCGGAAGTGCTCGCCGCCGTCTATCGCGCGCAGGCCCGCGCCCTAAATGCCCGCTCCGGTGCCGCTTCGAATAACCCGGCCGCGCCCTACGAGGTGCGCCGCTGATGCCGGCCGCCATCGTCATCGCTCCCGCATCGCCGGGTAACCGCTTAAGCGATTGGATCGTACCGATCGCCGCGGTTGGCCTGGTGTTTGTCATGCTCGTGCCCCTGCCCGCCTTCGTGCTTGACCTGCTCCTCGCCACCAGCATCGCGGCTTCCGTGCTGGTGCTCTTGAGCGCCCTCCAGATTCTGCGTCCGGCGCAGTTCTCCGTCTTTCCGAGCCTCCTGCTGCTGCTCACACTCTTCCGGCTCTCACTGAACCTGGCTTCCAGCCGCCGCATCCTGCTGCATGGCAATGAAGGCGCATCGGCGGCCGGGCGCGTCATTGAAGCCTTCGGACAATTCGTGGTGGGCGGCAACTATGTGGTCGGCTTCGTGCTTTTTCTGGCGCTGATCGCTATCCAGTACATCGTGGTCAGCCACGGCGCGGTGCGCACCGCCGAAGTCACTGCCCGTTTTACCCTCGACGCTCTGCCCGGCAAGCAGATGGCGATCGACGCCGACCTCAACGCCGGACTCATCGACGAGACGCAAGCCCGCGCCCGCCGCGAGCAGGTGGCGCGCGACGCCGAGTTCTACGGCGCCATGGACGGGGCCGCGCGCTTCAATCAGCGCGATTCGATTGCCACCATCCTGATTACCGCCATCAACATTCTTGCCGGATTCCTGATCGGCGTCTTCCAGCTCGATATTCCGTTTCGCGAGGCGCTCAAGACCTACACCGTGCTCACGGTAGGCGATGGGCTGGTCACCATGATTCCGTCGCTGCTGGTCTCGATGGCTGGGGGCATGGTGGTGACGCGCGCCTCGTCCGGTTCAACACTCTCCGTCGATCTGGGAACCCAGCTTTTTTCTCGGCGCCGTCCCTTGCAAATTGCGGCGGGTGTCATGTTCGCGCTCGCTCTCATTCCCGGCCTGCCAAAATTTTCCTTCCTCGCGATTGGTGGCTTTGCGGCCTTCATCGCCACTCGTCTGCCGGGCGCGGCCAAAGAAGCGGAAAAAGAGGCAGTTGCCTCCGGATTGCCCGCCGCCGCTGGCGAAAAAGAAAGGAAGGGCGGCGCGAAATCCGATTCGCTCGAAGACCTGCTCAAGCTCGACGAACTGGCCCTCGAAGTTGGCTACGCGCTCGTTCCACTGGTGGATGCCGCGCAAGGAGGACAGCTTCTCGCCCGCGTCAAATCGCTGCGCAGCAACCTGGCCGTGCAGCTCGGCTTCATCGTGCCGCCCATTCATATCACCGACAACGTGCGCCTTAAGGCCCGCGAGTACGTCATCTCGCTGCGCGGGGTGGAGGTCGCGCGCTGGGAGATGCTCGAAGACCGCGTGCTGGCGATCAGCTCCGAACTCTCGCCACCGCCGCTCGCCGGAACTCCAACCCGTGAGCCCGCCTTCGGGGTGGCCGCGCTTTGGATTGCGCGCGCCATCGAGTCGCAGGCGCTCACCAGCGGCTATGCCGTCGTGGATCAGACTTCGGTGCTTTCAACGCACCTCGCGGAAGTGATCCGCCAGCACGCCTATGAGCTGCTCACCCGGCAGGAGAGCAAGCGCCTCCTCGACCGTCTCGGCGAAAGCCATCCCAAGCTGGTCGAAGAGCTGGTACCCAAAATACTTTCGCTCGGCGAGGTGCAGAAAGTTCTCCAGCAGCTCCTGCGTGAGCAGGTGTCGATTCGCGATCTGGCGACCATCCTCGAAGCGCTGCTCGATGTCTCGGCCTCCACGAAGCATCCCGTGCTGCTGGTCGAAGCGGCGCGGCAGGCGCTTGGCCGCGGACTGGTTCGTCCTTTGCTCTCCGACGATGGCGGCTTGCGCGTTCTGACACTCGACCACGCCATCGAGGAAGAGCTGAACCGCGCCTTTGCGCCCCAGGCCGCGCCCGCCACCAGCACCGGATTGCAGCCCTCATTCGTGCGGCGTGTGCTCGAGGGCCTCAAGCATCTGGCGGGAGATCAGGTCGCGCAAACCGCGCCCATCCTGCTCTGCCCGACGCCGGCGCGCTTTCATCTGCGGCGTCTACTCGAGCCGTTTCTTCCCAAAGTGGTGGTCCTTTCACCGCTCGAAATTCCACCCATGATTCAGGTGCAGTCCCTGGGGACAGTGCGATGAGGGTCGATGACATGAAGAGTGACGCGAAAAACGGCGCGACAAAAAGGAATGCGATCAAGAGCGCTGCGATGCGGGCGAACGCTGCCGCCAATCGAAGGAGTCGGGTATGACGAAATGTCCTGCGGAGGCCTACCACGGCTTCACGAGCGAAGCCGAGCGTGAGCGCATCCTGATGGAGCAACTGCCGCAGGTGCGCTATATTGCTCGCCGGATTCACGAACGCCTGCCGCGGCATGTGCCCTTTGAGGACCTGGTTCACGCCGGTGTGGTCGGCCTGATCGACGCGCTCGGCAAGTTCGATCAGTCCAAGCACGTGCAGTTCAGCTCTTACGCGAAGTTCCGCATACGGGGCGCGATTCTCGACAGCTTGCGCGAGCTCGATTGGAGCCCGCGTGAGCTGCGCCGCAAGGGTCGTCAGGTCGAAGAGGCCTACAACCAGATCTCGGTCCGCCTCGGACGGACGCCCAATGAAAACGATCTGGCGCGCGCCCTCGGCCTTCGGCTGGATGAACTTCAGAACCTGCTCGCCGAACTCGACTCGCTCGAAATCGGCAGCCTGCGCGTGGAGTCGGCCCACACCGGCAAGGAAGAAGACCTCGCCGACTCGGTCGCCTCGAAGCAAGAGGAGACGCCATTCTTTCAATGCCTGCGCTCCGAGCTGAAGCGGTTGCTGACGGGCGCGATCGCGGAGCTTCCGGAAAAAGAGCAGCGCGTGCTCTCTCTTTATTACTTCGAGGAGCTCACCATGAAAGAGGTGGGCGCCGTTCTTGGCATCGGCGAGTCGCGAGTTTCGCAGATCCATTCGCTGGCCATGATTCGCCTGCGCGCCCGGCTCAGCTTTTTGGACGTGAATGCCGAAACGTCGCGCGCTAAAAGCGCGGGCGCCAGTTGATCCCGGAGTTCGCCGGAGAAATGGAACCAGAAAACTTTAGCGGGGAGAGCGGAAAAAAATATGGAGAAAGTTCTCAATCAGGGAGAAATCGATGCCATGGTGCGGGCGGCGCGCTCGGGGAAGGCCTCGAATGCCGCACGCGTCGCCCAGCCTGTCGTCCAACCGTGGGACATAAGGCAGGCGGGCCAAATCGGGCGCGAGCAATTAACCGCCATTAACCAGCTTCATGAATTGTTCGCGCGCAATCTCACCTCCTCCCTGGGCGGATTCCTCCGCGTGGTCTTCGATTGCCGCCTGGTCTCCGCCGAGCACCTCACCTATCACGAGTTTCTTCAGCGCGTCCCCGAAAAAACCTATCTGGCGTCCTGCGACCTAGCTCCCTTCGGCTCCGTCGCCGTGCTGCAACTCGATCTGGGCATCGGCTTCCCGGTCATCGACATCATGCTCGGAGGCGAAGGCAAATCGAGCGAGATCGACCGCGACCTCACCGAAATCGAGGGGGAGATTCTGGAGGGCATCGTGCGCATCATCTGCCGCGATCTGCAAACCAGCTGGCAGGCCATCCATCTCGAGTTCAGCTTTGGAGCCTGCCAGCAGATCTCGCAGGTGCATCGCCTGATGCCGCCCGACGAAAAAAATCTCTGCCTGAGCTTCGAGATCAAGCTATCGGAGTCAACCGGCAGCCTCAACGTGGCGGTGCCGGCGCTGGTTTCGAACGCGCTTCTCAGGAAAATTTCCGCGGACAACAATTATCAGCGTCCCCGCAGCCGCCACGAGTCGCGCGACCAGATCAGGAAAAAAGTTCTGGACTGCCCTTTCACCATCGGCCTCACGATGTCCCATCTCGAAGTTCCCCTCGAAGGTCTTTCGCGGCTCGTGCCAGGCGACGTGCTCCAGTTCCAGCGCGGCGCGTCCGTGCCGGCGGTGCTCGAGGTGGACGGGGTTCCACTCGCAACTGCGACGCCAGTGCGCGTGCATAACCGCCGGGCGGCGCGCGTCCTGGTGCTCGAAGCTCAAGGCATATCCGCAGGTGAATTATGACCGACGAAGCACCCAAGGTTCCTGGTAAAATTCCTGGTTCAGAGCTCCCCGGCGATCTTTCTCCCGGACTTCATCCCGAGGTTCGCCCCGAACGTCGCTCGGAACTTCCTCCCGAACTCGTACCCTGGTTCGATGCGTGGAAGATCTGCATGCAAAATGTTCTCGCGCAGATTTTAGGGAAGCCGCAGCCCTTCGAACTAAGTTTGCAACTCCTTGACGCCGCCGATTCCGACTTGCGCTTCACTGTGGTTGCCTCGGGCGCAGTGCAGGGAGAGATGGCTCTCCGCCTTCCCGCCGACTCCGCCCTTCGGCTCGCCCGCAAATTTCTGGGAGAGGCTTTGCCGCCGGCCGAATCGTCCTCCGCCGGAGTCGCCGCAACCGTGGCCGGTATTTCGAATGATGACCGGGAAGCACTCGAAGAACTGTTGCGTCAGATTGCGGGGCTGGCCGCGACTGCCCTCGGTGCCGTGAGCGGTGGAGGGGTCCAGCTTCAGCTTTCCCGGTCCGATGCCCCCTGGGCCGCTACGGCCGATGCGGTTGCGACGCTGCGCAGCCGCGACGAGACCGGCGTCGAGAGCGTGATTGAGATTCGCGTCAGTCCCGCTTTGGCCGCCATGCTGGTGGCGGTCCGTGCGGCGGCCTCCGCAGCAGATTCTCCATCCGCGCCCGCCGCGGCCGATTCCGTTCCGTCCGCGGGGGCGGTTGGCTATCAACGCTTGTTCGATGTCGGACTCGGCGTCAAGCTCCGATTCGGAACTCGCCGCATGCTGTTGCGCGATGTGCTCGCGCTCAGCTCAGGGTTGGTTGTTGAACTCGACAACGCCCTGGAATCTCCGGTCGACCTTTTGCTGGACGGGCGCATCATTGCCCGCGGCGAGGTCGTGGTCATCGACGGCAAATATGGATTGCGAGTCACCGAAGTTGTCAACGGACCGGCGGCAGCGGCACGGGCAGTCTGAAGAAGCGATCTTGCAAGAACATTGTTTCCAAAAGGAACTGTTGCTATGTCCTCTTTTCTCCATCCGCTCACCTGGCCACCCAATTGGATCAAGCGAGACCACGTCGCCCCGAAAGACGCCCCCTGTGCTTCACTCTCTTGTACAAAGCCAAGAACGCTTTGGCAGCGCATACGCGCACACCGCGCCGGAACCTTTCTTGACGATAAGTTCTACTGCCAGCCGCAATGTCTAGAGCCGGCCCTCACTGCGCAGATTTCGCGGTTACGCACCATAACTCAAGCGACACAGCCGCCTAACCGCATTCCTCTCGGGCTGCTCATGGTTGCGCGCGGTAAGTTGACGCATCTGGAAGTGCGGGCCGCGCTAGAAGCTCAACGTCGCGCTCGCTATGGCAAGATCGGCGATTGGTTTGAAAAACTCGGCTTTGCCACCGAACACGATGTCACCGCGGCCCTGGCTCTGCAATGGGGATGTCCAGTCGTGTCCTCCTTCGACTTGGCGGTCGTCGACACGCCCGGCACCATCCCGCTTCCAATTCTGGAGGCTTTCCAGATGCTGCCGGCCAACTACGTCTCTGCTACCAACAAGCTCTATCTCGCCTTTGGCGAGCGCGTCGACCACGCTGTCCTGTATGCCATCGAGAAGACTCTCGGCTGCCGCACCCAGGCCTGCGTTGGCGGACGCAAAAGCATTGCCCGCCAGCTTGAGTCGATGCGCCAGGTGAGCCGTCCGCGGGATGTCGAGTTCGTCACCCGCGATCTGAGCGAGATGGCTCGCATCACCTCCAGCTATGTCAACCGCCTAAGCCCACAGCAAGTTCGTCTCAGCCGCGTTGGCCGTTTCATCTGGCTGCGCATGAAGACCAACGCGGCGCCTGCAAATCTGGTATTCAATTTGCGACCGAACTCTCCGCGTTTGTCTCCCTTCGCGCCATCATCGTCGACCGCACTCCTGAATTCAGAGCAAAGCGCGTCGGACGAAACTGCGCCTTCAATGGGCCTGTGATTGCGGTTGGATTTGCGCTCGTCGAGCTGACTGCGAATAAACTCTCTCCAAGAATCCTTGCAAAGAACCCCGGTAATCAGGTCGAACTTCCGGCGTGCAGTGCCCATGGGCACAAGGAACCTGCGACACCTGGGGCCATCATCGTCGGCCGGGCACAAGATTTTTCAGAGAGCTATAGCGTCCGCTTGAACAGCGGTACCGCCAGCGCCAGCGTGATAAGGGCGAAGCACGAAAGAAAAAGCAGGTCGGGCAGAATTGGTCCAATGCCCGTTTCTTTCAGCAGAAGGCATTTGAATCCGTCCACGGCATACGTGAACGGGTCGACCCATGCGATCGCCCGCAGCCATCCTGGAAATGCCTGCACCGGATAAATTGATCCGCTGGGGAAAAACAAGAGCGTGTTCAGAATTCCAAAAGTCGCACGCGGTACTAGCGGATCCTCCACCCGCACCATCATCAGAAACATCATTGTGTTGAACGCAGTCGCGGTCGCCACGATCATCAGCAGAAGTCCCAGGATCGTCTCCAGATGGAAAATCGTTCCCACGCCCGCGATCATGGACCCGATTAGCGTGATCACAATGCCGGTCAGCACCCCCTTGATCGCGCCCGCCCCATTGAGTCCAAACACCAGCTCCGCTTTCGTGATCGGAGTGACGAGATATCCTTCGTGCACGCCCCGCGCCTTATCGTCGATGTACAACATTCCGCCGCCGATCATCGCCGAGACGAACATCGCCAGCGCAATCGACCCGGGCAGCAGGAACTTCATGTACTCGATGTAAGGATAGAGTTCAACAATGTTCAGTGCAGTTTGCTGCAAGAGCCGAGGCGTGATGTCAGGCTGGTTCAGCGCATCCGTGAGCGCCGTCATGCTGTCTTCGAGCGTCGAACTCATGAAGTTGTCGCTGTTGTCGACGATCAGCGCGATTCGGGGATGGTTTTTCTCGTACACCATCTTCGAATACTGCGGCGGAATAATCACTGCTCCCTGAATTTTCCCGTCGCGCACGTCTTCCCGCGCCTTCACCTCATTGTCGTATGGAATGGTGACGAACGTCCGCGACGTTGCGCGCACCGAATCGAACGCCTCTTTGATTCGGATCGCCTGCGTGCCATGATCCTCGTCCACAATCCCCATCTTCGCGTCGCGAATCTTTCCGCCAAATGCATTGCCCAGCACGATTAGCTGGACCAGCGGAAAGATCATCGACACCATCATCAGTGCCGGCGAGCGGAAAAACTTCCGCATCTCCCGTTCGATAAGTGCGAGCGTGCGGTTCATGATTGTCCCGGCCGAGGCGGCATCACGAATGAATACGCCTTCACGAGTTCATCGCGCAGTTGCCGCCCCGTGTAGTGGACGAATACGTCGTCCAGTGTCGTGTTCTGCACGGTGAGCGTCTTGAGCACAACTTTCGCAACCACGGCCATCTCCACCAGATCGGTCGTCGTGCCCGAACCATTCGCCGTCAGCACTCGAAACATTCCCGCACTCTCGTTCTGCACCGACGTCACTCCCGGCAACTGGCGAAGCCGATTCTCCCAGTCCGCGGGCGCGTTTTCGAATTGCACTTCGATCACCGTCGATCCGGGCACGGTCGCTTTGAGTGCTTCGGGCGTGTCAAGAGCCACCAGTTTCCCGTGGTCGACAATTGCGATCCGGTTGCACAGGCGGTCCGCTTCATCCATGTAGTGCGTCGTAATCAGCACAGTCAGCTTGCGCTTCGACTTGATGTTGGTCAGCATCTCCCACACGGCTACACGCGATACCGGATCGAGACCGGTTGTTGGCTCGTCCAGGAAAAAAATCTTCGGACTATGCACGAGCCCGCGCGCAATTTCGAGCCGCCGCCGCATTCCGCCGGAGAGTGTTTTCGTTTGCGCGTCTCGCCACTTCGTCAGGTCGACCGTCTCCAGCAGCTCGTCAATCGCTTCTTTGCGGCGCTTCGGCGGAACGTCATACAGCTTCGCGTAAATCGACATGTTCTCTTCGACCGTTAAATCCAGGTCGCTGGTCAGCGCCTGGGGAATCACTCCAATCGTCCGCCGCACCGATTCCGGATCGCGCGCAACATCGTGCCCCATGATTCGCGCGGCCCCGCCCGTGATTGGAATCAGCGTTGTCATCATCCGGATCAGCGTCGACTTGCCCGCGCCATTCGGCCCCAGCAGTCCAAAAATTTCTTCTTCTTTCACTGTGAACGAAACGTCGTCGACGGCCGTGAATTCGCCATACTTCTTGACGATGTGATCAACTTCAATCGCATTCACCGCGCCCGCCGCGACTTCGCCGCGCAGGCTCAACTCTGACGATGCAACGCTCACGCCGCTCGAGTTTTTCCCATCGGTCGCCCGCGCTTCTTCGTTCATTGTTTCCCCGCGGGCTCCGCGCCTTGCGCGACCGCAGACCCTTTCAGTTGTGCGGCCGGCACCAAAACCTCAGCTGTCATCCCCGGCACATACGCGCCCTTGGGATTGTCCAGTCTCACCTTCAGCACGAGCGTCCGGATGTCGCGCTTCCTGCGCCCCACGTCGCGCTGGGTTGCAAAGTCAGCCTCCGCAGCCTTGTAAAATACTTTTCCCGAAACTTCGGTGCCCCCCGGAAGCTGTATCGTCAGCGTGTCGCCGTATCCGATGTGATCCGCGTCCGTCTCCGGAATCGCCGCCCGCACCCAGGTGTCGCTGAAGTCCACCACCGTTACGATCGCCTGTCCTGCATTGACAACCTCGCCCTCCCGCGCCGCTCGCACCAGCACCGTGCCGGTCACCGGCGCGTAGATTTTCGTGTAGCCAAGCCGTACTTCGGCTTCATTGAGCTGCGCAATCGCATTTTCCATCTGCGCACGTGTCGACGCCACTGTGCTCGCGGCTGCCGTCGCCTGGTTCGTGCGCGCCACCGCCGAATTCAAAGTCGCCTGCGCCGCCGAGACCTGCTCCCTCAGCGAATCGACGCTCGCCTGCTGCGCTTTGAGATTCATCTCGGCCTGCACTTTTTCTTGTTCCGACGCTACGCCCGCCGTCGCCAGGCCAATTGTTCGCCGGCTGTCACTTTCCACCCGTGCCAGCGTCGCTTCAGCCTGTGCCAGTTGCGCCCGTGAAGATTGCAACTGCGCCTGTGCATTGGCCACGTCGCTCGTCGTCGATCCCTTCGTCGATTTCTGCGTATATTCGTTCGCGCTCACCTGTGACCGCATGCTCGAGATGGTCGCCGCCGCCGCCCGCTCTTCTGCTTCGAGTTCAGAAGGATCCAGTACGGCAATGAGTTGTCCTTGTTTCACCGGCGTTCCCTCGTCGACCAGCAGCTTCGAAATGCGCCCCTCAATCTGAGGACTGACGACGATCTGGTTTGCATCCACCGTCCCCACCAGCACCAGGTCGTTTCCGCGCGGCGTAGAGAAAAAATAATAGGTCGCGGAAATTGCCAGGATTATGGCCAACAAAATCAGAAATTTGTTACGCGCGTTCATTGCCTAATCTCCCAAAGTTTTTAGGGCCTTGCTGCGGCGCGCTCTTAAACCTTGGTCCCTGAACAGCGCCGCCGAAATAAACTCCAATACAAACTCCCGTCGCTCCGCGATCCGCTTCTTTGACAACGGATCGATCTTCAACAGCTTCTTCATCGCGGGCGCCGCGCTGAAATAAAAAATAATGACGCCCACCAGTGAAGGCATAAAATCGATTGGATCCACGGCTCGAAACTGCCGTTTCTCCATGCCCTCGCGCAGCATTTCAGCGACGCGCCGGTAAATCGGAGCAAAGTACTCGCGCGCAATCCGCAGCATTTGCGGACTGCCCTTCGGCCCCATGCGCATCCACTCCGCTTGCACCACCCGCGGAAATCGCGGACTCGCCGCGATGTAGTCGAAATAGCGTCCCACATATTCCAGCATCTTTTCACGCGGCTCTAGATCGCTTTCAAGCACCGGCACCAAGCGCTCGCGCAGCCCGCTGAACACGTGGTCGAGTACCGCCCCGTATAGCGCATCCTTGTCTTTAAAGTAGTAATAGAGGAGAGCCTTGTTCACCCGCGCAGCATGCGCAATGGCATCCGTTCGCGCGCCTGCGATGCCGTGCTCGGCAAATTCGGCGACTGCCGCCCGTAAGATTGCCGCTCGGCTCTTTTCGGGATGCCTCCGCGTGCCTGGGCCAGAGCGAGCTTTTTCATCGCCGAGACCCTTTCGGCTTTGTTGATCCGGACTTCGCCGAGGGATGCCCATATAAAATAATTAAATAACTGGTTAGTTAGATTATAGTGTTGCAAGAATCGATTCGCAACTTTCAGACTCCGGGATCCGGATTCCGCCGGCCATGACCGATAGGCATGCCCTGAAGACGTTGTGTGTGTTAGATGTGCCTTCCCCGCCGTCCTGCTACAATTTTCAGTTCGCCATCCGCGCCGGAACGCGATCCAAAGCGCCCTGCGCGAAAATGAGGTGTTCCGATGCCCGAAACTCTCCAGCTGGCCGCTCCCGCTCCGCTCACCACGCTCACTGACGACGAGATCTTGTTTCGCGATAACGTGCGCCAGTTCGCCGAAGACAAGATTCGTCCGCTTGCCAGGGAAATGGACGAGAAAGGCATTTTCGACCGCGCGCTGATCGATCAGTTTTTTCAGCTCGGACTGATGGGCATCGAGATTCCCGAGCAGTATGGCGGCGCCGGTGGCAAGTTTTTCGAGGCCATCCTGGCCGTTGAAGAGTTCTCTCGCGCCGATGCCTCGGCGGGCGTCATCGTCGATGTGCAGAACACGCTCGTCGCCAATGCCATTCTCCGCTGGGCCACTGAAGATCAGAAAAAACGCTATCTGACAAAAATGGCCGCTGACACGGTCGGCGCTTACGCGCTCAGCGAGGCCAGTTCCGGGTCCGACGCATTTGCCCTGCAAACCAAAGCCGAACTTAAAGGCAGCGACTTCGTTCTCAACGGCCGCAAACTCTGGATCACGAACGGCAAGGAAGCCGGCCTCTTTATTCTGTTTGCGACCGTCGATGCGTCGAAGGGCTACAAGGGCATCACGGCGTTTCTGATTGAAAAAAGTTTTCCCGGGTTCACCGTCGGCAAGAAAGAGGACAAACTTGGTATTCGCGCCTCCTCAACCTGCGAATTGATTCTCGAAGATTGCCGTGTGCCGAAGGAAAATGTGCTCGGCGAGGTTGGCAAGGGATACAAGATCGCGATTGAGACACTCAACGAAGGCCGCATTGGCATTGGGGCCCAAATGCTGGGCGTGGCGCGGGGTGCATGGGAGTACGCCGCCAAATATGCGCAGGAGCGCAAGCAGTTCGGCAAGCCGATTTCCGAATTCCAGGGGATCCAATTCCAGATCGCGCAAATGGCGACGGAGATCGAAGCGTCGCGTTTGATGGTCTACAACGCCGCTCGTATGAAAGACGCAGGCGTGGATTTCGTGAAAGAAGCCGCTATGACCAAGCTGTTTACGTCGCAGGTCGCGGAACGGGTCACTTCACTGGCCATCGAGGTCTACGGCGGCTACGGTTTCACAAAAGACTACCCGGTAGAAAAATATTGGCGCGACGCGAAGATCGGGAAAATCTACGAAGGCACGTCGAACATGCAGCTCGCGACCATCGCGAAGCTGGTAATGGCGAAATAGCAAATTGCTGAAGTCGGAAGTCAGAAGACTAAAGACGGATCGCGATAGCAATATCTGGTCGGCCGGATTTGACGTGTCTCACGTTTTCAATCTGAGTTCTTTATTTTCTGAAATGCGGCAGCACCGCATCCCCAAAAAGTCTCGCCTGCCCGGTTCGATCGTCGCCCCAAATCTCCAGCATGATGTGCGTGCAGCCAGCTGCGCGATACTCTTCGATTTTCTGAATGCACTCGTCGGGCGTTCCTGCGATCGGGCACACCTTGCGAAGCAATTCGTCAGACACGGCCCGGGCCGCGGCTTTTCGCCCACCCCGTTCCATCGCGTCCGCAACCGGCTGAAGTTCTTCGAACGTGATCCCCGCTGATTCGAGCAGCACATCCGCTGAGCCCTTGATGTTCTGCACCTTGTTCGCAAGGTACATCGCGGCCTGTTCCCGCGCTCCTTCTTTACTTTTTTTCGAGTCGCGATCAATGCTGCCGACAATGACCGATCCGAGAATTAACTTCGACGCATCCCGGCCGGCCTTCGCGGCAGCTTCCTCCATATTCTTCTTCGAATAGCGCACGAACGCCGGCGTCGTGATCGAAGCAGTCAGCAGTCCGTCGCCCACCGATCCACTCAGCCTCTGCATCGCTGGCCCGGTTCCCGCGACATAAATGGGAGGCACGTCGCGCGCGATCTGCGCCTCGGGCTTAAGCAAGGGCACACCCGCAGTGAAAACCTTGCCGCGATATTCGAATGCCTCACCCTTGAGCACGCCGCGGATGATGTCGATGCTCTCGCGCATCACGGTCGCCGGCCCAACCTTCTCGCCTTCACCCTCGCCGATCTCCTTCATGAAGATTTTCGACGCGCCCAGACCGAGCAGAAAGCGTTCGCCCGCGAGATCCTGCATAACGCGCGCCTCCATCGCAATCTGTACCGGATGACGCGTGTACGGAGAAATAATTCCCCAGCCCAGCTGAATCCGCCGCGTTTGGCTGGCGATGACGGCGAGGATCGCGGTGGACGAACGCGCCTCGAAAGCATGCTTACGCCACCAGGGGTAGGCCTCGGCAATCCAGAACGCGTCAAAACCAGCGTCCTCACAGGCTTTTGCCATGGCCAGCGTTTCATGCACCGGCTCCATGCTGAGTTGAAGAACGCCGATGTTGAATGCAGCCGACATGATTACTCCGGATCGCTCCACGAATGCTCGAGCCCCTTGATCAGTTCCCAAAGAGCCAGATTCAGCGGCGTCTCGACGCCGGTCTTCCTGCCCCACTCGACGATCGCGCCGTTCATGAAATCGACTTCCGTCCGACGCTTCGCGAGAAGGTCCTGCAACATGCTGGCCCGGTGTTTCCCGGGCGCGCTCGCTCCTTTTTGCACGAGCGTCCGCGGATCACCGTGCAGTTCAATGCCGCTCGCTCTGGCCACCGCTTCACCTTCAGCAATAAGATCGTTGAACAGTTGGCCGGTTGGAGCAAATCGCGTCGCCGCGCCGTGATGCAGAAGCGTCAGCGCTCCCACCGGATTGGTCGCGGCATTGAAAATCAATTTCGTCCATTGGGCGCCGCGAGCGTCCTTCAGCGCAATCACGTTCATTCCTGATCGCGTGACGAGGCCGGCAAGTTCCTCCACTTTCGACATCGGCGTCTTGGTGGGCTCAAAGGGCCCGATCCACGTGTCTCCCTTAATATCGAAACCAACATGGCCGGGCGCGATGAGATGCCCGGCCGGGAACGTCGTCCCGCGAATTACAAACTTCACATGCTCGGCGATAATTTCTTCGTTGCCCACGCCGTTCTGCACCGAACAGACGGCACTATTCGTGTCGAACACCCGTGCAGCCTGTGCAATCGCATTTCGCGTACGGATCGCCTTCGTAGCCACTATGCCAAAATCGCAGCGTGGAATCTCATCAGGATCGCATGTAGCGTTGAGTCTCGCGGTGAAATCAGCAGCCCCCGAAATACGCAGCCCATTCTCGCGAATCGCGTCGACATGCTCCTTCCAAACGTCGTAGGCCCAGACCTCCGACTCACCCTTCCGCGCGAGATGCGCCGCGAATAAACTGCCGACGGCACCACAACCGACGATGCAAATCCTTAACAAGCTGACCTCTAACCTCGCCCCATGCTCTCTCGCTTTTCGTTGCCGGTAAAAAACTTCCACTCAACATCAGCCAGGCATTCGCCCTCAATCTCGCCAATGCGATAGGTGTCCTGCGTATAAAGGCAGACCTTGCCATCCTGATCGACCACCTGCGGATGCAGCGAGAAAATCATGTTCTCTTCAAGCGCAACATCGCTCTCCGCGCCGATTACGGGGTATTCAAGCATCGTCGTGCCGATGCTGTGGCCGGAGAGATGCCCGAGCGCAAAGCCTTGTTTGGCAAATGTATCAGCCACGGCGCGATGAACACTCGAGGCAAGTTCTCCATCGCGCATCAATTTTCGAGCCGCCTCCATAGCCAGCGGATAAACATCCGCCATCTTTTGCGTCGTCGCGCTCGGCTTGCCCCGCAGCAGCGCGCGCGAGAACTCGACCCAGTATCCGCCCGCCCCGGTCACTTCAAGCGAATAGAGAAGAAGGTCGCCGTCCGCAACCTTGCGATGCCCGGGAACTTTGAAGTACGCGTTGGCTTCGCCGTGCTCGCCCGAAAGAAGAATATTCATCATGCGCGGCCCCGCACCCCGCGCAAAAAAACGTTCCACCGCTGGCGCCATAATTTCCGCTTCCGTCTTGCTTGGCTCGTAAGCCGCCACCAGAGTCCAGAAGCCCTCGACTACAATGCTCATGGCGTCGCGCACTTCGATCAGTTCCTCTTCGCTCTTGACTGCCCGCGCCATGTCAAACTCCCGGTCAAAAGCCACAAGTTCGAATGGCCCGCGCGCCAGTTCGCGATAGTCACGAACCGCCATGATGAAATTCACGCCATAAGTGCCAACTCGCTTCCAGCCGCGTTCAGCTGCGTGCTCGCGCAGCCACTGCCCGGGAAGGTCGGGCCACACCTGATCTTTCACCCATGGCTTCTGCTTGTCGCCGATCCAGCGCGCCTCGCGCGGGAAAACGAGCGTTGGCTCGCCCTCAAGCGGGATAAGTACGTACACATAGCGATGCACAATTTCGAATCCGGAAGTGTAGAGCACGGCGCCTTCGAATCCGGCATATTGATTGCCGCATACGATCAGCGCATCGAGATTCTGCTTCCGCATTCGCTCGCGGATGTTCTTGTAGCGGCGATTGATTTCGCTGGGGCTCGGCAAAGATTGACCTTGAGGTTGAAGTTCCGTTCTAAATTGAAGCATCCGCCGTAGCTAATTATCGTTCTTAACTCTTCTCTTTAACTCTGCTTTCTAACGCTGTTCTCTAGCTCAGAACGCCGCATATTTCAGCGGCCGTCAATGCGTAAATCTTGGTGATCTCAACCATCGTCTGAATGCGCACCTTCTCTCCCTCTTTGTCGCGCGGCCCGCTCGAGGGCCCATAGTTCACGGTCGCGACACCATACCGGGTCAGCACGCTCGCGTCCGAGCACCAGGTCACGACGTCTCTTTTCGGAAGTGCGCCCGTAACGCGCTGGTGGTTGCGATCGATGGCCTGGATCATCTCGTGATCCCCGCTGATCTGCGCGCCTGGCACGGAGACGTAAGTTTCAAACTCAAGCCCCCAGTCCGGATGGGCTTTTTCGAGATCGAAGAACACCTGCTGAATCTCACGCCGTGCTTCCGCCATCGCGATCGTCGGGGGAACGCGAACATCAAGAAAGAGGTCGGTTTTCTCGGGCGTCCGGCTGGCGCGCCAGGCGTGGCCTCCGCGAATACCGCCGAGATTCACGATCGCCTTCCTTCCGCCATGCGCGGCCCTTTTCTCCCATTGCTCAATCCACTTCATGATCGGCTGCATGATCTCGTGCATGCGGCGAATGGAATTCATCTCCTCGCGGCCTTCACAAAACGCCGTATGGACATAAATGCCAGTACACGAGATGCGTACCCACATCGAGCCAAAGTGTTCCAGCACCACTTGCATGTCGGTTGGTTCGCCGAGAATGCACACGTCGGGTAGAACCCCGTGGTTCACAAGATAGTGCGTGCCACATCCGTAGCCGCGGTATTCCTTGCCTTTGAATTCGCCCCATTGCGTTTTTTCAATCTCGCCCGCAACCGCAGCAACAATCAGATCGCCTTTAAGCCGAACACCCACGCGCTGCAACGCCGCAACGGCCTGTGTGTAACAAACCAGCGCGCCCTTCATGTTGTAAATGCCGAGTCCATAAATAAAGCCATCTTTCAAAAGCGCGCTCGGCTTGTACCCGGCGCCCGTCAAAAATTCTTCCTGTCCCGTGTTCGAAGTATCCATGTGGCCGTTAAACATCAGGTTCTTGCCACCACCCGCGCCCCTCCATCGGCCAACAACATTTGCGCGGGCCTCTTCAATCTCCTGCCAGCTCACGTCTAGACAGATTTTCCGAAAGGCGCCCTGCATGTACTCAGCCATCCTCAATTCCTGGCCAGTGGGGCTGGGAATATTGATCACATCGCAGCACATCGAAACAATTTCGTCTTCACGAACCTCGCCCAGAATGCGATCGACGAGCTGGGCGTCGAGAGCGGTGGCGGTGTTAGGCGTTTTCTTTGGCACAGTTGTTAGTCCGCTTGCAGGCTCGAATGTCTCGCCAGACGAAAGTCATCCGGATCGGTGCACATCTTCTCATTGCCGTTTTCAGTGATCAGAAAGTTGTCTTCCAAACGCAGACCCCCGCCGCCCGGCCAGTAGATTCCCGGCTCAATCGCCAGCACCATTCCTTTCTTTATCGTTCCGCCTCCGGCCTGGTGAGCATAAGGCGGCTCGTGCGCGCGGGCTCCCACACCGTGACAGATGGGGTGGGACGGTTGCCCCGCGTACCCGCCCTCGGCAATCCGAGCTCGCACAAGTTTATCCAACTCCGGCAAACTCGCCCCGTCGCGCGCAAATGACACAGCCGTCTCGAACACGCTGAGCAGAAGATCGAGCAGATTGTGATAGTCAGGTGTCAGCTCACCCGGGCATGCGTTCTTTGTGAGGTCCGTCCAGTAGCCGTCGGCACACACCCATATCTCAAACAGTGTCGGTTCATTTTTCTGAATCGGCCGATCGCCGGTAGCTGTGAAAGTGGCAATTCCTTTTCCCGACCATACTAGCGTAAACGCGCGCGCCATCTCCACCTTGTTCTTGTATCCGACGCCGAGACCATGCACAAAGCCCTCGTACATGGCTCCGACCTCGCTTTCTTTCATGCCGGGACGCATGTGCTCGCGCGTGTAATCCATGGCGAGCGCTGCCAGTTCATTTGCCAGGCGCATGCGCTCAATTTCCTGCGCAGTCTTGATCGAGCGTGCTTCGTTCAGCAGCGGCGTCGAATCGACCACCTCGCCGCAAAACTTTTTAAACGATTCAAAGTACGACATCATGAACGTCGTCGGCTCGCCCACCATGCGGTCCGCCGACTGCGTGCCCATATTAAGTTCGACGGCGACCTTGTCCGTCAGGCCGCGGCATTTGAGAATCTCATAAACGCGGTCCCACGCGCGAAATTGTGGCGGACGCGCGTCGCGCTCGTCATAACCTTTGAAGTAGACGATATCCTTCGTCCACGAATTACGCTCCGCGTCAGCCTGCTGCGGTTCAAGCGCAATCAAGATTGGCGCGCCGTCGCGCGGAAACACGACGGCATCGTAGCCCTTCATACACCAATAGTTCGTCAGATAGAGCACGTTGTCGGGCGCGCGCACAACCAGGGCAGACAAATCCTGATCCTTCATCAGCGCACGAACGCGCTCCAGTTTCGCGTTATCGACGGGCCAGGCCATCAATGCACCGTCACCGGTTTGTTTTCATCCTGAAAACGCCACGCCGCTTCTTTTCCTTTGATCAGCCGATACACCATTGTGTGCAGCGGCGCGGCTATTCCGGCACGCTCAGCCTCGCGGGCAATCGCGCCGGAAAGAAACTCTACCTCGGTCGCCAGCCGATGCCGCACGTCGTAGAGCATTGAGGGGGGATGATTCGTCATCGCGCCCAGCCTGTTCATCTCCCACGGATCTTCGTGCAAACGAATCCCTGCTGCTTGCGCGACGCGCTTGCCTTCGTCGATCAAGTCGTGCAGAAGATGTCCCAGGCCGGGAAAGTTTGTTTCATCCGCAAAATGCAGTGAATGCGGCAAACCCGTCAGCGCCGAAACGCCGTTCACCGATGCGTTGAAGATAAGCTTCGACCACTGCGCGGGCCTCGCGTCCTCGAGCGCCTGCGCCTTCAGCCCGCCCGCCACAATCAAGTCAGCGATTTCCTGCACCACCTGGAAAGGCGTGCGAGTCGCCTCGAATGACCCCATCCACGTGGGCGTATCGAGTTCATACTGAACATGCGTGTCCGAATGCCGCGTTCCGCTCATAAAGGTTGTGCCGCGAATGACGTAGCCCCGTGTGAGCGCGGCAATGATCTCCTCGCTGCCCAGTCCGTTCTGCGCTGAGAGCACGGCGCCTTTGTCGAAGCGCGAGCCAGCGAGACGAAACGACTCTTTGACCTGTGTTGCTTTCGTCGCCACAATGCCAAAGTCGCATTCCGGAATTTCGCGTGGTTCTGTCGTCGCGCGGAAATTCACGGAGAACTCATGCGTTCCGCTGACCCTCAATCCATCACGGTTCAATGCCTGCGCATGTTCGGGACGTCGAACCAGCGCCCATACCTCCGCCACGCGCGCCAGGTGCGCGGCATATAGGCTGCCGATCGCGCCGCATCCGATTATGCAAACTTTCTTCATTCGTCACTGTCGACTGTACCGCCGGCTTCTAGACCTGCCTTTTCTCCACCTTCACCTGCTCGCGCAACTGCCCGCCGTCGCGCCGCTTCAACTGCCGAAAAATGCTGTCTCCATTGTTGAATGAGTCGTTAATAAAAATGCCCTCTGCAAACAAGGCATCCTGGAGCGCTGCCGAGATCGTGTGGATCGGTGCCGCGCCGCCTTCGCCCATGCCTTTTGCGCCACTGTAGCTGTGCGGAGATGGCGTCGTCGTATGCCCGTACTTTATCTTCGGAATATTCATCGCCGTGATCGGCGTGTAATCGCTGAACGTGCTCGTCATCATATTTCCGACCGCGTCGTAAACGCACCTTTCCATCAGCGCCGCTCCAATCCCGTGCGCGGTCGCTCCATAAACTTGTCCCTCAACAATCGGCGGATTGATCACCGTTCCGCAGTCGTCAACCGCAACGTAGTCAAGAATCTCGGGCACGAAGGTTTCGCGGTCGACTTCAATCACGGCAATGTGCAACTGCGACGCGTACGTCAACGTCAGGTTTCCGTACTTTGCCTGCTTGTCGGGAACCTTAAACGGCGCGCGCCATACATACCTGCAATTCAGCGTGACTTCAAACATTTCAGGTGGCAAGACTGCGCTGTTCACGTTCACGATGTTCGCCAGGCCCCAGTAGTTGATCGACTTTCCTGTGCTCTTGGCTTTAACCTCCGGCCCCTGCTGCCCAGTTCCAAACTCCAGATCGTCTTCGCTGGTCTCAAGCGAAAAGGCCGCCAGTCGTGTCATTTCAGCCTTCAATTTCTGTGCCGCGCCATGCACCGCCGATAATCCCGACACCGCAAACTGGCTGGCATAAGTTCCCGAAAATCCCGTGTGCACATTGCGCTCGGTATCGAATCCCGTCCGCACGGTAATCAAATCGGGATGAATATTGAGCACATCCGCCACCACCTGCGCCGCCGTAGTTTCATGTCCCTGCCCCTGAGGACAAGATCCCACCGCGACCACAACCTCTCCGTAGATATCGAGCTTACAGTTCGCTCCCTGCGAGTTGCCTGAAAAAGGCGCATACGGATTTACAATCTGCGACTGACCGAAATTGTTCGTACCGGAATCGAGCGTCGTGCCGATCCCAATCCCGATCATGCGTCCTTCTTGGCGTGCGTCCGCCCGCCTCTTTTGCCAGTCCTCCCAGCCGATCAGCTCTTTCGCAACCTCCAGCATTTTTGAATAATTGCCCGAGTCGTAGACACAGCCGTTCGGCGTTGTGTAGGGAAATTCCTGCGGTAGTATGTAATTCCGCAGCCGCATCTCGTCCGGCGCGATGCCGAGTTCGTGCGCGCAAATATCAACCAACCGTTCCAGAAACCACAGATGTTGCATGCGCGAGTATCCACGGTTCGGTCCGACCGGACATTTGTTGGTCACGGCCTGCCAGAAATCGATGCGCGCATTCCGAAAGCGATAAACGCCGCAAAAAACCTGCGACCAGATCACGCACCCCAGCGGCTCGTAACGCGGATAAGCGCCACAGTCGTCGATATGCCGGGAGTCAATCGCTGTGATCACGCCATCTTTGTCGAGCGCCACGCGCGTATCGCGAAACGTTCGCTCATTTCCATGCGCGCTCGAAACCATGTGCTCCGTGCGGGTTTCCACCCATTTGATCGGCCGTCCGCCGGACTTCTTAGAAGCCAGCGCACACACCGCCATCTGCGGATAGCTTGTGATCTTGATCCCAAAACTTCCGCCGATATCGAACGTCTGCACCCGGATTTTGTCGATGTGAACATTCAGGTGCGCCGCCAGAAACTGAATTGCAAACGAAGGGAAAGAATTATTGCACCAGTAGTAAATATGATCGTCCTTCGCGTTCCACTCGGCGATGACGACGTTATTCTCCAGCGGAGTCGACGAGAACCGATGGAAATGCATGCGGTCGATCTCGACCACATACGCAGCTTCCTTGAACGCTTTTTCTACGTCGCCGAACTCCCACATGCCGTTCCAAACTCGATTGGTGCCAGCCTCTTCGTGCAGAATGCTGAGGTCCGTCAGCGCCTGCTCGGCATCGATCACCGGCTCAAGCGGATCGTATTCCACCGCGACTAGTTCCGCGGCATCTTCGGCCAACGCCGCAGATTCCGCCACCACCGCCGCAACTGGCTCACCCTGATAGCGCACCTTGTCCACGGCTATTGGGAAGTCGCGAATCTTCTGCACATGTTCCGGGCCAATCTCAATAAACGGCTGCGTCTGACCGGCGACCTCTTTGCCGGTGATTGCGCAAATCACACCGCGCAACGCTTCTGCCGCCGAAGTATCGATACTCACAATTCGAGCGTGCGCATACGGAGAGCGCACAAAGCATAGGTAAAGCATTTCACGCAGCTTGATGTCATCCGTGAACTTGCCGCGGCCGCGCAAAAGGCGGTCCTCCTCCTTGCGTGGCAGCGACGCGCCCACCCAGCGCTGACCGTTTTTGTTATTTTCAGCCATCGTGAAAACAACCTACAAAAACATGCGTACAAAAAATGCCTGAGTAGCGTATAAGATCCGCATCCCACGCAAAAAATCGCGCCACTCCCAATCCTACGCCAGCGCCCTCTGCAAGCCGTCGATCAGCTTCTGTACCTGCTTTTTCCCCAGTGGTTCCAGCAACCCGCCTGCGGCCGACGCCAGTGGCCCGAAGATTTGCGCCTCGCCCTGCCAGTTGACCTTCGTCCCATTGCCGTCGGGCGCAAGATCAAAGCTCGCGATCACCGTAACGCTGCCGCCCGCGACTGCTCCGTGTCCTTTATATTGGGCGCGTCGCGATTGCTCCGCCTCGGTCAATTCCAATTTCACGCTGGCCGCACCTTTTATGTAGGAGATTCCAACATTCACCTTCACCGTGAAATGCGTATCGTCATGCATCGTTAGACCCTGAAACTCCGGCAGCAAGGGCGCAAACTGATGTGGGTCGATCAAAAAATCGTAGACCTCGCCGGGACTTCTCTTCACTGCGAACTCGCCCGACAACTTGATCGCCACGTCAAGCCCCTTTCACGTTGCGGCTCGCCAGTCGAATGGCCTTGAAGACATTCATGTACCCCGTGCAGCGGCAGGTATTGCCGGCAATGGCTTTGCGAATTTCCCCGTCCGTCGGTTCAGAATTTGTCGCCAATAATTGCTGCGTCGCCAGCATCAGCCCCGGCGTGCAGTATCCACATTGCAGCCCGTAGGCCTCGCCAAAAGCTTTCTGAATCGGGCCAAGTTCCCCATTTTTCTCCAACCCCTCGACCGTCGTGATCTCCGTGCCGTCCGCTTGCACCGCCAGAACCGTGCACGATTTCACCGCCAGGCCATTCATCAGCACAGAGCACGCCCCGCAATAGCTCGTATCGCAACCGACATGCGTTCCCGTCAAATCGCAAGTCTCGCGCAGAAACTCGACCAGCAACATGCGGCCTTCGATTTCGCGGGCATAAGGCTTGCCGTTCACCGTAATCGTCACGGCAATCTTCGCCCCGATTGCCGCTTCCGCGATCGCGCCCTCAGGCATACAGATGCGCCCCCTCGACACGTTCTCCGCGCGCCCGCCGCACGGCAATCCTAAGCGCGCGCTTGCAGAGCGCAACCACTAACTGGCGTTTATATTCTGCCGAGCCTCGCATGTCAGGCTGCGGATCGCCCGCCGCGCGCGCCGCTTCCGCGGCAGCGGCCATCGTTTTCTCGTTCACAACTTTCCCGCGCAACTCCGCTTCGGCCGCGCTCGCACGCATCGCGGTCAAGCCAACGCATCCCAGGGCAATTGCCGCTTCCTGGCAAACATCGCCCTCCATCGTCAATTGCACCGCAACGCTCGCGCTTGGATAAACCGGCGCACTTCTCTTGAACGCCAGGTAAGCGCCGCCGCTGCCCTTTGGAGGCATCTTTATCTCCACTTCGCTGACCAGTTCATCATGAGCGAGCGCCGTCGTGTAAGCGTCCTTAACAAAATCCTTCAGCGCGATAGCGCGCTTGCCATCCGGCCCAAGGCAGTGAACCGTGGTGTCCAGTGTGAGCAGGGCATTGCCCCAATCGCCGCTCGGGTCGGCCTCTGCAAGCGATCCGCCAATGGTTCCGCGATTTCGTATCTGCACGTCGGCAATGCCGGCGGCACAGTCATGCAGCATCGGAATCTGGTGCGCCAGCGACGAATGCTCAATCTCCGCGTGCCGAGTCATGGCACCGAAACGAAGCGCGCCGCCATCTTCTCGAATGAACGACGTGCCAGTAATGAAGTTCAAGTCCACCAGGTGTTCGGGGCTCGCGAAGCGCAACTTCAGCAGCGGGATCAGGCTCTGCCCGCCCGCCAGCAGCTTTGCGCCCTCGCCCAGTTGGCCAAGCATCGATGAAGCTTCTGTCAGTGAGCTCGCGCGGTGATAGTGAAATGGTCGCGGATACATGAAGTCGCCCCGGAAAGGCTACAACGATTCCAAACTTTCTGCCATCAATGCTTGAGCGCCCCAATATCCCGGTAGCGGCTGCGGAAATAAAGCAGCGGGTCGCCATCCCGCACTTCCACGTGCTCAACCTCCGCGATAAAGATGGTGTGATCGCCCGCGGGTTGCGCCGAATGCAGCCGACATTCGAGATACGCAAGCGCTCCCTGCAAAACCGGCGTGCCATGCGCGGTGCGCTCGAAGCGCGCGCCCGCCGTCTCCGGATGCTGGTGCGTCGCGGACGCCCCGGCGTAATACTCGGAAATCGCATGCTGATCGTTGCTGAGTACATTCACGCCAAACCGCTTGCGCGCGTGCAGATGCGCGTGTGTTCGCGCCCGATGATCCACGCACACTAGAATTAAAACGGGGTCGAGCGAAACCGCCGTAAAGGCGTTCGCCGTCATGCCGTGCACTTCGCCGTCCCGGTCGATGGTGATGATCGTGACGCCGGTCGCGAAACATCCCATTGCCTTGCGGAAGTCGGTCGCGGTCAGGCTCTCGTTGCGGGAATCCGTTGGCATCGTCTGAGATGCTAATTCTAATGCAGCGAGGCCGCGACCACAGGCATCCAAGGGACAAGATTTCCCGGCTCCGCTATCATCGTTCCGAATGTAGCCGGGCCGGCGCCTGCGAGCCAAAGCTTAGGGACGAATTCAGACACCAATGTCAGCGCTCTCACAAAAAGAATTTCGCGAGCTCGCGGCATGTCCGCCAGATGCCGGTGCCGCGCCCATCTCGCGCGAAACCGCCTGCCAGTTGGTGCACGCCGACGCCCCGTTGCCCGACCTGCTCGCCGCCGCGCAGTCGGCCCGCGCGCGCTTTAAGCCGGGCGTCATTACATATTCGCGCAAAGTATTTCTCCCGCTCACTAATCTTTGTCGCGACTACTGCGGCTACTGCACCTTCCGCCGCGACCCCAATCAGCCGGGAGCCCACACCATGAGCCCCGACGAAGTTATGGCTGTCGTCCGCGCCGGTGAGCGCCTGGGATGCACCGAAGCTCTGCTCAGCCTCGGCGACAAACCCGAGCTGATCTTCCCCGAGATGCGCGAAACGTTGCGCAGTTTGGGGTACAAGTCGACTCTTCATTATCTGGAAGCGATGTGCGAAAAAATCCTGCGCGAGTCGAGCCTGCTTCCTCATCCCAACCCCGGTCTCATGAGCGACGAGTGGCTTCAGCGCCTCGCGCGCGTATCGCCCAGCATGGGCCTGATGCTCGAAACCACCAGCGAACGATTGGTCGCAAAAAATGCCGCGCACGACAACGCTCCCGACAAAGTTCCCGCCAAACGCCTGCGCGTGATCGAAGATGCAGGCCGCCACAAAATTCCTTTCACTACCGGCATTCTCATCGGGATTGGAGAAACACTCGAAGAGCGCGTCGATGCGCTTATTGCCATCCGCGACCTGCACGCGCACTACGGCCACATTCAGGAAGTGATCGTGCAAAATTTCCGCGCCAAGCCCGAGACGCCGATGGCGGCGTGGCCCGAGCCCAATCGTGAAGACATGTTGCGCACCGTGGCGGTCGCTCGTCTGTTGATGCCGTCGATGAATATTCAAGCGCCGCCCAATCTCTCCGATCCGCATTATGCCGATCTGCTCGACGCCGGCATTAACGATTGGGGTGGAATCTCGCCGCTGACGCCCGATTTCATCAATCCCGAAAAACCCTGGCCGCATCTCGATCAGCTGCGTCACCGTACCGAAGCAAAAGGATTCGATCTGCGTCAACGTCTGCCCGTCTATCCCGAATTCGCCGCGCAGGCCGTGACCCAAAGCGAGTTGCTCGCCCAGCGCCTCGCTCAAGCCGCGGCCGCGCGCGGCAGCGACATCGTCCAAGTGTCCGGAGGCGCGGCATGATCACGGTTCTGACGGGCGGCACGGGCGGCGCGAAGTTCGTCGACGGCCTGCGCCAGATCGTTCCTCCCGAAGACCTCACCATCGTCGTCAATACCGGCGACGACATGTCGTGGTGGGGATTGCGCGTCTCTCCCGACATCGATTCGATCGTCTATATGCTCGCCGGAAACCTGAGCCAGGAGCGCGGCTGGGGCGTCGAACGCGATACTTTTTTCGCTCTCAAAACCATGCGCGATATGGGAGAGCCTGCCTGGTTTAGCGTCGGCGACCGCGACCTGGCCATGCACATTTTCCGCACCAACTTGGTGGCCGACGGCAAAACGCTCAGCGAGGCGACCGCCGAAATTGCGACGCGTCTCGGCATTCAAACCCGAATCCTGCCGATGACCGATTCAAACGTCGAAACCCGGGTCTTGACCGCTGCCGGAGAGCTCAGCTTCGAGCAATATTTCGTCGAGCGGCGATATCAGGATGAAGTAAAGAGCGTCCGCTTCGCCGGCGCTTCCAACGCCCTCCCCGCGCCCGGAGTCATCGACGCAATTCGATCCTCGGATCTCATCATGCTCGCGCCCAGTAATCCCGTAACCAGCATCGGCCCCATTCTCGCGGTTCCTGGCATTCGCAAAGCGTTGCGCGAAACGCGCGCCGAAGTTTCCGCCGTCAGCCCGATCGTGGGGAACGCCGCCGTCACCGGCCCCGCCGGCGCATTGCTCGCATCGCAAGGCTTCGCTGTGTCGATCGCCGGCGTTGCCGCTTATTACCGCGACATCCTCGATCTGCTCGTCGTCGATATAAAAGATGCAGAGGTCGCCGATGAGTTAGTTAGACGCGAAGAATCAAGCACGATCCGCGTTCACACTACATCGATCATCATGCGCAACAATGACGATCGAGTAGCGCTCGCTCGCAGCGCAATCGAGGCATGTGGACAATTCACGAACAAGCGCGGCGCAATAAACATGATTTCGCAGCAGGCATGAATTCGACACAACCATGATTCTCGTTCCGGTCAAAAATCTCTCCAGCGCTAAGCAGCGCCTGTCGCCTGTCTTGAGTCCAGAGGAACGTTTTACGCTCGCGCAGGCCATGTGCGAAGACGTGCTCGAAACTCTCTCTGATTGGCAGAGTCGTCCCGCAGTGGTCGTCGTCACCAGCGACCCGTTTGCCCGCAATCTGGCCACGCGCTTCAATTTCGAAGTCATCTCCGACGACGACAACGGAGGTGAAACCAGCGCCATCGCCATGGCAACCGCCCTCTGCTGCGATCGCGGAGTTCGCAGCACCCTAGTCATTCCGGCCGACATCCCCCTCGTCGAAGTTGCCGAACTTCAAAAAATTGCCGATGCTGCTCCGCCACAAGGCACAGTCCTCGTCACCGACGCCGCTGGACGCGGCACGAATGCCGCGTGGCGATCGCCCGCCGATTTATTTCCGTTGCAGTTTGGCAATGACAGTTTTCGGCCCCACCTCGCCGCCGCCCGATCCACCGGCCTGCCCTGCGTCGTCCTCGAATTGCCCAGCCTCGCGCGCGACGCCGATCGTCCCGAAGATCTGCACGAAATAGCCGCCGCGACCGGCCAATGCCGCGCCCAAAAGCTCATTCGCAGTTGGAGTCTCGAAAAAAGAGTTCAGGTTTGTCATGGCTAAGCGGGCCGCCAATCGCGGGCAGGGAAGAGTTCGCGGCGCAAACTCGAACCACGCGCAAGGTGAAATTCGCATCCTTCCGATCGCAGTCGAAGGAGAAATCCTCCCCCGGGAAAACTTAGCTCGAACATTGTTGATGGCTGCGCGCAGCGCAGGCGTGCGTATCAAGGATGGCGACATCCTCGTCGTAAAGCACAAAGTCGTTTCGAAAGCGGAAGGCGCGCTCATCGACCTCAACCAAATCAGCCCCTCCGCGGCTGCCTGTCGATGGGCCAAGACGCACGGACTCGATGCGCGTGTGATCGAACTGGCTTTGCGCGAGAGCAGTCGCATTGTTCGCCAAAAACTTGGAGTGCTCCTTACCGAGACCAGCCACGGCTTCATCTGTGCCAACAGCGGTGTCGATGTCTCTAATGTCAATGGCGGCAGCCACGCTGTGTTGTTGCCGAAGAACCCCGATCAATCCGCTACACGCCTCCGCCGCGAGTTCAAAAACCAACTCGGCATTGACCTCGCCGTCATCATCAGCGACAGCTTTGGCCGTCCCTGGCGCGAGGGATTAACGGAAGTCGCCATCGGCGTCGCCGGCATGCGCCCCCTCATCGACTATCGCGGACGCCGCGATGCCCACGGCTACTCGCTTCACGCCACCGTTGAGGCCGTCGCCGACGAACTGGCTTGTGCGGCCGGTCTGGTTTGCGGCAAGCTGGCAAGCACTCCGGCATGCATCATTCGAGGTTATTCTTACAAACGTGGAAACGGCAGCGCGAAAGAAATGATCCGTCCTGCCGAACGCGACCTCTTTCGTTAGAGACATTAAGTTCGAAGGCTGCAACAAATGCTTCGACAAAATGCTTCGACAAACGCCTCGATAATACAAAAGACTAGGAGATGCTTTCCATGGCGCAGCCATCTGTAATAAGAGCGGTGCAGCTCGAAGAGTTCTCCAATCTCACTTGGGAGGAAGCCGCGCTGGCAGCCTCACCCGCAGTCCGCAGCGCTCTCGATCGCGTTCTCGAAAAACAAGACGGGGCCTGTCTCTACGACAAAGAGCGCGAAGCCCTCGCCAAGGCCGATGGCTCCGACCTCCTCGCTCTGTTCGTGGCCGCCGATACTCTACGCCGCGACCTTGTCGGCAACATCGTCACTTACGTCGTCAATCGCAACATCAATTTCACCAACATCTGTTTTGTCGGATGCAAATTCTGCGCCTTCAGCCGAGGCCCGCGCGAAGCCGACTCTTATTTTCATTCGCTCGACGACATGGGCAACAAAGCCCGCGAAGCCTGGGATCTGGGCGCAACCGAAGTCTGCATTCAAGGCGGACTTCCACGCGGCCTGCCTCCTTTTTATTATCGCGACATTCTGCGCGCAGTAAAAACCGCCGCCCCGCAAATGCACATCCACGCCTTTTCGCCCATGGAGATCGTCTACGGCGTCGAACTCACCGGCATGTCCCTGCGCGACTATCTCTCCATGTTGCGCGATAACGGCCTCGATACGCTTCCCGGCACTGCCGCCGAAATTCTTGACGACGATGTCCGCCAGGTTCTCTCGCGCAACAAACTCTCCTCCGCGCAATGGCAGCAGGTCATCCGCACCGCCCACCAATGCGGCATCCGCAGTACCTCCACACTCATGTATGGACACATGGAAACTCCCGCTCACTGGGTCCGCCAACTGTCACTCTTCCGCCAGATTCAGTCTGATACCGGCGGCTTCACCGAATTTGTTCCGCTCGGCTTCGTTCACCAGAACACGCTTCTCTTTCAACAGGGCCTCGCCCGCTCGGGTCCAACCCTCGCCGAACATCTCAAGATTCACGCGCTCGCCAGAATTCTCCTGGCTGGCTCGATCCACAATATTCAGGTTTCGTGGGTGAAGCTCAATCGCCGTCTGTCGCAGCTCTGCCTGCACGCCGGCGCCAACGACTACGGCGGCACTCTGATGGAGGAGAACATCTCGCGCGAGGCTGGAGCCACTGCCGGCCAATACACCAGCCCCGAAGATTTTCAATCGTTGATCCTCGAGATCGGCCGCATCCCCGCCGAGCGCAACACAAAATATTCGCGCATGAAGATCAAGCTGCCGCTCGAAATGCCATCATCCGAGGATTCGCACACGCCGGAATTCGCATGAACGATCGGACGAACGCCAGCATAACTCGAACCATCGCCGTCATCGGAGGCACCGGCCCCGCGGGCATGGGTCTAGCCCTGCGCTGGGCGCGTGCGGGCGAGACCATCATCATTGGCTCGCGCGACGCTGCGAGGGCTCAACGAGCGGCTGAAGCCATCCGCCAGCGAGCCGGCGCCAACGCGAAGGTCAGCGGAATGGAAAATTCCGCGGCCTGTGCCGCGACTGATCTCCTCATGCTGACCGTTCCATTCGAGGGCCAGGCCGCGCTGCTCAAAAAATTGAAGACTGCGATCCGCCCCGGTAGCGTCCTCATCGATGCCACAGTTCCGCTGGCGGCCAGCATCGGAGGCCGCGCCAGCCGCACCATTGGAGTCTGGCAAGGCTCCGCCGCCCAGCAAACCGCCGAACTCGTTCCCAAGGGTGTTTCGGTAGCGGCCGCATTCCACAACGTTTCTGCCGACATTCTGAACAGCGACCAGGACCTCGATTGCGATGTGATCGTTTGCAGCGATGATCCACACGCCACAGAAATCGCCATGGAACTCGCCGCAAAGATTCCGCGGGTGCGCGCGATCGACGGCGGCAAACTCGAAAACGCGCGCATCATTGAGCAGGTCACCGCGCTTCTCGTCGGCCTCAACATCCGCCACAAAGGGCACGGAGGAGTGCGCATCACTGGGCTTCCGGAGAGCGCCTACCGAACGGGATCTTGGTCATGATCTTCGTCGGGGAAGTCTGCCTTGAAAGAGCGCGTCTTGACCCGCGCCGCCCAGAACTGAGCGTCCGCTACCGATGACAACTCCCCAGAGCGCCGGACCCGCCATCGAATTCGATCACGTCTCCTTCGCCCTGAACGGGCGTCCATTGCTCCAGGATCTGACCCTTTCGGTCAACCACGGTGAAACTCTCGTCCTCCTCGGACGAAGCGGTTCCGGCAAAACCACCACCCTAAAGTTGATCAACGGTCTGCGCCTCCCAACCCATGGCAATGTGCGCGTCGGCGGACAGGCGACCACCGAGTGGGATTTGATACGCCTCCGACGCGGCATCGGATACGTGATCCAGGATGGCGGCCTGTTTCCGCATTTCACGGTCGAGCGCAATATCGCGCTGGTGCCTACGATCGAGGGCTGGAACCAAGAACACGTCCAAGCCCGCGTGCGCGAGCTGCTAACCCTGGTCGGGCTGGACGCGAATCTGTCCTCACGCTATCCCAGTGAGCTCTCCGGAGGCCAGCGTCAGCGTGTAGGAGTTGCCCGCGCACTCGCCGCCGACCCGCCGATTCTGATTCTCGACGAAGCCTTCGGCGCGCTCGATCCCATCACGCGTTCGGAAATGCAAAAAGAATTTCGCGCGCTCCAGCAGCGCATGCAAAAGGCGGTCATCTTTGTGACGCACGATCTGCGCGAAGCTCTGTTGCTCGCCGATCGCATCGCCCTCATGGAAGACGGCCGCTTGATCGTGAACCTGACCGCCGCGGAATTTACAAAGTCGCAGCATCCACTCGTGCGGGCTTACATGGAGGCCTTCTCGGGACCAACGGATTCGAGGTGATCGGCATGGATTTCTGGCATTTCATGGTTGCGAACCGCCAGCAGGTACTCGAGCTGACGCTCGAACACATCACCTTGGCGGGAATCTCCACGCTGATCGCGGCGGCTGTCGGAGTTCCGCTCGGCATCGTTATCACGCGGGTTCCCAAACTCAGCAAGTTGATCCTCGGTGGCGCGAACATAATTCAAACCATCCCCAGCCTCGCTTTGTTCGGCTTTCTGATCCCAGCGCCCTGGATCGGAGATCGCGCCAGCCGGCTGGCCATTCTCGCGCTCGCTCTCTATGGATTGCTGCCGCTGATTCGCAACACCTACGCCGGTATTCAGGGCGTCGATCCCGCGGTGGTCGAGGCCGCTCGCGCCATGGGCCTCACCGACCGGCAGCTGCTCTGGCAGGTGGAATTGCCGCTGGCATCAGGTGTCATTGTTGCCGGCGTGCGCATTGCCGCAGTCCTGTCCATCGGACTCGCAACCATCGCAGCCGCCATCGGAGCCGGAGGCCTGGGCGAATTTATTTTTCGGGGGCTCGCCATGGTCAACAACGATGTGATTCTTGCGGGAGCAGTTCCGGCAGCCATGCTAGCGCTCGCGGCCGACTTTCTGCTTGGAGTTCTCGAACGCCGCTTGAACGTTCTTCGTGTGAAATCCTAGTCCCAAGAGTAACGGAAGATTAGTACTGACGGTCCGATGGCGAAAACATATCCGGGTTTAACAGCGCATTCCCGACTCTCCGCGGCAACATGTAGCCTGCTCGCGGTTGCGCTGCTCCTGTCCGCAGGCGGTTGCAACCGTCACTCGGATCGCATCGTCGTCGGCTCCAAGAACTTTACCGAGCAACTTATTCTCGGCGAACTCTTCGCGCAGATCATCGAGTCCCGCGCTCATCTACCCGTCGAGCGCCGCTTTTATCTCGCGGGCACATTCATCTGTCAGCAGGCGATTCTTGCCGGTCGCATCGACATCTACCCGGAATACACCGGTACCGCGCTGACCGCAGTGCTCAAGCAGCAACCGGGTGGCAGCAAGCAAGAGATTTATCAAAGAGTGAAGCAAGCCTACGAGCGGCAATTCAACCTTACCCTGAGCCTGCCACTCGGCTTTAACGACACGTTTGCGATGGTGATCCGCGGCGACGACGCCCGCAGTCTGCACTTGCAGACGCTCTCGCAGGCCGCTGCCTTCACGCCGCGGTGGCGCGCCGGCTTCGGATACGAATTCATGGAGAGGCCGGACGGATACAAGGGACTGGTTGCGAGCTACGGGTTGCGCTTCGCCGAGCCTCCTCGCATCATGGACCTGGGCCTGCTCACGCGCGCGCTCGTGCAGCGGCAAGTCGATATGATCGCCGGCAATAACACCGACGGACTAATTCCGGCCCTCGATCTTTTTGTCCTGGAAGACGACCACCGCTACTTTCCGCCCTACGAAGCGGTAGCAGTAGTGCGCGAAGAAATGCTGAAGACGCATCCGGAAGTGAAAGCGGCGCTAGATACCCTGGGCGGCAAGATTTCTGACGAAGACATGCGGCGAATGAACTACGAGGTCGACCGCGAACATCGTGATCCCAGTGCAGTAGTGCGCGAATTCCTGGCCGGACGCGGCCTACTTTGACGTCTTGCCGGACTCGCCAGTAAAGTTCCTGCCCAAGCGCGCGGTCCGATAAACAACTAAGAATTTAAAACCGCGTGCATCCGCGTAAATCCGCGGAAAAGAGGTTCGGTTCCTCACTCCTCCACCGGCTGAGCGTTCAACTCCTGCTCTGGTTCGCCGCCGGCAAGTCCCTGCGCGATAATCAATCGCCGCGCCTCAATGCGCATCGTCGGCAGCCTTCGCCAGAACCAGATCGCGCCCATTACGCATGCCACTCCGCCAACCGCAACCGTAATTGGCGCGCCCACCCGATGCGCGAGTGCTCCACCAAACAGCGCTCCAAACGGTGCCAACCCCATGAACGCCATCGAATACAACGCCATCACCCGTCCGCGGAGATCGTTCGGAACCATCGTCTGAATCAGCGTATTCGAGCACGCCATCTGCAACATCATCGAATAGCCGGCAGGGAACAGCAGCACCACCGAGAGCCAGAATAATTTTGAAAACGAAAACAGCACCAGGCTGACCCCGAACATCGCGCAGGTTATCGCCACCCATCGCCCCAGCCCCTTCACTCCGGTTTTTGCCGCCAGCGTCAAGGCCCCAAACAGCGCGCCTACGCCCGTTGCGCCCATCAGAATCCCCAGCCCGCGCGCGCCACCATGCAAAATCTTGTCCGCAAAAATCGGCATCAGCACGGTGTAGGGCATGCCAACCAGGCTGACCAGAGCCAGCAGGATCAACAGCGTGCGTATAATCTGCGTCTGGCCCACCCAGCGAAACCCCTCGACAATGTCTTCAATCGGCGATCCCGTGCCCGCGAGCCGCGGGCAATGCACGTGCATCAGCAACAGACCCACGATTACCGCGATGTAGCTGATCGCGTTCGCGCCAAAGCACCAGCCCTCGCCGATGCGCGACACCAGAATCCCCGCCACCGCCGGCCCAATCACGCGTGCCCCGTTAAACATTGAGGAATTCAGCGCGATCGCGTTCATCAGGTCTTCTTTGCCGACCATGTCCACCAAAAACGCCTGCCGCCCTGGAATATCAAACGCGTTCACCACGCCGAGCGATGCCGCCAGCGCAAAAATGTGCCAAACCTGCACGCGCCCGCTCAGGGTCAGCCACGCCAGAATCCCCGCCAGGATCATCGAAGCCGTCTGCGTGGCAATCACCAGCCTTTGCCGGTTAACCCGGTCGGCTGTAATGCCGCCGATCGGCGCCACCAGAAAGACCGGGAACTGGCTGGAGAACCCTACCGCGCCCAGCAGCAGCGCCGACCCGCTCAGTCGGTACACAAGCCACGCTTGGGCCACGCTCTGCATCCAAGTCCCGGTGAGTGAAATCAGCTGTCCGCCAAAGAAGAGCTGAAAATTCCGGTGGCGCAAGGCGCGCAGGGTGGTCGCAAATCTTGACGGCGCGGACGGGGCGTTCGCTGCTTCGACAAGAACGGTTTCATTATCGGGGAGGTTCGGGGCGCGAGTCACACTCTTAAAACCTTGGCACATCTTTCGGATGACCGCAACTAACCGAAAGTTGCGAGCTGTGAAATTGTCTGCACGTTTACTTTACTGACAGCTTTCCACAGGCCAAAGATGTCACTGACTTGCAACTTCCCCGGCGTCCCGATTCAGGATAAAGTAAATTGCTGATCACCTCACGCAAGTCTGAGCGCAACGGCCAACAGTAGCCCGAGACAGAGGCCTGAGAAACGACCCGAGAAAGCAACCAGAAAGAAGTCGGAAAGCCAACAATGACTGACGCCGCCCCCAACCGTCTCGAACGTCGTAGCGCCCAGCGTTTTGACGTGCTGCTGCCGTTGGCGGTTCACTTCGACGGCCAGATGATTCCAGCTTTCATGCAAAACCTCAGCGGCCGCGGAATTTTCTTCTATGCTGAAGCCGCCATCCCCGAGGGAGCCACCGTTGAATTGACGTTTGCCATGCCCTCCGAGGTTACGCTCGGCGAGAGCATGCCCGTCCGTTGTCGCGGCCGCGTTCTCCGCGCCGCCCCCCCAAAGGCAGGCCAGCGCAACGGCATTGCCGTCCAACTTGAGTCTTATCAGTACTTACCCGCCGACGAGTGTCTCCCCGTCTCCCATGTCGTGCGCGTCTCCGTGCCCGCGCCCGGCGGCGCTCCGCGTCCGCTATCCCGCTGAGCCAACACTTTTTCACGCCACTTTGCAACCCTCACCTTCTGTCTTACAATGATCCCAACCAGCACTCTGGCCTTCCAGCTGTTTTCGGAGCCAGCGCCCTTCTCTGACGCTCTCTTCGAAGAATGATTACGAAGGTCATTTGGTTCCACCACCGGAAGTTCGTAGCATGACATTGAACACTGAGAACCGACTCATGCACGGAATCGCCGTCGCCGTCCTCACTGAGGACCGCGAACAATCCGTCATCCTCAATACGCGCGTGGAAAGCACTCACCTGGCTCGCACCGTGATGAGCCACTCCGGCTTTCCCCTGGCCGCGGGTGACGCCATCCTGCGCCAATTGCAAGACCAGCGCGCCGAAGTCATCCTCGTCGATATCGATCCGCGCAACCCGCAACGCGCCGTGCGCACCATCGAGCTCATTCACGGCAGCATTCCTGACGTTACGATCTTTGCCGTCGGCGAAATGAATCAGCCCACCGTGATCGTCTCTGCGATGCGCGCTGGTGCCAAAGAGTTCGTCGATCGCTCGGCCAGCCACGAAGCGCTGATCGAAGCTTTCGCCCGCTTTACCGCCTCGCTCAGCCGCGCCCAGCGCAGTTCCAGCAAAGCCCGTGTTTTCACGTTTCTCAACGCCAAGGGCGGAGCCGGTGCCACCACCACCGCCGTCAACACTGCCGTCGCCTTGCAGGAAGCCCACGGCCGGGTCGTGCTGGTCGATTTCGCTCCCATCGGCCACGCCGCCCTCCAGCTCAATCTGCGCCCCCAATTCACCATCGTCGATGCGCTCCAGAACCTGCACCGCATGGATCTCTCGCTGCTCGACGGCCTGATGACGCCCTATCGCGATGGTCTTCATCTGCTCGCCGGCGCGCAGCAGCCGAACATGGCCGTTCCCACCGCAGCCGAGCTGGCTACTCTCTTCGATCTGCTCGTCAGCCAATATCACTTCGTCGTGCTCGATTGCTCGGGCCGCATGGATGCCACCATCCAGAACATCTGCGACCTGTCGAATGCCGTGCTCATGGTCGCTCAAACCGACGTCGTCTCGCTCTGGAGCGCCGGCCGCATTCAAACCTTTCTTCAGGAGGGCGCCAGCCGCGAGCGCCTGCGCATCGTCCTCAATCGCTATAAAAAGATTCCCGGCTTCACCGACGAAGATGTCGAAAAGGCTACCAGCTGCAAGGTTCTCTGGAAGGTTCCGAACAACTACCAGATTATCGGCCCCGCCATCGACAAAGGCAGTCCCGTAGCTTTGCAGGGAAATCACGAAGTCGGGCGCTCCTACCAAGGCCTGGCTGCGGAGCTGGCCGGCGCCTCAGTGCCCGCCGAGGGCTCGCTGTCATTGACCTACCAGCACGACAAAGGCGACGCCAAAAAACGAGCCCCGGGCCAGTTGATCGTCTCGCCCGTCCGCGCCGGACAATAAGAACAAGCGAAAAATCAGGTCTCAGGTCCAAGGTCTCAGGTCGCAGGCCGGGAGTGCGGAACGTTTGCATGGGTATGGCCTTCCTGACACCTGAGACCTGACACCTGGAGAGCTGACAAGTAGACCTCCCGCCCGGCTTCTGACCTTCAATCTCCAATCCCTTTTCCCCTGCTAGAATCAGTGTTCGCATGTCTCCCAAGTACGTCGAGATCCTGTACCAGATGATCGCGTTCCTGTTCGCCATCAGCGTGCACGAGTCCGCGCACGCCTGGACCGCCTCTCGCTGCGGAGATCAGACGGCGCGCCTGCTCGGTCGCGTCTCGCTCAATCCCATTCGCCACATCGATCTGTTCGGCACCATCATTTTGCCGCTCGTCGCGGCCATCAGTGGCATCCCGCTGCTCGGCTGGGCCAAGCCCACTCCCGTCGATCCGCGAAACTTCCGCAATCCCATGTTCGATGACATCCTCACCTCTGTCGCCGGTCCGGTAAGCAACTTCATCGTCGCCACCGGTGCATTGCTCGTCCTCGGCGTCATCGCGCTTTCCTCCCCGATCGGCCACTCGATTATCGACGGCGTCCAGAGCGGGTATTCGGATGATCTCCCCACTTCCGCCTTCACGCCCGTAGCCATGCTGTTCTATGAGCTGATGATCATCAACATCGTGCTCGCCGTCTTCAACCTGATTCCCGTTCCGCCGCTCGATGGCAGCCATGTCCTGCGCCATTTCCTGCCCGAACCCGTGCGCATGGTCTTCGACCGCATCGGCTTCTTCGCACTCCTGGCGCTCGTTTACCTCGGTGGAGGACTTCTAAGTAGTCTGATCCGCCCGTTTATTCGCTTCTATCTCATATTGCTGGGCAAATTCTGAATGACTACTCCCTCCACCAAAAAGCGCGTCCTCAGTGGCATGCGCTCCACCGGCAAGCTGCACCTCGGCAACTACGTTGGCGCGCTCCAGAACTGGGTCCGCATGCAGGATCAATACGACTGCTTCTTCTTCATCGCCGATTGGCACGCCCTCACCACCGACTACGCTGACACCTCGCACATCAAAGAAAACTCCGTCGAGGTTCTCCTCGACTGGCTGGCCGCCGGCCTCGATCCCGAACGCTGCGTAATGTTCATCCAGTCCCACGTTCCCGCCCATGCCGAGCTTCACCTGCTGCTCTCCATGATCACGCCCTTAGGCTGGCTCGAACGCGTCCCCACCTACAAAGAGCAAAAAGAAAACATTAAAGAAAAAGATCTGGGCACCTACGGATTCCTCGGCTATCCAGTGCTCCAGTCCGCCGACATCCTCATCTACAAAGCCGACGTCGTTCCCGTAGGCGAAGACCAGGTCGCACACGTCGAGCTGACTAGAGAGATCGCGCGGCGGTTCAACCTGCTCTACCCGCGACAGGACGTGGGAGCAGGATCCCTGCGACCCGGCATAGTGTCGCCGAGCGTTCTCGAGGAAAGACTCAGTCGCTTGCTTGTTTTCCCCGAGCCCCAATCCCTCCTCACGCCCACGCCCAAGCTTCCCGGCACCGACGGCCGCAAGATGTCGAAGTCCTACGGCAACGCCATCATGTTGAGCGATCCCGAGCCCGTCGTCCGCCAAAAATTAAAGACCATGGTTACCGACCCGGCCCGCGTCCGCCGCACCGATCCCGGCAATCCCGACCTCTGCCCAGTGGGCGATCTGCACAAAATATTCAGCAGCCCGGAAACCATGGCCAAGGTCAACGCAGGCTGCCATTCCGCCGGAATCGGCTGCATCGAGTGCAAAGGCTGGGCCGCCGATGCGCTCGTCCAGGTCCTCAACCCGATGCAGGACCGCCGCCAAAAATACGCAGACAATCCGCGCCTCGCCTGGGATATTCTGGAGGCAGGTTCCGCCCGTGCTCGCGATGTCGCCGGCGCGACCATGAACGAAGTTCGCGATGCCATGAACATCTCGCTCAACTACCAAGCGCCAAAGGTTCAAGAAGTGACTAAGACGAAGTGACCGATCTTTCCCAATCCGCGCCCAATGCTGACGAATGGAGCGAAAGGCGACCTCGCTCGTCCATGCGGAGCGAAGCTCTGCAGCCTGAACAGTCGACTCCGGCGCAAGCCACAAACACAAAAAAGACCAGCGACTTTCCCTTCGCCGTAGACCTCGGCCAAATCTACGATGGCCCACTCGACCTGCTCCTCGACCTCATCCGCAAGCAGGATATCGATATCTATGACATCCCCATCGCGAAGATCACCGCGCAATACCTCGCCTACGTAGAGCGCATCCGCGAACTCGACGTCAACATAGCCAGCGAATTCATCTACATGGCCGCTGTTTTAATTCACATCAAGTCGAAGATGCTACTCCCTCGCGATCCGCTCGCCGCCCCTGACGCGCAAGATGACCCGCGCAACGAGCTAGTCAATCGCCTCCTCGAGCACGAAAAGTTCAAGTCCGCTGCGCAAATGCTCCAGCAAAAGCAGCAAATTGAAGACGCAGTCCTGAGCAATCCCGCGATCCGCCATTTCATGGACGCCGAGGGCACCGAACCCGAAATGGCTGTCGACATCATCGATCTGGTCAAAACCTTCCAGCAGATTCTCGACCGCGCCCGCTCACGCCCGATTCTCGAAGTCGACGAAGAAACCGTAACCGTCGGCCAGATGATCCAATATCTGCATCGCCGCCTCGCGCTCGAAGACCGCCCGATTCGCCTGAAGCAAATGCTTCGTACCACGCCCTCGAGGCAAGCGCTGGTGTGCATGTTCCTGGCGCTGCTCGAACTGGTCCGCCTCCAGGCAATCCAGGTAAGGCAAGACCATGTCTTCGGCGAAGTCCTGGTTCGCAAGCACACCCACTTCGAAGAATTAATGACGGAACAGGCGGCAGTGCGAGATGATTGGAAGTAGGAAGAGTTCGCGGCTCCCAGTTCTCAGTAAACGCGACTGAGATTTTGTTTTTTCTGAGAACTGACAACTGAGAACTGAGAACTGTTTATGCTCAAGCCCCAACTCGAAGCCATCATCTACGCGGCGGAAATTCCGATCACTCTCGATCAAATCATCCCGCTCGTCAAAGATTCCGTCCTCGCCGAGTCTCCCGAAATCGACGCCGCCGAAATCCGCTCCCGTGTTCGCGCCGCCATCGAAGAACTGACCGCCGATTACGCCGGCCCGAATCATGGCATCGAGATTCGTCAGGTTGCGGGCGGCTACCGCATGTCCACGAAGCCTGAACAGCACGACGCGATCCGCTCCTTCGCCAAGAGCCTCAAGTCGCCCTCGCGCCTCTCCATGCCCGCGCTGGAAACGCTCGCCGTCATCGCCTACAAGCAGCCAGTCACGGTGCCCGAAATCAGCGAAATCCGCGGTGTGGATTCCGGCGGAGTCATCGCCACGCTGCTCGATCGCAAGCTCATCACGACCGCCGGCCGCAAAGCCGTCATCGGCCGGCCCATCCTCTACAAGACCAGCAAAGATTTCCTGCTCCGCTTCGGCCTCAAAGATATTCACGAACTCCCCAGCATGGAAGAATTCGAAAAGCTCCTCGCCGAATCCTTCCAAGGCGATCTACTTCAGTCCGATGCCGCACCCGCCGAGACCACTGAGCCAGAAGAGTCGCCAGCGTCCGAAACTGAAAACAGCTCAGACGAGCACGCGGCCAGTAACGTGATCAGCATCGACCAGCGTCCCGGCCGCGCCGTCGGACACGAAAACTCGGACGCCGCAGATCAAGCCAATCGCTCCGCCGAAGCCGGCGCCGAGTCTCAAGAGGTCAACGAAATTCATAGCGAACCCGCCGCCCAAGCCGAAACTCCGGCCAGCGCTGAGCGCAAATAATCATGCCCCTTGAACGTCTGCAAAAGATCATCGCCGCAGCTGGAATCGCCTCGCGGCGCAAAGCCGAAGAACTCATCACCGCGGGCCGCGTTCAGGTCAACGGACAACCCGTCACCGAACTCGGTTCCAAGGCCGATCCCGAGCACGATCACATTCGCGTCGATGGCAAGCTTCTTCACCCTCCTGATCGTTTCTCCTACCTCGTGCTCAACAAGCCGAAGGGTTACGTCACCACCGTCAGCGATCCTGAACATCGCCCGACCGTGATGGATCTCGTCAAGAGCGTCAAGGGTCGCGTTTATCCCGTCGGCCGGCTCGACTGGGCCAGCGAAGGCCTGCTGCTCCTCACCAACGACGGCGAGCTCGCCAATGCGCTCATGAAAGCCGCTTCGCATGTGGCTAAAACTTATGTCGTAAAAGTAGCGGGCACGCCCGACGAAGCTAAGCTGGACAAGCTTCGCCGCGGTGTCTCCATCGCCGAAAAAGGCGGCCGCAGAGTTCGCACCGCCCCAGCGCAAATAAAGTTAATTCGCGAAGGCGATAATCCCTGGCTCGAAGTGACCATCATCGAAGGCCGCAATCGCCAGGTCCGCAAAATGTTTGAAGAGGTAGGTCACCACGTAGAAAAAATTCGCCGCGTGCAATATGGCCCACTGTCGCTCGACGTTCCGCCCGGAGAGTTCCGCAGTCTAACGCTCGAAGAGGTGGCCAAACTAAAATCCGCCGCTTCCGGCTCAAAGGCGCCGAAATCGATCGCACCGGCCAGGCCGCCAAAGTCCCGACCCAGGCGATTCACGAAATAATTTCACTTCTGCCATGCGTGCAGCCGCGGCACCCATCGGCTCACGTTCCGGCAGTACTCTTCGTAGTCCGAGCCAAACATCCAGCGCAGCGTGGGCTCCTCATAGAGCCGCACAAAAAGATTCACGCCGACCACGACAACGGCCGTTACCGCGATGGCCCGCCAGTCTGCTCGTCCAAACACCACCCACAGCCCAACCCATCCGACGAAGAAGCCAACATACATTGGGTTGCGGACGTAACGGTAGAACCCCACGACCACCAGCCTTTGCGGCGGAGCAAGCGGCACAGGTGTTCCGCGGCCGGTGCGCCCGAAGTCCCAAATGCAACGTGCCGCGACTGCGAAGCCGAGAACCGACGGCACAGCGGCGATCCATCGCCACAGTGCTACTTGTGCGGGATCAACCTGGAAGCCGAGCCATGGCGGCAGCAACCAGAACCACAGGGCCATGAAGGCACAGCCCACCAGCAACGACGCGATCGTTGTTCCCCAATTCGCGCCGACATCCATCGGCCGCTCATTGCCGGGGTCTCCGCTCGCCATGGGGCCTCCAAATGTTTTTGGCAGGAAATCGCGGTGAAGATGATTTAACGCTTCTCTTTTGGAATCATCGGCATCCGCGAAGCACCATACAATCCCGCATCGCTTCCGAGCAGCGCGCGCGTAATAATCGTCCGGCTCCCCGGAACCGAATCCACATGCGCCGACGCGCCGTGGTGGCTGGCCAGTAGGTCCGGCGGCGCCGTCGCCGCATACACCATCGAGCGCTCGCGCAGTTCTTCAAAAATCGACGGCGCGAAAGCCTCCCATGCACTCGAAACGCCTCCGCCAACCACGTAAATCGGCAGGTTCAGCGAATTCACCATGGACGAAAGTACGATTCCCAAACACCGCCCCACACGCCGGAAAATCCTCCGCGCATCTTCATCGCCCTGTATCGCCAGGTTATAGATCGACTTCGCGCTGAACTCCGCATCCGAGTGCGCCGCCCGCGCCAACTCCGAACTGCTGTCCGCGGCAATCGTCTCCTTCGCCATGCGCACAATCGCTGTCGCCGATGCATACTGCTCCAGGCATCCGCGATTGCCGCACCCGCACGGATGCCCTTCGGGCTCGACGGTAGTGTGCCCAAACTCGCCCGCCATGCCATTCATTCCGTGCCAAATCGAGCCATGCAGAACCAGTCCGCCGCCGACTCCGGTGCCGAGCGTCAGCATCGCCATGTCGTCGTAATCCCGCGCCGCGCCCAGCCATTTCTCTCCGAGCGCGGCAACGTTGGCGTCATTCTCCAGAATGACCACCGTCTTCAGCCGCTGCTCGATGTCGTCGCGGACCGGATAATCCGTCCAATCCGGCAAGTTAGGAGACTCGATCACCATGCCGGTTTTTATATCTATGATGCCCGGCACGCCAATGCCAATCCCCATCAGTGCCGCCGAAGTTCGATACTTGTCGAGCATCTGCTCGATCGCTTTGCACATATCGCCGACCACGTGCTCGCGTCCGAGCGAAACTTTTGTGCCGAGAGTAACTTTCTCGACCAGTGTTCCTTGATCGTCAACGGCGGCAATCCGCAGATTGGTTCCGCCCAGATCCACGCCAATTGCAAAATTGTTCATGTTCGATAACTCGTTTAGCATGCTAACAGGAATGCAGCTCCAAGCCTCAAGCTCCAAGCTCCAAGCTCCAAGCTCCAAGCTCCAAGCTCCAAGCTCCAAGCTCCAAGCTTACTGTGCCTTCTCGATGACGCTTTTGCTTGGAGCCTGGAGCTGAGAGCTTGGAACTCACCTCTGGCACTTCGCACAATAGTGACTACTTCTTCCCACGAGCACGACCCGCCGAATCGGCGTCTTGCACACCAGGCATGGCTCACCCTCACGTCCATAGACCCGATGCTGTAACTGAAAAAATCCTTCCTCGCCATCCGCATCTACATAATCGGAGATCGACGACCCGCCCAGCGCAATCGCCTCGCGCAATACCTCGCGCACCGATTTATAGAGCTTGCGGAATTCAGCGCGCGTAATCGTCGATGCTCGCCGCCGTGGACGAATTCCGGCCCGGAACAAAGCCTCATCGGCATAAATATTACCGACGCCCCGCACCAGTTTTTGATTCAAGAGCGCGCTCTTGATCGGAGTTTTGCGTCCCCGAAAAAGCGTAACGAAATCTTCTTCGCTCACATCAAGCGGCTCGACGCCTCCCGGATCGAATCCCGCTGCATGTACGCTGAGCTTGCCAAACATCCGCGGATCGATAAACCGCAACTCGCGTCCCGAAGCGAGCGTCGCAATCAGGTGCGTATGCTTGGCGACTTCAACTTCCGGCGCGCAAACCACCAGGCGCCCCGTCATGCCAAGATGAACCACCCAATGCGCCGTCACGCGAGTTGAAGCTGCGGACTCGCGTTTGCTGGTAACGCCAGCGCCCCGCCGGCTGTCGCGGGTACGTCCCGCACCCGCTTCGCGGTCCAACTCGAACACGATATGCTTGCCCGCCCGGTGCACGCTGACGATGCGCGCGCCCTCCAGCGTGCGAGCAATTTCCGCTGCCGGAGACTTCAGCGGCTGGGGACGCGATCCGATCCATACCGACACGATCGTATCGCCGACCACGCGGCGCGCGAGGCCGCGCACAATGGTTTCAACTTCAGGAAGTTCGGGCACGGAGTCAGGATACCAAGAGCCGCGGTCGCAGAACGCGCTCCGGCATTTTCCCTGGAGGGGTTGAAAGCGCGCGAGCAAGCCATCGTCGCCGGCCCGCCGAATGAAAAGGCGATTCGTCTTCAGACGGCGTATGGTATGACGGCGTATCGTGTGAGGGTAATTCCGCCCATGCATCTGCCACCTGCCAACTGGGAGGCTCCGCTCATCGCCGATGCCGCTGCGAGAGCAGCGCGCATCGCCATCGCCGCCGGCCTGATGCTCCGCCTGCTGTGCGCCATTCCGACCTTTGCCCAGGCCCAGCCGCCCGCGCCTGCCCCAGCTTCCGCACCTCACGCGGCCACGCAGCCCCGGCGAACCACTTCCGGCAAAGAGTCCGCGAATGCCGTGGTGCCGGGCGTGGCGGCCATCCAATTCGAGAACGTCATCGAGCAATCGAAGATCAAGTTCAAGCTCAAGAACAGCGTCAGCCCGCAGCACTACACATTTGAAACCATGACGGGCGGAGTGGCCGTCTTCGACTACAACAACGACGGTTTGCTGGACATCTTCTTCACCAATGGAGCGGCAATCCCGTCGCTTGAAAAGACCGACGCCAGTTACTCCAACCGGCTCTTCCGCAACAACGGCGACGGCACCTTCACCGATGTAACCGAGAAAGCCGGCTTAAAAGGCATGGGCTATTCGATGGGCGTGGCCGCCGGCGACTACGACAACGATGGATTCGTCGATCTTTACGTGGTTGGTTTCAACCGCAACCAGCTTTTTCATAACAATGGAGATGGCACCTTCACCGACGTGACCGAGAAGGCCGGCGTCGGTGGTTTCGTCCCCAAGCTTGGCAAGGCGTGGTCGGTAGCCGCAGGATGGTTCGATTACAACAACGATGGCCTGCTCGACCTGTTCGTGGTGAACTACCTCAATTACAGCATCAAGACGGCAACCCTTTGCGGCTACAAAGGCCTTCCGGCCTACTGCGCGCCGCTCGATTTTCTGGGAACGCCGGATATCCTCTATCGCAACAATGGCGACGGCACTTTCACCGACGTCTCTGAACAATCCCACATTTCGCAGTACATTGGTAAAGGCATGGGCCTGTCGTTCGCCGACTATGACAACGACGGATTTACCGACATCTTCGTCTCCAACGATACCTTCGAGAATTTTCTTCTGCACAACAACGGAGACGGCACTTTCACCAACGTCGCGGCGCTGTCCGGCGTAGCCTACAACGCCTATGGCAAGGCTATAGCCGGCATGGGCACGGATTTCCGCGACATCGACAACGATGGCAGGCCGGACATTTTTGAGAGCGCGATGTTCGGAGAATCTTTCCCACTCTATAAAAACCTGGGGGATGGTCAGTTTGAAGATGTCAGCGGCTCGGCGGGACTGAGCGGCCTGACCACGCGCTCAACCGGCTGGGGAGTGGGGGTTTTCGATTTCGACAACGACGGCAACAAGGACCTCTTCACCGCCAACGCCGACATTCTTGACAACGCCATGGATCTGGCGCACCGTCCCTATCCGCTGCCCAATCGCGTCTTCCGCAACAAAGGTGACATGGCCTTCGAAGATGTGAGCGCCCATGCGGGAGCGGCCTTCTCGGTTCCGGCGGCGCATCGTAGCGCGGCCTTCGGCGATCTCAACAATGACGGCAAGATCGATGTAGTGGTGACCGTGCTGAACGGTGCGCCCGAGATATGGATGAACCGCTCCGGCGCCAGGAACGGCAGAAACCAGAACCACTGGATCATTCTCAAACTGGTCGGCGTCAAATCGAACCGCGACGGTCTGGGAACAAAGGTCAAGATAACAACTACTCTCGGGACGCAGTACAACCAGGCGACCACCGCGGTGGGATACAACTCTTCGAGCGACAAGCGTGTGCATTTCGGCCTTAGCTCGGCGGGAGTAGTAGACAGCATTGAACTGATGTGGCCGAGCGGCATCAAGCAGGTTGTGAAAAACGTCAAAGCGGATCAGATCCTGACGGTGACCGAGAGCGGGCAATGAGCGGCTCTATCTCTAATTTTTATTTCTGCGGCAGATTGCCCGCCAACCGCTGCGCCAGCTCCGTCTGCCCATTGTGGACTAGAAGGTCGTTGAGTTGCTGCATGAGATCAGAATCATTTCTGCCATAAGCGGCCGCGGTCTCGGCGGTCAAGTCTGCATCCGGGACCTTGCCCGTGCGGAAGTAAGCATCGGAAAGCATGTACAGCAACTCGGGAGACATAGTTCTCGACTTCGCCAGTTGTTCCGCCGCATCGGCCCAGAGTCCCTGCCGGTAGCGGACTTCGCCCAACTCGGCAATCGCCAACTGATAGCTCGGGTCGTTGGCCAGTTCCGCTTTAAATTCGTTTTCGGCTTTCACTAGGTCGCCCGCCTTCAGTGCCACGATTCCCTGATAGGTATGCGCTCCGCGAACCGTGGGCTGCATTGCGAGCGCCCGATGAAGATTGCGCAGCGCGTCTTCCTTGTCTCCTGCGGAGAGATATAGCTTTCCGACAAACACATACGCGTCCGCCGGAGTCGCGGGCGTTCCCTTGAAGCGCTCGCGATAGAGCTGCAACGCCGCCTCTTCGCGGTGCTGAGCCAGCAACTGGGCGGCTGGAGCCTTGACGGGCCGTTCGCGTTCATCGCTCTCAAGCGAGCGCCCAAACGTGAGCTGCTCCATCATCAGCTGATGCAGGGCGGTCTCGTGCTGCGCCTCCACCGTCTTGCCCATGCCGGCGAACGCGCGCGCGAGATAGAAATGCGTCAAGGGACGCGTGGGCGCGAGCCGCACCACCAGTTGCAATTTGTCGACGGCGGCGGAATAGTCTTTCAGTTCGAGTTCGCATTGCCCCAGCCCGAGCAATGCCTCCACATCGTCGTTCTTGAGCGCGAGGATGCGCTCAAACGCTTGTTTGGCATCCGGCCATCGCGCGAGCTTGGTGTCCGCGTCCGCCAAGAGTTGCAGAGCAGGCACATCGCCGGGCTGGGATTCCACGGCGCGGGCGGCATATTGCGCAGTGCCGGGAAGATCCATCAACTTGTAATCGGTCAGAGCGATGTCGTAATCGATGCGCGGCAAGGTGGCATCCGAGTGCTGCGCCTTGAGCAGCCAGGTCAACCCGGCCTCGCAGTCATCCGTGCCACACAAAAGTTCTCCATACTTTTGCAACGCCGGCGCGTTGTCGGGATCGAGCTTCACACTCTCGCGGATGGCGCGGAGCGCGAGCTCGTCCTGCCCGTTGAGGTGATAGGCCTGGGAGAGATAAAACTGTGCGTCTCCGTCGGCGGGAAGAATGCGGACGCAATGCTCGAGCAGCTTCAGGGCTTCTTCTTTTTGGCCGGCGGCCAGTCTGTGGATGCCGACTTCGAGCAGGAGGTCAGCGTCGTTTGGCGCGAGCTTAAGTGCCTCTTCATAAGCCGCCGCCGCTTCGGAGGCGTGTCCTGACTCCTCCAGCAACAGGCCCTCGAGCTTGATGGCCGGCGCAAAATTAGGATGCTGCTCGAGCAGGCGGAGGTCGAGAGTCATGGCTCCCTGCTTGTCCCCGTGCTCAGCGAGGTTGAGCGCCTGCTGAAGTTGGCGCATCAGCGGAGACTCCGCGGAATGGCTTGTGTTCTGCGCGCGAATCGCGGAGCATCCGGCAGCAAACAATGCTGCCAAAAGCAGGACTGCACGGAAAAGCTTCGCTGGCCAGACGGCAGACAAACGCGCGAATACCGCGCTGGCAGATAAGAACGAATTCATCCTCGCAGTTTAACGCCACGGCAGGCTGTCTCGCATTCCTGGAGGATCACCCGGAAGATAGTCGGCTACCCGGCATTGGTGGTCGACCCACTAAGAAAATCCGGCGCGGGGACCAAGCTATCACCGCTATACCCCTCTCCCGAAGTGGATTGGGAACCTGCGGCGACGGGGCGGTCGGGCGGCGGGCTGGGCTGCTAGACGGTTTCTATGGCTAGCGCCATGCCCATGCCTCCGCTGACGCAGAGGGTGGCCAGGCCGCGGCGGGCTTTGCGGCGAATTAGTTCGTGAAGCAGCGTTACTGTAATGCGCGTGCCAGTGCAGCCGATGGGGTGGCCGAGGGCGATGGATCCGCCGTTGACGTTGAGGCGGTCACGATCGAAGTGGAGTTCGCGGTCGCAGGCGATGACCTGAGCGGCGAAGGCTTCGTTGAGTTCGATGAGATCGAAATCGGCAAGCTTGAGGCCGTGCTTTTGTTCGAGCTTGCGGATGGCGGGCACAGGGCCGATGCCCATGAGGCGCGGGTCGACACCGGCGGAAGTTACGGCGACGATTCGGGCGAGCGGCTGAAGATTATTTTGCATGGAGAATTTTTCGCTGGCGAGGATCAGAGCGGCTGCGCCGTCGGTGATGCCGGAAGAATTGGCGGCGGTGATGGTTCCCGCTTTTGAAAAGACGGGCGCGAGCTTGGCCATTTTTTCGGGCGTTACGTCGGGGAAGACATGCTCGTCACGGGCGAAGATGGTTGCGCCTTTTTTGCCTTCGATCGTGACGGGGACGATTTCCGCATCGAAGCGTCCGGCGGATTGAGCGGCGGCGGCGCGCTGTTGCGAGGTGATGGCGAACTCATCTTGTTCTTCACGGGAAATTTTGTACTGCTCGGCGAGAATTTCGGCGGTCTCTCCCATTACCATTCTTGCCATCGGGCAGAAGAAGCCATCGCGGTACATGCCATCAACGAGATCCTGATTACCTAACCGGTATCCCCAACGAGCGCCGTCGAGATAGTAAGGGACGCGCGACATGGACTCGGTGCCTCCCGCGAGCACGCACTCGAGATTGCCAGTGGCAATTTCGTTGAAGCCGAGGGCGATGGACTTGATGCCGGAGGCGCAGGCCTTATTGACGGTGTAGGCGGGGACCTCTTGCGGAACGCCGCTGCGAATGGAAATCTGGCGCGCGGGGTTGGGGCCTCCGCCGGCCTGGCGGGCGTTGCCGAAAATTGTTTCTTCGATTTGCTGCGGTTGAATTTTGGCTCGGGCGATGGCTGCTTTGGCGGCTGCGGTGCCCATGTCGGCCGCTGTTTGCGAGGCTAGCGAGCCTCCGAATTTGCCGATGGGCGTGCGGACGGCTGAGAGGATGTAGACGGGGTTCACGAGGGCTGTCGCTTCTTCAAGTCTAGCACTGAGAATTGTCGCGGATGCACCGAGCACGAGAGTGTGGACGTCCACGGCGCGATACACTGATGGTTCGCGTTGAAAGTGGATCCGTCCGCGAGAAGACGCGGCAGGCTGCGTCTCTACGACATAGCAAACTAGAACAATGAATATTCTCTACGGAATTAACACCGTCACCGAAGCTCTCAAGGCGCGCGGACGGGCGTTTACCTGGATCGCTGTAGCCAAGGAGCGGAAAGACATCCGGCTACAGCGCGTGATTGATGAGTGCCGCAAGATCGGCGTGCCGGTGCGGGTTGTATCACGCATGGAACTGGACGAACTGGCTGGAAATGCGGCGCATCAGGGGCTGGTGGCGGCGACGTCGGCGAAGCAGTATAGCGATCTGGACGATCTGGTGGGGGCGCGGCGCGGCGAGCATTCGCTGATTGTGGTGCTGGATGGCGTGGAGGATCCGCATAACCTGGGGGCGATTTTGCGGACGGCGGATGCGGCGGGCGCGGACGGCGTAATCATTCCAGAGCGGCGGTCGGCATCGGTGACGGGAACGGTGGCGAAGGTTTCGGCGGGGGCGAGCGAGCATTTGCCGATCACGAAGGTGACCAATATTTCGCGCACGCTGGAAGAATTGAAAGAAAAAGAGCTGTGGATTGTGGGCCTCGATGAGCGCGGCGAAAAAACATACGACCAGGTCGATTACAAAATGCACTGCGCGGTGGTGCTCGGAGCGGAGGGCAAGGGTCTTCATGATCTGGTGCGGCGGCACTGCGATTTTCTGGTGTCGATTCCGATGCTCGGACAGGTGCCGTCGTTGAATGTTTCGGTCGCGGCGGGGATTGTGCTGTATGAAGTGGTACGCCAGAGGCGGCTCGGCGCATCGAAACAATCATGAGATTGGCCGCCATCGCGAAGTTTGCCTGTATTCTCTGCGTCCTCTGTGCTTCAAGCCTTTTTGCCGCGGCACTCGACCGCGAGGCGTTCACCGTCACCAAGTACGATCTCGAGATTCGGCTGGAGCCTAAGCAACAACGCTTGGGCGCGCGTGGGAAGATCACTTTGCGCAACGATTCGGCGCAGCCGCAAAAAGTTGTGGCGCTGCAAATTTCTTCGTCGCTGGACTGGCGAGCGATTCGGTCGGCGGACAAGGCGCTGCAATTTGTCTCTCAGCCGTTCACTTCGGACATCGATCACACGGGCGCGCTCTCGGAGGCGATTGTTACGTTGCCGGCGGAGGTCAAGCCGAAGGATTCCGTGGAACTCGAAGTTGGCTATGAGGGCGTGATTCCGCTCGACGCCACGCGGCTGGCGCGGGTGGGCGTGCCAGATGCGATCGCGCGGCACACGAGTTGGGATCATATTGGCGCGTCGTTCACGGCGGTGCGGGGCGCGGGCTATGTGACGTGGTATCCGATCACAAGCGAGTCGGCGGATTTCTCTGAGGGGAATAGTTTGTTCGAGGTCACGGATCGGCTGAAGGCGCGCGAGGCGGGGAGCAAATTCAAGCTTACACTGACGTCGCAGGGCGGGCGCGCTGATGCGGCTCCGGTGATTTTATGTGGAACCGACGTTAGCAAGACGGTCGCTGATGGCAAGGTTGGAAGTGAGACGGGGCGCGAGATTCGCGCGGAGTGCAACTGGAATCCGATTGGGATGGCGACTCCGACGTTTGCAATGGCGGAATATGTTGAGAATTCGAAGCCGCCGCTAAACATTTTCAGCTTGCCCGATCACGAGTCCGGCGCGGCAACTTATGCAGAGGCGTTCGATCCCGCAACTACATTTGTGACCGAATGGTTTGGCAAACCGAGCGCGCCGATTGCGATTGCGGATTTGGCCGATCCGCATGCGGCTCCGTTTGAGAGCGGCACGCTGTTGATGGTGTCGATGGAGGGCGAGGACACGAAGCAGGCGGGAATTAATCTGGTGCATGAACTGGTGCATTCGGCGTTCGCGTCGCCGCGTCCGTGGGTGTATGAGGGGCTGGCGCATTTTGCGGAGGCGGCTTATCGCGAGCAGCAGGGCGGGCGATCGGCGGCGCTCGATCTTTTGGCGTCGCATCAGGCGGCGTTTCTGGACGCGGAGAAACAGGCTCCGGGCGCGCCCGTGAAAGACATTGGGCCTGCGCTGGCGACTACTTTTGACGAAATTTACTATCGCAGCAAGGCGGCGTATGTGTGGTGGATGCTGCGCGACATGGTTGGTCAGGGCGCGCTGAAGGCGGCGATTGCGAAGTATCGGGCGGCGGACGATCGCGACCCAAAATATGTGGAAGGGTTGATCGAAGCGGCGGCCAAGCGCGACCTGAGCTGGTTTTTTGAGGATTGGGTCTACCATGATCGCGGGCTGCCGGAATTGCGCGTGCTGGCGGTGCATCCGTGGGAGGACGACAAGCCGGGCGGCGGAAAGAGAACGCAGATGGTAACGGTGACGCTGGAGAATTCCGGCAATGCAGGGGCGGAGGTTCCATTTACCGTACGTTGCGGGGGAAGCGAAGTTTCGCGGCGGCTCGAGGTACGAGCGAAGAGCACGGCGACCATACGCGTGGAACTGGCGGAGGCGCCGATTGATGTGGTGGTGAACGATGGGAGCGTGCCGGAGAGCGATGCGACTAATAATGTGTTTAAGATACAGGGGCAGTGAGCAATTTGGTAATTTTGTAATTGAAAGTCAAACTCGGCAGGGTTCGGTTTAAATTACAAAATTACCCGATTGCTCAATTACACAATTTTTCGCAATCAATGAATTGCTTTCGTGTCTACTTAGGAGCCACTCTTGGCATACATTCAATTTCTTGGCGCCGCTGGCGTTGTGACAGGTTCGAAACACCTCATCAGCACTACGGACGATCCGAATGATGCGGGCGGATTTCGCGTTCTGGTTGACTGCGGACTTTTCCAGGGACAGAAGGAATGGCGTGAGCGCAACTGGCAGGACACGCCGGTTCCGGCGCGCTCGATTAATGCGGTGATTCTGACGCACGCGCATCTTGACCATTGCGGATGGCTTCCACGGCTGGTGAAAGAGGGCTTTCGCGGTCCGATTTATGCGACGCAGGCGACGATTGATTTGTGCTCGGTGGTGCTGCCGGATTCGGGGCACCTTCAGGAAGAAGACGCGGCGTTTTATAACAAGCGCGGCGCGTCGAAGCACACGCCGGCATTGCCGCTCTACACGCTGAAAGAGGCGCAGGATTGCATGCAATATTTCAAGCCGGTGACGGTCAGGCAGACGATCCAGATGAACGCGCAGCTTTCGTTTCGCTTTGTGCCTGCGGCGCACATTCTGGGATCGTGCATGGCCGAGATTACGCTCGGTACGAATGCGTCAACGCGGCGGCTGCTTTTTACGGGCGACATTGGGCGGGTGCGCAACAGCACGGTCGCGCCCGGCAAGGTGGTGCACTCCGGGCCACAGGAGGGCGAGACGGCCGATGTACTGGTGATGGAGTCGACGTATGGCAATCGCGTGCATCCGGATACGGATCCGCGGCCGCAGCTGGCGAGCCTGATTAAAGATACGGTGGCGCGCGGCGGGAGCGTGATCGTGCCGGCATTCGCGGTGGAGCGCACGCAGAAATTTATTTTCATGATTAAAGAGTTGATGGAGTCGGGTGCGATTCCGCGCGTGCCGGTATATTGCGATAGCCCAATGGCGATCAAGGCGGTTGAGATTTTTTTGAAGCACTCGGAGGAGTACACGGCGCAGGCGGCCGACTTGATCAAGAAATATGGCTCGCCTATGACCTGGCCGGGACTTACGTTTACGCAGACGGTGGAGGAATCGAAAAAGATCAATGGCAGCACATTTCCTTCGATCATTATTTCTTCGAGCGGGATGGTGACGGGTGGGCGCATTCTGCATCACCTGTCGCAGCGGCTGCCGGATCCGAAGAACCTGGTGATCTTTATTGGCTTTCAGGCGCCGGGGACGCGGGGCGCGATCATCAAAGGCGGGGCGAAAGAGGTCAAGATTTTTGGCGAGTTCATTCCGATTCGGGCGCAGATCGCGGCGCTCGAACAATTCAGCGATCATGCCGATCCTCCCGAACTGCTGGAGTGGCTGCACACGTTCAAGAACCAGCCGGGCGTGACTTATCTGGTGCACGGTGAGCCGGCGGCGTCATCGCAGCTCCGCGACCTGATGAAAAAAGACCTGGGATGGAACGTGCAGGTGGCGGAGTATATGGAGAAAGTGGCGGTGGGTTGATTTTGTAACCTGGTAATCGGGTAATTTTGTAATTTAAAAACCTATGACCGAAGCTGAGTTTCGCAAACATCTCGAGGCCGCTGAGAAGAGTCCGAAGGAGATTGCTGCGGCTGTTTCAGGATTGCCGGATCGCGCGCTGCGCTATAAACCTTCGCCGGACAAGTGGTGCGTGCTCGAGGTGCTTGGGCATCTGGCCGATATCGAGATCGTTTATGGACACCGATTGCGGCAGATGCTGGCGGATGAGAAGCCAGCGATTGCTCCTATCGATCAGGATGCTTGGGCGCGGAATTTGAATTATATGAACGCGGCTCCGGCGGAGCTGGTGGCGTTTTATGGGCTGGCGCGACATCACAATCTGCGACTGTTGCGCAGCCTGGATGCGAATGCTTATGCGAAGTCGGCTTATCATCCAGAACTGCAGCGACAGGTGAGCGTCGCCGAACTTGTGGAGAGAATCGGCGAGCATGGGGCCGGGCATCTGGCGCAGATTGAAAAGTTGAAGAAGATGGCCGGGAGCGGCGCCCGATGAGAGCAAGGGGATGCTGCGGCTAGAGGGTTGCGTTGGTGAAGTCAATTAGCGCCGCGAGTTTGGCTGCGGCTGCGCCTGAGTCTACCGACCGCGCTGCCAGCGGCAAAGCATCGCGCAGGTGATCGGCTTTGCCGGCGGCTACCAATGCGGCGGCCGCGTTGAGCAGAACTACGTCGCGGCGAGCGGATTTTTTTCCTTCCAGCACTTCTCGGATCAGCCCGGCGTTGAAAGCCGCGTCTTCCCCGGAAATTTCCTCTAACGCCGCTCGCTTCAATCCGAATTCTTCGGGCGTGACCTCGTATGTATGAACCTGTCCGTCGCGAACCTCAGCGATTCTGGTCGGGCCGGTGATGGTGATCTCGTCTAGTCCATCGCTGCCGTGGACTACCAGCGCGCGATGAAGACCTAACATGCTGAGCGCCTCGGCTAATTTTTCAACCAGATCGGCGGCGTAGACTCCAACGACCTGGCAGGTGGCGCGCGCGGGATTGGTTAGCGGGCCTAACAGATTAAAGACCGTACGCAGGCGCAAGTCGCGGCGAGCCGTCTGCACATATTTCATTGCGGAATGCATGGCGGGCGCGAAGAGAAATGCGATGCCAACTTCTTCGAGGCACGCGGCGATGCGGGCTGGCGGCAGATCGATCTTCACACCGAGGGCTTCCATTACGTCCGCCGAGCCGCACTTCGACGTGACGCTGCGATTACCGTGCTTGGCCACGCGCACGCGGGCTCCGGCGACAACGAACGCCGTGGCCGTGGAAATGTTGAAGGTGCCACTGGTGTCACCGCCGGTGCCGCAGGTATCGACGAGCGCATCGCGGCCGGTGCCACTGGCGTCGAGAACGTCTCCGGATTTTTGCTTGGCGTGAAGTTCGAGCGGCGAGGCGGCGGCGCGAATGGCTTCGGCGAACCCTACGATCTCTTCAACCGTTTCACCCTTCATGTGCAACGCGACCAGGAACGCGGCGATTTGCGCGTCGGTGCACTGCCCGGTGAGGATCTCGGCCATCGCCGCGCGAGCTTCGTCGCGGGAGAGCGACTGGCGATGATTGGCGATGCGATGAAGGGCGTCGAGGATCATGGGCTGAAAGGTGCGAGCCGGCGTTTTCATCAAGCGCCGCGGCCGCAATCCAAACTACCTTACCGCCGAATTCCTTTCAATCGCAGCTTCCTGAATGGCTTCGGCGCGGACTTGGAATCGCTCGCGCCAGCTTTCGGGAAGAGCGATGGCCTGGGCGGCTCGTTGCAGCAACTCGAGATCGAGCGAGGTGTAGGCGGCGAAGGTATCAAAGACGCTCAGGGTTGGCGTCGCCGTTCCTAAAAATTGAAATTCATCTCCGGCGCCGACCTCGCCCTCTTCGATGACAGAGAAATAGTAGCCGCTGCGCCCGCTGAGCAGGAAGCGCTCGATCATATCGTCGCGCCGGAATTTCGCCGCCAGTTTGAGGCACGGAAGCCGCGGAGTTTTCACCATGACCGTCGCGTCGCCCACGCGATAGCGATCGCCAATACGCACTTCCCTTTCGAGCAGACCTTCGGTAGAGAAATTTTCACCGAAGGCTCCCCAGGGCAAAGTTGTCTCGGCTAATTCGGCTTTCCAGTAAGCGTAGTGTTCTGTCGGGTAACCATAAGCGGCTTTTTCGGGCCCTCCGTGGACGGACAGGTCGGCGTGGCGATCGCCGTCGAGGTTAGTGCGGCGAAGCATCACGCGCTCCGAAATTGGCTCTTTGAAGATGCCGGTGCTGAAAGTCACGCCATTGTGCGAGTAGAGGCGCGGACGCCCGACATTAACGGAAACGATTCTCATCTGAGATATCAGACTCCGTTGCTACGCCGCGCGATGCACATTTCTGCCAGGGGTTCCATGACCCGGCTCATGTCCTAGGGTGCGGACGCCGCTTTGCCGATTGCGCCGCGGTCTTATAGAATCATTGGTTTGCTGCACGTTTCTTTCGCCGCAATCGAGACCCTTTCAAGTGTTCACAGCGGTTGGCCGATTCCCAGGTGCAAACGACAAACGACCAGCGACGAACGACGGGCTTTAAATCATTATGAAAATTCATGAGTACCAGGCGAAAGCCATTTTGAAGAAGTATGGTGTCGCGGTGCCGCGGGGCTCGATGGCGACTACCTGCGAAGAGGCTGAGGCGGCCGCGAAAGAATTGTTTGATGCGGGCGCGACCGGCGTGGTGGTAAAGGCGCAGATTCACGCGGGCGGACGCGGCAAGGGTGGCGGCGTGAAGATTGCGAAGTCGCTGGCCGAGGCGGGCGAACTGGCGGGCAAGATTCTGGGCATGACGCTGGTCACGCATCAGACGGGCCCCGAGGGTCGCGTGGTGCGGCGGTTGCTGATTGAAGAGACGCTGCCGATCGAGAAGGAACTGTATCTCGGAATTCTGGTTGACCGCGGTGAGGGCAAGCCTGTGTTCATGGCTTCGTCGGCCGGCGGCATGGATATTGAGCAGGTTGCGGCGGAACGGCCGGAGGCGATTTTGAAGCAGTATGTCGACCCGGGGATGGGGTTGGAGCCGTTCCAGGCGCGCAAGATTGCGTTTGCGCTGGGATTGAAGGGCTCGCAGATTAACGCCGCCGTGCAGTTTTTGAGCGGTCTTTATCGGGCGTTTCTGGAAACCGATGCATCGCTGGTGGAAATCAATCCTTTTGTGAGCTGCACCGATGGGCGGCTGTTTGCGCTCGACGCGAAATTAACCTTTGACGACAACGCGCTCTTCCGCCATCCGGACTTGCGCGAACTGCGCGACGTCACCGAAGAAGATCCGCTGGAGGTTGAGGCGTCGAAATACAACCTTAACTACATCAAGCTCGACGGCAACGTGGGCTGCATGGTCAATGGCGCGGGCCTGGCGATGGCCACCATGGATATCATCAAGTATGCGGGCGGCATGCCGGCGAACTTTCTGGATGTGGGCGGCGGCGCGAATGCGGAGCAGGTGGCGCATGCGTTTGAAATTCTGCTGAGCGACAAGAATGTGAAGGCCGTGCTGATCAATATCTTTGGCGGCATTCTGCGGGTGGATACGCTGGCGACGGGAGTGGTTGAAGCGGCGAAGAAGACGAACATTCAGCTGCCGGTCGTGCTGCGGCTGGAAGGAACGAATGTCGAGGAAGGGCGCAAGATTCTGCAAGAGTCGGGGCTCAACTTTGTGATCGCGCAGACGATGAAGGACGCCGCGGATAAAGTGGTGGCCGCGGCCAAGGGCGCTTAGGTCGCGCTGGCGAACGACAAACGCCCGACGACTAACGACGATTTTGAAGGGGAGCGATTATGGCAATTCTGGCGGATAAACGAACTCGGCTCCTGGTGCAGGGTTTGACGGGCCGTGAAGGCACGTTTCATGCGAAGGCCTGCGCGGCTTATGGCACGCAGGTTGTCGGAGGCGTGACGCCCGGCAAGGGTGGAACGACGCATGAGGGCTGGCCGATTTTTAATACCATGCAGGAGGCGGTCGATAAGACGGGCGCCAACGCAACCGTAATTTTTGTGCCGCCGCCGTTCGCGGCCGACGCGATCATGGAAGCGGCGGATGCGGAGATCGAATTGATTGTCTGCATCACTGAAGGGATTCCGACGCTCGACATGGTACGTGCGTGGGAGTTTTTGCAGAACCGCCACTCGCGGCTAATTGGGCCGAATTGTCCGGGGATTATTTCGCCAGGCAAATGCAAGATTGGAATTATGCCGGGGAATATTCATAAAGAAGGCAATGTCGGCATCGTGTCGCGCTCGGGCACGCTGACGTATGAGGCTGTGCACCAGCTCACGCAGCGCGGCATTGGGCAGTCGACAGCGATTGGCATTGGCGGCGATCCGATTATCGGAACGAATTTTGTGGATGCGCTCGAATTATTCAATCGCGATCCGCAGACGGAGGCCGTCGTCATGATCGGCGAAATTGGTGGCAACGCGGAAGAGACCGCGGCCGAGTACGTCAAGATGCATATGAAGAAGCCGGTGGTGGGATTCATCGCGGGGCAAACCGCGCCTCCGGGGCGGCGCATGGGCCATGCGGGAGCGATTATTTCAGGCGGCAAAGGCACGGCAGCGGAAAAGATTGCAGCGATGGAAAAAGCCGGCCTGAAGGTGGCGAAATCGCCCGCCGATATTGGCGAGACGCTGGCCGCGGCGTTGGGGGCTAAGGTCGGCGCTTAGCGTCGTGCCGCTATCAGCGGGAAAAGCTTTAACCACAGAGGACAAAGAGGAACGCAGGATTTCGACTTCAACGACAGGTTCGCGGATGCTTGCGCGGACCGCCAACGACGAACGACCAAGGACTAAAGACTACTTCATGAAAACACTGCAACGCACACTCACTATCATCAAGCCCGACGCGGTGAAGAAAAACGCAGTCGGAGACATCATTGAGCAGTTCGAAAAGAACGGCTTCCGCATCATCGCCATGAAGATGCTGGAGATCACCCAGCACCAGGCGGAGCAGTTCTATGCCGTCCATGCCAGCCGGCCGTTTTATCACTCGCTGACGCAGTTCATGTCGAGCGGGCCGATCGTGGCGCTGGCGCTGGAAAAAGAAAATGCCATTGCCGATCTGCGTAAGCTGATGGGCGCGACCAACCCGGCAAGCGCCGAAGAGGGCACGATCCGCAAAAAATGGGCAACCAACATCGAGCACAATGCGATCCACGGCTCGGACGCGGATGACACCGCCCGTTTTGAGTTGAGTTTCTTTTTCGCGGGATACGAACTGGCGCAGTAGGATCGCCAACCCCGAGTGTCACCACGGCGTTGCAAATGAACGCCTGATCTGCCGATCGGGTTCAGGTTGGCGGCCGTCGGCAAGAATTGCTGGCGCCACCAGCCGATTACTTGCCCTCGCAAAATCAGCCTAGCGGCTCGAACAAATGCCCCTCGGTGCGGTCGGCAACCTTGGGCAGATCTTTTTTTGCCATCTGCAAAAAGTGCGTTGACGTGCGATGCGCTTCGAGGGCGGCATCGTCTTTGTATTGCTCGTAGATGAAAAAGCGGCGCGGATCAGTCTTGTGCTTGTGCACCTGATACATGGCACAGCCCGGTTCCTTGCGTGATTCGCCTTGGAGTTTGTCGAAAATTGCGGCTGTTTCGGACTCGCGCCCGATCTTGGCTATCCAGGTTACCGCCAGCACTACCATCCGTTCGCTCCGTCGATCTATTTAGTCATTGCTTCATTGAATCATTGGGCGATTGAATCATTCACTCAATGCCTCAATCATTGAATGTCTCAATTCGTTTTAAGCCCTAACTCTTTTACAAAGTCATCCACCAGAATCGTCTCTGCCCGGTCCGGCCCGGTTGAGATCAAACCTACTCGCGCGCCCGTTTCTTTTTCAATGAACGTCAGATACTCACGCGCGGCCTTCGGCAGTCCTTCAAACGTTTTTACTTTGTTCGTCGGCGTCGCCCACCCCGGCATCGTGCGATAGATGCATTCAATCTTTTCGTAGCCACATGCCTGCGGCGGCAAGCCGTCAATTTCTTTGCCGTCGATCTTATACCCGATGCACACCGGAATCTCGGTGAGATGATCGAGCACGTCAAGCTTGGTCACCACCAGCCAGGAAATGCCATTAATCATGCCAGCGTAACGGAGTTGAGGCAAATCGAGCCAACCGGTTCGGCGCGGGCGTCCGGTGACGGCTCCAAATTCGTTGCCTCGTTTGCGGAGGTCTTCGCCCTCGGGGCCGAGGAGTTCGGTCGGGAACGGGCCGCCGCCGACACGCGTGCAATAGGCCTTGGTGATGCCGATTACAGTGTCGATCGCGGTGGGCGGAACGCCCGTGCCAATCGCGGCACCGCCTGAGGTGGCGCTTGACGACGTCACAAACGGGTAGGTGCCGTGATCGATATCGAGCATGGTTCCCTGCGCGCCTTCGAACACGATTGACTTGCCTTCCGCGAGCGCGCGATTGAGCAGCAACGCGGTGTCGCGCACGAAGGGCGCGATCTTGTCGGCGGCGGCGGCGTATTCGGCAAACATCTTATCGGCATCGAGCGGGTCGGAGTTGAAAAGCGCGTGCGCGATCATATTCTTTTCGCGGCAGGCATTTTCGATGTGCGTCCGCAGCAGAGGACGGTCAAGCAAGTCGGCGACGCGCAGGCCGCGGCGGCCCATCTTGTCTTCATAGGCGGGGCCGATACCGCGCGACGTGGTCCCAATCTTTACCCGGCCAGGCGCGTTCTCCGAGCCGAGTTCCATCATGCGGTGGTAGGGCAGAATAACCTGCGCCCGGTTCGAGACGAAAAGATTCCCGTCAACTTTTACGCCCGCGTCACGCAGAGATGCAACTTCCTTAAGAAAGGCCATCGGGTCAAGCACAACGCCGTTGCCGATGACGCTGGTGCACTCTGGACGAAGAATGCCTCCCGGCACAAGCTGCAAAATGAATTTTTTGCCGTGGATAATGACGGTGTGTCCGGCGTTATGCCCGCCGGCGTAGCGCGCCACGATTTCGAAGGTCTGCGTGAGGACGTCGACAATTTTGCCTTTGCCCTCGTCGCCCCACTGTGCTCCAACAATGACCGCGGTTCTGCCTCGCTTCAATTGTTCTCCTGCCAACTCTTAATCCGTCTGAATTTGCGGCTGTCGCGCCGCCCCCTGGGAAATGATTCGCACACACCAGTTGCGCCGCGAACGGGCGTACTGGAAGACTGACTGCTGACAGCTGAAAGAAGACCGGCGGAGCCTTGGTGTGTACATATAAGAATACCGAATCTATCTGTGGAGGAGCAACCGGCGGCGTTGAGCGCACAGACGAAGGCGCGCGGCCGCAGTCACGTGTGAGGGGTAATGGCGACTCTAATCTTCTCGTTGATTATTCCTTAACAGCTTTGTCCACTACCTGCTTATCCGCTTTCGACTTGCTGCCGCCAAAGGTCAAATCTCCGCTGTAGACGGCTATTACCGAGGGAGTGCCTACTTTGAGTGTCGACGTCGCGAAAATAGCCGAGCCACCGCTCAGCGTGCCCGTTCCCAGCACCGTCTTGCCTTTCATGAATGAAACAGTCTCTCCGTCGGGCGGCGCGGGAGCGACCGTCGCGGTAAAGGTCACCGTCTCGCCGTAGGTGGATGGATTCGGCGCAGAGGTAAGAGTGGTCTTGGTCGCGGTCAGCACGGGCACCAGGAAGCCGTGATAGACGTCGTTCGCATCCGTGAAGGCTCCCGTGACTGCCCCAGCCGCATTGATGCTGAGGCCGGCGGTTCCCTGCGGCATCGCCATCGCCTTCGCAATCAGGGCGATCAGCGAGCCATTCGGACCCGCGCCCGGACCGTCGAAGCTGGTGATGGTGCCGCTGGCTGTGCGTACAAATCCGTGATACACGGTCTCTGCGTCCGCATAGGTTCCTGTGATTGTCCCGGCGGTGTTGATGCTGACCGCGACTGTTCCCTGGCCCGCGGCCGTGCCGGCACTCGGAGCTTCGAAGCTCGTGAGCGTGCCGTTCGTGGCGCGCACGAATCCGTGATACACGCCGTTTGTGTCGGTGTAGGTTCCGGCGATGGTCCCCTTGGTGTTGATGCCGAGGGGAACGGTCCCGAGATGAGTAGTTGCACCGGGACCGTCGAAGGTTGTGATCGTGCCGCTGGTAGCGCGCACGAAGCCGTTATGCAAGCTGTTTGCATCAATGTAAGTTCCGATGATCGTGCCCGCAGTGTTGATGCCGATGGCGATGGTGCCTTCATGCGCGGCGGTGCCTGCGCCGGGAGAGTCGAAGGTGGTGATCGCACCTTTGCTGGTGCGGGTAAAACCGTGATATACGCTGCCGGAATCCTTGAAGCCTCCCGTGATCGCACCTCCCGTGTTGATGCCGATGGGGAAGGTTCCCTGATGCCCGGCTGTGCCTGCACCCGAAACGTTGAATTCGGTGATCGCGCCGCCCGTCGCGCGCAGGAATCCGTGATATGCCTTGCCCGAATCCGTATAAGTGCCCGCGATCGTCCCCTTCGTGTTGATGCTGCTCGGGAACGTTCCCTGATACACGCCTGTGCCCGCGCCCGAGGCGTCGAACTCGGTGATGTCGCCATTGGCGGCGCGCACGAAGCCGTGATAGACGTAATTCGCGTCCGTGTACTCTCCGGTGATAACCCCGGCAGTGTTGATGCTGAGACCGGCGGTACCCTGAAGCGCGCTCGATCCCGCATCCGGAGCTTCGAAGGTGATGATGCCGCTGCCGCCCGAAGGCGCAGCCAGCTTGAAGACCGTGCCGTAACCGTAGGCGCCGCCTTTCTGCGTAGTGCCATAAAGACTGCCGGCTGAGTCGAGGATGAGACTACTAAATGTGTACTGTCCGTCGGTGCAGCTGGGGTAATCGACCGAGCAGAAGCTATAGAGCACAGTCTCGTTGCCGGAGGTATCGACCTTGAACACCGATCCCTGGCCCACGGCACCGCCTGCGTCGGTAGTCCCGTACAGATTGCCGGTGGCATCCTGGACGAGACTGGCATAAGGAGTGGCTCCGTCGACGCATCCCGACGCGGAGCAGAAGGCGTGCAGCACTGTCTCCTTGCCCGTTGTGTCTATCTTGAAGACTGTTCCACAGCCGAGATAGCACCCCGAATTGCCGCCTTGCGCGGTGGTGCCGTAGAGATTGCCTGCGGCATCGCGAATCAATCCCACATACGGATATGCCCCGTCCGCGCAACTCGTGCCGCCCACTGAGCAGAAGCTGTAGAGCACCGTCTCCTTGCCCGTCGTGTCCACTTTGAAGACCGTTCCGCAACCGCCGTTTGAAATACAGTTCGCGCCTCCTCCAGTGGTGGTGCCGTAGAGGTTGCCGGCTGAGTCGGAGATCACGCCACCGTAGGGACCGGACCCATCCGTGCAGTTCGTAACCGAGCAGAAGCTGTAGAGATCGCTTTCGCTGTCTGAAGTGTTCACCTTGAAAACCGCGCCGTGTCCTTTGGCGCCACCGAATCCCGCAGTGCCATACAAGTTGCCCGCAGTGTCCTCCATCAAACCGGCAACGATGTAATATCCATCGCTGCATTCCACAACAGGGCAGAAGCTGTAAAGCACCGTCTCCTGATCGGTGGTGCCGACCTTGAACACCGTGCCGCCGCCGTTGGCTACGACACCGGCGCCGCCGTAAGAGGTGGTGCCATAGAGATTGCCCGCCGAATCGCGGACGAGAACCGCCTGGGGTTGATTTCCGTCGGTGCAGTTCGAAGCGGAGCAGAAGTTGTAGAGCACCGACTCCTGGCCGCTGGTGGTCAGCTTGAAGACTGTTCCGCAGGTATCGAAAGCGCATTTGGAATTTGCTTCGCCACCTGCGTACGTGGTCCCGTAGAGGTTGCCGGCGGAATCCTGGAGCAAACCCGCTTCGGGATACTGGCCATCCGCACATCCCGACTCGGGGCAGAAGCTATAGAGGACGCTGTAGGTATAGGTGGCGGGGGTGGCCGCGATCGTCGCCTCGCCGGACTTCGTCTGCGACTCCGTGTGTGGTTGCGCCTCTGACTTCGCCGCCAGCTTGGGCGAAGCGCTCAGCAGACTGAGCACGCCATTTTGGGCGCTCGTCTTCGCGGCGAGACCGCACAACGAAAACAGAGAAATGAATGCGAAAGCACGCAAGTGGCGAATTCGGACATTCATGAGGCTCCCCTCAGATTCAAGATTCAAAATAGCTGACTGCTGTTCGCCGACGCGTCAAAAGGCGCAGCCGTTGGAAGAAGGCACTCCACAAATCCACCCACGCACTCATCGTGCTTGGCAACGTTCATTCGTCAAGGTGGTTATCGCGGAGAAGACAGTTCCGGCTCGGTGCCGACTGGGGGAGAATCTCGCGGCTATCGAGAACCAGAGCATTGTGCTCCCCTGACGGTGGGCGGTCAATATGAAAACTCTTGCAATGGACTGACTTGCGGGGAAATTGGGAGTGGAAACTGCCGGTGGTGCGAGCCGAGCCCGACGCGAAAATCGGCGCCCCGCGCGGGGGCTTGGGACGCCGACAAGTCATTGAAAACGCTTTGGTTGGTGGCTTCGACGACCGTCCGCAATGAACCGTGGCACCCGGAGATCTTGCCCCTCTGCTTCTCTAATGGGCGTCGCTCAGTGCAGAGGCACTCGTGATTGGCTGGCTACGATCGTCGCCCAGCTTTTGCATTCCCTTGCCCTTCGGATTCACGCCCATCACGAGGAAGCCATAGCATCAGCGATGCTTCGGCGATGAAGCCGAGGATCTTAAGATAGGTGAACAGATGGGTTGCGAGCGGTGACAGAAAGAAGAGCCAACCCAAACCAGCAAACCCCATCAGCACGCCCAGAATTCGAGGCAGGAAGGCCGACCTGAAAATGAGGAAGCCGAGCAGTAGGCAATAGGGACCGAAGAATACCAGGCTGTTGATCTTGTAGGGTGCGAGATGGAAAAGCTTAAGAACCTCATTGCCGCATCCCGCCAGGCCGAAGAATGCCGTGAGCGCGGAGACGCTCCTGCTCACCGGCTTAAACATGTAATAGAAGAGAAGCGTCACGGCGATGTAGAACGCGTCCGCGGTGAGCGTGACGGCGTCGTATAGAGCAGGTCGGCTCCGGCCAACGAAAACCTCGGCGGAGACTGCCGTCAGAAAATAAAGCAAATAAACGACACCGGTCATTCTGCCCTTAAAACGCAGCGAGGCGTCTGCAATCGGTTGCATCATTCTGTGGCCTCCAGGATGGGCGATTCACTACCAACCATTGCGCCTCTTCATTGGCTCATGATCGGCACGCTCTGTCTGGTCAATAGCGACCGCTTTTCTGGAGGTCAATTTGAAACCCGAGGTGGCGTACCAATGGGGAAGAGCTGCTTTCGAGCGGGATGCCCTCGGAACAGCCGGCGTCTCGCCGCCACATCGCGCTCCACAACCCACGCCGCATTGCCCATCCCATCCCCGGCCACTATACTCAAGGAGAGCCGCCAAACACGCGGCCTTGCGTCCTATCTCTATGTCCCTTTCCGCAGTCATCGTCGACGACGAGCAACTGGCCCGCGACGAACTCGCCTACCTTCTCAATCACGCCGACGTGAACGTCGTTGCCCAGGGAAAGAACGGCCTCGAAGCCGTGAACCTCATTCGCGAGCACAATCCCGACCTCGTGTTCCTCGACGTGCAAATGCCCGGCCTCGACGGCTTCGGAGTCATCAAAAAACTCCTCGACCGCAAAGTCCCGCTGCCCAAAATTGTCTTCGCCACCGCCTTCGATCAATATGCCGTCAAGGCCTTCGAAGTGAACGCCATCGATTACATCCTGAAGCCTTTCGACAAAAAGCGCATCGCCCAATCCATCGACAAGGCGCGCGCCAAAATCGAGGCTGGCAGCAACCCCGTCGAAAAACTCGAAACGCTGGTCCGGATGCTCGAGTCGCAAAAGCCGTCCACCGCAAAAATTCTCATCAAGGCCGCCGGACGCCTTTTCCTCGCCGATCCCAAAGACATCTGTTTCGCCACCATCGAAGACGGCGTCATCAGTGTCACCACCAGCGGCCACCTCGGCATGGAAGGCCAATCCAACTGCCGCACCCTCGAAGAGCTCTTCGAAAATCTCGATCCCAACCTCTTCTGGCGCGCGCACCGTTCGTTCCTCGTAAACAAGAATCACATCCGCGAGGTCGTTCCCTGGTTCAAAAGCTCCTACCAACTCCGCATGGACGACAAAAAGCAAACCGAGATTCCAGTAAGCCGCGCCCAAACTCGCCGCCTCCGCGAACTCTTCAACCTGTAGAAGCGTCCAAACGCGCCCGCTGGGTATTCAGCCTGAGAAGTCCTCCGTGTGCCTCTGTGTCCGCTGTGGTCAAAGTTTTTTGCGGTCAGCGCCCGGCGAGTTGCACCAAGAACAAAAAAGGGCAGCCGCAAGACAACTTCGGCCGCCCAGGGGAGGGACACTCAAACTCCAGGAGGGAGTTCTTACGCGATTGCCTGTAGCGCGATGCGGTTCGGAATCACGAGCATCGAACCTTCCATTCGAATCAGCTCCTTTTTCTTCAATTCGCTCAACAACCGCGTAACCGTCTCGCGCGACGACCCGATCATCTGCGCAATCTCCTCGTGTGTGAACTCCGACTCGACCCGCAAATCCCGGTTATGTGGCTCGAGCGCCACCCATGAAAGCAGCAGCCGTGCCAGCTTTTCCGTCGAACTGCGAGCCAACAGCAAATCGTGCACATCGCCGAAGGTCTCCGTCACCTCCCGCGCCAGCAATATGGCGCACGCCACCGCCGCCCGGTTGTCGCTCTTGAGCAGACGCATGAAGTCGTCATGCTCCACAAACTTGACCTGGCAGAAGCCGATCGTCGCCACCGTCATCGGAGAAGGCCGGCTGGAGACGAGCGCGCTCAAGCCCAGCACATCCCGGTTTCGGGCAATCTTCAGGATGATCGTCTTCCCGTCCCGCGCCTCCACAGACAATTTCGCCCGTCCGGAGCACATGATGTAAACGCCGCGCGGCGTCTGTCCTTCCGTCAACAGCGTGGCGTTGCCGGGATACAACGTGATGTGCCCCATGTCGTTGAATTCGGTCATCAGGGGATAAGGCAAATGGCAAAAGTCGCCCTCCTGCCGCAGCGTGCAGTTCACGCAATCGTTGGGCACATGAAAGCGTCGAGGCACGCCCATGGGGCAACTCCCGAATGCAAAAGAAATTTTGCTCGTGACTCTGCGCGCCTGGGGAGCGGCACGCGATGCACGATGGTTGTGCATTCCAGTTGCCATCGTGCTCCGTCCGCCAAGTTCTTGGCGTCGCACCGTTTAGCTTGAGTTATGCAAATTCCGCCCGGGTCGAAGTGCCGAATACGGGGCGCACCTGACGAAGGGTGGGCAGGCAGGTTTCAATCCAGATAATCGCGCCGCGAAATTCCCAGCTTCTGCATTTTGTGTTGCAGTGTCGTGCGCTTTAATCCCAGCCGTAAGGCCGCGCCCTTTGCTCCTGATAGCACGCCGCGCGTCTGGCGCAATATTTCAATGATGTGATCTCGCTCCCGGTCCCGCAGCGTACCCTCCAGATCCGGCCGCTTCGCGATCTCGTCGCGCAGCTCCGCCAGCGGCGGTCGCAGCCGCTCGTCTTCCGAAAGAATGACCGACCGCTCGATGAAATTCTCCAGCTCGCGAATGTTCCCAGGCCATCGCCAGTGCATCATCACTTCCACCGCTTCATCCGGAATCAGCGTGATCCGCTTCCGCATCCGGGCCGCGCATTTGTCCACGAAATACCGGATTAGCATCGGAATGTCCTCGTGCCGCTCCCGCAGCGGAGGCAAGTGCAGCGGGAACACGTTTAGCCGGTAAAACAGATCGCTGCGAAATTCGCCCTCTTCAACCGCCCGCGCCAGATCGCGGTTGCTGGCGGCCAGCACCCGAACATCGACCTTGATGGTCCGCGTGCCCCCCAGCCGCTCGAACTCCTGGTCCTGGAGCACGCGCAGCAGCTTGGGCTGCAACTCCAGTGAGATCTCTCCGATCTCATCCAGCAGCAGCGTTCCTCGATCGGCCAGCTCCAGCCGTCCCACCTTCTGGCTTACCGCGCCCGTGAATGCTCCCTTTTCGTGTCCGAAGAGCTCGCTCTCCAGCAATCCGGTGGGAATGGCCGCGCAGTTCATCTTGATGAAATTGCGCTCCCGCCGCGAACTCATCGCGTGGATCGCGCGCGCCACCCGTTCTTTCCCCGTCCCCGTCTCGCCCGTGATCAGAACCGTGGCATCGGTCGCCGCCACGATCGCCGCATTTTCCAGCACTCGCTTCAGCGCCGGACTAGACCCGATTATCTTGTCCGTATGGTCCGCGCCAATCTCGCCCTCCAGATACCGCTTCTCATTCGCCAGCCGGTCCTTGGCCTGCGCCACCTCCCGGTAAGTGGTGGCATTGTGGATCGCGGGCGCGATCTGCGTCGCCACTTGCTGTAGATATTCGCCATCCTCCCGGCTGAATGCGTTTTCCCTCGTCGCTCCCAGCAAGAGGCTCCCCAGCGGTCGGTTGCCAAGCAGCAGCGGAACGCAGCACAGCGACTGCATCCCCGCCTCCTGCATTTCCTTCACCGCCGCTTTGCTGAACTTCTCCACTTCGGAAGCGCCGAAGAAGGTCACCATCCGCGTCTCGATCGCGCGTGCCGAGATTGCCCCTGCCAGCGGTAGACGGCTCCAGTCGTGCCGCCCCCGGTTCTGCGTCGGCTCGAACTTTCGTACTTTCAATGTCCGCGAGTCTTCCAGCAGCATCAGCCGGGCCTGGTCGTAGTTCGTGATCTCACGCACCTTCGCAAAAGCCAGCGGCAGCAGTTGGTCGAAGTCGAGGGTCGAGCTTACCTCCTGCCTGATCTCCATCAGGCTCTGCATGCGGTTCTGCTGTTTCTCGTATTCGCCGTGAATTTCGTGATTCTCCACTGCCAGCGCCACCAGCCGCGCCGCCCGTTCCAGCAACGGCAGCCCATCCGGGCTATCTTCCGTCGGTTCCGGGTACCCGACGCCCAACGCCCCGTAGCGCCGCCGCGCGCTGCTCATTGGCACCACCGTGTATGAGCGCACCCCAAGTTCGTGCAGCTCCTTTATCCTCTCTGCGAAGCGCGTCTCGCGCTCAATGTCGGGAATCCTCACTGCCTCTTGATGCTTCCACACCCAACCGCCGGGCGATTCCTCGGCCGCCGGCGAAGACGAGTCCCACGCCCGCGTCTCGATCCCCGTCTTCCAGAAAGACGTGACCATACAGTTCCGGGATGAGTCGCAGAGCGCGAATCTCACCAGCGAGCATCCGGTCAGCTCCCGCAGCAGCGGAGCGATCTCTTCAAACAACCCCGGCAGGGCGCCGCCCGCAACAATCAGATCCGTGATTGCGAGCAGCACCTCGGTGCTTGATCGTCCAACGATCGCCAACTTCTTCGCATCCTGCGCCTCACTTTTTTCCGGGCGCGGATCTTCTTCCGGTTCGCGCGCAATACCCTGCATGCGGAGCGAGCCTCTCCCCTTCGCGGGCCTTTCCTTCAAAATGTGAGCAGTTCAGTGGGAGCGAATACGGCGTGCCAGGCCGTTGACCAGTTCACTCATCGGCGTTCGCGGTCGTCGGTTCCGGCGCGGGAACCAATCTGATTTCTCCCCGAAAGGGGAGCCCCCTCAGTCCGCGTTGCCATGTCTCGGACTGCATCTTTATCCGGGACAGTGACATCTTAGTCCTGTTCTGTAACCAATCAAGTACTTTGTTTGGTAAATTGTAACAAGGAAGTAACTCCTCCATGGCGCGTGGTTGGGAAAGTAAGTCGATCGAACAGCAACAGGCTGATCGCCAGAGCGATGCTCTCCAGAGCGATGCCCAGGCGCGCAACGGCTCGCGCGCGCAGCTCTCCGCCGCCCAGCAAAAGCTCGTCCGCCAGCGCGAAAACCTGCTGCTCGCGCGCAAGCGCCTCGCCGACCAGTTGCCGTCCGCTGACCCGCGGCGACTTCCCATGCTCCAACAGTCCATCGCCGAACTGGATAAGCAACTCTCGTCTTTTGATAGCCTTGCCGACCCCTCCGCACTGAAGTGAGGGGCCCGTTTGAATACCTTCCATAAGCAAAACCGGAGCCGCTCCCGCCCTCCCCTGACGTATAATCGATCTTGTCGTTACAGGCGCAAAAATGAAAGCTCAAGTCTACGTTTCGCTCAAAAAAAGCGTTCTCGATCCGCAAGGCAAAACCATCCACGGCGCCCTCAGAAAGATCGGATACACCGGCCTGGATGAGGTTCGCCAGGGCAAATATTTTGAAATAACGCTGCATTCCGGCATCTCAAAGACCGACGCCGAAGCAGCGGTAGAGAAGATTGCGCGTGAAGTTTTAACCAACCCGGTAATCGAAGAGTTCCGTTTCTCCCTCGAAGAGTGAGGAAACCGTTTGGGTGGCGCAGCGCTTCAGCGCTGCGATCCCCGCCATCCAACACAATGCGGCTTTAGCCGCTGAGGTCATCAAACTCCCTCCCCGGCTAACGTCAAGGAGAGTCACCCATGTGCGGCATCGTCGGATACGTAGGTAAGAAGCCGGTCGTCGACGTAATCATCGAGGGCTTGCGCAAGCTCGAATATCGGGGCTACGACTCAGCCGGCATCGCCGTCGCTGGCAATGGCGAAGGCCTGCAAATCCGCCGCGCGCAAGGCAAGCTCCGCAATCTCGAAGACGTCATCCGCCTCAAGCCCCTCGACGGAACTTACGGCATCGGCCACACCCGCTGGGCCACTCACGGACGCCCCACCGAAGAGAACGCCCACCCGCACCGCGACTGCACCGGCAAAATCGTGGTTGTTCACAACGGCATCGTAGAAAACTATCTGGCGCTCAAAAAGAAGCTAATCAGCGAAGGCCATAAGTTCACCACCGAAACCGACACCGAAATCATCGCCCATCTGATCGAAAAGTATTACATCAACACCGGCAACGGACATCGCCCCTCACTCGAAGAGGCCGTCCGCAAAGCCGTCAAAGAGCTCACGGGAGTCTTCGCGCTCGTCGTTATCGCCACCGACGATCCAAGAAAAATCGTCGCCGCCCGCAACGGCCCGCCCGTAGTCATCGGCCTCGGCAAAGACGAATACTTCGTGGCCAGCGACGTTCCCGCTCTCCTCGATCACACCCGCGATCTCTTCTTTCTCGCCGACGGCGACCTCGCCGTCATCACCGAGCAAGGCGTCAAAGTCACCGATTTCGACGGCCATCCCATGGAGCGCACAGCCCAGCGCGTCACCTGGGATCCCATCATGGCCGAAAAAGGCGGCTTCAAGCACTTCATGCTCAAAGAGATTTACGAGCAGCCGAACACCGTCCAGGAAACAACGCTCGGCCGCATCTCCCAGGACACCGGGAGAATTTTTTTGGAAGAAATGCACGTCGGCGAAGCCGAATTCCGCGCCCTGAAAAAAATTAACATCGCCGCCTGCGGCACCAGTTGGCACGCCGGACTCGCCGGCAAGTACATGATCGAGACTTTGGCCCGCGTTCCGGTCGAGGTCGACTACGCCAGCGAATGGCGTTATCGCGATCCCATTCTCGACTCCGAAACCATCACGCTCCTCATCTCGCAATCCGGCGAAACCGCCGACACCATCGCCGCCCAGCGCGAAGCCAAAGCCAAAGGTTCGAAGACGCTAGCCATCTGCAATGTAGTCGGCAGCATGATCACGCGCGAAGCCGCCGGCACCATCTACACCCACGCCGGCCCGGAGATCGGCGTAGCCTCCACCAAAGCCTTTACGGGCCAGTTGACCGCGCTTTATTTATTTGCGCTCTATCTCGCGCAAGTAAGAGGCACCATCAACGAAGAACATTCCAGAAAGGCAGTGCAGGAACTAACTCAAATCCCCGGCAAGTTAGAGCAAATCCTGACCCACGACGAAGCCTGCGACGAGTTAGCCAAGACTTATGTACGCGCCCAGGATTTCCTGTTTCTAGGCCGAGGTATCCACTATCCAATCGCCCTCGAAGGCGCCCTGAAACTAAAGGAAATCTCCTACATCCACGCCGAAGGCTATCCTGCCGGAGAGATGAAGCACGGCCCCAATGCCCTAATCGACGAAAATCTGCCCGTGGTAATCATAGCGACGCGCGACGAGAACAGCCCGCAATCCATGTTGCGCTACGAAAAAACCATGTCAAATCTGAAAGAAGTGAAAGCCCGCAGTGGCATAGTAATCGCGCTAGCCACAGCCGGAGACAAAGAGATCACCGAAGAAGCCGACCACGTCCTATACGTCCCGCCAGCCCCAGAAGAACTAAGCGCAATTCTCGAGATAGTCCCGCTCCAGTTACTCGCCTACCACATAGCAGTAAGACGAGGCTGTGACGTAGACCAGCCTAGAAACCTGGCCAAGTCGGTCACAGTGGAGTGAGCCAGTTGACGGTTAACATTCAATAGAGAACACGCAATAGAAGAATTTTGCATCTCCGCAGTCTAACCCCTGCATTTAAATCTTCTCCTTGCCACTAACTTCGTTCCATCGTATTCTTTCACCGCGGTCTCCGCGTATCTCGCCGAACGGCGCGCGCCGCGGCCGGTAACGCCAATACTTGACCCCGCTGCTGATTGGAGGAGAAACCCATGTTTTCCCCGATGCTCAAGAAGCGAGCCCTACAAACGAGCCCCGTAGCCGTGCTTTTTTCATTTATTGTGGTCCTGATCGCATCGGTTCTTCCAGTCGGTGCGCAGACCGAAAGCGTTTTCTACAGCTTTACAGGCGGCGGTTCTCCCGAGTACGATCTCGCGATCGACGGTCAGGGTAATCTTTACGGCACGACATTCGAGGAAGAGGGCGGTAGCGTTTACAAGTTGACGCCGTCGGGCGACTTCACCACACTTCATACTTTCTCCTACTGTTGTGACAACGACGGGAATGAACCCGCTGGTGGTGTCATCCTCGACTCAAAAGGGAACCTCTACGGAGCTACCACGCAAGGAGGCACGGGAGGAACTGGCACCATATTTGAGATATCGCCATCGGGTGTGGAAACCATCCTTTACAATTTCACCTGCGAAAATGATGGCTGCTTCCCGTTTTCCGGGCTGGTGATGGACGGACAGGGAAATCTCTATGGCACGACGTTGGGGGGAGGAGCCTACTACTATGGCAACGTTTATAAGTTTGTTCCCTCGACGGGCGTCGTAACTACTGTTTATAGCTTCACGGGCGGCAACGACGGAGCCTTCCCCTTCGGCGTAGTCCTTGATCAGGAAGGGAATCTCTATGGAGCAACTCAATCCGGCGGCACGGCCCAACAGGGAGTCGTCTTCAAGTTGACGTCTTCAGGCATGGAAACAGTCCTCCATTCTTTTGAGCCCAACGGGACGGACGGCTTCTCCCCATATGCCACCGTGACCCTTGATTCCAAGGGCAACGTCTATGGCACGACGCACCTAGGCGGGAAAATCGGCGTCGGGACAGTCTACAAAATCACTCCGGCCGGTAAAGAGACTATCCTCCATAGCTTCAAAGGAGGAAAAGACGGCATATTTCCCCAGTCGGACCTCACGTTTGACGCAGACGGCAACCTCTACGGAACCACGTTTTATGGTGGCGCCTATGACTTCGGCACAGTGTTCAAGATTGCGAAAACGAAAGAGACGGTCCTACACAGCTTTGACCCGAACGAGGCAGATGGAATCCTGCCCATGGGCGACGTAGTTTTCGATCAGAACGGAAACCTCTTCGGCACAACGTCCGGTGGAGGCGCGCCTAGCGAAAATTGCCCCTCCGGTTGCGGTACCGTCTACAAGATTACCTTTGCGGATGGCGCTTCGACCGACCCGCAGCCGCATTGACCTTGTGACTAGCTGCTGAAGGGTGCCCTCACTTCGGCATCACCACCGGCTCATCCTTAGGCATAGCCTCCAGCGTTGCCCGGTCAATTCCCAGATGCGCTATCACTAACTCCGCCGGAGTGTGCGTCAGCCATTCCGAAAGCGCCAGGTCCTGATAAAAGCTGCTCTTGAACATCTCCAGAAATTTCAAATCCCTGTCGCCCGTGTTCTGCACGTAGTGCGGCAGTGTCTTTTGGATGTACCCCACATCGCCCGCCTGAAAGTCCATCGTGCGCGCCCGTCCTCCGGTCGCAAACACCGTCTGACGGCCCGTTCCGGCTATAAAGAACTGCCACTCGTCAGCATTGGGATGCCAGTGCAGCTCGCGAATTCCTCCCGGGTGCACCGTCACAATGGCCGCCGCAATCGTCGTCGAAACCTTGAATTTGCTCGAATCGACGATCCGCACCTCGCCGCCCTTCGTCCGTTTCGTAACCGGAAACTGTCCCATGTAAAAAGCGAATTCCTGCTTCGATAATCCAAGCGACCCCGCGGTCGATTTCAAATCGTCCGCTAGCGGGCCGGGCACCGCCGCCTGAAAAATAAACTTCTCCCGCCGCACCATCTTCTGCATGGCCGCCTGGTCCACCCCAAAGTTCGCCGCCAGCACCTCATGCGGAGTGTGTGCCATCCAGTCGGTCAGCAGCACCGTCTCGTATTCCGAAAAATTTCCGTCATCGAACACCAGCAGAAATTCGCAGCCGTCCGGATTCAGCCCCTGAATCGAATGAGGAATTCCCGGCGGAAAATACCACAGGTCGCCTTCCGTGATATCGGCAACAAAGCTCTTGCCTTCGGCGTCGAGCCCGGTAATCCGCGCATTTCCGTAGAGCATGATGGACCACTCCGCCGCCGTGTGCCAGTGCAGTTCCCGAATGCCTCCCGCCGTCAAGCGCATGTCTACCCCGGCGATCGACTTCGAAACCGCCAGCTCGCGCACCGTCACCTCGCGCGACCATCCCCCCTCCTGCATGCGTTTGTGGCCGAGGCCAAAAGGATACTTAAACGTCTGCACTCCGCCCGCATCGCTCTGCGGCGGCAAGAATGAATCAGGATTCTGCTGGTCCAGCACCGAATTTCCCGGCCCCGGAGCGCTCGAACTCTTATCGCCTTTCGTCGGATAAGCACGCTGCTCCTGCCCAGCCGCATCGGCAGCCAACATGCCCACCCCCGCCAAAGCCGCCGAACCCATTCCCAAAAATCCACGCCGCGAAAACAGATCGTTCTTGGTCTCGTCGCTCATGATTGTTTTCCTTGTTTAATTATTATTTCCTTTTTAATTTACCCACTCCGAAAGAGTTCGCGCGCTATTGTTCCCTTTGTGAAAAGTTCGCGAAGCTTAGACCCCGGCCATTTCAGCGCACGCTTCGATTGCGCTCTCAAGATTGAGGACATTATTCGCCGCGCCGCAAGAAACAAATGAAACACACATTGTGAGGATTGACAGACGGGTGAATAACTCGTGACCCCCTCGGTTACTTAGACAAACTAGATTTCCCCAAAATGACGTGTTATTCATCTGAGATATACGAGTATCTTACACGGATTCCAAACTCGGGAAGCCGAGGATGGTAGCCGCCATCGTTGTTTGCGTCGTTATTCTATCGAATCTTATCATTCAAGGCGCTTGACTCGCGCTTCATGTCGAGTTTATGGCGATCAGCAGCCTCAATCATCGAACGGACACCCACGGTCAAGCAGGAATCTACTTTACCGCTACAGCTTTCACCAAACATCGTGGCGGCGTACATGGTGTTGCCGTCCGGCGTAATGTCAATTCCCCAAGGAAACGGAAGGATGATCGATCCAATCTGCGATTCCGATGCGCCGTCGAAAACGTCGATACGGTTGAGCGCCCAATTGCTCACGAAGAAGTGCTTGTGAACGCTGTCGTAGACGGTGAGATGGGGAGGAAAGAACTGAAGATCGGTCGGGTTGTACTGGAGGTCGGTTCTGAGGTAGCGTGAACGAAAAGGCGGATGGGGGCTGGTTCCCGCCAATTCGATGATGGCGGACATTTGTGCTGTATGAGAGGCCGAGCCGGAACTGCCGGTGAAGGAGAGCGTTGCTGTACCCGGAGAGAGACTTGCCGCGGCCGAGATCGTCACCTGCGCTGGAGTGCCTACCGAGACTGAGAAACTGCTCGGAGAAACGGTTATGCCCGATGGTGGAGTTGTCGTGACCTGAACACTGCCGGAAAATCCGTTTACTCCGGTGACAGAGATCTGAACGGATTGTGTCCCACCCGGTGCTATCACTAGAGTCGCAGGTTGCGTGGATAACGAAAAATTGGACTGCGGATCACTCGAAGATCCCCCACCACCGCAAGAGAGCAAACAGGCGCAGGCAAGGACGATTGCCGCACTGGTTATTGCTTTCGACTTCGAGCCCAACGCGTGACTTGTGAAAAAGGCTAAGACTTCTCTGGAGTGCAATAAACTGAGCATAATCGTACTAATGTGATGCCAACTCTTCCGCCTCAGTAGAAACAGACTAAGGTAGTCTAGCTGCACTCATATACTGCCGGGCTTTGTCAGATTCTCCCAACTTGCGATATATGGCAGCAAGGAGTTTGTACACGTATGATTTAGGAGGCCCATTTGCACCAGACTGAATGCAAAGAAGAAGTTGTCTTTTCGCCAGATCGAATTCCTTCGACTCGTAGAGCGTGTATCCAAAATAGTAGCGGAATGTGGTTGCCCACTCGTCGCTCGGCCCGAGTTTGTCGACGAGTTCACACTCCTCCCGAGCGAGGCGATAGTGTCCAAGCTCGAAGTAACAGCGAGCTAAGTGACAATGTACGTCCCTCCGGTATTCATCTGATAGCGGGAAGCGGACTACTTCCTCCAGGATGACTCGTGCGTCTTTGTAGCGACTAAGTTGAATGAGAGCAAAAGCGCGCTGCATTTTAATTTGCTCGTACAATTCACGGCCGTCCTGACCAACGAGTTCATTTTGATATTTCTCTCCAATGATTGATAGCGCATGCAACCCTTCTTCGCTCTTACCTTCAGCGATCAGTAGAATCGCGTCAAAATAGTCAACTTGGGCGGTGGCAAGCCCGTCACACCCCGTAAACTTCTTCGCTTCATTGACGCAGGCATGGGCTTGCTCAAATTGCCCAAGTTGCCTATAGCAATCGGCCTCCTCAATCAGGAAATTTGCCTTCTCAAGTAAATCAGTACTTGTGGAAGCCAACTCTTTGAAGTGCCCTATGGCCTCCTGCAACTTTCCGGCGCGAGATAGTTGGAGACCCTCATGGTAGGTTGTCATGTGTTCCATTCACCGATAGCCAGATTCTCGTTTCACGGTTATAAAAGAGAACTCACTACGGATTCGGCCCAGGGGCGAACGGACCGCAGCCCAGTCCTGGGTCCGCAGTGCAAAGGTCGGGTGACATAATTCCAATGTCAACCAACGTACCACCACCGCTAAGAATTGTCGTTATCGCGTCCATCACCACCTGTGCACCATCTGCAATCTGTTCGGACTTCTTCTTCATCGCTTCCAGCATTTCCTCAACAGGGTCAGGTTCCGGCGGCTGCTTAGAATTCTTGTTAAAAGGACCGCTGTTAATAGGCCGGTGTTTCATCTTGAAAAACATTAGCCCGCCCCACGAATTGCGTCCGTTGTTTCCGGTTACAACGTGATCTGACGCGGTTTTTCCGCTCCACTCCGGCAACCCTAATGCGAGCGTGGACTTAGACCACTCGATACCCCGATGCAGGGCTGGATTTCTACTCGCAAACCCCAGACGCGAGTTTTCGCTTAGCTGCCCGATTGCAGCTAGAGATGAGTCCGGGATCGCGATGCTGAAAGCAGAGTCCATGTACCGCCTGATTGTACGGCTTGGGGGACAGGAAACCGAGTAGATTTTGGTCGGTTTCTATGGCTCTTTGTCCTCCGATTCCTCCTCCGATTCGGCGTCCAGAGCGGCGAACAAGTCCTCGGTGGTCGGGTCGCCGGGTTGGGCCTCGGGAGCGATCACGGGCGGCGGCGTTTCCGAGTGGTGTTCGAGTGTGGCTGACGGATGCGTGGCGGTATGGACTTGTTGCAAAGTACGGATCGAGACATGCGTATAGATATGCGTCGTTTCGAGACGGAGTTTCGAGACTCCCCGAAGCACCTCGCCGCATGGCTTCAGTGATTTCTGATTGCCACGGCAACAAAAAATCCCCCGGCCAGAATGAACAAGACTGCGAGTGTCCTGATTTGTCGGAAGAATCCGGCTGTTTTGAATTCCGTTAACTACACCTTTGGCCGCCCCTCCTACTCCGCCGGATACCGCGCCAACACCCGCCGCTACAGGCACGGTGACGGGCGCTGTACCGGTGATCAATCCCATAAGCCATGTCGCCGTGGCGCCTGTGGCAGCACCACCCGCGCTTCCTGCTGCCGCATTCCAGCCAATCTGCGATCCCATGCAACCTCCGTTAACTTCAGGTTGCTCGGCAGCAACCGGATCGGCGGGATTTTTCTTTAGCTGCTCTCGTTTCAACAGGTTCGCGCACGGTAACCGAAGGTTACCGTGCAGCTCCCTTTCAGGGGTGACGTGTCACCCTACTCCCGACGCCGCAGGCGGCGCAAAAACTTGGGCCGAGAACGGAGCTTCGGGAAGGCGAAACGTTGACGTTCCCACTTTCACGTGCCGCCTACAGGTCGAGCCGAATAGGTCCATCCTGAGGAGCGAGATCGACTTCCGGTGGCAGCAAATAGATCGAGCTCAAAAGCAAAACGAAGAACGTGAGTAGAACTACAAAACACCACGTGATGTGAAGGGCAAAGCTGCCTTCCAGAGGATACCATCGGTAGTTTAGAAGTATCACAATCAGTCCGCAGCCCAGACCTCGCAACCAACGCCACTTGTCAGAAAGATAAATTTTCGCCCCGCAGCTTGGGCATCGGTGCTTTGCTATCTGTGCGAAGCGAACCTTAGCGTGGCACTGAGGGCACTGCATTTGGGCCATCTTCCCTTTCCTGGGACCAGTCTGGCGGCGTGTTCATTGCAACTGAGAACACGTCGAATTGACCTGCGTCCACGCCGCTCTAACTCCCGCGCCCATTGCCCCGACCGGGCCTGGGTTGGAGGCTTTTCCGAACAGCCAGTTGACCGCCCGAGTGAACCAAGTCGGATAGTTCTCGGCAGCGGTCGTCGCTATTTCGGTACCGTTTGCGGCGGCCGCCCCGCCCGCCCCAACAGCGGTAGCTCCAACCGCCCACGCTCCCCAGAAACACGGATTCCCTATGGGCGCTGCCTGCCGATAAACCTGCGAGAATATCTTTTGCGCGTCGGGATTTAGAGGGACATCGTTGTTTGCGGCCAAGATTAGAGCTTCTCACCCATTGCCAGTGCGATCAATGTTGCCAGCCCCATGATTTCGTCGATCCCTCGACATCGCCCATCAGCTAGATGTGCCAGCTACTACTTGAGCCCACGGTTACAAATACCCCACTATGGGCAGAGGAACGCTCTTAAGTAGCTCCCCCAGAACTTTGCCCGCCCCTTGTAATGCCAGCCCAATTTCAACAAGTAGCCGAATATACAAGCCGTACGAATCACGAATTGCATCCAGCCGTCGTACCTGTGGTCCTTCTTGCCAGGGGCGGAGGACGCCCACAAAACAAGAGCGATCACTTGACACACCCCGATCAGGGCATACCACAACCATCGCGCTGAACTATTGGCATTGTCCGCTCAGAAAACTCTTGACCTCATTTACGAGCGCCGTCCCTTCGCTGTAGATTGTCGCTCCAAGCGTTATAGCCTCTCCAGCCACTTCTCCAATGCCCAGAATTCCTCGCACGATGCTCGATCTCATGGGCACTACCAAGTCCTCCCGCTAAGCGCCGCACCGAAGACATTTGCAATTGCAGAACCGCCCCGCCTTGAATACACGTGAAATTCTTTCACGAGCTTAGGTCTTGCATAACGCTCCCCCTACCAGCAAGGCCGCAGGCGTTGCTCGTTGGAATAGAAATGTTGATGGGAGGGCCAACGCTGGGTCCGACGCTTAAGCTGAGTCCCTGAGGACCGCTTGGAGTCGTGAAATATCGCGATGCTAAGGTTCTTCCACAGAAGCCCACATACGGATTACTTGAGAGACGACGATCAAAGGTGGAGTCGTACGGAGTGGTGCGTGTTTCTTCACAGTATGAAGCAAAAGAAACAATGCATTTATTGCATACACACAAAACAGATAGACATATGTGCTCTTCGCCCTAAACAATTGCATCGTGCCTCCCGCAGTCGGCTCAAATTAATCAGTTATAAATCTGCGCCGTGCATTCTTGATTGGCCTTGGCCATTGCGCCAACATCCATGGCCCCGGCAGTCGCGCCAAACACGAGGCCGACTCCAGTGGCGCCTGCCCCACTTCGTAACGCCAAAATTGCCCCTGCGTTAATGAAGCCATAGGCTGATCCATCCTTGCCCGTCCTCCTCATCGCTAATCGTCTCTTCCATAGAATTTTGCTCAATCCAAGAAATGCGGTGTAATTGGAGAGCGCTGACGGCTGTTTGGCAGGTGTCCACTGTTTGGCAGGGCCTATTGTCGCCGTCTTCTGCGGGTTACAAAGAAAAGGTCCTTGGAGTTGTTTGCGGCTGACTGCCCGATTCTGTTGAGTAGGCCGATGTTCCCATAGACCAGTGCGACGCTCGGGAATTGTCTGTCCAGACAGTGTCGCCAGCGAGATATGCGGCGGTGGCGGCGTTACCTGTAACGATTTTGCCCCCGGTAGTCTCCGCCCACAATGTCATTGGCCCAAGGGTATAGCCTGTCGTCGTGAGCGCGTAAGCGATTACATCAAACTCATCCCACCCGCCTGCGTTTCCGTTATCTATCCCATGCCCGGCATGCACATTTGTTTCGGATTGTTCCCACAAATATTTGCATTCCACTGTAACCCCATCGGATCGGTTCTCGACATCGGATCCCCTGCCACGTATCCGTATCGATTCCAGCTTTGCGGGTTTGCGGGGCTAACAGCGCTTAATCCCGCGGGGTCTGGAGTAATCCAACGCCCCTGAACGGGGTCGTACTCCCGATACAAGAAATCGTATAGCCCGTTCATCGTGTCTTCAAACTGCCCTGTAAAATCCAGATTCGAGGTAGAGGTGCTCGTGCTCGAATAACTCTCCCCGTACGGTGCGTACGCAGTGTCGTAGTACATGGAGCGAGTATTGTAAGCAGTCGTGAGTCTTGCGCTTCCCAGCCAATCAGTGTGCATAATATACGTCACGCCGCTTGTCCCTACCATTTTAGCGGTGCTGCCCCCAGGCAAAGGAATGCGCGTAATGCTGGGAGTCTGCCCATTCATCAGTCCCATCTTGCCAATTGGACCGTAAAGAACCTGCGTAATCGCAGAGCCATTGGCAAATTCTACCTCGCGGTCGAAAGCGTCAAAAGTGAGGCTGGAACTCCGAACCTGGATGGCATTGCCATCTGAGTCCCAGGTATATTTCGGCGGACTGCTGAAGGAACAATCCTTTGTCATGTTCCCATTGGCGTCGTAGGTGGGGACACAAGTTGTTCCGACCGACTGCTCCTGATTGTTCGTGGTCCCGTTCGAGAGAACATAGTTCGCCGCAAATGTAATGCTCCCAGACTTGCTGAGATTGCCGAAGGGGTCGAGCGTAAAGCTTTGGTTCCATACGTTGGTGGACCCATTCATGCAATTCACACTGTTGATCCGCGCCAGATCGTCGTAAACATAGCTGCAATTTTGAGTATCGGAAGTGTTGCTGAATGGATCGGAGATGCCGAGCGTTCCAAGAGTGCGAAAAAAGATAGGCCTGGCTGCAACAGATGTCAATGGCTTGAGGATCGAAACATCGGCGCTGGCTCATTCCGTCATGCTAAGAGCCTTCCCGCAAAGCGACCATACAGCCGTGAGACTCATCAGATAAAGCAGATGACGCCATTTCAAACGCTGACCGCCAGGCTTCTGCGCTCCGTCTCGCTCTCCGAATTCACCAAGCATCTCGAATTCGAAGTCAACGGCGTCACTCGCTTCGGCTTTGTCCCCGGACAATGGCTTTCGATCAAAGCGACGACTCCCGAAGCCGAAGAAATCACCCGCGCCTACTCCATCGCCTCGCCGCCTGAAAACGGACGCGTCGCTCTCTGCCTGAACCGCGTCCACGAGGGCTTCATGTCGAATCATCTCTGCGGCCTCGCCGAAGGCGCGGAAATCACCTTCCAGGGCCCCTTCGGGAATTTCACGCTGCATCCTCCCATGCGCGACACCATCTTCATCGCCACCGGCACCGGCATTGCCCCGTTCCGCTCCATGCTGCAATGGCTCTTAGCCGATCCCGAACGGCATCAGGGGCGCGAGCTATGGCTGCTGTTCGGCGCGCGAACAGAAAAAGATCTTTACTATCGCGACGAGTTCGAGGTTCTAGCCGCAAAGCACAAGAACTTCCATTTTCTTCCCACCCTGAGCCGCGCGCCCGCGGAGTGGCGTGGGCTCCGAGGCTACGTGCAGGAGCACGTCAAGGAAATCGTCGGGGCACGCAGTAAAGAAGAAATGCACGCCTACATCTGCGGCCTCGACAAGATGGTCACCGCCAACCGCGAACTCCTCAAAACGCTAGGATGGGATCGAACCTCCATCCGCTACGAGAAATACGACTAGCCGATTTCCTCTGTGTTCCTCCGTGTCCTCTGTGGTGAAAGGACTTTCTTCGCTACACTTGAGCGTGAGCGTGCTCTCCGGGGGATTTGAAACATGTACATTGCCGACAGCCATCGTTACGACTCCATGCAATACCGCCGCTCTGGACGCAGCGGCATCAAACTTCCCGCGATCTCGCTCGGTCTTTGGCACAACTTCGGAGGAGTCGATAACTTCGAAAACTCACGCGCCATGCTGCGGCGTGCCTTCGATCTCGGTATCACCCACTTCGATCTGGCCAACAACTATGGCCCGCCTTACGGTTCGGCGGAAGAAACCTTCGGCCAGATATTCAAGAAAGATTTCCAGCCCTTCCGCGACGAACTTATCGTCTCCACCAAGGCCGGATGGGACATGTGGCCGGGCCCCTATGGAAACTTCGGCTCGCGCAAATACCTGCTCGCCAGTCTTGATAAAAGCTTGAAACGCATGGGTTTAGACTATGTCGATCTTTTCTATCACCATCGGCCAGATCCCGAGACGCCCATGGAAGAGTCCATGGGGGCGCTTGATACTGCGGTGCGTTCTGGACGCGCGCTCTACGCGGGCATTTCGGCCTACAACGCCGAACAGACGGCGCAGGCGGTAAAGATTCTTCGCGAGTTGGGCACGCCCTGCCTGATTCATCAGCCGAAGTATTCGATGTTTGTGCGCGACCCTGAGCGGGGATTGCTTGATGTGCTTGAGAAGGAAGGGATTGGGTGCATCGTTTTTAGTCCGCTGGCGCAGGGGTTGTTGTCGGACCGGTATCTCTCGGGGATTCCTGAGGACTCGCGGGCGTCGCGGGATTTTTTTCTTAAGAAGGCTAGCATCGATGACAAGATGCTCGCTAAGATACGGGCATTAAATGAGATAGCTGGGCGTCGCGGGCAGACTCTGGCGGAGATGGCAGTGGCCTGGGTGCTGCGCGATCCGCGGGTCACGAGCGCCCTGGTCGGGACGAGTAAGGTCTCGCAGGTGGATGACAACGTGGCGGCCCTTAAGAATCTTAGGTTTGAAGCGGATGAGCTGCGAGCTATCGATTTGGCGCTGGCGGGTTAGGACATGACGGCGGGGAGTTCGTTTGGGTGCTCCCTGGGGAGCATAGTGCGGAATGCTCCACGTGGAACGGTTGACATTTATGTTAGTATGAATGTGTACTTACAATGAGGTTGATATGAAACAAAAGAAACGAGTTACGAAACGAGACAGTAAGAGACATAAGAAGGGCGGAAAAATCGCGAAGCTGGCGGCGGCGGCCGGGTTGCGCTCCGGGCAGCGGAGGCGTTCTCTGCATTTGCCGGAGGAGTTGTCGGGGATGTACAAAGTGATGAAAAAGCCGGTCACGCTGCGGCTGGATGCGGATATTCTCTCGTGGTTTCAACGAGATGGGCGGGGATACCAGACGCGGATCAACGAGGCTCTGCGGAAGGTGATGGTGGAAGAGCGGGGCAAGGGGTAGCTCTGGGCGTTTCCTTGGATGTGCGTATGTTATTGTACGTACAAACCGCTCAAAAGCAGAGGCTTCTTAAGCGAAGGGAACGCGAATAAAATAAATTTGATTTTCGAGTCTCCTGAAATGCGCCGAGTCGGGGATTTTTTGTTGGGTTGATGTTTACTGGATGGTACTGGGGCCACCTTTTTTCGATCTACTGGAATCATGGCGTTGGCGGGGGCGGTTGGTTCGGTGTTTGAAGGGGAACGACTTAGATCGACTTACTGCGGGATAAGGAGTTACTCGTACGCTGTCCGTTTTATGGGGTGGGCGCGGGCTGATTTTTGTCAAGTTGACAGGGTATGCATTTAAGGCAAAAGTCGGGAGTTGTGCGGAGCGGCATTGGACCTTAGCAGGAGCGCGGTGCGCGCCCCGGGCCCTGACCCCGAGTTTCCCCAAAAATCAGTAATACCCCAGTTAGCGCCCAAGACCCCGACGCGAACCTGGGGCGCTAGCGTTCTTGATTAGGGATCGTACACCGACTCCCATGCTTCGATTTCTTCAGGAGACACAGCTTCAGGGTTTTCGCGCCGATACTTAATGAAATCAAGGACCTTAGGGTTCTCCCACATGACAAGCCTTTTCCCGACGCGAGTTAGCGCCCTGATGTCACCGTCTTGCGATATCACGAATCCGACGCTACCGGGGTGGCTAAAACAGTACCGCATCATCGAACGATGGCGGGTACCGTAATGATTCGGGTCCACCCTCTTTAGAGTTCTCGACCGCAACCGTGGCCCTGGCGCAACATAAATTGCTTCCACCTCCTTCCTAGTCCGGATTTCCACTCCGAATCCTTTAATCACTAGGTCGGGGGTCGCTAGTATGAGCCCGTCTACGCATGACAATGATGAGACAAATCTTACGGCCCCTGTAAGTTCATCCTCAATGTTCCTTTCGTCGTTGCGTGCGACCGTCATATCGAGATATTCGCCCACGGGAATCCAGTCGCCGAACCCTTCGTCAAGGTGAGGCTCAAGCTCCTCTTCTGCCATCAACTTCCTGAGCCTGGCGCTCCACAGCTTGGTGAGTGCTGTTCGTAGTCGTGGGTAGTTGATCCGGTATTTGACATTCAGTTCGGCCTTCGAGTGCGTTATCAGCAAAGCCCCGCCGTGCCGATAACGTTGAACACTAATTAAGATACGGCATAGCGTGCCGATCCACGTTTCGGCGATCGAAGCATCCCACTCATGTTTCTCTCTCAGCCTCTTGGCCCGCCTCCGCACGTAGGGTGCTTTCTCTTCGCGCATAACATCTCGCCAGACCGACTCGATGAACGGCGTGATCCCGCGATCGAGATTGTCGGACACTGGTCCGGACCAAAACACGTCGCTTAGTTTCTTCGAAAGCGCGTCTTGCGCTAGTCGTGCAATAAAGTGGTGTTCCCTGTAAACCGAAAGATCCGCACTGCCGAGGGATATCAACTGGAATACCCCAGGCGGAGCGTATGCGTAGGGTTTCTCGTGCACCAGGTAAGTATTAAAGTGCACAACCTGATCTGCCAAACCCCAGATGAACGGCTCACGGGATGCTCCGTAATACACGGCTAAGCACGAGCTCCATGGATCAGCCGCCTTGGATAGTTTCACCAGATTCGAGACCGTTAATGGAATCACGTTGGCCAACTTCGCGATCTTCCACCGATCCGGATTCGGGCCCGGAGGGCGGTCTGGGTCCGGGTCCTGAGGGTCTACGAGGGCTATACGGACCTGGACGGGTCTTCCTTCCTCACTCTTAAGACTCGTGAAGTAGACGACCTCGACAAGCTTCGTCAGCACCTTGAGTCCCGGCGATGCGCCGTCGCGCTTGAGATTTCTGTGCGCGGTTGCTACGAGATCCGAAATTGAATTGGCATCCATGATCGTGATCCGACGCCCTTCCGTTGTGACTCACCACAGGCCAGTGGACAACTTCAACGGGAAAGTATAACGCTTGATCCCTGGTGCCCCAGGTTCGCGCCCCCGCAGTTTCCAATTTGTCATGGTTGCGAGCGATTTGGCAAAGCTGAGCTTTCACTAGGGCTAAAGCCTATTCGCGGTTCATCAGACTAACGCGGCCCTCAAAGGGTCGCTCTTCCACGGTGGCGCACGAGTCATTTTCGCTGGCCTCACTAGCTGGCAGTTGGGAAGTCCCGAAGTGAAGATTCGGGTGCTAGCGGCGACAAACCTGTGGTGCTGACGGTCGGGTACCCAGGTCTCGAAAATCACGAGACGCTGGGGCACCCTCGGTTGGGCGGCGCTGGCGGAGAGCTATGGAGAGTTTAGATCTGATCCTCTTGCGACACCCAGGTTATCGCGCAAAGAACGCGCGCGAACCTGGGGCACCAAGCATCCGATAACGTCCCCACTCAAGCCAAAATCAGGCTTGAATGGGGCACCCTCGAGTCGGGATCCTTTTGGGAAAGCTTCCGCCTTATCCAATGCAGGTCTCGAAAATCGCGAGACGCTGGGGCACCCTCGGTTGGGCGGCGCTGGCGGAAAGCTATGGAGAGTTTAGATCTGATCCTCTTGCGACACCCAGGTTATCGCGCGAAGAACGCGCGCGAACCTGGGGCACCAAGCATCCGATAACGTCCCCACTCAAGCCAAAATCGGGCTTGAATGGGGCACCGGTTGCCGATGGTCTCTGCCTCAGCGGCTGAAGCCGGTCGGAAATGCGGTCGTGATCGCAGCGGTGAACCGCTGCGCCACCCAGAAGCGTCAGAGCCGCTGCGCCGCCGAAAAACATCAGAGCCGCTGCGCCGCCGAAAAACATCCGAACCGCTTCGCTGCCCAAAAACATCTGAACCGCTGCGCCGCCCAAAAACATCCGCGTTGCTGCGCTCCCCAAAAGCCAACGCTTAGTTGTCGTTATTCGGTGCATACACCCACGTCTCGAACGGCACGAGACGTGGGGCACCCAAAACCTTTTATTGTGCCCAGCGGTGGTTTATGCGGAGCGGGGTGTGTTCCACATTATGCTTACGATCCACCAGCGAGACTTGTCGTTGAAGAGTTGGATACTGTTTGCGCTCTGGTCGAAGGGAGCGGCGGTTGGGCTGCGAAGAGAGTCGTAGGAGCTTAGTACGTGGGCGATTTGGCCGTAGGTTTTCGTTTCGCGGCTGGACTCGCGCTCCCAGAAGTTTTCGGTGGCGAAGATGGGCTCGAGGCGGCGAATGAAATCCTCGATGGTGAGAAGGCGTGCGCGGGCCGGTTCTCCGGGAGTGGAGACTACGGGGATGATGCGCGCGTCGGGCAGGAAGAGAGAGCGGAGGCGGTCCCAATCGCGGGGCTGGCCGGCGGGTCCGGAGAGGACGTCGTAGAGAGCGTTGAGGATGGCGTCGATGGTGGCTGCGTCGGAGGGGTGGGGAGTGGTTGGCATGGTTGTCCATCGTAGCGCGTGCGACTTCGTCCGACAAACGGGCCGGGGCGGTTGGGCGGCGCTGGCGGAAAGCTATGGAGAGTTTAGATCTGATCCTCTTGCGACACCCAGGTTATCGCGCAAAGAACGCGCGCGAACCTGGGGCACCAAGCATCCGATAACGTCCCCACTCAAGCCAAAATCGGGCTTGAATGGGGCACCATCGAGTCGGGATTGGGGGTGCTAACGGAATTAAGGGCCGTCGAAGTGGCGTTGATCTAGGTCGGAGGTTGCGGGCGCGCTGGCCGAGGATGAGTCGCTGGGCTCGCTTTCGTCTGTCGCCGACACTTGTGTTGCTGGCACTTGCTGGGCTGACGCTTGCTGGGCTGACACTTGCTGGGCTGACACTTGCGATGCTGGTTGTGCCGATGCTGGTTGCGGCGATGTCAGTTGGGCCGATGCCAGGGTTGACTCGCGGAGGGTTGCTTGTCTGGACATGGTTTGCTGGAGCAAGGTCCAGTCGCGCGTTATTGCTTGCTGCGAGAGGCCTTTGGGCGGGGCGTGGTGGAGCTCGGATTGGAGACGGGCTTCGATGATCTGCTGCACTAATTGCGGCGGCGCTGTGCCGTTGAATATGTTTCCGGCGGAGACGCCGAGGCTGACCTGCTGCTCTCCTACGTGCATTTGAAGGACGGGCGCTTGCTGGTCGTCGAAGCCCGTGCGGGCTTTGGATTGGAGATGCTCCCAGGCTTTTTCGGGACCTTGTTGTTTCGCGGCCGGATCGGTTTCGGCTAAGAGTTGCTTGAACTCACGCTCGTAGGCTTTGCGATCTTTGCGGGCGATGGGCGGCTCGGGATTGCTGCCGGGATTGAAGACTAAGGCGTCTTGATCGGGCTGAAAGCGGCCGGCGCCCGTGCCCACGTAGACGGCGACTACACAGCCGGCGAAGATGGGGCTGGCGATGGCGCTCGGCACGATGTACTTCTTCGATTTGAGGAACGACTCGACGACTCCCTTGGGGTTGGAGCTGCGCGGCATGCTGCCGGGAACTTGCGCGATGACGAGGCGCGAGGCGGCGAGGCTTGGGTGACGGGCCTCGTATCTTACTAACAATTTTGAAATCTGCTTGGGGGTGGTGATGCCGACGTCGGCGACTACGCTGCGATGGAGCGATTTCGGGTAATAGAAATTGATGATGTCTTTGGCGAAGTCGGCGCAGTTGCGGGTGAGCAGATGGAAGTGCGATTGATTGGGAGACGAGTTGAGATGGCGGATGAGGGCGGCATCCTGCTCGGGGGTGGTGTCGATTTCGAATCCGTAGATGGTGCGATCGTAAGAGGAGCCGATGAGCTGATACCAGTTGCCTGCGGGAGTGGTGCGGTCGGCGTTGTCGGGGACGATGTTTTCGAGATGCTTGCGGCGATAGCTGTCACGCAGGAAGGCGACCATTTTTGCGTCGGCGAAAAGGGGAATGTCGGCGGGGCGGTCAACGGCGTAGAGATAAGGAATGAGCGGGATGGCGAGCCAGTCGTATCCGGCGACGCCATCGTAGCGGCTGAGGACGACTCCAGTTTCGCCTCCGGCGCAGGGGCGAAGGACGCGCGGGTCATCGTTATTGGCGCAGACGTTGCTGAGATAGACAGCGGCGTGGCCGGTGCCGGTGAAGAAGCCCATGTGTCCGTAGGGCTCTTCGAGGAGCAGAGTGGCTGAGGCGCTGGCGAGCGAGGCCGCGGCTAGCAGCAGGGCTGCGGCGATCAGGACGGCTCGAATTGGATGGACGTTGGGGGACATCGTCGTTTTGTCGCTTGTCTGGACTCCGATCCAGACTGTTTATCCGGAGTGTTTATCCAGACTAAGGTAAGAACACGGATGCGGGGGAGAAGTTGCTTAAGTCGAAAGTATTAAGTCTTGGAACTGCAATCTGTTAGCTGCGGGTAAACCCTAGATTGCGATGGGGTTTGCCTTAAGGGGCTTGACTTGCTGGGGGCGTGCCGGGTTGAACTTTGGAGTGAAGCGGGAGCTTGGGCGGTTTCGGAGGCAGTTATTGCCAAGCTCCTAATGCCAGTCTTGCCAATTTTTTATTGCCAGGTCGTGTTGTGGCGCTGGAGCCACCAGCAGGGCGGATTCAAGGCGGAGGATGCGTATTGCGGGAAGAGCGAGCGAGAGCAGGGTTGATTGCTGGTGCCGAGATAATCGTATTCGGCTTTGTTGCCCTTGAGCGGAGTGGTGAGAAATTGGTCGACGGCGACGGTGCCCATGCCGGAGGCGCGCAACTGACGGATGTGGAAGACGGCGAAGTCGAGGACGTAGAGGATGACGAGCGTGAAGAGGAGATACTTGGCGGCTTCTCCGAGGATTCGCACGGTGGGCGCGGGGCGCAGGGATATCGTAAAGCATTTGAGAGGCGGGGGCTAGTTGCGGGGGCGGGCAACAAATGAAGTGGGGCGCGGATGACAATGGTTCGGAGTGACAATCAAAAAATTAAGGGCGCGGCTTGGGAGCTGCGCCCTTTTTCAAAATTCGGACTCAGGACTTCGACTGCCGACTGCTGGTTGCTACTTACATCCGCTTATTGCTGGTCGGAGCTGGGCGGCGGCGCCTGATCTCCGTGATGATGACCTTGCATGCGCTGCTCGCGGTTGGCCTGCATCTGATCCCACTTTTGTTGCTGGGTGGAATCGAGGAGGGCGCGGACCTGATCGGCGGAGGCTTTGTGAATCTCCATCATCTTTTCGTGGCGCTGATCGCGCGACATGGAGGAATCGCCGTGCATGGACTGCATTTGCGATTGCTCGGATTTGAAGATTTCCTGAACTTTGGTTTGCTGGTCGGGAGTGAGGTTGAGTTTCCTGGTGAGCATCTCGGTGTGCTTGGCGGGATCCATCTCGCCGTGCCCGTGCCATTGCTGCTGCTGGGCGTTGGGCGCTGACTGATCGGGAGTCGCAGTTTGGGCAAACGCCGGCGCCGCGTAGATTAGGCCCGCGAGGCTGAGCGCGAGCAGAGAATGTTTGAACATGTAGTTCCTCCTAAGTTAGATCGAATTGGCCTAGAGGTATGAATGTAATTATGACGCGAGAGTTGCGGCGGGGGGTGTGGTTTTACGAATCTTTACTTGGTAGCCGTCGGTCGTCGGTCATTGGTGGGCAGTCTGCAGGCCAGTTGTTGGTCGTTGGGAAGCTGCCGCAGCTCTTTGCTGCGGCTTTTTTGGGTGGCTGAAGGGTGACTGTCGGCACTGAATCGACAAAATTATACAGTTGGATTGGGCGGGCCGGGCTATGATCCGATCACAACATTCGTGCCGAAAGAAGGGCTGCTTCGATTGCGATTGAGCATCGCGTTGCGACGCTCAATCTTCGCTCAGCATGACAAATTTGGGGAGCATCTTTTTTGGGCGAGGACTACTGCTGGCGCTGTTACTGGCAGGGGCGGGCGATTGCGTCTGGGGGCAGATGAATGGCGCGCCCGCGACGCAGAGTCGGCCGGCGCAGAGTCAATCGGCGTCAGAGGCTCAGACGTCAGGGAGTCAGACGCTGGCGGCACAGGCTCAGGCTCACGCTTCCGCGTCGGTAACTCAGGGCGGGATTATTCATGGTGTGGTGAAGTCGGGGAACATGCCGATTCCGGGCGCGGCGGTGATGATCTCGGCGGGTTCATCATCTTCGTCAGAACTGACTTCACCATCATCAACTTCTTCTCATCCTTCTTCTGCTTCGTCATCATCTTCTGCGACGGCTTCGCCTTCATCTTCGCATTTACCTGTTCCATCCCCGAGCGGATCTTCTTCTTCAACCACTGTTGCGACATCCGCCGCCGGTTCGGCTTCGGGCGTGAAGATTTCTGTTTGGACGGACGTGGATGGGAGTTACTCGTCGGCGGTGCCGAGTTATGGGAGTTACTCGGTGCGCGTGCAGATGATGGCGTTCGCTGCTGGCTCGCAGACGGTGGTCGTCGATGCGGCGCGTTCGAATGTGCTGGCGAATTTTGAGTTGACCTTGCAGTCGCGGACTCACGAGGCGAAGGGGCCGAGCCAGGTGGCGGGGGTGCAGCCTCGTCGAAATGGCGGGAACGGTGCGTCGGGCACGGGATCGCGGGGATTTCAGAGTCTGTCGGCTAGTGAGAATTCGGGTGCATCCGAGGGTGGGGGGAATGCGATCAGCGACGTGGTGCCGTCAGGGATGCCGGTACCGGGGATCGATCCGAATAGCGCGACTGAATCGATTGCGGTTTCGGGGAACACTTCGAACGCGTTGAATTCGATGAGCGGCGATCAACTGGAGCAGCGCATTAATGAAGCGCGCGCATCGGGTGCGGGATTTGGCGGAGGCGGCGGATTTGGCGGTGGGGGCGGGTTTGGGGGCGGAGGATTTGGGGGCGGAGGTTTTGGCGGAGGCGGCGGGCGCGGGCGGCGCGGCATGGATGTGAATCGTCCGCACGGTTCGGTGTATTACGGGATTGGAGATTCGGCGCTGAATGCAGCGCCTTACGCGCTGGCTGGGGAGCCGGCGGTGAATCCTTCATATGTGCGGGACAGTTTTGGCGGATCGGTGGGCGGGCCGCTGAATATTCCGCATGTATATCACGGCGGGACCAAGACGTTTTATTTTGTGAATTACAACGGGCGGCGCGGGGAAAATCCATTTGACCAGTTTTCGGTGGTGCCGACGCTGGCGGAGCGCGGGGGAAATTTCTCGGCGGCGTGCAAGACTGGATTTACGGGTGGCATTTGCAACGACCGGGACGCGAACGGGAATGTGATCGATCAGATTTATCAGCCTGGGACGTCGACTCCGTTTGCGAATGATGTGATTCCGTCGATTAATTCGATTTCGAACGCGCTGCTGGCGTATATTCCGCAGCCGAACCTGACGCCGCAGCCGGGGAATTTCCAAAACTTTCATTTCGTGACTTCGGCGAACAGCAGCAGCGACGATTTGAACGTGCGCATCAATCACACGCTTGGCGCGGCTCCGGCAGGTGGGCGGCGAGGCGGCGGGCACGGGGCTCCGCGGAATAGCCTGACATTCGGATTTCACTATCACGGATCGAACTCGACGATCACGAATCCGTTTCCGAGCGTGGGCGGGAATACGAGTGCGCGCAGCTTTGATGTTCCGGTGGGATACATTCGCACGATCGGGAAGCTGACCAACAGCTTTCGCGTGGACTTCAATCGAACGCGGACGCATACGCAGAATCTTTATGCGTTCAACGACAATATTGACGGGGGGCTGGGGATTACGGGCGTGTCGACAAATCCGTTTGACTGGGGATTGCCGACACTTTCGTTTGCGGACTTTGCGAGTTTGCAGGATGTGAATCCGCAGTTGCTGAGAAATCAGACTTACACGCTCTCTGACTATTTGGTTTGGAATCACGGGAAGCATACGTGGCGATGGGGCGGGGATTTCAGGTTTGTGCACCTGAATACCGAGGCGAGCAGCAACGCGCGCGGAGCATTTACTTTTACGGGATCGAATACGGCGCTGGCGGGGACGCAGCCCGCGGCGGGCTCGGGATTTGACTTTGCCGATTTCCTGCTGGGGCTGCCGCAGTTGACGGCGGTGCAGTTTGGGCAGGATAACTACTACTTCCGTGGACACTATGGGGACTTATATGCGCAGGATGAGTGGAAGGTACGTGGTAACTTCACGTTGAACGCGGGAGTCCGTTATGAGTATCTGTCACCTTATACGGAGTTACATAACCAGATTGCGAACCTGGACTTGTCGCCGGGGGTGCTGAATCCGGCACTGGGGACACCGGCGGTAGCGGTGGTTTTGCCGGGGCAAAGTGGACCTTATAGCGGAAGCCTGCCATCAAGCCTGGTGCGGCCGGATCGAAATAACATTGCTCCGAGAATTGGATTTGCGTGGAAACCCTTGCGGGATACGGTGATTCGCGGGGGATACGGGATTAACTACAACACCGGGGCGTATCAGACGATCGCGCAGCAGTTGGCTTTTCAGCCGCCGTTCTCTACGGCGGAGACGAATATTCAGACGGCGGTGCAGGCCGCTGCCGGGTATCTAACTTTGCAAAATGGGTTTCCGCCGCCGAGCCAGAGTGAGATTACTAACAGTTATGCGGTGAATCCTAATTACAGGTTGGGTTATGTGCAGATACGAAATATTGATGTGCAGCAGCAGATCCGGCCGACTCTGCTGCTCAATCTGGATTACACGGGGACTAAAGGGACCGATCTCGACATACTGGAAGCGCCGAATCGGACGGTTGGTCCGAATGGATTTCAGATTCTGATTCCGGGAGTGCAGTCCTTTACTTATGAAAGTTCGGTGGGCGACTCGGAGGCGAATGCCGGATCGGTGAGGTTGCGAAAACGGCTGGCGAGCGGATTTTCGATTGGCGGAATTTATACGTTTTCAAAATCGATTGACAATGCGTCGTCGATTGGAGCGGGCGCGACGGTGGGATCGGGGAGCGCGGGATTGGGCGCAGGCGGCACGGGCGCGGGTGGCGGTGGCGGGTCGGCTACGCCCGGCAGCGGAGCAAACAGCGTGGCGCAGAATCCTCTCGATCTGGCTGCGGAGCGCGGGCTTTCGAGCTTCAACCAGACGCACCGGTTCACGGCGGATTATTTGCTGGAGTTGCCGGCGGGACATGATAAACGGTTTTTGAGCGGGAACGGGGAGCCGCAGGAGGTGATGCGCGCGATTTTTGGCGACTGGCAGTGGAGCGGAGATTGGACGTTTGCGTCGGGTTTGCCGTTTACTCCGCGGTGGGTGGGAAATACCGGAGAGGTCAATGCGGGAACGAGCGGAACGCTGCGGCCGAATGTGGTGCCGGGGCAGATGGTGCAGCTCGGGCATCCTACGATTGCGGAGTGGTTCAATACGGCGGCGTTTAGCGAACCCGCGACCGGGCAGTATGGCGATGCGCGGCGGAACAGCATTATTGGTCCGCCGACGCATGTGTTCGACATGGCGTTCACTAAGATGGTGCCGCTGAAAGAGGCGCGGGTGCTGGAGTTGCGGGCGCAGGCGACCAATGTGTTTAACATACCGAATTACTCGGGAATTGATTCGTCGATTACTTCGCCGACGTTCGGGCGAGTCACTGGAGTGGGCGGAATGCGGCAGGTTACTATGACGGCGCGGTTTAGGTTTTGAGGATGGGGCGATGAGGAAGACGGACTTACTTCGGGTGCGGACTGCGGGGAGGTGGCTGTTGGTCGTTGGCCGTTGGTCGGCAGTCGTCGGGAACGGCTCTCGACTTCTTGCGGCGCGGCGCGGTCTTGCTTCGGTGGTGGTGCTCGGGTTCTTTGTCTTGTTTTCGATTTCGTTTGCGCAGGAGGATTACACGTTTCGCTCGGAGAGCGACCTGGTGCTGGTTAATGTAACTGTTCGCGATAGGAGTGGCAATTTTGTGCGCGGGCTTACGCCTGGGGATTTTACGATTCTGGAGGATGGCAAGGCGCAGAAGGCCGTTTCGTTTGACGTGGAGAGCATTGATGCCGTCGCGAATCAGAACGTCGCGCAGGCTCGGGCTTTGAGCGGCAATTCTTTACCACAGGGGACACAGGGGAACGCAGAGGGAAACGATGCGGCTCAGACTGCGGGGCGGGCCAATGCGAATTCAGCTGTCGGCGATCAGTATAAAGATCGGCGGCTGATTGTTTTGTTTTTTGACTTATCGGCGATGGAGCCGGATGAGATTGATCGGGCAGTTACTTCGGCAGAGCATTATGTCGATTCGCAGATGGCTCCGGCGGATCTGGTGTCGATTGTTTCTTTGGGAAGCTCGCTCCAGGTGAATCAGGATTTTACTTCCGACCATGAGTTATTGAAAAAACAGTTACAGGCATTTGGGGCGGGCAGCGGACAGGGATTTGAGGAGGGAACTACCGGCACTACCGAGGGCACGCCGGATACCGGGCAGCCGTTTACCGTGGATGACACGGAGTACAACATTTTTAATACGGATCGGCGGCTGGAGGCGCTGCGGTCGGTGGCGGAGCAGCTTTCGAAGGTGCAGCAGAAGAAGTCGCTGATTTATTTCTCAAGCGGGATGGACCGGACGGGGATTGAGAACCAGTCGGAACTGCGAGCGGCGATCAACGCGGCAGTACGATCGAATCTGGCGATTTACACGATGGACCTGCGCGGGTTGCAGGCGATTGTGGCGGGGGGCGAGGCGCAAAACGCGAGCATGCGCGGGACGTCGGTGTATTCGGGACAATCGACGATCAACGCACTGAATTCGAACTTCACGACGCAGGAGACGCTGGTGACGCTGGCGAGCGATACGGGCGGGCGGGCGTTTCTGGACTCGAATGACTTCAGCCAGGTGTTCAAGGGAGTGCAGCAGGATACGTCGACGTACTATTTGCTTGGATATCACAGCAGTAACATGGCGCGAGATGGTAAGTACCGGCGGATTGTGGTGAAGGTGAATGCTGCGGGGACAAAGATCGACTACCGGCGCGGGTATTATGCTCCGGCGGACTTTCAGCACTCGACCAAGGACGATAAAGATGTGCAACTGGAACAGGAGCTAGCTTCGGAGTTGCCGACTACCGACTTACCATTGTATCTGAGCGCGGCTTACTTTCGATTGGAGGCTAATAAGTACTATCTTCCGATTTCGCTGGTAGTGCCGGGATCGCAGATTCCGTTCACGCGGAACAGCGATCGGGACAAGGCGACGCTGGATGTGATTGGGATTGTCACGGACGGCGAGCGGCATCCGGTGACGCGGATTCGGGATACGGTGAAGCTGGCGGTGAATACTTCGGCTGAGGTGCAGAAAAAGAATGTGCAGTATGACACGGGCGTGAGCCTGCCGCCGGGGAAGTTTCACGTGAAATTTGTGGTGCGGGAGAATCAGACGGGACGGATGGGATCGTTTGAAACGGATCTGGATGTGCCGGATTTGAAGCAGCAGCATTTGAAGATGAGCTCGGTGGTGCTGGCGAGCCAGGTGGAGACGGCGAAGAAGGGAAGCGCGGTGAATCCGCTGGTGCGGGACGGGTCGGAGATTATTCCGAATGTGACGCACGTGTTTTCTTCAGCGGGACACATGCGGTTGTATTACGAGGTGTATGAGCCGGGACGGGCCGCTGGGCACGGGATTCATTTGGTGACGAGCGTGGCGTTGTATCGCGGGAAGAACAAGGTGTTTGAGAGTACTCCGGTGGAACTGACGGAGTTGAATGCGGGCGAGCGGAAGGTGGGGGTGTTTCAGCTTGATCTGCCGTTGAGCGGGATGGCTCCGGGATTTTATACGTGCCAGGTGAATGTGGTGGATGATGCGGCGGGGAATTTTGTTTTTCCGCGGACGGGAGTTTTGATTCGGGCGGCGGCGAATACGCCTTGAGACAGTGGGATTTGAGGCGAGTGCCGAGGCGACGATTGTCGTCGGTCGTCGGTCGTTGGTCGCTCGGGTGGTTGTACTGACGCCCGCGACGGCCCGCGAAAAACAGGAATCCCCCCCGCCCTCGGCCACCGAGACGCTGGCAGGAATGGCGCTATCAGCTGCTTACTTTGTGATGGCGCGTTGGTCGGCTGGCGGCTTTTGAGTTACTTGTTGCGTGGTTGGTAGCTGACTTACGTCCCAGCCTCCGCCCAGGGCTTCTACTAACAACACTGCACCGGACATTTGCTGGACTTGAGTTGTTACCAGCGTCTGTTTCGTGTCTAAGAGGGCGGTTTGGGTGTTCAGTAAGATCAGATAGGGATCGATTCCGGTCTCGTATCTTGCTTTCTCGAGATCGTAAGCTTTCTGAGCGGCGGCTACGGCGGCCTGTTCCTGCTGGACTTCGGTCCAGAGGATGCGGGTTTGGGCTAAGTAGTCTTCTGCCTGCTGGAAGGCAGTCAGAACGGTTTGGCGGTAAGTGGCTACGTCGGCGTTGTAAGTGGCTATGTATTGGTCGATGGTGGCGCGGCGAAGGCCGGCGTCGAAGACGGTTTCGGAGACAGATGCACCGATCGACCAGGTGCGGCTGGAAGCGTTGAATAACTTGCTGATGGCGGATGAGGCCAAGCCTCCGCTAGCGCTGAGGGTGAGGGTCGGGTAATAGGCGGCATAGCCGATGCCGATTACGGCGTTGGCGGAAGCCATTTGGCGCTCGGCGGCGGCGACATCGGGACGGCGCTCAAGCAGTTGCGAGGGTGTGCCGGTGGGGATGACGGGCGGCTGGACGGTCAGGGCCTGGACCGGCATGGTGAAATCGGTGGCGGATTTACCGAGCAGGGTGGCGATGGCGTGCTCGTACTGCGCACGCAGAACGCCGAGGTTGGTGGCCTGGGCGCGGGCGCTCTCGAGTGTCTGGATGGCTTGCTGGAGAGAGACTTCGGTGTCGGTGCCTACGTCGTAGCGCGCCTGCGCGAGCTGGACGATGTCGGCGTCGGCTTTGACGGTGGCGTCGAGCAGAGCTTGCAGGGCGTCCTGGCCGCGAATTTCAAAAAATGTTTCGGCGAGCGTGGCTTGTTCGAGGAGACGCTCGTTTTCGAGGTCGGCGGCGCTGACCTGGGCGTTGGCCTGGAATTCGCGAACGGTGTTGCGGACGCGGCCGAAGAGGTCGGGCGCCCAGGAGATATCGAGGGGCAGGGAGAATGCTGAAAATGTCCCACCGCTGGTTGGGCCAGTGTTACTGCTGGCAGTGCCGGCGGTGTGCGAGCGCGTGGCGGAGGCCCCGACGGTGACGGTCGGGAAGTACTGAGCGCGGGCTTCGCGGATCTGGGCGCGGGCGGCGAGATAGTTCTCGAAATAGACCTTGATGTTCTGGTTATTGATGTTGAGCTGGGATTCGAGATCGTTGAGTTCGGGCTGATTGAAAACCTCCCACCAATTGCCGTGGAGCATGGCGTCTTGCGGGGAGGCTACTTTCCATCCATTGGCGTCGTGGAAGTTTACCGGGGATTCTTTGTAGTTGGGGGCGGCGGGTACGGTGGCCGAAGGCTTGCTGTAATGGGGTCCGACTGTGCAGCCGGTTAGGCTCACGCACAGCAGGGTTGCCAGGGCGAGGGTTCGAAATACACTCGCGGAACTGTTACTTGATGCCCGCAAAAGGCTTGAACCACAGAGGTCACGGAGGTGCACAGAGGACAGCGAGGTCTTTTTGTTCATTAATCTCATGCGGTGCTTTCTCCGGTTGCGCCATGCAATGAATCGAGGGTGTCGTGCTCTTTGCCGAGGACGCGAAGGCGCAGACGGTCCATAAATAAGTAGACGACTGGTGTCGTATAGAGAGTCAGTAACTGGCTGACGATGAGACCGCCGACGATGGAGAGGCCGAGCGGGCGGCGGAGTTCGGAGCCGGTGCCGGTGCCAAAGGCGAGCGGCAGCGCGCCGAAGAGGGCAGCCATGGTGGTCATAAGAATGGGACGGAAGCGGAGCAGGCAGGCGGTGAAGATGGCGTCATAGGTGGACATGCCTTGCTCGCGTTCGGCCTGGAGAGCGAAGTCGATCATCATGATGGCGTTCTTTTTGACGATGCCTATGAGCAAAACGATGCCAATGATGGAAATAACGTTGAGATCGTTGTGGAAGATCATGAGCGCCAGCATGGCGCCTACGCTGGCGGAAGGCAGCGTGGAGATGATGGTGAGCGGGTGAACGAGGCTCTCATAGAGGATGCCGAGGACGATGTAGACGGCGAGCAGCGCGGTGGCGATGAGGACGGGCTCGCTGCTGAGCGAAGCCTGATAGGCGAGTAGGGTGCCGGAGAACTGGCCGTGGATGGTGGAGGGGGTGCCGAGCTGGTCCTGCATCTTTTCGATCATGCGGGTGGCGTCGCTCAAAGCGAGGCCGGGCGCGAGATTGAAGGAGACGGTGACGGAGGGGAACAATCCCGAGTGCGCGACGGAGAGCGGCGCGGTATTGGTTTTTACGCTGACTACGGTGGAGAGAGGAACATTGCCGTTGCTGTTGGGAAGATAGATATTTTTGAGGCCAGCGGGCGATTGCCAGTAGGGGGGCGCGACTTCGAGGATGACGTAGTACTGGTTGAGGGGCTCGAAGATGACCGAGGTTTCTTCCTGTCCGAAGGCGCTGTACAAAGTTGAATCGAGCTGCTGCGGGGTGAAGGCGAGTTGGGCGGCGGCGGTGCGGTCGTAGGTGAGGTAGGTTTGCAGGCCGCCGTTCTGCTGGTCGGAGTTGACATCCTGAAGGCCGGGAAGTTTTTTGACGTGGGCGAGGAGGATCGGCCCCCATTTGTCGAGGTCGTCCACGTTGTCGGCCTGAATGGTGTACTGGTAGAGCGCTGCGCTGCCCCGGCCCCCGATGCGAATATCCTGCGAGGCCTGCAAGAAGGCTTGCGCTACGGGAAGGCGGTTGAGCTTGGGGCGGAGGCGGTTGATGATATCCGCGGCGCCGATTTTGCGCTGGTTGAGCGGCTTGAGCGCGATATAGATGAAGCCGTTGTTGCCGCCGCCGGTGTAGGCGTTGACGTGAAAGACGGCGGGATCGGCCTTGATGACGTCGACGAGCTGGAGGATGGAATTATCCATGAGCGGGAACGAGGCGTCCTGCGGGCCTTGCACGCCGCCGACGATGGCGCCAGTGTCCTGCTGCGGGAAGAAACCTTTCGGCACGCGCATGATGATGACCACGTTGAGCGCGATGACGAGCACGAGAACGGTGAGCACGAGGACGGGATTGTCGAGCACCCAGCGCAGGGTGTGAGTGTATTTGCCGAGGATGAAGTCGAAGAAGCGTTCGCTGGCGCGGTAGAGGCGGCCGTGTTTTTCGTCGTCGTGCGCTTTGAGGAGATGGGCGCACATCATGGGAGTGGTGGTGAGCGAGATGACCATGGAGACGATGATGGCCGTGGAGAGGGTGACGGCGAATTCGCGGAAGAGACGGCCGACGATGCCGCCCATCATCAGAATGGGAATGAAGACGGCGATGAGCGAGACGCTGATGGAGAAGACTGTGAAGCCGATTTCGCGCGCGCCGAGCAGGGCCGCGGCGACGGGTTCCATGCCCGCTTCGAGATGGCGGGAGATGTTTTCCATGACCACGATGGCGTCGTCGACAACGAAACCAGTGGAGATGGTGAGCGCCATGAGGGAGAGATTATCGAGGCTGTAGCCGCACATGTACATGACCGCGAACGTGCCGACGAGCGACACGGGGACGGCGACGAACGGGATCGTGGTGGCGCGGACGCTTCTCAGGAAGAAAAAGACTACCAGGACGACGAGGACCACGGAGAGGATCAGGGAGCGTGTAACGTCACTGAGGCTGGCACGGATGGTGGTGGTGCGGTCGAAGACGTTGGTGATTTCGATGGCCGACGGGATGGTGGCTTTGAGGGAGGGGACGGAGGCCTTGATGCGATCGACGGTGTCGATGATGTTCGCGCCGGGCTGGCGGTAGATGATCATGGTGACGGAGGGCTTACCGTCCATGTAGCCGGCGTTGCGGACGTTCTGCACTCCGTCGAGAACGTCTGCGACATCGGAGAGGCGGACGGCGGTGCCATTGTGCTGGCCGATGACGAGCGGCTTGTAGTCTTCGGCGTGCATCATCTGGTCGTTGGCGACGATGTCGGCGGTGGTGTTGCCGTTCGAGATCTGGCCGAGCGAGAGATGGGCGTTGGCGAGGCGAAGCTGGTTTTCGATGGAGCCGAAGGAAATGCCGTAGCTGTTCATCTGCGTGGGATTGAGTTCCACGCGAACGGCGGGGTAGGACGAACCACCGACGCTGACCTGGCCGACGCCTTCGATCTGCGAGACGCGCTGGGCGAGAACGGTGGAGGCGGCGTCATACATCTGCCCTTTGTTGTAGACGTCGGAGGTGAGCGCCAGGATCATGATAGGCGCGTCGGCCGGATTGTACTTGCGGTATGTGGGATTTGACGGAAGGTTGGCGGGGAGATAGGTGCGGGCAGCGTTGATGGCGGCTTCGACGTCGCGGGCGGCGCCGTCAATGTTGCGGCTGAGGTCGAACTGGATGGTGATGTTGGAGTTGCCGAGAGAGCTGGAAGAGGTCATCTCGCTGATGCCGGCGATGTGGCCGAGTTGGCGTTCGAGGGGAGTGGCGACGGATGAAGCCATGATTTCGGCACTGGCGCCGGGAAGTCCGGCATTGATGTTGATGGTGGGGAAATCGACCTGCGGCAGGGGCGAGGCGGGCAGCACGGTGTAGGCGATGGCGCCGGCAATGGCGATGGCGACGGTGATGAGGGTGGTCGCGACCGGACGCTGGATGAATGGAGTGGAGAGACTCATGGGCTTGGTGACGGCGGCCTAGGCCGGCGACGGTCCCTCCTGCGGTGTGCCAGTCTGCGGCGGCAAGGTGATGTTGCCGGGATTGGGGTGGCCGTCGTCGTGTTCACTTTTCGGGGAGAAGCGCTGCGCGATGCGGTCGAAGAAGATGTAGATGACGGGCGTGGTGTAGAGAGTAAGCACCTGACTCAAGAGCAGGCCGCCGACCATGGCGATGCCAAGCGGCCGACGCAATTCGGAGCCGAGGCCGGTGCCGAAGGCGAGCGGTAATCCGCCGAGGAGCGCGGCCATGGTGGTCATCATGATGGGGCGGAAGCGGAGCAGGCTGGCTTCGTAGATAGCGTCGGTGGAAGACTTGCCGTGCTCGCGTTCGGCTTCGAGGGCGAAGTCGACGATCATGATGCCGTTTTTCTTGACGATGCCGATCAGAAGAATGATGCCTATGATGGCCACCACGCTGAGGTCCTGGCCGAAGATCATGAGGGCAAGCAGGGCGCCGACTCCGGCGGACGGGAGGGTGGAAAGAATGGTGATGGGATGGATGAAGCTTTCATACAGGATGCCGAGCACGATGTAGACGGTGACGAGCGCGGCGAGAATAAGCAGCGACTCGTTGGCGAGCGAGTTGTGGAATGAGGCGGCGGTGCCCTGGAAGCCGGTCTGGAGGCTGGCGGGGGGATTCAGTTTGACGGCGAGGTCGTCAATTTTGTCGATGGCGGTGCCGAGCGAGGCTTTGGACGCCAGGTTGAACGAAATGGTGACGGCAGGGAACTGCCCCTGGTGGGTGATGGTCAGCGGCTCGCGTACGAGTGCCAGATGGGTGAAGGTGCTGAGCGGGACGGCGTTGGCGAGCTGCGAACTGTTGGCCAGGGTGGGATTGGTAGTGACGGTGGTTTTGGCGAGCGCGGTTTGCAGGGGCGCGAGGAGCGATTGCGCCGGAGTGGGCGTGTACTGCGCGGACTCGGTGGTCGCGTTCGATCCGGCGGAGGCGGAACTCGACGAGGAGAACGAGGTTGCGGCTCCGGCGCCGGTGGCGTTGGCGGAGGCGTTCGATTGCAGGAAGATGGATTGCAGCTTATCGGGCGTGGTTTGAAATGAGGGCAGCGCCTCCAGGATGACGTGGTACTGGTTGAGCTGTGTGTACATGGTGCTGATCTGGCGCTGGCCGAAGGCGTCGTAGAGAGCGTTGTCGATGGTGGTGGTGGCGATGCCGAGGCGCGAGGCGGTGACACGGTCGATGGTGAGCTGGACGGCGAGGCCTCCGGTCTGCTGATCGGTGGCGACGTCTTCGAGCTCCGGCATCTTCTTCATGTCGGTGACGAATGTGTTGGTCCACGTGTTGAGCTCGGTGGTGTCGGGATCTTCGAGCGTGTACTGGTACTGGGTGCGGCTGACGCGATCGTCGACGGTGATGTCCTGCACGGGCTGCATGTACATCTGGAAGCCCTGTACCTGGTTGCCAATTTCGCCTTGCAAACGGCGGATGACGTCGGAGGCGCTCATGTGGCGCTCATCGAGGGGTTTGAGGTTGATGGAATAGCGGCCGGAGTTGAGGGTGGTGTTGGTGCCGTCAGCGCCGATGAAAGACGACAGGCTTGCGACGGCGGGATCCTTGAGGATGATGTCGGCAACCTGGCGTTGCTTCTCGGCCATGGCGTCGAAGGAGGTCGGCTCTGGGGCTTGCGATATGCCCTGAATGACGCCCGTGTCCTGAACGGGGAAAAACCCTTTGGGGATGAAGATGTAGAGGACGACGGTGAGGACGAGGGTAGTGAGCGCGACCAGCAAAGTGATGGTCTGGTATTCGAGGACCTTTTTCAGAGTGCGGCCGTAAAAGGCGATCATGCGCTCGAAGACGTTTTCAGACCAGCGATAAAACTTTCCCTGCTGCGACTCCGGGGTGTGCTTGAGGATCCGGGCGGACATCATGGGAGTGAGGGTCAGGGAGACGACGGCAGAGATGATGATGGTGACGGCCAGGGTGACGGCGAATTCGCGGAAGAGGCGGCCGACCACGTCTCCCATGAAGAGCAGAGGAATGAGCACCGCGATGAGGGAGACGGTGAGCGAGACGATGGTGAAGCCAATCTGCTCGGCGCCCTTGAGGGCGGCCTCCATGGGCTTGTCACCCTCTTCGAGGAAGCGGGAGATGTTTTCGATCATGACAATGGCGTCATCGACGACGAAGCCGGTGGAGATGGTGAGCGCCATGAGGGAGAGATTGTCGAGGCTGTAGCCGAGCATGTACATCACGGCGCAGGTGCCGACGAGCGACAAGGGCACGGCGACGCTGGGGATGATGGTGGCGGAGAGGCTGCGCAGGAAAAGGAAGATAACGAGGACGACGAGGCCGATGGTGAGCACGAGCTCAAACTCGACATCGTTAACGGAAGATTGAATGCTGGTGGTGAGGTCCGTTAGCTTGGTGACTTCGATGCCGGCGGGGAGATTGTGTTCGAGCTGAGGAAGCAGGTTCTGGATGCTTTTGACGACGGTGATGGTGTTGGCGCCGGGCTGGCGCTGAATGTTGAGGATGACGGCCGGAGTGTCATTCATCCAGGCGGCCTGGCGCGAGTTTTCGACGCCGTCGGCGACGCTGGCGACATTTTTGAGAAAGACAGGCGCGCCGTTGCGGTAGGCGATGACGATGTCGCGATAGTCGTCGCTGGTGGCGAGCTGATCGTTGGCGTCAATCTGGTAATCCTGGCGCGGCCCATCGAAATTGCCTTTGGCGGCGTTGACGCTGGTTTGGGTGAGCGCGGTGCGGAGCGATTCGAGATCGATGCCATACGAGGCCAGGGCCACGGGATTGGCCTGAATGCGGACGGCGGGCTTTTGGCCGCCGCTGATGCTTACCAGGCCGACTCCGCTGAGCTGGGAGATCTTTGGCGCGAGGCGAGTGTCGACGAGGTCCTCGACTTTGGAAAGCGGCATGACGTCAGAGGTGACGGCCAGCGTGAGGACGGGAGCGTCGGCGGGATTGGTTTTGCTGTAGATCGGCGGCGCGGGAAGATTGGATGGCAGCAGACTTTGCGCGGCGTTGATGGCGGACTGCACTTCTTCTTCGGCGACGTCGATGGGCAGCGTCAGCGCGAATTGCAGCACGACGACGGAGACTCCGCCGGAACTGGTGGAGGTCATCTGGCTCAGACCTTGCAGCTGGCCGAACTGCCGCTCGAGCGGCGCGGTGACGGTGGTGGCGGCGACGTCAGGACTGGAGCCGGGATAGAAGGTGAGCACCTGAATGGTGGGGTAATCCACCTCGGGCAATGCGGAGACGGGCAACTGGAAATAGGCGACGATGCCGGCCAGCAGGATAGCGGCCATCAGCAGCGAGGTGGCGACGGGCCGCAGAATAAATGGGCGAGACGGACTCACTGCTTTTTACTCCCAGAGGGCTTGCCGGATTTATTTTGCTGCGCTCCGTTTTTGCCGGACTGATTGGCCTGCTGGCCCAGGCTTTGGCCTGGAGTCTGGCCGGGGCCGGTCTGCTGGACGACGTTTACCTTGGAATTGTTCTGCAATTTTTCAAAGCTGCTGTCGGCGACCACTTCGCCCGGATTGAGCCCGGTAACCTGAGTGAGATTGTTGTCGGTGGTACCGGTGGTGACGTTGCGGGTCTGCGCCTTGCCGTCCTGAATGACCCATACGAAGGCCTGCGTCCCGTTGTGCTGAACGGCGGATGAGTCGACGAGGGTGACGTCTTTGAGCGTGTCGACCAACAGGCGCGTGTTGACGAACTGGTTGGGGAAGAGCGTGCTGCCTTTGTTGTCAAAGACGGCGCGCATTTTGATGGTGCCGGTGGTGGTGTCGATGAGGTTGTCAGTGGTGGAGAGCTTGCCCTGAGCGATCATCTTGCTCTGGGCGCGGTCGTAGGCCTGCACTTCGAGGGTCTTAGCCTTGTGGAGTTGGGCGAGGACCTGCTGGAGACTGTCTTCGGAGATGGTAAAGACGACCGTGATGGGCTGAAGCTGCGTGACGACCGCAAGCACGGTGCCGCCCGAGGCGGTAACGAGATTGCCGGGATCGACCAGACGGAGACCGACGCGGCCGGTAATCGGCGAGGCGATGTGGCAAAAATCGAGCTGGACGCGATCGTAATCGACCGTGCCCTGATCGAGTTTCACGGTGCCCTGGGTTTGTTGAACGAGCTTGAGCTGATCGTCGACCACCTGCTTGGCGATGGCGTTGCGCGCAAGGGCTTGCTGGTAGCGTTCGAGATCCATTTGCGCCTGCTCGAGGAGGTGAGTGTCACGCTCGAGCGTGCCCTCGGCAATTTTTAATGTGGCCTGGAAGGGGCGGGGGTCGATTTCGACGAGCAGCGCGCCTTTGTTGACCAGTTGGCCTTCGCGAAAATTCACCGAGGCCACATAACCGGTCACCTGGCTGACGATGGAGTCGGTATAGACAGGAACGACGGTGCCGATGGCCGAGAGATAGACGCCGATATCGCCTTTGGTGGCGGTCGCGGTGGTGGCGGTGACGGTGCCTCCGGGGGCTGCGCCACGGCCGCCACCGGTGGAAGCAGGCGCGGTCTTCTGGTGCCAAACCCACCAGAAGACGAGCGCGAAGACGAGCAGCACGGCGATCCAAACCCAGGCGTGGCGCTTCGGCGTCAGCTCCGGCAGTGCGGTATCGCGCACGGGCTTGGGAGGCGCTGGGGGCGGAAGATCGGGTGGAGTGGGGGTGTGGGAAATTTGATCGCTCATCGTAGGATTAGACGGATCGGAAGTTTAATTCTCCAAGAAAATTCGCCTGAAGGCACGACGACGGCTAACGCGGCCATGAAGCGTTGAATTCAGTATTATCGCCTAAGCGGGCGGGCGGTGGCGTAAAGTCCTGTAAAGATAGGATTGGCGAAGCGGGCGAGTTTTTGGAGCGGACGACGGCAACTCCCGAGCATGCGGGCGCTTGACAATCTGTCCCTGTGTATGTACACTATGTACATCAAGGGCTTGTACATTGACAGTGGTGCGAGCCGCCAAAATGCTTTTCGAGTGGGACGAAAGCAAACGCCGCGCCAATCTTGCAAAGCATCTCATCGACTTTGAGGACGCCATACAAGTTTTCGATGGACCGGTTATCAAAAAGGCCCAGCGCCGCAACGGCGAGGTGCGCATCTTAGCCATCGGCCTCATTCATGAGGTGGAGATCGTGGTGGTTTACGTCATGCGCGGCGAATGCCGGCGGATTATTTCGGCCAGGAGGGCACATCGAGATGAAAGGCAAACTTACGCAACGCACCTCGCGAGCGCGGAGCAAAGGAGCCACTGATTTTGAGCGGTTGCGGGCGCTGCGGGATGCCGACATTGACTTCACCGATATCCCAAAGCTCGGGAAGTCTTTCTGGAAGACGGCGCGGCTGGTCATGCCCGAACCCAAGGAGCGCCTCACCATTCGAGTGGACCACGACGTTGTCGAGTGGCTGAAGAAGAACGGGCCTGGGTACCAGACCCGCATCAACGCCATACTCCGTTCCTATATGGAAGCTACGTCCTCGGCCGATCGATAGCGGATGCATTCGGTTGCGCTGGAATGCGTTGCCGTGGAAAAATGCCCGGATGATGCCACTGCGTTTTGTCTTGTCTCTCCTGCTGATTTTCTTCCTCACTTTCTTTTTCGCTCTTGGCGGGCTCGCGCTCGGCGGGGTGCCGCTTGCGGCGCAGACTATGCCGCCGCCGGCGGATCAGAAGCTGGCGCACGATATTTATAAGGAATTCGTTGAGATTCAGTCGGGGTTTACTACTGGATCGACTACTCCGGTGGCGGAGGCTGCGGCGGCTCGGCTGCGGGCTGCGGGATTTCCTGAGGCGGATATTTTTCTGGGCGGGGCCAGTCCAAAAAAAGAAAATCTGGTGGTTCGCTATCACGGAACGGGAGCGGCGCGGCCGATCCTTCTTATTGCGCATGAGGATGTGGTCGAGGCGAAGCGCGAGGACTGGAGCACCGATCCGTTTCAACTGATCGAGAAAGATGGTTACTACTACGGGCGCGGGACGGGCGACGACAAGGCGCAGGCGGCGGTGTGGATCGCGAACCTGATTCGCTACAAGCGCGAGGGCTTCAAGCCGGACCGGGACATTATTGTTGCGCTCACGGCGGATGAAGAGGGCGGCGGGCCGTTTAACGGGATCGATTGGCTGATCAAGAATCATCGCGAGCTGATTGACGCGGAGCTGGCGCTGAATGAAGGCGGCTGGGGAGAAATTTCAGGCGGCAAGAGAATTTCGAACGATCTGCAAGTCAGCGAAAAGTATGTGATCAGTTTTCGGTTCGAGGTGAGGAACAAGGGCGGGCACAGCTCGCTGCCGGTGGCCGACAATGCGATTTATCATCTGGCGGGGGCGCTGGAACGGTTGTCGCAGTTTGGTTTTCCATTGAAGACGAATGAAGTGACAGCCGCTTATTTCGCGCAGATGGCGAAGATTGAAACCGGGCCGCGGGCGGCGGATTTGGCGAAGGTTGCGGAGGGATCGCAGGAGGCGATGGAGAAAGTAGCGGCGTCGTCTCCGGCGTGGAACGCGACTTTACGAACGACTTGTGTCGCCACGCAACTGGAGGGCGGCCATGCGGTGAACGCGTTGCCGCAACTGGCGGCTGCTACCGTGAATTGCCGCGTGTTGCCGGAGGATTCCATCGAATACGTGCGGGATACTTTGCGGAAGGTGGTGGCGGACGATCAGGTGTCGATTACGGTGCTTGGTGATCCGCGGAACGGGCCGGCGTCCCCGTTGAGGCCGGATTTGCTGAACGCGGTGAAGAAGGCGACCGACGCGGAATGGCCGGGCGTGCCGGTGGTGCCGATCATGGTGATGGGCGCGACCGATGGCAAGGCGCTGCGGATTGCGGGGATTCCGACGTATGGGATTCAGGGATTTTTCTTTGATCGCGATGATATACGGTTTCATGGACGCGATGAGCGGCTGGGCATTGCCGCGTTTTATGAAGGGCAGACATTTTTGTATGAATTGGTGAAGATGCTGGCGGGCGGGAGTGGCGAACTACGCCGCGGCGTCTTTGTGCCCACTAAAAAACCTTGAACCCGCCGAGACGCCGAAGACGCCGAGAAATTCAAGCGCGGACGCTACGATCAACGCCCGTGCTTCTTTCGCAGTTCCTTTCTTCTATTTTCCTGCCTCTGGATTAGCCAGCAGCAGCATGGGGACGTCCCGCTGTTTGACCAGGTTGTTGTAGCTGGCTACGTCGGCTGCGATGATTGCTTTCCACTTTGTCAGTTGCTCGTCCAGTTGCTTGCTCAGCATGTCGAAGACTTCGTAGGACTGCGCGGTGGGGGCGCTGTCGGCGCTTTCGACTACTCCGCCGAGTGCGGCGATGTGATTGTTCAGGCGCACTGGGAAGTTGAGAACGTCCTGCCCGCTCTTGGCTTTCGTCTGAATTAACGCTTCTTCTACCTCGGTCATTTTCTTGTCGAGCGCTTTGCCGGCGTCGGCGAAGGCCTTCTCTCTGGGATCATTTTTCAGGCGTTTGTTGACGGCGCTGATTTGGTCGCGCAGATCGCGAATCTGGATGATGGTGTCGTCGGTTTCGGTGAGCCGGTCGCGAATCTTGAGGAGCAGATCGAGTTGCTTCGCGAGATCGTCGGAACTGAGCTTGAGGCGCGGGTCGGGGACGATTTGAAGCGGCGCGGTGTAGGTTTTGCCGAGAACGGTGAGGCGGACCTGGTAGGTGCCGGGAAGCGCTTCGGGACCGTCGGTGCCTCCACCCCAGAGCGGCGCGTGCTCGACGGGAGTTGCGCCTTCGTAGCGCAGATCCCAGACGAAGCGGTTGAGTCCGGCTTCGGCAGGTAGATCGGACGAGCCGCCGCCGCGACCGAACTCTTCTTCGCCGCCGCCGGCTTCTTCTTCTTTTTTCTTGGGGAACTTGCGGATGACTTTGCCGGAGGCGTCCAAGATCTCAAGCGTGATTTTTGGGGCGTCTTTATTTTTGTCTTTGTCTTTGTCTTTGTCTTTTATCTTTGTCTTCGTCTTTATTACTGTCGGCGTCTTTGCCGGCTTCGGGTTTTTCTTTTTCGGAGCTGGCGGCTTCCGCCTTTGCTGCTTCAGTCTTTGCTTCAGTCGCCACCGGTTTTTTCTCGGGCTTGATTGCGGTCTTCAACCAATAATCGATGACGGCTCCGGAGGGCGGATTGTGGCCTACGTTGCCGCGCGTGCTGAACGATCCACCGAAGACGGTGTGATTGGCCGGGAAGGGCGTGAACAGGTGCGCTTCTTCGCTGGGGACGGAATCCTGATATTGCTCTAGCGGGGTGATGTCATCGAGCACCCAGAAGCTGCGGCCGTGAGTGGCGACGACGAGGTCATTATTTTTGTCGGTGCTCTTTATGACGAGATCGTTGACCGGCGACACGGGCAGGTTGAGTTGGAGAGATTTCCAATTTGCACCGTCATCGTAGGAGACGTAGACGCCCTGCTCGGTTCCGGCGAAGAGCAGATCGGGACGGCGCGGGTCGACGCGCACCGCGTGCACGTAATCGTTGGCGGGCAGGCCGTTGGTGAGCTTGGTCCAGGTCTTGCCGAAGTCGGCGGTCTTGAAGACGTAGGGCGCGAAGTCATCGGACTTATGGCGCTCGACGGCGGCGTAGGCGGTGCCGGCATCGCGCGGCGAGGCTTCAATCATGCTGACTGTGCCCCAATCAGGCATGGCTTTGGGGGTGACATTTTCCCAGTGCTGGCCGCCATCGCGCGTGAGTTGGATGAGGCCGTCGTCGGTGCCGGCCCAGATCAGATCTTTTTGCACGGGCGATTCGACGACCGAAAAGATGGTGTCATAGACCTCGACGCCGGTGTTGTCTTTGGTGATGGGGCCGCCGGATGAGGCTTGCTTCGATTTGTCATTGCGGGTGAGGTCGGGGCTGATGATGGTCCAGTGCATTCCGGCGTCGGTGGTTTTGAAGAGCACTTCGCCGGCGTAGTAAATAGTTTTGGGATCGTGCGGCGAAAAGACGATGGGCTCGGTCCATTGAAAGCGATGTTTGACGTCGGCCGGAGCCCAGCCGATGGGATTGACTGGCCAGGGATTAATCTGCTGCTCTTCGCCGGTGCGGTGATCGTAGCGCGAAACGTCGCCGCCGTAGGAGCCGGCGTAAACGATCTGCGGATCGGTGGGATCGGGCGCGATGTAGCCGCTCTCGCCGCCACCGACTGAGTACCAGTCGGGACGGTCGATGGCGCCGTTAGGGCTGGCGCTGGCGATGGCGACGGTCGAGTTATCCTGCTGCGCGCCGTACATGTAGTAAGGAAAGCGGTCGTCGGTGACGACGTGATAGAACTGCGCGGTCGGCTGATTGTTCTCGCCCGACCAACTGCCGCCGCCGTTGATGGAGATGGTTGCGCCGCCGTCATTGCCATTGATGATGCGCTGCGGATTGGTGGGATCGATCCAGAGAGCGTGATTGTCGCCGTGAGGCGCGCCGATACCTGCAAAGGTTTTGCCGCCGTCGTTGGAGCGATAGGCAGCGGTGTTGAGAATGTAGACGACGTCGGCGGATTTGGGATCGGCGAAGATGTGCGAGTAATACCAGGCGCGCTGGCGGAAGCGATGATCGTCGGTGAGGATGTGCCAGGTTTCGCCGCTGTCGTCGGAGCGGTAGATACCGCCCTTTTCGGCTTCGACGACGGCCCACACGCGATTGGGATTGGCGCCGGAGACGGTGACGCCAATGCGGCCGAGGATGGTTTCGGGCAGGCCGTGACCTTTGAGTTGCTTCCAGGTGGTGCCGCCGTCGGCGGAGCGATAGAGGCCGCTGCCGGGGCCGCCGCTGTCGAGGCTCCAGGGAGTGCGGCGGACTTGCCAGAGCGCGGCGTAGATGATGTTGGCGTTGGTGGGATCGAAGGAGAGGTCGATGCCGCCGGTCTTTGAATCTTTGTAGAGAACTTTTTCCCAGGTCTTGCCCCCGTCCTGGGTGCGGAAGATGCCGCGCTCTTCATTGTCGGCGAAGGGATGGCCGAGGGCGGCGACGAAAGCGATGTCGGGATTTTTAGGATTGACGATCAGGCGTCCGACGGCGTGGGTGTCTCCGAGGCCGACGAACTTCCAGGTGACGCCGGCATCGATGGATTTGTAGACGCCGTTGCCTCCGACGATGTTGCCGCGCACGCAGGCCTCGCCGGTGCCGACGTAGATAACGTTGGGATCGGACTCGGAGACGGCGATGGCGCCGATGGCGGGCGAGGCGTCTTTAGTTTTGTCGAAGATCGGCTTCCAGTTGAGGCCGCCGTCGGTAGTCTTCCAGACGCCGCCGGCGACTGCGCCCATGTAGTAAGTGTCGGGCTGACCGACTACGCCGGCGACGGCGACGACGCGGCCTCCGCGGAACGGGCCGATGAGGCGGTATTGGAGGGCTTTCCAGGGGTCTTTATTCTTGTCTTTGTCTTCGTCTTCGGCATCGGCGGGTGTGGTCGAGGTGGCCGAAGCTTGCGTTGCGGATTTTTGGGAAGCGTCGTTCTTCTTTTTTGATTGTTTTTGGGCGAAGGCTACGGGGATGAGAGATGCGAGGAGAAGAACGAACGTGGTAATGCGCAAGGGGAAGTGCCTCCAAAGTGTGATGATCAAAATTGCAACCAACAATACTAAACCTAAACGATGGGGTGTAGTTGTCGGCGACGTTCGCGAGGCATGGACGGCATTGCCTTGGAATAGATTCGCACGTAAATCTATGCTATCATCTGACTAGTCAGGCTAGTCAGCTATGAAATTAGAGAAGCATCGTTGGCAACTGCAAACGGCAAAGGCGCGGTTCAGCGAACTGTTTCGCAAAGCCCGCAGTGAGGGACCGCAGTATGTCACTCGACAGGGTAAAGAAGCCGTCGTGGTAGTCGGGGCCGAAGAGTTTGAGCGGCTGAAGCGGGGCAAACGCAAGACAACGCTGGTTCAGTTTTTTGCCGAGTCCCCGCTGGTTGGCTCCGGTATTGACCTCGAACGTAAGCCGGATTTCGGTCGCAAGGTCAAGTTGTGAACGGGTTCTTGCTCGATACTAACGTTATCTCCGAGTTGACGCGTCCTCGTCCGGATGAGCACGTCGCAAATTGGATGAACGCGGCTGACGAGGACTTGCTGTTTCTTAGTGTCCTCACACTCGGTGAGGTGCGCAAGGGGATCACGGCTCTCTTGGATTCTGCGCGCAAAGGGCGACTGGAGGCATGGTTAAGCCGAGGCCTTATTGCGCGCTTTGATGGCCGCATTTTGGGTATCGATCAGGCCGTGGCGGATCGCTGGGGAAGAATTAGCGGCGTGCTCGCATCGCGGGGAACACCCCTGTCGGTGATTGATGGCCTGCTCGCGGCAACCGCTCTCCATCACAATCTCACGCTGGTGACGCGTAACACACGAGATGTTGCGTTCACGGGAGTGGTTGTCCTTGATCCGTGGCGTTGATAGGCGAAACAAGGGCCGTCTCTCCGGGCCTGTTACATGACTGTGCTGGCCGCTTTGGCGGAAGGAAGGAACCAAATAAAGCAGCCCGAAGGGAAGCGAGTGCGCCATTGCGCCGGCTCGTTCGGCGATGATGTTTTGGCTCAGCTGCCCTGGGTCATCTGCGCGGGTTCGCCCTCGGCTACTTCCTCGGCGTTGAAGACGGCATTTGCGCCGATGTGGGCGGGGGCGATGGCCAGCAACTGCTCTTTGCGATAGACGAGGTTGCTGGCGTTGAAGGTCGCGAGCTCGAATCCGTGGCCGTGCGTGATGGCGTCGGTGGGGCAGGCTTCGACGCAGTATCCGCAGAAGATGCAGCGGTTGTAGTCGATGTTGTAGACCTTGGCGTAGCGCTCGGCGCCAGAGATGCGCTTCTCCGCGGTGTTTTCGGCGGCCTCGATGTAAATGCAATTTGACGGGCAGGAGGCGGCGCAGAGGAAGCAGGCGACACATTTTTCCAGGCCGTTTTCGTCGCGCTGGAGGACGTGCATGCCGCGAAAGCGCTCTTGAAACTTGGCGCCTTTGAGCGGGCCGGGACCGTCGGGATAGTTTTCGACGATGGTCGGCTGGAACATCTCCTTGCCGGTGATGATCATGCCCTGGGCGATGGCGGTGATGTTCTTGATTACGGACATTGTCTTAGTAAGTATAGCTGATGGGCGATGGCTAGTGGTCGTCGGTCGTCGGTCGTCGGTCGTCGGGTCTCGGGTCTCGGGTCTCGGGTCTCGGGTCTCAGGTCTCAGGTCTCAGGTCTCAGGTCTCAGCTCTCAGCTCTCAGCTCTCAGCTCTCAGCTCTCAGCTCTCAGCTAGGGCGATGCAGATAGAGGTGTGCGCGGATGCCTTTGCTACTGTCTTGGCCTTCCTACTTCGCTACTCTCTTGGCTACTTCGGTTGGGGACACTTTGGTGGACGCTGGTTCTGTTGACGATCACATTCTTGATGGCTACTTTTTAGTACTTTCGCGCTGGGTGATTTTGCGTCATGAACAGCTGCCTTGCGCCGACCTCGTATCTTTATTCTTCTTTCTGTTTCCTTCGCAATTGTTGCTTCTATTTCCTGCGCAATTCTTCTCTTGATTTGTTGGGCGGCTTGCTGTTGTGCGGTCTTGTCTCGTTCTCGCATTTAGCGGTCGCTCAGGGAACGAAGCAAGGGCAGTCATCGGTTTACAGTACGAATCAGCAGAGCGACAAGAGTCGTTCGGAGCGGGATCGATGGATGATGCACGGACGAGGCGCGCCTCGGGACGCGTCGGCGGCGGAGCTGCGACTTCGGGCTTATCGGCGGAAGCTGGCTATGCGCACGGCTCGGCAGGCATCGGCAAAAGGTGGATCGACAGGCGACGGATCGGCCATCTCTGAATCGAAGACGGCTGCTGCGTTGGGCGAGGCGCCTGAGGGGTCAACTGCATGGGTTGCTTTGGGGCCGGCTCCGCTGATTTCGGATCAGAATATTTATGGAGCGGTTGCGGGACGGGTTACGGCGGTGGCGATCGATCCTTCGGATGCGACCGGCAACACGGTTTATGTGGCGGGGGCCGCGGGCGGAGTTTGGAAGTCGACGAACGCCGCCGGCGCTCCGGCTACGGCGGTGACGTGGAGCGCGTTGACGGATCAGCAGGCGTCCCTGGTGAATGGGGCGGTTTCGGTGAAGTCGGATGGCAGCGTGGTGCTGGTTGGGACGGGCGAGCCGAATAATGCGATAGACAGCTATTTCGGAGTCGGGATTCTAAGGTCGACGAATCATGGGGCGGCGTGGACGCTGATTCCGTCGGCGAATGGCGGGGCGAATTCTTTTGCCGGGCTGGGGTTTGCGAAGTTTGCCTGGGATGCGGCTTCTTCGGGCACGGTGGTGGCGGCGACGGGCACGACTACGCAGGGATTCGACGACGGCGACATTACCGGCGCCACGAATCGCGGACTATATCTTTCGAGCGACAGTGGACAGACGTGGGCGTTTGAAGTGCCGCAGGATGCGGGAGTGGCGATCAGCCCGGCTTCGATTTCGGCTAGCGATGTAATTTATAACGCGGTGGCGGGACAGTTTTTTGCGGCAATTCGCTATCACGGAGTTTATTCGTCGACCAATGGACAGATTTGGAATCGGCTGGCGAACCAGCCGAATGCGGCGGCGCTGAGCACGTCGAACTGTCCCGCGCAGATTCCAGGCGGCGGGAGTTCGTGTCCGATTTATCGGGGTCAACTGGCGGTGGTGCCGGGACGCAATGAGATGTATTTCTGGTTCGTCAGCATCGCGAGCGACGGCGTGACGGTGGTGGACGAGGGGATATGGCGCTCGGTCAACGGCGGATCAAGTTGGACCGCGATCAACGAGGCAGGCATTGCGAACTGCGGCGATCCGGGAGAGAACGGATGTGGCGTCGAAGACGGCTATTACAACCTGGAGATCGCGGCCATGCCGGACGGGCAGGCGACCGATGTTTATGCGGGAGCCGTGAATCTTTTCAAGTGCCGGCTGCTGAGCGGGGCGACTACGTGCTCGACGCTCGATCCGAATTTTCCCGATGAGTGGATCAACCTGACACATGCGTATGGGTGCAGCGGGATTGCGGGCGTGCATCCCGGCCAGCATGGGCTGGACTTTATGCTGGTGGGCGGCAGCCCGGTGATGTACTTCGGAAATGATGGCGGAATTTACCGGACGCTCAACGGATATACCGATCTCGACAGCGGAACGTGCGGCAATGCGAATAGCTTTGGCAATCTCAATGCGTCGTCGGTGGCGGGCGGGACGATCGGGTCGCTGACGCAGCTTGTTTCGCTGGCGCTGCATCCCACGGATCAGAACACGGTGCTCGGAGGCACGCAGGGCAATGGGTCTGCGGCAACGAGCGCGGCGACGGAGAATCCGGAGTGGACGACCGTCAACGGCGGCGATGGCGGATACAGCGCGATCAGCGCGTGGACGCCGACGAATTGGTACACCGCGAATCCCTACGTCAATATTTATTCGTGCGCGAATGGGATCGAGTGCACGACCGACCAATTTTCTTTGACCGTCGGCAATGAAGAGGTGGGCGGCGACGGCAGTGCGTATTACACGCCGTACATTCTCGATCCGCAGGACCAGACCGAGATGCTGGTGGGGACCTGCCGCGTGTGGCGCGGCGCGCCGACCGTTCCGGCGAGCGCGTTTTCCGCGCTGAGCGTGGACTTCGACACGCTTGGAGAGAACACGTGCACGGGCGACGAGATCAACCTGGTGAGCGGACTGGACGCGGGTGGACCGACGTCGGATCTGATGTCGACTACCGTGTATGCAACCACCGAAGGCACAGGTCCGAACGCGACTGCTCCGGCGGGCGGCGAGGTCTGGGTGACTACGAATGCCGGGATCGAAGAAATGACGCAGGTGACGGGAGCGATTAATCCTTCGAATTACACGGTGTCATCGGTGGCCGCAGATGCGAGCGACGGAACGGGCGCGACGGCATATGTGGGAATTATGGGCTTCAACGTTTCGCATGTGTTCAAGACTACGAATGCGGGCGGAGCGTGGACGAACTGGTCGGGGAGCGGGTCGGGGGCGCTGCCGGATGCTCCGGTGAACGCCGTCCTGGTGGATTCGACGGCAGGGGTGGTGTATGCCGGGACCGATGTGGGCGTGTTCGTCAGTTCGATGGCGAGCGCGAACTGGGCGGAGGTGGGCACGGCGCCCGCGCCAGGAGCTACGGGATATTTGCCGAATGTGCCGGTGACGGCGATCCAGATTTTTAATTATGGCGGCACCAAGACGCTGGCGGTTTCCACCTATGGGCGCGGCATTTGGGAGTACGCGCTGGCGGTTGGACCGAATTATACGAATGTGATTGCGAACACGCCGCAGACGATTTATCCGACGCAGACGGCGACCTTCAACGGAACTTTGACGGCGCTGGATGGATATGCCAGCCGGGTGAACCTGAGCTGCACGGGCGATCCGCCGACAATTTGCAGTCTGACGCCAACGCACGAGACGCCGACGGCGACTTACACGATGACGGCGAGCGGCGCGACGGGCGATTACGAATTCAACGCCCATGCGGTGGGAACCGATCCGCAGACCATCACGCACGACGCGGCGGTGACGCTGCACATTGTTGACTTCAACATTTCTGCGCCGAATCCAAATGGGCTGACGGTGGCGCAGGGCGGGACTTCGAACGCGAGCACGTTTCAGGTGACGGCGTTGGGATCGTTTGCGGGGACGGTGACGCTCAGTTGCCCGAGCGGGCTGCCGTCGGGAGCAGCCTGCGTGTTCTCGCCGTCGAGTTCGGTGAATCCTACGATGCAGAGTCCGGTGACGGTGACACTGACGGTGAGGGCAGGCAGCGGAACGCCGGCGGGCGGGCCGACGACGGTGACGCTGGCGGCGAATGTGGCGGGGGCTCCGGCGGCGAAGACTCAGACCTTCACGGTGACGGTGACGGCTGCGATGGCGAATTTTGCGCTGGCGGTGACGGCGACGCCGGGTTCGACTGTGGCGGGGCAGAGCGTGGTGTGGAGCGGCACGCTCACCTCGGTGAATGGATACGGCGCGAGCGTGACGCTGAGCTGCACGGGCGCGGCTCCGGGGACGTGTTCGGTGAATCCTTCGATGCTCGTGCCGACAGCGGGCGGGGCGACATTTACGGTTACCGTGGGGAGCGTGACGACGGGGACGTTCAACTTCAGCGTCCAGGGAACGGATGGGACGCTGACGCACTCGCAGTCTGTGAGTTTGGTGGTGGGCACGGACGTGGCGTGGAGCGATACGGGCGGCAGCACGGTGACGGTGGCTGCGGGGCAGAGCGCGGGGTATAGCTTTTCAGCGGCTCCAATGGGCGGAGGGACGTTCACCGGCACGGTGAGTTTTGCGTGCGCGAATTTGCCGGCGCTGACGAGTTGCAGTTTCAGTCCGACGTCGCTTGTGGCGGGAGCGGGGACGACTGCGGTGACGGTGACGATTTTGACGACTGGGCCGAATGGCGGGAGCGAGGGATCGGATCGGCGGCGGGCGAGACGCGGGCGCGGTTTTTCGTCTGATCACGCGTCTGTGGGATCGGCGAAGAGTGGCGGACTTGGGATGGCGCCGAGTTGGCTGATGGCCATTCCGCTGATGGGGGTTTTTCTCGCTGGAATTGCTGGGGCGAGTCGCCGACGCGCTAATTTTCGAAGCCGTGGGCGGCGGGGCATCGCGCTCGGTTCGTTGCTGGCTCTGGCTGAACTGTTGGTGATGGCAGCTTGCGGCGGACTCGCAGGGAACGGCGGCGGCCAGCCTCCGCCGGTGGTGTCGGTGACGGTGAGTCCGGGATCGGCTAACGTTTATGCCGATGAGCCGGGAAATACCTGGGTGGCGGCCGCGACCGAGGAGCAGTTTTCCGCGATCGTCAACAACGGGAGCAGCCAGACCGTGACGTGGGCCGTGACCGGCGGCGCTGCCAACGGAACGATTGACTCGACCGGACTCTACACATCGCCATCGGTCGCGCCGAATCCGGCGTCGGTGACGGTGACGGCGACGTCGGCAGAGGCGACAGCGCCCGGAGAGGCGAGCGTAAATGTGAAGACGGCGACGGCGGTGGGAAGTTATTCGACGATTCAGGTGTCGGCGACAGCGGCTAGCGGAACGGGGCATGCGGATGCGGTGACGCTGGTGGTGGACTGAGGGCATTGGGTCACTGGGTCATTTAGTCATTGGGTCATTTAGTCATTTTGAGTTGGAAGCGGGCGCGGCGCGGACTTTGGTCCGCGCCTTTTTTACGGGTCATATTGTTGGCAATCACGGTGCGGTAGGATCGGTAGTGGTTGCGGTCAGCCTCGTGACCGCCGACCAACGACCGACGACTAGCGACGAACGACGAACGACTGACGACTGACGACCATGAACTCTCCTGTTTACGACATTGCGGTGATCGGCGGCGGAATTGTTGGCATGTCGTTTGCCATGCAGGCGGCAGAGGCGTTTCCGCAGGCGCGGATCGTGGTGCTCGAAAAAGAAGATGGATTGGCGCGGCACCAGACCGGGCATAACAGTGGAGTGATCCACAGCGGCGTGTATTACAAGGCGGGATCGCTGAAGGCGCGGCTGTGCGTGGCGGGCGCGCGCGAGATGGTGGAATTCTGCGCGCAGCATGGCGTTCCACATGAGGTGTGCGGCAAGCTGATCGTGGCGACGAATGCGGACGAGGCGGCGCGGCTCGACGAGTTGCGGGCGCGCGGCGAGGCCAATGGCCTGACGGGACTCGAACTACTAGATCGCGACGCGATGCGCGAGATCGAGCCGCACGTTGGGGGAGTGCGGGCGCTGAAGGTTCCGTCAACCGGCATTACCGACTACGCGCTGGTGACGGCGAAGTATGCGGAGATCGCGACGGCGCGCGGTGTTGAGGTTAAGACGGGGGCGGGCGTGGTTGGATTAGGGCGGCTGGCGGGCGAAGTTGCGGTGCGAACGTTTTCATCATCAACGCGAAGGGCGAGCGAACTCGCCGCGCGCTATGTGGTGAATTGCGCGGGCTTGTATAGCGACCGGGTGGCGCGGCTGGCGGGGCACGATCCGGAGATGATGGTGGTTCCATTTCGCGGCGAGTATTACGATCTGGCGCCGGCGCGGGCGGGACTGGTGCGCGCGCTGATCTATCCCGTGCCCGATCCGGCGTATCCGTTTCTGGGGGTGCACTTCACGCGGCGGATTCATGGCAATGTCGATGCGGGGCCGAATGCCGTGCTGGCCTTCCGGCGCGAGGGATATCGGCGGACGGATTTTGATTTGCATGAATCGATGGAAGCGGCGGAGTATTCGGGATTCCGGGCGATGGCGCGGCGGCATTGGAAAAACGGCTTGGGCGAGTTGCGTCGTTCGTGGTCGAAGCGGCTGTTTGTGAAGTCGTGCCAGCGGCTGTTGCCGGAAGTGCGGATGGAGGATTTGACGCCGGGCGGAGCGGGCGTGCGGGCGCAGGCGATCACCCCGGATGGCACGCTGGTGGACGATTTTCGATTTGTCGCGCGGGAGAGATTCTTGCATGTGTTGAATGTGCCGTCCCCGGCGGCGACTGCGTCGTTGCCGATCGGGCGGGAGATTGTGGAGATGGTGCGGCAGGCGCGAGGTTAGAGGTGGTTCGTCAACTTCTTTTCCACGGATTAACACGGATTCGCGCGGATTAGAAAAAGATAAGAAAAATAAAACAAAAAAGAGAAAAAAAAGAAAAAAGATCGATCTGTGAAATCGGTGTTAATCCACGGAAAAGAAGTTGAAGAGGCCAGGAGTTCAGGAGATTGATCATGGCGAAAAAAGCTGGCGGTAACAAGGTTGCGATTCTGGGGTCGGGGAAGATGGGGTCCATTTTGCTGCAATCGTTTTTGCGCGATGGATTGCTGAAGGCTGGGGAGACCTGGGCCACGGTGGCGCATCCGGAGCGGGCGCGGGCGCTGGCGGAGAAGTTGAAAATTCATGCCGGAACCGACAACCGCGAGGCGGTGCGCAATGCGGGCATTATTTTTCTGTGCGTGAAGCCGCAGGTGGTGGCTGAGGTGTTGCGCGGGATTCGCGCGACCGTGCGGCGCAACCAGTTGGTGATTTCGGTGGCGGCGTCGGTGCCGACCGACATGATCGAGCGCGGTCTGGAGAAAGGCGTGCCGGTGGTGCGCGCGATGCCGAACACTCCGTGCGCGCAGGGCGCGGGCATGACGGCGCTGTGCAAGGGGCGCTATGCGCAGAAGGAGCACCTCGAAATGGCGACCAGGTTTTTCGCGGCGGTCGGGAGGACGGTGATCGTCGACGAAAAACACATGGACGCGGTGACGGGACTTTCGGCGAGCGGGCCGGCATATATCTACATCATTCTCGAATCGCTGGCCGAGGCGGGAGTGAAAGTGGGATTGCCGCGCGATATTGCGACGCTGCTGGCCGCGCAGACGACGATGGGCGCGGCGCGGGTGGTGCTGGAGACCGGCGATCATCCGGCGTTGCTGAAAGACGCGGTGACGACGCCCGCGGGGTGCACGATCGACGGCATTCTGGAACTCGAAGAAGGGAAGCTGCGGGTGACTTTGATCAAGGCGGTGGTGAAGGCGGTGCAGCGGGCGAAGGAACTGGCTTACTCGTAGGAAATTGCAGATCGCAGAAGTCAGATTGCAGAAGTCAGATCGCTGAAGCTAGATCGGAGAAGTTAGCCCGCGGCGGATTTGGCGACGGCGTTCGTGATGGCCTGTGCCTTCGCGTTGCGTTAGTTGGGCAGTGAGAAGGTCAGCGTTACGTCGGTCTGGAATGGTGAAGGCTTCTCGTTCGGGCGATAGGGGTGGTAGCGCCAGCTGCGGACAGCTTGCTCGGCGGCCGCGGCGAGGACCGGGTCTCCGTTGAGGGTGCGGACGGCGGCGACTGTGCCGTCGGCTGCGACGTGAACTTCGAGGGTGACGTTGCCGGAGCGGTGAGCGGCGAGCGCGTCGGCGGGATATTGCGGCTCGACGCGGCTCATCAGGCGGCTCTCGGCTTGCGACGGCGCGAGCCAGACTGGGCTGGACGCGGCTTGCGCGGTGGTGGCGGGTGAGTGCGAGGACCCGCCGGGCGGGAGCGATGCGGCGCGGGTGGAATTTTGGGTGGAGGGAATTTGCGCGGCATCGGCGGCGGTAGCTGGAGTTTTTGCGGGCACGGGCTTCATGCGGAAGACAACTTTGTTTTTGTCGTAGATGACGAGTTCATCGGCGGGTGATGCCGCCGTGGACGAGCCGGAAGCCGAGTTCGACGGGGTATGGAGCGCGCTCTTCGACTTCGACGAATCTTTGTTGGGCGATGAGTACGCTTTTGCCGGCGCCGCCGACGCGGGCGCGTCGCCCGGAGCGGATGCCGACGACGGCGCTGCTGCCGGCTGCGGCGAGCGCAGCCATCCGACGCGCGAGCCGATCATAAAGCTGAACGCGGCGGCGGCGAGAATCACCAGCGCTCCGAGAGTGAGCGTCCAAACTTCATAGGGCTGGCGGTAGGGGCGTGTGAGCGCGAGCGGGGCTTGGTTCGCGAGGCTTGATGGCGCTGGGGTTGACGGGGCTCGGCCTGGCGAGGCTCGGCCTGGCGACATGCTGGACGACGCGATGCTCGACGGCGGAAGCAGCTCGGGCTCGGGGGTGAACGCGGCGTCATCGTCATCATCTTTTTTAGAGTCGTCTACATGGTCGGCATTTATAGGGTCAGCGTTGTGGTCGTCTTTATGGTTGGTGAGATTCCGCACGAGTTCACTGAATTCGGCGTAGGTCGCGGTGTTGCTTGCCGCCATCTCGTCCGTCGGAATGTTTTCGGCGGCGGCTTCCGGCGCGGTGCTGGCGTGAATGTTTTCCGTGTCCGATGAAATTAGTTCTTCGTCGAGGGGAATGATCGCGGCGGGCGGACGGGTTGACAGGTGCGTGGCCGCTCGGCAAATGCGCGCGCACTCATCGGCGAAATCCGCCAGCAGAGATTGCGCCTGATGCGAGAAGGTGTTCGGCAGCGGAGAGAAAACTTCCAGCACGCCGGTGAGCTGGGGCGATCGGCCGGCGGCTCGGGACTTGCCTTCGGTCTTGCCGTTGAATTCGCCATCGGGCTTTCTCTCGAACTCGCCATCGCACTCGAAGACGGGAACGATGAGCATGGAGCGGATGCCGAGGCGCCGCGAAATGGTGGGATCGACGCGCGGATCGGATTCGGTATCGCTGGAAAGCTGGGCCGCTCGGGCGCGCAGGCATGCACCGGAGAGTCCGTCGCTGGTGTCGAGAGGAGTGCCGAGATCGGGAGCGTGGCGTCCGGTGGCGGCGCGGCAAACCATCTGATCGCCGCGTACCAGGGCGAGGGCGGCGGCGGTGGCATGGGTGGCATCGGCTGCGCGCACGACTAGTTCGTTGAGCACCAGATCGAGGGCGAGATCGGGCGGAAAACCGGCGGCGGCATGCTGGGTCAGCAGATGCGCGAGGTCGGGCAGCGGAGGAGGATCGTTGGCGCCCGGCGCGGACCTCGACAAAGGGTGCGGGAGCATGCACAGTTCCTGCGGCCTGGATGACAAGAAGTCCCTGCCACTGTATAGCGCGAGTTTCCCGCGAAATGCGGGGGAAGTCAATTGTGGAATAGGCGGTAGGCCCGTCTTTTGGGCTTTCGGTGGGGTCGTAAACCCGACTTGCTCACCACGGAGTCACAGAGTCACGGAGAAAAACTTGAACCTGTAAGAACGATCGGGGCCCGTCAGGGCGGAGCGATGGTCGGCGGGCAGATTGTTTGCCCGGAGCTCGTTGCCCAGCAGTTCGTTGCCCGGAAGATCAATGGACGACAAATTATTGAGCGGCCGATCGCTGTGGAAGTAATTCTTGTAGGCGGCGATCCAGTCGGTTGCGAGGTCGCGCTGCGCGCGGGAGAGATCGAGTTTGCCGGCGCAGACCATTTCGTGCAGATGCTCTTCGAGCTCATCTTTGACGTGCGCGTTCCAGGTGCGCGAGGCGGAGGGTTCGGGCTCGGGCCATAGATTGTGGATGTCTTCCACGCCGCCCAATCCGGGGGTGATCAGGTAGTCGATTTCATAGTCGCCGGGACGGGCATTCACGATGCCGTATTCGTTGAGCACTTGCTGGCGCAGGCTGGGCGATACTTCGGCAACGACCTGCTCGCGAGGCATCGCGCACACCTCGCTGATCGTGACCATGCGCGTGGCCCCTGGTGTGAGGTGGCGATCGGGTTCGGCTCCACGCTCGGCGGATGCTAGCGCGGAATTTGCGGAGCGCGCTGACGGATGCGGCGTGGATTGAAGTGCGGAACGAAGAGCTGAACTAAGCTTTGCAGTCAGCGTTGAGCGAAGGCTGGGATGAAAAACGAAAACGCCGGCCGTGGCGACGATCAGAAGCGTGGCTGCGATCAGCGCGCCGCGCACGGGAGACTGGAATTGCGCGAACCACTGCCATGAGCGGGCTGGCGGCGCTCCGGCCTCTTGCGCCAAGCGGGCGCGCAACAGGGCACGCGGGCCGTCCGCGGGAGGAATTTGGCGATCGAGCGCGTGGCGGTGGGCGCGGGCAAAATCCGCAATCGTTCCTTCGATCTCCGCCATGCGGGCGCGGCAGTCCCAGCAAGCCGCGAGGTGGGCATGGACCTGACCCGCTCGGCGCGGCGCCAGTTCGCCGTCGGCGGCGAGAAGGAGATCCTGATCGGACGGATGAATGTTGGACGAATGAATGTTCGACGAGCTTCGGTCTTCGCTATTCGAGTCTCGGTTGCTCAAGTCGTCGTTATTCAAATCCTTGTTACTCACGTTCTCGTTATTCAAGTCTTGGTGGTTCAAGTCTTCTTTGTTGTTCATTGCTTGGTACTCCTCAACAGCTACTCCCTGCTGTCCGCGCGAATCAGTCGGGCCAGCGATCGCGTCAGCGAGATGGATACCGCCCCTAAAGACATTCCCAGGACGGTGGCGATTTCGCGGTAGCGCAGGCCCTCGGCGCGCAGCCGCAGACAACCTTGATCGGCGACCGGGAGGGCCTCGACCACGGCCAGCAGGCGCCGCCGCCGTTGCGCGGTTGAGACCTGCTCTTCGGGACTCGGCGCCGGGTCGGGCTGCTCATCCGCGATGGCCTCACCGGGCGCGGTCTGCAATCGCTGATTGCCCGCTCTGCGCTTTAGGGCCAGATTGTGCGCGACCCGAAAGATCCACCCGGGCAGATTTTTTCGCGACCCGCCTGACTGCACGTGCCGGAAGAGAGCCAGGAAAACCTCCTGGATGATCTCTTCGGCGTCGTGCGCCGGAACTCCGAACGAGAGCGCATAACGGAGCAGTGGATTGCGAAACTGCTCGAACAGCTCCATGACCGTGCGCTCGTTCTCCGACTGCTTTACGGCAGCCGCTCCGGTTGCGCTGGCCAGAGGCGAAGCAGCAGACGAATTGGCGATTGGGTCCATTGGAGGCATAACACCCATAGGTATATTCCCATGCGCCCGTTTTTGTTCAGGGTTTTTGCGAAATTCGCGGGCTGACAAATTGGGGCCAAGACTTTAAAAGAAGACTCCGAAAAAAACATTGAACGGGAAAGGCTCGAAAGGAATATCCAACTGACGGCGGGAGTGCGGGGCGGAGTTAATTGGCGGACGAAATTGAAGATCTGGTTACCCGCCCAAAGGTAACGTTCAGGCAGCGTAATCGCCGTCTTGCCGCGCCTGTACGACCGCTAGACTAAAGAGGCTTGGTCGTTGCTATGAACTTGTTATGAAGAAGATCGTCATGAAGAAGATCGTCGCGATCGCCATCTTTTGTGCGCTGCCGTTTTTTATTCAGGGCATGCTGGTCCAAATCGTGCTCTCGGCCAGCGCGTACGGACAAAGCAATCGTGGCGAATTGCGCCTGCGGGTCACCGATCCGGCTGGTCTGGGCATAAAGACAGCGGTTCGAATCACCAGCGAAGCCAATGAATATAGCAATACGCTGACCACCACCGAAGAAGGCAGCCTGAATGTGCAGCGCCTGCCCTTTGGCATTTACCGGATCGAGATCGCCCAGGCCGGGTTCGCAGAGAGCGCGCAGACCGTCGACATTCATTCCCTGATTCCGACCGAGCTTACGATCCGGCTGACGCTCGAGACCGTGCAACAGTCGGTGAGCGTGACGGCCGCCGATACGCTGATTGACCCGGATCAGGCAGGCTCGGTCAATCAGCTTGGGACGGAAGATATTCAAACGCGCCTGGGATCGATTCCGGGGCGCTCGATTCAGGATCTTGTGAACTCGCAGCCCGGGTGGCTTTATGAAGGCAACGCCGTGCTGCACCCGCGCGGCTCGGAATATCAGACCCAGTTTGTGGTCGACGGCGTACCGCTGACCGACAATCGCTCGCCCAGCTTCGGACCGGCGATTGACGCCGACGACATCCAATCGCTGACCATCTACACGGCCGGCATCCCAGCGGAGTACGGCCGAAAAATGGGCGGCGTGGTTGAAGTGAATACGTTGCAGGATCCGCAATCGGGTTTTCACGGGCGGCTGGTGCTTTCAGGCGGCAGCTTCGCTTCGGCGAATATCTCCGCCGATGGCGAGTACACCTGGGGGAAGAATGCGATCGGCGGCACCGCCAGCGGCAGCATGACGCAACACTATCTCAATCCAGTGGTGCCGCAAAACTATACCAATACCGGCACGCTGGGAGATTTCTCGGTCAACTACGAACGCGATCTGACGCCGAAGGATCGCCTGCGCTTCATCGTGCGCCATGAACTGTCGCGCTATGACTTGCCGAACGAGCAGATCCAGCAGGCGAACGGCCAACTGCAAACGGCCGACAACATTGAGACCATGGGAATCGCATCCTACCAGCACACTTTTTCGCCGAATGCGGCTGCCGATTTTCACACCATGGTTCGCGACAACCAGATTGGGTTCAACTCCAACGAGCTGTCCACGCCCATCGAGGTGTTTCAGGATAATTTTTTTCGCGACGCTTATTTCAGTGGCTCGACCACCATTCATCATGGGAGGAATGAATGGAAGTTTGGCTTCGAATCGGACAACGCTTTTCTTAACGAAGACTTCCGCTACCACATCACCGACACGGAACAGTTTGACCCTCAGACCCCGGTCAATTTCAGTTTCCTTGCCAATCGGCCCGACCTCGAACAATCCATGTATATACAGGACCAGATTCGCCTGAAGAACTGGACCATCAACGCCGGATTGCGCTGGGACCACTATCAGCTCATCTTGAATCGCCACGCGGTCGATCCGCGCATTGCGATTTCACGCTACTTCCCGTCCGCCGATCTGCTGCTGCATTTTTCTTACGACCGCGTTTTCCAGACGCCGTCATTCGAAAACATTTTGCTTTCGAGTTCGCCCCAGGCTGAAGCCATCGACCCGAGCCCGGGGAACGTGTTGCGGCAGGTTGAACCCTCGGAAGGGAATTACTACGAGGCGGGATTGACGAAGGTGTTCTATGGAAAGACCAAGGTCGACGTCAATTATTACCGGCGCCTGGTGTCCAACTACGCGGACGACGATCAGATCGATAATACGACCATCAGTTTTCCGATTGCCTTCAAGAAGGCGGTGATTTACGGCGCGGAAGCGAAGGTGGAAGTGCCCGACTGGCACCACTTCTCAGGCTTCGTAAGTTATTCCTATACGCTTGGACAAGCATGGTGGCCGGTGACAGGTGGCTTGTTTCTGGGCGACGACGCTGCGGGGCTGCTGACCAGCGGCCACTTTCCCGATTCGCAGGACCAGCGCAATACGGTGCGCGGCCGCGTCCGCTATCAGGTTCGTCCGCGGTTCTGGGTCGCGGGCGGAGTGCAATACGATACCGGGTTGCCCTTCGATTTCCAGTGCGATCCGAGCTTAACTCTTCAACAATGTATCCAGGGAGAAGCGCAGACCTACGGACAGGCGGTCATCGATCGCATCAACTTTGCCCGCGACCGCATCTATCCTTCGTTTCAGGTGAACGCGTCGGCGGGCGCGGATCTTTACAAGTCGGACCGCATGAAGATGAACTTTCAGGCTGATGGAGAGAACCTGAGCAACGTGCTCGAGGTGATCGATTTTGGCGGCCTGTTCTCAGGCAACGCGATTGGCCCCTCGCGCAGCTTCTCACTGCGGCTGACCGCGATTTTCTAGGCGGGATGGCCGCGTTCTAAGTTGTCTCATTTACCACGGAGTCACCGAGTCACGGAGAGACTCCGAATCATCAAAAACATAAAGGGCAGGGTTTTGCCATGCGGTTGCGTTTCTCTGTTTCTCTGTTTCTCTGTGGTGAAAAAACCAGATTAGGACACTCCAGGTTCAAACTGCTTGGAGCCGGTTCCGCCGCTTGTTAGAATGCGATGATTTGTCGCCTTTGAGCGGAGACTCCCCGTGACCTCATCGCGCCCGCCGGAACCCTTTCTCACCTCGCAGCAGTGGCACGCATGCAGCGCCGCATTTTTGGGATGGACGCTGGATGCGTTCGACTTCTTCGTCGTGGTTTTTCTCATCAACACGCTGGCCGCGCACTTCCAGGTGCCGACCAAGAAGATCATCGAGACTATTGCGTGGACGCTGGCGATGCGGCCGGTGGGCGCGATCATCTTTGGAATGCTGGCAGACCGCTATGGACGGCGCGGCCCGCTGATGGCGAATGTAATTTTCTTTTCGGTGGTCGAGCTGCTTTGCGGATTCGCGCCGAATTACACAGTCTTTCTTGTGCTGCGCGCGATTTATGGCATTGGCATGGGAGGCGAGTGGGGGCTGGGGTCGTCGCTGGCGATGGAGACCATTCCGCCGAAGCGGCGCGGAATGATTTCCGGCATCGTGCAGTCGGGATATTCGTGCGGATACATTCTGGCGGCGATTGCGGCGAAGATCGTGCTGCCGCTATGGGGATGGCGCGCGATGTTCTGGGCGGGCGGAGTGCCGGCACTGCTGGCGCTTTACATCCGGTGGAAGGTGAAAGAGTCGGAGGCGTGGAAGCAGCATCGGGTGCCGGGATTTGGCTCGATTGTGAAAGCCGCAGCTGCGAACTGGCCATTGTTCCTTTACATGATCGGGATGATGGCGCTGATGAATTTTCTGTCGCATGGGACGCAGGATTTGTATCCGCATTTTTTGGAGTCAAAGGGATTTACGACGTCAACGGTGGCCAACGTGGCCATCTTTTATAACGTGGGAGCGCTGGTGGGAGCGTTTACGTTCGGGCGGCTCTCGGAACGCTGGGGGCGACGACGGACGCTGGTGCTGGCGACGGTGGTGGCGCTGTGCGTAATTCCGCTGTGGGCTTTTGGCAGCACGCTGATCGCGCTGGCGATGGGAGCGTTCGTGATTCAGGTGGGGGTGCAGGGGGCGTGGGGAATTATTCCGGTGCACCTGAACGAACTCGCGCCGCCGGCAGTGCGGGGATTGATCCCGGGACTCGCGTATCAGCTGGGCAATTTTGTGGCTTCGCCGGTAAATAATATCGAATATGCGCTGCGCGACCGGTGGGGATATTCGTGGGCGCTGGCGGGGTTTGAGATTGCCGTGATTGTTTTGCTCGCGATTGTGGTTAGCCTTGGACCGGAGCGAAAAGGGCAGGAGTTTGTGAAGAAAGAGGCTGCGGCGTAGGGGGGCTGTCAGCTATCAGCCGTCAGCTATCGGTCAGACATTGGATCGAAAACTATTTCGCGGCGCCATCCAGTTCATGCGCTGCCGATTCGATCAGCGCCGCTTCATTTTCCAGAGCTTTTGAGACGCGGACTATCTCCTGATCTGCTTCGGCGTAGCGTTTTTGTTCGATGCCCTCGCGCACTCCGGGGACTGTTTTTACGCCGTAGCCGGTGTATACGCCCGGAGCGTAGAGCAGGTGCTTGTACCAGGAACGGCGCGGCAGGCCATCAGCGCTGGTGAGGCGGCGCTCGCTTTCGATCAACTCGCGATTCACGGCTGCGAGAGTTGACGCCATAGCGGCGTCATCGAGCGTGGCTTGTTTTTTGGCGAGCGCATCATGATAGTGCTTCGCGCTGCGCGTCAGGGCATCGACCGCATTTTCGAGCGGGGCAAAATTCAGATGGGGCGGAACTTCTTGCTTCATCGGCGCGACTGACGGGCGCCGGGGATCGTTGGCCGCGGTGAATACTCCTTCTTCGAGTTCCTGATTTTGCTCGCGAATCTCTTCTTGCTTTGTCGCCAGCAGCTTTTCGAGGTTGTTGCGGTACTCGCCGACCGTGTCGGCGAGATTGACGAATTCGAAGGGCAGCACTTCGGCGTCGGCGAGGCGCATTACCGAGGAGCCGACGGTTTGCGCGAGCGCGCGCCCATAGATGAAGTCGCGATCGGAGAAATGTGTGTACCAGTAAAAATCGTCGTAGACGGAGTGATAGATGCCTTCACGATCTTCTCCTTCATATGCGAGATCGAGCGTGGCAATGCCAAGGTGATCGAGAAACGCAGTGTAGTCGGTGCCGGAACCGAGCGCCTCAATGCGCAGGTCCGCGCGCTGGCGCAATTCCTGACGTTCTTCGGGCGTGCTGGCTTCGGCGATCCTGTTGAGTTGGTCGCGCTTCCACACGGTCATGTGCGTCTCGGGATCGTCGATGTCGCGCGCGACTCCGTTGATGAATTGCTCGAGGCTGTGCGAGCCTCCCATCTGGAGCAGGCCGCGGTCGTTGCCGTCGGTGTTGATGTAGACGGCGGCGTGCGCCTGCAATTCGTCGGCGTGAGTTTCGGCCCATTCGGTTGAGCCGAGCAGCATCGGCTCTTCGCCATCCCACGCACAATAGATGATGGTGCGCCGCGGCCTCCAGCCTTGCTTTACGAGCTGGCCGAGCGCGCGAGCTTCTTCGAGCAGGGAAGACTGGCCGGAGATGGGATCCTCGGCGCCGTTGACCCAAGCGTCGTGATGATTGCCGCGCACGATCCATTCGTCGGGTTCGACGCTGCCGGGAATTTTGGCGATGACATCGTTGACGGGCTTGATGTCCCAGTTGAATTCGACCTTCAGATGAACCTTCGCCGGGCCGGGACCAACGTGATAGGGAATCGGCAGAACGCCGCGCCATTCGTCGGGCGCCATTGGGCCCGCGAGAGCGGCGAGCAGGGGCTGCGCGTCGCCGTAGGAGATCGGCATGACCGGAATTTTGCTGATGCTCTTCGCTTCATTGAGCGGCAGGCGCTTCGCATCGTGAGTCGCGCCCCAGCCAGGTGTCAGCGGATCGCCCGGACTCGACGACGGAAAATCCATAACGCTGCCGCGCTGCACGCCGTCCGAATTGCGCATGGGACCTTGCGGGAACACGTCGTCGACCGAGTAGCCGTCGTCTTTTGGCTCGGAATAAATGAGGCAGCCGATGGCGCCATGTTCGGCAGCGACTTTGGGTTTTATGCCCCGCCATGAGTGGCCATATTTTGCGATCACAATCGCGCCCTTCACGGAAACGCCCAGCCGGTCGAGCTTTTCGTAGTCGTCGGGCAGGCCGTAATTCACGAAGACGAGCGGGGCGGTCACGTCGCCGTCGATGGAGTAGGCGTTGTAGGTGGGCAGTTGTTCGGATTTCTGGTTGGAGGTTGGGTCGATGGCGAGCGCAGGCTCTTCGAGTTTGGCGGTGAATTTTGTGGGCGCCACCATTTCGACGATGCGCACTTTGGGCGTTGGAAAGAGCACGTCGAAGGTTTCAATGTGCGCGTCGAGGCCCCACTCCTTGAAATGCGCGAGAATCCATTCGGCATTGTCTTTGTCGTAAGGAGAGCCGACGTGGTGCGGGCGGGCCGAGAGGTGCTGCATGTAACCGCGCAGATTGGCGGGGTCGGGAATGGCGCGGAATTTCGTCTCCCATTCGCGTTCGGTCTGGCTGCTGCGGGGCGCGTAGCCGGGGAGCGTGGCGTCATCGGCGGCATACGAGAAAGACGAGAAAACTAACGTGAAGATGAGAGTGACTTTGGCCCAGGTGCGCATGTGTCTCCTGTTCTGATGAAGCGAGCGGCTGATCTTATGAAGTTGGCGGCCATTATACCTGCGCGTGCGGGTCTCGCTTACGCAGGTGACGGCGATCACAGCAGGCGGTTCAGCGTGGACGCGAGAAGGAGCGGCGAAAAACGAAGAAGTTTAAACGGGCGCGGAGCGCGGCGGTCGCGCACTCGAAGGTGCTAAATTGGATGGTTCATGGCTGCTCCCAACTCTCTTTTTGTTCGCGCTGCCAAAGCTCAGCCCACGGAACGCACGCCGATCTGGCTGATGCGCCAGGCGGGTCGTTATATGGCGGAGTATCGCGCGGTGCGCAAGCAGTATTCGCTGATTGAAATCTGCAAGAAGCCGCAGGTGGCGGCGCAGGTGACGATTGAAGCGGCGGAAATTCTGGGCGTGGATGCGGCCATTATTTTTGCCGATCTGTTGCTGCCGCTGGAAGTGATGGGCATGCCGTTTCATTTCGCGGCGGGCGAAGGACCGAAGATTGAGACGCCGATTCGCAGCGCCGAAGATATCAAAAAGCTGCGCACCGATCGCGCGGGCGAACTTGGTTATGTTGCCGAGGCGGTGAAGCTGGTGTGCAGGCATTTCGGAGACAGGCTGCCGGTGATCGGTTTTTGCGGCGCGCCTTTTACGCTGGCGAGTTACATGATTGAGGGCGGCAGCTCGCGCAATTACATTCATACGAAAAAGATGATGTACTCCGCGCCGGACGCGTGGAATGAGTTGATGACGAAGCTGGTCGCGGTGACGAGTGAGTACTCGGCCGAGCAGGTGCGCGCGGGCGCTGACACGATTCAGATTTTCGATAGCTGGGTCGGGTGCCTGAGCGTGGAAGATTATCGCCGGTACGTTTTGCCGCATTCGACTGCCCTGGTGCGGCGGTTGCAGAAGACCGGAGTTCCGATTATTTATTTCGGCACGGACAGCGCGACGCTTTTGCCGTCGATGCAGGAGACGGGCGCGGAGGTGATTGGGCTCGACTGGCGCATTCCGCTGGATGAGGGCTGGAAAAGGTTGGGATATCGCGGAGCGGTGCAGGGAAATCTCGATCCCGTGCTGCTTTTTGCGGAGTGGAAGGAAGTTAAGACGCGGGCGGAAGATATTTTGCGGCACGCCGGCGGACGAGCGGGACATATTTTTAATCTGGGGCACGGCATTTTGCCGGAGACGCCGGTGGAGAATGTTAAGGCGCTGTCCGAGTTCGTGCGGGAGCGGTCGGCGGAGTTCAGGACTTCCATGGCTGGGTCGGGCGCGGCTGAATCGAGAGAGATTGGATCGGGCGCGGCAAGATCGGGCGTGGCTAAGATTGCCGAGCTGGAAGCGGAGCGCAAGAAATGACCCTCTGTCCATTGGGCCTTGCGGAGGCTTGTTACTGCGCGAATGGGATTCGTTCGTTTTCGCCTGCGAAGACGGAGAGCGGATCGTTCGGGGCCGCGTCGCCTGAGGCTCGAGCGGCGCCGGTCGGATCGTCCGCAAAAACCGCCGTGCTGCTGCTGGCTCACGGGAGCCCGGAGAATCCGGATCAGATCCCGGAATTTTTGCGTTACGTTACTGGTGGCCGGGCGTTGCCACCGAATGTGGTTGAAGAGATCCGGCATCGTTATTCGCTGATTGGTTATTCGCCGCTGGCGTGCTGGACTCTTCGGCAGGCCGACCAGCTTTCGCAAGCGCTCGACCTGCCTGTGTTCGTTGGCATGCGCAACTGGAAGCCCTTTATTGCCGACTCGGTGAAGGCGATTTCGGCGCAAGGGTTTGAGCGCGTGATCGCAGTCTGCCTGGCGCCGCAGAATTCGCGCACCAGCGTCGGGCTCTACCGCCAGGCTGTAACCGCCGAGGATGCTGTGTCATTCACCCTTGATTTTGTCGAGGAGTGGCACGACCAGCATTTGCTGACTGTCGCCTTTGCGGGAAAACTTCGCGCGGGGCTCGAACGCGCAAATGCGGAGCACGGCGCAAAACTCCCCGTGATATTTACGGCGCACAGCGTGCCCGCGCGCACAATTGCCGACGGCGACCCCTACGAGGCGCAGTCAAAAGAAACGGCGGCGCTGGTCGCAAAGGAAGCGGGCCAGGGCGGCGATGAGTGGAGTTTTGCATTTCAAAGCCAGGGCATGTCGGGAGGCGCGTGGATTGGGCCGACGGTGGAGGAAACAATTCTCGGCCTGAAGGCCAAGGGGCATCGCGGGGCCTTTATTCAGCCGGTGGGGTTTTTGTGCGATCACGTGGAAGTGCTCTATGACATCGACATTTTCTTCAAACAGTTTGCGGAAAAGGAAGGCATGCGGCTGTGGCGGGCCGAGTCGTTGAATGGATCGAAGACGTTGACTGCGGCGCTGGCCGCGCTCGTGCAAAGCCGAATCGAAGCGCTGGAATCTAAGAGTCAGGAATCAAAAGCTAAGAGCTAAGAGCTAAGAGCGGCCTTCATGTCACGCATCGCCATTGTCGGCGGCGGAATCTCCGGCCTTTCGGCTGCGTTCACGCTCGAAGAGAAACGCGCGGCGGGCGCGCCGATTGAGTATGTGTTGTTCGAAGGCGCGGCTCGACTGGGCGGCGTGCTGCTTACCGATCATGTGGATGGATGCCTCGTCGAAGCGGGGGCGGATTCTTTCATCAGCGAAAAACCGTGGGCGGCGGACCTTTGCCGCGAGATCGGCTTGGGCGATCAGATGGTCGGGTCGAACGACGCCGAGCGCAAGACTTACATTGTTGTCCGCAAAAATGGCCGCGACAAACTTGTGGTGATGCCGGACGGGCTCATGTTCATGGTGCCCACCAAAATTCTTCCGACCATGCTGTCGCCGTTATTTTCAGTGCGAACAAAATTACGGATGGCCGCCGAATGGTTTCATCCTCCGCACAAAGCGGCAGCCGATGAGACGGTGGCGCAGATGGTAGAGCGGCATTACGGGCCGGAGATGGTTGACTTGCTGGCCGATCCGCTGCTCTCGGGCGTTTACGGGGGTGAAGCGTCGCAGCTCAGCGTGCGAGCGGTGCTGGCGCGCTTTGCCGACATGGAGGCGGCGCACGGGAGCCTGGGGCGCGGGATGTTGGCGGCGCGAAAAAAATTGGCGGCCGCAAAGGGCCCGGCGCGTCCGCTGTTTACTTCGCTCAAGAATGGCATGCAGCAGATGGTGGACGCGCTGGTGGCGCGAATTGATCCGGCGGCGCTGCGCATCTCTTCGCCTGTGCAATCCGTGTTTCCGCAGGATGAGGGCTGGACGGTTTCCGCTGGCTACGCGAGCGACCAGTTTGACGCGGTGATTGTGGCTGCGCCGGCGCGCACGGCGGCGGCGCTGCTTGCGGCTGCCGACGCGAGCCTGGCGCGGGAACTGGCGGAGATTGGCTATTCGTCGTCGGTTACTGTGACGCTTGGATTAGACGAACGGGTGCGGCGATCGCTGCCGCCGGGGTTTGGTTTTCTTGTGCCGCGCAGCGCTGGGCACCGCATGCTGGCGGCTACGTTTGTGCATAACAAATTTCCGCACCGCGCACCGGAGAATCGGGCGCTGCTGCGGTGCTTTCTGGGCGGCGCGCGCGACGAGGAAATTCTGGCGTCGACGGAGGAGCAGATTGTTTCGATTGTCCGCGACGAGCTTCGCCAGATTGTTGGCGTGACGGCTGAACCTCTTTTCGCTCGCGTGTACAAGTGGAAGGCTGCCATGGCGCAGTATTCGGTCGGCCATCTGGAGAGGATCGCGCGCATTCACGCGCTTTGCGAGAACCATCCGGGGCTGGCGCTGGCGGGGAACGGGCTCTCAGGCATTGGCGTGCCGGATTGTGTACGCACGGGCACCGAAGCGGCTACCAAGGTGCTTTCGCAGATGGGCATGTGGTCGGCTGCCTAGATCGTTGTGCTCGCATCCGGGAAGCTACGAAACATTTGAGGGGCGGACATTCGAGAACGCACGGGCGGCCGTGCCTCCGTTGAGTCTGTGCCTCCGGTTACTGGCGTACTCTGGGCGTAACTTTATCGACGAAACTTACACGCTGGCGTGGTGTTAACATTTTAAAAACCGTGGGGGAGAATCTCATGAAATATTGGTTGATTGCTGTTGCTGTTTGTCTCGCGTCTTCGCTCGCGCTTGCCCAGCAAGCTTCTCAAAGCGCATCGCCAAGCACATCCTCAAGCGCGTCGCAAGATTCGACTCAGGGCGGATCGCAAGCCATGCCCGGTGCCATGAAGGGCATGGACATGTCCGGCATGAAAATGTCGGGGCAGAATAGGAACGATGACTCCAGCGAAGTCGGCGCCACACAATCGATGGAAGGCCATCACATGGACATGGGGCCGCACATGAAGATGACGGCACTGCGTCCGGTGCAGCCTGGCGACTCCGAGCGCGCACAAAAGGTGGTGGTGGCGGCGCGCGCGGTGATGGAGAAGTACAAGGACTATCACACCGCGCTGAACGGTAACTTCAAGATCTTTCATCCTGAAATTCCGCAGAAGCAGTATCACTTCACGAATTACGGCAATGCAATCGAGGCGTTTTCGCATTTCGATCCCGACAATCCGACTTCGCTGCTCTACGAAAAAGAGGGCGATGGCTATCGACTGGTGGGCGTGATGTACACGGCGCCCAAGCGTTTTACGGAAGATGACCTCAATCAGCGCATCCCGCTCAGCATCGCGCAGTGGCACGAGCACGTGAATTTTTGCGCCGCGCCCGAGGGACATAAGCTCGAGGCGCTGGGCAAGAATCCCAAGTTCGGGTTCCACGGCTCGATCACGACGCAGGCCGATTGCGACGCCGCCGGTGGCACGTTCCATCCGATCGTCTTCAACTGGATGGTGCACGTGTATCCGCTGGAGAAGGACGAGGCGGATATCTGGTCGGCGGAGAGGCAGCACCAGCACGAAGACTAGGAGCTGGAGTGTGGCTGCGGATTTTGACCTCCCTAACGGCGGGCGAGGACGCTCGCCGTGAAAGCCGGCGGGACGCCGGCGCTACGATTCGAGAGCATTTGTGCAATTCTGTCGCCGCGAAGCGACGCTCTTACCCTCCCTCTATTATTTCTCCGCTCTGATATTCTGATTTCTTCCCGGCCAACTCACGTTTTCTATGACTGCTTCCTCTCCGAGCCAATGGAAGATCATCCTCGCCTTCGGGCTGGTCTATCTCTTCTGGGGCTCGACCTACTTGGGAATCAGTATTGCGGTGGAGCAGATTCCTCCCGGTTTTATGTGCGCGACGCGCTTCACGATTGCGGGCGTTGCCATGCTTGCGTATTGCGCGGCCACCGGACGGCGGATTCGTTTTTCCGCGCGGCAACTTTTTCACCTGGCGGTGGTCGGAATTCTGCTGCTTCTGGGCGGCAACCTTACGCTCTCTTATGCCGAACTGATTCTGCCGACCGGGCTGGCTGCGCTGCTGGTGTCGGTGAGCCCGCTCTGGTTTCTGGTACTGGATAGTCTGCTGCTGGGCGATCATCACATCGCGCGGCGGGGCAAGATTGGCCTCGTGATCGGCATCTTCGGAGTGGTTGTTCTGGTTTGGCCCACACTCGTGCACCCCTCGGCGCTTGGCCGGCGCGAGTTCTGGTGGTCGATCGCACTCCAGGGGGGATCATTGAGCTGGGCGCTCGGTTCGGTGCTGTCGAAAAAATGGCAGACTGCCGAGGGCGATCCCTTCAGCACGACGGCGTGGCAGATAGTATTTGCGGGCATTGCGAATCTGGCGTTCGCTCTGGTGTTCGAGAGGAACTTGCATCCCGTTTGGACGGCGCGGGGACTGGGCGCAATTTTCTATCTGGTGGTCTGCGGTTCGTGGATTGGCTACACCGCTTATATCTGGCTGTTGCAGCACGTGCCGACGTCGAAGGTCTCGACTTACGCGTATGTCAACCCGGTAATCGCGGTTTTCCTGGGATGGCTTATTCTGCACGAGAGGATCGACCGCTACATCGTGACGGGCAGCGCGGTTATTGTGGCGTCGGTGATCATGGTGACGAGCGCCAAAGTTCGCACTCGGCCGGGTGCGCATCTGGCCGCCGCGGAGCCGGTTGGAGATTGACGGGTGTGGTTTGTAAGCGCGAACGGCGGCTAGGGGAAGGCTTGCACGATGCCGCCGCTCGCACTCGCCAACGATCCAAAGGCTGGCTGATCCCCACAGCAAAGACGACGATCAGCCGCATTGGAGCTCGTGGCAACTCGAAACCCAACGATCCTTTTCATTTCAGTGGCCGCCAAGATTGAGCTGGTCGGGGCACTCAATGCGCTGGTCAGCCGCCAGAACGATCTGCCTGGACACCAAAATGATTTGGAACTAATACCGGCCCTGATTCGTCCAGAGCCTTACTTTTTCTTCCACGGAAAAAGTTTGTGTTTTGTCGGTAAACGCCATTTCGAGCATGGATGCATGCACTTCGAGCGGTACGCTGGCGTGTGAGCGGGTTCGCAGGAATCCGCGCACGAAACGCTCCGCATAGGGTTCGAGCCCCAAGACCTCAAACTGGACTGCATGAACCAGCGCGTGAAACAGGCGCTGGACAGTCACTTCACGGTGAAAGACCAGAACGTCTTCAAAGGTCGCCGAAGAGGGATGCGCAAGATCGGCCAGAGCCGCCATGCCCATCGCGCGCGCTTCCAGATCGAGCGGAGGTCTTGGGATGCGTTCGGTAGCCAGGACAACCAGGCGCGCCTGCGCGAGCAGACTGCCGGGAAAAAACGGCAGCAGGGCGGCTCGCTGGCCTGCTTCCAGCGGTTGTGCGATGGCGCGAAAGTGTTCGCGCTGCTCGAGTATGTGTCGTGCCAGACGCTCGCCCAGGTCGAGAATTTTCGCCTCCTCGAGCGTCATGGCGGTTGATTTGTCGGTCGCGTCGCGATCCGGGAGCTGATGTACGATTGCGTCGTAATATTCGAATAGTGCGTTAGCCGAGGACCAAGCCTTGCGCAGAATGTCGCGTTGCGCATGCCGGGCCAGATCGTCCGCCGAATAACGGAGGCGGAGACGATCAGTGGCGCACTGCGCGCTTAATATTTCCAGCTGCGCCAGCCGCAATTCCGCATTCATCTGCCCAGAGGCGAGGCGGTCCGCGGCGTCATCGGGCGAAACCATCTCTTCTCCTAGAATTGAAGTCAAAGGAAACCTTACGAACCGTTGCGAATCGTTACACTTTAACAGCGTTACTTTAACGATGTCAATGTTAAAATTTGATCCAGGACTGACGTCCGACCGGGGATATAAAAACAATAGGGATAACTAAGGTTCTTAGACTAACCTCATACTTAATTAGTTGTTGTTACTAGACAGTTTTAAGTTGTACAATGTCATCTTATTAACTGGGGCTTGCGCTCGTTCAATGCCTCCTATCGCGGACAAACATCTCGAAGAACGGATTCTCAAAGCGGCGCTCCGGTTGTGGCGGACGCGCGGAGAAAACGGTTTGACGCTGCGCGCGGTGGCGACGGAAGCCGACACCACCACCCCCACTCTCTACAAACGATTTCGTAACAAAGAGGCTCTTCGCCTCGCACTCGCTTACCGCTTTCGCGAGGAGTTGACCGCCGATCTGCTATCTTCGCCGACCATCGAGCAGGCGCATCGACGCTACCTCGCGTATGTGAAGGCCCATCCCCGCGAGTACGAACTGCTGAGCGAGTATTGGGGACAATTCTTTTCGACTCCGCGGCCAGTGCGCACCTGGATGCTCACGCAACTTGCCGCCCGCCTCGGCGGAGAGCCCAACGACTATAGTGCGGTTTACGACGCAATTTTTCTTATCTGCCACGGCACGTCCATGCTGTTGGCCTCGGTTCCGGACGAGCAGGTGCTCGAAGCGACCCGCCAGATCTGCATCGATGTGTGCGACAAGATGATTGAAAACGCGCCGCTCTATCGTGCCAAGGCGTAAGGACGGCGCGGGGCGGCGAGAGCCGGCGACGCTGTTACTCCTCCGATTCTTCCGCGTCGTTCACGACGTCAACGATGCGATTGCGGAGCGAGAACACCAGTTTGTGGTCGCTGTCGGACTGAAACGTTACGCGCAGCGGGCTGCGTTCCCAGGCGGGAGCGGGGCACTCGGAATCGGGATCGGCCGCGCCGGCGGGTTGGCCCGCATCTTTTTTCAGGATCGGCTTGCGGCGTCCAACCTGGACCACGATCGCATACAACTTCTTGCCGTCATCGGAGACCCCGCAATACGCGACGTAATCGCGATACCAGCTGGTGCTCGAATAAAAGGGATCGAAGTCTGGCAAACTCAATTGCGAGACGCGTCCGGTTTGGCGATCGACTATCAGCCAGCCGCCGCGCTGCCATTGCCAGCGCGCCGAGTTTTCGCCGGGCAGCGCGTCGTTGATGCGAAAAGCTCGCCGCACGACGAAGAGGCGATCCGTGACGTCATGCGGAACGCCGGTCGTGTATTCCTTGACGCGCGCGTCGACCAGCAGCGGACGCACTTTGAGGTCGAGCATTTTTTCTCCGGTCGCGTTCGGCCACTTGGCGGAGATCCATTTGCCGTAGGTGATGACATGCGGCTTGGACACGGCGGCGCACAGCGAGCAGCAGAAAGAAATTGCGCAAAGCGCCAGCAAGAGCGGCAAAAGTTTGCGCGATGTGGTCTTGCGCAGCATGGCAAGAGACGTGGCGAATCGATATCTGCGAGGCATGGTTACAGAGTGCACGATCCGGCCAGTCGCCGCCATGATCCCTGAACACTGGAAATGTTCGGATTTCGCGCCTGCGATATTCAGATAGAATCGTGAGTTGGCTAGCGTTGGTTGCTAACAGCTGGGCGGCGCGCGAATGCCGGCGAGGGCCGGCGTCGGGCTGTCGGCGAAAGTAGTCGGGCTTTACGGCGACGTGCAACCCTTATTTCGTGCATCCAATTCTTAGCTAATCTTTCTTAACTATTCTATGGTCGAAGTAATCTCAGGGCGTCGTAAACAATCCATTCTGGTGGTGGACGACCATCGGCTGAACGCCGAGTTGCTGCGCGAAATGCTCAACATGCGCGGCTACCAGGCTTCGGTGGTATCGAGCGCCGCTGACGCCGAAGACCGCATCCGCCGCGATGCTCCCGACCTTATTTTGCTGGACGTGATCATGCCGGGGAAGACCGGCTACGAACTCTGCCGCGAACTGAAAGAGGATCCCGAGACCCGGCTGATTCCGATCGTGATGATTACGGGCCTGAACGCGCACGAAGACCGCCTGAGAGCGATTGAGGCGGGCGCGGATGACTTTCTGACCAAACCGATCGGCCCCGAGGAACTGTTTGCGCGCGTCAAGTCGCTGCTGAAGTTGAAGGAGTTCACCGACGAACTGGAAACAGCCGAGTCGGTGCTGTGCACGCTCGGGCTCAGCGTGGAGGCGCGTGATCCTTACACTGAGGGCCACTGCGAGCGCCTGGCGCAGAATGCCAGCGAGCTGGGGCGGCATCTCAATCTCGAGGAAGAAGCGGTGGTTGCGCTGCGGCGAGGCGGATACTTGCACGATCTTGGCAAGATCGCGGTGCCCGACGAAATTCTGAAAAAGGGAAGCAACCTCACGCCCGCCGAATGGGAGATCATGAAAAAGCATCCGCTGACGGGCGAGGCGATTTGCCGTCCGCTGAAGTCGTTGCGGCTGGTGCTGCCCATTATTCGCCATCATCATGAGCATTCCGACGGCAGTGGCTATCCCGATGGGCTGAAGGCGGGAGACATTCCGCTCTTGCCGCGCATCTTACAGGTCGTCGATGTCTATGATGCGCTGTGCACCGCGCGTCCGTACAAGCCGGCGCTCTCGCATGAGCAGACCGCGGTCACCATGCTCCAGGAGGCGCAGTCCGGGCTGTGGGATGAGGATTTGGTCGCGGAGTTCTTCAGCATGCTCGACAAGCGACGCCAGGTAGCATGAGATGAGTGAATCATTTAGATCGTTGAGTCGTTGAATCACTGGACCCAATCCCTCAATGTCTAAATGATTCAATGAATAAATGATTTAATAGCCCTTGCTCTATTCCATCATCATTCCCGCTTATAACGAGAGCAGCCGCATCCGGCCGACGCTCGACGAAGTGCTGCGCTACGTCGACGAGCGCAAGTGGGAGGTGGAGATTCTGGTGGTCGATGATGGGTCGCGCGACGATACCGCCGCGATTGTGCGCGAGTACAGCAGGGCGCACGCGCATGTCCTGCTGGTCGAAAACCCGGGCAATCGCGGAAAAGGCTACAGCGTGCGCAATGGAATGCTGCATGCCCGCGGCGACATTTGCCTGTTCACCGATGCCGACCTTTCTTCGCCGATCACCGAGGCGCCAAAGCTGTTCGATGCACTCGCGGCCGGCGCCGACATCGCCATCGGCTCGCGGTGGCTGCGCTCCGACCTGCAAACCGAGCGCCAGCCGCTCTATCGCCAACTGTTCGGGAGAATCTACAACCTCGTCCTGCGCGTTTTTCTCAGCTTGAATTTTGTCGATACGCAATGCGGCTTCAAGGCGTTTCGCCGCGAGGCGGCGCAGCGCATCTTCCCGCTTCAGCGGATCGAGCGCTGGGGCTTCGATCCCGAAATTCTTTTTCTGGCGCGGCGGCTGGGCTTCAGCGTGAAAGAGGTGCCGGTGGTGTGGGCGCACAGCCAGGGAACGAGGCTGAGTCCCTTTCGCGACGGCGTGCGCATGTTTGGGGAAGTGCTGAAAATCAGGTGGAATTCCATCGCCGGCGCGTATCCGGCTCCTGTGGTCTCGTCCGCGGCCAAACTATAAATTTGATTTACGAGGCGACGCTAGCCTTCACTGCGGCCGCTGCCCGCACATACTCCGCGACCCTTTCTCCCATCGCGTCGGTTGAGATGTTGCGCTCCGAACCGCGTGCCAGGTCTGCGGTTCGCAGGCCGGCCTGCAACGCCGACATGACGGCCGCTTCAATGCACTCGGCTTCCGCCGTGAGCTGAAACGTGTGGCGCAGCATCATGGCCACGGAGAGAATTGCGCCCAGCGGGTTGGCGATGCCTTTGCCGGCAATGTCGGGCGCCGATCCGTGAACCGGTTCGTAGAGGCCGACCGGACCTCCGATGCTGGCCGAAGCCAGCAGCCCCAGACCGCCAACCACGCCTCCCGCCTGATCGGAGAGAATGTCGCCGAACATATTTTCGGTGAGGATGACGTCGAACTGTGCGGGCTTGAGCACGAGCATCATGGCCGCCGAGTCGACATACATGTGCGCGAGCTGAATCTCGGGATAGTCCCCGCCGACGCGGGTTACAACTTCGCGCCAAAGACGCGAGCACTCCAGAACATTCGCCTTGTCGACAGAAAGCACGCGGCGCCGGCGTTCGCGCGCCAGCGTGAAGGCCACGCGCGCCACACGCTCGATCTCAGGCTCGCTATAACGCATGGTGTTCAATGCATGACGCGGGTTGGACGCATGATGCGCGTCGGCGGCGTCAACGATTGCGCGCGGCTCGCCGAAATACAATCCACCGAGCAGTTCGCGAACCATGAGGATATCGGTGCCGCGGACGACCCCTTCGCGCAGCGGCGAGCACGCGGCCAGCGCGGGATAGAAGATCGCCGGACGCAAATTGGCGAAAGCGCCGAGCTCTTTGCGGATGCGCAAGAGTCCCGCTTCCGGACGCAGCTCGCGCGGATTGTGATCGAAGGCGGGCGTGCCGACGGCTCCGAGAAGAACGGCCTGCGAGGCGAGGCAGGATTGGATGGTGGCGTCCGGCAGCGGGTTGCCGAACTTGGCAAGGGCCGCGCCACCGATTTCTTTTTGATCGATCTGGAGCTCGTGTCCGAATCCGCGCGCGACTTCGGTTAGCACGCGAACCGCCTGGGCGGTGACTTCGGGGCCGATTCCGTCACCGGGGAGAGTTGTGATTCGGAGATTCATGCGATGCGGCTTCGCACGCCAGAATACATGATGGATGGGCTACGAGGCGGGCCCACACGCCGCGCCTGCGCGCCGGGCCAAGTCAAGGCTTCACGCGCCCTATACTCCCCAAAGATAATCTTCCTGCTCGCCGCGCCGCTCGCCGAGCGGAATGTCTCCCAGCGGAATCGACGACTGCCCGTGATCTGAACTCACCTGAAAGCGGGCCGAAGATTCGTGGCCCACAGTGGCGGCCGCGGCCAGCGGGAAATGCGCCGTGGTCGCGGAGTGCGGCCCTATCTTTTTTGTAGTTGTCGCGCTGGTCGCGGCATAGCTGGTCATGTCCGAGCCGCGCTGCGCTTCCTGAATCAGTTCCATCAGGTGGCTGTCCTGCACGTGCTTGATGCGGTCGGCGAGCACGACAAACTTCCGATAGATCTCATCCAGTTCGCGGCGCTCGAACTTATGGCCGAGCTGCTCGCAGCGCAAAGCGAGCGCATGGCGACCGGAATGCTTGCCGAGCACGAGGCGCGAATCGGGCACGCCGACCGACTGCGGCGTCATGATCTCGTAGGTCAGCGGATTCTTGAGCACGCCATCCTGGTGAATGCCGGCCTCGTGCGCGAAGGCGTTGCGGCCGGTAATCGCCTTATTCGGCTGCACGGAAACGCCGGTGATCTCGGCGAGCATCTGGCTGGAAGCGAAGATTTGTTCGCTGGCGACGGCGGTTTTGTAAGGATAACGGTCGGCACGCACCCGCATCGTCATCGCAATTTCTTCGAGCGACGCGTTGCCCGCGCGCTCGCCGATGCCATTGATGGTGCACTCGACCTGGCGCGCGCCATTCTGCACGCCGGCTAAAGAGTTAGCGACCGCAATGCCGAGGTCGTTGTGGCAGTGTGTGGAGATGGTGACGTTCTCGATGCCCGCAACCTTTTCGCGCAGCGTGCGGATGAGTTGACCGTACTCTTCGGGCATGCTGTAGCCGACGGTATCGGGGATGTTGACGGTGGTGGCGCCGGCGGCGATGACGGCCTCGACCACTTCGCACAGAAATGGAACACCGGTGCGCGTCGCGTCTTCGGGTGAGAATTGCACGTCGGCGCAGAGCGACTTGGCGTACGCAACGGATTCTTTTGCCTGAGCAAGACATTGCTCGCGGGTGATGCGCAGTTTGTATTTCAGGTGGATGTCGGAAGTTGCGAGAAAAACGTGAATGCGCGGGCGGGCCGCGGACTTGAGCGCGAGCCAGGCACGATCGATGTCAGGCGAGCAGGCGCGGGCGAGGGCAGCAATGATGGGGCGCCGCACGGCGGCGGCAATCTTCCGCACCGCATCGAAGTCGCCATCGGATGCGATCGGAAATCCGGCTTCAATGACATCGACGCCGAGGCGATCGAGTTGCTGGGCCAGGCGCAACTTCTCCTGCACGTTCATGCTGCAACCCGGCGACTGCTCGCCGTCACGAAGCGTGGTGTCAAGAATAGTGATGTGTGGCCGATCGGTCACTGACCCCTCCCGGAAATTTCGTGTTGCTAGTAACCTTATCGGCAGATCGCGGCCGGAGAGAAGCTTATTATCTTTACGTTATGATTAGCCTGGCTGATACTATAAGAAATACTTATTAAAGATCGCGAATCAATCAATACAGTGACGCGCCGCAGCGTTGCCAATGCTCCGTCGTCCGAGGATTAGTTTATGGACATCTCGCAACTCGAAGTTTTTCTCGCAGTCGCTCGCGAGCGCCGCTTTTCGCGCGCCGCGGAAAAATTATTTCGCACGCAATCGGCGGTCAGCCAGGCGGTTCGCAAGCTGGAACTGGAAATCGGCGAGCCGCTCTTCGACCGATCCTCGCGCAACGGCGTGCTCACCGATGCCGGCCGCGTTTTGCAGGAATATGCCGAGAAGCTGGTCAATCTGCGGCAGGACGCACGCGAAGCGCTGGTCGAGATGCGCGAGCTGCAAAAGGGCAAGCTCACGATTGCCGCCAATGAATTCACCGCGCTCTACCTGCTGCCGGTGCTGGCCGAATTTCGTCGTCTTCATCCCGCGCTCAAGATCACGGTGCGGCGTTCGCTCGGGAGTCACATTCCGGATGACGTGCTTCGGCACGACGTTGAACTGGGCGTGCTCTCGTACGACCCGCAGGAGCCGCAGCTGAAGTCAATCGTCGTCTACCTTGACGAGTTGGCCTTCGTGGTGCCGCCGGGGCATCCGCTGGCCTCGGCGGGCGCGGTCAGCGTGCGGCAACTCGGAGCGGAGTCGTTTGTCGCGCACATCGTGGCTTCGCCTTATCGGGACAAAGTGATCGAGGCGTTCCGGCGGCACAAGACTCCTCTGCGCATGGACGTGGAACTGCCCACGCTACAGGCGATTCAGCGCTTCGTGACGATGGGGAATGGAGTCGCGCTCGTGCCCGAGATCAGCGTGGAGAATGAAATCGCGCGCGGGGATCTGGTGCGCGTGCCGGTGCGCGATCTGCATTTTCAGCGCAAGCTGCGGCTCGTCTATCGAAAGGATTCGGCGCTTTCGCACGCGGGGCGCGCGTTCTTGAAAGTGGCGGAGCAGGCGGCTCGGGATCGCGGCGGGCGGTACCGGTTTCAGCGCGAGAAGTAAAGAATGAGAACGTGCGGATATTAAGCGCGTAGCGCTAGGAGCTGAGAGCTGAGAGCTATTTCTACGCCGATTGCACCCGCTCCTGATACATGGCCGAGATCGCATCTTCGACACTCGAATAGACGTCGAGAATCGAAACCAGATTGGTGCTTTCGAAGAGGCCGCGAACGGAATCGCGCGGGCTCGCGAACGACAGCGCATATCCGGCGGCTTCCGCCCATAGGTGGGTCATTACGAGTTCGCCGAGTGCGCTGCTGTCGAGCGAGTGAACCGCTGCGAGATCGATCACCATGCGGCGCGCGGAGGGCAGCACCTCTGAGATGAGGCCGGCGAGGGCGCGTCCTTCGCTACGCGAGATCGCTCGGTCCTGATAATGGAGCACGACCGCGGTGCCGAAGCGCGCCGGTTCGAGGCTAACCTTGAGTATTTTTTCCGGGCTCAAGTGGCCCGGCGCCGGCATGCCGTCCGATTTGGAGAACGAGGCGGGAGCGGAACTCTCTGCGCGCATGCGTTCAACTTAGACAAAAATCGAGCGCGGGTGGTTGCGCCGAGATTAATATCGTGTGAAAGTTTTTTCAGGTTGCGAAAGGCGGGTTTTCCGCGGAGCAGAAATTGGCCCAGCTACTTCGCAATCTACTTTTTCTTAATCTACCTTGAAGAATCTTTCCGCCGCGATGGGTCGACCGCCGGAACCGCCCGCCGCAGCGGAACGATGGCGCCCTTCGCAGGATCGGCGGCAGCGGTGGCCCGCGCCATTACTTCCTGCTGAATGTACTGCACGAAATCCTGGATTTGGAACTGCATTTCCTCCATGCGCGCCCGCATCTGGAGGATGATGGCGATGCCGCTGATGTTCACGCCCAGGTCGCGCGCCAGCGAAAGAATGAATTCGAGGCGCTGCAAATCTTCATCCGTGTAGAGGCGCGTGTTGCCTTCGGTGCGGCTCGGCTTGAGCAGCCCTTCGCGCTCGTAGAGACGCAGCGTCTGCGGATGAATCTCATACATCTCGGCGACCGCCGAGATCATGTACGCGCCCTTGGATTTACGCTTGGTCATCTCTGGGAAACATCATCGCATCGCGCGAATGAAAAAGGTTAATTTTTTAAGCGGAACTCATTCCCCGGAACCGGTATAGTTTCAGCCCGGCGAGACGCGCGATTCTGGAAAAATCCTGATCGAGGGTGAAAATGCTCGCTCCGTGTTCGAGCGCGATGGCTGCAATCAGCGTGTCGATGGTGGCAAGCGTCACGCCTTTTCCTCGCGCGCGTCTGTAGATGTTCGCGGCGCTGCGGTAGGTATCAAACCCCACGGGTTCCAGCATGTCCCACTGCTCCAGAAGCCGCTCGATTGGCGCCGCGTCTCGTGTTAATCCTTGTAAGACTTCGGCGACAACGATCCCAGTGAGGACGAAGGGTTCGCTGTCTTCGATCATTCTGCGGAGTTCGTCTCCGGCGCGGCCTGGAGAAGAACTGAAGAAGTCGACCCACACCGAGCTATCCACCAGGATCACACTCGATTTCTCCGCGACGATTTCAGATCCCCTTGCCAGATTCCGCTGCCGTAGTAACGAAGAATTCCCTTACGACTCTCGGAACGAACCAGCAGATCGAGCGCCTTGTTTACGATTTGGCGTTTTGTCTTGAGGCGCGTGAGCTTGCGCGCTTTCCGGATTAGTCCATCGTCAATTTCGATATTCGTTCTGCTCATGAAAATACTATACACCATTTTATGAGAATATGGTGTATAGCGCGGGGCGGGGCCTTTCGCTAAAAAGAATCCGTGTACATCCGTGGAAGAGAAGTTAGCCGGCTGACCGTGCGAAGAAGCTACGCCGCCAGCTCCGGCTTCGGCTCAGGACGCGCCCAGCCTGCCGGCTTCAGGGCGTGATTGATGGCATACGCGACCACGCCTGCGCCCATCAGAATGAGGCCAAACCAGAATGCACTCATCCCGAGGATGGCTTCGTGCTCGCTGTTTAGAACCGCAAAGCCGAGCAGCAGCGTCGGCGGAATGCCAACAGCGATTACTCCAAATAGACCGCCCGGCACGCGGAATGGCCGCTTGAGTTCCGGCTCTTTGAAGCGCAGCACGATCAGCGCCACAAATTCGAGCGTCAGGCTGGCGCCATAGATCATGATGTCGAGCGTGACCAGCCGCTCGAAGCCGATGTTGAGCGCCAGGCCCCAGCCGATCGCCAACGCAATAATCGCCACCCACGGCGCGCGCGACTTCGGATGCAGCTTGGCAAATACTTTTGGCAACATGCCATCCTGCGCCATGGCGAGCGGCAGGCGCGAATAGCTCATGACGAGCGCGTTGAACATGCCAAAGCCGCTCATCATGCCGCCCACGACCAGCGCGATGCGCAGCGCCGGGCCGCCCATCAGTTGCGCGATGTCAGCCCATGCGCCGGTTTCCCATGCGCTTGCCTTGAGTCCGGTCATCCACATCGCGGCGAAAGGCAGCACGTAGGTCAGCGCGACGATCACGACCGCCCACAGCATGGCGCGCGGATAAGTCCGCTGCGGCCGCTCGACTTCGGTGGCGATAGTCGAGGCGTTGTCCCAGCCCATGTAGTTCCACATGCAGATGAGCAGGCCGCCGAGTATGTCGACGTTCGAAGTAGTCGGCTTGGTCACGGCGTTAGCCAGCGCTCCGATCTTGAACGGAGCAATTAGGAAGATCGCCGCAAACGGCGCCGAGAGCGCAAAGAAGAGCCACAGAGAGGTCGTCGAAACGACCTTCACGCCGGCAATATTAAGGATGGCGCAGACAATCACCACGCCGAGCGCCACCATCACGCCGCGATAGTTCGTCTGGAACCACGGGAACATGCGCGTCAGGTAGGCGACAAAGAGCGTTGGATAAATCGCCATGTCGAAAATGGACGCAACCAGCGAGAGCCAGGCTTCCTGAAAGCCCCAGAAATTTCCCATCGCGCGGCGGACCCAGGCGTAGTAGCCGCCCTCAAAGGGCAGCGCGCTCGAAAGCTCGCCGATCATGAAGGCAGTTGGCAGGCTCCAGAGGAGCGGGGTGAGCAGCAGGATGAGGATCGCCTTGCCGTATCCGGCGCCGTGCACGATGTCTTCGGTGCCGTACGTGCCGCCCGACACCATAAAGAAGGTGGCGGCGACCAGCGGCCAGAGGGTGAGCCGAATCGATTTTTTCCGGGGAGCAGCAATGGCGGCGGGACCCAGGCCATTCTGCGTAAGGTTAGCGGGAGCGGTTGCAGTTGCCAATTCCGATGTCTTCCTCCTCGAGCGACTCACTCTCACCACCGCGTCTCCCTTGAAAATGCTTCTCGCGGCTCCCTGGGTGAATGCGATTTCCCGGGCATTTCGGCGAAGTTAGTTCGCATTTGTGAGATTACGGGAATTTTGCGGAGATGCAAGAATTTTTTTCGAAAAATCAGAAATTTTTCGCGGTCGAGACAGTACAGAGGTAACGGCGGAAGAGGTGTCGTGGTGACTCATCGCGGCGAAGTTTGGAACTCGCCGGCCGGCGGCTAACCGGTGGCAGTCCGCCGCGTCCAACAACACACATGCGTAGACTCGCTTTCGTTTTCCTTGCCTGCCTCCTGCTCTCGACCGCTCTTTGGTCGGCCGACGTTTTGCCCGCCTCTCCTCACGGACAACTGGTGCGCCAATACCTCGACGCCTTCAATGGCGGCGAGGCGGCTATGCGCGCGTTTCTGGAAAAGAATCCGAACGCCACGCCTATCGATGAACGCCTTGCCCGCTATCGCGGCATGAAGGCCAACCTCGGAACCATGACGGCGCTGCGCTTCGTTGGCGAGGATGCCGGTAGCCTTCAGGTCATCGTTAAAAATGCGGCCGGCGAGGAACTCTCGCTCACAGCCATGTTTGCGCCTGACAAGTTGCAAATCACCGGCCTGCGCCTTGAGCCGGTCGACAATGGCCCCCAGGAAAATGGTGGGCGGGAAAACGGCGGGCGGCAAGAAGCCGCCGGGCCGCCGGAGGATGAGAGCAAGATTCTTCGCGAGGTGCAGGATCTTGCCGAGCCGAAGTCAAAAGCCGGAGAATTTTCAGGCACCATCCTGATCGCTCGCGGAGCGGACGTCATATGGCAAGGCGCCTACGGATTCGCCAATAAAGACGCCCATATCCCCAACCAGGCCGATACCCGTTTTGACGTCGGCTCCATCGCTAAGTCATTCACCCGGGTTGCGATTGCGCAGCTCGCGGAGCAGGGCAAACTCAAGCTCACCGACAAGGTCGGAGCCTACCTGCCCGACTATCCGAATCAAACGGTCCGCGAGCAGGTGACGATCGAACAATTGCTCGACATGCGTTCGGGCATCGGAGACTTCTTTGGCGAAAAGTTTCGCGCCGCACAGAAGGACAAGATTCGTACGCTGCGCGACTACCTTCCCTTTTTCGCGGCCGATCCCTTGCTCTTTCCGCCCGGCACTCAACAGAAATATTCCAACGGTGGCTACCTCGTTCTGGGCCTGATCATCGAGAGCGTCTGTGCCCAGAGCCTCAGCGGCCAGAGCTACTACGATTACGTGCAGAAGAGCATTTTCGAACGCGCAGGCATGAGAAATTCGGCCTTCGCGTTTCGCACAGGCGAAGATCCGAAACAGGCGATCGGCTACACCACGCTGCCGGAGTCCGGGGAAGCGCCGGCTGCGGGCAGGGGCATGAATAATAAAGACGAGGGCAAGCAATCCCCGGCAGCTCAGCGCCATGCCAACCTGAACCTGATGCCTGCGCGCGGCAGTTCGGCCGGATCGGCGCAATCGACGGCCTCCGACCTTTTTCTTTATGCTGAGGCGCTGTCGAAGGGCAAACTCGTCTCGCCCGCCACCCTGGAGAAATTTGACGTTCATCCCGACGGCATGGGCATCGCCGGAGGCGCGCCCGGCCTCAACGCCACTCTTGACACTGGAATTCCGGGCGCCAGCTCCGCCTCCTACACGGTGGTCGTGATGTCGAATTTCGATCCACCCTCGGCGGAGCGGCTCAGCGCGCAGATTCGCAGATTGCTGCACCGCGCGAAATGATGCGGTAATGCGGGATGCCGTAGTCCGGAGAAGACCAGCCTGGACATTCGCTAAGCCCTCCAGCCATTCTTATCCTCCAATGCTCGTAGCCATCCGCCCTGGCCGCAGGTAAACTGTGTGCCGGCTGAAATGTGCCATGGGGCCGCGGGTCTGAGCCACAGCGCCCGCCCTCCGAGGAGACACTATGAATTTCAATTTCACCGCCATGACGCAGACCGTCACCGCCGTTCTCACGGCCGTTGGCCTAAAAATTCTGGGCGCCATCGTTCTGTGGATGATTGGCCGCTGGCTGATCAGTCTTTCGCTGCGCCTGATCGGCAGCGCTCTGCGGAAGCAGAAGATCGATCCCACGCTGATTCGCTATATCCACTCGGGGGTGGGCGCGCTGCTGAATATTGTGCTGGTCGTCGCCATCCTCGGCTTCTTCGGCGTCGAGACCACCAGCTTCGCCGCGCTGATTGCGGCGGCGGGCGTCGCTATCGGCATGGCATGGTCGGGATTGCTCTCGAACTTTGCGGGCGGCGTGTTCCTGGTGATTCTGCAACCGTTCAAGGTGGGAGATTTCGTGACCGCCGCCGGAGTGACCGGCACGATCGAGGAGATCGGCCTCTTTCGCCACCACGCTCAACACGCCCGACAACGTGAAGACGATTGTCGGCAACGGCAAAGTTTTCGGGGACACGATCCAGAATTTTTCCGCCAACGCCTACCGCCGCGTCGAATTGACTGCGCAGCTCGCGCATGGAGTTGATCCGCAGGAAGCAGTCGCGCTGCTGAAACCGGCGATCGCCAAAATTCCAAACGTGCTGTCCGCGCCCGCGCCTGATGTCGAGATCATCACCTTTAACCTCGCCGGCCCAGTGCTGGCGGTGCGTCCGTATTGCAGCAACGCGCACTACTGGCAGGTCTATTTCGATACCAACCGGCTGATTCGTGACACCTTCACGCAGGCCGGCTTCCCGGTGCCCGAGCAGCATTACTCGGTACGCGGAGGGGATGAATTAAGGCTGGCTAAGACCGCCTGATCCCGGTATCTTTTTGTCGCGGATGTCGCTATAACGTTGTGGGCCCGGCTGTTTAAATTCCAAAATTCGGAGAGATAACCCATGAAAAAACTTGGACTCGGATTTTTGTTTTGTGCCGCAATATTGCTGGCGCAGGGAACGCAGAACGCGTTTACGCCAGACCAGATCAAGTGGGGACCGCCGCCGCCGTTTGTCGCGCCGGGCGCGAAGCTGGCCGTGCTCGAAGGCAATCCGATGGCGAAGTCGGGCGACTACACGATTCGTCTCAAAATGCCGGCCGGATACAAGATCGCTCCGCACTGGCATCCCACGCGCGAAAACGTCACGGTGATCTCGGGAGAGTTCAAGCTCGGCATGGGCGACAAATTCGACGAGTCGAAGATGATGGCGCTGCCGGCGGGCAGCTTCGGCTATCTCGATCCCGACATGCACCACTATGCAATGGCCGCGACTGCGGCAATCATCCAGGTGCACGGCATGTCGCCGCTACAGTTCAACTACGTCAACCCGGCGGACGATCCGAGCAAGAAGTAGAACATTAACCACAGAGGTCACTGAGGAACACAGAGGAACTTGTTTTCCCAGTTTCCTTTCCTGGGCGACCCCTGTGTGAATGTTTTCGAACGATTCATCACAACAAAGTACGGCGGGCATCACAAAAGAAAGCGGTTGAGGTGTGTTACTGGTCAATGCAGGAGAAAGACAAAGAGTATGCCCAGTGCAGCATCTCTCCGCGTGCCCCACGTGAATCAGGTCTCCGGCGCCATCGTCGACGCGGCGCTGAAGGTTCACTCGCTGCTCGGGCCCGGCTTGCTGGAGAGCGCATACCAGGCATGTTTGGCCCACGAACTCCGCAAGCGCGGATTTCAAGTGGCGGCGCAGCTTGGCTTGCCGCTAGTTTATGAGGGAGAAAGGCTCGACCTCGGGTATCGAATTGACCTACTCGTGGAAGAGTTGGTCATCGTCGAGATAAAGTGCGTGGACGCGATCCATCCGGTCCACGAAGCTCAGTTGTTGTCATACCTGCGTCTGAGCCGGAAGAACGTGGGCCTGCTGATCAACTTCCACGTAGCTCGCTTGAAAGACGGGATCAAGCGGATGGTAGACGGAACGGATTGGCAGAAGTAAAAAGCGATTACCACAGAGGCCACAGAGAAGCACAGAGAAGGCCACTGGATAAATTTGATCGAGCATGAAGAAGCAAAGAGGAAACCTGTCTTGGTTTTTCTCCGTGTTCCTCAGTGACCTCTGTGGTGAATGTGGTTGGCTTAGACCTTCGCCCACAACTCAGCCCGCGGATCTTCGGGATTCAGCTTAGCCAGCTCCCGCAGCAGCTCTTTCGTCTTTTCGTCGCGCGGCATGGGCACGGTGATTTGCACTTCCACGATCTCGTCTCCGCGGACGCCTTCTTTGGTCGCTGACGGCACGCCTTTTTCGCGCAGGCGCAGCTTTTGTCCCGACTGCGTCCCCGGCGGAATCTTCAGCGTACTGCGGCCGTCAATCGTGGGCACATCGATCTTCGATCCGAGCGCGGCCTCGACCGCCGTTACCGGCACCGTGATGTAAATGTCATCGCCTTCGCGCCGAAACAGCGGATGCTCGCCGATGCGAATGATCACGTAGAGATCGCCCGCCGCCCCGCTGCGCACTCCCGCATTGCCCTTGCCCGCAATGCGGATGCGCTGGCCGTCGCGCGTTCCCGGCTTGATGCGCACTTCGAGAGGATCGATGCGCTCCACCGTGCCCTCGCCGTGGCAGACCGGACAAGTTGAAATGTTCTTGCCGGTTCCATGGCAGCGCGGGCAGGTGACGTTGAACTTCATGCGCCCGCCGGTCTGCTCGATCGTGCCTTTGCCATGGCATTGGGGACAGACGCCCGGTGCGTCGATCGATCCGTTGCCGTGGCAGTTGCCGCAGACGTCGCGGCGAGCGATGTTGAGTTTCATGACGCCGCCGCGAATCGCCGTCCAGAAGGGAACATTGACCTGGTATTCAAGATCCGATCCCGCCTCCGGACCTTGTTCGTCGGCCGCACCACGGGCTCCGCCGGTAAAGATGCTGGAGAAGATGTCTTTGAATCCGCCGCCAGATGAAGATGTCGTCGTCTTGCGTCCACCCTGGCGCGCGCCTTCAAAGAGATCTGAAAAATCAAAGCCGCCAAAATCAACGTTGCCGGCTCCGCCCGGATAGCCTTCGGCGGAATAGCCGCCCGCGCCACCGGGAAAGCCGCCACCCGCGCCCGGTTGGCCGCCGCCGCGCGCATAGGCCTCCGCGGTCGCGGGATCGATGTTGTCGGAATAAAAGCCGACCTGATCGTAGATCTTGCGCTTCTTGGGATCGCTGAGAACGTCGTTCGCCTCGGAGATAGTCTTGAACTTTTCTTCGGCGGACTTGTCTCCCGGATTGACGTCAGGATGAAATTTGCGAGCAAGCTTGCGGAAGGCCTTGCGAATCTCGTCGGCAGAGGCAGACTTCTTGACACCAAGCGCCGCGTAATAATCTTTGGTTTGGGTGGCCATGTTTGAGCTATCAGCTGCCAGCTATCAGTTGTCAGTTTTTAAATGAGGCGGAGGATCGCATCCGCAAGACTGCTGATAGTTGACCGCTGGATTCTAATTCAGTATCTCTTTCGCCTGCTCGTCCTGCTCCATGGTAAACGAGTCGAACGGCGCGCTGTCGATCGACACGGGAATCTTCTGCATGCCCGTTGCCGTCGGAGCGTAGCAATACCAGCGTCCCTCCTCGGGAACGAAGTTCACGAAAAACATCTGGCCATTGACTTCGAATCTCAATTCGTTTCCCTCTTTCCTTGTCCCAGTTACTCAAACACTTTTCAACGCCCGTAGTAGCGCAGTGGCGCGCGTCTCTTCGCAAAATAAAGGCGCGCAGATTGTGCATCCACCACACGAAACCTGCATCACCCCAGAAACTTCGGGGGCGTTCATCACGCCCCCGCCTGCTAGAAGCTAGTAGCCAGTGGCTAAGAGCTTATTTTTTGTCTTCCACGTCGACGTACTCAGCATCAATCACGCCTTCGTCTTTCTTCGGCTGAGACCCTCCGTTGTCAGACCCCGACGCCGGGCCAGCTCCAGGTCCCGCGCCCGGCGCACCATCTGCCGGTCCACCCGCCGCGGGCGTTGCCTTATACATCTGCTCTGCCAGTTTGTGCGATGCCGCCGTCAGCTTCTCGCGCGCCGAATCCATCTGCGCCTTATCGTTCGACTCGATGGCCTTCTTCGCGTCCGCCAGCGCGTTCTCTACGTCCCCGCGTTCCGAGCCCGAGATCTTGTCGCCATGCTCCTTCAGCATCTTCTCGATGTTGTAAGTCATCGAGTCGAGCTGATTCTTGGCGTCAATCGCCTCGCGCTGCGCCTTGTCCTCGGCCGAATGCGCGTCGGCTTCCTTCGCCATGCGCTCGACCTCTTCCTTGCTTAGACCCGAAGACGACGTAATCGTTATCTTCTGATCTTTGCCGGTCGCGTTATCTTTCGCGGTCACATTCAAAATGCCGTTCGCATCAATATCGAACGTCACTTCGATCTGCGGAATACCCCGCGGAGCCGGTGGCAATCCGGTCAAATGGAATTTGCCCAAAGTCCGGTTCTGCGCCGCCATCGGCCGCTCGCCTTGCAATACGTGCACTTCAACCGACGTCTGCGAATCCGCCGCCGTAGAAAACGTCTCCGTCTTCTTCGTCGGAATGGTCGTGTTCCGCGGAATCATCGGCGTAGCCACGCCGCCCAGCGTCTCGATCGACAACGTCAGCGGAGTCACGTCCAGGAGCAGCAGGTCTTTCACCTCGCCCTTGAGCACGCCACCCTGAATCGCCGCGCCGATTGCCACGACCTCATCCGGGTTCACACCCTTGTGCCCTTCACGTCCAAACAGATCCTTCACGATCTGCTGAACGCGCGGCATACGAGTCTGTCCGCCGACCAGCACCACTTCATTGATCTTCGACGCGTCAACGCCCGCATCCTTCATGCATTGCTTCGACGGTCCAACCGAGCGCTGCAAAATGTCTTCGACCATCGCTTCCAGCTTGGCGCGAGTCAGCTTGACGACCAGGTGCTTCGGACCCGAAGCATCCGCCGTAATAAACGGCAGGTTGATCTCCGTCTCCATGGTGGTCGAAAGTTCGATCTTCGCGCGCTCGGCCGCATCACGCAGACGCTGCAAAGCCATTTCATTGCCCTTGCCGCGCAGGTCGAGTCCTTCATTCTTCTTGAACTCGTCAATCAGCCAATCCACCAGCCGCTGATCGATGTTGTCGCCGCCTAGGTGCGTATCGCCGTTGGTCGCCTTGACCTCGATCACGCCCTCGCCGACTTCCAGCACCGAGATGTCAAACGTCCCGCCGCCAAAGTCGTAAACGGCAATCGTCTCGTCCTTGCCCTTGTCGAGCCCATAGGCCAGCGCGGCCGCCGTCGGCTCATTGATAATGCGCTTCACTTCGAGACCGGCAATCTTGCCGGCGTCTTTCGTGGCCTGGCGCTGCGCGTCGTTAAAATACGCAGGCACGGTGATGACGGCTTCCGTAACCTTCTCGCCCAGATAATCTTCAGCCGCCTTCTTCAGCTTCTGCAAAATCAGCGCCGAAATCTCAGGCGGGGTGTACTTCTTCCCCTGCGCCACGATCACCACGTTGTCGCCGTCGCGCTCAACCTTATAAGGGACCATCTTCAATTCTTCACTGACCTCGTCATAGCGCCGTCCCATAAAACGCTTGATCGAATAAACCGTGTTCTCCGGATTGGTAATGGCCTGCCGCTTAGCGACCTGCCCCACCAACCGCTCCCCGGTCTTGGTGAACCCAACCACCGAAGGGGTAGTCCGGCCACCTTCTTCATTAGGGATAACCTTGGGCTCGCCGCCCTCCATAACCGCCACGCAGGAGTTGGTGGTGCCGAGGTCAATTCCAATAATCTTGCTCATACTTTGCCTCCTGAAATCACTCGTTCCGTTAATTCCGTTAGAATAAGTGCATTGTAATCAATAGCATGACGCATGCGTCCTATGGCATGATAGGACTTGAGTGGGATGCTGTCAAGGATTAGATGCCCTGTGGCATGAGGAAGTTGCGGACGATTTGTCCCCGCCGGGCCTCACCGGCGTATGTCGTTCCAGACCGAGAATTTCACCGAACAGCTAAGAGCCAGCCAAAAGCGCCCTATACCGAAAGCACTCCACCGCATGGTCGTTGACCAGGCCCATGGCCTGCATGAAGGCGTAGCAGATGGTTGAGCCTACGAAGTTGAAGCCGCGTTTCTTCAGGTCTTTGCTCAAGGCGTCGGATTCTTCGGTGCGCGCCGGAAGTTTTCCGCCGAGCCGCCACGCGTTCACGCGTGGATTGCCCCCCACGAGCTGCCAGATGTAGCGGTCGAAGGAGCCGAATTCTTTCTGCACGGCCAGAAATGCCCGCGCGTTCCGAATCGCTGATCCGATCTTCAGTCGGTTGCGGATGATGCCCGCGTTCCGGAGCAGCGCCTGCACCTTGCGTCCGTCATAGCGTGCGATTTTGGCGGGATCGAAGCCATCGAAGGCCGCGCGGTAGTTTTCGCGCTTCCGGAGGATCGTATCCCAGCTGAGCCCGGCCTGCGCTCCCTCCAGAATGAGGAACTCGAACAAAACGCGGTCTTTATGCTGAGGCACTCCCCACTCGCGATCGTGATAGCGAATGGCCAGCGGATTCGAAGCCCACCGGCACCGGATTGGTTCATCCGTGTTGGGGAGCGTCGAAGCAACTACCACTGAATTGGGGGCACGCGGCTCGTCGCGTCTAACCAGTTTCTCGCGTCTAACCCGTTTCTTCTGTGCCATATAAAGGCATTTGTACGTACACAATTATATTAACATAAATGTCAATTGCTCTACGTGGAGCACAACTCTTCGAAGCGCCGCGGCCCAAAGGTGATAGCCGCGGCGCGCGCCAGTCCAGTCATGCTACAAGATTATCCCGCTTTGGGTTGTACGAGCTTGCGCCAAAATTATCTCTTTTGCAATGAGTAGGATACGCGGGCTTGCCGCGTCCCTCGCGAGCGTATAATGGAGGTATCATGGCTGACCTTGAGTCTGGCAATCATCCATCTCCTCCTGTGGAATCTTCTTCGATTTCGGAAGTCTGTGCGCGCGTGAAGCATCTGGGGTACACCACATCCGGACGGGTGCGGCTTTATGGCGAGGAATTTGAAGTTGTTTCGGAGCCGTTCGCTGAGGATAACGGGATAGCGGTTCAGGTCAAGAGCCGGAAGAACCCTGATGTCCGTGTGCTGCGGTTGCCCTCTACCGTGGTGCAGAGCGCCAAGCGGCGCCGCGTGGCATAAACTTCGGCCGCAACCTTCAAGAAAAAGGCTTCGTACCCGGCGCGATGCGCCGCATCGAAGCCCTTTGCATTTCTGCCGCGGCACTGTCCCCAGTTTTCATTCCAACAGACTGTCTCCAGTCTTTATTCCTACGGCTAGAAACTTAATCGCAACGCGAACTGAATTTCGCGAGGGGTTCCCGAGCCCACTGGGGTTATTGGGTTTACGATGGCCGTGTTCAGGTTCAACGTAGTGATGATGCTGCCGAAGCCGTTGGTGTTCGCTGGGTTGAAAGTAGCCTGCGGCGGACCTAACTGCGGGTGATTGAAAACGTTGAAGAACTCAGAGCGAAACTCGAGGTTCATGCGCTCGGTAAGCGGAATGTGTTTGCCGAGGCCGAGATCTACTTGCCAGGTGCCCGGCCCACGGGCGAAGTCGCGCGGGGTGGTGCCGAACTCTCCAGCCGGAGTAGCAAACGCTGCCGGATTGATCCACTCCGCGATGGTTCTGCCTCCGGGCGGGATGATAGAGACGCCCGGAACCAGATCGGGACGCTGCGTACCCGACGCTCCGTCCGGCGCCGTGTAATTGCTGGGCATCAGCACATTCACCGGGAAGCCGGTGCGGGCGAGGGCGGTGGTGGTCAGTTCCCAGTGGCCCGCGATAGCGCCTGCAATCCCACCGTTATTCAGCAGCGGCTTGCCCTGGCCGAAGGGCAGTTGGTAGACCACGTTTCCGTTGACTACATGGCGAGCGTCCCACGCGCCGCTGGCGGTGTCGCAGGCCTGGCACAACGGATTCTGCGGCGATATTTCGTCGCCGTCGCCGCTGCCGTTGGAGCCGTTGTCGATCTCATGCGACCAGGTGTAATTGGCCGTTACCAGGAATCCGTGGGTAAAGGGACGCCGCACTGTTACCGCCAGTCCCTCGTAGGTGCTCATGCCGGCGGAGCCGCGCCAGGGGATGGCGGGAGCAAAGGCCGGATATTGCACCTGCCCGGTGGCCGGATCGATCAAGTTCACGACGTTCGTTTCCAGGAGATGTACGCCGTGACTTCCCAGGTAGGAGAACGTGCTTACGAAGTTGGCAGGCAGCTGCTGCTGGAACGAGAAGCTCCACTGCTCGACATAGGTGTCTTTGCGGTTCCGTTGTTCGGCGTTCGGCGAGAGGGTCCCGGAGCCGGTAAAAACGACGGGATAGGAACCGCCCTTCACTGAATAGGATGGCACTTCGTTTTTAGCGGGCAGATTCTGATCGTCCAACTGTCCGTCCTCATGGTAGATGCCGAATCCGCCTCGAATCACGGTGTGGCCGCTGCTGCCCATCGGCATCCAGGCAAAGCCCACACGCGGGTCGACATCGCCGTAGTTCTGCTGGCCGAAGCTGGCGCCGATACCGCAGAATCCCTGCGGCCCGCAGGTGCCGAAATCGAACGGGTTGGCCAAACCGTTCTCCTCATGGAAGAGATCGAAGATGGTATAGCGCACACCCAGGTTCAAGGTGAGGTTGGGGAGCCACCGGTACTCGTCCTGCGCATAGCCGAAGTAATCGTTCTTGCGCAAGTGATTGACCGGCAAGGCGCCAGTCAGGGTGGCTTTTGACACCAGATTCGCTGCCATGTTCTCGATCGTGGAAAAGGTAATTTTTCCGTGCTCTTGGGAGCTCTGATTCAATTGAATGCGGCGGACCTCCGCTCCAAACTTTAAAGTGTGCCGGCCATGAATCCAGGTGAGGTCGTCTTGCCAGGAAAATGAGTTGCCCACGTAGATGCTGTAGTAATCGTAGTTTTGGGTTACGAACCCAGGACCAGGGCCAGTGGAGACTGCAATCTCAAAGGGGGTGCCGTTTTTACCCAGGTTATAGGTGTTGGAGCTGGAGCGATTAAAACCGAACTTGACCTCATTCACCAGGTTGGGATTGAAAACGTGCAGCAATTCAATCGCGCCATTGACCGGCCCGGACACCCTTTGCTCCAAGTCCGTGGCGGCCGCCGAAAGCGGCTGCGTATCGACGGAGCGGTCATAATTGAATCGCATGAAGCCCGTGGTCGCGGCCGAGAAATGGTGGTCGAGGCGCAGCATTGCCGAACCCTCGTTGGCCACCTGGGTGCATGCGCAGGTGAGCAGGTCGTAGTCCATGTAGTTTGGATCGCCCGGATCGGTGATCGGCGTCCAAGGGGTCAGAATTGTGTTTGGGCCAGCTCCGGGATAGGCCGTGATGATCGGGTAGATCGGCGACGAGGTCGGAACGGTTGCAATGAGCGATGCGCTGGGCACGTCGCCGCTCACGGGATAGCCCCAGCGTTGCCGGTAGGCTTCTGAAGCGAGGTAGAAGAAAGTCTTGTCGCGCTTGATGGGGCCGCCCACCGCTCCGCCGAACTGATTCAGACGGAGTGGTTGCTGGTTTTCGCCGCCGGAGGCCCATCCAGGTTCGTTCGCGTCAAAAACGTTGTTGCGCAAATACTCGAAGAGATTCCCGTGGAAGCGGTTTGTGCCCGAAGACGAGGTAACATCCAGTTGAGCGCCGCCCGTTGCGCCTTCCTCGGCGGACGCCATCAGCGAATCAACGCGGAACTCCGTGATCGCGTCCAGCGGAATTGCGAGCCGCACCCAGGTGCGTTGTGTCTGATTCACGATGTTGGTTGCGTCCACGCCGTCATAAGTGAAGTTGCTGTCATCGAGACCCCGTCCGGCAAACCGAATTGACCGCTGGTTACTGCCTCCGGTGTCGATGGCGCCAGGGATGTATGCCGTCAGCGAGGCCCAGTTGCGGCCGTTCAACGGTAATTCATCGGCCTGCACTTTCTCGATCAAGCCGGTCACCGCGCTGGTGTTGCGGTCGATCAGCGCCGAACTTGCGGAGACTTCCACGCGTTCGTCGCGGCCGGAAACCTGGAGAGTCGCATCGAGAGTGCGCGTCCGTCCGATGACCTGCTCAACATCGACATAGGTGAGAGTCTTGAAACCATCGTGATCGAAGGTGATGGTGTAGACGCCGACCGGGAGCGCGGGAATATTGTAGGTACCGGTGCTGGAGGTCGTGGTTTCGCGGCGAAGGCCGGAGGCAGCTTGCATGGCGGTGACGTGGGTGCCGGGCAATACGCGGCCGGCGGGATCGACGACGGTGCCGCTGAGTCCGCTGCGATCGACCTGGGCGAGGGATGCGGAGACGAGACATAGAAGAAGGATGGCCGCGGAGAAGGTGATTGCGATGGGAGAGACACGGTTCGTCATAGGAAAACGGGGGCGCTCCTGTCGATTCATACTTGTTGTCCGGTGCTGGCGGGGCCACGGCGTCGTGGCTACGCAGCAAGAAAATTGCGCAAAATCGTGGTTTGCGATTGCTTATGGTACGTCAGAGGCGTGCCAATGATTAGTGAAAAGCCTCCTACTGCCGGTAATACATTCGGTGGATGAATTAGTCGCGGTAGTTATTGTTAGGCCACGTGAAACGGGGATGAAATTTGGAGTTGCCGATTGACTGGCGCTTCGGCAGACTTTAGAGTGTGTTCGTGGATTCGCCCGATTCCATCTTCGAGAATGTGCTTGCGGCTCCGCTGGGCCCGCTGGAGCGGCAGGTGCATCAGGCAGTGTGGATGCGCGGCAGCGCCACCGTGCGCGAAGTGATCCAGGATCGCGCGATCTGGCAGAGGTATAGCACGATCCTGACGACGATGGACCGTTTGTTTCGAAAAGGACTGCTCAGCCGGGTGCAGGAAGGGAAGGCGTTTCGCTATTCGGCGCGGTGCAGTCCGGAGGAACTGGAGCGGCTGTCGGCGCTGCGAGGGATCCGGCACCTTTTGAAGTCGGAGTATGCTTCGCTGCACCTTTCGTATTTTGTGGAGGCGGTGGGCGAGCAAGACGACAAACTGCTGGATGAACTGCTGGCGCTGGTGGAGCGGCAACGCGCGGAACTGCGGGGCAAAAAGTGAGAGCGGACGTGATTTTTGCGGCGCGGGGACTGCTGGTTTCGCTGGCGTTTTTCGCGGTGGTGTACGGCTCGCTCTCGATGGTGATCGCGCTGGCGTGGCGGGCGGTGGAGTCGCGGTGGTTGGCGCGCGAGACACGGACGGTACCGTCGGCGGGCGTGCTGTTTGGATTGCGAATTTTTTCGTTCGCGGTTTCGGCGGCGATTGGAGTGTTCCTTACGTTTCCGTCATTCTGGCGAATGGAGCGCGCGTCGCTTGACGAAGACGCGGGGACGTTCGTTATGGCGGCTTGCGCGCTGGTGATACTTGCGGCCGGGGTGTTTCGCGTTCTGCGCGACCACGCGCGAACGACGCGGGCGGTGAAGGAATGGCTGCCGGGCACGGCTGGTGCTGAGGGGAGAAGTGTCGAGAACAGCAGCTCCGAGGGCGAGAGAGCGAAGCGGGAGCTGGGAGCGGTGAACGGGGCGCCGGCGTTGATGCTGGTCGGGATTCGGAGACCCCAGGTAATGGTGTCAGACGCGGCGGCGGTGCTAAGTGAAGACGAGTTGCAAGTCGCGATCCGGCACGAGTTGGCGCACCGGCGGTCGTGGGACAATCTGAAAAAAGTTCTGATCAGCGCGACGCCGTTTCCGGGGATGGCCGGGATCGAGAAGGCGTGGCGGGCAGCGGCCGAACTGGCGGCGGACGACGCGGCGGTGGGAAATCGTCGGGAAGCGCTGGATCTGGCGGCGGCCTTGATCAAACTTTCGCGATCGGCGAAGCAATCGCCGGAGCCGGCCTTGGCGAGCGGGCTGGTTTGTAATTACTCTTCGATTACGGTGCGCGTGGAACGGCTGCTGGAGTGGCGGGCGGCATCGCACGGGGCGCGGCGTACCTGGCCGTGGGCTGTTCTTATTCTGGTCGCGATGAGCGTTGCGATTGCGAGCCACTATGGCGCGACGCTGGTGCTGACCCATCGCTTGACTGAACTGCTGGTCCCGTAGTCTCCTTCAATCACCTCCATGGATGTTCTCCAAAAGCTTTTTGAGGCGCATTTCCGCGTACCGGCGGCGCGGGTGCAGCCATTGCAGGGGCAACTGAGCGGCTCCGGGCGCAGGATTGCGCGTTTGTCGGGAGAGCGCGGAGCGAGTGCGATTGGAATTCTTTACGACGTGCGGGAAGAGAACGCGGCGTTCGTGGAATTTTCGCGTCACTTTCGGCGGCATGGCTTGCCGGTTCCAGAAATTTATGGCGAGGATCTGAGCCAGGGCGCGTATCTGGAACAGGACCTCGGCGACACTACCTTGTTTGAATTTCTTTCCCAGCACCGGTCGGGGACGTCGATCGCGGCTCCCGCGGTGGAGGCGTATCGCAAGGTAGCGGGCTGGCTGCCGCGATTTCAGGTGGAGGCCGGACGCGATTTGAATTACAAAGTGTGCTACCCGCGCGCGAGCTTTCGACCGGCAATCGATTGCGTGGGACCTGAACTATTTCAAATATTACTTTCTGCGGCTGGCGGGCGTGCCCTTCAACGAACAGGCGCTGGAGGACGACTTCAGCCGCCTGACCAAATTTTTGTTGAGCGCGAATCGGGACTACTTTCTGTATCGCGATTTTCAGTCGCGCAACGTTATGTTGTACGAGGGCGAGCCGTTTTTTCTGGATTATCAGGGCGGCCGCAAAGGAGCGTTGCAATACGACATTGCGTCGCTCCTCTATGACGCGAAGGCCGACCTGCCGCCGGAGCTGCGACAGGAATTGCTCGACGTTTACCTCGACAGGCTGACAGCGCTGATGGCCGCGCAGGGAAGCGGCAAGGATAACGGAGAGGGCGATATCAGGGCGGCATTCATGCAGCATTACTATGCGTACGTTTATGTACGCATCATGCAGGCGCTGGGGGCGTATGGCTTTCGCGGATTTTATGAGCGCAAGGCGCATTTTCTACAGAGCGTTCCTTATGCGCTGCGAAATATACGGTGGCTGCTGCACAACGTCGAACTGCCGGTGGCGCTGCCGACACTGACGGAGGCGTTCCGAACAATGGTCGCGTCGGAGAAGTTGCAGACCGTTACTTCCGCGGCGAGCAAGCTGGCGGTGAATGTGTCCAGCTTTTCATTTCATCGAGGACTGCCGGCGGACGACACCGGAAACGGCGGCGGATTTATTTTCGACGCCCGGAGCCTGCCGAATCCCGGACGGGAAGAGCGTTTCAAGGCCTTGAACGGGAAAGACGCGCCGGTGATCGAATATCTGGAGCAGCAGGAGAGCGTGCGCCAGTTTTTAGCCAACGTAATTGCGCTGGTCGAGCAGAGCGTGAGCAGTTACCAGAGCCGCGGCTTCAAGAATCTGATGGTTTCTTTCGGGTGCACGGGCGGCCAACATCGCTCCGTGTATCTGGCCGAGCAACTGGCCAAGCATCTGCGGGCGAGCAATGGCGTGGAAGTGATTGTTCATCATCGTGAACTGGAGAAAGCAAAACCATGAAGGCGATGATTTTTGCGGCGGGGCTGGGCACGCGGCTGCGTCCGCTGACGAACGATCGCCCCAAGGCGCTCGTCGAAATCGATGGGCGCACGCTGTTGGAGATTGCGCTCGCGCGGCTGCGCGAGTTTGGCATTCGCGAGGTGGTGATCAATGCGCATTACTTCGCGGATAAGATCGTCGCATATCTGAAAGAACACGATGATTTCGGCATGCGGATCGCGGTCTCGCGCGAAGATGTGCTGCTCGACACAGGTGGCGGACTTAAGAAGGCCGCGCATTTTTTTCTGGCTGGCGCGGGTGCCGATGCCGAGGGACCGGACGAGGAACCGATACTCGTGCATAACGTCGACGTGCTCAGCACGATTGATCTCGGACGCATGGCGGAGGTGCACAAGGCGAATAACTCGCTGGCAACTCTAGCGGTGCAGGATCGCAAGACGTCGCGCCATCTATTGTTTGATGAGCGCATGGAGCTTTGCGGGCGGCGGATCGGCAACGACGCGACTGCGGAACTTGTTCGCTCGTCGCGGCAGGTGAAGCCGCTCGCGTTTTCGGGAGTCCACGTGATATCGCCGCGTCTTTTTGGCAAGTTGAGCGAGGAGGGAGTGTTTTCGATCATCACGTCGTACTTGCGGCTGGCGGGCGAGGGAGAGACAATCTATGGATTTCGCGCCGACCAATATTACTGGCGCGATCTGGGGCGTCCTGAGGATCTGGAGCGAGCCGCAGAAGAGTTGAAGGCGGGACGCGCGAGTCGATGAGCGCGACGATTGAGTCGACAATCTGATGAAGCGAGCGGTGTCGATGGAGGAAAGTCGGTGCTCGAGCTAGAGGGTCGCGACCCGAGGCGATTGCTGTCTTGGCCGCGATCCGGTAATCTCTAGCGATGTCAAGTCGGCAAAATGCCAAGGAAAGAACTGCGAGGTACGAGCGCGGTTTCTTTCGCAGGCAGTTTGAACACCTGGCAATGATGTTGATTCTGATCGCGCTGGCTGCGGCCGCACCGGCGCCGGCGCAGGACATTTCAAAGCCGCCCGATCAGGGAGGCCAGGATACTCAGAAACCTGAAACTCCCGGCGGAGCCTTGGCCGAGAGTGTGAAGAAGCCGGTTGAAGTATTCAACCTGCTGGATGAGAAGTCGATTGTTTTTCCGGATATTGCGGCCAGCACGCAGCCGCTGACGCCGTCGGAAAAATTCGAGATGTTCGTCGACAACAGCATCTCGGTGCACACCATCATGTGGTCGGCGCTGGGCTCGGCGGTGGGGCAGGCGGACGATTCGCCAACCGGATTCGGCCAGGGTTGGGACGCCTATGCCAATCGCTTTGGGTCTTCGATGGCGCGCGGGGCGTCGAGCGAATTTTTCGGGACGTTTATTTTGGCGTCGGCGATGCACTATGATCCGCGGTTTTTCCCGGAGAGGGATCCGAGCCTTGGGCACGCCATTGCCTATTCGGTGTCGAGAGTCTTCATCTCGCGGGCCGACGATGGCAGGCGGGTGGTGAATGTTCCCGGACTGGTGGGGCCGCTGCTTGGCGAAGCGCTTGCAAACGTCTACTGGCCGGATCGCAACCGAACGGTGGGCGATACTTTCTTCCGCTACGGTTTGGACCTGGCCACGAGGGCGGGAGGGAACATGCTGCGCGAGTATTGGCCGGTGGTTTACCGGAAGCTCTCGCACACCACGGCGGCGCTGGGCCTCTCGACGGAGACGAGCGTGGCCGGGCAGTGAACGGTGGCCTGGAAAAGAGTGCTATTGAAGTCGTCGCTCGCCGCATCTTAGTAGTGAGATCAGATAATGAGATTCAGGTAACGAGATTCAGATGACGAGACTCAGATCGTGATGAGATTCAGGTAACCGGATTTAATTCGGAATATTTCGTCGACAACAGGAGACGTAGATTGCGGAATCGCTGGAATCGTACGCTGTTCTTTGTGATTTGTTTTGGGCTGATGGCGGCGTTGGCGGGGGCACAAACGGAGGAACGGGCCTTTCCGCGGTTCAACCTTAACGTTGGCGGAGGGTTTGGGATTGGCCGCGGCGATGTCGGCTCGTTCGTCGGAAACTCATTTCAGGGAACGGTGGGTGGCGGGCTGAACGTGAGCAAAGTGTTTGGCGTCAGCGCGGAATACATGTACTACAACTTGGATTTCCGGCCGAGCGTTGCCGATCACCAAAGTTTAGGGACGGCCAATGGATCGCTGAACGCGATCTCGCTGAACGGCATCGTGAGGTCGCCGTATCACCTGGGGCCGTATGGCGCATATGGGATTTTCGGCATCGGATTTTATACCCGCAACACCTACTCGAACACCGGGCCGCTGCAACCGGGCGCGGTGTGCCAGCCGGCGTGGATCTGGTGGGACATTTACTGCGTGAATGGTTTTGTTCCGGCTTCGCCGGAGCAATCGCTTAGCTCCTATACCAAGATCGCGGGCGGCTACAACTTTGGCGGAGGCCTTACCTACAGCATGAGCCGCTGGCACCATGCCAAGATCTATGCGGAATTTCGCTATCACAAACAGTACTTCAGCGACGTGGAGACGTCGGAGTTGCCGATTACCGTGGGGTTGCGGTGGTGACGGGCTGGGGCGTTGAGTAATTCTGTAATCGGGTAATTTTCTAATTTGTTGCTGGCGGCATTGCTGGCGTCGTATTGGAATTTCGGTTGTCCGCTTAGATTCCCACCTGTTTTTTCATCCTGATTTTTCTGGTCGATCTGTTGCCTGGCCATTGTTTGTCAAATTGTGATTGACGGCACGATACCTTGTACTGCATAGTATGTACATGATCGGTGGCGACCGGGCACGTGCCGGCCAAACTCGCAACGTCCCGGATCGAGGAGCGGCGGAGCGGGACGCTTCAGAGAAATGGGAGGTGCAGCTCCGCAAGGGTTGTCTGGAGTTGGCGATCCTGGCTTCGCTTTGGGGCGGCCGCCTGTATGGGCTTGAGATTCTACGGCGGCTGGAGAGCGGGTCGGATTTAGTGGTGTCGGAAGGAACGGTTTATCCGTTGCTGAGCCGGCTCAAGTCGCTGGCGCTGGTCGATTCGGAGTGGGTCGAGTCGGGTGGCGGACATCCGCGGAAGTATTACCGGCTGACGGCTACCGGCCGGCAACGCGCGCTCGAAATGACGCGCGTGTGGCAGGAATTTTCTTCGAGCCTGAGCAAGCTGCTGGCGCCGCTGGCAAAAGAAAAACCGGCGAAGGAGAAGTCACATGAGCGTGGCTGGAAGTTCTGATCCATTGCCGGGTGGAGCGATGGATGCGCGCGTACACGATTATCTCGCGCGGGTGCGCAAGGGTTTGGCCGGGCTGAGCAGGGAAGCCGCGTCCGAGATTGTGGAGGAATTGCGCAGCCATATTCTGGAGAAAGCGGCGGTGAATGGTGAGGCGACTCCGGCGGCGGTTGAAGATGTGCTGGCTGCGCTCGGCAAGCCGGAAGAGTTGGCCGCGCAATACATGGCAGACGATCTGCTGGAGCGGGCGGCGAGCAACCGGTCGCCGCGGCTTTTTTTGCGGGGCTTGGTGCTCTGGGCGAGCCTGAGCGCGGGCGGGATTTTCGTTTTGATCGGGTGCGTGGTGGGTTATTTCCTGGGCGGTGCCTTCATGCTGTGCGCGATTCTGAAGCCGCTGCATCCGCAAAGCGCGGGGCTGTGGCGGTTGCCGGATGAGGCGCATTCGTATTCTCTGCGGTTGGGTTTTGGAAGTGTGCCGGCGGGCGGCACGGAATTGCTGGGATGGTGGATGGTGCCGGTGGGATTGCTGCTGGGCGGTGGCTTGTGTCTGCTGACCACGAAATGTGCCCTTTGGTGCGCGCGGGTGTATCGCAGGTCGCATGCGCTCGGCCGCGGGTGATGCGGCTCGGGAAGATTGGAGAGTGTTATGGACGGATCAGTGGATATGCGCGGAACACCGGCACCCAACTTGCCACCGCCCAAAATGCCGTCCGAATATTTCTTGGGGAAGAAACTTTCGCCGGGGCAGCGCTGGATTTCTCTGGCGGAACTTTTGGTGGGCAGCGCGATTCTAATTGGTCACAACGTCTATCGGGTCATTCCTAACGAGGTGCCGATACTTTTTGCGCTGGGACTTATTTCGGCGCAGGTGCGCGACGGCTCGTGGAAGGCGGTGGGATTGCGCTGGCCGGTATCGTGGCGAAAGACAATTTTGTTTGCGCTGGCGGCGGCGGTGCTGCGGCTCGCGCTGGGCGCGCTGGTGGTTGATCCGCTCACTGCGCACTTCTGGCCTCCCGCGATCGCACCGAGCGACATGAACGAAATTGCCGGGCACTGGCGGGTGGCATTGCAGTGGCTTGGAATCGTATGGACGTTTGCCGCGTTTGGCGAAGAGATCGGCTACCGCGGATATTTACTAAGGCGAGCAGCCGATGTGGGCGGGCGCTCGAAGACGGCGTATTGGGCGGGGGTTCTGGTTGTGGGGGTGCTTTTCGGATACGGGCACTTCTATAAGGGGCCGGCGGGGATGATTGATTCGGGCGTGGCGGGTTTGATTCTTGCGGGGGCTTACGTTTTGTCGGAGGGGAATTTGTGGGTCTGCATTTTGGCGCACGGATTTATCGACACGGCTGGGGTGGTGGCGTTGTTTTTTGGGTGGGCGACGTAGGGCAAATGCAAATCTGATGGGCGACCTAAGGCATGGGCAAATCTGAGGGGAATCTGGCGCGCCCGGAGAGATTCGAACTTGAGCTGAATTTGCAGGCGTGAGCGAAGCGGGAGCCTGCGGGCGAAATCCCGAGCGAAGAGAGGGATCTCTGCTTTGAGGAATCTGAGGGGAATCTGGCGCGCCCGGAGAGATTCGAACTCCCGACCTACAGCTCCGGAGGCTGCCGCTCTATCCAGCTGAGCTACGGGCGCGCGAGGAACCTCTTGAGTTTACAACCTCGGGGGGCGGGCATCAAACGCGGCCGGGGTAGTATGTGGCGACGGGAAAAACGGCTCCACCCCAGTTTTCGTGGGAGTTGCCAGGGGGGCCGCGCGAGGCGCGCGCGCTAGACGGGCGAGTGGAGGGCGCGCAGGCAGGAATTCTCAGTTAGTGCAATTGCCTGATTTCGTCAATGTCGTTCTATAATTCCGAGCGCCGATGGCAAATGCTCTCGCTGTTGCTGGCTCAAACTCCAAGTACAAAGAAGCGTATGCCCAGCCTGCGGGCTTCTGGGGCGGGCTTTGGCACGGTATCATGCCCCAATTACGTTCCTCGTCAGCTTGTTCTTGGACGGCGTGAGCATCTACGAAACGAACAACAACGGTCGCTGGTACGAGTTCGGATTCATACTTGGAATTTGTGGCCACGGAGCAAATCCCGAAGTGCGACGCGCTGCCGGGCATTAAGTGTTTGGCCTGTCGTGAGTGTAATGATTACGTCAACTTCATCGTTCGGGCCCTGACTTGCCGCTCCGTATCAAATAAATCGCGGATGTGTTTCATTCTCTCCGGGAAATATTGCTCCAGCCAATCTAGCCAAATGTCGATGGAGTTTCCAAATGGGTAGCATTCGAGAGAAGCGCCACTTTCCAACAACAATCTAACGAACGACGGATGGCCGGTGTGCGCCGCGAGCGAGAGAGCCGTGTCGCGATGATTGTTCCGTCTGTCAAGGTCGGCACCTTTTTCGATGAGCAGCCTTCCGGTGCTTGTATCTCCCTGCATTGCAGCGATCATCAGCAGAGTCCAAGAGTACTGATTACAGAGATTAGGGCTCAGCCCCTCCTCCAATTCCTTTCGGAGATGGACGATGTCGCCCCTCTTGATGACTCTGCTCGCCTCGTCGAAGGTCATCGCTCAGAACCCTTTCCTGTTCCCCACGTCAGGAAATCGAGTTCAATTGTAAGCGCGCTTCTGTGCCTGATGAGGGTCAGTTGGCGAAAAATCCCGATTTCACTCATTGACCTTCGAGAAGGCGAAGCAAAAGCGCACGCTTGCGATAACACCTGTTATCAACAACCATCTTGGAAATTGTGCGAATTGGGCGTAAATTGCGCTACGTGAAAAGCCCAATCGTCAAAGCATTTCTGTTCGTGATGGCTGCGTCTTTGCTCAATGCCCAACAGGCTCCCCCTCCTTCGACACAAGGAGGTAGTAAGTCCACAAGTGATGAAAATTGCGGCATGGTTTATGGCAAAGCACACGCTTTCTCTGTGTGCGCCCCAAAGGGGTGGGTGTTGGACGATACAATCTTGAATGATCAGGGCATCTATGCCGTGTTCTATCCGGCGGGCTCATCGTGGAATGCAGCGAAGGATAAGGGGACCGTCATGTATGTCAACACTGCTGCAAAGGAAAGTGGCAGTGCAACCGTATCCGCTCTGATGGCAACCGACGCTGAGGACACGAAACGCAACGCACCGTCAGCTGTAAAAAAGGCATGCGAGGCCATCAAACTGGATAAAGCCCCTGAGGAACCCCCTGCTCCTGTCCAGTGTTTTGCTCCCGGCGCTTTCGAACGATTTGAAGCAGTCGCATATATCGACTCGCCCAAGATCATCACCATGGTCGTTATGACTTCAAAGAACGAGCACAGCTTTAAGCAAGACTACCCTGCTTTCTTGGCACTGGTGAAGTCGTATTGGTTTTTTAGCTCCGATGTCACGATTCAACATAAGTAAACCGTTGGCTCATCCGTGATTGTTGATAAATCGCGATCACACTCATTGAGCCTCGAAACGGGAGCAGACGGCGCAAGCTTCCAACATCGTTTGAGTCCCCAATTGCGGAGGCAGCAGCCTCGAAACTCCTGGGGGTGGCTCGAACGCTTCTCCTCGACTGTCAGAGTCTTTTTGCAATAACTTTACATACTCGTGACAACTGGCCGAGTCTTCTTTCAATAGTGTTACGTTGCACTGCCGACTTAGGGATTCCCATTTGGAGGGAGGAACAATGACTATTACCCGTATATTCATCGCAATGGCCTTGGCAATTTTGGCCATTTCACTAACGCCCAGCGCCGCCGTGGCGCAAAGCTATACCGGAAACTGGCCAATCGCCGTTAGCCAGTCGCACTACAGCAACGGCACATATTGCTTGGCTCTGACCGACAATGGCAACGAGGGCTTCCCGCACAGCGGACCTGCCGCTCTGGTCCCCTCAAACGGCTATGTTGGCTGGTTCACGGTCATCAACGGAATCGCCACCGTGACGATTCCCCAAGCGTACAACGGTGAGTTTGACTTCCTTGTGTTCGTTGCCCACGCCACCGACGGCCGCATCAAAAAGGGTGCCTTCACTCTCGCAGGAGGCCCTGACGACACTGGCATGGCCGTATTCGGGGCGAAAAACGGCTGCTGAAGTGGTTGGCTGCTGTAACACCGCCATTACAACTCAACCCCCCGGCCCCTGGCGAGGTCAATGAGTGAAATCGCCCGGTTGCAACACTCAGCTTCGGATCGCATAAAATGGCGTTGTTTAGAGCCCAGCGGAACGTCGCGCAAGGTCATGAAACTTGGTCTCACCACTACGCTCGCCGTACTGGCAATCGCGCCACGGCGATCGTGGCGATCCTTCATCACACAACTGTGCTTGAGTGGAAGTTCGTTTTCCAACACCAAATAACGGCGGTGCAAAGTGGCGGGCAGTCGGCCGCTACCCATCAAACGCGGCCGGCCCAGCCGCAACGCGGTGGCAAAGTCGTCGGGTCGCTTCTCGCCGCCGGGTTTTCGCCGCATCTTCATCGACGAATGAATTCAAGGACGCCAATCATGGCCGCACAAACGAGCGACACGCCGCAAAGGATGAGCCAGAGCAGGGCGGGGATGGCGCCGAACGATCGGCGGACGATGCCCCAGGTCCACGCGGCGAGCGCGGCAAACATGGTGACGAGCAGCACTTCGAAGCAAACAGTCTCGACGGTCGTGAGCCGAACGGCGAGAACGAAGGCCGCGAGCGTCAAGCTTCCTCAACGGTGGCGAACGAACTCTTCTTGCGACGATTGGCTTGCAGAACTTTCTTGCGCAGGCGCAGCGACTTGGGAGTGATTTCGACGAATTCATCGTCGGCGATGAATTCGATGGCCTGTTCGAGATTGAGCTGGCGAAACGGGACTAGGCGGATGGCTTCGTCGGCGGTTGAGGCGCGCATGTTGGTCAGCTTTTTTTCGCGGACGGCGTTGACGTCGAGATCGGTATCTTTGGCGTTCTCGCCGACGATCATACCTTCGTAGAGGTCGACGCCGGAGCCAATGAAGAGTTCGCCGCGCTCCTGCAAGCCCCAAAGCGCGTAGGCAGTCGAAACGCCGGCGCGGTCGGCGACGAGTGCGCCCGTTGGGCGATGCGGAATTTCTCCCTGCCATTCGGTATAGCCATCGAAGAGGGAATTCATGACGATGGTGCCGCGGGTATCGGTGAGCATCTGGCTGCGCAGGCCGATGAGGCCGCGGCTGGGCACGCGGAATTCGATCCGCACGCGGCCGTAGCCGTGATTGTGCATGTTGGCGACTTCGCCTTTGCGCGATCCGAGCTGTTCCATGACGACGCCGACGAACTCTTCGGGGACGTCGATGGTGAGGTGCTCGACGGGCTCCATCAGCTTGCCGTCTTCTTTATTGCGCCGGGTGACGATCTCGGGCTTGCCGACCATGAGCTCGTAGCCTTCGCGGCGCATCATTTCAATCAGGATGGAGAGCTGGAGCTCGCCGCGGCCGAGGACCTTGAAAGAGTCGGTGGTGCCGGTGTTTTCGACGCGCAGCGAGACGTTGGTGAGCAGCTCTTTTTCGAGGCGCTCGCGCAGGTTGCGCGAGGTGACATAGGTGCCATCCTTGCCGGCGAAGGGCGAAGTGTTGACGGTGAAGAGCATCGCGATGGTGGGCTCGTCGATGGCGATGTGGGGCAGGGGCGCGGGATTTTCGACATCGGTGATGGTTTCGCCGATGGTGATGCCTTCGACGCCGGCAACGGCAATGATGTCGCCGAGCTCGGTTTCCGTGATGTCAATGCGCTTGAGGCCGGAGAACGAAAACAGCTTGGTGATTTTAGTTTTGTGGAAGGTGCCGTCGAGCCTGGCGATCGCAACGTCTTCGCCGGTGTGCATTTTGCCGTTGAAGACGCGCGCAATGGCAAGACGGCCGAGATAGTCGCTGTAGTCGAGGTTGGCGACGAGAATTTGCAGGGACCCCGACGGATCACCTTTTGGCACGGGAATCGTCTTTATTATTGCGTCGAACAGAGGACGCAGGTCTTCACCGCCGCCTTTAATGTCGGTGGAGGCGGTGCCGATTTTGGCGTTGGTGTAGAGAATGGGGAAATCGAGCTGCTCTTCCTTGGCGTCGAGATCGATGAAGAGGTCATAGATTTCATTGAGGACCTCTTGCGGGCGCGCGTCGGCGCGGTCGATCTTGTTGATGACGACGATGGGGGGCAGATGCGCCTCGAGCGCTTTACCGAGCACGTAACGGGTTTGTGGCAGCGGACCTTCGCTGGCATCGACGAGGAGCATTACTCCGTCGACCATTTTGAGGGCGCGCTCGACCTCGCCGCCGAAGTCGCTATGGCCGGGAGTATCGACGATATTGATTTTGACGTCGTGATAGAAGATGGCCGTGTTTTTGGCGAGGATGGTGATGCCGCGTTCGCGCTCGAGTTCGTTCGAGTCCATAACGCGCTCGACGTGGTGCTCGTTGGCGCGGAAGGTACCGCTCTGCTGGAGCATGGCGTCGACGAGCGTGGTTTTGCCGTGGTCGACGTGGGCGATGATTGCGATATTGCGAATGCTTGAACTCAAGATGAGGCGATCCTTCGAATTTACGAGCTACTACTACTTTACTATGCTGGGTTGAATCGGGGGCCTACGGGATGGGCGAAGGGGTCGTGTCCCTGTGGGCAAAGGTCAACAAATCGGGCGGCGGGCGTGTAACTCCAGACTCCGTCCTTTACAATGAAATGCGAGGAAAATTACCGGAATGAGCATGATTCGCACGTGCAGGCTTACGAAATGGGCGATTTTATTTATGGGAATGCTAATCACTAACGAAGTGGCGATGGCGGCTCAGGGCCAGTTCGGCCCGAGCAATCCTTTTTATACGGCGAGTTCGCTGCCGTTTCAGGCGCCGCCGTTCGACAAGATCAAAGACAGCGATTACCAGCCGGCGATCGAGGCCGGAATGGCGCAGCAGATCGAGGAGGTGCGTGCCATTGCGGAGAATCCGGCGGCGCCCACTTTCGAAAACACCGTGGTGGCGCTGGAAAAGACCGGGCAGTTGTTCACTCGGGTGATGCTGGTCTTCAACGGCGTTACCGGGGCGAACCTGAATCCGGAGCTCCAGAAGGTGCAGGACATCGAGGCGCCCAAACTGGCAGCGCACCAGGATGCGATTTTCCTGAACTCGAAACTGTTTGCGCGCATCTCGGCCATCTATAAAGAGCGGGCGTCGCTGCATCTGGATGCGGAAGCTTTGCGCCTGGTTGAGTACGATTACCTGCAATTTGTGCACGCGGGCGCGAACCTTTCTGACGCGGACAAAGACAAGTTGAAGAAGCTGAATGAGGAAGAGTCGACGCTCGCCAATGCCTTTACGATGAAGCTGCTGAGCGCGACCAAGAATGCCGCGTTTGCGACGACCGACAAAAATGCGCTGGCCGGCCTGAGTGCCGCCCAGATTGAAGGCGCGGAACAGTCGGCGAAGGATCGCAAAGCAGCCGGCTATGTTATTCCCCTGCAAAACACGACGCAGCAGCCGGACCTGGGCGAATTGAGCGTGCGGGCGACGCGGCAGGCGATTTTCGAGAATTCGTGGAACCGTGCGGAACGCGGCGGAGCGGATGACACGCGCGAGACGATCGCACGCCTGGCTCAACTGCGCGCCCAAAAGGCGAAGCTGCTTGGCTTCGACACCTACGCTGCCTGGAAGCTGGAAGACCAGATGGCGAAGAATCCGGCGGCCGCGCTGAAGTTTATGGATGCGCTGGTTCCGGGTGCGACCGCCAAGGCGGCGGTGGAAGCGAAAGATATTCAAGCGGTGATCGATGCGCAAAAGGGCGGCTTCACGGTGCAGCCCTGGGACTGGGAGTTTTACTCCGAGCAGGTGCGCAAGGCGAGATACGACCTGGACGAAGCGCAGGTCAAGCCCTACTTCGAGCTGAACAATGTGCTGAAGAACGGTGTGTTCTATGCCGCCAACCAGCTGTATGGGATCACGTTCAAGGAGCGGACGGATATTCCCGTCTATCACCCAGATGTGCGCGCGTTTGAAGTTTTTGACGCGGACGGCAAGCCGCTGGCGTTGTGGTATTGCGACTACTTCAAGCGCGACAACAAAAACGGCGGCGCATGGATGGATGTTTTTGTGAATCAGTCGAAGCTGCTGGGCACGCTGCCGGTGGTGTTCAATGTGGCGAACTTCAGCAAGCCCGCTCCAGGACAGCCGGCGCTGATCAGCTTCGGCGATGTGACGACCATGTTCCACGAATTTGGGCATGCGCTGCACGGCATGTTCGCCAGCGGCACTTATCCGTCCCTTTCAGGAACGCAGGTGGCGCGGGACTTCGTGGAATTTCCATCGCAGTTCAACGAGCATTGGGCGACGTATCCGGCGGTGTTCAGCAACTTCGCGAAGCATTACAAGACGGGCGCGCCGATGCCTGCCGATCTGGCCGCGAAGCTCAAGAAGGCGGAGAAGTTTAATTCGGGTTACGCGCTCACGGAAGTCGTCGCGGCGGCGGAACTCGATATGCAGTGGCATACTTTGCCGGCGAGCGACGGAGTGAAGAATCCGGACGACTTCGAGAAAGAGGCGCTGGAGAAGACGCATCTTTGGATCAGCTACGTGCCGCCACGTTACCGGTCGAGTTATTTTTCGCACATCTGGAGCACGGGTTACGCAGCCGGCTATTACGCATATTTGTGGAGCGAAATGCTGGACGACGCAGCGTTTGAGTGGTTCGAACATCATGGCGGCATGACGCGCGCCAACGGAGATCGCTTCCGGCAGATGGTGCTGTCGCGCGGCAATACGGAAGATCTCGGCAAGATGTACGCGGCGTGGTATGGCGGAGAACCGCCAGTTGAGCCGATGCTGAGAGAGCGCGGATTGCTGCCGGAGGATGGGGCGAGGTAAGGACCGCGAGGGGGCCCGCGCTCCGCATCTGGCGTGAGCATCGGGTCGGTCAGCACCTGGAAGAAGCTGGGCGCTGCGCTGGATGTGGGTTGGGAGATGCTGGCATAGATCGGGGGAATTGCATGAAGCACCGCGAAGGAACGCCGCACCCGGGGCCATTTCGCGGAATGCGAGTGGATTCGGAATTTGCCGGACTTCTGCTTGCTGGCGGTTTTCTGGTGATGGGCGCTGTCGGGCTCGACATCGGAAAATTCTTCGTGCTGGGAGCGCTTGGGCTGGGCGTCGGCGTCGCTTTGCTGCTCCGTCTTCTCCGCAAGAGCGGCTGACCTTGCTCGGCTAATCAAACGCAGATCTTTCGCTGCGCCCAGGATGACAAGTTTCTGAGTCCATTCAGAATGTGCGACCACAATCGATTCACAATTTGCCTCGGCAATATTCGCGACACAATATCACTTCGACCATTCAGACCAACTCTTTGGCGATTTCCGGAGTTACTTCCGCGCGCGTGCGCAGGCGGTACCACAGGACAATCGCTATCAGCGAAAACAGAAAGATGATAGTTGAAATGGCGTTGATCTCTGGCGTGATGCCGCGGCGGAGGCGGCCCCAGATTTCGAGGGGCAGCGTGTTATCGCGGCCGATGAGGAAGAAGCTGACGGCGATTTCGTCCATGGAGAGGGTGAATATGAGGAGCGCCGCGCCGATGATGGAGAGCTTTAGATTGGGCACGGTGATGCGCCAGAAAGTTTGCCAGTAGTTGGCGCCGAGATCGAGCGAGGCTTCTTCCTGAGCGCGATTGAGCTTTTGCAATCCGGCGAAGACTTCGGTGGTGGCGACCGAGATGAGCGCGGTGCCGTGGCCGAGGATGATGGTGATGAGGCTCAGTTTGATGTCGGCTTCGCGGAAGAGCATGAGCAGCGAGAGGCCGGTGATGATGCCGGGGAGAATCAGCGGCAGAAGAACGAGACGGCGGAAGAGCGCTTTGCCGGGGAATTGCGCGCGATCGAGCGCGAGCGCGGCGGGGATTCCGAAGGCGAGAGCGATGAACATGGCGGCCGCGGCTACGATCAGGCTGTTGAGGACCGAATCCCAGATGGGGCCGTCTTGAAAGAGAATGCGATACCAGTTAAGAGTGAGATCGCGCGGAGGGAATCCGCCGACTCCCTGGCCGTTGAAGGAATAAATAATGAGGACGGCGATGGGGAGATAGAGGAAGGCGAAGACGGCCAGGGCGTGGATGGTGAGCAGGCGGGGGCGGGTCATCTGCGTGAGCCTCGGCGATCCGGAGTTATGAGGCTGCCGAATAGGGCGAAGAACTTTGACGGATGGAGTTGTGGAATCCCACCTTTGCGCAACTTGCGCGCAAAGATGGGGCACCCGGCCGCATCTTGGCACACGGCTGCATCTTGGCACACGGCTGTCGACGCTCTGGCGCTCAATGGAAGCTCCATTTCTTTTCCAGGCGCTCGGAGAAGACGAGCAGGCTGACTACGATGAGCAGCATGCAGAAGGAAATGGCCGCGCCGAGCGGCCAGTTGTAGGCTGCTCCGAAGAGGCTGACTACGATGTTTGAGATCATGATGCCGCTCGGGCCTCCGAGGAGCAGCGGCGCGAGGAAGTCTCCCAGGCTGAGGACGAAGGCGAAGGTTGCGCCGGCTAGGACTCCGGGAATCGAAAGTGGAAAGATTACGCGCCAGAAAGTTTGCGCGGGCGAGGCACCGAGATCGTGCGAAGCTTCGACGAGGTTGCGCGGGATGTGCTCAAGCGCGGCGTAGATCGGGAGAAGCGCGAAGGGCGTGTAGATGTGCGTGAGCGTGAGGACGACCGCGAAGGGACTGTAGAGCAGGAAATCGAGCGGGTGTTTGGTGAGATGCGCATATTGCAAAAGCGTGTTGAGCACGCCGTCGGTGCCGAGGATTGTTTTCCAGGCATAAGCGCGAACGAGATAACTCACCCAGAGCGGAATGATGACGAGTTGGTAGAGCAGATCTTTTCTGGCTCCAGCGTAAAAAGAGAGAAAGTAAGCGAGCGGGTAGCCGAGGAGGAGCGAGAAGAGAGTGACGCGGGTGGCGATCCACATGGAGCGGAGGAGCGTTTGCCAATAGACGGGCTTGATGAGGAGGTCGCGATAGTTGTCGAAGGTCCAGGCGTGGATGATGGCTTGCGAATCGGAGACCGACCAGAAGCTGTAGCAGAGCATCACGAGATAGGGCACGACGAGAAACACCGCGACCCACGCCAGCGGCGGCACGGTGACGGCGATGCGATAGGCGCGGGAGAACATTATGCGCGCTCTCCGGAGGGACGGACGGGAATTGCGTCGGCGGCCGCGAACTCAAATTCGAAGGCGGCGTTGTTGCCGTTGGGCAGCGGGCGAGAGGCGGTGCGCAGCGTCAGGATCTGGCCATCGGAGCACTCCACTCGCCAGAGTTCGCTCGAGCCGTGGAAAACTTGATCGCGCAGTTTTGCCTCGAAGCGGATGGTGGGAGTGCTGGTTGTTGCGGCGTGCGTTGTCGCGGAACGTGGGACACTTGTTGGTGCGTCGCTTTCGGCCAGGTGGATGCACTCCGGCCGCAGTGAGAAGAGTGCGGGTCCGTCGGGTAGGGATGCGGGCCAGGCGAGCGCGCCGGTGATTGTTTTGACGATGCCGTTGTGCACTTCGGCGTGCAATAAGTTTGTGTGTCCGATGAATTGCGCGGTGTAGGCAGTCGCGGGGTGGGAGTAGATTTCACGCGGGCTGGCAACTTGCTCGAGTTCGCCGGAGCGCAGGAGCGCGATGCGGTCTGACATGACCATGGCTTCTTCCTGATCGTGCGTGACGAAGATGAAGGTGATGCCGACCTCGCGCTGCAAGGCTTTGAGTTCAACCTGCATCTGGCGGCGCAAGTTGGCGTCGAGCGCGGAGAGCGGTTCGTCGAGGAGCAGGAGACGCGGGCGATTCACGAGCGCGCGAGCGAGCGCGATGCGTTGCTGCTGGCCGCCGCTGATTTTTGTCGGCTTTGATTTTGCGTAGGCGGACATTTTTACTTTGGCGAGCGCGTCGCTGACGCGCGATTGCACTTCCGCGGCGGGACGGTGGGCGATGCGCAGGCCGTAGCCGACGTTATCTTCGACCGTCATGTGCGGAAAAAGCGCGTAGCTTTGAAAGACGGTGTTGATGGGGCGGCGATAAGGCGGTTGGGTATCGAGGCGGTGGCTGGTCATCCAGACCTCTCCGCTGGTGGACTGTTCGAAGCCGGCGAGAATGCGCAGCAGCGTGGTTTTGCCGGAGCCGCTCTCGCCGAGGATGGTGAGAAATTCGCCCTCGGCAATTTCGAGACTGATATCGCGCAGGACGATGTTCTTGCCGAAGTGCTTCGCGACGGCGCGGAGGGAAAGTAGTGGCTGCGGGCCTGATGGCGCCGGGTTTGTGAGCTCGCGATCGATTGTCGTTGCCATGGCAATCTGTGTTGGTGACGGATACATTTGCGCGGGCGAGTGTTCTTTTAGGATCCGATTGTCCGCGCCACATTTCTCAGCACACCTGCTACTGCGTGGCTTTCACTTCGTTCCAGATCTCGTTGTACTTCGCGCGGCGCGGGACATTCTGCCAGAAATAGAGACGCTTCTGATAATTGTCGCCGTCGTCGAGGTGCAGACTTTTCACTTCTTCGGGCGTCATTAACTGCGCGGCGCGCGGATTTGCGGGCGTGTAGCCGGTCACGTCGGTGACTTTTTTCTGCGTCTGCGCCTGGATCATGAACTCCAGAAATTTGTAAGCCAGGTCTTTATTCTCGCTGCCGGCGGTGATCATCAGGTGATCGATCCAACCGGTAGTGTTTTCTTTGGGAATCGTTTCTCCGACTGGGAAATTGCTTTTGCGAAGCTGGTTGGTCATGAGCGGCCAGCCCATCGCAATGACCACTTCGTGATTCTGAAACAGGTTGGTGAGCTCGCCGCCGGTCGACCAGATCTTGCGAATGTTGGGCTTCAGTTCGATGAGCTTCTTCTTTACTGCGTTCAGTTCGTCGTCGCTCAAGTTATAAAGATGTCCCGGATCGGGTTTGTCGTAGCCTAAGACCTGCGCGGCCATGTAGACGGTCGAGAGATCATCCCACACGGAAATTTTCTGCTTGAGCTTTGGATCCCACATTACATTCCAGCTGTCGGGCGGCTGCGGAAATACCGTGGTGTCGTAGATCATCGGGTCGGGACCCCACATGAAGGGAACGCCGTAGACATCGCCTTTTACGCGCACGAGAGCGAGTGATGTGAGTTGCGGTGAGAGTTCGCTGTAGGCGGGCAGTTTGCCGAGGTCGAGCGGAGCGGCCAGACCCGAGGTTGCGATCATGGTGGCGACGTCGCTTGATGGGGAGATGACGTCGTAGGTGCCGGCGCTGCCTCCGCGAAGCTTGGCCACCAGTTCGTCGCTCGAGCCCATATAGGACGCCGAAACCTTACAGTGGTTCTGCTCTTCGAAGGCGTGGACGTAGGAGGGATCGGCGTAGCCTTCCCAGACGAGCAGGTTGAGCGTGGGAGTTTTTTTGGCGCACGATCCACAGAAGAGCGCGAGCCACGCCAGCAGCAGAACGAGCGCGGTTTGTCTCAAAGTCATGTCACTTCTCCAGCCGGCGTTTCTTTTAAATCGCCCAATTCGTAACCAGCGGTAAGCCTGAGAACGTTCCCTCGGAACGTTTCTTAGAACTCTCCTCAGAACGTCGGCGGCGTATTCACCCACAAAAGCCAGGTCTCGCCGGGCCCGGGATTCGTCCAACGATGAGGCGTGGCGCTTTCGAAATAGAAACTGTCGCCGCGCTTCAGATCGTACTCCTCGCCGGCGAGGGCGATCTTGAGTTCGCCGCGCAGTACGAAAAGAAATTCCTCGCCCTGGTGCGTGTACTCTTCTCCGCTGCCGGCGTGAGGCTTAATGCGAAAGAGGTGCGGTTCCATGGCGGTGTTGCCCCACGCGAGCAGTTCCATGCGCACGCCCGGTCCGGCTTCGAGCACTTTGCGGCGAGCGGGACGGACGAGTCGGGGATTGGCCTCAGGCGGATCGAAGAATTCAAGAATGTTGGTGCGATAAAAACGCGCGAGCCGGCGAAGGGTGCCGACGGAGGCGCTCATTTGCGAACGCTCGACGGCGCTGAGAAAGCCGACGGAAACTCCGGCGGCAGAAGCAACATCAGAGAGGTTCAAGCCGCGGCGCGAGCGCAATTGGCGCAAGCGAGGTCCGATGCCGGCAGTCGGACCGTTGGCGGCGGGTTTGATGGCGCCCTCGCGCTTGAGCATTTCGACGATGGCGGGTGCGTTCAGACCGCGTACTTTGCGCAGATAGCGTGCCTTCTTGAGCAAGCGTACGTCTTCATTCGTATAGAGACGATAGCGGCCCTGGCTGCGCTTTGGGCGCGTCAAGCCGAGGCTCTCCCAGCCACGAATGGCCGAGGCGGAGATGCCGACAAGCCGCGCTACATCGCCGATCTTGAGTAAGACTTTTGCCCCGCTCGACATGAGTTTGAATGTGCCGCTGAAAGCCGTCCCGGGAGCTGAACTTTTCCGCTTGACAGATGGGCGGAGAGTCTCTAACCTTGCGCGATTATAGCAAGGTTGGCATTTTCCACAAGATTCAAAAATTAAGTTTTGAAAATTCGGATCTGACCCCGAGATCTGGAGGACGACCTATCTATGCCGCAGTCGCGAACGTTCCGATTGACCCGTTGGCTGGCTGTCATCTGTCTGGCAACCGCCTGCCTTTGCCTGTGTTCCACGCTGGTCTTCGCGCAAGGCACGGGAGGCCGCATCGTGGGCCGCGTTGCCGACCCGAGCGGCGCCGTGCTCGCCAACGTGAAAGTGACGCTTGCCAACGAAGCGACCGGCGTCAGCCACGAGGCGCAAACCAACGGCAGTGGCGACTATGGATTTCCCGAGGTGCCGGTTGGAGTCTACACGTTGACCTTCGACCTACAGGGGTTCAAGACGAACGTCAGAAAAGGAGTTCCGGTCGAACTGAACCAGGTGTTGACGCTGAACTCCACTTTGCAGATCGGCGAGACCAAGGAAGTGGTCGAAGTCACTTCTGAAGCTCCGCTGGTGGATACGACGAGCACGCAACTGGGCGCGGTCATGGACAACCGTCAGGTGCAGAACCTGCCGCTCAACGAGCGCGATACTTATCAATTGCTGCAATTGCAGCCGGGCGTGATGTCGACGGTGGGTGCCACCAACTCGCTGGTTTACGGAAGCGACCAGGCGGGAGCGGTATCGGTGAACGGCGGGCGCGGGCGTTCGAATAATTTCAGCGTTAATGGCGGCGATGCCAACGACCTGTTCGCCAACCTGCCGACCGTGCAGCCTTCGCCGGACAGCATTCAGGAGTTCCGGGTGCTGACCAATGACTTCGACGCCGAGTACGGGCGCAACTCGGGCTCGGTGGTTAACGTAGTGACCAAATCCGGTACCAACGAGTGGCATGGGAGCGTGTTTGAGTTTTTCCGCAACAAGGTGCTGAACGCCAACGATTACTGCCTTACTGGCGCACAAGGCTTGCCATGCGACAAGCCACAGTTCAACCAGAATCAGTTTGGCGGAACGTTCGGCGGTCCGATCGTAAAGAATCGCACCTTTTTCTTTACTAGCTATGAAGGCAGGCGGATCCGGCAGGGAATTCTGTCGCCAGCGGTGACGGTTCCGACGGCGGCCGAGCGGCCGAGCGCTACTCAATCTTTCGCCGATTTTTCCGATCCAATATTGGGCGGGACATTTGGCGGAAATCTCGTGAATAACCAGCTATTGGATAACCGCCCGGGATGCGATCAGGCGGTCGGGTATCCGGCTGGCATACCGAGCGGAACACCGTATTCATCTCTCTTTCAGAATGAGCAAATCCCGCTCGCTTGCATGGATCCCACGGCGGTCGATCTTCTGCAATTTGTGCCGACTCCATCAACGGGCCAAAATCTCATCAGTACCGTGCCGACCAAGGCGATTCGCGGCGACCAGGTCACAGTGAAGGTGGATCATCGCCTGAACGATAAACAGAACCTCAGCATTTATTACTACTTCAACGACGACCGCACGCTGAATCCGTTTGCCCTGTTCGAAAACGCCGGGGGCAATCTTCCCGGCTTCGGGGATATCGTGGCGGAGCGATTCCAGCAGTGGAACATTACCCACAACTGGACCATCAACAGCAACACGGTGAACGAATTCCGCTTCAATTACAACCGCGAAGGCCAGGAAACATTTCAACATCCCGAGAATACGGAACTGGTGCAGGACTCCTGCCCGGCGGCGCCGTCATGGCTGAGCTCGGTTACCGGAGCCCCACCTTGTTTTTACGGCGACGGTTCGACCGATCCAAACGGAAGCCTTTATGGCATTCATCCGTTTCTGGGCGCTAGCCGCGAAGGGCTGCCTTTCATCGCGATTTCTGGAGGGTTCCAGATCGGCAACGACTGGGAAGGAGAACTGCCGCAAGCGGGGAATTCTTTCCAATGGTCGGACAGCCTGACGAAGGTGAGGGGTACGCACACCATGAAGTTTGGCGTGGACGTTCGCCGCCAGCAGTTCAACCAGGTCTACTACTACAACGTGAATGGCGAGTTCAACTATTACGGCGGCGGGACGAACGACCCCTTGCTGATTAATTCAGCGGGCAGCCAAAATCTCTATCCCAATTATCTGCTGGGCTTAGCAGACACGTATGGGCAAGGTTCGGCGCAGAGCGAAGCGGTGCGCAACACTGGGCTATATCTTTATGCGCAGGATAGCTGGAAGATCAAGCCCAACGTCACCTTGAACTATGGGCTGCGCTGGGAGTTGAATACTCCGCTGGCGGATAAATTCCGGCACGTCGAGAGCTTCCGTCAGGGTCAGTCGTCTACGGTTTTTCCCTGCGGAGGACCGAATACCGATTGCACTTCGCAGGACGCGATTGGCCTGGTCGTTCCGGGCGATCCGGGTGTGCCTCCGGGGATGACGCAGACTTATTACAAAGCGTTTGCGCCGCGAATTGGAATTGCGTATAGCCCCGGTAGCTCAGGCAAGACCAGCATCAGCGCGGGCTTTGGGCTTTTCTACAATCCGATCGAGCAGCTTGTGTTCTCGCAATTTGGCGCTGAGCCTCCGTTCGGAGGCAGCACGACTGTTTCTGAAACGCAGTTCAACTTGCCGTTCCTCGGGCAGGATGGCGCGACTACCTATCTGAATCCGTTTAACGGCATTCTGAATCCGCAACGCGGCACGCCGCAGGATTGGGCAATCTTCGAGCCGATCGATTTGTACGGGGATTTCCAGCCGCACATGCGGACGCAGTATGCCTCGCAATATCACTTTACGGTTGAGCGCCAACTGACGAATGACATGAAGCTGTCGGTTGGTTATGTCGGATCGCAGGGCCATCGTTTGCTGGCGACCCATGACGTCAATTACTCGAATCCGCAGACCTGTGTGGACATCAACACCATCGAGGGGCCACTCACCTGCGCGCCCTTTATCGAAGACAGCGTGTACACGGTGACGGTGCCCAGTGGCTTCCCATTCCACATGCCCAACGGCTCGGTCGTGACGGGAACCGGCCAAACGCTGAGCTTCACCGGCCTACGTCCGAACTCCTCGCCGCAGTGCGATCCGACCACCGGCAATGGATGCCCGGTTAATGGCATACCCGTGTTCACGGGCATTTTTGCTCAAGACACCATTGCCGGTTCTTCGTATAACTCGTTGCAGGCGTCACTCGAAAAGAGAATGGGGCACGGGTTGCAATTCACCGCGGCCTACACGTTCAGCAAGTCGATCGACGAAGCGTCGAGTTTTGAGGGCATCCTGAATCCTCTGCCCGGCGCAGACAACAACGCGCTGTCGCTGTTCGATGCGCGTCATCGCATTGTGATCAGCTATGAATGGGATCCTCCGATCAGGAAGTTCAGCGGGTTTGCCGGGAAGGTGCTGAATGACTGGGGATTCTCGGGAATCACAACTTACCAGACTGGATTTCCGATTCACCTGACATCGGATGCCGACAATGAGCTGATGAACAGCGACGACTTCGAGTATCCCGGAGAAGCTGACCAGATTGCGCCCTTCCAGAGGCTGCATCCGCAGAGCTCTCAAAATGTACTGGGCCCTGGTGGTAATAACTATTATTTCAATCAGAACAGCTTTACGGAGAATGCAACCGACAATACCCAGCCTCCGTGTTCGGCGGGCGCAGTTTTTGACTGCTACGACATGAGCTTGCTGGGTCGCATTGGTACTGCCCCGCGCACGATTTGTTGCGGGCCGGGAATCAGCGAGACCGATTTTGTAGTGATGAAGAACATTCCAGTGAATGAAAGAACGCACTTCGAATTTCGAGGAGAGATCTTCAACGTCTTTAATCACACACAGTTTTATAACCCCGACGGCAACAGCAGCGACGGCTCGCAGTTTGGCCAGATCACCCAGGTGAAGGACCCGCGGCTGGTACAATTTGCATTGAAGTATTACTTCTGATTTGTCTGAACGTTTGTCTGAAACCGGGCGGCCATGGCCGCCCCGGCCCAATCTAATGGCCTATCCGGCCTGAGCATTTTTGGAGATCACGATGTATCCCGCACTGCAAAAGGAGCTCGAGACCTTCGAGCGCCGTACCCCCAAGTCCGCCGAAGCGCACAAGAAAAACCTGAAACGCCTTCCACTGGGCGTCGCCAGCAACTATCGCGCCTACGAGCCTTACCCGATTTTTGTGAAGGAAGGGAAGGGCGGAATGTTCCGCGATCTGGATGGCAACGAATACATCGATCACAATCTATGTTTCGGCGCGCTGATGGCCGGGCACTGCCATCCCGCGGTGATGAGCGCGGTCGAGGACCGGCTCTCCACGGGCACGATGTTTGGCATGCCGCACAACATGGAGTGGGAACTGGCGGAAGAGATCTGCACGCGTTTTCCGGTCGAGATGTGTCGCTTCGGCAACAGCGGCACCGAAGTGACCATGCACACCATTCGACTCGCCCGCGCGGCGACGGGGCGAGACAAGATCATCAAGTTCGAGGGTGGCTACCACGGGCTGCACGATGCGGTGCTGGTCAGCGTGAAGCCGCATCCGCCGGCGGACGATTTTGGCGACATTAAAGATCCCAAGCCAGTTTCCGGCGGCAAAGGTGTGCCAGTCGCGAGCATCGGCAACGTGAAGATCGCAACCTTCAACGATCTGGAGACGGTCGAGCGACGGTTTCGCGAAAATCCGAATGAGATTGCGTGCATTATTCTCGAGCCGATCATGATGAATGTCGGCCTCTGCATGCCGCAGAAGGGATTTCTGGAAGGCCTGCGCGAACTCTGCGACAAGTATGGCGCGCTGCTGATTTTCGACGAAGTGAAGACGGGCGCGAAGCTAGGCTGGGCCGGCGCATCGGAATATTTTGGCGTGATGCCCGACATGATCTGCCTGGCGAAATCGATTGGCGGCGGGTTCCCGCTGGCTGCTTTCGGCGCGCACAAAAAAGTGATGCAACTCATCTCCGACCATAAAGTTTTTCATGGCGGCACCTACAATACGAATCCGGTTTCGATGGCGGCCGGCCTCGCGATGTTTCGCGAGGTGTTGACGCGCGCGAATTATGGGCACACCGACAAGCTCAGCCACATGCTGACCGACGGCTACCGTCGAATCGTCGCCAAGTCCGGGCTGCAAGCCTACATTGCGAGCGCGGGCGTGAATGGCGCGCTGATGCTGTATCCGGCGGAGATCAAAAATTATCGCGACTGGCTGGCGGTCGATGTCGATCTGTGGCGGCACTACTGGTTCGGCATGGTGAATCGCGGTGTGATGCCGCAGCCGTACTGGTGGGACGAGCAGTGGACGATCTCAGTGCAACACACCGAGGCCGACATCGAACAGCACCTGGCGGCGTTTGGCGACATTGCCGACTCGCTGGCCGCGGCGCAGCATGAGCGGATGGGAGCTGTGGCGACGCAGTAGAGATTGAGACATTGAATCATTGAGGCATTAGAACTTCAGGCGTCGCCAAACGACTTAATGTGCAAATGACTCGCTGCTCCAATGAGTCAATAACTCAATGATCCGATGACTCAATCAGACTCCAATCAGCCGCACCTGAAGCGCGTCCTCGGACGCTTCGATCTGGTGTTGTTGTTTGTGGTCGCCGTATTCAATTTGAATGTTGTCCCATCGATCGCCGCCAATGGCGGCGTTACGGTGTGGCTGTGGCTGATTTCGCTGGTGCTTTTTTTCTGGCCGCAGGGGATCGCAGTGATCGAACTGGCGCACCGCTATCCCGGCGAGGGCGGCGTTTATTTGTGGGCGAAAGAGGTCTTCGGCGATTTCCATGGGTTCCTCTCCGGCTGGTGCTATTGGACCAATAACATGCTCTACGTGCCGACGGTGATGCTCTACTTCGTCGGCGTTTCGGTATTTGCGATGGGGCCCGGCCACGCAGCGCTCGCCGACAACAAGACTTTTGCGATGCTGGCGTCGCTGGCGCTGCTTGTTTTGCTCACGGTGCTGAACATCGTTGGACTCGGCGTTGGGAAATGGCTGAATAACCTGGGCGCGATTGGAACGTTTGTCGCGGCGGCGGTTTTGATTGGACTCGGAGTGACGGTCTGGTCGCGTTTCGGCACGACAGTGACGGCGGCGGATTTTCGCGTGCCTGCCGATCCGCGTTTCGTGCTGAATTCGTTTGGAGTGATCTGCTTTGGGCTGGTCGGTCTCGAACTTGCTTCGGTGATGGGTGACGAGATTAAAGATCCGCAGAAAACGCTGCCTCCGGCGGTCGCTTGGGGCGGAGTTATTTCCGGCGCGCTTTATATCGGCGCAACTCTCACGCTGCTGCTCGCGATCGGCAAAAACGACATCAGCGTGTTGCAGGGAATTGTGCAGGCGGTCAGCCACATGGCCGCCAGAGTGGGCGTGGCGTGGATCATCACGCCATTTGCGGTGATGCTGAGCTTATCGATCGCGGGCATTGGCTCGGCGTGGATGGGCGGCTCGGCGCGCATTCCATTTGTTGCGGGCCTCGACTCGTACATGCCGTCGTGGCTCGGGCGAGTGCATCCGAAGTATGCCACGCCATATGCCGCGCTGATCGTGCAGGCGGTCGTCTCGCTGATATTGATTGTCATCAATTTCTATGCGTCGGGCGGGGTGCAGGAAGCGTTTCAGACGATGCTGTCGCTGGCGGTGGTGTTGCAGCTTGTGCCATTTCTTTACGTGTTTGCCGCGCTGCTGAAATTTGCCGGGAAGAGTGATCTCTCCGGCGGCCGCTACGGGCGCGGTATGCTGACCTTCGCGGGAGCGAGCGGATTTTTGACAACCGCTCTCGGCATCGGCTTGGCCTTTTTTCCCGCGAAGCAGATCACGTCGGTGTGGAAGTACGAGGCGAAGATGTTCGGATTCACGCTATTTTTTCTGGTGCTGGCCGCGTTTTTCTTTTTTGTGTATGGAAGATTGAAGCCGGATCAAGCGGCGGCTGAACTATAGCGTTTGTTCCGGTTACAGAGCAGGAGGTCCTTATGCCCAGCGGAGTGCAGGCCGAAATCAAAACGTACCAGATGTTTATCAATGGGGAATGGGTTTCGAGCGAGGCGAAGAAGACGTTTCCGGTTTACGATCCCTCCACCGAGGAGGTGATTGCGCAGGTTCCGGACGCCAACGCGGAAGATGTAAACCGCGCAGTGGCCGCGGCCCGCGCCGCATTTGACGAAGGTCCGTGGGGGACGTCAACCGCGCAGGAGCGCGGGCGTGTTTTGTTTCGGCTGGCCGAAAAAGTTCGCCAGAATGTGGCGGCGCTCGCTGAACTCGAATGCCGCAATACGGGAAAGCCGATCGTTGAAGCGGAGTTTGACATCAACGACACGGCGACTTGCTTCGAATATTACGGTGGGCTGGCGACGAAAGTTGTGGGCTATGTGAATCCGGTGCCCGATAACGCGATGAGCTTGTCGCTGAAAGAGCCGGTCGGCGTGGCGGGGCAAATCATTCCGTGGAATTATCCGCTGCTGATGGCCGCATGGAAGCTGGCTCCGGCGCTGGCTGCTGGTTGCACCTGCGTGCTGAAGCCGGCCGAGCAGACTCCGCTAACCGCGCTCGAAATGGCGAAGTGGTTTGACGAAGTGGGTTTGCCGAAGGGCGTGGTGAATGTGATCACGGGTTTTGGCGAAAGCTGCGGAGCGCCGCTGGTGAAGCATCCCGACGTAAACAAGATTGCGTTTACCGGGTCGGCGGCGGTCGGCAAGATGATTGTGAAGGCGGCGGCTGACACGGTAAAACGCGTGACGCTTGAACTGGGCGGCAAGTCGCCGAATATCTTTTTTGCCGATGCCGATTTTGAAGCGGCGATCGATGGCGCGCTTTTCGGCGTGTTCATCAATCAGGGAGAGGTTTGTTCGGCGGGCAGCCGCATCCTGGTGCAGAAATCGATCTACAAGAAGTTTGTCGACGCGATGGCTGAGAAGGCGAAGAAGATCAAGATCGGTCCTCCGCTGGAGCGCGACACGAAGATGGGCGCGCTGGTGAGCAAAGAACAATATGATCGCGTGCTCTCGTATGTCGACATCGGCAAGAAGGAGGCGAAGGTTGCATCGGGCGGAGGGCGCGCCGAGAAGTTCGCCAAAGGCTACTACGTGCAGCCGACGATTTTTTATGACGTGGATAACAATGCCCGCATCGCGCGCGAAGAGATTTTTGGCCCGGTGGCGGCGGTGATTCCATTTGAGGATGAGAAGGATGCCCTGAAGATCGCGAACGACTCTCCGTATGGGTTGGCGGCTGCGGTCTGGACGCGCGATATTTTCAAGGCGATGCGGACGGTGAAGTCGCTGCGCGCGGGCATCGTGTGGGTGAATCATATGCAGCCGACATACGTGGAAGCGCCCTGGGGAGGCTACAAGCAATCGGGCTTTGGGCGCGAACTTGGGCCGTGGGGGATCGAGGAATATCTGGAGACCAAGCAGGTGTATATCAATTTGAACGAGGCTCCGATTGGCTGGTACTGAAGAGCAGTTGCCAGTCGCCAGTTGCCGGTGCAGGCAACTCGGCGCGGGCGGACTCGATCTGATTCTGAGAACTGAGAACTGAGAACTGAGAACTGAGAACTGAGAACCGAAAACTGAGAACTGAGAACTGGCAACTGGCAACTGAGAACTGATTTATGTCTACTATTCAACTTCGCACTTCTATTCCTGGGCCGCGGTCGCTGGCTTTGATGAAGCGGCGCGACGCTGCGGTGGTGCGGGCCGCTTATCACGCAACGCCCGTATTTGTCGCGAAGGCCGAGGGCGCGGTCATTGAAGATGTCGACGGCAACCGGCTGATCGATTTCGCGGGCGGTATTGGCTGCCTCAATACAGGGCACCGCGCGCCCGCCGTTGTCGAAGCGGTGCGGCGGCAGCTTGATCGCTTCCTGCACACCAGCTTCAACGTGCTGCCTTACGAGAGTTATGTCGCGGTCTGCGAAAAACTGAATGCAATCGCTCCGGGCAAAGGTCCGAAGAAGACTTTGCTGGTGAGCACAGGCGCCGAAGCCACGGAAAATGCGGTCAAGATTGCGCGTGCGTACACTCGCCGGCCGGCGATTATCGCGTTCGAAGACGCATTCCACGGACGCACTTACATGGCGATGGCCATGACCAGCAAGACGCATCCTTATAAGGCGGGGTTCGAACCGTTTCCGGCGGAGGTCTATCGCATTCCGTATGCGTATTGCTATCGCTGCTCGTATTCGCTGAAGTATCCCTCATGCGAGATGTTTTGCGCGAAGCATATCGAAGACACATTCAAGCGGGTGGTAGCCGCGGAGACGATTGCGGCGGTCATTGTTGAACCCATTCTCGGCGAGGGTGGATTTGTTACGCCTCCTGCGGAGTTCTTTCCAACCCTCACGGAGATTTGCCGGAAGCATGGAATTCTTGTAATCGCTGACGAGGTGCAGACTGGATTTGCGCGCACGGGCGCGATGTTTGCCTGCGAGCGGCTGGGGCTCGATCCGGATCTGGTGACGATGGCGAAGTCGCTGACTGGCGGACTGCCGATGGCGGCGGTTACCGGGCGGGCAGACATTATGGATGTTGCGGGATCTGGACAACTCGGCGGAACTTTTGGCGGAAATCCGGCGGCGTGCGAAGCCGCGCTCGCGGTGCTCGAAACAATCGAGCAACAGAATCTGTGCGCGCGGGCGAATGTGCTGGGTGAGCGTTTTCGAAAGCGCGCGGCGAAGTGGCAGTCGCGGTGGGAGTTGATCGGCGAGGTGCGCGGGCTGGGCGCGATGCAGGCGCTTGAACTGGTGCGCTCGAAGGCGAGTCGCGAACCGGCCGACGAAGAGACGAAACAGGTGTCACAATATTGCTATGAGCATGGATTGGTGCTGCTCACGGCGGGTTCGTATGGCAACGTGCTTCGGCTGCTGATGCCGCTGGTGGTGACCGACGCCCAGATGGATGAGGCGATGGATGTGTTGGAAGCCGCCTTGGCGCAGGTTGGTGAGAGGAAGACGGCGTTGAGCGCTGTCTAGAGTTCTGTAGTTCTCTTTGTCTCTGTGACTCTGTGGTCAAAGATTCTGGAAAGCGAGGATTGAATGACGACCGCGACCGCGACGCCCACGATGACCGGGAAGGAAATTGTTGACCTGACCAAGAAGCACACTTTGTACGAGTGGTCGGCGCAGTCGAAGGTCGATCCGATTCCGGTGGCGCGGGCCAAAGGCATTTATTTCTGGACGCCGGAAGGGAAGCGATTCATCGATTTCAACAGCCAGCTCATGTCGGTCAACATCGGACACGGCGATGAGCGCGTGATTCAGGCGATTGCCGAGCAGGCCGCGACGCTCTGTTATGCGAATCCTTTCATGGCGACTGAGGTGCGCGCGCGGCTTGGGCAGAAGCTGGCCGAAATTACGCCCGGCGACATCGACACGTTTTTCTTTACCAATGGCGGAGCCGAAGCTACCGAGAACGCTATCAAGCTGGCGCGCTTTTTTACTGGACGAAACAAAATCATCGCCCGATATCGCTCGTATCATGGCGCGACTGCGGGCGCGATCTCGCTGACGGGCGATCCCCGCAGATGGGCCGCTGAGCCCGGCATTCCGGGCGTGGTGCGGGTGCTTGATCCTTATCACGGCATTGAGCGGGGATGGGAGTCGGCGGAATCGTCGCTGGCGATGATTGAGGAAACCATTCAACTCGAAGGCCCGCAGACCATTGCAGCGTTTATCCTCGAGACAGTCACGGGGACGAACGGCATTCTGATTCCACCGGATGGTTACATGCAGGGGGTGCGCAAACTGTGTGACAAGTACGGCATTCTGATGATCGCCGACGAAGTGATGGCCGGCTTTGGCCGCACGGGCGAATGGTTTGCCGTCGATCATTGGAAGGTTGTTCCGGATCTTATCTGCATGGCGAAGGGACTTACTTCGAGTTATATTGCTCTCGGCGCGGTTGGCATGCGACATCACATCGCGCAGCATTTTCAGGACAAAGTGTTTTATGGAGGGCTGACTTATAACTCGCATCCGATGGGCTGCGCGACCGCTCTCGCGACGATTCGCGTGTATGAAGAAGACAATTTGATTGAGAACTCGCGCAAGATGGGCGTGATCCTGAAAGGCCTCGGAGCCGAGCTCCAGAAGAAACATCGTTCGGTGGGCGCGGTGCGGTCGATTGGATTATTTGGCATTGTTGAACTCGTGCGCAGCCAGAAGACGCGGCAGCCGATGGCTCCGTTTAATGGCACATCGGACGAGATGGCAGCGCTCGGGAAGTTTTTCCGCGAAAACGGGCTCTATACGCTAGTGCGGTGGAATACGTTTTATACGAATCCTCCGCTGTGCATTAACGAGCAGCAGTTGCGGGAGGCGTTTGCCATTATTGATGAGGGTTTGGAGATTACGGATAAGGCAGTGGTGGATTAGCTGTCAGCTGTCTTCTCTGGCAGCTGTAGTGCACGCAAAATGCATAGGTCCTTCGCTTCGCCAGGCGCGCTTCGCTTACCGGCTGCGCTCAGGATGACAGGATTTTAGGTTAGGGTTCGAGGCCAATCTTTTTTTCTAGCGCCCGGTAGCGCGGGTCGGAGCGGATGGGATCGAAGAGCGGGTCGACTTTGATGTAGGGGACCTGAGGCTCGCGGATGTCGGCGGACTTCAGCAAGTACGACATGGCTTTTTCTTTGTCGCCCAAATACGCATAGCCTAGAGCCAGTTGATAGGGTGACACGAAGGCTGGGCCTTTATAGGCAGCGGCGTGTTCGAGATATTCGCGCGCTCTGGCCTGGTCTCCTCGGCAGCTGCTGGCTAGCGAGAGCAGGAAGTCGCTGAGCGGCGATGGATATCTCTGGAACATCCACTGCGCATGTTTATCGGCGTCGGCGCAATTGTGCTCGGTGGCCGCGAGCAGAGAGAGCAAGCCGTGCCCGGCGAGCCAGTCGGGACTCGACGCCAGAACTTCTTCCAGTTTCTGCCGCGCCTCGGGATACTTGCGCTGAAAATAGAGTCCGTAAAACTGATTGACGCGCGGCGACTTGCCCAGAGGATCGAGCTCAAGCGCGGCTTGGATGTGCGCGGTGCCCTCTTCGAAACGGCCGCGCGTAATGAGCGAACTGCCGTAGCGCTGTTCGGTGGGAGCGCGCGCGCCTTCGGCCAACGCGGCTTTGAACTCCTGTTCGGCTCGCGGCCAATCCCAATCGCGGTAGTAAACGAGAGACGCGAGCAGGCCGTGGGCGTCGCCTAAGTGCGGATTGATCGCGAGCGCTTTGGCGAGCGCGACTCTCTCGTTTTGAATAGCCTCGTCCGGAGCGGCCGCCGTGATCTGCGTGAGCGACGCCTCGGTCTGCGCGATGCCCAGATAGGCCATGGCAAATGACGGATCCTTCGCGACCGCGGCCTGGTAGAGCGACAAGCTTTGCCGCAGCGAATCCGGCGTCTGCTGCGCGAACTGGTAGCTCGCCTTCAGATAGAGATCGTGGGCCTCGGGATCGACGGTGGGAACGGAGGCGAGGCGCTGCTTTTCCTCGGGCGACAGATCGAGGCGAACGTCATCGGCGATGGAGCGGGAGATCTGGCTCTGGATATCGAGAATGTCGTTGATGGTGGATTCGTAGGTCTGTGCCCAGAGATGAGTATCAGTCGGGGCGTTGATGAGCTGCGCGGTGACGCGAACGCGATTGCCATCGCGAATGACGGAGCCTTCGAGGATGAGGTCGACGTGCAGCTCGCGGGCAATTTCGGGCAGCGGCTTTTTGGTGCCCTTGTAAACCATGGTCGAGGTGCGCGAGATGACGCGCAGGGAACGGATCTGCGCGATGTCGGTGACCAGCTCTTCGGTGAAACCGTCGACGAAGTAATCCTGGCCGGCATCCTTGGAAAGATTTTGAAGCGGGAGGACGGCGAGCGCGTGTGGGTGGGCGGCGAGCTGGTGTGATCTTAGCCGGGGCAAGGCGAGGTAAGTCAGCGCGGCGGCGAGAGCTAGAACTAGACCGATGATGAGGATTGCTGGGAGGGCGCGATGCCAACCTGAGCGCGAGGAGGCGGTCGAGATTGAAACTGGGCTGGCGGCGGGAGTTGAGGCCTGCGACGCAGAGGGCCGCTGGGCTAAGTCGGCTGACTCGGCCGCATCGGCAACGGCGGAATGAGGGCCGGAGGCGTCTTTACTCGTTTCTCTGACAGTCGCCACAAACCGGTAGCCGCGTTTGGGGACGGTCTCGATGTAGCGGTTGCCGTTTTCGCCATCCTGGAGAAGGCGGCGCAGCAGATAGATGGCCTGAGTCAGGTTATTTTCTTCGACGGCCGAGTCCGGCCAAACGCGGTCCATCAGCTCATCTTTGGTGAGCAGCCGGCCATCGCTTTCGGCGAGGGCGACGAGGGTATCAAACACACGGGGAGGCAGGTCAATGCGGTCCTGGCCGCGCCGGAGGACACGCTCGCCCGAATCGAGTTGGAAGGGACCGAACTCGTATAAGTGTTTGACGGCATTACTCATAGGGCCGTGAGAAAAAAATCACAAAAAAATGAGGCGGGCTAACGACTTCCGATAGGAGCAAGAGGCAGAGTGGCGCATCGTGCCTGCTCCTCGAGCGTGGGGGAAAGGTCGGACAGACCGCTGGTTAAGAATTTTATCCCAACGGCTCGGCAGGGGGTAGTGGCACGAGTGTGCCGGTCGGCCCGTGTTCGGGGAGGAACATGGGTCGGCTGGTCGCACAAGCGTCCTGGATAATAAGTTCAATCACATACGATTTTGGAGGAGAAATGAACCGTCATTTTGGCAAGGAGCAAGAAAATCCCATCGTAGCGCGCGCGACGCTGTGGCGCGTTTGTATCGTCGCCGTTTTTTGTCTTGCCTCGGCTATGGGCGCACAGGCGCAATCTTTCTCGGTACTCTTTGGATTTCCGGAGAACGGCACTCTTGGCGACGACCCACTCACGATGAACATGATTCAGGCAACCGACGGAACTCTCTACGGCACTACCGAGTCGGGTGGGGCCGGGAATGTTAACTGCAACAACTATCTCGACTGTGGCGGCACGCTCTTCAAGATCGATACTTCGGGCAATTACACCTTGCTGTATACATTTTGCTCACTCGGTGATGGCAAAGGCGATTGTCCCGATGGCCGCAGTCCTTACGGTGGAGTAACGCAGGCCAACGACGGCAACTTTTACGGCATGACATATGCCGGCGGAACTTACAACGACGGCGTGATTTTCCGGTTTACGCCGGTCGGCCAGATGACGACACTGCACAGTTTTTGCGATCCGCCGAACACCTGCTCTCCGAATGACGGTTCGACTCCTACCGGCCAGTTGCTCCAGGCCAGCAACGGCATCTTGTACGGAGTTACAGGCGGCAATACGCTTTTCAAAATCACGACGAAGGGCAAGTTCACCCTGCTTTACAGCTTTCCGAACGGAAGCGATCCGCAAGCGAATCTGGTGCAGATCCCCATCGGTACCCTCTATGGCGTAACGCAGGGTGGTGGCGCCTACAACCAAGGCTCGATCTTCAAAGCGACGCTGGCCGGCAAAGTAACAACTCTCTACTCGTTCTGCGCACAGCAAGGTTGCCCGGATGGGCAACATCCTTCGGCCGGACTTGCGCTGGGCAGCGATGGCGACCTTTATGGATCCACTTTCGCCGGCGGCCCCGATGGCTATGGCACGGTCTTCAAGATCACAACCAAGGGCAAGTTCAAATTTATGCTGCTGCATCAGTTCACGGGATTTCAGAATGGTGGCACGGACGGCGGGAATCCTACCGCTCCCATGATTCTTGCTTCCGATGGAAATCTGTACGGTACAGCCGAGAACTATGGTGGCGGAGGTTATGGCGGAACCGGTGCGGTCTATCAGGTCGCTGCCGGAGATGCGTACACCAACATCGGCCTTCCGACCGATCTATGCACGCTCGCCCACCCCTATGGCGGATTGGTCCAATCGACGAACGGCAATTTCTATGGCTCTGACAATGGCACCTGCCTGATTGAATTCAGCATGGGACTAGGGCCGTTCGTAGCGGCGATTCCAACCGTCGGCAAGACTGGAACGAAGGTCATCATTCAGGGAACCGATCTGACCGATGCGAGCAGCGTGACGTTCAACGGGACAAAGGCGGCCTTCACGGTGGTCTCGGCGAGCGAAATCACGACCTCTGTGCCGGCGGGCGCAATCAGCGGCTCTGTGAAGGTGGTGACGCCCGGCGGCACGCTGACCAGCAGTGTGGCTTTCACGGTGAAGAAGTAAGTCGGCGGCAGATTCAGAGTGTTGTTTTCTGACCACGCTCTAAGAAGACTGAATCATTACTCGAATGGGAGTAGCGCCCGCGAAAGGTTGCGGGCGCTTTTTTGGGCGAGCGAGCCGGGTCTCACTTGTTGAGCTTCATCTCGGCCCTTCATCACTGCACCAGGCGGTTGTATTTTTTCAGCACCTCGCGCAATTTGTCGTGCGGAAGGGCGATTACGGTGTGGCCGTCGACGCCGGTCATCGTGTCGGCTGCCACCATCGCGTTCACGACCGCCTCTTCGGCGGCTCGCACGGTTGCGAGGAAAACCGGATCGAGGCTGTCGTTGGGCAGCATTTTGACGTCGTGAATCCCCCTTGGACTTGCCATGCCGGAATTGGCGGTTGAAAACGCGACGAAAATATCTCCTGAGCCGTCGCCCGAGTAGCTGCCGTCGCGTCCGAGGCCGAGCGCGGCACGCCGCGCCACGCGCTTCAGTTGTGTCGGAATCAGCGGCGCGTCGGTCGCGATCACGATGATGATCGAGCCTGTATCCAGGCCCGGCGTCGGGCCGAGTGAACTCGTCTCGTCCTCGTACGCTGGGTGTTCGGGAATTTCTTTGCCGACCGGCACGCCCGCGATGCGAAGTTCGGGACGGCGTCCGTAGTTGCATTGCACCAGCACGCCGATGGTGTAGCCGCCATCTTTGGCGTCGAGCACGCGCGACGACGTTCCAATGCCGCCCTTGAATTCATTGCACACCATGCCGGTGCCGCCGCCCACGTTGCCTTCTTCGACCGGCCCGGCATGCGCCGAGTCGAGCGCGTGAAAAGCATCCTCGGGCTTCACGTGAAATCCGTTGATGTCATTCAGCCAGCCGTCCCAGGTTTCGGCAACCACCGGTAGCGACCACCAGTAGCCTTCCATGTCGGGGCCGCCATGCTTTACTTTCCAGGCGATGACCGCGTCGCGCACCACGCCCACGCTGTGGGTATTCGTGATCATCACTGGCCCATCGAGCAGGCCGGAGTCTTCCAGCCACGTCGTCCCGGTCATTTCGCCGTTGCCGTTGAGCGTGAACCACGCGCCAAAAACCGCATCGGTGGAATTTTTGCCGCGCGGTAGAACGGCGGTGACGCCGGTGCGGACCGGCCCTTGGCCCACGACGAGTTTGCCTTCGCCCCGAATGAGCGTGGTGTGGCCGACTTCGACGCCCTTCACGTCGGTGATGGCGTTGTTGGGGCCGGGCGTGCCGTCGAAGGGAACGCCGAGATCGCGGGCGCGGGGCTTGGTTTGAGAGCTGGCGATAACGGCGGCCATCGCGACGATCAAAAACAAAGAGCAGAAGCGGATGAATCGCGGCATTTCAGCCTCATTTCAGAAAAAGGGACAGCGCACGCGGCAGTATAAAGCATCAAAGGGCCAGTGATTTACAATCCGGTCAAGAGTAATCCGGCCAAGAGTAGAGACGGGGCCTGTCCCGTCTCAGGGTTGAAGCTGCGGCACTGACTGGGAAGTTCTGATCGGCTCGAGTCGAGCGGCACGAGGAGACTACATGACGAATTGGAAGCAGGCGGCGATTGCGATATCGACGGGAGCGGCGGTGATTTTGCTGCTGAAGGGACGGCGTCCGGCGGCAGTACTTGTTGGAGGTATTGGCATGGCAGTGCTGGCCTCGGAATATCCGGAGCGGTTTGAGCGGTTCCGCGAAGAATTGCCGATGTACGTACAGCGGGGAACCGGCATGCTGGACATGGCGATGCGGATCGGCAGCAAGATTGGCGAACTCTCGGAAAGGCGCTCGTCAATGGCTTTTGAGGAGTTCGGAGAGTACTGACGAGGGCGAGGCGCGAGCGACGATCTCCGACCAGCGGCCTTACTCGATGCCGAGTTGTTTGCGCGCATCCGGACTCAGCCGTTCCGGCGTCCAGGGCGGATTCCAAACGACATTCACATTGGCGTTGCGCACGCCGGGCAGTTGCTCGACGCGGGCTTTCACCTGCGCGCTGATGTTGACGTGCTCAGGACAGCCTTGAGCGGTGAGAGTCATCTCGACATTGACATCCTGCTGATCGTCGGGCGCGGCATCGAAACGGATGCCATAGATCAGTCCGAGATCGACAATGTTGACGGGAATTTCGGGGTCGTAGCATTGGCGCAAGGCGCTGCGAACGTCATCTTCGGTTAATGGCATACTGTTCCTGGGTCAAGAATTGGGTCAAGAATTAGTCAACAAATAGCTTCAAAACACTAGTCTATCGGATTCGGCGTCGAATAGCGGCGCGGAAGGGGAGTTCCTCTTCATGGCTATGGATGTAGAAGCCCGGAAAAAGCTGCAAATTGTTCTGCTGCTCGGGATCGTGATCGCGGGCACGCGCGCGGCCTACGTTGTTTACGAGCGTCACGAGGCGAATAAGGAAGAGGCCGCGCCCAAAGTCGATGCGCCGTTGAAGGCCGACTACTACGTGACCCCGAAGAAACTGCGTCCCTACGATTTGAAGTCGGCGCGTGAACTGACCCAGCAACCAGTGTGGGTAAAACTTGGTTATTACCATACTTATTACCCGTACAATGCGGCGGCGCACAAGACGGACTTTGCGCACGAGGCGGGCACGCTCGGGCCGATCGAGAAGCTGGATATCACGGACGTCGTCGAGGCGGTGGCGCCGCGGGCGCCGGGCACGAAGCAGATACTAGCGGTGTTTCGGAAAGATGGGAGTCCGAAGGGAGAGACTTATGCGGTTCCGATCGGCGCGGAGAAGGACGGCGACTTCAAGTGTTACTCAGATGACATTTTTTTCATCGAAGATCCGCGCCAGCTTTACAAGCATTGGCCGGCGGACGTGTGGAAGGCGATCGACGAGCATCGCGTGCAGCAGGGGATGAACGAACTGCAAACGAGCTTTGCGGTCGGCGCAGGGATACCCGAGAGCTCGGGTGATTATGGATCGAGGACGCTCGACTACGCGAATGGCGGAAAGCCGCTGACGGTTACGTTTGAGAACGACAAGGCGGTGCAGATTAAGGCGGGTACGTCTTGAGATTTTTGTTATTCGGCGAGTAGGGTTCCTGCGCGCACGCGCGGTGCGCCCCGGCTTCCACGCTGGCGTACAATTCCGGGCATGAAGCGAATTCTCCTCGCCGTGTTTCTTTTGATTGTCTTCTTTTCTTCCCTAGCTTTTGCCGCGCCGCGCACCATGCGCATCGACTACTATCACGGCGGCAATTCCAAAGACGAGTGGTTCACGCTGGATCGCACCGTGCTGGAACCGCTGGAGTGGCCGGGAAATCCCGACAAAGCGATTGACGATAGCCAGCTCGGGCTTTTCTTGTTTGAGGTGCGCGACCCGGCGAGCGGGAAGCTACTGTACTCGCGCGGATTCAACTCGGTTTTTGGCGAGTGGAAGGATACGGAAGAGGCGCAACATGCGAATCGGACGTTTTCGGAATCGCTGCGCTTTCCGGCGCCGGCTTCGCCGGTGGAGGTCGTGCTCAAGGAGCGCAATGCGAAAGACCCGACGGTGGGCGGCTTTCACGAGGTCTGGAAGACGGCGGTCGATCCGAAGAACAAATTTATCGACCGGTCGCGGCCACCGTCGCCGGGCGCGCTGATTACCTTTCAGAAGATGGGCGAACCGGCGGGCAAAGTCGATCTGCTGGTGCTGGGCGATGGATACACGGCCGCGGAGCGCGCGAAATTCGAAGCCGATGCGCGGCGTTTTATGGAGAAGCTGTTCGGTACCTCGCCGTTTAAGGAGCACAGAAAAGACTTCAATGTGTGGGGATTGTGCCCGGCGGCGGAAGAATCGGGCGTGTCGCGGCCGTCGAGCGGAATTTATCATCGCTCACCGCTCGGCGCAAGCTACGATTCGTTCGACAGCGAGCGCTACATTTTGACGATGGAGAATCGGACGCTGCGCGATGTGGCGTCGTTTGCGCCCTATGAGTTTGTCGAGATCCTGGTGAACGGGAAGACCTATGGCGGCGGCGGAATTTTCAATCAGTATGCGACGGTGGCGATCGATAATGCCTGGGCGGGATATGTCGGCGTGCATGAATTTGGGCATCACTTCGCCGGCCTGGCGGATGAGTACTACACGTCGGATGTTTCCTATCTTTCGCCGGAGAAGCGAACCGAGCCCTGGGAGCCGAACGTAACAGCGCTGCTCGATCCGGCGCAGTTGAAGTGGAAGGACTTGGTAGAGGCAGGGACGCCGCTGCCGACGCCGTGGAACAAGTCGGACTTTGAAAGCTATGAAAAAGACATTCAAAAGCAGCGCCATCAGTTGCGAGCCGATGGCAGACCCGAAGCGGAAATGGAGGAACTCTTCCGCCGCGAGCGCGACCACGAAGTAGCGATGTTTCGCGACGAGAAATACGCCGGGAAAGTGGGCGCGTTCGAGGGCGCAAACTACGAGGCCAAGGGGTATTACCGCCCGGAAATCGACTGCATTATGTTCACCCGCTCCGACAAGTTCTGCGCCGTATGCCGGCGGGCGATTGAGCGGGTGATCGAAATGTACACGTAGACGGGCATCCGGGTAACTCCTTTATCCGGAATACTTTGCGAATGTTGCCCTTTTAGAATCAAGACTTTGCGAGCAACCTCGAAATAGAAGAAGTGAAATTCGCTAAAGTATTTATTATTCAATGGTTTACGATTCTATGCTAACTCCTTATTCCTCAAAGACCTGGGAGGAAATCATCGCTAAGTCTCTGATTCTGCAAGACCAGTCAGGAGGGTGGATGTTACCAACCAGTAAACGGCCGTGCAAGGAATTCTCGCGCACTATCAACCTTGTTTGCAAGCCCTCTAACGCGCGCTGAGTCGCCCGCGAACAAACTCCACGATCTCCGGAGTCACGTAGTCTCCAGGACGAATCGCAAAGGTCGCCCGATTCGCCACCGGCTTCAGAGATACCTGCTTCCACGCCGGAGTTCTTGTGTTCACCTTGTCTTCCGATTCTGGCGAATCGCCCTTCGCGTGCAGCAGCACCGCATCGGCGCGATCCAGAAATTCCTGCGCCGACGATTTGAAGTCCGCGGTCGCGGGATCGAGAACGGTTAAGTAGAGGTCGGGTTTTATAAAACGCAGAATGCTGTTCGACTCGACGATCACGTTTTTCGTAGAAGCTAGAATCTGGCGAATGCGCGGCATCGCTTCGGCGAGGTGACCTTGCTGCGTCCGCACCCACCAGGAGTGATCGGCTCCGGCGACAAGAAAACGCGAAGTGTCGGATTCGCCGCTGCGGTCGCGCTCCTCCGTGACAGCCCATGAGTGATCAGCGGTAGCGCAATCGCAGGCTTCGCCGTTGGCGGAGCAGACGCCGTGTCCATATTGCGTGATCTTGAGGGCGGTCCAGTGGAGGTCGCGCAAAGCCGCGATCAGACCAGCGACGACGCTGGTTTTGCCGACGTTGCGTGTGTGGCCGCCGATGACGAGGATGGGCATTGGTTTAGGTCGCTTTATTAGCCACGAGTTGTGAGCCACGAGCCTCGAAAATCAAAACGCCATCTTAAGAGGGCAACAGCGAATCTGAGCATTCAAACTCGCAGCTCGCGACTCGGGGTTATTTCTTCTTCGCCATCCGCGACAGAAACGCCAGTTCCTTAAGATACTCCCGGATCGGGCGGGCTGGAGTTCCCCAGAAGACTACGCCTTTGCCGCGAATTACTTTGCCGGTCGGAATGCCGCTCTGGGCGCCTAGAATCGCGCCTTGCTCGATGCGCACGTGATCGGCAATGCCGACCTGCCCTCCGATGATGACGCCGTCTTCGACGACCGCGCTGCCGGAGAGGCCGGTCTGCGCGGCGATGACAACATCCTCGCCGACTTGAACGTTGTGGCCGACGTGAACGAGGTTATCGATCTTTGTGCCGCGACGGATGCGGGTTTCATCGAGTGCGCCGCGGTCGATGGTGGAGTTGGCCCCGATATCGACGTCGTCCTCAATGACGAGACGGCCAATTTGCGGAAACTGCTGGTAGCGCCCGGTCTGCTGGTCGCGCACGTAGCCGAAGCCATCACTGCCGAGGACGGCTCCCGCCTGGATGACAACGCGATCGCCGAGCGTGGTGTTTGCGTAGATCGTTACATGGGCGTCAATGCGGCAGTGGGCGCCGATTTTGACGCCGTCCGCGATTACGCAGCTCGCGCCGATCATGGTGCCGTCGCCGATTTGTACTTGTTCGCCGATGATTGCGCGCGGACCGATATCGACGTTGCTGCCGATTACGGATGCGGCGACGATGGCGGAGGGATGAATGCCGCGGCCTTGCGCGGCGGGATCGCGGAGGAACTCGGCGGCGCGAGCGAAGGCTAGACGCGGCTGCGTGGAGATGAGGATTGGCTTCGCCGTTTTGGCGCCCGCGGATTTTTCGGCTCCGAAGTTTCCGGCGATGATGGCGGCAGCGGCGGAGGCCATCGCGGCGTCGAAGTGCTTGGCGTCATCGACGAAGACTAGGCTTTTGGCGTCGGCGGATTTCAGGCTGGCGAGACGTTCGACGGCGACGGAGCCGTCTCCAATCAGGCGACACCCAAGTTTCTCCGCGAGCGCGGCTAGGGATTGCTTCATGATTCGTCATTGTCGCCTTCGGAGAGTAGGGCTGTAAACTGGATGGCGGGATTGCCCCCAGCGGCTGAAGCCGCCGATCAAGAATGCGGCTCGCGTCGCAGCGCTAAAGCGCTGCGCCACCCAAAAACCATCCATAAAAACCTAGTAGAGCGGTGGTTCGCCTTCGGGGCGGGTTTTCCAGCGTCGATGGAGCCAGAGCCACTGGTCAGGATAGCGGCGGATGTAGTCTTCGATCACGCTCGTGAAGAGCGCAGTGTTGGCGACGATGTCGGCCTCGGTGCTTGCCGGGCGGTCTTTTGTATCGCTGTCGTCGACAACAGCGCCATCACCGGTGCGCACGAGTTGGAGCGGAGGATCGAAGCGCAAGGTGTATTTGCCGAGCTTGTCATCCCAGGTTGTAAAAGTTGGGACGACGGCGGCATCGGTGCGAAGAGCGATGCGGGCCAGTCCGCTGGCGGTGTAGGCAGGGACGCCAAAGAAATTTACGAAGACGCCTTGCGGTGGAGTCATGTTGGTGTCCATCAGAATGCCGACGACCTCGCCGGCGCGCATCGCGGCGAGTAGGCCGCGGATGAAGTCGTCTTTGTTGACGGTGCGGTTGCCGTGCATGGTGCGGTAGCGCCGGACGAGCGCGTCGATGTGGGGATTGTCGAGCGGGCGCATTACGATCGACAGAGGATGGCCCTGCAAGGAATGGGCGAAGGCTGAGAGCTCCCAGCCGCCGAGATGGCCGGTGAGGAAGAGGACTCCTTTGCCGCGGGCGAAGGCTTGCTCGTAATTTTCGAGTCCGCTGTAGACGACGACATCGGAGACATTCTCGCGCGTATAGCGGGGAAAGAGGCAGACCTCGGCGAGCTGGCGGCCGAGGGAAATGTATTCTCCGCGCAGAATGCGGAGGCGATCTTCGGCAGACATTTGCGGGAAGGCGAGAGCGAGGTTGCGCATGCCGACTTCGCGCAGGCGGCGATGAAGATGAAACACGGTGAGGCCGAGGGCGATGCCGATGGAGCGCGCCACGGGGCGGGGAAGCACGCCCATGAGTTTGCTCGCGGACCAGACGAGCGCGTATTCGAGACGTTCGCGCACTTGCCGGAGTGTAGGGGTTAGACGGGCTTGGACGCAAGGAAGCGTCCGTTGCCTCTCTCACCACGGAGACACAGAGTCATGGAGAAAATCTTAGATCTCTCCCCGCGCCCGGATTGCTACTTTGACGCGACTTGCGCCCATTTGGCCAGCGAGCTCAGGAAGGGATAGGCGGTCTTGGGCGCGTCGACCTCACCCTTGAGCGAAGTTTTGAAGGGAACCATGCGGCCGTAAAATTCGCGGGTGCTGTCTTTGTCCTGTTTGATGACGGCGCCATTGAGTTCGAGGCCGGCGAAGAGGCCGCGGGAGCGCGAATAGGTAAGCACCTGGGCGCGCATCTTCCAATCGGTATCAGCGGCGGCGTGTCGGCCGACAGGACCGGCAGCTGCGCTGGCATCTCCACCGAGTTTGAACTTGCTCGAAAGCAGGTTATCCATGCCACCCTTGTTCATGATGAGCATGACAACGTCGGTGGCCTGGCCGCCGATCTGGAGGCCAAAGCTGCCACCGCCGATCATGAAGAAAGCGGGCGCGCTCCAGCCTTTTTCGGTGCGGCAACTGGCCACGCCGCGGCCATAGCGTCCACCGAAGACAAAGCCTCCATTAAGGAGCGACGGCACTACGGCGACGCATTCGGCTGAGCCGAGAATTTCTTCGGGAATGCGGTTGTCGGGAGCAGCCTGGATTTCTTCGAGCACGGTGCCGGCGGCTTCGACGCGGCCTGCGGCCTTGCCGGCCACTTCGGCCTTGGCATCGGCGTTGGCTTTATCCTGAGCAGGAAGAATTTGGGCGAAGGAGCAGGCTAGAACGAGAAGCAACAGGAGATTGCGCATTAGGCCTCACTTAGGGGATCAAACCCTCGAGCCCAGCTTTAGTTCCGGGCAAAGAAAGTCTATTGCTAAGGATTCTAATTCATAAAGATGCGGCGTGAGCGTGAGGGGTAGTGATGGGTGTGAGTCGGAGAGGCAAAAAAATGCGGGGTTGAGAACGGCGACCCTAATCTCCGTTTCCAACCCCGTCTCCCAGGTTCTGTGGTAGGTGAAGCGAGTATGGGGCAGGTCGGGAAATGCCACAAGATTACCGAGGTCACTGTACTGGGGTAACCGGAGGAGCAGTTGCCGGCTGCCAGTTGCCAGTAAAACCTTGGGTTGGAAGGGGATTTACCGCTTGGGTGGACTGCGGAGTGAGGGCTTGGAACTTAGAGCTTGGAACTGATAACTGAGAACTAAGAACTTCGGGAATGGTCTGACCCGTTGTTTTGAGTGGCTTCGGCCGGCGGGGATGCCGGCGTCGGGACGCTAGGTTAGTTCGTAGGCCGCCTTATTTTGCCGAGACCAGCGAATGCGTGATGGCATGGACGGAGAGCGCAATGCGGTTCTGCACTCCAACTTTCCGCATCAGTTTTGCTACGTGCGCCTTCACGGTGCGTTCTTCGATACCAAGAGCCGAGCCGATTTCTTTGTTCGAGCGACCGGCGACCAGCATCTCGAGAACCTCTTTTTCGCGATCGGTGAATGTCACGCGTCCGGCGGGAAAGATTCTGCCGGGAGATGAACTGACGCGCTCGATGAAAGTCGAGAGCACGCGGCGCGGAGCCCAGACCGAACCCTGATGGACCATGCGCAGAGCCTGAATGAATTCGTTCGGCCCGGCGGCTTCATCGACGTAGCCCTTGGCGCCGGCCGCGATGGCTTTGAGAACGCTTTCGTCATCCATGCCGGAACCGGTAACGATGATGCGCAGGTCCGGACGGACGGCTTTGAGGCTGGCCATGATGTCATAAAGATTCTGGCCGTTGCGGTTGCCGAGCAGGACGAGATCGAGGCCGGTGAGTTGGCCTACGTCGGCGAGCGAGGCCGAGACCAGTTCGAGATCAGCTTCCGAATCGAAAAGGGCCCGGAATCCAACAAAGCGCAGTGGATCGCTCTCCACTACGGCGACACGAATGATCGGTTTCTTTGCGACAGCTGCTTTCATCAAGGTTTCCCTGTTAGGATTGCATCCTGTTTAAGCTTGCCTGAATCAGAGGGGAATTGAAACGATTGCGGGTCGAGTCCAATTACGGGGGTAACCCCGAAACGGCGGACCGGTGGAGGGTAGGCACGTGGTTGAAAAGTGGTGTTGGTGGCCTAATTTGGCGCTTTTGGTCGGCATCCTGGGAACGGGATTACTTGTGGCTCAAGACCAAGGTCAGGCCGGCAATCAAGGGCCGGCGCAGGCTACGGGGACTTATCAGCCGAAGTTCGCCGGCGATCCGGCGCGATCGGACTCCGAGGCGACGGCGCTCGGCTACATGCGCGTGGTGCTGCGCGCCGAACACACGTACAAGAAGCGGCACGGCAAGTACACAACTTCTCTGGCGGCGCTGGCGGGCACGGGCACATTCAGCAAGCGCATGGCGATGACGACGGACCGCGGAGATTACACTGTCGGATTCCGGCCTCACAAGGCACGAAACAGCGATGAAGATGGTTTTGTGCTGACGATGACGCCGAAGCACATGGACTCCACGCACCGATCCTTCTATGCCGAGGAAGACGGAGCCATTCACGCCGACGAGGCGAAGAACGCGGATGTGGATTCGCCGACGTTGAGATAATCGACGGACTTCGTTTTCGCACCCACGTTTTCAAGACCTAATCCGACTAACCCTAATGCTCGTGCTCGGGGAACGAGCCGCCGCCCTCTTTGCGCACGACGGGCGCGGGGGTGGGGTCGGGAACGCCGGGATTGAGGCGGGCGGCATTGCCGGCGCGTTTCAACTCCTTCAGAATTTCTTCGCGTTCGCGGGCCCCATATTCGCGGGCAAAGCGAGTGAGAGCTTCCGTCAAAATTTCGTGATGGTGCACGTTTTCGAGGCCGGGCTCGCGCGTGATGTTCAGCCACAAACGATGGAGCAGCAGCACGTCCTCATCTTTCATGGTGGGCGTATGCGGGCCGATGCGGAAGGTTTCGAGATGACCATCGGGATGGACGACCTGAAGCACGAACTGGCGCTTTGGCTCCGACAGGGATTCCCAAGCCTGGCCGAGAGCGAAGGCTTGCTCCTCGGGCGACATTTTGCTGGATTCGCCAATGACGACTGCCGAGGAGTCGAGGTTTTGAGCGGTTTGCACGATCGCAGTCCAGACGTCGCCAGCGGGCACGACCAGCAGTGAAACTTTCTTGCCAAAACTTTCGGCAACCGAAACGGCTCTTGTGAACAGAGTCTGCTCGTAGTCGCTGAAAATCTGCTCCGGGACGAGGTCGTACGCGGCCGAGCCAAACCGGCTGACGCGGGCCGACATGACCACTACGTCCTGATCCAGCGTGTCAAATTTCTCGAGCGCCCAGCGCAGGTGAGTCAGGGTGTTGTAGTCGCGCACCGGAACGAGCACGTTGCCGCGGCGGATGTTCAGGCTCTCGCGCTCGACTGTGTCGCGCTGGAGCAGCTGAAACTGGTCGTTCATGTGCTTTTGCGAAAGCGCATGCTTTTTTCGATTGGCAAATTCGGAGGCGGTAAAAATCACGAAGAATATGAGTGAGAACGCAATGCCGCTGATGGTGGCGACCGATTTCGTGAAGAGATTGATGAGCGCGGTGGCCAGAAGCACCATGGTGATCGAGGCCATGCCGAAGGGAATTTCGTATTTGCCGATCCTGAAATTAACGGGAACCTTCCAGCCGCGCTCACCCTTGTATTTGAAGCGCAGGACAAGCATGGCCAGGCCCTTGAAGGCGAAACTCCAGATGACGCCGAAGGCGTAAGCTTCGCCGAGCGCGTAGACGTCGCCGCGACTGGCGATAATGGTGAAAATCTGCAAGGCGACGATGAGATTGATGATGCGGTAGCTGGTGCCGTACTTCTTGTGTGGAAAACGGAACCAGTCGGAGAGAACGCCATCTTCGGAGACACGGTTGAGAACGCCGTTCGATCCAATGATGGCGGTGTTGACCGCTCCGGAAAGAATCAGAAAACCGACCACCACGACGAAGCCGCGGAAGATCAGACGCAGCAGTTCGGGCCCGTACATATACATGGCGAGGCCGGCGATCAGATTGTCTTTGTAGACGGAGACGCGAACCGCGTCCGGAATCAGCATGACCGCGAGCAGAGCTGTGAGCCCGGTGAAGATGAAGCTGTAGAGCGCGATGACGATGGCGGCGCGCTTGAGGTTGGTGAGCTTGGGATGCGCGAGTTCGCGATTGACCTGGGCCAGCGATTCTTCGCCGCTCATAGCGAGCACGGAATGGCCGAAGGCGATCATGACACCGAGAATGCCGAACTTCTGAGCCAGGCTTTGATCGGGAAAGCTGTGATGGAGGAAGCCGAGCGATTCTTTGGTGAAATGTAGATTTCCGGGCGAGGGTAGCGGGACGTGCTGGTAGCCGACTTTGAAGAGCGTGAGGGCCGACCAGCCGAGCAGGGCCACAACCATAACGGTTGTGATCTGCATGACCCAGAGCGCCTTTTCGCTGGACTCGTGGATGCCCTTAATGTTCTCCCACCAGTAATAGATGGTGACGATGAGGGCGAAGATAACAGAGGTCCAGTTCACGTCGAACTGCGGCGTGCCGTGGAAAATGTTGTGAACGGCGCGCGGAACCCAGCCGTGCGCGTCGGCGGTGACCATGACTTCGTTGAGGAGGCCGACGATGTATTGGCCGGCGGACACGCCGGAGATCGGGCCGGTGAGAACGTAGTCGAACATGAGCGCGGAAACGCTGAGCTTGGCCAGCGTGCCGCCGAGGGCTTCTTTGACGACTTTGTAGACACCGCCGCGCACGAACATCGAGCAGCTCTCGACGTAGACGGCGCGCACCGTAAACGAGAAGAGCATGACTCCGACAATGAACCAGGGGGCGGATTTGCCGACGGCCTGCTCGGCGATGCCGCAGGCGTAAAAGGCCGACGAAGCCAGATCGTTTAATACGATGGCGGCCGCGCGCCAGTAGGAGATGAAGGTCAGCATCACCGAGGTGGCGACGACGATGCGAACGCGGTTGGCCGGACTCGGTACGGGCTGGATGGGAGATGACATGCGTGGCGAAACAACGACCGCTGGACGAGCTAGGAGTGGTGCGATTCCTCCCGTCCTAAGAGAGTTCCGATGTCTTCGACAAACGTGATGAGAAGGACCAGGGTGGAGCCGAAGACGCCGACCACGAACATTCCTTCGAGAATTCGCACTAACAGCACGCCCAGCAGGGAAATCATGATCAGCTATGGTAGCTGATGGGGGCGAGGGAGAACAATGTTTTGAAAATAGCTCTAGCTCTCAGTTGTCAGCTCTCCGTTAAATCACGAGCCCGCTAAAGCTGCGCGACCGGTTGAGAAGCGGGTTGCAATCCACTGGAATTCAATCCAAGTTGATGCAGTTTGTTATTCTGACGCGGTGAGAAAAATTCGCACGAGCGCGTGGCTGCTGACGATCCTGTCGGCAGGATTGCAGGTGGTGATTTTTCCGCTGCCCGGGTTGTATTGGCTAGCGTGGATCGCGGTTGCTCCCTTGCTGATTGCGTTGTTGCGGACGCGCCAGGCGGCCGCGCTCCAGGTGGACGCGGCGATGAAGCTGGCTCCGGCATCGCCCTGGCAGGGATTTCTGCTCGGCTATCTGTGCGGAATCTTGTGGAGCGGCGGAACGTGTTATTGGATCTTTGACACGATGCACCGCTATGGCGGGTTGCCGGTCCCGATGGCCGCGCTGGCGCTGATTTTGTTCTGCATGTACATCGGGCTGTATCACGGGCTCTTCGGATTGCTGGTGGCGCTGGTCGCGGGGCGCGGATTATTGCCGAGAAGAGCGCTGGTGTCGGCTCCGTTTCTGTGGGTCGCAGTCGAACTGGCGCGCACGCGGGTGACGGGGTTTCCGTGGGAGTTGCTCGGATATGCGCAGACGGCCAACATTGCGATCACGCGGATGGCGACGCTGGCGGGCGTCTACGGGCTGTCGTTCGAACTTGTGATGGTGAACAGTGCCTTTGCGGCCGCGTTTCTAGTGGAGAAGTCGCGGCGTCGGCGAGTGCTACTGGCGGCTTTGGGGACGGCCTTGATACTGCAAGCGGGGCAGTGGGCGGACCGGCCGCCGCAGGCGGGGACGGATCGTGCAGCGCTTCTTGTGCAGCCCAATATTCCGATTACGACGCCCTGGACGGAAGACTATTTTCAAAGCACTCTGAACGACTTGGCGAAAGTGAGCTTGAGCGCCCAGGAGGCGCACGCCGGGCAGAGCTTTGATCGGCACTATGCTCCGATCGTCTGGCCGGAATCGCCATCTCCATTTTTTACGAACGATCCGCGGTTTCGAGAGCCGGTCAGCGAACTGGCGAAGCAGACGGGCGACTGGGTGATTGCCGGCTCGATCGGCATAAACCCAGCCATGCACAATGGCAGCGCTGGGTCGCAGATCTTTAATTCCGCCGCGCTCGTCAGCCCGCAGGGAGAGTGGACATCGCGTTACGACAAGGTTCATCTCGTACCCTTTGGCGAGTATCTGCCGTTTCCAAAGCTTTTTGCTTTTGCGGGAGGGCTGACCAAGGAAGTTGGTGAGTTTCAGAGGGGAAACTCACGCAGTCCGCTGGTGGCGGGCGATGAGCGGCTGGGGACGTTTATCTGTTACGAATCGATTTTTCCGAATGAAGTGCGGCAATTTGCTTTGCAGGGTGCTGAGGTGCTGGTGAATATTTCAAACGACGGGTGGTATGGGGACAGCGGCGCGTGGCAACAGCATCTACAGCAAACCCGCATGCGCGCGATTGAAAACGAACGCTGGCTGCTAAGCGCGACGAACACGGGCCTGACGGCGGTAATCGATCCGTGGGGAAGAATTACGGCTCAAGTGCCGCGTAAGGAGCGAACCGCGCTGGTGGCGCCTTACGCGCTTATTTCGAGTACCACGTTCTACACGCGGCACGGCGATTGGTTCGCGTGGCTGTGTGCGATAATTTCTGTGGGCACGATTGCGGCACGTTTTATGCTCCCTGCACCGAAAAAAACGGAATCAATCAAGAAGTGAGATCAGAAATGTTGGATGAACTTGAACAGCAGTATTCCTCTCTGAAGACGAAGGTGCACGACCTGCGGGAGTATCTTTGACGCGGGTAAGCTGCGCCTGCAATTAGCCGATATTGAAAAGCTGGCCTCCGATCCGAACCTGTGGTCGAATCCCGAAAAATCTCAGCAGGTGATGCGCGAGCGCAAACGCCTCGAAAACGTGCTCTCGCTGGAAGGCGACCTGGTGCGCCGAACCGACGACATCGGCGCCTATTTTGACCTGGGAAAAGAAGGCGAGGACGTGAGCGCCGACTTGCAACGCGAGCTCGATTCTCTGCGGGAGTTGGTGGACCGGGTCGAGACCGAGACGCTGCTCTCGGGCGGGAACGATGCGCTCAATGCGATTGTCACGATTCATCCGGGCGCCGGCGGAACGGAATCACAGGATTGGGCCGACATGCTGCTGCGCATGTATTTGCGCTGGGCTGAGCGGCAGGGATTCAAGACGGAGATGTACGACTACCAGCCGGGTGAAGAAGCGGGGATCAAGTCGGCGACATTTTCGGTGATTGGCGAATACGCGTTCGGCTATCTGACGAGCGAGATTGGCGTGCACCGGCTGGTGAGGATCTCGCCGTTCGATCAGGCGAAGCGGCGACACACTTCGTTTGCGAGCGTGTTTGTTTCTCCGGAGATTGACGACAGCATTGAGGTCAACATCAAGCCTGACGATATTCGCATTGATACCTATCGTTCGAGCGGAAAAGGCGGGCAGCACGTTAATACGACGGATTCGGCGGTGCGCATCACGCACATTCCTACGGGCCTGGTTGCGAGTTGCCAGAACGAGCGCTCGCAGCACAAGAATAAAGATAAGGCGATGTCGATGCTGCGGTCGAAAATTTACGAGTACGAGATGGAAAAGAAGCGCGAGGTGACGAAGAAGATCGAAGACTCGAAACTCGACATCGATTTCGGATCGCAGATCCGGTCGTATGTGCTGCAACCTTACCGGATGATCAAGGATCACCGGACGAAGTTCGAGGTGGGCGATGTGGATCGCGTGATTGACGGCGATCTGACACCGTTTATGCGGGCATATTTGCGGATGCGTCGCGGAGAGAAGAAGTGAGGAAGCGAACTGCGCCGCGCTCGAAGTTGCGGTCGGCGAAGTTGGGGGCTGCGGGTCTGCGGCCTGCGGGGCCGCGGCCTACCAAGCTCGGCCCGAAGCTGAAACGCGCTTTCGCCTACGCGGCCAAGATGCACGCGGGGCAGGCGCGCAAGGGAACTACGGTTCCATACTTGTCGCATCTGATGGCGGTGACTTCGCTGGTGCTTGAAGCGGGCGGCGACGAAGCGATGGCGATCGCGGCGTTGTTGCACGATGTAGTCGAAGACTGCGGCGGAATGCCGCGGCTGCGTGAGATCCGCAAGATGTTCGGCAAACGCGTGGCCGATATTGTGGAAGGCTGCACGGACTCGTTTGGGGAACCGAAGCCGGATTGGATTGAACGCAAGCGTGGCTATCTTGAGGAAGTGACGCATGCCGACGATGAGACACGGCTGGTGTCGGCATCGGACAAGCTGCATAACGTGCGGACGATTCTCGCCGATTATCGTAAAGACGGGGACGCGATCTGGGCGCGCTTCAACGGCAAGAAGGAAGGAACGCTCTGGTATTATCGCGCGTTGAGCGACGAGTATGCGCGGACGCCGAATCGCATTACGCGCGAGTTGGAGCTTGCCGTGCGGGAACTCGAGCGGTTGTGCGGTCGTTGAGTCAAGGTCGGCAAAGTTGGACTGTCGGGAAATAGTCGGGAGATAAACGATGGCTCGGATGATTGAATTAATCCGGACTTCACAGGTTCCGTCGAACCTGATGCAGTCGGCGGCTCGCGGATCGCTCTCGGTGCCTCCGGCAGAGATGATCGAAATCCTTGTTCATCTGGCGCTCCACAACAAAATATTCGCGCAGCAGGCGCGGCTTACGCTGGCGGGATGGGATGAGAAGTCTTGTCTGGCGGGGGCGCAGGATCCGGTCACGAGCGCTGAGGTTCTGGGGTATTGGGTCGCGCCTGAGAATCTGAGAATGCCTCTACTCCCGGCGCTGGTTGAAAATCCGATCGGTGGCAGAGGAATCGCTTTACGAACTGGCGATGCGCAGCGGACGTCATGTTGTCGAGGTGTTGCTCGCAAGTGCGCGGGCGAAGAATTCTCCGGAACTGCGGAAGGCCTTGCAGGCAAATCCGAATCTCAGTCCCGCGGAGGTTGCGGAGCTCGAAAAGCGACCTGGAGTTTCCTCCGCGATCGATCCTTCCGCAGCGGCTGCTTCCGCGACCACCCCCGAAGGTGAAGTTGAAGCGCCCGATGAAGTCGTGGAAGTAGTGCTGAACCAATATCTCAAAGAAATTGCGCCTGAGCTTGAAACGGCGCAGGATAAACCGTTTCAAGCGCATGGCGAGGCGGGCGACGGCGCAGCCGCAGATTCGGCGAGCAAAACGCCGGAGGCGTCTTTCGATAAAGCAGCGCCCGACCAGACGAAGGCCGCGGTGGCTTCTACCGCCGCACCTCAAGCCGGGCACGCGGCGGCTGCGGCGCATGCCAAGGTCGAGCCGCAGAGCGAACGGCGGGACAGCACGATGCAGAAGATCGCAAAGCTCGATATCAAGGGCCGCATTGCGCTGGCCGTGCGCGGCAATAAGGAAGATCGCTCGATTCTGATCCGCGACATGACCAAGATTGTCTGCCTGGCGGTGCTCGAGTCGCCGAAGCTTACCGAGGCTGAGGTCGAGGGTTTCGCGCAGCAGAAAAATGTGCTGGATGCGGTTTTGCGCACGATTCCGATGAAGCGGCGCTTTGCGAAGAGCTATGCCATCCAGCGAAACCTGGCCTTCAATCCGCGGACACCGACGGACGCTTCGCTGGGCTTGATGAAACACTTGCTTGCTCACGATCTGAAAAATCTGTCCGAAAATAAGGAAGTGCCGGATTCGATTCGCAAGATGGCGCTCCGGATGTTCCGGCAAAAAATGGAGCGGCACAAGAGCTGACGTCGGCCGGCGGAATTTTCAGAAGATAATAAGAAAATAAATGGATCCTATTCACGAGTTATTGTCGCGTGTAAACACTATTGCGGTGGTCGGGCTGTCGGACAGCCCGCTGCGCCCGAGCCACGGCGTCTCGGCTTACATGCAGTTGCAGGGGTACAAGATCATTCCGGTGAATCCGGAGATTGCGGAGTCGCTCGGGGAGGAGTCGTATCCGTCGCTGCTCGAGATTCCGCGCGAAGTGGCGGAGAAGATCGACCTGTTGAATGTTTTCCGGCGGCCGCAGTTTGTGGATGAGATTGTGGAGCAGGCGATTCAGCTGAAGATTCCCGCGATCTGGTTGCAGGAAGATGTGGTCAACGAGCGGGCAGCGGCTCGGGCCCGCGCCGCTGGCATGTTTGTGGTCATGGATCTTTGTATTCTGAAGGAACACCGCGCGCGATTCGGGTGAGTCTGCCGTCCTCCCCGGTGGAGCGAGTGAGCGGCATTTGGAAATCTAGAAATGACAGAAGGCACGGTTTTTCGACTTCACCCGCTCGACGCGGCACTCGGCGCCGAGATCCTCGACCTTGATCTGTCACGACCTCTGGATGATGAGACTTTCACCGCAGTGCGCCGGGCCTTCCTCGAAAGCAACGGTCTGCTGGTATTTCGCGCACAATACATCACGCCCGAACAGCATATTGAGTTTAGTCGGCGCTTCGGGCCTTTGATGATTCACGTTCTGCGCCAATATTTGCTCCCGGGGCATCCCGAGATTCTTCGAGTCTCCAACGTGATTGAGAATGGCCAGCCCATCGGGCTCGGAGACGCAGGCGCCATCTGGCATTCCGACCTCTCTTACACGCCCGAACCAAGCCTGGGTTCCCTGCTCCACGCATTGGAGCTTCCGGCCGAGGGTGGCGATACCTCATTTGCCAACATGTACGCTGCCTACGATGCTTTGCCCGCCGCGATCAAGCAGCGAATTGAAGGAAAGCGCGCGGTGCATTCCTATAACCACAGCTATGAGCGCTTCAGCGGATCGAAATGGCGGCCACCTCTCACCGAAGACCAAAAGAAAGAAGTGCGCGAGGTCGTGCATCCTGTCGTGCGCGTTCATCCCGAGACCGGCCGCCGGGCACTGTTCGTAAACGAGGGCTTCACGTCACGTATCCTCGACCTCTCTGACGCGGAAAGCCGGGAACTGCTCGAACTCCTCTTCACCCACAGCACGACGCCGCGTTTCGTTTACCGCCACCGCTGGCAGGATCACGACCTCGTTTTCTGGGACAATCGATGCACGATTCACCTAGCCCACGGCTGTCCGGAGCAATTTCGGCGTCACCTGCATCGCACAACCGTCAAGGGTGATGCGCCCTATTAGAGCGGGGAAGGCTCGCGGCATTTCTACGTAATGAGCACGGCTAACGGACTGCGATCCGCGTTCGGATGGCGCTAGTTCGCTTCGGCGCGAGCCCCTACAAGAATCGCCGTCGCGTCGTCCCGGAATCCTGCTCCGTTTACGAACTTCTTTACGTCCGAGAGCAGGCTCTCTGGAGAGAAGCCAACTGATTGCACATGCACCAGAAGGCGCTCCGCGCCGTATTCTTCACCGGATTCCAGTTCGGCTTCGGTGATGCCGTCGGAATAAAACGTGATTCTTGAACCCAGGTTTAAGGAAATCTCGGTCTCCGAGAATTTGGAAATTGCAACGCCGAGCGGCAGACCTTGCTCGCTCTGGATCCAGCGATAACCCGCTGGCTCGACGAGGAGCGGAGGCAGATGGCCAGCATTGGCCAGCTTGAGCGTGCGCTTCGCCGGATCGAGTTCCGCGTAGACCATGGTGACGAAGCGGCCGTCGGGGAAATCCTGAAGAAGCATGTTGTTGAGGCGCGTGAGCACCTCGCCGGGCCCGGCGCTGATGGGCGCGAGTGAACGCAGCATGCCGCGTGTGGTCGACATGAGCAGCGCGGCTGCGGTTCCTTTGCCGGAGACGTCGGCCAGTACCAATCCCCAGCGGCCCTCGGGGAGCGGGATGTAGTCGTACCAGTCACCACCGACCGCGCCCGCGGGAATCGACAGCCCGGAGACGTAGAAGCCGGGGATCAGCGGAGAGGTGCGAGGCAGGAGCGCTTGCTGAATGGAGCGTGCCTCTTCGGCCTCGCGCGTCATCTTCTCGCGCCGCTTGTATTCATCGTGGAAGCGGCGGGCATTTTGTACGGCGACCGCGACGTGCGAGCACAATCCCTGAAATAAACGCAGTTGCGTGGAGCAGAAAGCGTCGAGTTCGTGATGCGAGGCCGTGAAAACGCCGACCAGTTCGCCATCGAGTTCGAGAGGGATGGCCACTTCGGATCGGGTTTTTGGCTCGCAGGCAATGTAGTAGGGATCGCTGGTTACGTCCGGCGCATAGTGCATGCGGCGGGTGGCGGCGACATGGCCCGACATGCCGTCTTGTCCAATCTTCAGGCGATGGCCCTTGCGGTGGAGCGTGCATCCGCGAACGCCTTTTAAGACGAGTTCGTTGCCCTTCGGATCATGCACGTAGAGATTGATCTCGACGCAATCGAGAGAGTCGGAGACTTCGGTTACGACGCGATCGATGATTTCGTCGAGATCGAGGGTCGAGGTGATGCGCTGCGCGGATTTCTGAAGGCGAATGAGTTCGTCGATGCGGTTGGCGGAGGGGTCAAGCATGGGCTGGCTGGGAAGGTCGACTTGCGGGCGGGGCATGGTGGCCATGATGATCTCCTTCGTTGGGCTTAAGAGCTTGGCTAGCGGAGGTTTGGCGTCCCGTGAAATCGATAACCACAGCGGACATGGAGTAACACAGAGGACACCTAAACCTAATCGGATTCTTAATTATCAGATTGCCGGGATCAGGGCTGGGATTCTCTTTTTGTTCGTGTCGAAGGTGCTGATTTCAAGCGCTTAATTTCGTCCAGGCGTTCGCGGATTCTCTTTTCCACACCTTCGCCGGTGGGGTGGTAATAGGTGCGATTTTGCAGGCTATCGGGCAGACACTGCATGTCAGCGACTTTGTCTTGTTTGTCGTGGGCGTATTCATAGCCTTTTCCGTAGCCGAGGCCTTTCATCAGGCTGGTGGTCGCATTGCGGAGGTGCAGCGGGACGGGTTCGGCGGCAGTCTGCTCGACATCGCGCAATACCTCTCCATAGGCGGTGTAGAGCGCGTTCGATTTGGGCGCAGCGCAGAGATAGACGATGGCCTGCGCTAGCGCGAGATTGCCCTCGGGCATGCCGATGAAGTCGACCGCATCGCGGGCGGCCATGCAGAGCGCTAGGGCGTTCGGTTCGGCGAGGCCGATGTCTTCGACCGCCATGCGAACGACGCGGCGCGCGATGTAGAGCGGATCCTCTCCGGCTTCGAGCATGCGGCCGAGCCAGTAAAGAGCGGCGTCTGGGTCGCTGTTACGCACGGATTTGTGGAGAGCGGAAATGAGGTTGTAGTGCTCTTCGCCGGATTTGTCGTAGAGGAGAACGCGCTTCTGGAGGGCTTCGTGGACGATCGCGTCGGTGATGGTGCCGGCGGCGGCTGTCGTCCCCACTGCTAACGAGGCGGCGACTTCGAGGGCGTTGTAGGCGCTGCGGGCGTCGCCGCTGGAGTAGGCTGCGATCTTGGCGAGGGCTTCGGAGGCTGCGCTCAGATGTAACTGGCCAAGGCCGCGTTCACTGTCGGCGAGGGCGCGTTGGAGCAGGCTGACGATTTGCTCTTCGGAGAGTTGCTTGAGCACGTAGACGCGACAGCGCGAGAGGAGCGCGCCATTGATTTCAAACGAGGGATTTTCGGTGGTCGCGCCGATCAGCCGGATGTTGCCTTTTTCGACGTGCGGGAGGAAGGCGTCTTGTTGCGCTTTGTTGAAGCGATGAATCTCGTCGACGAAGACGATGGTGCGCGTGCCATATTGGCGGGCGCGCTCGGCGTCGGCCATGACCTGTTTGATTTCCTTGATGCCGGCCAGCACGGCGGAGAATTCAATGAACTCGGCCTTGGTGATGCCGGCGATAATTTTTGCGAGCGTTGTCTTGCCGGTGCCGGGAGGGCCCCAGAAGATCATGGATGCCGGATCGTCGCGATCCATCTGCACGCGCAGCGGCTTGCCGGTGCCGACGAGATGCTCTTGGCCGACGAACTCTTCCAGAGTGCGCGGACGCATGCGGTCGGCCAGCGGACGGGCTCCGGGGGCAGAGGGATCGGCGCCTGCATTCGGGATGGGAGCGAATAAGCTCATGGAACAATTTTGTAATTGAGCAATTACGATTGCTAACTCATTTTCGGTTTCTTGCGCATTCATACAACACTATGCTGGCTGCTACTCCGGCGTTGAGCGATTCAACTGGCTCGGATTGCGGGATCACCAGCGTCTCATCCATCTGATGCATGATTTCTCGTGGCAGACCTGCGCCTTCGTTGCCGATGAAGATGGCGATGGGCGGATTCCAGTTGCCTTCGGCTAGTGGAGTGCCCTTGTGCGACGAGGTTGCGAGCAGGCGGACGCCTTTTGCGCGCAGGAGTCGAATCAATTCGGCGGATGCGATCTTGGCTAGCGGCAGGCGAAAAATCGAGCCTGCGGAGCCGCGCAATACTTTGGAGTTGTAGGGGCTGACTGTTCCTTCGGTGATAAAAAGTCCCGCTGCGGCGAAGGCTTCGGCCGAGCGCATGATCGTGCCGAGATTGCCGGGATCCTGCAATCCGGAGACGACCACCAGCGGACCATCTTGCACGCGATCGAGCAACTGCTGGGTCGTGAAGATGGGAAGCTTAACGAGGGCCGCGACTCCCTGCGGAGCTTCGCTTGGGACTATGGATTTGAACAGGGCGTCCGGCAAGACTACGGTCTCGGTTCGCTCGCCGATTTGCGGCAGGAGCTTTTCGGCCAGCAGGCGCGCGGATTCGCTGAAAAAAATGGTTACGATCTGCGGGGAGTGGCGGAGGGCCTCTTCGATCAGCTTGACGCCCTCGATGGCGCATTCCCCGCCTGAGGTTAATTCGGCGCGGCGGAAGGCCTGGCGCAACTCTTTGAGGCGAGCATTGTGGCGTCCGGCGACCGGACGCAGCCGGTTGGCGGAGGTGCGATTCGGCGCCTGCCCTGCATTCTTCATAATTGGGGCGTTGATCGGGATAATCAGATCGGGATTGCCCAGATCAGGATACCCAGATCAGAATACTCGGATCAGGATAATCGATAGGGGCTGCGGCCAATGCCCATGGTATGGTACATTTCACTGTCCAAGCCCAAAAACTCTTACGCCGACACCGTTTTGCGCCGACAGTCGGGAAGGGAGCCGAGTGCGCGCTGAAATCCTAAAGATTCACCCTGAGATGCCGGAGGTTTCGCTCGTCAAGTACGCCGCCGAGCAGATTCAGGCGGGGCAGGTTCTCGGGATGCCCACGGATACGTTTTACGGGCTGGCTGCCGATCCGTTTAATCTGCGCGCGGTGGAACGCGTGTACGAAATCAAATCGCGCTTGCGGCACAAGCCGCTGTCGCTCTTGATCGAGCACGTCGATCAGGCGGAGGAATTTGCGCGGCCGTTGCCGGACGACTTCCACCTGCTTGCGAGGCGGTTCTGGCCGGGTCCACTAACGATGATCGTGCCGGCGGCGTCGCATCTGCCGCTGAAGGTGACGGCGAATACGGGAAACGTGGCGTTGCGCGTGCCGGCGGCGGAAATTCCACTGGCGGTGGTGAAGGCGGCGAAGATTCCGATTACGGCGACCTCGGCAAACCTGAGCGGCGCGGCGGAATGCACATCAGCCGAACAAGTGCGCGAGCAGCTACAAGACCGGATCGCGCTGATCGTAGACGGAGGGCCGTCTCCGCGAAGTATGGCGTCAACGATCGTGTTCTTCAAGGAAGACGGGACGTGGGCGATTTTGCGCGAGGGCGCCATCGCCGCGAAGGAGATCGTGGAGGCGCTGTCGTAAGGTTACGACCTTTTTTGCGCGCCTGCGATGTTGATGTGAGATGACGATCTGAGATGGCCGAAGCCGCTCATCATTCAATTCCGAAAAAATCTTTGTGGTTGCGTCCGATTCCGCTGTTTTTCATGGCGGTGGCGGGAGCCTTGATTTTGTTTCTGGGAATCACCGGCTCGCGCATCGTACGCGCGGCCGCCGAAGTGCCGACGCGGAAAGCGGACGTGATCGTGATATTCGGCGCCGCGCAATATGCGGGGCATCCTTCGCCGGTGTACCGGGCGCGTCTTGACCACGGCTATGAGCTTTTTGAAAAAGGAATGGCTCCGGTGGTGATTACGACGGGTGGGGCCGGACAGGATCCGGAGTTCAGCGAAGGCGGAGTGGGGCGCGATTATCTTTTGCATCGCGGAGTGCCGGAGCAGGCGCTGATCGCGGAAACGCAAGGTTCGGACACAGCGCAGTCCGCCACACGCATTGCGAATATTATGCGCGAGAATGGCATGCATAGCTGCATCGCGGTCAGCGACGCCTATCATGTTTTTCGCATCCGGGCGCTGCTGGAGCGCGAGGGGATCGAGGTGCAAGTGGCGCCGCGGCCAGAGTCGCGTCCGCATTCGCTATGGGAGAGATTTCGGACCGTGATGCGCGAGGCTATGAGCTATCTGGCTTGGAAGGCTGGAATGGGGTAGCCCAGTTGTCAGTTTTGGACCCGCTCGCCCGAGCGCTGTGGAGGCGTCCGCATCTAGTCCAAGAAACCTTTAACCAGAATGGACGACTGCGGGTCTGTGCCTGTCCAATTCTAAGACCCGAGACCCGAGACCCGAGACCTGCCCTCCTACCAGCCCATTTTCTCCCGCAGCTTTGTGATGTGCGCTACGTGATGTTGGCCGTGCCAGGAGTAGAGGGCCAGGCTCTTGTCGAGCGTGGTGGGGCCGAGTTCTGGATGGCGGAAGGTGCGTTGCCAGCCGGCGTCTCCGATCGATCGCAAAAGGATCATCCAACGGTTATGCAGCGATTCGAGGATGACCAGCGAGTTTTCGATGGGTTGCTGCGAGTCTGGCAGCTGGGCCCATTGATCCTCGCGATAGGGCTTGATGGTTGGCTCGTCTTCGGTGAGGGCGAGCTTGAACCGAACGTACGAGTTCAGGTGGCTGTCGGGAACGTGGTGCACGACTTGGCGAACGGTCCAGCCGCCCTCACGATAGGGAGTGTCGAGCTGGGTGTCGCTGAGTCCGCGGACTGCGGCGCGCATGCGGGCGGGAGTCTGCTCGATGTTATCGAGGCACTCTTTTCTCTGCTCGGGGGTCATGGAGCCGCCGTAGGAAAATTTACCGATGGGATAACGAGGATCGCTCATGCAAGGCTAGATGAGTGGTGGTGCGGAGGCGTCGCAAAAAAGGTCTCAGGTTTCAGGGGGCAGGTCTCAGGTGTCAGGGTTCGGGTCTCGGGTAATTTGGAACGCTTTGCTGGAGTCGGCTGGTCTATCTCACCATGGCCAGGACGCGGACCTGGTCATCGGAGGAGATCTTGCCCTTTACCGGGGCTACGATAATTAGCGAGCCGCTGGCGGGCAGGGCGGTCAAGTGGGCTGCGCTCTCGATTACATAATTTCCGTGGAGCGCAATCTGCCGGGCGAGGGCGCGGTCGGAGGCGAAGTCGGGGCGGCCTTCAATGGCGAAACCGGTGGTGTAGCGCGCATCCATGAGAAACTGCGCGGCCGCGGCGCTGATGGGCACAGTGGTCATAGATACGGTGCCGACGGGTACGACAGCCTGCGACGATGCGCCGTTGACAGGCACAACGGGTTGCGGTGACGCGGCGCTATCCGCTGAACGGCGAATGGCTACGACCGCGCCCGGCGGCACGGCGCCGTGTTTGGATTCCCATGCGGCAATGTCGTCGAGCGAAATCTGCGCCGGGGACGCAACGTTGAGGTCCATGACAACGAGAGGCGCGATCAGCCGCTCGGCCGGAATCTCGCCCGCGGACCAGGTTCCGGGAATCAGCGCGCCGGGCGCGACGAGCTTTGTCTCTGTGCGGGATGCATCGGCGACGTGCGCGTCGATACTTTTCCCGGTGGTCAGATCGACGATTTGCGAATAGCGATTGTCGGTTGCGGGATGTGGACGCCGGTCCGCGAAGAGCAGAATGGCGAGCACGAGTGCGTAAGCGATGATGAAACTGCGAAATCGCATAAATGCGAGCTGCCAGCTCGCTCGTTACGAGACATGAGTCACGACTTACGACTCACGAGCCACGAAACGCCTTTCCAGTATGACGTGCGCGATACACACTATTGTTGCCCGGGGAGGTAATCAATTCAATCCTCGCTCGTACATGGCCCTAGGAGCAGTTGCCAGTCGCCGGTTGCCAGTACCCAGTTCTCAGTTTGGCGTTGTTTGGAGATCGCTGACTTCGAAGTGCGATGGCTAGCGACTGAGTAAACTTTCGTGATCCCTTAATCATCTCTCTCGCTCGCGAAGCAGAGTAGAATTGAGGAAATCTTCTAAAAGTATGTCCTAAAAGATTAAGATAATGTTCGGCCGCGAAGAAAAAGTCTCTCCTTTTCGTCTCACCGCTGTTCAGTACTTTGTACTGTTCATCTTCCTGCTATTGGCCTACGGTTTGTGGCGTCTCCAGGTGATGCAGAGCGATAAGTACTCGCTGCTGGCTGAGCAGAATATGGTGCGCAACGTGCCTATTCTTGCGCCCCGGGGCAAGATTCTGGATCGCGAAGGCCGCATTATTGTTGACAACTATCCTTCGTTCTCGGCGCTGCTGCTGCGCGACTCGGCACGCGACCTGAATGCCGACGCCGACGCAATTGCGCGCGGCCTGCACCTGAATGCGGATGAAGTCCGGCAGCGTATACGGCGCGCGGCATCGATGCCGCAATACCAGCCGCTATTTTTGAAAGAAGACATCACGCCTGACGAACTGGCCTACATCGAGGCGCATAAGAACGAGTTGCCGGAACTCGATACGATCATGGCGCACCGGCGGCTCTATCCGCGCAATGGCTTCATGGCGCATTTGATCGGCTATGTGGGCGAAGTCACCGAGGACATGCTGAACCAGCCGCAGTTCGAGCTCTATAGTCCGGGCGATGTGGTGGGCGTGAGCGGCGTGGAAAAAGAGTACAACAGCGTGCTCATGGGTAAGAACGGCTCGCGCCGCGCGATTGTGAACAGCCGCGGCCGGGAGGTCGGGCGACTCGATGAGACCGCGGCGGAGCCGGGCAAGCAGCTTAAGCTGACCATCGATCTCGATTTGCAGATTGCGGCGGAGCAGGCTCTGGGAGACCGGAATGGCGCGATTGTTGCCATGGATCCGCGGACGGGCGAGATTCTCGCGATGGTGAGCCGGCCGACGTTTGATCCGAACGATTTCGCGGTGAAGATCTCGAAAGGCGAGTGGAACAAGCTCGTCACCGATGACGACCATCCCCTGCTGAACAAGGCCATCCAGGCGCAGCTGGCGCCGGGCTCGACCTTCAAGATCATCATGGCGACGGCAGGGCTGCAAGAGGGCATCGCGCAGACTTTGCATGTGAACTGCACCGGGGGCGCAATTTTCTATGGGCGCTACTTCAAGTGCTGGGTGGTAGCGGAACATCGCACGCACGGGGCGGTAGATATCACGAAAGCGATCTATCAATCGTGCGATGTTTTCTTTTACACGCTTGCCGAAAAGCTGGGCATCGACAAGATTGCCAAATGGGCGACCGCGCTTGGGCTGGGACAAAAGACGGGCATCGACCTGCCGCAAGAAGTCACGGGCGTGATGCCATCGGAAGAATGGAAGATCAGGAACTTCAAGCAGAAATGGTACGCGGGCGAAACGATTTCTGTCGGCATTGGACAGGGGGCAGTCGCGGCGACGCCGATTCAGATGGCGCGCGCGATTGGCGCGATTGCGAGCGGCGGGCTGCTGGTGCGGCCGCATGTTATCAATCCCACTGATCTGCCGGCGAATGTGATTCCGGCCTCGGATGTTCCCAACCAGACACGGCTGCAGATCGATCCTCAGAATTGGGAGACGATTACGGATGCCATGGCAGACGTCGTCAATCCCGGCGGAACCGCCCCGAGCGCGCATCTTCAAGGCATAGACTTCGCCGGAAAAACCGGCAGCGCGCAGACCATCAGCAACGCGCTCAAGGCCAAGCTGGGCGCGGCAGGGAAGAAGAACTTCAAAGACAACGGCTGGTTTGTAGGAGTCGAGCCGCGGCGCAACCCGGAGATTGTTGTCTGCACACTGCTTGAAGAGGGCGAGCACGGCTATCTGGCGGCACGCACGGCCGCGCAGGTCATCAAGGCATACGTCGAAAAAGAACGAAGACAGCCGACGAAAGTTGCCCACTCGGGCAATGGGAAAGTTGATGTCGGCGTGGTCTGGAGCGATCATAGCGCGGGAGACGGGGCGCGAGACGGCGATGGCGATGGCGATCATTTGCAGGCCGGCCGCATGCTGCTTGACGTCGCGCATAAGAAGACTCCTCTGGCAGTGGCTGCACCAGGCATGAACTAGCCACCAATCGGCAGGGCGTGACCCCACGAAAATCGGTCCGCGCGGCCTCTGGCATCCTGCTTCGGCCAAAGGCGTGGCATTTATCCATCCGACGAACGCGGCTAATCTTCCGGCAAGCTCTGCACGTCCCTAAGCCCCTGTACTACCGAGACTTCCCACCATTTGTTTCATGACCTACGTAACCTTTGCACGACGGATACCGGGGTGTAATCTCGGCCTGAAACAGTGCATTCAAGCGCACGAAAGATGCTGCGCGCGAATGAAGGAAGGTTGTGCAAACCGTGTCGGATGCCGGCAAGCAAATCGGGAGTGAAGGCAGCAAAGGCTCAAAGAGCTATACAGACGTGCAGGGTGCCGCGCGCTTTCCCATCAAGCTGCCGGTGGCCTTGAAGTCGGGTGGACGGGCGAAAGAAATCGAGACGGAAAATATTTCCGCCAACGGCGTGCTCTTCCGCATGGATGCCGATGTGCCGATCGGTTCGGCGGTGGATTTCACGATTTCTTTGCCTGCCGATGTGGTGGGCGGAGAGGCGGATGTGCGGGTCGATTGCCGCGGGCGCGTGGTGCGCAGCTTTGAAGAAGATGGCGGCCGGCGCGGAGTCGGCGTGGTGATTGACGAATACAGATTTGAGCGCGCCTAGAGCGAAGTGCGAAGTACGGGTGTGCGAAGTGAGTAAGTAAGTGCGTAACAAAGCACGCAAGTTAAAGACAGGCGCGACGAGCGTACGGCCGGGATCGCGGTCGCAAGTCTGAAAGAGAGTAGAGGACGAATGGTGAGCACTCCGATGAGCGTTGCGGCTGCCGAAGGCGTGGTTCAGCCCGAGGAGAGCGAAGGCACGATTCGTCTGATTGTCGCGGACACGCAAGCCATTTTCCGCGCCGGGCTGCGCAAGATATTTGCTCTAGAAGATGACATCCGCGTAGTTGGCCAGGCTGAAAGTCTGGCGCAAACGCTCTCCGCCATTCAAAAATTCAGTGCCGATGTGCTGATCTTCGAGGCGGCCCTGAGCAACAATCCGCCGGACACGGTTTCCGACATTTTGCGGCAAAGCGGAAACTGCCGGCTGCTGGTGGTGTTGCAAGAGCCTGATCAGGAGATGACGCTGGAGCTATTCCGGCGCGGCGCGCACGCGGTGGTCTCGCGCGAAGTCGAGCCCGACATGCTGGTGGAATGCCTGCGCAAGGTCTCGCGCGGCGAACCGTGGCTCGAAGCGCGGGCGATCGGATGGGTGCTCGAGGCCTATCGGACACAGGGCATTCGCCCGGCGGGATCGCGACCGAAGGTTCAGCTTACTCCCAAAGAATCGCTGATCGTATCCTGCGTGACGCAGGGCATGAAGAATAAGGAAATTGCAGTGAAGGTCGGCACGACGGAACAGGTCGTCAAGAATTATCTGCGCAAAGTGTATGACAAGCTGGGCGTGGCCGATCGTCTGGAACTCGCGCTCTACTGCCTGAATCATCGCGTCGCCCACAAAGAGCCTGCCGAGAAAGCGGCGGCGCCGGCAGACGCACCAGTGTCACAAGTTCCCGAAACGACACCCACGTTAGCCTCAGCGGCCGCGGCCGCTGCCTCCGGATCGCGTACCTGATCCGCTTCTTCTAGTACAATCTGGGGTCGCAACCAATTACTCGTCTGCCTGCGCGTGTTCGCGAGAGCAGCGCGAGTGAAACGGTTCCGGCTGTTCGTCCCAAGATCTAAAAATCCAGGTTTCCGCCGAATCGAACACGGGAACTCGTGAGGTCAGAGCATGAAAGGCGACGCAAAAATCATCGCGATTTTGAATGAAGTGCTGAAGGCCGAGCTGACGGCGATCAACCAGTATTTTCTGCACGCCGAGATGTGCGAAAACTGGGGCTACGAGAAGATGGCGAAGCACACGCGCAAGGAATCGATCGAAGAAATGCAACACGCCGAAATTCTCATGGAGCGCATCCTCTATCTCGACGGCACGCCGAATATGTCCGATTATTTCAAGATCAATATTGGGCAGAACCTGAAGCAACAGCTCCAAAACGATCTTGATCTCGAATACAACGCCGTGAAGCGGCTGAACGACGGCATCAAACACTGCGTGGCCACCGGCGACAATGGTTCGCGCGAATTGCTGGAAAAGATCCTGGTCGACGAAGAACACCACATCGACTGGCTGGAAGGCCAGCTCTACATGATCAAAGAGATGACCTACGAGAACTACCTGGCGCAGCAGATCGGCGAAGGGGAAGAGAAATAGTAGTTCTCAGTTGTCAGTTTCTCAGCTAAACCGCGCCGTAATGTGCGCGCGGAGACGCGCAAAGCTTCCGGACTGGGCGTACTGATAAAATCGTAAAGAGCGGCTTTGTATGGCGCCGGAGAGATGGCCGAGTGGCTGAAGGCGCACGCTTGGAAAGCGTGTTTAGGGGAAACTCTAACGTGGGTTCGAATCCCACTCTCTCCGCCAGTTTCTAAATCACAGCCAAACATGCGGGTTCCGCGAGCTTGTTACTATTTTTGAGCGGTTCCTGTTACTAAAAATCGTGAAATCCCTTGATTCGCAGTATTGAGAATCAGGGGATTTTTCATGGCAAGCCGCACCGCAACGCTGTACATCCGCATCACCAAGAACGGCAAAAGCTCGTTCTGCAAGCCCGTTTACCAGTCCAAGGGTCGCCTCAAGCCTCAATACGCAATGGTCGATGGCGAACCTGAACACCACAAAGAAGGTGTCTACTACGTCCGCTTCGGTGTGGACGGCGGTAAGCAGCCGTTCGTGCAGGTCGGCAATGACCCCTATGTTGCCTTGGACAAGCTGGAGGAAAAGAAACGATGGCTGCGGGATCGGGAACGGCGCGTCGTTCCTCAAACGCCTGCAAATGCCAAAACTGAAGGCAGTCGGCTCAGCATGGACGATGCGGTCGAGCAGTACTACAAGAACCTTCACTCTCAGGGGAAAGACCCCAAAACGATCCGAGCCTACAAGGTTGCCGTCGAGGAATTTCGGAGGTCTTGCACGAAAAAACTCTTGAGCGAAATCGGGCCGCAGGACTTGATCGACTTCATGGGATGGCTTCGAAAGCAGCCGCCGAAATTGAGGAAAGACGGCACGCCCCGTAAGCCGCGTACCGCGAGCGCATCACCGAGGATTCCCCGCTGGTGGAGTACGTCCGCCGCTGGATCGGCATGGCAACGAAGAGCAATGCCGGGCGCTGGGCTAGGGCGGGAGAAATCTACGCCGACCTCCAGAAAGTATACGGGCAGGACTTCACGAAGATGTGGAGGAGCAGCGCCGTCTTCGGCAAGAGGCTCAAGGAGAACAAGACCGCTCTGCGCGTGCTCGGCGTGGAGGTGAAACCGCTGCATGGCAACCTGCTGTACAGGTTCGAGCCTTCGCAAGAGCAGATGGAGCGCTGCCGGGACGCGTGGAACGACTCAGCCCCTTCCCGCTACCTCGGCGACGATGCTCTTGGGGTACCCGACGCCAGTGATGTTGTATAGGTGGGGCGGGGGTGGAGCACGAGGTGGGGCAGAGGGTGGAGCAATTCTGTTGAATCTAAAGGCTCAGGTGGGGCAGGTGGGGCATTTTGTCAGGAGAGTTTTCATACGAGAAAATTTTCACCTGAAGTGGCTGCATAGGATGTCTCCTAGAAAAGGAATAACAATAGGAAAGTTGCTCCACCTGCCTCACCCGCCACACCCGGCTGGCGGCTGTTTCGTTCACGATTCCTACTCGGAATGAACCATTAGGGACGACTCGCTAAACATTCGCGGACATTTCAGCGACTTTCAAATCCATCTCATGGAGCGGAGTTTTCGAGGCTCCGGCACTCAGGTTCCCCGTGCCGGATTAGCAGAAATCCCAATGTTGCTGAACAAATCGACCCGACGCTCCCCAGAAGAGGAAAAACGATGCGTGCAAATCCACCGCTTCGCGAGCACCTGCTCGCCACAAAACTCAAACGCTGGGCGTCCATCGGTCGGTGCCCCACCGCGTATCCGAATTGCTCGCCGTCGCGGGCGAGGCGGAACTTTTCGAGATTGATGACCCGGTACCCGGAGCTTGCCCGCCGTCTCGGCATGAACGCGCTCTCCGCGTACCAGTTGCGGCCTTGAACATAGGTTGCCACGTCTTGTCATCGGAAGCACATGCGGAAAGGACGACAGCATGAGTTAATGGCAGAATGCCTTCCAGCCCGGTCGGGAGAGGCTTTGAAAAATGGGAGTCGCGCCACGTTTTGGCTGTGTCGTTCACGGCTTTCGCGATGGAGATAGAAGCAGCGACTTCGTTTCCACCAGACCGGATTGCTCGGTCCAAAAACGCGCGTGCCGCGATAGGACCCGGAATTATCCTCGTCAAGTCAGCAAGTTCCTTAGCCGTGACGATGCAAGCCATTCCAAGCGGCATTTCGTTCCAACGTTGGTTTACGTCTCGACTGGTGTCCGAGATCAACCACCACAACATGTTGGACTCTTCTGAAACGATAGGAAATTCCAACTGTAGTTTTTGAAATTCAGGGGCCAACTTGCTGACTGGCTCACCCGCTGCAACGAGCGCTTTCAACAGGGTTTCTTCTTTGCCGTCCGTCTCTGCTTTGGCTCTTCCCACAGATCGGCGACTGAGATATTTGGCAGCGATTTCCGGGATTTCCGGGACAGCTATCGCAGTGCGGGCGTTTTGGACTCCTCCGCATATAAGAAACAAGGCAGCCAAGTCAGCAATATCCCGTGACCCCCGTTCCATCACATCTACCAGCGCGGCACCGGCCAACACAATCAACTCACGATCATTGCCGGACATCGAAAAATTGGCGTCAGCTTCGTTGATCGCTTTGCGAAACCGTTCCGGGAATAATGAGTCTGACGGATTCAATTGATAAAACACCTGAGCTAACAGACTGATCTCGCCCGCGTCCACATCAAAAGACACAGCCCCTTCCCATCTTTTCGGGAGGGGTATGCTCTCCGGTGAAACTCCCGCAGAGCGGTACCAGTCGCTCAAATAGTTGTTCATGCTCATCGTCTCGACCCACCTCTATCGAAATGGATTCTCTTCTGGACGACCCTTATCGTGCTTTGTTTCAACCGCAACCCAAAGATCACCGAGCTTTCCATTCTCGGTTGCTTGTCGGAACAAGGCACGAAAGAGAAGATCGTCACGCAGTTCTTCCTCGCCTTCTCCCGGCAGACCGAATGCTTTCGCAATTTGCATTTGAACATGCGTCGGCAACTGCAAAAAATGATAAGCCAATGTGCGCGATGGACTCACGACGAAAGAACGCCTTCCAATCAAGGGCGGGTTCTCGGCTTCGACTTTGTACAACTCTTTTATTTCAGCTTTCATTTTATTCTCGTCACCCTCGGGACGCCAGAGTAAGTCGTTTTTGGCGCACTCCAAATAGTTGAGTGGAGGAACCAAAATAAGGTCTTCGACAGATTCCAAATAAAACATCCGTTTGTAATAGCTGCGGGAACCGTGCGTCGCCTCGCCCCAAATGCGACCACACATATACTGCCTCGCAACGACGCTGACGAACCAAAGCAGGGCAGAACCCGCGCCACTCACCATGTGGGGATACTTGTCCGGGGGCTTAGCAATGAACGGGTGGACTGCCAAATAATCGAGGATGATGCTGTTGCACCAAGAGCGACGAAAATGACAAATTCCAATGACCCCTGAATCGGGAAACCAGTCGCATTTCAGCAGCACGAAACCCGCAAGTTCAACGTGCTCATCAGCCTTGATCTGAGTTGCGATTTCTTCAACGCTATTGACGTAGATTTGTTGCACTTTGGAATGTGCCAGAAAACTATCAATCGCAAGCTGTGCCATCTCCAGCGCATCTCTGCGTTTGGTATCAGCATCCTCGCCAAGTGTGTCCCGCCATTCGTTTATAAAAGTAAGATCGGGAAGTCCCGCAAACACGACTGTGGCTCGACGCTGTTCGCCGTTCAATGTCACGCTCACGTCAGTCATCTGATTGCCATATTCGCAGCGCAGATCGCACAGGCCCTTGGATCGTAGCCAGTGAGCAGAGCGCTGGCTACGCCCTTGGTCTTCCGGTAGTTCGCACACTTCGGATTCGTGCAGGCATCGCAAGCGACGATACTCTGCTCTCACACGGCTCCAAGCTCACCAGTACGCCCTAAAAGACTTTTGAGTCCAGCCCGAAAAGCTCCGTCTTTCCAACCAACGCCTTTATTTGAGACGCGTCTGCTTCCAGCACTTCGAAAGTGATCTTGTCTCCTGCGCGGAGGCTTAATCGAAAGTGCGTTCATATACCTGCCATGAAGGATGCAGAAGGGCAATTCTAGCAGGGGGGGCTGGGCTGGTCACAAAGCCCTCCCGCACCTCTCAAACGCTCCAGCCGATCTGAACCCCTGCCCGGCAGCCAAATCGCCGTAGAATCGGTTCCTGATGGCACCTTGATACAATCCCCGCCGAGGGGGAATTCATGGCTAACTTAGCTGGTGTCGTCCAGCAGTTGCGGAAAGAGCGGGATCAGGCGGCAAGAACGGTAGAACAACTGGACGCGACACTCGCCGCGCTCAATGGCGACTCATACGGGAGGAAGACTGGAACTAGGCGCAAGATTTCAGCAGCAGGAAGGGCGAGAATCGCGGCTGCCCAGAGGGCGCGTTGGGCAAAGGTACGCGGGACAGGCAAGCAGAAGCAGAACGTTGCCACCATGCCCAAAAAGAAGACGATGTCAGCCGCCGCCCGGAGGAAGATCGCCGCTGCTCAGCGGGCGCGGTGGGCGAAGGTGAAGGCTGCCCAGAAGAAGTCAGCATAAGAGACGGTTGGTTGGGATGGAAAAGTTCTCACCGACAAAGCAACATGGCGACTGCGAAGAGATCGCCAATCCGTCCACCGCCCACGGTCGGCGGCGACGCAACTGGATCGACGCTCACGGTGCTGTCCCTGCTGGGCAAGTTGTCGATGCCTCATGTGGCAACGGACACTGCATCGCGCTGGGGCATGCCTACCTCCGTCCTCGTGTCGAGCAGCCGGGCAAGTATCGCAAGATTGCGGATCGCGTTCACAGGCTCAAAGTAGGTCAGCACTTCGATGTTCGAGGAGTCGGCACCGACGAGCGGAGCCGCAACCGATTCCGATCCGGCTTGTACGCGGCTGCGCGGCTGGACAAAGTATCGGTGCGCGGGCAGCCGGACGGGAGCGTGCGAATCACGAAGGTCGGGGAGTGGGCGAGCATGCGAGCCTGAAGCGCGGGCGGGTGTGGGCAAATCACCAGCCAAAGAAGGTGGTATCGTGAGACGGCTTTACCGTCAATGTCCCGGAGGACACCCTTGCAGAATCCCGCTGAAAGCACGACTCAACCAAAAGCAGGAGACAAGAAACTGAGTCCCGAACTCGAAGGCTTCATTGACCGAGTCCTCGTGCCCTGCCTCGTGAAACGGTACATCAGGCAACTGAAAGAGGGAAAGCAGCCAACGTGGGAGCGCGACGGAGTTGCCGCGAAATGAAGAACCGTGATCAGTCAGAGGCAGCCTCAGCCTTCCCTTACGAGGTGTTAACCACGGCGGAGCTTGCCGAGCGTCTGAAGGTAAAGGAAAGCTGGGTCGTTGACCAGAGCAAACGCTCCCGAACCGCCGACCCAATTCCTATCTTCCGGCTGGGCAAACATCGCCGATACCTCTGGGGATCGCCAGAGCTTAACGCGTGGCTCCGTCGTCGCAGCGGTTCCTCAGAGAAGAGCGCGTAGATTGCTGTCGCGAACGGCTGAGTTTTCGAAGTTCTTGTTACTATTTTGTTACTTTTTTCGCGTATAATTCGGCGTGTTTCGGCTGCTGTGGGCTTCGTTAACCGATGTCGAGCTTCATGGCAGCGATCTCAAAAGTATCTGCGATTGCAAAGGGATAGAACGATTTTTCCATTGTTGGTGTGATTTCTGAAATTGGTCGGAACACAATCCCACTCTCTCCGCCATCTAGTCTGGAATGCAGAGAAATCTGCGGAGTTTACTCGGGAGAATCCCGCGAAATCCCGCCAATTCGCAGTTTTCCGCTCTCAAAGCGGACCAGGGAAAATGTCGAACGCTAGCGTGAGAGGAGCAATCTGGGGCGTTTTCTCTGTTTGCTGAACCGGCAGTCCGGTTTCCTCGATCCCGCCCGGCGAAGAAAACGCGATCACAATCGAACAGATGGCGAAGGCGACTTGACTTTGCCAGCATCAAGAGCATTGCGATGGAAACAGCGAGACTCGATCGCCACCACCACTCGCCCGAGTTCCTGGAGATGACGACGCGATCATTTGATGCAAAGGCGCTTGTCAGTCTGGATGCCGATCAACTTTCCACAAGCCGACTTCTGGACAACTTCGAGTCCAGCTGGCCGAAAACCATCGACCGATCCAGCGTCCACCTTCGAATGACTTCTGCATACCCGATTATCCGGAAATAAGAGTGCTGGCCACAAAGGAGCATGGCAGAGTGCGAGATGAATCGCTTGCCATTCATTCGAAGCAAGCCGCATCACTCAAATTGCACGATCGCGTCTCGGCCATTGTCCGGAACCGTCACATAGATGGATCGATCGGTGGTCGTCGGCGCAGGAAGCGGCGCGCCATCTAGAGAAGCTTTCCCCTTCTTTGCCGACCATCCAAATACTTCAACGCGAATCTCTTTCCACCACGGCGTATACGAGCCCTGATGTTTTCCGATCCTGACTCGTAACGCGCTCGCGGTCACCTCGCAACTGAAATCCATGCGCAGGCTCTCGCCCTTCAAGTACGCATAGCTTTTTCCGTCGTCGATATACAGGCTTCCTCGGCAATCATTCCCAGCCCCATTCGTGGCATAACTCGTGGCATATACGCGTAGCGTTAGCGGCCCTTCCGGCGTCTCATTAGTGCTCTGGACGAGCGGCGCGACCGGCAGAATTGCGCCGCCTCGAATATAGGCCGGCAGCGTCGCGAGTTCTGGATGAATCCACGCCGTCAGTGGGATCAAATCGACCGGCGACACCGGCGCGTTCGGGTCCGGATCGGCGGGTACCGGCTTTGGAACGCGTTGCCCAGTCCAGTAGTCGTACCACTCCGCCGTCGGAAATTCGACGACGTAATTGTCAAGCTTGTCAGGAAACGGCGCAGGCGCGATAAGCAAATCGGGTCCCAGCAAAAACTCACCTGCGGCGGTCAGATCCACATCGATCGGATGGCGATCGCGCGCTGCCTCGGGGAACTCCAAAAATAATGGCCGCTCAATCGGCACGCCAGTGCGCGACGATTCTTCCGCAACCGTGTATAGGTAGGGCATCAGCCGGTAACGCTCTTCAATGAATCGCCGCCGGATCGCCTCCGCCTCCGGTCCTCCGACCCACGGCTCTTGATCTCCGGTCCACTTTTCTGTGTGATCGCGGTCAATGGGCTGAAACGCGCCAATCTCAAACCATTTCGTCAGCAGATCGATCTGCGGAGTTCCCGCAAAGCCCCCAACATCGGCGCCACTCATCGCAAAGCCGCTCAGGCCAAGGTTTTCGAGCATGGGCGTCGTCAGCCGAAGGTGATTCCATGTGCTGCTGTTGTCGCCGGTCCAGGTGGCGGCAAAGCGTTGTCCGCCTGCGAAACTGGCGCGCGTCAGCACAAACGGACGACGCTCCGGATCAAGTGTTTTCAGGCCTTCGAAAGTTGCGCGCGCATTCTCCATTCCATAGATGTTGTGAATCTCAGCATGACGCGCCGTACGCTTCACAAACCCCGGTTCATCGATGCGATGAATCACGTCTTCCGGCATGGTGTGCGTCGGTGTATTAAAAATTGACGGCTCATTCATGTCATTCCAGAATCCGGCGACGCCCATCGCCGAGAAGTCGCGATAAAGATCGCCCCACCACTTGCGAGTTTCAGATTGTGTGAAGTCCGGGAAGGCACAAAGACCGGGCCAGACCGAGCCGTAGTAGACGCTGCCGTCGGCATTTTTCACGAATCGATCTTCTGCCAGTCCACTCGCATAGGGCTTATAGCTGCCGTCGGGCACCTTCGCGATATGGAGGTCGGTAATCGCAACCGTGTGAAAATTCTTCGCAGCGAGTTGCGCGATCATTCCAGGAAAATCCGGGAACTTGTCGCGATCGATGGTGAAAGGCCGGTTATGCTGCTGAAACTCGATATCGAGATAAATGGTGTCGGCGGGAATGTGGTCGGCGCGAAGGCGGTCGGCAATTTCCATCACGCGCGATTGCGGTACATAGCTATAGCGCGACTGCTGATAGCCCAGCGCCCACATCGGCGGCAACGGCCCTCGGCCGGTGAGCCACGTGTAGGTTTCAACCACGCGCTTCGGTGCAGGCCCATAGAAAACATAGTAATCAAGCGGCCCATCGACCGCTCCAAACGAAAGGACATTTGGAATCTGTTTGCCGAAATCGAAGCTGCTGCGCCAGGTGTTGTCGAGAAAGACGCCCAGTGCACGTCCTGCACGAAACGTCATGAAGTACGGAATAGTCTTGTAGAGTGGGTCGGTTGATTCCTGAAAGCTGTAAGCGTCGGTGTTCCACATCGTGAACGCCTGCTCGCGTCGGTCGAGCGGCCCCGGCTTGTCGCCCAGTCCGAAGTAATGCTCGTCGAGAGGCATCGTTTTGAATACTCGAAAAGAATTGCCGACGAACTCAATCGGCCGCACGTCCTGCTGAAGGACATTTCCATCGACATCGGAGATCGTCGAAGCGCCGGTTGCGCGATCGATTGAAAAACGCAGTGTCTTGGTCGCGAAGCCGATCTTGCCCTTCGCGTCGTTCGCGACTGGGGCAGTGCGGCTCGCGCGCGATTCCGCCAGTACCGCCCACGAGGCGTCCTCGCCGAACTTTCCCGACCGGGAGACGCGAATGCGCAGGACGTCATCGCGCAGAACCGTCACTCGCATATGCGCGTCGCCGTCCCAAACGTCGAGTCCATCCGGCAGATGCGAAAAAGAAGTCACGTGATCGAAGCGGAAGCTGGTTTCGTTTGCCGATATCTCGGCAGACGCCTCACCGAGGAGCAGCGGACCACTCCGCACCGACATAAAAACGAGCGCGAACAGCACGGCAATCCAACCATGCAGAGCAGTCCTTCGCCGTGAGTCGAGCATCGAAGATCGGCCAGCGCTCGTTCGGTTATTCCCAGAGGTTGAACGCGTCTTCATTATTTCCCGCCCGCGGGTATCAACTCTAGCTGTACTGCCAATGACACGAATAGCGACTCGTTCGAATCAGACTATCGCGCATCGGGTGAAGGAATTTTGTTGGCAAGTTGCGGGGCGGAGTTTCGGGGAGAGTCTCCGCCCCGTCAGCGTCAGAACGAGAATTTCAGTGACACCTCAAGCAGCCGGCGTCCCAGCTTGTAGGGTGCAAACCCAAAGCCGGACGAGGGGGAGTAGGCCGCCGACGATACGGTGGGTCCGTTCAGCGACAGGTTGGTCTGCGAAGCGTAGCCGGTTCCGAAGCTGTTCAATCCGTGGTTGAGGAAGTTGAACGCCGCGATCCGGAAGCGCAGATTGCGCACGCCGTCGCTGCTCAAATTGAATCCCTTCTCGGCGGTGAGGTCGGTGTTGAAGTAGGTCGGCCCCTGCGCATACGGAAATATATATTGCCCGTTCGTCCCGATATTCGGCAGTCCGAAGCAGGCTCCATTAATGTACTGGTGAGAACCGAGGCCAGTACGCGGATCGCAGGTTAAAACCGGTTGCAGGCTGACATCCGGCGTTCCCAGGAAAACCTGGCTGTTGACGGTCAAAGAAGGCTGCCCAGACGGCGTGATGAAGCCGTTGAGGTTGAAGTTCGGGCTGGCGCTGATGCCAGTCTGCATATCGCCGCCGCTCTGAATGCTGGTGATGCCCGAGATCAGCCAGTTATTCACAAATCCTCCGAGCACGCTGTCATGAACATACTTGCCGAGCGTGTAGGAGTAAGTCGCGTTGAAGATGTGCGTGTGGTCGAAGTTCATCGGTCCGTAGTTGCTGTGGATGTTGAACGGATCGATTGCACCCGTCCAGTTGAAGTTAGCCGCCGACCCCAGAATCCCCAGCGCTTTCGACCAGGTGTAATTGAAACCGTAGTTGAGATGGCCGCTCTGCTTCTGCCACACTACCTGCATGGCGTTGTAGTTGGCGTAAGTGTTGTGGCGCGGCACGGTGATCGACTGGTACTCGGGATAAGTCCGCCAGTATTGCTGAATCTGCGCCGCGGTCAGGTTCTGTACTTCATATGGAGTGCAGATTGTGCTTGCGCAAACGCCCGGCGGCAGAGGCCGCGGCGGCGCTTCATAGAGAGAGTTGAGCGGCAGCGCATTCAGGTTGTTGAGCACCACTGCCTGCGTCGAACCGTTGTTCATGAGCGAGTTGCTGTTGTTGCCGGCGTAAGTGATCTGTAGCACTGAGTTCTTCGGCATCCGCTGCGCAAGGCTCACACTGTAGTTGTTCGTCACCGGTTCCTTCGTGTCTCCGCGATAGAGACCGAACGCGCTCGTGCTGAGCGGACCGTTCGTAATCGGGAAGTGCAGCGAGTCAATTCCGCCCAGAGTCACGCCGCCAAAGCCGAACAGGTTCGGTTCGCGTAGTCCCTCGGAGTTCGCGAACGCATTCGTCACATCGACGACCGAGTCATGCATGCGATAAGCGCCGTAGCCGCCGCGCAGCACGATCGCGCCATTGCCGCGAATGTCCCATGCAACACCAAAGCGTGGCTCATAGAAAAGCGCCCGTGAGCCTGTTCCGGAATCGGGCACCGAAGGATCGAGTGCATGCCAGGTGAAACCAGGTAGCGGATTGGTCGCCGAAACTGGATCGGCGATGGTCGCCGGATCCCATACCGCTGCTCCTAGATTGTAGGCATCCTGCCAGGGTGCAAGGTGCTCCAGGCGCAAGCCGAACGTGGCGACCAGATTCTTGCGCACGCGCCAACTATCCTCTCCGTAGAACCCGAAATTCCAGAAATACAAATTCGTTCGCGGCAGAATATTCTGCTCGTCGAAGCTCTGAATTTCGCCTTCCATGAAATTCGCAAGATAGTTTCCGCTCGTCACAAACGGCGGCCCGAATGCAGGCGAGCCATCGGGATTCGTTCCCGCATAGGTATAGAAGGTGGTTCCCGCGGCTGGGAAATAGTAATCGCGAATGTTGCCGTTGGTCGTGCCGTTTGTGATTACCTGATTGTTGACGACTTTCTGCCCGAAAAATCCACCTTTCACCGTGTGCTGCCCCCAAACCTTGGTGATGTTGTCGCCCACGCTCGGTTGGAATTTCTTCAACGAAGGCGCGCCATAAGTGAAGTCGGGCTGAATCGCCAGCGGCAGGCCGTCGAATCCGTAATCCATCAGCATCGGATAGTCCAAGCTCCCATTGTCGTAGGTTCCGTTGTAGGGATAACTGATGGCCGCCTTGGTCAGCGCCGACGCTGTCTTCGCGTCGAATGCCTGCTTGAAATAAACGAGCGTCGCGAAGACTTCGTTCGTCAATGTTGGTGAGATCACGATCGCGTAATTGGCCGATGCCGTGTGCACGTGGATGTCATTTAGTACCCCGCCGCCCGGAGTGTTCACCGATCCCATCACGGCGCCCGGAGAATAATAAGGAACCTGTGGCTGCCCCTGTTTCTCTTTTTCAAATGTGTAGCGGCCGAAAATATGGTTGTTCTGATTGATCGCGTAGTCGACGCGCTCGGTCGCCTGGAAGACATTGTTATCGACCAGGTTTTCCGTGGTCCAGTTGTAGCCGTCGGTGCCGGTCGGTTTATTCGGTAAGGGCAACACGTTATTGATCAGCGCCATCGCACCCGGATCGAGATAATTTGTGGGAATCATGCCATTCGTGATGGGCGTCCCATCGGACAAGAACGTCGGCGAATTGGTCAGGTTGCCGTAGGCCCCGCCCTCATAGTTGGGGCCAAGGTAATTCATCAATTCAGATTGGCTGAAATTACCGTTGCGCATATTTTGCGTTGGCACGAGCGCGTGAATGATCGCGCTGCCCGCATTGCCATACGCGTAAACGTCGCGCTGCGCGTCGTATTCCTCGGCAGTGAAAAAGGTGAATTTCTTGAAATGCGGCACCGGGCCTCCAAAAGTAATGCCCGGATAGATGTACCGATCGTCCGACCGCGGAATGCCGTTATAGTTCGCCAGCCAGTCGTTGGAGTTTAGCGCCGGCGCTCTGGCAAACGTGTAGAGCGAGCCGTGATATTGCGACGTCCCGGACTTAGTCACGCCCGAGATAATCACCGGTCCATTCGATTGATCGGCGCCAAAGTTTGAAGTCTGCACGTGTACTTCGGAGACCATCGCGTCATTGATGTTCTGGAGATTCGCGCCGAAGTTGCCAGCGTCGGTCAGGTTCGCTCCGTCGAGCTTGAGCGTTACGCCAGCGATGGGCGCGCCATTTGAGGCATAGGGTGTCTGCTGGCCAATCTGCACGTCTGAGAAATCCGGAGCCTGGTTCTGCGGCCCAAGGTTGCGGAATGCAAACCCCGGCAGCGTACGTTGTAGTTCCGTTGCGTCGCGGCCCACGATCGAAAGCTGATCGAGGTCCTGCGCCGTGACGGTGGCGCTTAACTGGCCGCTGTCGAGTTGAATTCCCGATACCGCTGCCTCGACCGTCACTGTCTGCGACTCCGAACCAACCGCCAGCTTCACATCCGTCAAGGTCCGGCTATCTCCCGGATCAAGATGGACGCCTTTTTGAACGTAAGTGGTAAATCCTTCGCGATCGACCTTCAGCTTGTAATCGCCGCTCGGCACCGCCGCGAATGAAAAACCTCCCGTGCCGTTGGACTTCACCGTTCGCAGTTCGCCATTCTGCACGTTTTCAAGGGTGACGGTTGCGTCCGCGACCGTCGCGCCCGAGGCGTCCTGCACGATGCCGCTAAGGCTGGCACTGCCGACCTGCGCGGCGGCCGTTCCCGCGCCGAGCAGAATCGCGATCAGTACATAAATAATGTGGTGCTGCCCAAACGCCACGCCGAATTTCTTGGCAATCTCTCGCGCCCCTACCCCGGATTTCTGATTTGCTTTTTTCACTTTGAGCCTCCGCCCTGGTCTCGGTGCCTGTGCGCCAACCGCCAAATCGATTGCAATGTGCCCCTTAGACATTTCGGTCGACCGCGGCTGTGGTGCCGTCGAGGTTTATAGAGGACGGGTCGAATCCAAGGTAAGGTCCTTGCGGTTAGCGCACCATTCTTATCATGTTAAGAATCGCGCCAAATTCAAGTGTCAGAAGTGTTTAGTCGTTGTATACTCATTTCGCGATTTTACGGGCCCGCTTATGCAGGTTGACACATCCGCGGCGAATCCGGCCGATCTTTCGGCTATCGAAAAGGCGGCCATCGAGGAACAGGTCGAGCGCCTCCTCCAGAATTCCCACTTTAGCCATAGCCGCCGCTTTCCAACTTTCCTCCGCTTTGTTGTTCAGCACGCCCTGACTGGCCATTCCGACCTGGTTAAAGAACGAACCCTCGGAATCGAAATTTTCGGTCGCGACGCGGACTACGACACCGCCTCCGACCCCATCGTGCGCGTCACGGCCGCCGAAATCCGCAAACGGATTGCGCAGTACTACCAGGATCCCGGCCACGAGAATGAAATTAGGCTCTCACTTCCATCTGGTTCTTATGTTCCCCAATTTCAGTTCCCGCATGGCCCCCAAAGTTCGGAAGCTTTGACTGTTATCTCGACCGAACCGCCCCGGGATCTTTCAGCTACCACCATCGCATTGCCTGCACCGCTCACGGTTGAAGCCGTAGCCGTCCCGCGTCCCACGCGGTTCTCTGCGAAGCTCGCCGTCCTGATTGTCTTGCTCTGCGCATCGGCCGCATTTTTCTGGTGGCGTTCTCTTCAGCACTCGGCCTTTGATATTTTCTGGCAGCCCATCGTGAGCTCCGGCGATCCGGTCCTCTTTTGTATCGCCGACCAGAATCAATACACCGCGATCGCGCTTCGCGACGCGACGGACCCTTCCCGCCAGACGATACTCAAAGACAATCTGAGCGCTGTGGTAATCGATGATTTGGACACGGTCGTCAAGATCGCCGGCGTCTTGCAGTCGCACGGCACGCGCTATAACTTACGAGGCGAGGCGTCGACTAACCTGACCGATCTGCGCAATGGCCCGTCGGTCTTTGTTGGAGCTTTCGATAATGCCTGGACGCTTCGCCTCACCAATCCGCTGCGTTTTCATTTTGCGAATGATCCCAACATGACCCGCTTCTGGATCACCGACAGCAACGATCCGAAGCGCGAGGATTGGCTGATCGACCGCGCCAAGCAGCAGGCCACGAATAATTATCGCGACTACGCGATCGTCGCCCGCTTTACCGACCGTAACACCGGAAAAATCTCGATCATCGCGGCCGGCATCGGACGCGGAGGCACCATCGCTGCGGGAGAATTTCTCACCGATCCCTCCCATCTTGCGCAAGCCTTGAAGAATACCCGCGGCTTCGGCAACGCCACAAATGTGGAATTCGTGCTCAGCACCGAGATCATCGACGGCCATCCCGGCACGCCAAAGATGGAAGCTGCCTACACCTGGTAGATTTCGGCCACACAACTCGTAGAATTGGCGGCACTCGGCATTTCGATTCGAGTCCCCGGACGAACACTCCTGGATGGTCGGAAAGGCGGCCAAGGTGGCCAAGGGGTACCGGGAGGCGATGGCGGGAGCGAGTCGGCTTTTTGCCCAGGGGCCTCCACGGCAACCTAGGGCCTTCGGGCAGCAACGGTGTCGAAGGTCTTGCCGAGGCAAGTGGAAATCGAGGCTAGTTTCCGAATGCCACTTCTTCGTCCAATTCAGACGAACCCGCAAGGGACCGGATCAGTTTGCTGACGCTATGCGCGACGCCGAATGACTCCGCGACAGCGGACGTGTCGAGAAGTCCGAGTCCGCACGTCGCTGTGATCATCGCCCGCTGGGCAAATTTCTGGGGATCACCCGCCAGGGACGCGGCTTTCAACCAGCGGAGGAAGATGCTCGCCGAATCCACGGCATTCACTCCGGGTCGTGTGGGGACTATTCCATAAGCTACCGTTCCACCCTGTTGCATGAAGTCCAGCGCATGCCAGTCGGCGAAGAATGAATCCAGCCCTTCATGGGCATCGAAGGAGATGATATCCGGTTGCACGCGGCACATGCGCTCAAAGGGCCGCGCTGCGCAGCAATGTAGTCCGGCATAGGCTCCGCGACTTCGCACACCTTCGAGCGTCGCCGTCAATGCGTTCAGACGCTTTTCCTCGGGAACGGCATTCGAAACCGGCGCGTGCAGGCACAAGGCCGGTTCATCCACAAACAGCAGCACAGGCAGTCCAGCCGATCGCAGGCGATCAATCTGCCAACCGATGATCTTCGAGACATGGAATGCGATGGCTGCAAAGAGTGTTGGATCGGCGAGAAACGGCCGGCCCTTGTGGAACAGATACGCCGACAGCGTGATTGGGCCCTCGAACTGCCCCTTGACGGCGACTGCAGAGCTGAAGAGACCCAATGACAGCGCTTCTTCGAATGCGCCGAAGCCGGCCGCGTTTGCCGGTGTCAACTCCCCGCTACTCCGGTGAAGAATTTCGAGAACCGAATCAATCTGGTCTTCTTTTACCTGATAACCGTAGCCTTCATTACGAGGTTCAATCAGGTTTTCGAGAATACCGAGGCCCTGACCGACGATACCCTCTCGTTCTGAGAGTTGGGGCAACTGAGGCCAAAAAGGAACTTCGGGTGAGAACTCCGCAACGGAACGAATCGCCGATGCGGCCGACGTGAGAGGCAGGCTGCCGATCCCCGTGACTGCGCCAGCCGCGACGAAGGGCATTCGGCTAGTGTGAGGCTTGATGGCTGTTGTATGCACTCTTTCTCGATTCTCCGCTGCGAAAGTCCATTGCATTCAACGCTGGCACGATTACCTCGGTGATAACACCCGCAACAGCGTTGGACATACTGCCCATCGCTATAATACTTAAGGAGGCATATTTTCGGGGAAATGTCGCTCAGGTTAACGCTGAAGCTAAGGCTGCCCGAGATCATCAAAAGGGATATGACCAGAGCCCACCAACATCCGCTAAGAAACATCCTCGACAGTCGAATCGCCATCATCGACGGAGCGATGGGCACGACCATCCGCACCTACGGTATGACGGAAGTGGATATCCGGGGAGAACGATTCAAAGACGCGACCAAGGGCCTTCTGAACAATGGTGACCTGTTCTCGCTGACTAAGCCAGAAATGATTGGCGACATCCACCGCCGGTTTCTGGAGGCTGGGGCGGACATCATTGAGACCAACACCTTCGGCGCAACCAGCATCACCCAGAGCGAGTTCTTTGTCGAGGATCCGCGGGAGCGTGGCGGCCGCAAGGATCCCGCGTTCTATCAAAAGGTCGTCGATGATCAGGTTCTCGGAACTCTGGCTTGGGATATCAATGAGCAATCCGCGAGGCAGTGCCGCGAATGGGCCGATCGTGTCGGCACCGCGACTTCGCGTCAGCGGTTCGTAGCGGGAGCGATTGGGCCGCTGACCGTTTCTCTTTCGAACTCGCCCCATGCCGACGACCCAGGCTTTCGGGTGGTCACCTTCGATCAGGTCAAAACCGCTTACACGCAGCAGGTTCGCGCCCTCATAGCTGGCGGCGTAGATTTGCTCTTGGTCGAGACGATCTTCGACTCCCTTAACGCCAAGGCCGCGCTGGTTGCTATCCGTGAAGTGTTCGATGCGAACGGCAAGGAGTTGCCGGTGATGATTTCGGCAGCGGTGGGCCGTGGCGGCGAGACGATGATTTCGGCGCAGACGACGGAAGCCTTTTGGAACGCGGTGCGGCACGTGAAACCGTTGTCAGTAGGCCTCAACTGCTCTCTCGGTCCCGATCTGATGTATCCGTTTCTGGAGGAACTCTCGGAAAAAGCGGACGTGGCCATCTCGTGTTACCCCAACGCCGGTCTGCCGAATCCGCTTTCGGAAACGGGTTTCGATCTTGGGCCAGAGGACATGGCTCGTTATTTGGGCGACTTTGCGCGGGGAGGCTTGATCAATATCGCCGGCGGCTGCTGCGGAAACACTCCAGAGCATATCGCAGCGATCGCCAAAGCGCTCGAAGGCCAGCCTCCGCGAAAGTGGGGGACCGAGCCCGCCCAGGAATCCCTCGTCTCCGCGATTGAGGGTCGAGCGTGAGCGAGTCCGATACTCCGATCTCGAGCGTTGCCCCGAAACCACTGCGTCTCTCGGGATCGCAGCCTTTCACCCAGCAGGCCGGCGTCTTCATCATGATTGGGGAGCGGACGAATGTGGCTGGTTCGCCCAAGTTCGCGCAGCTCATCAAACAAGGCAGATATGAAGATGCGGTAAGCGTCGCTCGTCAGCAAGTCGAGAATGGAGCGAATGTGCTCGACATCTGCATGGACGAAGGCATGATCGACGGAGTCACGGCCATGACGCGCTTCCTGCAATTGCTGGGGAGCGAACCGGAAGTCGCCAAGGTGCCGTTCATGGTGGACTCCTCAAAATGGGAGGTCATCGAGGCCGGGCTGAAGTGTATGCAAGGCAAGGGCATCGTTAATTCGATTTCACTGAAAGAAGGTGAGGAAAAGTTTCGCCAGAATGCCGCGAAAGTTCTGAAATACGGCGCTGCTGTCGTGGTGATGGCCTTTGATGAACAGGGTCAGGCCGCAACTTACGAGGACAAAATCCGTATCTGCGAGCGTGCCTATCGGGTTCTAGTCGACGAAGTTGGCTTCCCGCCGGAAGACATCATCTTCGATCCCAACATCCTCACCGTTGCCACCGGCATGGAGGAGCACAACAACTACGCCGTCGACTACATCAACGCCACGCGTTGGATCAAGGGGAACCTGCCGCACGCAAAAGTGAGCGGCGGCGTCTCGAACATCTCGTTCAGTTTCCGCGGCAATAACAAGGTCCGGGAAGCGATTCACTCAGCGTTTCTCTATCATGCCATCACGGCGGGCATGGACATGGGCATTGTGAATGCCGGAATGCTCGAGGTCTACGAAGAGATTGAGCCGGAGCTAAAGGAATTGGTCGAGGATGTTTTGTTGAACCGCCGTCCTGATGCGACCGAGCGGCTGGTAGATTACGGCGAAAAGCTGAAGGGCATCGGCAAGGCAGTAAACGAAAAGAAGGCCGAAGAATGGCGCAAGGGCACGGTCGAGGAGCGACTTTCTCACGCGCTGGTCAAGGGCATCGACACCTACATTGAAGCTGACGCCGAGGAAGCTCGCGTCAAGCTTGGCCGTCCTCTATCGGTTATCGAAGGTCCGTTGATGGCAGGCATGAGTGTGGTGGGCGATCTATTCGGTGCCGGCAAGATGTTTTTGCCTCAGGTGGTCAAGTCAGCGCGCGTGATGAAGAAGGCAGTGGCGCACCTGACGCCGTTCATGGAAGCCGAGAAAGAAGCCAGGGCTGCGGCGGGAGAAGTGGTCAAGGCGCAGGGAAAAATTGTACTCGCGACGGTCAAGGGTGATGTTCACGATATCGGCAAAAACATCGTCGGAGTGGTCCTTGCCTGCAATAACTACGAGGTCATCGACATGGGGGTGATGGTCCCGTGCGAAAGGATCCTTGAACGCGCCAAGGCGGAAAAGGCAGACATGATCGGACTCAGCGGGCTGATCACCCCATCTCTCGACGAGATGGTGCATGTCGCCCGCGAGATGGAGCGCCAGGGGTTTAAATTGCCACTTCTTATTGGCGGGGCAACTACGAGCCGCGCGCACACAGCGGTCAAGATTGCGCCGCACTATAGTGAGCCGGTAGTCCACATCCTCGATGCCAGCCGGGCGGTGCCCGTAACGACCAGTCTTCTGAGCGACCAAGGTAAATCGGCGTTCGTAAAGCAGCATCGCGCCGACTACGAGGCGCTTCGCAAGGCCCACTCCGCGCCGAAGTTAAGTGTCGTCTCGCTTGAGGCCGCTCGGAAAAGACGAACTCCGATCAAGTGGCGCGCAGAGGACCTACCCACGCCTTCATTCACGGGCGTGCGAGTGCTAGACAACTTTTCGCTGGCGACGTTGCGCGAATTCATTGACTGGAGCCCGTTCTTCCATACCTGGGGACTAAAAGGGATTTATCCTCGGATTCTTGACCACCCAGAGCATGGTACGCAGGCGCGCCAAGTGTTCACCGAAGGAAACGCTCTCCTCGATGTGATCGTTGAGAAGAAACTGATCACAGCCCGAGGAGTATACGGATTCTTTCCCGCTAACGCAGTGGACGACGATGTCGAACTTTACACGGACAACACACGCGGGACAGTGCTCGAACGATTCCACTTCCTCCGTCAGCAATCAAATAAGGAAGGCGGCGAGCCGTGCCGCTCGCTCGCAGACTTTATCGCGCCGAAGGAAACGGGGCTGTGCGATCATATCGGCGCCTTCGCGGTAACCAGCGGGATCGGATTGAAGGAACTGTGCGACTCTTACAGGTCCGCGCACGACGACTACAACGCGATCATGGCTGAGGCCCTCGCCGATCGCCTGGCTGAAGCTTTCGCCGAATGTCTGCACAAACGCGTGCGTGATGAATGGGGTTATGGTTGTGCGGAGGGCCTGAGCAAAGCAGATCTAATCCAAGAAAAATATCGCGGCATCCGGCCAGCAGCGGGCTACCCGGCATGCCCGGATCACACAGAAAAAGGCCCGCTTTGGCGTCTTCTCGACGTTCAGGCGAACACAGGGATGGTGATCACGGAGTCGTTTGCGATGTGGCCAGGGTCGAGTGTGAGCGGACTGTACTTTGCTCATCCCGAATCGCGATATTTCAGCCTCGGCAAAATTGATCGCGACCAGGTTGACGACTACAGCAAACGCAAGGGAATGAGCGTCACCGAAGTCGAGCGATGGCTCGGGCAAAACCTGAACTACGAAACTGCGGAATAGTGGCGACGGATTTCGGTCGTTCGCAGCCGAAAACGTGAGAGGGTTCCCAAGATCTTTAGCGCGACGCGTTCCTCTTTCAGTCTCAGGCCCCACGATGAGCCTATTCTTTGTAAAATCCCCTTCCCAAGTGAAATGCTAAGGATGTACTATGACGCCGGACAGGTTCGATTCGGACATAACAGTGTTCGATTCGGACAGGGGTCGTAATCATGGAACTGCCTCTCTGGAATGAAAAACGGTACGCGCCCTACAAACTGATAGCCCTGGTTGAGGTTCTTAATGAGCAGGGCATTACCCCGCAAGCCAGCCTATCGGGTACCGGGCTATCGCCGGAGAGTCTTGCAAAACCTGAGACTCTCACCTCTGTTCGCCAGTACATCACGGTATGCCACAATGCTCTCCAGCTATCGAAAACGCGCGAGACCCCGTTTCGTACCGGCAGCCGAATTCCATTGTCTGCATATGGAATGTATGGATTCGCCCTGGTATGCAGTCCGACGATTCGCGAGTACTTTCAAGTGGCCGTTAAGTATCATCGCCTCGCAACGCCGCTTCTTTCCATGTCGTGGCGCGAGGAAGGCGACTACGTGTCATGGGTTCTGCCGATGAATTCGGCGGTCACGCATCCTGACTCGTTGATGCGTTTTCTAATCGAGCAACAGTTGACCCAACTTAGCACTCATCTGCGAGCTGTCGTCGACCAGGGCTGTTGCTTGCCCGTTCGCGCATCGCTTCCATATTCGGCTCCGGCCCACACCCATCTTTATCCGCAGTACCTGGGTTGCCCAGTCCGGTTCAGTCAACCGGTTGCTGAACTCACCTATCCCAGATCAATTCTTTCCGCAAAGCCGCGCATGGCGCATCGACTTACTTCCAAAATCATGCAGGAGACCTGCGATCGCATTCTCGGCGAGGTAAAGACATCGACCGGCGTGGCCGGTGAGGTCTATCAGATCATCGCATCGACGCCTGGACATTCACCAAGCATGGAATGCGTGGCCAACCAACTCGCCACAACGGAGCGCACGCTCAATCGAAAGCTCAATGCTGAGGGCACCTCGTTCACTCAAATTCTCGACGATGTCCGCTGTAACCTGGCAAAGGAGTATCTCCGTTCCACGAAACTCAGCATCGAGGACATCTCAGAGCTCGTCGGATTCAGTGAGGCTGCTAACTTTCGCCACGCGTTCCGTAGATGGACAGGCAGCACGCCGGCCCATTATCGGGACTAAGGCATGCGAGTCTTCCTTCAACGCAGGACGTATGCGACTTCTGTGATAGGTTGATTCGCGACCTTCGATTCCTGCCGACGGTATGCCAATGTTCAAAACTCTAATCAGTGGCCTGTCGTTTACCGAGTGTCCGCGCTGGCACGATGGGAGGCTGTACTTCTCAGACTTTTACACGCGGCGCGTCTTTGCTGTCGCACTGGATGGCACGAAAGAAATTATTGCTGAAGTGCCGCGCCAGCCCTCGGGACTTGGATTCTTGCCCGACGGGCGAATGCTGATTGTGTCCATGCGCGATCGCAAGATCATGCTTCGTGAACTCGATGCTTCTCTCGTTGAGTACGCCGACCTATCGGACCTTGCCCCCTGGTATTTGAACGACATGCTTGTAGATCACGAGGGGCGGGCATGGGTGGGTAATTTTGGGTTCGATCTCATGGGGGGCGCCAAGGTCACGACGACGAACCTGATCTGTGTCGATCCGAATGGCTGCGCGAAGGTAGCAGCCGATGGACTTGGTTTCCCGAACGGCATGGTTCTGACTCCGAATGGCAAAACTTTGATTGTTGCGGAAACAACCATGAATCGGCTCAGCGCTTTTGACGCCGCCTCCGGTGTGCTGGGCAGGCGGTGGACCTGGGCACCCTTCGGCGACCCGCCAACCTCGCCAGACTTCAGTCAGCTTTTTAGTCAGGTGGATGTCGCGCCCGATGGGATCTGTCTCGATGCGGAAGGAGCCATTTGGGTGGCTGATGCAAAAAATAGCCGCTGCATCCGGGTGGCGGAAGGTGGTGACATCCTTGAAGAGCTCAAGACCGATGGTCTTGGAGTATTCGCCTGCATGCTCGGCGGAGCCGACGGCCGAACCCTCTTCGTGTGTGTCGCACCAACATTCCACGAGGCCGCGGCATCCGCGAACCATCGCGCCGCGATTTGGATGATTACTGTCGATGTTCCCCGGGCTGGCCTGCCTTAGCCTGGAAAGCCAAAATCGCCCTGTTGTGAGTGCGGTGTCGAAAACTGACATCAAATTGTCCGCTCGGAACCTGTCGCCTCCGGCGTTTGCTCTCCATTATCTCTCGGGGCTACGTGGGCGACGATGGCAAACAAGAATCGCAAGATCATTCTTAGCTGTGCGATCACTGGTTCGGTTCACACTCCGACGATGTCGGAGTATTTGCCCATCACGCCTCTCCAGATAGTTGACAGCGCTCTCGATGCGGCGCAGGCCGGAGCAGCAATTCTCCATCTCCACGCCAGGGACCCCGAAAGCGGCAAGCCGTCAGCGGATCCGGCGCACTTCCAGCAGATTTGCCCCGTCTTGGCGGAGCGCACAGACGCCATCCTCAACATCACGACGGGCGGCAGTAGTCGGATGAGAATCGAAGAACGACTTGCCTATCCTCTGCTGGTCAAGCCCGAGATGTGTTCGCTGAACCTGGGATCGATGAACTTTTCTTTTCATCCCGTAGCTGATCGGATCACTCAGTGGCGCTATGACTGGGAGCGAGAGTACGTCGAAGGCAGCAAAGACGTCGTCTTCAGGAATACATTCGCTGATATTGAATACTTACTGCGCCATCTTGGAGAAGGTGGCACTCGCTTTGAACTGGAGTGCTACGACGTCGGTCACCTCTATAACCTCGCCTACTTTGTAGATAGGAAGCTGATCGCGCCGCCAATCTTTATTCAGGCCATTTTCGGAATCCTTGGGGGACTCGGGCCCGATCCGGAAAATCTCTTCGTGATGCGATCTACCGCGGATCGACTGTTCGGCCGGGAAAACTATCAATTCTCGGTGTTGGGTGCAGGACGTCACCAGATATCCCTTCTCACCGTGGGAGCGATCCTGGGCGCAAACGTGCGCGTGGGCCTGGAGGACAGTCTTTACCTTGGCCCCGGCACCAAGGCGAAGAGTAACGCTGAACAGGTTAGAAAGATGCGTCGCATCCTGGAAGAACTTTCTTTCGAGATCGCCACACCCGCTGAAGTCAGAGAGATGTTGCAGTTGAAGGGCAAGGAGAACGTTCGTTTCTCTGCTTCCGAGCAATCAGTCAGCGGGGCAAGGTCCGGCAGGAATATAGGATGAGCATGACTTTCACTTTCAAAGACCGACTTCACCCTCCCCCAGGGCTTCGTGTCTTGGTGACGGCCGGGGCTTCTGGTATAGGAGCCGCCATTGCATCGGCATTCGCGGAAACGGGCGCCAAAATTCACATCTGCGATATCGATGACGCTGCCCTGGCCGCATTCCAGAAGTCCCTCCCTTGCTCTCAGGCGCAGCCATGCCGATGTGGCCGATGAAAAGCAGGTCGCATCGATTTTCGAGACGCAGCGCAAGAAATTTGGCGGTCTCGACGTCCTGGTGAATTGTGCCGGCATCGCTGGCCCGACGGCTGGGGTAGATGAGATCACCGAAGAAGACTGGATTCGCGCCATCGACGTAAATCTGAACGGCCAGTACCGCTGTCTGCATCACGCAGTGCCGATGCTGCGAGAGTCAAAGAGTGCCAACGTTATCTGCATCTCGTCCATTGCCGGCCGTATGGGTGTGCAGTGGCGCACCCCCTACGTCGCAACGAAATGGGCGATCGTAGGCATCGTTAAATCGCTTGCCATTGAACTTGGGCCCAGCGACATCCGGGTCAACGCCGTACTGCCAGGCATTGTTGAAGGTCCAAGAATGGATGGGGTGATTCGAGCTCGAGCCGAAATGGAAGGCGTGGATGAGGCGACGATGCGGGAGCAATACCTCAAGAAAATTTCCCTGCGCCGCATGGTGACTGCCGACGACGTCGCTTTGATGTGTCTTTTTCTTTGTTCGCCGGCCGGAAAAAACATTACCGGACAGGCCATCAGCGTTGATGGGAACGTCGAGTCTTCATGATCGTAACTGTATAGATCGTAACTGCCATAACAGCCTGAGGATTGCTTCAATGTCGAACGCAAACTCTTCTAAGACGAGGAAACCGATGCGTGACTCCCAACAGATGCAACCGGCTCGTAAACAAATCGTCTCGCCCTACCGCTGCGCATTCATGGCGGTCGTCTTATACGCGCTGGTTACAGCCTGCGGGTTGCTGTCTGCGCAAACGGGTGGAACAGGCGCCATTAGCGGTGCGATCACGGACCCCACCGCTGCAATGTTGGTGGGTGCTCAGGTCAAGGTTACGGATGCGGCCACGGGCTTCACGCGAACCTCGCAATCCAACGACCATGGACTGTATCTTGTCTCCCTGCTTCCACCAGGGCACTACACGCTCGAAGTCACGAAGCAAGGGTTTAAGGTCGCCTCGTCTTCGGATGTGCAGGTGATTGTTGCGGAGACAACGGTACTCAACATACGCATGGAAACGGGCGCGGTGACCGAAACGATCACCGTGGCTGCCGCAAACGTGGATTTGCAGACCGAATCAAGCGAATTAGGCCGCGTGACCGATTCCGAGATGCTTGAGAACCTGCCCTTGGTTACGCGTAACTTCACCCAGGTTATCGGCCTGAACCCAGGCGTCTCCCAGGAGGTCAACAACGCGAGCGAGATCGGAAGAGGCGGTGGCAGCCAGGACGCCAATCCCGCGGGCGGAAGCATCATGAGCCAGGGGGCCACTTCGACTGACAACAACTTTCAAATAAACGGTCTTACCATCAACGACGTCCAGGGATCGTGGATTTACTCGTCGGGAATTCCGGCTCCGAATCCCGACACCATCCAGGAATTCAAAGTGCAGACAGCCATGTTCGATGCCACGACGGGGCGCAATGCCGGGGCCAACGTCGATGTCATTACGAAAGCCGGCACCAACGATTTCCACGGATCCATGTTCGAGTATTTCCGGAACGAAGATCTTAACGCCAATGACTGGTTTGCGAATCGTTCTGGCCAGCCGCGTGGCATTCTGCGGCAGAATCAATATGGTTTTACCGCAGGCGGTCCATTGGTAAAGAACAAGCTTCTGCTCTTTGGTTCCTGGCAGGGCACCAAGCAGTACAATTCCACCGACCCATCGAACCATAAATTCGTATTACTTCCTCCCCTTACCAACGACCGGTCGGCGGCTGGATTAGGCGCGGTTTTCGCCGGTGATTACGGCTACCTTGGCCCAGCCTTCGGCACGATTGCCCCTGATGGCTCAAATATCGCTCCCCAGGCTTTGGCGCTATTCCAGGCTACGCTGCCCAACGGTCAATACGTAATACCGACGCCGCAAACTATCAACCCTGCCCTCCCGCTCGAGGTGCAGGGCAGTGCGTATCTGAACTCGCCAGGCTTTTTCAATGAAAACCAATGGATGGTGAACGGCGACTACCTCGTGTCCGACCGCAACAAGGTCGCGGTTCGCTATTTCGGTGCGCTCAGCAACGTGGAGTGGACCACTCTATACCAGACGGAAGGATTTCCACTCTTTCAGCCAGAGCGCTTCGATGTCGCCTCCATCACTGACACCTACACACTCAGCCCGACCCTGGTGAACCAATTCGTTGTCGGTTTCCATAGGTCGACCTCGAACCAGAGCTACGGCAACGCGTTTACCTTTTCAAGCTTGGGCATGAACGTCCCGACAGAAGATAACGCATACCCCAATCTCTGGATCGTTGACGATGGCTTTCAGACGGGCACAACTTCGGCATTGAGATTTTTGCAGGAAGAGTACCAGTTTGCTGACACGTTATCCTGGGTAACGGGAAAGCATCAGCTCACTTTCGGTGGCGGCTTCACCTCCGGCAGGGATAACATGTCGAAATTTGACTTCGAGGCCTATGTGCTTCCACTAACCTGGGCGGATTTTCTACTAGGACAAAGTTATTTGCCGTATGGAGTTCCGTACAGCAATATCTACGAGACGTACGAGGGCATTGGGGACTTCCAACGCGACTGGCGATACAAGGATGCCAACGCCTTCATTCAAGACAACTATAAAGTAGCGAAGCGCCTCACGCTCAACCTGGGCCTGCGCTACGAGCGCATAGGCGATCTCGGGTCCGCCAATGGCGGGGGCAACGTGGATGTGTCCCAGATTAATCCCAATCCCCCTGCGACGGGCAGTCTCAACGGTTACCTGGTCAACTCTAATTACAACGGTCCCGCTCTCCCCGCCGGAGTGATACAGGGTAAGAACAAATTCGGGTTCAATGGCGACGGCCAGAACACGTGGAATCCGCGTTTCGGTTTTGCCTGGGCCCTGCCCGGTACGGAACGGTTTGTTCTCCGCGGGGGTATCGGCATCTATCACACTACGACCGAAGGCCAGATGAATCTACTGCTATGCGCGGAAGCTCCCACCGGTATATGGAGTGTCCTCACCGGAACGTATAACGCAGCTTCAACCGATGCCAGTCCCTTCCCATCTGCTCCGAATTTTCCAGTATTTACGCCTTACTCTCCCTACACCGAATTCACCCTGGCTGCGCTGGCGATGAACTGGCGTCCTCCGACCATCTATCACTACAGTCTTGGCCTCCAGTCCAAACTCCCGGGCGGCGCAATCTTAGAGGTCACTTATGCTGGAGCACGCGACTTGCACACAATTCTGGGCAGGACGATCAACCAGGCGGCTCTTGCCTCTCCTGAAAACCCGATCCGCGGCCAGACCACAAATACCGTTGCGAACATCCCCCTTCGCGCACCTTATCTCGGGTGGACAGCGAACACGATGTATTACTTTGGGACTGATGGCGAGGCCTGGTACAACTCTTTGCAAACATCGGTAACGCAGAAATTCAGACATGGTTTTCAGTACCAGGCTGCCTACACCTGGATGCGATTGCTGAGCCCCGTACCGGGTTTTACCACCGGGTCGAACGAATTCGGACCAACTGGCGATCAGACCCAGCTCCGCGCTCACGAGTCCGGATACGGACCGGATTACAATGTCCGGCCGCAGCGGTTTGTGCTGTCCGCGTATTATGCTCTCCCGACTCCGGTGAAATCGAATCGTTTCCTGGCAAACGCCCTCGGTGGGTGGAGTCTTGCAACTGCTACCGTGGTCCAGGACGGCCAGCAGAGCAGCATTACCTTCAACAACATCTACAACGTCTACGGTATTACCTCCGATCGGGCGAGCTACGCGCCGGGTTGTAGCGCGAGGAATGTATCGACCAAGGGATCGCCCAGTCAAAGAGTGAACAACTACATCAACACAGCTTGCTTCACGGCCCCGCCAGTGGTCGGTGACGACGGTGTTGCCACCGGTTTTGGAAACACCCCCAACGGCATCCTGCGGGATCCTTACCAGGCGGTTGTCGATCTCTCGCTCAGCAAAAGCCAGAAGATTCGTTGGCCGCAGGAAGGCGCCAGCGTACAGTTACGGGCTGACTTCTTCAACGCTCTCAACCACCCGAACTTTTCTGCTCCGGACAATGCCTACACTCAGACGCCCTCAGCCTTTGGGACCATCACTTCGATGAGCACGAATCCGAGAGTGATTCAACTCGCGTTGAGGTTTGCATTCTGAGGTTTGCGACTAAATACCGCGTGATCGCCGATAACCCAGACGGCAAAGCGAGCGATCCCTCGGCGGAACGCTAGCGTGAGCGACCGCCGGCAACAGGCGCAGATTGCGCAACTCGACCTTCCGTCGAAACCTGAGGTTGTGACTCCCGGACGACACGCCTGGATTGCCCTTGGCATGTTGTGGTTTGTCTACGTCCTGAACTTCCTGTCCCGGCAGCTTCCGGCGATCCTTGCGAAGCCGATCCAGGATAGTCTGCACATCTCCGACGGTAAGTTAGGCTTAGTCAGCGGCCTCTACTTCGCGCTCTTTTATTGCTTTATCTCTATTCCGGTCGGCTGGTTCGCTGACAAGACAAACAGGTCCAGGGTGCTGGCGGCAGCGTGTGCAATTTGGAGCGCAGCTACGATGTGCTGTGGCCTCGCAGCAACTTATCCGCAGCTCGTCGTCGCGTATATGGCGGTCGGCTTCGGCGAAGCCGGCGGCGTTCCGCCCTCTTATTCGATTATTTCGGACTATTTTCCGCCCGGCCGCCGGGGAACTGCGCTTGGTCTCTATAATCTCGGCCCAGCCGTCGGCGCGACGCTAGGCATCGCTTTCGGCGCTTCCATCGCCGCTGCTTTCAGTTGGCGTTATGCATTTCTTTTTCTTGGCAGCATCGGACTGTTTGCGGCGATCGCAGTCCTCCTGTTCGTGTGCGAACCCCGGCGCGGCGGTTTGGATCGCATTTCGGATCAACTGGCAACGAACAAGACGGGTTTCTGGCGGACTCTCGCGACGTTCTTTGCGCGGCCCTCTCTCAGACTCGCCGGTTTCGCGGCGGGCGCCACGCAGTTCATCACTTACGGTCTGGGTAATTTCGTAGTCCTCTTTCTTATGCGCGAGAAAGGGATGATGCTCAAACAAATCGCCGTCTACTATGCCTTGGTTTTTCTGATCGGAGGAGGCGGGGCTATGTACGTCTCGGGCCGGTTGATTGACCGGTTCACCCGAACCTCGAAACAGGCCTATGCTCTAGTTCCCGCTATCTCGCTCGCTCTGGCGGTTCCCCTCTACCTGTTATTTGTCTGGGCGCCCTCGTGGCATCTTGCCCTGTTCTTCCTTGTTGGGACGCTGTTCCTGAACTATTTCTATCTCTCATCGATGGTCACGCTTGTACAGGAAGAGGTGCGGCCGGATCAGCGTGTCATGTCGGGCGCGTTGCTGTTGCTGGTGATGAATTTCATCGGTCTCGGCCTCGGACCCACTTACGTGGGCGCAGCCAGCGATTTTTTTCATGCAGCCCACCCCCATAGCTCGTTACAGATTGCTCTTTACACACTCGCGCCGTTTTATCTCGTGGCTATTTTGCTGTTTTTAAGACTCGCGCGCGTTCTTTCACGCGAGCAAAATGCGCTGGGAGTTACCGAGTCAGGAGTTACCGTATGAATCGTTACTTAACCCTGTGGAGCGCCAGAGTCGCCTGTTTCGCTGGCTGCCTCGCCGGCTTTCTTTGTACGACACCTTTATATTGCGCCCAGGAGAACACAGCCGCAGCATCCCCATCCGATGCCAAACGCAGCTCAATCGTTAACGCTCCTGCCGGCAAGATAGAGGGGCTGGCCGAAGGAAAGCTGCATGTCTTCAAGGGCATCCCATACGTGCTGCCTCCCATCGGCCCGGCACGATGGAGGCCGCCCAGTCCTATGCCTCGCTGGGAAGGCGTCCGAAAAGCCGTCGAGTTCGGGCCCGCATGCCTGCAACCCAAACCGCAACTCTCGAACGTCTACACTCGCGATCCGATGCCGATGAGCGAGGATTGCCTGACGCTGAATATCTGGACTCCCATCGACGCGCGCAATGCGCCAGTCTTCTTCTGGATATACGGCGGCGCGCTAGTGGGAGGGGCAAGCAGGGAGCCATTTTATGACGGCACACGGCTCGCGAATCAAGGCATGGTTGTCGTTTCCATCAACTATCGAGTGGGTGTCCTTGGCTGGCTTGCGCATCCCGAACTTAGCGCCGAGTCGCCGGCGGGGGTATCCGGCAATTACGGCCTGCTGGATCAGATCGAGGCGCTGCGCTGGGTTCAGCACAACATCGGCTCGTTCGGCGGTGATCCTTCCAACGTGACAATCGCCGGCGAATCCGCCGGGGCATTGAGTGTGATGTATCTGATGGCAGCGCCTGCCGCACGAGGCTTGTTCTCGAAGGGAATCGCGGAAAGCGCCTACATGATCTCCGTCCCCGAGTTGAAGGAACGCAAGTTCGGTGCACCGTCTGCCGAAGAAAGCGGAACGAAACTCGCAGCCGCCCTTCACGCGCCGAACATCGCGGCTTTAAGGGTCATGGATGCAGGCAAGTTGGCTGAAGCCGCTCCAGCAACTGGGTACGCCCCATGGCCCACGATTGACGGGCACGTACTCCCGCACCAGCTTGTCGATGTTTTCGACCGGGGCGAACAAGCACCTGTGCCGCTCCTTGCTGGTTTTAACAGCGGTGAGATCCGATCGTTAAGAGTCCTCGCCCCGCCTCCTCCGGCGACAGCCTCCGAGTACGAAACCAAGGTTCGTGAACGCTACGGTGATCTCGCGGATGAATTCCTGCGGCTCTATCCCAGTGCCAACCTGCAGGAAAGTGTATGGGCCACCACCCGTGACGCGCTTTACGGCTGGACCGCCGAGCGGCTCGTTAGAAAACAGGCTGCCATGGGGCAGCCGTCATTCCTCTACTTCTTCGATCATGGGTATCCATCCGAAGATGCCGCTGGCCTTCATGCCTTCCACGCCAGCGAATTGCCCTACGTGTTTGGCACGTTCGACAGCACCCCGCCGCTTTGGCCGAAAATTCCAGCAACATCTGAAGAGACGAAGCTTTCCGACGCGATGATTGGCTATTGGAGTTCGTTTGTACGTACGGGCAAGCCGCGGGCCGCGCATGAACCTGACTGGCCGGCGTTCGACTCTACCGGCGACTACATGGCATTTACGAATGCTCCGCACCCCGGGAAACATCTTATGCCCGGGATGTACGAGCTCAATGAGGAGGTCGTCTGTAGGCGCCGAGCAAGCGGAGACATACCCTGGGGCTGGAATGTGGGCATAATCTCACCGAAAATGCCTCCTCCGACGGAGCAGTGTAAACACTAACGGAGTACGCCCACTCCAATTCTCCGGAGAGAATGTTCGCTGTGAGAACGACCTCAGAGGGGCCGTACAGCGCACGTTTTTTATTGCATCGGTTGTCCCGACGCCAGCACACCTTTGCCCGTGCCCCATGGATGGATTTCCGGCTTGAGCACACCAGCCTTGACGATTGGATCGTCTTGAGTCAACGTGGCAGTCTCGTCTCTCCCCACACGGAAGATGGCGACTCCGCGCAACTCGCCCTCTTCGCTGAACGGGAACGGTCCGGCAATGGCTAGCTTTCCCTGATCTGTTATTTGTTTGAGGAAAGCATGATGCCGCTTCATCACATCCGTAAACTCCGGCGCGTTCGGATTCCAATGGTCGCCGCGCTTCATCAGAACGAGCGTGTACTGCTCAAATCCGGGAGGCTCCGCAGGATCGTGAATGTCGCTCGGTCCGATGAGCCAAGGTCCGTGGACCTCGGCTGATAAACGACCTGCTTTGATCGCGGGGTCGCTGTTTGCCCACTCCAGTGCCTGGGCTGCCGAGTCCGCTTGGAACACAAAAATACCTCGTAGCACCGTGTCATCCATGAATGGCCCGGCGATCACAAGTTTGTGTTCAGCAGTCATCTTGTGGATGTTGGCCATGTGCTCTTCCTGAAGCTTCTCACCCGCTTCCTTGCTCAGTTGAGGAGAGTTGGCGGGACGATTCAACAGTACGAAGAAGTATTGGGCGGGCTTGGCGTTCGCCTGGGTTTGGGCTTGCCCAAGGGCAGAGCCGGTCATGGCGACCAAGCTGAGCAGGAGGGCCGCACTGAAGATAGTTCTTCTCACGTTCTTGCCGTTCAACATTGTAGCGGCTTTCCAGTCTACTGTCGTACCAGGTTGTGCTGACGCAACTCGGCAAAGCCTGTTCAAACCTGGTCGCTGATATTCAGGGCTAGCTGCCCATGACAGTCTGCGATGTGACGGTCAAAAGCACGTTGCAATTGGTCGGAATATTCGGCCTTCAGCGGGCGATGATGAGTTGACGCCGCTCGGAAATGGCTGTCTGGGCACAACGTGCAGCAACCTTCAATCGGAATATCCCCCAACCATTTGGTAACTCGCATTGCAGGTTTTTTCACGGCCTTCGCTCACACCACTTCAGGCTACGATGCTCTGGTCGTCGGAGGAGCGTCTTTGGCGGGATGCAAGCGGGAACGGTGCTTCTCCTTCATCTCTTCTATTGAACGAACCTTTCTTCCAAGGCCGGCGAGTTGGGAAAGTTCCTGCTGTATAGCTTGCAGCCGTTCCTGCCTCTTCCCATGAGCGACATGAGCATGTGGCTCATCTCTGTCTTGATGTCGATACTGCTCGTTCAACTCTTGAATCTGGGCAATCTCCACTCGGAGACGTCCGATCTTGTCCCGCAGAACTTCGAGGTGATTCATGCAACTAGGATAGCTCATCTGGACAATCTGAGCGTGGGTTGCCCATGCTAATGCAACCGGGTACCAGCGATCGCGGTGTCGAATCTCGCCAAAGCTAGTGCAGAGTCGCGGACTCCGCTTTGGCTTCTTTCAGGATGGGAATGTCGGAGTTGGCATTTTTCCACCGGGTGAGAAATTCCTGGTAGGCATTCCGAGTTTTAGCCGTGTCGCCTGTTAGTCGATAAGCCCGGCCAATCTGGAGGCGAGCTAGCACACCTAACGGACAATTGAGAGTAACGCCCGGATGGCTAAGGAACTTGTTGAACTCCTCTGTCGCTTTTTCGCCGTCCTTCAACAATAAATAAGATTGGCCGCGAATATAGGCAGGATAAAGGTAGGCTCCGATCTCCACTTGAGGCAGGGGGTTTCCCAGCTCATAAGGAAGAGCGATGGCGAGGAGTTCGATGGCTTTCGCCGGGTTGCGGCGATTGAGCTCGATCGCGGCTCGAATGCTGGGCAGCCAGTAGCGATTCACCGCCGTATCGGCCGGGAAAGCCTTGGCGAGGCCGTCGGCAATTTGCTCGGCGCGTTTGGACTCTCCCGCTCGCGCCAGCGCCAAGGCACCCAAGATTTGTACCTCTCGACTGGGAGATTTTGCCAGCGCCGCTTCAACCTGCTGGCGAGCCAGCACTGTATTGCCGAACTCGGCCTCACGGAGCGCCGCGTTCATCTGCCATCCCTCGGCGGCCTCCAGTTCGTCGTTTTGCGTAGCGGATTCCACTGCCTGTTGTGTCAGTTCCCGCGCTCGCTGCAAACGCCCCCAGTATGCCTCCGTGTCCGCCTGGGCCGAGAGCAGCAAGTTTTCTGCTTGCGGTTTGCCCACTGCCCACGTCGCTTGCCGTTGCATTTCCTGAGTGTCATTTTCCAGGAAGGCGATGCCGTACAAATTCAGGCGCAACAAGGCGCCGTCCAGGTTGCGCGCACGCGCCTGCTCGTAAGCACCCTTAGCTTCCTGCAAACGATCGAGAGCAGTGAAATGGCTGATCAGGTTGGTGTAACCGGGCAGGCTGTCGGGGTTAAGACGAATGTCTTCCTGCATTTCCGCTACCCCTTTGTCGTATTGCCCCAGGTAACCATAAATTGCTCCCAGATTGCCGCGGGGCGCTCCATCACGCGGATAATCTCCCGCCCACAGCTGGTAGGTCTCAACCGCTTTCTCCAAATCGCCGTTCACCAGGTGGTAGTAGTAAGCGGAGAATCGGTACCGCTCCCGGTCACTCACCCGGTCCCGTAACTCATAAGCCTTTTGTAGATTGACACTAGCCAGCGCGGGCTCCCGCAGATTGGAATAACTGGTTCCGAGCGCCGCATAAGCGGCGGCAAAGTTGGGATCGAGTTCTATGGCATGTTCGAAGTAGGGAATCGCGGCTTCCGTTCCTTTTTCCAGTTGCACCTTCCTGCCCTGCGCGAGCGACTTCAGCGCCTCGAGAGATGACGTCGTCTCTTCGCCGATCGGCGCATCGAACTTCTGAACGCTGGCGAGGGACTCGCCCAACCTCCCGCGTAGTTTGGCCGTGGCTCCTCCCAGCGCTTTCAGGACCTTCTCCTTGCTCGCCGCCGTCGCCTGCTCCTGGGCCAGAAGATCGCCAGTCTCACAGTTGGTCGCTTCGACTCCAATCACGTACTCGCTACCCAGCCGGGCAATCGACCCTGAAATATATGCCTTGCTGCCCGATCGCCGACACAGATCGCGTGCCAACTCCGGTGTGAGCTTCGTACCGGCCGGCTTCGCCATCAGTTTTAGAACGGCGCGAACCTTCGTGTCCGAAAGAATATTAAGAAACGGTGACTGCGCCAGTTGCACGGATATGGCCTGTTTCAAGGTGTCGTCGAAGACAGGATCGTCGGTGCTGTTCGCGAAGTCGGCCAGCACCACGGTGTCTTGCTCGGTCAATGGATGCAGCTGCCGATGGCGGAAAAACAAACCAGCCGCGATCACGGCGGCGATCGCGAGCGTCGCTGCCGCGGCAATCCACAGCTTTCGCCGTGATGCGGAGCGCCCGGCCACCTGCGCCTGCCTTCCGGCGGCGATGGCTTTCAGATCATCGAGCATCTCCGCGGCTGATTGATAGCGCTCCCGGCGGTCCTTGTGGAGCGCCTTGGCGATGATTTGTGTCAACCCATCGGGCAGTTGAGGATTGAGGCGCGCGGTGGATAGCGGATCGCGATTCAGTATGGCGTCGAAAACAATGGCGACCGTCGTCCCCCCAAAGGCAACCTGCCCAGTCGCCATTTCGTAGAGCACGGTGCCCAGACTAAACAAGTCCGTCCGCACATCAAGATCTTCTCCGCGAGCCTGTTCCGGAGACATGTAAGCAACGGTCCCGAGTGCCATCCCCGGGGTGGTGAGCTGCTCCTTATTAATTCGATCATTCACTCGATCGAGATTGCTTCCATCGAGTGGCGCGCGGCCTCCCGGCCCGGTTGCCGCCATGGGACGCTGCGATGCGACCTTCGCCAGCCCAAAATCGAGAACCTTTACCTGCCCCTGCTTAGTCACAAAAATATTGGCGGGCTTCACATCGCGGTGAATGATGCTCTGTGAATGCGCGGCCTCCAGCGCCTCCACCATTTGTATAGCCAGTTGCAGAAGTCGCTCGCTCTCCATCGGCTGGGAGCCGATGACGTGCTTCAGCGTCTCCCCCTCCAGATATTCCATCGCGATGAAGGGGCGGCCGTTCTGCTCGCCGATATCGTAAATCGTGCAAATGTTGCGGTGGTTGAGCGAGCTGGCGGCGCGCGCTTCACGCTGGAATCTGACATTGGCGGTCGGATCGGCGGCAAAATCCCTGGGCAGGAATTTCAAGGCTACGGGGCGGCGCAGCCGTATATCGAATGCCTGATAGACGACGCCCATTCCGCCGCCGCCCAGCTTTTCGGTGATCTGGTAGTGGGAAATCGTTTGACCGGTCAGCGAGGCGATGCGGCCTTCGTCACGCAGCAAATCCTGTTGCTGCGCCAACTGTCGCGCGGCCACTTCGAGGGCGGGGGCCTCAATAAAATTCTCCGCTGCCTGATCGTGAATGAGCAGCGACTCTACATCTCTACGAAGAGCAACATCGGCGCCACACGCGCTCTCAAGAAACGGGCGGCGCTCGGCCTCGGCGCGCTCCAGTGCAGACTGGTAAAGCTCCTCCAGCCGCCGGGCTCGCTCAGCATCCATGAGCCTTTCCTCCGGCGCTTTCTTCGTTCTTCTCGCTGCTTTCTTCTTCGCCGGGCGACTCCCCGCTCATGGCGCGGAGCAGCCACGCTTTCGCGAATCTCCAATCGCGCTTCACCGTCTCCGGCGATATCTTCAGCGCCTCCGCCGCTTCGGTGACTTCAAGCCCGCCAAAAAATCGCAGCTCCACCACCTGGCTCTGCCGCGGATAGAGCACGGCAAACTCGGTCAATGCGTCGTCGAGCGCCATGATGTCCGCGTCTTTTTGTGGGCCGACAATGAGAGCCTCGTCGAAAGAAATGTCCACCGCACCGGCGCCGCGCTTCTGATAATTCCGGGAACGGGCAAAATCCGTGAGGATCCGTCTCATCATGCGGGCGGAAATTGCGAAAAAATGAGCGCGGTCCTGCCAGTCGACCGCGTGTACATCCACCAGTCGAAGATAAACTTCGTTAACCAGGGCGGTCGTCTGCAACATGTGACCGGGTCTTTCCTTGGCCATGCATCGGTGGGCCATCCGGTGCAGCTCGTTTTCGACGACCGGAGTCAGCTGCTCCAGCGCTTTGTCATCCCCGGAGCCCCATGCCTTCAATAGTTGTGTGACTTCCAGTTTTGTAGGACCTTCAGAGATATCCGGCATAGATCCGGCCTTCTTCGGTTGGGGTAAATGGTGTACGGGCAAATTATCACATTGACCCCAGCCATGCCAGCGGTTGTCCCCATTCGAATTCTTTTGTCTTCGCGTGACCCCCGCGTACCCAGTTTCCCGCTATATCAAATGACGGGCTTTCGCGACATTTAAGAACCGATCGATGGTCCTCGAAGGCCCGACAAATCCCGCTCTACTCGAGGCTCATATATCAGGAGGAGTTATGAAAAACCTGTCTGCCAGCACGCTGTTCAACCGTATGCTAACCGTGACCGCACTTCTGTCGTGCGGCTTGACGGCCTCAGCCTCGAACCAGAAAGTTGCGGCCGAGCAGGGTTTCACCATTGCACCCGATGCTCAGACCGCGATCGTCCTCAAGGCTCAGCCCGATGCCGCCTGCGATCTGCACGCCGACGGCGACACCAGCCGCAACATGCGCTTTTATGCGAACGGCGACGGCTACGTAAAAATCTTCGCCAGCGCCCGGGAAGGAATCGAAGGCCGGGTTCAGCTCGATTGCTCAGCCAAGGGCAAATCCTTAAGCTACCCACTTCATTTGATCGCCAGCTCTACGCCAACCAGCGATATGCCGGCGCCCCAAAGCAAAGTGCCGACGCCGAAGGGCTCGACGATCCGTCCCGGATTGACTGAGGCGCAGGCCCAGTCGATGACGGACGAAGAACTCGACAAGCTGGGCTATCCGGCGCGTCCCGATGTTCTGACCTCGCCCGATCAGTACTCCAAGTGGCTGGACCGCGTTTCTCGGCAGATGGTCATCCTGCCGACCCACATGGTCAGCCGTTCCGACATTACGGCAACCCCGGCAAGCTACACCTCAAGCAATTGGAGCGGACTGGAAGCTCACAGCTCAACCAAGAAGACCTATAGCGCAGTGAGTGGGCTCTGGGATGTACCTGTGATTGCCCTGGCTTCCTCGGATGGCAACACCGACTATTCTGCTTTCTGGATTGGACTCGATGGCGACGGTACCAGCGATCTGGTGCAAGCCGGCACTGAGCAAGACGCTGTGGAATTCTTTGGCATTCTGTTAACCGGGTACTACGCCTGGTCCGAACTGCTGCCCAATCAGCCGACCGAACAGGAAGTCTTTTCGGTGAATCCTGGCGATGAAATCAGCGTCGAAGTCTGGATCAGTACTGGCTCTGGCGCCCCGAATGCCAATGGTGGATACGGAGCCTTCCGCATCGAGGACGTGACTCAGGGTGAGAGCACCGGATCATTCTATGTTCCGCTAAGCGGTACCACCTTTAATGGCACCGAAGCCGAGTGGATCATGGAGCGGCCCAAGGTGAACGGTGGCTTCCCAGAGCTGGCTGCCTACCTCGTCACGAACATGTTCGATGGGTCTGCCCTCCAGGTCAAAGGCACGAAATGGGTCGACTGTGGCACAGCCGCCAATCGCAACATCTCGATGTATAAGGGCAACGACGAGCTGTCGGAAGCGATATGGCTGGGTTCAGGTTCCACCCAGATCAGCTACTTCTGGCTGGCCTTCGAGTAACTTGAAGGCATCACAGCCAACCTGGCGTCGCGCGCAAGCGTGACGCCAGATTTTTGTTAGAGGGCAAGATCCCGACCAGCGAAGAATGAAGAAAGACGCTCGCGTCTCCCAGAACTCCCCCCTCCCAATTGTGTCTCTGAAAAACCGCTGGCAGTCAGCTCAGAAATGCTCCACAGCCGCATTGCGCGGCGGTCCTCACCTGCATTCCACATAACCCCTTTGCGCCCTACAGTAAACACTGTATTTGTGGCGGGAGAAACGTAATGCATCCTTCACCCAGGTATCTTTCTGTCTTCCTGATTGCTGAGAGCCTCGGGAGATAACTGTTCGCCATCATGGAGGATTGTGTTGATTTTGAGAGTCTCCCGTCACTCGACAGAGGGCCAGGAATGAGTTCCATCGAAATTCTGATCGTCGACGATCATGAGCTGTTCAGGCGCACCGTGAGATCGTTCATCGAATCTCACCCGAGTTGGCATGTTTGCGGGGAAGCTGGGGACGGGATCGAAGCGGTTGAGAAGGCGAAGCGGCTGCGTCCTCAAGTCGTACTGATGGACATCAACATGCCCCGCCTGGATGGATTGGAGGCGACCCGGATCATTCGCCGTGAACTGCCGGAAGTCAATGTGATCATCGTCACGCAGAATCACGAATCGATCGCTCGCCAGCAGGCGGCCGCGGTGGATGCAAAAGGTTCGATCACAAAGTCGGAACTTACCCGGGAGTTGCGCGCCACTATTGAGGGGCTGTTCGAGAATCGCGCGCCGGACGCAATCGAAGAGCCGGCAGAAGAAGCCGACCTCACGCCAGGATCGATACGCGCTGGTGGTGCGTTGAGCAGATTGGTCCGTGAATTTGACTGGACGAAGACTCCGCTCGGGGCCATCGAGGAATGGCCGCAGAGTCTGAAAACGGTGGTTCGCGTCGTCCTCACTTCACGCTTTGCGATGTGGATGAGTTGGGGGCCGGAGCTCACGTTTCTCTATAACGACGATTACGCTCGGATGACGCTCGGAAAGAAGCATCCCTGGGCCCTCGGAAGACCGTCGCATGAAGTATGGCAGGAAATTTGGGACGACATCGGGCCCCGGATTCGGAGAGTTCTCGAGACCAGCGAGGCGACATGGGATGAAGCTCTGCTTTTGTTTTTGGAGCGGAGCGGATATCGCGAGGAAACTTATCACACGTTTTCTTATAGTCCCTTGTCGGGAGACGATGGCAAAGTTGCCGGTCATTTATGCGTTGTAACGGAGGAGACGGACCGCGTCATCGGCGAACGCCGCCTGAGAACGCTACGTTCGCTGGGGGGAGAACTAAGCAAGTCGATCACAGAAGAAGACGTGGTCGAGTGTATCGCTCGCTGTCTCGGCGAAAATCAGAAAGACCTGCCGTTTACGCTGGTCTATCTTTTGACAGAAGATGGGAAAGAGGCTCGCCTGGCTTGCCGAACCGGCATCGAGGAGGGGCACCCGGCAGCGCCTGCTTCGATTCACCTAACTGCGCCGGAGCATCTTGCACCGAATCAGGTTTGGCCACTCCGCGAACTGCTCGGCGGCAAAGATTCGATCGTCGTAGAAGACCTGGCGGTGCAGTTTGAATCAGTGCCATCTGGTTTCTGGGACACACCGCCCTGGCGGGCGTTGCTCCTGCCGATTACGAGTCAAGGCCAGGACAGGCCTGCCGGAGTGATTGTGGCAGCGCTCAATCCTTACCGGCCGCTGGATGTCAGCTACGCAGGATTCATCAATCTGGTTGCCGGCCAGATCGCTTCCAGCGTTGCCAATGCGCGAGCGTACCTGGCGGAGAAAAAACGGGCCGAGGCTCTGGCGGAAGTTGATCGCGCCAAGACAGCATTCTTCAGCAATGTCAGCCACGAGTTCCGCACGCCGCTGACCTTGATGTTGGGGCCGTTACAGGATCTGCTGGCGAGAAGCCAGACTCACCTTTCTCCAACCGCCAAAGAACAGCTCGACTTAGTAAGTCGAAACGGCTCCAGGCTATTGCGCCTGGTCAATACTCTGCTGGACTTTTCGCGGATTGAGGCCGGAAAAGTGCAGGCCGTCTATCAGGCCACCGACCTGGCCCGGTTCACTTCCGAGTTGGCCAGCGTATTCCGTTCCGCAACCGACAGAGCGGGACTCCGACTGGTGGTAGATTGCAACGATCTCGGGGAACCGGTCTACGTCGATCGCGATATGTGGGAGAAAATTGTTCTGAATTTGATTTCCAACGCCTTCAAATTCACATTCGATGGAGAAATTGCTGTTAGCGTACATCGATCAGACAACGCAGCCGAGCTGCGGGTTCGGGACACGGGAGTGGGAATTCCTGCGGAAGCCATACCCCGACTGTTCGAGCGGTTCAATCGTGTTCCCAACACCCGGAGTCGAACCTACGAGGGGAGTGGGATCGGCCTGGCCCTCGTACATGAGTTGGCGAAGTTGCACGGCGGCTCCATAAGAACGGAAAGCACGGTGGGGCAAGGCTCCACGTTTATCGTCAGCATTCCCTTTGGACAAAGCCATCTCGCTTCGGGGCAACTGGGCGGTTCTCGCAGCTTGTCTTCAACGGCCGTGGGCGCGAAGTCGTTTCTGGAGGAAGCTCTGCGATGGCTTCCAGACTCGATGGGGGAAAAGAGTGGGGCTCTTTCCATCCATGACGAGTTGTTGCCGATCCCGTGCCCGCCGGTTTCCGAGGAGGGCGCCCGTCCCCGCGTCCTTATTGCTGATGACAATGCCGACATGCGTCAGTATCTGGCCCGCCTGTTATCGGAACATTACGAAATCGAAAGCGTTGGCGATGGGCAGGCCGCCATTGAGGCTACTCGTAAAGATCCGCCGGACCTGATCGTCAGCGATGTCATGATGCCGATACTCGATGGATTCGGGCTCTTGAAGGCACTCCGCGAAGGTGAAGAGACGCGGAGCATTCCAGTCGTCCTTCTTTCGGCTCGGGCGGGCGAAGAGGCGCGGGTGGAAGGGCTGGAAGCGGGTGCGGACGATTATCTGATTAAGCCGTTCTCCGCTCGCGAGCTGCTGGCTCGCATCGGGGCGCGGCTCGAGATTGCGCGACTCCAGCGTGATCGAGAATCGCAGCTCAGGGAAAGCCACGCAGAACTCGAACACAGGGTTCGGGAACGCACCGAGGAATTACTCAATGCGAGCCATGAGTTGCGGGAGTTGTCGACCCGCATTTTGCAGGCTCAAGACGAAGAAAGACGACGAATCGCGCGGGAGTTGCACGACGGAGCTGGGCAACTACTGGCAGCGCTTGGCATGGAGGTGGCGACTCTGGCCATGGAGCGCGAAAAGCTGAGTTCGAGCGCGGAATCGGCACTCAGCAGTATCGAATCGCTGATTGAGCAGATGGTCCAGGACGTGCGCACGATGTCTCACCTCTTATATCCTCCGTTACTGGATGAGGTCGGCCTAAAGTCGGCGCTTCAAGAATACGTCTCGGGTTTCGCGCAGCGGAGTGGAATCCAAGTGTCGCTCGACCTTCCTGCCGTGTTGGAGCGTCTGGATCGCGAGTATGAACTGTCATTATTCCGAATTGTCCAGGAATGCCTCACGAATATTCACCGCCATTCGAATAGCAAGACTGCCCAAATCCGCATCGCGCGCGACGGGGATACGCTCACCCTGGAGGTGCAGGATGAAGGTGGAGGAATGGCGGCTGAAAGGTTGTCAGAAATTCAGGCGAGAGGCTCGGGTGTGGGGATCCGTGGAATGAGAGAACGGGTTCGCCAATTCTCGGGGACGATGAGCATCCAGTCAGACAGTTCAGGAACCCAAATCAAGGTCGTCATTCCGATTCCGAAACCCAGGTCATCGAAAATGGGAGTAGACGAAACGCTGAAACCTGCGGTTTGAGCCGTACCTGTTCGTTAATGAAGAACATTCGGTAGAGACCTGCCTGTGCGAGACTGATCAACATGAGCGATGCAACCCGGACTTTTCAATTTTTTGAAACGATTGAGCAAGACAAACCGATAAGGGGAACGTGCAGCGCCTGTAGCAGGCTGTTCGTCGCGGAACCCAAAGAGGGAGAACGGACGGACCAAGTTTTGCTGAGAATGCGTGCTGAGTTCGACGCGCACGATTGCCATGAAGAAACGCGGCAAATGACTGCCCGGATTGTGAAAGCAGCAGCTACGAAAGAGAAACACTAGGCGAGGCAGGTTATCTTTGGTCCGGGAAGGTTTGTGCAAGTTGCAATTTTATCTTGTGGTGTTCGGCGTGACTTGAGGTACAGGAAACGGTTTAGCGGGCTCGCCGATCACGTCCGGCCCTAACTCTACCTGCGTTTTTATCAGGGCGTCCGCAACAATGCGGCCGAAGACCTTTTTGCCTTGCTCGTTCAGATGCGTCCGATCCAGGCTAGTTTTCTGGTTCGGGAGGCTTTCCATCGCTTGCCCTGCGGCATCGAATTGATCGGCTTGTTCCTGTGTCATCGTTTTCAGCAGGGCGATTGAAATGGCATTCAGGTCGATCACGGTCACGTCTTCTTCCATGCCAACTCGTTTGGCCGCGGCTGCAAAGTCGTTCAGATCCTCCACGAGCACGCCGTCTTTGTAGTTCCGGCGTGATAGCGGAGTAATCACCACCGGCACCGAACCGATGGCGCGTGTGTCGTGGATGTAGTGCCGGATATTCTCCGCGAACGTCGTGTTCGGGTCAGTCTCGCGCGCCGGTCCTTTCCCCTTCATGTCGTTGTGCCCAAACTGGATTAAGTAATAGTCTCCTTTTTCCGCCAACGCTTTCGTCCACAGCCCTTCATCGATGTAACTCTTGCTGCTGCGTCCGTTCCGCGCATCATCCACGCAGGTCACATTCGGAGTCATCAGGGCGCAGAATCCCGGCCCCCATCCGCCTTGCTGAGCGGTTGTCGAATCTCCCACCAGCACCATCTTGACCGGAGAGCCGTTGAGGACTCTCATTGCCTTCACGCCCTCGGGAGGAAGTTGCGCTTCGGACTTCCTTACGTACTTCTTCAACCCTGGGACTGCTTTCCCCATATTCACGGCTACAATTCTGCCGAACACATACGAGCCCTGCCAGTTCAGATGAGTCTTGTCGAAGATCGTCTTGCCGCTGGCATCTTTCTTGGTAATCGCCAGTTCGTTGGCTTTCCGTTCGCCAATCTTATTGAGATAGGCAATGCTGTCTCTCTCGAGATCGATCAGCGGTACTCTCATCTCCGCCGCCACTTTCTTCACGGTTGCGGAATGCGCAAGCAAATCAGAATGGATTTTTCCATCGGCTCCGAAATATCTCCGGGTCAGCGGCGTCACGAGGATCGGCTTGATCCCGGCCGCGCGGGCCTCGGTCACAAAGCTTCGCAGATTCGCTTCATATTCCGGCATGGTTGTTTCGCGCGCATTGTGGTCCGGACTCTCCATGTCGTTATGGCCAAACTGAATCAGCATGTAATCCGGTTTCGTCTCGAGGCTGCGCTGCCACAGTCCTTGTTCGCGAAATGTCTTCGTACTTGCGCCCCCCTTCGCCATATTCACGCAATCCACCGCGCGCGTGAGGTTGGCGCAGAAGCCGCGTCCGTAGCCGGCATTGTTTGTTTGCGTGGAGTCGCCGATCAGATCGATGCGCACCGTTGTGCCCGGTGCGCGAACCGCAGCTGTAGCCGAGTCGAATGCTTTTTGCGGATCTCCCTGCGCAGGCGCGGATGTCGGAATCGATGCAACCGCGAAAACGCCTGCCGCTAGCACGGCAGTTAACCGATTCTTCGTGCCATTCCTCAGAGCGAAACCCCTCGCTTCCAGGGAATAAAATCGTCCTGGCCAAGCAACTCTGCTTTGGTCCGAACCTCGCCGCTCGCTACTTGAACTACTAACTCCAGAATTGTCTCGCCCATTTGCTCGATTGTCTTGTCGCCCGAGATGATGCTGCCCGTGTCAATGTCGATGATGTCTTGCATGCGCTTCGCCAAATCGGAGTTGGTTGAGATCTTGAGCACGGGCGCGACAGGGTTGCCGGTTGGCGTGCCCAATCCGGTTGTAAACAACACCACATTCGCACCGGCGCCGACCTGCGCTGTAACACATTCAACATCGTTCCCGGGAGTGCACAAGAGGTGCAAACCTGATTCGGAGGAATACTCCGGATAGTCGAGCACGCCAGTGACGGGGGACGTCCCTCCTTTTCTTGCTGCGCCCGCTGACTTCATGGCATCGGTCACGAGTCCATCGCGGATGTTGCCTGGAGAAGGATTCATGTCGAAACCGGATCGAGCCGCTTTCGCGCGAGCGGCATAGTCGCGCATCAATTGAATGAAACGGTCGGCAACCTCTTTGTTGACGGCGCGATCGATCAGTTCCTGCTCAACGCCACAGAGTTCGGGGAATTCCGAGAGGATCGTCCTTCCTCCCAATGCCGCCAGCATGTCAGACAAATATCCAATGGCCGGATTTGCCGAGATGCCGGAGAATCCGTCCGATCCGCCACACTTCAAACCGACACAAAGGTTAGAAACCGGCGCCGGCGTTCGGACTGCCTTGTTGGCTTCCACCAGCCCGAGAAAAGTAGCCTGGATAGCCTGAGAGAGCATTTTGAATTCGGAGCCGCTCTGTTGCTGCTCAAACATCAGTAGCGGTTTTTTGAAGGCAGGATCGCGACGGTTGATTTGCTCGCGAAGAATCGCTATCTGCGCGTTCTGGCACCCAAGGCTAAGGACGGTTACCCCCGCCACGTTGGGGTGATGGATGTAGCCAGCGAGCAAGCCGCAAAGATTATTGGAATCCTCGCGCGTTCCTCCGCAACCGCCCTCATGCATGAGGAACTTGACGCCGTCGATATTCTTGAAGACTCTGTTCTCGGAGGCCGCGCGCGCTGGAAGATGTGGGTTCAGTTCCGCGGCGCGCATCTCCATCTCACTGACCGAGCCTTCCCGATAGAGCCTGACCAACTCCGCCACCTGCCGCCGGTAGATCTTAGGCGGAGCAAGACCCAGTTCTTCTTCGAATGCCTGCTTCAACACATCGATGTTTCGGTTCTCACAGAAGACCAGTGGCACTACCAACCAGCAGTTCCGTGTTCCAACTTGCCCATCCGGTCGCTCGAATCCGAGGAAAGTTCGCTGGCGCCAACGATCGACGTTGGGCGGAGTCCACTCGTACTCCCGCGACTTCTCGTGATAAGAAGTTGCCTCGTGAACGGTGTTGCTTGTGGTCAACGCTTCGCCCGCGCGAATGGGTTGTCGCGCCTTACCGATCAACACGCCGTACATGATCACATCTGCGCCCGCCGCGAGATCATCAGTAACGAACTTGTGTTTGGCATGGACATCGGTGGCCAGAACGTAAGTATGGCCGGAGACGTCGATCCGTTCTCCCTGGCGCAAATTCTTGAGCGCGATAAGGACGTTGTCTTTCGGATCGAGTTTCAGCACTACGTTTCCCATCTTGATCTCAGCCCCATTAGTAGATTACGTGGCGCGACCAAACGGTGCCGCGCCTATTGGGCTGCGGGATCCCAGCCATCGAAAAATGTTTTGGTCTCAAACTTAGCGGCTTCGGCTGCCGTCAGAAGTTTCGTGTGGAGATCACGCTCACCGGGGTGCGCGCCGGGGCCCGTCGAGTTGTATTCGGCGTAGTAGACAGTTTCGATGGAATGCGTCTCTCCCGGATGCCACTCGCGCCAGCCTGCGGGAACGATGTGAGCACCCATCTCGGTGTTGAGAAAAATAACTTTTGCATAGGGACGCCACGGCCGGCCGAGCCAGATATTTGCAGCGCCCGGCGCAGCGGTCAGAGTGCAGTGGTTGAATACGAATCCACTGTCCTCGGTGGGATAGTGTTTGGACTGGGCTGTGACAAAGCCCTCGGAGTGAGGCGTGCTGTGAATCTCGCAGTGATCGAAGACAGCCTTGCTGTCGCCAAAAATGAAGTCGACGTTGCCCTCAATGTAGCAATGCGTAAAGTACTGCCGCGTGGGGATGCAAGCCTCGCCGTCGGGAGTGCAGTTGCGGCTGCCCGCGTAGAGCGTGTCCTGGTTGCCGAGAAAGCGAACGTTGTTAAAGACGGCTTTGTCGGCATTGATCAGCACAGCCAGCGCCTGTGAACCGGCAAACACCTGGACATGTGTGGCATTCCAGTCGTTGGCAAAGGTGAGATTCTCAGCGCGAAAGTTGTCCCCATGTATTTCGGCGGTGGCCGAGTGCAGTGTGCCTCCGGAAGAGCCCGCGCTCTTATTGAAGACGATGACAGTCTTCGAAGCGTCCGGATTGCTGCCGCGGAGTTCGATGTTTGGCTTGGTCACTGAAATAGTCTCGCGATAGGTCCCCGGTGCAATCAGCAGCATTGCTCCGTCGGCGGGGGCTGCGTCGAGCGCCCTCTGGATAGAGTAGAAATCTCCGCTGCCGTCGGCGGCGACGTAAAGTGTGTTATCTACGGGTGGCGCGGGAGTGGCGGAGCGCGGAGCAGTTGGATTTGCAGGGTACTCCTCGAAACGCGCCTCGCACGCAACCGGCGTGCCGGCGGCACTGCCGGGTTGTTGAACAATGCTGACGTTTTCTCCCGTGAGTCCTCCGGCGGGAATGAGATTGCCGAGCCGCGGACTAAGGGTGATGGTGGTGTTCGATGCATGAATGGCGCTCGCGGGCAGTCCGTCGGCAAAGACATTGTCGAGCGCTACGCCCAGTTGGTGCGTTGCGTCAAAGCCCTCCAGCGTGACTTGTCCGGGCGTCACGACGTGGACGTCTTTGAGCGTGATGTCGCGATAGACAGGCAGTAGATCACCATGCGCAAGGGTGTATTTAGGCGTGAGGATGATTGGATTCCGGACATTGCGGATGCAGACGTCGTCGTAGACTACGTCTTCTACAAGGCCGCCTCGACTCGGATCGCTCTTGATGCGTATTCCATTGTCCGCACCATCGATGGTGAGGTCGGAGACGCGCACGGCGTCGACGCCGCCGCTGGTTTCGCTTCCAATCGACATTCCGTGCCCCGAATAAAAATGATTGTGGGCAACAGTGATGTGCGATGCGGCGCCCAGCCTTCCTGCTTTAATGGCGACGCTATCGTCGCCGGTGCGGATGTAGGAGTGAAGGATAGAAACGTCGCTCGAAGCGGAGGGATCGATGCCGTCCGTGTTGCGAGCCGTGGCGGGGGTGTCGATCTTGACGCCCCACGCCGTGAAGCCGTTCGTCTTTTCAACCGCGACATGAAAGTTGGGAGAGTTGCGCAGAGTGATGCGATAGAGAGTGAAGTCGTCCGACTCGCGAACAATGAGCATACGAGTGCAGTTCTGCTTCGTGTCATTGATCTTGGCGATGTGAGCGAGATCCCACCACGAAGTTGTCTGACCGAGGAGCGTTGCACCGCCGCGGCCGTCAATAGCGCCGTCGCCCATGATCGCGCTATGCGGCGCGTGATCGGCGACGATAAAAGGTTTGCATCCGTGACCGTTCTGATCGATGACCCCGCAACTGCCGGGGCTGACGTCAAAGTCGCGCGGATTGCGTGAGGCGTAGAGCACAGTGTCGGCGTCGATGAGCAGAGTGACGCCGGGTTGCAGATGGAAAGGCGCAGCCAGAAAAACATTCCGATCACCGGAGCCGTGGAGTTCCACCGCTCTGCCGCTGGCGCAGTGATCGATCGCCTGCTGAATGCGTTCGGTATCGAGACGGCGCTCGTCCGCGTCGGAGAGCAGGCCGTGCGGAGCAGAGAGGCTCGCCTCGAGCCTGGTGCAGGCCGGAGGAATGCGCGGTTCGGTGACGGTCCGTCTATCTTGCGCAATAAGAGTAGCGGATAGTGTTGTGATGAAGAGCAGTGCAAGCGCGCAGCGGAATGCAGGAGACGATCGTTGGAGTGTAGCTCGTCGGACCGCGGACCGTAGGAGAGGAGATCGGGGTAGGGAAGATTGGTGAGCCACTGCCGGCATCCTTAATGTTCTTACGCAGCAGTGGTCATACCACATTCCAGAAACGGTAGTCAATGGAGGCGTTCGTCGCAATGCCGTTTTCTCTTTCGCGGCGCTCGCCAGAGTCTCAATTCAAAGGTGAGGTCAGACCACCACCCTCCCGTTTGCCGGCTGCTTGCTCACCTTGCGCTTGCGTGACGCGACGCGCTCCTCATCGTCCTGCGCATCTTTGGCGCTCTGGATATGGCGTTCCATCAGTCGATGAGCTTCGGCGGGATTTCTTTGGCGAATGGCGCGATAAATCTCGCGATGGACATCGGCGGAATCCTTGAGGGAGCGGCTGAGGCCCGCCGTTTTGCGTCGGCCGTCGTAGAGCGCGGAGGTTATGGTCTCCATCAGGGAGGCAAGAATCGGATTGCCGGAAGCGGCCGCGATGGTGCGATGGAAGCGTACATCGTGAATGAGATACTCCTCGGGATCGTCAACCGTGGCATACATCTCCGCGACTTCTTCGGCGAGCAAGGTGAAGTGTTCTTCTTTGCCGCGTTCGGCGGCGAGCGCAGCCATCTTGCTTTCAAGAAGGAGGCGAGCTTCGAACATCTGCCAGGATTTGAAACCATGCAGTGCGCCGAGTAGTCCAAGGGACGACTTGCCGATCTCGGGCGGACCTTCGGCGATGAATGTGCCAACGCCATGGCGTACCTTCATGATTCCCATGGCCGCCATGTATCCGATGCCGGTTCTGAGGCTGGCGCGGCTGATCTTCAACCTTTGGGCAAACTCCCGCTCCGGCGGAATCTGCTCCCCGGGTTTGAGAGTGCCGTCTTCGATCATGGCGCGAATGTGGTTGACCACTTGCATCGTCAAGTGGGATTCGGAATCGTGGGTGGTTTCGGTCTGTGCAGGTTTCACAACTCGATCTCCGGTCGAGCCGAAATCATCTTCGTCTTCGTTAGATTAGCATTAGTCGAGATTTTTGCCCAGATTTGTGATTCGTGAGCGTACCACTTATGGAGCGCGCGGCTGATACTTCACGCGAGGTTGACCGCCATGCACGCGCCAGATAGCCACTTCAGGGGTTCCATCTACGGTTACGCACCCGTCGACGAAGGCTGCTGTTCATCGATCACGGATGGGTTACGACGCGGGAATAGCGTAGCTACGCCCTGCGGGTATCCGGAAGGAACCTCGGACGAGCACCCCCGAGGTGACAAAGTTTTGACTTGACAGTTTCCGGCTAAACCACTATAGGTATTGTCGCAGTTTTAGTGGTCTGACCTCTACGCTCGCCGCTGCGAGCGCCAGGTTGTGAGGCACCCAATGACGCTCCGCAAGATTGAAGCCAGGATTTTGTTCGTCCTGATCGCCGCTCTCGTGCTGCTGTTCGGCACTTCCGCTTTCGCTCAACTTTCAGGCAAGGGTGAGATTGTAGGCAGGGTCAGTGATCCTACCGGCGCCGTGGTTTCAGACGCAACCGTGGTCGCCACATCGACCACCCGTGGTACCAAGGTGACAACTAAGACGACATCCGCCGGCGATTACGCTCTTTCTCCGCTTGACGCCGACACCTACACCATTACCGTCACAGCCAAGGGCTTCAAAATGACGACTCAGGAGAACGTTGTCGTCAATGCGCTCGAGATTGCCACGGTCAACCTCGGCCTGACCCTTGGCAGCAACAGCGAGACGGTGACCGTCACAGAAGTGGCTGAGCAACTCGAGACGAGCAACGCCACGCTGGGCAACACTATGGCCCAGGAGACCTACTCCGAATTGCCCGTCGCTATGGGCGCCGGCGGTCAGCCCGACCAGCGCCGCGCCAGCGACTACGTGCTGCTGATGCCGGGCGTCCAGAACAACGAGACCAATAACAACGTGACCGACAACACCGGCCCCATCGACGGTTCCGGCAGCAAGGGCGGCGCATCTTCCGTCTACATCGAGGGCATTCCCTTCTTCAACGTCTCCCAGGAGGGCGACAATCGTTTTATCTGGTCGGCCATCTCGGTTGACTCGGTCAATCAATTACAGGTGCAAACCTCCGGCTACCCCGCCCTGTACGAAGGACAGGGTGTTCAGAACTTCGATCTCAAGCGCGGGACCAATTCGTATCATGGCGCAGTCTACGAATATTTCCGCAACACCGCGCTCGACACCTGGGGCTTCTACGCGCCTGCGCTCATCAACCCCGTCACGGGCACGGCCACCAAACCGGCAGAGCACATGAACGAATACGGCATCGTGCTCGGCGGTCCGATCATCAAGAACAAGCTTTTCATCTTTGGCAACTATGACGGGTACCGCTACGCCAAAGGCGTAATCCCAACCTTGCAGGCCTATCCCACGATAGCGGAGAGGAACGGCGATTTCAGCGCGCTGGGAGTGGACATCTACGATCCCTCAACGGGCTCCACGGCAACGACCCGTACGCAGTTCATGGGCTGCAACGGCACCACGCCGAACGTCATCTGCCCCACCGAGTTCTCCACAGTAGCGAACGCAATGAATGCCTTGCTGCCGCCAGCAAGTATGTACGCCAATCAGAACGCCGGAAATAACTTCCTCGCCGGACTGCCATTTGGCTTAAGCAATTTCACGGCGACCGGCCGCGTCGACTACACCATGAACAGCAAGAACACCATGTCGATCATCATCGCAGCGGGCCGTCAGGCCGCGATTGGCCCGGCCGCGCAGACGACCTCAGGTAGAAACAACGGACCGCTGCCTTTCAACTACGGCCAGGGATATGCTCCGAAGACCAAGACCGACATCTTCGAAGATACGTACGCCATCAACTCACACATGGTGAACCAGTTTAAATACGGATTTGCGCGGTACTACAGTCCCTCCTTCAACCTTGACAACAACAACCCGGCCTGGTCTGCAACGACTCTGGGAATCACCGGAGTTCCTGCGGGTCAGGCTTCCACGTCGTTTCCCGAAGTCACCTTCGCGGGAACCGACGCGCCCTTCCAGTGGGGTGGCGACGTGGGCAGCAAGAAGATCTCAAACGCTTACTACGTTATCGACAACTACCAATGGGATTTCGGCAAGCACTTACTTACATTCGGCGCGCAGATCGCGTGGCTCCAGTATCAGTACACGCTCGATACAGGCGGGAGCAGTCCGTTCATAATCAATGCCAACACCTCTGAAACCGCGGGCTATACTTCGGGAACAACCATTAACACAGGTACAGGTCTGGCTTATGCCAGCTTCCTTGTCGGCCAGATCGACTCTGCCAGCCTGACGCAAAATGCAGTTCAGGAGACGGGGGCGCGCTTCCGTCCGATATCCCCGTACGTGCAGGACGATTGGAAGATTACCCGCAAGTTAACGCTCAACCTTGGGCTTCGTTACGACTATTTCCCGACTTACCAGGAAGCCCACAACGTGCTCTCGTTCTTCAATCCCACCATGACAAATGCCGCCGGAACCATGGGCGTTCTCCAGTTTGCCGGCAGCGGTACCAATACCTGCAACTGCAGCACGCCGGTCAATACCTACAAGAAACAGTTCGGCCCCCGTTTCGGACTTGCCTACCAACTTCTTCCGAATACAGTCTTCCGCGCCAGTTGGGGCGTCATGTACACGCACGGAAACGCCGTTGCCGGCAGCGCGATCTCTCAGAACGGCACCGGCATTCTCGGCTTCCAGGCATCTCCGAAGACGTCATCGACCAACGGAGTTGCCCAGTACTCTCTGGACTCGCCCTACCCCGCTTATAATCCTCCCGCTGGTGTCGCATCCGGCCCGAATTACGCGCTCGGATATTCAACGATCTCTGGGTACACCGGGTCACCGCAAAGCGTGGTCTACGGAGACCCGTACTATGGCGGCCGTGCGCCGCAGTATATCGACTACAACGTAGGCATTCAGCATCAGGTTGCGCGAAACCTCATTCTGAACATCTCCTATGTCGGATCGCAGGGGCACTTTGAGAGCCCGGACAGCAGCACAGCGCGCGGCGAGTGGATCAACCAACTTTCGCCGCAGTATCTATTTCTCGGCTCAATCCTCTCGACCGATGTTAAGAATCTAACTCCCACTCAACAGGCCACACTGGCCAGCGCGGGAATCACTTTGCCCGCCAACTTCAACACTTCACAAACCGTTGCCCAGGCGCTGGAGCCGTTTCCAAACTACAAGAGCGTCAGTGACGCATACGGGAACGTTGCCAACTCCAATTACAACTCGCTGCAAGTCACGGTGGCGGAGCGGGCTTACAAAGGATTGTCCTTCATGTTTAATTACATCTGGTCGAGGGCGATCGATGATGGAGGCACTTTCCGCTCCGGCTATGCGATCCCGGCAGCGTATTCGAATGATGGCAGATCATGGGCCGTAGACCGCATCGAGCGCGGCGTCTCGACCACCAACCAGCCCCAGCACGTGGTCGAGACCGGAGTCTGGGCGCTGCCCTTCGGCGCACAGGGACTCGGCAGTGGCAACAATATAGTCCGCGCCCTGGCCAGCAACTTCAAATTCTCAGAGATCGTGCAGATCTACTCTGGCTCGCCGCTCGCTATCACCGGCTCATCTTGCCAGGTCAATCCCGCCCAGAGCACCTGCAGCCCAACTGTCATGCCTGGCTTCGATGGCCCCGGACGCATCAACGGCAAGTGGGGCCAAGGCGCCACGCCCACCAGTTCCCCAAGCTACCTCAACGCTAACGCCTTCGTTCCCATCTCGACTCTTACAGCGTCCGGCTCGCCGTATGCTTACACCTTCGGAAACGCCGCGCGTACCGCTCCGTTCAATATGTATGGGCCGGGCAACTATGATATCGACATCAGCCTGCGCCGGAACTTCGCCCTGACTGAGCGTGCGCACCTGACCTTCGAAGGGGATCTCTACAACCTGACCAACCACACCCAGTTTCTCGTAGGAGGCACGGTTTTCGGCAGCGCCAGCTTCGGCACGGTCAGCGGCCAGGCAAATAGCTCGCGTGATGCTCAGTTGTCTTTACGGTTAGAATTCTAGGAAAAGCGGATCCTCAGCAGCGCCGATAAAAGTGGCTGGATGGGATATCGAACCAAGTTGAATCTGAATTCCCGAAGAGATGAAGAATCGCCGCCAATTTCTTAAGACATCCTTATCCGCCGGTGGCGGCTTGATGTTAACGGGCGCGTCCTTGGCGAAGGCCGGTGGTGGTGGCCCACTCGGGTCGTTTTCGGCCGACCATCCCGATCCCGCGGACCCTTGGGCGCAGGTTCCAGGAATCCTCGCGCGGATCAAAGCCCCGGTATTTCCGAATCGCGACTTCGAAGTCTCGGATTACGGTGCCGAGGGCGACAACCAGACAGATTGCACCGAGGCGTTCGCCAAGGCTATTGCCGCCTGCCATATCAGCGGTGGCGGTCGCGTCGTAGTGCTGCCGGGACAATATGTCACCGGTGCCATCGCTCTCAGGAGCAATGTAAATCTTCACGTCAGCCAGGGTGCCGTCATCCGCTTTAGTCGCGACACCAAGAAATTCCCCCTCGTCTTTACCCGCTGGGAGGGCGTGGAGTTAATGAACTACTCCCCGTTCATCTATGCTTTCGAGCAGGAGAACATTGGCATCACGGGCCCGGGGACGATTGACGGCAATGCCGATTGCGAGCATTGGTGGCCCTGGAAGGGCCGTACCAACTGCGGTTGGAAGCCGGGAGACGTAAGCCAGGAGCGAGATCGCAATCAGCTTTTCGATATGTCGGAACGGGGCATTCCTGTGAGCGAGCGCATTTTCGGCGAGGGCCACTATCTCCGGCCGCAGTTCATTCAGCCCTACCGTTGCAAGAATGTGCTCATTGAGGATGTAACGTTGTTCAATTCGCCAATGTGGCAAGTGCATCCCGTGTTGTGTACGAATGTCATCGTGCAAGGACTCACCATCAGCAGTTTTGGTCCGAACACCGACGGGTGCGATCCGGAATCCTGCACCGATGTTCTCATCGAGAAATGCTTTTTCAACACCGGAGACGATTGCATTGCCATCAACTCAGGAAGAAATGCCGATGGCCGCCGGGTCGGGATACCTACGCAGAACGTTGTGATTCGCGATTGCAGGATGAAAGATGGTCATGGCGGTGTCACCGTGGGAAGCCAAATCTCAGGTGGAGTACGGAATGTTTTCGCTGAGAATTGCCGGATGGATAGCCCCAACCTGGACATCGCGGTGCGCATCAAGAACAATGCGATGCGCGGCGGTGTGCTGGAAAACATCTATGCGCGAAACATTGACGTCGGGCAGGTTGCGATGGCAGGAGTCTCAGTCGACTTCTTTTACGAAGAAGGAGAAGCGGGAAAGTTTGTTCCAGTCGCGCGCAATTTGGAAATCCGCAATCTGAAAACGCGAAAAGCGCAGTATGCTTTGTATCTGCGCGGTTTAAAAAATGCACCGATTGAGAGCGTGCGCCTGGTGGACTGCGACTTTGACGGAGTGTCGAAGCCGGATGTAATCGAGAACGTTTCCGGCCTCTCGCTCCACAACGTGCGGGAGAACGGAAAGCTCGTTGAGCCTGCCGAAACGGTCAGGCATTCGGGTTCGTAGCCCCCGTCTGTTTGAAAGGCGTTCTTGCGGAAGACGCAGTTGTAAGAGACAAGTAAATGGCATTCATCACTGAAGATTTTCTTTTGCAGAGCAAGATGGCGCGTCGCCTCTACCACACCTATGCGGCGGAGCGGCCGATCCTTGATTACCATTGCCATCTTTCTGCCAGAGACATCGCGGAAAACCGCCAGTTCCGCAACCTCTACGAAATCTGGCTGGAGGGAGATCACTACAAGTGGCGCGCAATGCGGGCCAACGGTGTATCCGAGCGCTACTGCACCGGAGATGCCGACCCTTACGACAAGTATTTCGCATGGGCACAAACTGTCCCGCACACTCTGCGCAATCCGCTGTATCACTGGACCCATCTCGAATTGCAGAGATACTTCGGCATCGATTCGCTGCTCAACGAAAAAACTGCCCGCAAGACATGGGACATCGCCAACGAACAGCTTGCCGACCGAAACTTAAGCACCCAGGGAATTCTAAAGAAGTTCAAGGTGACGACACTTTGCACCACCGACGATCCGGTGGACTCGCTCGCGCATCACGAACGAATCGCATCGCTCTCCGCGGGGATTCGCGTTTTTCCCGGATTCCGTCCCGACAAGGCCCTGCGGACGGAGGACCCCGCCGCCTTCAATGATTGGGTCGATAAACTTGCCGCGGTGTGCAATCTTGACGTGACCTCGTTTGCCCGTCTTCTTCAGGCTCTCGGCAAACGCCACGAAGACTTCCACCAGCACGGATGCCGCCTCTCCGATCACGGGTTGGATTTCTGCCACGCGGAGCCATGCACCGAGCGCGAAGCGCAGCAGGTCTTTGATAAGGTGCGCAGCGGGTTTCAGCCGACATCCCTCGAATCCGCAAAGTTCGCCAGCTTTCTGATGATCTTCTTTGGCCATCTTGACGCCGAGAAAGGCTGGACCAAGCAGCTCCATCTCGGCGCTTATCGCAATGCGAACACCCGCATGTTCAAAACGTTGGGGCCCGACACCGGATTTGATTCGATTGGCGACTGGCAGCAAGCCGCCCCTGTACGTAATTATCTCGATAAGCTGGACAAGGACAATCGACTGCCAAGAATGATCCTTTACAACCTCAACCCCGCGGACAATCACATTTTTGCCACCATGATCGGCAACTTTCAGGATGGCAGCGTGGCGGGCAAGCTCCAGTTCGGAAGCGCCTGGTGGTTTCTCGATCAGAAGGATGGAATTGAGAGTCAATTGGACGCCTTATCGAACTGCGGGCTGCTGGCGCGGTTCGTGGGCATGACGACGGACTCTCGATCTTTCATGTCATTCCCGCGGCACGAGTATTTTCGCCGCGTTCTGTGTAACCTCCTCGGCAACGAAGTCGAAGCCGGACTTCTGCCCAATGACGAAGGGTTGATCGGCGCGATGATCAAAAATATCTGCTACGACAATGCCGTCAAGTATTTTGCTTTTCCCCCGGTGCCCGTCGATGCAGGGGCGCCAACCTTGATTGCGACGCGATAGGTCGCGAAGAAAACAGACGTGTCGCGACGAGAGTGGCTAAGCTACGTTGTCAAAATGGAATTACTGGCATCGGAGTCTCTGGCTGGATCTGGATACGGTGATGGCAAAGTCAATCTCAACAAGGAAGAACTTCTAAGCGATGGGACATCCTGCACTCGACCTTGCCTCTAAGACGGCGGTGGTGATCGGTGGAACTTCGGGCATCGGGCTCACTCTTGCCACGGGCCTCGCGCGAGCCGGAGCGGATGTAATTCCCACTGGCCGCCGGACGGAGTTGGTCGAATCGGCCGCCGAGGCGGTCCGAAAGCTGGGCCGCAGGACGCTGGCGCAAGCGTCGGATGTCACGGATAAATCCAGCTTGGAGGCATTGCTTCAGGCTGCCTGCGCGGAATTTGGCGGCGTCGATATTCTGGTCAACTGCGCGGGCCGTACGAAACGTACTCCGACGCTCGATGTTTCCGACAGCGAGTGGAATGAAATCCTCGAAACCAACCTCACCGGTACGTTGCACGCTTGCCAGGTTTTCGGGAAGAAGATGATTGAGCGCGAATCCGGACGCATCATCAATATCGGTTCGCTCTCTTCATTTTTGGGATTGCACGAAGTCTCCGCTTACGCCGCCAGCAAGGCCGCGGTGGCCGCTCTTACCCGGTCGCTTGCCGTCGAATGGGCTCGGTATCACGTTTGCGTGAATATGATCGTTCCAGGTGTTTTCCGTACCGATCTCAACGCGGCTCTGCTCGATGGCACGCCTCGCGGACAGGAATTTCTGCTGCGCACGCCCATGCAACGCTTCGGAGAACTCGAAGAGCTCGTCGGTGCGGCTGTCTTTCTGGCGTCGGATGCGGCGAGCTTCGTGACCGGTCATCTATTGGCAGTGGATGGCGGATTCCTGGCCAGCGGCGTAAACCAGTGACCGAGTACTGAGCATGCTCTGAGAGTGCGCTGAGCCTGCTTGAAGTTTAATCATGAGGAACCAGAAACAGTGAACATCCACCCGCAACCCGCGTTTGACAAGATGGTCTTCCGGAAGACGAATGACCATGTGGGGCGCTACATTTCGGTCACGCCGAGCAACAGCTCGAATCAACACCTGTCCTACGGCCGCATTATTCTGGATCGTGCCGAGTCATACGTTTCGTTCCCCAACGACAACCAGGAAACCGGGCTGATCTGCTTGTCGGGATCGGCCACGGTGCGAGTTGGCGCCGCCAGTTTCGACTTTGTACAATACGACTCCATCTATATTCCTCGTGGAAGCGAGGTCGAAGTCAGCACCAGCTCGCAGGTCGATTTTGCGGAGTTCTCGGCGGATGTGGAGAACCACTACCCGCTCCAGTTCGTGCGGTATGCCGATATCTCAAAAGATCCAGCGCTGAAGTTTACGGCGGGAACTCCTGGACAGAGACGCCATCTCAACATCTGCCTGGGAAAGAATGTGCAGGCCGGACGATTGGTCGCAGGGTTTACTTTTTCCGAGCCAGGAAATTGGACCAGTTGGCCTCCTCATGAGCATGCGGCGATGCTGGAGGAAATGTATGTCTATTTCAATATGCCGGCACCGGCGTTCGGACTCCAGATGGTCTACACGGACACGGAGTATCCCGAACTCGTCGTAGCCGTGCGTGACGGGGATGCTGTTCTCATGCCCGGCGGATATCATCCGAACGTTTCCGTTCCCGGGCACTCAATTGGTTTCCTCTGGGCAATGGCCGCACACCGCGAGAAAGAAGATCGTCAGTTCGGTGTGGTGAATGTCCAACCTGGGTTCGGCCAAAGCGGTTCAGGCCTGGAGGCGAGTCGAAAGTAGATCCTCCGGCAGGCAGCAGCAATTCTCATGGACACCTCACCCGTCTTCTCGCGGACCGCAATCGCGTCTGTGGCTGCTACCTCACCCGTGGACAGCACGGGCGGGAAGGTTGGCCGCTATCGCTGGAAGATTTGTGCACTGCTCTTTTTTGCCACCACCATCAACTACATGGATCGGCAAGTGCTGGCCTTGCTCAAGCCCGTGCTGCAAGACCCGGCGAGCGGCATCGGGCTAACCGAAGTCAACTATGGATACATCGTTACCGCATTTTCCCTGGCTTATGCCTTGGGTCTTCTGGTGGTCGGGGGTTTCATTGATCGCGTCGGAACGAAGCTGGGATATGGCATCGCAGTGGCAATATGGGCGTTGGCCGCGGCGAGTCATGCGCTGGTGAGTTTTCCGAGCGTTGTCGCACCTCTCGCGCTGATCATTCACTCGCTCGGCCGTGCATTGGGACTGAAGGGTTTGGTTGGCGTTTCAGGAGCGGTTGCGGGCTTTGCCATCGCCCGCTTCGTGCTTGGTCTGGGCGAGTCGGGCAACTTTCCTGCCTGTATTAAAACTGTTGCCGAATGGTTCCCTCAGAAGGAGCGAGCACTCGCGACTGGTATTTTCAACTCGGGCGCCAATGTCGGCGCGTTGATTGCGCCGCTAGCTGTCCCTTGGATCGCGATTCATTGGGGCTGGCGCTGGGGGTTCCTCTTTACCGCGTTTTTCAGTGCCACATGGCTCGTCTTTTGGTTCAGAATCTATCGTCATCCGCGAGAGGATCCGAAGCTGTCGCCCGCCGAGCTTCACTACATCAATAGCGATCCGCCGGAGCCACCATCCCGAGTTCGATGGACAGTTTTGTTCTCGAAGCGGCAAGCGTGGGCCATCTTTTTCGGAAAGATCCTGACCGACCCCGTGTGGTGGTTCTACCTCTTCTGGGTCCCAGGATTCCTCACTCGACGATACGGGCTACCCATTGGACGCATTGGATTGCCGCTGATCGTGATCTACAACATGTCGGCCGTGGGCAGCATCTGCGGCGGATGGTTGCCGTGCAAGTTTCTGAGCCTCGGTTGGAGTGCGAATCGCGCGAGGAAGACGGCGATGTTGATTTATGCCCTCGCCGTTGTGCCGGTCGTTTTTGTGGGCAAAATGCAGGGAGTCTGGAGCGTGGTAGCGCTCTTGAGCCTGGCTGCCGCCGCTCATCAGGCTTGGTCGGCAAACATGTTCACGCTCGCCTCCGACATGTTTCCGCGGCGAGCGGTTGCCTCGGTGGTGGGCATCGGCACCTTCGGCGCGGCCCTGCTCATGGCCTTTATCTCTACATTAGTCGGATATGTGCTGAGATGGACCAACGGCGACTATGCTCCGCTGTTTGTAGTGTGCGGCACCGGATATCTTGTGGCCCTTTCGATCATCCAGCTTCTGGCTCCAAAATTGGAAATGGCGAAACTGGACTAGCAAGGGCCGAACAGAAGTTCGCAGTTGAATAGTTCTCGACGCAATACTTTCGACACAATGGTTCTCGACTCGTTCAACTTGAGAGGCAAGACCGCGCTGGTGACAGGCTCGCATAAGGGCCTGGGAGCGGCAATTGCCATCGCGCTAGCGGAGGCTGGAGCAAATGTTGCAGTCCACGGCCGGTCGGCGGATCCCGAGAAGACCGCTGGATCCGTACGCTGGAGTGGCGTAAAAGCGATATCCCTGAGAGGCGATGTAGCGGATGCTAAAGTCTGCGAAGAGTTGGTCGAGAAAACAGTTCACGATCTCGGATCCATCGACATACTGGTGAACAACGCGGGAATCATCCGCCGCGCTCCTGCCGCTGAATATTCCATGAAGGACTGGAACGACGTAATCGAAGTCAACCTGAACAGCATGTTTCGACTTTGCCAGAACGCGGGACGCCACATGTTGAAGCAGGGCAGCGGCAAGATTGTGAATATTGCATCCGTGCTCTCGTTTCAGGGAGGTGTCTTTGTTCCTGCATACGCGGCTGCGAAGGGCGGTGTGGCTCAGCTCACAAAGGCTCTGGCCAACGAATGGGCGTCGCATGGAATCAATGTGAACGCCATTGCCCCCGGCTACATGGTCACCGACAACACCGCGGCCCTGCGTGCAGATGACACACGCAGCCGCCAGATCATGGAACGCATTCCTGCGGGACGCTGGGGCAATGCGGACGATCTCGCCGGGGCCGCTGTTTTTCTGGCATCGTCGGCGAGCAATTATGTCCACGGCCATGTTCTGGTAATCGACGGTGGCTGGATGGCCCGATAATCACATCCGAAGATGGATAGATTCCCAGAACGGATAAATCGGGAACAGGTAAATGAAAAAGAGGTGAGATGGCACTGACCATAAAAGCGAAAGAAGCATGCCGCTGGGACCTGGTAAGCCTGGGCGAAGTGATGCTGCGGTTCGATCCAGGCGACCGCCGCATCTCGACCGCTCGCTCGTTCGAGGTCTCCGAAGGAGGCGGAGAATACAACGTCGCCCGCGGGCTCAAACGTTGTTTCGGCCTCGAGACCGCGATTGTCACGGCCATTGCAGATAATCCGGTGGGCAGCTTGCTTCAAGATCTGCTCTATCAGGGCGGGGTTGACCAGAGCCTCGTTCGCTGGGTTCCTTACGATGGAGTCGGCCGCACTGTCCGCAACGGACTGAATTTCACCGAGCGAGGATTCGGAGTTCGGGCTGCCGTTGGCTGTTCCGATCGCGGACACACTGCAGTCTCCCAGTTGAAGCCGGGAGATATCGATTGGGATGAGATCTTTGGCAAGCACGGCGCCCGCTGGTTCCATACCGGCGGCATCTTCTGCGCGCTTTCGGAGAGCACACCCGAGGTTGCCATCGACGCGGTGAAAGCCGCTCGCAAGCACGGCACAGTCGTTTCTTACGATCTGAACTATCGCGACTCTTTGTGGAAAGCGATCGGAGGCAAGATGCGCGCGCAGGAGGTGAACCGCCGTCTGGCGCCATTCGTGGATGTGATGCTCGGAAACGAAGAAGATTTTTCGGCCGCGCTCGGCTTTCAAGTCAGCGGTCTGGATGAGCACATCTCAAAGATTGAGACCGAATCGTTCAAGAAAATGATTGAGACGGTGGTAAAAGAATTTCCTTTCCAGGCTGTTGCAACCACACTACGCAATGCGAAGACGGCGACCATCAATGACTGGGGCGCGATCCTGTACAGCGATGGTGCGTTCTATGAGGCGAAATATCGCGAGAACCTTGAGATCTTCGATCGCGTGGGTGGTGGGGACTCTTTCGCCTCCGGGCTGATCTATGGTTTTTTGACCGGTCAAGGGCCGCAGATGGCCGTGGAATTCGGTGCCGCGCACGGCGCTCTCGCCATGACCACGCCCGGCGACACCACCATGGCGACTTTGAAGGAAGTGACACAACTGATCCGCGGAGCGGGCGCGCGTATCGCGCGCTGACGGGAGAAATCTGAATGACGACGGAAGAGGTCCGCAACAAGATCGTAGAAATCGGAATCATGCCCGTAGTGCGTGCGGCGTCTGCGCAGCAGGCCATGCAGGCCGCGGAGGCTGTGTGCGCCGGAGGCATCCCCATCGTCGAAGTCACGATGACCGTGCCGGGAGCGATCGACGTGATCGCGCAACTCGCAAAGAGCATGGGGAAAGACGTGCTCATCGGCGCCGGAACCGTGCTCGATGCCGAAGCTGCGCAACGTTGCATTGATGCCGGCGCTGAGTTTCTGGTCAGCCCCGGGTTTGATCTGGCAACGGTTCAATTTGCGAAACGCCAAGGGAAACTCATGATGGCCGGCGCGCTCACTCCGACCGAAGTCATCGCGGCGTGGAAGGCAGGAAGCGATTTCGTGAAGATCTTCCCCTGCGGAACCGTGGGAGGGGCAAAGTACATCAAGGCTCTGAAAGCTCCGCTGCCGCAAGTGCCAATGATTCCCACTGGCGGCGTAAATCTTAATACAGCAGCCGATTTCATTCATGCCGGAGCCGCCGCGCTCGGCATCGGAGGCGAACTGGTTTCCGCCGCCGCTTTGAAATCGGGGAACGTGAACACCATCACCGAAGCCGCCCGCGAGTACGTCGCCATAGTCCGAGAAGCGCGGCGAGCGGCAGCCAAGTCGGACTAATGACCGTTAAGCAACAGTGACGACCAAACCGACAGCGGAGTGAAGTAGATATTCTCAACCACATGACAAACAGCGCAGACTCAGACTTCGTATTCGTTCAATTCTCTGACACCACTGCCAAGACGCCCGAGCCCGGCCTCGTCCGGCGTGTTGGTGCTTACAACGGCAAGCTCTTTCTGGCCGAACATCGCATGGAAAAAGATTGGGTTGGCGCCCGCCACAGCCATCCGCACGAGCAGATCGTCTACGTCGTGAGCGGACATCTAAGAGTTACGATTGGCGAACGCACTTTCGATGCTCGCGCGGGAGACAGCTTTGTTGTTCGGGGAGGAGTCGAGCACCAGGCATCCGCGCTGGCCGACTCGCTGGTGATCGATGTCTTCACCCCATGTCGCGAAGATTATATTTAATAGCAATTTATGTGCGTTCAATGCGGCGACTCAGCCCGTCTATTATTCTGAGGTGTGACTAAGAAGCCAGACACAAACCCCAAGACCTCAATTCGCAAGGGTTTTCTCCGAACGTTTGTTCGATGGCTTGTTATCGGTGTGGTATTTGTCTGGTCGCTAGCCACGCTGACCCTTCTGGCCGCCCGGTGGATCGATCCTCCGTCAACCGCGGTGCAAATGCAGCGACGCTTGCAAGCCTGGATTCATCACACTCCGTATCACAAGCGCTACAAATTCATTCCGCTCGGTCAAATCTCGCCCAATCTGCAACACGCTGTAGTGGCCGCGGAGGACGCGCGCTTCTACCAGCACCATGGGTTCGATTGGCAGCAGATCCAGATCGCTGCCGAAGACGATCTGGAGGGCGGCCGCAGTCGCGGAGCTTCCACCATTACGCAGCAACTTGTGAAGAACTTGTTTTTCGGAACGGGCCGCTCTGTTCTACGCAAGGGTGCGGAGTTCACGCTGGTACCGGTAGCCGAATTCGTCCTCGGCAAGCGGCGCATTCTGGAGATCTATCTCAATGTGGTTGAATGGGGACCCGGTATCTATGGAGCGGAGTCGGCGTGCCGCTACTATGACGACACCGCAGCCCGGAATATCGGCCGGGAGCAGGCCGCACGGCTCGCCGCGATTCTACCGGCTCCCCTGAAGCGGCGCCCCGAACGCATGAATAGCTATAGCGCACTCATCCTCGAGCGGATGAGCCAAATGGGTTGGTAATCGGAAGGCACTTCTTGCCAGTGCGGAGTCGGTTGGTCAAAAAATTGAGCCGGCCCCTCGTGGAGCCGGCTCGATGGTTGGCCAACGTCAGATCGCCGCCTTGCGTTCCTGCGCGGCAAAGATCAGATCGTTGTCGTGGTTGCCCACGTGGTTGTTATGGCGCCACCGTTATAGCGACGGGTATCTCGTTCGTGATCGATCCCGAGGTCCCGATCAGCTCGATGGTTGTGGTTCCGGTTGGCGCGCGCCTGGAAGCGGTCCACGTGAGCGTCACTTTCACGCTGCCATTTGCCGGCGGCGTGACGGGGTTGGCCGAGGCCGTCGCCGATACGCCACTTGGGAATTCATTCACGCTCAGCGTCACTGCCGAATGGAATGAATTCACGCTGGTAACCGTGAGGGTGGTGGAGACACTGCGGCCTTCATCGATAGTGAAAGAAGCAGGCGACAGCGACAGTGTGAAGTTCGGCGTTCCTGACGACGAGTTCACCGTCAGCGCAATGGTGGTGCTGTGAGTCGTCGAGCCCGAGGTTCCGGTGATCGTCACCGTAGCCGTACCGGTGGCAGCGCTGGCGGAGGCGGTCAGCGTGAGGGTTGAGGTCGCGCTGCCATTCGCCGGCGGAGTCACCGGATTCGTCGAGAACGTCGCCGTCACGCCACTGGGCAATCCGGTAGCGCTCAGCGTGGTCGCAGAATTGAAGCTGTTCTGGCTGGTGATGGTGATCGTGCTCGTACCGCTGGCTCCCTGATTTACGGTCACCGACGCGGGCGAGGCGCTGATGGTGAAGTTTGGACTCGCCGCGGCATTCACGGTGAGTGCAATTGTCGTGGTGGCGGACAAGCTGCCGGAGGTGCCGGTAATGGTTACCGTCGCGCTTCCGGTAGTAGCCGTGGCGCTCGCCGTCAGCGTCAGCACGCTGCTTCCTGTTGTTGGGTTCGTGCCGAACGATGCGGTCACGCCGCTCGGCAGACCAGACGCAGCCAGAGTTACGCTGCCACTGAATCCGTCGACGTCAGTAACGGTGATCGTGCTTGTGCCGCTGCTGCCTTGGGTAATCGTCAGACTGCTCGGCGAAGCCGACAGCGTAAAGCTCGGCGACCCGGACCCAGCAAGAGCATTGATCAGACCGCTTCCGTTCGGGCTGCCCCAACCAGTTGCCAGATCGTAGCCGGTGGTTGCCGAGTAGCCGTTGCTGCCACTGGTAACGTCGTGGAAGTCGGAGTCGTAACTCGACCCTCCTCCAATCGTATAGAGACTCGGATTGATGAAGCCGAGCGTCTTGTTTCCGTTGGCAACCGCCTGCTGATTGATCAGAGCCAGGTAGCCCGCCCACATAGGCGCGGCGAAACTGGTTCCTCCGTACTCATTGGCGGTACACGTTGTTTGGTCAGCACAAACGTAGAAACTGAAATTCGCATTGGCTGATACGTCCGGGCCGTTGCGATACGTTTTCGAGCAAGAGGAGCAGCCGCTGGCAGCGGTGGTCTGCCAGGAAGGAATTGCATACTTGTCCGGCGAAATGCCGCCGCCGCCATCGACCCAGGCGGTTTCCGAGGCCCACGGTCCGGCCGCGCCGCTGGTGTCAAGGTCGGTGCCGCCGACCGAGGTTACATAAACATCATCCGACGGATAAATCTCGGAAGATGATTTCCACGCTCCGGAATCGCCAGCCGCTTGAAACAAGTTCTGGCCCTGCGCGGAGAACTCCTCGAAGTACGGGTTGTCGGTGGTGGGATCCGCTGGGCTCCACGTCCAGGACGAACTCAATTGCGCATTGAGCGGGCTGGCCGTAGCCATGGCGTTGAAGATGGCGGAATCGGTAGACCCGACATACATCACCAGGCTCGACATGCCTGGGGCCATGCCGAGAGCCTGAGTCATGTCCAAGGTTTGTTCCGTGTCGTCGCAACCCGCCGACTCGAGGCAACTGGTGCTGGTTCCGTCGGTCGAGTCGAGAGTGATCGGGACCTTGTTGGTCTGACTCACGTTCTTGTAATACGTGGTTAAGTCGGCTAAGTCGGTGCCGTAGTACTCCAGCAATCCGAGCGACTGGCCGCTGCCTGTGAGTGACGTTCCCTCATAGTAAGCCGCGCGCATATCGCTGCCGAGGAATGCCGCACTGGGGCCGGAGCCGGTAGTAGCGTTGCTTCTTACTTCGTCACCGGTGCTGCGCCGGAAGGTGGGCTTCGGGATGGAATAGTTATCCAAACCGGAAATGTGCCAGAGCTGGAAAGGCAGGTCCACGGTAGGTTCGCGGTCCGGAGCGTAGAACGTCCGATTCTCAGTGGGATGCTGGTAGACGCCCATCGTCACATGAAACGCCTGCTCGATGCTGGCCACCGATCCGGTGACATCGATGTTCAGGCGATTGCGCGAGGTGCCAACCACCTTGAATCCGTTTTGTTTCGCGAAACGAATTACTGCGTTGTAATCTTTTTGGCTGGGACCGAACCGCGCGGTGAACTCTTCCACCGTGAGAAACTGACGGTAAGACGGGCTGGCCGGGTCATAGAGTTCCTGTAAGAAGTTATCTAAGCCTTCCTGGTTTCGTAACGGCAGAACCAGGACAAGGCGCATGGACTGGTTGGCCGGTAACTGCCCGACCATCTGCACTTGACCATTGACAACCACGTCACGCACATGACGTGTCGAAAGGGGCTGTGACTCTGACCAGCCCAGGGTGGAGGCGAGAAACACAATCGCGAGGATGGTGGTAAGACCTGGTTTGCGGGACATAATCCTCCTATTGAAAGTGATTTCCCCCGCACGTCCTTCGACCTCCAAGGCAGCATCTACCTGGGAGTTCGCGCCGCCGTTGAGGGGGACGACAGCGTTTGCAACAGGCAAAGCCGATCTTCAATCGCTCTGATTGCGCATGCCCGCCCCCCGCCCGGGTTAGCAACCTACGAAGGTCAAACTCCGCCTGAAGAATGCCGGTAACGCTACAACAGGTCCGGGCTGCCGTCAAGATTCAATCGGGCAATCCGGCACGGCTTTGTCCTATTGACCGGCGTTGTAAGTGTACTCGGGATACTCCACCAGCCAGTGCCAGCGAAACGCGTTGCTAGAGTAGCTGAAGCCGCATCGCGATCCCCGCTCATTTATGGGCAGGGCCCTTGTGCATATTTTTCGGTGTAGTTAGACCCATAAGGTCAAGGACCAACCATTGATGCTCATTATTATGATTGCAGTTGCCTGCCAGGGTCCTTCCGAATTGTAAGCGCGGCTACCGCAGCGCTTGCCAGGGCCAGCCCGGCGCAAGCCAACATTACAATCCGAAATCCGAATACAAATGATTGCTGGACGAAATTCCTGATTGCGGCGCTGGTGCCAGGATCGAGACCATCGGGAACCTGCAAACCCGCAAGTTTGATCTCGTCGGCCTGGAGCTCCTGACGAGCGGCGGGTGACAGCGTGAGATTAGCCAGGCTGTGGTCCAGGTGAGAGGCAAAGGCTTTGACCATTACGATCCCGAATATGGCAATCGCGAGCACTCCCGCTACGCGGGCCACGGCATTGTTAATTCCGGAAGCCGAGCCGACGCGGTCTCGACCAATCGAATTCATGACGACGGTGGTGAGAGGAGCTACCGTGACCGCTGTCCCAAATCCGAGAACCATGATCGCCGGAAAGAAGGCTCTCCAGTAACTCTGCCCAACGGACGGAATCGCGAACAGAGCAAACCCAAGAGAGACGATAAGCGGACCTACGATCAGCGGAATTTCAGGACCATAGCGGGCGACGAGCCCGCCAGACCAGCGAGAAAGAGAGAACATGAGCAAAATGAAGGGAAGGATAGCAGCGCCGGCTCCCGTGGCGGAATAGCCCTGGACTTGTATCAGGTTCAGTGGGAACAAGAAAAAGAAAATTCCAGTCGCGGCGTATAAGAACAGAGTAAGCAGGTTAGCGCCGGTGAAACTGCGGGATTCGAACAGGGTCAGTGGGAGCATCGGCGAAGTGACTCTAGCTTCGACGATCACCAAAGCGATAAGACAGCCGACGCCCAGGATCAAACTCCCAAAGACCAGAGGGTCTCGCCAGCCGAGGTTGACCGACTCCATGAACCCGGCAACCAGGCCGCCTAACCCGACGGTCGCAAGAATCGCTCCCGACCAATCGACCCGGCCTGCGCTGGGCATGCGGCTCTCGGGAATATGCCAGAGCGAAATGACGATCACCGCCGTCGCCAGCGGGAGATTAATAAAGAAGACCCAGCGCCAGGAAGCATGCTCAACCAGCCACCCGCCGAGAACCGGTCCGACGGCGGTAGTGATGGCGGTAAAACCAGACCAGGTACCGATCGCGCGCCCACGGCTCTTCTCGTCAAACGCCGCACCGATAATCGCCAGACTGCCCGGCACCAGCAGTGCCGCGCCAATCCCTTGAATACTCCTCGCGACGATTAGCTGATCAATGTTCAGAGAGGCGCCGCAAATTGCCGACGCCACGGTGAATATCGCTATGCCAACTACGAATACCAGGCGGCGGCCGAAGAGGTCCCCGAGCGAACCTCCGACCAGAATAAGCGCGGCCAGAAACAGGCCATAAGACTCGACCACCCATTGCACATCGACTACGGTTGCGTGAAAGTTGGCCTGGATGGCGGGCAGGGCCACATTGACGACCGTGCCATCGATGAAAGCCAAGCTGGAGCCAAGAATAGTCGCGACCAGTATCCAGATTCCCTCCTCTGGCCTACAGGGGACTGCGGCTCCGGTTGATCGCATTACGGCTTCATCGCAAGGCGTTCTCATGAAGGCCATGGGTGCCCTGCCAGTGTATTCGGTTCTTATGGAAACGGTGTTGTATTAGAGAGGTTACTTTGTGCGGGCGGCGCGTCTGCCGGATCGGCATGGTCATGAGAATGGGATGGTCTCGATGCCGGGGCAATACGATCCTGAATGCCGCTGCCAAATCAACTCGGCCCGGCCGGCGCTTTTGAGTTTTCGTCCAGCTTCCCGATGGCCACGTTGCCCGTTTTTCGCAGCTCAGGAAACATCCACGTCCAAAGCCCAATCACCACCAGAGTGCCGACGCCTCCGAGGACAACTGCCGGGACGGTGCCGAACCAATGCGCTGTCAATCCGGATTCGAACTCCCCCAACTGATTCGACGCGCCAATAAAAATCATATCGACTGCGTTGACACGGCCACGCATCGCGTCCGGAGTGCCGATCTGCACCAGGATGGCGCGAATCACCACGCTTACCATGTCGCAGGCGCCCACCAGCAATAGCGAAAACAGGGAAAGAATCAAACTGTGGGAGAGGCCGAAGACAATCGTGAAGACACCGAATCCCGCGACACAGACGAGCATGATCGGCCCAGCCTGCCGTTGCAGGGGACGATGGGCCAGGAGAACGGCCATGGCGGCCGCGCCCACACCCGGAGCGCTGCGTAGCAGACCCAGCCCCCACGGTCCCGTGTGCAGAATGGTGCGAGCATAAACGGGGAGCAGGGCCACCGCGCCGCCGAGCAGCACGGCGAAAAGATCGAGCGAGATCGAGCCAAGAATCAGTTTCTCCCGCCAGATGTAGTGCAACCCGGCGAGCACGGTTTGCAGGCTCATCGGCTCCCGGGGGCGAGGTTTCTCACGCGCCTTGACTCGCGTCATGGCTAGGGCGGCAACAAAACCAGTGACCATGGCAGTGGCATACACCAGTTCCGGGCCGCGAAAGAATGCATACAGCAGACCTCCGAAGGTTGGGCCAAGAATGGTTGCCGTCTGAAAAATGCTGGAGCTCCACGCGACTGCGTTCGAAAAATGAATCTCGGGCACGAGCTGGGGTAACAAAGCGCGAGCCGCCGGAAAATTGAAAGACCGAATCGTGCCAATGAGAACGATAACACCGTAGATCGGATAGACAGACGAGAACTTTCGCTCCGCCAGCAGGAAAAGTATTCCGGAACACATGGCAAAGCTGGCATAGCACCAGATCAAGAGCCGCCGCCGGTTCAACCGGTCGACCACATGCCCGGCCGGCAGGAAGAGCGTGATGCCAGGCAGAAACTGCGCCAATCCGATCAAGCCAAGATCGAGCGGCCGCTTGGTGATTTCGTAAACCTGCCAGCCGACGGCCACCGACTGCATCTCGAGCGCCGCGACGATACAAAAGCGCGCGATCGAGAAAGCGGTGAAATCCGGATAAGCAAACGCCGCCCGCGCGGAGAGCGGTGAATCTGCGGCGGGACGATCTCCGGTGGAACGGTCGGCGGAAGCGGGCATCTCTATTTACTGTACAATGACTCGATTTCTTGGTGAGAGAACCCCAATTTTCTCTTCCAGAAACAGTTTGCGAATTGGATGGAGAAATTACCACCCTCCATTCTCGGGACTCCCTTTGTCGGCACGGGGCGAGCTGAGGGTACGCGAGTGGCGCTAAGAGCCGCAATCGTGGGCTGTGGAAAGACCGCGGACATGCACGTCTCGGGAATTCAGCGGCTCGAAAACGTGCAACTGGTTGCTATGTGCGATACCGAGCCGTGGATGGCCAAACAACTGGCCGCGCGCTACAACGTCGCAAAATCCTACAGCGACTTCGACGAACTACTGGCGGTCGAGAAGCCCGATGTGGTCCACATCGCGACTCCGCCACAGTCGCATCTTGCACTCGCCATGCGGGCTCTGGACGCGGGTTGCCACTTGCTCGTCGAAAAGCCGCTGGCGCTCGATGCGAGCGAAGCCCGACAGCTCATCGCGTGCGCGGAGAGCCATTCGAGGAAGCTAACGATTGGATACACCTATTACTTCGATCCCGTCGCCAGAATGCTTCGCGAGTTAGTAGCGCAAGGAGCGATGGGCGAGGCTGTCCACCTGGAAAGTTTTTTTGGCTACAACCTCAAAGGAGCTTTCGGCGCTTCGATTATGGCCGACCGCAGCCATTGGGTGCGCGAGCTTCCGGGAAAGCTCTTCCACAATCTGCTCGATCATCTTCTCAATCAGATCACGGAATTCCTGACCGATGAAAAGCCACGGGTGCAGGCTTATTCATGGCAAGGCGACCCCGGCTTTCACGATTGTTCGCTCGACTTGCCGGATGAACTGCGTGTGGCCGTAATCGGAAATAAGAAATCGGCCTACGCTACATTTTCTTCGCACGCGCGGCCTACCCAACATTTCCTCACGTTCTACGGAACCAGGAATACCGCGCATCTCGATTTTGACTCGAGCATCATCACGCTCGATCGGGCGTCAAGTTTGCCCGGAGTTCTCGGCCGTCTCGAAGCACCGTTTGTTCAAGGTTGGCGGCACATCCGGGAGGGCGGCCGAAATGTGTTTCGATTTGCCCGCGCCGACTATCATTTTTTTTCAGGCTTCAATTATCTGCTGTCGCGGTTCTATGACAGCGTCGCGAACGATACGCCGGTGCCGATTCCATACTGCGAGATCCTGCGCACGTCCGCGCTGGTAGATGAAGTCGTGCGCCAGGTCCGCCAGGGAGCAGGAAACTCATGAAGATCCTCGTGACTGGAGCGTCGGGTTTCCTGGGACGGGCGGTGGTCGAGCGCCTGCTGGCTCATGGTGAGCCCGAGGTCAGATGCTTTGTTCGGCCGAGTAGCGATCTCTCAGGACTGGAGAAACTGCGCGCGCGCTATCCGCAGGCACGGATCGAGTTCATAGCCGGCAATCTCGCGACAGCAGAGGACGCCACGCGCGCGGTTGACGGTGTGGAAACCATCTATCATCTGGCGGCCGGAATGAGAGGCCTGGCTGCCTCCATCTTTGTCGATACCATCGTGGCCTCCCAGCGTCTTCTCGATGCAATTCAGGATAAGGTGCGCCGGGTGGTGCTGGTCAGTTCGGTGGGAGTCTATGGCACGTCTTTTGTGGAGCCGAGTGAGTTGGTGAGCGAGCGCACTAGACTGGACCCGCATCCCGAAAAGCGAAACGTCTATTTTCACGCGAAGATCTGGCAGGAGCGCTTGTTTCGAGAGCAGGCCAAGTGGGGCAAAGTGGATCTGGTAGTGGTGCGTCCCGGCGTACTTTACGGCGGGGGCAGCCCGGGGGTTGGACTCCCGTCACGCATGGGTCTCGCGATCGGAAATTTTCTTCTGATGTTCGGCGGAGAGCATCTCGTGCCGTTTTCGCACGTCAGGAATTGTGCCGAGGCGGTGGTGATGGCGGGGCGGAGTCCCGAGGCGTCGGGGAACTCCTACAACGTGGTCGACGATGATCTGCCGACCGCGAACGAATATTTGCGCGCTTACAAACGCGAGGTCAGGAAGATTCCGGCGATCCGGCTTTCGTTTCCTCTCGCCATGCTGCTCTCCGAGGTTGTCGAGAAATATCACCGGAACACGCATGGCCAGATACCGGCGGCGCTGACTCCTTATGAAACCAGTGCCATGTGCAAAGGACATCGCTTCGATAACCAGAACATCAAGAAGCTGGGTTGGAAGCAGATCGTGCCCACCCAGGAGGCGATGCGCGAGACTTTCGCATACTTGCGCACGAGCCAGGACGGTCGTTATTCGTGAATCAGTCTTGCGAGGAGCGCTTGAACCTGAATCCATGATGCGTGCGTCCAATCTCAAGCCGCCGGTGTTAGTCATGGGTTCCGCTCGATCAGGAACCAACTTCTTGTATGACACGCTGCTTTCTGCCGGAGGTTTTGCCGTTTATCGCACGGAGCCGGTTGTCTTCGACGTTCTGCTGCCGAAATTCGGCGATTTCAGCAAGCGCCGAAACCGGTCGCGGCTCTTGTCGGCCTGGTTCAAGAGCTACCAGTATCGTCTATCGGGGCTGGATCGAAGTCTGGTCGAAGAAAAAGTGCTGGAGCATTGCCATAGCGCGGGGGATTTTCTGAGTATCGTCATGAACGAAATCACGCTGCGCCAGGGCGTGGAGCGCTGGGCAGTGTGGGGACCCGACAATCTGTTGTACATTCCGTTGATCGCGCCCACGGTGCCGGACGCTCTGTTCCTTCACATCATCAGAGACGGCCGCGACGTTGCGCTTTCGATGAACAAGAAAGGTTTCATTCGGCCTTTCCCGTGGGACAAGCAACGAAGTTTGCTGGCTGCCGGACTGCACTGGAAGTGGAAAGTAGAACGCGGAAGGCAGGCTGGCCGGCAAATTCCGCAGCGCTATCTGGAGATTCAATTCGAAGATTTAGTTTGTAAGACGAGAGACACGCTCGCCAAAGTCGGGCGGTTCATCGGACATGACCTCGATTACGACAAGATCCAGAAGCAGCCGATCGGAACGGTGCGCAGGCCCAATTCGACCTTTAAGGGAGACGATGGTAAGCCCACGTCTGATCCCGTCGGACGCTGGAAGACGCATTTGTCGAAGATGGAGATTGCGCAGCTTGAGAGCCTGATCGGGCCTCTGCTTACAGATCTCGGCTATGCGTTGGAGTTTCCGCCGAGCGAAGCGTCGAGCCCGCCCGTAAAGCTCATGAACGACCTTTATCCCGCATTCTTTGAGCTAAAAGAGTGGCTGAAAATGAAGACTCCTTTTGGCCGATTCGTTAACGTCAATCGTTTGCAATTTGACGCCATGCCAAAATAGCGCGAGAGGGACCAACCAAACGGAAGATTCTTCACATCCTTTGCGCGTAGTGATCGCGGCGCCGCGCATCCAGCACTTGATCGGCGGCCAGGAAGTTCAGGCCGAGTTACTCCTGCGATTGTGGCGCGGTGATCCCGCCGTGCGCGTTTCGTATCTGGCGTCGAATCCAGCACTGCCGCGGTGGCTGGAGAGCATCCCATACTTGCGCACGCTGGTGCGGTTCCCTCTGTATCTGGCGCAACTCACATTGGGATTGCGGAATGCGGACGTTGTCCATATTTTTTCGACTGCCTTTTCGGGTTTTCTTATCTCCACTGTGCCTGCCTATTGCGTGGCGCGAGTTTGGGGCAAGAAGGTCTTCGTGAATTACCGCAGTGGACTCGCCTGCAGCCACTTACGTTCTTCGCGGCTTGCGCGCAACCTTCTGCGGCGTGCGGATAACGTGTTGGTGCCCTCTTCTTATCTGGTCGACGTCTTCCGTGAATTTCAGATCACGGCGCTCGCGATTCCCAACGTTGTTGATTCGAATCTCTTCTCGTATCGCTTGCGCGAGCCGCTTCGGCCGATCTTTCTATGCTCGCGCAATCTGGAAGCTTGCTACGGCATCGATCTGGTGTTGCGGGCCTTTGTCGAAATTCAAAAAGCCTTTCCGGAGGCGCGGCTGGTGGTTCTCGGCGAAGGTTCAGAGGAGAACGCGATCCGTCATCTGATTGCGGACTTGCGATTGACGCGCGTTGAGATGCCGGGAAGGATCCCGCGCGAGCGTATCGGCGAGTTCTACGACAGGGCTGACATTCTTATCAATGCCTCCCGCGTCGACAACATGCCGAGTTCGATTCTGGAAGCGTTTGCCGCCGGTCTGCCGATCTTGTCCTCGAATGCCGGAGGAATTTCTGCCATCGTGAGTCACGAGCAGACCGGACTGCTCAGCGACGTGGAAGATTGGCGGCAGCTTGCGGCCAACGCTATCCGATTGCTGCGAGATCCAGCATTGGCGCACCGGCTGACGGAGAACGCATTTCGCCAGTCATTCAGTTATCGCTGGGATGCCATTCGCGGCCAATGGCTGCGCGCGTATCGAGATACCTAGGGTTCAAGCTCCAGCTTCGTGAGACTGGAAAATTTTCCCACCCGCGTGTGAGCTTTCAGCCAGAGCTTCGTCTCAAGAAAAGACGGAAAGAGTGCGCGCAATACTCGGGCGCGAAGGCCGGGCTTCCAGCCTTTGGGCGGCGCGCTCAGTGCGTATCCTGCCACCTCCAGAGTTTTGCCGACCTGCCATTCGATGGCAGCGACCTGATCGGGTGAGAGTTTTTGTTTCCAGCGCTGAACCGGGTTGATTCCGCCATCGGAGGCCTCGTTACGAAATGAGGAGTTCGACTTGCTCAGCGTGCCGAGCGCGACGGCTTGAATGCGCTCGTAATCAAGGGCTTGTTCAAGGAATTGGCCGAGTGCCTGAAGCGTGCGTCCCGGCTCGGCAACCAGATCTTCGAAGCGAATCTCTGCATAGTCGCGCGGAATCTGGCTTCCGTAGCTGCGGCCCTTCTGCACCAGCCACTCCCAGTACAACGCAGTCTGCTCAAGGCTTCCCGCGTTTCTGCTCCACGGGAAGGGAGTGAACTCTCCGAGTTTGCGAAGAGAGACCGCAATGTCGCGGCCGTCGCGGATGACGTGAACGAAGAGCGCATCAGGAATTTCTTTCTTGATCGTCGCCATGCGCACAAGCATTTCGGGATCGTATAGCGCCCATCGGTCGGCGTTTTGCTGGCGGGCAATCTCCTCCATGACAATGCGGAGAAAATCGCCGCCATTGCGGCATTGCTCCACGAGCTTTGCGGACAAATCCTCGCCATCGAGTCCTGATCTTCGGAATCCCTCGCTGCGCAGCCAGACAGAGACGATTTTCTTTCGATTCTCTAGCCGGTCCAACTTTCCGAAGCGGGGAATCAACACTTGATGGACAGCGATGCGTCCGCGGTAAATTGCAAATCCTCCGGACGAAAGCAGGCAGTCGTAAAGCAGATTCGTTCCCGAGCGAGGGCAGCCGATTACAAAAACAGGAGAGCGATTTCGCTCGATGCTGCTCTCACCGCGCAGCGAATTGGGACCGGGCTCGTTCACGTCTGAGCGATGAATGATAACCAGCGATGAACGATAACGCAAAGAAACCGCGCAGTCGTTCCCCGCTCGCAGGGCGCGATGTGAGACTAGAAAATGATACAGCTGGAAAATGACCCGGCTAGAAGACGCCGCGGCTAGAAAATGCCTTGTCTAGAAAATGCCTTGTCTAGAAAATGAACTTCAATCCCAATTGGAGAACGCGAGCCGGATGCACCGCTCCCAGATGCAGAAAGTTCGATGAGGACAGGCAACTCGGGTCGCCGGCGGAATTGTTCGGTCCCCCGTAGCACGCGGCCGAGTTGGTGCCCGATTCCAATCCGTTGTAAGCGGCGGAACCGCCATCGCCGCCGAGCGAGGCAAACTCCGTGTGGTTGAAGATATTGAACGCCTCTGCCCGAAACTCAAAGGCTTTGCTTTCCGTGACCGCGAAGTGCTTGAACATCGCCATATCGAAATTCGTTCGGCCCGGATTGCGTAGAGAATTTCTACCCGAATCTCCGAACGTCAAGCCGCGGGGTGCAAAGAAGGCGCCCGGGTTGTAGAAGAGCCCCGCATAACCGGGAATCGCCGATTCGCTCGCCGGAGGGATGCCGACCTTCGGATTTCCGACGACGTCGGCGTACGAGCCCGCGACCACGCCCGATTCTCCGCCTACACCCGCGTTATCGGGATAATCTGCCGTATTGATCGCGCTGAAAGGGGCGCCCGTCTGCCAGGTGAAAATGCCCGAGTACTGCCACCCGCCAAGAAACGTGTGCGCCATGCCATTCGCCTTGAAGAAAGGCAGATCGTAGACGTAGCCGAGATTCAACATGTGCTTGATGTCGAAGCTTGAATTTCCGCGTGCCGAGGCGGTGTTGTAAGAGTCGACAAATCCGCCATCGAGTCGGCTGGACGAGTCGTCAATCGAATGGCTGTAGGTGTAGGACCCGTTGATCTGAAGCGCGCCCACACTCTTACGCAGCGAACCTTGCAGAGCGTTATAGTTCGACGATGCCGTGTTCTCCAGTCGCTGGATGCTGCCCAGCCCATAATGCGGGCGATAAGGATCGGGATCGTTGCCGCACGCGACTGCGAGGTTGTTAGCCCAGCTTCCCGTAGTCGTGTTCCCGTTCACCGTCGCCGTGGCCTGGCCTGAAGTCGGATCGATCGAAACCGTGTTGCAATCGTTCTGGCTGATCGGTTGGCCCACTGCGTAAGGGTTTTGACTGATAGGCGTCGGATAGATCTGATTTATGTCACGCTGGCGTCCGAGGTGCGTCCCCTTGCTGCCCACGTAGGAAATCGCGGCTATCGTGTTCTTAGCCACCTCGCGCTGCACATCCAGATGCCACTGCTGCATGTAGGGCCAGACGGCCTTGTCCGGGATCGAGAAGAATGTCAGCGGAAATTCCACGGGTGTTGTTCCGCCCGCAGTGCCGAGGTTCGTATAGCCGGAGACGTTGTACTCGGTCGGCGATTGTAATAGCGGTGAAGACTGGCCTTCCATGCCTTCGGTGTTCGATTCTTCGCCGTTCGTGTGTTCGAAGAAGATTCCGTAGCCTCCGCGGATCGCCATCCTGCCGTTGCCTTGCGGATCCCACGCGAAACCGATCCTCGGTGCCGGGTTAAAGAGATGCCCCTTCATACAACCGGCTGGAACGTTACTGACTCCGCACTGTACCAGGCCGTCAAAGATGTTGCCCACACCCGGAACCAAAGCTCCGGGGAAGCCAGTGATCGAGCCATCGATGTCGATTTGTGGCGCATTGGCGAGCGTATAAAGATTCGGATCCCAGTTGTAGGCCTGACGATAGCGATCGCGATAAGTGCCGAACATGCTCACGCGCAGACCCAGATTCAACGTGAGTTTCGGGGTCAGGCGCCAGTCATCCTGCAAATAAGGTTCCAGAATTTTGTAGCGATTGTAGAACTTGATCTCATTGCTGCCCTGCGAATAGCTGGCCACCTGTCCCGTCAACAAGTCCGCGAATGCATTTCCGGTTGAGACGGTCGAGGAAACATCGAAACCGAGAGAACCGTTGATGAACAGCCCACTCAGCTCGTTCTTTTGAGCGGCCACAAAGTACGCACCGAACTGAAGGTTGTGGCTCCCGATAAGCTTCGTCACATTGTCGCGGTAGGTATAGGTCGGATTGGAATTGTATTTTCCCTCGGGCCACTCGCCGTTCACATCCTGATAAAAGCCGCCGCCATAAGCGGCATTGCCCGTCAAAGTGATGTCGGGCAGCTTGCCGCCAAACCCATTATTAAAGAATGACCCGATCGGCAAGCCCGATGGAAGCTGCCACGCGTTCGGATTGGGATAGCCCGTTGAGCTGGTAATAATGTGGTCGGTTGTATAGCTGAATGTGAATTCGTTCAGCAGCTTCGGCGAAACCCATGCCAGGCGGGCCACGAGGCTGACGGCAGGTCCATTGAAATTTGTCTGGACCGTCGGAAAGCTCGCGCCTGAGAAAAGCGGCACAGCTGTGATCGTGTCCCACGAGTCGTGGGTGTAGCGGAACATGGCGCGCAGCTTGTCGCTGATGTTGTGATCGATACGAAATAATTCTTCGCGCCAGTGGGTAGGCTGTGACGGCGCTGCGACATAGAGCGCCCCGCCCGGCACGCCTCCATTGGCGGGCGGGATGAGTGCTAACAGAGCCTGCCCGGCTGGATCGATGGTGACTTGATTGCCCGGAAAAGTTTGCGTGTCTCCATTGGGGCCTGAAAAGGCAGTTCCAGGGCAGTCCGGGTCATTGGCGCGGTAAAACGGAACTTGCACTCCAGCCGCCGCGGACGGGCACAGGTCGCTGAAGTCTCCCGTGCGTTCCGTATTCGAAGGCACCGGAGTATTGAATACCTGTCCCGGCACTTTATCCCTGCGCCACTCTTCAGACCAAAAGAAGAACGTCTTCTGTTTATCGGTGTTGTAAAGCTTTGGAATATAAACCGGCCCGCCGATGGTGTATCCGAAATCATTCTTCTTATATGGCGGCACCGACGATTCGAAATACTGCCGCGCGTTGAAGTCATCGTTGCGCACGAACTCGTATAGGTCCCCGTGGAAATCCTTCGTGCCCGACTTGGTCTCAACCTCCACCGTGCCCGAGCCGTTGCGGCCATATTGCGCGCCATAGTTGGAGGTCAGCACGCGGAACTCGGCGATCGCATCGATGCTGGGATAAACGTTCAGTGAAGTGTTGCTGCCGTTATCCATGTTGTCGCCGCCATCGAGTTCCCAGTTGTTGTATTCGGTGCGGCCGCCATTCATACTGAATGAAACGTTGGCGGTAATGCCGATCTGGCCTTCATCCTGCCCTGACTGGTTGCTCACACCCGGCACGAGCGTCGCAAGCTGCGTAAAGTTGCGCCCGTTGAGTTCGAGTTGCGTAATCTCTTTACCGGTAACGACGCCGGAAAGCTCCGAGCTTTGCGTCTCGACCTGCGCCACTGACGCGCCCACCACAATCACCTCTTCTTTCGTCGCGCCGACCTGCAACCCAACGTTCACGCGTGCGATCTGAGCCACACGCAGGATCACGCCGTTTGCTTCGTAGGTCTTGAAGCCCTTTGCCGCCACGCTAAGGTTGTAGGAGCCGATGGGCAACGCGGCAAAAAGAAAATCGCCGTTGGAATTGGTGTGCGAGGCGCGCTGCAAGCCGTGCTCCGGGCTCGCGATCGTCACTTGCGCACCGGCAACGGCGGCGCCGCTGGCATCCGTGACCGTTCCCGTGATTGAGGCCGTGTCCTGCGCGAAGAGCGCCCAGGGAGCGCAGATCAGAATCAGGCTGAGGGTAAGACGGCGAAGGTTCATAGCGGGCTCCTTGAAGCGCAGCCGGTCTGAATCCGGCCATAAATCAAGAATCGTTTTATTAAAACGTATGAATAGTGTCCCTTTTGCGATTTTCAGTCAAGTAAAAAATGGACGCAGAGAGGGGATTCCCGCGTCTATGCCGGGCCGCGGGTCGAATCCCGCACGGCCAGTTCGGGTGCAAGTTTGCGATGCACCGCCGGCAGGTCGCGTTTTTCCAGCATGGCGTTGATCCCTTCCAGCACAATGCTGGCCGCCATCGCGCCCATGGCTTCCATGGGCTGGCGAATCGTTGTCAGTGGCGGCGTACATAGGCTGGAGGCGGCGACATCGTCGAATCCAACCACTGAGCACTGGTCCGGGACGCGCAATCCCGCGCGCGAAAGGGCCCGAATGGCTCCAAACGCCGTCATGTCGTCAAACGCCATCAACGCCGTGAACGGGCGCTTTGACTTCAGCATCTCCTCGGTGAGTTTGTAGCCGATTTCAAAGCTCGACATCGGATCGCGCGATTCAGGAAGATCGACCGTGAGCCGCGGATCGAGTTCCAGCCCGCGTGCCTTCGCAAAGGAGCGAATGCCGCGCCAGCGCGGGGCGCTGTCGATCAGCGTCTTTGGTCCGCGAATGAAGGCAATCTTGCGATGACCGAGCGAGTACAGATGCTCGACCGCGGTGTAGGCCCCGAGTTCGTTGTCGACGATGACCGAGCTGATCGCATCGTTCTTCAGCTCCCGCCCGATCATCACGGTCGGTATGTTGTTTTTTTCGAGGTCGCCGAGCACATCGATGTTTACGAACAGCCAGTTGGCGAGCACGATCAGCCCCTCAACACGGCGGTCGAGAAGCATCTCGAGATAACGCTCAAACCGCGCCCGCTCGTTTTGAACATCGGTCAGAATCGGCAGGTACGACGCCTGGTAGAGCGAGTTTTCAATGCCGCGCAATACCAGCGTGCAAAAGGGATCGGTCATGTCGAAGACCATGACTCCCACGGTGTGGCTGCGGCGGCTGCGCAGAGAGCGCGCAAACAGGTTGGGGCGGTAACCCAGCTTCTTGGCGGCGCCTTCAATTCGTTTCTTGGTGGCGGTGGGAATGTAACGCGCGAGCGGCGCGTTGTTCAGCACAATGGAGACCGTGGTCGCGGAAAATCCACTCTCCTTCGCCACATCGCGAATCGTCACCATAGGTCTTAATGCGGAGTGTCCAGCGGATGCTTCGCCTTTTCAAAAAACTCGTTCTGCAAGCGCAGGCTCTCTTTGTCGGCCTTGACGGCGCGAATCGCCTTCTGAATGGCCGCCGTCCAGGAGTTCATATCATACTCGCCCAACTCCCGCGTTCCCGCCGCACCGTCGCCCGAGTAATGAGAAGGGAAACTCGCATACCACCAGATGGCGGTGTAAAGCGTGTCCGGCAATTTTAGCCGCGCCTGGTCCGCTCCCGATTCCTGGTTCGCGCGATCGATGTGCACCAGGTCAGGCCGCGCGATCAGCATCTCCGAAGTCTCCGTCTCGCCCGCGTGCATATCGTTGGTCGTCTTCTTGGCCGGACCTCCCGGAGGCGCGTCAAACAAGGACAGTATGTAGACCACATAGTCGCGCTGCTTCTCGAGCTGTGTCTGCGAGAAATAAGGCAGCAGATGCTCGTTGCCTCCGTGACCATTCACGATGATGACCTTCTTGCAGCCGTTGCGAGCCATCTCGTCAGTCGTTTCCTGCAAGAGCTGGAGCTGAAGAGAAGTGCTGTAGGCAATGGTGCCGGGCTCATGTCGGGCCTCGAAAATCTGGCCAAAATAATATTCCGGAAAGACGACGGCAAAGTCCGACTGCACCGCCGCCAGCGTCACGTGCCGAACGTTCATGAGATCGGTTCCGAGTGGCAGGTGCGGTCCGTGTTTTTCGATAATGCCGAACGGCAACAGGCAGGTCCCTTCGGACTGCCGGATCGCCGAGCGAAAATCGTCCGCCGTCAATTCTTCCCAGCGCGGAGAAAGTTTTGTCTGCGCCGCGGTGATCGCGCACAAGAAAACCGAGCACAAAAAAGTGGAGCACAAGAAGATGGCCCATCGCGCAACTAGGCTACGCATCAGTGTTTCTCCTTCATTGTTCCTCGTTCCCGCTTCTCATGCGTATCGAGCGCGGTGCTGGCGGCCACCACATTCCAGCCGTCGACCGTCAGCACCAGATCATCGTCGCCGGCATTCGCGGCCGCGAAGTGCGCGCTCAATTCGCGTCGTTCGCCCGGCAGCAGCGAGACATAATTGTCATCCCAGAAAATCGGCACCACATCTCGGTCGTCCTTCGCGCTGGCGACTCGCACATGCACCATGAAGGCTACGCTGGCCCCCAGGTTTTCGATACACGCATGGACCACTTTTTCTTTTTCGTCATTCTTTACCAGGTCGGTGGTTGATCCAGAGGTCGATCCGGCGCCGGACTCGGCGCTCGAGTCGCGAAAAACGACTTTGACCTGGGGCAGGGAATTGAGTCCGGTTAGATCGGCGTATGCGCTTTCCGGCGTGTAAACCTCTTCGAACTTCTTTTCCCAATCCAGCACGTCGGGTTTGGTCGAGAGCCAATAAAAGTTATCGCTCACGAGTTTCCCCGCACCGTCGCGCAATTGAAGCTTCAGAAAGTAAGTTGGAGAAATGCCCGGTACCGGCCGCAATTGCAGGGCGCGCACACTGCCGTCGGCCGGAATATCGACCGTCGCATTCTCCAGCGATCTCGCGTTCGAGTCGATGTCATAAATCGCCGCCTGAACCCGCATGCCCGAAAATGCATGGTCGTGTCCGTTCACCACGGCCACGGAATTGTCGTCATACGAGTACTGCACATGCAGCGGCTCACAGGCTTTCTTCGACCCGAAATACGCTCCTGAGGGAACAAGATAATAGTCGTAAAGATTCCAGATGAGTGAAGGCCAGGCGTTATTGAGCATCCACTGAATCACGCCTGTGGAGTCATACTTGTCGCGGCCATAAGCCTCAAACATTGCGCGCTCGCCCTCATAGTTCATGGCCTGCGACTTGCGCAGAAAATCCTCGAGTCCAGCCGCCTTGCCGTAGCGCTCGTTCATGCCGTTTACAAACTTATCGATGTTCGTGAAGCGCTCAAGTCCAGCGTGATAATTCCAGTAGTCATCGATCGGCCACAAGTGATCGGCGGGTAGGAATCGCTTCAAGCTCTGGAGCGTCGGAATCACCGGTCCCGGGCTCGTCTCCGTGTTAAATCCGTAAGCCCCGCCCGCGTCTCGGTCGACCAGCCAGTAATTGGGTGGAACATAGTCATAGGGTCCCGTCATCTTCACGCCCGATGCCCCGGTCACTCCGGTTGGAGTCGCTGACGCGGATGAGATCGTGGGATTCGGCCAGCCTGCGTCTTTCAAAACCTGCAAATACAAAGTTTCGAACGCCGATGGCGGAGGACCATCGCTGCCATAAAGCCAGACAAAAACGCTGGGATGGTTGCGCAGTCGCAGCGCCTGATCGGCCATCGAAGCCGCGGCGATGTTCGCGGTCTCGGGCGTCCAATCCTTCCATTGCTCCCAGAAATCGCAGCAAGTCCATCCCGGCATGATCAGCACGCCGAGCCGATCTGCCATGTCAAAAAACTCATCGCGCTCCATGCGCCCTTCCAGGCGAATGGCATTCAAGTTCATGCCGCGCACATAGTTGATCGCGGCCGCTGCGCGTTCGGGCGACCATCGCAAAAGCATGTCGGGAGCCCACGCCGCTCCACGAATGAGCAGACTGCGCCCGTTGATCTTGAAAAGCCGATAGCCTTTCTCGGTCAATTGCGAGGTAACTTCGCGCACACCAAACTGCACGGTCGCCGAATCGGAAGTTTGCCCGCTGACTTCGACCTCGAGATGCGCTGAATACAGCTCGGGCGAGCCCATTTGATAAGGCCACCACAAGCGCGGATGCGCGAGCCTGAGTTCCGGATAGCGCTCAGGCGTGAAAATAACTGTCTTCGACTCTGAAGCAGCCAGCTCGACTTCCTGGCCGATTCGTATCCCGTCGACCTCCGCGCGGACAACGCTCTTTGCCGCATGAGCAGAGGAGTTGCGCAGATCGGCGGTAATCGTAAGTGCTGCGGTTTTATAATCCGCCGCCAGCTTCGAACTCACAAACGGATGGCTCATCGCGACGTCGCCCGTAGTCGTCAGGTAGACGTCTTTCCACAGCCCCATGTCCTTGTCGGGCGGAGTCGGATTCCAGTCAACCCAGGTCATCGCGAGATCGTTTTTCTCCGGCGCGAAAACTTCGACGGCCAGAGCATTGCGTTTGCCGTCAGCAAGGTGCTTGCCAATCTCGAAGTCGAAGCGCCGCATCATCCCCGCGACGTTTTTCGCGTCAGCAATCAATTCGCCGTTCAGCCAGATGTTCGCGCGGTAGTTGATGCCGTCAAAATGCAGCCAGGTCGCGGTCTTTGCCGGATCGGCGGGCGTTGCGAACTCGGTTCGAAACCACCACGAGCAGCGAAACGGACTGTCCGCCGGCATCGCCTGATTGGAGAAAAAGCTCGACGTCGGGTAGTCCATGCCCGGAAGCGATTTCAGATTCATTCCGAAATAGGGTTCGGGATACGTTCCATCCGCCACCAGCGCCGCGACCACAGTGGTCGGAACGCCGGCCTTGTGCCATCCGTCAACGCCAAAACTGGCGGTTGAAATTTCCGCGCCTCCAGCTTTCACCGCACACGAAGATTGAATCCGCCAATTTTCGCCGAGCAGGATCTTTTTGGGCTGTTCGGCCGGAGCCCCGCTCGCCAGGCAGGTTATGCTGCCCGCAAGAACGATCACCGTCAGCAGGCGGGCGGAAAAAGAGGAGTAGAGGGAGTCAGTCGTCATCCCCGATCTGCCAAGCTTCTGGATTTTCGGCAAACTGCTACCCTCCGCGATATTTTCTAACACTTATTCAGTTGTCGTGATCTTCGAGACGCGCCCAAAACGCCCTGCCTCAATGCCCGCTTCCGCGGCCAGCGCCAGCGTCATCATCTGCACCGGCAGAATCTCAAGCATAGGGCGCACACTGCCACTCGTCTCCAGAAGATTCCAGGCTCCCGAATTCGCTCGTTCCGCTTTCGCTTTTCCGGCGATCGCTCGCTCAGCAATCGCGCGTTCCGCAGTCCAGCCCGTCCGGCCGCCGGCCCCGTGAATATCCTCGACCAGCCTCGACTGGAGCGCTCGCGTCGACTCCGCGCCCGCAAAAACCACCGCGAAGGTTTTGTCGTCCACCATCTCCAGCGGACCATGCCGGAAGGCTGCGCCGCTCATACCCTCCGCATGTAGCCGCACCGATTCCTTAATGATCAACGCCCCCGCGCCGGTTGCGGCCAGCGAATCCCCGCGTCCGAGCAGGAACAGATTTCGAACCTGCCCCAGCCCATCTGCGATTTCGTAAACGTGTTCCCTCCAATGGTCGAGGTAAGAGCCGACCGCGTCTGCCGCTTGCGCCAGTTCTTCGCGTGCCTGCCGCTCATCGCACCCGCACAGCATTCCCCCAAGCAGATGCAGCGCCATCAAAGCTGTGACATACGTCTTGCAAGAGACCGAAAATTCCTTCCCTGCCATCGTCACGATCGAAGCATTCGCACCCAGCGCCAGTGCGCTGTTGGCGTCATTAGAGATGCCCACAATCATCGCGCCGCGCTTCTTCTCGTTCGTTTTATTTTCTTCTAGCAGACGGACAATTTCGGCGCTCTGCCCCGACTGCGACACTCCAATGATCAGCGTCTCAGGCTCCAGCCAGTGCCCCAGCGAATGCACCAACTCCGACGTCTCGATCATAACGGCCGTGAAGCCCTGTGCGTTCAGCCGCAGAAACAGCGGGTACAGCGCATGAAAAGACGCGCCCATTCCCGTAAGCACGATGCGCTTTGCATCCCGCGACCACTGGCCGGCGGCTTCCAGTTGCTTCGGAATTCCCAGGTTCTCCAGCGTCGCCGCCATCGCGCGCGGCTGATCCAGAATGTCTCGAAGATACTGGCCTTCGACGATGCGAAGCGTATGCGTTTCCAACCTTGTCCCCCACGTCTTGTTCGGCACTGCCCGCACATTCGGAAAATGCACGTGTGGCCACAAAATGCGATGCGCGGCCGACGATGCGCTACCGCAAGCTTTGCGGTGCTTTTTCAAACCGATGATTCCAGACTTGAGCGGCGCCAATCAACCCCGCATCCGCCCCCAAAGATGCCAGCGATATCTCTACGCACTCAGCCGGAACCAGACGGCAATTCTGCCGAATCACCTCGCGGGCGCGATCCAGAAACAAATGCGCGCTCTTCATTACGCTGCCGCCCAGCACGATCGCGTCCGGCGCAAATACCGTAATAAGATTCGCCAAACCAAGGCCAAGATAATAACCTTCGCGCTCAACGGCGCGGCGTGCTGTTTCATCGGAGTCCGCGGCCCGCGCGCAGATCTCGCGGGCGGTCAGATTCGCATTCCCGTCCCCGGCGGACGAATTTTCTTTCCACCACGCCGAGATAGCCGGGCCGGCGGCAAAACTTTCCCAACAACCGCGCGCACTGCACGAGCAGCGCGGCCCCGCCGGATCCACGATGTGGTGTCCAATTTCCGGATGACATCCGTTCACGCCGCGATACACCGCGCCATGCAGGATCACGCTCACGCCGATTCCGGTTCCCACCGTCACATAAAGAAGACGCGCTCTTGATTTGCCCGCTCCCCAGCGCAACTCCCCCAGCGCGGCCGCATCGGCGTCATTTTCTAAAGCTGCCGGCAGTCCGAACGCGCGCGACAAAACTTCCACCGGGTTGCCGCCCTCCCACCCCGCCAGATTATTCACGTTGCCAAGTCGCCCCGTCTTGCTGTCGACCGGCCCGGCGCATCCGATCCCAATCCCCTGCAACTTGACCCCAGCACGTTCCGCACATTCGCCGAGCATTTTGATCACTCGCCGCATGGCATCGTCGAAGCCGCGCGGCACGTCGGTCGGGCATTCATTCTTCGCCAGAACGCGGCCCGCATCGTCCACGACTCCCACAGCGATCTTGGTGCCGCCAATGTCAACCGCGCCGATCATTTGCTGGTCGCTCTCCGTAGCCGCTCTCTCGTTTTCGGTTATTAAATTGTTTTATTAAAACGAATGAATATTGATACATTCCCGAATCTGTGTCAAGCGGAATTGGATGGCGCCCCGACACGGCGAGGTGAAGGTTGCTTGCATACCATCGAAACGCACCCGGTCACTGTTCTTCCGTTATCTCTGAAAGGCGCTCCCCGATTGTTAAGCTCCGAGTGAAGTTCCAAGGAGGGCCTTTGCCCGCGACCGCTTCCAAGTCCGCAACCGAATCCGTAACGAAGCCAGCTACCAAAGCATCCATCAAGATTCTTTATGGTGAGTCCGACGAGAAGGCTCTCGCCACCCATGCCGCCGACTTCAAGCAAGCCGGCCATCAGGTGACCACTGCCGCCGATCGCAAAGGTGTGCTCGAACAGTTGCGCGGTGGCACGTTCGACCTCGTCGTACTCGGCGCCTCGCTTTCCAAGGACGACCGCCACCACATCCCGTACATGGTCAAGAAGTCGCACGCCGGCACCAAGATTCTCGTGATGCACGCCGGAACGCACCACCATGAGGTCGATGCAGTTGTCGATTCGGGGATTGGTGTGGTCTTTCTGCTGGAGAAAATTGCGGCCCTGCTTCAGTCGGCCGCGCGCTAGCGACTCGTCAGAAGCGGCGCTGTTACGTCGCGCCGGTTTTGCCGCCGACGAAAAAGGGTCTGGCGAAATGTAAGACCATTCGCGCCAGACCGCTTCCAGGGTAGTGAGAGTCGTCCCAGTTCTCGCAAAAAGAAATCCGGAACGCCTTCATTCTCGCTCCACCCGCGCCCCGCGTTTGTCACGTGGATGTCAACTTGTCGTCACCATTCAAGTCAATCAATTCCATCGACCCATGGGGTAATCGCGATCACCGGGCCGGCGCCGGCGCGTTTTGCTGCCCGACCTGCAACGCGGCAATGCCCGCAGCCTTTCCGAGAGCTAGAGCAGAGCTAAGTCCTGACACCTGATACCTGAGAGCTGAATTTAAAATGGGCCGCCAGCCAAGAAGCGGTGACGTTTCCTTGGCTATCGGCCCATTCGATCCGGAAAGGGATCGGAGGTGATACCTACATCGTAAACCCTGGGGGACGATTGTCAAGGGCGATTGTCCGCCGCGATCGTTCATTGTGATTGCTCGGAATGACAAGAGAGGAAAAGATTAGAGAGCTTAAATACGGCTATTTAAAGCAGAACCGAATCATTGACACTATCCTCGCCAGAATGTTAGTTTTATTGGTTTTACAGCCGCTATTCTTCGTGCAACATCTGAGCAGGATCAGCCGCAATTCAACAGACGAGACTCGAGCATAAAGCAGGAATATGGAGCAGACACTCCGACAACTAGGCGAATTACTGCTCGCAAGCGTGCCGACCGTCATTCTGCTATGGCTTCTATACATTATTTATGTCTTTGTGGTTCATCGCCCTTTGACTGCCGTGCTGGCTGAGCGGCGGAAACGTACTCAGGGGGCCATGGAAAAAGCCCGTGCCGATATTGCCGCAGCCGAAGCACGCACCGCCGACTACGAGCACCGGCTGCGCGAGGCTCGCCAGAAGGTCTTCAAAAATCTCGAAGCACGTCGCCAGCAGGCGACTGAGGCCCGCGGTCACGCCGTGAATCAAGCTCGCACGCGTGCCCAGGAGCAGGTCAAGGACGCGCGCGCCGCTCTCGAACAAGATAAGCAAGAGGCAATGGTCAAGCTGCAATCCGAAGCCGGAAGGTTGGCCGGTGAAATTGTGCGCACCGTCCTGCGTCCCGTCGCCCCTCCAAGTCCGGTGGGAGAGTGACGAATAGAGTGACGACCGAATGACGACAACGAATGCCGGAAAAACGAATCCGAGACAATCGAACCTGAGAACGACGATCGAAATCAAGATGACCCGAACAAAGACGGCGCCAATAAAAAAGATGGTCATCCGGGCATTCGTCCTCGTGGCCCTGGCGTCCTGTTTGTGGGTAGTCTCACCAACGCTCGCGGCTTGGGCTCAGGCGCAACCTCCCGCGCAAGCGCCAGACCAGAGCACGCAAGATCAGAGCCAACAAGGTCAGGCTAAGCAAGACCAGGCGGGAGCGGCAAAGTCCAGCGCCACCGAAAAACCGGCGCAGGCCGCTTCTCGCGAGCACCAGCCGACCAGCATCGCCGGGGAGTTAGCCAAGGAAACTCGCGAATCTGAAGGCGAACAAGAGGAGCACGCCGACCTGAAGCACTCAACCATGGTGCAGAAGCTGGCTAAACTCACCGGGTTGAGCGTGCACGGAGCGCATATTCTTGCGCTCGTCATCAATTTCGCCATCATCGCAATCGCACTGATCTGGGCAATCCGCAAGAATATGCCGGGCGTGTTCCGCAAGCGCAACCAAACGATTCAGAAGGCGCTCGAAGAGGCCCGTAAAGCCAGCGCTGAAGCTGGTCAACGCCTGTCGGACATTGAGGCCCGTCTTCGCCAGATGGACGTCGAGATTGGCCGGATGCAGGCCTCCGCCGAAAAAGAAGCGGAAGGCGAAGAGGTCCGCAGCAAGAAGGCTGCGGAAGAAGAGCTGCGAAAAGTCATTCAGGCCGCCGAGCAGGAAATCGCCGCCGCCGCCAAACAGGTGCGCCGGGAACTTTCGGCCCACACCGCCGATCTCGCGCTCGCGCTGGCCCGCAAACAGATCAACGTCGACTCGAACACCGATCAGGTTCTGGTGCGCAACTTCGCCGCCAAGCTCGCCGAGCCGGGCAAGCCGTCGCCGCGAAATGACGGCGGACGCGACGCCGGACTTAACTCGGGACGCGAGCATGGAAAGGACGGCCGCTAACCATGGCATCCGTTGTTGGCACCTACGCGCGCGCCTTCGCCGACGTGATCATGAGCACCAAGGCCGACTCCGCACGTCTGCTTGCTGAACTGCATTCTATGGAAGCGCTGCTCGCCGAAAGCGCTGACCTCCGACGCGTGCTTGAAAATCCCTCGATTCCCGCCGCGCAAAGAAATGCCGTGATCGACGCGGTTACTAGAAAAGCCGGGTGGTCGCGCCCGGTACGCAACTTTATCGCGGTCGTAACCGATCATCATCGCCTGCCGCTCTTCACCGAAATCGTCAAAGAACTCGAGCGGGAACTGAACGACCGCATGGGCTTCGCGGAAGCCCAGGTGACCAGCTCCCGGCCGCTGAACGATCCCGAGAAGCAGTTGCTGGAGGCCGAGATCGCCAAGCTGACCGGCAAAAAAGTTCGCGCCCGCTACCAGCAGGACACGGCGCTTCTGGGCGGAGCAGTCGTTCAAGTCGGCAGCACAATTTACGACGGCTCGGTAAACGGGCAGTTGGAGAGGATTCGAGAGCAGTTAGTGGAAAGCTAGCTGTCAGCCGTAAATCATCAGCCCTCGGTAAAGCCGAAGTCGTTCGGACTTTGCGGTGACGAGATGAAGCCGGCGCAATAAGACTTAACTGAGAGCTGAAAACTGAGAGCTGAGAGCTTCTTTAATATGGCCCAAATCAAAGCAGACGAAATTACTCAATTAATCCGCGAGCAGATCGAGAATTACGAGACCAAGATCGCGGTCGACGAAGTGGGCACGGTCATCACCCTCGGCGACGGTATCGCCCGCGTCTATGGCCTCGACAAGGTCATGGCTGGCGAACTGCTCAGCTTTCCGCACGGTGTGGCCGGCATCGCCATGAACCTCGAGGAAGATCAGGTTGGCGTCGTGCTCCTCGGCGAATACACCGAAATCAAAGAGGGTGACGAGGTCAAGCGCACCGGCCGCATCATGAGCGTGCCAGTCGGCGACGCAGTCATTGGGCGCGTAGTGAATTCCCTCGGCGTACCCATCGACGACAAGGGGCCGATCGCCAGCGATAAATTCATCGCTCTCGAACGCATCGCCCCCGGTGTAATCGATCGCCAGCCTGTGCGCGAGCCGATGGCGACCGGTCTCAAAGCCATCGACTCGATGATCCCCATCGGCCGCGGCCAGCGCGAACTCATCATCGGCGATCGCCAGACCGGCAAGACCGCCGTAGCCCTCGATACCATCATCAACAGCAAGGGCAACAACCTTATTTGTATTTACAACGCCATCGGACAGAAGCGCTCGTCGATCGCGCAGGTTGTAAAAATTCTCGAAGACGCCGGCGCCATGGAATACACCATCGTCGTCGCTGCTTCGGCTTCCGAGCCAGCGCCGATGCAGTACATCTCGCCCTATGCGGCTTGCGCCATGGGCGAGTACTTCCGCGACTCGGGACGGCACGCCCTCTGCATTTACGACGATCTATCCAAGCACGCCGCCTCATACCGCGAAATCTCGCTCCTGCTGCGCCGTCCGCCGGGACGCGAGGCCTATCCCGGAGACGTCTTTTATCTCCACTCACGCCTGTTAGAACGCGCCGCGAAGTTGAGCGACAAAAACGGCGGAGGATCTTTGACGGCGCTCCCGGTAATCGAAACCCAGGCCGGCGACGTATCGGCCTACATTCCGACCAACGTAATTTCAATCACCGACGGCCAGATCTACTTAGAAACGGATCTATTCAACCAGGGCGTCCGCCCCGCCGTGAACGTCGGACTCTCAGTAAGCCGCGTCGGCGGCAGCGCCCAGATCAAAGCAATGCGCCAGGTAGCCGGCACGCTGAAACTCGAACTCGCGCAGTACCGCGAGTTGGCAGCCTTCGCGCAGTTTGGCAGCGATCTAGACAAAGCAACGCAAAACCAGCTCAATCGCGGCCAGCGCTTAGTTGAGCTGCTCAAGCAGGGTCAATTCTCGCCCCTGCCATTCTCAAAACAGATTCTGATCATCTTCGCCGGAACCAGCGGTGCGCTCGACGATATGCCAGTCGACCAGGTGCGCGACTTCGAGAGAGCGCTTTACAAATACGTGGACACGACAAGCCCTGGCCTGCTCAACACGATCATGGAAAAGAAAGTTCTCGACGACAACCTCAAAGCCGAGATGTCGCGAGTGATCAAAGAAGCAAAACAGCAATTCGTAGATTCAAAGCAGGCAGCAGCAAAATAACAGTTGCCATTAGCCAGTTGTCAGTTCCCAGCGATCATGGGAAATTTAGATGCTGGTGAATGTTAGATGCACAAGCTTCACTGGCAACTGGATACTGGCAACTGGCAACTGATCTATGCCCAACATTCTCGATATCCGGCGCCGTATCCGCAGCGTGGTCAACACGCGCCAGATCACCAAGGCGATGAAGACCGTCTCGGCGGCCAAGCTGCGCCGCGCGCAGGAAGCCGCACTCTCCGCCCGCCCCTACTCGCAGATGTTGACCAACGTTTTGAAGTCGCTCATCAAGCGCGCCGATATCAATGATCCGGTCACGGGCGAGCCGCTTCATCCGTTGCTCGCCGAGCGCCCAGAGAAGAACATTCTCCTCATCGTCGTCACCGGCGACAAAGGTCTGGCCGGCGCATTCAACACAAACATTCTGAAAATCGTCACCAAGTTCATTGCCTCCAAGCCAGAACAGAATATCGACGTCGAATGCATCGGCCGCAAGGGGCGAGACTTCATGCGCCGCCGTTTTCCATCGGCTCCCACAAAGAGAAATGTGGAAGACATTCAGGAGGGCGCGGCTCCCATCCAGAGCGAGGCCCCCCGCGCTGGCCGCGTTCAAATCACCGGCGAGTATGTAGGCGTTCTCGGCAAAGTCGATTACAACTTTGTCGCGAGTCTCGGCCAGGACGTGGTGCAGCGCTTCGCCGACGAACTGATCGACGGCGTCTACATCCTTTACAACGAGTTCAAGTCGGTCATCGCGCAGCGCCTTGTAGTCGAGCACCTGCTGCCGATCAAGGAAATCGGTGAGGTCGACATTAGCTTGGTCGAAGAGGCGACCGAAGAAGAGCGCAAGCGCCGGCTCGAAGCCGCGAAAGGTGCCGGCGTCGGCATCCGGCCGCCCGATACGCACGCGGTCGACGAAGCCGCTGCCAAATTCGCCACCGCCGATGTCGATTACATTTACGAGCAGCCGCCCGCGCAATTGTTCCGCGAACTGCTGCCAAAGTACATCAGCATTCAGATTTTTCACGCGCTGATGGAATCAGTGGCCGCCGAGCACGCCGCTCGCATGACGGCGATGGATTCGGCCACCAACAATGCATCCGACATGATCGACTCCCTGACGCTCATCATGAATCGAGCCCGTCAGGCCAAGATCACAAAAGAAATTATCGAGATAGTAAGCGGCGCAGCCGCGCAAGGATAAACGATAAACAAGGATAAAAAGCGATTGGCCGTTAGCCCGAGGCCATTAGCTTCAACAAAAAAGATTGCTTAGAGCTTGGAGCTTAGAACTTGGAGCTAACAGCTAGCAGCTGAGGTTCATATGCCAGAAAATATCGGACACGTAATCCAGATCGCCGGCCCCGCCGTCGATGTGCAGTTTGTCGAGGCGAAGATGCCTCCCATCTATGAGGCTCTTCGCGTGGTGAGCGACGGCTTCACCGTTCCCACGCCCATCAACGTCATCCTCGAAGTGCAGCAGCACCTCGGCGAAGGCCGCGTGCGCTGCGTTGCCATGGAGCCGACCGACGGCATGGTGCGCGGCATGAACGCCATCGACCTCGGCGGGCCCATCTCCGTGCCTGTCGGCCGTGGCACGCTTGGCCGCGTGATGAATGTCATCGGCGAGCCCGTCGACAACCTCGGCCCAATCGCTTGCGACAAGAGAATGCCGATCCACCGGCTCGCTCCCGCGTTCGACGAACAGTCCACCACCGCCGAGATGTTCGAGACCGGAGTGAAGGTCGTTGACCTGATTCAGCCCTTTCTCAAAGGCGGCAAAATCGGCCTGTTTGGCGGCGCTGGCGTCGGCAAGACCGTCGTCATCATGGAACTCATCAACAACGTCGCCAAGCAGCACGGCGGTTTCTCCGTGTTCGCCGGAGTCGGTGAGCGCACGCGCGAAGGCAATGACCTTTGGCTCGAAATGAGTGAGTCGGGCGTTATCAAGCCCGGCAAGCCGGCGGAGTCAAAAGCCGCGCTGATCTATGGTCAGATGACGGAGCCTCCAGGAGCCCGCCTGCGCGTGGCGCTGACCGCGCTGACGGTCGCTGAATTTTTCCGCGACGAAGAGGGCAGTGACACGCTACTCTTCATCGACAACATCTTCCGTTTCACCCAGGCCGGATCCGAAGTATCGGCGCTGCTTGGCCGTATGCCGAGCGCGGTGGGTTATCAACCCAACTTAGCCACCGAAATGGGTGAGTTACAAGAGCGAATTACTTCGACTAAGAAGGGTTCAGTAACATCCGTGCAGGCCATCTATGTGCCCGCCGACGATCTTACCGACCCGGCGCCTGCAACCACTTTTGCTCACCTCGACGCGACCACGGTGCTTTCACGTGCGCTCACGGAAATCGGAATTTATCCCGCCGTCGATCCGCTGGCCTCAACCTCGCGCATTCTCGATCCGCGCATCGTCGGCCAGGATCATTACGACGTCGCGCAGATGGTAAAGAAGACGCTGCAGACTTACAAAGATCTGCAAGATATCATCGCCATCCTCGGCATCGACGAACTGAGCGAAGATCAGAAGGTGACAGTCGCGCGCGCACGCAAGATCCAGAAATTCCTGTCGCAGCCGTTCTTTGTCGCCGAGCAATTCACCGGCACTCCGGGACGCTACGTGAAGATCGCCGAAACCGTAAAGGGTTTCCGTGGCATTGTAGAAGGCAAATACGACGACATTCCGGAGCAGGCGTTCTATATGAAAGGCACCATCGAAGAAGTGCTGGAAACGGCGGAGAAGATGAAGGCGGTAGCGGCGTAAGAAGGGAGTCGTCAGTCGACGGTCGTCAGTCGTCAGCAAAATCCAGACGCGGTGTGCCCGACGACGAACGACCGACGACCAACGACGACCGACGACCGACGACCAATAACCATGCCTGACACTTTCAAACTCGAAATCGTCACTCCTGAAAAACAGGTGGTGAAAAACGTTGCCGCCGAAGAAGCCCAGATTCCTGGCCAGAACGGCTACCTCGGAATCCTTCCCGGCCACGCGCCCCTCATCACGGAACTGAAACCCGGTGCACTCACATACCGCGCGAGCGGAACGACCCACACCCTCGCCGTAGCCTGGGGATTTGCGGAAGTGCTGCCCGACAAAGTCACCATCCTAGCCGAAACCGCCGAGCGCCCGCAGGACATCGACGTAGCCCGCGCAGAAAAAGCCAAATCGAGAGCCGAAGAGTTGCTGAAAAGCAACAACCCCGAAGTCGATTATGACCGCGCCGAAGACGCGTTAGAGCGCGCCGAGACACGCATCAAGGTCGCATCCGAGAAATAAGCAGTCATGACCATCGAACGCGTAGGTGTAATCGGCGCAGGCACCATGGGCAACGGCATCGCCCACGTCTTCGCGCGCAGCGGATTCAACGTGGTTCTCTGCGATCTCGAGCAACGCTTCCTTGATCGCGGCCTCGACACCATCGGCAAGAATCTCGGCCGCGAAGTAGCCAAAAACAAAATCACCGCAACCGAAAAAGCCGCAACGCTAAGCCGCATCAAGTCCGTGCTCGACCGGTCCCAACTTGCCGGCTGCGATTTTGTCATCGAAGCGGCCACCGAAAAATTCGAAATTAAGTCGGAAATCTTTCGCGACCTCGACCGCATCCTCAAGCCCGAAGTCATTCTCGCCTCGAACACCTCGTCGATTTCGATCACCAAAATCGCCGCCCTCACCAAGCGTCCAGACAAGGTGATCGGCATGCACTTCTTCAATCCCGTGCCGGTGATGAAGTTGGTCGAGGTGATTCGCGGCCTGGCGACCTCGCAAGCCACTTACGAAACGATCCGCGACCTCGCCCTCAAACTCGAAAAAACGCCGGTCGAAGTAAACGACGCTCCCGGCTTCGTCTCCAATCGAGTCCTCATGCCGCTGCTCAACGAAGCCATGTTTGCCGTTATGGAAGGTGTCGCCACGCCGCAGGCTGTCGATGAGGTTTTTAAACTCGGAATGAACCATCCGATGGGTCCGCTTACGCTTGCCGATTTCATCGGCCTCGACGTCTGCCTCGACATCATGCGCGTCCTGCACGACGGCCTCGGCGATCCCAAATATCGTCCCTGTCCGCTGCTAATTAAAATGGTCGACGCCGGTTGGCTCGGCCGCAAGAGCGGCCGTGGCTTCTATTCCTACGCCTGATTCGCAGCCATGCGAAGCTTCATTACAATCAACCTATGTCACCTTCTCCGGAAGAAGTTGTTTCCAATCAAGAACCCGCGTCTGACACCTTCCACTACCTCTTCGCGATCTGCTCCGGAGCCGCCGCTGCCTGGGTTGATGTCAAGGTCGGCGATCTCCTTTTAACGGCCTGCATCGTCGTCGCATCTTGTATGCTCCTCGGCTTCCTGCGTCCGCGCAAACCCTGGCGATGGGTTGTCATCATTGGTGTTTGCATCCCGCTTGCCGAATGGCTGGCCTACTTTCTTCTCACCGAGAAGCCGACGCGCGCGCAAATCTACGAATCCTTCCTCGCCTTTCTCCCCGGCATCGCTGGAGCTGTCGGCGGCTCCATCGCTCGTACTGTGATCAACAATCTTTTTGCCAAGAGCTGATCTGGCTCCGTGCTACCGCTCGACCAGATCCTTGAGCCGCGCCAGCGCCTGATCCCATTCTCCCGAGACGCGATCGAGATACTCCTTCAGGCCAATGATCGGCCGCGGATCGAACTCAAACACGCTCTCTCGGCCCGCCCGCGAGCTGCGTACCATGCCTGCGCTCTCTAGCACGCGCAGGTGCTTGGTGATCGCCTGCCGCGTCAGCCGTGTGCCGCGCGTCAGGCGTGAGATGGAATGCCCGCGTCCATCTGCGAGCTTCATAACCAGCGCGAGCCGCGTCTGGTCGCCAAGCGCCGCGAATACCTGCGCCTGATCCCGCTGCTCTACTGTGGATGGCCTGACCGCAGAACGCCTGACCAACGCACGCCGACTCCTGTTTCGCGACATGTCTCGCGACCTATTTCGCAACCGATCTTGCAATAAAGCCCTCGATGTTCTTCATCTGCTCCGTCCAGCCGCCGTCGTTTCTCCGGAACGCTTCCAGACGCCATTCGGCGGGAATGCTCTCGAACCCCGACTCGGTCAGCACCAGCAGAGTGCCATCCGCAATTTTCTCAAACCGGAACTCGACCAGCGTCTTCGGATCGCTCGTGTAATCGCCCGAGTAGTTCGCCTTGTCGATTGATCTGGGATGCGACCACGTGAATGAAAACAGCCGCTCCCGCTCCATTTTCTGTACGAGTGCTTCCCACCTCACGTGCTCGTAGCCCGGATATGTGATGTGTCCGGTCGACCGCTCGCCCGCCACAAACGGGCCATCCAGCTTCACGCGAAACCATTCGCCGAACTCGCGATAGTCCGTAATCGCCCGCCAAACGCGCGAAACGGGCGCCTTCAGTTCAGTTCGCTTTTCAATTACGTTGTCCGTCATTATGCAACTCCCAGGTTGCATATTACCCCGCCCATCCTTAAAAAGCAACTAAATGGTTGCATGTAGATACGGGCTGCTGTTGGGCACACACCGGATCGAGAAAAGTCCCGGAGGGACGGTTGAAATCCTGGCACACTCCCGGGCGATCGTTCCTCATCGCCTCCGTCTCCCCGCCGCCGGGCCTATCCCCGCCGTGCCCCCAAAGGTGCCGGGGTCCCAAAATTTCCTCCTCTTCCACAGCCGCTCACGGTAAGCTCAACTCCATATGGCAGTAACGGTCTCGGTGCTCGGGAGCGGCAGTCGTGGCAACTGCGCACTCGTCTCCAGCACTTCAACCCGCATCCTGGTCGATGCCGGCCTTTCCGGCCGTGAGACCTTCAAGCGCCTCCGCGGACTTGGCGAGCGCACCGAAGATATTTCCGCCATCCTCATCACCCACGAGCATTCCGACCACGTCGCCGGACTCGAGCGCCTCGCCACCAAACTCAACGTTCCTGTCTACCTTACCGAAGCCACGCACCACGCCTGGAATCGCGCCTGCCGCGACGGACTTCCCGGCGGCGTTCGCAAAGCCGGAGTTCCCACGGACAAAGACAAAGACAAAGACAAAGACGCCGCCCCAGCTCCCAATCTTCCCAAGTCCGAGCACTTCTTCGCCGGCCGCAGCTTTCGCATCGGCGACATCGAGATCTCGCCCTTTACCATCCCGCACGACGCCGCCGACCCCGTCGGCTTCACCTTCCGCGCCGAGGGCATCAAGATCGGCTTTGCTACCGACCTCGGTTATATGCCAGTTAGCGTCCGCAACCATTTACGTGGATCGACCGTCTTATTAATTGAATCTAACCATGACGTAGAAAGGTTGCGTTTCGGTCCCTATCCCTGGTCGGTGAAGCAGCGCGTGATGAGCCGTGTCGGGCATCTTTCCAATGAAGCCCTCGCGGAATTCTTCTCCAACGACTATGATGGGGTTGCCGAGTACGTAATACTGGCGCATCTCTCTGAACAAAACAATCATCCCGAAATCGCGCGGGCCTCGGCAGAGCAAGCCCTGCGCGGACGTCAGGGGCTTTGGAATAATCGCGTGCTGCTCGCGGCCCAGACGGAAGCGATCGCGCCCATCCGCCTCTAACTGGCTGGTTAACTTAGTATGAGTCAGTGCGTGGAACCCATCGTAGGGAAGATCCTTGCGGGCTGGCGTTATGACATCTCCGGCCTCGCTCCCGAAATGCGCGGCGACTACGAGCGCCATTTTGCCGCGTGCGAGCGCTGCCGCAGCCGCCAGAAGCTCCACCGCATCATCGACATTTCCCTGATCGTTCTCGCATCCGCATCCGCCGCTGTATTTTTGCTGGCCTTCGCCGCCATCCGTTACTTCGAGCCCCGCCATGCCTTCTGGCTCGAAGTAGGAGCGCTCGCCGGCTTCGCACTCTCCGCGCTCATCTGGTTGATCGTTGCCGTAGCCACGCCCGCGCCCACCGTCATGGTTGGCGCCGCCCTCCTCGGAGCGCGCCACGTCCACGACCACCTGCCCGCGGAAATTCGCGACCGCTTGCCCGAAGAGCTGCGCGTCCGCATCACCGGATCGTAGTAAGCGTGGGATTTTGCGTTATTCTTGATTTTGGGTCCCGCTCTTGATTTTGGAGCTGCTCTTGATCATTTGACTTGGTCTTGATTTTGATTTGCGTTTGATTTTGACGTGGCGTCTGATTTTGGCATGCCCTTGATTTTGGGATTGCTGTAGTTTTTGGGTGGCGCAGCGCTTCAGCGCTGCGATACTGGCCAGTTCTGATTTGCGGCTTTAGCCGCTGAGGGAGCCCCGAAGCCAGCGCACGAACATGAATGTAACAACCACAGCCGCGCCGATTCTGCTGATCGCCATATTGGGCTGCGCCTGCTGGGTGGCCCAACCTCTTCCAGCGCTCGCCCAACCCCCCGGTCACTCCGGCGGCTGCCATGAACACGGTAACCAAAACCCAAGCCCAAAGCCGAGTCACGATTGCTGTCTGACCGGCCACAATGCGGCCATCCCGCAACTCTCTCCCACGCAACGCCCGCCCGCGCAACAGAATTGTCCCGATTCCTTGCGGACCGCACCTTCACTTGCAATCACGTCCTCTGGCGACCGCAACCCCTCTTCAATCTTCTCCTCCGAATCCCCCGGCATAACTCCTCTGCGCGTCTAGCGCCCCTCGTCACGAGCAGCGATCGCGGCCGTCATATCGCGGCTCTCATAAAAACATGTACCTTCCACGCATGAGGAGTCCACGTGCGCCTGCTACCTTGCCATCTCGTCATCCTCGGATTGACATCCGTCTTGTCGGTCGCCCAGATGAATATGCCCGGCACAAATATGCCCGGCACAAAAATGAATATGGACACGTCTCAGCCCGCGTGGGCGCCCTCGCCCCACGTCAGCTCCGGCACCGGATGGCAACCCGCCGCCATCGTCCCGCATGCCTGGATGAAAAGTCTAAACGGCTGGGACCTCATGGCGCACGGTGTAGTCTTCATCGACTACAACCAGGCCGGCGGCCCGCGCGGCGAGGCCAAAGCCGAGTCCGTCAACTGGGCCATGCTCATGCAGCAGCATCAATTCGCTGGCGGCAAGATTCTATTTCGCGAGATGCTCTCCGCCGAGTCGCTCACCTCGCCCCATCCCGGTTTCCCTGAACTCTTTCAGACCGGCGAGACCTATCACGGCCAGCCGCTCGTCGATCACCAGCACCCCCACAATGTCTTCTCCGAACTCGCCCTCAATTACACGCGGCCGATCGGCGGCCAGAATTCCTGGGAGAAGCTCTCCTGGCTTTTCTACGGAGCAGCCGCCGGCGAGCCCGCGCTCGGTCCCGTCGCCTACGTTCATCGCGCCTCCGCCGCCGAGCTGCCCATGGCCCCGCTCTCCCACCACCTCCAGGATTCAACCCACATCAGCTTCGGCGTCCTCACCACCGGCCTAGTAATCTCACGCCTTAAAGTCGAAGGCTCGGTCTTCAACGGCCGCGAGCCCGGCGAAAAACGTTATGAGATCAACTTCGCCCCGCTCGATTCCTGGTCCACGCGCCTCAGCATCGCCCCCTCGCGCAACTGGACCGCCCAATACAGCTACGGACGCCTCGAGCATCCCGAAGCCCTCGAACCGGGCAGCCAGCGCCGCCAGACGGCGTCGGTAGAATACGTGCGCCCGCTCACCGGCAAACTCGGAGACGGCTCCTGGGCCACCTCGCTAATCTGGGGCAGGGTCCACAAAGTGGCGGACGATCACAACCTCAACGGCTACACCTTCGAGAGCACGCTGAACTTCATGTCGAAGAACTACGCCTTCACGCGCCTAGAACTGGTCGACAAAGACGAACTATTTCCCAATAATCCGCTCATGCCCAGCTACCGCATCGGTGCCTACACCTTCGGAGGCGAACGCGATCTCGTTCAATCAAAGCAATGGCAATTCGCCGCCGGCGCGGACGTCACGTTCTATTCCAAACCACAAAGCCTGAACGCTTCTTACGGTGATAATCCGGTCTCGTTCCAGATCTTTCTGCGCCTACGTCCGTCGCGCACCGCACAGCACGCACACTGAGTTCGCGCAGCGGCACATCACCCGCACTGAGTGGCGAGTCTATTGAACCCGCGAGCCCGCAAAAATTATAACTTTGAAATTGGGCTGCAACGGGTCAACGAGCGATAACGACTCATAGCGACACTTGACACAGCATCTATGATCGAGTTGAAGTTCGTCCGATCGGAGAATTCATGCGATTCGCGCAGTTTGCAAAGGTTGTGCTTCTTCTCTCTGCCTCGGCTTTCTCTTTCGCAGCCGGTCCAAAACAACTTGCAGAACTGACCGCATCGGATGGTACGCCAACCGATGGCTTTGGCACTTCTGTCGCCGTGAACGGTGACACGATTATTGTGGGAGCGCCATATGCCAGCATCGGCTCGAATTCTGGCGAAGGGGCCGCATATGTTTTCGTGAAGCCTTCGGGCGGGTGGGGAAATCACACGGAAGTCGCAAAGCTGACGCCTTCGGACGGTTCTAGCGATCTCTGGTTCGGCTATTCGGTAGCTGTTGACAAAGACACGATTGTGATCGGTAGCGATGACATTACCAGCAGTTCCAATGTCTATGTTTTTGTGAAACCCGCAACCGGCTGGAAGGACATGACGGAGACGGCGGAGTTCACGGGACCGGACTATCTCGGCCTCTCCGTCGCTATCGCTGGCAATACCATCGTTGCGGGAGCGTCTGAAGGGGCCTATCTATACCTCAAGCCTAAAGGCGGTTGGGCCTCTACGTCGCGAGCCAACGCGGTTCTAACAGAGTCTGATCCTGTAAGGGGGGACAATTTTGGCGAGTCAGTCGCAATCTCGGGAAAAACCGTCATTGTGGGCGCACCTGCCAGAGGTAACGCGGGGCTTGGCAGCGCTTCTATTTTTGTCAAGCCGAGAAGCGGGTGGACCAGCATGACACAGACTGCCACGCTGACTGCCTCTGACGGGGCTGACGGGGACTATTTTGCTTTTTCAGTTGCGATAACCAGCGGCTTCGCCGCGGTTGGAGCACCTAACCATCGATCTGGTGGACCCGCTGGCGCAGGAGCCGTGTATGTATTTGTCGAACCTCTCAGCGGTTGGAGTAACGGAACGGAGTCCGCGGAACTCACACCACCCGTACCGGTCTACGGAGGGGCCTTCGGTTGGTCCGTAGCCATGGCCGGAAGCGATGCTCTTGGCGGTAGTCCGTTCAACAACAACGATGACGAAGGTGTTGGTTACCTTTACAAGAAATCAAAGAGCGGCTGGGAAACAACTTCCGAGGCTTTTGCCGAATTGCTGCCCTCCGACCCCGTTGAGGGAGACTCTTTCGCGATCTCCGAAGCGATGCAAGGCGGCACCATCATTGTTGGTGCTTCGAAGGTAGGGGAGGCTCCTGGCGCAGCGTACGTGTTCTAACTCGACTATCGGCGGGTGGGCCACATCAGTGGGGAAAGCTAGCGCGAGCCCTGCCTGTGAACGCCGACATAAAAGAATTGGGGGTGCGCCACTTCTCGCGGTTTTCGAGAAGTGGCCTCCCGCTGACACATTTCGAGCGCGAATTCGAGTCATAATGCATACCCTGTCAACTTGACAAAATCCAGCCCCAGCAATGTCCTTGTTACGGAAAGCCAACTAACTCGCGACCAGTAAGTCACTTATTCCCAATACTTCGCTGTAAGTGCCTCATTCCAAAACCGGGAAGCAGCAACCCCCGCCAACTCCAACATTCTGATAGGCCAAAGAAAGTTCAAACAAGACGGCCCCATAACCACACAGTTAACATCCTGCCGCGCGGAAGCTCCGTTTTTGCCCCCTTTCACGCCGCTCCGAAAACTAAGTTTATTTCGTTCGCCCGGCATTCGCTCCGGGGAGGTGCCCATGCCATTACAATATTGTACATATAAACAAGACCGGAGGATGAGTCGCGTCCCCGTGATAATCTACCTCCGACGCGAGAATTATGAGCATTAAAGACGAGCAGGAACTAGCCTATTTAAAAGCCGTCGGCCGCATCGTCCGCCAGGTTCTGGACGCCATGAAAGCCGAGGTCCGCCCCGGCGTTTCCACGCAATATCTCGACGATATCGGCGCCCGCGTCATGCAGGAAAACGGCGCAAACTCAGCGCCACGTATGGTTTACAAGTTTCCCGGCGCAACCTGCATCAGCCTCAATGACGAAGCCGTCCACGGCATCCCCGGAGACCGCACGCTGCAAGATGGCGACCTCGTAAAGCTCGACGTGACCGTCGAAAAAGATGGCTACATGGCCGACGCCGCCCTGACCGTGCCGGTAGGCAAAATCAGCAAACAGGCCGAACAATTAATGACCTGCGCCGAGCGCGCCTTTCACAAAGCCATGCTCGTAGCCCGCTCCGGTTTTCGCGTCTTCGAAATCGGCAAAATGGTGGAGCGCGAAGTCCGCAAGTCCGGTTTCTCAGTCATCCGCGAACTGGGCGGCCACGGCATCGGACGCACCATCCACGAGCAGCCCCATGTCCCCAATTATCCCGATCCGCAAGCCCGCCAGATCATGAATGAGGGCCTGGTCATCACCGTCGAACCGATCATCTCGACCGGCTCCGGCCGAGTCTTCACCGCCAAAGACGGCTGGACCCTTCGCACCGGCGACCACGCCCTCTCCGCCCATTTCGAGCACACCTTGGTCATCACGTCAGGCGCCCCGCTGCTGCTGACCGCGGCTGAGTGCTGAGCCTTTCGGCGAGCGATCTGTGGGCCCGATTATGGGTAATCGAAGGTGTCTCCGACCCCCTCCCGCCCGTTGACCCGCGCCCGGTTTCAGGCTAAAGTTCAATGCAGGGTTTTCCGTTCCGCCCCCCAGCCCTTGGCCATATTGGCCCATGAAAGTGCGCCCCGCCTACTCCAAATTCGCTGCGGCATTGTTGGCGCTAGTCGCGCTCGCCTTGGCGAGCCCCGCGTGGGCCGCGCCCCAGCTTTCTTTGCAAAAGCGAATTGGCCTTACTACCGGCGACCAATGGGAACCAGCCGTCGCGGCCGACGCCGTGGGCCATATTTACGCGCTTTACCCGCACTATGGCCACGTTCCCAATTGTGCCGATTGCAGTGTCCCCACCATGCTGCTTGTCGTCAGCGGCGATAACGGCAAGACTTGGCAGGCTCCGCGTGTGATGCTCGCCGCTGGTTCCGGCCAGTTTGATGCCCAAATTGTCGTCGATCCCGCCGACCGGCATACCGTCTTCGCGGCCTGGCTTGAAAACAAAAAGCGCGAGGTTATCCTCGCGAAATCCATCGATTCCGGCGTGACCTGGTCGTTCGCTACCGCCGCCCGCAGCGAAGAAGAACTCGACAAGCCTGCCCTCGCTGTCCGCGGCCAAAGTGTTTACGTGGCCTTCAATCACGAAGAAGAGGTCTGGGTCGCCGCCTCGCAGGATGGCGGTCGCAGCTTTGTGCCTTCGCGCGTCAATGCCGACAGCCGCCCCGGCTGGTCACTGCTGGGCTCGGCTACCATTGATCCCGCGGGTATCGCCTACCTCGCCTGGGCCTCGTATTCCAAGGCGGGCGGCGCGCGCGGATCCGTCAACCTCTTCATCGGCAAATCCGCCGATAGCGGCAAGACTTGGTCCGCGAAAAGTATCGACACGTCCGCCGCCGCTCCCGGATGCGAGGACGAAGACTGCGGCGAGGCCTATCTGGGCGCGCAGATCGCGCTTACCTCCGACACCGACGGCACGCTTTATGCTCTCTGGAGCGCAGGCCGCACGCCTCTCGGCGCGCAACGCATTTATTTCTCTTCTTCCACCGACGGCGCAGAAAATTGGCTACCCCGTGCCAGCGTCTCGTCCGCGCCGGCTGGCGTGGAGCACGCGTTCCCGGCAATCGCGGCCGGCAATAACGGAGACGTTCGCATCGCCTGGATGGACACCCGCAACACTCCCTACTGGAACACGTATTACCGCAGCTCTTCGAACGGCGGCGCGACCTGGTCCGACGAGACGCGCGTCTCTCGCTACGTTTCTGGCTATTCCTATATCAAAAAAGCCGGCTTCCGTTTCCCCTTCGGCGACTACTTCAGCATGGCCATCGACAACCACGGCGACACCCATATCGTCTGGGGCGAAGGTCTCAATTACCAGTCGCCGGGCTCCATTTGGCACTCCAGCGGCCGTTAGATGTAATCCCCAATACGCAGCATGAAGACCATTGCGCAAAGGCCGTAACATCGCGCTCCCGCGGGCTATTCGAGATCGTCTCCTACCTGCACCCCTCTACTTCTAAACCCACTTCTAAATAAAGAAAGCGCCTCCGACCCTTAAAACGCAATATAATGCACAACCAAATCCAGTTTGCGGGGTTAATAGATACTGATTTCCGGGCAAGACTCCCGGGAGGACTCGAAGACCCGACAGTCGCGGGCGAGTCAAATAGTTTTGTGATTCCAAGAATCGAAAGAGAAGCATGAAAATTTTGGAGGGCGTGATGAATTTCAGTACCACTAGAAACCTTGTGGTGAAATCCACCTTAATCCTGGCCTTGGCGCTGATGCCAATCTCGATGGTGGCAGCCGACCAGCACAAATCGGAGTCGAAGGGCTCCGCTCCGCATGGCGGTCAAAGCCATGCCAGTCACGGCGGGGGCCAGAGCCACGCCGGTCAGAGTCACGGCGGGGGCCAGAGTCATGCGGGCGGTGCGAGCCACGGAGCCGGCGCTGCCCATGAAAACCACGGCGGTGAGGGACACGCGGCAGGTGGCCATCAAGGCGGCGCTGCGGGTCATGAAGGCGGCAACGTCGGTCGCCCAGGCAACGCGGGCAATCGTGGTGAAGGCGGCAATCGCGGCAACGTCGGCGGCAACCGTGGCGGCGTAGGCGGTAACCGTGGCGGCGTAGGCGGCAACCGCGGCGGTGCCGTGGCAGGTCGCGGAGGCGTGGGCCATGCCCCCGGTCGCTCCGTCGCTCTAAGGGGTGGAGGACGGGCGAGTATTCGTCCGAACGGCTCCATCCGTTCGATCAATCGCAATGGTATGCACATCAGCAACGGCCTGCATGGCGGCCGAACCGTCGTCAGCGAGCATAATGGCGTCCGCATCGTCAACCGCCCCGGTGGCGGCTACGTGCAGCACGCCTACATGAACCGCGGTGGCCACGCGTATTACTCGCGCACTTTCTACGGGCACGGCGGCTACCATACCGGCCTCTATCGCGGCTACTTCTATCATGGCTTCCACTACTACGGTTATTATCCCGGCGTCTGGTTCCATCCCGGCTTCTACGGATGGGCTTGGCATCCCTGGGGCGCCCCCTTGTACTGGGGAGTTGGTGCCTGGGGTTGGGGCGGTCCGTGGTATGGATTCTACGGTGGCTGGTGGAACCCTTATCCCGTCTATGCGGGTCCGGCGTTCTGGCTCACGGATTATCTGATCGCATCTGAGTTGCAGTCGACCTACGCGGCGCAGTACAACACGGCCGCCGATGCCGATGCCTCTCAACCGGCTCCGTCGAACTACTCGGATAATGGTGGCGGCCAAGCGGCGAACGGGCAGGTCACGCTCAGTCCGGAAGTGAAAGACGCGATCGCCGAAGAGGTGAAGGCTGAACTCGCTGCGCAGGAGCAGCAGGCCCCAACTCAAGGCGGCGCATCCGATCAGGGCTCGGCTCCGGCCAACAGCACTGACGACAATCAAGTGCCACCGGCGCTCGATCCCGCGCGGCGCACGTTTGTGGTCGACAACACCGTCACTCTGGTCAGCGATGGCCAGGAATGCGACCTCACCGGCGGCGACGTGCTTACGCGTCTCACCGATACTCCCGATGCCGATGGCAAAGTCAATGCCAGCGTTTCGGCCAGCAAGAAGGGAGAATGCGGCGCCGGCAAGCAGGTGCTCGTCTCCGTTGACGACTTGCAGGAGATGCGCAATCACTTCGACGAGCAACTCAACAACGGAATGAAAGAACTCGCCGCGAAGCAGGGAACGAACGGAATGCCGAAGGCGCCGGATGCAGGCACGGTGTCCTCCGACATCCCCGCTCCCCAACCCGACCAGAATGCGTCCAAAGATCTATCCGATCAGCAGGCGCAAGCCGACCAGGCCGAGCAGCAAGCCAAGCAAGACGCTGCCGGTCAGGGAGGTGGCGGCGGGCAAGAGTAGATTCGCAAGGCAGCAACCGATGCGGGCGACCTCTTAAAGGGTCGCCCGCTTTTGTTTTAGAGCGATCCGGAGGTTACTTCTCGACGAGAAGTCAACTAACTCGCTCCACTCGTGTTCGTTTATACTTGCGGCGCATTTGGTAAGTTGTGAGATTATGCAAACTTTGAATGTGGGCGCTGGTCGAACGGACCAGGAATATCTGGCGTCTGAAGAGGCGCGTCGCGCTGACCTGCGCGCCGATAGCCAAGACGACGCGAACTACTTCTTCTGGGCCGCGGGGGTAGTTTTGCTTCCGGTGCGGCTGAATTTTCTCGTCAACATCGGCACCGTGGACCTCCTGAGATTTTACGGAAAAGATCTAGGCCACAGTTTGCCGCTCGCTGTGTTGGGTGCGGAGGCTCTCTGGATTGCAATCCTGGTAGCGCTGGGCTTTGCCGCGCGCAGCGGACATCGTTGGGCATTCTTCGCCGGCATGGCTCTCTATGCAGTCGACATGATCGCCCTCATCGTCACGTTTTCAATGTGGGCATTCGGCGTTCATGCTTTTTTCATGTTCAGGTGGTTCCAGGGACAAAAAGCACTGAAAGATCTCAGCGACGCGAGCGCCTGAGGCGTCCGACCCGCACTGACTACTCTGACCGCATCTCACCCAGCCCCGCAATCACCTCATCCGTCTTTCTCACTCGTGCGAGCCGAGGAAAGATTTTCTCAAATGCAAAGCGATGCGCCTCGACGCCCATGCTGGTGGCGCAAGCATCCTCGACGATGACAAATGCAAAGCCCAACCCGGTGCCTTGCCGCGTCGTCGATTCGACGCCCGCGTTTGTTGAAATGCCTCCGACGACGACCGTGTTAACGCCGCGCTGCCGCAGCGCCTGTTCCAATTCCGTGCCCGCAAAAGCTCCCCAATGCCGCTTCGTGATGAGCAGGTCGCCCGCCTCGAATCCAGCGTCAGGCGTCAACTCCGAGGCGATAGCCGGCGGCGGAGGCGCATTAGGATCACGGGCAGGCTCATCCACCGGCAGTTGCAAAATATTCCCCATATCTACGCGGATGTAGACAACAGTCGCGCCGCGTGCGCGAAAAGCCTGTGCCAGCTGCTTACATTTCTGCACGACCTCCGCGCTGGAGTAAGGAGCAGTTTGTCTCGACATGATCGCATTCTGGAGGTCGATCAAAACCAGCGCAGTTTTCTTTGGATCAAGATGCCATGGATCAAGAGGCAATGAGTTCATAGCTCTCCTAAAGACGTTCTTCTGACTTCGTGCTCCTGCTTCCAGCCGGTGGGAAAAATCCGAAGAATCGTCATGAGTAGAATACTCGTGACGACGGGCTGTCGGAACGTCTCGCGCGGAGCGCAAGCCATTCGCAGAGAATTTCTGCACAGACGAGCCATGTATAAATAGAGGTGATGCGATCCGAACGAGTCGAATCCTGCGGAATCTTAATGTTCTTCGCTCGCCGTGGCCATTTTCTTTCACTGCTGCTTCTCTGCTCGTTCGCAAGCGCGGACACGGAATATTACCGGCACATCTTTTTCGATAACAGCCTCGAATCCGATGCCTACTTCTATAGCGAAGGACGTGCGTCCGCGCCTTCGCTCCTGGAACTTGTCAATAAAAAGCTCCCGGTCAGTCACGACATTTTCTTTACTCCGCCCAATACGCTGCGCTTGACGTGGACATCGGTTCCAGAGGGCGGCTGGGAGGCCGGAATCCGCATTGTTAATTTTAGAAATCGTCAGCCTGGTTTTTCTGGAGATGTTCTCTACCTGTGGTGTTATTCAGTTGAGGGTATTTCTGCCGCTGATCTGCCATCGATCCGCCTGCTCGACTCCGCCGAACATTTCTCTGCCCCTCTCAATCTCGGCAACGTCGTGAAAGCCATGCCCGCTCGCGAATGGATTCAAATCGGTATACCGCTCCGTGAGTTCAAGACCGGCTCGATCCATACCTTTCAACCCAATCAGACCGTCAAAATTATCTTCAACCAGAATGCGGCGGACGGAGCCGAGCACTCGTTGATCGTTGACGAAATCAAGATCGACGATTCGTCTTCATCAATCGCGGTCGGCGACGCTCTTAAGCCCACATCGAGTCTGCCAGCGCCCCAAAACGTCGCTGCCAAGGGTTATGAGCGCCATATCGATATCAAGTGGGACGCGGTCGAATCGAGCTCGGTTCAGCGTTACCTCATTTACCGCGCTTTGAGCAGTAAGACTCGGAATGCGCAGACTCCGAATGCCCATGCCGAAGACGAACAAGATTTCAAACTCGTCGGCATGCAGGTTCCGGGAATAAACCGCTACACCGACTACCTTGGTAAGCCCGGCCAGACCGCGCGCTACAAGGTCGTTGCAGCCGATCGTCAATATCGCACGTCGGGATTTTCGAACGAAGCTACGGCTTCCACCCGAACGATGACCGATGACGAACTGCTCACCATGCTGCAAGAGGCCTGTTTTCGCTACTACTGGGAGGGCGCGCATCCAGTCGCCGGAACGACCCTGGAAAATATTCCCGGCGATGATCGCGTCGTCGCGACCGGCGCTAGCGGCTTCGGCATCATGGCCCTCATTGTCGGAGTGGATCGCGGTTTCATCACTCGCGATCAGGGCCTGGAGAGGCTCATCAAGATTGTCGATTTCCTCGAAAAAGCGCCGCGCTTTCACGGGGCGTGGGCGCACTTCATGGACGGTTCCACCGGAGAGGCGCTTCCCGTATTCGACATGTTTGACAACGCCGGCGATCTGGTCGAGACCGCATTTCTGATGGAAGGCTTGCTCGCCGCGCGGAAATATTTCGACGGGTCGAGCGAGCGCGACTTATATACCCGCATCTCGCGCCTGTGGGAGACGGTCGAGTGGGACTGGTATCGTCGCTCTCCGCAAAGCGATGCGCTTTATTGGCACTGGTCTCCCGAGTGGTCGTGGTACATCAATCACCGGCTCACCGGATTCAACGAAGCGATGATTGTCTACCTGTTAGCCATCGCGTCGCCGACTCACGCCGTGCCCGCTGAACTCTATTATTCTGGCTGGGCAAACCAGGGCGAGGCCGGAGCGAAATACCGGCGCGGATGGTCAGGATCGCACGCGGGAGAGAGATACACCAACGGCCACACTTACTACGGCATCAAGCTTGACGTCGGCGTCGGCACCGGAGGCCCGCTTTTCTTCATCCATTACTCTTACATGGGTTTCGACCCGCGTGGCATTCATGACCGTTTCACCGATTATTTTCAAAACAACCGCGACATCGCTAGGATTAACTTCGCATACTGCCAGCATAATCCGGGACGCTACAAAGGCTACGGTCCTGATTTCTGGGGATTGACTGCCAGCGATGGTCCGCGCGGCTATCTGCCGCATGAGCCGACGCCGGGTGATGATGACGGCACCATGACATTTACCGGCGCGCTCTCATCTTTTCCTTACACCCCCGAGGCCTCAATGGCCATGCTCAAGCACGTGTATCGCGATCTCGGCAGCGAAGTCTGGGGTGTGTACGGCCCGCGCGACGCCATCAATTTGAGCGAGGACTGGGTTTCACCGATCTTCATGGGCCTGAATCAGGCGCCGATCACGGTCATGATTGAGAACTACCGGACCGGTCTGGTCTGGAAGCTCTTCATGTCCAACCCGGAAATTCAGCCCATGCTCCAAAAGATTGGATTCAAGCCCGACGCACAAGCAACCACTCCGAAATCAACTCGTTAGTCGAAGAAAATTTCAATCGCTTTGCAACGCGCCCGTAAGGCCGCTCACTCGCGGGATCCGATGCTCGCGGCAATACTCGGCCAAATCCTCCACCAGCGTCTCGGTCGCCACCGGATCAAAATAACTCGCCGTTCCGACCTGCACCGCGCTGGCGCCCGCCAGCATGAACTCCACCACGTCCACCGGCGTCGCAATCCCACCCATGCCAATCACCGGAATCTTCACTGCCCGCGCCGCCTCATGTACCATGCGCAAAGCGATTGGTTTGATCGCCGGCCCCGACAGTCCGGCCGTCACGTTCGCAATCCGCGGCTTGCGCGTCTCGGCGTCAATCGCCATCGCCAGGAAGGTATTCACCAGCGAAATCGCATCCGCTCCGGCTTCCTCGGCCACATGCGCCATCAGAGCAATCGAAGTCACATTCGGCGAAAGCTTCACAATCAGCGGGCGCGCCGCGACCCGCTTGGCCGTGCGGACGACCTCATCCAGCAGTTGCGGATCGCTGCCGAACGAAATTCCCCCCGACGCCGTATTCGGGCACGACACGTTTAGCTCATAGGCCGCGATTCCCTCGCCCTGATTCAGGATTTCGATCGTGCGCTCATAATCCTGTCTCGTATAACCGAAAACGTTCGCAAACACGACGACATTGTTTTTCTCGCGCAGCGCCGGCAATTTTCCCTCAATAAAAGCCTGCGCGCCAATGTTCTGGAGGCCGATGGCATTCAGCATTCCCGCCGCCGTTTCGTAAAGCCGCGGCGGCGGATTGCCGGTCATCGGCTCAACCGAAAGCCCCTTCACTACGAGGCCGCCGAGCCGATCGAGATGCACGATATCTTCGAACTCGATTCCGTATCCAAACGTTCCCGAAGCCGCAATGATCGGATTCTTAAGCTCAATGTCGCCCACGCGCACGCGCAGATCAGGAGAGCCGGAAGAAAACGTATTCGGAGATGACGAACTCATTTCGCACCTCCCGAAGCGGCGTCATCATGCTCGGCCGAACCAGAAGTAGCAGTCCGATGCAAAACCAGCGCCTCCGTCAAAACTCGTCCAGTAGCCTGCGCGGGAGCGTTAATCCCCAGCAGCGATGCCAGCGTGACTGCCAGATCCACCGGTTCAGCATGAGTCCGGTAGACTCCCGGCTGAAACGCCAGCCCGTAAAATGCGAGCGGTACATGCGTGTCGTAAGAAAAAGGAGTGGCGTGATCGGTGCCCTTCGTGATTCCGACCTCAAACGGTTTCGGAACCCCCATCACATACCATCCGCCCTCGGGAGAATAGCTGTGAGCATATCGCCGGCCGAGTTCGGTATTCGGAATCAACGTGCCTTGCCCAAGCCGATACTTCGTGAAATATCCAGCGAACCCGATCTGTTTGAGCACCTCGCCTGCGTCGAGCTCCGCGCCGATTTCGTTTCCACCGGCCGCTGTGAAGGCATCTTCGTTGAGCCAGGCCAATGGATAATCCAGTTCGCGTACATACTCGGCTTGCTTGCCAAACTTTTTCGAGAGCAGGGAATTGGCTTGCTCGCGCAGCGCCTTCGCGTCGAGGTTGGCCGCAGGCAGCCGCAGAGTCTTGGCAACGTCGGGCAACGGCGCAACGCCGTGGTCCGCCGAGAGCGCCATCCAGACATTCGCCATCCCAATCTGATGCCCAAGAAACTCAATGAACTCCGCGAGTTGCCGATCGAGCGCGAGCGCCATGCCGCGCATCTCGGGCGCGTCCGGCCCTACCTGATGCCCAAGAATGTCATTCGCGGACAGACTGATCACCAGCAAATCCGTCGCCGGCCCAGTGCCCAGCTTTTCATAAAGCATCAGCTCCTTCGCGAAATCAAATTCATATTGATTGGCAAACGGAGTCGACCCGACAACCTCATAAAATCCCGCCGGCTTTCCGTCGCGCCCGTTGCGCGGTGCGGTCGTTCCCAAAACCTTGCCGCTGTCATCCTTCCACTCGAGGTTCCAGAACTTTTCCGCGCGATGGCCAGTGTCAAAATTGCGTACCCATTCCGGAAGCTCGGCGCGATAAAACGTCGAGGTAATCCAAGCGCCGCTCTTCGGATCGATCCAATATGCGCCGTCCGCCGCGAATCCGCCCGGCAGAACAGCTGCGCGATCCTTCAGCGAAATCGCAAACACCCGCGCCTTGCCTCCGGTTGCCAGCTTCAACTCATCGCCCAGCGTGTCGCTCAAGAGATTGTGCGGCGAAGCGCCAGTTCCGCTGGCGTCGTTGATGCCCACCAGCTTCGTGCTATCGTCTTCAACCGAACTGACGCGCTTTTTCTTCTCGGGATCCCACCACTCATTCGCCAGAATTCCGTGTCCGCTCGTATAGCTGCCCGTGAAGAGCGTTGCATGTCCGGGAGCCGTTCTCGTATTGGCATAATCGTAATTACAATCCGCGAAGTACGCGCCACGCTCCACAAAAACCCGGAAGCCGCCGGCAACAAACTGATCGTGGTAGCGCTCCAGATAATCGCCGCGGAACTGGTCGATCACAATCACCACGACCAGCTTGGGATGAGCGTCATAAGCAGAGGCGAAAGCGCGCGGGCAGACAAGAAGCCACGACAGCAACGCAAGCGCCACGCAAAAACGGGGGAGTTTCATTGCGGTTAGTTTACAGGAGAATCACAAGTTTTCTCCGTCCTCGGCGACCTCTGCGGTTTAAGATTTTGCGTTGTCACCTGCACGAACCAGCCTTTTTCAGCTAAAGTTAAAAAGAATGCTAGATCTCAACTTCGTCCGCGATAACCTGCCCATCGTCGAAGAAAAACTGCGCCAGCGCGGAATGAATCCCGCTGAAGTTCTGAAGGATTTTCAAGCAATTGACGCCGATCGCCGACAGGCGATCACGCACGTGGAAACACTCAAAGCCCGCCGCAATCAGGCCTCTGAAGAGATCGCCCGCCTGAAGAAAAACAAGGAAGACGCGACCGCGCAGATCGAAGCTACCAAACAAATGCGCGAACAGATTCAGGAACTGGAGAAAGAGTCCTCCGAGGCCGACGCGCGCCTGCGTGAAGTTCTGATGGCCCTCCCGAATCTCCCGAGCGACGGCGTACCCGTGGGGAAGAGCGAAGCTGACAACGTCGAAGCCCGCCGCTGGGGCGCGCCGCCGAAGTTTGATTTCACTCCCAAGCCCCACTGGGAACTCGGAGAGCACCTTGGTATCCTTGATCTCGAACGCGCCGCAAAACTTGCCGGAGCCCGCTTCGCCGTCTACTGGGCGCTGGGTGCGCGTCTGGAGCGCGCTCTCGGCAATTTCATGCTCGATCTCCATACTCGCGAGCACGGTTACACCGAGGTTCTGCCGCCCTTCATGGTCAATTCCGAATCGATGTATGGCACAGGCCAGTTGCCAAAATTCGCGCAGGATTTATTTCGCGTTCCGCACGGTGAAAAAGATCTCTGGCTTATTCCCACCGCCGAGGTCCCGGTCACCAATCTTTATCGCGACGAAACCATCGATGCCGCCCAGCTCCCGATCAGCCTGGCAGCCTATACGCCCTGCTTCCGCAGCGAAGCTGGCTCATACGGCAAAGACGTTCGCGGCATCATCCGCCAGCACCAGTTTCAGAAAGTCGAGCTCGTCAAAGTTTCGCGCCCGGAACATTCTTATGACGAACTCGAAAAGCTGACCAACAACGCGGAAAGCGTTCTCCAGAAACTGGGCCTGCACTATCGCGTCATGACTCTTTGCACCGCCGACATCGGCTTCTCCGCGGCCAAGACGTATGACATCGAAGTCTGGCTTCCGGGACAGAATCTGTTCCGTGAAATTTCCTCCTGCTCGAATTTTGAAAGCTTCCAGGCGCGCCGCGCCAATATCCGCTACCGTCCGGGAGGGAAGAGCAAGACCGAACTTGTGCACACGCTCAACGGCAGCGGCCTGGCTGTCGGGCGCACCTGGGTCGCCATCGTCGAAAACTACCAGCAGGCCGATGGCAGCGTTTTGATTCCCGAGGCGCTGCAACCCTACATGGGCACCGACCGCATCACGGCACGAAGTCTGTGAAGCCGCGCAATTACGCTCTACTTCGGCATCAGGATAACGATCGCGATTCGCGCTTTAGCGCGTGCCGACTGTCGTTTGCGAATCGATCCTATGGAGCGGCAATCGAGGGCAGCCGATCGGGGAACTCCATTCCCGAGTGATCGAGAAGAGCATTGCCGCCGCGAAGATGAGAAAAACCAGAGTTCGATTCTTCATGCTACTTGTTCAATTGTAGAACCATCAGTTCGATTACGATTACAAATTCCGCAAGGTTTTCCGCGCCGACAAATGCGCCCCTGTCAGCAGCAGCATCCCGGAGAGGAAGGCCCAGAACATCAGGCCCACCGAAATCGCGAATGGTCCGTAGACTTCGCCGAAATTCAAAAATGGTAGGGCAAAAATGTAAACATACTTCAGTGCCTCGGAGAGGAGTCCCATGATCACCGCCGCGGGCAGCACTGACTTCGCCCGAACTTTTCCATTCGGCAGGAGCCAATAAATCAGAAAGAAAATCGCAATGCCCGAGCCGATCGAAAAGATTTTCATGGTCAGGAATCCGGCCCACTGCACATACCAGTTGGCATAACCGTGCAGCACCGTCTTGAGCACCGCAACGTTGCCGGCCGTCAATCCAATCGATACCAGGGTCAGCGACCCGCAGGCGAAGGCCAGACCGAGCGAGATGAGTTGATTCCTGAGATATGAGCGGTTGTTGCGAAATCCCCAGACGCGGTTGAGGGCGACTTCGAGCGGCATGAAGATTCCAGTCGAGCTCACGAGCAGCATCACCAACGAAAATATCTGCGCCCGATGATGCTCAGCAACCACCGCATTCAGATTCCGGATGACAAACTCCTGTCCCGTGGGCAGCGAGTCGCGCAACAAATTCTCTACGACGGCGTACATCACCTGCGAATGAAACACGCGCCGGATCAGCGTCATGAGCAGCAGAAGAAAAGGAAACATCGACAGAGTGGCGTTGGCCGCCACGGAAAACGCGAAGGTGTGGACGTCGGTTCGGAGCAGGTATCGAGCCGTCGAGCGAAGCACGTTTTCGCTGGCTCCGGTGCGCAATTCCGTTGCGCCATTCTCGTCAGAAACCTGAATAGGAATGATGGAAGTCACAGTTTCTCAAATATTATCAAATACTTACGGTTTCCCCGCCCTGTCGATTGTCCATGCCTTTCCGTGCGTACAATTGGATCCGCGTCCGGCAGTCATACGCCTCAAACGCGCATCGGCCGCACGTCGAATCGCTCCCCGAAAAGAAAAATTTCCTTCTTGCCAATTGTCATCTTCCTGCTATTATCTGGTGCTTCGTCGGGTGCAATACGCTGACGATTAAGCAACACGGTTGACGTTTCTGTGTGGGGTTGTGGACATCGCGCCTACGTCTTTGCGGCTCCAATGAGTTTCGTCACGGGCAATTGCCCGGCGAAACGCGGGGAGCCGTTTCTGTTGGCGCACGCCATTCGACCCGCTCCGGTGATGCCAACGAATTCTAGTGCCCTTTGATTGGCGTCCCACGGTCGCTTGCGGTCGTTTCTCGACGCGGGACAAATACCGAGAGGCGCAAGAATAATTCTGACGATCGAGGCGAAAGGAGTTTTTGTGAGAGAGAAGGGGACTGTGAAGTGGTTCAACGGGGCGAAGGGTTACGGGTTCATCCAACGCTCCACGGGCGAAGACGTGTTCGTGCACTTCTCCGCCATTCAGGAGAACGGCTACCGCACGCTGAACGAGGGTGAGACGGTCGAGTTCGATCTGCTCAAAGGCCCCAAAGGATTTCAGGCGGGGAACGTGATACGCGCAGCGTAAAAGATTTCTCCCTACCAGTTCGCAAACCCTCTCGGTGATTGAGAGGGTTTTTTGTTTTGCGGTTTCAGCGTCTGAGAACGCCGTTCGCTCGCGTCGGTCACGGATCTGATTTTCAACATCGCGGAGTGATAGCATCGCCTGCGTGAAATTTCTCCTTAAGCTGGTCGCGGGATTAATTTTGTTGCTCATCGTATTTCTCTTTGCGCTCAGAACTGTTCCCCTCCACGTGTATGACGGCTTCGAGTCGTCGCGATTGAGCTGGACGCGATGGTCGAAATACCGCTTTGCTTCCGGCGCGGTCGCGCCCGAGCAGTCCGTTGTTCGGGCCGGTCGCAGTGCGCTGGCCATTACTGTGCATTCGGGCGACCGCTATGAAGCGGCCAGCGAAAGCGGCGTTGCCAGCGAGCGCGCGGAGTTGATGGAATCGTGGTGGCTCTTCTCGCGCTCCGGCCGAACTTATGCCTACTCGTTCAGTCTCTATCTGCCCAAAGAAATTCCTCAAAGCTCAGAGCGCCTCGTGATCGCGCAGTGGAAGCAGGTCTGCGAGTCATTTTCAAGTTGCCGTCCCGATCGTCCGATTCTGGCCGTTCGATGCGAGAATGCGCGCCTCAAGATCACGCGCCACGACGAACTGGGCAGCCACGTCATTTATGAGGGAGACGAAGACGTCCGCGGCCGGTGGCTCGATTTCCGGTTCGTCATCAGGTTCGAAAACAGCGATCAGGGGAGTGTGGACGCGACACTCGATGGGCGCAACGTCGTTCACTATCGCGGCCCCACGCTCTTTCAGCCCACTCGCGGCTATCCGGCGCGCGCTCTCATCTATTTCAAAACCGGCCTGTATCGTGATGCGCTGCATGAACCTCCCTGGACAATGTTTGTCGACGAGTATCGTAAGGACCAGTGTGCAGATGATGGCTGCCGCTGATGCTCTCAGGCGTTGAAGCGCCTGTTTATTTTTCCGCGCGTTATCGGCACGAGTGCAACTTGTGCGCTTCTCGGTCTGGCGAGTGAGCATGGCGTGGGCCGTGACGGTACACTTTTGATCATGGCGACAAAAATTCAGGTTCCAGTTCTTGAAGGCAGTTACGTCCGGCTTGAACCTCTCGCTCGCGGTCACGTCGACGGACTTGTTGCGGCGTCCGCTGCGGATCCTTCCCTTTCCCTTTACCAGTGGAGCCCGGTTCCACGGGGCAAAAGCGCCGCTGAAAAATATGTCGACACGGCACTGGCCTGGCAGGAGGCCGGCACCGCGGCGCCCTTCGCCATCGTGCGCCTCAGCGACGGCGCGGTTATCGGATCGACGCGCTTCTGGCTTATCGAGTATTGGGCATGGCCGCCGGGTCACGCATGTTACGGACGCGGCGCGCCCGATGCCTGCGAGATCGGCTACACATGGTTCAGCGCAACCGCCATTCGAACGCCCGCCAACACCGAGAGCAAGCTGTTGATGCTTACCTATGCGTTCGAGAACTGGAAAGTGTTGCGTGTCTGTTTACACACCGATGTGCGCAACGCGCGCTCGCGGGCTGCGATCGAACGCATCGGGGGACAGTTCGAAGGCATTCTCCGGGCCCACCGGATGGCAGCTGACTTTATTCCTCGTGACTCGGCTCGCTATTCGATCATTGCCTCGGAATGGCCAGCCGTGAAGGAGCGGCTGATCGAGATGAGGGACCGGAGGCGGGGGTGAATACCCCTACCTCTACCCCCCCACCCGGCTTTGCCCAAAAATCGAGCTTAATTGACGGATTGTTGGGCAAGAGCCGTTTCTGCCCAAAAACTCGGTTCAATCCCAAGCTCATACATTTCGTGGATGAGAACGACTAGGTTATGACAGAGCACCTTGCACAGCGTCTCGTTAATCATCGCCACGTCGGACTTACTCCGAAGGCCATCTCCAAATTTCCGTTTCATCATACTGAAAGTGGACTCGACATTGCTACGCTTGTGGTAGTGCTGCAAGAACTCAGTGCGCTTGAACATGAAGTAGTGGTACATCTCGCTCCACTTTCCCCCACCGTTGCCTCTGTGATGGGTCGCGAAGGAGATGAAGGGGACGGCTCCCACGCTGGCGATAGCTTCCATGTTCTTTCGTCCCGCGTACCCCTTGTCAGCGGAAACCTCAGAGATGCGAAAGTTGTCTGCTGTCGCATTGACCATCGCAGGCAGCAACGGAGAATCGTTCGCATTCCGGTCGTGAATCTCGACAGCCGTCACGATGTTTGTTTTGACCCCGCACATGAGATGGCACTTAACCCAATCGTGCTGTTCCCGCACTTGCCCGTACTTGTGGTCAAACCAGCGGGTGAAGCGCGATGTGGTAAAGCCGGAAGAATCCACAGCAAAATCAACCTCTACAGACTTGAGAGGCAGACTACTTTGCGTGATGAGAGCTTTAAGAATCGGCGTCATGCCGGGATTCTCAAGGTAGTTGAAGATCGAGTTATAGTGCGGGGTCTTGGTGATAAATCCTTTGCTCTGTGCGTCCCGAAGATCGGTCATAAAGCGTCTCCCGGAAACAGTCGAATAGACCTTGAATGCCGCGCTAAATATGGCATCGGCCAAGGGCAGACTCGGGCGACCGGGTTTGCAAACATGCGGCTCCGGGACGGCACCGCACAGGTCGTGAAGCAGCGATTGGAATTTGTCTTTCTCGTTCGTTTGGGCGGCGTTGTACGCAGGCCAGTTTTGCGGGTAGGTCGTGGTCTGCTTCGTGACCGTGAGGTGTTCCGTAACCGTTGCAGTGCCGTCCGCGTGTTCTTCCCGCGTCGTGACATAGGCCACAGCGTAGATGTGCTTGCACATCATCCCGCGAAGTTCATAATCTGGACAGGAACACGTCGGCGGCTCATGCCTGACGTTGACAATGTAAGTTCCCTTGCCAGCCTGAGACGGAACAATCCAACCTGCTCCGGTGTGGCGAATAGTTCTAGTCTTGGCAAGCTCGATGCCTCGTTGCTGTCTGGCTTCCATCATTTCGCTACCCTCATTATGTTGCTACAGTGTAGCTACAACGTAGCACGTTGTCAAGAAGAATCTGCGAGAACTTTCTTCTTGACACGTAGCTACATGGCGGCTACATTGTGGCACATGGCAAAGTCTAAGAAGAAAGCCGCCACCAAGTCACTGAAAGATGAGGTGGTCAGATTCCGCGTCTCGGCGGAGCAAAAGCAAGCATTCGAGGAAGCCGCACAACGTGACGGTCTGGACGTGTCGGCATGGATTCGGCGGGTAGCACTCAAAGAAGCTGGCGCTCTGCCGGAGGCAAAGTGACGGGTCATTCAACCGCACGCACAGTACCGAAGGCGCAGCGCGTCTCCCGCCGTACTCTTTTCGATTATGTTGCACAAGCTGAGGGCGAGGCGGTGGAGAACAAGTATTGCTCCAAGGCCGTGTTGCGCGATGAAGCCAGCGTAGAAGACTTTTTTGTATCGCGACTGCTGAAAGACTTGGGTTACGAAGATTCCGAGATTAAGCCAAAAAACACCCTTCAGGAAATTGCCATTTCCCGTGGCAGGAAAAAGGAAAACTTCAGGCCAGACTATGCAATCGTAGCGCGAAACAAGCCCCGATGGGTCGTTGACGCCAAGGCAACCGATGAGGACGTAGACGATTGGTCGTATCAGACCGCCGGATATGCCCACGGGCTTAATCAGCAATTCAGCGGCGAGAACCCATGCCAATACCATGTCGTCACAAACGGATACGTGCTCAAGGTGTATCGGTGGGACGAAGCGGAAGCCATTTCAGAACTGGAATTTGAAAACTTTGTGGACGACGACCCGAAGTTTGTGGCGCTCCGCTCCCTCTTGGGAGCGCCGATGGCACGCAGGGGATGGAAGCTGAAGACTGCGGCTCCCGTGGTCAAGCTAACGAAGCCCACAGTTGAGGAAGTAAAGAAAGCCTTTAATAGCTGCCATCAATTGATCTGGAAAGCCGAGAAGATGAACCCACAGCCAGCCTTCGTGGAGTTCATAAAGATCATGTTCGTGAAGTTGTTAGAAGATCGAAAACTGCATGATGATCCGATCTTGGGGCCGCTCATTGTTGCCAACAAGCCGATTCCGAAAGACCGATTGGTATTTTCCGCAGCATGGATTGATGCACGGGAAGCCGAAGGCGTAGACAACCCGGTTGATTCGATCCTGTTCAAGAAAGTTGCCGAGATACTGCACGATGCAGTTGTGCGCGGGAAGAAGAAGCCGATCTTTCCCACAGATGAGCGTATCAAACTGCAAAAGGGAACAATTAAACAGGTCGTCACAAAGCTGGAATCCCTCGATATGTTCAGCATTGACGAAGACCTGAACGGCAGACTTTTTGAAACGTTTCTTAGCGCGACGATGCGCGGACAGGCGCTAGGGCAGTATTTCACCCCGCGAAGTATCGTAAAGCTCATGACTCGGCTTGCGGCTCCTGTCGCGGGGCGAAATGGCATAGAGCGCACGATTGACGCATGTTGCGGCACGGGCGGATTCTTAATCGAAGTGCTGACCGACATGCGTAACCAGGTTCGGCGTAACAAGTCCCTCACGCCGTCTGAAGCGCAGGACTTGCAAGAGAAGATCGCCAACCACTCGATTTTTGGTTTGGATGCTGGCAGTGATCCGCCGCTGGCGAAAATCGCCCGAATCAACATGTACCTCCACGGAGACGGCGGGAGTCGAATCTACGCAGCCGATGGGCTAGATAAGTTAGTTCGCACGGGAGTAGGAGACGATTCCCAATCGAAGTGGGAACTTGATGAACTCGGTGAACTACTACGCGGAATCGCTGCCAGCAAGACCAAAGGCTTTGATCTGGCACTCACAAACCCGCCGTTTTCGATGGGGTATTCCAACCAGCTGCCGAATGAGAAGGAAGTCTTGGAGCAGTACGCGCTAACGTCGTTCGGCACGGGCAATACGAGTAAGCGCCGAAGTTCACTCCGGTCAAGCGTGATGTTCATTGAGCGATACGCAGACCTCTTAGCGGGGGGGGCGGCTTGTAACCGTAATCGACGATGCGATTCTGAACTCCCACAAGAACAGCTTCGCCCGTGATTTTATTCGTGATCGCTTCATCATTCGCGCCATCATCAGCATTCCCAGCGATGCTTTCCAGCGCGTCGGTGCCAGAGTCAAGACCTCAGTGCTCTACTTGGTGAAACGGGCTAAGGGAGAAGTCGGCCAGCCCGATGCCTTCATGTATGAATGCCAGCACGTCGGTCTGGATGACGTTCCAATGAAGACAAGGGCCAGCAAGGCACTGGAGGCACGAAAGAACGCAGAACTGGAAAGCGACGAAGTTGCCCGAGCATTCCAGTTATTCCTGTCCGGCAAAAAAGGGCCGTGGCTTGTGAAAGGCAGTACGTTGGGTGATCGGTTGGATGTGAAGTCGGTCTTGCCGCGAACCAATGACGTGTCTGCGAAATGGCGTGCGAGTGGGCTTGATGTAGTGCCTCTGTCGGTCGTGTTCGACCCCATCACAACGGGAGCATTTAATCCAGCGGATGCGCCCGAAGAGTCGTATACGCTCTTGCGCGTGCGCTACGACGGAATTGCTGAAGAAGGCGAAGTGGCGCTTGGAGATGAACTGACCTACCACGAAGTGTGGCGAGCGCAAGCGGACGATCTAGTAGCAAGCAATATAGCCTTGGCACTAGGTTCTGTGTGCGTCATGCCGCCCGATCTTGTACATTGCTTGGCCTCTACTGAGTTCACAATTATGAGGCTCAAGGACAAGCGGTTTGACCCGTGGTTTATGTGGGGCTTCCTGAGGAGTTCCGAGGTTAAGGCGCGGTTGCTGTCGCAATCCACCGGACTGGCGCGTCATCGTGTGGGATGGGACGTTTTGAAAGATATTCCCGTTCCGCTTGTGGAAGGGGAGATTCAGAAGCGACTTGGGAAGCGCCTGAAGGATTCGGTTGAGTCAGTACGTCTTGCTGAGAAAACACGGACGGCGACGGTCAACGAGATGAGCGGTTTACTTGACCTAGATAACGAATGGGCAGTTCGGAGACTCAGAGCAGCGAAGCCGCCGAAGTAATTATTGGGCAAGCGCCTGCATTGTTGGGCAAGAGGGCATTATTAGGCAAAGCCCCCCCACCCCCCCTCGATCTATTAGAATCAGGACTTTAGCGCTGAATTCTTCGCAAAATATTACGGAATAAGGACTTGCAGGCAAAATCTTGAGCGAGTAGTAGTTAGCTGCAAGAAGCGCGCACTTTGCTGTGCCATTTCCCATTCCTGACTCGCAAAATCATGATTCTAAAGGGAAAATCTTGCAAAATACTGCAAATAAAGAAGTTACGTGGTGGATTGACTCCCAGGTTGCAATAAAGCGTTGGCTGCAATAAAGCACTGAGTTGTCAAATACACGCGGCATACCGCACCCCCAGCCGGAGCCGCACCGGTCATCCATACCGTAATTAGTTGAGGGCAGACTCACGGTCTAAGTCAAGCTGTTTTCCGCCAGGAATGTAGATCGCGGTTCGCGGCACGACCAAACCCGCGGCCAATTTTCAAGACAAATTTTGATTACGAGGGGCGAGTGCTGAGAGGCTGCGCCGCACGGCGAAATTAAGACAGTCAAATATACTTGACATTAAGTAATAAATATCTTACATTGTGTCGTGAAAGATAGACAAGCCAAGGAGGATGGTATGCCATTCCGCGAAAAAACTGCCTGGATTTCGGCTCTATCGATGGCCGGCATCTACGGTGTTTACTTTTGGTCAGTCATAGAGGCCGGGCCGCAGGCTGGTGGTTTTCACTTCGGCAAACTGCTGGGGACGATCATCGCGCTGGTGACCGTCCAGATCGTGTTGATCATCGCTGTCGCCATCCTCACGCCGCGCGAAGCGAAGGCCCCGCGCGATGAACGCGACAAACTGATCGAGCTTAGAGCCATGCGATTCGCCTATGCGGGGCTGGCGACGGGGATCGCGTTCGCCTGCTTTTTCGGCGTGTTCAACCCGCCAATCGTCTTTAACACGAATGCCCTGCTGTTCATTCTGGTGACAGCCGAGATCATGCGATCGGCCTGCCAGATCGTGCAATACCGGCGGGGAGCGTGACATGGGAGCGATTCGCAATGAGATCAGACGGCTGCGTTTTGAGCATGGCGAGATGACGCAACAGCAGTTAGCTGAAAAGATCCACCTCACCCGCCAGACCGTGAACGCCATCGAACAGGGGAAATACTCGCCGTCACTGGAAGCGGCATTCCGAATCGCTGCGGTGTTCGGGCAACCACTCGAGAATGTATTCCGTTATTCTAACGAAGAATGAGAGCTGGCGCTTTTCTGTCGCATAGGGCCGAACATCGCGGTTAACATCGTTAATGCTGAGAGTGACAACTAGTGTTAATGGGAAATTAGGCTTTCGGGAGGAACCAATGAAGCGGCTGATTCTCATAACGATGAATGCAAGCTTTGTGTTGCTTGTGTTGCTGAGTGCAACGTGGCACGCGCAGGGGCAGGCAGCGAAAGCTCCAACAGCCTATCCGAAGATGGCGCCGCTTGACGAATACCTGATGGCGGATCGAGATGGCGAGATCGCCCTGGCGCGGAGCGCGGCGCCAGAATCGATCTCACACGATTCCGAGGTTATGGTCCTTGGACGGCATGGTTACGAAATCGCGGTCAAAGGCACGAACGGTTTTGTGTGCATCGTGGAACGCTCATGGACCGCGGGACTCGAGGATCCAAACTTTTGGAATCCCAAGCTGCGCGGGCCCCTCTGCCTCAATCCGCCAGCTGTACGATCGTACCTTCCGCTTACGATCAAGAAGACCGAACTGGTGTTGGCTGACCCATCGGCGACTCGGATGTTCGACGGGATCAAGTCCGGACTCGATAAGAAGGAATTACCGACGCCGGAGCCAGGCGCGATGAGCTACATGCTGTCCAAGGAAGGGTACCTGGGCGATGGCGTCGGGCACTGGCATCCCCACATCATGTTGTTCGTGCCGCCGACGGACGATCAGATTTGGGGGGCAAATCTGCCGGGCTCGCCGATTCTGACGAACCAGGATCCTGAGGATCGACTGACGATTGTCCTCATTCCGGTGCGCAAGTGGTCGGATGGCACGGTTGATCAGCCGGTTGCGCACTAACGATTCCGTGGCAGTGACGCGCAGATTTACATCGTTTTGACGTCGAGGCTTCTCCACAAATACCAGCAGGCGATTGAGCGATAGGGCGCCCACGGCTTTGCGATCTTGTGCATTACGTCGGGCTTGGGCCATTTGCGCTTTTTGTAATGCTTCTTGATGGCGGCCTGCACGCCGTAATCTCCGGTCGGGAGAATGTCAGGGCGCCGCAGCGTGAACATCAGAAACATGTGGGCGGTCCAGACGCCCACGCCCTTGACCTGGGTAAGGTGAGCGATCACGTCTTCTTCGGCCATCTCGGCGAGGCGCTCGAACGCAAGCAAGCCAGCGTCGGTCTTCTCGGAGAGATCGCGCAGATAGGAAGTTTTCTGCCGCGACAGGCCGACCTCGCGCATCTGCGCGTCGGTCAGCTTCAAGATTCCCTGCGGAGTCAATGGATCGCCGGCGAGCGCGGTAAAGCGGTCGAAGATGGTGGCTGCGGCTTTGCCGTTTAACTGTTGGTAGAGAATCGACTCGGCGAGGCTGTGAAAAGTTGGTTCGCCGAATTCTATTTTGCAAGGGCCGATGCGCTCGATGATCGCGGCCAGGATTGGGTCGGACTTTTTCAGGTGCAGGGTTGCCTTGTGGTGGGGATTTGCCTTTGGACCAGATTTTGCTTTCGACTTCTCACGCGCTTCCGCCAAGTATTCCTCCTCGCCCGATGGCGAAAGAGTTTAGCATATCAGGCGAATACAAAGCGAATATTTGGATTCATTTGTTTCGCAGGCTCGCGTCATAGGCGGCCCTGGCGATTCGCGCGATTACCTTTTTTCGCGTGGGTTCGTCCGCCCGCGAATCGGTGATGAAGACGGCAATCGCGAGGCGCCGTCCGTCGGGCAGAGTGATCAGGCCTATGTCATTGGTAGCGTGAGCAAGGCCGTTATCGACATCCGATGTGCCAGATTTATGTGCTACGCGCGTACCCGGCGGAAGATCGGCTTGCAAGCGATCTGTTTGCGCGGAGCCCTCCATCCAGCTAAGAAGCAGATCGGTGCTAGCTGACGTGAGGGGTGAATGATCGCTGACTTGGCGAAGGAGGTGAACAGCTCCCGCCGGCTCAAACGAGTTGCGATATTGCGCCGTGACATCCTGGTGCAGAGTGCGCTCTCCATCCTGAAGATGAAACCCCTCAACCCCGAGTGAGGCGACATAGGCGCCAATGGAGGCCGGACCGTGAGCGATGCGGAGCAGGATGTCGGCCGCTACGTTATCGCTCAGCGAAACAGTCAATCGCAGGAGCTCCCGCAGCGGCACATCGACGCCGGCTTCCGGGTATTTGTCCTGCAACGGGCTATAGGCGTGCGGGATCCGGTCCTCGGAAAAAAAGCGCACCGGCTGATCCAGGCGCAGCGTGCCCAGGTCGACCTGATGCAAAATGGAGATTGCCAGCGGCAATTTGAAGACGGACTGCATGGGAGGGTGCGCATGAGGATCGAGGTCGCAATTGAGAGATGAGTTCGGCAGCGAGCAAGACACGGACACTTTGCCGCGGGCTTCGTTCGCGATCTCGCGAATCTGCTTTTGCAGGGCGGTCCCAGGCGGGGAATCTTTGGCTATGAAAAGATCGGTAGCTTCGATCGCGTGGCTTGATGACGGAGTCTCGGCCAGCAGAAGCGGGCTGAGCGCAAATAGTAAAACCCACGCCAGCGCCAGAGCGCACATAGTTTGGCCCGTCGTCCCACGAAGCATTCTGAGCCGCGCTGGCTCTCTTAACCGCCGGCTCATGATGGAAAATGAAAATGGACGTCGTGGTGAGAGGCAACGGGTGTGCCGTCAAGCGTAGCGGGCTGATAGTGCCAGCGGCGCAGTGTGGCCTCAATTTTTTCGGCGATCCCGCGGTCGACGGCCTGCACGATTTTTGTTTCGACCACGTTGCCCTCGGAGTCAATCGTAACCTCGATCACCACGTCGCCAACTAGGTCGCGCGGCAGCGTATCGCGATCGACCGGCGGGTCGGGATAGACGACGGGATAAGCGACGTGGACTTCATGGCCGAAGATGGGGCCGTCGACCACCCGGCCGAGCGCGGAGCCGGCCTTGGTATTTTCGGCGCCCTCGTCGGCTTTGGCGTCGAGTTCATGATGCTCTTGTTCAGCTTGCGGTTTTTTCGCCTGCGCGGGCGGCCGGATGCTTGGCTTCCTGGCAGCAGATGGAGGGAGTAACAGTTTTGCCTCTTCCGCGGCATTCTCACCGGGAGGCAGATAAGTGATCTTATAAGAATGTTCGGCCTTGCCCCAGGCCAGCCAGGTGGGGCTCAGGTCAACCGGCTTCGGGTGGTGAAAGACGATGAGAGCGAGCAGGGCCGCGTGCGCCGCCACGGACAGGCTAACAGTCCGGTAGCGCCGCAACCACGAACTCGCAGGCTGAAGACCGGTAAACACGTAACTTTGAGCTTACTACTACTATTTGACGCATCAGACCTAAAAAAGTGGGATTGAGTAAACGAAGGGGTACAGGGCCGGTCCCTCCTCAGGGACTGGGATTATTCAGCTAAACTCACGGGACGGCACACCGGATGGCACGGCTAATAGCCGCGCCATTCTATGAACGGGGTAGGGCTATGCCCCGGCCTGTTTTTCGGCCAGGTCCCCGATTACTGGCAGCTTGAACATTTGGCCCTGAAAAGCTTTGAGGATCAGAATCAGCCAAATCACAAACCCAACCAGGTCTACGATAGGCCAAAGCAGCGCGGTCAACCACCCGAAGACCGGGAAGCCAACGATGATGCGCAGGGCGAACCACAATATCATCCAGGCCACACAGAAGAAAATCGATTGAAAGGCATGGAAGCGAATAAAGCGCTTGCGGTTATACGGCTCGAGCACCAGAAACACGATCGCTGGAATAATCGTTACATAGGCGAGCGCTCCCGCCATGTTGTCGGTAAGTCCGCCGCCGGTTGTAGTCGTCGCCACCGGCACGTTCGCTGGGCCGCCGGCGCACTTTGGACATGCTGCTCCGTCGGCAATCTGCGCCCCACAGTTAGGACAAAACGCCACAATTCCTCCTTGATCCGCAGGTAGGCACGGTAGCAGAACGCCGAGCCCCGCGCAATCCCCTCAAACTGCGCGGGGCCAGCGTGCCGTACAAAGTCGAAGTGTCCGGCTGCCCGAAAAGCAGCCTCCCCTCATTGCATGGCCACTCGAAAAGCAGCCGGACACATCGCAACGCCTCGCACTGCCATGCATGACAAGTGCCAGGCGAACTTGAGAGAGACGGGGCAAGCCCCGTCCCAACGAAGCCTTGATGACTCGTCAGAGCGCATAACGTAAGGGCGCTCCGGGGGCTTCCCATGCCTGCAGGACATTTTCGACCACCAAACGGACTTCGGCGGGGTCGGTAAATCCGCAGGCTGTAATCGCGGTTAGAACGAGGCCACTTAGTTCCGCCTCGGTCAGATTTGCGAAATGCAATGTCTCGTCAATCTCACGCAGAATCAGGAGAAGGTTGGCTACGCGAAGTTCGCGAACGCCTGCCCTCCTGTCAGCGAAGGTTCTGCCCAGATGCGGATCGAACCACACTGGGCGGGTCCCGTCGGTAAAATCCGGCTCATCAGTTTGCATAACTACATCCATAACTTCGTACATAACTGATCGTCCTCGGCGGCCGGCCCGCACCGCCCGCATTTGTTATTCGCCTGATAAATGCCGTCCGCTAAAAGCCGGTGCGGGTAAACCTAGCCGGCTGAGAATGAGTGCGGTCCGGAGCAATTTGTTGTGTCGTGGGTGATTGCCCGAGGGCCCAGCCTATGGCTGGCAAGTCTCGTCTCGATGGGGGATTCGATTTGACGAAGCTTGAAGTGATGAAGCATCGCAAACGGGGCCACTGCTGAAGGGCTTCGTTTACAAGCTTGAATGGCTCTCAGGCGGAGCCCAAGGCAGGCGAGGATCAGATTAGCAAGGTACAGAGCAAATCTTGAATGGAACTGGGCTGGTGACGCGTCGAGGGCGGAAGCAGGCCCAAATCTTCAACCGGGAGTTGCGCGATGTGGCGCGCCTGGATCACACTCTGCGGCACTCTTTTGACGACCTGAACCGGACGCACGAAACGAATGCCCTGAACCACGGGAGGAGCTTGATTTACGGGCGTATCAGATTCGTTGTAACTGGTCTCAGGAAGATCGGTGGGGGGGACAGCAGCCGCGCCGACGATACCCGTCAGCAAAAGCAAAACGAATGTCCAAAGGCTGCGTCGCACTAAATCCCCCTGTTGGATGTTAAAAATAGCCGAGTAACCGGGCGTTGTCAACGTAAAGATGCGTTGCAATTGTAAAGATGAAGACGGGTTACGGCTTCCAGAGCCTGATCTTGTTGAATGAGCGACGGCGGAACGGGAATTTGCACTTCAAAGCGTTGCCCGCGTGAAGACTTGGCCGCACGCTCGCTTAACAACTATTATCTTTGGGACGGGTAAGAAGCTCTGCCCGGTGCACTTATTCATGGAAAGGTCTCGATGATCACAATTGTTTCCGGGCTGCCTCGCTCCGGCACCTCGCTGATGATGCAGATGCTGGCTGCGGGCGGGATGCCCGCTCTCTCCGATGGCGAGCGCAAGGCCGACACCGACAATCCCAAAGGCTACCTGGAGTGGGAGCGGGTCAAACAGCTTCCCAAGAACCCAGGCCTAATCGCCGAAGCCGAGGGCAAGGTGGTGAAGGTCATCTCGCAACTGATTTTGTCGCTGCCGGACGGCCACGAGTACAAGATTGTTTTCATGCAGCGTCCGATGCCGGAGGTGCTTAAGTCGCAGGACGAAATGCTGAAGCGCCGGGGAACCTACGAGCCCGGCGGCGACGATTCAGCGGTGGGAGAACTGTTTCAACGGCACCTGATCGACGTCAACAAGTGGCTGGCAGCGAAGCCGAAGACAAGTGTTCATCGCGTTCACTATCACCGCGTGCTGCGCGAACCGCAGGCGGTGGCGGAGGAGGTGACGGCGTTCCTCGGCGCGCCGCTTGATATTAAGGCGATGGTGGGGCAGGTGGATGGGAGTTTGTATCGGAATCGCATGAAGTGAGAAGAGCTCTCACGTCCAGGCTCCAAGCTCTCAACTCTCAGGAAAGGTTGGTGCGGATAGAGACGAGTTCATTGACGCGACTACTGCGCGGCCCGCAGGATTGCGCGTCCGACGCTTTGCGGGAGCTTGACTGCGACGAAGTACTCCTCGGGATAAAGATAATCTTCGCCAGATTCGTCAATGATGCGGACAAGGTGGAGTTTGGAGGCCTTTGGGTCTGGGATCAACTCGTAAAGTTTGCGAAGCTCGAGAGATGCGGGATGGCTTTCGTTGCGAACGCAAATCATGAAGGAGTTGGACGACGTTTTCATCTTAGTCGAAGAGCCGTTTGATTTTGGACTCTTTGCTGCCGATCCGATGCGCCTCATACCAGTTCTGCTTTTGAGATCGTACCATCGAAGAGTTTTACGGTTGCCAATCCCTTTTTCTTTCGCCATCGTCCCTAGCCGTAAGCCTTCCTCAAACGCCTCCGTTCGCGAATTGAGCCGCCGGATGCGACGGTCGCGATGTCGCCGATCCTTCCAACGATTTCGAAGAACATCGAGGTCGCTACCCTTCTAGGCGCGGACTGACGGGTGTGCTACGTGACGCTTACTTCGGTATACGTGCCGTAAACCTGCCGAAGCGCCTCGCAGATTTCGCCGACCGTTGCGTAGGCGCGAACTGCGTCGACGATGTAGGGCATGGTGTTCGCGTCGGAAATGTTTCCGTTTGTCCCGGCGGTCGGGGCTTTCGCGGCGGCGCGTTTCAAGGCTTCGAGCCGGCGAGCGACCTCGTCGTTGGATCGGCGGGAGCGCAGGGCTTTTAGCTTTGCGGTTTGCGCCCGGCCGACGGATTCGTCGATGTAGAGGATGTGCGGAGATCCCTCTTCGATGACAAAGTCGTTCACTCCCACCGTAATTTTTTCGTTGGCCTCGACTGCGCGCTGATATTGGTAACTCGCATCGGCGATCTCTTTTTGCGGATATCCGCGCTCGATTGCCTTGACCATACCGCCCATCTGGTCGAGCTTTTCGAAATAGTCGAACGCGCCCTGCTCCATGTCGAGCGTCTGCTTTTCGACGAAGTACGAACCGCCGAGCGGATCGACTGTTTGTGCGACACCGGATTCATAGGCAATGATCTGCTGTGTGCGGAGGGCGATGCGCGCGGCCTCTTCGGTCGGGAGAGCGAGCGCCTCATCGTAGGCATCGGTATGCAGCGATTGCGTGCCTCCGAGGACAGCGGCCAGCGCCTGCAGGGCCACGCGGGCGATGTTGTTCATCGGTTGCTGCGCGGGCAGGGAAACGCCTGCGGTTTGTGTGTGGAAGCGCATCAGGCGAGTGCGATCGCTTTTCGCGCCGAACCGGTCTTTCATCAGGCGGTACCAGATTTTTCTTGCCGCGCGATACTTGGCGATCTCCTCGAAAAAATCATTGTGGGCATTGAAGAAGAAGCTTAGCCGCGGGCCGAATTCGTCGACGTCGAGGCCGCGCCGGCGCGCCCATTCGACATATTCGACGCCGTCATAAATGGTGAATGCCAATTCCTGGAGCGCGGTCGAACCGGCTTCGCGAATGTGGTATCCGCTGATCGAAATCGTGTTGAAGCGGGGCGTGAATTTCGAGCCGAACTCGAAGGTGTCTACGACCAGGCGCATGCTGGGCGCGGGCGGATAGATGTATTCCTTTTGCGCGATGTATTCCTTGAGAATGTCGTTCTGGAGCGTGCCGGAAATTTTCTTCCAGTCCGCGCCATGTTTTTCGGCGACGACCAGATACATCGCCCAGAGCACGCTGGCCGGAGAATTGATGGTCATCGATGTGGTGATTTTTTCGAGGTCGATGCCGTCAAACAAAATCTCCATGTCTTCGAGGGAGTCGATGGCCACTCCGCATTTGCCGACTTCGCCCTCGCTGGCCGGATGATCGGAGTCATAGCCCATCAGCGTAGGCAGATCAAAGGCAACGGAGAGCCCGCCGCCGCCGTGCTCGAGCAGATATTTGTAACGCTGGTTGGTTTCTTCGGGCGAGGCGAAGCCCGAGAACATGCGCATGGTCCAGAGTTTGCCGCGGTAGCCAGTCGCGTGAATGCCGCGCGTGTAGGGTGGTTGGCCGGGATAGCCGAGATATTGCTCGTAGTTCCAGTCGGCGGGCAGATCGGCCTGGGTGTAGAGGCGGCGGATGGGAACGTCGGAAATCGTGCTGAAGCGAGCGCGGCCGTGCTCGTCGACATTGGTGCCGGTGGGCGCGCCGATCGCCTTCTCGGGCGACTTCTCGATGGTTGACGCGAGGGTCTTCTCGGCCCAATCTTTCTCGGACTGCGCCGGGTGGCGATTCTCAAAAACATCCGAGATCGGGCTCTCGGCGACGATCGGCTTGCCCGCATCGGTTTTGAATTTCTTATCGGCCATTCGGCTCCCTGGCTGCTTTGTGCCCGCTCGTCTTGATGATAGTGGAGAGGCAGTCATGGGACAAGATTGTCGGCCGACCGAGCGGTTGGGGCTATCGCCAGCGCCTGCTATTCTTACTGGCGGTCCAGCGGAGGACACTCTGAAAGCTTTTCGGCGCATGCTCGCGCGCACGCCGTTTTACGGCGCCTACAAGGCGGTTGGCCACTATCCCGATTATTGGTACTGGGTGCTGCGCGGGCGTCCGGAGCGCTCTCCGCACCTGCTCAAGCAAAAAGTGGTTCGCGAATATGGCGAACGATTCGGGTTGAAGACGCTGGTCGAAACCGGCACTTACTATGGCGAGATGGTCGCCGCCATGAAGCTCCGGTTCGAGCGGATTTATTCGATTGAGTTCGTGCCGGAGCTGGCGGAGCGGGCGCAGCGCAAGTTTGCCGGCGAGCCGCACATCAAAATATTTTGCGGAGACAGCCGGGTCGTCATGCCGCAGATTCTCGCGCTGCTGACCGCGCCGGCGCTGTTCTGGCTGGATGCCGGGTACTACGGCTGGATAGGCAAACAGGGCGACCAGCAACGGCTTTCTGCGGAGCTCGAGATGATTCTGAGCCATCCTTTTCCGCACATTATTCTGCTCGATGACGCGCGGGGACTGACTGGGCGCGACGGCGTGCCATCGGTTGCTGATGTGAAATCTTATGTGGGAGGAAAATTTCCGGGGAGACAAGTGCGCGTCGAATACGACATCATGCGGGTGACGTAATCCTCAGAAATAGAATGACCGCAAGCGGACAGCGGCGGGCGAGGACACTCGCAGGGACGGCCGCGTTACCTGGAATTCCTTCCGCGACCCAACTCCCACGCCTTTGCATATTTCCACGACACGTACATGGCGTGATAAAGATGCAGGAGCAGCCCCTCGCGCCCATCCAGAAATCCCAGCCGAAAAAAATAGTTGTAGATGAAGGTTGCCCCGGGCCGCATCACGGTGTTGAACACACTGAAGCGCACTGGGCCTTTGGCGGCAACCATCTCTGCGCCGAGAGAGGAATAGCGGTTCATATGGTCGATGTAGTCAGCTAGGGTGGGGTAGGAGTGATGGAGGAGGGCACCGTTCAGGTGCCCCGCCATTCCGTCAGTCAGATGCGCGTCTTCATGCACCGCGCGATTTTCGAAGCGCGCCATGTCTCGGCGAAACAGGCGCAGCTTCGGGTCGGGCCAGTAGCCGCCGCGCTTGATCCAGCGTCCGAGAAACCCGTTCTTGCGCGGGATCCAATAACCGGTGATGGCGATAACGACACCGTGTGGCAACTCCATCGCCTTCGCCTGAACTTCCTCTCGGCTTGGCGGGTTCGTTGGAAACAACTTATTGATTTCGGTTGCCAGAGCCGGTTCGACTTCTTCATCCGCATCCAGACTCAGAATCCAATCGCCTGTTGCTTTGTCGATTGCAGAGTTTTTTTGCGCGGCGTAGCCCCTCCATTCCTCCACAAAAACTTTCGCCCCGTACGACTTCGCGATCGCCACCGTGCGATCGGTCGAGCCCGAGTCGACGACGATGATTTCTCCTCGGCCATCCGCCACCAGCAGTTGCACGCTGGCGAGCGTGCGCGCGATGTTGGCTTCTTCGTTGTGGGTGATGATGACTGCCGAAAGGATCACGGGGAAAGGATACTCATCGCAGGGCGGGGCTCGCTAGTCGCGAGGCGGATTACTTCAGCGATGCCGGAAGAAATGGCACAGGAAAATGGGCTCCGAAGCTGGTTTGGGCCTAGACGGGCGAGCGCCCGTCCCCACATTTTCAGCTTAGATTCGACTCAGAACTTTAGAACCAGCTTGGCCACGACCATCACAACGACCAGTACGATCCCAATTCCCCACCCGATAAATCGCGCCTTCTGTGCTTTCTGTTGCTCGTACATAGAGCCTCCACTAACTGGATATTAGCCGCAGCGGGATGCTAAGGCAAAGGGAAACGGGCGACTCGGGGAGACACCCACTCGTGCGGCCGAAGTGAAATGAGCGGATCTCCCATTAATCGGCTGTCACGGCCCTACTGCTGCTGAGGCGGATTCTCCAGCCCCGTCTGATCCGCGGGCCGCTCGGCTATGTGCGGAATGCTCGGCATGTGCGTCACCTGCCCGCGCTCGGCGTCGCCGATCAGAATGTTCGAGTGATCGAGCAGCAGTCCCGTAGCCCGGTCCAGTTCGACCTGCGCCTTTTCATACGCCGCCTTCGCGGAGACGAGCGTGACCTCGGCTCCCGTCAACCCGGACTGGTATTGCAACACCAGCGTCGAAGTCGAAGCGCCAAGCGCGTATTTCTTCTGCTCGGCATCGAGCGACTGCTTCGCCAGATCGACGGCGGCTTGCGCCGAGTCGACGCTCGCGCGGTTTTGCTGCACCCCGAACTGCGCGTTGCGAACCTCAATCCGAACCTGGTTCTCGAGCTGCTGAATGCGCAACTGCGCTTGCCGGTATTCAAGCTCCGAGCGCACCTGTGTGGCCTGCGCGGCGCGATTGCGCAGCGGAATGTTGACCGAGATGCCGGCGCCCTTATCGGGTGCGGTCGAGTTGACGAGCTGATTCAGGGTTGAGGTGTAAGAAATAGGAGGAACATTGAATACGTAGCCCGGCGGCAGAGAGCAAAAGCCCGGATCGCTAATGCAGACGAAGTTCGGGTTGAGATTGCCGCCTTGCCCGCCGCCTCCATAGTAGGCGAACAGGTCGACGCTCGGGAGCAAGGCATTTCTGATCGCTTTATTGCTGATTTCAGTATTCGTCAGATTGATGCGCGCCTCCGCCAGTTCCGGACGATGGCCGAGTGCATCGTTCACCAAGTCTTGAGTGAGTGCGACCGCTTCATCGCCCGGCAATGCCATGGTTGAGGTCGGAATTACCTCGGCATCGGCAAGTCGCGGATCGACCAGCGTGCGGCTGAGAGCATTTTTCATGAGCAATTGCTCTAGCTGGAGATTGGTCAACGCCACGGTGAGCGTTTGCTGATCGCCGGCCACTGTGCTCTGTGCGCGAACCACTTCGATTGGCGCCAGCGTGCCGATCTCGACCTGCTTCTTGTTATCCGAAAGCGTCTTGTTTGCGAAAGCCAGTTGTTCCTTCTGTACTCTCACGTTCTCGTAGGCATAAACCAGGTCCCAGTACATGTTCTCGATCTGGTCGACGGTCGAGGTGATCTGCAACCGGAACGCGACGTCGGAAATCTCGCGGTCATTCTTCGCGATACGAATGAAACGGTCATTAGGCGCGAAACCGACTCCCTGGAGAAGGTGCTGGGTCAGGCGAAAATTGAAAGAGGAGTTCAATACGGGCGTGAATTCGTTATAAGGATTGTCGGCGGCCACGCGCGTGTTATTAAAGGCAAGCGACATGTTCGTGCCCCATTGGAATGCCTGGTTATAGGCGAAGTTCGCGGTACTGGTGTTCTGATGAGGTCCGCAAAAGGGGCTGGTGCAGATGATGCCGAGATGATCGAGCTGAAGAGTTCCAGTCAGCACGGGATCGAAGCTATTGATAACCGATCCGCTGCCGAGCGTCGATACCACCAGTCCGCCCGATCCTGCGCCGGCACCGCCGGCTCCGACCGACGTTCCGCCCTGGCCCGAACCGACCTGCCCACCGAGTCCGCCGACGCCGCCACCCGGGGTGTTCTGCACTACGCCGGTATTCACGCCGAGAGTGGCCGCTCCTGCTTTGGCACGCCAAATGTCCGTGTCTGCAATGTTCAGGTTGTAGCGCGCGATGGCGATATCGAGATTGTTTTCGAGCGCAAGCGCGATCGCGTCGTTGAGCGAGATGTAGAGCTTGCCGTCACGCATCAGGTTGTCGATGCGTGACGTATTGGCCAGGTTCGGCGCCTCGACGTGCCGCGGAGTATAAGGCGCAACCGGATCCGGAAAATGCGAGCGCGGCTTGGAATATTCCTGCACGTCGAAGGGCTTCGAAGACGAGGGTGCCATATTCTGGGTCGCCGACGGGGCCGCCGGCATCGACGAATCCTGCGCCCAACTCGCGGTCACCATCAGCGCCGCCACCAGTAGCGCGGATGACTTTCGAAACGCACGAATCACTCTCAAAGCACAACTGGAACGTTGCATTCGCATTCTCTCCATCAATCAGGCCTGAGTACAGCGGAAATAGCGCACTACGCCTCAGCGATCCACGCTCCGGCGCCCTAGGATGTTACGTAGAACGCCGCGCCAGAGTTCCTTGCATTTCTTCGGCGGAACGAGACTCTTTGCTGGTTCAAGAAACCGCGTCGAAACAACCGGGTCGCAAGAAAATGGGTCCTAAGTGCAATAGTATATCTGACGGGTCCGAGCACATTCGGTGATGCGGGTCAGCGCACACGGCGAAAGCCTGATGCCGCCCCAAATCTAATGCCGCTCAAATCTCATGCCGATGCCACTTAAAACCAATGAAGACTCTGATGACGATCGGCCCGTGCGGGACTCGGAAAAGCGCGTGCGCAATCTCAAACTGATCCTTTCGTATGACGGCACCGAGTTTGCTGGCTGGCAGGTGCAGCCCGGGCTCGCGACCATTCAGGGCACACTGGCTTCGGCTATTGGACGTTTGAGTGGCGAAAATGTACTGCCCCAGGGATCGGGCCGCACCGATGCCGGGGTTCATGCGCTGGCCCAGGTCGCGGCCTTTGAGACTGCATCCGGCATTCCCACCGAAAACTGGGCGCAGGCACTGAATCATATTCTGCCGCCATCTGTACGGGTGTTGGAAGTGGCCGAGGCCGCTCTTGGCTTTCATCCGCGCAAATCGGCGCGAGCGAAGACCTATCGCTACCGGATTCATCGCGGTGCGATTTGTCCTCCGTTCCTGGCGCGATACGTGTGGCATTACCCCTATCCGCTCGACGAAGAAGCGATGATCGCGGCCGGCGATGTGGTCGTTGGCGAGCATGATTTCACCTCGTTCGCGGCTGTCGATCCCGAACGCGTGGAACGCATGGCTGCGGACGCGGCCCGAGATGATCGGGGGGAAACGGCCGTGGGAGTTGTGCCGACGAACGTCCGCAGGATTTTTTCTTCTTCCTGGACGCGCGAATCAGACGAACTCGTTTATACCGTCCGCGGAAACGGGTTCCTTCACCATATGGTGCGCAATCTCGTTGGCACTTTCATTCTGGTCGGGAAGGGAACGATTACCCGCGCGGAGTTTGCGCGCATTCTGTCGACACGCAACCGCTCGGAGGCGGGCGCGACCGCCCCGGCTAGCGGACTGTTCCTGGAAAGTGTCGAGTATTAGCGGGTGCGGCGTCAGTGTGGCTGAGGCTCGAAGGTTGTAGCGCACCCGTTCCGCCGCGCGTAAACTTTCTCGGTGATGGCGATCAACGTTCAGCCCGATGTTGTGCCCGCGATCTCGCGCATCGCGTCGGTCAATCCGGCGACTGGCGAGGTTCTCGGCGAACTCGACAGCGCTGGCCCGGCTGAAGTCCGAGCCGCTGTGGCCCGCGCCCGCGCCGCGCAACCCGACTGGCAAGCCTGGGGCGTTCGTAATCGGATTCGCGTTCTGCGACGCTTCCAGCAAATTCTCCTTGCGCGAAAGTCCAACGTCGCCCGGCGCATCACGCAGGAAGCCGGCAAACCCCAGGCCGAAGCGCTTACCACGGAAGTTCTCGTCGTTCTCGACGCCGCGCGTTTTCTCATTGAAAACGGATTTTCCCTGCTCCGCGAGGAGCGTCTGCCGCATGGCAATTTCATCCTCAAAGCCAAATCCGGCCGCATTTTGCGCGAGCCTTACGGCGTCATCGGCATCATTTCGCCGTGGAATTATCCCTTTTCAATTCCTGCCACTGAGGCCATGGCCGCACTGCTGGCTGGCAATGCTGTCGTGCTAAAGCCCTCGGAGCTCACTCCGCTGATTGCGATTGAACTTGAAAAGCTGCTGCGGGAAGCCGGCGTCCCCGACGACATCTTTCAGGTCGTGCCGGGCGAAGGCGCAACGGGCGCTGCGTTAATACAAGATGATATTGACAAGCTGGTATTTACCGGCAGTGTCGCCACCGGGCGGCGCATCGCCGAAACGGCTGCCCAGCGCCTGCTTCCAGTCGTTCTGGAACTGGGCGGCAAGGACCCCATGCTCGTCCTCGATGACGCCGATGTCGATGTTGCCTCGAGTGGCGCCGTGTGGGGAGCCTTCGTCAATGCCGGCCAGACCTGCCTCTCGGTCGAGCGTTGCTACGTGCATCGCAGTTTGTATCCCGCATTCCTTGACGCCTGTTCCGCAAAGGCGCGCAAGCTTCGCGTCGGCAACGGGCTTGATCCCGCCACCGAAATCGGTCCGATGATCCATGAACGACAGGTGCGCATCGTCGAGTCGCACGTTGAAGATGCCAGAGCACGGGGCGCGCGTGTGCTCACGGGCGGCGCGCGCCTGCGCGATGTTGGGCGCGAACTCGGCCGCGACCTTGGCCCAACATTTTTTGCACCCACCGTAATAGCCGACGTCGATCACAGCATGCACATAATGCTGGAAGAAACCTTCGGCCCTGTGCTGCCGATTATGCCTTTCGATGATGACGCCGAGGCGGTGCGCCTCGCCAACGACTCGGAATACGGTCTGGCCGCCAGCATCTGGACGCGAGACCGCGCCCGTGGCGAACGCCTCGCTCGCAGCATCAATGCCGGCGCGGTGATGGTCAACGATGTCGTATCGTGCTTCAGCATCAGCGAGGCGCCGCATGGAGGCGTCAAATCGAGCGGCCGCGGCCGCACTCACGGACGCTGGGGCCTCGAAGAGATGGTGCGTGTAAAATACGTTGACTCCGACCGGATGCCCAGCAGAAAAAAACCATGGTGGTTTGGCTACGGCCGCGGCTTTGCCGCCGAGATGGAAGCATTTCTCGACTTGCTATACAGTCAACCTTTGCGCGAAAAAGCGAAAGCCGCTATACGCTCCGCTGGAGCATTGTGGCGGCGGAAGCTGTGACGCCTGATAACTATCCCGACCAACTGAGAACGAAACCATGTCTACCGACCGCACTCTGCTTCGCCATACCCTTGCTACCCTTGCCTACCGTGGCGGCAAAACCATCCGCGGCGCGACGCCCGACTTCCAGAACTACGGTGCACCCGACGCTCCGCGCACGCCCGCCAAAATCCTCGCCCACATCGGCGACCTCATGGACTGGGCTCTCTCGATGGCCGACGGCAGGCGCAAGTGGCAAGACTCCGCTCCGCTCCCGTGGGATCAGGAAGGCGAACGCTTCCACGCGGCCGTGAAGAAATTCGACGATTATCTCGCCTCTGACCAGCCGCTCCAGGTCACGCCCGAGAAGCTCTTTCAGGGCCCAATCGCCGACGCGCTCACTCACGTCGGCCAATTGGCCATGCTGCGGCGCCTGGCGGGCTGCCCGATCAAGGGCGAAAATTATTTTGCCGCGGAGATCACCACCGGCCGGGTTGGGTTGGACCAGGCTGCGGCGCGCAAACCGTTTGACTAGACCTCGCGCCTCTTCGCCTCGACGCAACGAAGAGCTCACGCTTCAAGAGATTTCAAGACGCGGAAACTGAGTTACAGCGGAAGTGATATGTTGAGCGAGGAGAGCACCCGCAAATCATCACAATGTGATTGTGATGGGCGTCACAGTACTCTCGGGCGGCCGAAGATTAAACTAGCTTTCCTTTTTTGCTTGGTTTCAGTACACGCCAACCTTTTCGGAGAGAAGATTAGAGATGCCGGAAGAACGAGCGGCGCGACGTTGGGAGCGCCACACGGTAGCCATATCGATTGGCGTTTCGTTTTTGGCGGATGGCCAGCAGTGCAAATTCAATGCGCAAGCCTCGGACGTGAGCAAAGGCGGCCTCGCTCTGTTCACCACCCGGGAGATAGCTATCGGCGTCTGTCTGCGGCTCGAATTTAAGCTTCCGTATTCCTCGACACCGCTCGTGATTCAGAGTGTCGTCAGAACCCGCAGCGGATTCAACTACGGCATTGAATTCGTCAATCCGACACCCGACCATCAGGAGATCATTGAGCGCACCTGCCGAGTATTCTCGCTACTGAGCTGAGCGTTGTGTTGAATATTTTGAGCTCAATAGTTGAGCTGACATATTGAGTGGAATTTCCGCGGTCGTGAAAATCTGAGTCCCGAATCCCGCGCTCCGCATCCTATCTGCAATTCGAAATCACTGAGGACAACAAGCACATGGCACGCACGCTGGCGTATTGGGTGACCACGCTTCTAATCGCCGTGTTGTCGGTATTTGCGGCGTACACGTATCTGTCGGGCGCCCCGAAGGCCGTCGAAGGATTTGCGCACGTCGGGTACCCGCAGCAGCTCCGCATCATTCTTGGCATCGCCAAACTCCTAGGGGCGATCGCTCTTGTCGTCCCCGGCCTGCCTAGACTTAAAGAGTGGGCGTATGCTGGCTTCACGTTCGCATGGATCTGCGCGTTCTTCGCGCACTACCTGGCTGGCGACGGGGCACGGGCGTTCATGCCGGTCGTGCTACTGGTGTTTCTTGCGATCTCTTACTTCACGCGTCCAGCCAGTCGCAGCATTGCTGGAGCTGCTGCTCGTTAACGACGAGTTGCTGAACCTGCTGCTGCGAAAGGAAACCCAGCTTCGGCCGCGGAGTGAGAGGTGGGTTTTCTTGCGCAAATTCAACTTGGCGCCCGATCAGATAATGCACGAATTCACTCGATAGCTCCGCCCCGTTACAAAACAGGTAAAATAAACGGGAAATTCGTTCGACGGAGAGAATCGTGTCCACAGGTGAACCGGCAACCGCGCAAGCAGCCAATGTTCCGCAGCTCCCAAACCACAAAGTAAAGCTCAAAAAGCCCGGACAGCGCGCCTGCAATGAGAAAAACGAAAAGGGAAAATTCTGCGGGGGCCACTTGAAGCGCTGGTTCTATGTCGATGACGTGCTCGAACGCGAATGTGGATGCGCGGAAAAAGCCTGGGGATCAAACGCCGAAGTCTATCGCTGCGAATTCTGTCAGACGCTTTACCTGCCGAACCCGGAAGACGCGAGCGGCGTTAACGTCGGCGGGGTGGGGCAGTTCTCGATCTTCGGACTGACGATTGTGCCGAAGGAAGAGAAAAAAACGTAGCGGTAGGTTGCCGAAAAAGTCCGTTTCAGACCACGGCATTGCCCCAGCGGCTAGAAGCCGCGATTGATTTTGCGCTTTACGGCACGAGTGAAACTCGTGCCCTTCCCATTCGACGATAGAGCCGGAGTTTTTAAGCGCCTGCTCGGTGAGTGACAACTGAGAACTGAAAACTGAATTGTGAACGTCTCTGAACTCATCTACGACTGGAACCGCCTCTACCCGCAATCGCTGCGGCTGCCCGGTCCGGTTCTTCTCACCGATGAAACTCTGCGTGACGGCTTGCAATCGCCCTCCGTGCGCGATCCTTCGATTGAGCAGAAACTCGAAATCCTGCACTTCATGGAGTCGCTCGGCATCAATTCACTCGACCTCGGATTGCCGGGGGCAGGGCCGCGCGCGGTCGAGCACGTCACCGCGCTGGCCCGCGAAATCGTCGCGCACAAAATGAAGATTCGTGCCTATTGCGCGGCGCGCACGCACGAAAACGACATTCGACCCATTGCGGAGATCACGCAGAAGACGGGTCTGCCGATCGAGGTTGCGTCGTTTATTGGCTCTAGCCCTATTCGCAGCTTCACCGAGGGTTGGTCCATTGATTTCCTCCTTGAAACTACGGAAAAGGCCGTCAAATATGCGGTTGCGCAAGGTCTCGAGGTCATGTATGTCACCGAGGACACGACGCGCTCGGATCCGGAAACCGTCAAGCAGCTGAACGCCACCGCTATTCGCAACGGAGCGCGCGCCCTCGTTCTCTGCGATACCGCCGGTCATGCGACGCCCATGGGGGCGATTGCGCTCGTTAAATTTGTAATCGACGAAGTGATCAAACCTTCGGGCGAGAAAATTCGCCTCGACTGGCACGGCCACTCCGACCGCGGACTCGCGATCGCCAACTCGATGGCCGCGCTCATCGCGGGAGCGAATTGCGTTCATGCTACTGCGCTCGGTATCGGCGAGCGTGTCGGCAACACGCAGATGGATCAGATGCTCGTCAATCTCAAGCTTATGGGCGTCCCGCCCTGGGACGAGCAGGATCTGACAAAACTCAAACGCTATTGCGAAGCCGTTTCGAAAGCGACCGGCGTTCCCATCCCTGCTAATTATCCGGTGGTCGGCGACGATGCCTTCCGGACCGCGACCGGCGTTCACGCGGCCGCCGTAATCAAGGCTTATAAGAAGAACAATATCGAACTTGCTAACACCGTCTATTCGGGCGTGCCATCGCATGTCTTCGGCATGGAGCAGGTTATCGACATCGGCCCGATGAGCGGCAAATCGAATGTTCTTTTCTGGCTCGAACATCGCGGTCTGGCGGCAAACGACGATCTGGTCGATCGCATCTACCAGCGCGCGAAGGCGAGCGACCATACTTTGACCGAAGCTGAGATCAGGGAGTGCCTACAGTGCGTGCAGTAAGGCCGAAGGTCTTTTCTCTCATTCACCCTGGTTGCAGTCGTCCAAGCTGTCTAACACGGTATAATTCCGCGACCTTATGGCACTCGCTTCGGGCACAAAACTCGGGCCGTATGAAATCCAGTCTCCGCTCGGCTCGGGCGGCATGGGCGAGGTTTATCGCGCGCGCGATACGCGGCTCGAGCGCGACGTCGCTGTAAAGATTCTTACCGAAGCTTTTACTCAGGATGCCGATCGGCTCCATCGCTTCGAGCTGGAAGCCCGCGCCGTGGCCGCGCTGAACCACCCCAACATTCTCGCCGTGTTCGACATCGGCCAGCATAATGGCACTCCGTTTCTCGTCACGGAGTTGCTGGAGGGTGAGAGCTTGCGCGCCGTGCTCGATGCCGGCCCCGTGCCGCAGCGTAAGGCGATCGAATATGGAGTGCAGATTGCACACGGCCTCGCGGCGGCGCACGAAAAGGGAATCGTCCACCGCGACTTGAAGCCCGAGAATGTTTTCATCACCAAAGACGGGCGCATCAAAATCCTCGATTTCGGCCTGGCAAAACTCATACAAGCTCCGAGCGCGCGTTTGGACGAGCGCACGCTCACGAGCTCGCACACGGTCGCCGGTGTCGTCATGGGCACGGCCAGTTACATGGCGCCCGAACAGGTGCGCGGCGAGTCCGCCGATACTCGCACGGATATCTTTTCGTTTGGCTCCGTGCTGTGTGAGATGTTGTCGGGCACGCGCGCATTTCGCCGTGATACGGCAGCCGAGACCATGACCGCCGTCTTGAAAGACGATCCGCCGGAATTGTCTGACGGCCACCGCGCCATCTCGCCGACGCTTGAGCGCATCGTGCGGCGCTGCCTCGAGAAAAATCCAGAGCAGCGTTTTCAGTCGGCGCGAGATCTTTCCTTCGCTCTGAGCGCGCTCTCGGGAACGGAGACGAGCAGCACTGGGCGCGTCGCCGCCGCCGCGCTTGCGCCTCGGCGTCTTTCAATTCTGCCCTGGGCGGCCGTGTTATTGGCCCTTGTGGCCGCTGTAGCCGCGACCTGGTATGTGGCGCGCCGTCCGCAGCTCGCTGCGCGCATGCAGTTCGCTCTTGCTGTCCCGGACGAAATGAGCATCAGCCAAATGGCGCTCACACGTGACGGCACGATGCTGGTCTTCGTCTCGCCGGATGAAAACTCCGCGATGCCGATGCTCTTTGTGCAGCGGGTCGGTTCGCCGAACGTCACACCGCTCCCTGGCACGCAGGGCGCAAGTTATCCTTTCTGGTCGCCCGACAACGCTTATGTCGCGTTTTTTGCCAACGGTAAATTGGAGAAGATGGCGATCTCCGGCGGCACGCCGCAGGCGCTTGCGGACGCTTTGGCGGGGCGTGGCGGCAGTTGGGGAAGCAAGGGTGTGATCATCTATGCTCCAGACGCGCAAAGCCCGCTGCAGCGCGTGAACGCCGATGGCACGGGAGGCGCGCAGGTCACGGAAAAGATCAGAGCCGCCGACGATCAATCTCACCGCTGGCCGGTCTTTCTGCCCGACGGAGACCATTTTTTATTCTGGGCGGGCAACTTCAGCAATCTCAAGGATGACCGCAGCAGCGCCATCTACATGAGTTCTCTCACAGGCAAGGAGAGAAAACTGGTCGCCCTCTGCCATTCGAGCTTCGGCTACGATGCTCACAATTTGTTTTATGCGGATGACCAGCGGCAGTTGGTTAGCCTGGTATTCGCTCCCTCCACGGGTGCGGTCACAGGAAGCCCGGTGGTGGTTGTGACGGCGGTTGGTTTTCAACCTTCGACTTACTGGACGGCGTTCGACGTCGCCGAGAATGGCACTTTGATTTACAACACGGCCGTCGGCGCAGCGCAGTCGTCACTCACTTGGATCGACCGGTCAGGGAAAGAGCTGGGACACATCGGCGATCCCGCCATTCAGGCGAACCCAACGCTCTCGCCGGACGGCGGGCGCGTGGCCGTCGATATCAGCGACCCGAAAGCGAATAACGTGGATGTCTGGATTGAAGGTACGAGCGGAGCCGCCAATACCCGCTTCACCTTCGATCCGTCCGAAGAAGTGGTGGGTGCGTGGTCGCGCGATGGAAGCACGATCGCCTACCGGAGGGCTGACGCCGACGGCTCGAGCATTTATTTGAAACCGTCGACCGGCCTGGGGGGCGAAAGGAAAAGATTCACCGTCCCAAGCTCTTCGACGGACGATATAGTTCCCAATTCGTGGTCTCTGGATGACCGGCAGCTTTTGTGCACTCTCCAGAGGTCGTCCGGCAACCAGCTGGAATTGCTTACAGTCGGCGGTGGCGATGAAACGCGGTTTCTGAATGGCAAGGGCGGCGAAACCAATGGTCAGATTTCTGCCGACGGAAAATGGGTCGCATACGCCTCCGATGAATCGGGCGCGTGGGAGATTTATGTGACGTCGTTCCCCGGCGCGGCCGGCAAATGGCAGGTTTCGCGGGGTGGCGGCACCGAGCCCCGCTGGCGCGGAGACGGCAAAGAACTCTACTACATTGCGCCGAGCGGTGTGCTTACGGCCGTGCCGGTGGATGCCCAAAGCACCTTCGCAACCGGGACGCCGACGCCGTTATTTCAAACTCGTGGGCGCGCACCAATTTCCAGCACCGACGTTTTCACCTACGACGTCGCCAAAGACGGCAAGCGTTTTCTCGTGAACCGCTACGTCAAGCCCGACCATGTTCCACCGCTAACGATTTTGCTTAACGCCGCGAGCGGCACGCACTGAATTCTTAGGAGCCCAACCATGATGGAGATTCAAACCAGGAACGTTGATCCCGACATCGTCGTTCTCGAAATCACCGGCCGAATCACCATGGGACGCGAGTCGAAGCAACTCGAATGGTCCACCGAGAACCTGATCCGCGAGAAGAAAAAGAAAGTAGTGTTCGACCTGAGCGGCGTCACTCACATTGACAGCACCGGGGTCGGGATCATCGTCATGTCGGCCGGCCAACTCAAACAAGCGGGAGGCGCGCTGCGAGTCTGCGCTCAAGGCCGGATCGAAGACGTTTTAAAGATGACCAACGTCGATAAAGTAGTCGGTCTGCACGCGACCGTGGCCGCGGCTTCGGCTGGCTTTTGATCCGAAGCGGTAGATCAGGCGCTGGACGCTTAATGCATAGGTCCTTCGCTCCGCTCAGGATGACACTGGAATAAATCCGGACACGACGAACCCGGAACCGATAAGCGCTTAATCTGCCGCCCGTGCCCCGAGCTTCCGTCCCAAGACCGCCAATCCATTCTCCAGATCCGCGATCAAATCTTCGACGTTCTCAATCCCCACCGACAGCCGGATCATCTGTTCGGTGACACCCATCTTCCGCCGCAACTCCGGATCGATCATCGCATGCGAAGTCAGCACCGGAATCGACACCAGCGACTCCACCCCTCCCAAACTCGGGGCCAGAGTGAACAGATTCAGTGCTTCTGTGAGGCGGCAGGCATCCGCGCCACTGCCCTCAACCTCGAAACTCAAAACTCCACCCGCGCCCGCCATCTGTTTCTTGACCAGCTCATAATCCGCGTGTCCCTTAAGCATTGGATAATGCACCCGCGCCACCTTCGGATGCTTGCTCAAAAACTCCCCAATCCGCAGTGCGCTCTGGTTCTGGCGCTCCACGCGCACCGCCAAAGTCTTCACACCACGCAAAAGCAAAAACGCCGCATGCGGATCCATGCAACAGCCGAGTGTGGTCCGCAGATGATGAATTTCATCGATCAGATCGCGGCGCCCGGCCGCAACTCCGCAAATCAAATCCGCGTGCCCGCCAAAATATTTTGTCCCCGAATGCAGCACCAGATCGATGCCCCACTCCGCCGGGCGGCAATTGATGGGCGTGCCAAAGGTGGCGTCAATCGTGGAGATCAGCTTGTGCTTGCGCGCCAAGGCCGCGATCTTTTCGAGGTCCACCACGCGAACCGTGGGATTCGTCGGCGACTCGACATGCACAATCTTCGTGTTCGCTCGAATCGCCCGCTCATGCTGCGCGATGTCGTTGGTATCGACAAAGGTAGTCTCGACGCCCATTTTCGGCAGCCACTGTGATAAGAATTTCGTGACGCCGCCATAAATATCGCGCTGCGCCACAATGTGGTCGCCCGCCTTTACCAGCGCCAATATCGACGTTGTAATCGCCGCCATCCCCGACGAGAACACCAGCGCCGCGTCGGTCCCTTCAAGCTCGGCGATCGCTTTCTCGGCGACTGTGTTCGTAGGATTTCCGTACCGCGTATAAAAATGATCCGTGGGGGTTACGCGCAACTGCTCCGCGTTGTCAGTAACTTCGAATGTTGAGGTCTGATAAATCGGCGTGGCCGTCGGTCCGTTTTTTTTGTGCAAGCTGGTCCCCGCCCGCACCGCCTCAGTCTCCCGCCGAAATTGATGTTTCTTCATTGTTGTGAACTCCGATCCAACTATCAAGACTACCTGTCCGCGCCATTTTGCGGCAAGATGTGTTGAAAGACGACCACATGTAGACTAAAGGCGGCCAAAATCTGGGATTGATTTTCCATCGACCATGAATAAAACAAAAGCGCGCTCCGCTCGCCGAAAAACGTCAAACTCTAAATCCGCCTCCAAGACTGCCCTCAAGGGTACGATCGCCAAACGCAAGCCCAGGGCGGAGTTGCGCCACATTCCCTGGAGCTCGATCCCGGTCGAAAACTTGAACTCTTTGCTCGGTCGTCAACTGATCGTTGGCCGGGACATCATGCTCGCACATGTGCTCCTGAAAAAAGGCTGCATTATGCCGGAGCACTCCCATCCAAACGAGCAGGTCACTTATGTTCTCGAGGGCGCGCTGAAGTTCTGGATCGACGGCAAAGAAATTATCGTGCGCGCGGGCGAGGTCCTGACCATCCCGCCCCACATGCCGCACAAGGCCGAGGCGGTCGAAGATACCGACGACCTTGACGTCTTCACTCCGCCGCGCGCCGACTGGATGAGCGGCACAGATAAATATCTGCGCTAGGCATGCGCGAAGGGAACGTACGCATGTGGCAAGTGCGCCCGCGCTGGCGAAAGCTGCGCCGAGTTCGGCGCTGGTCGCGGTTAAGCTTTATGATTGAAGCCGAACGCCCAGCGCCACCGTGACCATCCATAAAACTGCCCCGGAGCCCCGCCTGCGCTGCATCTCCTGCAATGTCTCGCCCATGTCCGCCGGGCAGGATTTCCACTGCCAGGCTTGTGGCGATCTGCTTGAGTTTTTCTTTCCCGATCCGCACTTTAATCCGCAAGCCCTTAAATCGCTCTGGCAAAGCCGCTGCGCCTCTACCGGCACAACTACGAACCCGCAAGACCAAAGTCAAAGTAAAGACCGGAGCGGAGTCTGGCGCTTCCGCGAACTTCTTCCCTCGATCGCGGCAAGCAAACTCGAAGACCACGTGATCACGCTGCAAGAGGGCAACACGCCGATCTACCATCTACCGCGCTCGGCCCGCTCCACTGGGGTCGCCAACCTGTACGCCAAGCATCAGGGAATGAACCCTACCGCGTCGTTCAAAGACACTGGCATGACCGTGGCCGCGTCGGCCGCGCATGCCGCTGGATTCCACTGGGTCGCTTGCGCCTCGACCGGCAACACCTCGGCCTCCATGGCCGCATACGCCGCGCGCGGCAACATGCGCAGTCTCGTCCTCATTCCAGAAGGACAAATTTCCTGGGGCAAGCTCTCGCAGTCGCTCGACTATGGAGCCCTCACCTGTCAACTCCGCACCGACTTCGATGGCTGTGTCCGCATCCTCGACGAACTCGTGCGCCAGAAGCCGGTTTATTTGCTCAATTCCGTGAATCCGTATCGCATTGAAGGCCAAAAAACAGCGGCCATCGAACTGCTTGAGCAACTCGGATGGCAACCGCCTGACCACATCATTGTGCCGGGCGGGAATCTGGGGAACAGTTCGGCCATCGGAAAAGCGCTCTTGGAAATGCACGAACTCAAGCTGATCTCGCGGTTGCCCAAGCTTTCCATCATTCAGGCGGAAGGCGCGAATCCGTTTTACCGCTGCGTGCGCGAACTCGGCGATGCCGAACTCGAATCCGCGAAGCTCGTCCCAATGACGGCCGACACCATGGCCACCGCCATCCGCATCGGCAATCCTGCGTCATGGAAAAAAGCGCTGAAGGTTCTGCGCGCCACCGGAGGGCAGGTCGAGCAAGTCAGCGAAGTTGAGATTGCCGAAGCCAAAGCCGAGATCGGAGCCGACGGTATAGGCTGTGAGCCCGCGTCAGCCGTCACGCTAGCCGGACTGAAAAAACTCCGCGCCAGCGGCTTCGTCAAGCCGAGCGAATTCGTAGTTCTCATCCTGACCGGCCATTTGCTGAAAGATCCCGACTTCACCATAAAGTTTCATCGCGGCGATTTGTTTGCAGGAACGCCTGACGAACGTCATGCCATTCGAACGAAATCCTTGCAGCGGGCGCCGATCGTGCTCGACGCGGACATCCGCGCTGTCATTGCCGCCCTGGAAGCCGCCGACAGAAATTCATAGCGCTCCGCGCCACATTCGTGTATAAGACACAATTTCGAGGTTGTTTAGCCTTGAAAACGGCGTGTCTTGTATAAAGCCCTTAGTTTCCGTAACTTCGGCTCATAATCTCGACGAGTAGTTGCGGCGCAAACCGCCGCCACAGCTGTCAAACCTATGCCATCTCGCCCCATCTCCGCGGACCGCTCGCTGCGCCTGGCGCTGCCGGCGACCTCCGCCAATCTGGGGCCCGCCTTCGACGCGGCCGCCCTCGCGCTCGACTTCCATCTTCGCCTGCGCGCCGAGCGCGCGCCTGACTTCTTCGTTACCGCCGAAGGTCGCGATGCGCAGATTTGCGGACGCATGGAGAACCATCTCATCGTTACGACGTATTGCGAGGTGCTTGAGTCCGAGAACCGCAAGATCGCGCCCCTGCGCATTCACATCGAAAACGAAATCCCGATCGGCAAAGGCTGCGGATCATCCGCCGCCGCGCGTCTCGCCGGGATTGCGCTAGCCGTCCACTTCGGGCATCTGCGCTGGAAGGACGATCGCATTGTCGGCGAAGCCTCCATGCGCGAGCACCATCCCGATAACGCCTCCGCCTGTTGGATGGGAGCGCTCACCGTGGCCCGCATGGCCAACCAGGTGCAGGCTCAGGTCGTCGAAGTAAAGCCGAAAGGGAAGTGGCCGCTGCTGCTCGCCGTCCCCGAAAGTCCTTTCTCTACCGAGCAGGCCCGCCGCGCGCTGCCCTACCAATATTCGCGCGCCGACGCCGTCACCAACATTCAGAACTCGATGTTGCTGTTGTCGGCCTTTGCCAACGGCCGTTCCGATCTACTTCCGTCCGCGTTGGAGGACCGCATACATCAGCCCTATCGCGCCCCGTTCTGTCCGCTCCTGCCTGCGCTCAAGGAACTAACCGGAGAGAGTGGCATTTTCGGTGCGGCATTGAGCGGCGCGGGTCCTTCGGTTCTCGTTTTTCTGGATCCGAAAGTCCCTGCTAAAAGAGCCCGCCAAAGAGTCGCCGCGCACCTGGCCAAGCGCCGCCTCCAGGCCGAGCTGATCCTGACCCAGATTGCCATGCACGGAGGCCGCGACAGCGCCGACTGGCGCAAACACCACGGCGGCAAGAAATAGTTGGAGGCACGGGCACCCCGCCCGTGCGAGCACGAACCAGAAAAGTGTGCTGCCAACAAACTACTGCCGGCTAGCAGGTGGCACAATCCCATTCATCCGCAGATATTCCACCATCTGTCCATAGTGATCAAACGAGTGTGACGTAATCAGAATCCCCAACCTCATCCGCGTAGTTTTTCCTTGCCCAAACGGACTGGGCACTTCGCCAGCGTAATTGTCCGGCGTGATCGTCCCGACGGCCTTGTGCGCATAGGCATATGAGTCCTTGATGAACTTCATGATGTCGGCCTTCGACTTGATGTTGTCCGGCCCATTCTCGCCGCCCAATTCCACCGGTGGTTTCTCTTGAAGAATCGCCGCTGCCACCATGTAGTTCACTGCGGCTACGTGCTTTATCTGCTGAGCAAACGTTCGCACGCCCTTGAACTCGCCGTTGGTCGGAGCGAAGCCATATTTGTCCTCGGGCATCGCCTCCGCTGCGGGAACGAATTCGCCTTCGACACCCTTCACCCCGGCATCCAGAATCGACGCAACCGTCTTGGGCGCATCTTTAGCCTGAGCCTGCGCCTGCGCCGACGCCGATCCGCAAAATGTCAATGTCATCGCTAACACAGCCGCCACTGCAAACGTATTCTTCATGTCGCCTCCCGGCAATTTCGAATTTGGAGCGACGGGCGCCCTCCCGTCCGCCACAGCTCAAGTGCAATCAGCCTCAGTGCGGCTGCTTGTAGTGTGCCTTGTCCTGATCATGCCGCCACTTGAAATATTGCTCCTGCTCATCCGGGCGAAGCCTCCCGAAATCGATGTGCGCATCGCGATGCGTCTCGCGACACCAGCGGTCATAGTAATCCATCTCACGATCGTTCCACTTGTGATAGTCGTTGTAATACGAGTCGTAGTAGCGCGGAGGCCGATGGACACATCCCATCCCCGCCACTGAACCAACCAAAGCTGCTGCCAGACAAATTGACCGAAAGGTCCCAGGTTTCCCCTGCATTATTTCCCCTCCAGGAAAGATGCCTCGATGGTAATTGAAAATCAAATGCCAAACCAATCTCGGCAGCGGATTAAGAAGCAGAGCGAACGACCGACGATCACAGACTACTGCCCAATGTTCGTCGCCGCTGCCCATGGCCATTCCCCGTGCCGCCAGGCGCGGACGAGATAAATGCCCAGCCCGACGACCAGAATTACAATCGCATACCGCACTTCGCGCAAGAAATTCTTTCGAGAAATGAGGATGAAAAGAAAACTGAAGGCTGCAATCAACGCCGGCAGGGGATACAGCCACATCCGAAATGGCCGTGGCATATCCGGACGACGAATGCGCAGCACAATCACTCCAATGCTCTGCACCAGAAACTGCAGCACGATGCGGATCACGATGAGTGACGCGATCAGATCCGCCAGGCGCAAAAAGCAGAACAGCGCCGCCACGCCCGCCAGCGCCAGCAAAGAAACATAAGGGAACTGATACTTGGGATGCACTTTGGCGAACACGCGAAAATAGTTTCCGTCGAGCGCGGCGGCATAGGGCACGCGCGAATAACCGAGCGTCAACGAAAATACCGACGCGAAGGCCGTCCACATCACCAGCACTGAAATCACCGACGCCGCGCCTTGTCCGTACACGCGCTGCATCATCGTCGAAACTACGTAAAGTTTGCTGTTGGCGGCGCCGGCCTGCGCCAGTTCGCGCCAAGGGATCACGCCCAGAATGCTGATGTTCATCACGATGTAAAGCCCAGCCACCGCCAGAATCGACATGAACAGAGCCCGCGGAATGTTTCTGCCTGGGTCCTTAACCTCGTCGCCGAGAAAGCAAACGTTATAGTAGCCACCAATGTCGTACGAGGCAATCAGCATCGCACCGCCGAGGCCACGAAAAAAATCGCGCGAAAAAGAAAATGCTCCCGGAGGCAGGTCAAACGCTTGATGCGCATTGAAGTGAGTCAGGCCGGTGAAGATGATCCATCCAATCGTGCCCATCACGCCAAGCCAGAGCACTTTCGTGAGCCGCGAAATAGCGGTGATTCGGCGGTAGAGCAAGAATGCCGTCAGCGCGCACACGCCGATTGCCAGAAGAGTGGCCGGCATCACGACCCACGTCAGTTGCAGAGTTCCGATCACCGGCAGATTTAAATTGCCGGTGCGCGTCGACCAGATAAGTTCCAGTCGCGGAAAGAAAAACGCCGCGTATTGCGACAAGCCGATTGCTCCGGAGGCAATGGATAACGGTGCGCTGAACGACAACTGCCAGATAAACAAAAAAGAAATGAGCCGCCCAAGCTTCTGCGGCCCGTAAATTTCTTTCAGATATCTGTAGGACCCGCCGGACCCAGGCATCGCCGCGCCCAACTCCGCCCAGACGAGCCCATCACACATGGCGAGAAACGCGCCCAGCACCCATCCCAGCATCGCCTGCGGACCGCCCATCGCCGAGACAATCAGCGGGATCGTAATAAACGGTCCCACGCCAATCATGTCGATCATGTTGAGCGCGGTGGCTGAGGTGAGGCTGATGCCGCGGACGAGCTGCGATTTGCTATCGGAGTCGGTTGTGGAGGAGATGGTCACGAAGTTTGTTGGGAGCGACGAACGACGATTCCGACTACCGCCCAGCAACGAGGTTCACAAACAACCGCACTGCCCCAGGAACTCCTGCCGGCAGTTGCCGAAAGAAATCATAGGCGCAGTAAATATAAGTCCCCTTGCCATACTTGGCCACCAGCAGCCCACCCTTCTGCTCGGGCTCACCTGGATCGTGCGATTCGAGCAACGGTGTGAACTCCGGCGCCCACGACGACATAAAATAAAGCCCGCGTTCCTGCACCCAACCGTCAAAATCTTTTTGCGTAATCTCATTCGGATAATGAAAAATGTCGTTCGCCGGATCGAGAATCTTCACCGGCGCTTCTTCTACTGACACTCGCGCCCGGCCTAGCGTTGCCGAGTATGGCGTGTACTTTCCAGAATTAAAATCGCTGGCTGAGGGGCCAAACGCCAGCGTGTTGTACTGCACCAGCAGCCGCCCGCCCACCTGCACGTAATCGAGGAGACGTTTGTTATTGCCGATCACATCCTTCTGGGTGTCATACGCGCGAATGCCCAGCACAATCGTCTGATACCTGCTCAAATCCTCCGTTGCCAATTTCTCCGCCGGAATCATCTCGACGTTCATTCCGATCTGCGTCAGCACGGTCGGAATCTCATCACCCGCGCCCATTACATACCCGACCTTCAAATTGGGCGGCACCCTCACGTCGACAATCGAGACCCGCTGTACCGCCGGTTGGTAGTAATAAAACGTCCCAAGGTCGTCGCGGGTCACGACCGAGTAGCCTTCCCTGTAGCTGTGTTCGCCCTCAACGAACATGCTCGAAACCTCCGCGTGGCCTTCTTTCCTGCCTCCGGGGACGACTTTGAAGTCGACGTCGCGCTCCGGCTTTTGAGAATCAAAAGTAACCCAGGTGATCGGAGGCTCGGGCTGCCAACCCTCAGGCGCTTCGAGCTTGAATTTTCCTTTGATCGCGGCGTGATCTTTCGATCGCAGATTACTCGCGATGTCGGCCTTGCCTGCTAGCGGAGGCCCATCGGTAGTGGCGATCACCTGCTCACTCGGATCGAGCAAGATCGAAAATGCCGGAGCCACCGCCAGCGGCCGCTCCGAAACCACACCTGCCGAATTCTTATAGCGGACCATGCAAACGGCGCGCACAAGAGGCCCATCCGCAAAACGAGCCATCGCTTCTACCGGGGGAGGCGGGAACGGCAGTCCCTGATACTTCGCATCGTCAACAATGTTCAGCGAATCCCGCTCAGGATCGTTGCGATGCCAATACGGTCGCGTGATTTGAGCGTTCGCCGGAACCTCTATCCGAAAACGCACGATAACTTCACCCTCCAAAAATTCCTTCTTCAATATTTCCGACTTCCACCCCTCCGGCAATTGAAGACTAATGCTCGCCCTGGCATCGTGCATCTTCGGCGCCGAAAACTTCGCCGTAACTTCAAACGCCGCTCCCGGCACCCCCATGAATGCATCGTCGGCGGTCGTTCCCACCGGCGCATTCACAACCGCGCTGAGCTTCTCATCCAAAGCCAGAGCGCGCGCCCGCTCAATCGTGGATACTAAATAACCTGCTCTACGATTCGTCTCCTTTTGCTCCGGCGTCGGAATTCCACCAATTGGAACGACCATTGCCTGAGCTAATTGTTGCGCAGCACTCAGAGCGGCATCCACAGACGTCATGTCATTCCCGGCCAGATTCGCCGATTCAACCTTCGCTTGAATCTCTCGCAGCCAAGGCAGATCCTTCTCGCCGCCCAACAGTCGCTCTGCCAATCGCGGCAAGGTCGTGTCGATCCCGTCAAAGAAATCCGTCTCGTGCCCGTCTTTATCTTTCGGCGAACCCACGACTGCATCCACCAGCTTGTAAAACGTATACCGGTCTCCATCCGGAACCGATACCGCCGCAAGTCCCTGTGACTGCTGATGCCGCAGCCCCTTCAACGCAAACTGCACGTATGACATTCCCAGCACCGGATCGACTTTCCCGGTATTCAGTTTGAGCGTGTATTTATCGGCATCGCAGGCCTGCGCGCCAAAGCTGCACACATTTCCGATGTAGAGTTTCTTCGCCTGCCAGGGTTGCAGCCCGGCGGCAATCTGCTCCGGAAATCTCTTCGGATCGGCTGCTGCGCGAAATGCCTCCTGCGTCAAAATGGCCGACGCCTGATGATGCCCGTGTCCATCCCGGTCCGTTCCCGAAAAGCGCGCCACCAGCACATCCGGACGAAACTCGCGAATCACGCGCACGATGTCGCCGAGCGCCACGTCATGACCGCCCCATTTTTGAAACGTCTCATCCGCCGTCTTCGAATATCCAAAATCCGCGACGCGCGAAAAGCGCTGCTCGACGCCGTAATAGCGGTCCGCCGCGAGCAACTCCAATGTTCGCAGCACGCCCAATTCATCGAACAAATTGCTGCCCAGCTTGTTCTGTCCGCCCTCGCCGCGCGTGAGCGTCATCAGAAGGGTCTCGACGCCCTTGCCGCGCGCCTCCAGCGTCAGCATGCCGCCATCCTCGTCGTCGGGATGCGCCACCACCTGCATCAGCCGCCCGGTTGTCGCGAGCTTTCGCAACTCCAGCTTGAGCCCGGCCGCGCCCGTCTCCTGGGGCAGCGGCTCATAGTAATGATCGGCAGCTTTGCTCTGTTCTTTCTTGCTCCCGTCTGTGTTGTGATCTTTATCTTTATTTTTGTCCTGGTCCGCGTCGTGACCGCCCATCTGGCCAGCGCCGTGGTCGACCGAAGGCTTATCATCGCTCGGCGTCGCCGTCGCCTGCTGCGCGAGCGCGGGCATCGCTACGACCAACAAGACAATCGTCAACAGAACCGCAGCAGCCGACCGATGCGAGCACCGCGAATTGCACACAAAACCCACCCAAGTCTTCAAAGTTGCAGGCATCTCCATAAGATGGAATTTACACGAAGAAAGGATCAAACTTCTTGGTTTCTGACAACAACAGCGGAGTAGCCAAGATTAATTCAGGGCCTTCTCCAGTTCGAATCGATCGTTTGAAGCGATCACAAACTCTACTTTGCAGGATTCTGCGCCACCCCCACCTTCCCCTGGCATGCCGCCGCTTCTTGGACAATGGCAGCGAACTCCGCGTCCCCGCGCACGCCCGCCAGCAGCGGATCATCCAGCAACGCCTCGTGCGCGCAGTATCCCTCGTCCACAGCCTTGCGCAGAAATTCATAGGCTAACTGTTTCTCGCCGCACGCCGCCAGCACCGCTCCCTGGTAGTATTTCAACGCGGAATTATGGACCGGCATGAGCACTTTTTCGGCCGACTCGGCTGCGCTGTGCACTTCCGTTGTCGGCGCTTTGTTCAAACATGGCTGTAGCACTCCGCGCATCCACAGCGGGTTCTCCGTCATCGGCTGCACCGCACGCTGCGCCTCCGTCATCTTCCCCTGGCGCATCAGCACGGTAACTCGCACCGCATTGAAATACTCCGAGCCCCCGTCAAGCTTGAGATATTCCATGGCTCGCGCTTCTTTGCCCTGCTCAAAAAAAGCAAACGCGCAGGAGCGCCAGTTGTAGTTTGCCGGGTCGATGGCGAGCGCCTTGTCGCACTCGGCTTGCGCGTCGTTCAGTAGGCCCGCATAGCGCAGCACGTAAGCAAGAGAAAAATGCGCAAAGGCATTGTCGGGACGACGCCTTACCAACTCTCGTGCGTCTTCAAGTCCTTTCGCGAGGTATCCGGTGTCGGCAAGGTTGATTGCCAGAGATCCGGCAGCATCGGTGCGCCCCGGTTCGAGCGCCAGTGCCTTCTGGTAGGCCGCATTCGAGCGCTGGTAGCCCTCGGGTCCGCCGCCTGAATAAACTGCGTCGTAGTAATAGCGATGTCCCAGCGCCTCCCACGTCGGCGCATAGTTGGGATCGAGCTGCACCGCCCTCTCCAGCATCGCGATCGCATCTTTATTCGGTCCCGCATCGCGCGGAATGGCCGCGCTTTGCATATATAGGTGATACGCCTCGGGATTCACGGGCACGCTGCTCTCTTCCAATCCTCCGCTCCCCACCCCGAGCGCCGGCAGCAGCTCCTGCTTCACCTTCTTGGCCATCTGATTCTGGAGTGCGATCAGATTGTCCGCCGGTGCCTGGAGCGAACCGGTCCACAACAGCCGGTTGTCTTTTACCTCGACCGCTTCCAGCGTAACCATCACCATCTTGTCTCGGCGCAAAAAGTGTCCGGCCACCACCGTCGCTACGCCCAGCTCGCGTCCAATCTTCGACGAATCCGCCTCTGCATTCTCGTATTTCTGCATCGTCATTGACGGTCGAATCTCGAGCGCATGCGAATGAGTGAGCGCATTCGCAATTTCGTCGGCCAGCGCAAACCGCAAAAACTCACTCTCAGGATCGTTATTGATGTTTTGCAGCGGCAGCACCGCGATCGTTCGGAGACTCGCTGCCGTTGGCGTCGATCGCCGGTGCTTTGCCCACCAGATCCCCGCGCCCATCACGATTACGACTACTGCAAGCGCCACCACTCCCACGAACAGCCATTTCTTGTTGCCGTGCGCCTTGTCAAACGTCCGGGTCGAAATGCGCGGTCCAGCGGCGCGTCCAACCTTGCGCAGCCCGTCGCGCAGACCGCTCCGCAATGACGAATCGCTCTCCGCTCGTGCCTCTTTATTTCGATCCTGTTGCAGCCGGGCCAGATCCGCTTTCATTTCGGCCGCGTTCTGGTAGCGCGCGTCGCGGTCTTTCTCCATGGCCTTGCCAATGATCGCTTCCAGTTCCTTCGGCACCGCTGGATTGACCGACCGCGGCGGCGCTGGCTTGGCATTGATCACCGCATGCAGAGTCGTGACCACGTTCGTTCCCGTGAACGGTTTTTTCCCCGTCGCCATCTCATACAGCACCACGCCGAACGAAAAAATGTCGCTTCGCACATCGAGATCGTCCGACCGCGCCTGCTCCGGCGACATGTACACCGCCGTGCCTGGAATCACTCCCACTTGCGTCAGTGACTCTTCGAGCGAAGTGTCCGTCGTCGTTCCAACGCTTCCATCTTTCGCCAGCTTCGCCAGGCCAAAATCCAGAATCTTTACCTGTCCGCCGGGCGTCAGAAAAATGTTTGCGGGCTTGATGTCGCGATGCACGATCCCCTTAGCATGGGACGCCGCCAGCGCATCGGCCACCTGCACCGCAATCTCCAGCACCTCGTCAGCCGGCATCGCATGGCTCGGCCCGGTCTGCTCGCGGATCCGCTGCTTCAGGCTCTCGCCCTCCAGCTTCTCCATCACAATGAAGGGATGGCCGTCGTTTTCCTCGATATCGTGAATCGTGCAGATGTTCGAATGATTGAGCTGCGAAGCCGCTCGCGCCTCGCGCGTAAAGCGCTCCAGCGAGCGCTTGTCTCTGACCAGATGATCGGGAATGAACTTCAGCGCGACATGCCGCCCCAGGCGCACATCTTCCGCCTCATAGACAACTCCCATCCCGCCGCCGCCGAGCTTCCCAAGCACGCGGTAGTGGGAAACGGTCTGACCCACCATATCCATGAACGTGTGGCGCGGACCTGCCTTGAGCTAGTCGAAGGGCACGCCCGCGCGGAAGTGAGAATGTTAGAGCGTCCTCCAACCGGGGTCAACCAGCAAAGTGGTCCATCGATAGTGGGACGGAAGAATGTCTGTCAATCGGAAGAAGAGGAGATCTCCGGGCCCCGCATTGCACGAGACCCGGAGCACAACGTCCGGAACAGAAGGAAGGAAACTACTTCCCGGCGTACGTCTTAGTCGATCCAATGCCGGTACACTTGTCGAACCCGACTACGCATGACGAGCCCCCCAACGTGATGTCGTTGAAGTCGTCGGAGTACTCGGTCGCATTCGCCAGCTCGTTGTACATCATGGTCAGTTCGGCAACGCTGCCCTTGGCCTTGTTACCGGCGGCGTTCACGATGCCAGCCATGGTCGGCGAGGCCCAACTCGTACCGCCCACCGAGTACCAGCCACCCTCGATCACAATACCGGCGCAGCAGAAGTCTGACGACACGTCCGGATACCCGCGCTGGGTCCCGACGATGCTCGCGACTCCGTCCTGATAGGCCGGACGCGGCTCGTAGGGGCTTGAGTCGCCGCCTCCGCCGCCTGTATACCACTGCTCGCTGACGAAGTCGCCTTTTCCGTTGCGGTTGAAGTAGGTTCCGCCGACCGAGACGACGTTAGGCGAAGATCCTGGATAAATGCTGACGCCCAAGCCGCTATCGCCGGCGGCGGCGAAGTACACCACATGCTTGTTCTTGAAAAGCTTGTCCTGCGTGCTCTCCGTGCTCCACTCCGCATCGCCCCAACTCATGCTGACCACGCCGCCGCCTGCTTCTTTAACGAGCTTGGTGGCAAGCGACACCGCGTCCCAGAAGGGATCGGTCGCGCAGGTTCCGACGTTGCAGAGCTTAGATACCACCAGGTACAGCTTGGCTTGCGGCGCCATGGCGTGCGCCCACTCGATGTCCAGCCCCTCTTCAACTTCCCAGTCGGACTCTACCTCGGGCTGTTTTTTCCCGGGCCAGACCTGGGTGAAGTCAGCTTGTGGAATTCCGTAATAGGTCGAGAAGGTTGCCAGATCGGTGGCCGCGGTTGGGTAGTAGCCAGCGTCGACGATGGCGATGGCTCCCCATCCGCCGGTCGGCAACGCGGTGCTGGTTGCCACCGGGCACCCGGCGGTCTGCGTCACCAATTGATAAACACATGCCACTGATCCCGGACTTTCCACTCCGGAAGGCGGTCCACCCTGGGGCTTATCGGAATCGACAAAGAAATAGTTCGTGTGATGATGGCCGGCCTGCGGAATGCTCGACGCCGGATAAAGAATTCTGTGTCCGTTAAATACCCCTTCAATGCGCTGCTGCGCGGCTGCCGGAGAGGTGGTCATTCCCACAAAAAAAACCACTCCCGCTGCCGCCACCCCCACCATCCTGCAAGCTGCAATAAAACGTTTCATTCACTCGCTCCTGTTGCCTCGATTAGTGCCTGGATTAGTGCGCGGCTTCGTGTCTCTCGTCCCAATCAGGCCGTCGCTAATGATGACGGCTATACCGGGCAAAAGCAAGGATGAAACGGGCGATTGGGGCGGGGTGCGCAAGGGTTTGCACATTCAGGGTAGCGCCCGCGACTCGTTGGCAATTCCGGGCGTTCTTTTGCAGCGCGGGCGTAGCGCTAGGCGATCAGCGCCGCGGAAGAACCTACCCACTTCATGTTCTTGTTATGATCGACGCCCATCATCAGGCCCCGGCCCATGCGGACGATCGTCAGGACGGGCAGCATCTCGTCGAGCCAGATGTACATGAGCCGGAGCTCCACTTTGGTCGTCCCGTAAGGGGTTTCGACGATTGGTGTGAAGTTCAGGCGCTCTTGAAGAATGTATTCGCCGCGCTTGTCGGCGGGGATCGCATCAATGTCGGCGCGCGTTGGCGCGATGACTACGCCGAGTCCAGCAAACGAATAGAGAGGCTTCAGAACAAAGTTTTCAAGGTCCGCAGGGACATCAGTTAGTTGATCGAGGAACCGGGTGCGCGGAACTGAGGGATGCTTGAGATAAGGAATCGAATACTTGCTGATGCGAAAATACCAATTAGGGTGCCCGGCCCACTCGACGTCGAGATCGTCGCGAAAATCGAAGGGCAGCTCAATGCCTTTGCGCTCGAGTTCGTCGACGATGGTGCGGTTGTAGATGCGCTCGATCGCAACCTGCCTGCCGTTTTCTTCATAGAAAAGACGACGCCCCTGCTCGCGGATTTTTGTGATGCAGACGGTACGAATGCCTAGTAACTGCTCGGTTAATAGAAAATCCGGCCGCGTTTTTTGCTCTTCGGGATGGACCTCCATGATCACGACGTTTGCGGGATCGTGCCCGGCGACGATGGCGTCGGTCATAAGCTTCTTGTACGAAGAAGCGTCGAGGCCGCTCAGAAAATATTTCAGGTTTGGATCGAGACCGAAGACGTCAACATAAGCCTGGGAGAGTACGGGCTGATAGGCGTAGAGGGAAGGGAAGGCCTGCAACTCGACCAGCTTCGGCTGGAGATCGCCGGCGGCGTCACGGACGAGGCCGAAGTCAACCTGGATGAACATAGGGTGCGGCGATTCGTTCGGCACGCGGAAGTTCGCCGGGATGGAGGCTTCAGATCGCCGGAGGTAGTCCGGGTTGTCGACCAATTGGTGGATGAGCGCTTTGCCGTCTTCGCCCATGCGCTTGACCAGCGAGTCGGTGAAGAAGCAGGGAGTCTCGCAGAGCGCGAAAGGGACTTCCATTCCGCAGCGCGCAGCCATTTCGCGACGCAGGTGCGCATACTTTTCGTCGGTGAAGTTCGCGTTGAAGTGGTGGCGATAGGAGGCAATCATCGGAGTTTGGCGATCCCGACATTATCTACCATCGGAGGCCGAGGTCGCCGAACTCGCAGCGGAACGACGCTGCGGTTGACGACGCTAGTCCTGTTCGCCGAGCGTTTGGGCGTAGGTCTTGCCGTAGGGATAGAAGAGATCTTTTTTCCCTTGCTGCCACGCGGCTCTGAGTTCGGGCGTTGTGATGTCCCAGTCTGGCCGGCACTTCTTGAGAACCGCGCGCAGATCCTGGCGAAGATCTTCCAGGGTGGGGCGTCCGAAGAACCAGTAGCCGTTGTAGATCTTGTAAACGACGAGACCAGGCTCGAGGACGATCACATGCGGGATCATCGGGTTGTGGAGTGGATCGGTGTACTCGGCGATGTCGAGATCTTTTTGGACCATGCGGCTCGGGTCGGAGAGAAATGGCCAGTGAGCGCCGACTCCGGTGCGAAATTCATTCGTCTCGGTGATGTTGTCGGTACTGATGGTGACGAGGCGGCAATAGGCAACCTCGAGTTCACGATGGAGTTGCACGAGCAATTCTGCCTGCCGACGGTCCTTGGGGCAGAAACCTCCGCGGCTGAGGACGAGGATCATGGGATGCGGTCCTTGCAGTTCGGAGAGCTTGCGTCGCTTCGCGGTGTGGTCGGAGAATTCGTAGTCGGGGAAGATGGCGCCGGGGACGATGTCGGGTCGCATGGGGAAGCCCTCATTTTCTGTTATAAGTCCTGGAGAATTCAGCAAAGATGGTAGCTTGCAAAGTCCTCTTGCCCTCGCACTCATTCGGATCGAGTGCGGCATAGCTGAACCGAAGCGATGACCAAGCCTCACGCTTCGCGGGGGGGCTTCCATTCCGCAACCAGCAGCCACCTCGCGGCGCAGGGCTTTCACCGCATGTTACACGGAGCAACCTTCCTGCTTGGCCAAGTCTGCCAAGAAAACGGTTCTCGGTCCAGAAAATGTTTTGACCGCGAAGTAAGTTCCACGCTGCATCTCCGAAGTCGTAGTTATGCAAGTTTTTTCACGCAGAACCGAGTGTCGGTCCGGTGTATACTGCCGTCTCTCACGACGTAGCACAAGACAATAAGGAGTGTTCTATGTGGCTACCTTTGCAGCGTACTCTCCCATGCCTCGCATTCTTGCTGGCGATTACTTCGCCCTCGGCGGGTCAGGCATTTTTGTTCAACCGATCGGACTTTGCGCTCGGTACGGAGCCCGGTGGCATCGCCGTTTCGGATTTCAATCGAGATGGAAGGCTTGATGTGGCAGTTACGGACTCGTTCGCTCAAACAGTGACGGTCTTACTCGGACAAAAAAACGGAACTTTCAAAGAGCACGCATCCTATGCAACCGGTTATGAACCAGGCGCCGTGATAACCGGAGATTTCAACGGCGACGGGAAACAGGATCTCGCTGTAGCGAATTGGATCGGCAGCAGTGTTTCGGTCTATCTCGGCAAAGGCAACGGAACCTTCGAAGCTCCTATTACGACCAGTGTTCCCAATTATGCGAGTGTCATAGTGGCCGCGGACTTCAACGGCGACCACAAACTTGACCTGGCAGTTACGAGTAACTCGACGAATGCTGTATATATTCTGCTCGGTCGCGGAGATGGATCGTTTGAGTCGCCAGTCACCTACAGCACCCCGAACGATACCATTGGCATCGTCGCTGCTGATTTCAATCGGGATGGACATATCGATTTGGCGATAGCTGATACCTATGGTAACGACGTGTACGTGATGCTGGGCCAAGGAGACGGCGCCTTCAAAGCCGGAATGAGTTTCGCCGCGGGCGAGGTTCCTGTCGAACTGGTTGCCGGCGACTTCAACGGAGATGGCATTCTTGACTTGGCCGTGACCGACGGACCCGATTGCGGGTGCGCCTATATGTCCGTTCTGCTCGGCAATGGCGACGGCACCTTTCAGGGGCCCCTGACGACGTCGATACCGGGAGCGGGCTCTATCGTAGCCGGAGACTTTAATCAGGATGGCAAACTTGACGTCGCGATCGATGACGGCCTGACGATGATTTTCCTCGGCAACGGCAATGGAACCTTCCAACCGGTTGTTCAGTACGGAACAGCGGGCGGAGCGGAAGCATTTGCCACGGGAGATTTTAACCGCGACGGGGCGATCGATCTCGTCATCACAAATTTCAATGGGAACAACGCGACCAATATATCGACATTGCTAGGCAACGGAGATGGAACGTTTGGACGCGTCGCGGCCTACGCAACCGGGACTTCACCCGGCCCAATTGTAAGCACCGACTTCGATGGGGATGGAATTCCTGACCTCGCGGTAGCGAACGTGCTCGGCAACAACGTGTCAGTTTTTCTCGGAAAGGGCGGTGGGAAGTTCGCCAGTGCGGTCAACTACTCCGTGAGTGCCGCTGGCGCAACCGTGAGTGCGGATTTCAACGGTGACGGCCGCCCCGACATCGCAACCTTGAATTACAGTGGCGGCACCGTCTCCGTAATTCTCAATCAGGGCGACGGAACGTTTGGTGCTTACAAAGACTATTCTGCCGGCAAGAATCCCGAAGCGCTGGTGGCGGGCGACTTCAATAGGGACGGCAACATCGACCTCATCGTCGGCAATTCTGCCGGGCTTGCTCTCCTTCTCGGCAACGGCAAGGGCGGTTTTGCCGCACCGGTGGTCATTGGCACCGGTTTAAGTCCGACTGGCATCGCTGTTGGCGACTTCAATCACGATGGCAAATTGGATCTTGCCACGGTTTCCTTCTCGGCTTCCTCCAGCTACGTCTCGGTTTTGTTGGGCAACGGCGATGGCACCTTCGGCCCCGCTGTGAATTACAGCGCGGGCGGCTACGAACCGGTGGCCGTCATGGCAGAGGACTTCAACCACGATGGGAAAGTGGATCTCGCCGTCCTGACATATTTGGTTTCGGGGATTTCCGTCTTGCTTGGAAATGGCGACGGAACATTTGGAAGCTACACGGAGTACTTCGCCCCGCAACTGGCCTCGGCATTCGTTGCTGCAAATTTCTACGGCCCGAAAACGTTGGACCTAGCGGTAGTGGGAGCTGGCGACAGCTACGTCTATTTCCTGGCCGGCGATGGAAAGGGGCATTTCGGATCGCCCAATAGTTATTTTGGTGGAGTCGAGCCAGTGAACCTCGTGGCGGCTGATTTTGACAAGAACGGCAGCACTGACGTGGCGCTGACCAACAGTCCCTACGGCACAGTTACAGTGTTGCTCAACGGAGCAGTGATGTCACTCTCGTCGAGCGCGGTTAGCTTTCCAAAAACCAGCGTCGGCAGCAAAAGCAAAGCCAAGAAGGTGAACTTCAGTAACCCGGGCACTGCACTGGCCTCGATTTCATCCGTTTTGATCTCGGGTGCGAACGCCGGCGATTTCTCGGAAACCAACAATTGCCCAGCAAGCTTGGCAGCCGGCAAATCTTGCGCTGTCGACATCGAGTTCCAGCCCACGCAAAAAGGAGGCCGGTCGGCGCTGCTGATGTTCACCGACGATGCACTCGCCGGATCGCAAACCGTGGCGCTGACGGGGACGGCGCAGTGAGGACACACGCAGCTATTTCCGTATCCCCCGCGGCGTTCACGGCTGGCGGTGAGGTGGGCTCACTCACGCCTCAATCAAAAACTTGCCATTGGACATGATCTGTTCATCGTCGGCCCAGATGTCGAACTTCCGGCCTACCACGTCAATGTGCGTGGACGAAAACCAATCCGCGCCCGTGTGAGCTCCGTAGGGATTGCCAAACGCGATGTGCACACCGGGAAATTTTTCATCCTGTAGAATCTGGCCGATCACGTCTTTCAGTTCGATGTTGGTGCCGATCGCAAATTCGCCTACGCGGTTGCTGTTTTCGTCGGTGTGAGTGTAGGCCCAGAAGTCGTCTTTCAGCTCTTTGTTGGACGAGTGCGCTTCGATCAGGCGATTCTTCTTCATCTGGACAGTCAGCGGTGTCGATTTCAGGTCGCCGAATTTCGTGCACAGATAATCGCCGACCACCCCATCGATCACGAACGTGCCGTTCACCTCGCCCGGCGTGGTAAAGATTTCGCCTCCCGGAAGGTTGCCCCATTTTTCGGTGCTGATGATGCCGCTGGTCTTCACCCATTTGTAGTTGGGATTCATGTCAGCCGTAAGATCGGTCCCGGACGGCGTCGTTGCGCGAATCTGGCGCGCAGTGCGCACGCGCTCAACCACCTTCGCGCTCAGCCGGTCGACCTTCATGAAATCCGCGCGCATGCCTTCGAGCATGATCTGGCGATTGATGTTCACCATGTGCGCGTGGCGGATCTTGCGACGGTTGACGATGTCCGTCATCTGGATGCGCGACTTGAGCTCATTGGTCTGCGCCTGCACGGCGAAGATGCTGACCTGGCTCTTTTCGAGATCGTCGGCGATGACCTGCGGAATCTCTTTCAGCGGCCGGGTGGCGATTTCTTCGAGCACCCATGGCTGGTAGGCGGCGCCGACTGCATCGAGTTCGCTCGCAAGCGCGGCGGCGATTTCAATGCTGGCCTCGTCGGTTATAAGGGTGACCCGTTCCGTAGGCAGCACGCGCAGGCACACGCGGATGGCATTGCGCGCGCCGGGCGTGAGCTGCGGATCAAAGGAAACTTGATTCAGTTGTCGGGGGGAATGATCGTTTGATTTTCCGTTTATGTTTGGCAATGCGTTCGTCCCGTAGATTAAATGTTATGAGTGCGCGACTTCAGCGGCTAAAGCCGCCCGTTCGACGCCAGCTTTTCCGCAGCGTTGAAACGCTGCGCCACCCAGAAGCACTTCTCGGCAACCACCATGTCAGCAACCGGTCATGCCGTACTAAACCGCTTTGGCGGCCGGCAAATTCTCTTCACCTTCGTCCTCGTCCGTGCCAACGGCGACTTCGGTTTCTTCTATGATGTAGTCCATTACAGCCTTCATATCGCCGGTTTCATCAAAAACCTTCAGCTGCCGATCGGCGCCCGTGCCCATCTTCATGATCGTTCGGATGTACTCGACCTCTTCCCGTGATCCCAGTTCGTCAACCACGTCGTCAACAAACGCGAGATATTCCTCGATTAGTTCTCGCTCCGGAACCTCCGTCTGCTTCCCGAAATCAATGAGCTTGCCGTTGATGCCGTAGCGCGCCGCGCGCCACTTGTTTTCCATGAGCAGCGAGCGACGGTAGAGCCGGAAGCCCTGGTTCGACTCATGCAGCTTATAGAGCTTGACCACCGTCGCCTGGATGAGCGCGGCGAGTGCAATGGTTTCATCGACGCGCATAGGAATATCGCACACGCGGAATTCGATGGTGTTGAAAAATGGATGCGGGCGAATGTCCCACCAGATTTTCTTGGCGTTGTCGATCGAGTTGGTCTTGATGAGCAGCTTGACGTAATTTTCGTATTCGCCCCAGCTTGGGAAAAAGTCGGGCATGTTGGTACGCGGAAATTTATCGAACACCTTGCAGCGATACGACTTCAGCCCCGTGTTCATTCCCAGCCAGAAAGGCGAGTTGGTGGAAAGCGCAAGCAGGTGCGGCACGAAATAGCGAGCGTGATTCATCATGTGAATCGCAGTCTCGCGGTCTTCGATGCCGACGTGCACGTGCAAGCCGAAGATCAGATTCGCGCGTGCCACCAGTTGCATGTCTTCGACAATATTTTTATAACGGTCGTCGGGATAAACTTCCTGCACGCGCCAGTCGGCAAAAGGATGCGTCGCGGCCGCGGCCAGGCGCAGGCCGTTCTCGCGCGACAGCCGGATCATGTTGCGGCGCAGTTTTTTCAGCTCTTCCTTGGCGTCTTTGATGTTGGCGCAAACCGAGGTGCCGACTTCGACCACCGACTGATGCATCTCGGCTTTGACCCGCTCTTGCAGCACGAGCCGGCCCTTTTCGATGATCTCGGCGTGGATATGCGAGCGCAGATCCCGGGTATCCGGATCGACGGTCTGATATTCCTCTTCAATACCAAGCGTGAAAGTCGGTTTCATCGCTGATTAGGGGCCGCCCGGCGGGGGAAAGCACCGTCGGATAATTCTATTAGTATACCGAATATGGCAAGCGGGAGGCCGGATAGAGCCTTTTCCGGAATCAGTAACTCCCAAGGCATCCGGAAAGCTGCGGATTGCGCGTTGGGCTTATTCTGTGAGAGTTAGAAAAAAGTGGCCGACCAAGAATTCCGCAAAAAGTTTCTGGAGAGGAGGAGTTCTCGGACATGGAACGTATCCGGTTCATTATTCATGGCGGCAAGAAGGTTTTAGAGGTCGATTTGGCGCGGTGCTCAGCCGCTGAAGTGGAAAAAATTGTGCGCACATTGCCCGATCATGTGACCGTGGAGCCGCTCGCATCGGTGCGCATGCTGGTCGACTTTTCGGGCGCGTCGTTTGACCCCGAAGCGTTTCGGACCATGAGGGAGACTGCTATTTTCAATAAGCCATATATCAAGAAGACGGCATGGATCGGCGCGGAAAGTTTGCCCGAGATGCATCGGCAGGAGGTAAGCAACTATTCGCGGCGCGAGTTTCCCGTGTTCGCGGATCGCAAGGGAGCTTTGGACTACCTGGCGAAGGACTGAGAAATCCAATCAAGCCTTCTCGACGTTTTCCTCCAGCTTGTCGAGAATGCCGACGGCCGCGGCAAGAATCTCCGGGTCGAGCTTGCGATTGGAGGCAATGGCTTCGGCGAGTGGAATAGAAATAATCTTGTTGCCGCGCAGAGCGGCCATCTGTCCGAATTCGCCGCGATGCACCATGTCAATGGCGCCGAGGCCGTAACGCGTGGCCAGCACGCGATCGAAGGCGCTGGGCGAGCCTCCGCGTTGAATGTGGCCGAGCACGACCGAGCGCGTCTCAAAGCTGGTTCGCTTTTCGATTTCGCGCGCCAGCGCCTCCCCGATTCCACCGAGGCGGAGATGGCCGAACTCGTCGCGGCCAACATCATGCAGACCGGGCGTGCCACCTTTTTCGGCATCCCCAGCGAACTTGGCTCCTTCAGCGGCCACCACGATGCTGAAATAACGCCCGCGCTCGTGGCGCTGCCGGATCGTTTCGGCGACCTGCTCGATATCGAAAGGCACCTCGGGCACGAGGATCACGTCGGCCCCGCCGCCGATGCCGCTGTAGGCGGCAATCCAGCCGGAGTCGCGCCCCATGACTTCCACGACGATGACGCGGTTGTGCGCCTCGGCGGTGGTGTGCACGCGGTCGATGGCGTTAGTCGCGACATTGACGGCGGTATCGAAGCCGAACGTGAAGTCGGTGCCGGCCAGATCGTTGTCGATGGTCTTGGGCACGCCCACAACCTTCATGCCGTTGGCGAAGAGCTTTTGCGCGACCGAGAGCGTATCATCGCCGCCGATGGCGATGAGCGCCTCACAGCCATTCTCCTTGAGGTTCTGCTCGCAGCGCTCGAGGCCGTCGGCGTGCTTGGCGGGATTGGTGCGCGAGGTCCGCAGAATAGTGCCGCCGCGCGGCAGAATGCCGCCCACGGTTTCCAGGTCGAGCGCCATCGTCTTGTTTTCGATCAGTCCGCGCCAGCCCTCCATGAATCCCAGAAACTTATCGCCATAATGAAAAGTGCCCTTGCGCACGATTGCCCGTATGACCGCATTCAAGCCGGGGCAATCGCCTCCGCCGGTTAGCACGCCGATCTTCATCGCCTGCTCCTGATTATGAATTGACATTCAAGGTTATCACGCTGGTTTTGCGGATGCGACGCCGCCAACGGCGCAGACAGTCATGATGGTCTAGTCTTTCTGCGGCGTGATTGGGAGCGGTCGACAGTCCGCGTCTGCACTCGCGTTCGAGGTGTGATTCCGGACTTACAGTCAACGGCTGTCTAGTAACTTGCGTAGGCCTGAATCTGTTGACTTCGCAAACTCCGCGGCGTAAACAATTGAGTTACGGAGAATCGGATATGAAGCTTGGCCTCTTGTGTCTTCTCGTTTGCCTCGCGGATTTTTGTTACGCGCAGAATGCCGCGGGTAAGGATTCGCCCAATCAAGCATCGTCCAGCCAAGACTCGTCGAAGCAAGACTCGCCCAAACCCAAACCGTCCGCGTCGGATTCCGATTTTCTCGCGGCCCCGGTGGCGCACGGCGCTGCCGATCGTCTGATCTTCAACATGAATTCCGATCTGTTTCTTCCCGATTCTTCGGGGAGTTCTTGCGCGTACATGCGGACCTATCGAGTGAAGAGGCAGCAGCGCGGCTCTGATGCCGTGGCTCCCGCAGGCTACACGACGTGTGTCCCGACGCGGCATTTTGAGATGAAGAGCGCGGTCCAGACGCAGACGGATGCGGGCGACGACACTCGTGAGGGTTCAGGCGCTCGCAAGTCGCGAGCGGGAATGACGGCGCGGGAGAAACTGGGCGCGCCTCTGCGGCTGAAGCCGTGAAAGGAAAGCTGCTGATCGCAGTGCTGAAGCGTTGCGCCACCCAAATACGACACCCAACACACGCCACCCAAAATACAATTCCTGAGATCGCCCTCTGCGGTTACACTCAAGCCAACATGCGCGTTCTCGGAATCGATTGCGGCACGGAATATACCGGCTATGGCATCGTCGATCTGCTTTTCGAGGAAGCCCGCGACGGCCGGTGCAGCGACCTCCGCTTTGCCGCCCGGCCTGAGAACGATCGCCTCGTCTGCGTCACTTGCGGTGCCATCAAAGTTTCGCCTCGCGATCCCATGCCGGTGCGCCTGTCGCGCATTGCGCGCGGGCTTGAGGAATTGATCGCCCTTCATCAGCCAAACCGCGTTGCCATTGAAGACGTCTTCTACGCCGTGAACGTCAAGTCCGCGCTCAAGCTCGGACAAGTGCGCGGCGTGGCCATGCTCATCGCGGCTTCGGCTGGCCTGGACGTTGCCGAATACTCCCCGTTGTCGATCAAGTCAGCGGTGGTCGGCTACGGCAAGGCAGAGAAACACCAGGTCCAGCAAATGGTCGCGAGCCTCCTTCGGCTCGAGCAGATTCCGGAGCCGCCCGATGCGGCGGACGCGCTGGCCATCGCCATCTGCCATCTGCACACGGCGGCGACCCTCAAACTACAGTCTGCGAGTCTGGAGCCGCGAGCCGCAAGCAAGCGATGAAGGCGCGGCGTCGGCCCCTCGCCGAAACCCGCAGACTACGCGGGCTTGGCCAGGGCGGCATCATCGCATTACCTCCGTCCCTGTCCGAACCGGCCGGTATCTCTTGTCCCAAAGCACAGTGACTGTTGGCCGAACGCCAGATTTCTCACGGGACACTCGTTAGTACATCGTTCATTTTTTTTCTCCTACACTTTCATTATGCTGAATGCACCTGCGAGAGCAGGGTTCTTTGGCAATCCCCTATACTTAGGAGTTTTCATGGCCCTCCGCCCATCCATGCTGGCAGCGCTCGCGCTGCTGCTTTCGTTCTCGCCTGCGCTTCATGCGACCAAGGCTTCCTGCACGTTCGACACTTTTGAAGCGCCCTCGGGCTACACGCTGAATACGGTGGAAGGCATTGCCGATGACGGCACCGTTGTTGGGCAACTGCTCGACAACAAGACGCAGGCTCTGGTTGGTTTTATGCGCTCGTCCAGTGGCGAGTTCACGATCTACGCCGCGCCGAAATCCACCATGACGTGGCTCTACCAGCAGAACGCGACTGGCACGAGTGCCGGTTCCTACCTGGATTCCAGTGTGCACGGGTTCACGCTGGTCAACGGTGATTTCACCGCCGTCAATTATCCCGGCGCGTCCAATACCTGGACGTTCGGTGTGAACCATGTAGGCTCGCTCACGGGCGCGTACGGCGGAGGCGGTGCCGTCAAGGGATTTCTCTTCGTCAATGGGGAATACACGAGCATCGTGTATCCGAAGGGAGCGGTTACCTATCCCATGGCCGTTAACGACAACAACGCAATCGTCGGAGGGTCCATGTCGGGCACGGTGAGTTCGGGATTCCTTTGGCAGAATGGCACGTTCACGGCCATCAACTACCCAAAGTCAAAATACGGAACCCAGTTGACCGGCATCAACAATGCGGGAGTGATCGTCGGCAATCGCCTCTCCGCCGATAGAGCTTTCGCATTTGTATATGAGAACAACACCTTCAAGAGCATCGTTTATAGTGGCGCGGACTTCGAGCTTGCCGGCGGGATCAACAATAACGGCGTCATCTCCGGGCAGATTTATCTGACGGGGACGAAGAGCATGGGCTTCACCGCCACCTGCAATTAAGAGATTGTGCAACTCTGGTCAGTAGGAAAGGGCCGCCTCTCGAGGGGCGGCCTTTATTATGCCAGCGCTTCACGCTGCGAAGGACTCAGTTGCGGCACAAACTCCGCCTTGACACCTCTCCCGCCATCCTTAATCATTACAGCGGCCTATGACGTTTTCAGTCCGCGTTTTCTTCCTGCTACTGGTTTCGTCGCTGATTTACGCGCAGCCGCCTGCTCCGGATGGCGCAAACTCCGACGGCTCCACCAAGCCTGGGATCGCCGTCCCGGCCGAAGTCGCCCCGGTCATTACCTTCACCCTCGATTTTCCCCAATCGCAGCCTGAGCATTACACGATTCGCATTCCCTCGGAGGGTCCGGCGCATTACCAATCGACCGGGCGCATCCCCGGCGACTCCGATGACAACGACAGCTTTGATTTTGATTTCGCGTTGTCTCCCGAGATGCGCGGGAAAATGTTCCGCCTGGCGGCGGGCGCGGGGCACTTCCAGAACGACCTCGACTCGCACCAGAAAAACCTGGCCTTCACCGGCAGAAAGACTTTGAGTTACGCCGACGCGCAACACGCCGCTGAGGCAACCTTCATTTACTCGGCCAATCCCGCCGCCCACCAACTAGCCGACCTTTTTCAAAACCTCTCTGCCACGCTCGAATTCGGACATCGCCTGGACTGGGATCGTCGCTACCAGAAGCTGGCGCTCGACGACGAACTCAAGCGCATGCAGGAGATGGCGCAGGACAAAGAGTTGGTTGAAGTGGCCGCGATTCAGCCGATCCTCGAGCAGATCGTAGCCGACCGCTCAGTCATGAATGTGGCGCGCGCCCGCGCGCAGCATTTGCTTGGGCCATCGGCTCGACGCTAAGTTTCAGACGCCCGATTCCGAAGCAGTGAACCAAGCGTCACTCCACCGTTATCCCCGCATATCCGACCACCGACTCGCGATCGCCAGAAACATCGCCTGAGGTGGCATACCGCACCAAAGTCGCCTGAGTTGCGCCCAGAATTTTTGCGGCAGTCAGCATGGCGACCGTCGGTCCGAAGCCGCACATGCTGATGTCTTCGCGCATCACGACCTCCCACAAGCCGCGTGCGTCGAGCGCGAGCACGCGTTCAATGGCCAGGCGATCTTTGACGTGGGTGATCGAGTCAGGTTCGTAGTGGTTCATGTCGCTGGAGGCGATCATGAAAATTTTGCGCGCGGCCCGGTCGCTTTCGCCGCCGGCGGCGCCAACAACATCTCCACCAACATCTCCACCAACATCCCCAATAACCTCGGCCATCGCTTCTCCAAGTTCGCGCAGCACGCGGTAGTCGCTCGTCCCGACGGCGATTGGAACGATGTGCAGATTCTTCTGCTGCGCTTGCAGAAACGGCAACTGCACTTCGATGCCATGCTCTCCCCCATGCGCAGCGCTGTCTTCTTCGAGAGCCGGGAACCGACGCAGCAATCGCGAGGCGAGTTCAGTGCTGGGCGCGACCTCGCCGAGCGGAGTCCGCCAAGCCGTAGCGCTCATAATGGACAGCGGCACTCCGCGGCCGGTATGGTTGGGGCAAAGAACGATGCAGTGCTCGGGAATGTCGACGCGGGCATAGACAGCTCCGGCAACGTGGCCCGAGTAAATATAGCCGGCGTGCGGCACAACGCACCCGATCGCCGAGATGCGGGATTGGGGCGGGGAAGTGTAGTCGCGAATGTCGCGGAATAATCGATCGGAGTCGCTCGGATAGAATCTACCCGCAACAACGGGTGCTCGCACCACGGAAGTCATAAGCAGCCTCCTCACGGAGACGTAAGATCGTGTGCCGCGCCTGCCCTGAGCGCTGGCTGAAGGGCCCTCGCCGCGTTCTGCGCAGAGCGCATTTCAGGCGGTCAATTCTTTCCGTCCCGCAGTGCCCGAAACAGCGCCGCACTCTTTTCCAGCGGCAGAGCCTCGGCCCGGACAGATGGCTTAACGCCGCTTTTCGCGAGCGCCGCGCGCAGTACCGCTTCGTCGTAGCCCGTCTTGAGATTGTTCCAGAGCGTTTTGCGCTTCTGCCCGAAGCTGAGTTTCAGAAATGCAATGAACCCCTTTTCGTCGATCCGCAGCGATTCGATCTTCGGCTTGATGGTAATCCGCACCACGCTGGAATGCACTTTCGGGGGAGGCGCAAACGCGTCCGGCGGCAGCGTAAAAAGTTTATCGACTCGTCCGTAGAGCTGCGCCGTGGCTGAAAGCAAGCCATAGTCGCGGCTTCCCGGCGATGCAGCCAGCCGGTCGGCAACTTCTTTTTGCACCATGATGACAATCGTCGAAAAATAGCGGTGATACTCAAAGAGACACAGCAGAATATCCGAAGTGATGTAGTAAGGCAGATTGCCGACGACGCGCGCTGGGGCAGGTGTAAACGCCATGCCCGGCCGCAACACGCCCGGCTTCGGACCGAAGACGGTATCGAGTTCGATGGTCAGGATGTCGCCTTCGATGATCTCCACATTCGGCTGGAGCGCGAATTGCATACGCAGTTGCGCGGAGAGCACGCGATCGACTTCGACCGCAATTAAGCGCTGCGCGCGGCGTGCCAGGATTTCGGTGATGGCGCCGCGGCCCGGGCCGATTTCGAGCACGGTCGCGCCGCTCACGTCGCCCAGGGCGTCAACAATGCGGTCGGCCGCCTCATCGCTCGCCAGAAAATGCTGGCCCAGCTTGGGCTTGCGCGTTTTCTTTTCGGCAACGCCTTTCGACACGTTTGACCCTCTCTCTCCCCGGCTTTAGACTGAAACCGATTTGCGATTGGCAATTCATTAAAGATGATCGACCGATTTTCCATCGCCAATTACAAATTGCCAATCATCAATGGCCAGCCGCGCATCTACAGCAGCCATCATAACTTGAGCCAGCCTTTTCGGGTTATGGCTTGGGAGGCTCCATGCATATCGCCTTCGTAGCATCCGAGTGCGTTCCGTATTCGAAAACCGGCGGACTCGCCGACGTGGTAGGCGCGCTTCCGCGGGCGCTCGCGAACCTGGGGCACGAGGTCAGTGTCTACCTCCCGCGTTATCGCCAGACCAAACTCTCCGATCCCGAAACTGTGGTCGCCAGCATCACCGTCCCGTTTGACGACAAGTACCGCTTCGCTTCAGTCGTGACCGCCGGCTCCTCGGCGGACGTCAAGTTTTATTTTGTCGACTATCCTCCGTACTTCGACCGCGAGGCGCTCTATGGAACGTCGGCCGCCGACTACCCAGACAATGCCGAGCGCTTTGCGCTCTTTTCGCGCGCCGTACTCGAAGCCTCGAAGATTCTCGGCGTGCCGCAAGTTTTTCATTGTCATGATTGGCAGTCGGCACTTGTACCGGTGATGCTACGCACTTTCTACGCGGAAGATCCAGCTTTTCGCGACGTGGGCACCGTCTTCACCATCCACAACATGGGCTACCAGGGCATGTTTCCGCCGGACACTCTGCCGCTCCTCATGCTGCCGTGGGATCTGTTCGCGATTTCGAAGATGGAATTTTTCGGCCAGGTCAATTTTCTGAAGGGCGCACTCGTGTTTTCCGATTTCATCACCACTGTCAGCCGCAAGTACAGCCAGGAAATTCAGACAACCGAGTACGGATTTGGCCTCGAGGGCGTGCTCCGCAATCGCGCCTCGACGGTCAGCGGAATTCTGAATGGCGTCGATTACGACGAATGGAGCCCGCAGACCGACAAGTTCATTGCGGCCAAATATTCACCACTGGATCTGAGCGGCAAGCAGAAGTGCAAAAAAGATTTGCTCAACGCTTTTGGCGTGGTCAACACGGACGCGAAAATTCCCATCATCGGCATTGTCTCGCGCTTCGCCGCGCAAAAGGGCTTTGACCTGATCGCACAGGTGATGGATCGTCTCGCCCGCGAAGAGATGATCCTGGTAGTGCTCGGCACGGGCGACAAACTCTACGAAGAGATGTTCCAGCGCATGAACAAGCAATTTCCCAACAAGGTTGCCGTCAAGGTCGCCTATGACAATGCGACCGCACACAAGATTGAGGCGGGAGCTGACATGTTCCTGATGCCGTCGCGCTATGAGCCATGCGGCTTGAACCAGATTTACAGTCTGAAGTACGGCACGGTTCCGATCGTGCGCGCGACCGGCGGCCTCGACGACACGATCGAGCCGTGGGATGCCCGCAGCGGGAAGGGAACGGGCTTCAAGTTCTCCGAATACACGGGAGAGGCGCTGCTTTCCACCGTCAAACACGCGCTCGAAGCTTATCGCGATCAAACTTCCTGGCAGACGCTGATGCGCAATGGCATGACTCGCGATTTTTCCTGGGGAGCCTCCGCCCGCGAATATGGCAAAATCTACGAAAAGGTGCGACATCTGAGAGCAACGCCGGCTACCGAGAGGCCGGACAAAGTAGTGGTATAGGCAAAGTGATCCGGGCGCGGCGGATTTGTGGGCGGGTGCCGGCACCGTTCGTTTAGAATCGGGAGGCGAAAGTTCAGCGAAGATTTCATCTTCGCTCCGGGCGCCTTCGCCCCGGGATAGATGATGCGATGACCCGACCACCCGATGGCCCGATGACTCGCACCATCTTCCACGTCGACATGGATGCCTTCTTCGTCTCCGTCGAAGAGCTCTACGATCCGTCGCTTAAGGGCAGACCGGTGGTCGTCGGCGGGCAGCGCGATGAGCGCGGCGTGGTTTCCGCGGCCTCGTACGCAGCGCGCAAATTTGGAGTGCATTCCGCCATGCCGCTACGCACGGCCGCCAAGCTCTGCCCGCAAGCCATCTTCGTGAACGGGCATCCCGAGCGGTATCGCGAATACTCCGGACGCGTGCATGAAGTTCTCGGTCATTTTTCTCCGCTCGTCGAAATGGCCTCGGTCGACGAAGCTTACCTCGAGATGACGGGAACCGAGCGCCTGCACGGGCCTCCGTTGCGCTGTGCCCATCGCCTGCACACTGAGATGAAGTCCAAGACCCAGCTCAACTGTTCGATCGGCATCGGCACGTCGCGGCTGATTGCCAAGGTTTCTTCGGCCAAGGCGAAGCCGAATGGCGTGCTCTGGGTCCTGCCCGGGCGGGAGGCAAAATTTCTCGCGCCGCTCGATGTCGGTGACATTCCCGGCGTCGGCAAGGTGATGGAGAAAAATCTTCACGACATCGGCATTCGCCGGATCGGCGACCTGGCCGCGCTCGAAGAAGTCGATCTCGAACAGCGCTTCGGAAAATGGGGACTGGCACTGGCAGGTAAGTCGCGTGGAGAAGATGCCGGTGGCTGGTTTGACACTGCCGTCGGCGAACGCACGGATCCGAAGTCGATCAGCCACGAACACACCTTCGACGAAGATACCGGTGATCTGGAGCGCCTTCAGTCGACGCTCATGCGCTTAAGCGAAATGGTTGGCCGCCGCTTGCGCGAAGGCGGATACTTTGCGCGCACCATCCAGCTCAAGCTGCGCTATAAAGACTTCACGACGATTACGCGCGCGCAGTCGCTCGAGCAGCCGACGCAGATGGATCACGAGCTTTTTGAGCAGGCTCGGCGGCTGTTTCTAGACAACTGGAAAAAAGGCGCAGCCGTCAGGCTGCTGGGAGTGCAAACCTCGAACTTCGAGGGTGAATCCGAGGCCGGCCCCAGCCAACTCGACCTGCTCGAGCCCGCGCGTGATGGCCTTCGCACGAATGACCGCTGGCAAAAGGTGCTGGCCGCTGCCGATCATCTTCGCGACAAATTCGGCGAATCAACCATCGGCCTCGCCACAGGCATGAGAGGCGGGTTCCGCGAACGCACACACGAAAATCCGGTGGGCCTGCCGGGGAAAGCGCCGGAAAAAGATCATCGCAAGAATTCCATTTCACCGCAGAGTCACGGAGACACGGAGAAAGGCGAATGAAAGGTCTTGGCTGTCGCTCAGAGATCCTATGATTCTGTAGTGAAACGGCTCCCCGGCCGTTCGCAGATTATTACGAGATGTATTCCCGGATGTACTCGTCGCGCGAGGCCGCCAGTTCATGTGCGTCGCCGTCGAAAATTATTTTTCCGTCGCGCAGAATCAGAAAGCTCATCGGCACCTCGCCGCGCTTGCCCTTGGGGATTGGCACCATCTTGTTCGTTTTCTGGTCGAATTCGTTGCTCGCCATCGTGAAGGCATCCTGCAAGCGGTGCGTCACCAGCAGCGCGCTCGTTTTATAAACGTCGCGCTGCTTCATAATGAGTTCGACGATCGTGTTTGACGTGACCGGATCGAGACCGCCCGTCGGCGAATCATAGAGAATCACCTCCGGATGCGAAATAATCGCGCGCGCAATCGCCACCCGGCGCCGCATGCCGCCCGACAATTCCGATGGAAACATGTCATAGGTCCGTTCCAATTCCACGAACCGTAGCGACTCGCGCACCCTCCGTTCGATCTCGTCGAAGGGAAGTTTTTCTTCCATCAGCCGGAACGCAACGTTCTCCCACACTTTCAGCGAATCGAAGAGCGCGCTCTCCTGAAACACGATACCCACGCGGCTTCGCAGTTTGAACAACTCCTCCTCGGTCATGGTGGTGATTTCTTCGCCGAGCACTCGAATGTGCCCGCTGTCCGGCCGCATGAGGCCGATCGCCAGCTTGAGCAGCACGCTCTTGCCCGAGCCTGCCACGCCAAACAGCGCCTTGGTTTCGCCATGATTCAGGTGGAAGGAGATTCCGTTGAGCACGACTTTCTCATCGAAGGCTATGCAGACATTCTCGAACTCGATGGCATAGCCCGACTTGTCGCCGGTTGCGGCGACGGGCTGTTCAATTGGGAGAACAGGACTCATGGCTTACCGGGTACTCATCCGCTATCGCACCCCAAAAAGGGCGAAAATCAGTTTCGTCACGAAGAAATCGACGACCAGGATCATGACCGACGAGGCCACCACGGCCTGTGTCGTCGAGCGGCCCACGCCTTGCGTGCCACCCTTCGTCGACATTCCGTAATAGCAGCCGACGGTCGAGATGATGAATCCGAAAAGCACCGGTTTGAGCAGACCGCTGAAGACGTCGCGGAACACCAGGATCTGCCATGCCGTCGTCCAGTATTGATTCGAGTCGAGGCCGAACAGAAAATGCGCGACCGCCCAGCCGCCTATCAGCCCCAGCAGGTCGGCAATGATGGTCAGAAAGAAGAGCATGAACGCAGTGGCGCCCACGCGCGGCGTAACCAGTTTTTTGCTCGGGTCGGTGCCCAGAGCGCGCATGGCGTCGATCTGCTCGGTCACAATCATCGAGCCAAGTTCGCTCGCCATGCCGGAGGCGTTGCGCCCCGCGACCATCAGCCCGGTGATGAGCGGGCCGAGTTCGGTGACCATGCCGAGTGAGACTAATTGGCCGATGAGCGTCACGCCGCCGAAGCGTTGCAGAGTGCTCGCCGAATTCAGGGCGAGCAGTGCGCCCACCGAGAGGCCCGTCAGAATGACGATGGGCAGTGAGCCGAAGCCAATCAGGTCAGCCTGCTGGAGCATGTCGGCCATGTAGACCGGAGGCCGGAAGAAGTTTAAAACCGATTGCGCCGAGAGCTTGATGTACTCCTGTACCGACAGGATGAAGTCTTTGGCGAAATCAATCGGCGAGATCAGTTCGAGTTCGAGCGCCATGTGTGAGCGAGAAAACCGTTCAGGGAACTATAGCAGAGGCGAGAAATCGGGTCATCGGCTGATCGGGCCATCTAAAATCGAGCCGACTGAATCCTTGAAGACGGGTAGAGAACTCAGAGCCAGCGTGAACGCCGCAAGCTGGGGCTTTTCAGATCGCCCGACGACCCAATCAGGCCGATGGCCCGATCACTAGATCGCCCTCTCGTCCCGATGATTATTCTTCTTTCGTATCTCGATCGCCAGCCGTTTAATCTTCTGGTTCAGCGTGGAAAGCGGCACGTGGAAACGCTCGGCGGCTTCCGTCTGGTTCCAGCCGCATTTTTCCAGCATGTCGACGATGATACGGCGCTCGCAGTCTTCCATGATGCTAAAGAGTGTCGCGCCGGCGCTCGCTTCCAGCCGCGGAACGGTGGTGCCCCGGCCGACGATGTGATCGGGGAGCAGATCGATTCCGATCATCGCCTCCGACGACAGCACGACCGCGCGCTCGACCGTGTTCTCGAGCTCGCGCACGTTGCCCGGCCAGGCGTAGCTAACCAGCGGACGCAGCGCCTCGGTGCTCATGTGGCGACGCGGCAGGTCGTTCTCTTCGGAATATTTCTTGAGGAAGTGCTCCACCAGCAGCGGAATATCCTCGCGGCGCTGGCGTAGCGGCGGCAGGTCAAGTGTGATCACGTTCAGGCGATAAAACAGATCCTCACGGAATTTTCCCTCCCGGACCATCTGCCGCAAATCGACATTGGTCGCCGCAATGATGCGCACATCGACCTGTAACTCCTGCACTCCGCCGAGGTGCATGAACTTGCGGTCCTGAAGCACGCGCAGAATCTTTGCCTGCGTGTCCATGCTCATGGTGCCGATTTCATCGAGAAAGAGCGTCCCGCGATCCGCGACTTCAAAAAGACCCTTCTTCGACGCGACCGCGCTTGTGAACGCTCCCTTCACGTGCCCGAAGAGCGTGGATTCCAGGAGATCGGGCGGCGTAGATCCGGAATTCACCGGCACGAACGACCGGTCACGCCGTGTGGAATGCAGGTGAATCGCTTTCGCGATCAGCTCTTTTCCTGTTCCGCTCTCGCCCTGCAACAGCACCGTCGAGCGGCTGGGCGCGACCTGCGCCACCAGATCGAAAATCTTCAGCATCGGCTCACTCTTGCCGACGATGTTTTCAAAATTATAGCGCTGCTTAAGCGCGCGCTTCAGCTGAACGTTCTCTTCCTCGGCCTTCTGTCGCGCGACCGCGCTGCGCACGTCGGCCAGCAGTTTTTCGTTGTCCCACGGCTTCTGAATAAAATTTGTCGCCCCCGACTGCATCGCGGAGACCGCGTTTTCCACGGTCCCGTACGCGGTAATCATGATCACCGCCTGCTCGGGATGCACCAGGCGAATCTCGGCCAGCAGATCCATCCCGCTCTTATCGGGCAGAGCGAGATCAAGCAGCACCACGTCAAAGCTGCGCTCGCCGATCTGCGCCATGCCTTCGCGCGCCGTACCCGCGACGGTAATGTCATAACCCTCGAGCGACAGCAGGGTTTCGAGCGACTCGCGGATCGCGAGCTCGTCGTCGATGATTAAAATCTTCCCGGCGCCTTGGCCCGAGTTTTGGCCGGTATTCTGCGAAGACCCTTCTGGTGAGTATCGGCGCGGCATTACTGCTACTTCAGACGGCATGGGCTACCTTTCTGACCATTGGGAAATCAAGGGTGAATGTTGTTCCTTCTCCGGGCCGGCTCTCCACGCGAATGTGGCCGGCGTGCTCCTGAATGATGCCGTAAGAAACCGAAAGGCCAAGCCCAGTGCCGCGATTCTGGCCCTCAGCTGGCGCGGTTTTGGTCGTAAAAAATGGATCGTAGATGCGATGAATGTTTTCCTGGGCAATTCCGGAGCCGGTGTCGCTCACGCTGACGCTGACGAATTCGCCGTTGTGAGTCGCGACCTTGAGCACGCCGCCGCTGCCCGCCATCGCGTCCTTGGCGTTTAAAAACAAATTCAGGAAGACTTGCTGTAATCGGCCCGCACTCCCCTGAATCGGCGGCAGATGCTCATTCAGTTCCGTCCGGACCTCCACATGCGCCACTTTGAACTGATGCTCGAGAAGCGCCAGCGTGTCGGCAATCACTTTGTTCAGGCTGGTCTCGGCAAATTCCGTTCCGGTGGTCCGCGAAAAATTCAGCAGGTTGTTGACGATCTCGGACGCGCGGAAGGTCTGCTTGGTGATCTTGTCGAGCAGGCCCGCTTTCTGTGGATCGGTCTGCAATTGCTTTGCGAGCATCTGCGTGTACGACGAAATCACAGCCAGCGGCGTGTTCACCTCATGCGCGACTCCCGCGGCCAGGAGTCCGATCGACGAAAGCTTGTCGGCCTGCGTGAGCTGCACTTCCAGTTCGATGCGCTCAGTGATGTCGTCCATGATGACCAGACGTCCGACCACGTTGAACTTGCGCGTCACCAGCGGCGCGATGGCGACGTTTACCACCCGCGATTCACCTGTCGGCGTCGCCAGCCGGAACTTGTAAAGGTTGTGAATTCCCGGATTCTGCCGCACCCGATAGAACTCTTCCACAAACGCTGCCGGCAGCACCTCGCCGAGCGATCGTCCCACCACCTGCCAGCGCGGCTTCGCGTACATCACTTCCATCTGCGAATTCCACGACTCGATCCGATCCTGGAGATCGACCGCCAGCACGCCGACGTTGATCGATTCGACAATATTCTCGTTGAAGTCTTTCAACCGCTCGTATTCAGTGACCTTCTGTTCCAGCGACGCATACAAGCGCGCATTCTGGATCGCGATACCGATGTATCCCGCCAGGGTTTCGAGCAGTTCGACGTCTTCGCTGGTCAGGAAGTCGCCTTCCATCGTTTTGCCGAGCCCGAGAAAAGCAATCGTCTTTTGCCGGGCGTGGCAAGGAATGTAGTAGTTCAGATCGAGGCGGGAAATCGCTTCCTGCGCCGCCGACGTTTCACGCGGCAACTGACGTGTGTTCTCAAAGAAAATATGTCCGGCCGCGTCCTCGACGCGAGGCTTCGACAAAAACGCCAAATCCACGCCACCCACCGCGCCCAAGCCGAAGGCCTTCGAAAGCTCGAAGCGCGATGAATCGGCGTTGCCGAGGAAAATCGCGATGCGATCGACCATCAGCGTGTGGGCCAGCCGGTCGACCAGCGACGACAGCATCTTGTCTAGATCGGTCTCCGAACTCAGTTCGCGCCCAAACTCAACCAGCGTGCGCCGGTAGTCATAGCGCGTGCGATAAAAGAATTGATCCAGCTTTTCCTGAATAAACTTGCGAACCGGATCGAAGAGCAGCGCGGTCACGACGATTGCCACCATTAATCCAAGTGGCCCGGCACTCGGCACGCGCGTGTGCACCAGTTCGGCGATTCCGCCCACCACCGCAAAATATCCGCCGGCAATCGCCGCCGCGGCCAGCGTGTAAGCCATGCCACGTTTGAAGATCAGATCAACGTCCATCAATCGATAGCGGACGATCGCATACCCGAACGTCAGGGGGAGCAAGCCCAGCGACAGCACCGTGACCTTCATGGCCGGAGAAGGCATCGCTCCGAACAAATACGGCAGCACATAGAAAGCGGTGAATGGAGTAATCGCCAGCACCGTGCCGCGCATGATCCACTTCAATTGCTGGCGCAGAATCGGAGTCGCAGCCTGGCGATAGTTGCGCCACAAAACGACTGCGGCCGAAACGAAGAAGACCGTCAGGTAAGTCCAGTGCACCCGGTTCAAATTCCAAAGCAGCCGTGCGCTGGCGGCGAAAAATTGCAGCGCAAAAATCTGTACGCCCAGGAGCAACGCTCCCGGCAAATACAGCCCTGGAACCGACCAGCGATGTTTGCCGACGAACGGCCGACGCTCCGGAAAGGTCAGTACGAAATGCAAAAACAGCGCCGGCTGCAAGAGCCATGCGACTTCGTTGCTCCAGAAAACAATCCAGTCGAAGGTGTTGAGCTTGCCGGTGTAGTGCAACGAATAGAAGATGAATGAGACCAGGCAGAAAATATAAAAGTGCAGCGAGCCGACCGCCGTCCAGCGCCGCAGCAAAACATAAAGACCAATGCCGAGATAGATCAGCGCAATCAAGCGCAGCCAGTCGTTCATCGAACGCTCGGCCGGCACCAGCACGACCTCCACATCCAAAGGAACGCCGCCGCGCAGCAGGGAGTAAGTCGCCTTCGAATAGACGCCCGAGTCGTAAAGCTGGCGTTCAATCGCGCCGGAAGTCGCAACCGGATGGTTGTTGATGCTGACCACGACGTCGCCGTTGCGGACGCCCGCCAGCGCCGCCGGGCCATTCGGTTCGAGCCGGTCAGCGACCACCTGACCGCTCTTTTCCATCCACCAGACGCCATCATCGGGAATAGCCGTCTGGTGTTCCAGTTTGTAGTTGAAACCTGCAAAAACGATAGCCGCGATAGTGAAGAGCCCAAGCAGAATCACCGTAAAGCGGGCCTGAAATTCGCGGTTCATGGGCTGGACCAATGGAGGAGACGCACTAGCACGCGTTAGCTTAGATGCACCACTGTGCGGTCTTCTCAGTCCCTGAGAAAGCAACTTCACTGCCACCGTCCCATCTTTTGCACCACCGGCAAGTGCCGAGACTGTAATAACTTCGGCCAATTATACGGTTTTGCATGTCATCTGGCTATGATATTTGGAATGCAGTGTACGCATTTTGGGAGGCGAGATATGAGCTACAGGGTCATGGGCGACGAGCCAGTTTAGGCTGTACAGTGTGGGGTATTCGTTACGTGCGGTTGGCAACTCGCCGCTGAGAAGGGGGAAGCGGGTTCGGGAGCTGGAGGAGTATTTGAGGAATACTAGCGGTTATGTTTGGAGGGCGGAAACTGCGGATATTAGACGTGCCCAAACCCTGGATTTTAGTATTGGGAGGTTCCGGAGCCTTCCCCGTCTCCTGAACCTCCCACTTACTGGTCTCACCAGACTCTACTTTGAGCCGGTAAGGAAACCGTGCAAGTGAACTGATAATGCCTTCACTCTCAGAAAACGTCCATGGAGCCAGTCTGAAGCCATCTGAATTGATCTGAAGAGCCAAATCGCGTTTCATCCACGAATCCCACAACCACCGCTCTTGACACCTCTCGTCGCACAATCCAGAATTTCTCCTTACGCTCTTTCGAGGGATCAGCCGTGCTGCCGCAAGAAGGGAACTCGCAGGGAAAGAGAATTCGTTTCGACGACTTCGAACTCGACTGCGCTCGTTTTCAGCTCCTTCGCAAGGGCAAGCCGCTGCGCCTCGAAGGTCTTCCCCTCCAACTCCTCATGTTTCTGGTCGAAAACAAAGGGCAGCTCGTAACCCGCGAACAGATCTCGGCTGCGCTCTGGAGCAAGGATGTATTCGTCGACGTTGACCAGGGCATTAACACGGCGATCCGCAAAATTCGCCGCGCTCTCGGCGACGATGCTGGTGAGCCGCTATACCTGCAAACGGTAGTCGGCCGCGGCTATCGCTTCGTGGCGCCGATTGTCGAAGACGATGCCGCGTCCCAGGGCGCTCAATCTCAAAGCGCGCAGAGATCGGCACAAGCGGCGTCTCCCGATTTCATGGTCACGCCCGAGGAGCTCGGCCGCGCCATCATGACCGCCGCGGGCCTCGATCCAGATGATCCCAAAGCGAGTCCACCCAAGCCTTCGGAAGAATCTTGAACGAGTCGATGAAATTCGATTGAGAAATATATCGCGCCATCAAAAAAGAAGTGGGAGCCAAACCACGGCTCCCACTCAAGCGACAGAGGCGATATCACTCATTTGGTGAGACTCGAGGTCTGAGAAAAAAGTTGTCAGTCGACTCACAAAAAGCCGGGCGGAGTTTTTCTTGCGTCGCCGATGACGATGAATGCGTCACCCAGCAGACGCGTGCCGCACAACGAGCGCTCGGCGAGGTGTGGGTGCCTGATCCTTCCATCGAAGAGCATTGGCTTCCGATCGCTGGCGGACGCATGCGGTATCTCAAAGCCGGCTCGGGACGGCCTCTCATTCTTGTTCACGGGCTGCTGGGCTATTCGTTCTCGTGGCGATTTACCATGCCTGCTCTTGCGCCGCACGCCACGGTTTATGCCATCGACAATCTCGGTGCCGGCCTGTCGCCTGCGCCCCCAGGCCTCGACTGCACTGTGCGCGCGGCCGCCGTGCGCGTTCTTCAATTTGCGGACTCACTCGGCCTCGCCGAATTCGACCTGCTCGGCACATCCCATGGCGGAGCCGTCGCCATGATGGCGGCCGCGCTTGCCCCCTATCAAAATGCGCGGGCGGATTCTGCACAAGATAGTGCTGCACAGCGCGACTCTGTGCCGCGCGTGCGCCGTCTGATTCTGGTCGCGCCGGTCAATCCCTGGTCGCTGCGCGGGCGCACGCTCGCGCCTTTTCTTGCCAGCCCATTTGGTTCCGTGCTCTTTCGTCACACCGTCGAGCGCTGGCGTGGACTTGATCGCATTTGGCTGCGCCGCCTTTTTGGCGATGCCGCGAAAATTCCGCCCGACTCGCTGGCTGGATACCGCACTCCCATCCTCGCGAATCATGGCTTTCAATACGGCTCGCAGATTGTGAAGACCTGGCTCGCCGACCTCGCCGACCTCGAATCGGTGCTTCCTAAAATTCGCGACTATCCAACGCTGCTTATCTGGGGAACCGCGGATCGCGCAGTTCATTTCGCCTCCGCCGAATCGGTTCGCCGAAATTTCAGCGATGGCCGCCTGATGGCCTTCGAAGGCGTGGGACATCTTCCTTACGAAGAATGTCCGGAACAATTCAATCGCGCTCTGATCGAATTTTTGACGAGTGGCGATTAATTTCACTTCTTATAGCGCGAAGCGCGGGACTGAGAGGGGTCGTCTCTGCGGGACTTTGAATCAATGAGTGCGCTCTGCCGGAACCGAGCCGTCGGGCTATTATCGGTCGCTCCCGGGGGGTTAGGCGCCTGAACCTCTGACCTCTCTGCTCTCTGCTACTCTCAATGACTCTCCTGCGCCATGCATCTCTTCCACCACCTGCGCGAGTTCGTTGCCAATTATGGGCGGGGACCGCTTTGCACCGTTGCTGTTTCCACGGCGATTGGCAGGTGGGTAGCTTCGGTCACTTTCCCTCGGGTTGAGAAGGTTTTATCCTGAAGACACATGCCCGGTACTGGCGCGTCCAACTCTCCGCGGTCGTTGCGCTTCGGACTCCCCGAAGTCTGGGTGCGATTTCTCGTTGCAATCTTTGGACTAGCGCTGGCCTTTGGCGCCGCTCTCTTTTCGACAGTCTCAGGCGAGTCAGGCAGCGTTTGGGGAACGATCATTCTGGCTTCGGCGGCGCTGCTTCTGGCAACGCTCGTTGGACTGACTACGGTGCCTTATCTGGCTCGCCGCGTGGTTGCGGCGCGCTTGCGCGAGGCCATGGATTACGAGGTCACGCGCGCCGGCATGATCTACATTCTGATCACGGTGGTGATCGGAATTGCCGCGATTAATACCGGCAATAATCTTCTTTATGTGATCGTCTCGGCGTTGCTGGCGGCGATTATTGTCTCTGGCATCGCTTCCGCGGTTGTGCTGCGCAGCCTCGAACTCGAGGTGCTTTTGCCCGAGCATGTGTTTGCGTCGCGGCCTACGATAGCTCGTCTGCTGCTGGGCAATCGGAGTTCGTGGATGCCTTCGTTCTCGGTACGGGTGGTTCCCGCCAAGCGCAAGCCCGCGCGCAGTTGGCGCTGGGAAGCCTACACGTTTGGCTGGCCGCGCGATCGCGCCCCCGAGAAACAATGGTTTCGGATGCCCGATCGCCGCTTGCGGCGCGTGAGCCAGCAACTGGAAAAGCCGATTCTTGAACAGTCCATCTATTTCCCCTTTCTCGCGCCTGGACAGGAGATGCGCGCCGACCTCGAGCTGTGCTTCCCGGAGCGCGGACGTTATGAGGAGAAGAACTTTGGCGTGGCTACACGCTTTCCGTTTGCGTTCCTGACGAAAACGCGGCGCATCAATCTGGCGCGAGAACTTGTGGTTTATCCGGTGGTCGAACCAACCGATCACTTCCTCGAAGTGCTCCCCATGGTTACGGGTGAGTTTGAAACGTTCGTGCGCGGACGCGGCTACGATCTCTACCGCATTCGCGAATACATGCCCGAGGATTCGGCACGGCACGTGGATTGGAAAGCCACGGCGCGCACCGGCAGTTTGAAGGTCCGCGAGTTCAGCAGAGAAGACGAGCGCAAGTTGCGGATCGTGTTCGACAATCCCGCGCCCGGAGTGCTTGCACCGGCGGTTTACGAGCGCGCGGTGCGCCTGGCGGCTTCGCTCGCCTGGCATTTCCATCACGAGGACGTGGAGGTTTCGTTCGTCGCGCCCGGACTCGAGCCGACCGCCGATGTGTTTGACTTCCTGCATTATCTGGCGCTGGTCGAGCCCCGAGATGCGACTCCAGTGTTCGGGCGACTACGAGTGAGCGACGATTATGACGTGATCGTGACCGCTCGCGAACGGGCGGAGATTCCACCGGCGTTTGGGGCGGCTTCGTACGTGATTTCGGTCCGGCAGGACCGACTCTGACCAAAGACTCTGACTGCACATAACCTCTTTGTTTCTCGTAGCGGATCAGACGTTGGAATCCTTCTCACCAGGCCTATCGCAGATACCCCCTCGGTCGAAATGACAAGTCAGAGCGGGAGTGACCTTTGCCTGGGGTTGCAAATGCCCGTTTTTGGCGCGAAAAGGAGGGTAATGGTTACTAAGGTTACCTAAGTAGATTGACCACCTATGGTCATAGGCCACACGATAGGGCAGGATGGCAGCATCGCAAGGCTCCCAGAGCCGCGAGCTGTTACCCCAGGATCTTTATGTCGTTGCATAGTCATTCGACGATCATGTGGTTGTGGTTTGCCCAGCCGGTGTTGCAGGTGGCTGTGGCGATCGTCGTTTGGCGGCGTCAACTGTACAAACAATTTCCGGTATTCTTCGGCTTTCTGCTCACGCAAATCGGTGTTTTCGCGATTACCTATTCGGTGTATGGGCTAAATTCCCTGTGGTACTTCTGGCTCTATTGGTCGTCGCAGGCTTTCAACGCGATTCTGAGCTTCAAGATTATTCATGAGATTTTCCTGGATGTTTTCCGTCCTTATCATTCGCTGAAAGATCTGGGAACGCCGGTGTTCAAATGGGCGGGCCTCGTGATGCTGCTGGTTTCAGTGGTGGTCGCGGCTTCGAACTCATTCAACCAGGATCCGGTGGCGCATGCGGTGATTACCCTGCAACGATCGGTCCGGCTGGTGCAGTTCGGCTTGATTCTCTTCCTTATCCTCTTTTCGCGCTTTCTTGGAGTTTCGCGCCGGCGGGTGAGCTTTGGCATTGCGCTTGGCTTCGGACTCTTTGCGGGCGTGGAACTGATGATGCTGGCCATGCATTCGGGCGGGTTAATCCGGCAGGGCACGCTGAACCTGATCAACATGATGTGCTACAACCTGTCCGTTCTGGTGTGGCTCGGTTATTCGTTCTCGCGGGTGGTGGAGCGCGACGCCGGAGTGAATTACTTACAGACGCAACGCTGGGAACGGGGACTGGCTGATCTTCAGACAACCGCACCCAATGACTCGCTGATCCCGATGTTCGAAGGAATGGTGGAGCGCGCGTTTTCGGCCAGCTCGAATCTGGAAGAGATCGACAGGCGTCTGGCTTTCACCAAACCGGTCGCGCCCGTGCGAGCGAAGTCCGCGGCCGCTGGATCGAAGACGCAAAAGTAGGGACACAAAAGTAGAGACGTCGAAGTCGGAGTAAAAATTAGAAGTCAGATGTCAAAGACGCGGAATCGATGTGCGGCGACGCGCGGTTTGCTCGCGCGCCAAACCGGTTTTCACGCCGGGAACGAGTTTGCACACTGGCGCCATAATCTCGTGGCGGCGTGCAAATAATGCCTATCCGGAAAATCTTGTCAAGCATCATTTTCAGCCATCCGCAACGTCAATAAGGCCTTCGGAACTTACCCCTATAAATTGAAAGTGTTACTTTAGTTTATCTACGGCAAACCCTGTAGATTTGCGCCCGGGGAAGTCCCTACATTCCTTCTTTCATCGACCCACCCACCGCTGCGGTTCGATTCCTCTATTTAAGCCTCAATGAATCAGAGTGTTACACCCTGTGTATAATGCCGCGTCGAACATTCGGGGATTTTCCTGAGTGTCCGGCAGACCCTAAGGAGAAGTCTAATGAAGCGTTCACTCAGGGCGTTACTGCTGTTGGTAGGCCTGGTAGGTACATTCGCGTATGCTGCGATCCCAAAGGCTCCGGCCCCGGATGGCCCCATGCCGCTGTGCTATCCGCCTAAACCGAATTGCGACAACTAAGCCGCGATTCGCTTAACCCTAGAAGTCAAAGAATCATTATGCAATCCGCATTTTTTCAGGCTGACGCCAAAATGGTCAGCCTTATTTTTTGTCCGCTTTTTTGTCCACGGGATTTTCGGCGAGCGCTTGAGCGCCGGGTTCGCGGCTTGCACTTCCGGCTTCGCCGCTGGGTTCGGCGGATTTTTCGTCCGGGTCTGCGGGCAGCGTCAGGTACTGGACGATGATTGAGATGCGGCGGTTCGAGGCATCGAAGGGATCGGCGGTGTTGCGCAGACGCTGGTCGGCGAATCCACGGACCTGCGAAACTTGATCCTGGCGCAGCCCCGCCTGCTGCATTATGCGCCGCGCCGCATTGGCGCGGTCCGCTGACAACTCCCAATTGCTATAGTTGGCGCGCTCGCCATAGGGCTTGGCGTCGGTGTGTCCCTCGATGGAAACGTGGTTGGGAACGCTGCTGAGATCCTGGGCGAGAAGAACGAGCATCTCTTTGCCGCTCTCATTGAGTCTGGAACTGCCGCTCTCGAAAAACGTTCCCTTCGCGGACTCGAGCAATTCGATGCGCAATCCCTCGGCTGTCACTGTTATTTCGATGTTCTTGCGCAGCTTCTCAAGATCGCTGATGCTGCGGATGCTTTTCTGGAGCTCCTCCTTGAGCTTGTTCATGTTCTCTTTGGTCAGCTTGATGTTTTCACCGGACCCATTCTGGTTGGAGCCGGCTTTTTTGGACGTGCCCATCGGATCCCTGAAATAGCCGCCGACCGCATCCTGGACTTGCTTGCTGGAGTTGAGAAGCCACAAAACGATGAAGAGCGCCATCATGGCGGTGACGAAATCGGCATAAGCGACCTTCCATGCGCCGCCGTGATGGCCGCGATGGCCGGAGTTTTTCTTGATGACAATGATGGGTGGACTAGGCATGGCGGAGTTTACGGGACTCTCATGCGCCCGCCACCGCGCCATTCGCGCTTCCGGCATCGGCTGGCGCTTCCGCGGCTGCGCCCGCTGGGGCTGCGCCGCCTCGATTGCGGCAGGCCTGTTCAACTTCCTGGAATGACGGACGCACGTGACCGGGAACCACACGGCGGCCGATTTCGACCGCCATGATGGGCGCGACACCCTTAAGAAAGGCGATCATCACCACCCGCAGGACCAGCAGAAATGCGTGCTCTTCCTCGGCAGCTTTACTCATTCGCGCGGCGATCGGACCAAAGAGTCCGTAGCAAAGCAGAATCCCGAGGAAGGTGCCGACGAGCGCGGCGGCAACTTTTTTCCCGATCTCGTCCGGCGGTCCCCCCAGCGATCCCATCGTAATGACGATCCCTAGTACAGCGGCGACAATACCGAGTCCGGGCAGAGCGTCGGCGATGGTGCTGAGCGCGAAAGCGGGTTCGGCCGCGGAGCTGTGGTGAACTTCCATGTCGGCGTCGAGCATCTGGTCGAGATCGAAGACCTCGACACCTCCGCTGATGGCCATGCGCATCGTGTCGCAAACGAAGTCGCGGAGATGAGGGCTGGCGAGAAACTCTCTGTACTTGGAGAAGAGCGGACTCCTGGCAGGATCCTCGATGTCATTTTCGAGCGCGACCAATCCTTCTTTGCGGGCCTTCTGCAACAGTTCGTACATCATCTTGAGCGAGTCGATGTAACGCTGCTTGTGAAATTTTGAGGAGCCGAACACGCCGGCGATGCCACCGGCAATCTGTTTGAGGATGTGCAAGGGATTGGCGATGAGGATCGTGCCGAGGGCGGCGCCGCCAATGATAATCAGTTCCGCCGGTTGCATCAGCACCCGCAGGTTACCGTGTTCCATCAGGTAGCCGGCAGCGATACAGCCGAATACCACCACGATGCCAATGATCGCAAACATAAGACATCATCCTCGTTGGGCGGAATGGACGGCGCTTTGGCCGGGACGCGCTTCGTTCGGTGCCAGCCCGATCGCGCGACCGGCCGCCGCGGCGTGCGTCGGTTCAAGACTGTTGAGCAGCTTTTCGATTTTGTCGCCGGGTTGCGCTACCGTGTGCATGACGACGGCCTGCACCGGGAAACGGTCGCCCCACCAGCGAATCTCGGAACTTGTGACCAGGCTCCACGCGGTGGCCGCCTCCGCCGCGGTGAAGAGCGGATTCGAACCCGGCAATACGGCGATGAATTCGTCTTCTCCCCAGCGGCCAAGAAAATTCGCCGGGTCCATGCTGTGGCTTAGCGTGTGGGCCGCAGCGCGAAGGAACGGTGCGATGGAACGCGGCCCATGGTTGGCGCGAAATTCGTCGAGGCCGAGCACGCGTATCCGCAGCAGACCAAAGCCGAGGCGCGACTCCTCCATTACGTTCATGGATTCGGCCAGCATGGCGCGGGTCAGGCGCTGGGCGGGAATGCCTGTCAGCGTATCGAGGCAACCATAGAAAGCCGGCTCGTCGGCCTGATTGCGGCTTTCGCTGGCGGGCTCGAAAAGAACGATTGCGCCCTGAACGGCATCGCCATTACTCACGATTGCACGACACCTCATAGCGACCGCGATGCGGTGTCCCTCCTTGTGCAGAAAGTACGTGTTCATTTGCCGCGCCTTGCCATCGTGGATGGTCAGGGCCACTGGACTTTTGTCGTCGGCCGCAAATTGACCCTGAGTATCGCGCGCTTCGACGAAGTGTTCGGCGCTGACCCGTCCCACTACTTCGTGGGCAAGATGGCCAACGAGATCCTCGGCGCCATGATTCCAGAAACGAATGCGTTGTTCGCGGTCGACGACATAAATGCCCACTGGCAAATCTTCAAGCACGGCGCGAAGAAAGCTGGGATTGTCGAAAAAGGTAGATGACATACGAGCGGACCCCGCCATTGGAGGTTATCGGCAAAAGGAAGAATCGACTTCAGGCGGAAACGGCTGTATTTCACGCAGTACGATTCCGCGCTAGCGACGCAGAAAGCGCGATATCGGAATCGACACCGGGCCGGACTCGCCGTCACAGGGGCCTACGGAGTGATTCCCGAAATCCGTCCGAACCTAAACAATCACTTTAAAGATTGAGATCTTTCGCCCATGCTTGAGCCAGTTTCAAGCATTCGGGCAGCGCTACCGTAGCGGCCACTTCGAAACGCTGGGTCGGTAGCGCTTTGCCGAAACCCGCACCCCGAAAACCGTAGCCCGAATCGCGAGCCGCAAGCCTCATTCAGCGGCGAGCCGACGCGCAATCGCGGCATACAGTTCCACCGCCTCAGAGAGCTGCGTCTTCTCCACGAACTCGCCTTCGGTGTGGGCCACATGAATTGAGCCGGGTCCAATCAGGAGCGGCTTGCCCCAATGCGTGAGCGACGGAACGTCGGTCGTAAAGGCGGCTACCATGGTGGGCAATCCATCGATGGTGTGCATGCGCATGAAGGGAGCTTCTCGGGTGAACTCGATCTCGACCAGGCCGTCGACGGCTCCGATGATGAGCCGCCGCAAATCTTCTCCGGGGCCGACCAGACGGTAGAACAATTCGGCGCGCGCGAAGTCGGAGATTACATTGCGCGCCCGCCCTCCCTCGATGGTGCCGACATTTTTTGTGCAGGGTCCGACATCGGCGGTCTCCGGCAGCTTCATGGCGTGCAACCTGTGCAAGGCCTCCACCAGTTTGTCGATAGCGGATTCGCCGAGTTCGGGATAGGCCGAGTGCGCCATCTTTCCGCGCGCGGTTAGCACAACGTGCAGCGAACCTTTACTGGCCAGCGCGAGGCGGTTGTCGGTGGGCTCGCCGTTGATCATGAAGCGTGCGCCGATCGGATGCTGGTTGGCCTTGAGCGCGCCAATCGAATTCGTCTCCTCGCCGACCAGAAAAAGCAAGCCGACGAAAACGCCCGCCGCGCGCAGCTTTTCGGCCGCCATGATCTGGGCCGCGATGATGCCCTTGGCGTCGCAGGAGCCGCGGCCGAAGATGCGCGTTTCGTCTTCCGAGGAGGCGATGAAAGGCGGCACCGTATCCATGTGGGTGGAAAAAACGACCTCGGGCCGCGGATGCCCGGGCCAGGTCGCCATCACATTGCTGCGCTCGCCGTCGGCCGGCATTTTGCTTGCATCGAAGCCGCGGTCGGCCAACTCGGCGCGGAGAAATTCGCCGACCGCTACCTCGTTCGGCGTGGTCGATTCGATGTCGACCAGTTTTCGCGCCAGCGCGAAGAGATCGAGATTTACCGGACTCATGCAAGAGAGCCTAACAGTCGGCGGTCGTCAGTCGCTAGTCGGTGGGCGTTGGTCCGCTGTGGTGGGCGCTAGGCGGATTGCAATTGCGCGGGCTGATAGAATTTCGGGAATAAGGGCGAACGACCAGCGACTAACAACCAACGACCGACGACCAACGACCGACGACCGACGACCAACGACCGACGACCAACGACCGACGACCAACGACCGACGACACTCCGTGCTGCAAGACACCTCCACCATTCGCTCGCTCTTTCTTGATGGCCCCGCCGGGCGCCTGGAAGCGCTGCTCAATGCAGGTTCTCCTGACGCAACACACGCTGCGCTGGTTTGTCATCCGCATCCTGTGTACGGCGGAACGCTGCACAACAAAGTCGTTTTTCACGCGATGAAGGCGCTCCATAGCTTTGGGTTTCCCGTGCTGCGCTTTAATTTTCGCGGGACCGGACTGAGTGAAGGCATACATGCCAATGGTGTTGGCGAGGTCGAGGACGTCCGCACCGCGCTCGCCTGGCTGGAACACGAATTTCCGCTGCCTGTCGTCTTTACCGGATTTTCGTTTGGAGCGGCGGTCGGCCTGCGCGCAGCTTACAACGACGACCGCGTGCGCGCGCTCATCGCTTTAGGTTTGCCCGTCGTGCCGGTGGGGAGTGAATCGGGCGAGGGGCGGCGCACCTACAGTTTCGAATTTCTGCGCGAGTGTGCCAAACCAAAGCTGTTCGTGAGCGGGGCGCGAGATCAGTTTGCTCCTCCCGGAAAGCTGGAGGCGCAGGTCGCCACTTTTGCGGAGCCTAAGAAGGTCGTCCGCATTGAAGCCGGCGATCATTTTTTCGAAGGACGATTAAGAGAAATGCGTGTGGCTATTGAAGAATGGGTGAAAGAGATCGTGGGTCGGAATGAACGGCGAATGCCGGTCACCTGACACGCTGCGAATTATAATGCCAGCGATCCACTCATTCGAAACGCCTGATGAATTCTTCCGACCGCGATCAGCAATTCCGCGAAATGCGCGATACGGCCCGCGCCATCTTCACCACTGCATTGCAAAGCGCTTCCATTGCGAGCGCCTTTGCCCGGCATGTGCATTGCGAGCGGGGCGTGCTTCGCATTTCGGACGACCTTTACGATCTTAATTCCTACGCGCGAGTGTTCGTCGTTTCACTTGGCAAGGCGGCGCACACCATGGCGGCTGCGCTGGAAGCCCAGGTCGGCAGCCGTCTTGAGGGCATCGTCGCATCGTCGGTCGAGCCTGATTCGCAGATTCGCGGCTTCCGTTATTTTCGCGGCGGCCATCCCACGCCCACCGCTGAATCGATTCGCGCTGCCGAAGCGATTCTCAAGTCGCTGCGCGCGCTCGACGCCGCATCGCTTGTGATCTTTATGATCTCGGGCGGAGGCTCGTCGATTGTTGAACAGCCGATCTTGAGTTCAGAGGACGATGAAATCTCGCTCGACGACCTGATCGCCACCTATCGGGCGCTCGTTCACTCCGGTGCGCCCATTGCTGAAATCAACGCGATCCGCAAACATCTCTCCGCCGTAAAAGGCGGACGCCTCGCCCAGGCCGCTTACCCCGCGCAGCAGGTTTCGATTCTGGTCTCTGACGTGCCCGATGCTACGCCTGACGCGCTTGCTTCTGGTCCCACCATGCCCGATTCGACGACGATCCAGGACTGCGAACGCATCGCTGCGAAGTACGGCCTGCTTGACGAGTTCCCGACTTCGACTGCCGATCTCTTCCGCCAGCACGTCCTCGATGAGACGCCAAAATCCGACGATCCGGCCTTCATTCGCGCGCGCTGGTGGACGGTGCTCTCGAACAAAATTGCGCTTGACGAAGCCGCAGCGGCAGCCAAGGCTGCCGGCCTTGCGGTGGAGATCGATAACTCCTGCGACGACTGGGATTACGAAAAGGCGGCCGACTATCTGGTGAATCGGGTGCGCGAATTGCGCGCCAAGGAGCCGCGAGTGTGTTTGCTCTCGGGCGGCGAAGTCACCGTCGCCGTGCGCAACGGTGGCACGGGCGGACGCAATCAGCAATTCGCGCTCGCCTGCGCGGAGAAAATAGCGGGCGACGGCATTACCGTTCTCAGCGCGGGCACCGACGGCATCGATGGCAATAGCCCCGCGGCCGGCGCGATCGTCGATGGCAGTACGACTTCGCGGGCCGCGGCCTTGCAAACTGTAGACGTGCGAGCCGACGAGGTGCGATCCGGCGAAAGCACCGGCGGAGCCGAGATTGTGCGCGATGCGCTCGCCCGCTTTGACGCCTATCCTTTATTCAACAAACTTGGCGATGCTGTCGTCATCGGACCTACCGGCAACAATCTGCGCGATCTGCGGATATTGCTCGCCTGTTAGCGTCGCGCAAGTCGATTGTTGTCTTATAGTTAGCGTTGCAGCCTCATCGGTCGACGAGATTTCGTACACGTACTGGGGAGGATCGTAAAGTCTTGTAAATCGCCCGCCTCACGCAGCGTAGGACAACTTAGCTGCATCCAACGTGTTAACCACAAAGGGTTAACCACAAATCTATTGGAGGCTTTCGCTTGAAACGTACTTTGAGGATTGCTCTTGCCTTGTCGTTCGCGTGCGCGACGATTTCAACTTTTTCGAATGTTGCCCAAGCCCAAAGAATCGACATCGCCTTCGGAATTAGTACCATCCTGGCGCCCGGGGCCAGCGCCTCTAATGGCAACAACAATCATGAACCCGTGACGCTCAGTGGTGGCGCTTATCCGGGCGTCAGCGGCGACGTGCTTTTCTGGCATAACCTCGGCGTCGGTGCGGACGTTTTCTGGAGAGGCTCGCAGAGCGACAATTACCTGGTAAGCGAGTTCGGACCGGGCCTGAATTTTCGTCCGGTGTTTTACAACTTCAACGCCGTCTACTCGCCGAAGATCGTTGATCACGTGTACCTGGAACTCGTGGGCGGAATCGGCGCGCTCGACACTCACTTCTACGCTTGTAATCTGTGCACAGGTTCGGGTGGGGGCGGGAGCACGCTGATCTCATCCAGCAACCATTTCGACGTGGATTTCGGAGGCGGCCTCAAGATCTATCCGGGGCATGGCTTCTTTATTCGTCCCGAGGCGCGCTTTTACGTGATCAACAACAACACTGATTACAGTTCGAATCATGCGGCACGCGTTGGCGTCTCGATCGGCTATACGTTCCGGTAAAAGTTAGACGAACCTTCCACCCGCGACGGGGTTTCGGCCCCGTCGCGCGGGATTCTTGCTCACTCCTCTGTAGTCAAGTTCCACATGCGGGCTTTATGATAGCGGGGCATCCATTTCAGGATCAGCGCCCGGCGAAAGCACGAGGACCATCTCGCGCCATGATTGGTTGGGCTGAAATAATACCGTGGAGGATTTGGATTGAAACCAGCACTGCGCATTGCACTTCTTCTATCAATTGCCTGGGCGTCGATCGCCGCCTTTGCCAACCTTGCCTGCGCCCAGCAGATTGATGTGGCCGTCGGAGGCTCTTCCATGTTCGCGCCTTCGGCCAGCCAGGCCGTCGGGGATCATACGCAGCAGTCGCTCGACGGCGGAGTTTATCCGTCGGTTAGCTTCGACTACCTTTTCTTCCGCAAGCATATCGGTATCGAAGGCGAGTACTCGTGGCGCTGGAACAACTCGACCTATCTTCCCGGATTCATCAACCTGCCCTATAAGCCGATATTCTATGACGTCAATGCGATCTGGTTGTCGCCTGCCATCCGTCACCGTTTCCATGTCGAACTGCTGGGAGGAGCAGGCGGGCAAAGCACGCGCTTTTATCTGGAAGGCTGCAACGGAAGCAACTGTTATGGCAGCAGCAACCACTTTATGGTGGATTTTGGCGGCGGAATCAAGTATTCCGTCTGGCGGCATTTCTTTGTTCGCCCTGAAGGACGATTTATGCTGGTGCGAAAGAACGTTGAGTTCAGCTCCGACCACGCGGTTCGTTACGGTGCTTCGATCGGATATACCTTCCGATAAAGGCATGCCGTCATAGTCGTGGTGCATGTCCGGGCGGTCGCCCGGGCCCACCTGCGGCTAAAATTTCGCGGGCGGAATGGGGTTTGGATCGTCAACCCGTGCGATGCGGTAGTCATCCCCGTCCATACCCATTTATGATAGCGGCATGAATTCCGGCTTCTCGGGCGAGATGATTTTCCTGTTTCTCTTGGCGCTGATCCTTTTCGGCCCCAAGAAACTACCGGAAATTGGCCGCCAGATCGGCCGCATCATGAATGAGTTCCGGCGCGCCTCCAACGAGTTCCGCGCGCAGATCGAATCCGAGATCAACGCCGTCCAGTCCGACGTCAAGCCGCAAATCCTGCCACCGCTCCAGGCGCCGCTGGGAGCCTTAGCGAGCCGCATCTTTAATCCTCCGTCGAATTCCCCGTCCGATCACCAGTCCGATCCTAAGTCAGCCGAAGACAAATCCGGCGTAGAGACGGGGCTTCCCCTGTCTCGGGTCGCGGAGGCCGATCCGGCGGCGGAAGTCGATCGGGCCGCGATGGAAGCTGTCGCCACAACATCTTCATCTTCTGCCCCGGAAATTCCCGTCCAGAAAGTTGCGCCCGATGCCTGAAGCGGCCGCGTCATCGATCAATGAATCCGCCCCTGACGCCATGCCCACCATGGGGTTCCTCGAGCATCTCGAAGAGCTCCGCCGCCGCATTGTCTACTCACTGATCGCCGTCGTGATCGGATTTTTTGGCTGTTGGAGCATACGGTCTTATCTCATCGACCTCATGCAAAGGCCGATCACTGCAGTCCTGCACAAGTACGGGCTGCCCGAAAAACTCGTTTACCTGAATCCGGTTGACCCTTTCAATCTGAATCTGAAGGTTGCGGCGGTCGCGGGTCTTTTTGTGACCTCGCCCTTTGTGCTCTATCAACTTTGGCTGTTCATCGCGCCCGGACTGTATCGCAACGAGAAGCGCTACGTCTTCCCGTTTATGGCTTCGAGCGTCGGGCTTTTTTTGGCGGGCGGATATTTCGGTTATCGCGTCGTCTATCCGCAGGCGCTCAACTTTCTCATCGACTTCGGCAAACAGTTTGCCCCAATGATCACGATCGAGGAATACACCTCGCTCTTCGTGACCATCATCGTCGGCATGGGCGCAATCTTTGAGATGCCCATCCTGGTTTTCTTTCTCGCGCTGATGGGCATTGTCAGCGCCGGTTGGATGTGGCGCAATATTCGCTATGGGATCCTGGGAATCTTCGTCATTGCGGCCATCATTACACCTACACCCGACATCGTGAACATGTGTATCTTCGCCGCTCCCATGCTGGGACTCTATGTTCTAAGCATCGGCATAGCCTGGCTCGTGCATCCCACACAACGAAGGAAGCGGGCGGAGAAGAAGGGCTCGTGAGAAATTGTGCGGGAACGCAATTTTTAACCGTGAGGCAATTTTCGAGCAGTCAAGAGAAAAAACGAAAGCAGAGCATGAGATCAATTGAAATGAACCTAGCCTTGCGCCCGCCGTGCTTAAAGGTCTTGCCCGCGCTGCTCATGCTTCTGGCATTGACCACGACAGCGTGCAGCAAAGGAAATTCTGCGGTTACGCCTTCGACTGCCGCGGCCGCGACCAGATCCGAAGCCGCCACGCCACCTCCGGCCGATTCTCAGACGCCCGACAACGCTCCACTGCCGCACATCGACGCCAAGCGCGCCTTCGAATACACGCGGCAGGTCACCGCATTCGGTCCGCGTTACATGGGCAACGAAGCGCACAAAAAACTCGAACGCTACATCCTGGATCACCTGAAAGGTGATCAGGTCGAAGACGACGATTTTACCGCCGACACCGTCGAAGGCAAGTTTCCCGTCCACAACATTATCGCGAAATTCCCCGGCAAAAAAGACGGGATCATCGCCATCCTTGGCCACTACGATACGAATTACCCCCTCCGCAACATCGGCTATGTCGGCGCCGACGACGGCGGCTCTTCGACTGCGATCCTGCTCGAATTCGCCAATCAGTTCCGCGGCAAAATTCGCGACGGCTATAGCGTATGGCTGGTCTGGACCGACGGCGAAGAAGCGGTGCGCTCCTGGTCGGACAGCGACAGCCTCTACGGCACGCGGCACCTCGCGGAGAAATGGCAGAAGGACGGCACGCTGAAAAAAATCAAAGCGCTCATGGTGATGGATATGATCGCAGCGGAGGATGTCAACATTCTGCGCGACGACAATTCCACGCCGTGGCTGCTCGACCTGATCCACACCGCGGCCGAACGCGGCGGCTATCAATCGCACTTCTACGCACTTGAAACGTCCATGGAAGACGACCACCTGCCGTTCGTAAAACACGGCGTCCCGAGCGCGGATGTCATCGGCATGCCGTACGGCTACAACGACGTCTTTCACCACACCGCGCAAGACACGATGGACAAGCTAAGCCCGAAGAGTCTGGAAATTGTGGGCAACACGATTTTGGAAACCGTGCATATGCTCGATCAGCGCTAGGCAGGATACTTTTCGGCGTGACGCAACTGACATTCAGCCAGTCATTCAGCTAGCATGGAAGAGCCCGCCAAGGGCTCAATGCTAATCGGCCACGCGGCCGTGAGTATGTGGGGATCCAACTTGCTCAAATTCTCTTTCGCCGTCACGTTTGCTGTCGCCGTATTTGCTTCCATCTCCGTCGCCCAAGCTCCCAGCGCGCCCGCCAAACCGCTTCCGCCGGGGCCGATGCAGGCCAAGGTGAAAGCGGGCTGCACGCAATGCCACAACACCAGCCGCGTTACCGAGTCGCATTTCTCGCGTTCACAATGGTCCGACGAACTCGACAAAATGGTTGGTCTCGGTGCCGTCGTTCCTGACGCCGATCGCAAAGCACTTCTCGATTACCTGACTACGAACTTCGGCCCGCTGAAGGGAGTTGCAAGGAAGAAGCCGAGAGACGCCGACCCAAAATAGAGAGTGACAGGGTCACTGGGTCACTCCCTGCGACCAGATCGAGAATTCCTTCTAGGCAGCTTGCAGGCGTCCGCCAGCACCTAGGAAAGTTCGTCGCACCTGAGGCATGGCCAGATAAAGAATGCAGACCGCGTTCAACGCGCCGAAGCATAACGCAAATGTGTTGACTTGAAGGGCGCTGGGCAGCATCAGAGCCAGTTCGACGGCTGAAATAAGAATGGTAAGTAATCTTCCCCATCTGCGCATCAGCCAGAGGCCAAAACCGGCGATCAAGTGCACGAGCGCAAAAGCAATGACGACGATTCCGACGCGATGGCCAAGATGGCCAAGCGCTCGTTCGACAACATTGCCGGCGGCCGCAACGGAAGCCATCTTGTTGGCTGGCCCCTCGAAGAACAGGATGAACCCTCCAAAAATGAGCCCGACAATTCCCCGAAGATACTGATAAAGGCCAACGATCGTAACGCCGAGTGTGCGCATGGGAGTCTCCTTCTGGAGAGGTTGCGTGAAATATAACATAGGCGCGCCGCGAATCTTGGCGAGCGAAGTCATTTAATTATCCTTTGCGCTCCAATATTGGCGGCGACATCGTTGCTCGGGTTGAAGACATAAGTTATCCGAAAAATCTTGAGTGAACCGCATCATTGCGAACGCCCACCTCTTATCCCGAATAGGAGAAAGGCCGCATTTTTATTGATGAATATTGCAAGTTATCTTGCGACGGCGCCGCAGGCATCATAAGATTGCAATACCGGTTGAGAGAAAATTCAGTTTAAAGATTAACGTTCGCTGCGCGCCAATCTTCCGGCGAAACAAGTTCACTTAATCATCTATTCATTGAGAAAGCTCTTATACATCCGAAGGTCAATCGCGAACCGAACATTGCTATGAACTGAACACGGCCGCAAACCGAACAATGTCAATCCCAGGGAGAAAGCCTTTGAAGTGTAAATTTCGAATGAGTGCGCCGCTGGCTGTCTTAGTCCTGACCATTCTTATGCTCGGAGGTTTTGCTGACGCGCAGACTCGAACCTTTAAACACGTGATGGTGATCCTCCAGGAAAACCGCACGCCCGACAATGTGTTCGGCAGCAATCCGAATTTTGAGCCGGGCGTCGATCTCGCAACCTACGGAATCAATTCCAAGGGCGAGAAGGTGCCGATGAAGCCAATTCCCTGGACGCAGTGCTTCGATCTTAACCACAGCCACGCCGCGTACCTGATTCAGAGCGATGGTGGCAAGATGGATGGCGCCGACAAGAACACCACGCAGCCCGCCGAAGGATGCGTCGTTCCGAAGAACCCGCAGTTCCGCTACGTCGACAATTCCAAGGGACAGGTGCAGATCTATTTCGACATCGCGAAGCAGTATGGCTGGGCGAATCGCATGTACCAGACGAACCAGGGCCCGAGCTATGCAGCGCATCAATTTTTCTTGGCGGGGACGTCGGCGCCAACCACCTACAGCAAATTATTTGTGTCGGGCAATCCGGCGAAAGAACCAGCCGGTTGCACGGCCTCGCCGGACAATACGGTTGCAGTCGTCGACGAGGATGGCGACGAGAGCAAATTTCCGCCAATTTATCCGTGCTTCGAGCATCCCACGCTGCCCGATGTTTTGAACGGCGCCAAGGTCTCTTGGAAGTATTACAGCCAGTCACCGGATTCGATCTGGGATGCGCCCAATTCGATCGATCATCTGTGCCAGGCCAAGGATCAGAACGGGCAAAAGGCATGTACCGGCCCTGACTGGGAGACCAACAACATCATCGGCTCGTACAAGGTGCTTGACGATATCAAGAACTGCAAGCTGGCACAGGTGAGTTGGGTCACGCCAACGAATAAGGAATCGGACCATCCGAAAATGACCGACGGCAGAGGACCGGTGTGGGTAGCCAAGGTGCTGAATGCGTTGGGCAGGAATCCTCCATGTGCGGGGACCGGGGAAAAGTACTGGGAGGACACGGCCATTTTTATTACCTGGGACGATTGGGGCGGTTGGTACGATCACGTGGCGCCGCTGCGTCTGAATGGACAGCCGAATGGATGGGGAAAAGGATTTACGTATGGATTCCGCGTGCCGCTGCTGGTTGTCTCCGCATACACGCCGGCAGGGTTTGTCGAAAATGCAGAGCATGATTCCGGCAGTCTGCTGCATTTTGTGGAGACGAATTTTGCGTCCGGGGGCAAGGCGCTCGGACCGATTGGGCCGGGCTTTTATGCCGACGCCTACGCCGACGACAGTCTGAACGCGTATTTCACATTGCCCACGCCGCGGCCGTTCACGCCGATTGCAATCAAATTTAATTTTCATTTCTTCATGCTGGATCAGGAAGATAAGGGCCGGCAATTGTTTGGGGAAATGGCGAAGTGCGGGTTGGGGTGTTGGTTCTAGGGCGGGGCATGCCGCTTCTCATGAGTTTGGTTTTGCTTGTGACTTAGGGCATCCGTCGTGCGATGCCGAGGCGCGGGCCATCGGCAGTCGCGTGCTATAGTTTCGAAATGAGGACCTCCCCGCCGGAAATCATGATTTCTCTCACTAATTTTTGCCTGCGTGCGCCGATCTGCGCCGTCGGGGAGTAGGCGACTATGGGGTCGTCTCGGGGACCTCTTGTCGGCCGTGCGCTGCTCGCCATGACCTGCCGCATGCGTGGCGCCGACATTCTCGGCACGCTCAAGCAGATTGAGCTCGCCCCGTTTCGCTCGCCCGAGGAAATTCGCGAAGGGCAACTGCGTGATGTGCGGGCGTTGCTGGCGCACGCCGAAACGCTCGTTCCTTATTATCGAGCTCTGTTTCGCAACCTTGGCGTCCGCAGCCAGGACATTCGCGACTGGGATGATTTCTCGCGCCTGCCGATTTTGACCAAGGACATCATTCGCGAAGAGGAGCGCAACCTCATTCGCGAAGACGTGCCAGTAGAGAAATTGCAAAAGCATTTCAGCGGGGGATCGACGGGCGTGCCGCTCAAGTTTTTTCGCAGCAGCGAATACATGGTCAACAGCGATGCCGGAACCTACCGCAACCTTGAACAGTGCGGGTGGCGTCCAGGAGAGATGGTCGCGTTTTTCTGGGGCGGTAGCGACAAACTCTACGCGATGTCGAAGCCGGAATTCGAGGTGCGCCAGTTCATCCGCCGCATGTACCAGTTCGATCCATTTTTTGCGGGCGAGAAGGACATGGAGAAGTGGGTACAGATATTCGCGCGAATTCGCCCGCGCGTGATTCTGGGATACGCCTCGACGATCGCGCTCTTTGCGTTTTTTCTGGAGCGCCATGGACAGAAGATCGGCGGCGTCAAAGGTGCGTTTACGACGGCCGAGAAACTTTACAAGCCGCAGCGTGAGGTGATCGAACGCGTTTTTGGCTGCAAGGTTTTCGACTCCTACGGCTCGAGTGAGGTGCAGAACATTGCCGCGGAATGCACATTAGGCAAGATGCACATCAACGCCGACTACGTGGTGCTGGAGGAAGATCGCGGTGAGGGCGACGGACCGCGGCCGTTTCTGGTGACATCGCTCCAGAATTATTCGATGCCCTTCATTCGCTATCGCAACGAGGACTGCGGATATCTTTCGGTGGAGACCTGCACGTGCGGTAATCATTTTCCGCTGATGCGGCTGGAAATCGCGCGTACCAGCGACAACTTTATGTTTCCGGGTGGACGCGTGGTGCACGGCGAATTTTTCACGCACCTGATGTACGGCAGCTCGGGCATCGTGACGTTCCAGTTTCATCAGACGGCGGTCGACGCAATTACTTTGTACATCGTGCCCGGGCAGGGCAATGCGCAGTCGCGCGAAGACAAAATAAAAGACGCGATCCGGCAGATCCATGCGGTCACGCCCGATAATCCGGTGCGCGTCGAGGTGCGCGAAGTCGAATCGATCCCGCTTTCGTCCGCTGGCAAATATCGTTTCACGCGCTCCGACGTGAATGCGGGAGCGGCAGCCGCAAATCAACAGCGCGAGCCCGCGTCACAGTCGAGTTCCTGAGTCATGGCGGAAAACTCCATTTCGAAAAACGCATTCACGCCGGCAGTTGGAATCGCGCGCCTGCCGTCGGCCTCTTATCCGGCGATGGACGCACCCGCTGCAAACGATGCTGCCGCGAACGGAAGCGGAAATGCTGTCACCCAGGCGCTCGGTCGGTTGGCCGACGCGCTCGGCTGGTCGAATGAGAGTGGACCCTTCGGCAAAGTAATTCCTGAAGGCGCGCGCGTGCTTATCAAGCCGAATCTTGTTCTCCATCAAAATGAGGACCCGCGCTACCGTGGCGCGGACGGAATGGATTGCCTGGTGACCCATGTTTCGCTGATTCAGGCGGCGACGGAGGCCGCTTTGCGCACCAGCGCGTCGGAAGTCCTGGTGGGCGATGCGCCGATCCAGGGCTGCGATTTCGACGCGCTCATTCAAAAGACGGGGCTCGACAAGTGGTCGCATGAGCAACGAGGCCGCGATCCGCGATTCAAAGGCGTGCGCGATTTTCGGCGGACGACCTGCGTGCTGGTGCACGGCGTGCGCGTGGCCGCCGAGAACCTGCAATCGGAAGATCACTTCACGCTCTTCGATTTGGGCCGAGAAAGTCTGCTCGAAGCGATCAGCGATCCTGACCCGCGTTTCCGCGTCGCGTGGTACGACCATCGGCTGATGGCGAAGACTCATCATCCCGGAAAACATCAGTATCTGGTCGCGAAAGAAGTGGTCGAGGCCGATGTCATCATCAATCTGCCGAAGCTGAAGACGCACAAGAAAGCCGGCGTGACGTGCGCGCTCAAAAATCTGATCGGCATCAACGGCAATAAAGAATATCTCCCGCATCATCGCGTGGGCGGACCGAAGACCGGAGGCGATAACTATCCGAACGATGGCGTAGTAAAACGCGCGCTAGAATATGTTAGCGACCGCCAGAACATTACGACATCGTATGCGGGCGGAATGGTGTGGCACCTTTTCTTTGCCCTGCTGGCGCGCACTTCGCGGGCAAGTGGCGACCGCGTGGGGATGGATGGATCGTGGTCGGGCAATGACACGATCTGGCGGACTTGCCTGGATCTGAATCGCATTCTTCTTTACGGCCGGCCCGACGGCACGATGAGCGAAGAGATGCAGCGCCGCGTGATTCACGTTGCGGATGCGATCGTTGCCGGGCAGGGCAATGGGCCGCTCGCGCCTGAACCGCTCGAGTTTGGGCTGCTGCTGGGCAGCAACAACGCGGCCGCCATGGATTGGATTGGGGCTCAGTTACTGGCCTATGATCCCGAAAAAATCTCTTTAGCGCGGCACGCCTTCGACCAATTTCATTGGCCGATTGCGAATTTTTCGAGTGACCGCGTGTCGCTGGTTGGGGACCTCGGCTCGAGCCAGCCGCGGGCGATTCTCGACGCCATCCCGCGATGCGTGAGGCATCCCGTGGGCTGGCGCGATGCGGCGAATCAGGCTGCCGGTTGTGGCGCGAGCGAAGAACTGGCCGCGATCACGGCAACGTCGGTTGAGCCGACCGACGCGTAAGAGCGGTGTTTTGTCCAGCGTGTTTAGCGGGGGATTGCTGAGCGATCCTGATTCTGGGTGGCGGGCGATTGGGATGGCACGTCTACCGTCTTCGGTTCTTTCAGGGAATATTTCGCCAGGCAATAAAACGCTCGCACGCCGTCTTTCCAGCCAATTTTCTTTCCTTCTTCGTACGTCCGTCCACTGTAGCTGATGCCGACTTCGTAAATCCTCAGCTTTCGGCGCGCAATCTTTACCGTGATCTCAGGCTCAAATCCGAAACGATTTTCCTCGATTGGAATCGATTGAATAATTTCGCGGCGAAAGGCTTTGTAACAGGTCTCCATATCGGTGAGGTTGATATTGGTGAGGCAGTTGGAGAGCAAGGTGAGAAATGCGTTGCCGACCGAATGCCAGTAATAAAGCACGCGATGCGCGCCCGCGCCCATGAAGCGCGACCCGTAGACGACGTCGGCTTTGCCGTCGATCAGGGGTTGGAGCACCACCGGATACTCGGCCGGATCGTATTCGAGATCGGCATCCTGAATGATGACGAAGTCGCCAGTGGCCTCTTGAATGCCGCGGCGCAGGGCGGCGCCCTTGCCCATATTCTGCGGTTGCAGGAAGACGCGCATTTGCGGGTACTGTTGTGCCAGTTCGCCCAGAATGTCACGCGAGCCGTCTTTGGAACCGTCATCGACACAGAGCAATTCGAGGTCGAGCTGCACGGCGAGGACTTTCGCGATCACCTCACGGATCGTGTTGCGCTCGTTGTAGACCGGCATGACGACGGAAAGTTTCATGGTCAGATGGTGAGGTTCAACATAAGGTTCAGCGCAACGCTCACCGGTATCGCTTCATCGTAACAACCGGGCGGCAGGGGGCACAATGATGCTCACGGCACCCAGTCGCCCCGGCGATATACTCGCCTTATGAAAATCGTTAGCGCGGCGGAGATGCGATCGATCGATCGCGCCACTTCGGAGCTATTCGGAGTCCCGTCTCTCACCTTGATGGAGAACGCGGGCTCTGCGGTGGCGCGCTTTGTGTTCTGCGACTACCCGAAGTCTGAGCGTATCGGCGTGGTGTGCGGCAAAGGCAACAATGGCGGAGATGGATTTGTGGCGGCGCGCAAACTGGCAGAGACAGGACGGGCGATCCGCGTGCTGTTGTTGTGCGATCCGGCAGAACTGCGCGGCGACGCGGCAGTAATGTTTGAGCGGATGACGGCTGGCATGCGCGAGCGGATGAAGACCGCTCCGCTGATTGTGCGGCAGGTCGGCGAGCTTAATTCGGCCGATGCGTGCGAGATCTTTGCTTCGGACTTGATCATCGATGCCGTGCTGGGCACCGGCTTTCGACCCCCGGTGAGCGACTTTTACGCCGCCGCAATCGCGAAGATGAATGTATCCGCGGCGGCGATTGTGGCGGTCGATATTCCTTCGGGAGCGGACGCGGACGCTATGCAGGCGCTGGAAGACGCAGGCGAGGGTGCCCTTGACTCTCGCTCAGGACAACTCCGCGCCGCACAAACTCGGGCTAACGCGGTGGTTACGTTCACCGCTCCGCGTCCGGCGCATGTTTTTGGAATGTTGACGAAAGGGCCTACTGTCATCGCGCCGATCGGGTCGCCGTCGTTGGCGATCACTTCGCAGCTCGCGCTTAATCTCAGCACTCCCGCTGATTTCGCCGCGCTGCTGGCGCCGCGCGAACTGGAGGCCAACAAAGGCAGCTATGGGCATGTGCTGGTGATTGGTGGATCGCTCGGCAAAGCGGGCGCGGCGGCGATGGCAGGATTTTCGGCTCTGCGCGCGGGCGCGGGACTGTCAACCGTGGCAACGGCTAAGTCTGCGCTGGCGACGGTCGCAGGCTTTCATCCGGAGTTGATGACCTATCCCTTGCCGGAGTCTTCGGAGGGAACGATCAGCGCGGAAGCTTACGCGGCTGCGCAGGATCTGTTGCGCGATCGTATGAGCGTGATCGCGATTGGCCCGGGAATTTCGCGGAATACCGAGACCGCGACATTTGTGCGGGGCATTGTAGAGCATGCGACCGTGCAGCCGAGCGTGCCGTTAGTGCTCGACGCGGACGGGCTGAATGCATTTGCCGGCGCAGAGGCGGGACAGTTGAACGGACGCGGACGGACCATCGTGATCACGCCGCATCCGGGAGAGATGGCGCGCCTGACAGGATTGACGATCGCGGAGATTCAGTCGAAGCGGTTGGAGGTGGCGCGGCAGTTCGCCCGCGAGCACGAGTTGGTCGTCGTGCTCAAGGGACATCGCACGCTGATTGCTGCGCCGGATGGAACGGTGTGGGCGAATTCGACCGGTAATCCCGGCATGGCGACCGGCGGCACGGGAGACGTCTTGACTGGCGTCGTCGCCGGACTGATTGCGCAGCATCCGAAGCAGGCGTTGCTGGCGACCGCGCTCGCCGTCTACCTGCACGGGCTGGCCGGGGATTTAGCTCGGGATGCGGTGGGCGAGAGCTCAGTGGTGGCTACGGATCTGGTGCGGTATTTGCCGGGAGCCTTTGCGGCGGCCAAGGCAAAGAGGGATGAATACCGGATGCACGCGTAGAAGATTTGTAATTTTGTAAGGTTTAACTCCCGATCCGCTTTGCTCCCGAACCGATCGTCAAATTACAAATTAAGTTTCATCGGGGGATGTAGCTGCCGAGCTGCGACAGCAACGGGTCACCGAGCTGCATGACTCGGGCCTGGGCGGCGTCGGCGGATTCTCCTTCATACATGGGGGTCATCAGGCGGATGAGCGCGCCGTCGCTGCGATGCAACCGAATCGAATTGGCGACGAGGTAGTACTTCAGCCGATACTCGCTGGCGACCTCGCGACCCTGAGCCTGGAACCAATAGATCACGAGTTCGCGGTCTGCGCCGTTTACGATCACGTAGCGATTCGCCGGGAACGCAGGCCCATCCGGCGGCTTCAGGGCAATGAGCTGGCGCTGGGTCGGAATCCAGCCGGCGCCCGGCAGACAATGCGCAGGCGTGTGCGGAGTTTCACCCGCTTTTTGGGTCGCGTAGTACGCGATGAACAGATTGATCCAAGGTTCGCGACCGCTGGGGTCGGCATAATCGCGAAGGATGTACTCCGGATTGCCGAGAATGTCGAGCGTCGCCTGATCGAGCGTACCGCTCACGCCGTTGCGGCCGTTGATCTGCATGGGAAGGGAACTGAGAGGCTGGCGGGAGGGAGGAACCTCGTCCTGCGAATGGGCCCAGAGATAGGATGCAGTAAGAACCATGAGCAGCGTCGCAGCGACAAAGCGCAGCGACCAGTTGCTGGTGTTCTTGGGGAATTGTGTGCTTAATTGCGCGTGCGTCGATGTGCGCCCGGCAAGGCTTTCGTTGCCTGCGGGAGAATTGCCCCAGATCAGGGTTATCAGACGGTGCACGGCAAAGAGCAGAATCAAGGAAACAACGAAGACGAGCCATCCCTGGAACTCGTGATAGAAGCCATCGGCCATTCTCGGATTCCAATACCGCACGATGAGGCCGGTGACAAAGATGCGAAAGACATTGGCAAAAACCGCGATCGGGAGGGCCGCGCAGACGAGGGCGATGCGCACCCAATTGCGTCTCTCCATGAGGTAGCCATAAATGATGGCAAGGGTGAACAGCGAAAGCAGGGAACGGAGTCCGCTACAGGCTTCGGCGACATTGAGCGTTTCGTTCGAAAGGTTGATGACGTTGCCCTGGAGGTTCACGACGACCCCGGCTGCGCGCAGCAGCTCGGTCGCTAATTGTGAAGCCAGCAATTGGAGCGGAAAGGTTACTTCCTGAAGGATCAGCTTGGGGAGGGGGATCATCAGGAAGAGGAAGGCCCAGGGAAAGAAGACGGCGCGAAAGAAATCCCATCCCCGAAAGAGAATAATCAGTCCCGCGAGCAGGACGAGCAATGAGAAGCGCGATGTGAAGAGCTCAATGCCGAGCTTTCCCACCACCAGCATGAGGAGCCCGAACACGACGAGCGGAAGACCGGCCCAGGACGGCGAAACGGCGATGGTTTTAAGTCGCTTGCGATTCTCCCAGAGGAGATACAAGCTGAAGGCGGGGACGAAGTAGCCATGACCGTACTCGGGATCCTTTCCCCATTGGAGGACGAGGTTATAAATAATGGAGTGGTAAAGCCAGACGAGTAGCAGCAGCACCGACCAGCCCTGGAAATCGAGCCAGACAGACAACAAACCACCTTCTGCCGCCGGAGCAAGCGGCGCCACCTGTACGGAATTCCCCATAGTCCTGCTGGAACTTGAGAATACGCGAAGGGGAGGGCTTTGGGCAAAGCATAAAAGCGCCTCGGTTAGGCGCAAAATGCGGCTAAAACGAAAGGGATGAAGGACCAACATCCACGTGGACATAGCCGGATTGTCCAACAGTACATGCCCGTATTGTCCCAAAGATTACCCAACATTACTGACGATGTGGGCAAAACTTTTCCCATTAGTACGCACTATGATACTTTTAGAAGGCGCGCTATCAGCCGGCTTGAGGTTGCAAGCTATTGAAACATAGGGACGTGCGATTCCTTACAGAAGCGCATATTTTTCCGAGATGGCAATTGTTGTGCAATAGAAGGTACACGCCTGATCCGAACAGGGTTCCCTCCGCCTCGGAACGGATTATCATTATCATGGATTTCCAGAGCAGCAAGACGATCGAAAGCACCGGAGCTGCGCCCCATGGCGGGGCCAAGATGTGGCTGGAGAGTATCAGCCCGGGCATGCGGACCGTGGAAGCCGTCTTGCGCGAGTTATCGCAGAATGACGTTCCCGTGCTGGTAGTCGCGGAACATGGCTCGGGAAAAGCGGCGGCGGCGGCTCGCATTCACAATCTTTCCGGGCGCGCCGCGGAACCATTTCGGGCCTACCAGGGCCGGGAAGCGGACGAGCGCGTGCTCGCGGCATGCGATAGCCAGGGCGGAACGGTTTATCTTCAGGAAGTTGGCGACCTGACGGCGGTGGCGCAAAAGGAACTGGTGCGGCAGATCAATTCGAACGACGCCGACAGAGGCCGCGTGCCACGCTACATCTGCGGGACCACCTGCGAACTGGAGCCCGAGGTACGGGCCGGTAAGGTGCGCGAAGATCTTTATTACCGGATCAGCGGCGTCTGTTTGCGGCTGCCGCCGCTTCGCCAGCGGCGCGAGGATATTCCGATTCTGCGCGACTTGTTTTTGTCGGCGGCGGCCCACGATTTTGGGCGCGAGGTGCCGCGCCTGACGAGCGGCACGCAAAGCTTCTTTTTGGAATATCACTGGCCGGGGAACATTCGCGAACTGAAGGAAGCGACCCGGGCCATCGTGGCGCTCGGCGACGAGGCGCTGGCGATGGGCGGGCTGCGCTCTCTTTTGCGGCGCCCGGATACGGCCAATGGCGAAAAAATTTCTCTGAAGGATGCGGCCCGCGCGGCTTCACGGGAGGCGGAGCGCGAGCTCATCCTACAGGTGCTGACCCGCACCCGTTGGAATCGCCGCCGGGCGGCCGAGGAATTGAAGATCAGCTACAAGGCATTGCTCTACAAGCTGAAACAGATCGGCTGTGAGGGGTACGGGGCCTGAATCATGATTTCGTTTTGGATTTTGTTTTTAAGACCGGCGGTCGAGGGGTCAGAGACAGAGCGCGGACGCGGACCATTAGTCTAAAGACCGCGCCATAAGAAATTGAGGAGAGGATATGAACTTGAAATGGAGAGCGGTGATCGGGGCGCTAGTCGTAGCCGGTAGTATGGCCGGCAGCTTGGCATGGGCGCAGGCCGCGCTGGCGCAGGCCGCCGCCAGTCCCGCTTCTGACGGCAGCGCGAACGCAATGACAGCTCCCGCCAACACCGGGGACCCAACCTATGTGATCGGCGCGGAAGACGTTCTGCACATCGCCGTTTGGAAAGAGAACGACCTGACGGCCACCGAACCCGTGCGCGCGGACGGAAAGATCTCGCTGCCGTTGCTGAACGACGTGCAGGCATCTGGACTCACCCCGATGCAACTGGCCGACTCGCTTACCGAGAAACTGAAAAAGTTCGTCGCCGATCCGCGGGTCACGGTCGTGGTGACCGCCATCAACAGCAAAAGAATCTATTTGCTCGGCGAAGTGTCCCATACCGGCGCGATGCCGATGTCCCCCAATATGACCGTCATGCAGGCGCTGGCGAGCGCCGGAATCAATCAGTTCGCCAACACCAAGAAGATCTACGTGCTGCGCAGCGAGAACGGGAAGAAAGAAAAATTCCCGGTGAACTATCGGAAGCTGATTAAGGGCCAGGATATTGATCACGACTACACCTTGCAGCCCGGAGATACGATCGTAGTCCCGTAATAGTGTCCCGTAAGAGGACACGTCGAAAGAAGGACATGTTAAAACTGCGAACAATCTGGTGGGGCCTGTCGCTTGCCGGCGTCATAGTCTTGGCGGCGGCGCCAGGCAGTTCTCAAACCGCGGGCGATGCCCAGGCCCCGGTTACCTCGCAAACTCCGCGACCCGATTCTGCGCCCAGCAATACGCAGAGCAGCGGCAGTTCTCCTCAAGCGACCCCGCCGGCGCCGGCCTACGGGCAGAATGCGCCGATCCTGAATCCAGAGAATCCACCCCTCTCCGGGCTTGACGAACCCAGCCTCGAGTTGCGGGCTGTGAACCGCAGCTTTGTCTCCGAGGCTATCCAGGTGGGTGAGTCGGGCGACAGCAATGCCCAGAACGCACTCGGGGGATCGCAATCGCAGGCGCTCTCGCACGTGCTCGGAGCCCTCGACCTCCAGAAATTCTGGCCGCGCAGCGATCTGTTTCTCGAATACCTGGGCGGCGGCGTATTCGGCGACACCAACTACTTTGTGCGCCAACTACAGGCGGTCGGCCTCGAAGGCGTGAGCCGGTGGCGCACCGGGCAGATCACGTTCCGCGACGGCTTCAGCTATCTGCCTGACGGCTCGTTCTTCGCCTCTACCGCCGGTGGGTTGCCGGGATTTGGCATTGCCACGGGCGTTCTCGGACTCGGTTTGCCGGGCGTCTTCCACCTCGAAGAGGGCTCGGTCGGCACCGTTCCACGACTTTCCAACCTGGCATCGCTTGACGTGGTGCAGGCCATCACACCGCGCTCGGCCTTCACGGTGGTGGGCGCGTACGCCAACGATCACTTCTATCACAACGCCGGCAACGAGTTGATCAACGGCGACGATACGACGGTCGAAGGCGGCTACAGCCACCTGGTGTCGCGTCGCGATCAGGTCGCGGTGGTCTATGCCTTTCAGCTCTTCCGTTTTCCGCTGGCGGTGGGCGGCGAAATCTACAACAACATCCTCAACGTGCGCTACAGCCACGTGATCAGCGGGAAGATGAGCTTTATCGGCGAGGTCGGACCGCAGTACACCGACCTGCTCTACGGACTGCACTATAAGCAGTGGTCACCCACCGGGCGGGCGGTGCTGCGCTACCACTTCACGCACACTTACATCACCGCCAGTTATGAGAAGTTCCTGTCGCAGGGGTCGGGCTTCTTTGCGGGCGCGAACACTCAGGTGGCGGAAGCCACTCTGCGCCGCCCCTTCGGCCGAACCTACGAGTTTCTGGTGGAAGGCGGCTACTCGCGCAACGTGCGCCTTCAGTCGTCCGATTTCGGCGCCTCGACGGCGAGCGTCTACAACGAAGGTTTCGGGGGCATGGTGCTGCGCAAGCATCTGAACCGCACCTGGGACGCGATTGCGGCCCTGCGCAGCTCGATTGTCGCCTTCAACAACACCGTCACGATCCCGGGTGGCGGCACAGGCAAGACGAACATCCATGAAATCGGCATGATCGCCATCGAGTGGCATCCGAGGGCGGTTCGAATCGAGTAACTTTTTTGCGCCGCAACCGGCGGCCGGAAATGGTGGAGAGTATGGCTGATACACCCGAACTGACGATGGACGATTATCTGGCAATGGCACGGCGCCGCCTGAAGGTGGTGGTCGTTCCGCTATTGATTGCGCCCATCGCGGGCTTCCTGGTTTCCTATGCATTTCCTCCCAGGTATACCTCGCAGGCCATTGTCCATGTGCAAGCGCCGAAGGTGCCGTCGAGCTTCGTGGCGCCCGTCATCACGGACGACTTTAGCCAGCGCGTCAACAACCTCACCAGCCGGGTCGAGAACACCCAGAATCTGACAAGGGTGATTAACAACCTCGGCAAAGACAAGCCGGCCGACGAAGCCAAGCTGATGGAAGATATCCGGACCAATCTCCTGGTGACGCCACAGATGACCCCCATGAGCGAGGCCGGCCTGGCGGCCAAGAAAAAGGCCACCGGATCCGACGAGCCGGTTCCGGGCGTCAATGTCATCTACTTCGACAGCAATCCGGACCGCGCGCAGAAGATCTGCAACGCCATCGCCCAGCTCATGATCACGGAAAACCTCGTTAATCGGCAAGACACGGCCACCCAAACCACCACGTTTCTTGACGCGCAGGTAAAAGACGCGCAAGAGAAGCTCCAGGCTAAGGCTCAGGAGATGGCGGACTTTAAGAAGAAATATGCCGGCTTGTTGCCTGGCGATCTCGAGAACAACCTGCGTCTGTTGGCCTCGGAAAACAGTCAGCTGGACGCGACCACGCAAAATCTGAACCGCGCGCAACAGGACAAGACCTACGCCGAGAGCATGCTGGCCCAACAGGTCGCGGCCTGGAAGGTTTCGCTCTCGAGCACGAATCCGCAAACCCTCGAGCAGCAGTTGACCGCGCTCCAGACGCAACTGCTGCAATTGCAGGCACGCTACACCGACGATTATCCCGATGTGGTCAAGACCAAGGCCGATATCGCCAAGGTGCAGGACAGGCTCGACGAGATGAACAAGCAGACGGCCAATCCGAGCGTGGCGAGCGACAAAGCCAGCGCCAACGAGCCGCCGGAAATTCGACAGATGCGCGTCCAGATCCATCAATACCAGGAGGCCATCGCGCAATACGCCAGCGACCAGAAGCGGCTACAGGCTTCGATCAACGTGCTCCAGAGCCGGACTCAGATGAGCCCCGAGATCGAAGAACAGTGGGACAACATTATCCGCGACAACGACAGCGCGCAGAAATCTTATCAGGATCTGCTCGCCAAGAAGAACTCGGCCGACCTCGGCAAACAGATGGAAAGCCAGGCCGATGGCGAGCAACTGGTCATAGGTCAATATGCGATCAAGTCGGACACACCGTCTTTCCCGTCCCGCATTCTGTTTGCCGCCGGCGGCCTGGGCGCGGCACTCGGACTCGGCCTGCTGATCGCCATCTGGCTGGAGTTCAGCGACAAATCGATCCGCACCGAACGCGATGCTGCGATCGCCATGGATCTGCCGCTCTTGATCTCGGTGCCCTGGGTGGGCGGCGAAGGGCAGGCTGCTGCGAGTGCCAATGGTAACGGCAACGGGCGGCGGCGCTTCTGGGGGCGAACCACGGCAGACAAGGACGAAGACAAGGTCGGAGTCTAGGGCAGAGCTATGTATAAAGAGTTTTTTGGATTGCGGGCCAACCCGTTCAACGTCAATCCGGATCCGCGCTACCTGTTTCTGACGCGGCATACCGAAGAGGCGCTGGCGTGCCTGACCTACGGCATTCAAAGCCGCAAGGGTTTCGTGCTGCTGACCGGAGAGGTCGGCACCGGCAAGACGACGCTCATCAACAAGCTGATGGAATGGCTGCGCCTCCAGCAGGTGGCCACCGCCTTCATCTTTAACTCGCGCATGGATGTGACCCAGATTCTCGACTTCATGATGGCGGATTTCGGAATTCCGTGCGACACGAAGTCGAAGAGCGCCATCCTGCAACGGCTCTACAACTGGCTCCTCGACCGCTATCGCGCCGGCGAAACCGCCGTGCTCATCATCGACGAGTCGCAAAACCTTTCCGACGAAGTGCTCGAGGAAATCCGCATGCTCACGAACCTCGAGACCTTCACCGAGAAGCTGCTCCAGATCGTTCTGGTCGGGCAGCCCGAACTCGAACAGCGCCTCAAGCAGCCCCAGTTGCGGCAGCTGCGCCAGCGCCTGACGCTGCGCGCCAAGACGCACGCCTTTAACCTCGAAGAGACCAAGTCATATATCAACCAGCGGCTGCGCATTGCCGGCTCGAACGGCGATCCGATTTTCAGTGACGAGGCGGCGGCCGCGATCTTCCGCTATTCGAGCGGCATTCCGCGCGTCATCAACCTGCTCTGCGAGCACTGCCTGGTGAGCGCCTTCGTCGACCAGAAAAAAATGGTGCCCCCCGAAATCGTCGACTCGGTGGCCCGCGACTTCGATCTGGCCGACGGCACCGCGGGGGCGATGATGCCCGCCGCGCCCGCCCCAGCCGGCAAGTTTGACTTAGTCGAAGCTTTGCGCACGCTCGCAACGCTGGCTGACCGGCTGCGCGAATCCGAACAACAGGATCTCCCCAAGGAAAGGAAACTATGAGCCGTATCCATGACGCTTTGAAACGCGCCGAACAAGAAAGAGCCACCTCCCTGGGGACGCACGTCGAGCCCTCCTTTGAGCAGCCCGACGCCGAACAAATGCCCATGCCCTCGCTCCAGAGTCCATCTGTCAGCGGGATGCAGGCAGCCTCCGACTTCAACTATGAGGCGCTGCTCTCCCGGTGCCGGCCGGTGGCGTGGAACCCGGATCCAACCACCATGCTCTTTTTCCAGGACGACGAAACCCGTCTCGGAACGGAAGAGTTTCGCACTCTGCGCTCGCGCCTCTACCAGATCCGCGAGAAGATGCCGCTCAAGCGTCTGCTGGTGACGAGCGCCATGCCGAAAGAGGGCAAATCGTTCGTCGCCGCGAACCTCGGCCAGGTGCTGGTGCGCCAGCACGGGCGGCGCGCGCTCATCATCGACGCCGACCTGCGCAATCCCGGCCTGCACCGCCATCTCGGAACCTCTTCCACGCCCGGCTTGTCCGAATACTTGCTCGGCGAGATCGACGAGTTCGCCGGCATGCAGCGCGGTGCCATGGAGAACCTGTTCTTCCTGCCCGCCGGCCGCCTGGTGGCTGGGGCGTCGGAACTCCTGGCCAACGGCCGTCTCAAACTGCTCTTGCAGCGCGTTGAGCCGCTTTTTGACTGGATCATCCTCGACTCCGCCCCCGTGATTCCGGTCTCGGACTCGACCATCGTGGCTGGCGCCTGTGACGGCGTGCTCATGGTGGTGCGCTCGAATGTGACGCCCTCGCCTTTGGCCCGGCGCGCGCGCGAAGAATTTCCCGACAAGCTCCTTTTGGGCGTAGTGCTCAACGGCACTTCCACCGAAAAAATGTCGCAGTCCAAGTATTACTACGGCGAGGCCGTGGCGAGTTCGGCCCGCTAACTGATCGAGGGGAAAGTTTGATCCGGCTCTTCAATGTTTATTACCCGGTCCGCACGCTCGTCTTGCTGATTGGCGAGGCCCTGATCGTACTGACCTCGTTTCTGCTGGGCGCCTTCCTGGTTTTTCGGGATGACTTCTACCTGGTAATGAACGACCACGGCGGATACATCAAGATCCTCGTGGTTACGATTCTCGTCCTGCTCTGCTCGCACCTGTTCGACCTCTACGATACGGCGCGCCTCACAACCAAGGGCGAACTATATTTCAGGCTGCTGATGGTGCCCGGGCTGGTCGCCTTTTTTCTGGCGGGTGTCACCTACCTCCGGCCGAACTACGTGCTGGTTAACGGAGTGGGCAGCGGTGGCTCTTCGGCGGTCGGTCTGCTGATCCTTACCTTCGCTTTGCTCGGTTGGAGAATCGGCTTTGCGTGGCTGATCCGGCTGCCCATTCTGGTGGAACGGGTCTACGTACTCGGCACCGGTGAGCGCGCCCAGCGCTTGGTGCAGGGCTTGCGGCAGAATCCCGACATCGGCGTCGAGATCGTGAGCTGGACCGGCAAGATGGAGGGCGCGGTTACGCGCGAGTCGGTGGCTGTCCACCTGGTTGAGATCGTGAAGCGGCAAAAGGTGCACCGCGTGATCGTCGCCATGCCTGACCGGCGCAACACCATCCCCATGCAGGAGCTGCTCGACCTCCGCATGGAGGGCGTCAAGATCGAGGAGGCGGCGACCTGGCTGGAGAGAATCTCGGGAAAGATCGAGGTGGACAATCTTTGGCCGAGTTGGCTGGTCTTCGGCGATGGCTTTCGGCGAAGCCCGTTTTTCAAGATGGTACGGCGCGCACTCTCGGTCGGAATCGCATTCGTTGGTCTCGTCCTCTCTTGCCCGCTCCTTCCGTTAATCGCGCTGGCCATCAAGCTCGATTCCAAGGGCCCCTTTCTTTACCGCCAAAGACGAGTCGGAAAAAACGGAAAGGTATTTTCCGTGGTGAAGTTCCGCACCATGCGCACCGATGCTGAGGCGGGCGGGCCGCAGTGGGCGGGCAACAACGATCCGCGGGTGACGCGCATCGGAAGATTTTTGCGAACCTCGCGGCTCGATGAGATTCCTCAGCTGTGGTGCGTGCTGAAGGGCGACATGGCCTTCGTGGGGCCGCGCCCGGAGCGTCCCGAGTTTGTGGAGTGGCTCTCGAAAGAGATTCCTTATTACCGCGTGCGCCACATGGTGCGCCCGGGGCTGACCGGGTGGGCGCAGGTGAGATACAAATACGGGAGCACGGTCGAGGATGCCCGCGAAAAATTGCAGTATGACCTCTTTTACATCAAGAACGCCTCGATCGGCCTGGACCTCCTGATCATGTTCCAGACCGTAAAGACGGTTTTGCTGAAGCGGGGAGCGCAGTAGCGGGCTGCGCAGTGCAGTAGAGGGGAGTGCGGTGGGGAGCGCAGTAAAGATGAGATGGGTGTTCTGGGCATCGGCGACTGTGATCGCCTACGCCTACGTGGGGTATCCCCTGTGGTTGTGGTTGCGCAGTTGGTGGTCGCCGCGGCCGGTCATGCGGGGCACCGCTACGCCATCGGTTTCGGCGGTGATGGTGGTGCGGAACGAAGAGGCCGCGGTCGCGGCCAAGCTGCGGAACCTGCTGGCGCTCGACTATCCGCCCGAGAAGCTGGAAGTGGTGGTGGTATCGGACGGTTCAAGCGACGGGACCGGGGCGTCGATCACGTCGTTTGCCGGGAACGAGGCGCGCATCCGCACCCTGCTGAAGACAGAAGCGCGGGGCAAGGCTGCCGGCCTGAATGATGCCATCGACATGGCGCACGGTGAGGTGCTGCTCTTCACCGATGTCCGGCAGCTGATCGAGCGGCCGGCCTTGCGTCTGCTGATCGAGAACTTCGCCGACCCCGAGGTCGGGGCGGCGAGCGGCGAACTGATGCTGGGCGATCCGGCCAGCGGAGAGACGGGAAAAGGCATGGGATTGTACTGGCGCGTGGAGAAAAAAATCCGCGAAATGGAATCGGCCTCGGGCTCGGTTGCCGGGGCGACCGGTTCGATTTATTGCGCTCGCCGCGCCCTGCTTGACCCGCTGCCGGAAGGGACGATTCTCGACGATGTGCTCCTGCCCATGCAGGTCGTGCGCCGCGGTTCACGCGTGATTTTCGACCCACGCGCCCGCGCCTGGGATTCACCCGACCTTGGGCAGAGCCGCGAATTCTCGCGCAAAGTACGCACCTTGAGCGGAAATTATCAGCTCTTGCAACTCGCGCCCTGGCTGCTCGGCGCAAGCAATGCCATTCGGTTCGAGTTCTTCAGCCATAAGCTGGTGCGACTGGTGGTGCCCCTTGCGCTGCTGGCGCTGCTGGCGGCATCGATTTTCCTGACTGCGCCCTTTTATCGCGCCGTGCTTTTTGCGCAGCTGGCATTTTATGCCTTGAGCCTGATCGCGATCGGTGGCGTGAAAACTGGCCCGCTCGGCCGCATTGCCGATCCCGCTCGCACCTTCGTTGTGCTGAACTCGGCGGCCGTGGTCGCCTTTGTGAATTTTGTCACCGGCAGAAAGGCGGTTTGGGTCAGGTAGACGACGCCCGCTCACTGCCATGCGAATTCTCTGGGTCAAAGCCGATAAGTTGCTGCCCGTCGAAAATGGCGGCAACATACGCACGTATCACGTGCTGCGCTACCTCGCCGTGCGCCATGAGCTAACGTTCTATTCTTACTATAGTGGCGAGCCCGACTCGGGCTACGAGCGCGAGTTGCAGCGCCAGTTGCCGGGATCGGTTGCGGTCTGTACCGGCAAGCGCGAACTCACGGGATTACGGCGCGGCCTCGACTACCTGAAGCATCTCAGCGCCGCCGCTCCCTACGCGGTTGGACGTTTCGCCGACGCTGTCGTGCAAGGCCAGCTGGCGTCGTGGTTCCGCGAAGAGCGCTTTGACGTCGCGGTCTGCGACTTTCTGGATGCGGCCATCAATTTTCCCGAACGCCTGAACGTTCCAAGCTTGCTCTTCCAGCACAACGTGGAGAGCGAAATCTGGCGGCGCCACTCCGAAACCGCCTCCAACCCAATTAAGAAGCTGATGTACGACGTGGAATTCCGCAAGATGCTCGCTTACGAAAAGAGCGCGGTGCAGAGGTTTCAGCACGTGATTGCAGTCTCTGAAAACGATCGCTCCCTCATGACGCGCTGGGTTGAGGGCGATCGCATCACGGTCGTTCCCACGGGCGTCGATCTTGCCGAATTCGCGCCGGACTCCTCGAACCCTACTGAACCCGCGCCCATCGTGTCTTTTGTCGGCGCCATGGACTGGGAGCCGAATGTGGACGGCGTGGAATATTTCTGCGGAGAAATCTGGCCGTCGATCAAATTCGCGGTTCCGGATGCCCGGCTCCGAATCGTAGGGCGCAATCCGGTGCGCCGCGTCGAAAAGTGGGCTTCCGATTCGATTGAAGTCACCGGACGCGTACCTTCAGTGGTCGAGCATCTCCGGCAGTCAACAGTAGTCATCGTGCCCTTACGTATCGGAGGCGGCACGCGCCTGAAAATCTACGAAGCCATGGCTGCGGCCAAAGCGGTGGTCTCGACGACCGTGGGTGCCGAAGGATTGGACATTCATGACGGCCGCGACATCGTTCTGGCCGATGACGCCCGCGCCTTTTCCAAGGCGGTCGTCACGCTGTTGCGCGATCCCGATCTGCGCTGCCGCTATGAGAACGCTGCGGCCGAGACGGCCGCACACCACGACTGGCCTGCGATCGCGCAGCTCTTCGCCGAAGTGCTGCAAGCTGAGGCGGAAAAGAAATCGGCGAGCAAAGATTCTGCCTCGCCCGAGCTTCCACCGCAGACCGCGCGCGCCGAAGTCTCCGAGCCTGTATCGGGCCCGCGCGCCGTTACTGCGCGCTCGGCATAGAGCGAGAACGCAAGAAAGATAGTTAGAAATAGTTAAGAAAGATAGTTAAGAGAAAAGACTGGAAAGATACTTAAGAACAATAGCTAAGAAGAAAGCGCAAGAACGGCAAGACAGAAAAAGAGGAATTTGTGGCGACTGGCGACAACATGGCGGCACCGGCAGGCAATGGCGTGGGCCGGCGGATCTATCAGGGCGCGGACCCGACCCGAGCTTCGTTTTTCTGGCTGAGTGCGTTTTTCGTCGTCTACTGCGCGCGGCCGGGAGACTATGTGCCTTTCCTCGGGTACATTCCGCTCGCCAAAATCACGGCGATCCTCGCCATCTGGGGGCTGTTCAATGCCATGGGGCGCACCAAGCGCACCATGAAAGACATGCCCAAAGAGTCGAAGCTGCTGCTGCTCATGATTGCTCTCCTGTGGATCGGTGCCGTCCTCTCGCCCGTCTGGAAGGGTGGCGCCATCACCCGCTCCGTCGAGTTCTCGAAGATCTACATCGCCTGGGCGCTGATCTTTCTGCTCATCACCACTTTCGACCGTCTGCGCCGCATCATTTTTATTCAGGCGATTTCGGTAGTCGTAGCCTGCGTAGCCGCGCTCATCAAGGGCCGCGGGGTCGACCGCCTGGCGGGAGTTCTCGGCGGCATCTACTCGAATCCGAACGATTTGGCTTTTGCCATCGTGCTCGCGCTGCCCTTCGCGCTGGCGTTCATGGTCACATCAAAGAGCGCGTTTGCGAAGGTTGCATGGCTCGGCGGAATGCTGATCATGCTCTTCACGATTTTCATGACCGCTTCCCGCGCCGGCTTCATCAACCTGTGCATCTCGGGCGCGGTCACGCTCTACTTCTTCGCCATCAAGGGCAAGCGCCCGCAGTTGCTGGTGGGAACGGTGTTGGCCGCGGTGCTGATTGCGGGCACGGTGGGCGGCAAGCTCTACGACCGCTTTGAGGCGCTCTCGGGCGACAGTACGACCGAGAAGTCCGCCTACGGATCGTTCCAGGATCGCAAGTTCCTGATGTTCCGCGCGCTCGACGCCATCGAGTCCTATCCCATTTTCGGCATCGGCGTGCACAACTTTCCCACCTATTCCGGAATCTGGCGCGATGTGCACATGACCTACCTCCAGATCGCCGCCGAAGGCGGCCTCCCGGTTCTGGTTATTTATCTGATGTATTTCCGGCGCGGATTTCAGGATCTTAAAGTCTTGCGCAAGCGGACAGATCTCGATCCGAACACCACGTTATTCGTAGGCGCGCTCACCAGTTCGCTGGTTGGCTTCATTATAGGAGCGCTCTTTGCGCCCGAGGCCTACCAGTACTTCCCCTATTTTGCCGTCGCTTTTATCGCAACTCTGTTGCAGACCATCAAAGAACAAGATGCGGAAGGACCCGGCGAGGCAGCTCCGCCGCCGAAGCGTGGACGTCATTTCCTGGAGGCTTATGATTTCGGAAGAACAGATGCAGTCAGTCCTGTCCGCTGATTTGCAGGAAATTCTGCGCTGCCTGGGTTGCGGCTCCCATCTTGAGAGCGACAACGCCGGCGGGTACGTGTGCCCGGCCTGCAAGCGCGCCTATCCGAACGTCAACGGCATCGCCCGTTTCGTCGACGCGCAGCACTACGCCGCCAGCTTCGGCTTCCAGTGGCACCGCTACCAGAAGACGCAGCTCGATCACGACCAGGTCCGCGAATCCGATGCCAACTTCCGCTGGAAGACCGCGCTCAAGCCCGAGGAACTCAAAGGCAAGCTTGTGCTCGACGTAGGCTGCGGCATGGGCCGCTTCGCCGAAGTCGCCACTAGTTGGGGAGCCCGGGTGGTCGGCATCGACCTGAGCGCGGCCGCCGAAGTAGCCGCTAAGAATCTCGCCGACCGCGACTTTGTTGCCATGCAGGCTGATGTTTTCGCGCTGCCTTTCGCGCCGGAAAGTTTCGACATCATTTACAGCGTCGGCGTGCTGCACCACACGCCCGACTGCGAAGCGGCCGTCAAGGCGCTCGACAAATATCTCAAGCCGGGCGGCATCCTCGCCGTGTGGCTCTACAGTGGATATAACAAGTGGTACCGCTTCAGCGATTTCTGGCGCCGCTACACCAGCCGCATGAAGCCGGAAACGCTGCATAGTGTTTTGAAGGTCGCAGTGCCGGTGCTCTACAACACGGAACAGGTTTTGAAGAAGGTGCCGCTGGTTGGACGGCCCTCGGCGGGCCTGCTGCATCACGTTTTTCCCGTGAACCGGCAGAAGACCGCCGAACAGCGCACGCTCGATACCTTTGACTGGTACTCGCCGAAGTATCAGTCCAAGCACACGTATGAGCAGGTTTTCCGCTGGTACGAAGCGATGGGCATGGAAGACATGCGCATTGGAGAATTTTCCATCGCGGTGCGCGGGCGGAAGCCGTTGCGGGCGCGGTGATGTCCGCGACTTTAAGCTCGACAACTCTTTTGCTCAGCTGGATGAAGCGGAATATATTTCGCCGGCAGTTCGCGGCTCGCAACTCGTAGCTAAAATGCATGGGATTCAAAAAGAAATTACCTTACGCCGGAAGAGTGCTGCCCACGATTACGCGTCATGGGATGCGCTCTCCCATGTCCGGCCACGTTCACCTCATCCTCGCGCTCGCCGATCATTTTGAACCCGCCTTCGATCCGACCAGCGGCTACAAGCGCGTGCCGCGCCCCGAGCAATTGCGCCGCGAGGAAGTCTGGTTTCGCGAGTATCCGAAAGTCAACCAGCATCTCCGCGATCACGACGGCCGCCCGCTCGTCCACACTTACTTCTATCCTGCCGAGCAATATGACCAGGAACTGGTCGAGATGCTTGCCGAGCACTGCCGCACCGGCTGGGGCGAAACCGAAATCCACCTCCACCACGGCATGCACGAACCGGATACGGCGGAGAATACCCGCCGCCAGTTGACCGAATTCCGCGACCAGCTTGCCTTTCGGCATCGCTGTCTATCCGTTGCCGGTGATTCAGTCGAGCCGCACTACGCTTTCGTGCACGGAAATTTCGCGCTCGCCAATTCCGCCGGCGGACTCTTCTGCGGCGTCGATTCCGAGATGCAAATCCTGGCTGAGACCGGCTGCTATGCCGATTTCACCATGCCATCGAGCCTCTGGCATCCCGCGCAGACCGCCAAAGTTAATTCCGTTTACGAGTGCGAATTGCCGCTCGACCAAGTCGCGCCGCAACGCAAGGGCCGCGACCTCGCCGTCGGCCGTGCGCCTGCAACCTGGCCGCTCATCGTGCAAGGACCACTCGTCACCGACCTCGGACGCTCCGTCCGCAGCGCCAAACCAGTGATCGAGAATGGCGCCATCACCGGCAGTGCGCCCATGTCGCTGCGTCGTCTCGCGCTCTGGAAAAAGGCCCGCGTGCGCGTCATCGGCCGCCCCGACTGGCTTTTCATCAAGCTCCATTGCCACTCCATGGATCCGACGCAGCGCGAGGCGGTCATCGGCAGCGCGTTCCGGGACTTTCTCGCGCAACTTGTCAACGGAGCGGCCGATAGAAATGAGACGCTGCACTTTGTCACCGCGCGCGAGATGACGAACATTCTGCTCGCCGCCTGCGATGGGCGCGACGGCAATCCCGGCGATTATCGCGATTACCGCTTCCATCGCATCTCGGCGGCGGCCGCATCATCCAATGAGAAGCCGCGCGCGGCGCCCGAGCGCGAAGTTGTGAAAGGATAAACCGGTCATGTGCGGAATTGCCGGAGTCGTCAGCGCAACTCGCGAGAGCAGCATCAGCGAAGCTCTCGTGCGCCACATGTGCGACGCGATCCGCCATCGCGGACCCGATGACGAGGGCATCTATCTCGCCGATGGCGCCGGCCTCGGCATGCGCCGTCTCTCCATCATCGATCTCTCAACCGGCCACCAGCCAATCTTCAATGAAGATCGCAGTGCCTGGATCGTCTTCAACGGCGAGATCTACAACTTTCCCGACCTGCGTCCCGACCTCGAGCGGCGTGGCCATCGCTTCACCACCAAGACCGACACCGAGTGCATCCTTCATCTCTACGAAGACATGGGCCCCGAGTGCGTTCAAAAGCTGCGCGGCATGTTCACATTTGCCATCTACGACCAGCCAAAGCGCAAGCTGACCATCGCCCGCGACCGTTTCGGCAAGAAGCCGATGCACTACGCGCTGCACAATGGCAATCTCTACTTCGGCTCCGAAATCAAAAGCATTCTCGCTGTCGCTCCCGAATTAGCCGAGGTCAACTCGCAGGCACTGCTCGAGTATCTCTATTTCGGCTACGTGTCCGAGCCGATTACGGCGTTCACTGGAATTTATAAACTGCCAGCAGGACACTTGCTCGAATTCGAAAATGGCGAGGTGCGTGTTCGCCAATATTGGGACCTGCCGGAATACGACACCCACGGCCCGTCGATTGGCACGCCAAACAGCGAAGAAGAATGCCTGGAAGAACTTGAGCACCGCCTCTTTGAAGCCACCAAAATCCGTCTGATCTCCGACGTGCCGCTGGGCGCGTTCTTGAGCGGCGGCATCGACTCCTCCACGGTCGTCGCGCTCATGGCCCGCGCCAGCGCTGGTCCGGTCAAAACATTTTCCATCGGTTTCAAGAAAGACGATTTTGACGAAGCTCAGTACGCGCGCATGGTCGCGCAGAAATTCGGCACCGAACATCACGAGATGATTCTCGAGCCCGATGTGGTCGAGACCGTCGAGCACTTGACCTCATCGCTCGAAGAGCCGTTTGGCGATTCTTCGATGCTGCCGACCTACTACGTCTCGCAGATGGCACGCCAGCATGTGACAGTCGCGCTCTCCGGCGACGGCGGCGACGAGATATTTGCGGGCTATGACCGCTATCGCATTCAGGCGGGCCGGCAGATGTACGAGCGCATTCCGGGCTGGGCGCGCAAATTCTATCGCAATACGATATTTCCGCTTCTGCCCAACAAGATGAATGGCCGCCGCCTCAGCTACAACGTCTCGCTGCCATGGCAGGAGCGCTATATTGACGGCCTGGCGTTCCTTCCAAGTTTCGAGCGTGACATTCCGCTCCTATCCGACGATTTCCGCGCCATCCTCCAGCGCAGCGACGATCCGGCCAACGTTCTGCGCCGCCGCTTTGCGTCCGCGCCCGCCAAAGATCCCGTCAGCCAGACACTATACGTCGACACGAAAACCTACATGGTCGACGACATTCTCGCCAAAGTCGATCGCATGAGCATGTTGAATTCGCTCGAAACCCGCGCCCCGATTCTCGACCACGTTTTCGTCGAGTGGGTGACCGGCCTTTCGCCGGAGTGGAAGCTGCGCGGCACGACGCAAAAGTATATTTTGCGCAAACTGGCCGAGCGCGTCGGCGTGCCGCGCGAAGCGATCTACCGCCAGAAGCGCGGATTCTCGCTTCCGCTCGTTCACTGGATGCGCCACGAACTGAAAGACATGCTGATGATTCTGCTCGAACCTCGCACCCTGAAGCGCGGGTATTTCCAGGCGAGCGGCATTCAGCGCCTCATGGACGAGCATCTGGTCCGCGGCAAAACGATGACCGGGCGCATCTGGCGCATGTTGATGTTCGAACTGTGGCACCGCAACTTCCTCGAAAAATATGTCAAGCCCGCCGGTCTGTTCACGTTGCCGGTGGTTGCGGACTCGCGCAGAAAAATGCCGGTTGTTCCCGAACTGGCTTCCGTCGCTCCCGAACGCGAGTGTAGCGCGGGCACTCCTGCCCGCGTGCTGGGAGAGTAACGTTGGCCGCCACCGACGCCGCGAATCCAGCTTCGGCCCCGCCTACAGCGCCCATCGGCCTGTTTCTCATGATTAACACCTTTGAGACTGGCGGATCGGAGCGGCAGTGTGCATTGCTCGCGCAAAATGCCGACGCCGCAAAATTTGCCGTGCGCGTGGGATGCGTGAACCCACGCGGACCCCTGGCCGGCCAGTTCAGAGAGTTCGCGCAATTTCCGCTGGGCGGAAGCCTGTTTGGATGGAGGTCGCTGCGCACGCGCCTCGCGCTCGCTCGCCATCTTCGGCAAAATCACATTCAGGTCGCGCACGCTTTCGATTTCTACACCAACCTCACGCTTATTCCCGCCGCGCGTTTGGCGCGCGTGCCGGTGGTGATCGGCAGCCATCGCCAACTGGGAGACCTCCTGACGCCCGCGCAATTTCGAGCGCAGGCGGTGGCCTTTCGCTGGTGCGACGCTGTGGTCTGCAACTCGCAGGCCGGAGCGGATCGTCTCGCCTCCGCCGGAATCGCGCGCGCGAGACTGGCCGTCATCGGAAACGCCATGCCCAGCGCGGTGTTTGAGCCTGCCGCGCCCGCGCTGCCGCGCGCCGCGAACAAGCCTCGCATAGCCATGGTCGCCCGCATGAACGCACACTACAAAAATCACGCCGGCTTTCTGCGCATCGCTGCTGAAGTCCACAAGCGCATTCCGGACGCGGAATTTCTGCTCGTTGGCGATGGCCCTCTCCGCGCCGAAATCGAGCAGCAAGCCGCCGCCCTTGGGCTCGGAGAGAGTGTTCTCTTCCTGGGCGATCGCCGTGACATTCCCGCCATCTTTGCTTGCTCCGACATCTCGGTACTCACCTCGGATTCTGAGGGCTTGTCGAACGTCATTCTCGAAGCCATGGCCGCCGGCGCGCCGGTCGTCGCCTACGCCGTCGGAGGAAATCCGGAGCTCGTCAACAGCGAGCGCGGAGCGCTGATTCCGGCCGGCAAGGAAGCCGAATTCGCGGATGCGATCTGCCGGCTTCTGCCCGATGCGAACCTTCGCAGTGAGCAAGGTCGCAATGCGCGCCGCTTCGCCGAGCAAAACTTCAGCCTCGATCCCATCCGCCGGCAGTATGAAGCTCTCTACGAAGATCTCCTCGATCGCAAAGGCCGGAGACGGCCCAACGCATGAGCGCGCCGGGAAATTCTGAAATGGACGGCGCGCACGCGGCTCCAAGCCGCCCCATGAAAGTCGCCGTCGCCATTGTTGCGCCCAGCCTGCGCTACGTCGGCGGCCAGGCGGTGCAGGCCGATCTGCTCATGCGCCTCTGGCGGAACGATCCCGACGTCAAAGTTACATTCATCGCCGTCGATCCCCCGCTGCCGCGCGCGCTCGCGTGGGCCGAACGTGTCCCCGGCCTCCGCACCATTCTCCGCGAGCCGATCTACTTCTGGCATCTGTGGCGCGACCTCAAAGATGTCGATGTGGCCCATATTTTCTCCGCGTCGTACTGGTCGTTTCTCTTGGCGCCTGCGCCGGCGTGGTTTGTTGCAAAGCTGCGCGGCAAGAAAACCATCATCAACTATCGTAGCGGCGAGGCTCGCGATCATCTGCAACGCTTTCGCTCGGGCAAATATGTGCTGGCGCGCGTCGACCGCATCGTCGCGCCCTCCGGCTATCTGGTCGACGTCTTCCGCGAGTTCGGCCTCACCGCCGTTGTCGTCCCTAATCTCGTCGATCTCTCGCAATTCCGCTATCGCGAGCGCCAGCCGCTCCGCCCGCATCTGGTCTGCACGCGCGGTTTTCAGGACTACTACAGTGTCGACGTGGTAGTGAAAGCGTTCGCAGAAGTGAAGAAACAATATCCCGAGACGCGTCTCGATCTCGTCGGCAGCGGTCCGCTCGAAGCCGAGATCCGGCGACAGGTCGCCGATCTCAAACTCACGGGAGTGACCTTCACCGGCGTCGCCTCGCGCGACAACATCGGCAAGCATTACGACGACGCTGACATCTTCATCAACGCGTCATGGCTCGACAACATGCCCGTTTCGGTGATCGAGGCCTTCGGATGTGGAACACCCGTCGTCACCACCTCGCCCGAATCTATGCCCTATCTAGTCGAAAACGAGCGCACGGGATTTCTGTCGCCGGTCGGCGACGAGCATGCACTGGCGGCCAATGTTATTCGCCTGCTGCGCGATCCGGAACTCGCTGCAAGACTTGCGAAGAACGCCCACGAAGAATCGCGCAAATACACCTGGGACGTTGTGCGCGCGCAGTGGTTGAAGGTCTATCAAGATATCCGCGCATAGCGCACGCGATCCCCGCGTCGCCGCGAATTGTAGTACCGCGCCCTCCGTGAGTTCCACTCTGCGGCCTGATCTCCACTACGGCTTGTAGACCTTCCCATCCTTCATTACAAACTGGATTTTTTCCAAAAGTCGAATGTCGGTGAGCGGGTCGCCGTTTACCGCGACTATGTCCGCGCATTTCCCCGGCTTGATCGAACCAAATTCATTCGAATGGCCGAGCAGGTCGGCAGCGTTGCTGGTTGCGGCCTGAATGGCCTGCATGGGAGTCATGCCGTACTTCACCATGTAGGCGAATTGTTTGGCGCCGTCTGCGAACGGGCAGACCGAGGCGTCAGTGCCGAACGACATTTTCACTCCCGCAGCAACCGCCTTTCGAAAATTGTCGCGCTGCGCCTGGCCGAGGCTGGCGTCGTGTTCCAGCATATCCTTGGGTACTTGCCCCGTTTTTCCTTGCTCTTGGATGCACTCCTCGTCGTAAATATCCATATCGAGATAGGTGCCGTGCTGTTTCGCCAGTGCGATGCCTTCGTCGTCGATCAAGGTGGCATGCTCAACTGAGGCCACGCCGGCGCGGATCGCGTTCTTGATGCCCTCGGGCGAATGCGCGTGCGCTTCGACGCGCAGCCCGAAGTGACTAGCCTCGTCGACCGCCGCTTGTAGTTCCTCCGGCGTGAATTCCTGCGACTTGGGATTGCTTCCGTGCGCGAGCACCGCGCCGCTCGAGAGAACCTTGATGTGGTCGACTCCGTCATGCGCCAGCTTGCGAATGACCTGCCGCACCTCCCACGGGCTGTTGGCCTCGCCGTAGTGCATATCCCAAGGCAAGATGATGTCGGGCGCAAGTCCCGTTGCCGAGCCGGCTCCGCCGGTAATCGTCACGTAGGCGCCGGCCACAAACATGTGAGGACCGACGATGTCGCCACGATTAATGGCGTCGCGGAGAGCGACGTCGACCAGGGCGCGCATGGTGCCAACATCCCGCACCGTGGTAAAGCCCGATTCGAGGATGACGCGTGCATTGGGCACCGACGCCAGCACGTACTGCGCGGCGGTCTGCCTGAACATATCCATATCCAGAGCATCTTGCGCGCCGCTCGCGACATGGGTGTGACAGTCGATAAGACCGGGAAGCACGGTCATCTTGCTGAGGTCGATGATTTTGGCGTCCGCCGGAATCGTTACGTTGTTGCCGACAGCCTCGATCTTGCCGGCGCGGATAAGAATCGTCTGGCCGGTAAGAACGGTGCCGGAGTCGGGATCGACCAGCTTACCAGCGCGGATGGCGGTGACCTGGGCCGCGCCGGGAACAAGCAGAGCCCAGCACACGGCCGCGACGCTCAATGCCGCTCGTACGGCCGCGGCGATTTTCTCCCTTCGTTGGGGTTGGATCATTTTGCCTCCTTTTCCAAAGTCGGCCCACACGAAGGCAAACCGCAAAGAATGCAGACCATTTGAAACAGCGCTGCTTTGAGCATGGAAGGGCTCCGTTGTCAGGGCAGATATCATACCGCGCTCTTCCGTTCGCGGATCGCCGTTGTTGATGCCCCGAACCCATTACCATCGCCTGCCAGACCTCGCAGAATCCACTTGACTTAGCCTGTGTATGGCGGAGAATTATCTCGTAAGACTGCGGGCGGCAACTGCGGGAAGCCGGCATATAATCGTGAACGAGGCTGTCGAATAAATAGCCGAACTCCATATTTTTCAATACTTTGCCTTTAAGTCTTTATTCCTCAAAGACCTGGCTGGAGGTTGATAGCTAAGTCTTTGATTCTAAAAGACTGGCTCCGGGGAGGGGTACCCCCATAACGAGATGATCGACAGCATGCCGAAATACCAATTTCCCATTTCGCAGCCCTTGACTGGAGACCGGTGAAGCTTCACCCGATTGATTTAAAAACGGCCGACTGGAAACTGCTCGACAGCTTCCCCGATCGGACAGTTTTTCAAACGCGCGCCTGGCTCGAATTCATCGCGGAGTCGCAGGATGCGACGCCCGTTCTCGCCGAGGTCCGTGACGGCAGCGATGTCGTCGGATATTTTTCCGGCCTCACGTTTTCCAAGTTCGGGATGAAGGTGCTAGGCGGTTCTTTTCCGGGCTGGACCACTCCGTATATCGGTTTTAATTTGAAGTCCGGTGTTTCGCGGCGCGATGCTCTCGGAGCGCTCGAGAAGTTTGCCTGGGACGAGTTGAAGTGTCTGCACCTCGAAGTCTCCGATCCGCACTTCACATTTGAAGATGGCGAAGGGCTGGGCTTTACGGTAGAGCACTACGGCTCCTATCGCACGGATCTGACGAAGTCGGAAGACGAGTTGTTCAACAGCATGGACAGCGCCTGCCGCCGCTGCGTTCGCAAGGCGGAGAAAAGCGGCGTGACCATCGAAGAGGCGCACGACCTCGCCTTCGCCGATGAATACTACGAGCAACTGAAAGACGTTTTTGCGAAGCAGGGATTAGTTCCCACTTATACCGTCGAGCGCGTCCGCTCGCTGGTCAAGCACGTTGAGCCGAACGGCAACGTGCTCCTCGTGCGCGCGCGCGATGCGGAAGGGAAGTGCATCGCCAGCGGAATCTTCCCCGGCTACAACAAGATTGCCGAGTTCTGGGGCAACGCCAGTTTCCGCTCCTATCAGAACCTGCGCCCCAATGAAGCCATTCACTGGTATGCGATGCGCTACTGGAAGCGGCGCGGGGCGGCCATTTATGATTGGGGTGGCGAGGGCTCGTATAAAGAAAAATACGGTTGCGTTGCGCACCGCGTGCCCTGGTTTACGAAATCGCGCTATCAGATAATCGGCGCGCTGCGCAACGAGGCGCGCAATATGTTCGCGCGCAAACAGAAACTCCTGGGCTGGTTGCAGGGCGAGCGCAATCAGCGCAACCAAGGCAACGAAGCGCCAGAAAAAGAGAATGCGCAGCTGACTACAAAATGAGCGGAAACGAACAGCGCGGTCCTACGCAACAACCCGATTTTGGGTGGCGCGGTGTGTTTGGGTTCGCAGCCTGTTTGGATGGAACAGTGCTTTTGGGTGGCGCAGCGCTTCAGCGCTGCGATTAAGGCATCTTTTGTAGGCGGCTTTAGCCGCTGAGGTAAAAGCGAGCGCAAAACAACATGGGCATGTTAATCAAAAGAGGCTTGAAGCATCTATCGCGCGTGAATGATGTGCTGATGCGGCGGCTGCGTATTGAGCGCGACATCACGATTTTTCCCGACGACGTGTTCCTCACCTCCTATCCGCGCTCGGGCAATACTTGGACTCGTTTTCTGGTCGGCAATCTCGTTCATACCGAAGAGGCCGTCACTTTTCTGAACGTCGAGCGCCTCGTCGCCGACATGTACAAGCACGGAGACCAATATTTGCGGCACCTGCCGCGGCCACGCATTCTGAAGAGCCATGAAGTATTTGACCCGCGCTACAAGCGGGTGATCTACATCGTGCGCGATCCGCGGGACTGCGCGGTCTCGAACTTTCACTGGGAGATGAAGCAGCGCTCGTTTAACGATCAGCTTCCCATTCAGGATTTTTTGCCGGCGTGGATCGAAGGAAGAATCTGGGATCGCCTGGGAAACTGGGGCGATCACGTGACCAGTTGGATGAGCACGCGCAGTGGCCGCGAAGGTTTTCTGCTTCTGCGTTACGAAGACATGATCGAAGATCCGGCGCGCGAACTGGTGAAAGTCGCTAATCTACTGGGCATTGACCCGACGCCAGAGCGGTGTAAACGCGCAGCAGACCTGAGTTCCGCCGATCGCATGCGAAAATTGGAAGAGAAGCAGGGTGACAAGTGGGTGCAGACGCGCTTCACCCGCCAGGACAAGCCCTTCGTACGCAAAGCCTCTTCTGGCGGATGGAGGGGCGTGCTGCCCCCGCAATCAGTGGCGCAGATCGAAGCGGCCTGGGGGCATGTAATGATCCAGTTGGGATATCAACTGGCCTCCGAGGCGGCGGACAAAGCGACGCTGGTGCAGGAAGAGATTTTGTAATTTCGTAATCGCGTAATTTGAAGGTAATTGATTTTCAATTACACAATTACCCCGCTTATAAAATTGCGAAATCGTGTCAGAAGTTCACTGGCAACCCATCGCCGTCGGCGCGCGTAACGTGAAACGATGCGGGATTTTCCGAAGGCTGTAAAAGCTCAGTTAACTTTTTCGATGCCGCGAAGATGAATGTTGACGGGCCTTTCAAAAAGCCCGCCTTTTCGAGCGCGCTGCCCCACACGTGATGGCTCTGGTTCGACACAATTAAATCGACTTTGTCTTTTTCGAGCGTCTCAGTCGCCGCTCGAACTACCGATCCAGCGTTCTCTGGCGTCGCCCAGCAATCGACGATCGAGCCGACACGCATCGCTCCAAACTTGGGATCTTTGCGCCTAACTCCGATAACTGCCCATCCAATAGCCAAACTGTTTCTGCTGATGCGCAAACGCCGCGTGCTGGCGATGTTGCTGGTGAAATGTGGCGGATACAAAAGCCGCAAAGTATTTGCGTCGCGAATCGTCGCGAAGCTCACGCTCTCTTTCGCCTGATTCCAGAGCTCGTCGGCCCAGCCGGAGAATTCGCCGATCTCCTCGACGCCGACCTCCTCAACGACGAACTCCGAGGCGGAATTCGTCGATCGGCTGCGGACGCTCGCGATCGCTTGCGCTGACTTGATCGTGAGCCAACCGGTTCCAGTTGCGGCGGCAATGTTCATCAGCCTTGCGCGCCATGGTTTGTCACGCAGAGCTTGCATCTCGCGCAGAAACTTCGCCGCATGCACGACGCGGAAGTAGAACGGGATGGGAGTCAGACTGAAGCCGAGAGCCTTGAGCATCTTCGCGATTGGACGGTCCATTCCGCCCATGCCGAGCGCGTAGAGCAGCGGCTGCCGAGCGAGCGCGTCGCGCGCCAGCAGCATTCCGACGCTCGCGAACGAACGATCGACCACTCCCTCGGAAACCGGATGATGGTAGCAAGCGATTCGGTGCGTGCCTTTTCCGCGCACGAAGATCTGTTCCTGCTTCAGAGCATAGGCTCCGCGTGCACGTGGCTTTTCTGTTGACGATCCGTCGATGGCAACATAGAACTCGTTCCAGACCGGATTGCCGTTCGCGGGCGGAAGCCAGCGCGGAGTCGCGCTCTGCGAAAAGACGAGGTTCGGATCACCCGACGATGACTGCAATCGGCGGTTGAAATCCTGCACCGCCGCTTCATGCTCCCGGCGATATGGCTGGATGACGATAGCCAAGACTATCTCGGAGTGGACAGGAGTTTGGTTTCAATCAGCGCGGCGGTTGCGCCCAGGGTTTTCATCTGCTCAATCTCTTCCGGTGAAAGTTGCAGGCTGTACTTCTCTTCGAGGGCGAGGACCAGATTCAGATGCTGAACCGAATCCCAGCTTTCAATGGTCTCAGGCGAAGAATCGGCGGTCAGTCGCGCCGCCGGAAGTCCGAGGATGTCACTGGCGATGCTCCGCACCTCGTCGAACGTGCTGGCCGACAAATCTCCTCCTGTTTGCTTTAGCGTGTGGTCGCGGCTTCCGCCACGTTGAGCTTAATCCACTCCGGGCTAGCCAGCGTCGAGCTTTTCAGGTCGAGCACCCACAGAGTACCGGAATCATCCGTCTCGCCGAGCACGAATCCGTGCTGCTGGTAGAAGTCGCGCGCCGGTGCGTTCTTCCTGGTGGGCAGAAACCAGCCGATTAAACGCTGGCAGCCTCGTTCGGCGGCGCTTTTGGCGAGATGTGCGAGCAACGCCGTCTCGACTGTTCTGCCGATCACACGACAGCTCAAGAGAAACACGTCAATCTCGCACTGCTCGCCTAGATCGCGCGTGATGGCGACTCCGACCAGTCCATGATCGCCGAAGCGGTCGCGCACCTTGATCGAGAAGATGTGCCAGTCGGGCTGTTTCGCCAGATCGGCAATTTGCGCCTCGCTGTAGCGGCGCGTCGTGGTGTTGAACTGGTTGGTCTTCTGTGTGAGCTGGGCAACGCGCGCCAGCGTCAAATCGGTGACGGGATCGAGATTGGCTTCCTGCTCGAGATAGCGAAAGAAGTCTTCCTTGGATTGGAAGCTGTGCGCGGCGTCGGAGCGCTGGCGCTGCTCGGCATACATTACGGTGCGATGCTGGTCTTCGGCAGAAAGGCTGAGCCGCTCGAAGACGGGACAATCGCGAACGGCAGCGGCGTATTCCAGCGGATTGCCGGAAATATCAATCACAAAGACTTCCGGCAGCGCGGCGCGAATCTGTTCGCGCTCGAAGGGATTATCGTCGAGGAAGGCGAGCGCATCGATGCCGATGTTCAGTTCCTGTCCGATTTCGCGGAGGTTCTGTGACTTGTCACCCCAGTTGATGCGCATGGCGGCGAAGTCTTTCGCGCGCACCAGCATTCCGGGATGCTTCTCGATTGCTTCCAGCGCGTCATCGGGATTGTTCTTGCTACAGACGGCGAGCAAAATTCCCCGGCGCGCGAGATCGAGCAGAGCGCGTTGCAGCGCCTGAAACGCCGCTCCCGGATATTCGGCGCCGACTTTGATTCCGGCCATGGCGTCTTCGCCGATGACGCCGCCCCAAAGCGTGTTGTCGAGGTCGACAACCAGGGCTTTGCATGTTCGGCCAGCGAGCGGCACGAGAAAGCGCGTCCATTCGCACGCCATATGGAGCAGATGATCGGCGGCGATGGGCAGACGGGCCATCAGCCATTTGCGCTCGTCGTGCCAGTGCGCGCTGCCGTAGCGCGCGAGCAGCGCGTCGTAATCAAGGACGTAGACGCCCCGAACTTCTTTGGCAACTCGCCGCAGTTCACGGTTGACCTGGCGAATGAGGCCGGATTGCCCGGTCTCAGTCTGGCTGTCGAGCACGCCGAGGCTCGGATGGGCGGGCCGTTCGAGCGAGTGAATGATGAGCGCCGCTTGACTGTGCTGACGAAACGAGTGCACCCATTGCTCATAATTGCGTGCGACACGGCCAGCGGCTTGTTGCGCGGCTTCAGTCGAGAGATCGGCGAACTCGCGGGCTAGATCGGGCGCAACGTCTTCGGCGCGAACGGCGAGGATGACGGCGTTGGGCGCGAAACGGTACAGGGAGCTGCCTGCATCGACGATCTCTTGCACGTAGGTGTTGAAATCGCCGAGGTGAATTTCAAGATCGATTCCGTAGGCGAAGGCCTCGGCGCGCAAAAGCGAAAGAATGGGTTCGACGGTGAAAGAGCGCAGAATGGCGATCTTAAGTTTGGTAACCGGAAGCTTGTCGCGCAATTGATCGAGGCGAGAGCTGACGAAGCTGGCCGTCGCGGAACCGGGTTCGCGGCGCCAGAGTTCGCGCAGCGCGGCAGCCGCGCGCTCGACGCTTCCATTGGCGATGTGAGCGTCGATTTCGGCGCGCCGGTTGGACGGATTGTGTTGGTCAGACATGGTTGTTTGATCAACCTTAAGTGGTGTCGCGCTTGTTGACGCCCATGCGTCCGGTGTTGGCGATTCTGGCGAGCGGGGTTTCCGATTTGAGCCAGAATTTGAAATCAAAGTAGAGCGGGTATAGAAAGCTCATCAGGCGCACAGCTAGCGACGGGCGCAGCTTCTCGGACGGCGTAGCGAGAGTGTATCCGGCTGCATGGAGCATTTCCCCCTGAAGGCATTCGATGTCGCGAACCTGCTCGGGCGTAAAATTTGTTTTCCAGCGACCGATGGTCTTGCCCTCAGCCTCCTTGCCGTCGCCACGAAACGAGGAATTCGGATCGTGCACTGAGCCGAGCGCCACCTGTTGGATCCGGTCGTAGTCGAGATCCTGCTCGATGAACTTGCCGATGCGGTCCAACGCTTCGCGCGGATTTTGCACTACATCCTCGTAATGCACTTCCAGGTAATCGCCGCCCATGGCGCCGCCGTAGCGGCGGCCTTTGCCGACGATCCAGCGCCAGAAAATGGCGGGCACGAGCGCGGCGCGGCTGCGATCCCAGGCAAAAGGGCGAATCCAGCCAATGCGGTGCAGAGACGCGGTGACATCGCGGCCGTCGCGAATGATGTGGATGATGAGCGCATCGGGCACGACGCGCTTGATGAGCGGCAGATTGAGCAGGTGAAGCGGCGTGCACTCGGCCCAGCGCGGCATGCCTTGCTTGCGGGCGATGGTCGCCATGACGATGCGCAGAAAGTCGCCGGCGTTGCGGCAGTAGTCCATCACGCGCTCGTCGATTTCTTCCGGCTTTAGTCCAGTGCGCTCGAAGAGATTGCTATTGTAGTAGGCGTCGAGCAGCTTGCGGCGGTTGGCGCGGCGGGCGAGATTGCCGAAACGCACGCCCAGCAAGTTGAAGGCGTTGCTCTCGGCGAAGTAGACGGCGAAGCCGCCGCCCGAAAGCAGGGTGTGGTAGAGAAACTTCGTACCGGAGCGTCCGCAGCCTAAAACAAATACCGGCGCGGTAGCGCGCGAATTGGAGCGCTGGCCGACGGCGGGCGCGTTGGTTGACTGCACATCTGCCGTGTTTGTGACGGCATTCATGACGGTTTGGAGTGCGACGCCATCTCGGGGACAGGCAGCGGTTGATCGGCTAGCTCGAGCGCTGACATGTTCGCGAGCCGTCCGAGTGGCGTGTGCAGCTTGAGCCAAAGTTTGCCGCCGAGGAACGCGGGATACGTGGCGCGCATCAGCGAACCGCGCAGGCTGACGTGGCGCTGGGCCTCGGGAAGCGATAGCTCGTAGCCGTTTTCTTCGAGGCACGGGCCGACTGTGCCTTCGATGGCGCCGATGTTGGTAGTCGAGAGCCGTTCCTTCCAGCGGCCCAGAGGATTGATTTTTTCTTTGCCGCCCTCTTCGCGAAAGGAGGAATTGGTTTTGGAGAGGCTGCCGAGGCCAGCTTGCTGGACGCGATCGTAGTCGAGATCGTGGTCGATGAAGCTGCCCAACTTGGCGAGCGTTTCGCGCGGATTTGTAATGAGATCTTCGTAGCGGACTTCGACGTAGTCGGCGGGAAAGAGCCGGCCGCATTCACGCCCGCGGTGCACCATCCACTCCCAATAGAGAGCCGTGGCGACGAGGCTATTCGTTTCACTGCGATCCCATGGCAGCGGGGCGAATCCACCCATCTTTTTCAGCGAGAGCGCGATGTCGCGACCGTCGCGAATGATGTGGACGAAGAGCGCGTTGGGGATGTCTTTTTTTACTTTGCGAAAATGCAGAACGTTATCGGGGTCATAGAACGCCCAGCGTTGCGCGTTTTGCTGCTGGGTGACGGTATCGAGCACGACGCGAATGAAATCTCCGCCCGTCCGGCATTCGTTCTCTATGCGGGGAGAGAAATGTTCGGCCCCGAGTCCGGTGCGGCGAAAGCCCTTGCTGCGCAGCCAGGTCGCCACGATTTTCTCGCGGTTGGCGCGGCTCGCCATCGACCCGTAGCGGGCGATCAGAATCTTGTAGATCGGCAAATAACCGCGGTAGATGGCGAAGCCTCCGGAGGACAGCAACATGTCATAAAGGAGGTTTGTGCCGGAGCGATGGCAGCCCATCACGAAGACAGGAAAGTGCTTGCGCTCACTTGGATTAGGCGTCGGCAAGGTCAAAGAAAATCTTACCACGCAGGGTTGCAGGGGCTTAAAAGCCCTGTAAAGGCGCGGGTTACCGAAGATATGGGGTCAATAGCCACGTCCAGCACACGAGGCAATAGCCCTACATCTACCGCAGAGTCAGCGAGCCGCGGGGAACCCAGCTGCATTGGCTGGAGCGCCAGAGTTATAGATTCGGAGTCTATTCGACACCCGCTATGGCGGCTTCTACGGCGTCAACGTCGGCTCCCTCGTCGCGGCCATCTGCTGCCGCGCCGGCCCCTGGAGATTTCTTGGCGCAGGTTGGACCCTTCTCATGGCAGAGGCGCGGGTCTTTGGCTATGCCATTTTTCAGGTCGCGCACATCGAGATCCTTTGGATTCGACACAATCGTATTTCCCTTCGGGAAACCGCCGCCGCGCTCAACCGACAGGAGGTTATGGTCGAATCTGAAATTGATAAAGCATGCGTCGAATACCGCCTCGGGACCCGCGCGGGCTGCTCCTACCGCGCAACTGCCGGGACCGGCGGAGGCGACCGGTTGACGACGGTCACCGACCGCAAACACGCTGTTGGTGATGGCGAAGTCGTGCATTCGGTCGCCTTTATTGAGGATCGTCATGAGCAGGCCCGGACCGAAGGAGGTGACGTGATCGATCTGCACGTCGTGAAAGAGAACGAGCGCGGACATGCACTTGAGGAAGCCGCCGGCACCCTTGTAATCCTCGTCGTGAATGTTGTCGGCGATCAGATCGTGAATGCTGATACGACCGCCATCGGCGGGGCTGCCGCCACCTTTGCGCTCGGGCGCCACCTTGGTTGCAATGGTGAGAACGCCGGCCACATTGCGAATGCGGTTGTAGCGCATGGTGATGTCATTGACGCGGCACTTTGGGCAATTGCTCGCCTGGCTGGCCGGGGTGAGGAGAACGGAAAATCCTGTTTGCGTGAAACCACCCCAGGAATTCTCCAGCAGGTTGCCTTCGATCAGAACGCGGACACTGCTCTTCAGCTCGAGGTTATTTTTGACGATGTAGGGTTCGCCCTTGGGGCTGGGCGTGTATCCGGGCTCACCCTCCTTCCAGATCATAGGGCGGAAGAGGTGGTTGCGTCGGATCTCGATGTCGGTTGGGTTGTTCTCGGAGGGGCCGCCGCCAAAAAGAATGTCCTCGCCGGAGGCTTCGAGGAAGTTGTTGTAGATCTTGAAGGTGCCGAAGGGTTCGTCGCTATGAGCGCCGCCGATAGCGGTGGCGTCGGTGCATCGCCCTTTGCGGGCGATGCAATTGAGGCCGCTTAGGTACGAGTTGACGACCGCGATCATGCGGCTGCCGAGGACCATCCCGACGCCGTGCCCGACTTCGGAGCCTTCACCGGCATGAATGTAGTTGCGATCGAAGATGATGTGATCGCTATGATCGGTGTAAATCATGCGACTGATGGGCTCGCCGGGAGCGGTAGCCCACTCGATGCCGATGAAGCGGAGATGGTCCCCTACCGCAACGCCGACATTCGGTTTCACGATGATGGTGGCGAGCAGGTTGGCAGCACCTCCGGCGGGCTGGGCGAACGCCGGACGGCCTGGAAGACTGGCGACACCGGCCCATGCGGGAGAAATGCGCGTGCCTTCTGAAGGCAGTTTGGAATCGGGCGTATCGGTGCGGATAGTGATGTAGTGCTGGTCATCGCATTTTTTCGCGGGCAGGTTGTGGACTTCGTAGTGGGCTCCGGCGGGAAGAAGAAGGGTGTCTCCGCACTTTGCGTCTTTGACGGCGTCGGCGAGGTCGTCTTTCGCGCCGACGCGAATCTGCTTTCCTGGGGACGGCGTGCCGTCGAGGCCAGTGTAGTAACACGTCTGTGGAAGTTGAGCGGGGCCGTCTTTGTCGCCAAAATGAGCTACGTTGCCCTTGCCGCAGTAAGCGTTCTCTTCGGTGGGTGGTCCGGCGGCGGCCGCTGAATTGGCGGCGAAAAATACAAAGAGGACGAGAAGAGAAAGCGCGAATAAGATTTTGGGCAACGGGATCGAACGCGAAGCTTCCAGACGAAACCGAGCCATTTGTTTGCTCCTAACGCGGGACCCTTGCATGCTGGTGGAAACGAGCCTATGGCGGCCGCGTAGAGGCCCTGAAGTGGCTGCGCAAGGCGGTTTACAAGCTGGGTTGAGCATAACACGGTGGTGTTGGGGGTAACGCGGGCGAGGCTCTTTCAACTCAATCAGGACAAGGCCACGCCCCGCGGAAAAGTAAAAGGTCCGCGGGGGATGCGCGGACCTCTTGCTTGTACTGCATGTTGTCAACGGACGAGCACTACTCCACGCCTGCCAGGGCTGCTTGCAGGCCCACTATGTCGGCGCCCAGGTCTTTGCCATCTGAGCCCGCGTTTTTGTACGGGCTGGTGCTCTGGAGTTGGTAGTCACCGCCGTTCCCATTGTTGTAGTTGACGAACTGAACCGCCGCCGCGGTTGCCGGGAAGAGGTTATTCGCCGGCCACTTGGAAGGCGGAAAGTGTGACGGGCTAGCAATCAGTCCATTGGTCTGGAAGTTGAAGGAGGTGAAGCAATTCTGAATGCTGGTGATCGGAACATCGCCACTGGAACAGCTATCCAATCCGCCACCGAACACATCCCAAACCGGATATTGTCCCGTGAGCGTCAGATTGTTGGTGTAGACCAATCCATACATGGCGGCATCTCCCGCGACGTTGCCCATGGTCAAGGCGTGGCTCTTGGCATCGGGAAATACCGTAGTGTGGTTAATCGTAATCGTATTAACCGGGTTGGTAGGCCAGTTATTGGCGATCATGAAACCGTCGCCGCCGCCCACGTATTTCTTGTTGAGATCATCCATCACGATGTCGTGGATGCTGAAGCGAGTTCCGGCCAGGGCAGGCGCTCCACCCTCTCCATCTCCGGAAAGGACCGTTGCAATGACCATGCCGCCGCCCGCATGCGAAATCTGCGTATAGCGGATGGTTACGTCCGTGACCTGACAGATCGGGCAAACGTTCGCGCCAGTTCGGGTGTGCTGATTTTTCGGAGTCAGCAGGATGCCGTGTCCCTTCTGCGTGAAACCACCCCATGAGTCTTCCATCAGGTTGGCTTCGACGAGGACGCGGACGGCGTTCTTGAGCTCAAGGTGATTTTTCACGATGAACGGATTGCCCTCCGGGCCGCCAACAAAGGGATTGCTGCCTTTCATCCATTGCCACGGCTTGAAGAAGTGGTTGCCGATGATCGTGATATCGGTGGGCGTCAAGGTAGCGGCTCCGCCGCCAAACATGACCGCCTCGCCCGCCGCTTCGAGGAAGTTATTCTGAATGAGGTACGGCCCATCCTGCGTATCGGTGACGCCGCCGCCGGCCGCATGCGAGTCAGTGCAGCTGCCAGTAGCCGAGATGCAATGGAAATCGCTGAAGTAGGAATCGACGATTGCGATGTAGGTGCCACCACTCATGCTGAAGCCGTTGCTGGTTTCATCTTGAGCATTACCGTGCAGCCAGGAGCGGTCGACGATGATGTGGTCGGCGGTTCCAGCCAGTCCGATAAGGGTTGCACTGCCTTTGATGCCGTTTTGACGGGTAATTTCCAGCCCGACGAAGCGGTAGAAATTGGCGCCATTGGCAATCACGATCGGACCGTTGCCGCCATTCACCATCTGCACTTTTGCCAGCACATTAACTGGATTTGTGCAGGTATAGGCAGGCCGTCCTTCGAGCGACGCCACACCAGCGTAACAGGGCGTGACGCGCTGGCCGTCGGCAGGTAGAGAGCTGTCAGGAGAGCTGGTTCGGATGATGATCCAATTCTGGTCGTTGCAACCCTTGGCCGGCAGGTTGAATGGGCCGTTGAAACTTGAGCCCGCCTGCAATTGGATCGTTTGTCCGCACTGCGCATTGTTCAAAGCAGTTTGCAGATTGCCGCCCGCATTGACGTTAATCACACTGCCGGGCGCCGGCGAATCCGCCATGGTCGCGGCTACCGTAACCAGAGGAAGCTGCGCGGGTCCGTCATAACCGCTGCTGCTGACGACGACTACACCGAAACTGCCGCTCGCGGTATGGCTGGCCGAATCCGTCACCGTAACCGAGAAGTTGGAGGTGCCAACCGCAGCCGGCGTACCCGTCAAATCGCCACTCGTGCCGAGCGAGATGCCTGCCGGAAGGCTGCCTCCGCTGAGGCTCCAGCTATAAGGCTGATTGCCGCCAGTTGCCGTAAAGGATGCGCTGTAAGTTTCGCCTTGCTGCCCCTGGGGAAGGCCAGAGGTCGTAATTTGCAGGGACTGTCCGCCCTGACTGGGGTTGATCGTGATTGCGCTCGAGGCAGACTTGGTGGTATCCGCTTGGCTGGTGGCCGTAACAGTGGCTTGCGTGGCCGATTGCACAGTGGGAGCGGTGTAAAGGCCGCTCGTACTCACGGAGCCAGCCGAGGCCGTCCAGGTGACGGCGGTGTTGGCTGTGCCGGTCACGGTGGCGCTGAATTGCTTGCTGCCGCCGGAAGAGAGGGTGGCGCTTGTCGGCGAGACGCTGACGCTGACGCCGCTTCCGCCGGTACTGACTTGCACTGCAAAGGACTGCGTTCCATGATCGGGCCGCGGACTATCCTTCACCATGACTTCGAAGGAGTAGAAACCGGCCGTTGTCGGCTGGCCGGTGAACGAACCAGTGGCCTGGTTCAAGGTAATGCCGGGAGGCAAACTGCCGGACGCGAGGGAGAACTGGTAGGGCGATGTGCCGCCATTGACCGAGAGGACGGCATTGTAAGACTGATCGACCGCGCCGGCGGGAAGCGATCCTGAAACGACCAGCGCCTGTGGCGAATTGCTGTTGGCGCCCTGCGCGTTGCTGCCACAAGAAACGGTGATTAGAGAGACCGTCAGTACTAATACCAGCGCAAAGGCACGCTCGACTCCCTTGCGAGAAAACTTACGACAATCACCGAAAAGAGCAATTTCAGATACTGCCATCATGAAACCTCGACGTACAAAATTGGGGGACTAGTCGAGCGAGTCCACACGTTGACCTTATCGGGATGACGCCGGAGGGGACAGATGCCACTAGTGCAGCCGGAAACTCGACCGTACATGTGAAATTGACCTGTCCGATTTCGCGCGGAGCAGTGATCCATCGGGTAGCGTTTTTATATTGGGCTAGAATGAGTGCGGGACGGGCGGTTTGGCGGATTGCCAGGGAAAGGACTTAGCCGGAAATCGGCGGAAGATCAGTAGGAGGTTCACGAATGCAGGTGACTTTTGTTACGTAATCACCGGGGTTCCCCGAGCAGGGCGGCGCGCACTCGATCGTAGGTTTTATTTCCGAGCAGCCATTGCGCGCTGCGCCGCGTGCCATGAGAGAGGCGCTTCTTCCACAATCCACGGCCATGGCAGAGCCCGGCAAATTCGTCGATCGGGAGATCTCGCAGCATGGCGACGCGGCCTAGTTGGCAGCGATTCGTGTCTGGGGCGTTCGCATGGAACTCGCTGTTGGCGACGGTCTGGAATCCAGCGCGGCGCGCCATCTCGAGGGTGCGGCTGTTGTAGCGGCCTCCGGGGCAAGAGAAGTGCTTGATCTTGTGCCCCACGATCTGTTCGATCCGGTCCTTCGCATCGACGATCTCGCGCTTTAGATCGGCTTCGCTGAGATCTGAAAGGTAGGCATGTGTCATCGAATGGCAGCCGATCTCAAAGCCCTGCGAGTCGAGTTCGCGGAGTTGAGCCGCGCTCATATAGCCAGGAGTATCAAGGAAGCCGGCCGTTACATAAGAAGTAGCGCCGAGGCCGAATTCGTGAAGTACCGGAGCGGCTGCAATCAGATCCGTCTCGCAGCCGTCATCGAAGGTGATGCAGACGGCGGGTTGCGCTGGGTAGGCGAGGGCCTGGCTGACACTCAGGCCACGAAAATTGGATTGTTCGAGCCATTCCATCTGGTGGCGGAAGGATGCGATAGGCAGGATGTAGCGCGCGTAGCCGGGTTCGGACTGGCAGAGCGCGCGGCTCGCGAGTTCGAGCTCGTGGTACATCAGGAAGACGATGCGCGGTTCAGACATGATGGTTTGAAGCGCTGTTTCAACTGCGAGCGCTGTCTACCGCCTGCGAGTGCCGCTCCAGCAGCGCCAGCAGCAGCTCGCGCAGGAACGGTCCACCCGCGAGCAAGCCGGAGATCAGTGGATCTTTCTGGTTGCAGCGCAGCGGGGAGTGGTCGAGCTTTAGCGTCCAGCCTCCCGCGCTTTCGACTAGGGCTGCGCCGGCGGCTACGTCCCATTCGTTTTTTGGGACCAGAGTAAATGTCATGTCCGCCTTGCCGGCGGCAACGAGCCCGAGTTTGTAGGCGACCGAGCCCATTGGCTTGATGTTAAACTCGGCGGACTCAAATTTCTTCCACTCGCCGCGCTTGACTTCGCTGCGGCTGGCGAGCACGAGCGCGCCATGCAGGTCTTTGCGCTGGCTGGGTTGCGCAGGCTTGCCGTTGTACGTCACGCCGGTTTCGCGCGAGCCAAGAATGAGTTCGTCGGTCGCTGGGTTGCAAATGCCTCCGGCGACGGGAACGCCGTCTTCGACCATTGCGATCGAAACGCAAAATTCTGGAATGCCCTGCACGAATTCGCGCGTGCCGTCGAGCGGGTCGACAACCCAGACGCGACGCTTGTCGAGGCGAGTGAAGTCGTCGACTGTTTCTTCCGACAGCCAGCCCTCGCCCGCGCGCAGCAGGTTCTTCTTGAGGACGGCGTCGACGGCGTGATCGGCCTCGGTGACGGGGTCGGTGCCGACCTTATATTTCGCCTCAATGTCGCCGGGAGTGAAGCCGTTCAAAACGGTGCGCGCCTCTTCGAGGGCGGCGTGAATGCGGTCCAGAGTCTCTTTGGTAGAAGATGAAGTCAATGTGTACTCCGAAAAAAGGTCTCAGGTGTCGGGTCTCATGAGAAGCCTGCACAACTACGGTCTTGCAAAGGCCTAACACCTGAGAGCTAATACCTGACAGCTGGCTTTCTACGCCCACAACATTCTTGCTCCCGTCATGAGCAGCACCGCGCACAGAATTCGCCGGAGCCACAGGACCGGAACGCGGGTGGCCAAGTAGGAACCGAGGATGCCGCCTGGGACGGAGCCAACCAATATTGCGGCCACCAAATGGCCGTCGACGTTGTGAGCCAATAAGTGCAGCAAACCGGTGACGCCCGTCAAAATCACAGCGTGGGCAATGTCGGTGCCGACCATGATCTTGGGCGGGAAAGAATAAAACAAGAGAAGCAGCATCATGATGATGCTGCCCGATCCGACCGAAGTGATGCCGACCAGGAACCCGCCAACCAGGCCAATAACGCTCATGAAGGCGAATGACTTCATGGTGGGGGCGCGCCCGACCAGCCGATCTTCAATTCTCTTCTGGAACAGAAGCAGGGCCGGGATGATGACCAGCAGCAGTCCCACCGCGGATTTGATGAAATCATTGACCCCAGTGCCGTGCAGTTCGCGGAGATGCACCAGGAGTCTCACCCCGAGATACGATCCGGGGACGCTGCCGACGGCCATCGCCAGCACGACTTTTCTGCGCACCGTGCCTTTGACCAAATGGATGATGGTGGCGGGAATCTTCGTGAAGAAATTACACATGGCATCGCTGCCGACCGCGATGATGGGAGGAATGTGCAGGCCAAAAATGAGTATGGGCAGAAGGAGGACGCCGCCGCCCAATCCCGTGAGCCCGATCAGCGTACCTACGACAAAGCCGATCAGGATTTTTGCCAGCAAGAGTTCCATGCCCGTAGTCCGACGTGGTATTTCCGAAAGCTTGACCGCGAATCCCAGCCACTCGTTTTCAGTTACGGTTTTTCGTCAGGCAAGCGACCGACGCCCCGGGCGAAGAAGGGAATAGCCGTTGCCAGCATTATTGCATAAAGCCCATTGTACTAATGGGCTTTATTGGTTTTATGAACGTCTCGTTAACGGTTAGGTTAACGAGACGTCAGACCTTGTCAGTTGCCGTTGGCGCCGATGAAGCCCTCGCGTTCCAGGTGCAGAACGATGTGCTGGGCCGCTTCTTCGGGGCTGAGCTGCGCGGTGTCAATCACGACCTCCGCGTCGACCGGAGCCTCGTAGGGATCGGAGATACCCGTGAACTCCTTCACGATGCCGGCGCGTGCTTTGGCGTAGAGCCCTTTGCGGTCGCGCTGTTCGCAGACATCGATCGAGGTCGCAACGTGTACCAGAATGAATCCGCCCACCGGCTCGATCATCTGGCGAACGTTTTTGCGCGTTGCTTCGTAAGGAGCGATGGGCGCGCAGATTGCAATGCCACCGTTCTTGGTAATCTCCGAAGCCACGTAGCCGATGCGGCGGATATTGATGTCGCGATGTTCCTTCGAGAAGCCCAGTTCCGACGACAAGTGTTTGCGCACCAGGTCGCCATCGAGCAAGGTGACCGGACGGCCACCCGTTTCGAGGAACTTGGTGATGAGCGCATTCGCGATAGTTGATTTGCCCGACCCGGAAAGCCCGGTGAAGAAGATGGTGACGCCCTGCTTGTCGCGTGGCGGATAGCTGCGGCGCAGTTCCTTCACGACTTCGGGATACGTGAACCATGCGGGAATGTCGCGGCCTTCGTTCAACCGCGAGCGCAGTTCGGTGCCCGAGATGTCAAGCACCTTCGCGCCCTTTGGAACTTCATCGGACGGAACGTAACGGTCTTCGTTCTCGAGGTAGACCATCATCTGGAACGGAACCATGGTTACGCCCATCTCGGCATGGTGCTTCTTGAAAAGCTCCTGGGCATCGTACGGACCATAGAACGGCTTGCCGTCCTTGTCCTTGCCCGGACCCGCGTGGTCGCGGCCCACGATGAAGTGATTGCAGCCATGATTCTTGCGGATCAGCCCGTGCCAAAGCGCCTCGCGCGGCCCACCCATACGCATGGCGAGGTTGAGCATGGAGAGCTTCGCCGTGCCCTGCGGATACTTCGGCAGCAGCAACTGGTAGCAGCGTGTGCGCACGAAGTAGTCCACGTCGCCCGGCTTGGTCATGCCGACCGACGGATGAATCAGCAGATTGGCTTCCACCTGCTTCGCGGCCCGCATCGTCAGCTCGACGTGCGCTCGGTGCATGGGATTGCGTGTCTGGAAGGCAACAATGCGCGTCCATCCCAGGCGTGCAAACTCGGCGCGCAGCTCGGCGGGCGTAAGGCGCAACGCGCGAAAATCGTAGTGCGACGGGGCCTGCACTCCCTGAACGGTGCCGCCAACGTACCACGGGTTCGACTTGTTCATCGCGTAGTCGGAGCCGGGATGCGCGGTACTCGTCGAATTAAAAACCTGCTTCGCTTCTTCCTTACGGTCCGGTTGCCAGACATCACCAACGTTTAGGACCGCGAGCATCACCCCTTCGGCATCGCGCAAAGCGATCTTGCTGGAGCCGGGTGTCAGCTTCTTGGCAAATTCTTCCGTCACGTCAAGAGTGATCGGCATCGGCCAGAGCGTGCCGTCGGCCAGGCGCATGTCCTTGCACACGCCTTCATAGTCCTTACGGTTCATGAACCCGCGGAGTGGAGAGAATCCGCCGTTCATCAACAGTTCGAGATCGCAGAGCTGGCGAGCAGTGAGGTCCCACGATGCCCATTCCTTGGAGTGGCTCTTCAGTTCGGCGGCGTATTCCGCCGGCACTTGCAGTTGGACGAGTTCGCCGCCGTGCGGGGCGATAAGATGGCTGGTTGAGGCGCTCAATTCGTTGATCCTCCCGATGCGTACATCCGTTGTTTTAGCAGTCTTTGAATCTTTGTGAGTCAATCTTAGCTCCTCGGACTCGCTCTGACTCTTCGCTGGGGCGCGAGGAAAGGCCGAGTCAATCTAATTTATACGGCTGAAATGTGAAGTCGGTGTAACAGTATGAACCAGCAATTTCGATTCCGCCAAGCGCAGCCCGGCACGATTTAACTGATTGCAAATAAGGACGTTCCCTTGTTTTTCCGGAGAACGAAGGCTGCTGGACGGCTTGTATGAAACAAATTGTAACATTTTGCCTTGTCAGGGCACGGCTGGTTGCCTCCAGAAGAACGCGCTGCTCGCGCTTTTCACGGTCCGCAGCCGCACAAAACGGCCCAAACTTTCCCCACCTACTAGTTAAGGGCGATCCCGCTGGCGCTGTCAAGATTACTGGTGTTTCCTAGGTAGGCTTTCCGGCAGGATGGGCCGCCAGCTAGCCGGTTTTACTTCGGCAACAGGATGTTGCCCAGCCAGGGAACTGGCAATGCGCCCTGGTCGAGGGCGCGGTCGTGGAAATCCGCCAGCGTGAAATCTTTGCCTTTGGCCGCTTCATAGGCGTGCCGCAGACGCCACCATTCGCTGGTGCCTACATAGTAGGTCGGCAACTGGGTAGAGCTGAGCTTGGCGCGCTGCAATTTGCCCTCAGCTTCGGCGCGAGTCTGGAAGGCGTCGTTCATCATGAACGACATGGCCTCGTCGTCGGTCATGCCCATGGTCTGCATGCGGACATCGAGAATGGTATTGCCGAGAGCGCGCAGCCATACTTTCAGATAGCTGATGCGGTAACGCGGATCATTGTCGGCGAACCCTTGTTGCATCATGACCTGCGCGATGTACTCGGCCCAGCCTTCGACATAGGCTCCATTGCTGAAGAGGCTACGGACCAGACGCCGGCTTACGGGTTGGATTTCGTTGGCATGCTCGGCCTGCACGTAGTGGCCGGGCAGCGCTTCATGAATCGTGAGCCACTTCAGCACCCAATTGTTGTACTCGCGCAACTTCGATTCCGCCTTGTCTTCGGGCGTCTTTGGATCGATGGGCGTGACCCAATACTGCGCCTCGGCGTTCGGATCAAGCGGCGGTGCGCCGTGGAAGCCAGCGACTGAATAGATCCCGCGCATGAACGGCGGAGTAGGAATGACTTTCAAGTTGTCGCGCGATTTCAGCGAGACAATTTTTTTGTCGATGATGAATTGCCGGATGCCGGCCAAATCCTCTTTGACGGTTGGCAGCAAGTCATCGCGCTTGGGGTGATTGTCGGAAATTTTGTGCAACACCTCGCCGATGACCTTGTTTTCGCGCTCCTGCGGGCTGAGATTCGCGTGATCATCGTGATCCGGGAAGTACTGCTTGTGCAGCGGCAACGCGATCCGGAGCATTTCGGCACGCGTCTTCTTGAGTTCGCCTTCAGCCTCGGCGAGCACCTGGTCTGGGGTGACCGGGGTCTCCATGACCAGGCGGAATTTTTCTGCGTAGAGTTCTTTGCCGAGTCGCCAGGTGCGGTCGGTTTTGCGCTTCGCCAGATCGTCCTGAAGGAAGCGGGAGAAATTCTTGAGCGCGTCGATGGCCGCGGGGGCGGCCTGATCGAACTGGGTCTTCAATTTTGATCCGGCGGGAATGGCGGCTGCGATGGTGCTCTGGATCAGATCGACGTTGCCATCGTTTTCCTCGATCGCGACCTTGATGAAGATGGGATCGGCATCGACCAGTTGGCTGCGTGCCTGATCGAGAAAGCGGGGAGTTGCGGCGATACGGGAGAGGATGTGGCCGAGGCGGACGTCCTCGGGCGCATAGTCATCGGTGAGCGGCTGAAAGAGCGCGCCGCCGAGCAGCTCCACGTAGACGGTGGGATTGTGTTTGTAATTCTGGATACGGTCGAGTTCGAGCAGGTTGAAGGCGATCTGGTCGTCGATGAGCTGCCAGTCGGCGGCGTCCTCAATGCCGAGTGAGGCGAGTGGGGTTTCGGTGCGGAAGCGCTCCCGCCAACCAGCATAGACGCGACGCTGTTCCGCCATGCCAGCGGCGCTCACGTCGTCGAGCAACGCATCGAGCGCGACGGCTTTGCCTGTCTTCGGATCCACATGCTGGTGGTAGCCAGCCTGCGACGCACTGGCTGGTGAAAGCGCCAGCGTTTCGTGAATGAATTCTTCGCTGAGCCTGGCGAATTTGGCGTTGGCTGGGGCTGGCGAATTGGAAGTTTGCGCCATAAGAGCAATCGACATGAAAAGAGAAGCTGCGACGGAAAAGAGTTGCATGGCGATCGATTTTAGCAGGCTGAAACGCTGAGGTGCGCGCCTACCAGCCGTGCTTCATTGCTTTGGCGAACTCCGGCGCTGGTAGCGTGTTCAATACATCATTCCTGGTCAGCCATGCGCGGCGCGCCTGCGTCACACCGTAACGAATCTTCTCCATGTGCGATGTGTGGTGAGAGTCAGTGTTGATCACGATCTTTACGCCGTGTTGCTTAGCCATGCGCAGGTGGACATCGCACAGATCGAGGCGGTCGGGATAAGAGTTCAATTCCATTGCGACTTTATGTTTGAACGCCGCTTGCAGGATGGCATCGACATCGAACGGGTAGGCGTCGCGTCGGAGCAGCTGACGGCCTGTTGGATGACCGAGGATCGAAGTGTTCGGGTTCGCAATGGCTTTTAGCAGCCGGTCGGTCATGGTGGCGCGATCCTGGTTGAAATGTGAGTGCACGCTGGCGATGACGATGTCCATCTGCTCGAGCACGGAGTCGGAGAGATCGAGCGTACCGTCGGCGAGGATATCAACCTCTACGCCGGCGAAGATGCGGATGCCGTTGGTCTTTTTATCGGCTGCTCTAATACGCTCGATGTGCAGTAGCGCGCGCTCGTCAGTCAGGCCGTTGGCGAACGCCAAATTCTTAGAGTGATCGGTGATGGCCATGTAGGCGTAGCCGCGATCGCGTGCCGCTTCGGCCATCTCTTCGATGGTGTTGCGACCGTCGGTTTCGACGGTGTGCATGTGCACGTCGCCGCGCAGGTCGGAGATCTCGATCACCGTTGGCAGCTCGTGCTTGGCGGCCGCTTCAATCTCGCCCAGATTTTCGCGCAGCTCGGGAGGGATGAAATCGAGCTTGAGCTTGCCGTAAATATCCTGCTCGGTCGCGCCGGCGACGGGCTGATTGTTTTCTAGGGTCGCGAGGCTGTATTCGTTGAGGGTGTAGCCCATCTTGAGCGCGCGCTGCCGAAGCGCGACATTGTGCGCCTTCGAGCCGGTGAAATACTGCATGGACGCGCCGAAGGACTCCGGTGGAAGCAGCCGTACGTCGACCTGCATGCCATTGCGGTGGCGGAAGCTGACTTTGTTTTCGCCCTTCGCGATGATCTCCATCAATCCAGGGAAGCGGATGAGATGCTGGGCGATCTCTTCGCGCGTTTCGTCAGCGCAGCAGCCTTTGCCGGTGACGAGGATGTCGAGGTCGCCGACCGTTTCGCGGCCGCGCCGCAGCGATCCCGCGGGCGTAACCTTTTCGACTCCGGGCGCCTCTTTGAGGTGAGCGATCAGCTTTTCAGCAAGCTGCTCGGCCGTATCGAGCAAATAGCGTCCGCCGATGCGGCGATAATCCTCGATCGCCTTGAGCAGCTTTTGCTCGTGCTTTTCGCCCATGCGCGGCAGTTCGCGAATCTTTCCTTCGCGCGCCAGTTTTTCCACGCCGTCGATATCGCAAACCTGATAGGCGCTCCAGATGAGAGCGATGGTCTTCGGCCCCAAGCCTTGAATTTTTAACAACTCGAGCATCGACGGCCGGTATTTCTTCAGTAGCTCGGAGTGGACCTCGACCGTCCCCTCGGTAAAGAGGTGCTGAAGGTTGGCGAGCATGCCCTTGCCGATGCCGGGCACTGCGAGCAATTTCTTCGGCTCTTCGATCAGAGAAGCAACCTGCTGCGGCATTGCCTCAATCGCCTCTGCGGCGTTGCGATAAGAACGAATGCGAAAAGAATCCTGCCCATCGATTTCGAGCAGGTCAGCGGTCTCGTAAAGGATTCCCGCGATGGCTTTGTTATCCATGGTAAGAGAAAGAAATATTGTAGAGTTCTCAGTCCTCAGTTGCCAGTAAAGTCAAAAGCAAAATCTTGAACCACAGAGTACACAGAGGAACACGGAGGAAACTCCGAGTCGCTTTCCTACGTTTCTCCGGGTTCCTCTGTGGTTGTTTTTGTTTTTGGCTTTACTGAAAACTGGCGGCTGGCAACTGGTTACTTAGGGCATCAACAGAGCCAAAAACCCGGATGGTACAATTTGGTATTCCCCAGTTCTGGTTCGGAGGTTGCTGATTCCAGTCGAGGTGACGGCGGCCGCATAAACGGCCGACCGGATCTCAAATCAGCAGGATTTCGCGGACCCGAAACTTTCGTACTCCAATCGAAACCGTGTGCCGGAAAGAATGAGCAAGAAAATTGTCATCATCGGGGGCGGGCCGACTGGCCTCGGCGCGGGCTACCGCCTGAACGAGCTCGGATACGACAATTGGGTGCTCTACGAGAAGGGTAATGACGTCGGCGGCCATGCCACCTCGCACGTCGACGCACAGGGCTTTGTATGGGACGAGGGCGGCCACGTTATTTTTTCGCACTACAAGTATTTTGACAACTTGATCGATAAAGCCCTCGGCAAGGAAGTTCACGAGCGCATTCGCGAGAGCTGGATCGTTCGCGGCGAGCACTGGATTCCGTATCCGTTTCAGAGCAACCTGCGCTATCTGCCGAAAGAAGTGCAGGTGAGTTGCCTGGTCGGGGCTGCAAAGGCCGCGTCCAACGGCGGCGGACGCGAGACCGGAAATTTTCGTGACTGGATCCTCGCGACCTTCGGCGAAGGCATCGCCGATGCTTTCATGTTCCCGTACAACTCCAAGGTCTGGACGACGCCGCTCGATCAGATGTCGAAGGGGTGGATCGCCGACCGCGTTGCAGTGATGGATTTCAAGCGGCTGCTCGAGAACGTTTTGTACGAGCGCGACGACGTGAGCTGGGGACCGAACAGCAAGTTCAAGTTTCCGCTCTACGGCGGCACCGGTGAAATCTATCGCCAGATTGCCAAGAATTTTCCCGCGAAGGTGAAAACCGGCAAGAAGTTGGTCGAAATCGATCCTGTGCGCAAACGTCTCTCGTTTGAAGACGGCACCGGCGACAGCTACGACTTCCTGATTTCGACTGCGCCGCTCGACCTGTTTGTGCAGAAAATGATGAAGCCTGCCGATGGCAAGCTGCTGGACGCCTCAGCTGGGCTCGTGCACAACAACTTGCTCGTCGTCGGCGTTGGGTTGAAGAAGAAGATCGAGACGGGACGCTGCTGGATTTACTTCACCGATGCCGACATGCCCTGCTATCGGGCGACGTATTTCTCGCATTATTCACCAAACAACGTTCCGAAAGGTGACACTGAGCATTACAGTTCGCTGATGTGCGAAATCTCGTTCCGTGTTGGCGAAAAGCCCGATCCGGAAAAGGTTTTAGACCAGGTCATAACGGGGCTGATCAAGGCCAAAATGCTGGAGGAGTCGGACCGCGGCCGCATCGTCTCGCGCTATCATCGCATCGTGGGATATTCGTATCCCATTCCGACGCTGGGCCGTGACCAGGCACTCGCCGTGCTGCAACCGGCTCTGCTGGAGCAGGGAATCTATTCTCGCGGCCGCTTCGGAGCCTGGCGCTATGAGATCGGCAACATGGACCACTCGGTGATGATGGGAGTCGAAGCGGTCAACAACATTCTGGCAGGTGACAAAGAAGAAGTCTTTCATAGCGCTTAAGCGCGCAAAAAAGCATGCAGACCGCCCAATCCAGCCCGGCCGCAACGATCGGGGACGCGACCCTTAAAGTGAATACGCCGAAGGTCAGCGTCATCATCCCGAGCTTCAAGACCGCGCACTTTATCGCGGCCTGTCTTGACTCGGTGTTCGCGCAGACCTATCAGGATTTCGAAGCAATCGTCGTGAACGACGGTTCGCCCGATACGGCCGAGCTGGAAAAAGTACTTGCGCTTTATCTTGATCGATACGCCCGGCAAATCGTCTATCTAAAGCAGGAGAACAAGCGCGCCGCGGGTGCGCGAAATAATGCGATTCGTCACGCACGCGGAGAGTACGTCGCTTTCTTAGACAGCGATGACACCTGGATGCCGGATCACCTTGCCAACCAGATGAAGCTTTTCGCCGGCGATCCGTCGCTTGGGCTCACGTATTCGAATGGCTTGGTCGGCATGCCGGGCGAAGAGCGCGAATTCATGCAGCGCTGCCCGTCGCATGGTGAGGCGACATTCAGTTCGCTGCTGGTCGAACGCTGCCAGATCCCGATCTCAACCGTCGTAGCGCGACGCGATGCCATCATCAAGGCGGGAATGTTCGACGAATCGCTGCTGCGCTGCGATGACTATGACATGTGGGTGCGGACCGCGTTTCACGGCGCCAAAATCGGCTACACGCGTGAGATTCAGGCGCGCATGCCCGTCGGCCGGCCGGGTTCGCTTAGCCAGTCGCGGGCGCGGATGGCCGAAGGCTATTCCACGATTCTGGAAAAGTACAAGCACAGCCTTCCGCTGCAAGGAGCGGACCGCGAGGCGGTCGAAAAGCGCGCCGCAGGAATCCGGGCGCGATTTTTGCTCGAAGAAGGCAAGAACAAGTTGGGCCAGCGCGAATTTGACGAAGCGCGCAAGTTGCTCGCGGAAGCGAATGCTTACTGGCACAAGCCGGGCATCAGCCTGACGCTCGCCGGATTGGCGGTCGCTCCCAGCGCTACGGCAAAACTGATCTCGTTCTGGAACCGCCTTCGCCACGGAGCGTCGGCATGATCAAGCGTCTGGTCGCGGGCGGAAAGCAATTTTTCGGTCTGCATTATCCCGGACGTAATCTTCGCGTCTTTCCTGACGATGTCTTTCTCGTGTCTTATCCGAAATCAGGCAACACCTGGACGCGCTTCCTGATCGCCAATCTTATCTATCCTGAAAAGCATCCCGACTTCGCCAACATCAATGTGTTGGTGCCCGATCCGGAAGGCCTCACCAAGCGACACCTCGAACAGTTGCCGCGGCCGCGCTATCTCAAGAGTCACGCCTACTTCGATCACCGCTATCCGAAGGTCATTCACATCGTGCGCGATCCACGCGACGTGGTGCTCTCGGAATATTATTTCGACATTAAACGGCGGGCGATCGCCGATGATTTTCCACTCGATAAATTCGTCTCGCGCTTTGTGAACGGCGAACTCAATCATCCCTACGGCACCTGGGGAGAAAATACGGCGACATGGTTTTATGCGCGCGGCAAAAGTCCGCGCCTGCTGCTCGTGACCTACGAAGCGCTGCAATCGGAGGGCGCGCACCAGATGGCACGCATTGCCGAATTCATCGGCGTGCCCGTCACGCCGGAGCGCATCACGTTCGCCCTTGAGCAAAGCTCCGCCGACCGCATGCGCGAACTTGAAAAGAAGCAGGGTCACTTGTGGTCGTCCACCAAGCAGACACGCCAGGACAAACCATTCGTGCGCGCCGCCAAAGCCGGCGGCTGGAAAAACGAACTCTCGGGAGCGAGCATTGCCGAGATCGAATCGGCCTGGGGCGTATTGATGGGCGAACTGGGCTACGAACTGGCGAGTGAAGCGACGGGAAATGCGGCAAGGGCCGACACGCCCATTCAGGCCCAAGGTGTCCAGTCGAAGATCGTCCCATCGAAACTCGCGGGCGATCAATCTTTCGCGGGGACGAGGTCGAAGTAATGCCGCGCGTGACCAAACATCTGGTTGCCGGAGTCAAGCGTGGTCTTGGCCTGCACACGCCCGGCAAGAGCCTGGTCATTCTTCCAGACGACATTTTTCTCGTCTCGTTCCCGAAATCCGGCAACACTTGGACGCGCTTTCTGCTCGCTAACCTGCGCTTCCCGGACCAGCCCGCGACCTGGGCCAATATCGATCGGCTGATTCCGGATCCCACGGGCACAACCAAGCGTGATTTCGACCGCATGACGCGCCCGCGCATTATCAAGAGCCACGAGTGTTTCGATCCGCGCTATCCGCGCGTCATCAATGTTGTGCGCGATCCACGCGACGTGGTCGTTTCGCAATATCACTATCATCGAAAGATCCGCAAGATTGCGGACGACTCGCCGATCGAGAAGTTCGTGACCCGCTTTCTTGGCGGCGAGACTTGCCCTCACGGTTCGTGGGGACAGAACGTCGCGACCTGGCTTTACACGAGCGAAGGCAATTCGCGCTACCTCTTGTTACGTTATGAAGATCTGATTGCGGACGCGCCGCGCGAACTGACCAAAGTGGTGAGCTTTTTGAATCTTCCGAGCAGTCCGGAGTTGATTGCGCAGGCCGTCGAGCGAAGCTCGGCAGATCGCATGCGAAAGCTTGAGAAGGAACATCAGCACGGACTCTATAAAAATTCGCGCAAGGACATGACGTTTGTGCGCGCGGCTGGTTCCGGCGGCTGGCGAAAGGACTTGCCCGCGGAACAAGTGGCGAGGCTCGAAGCCGCGTGGGGGCCCCTGATGCATCATCTGGGATATGAACTTGTGACGCAGTCGCCATCGGACATAGGCGAGTATGCGGCTCTGGGCGCGGCGAATCTCGCGTCCACGAACAATGTTCCACGATGATCGACACTGGGAACATGGTGTTATCGTCCTTGCAGATTGCCGGTTCATTCTAAGAATCAATCGATGCTCGGCCAGATAAAATTCGCGGCAAAGCGCGCTCTTGGGCTTGATCTGGCTGGGCGGCATTACACGGTTTATCCCGACGACACGTTTCTGGTTTCCTATCCCAAGTCGGGCAATACCTGGGTGCGGTTTCTGCTGGCGAACCTGATCCACCCCAATGAGACCGTCAGCTTCTCGAACATCAATCGTCTGCTGCCTGCGCCGGGCGTACTTTCCAAGCGCTTCCTTAAGAGCCTGCCGCGGCCGCGCATCCTGAAGAGTCATGAGCCGTTCGACGCGCGCTTCCGCAGGGTCATCTACCTGGTGCGCGATCCGCGCGATGTTGCCGTTTCCGAATACCACTTCGATCTCAAGAAGCGGTACATTGCGGCGGGCATGACGCTGGACGAGTTCATCAAGCCGTTTCTCGCGGGCGAAACATCTTCTTACGGTTCATGGTGGGAGCACGTTGCCAGCTGGGTTGGTACGCGTTACGGCAATCCCAACTTTCTGCTGGCGCGTTATGAAGATCTGCTCGCGGATCCGATCGCGGAGACGGCGAAGATCGCGACTTTTCTTGGTATCGATGCGGATCACGAGCGCCTCAAGTCCGCAGTGGATCGCAGCTCGGCTGACCGCATGCGCAAACTCGAACAGCAGGACGCGGACAAATGGACGGGCACGAAAAACACGCGGCAGGAGATTCCCTTTGTGCGCGCGGCGAAGTCGGGAGGCTGGAAGGAGAGTTTGCCGCAGCGCGCAGCCGAAGAGATCGAAGTTGCATGGTATCCGCTCATGAATTTTCTGGGCTATGAACTTGAGAGCAGGGAACTGGACTCAAAAGCTTTGCCTGTTTGGGTGAAGACGGTTTAGTTAACATGACTGCTCTCATAAAATAGATCCTGTGCACCGTGGCGTTAGCGGCTGAGGCGGACCTCAGCGGCTAAAGCCGCTTCGAGATGTAATGGCTAATCGCAGCGCTAAAGCGCTGCGCCACACAAAATCGATAGACTCAGCAATACAGCCTTGGCGACAGCTCAGCAATAAAGGCTTGGCCACTAGGCAATATGGACTTGGCGCCAAACTCAGCAATTCAGCAATCAAGACTCGGTAATAGAAACTCGGCGATTTCAGCTCAGCGCCGTATGCAGCCATAACCAATGACGATCATCGACAAGCGCCAGATCATCAAAAACGTTGGCTCTACCTGGTTCTCGCTGGGCTGCGACGTTCTGGTCGGGTTGCTCCTTTCGCCCATCATCCTCCACTGGCTGGGCGACACCGAATTCGGCATCTGGGTTCTGATTTTCTCGATCACCGGATACTACGGGTTGTTCGATCTCGGCATTCGGTCTTCGGTGGTTCGCTATGTTTCGAAGTTCACCGCGACCGACGACAAGCAAGACAAGGAGGATCTTGCCAAGCTGGTCAATACCGCGCTCTTCACTTACAGCTGCATCGGCGCGTTGAGCCTGCTGGTCACCGCCTTTCTGTCGTTCTACGTCGATCACGTTTTCAAAATTCCGCCCGAGCTTCATTCCGACGCGCGCTGGCTGCTCATCATCGTCGGCGCTTCGGTCGGCATCGGTTTTCCGCTGGGCGTGGTTGGCGGATTCCTGGATGGCCTGCAGCGTTTTTACGTCAACAACTGGGCGAACATTGGAGGCGATGCCGCTCGCCTTGTCCTGATCCTGTATGCGATCCACAAGGGCCGCGGACTGCTGACCATTGCAGCCATCACGGTTGGCGCGCCGCTCGCCATTTCAATGCTGCGGGCGATCGTCGCTTACCGCATTCATCCGGTGCCTTTCGGCTTCAAGTATCTCGATCGGGGTACGCTGCGCACCATCATCACTTACAGCAGCACGACGCTCATCATCATGATCGCGACGCAGCTCAAGTTCAAAAGCGACAACGTGGTAATCGCGACCATGATCTCGGCCGCGGCCGTGACTTATTTCAGCATCGGCGCGCGCATCGTGAGTTACGGACAACAGGTGGTGATGGCGCTGGCCCAGAATTTTCTGCCCATCGCGAGCCAGTCCGAGGCGACCGGAAATATGGATCGCCTGCGGAAGGTGTTTGTGGCCGGGAACCGCTTCTGCGCCTTCACGGCTCTTCCGATTACCGCCGTCCTGCTCGTTCTCGGCCGGTCTGTCATCGAGGTCTGGGTCGGCAAAAAATATGTGGCCACCAGCTACCCGATCCTGGTCATCCTGATTCTCTCGGCCAACCTGATGTGGTGCCAGGCAGCGTCGGGCCGCGTGCTGTTTGGAATCAGCAAGCACCGCACTTGGGCCTACGTCACGCTCTCGGAGGGCATCGTCAACCTCCTTCTCAGTATCACGCTGGTGCATTATTTCCAGCGGGCGGGGCGCGGACCTTTCTTCGGCATCTATGGCGACGCGCTTGGGACAGCTATTCCTCTTGCCTGCACCATGACACTGTTCATGCCGTGGCATCTGTGCCACCAACTGGGCATCCGCATGAGAACCTATCTGCTCGAGGCTTACACGCTGCCCGTGTTCATCACTTTGCCACTCGTCGGCGCGCTGCTACTGATGGGGCGCTGGTTCCATCCGCATAACTACCCGCAACTGGCTGTGCAGATGGCGATTGCGGGAGCCGTTTACGGATTGGGCGTGCTCTGGGTTTTCAAGAGCAAACGCGCCTTCAGACTTGGAGAGCTCTCGCTGCAGGAATCGGCTCGTATCGCGAATGGCATGGGCACGTCAACGCCGGCACCGGTCGAAGCTTACCAAGAAGACGTTTAGAGCCAGCCACTGGGCATAGCTGCGGAGTCGCGAGTCGTCGCTGGACCATCCTGCACCCCCTACCCCCTATCCCCTACCCCCCCCTGGTCTATTAGAATCATGATCTTAGGCGAGAATTCCTCCCAAAATATTGATTCATTGAGAGTTAAAGGCAAAATATTGAATGTATTGGTCTTAACTTGTCAGTACGGCCTCTTTCCGTCCGTGTCGTTTCGTTATCCCTGCTCTATATGTTGGGCCGTCAAAGATCGAATCCTACGAGACGCCGACTATGCTCCAACGCTCCGTCTGCGCACTCTTTAATAGTCTGGGTCTTCGGTCCGCTAAGTCAAGGTTTTTTGGCAGTGTCGAATCTTGATTCTTACACGCAGGCACGGAGACACGAAAACAATCAACGGCGGGGCGAAACCTTCACTCCCTCCAGTGTTTGTTGAGTTGACGGCTTTCTCCATCGCCTTTGCGTGGTGAAAAAGACAGATGAGTCCCATGACGCACGTTCCAACGCTGAAAATGGATTGTTCTATACAGAACAAGACAGGCCACTATCGCCGGGCCGGGTTGCATCCAATGGGTATCCTGTAAGTAGAATCTTCAGTTGAGCGTGCGATATCCGGCTTGGGAGCAGGCTTTTTAGAGTAGGGTCCTGGCCGGTTTCAGCCTTCGTCGGCACGGCTCATGCGGAAGAGCTCCGAAGACCTCTGGCGGAGCGATTGAAGCTGCATTTCCAAAAACCTAATTTTCCAAAACGAATTCAGGCGATTGCAGCACGAAGGCTGTGCGAGTTATTTAGATCGGAGACGTGGCATTATGTGGCCGAAGGCTAGGTTTGCGGTCCTGTGTGGGACCTGCGGTCTGATGGTGGCGGTGGGAATTTTGAGCGGTTGCGGCGGCGTGAGCGGGTCGAGCGTGACCAGTTCCGGGCCCTGGAGTCTGACGCTCACGCAAATCGGCAACTTCGCGCCCGGTGGAACCGGACAATATTCGATTACCGCGACCAATGAGAGTACGGGAACGACGAGCGGAACGGTTACGGTATCAGACACCTTACCGAGCGTTTTTACGGCATCGAGCGCGAGCGGGACGGGGTGGAGTTGCAATCTGGGAAGCACGGTTTCGTGCAATAGCCAGAATTCGCTGGCGCCGGGAGCGAGCTACCCAGTGATTACGCTGACCGTGCATGTGGCGGCGGGCGCGTCCGGGACGCAGACCGATCAAGCGAATGTGTCGGGGGGTGGTCCGACCAGCGGCAGCGGATCGATCCAGACGAAAATTGGATCGAGCAGCGGCGGCCAGATTCAGCACGTGGTGATCATCTTCCAGGAGAACCGGACGACCGATAATCTGTTTCACGATCCGGTGCTGATGAACAGGACGCCCTGTCCGGGAGCGTGCGCCGACATCGCTACCAGCGGAAAGAATTCGAGCGGGCAGACGATTACGCTGCAACCGGTTTCGCTGGCCACCAACTACGACATGAACCATGGCCACGATGAATTTCTAGACGAGTGCGACTGGGATGGCACGGAATGCGTAATGAACGGCGCAGACAAGGTGACGTGCGCGCCGTCGGAGAATTGCCCGGCCAATCCGCAGTTCGCGTATATAGCGCTAACCGGCACGAATCCGAGTTACAGCATCCAGCCGTATTTTACGATGGCGGAGACGTATTCGTTCGGCGACCGGATGTTCCAGACCAATCAAGGGCCGAGTATGCCCGCGCACCAGTACATCCTGTCGGGAACATCGGCAGTTTGTGTGCCGGGCGGAAACTGCTTTCCCGGGACGACCAGCACCTACTATCTGGCGGGCAATCCCACGAGCGATCACCGCGCCGATAGTTCCGACGGATCGGGATGCCTGGCGCCGCCGAGCGCGCAGGTCACTCTTATCGATACCAGCAAAACTTTTCCGAACGGCCACTACTTCGAGCTCAATGGCCAGGAGTGTATGGACCATCCCACGCTGACCGATGTGCTCGATGCCAACGGTTTGAGCTGGAAATATTATGCCGCGGAAGATGGATATATCTGGAACGCGCCGGATGGAATCCAGCATATCTGCGAACCGGCGGGCCCGGATGACCAGCTCTACTGCAATGGAGCGGAATGGAACGAGCATGTCGTGATCGAAGGAACGGGAGCGCAGGTTGTGACCGATATTCAAAACTGCCAGCTTCCGACGGTGACCTGGATTATTCCGGATGGGGCCGCGTCCGATCACGCTTACGATAACGACGGGACGGGACCGGCGTGGGTGACCGCGATCGTGAACCAGATCGGCACCAACGCCGCATGCCCCGGAACGGGCGAAACATATTGGAACGACACGGCGATCATTCTCACGTGGGATGACTGGGGCGGATGGTACGATCACGTTCCGCCGCCGATCCGCAACTCTGGTCCTTATCAAAATTCGTATGAATACGGATTCCGAGTGCCGATCGTGGTGGTTTCGCCGTACGCGAAACCGGCGTATGTTTCGCACCAGTACAACGATTTCGGGAGCATTCTGAAGTTCATCGAAGAGATGTTTTCGCTGCCGGAAATCAATCCTCAGGTCGGGTATGCCGACTCGTATGCGTTGGGGGACTTGTCGGACTTTTTCGACTTCACACAGACACCGCTGACGTTTACGCCGATTCCGGCGCCGCAGGACAGGGATTACTTCATCAACCGGAAAGGGAAGCCGACGCCGCCCGACAACGATTGAGCGGGCTTATTGTCGGGGGGCGTGTGTGTGAGGCGTCCCCTGCGGAGTCTGTGCCCTAACCCCCGCGATTTTATTTTGGTGATGCCGAGGGCGAGATGCCCTCGGGACAGCCAGCAGGACGCCGGCGCTACCTTCGTCCACTTGCGCTATCGTTTTTCACGCTGCACCACTATCCCTGCCACCATCCCCCGATCTGGGGGATTGACAAACATAGTGGCCACGCTATCCTCTTACGAAGCTCCCGGTATGCCTTGAATCTGGCGTGTGGACGCCAGTCCTTCCCGGAAATTTTGTGTTTCACCCAGGTTGACGGATGAAACTCGAATTGCATTGCAGGCGGGGCGCGTATTTTGGCGCTCCACCGCATGGCGCGGCCGTTGCATCATCGCCGCGTCGCGTCACCGTTTCGAGGGAAACTCGTTCGGGCCATTACTATGCGCAGGCGGCAGAATTGAATTGCGTGGGTTGGCGATGAATTTGCTTTGTACAGATGTATTGAAACCGTGGGAATGGGGCGAGGTCGCTTTCGATCTCTATAAGTTATAGATAAATCTTGGGATAAGGGCAAGGCATGAATTTGACGTGGGGACCTTGGGAACTACTTCGGCGGGGTAAGGAAACAGTCAGTATGAAAAAGATTGCAGGTCTAGTGATTCTGATGGGCGTGGCATCCGGCTGGTGTGCGGCGCAGACGCCGACCACGACAACGATTTTGTCGTCGTTGAATCCATCGAGTTATGGCCAATCCGTAACCTTTACCGCGACGGTTACTTCCAAGATCGGTTCACCTCCGGACGGGGAGATTATTGCGTTCGTGCAGGGAACCACTACACTCGGATCGGCGCCGTTGAGCGGAGGCTCGGCGTCGTTTATGACGTCGAGTTTGACGGGAGGAACGGACAATGTGAAAGCGGAGTATCCCGGCGATTCGACCTTTGAATCGAGCAAGTCGAGGGCGGTCGCGCAGGTCGTGGATCTGGCGCCGACATCGACGGCGCTGTCTTCGTCGCAGAATCCCGCGGCTTCAGGGTCGGCGGTGACCTTTACGGCGACTGTGACCGGGGAGGTGGGGAGCACTGCGATCACCGGCAATGTGGCTTTTTACAATGGCAGCACGAAGCTGGGGAGTGCGACGGTATCCGCGAGCGGGGTTGCGACCTATAAGACCGTGAAGCTTGCAGTGGGCACCAATTCGGTGACGGCGGTCTATAACGGAAGCAAATTCTATGCGGTCAGCACATCGAATGCGGTGAGCCAGGTGGTGGGTGTTGGGCAGCTTATCGATTCGACAATGACGTTTGACGGCGTGACACGCTATTACGAGGTTTATCTGCCGGCGACCATGGGGGCGAATCCGCCGATGCTGTTCATGTTGCACGGGACGCAATCGACAACCAACCCGCAGGCGGTGATTTCGCTAAATTGGGGATGGCAGAGCGTGGCGGATATGTACGGGTTCATCCTGGTAAAGCCGGCTTCGACGTACAACACGAAGTCGGGGCAGTGGAACTGGAATGCGTATTCGATGGATGCCGCGTTTCAAGCGGGCGAGGGCGGGACGTGCACGGAGCCGCCGGCGACGGGCTGCCCGGACGATGCCGGATTCCTGCGGCAGCTGATCACGAATTTGACGTCGCAGTACAACGTGAACCAGAACCAGATTTATGTTGCCGGATTTTCGTCGGGCGCGCAGATGGCGCACCGGGTGGCGGTGGAGATCTCAGATCTGGTGGCAGCGGTGGTGATTGGATCGGGGACCATTGTTGGGCAGTTGAGTCCGCCGCCGATTACGATGCCGGGGCTTCCGCTGGAGCCGATTTCGGTTCAGGAATGGCATGGAACCGCGGATACTGAGATTCCGCCTTGCGATCATGGGACGACGGGATATTCAGGAGTGAAGTTTTATCTGGCGACGGTGGATGACTCGTTTAACTACTGGACTACCAACAATGCCTGCACAGCTTTCGCGAACACGCAGCCGCTGTGCAAGAACGACGCACCTAATGCCGGCACGACTGGGAACGATGCAACGGGATGCGCGAGCGGGACTGAAGTGCAGTTTATTTGGGAAGAAGGATTGGGACATGCGTGGACCAATTCGTCGGACACGGTGCGCTGGCAGTTTTTGGCGGCGCATGCGAAACCTGAGTAGGGGCTTGTTCACCTCAGAGACACTGAGGCGCAGGGAAAACCTTGAATCTTCAAAACGCCGGGATTCTTTTGAGTCTGTGGTTGAAGACGGTACGCGGACGTAATGCGTTTGATCGCTTGACCGCTTGACGGAGCAGGGACGCGGGTCGAACAATGGGAGTGTTGGGGAAGTGAGTCAATCGAATTATGGGTGTTGAACAGGTAGCGGATACGAGCGAACAGATGAAGCAGCTCACGACTTACATTGCTGAAAAAGTGATGAAGGGCAAAGGCGCGGCGATCAATGAGGATACGGCGCTGGTTTCGTCGGGGCTGATCGACTCGTTTGCGCTGATTGAGATTTTTCTGGAGCTGCAAAAGGTCGCGGGACGCAAGGTTTCGGCGAGCAAGGTGCAGGCGAAGGACATGGATTCGGTGCGGTCGATGTTCGCCATGGTGGAGAGGTTTGGGAAGCCGGCGAAGAGCTAGAATAAATCAGAAGTTAGAAGTCAGATTGAAGAAGTAAAACCGTTCGGCTGCCTACAAGTGAGCGGGGTTTTACTTCTGCAATCTGACTTTTACTTCTGACTTGTTTTTTTGGCTTTTAGTCTTTCCAGGTTCGCAGCATTTCTGTGATTTTCCCGCGGTCGATTTTCCCATTCACATTTAGCGGAATTTGCTGGAAATGGTAGAGGCGCGTCGGAACCATGTAGCGCGGAAGACGTGTCTGGCAGGCTTTGATCACGTCGGCGTCATTGGCGGGATCGGCGCCTGAGACTACTCCTACAATGCCTGAGGCCGAGCCTTCAGAGAGCGGCCATGGGATCGCTACGGCGAGTTCGGACTTCGCGGCTTCACGCAGGACGAGGTCGATCTCCTGCAACTCCACGCGATAGCCGCTGATCTTTACCTGGAAGTCGCGGCGGCCGAGATAGTAGGCGCAGCCGCGGTTATCCATCTTGACCAGGTCGCCGGTGCGATACCAGATTTTTTCTCCCGTGTGCGGCAGCTTCACAAAACTCTTGGCGGTTTTTTCGGGATCGTTGAGGTAGCCGCGCGTGACTTGGCTGCCGCCGAGGCAGAGTTCGCCGCTTTCGCCGGTGGGAACGAGTTCAAGCTTGTCGTTGACGGCGCAGATTTGTTGTCCGTCGAAGGGCCAACCGATGGGAACGAGGCCGCTGACGCACTCGGCGGGCGAGGTTTGCGAGTTCCAGCGATACCACGTGATGGCAATGGTCGCTTCGGTGGGGCCGTAGAGGTTCTCGACGATGGAATTGCTGGCGGCTTGCTGCCAGGCTTCGGCGAGGGTGGCGGAGAGAGCTTCTCCACAGAAGAGGCTCCAGCGAAGCGTGGGGAATTCGCCGGGCGTGAGCATGCCTATTTTGGACGCGAACATGGCGACTGATGGGACGGAGAACCAGCAGGTGAGTTCTTTTTCTTCGATCAGCGTGGCGGGAGTTAGAGTTTGCTCGGAGTAGGGAACGAGTGTGGCGCCGGCATCCCAGCAGGTGAAGAGGTCGTGGACGCTGAGGTCGAAGGTGAGGTCGAAGTTTTGCGAGCAGCGGTCGTTTTCAGAAAATCGGAAGCGTTGCCTGGCGTATTCCATGTAGGCGCATGCGTTCGATTGGCTGACGGCTACGCCTTTGGGAACTCCGGTGCTGCCCGAGGTGAAGAGCAGGTACGCGGTTGAGTCAGGGCTGGGATTCGGTTCGACGGGATCGGCTGCCTTTCTTAGGTCGCCTGCGGTGATTACTCGGTGATGCTTTAGCGATGCGCTATTGGGAGACCAGCCGGGATCGGGGATGATGATGGTTAGGGGCTTGGCTTCGGTCTGATCTTTCTCCATGAGCGGCAGGAGTTGGTCGAGTAGGGCGGCGCATTCCTGGCCGACTACCAGCGTGCGGCAACCGGAGGCTTTGAGCATGACCAGCGTGCGATCGAGTGGGAACTTGGGATTGAGAGGGCAGTAGCCGCGACCGCTAGCGAGGATTCCGAGGATGCCTCCATAGGCGGCGACGCTCCGGCTGGCAAGGATGGCGACGACTGATTCGGAGGGAACAAGAGTCTGATTGAGCGCGGCGGTTATTTTGCCGGCGTAATTCCAGAGCTGTTCGTAGGTGAGGACGGCGTCGCCGAGTTCGAGGGCGGGGCGCGTTGGCGTCGAGTTTACGAAGTGGAGAAAGCCGCTGATCAGGCTTCTGGAATTTTTCTGAAGAGGCATCGATCACCTTAAGGAACTTGTGGTCAAACTCGCCGACGTTTCAAATACATAAGCGCATTCGCAAAGGCCAGGAGGAAGATTCCACACCCGAGGACTATCTTCGGCGAGTATCCCCTGAAATATGACCAGATCAAGCCAGCAACGATGGCAACGTTCACAATGATGGTTCTAGTTTGTTCCGTCATTTCCCGCTCATGGGCGCGCTACTCATTTGCGGGCTTGCCCAACTTCGGCATTCCACTCGCTGCTTTTTGCAGGATTTCAAAAAGATGATTGGCTACCAGTTGATTGCCTTCGGGCTTCAGATGCGAGATGCCTACGTAGAGCGAGTCTTTTTGATCGTCTAGCAGGTCGCCTAGATAAATCAAGTCGGGGCGGTTTAGTTCTTTCGCCCGGTCGTAGGTTGCGGCGTAGATCTTGCCGAGGTCGGGGAACTGATGGTACTCGGAGGCCAGGACCTGCTGCTCGTAGGGCGTGAGCTGCTTGTGGCCCACTGCCATGTTCGGGTACCAGGCAAAAACCGGGCGGAAATTGTATTGCTTGGCGAGCAGGTTCACGATGTCCATGTTCTGGGAGTAGTTATCTACGATTGCTTTCGAGGCGGCGTCGACGTCGAGTGTTGGAAGGGCTGATCTTGCCTGCTTGGGTTGAGGCTGGACTCGCTCTCCCATCTTTTTCAAGAAGCGAGCGGTATTGGTCTGGCCGAAGTAGGAGAATCCGGCTTTTTCGTAGGCTCCCCAGTTGTCGAGAAAATTCTTGAAGGAGAGATAGTTGCTGTGCACGTCGACCTGTCCACTCTGATAGGCAGTGAAGGCTTCGGTGCCGCCGTCGTAGAAGAGGACTTCGTCGGGCTTGCGCTTGGTGTGCTTGAGCTCTTCCATCAGGCCGATCACTTCCTGGGTGTTGGCGTAGCCCTTTTCGGCGTAGTTGACGATGCAAGCTGGCTGGCCGGCTTTTTCGTAGTCGGCGGCGATGTAGGAGGGGATGGTGTCTGAATCAGGCGCGCCGGCTCCCCACATTACGGAGTCGCCGAACATCCAGATGGTGGTGGCGCGCGGGTCGTCACAGTGATTGTGGAGGGTGCGGCGGATGCCGTCCTGATCGATGGTGATCAGCTCGCCTTGGAAGGGCTGACGACGCCAGAGAACCCAAGGGTGATAGGTGACCTTGTTGGCTTTTTTGAATTCGGACCAGTATTCGCGCTCGGCGGGGCTTTCATTTTGTGCAATTTCGAGTTTGGCGGCTAGTTCGAGCGCGTTGACATTGGGGTGAAAGCGCAGATAGGCATAGAACTCCACGGCTACCAGCAAGAGTACGGCGACGGTTATGGCAACACAGAGGCGGAGGGCGAAGCGCTTGAGGAGGTTCCAGTAGGGCGTGGTGGCCTTCGTGGTCGTGCTTGCTGCGGTGGGGGTTTCGGTTAACGGCACTGACGGATATGCCTCGCTTTTTTGCCGGTGGTAGAAGTGGATGCTGTTGCTTGAAATGCTAGCATAGCGGGTTTTCTTCGCGAAAACCCGAGCGTAACCAGTGACGGGCACGTTGATTGGCGCGGCGGGCCGACGGTGCTACTCGTTTAGAAGAGGGCGTACATTACCGGGCCGGTTTCGGCGTGGCCGGGTTGGAACATTACGGTCAGATATAGTGCCGCCACTAACACAATGGGCGTGATCCAGACCCAGCGTTCGCGAGCGAGAGTTCCGAAGATGCTTGTCAGCCAGCCCGACTTGCCGGCGGTGGCTTCCTGGGCGCGCTCGGCCAGGCGATCGAGGAGCATGCTGCCGCCGACTATCGCGAAGTAGCCGGCTGCGGCTACGAATGTCATGACGCAGAAGCTGTGGTCTAACGTCAGATGACGATAGGTGTGCGGCGACGTGATCGACTTCAGCATGGCGAGGGCTTGTTTGACGGTTTTTGCGTCGAAGAAAATGTAGCCGATGCAGATCGCTGAGAATGTGATTGCCCACGAGATTAGGGTGGGAACGAATCCTGTCCATTCGAAGTCGAGGCGCTTGCGGAACTCCTGCCACTGGCGGTGCAGGACCATCAGAAGACCCTGGTAGACGCCCCATATCATGTAAAGAACAGTGCCGCCGTGCCAGAGCCCGAAGACGAACATGGCGATGACCAGCGACAGGTTGCGCCACCAGACTTCGCGGCGTGCGGTGGCGAGAGGGAGAAAGAGAAAGTCGCGAATCCAGAAGGAGAGCGACATGTGCCAGCGCGTCCAGAACATGGAGGGGGTGGTCGAGAGATAGGCGCGATCGAAGTTTTCCTGGAGCTGGATGCCGAAGAGGCGGGAGGCGCCGATCATCAGATGCGACCATCCGCAGAAGCTGAAGTAGAGCTGGAATGCGTAGCCGACGATGAGGAACCAGACATCGATGCCGGTGTAGTGAGCGGAAATGTTGCCGAAGAGCGCTTCGACGCCGGCGCCGGTGTGCAGGCCTCCGGCCATGAGGAGGCCGAGCGCGGCCATCATTAAGCCGATGGCGACGCGGCGGATTCCGGTGCGGAGATCGTCTTCGCTGACGGACCAGTCTTGCCTGAATTGCGGCAGCAGGCTGGAGAGGCGGCAGATTGGGCCCTGGATCACGGTCGGCCAAAATGACATGAAAAGACAGAACTCGACGAGGGTCGGGTCGAGGTCTTCTTCGCGGTAGAGCTCGAGGAGATAGCTGAGGGCTTCGAAGGTCCAGAAGGAGACGCCGATGGGGAAAATGATGCGCTTGAGGGCGGCGAGTGGAGAACCGTCAGATGCGGCGGCTCCGAGCAGTGGCAGGTACTTGAACGTGCAAAGAAGGGCGAGGTTCGCTAAAAGACCGACCCAGAGGCGACCAGCTGATATTTTCTTTTTCAGCCATTCGCCGAGGGCGTAGTTCATCACCGAACTGAAGACGAGGATGACGATCAGCCAGCCTCCCCAGCTGTAATAGAAAAGCCAGCTGGCGATGAGATACAGGACCTGGCGGGCTTTGACGGAGCGCAGGCGCATGGCGACCAGCCACACCACTGCGATGCCGAGGGCGTAAATCAGGAGATCTTTTGTCATTTTTGAGAGCGATGGAGTTAGTTTTTATGCTCTCGCGGCGAGGGTGGGTTGTCAACCGATTCCGGTGTATGGAGAGTGTCTGAAATAACCTGGAACGCTGGCGCGCCCCGGTCGTCAAAAGACTGAAAACCCGCGCCAATTGCTCTCTCGCACCGCGCCTGAACCGCCGGCACTGAGCCGTGAGTCGCAGGTCGCGACGAGCCGGCAAAGGAGTCGGCCGCCTGAATCGGGTAGGGATGGTTGGGAGAACGATTTTTGATAGTAGATGTGGTTGTAGACGGTAGGCGGCAAAATAAGGATTAAGTTGTGCAATAAGTTGCGTGGGCCACGTTAGTGGGATTGCCATGCATGCTGTTTGATCGATATAAATCCAGTAGAATCCGTAGTATTGCTTTTCCACCAGGGTCCGAGCACGGCTCGCGGCGTGCACTTTCCAATAGGTAAATCGAAAGTAACTTAAGTAACTGCTGGAGGCGGGAATGCGCAGTATTTGTCGCAACATGATGGACTCGACCCGAATTCGTAATATTTCCGGACGAGATTGCTATTTTCTTACCGGGCGTCTTGAGGTTGCGACGTGGTGGCTGGTTTTGGTGGTGGCGCTGGGATCTTTTGCTGTTGGGCAGCAGTCGATGCTCACCAGCCGCGGAGACAACACGCGCTCCGGCGTTAACACGAACGAGACTTTGCTGACGCCTTCCAATGTGAACAAGTCGAGCTTCGGCCACCTGTTCAGCGTTCCGGTGGACTACGAGGTGCTTGCGCAACCGCTCTATGTGCCGAACGTGACGATCGACACTGGTCCCTATACGGGGACTGTGCATAACGTGGTTTACGTGGCTACGCAAAAGGATTCCTTATACGCATTTGACGCGGACAATGGAACGCAGCTCTGGTATCAGAGCGAGGTAGTTCCGGGCGGCGCGCCGGCCAGCGGGAAGGATCTGCCATGCGGCTACGGCGGCGGATTTCTTTATGAGGGAATCATCGGCACGCCGGTCATCGATCTAAATGCAACTCCGGGCACGATGTACCTGGTGGCGAAGAGTGTGTTCAACGGGACTGTGGTCCACTACCTGCACGCGGTCGATATCACAACCGGCCTGGATCTGGCGACGCCAGTTCAACTGGCAGCGACGAGCGTGAGCCTCAAGGGCACGGTGACGAACTTTAATAGCCTGCATCAGAAGAACCGTCCCGGCCTGCTGCTGCTGAACGGCATTCTGTACATGGGATTCGGCTCGAATTCGTGCAACGACAGCAACACGGGCTGGGTGCTGGCTTACGACGCGGGACCGAGCGACCCAAATTATATGCAGCAAGTGGGCGCGTTCAACACCTCGCCCGACATCGGATTGACTTCGATCTGGCAGACGGGCAGCGGGCTGGCGGCCGACGAAGCGGGCAACATTTTCCTTTCCACGGCAGAGAGCACAAATTACGACGTTCCAAATGGCGGGCAGAGTTACTCGGACAGCGTGTTGAAGCTGGCGCCTCCGCCCTGGTCTGCACAGAATCAGATTGCGCCAAACTCGCAGCCCAATCAGTATTTCAGCCCGTCGTATGTGGCTTACCTGAACAGTCATGATCTGGATGTCAGCTCGGTCTCGCCGCTGGTGCTGCCCGATCTCAGTCCGGGTCCGCCAACCTGCACTGGAACGATGAACGGAACGCCTTGTCACGTCGTGATTGCGAGCGGCAAGGACAAGGAAGTCTATGTGCTGGATCGCGACAACATGGGCGGGTATTGGTCAAATCCTGGATGTCTTTTCCCGGCAACGTGCGATCCGCAAATTCTCCAGGAATTTCCGCTGACTGGCGGCGCGGGAGAGTTGATGGCTTCGCCGGCATACTGGAATGGCACGGTGTACTTTGCGCCGGATGGCGCGCCGATCCAGGCCTTTCAGGTCACGAGCGGGTCGCAACCGCTGCTGCCGTCGGTGCAGACTACGAAAAAATACGTTGGATCGCACGCACCGTCGATTTCCGCCGACGGGAACACCAACGGAATCATGTGGATTCTGAGCGGCAATAACCTGGATGCGTTTGATGCCGTCTCTCTCGACCTGATCTATTCATCGACGCAATCAGGATCGCGCGACAAATTCCCTCCGCTTGCCCATTTTGCGACACAGACGGTGGTTAACGGAAAAGTCTATCTCGCGACCCAAACCACGCTTGAAGCTTTCGGGCTGTTTCACATTATGAGCATCGTGGGCGGCAACCAGCAGACTGCTCCTGTTTTGAATCCGCTGCCGGCGCCGCTCCAAATCTCGGCGACGGACCCATACACCGGACAGCCGATCCCGGGCGTAACAATCAACTTCAGCGACGGCAATAAAGGTGGCACGTTCAATCCGCAGTCGGCGGTCACCGACTCGAATGGCAATGTCAGCACGATATATACATTTCCGAAGAAGGCGGGCGCGTACAGTCTGACGGCTTCGGCGACGAATTTCGGGAGCGTTGTGGCCACGGAAACGGCGACGCCCGCGGCGGCGACGACACTGATCACCTACTCGGGACAAAGACAGACTGGAGCCGCCGGCACAGTGCTACCCAACTTGCTGAACGTGCGGGCGCAGGATGCTTACAGCAATCCAGTGCCGGGTGTGCAGGTGAACTTCTCGTCCAATCAGAACGGCATTGTGAACCCGCCAACCGTGATGACCAATGCGAGCGGCCTGGCAGGTACTTCTTTGCAGTTGCCGACGACGGTGGCCAAGGTTACCGTGACGGCTTCATCGTCCGGTCTGAAGAACGCGACCCTGGTGGAGTTTTCGGTGGCCGGACCTGCCGCCTCAGTGACAGCGACCGCAGGAAACAATCAGTCTGGGTCGGCGGGGACAACGCTGCCGCAGTCTCTGGTGGTGCTGGTTACCGATCAGTATGGCAACCCGGTTTCGGGAGCCTCCGTGCTCTTTAGTGACGGCAACGCGGGAGGGACCTTCGGGGGCGCCAATCCGGGGACTACCGGCTCCAATGGGCAGTTCAGCCAGACCTATACGCTTCCTCCGGTCGCAGGGAATATTACGATTATGGCGACGGTGCCGGGAGTGACCAATCCTGCCGTGTTTTCGGAGACGTCGGACTAAGGCAATTCTGACGCGGCGGCCCAGCACGCCCGCCGGAACGTCGGCGCTATTTTATGTCGCTGCTGCGGTGGGACGGCTATGTCGACTTCCGCGAGGCTGGCTCGCCCCGTCTAAGATGTGGCGGCCGTCTCTCCTCTCGTGCTACGACCATTAAGAATTGTGCTACGCTGATCTCGAGTAAGTTCACTCGAGAGGGTTCCTATGGCAGGGTTGAGCCGGATTGGCGTTTCGATCGACGCGGAGCTGTTAAAGCGCTTCGACTCCTATATTGGCCGGAAGGGCTATGACAACCGATCTGAGGCCTTTCGCGATTTGATCCGCGACCGGCTGGTGGAAACGGCCGTGGTAGCGGGGAACGTCGTGGGCACCGTCACGCTCATCTACGATCACCACACCCGGCTGTTGCCCGAGAAGCTCACCGACCTGCAACACGAATATCACGATGTGGTGATCTCCACGCTGCATGCCCATCTGGACCACGAGCGGTGCCTGGAGGTGGTGATTCTGCGCGGCAAGTCGAAGCGCGTGCAGGAACTGGCTGACCGCCTTATCAGCATTAAGGGCGTGCAGCACGGGCGCCTGGTGATGAGCGCGCCCGAGACCCTGTTACCCCATCCCCACCGGCACCGCTAATCGCAGCGACCGGGGAAATCCTATAGCGGATGTAGGGAAAGTCCTCTAATGCTTAAAAAAGCTTGAATGCTCTGCAATTTGCATTCGGATTTGTGCTACCGTGTAGCACGATATTTATAGTCGTGTTATTGCAAATAGCACGAACTGAGAAAACGTGTTATGACAAGGATTCCTGGCAGGCGCAACGGCGACGCGAGAAGCAGTGTCGCTGCTCTCGGAACCTTGGGGATGTTGTTGATGCTTTTACTCTCGTCTTCGCTGCCGGCGGCCGCGCAGGAGAAGACGGCCACGAGTGACAAAGCCTATCCGCTTCAGCTGTCGGGATCTGTCGTTGACATGTCTGGCGCAGTGGTTGCCGGGGCCATCGTGCAGGTTCGAAGTGCGGACAGCACTGTACAAAAAGCGACCCGGTCGGACAGGAACGGCTCGTTCATTGTTTCCGGACTCTCGGCAGGTAATTATGTGCTCGTGGTATCGAACCCGGGTTTTGAAAGCAAAGAAATCCCCATCACCATAGGGACCACCGAGGCCCCGGCTCCAGTGCGCATCTCTCTCGCTGTGAGCTCCCTGAGCACCACCATTAACGTGCAGGGCCGGCAGGATGACCTGGTTGGGATTGCCGGTTCTGCAGGCGAGGTAACGGTGGGCGCAGAGGAACTCAAAAATCGTCCGATTCTTCGCTCGGGAGAGATCTTGGAGGCGCTTCCCGGTCTCATCATCACGCAACACGCCGGCGGCGGCAAGGCGAACCAATATTTTCTTCGCGGCTTCAATCTCGACCACGGCACAGACTTCGCTATTTTCCTAGACGGCATGCCGCTTAATCTGCCGTCGCACGCGCACGGCGAGGGGTACTCGGACATGAACACCGTCGTGCCGGAGCTTGTGGAGCGGATAGATGCCGAGAAAGGTCCTTATTACGCAGATGTCGGCGATTATGGCTCGGCGGGAAATGCCCATGTGGTGTTTTATAAGACGCTACCCCAGAACTTCTTCCAGGTCGACGGCGGCATGTACCAGTTTGCGCGATTCGTTTTCGGCGTATCGCAAAAGCTCGGCAAAGGCAACCTGCTATACGGAGGAGAGGCTTATCACGATGGCGGCCCGTGGGTGCACTCGGACAACTATTACAAATTCAACGGGCTTGTAACCTATAGCCAGGGAACGGAGGCCAACGGTTTCAGCATCACGACCCACGCCTACGATGGAGCTCGATGGAACTCGAGCGATCAGCTCCCCTATACGGCCATACCCGTCGTCGGTTTCTTCGGTGCTCTGAATCCGTCAGACGGTGGGAGATCACAGCGTTATAGCTTGCAGGGCGAATGGCATCACAAGGGCGCGAATTCTGAAACCACACTCATGGCCTACGGGTTCTATTACGATCTCAATCTCTTTTCGGATTTCACGTATTACCTGGTTGACCCGTATAACGGCGACCAGTTCGAACAACAGGACAGGCGGTGGGTGGCCGGGTTCGACGCGCGGCACACGATTTTCGGCCACTTCTTCGGCCGCAAGACGGAAACCACGTTTGGCGTGCAGCTCCGCAACGATTGGATCCACAATGGCCTTTTCCGGACGGAAGGTCGCGTGCGTACGAGCAAAACATTCTATACAGCTAACTATCTAGATGAACCCTCCTCGCTCGATCAGGTCGCGGTTTTGCCCGCGGACACAGATTTAAATAAATTTACGGAGACGATAGGAAGTCCCTGGGTGACAAGTAAGATCCAGTGGGCGAGCAAATTCCGCACGATCCTGGCCCTGCGCGGCGACGACGGCAAAGGTGTCATCACCAGCTTTACGAACCCCACCAACCCCAATTATCCCAACGACCCATACCCGGCCAACTACAATCCGAATACCCACCAGTCGGTCGCCAAATTCCTGCCCAATCCCAAAGCAAGTTTGATCTTCGGCCCGTGGGCCAATACAGAGCTGTATGTACAGGGCGGAGCCAGTTACCACACCAACGATGTGCGTGGCTCAACGCAACTGTATGAACCTGTCTCGCCGGACTATCCTTACTACAACACGCCGAACCCCATCAAGATTCCCTTCCTGGTCCAAACCAAAGGCGCGGAAGTCGGGGTGCGCACTGCGGCCGTCCCACAACTGCAAAGCACCGTTGAAGTCTGGTATCTCCACAGCAATTCCGAGCTGCTCCAGGATGGCGACACCGGAGGCACGAGTGCTTCAGTTCAGTCGAGCAACCGCTACGGCATAGAAGTTGGGAACTACTACACACCAACGGAACATTTGGTTCTTGATACTGACTTTGCTGATTCCCGCGCCATTTTTACCCAAAACGACCCGGACGATTCGACGTTTTACACTTCGACCCCAACAGGTCCGCAGCTTTGCGCGAGAAACTCGAATTGCTTTGGACTTATTCCAACCGGGGGCGGCACTTACCAGCAAAATCCGAACGGCAAGGAGGTGCCGGAAGCAGTCCGGTGGGTGGTGGCAGCGGGCGCTACCCTACAGGACTACAAACGCTTCTCGGCGAGTTTGCGCCTGCGCTACTTTGGCCCGCGCCCTTTGACGTCCGACGCGATTTATACCTCACCCTCCACGGCGCTGGTCAACCTGGGGGCCAGTTATAAATTCAACAAGACCTGGAGCCTTATGGGCGAAGTGTTGAATGTGTTCAACCGCCGCGATCACGATGTGGACTACGCCTATGTATCGCAAATAACGCCAGCAGCCGGACTGGGACTGCCGGGGACACCGCCAACAACGCTTGTGGGACAAGAACTGGTTGCAAATGCCGTGAATGCGAACGCGGCATTCACAAGGGTCATGCACCCGGTTGAACCGGTTCAAGCGCGATTCACTTTACGTTACAGCTTCGGTCGCTGAAGCGAACACGGCGCGGGCGGCGCCGCAGGTCAAGCCCAGCGAAGTTCTCGGTGTACGGGCCCGGGAAAGTCGGCGTTGGACCCGACGGATTAGTGCCTGAGGACCCCGTTAGTGAAGTGGGAGTGCGCATCCCCTCGTATGCGAGCGTGAGCCTCACTTACCGTTTTGGGAAAACTCAGGCGCAATAGGACGTCGGGTTCACGCCGGAACGGGCTGACGGCTGGTTTGCCGCCGCTACGATTGCGAAAGTTGAATCAGGTGAAGGGGTTGGCCCAGCAGCCTTTTCGGGTCACATCACAGGTTACTTTGGCGTGCCACCTACCGAAGTGGGCCATATCTCGGGACCACCCGGCCCACTAAAATATCAGCGTAGGCTTCCCGTGTATGCGAAGGCGCGACGAGCAGAATGGAGCCTCGGGTGTTGTTCGGATTTGGGAATGAACTAAAGATTGGGGTTCACACTTTTGGTGAATTTTGTGCGCCTTGTAGTAGTATCATGCGTTCTACTTCGTCAACTGGCCAAACTTCTTATCCGTGATGTGGTCGGGTTCCGGATGCCGGCAGCTGCGCTGCTCGGCTGTCGCGTTACGGGCAACGGGCCATCCCCACAGGAGCACTTCTTGAACGATCGTGCGATCGGTAATGCGCCGCGACGAAGACGAAGCTGGTACCGGCGCAAGTTGCGCCGGCGGCGCATGGCGGCGGCAGCGATTCTGGTAACGGTGATCGCCGCTGTCTGTGCCCTTAACGTCGTTCGCATCCTCTCGTCATCTTCATCTGCGCGCGCATCCCATGGAACCTCGAGATTGCAGGCCGCGCGGACCTATTTGAACCAGGAGATGGGCCTCGCATCGCCGCGTGCCGGCAAACATTCGACTTATGTTGCGCGGATTCCTGGAGTTTATCCCTACTCGGTTGTGCCGGGCGGAGTGAAGGATGCGAGCGCTCTGCGGGCAGTGGCCGCGCATGACGCCGCAGTGGCCCGGCATTACTCCAATTTCAACTTTGAAAAGGCGCATATCGAGCGCATCAGTGCACCGCGCGAGGTCTACGTTTCGTACCGCATCCGCGACACAATTTTCTGGACGCACAAAAAGATTCTCCTGCCGGCCGGGGAGTTGTTGCTGACCGATGGCGCGATTACGGCGCGGGCGAAGTGCGGCAACCAGATTTCCGAGGTCGCCAAGCCCGATATTTCCGATCAAGAGCCGGACCAGGATGTGATGGACCAGCCAGTGGCGGCTTTGGAGCCGCCGACTGGGCCTTTCCCGATGCGGCCGCAGGTTGCGCTGCCGGAACTGGCGGCTGGACAGCCAATTCCGGATTCGTACGGTGGCGGATTCAATTTTCCCTACGCGCCGATTTTGGCTGGGCCCCCGGTCGGCATCTGCCTGAACAAGAACGGAACTGTCGAAAAGAATTGCGGCAGCCACCACAAACCACCCGTCATTCCTGAGCCTAGGACGATCGTGCTGCTGGCGACTGGACTGGCAATGATCACCTGGCGGTATCGAGCGAGCCGGGCTGCGGCCTAGGAAGTTTCAGTCGTCCCTCCGGGACTCCCTTTTTCTCTCTGACACTCTTCCCGGCGCTGAAGCGCCGGGCTTGTCGGCCGTCGCTTCGGGACTTTTGTCGCCGAGGTCGTGATGGGCCAGTTAACCAAGCTGCGGTGGGCTAGTCGCTCCGGCCAAGTGGGACTCCGGCCATCTGGGCGTATCTGATCTGCAATAGTCCTACGACTTCCGAGTAACTTCGCCAATCGCCCAACTGCTAGACTTTGACAAGAAGCGACGTTTAGCGAGCCCATCGTGCGTCTTTGTTACTCCACAACCCTGCGTTCCATCGGAACCCTGCTAGTCGTGGTAATGGGGGTCGTGCTGCGACCGCTTTCCGCGCAGAATGGCGCGGCGCCTCAGCACGCCATGGTGCAGCCTGCCGTAATGCAGCCGGGCATGGTTCAGCCGAGCACTACGCAGACGGGTATGGTACAGCGAGTGACGGTGCGTGAAAGCGGCGAGGGGATCGAAGTCGACATTCAGACTTCGGGCGCGGTGTCGCCGGATACACAGGCCATCACGGGGCCGGATCGCATCGTGGTCGACTTTCCGGGCACCTTGCCGGCGGCGCAGTTGCGAGCGCTGAAGGTCAATCGACGCGGGCTCAAGGGCGTGCGTTCGGGCTTATTTTTCAGCAATCCACCGATTACGCGAGTCGTGCTCGACCTCGCAGGACCGCAGGCATACCAAATTTCCAGCGTGGGGAGTATTACCGTCGTCAAACTCACTGGCGGCGCGACGGAAGAGCGGAGCTCGAATTCCGGCGATGGCAATGTTCGCAGGGCGCGGCTGAGGGATGCGGCGCTGGCTGGGCGTCCAAATGCGGTGGCGCATCTGGCTCCGGCGAGTGTTTCGGTAAATGTTGCCAATCGAAGTTCCGCTGTGCCGGTTGCGGATGCGGCTCCGGAGAATGTTCCGGCTACCGCTGTTGTTGACGCGCCGCAGCCGGCGATGGCGCCTGGGCCGGCCGTCAGCGTGAGTTATGAGAACGGGTTGCTGCGCGTTCACGCGGACAAGGCGACGCTGTCGCAGGTGCTCTACGAAGTGCATCTTCGCACTGGGGCGGAGATCGCGATTCCAGCAGGCGCCGAGCAGGAGAAAGTGAGTGCCGACCTCGGACCGGCTCCCGCGCGCGATGTGCTGGGGGAGTTGCTGAATGGGTCTGCTTATAACTTCATCTTCGTGGGCGACGAGCTCGCGCTGCAACGCGTCATCCTGACGCGGCGCGAAGGCAATTTCTAACCATCTACGGGATCTGGCCGAGAATCCCGCGAGCCAATATTGAGCGCAGGCCGCGGGAGACGCGGCGGCCAGGTCTCTACCCGAGTTAATCTGAGCTGACGAGAATTGGCGACGGGGAGAGCTATGGCCGCCAATATCTAGGGCGGCGAGATCAGGCGGACGGGCACGGCGGTTGCGCCGTTGCCGTAGACCGGAGGAGTTCCGGTTGAGTTGGTGCCGCATCCGACGAGGTTGATGATCTTCGTTCGAATCCCATACTGGGGAGTGGTGAAGCCACTGACCGCTTTCCCGTTAGGCTGAAGAAACAACTGCACAAAGCCGATTACGGTCACTGGGCTGGAAGGAGTTCCAGTGCTGTCAAAAACGGGAACAGTAACTAGCGAATCGCTGACCATCGTTTCCTTCTCGGAGGTGAGGCTGCCAGCCTGAACGAGCGGATTGTCATCGCCGGCGGTGAATTCGAATGGCGTGGGGGGCATCATCGTCGAGCTGATCGTGTCGCCTTTTCCACCCGAGAGATGGGCCAGGCAATTCACCGCCTCCGCTGCCTGTGTGTTTAAACTGGAATCGTCAACAAAATCGATATTTACCTGGCTTGAAGGTACGCTCCCTGATGAAGTGGTGCCGCATGCAATCGGCGTCTGCACACAGCCAGCAATGCTCTCCTGAAAAGGTGTCGTCAAGGTACAGGACGGCACCGACTGCGTCGGTTGCGGAAAACTGCTGTTGTCTCCCACAAAATATTGCCATGCAGCCGCGGTTCCGGTTGAGCCGTTGCAATTACCATTGCCGTCACACCGGGCATAAAACCGGATGCTTCCGCGAGGATTGGGCGTCTCCCAGCCCAGCAGCGCGGAATTCTCGATCGTCCCGAAAGTCTTATTGAAAATTGGAGTAGGATTGCCCGCACTGCTGGTTGGGTCGATGTTCGGCAGCAGCCACGGTTTCACGCAACTCGGGGCGATGGGAATATTTTGCGAACTTGACGCGCCCGTTGCGAGCCCAGATGGGTTGTAGGCTTCTGCTGTGGCGGACGCCGATATCGTAACTTGAGTGTTGCCCCAGATGCGCGCGAAAAAAACCGGCACGGTCGTTGTTATTTGCACCGTGACGCATGGGTTCGAGACCTGCTGCGCCTGCGGACACGGGCTGCCATTGTTTCCGTTAAACGAGACGCTGATATTGCCCGCCAGAAGAGGCTGTCCTCCAACGGAATTGCTCTCCGCGACCTGAGTTGCGACCGCTCCGGCGATAAGCTGGGCGGCGGTGAAGGTATTGCCGCTCGAATCTGAAGTGGCGCCTGAATTGGCGAGCACTCGCGCGCCCGCCAGCGCCCCAGAGTCGGCGGCGAGTTGCGCTTCGCTGCGGGCGGTGTAGAAGGTGACGACGTCAATCGAGAGAGCGGCCATCGCGCCCACCACAAAGAGCAGAAAAATGGCAACCAAGGTGATGATGAAGCCGTCCGTCTCGCGTCGGCGAGATTTCGCTGGCCCGCTCCGTCGGATGCTTTGTTTGGAAGCATGGGTGGAAATATGTCTGGGAGTAAGCCCGGCACAATGCCCGGAAATCTGTCTGGAAATCTGCATGAAGATGGTGCGTCCGATTCGAGAGTCGCCGTCAACCTCGCGGGCTTGGGCTCTTAGCTTGGGCTTTCGGCCCACGCCAAGGATCGCTGGCGACAAACATAGCACAAGATTGCGGGACAGGATAAACGGGGGAGAGATCAGGCTAGGGACAAAAATCCGCCCTCAGAAGTCGCGGTCAAAGGCAGCTTTCCGAGTCAGGAAAAAGACTGGCGCTCCTTTATGCCAGCTTTGTTACGTTGGCGGCTTGCGGACCTTTTTGTCCCTGGACGATTTCAAATTCAACCTTATCGCCCTCTTGCAGGCTCTTGTAACCTTCGCTGGTAATTGCGCTGTAGTGGATGAACACGTCCGGTCCATCGTCGCGCCCCAGGAAGCCATAACCTTTTGCGTTGTTGAACCACTTTACCGTGCCTTTTATTCTGTCCACGTGCTCTCTCCTAGTTCGTCTTTCGCAGTCGTTTGAAATCCGTATCTTGCGAAATGTGCCGCAATTGTGCGTTGCGCGACAAGCCATGTCAAGAGCAGACATTACAGGGGGCTCACCAACTTACGGCGTTAAACGGGAAGAGTAACTTCAGCACGGGCGGAGATAGGCTGGGACGGCTTGAGGCGACCAGAATCGCCAATGAGGAGTTACGGCAGGGGAAGGCGTTGGTGAGGTCGCGGCGAGATGGTCAGTGCGCGCCGGATGCGGCGATGGTTACGAGTTTTCCGAGAGCCAGAGAATTCCGCAAATGGTTTTGGCGTCGCGGATGCGGCCGTTCAGCGCCATCTTACGCGCGGCCGCCAGGGGAAAAAAACGAGTTGCGATTCTCTCGTCGGGCTCGGGCTGTGCTTTGCCCGGCCTCAGACCACGGGCTAGGTAGATGGTCATGGTTTCGTCGAGGAAGCCGGGGCTGACATAGAAGTGCAGGATTCTCTTCCATTGGCGGGCGGTGAAGCCGGTCTCTTCAAGTAGCTCGCGGCGGGCGGCGCCGAGCGGAGACTCACCGTCGTCGATGCGGCCGGCGGGCAACTCCCACATCATGGATTGGGCGGCGTGGCGATACTGGCGCTCGAGAAGAATGCGTGGCTCGGCGGTTGAGTCGTCGACTGCCAGAACTACGATGGAGCCGGAGTGGCGGATGACGTCGCGGCGAGCGCGAATTCCGCCGGGCTCTTCGACCTGGTCGGTGGTGACTTTAAAAACGGGGCCTGCATAGGCCACGCGAGAAGAGAGCACACGCGCCTTGGCCGATTTTCTGGATACGGACTTTGCCGATTTCGCCATAGCAGCAATATTAAGGTATGCTGCGCGGGTGAGGCGAACCGCGGGGACGTCAAATCGGGTGGCGGGAAGGCGAAAACTGGCGAGCAGGCCTGGGCGCAAGAAGCCGGCAGTGGCGATCGTTGGTTCGGGAAGCCTGGCATCGTTTCTTGCTCCGGCGCTGCGTGCGGCCGGTTACAAGATTTCGGAAATCGTTGCGCGCGCAGGTTTGCGGCCGGAGTCGATTCGACGGGCTCGCGCGCTGGCCCGGGACGTTGGCGCGAAGGCCGTAACGGCGGAGAGCGCGACGCTGGATGCCGCGCTCGTTTGGTTTCTGGTGCCCGACCGGCAGATTCGGGCGGCCGCGCAGGCTGTGGCTGAACGTGTGGCGGTGTTGACGGCCAGCAGCGGAGCATCCGGGACAGCCGGCTCGATCGGTTCGTGTGGATTGCAATTCGCATTTCATTCCAGCGGCGCACTACTGAGTGATGAACTGGTGCCGTTGCGAAGGGCGGTCATCGCGGTCGCTTCCGTGCATCCTCTCATGACGTTTGTTGCTGGTGCGCGGCCTTCATTGGCGCACGTGCCATTTGCGGTCGAGGGAGACCCGGCGGCGACGAGATTGGCGCGTCGCGTGGTGCGCGATCTGGGAGCCGAGAGCTTTATTCTGCCGGCTGGACGCAAGCCGGCTTATCACGCGTGGGCGACCATGACTTCTCCTTTGCTGGTGGCTTATCTGGTGACGCTTGAAGAGGCGGCGCGCCGGGCGGGGTTGTCGCGCGAGGCCGCGCGACGAATGAGCCTGCCGATTCTTCTGCAAACTTTGGCGAACTATGGACGACGCGGTCCGGGCAATTCTTTTAGCGGTCCGTTCGTTCGCGGGGATGCTGAGACGGTGGCAAAACATTTGGCGTTGCTGAGTACCGATCGCCTAACCCACAGCGTATATCTTGCCCTCGCTCGGATCGCGGTAGGGAAGTTGCGGGTGAAGAATCGTCGCGAGCTGCGGCGGTTGCTGGGCGAAGACGCCCAAGAATCATCGTGACAGGCCTTTTCGTAGATCAATGCTCGGTGTTGCGGTGGGTGAACAGATGGCCGAGCTTTTCCTGCTTGGTCTTCAGATATTCCTGGGTGTATTCGGTGGGTGGAACTTCGCAGGGCACGCGCTCGGTTACGCGAATGCCGGCGTTCTCAAGAGACGCGACTTTGTCGGGATTGTTTGAGAGCAGCCGAACCTGGCTAATACCAAGCGCTTTGAGGATCTCGGCGGGCATGCGGAACTCGCGCTGATCGGCCTTGAAGCCGAGGCGCTGATTGGCCTCGACGGTATCGAGGCCGCTGTCTTGCAGCGCGTAGGCCTGGAGTTTCGCCATCAGGCCGATGCCGCGCCCCTCCTGCTGTTCGTAGATGAGCACGCCCGCGCCCTCGGCGGCGATCATGGAGAGCGCCATTTCGAGTTGCTGGCGGCAATCGCAGCGCAGCGAGCCAAAGACATCGCCCGTCAAACATTGCGAGTGAATGCGGACCAACGGAGAGCCGGACTGGACATCGCCCATGACAAGCGCCACGGCTTCTTCCGTCTTTGTTTCTGGTTCCGCGCCGTTCACCGCACGGGTGGCGAAGCCATGAATCAGGAAGTGTCCCCAGCGAGTGGGGAAGTCGGCAGAGGCCACCTGTTTAACACGCGAAGAACTCACATTCAAATTATATAGGTTCGGTTTCGCGTTCTATATGAGATGCGGACTTAACGTGAAGGAGCTTTCATCACCTGGAGATATGGTGGAGTCAGTCGGGACGAGGTCGGTTAATGAAATCGTGTGGCTGTGATCGCGGGCTCGCGGGAGCTAGATCACGTAGAGCCGCAGCATCCACCAGACCAGGAATATTGCAACAATCGCGCCTGCGATATGAACGATCCAGTCGCCAGCCGTTTTCGGTTTGCCGAAGTTAAACACGATGCCATCGTAGCACGGGGAGGTTGGTGTCGACTTGTAAACGACAACCGTATTGCCAGACGTAAAGCCCCCAACTGGATCGGGCTTTGCCGGGTCGATTAGAATGAATTTTGCCTGTGGACACATCCCTAGCAGTCCGCACCGAGAATGTCGCCCGCCATTATCAGATGGGTGAGGCGCTGGTGCGCGCGGTGGACGGAATTTCGATCGACATTCGGGCCGGAGAATTTGTGGCTCTGCTGGGCGCCTCGGGATCCGGCAAGTCGTCACTCCTTAATCTGGTTGCAGGTCTTGATCGTCCAACCTCCGGGGCCGTGATCGTTCATGGAAACAATCTGGCTGCGCTCACGCGGGAACAACTCGCCAAGTATCGTCTGCACACTGTCGGCATGGTATTCCAGTCGTTCAACCTGATACCGAGCATGTCACTGCTCGATAATGTAGAACTTCCGATGCGCTTTGCCGAAGTCGATCGCCGTGAACGTTCTGCACTCGCGCGCCAGTCGCTGGACCGGGTGGGATTGAGCGGGCGGCTGTCGCATCGTCCGATGGAACTTTCTGGCGGTGAGCAGCAGCGCGCTTCGCTGGCGCGTGCACTCATCAACCGGCCAAAGTTGCTTCTGGCGGACGAGCCAACCGGCAATCTCGACAGCCGAACCGGCACGGAAATTATGCAGCTTATTCAGAGCTTCAATCAGTCGATGGGGATGACTGTCTTGATGGTGACGCACGAGCAGGCGCTCGCTGAGAAGTACGCCGGAAGGATGGTGCATCTGGCGGATGGAAAGCTGGTCGACGATATAAGCAACGATGCTGTGCCGGCGGTCTCGTCAACGCCGGCCTACTCTTCAGAGCAGGCCCACGCGCCAGAGCCGGCGCGTGCGCCAGAGCCGCGCGGAGAAACACGATGAAGCTTTACGATCTCGCCGACCTGGCCGTCCGCAACTTACGCGAGTCTGTCTTCCGCAATTCGCTGACGACGATCGGCATCTCTGTCGGTGTGGCTTCGCTGGTCGCGATGCTTTCGCTCGGCATCGGCCTGCAGCAATTGGCTTCGCGCCGGCTGCAGAAGTCTGGGCTGTTTGACACGGTCGTAGTCACCTCCAGGCGCGACCTCCGCAACTTCCGCGAAGAGCGGGAAGGTGGACCGGCCCCGGCTGAGAGCCCATTGTTGGATGAAACAGCGCGAACGAAAATCGCGCAAATCCCTGGGGTGGTCGAGGCCTATCCTGATATTCGGTTCGTTACGGATGTGCGCTTCGACGGCAAGCCTCACTTAACCATGGTGGCGGGCGTGCCGTTCTCCGCCAAGAATAATAATGACGCTTTCGATGGTATGCAGGGCAGTTTCTTCTCCTCGGATGCGGCTTCGGAGGCCATCCTCCAGAAGTCGTTTGCCGAAGAGTTGCTGGGCATCGCTCCCAAGGCGGGCACGGACACAACAAACATTGCCGACTTGGCCAAACCTCTTCTCGGGAAAGAGGTGACGTTGCGCTATGCCGAGCGCATTGCGCCTCCGTCGTCTTCAGTCGCGAACACTTCTGCGGCGAGCGATGGTGCTGCGAGTGATAGTGCGACGTATTCCGTTGTTTCCCACGAGCGGGTGCTGAAAATTGTAGGACTGACGGATCTCGATCCGGATAGCTTGCGGGGAACTGCTCGGGCGCGCGTCTTCATGCCGCTCAAGCTTGCGCAAGATTTGCACGTTGTGCAGTCCAATCTGCGCGACACTTCTGCGAACGACACGCCCAGCTATACCTCGCTCAGCGTGCGCGTGCAGAATCCGAATCGAGTCCCGGCCATCGAAGATGCCATCAAGAAAATGGGGTTCAGTGCGTTCTCGATCGTCGATGCCGCCCGCAGCATGCGTCAGTTCTTCGCCGTGCTCGACGGGTTCCTGGCGATCTTCGGCAGCCTCGCGCTGGCAGTCGCTTCCATCGGCATCGTGAATACGCTGGTGATGGCCATTCTCGAACGGCGGCGCGAAATCGGAATTATGAAGGCCATCGGAGCCAGCGACGCTGACGTGCGCGGGCTTTTCTTCGCCGAAGCCGGCGTCATGGGTCTGGTCGGCGGTGCAGTCGGAGTCACCCTGGGTTGGGTGATCGGATGCATTATCAACTTCGGAATGAACATTTATCTTCAACGTCAACATTTTCCTTCGGCACAGATCTGGTCTGTGCCGGTATGGCTTGTTCTCGGCGCGATCGCTTTTTCTATCGTCGTCAGTTTGGTGTCGGGACTCTACCCGGCATCTCGAGCGGCGCGTCTCGATCCAGTGCAGGCGTTGCGCTACGAGTAAACTCGTCTTTATGCGCCGCTGGTTGCGATGGCTCGTTTTTTGTCTAATCCCAATCTTCGTCGATCAGGCTCACGCTCAGGGTCGCATCGATTGCAACGCTCTGCCAAGCCACATCCTCGGTGAAACCGTTCACTACTGCGTCATGTTGCCGCCGGACTATGATGCTGCAACGGCCGGCCACTCACCGCGACGCTATCCCGTGCTTTATTTTCTGCACGGGCTCGGCGATAACGAGCAGACTCTGTTTAAAAGCGGTGGGTGGGATTTGATCCAAGACCTTCGCCAAAAGAAACAGATCGGCGATTTTCTGGTGGCCGTGCCGGAGGGGAAGCGTAGTTTCTATATCAACTCCGCCGATGGCCGCGTGCGCTACAGCGACTTCTTCATTCGTGAATTCATTCCATACATCGAGTCGCATTACTCGATTCGGCGTGAGCGTTCTGCGCGAGCAATCAGTGGCGTATCGATGGGCGGATACGGCGCGCTGCGGTTTGCTTTCGCGTATCCGGAGTTGTTTTCGTCGGTCAGCGCACAAAGTGCAGCGCTCATGCCTGAACCGCCGCGACAGGGCAATATGACAACGCCGACGCCGCTGGGAGCGGCGTTTGGCAGTCCCATTGACGTCCATCACTGGAACGAGAACAGTCCTTTTGTACTTGCGAAGCGGAACCGGGCACAGATACAGGCTTCCAGGTTGTCCATCTACTTCAACTGCGGCCGTGAGGATGAATTCGGATTTGATCGAGGAGCTGAGGAATTGCATCGGCAGCTTCAGGCTGAAGGCATCCAACACGAATATCATCTCTATCCCGGCAATCATGGGGCGGAGTATTTTCTGGCACACCTTGGTGAAGTCATGCAGTTTCATTCGCGCGTTTTTGCCGCGGCGAAGTAGTCTTGCCGGCCATTTGCACCATACCGGGCTATAAATTGAACCTGCTCTCGGGCAGGGCGTGTCTAATCAACAATGGCAGCAGCTCATTCGGTGACTCCTCATTCAAAGACCGGCCGTTCGCGCCCAAAACTGGGCGCGGTTATGCCCTTGGTGTGGGAACTCGTTCGTCCGCGCCGCGGGTTGCTGGCAGCCGGTTTCGTTTTGATGGTGATCAACCGCGTGGCGTCTCTGGTGCTGCCTTATTCCACGCGGTACCTGATCGATAGCGTCGTCATCAAGCGCAATATTCACTTGCTGAAGCCGCTCGTGCTCGGAGTGTTGCTGGCGACTGTAATTCAGGGGATTACTTCTTTCTCGCTCACGCAATTGCTCTCCAAGGCCGCGCAGCGGCTGATCGCCGAACTTCGGCAAAAGGTCCAGGCTCATATCGGGCGGTTGTCGATCTCATTTCATGATTCGACCAAGAGCGGAGTGCTTGTGTCGCGCATCATGACCGACGTGGAAGGTGTACGCAATTTGATCGGTACCGGACTGGTGGACCTTACGGGGGGGCTGCTCACGGCCGGGATCGCTTTGGTGGTTCTGTTCCGAATCAGCGCGCTGATGACGGTGCTGGCATTCGGTTTCCTGTTGTGTTTCGGGCTCGCTCTGAAGAAAGCATTTCAAACGATCCGGCCGATCTTTCGTGATCGCGGCAAAATCAATGCCGAGGTTACCGGGCGTTTGACGGAGTCTCTCGGAGGCGTGCGGGTTGTAAAGGGCTACCACGCTGAGGATCGAGAGGAAAAGGTCTTTTCGTTCGGGGTGATGCGGCTGCTCGATAACGTCATGCGCTCGCTGACGGCGACTTCCGTCATGGGGCTTTCGGCAAGCGTGCTGCTGGGCGTGGTGGGCGCCATCATTATGTTTGTGGGCGCTAAGCAGATTCTGGCCGGGTCGCTGACGATTGGCGGTTTTTTTACCTACACATTGTTCATGGGCTTCCTCATTGCGCCCATCATGCAGATCGTTCAGATCGGCACGCAGATTACGGAAGCGCTGGCTGGGCTCGAGCGCACGCACGAAATCCTGAAAGAGCCAGCAGAAGACAGCGATCCTCGACGGACCGTCACACTGCCGGCAATCGTGGGCAACATCGATTTCGAGGCTGTCAGTTTTAGTTACGACGGCGTCCGCACGGTGCTGAACGACGTTTCATTTCACGCTGCCCCAGGCACGGTGACGGCGCTGGTTGGATCATCGGGCTCAGGCAAATCGACGACGATTGGGCTGATTTCTGCGTTCTATGTTCCGACTCGGGGCAAGGTTTTGGTGGACGGCATCGACTTAAGTACGGTGCGGCTCGATTCGTACCGCACGCAGCTTGGAGTCGTATTGCAGGAGTCGTTTCTATTTGATGGGACGATCCGCGAAAATGTCATTTTCTCCCGGCCTGACGCTAGTGAAGACGCTGTGCTGCGCGCCTGCCGCATCGCTCGCGTCGATGAATTTGCGGAGTGCTTTGCGGACAAATATGACACCATTGTCGGCGAGCGCGGCGTGAAACTATCGGGCGGGCAACGGCAGCGGATTTCGATTGCTCGCGCGATCCTGGCTGAACCCCGCATTCTGATTCTGGACGAAGCGACTTCGAGCCTCGATTCCGAATCCGAGCAGATGATCCAGCAAGGCCTCTCTTACCTGATGCAGGGCCGCACTACCTTTGTGATCGCGCATCGCTTGTCGACGATCCGGCGTGCCGATCAGATTCTGGTGATGGAGCAGGGACAAATTGTGGAACAGGGCACTCACGAAGAACTTTATGCGCTGCGTGGACGCTACTTTGACCTCTACACGCGGCAGCATGGGCTGGAGAGCAATCTGTTTCTCGCACCAGGGGAGGGCGATGCCGCGCCGGTCGGCGATGAGGTGCCATCTAAACAGAATGGGAATGAGCCGGCTGTCAGTGAAGTAATTCGATTCGTGCGCTAATGTTGAGCTGAGGTTGACTGCGGGGACATGTGCGAGTCTTTCGCTTTCAACGCCAATCCGCGAGCTACCGAAGTGAACTCGTTTCCGCCCCGAATTCGCTTCTCCCCAAATCGCTCTTCGAAGATTTTTCTTACGGCTGGAACAAATGAAGAACCACCCGTCAGGAATACCATATCCACATCCTTGGGATGCACACCCGACGAGCTCAGCAGAGAGTCGACGCATGTCGTGATCTGTTCAATCTCGTCAGAAATCCATTGTTCAAACGATGAGCGATCGACCACGGCTGCCAAGTCTACGAAACCGTCCGAAAAACGGAAGGTGGCAACAGGGTCGTTGGACAAATCGCACTTGATCTTTTGCACGGCACGGTGGAGATGGAATCCCAGATCTTCTTTGATAAAGTGAATCAGCGCTCCGATTTTCTCCGGTTCAAGTGATTGCGCGTGAACGCCGCTTAGCATGTCGAGCACGTCTTTGGCTCTTAACAGAGAGAGATGATGCCAGCGCTCCAGCTTTATATAAACCCAGTTTGGAGCCGTGAGGATCTTGTCCAGTGAACGCAACTGCGATCCAGCTCCCAGGGCGGGAGACACGAGATGCCTGATAATCTTTGCGTCGAAGGCATCTCCCGCTATGCCCACACCCGCATTGCCAACGATGTCGCCCGCGACCCGGCCTCTTTTGCGAACCGTAGGGCCAACATGAACCAGAGAAAAATCGCTGGTGCCGCCGCCGAAATCCCCGATAAGAATGAGCTCATCATGATCCAGCATGGATTCGTAATAATGAGCGGCTGCCACAGGCTCCATTTCGAACTCGACGGACTCATATCCGGCTGAGTCAAAGGCCAACCTAAGCCGGCCTTCTGCGTAACTGTCGTCGTCAGCCTTTTCGGCGCCTGCAAAATGAACTGGCCTTCCGACCACTGCCGACCTGATGTCAATCCCACACTGATGTTCCACTTTTTCACGAAGGTCGCGGAGAATTCTGGCGATTAAATCTTCAAGTGTGTACCTTCGACCGAAAACTTCTGTGCCGTGAAGAGTGCGACTACTGAGGAACGACTTGAGGGATTGAATCAGCCGACCCTTCACGTCCGCGGAAAGGTAATGCTCAATGCCTTCGGGACCGGTCCACGACTTCAGATTATTCCTACCACCTTCCTTCATGCGCTGAAGGTATAGAAGAGAGCGATACGAGTCGGTCAGGTCCCCCAAGTATGGAAACCTGGCAAGCTTCACGTTGCCCGATTGGTCGATGCAGGCAATCGAACTGTTCGTTGTTCCAAAATCGACGCCAATCGCGCCTTTGCGCGTTTCGGGCGCTTGAGAATGCATCCAGCGGTTCTCCAGGTTGGAAATGTCCGGTTCTTGGCAGCACGAGCGCTCCGACAAATTAGTTGCTGACACTTCCCCGATGCTGCTTGCGTGCACTGATCGACTGCACGTGCCGAGCTAATTTGGTGCGTGCTCGATGCAGCCTCGCCTTTACTGTTCCCAGCGGCAACTCTAACATTCTTGCTGTTTCTTTGGCGGACAACTCCTGCACGTTGCGCAGATGCAGAACCTCAACATAGAGTGGCCTCAATTCCTTGAGTCCTTTTTCAAACAGAACCCGGCCCTCCTTCGATAAGTACTCCTGCTCGGGGTTCAGTCTCGTTTCCACCAGATGAAATCTCGCGCGAACCTCTCCTGTTTCCGTTACCTCATCGAGCGACGTTTCTCGCCGGCTCACGCGCAAGCGCATCAAGGCCCCGTTCATGGCGATGCGAGTCAGCCACGAGGAGAATCGCGAACGTCCCCGGAAGCTATTCAGATTCCGGAAAGCATCGAGAAATGCGGTTTGAACAGCGTCCTCCGCGTCTTCCCGGTTGCGAAGAATCCGGTGGGTAGCACGCAGGAGAGCGTCCCAGTGCGGCATGACAAGACACTCAAATGCTGCCGAGTCGCCAGCTCTGGCAGAAGCCAGAAGAGTTGCCTCTTCACTTGTAATGAATGAAGGCCCGACGATGGCTGCATCGTTCAGTCTGTAGTTTGTCGCGGCTGACATCGTGTTACCTCTCATTTTCTTGACTCGCCCAATTGCAAGTAGGCTCGCAGTGGTTTGCGAATGCAGATGCGATTAGGCCAGAACCAACGAGAGGAATCTATTGGACGATGGTATGGATCGATACCTTCGCATGAGTTAACGTGGATTTTGTCAGATCAGGTTTCTGCCGCGTAGGCATTGATCAAATGACGTACGATCGGTTCCCCGGAGACATAGCTGTATATTCGCCCTTCCAACTCACGATCGGCTTGGGTTTGCCTCTCATGCTGACGCAGATGCTCTGCCCAAGAGTTAACCAAGAATATTTCCAGATAACGATCCGCGACTTCAGTATCGCGAAAGATTGCCCACCGGTAAGCACCATCACGACGCCGGATCCGACCATATTCATGCATTGCATCCACAAATTCTGCCGTTCGTTTTGGAACGACGGCGTATTCGACGGTAATCAGTACCGGTCCCTTTTCAACATTAGCCCCAACTTCCCCGATGACGAGGGGCATGCGCCAGTGGTTCCAGGGACTCAGATCCGCGGTCGAGTCGGGAAGTTGCGCGAAAAGGGCCATTGCCGCGGTGGCGATTGTCCCTATCCCAGCGTAGGCTAGCGCGGTTCCAACGCCTGATCGTTGCGCGACGGCACCCCAAGCCGCGGTCCCGAGCGAATAACTCCCCTGATAGACCAGAACGAAGATGGCGAGGACTCGTGCTCTTACCCAATCAGGCGCCAGATTCTGGACAAGGGCATTGATGAGGGAAATAAAAATAACCCATGCCGCCCCGCCGACCAACATAACTCCAGCCAGCATGCTCAATCTGTGCAACCTACTTATCGCCAGAATCACGAGCCCCAAGCTTACGACGCCCGTCGACACTATGGATTCCATCGCCCACCTGTCACGGGCTGACTGCATGACCAAAGCACCGATGATGGCACCGCCACCAAAGCAACCAAGCAAGAGTCCGTAACCGGTTGCATGCCGATTGACGCTTCGAGAAACCGTCGGCAGCAACGCGAAGAGGGCGCTGGAGAAGAACATGGCTACGCCTGTTCTGAGCAATACCGTTAGGATTGCTGGAGAGTGCCGGACGTATCGAATTGCAGCGACGGTAGCTCCCGAAAAAGATTCCGGCGGCGCGCTCCTCCTGTGGATAGGCCTTTTCCACTTTGCTACAACAAGAATGACACCGAAGAACGATACGAAGTTTGCGAAGAAGGCGGCGGCGACACCAGCAACAGATATGATGGCGCCAGCGATCGCCGGCCCAACCGCTCGGGCGAGGTTGAATTCAATCCCGTTGAGCGCAGAAGCCGCTGCCAGGTCTTCCTTGGGTACCAATTCAGGGAGGATTGCACGCCATGCCGGCGTTTCGAACGCATCTCCCGCCGAGAGCGCGAATGTGAGCACCAGGAGTATCCATGGCGACATCAATCCTGCGACAGTCAAGATCGCTAGAATCAAGGCGACGCCCATCATCCACGACTCGGTGAAAAGAATCAGCTTGCGGCGGTCGACGATATCGCCAGCGGACCCCGCTGGAAGCGCCAGCAGAAAATATGGCAAGGAAGCGGCAGTCTGCGTCAGCGCAACGTAAATCGGCCCGGCGCCGAGTGAGACCATCAACCAGGCAGCGCCTACGTTCTGCATAAAAGCGCCGGCGTCAGAAATGACGTCCGCGATTAGCAGATTGCGAAAAACCGTCACTCGAAGCGGTCGCCACAGATTTGGGGAAGACGTCGCCTTCATTTCTCTCCGCTGTTGTCTCTCGACCGGCCACGCCAAATGTCAAAACAAAGACTGCTATTTCTTCCGCGCAATCGAGGGATCTTCCGCACTGGCATGCTTGTTCCACCCGTGGAAACGCGAGAGGTCACCCCCATTCCATGCCTCGCGGAGTCCAGGAGTGCTCAGGTCCCAGTCCGGGCGAATTTCGCTCGTCACGGCGCGCAGGTCATGCCAAAGATCGATGACCGATGGGCGTCCCCAGAACCAGTAGCCGTTATAGATGCTGTAAATCACGAGGCCGGGCTTGAGCACGAGCGTATGCGGGATCATCGGATTGTGCTCAGGGTCGGTGTACTCCTGGATGTCGAGATCCTTCTGAATGACTCGGTCGGGATCCGAAAGGAAGGTCCACTGCGCTCCAACTGACGCGCGGAATTCCTGAAGAGTGTGGTGATCGTCGGTGGCGATCGTGGCGATCTGAGTGTAGGCCACCGCGATCTTCGGGTAGAACGCGGCGAGTTCCAAATGCTGCTGGTGCTCCTTTGGGCAGTAATGGCCGCGCGCAAGGGTGAGGATCAGCGGATCGTCGCCCTGTAGCTCGCTGAGCTTGCGCAGGTTGCCCGTGTGATCGGGCAGTTGGTAGTCGGGGAAAATGCGGCCGGGCACAATATCAGAACGCATGATTGAACTCCTCCCGTTATCTCAAAGACTCTTCTTAAAGATACAGAGTGACACATGCATTTGGCCGGGGGGCAGCATATAAGCACGTCCCCATGAGCATTGAAGTCTACCCCGACTTGGTCGGTTGCCGCGGGTCTGCCGTACACGATGTACTCCCGTCCACGAAAGAGCGTCACGGTGCCCCCTCAATGTGGATCTTTGCGTCTTTGGCTGCCTCTTCGGGCGTCTTGCCGTTCTGGCGCGCGACCATGTAGGCCGCGTACCAGCCCGACCAGTGGTGCTTCGGAGCGGTAGGTTCGTATTCGCCATGATGCTTCTCAGTCTCCTGCAAGAGCTCGGTCAGCGTCGCGACATCCGAATTACCGAGTCCTCGGCCCGGCAGCCGGGCTGTGATTTCCTGAAAAAGCCATCCATTGCCGTCGGGATCACGAAACGTGGCGAACGAGCCGTAGGTGGCATGCGCGGGTGCTGGCCCGCTGATGCGACCGCTGCCATCGCTCTGGAACTGCGCGCCAGGCGTTCCGGGGTGGAACACCTCACTCACCTCAATACCGCGTGCGATAAGGTCTTCCCGGGCTGCCGCAACGTCGGAGACGATCAGATAGAGGCCTTGGGCCGATCCCGGCGCGGCCGTCGTGATCTTGGCGCCGAATTGGATCGAGCACCCTGAGCCGGGGGGCGTGAACTGAACAACCCGGAAGCCGTTATCAAAAGGGAAGTCGGCGTCGAGCCGCCACCCCAGCCTGGTGTAGAACTCCTCCGAGCGGCTAACGTCCGCGACCGGGATGACGGCCACCTCAAACTTCATATGTACTCTCCCGGCGCCATTGCCGCTGATCGATTCACTGCCGGGAGACAGATTCAGAGTTGCCATATTTCCTCCTTATTCGTTAGCCAGATTGCCGTCCAGTCTTCGCATGCTCCCGCCGATACCCTCGGCTAGGCCAACGCCCATTAAGCCAGAATCACGATCACGAATCTATTGGACGAACGTATCGACCACCACCAAATTATGGATTGAAGACGTGGGCGTGGAGTGGTTCGGACTTTATTCCACCGGCACAATACCAAGGTATCGCCAATACCATCGTCCAATTGATTCCGCGGAGCACCTGGGGTGTAATTGCTTTGCCGCAGCCGATTCGGTCGGAAGCGCGACACTATAGACAACGTGGCCGCACCATTCGCCCATCAGAAGGCTAACGATAAAGAAAGGATGGCAAAGACATGCCTGAAGCGACCTGGAAACCTCACGAGAAACACGGACGACTGACGACGCAGAGCGACTTACCCGACAGCGTCTACGCGTTTCCGAAGCAGCGCAAGGAACCACTAACCGACGCAGAACATGTGCGCAACGCGATTGCGCGGTTCGATCAAGTCATCGACGTCTCCGACGCCGATCGCGCTTTAGCGTTCGCGAACATCGAGAAAGCTGCAAACTACTACGACGTCAACCTCGCGGAAACGTCATGGCACGACCTGGGAGTACATCCTCAAAAAAAACAGAAGGCGGGATGACGCCCAAAGACGCCGTGACCCGTTGAACGCGTCGTGAGGCGGGAGTAGTTTTAAGTATGGATGCCCGCCTCACGCCACTTCGGGTGGAGGAACCGTATGGATATCTGTGATGCTGGTGGATGATATGCCCAGAGGAAAATCCATTCGATCCGGTTGGCGATGTGATAGTTGCGGCGAACTAGTGTCCGATCTTCAGGCAGGTTGGGTGGAGTGGCTCGCGGCGGAGGACGGTAAGGGAAAACCAAAAGTAAGCGGTTTGCGGTTGGTGCACCGTCGCAACACGAGCCCAAGATGGCGAGAGCCGTTCGGCTGCCAGTACAGTCCACGGCACGAATTCAGAAAGAACCGCGGCATCGTAGAGGGATTAGCTCTTGACCGGTTCGCAGGTCCCGACGGACTTATGTTGCTGCTGTCGATGATTGCGGAACGTGAACTTCCAGCGCAAGAACTGATCGAACTTGCCAAGCGAGTGCAGATTCCGGGGTACGAATCAGTGCATGAACTGGCTCACGATGCGCTTAGCGAAGGAGTGATAACGCCTTCTATTTCGTCAGGCTTTTACTTGCAGTGCGAGATCTGGGACGTGCTGAAGTGGGCGAAATACCGAACCTCAGCGAAGGCGAGCTAATGTTGAGCGCCAGAATCGGTGCGTCGTTTCTCGCCATGTCATTTTGCTATGCCTGTCCCGGTAGTTTCCAGCTTCGAATTTCCGAACTCCATCGACCGGGCGACCAATTCTGGTGCGGTTCATCTAAATTGCCTTAGTGGGTGTTTGCCCACGGTACACAAGGAGATGAAATATGAAAGCGGTTGTTGTCCACCAATATGGCGGTCCTGACGTACTCAAGTTCGAGGATTACCCTGATCCGGTCGCGGGTCCGGGCGAGGTGCTGGTGCGGGTCGCCGCCACCAGCGTGAATCCGATCGACTACAAGCGGCGTGCCGGACTGACGAAAGACTTTTATCCTCTCCAATTTCCGGGCCTTATAGGAGTCGATATGTCGGGGACTGTGGTGAAGATTGGGCCGGGCGTAGAAGGCTTCTCCGTCGGCGACCAGGTGTTCGCTATGGCGGACAATACCTACGCCGAGCTTTGTGTCGTCAAAGCCGCGGCGCTGGCGAAGGTCCCCAAGGGGCTCGATTTGATCCAGGCGGCCGCGCTGCCGCTGGTGACGGTGACCGGCAACCAGCTCCTTTCGGCGACGGGAATCAAAGCCGGCCAGACGTCTCTGGTCGTAGGCGCTGTAGGAAATGTCGGACGCTCGGCGGTATTCACTGCGAAGCAACGCGGGGCGACTGTGATCGCGGGCGTTTTGAAGAAGCAGATTGATGAGGCTAAGACTATCGGTGCGGATCAGGTCGTCGCAACCGACGATGACACCGCGATTGCGAACCTTGCTCCGCTCGATGCGGTGGCGGATACGGTCGGCGGAAGAACTGCCGAGAAGTTGATCGCCAAGGTCAAGCCGGGAGGGGTGTATGCATCGGTCGTCGAGGCGCCGCAGAACGCCGCGAAGTATCCATCTGTAAAGGTGGTGCACGTATTCTCGAAATTCGACAGGAAAACGCTCGAGTTCATGGCTGAAGCGGTGCGAGATGGAAAGCTGGTAATCCCGATCAGTCAGAAACTGCCGCTCAGTGAAGCCGCCGAGGCTCAAGCAACCGCAGAAAAAGGTGGTGGCGGGAAGATCTTGCTGGTTGCTTGACATTGTTTTGCAAGCAGAGGACACGAAAGGAAATCGGAAATGAAAAAGGTTCTGCGCGGAATCAACCCCGCTTCGAAACCAAGTGGTGACGGATGCGTGGAATGCCTGGCATCACCAAAAAGTTGGTGGTTTCATCTCCGCCGGTGTGCGGAGTGTGGCCACATCGGTTGCTGCGACAGTTCTCCAAGCCAGCATGGATCCAAGCATGCGGCAGCAACGGGGCATCCGATCATCGCCAGCTTCGAACCGGGTGAGGATTGGTTCTACGATTACGAGAAGCAGGACATGATCACGGTCAAGGGCGTGGAGTTGCTTCCGCCGCATTCGCATCCAAAAAATCAGCCCGTGCCCGGTCCAGCAGGAAGGGTGCCTGCAAACTGGGAATCGCTCCTGAACTAGCTCCCATGAATCTGCCGGACGCGAATCGACAACGTCATGCCACACGTTCAATCAGAATCCACATCTAGGAAGCATCCTTAAAGATAATTATGAAGATAACTCTGTAGCCTTATCGGAGCAAATTATGTCAAGCAACACTGCAAAAATCGCCATCGAAGCACCGCCCACCTCGAATCCTCTTGACGCCATCCCAAACGAAATACCATTCGACGTGCCTTATGGGCCTCCGATATCGCTAGACCAAGCCCAGGCGGTGATTCAAGCCGCGGTGGCAGAGGCGAAGAAGCGGGATTGGAAGATGAATATCGCAGTAGCCGATGCCGGGGGCAACTTGGTTGCCTTCCAACGAATGGACGGCGCCATGCTCGCCTCGATTCAAATTGCCGAACACAAGGCGCGAGCAGCCGTCACCTTCCGGCGGCCAACGAAGGTCTTCGAGGATGGAATCAACCTTATGCATCTCAATTATCTGCTCGCGTTCGATGGAATCATTGCGTCTCGAGGCGGTATTCCACTCATCGACCAGGGCGCAATTATCGGCGCAATCGGTTGTTCGGGAGGCACGGATTCACAGGACGAAGTCGTGAGCAAGGCAGGGGCGGCGGTAATTAACAAACTCCCGGCAAGGATCAAATGATAAGCGAAACCTCGCATCATCGAGAGTCGATTGCGAACAGGAATAGCAGCCTACAAGCCGGTCATTTACGAGATGACCTCGCCTAAGGTTGGTACCCATCCGCCATCCACTTTGCGAATAGCTCAATGCGAGCCTGAGGCCAAGGGCCTTCCCCTCTCGGCGGTGGGGGCGGCATTACCGCGCCACCGATTCCCCGAATGCGGTCATAGATGGCGGCCGCGTGCGTCTTGACGTCATCGTAACTTCCCAGGTTGAACGCTTTGCTCATGCCTCGAATGTCCCGCTCCGTAAAAAGCGGGAGAATGTCCGCTTGAAAGCTCGTCGGTTTCGTCATCGTTCCTCACAGCCGTTGGATTTTACGTATACGGCGCTCGCGCCTCGTGACTCTAAACCTGGCTACGCTTCCTCGATTCGATCAACTCAGTGACTTACCCGCGAGCCAGTAATCGACACTGAACTTTCCCGGACCGGAGCAGATCAGCCAGGCAAAAAAGAGCACGTACAGGACTTCCGGAAGGTAGAGCAAGTCGTCAATCCAGCTCAGCGACGAAAGTCCTTTGGGCAAGGTGGCAAGCGCGCTGGTCAGCGTGGCGACAATCATATCGATCATCAAAGCCACGCAATCCGGGCTCGAAAGAAAGCCCACGGCCACGAGGGATCCGCAAACGAACTCGACGCCCGCCACGAAATAAGCCGTCTGGTGGGGAAACGGGACTTTGGCCTTAACGAGCGTATCGTAAACAGGTTTCGTGCCGCCGGCGACAAACAATTTGTTTCCCCCGGAGATGGCGAAGAACAGCCCGATCGAAACGCGCACCAGCAGGATGGCATATTGTTCCAAATCACTGCTACCCAGCAATGCAAACTGGACCAACCGTTTCCAATCCATCTCTTGCCCCTCGATCGAAGGATGTGACACGCCGCTCGTCTCGAAAACCAGTTCCAGCGAAATGCCAGCTAAGTCTTTGACTTATAAAGACTTTAGGATTAAGTCCTTATTCCTAAAAGACCTGGAGTCTGCCACCCAGCCAAGTCTTTGATTCTAAAAGACCACGATAGGGGAGGTCTCTGATTGTGGGTCGTAAAACGACCGATGAAATAATTACTCAGAGTCTCCCTATGCTGCAAACCGGTAATGGCGATGTCGTGAGCGAATTCTCGCGTCGAGATTATGTGTGCATCCGATCGACCCATTGAGCGCGCGATGCGGGAGCCACGAATGGATCCGCAAAGTACTGTGTTTCCCGCGCAACCTTGTCGCCCGTGAATTCCATGATGCTCACGGTGTAGGACGGCTTGCCGTCATATGTTATGACCAATTCGGTGACCCAAAGATCACCGCCACCAATGATTCGTCGGACAGTAAACCGCTTTTTGTTCGGCTGACTGGCGCGCTGGCACTGTATGTTATGTCGGCCGTGGGTTCGCTCGCCTGACTGCGGGTAATCCAGCATCGCGTCCTCGTGATAGATGAGGTGCTCGGTTTCGAAATCGTTGGCATCGGACGCGGCCCAATGCTGATCCAGAGCCGCACGGATCCCCTGATCTCGTGCTCCAGAACACTGCGCGGGTTTTTGTTGATCGTTCATCTTGAGCCTTCAATTCGAGAAGACGCTAAATGCACGGCGCCGCCCTAGCGCCCGATCTGGCCCAAGTAGTATCCCAGCCGATTTTCGACATCCCCCGGCTTGTGGAAGCCGCGCGCCATCAGTGCCTTGATCCCCTCCTGGGCGGCGGGTCTACCGAGCGAAGCAATGCACGCATCCCACCCGGCGCCGAGTTCGACATCGGGCGGCAGGCTGGTGTTGACGAGGCGCTTGGTCTGGGCGATCGCCCATTTGTCGAACTTCGCGATCCGGGTCGCGAGCGCCTCTACGAATGCATCCAGATCGGCGTCGGGCAAGGCGCGATTAATGTAGCCATAGGCCTCGGCCTGTTCTGCTTTGATGTCTTCCGAACTCAAGAGCACTTCGAGGGCGCGGTTTCGGCCGATGAGTCGCGGAAGTCGAGCCATGGGGCCGCCACCGGCGACCATCCCCACGCCCACCTCCCATTGCGAGATGATGGTTTTCTCTCGGCTGGCAAAACTCATGTCGCAGGCCAGCGTGATTTCGCTGCCGTTGCCGGTCGCACGGCCACGGATGAGCGCGATGGAGGCCACTGGCAGGCGAGTCAGACGCACGAGAAAGTCGGGCCAGGGCGGTAAGCCCGTGGGACCCTCCGGCAGCGAGGTCAGATCCTCAATCTTTGCCGTGAAATCGGAGTGATTCAGGAAGTAGTCGTCGACCGCGCTATCGAAGACCACGACCCTGACTTGCTCGTCGACCTCGAGAGCGGTAATGACTTCCTGGAACTGCTTGACCATTTCCGGACCCATGACGTTGATCGGCGGATTGTCGATCGTGACACGCCAATAGGCGGGCGAGCGCCGGGCCACGCGAATCTGTGCAGGTTTCACAGGTGTGTTCATCTGTGTGACTTTGGAAGGTGCGTTCGTCGTTGCCATGGGATTTTCCTCCGTATTTGTTTTGTGTCGGAAACCGATTGATTGGAGCCGACAATGCCCGCCGGCGTTTGTAGTTCATTCGTCGCAGCAAATGCACACATAGCCCGCAATAATCTCAAGAACCTAGAATGTCGATCTGAAATTGTCGCTCGGGTGACACAAACCACCCACCCAATGATATAAAGATGCCACCATTCAGCCAGAACAAAACGAGCCGCGCAATTGGACGATGGTATTGCCCATACTTTCGTCTCGACTCCAGTGCCTTCATGCCTCGGGATGCGGCTTTTCTCCATCCAGGTAGACACTTGGTACGAAGCTATCGTCGATACTATAGTCCAATTGTTTTACTCCTCTGATCTCTGGCTTAATGGCAATAGTTCAAGAAGCACGTTGATCAGCCCTGAAACACTTTCTTTGTCAAGGAGAACACACCATGCGTGAACCTATGACCAAATCTGTGGCGCAAGAACAACAAGAGCAGAAGATAGAAACACGCACCGCCATGGAACGGAACGCCGGTTTTGCTATCGTTGCGGTAGCCGTAGCACTAGCCATCCTCATCGCCACGGCCGTTTACGCGCAAGGCCGAGGCCAGAACAACGACAAGTACTCACTAAAATCGCCCGGCGGAATCGCGTTCTCTGACTTCCGGGGATATGAGGACTGGTCTGTCGTCTCCACCGCCCGGACCGACGAAGTGCTCAAGGTAATCGTCGGCAATCCGACCATGATCAAGGCCTACAAGGCCGGTATTCCCGTCAACGGCCAGCCTTTTCCGGAAGGCTCCATGATCGTGAAGCTCCAGTGGAAGCCGAAGAAGAGCACCGAGGCCCAGTTCGCCGTGGATGTGCCAGATGTCTTTTCCCAGGCTTTTGTTATGGAAAAGGACGGCAAGAGATTTCCAAAAAGCGGCGGGTGGGGATATGCGGTGTTCAACTACGATGCCGCAACCGACAAGTTTACTCCCGATCCCAAAAGCCTCTCAGACTGCGGAAACGCCTGCCATACGGTCGTGAAGGCGAAGGACTACATCTTCCACCCATACCAGAAGCGTTGACCCCGCCTGCCCCGACGTTAAGTAGCCCGCGCATGGGATGTCCTTTTAGATTTGGCAAGGAGGGCCGGTGGACGACCAAGTCTGCCCGATGTCAGTCTTTCTGCCGACCTCCGGCACGGGATGCCCTTTTAGGCAGGCCGCGAGGGCCAATTCAACGAGTGAAGCGAAGGGTTACGACACAAACAACGACGCAAATCAGCATGCCGCCGAGACCGTCCCCCTGCAAGTTATTGAAAATATGGTGGAGCTAGTCGGGATCGAACCGACGACCTCATCGTTGCGAAAGATGGGATCAGCCATCATTAACCGATTGGTTCGATTCGACTTAACTCCAATTTTCAGCAATGAAACACCCCATTTTGTGTGACAAGAGTGTGACAAGGTTTTGCGAATTGTGACAGCTTCTCAAGTGCTTGTCTCTGAGACGCCGAAACAATCTGCGCGTAAATGTCCATCGTGGTCGAAATACGTGAGTGGCGCATCTGACCTTGAACGCTTTTTGCATCCGCACCGGCCTGCACTAGCCAAGTCGCGTGAGATGTGCGCAGACAGCGCCAGTTGACGAATGACAACCCAAGTGCTTTGGCCGCCGGTTTGATATGCCGTCGCAAAATGTTTTGGTCATTCATCGGCTTGCCCGCTTGTACGCTCTGGAAAACCAGATCGTCTGGACCTGACGATTTGACCAGCTTATATTTGCGCACCGCACGCCCCGCCCGAACTTCTACGGTGAGAGACTTCAAGCGGTTGATGCGAGCGATTACTTCGGGCGAGACACCGATGGTTGCGGCACTTGCTGCTGTTTTCGGCGCAGCCCAATCTCCCCGACAATAACGTTCTTCGACGGAGATTGAATCGGCGTGGATACAGCGCCACTTCAGCCCGATCAACTCGGAGACTCGCAATCCGGTCCACACGCTCACGAACAACATGGAAGCGTAAGGCTCGGGAACGAGTTCCACGAGATTGTTGAACTGCTGTGGGGAAATGTAAGGCTTCGACCGCCTGCCCCTCTTATCGGGCGGAAGGCGCAAGCCGTCCAGTGGATTCTTGATGAGAAAGTCGGGAACTGCGGAACGTAAAACGCTGGAAAAAGCATCCCTGACTTTCACTACGGATGGGTGAGCGAGTTCCAACCCTGAGAAATATCGCTGCAAACTGCGCGGGGTCAAATCACGCAGACAATATTCTCCGAAGGCAGGTTGCAGATATTTTGCAATCGTAGCTTCGTAAGAGTCTCGCGTGGTCTTTGCCAGCAGTGGCAGCACGGTCGGGATGTATTCGCTTTGCACGTATTCACCAAAACTAACTGCGGAACCGATGGAGATGAGGCCCTGATTCATGGGTCTGACCAACTCGGCGGCGATTTTCTGTGCTTCCCGCTCCAACTTAGCAGCGGGTGCAATCTTCAATCGCACAAGTTTTCTGACGTTGCGCCCGTTTACAAAGCAGTCTTGCCGAACGCGTATGTACCAAAATTTACCCATCCTTTCTGGTTTCGGATTTTGAAATCTCCGTCTCGCCATGGTTTCGTAATCTCCATGGCTCGCTCGGGTAGTTGCCTCGGGCGGAAGTGTACACCTGTTTGCTCCCGGCAGAGGCAGCGGGTTGTGGATAACCGATGGCATTCGCGGTTCACTGATTCAGGGGTGCGCTGGCGCTTTCGCTTACCTCTTTAGAGTTGCTGTGCTCCATGCGCACGGCCTCTACAGGCTTCGGGCGTCGGGCCTTCCGACCACACAACCTACAAAACCTTAAAGCGTGCTCAGCGCGTCTCTGACGGCGAAGTTCTCGCGCATGGTCGGAAGAGCAAGTGCAAGCCCCACGGCGTTGCCTATCCGGTGGAATTTCGGCTCTGCACAAAATGCAAAAGGTAGTCATGGGCGCACATCCGTCGCTTCCACTGTTGTCACTGGGAAAAGATTGCCGGTAACGAAACCAGTCTTCTTTTTTCCCGCTTTGCGTGCTGCCCGTGGTTCGGCTGGTGCTTTAGGTGTTTTTGCGCGCGCGCGCAACAGAGGCGAGATAAATTTCTCGCAAGCGCAGAACTCTTTACCGTCCTCAGTCGCAGCGCAACTTGTGCTGTTGCATTGGCACGCGGTATCAGTCGGAGAGAAATGCTTGCAGCCGTATGCCATGCCGTCAGGCTTCGACAGAATCCTGTAGGCCGTCTCGCCCGGCTTCAATCGTGACACCGCACCGGGCTTTTTCTTAGTGCAATGGTCGATTTTCCAATGACCACAGGCGAGATTCGCGCAGCGGTCATAGTCGCCGACATGCGGGCGGGTGAACTTGGGCACATCCGTTTCGTGGGCACGGAAGTGAAGGCAATTGCACGGTTCGGATAGCCCGTCCTTGTAAGAAAAAATGGCACAGTGTGCCGTGATGCAGTAATAGTTCCACTCACCATCAGCGAAGTGAGGCTCTGGCGTAGTGTGGTGATCAGAGCGTTTATGGCCGCAATCAATACAGGGAGTGTTCGGCCCGACTTTCGACTTTGGAGATTCGCCGTCGCCGTCTTCCCCGTCTTCAATCTCAGGATCATCTAGGACGCGTTCAATCGGTACCCCAAAGCTTGACCGCCACGTTTGGCGCTCGCGTGCGTTGTGTTGCATGGGCGTTCGTGGTTTGTAGGTAAAAGTTGCTGGCGCTGGTGCCGGTACTGCTTTTGTGGCTTGCGCTTGCTCATAGCGGGCCTGTGCCGCGGCCAGTTCTGCCACCGGAATTAAAAATGGACTCGAACGTGATTTCGCCCGCTCTTGCAGTAGAGTGATAAGCGCGTCTTGGTGTTCGCACACAGCCGCGTGAAACTCTGACGGAACATGTAACGCGCGCAAGTGCCCGTCTGGTGAGACTTCCAGATGACCGCCCGAATTTTCGATTAAGGTCTGCAGTTCCGCGGGGGTCATTGGATAAACTCCACAGTGACAGGGGTAGCTTTTTCGGCGTCGCGCAGTTCCTCATAAGTTTTTAAGCTGATTCCGAGATAACCGCGCATCTGGCTTGTGCGATAGCGGGCAATCCCATCGCGGGCTTCCAGGCTCTGACTGAAAGTTTTTTGACTGCCAACATACTCCCCGGTTTTTTCTGCCCATTCTCGCCAACTGGTGAACAGCGCGTTACTGCTGGTTTTTTCCGCGGTTCCCAGGTTGCACCGTTCGTCGATCCAGCGGCCAAGCGCATCCTCACCGCCGAAATAATCTGCCGTCGCTGCCCGCACCACGGCGGGTGGGTTCAGCCCTTCCCGCTGCCAGGCCAGACACCCTTCGATGGCCCACGCCAGGATGCCGGGCCATTCCGCCTTGAGCTTTTCACACAAGTTTGGGTCACGTTCCGCCGCGGGGATCGTGACGGTGAAGGGCACCAAGTTGAATCTCCGCCGAATGGCTTCATCCACACTGCGCAAAGCGGGACGATGGTTCCCAACGAGAACAAGTTTGAATTGCGGTGTGTAGGTGAAATAGTTCTGGTGCATGAAACGGGCGGTGAGTCGATCTCCGCCAGTTAGCGCTTTCAATTTGGTCTCTGCCCAGCGGCAATGTTTTTCGACTTCCTGAGCGGTAACCAAACGCACGCCACGCAATGCGGCCATGTCGCACGGGTGTCTCTCACTGGCGTTGTGCGCAGCCAAAAACATTTCCATTGGTGCGGTGCCAGTGTAGGGTTCGAGCAAACCGGTGATCGTGTTCAGAAACACCCCTTTTCCGTTCCCTCCTAGACCGTAGAGAAAGAAAAGCTCCTGTTCTCGCGTACTGCCTGTCAGGCAATAGCCGGTCATGCGTTGCAGATAAGTTTGCAGCTCTGTGTTGCCCGCGGTCACGCGGTCAAGGGACTGCCGCCAGAGTGGACAAGTCCCGCCAGGGCTAACCGGTGTGATCTTGGTGATGTAGTCACGCTGGCGATGCGGCTGCATCACGCCCGTGCGTAGGTCTACGGTCCCGCCTGGCGTATTGAGCAACCAAGCATCGGCGTCCCATTCATCGACAGCGACCGCGTGACGCCGGTCATAACGTGCCAGGCGTTCCACACTGGAAACGGTTGCACTCGAAGCCAGCTTTCGCGCCTTGTCCGGTTCTGGGGCTTTTTTCGCGATGGTGCGGCAGATAGCACGGGTCTCAGTAAACACCCGCAAGCTTGCATCTGGCTCGTAATGGGTGCCCGTCCAACGGTGCCAAACGCCCATGCTGGCCGTATATTTCAGATCACCGCTAAGCGCACGCGTAAATTCCAGTGCAATGGCATCTTCACTGAACAATGGCGCATCGGGCTGGGGCTCAAAGCGCGCCTGCAAGTCCTGCCAGGTCCAGGTGCAGCTTTCATGACGACAACTGGCGGTAATCCTGCCATTGGCGAACTGACCGACGAAGGCCGTTCCCCGGTGCTCGGGATTCCAAGGGCAAACGGCGAGTTCATAGCCCACGCCATCTTCCCAAGGTTTGCGCTCAGCCTGGAGGCCGTGGTGGGCCAGAAAACCAGGCACATCAAAACCCTTTTCCTTGGTTTGGCGAGTGGATGGACGCAGGGGAATGGTTTCCCGAACGAGTGCAGCGACGGATTCTAGCTGTTGTTGGGTAATCACTTGTTGTCCCCTTCCAACAGCCGGGCATAGCGGTGCGGGCGTTCTGGGGTTGAATCACCCTTGCAAGCCAGCGTCCCGTACACCTTCCAAATACGCGCAGCGTTGGAAACATCGGTGTCCACTTTTACGGTTGAGTCGCTGAACTTCTGCGCGGCCGCTTGGAGAACCCTCGCAATAAGCGTTTGGCTGGCTTTGTCGTTGGGCAGGTCGATGCGATAGAGCAAATGTGCGCCATTGCCCGAGTCGGCCAGGATCGGATCAAGCCAGGCTTGCGTAGTTAACCAGTCTCGGCACTCTCGCGCTCGTGTTAACGCGGCTTCGTGCTCTGCATTGGTGGATGAAATTCCCGCCGGTCTGACGGGATCGAAGTCGAAGGGCAACCACCGGCGGGACAGGATGTTTTCGTCGGTGGTTGTATCCTTGGCCCAAAACTCGAACCGGTTCACCCGCCTAGCCAACAGATCAGGCATGACCGGATTCAGCGTGAAGTAGACGCCCGGCACTCTTCCGCTGAGCGCGCTTGCCTCCGAGGCCATCGCAGCCATCTCAGAATAGTAGCCAGAGCCAGTTCCCCTTTCCGTTTTCGGGCAACGCAGCTCAGCAACCGAGTCGGGAGCAACTAGAAGCTCAAGCGTGCGGAGAATTTCCCCGGCGTCCGCTTGGACGTTGGGCAGAGTCATTGCGCATCCCCGGTTTCTAGGCACGCGTGCGGTGAAGTTAGGACCGCACGCAGTTCACCCTCATCTCTGATTTCAATGTCGAGGTAGACCGGAGTGCCGGAAGGGGCGAGACGAACTTCGGCAATGGGTGCCTCGCACCAAACGCAGCGAATGGCGGACTCGACTGCAATCGAGGAAGAAAATGCGGATAGGTTGCACTTACCCGCGATGATGTTCTCAAGAAACTCGGACGTTTCTGGCGTAAGTTGGGTAAATCCTTGCCTCATGGCAAAGGTGGTGCTATTTTCGTTGTGCACAGTTCAAAACCTTTCAAACCCAAGGCCGGATGCCTGACAGGGTGGTCGGCCTTGGGGCCTTCTAAGCCTTCAAACCTTTCAAGTACTGCCGTGTAAAGCGCAGCAATCCCAGCCGACAACGTTCAACCTTCTCAGCGGCCGCGCGCAATGTGGCTTCATCTTCGGCAATGGGAGCGGGCCAGTTGTACTCCCGCGCCAAAACGTGCGCCTTCCGCAGGCGCTCACCAGCAGCGTCTAGGGTATCGGCGGCCAGCATTAACTCGGAGACTGGTTCTGCGGATTTCGTGGACATAATTCCGCAGTCTAGAGAGAGGACAAACTTTGTCTAGAAAGAAGTGAAGCGAAAGGCTGTAGTTAAGAGCTTTTATTGGACTTAGCGTTTCGTAACTACGTAAATTACGTACGATTAGTGAGGTACTTTTTTGTGGCGAAGCCAGGCGTTCCTTCGCTCATCGGCAACCATCTTTCGCCAGTAGGCATTGCCAACTGCCTTGCCCATAGATGACGGGCAGCCCTTGTCACGCCACAATTGGCGCGGTGTGAGAGGTGGTTGCAGATGATCCGCCTTGATCGCATATTCATCTGTGTTTAACTCCTCGGCAATACTGCAAATCTTCGTATCCCGCAAATGTACCTGACTGCTCGTTTTCCGTACGATCCGGCGTTTGGGATCGCCGGCCGACTGCCCAGGTTCCACTGCATGGGCTCCCTTGCTAGGAAAGGTTCGCAAGAAAATCCCATCTAATTGCTGAATAGCGAGCGCCGTCATGTCTGCTTGATGTTCGGCGTCCGACTTCGGTTTGCTAGCGTAGGTAGTTGTGATGTGTGCAGTGTCGGATTTGGGCACGGCGAGTAATTCTGCGCTGGAATCAGATCTGTTTTCGGTCATGGGTGCATTCTCGCGTCACTCGCGTCACGCGTCACTTTCACATTAAGCGCCTGAGAGATGACCTAGCGCAAGAGAAAATTAACCTGTAATCCCAGCGCGCTTTGCTACCAAGCGGGGCAACTAACCTAAGTGCTTTAAAAAATCATAACTACGGGAAGTGATTTCAGAAAATGGGCAGGAAAATGCGTCACCCTTTGCAAGTGATTGACAAAATCATAACTTACGAAAAGACAGTGACGCGTGACGCGTAACTCCCATTGCAGCACGTAAGCGCGCGCGCGCATGAGACGGTGCAAATAGGTGGTGGTGTCACTGGTGTCACTGGCGCTGCATCGGGACCCCAACAAAATCAGAGAATTTATGCCGGTCCATTCCAACGTATCGCGTCACATGCGTCACGGAATGTTGTCTGCCGGTTCATTCTGCTATAAAGCGTCACATGCGTCACTCCACTTACTCCCACCTTAGCTCGGGGTTCGTTAGTGACCTATGCGCCTATCAACAAGTAAGTTGGTGTTCTGCCCAACAAGCGTGGCCTTACATTTCGGGGACCCCGTCGAAATAAGTTGCAACTCGTTTTTATCCGTGCTATGAATGGGGATACTTACATTAGTCGTTATAACGACTAACCTTGAAAGGAGTGCTTTTTGTGAATGTGTTGAATGCTGACACGCCGCTCCGTCAGACCTTCCGTGGCCCTCTGGCCCTACAAATCGAGCACCAGATTAACCAGCGGGCACAGCTCTTTGCTGATCCGCTGTTGGACCTTGCGACTGTACGTGTCGCGTTGGGTGGGATTAGTTCAAGCACATTGAACAAGCTGGTTAAGAATGGCGAGTTGCCCACGGTCAGAATTGGCAAACATGGCCACCGCAAAGTGCGTACCAGTGTGCTGAAAACTTTTCTTGCCACGGGGGTGCAAAATGGCTAGACCGAAACGCTGCAAAATCTGTACCTGTCCCGATGTTGGAATTACCAGCCAAGTAAACAGTTTGATTGAAGCAGGCGTGAAACAGCGGACGATTCACGAGCAGCACCCGCAATTCTCGATCAGCCAAATTTCGCGGCATTCGCGCTTTTGCCTTGCGGTGAATGTCGCAACGGAACTTACTCCCAACACGGGCTCAGCGGAGATCACGAAGTGGTTAGAGCGCGCGGAAACAACTTACCTGACCGCCCAGGTTAACGGTGACGCCCGCTCTGCGGTCAGTGCGATTTCAACCGCGGTTCGCTCGCTCAGCCAACTGCAAAAGCAACTTGCACACGAGGCCGAAACCGAAAAAGACGGGGTTGACCGTGACAGCGTGGAGTTTACGGCTAAAGGAATCGACGCGCTGCTCCGCCATGAGGCGGAGCGCGGAACGATTCAGAACGGCCTCACGCCTCGCACTATGACCTTGCTCACCGAGGAACCAGCCTTCGCGCAGATCGTGCAAGCCGTTTGGGCAAACCGGAGCATTCTGCCTGCACTTCTGTTGTGTTGCGATGAGCACTATTTCCCAGAAAGAGAGACAACAAATGCCAACAGTTGAAGAGACAGCGAGCGCTGCTGTCGCTCTATTAGACCGCCGTGCTTCAGAAGCACAGACCCAACAGCGCGAAGCTGACCGCGTCGCCGCGGAAAAGACTCAGCGAGAATCTGCTGCGGCTGATGTAGCGCGGCTCACCAAGCTCCATGAAGACTGGCGACAGCTCGCAGAGCGAGAACGGGCGCTGCATTCCAACCTTGAATCGCGCAGACTTCCCGGAACCTCCGTTTTTGTTGGACCACCAAACGAAATTGCTGAGCTCAGACGCAGTCATGCCAGGGTGTTACAGGAGCGAGCAATAATGCTGAGGCGTTATCCGTTTTTGGAAAGTGAGAATCTATGATCAAAGTTGGTTCTGAATTCACCATTGCCATGGGTCTCGATGAGACCCCAGGGGAGTTAGGTACTGATGTTTTCGACACTAGCGCTCCCTTTTCCGAATTGTGGCGATTCCAAGCAACATCTCGCGGAGATGCCACGAAGCTAGTTAAGGCCATCGAAGCGACCACGCTTCAGGAAAATATTCTGGGTGTGGAATTGGTCAGGGAGCTAGACGCGCGCGCAGCCCTGAGCAAGCGTGTCGCGGAGACCGCCAACCGAATTGCCGACGATCTTCTAGCCAAAGCCAGCCGGATTGTCGCAAACGCACCATTGCGCAAACGTGCCGTCGTGGGCATCGTCGGCGATTTCAAGCAGGCGTTGCTCCGCAATGGACACCGTGAAGGCGTAGAGGATTTTGGCAGTGACGGTTGGGAGCGGTTGTCCGCTTCGATGGAGCAGTTCGTCAATGAGTCTTTGGCAGTCGCATAAGAAAGGAAATTTTATGACTTGGCCGAACGGTGTAGGTGTTTCGACAAATCAATGGGGACCATGGCAGTCTGCGCCCGCTGATGGCCCACCACCCCCGGCGGCGAATGTCGCCCAGACGAATCCCAGCGCGCCGAGTTCTGACCCGTCGGGAATGTTGGTCACGCAATATTTTTTGAGTGAAGTGCTCGCTATTGACGAAGCTCAGCAAGGCACTGCCGCTTCCAACGTCGCTGTGACGTTAGCCGGGGTCAATCCTGCGCAGATTGCGCAGAATAATTGGTACGCCGGAAATCCCGCGTCCAGTTCAACCGGCTAGGGTTGCTCACCCGGAGTTGCTTTCATCACCCTGGAAGAGAGGGACAGCTTGGGGTTCCGGGTTAGAGCGCGGACGAAATGCTCCAAGCAGTTAGCTCTTCGCGGTCTCTTGCGTACCGGTCATGGAATGCGCAAGCGCTGTGCAGGCCCAATTCAACCCTTTGTTGAGAGGGGATTCGCTGGGACTCAGCGTAACGTGCGAATCGAGGCTCAACCGCTCGGGCGAAGCGACTCCAAATCGCCACTGAGGGGAGAAGTACCTGTTTGAACTTCTCCCTTTTTTTCATCGGGAGAGAAAAAAACATGCGAAGCGAGCAACGAAATGCCGCGTGGGAAGCCTTACAGATTTGCAGACGTTTGTTCCGTTGGCGTTGCCGCCAAAATCTGGTAGTGCCTCAGTTTGAAATATCATAGGCTAGTGACCACGTTTGGAGTCTTGAGGAAATCGTACTCATGGCCGACAGCTACGCGCCAGCACCAGCGAAGCGCGGCCCCTACAAGAAACGCATAGCTTAGTAGAAGGCGGGGTTATGAATAAGGCCACTACATTCCTGTTCGTGGTTCTTAACGGTACCTGGGCTTTGATGGCTTACATGCTTTACAGAAACGGAGTTCGTCCCACCCTCATTGTCACCGTGGTAGCAATTGGCGTGTTGCTCGGGAATGTGGCACTCTACGCTGGCGTTTGGCTCGCAAAGAAGTTGCTTCGCAAAGGCGGTTAATTTCAAACTGAGGCACTACCCAAAATCTCTTGCCCTTCCGTACCATAGTGCCGCGCGCTGCGCTTCTGTGTGCCCCTGAGCGCGCGCTGCAATGTGTTGACGGAGCAGCCAAGCCTTTTAGCAATCGGTCGCAGTCCTAGCCCTTCCTGCTGTAAAGCTCCGACTTTGTCGAGGTTTACCTTAACTGGTCGGCGACCGAGTTTCCGGCCTTCCTTTACCACCCTACGCAATCCCGCTTTGGTGCGCTCGCTGATCGTGATGCGTTCCTGCTTTGCCACAGCCGCTAGAACGCTCAAAACGATACCCGTGGTCATTTCGTTGCCTGTATCGAGGAAAGGTTGCGTAAAGCTGCGCCATCCAACTCCCCAGTCCTTGAGTTGTTCGAGGTAGCCAATCGTCTTGACGATGCCTTCGCGGGAAAGCCGGTCTAAGGCCCAGAACAGCAGAAGATCAAATTGCTTCTGACTCGCGGCCAGCATCATACGCTGGAACTGCGGTCGTTCTTTCTTACCGGAGCCGGACACGGTATCCACAAACTCGATGGCGATCTCCCAACCCTGTTTTGCGGCGAACTCCCGCAACTGATCTAATTGGTTTAATTCATCCTGCTTCCGGGTGGAGATACGAGCATAAATCCCGATTTTCATAATCCCACCTCTGAAAGATCGTATCATAAATCGTACATTTGTCAATACATCAGTTTTGTTCCGCAACTCACTGAAACTGCTAGCGTGTTTTAGCTACCCTTTTTTGATACACCTTTCGGGGATGCAGCTAGCTGCAATGGAGCCGTGCAGTGTCGGATGACGCGACTTTTTCAGCCGTTAACCACACGTCAGCACTCGCACGCGTGCCTAATCGTGCCCACAGTGAAGCTTGCGAGACACCGGAAGTCACAGCAGGCCGTTCAACTCGCAGGCCCCACCTGATCGTTCTTCTGAGCGTAGCCGCCAACCGTTCTGACCAATTTGGTCGGCAAGCTCAGGGTACAACTTTCCCGAAACAAGTCAACATTTAATACCAATAGAATCAAATAGTTACGGTATAAGAGCGGCATTGCCTCCCCGGCACTTGGGTATATTTTCTAAACCCGAACCCGCTCAAATTGGGTCAAAGCTGGTAACAAAAAAGTGGGCCGCCTCCCAACCCGAGAAGCGGACTTGGCAATTTCGTCAATCTCCATTTTTTCTCCGTTAAGATACGTTATTTATTTCGTTATGGTTGCAAACACTCCTTAAGAGTTCTGCTAGTTTGCGGTTTTTAAAGTGTCTTTCATAACTGATTTGCTTGAGTGCTTCACTCCCGTGCGATACATCCGTAAGGCCGTTTGCAGTGCGGCATAATTCTTCAGCGGCTCATCTTTCACACAGACCTTCCAATGATCTTTAAACGTGGCACTCTGCAACTGGTATGGACCGCCGTCATAGAGCAGACAGGAATTAACGAACGTGCAGTGGTCATAGTTGTAACCGTCCAGTGGAACAGACTCATTTTCGAAGGTTTGTTCCTTCACCAGTTTCAGTACCGCACCGTCCCGATAGGCTGAGATTGTTACGTCGTCAAGATAGGTTTGATGGTTGTATGCGTAGCTGAGGTACTGAGTCACAATCGAGGCAGCGAGGCCAACGACGATAATTCCCCCAAGTAGGACATTTGACGAAAGAATAGTCCCTATCCACTTGGGTATCACCGCTTCACCTCTACACCGGCGGACGATGAGCCTGCCCAAAAACAACACCGTGCCAACGATCCAGATTGCAAGCTGAATCCATCCGGTGATGATTCCTATATCCACGCACGCACCTCCACAGCGCCAAGGATTTTCTTAGACCCACGAAGGATATGCTTTTCAACTGCGTTTTATAAAGAAATTGAGTAAATTGTTTTTGTGCCGCAAGAGGAAACTGTTGTGTGGGGCCGTGGGTACCGACAGTTTGGAACCCGGCGGTAGACGACGCGCCTGCGCGTGGGGGTTGGCGCCTGATATTCTCTTTGCTACATGGCCGTTTCGCTAAGTTCGCTCGTTCCAAATGCAGATGATCTTCTGTCCCTTGAAGTAGAGGAGGTAGCGGGGGTTTTGCTCACCCACCTTCAGAGCTTTGGCGGAGACAGCGGAAATGGAACTGTAAGCCGGGGTAGCATTAGTCAGTACAATTTTCTCAACGAACTCGGCCATCGTCCCGCATACCCTAAGCGACAGCTAGAGGTTAATCAGGCTCTCATGGAGGCATGGAATTGGCTGGAGCGCGAAGGATTGTTGGTGCGTGATGGGTTTCAGAGTTCTTCTCCGTGGTATTTTCTGTCGAGACGGGCGCAGCGCCTAAAATCGCGCGAAGATTTGGCCGCGTATCGCCGCGCAAGCCTTCTTCCCCAAGGCCAACTCCATCCATTGATTGCCAGCAGAGTTTATCCCGCTTTTCTCCGTGGGGAGTACGACACAGCAGTTTTCCAGGCATTTCGCGAGGTTGAGATTGTTGTCCGTGCGGCCGGTGGGTTCCCCGCTGAAATGGTCGGAGTTGAATTGATGCGCCAGGCGCTACGGCCCGCGGGCCGTGCCGACAAACCAGTGATCTCACCTGGGCCTTTGACAGACACTACCCTCCCCGGTGCCGAACAAGAGGGGATGGCAAACCTCTACGCTGGCGCAATCGCTCTTTACAAGAACCCCCAGAGTCATCGTTATGTACCTACAGACCCAATTGATGCGGCGGAGGTAATCGTGTTCGCTAGTCACCTGCTGCGGATTGTTGATCGCCTTAAGACGGCTTCATCGGCAGCATAGGAACAACAGTTGTTATTTTTATGATCGAAAACTTAAAAATACGCAGTTTGAAAGCAGGGCAGCGTGCAATAGGCCATTATCTGAAGGAAGAGCACGATCAATTCTTGATGCAGGCGGCGATGTGTTTCGAGCTATTAGGCAAAGCTCGGCTAGCCACCATACATCCGAGCCTCATTATCGACCGGGATTTTGATTCATTTCTTCATGTTTGCGCAGCAGGGAAACATGCGCAGCGCCCACCGTGGAATCTTAGAACCGTCAATGCGACGGAAGTGTTGCAGCGGTGTTTGCAGCTTCATCCGGGATTGAAAGACTACAAAGATCGTCTGAGATTGTTAGCAGAGTTCCGGAACAGCGCCATTCACCTAGGGGAGATTGTTGACGAAGAGCGAAAAGAGATTTTCCACGAATTTTTGGCTGCAACTGCCTTACTCGCGGATGAGATGAAAATATCAAGAAGCGATTGTTTTGGGGAATTTGAGGATTTAGTTGCGACCCATCTGGACAAGTCCCTGACCGAAGTGAACCGTCTGACCGCAGAAAAGCTTGCCCGCGCAAAGACTGACTACGATAGAAAATACGGCGCACTTGATCGCGAGGACACTCAGGGCATTATCAAAGCGGTTGAAAGTGCCTACAGTCTCAGACGATACGAAGATCAGCTTACTGGATGCCCGGCTTGTGGAAATCAGGGCTTGCTGGTCGGCTCAATTGACGTTGATTGGGAAGCCGATTTTGATGATGGCCAAATTGTGGGGGCATATCCCTTGGTGTCTCTCATACCGTCAAATTTCATTTGCAACCTTTGTGGTTTGTCACTCGACGGCTCGACGGAATTGAAAGCAGCGGGCTTGGGGGAACCCATACACGTTGAAGACGTTGACCCTGCGGACTTCTATGACGAACCGGACTATCGAGGTTCTTGAATCGTCGCCCAAGGTGGGAAGTTGTGAGGCAACTCCCGTCGAGCCTGTCTGAAATTTGTGTGACAAAGTGTGACAAGATTGGCTAGCGGGGTGTCTGCAAGTGCTTGAAAATATGGTGGAGCTAGTCGGGATCGAACCGACGACCTCATCGTTGCGAACGATGCGCTCTCCCAGCTGAGCTATAGCCCCACTCGGTGGTGGTTTCTTCTCGATAATTTTAGCAGCCGTGCATTCATTTCGCCTACCGAATGATTTCTTCACCGATCCAAGTCTTGGGGATTTTGGCTGGCGGCGGGGAACATTACATCTGGTTGTGCACGGTGGCCGACTCCGTCAGGTATGTTGTCGCCTGATAGCTGGCGCCCGGAATCAGCAACTGGATCACGCTGTTAAAGCGCCAATGGTAGGGATAGGTGACAGTGACAACCGTTCCAACCACCCAGGGGCCGGCGCTCGAAGCTACCACCCAGCCGCGATTGATGGTGATGACTAGATTGTCGCCGGGATAAGAACCGTTGCATCCCGTGATCGTGTAGGTCCATGTCAGCCCAGAGTTCGCTACGGGCCAGGGCGGGGGGCAGGCTCCGCTAGGGATGACGTTACTCGCGGCGAGCGAGTTGAAAACTGCCGTGACTACCGCCAGCAGGGAATCTGGATTGCTGGAGTTGATATCGGTCGTCTGCTGGCCGCCGGCGACGATCGCACCTTCCTGCGCGGCTTGCTCGATTTTCTGCTTCTGGTTGAAGGCGCCGCTGAAGTCGTAAATGCCGACCACGAACACCACGAGCAGCGGGATCGTGATGGAAAACTCGAGAATGGCCGAGCCTTCGACCGCGCACAGCCAGGCGGCAGCGTGGAGCCACCAGCTGTGCGGGTGCGGAGTTTTCCATCGCAGTGGTTGCCGCTGAACCATTTTAGTTCTCCATCCTGCTTTGCGCCTGGGCGTTCAAGATCACGCGGGTCATATTCAACGACGTGAAGGGGAGGTAGAACTGGAACGGATATTGAAAGCTCACAGTAGTGCCGCACACCTGTGACTCCTGGGGTGCCGCGCACTGCTGGGCCGGGCTCGCGGGCGGCAAGTTCAGCACCACCTCACGGCAAACGAGAATGTTACTGGGCGCGGTGCATCCGGGGGCCGCGGAGCCAGTGACGGGGACAATTTGCGTCGGATCGAGGTTCGACGCTTGCATCACGGAGATGACGGCGCTGGCTACGGTGGTGTCTCCGGGAAAATTGCCGGCTACGGCGCCGTTCGGGGACGCGCAGGTGGCACAAGTCGGGCGGGCGGCTGTGATCGCTCCCTGCTGGGCGGCTTGCGTAATTGTCGAATAAATATTGAATGCGCGTCCAAACCAGATGATGCCGAGCAGGAAGAGGAACACGACCGGCATCACCAGAGCCGCCTCGGCGATCTCGGCGGCCTCGATACTTCGCAGCTTTCGGAGTCGGACTTTCATCTGCGGGATTTGGTTAGTAATTTAGTAATTTCGTAGTCGCGTAATTGAAAATCTCTGGGCATTGGGACTCTTGGGTTCTCAATTACGCAATTGCAAAATCACCCAATTGTTACGCTTTCCCCATGGTGGCGGCAATTCCGTAAAATACGACCGCCAGCGCTACGGCGACGCCAAAGGGAATTTTAGTGGACTCCGGATTGTCGAGCGATACCTGGATGCCCGGCATCCGCAAACTAAAAATCGCTGCCAGTATACGCACAATGTTGAGAAACGTTGTTTTCAAGCGGCCACTCCAGATGATGACGCAGAGTGCCATGACGCCAGCAACCAGAATCGTGCCAAAGAGCACGGCTAGCAACGAGCGCGGTCCAAGACATGCGCCCAGAGCGCCGACCAGCTTCCAGTCTCCCGCGCCGAGGCTGCGCACCAGCACAAACGGCAATAGCAGCGCGAGACCGAGAAGCATGCCGAGGACTGAAGCTTTCAAGCCGGGCCAGCGGGACAGAATTGTGTTCACGGCGATGCCGGCCGCGGCGCCTGAAACCGTAAGCCAGTTCGGAATTCTTCGCCAGCGCCCGTCCCAGATGCCTGCAACCACGGCAACGACGACAGCGGGAATCCATGGCGCGACTTCGCTCCATGGCCGGAGCAGAAACACAAACACGGCTGTCACCGAGGCAGCTGCGCACATTCCTTATGTACTGTATGGCTTCCGGAGGCCACACTCAAGGGCATACAGGTTCGTGGCGCTCCCGAGACGGGCATACTGCATCTCGACTCTGCCGCCTCGTTCCTATTCAGGTTGGCCTCTTCGCAATCAGGAGCTCGGTGAAAAATGAAAAGGCCCGGCGAACCGGGCCTCGGTGGAAGAGATTAGTGACGTTAATCTATCGCCGGACCGGAGACGTGGAATTCCGTTCGGCGATTATTTTGCGGGCGTTGTCGGCCAGGGCGCGCGCTTGCGGCATCAGTTCCAGAGCCTTAATAACATCGGGATCAGTTTCGGCGCGCACCTTCATGCCTTCTTCCTGCCCAAAAAAGTCAATGAATATCTCGCTCTTGAGGTTGGAGCGCAGCCAGTCGTTGTTCTCGATCAGTTCGCCTTCGGTGTAGGCAATCTTCTCACTGTCAAGAAACTTGCGGAAATCCTGGAGGATAACGTCGTCAACTTCGAAGCTCTGCGCGATCTTGTGCGAGTTCGCGTAATTCTTGGCAAAGTTGAAGAGTGCGTAATGTTGCAGCAACGTGTCCTGAAGCTTGTTGGATTTGTAGGGAGGCAGCTTCACGTCCGGGGTGATACCGCCGCCGCCGTAGACGGTGCGGCCGCTGTCAGTGAGCTTGACCTCTTTATTGGCGGTGTTGTCTTCGTTCTCGCGTTCGTAATAGTAATCGTAGAGCGAGATGTTGCTGTAATCGCGCTGGATGAGGCGGCCGCTGGGTGTGTAGTACTTGGCGGTGGTCAGAGCGAGCCCGGTGTTTTCGGCCAGCGGATACACCGTTTGTACGAGGCCCTTGCCGAAGGTGGTTTCGCCAACGATCAGGCCGCGGTCATGATCCTGAATCGCGCCAGAAACAATTTCAGCTGCCGAGGCCGTGCCGCGGTTCACCAGCACGACGAGCGGGTAGTCCTTTCCGCCGTTGCCATGCGAAGCGACATAACGCTTTTCCGGCGACGAGCGCCCATGGTGCGAGACGATCAGCTGGCCCTTCTTGAGGAACTTGTCTGCCACGCCCACGCCTTCACTCAACAGGCCACCGGGATTCTGGCGGAGATCGAGGACCAGACCCTTCAGGTCACCCATCTGATCGAGTGCTTCGCTGACCTCGTGCTCCGTTGTTTCCTGGAACCCGGAGATGTGCATGTAGCCGATGCCGGGACGGATCATGAAGTGCAGATCGACGCTGTAGCGCGGAATCTCGTCGCGAACGACACTAAATTCGAGCGGATGGTCGGCGCCTTCGCGCAACATAGTGATGCGCACGGTGGTGCCTTTCGGCCCTTTGAGCAGATCGGCGACGTCGGTGGTGCTCATATTGTCGGTGGATTTGCCGTCAATGGCGGCGATGATATCGCCCGGACGGATGCCGGCGCGATAAGCAGGTGTACCCACGAAGGGCGCGATCACGATGACCTTGTTATTGCGCGGGCCGACCGTCATGCCGACGCCGTAATACTTGCCGCGCTGCTCTTCACGCAGCTGCGAATAAGACTTTGGATCAAAGAAATTGGAGTGCGGATCGAGCTGGTGCAGCATGCTCGGAATGGCCCCGTCGTAGATGGCCTTGTCGGGGTTCACCGGATCGGCATAGTTCTCCTCAACCGTCTCGTAAACTTCGGTGAATTGTTTGAAGCTGTCGCGGACGTCGGAGTCGGTGCTGGGCGTGGCTGAAGGGGCGATCTTTTGCGCAAACAACATCCCGAGCACGCCGAACAGAGCAAGAACGAAAACTACCAGGAATAGAGAACGACGAGAACTACCGGCCATGTTTCGAAATCCTCGGGCAGGGCCATGGAGGGAGCCACCCGCCCCTTCTGAGCGCAGTATAGCATGCGGTGCGCCTGTTGATTGGATGCGGACTAAGGGTGGTGGTTACATCAGTTCGTGCATTTTGGAGGGGCGGCGAGGCGCCCGTGCCTTCGTTCCCAAGTTAGACCTAGAACAGGCGCGTAACGCCCTCTTCCAGCACTACCACCTTGTCTTTCACCCCGGCGGCGCTGGCTTCGCGCGCAAGTAACTGGAGGGGCTCTTCAATCGGCTCGTGCGACAGGCGGAAAGTGCCGTAGTGCATGGGAACCATCCAGCGCGATTTCAGATCGAGAAAGGCCTGCATGGCGTCGGCGGGGCTGGTGTGGACGTTGCGAAATTGGGGAGGATTGTAAGCTCCGATGGGCAGTAGCGCGAGGTCGGGATGCAGGCGGCGGCCGATTTCGCGGAACCCATTGAAATAGGCGGTGTCTCCGGCGTGGTAGACCGAATGCTTGCCGGCGCGGAGGACGTAGCCTCCGTAGCCGCGGTGCGAATCCTTGAGCACGCGGGCGCCCCAGTGGCGCGACGGGACGTGCGTGATTTCGAGCGCGCCTTCGTGGTGGGTGTTCCACCACTCCATTTCAATGATTTTTTTGAAGCCAAGATCAGAGACGAGATCGAAGACATGATGCGGAACGATGAGCGTGGGCGCGCTGCCGGTTTCGTGGCGCGTCTGACGTGCGATGGTGCGCAGCGACTGGCGATGAAGATGATCGAAATGCGCGTGTGTAACGAGCACCACGTCCATGGGAGGCAGGTCCCGCAGGTGCAGGCCGGGCTGGCGCAGGCGCTTTAAAACGAAGAGCCAGCGCGCGAAGTTCGGATCGACGATGATATTCATTCCTCCCATTTGCAGGAAGAAGCTGGCATGGCCGATGAAAGTGACGCCGAGTTCGCCGTTCGAAACGAGCTGCGGCTTGTGAGTGCGGCCGGTGCGTGGCGTGATGGCGGAATTACGTACCAGGCGAGTGAATTGGCCCGCCCGCTTGCGAAGAGCGGGATTCTTTAAGGACGACTTAAGCATAAATTCGCTAACGATTGGATGCCACAAAAGGCCGAGCGGACGCCCGATCAGGGTCATTCGTCGGCCCTGACGCGGTTGCACAATGGATTCAATTTGTACGACCCAGTGTATTCCAGTTCCTCTTTTCCTTGACCGTTACTTTCGTGGTCATATCTAATCGAAGTTTCTAAAGCCACGAAGAGAAGGGACGAATGCGATGCGCGTAGCATTTCTTGGACTCGGAATCATGGGGCGGTCGATGGCCGCAAATCTTGTGAAAGCGGGACACGAGGTTGCGGTCTGGAACCGCAGCGCGGGTACGGACAAAGACGTGGAAGGCGCGCGCCGTGCGGCGTCTCCGGCGGATGCGGCGCAGGGCGTGGAAGCAATCTGGATGTGTGTTTCAGATACAAAGGCGGTGGAGGGCGTGCTCTTTGGCGACGGCGGCGCGGAGGCGTCGCTTACTCCGGGCATGATTATTGCCGATTCGAGCACGATATCTCCGTCAGCGACATTGCGTTTTGCCGAGCGCGTAAAGGCGCGCGGTGTGGATTATGTGGATGCTCCGATGACGGGATCGAAAATTGCGGCGGCGAGCGGCAGCCTGATATTTATGGTGGGCGGCGATGAGCCGGCACTGGCGCGGTTGCAACCGCTTTTCGACGCCATGGGAAAGCAGGTGTTTCGCATGGGCGAGACCGGCAAGGGCCAGGCCACCAAGCTGGTGATGAATTTACAAATCGCGATGATTTTTGAAGGCTTCGCGGAGGCCTTGACGCTGGCGACCAAGCTGGGCGTCGATGTGGAAAAACTGATCCCGCTGATTCAGGCTTCGATGGTGCGCTCGGGAGTGGTGGAGTATAAAGCACCGTTTATTTTGAAGCGCGATTTCTCTCCCAATTTTCCTTTGCGGCTGATGTTGAAAGATATTCACCTGGCGCTGGAAGCGGCGCGCGAGAAACGCGTGCGGCTGCCTGGGCTGGAGGCGGTTGAGGAGGTCTATGACGTCGCGGCCGAGGAAGGCCAGCGCGATTTGGACTATGCTGCAACGCTTACATTGCTGGAGAAATGGGCCGGGGTTGAGGTTAAGAGGGGAGCGTAGAGGGTTGTCGGTAGTGTCCCGATCTAGTTTTTCAACACGGAGTCACAGAGAAGAGCAACCCCGTGCCACAACCTTGCCTCCGCCTCTCGCTGCTACTTCTTCCCGAATGAGCGAATGTAGTTCACCAGGTTCCAGACCTCTTCGTCCTTGGCGCGGCCCTCGTCTTCCGGGGGCATGTTGCCTTTGCCCTTGCGGGTGATGTAGAACCACTGGCCATCGGTGGCGTTTTTCTGAACATCCGGATTCGTGAAGTCGGTGATGTTCTTGATGTCGGAAGACATGTCGCCTTTGCCGTCGCCCTTATCGCCGTGGCACAGGGCGCAATCGATCGCGTAGACCTTCTTTCCCCGAGCGAGCGATTCAGCGGTCGGCTTCACGGGATTCGGCTTGCGCGCATCTTCCGGAGGTATTTTGTATTCGGGAGCGGGCGTTTGGGCGGGCGGCTGAGTCTGCTGAGCACCGAGAACACAGGCGAAAACGAGGATGATGAAGGGTAGCAATTGTTGCAGCCAGGACTTTCTCAACACGGGACGTCCTCCTTCTCCTGCTTGGGTGACGTGGTTCGGGCTACGGTTCGGGATACTACGCAGGATTCTACCGCTGCGCAAGTGTGTAGGAACGAGTCACAGGTCAATCCCCGCTGTCGGGAATCAGGCGGTCTCCAAAAGGCCTAGTACCGCCGTAATCCCTTTCCCGGCCGGGGATTACACAAGTATTACAACGCTTCAGGCGCAGGCTTGGTATCGTCAGTTGGGCGACACGTAAAAGCAATGTTCGGAGAAAACTGATGAGTACAACTGCTGAATTGCTGCAGAACCCGGAGAACGGGACCAGCCTGCGCAAGGACCGCGCCGACCATGACGGCATTAATTGGGTGACGGCGACGGCGATGATTCTGTTTCATATCGGCGCCATCGCGGCGCTATTTTTCTTTACGTGGAAGGCATTTTTTGTAGCTTGTTTCTTATGGTGGGTTTCGGGCAGCCTGGGTATCGGAATGGCTTATCACCGGTTGCTGACGCATCGCGGATATCGGACCCCGAAGTGGGTGGAATATTTTCTGACATGGTGTGCCACGCTGGCGCTCGAGGGCGGTCCGATTTTCTGGGTGGCAACGCATCGCATTCATCATCAGTTCTCCGACGAAGAAGGCGATCCGCATTCGCCGATCGATGGCAAGTGGTGGGCGCACATGGGATGGATCCTCATGGGCAAGTCGATGCACCACGACACGACGACGCTCGGACGATATGTGCCCGATCTGACTAAAGATAAAGTTCACGTCTGGCTGACGAAGTATCACTGGACGAGCAATGTGATCGTCGGCGTCATTCTTTTTGCGATTGGCGGGCTGCCCTGGCTATTGTGGGGAACATTTGCGCGCGTGGTCGTCGGGCTGCACGCTACCTGGACGGTCAACTCGGTGACGCATGTCTGGGGATCGCGGCGGTTCGCAACCAAAGATATGTCAACCAATAATTTGCTGGTCGCTTTGCTTACTTTCGGAGAGGGCTGGCACAACAACCATCATGCGCATCCGGTCTCCGCGCGCCACGGATTGAAGTGGTACGAAATCGATATCAACTGGTACGGCATCTGGGCGCTGAAGAAAATGGGGCTAGCGCGGCACGTCTACAAAATCAGGCTCGATCATTTACCGCCGAAACCGGCACTGATGCGCGATGTGAATGCTGGGCTGGTGGCTTCGGCTGCGGCCGGGAACGATTAAGAGCAGTTATTAGTTGTCAGTCGTCAGTTATCAGTAAAGGCTCTCAAACTCGGCCCCGGTGGCTTGGTTTGAGAGCCTTTTTGGCGATTCAAGCTCCTTATAGCGAGCTCGTAAGGGCTTGACAAGCATCTCCGGAGTGCTATTCTGCGCTCCAAGCTGTTGGTTGCTCCCTGCCAGACCGGAAAAACTTCAACCAACCTGACTTTGCCGCAGTGTTGCTGGACCCTATGAAAATCAAGACGATCCTGATCGTTTTATTGCTGGCGACGGCCTCCAGCCTGAGCGGGGCCTTGACCAGGACGACTACTACGCTGTCGTCTTCTCCGAATCCGTCCGTGTATGGGGAGTCGGTGACGTTTACCGCAGTGGTCTCTCCGGCACCGCCGGATGGAGAGACTGTTACGTTCCTGCAAGGAAAGACCACACTGGGAACGGGAACGTTGAGCGCTGGTACGGCCACGTACACGACCTCGATGCTGGCGGCGGGGGGTACGGACTCAATCAAGGCCGAATACCCCGGTGATGGCACTTACGAGAGCAGCACCTCGAATGTGGTGAGCCAGGTGGTGGAGGCGGCTCCGACATCGACTTCATTGAGTTCGTCGCCGAACCCGTCAAATTATGGACAGTCGGTGACGTTTACGGCGAGCGTGGTCGCACAGTCTGGCGGCACGGTTAGCGGCAACGTCGCTTTCTACAATGGGAGCACGAAGATTGGGGAGGAGACCCTTTCCGGCGGAGTCACCAGTTATGCGACCACCAAGTTACCGGGTGGGAGCAATTCAATGACGGCGGTCTATAAAGGCAGCACTTCGTTTCTCACCAGCACCTCGGCGGTACTAATCCAAGTGGTGAATGGCGGGGGCGGCGGGGGCACGGCGACCACGACAACGCTGTCGTCTTCGCAGAGTCCATCTGTGTATGGAGAGCCAGTGACGTTCACGGCGGTGGTTGCTCCGGCGCCGCCGGATGGAGAAACGGTCACATTTCTGCAAGGGAAGAACCCTCTGGGAACGGGGACATTGAGCGGCGGTACGGCGACTTATATGACCTCGACGTTAGCGGCGGGCGGCACGGACACAATCAAAGCGGAATATCCTGGTGACGGCACTTACGAGAGCAGCACGTCAAATGCGGTGAAGCAGGTGGTCGATGCAGCCCCGACATCGACTACATTGGTTTCTTCGCAGAATCCGTCAGAGCTTGGGCAGTCGGTGACCTTCACGGCGACCGTGATACCGACAGAGTACGGCGGCACGCCGACCGGCAATGCGTTTTTTTACAACGGAAGCGCGAAGCTGGGAGCGGTCACGCTTGCTGGCGGTGTGGCCAGTTACGCGACCACAAAATTGCCGGTCGGCACCGATTCGATTACCGCGGTCTATAGCGGCAGCAAGTCATTCGTCTCCAGTACCTCGAGCGTGCTGAGCCAAACGGTGAACCCAGGATCCTCGGGCTGTGGCAGCGGAGCTTTCATTGATTCCTCAATGATGTGGGACGGCATCACGCGTTATTACGAAGTGTATCTGCCCGCGAATCTTCCTGCGAGTCAGCTACCCATGGTGCTGATGCTGCACGGAACGCAGACCACGAAGTCTACCGGCGCCGACCCGGAGCCCATCATTTCGATGAACTGGGGCTGGGTGCCGGTCGCTGACCAGAACTGTTTTATCCTGGTTAAGCCTGCGTCTACCTATGACGCGTCGACCTACCAGTGGAACTGGAACGCGTATTGCATGGATGGTGGACAAGATTGCGCTTTGTATGGTTCGAACGGAGGAGCATTCCCGTACGCGGAGGGATGTGATTCAGCAGATGGAGAATGCCCTGACGATTCCGGCTTCCTACGGCAATTGATCATAAGTCTGACGTCGGAATATAACGTGGACCCGAATAGAGTGTTCGTTGCCGGCTTCTCCTCGGGTGCGGAAATGGCGGAGCGCGTCGGTTTCGAAAGCTCCGATTTGGTGGCGGCGATTGTACCCGCTTCGGGCCAACTTGTCGCCGTGCAGGGGATTGTCTCTCCGCCACTGCCCTCGCCGCCCCCTGCCGCGCATCCGATTTCAGTACAGGAGTGGCACGGCACGCTCGATGAAAACTTGCCGCCCTGCAACTACGGCACTACGAAATATAATGGCGTTACTTTTACGCTGGACACGGTCGATGACACTTTCAACTACTGGACAGCTACTCCCAACGCCTGCACCACCTTCGCAACCACGCAGCCTCTGTGCGTGAACGGCGCACCGAACAATTTGAACGATGCGCCCATGCTGGGCATCGCGGGACTGACCGGCAACGATGCCACGGCATGTGCCGACAACGCCGAAGTCCAATTCATCTGGGAGCCGAATATCGAGCACTCCTGGCAGCAGGAATACGACAGTGAGCGCTGGGCTTTCTTTCAGGCTCATCCATGCCAGCATGGTTGCGGCAGCGATTCGAAGAGGAAGTGAACTGGCGAACCCGAAGGTGAGCGTCTGGAGACGATAGTCACTTAGGGCTCTCGAAGCTGGATTATTGGCCGCCGTGGGAGCCTTTTAGTTTGAGGACAATCTACGGAGTCACTTCATACACCGCGCCGTCTAACTCTGCTCCACCCAGATAGGTCGTTCCATAGACATTGTCCACGTTGTCGAGAACCAGATTGCCATTCGGTTCATATCCACCTCCGTTGCCGAACATCCACAGAATGGATTCTTCGTACTTGGCCGTGCCAGGTTGCGCCGCTAGTTTGAAGAGCGTTCCCGCATCCCCAACTCCACCATCGTTCGTGGTGCCGTAGATGTTCCCGGTAGCATCGAGCACGATCGCCGTAGGAAATCTGCCATCTTTTGGGTAGCCCTTAAAGGAGTGGAGAATCGTCTTCCGCCATCCCTTCTTTTTCTCACTAAGTTGGAAGACGGTTCCGCAGTCGCGTCTGCCGCCATTGTTCGTTATTCCGTAAACGTTTCCGGCTGCATCGAGCACAAGACTGCCGGTGGGATTATTGTCGATGAACTTGTTGCGGATCTGATTCCATCCACCACTGCCGTCTGGCGAGATTTCGAAAACCTGCTGGTCTCCAATTCCGAAGATGTTTCCACTGGCACTCATGGTCACCGATTGAATTGGACCACCATCGATGCTGCTGTAAATGACCTGTTCAGTCCAGCCTGCGCCGGTGGGTGTTAGTTCGAAAACAGCTCCCGCCCCAAGATAGCCGCCCTCAGCAATTGCTCCGTAAAGATTGCCGGTGCTGTCCATAACCAGACCGCCGGCCGGGATGGCACCGTCCCCGTTGTCGTTGAAGGTGTGGAGCACAGTCTCGGTCCAGCCTCCGGCGACCGGACTCAGTTCGAAGACGAGGCCGCAGCCGAACCCGTATAAGCATCCATTCGAGCTACCCTTAGAGGCTGTTCCGTAAAGATTGCCCAAGCTGTCGGAGATCACAGGAGCTTTTGGAGTGTCTCCGTCCGATCCGCCACTAAAGCTGTAAAGCACGGCTTCATTCCAGCCGCCGTCGCCATTTGGCGAAAGTTCGAATACGGTTCCGCCTCCATAGCTCCCGCCACCCATGGTTGTCCCATAGAAGTTGCCGCCGTTAAAGGTGAGGCCGCCGTAGGGGAGGGAACCGCTAACGCCAGTGAAGTTGTAGAGGGTGGTCTCGGTTTGGCCGAGCGCCGGACGAGCGGCGACAGCTAGCAGTGCGGTAATCCCGACAAGCGTCAAAGCACTGAGCATCGGAAACTGACGATTTCCAAACATAACTCTCCTCGTCGCGGAAGAATTTTCTTGTCCCCGAGAGATGGCTGTCATTGTCCGCCCCAGTCCTGCCCGCGTCAATGTGAAACAATTTTCCTCCCCAGTGGGAGTAATTTCGGTTGTGGGAGGGTGGCTTCGGCAGTGGTCGGGAGCGACTTAGAGCAGTTCTCAACTCTAAGTGGTCAGTTCTCAAGGCTCTCAAACAAGTTACCAGTGGCTTGGTTTGAATCAACTGCTGGCGCGTGAGCCAAGGAAATACTGGCCGCTGATCGCTGCACATATCTCTCGTTGACAAGCGCTCATGCCGTGGTATTCTTCGCCCGGCAGTCGTTATCTCCCCGCCTCAGCTGAGCCTAACCCGACTTTACCCGGTAAGGCTGGAACCTATGGACGCCAAAACGAGTCTGATTGTTTTATTGCTGACGGCTTCCAGCCTGAGCGCGGCCCTGACCAAGACGACGGCCACGCTCGCTGCTGCACCGAATCCCTCCACTTATGGAGAGGCGGTGACCTTGACCGCCGTGGTCAATCCCGCGCCGCCAGATGGAGAAACCGTCGCATTCACCCAGGGAAAAAGCACATTGGGAACGGGGATGTTGAGCGGCGGCACGGCCACCTATACGACCCCGGCGTTTATGCCCGGTACGTACACCATCAAGGCTACCTACGCGGGTGATGGAACCTACAGCCGCAGTACGTCGAATGCGGTGAAACAAGTGGTTAACAAGCTCGCAACCTCGACTACCCTGGTTTCCTCGCAAAACCCGATAAATTTTGGGGTGTCCGTGACCTTTACCGCGACCGTGACAGCACAGCCCACCGGTACGCCCTCCGGTAATGTGTCGTTCTACAACGGGGCGACCAAACTTGGAAACATCATGCTCTCGAATGGCGTGGCCAATTACACGACCGCCAAGTTAGCCGCGGGCACCGATTCGATTACAGCCGTCTATGACGGCGGCACATTATTCGCCACCAGTACGTCAAATGTAGTGACCGAAACCGTGACTGGCGGATGTGGCACGGGAACTTTTATCGATTCCTCGATGACTTGGAATAACGTCACGCGTTACTACGAAGTTTATCTGCCCGCGAATCTGCCCGCGAGCCCGGCACCGGCCATGGTTCTGATGCTCCACGGAACGCGAACTACCGTCGCCACCGGCGCGGATCAGGAGCCCATCATTTCGCTGAATTGGGGCTGGCAGGCGATCGCCGACCAGTACTGTTTCATTCTCGTGAAGCCGGCTTCTACTTACGACCCTTCAACCCACCAGTGGAATTGGAACGCGTATTGCATGGACGGAACACCGGCCTGCGCTCCCTACGGATCGAATGGAGGAGCATTTCCTTATGCCGAGGAGTGTGGATCCTCGGACGGAGAATGCCCTGACGATATCGGCTTCCTGGGCCAACTCATCCAGAATCTCACGGCTCAATACGGCGTAAATCCCAGCATGGTTTATGTTGCCGGCTTCTCATCGGGCGCGGAAATGACGGAGCGTGTTGGAGTGGAACTTGCTGGCGTCGTGGCGGCGATTGTTCCTGGCTCGGGACAACTCGTCGCTGAGCAAGGGATCCTGGCTCCGCCGCTCCCCGTTCCGACGCTTCCAACCCCGTTCACACCCGTCTCAGTCCAGGAATGGCAAGGCACCGAAGATGACATTCTGCCACCTTGCGACTACGGCACGACGAAATACAATGCCATCACCTTTACGTTGGACACGGTGGATGACACCTTCAACTACTGGGTGCAAGCAAACGGCTGTACAACGCTGCAAACGACCGCGCCTCTTTGTCTGAATGGCGCACCCAACTACTTGAATGATGCGCCTACTCCGGGCATGCCCGGCCTGACCGGCAACATCGCGACCGGTTGTACAAACAACGTCGTAGTCCAATTTATCTGGGAACCGAATGTCGGTCACTCATGGCAGCCGCAATACGATATCAATCGATGGAATTTTGTCTTTGACCCTCTGCAGGCGACAGGAAACACAAAGAGTCGAAGTACCAGAGAACCCGACGAGGGCTTTGGGCGACGATAGCTGACTTGGGCACGCCATCGTCATCCCAAAGGAAACTCCGACCTATGTTCTAACCTGACACCAACCCCTCGTCTCGCTACAATCACTCTGTGCGAATCTCCAGTCGGCGCAAAGCGATTGCGTTCTTCCTCAGCTTCGGGGTGATTCTGGCTGCGGTCGCCTTTGCTGTCGGCAGCGGCTGGATCATTCTTAACTGGCGCGAAGGCATCAAGGTTTTTCTCGGCATCATCTTTTTTGGAGCGATTGTTACGGGGTTTGTGCTCAATACGATTTTTCTGGTGCGCGAGATTCGCCGCAATGAGCAGCACGACAGCTTTATTAATGCAGTTACGCATGAGCTGAAAACACCCATCGCTTCGATTCGGTTATATCTGGAAACTTTGCAGCGCCGCGAGGTGGATGAGGCGCGGCGGCGCGAGTTTTATCAGCTGATGCTAGTCGATACCGAGCGGCTGATGGGCACGGTGGAGCAGGTGCTAAAGGCGGGCGTCCTGGCCCAGAAGAAAGCGAAAGCGCAAGCGCAACGCCTGCCGGTCGACTTCAGCGCCGTTGTGCGGGAGTGTGTCGAGTTGGCGCGGACGAGGCATCATCTGCTGCCGGAAGCCCTCGCTTATTGCGAGGCCGAGCCTAACGATGTGAGCAGTGTAGCGCGTGACAATTCACTTGCTGATCCACACAGCGACGAGCCGATCCAGGTTCTGGGCGATCCCGAGGAACTGCATACGGCGGTGACCAACCTGCTCGACAATGCCGTGAAATATTCTCCGGACGGAATTCATATTGCGGTCGAGCTCGCGGCTCCGGATGAAGAACATGTTGTGCTTCGCGTGCGCGATCGCGGCGTGGGTATTCCTCAAAATGAGTTGAAGCGGATTTTCAAGCGCTTTTACCGGGTGCGGCAGCGAGGCCGCGCGCGCGTCAAAGGGACGGGGCTCGGATTGTTCATCGTGCGTTCGATTGCGCGCAATCACGGCGGGCGCGTCTTTGCCGAAAGCGAGGGCGCCGGCAAGGGAACTACTGTGACCCTCGAATTGCCGCGTGAACTGCCCGCTGAATCGGGGACGAAAGCTGGATGAGCCGCGTGCTGATCGTCGAGGATGAGGCGCACATTGCGCAGGGGTTACGTTTCAATCTGCAGGCCGAAGGCCATCAGGCGGAGATTGCGGTCGACGGAGAAGACGCGCTGGCGCGGCTGATTAGTCGGGCGGAACACTTTGACGCGGTGGTTCTGGATGTCATGCTTCCGGGCAAGAGCGGGTTTGAGGTGGCGTCACTGCTACGCGAGAAAAAAAATTATGTGCCGATTCTGATGCTGACGGCGCGCGGCCGGCCGGAAGATGTCTTGCAGGGATTCGCCGCGGGCGCCGACGACTACTTGCCCAAGCCCTTCGAGCTGGCGATCCTGATCGCGCGTCTGGATGGGCTGCTGCGGCGGAGCGTCTGGATGAAGCAGAGTGCCGTGCAGAGCGCCGCACTGGGCGCCGGGAATGCCGAGCAATCTCCGCCAACCGAGTCGAAGTCCGCGGAAGATTCATTTACATTTGCCGGCAAGTCAATCGACTTTGCCGAGCTTGAGCTGCGCTCGCTCGGCAACACGATTCATCTCACAGTGATGGAGGCGGAGCTTTTGCGGTATCTGGTGCGCAGTGCGGGGCGCATCGTTTCCCGCAAGGCGCTGCTCGAAGATGTCTGGGGACTGCACGAGGACACGGATACGCGCGCGATTGACAATTTTATTGTGCGATTGCGGCGGTATATAGAAGAGGATCCGGCGCGGCCTCGCCATTTGCTGACGGTGCGCGGGGTGGGATATCGGTTTGTGGCGGAGCCGGAGTAAAGGGTCGTTGGTCGTCAGTCGTTCTGGAACTCTGCCCGATGCCGGCGGTTGTGCGGCCACGGAGCGTGACAATCAAAGCCTGACGGAGAGCGACCGTCGACTGACGACGATTTTCTAGTGCTGGCGGGCTGAGGAACTGGCGGCCAATTCCCTGAATAGACCTAGCAACGAAGCCGCCGTCTGCTGATCGGACAAATTGGCCAGGGCTACGGTTGCCGTGAAGTGCGGCGAGCGCTGGTTAAATCTCACGCTCACGAACTCCTTGTCGCGCCACGTTGCCAGAGCATTGACGACTGAAGTCAGCTCTACCGGCCAGTCTTCTTTTGTGGTCAGAATCACCGGGCCGGGGCGGGTAACCGTCCACCTGCGGGTGGCGTTTTTAGCACCCGTCTGGCCGGACCAGCGATGCCGGATGATATCGAGATGGAAGCCGGGGGGGAAACCCATGTCGGCTTCGAAGGTGAGCGTCTCCTGCTGCTCGCGCCAGCGGCTCACGGCCCATTGAACGGGCAGCGGCCGTGGCAGCAATTTGATTGTCAGGCGGACTTCATCGAACCAGCGCGAGGAGAGATGCAGAGTGGCTTTGAGACGGGAACTACAGGATTGCCATTGAAGGTCTTTGAGGCGGCCTTTGCCGAGACAGGCGGCTTGCACCCACTCGAGAACACTGGCGGCTCGCCGGCGGTTATAGCGGACAAACCAGCTATACCAGACGAGGACCAGAATTCCCGCCAAGCCGACGTCGATTAGAATCCAACGCCCCACGTGCTGCCTCTCTGGGAGAGATCGTACGTCTCTGAGATGCGGATGCGCAAGGGGAGGAAACGAAAAAAATGGGCGGCGGCCAAATCGGCCGCAAAGCTTTTCTCCCGGTAGAATGACGGCGTGCCCTTCCGTATTCGAAAATTCCAAAAGACAGATTTTGACACGCTTTGGCGTATCGACCAGGCTTGCTTTGACGCCCAGATGGCTTACTCGCGGCCGGAATTGGCGTTTTATATGCAGCGCCCGGGGGCGTTTACCCTGGTGCTGGATGGGGACGGCGATTCCAAAGCGAGTTCGGTACTCGGGTTCATAGTGGCTGAGGCTCGACGGAGAAACGGGCACATTATCACCATTGATGTGGTTGCCGAGGCGCGACGGCTGGGCGTCGGATCGGCGCTGCTAGCGGCGGCGGAGAAGCAGTTGCAGGAGTCCGGTGCAGAGGCGGTGGCGCTGGAGACAGCCGTAAATAATGATGCGGCCATTCGCTTTTATAAAGGAAAAGGATATTTCGTCGAAAAGACCGTTCCCGGATATTATTCGGGTCAGCTGGATGCTTTGCGGATGGTGAAGGAATTGGAGAAGTCTGGGAAGTAGAAAGAATTCGATGAAGATTGCGATTCAGGGAGAGCTGGGATCGTTCAGTCACGAGGCGGCGAGGGCGATGATGCCTTCGGCGAAGGTAGTGCCTTGTGCGCGATCTCTGGAGGTGTTCGATCGCGTCAAGCGCGGGTCAGTCGACGGCGCGGTCATTCCGATTGAAAACTCACTGGCGGGCTCGGTGGCCGAGCATTTCGATTTACTGCTTAGCCGTGACGTGCACATCGTGCGCGAGTTCCGGCTGCGGATCGTGCACAATCTGATTGCGTTGCCCGGCACCACATTAAAAAATGTGCGGCGCGTGTTTTCGCACCCCGTCGCGCTTGATCAGTGTCGCGATCTGTTTGCGCGGAATCCGAAGCTGGAGCCGGTGCCGTTCTACGACACGGCGGGAAGCGTGAAACACGTGGTTGCCGAGGGATTGACCGATGCGGCGGGCATCGCCAGTCGGCATGCGGCCGAGGTTTACGGCGGTCGAATTTTGAAGAGTGGGATCGAGGATGACAAACAAAACTTCACTCGCTTCTTTCTGGTACGTCGGGGGCTCGTGAATGAGGCAAAAGTGCGGGCCTCGGCCGGGGCGAACAAGACTTCGCTTGCCTTCAGCACGAAGAATATTCCCGGCGCGCTCTTCAAGTCGCTGAGTGTGTTCGCGTTGCGGGACATCAGCTTAAGCAAGATCGAGTCGCGGCCGATGCGTGGGCGTCCTTGGGAGTATATGTTTTTTGTAGATCTGCTGCGCGGGGACGATGAGGACTCGCGCAACGCGCTGCGGCATCTTGGCGAGGTCACCGACTTGGTGAAGGTGCTGGGGATTTACCGGGAAGCGTGAGGGATCCCGATTAACTCGGGACGTCTGATCGAGGACGAAGGATCGTGGTCGATGCGCCCTGGGGAAAGGCTCGCCGCTATGATCAAGAATATTGGCTTGGCCCTATTGCTGCTTGGGTTGGCGATTCAAGCGAGCTCCGAATCGAATGTTGTGCCGGGGACGACGTGGAAGCAGCTTGCGTCGCCCGAACAGACGGGCTGGTCATCGAAGAACCTGGCGAAAATACACGAATACGTCGAGGAGATCGGATCGACCTCTGCGATGATTGTGCAGCATGGGGTTGTGGTAGCTGCGTGGGGAGATATTGCGCACCGATCGAATTTGCACTCCTGTCGCAAGAGTTTGTTGAATTCGCTCATTGGGATTGGCGTGGCCGGCGGCAGAATCAACCTCGATGACACCCTTGAGAAGCTCGGCATCGACGACAATAAGCCGTCGCTCACCGCGGTCGAGAAGCGGGCCACGGTGCGCGATCTGCTGGAGGCTCGCTCGGGTGTTTATCATCCGACCGTTTACGAGACAAAGGGAATGGCGGAGCGGAAGCCGCCGCGTGGGTCGCACGCTCCGGGGACGTTCTGGTACTACAACAATTGGGATTTCAATACGCTCGGCTACATCTATGAGAAAGCGGCGGGCTCAACGATCTTTGAGGCCTTTTATCGGGAGATCGCGCGGCCCATCGGAATGCAGGATTTCAAAGCGCAGGACGGACGCTATATCAGGAATGGAGAGACGCGCTTTCCGGCCTTTGTCTTTGATATGAGCGCCCGTGACTTTGCGCGTTTTGCTCTTCTCTATCTTCGCGGTGGCAAGTGGAACGGCGCGCAGGTTGTTCCGGAGGATTGGGTGAAGGCGAGCACACGGCCGTACTCCGACTGTGAGTCGGGCGGCTATGGGTATTTATGGTGGACCGGCGACTCAGTGAATGGCTCGCCGCAGCGAATTTCATTTCCGAAGGGGAGCTATTGGGCTGAAGGGCATCTCGGGCAGTATGCCGTAGTGGTGCCTTCACTCGATTTGATCGTGGTCAATCGGGTGGATGAGAACCTCACCCGGCGTAGCGTCGACAAGAGACAGATTTCGCGGCTCGTGGAGATGGTGGTGGCAGCCGCACCTTAGCCGGAAAAATTACTTCTTGTGTCACATGTCTTCAATTGCGATGGCGCGTGCTTCGGTTTTAACCTGCTGGTGTTTTTCATCACGAAACGGTGTGAGGCAGTGCACTGCGCGAAGACCGGCGTGCGGGTAACATCAAGCTGAATCTTGCGAAACTGTTTTCTGGAGGCGATTAGTCCCTAGCTATGGTCGTTCCCCAGCGTAATTGAAGAGTGCGGGCAGGAGGCCGACGTCTCTTCTGAAGTCCGCCCAGCGACTAGGAGTCCGTCGAGCGCTCGGGTTGATTACCGGAGGTGCGGAGGGAGCCCTACAGTGTCTTGCAAAACGCCAAAAAAGGTCTAAAATTCAACAGCCTAGGATCATGTCTGCATCTTTTTGACGGGTGAGTTCATCCAAAGGTTGAGTGAAAGTGACTCAAGACAAATCATGAGCGATACGATTGCCAGCTCCTCCTCTACTACCTCCTACGAAACAGCGGGGCGATCCCTGCCGATTCTTCCGGTACGCGACACCGTTCTGTTTCCGCACGCCGTGCTGCCATTGACAGTGGGGCGCGAAAGCTCTGTGCAGCTCATCAATTCGCTCGGCGACGACAAGACGATTGTGGTGGTGGCGCAACGCGAGGCGCGCGTCGATACGCCCCAGCCGACGGACCTTTATTCGATTGGAACGCTTGCGGTTGTTCACAAAGTCGTGAAGATGCCGAACCAGAGCCTTTTCGTCTTCGCGGAAGGTTTGGAACGGGTGCGGCTTACCGAGTTCGCGCAACTCTCGCCCTTCATGCGGGCGCAGGTGGTGACGGTTCCGGAGACGATTCCGCCAAAGGACTCCGAAATCGAGGCGTTGCAGCGCAATGTGCTAAGTATTTTTCAGCAGATCGTCTCCGGCTCGCCCACTCTCTCCGATGAGTTGTCGACGGTCGCGATGAATATTGAAGAGCCGGGACGGCTGGTGGATTTTATCGCCTCGTCGCTGCCCTCGCTCTCCACCGCCGACAAGCAGGACACGCTGGAAACGACCGACGTCCGCATTCGGTTGGAAAAGATCAATCAACACCTCGCGAAAGAGTTGGAAGTTCAGCAACTGCGCAACAAGATCCAGTCGGAAGTGCAGGATCGGGTGCAGCAGACGCAGCGTGAATACTATCTGCGCGAGCAGATGAAGGCCATTCAAAAGGAGCTCGGCGAACAGGACGAAGGCGCGCGCGATACCGAGGAACTCAAACAGAAAATTGAATCGGCGGGCATGCCTGATGATGTCAAGAAAGAGGCTCTGAAAGAATTAGGCCGGTTAGCACGTATGTCGCCCATGGCGGCCGATTATTCGGTCACCCGCAATTACATTGAGTGGCTGGCCGTGCTGCCCTGGCAGAAAACTTCCGGGCAGGAGATTGAGATTCCCAAGGCCAAGGAGATTCTCGACACCGATCACTACGATTTGCAGAAGGTAAAGGACCGCATCCTCGATTATCTTTCGGTACGGCGACTGAAACCCAACATGAAGGGGCCGATTCTGTGTTTCGTCGGTCCTCCGGGCGTGGGAAAAACTTCGCTCGGCAAGTCGATTGCGCGGGCGCTTGGACGCAAGTTCGTTCGCCTGTCGCTCGGCGGCGTGCATGACGAGGCTGAAATTCGCGGCCATCGCCGCACCTATATTGGCGCATTGCCGGGGCAGATCATTCAGGGCATTCGGCGAGCGGAGACCAAAGATCCGGTTTTCATGCTCGACGAAATTGATAAGGTGGGACGCGACTTCCGGGGCGATCCCGCGTCGGCTTTGCTCGAGGCACTTGATCCCGAGCAGAATTCGACCTTCCGCGACAACTATCTCGATGTGACCTTCGATCTGTCCAAGGTGCTGTTCATCACCACCGCGAACATGCTCGATCCGATTGCCGAGCCGCTGCGCGACCGCATGGAGATCATCGAGCTACAGGGCTACACCGAAGAAGAGAAGATTCACATCGCGTTTCAGTACCTGATTCCGCGGCAGATCGAAGAAAACGGAATCACTAAAGAGCAGATCGAGTTCTCTAACGAGACGGTCAGCTATGTGATCCGCCACTACACACGCGAGGCGGGCGTGCGCAACCTGGAACGCACCATTGGTACGATTTGCCGCAAGCAGGCGCGTCGCCTGGCGGAAGGGAAGAGCGACAAGCTGGTCGTGACCAAGGAGACCATAAACGAATTCCTGGGCGGCATCAAGATTCGCAGCGAAGGTGAAATCGCCGAGCGCACCAAGCGTCCGGGAGTGGTTGTTGGCCTGGCGTGGACTCCGTCGGGGGGCGACGTACTCTTCGTGGAGGCGAATCAGATGAAGGGCAAAGGCGGCCTCACCATCACCGGCCAGATTCAGGACGTAATGCGCGAGTCAATGCAGGCCGGCTTAAGCTGGGTGCGTTCGAATGCGCGCGAGCTGGGAGTGGACGAGGAATTTTTTGCCAACCATGACATTCACATTCACGTTCCGGCGGGCGCGATTCCGAAAGATGGACCCTCCGCGGGCGTGACGATTGTGACCGCGCTGGTCTCGCTCTTGACGGGCAAGCAGGTTCGCCCGCTGACCGCGATGACAGGCGAGATAACGCTTAGTGGAAACGTCCTGCCGGTGGGCGGCATCAAGGAAAAAGTACTCGCCGCAAAACGCGCCGGCGTGCATGACGTCATTCTTCCCGCCGACAACCGGACCAACCTTGAGGAGGACTTGACCCCCGAGCAGTTGCAGGGACTGACTGCTCATTACGTCAAGACGGTCGAGGAAGTGCTCGAATTCGCGCTGCCCTCCAACCCTCGTGAAGAACGGCTGGACGCTGAGGAGCGGGAGAAGGTTTTGAGCAACTAGGGAAGCCGACAGCTGTCTGTTTCAGAATGCCAGCCCCTCAGGCTGGCATTTGTTTTTTCGCTGCCGATCTTCTGTACACTAGCAGGCTGCGGACACCGCTGATTTTTGCGGTCGGACGGGCGGGTCGCGGTCCCCACATTTCGCCCATTGGAGTTTTCTTGGCTGCGCGTGCAACGACATCGACTGTGGTTTCCCGAGCAACACCCGGTCCGGCGCCAAGGTCTGCCAAGGCGAAGCCGAAGATCGGGCTGCGGGCATGGATGGAACGCGTTCTCGAAGAGTGCGATCGGGCGGGGGCCGGGTTCGAGGCCGACCCCGTGCACGACCTGCGGGTTGCGCTGCGGCGCTGCCGGTCGCTGGCCGATGGATTGATCGCGCTCGACACCAACCCTACATGGAAAGAGATGAAGAAAGCGGGGCGAAAACTCTTTCGAGGGCTCGGCGACTTGCGCGACATGCAGGTCATGCAGGAGTGGATTGAGAAGTTGAGATTTGCCGAGGAAGGCGCGGAGACGAGCGCCCCCGATCCAGTGGTGCAAAAACTGTTGGACCACATCCATGCCCGCGAGGCCGAGTGCAAGCTGCTCGCTCTGAAAGATCTCAATCAGTTTGATCGCAAGCGCTGGCGCCAGTGGAGCCGGACCTTGCCGGGGCGTGCGTCGCGCGTTCGTCCTGGAAGCGCTGTCTATCTCCATCTGGCGCTTGAAAAGTGGACAGCCGCGTATGAACTGCACAAGCGCGCCATCCGCACAGGTTCGCAGGTTGCACTACACGAGCTGCGCATCGGCATCAAACGATTCCGCTACATCGTGGAAAATTTTCTTCCACAGCAGCATGCGGGGTGGGGCGACGATCTCAAAGAGCTGCAAGATCTGCTCGGTGAGGTGCATGATCTGGACGTGCTATGGGCGACCGCGCTGGCGGTGCCAGCGTTTCCGGATATAGAGAGCCGCAAGCGCTGGCGCGAGAAGTTGAATCACGAGCGCAGGCGCCGGATCGAACGCTACCGCGAGATGATGATCGGACGGCAGTCCATATGGCGAACCTGGCGGGCGGAGCTGCCTTCGGGTCCGCAATTGCGCGCTGCCGCCCTGGGCCGGTTGCGAGTGTGGGCCGGTTTTCTGGATCCGGATTTTGCGCGTTCACAGCGAGTGGCCCAACTTTCGCTTCAGTTGTATGAAGGGCTGATTCGCGCCGGAGTTCTCGGCCACGATTCCGGTGCGGACACGCGCGACATATTGCAGGCAGCCGCGTTTATGCACGATGTGGGCAAGACGAAAGGCCAGGTCGGTCATCAGAAAAAATCCTATCGTATGATTCGAAAGCTGGCGCGGCCTCTCGGGTGGAGCGCGCGCGAACTGGAACTTGCCGCAATCGTGGCACGCTATCATCGCGGCGCATTGCCGCGTCCACGAGCCGCAGCGATGCAAGCACTCGAACTCCCTGATCGCCATTTGGCCATGCAACTAGCGGGCGTGCTCAGATTGGCAAATGCCTTGGACGCGCGCACTGGAACGCTGCCGAAGCTTGAAGTGGAATTGCGCGACCGGGTCGTGATCGTGCTGTTAGCAGGTTATGCGCCGCTCGACCGCGCGGCCGAGAACATCGCGGCAGCGCGTCATCTGCTGGAAATCGTGATCCGTCATCCGGTAATGGTAAAGGGGCTGCGAGTGGCCAGCCCTCGAACTCGCCCGCCAAGTCGGTAGCGCTTTTGATGAAGATCGCGAAAGGGAACAATGCCACCGCGCAATCGGCTCCGGTGAGTAGCAAGGCAGGCACTTTTCAAGCTGAGTGTTTACACGCAAGCTGATAGTCGTGAACCATACAAAGTTAGTGGTGGCGGCGGTCGCGTGGCTGCGTCGATACCGCTGCGGCGTTGTGCTTTCCGAGCAAGCGTGCGTCAGCGGCGAGATGCCGGATGCGATCGGCTGGAAGAAGGCTTGCCACTCAGTGCTTGTCGAATGCAAGGTTACGCGTGCCGACTTTCTGGTCGATCGCGTCAAGCCCTGGCGGCGGCAGCCTGAGAGCGGCGTGGGCTCGGAACGGTATTATCTCGCGCCACGCGGCATGATCGAGATCGAGGAGTTGCCCGGCGGGTGGGGTTTGCTGGAGATTTGCGGCCGCGAAATTGAAACGGTGAAGCAGTCAGCGAAAAACCTGCGCTCCGCCACTGGCTTCGAGTACGAGATGAATCTACTGCTGGCGAGCCTACGGCGCGTCGAGCTGCGCATCGAGCCGCAAAGCATCACCGACTTTTTGAAGTGGAAGAATCGCATGGCGGAATACAATCGCGGGACGTTGCCCGAGGGATTGCCGTCGGCCAGCGGCGAGGAGAATGAGTTTCTGGAGCCGGCTAGCGGAGATTGAGAAGCGCGCGGGATGCGGATCAATGGATTCCGATTGTGCGACCATTCCGGTGGCGCGTTGGACGCGGCGAGCCGCATCTCTACACGTAAAGTTTGTTCAGAATTTTTTGGACGGTAGGCTTTGTTGCAAAAAACGAAACCGGGCTGTTTGGCCCGGTTTCTTAAGCGTCGGTTGAGATGCGGTTACATCGCAGCGCGGCGCGACCGGCAAAGAGATTTTTGCGGCCCTGGTTGATGTCCGCTCACATCCCGCGCCAGTCAAAACGTTCAAGGAGCGAGGATGCAACGCCCTACCAAGTGCAACTGACGGGCCAGCCCAATCCTTCATGCTTGACTTTCTATAATCCACTGCAAAGTTAAGAAAATGAATAGCTTCGTATGTCGAATGCGCCTAATCTGCGACCATCGTAGCGTAAACCGACGCCAACCTGTTCAAACAGTTGCACACTTTCGAGCATGAGCCTGCAACGGCCGTAGAGTCCTCTGCCCGGCTAAGAGGCTCTTCCGTGCTCGGAACCGCTCGGTCTGCTATTTAGAATTGAGTTGAGTCAGCTTGATCGCGGAGTTACTGGTCAACGTCGCGAAATACATACTCGACGCCTGATTGCTGGTGCTCACGTTGTCTATGATGATCCCACTGACGCCGCCTGCGTAGTTGACGTCGTTCAGGCCCTGCGTGAGAGGCAGGGTGCTGATGTCATCGGTAATCATTTTTCCGTTCGTGCCGGAAGCGACCAATCCGCCCATGAGTTCGTCGTGGTCGGTCGGGACGCCGCCCAGTTGGATGTTGGGGTTATAGAACTCCGTGAAGGGAACGCACGGGGTGCCGGCGGGGCCGCTGCGCGTCACGCTGCCGGCGACGGTGGAGTTCATAGTGGGATAGGAAGTGAAGCCAAGCCAATAGATATACGGAGTCGTATCCGCGGTGCCAGTTCCACAGACAAACAGGTCGCCGGAGGTGCTGGGTGTCGCGCCCCAATATCCATTATTGAAAGCGCCGCTATAAAGGTTGACCGCGCCACCCTGGCCGATTGCAACGCTCACCTCCTGCGTGAGGGCCATCGAGAGCTGCGCCACCACCGCGCTTGCGCCGCTGACACCATTGTTGCCGGAAACCGCATAGATCTTCTGGCTGCCGCCCGAAGCATCCAGGATAATCGAGTCGGGGATCCCGTAGGCCGTCCCTGTGGCTGTGCAATCGGCGCCGGTGCCAGTGCGGCCGGGAGGATGAGCGGTGGTGCAACCACCGCCACCAATCATCACCGGGCCGGCATTGAGAGTAGGTACGGTGCCGCTTGCATTGATCACCCAAAGCTCGCCCAGTTGGTCGCCGACAAAAAGCCGTCCGCTGGGATAGTCGTAAACGGGGCCATTCGGGACCGGCTGCGCACCGCCCGTGCCCGCAACAGGCAACGTGAAAGTCCAGTCCACCGTCGGCTGGACATTCAGCGCACAGGAAAAGACGCAGCTAATGCGGGAGATCTTTCCGTCATCGCTGGCGACGAAGGCCTTGTCAGTTTGATAGTCCACCCAGGGATCGGCTAGCGTCGTGGTAACAGAAGACGAATAAGTTACCGACTTAAGGCAGGAAGAGGTTGGGTTGCCGCTGGCGTTCACCGTGCAGTTAGGAGGCACGACAGGCGCCGACGCCTTGGTGACCGTGCCTTGCGCTGCCTGCCACGTCAGCACATGAAAAATAGAAGACCCGGTTGCACTTTCAACGTAAGCGATTTTTGTGCCGTCGAGCGAAATCGAAGGCGACGTAAGCACCGATCCAGCGCCTGTACTGCCGGCATAAGCCCAGTTTACGGTGGGCGCAGTGCCGCACAATCCGTTTGGTCCAGTGCCACTGTAGAGTTCGTCGATTCCGACGATGTTGGCCTGTCCATTTTTGGTGCTCGCGACGTTTAAGGCATAGACCGCGTAGTCGCCAGTGCAACTCGGGGTGCCATTGATGTTGAAGCTGTACTTGGCGGCGTACTTGGATTGGGAGACATTTCCCGTGCCGAGGCTGACGCTCCAGTCCCTATGCAGATTCGCGCTCCACGAGCTCGGGACATGGTTATCACCGAGAGTTTGGCCGTCGATCAGCTCTTTCGCGGGGCTCGACGCATTGGCTACATACTTCAGCGCGCCATCCTGAACGCGCACCAGATTCCTCTCTGCCAGGTAAAAAAGGATGCGAGGCTCGGTCTCAGCGGCTTTGAGGTTGGAGGCCGACGGCCCTCCGCTTACGGCCAGATGACGCGAACTCCAGTCGGAGACCCGGCCAACGTGCGGTTGGGCAGACTGGGCCGATGCCGACGGGAAGATGCCGAGAATAAAGCAAGTAGTTACAAAAAGGCAGCGCAACGGATTCATCAGTCCTCCTGACCAGGCGGAAGGAAAAAGCCCGCGAATATAGCGAATGAGCAAACTCGCGAACCAGCAAAAATAAACCAGCAGGGATGAGAAGATGATATTCCAGACAAACCGCGAGATTGTCGGTTGTTTGCCGCCCTCGAATAACGTTGGTAACGTGGGCTCGAGAGACGGTCGGCGGGGCCGGCGATCTTAAGAACTCTTCCGGTTGAACCGGCAATGTGACTGCGTTGGACTTATTTTGCCGCAGGCCAACGCCATCGTTTCGAATACGTGCTCGAAGCGGAATGCCGGTTGCTGATAGGGCTTCCCGGTGCGTTTCAGTTGTCGCTCCGCGCCGGCGACTGGTTCCTTCGGGCGCGGGTTCCCGCCTTCTCCGTCCTTCAAAGTCATGGAGTACACCGTCGATTGCGACTTAAGGGGCAACGGGGTGTGGTCTGATCAGTCATCGAAGGTGATTTATGAGAATGTTACGGGTGTGTGATTAGACGGTCAAGCTGCCATGTGTTTGCATAGCGGGTACGCCGACAGCTTCGGTCGGATGAAACACACAAGGTTTTGGGTGGCATTTCGTGACGAAAAACAGCACTTTATAGATCGCGCCGGCCTTCCATCGCCTTGAGCATGGTGACTTCGTCGGTGTACTCGATGTCGCTGCCGACCGGAATGCCCATCGCGATGCGCGTTACGCGCAGGCCCTGGCGCTTGAGCTGCTGCGCGAGGTAAGTGGCAGTGGCCTCGCCTTCGACGGTTGGATTGGTGGCCAGGATGACCTCTTCGGTTTCATTTTTGGCGACGCGGCTGAGAAGGTTAGCGATGCGCAACTGCTCGGGACCGATGCCGTGCAAAGGCGACAGCGAACCGTGCAGCACATGATAGACGCCATTAAAATGTCTGGTCTTTTCGACGGCCGCGATGTTGGTTGCCTCTTCTACTACGCAGATCAGCTTTTGATTGCGCGTGGCACTGCTGCAGTAAACGCAGGGATCGACGTCAGTGATGTTGTTGCAGATCGAGCACAGACGCAGGTTGGCCTTGACATCGCGGATGGCGGAAGCGAGCGCCTCGGCATCGTCTTCGCTCGAGCGCAAAATATGAAACGCCAGGCGCTGGGCGCTCTTGCTGCCGACCCCCGGCAGCTTTTTGAGTTGATCGATGAGCCGGGTCATCGGCTCGGCAAACTTGGACATGGGGATTGGTAATTGTGTAATCGGGTAATTTTGTAATTTCAAAACCAAGGCACCGGTCACGGCCGAGGCTGCCGATTTTCAAATTACAGAATTATAAGACTACAAAATTCCTCCGAGTCCTCCGAGCATTCCACCTAGGCTCGACTTCATGGTCTCATCGACCTTGCGGCCGGCTTCGTTGATGGCGGCGATGACCAGATCTTGCAGCATCTCAACGTCGCCAGCTTTGACGGCTTCGGGATCGATTTTGATGGAAAGCACTTGTTTGCGGCCGTCCATCTTGACGGTGACCGAGCCCCCGCCGGAAGAAGTCTCGACGACCGTCTGCTCCATCTTCTTCTGCAGAATCTCGGCCTGCTGCTTGGCCTGCTGCATCATTTCTTGCAAATTGAATCCGGACATAAAGGAATTTCGTAATTGGTAATTTAGTAATTTTTAAAACCCCAAACTGCTAACAGCCTGGCGGAAACGGCAATCCTTGTAGGTTTTAACAATTACTCAATTACCCTAAATCACTACTCAGTTTCTTCCTTTCTCGCGGTAATCGATTACCGTGCGGATTTCGGCCCCGAACTTTTCGTGCATGCGGCGTACTACCGGATCGTGTTCGGCGCGGCTGCGAGCGCTCCCGTTGCTGACGCCGTTTGCGGCGCCGCCGTTGCCGGAACCTCCGCTCACTCCTCGCTGCGTTGGTGTCTGTGCCGCGCCGCCGCGAACTACCTGCACTTTGAGAGCGCGTCCGGCGGCGCCACTGGCGGCTCCGGTCGCAATTCGGCGCGCTTCAGATGTGAACGACATTTCGATCATCGTGTTCGAAGCGGCAACTCTCGCGATCAGCGAATTTCCCTCCAGCGTCCATTTCGCGGTTTCGAGCAGGGAAGTGAGCATCGGCTGATTGCTGAATGCATTGAGGACGGCATCGCGCAGGGAGTCGGCAGACGGGGCAAGCCGTGCCTCTACCGCATGGCCCGTTTCTACGGATGGCTCCGCATGCATTTCGACGATGGCTGGAGCGGCCGAGCCCATGACGACAACGTTGGTCGTCGCGGCGGTCATCGAGCGTGACGCCGTCATTGTCGGTTCGATCGACGACCCCGCTTTTGGGACGCTCTTGCGAGCGGTATCGGCAGCGAATGGAGAAATGGAGCTTGAGCGAGCGGGCGGTTCGGTGCGGCGCATCTCGGGGTTGTTCGCCGAAGGCGTGGCGAGAACGGGGCGTCCGCCGGCGCGTTGCTGGCCGGAGTTCGAGGGCAAAGCAGCGTCGCTGAGCAGTTGCTCAATCGGCAACAAGTGCTGGGCGTGCGCCATCTTTAGCAAGCCGAGTTCCAGGTGAAACCGCTGTTCTTGCCGATAGCTGAGTTCTCCGTGGGTGCGCAGCATGATCTGAAGATGACGCGCCAACTCCTCTTCGCCGAACAGTTCGGCGATGCGCGCCACCCGCGCTCGTTCATCGGAAGAAACCTGTAGCAGCGCGGAATCCTGGCCTGTGATTTTCGCAACCGTCACATTGCGCAGGAAGCGCACGAGCTGGCGAGCGAAATGCGTGGGGCTATGCCCTTCATTCAGCAATTCGTCGACTAAGAGAAGAATTTTGTCGCTCGCGCTCTCCGCCACGGCCTGCATCACCGTTTCGAGCGCACTCGCTGGCGCCGAGCCGATCAAGCCCCGCACCGCATCGAGCGTTAGGTGTTCGGCGGTGGACGCAATCGCCTGATCGAGAATCGAGAGCGCGTCGCGCATCGATCCGTCGCCGGCCTCGGCCAGCAGCGCGAGTGCGTCGTCATCGGCCGCGATTTTCTCGTGCGCCGCGATATCGCGAAGTTGCTGGAGGATGTCTTCGAACTTAACCGCCCGAAAATTGAAATGCTGGCAGCGCGACCGGATGGTTTGCGGAATATCCTCCGGCTGCGTGGTCGCCATCATAAAGATGATGTGGCTGGGAGGCTCCTCCAGCGTTTTGAGCAGCGCGTTAAAGGCGGCATCGGTGATCTGATGTGCTTCATCCAGGATGTAGATCTTAAAGCGATCCCGCGCCGGACGATAGCGGGCGGCGTCGCGCAGTTCGCGTATCTCATCAATGCCGCGATTGGTGGCAGCGTCGATTTCGATTACATCGACAGAGTTGCCAGCGCGAATTTCGGTACACGATTCGCAGATGCCGCAGGGCTCGGGAACAGGTCCTGCCGAAGAGCGGCAATTCAGCGCCATCGCCAGAATGCGCGCAACCGTCGTTTTGCCGATGCCACGATGTCCGCTGAAGATGTAACCGTGGGCGATGCGCTCCTGCCCGATCGCGTTTTGCAGCGTGCGCGTGACGTGCTCCTGGCCGATGACGTCGGAGAATTTCTGAGGACGGTACTTGCGCGCCAGGACCTGGTAGCTCATGCGAGATTCTGATTATACAGTCTGACGCCGGAGCAGATTGAGGTCATCAGAGGCTGATCGCGGCGATTAATGTCGAGCGAACGGCGATTCACACAGGACTGGCGACCATTCGCGACGGCGCAGCGCATGTGCGGAAACTCGCGGAAATCAAAACGAAATACGAACACGTCATGCGCTGTCGAGACGCAACCGAGGTTTGACCCTTCAGCACACGACTGTTATGATTTTTATGCGGGGTGGAGCAGTCTGGTAGCTCGTTGGGCTCATAACCCAAAGGTCGGTGGTTCAAATCCACCCCCCGCAACCATTTACGGATTTGAGGGACTACAGGCGTAGTCCCCAATTCCAACTCACTGGATCGCGGCTGTTTGGGGCCTCAAATTCTTCAGGGAAACTTCCTTCGCCCTATCCTTCAGGTGCTCTTTGATCGCGGGTGGCAAGACCAGATCTGCTACCCGGCTATTGGCTCGGCGCTTGGTCTTCTCAAATGCTGAGCCGTAGGTATTCATGGTTGTCTTGATGTCTGCGTGCCGCATGAGGCGCTGCTGCACCCCGAGCGGCGTGCCGATATCATCAATCAGCGTTCGATAGGTGTGACGAAAGCTATGCCACCCCACTCCTTGCAACCCGATCTTTTCACCCGCCGGTCGCAAGTAGTCTTTCTGAATGGCATCGCCGTGGACCGGGCGTTTCGTATCCGCATTCGCGAATAGCCAAGCCTCCGGCGTTTCGACACATTGCTTTCGCCAATCCTCCAGAACGGACACTAGCTTGGAATCCAGAAACACTTCGTCCTCTGAAGCTCCGGTTTTTCCGCCGTTCCAGACGTAGCGGCCCACAATAGATCGGGTCAACGTCAGTATCTGCCCCTTCAAATCAAAGTCCTGCCACTGCAATGCCCTGATCTCACTGATACGCAAACCCAGGCACATTGCAATCATGACCATCACTTGAATGTGGTACGGAAGCTCCGCGAGAAGAGCCTGATATTGCTCGACCGTAAGCACAACTTTCTTGCGAACACGTTTCGTCACGCCCTTGATTTCGACTAACTGCATCGGGTTTCTCTGAGTCTCCAAAATTTCCCATTTCATCGCGTACTCAAAAATGCGATGCAGGAGACCCTTTATGTTGGACTTCGTTTTGGGAGAATGCTTCAGCTCCTTCAACCACTGTTCCACCTTGAGGGGCTTTTTCACTTCGGCCACAGGAGCCTCGCCCCATTGTGGCAAAATGTGCACTTTCAAAATGGATACGTAGGACTTCTTGGTTGAATACCGTTCTGGCATTGCTTCGTGCATGTATCGCCTTACCAATGCTCCGAACGATTGACTGGAAGACTTCTCCATCCGCTGGTATCGAAACTCTCTCGACCCCAGCCAGGCATGATCTTCCGTTGGCCATCCTTCCGCATCTCCCGCTAACATTACGCTGCGCTTTCGCGTAATGCCCATCTCGTCCGTTTCGTAAAAGCGCCAAACCCAGACATCCGGGCCTCGCGTTCTCTTCTTGCGGACAATCGTGCCCACGTCTTGCTGTGTGCGTTTCAAGAAGCTTTCCTCCTTAAAGCGCGCACGGATGACGGTTCTGACTCTACACGACAACGCATGTGCGAAACTAGCTCTGAAATTCGGAAACGCCAGCGCTTGCGGACTCCGCTGCCTATGGGATGTGCGGGAAGCCAGCCCTCCCGAGCCATCTTCTTCACGGTCACCGGGCTGATCTTCAAAAAGTTTGCTGCTTCTTCGGGCGTTACGAAGGGTTCGTTGTCTTCGGCTGGATTCATTTTCTACTCCATCCCGGAACTTCGGACGGGTTCATTTGGCTGAGCGTGCAGCAATCCCTGCGACGTAGGTCGTCCGACCGGGGAGCAAACGTTGCACTTGACACTAACGCACGTGTACCAATACAGTCAATACGTAACGTTACGATATTTTAGTGAGGCTGACCCTTTGGCAGACAAGACCCCAATCCTGCAGCAGCCGGTGATCTCCATTCGGATTTCCGACGAGCTGCGTCAAAGACTCGACACTTTGAAGGAAATCATGGCCTCCAAGAGTGGCGAACCCGTCTCAACATCGGAGGCGGCAAAGCAGCTCCTTGAGTCCTCTAAAGAGGAGCGATTAGAGTTCGTAAATCTACTCTCAGAGCCAACCGATTCCCTGGTGAAGATTCGCGGGAAGGTAGACGCAAAGCTGCCACTTTCGCAAGCCGAATGGACCCTGGTTGCTTACTACTGTCAGCAGGGTGCGGAGTTATTTGCAAATACCGGCCAGACGGACATTTCGTTTGAATCTCTCGCCGGAATTCTCAAAGCTTTCCTTGCCGTTTATGGACTTGTATCTAAACAGAGAAAGAGGGGCCCGATGGCCCCTTATCTCCTCACCACTCTGCCGTCACAAAAGCAAACTGAGGCGAAGCAGTCAGAGGAGATCGTAAACGATGATGTGCAGCGGGCCGTGAACCGAACCATCCACACGCTAAAGAACGCTGACAGCGAGACTGACCGACCAATTCATACCGCTCGACTTCTCTACATGGTTCTTGACAACGAAAAGTTTCTAAACATCGAGAAGCTGAACGAAGCGCTGCGACCGTACTGGCCGATTCTCTGGCGCGTGTGCGCCCGTGGCCATTACCTCCGCCATGAAGAACCCTTACGCGATGGTGCATTTTGGGGTGCCGATTCTAGGTTGAGAAATCCTGGGCCATTGCCTTCGTTTCAGGAAGGCGAATACCGTCTCGAATTTCACCGGGGGCCGGAGACGGAATTTTCTACCTGGTTGTATTTTCCCGGAAGATTTGCTCTGCAATATCCGCTCTTCGATTACCCGAGAATTGCGGAACTTCGGACGATACTAGAAGGGTTGTCGCTGCGCGACACACTGATCTTCTGGGAAGGTCGCTATTTCCTCGCGTCTACGTGGTTCGACGAAGAAGAAAAGGTCGGCGTCGTATTTCGCTCTCGGGACCACGGGATCGCCCTCACATTTCATCATGACGATTGGCAGGCTATTAAGAGTCTGTTCCGCCGCGGCTGGCAGGCGCCGGAAGTGGTCCGTCTGTGGAATGCGTTGGCGAGGGAGTATGGCGAGCTGTGAAAGGCGCGGTGCTTCGCACCGGAAGAATTTTGACACTCCACCCCTTCGAGGGAACTGTAGGGAAACTTGACATCTTTCTGGAGGAACCATCCTGGCATCCAATAGATAGCGTGGGTGGGGGTTCCGTAAGGAAACCCGTGACTCCTTGCGTAAACGCGGGTGCTGGGAGGTTGGAGCGATGGCGCTGCTCGATGAGAAGAACCTTGCGGCGGAAGCGGCAAAGCGGGCGCGGTTCCGGGTGCATCACGTGGGGACAAAGCTGAACGAGGCGGAACTGCACGAGCTGGAGGGGCTGGCGGCGAAGCTGAACGAGACGCAGGCGGAGCTGATCCGCGGGCTGATCCTGCGCGAGATCGAACAGGACAAGACGGGGCTTCGACCCAGTGCGGAGATGGTGGAAATCACGGCGTGCCGGCTGTTGTTGGTGAACCTGCTGGGTCCGCTGGCGAAGGGCGAGGCGATGACGCAAGAGGGGTTCGACGGGATCGTGGACGAGGTCAAGAAGCAGAAGGCGCGTGTGGCGCGGGACCGCCTCAAAGACCACGAAGCACGGCGCTGAGCAGCGGTGGCCGATGAGTAGCTGTCCGTCACCCGCAAAGGCTGACTTATGTCTCCGTCTCGCGTGGACGCTATGACGCGCAGATTTATACGAATAATGCAGCGACGCTGGGGCAGGAACCCAGCCCCGATGTGTCCCATTCGCACGCGATTCAGCCGGAGCCAGCGATGCATAAATAGAACTACAAACCACGCACACGAATCAGATCAGTCAGGTTTTCGGTTTAGGTCTGTGATGCTGCATTCCCGAATGACATGCCCCGGATAGCCAGAGCATAGCCGAGGCCCGGCCAGTGTCAAGGCCGCGCTTCGCGCGCCGCGTTTGCGGTCGAAGAGCCTTGACACTGGCCTTTGCGCCTCGGCTTATTATTCAGCTATCCGGGGGATGTCAGCTTTCCAGTTCCACGAACCGGGCTCCACCCCAAGTTGAATCGCTGTCGCAGGAAATCTGGGACTTGAGAAAGACGAGTTCAAACAAGCTTTCTCTTACGAGCATGAGAATCATTACTTATAGCGACCTGCATCTTGAATTTGGCTCAGGCTGGATGTTGCCCCCGGCAGTGAACGGAGATGTCATGATCCTGGGAGGCGATATCGTCACGCTCAGGGATTATGAGCCGCTCGACCAGATTCTGCGGAAGTGGAAGAAACCAGTCCTCTATGTGACGGGAAACCACGAATATTACACGAGGCGGCCAATGAACGAAGAGGAGAATAGATTCAAGGCGTGGCTCGAAGACAGACATCCGCATGTGAAACTGCTGCTCGATGAAGAGGTCAGCATCGGCGGAGTCAATTTCTTCGGCGGCACGATGTGGACGGATTTCAACGGCGGCGATTTGCGCGCCATGGAGACCGCCCGCTCTCAAATGAATGATTACCGCCTCATCTATAACCCCGACCAAACGGTTTTCACGCCAGCAGATTCGATTGCGCTACATAAAACGTTCGCATCGAAATTACTGGACTGGTTTACCAAGAAGCTAAGTGGTCCGCGCGTGGTTATCAGCCATAATGCGCCGGTCATCAATCCCAACTCCAAATACAAGGGCGGCCCTCTCACGCCGGCGTTCAATTCCTTGGACATGGTGGAGATCGTTGAGACCTACCAGCCGGCCCTCTGGGTGTATGGCCACACGCATGAATGCGACGATCAGATGATCCGCCGGACCCGGATCATTTCAAATCAACTCGGATATGGACAGTGAACAAACTTCCGTTCGCGCAGCGGGACAAGCCGGACACCGCCAAGTTGTGAAGTAGAAATCGAGAAAAGTGCTTCCCGGGTATATTCCTGCGGGTCGTGATCAAGCTGGCCAACGCTATACCTCCGTAACTTGGGAGTGGAATGCTCGCCTCCTACGATCCGAACATGGGGATTCTTCTCGGCTTGCGCTGTCGCCATTTCTGGGAGTGCGCGCTTTTGCTGGGAACGGTATTTTTCGGTGTGCTGCCCCCTTCAGGGCCAATGCCTGCGCTCGGGCAAACTTCGCTTTCAGCATCGAGCCACGCGGGCGATTCCGATCGGCTTCCTATTTCTACGAGTTCGCCGGAAGCCGCCAAATTGTTCGAGGAAGGGCTTCGCTTCCTCTACGACGCTCACTATGAGCAGGCTTTGGCCGAGTTTCGGAAAGCCACCAAGAAGGACCCGAAATTCGCGCAGGCGTGGGCTCGCATCATGTGGACGTCACCGGATCCCGTGGAAGCTAGGCAGGCGGCGGAGGCGGCACAACAGACCTCCCAGCACGTGACACCCGGGGAAAAGCTTCTGATGAAGTGGTGGATATCGACATACAAGGGAAATCTTGTCGATGCCATCGCAGCGATGAATGATTTGCTGGCGATGTATTCTCGCGATGCCCAACTGAACCTCGAAGCCGGGGTCTGGTTGTCTTACCAGGGTGAACACGAAGCAGCTGCCAAGTTCCTCACGCGCGCTCTGGAGGTTGACCCCAAGTTCGCGGTAGCTTTGAACATCAACGGCTATAACCTCGCCGCCATGCATCGGTACGCCGAGGCAATCCCTTACATGAAACGCTACGCCGAGGAGGAACCCAACGATCACAATCCCCGCGATTCCCTGGCCGAGATCCTGCAGGAGGGAGGGCGGCTGGAAGAATCCCTAGCGGAGTATCGGGAAGCTCTGAAACTGGATCCTAAGTTCTATTTTTCGCAGTGGGGCCTCGGCGGCGCCCACGCGCTGCTAGGTCAGCAGGATCGGGCCCGCGAGGAGTACGCCAAAGCGCTTCCGATGATGGCGTATGCACCGAAGAACAGGCTCAAGTGTCAGATTCTATCAGCCATCACGTACGCCCGTGAAGGCAATGTGAAGCAAGCCCGCGTGCAGCTGGCGGTGGTGCTGAAGGAGGCGACGAAGCTGCAACTGAACGACTACCAAAGTCTCATCCATCAGGATCTGGCGCTGCTGGAAGAATCCCCCGCTGCCGCCTTCCGACACCTGGATCAAGCGGAAGCGGTTCTGCAGATGGCCGGAGCCATGTCGGAGGGGGAGGGGATTCAAAAACGGAGCGCTTCGGATCCTAACAAAGACAGTGCTGGCGTTCGTATATATTTTGGTGTGCACCGAGATCGCGGCTGCACATGATATCGTTCTGGTGACTAGCAAGAACAGTCAGGTCAGAGTGATGCCAGCCGCCGATCTGGCGAGAATAATCAAAACCACGCACAAATGGCCCGGTGGGCATGAGCTGATCGTTGTACTCACCGACCCATCTTCCCTAGAGATGCGCATTGTTGCTCAGAAACTACTGTCGCTGACGCGCGACGAGTTCAAGAACTTGATCGATGCGACAAACAAGACCAAGATGACGTTTTGGGTGGTTTCGAGCGATGATGAGGTCCTAAAGATTGTGCAATCAAATACATCTGCGATCGGCCTGGTGAATGTTTACTCCATCAACAGCAACGTCGAGGTATTGAGGATTGACGACAAGCTTCCCCTCGAATCCGGGTACGTTCTGCACAGCCAATAGCCGGGAAGCTAAGAAATACGAATTGCACTATCGACTCGCGAGCTAGGGTCCTCGGGCTGAGTCTTCGCGACTTGATGGCAGCTTTTGTACCCTTCCTGATTCGCTAGCAGTGTGCTTTCTTGGCTGGTCATATTGCCAAACTCAACGGCACCAGCCGCAAGAGTTGATGCTGGCCCAAACGGAGGTACTGCCCTGGGCGTAAATCACCGGGAGGAGCGTAGCTGGGTTTGCCAACGTGCGACCCGATCCTTTACGCCACCGCCCGCGATTAGCCTCGCACGTGCCAGCACCGCGCTGCTTCAGCTATTTGTGACTTCTGGCTGCACTCTCGGCTAAGCCTTGCTCTCCGCTTGGAGTTCTGGATCCATTGATCAGTTTCAATCTGGATCTTTACTGGGTCCAGTATGTCTGCCTATGCTGAAAATGCCGAATGAGAGGAGCGTTATGGCTCCTATTCAGCCTTTTCGGTTGCCGAATTGCTGGCTCAATCCGACAACGCTGGGCTCCTTCCACTTAGCATAAGGAAGTTACTAAGTATCTGCTTTTCATCCATTTAGCAGATGAAATGGATTTGAAACAGAGGTGATTTCGAAAAATAGATGGCTTGACATTGAGTGAGGCTGCAAGAAGATTTCCGTAGGAGAACCGATGAGGTCCATCGCAGTTGGGTTCAGACTCTTGATTTTGATCGGAATGCCGACCGCATTCGCGTTTGGAGCGTGCGGAAGGCTGGCGGCTCTGTCTGCAACCCGACGGCAATCAGTTTGACTTAGAGTCCCTGGTCAACGCTCCTCTTGTTGGCCAAGCGAATGAATTCGGTGGGTTTGATCCTAGGGCCGTGGCGGCAATGGCGTCGACCTGGTGGTGGGGAGCTGCAATGGGTGCGCGTGTTCTGAATCCTGAGTTTACTTATGGCTGGTTCCCCAGGCCATCCCATTATGTTCAGCGCGACAACTCGAACTGCGCCGCCGATTTCGAGAATGGACTGCCTGCGATCGGAACGTTCATACCCCTCGGAACCCCGCGAGTAGCCGCAGATCCGACCCAGGGTGCGTTCTTCATTGCCAACGTTGGTTTTCACGCCGGTGATGGAGTTAAAGGCGTCAATATCGTAAAGAGCATCCGCACGTGGCGCAGAGGCACAATAGCGGAAAAATACCGCGCCGTGCAACATTTTTGAACGGGTCTGTTAGGACTGTGTAATCCAGAGAACCCCATGAGGAAAGGGACAAATGAAACGGACTTGGATCTTGCTCGTTCTGTTAGTCGTAATTATAACCTTCAACCAGCTTCCATTGGTCACTCAAGGTATCCACGCAAAGTCTTCCGCTGGCTGGAGTGCGTGATGAGGCGAAGTTGGCGTTGCAGTGTAGTTCTAGCTTTGGGCTTGGTTTTTTGCGCGCCAGCAGGCTGTGGTGCGGGATCCCCTGGCTCCAGTTGAGGAATGGCCGACGTATGGCAACGATCCGGGGAGCTCGCGTTACTCCCCGCTCAGCGAGATCACCAAAGACAACGTGGGGGATCTCAAAGTGGCGTGGACGTATCGCACCGGGGACATGTCAGACGCTACAGGCGCGTGGAACGGGGAAAAGGTTTGGGCCAAAAGCACATTTGAGGCAACACCCCTGATGACTGATGACACGCTCTACATTGCGACCGCGTTCAATCGCATTATCGCGCTGGATCCGGAGACGGGGAAGGGGAAGATCGAGAGTTGATCCAAAGCTTGACCGCATTGGTTATTACGGTAATGGCCTCACGTGCAGAGGACTGGCGAGCCGGGTCGATCCCAAATTGTCGCCGGGACAAGCTTGCCGGAAGACGATTTATGAAGCCACGCTCGACGGCCGCTTGATAGCAGTGGATGGAGAAACGGGGAAAGCCTGCGCCGGGTTCGGGACAGGCCGGCGAGGTTTCGCTGAAGGCAGGCATCAATCTGGATTCGGGAATCGACCACATCATCCCAGGCGAGTACTACTTTACTTCACCGCCGGCGGTGGTGGGCGACGTCGTGGTCGTGGGCTCAGGCATCAACGACAGTGATCGCGTCGAGATGCCCTCCGGGGTGGTGCGTGGATACAACGCGCGCACGGGCACGTTAGTTTGGGCATGGGACCCAGTGCCGCGAGACCCTGGCGATCCTGCCCGAGCCACTTGGCAGAATGGCGCCAATCGCACCGGCGCAGCTAACGTGTGGGGCCCGAATACTCGGCAGATCCTGCGCATGATTTGATTTTTCTACCTACAACCAGTCCAAGTCCCGACTACTTTGGCGGCGAACGGAAGGGCGCGAACCGGAACGGGGACTCCGTGGTCGTGCTGCGTGCATCCACCGGCAAAATGGTTTGGGCCTTCCAGGCTGTGCATCACAATTTGTGGGACTACGACCTTTCATCTTTGGCCCGTCGCTAGTCGAGGTGGAGCGCGATGGTAAGCGCATTGCGGCTCTCGCTCAGCCGACCAAGATGGGCCACCTGTTCATCCTCGATCGCGACACAGGAAAACCCGTGTTGCCAGTGGAAGAGAGGCCGGTGCCACAGGATGCTGTAGCCGGAGAATGGCTTTCACCGACGCAGCCTTTCCCGGTGGCCACTCCGCGGTTGGTGCCGGACCGTCTGGAACCGAAGGATGCTTGGGGCTTGACGCCTTGGGATCGCGGGAAGTGCCGCGACACGATCGCAGGCCTCCCGCCGCAGCGGCATTTTCACGCCGCCTAGTCTGCAAGGCACGCTCGAGTATCCCGGCGCTGCCAGCAGCGCATCTTGGGGAGGACTCACTTTTGACCGCTCGCGCGGGTTGATCGTGATAAATCAGACCAACTTCCCGTTCATCGTCCAACTGATCCCGCGCGGAGCAGATCCACAGGCCTGAGGGGCAAGAATCAGGCGGCGTGGAGGGCGAATGGGAGTATGCGCCCATGAAGGGGACACCGTACGTAATGCGGCGCAAAG